>NZ_JBSSFK010000001.1:0-4782822 GCF_054062615.1 Arthrobacter sp. TE12232
TTGGACGGTGAAGGGCTTGGGCAGGTACTGCTGGGCGATCACGGTGCATTCGATGTGCCAGCCGGGCCGCCCCTCCCCCAGTTCACCGCCGGGCCAGCTGGGCTCACCCTCGCGGGCAACCCGCCACAGCAGCGGATCCAGTGCCTGGCGCTTCCCGGCCCGGCCCGGGTCTCCGCCGCGTTCGGCGAAAAGCTCCAGCATCTCAGCATCGGAAAGGCCGGACACGGACCCCAGGGTCCAGGCGTCGACGGCGTCGGTCGAATGTTTCCCGGCGGCCTCGACGTCGTAGTAAACGTCGCCGTCGGGCTCTCCGCCGGTGCCGGAAACCCGGTAGGCGAGGCCGTTGCGTAGGAGCCGCTCGATGGCGGGAACGATCAGGGGAACGGCCTCGACGGCGCCGACGTAGTGGTCTGGGGCCAGGACGTTCAGGGCCTCCATGTCAGTCTGGAAGAGCTCGATTTGGCTGGCCGCGAGGTCGCGCCAGTCGACGCCGGTGGCCGTCGCGCGCTCCAGCAGGGGGTCGTCGACGTCGGTCACGTTCTGAACGTACGCCACGTGTTGGCGGCCGTCCCGCCAGGCGCGGTTGAGGAGGTCGAAGGCGACATAGCTGGCCGCGTGGCCCATATGGGTGGCGTCGTAGGGGGTGATGCCGCAGACGTACATGGACTGCTCACCCGTGGCCTCCAGGGTGACGATGGCGCCTTTGGCGGTGTCGAAGAGGCGCAGGGCAGGCATGCTGCCCGGGAGCTGGGGAACAGGGCGGGAGATCCAGGATTTCACAGCCCAAGCCTAGTGCTAGGCGCTGATGACATTGAAACCGAGCAGCAGGTACAGGGAAAGACCCAGGAGGATCCGGTACCAGACGAACAAACGGTAGCCGCGGGTTGAGACGTACTTCAGGAACCAGCCGATGATGACATAGCCCACAGCGAAGGCGATGACGGTGGCCAGGGCCGTTTCCGGGAGTCCATACGGGCCGGTGATGCCTTCCTTGGAGACGACTTTGTACAGCTGGTAGAGGCCGCTGCCGAAGACAGCGGGGATGGCCAGCAGGAACGAGTACCGGGCCGCCGCTTCACGGGTATAGCCCATCAGGAGGCCGGCGCTGATCGTGCCGCCGGAGCGCGACACGCCCGGGAACAGGGCCAGGGCCTGGGCGAGGCCGTAATAGAGGCCGTGTTTGTAGGTCAGTTGCGTGAGCTCGCGGTCCTGCTTGCCGACCGTGTCGGCCACGGCCAGGACCATGCCGAACAAGATCAGCATGGTCGCGACGCCCCACAGGCTGCGGAGCACCGATTCGATCTGGTCCTGGAAGAGCAGGCCGAGGACGATGATCGGGATGCTGCCCAGGATCACGAGCCAGCCCATGCGCGCATCCGGGTCCTGCCGGGACACTTTGCCGGAGAGTGAACCGGCCCACGCGCGGATGATCCGCAGGATGTCGCGCCAGAAATAGACGATCACCGCCGTCTCGGTGCCCAGCTGCGTGATGGCCGTGAAGGCCGCGCCGGGGTCGGCCGCGTTCGGGAGGAAAGCACCGACAATCCGCAGATGGGCGCTTGAGGAGATCGGGAGGAACTCGGTCAGTCCCTGTACGAGGCCCAGCAGAGCCGCTTGTATCCAGTTCACGTCTATAGACCCTACGTTATGAAGCAGCCCGAATCCCCGTAAGCTTGCTGACATGCAGCAGCGTTATGTCGGCAACAGTGGGTTGCGCGTGTCCGCCCTTTCCCTTGGCACCATGTCCTGGGCCCGGGAAACCGAGGAACAGGATGCCGCCGCCCTGCTGCGGGCCTTCGTCGATGGCGGCGGGACGCTGATCGATACCGCTGCTTCCTACGCCGACGGGCAGGCCGAGGCCATGCTCGGCGGCATGCTGGGCGACGTCGTCGCCCGCTCCGAGGTGGTGATCTCCACGAAAGCCGGCCTGACCACGACGGACGGGCGCCGCAGCGTCGACACGTCCCGCAACGGGATGCTCTCGGGTCTTGACGCGAGCCTGGCGCGGCTGGGAACGGACTATGTGGACCTGTGGTTCGCGCATGCCTGGGACCCCAACGTGCCGCTCGAGGAAACCCTTTCCGCCCTCGACTTCGCGGTACGTTCCGGCAGGGCGCGCTACGTCGGCGTTTCCAACTTCAACGGCTGGCAGACGGCTAAGGCCGCCGCGATCGCGGGCTTTCCCCTGGTCGCCAACCAGTCCGAATATTCTCTCCTGCAGCGCACCGCGGAGATTGAGCTGATTCCGGCGATCGAGGACGCGGGGCTTGGCCTCATGGCCTGGGGTCCGCTGGGACGGGGTGTCCTGAGCGGAAAATACCGGGGTCACATCCCCGCGGACTCCCGGGCCGCCCAGCAGCGGCTCGCCACGTATGTGGAGCCCTATCTCGAGGCGCCGGCGTCCAGCGTGGTCGAGGCGGTCGCGATGGCGGCGAAGGGGCTTGGCCGGACGGCCTTGGACGTGTCGCTGAGCTGGCTCCTGTCCCAGCAGGGGGTGGCCACCGCCGTCGTCGGCGCACGGACCCCGGTGCAGCTCAAGGAGATCCTGGACGCGACACTCGCCCCGCTCCCCCCGGAGATCGCGCAGGCGCTCGAAGACGTCTCCGACCCCGTCTAAGGGCTGACGGGGTGCCCTCTGCTAGCCGTGGGCGCCGGCCCGGGCGGACCGACAACGTTCTACGCGTTTAGTTCTCTGAGTTCTGCAGGATTTCGAGGTCTTCTTCGTCGTCGACGTCCTCGTCGTCCTCGTCCTCTTCGTCGCCGTCGATCACTTCGAGGGGCGTCACTTCGCCGTACGCTTCGTACAGGGCGTCGTCGTAGACTTCAAAGGCATCAGCAACGGCGAAGAACGCCGCTTCGACCGCGGGATCCCCGTCACTCCTGCGGGCGGAGACGGCCGCCAGGTGTTCTTCCAGTGCAGAGGTCAGGGATTGAAGCGCGACACGCGGATCGATGCTCATGACTTCACGTTAGCCGGAAAAAGACGAAAATGGAGAGCAATGAAAGAACATTTTCTGAGCAGCTCGGTCCGGCGGGAACGGGACTATGTCAAGCAGTACGAGTACCTCGTCCTGACGGTCGGTCCTGAGGATTCTCTGCCCGAGGCCCGGCGCCGGCTCGTGGAGCATTCCGAGTACGGCAAATGGGAGCTGGAGCGCAGCCGCCTCTATGTCGGCGGCGGACGCCGCTTCTGGTTGCGCCGCAAGGTCATCCAGGTCCAGCGCACCGTCTAGGACGCCCCGGGCCGCTCCAGGCCGTGTCCAGTCAGGGCGTGTCCAGCGGACCCAGCCAGGCGTTCGCCACGGTGTTGTGCGCTGATTCATCGTCCGACGGGTGGAACATGCCCGCGAGCACGTCCCGGTACAGCCGCTCGAGCTCGGAGCCGCGGAAGTAGCTGGAGCCTCCGGACACCCGGATGGCGAGATCCACCACGGTCCGGGCGGTTTCCGTCGCCCGGACCTTGACGCCCACGAGCCGGGGGAACCACTGGTTGCCCAGGTCCGCGAGTTCGTCGACGTCGGCTGCCACGCGGGACAGTTGCGGGTAGAGCGCATCCATGGCCATCGCCGCTTCTGCCACCTTCCAGCGGATATCCGGATCCTGGGCGTAACTGCGGCCGCCGTTCTTGAAGGATGTCCGGCGCTTCACGGCCTCCACCCCGAGCGTGAGCGCCCGTTCCCCGATGCCCGTGTACACCGCTGCAAGCAGGGTCTCGAAGCAGGCAAAGATCGCGAAAATCAAGGGATCCGCGTTGGGACCCACCGGAAGCTTCCGGAAGATCCGCTCCGCCGGCACGACGGCACCGTCCAGGACCGTCGTATTGGACTGGCTGGCCCGCATGCCGAGGGTGTCCCAGTCGGGCAGGATCTTGTACCCGGGCGTGTCCCGCGTGATGAATCCGTGGACCAGTTCCCCGGCACCGTCCGCGGCGGAGGCGTCCTTCCCGAAGATCCCCAGCCGGGTCCACGCCGGGGACAGGCTCGTGAAGATCTTGCGGCCGGTGAAGCTGTAGCCGCCGTCGGGCAAGGGGGCGGCCTCGGTGCGGGAATCGAACAGCACGGAGTCGTTCCCGGCCTCCGAATTCCCGAACGCGAAGACCTCCCCCTGTGCAGCGTCCTTGAGGACGAAATCCAGTGAGGAGTCACCCCGGGCGGCCAGGACGTGCGCGACGCCGGTCCACACCAGGTGCATGTTGACCGCCAGCGCGGTGGCCGGCGCCGCCGTCGCGAGCCGGCGTTGCAGCTGCGCCGCGTCGGCCAGGCCGAGTCCCAGGCCGCCGTCGGCCGCCGGGACGAAGATCGTCAGGTACCCGGCCGCCTTCAGGTCCGCGAGGTCCTCATGGAAGAAGGCGTTGTCGCGGTCATAGCCGGCGGCGCGGCCGCGGATCCGGTCCAGCAGCGGCCCGGCAAGGATGTCCTCGGGCGTCATGGCGGCGCGTCCGCTCAGTAGTTGGTGAGCAGGGTGTTCAACACCCGCGCACCGAACTTCAGGGAATCAGCCGGGACGCGCTCGTCCACGCCGTGGAACATGCCGGTGAAGTCGAGCTCGTCCGGAAGCATCAGCGGGGCAAAACCGTAACCGGTGATGCCGAGCCGGCTCAGGGACTTGTTGTCCGTTCCGCCGGAGAGCGTGTAGGGCAGGACCTTGGCGCCGGGGTCCTCGGAATGCAGGGCGTCGATCATTGAATCGACGAGGTTCCCGGCGAACGGCACTTCCAGTGAGACGTCGTTGTGCACGTAGCTGATGTCCACGCCGGTCCCGGCGAGTTCGCGGACGATCTCCAGCACGTGCTCCTCCTGCCCGGGCAGGGTGCGGCAGTCGATGAGGGCCTCGGCGGATTCAGGGATGACGTTGTGCTTGTAGCCGCCCTTGAGCAGCGTGGGGTTGGTGGTGTTCTGCAGCGTGGCGCCGACGAACCGGGCCACGGTACCGAGTTCCTTGAGGATCTTGTCCGGATCGTCCGGATCGAATTCGACGCCCGTGAGTTCGGTCACACCGTCGAGGAACTGCCGCGTGGTGGGAGTGAGTTCGATCGGCCAGTTGTAGGCACCGATCCGGGAGACCGCGCCGGCGAGCCGCGTCACGGCGTTGTCCGTGTTGATCTGCGAGCCGTGGCCCGCGCGGCCGTGGGCGACGAGGCGGAGCCAGGAGAGGCCCTTCTCGGCCGTCTGGAGCAGATATGTGCGCTGCCCGCCGATGGTCGCGGAGAAGCCGCCGACCTCGGAGATCGCCTCCGTGGCGCCCTCAAAGAGTTCGGGGCGCTTGTCGACGGCGTAGCGGGCCCCGTAGGTGCCGCCGGCTTCCTCGTCGGCGAAAAACGCGAAGATGATGTCGCGCTTGGGCTTGCGGCCCGTACGGGCGAAGTTGCGCAGCACGGACAGGATCATGGCGTCCATGTCCTTCATGTCCACCGCGCCGCGTCCCCAGATCAGGCCGTCTTTGAGTTCGGCGCCGAAGGGGTCCACCGACCACTGCTCGCGGAGGGCCGGCACCACATCCAGGTGGCCGTGGACCACGAGGGCGCTGGCGGAGGGGTCCTCCCCCGCCAGCCGGGTCACCACGCTGGCACGCCCCGGGGCCGCCTCGAAGATTTCGGCGTCCAGCCCGACTTCGGCCATGAGCCCGGCGGTGTACTCGGCGGCCGCGCGTTCACCGGGGCCGGAGCCGTCGCCGTAGTTGGATGTATCGATCCGGATCAGCTCCTGGCAGATCCTGACGACCTCGTCCTCGGGCCTGATGTCGGTCCGGTTGTCAGTCATAGCGGCTCCTCGTGGCGGGTGGCTCAATTGCTTGCTTCAGCCTACCCACACCACCCCCGCTGACCCCGATTATTTGTTTCCGGAAAAGTCGTGCTAGAGTCTTTCTCGCTGCTTCCGAGAAAAGCAAAACGCTGAAAGGCGAAACGAACTCGGAATTACCACCTGCGCGGGTGGCGGAATGGCAGACGCGCTAGCTTGAGGTGCTAGTCCTCGAAAGGGGGTGGGGGTTCAAGTCCCCCTCCGCGCACAATGGGAAACACCCTGGAATCAAAGGATTCCAGGGTGTTTTTTTGTTGTAACTCAGACTCCGCTGTGGGTCGCCCGGATCCAGGATGACTCGTACGGGATGGACGTCGATAAGTCGAGGTACTTCGCCGCGGGCGGGTCTTCGTAGGCAGAGATGATCCCGACAAGCTTGAGAACGCCGTTTTCCGTCCGCAGCACCGGCCCCCCGCTGTCGCCGTGGTTGGCAGATTTGGCGCGCGAGAAGGTGCAGAAACTCCATTCCCCGGTGATAGACGAACATGACCCCGAGGCGACTACTCTCGTGGACATCGCCGCGAGGCTGGCAGGCAGGCCGAGAGGGCAGCTTTGATGGCTGAGGAACGGGTCTCCGAGGCAGCCGTAGCCGGCTAGCACGACGCTGGTGTTCGCCGGAGGATTCACTGTGGCCAGCGGAATTGGCACTTCAGCCACGGGATGCGCCAGATGGAGTACGCCGATGTCGTCCCTGAGCAACGACTCGTTGAAGCCCGGGTGGACAATCAGCCCTCCCTGCGAGACCGGGACCGGCACGGTGAATTGCCCGGGGTGAGATCCATAGTGGAACGTGACGTCCGCTGTTCGTGGCGTTCCGCCGTTGTAGTGAAGGCAGTGAGCGGCAGTGACGACCGCATAGGAGCTGATCAAGGCCCCGCTGCAGGTAGCGACGGCACCATCGGGATAGACAAGCTGGATTCTCACGGCCCACGGGTATTTGTTGGGGCTGAGGATGGTTCCGTTATAGATTGCCTGGGCTGGTGGCGCGACCCCAAGGAGGCCGGCGAGGACCAGGACCACGGCCACCAGAGCGGCTCTCCATCGAGGACGCGGACTGTCCGTCGATGGTGCACTGGCCGGAACGTGGTGCTGGAAGCCGATGTCTGGCATGGGGGTTCTCCGTCAAGCAGGTACGGACAATAGTCGGTCGTGACCGGCCTGCCCGGTTTGCGATATGGATGTGTACTGCCCCAGCCACAGGCCATCACTGTGCGCCCGTTGCTTACCCGGAGTCAAGGCAAAAAAGAAAGCCGGCCGGGATCGCCTTCCGATGCCCTTCCCGCCGGTTTGTCTTTGTTCCACCCGGACGGAGTACTCCGTGAAAGTGAACACTTTCCGGGCGACCAGGACCGTGTGTTACTCCGTCCTGCCCTACCCGGGTAGACGGTATTCCTGGGCCGTGAGGTGCCAGATGGTGCCGGTGGTGCTGACTATCAGTGTGTACGTTCCCGGGGCCAGGGTGAGGCCGATCGCCCCGGCGCCGGCCTTGACCAGGGACAGCACGGTGAGCGCCGGCCCTTTCACGGGTTGGAGGTAGGCGACGGCGGGCCCGGTGAAGGCGTACTCGATGTGGAGCTTGCCGGTAACGGTCACGACCGGCCCCGGGGGTTTCGTGCCCGAGGCCTCCGCGACGGTGACCCACTCCTTCGCCGGTGGCGGCGGGGCCGGGTGCAGCAGGGCGTTTACGGCGGTGACAGTGGCGGTGACAGTCCCGGTGACGGGGGCCGCGGTGACACAGAACAGCGCACCCGTGAAGGCGCCGACCAGGACAATTGAGGCCGTGCGCAGGCCGCGTCGCAGGGAGTCGGTCCCGACTAAGGGCATTGATGCACCGTCGGCAGCGTATTCTTCGGTGATCCGGAACAGGTCAATGAGCCACCAGATGCCGGCGCCGCCGAGCGTCAACAGCTTCAGGGCGCCGGTGACGGGGCGGTGAAGGTAGAACCGGTCCGCGCCCGTGAAGCCCAAGAACAATGCCAGCAGCCACGCAGTGCGCAGGGAGCGCCGCGGCGGCATGTCACCTTCGAAGAAAAGCCCGTACTGCTTGGCCGGGGGCACATTCCGATTCTGGACCAGCCACGCCGGGATGTCCACGACAGGGCCTTTCATGCCCTCTCACTCAAGGGGCTCTCCGTCCGGCAGCTCGGGCACCGGCATCTCCGGTCCGGGCAGCTGATCTTTTTCGGTCCACGTCTTGAGGACGGTCCAGGCGACGGCGGTGATCGGAACGGCCAGCAGCGCGCCGACGATTCCGGCGAGGATAGTGCCGGCGGCCAGGACGAGCAGGATGGCGAGCCCGTGGATGCTGAGCACCTTGCCCATCAGGACCGGCTGCAGGAAGTGGTGTTCGAGCTGGTTCACCGCGATGACGATGGCGAGGACGATCAGCGCCTGGATGGGACCGTTGGAGACCAGCGCGACGGCGATCGCCAGGGTGCCTGCGACTGTGGCACCGACGATGGGGATGAATCCGCCCATGAAGATGAACACACCCAGCGGGAGGGCCAGCGGAACTCCCATAACGGCGAGGGCGATCCCGACGGTGAGGCCGTCGATTGCGGCGACGATGGCAGTGCCGCGGACGTACCCGCCCAGGACGGCGGTGCTGCGGTCCGCGGCCAGGCGTGCCCTGGCGCGGTGGTCCGCGGGAAGGAAGCCGATGAGAAAGGTCCGGATCTCAAGGCCGTCCTTGAGGAAAAAGAACAAGGTCACGACCATCAGTAACGCGCCGGTGAAGATTTCCCCCACGGTCCGTGCCCCGGTGAGGGCTTCTGCGCCGAAGGTGCTGGAAGTGAGGAACACCCGGGCAGAGTCGATGGCTGCGGTGATCTGTCGGTCGGTGACGGGGACCGGCCCGTTATTCAGGAAGGCATGCAGTTGGTCAATCCCCGCAGCGGCGCGGGCTGAGAGCTCTGCCCACTGGTTGTTCACCAGGAAGACGATGCCCGTGATGATGCCTCCGACGACTGCGAGGATGGCCACGAAGGAGGCGACGACGGCGAGGGCGCGCGGCCAGGCATGCCCGGTGAGCCAGCGGACGAGCGGGGAAATCGCTGCAGCCAGGATGACGGCGATCAGGACCGGGATGATGACAAGCGGGATGCGCGTGGCGGCCCAAATGATCGCGTAGGCAAGGGCAGCCACCGCCAGGGCCTGGACGGCGCGGATGCTCGCGCGGCCGAGTCCGTCTGACCAGATGGCCGGCAAGCCGGTGCGGGGTTCGGTCATAGGGCTCTCTCTGCGGTTGCGAACGGCGTCTAGTTCCAGTGGAGAGGCTCCGGCCTGGACTTCCGCCACGCGCGGTAGAAGCTGGCACGGGCCTCCTCGCCGCGCTGCTGCTCCAGCGCGTGCAGGCGCCCATAGCTGAATCCGTTGCCCCCGCCCGCCGCGGTCTGGGCCGCCAGCATTCGAAGGGTTTCCCGGGTTACGACGCTGTCCTGGAGGTCCCCGAGGATCTCCTGGATCCCCTCCGCGGTTTGAGCAAGGGACGTTGCCTGCTTGCTGAAAATCGGGGCTGCCGCTTCGGCGGCATAGCGCAAGCGCTTGGCGCATTTCCGGACTTCATGCAGCGCGGCATCCTCCGGCGCCGTTCCCGTCGCGCTGATCGCGGCGCGAACGGCTTTCTTCAACCGTTTGCGTTCAGCCAAGACAAGAAGGCCAATTGTCCGCCGTGCATCCCCGCTTGCAGCGTCCGTGAGGGGCGGTCCGGCAATCAGGGCATCGAGGGAATCGAGGAGGCGGAAGTAGCGGTCGCTGTCCAGCGCCGCTAACCCTGCAGCATGGGCCTGGTGATAGGTGGCGCCAAGGTTCTCCTCGATCTGCTGCGCAACCGGACCCATCAACAGCTCAGCGGGCTCGGCACTCATCAGGTCCTTGAGCCTGGCCCGCATGACTTCGGTGTCCCGCGCCTCTCCAACAGCGCCGGCCAGCCACTGGAGCTCTGCCCTTAGGAACCGGGGCGTCGTGGCGTCCATGAGCTTCCGGAACGACGCCAGCGCCGACCGCAACCGGCGCGCGGCCACCCGCAGCTGATGCACGGCATCCGGCTCGTCAGTGCGGACACCCGGATCGTGCTCCTTGAGGGCCTGAACCTGTTGGGCCAGGTACAACAGCAGGACGTCCGACGCCGGCCCGTGCCGGCGCGGGTCGGGCACCGCTGCGGGACTCACAGGTACGTTAGAACCGAGCGCCCTGGCCAGCTTGGACGGCAGGGCGGCCACGGGGACTCCGTCCGCGGCGAGCACATCATCCGCGTCGGCCAGCAGCTGTCTGGTGCCGTCGACGAGTTCAATTTCCCATTCCCGCCAACGCGACCGTTCCGCGGGGGTCAGGAAGGTTTGCGCTTCCACCCGGTCGTCGCTGAACGAGGCCAGGACCGTGCCTTGGGCGGAATACAGGGGAATCGAGTTCCGCCGGGTCTTGAGCCGTGCGACCGGCACCAGCCCGTGACTCCGGGCATGAACCTGCACCAACTGACGCAGACGCTCCGGGACCGGACCCTGATCGCTTCCAAGCGGCTCCGTGATTTCACGGCGTCCCTCCGCGGCGAGCGGGAGCTTCAGGTGCCACCCCGCATCCTGGCCGCCGGTGCGTCGCCGCAGGGTGATTCGCTGAGCGGCCAGTGCCAGTTCTTCGGTGTCGAAATAGACAGCGTCCAGCTCCTCGATGGCGGCCTCGCCCACGCGGCCTACTCCCGGAAGAGCGGCCAGCTGCGGAAGGGCAGCAGATTCCGCCGGGCTGTACTTGTGTTCCACCTCGGTTACGTCGGCGGCCATGATTCATTGTAGGAACGAACACGTGCGTCCGGCCTGTGCCCAAAGGCCCTTATCGCAGGAGCGCGACCGGGAAACCCGGTAAACGAGTCGGGCGGCCATCCTGTGGAGCACGGCCATTCCGAAGGCACGCAGATCCCGGCGGCATGCGGCAAGAAGATAGTCTTGCCCGGCTATGGAGCGGCGAGTAGCCTTCGGCGCAGTGGGCCTGCGGACCGCTGGCCCCCTAAGAGAGGATGCGCCATGCCAACCATAATCGGCCACCACGACATCAAAGACAAGGATCACTGGCTTGCCTCACCCAAGCGCGAAGAGGTGTTCGGCCCTCTTGGCGTCACCAACATCCGGACGTTCGTCGACCCGCAGAACCCCAAGCACGTTGCGGTAATGATGGACGTTCCTGACTTGGACGCATTCAAGGCTGCGATGCAAAGCGAAGCAATGGGCGAGGCGATGGCCTACGACGGCGTACTGCCCGAGACCCTGGTCATCCTCGTCGAGGACAAGGCTTAGCTTCACCGGAGACAGCCGGGTGCACTCGGACGTGGCGAAGCTCCGACCAAATAGCGGTTGACCGGAGCTTCGGGACCATTATGGGCACCCGTTCCTGTGTGTAGGCCGGGAAATACCTGACCTACTGGTTCAGCAGATCACTCATCAGTGGCGCAATGGAGTGCATTCCGGACCGTACCCAGGAGGGACAGGAAGCGCTCATTGGCCGGCAGGTCATCGATCAGGACGACGCCCTCGGGCCCGGCCAGCGGGATGCGCCAGTTCGGATACTCGGTGCTGGTGCCCGGCTGGTTCTGGGTCCGCGACTCCCCCACGGCGTCCACGAGCGCCACGCCCAGCAGCGCGGACGGTGCCAGCGCCGTGTAGGCATAGAGCGCCTCGACCGTCGTCCGGACATCCGGGCCGTCCGTGCCGCCGCCTTCCGCCAGCAATCCGCGGGCCCGGACCTGCGCCAGGACCGCCTCCTGTTCTGCCGCTGCCTCGGCGCGTTCCTCATCCACGGGGCGCCCCAAAAGCCCCAGCGATTCCCGCAAGGTGACGTGCTCACCGGCGAGGTAGCCCGCCGTCGGGGGAAGATCGTGCGTGTTCACGCTCGTCAGGCATTGCTGGCGGTAGTGTTCCGGCGGGATGGGGCCGTTCGCGTCATGTTCGAACCAGAGGATCGAGGTGCCGAGGATCCCCCGTTCGGCCAGATAGTCGCGGACCCAGGGTTCGAACACGCCCAGGTCCTCACCGATCACGATCGCCCCGGCGCGTTGAGCCTCCAGCGCGAGGATGCCGATGAGGGCTTCGTGGTCGTAATAGACGTAGGTGCCGTTGCCCGGGCCGGCGCCCTCGGGGATCCACCAGAGCCGGAACAGGCCCAGGATGTGGTCCACGCGGATGCCCCCGGCGTGCCGCAACACAGTCCGGAGCATGTCGCGGTAGGCGGCGTACCCGGATTCGGCGAGCCTGCCCGGATGCCACGGCGGCTGGGACCAGTTCTGGCCCTGCTGGTTGAACATGTCCGGCGGTGCGCCCACGCTCACGCCCCGAGCCAGGACACCGGCCAGGGTCCAGGCGTCGGCGCCGCCAGGTTTCACGCCGACCGCGAGGTCATGGACTATGCCGATCTCCATGCCTGCCTGATGCGCCGAGCGCTGTGCCGCCTCGAGCTGCTGGTCGCAGAGCCACTGGAGCCAGCGGTGGAAATCCATCCGGGCGGCGAGCGTTGAACGCTGCTCGGCACAGTACGGTGAATCCGGGTGTGCCGCCGGCCCGGCCCACTCCGGCGCCGACGGCGGCAGTTGTTCGGCTAGCGCACACCACAGCGCAAAGTCCTCGAGTCCCTGTCCTTGCTCGGCGCAGAAGTCGGCGAACTGCCGGTTGCGGGCTGGTCCCCGGCGGACCGCATAAACGAGTTCCAGGGCGGCCAGCTTCGCCGCGTAGGCGGCGTTGCGGTCCAGGAGGTCCCGGGACTGGTTGGCTGCCTGCAGGCTCGCGGCCAGGCGCGCCACCTCGGCCCGGCCGGGTGCGTCCAGATAACCGTATTCCGGGATTTCCTCGACCCGCAGGTAGAGGGGATTGAAAAAGCGCCGTGTGGTGGGCAGGTACGGGGAGTCTTCCACAGGCGGTACCGGTTCGGCGGCGTGCAGCGGATTGACCAGGACAAAGCCGGCCCCCTGCTCACCTGCGACGACGGCGAGGTCGGTGAGGTCTGCAAAGTCGCCAATCCCCCACGACCGCGCGGACCGCACGGAGTAGAGCTGGGCCGTCAACCCCCAGGAGCGACGTCCGGCGAGCCGGGCCGAGGTCCGGAGCCGGCCGGGCGTCACGATCAGCGGACACTGGGCCAGCGTGCCGTCGGCGTCCGCCCTCAGGGTATGCCAGCCGAGGCCAATGTGGCCGGGGATGGCAAAGGTCGCACGGCCGGTGAGGACGCCGTCGACGTCGACCGGCTGTTCCCAGTTCTCCTGCTGGGCGGCCTCGTGCCTGCTGCCGTCCTCGGCGTCGATCCAGACGCGGACGCGGCTTCCGTGCGGCACGTGGACATCGACGTGGACATCGCGTACCTCCCCCGGCACCCCCTCCCTGAGTACTACGACCGGCGGGAGGATACGCCGCCACGGCGCGAGCCGGGACTCCGCCAGCGAGCGTTGCTGCTCCGCAATCCCGTTGGCCGGGACTCCCAAGGCTCCCAGGACGTCCCGGAGCGTGTCCGCGGCCACGGAACGCTCTATGCCGTCCCAGCCCCAGTACGTCGTGCCGACGCCATGGGCCGCGGCAAGTTCGCGCAGGAGCGCGTCTGTGGTGTCGGTGTGCCCGGGAAGCACGGAGTAGTCGGGATTCTCGTGGTGCGTACGGTCCGCCATGCGCCCACTCTAGACGCTGCCCCCGCGGCCCGCGCCCCCTCCATGGATGTGGGATTCACCTACTAGTTCTTCGAGCCCCTCGACGGCGGCCGCCAGCGACAGGTCCGGGTGCTCCACAAGGAACGGCAGCAGGAGACGGTTCTCCTTCTCCAGGTGCACGGCGAAGAGGCCCCTCAGGGTGCCGGCCGCGACGGCGGCGTCCACGCCACCGGCTCCGCGCAATTGGTCGATCGCTCCAGCTATCGCCTGATGCTCGGCCAGCAGGGCCGCGACGAGCAGCCGGGCCTCCGGCGTACCTTCCGCTCCCCCGTACAGCGGGCCCTCCTCGGCGACCGCATGCGGGAGGAGGTCGGTTTCGCACCACTCCACGAGGACCTCGTGGGCATCGTGCTCGGCGACGGTCTTGCCCGCCGTAACGGCGTGGATGAGAGCGTCGGTCAGGGCGACGAGGCGCTTGAGCATCGCCGTGTGATGGCTTTCGACCGCCTCGAGGGCACGGACTTCATCGGCCGCGTCCCCGGGCAGCGTGTTCCGCGGCGTTGCGGCCGCGGCGTCCGGATTGTCCATAGTTACTCCTGGCTGGGCAGGATTGATGGTCGGATTCCACCTTACGGACACGGATCTACGTGCGGACGGGTCTTTCGGCCCGTTCGTCCGCTCCGCCGCGTGTGTAATGCACGGCCGCACCCGGCCTTGACCCGGATCCGTTTCGACGCCGTCGCAGCGTCCGCGCTAGCCTTGCACCCTATGGTTGACGACGAACGCTACCGGATCCTTCAGCACGCCTCGGGCAGGCCATGACCCGGTTTCTCGTGGCCGGGGAACCGAACCTGGCCCAGACATGGTGGGAGCGGATCGTGGCCGGATTCGCCCACGCCCCCAGCCCGCACGTGACCAGCACCGAGCTCGCCGTGGTGATCCTGCTGGCCGTGGCCGTGTCCCTGCCCCGCCTCACCTGGCGCTACTTTGGACTGCTCGCCACGGTGACCCACGAACTCGGCCATGCCTTTGCCGCCCTCACCACCGGACAGCGGCTCGGCGGTATCCGTCTGGGCCTGGATCACTCCGGCACCACCACGACGTTCAGCAGGAGCCGTGCCTCCGCAGCCTGGTCCACCTTTTGGGGCTACCCCGTGCCCGCGGTCGTTGGCGCCGTGATGGTCTGGTGCGGTTTCAACGGCTGGGGACCTGCGGCGATGTCCGTGGGAACCGTGATCCTCCTGGCGTCCTTCCTGTTCCTCCGCAACGGCACGGGCCTGCTCATCACCGCCGCCGCCGTGCTGGCCGCGGCGCTCCTGGTGCTGTTTGTGCCGCCGGTGTTCAACGGGCACGTCATGATCGTGCTGGGCCTGGCGCTCCTGGTCGCCGCCGTCAGGGACCTTCTTAAACTGGCAAACGTCCATCTCCGGCACCGTGACAGGCTCACGACGTCGGACGCCTATCTGCTGGCCCGGGCCACCTCGGTCCCTGCCGCGGTGTGGATTACCCTCTTCGCGGCCGTGGTGGCCGTCGCCTGGTGGTTTGCGTGGCAGCCGATGGCGCCGGTGTTCACGGCCGTGTTCGGACACGTCATTTCCCCGCCGTAGGCTGGGACCATGAGCCAGACTACCCACACCGACGACCCCGGATTCAGCACCAAAGGCGCGTACGTGACCGGCGGCGCGGAATTCACCCGCGACACCAACTACATCGAGGACCGGATCACCCGGGACGGAGCCCCCGGCCGCAGCGGCGAACCCGGCTGGCCCGTCGAGCCTGGGCGTTACCGGCTCATCGCAGCACGTGCCTGCCCGTGGGCCAACCGCACGGTGATCGTGCGCCGGCTCCTGGGCCTGGAGGACGTCATCTCGCTCGGCCAGCCCGGCCCCACCCACGATGCCCGGTCCTGGACCTTTGACCTCGACCCGGACGGCAAGGATCCGGTCCTCGGGATCGAACGCATCCAGGACGCCTACTTCCGCCGCTTCCCCGGCTACCCCCGCGGGATCACGGTCCCGGCGATCGTGGACGTCCCCACCGGGCAGGTCGTGACCAACAACTTCCCCCAGATCACCCTCGACTTCTCCACGGAATGGGCGCAGTACCACCGCCCCGGCGCGCCGGACCTATACCCGGAACATCTGCGGGAAGAAATAGACGCCGTCAACAAGCGCGTCTTCACGGAAGTGAACAACGGCGTCTACCGGTGCGGCTTTGCCGGTTCCCAGGAAGCCTACGACGCCGCCTACGACCGGCTATGGACGGCCCTCGACTGGCTCGAGGAGCGCCTTGGCAGGCAACGGTACCTCGTGGGCGACACCATCACCGAGGCAGACGTCCGGCTCTTCACGACCCTGGCGCGCTTCGACGCCGTGTACCACGGGCACTTCAAGTGCAACCGGCAGAAGCTCAGCGAGATGCCGGTGCTGTGGGCCTACGCCCGTGATCTCTTCCAGACCCCCGGGTTCGGGGACACCACCGACTTCGTGCAGATCAAACAGCACTACTACATCGTCCACGAGGACATCAACCCCACCGGCGTTGTCCCGCGCGGACCGGAGCTGGGCAACTGGCTCTCCGCCCACGGCCGCGAAGCACTGGGCGGCCGGCCGTTCGGCGACGGCACGCCGCCCGGACCGGTGCGCCCCGGCGAAGAGGTCACCCCGGGACACGGCGCAGCCTGACCGGAAAACACTGTCCTGCCGGGGTTCGTCCATTTGTCGCAGCAACATCTCCAGCCTAGGGTGAGCCGGGATGACTACGACAGACGAGGCAACGCACACCGGAGGCCCCTCCGTGTTCCGGCGGCTCTGGCGGATCGTGGCCGGCAACGTGTCCTCGGCGCTGCTGTGGCCACGGCTGCAGCTGGCCATGAAGGCAGGACTGGCCGCGGGCGTGGCCTTCGCCATCGCCCCGCTGATGCCCGGCTCCGCGGCCGACTACCCCTATTACGCTCCGCTGGGCGCCCTGGTGGCGATGTACGAGAACGTCGCCGGCTCCATGAAGCAGGGAGTGCAGACGCTCGCGGGGCTGGCGCTAGGGATTGGACTGGCCTTTGTGCTTTTCATCCTCGGCAGCCCCTCACCGCTGACAGTCGGGATCGTGATGGCCTTTGGTGTTGTCCTGGCCGGACTTCCGAAGATCGGCGCAGGCCGGGACTGGATCCCGACGGCGGCGCTTCTTGTCCTGCTCGTGGGCGGCCACAACCCGGACACGTTCTCCTTCGGGTACCTCTTCCAGATGGGCGTCGGAGTCACGGTGGGCATCATTGTGAACCTGCTGGTCTTCCCGCCCCTGCACTTCCGGGCCGCCGAGCTCAGCATCGCGGAACTTCGCCTGGCACTCGCCCAGCAGCTACGGGACATGGCCACGGCGCTCAAGGAGAGCTGGCCGCCGGAACACGAGGACTGGTCCAAGCGGTCCGACTCGCTCGAAGCCTCCGCGCGCTCCGTACGGCTGGCCGTGGAGAAGGCGGACGCCAGCCGGCGGGCGAATCCCCGGCGCCGGCTCCACCCTCGGGACATCGAATTGGATTACCGCAACCTGCGGGATCTTGAGCGGGTGACCTTCCACGTCCAGGACGTGACGCAGGTGCTGTCCGATGTCATCTGGGCCAAGGACACACCCTTTGTGGTGCCGGATGAATATACCGAGCCGCTTGCCGACGCCATGTCCGCCGTGGCTGACATCCTGCGCTCGATCGAGGAGGAGAGCCCGGAAGAGCAGTTGGAGCGGATTGAAGCGGCCGACTCTGCCGTCAAGGCGCTGACGGGACGGATCGGCACCGAGGAAACGGCCACCGACGCCCCCAGCGCAGTCGAGTCGATCCTGATGAGCCTGCACCGGATGCTGCGGGTCGTGAAGTCCTCCGCGGCCAGCGACTGACACACGGATACTCCGGCCAAACGCCCGGACCACGACGGCGGCGTCCGTCCCCGTGCAGGGGGGCGGACGCCGCCGTCGTTCCTGGCCGGCTACCGGCTAGGACAGCGCCGCGACGGAGCCGCTGAAGTGCCGCCGCCCGGACAACGGGTTCCACGCCACGTAGTCGGAGCGCTGCCATGCCCCGCCGCCGGCCTGAACGGTGCTGATGTCCAGTGCCACGCGGGCCGGCAGGAAGACCGGCGCCTCGAAGGCCACCTCCCAGCTGAACGAGTCCCCCTTGACGGCACCGACGTCCGCCAGCGCGCGCGACGCGAGGTACATGCCATGGGCGAGGGACCGGCGCAGCCCCATGGCCTTGGCCGTCAGGACGCTTAGGTGAATGGGATTGAAGTCGCCGGACACGGCCGCGTAGGCGCGCCCGGTGTCGACGCCCAACTGCCAGATCGCCGTGGGATCCGGTGCCGAGAACGGCGGTGGCGTTACCGGCACCGACGGCTTGTCGATCCCGGGCAGGAACACGCCCTTGGCCAGGTAGGTCGAGACCCCGCGCCAGCGGACTTCTTCTTGCCCGGCGGCCCGGACCTCCGCCACGACATCAAGCTGGGTGCCGGCCCTGTGTCCACGCAGGTTGTCCACCCGGGCACGGATGTCCAGAGCCTCGGTGAACAGCACCGGCGCGGACTGCACCACCATGTTGCTCAGGTGGATCATGCCCAGCAGCGGCAACGGAAAGTCGTCCCGGTTCATCACGCTCATGGCCAGCGGAAACGCCAGCGCGTGGATGAACCCGGCGGGCAGGACATCGCTCGCGGTCTCACCGATCAGGTGCTGGTAGGCGGTCAGGTTGGTGACGTCGGCCCGCACGCCGCGGACTTCGTGGGTGTAAGGCGGCAGTTCGGTGCCGCCGTGGGTGCCCAGGACCCGCCGCCGCGCCGCGGTGGCCGCCGCGTTGACGTAGAGCTTGGACAGGGCCGGCATCTCCCCAAGGATGACGGTCTGGGAACTGCTCATGCGCCGACCAAATTCTGCCCGCAGACGCGGAGCACCTCTCCGGAAATCCCGCCGGCGGCGTCGCTGGCAAGGAACGCGATGGCCTCGGCGACGTCCCCCGGCCGACCGCCCTGCTGCAGGGAATTGAGCCGGCGCGCGATTTCGCGGGTGGCGAAGGGGATCCGCGCGGTCATCTCCGTTTCGATGAAGCCGGGAGCGACGGCGTTGATGGACCCGCCGCGCTCGCCGATGAGCGGCACGGTGGCGCGGACCATGCCGATCACGCCGCCCTTGGACGCGGCATAGTTGGTCTGGCCGCGGTTTCCGGCGATCCCGCTTGTGGAGGCCACGGAGACGATCCGCGGCGAGTCGCGGAAGTGCTCCGAGGCCAGGAGGGCGTCATTGATCCGCAACTGCGCGGCGATGTTGACCGCGATGACGGAGTTCCAGCGGCCCGCATCCATATTGGCCAGGAGCTTGTCACGGGTGATTCCGGCGTTGTGGATCACGATGTCCAGCCGGCCGTGGCGTGCCACGGCGTGGTCAATGATCCGCTGGCCGGCGTCGCTGCGGCTGATATCCAGCTGCAGGGCCGTGCCGTGGACCTCGTTGGCCACGGCCGCGAGATGGTCGCCCGCAGCCGGGATGTCGACGAGGATGAGCGTGGCGCCGTCGCGGTACAGGGTGCGGGCGATCGCTGCCCCGATGCCCCGGGCGGCGCCCGTCACCACTGCCACCTTGCCGGCCAGCGGCTTCTCGACGTCATCGGGCAGCTGCCCCGCACCGGAGGTGACGGTCAGGAACTGCCCGTCCACGAACGCCGAGCGGCCGGACAGGAAGAACCGCAACGCCCCCAGCGTCCCGGGGCTGGTGGTGTCGGCGCCGGCGGCGAGCAGGATGCCGTTCCCTGTGGCGCCCGCGCGCAGTTCCTTCGCCAGCGACCGCAAGAGACCGTCCACGCCGTGCCGGGCCGCCGCCGTCGCCGGCTCCACCGCGGAGTCCGCCGTACGGGACACTGTGATGACACGGGCATTCGGGGCCAGGTCGCGCAGCGAGGTGGCCGCCGTGAGGACCGGGTGCTCCAGGTCCTCGGGACGGGCCAACTCGTCCAGCACCAGGATGATGGCTCCGAGCTTCTCCTTCGGGATCGCGTGGCGCCGGACGTCGAGGTTCCAAGCCAGGAGGGCCGCGGCCAGGCTGTCGGCGCCGCTGGTGGAGCCCTGAACCAGGACCGGCCCCTCGATCAGGGGGGCACCGGGCCGGTACCGCCGGAGGGCCACCGGCTGCGGGAGCCCGAGCCGCTTGGCAATGTCCCGGCCGGGTCCGTGGCTGACGAACCGGGTGTATGTGTCGGTCATCGGGTTCCCCTTAGAGTGCTTCGAGAATTGCGACGACGCCCTGGCCGCCGGCGGCGCAGATGGACACAAGCCCGCGCGCCGGGCGGCCGTCGGCCTGGCCCTTGGCATGCAGCATCTTGGCCAGCGACGCCACGATCCGGCCGCC
Source organism: Arthrobacter sp. TE12232 (assembly GCF_054062615.1). Lineage (NCBI taxonomy): Bacteria > Bacillati > Actinomycetota > Actinomycetes > Micrococcales > Micrococcaceae > Arthrobacter > Arthrobacter sp. TE12232. The sequence goes on from NZ_JBSSFK010000001.1 coordinate 19,792, forward strand.
CGTGGCGGCGAACGGGTGCCCGGCAGCCAGCGAAGAGCCGTTGACGTTCAGTTTGGACCGGTCAATGCTGCCGAAGGCGCCGTCCAGGCCCAGGCGGGTGCGGCCGAATTCCTCGTCCTCCCACGCGGCAAGGGTGCTCAGCACCGTCCCGGCGAAGGCCTCGTGGATCTCGAAGAAGTCGAAGTCCTCAAGGGTGAGGTTGTGGCGTGCGAGCAGCCGCGGCACCGCGAAGGCCGGTGCCATGAGCAGCCCGTCCTTGCCATGGACAAAGTCCACGGCGGCCGCTTCGCCGTCAACCACGGCGGCGAGCTTGGGGAGGTCGTGGGCATCGGCCCATTCCTCGGAGGCGAGCAGCACGGTGGAGGCGCCGTCCGTCAGCGGGGTGGAATTGCCGGCCGTCATCGTCGCCTCGGCGCCAAGGTTCTTGCCGAAGACCGGCTTGAGCGTCGCCAGTTTCTCCAGGCTCGTGTCGGCCCGCAGATTGGAGTCGCGGCTCAGGCCCCGGTAGGGCGTCAAGAGGTCGTCGAAGAAGCCGGCGTCGTAGGCCGCGGCAAGATTCTTGTGGCTGTTGAAGGCGAGCTCGTCCTGGGCCTCCCGGGTGATCTTCCACTGCGCGGTGGTCAGCGCCTGGTGCTCGCCCATTGACAGCCCGGTGCGCGGCTCCCCCGTGTTCGGGGCATCGGGGGCCAGGTCCTTGGGCCGGAGCCGGCTGAGAACCTGCAGCTTCCGGGATACCGTCTTCGCCCGATTCAGGTCCAGGAGCACCTCGCGGAGCCCTTCGCTGACGGCGATGGGGGCATCCGAGGCCGAGTCGACGCCGCCGGCGATCGCCGACTCGATCTGGCCCAGCTTGATCTTGTTGGCCAGGCCGAGGACTGTCTCCAGGCCGGTGGCGCATGCCTGCTGGAGGTCATACGCGGGGGTCTCGGCGGAGAGGGCCGAGCCGAGGACTGCTTCCCGGGTGAGGTTGAAGTCGCGGGAGTGCTTAAGGACGGCTCCGGCGGCGACTTCCCCGATCCGCTCATCCTGGAGGCCAAAGCGGGCGATGAGTCCGTCCAGGGCGGCGGTGAGCATGTCCTGGTTGGAGGACTTGGTGTAGGCGCCGCCGGTCCGGGCAAACGGTATGCGGTTGCCGCCCACAACCACGGCTTTGCGGAGCTGCGTGGCGGCGGTCGGTTCCTGCGGGCCGGGTACTGACTGTCCGTTGACGGACATGGGCTGTCTCCTTCGATCAAAGCGGTTACCGATACCCAGCGTACCTGATACGCTGGGTATCGTGAACATCCCCCACGCTAGTCCGCCGGACGCCACCACGGCCAGCGGCAAGGCCGCCGCCAGGGGCGCCGGCCCCCGGTCCAGCACCCCGCCAAACACCCCGTCAAGCGGCGCGTCGGGCGCCCCCTCCGGCACCCCCGGTGGGCCGTCCGGCGTCGACGGCCGTTCCTCGCGGTGGCAGTCCCACCGCGAGGAACGGCGGCGGGAGCTCATCAAGTCAGCCCGGAAGGCGGTGCACGCCCTGGGCAGCGACGCTTCCATGGAAGACATCGCCGTAGCCGCGGGAACGTCAAAGTCCGTGTTCTACCGCTATTTTGGTGACAAAGCCGGTCTCCAGCAGGCCGTGGGCGAGGTGGTGCTGGGCCAGATGCAGCGCCGGATCCAGGAGGCCGCCCAGAGCGCCCAGACACCGCGCGAGGGCCTGTTCGCCATGGTCTCGGCCTACCTGCAGATGGCCGAGACCAGCCCGAACGTCTATACGTTCGTGACGCGCCACGGCCACGGCGACGCAGACACGGCGGGTCCGTCCGTCTCCACCGCCGGGGCGCTGAGCCACTTCTTCGCCGCCATCAGCGACATGATCGCCCGGCCCATGCGCAGCCACCTGGGCGGCGGCCAGGACAAGGAAGCCGTGATCGGCTACTGGCCCAACGCCGCGATCGGGCTGGTGCGGAACGCCGGAGAGCAGTGGCTCGCCAGCCCGCCGGGACCCGCCAAGCCGGACCAGGAGGCCATGGCACGGCAGATTACGGACTGGCTCTGCTTCGGGATCGCTCCCGAACTGCAGACGCCGCCCCCGGCGGGGGCGGACCCTGTGCCGGACCGCGGCACCTCCTAGCACCGGCACCAGGGCCCCGGCCTCGCAGCCGAGACCCCGGAACTGAGGCCTTAGCACTGAATTGTCAGAACCAAAGAAGGAATCGACATGACTGAACTCGCCGACCGTACCGCCGGCACCGAGCCCGGACGCAGCACAACATCGGCAGCCAGCCGGCCCGGCGCCCCGGAGCAGCCCGCCGTCGACGTCGCAGCCCTTGGCGAGCAACTGTTGGGCAAATGGGCCGACGTTCGCCGGCACGCCCGCGCGGTGTCCGGCCAACCGGAACTGCACAAGATCGAAGGCCTGACCCACACCGAACACCGCCGGCGTGCCTTCGGGCAGCTGGAGCACCTCGTGCGCCACGAAGCCGTCCACCGGGCCTTCCCGTCCGCGCTTGGCGGCAACGATGACCATGGCGGCAACATTGCAGGCTTCGAGGAACTGGTCACCGCCGATCCTTCCCTGCAGATCAAGGCCGGCGTGCAGTGGGGCCTCTTCGGTTCCGCCGTCATGCACCTGGGCACCGAGGACCACCACCGCAAGTGGCTGCCGGGCATCATGAGCCTGGCAATTCCCGGCTGTTTTGCCATGACCGAGACCGGGCACGGCTCGGACGTCGCCAGCATCGCCACCACGGCCACCTACGACCCGGCCACCGAGGAATTCGTGATCCACACGCCGTTCCGGGCCGCGTGGAAGGATTACATCGGCAACGCCGCGATCGACGGCCTGGGCGCGGTCGTCTTCGCCCAGCTCCTGACCAAGGGCGTCAACCACGGCGTGCACGCCTTCTACCTGGATCTGCGCGACCCCGACACCAAGGAATTCCTGCCCGGGATCGGCGGCGAGGACGACGGCGTCAAGGGCGGCCTGAACGGCATCGACAACGGCCGGCTCCACTTCGCGAATGTCCGCATCCCGCGCACCAACCTGCTCAACCGCTACGGCGACGTCGATGCCGAGGGCAACTACACCTCCCCCATCGCCAGCCCGGGCCGGCGTTTCTTCACCATGCTCGGCACCCTCGTCCAGGGCAGGGTCTCGCTCGACGGTGCCGCCGTGGCCGCCTCCAAGCTCGCGCTGAAGACCGCCATCCAGTACGCCACCGAGCGCCGGCAGTTCAACGCCTCCTCCCAGACCGACGAGGAGGTCCTGCTGGACTACCAGCGGCACCAGCGCAGGCTCTTCACCCGGCTCGCCACCACTTACGCGGCCAGCTTCGCGCACGAGCAGCTGCTCGAGAAGTTCGACGACGTTTTCTCCGGCCGGCACGACACCGACGAGGACCGGCAGGACCTCGAGACCCTGGCCGCGGCGCTCAAGCCGCTCAGCACCTGGCATGCCCTGGACACGCTGCAGGAATGCCGCGAGGCCTGCGGCGGTGCCGGCTTCCTGATCGAGAACCGCTTCGCGTCGCTCCGCGCGGACCTGGATGTCTATGTGACCTTCGAAGGCGACAACACGGTCCTGCTGCAGCTCGTCGCCAAGCGCCTGCTCGCGGACTACGCCAAGGAGTTCCGCAACGCCAACGTCGGTGTCCTGGCCCGCTACGTCGTGTCCCAGGCGACGGGCACTGCGCTGCACCGCAGCGGCCTGCGCCAGGTGGCCCAGTTCATGGCCGATTCCGGCTCCGTGCAGAAGGCCGCGATCGCCATCCGCGACGAATCAAGCCAGCGCGCCCTCCTGACCGACCGGGTCCAGGCCATGGTCGCGCAGGTCGGCGCGGCGCTCAAGGGGGCCAACAGGCTCCCGCAGCGGCAGGGCGCCGCCCTGTTCAACGCACACCAGCACGAGCTCATCGAAGCCGCACAGGCGCACGCCGAGCTGCTGCAGTGGGAGGCCTTTACCGAAGCCCTCGGCAACGTCACCGACCCCGGTACGCACAAGGTCCTGACCTGGCTGCGTGATCTCTTCGGCCTGTCGCTCATCGAGAAGAACCTGTCCTGGTACCTGATGAACGGCCGGTTGTCGATGCAGCGCGGGCGCACCGTGGGCGAGTACATCAACCGGCTCCTCGTGAAGATCCGGCCGCACGCCGTCGACCTGGTGGACGCGTTCGGCTACGGACCTGAGCATCTCCGCGCCGAGATCTCGACCGGGGCGGAAAAGATCCGGCAGGACGAGGCCCGGGACTACTTCCGGAAGCAGCGGGCCAGCGGCCAGGCGCCCGTCGATGAGAAGATCCTGCTCGCCCGCACCACGCTGCAGTCCAAGGCCGCGCGCGCCTGAGCTTTCGGCGGCACCATCATCCGGCCAAGCCTTGAACGCACGACGGCGCCGCTCCCCGTTGAGGGGGCGGCGCCGTCGGGTGTTCAGCAGTCCTTGCCTGAGTCCATATCTCTGTCTGGAGGACTGCCGGTCAGGAGGCCGGGCCTGGAAGGACCGAACGGTAGACCTCCAGCGTGGTCTCTGTGATGGATTCCCAGGAGAAGTGCTCCTCCGCCCGGCGCCGGCCCGCTTCCCCCATGGCCCGGGCCCGGGCGGGATCGGACACCACCTCGGTCAGGGCGGCGGCGAACTCGGTGACAAACTTTTCCGGGTCGAGCGGGGTGCCCGTGCCGTCGGTGACCTGTTCGAGCTCCACGAGCAGCCCGGTCACTCCGTGATCGACAACCTCCGGGATGCCGCCGGTGGCGCTGGCCACCACGGCGGCACCGCAGGCCATGGCTTCAAGGTTCACGATGCCCAGCGGCTCGTAGATGGACGGGCAGGCGAACGCCGTGGCGTGGCTGAGGACCTGGATGAGCTCGTTGCGGGGCAGCATCCGTTCCACCACGATCACGCCCGTGCGCTTGCTCTGCAGCTCCTCGATGAGGCGCGCGGTCTCGGCCGCCAGCTCGGGAGTATCGGCTGCGCCGAGGCACAGCACCAGCTGGACATTGGCCGGCAGTTTGGCGGCGGCACGGAGGAGGTAGGGAACGCCCTTTTGCCGGGTGTTGCGGCCGACAAACACTACGCTCGGCAGCGAGGGGTCGATCCCGAGCGCCCGGACCACGTCCTCGCCCTCGTCCCGGTTCCACAAGCTGACGTCAATGCCGTTGTGGACCACCTTGACCTTGGCCGGGTCCACCTCCGGATAGCTGCGCAGGATGTCCTGTCGCATGCCTTCCGAAACGGCGATGATGGCGGCGGCGGCCTCGTAGGCGGTCTTTTCCACCCAGGAAGACACCGCGTAGCCGCCGCCGAGCTGTTCGGCCTTCCACGGGCGCAACGGTTCCAGGCTGTGGGCGCTGAGCACATGGGGAATGCCGTGGAGCAGGGACGCAATGTGTCCTGCCATGTTGGCGTACCAGGTGTGGGAGTGCACCAGGTCCGCGCCGGCAATGTCCGGAACGATCCTAAGATCCACCCCGAGGGTCTGGATGGCGGCGTTGGCGGAGCCCAGGTCTTCGGGCACGGAGTAGGACGTGACCGTCGCTCCGTGGTACCCGGGCTCGCGGGGCGCGCCGAAGGCACGCACCTGTAGGTCCACACGTTGGGCCAGGACTCTACTGAGCTCGGCCACATGGACTCCGGCGCCGCCGTAGATTTCCGGCGGGAATTCTTTGGTCACAATGTCTATTCGCACATGCACCAAGGTAGTCGTTACGGTGGAACTGATCTAGTGTGAAGACGTTCGGGCATGCCGGACTGTTTTGGGGAGTAACGAAGGCGTTCAGGAGCGATAACCATGCCGCAGCAAAAGAAAGTCTTGGCAATTGTCCTCGCAGGTGGCGAGGGAAACCGGCTCATGCCATTGACGGCGGACCGGGCCAAGCCGGGCGTGCCGTTTGCCGGAAGCTACCGGCTCATTGACTTTGCCCTTTCAAATCTTGTGAATTCGCGTTATTTGCAAATTGTGGTGCTGACGCAATACAAGTCGCACAGCCTGGACCGGCACATTTCTGAAACGTGGCGCTTGTCCACCCAATTAGGCAACTACGTGGCCTCCGTTCCGGCCCAGCAGCGGGTCGGCAAGAGCTGGTTCCTGGGGAGTGCCAACGCCATCTATCAGTCCCTGAACCTGATCCACGACGCCAACCCCGACATCGTCGTCGTGGTGGGCGCAGACCACGTCTACCGCATGGACTTCTCCCAGATGGTGGCGCAGCACGTAGCCAGCGGGGCCAAGGCGACGGTAGCCGCCGTCCGCCAGCCGCTGCACATGGCGGACCAGTTCGGCGTGATCGAAACCGACCCCGAAAACCCGGACAAGATTTCCGCCTTCGTCGAGAAGCCGTCCTCGACGCCCGGCCTCGCGGCCGACCCGAGCCAGTTCCTGGCCTCCATGGGCAATTACGTGTTCAACGCCGATGCCCTCGTCGAAGCCCTGCACGTTGACGCCGAGCGCCTCGACACCAAGCACGACATGGGCGGGGACATCATCCCCTACTTTGTCTCCCAGGGTGAGGCCGGCGTCTACGACTTCACGCTCAACGACATTCCCGGGTCCACCGAACGGGACCGCACCTACTGGCGCGACGTCGGCACCATTGACTCGTTCTACGACGCCCACATGGACCTGATCTCCCCTGTGCCGGTGTTCAACCTCTACAACTCCGAGTGGCCGATCTACACCCGCCAGAGCGTCTCCCCGCCGGCCAAGTTTGTCCGCGGCAAATCCAACACCGTGGGCAGCGCCCTCGATTCCATCGTGGCCAACGGCGTCGTCGTCTCGGGCGGCATCGTGGAGGGCTCAGTGCTCTCCAACGATGTGTACGTCGGCACATCCAGCCGGGTCCTGGATTCGGTGCTCATGGACAAGGTCAATGTCGGCGAGGGTGCTGTGATCAGGCGCGCCATCCTCGACAAGAACGTCAAGGTTCCGGCCGGGGCCGCGATCGGCCTCGACGCCGAACTCGACCGCGCCCGCGGCTTCAAGGTCACGGAGTCCGGCATCACGGTCCTGTCCAAGGGGCAGCTCGTCCCGGAGCCCGGCGACGCAGAACGGGCGCTCTCCGCCGCCAACCTGCGCCTTGTACCGGATGCCGTCCGTGCCGCCACCGAAAACTGGCCGGAACTGCGGGACTCGGTGGACAGGGTCGCTGAGGCGCAGGCCGCCGCCGTCGGCGTGGACTCCCAGGGCAAACGCTCGACCAAGGCCTACTAAGGCCGGTGCCCTGCCGGAGGTCCGGCAGGGCACCGGTTGCCTGTAAAATTGGGGCAATGAGCTCCCCCGATCTATCCTCCGATCTTTCCGTTGCTGCGTTGACCCCAGCCGAGCCGGCCGCTGCCGAGCTGACCCCGGAGGAGATTCGGGCCTGCCTGAAGGTCCTGAACACCATCCACGCGTACGACGAGGAACACCCGGACTACGTGTCCGTCCGCCGTGCCACCGGAAAGATGTTCAAGGCGGTCAAGCGCCACCGCCGGGTTGCCAAGCGCGATGAGATCGCCGAAGCGGACCGCGCCGTCATCGCCCAGACAGCGACGGCGGCCCCGGACAGGATCGACGACGAGACGCGCGGCAACAAGCTTGCCCCGTCCGCGACCGGCGAAATCGCCGGGCACCTCATCAGGTCTCGCCCGTGCTACATCTGCAAGCAGCACTACACCCAGGTGGACGCCTTTTATCACCAGCTGTGCCCCGAGTGTGCCCTGTTCAGCCACAGTAAGCGCGACGCGCGCACCGACCTGACCGGCCGCAATGCCCTGTTGACCGGCGGCCGGGCGAAGATCGGCATGTACATCGCGCTCCGGCTCCTCCGGGACGGCGCCCACACCACCATCACCACACGCTTCCCGAAGGACGCCGCGCGCCGCTTTGCCGCGATGGAGGACAGTGCTGACTGGCTGCACCGGCTCCGGATCGTGGGCATCGACCTCCGGGATCCGTCCCAGGTGATGGCCCTGACGGACTCCCTGGACGCCGCAGGTCCGCTGGACATCATCATCAACAACGCGGCCCAGACGGTGCGGCGCTCCGGAAACGCCTATAAGCCCCTGGTCGACGCCGAGGACGAGCCGCTGCCCGCGGCCCTTCAGGCCGGCAATGGGGGGCCCGAGCTCGTCACGTTCGGCCACGCGCATGACAAGCACCCGCTGGCACTGGCCAGCACGGTGCTTGAACACCCTGTGCTGGCCGGGGACGCCATCACCTCCCTGGCCCTGTCCACGGGTTCTGCCTCACTGGAGCGCATTTCCTCGGGCACCGCGATCGACGCCGGCGGGTTGGTGCCGGATCTCGCCACGATCAACAGCTGGACCCAGGTGGTGGACGAGGTGGACCCGCTGGAGATGCTCGAAGTGCAGCTGTGCAACGTCACGGCCCCGTTCCTGCTGGTGAGCCGGCTCCGCGGCGCCATGAAGCGCTCCACCGCGCGGCGGAAGTACATCGTCAACGTCAGCGCCATGGAAGGCCAGTTCTCCCGCGCCTACAAGGGCCCCGGGCACCCGCACACGAACATGGCCAAGGCGGCGCTGAATATGATGACGCGCACCAGTGCCCAGGAAATGCTTGACGCCGACGGGATCCTGATGACCGCAGTGGATACCGGCTGGATCACGGACGAGCGCCCGCACTACACCAAGGTCCGTCTCATGGAAGAGGGCTTCCACGCGCCCCTGGACCTGGTTGACGGCGCGGCCCGCGTCTATGACCCGATCGTCATGGGCGAGGCCGGCGAAGATCAGTACGGCGTCTTCCTCAAGGACTACAAGCCCAGCCCCTGGTGACGTCCGGAGCTCCCCGGATCCGCCTGGCGGCACGGGGAGCGCGCTGCGGGGTGTGGCCGCCGGGCCTTATGGCCCCTTGACCGGGCCTTATGGCCCTAATGGGACTCCGGGCCTGCCCGTAGGGTGTCTGTCCATGGACTCAACCACGCCCTCGCCCGATTACTCGCTCACCATGGACCAGTGCTGGGTCCTCCTCGATACCGAAGCCGTGGGGCGCGTCGCGCTGATCGTGGACAGCCATCCGGAGATCTTTCCAGTGAACTTTGTGCTTGAACGGCGTGCGATTGTCTTCCGCACCTCCGGCGGCACGAAACTGTGGGGCGCCATCACCTCCAAGCCGGTCGCCTTCGAAATCGACGGCTACGACGCCCACGACGAAGCGGCGTGGAGCGTCATGGCCCGCGGCGAAGCCGAGCTCATTGAGAGCCAGGAGGAGAAGGATGCCGTGGATGCGTTGCTATTGGAGCCCTGGCAGCCTGGCGAGAAGGCCTATTACGTGCGGGTCGCTCCCAAGGCGCTGACCGGACGACGCTTCAAGGTCAACCGGCCCGACCTCTGGACCACGCGCCTTTCGGACCCGCGCCGCTCCACCTTCGAATAGCTCCGGCGTCACGACTCGTTCTCGGGCGAGTGCACGATCAGCACCGGGCAATGCGCATGCGCCACACAGGCGGAGCTGACGGATCCCAGAAGCAGGCCGCCGAAGCCGCCGTGGCCGCGGCGGCCCAGAACCAGCATGTCCGCGGTTTTGCTTTCCTCGATGAGCACGTGGCGCGGATGGCCTTGGACGAGCCGGGTTTCGACGTTGGCGGGAGCGTCCGGGCCGAACGCCTTGGCGACTGCCTCGGCGAGGATCTCCCCCGCCCGGACATCAAAGTCATCGATGCCGACGGCGACGTAGCCGTCGTAGACCGGCGGGTAATCCCAGCAGGCCAGGGCGACCACTGTGGCGGACAGCGGCACGGCAAGGCGCTGCGCCTGCCGGAGAGCCTCCACAGAAGGCTCCGAACCGTCAACGCCCACAATGATGGTCCGGGTGTCGCTGGCTTCGTTCATTGGTGATCCCTCATCGTCGTATCGGCCGGGCACGGATGGCGCCGCTCCCATGATGCCGCCGGGCCCTGTGGGCGCCTAGGGCCAAAAGTCATGCGGCGCCGCCGGCGGGTGGGCATTAGGACCCTTGTCCCGGGACACGGTGTGCAGAAGAATGGCTAAGGCTTGGGGAAGTCAGCGAACTACAGAATCAAACGGTGCAGCAGAAGGCGGCCGGACAGGAGAACCATGATTGCCTGGTCAGATGCAGGTCTCACTGCACCCGATGGCGTGCCGGCGGTTATACGCGTCTTCATCCTTGACGACCACGAGCTGGTCAGGCGAGGGCTGCAGGAACTCCTCGAAGGCGAGGGATTCGTCGTGGTCGGCAGTTCCGGATCCGCGGTCGAGGCAACCCGCCGGATTCCGGCCCTGCATCCGGACGTCTGTGTGCTGGACGCCCGGCTGCCTGACGGGACCGGTATTGAGGTCTGCCGCGACGTGCGCTCTGTTGACCCTTCCCTGAACTGCATCATCCTGACGAGCTTTGACGACGAACAGGCACTGCGCGGCGCCGTGCTGGCAGGCGCCCGGGGCTACGTACTCAAAGAGATCGGCGGCACCGACCTGATCGGGGCCCTGCGGCGGGCGGCCACCGGGGAATCGCTCTTTGAGGAAGGCGTCGCCGCCGGCGTCGTGGACAGCCTGGTGGATACCGAGGAAGTCGACCCCCGTACCTCGTCCCTCACGCCTCAGGAACGCCGGGTACTGGAACTTGTGGGCGGCGGACTGACCAACCGGCAGATAGCGGCGGAGATGTTCCTGGCGGAAAAGACCGTCAAGAACTACGTTTCCTCGCTGCTGGCCAAGCTTGGATTCGAACGCCGCACCCAGGCAGCCGTCTTCATCGCCAGTCCGGCGGTCCCGGTGGCGTCCGGCGGGAACGCCGGTGACGCGAACCGGCCGCACAGCGTCCGGTAGCACCTGCAGTCCGGGCATACCGCCGAAAAATGAAGGGGCCCTAAAGGGGCACCGACCACTCGAGGCTCGTACCGGCGTCGGGCGTGCTGGTGATGGTGCACTCGCCATCGAGCATCCGCGCCCGGTCCTCGAGGTTTGTCAGGCCTCCGCGTTTTTCCGGATCGGCGAATCCGGTGCCGTTGTCGTTGATCACCACCGTCACCCGGCCCTTGATGACGGCGACTGAGACGGAAATCGTGTCCGCGCCCGAGTGCCGGATCGCGTTGCTGAGGCCCTCGGAGACAACAGCCACCACGTTGTCGGCCTTGTCCGGTGTCACGGCATCCACCGGTCCGGTGATGGTCAGGCGCGGGGCAAAAGGCATGGACTTCGCCGAACTCTTCGTGACCCGGCGGATCCGGCCGCTCAGCAGTTCGGTTTCTCCGCCGCTGCTCTTGAGGGAGTAGATGGTGTCGCGGAGGCTCCGGATGGCCTCGTCGAGTTCGCCTGTGATGTTGCGGATCCGCTCCAGCGCCAATTCTTCCTTGGTGAAGCGGGTGAGGCTCTGCACGCTCAGTCCGGCAGCGAACAGCCGCTGGATGACGAGGTCATGGAGGTCCCTGGCGATCCTGTCACGGTCGGTGAAGACCAGGAGCTCTTCGCGCAGCCGGTGCACTCTGGCCAGTTCCAGGGCCAGGGCCACGTGGGAACCGAAGACGGCTCCCATTTCAATGTCTGTCCTGGCGTAGCGGACCGAATCTTTGTTCTTTGCCAGCAGGAGAAGCCCGTGGTGGGCGCCTTGGGTGCTGAGTGCCACGGCCAGCAGCGGCCCCGTGACGGAGCCGTCGACCTCCCCGACGACGTCGGACGCGTCGTCGAAGAGCACCGGCTCGCCGCCGTCGAGAACTCCTTCCAGACGTTCGGACTCAAGGTGGAGCGACCGTCCCGAAAAGGACCGTCCGCGTTCACCGGCGACGCCGATCACCACGTAGCTCGGCGAGTCGGCCGCGGGCGCCACCAGCAAGGCGAGGTCGGACGCGGACTCCTGGAGGGCGCGGGCGGCAATCGGGTCAAGGCCGCCCGAGGTGTAGTCCCGGTCGGTGCTCAACATCAGCCCGGAGACGTCCATGCTGGCTTCCAGCCACCGCGCCCTGCGGCGCGCGTCGTCGTAAAGGCGGGCGTTCTCGATGGCGACGCCGGCGGCTGCGGCGAGGGCGACTGCCAGGGCTTCGTCCTCGTCGGTGAAATCGCCGCCGCTTTCCTTCTCCGTGAGGTAGAGGTTTCCGAAGACGACTTCGCGGACGCGGACCGGGACGCCCAGGAAGGAATGCATGGGCGGGTGGTGTGCCGGGAAGCCGTAAGACTCCGGATGTTTTCGTAGATCGTGCATCCGCATTGGCCGGGGATCGGAAATCAGCAGGCCGAGTACGCCGTGGCCTGTCGGTAACGGACCGATCTGCTGTGCAAGCTCTTCGTCGATGCCGACGGTGATGAAGTGGCTCAGGGCGTGGTCATCGCCGATCACCCCCAAGGCGCCGAACCGGGCATGCAGCAACCGGCACGCCGACAGCACTACGCGCTCCAGGACTGCATCCAGGCTCAGGTCCTCGGCCACCGCCACAACCGCTTCCAGCAATCCGGCCATGCGTTCCTGAGACTGTTGGAGTTCCTCGGCCCTGGAACCAAAACCCTTCAGCAGCTCCTCAAGACTGGGATTTGGCTCGGAGGCGGTATGGCCATGGCTCTTACCCGTCGAATGCATGTTGTTGCCCCAATCGCTCCGGCGCTCGTCGACGCTGACGACGTGATGCCAGAATACCGTGAACTGAACGGAAGGTCCCGAGTAGTGGGCATTTATTAGCGCTTTGTTCCATGGCTGGGACCTTTTGCCCTAGCCCCTGCTCACCCCTGCGGCGTAAGCTCGCCGGCATGAGTACTGATGCGAACCCGGGCGGCCAGACGTCGAAGGACCAGCCCCACGCCGTGGAAAACCTCGATCATCACGAATGCTGGCGACTCTTGCGCAGCGTCTCGGTGGGTAGGCTGGCGGTCTGGGTGGACGATCATCCCGACATCTTCCCGATCAATTACAAGGTCGATCACGGGACGCTAGTGTTCCGCACCGCAGTGGGCACCAAGCTGCAGGCAGCCACGGGCGACACGCCGGTAGCGGTGGAAGCGGACGGCGTCGACGCGGACACCGGGATCGCCTGGAGCGTCGTGGCCAAAGGCCAGGCCGCGCCGGTGCAGAACCCTGAGGAAGTCATGGACACCGTGGGCCTGTTGCTGTTCCCGTGGCAGGCCGGGAAGAAGGAGCACTTCGTCCGGATCACGCCGGATACCGTCACCGGCCGTCGGTTCAAGGTGGTCCCGCCGATGACCTGGTGGACACCGCTGGACGACGCCACCCGGTCGGGCCTGGAATAATCCTTACCCCCGGTCCCCTACCGCCCCGGTCCCCGGGTTGCGCTATCAGTTATGGCTGTTCTGAGGGCTCAGAGCAGCCATAACTGATAGAGCAACGTTGTGCGGCTAGGCGAGGCGGGTGATCTCCACGCTGACGTTGAGGGCCGATCCGCCGCCGCCGGACAGGATGCCCTTGAGCGGCGGGACGTCGCGGTAGTCGCGGCCCCGGGCCACGGTGACGTGGAAGTCCCCGGCCGGCTTGTGGTTGGTCGGGTCCCAGCTGCGCCATTCGCCGTCCCACCATTCGAGCCACGCGTGGGACTGGCCTGCCACCGTCTCGCCGATGTCCGCCGTCGAACGAGGGTGAAGGTAGCCGGAAACGTAGCGGGCCGGGATCCCGCAACTGCGCAGGGAGCCGATGGCCAGGTGCGCCAGGTCCTGGCAGACGCCCTGCCGCTGGTTCCAGGCCTGCTCGGCGTTAGTGGTGACGCCGGTGGAGCCCTTCATGTACGTCATCTCGCCGCGCATCCAGGCGAAGACCGCCATGGCGGCCTCGTGCGGCGTCTTCCCCTCGACGACGCCCGGAATGATGCCAAGCACTTCGGTGCCCGGACCGGTCAGTTGGGACTGCGGAATCCAGTCGCTGTACTGGTTGAGCGTCTCCGGGGCCGCCAGGACGTCCCACCCGACGATGTCGGCCTCGGCTGCGATCTTCTCCACCCGGTGCACCTCCACGGTGGTGGTGGAGAGGACTTCGAGGTGTTCGTGGGGCATCTGCATGTCGAAGGCCGTCACGCGCGTGCCCCAGTAGTCGCGGTAGCTGCTCAGGGCCGCCTGCGAGGGCGACACCTTCATGGAGGACTCCAGGACCACCTGCTGCGGGTCCGTCAGCGGGGTCATCCGGGCCTCGTTGTAGGACAGGGTGACGCGCTTGTTGTACTTGTACGCCGTCTTGTGGACGATCCTCAGCCGGGTCATGAAACTTCTCCCACCCAGGCCAGTTCGTCTGCCTGATTGAAGTACTTACGGGAAATGGCGTCCGAGGCCTGCGAAACCGCCTTTTGCACACGCTCCATGTGCTCCGGCAGTTCCGACATCAGGTCGTCTGTGCGGTGGAACTCCAGGAAGGTGCGGGCCTGGCCGACAATGCGGCGGGCGTCGTTGATGAAGCCGACGCGCTGGGCCGAGGGGTCCAGCTTCGCGAGGCACTCGTCGGCGTCGCGCAGGGCGTAGACGATCGACCGCGGGAACAGCCGGTCCAGGAGCAGGAACTCTGCCGCGTGCTGGTCGCCGAAGGCCGCCCGGCGCGTGCGCAGGAAGGATTCGTACGCGCCCGCGCAGCGGAGCATGTTCACCCAGGACATGCCGGCCGAGAGGACATCGCGCGTGGACAGCATGCGGGCCGTCATGTCGGCGCGTTCGAGGGACCGGCCCAGGACCAGGAACAGCCAGCTCTCGTCGTGGCTGACGGTGGTGTCGGCGAGGCCGCTGACCATCGCCGTGCGCTCCAGGACCCAGTTGCAGAACCGGTAGGTGCCCACGACGTCCTTGCGGTGCTGGTTCAGCCCGTAGTAGGTAGTGTTGAGGCTTTCCCAGAGCCCGGAGGAGACGGTCTCCCGGGCACGGCGGGCGTTTTCCCGGGCCGCGCCGAGCGAGCCGGCAATCGACGTCGCACTGTGCTTGTCGTACGCCAGGGCGTTCAACAGCTCGGGGAGGCCGAACTCGTCATTCTGCGGGCGTGCACCCATCACCGCCAGGAGCTCCTGCGCGACGCTGCGCTGTTCTTCCATGGGCAGGTGGTTGAGGCGCTCCAGGTGGACGTCGAGGATCCGGGCTGTGCCGTCGGCCCGTTCCACGTAGCGGCCGATCCAAAACAGTGACTCGGCAATACGGCTAAGCATTCGCGGTTACCTCCTGCGCGTCAGAAATCTGCTGCTGCTGTTGCTGCTCTTTCTGGCTGTCGCGCCAGTTGCTTTCGACCGGCCAGACCGAAACCCGCTCACGGACCGTGATGGTGGGCCGCGGGATGACTTCGACCGGAACCTGCGGGGAATCCGCCAGGACCCAGGTGTCCTTGGAGCCGCCGCCCTGGCTTGAATTGACGATCAGCGAGCCCTCCTTGAGCGCCACCCGGGTCAGGCCGCCGGGAAGCACCCAGACGTCCTCGCCGTCGTTGACCGCGAACGGGCGCAGGTCCACGTGCCGGGGGCCGAACTTGTCGCCGCTGAGCGTGGGCACCGTGGACAGCTGCAGCACCGGCTGCGCGATCCACCCGCGGGGATCGGCGATGACCCGCTTGCGGAGGGCTTCGAGTTCTTCCTTGGAGGCATCCGGGCCGATCACGAGGCCCTTGCCGCCGGAGCCGTCGACCGGCTTGACCACGAGCTCGTCGAGCCGGTCCAGGACGTGTTCCCGGGCTTCCTTCTCTTCGAGCCGGTAGGTGTCCACGTTGGCGATCACGGGCTCTTCGCTGAGGTAGTACCGGATCAGGTCCGGGACATAGCTGTACACGAGCTTGTCATCGGCGACGCCGTTGCCCACCGCGTTGGCGATGGTCACGCCACCGGCGCGGGCCGCGTTGACCAGGCCCGGGCAGCCGAGCATGGAATCGGCCCGGAACTGCAGTGGATCCAGGAACTCGTCGTCGATGCGTTTGTAGATGACATCCACGCGCTGCTCACCGGCGGTGGTGCGCATGTAGACGCGGTTGCCGCGGCAGATGAGGTCGCGGCCCTCGACGAGCTCGACGCCCATGAGGCCGGCAAGGAGGGTGTGCTCGAAGTAGGCGCTGTTGAACACGCCGGGGGTCAGGACCACGACGGTGGGATCGTCGACGCCGGCGGGCGCCGTTTTGCGCAGCGCGGACAGGAGCCGGCGCGGGTATTCCTCGACAGGGCGGATGAGCTGCTGGCCGAAGGCCTCGGGCAGGCCCTTGGCCATGGCGCGGCGGTTCTCGAGGACGTAGCTGACGCCCGAGGGCACCCGCACGTTGTCCTCCAGGACGCGGAAGGTGCCCGCGGCGTCCCTGACGACGTCGATGCCGGAAATGTGGACGCGGACGCCGCCGGCGGGTTCGAAGCCGTGCACCTGGCGGTGGAAGTGGGCGCTCGTGGTGACGAGCTGGCGCGGGATGACGCCGTCGGACACCACGGTCATCTTGTCGTAGACGTCGTTGAGGAAGGCTTCCAAGGCCCGGACCCGCTGCGCGACACCGCGTTCCAGGACGCTCCACTCATCGGCGGGGATCACCCGGGGGACGATGTCCAGGGGGAAGGGGCGCTCCTCGCCGGCGAAGTCGAAGGTGACGCCGCGGTCCAGGAAGGTCCGTGCCATGGAATCGGCGCGGGCGCTCACATCGGCCAATGAAAGTTCACGCAGGGCCCCGGCCACCTGCCCGTAGGACTTCCGGGCCTGCTGGCCGGGGGTAAACATCTCGTCGTAGGCGCCGGTGCGGCCGGCAGCCTCGGAGTAATCCTGGAATAGGTCAGACATGGTGACTAGCCAACCACTTTTTCGTTACGAAATCATTTCGGCGGCCCCCGCACGGCGCGGTCGGCGCACGGGCGCCTGCCCGGGCGGCCGCAGTTACTGCTTTTCCCGCCGCGTACGGCAATGTAGGGGCGTGCCTTCCACCACTCCCGCATCCGCGGCCGCGCCAGGCCTGATCGGCGCCGCAGCGGCCGTTGCCGCCGCCGTCGCTGTCCATCAGCTGCTCCCCGCGCTCCCGGCGATGACCCTGGCCGTGCTTCTCGGGCTCCTGGCCGCCAACCTGCCGGGTGTGGCGGGCTGGACCGCCGGGCCGGCACGTCCCGGGCTGGACTTCGCCGGCAAGCACCTCATGCGCGCCGGAATCGTGGTGCTCGGCCTGAAGGTCAGCCTCGGCGACGTGCTGGGCCTGGGCTGGGCGGCGCTGCTGCTGATTGCGGCCGTGGTGGCGGCGGCTTTCGCGGGCACTTACGGGATCAGCAGGCTCTTCCGGCTTCCTCCGCGCGTATCGCTGCTGGTGGCTACGGGGTTCGCCATCTGCGGGGCGTCCGCGATCGGGGCGATGGCCGCCGTGCGCCGGATCCGGCAGGAGGAAACGGTGCTGCCGGTGGCGCTTGTGACCCTGTGCGGGACGCTGGCGATCGGGGTGCTGCCGCTGCTCGCGCGGCCACTGGGCCTCGGGCCGGAGACCTTCGGGGCGTGGACCGGCGCCTCAGTACACGACGTGGGACAGGTGGTCGCCACCGCCCAGACCGCGGGCACCGCCGCCCTGGCAGTCGCCGTCGTCGTCAAACTCACGCGGGTGATCCTGCTGGCACCGGTGGTGGCCGCCGCGGGTTTCCACCATCGTCTGGGCTCCGAAGCCGACGGCGCCAAGCGCCCGCCGGTGATCCCGCTGTTTGTTCTCGGATTCGTGGCCCTGGCGGCCCTCCGCACCACCGGCTGGCTCTCCCCCGCCGTCCTGGACGCGGCCGCCGCTGTCCAGGACGCGCTGCTGGGCATGGCGCTGTTCGGACTGGGCTCCGCGGTGCGGGTGGGCCAACTCCTCCACACCGGCGCCCGCGCGCTGCTGGCCGCGCTGGCGTCCTGGCTGCTGATCGCCCTGCTCGGGCTGGGCGCCGCGTTCCTGATGTTCCCGCCGACGTGATCCGGCACACAGGCTCCCGTGATTAGATAGCGGGGTGTCGAATCAGAATCTGAGCCGCGACGAAGCCGCGGCCCGCTCCGCCCTCATCACCACGCACAGCTACGACGTCTCCCTGGACGTCCGGCAGGCAGCGGACCCGGGTGTCGCCGGCTACCCGAGCCGCAGCGTCATCACGTTCTCGGCCACCGAACCCGGAGCGTCGACCTTCGTGGACTTCATCGCGGGCAGCGTGCACAGCGTCTTCCTCAACGGCAAGGGCCTGGCCGTGGCCGACGTCGTGGACGGCTCCCGCATCCGGCTCGACAACCTGCAGGCCGAGAACCAGGTCACCATCACCGGGACGGCCCTGTACAGCACCTCAGGCGAGGGCATGCACCGCTTCGTGGATCCCGCCGACGGGCAGTGCTACCTCTACACCCAGTACGAACCCGCTGACGCGCGCCGGGTGTTCGCGAACTTCGAGCAGCCCGACCTGAAGGCCGAGTTCACGTTCCATGTCATGGCCCCGTCGGACTGGCAGGTGTCCTCCAACGGTGCTGAGGTCCTGCGCACCCAGCTAACGTCCGACCCCGCCACGAGCCTCTGGGACTTCGCCCCCACCCAGCCGATGTCGACGTACATCACCACCGTCCTGGCCGGTCCGTACTTCAAGGCCGGGGACACCTGGAGCGGCAGGCTGGCCGACGGCACGGTCCTGGAGGTGCCGCTGGCGCTCTACTGCCGCGCGTCCATGGCCGCGTCCTTCGACGCCGGGGCGCTCTTCAGTCTCACCAAGAACGGGCTGAGCTTCTTCAACGAGCTCTTCGATTTCCCCTACCCGTGGGGCAAATACGAGCAGGCGTTCGTGCCTGAATACAACCTCGGCGCCATGGAGAACCCGGGACTCGTGACCTTCACGGAAAGCTACGTCTTCACCTCCCGGGCCGCCGACTCCCAGTACCAGGCCCGCGCCAATACCCTCCTGCACGAGATGGCACACATGTGGTTCGGCGACCTCGTCACAATGAAGTGGTGGGACGATCTGTGGCTCAAGGAATCCTTCGCGGACTACATGGGCACCTTGGGCGTGGACCGGACCACGGACTGGGACACGGCCTGGGTGAACTTCGCCAACAACCGCAAGGCCTGGGCCTACGTGCAGGACCAGCTCCCCACGACGCACCCGATCGTTGCCGACATCCCGGACCTCGAGGCCGCGAAGCAGAACTTCGACGGCATCACGTACGCCAAGGGCGCCTCTGTCCTGAAGCAGCTTGTCGCGTACGTCGGGTTCGAGGCGTTCATTGCCGGCTCACGCCAGTACTTCAAGGACCACGCCTACGGCAACACCACCCTGGCCGAGCTGCTGACCGCGCTGAGCTCGGCATCCGGCCGGGACCTCGCGGACTGGGCCCGGCAGTGGCTGCAGACCTCCGGCATTTCCACCCTCGCCAGCGAGATCGAGGAGCACGACGGCGTCCTGGGCACCGTGACGGTCCTCCAGGACGCGGAGGACCCGACGACGGGCCGGCAGGAGCCGCGGCCGCACCGGCTGCGGATCGGCCTCTACGACTTTGACGACGCCGGCGCCCTGGTCCGCTCGGACAGCGTCGAGACCGACGTCAGCGGCGACCGGACCGACGTCCCGGCACTGGCGGGTAAACCGCGGCCCGCCCTGCTGCTGGTCAACGACGACGACCTTAGCTACGCCAAGGTCCGGCTGGACCCGCCCTCCGAGACCACGGCGCGCAACTCCCTGGACAAGCTCAGCGATCCCATGGCACGGGCGCTGTGCTGGACGGCGCTGTGGGACTCGGCCCGTGACGCGGTCACGCCGGCCGCCCTCTACGTCGACGCCGTCCAGCGCTTCGGACCCGCCGAAACCGGGATCGGTGTGCTGCTGAATGTCCTGGGCAACGCCGCCACCGCGATCGAACGCTATGTCCCCGCGGCCGGCCGTGCCGCCGTCCGCCACGGCTTCCTGTCCCTCGCTGCGGACGAGCTCCAGCGGGCCGCGCCGGGCTCTGACCAGCAGCTGGCGTGGGCCCGCACGGTCGCCGCGGCCAGCCGCTTCGACAACAGCCGGCTGGACCTGCTCCGCGGCATCCTCGACTGCAGCACGGTCCTTGACGGCCTGTCCGTGGATGCGGAGCTCCGCTGGAACTTCTGGCATGCCCTTGCCGCCAACGGGGAAGCCACCGTTGCCCAGCTGGACGGGGAGCTTGCCCGGGACAACACCGCCGCCGGCAAGTCAGGGCACGCCACGGCCCTCGCGGCCCGCCCCGAGGAAGCCGTCAAGGAGGCCGCTTGGCAGGAAGCCGTGCACGGCACCTCGCTCTCCAACCAGCTGCTGAGCGCCACCATCGCCGGCTTCAACACTGCCCCGGCGCCGCTGCTGCGCGGATTCACTGACCGCTATTTCGACTGCCTGGTGGACGTGTGGGGCGGGCGCAGCATTGAAATCGCGAGCCGGATTGTCCGGGGGCTCTACCCGGCCGGGCAGGACCTGGACGGCAGCACCCCGGACACGCACTCCGTCATTGTCCGGACGGACCACTGGCTCGCCGGGCACCCGGAAGCACCGCGGGCGCTGCGCCGCATCATTATCGAACAGCGCAGCCACCTGCACCGTTCACTCACGGCGCAGGCCCTGGCGGCGAATCCCCGATCGACTGCTCCGTAACTGCCCTTTTGGCGGCTCTATAGGGCCGTTACGGAGCAACCGACGGGGGTGCAGGGGCTCAAGGCACCCGGTGGAGCCACTCCGCGGTGCCGAACTTGGTCTCGACGCGGCGGCCGGCCGCCTCGAGTTCGGCGTCGGTGAGTTCGGACGGCGTGGCGCCATAGCGTTCAGCGAAGACGTCCATCATGGCCGCGACGATCTCGGCGCGGGCCATGCCGGTCTGGCGGCGCAACGGATCCACCCGCTTTTTCGCGCTCCTGGTGCCCTTGTCCGACAGTTTCTCCTGCCCGATGCGCAGGACCTCGACCATCTTGTCGGCGTCGATGTCGTAGCTCATGGTGACGTGGTGCAGCATGCCGCCGTTGGCGAGCCGTTTCTGGGCCGCCCCGCCGATCTTGCCGTGCTCGGTGGCGATGTCATTGAGCGGCACGTAGAAGGCGCTGATGCCGACTTTCTCCAGCGCGGCCATGACCCAGGCGTCCAGGAAACTGTACGAGTCCGCGAAGCTGATGCCGTCCACGAGGGTCTGCGGGAGGTAGAGCGAGTAGGTGATGCAGTTCCCGGCCTCCATGAACATCGCCCCGCCGCCGCTGATCCGGCGGACCACGCTGATGCCGTGCCTGGCCACACCTGCGGGGTGGAGCTCATTGCGGACCGACTGGAAGCTGCCGATCACCACGGAGGGCTCCTCCCAGTCCCAGAACCGCAGGGTGGGATTGCGCCGCCCGGCCCCGACCTCCTCGGTCAGGACCTCATCCAGGGCAACGTTGACGTGGGTGGGCAGGACGGACGGGGCGATGATGTTCCAGTGGTGGTCCGCCCAGCCCGTGGCCTTCGCCAGGGCGCGGCGGACGGTGACCGCGACGGCGTCGGCAGAAAAGCCAAACAGCACGGCGTCTTCGGGCAGGGCCGCCGTCACGGCCGCCGCGATGTCGGCGGCGCCGGTGTCCAGGGCCAGCCCTGTGAGGGCCCGGTTGATCTCCGGCAGCGCCTCGTCCGGCTCCAGGAAAAAGTCACCGCTGAGCGAGACGTTCGTCAGCACGCCGTCCACGACGTCGAAATCGGCGACCACAAGCTTGCCGCCCGGGACCTTGTATTCGCCGTGGTGACGGCCGCCGTCGTCGTGCGCGGAACCGGAAGCATAGGGAAGGGTCGTCATGGCATTAATCCTGCCACGGCAATCCTGCCTGCGGCGCGACGGAAGCGGCGGCGGCCCGGGCGCCGCCAGCGGCGCGACGCACGGCGGTACGCGAGGGCAACGCAAAAAGCCCGCACCGTTGCCGGTGCGGGCTTCCTACAAGACCTTGGGGAAGAAAGTTACTTCTTGCCGCCGAAGCCCTTGAAGCGAGCGTTGAAGCGCTCGACGCGGCCTGCGGAGTCCATGATGCGCTGCTTGCCCGTGTAGAACGGGTGGGACTCGGAGGAGATTTCGACGTCGATGACCGGGTAGGTGTTGCCGTCTTCCCACTCGATGGTCTTGGAAGAAGACACGGTGGACTTGGTCAGGAACTTGACGCCGGAAGCCAGGTCGTTGAAAACAACAGCTTCGTACTTCGGGTGGGTATCAGACTTCATAATTGGACCTTTGTTCGCACAACTGGATTTTGCCAGCTGCCAGGTATGAATGGGATGGCCGGCGGAAAGCACCGGACGGCCAGCTATCAATCATAGCGGAAAGCGGACGGAGTGACGAACGCCGTTTGCGCACGTCAGCCCTTCGGGCGGAGCTCCCAGAACGCGACCGCCGACGCCGCCGCGACGTTGAGTGAATCGACGCCCGGGCGCATCGGGATCTTCACGGCGAGGTCGACGGCGGCCAGGGTGCCTTCGCTCATGCCCGCCCCCTCCGTGCCCAGCACCAGCGCCAGCCGCTCGGGGCGCCGGGCCGCGAGTTTGTCCAGGTCCACGGCGTCATCCGTGAGCTCCATGGCGGCCACGGTGAAACCCTGCTCCCGGAGCGCGGCCAATCCTCCCGCCCAGTCTTCCAGCCGCGCCCACGGCACCTGGAACACCGTGCCCATGCTGACCCGCACGCTGCGCCGGTACAGCGGATCCCCGCAGCGCGGTGACACCAGGACGGCGTCCACGCCCAGGGCAGCGGCGGAGCGGAAGATCGCCCCCACGTTGGTGTGGTCCACGATGTCTTCCAGCACGGCCACCCGGCGGGCTCCCGCGAGCAGTTCCGCCAGGGGCACCGGGGCAGGCCGGTGCATGGCGGCCATGGCGCCGCGGTGCAGGTGGAAGCCGGTGATTTCCTCCAGGAGCGCGGCCGGGCCGACATAGGCCGGGACGTCCGGGTACTGCGCAAAGACATCCGCCAGGTCCTCGGCCCATTTCTCGGCCAGGAAGAAGGACCGCGGCCGGTGCCCCGCCGCCAGGGCCCGGCGCAGGACGCGGGAAGACTCCGCGATGTACAGGCCCTCGGCGGGTTCGCGGACCTTGCGCAGGTGCACGTCCGTGAGTTGGGTGTAGTCCGAAACCCGCGGGTCGTCGGCGGAGTCAAGATAGTAAAAAGTCACGGGCAGGTCATTTCAGCAGGTTCGTGTAGTTATTTGAAAAGGTTGGCGATCATGAATCCCAGCGCCACCAGGCCCAGGACGAAGATGACCCCGCGCAGGACCACCGGGGAAAGCCTGCGCCCCACCTTGGAGCCAATCACCCCGCCGATCAGGGAGCTCACGGCGATCAGGCCGACCACTCCCCAGCTGATCCGGTCGAAGGCGAACAACAGGTAGGAGCAGGCGGCGACGACGTTCACGCCCAGGACCAGGATGTTCTTCATCGCGTTGGCGTTCTGGATGGTCCCGGTCATGAACACGCCCAGGATGCCGACCAGCAGGATGCCCTGCGCCGCGACGAAGTAGCCGCCATAGACGCCGGCCAGGTACACCAGCACCACCAGCAGCACACCGTGGCGGCGGTCCCGGATCGCGTGCTCGGGATTTTCTTCCCGGTTCTTCACCCACCGCTGGAGCCGCGGCTGGAAGGCCACCATCAGCAGGGCCAGCACGATCAGGACAGGGGCGGCGTAGTAGAAGACCTTCTCGGGCAGGTGCAGCAGCAGGTAGGCGCCGGTCACGGCGCCCAGCAGTGAGGCCGGCAGGAGCCGGAGTAACTGCTTGCCCCGGCCTGTCAGCTCCCTCCGGTAGCCCCAGGCGCCGGCGGCATTGCCGGCCACAAGTCCCATGGCGTTGCTGATGGACGCGGTGACGGGAGGGTAGCCCAGGGCGATCAGCACCGGGAAGGTGACCAGCGTGCCGGAGCCGACGACGCTGTTGATGGTGCCCGCCCACAGCCCGGCGAAGAAAATGAAGACGCTATTGAGGAGCTCCACGCGCGGTCAGCGGCCCCGTCAGCGGCTGGCGGTGGCGGTGTACCGGCCGGCGGTGACGGTGACGTCCAGCGGCAGGCCGAACGTCGCGCTCAGGTTTTCGGCCGTGAGGACCTCGGGCAGCGGGCCGGAAGCCACCACACCGCCGTCGCGCAGGAGCATGGCGTGGGTGAAGCCCGGCGGCACTTCCTCGAGGTGGTGCGTGACCAGGACAATCGCCGGGGCCGACTCATCGCGGGCGAGTTCGCTCAGGCGCCGGACGAGGTCCTCGCGGCCGCCGAGGTCCAGCCCGGCGGCGGGCTCGTCGAGGAGCAGGAGTTCAGGGTCGGTCATGAGGGCTCGGGCGATCTGGACGCGCTTGCGCTCCCCCTCGGAGAGCGAGGCGAAGGGACGGTTGAGCAGCGGGCCCATGCCCCACTCGTTCAGCAGCCCGAAGGCGCGCCGTTCGTCGTCCTTCTCGTAGCCTTCGCGCCAGCGGCCGGTCACGCCGTACGCGGCCGTGACCACGACATTGAGGACCTTTTCTTGTTCCGGGATCTGGCTGGCCAGCGCGGCGGAGGACAGTCCGATCCGGGGCCGGAGTTCAAAGACGTCGACGGCGCCCAGCACTTCCTCCAGGATGCCCGCCGTGCCGGACGTGGGGTGGATCCGCGCCCCTGCCAGCTGAAGAAGAGTGGTCTTGCCGGCGCCGTTGGGTCCCAGGATCACCCAGCGTTCGCCTTCCTTGACCTGCCAGTCGACCTTGTCCAGGAGGGTCTTAGCCCCACGTACAACGCTCACGCCGGCCATTTCAAGAACTTCACTCATAGGAGTAGACACTAGGACAAAAAAGCGGACGACTGATAACCGGCGCCGCGGGCTGCCGTGGGGCGTCACGCGGCGGGGGCCGGTGCGCAACGAATTCGGGCCGTCCGGCGCCCGCTCGCTAGGATTGAAGCCATGAGTTCGAACGTGACCGCAGTCAGCTACGGCCTGAAACTGTCCCTTCCCGACATCGAGCGCCTGCGGTCGCTTCTCACGGCCGCGGGGCTGAGCGTCGACGCCGAAACCCGCACCGGCGACGGCCGCTTCGAGGTGTATGCGGCGGACTGCGCACTGGATTCCCTCGATGCAGAGCCCGGAAACGCCGAAGCCTCCCTCCGGGCGTCGCTGCTGGAGGGTCCGCGCCGCACGCTGGCGGCCTCAGGCATCGACGGCGTGGACACGGCCCTGGTTCCCGCGGAACTGCGCAACGCGCCTCGCAAGTTCCTGATCATGGACGTGGACTCCACGCTCATTCAGCAGGAAGTGATCGAGCTCCTGGCCGCTTATGCCGGCAAGCGCGAGGAAGTGACCGCGGTGACCGAGGCGGCCATGCGCGGCGAGCTGGACTTCGCCCAGAGCCTGCACGCCCGGGTGGCGGTGCTCGCCGGGCTGCCTGCCGACGTCGTCGAAAAGGTCCGCGCCGAGGTCAAGCTGACCGACGGGGCCGCCGAGCTCGTGGCGGCGTTCCAGACCGCCGGCCACGCCGTGGCCGTGGTCTCCGGCGGGTTCAACCAGATCCTCCGGCCGATCGCCGAGGACCTGGGCCTGCACTACTG
Source organism: Arthrobacter sp. TE12232 (assembly GCF_054062615.1). NCBI lineage: Bacteria > Bacillati > Actinomycetota > Actinomycetes > Micrococcales > Micrococcaceae > Arthrobacter > Arthrobacter sp. TE12232. The sequence continues at coordinate 45,145 of NZ_JBSSFK010000001.1, forward strand.
GATTGCCAACGAACTCGAGATCGTCGACGGTGCGCTGAGCGGCAAGGTGATCGGCGACGTCGTCGACCGCGCCGCCAAGGAGAAGTACCTGCGCGAGTGGGCGGCGGCCGAAGGCATCCCCATGGAGCACACGATTGCCGTGGGCGACGGCGCCAACGACCTCGACATGCTCGGCGCCGCAGGAATCGGCATCGCGTTCAATGCGAAGCCGGCCGTCCGTGCGGCCGCAGATGCCGCCGTGAACCTTCCCTACCTCGACGCCGTGCGGTACATCTCGGGGGTCTGACGCTGTTCCGTTGCGTTAACTGCGGGATGGCACGTCGCGGCAATGTTTTGGGGGAAACATTGCCGCGACGTGCCATCGCGGCCGCGGGCCTGAGGTCCTAGTGGGAACCTTTGTCGGCCGACTTGGCTGCGGTCTTATCGAAATAATCGGCGCCGCCGACGTATTCGGTGTGACCGGTCTCGACGTCGGCCGTGGCCATCTTGGCGACCTCGGCGCCGAACTCCGTGACCGAGTACAGCTTGCCGGCCTCGGCACGGCGGGCCTCGATGGCGCCGGGATTGGAGCGGTCAAGCAGGGTGGCCGTGACGGTGCCCTCGATCATGTCGCCGGAAACAACCACAAGTGAGATGCCCTTGTCGGCCAGGTCCGGGACGAGTTCGCGCAGGGCGTTCTCGCCCGCGCGCTTGCTGCGCGCGACGGGCTCGTACTCGGGCATCGTGGGCACCGTGTCGATGAAGTGGGCCTGGTGGCTGGTCACGAAGACCACGCGGGAGCCTTCCGGCATGAGGGGCGCAGCAGCGTTGAGCATGTTCACCTGCGCGTCACGGTTCAGCTTCAGGGCGTAGTCCTCTTCCATACCGGTCTCCATGCCGCCGGAGGCATTGAGGACCAGGAGGTCGAGCGAGCCGAAGTTCTCCATGGCGGCGCTGGCCAGGGCCTGGACGCCTTCCTGGGTGGTGAGGTCAGCCCCGACCGCCACCGCGCGGCCGCCGGCGGCCTCGATCTCGGCGACAACCTTGTTGGCGCGCGGCGCCTTCTGACGGTAGTTCACAACCACGGCAGCACCCTCGGCAGCGAGGAACTTGGCGACTTCGGCGCCGATTCCGCGCGACGAACCGGTCACGATCGCAGTCTTATTCTCCAGCAGTCCCATACAAGCTCCTTTGTTCCAAACGTCCAAACACTTTGGGTCTGCAATCCATCATGCCAGCGGTCTTCGCCTTTTCAGTTGTTCAGCCTCCACAAAGAAGCCCCGGCGGCGTAGTTTCCGGGAGCATGGCGTGTCCCCTGTTTCTCCCCTGCACCTCCCCTGCGCGGGACATGCTCTCCGTGTGGGCTCTGGCCTGGACATGTGGCCCATATGTCCAGTGCCGGGGGTCAGGACTGGACATGTCCCCCCGGTTGGGGACGCGGGCGGCCCAGCCGTATCGACGCATCAAGGTTCAAGTCAGTGGTCAGCCCGTCCCCCGGCGTCTGGATGCACCACCTGGAGCGTCGCTCGGAAGATGACCTCGACGCCGAGGTCGCGGGCTGGCTCCAGCGGGCCCGCGACGAGGCCCGCTGACGCCGCGGCGGCAGCTGCCGCCAGCCTCATCGCACGGCCAGTAAAGGGTCAAACCGCAGAGGATCAGCGAGTGCAGGATCAGCGAGTACCGTCTCGACCAGCGCCGTATCAGCTGCGGTCGATCCGGATCTTTTTTGTGGTTTCGACGGGCGCCACCTCGGGCGCCGGCGCGCGCACCTCCAGGACGCCGTCCTTGTAGGTGGCCGTGACGTCTTCTTCCTTCGCCCCTGCAGGCAACGCAATGCTTCGTGTGGCCGAGCCGTAACGGAATTCCGAGCGGTAACCGGTCTTGCTCTTTTGCTCGGACTTTTCCTCCCGCTCCACCGAGATGTTCAGCATGCCCTCGCTGACCGAGACGTCGACGTCCGTGTCGGGATCGATGCCGGGCACTTCGGCCCGAACCACCAGGGTGTTGCCCTCCTGGAACTGTTCGATCTTGATGCTGGGCGCCAGCGTCAAGTCTCCGTCAAGGAAGCGGCGGACGGGTTCCAGCATGTCCGAGGGCGTCCATTTGCTCAGATCACTCATGATTTTCCTCCTGCGTCCACGCCCCTGCCGCGGCAGGTCAGGGGCTGTGAGCCCATTACACGCTCCCGGGCCGGCACTGCCAAGGGCAAAAAGGCCCGGCGTCGAGGAGTCGGGCGGGCGTCCCGGGGATGGAGGCGGCGGGCGGCAGATGGCAGCGGACGACGGCGGATACCGCCGTCGTCCGCTATGGCCGCCGCGCCCGGCACGGCCGGTGCGCGCGAGGCGGCCGTGCGCCGCCGTCGGGATCTAGTGGCCCATGCCGAGGCCGCCGTCGACCGGAATGATCGCGCCGGAGATGTAGGAGGCCTCGTCGCTGGCGATCCAGCGAACGACGTTGGCGACCTCGGAGGCCTCGGCGAAGCGCCCGGCGGGAACCTTGGTCAGGTAGTCCTTCTGGGTAGCCTCGGGCAACTCGGCCGTCATGTCGGTGTTGATGAAGCCCGGCGCCACCACGTTCGCGGTGATGCCGCGGCCGCCAAGCTCGCGGGTGAGCGAACGGGCGATGCCCACGAGGCCGGCCTTGGAGGCCGAATAGTTGATCTGGCCCGGCGCGCCGTACATGCCGGAGACCGAGGAGATCAGGACCACGCGGCCCTTGCGCGCCCGGATCATGCCCTTGGACGCGCGCTTGATGACGCGGAAGGCGCCCGTGAGGTTGGTGTCGAGCACGGAGGTGAAGTCGTCTTCGCTCATGCGCATCAGGAGCGTGTCCTTGGTGATGCCGGCGTTGGCAACGAGTACCTCGACGGGGCCGTGGGCGGCTTCGACAGCGGCGAACGCGGCGTCAACCGAGGCTTCGTCCGTGACGTCTGCCTTGACGCCGAGAATGCCCTCGGGCAGGGGCGATTCGCTGCGGAAGGTCACTGCGACCTTGTCGCCGTTGGCCAGGAAGGACTCGGCGATGGCCAGGCCGATCCCCCGGTTTCCGCCGGTGATCAGAACGCTGCGGCCGGTGGTGGGTGTTTCAGACATGCGGGGCTCCGGAATTCTGCGGCAGGGAAGGCCGCGCTGGGGGCTGGATTTTTCCTGCCTCCGATCTTAGCGTCCGGTTCGCATCCGTTTGGGCGGCTCCGCCGATGGTGAGAGAATCGGAGTAAGCCTTGGGAGCGTGATCTAACAGCCGTGACACTCAAAAACCGACCCGGTGTTCCTGTGCCCGGGAGGCCGGACGCCGAGTCCGGCGGCACTGAGGTGCACAGCATTACCGACGCCGCTGCCGCGCACTCGGACGAGATGCGCCAGCGGATGATCAAATACGCGATCGCCATGGGGATCCGCATGGTCTGCCTGATCCTCATTTTCGTCGTGGACGGCTGGTTCAAGCTCCTTCCCGTCCTGGGGGCCGTGTTCCTGCCGTGGGTTGCGGTGGTGATCGCCAACGGCAGCGACAAGGCGGAGATCCACAGCGATTCCCTCTTGGACTATGTGCCGCAGGTCGAGCTGGACGCCCCGGCTTTCACAGACCCGGGCCAGGCGTCCGCCTCGGATGGCGCCGGGGATGACGCCGCCGTGACGCTGCTGCAAGGCGAACTGATCGATGATGAGAACGACGACGACACCCACGGACGGGCAGCTTCATGAACCTCTTTGACCTGGCCGGGAACGGCGGCGGCACCGCCGCGGCCCCCGGCACCGTCTGCTCGCGGAAGGCCTGCCGCACGCCGGCGGAATGGCAGCTCCTGTGGAACAACCCCAAGATCCACACCCCGGAGCGGCGCAAGATCTGGCTGGCGTGCGGTGAACACCGCTCCTGGCTTGAGGACTATCTCCAGACCCGCGGGCTGTGGAAAGAGACACTGGCCCTCGAAGCGACCGCGTCCTTCGACAAGACTGCCCCCCTGGACCCGTCAGGCAGGATCGGCTGAATGTACCGCTTTCTCTTCTCCAGCAAGTGGCTGGGGTACTTGCTGCTCGCCGCGGTCTTCGCCGCAGCCTGCGTGGGTCTTGGCCGGTGGCAGATGGACCGCCGCGCCGAGACACTGGCTGAAATCAACCGGGTGGTCTCCAATTACTCCGCCACACCGGTGCCCTTCTCCGCCGTCCGGGACCAGTTCAGCCGGCTCGATCCGGAGCGCGAGTGGACCCAGGTGGAACTCAAGGGCAGCTACGACGCCGCTGGCCAGCGAGTCGTCCGCAACCGGCCGCTGAACGGCCAGCCCGGGTACGAGGTCGTGGTGCCGCTGAGGCTCGAGTCCGGCGAAACTGTGGTGATTGACCGGGGCTGGCTGCCGATCGGGAACAACACGCCGGGCCGGCCCGACTCTGTGCCCGTGCCGCCGCAGGGACCGGTGACGGTGGTTGCCCGCCTCAAGGCCGGCGAACCCGAGCTCCAGCGCGGGGCCCCTGACGGCCAGCTGGCCTCGATCGACCTCCCGACTTATTCCACGCAACTGGGATATCCGCTGCTCAGGGGCGCCTACGGACAACTTGCCTCGGAGTCCCCCTCGGTGCAGGCCATGCCCTTCCCGTTCCCCAAACCGTCCACCGATGAAGGAACCCACCTCTCCTACTCCCTGCAGTGGTTCGCTTTTGGTGTGCTGATGTTCGTCGGATTCGGCTATGCCGCCCGGCAGCAGGCCCGCAACGCCGCGATTGACGCGGAGGACGCGGAAGCTGAGGCCGCCAACGGCGGATTCCTCCACTCCAGCGGCCCGGTGGCCCGGCGTCGTCCTGTCCCCCGCAAGCGGAAGAACGCGACCGCGGAGGAAGAGGAAGACGCGATTCTGGACGCGCAGGGCTACTGAGACGTGGGCGCCTTGATTCCGGAGCCGGTGGCCCGGGTGAAGCACGCGCTGACCTCACTGGGCGCCGAGGACACCGTCACGGTGTTTGAGTCGAAAGTCCCGACGGCGGCCGCTGCCGCGAACGCCCTGGGCTGCGACGTCGCGGCCATCACGAACAGCCTCGTGTTCGACCTCGACGGCACGCCGTTGCTGATCCTGGCCAGCGGCGCCGCCCGGGTCGATGTCCGCAAGGTCGCCGCACAATTGGGGGCCGGGAAAATCCGGCGGGCCTCCCCCGAATTCGTCCTGGAACACACCGGTCAGGAAGTGGGCGGTGTGGCTCCCGTGGGGCATCCGGAGAAGATCCGGACGCTGTTGGACCAGTCGCTGGCGGCACACCCCGTGCTCTGGGCAGGGGCAGGCGACCACAACTCGATGTTCTCGATCAGCTACGAACAACTCCGCCGGATCACGGGCGCCGTGGAGATGCCCGTCCGTTAGGGGTTTACGCCAGCGTGATCAGGTCCAGGTAGTCTTCGTTCCAGTGGTCCTCGATGCCGTCGGGAAGCAGGACGACGCGCTCCGGGTTGAGCGCCTCGACGGCGCCCTCATCGTGGCTCACCAGCACGACGGCGCCGGTGTAGTTGCGCAGGGCGCCGAGGATTTCGGAGCGGCTGGCGGGGTCCAGGTTGTTGGTGGGCTCGTCGAGGAGCAGCACATTCGCGCTCGATGCCACAATGGTGGCCAGGGCCAGACGGGTCTTTTCGCCGCCGGAGAGGACACCGGCGGGCTTGTCGACGTCATCCCCGGAGAACAGGAATGAGCCCAGGATGCCGCGGACTTCGGAATCGTTCATGTCCGGGGCGGAAGAACGCATGTTCTGCAGGACGGTGCGGTCGACGTCGAGCGTCTCGTGCTCCTGGGCGTAGTAGCCCACCTTCAGGCCGTGGCCGGGGATCACTTCGCCGGTGTCCGGTTTGTCGACGCCGGCGAGCATGCGCAGCAGCGTGGTCTTGCCGGCACCGTTGAGGCCCAGGATGACCACCTTGGAGCCGCGGTCGATCGCGAGGTCGACGTCGGTGAAGATTTCCAGCGAGCCGTAGGACTTGCTCAGGCCGTCCGCGGTCAGCGGGGTCTTGCCGCAGGGCGAGGGGTCCGGGAAGCGCAGGGCTGCCACGCGGTCGTTTTCGCGGACCGCTTCGAGCCCGCCGAGGAGACGTTCGGCGCGCTTGGCCATGTTCTGCGCCGCGACGGCCTTGGTGGCCTTGGCCCGCATCTTGTTCGCCTGGTCCATGAGGACCTGGGCCTTCTTCTCCGCGTTGGCGCGTTCCCGCTTGCGGGCGCGCTCGTCGGTTTCGCGCTGGGTGAGGTAGCGCTTCCAGTCCATGTTGTAGAAATCGATCTGGGCGCGGTTGGCGTCCAGCAGGAAGACCTTGTTTACCGTCGCTTCGAGCAGTTCGGTGTCGTGGCTGATGACGATCAGGCCGCCCTGGTGGTTCTTGAGGAACTCACGGAGCCAGGAGATGGAATCGGCGTCGAGGTGGTTGGTGGGCTCATCGAGGAGCATGGTCTCGGCGTCCGAGTAGAGGATGCGCGCGAGCTCCACACGGCGTCGCTGCCCGCCGGACAGGGTCTTCAGCGGCTGGTTCAGCAGGCGGTCCGGCAGGGCGAGGTTCGAGCAGATCGCCGCGGCCTCGGCTTCCGCCGCGTAGCCGCCGGCGGCCAGGAATTCGGATTCCAGCCGGTCGTAGCGGTTCATCGCCTTGCGCTGGACTGCTGCGTCCTCGCTGGCCATCTCTTCGTGCGCCACGCGGAGCTTGCCGACGGCGACGTCCAGGCCGCGGACGGACAGGATCCGGTCCCGTGCGAGCTGCTCCATGTCCGGGGTGCGCGGATCCTGCGGCAGGTAGCCGATTTCGCCGCTGCGGGTCACCTTGCCGGCGGCCGGCAGGCCTTCGCCCGCGAGCACCCGCGTCAGTGTGGTCTTGCCTGCACCGTTACGGCCGACCAGGCCGATCTTGTCTCCCTTGTCGATCCGGAAGCTCACCTGGTCCATGAGGAGGCGGGCGCCGGCGCGAAGTTCGAGATCCTGGACGGTAATCAATGCAGCTAAGGCCTTTCACAACAGGGAATGCCGCGGCACATCGGGTGGAGTCTGGGCGGGGCCGGGGCAGGTCGGCCGAGAGCACGGCCTCTACAAGTCTACCGGCCCCGCCCGGGCTCCGTGACATGGGCACCGGCGGCCGCAGCCGGCCGCCCCGCGTGCCGCGGACGGCATTCGTTGGCGGCGCCCTCCAGCATCCGGGCCGCCGCTTAGTGGGGCACCTACAAAAAACCCGGACGGCCGCGGCCGTACAGTCGAAATCACCATTCCGTTGTGCGCCGCATCGACGCCATGCACCGCACCGCACCGCACCTTCGACAGGAACACCATGACGCAGACCGACCACCCCGCCACAGCCAAGACCGGGCTCTCGCGCCGCCGTAGCCGCTGGAACGCCACCGACCTCGGCCTGATCGCCGTGTTCGCCGCCCTAGTGGCAGGTTCCGCGCTGATCGCCGCCATTCCCGTTGGCGGACTCGGCGTGCCCATCACGCTGCAGACTCTTGCCGTCATGCTCACGGGGCTGGCGCTCGGCCCGGGGCGCGCCTTCGCTGCCCTGGGACTCTACCTGCTGCTGGGATTCGCCGGCCTGCCGATCTTCAGCGGCGGGCGCAGCGGGCTGGGCGTCCTCGCCGGCCCCTCCGCCGGCTACATCATCGGTTTCCTGCTGGCCGCCACGGCGGTTGGCTGGCTGACCGTCGTCGTGCTCGCTCGCACCGCCACCCGGACCGGCAAACTCCGCGCCGCGCTCCTGTTCGCCGCCGCCATGGTGAGCAGCATCGTCTTCATCCACGGCCTGGGCATCCTGGGCATGATGGTCAACGCCAAGCTGGACTTCTCCAAGGCCTTCCTGGCCGACCTCGTGTTTTACCCCGGCGACATCATCAAAAACGTCCTGGCCGTGAGCATTGCCGTGGCCCTGCACAAGGCCTTCCCGGATCTGCTGCTCCGCCGCGTCCGGACGGCAGACGCCCGCCCGTGAGCACCATCGTCCTGGACCGGGTCTCGGTGCGGGTGTCCGTTGACGGCCGCACCGATCCCAAGACGCTGCTCCAGGAGCTTTCCCTCACATTCACGGAACGGCGCATTGGGATTATCGGGGCGAACGGCTCGGGCAAGTCCACCCTCCTGAGGCTCCTCAACGGGCTCGTTGCACCCAGCGACGGCACGGTGGGAGTCGACGGCGCCGATACCGTCCGCGCCGTGCGGGAGGTCCGCCGCCGTGTGGGCTTTGTCTTCACCGATCCGCTTTCCCAGCTGGTCATGCCCACCGGGCGCGAGGACGTGGAGCTGTCCCTGCGGCGCTCCATCCGCAACACCACGGAGCGCCGCGCCCACGCGGAGACAGTCCTGGACCGGTTCGGGCTCCTGCGCCTCGCGGACCAGAGCATCTACGAACTCTCCGGCGGCGAACGCCAACTCCTGGCCCTGGCCGCCGTCCTGGCCGTCGACCCTGAGGTGCTGGTCCTGGACGAGCCGTCCACGCTATTGGACTTGCGCAACCGCGAATTGCTGCGGCGCACGCTGTCCGGGCTCCGCCAGCAGGTCATCCTGTCCACCCACGACCTCGAGCTCGCCCAGGACATGGACCGGGTCCTTGTGGTGGATGCCGGGAGGGTGGTGTTCGACGGCGGTCCGGCCGAGGCCGTCCGGCACTACCACGCCCTGAGTGCTGCGGGCCTGCCTCCCGAGGGCCTGCCTGGGACCGGTGCCGGGGGCGCCGGGCTGGCCGGGCTTCAGCAGGGCGGGCTGGAGCGGCCGTGAGCGGCCACGGCTTCCTTTTGGCAACCTACTCGCCAGGCACTTCCCTGATCCACCGGGCGCCGCTTTGGCTGAAGTTCCTGCTGGTTGTCGGGTGCGGAATGGCGTCCTTCCTGATCTCCGACTGGGCGGTGTCCGCCGTCGCGCTGGCGCTGCTGTGCGGGCTGTTCCTGCTCAGCGGCGCGGGCCCCGCCCGGCTGTTCCGCGCGGTGCGCCCGGTCCTGCCGGTCCTGCTGGCGATCGGCGTCTTCCAGTGGTGGCAGCTGGGCGCACCCACCGCCGCGCGGATCGTGCTGAACGTTCTGGTCTGTGTTGTGGCGGCCTCGATCCTCACCGCCACTACCCCGGTGCAGGCGCTCCTCGACGGCGTCGCATCCCTGGCCCGGCCGTTCCGGCGCTTCGGTGCGGACCCTGAGCGCTTCGCCCTGACGATTGCCATCATGCTCCGCAGCATCCCGTTCGTTGCCGAGGCCTACCTGAACGTCCGCGACTCCGCCCGGGCCCGCGGACTCGACCGCAACCCCCGCGCTTTGGTGCTCCCAGTGTTCATCACCACCGTGGCCTTCGCCCGGCAGACCGGCGAAGCGCTGGCCGCGCGTGGCCTGGGCGAGCCCGAGGACCCGGAGGACCCGGAGGACTAGTCCCCTGACGGTTGCCCCGGGGCGCTCTCCCGGACCCAGTTCCACTGGACATGTCCTCCCCGGGCCGCGGGCAATGGACATAGAGCCACAGTGTCCACCCTTCAAACCGAGGAATGGACATGTCCCGCCCGCGGTGCCCGAGCGGCCCACACCCGGAGCCCACACCCGCTGGACATGCCCTCCCCCGGCAGCGGGCAATGGACATAGAGCCACAGTGTCCACCCTTCAAGCCGAGGAATGGGCGTGTCCCGCCCGTGGTGCCCGAGCGGCCCACACCCGGAACCCATACCCGCTGGACATGTCCTCCCCGGGCCGCGGGCACTGGACATAGAGCCATAGTGTTCACCCTTCAAGCCGAGGAATGGGCATGTCCCGTCCGCGGTGCCCGAGCGGCCCACACCCGGAACCCATACCCGCTGGACATGTCCTCCGTTGTCCGCAGCCACGGGACATTAGCCCCGCATGTCCACCGGCCGCGGCGAAGAATGGGCATGTCCCCCGGGTGGCCCGGGAGGGTCAGCCCAGGCTGCAGTACCCGAGCAGCGCGGCCGTGCCCATGCCGCCGGCGATGCTGATCATGGCCAAGGCGAGCTGGCCGGGCTCCCGGGACCTGCGGGCCTGTGCCAGCAGCCTGGTCACCAGCACCGCGCCCGAAGCTCCGTAGGCGTGCCCGAGAGCCAGGGCGCCGCCGTCGAGGTTCGCGCGCTCCGGATCGATCCCCAACTGATCCAGGCACGCGAGCGTCTGGGAGGCGAATGCCTCGTTGAATTCGACCAGGCCCAGGTCTTTAGACGTGAGGCCGTGGGCGGCCAGGAGCCGCCCGGCCGCCGCGGCCGCCCCGATGCCTAGCAGGTGCGGCGCCACCCCGGCAGTCTCGGTTGCCAGCACCAGGAGCCCGTCGGGGGCGCCCAGCTGCCGGGCCCGTTCCACGGAGGTAATGATGACAGCGGCCGCGCCGTCCGCGTCGAAGCAGGAGTTCCCGGCCGTGACCGTGCCGCCGGCAGCGAACACGGGCGGGAAGCGGGCCATCAGGGCCGGGCCAAGGGTGGGCCTCGGACCGTCGTCGGCTGCCACGGCGGCCCCTGACTGCGCGGCGACCGGCACGAGTTCGCCGTCGAACCGCCCGGCGGCGGCGGCCGCCAGGGCACGGCGGTGGCTGCTAAGCGCGAAAGCGTCCTGGCGGTCCCGGCTGATGCCGTAGCAGGCGGCAACGTTCTCGGCCGCCACCCCCATGTCCGGGTCGCCGAGGCTGAGCGGGGCGAACTGGGCCCTGCTGTAGTAGTCCGCGCTGCCGTCCTCGTTGCGGTGCGCCCGGAGCGGGGCCGTGCTGATGCTTTCCACGCCGCCGGCGAGGTAGACGCCGCTGCCGCCCGCGGCGACGAGCCGGGAGGCCAGCACGATGGCGTCCAGCCCGGAGCCGCACTGCCGGTCCACCGTGACGCCGGGCACCGTGACGGGCAGGCCGGCCTCCAGTGCGGCGAGCCGGGCCACGTTCCCGCCGCCGCCCACGGCGTTGCCGATCACGACGTCGGTGACGGAGTCCGGGGTGAGGCCCGCACCGGCGTCGGAGAGAAGGGTGCGCAGCACCGGGGCCAGGAGCTCGTGGGAGCGCAGTTTCTTCAAAGTGCCGTTGGCCCGGCAGAGCGGCGTCCGCCGTGCGGCGATGATCACCGGCTGCCGGTCCTCCGGCAACAGCCCCGGGAAGGACGGCGCGCCTGAAGCACGCCCGCCGGAAGCCGGGCCGCCTCCCAAAGGGCCGCCTCCCAACGGACCGTCTCCCAAGGGACCGTCTCCCAACGGCCGGGGCTCCGTGCTCGGCTCAGCCAAGGCGCCGGATCCGGGGATCGTTCCGGACCACCCAGTCGAGCAGCAGCTGCCGGCTGATCTTGCCCCGGTCGGTCAGGGGCAGCTCGGCCAGCGCGAAGTATTCGAGGGGGCGCTTGTTGCGTGCCAGCACGTCCTCAATGCCCGCCTTCAGCTGGGTGGCGGTGACCGCCCCGTGTGAGGGCACCACGGCGGCCACCACACGCTGGCCCCGAAGGTCGTCGGCCATGCCGGCCGCCACGGCCGCCGCGACGCCCGGGACGGACGCCAGCGCCATTTCGACTTCGTGCGGGTAGACGTTCGTGCCGGCGGTGATGATCATGTCCGAGCGGCGGCCCAGCATGTGCAGGGTCCCGCCGGAGATATATCCCTGGTCCCCGACGGTGTACCAGCCGTCGAAACACCGCAGGGCGTGGCCGTCGTCGCCCCACAGGTAGCCGTTGCTGACCATGCCGCTGCGGACGCAGATGTTGCCGTCACCGCCGTCCGGGAGTTCGGCCCCCCGGTCGTCCAGGATGCGGATATCGACGCCGGGAAAGGGTTTCCCGATCCCGGTGCCGCCCTGCTCCACGGCCTCGCCCGGGCGCAGGCCGGCGCCCGAAACGAAGCTGAGCTCGGAGGCGCCGTAGTACTCGAAGATGGTGGCGTTGGGTGCCCAGCGCCTCGCTGCTTCCAGCGTCCGGGCGTCCAGCTTGGAGCCGGCGCAGACGATGCTGCGGATGCCGGAGGCGTCGACCCCGCCGGCCAGGCCGCGCTCGCTAAGCAGCCGGAGCATGGTGGGGACCAGGACCAGCCGGGTGATGCCGTCGTGGCTGACGGCCGCGTGGGCGGCGCCGACGTCGAAGTGCTCAAGCGTGTGGAACTCCGCACCGGCGTAGAGGCATTCGGCGAGGGCGTAGAGGTTCAGGCTCGCCGCGAGCGGGCCGGGGGCCAGGGTCTTGTCGTCACGGGTCAGGCCGAAGAATTCAATGGACGCGTCGAACGACTCCTGCCAGGACCGCCGGGAGCGGGTAAACGCCTTAGGCACCGAGGTGGTCCCGGAGGTCAGACCAATCAGGAACGAGGTGACCGGCGACCCGTCAACCAGCTCGGCTCCCAGTCCAGCGCCGGACTCATCCCCCGGAACCGGTGTCCGCACGATGCGGGCGGTAATCGCGTCCTGCAGCTGCTGCGGCCAGACCGGGTCCAGCACGGCGCACTGGCGCTGACCGGCGACGGCAGCGGCGAACGCGACGGCGAAGCGGGTTGAGTTGAGTTCCGACAACACGGTGATGGCCGGCGCCGCGGGGACCCGCGCCGCGGCCTGGTCCCGCAGACCGGACCAGCTGAGGTGCGTCCCGGCCACGACGACGGCAGTTTCGTCGGGACGGTCATCGGCCCAGCGCTGGAGTCTGTCGAGAAAAGGCATCGCACCAACTTTACCGTTGCCGGCCGCCGCCGCCCCTTTGTGCGGGATATTGTGACTCCATGAGCTTCAATGACAACGCCCCGCTGGATCCCTCACAGGTCCAGGATCGACGAGGGATGGGCCGCGGCCCCATGATCGGCGGCGGGATCGGCGGTGGCATCATCCTGCTGCTGGCCGCACTGTTCGGCATCAACCCCCAGCTTCTCGAGGGACTGGCCGGCACCACCCAGGACCCCCAGTCGCAGAGTCAGGGCTCTGCGCCCGCCTGCCAGACCGGGGCCGACGCCGACGCCCGCCTCGACTGCAGGATCACGGGCACCGTCAACAGCTTGAACGCCTTCTGGCCGGCCTATCTGGCCCAGTACAACACCAAATACCCGCGTCCCAAGGCCGTGATCTTCACCGGCGGGACCAACACCGGCTGCGGCGCCGCGACCACCGAGGTAGGACCGTTCTACTGCCCCGTCGACACCACGGCGTACTTCGATCCCGGCTTCTTCCAGGAACTCGTGGACCGGTTCGGCTCCTCCGGCGGGCCGCTGGCACAGGAATATGTGGTTGCCCACGAGTTCGGGCACCACGTCCAGAACCTGCTCGGCAACCTCGACCGCGCGCAACAGGATCCGCAGGGTCCCGCTTCCGGGGGTGTCCGGGTGGAGCTCCAGGCCGACTGCTACGCAGGGCTGTGGGCACACTATGCAACTACTCAGCCGGACCCCAAGACCGGCCAGCCGTATCTCGAACCGCTCACGGACAAGGATCTTCAGGATGCCTTGTCGGCCGCCTCGGCCGTGGGTGACGACCGCATCCAGAAAGCCGCCACAGGCCGCGTCTCACCCGAAGCGTGGACCCACGGGTCCAGTGCACAGCGGCAGAAGTGGTTCTATCAGGGCTACACGACCGGGGACATCAACAAGTGCGAAACCTTTGCGGTGGCAACACCCTGACCCCTAAGGCTGGACCTCACCGGCCCGGAGCTCACTGGCCCCGCGTTCGCCGGGCCGGGATCTCAACGTAGCTCAGGAATCCAGCGTGGCCCACGTGCCGGTGCTTCGGATGCCATACCGGCCGGTAAAGATGCCCGAAAGGGTCGGTCACCCGGACCGTGTCCAGCTGCTCGTTCCCGGCCAGGAGGCGGTCGACGTCGGCCAGTTCGTTGCGCCGCGTCGACAGCCCGTCGATTTCCAGGCCCCAGAGCCCCAGCTCAGCGTCCGTCCCGCGTTCCAGCTGCAGCGTCTCAAACAGTCCGGCCACGAGCTCGGTCAGCCCGACGGCGTCCGCTCGCTGCAGCCGGTGCTTTTCGGGGTGCACCTCGCGGGCGTCGGCCAGCGCCTGCCGCAGCCAGTGGAATTCCACGGGTCCCAGGGGCGGCCCCAACTTCAGGTGGCGGTTCTGGTCCAGCTCGAGCCGGTAGGAGGTGGCGTTGCGGTCGATGATGCACGGGGCCTCGCCGACATACTCGAGGTCCGCCAGCAGGTCTTCCCTGGAACGGTAGTAGTCGAACTCGCCGCTGTCCTCGACGACGACAAAGTCCCCGGCGGCGCCGGACGGCCCCGGCGCCGCGCCGGCCGCGCCGCCCGTTTCCGGCCACGGTGGTGGTGTGGCATCCATTCCGGTTCGCCTCCTGTTGACACTATGCCCGGTCCGCGGCCAGTGTGCCGCGGCGGACTCGTTGCCTTCATCAGATCACCGACCGGGCCGAAAGGGAACGCGCAGGCTTAAATGACGCCGGCCCCGCCTCACTGAGGCGGGGCCGGCGTCATCGTAATCAGGGGCCTCCGCCGCCGGGGGCTCCCTGGCCGAGCGAAGCGAGGCTAGGCAGGCGGTGGTGTCCTAGATGTTGAAGCCCAGGGCGCGCATCTGGTCCCGTCCGTCTTCGGTGATCCGTTCCGGGCCCCACGGCGGCATCCAAACCCAGTTGAGGCGCCAGTCGTCGACGATCCCGTCCAGGGCCTTGCCGACCTGCTCTTCGATGACATCGGTGAGCGGGCAGGCGGCCGTGGTGAGCGTCATGTCGATCAGGAGGGCGCCGTCGTCGTCTGAGTACTTCAGGCCGTAGAGCAGGCCCAGATCAACGATGTTGACCCCGAGTTCCGGGTCAATCACATCCTTGAGTGCCTCTTCGACGTCCTCGAGGCCCGTGCGGGCCACATTGAGTTCAGTCATGGTGAAGTCCTAACTAGGCCTGTGCTGCAGCGTCTGCGGCAGCGATCGTGGCTGCTCCGGCGCCCGTGGCGTAGCGGTCGTAGCCTTCTTCTTCAAGGCGGTCGGCGAGCTCCGGGCCGCCCTCTTCGACAACCTGGCCGTCAACGAACACGTGCACGAAGTCCGGCTTGATGTAGCGCAGGATCCGGGTGTAGTGCGTGATGAGCAGGGTGCCCATGTTGCCTTCCGCGTGGGCGCGGTTGACGCCCTCGGAGACAACCTTCAGTGCGTCGACGTCGAGGCCGGAGTCGGTCTCGTCGAGGATCGCGAACTTCGGCTTGAACAGTTCGAGCTGCAGGATCTCGACGCGCTTCTTCTCGCCGCCGGAGAAGCCCTCGTTGACGTTGCGCTGGGTGAAGTCGGCGTCGATGCGCAGCTGCGCCATGGCAGCCTTGACGTCCTTCGTCCAGGTGCGGAGCTTCGGGGCCTCGCCGTCGATGGCGGTCTTGGCGGTGCGCAGGAAGTTCGTCATGCTCACGCCGGGAACCTCGACGGGGTACTGCATGGCCAGGAACAGACCGGCCCGGGCGCGCTCGTCAACGCTCATCGCGAGGACGTCTTCGCCGTCGAGCGTGATGGTACCCGAGGTGACGTTGTAGCGCGGGTGGCCGGCGATGGTGGACGCCAGGGTGGACTTGCCGGAACCGTTCGGACCCATGATGGCGTGCGTTTCGCCGGTCCGGATGGTCAGGCTGACGCCCTTCAGGATTTCCTTGGTGCCCTGCTCGGTGTCAATGCTGACGTGCAGGTCCTTGATCTCAAGAGTAGACATGTGCCTTGTTCTCCTCTGCACGGTGCCCTCCGGCACTGTGCGTTTTCTTGTCGATAAGTTGTGGTGCGCTAGCTGCCGGAGGCTAGCTGAAGTTCGGGGCCTCGGCACCGTTCAGGACGTTGGTGAAGTCCACATAGACCTCGTCATCCAGGACGGTCACGGCAAAGACGGGAACAGGATCGTAGGCCGGCAGCTGGAGCGGCTCACCGCTGCGCAGGTCGAACTGGGAACCGTGGCCCCAGCACTCGATCTTGCAGCCTTCCACCTCACCTTCGGAAAGGGAGATGTCCGCGTGCGAGCAGGTGTCGCCGATGGCGTGGATCTCGCCCATCGAGTCCTTCACGATGGCAACGGGGTAGTCGTCGATCAGGATCCGCAGTGCCTGCTTGACCTGGATCTCGCTGGCGTTGCAGACAAGCTCGCCCTTTGGCTGTTCAGTCATTGATCTTCCCTGTGCTGCTGTGCTGGCTAATGATTCGTTGCCGCGAGTTCGCGCTCGACAGCGTCCGTGAGGCGCTCTTCGATGGCAGGAACCTTGATCTGCTGGATGATCTCGTTCAGGAAGCCGCGGACCACCAGACGGCGGGCCACCTCTTCCGGAATGCCGCGGGCCATCAGGTAGAACAGGTGCTGGTCGTCGAACCGTCCGGTGGCGCTGGCGTGGCCGGCGCCGGCGATCAGGCCGGTCTCGATCTCAAGGTTGGGCACGGAGTCCGCGCGGGCGCCGTCGGTCAGGACCAGGTTGCGGTTGGCCTCGTAGGTGTCGGTGCCTTCTGCCTCCTTGCGGATCAGAACGTCACCAACCCACACGGTGTGCGCATTGCGGCCCTGCAAGGCACCCTTGTACAGGACGTTGGACTTGCAGTTGGGCACGGAGTGGTCCACGAACAGGCGCTGCTCGAGGTGCTGGCCGGCGTCGGCGAAGTACAGGCCGAACAGTTCCACTTCTGCGCCCGGAGCGGTGAAGCGTGCCGACGGCGTGACGCGCACGAGGTCGCCGCCGAGGCTGACGACGATGTGCTTGAACTTGGCGTCCCGGCCGAGCTTGGCCTGCTGGGAGGAGGCATGCACGGCGTCGTCGTTCCATTCCTGGAGCGAGATGACGGTGAGTTGCGCGCCGTCCCCGACGACGATCTCGATGTTTTCCGAGACGACGGCGGTGCCCTGGTGGTCCAGGACTACGACGGCTTTGGAGAACTTTTCGGCGACGATCACGACGTGCTGCGCGGAGGCCTCGGTGCCCTGGCCGGTCAGCATGACGCTGACCTCGCCGTCGACCTGGACCTCGGCGGGAACCGTGATGACGGTGGCCTTGGTGAAGTTCTCCCAGGCGTTCGCGGACACACGGTCCTCGGGGATGGCGGCGGAGCCGATCCGGCGGTCGTCGCGGCCGACGGTTTCCACGGTGACGCTGTCCGGGGCGGTCACGCTCACGGACGGGGCGGCGCCGTTGAGGACCTCGGTGTGCAGACCGCGGAGGCGCTTGAGCGGGGTGAACCGCCAGTCCTCTTCCATGCCGGTCAGCGGCTTGAAGTCAGCCAGCTTGTAGGAGGTCAGCCGGCCGGCGCGTGAGCTGTCCGGAATGCCGACGCCGCCACCGTGGGAGTGGCGCTTGACGGCCTCGCCGGCCAGCGGCGCCTTGGACTCCGCGGCATTCAGCGGTGAGAGGCTCTCGCCTTCCTCGGTGAAACCGTTGATGAACGGCTGGGCTGACGGCGCGCCGATGCGGGCCTTTTCAGTAGTGATGTCAGTCATTAACCGACCGATCCTTCCATCTGCAGTTCAATCAGGCGGTTCAGCTCAAGGGCGTATTCCATCGGCAGCTCACGGGCAATCGGCTCGATGAAGCCGCGGACGATCATCGCCATGGCCTCGTCTTCGCGCATGCCGCGGGACATCAGGTAGAACAGCTGCTCTTCGCTGACGCGCGAGACCGTGGCCTCGTGGCCCATGGTGACGTCGTCCTCGCGGATGTCGATGTACGGGTAGGTGTCCGAGCGGCTGATGGTGTCCACCAGCAGGGCGTCACAGCGGACCGTGTTGGCCGAGTGCTTGGCGCCTTCGCGGACCTGGACCAGGCCGCGGTAGGCGGCACGGCCGCCGCCACGGGCCACGGACTTGGAGATGATCGAACTCTTGGTGTTCGGCGCGATGTGGACCATCTTGGAGCCGGTGTCCTGGTGCTGGCCTTCGCCGGCGAACGCGATGGACAGGGTCTCGCCCTTGGCGCCCTCGCCCACGAGGTAGACGGCCGGGTACTTCATGGTGACCTTGGAGCCGATGTTGCCATCGATCCACTCCATGGTGGCGCCCTCTTCGCAGATGGCGCGCTTGGTAACCAGGTTGTACACGTTGGTGGACCAGTTCTGGATGGTCGTGTAGCGGACGCGGGCGCCCTTCTTCACGATGATCTCCACGACGGCGGAGTGCAGCGAGTCCGAGGTGTAGATCGGCGCGGTGCAGCCTTCGATGTAGTGGACGTAGGAGTCCTCGTCGGCGATGATCAGGGTGCGCTCGAACTGGCCCATGTTTTCGGTGTTGATCCGGAAGTAGGCCTGCAGCGGAATGTCCACGTGGACGCCCTTGGGCACGTACACGAAGGACCCGCCGGACCAGACGGCCGTGTTGAGCGAGGCGAACTTGTTGTCGCCCACCGGGATGATCGTGCCGAAGTATTCCTGGAAGATCTCCGGGTGCTCGCGCAGGGCGGTATCGGTGTCCAGGAAGATGACGCCCTGGGCTTCGAGGTCCTCACGGATCTGGTGGTACACCACCTCGGATTCGTACTGGGCCGCAACACCGGAAACCAGGCGGCTGCGCTCGGCTTCCGGGATGCCGAGCTTCTCGTACGTGTTCCGGATGTCCTCGGGAAGGTCTTCCCAGGTGGCGGCCTGCTTCTCAGTGGACCGCACGAAGTACTTGATGTTGTCGAAGTCGATGCCGGAGAGGTCCGCGCCCCAGGTGGGCATGGGCTTGCGGTCGAAGTACTTCAGGCCCTTGAGGCGCAGGTCCAGCATCCATTCCGGCTCGCTCTTCTTAGCCGAGATGTCGCGGACAACGTCTTCGTCGATGCCGCGGCGGGCGTTGGCTCCGACGTCGTTCTTGTCGGCCCAGCCGTACTCGTAGGTGCCGATTCCGTGGAGCTCGGGATTCTTTTCCAGAATCTCCGAAATCACAGTAGAGTCAGCAACCTTCTTCTCTGATAGTTGGTCCGTCATCACGGCCTTTCTTGCAGATGGTTGGATACTTCATCCGGGGTACCCGGGGCTGCGGGACTGGAAGCCCCGACGGCGGCCGGACGGCCCGTAGGTATGTGGGTGGTGCAGACGTGCCCGCCGCGCGCGAGGGTCGACAGCCGGCGCACATCGACGCCGACCAGCCGGGAGAACACTTCGGTCTCCACATCGCAGAACACGGGGAACTGGGCCGCCAGGTGCTGGATGGGGCAGTGCCCCTGGCAGAGCTGGACGCTGGACAGGGCGGCCGGAAGCGGCGCCTTGGCTTCAATCGACTGCGCCGAGGCGACGAAACCGTCGCGGCTCAGCGCCTCGGAGAGGGCCCGGGCCCGGGCCGTGATGTCCGGTCCGGCCTGCTCGATCCCGGGCGCGTAGCGGCGTTCCATGTCGGCGAACCGTTCGACGGCAAACTGCCGGACCGCCTCGGGGCCGGCGGCCTCGCCCAGGCGGCGCAACGCCACGGTGGCGATGTCGAGGTAGTCGTTGCCAAGCGTCGACTGGCCCTGGGAGCTCAGGACATAGCGCCGGGCGGGACGTCCCGCGCCGGCACCGGCACGGGCAGCCCGCTTGACCTCAATCACGCCGCTGCGCGAGAGGTGGTCGAGGTGGCGGCGGACGGCGGCAGGGGTGAAGCCCAGGAGGTCGCCGAGTTCGGCGGCGCTGATGGGTCCATGCTCCAGCACGGCGTTGAGGACGCGGTCACGCGTGCGCTCTTCGGCGTCGTGGGTCTGGCTGGCGGCGCCCGCGGGAACGGCGTCGGGAACCTCATCCGGGACGACGGCCACGTGCGCCCGGTCGGACCCGAGGCGAGCAGCGCCGCGGCCGGACCGGGCACGGGGCGCAGCGGCTCCCGACACAGCGGCTCCAGACACAGAGGGACTCATGGAATACACAACACAATCATGTCGTAATTTACTCCGGCGATCCAGTAAGGCATGGCTTGCCTGCAGTTGGCGCCCGTTCCGGGGGAACGCCGTACTACATCGCGTAGAATGCTGTGGTGCGATCTCCCGAATCCCCCGTTCTGACCATCAGCGGGCTCGTCAAGGATGTTGGTCCACTGCCCACCCTCGACGGCAAGATGCTGCGCGTGGTCAGCGGCCTTTCCCTCGTTGCCGAACGCGGTCAGGTAACAGCCCTGCTCGGCGCCAACGGCGCCGGCAAGACCACCACCATCGAATGCGCCCAGGGGCTGCAGAAGCGGACCTCCGGCACCATCAGCCTGCTCGGCCAGGATCCGGACACTGCCGGCGCCGGCCTCCGTGCGCGCGTCGGTGTCATGCTGCAGGACGGCGGTCTCCCGCCGTCGGCCCGTCCCATCCCGCTGCTGAAGCACATTGCCGGCATGTACCAGGATCCGTGGCCGGTGGATGAGCTCATTGCCCGCCTGGGGATCGAGTCGTTCAGCCGCACCTCAGTGCGGCGCCTGTCCGGCGGCCAGAAGCAGCGCCTTGCCCTTGCGGCGGCGCTGGTCGGCAACCCGGAGGTTCTCTTCCTCGACGAGCCGAGCGCCGGCCTGGATCCGCAGTCCCGCCAGATGGTCTTCGATCTCATCGCCGAGCTGCGTAACAGCGGGATGGGAATCATCCTCACCACCCACCTGATGGACGACGCCCAGCGCCTGGCCGACTACGTCTACATCATCGACGCCGGACGGAACGTCGCTGAAGGCACCGTCGCTCAGCTCCTGCAGCATCAGCTGCCCGCCGGCGACGACGGGCAGCACATCCGCACCCTGCTGTTTGAGACCGAACCGGGCCTGGACTTCACCGGCGTGCTGACCGACGGCGTCGAGGTCACCGAGGCCCGGGCCGGCAGCTACGCCGTGACCGGCGCACTGACCCCGGCGGACCTCGCGGCGATCACCGCGTGGTGGGCCGCGCGCGGGATCATGCCCAGCTCCCTGAGCCTTGAGGCACGCAGCCTTGAGGACGTCTTCCTGGACATCTCCGGAAGGGAGATCCGATGACCCGCGTTTCCGGCGGCGCGCCTCTGGGCAGTGCCCCCCTGGGCAGTGCGCCGCTCACAGCACACGGCAGCGCACCCGCTCCGCTGCTGCGCAGGATCATGCTGCAGGGGCGGTACGAAACCATCACCATGCTCCGGAACGGCGAGCAGCTGATCCTCGCGATCGTCCTGCCGCTGCTGGCCATGGTCGGCCTGACCGTGACGCCGCTGCTGGACGGGCTGGGTTCGAGCCGCATCAACGTTGCCGTCCCCGGCATCCTGGCCCTGTGCGCCATGTCCACCGCCTTCACGGGCCAGGGCATCGCCACCGGCTTCGACCGCCGCTACGGCGTGCTGCGCTTTCTTTCCACCACTCCCCTGGGCCGCACCGGACTGATCGCCGGCAAGATCCTGGCCGTCCTGGCCGTCTTGTTCCTGCAGGTGCTCATCGTCTCGGCCGTGGCCCTGGTGTTGGGCTGGCAGCCCAACCCCGCAGGCTGGCTGCCCGGCATGCTCATCCTGGTCCTCGGGGCCGCATGCTTCACCGCGCTGGGGCTGCTGGTCGCCGGGACGGTCCGGCCGGAGGCGACCCTGGCCATCACCAACCTGCTCTGGATTCTGCTCGGCGCCCTGGGCGGGATCGTGATCCCGTCCGAACGGCTCCCTGCGCTCTCGCAGGCTGTGGTGCACTTCCTCCCCTCCGGCTCGCTGGGCCAGGCGCTGAGGGATGCTTTCCTGTACGGCAGCGTCAACGTTGCTGCCGTCTTTGTCCTGCTGCTCTGGACGGCGATCGCCGGCGGCGCGGCAATCCGTTGGTTCAAGTGGAATTGAGAAAACTGTGAGCACGGCGTCACGCACACCCCGGATCGTTTCCGGGTTCACCTCCCGACTGCCCGTCACGGTCGACAACAGGATCAGGCGGCTGGCCGTGTTGTCCCTCATCGGCCAGATCGTCCTGGTGGTGACAGGCGGCGCCGTCCGGCTTACCGCCTCGGGCCTTGGCTGCCCCACCTGGCCGCGCTGTACGGAAGGATCCCTGGCCACCACGCCGGAAATGGGGTTCCACGGAATCATCGAATTCGGCAACCGGCTCCTGACGTTCGCGCTGGCCGCCGTCGCGGTGATGATGCTCGTGTACCTGTGGAACCTCCGCAAGGAACGCCGCGACCTCTTCCTGCTGGCCCTCGGCCTGCTCGCCAGCATCCCGGCCCAGGCCGTCATCGGCGGCATCACCGTCCTCACCCAGCTGAACCCGTGGGTCGTGGGCCTGCACTTCCTGGTATCCATGGCCCTCGTGGTTCTGGCAACCCTTCTGGTGAACCGCGCCTACGGCCGCACGGGCAAGGCCCGGACCGTGCAGCTTCCGGCCCTGCCGGGCGCCGCGCGCCCGGTGATGACCGCCGTCGCGTTCTTCTCCGCCGTGGCCGTTTGCCTGGGCGTGGTGGTGACCGGGGCCGGCCCGCATGCCGGCGACGCCAACGCCCCGCGCAATGACCTCGACTGGGACCTGTTCGCGCACATCCATGCCATGCCGGCGTACCTGGTGACCGCCGGAGCGCTGTTCGGAGTGTTCCTGGTGCTGCGCGGGCGTATCCCGGGGCCGTTCCGTTCCGCGGTGTTCATGCTCCTGGGCGTCACTGTGCTGCAGGCCATCATCGGCTTCACGCAGTACTACAACGGCATCCCGGCGCTGCTCGTGGGCGCACACATGCTGGCCGCGGCCCTGCTGATGAGCGCGGCCACCAACGCCGCGGACCTCGCCCGCTACAGCCCGGTGAAATAGGCGCACCAACACCTCCCACAACAAACAACGCGGGGTCACTTACCGCTCGTTCCGCACCTGGCGGATGGGCCGTAGGCAACCCCGCGTTGCTTGTGTTTGTGGGCTCCGGTCTGGCCTCGGCGGGTTCCCCGGGAGCACTATGAGATGGCATGGATTTGGATCGTTGCGGTCGTGGGCATGTCGTCGTTCACTCCTGTGACGCTTACCGGAAGGCCTTCTCACATGGATCCCATCGAACCGCCCGTGACCCTGTCACCCGCGGCCCGCCAACGCGCGGCGAGCCTTAAAGAGCGGGTCTACATCATCTTTACGAGCCTCGCAGTGGTGCTGGCGCTTCGGAGCCACGCGGACGAGACGTCGCCCGCGGCCGCCGCCGCCACCCTCAGCATCGTGGTGATCGGTTCCCTGCTGGGGATTTTCGTCGCCGATCTCCTGAGCCACCTGACGGTTCATTCGACGCTCCCCACCGGTGAAGAACTGCACCATATGATCGCGGTCAGCGCCGGCGGTCTCGGCGTTCTGGTGACTCCGCTGCTCCTGCTCGCAGCGGCCGGCCTCGGGCTGTGGTCGACGGCCGTGGCGCTCGGCTGGGCGGTCGTTGTTCTCGTTGCATCACTCATGGTCGTCGGGTACCTCGCGATCCGGCGCCTCGATATCCCGCTCCATCACAAGGCCGCCATCATGTTCGCCGAAGTCGTCTTAAGCCTTCTGGTGATCGGGCTCGAACTCATCGCCCACAACCTCTGAATCCCGGGCTGTTGCGGGCGAACGCACCACCAGACGGACCGTGGTCAGGTTTCGTCCAGCCGCGTCCGGGATAATAGGTAACGGCGCGGTGGCGCCGGAATCACATTCATCAGAAGAGGAACGGCACGGTTTTGCCTTGATTCAGCTGAAATAGAAACCGGCCGGAAAGAGGCTCCGGAGGTTATATGGCGTTACTAGTCGGCGAAAGGGCCGCCACGGCCGCCCTGCAATCTACAGACCAACACGCTACAACCAGACAAACCGCAAGCAAGCAATTCACAGTGCGTCCGCGGCTTGACGGCCTGGACGTCCTTCGCGGCGCTGCCGTTGGCGCAGTCCTGCTCGGACATTCCTGGCCTGGAATATTTCAAGGCGCCGGCATCATCGGTGTCATTGCGTTCTTCGTGCTGAGCGGATACCTGATCACGAACGTGCTGCTCAGGGACGTGGAACGGCATCGAAAGATTCGCTACGGCCGTTTCTATGCACACAGGGCCTTCCGGCTCGTGCCGGCCCTGATCTCGCTCCTGGGCGTGTACGCCGTCGTCGAGCTGGCCACCGACGTGCTGGGGGACCGGTCCAAGGGCATCGTCGGGTACACCGTTCTCGCCGGCCTCGGCTACCTCAAAGACCTGCCGCTGCCCTTCGACGTCAGCATGGCCATCGGACCGCTGTGGACGCTGGCGGTGGAGGAACAGTTCTATCTGATCTGGCCCGCGCTGCTGGTGCTCGCCCTGCGGCGCAACCGGCAGGGCCGGTTGATCGTCTGGTCGGCCGCCGTCGCCCTGTCCCTGATGACGGCAAGCGTGCTGGCGATGGAGATCATGGCTCCGCAACTTCATTCCCTGGTCTACGCGTTGCCCACGACGTGGGGCCTGGGCCTGATCCTAGGGTCGGCCCTGCGCCTCTACCGGATCCGCGTCTTCGGCTGGTTCGCGGGCCGCCGGCTCAGGCTCGCCGCCCTGCTCGGCTCCTCGGCACTCCTGGTCGCGCTGGCGTTCTTCCCGAAAGCCAACGAAACGCCGGCCTTCTTCTTCATCGGAGGCCCGCTGGCTATGGCTGCCGCGGCCGTCCTGGTGGCCCTCGCCGCCTCCCGCACCCGTGCGATGCCGACGTGGACGCGCCCGCTGCAGCTGCTGGGCACCGTGTCCTACGCCGCCTATCTCTGGAATTACCTCGTCATTCTCTGGCTCAACGGCGGGTCGACGGCGGATCTGCCGCCGCTCGTGGCGGTGTCGGCCATCGTGGTGACCCTGGTCATCGCGGTCATCAGCTGGCACACGGTCGAGAGGCTCGGGCGGATCGCGCGCCATCGCTTCGACCAGCGGTACCCGGACCAGCGGCCGGCGGCCGGCGTCGTTCCCCCGCCCGGTCCGCGCCAGGAAGTAAGCGCCGACTAGGAGCAGCGCCCTCATGGCACTGCCGCAAAACAGCAGATGCTCCCTCACCAGTGGTGAGGGAGCATCTGCTGTCTTAAGAACAGGGAGGACTCAGCCGCCCATGACCGCCGAGCCGATGAACGGGTCCACCGCCAGGGCAATGAAGAGAAGTGTCAGGTAGCTGATGGAGCCGTGAAAGACCTTCATGGCGCCCTTGTTGGAGACGTCGCCAGACTGGGCGCGGTTGTACAGGGCGTGCGACTCGTACAGGAACCACGCGCCGGCCGCGACGGCGGTCACCGTGTACACCCAGCCCGCGCCGCCGGCCGGGATCAGCAGGAGCGAGCATGCCACCATGGCCCACGCGTAAAGCACCACCTGCACCGAGACCACCTTGGCGCCGGCGATGGCGCCCAGCATCGGCACGTTGGCGTTGCGGTAGTCCTCGCCGTACCGCATCGACAGCGGCCAGTAGTGCGGCGGGGTCCAGAGGAAGATCACCATGAAGAGCACGACGGCGGGCCACTCCACCGTGTTGGTGACGGCGGCCCAGGCGATCAGGACAGGGAAGCAGCCCGCGGCGCCGCCCCAGACGATGTTCTGGGCGGTGCGTCGCTTGAGGATCATGGTGTAGATGACCACGTAGAAGACGATGGCGCCGAGGCCCAGCCATGCGGCGAGCGGGTTGGCCCCGAACCAGAGGATGGCGATCGCCGCGGCGCCCAGCAGCCAGGAGAAGATCAGTGCTTCGCGGGGGGTGACCTCGCCGGTGACCAGCGGCCGGTTCTCGGTGCGGTGCATGAGCTTGTCGATGTCGCGGTCGATGTAGCAGTTGAAGGCACCGGCAGAGCCTGCCGCGAAAGCGCCGCCCACGAGCGTCGCCAGAATCAGGCCGATCGAGGGGAATCCGCGCTCGGCGTAGATCATGGTGGGCAAGGTGCTGACGAGCAGGAGCTCGATGACTCGGGGCTTCGTGAGCGCCAGGTAGGCCTTGGCTTTGCGGCCGAAGCCCATTCTTGCCGAGGCCGGGGAGGCGTTCAGCGGCGTATTTGTTGTGCTCACGGTGGCAGTCACTCTGTTCTGTCTGGGCAGTTCTGTCTGGCTGGCAGCCCCGGGTGGATGTCGCAACGCTTTTTGCTGCAGACGGGCTCTGCGCGCAGCGCACGCCCGTGTCCTTGCCCCAGTCGAAGGCCACCACCCATCATACCGTGACGCTGCGCGCACCCGGCCCGCCGCCGGGCCCCAATGATTCGGGCGCGTTAACGCCGGCTCACGGGCGCAATAACGCGCGGTGATTCATATAAGCGAAATCAGGTCCAATTGGTGAGATATACGCTGACCACCAAGTGGAATGGGACTAGGCTGTTCTTAGATCAGCGCACACGGGCACGCACCAACGCAATTGCCGAGTAATTGCCCGGCAATTGCCGAAACCGGCGGCTCTGGATCTGCGTCTGAATGATAGATCAACGTTTCGATGGTGAACGGCTGGTACGTACTGCAGCGGGCACCGAACTGTGCCCGGGGTGGGACCAAGCGTACCGCCGGCCGTCAGCACAGAGAGGGGCCCGGTTTTCGTGCCACATTTGGAAGAGCAAGAACTGTCATGGACTACCTTGGACCAGCGCGCCGTGGACACTGTCCGGGTGCTGGCCGCGGACGCGGTGGAGAAGGTGGGCAACGGCCACCCCGGGACCGCGATGAGCCTGGCCCCGGCCGCGTACCTTCTCTTCCAGAAGCTGATGCGCCACGACCCGAAGAACCCGGACTGGCTGGGCCGTGACCGGTTCATCCTGTCCCCGGGCCACACTTCCCTGACCCTGTACATCCAGCTGTTCCTTTCCGGCTACGGGCTGGAACTGAAGGACCTGGAAGCCCTGCGCACCTGGGGCTCCCTGACCCCGGGCCACCCGGAATACAAGCACACCGCCGGTGTGGAGATCACCACCGGCCCGCTGGGCCAGGGCTTGGCCTCAGCGGTCGGCTTCGCGTACTCCCAGCGCCGGATGCGCGGCCTGTTCGACGCCGACGCCCCCGCCGGCGAGTCCCCGTTCGACCACACCATCTGGGTCATCGCCTCCGACGGCGACCTCCAGGAAGGCGTCACGTCCGAGGCATCGTCCTTGGCCGGGCACCAGGAACTGGGCAACCTCGTGGTGATCTACGACGAGAACCACATCTCGATCGAGGACGACACCGACATCGCCTTCACCGAAGACGTGCTGGCCCGCTACGAGGCCTACGGCTGGCACACCCAGCGGGTCGACTGGACCCGCACCGGCGAATACGTCGAAGACGTCGCCGAACTCCATGCCGCGCTGCTGGCCGCAAAGGCCGAGACCGGCAAGCCCTCGATCATTTCGCTGCGCACCATCATCGGCTACCCTGCGCCGAAGAAGCAGAACACCGGCAAGATCCACGGCTCGGCCCTGGGCGCCGAGGAAGTCGCGGCCCTGAAGAAGGTCCTGGGCTTCGATCCGGAGCGCGCGTTCCAGGTCGACGATGACGTCCTGGCTCACACCCGCGAGGCGCAGGCCCGCGGCGCCGAGGCCCGCACCGCCTGGCAGAGCAGCTTCGAGGCCTGGCAGTCCGCCAACCCGGAGAACGCCGCCCTGCTTGAGCGCATCGAAGCCAAGAAGCTTCCGGTCGAGCTCGACGCCGCACTGCCGGTCTTCGAAGCCGGCAAGGACGTTTCCACCCGCGCCGCATCCGGCAAGGTCCTGAACGCGATCGGCCCGGTCATGCCCGAACTCTGGGGCGGCTCCGCCGACCTCGCCGAATCGAACAACACCACGATCGAAGGCTCGCCCTCGTTCATCCCGGCCTCACGCTCCACCGGGGCCTGGAAGGGCAACCCGTACGGCCGGGTGCTGCACTTCGGCATCCGCGAGCACGCCGCCGCGTCGATCGTGAACGGGATCAGCCTGCACGGCCGGACCCGGGCGTTCTCGGGAACGTTCCTGATCTTCTCCGACTACCAGCGCCCCGCGATCCGCCTCGGCGCCCTCATGGGCGTGCCGTCCCTGTACGTCTGGACGCACGACTCCATCGGCCTGGGCGAGGACGGCCCCACCCACCAGCCCGTGGAACAGCTGGCCTCCCTCCGGGCGATCCCGGGACTGGACGTCGTCCGCCCCGGCGACGCGAACGAGGTCGCTGCGGCGTGGAAGGTCATGCTGGAGAACCACGAGAACCCGGCCGGCATCGTCCTGACCCGGCAGAACATCCCCACATACGCCCGCGGTGAAGGCGACGCCAGCGGCGACACCTTCGGTTCCACCGCCGGCGTGGCCAGGGGCGGATACGTCCTCGCCGAAGCCTCCAAGGACGGCGCGACGGTCCCGGCCGAGGTCATCCTGATCGGTACCGGCTCCGAAGTTCAGCTCGCCGTGGCCGCCCGTGAGGCCCTGCAGGCCGAGGGCATCGCCGCCCGCGTCGTCTCCATGCCCTGCGTGGAATGGTTCAACAAGCAGGACGCCGCCTACCGCGAAGCCGTCCTGCCGGCCGCCGTCAAGGCGCGCGTCTCCGTCGAAGCAGGACTTGCCCTGGGCTGGAAGGAATTCGTCGGCGACGCCGGCCGCTCCATCAGCCTTGAGCACTTCGGTGCCTCCGCGGACTACAAGCGCCTCTTCCAGGAATTCGGCATTACCGCCGAAGCCGTCACCGCTGCCGCGAAGGACTCGCTCGCCAGCGTCACAAACTGACCCACCCCCATGGTTCCGGGGGACGCTGTGCCCCCGGAACCCATCATTTCCAGGAGTTATGACATGACTACCCCCACCCAGCAGCTCTCCGACGCCGGCGTCTCGATCTGGCTCGACGACCTCTCCCGCGGCCGCCTGCAGACCGGTACCCTGCGCAAGCTCATCGAAGAGAAGAACGTCGTTGGCGTCACCACCAACCCGTCCATCTTCCATGCCGCCATCACCTCCGGCACGGACTACGACGCCGTCATCGCTGCCCAGGCCGCGGCCGGCTCCACCGTTGAAGAGACCGTCTTCGAAATCACCACCACCGACGTCGCCGACGCCTGCGACCTCTTCGCTCCCGTCGCCGCCGCGACCAAGGGCGTCGACGGCCGCGTGTCCATCGAGGTGGACCCCCGCCTTGCCTGGGACACCGCCGGCACCATCGCCGAAGCGAAGCACCTGTACAAGAAGGTCAACAAGGACAACGTCCTGATCAAGATCCCGGCAACCCTCGAGGGCCTCGAAGCCATCACGGCCACCCTGGCCGAGGGCATCAGCGTCAACGTGACCCTGATCTTCTCGCTGGAACGCTACCGCGCCGTCATCAACGCCTTCCAGTCCGGCCTGGAGCAGGCCAAGGGCAACGGCCACGACCTCTCCACGATCCACTCCGTCGCGTCCTTCTTCGTCTCCCGCGTCGACGCCGAGATCGACAAGCGCCTCGATGCCATCGGCACCGACGAAGCCAAGGCACTCAAGGGCAAGGCCGGCCTGGCCAACGCCCGACTGGCCTACCAGGTCTACGAGGAGCTCTTCTCCACCGAACGCTGGGCCCTCCTCGCCGAAGCCGGCGCCCTGCCGCAGCGCCCGCTGTGGGCCTCCACCGGTGTGAAGGACCCGGCCTACCCGGACACCCTGTACGTCACCGAACTCGTCGCACCTGGCGTGGTCAACACGATGCCGGAGAAGACCCTGGACGCCACGTTCGACCACGGCGTGGTGACGGGCGACACCGTCACCCGCGGCTACGACGACGCCAACGCGACGCTGAACTCCCTCGACAACCTGGGGATCTCCTACAACGACGTCGTGGCACTGCTTGAGTCCGAAGGCCTGGACAAGTTCGTGGCCAGCTGGAAGGAACTCCTGGGCGACGTCGAAGGCGCCCTGGCCTCTGCACGGAAGGCTTCCTAACCCACCATGAGCACACTCAGCTACGACGCCACCGGCGCAGCCCGCCAGGCCCACGAACAGCACCTCCCCGCACTGCTGGAGGACCGCATTGCCACCCGGATCTTCGCGAAGGACCATACCCTGTGGGGTCCCGACGCCGAAGCCGAGTCGGCTGTCCGGCTGGGCTGGGTCGAGGCGGCCACCGTCTCCCAGCCCCTGGTCAGCGGGATCCTGGCACTCCGCGACGCACTGAAGGCCGACGGCGTGACGCGCATTGTCCTGTGCGGCATGGGCGGTTCCTCGCTGGCACCTGAAGTCATTGCGGGCACCGCTGGCGTCGAGCTGACCGTGCTGGACAGCACCGACCCCGAACAGGTCAGTGCCGCCCTCGTGGACCGGCTGGCCGAAACCGCCATCGTTGTTTCGTCCAAGTCCGGCTCCACGGTCGAGACCGATTCACAGCGCCGGATCTTCGAACAGGCATTTACCGATGCCGGCATCGACGCAAAGAGCCGCATCATCATCGTCACCGACCCGGGCTCGCCCCTGGACAAGGCCTCCCGTGAGGCCGGCTACCGCGCAGTCTTCAACGCCGACCCCAACGTCGGCGGCCGCTTCTCGGCGCTGACCGCGTTCGGGCTGGTCCCCTGCGGGCTGGCCGGCGTGGACATCCAGGCGTTCCTGGATGAGGCCGAAGAGGCCGCCGAGATCCTCAACGACGACTCGGAAGACAACATCGGCCTCGCCCTCGGCACGGCCCTGGGCGGCACCAGCCCGCTGCGCAACAAGATCGTCATCGCAGAAGACGGGTCCGGGATCGTCGGGTTCGCCGACTGGGCCGAACAGCTCATCGCCGAATCCACGGGCAAGCTGGGCACCGGCGTGCTGCCGGTCGTGGCCGGCCCCGCCTCCCCCGAAGCCACCCTGGGCGCACCGGATGTCCTGGTGATCCGGCTCGTCTCGGCGGATGCCGACGACGTGCAGCTCGGCGAGAACGAGGTTGCCATTGCCGGGGGCCTGGCGACGCAGATGATGGTGTGGGAATTCGCCACCGCCGTAGCCGGCCGGCTGCTGGGCATCAACCCGTTTGACCAGCCCGACGTCGAGGCCGCCAAGGTGGCCGCACGCGGCCTGCTGGACGCACAGCCGAAGCCGACGCCCGCGAACTTCACCGACGGCGCCATCGAGGTCCGCGGCGGCGACTGGCTGGGAGATGCCTCGACGGCGTCTGCCGCCGTCTCCGCGCTGCTGGCCCAGCTCGCAGAGGACAGCTACCTCAGCGTTCAGGCCTATTTCGACCGGCTCGCCTACGCAGGCTTCGAGGGTGTCCGTGACCAGCTGGCGGCCCTGAGCCGGCGCCCGGTCACGTTCGGCTGGGGCCCCCGCTTCCTGCACTCGACGGGCCAGTTCCACAAGGGCGGACCTGCGATCGGCGTCTTCCTGCAGGTCACGGCCGCGTCCGCCATGGACCTGGCCATCCCGGACCGCCCGTTCACGTTCGGCGAGCTGATCTCGGCGCAGGCCGCCGGGGACGCCCAGGTCCTGTCCGAGCACGGCCGTCCGGTCCTCCGGCTGCACCTGACCGACCGGGCAGCGGGTGTGAAGCAGCTCCAGGAGCTCGTCACGACGCTTGCCGGCCAGGCAGCACCTTCCACCGAAAGCTAAGGCACCCACGCAACCATGCCAGAAACCTACAACGGCGGCAGGACCACGGCCGGCCGGAGGCGCAATCCGCTCCGCGACCCGCGTGATCGCCGTCTGAACCGTATTGCCGGGCCGTCATCGCTGGTCCTCTTCGGGGTGACCGGGGACCTCGCCCGGAAGAAGCTCATGCCGGCCGTGTATGACCTCGCCAACCGCGGGCTGCTGCCGCCGAGTTTCGCCCTGGTGGGCTTTGCCCGCCGGGAGTGGGAGAACGAGGACTTCGCCGCGGAGGTCAGGGAGTCCGTCAAGGCGTATGCCCGGACCCCGTTTGATGAAACGGTCTGGAAGCAGCTCTCGGAGGGCATCCGCTTCGTACAGGGCGAGTTCGACGACGACGAGGCGTTCAAGCGGCTCTCGGACACGATTGATGAGCTCGACGAGCAGCGCGGGACGCGCGGCAACCACGCGTTCTACCTCTCGATCCCGCCGAAGGCCTTCGAGCAGGTCTGCCGCCAGCTCTCCAAGCACGGCCTGGCCCAGGCCGAGGGCGACAAGTGGCGCCGCGTGGTGATCGAGAAGCCCTTCGGGCATGACCTCGAGTCGGCCCGGCAGCTCAACGACATTGTCGAATCGGTGTTCCCGCCGGATTCCGTGTTCCGGATCGACCACTACCTGGGCAAGGAGACGGTGCAGAACATCCTGGCACTGCGCTTCGCCAACCAGCTCTTCGAGCCGCTCTGGAACGCCAACTACGTGGACCACGTCCAGATCACCATGGCCGAGGACATCGGCACCGGCGGCCGGGCCGGGTACTACGACGGCGTGGGCGCGGCCCGCGACGTCATCCAGAACCACCTGCTGCAGCTCCTGGCCCTGACGGCCATGGAGGAGCCAATCTCCTTCAATGCGGACGACCTGCGCGCGGAGAAGGAAAAGGTCCTCTCCGCCGTCCGGCTCCCGCACGACCTCTCCACCCACTCGGCCCGCGGGCAGTTCACCGGCGGCTGGCAGGGCGGCGAGGAGGTCCTGGGCTACCTGGAGGAAGAGGGCATCCCGGCCGATTCGAAGACCGAGACGTTCGCCGCGATCCGGGTGGACATCAACACCCGCCGCTGGTCCGGCGTGCCGTTCTACCTGCGCGCCGGCAAACGCCTGGGCCGCCGGGTGACGGAAATCGCCGTCGTGTTCAAGCGCGCCCCGAACCTGCTCTTCACCGACCACGGCGAAGACGACTTCGGCCAGAACGCCGTGGTGATCCGGGTCCAGCCCGACGAGGGCGCCACGATCCGGTTCGGGTCCAAGGTCCCGGGCACCCAGATGGAGGTCCGCGACGTCACCATGGACTTCGGCTACGGGCACTCCTTCACCGAGTCCAGCCCGGAAGCCTACGAGCGGCTCATCCTGGACGTGCTGCTGGGAGAGCCGCCGCTGTTCCCGCGCCACGCCGAGGTCGAGCTGTCCTGGAAGATCCTTGACCCGTTCGAGGACTACTGGGCGTCCCTGGACGAACAGCCCGAGCCCTACCGGCCCGGCAGCTGGGGTCCCGCCTCAGCCGATGAACTCCTTGCCCGCGACGGACGAACCTGGAGAAGGCCATGATCGTAGACCTCCCCGACACCACCACCTCCAAGATTTCCAAAAAGATCATGTCCCTGCGCGAGCAGGGCGGCGTGATCGCCCTGGGCCGGGTCCTGACCCTTGTGGTCGTCACCCGCTCCGGGCTCGAGGAGGAGGCCATCGAGGCCGCCAACGAGGCCAGCCGGGAACACCCGTGCCGGATCATCGTCCTCGCCGATGCCGGGGCCTCCGCCCCGACCCGGCTGGACGCGCAGATCCGCGTCGGCGGCGACGCCGGGGCCTCCGAGGTCATCCTGCTGCGCGGCTACGGCGAACTCGCCGAGGAAAGCGAATCCCTCGTCGCGGCGCTGCTGCTGCCGGACGCCCCGATCGTGGCCTGGTGGCCACACGGCGCCCCGCGGAACGCGTGCCAGACCTCGATCGGGGGCATCGCGCACCGCCGGATCACCGACTCGGCCAACGAGGCGGACCCGGTCGCGGCGCTGGAGAACATCCGCCGCACCTACAAAGCCGGCGACACCGACCTCGCCTGGACCCGCCTGACCAACTGGCGGATCCAGCTGGCCGCGGTCCTGGACCAAGTGGACGACTCACCCGTCACGGCCGTCGCCGTCGAAGGTGCCTCGGACTCCCCCAGCACCATCCTGCTCGCGGCCTGGCTGACCCTGGCCCTGGACGCTCCCGTCACGATCGTCGCGGACCCGGCCGGCACCGGGATCCGGCGGGTCCGGCTGACCCGCACCGGCGGCGACGTCCAGCTCTTCCGGCCCGGACTGACCATCGCCGAACTGACCCAGCCCGGCCAGCCGGCGCAGCGGATCTCCCTGCCCCGCCGCAGCCTCAAGGACTGCCTGGCAGAAGAACTTCGCCGCCTGGACCCCGACGAGGTCTTCGGCGAAGTGATTACTATGGGACTGCCACGTACCAATCTAAGGAGTGTCCGTCCCAGTGAGCGCTGACCCCAGAGTAAGCATCCATCCTGACTCGACCGTCCTGATGGCTGCGATCGCAGCCCGCCTGATCACCAAGCTCGTGGACATCCAGGACCGGCACGGCGAAGCCACGGTGGTGCTTACCGGGGGCACAATGGGCATCGGTTCGCTCAGGGCCGTGGCCGAATCCCCGGCCGCGAAGGCCGTCGACTGGTCCAAGGTGAACTTCTGGTGGGGTGACGAGCGCTTTGTGCCGGCGGATAACGCCGAACGCAACGCCCGCCAGGCCCATGAGGCTCTCCTGTCCCGCATCCCGGTTGATCCGGCGCGGGTCCACGTGCCCGGTTCCACCGATGACTTCGGGAGCCCGGAAGAGGCTGCGGCGGATTATGCGCGCCGGCTCGCTGACGCGGCCGCCGCCGAGCACGCCGCGGACATGTCCGATGACCGGCCGGAACACCCGGGCCGGCTTCCGCGCCTGGACATTGTCCTCCTCGGCGTCGGCCCGGACGCGCACGTCGCGTCGCTCTTTCCTGAGCAGGCCGGCATCCGGGAGAAGGAACTGACCGTCGTGGGGGTCCAGAACTCCCCCAAGCCGCCGCCGGGCCGGGTTTCCCTGACCCTGCCGGCCATCAACACGGCGTTAGAGGTGTGGATGGTGGTGGCCGGCGAGGACAAGGCCGGCGCCGTGGGCCTGGCCCTGGCCGGCGCCAATCCCGTGCAGGTTCCCGCGGCCGGGCCGCGGGGCCGCCGGGAGACCTTGTGGCTCATTGACGAGAACGCGGCCTCACGGGTCCCCGAGCAGCTCGTCCGGAAGGGCCCGTCCGGCGCGTAGCCGTTCCAGCGCTCCGGCCAGTACGTCTTCGGCGTCCTGGCTGGAGCGCCGTTCTTTAACGTATTCCAGGTGGGTCTTGAACCCCTCCGTTGGCACGTCGTCCAAGGCGAACTTTGTTTCGTCGCGGGTTGCCGTGCCGCCGCAGCGCCGGCAGTCCCAGACTCCCGGGATCTGCTCCTCGGGGAGTTGGGCGAACACGAGCGCGGTTTCATGGCCTTTGGCGCACCGGTAGGAGACACGAATACGGGGCTGGCGTGCGCCGGCCCCGTTCATTGGCTCGTGGCGGGGTGATGCCCCTTCGGTGGCGCCCACACGGATTCCCTTGAATCCGGAAGCAGAATGCAGCATCGGGAACTCCTAGCTACTCAGCTGGTGGATTGGTGCTTGCCAGCGACAGTGTAGTTCGAAGTTCCCGATGCCGGGAGGGCCTCAAGCCCCTTATGAAGTTCTCGAAAAGACGTGCTAGGAATCGGCGCCTGTGCTGAACCGCATGATCAGGCCGAGGGCGATGATCACGACGCCCCAGGTGACACCGAGGATGACCGTGAACCGGTTGAGGTTCCGCTCCGCGACACCCGAGGAGCTCAGCCCCGAACTCATGCCGCCGCCGAACATGTCCGACAGGCCGCCTCCGCGTCCCTTGTGGAGCAGGATGAGCAACGTCAGCAGGAGGCTGGTGATGCCCAGGAGGACCTGCAGAATGACATGAAGAACGTCCACGACGGCCTTTCAGAAGAATTGGATTGCGGGGGCCAAACCTGTGTCCGGACTAATCCGTCAGCAGGTGACTCTCGAACCTGACAATATTAGCAAACTCCGCAGCGTCCAGGCTGGCACCGCCGACCAGCAAGCCGTCGACGTCGCGCTCCTTCAGGATCGACGCCGCATTGTTCGCCTTGACCGACCCCCCGTAGAGCAGTCGCGTCTTGGCGGCGACGTCGGCACCGAACAGGGTGGCCAACTCGGCACGGATTGCGGCGCACATTTCCTGCGCGTCCTCCGGGCCGGCGACCTCCCCGGTGCCGATGGCCCAGACGGGCTCGTAGGCGACGACGAGTTCGGCGGCCTGTTCCGGGGTGAGGCCCTCGACGCCCGCGCGCAGCTGGGCGAGCGTGTGGTCGACGTGGGTGCCGGCCTGGCGGATCTCGAGTCCTTCACCCACGCACAGGACGGGGGTGATGCCGTGCCGGAAAGCGGCCTTGGTCTTGGCGTTCAGGACGTCATCGGACTCGTTGTGGATGGTGCGGCGTTCGCTGTGGCCGACCAGGACGTAGCTGCAGCCCAGCTTGGCGAGGAACTGTCCGGAGATGTCACCGGTGTAGGCGCCCGAGTCGAACTGGGAGAGGTCCTGGCCGCCGTAGACGACGTCGAGTTCGTCGCCCTGGACGAGGGTCTGGACACCGCGGAGATCTGTGAACGGAGGGAAGACTGCAACCTCCACCCGGCTGTAGTCGTGCTTGGCGTCGGACAGGGTCCACGCGAGCTTCTGCAGGAGGGTGATGCCCTGGACGTGGTCCATGTTCATCTTCCAGTTGCCGGCGATGAAGGGCTTGCGATCGAATTTACCGTTGGTTGACGTGGTCACATGATCTCCAAGAGTGCTGATGGTATGAGCAGCCGGCAGGGTGCCCGGTCCCTTGCGGACGGGCACCCTGCCGGCTGGATTGCCTGGCGGCTGCTGCTTTAGCGGCCAGTGTTTCTAGCGGTCGGTGTTTCTAGCGGTCGAGGACGCTCAGGCCGGGGAGTTCCTTGCCTTCAAGGTACTCCAGGCTTGCGCCGCCGCCGGTGGAAATGTGGCCGAACTGGTCATCGGCGAAGCCGAGGGTCCGGACCGCGGCCGCGGAATCCCCGCCGCCGACCACCGTGAATGCGTCCGTCTCGGTCAGTGCCTGGGCGATGGCGCGGGTACCGCCGGCGAAGGCCGCGAATTCGAACACGCCCATGGGGCCGTTCCAGAACACCGTCTTGGCGCCCTTGATCCGTTCCGCGAAGGCCGCTGCCGAGTCCGGTCCGATGTCCAGGCCGATGCCCTGCACGCCGAAGCTGCTGGACTCGATGGCGTCGGCAGCAACGGTCTCGTGCTCGGCGTCGGCGGCGAACTTGCTGGCCACCACAACATCGGTGGGCACCACGAATTCCGTGCCGGCGTCCGCGGCGCGCTTCAGGTATTCCTGCACGACCGGGATCTGGTCCTCTTCGAGCAGGCTGCCCGCGACCTTGTGGCCCGCGGCGGCAAGGAAGGTGAACAGCATGCCGCCGCCCACCAGGATCGTGTCCGCCTTGCCGATGAGGTTGTCGATCACGGCGAGCTTGTCCGAGACCTTGGAGCCGCCAAGGACGACGACGTAGGGCCGCTGGGTGTCGGTGGTGAGCTTGCGCAGCACCTCGACCTCCGTGCGGACGAGGTCGCCCTGGTAGGACGGCAGCCGGGTGGCGACGTCGTACACGCTGGCGTGCTTGCGGTGCACTGCGCCGAAGGCGTCATCGACGAACGCGCCGTTGTCGCTGGTGAGGGCGACGAGCTCGTCCGCGAAGGCGCCGCGTTCGGCGTCGTCCTTGGAGGTCTCCCGGGCGTCGAAACGCACGTTTTCCAGGACGAGCACTTCGCCGTCCTGGAGGGCGGAGGACAGCTCCTTGGCCGACTCGCCGACCGTGTCGCCGGCAAGGGTGACCTTGAACCCGGCAAGCTCGGCCAGTCGCGTGGCGGCCGGCTTGAGCGAGTACTTGTCTTCGGGGGCGCCCTTGGGGCGGCCCAGGTGTGCTGTGACCAGCACGCGGGCACCGGCGTCCGTGAGCTTCGCCAGCACTGGCAGGGAGGCCTTGATGCGGCCGTCGTCAGTCACTGTAGAGCCGTCGAGCGGCACGTTCAGGTCACTTCTGACCAGAACGTACCGCCCGCGGACACCATCAGCGATCAGTTCGTTGAGGGTGTGGAATGTCATGAGTCTTACCCTAGCCCAGCTTGGACGCAACAAGCTCCGTGAGGTCCACGAGGCGGTTGGAGTAGCCCCACTCGTTGTCATACCAGGACACAACCTTGACCTGGTTGCCGATCACCTTGGTCAGGCCGGAGTCGAAGATGGAGGATGCCGGGTCGCCGACGATGTCCGAGGAGACAATGGGCTC
Source organism: Arthrobacter sp. TE12232 (assembly GCF_054062615.1). NCBI lineage: Bacteria > Bacillati > Actinomycetota > Actinomycetes > Micrococcales > Micrococcaceae > Arthrobacter > Arthrobacter sp. TE12232. The sequence goes on from NZ_JBSSFK010000001.1 coordinate 82,751, forward strand.
GTCGGTGTAGGTCAGCAGGCCCTTGAGCTCTTCGCTCTCGGAGGCTGCCTTGAGGGCGGCGTTGACTTCCTCGACGGTGGTTTCGCGCGAAACCGTGACGGTCAGGTCCGTGGCCGAGCCGGTGGGGACCGGGACGCGGATGGCGTAACCGTCCAGCTTGCCCTTGAGCTCCGGCAGGACCAGGCCGATTGCCTTGGCCGCACCCGTGGAGGTGGGGACCATGTTGATGGCGGCGGCGCGGGCGCGGCGGAGGTCGTTGTGCGGGCCGTCCTGCAGGTTCTGGTCGGCGGTGTACGCGTGGATGGTCGTCATCAGGCCGCGCTCGATGCCGAAGGCGTCGTTGACAACCTTGGCCAGCGGGCCGAGGCAGTTGGTGGTGCAGGAGGCGTTGGAGATGATGTGGTGCGCAGCGTCGTCGTACAGTCCGTCGTTGACGCCCATCACGATCGTGATGTCCTCGCCGGAGGCGGGGGCGGAGATCAGGACCTTCTTGGCGCCGGCGTCGATGTGCTTCTGCGCGTCGGCGGCCTTCGTGAAGAAGCCGGTGGACTCGATGACGATGTCAACGCCGAGCTCGCCCCAGGGCAGCTTGGCGGGATCGCGCTCGGCGAGGACCTTCACGGTCTTGCCGTCGACGACGATGTTGCCGTCCTTGACCTCGATGGATTCCGCCAGGCGGCCGCCCACGGAGTCGTACTTGAAGAGGTGAGCGAGGGCTTCCGGGCTCGTGAGGTCGTTGACTGCAACGATCTCAAGGTCGGCGCCCTGTGCGAGGGCGGCGCGGAAGTAGTTGCGGCCGATACGGCCAAAGCCGTTGATGCCAATACGGGTCGTCACGTTTTCAGTCTCCTTGGTGCTCTTGCGAGCACGACTAGTTGAGAAGGCGTTCAAGCCAACTAACAGATCCCGCACGCCATTGGGCAGAGATAATTACCAGATCGGAGGACGACCAGCCACGTTGCTGAAGGCTAACCGCCTTCCGTGATCCATCTTACGTTTAACTGGGACTGCCCCCGCAAGTGCGGGGGCAGTCCGTCCACATTTCGGGCCGAACCGGCCGTAATGTGAGCTTTGTTACAAACAGGAGTCGGTCCTGTCACCCTTACAGCGTGATGAGGCCCGTCGCGTTCTTGCGGGCAGCGTCGAAGCGCTTGGCGACGTCGGCCCAGTTCACGATGTTCCAGAACGCCTTGACGTAGTCGGCCTTGACGTTGACGTAGTCCAGGTAGAAGGCGTGCTCCCACATGTCCAGCATCAGCAGTGGAGTGGTGCCGAGCGCGACGTTGCCCTGCTGGTCATAGAGCTGCTCGATGACCAGGTTGCCGCCGATCGGCTCGTAGGCCAGGAAGCCCCAGCCGGAGCCCTGCAGGCCCAGCGCCGCGGCGCTGAACTGGGCACGGAAGGCGTCGAACGAGCCGAAGGCGTCGTCGATGGCCGCCGCGAGCTCGCCTTCGGGCTTGTCGCCGCCGTCCGGGGAGAGGTTCTTCCAGAAGACGGAGTGGTTGATGTGGCCGCCGGTGTGGAACGCGAGGTCCTTGGAGAGGCGGTTGATGTTGGCGAAGTCGCCCTTCTCGCGCGCCTCGGCCAGCTGGGCGAGGGCGTTGTTGGCGCCAGCCACGTAGGCCGCGTGGTGCTTGCTGTGGTGCAGCTCCATGATCTTCGCGGAGATGTGCGGCTCCAGCGCTGCGTAGTCATAGTCGAGCTGAGGCAATACGTACTCGGTCACAAAATCCTCCAATGTCGTGGACGGGTTGTCCGGTTCGGTAACTCTCGGATTGTGCATCCGGATGCCGGGCATCCGGAAATCTGTTCTTGATTCTAAGGTGACGCTAGTCGTCGAGCATTTCCGGCGTCACATTGGCTTCCGTGCCCGGGATGCCGAGGTCCTGGGCCCGCTTGTCCGCCATCGCCAGGAGCCGGCGGATCCGGCCGGCAATGGCGTCCTTGGTCATGACAGGGTCGGCGAGGCGGCCGAGCTCGTCCAGGCTGGCCTGCTTGTGCGCGACCCGCAGCTCCCCGGCGTACTTGAGGTGGTCCGGGACGTCGTCGCCCAGGATTTCCAGGGCACGGTCCACCCGGGCTCCGGCGGCGACGGCGGCCTGGGCGGAGCGGCGCAGGTTCGCGTCATCGAAGTTCGCGAGCCGGTTGGCGGTGGCACGCACTTCCTTGCGCATGCGGCGTTCCTCCCAGACCATGAGCGCGTCGTGGGCGCCCATGCGGGTCAGCAGCGCGGCGATCGTGTCGCCGTCGCGGATCACCACACGGTCCACTCCCCTGACCTCGCGGGCCTTGGCCTGGATGCCGAGCCGGCGGGCCGCGCCGACGAGGGCCAGGGCCGACTCGGGGCCGGGGCACGTGACTTCCATGGAGGAGGAGCGGCCGGGCTCGGTGAGTGAGCCGTGGGCCAGGAAGGCGCCGCGCCAGACGGCCTCGGCGTCCGCGGCCGATCCATTGACCACTACGGAGGGCAGGCCCCGGACGGGCCGGCCGCGGGTGTCCAGGAGACCGGTCTGGCGGGCCAGGGCCTCGCCATCGCGGACCACGCGCACCACGTAGCGGCTGCCGCGGCGCAGGCCGCCGCCGGAGACGACGATGATCTCGCTCTGGTGGCCGTACACTTCGGCGATGGCGGCACGCAGCCGCCGGGCGGTCGATGCGAGGTCGACCTCGGCTTCGATCACAATCCGGCCCGAGATGATGTGCAGCCCGCCGGCGAAGCGGAGCATGGCCGATACCTCGGCTTTGCGGACCGAGGACTTCTTGATATCCAGACGGGAAAGTTCTTCCTTGACTGATGCTGTCAGTGCCATGGCACCTTTCCTAACTATTCCCGAAAATATCGTGGTACGCCGTCGCCAGCCGCAACGGATCGTGGACCGGACGGCGACCAGACGCCCCCACTTTACCCAAGACCACCTCGGCACCGAGCATTCCGGCCGCCTGCTCGAAGTCGGGCAGGTCCTGGACCGACGCCGGATCGGCCAGGACGACATCGACCGTGAACTCCGGCGCGTACTCGCGCAGCACCCGGAGGTGGTCCGCGGCGGTCATGCCGGCGGTCTCCTTGGTGTCGGTGGCGAGGTTCATTGTCAGGCAGCGCCGGGCCGCCGTGTTGCAGAGGGCCTCGCGCATTTCCGGGAGCAGCAGGTGCGGCAGGACGGAGGTGTACCAGGAGCCCGGGCCCAGGATCACCCAGTCGGCCAGTTCGATCGCGGTCAGGGCTTCCATGCAGGCGGGGGCGTCCTCCGGTAACAGCCGGACTCGTTCGAGGGACCCCGCGACGGCACACTTGGCCTGCCCCGTCAGGGTCTGCAACGCCGTGGTGCCGTCCGGGGCCGTGACCCGGACCTGGCCTTCGATGGTCAGCGGGATGCTGGACATCGGCAGGACTTCACCGCGTGCGCCGAGGAGGGCGCCGGCCCACTTCAGGCCGGCGACCGTGTCGCCCAGGAGTTCCCAGAGGGTGACGATCAGGAGATTGCCCATGGCGTGCTCGTCGAGGGAGCCGCCGCGGCCCTTGCCGGGGGCAAAGCGGTGCTGCATGACGTCGCGCCAGGTGCGGCCCCAGTCGGTGTCGTCGCACAGCGCGGACAGGGCCATGCGGAGGTCCCCGGGCGGCAGGACGCCGTACTCTTCACGGAGCCGGCCGGAGGATCCGCCGTCGTCCGCGACGGTGACGATCGCGGTGAGTTCGGAGGTGAGAAGCCGCAGGGCGGACAGCGACGCGGAGAGGCCGTGGCCGCCGCCGAGCGCCACTACGGAGGGGCCTTTGTCCTGCTGGCTGGCGAATGCCGCGCTGGCGGGCGGGACGAGGGGCAGCGGGCCGGTCAGCAGCGCCATTATTCGCGGCCCAGGTCCCGGTGCGTGGTGGTCACGGTGACGCGCGGATACTGCGCCAGCCTCCGTGAGAGCTCGACGGCCACCGCGACGGAGCGGTGCTTGCCGCCGGTGCAACCCACCGCGATCGTGGCGTAGTGCTTGTTCTCACGCCGGTACCCGTCCAGGACCGGTTCCAGGGCCAGGACGTAGCGCTCCACGAAGTCGCTGACGCCCTGCGCTTCCAGCACGTAGTCGCTGACGTCCTTGTCCAGCCCGGTGTGCGGCCGCAGCTGCGGCACCCAATGCGGGTTGGGGATGAAGCGGGCATCGGCCACGAAGTTGGCGTCCACGGGCAACCCGTACTTGAAACCGAAGCTCATGACGTTCAGCCGCAGGGCCACCGGACCGGTCTCGCTGAAGAGCTCGGTGATGGCCGTCGCCAGGCCGTGCACGTTGAGGGAGGACGTATCCAGGACGATGTCGGCCGTGTCCCTCAGATCACGGACAAGCTCCCGCTCGGCGGCGATGCCGTCGAGGATCCGGCCGCCGCCCTGAAGCGGGTGCGGCCGGCGGCCCTGCTCGAAGCGGCGGACCAGGACGTCGTCGTTAGCATCGAGGAACAGCACGCGGAAGGTTACCCCGGAGGCCTCGAGGGCGCGGAGGGCAGCGCGCATGTCCGCGAACAGTTCCTTGCTCCGGACATCCATCACGACGGCGAGCTTGGACATCGAGTGCGGTGTGCGCGACACCAGCTCCGCGAGCGTGCCGAGCATCTGCGGCGGGAGGTTTTCCACGACGTACCAGCCGTGGTCCTCGAGGGCGTCCGAGGCGGTGCTCCGGCCGGCTCCGGACATGCCGGTCACCACGAGCAGTTCCGCCTCGACGGGTTTGACGGGTGTCATGCCGTCCTCATCCGTCCCGGATCCTGCCGTCGAGTCTGCCATCAGTGAAGCCCCATCTCTGCCTGTGCGTTTGCTGTTGCGGTCAGGTAGCGGCGCGGCCGCGGTGATGCCGCGCCCGTGCCGTTTCCCAAGTCTTTACCCTAGCTAAGTTTGTCGGAGCTAGCTAAGTTTCGAGGATTTCGCCGGTGGTCATGTTGATGGCCGGAACGGTGGCGGCTTCCTCGCCGTCGGCCGTGAAGTGCCGGACGATCGCAGCGGCCAGGGACGGGCCGATCCCCTTGGCGCCGGTGAGTTCTTCCTGGGTCGCCGCTTTGATGCCCTTGACGGAACCGAATTCGGCCAGGAGGGCCTTGCGTTTGGACTCGCCCAGTCCGGGCACGCCGTCCAGCGCGGAGACCGTCATGGCCTTGCCTCGTTTTTGCCGGTGGAAGGAGATGGCGAAGCGGTGGGCCTCGTCGCGGATCCGCTGCAGCAGGTACAGGCCGGCGGAGGCGCGCGGCAGGATCACCGGGAAATCGCTGTCCGGCAGCCACACCTCCTCGAGCCGCTTGGCCAGGCCGACAACGTATACGTCCTCGATGCCCAGCTCGGCCAGCGCCCGGGCGGCGGCGTTGACCTGCGGTTTGCCGCCGTCGACGACGACGAGGTTGGGCGGGTAGGCAAATTTACTCCGCGGGGCCGGCGTCGTGGAGTCCGCGACCGCCGCCGCGGTTGCCGCTTCCAGCGCGGCCTGGTGTGCCGGTTTGGCCGCGGCGGCTGCCTGCTCGCGTTTCTCGTCGAGGTAGTGCCGGAACCGTCGGGTCAGGACGTCGTGCATGGCGGCGGTGTCGTCGGTGGCGGCGGCCCCGGTGACGGCGAACTTGCGGTAGTCGGACTTCTTCGGGAGCCCGTCTTCCACCACCACCATGGAACCGACCACGTTGGTGCCCTGGACGTGGGAAATGTCGAAACATTCGATCCGCAGCAGCGCCACGGGCAGGTCGAGTGCCTCCTGGAGTTCCTGGAGGGCCTGGGAGCGCATGGTGAGGTCGCCGGCGCGCCGGGACTTGTGCAGTTTCAGTGCGTGCTCGGCATTGTCCCGCACGGTGGACATGAGCGCGGCCTTGTCGCCGCGCTGGGGCACCCGGATATCCACGCGGGCCCCGCGCAGGCCGCTAAGCCATTGCGCGAGTTCGGCGGCGTTGCTGGGTTCGGCGGGCACCAGGACCTCCCGGGGCAGCCTGCCCTGGACGCCGGCTTCCTCGCCGTAGACCTGCTGGAGCAGGTGTTCGACCAGCTCCGGGGTGGTGGAGTCCTCGACCTTTTCCACCACCCAGCCGCGTTGGCCGCGGATCCGGCCGCCGCGGACGTGGAAGACCTGGACGGCGGCCTCGAGTTCGTCTTCGTGGAGGGCGAAGACGTCCGCGTCCGTGCCCTCGGCGAGAACGACGGCGTTGCGTTCGAAGACCTTCTTCATCGCCACGATGTCGTCCCGCAGGCGCGCCGCCCGCTCGTAGTCGAGCTCGGCGACCGCGGCGGCCATCTCGCGTTCCAGCCGGTTCACGAAGGGCTTGGCTTCGCCGCCCATGAAGCTGCAGAAGTCCTCGGCCAGGGCACGGTGGTCCTCGGCGGAGATGCGCCCCACGCAGGGCGCGGAGCATTTGTCGATGTAGCCGAGCAGGCAGGGCCGGCCGCTGGCTTCGGCGCGTTTGAGCACGCCGGCGCTGCAGCTGCGCACGGGGAAGACCCGCAGCAGCGTGTCCATGGTGTCCCGGATCGCACCGGCGGTGTAGGGGCCGAAATACCGGGTGCCCTTGCGCCGGTCGCCGCGGAGCACCTGGACGCGCGGGTACTTCTCCCCCATCGTGACGGCCAGGTACGGGTAGCTTTTGTCGTCCCGGAACATCACGTTGAATCGCGGCGTGAATTCCTTGATCCAGGTGTATTCCAGCTGCAGCGACTCGAGCTCGCTGCCCACCACGGTCCATTCGACGCTGCTGGCTGTGTGCACCATGGCGTAGGTCTTGGGCATCAGCCCTGCCGGGTTGGCGAAGTAGGAATTCAGCCGGGAACGGAGGTTCTTGGCCTTGCCGACATAGATGACCCGGCCGTGCGGATCACGGAAGCGGTACACGCCCGGATTGGTCGGAATTTCACCTGTCTGGGGTCGGTAACTCGCTGGATCTGCCACAGTTCCAGTCTACTGAGCCTCCGGGGATGCCGCGGCACCGGCCCGGCCGGAAGCGCGGCTCCTCCCGCTACTCGACCGACTTGCTCTGGTTGTAGCTGGTGGAGCGTTCCTGGCCGCTCAGTTCCGCGATGGCGTCCATGATGCGGTCGGTGACCTGGCGGCGGGCCGGCAGCGAGTGGTCCGGTCCCGTCTTCTCAAAGTACAGCGGCTCGCCCACCTTCATGGTGAAGTGCTGCGGTTTGACCGCTTTGCTGTCCGCCGGCTGCAGGTGTTCCGTGCCGATCAGGCCCACCGGGATCACCGGCGCGCCCGTCGTGAGGGCGAGCCAGCCGACGCCGGTGCGGCCTCGGTACAGGATGCCGTCGCGGGAGCGGGTGCCTTCGGGGTAGATGCCCACGCCGCGGCCGGCGTCGAGGATGTCCAGCAGCGTCTTCAGCGCCTGGACGCTGGCGGCCTGCTCGCCGCGCTCGACGGGGATGGAGCCCACGGCCTCGAAGAAGGACTTCATGGCCTTGCCCTTGACGCCGCCGGTGGTGAAGTACTCGGCCTTCGCGAAGAACGCCACGGGCCGCGGCATGAGGGCCTGGACAATCACGCTGTCCAGGAAGGAGAGGTGGTTGGGGGCCACGATAAACGGGCCTTCCTTGGGCACGTTCTCCAGGCCGATGACCGTCGGACGGCACGTGGACGATATGAGCCCGCGCGTGGTCCAGCGGATTACGTCAAACATTTCCATCGGTGTGCACCTCGTTCAGGGCTGCGGTCCCCGGGCGTTCGGAGAGTCTTGTGATCGTTGCGTGAAGCGCAGTGGTGGTGTGCACGATCTCGACGGCGCCGGCTGCGTGCAGTTCGCCGTCGGGCGCAAAACCCCAGCCTACGCCGATGCAGTCCAGTCCGTTCGCGGCGGCCCCGGCGACGTCCTGCGCACGGTCGCCCACCATCACGGCATGGCCGGCCGTCGACGGGACGGCGGCAGCCAGGTCCGAGAGCGCGGCGGCGACGATGCCCGCCTTGCCTTCGGGGACGGAGTCCGGTGCAGCGCCTGCCTCGTCGGCGGCCGAGCCGCGAATGCTGTGGAAGAGCCCGGCGATGCCGTGGTGTTCCAGCACGGTGCGGGCCAGACTTTCCGGTTTCTGGGTGGCGACGGCGATGGGCCGCCCGGCGGCGACGAAGCCTTCGAGGAGGTCGCGGATTCCGGGGTACAGCCGGCTCTGCGCGATGCCGGTGGACACGTAGTGCCGGCGATAGATCCGGATGACGTCCGCGAGGAGCGCTGCCGGTACGCCGGCGATTTCCGTGAGGGAATGGCTCAGTTTGGGTCCGACCATCTCGTCCATCCGGGCAGGGCCCGGAACCGGCAGTCCGAGTTCGGTGAGGGCCGCGGCGATTCCGCCCGTGATTCCCCCGGCCGGATCGACAAGAGTGCCGTCGAGGTCGAAGATCACGGGCACTGTTGTATGCGTCACCGGCTTAGTTTCTCACGAGTGCACGGATGCCAGAAATTCGCATACTCCTTCAGGAATACATCAGGGGGTTACGGCAGCCGAATACCTCAGGGGAATACTTGGCCGTGCCGCAGACCGGGAGCGCTCAGCAGTGGTGCTCCCGGCCCGCACCCACGGCACGGGGTGCGATCTCAGGCGAGGAGCTCGGCGAGGAACGCCGCCGTGTGGCTTTCACTCGACTTTGCGACCTGCTCCGGGGTGCCGGAGGCCACAACCCGGCCGCCGCCCGAACCGCCGTCAGGGCCAAGGTCCACGATCCAGTCGGCGCTCTTGATGACGTCGAGGTTGTGCTCGATGGTGATCACGGTGTTGCCCTTTTCCACGAGGCCCTGCAGCACCATGAGGAGCTTGCGGATGTCCTCGAAGTGCAGGCCCGTGGTGGGCTCGTCCAGGACATAGACGCTGCGGCCGTTGGATCGCTTCTGGAGCTCAGCCGCGAGCTTCACGCGCTGGGCCTCGCCGCCGGAGAGCGTGGTGGCGGGCTGGCCGAGCCGGACGTAGCCGAGGCCGACGTCGACAAGAGTGTTGAGGTGCCGCGCGATCGGGGAGAACGCCGCGAAGAACTCGGCGCCTTCCTCGATGGGCATGTTCAGCACGTCCGCGATCGTCTTGCCCTTGTAGTGGACCTCCAGGGTTTCGCGGTTGTACCGGGCGCCGTGGCAAACCTCGCAGGGAACATAGACGTCAGGCAGGAAGTTCATCTCGATCTTCAGGGTGCCGTCGCCGGAGCAGGCCTCGCAGCGGCCGCCCTTGACGTTGAAGGAGAACCGGCCCGGCTGGTAGCCGCGGACTTTCGCCTCCGTGGTCTCGGCGAAGAGCTTCCGGATGTGGTCGAACACGCCGGTATAGGTGGCCGGGTTCGAGCGCGGGGTGCGTCCGATGGGGCTCTGGTCGACGTGCACCACCTTGTCCAGGTGTTCGAGGCCCTGGACGGATTTGTGCCGGCCGGCCACTTGCTTGGCACCGTTGAGCTTGTTGGCGAGCACCTTATAGAGGATCTCGTTGACGAGGGTGGACTTGCCGGAGCCGCTGACGCCCGTGACGGCGGTGAAGAGGCCCAGCGGGAAGGCTGCGTCCACGTTGAGCAGGTTGTTTTCCTTGGCGCCGACGACTTTGAGCTCGCGCTTCTTGTCGTATTTCCGCCGCTTCTTCGGTACCTCGATGGACTTCCGGCCGGAGAGGTAGTCGCCGGTCAGGGACTCCGTGTTCTTCAGCAGGTCCTGGTACGAACCGGAGTGAACCACCATGCCGCCGTGCTCGCCGGCACCGGGTCCGATGTCCACGACCCAGTCGGCTTCGTGGATGGTGTCCTCGTCATGCTCCACCACGATCAGGGTGTTGCCCAGGTCCCGGAGCCGGGTGAGGGTCTCGATCAGGCGGCGGTTGTCCCGCTGGTGCAGGCCGATGGAGGGCTCGTCGAGGACGTAGAGCACGCCCACGAGCCCTGAGCCGATCTGGGTGGCCAGCCGGATGCGCTGGGCTTCACCGCCGGACAGGGTTCCGGAGGGCCGCTCCAGGTTCAGGTATTCGAGTCCGACGTCGAGGAGGAAGGTCAGCCGGGCCTGGATTTCCTTGAGGACCTGGTGGGCGATCTGCGCTTCGCGGCCCGTGAGGACGAGGTTGTCGAGGAAGTGCGCGCATTCGCGCATGGGCAGCGCGGCGACCTCGGCGATGGACTTGCCGTTGATCAGCACCGAAAGGGACGCGGGGTTCAGGCGTGCACCGTTGCAGGCCGGGCACGGGACCTGGCGCATGTACTCCTCGTAGCGGTCGCGCGCCGAGTCGGAATCGGTCTCGCCATGCTTGCGGTGGACGTACTGCACGACCCCCTCAAAGCCGGTGCTGTACTTGCGTTCCCGGCCGAAGCGGTTGCGGTACTGCACCACGACCTTATGGTCCTTGCCGTGCAGCACGGTCTGCCGGACGTCGGCGTCGAGCTTTTCCCACGCCGTCGTCATGGAGAAGCCGAGTTCCTTTGCGAGGCCGCCCAGCAGCCGGTTCCAGTACTCCGTGGTGGCGGTGCCCAGCGACCACGGCGCAATGGCGCCCTCCGACAGCGAGAGCTCCGGGTTGGGGATGATGAGATCCTCATCGACTTCCAGCTTGGTGCCGATGCCGCTGCAGGCGCTACAGGCGCCGAACGGGTTGTTGAACGAGAAGGAGCGCGGCTCGATCTCGTCGATCGCCAGGGGGTGTTCGTTGGGGCAGGCGAGGTGTTCGGAGAACGCCCTGATCCGCTCGGGGTCGTCGGCGTCGAGGTCGACGAATTCGGCCAGGACGCGGCCCTCCGCCAGGCCGAGCGCGGTTTCGACGGAGTCGGTGAGGCGCTGGCTGATGCCTTCCTTGACCACGAGGCGGTCCACGACCACTTCGATGGTGTGCTTGAACTGCTTGCCCAGCTTGGGCGGATCGCTCAGCTGGACGAGCTCGCCGTCGACGCGTGCCCGCGAGTAGCCCTTGGCGGTCAGTTCCTTGAAGAGGTCGACGAATTCGCCCTTGCGGCCGCGGACCACGGGTGCCAGCACCTGGAAGCGCGTGCCGTCCGGGAGTTCGAGCAGCTGGTCAACGATCTGCTGAGGGGTCTGCTTGGCCACGGGCTCGCCGCAGATGGGGCAGTGCGGCCGGCCCACGCGGGCCCACAGCAGGCGCATGTAGTCGTAAATTTCGGTGATGGTGCCCACGGTGGAGCGCGGGTTCTTGCTCGTGGACTTCTGGTCGATCGACACGGCCGGGGAGAGGCCCTCGATGAAGTCGACGTCGGGCTTGTCCACCTGGCCCAGGAACTGCCGGGCGTAGGCGGAGAGAGATTCGACGTAGCGGCGCTGACCTTCGGCGAAGATGGTGTCGAACGCGAGGGAGGACTTGCCGGAGCCGGACAAGCCGGTAAACACGATCATGGCATCGCGGGGCAGGTCCAGGTCCACGTTGCGCAGGTTGTGTTCGCGCGCGCCCTTGACGACGAGGCGCGTCATGTCCGGGCGTTTCAGCTCGGGACGGGACAGGACGGCCTCCCGGGCTGCCAGCGGTTCGACGGCGGACTGGACTTCAACGGCTGGATCTTCAGCTACAGCTTTAGGCACGAATCTAATGCTAATCGAAAACTTCTTCGAAAAACTATTCTGCTCGCCGTGGGGTCCGCCCGGATGTGCTAGTGGCGGTCGTAGGCGGCGGCCAGCAATTGCACGGCCTCGGCGAAGCTCGCGCCCTGCGCTTTGGCGGCCGCCGCGAACTCCGCCGCGGCGGCGGACAGCGAACTCCAGGCGGCATCGCGGGCACAGACGACCGTGCCGTTCCGGCCCCGCGTCACGACGACGCCGGCGGCCTCCAGTTCCTTGTAGGCCCGGGCCACAGTGTGGGGTGCTACGCCCAGTTCGGTGGCGAGGCTCCGCACGGCCGGCAGCCGGGTACCCGGTGCGAGCGTGCCGTTATCGGCGCGTTCAATGACGTATAGCCGGAGCTGTTCGAAGAGCGGGACGGAGCTGGCCGGATTGGTCCGCCAGGCACCGGGGAAACGCTCCCCCGCGGTGTCCGCGTGGTTCACTGTTCCGGCTCCCCGACGGCCTGCACCTGTTCGCGACCGGCGAACTGTGCGTCGTACAAATCCTTGTAGAGCCCGCTCCCGGCCATCAGCTGCTGATGGGTGCCGTGTTCAACGATCCGTCCGTGGTCCATGACGAGAATTAGATCAGCGTCCCGGACCGTGGACAAACGGTGCGCGATCACGAAGCTAGTGTGACCCTGGCGAAGCCGCTCCATGGCATGCCGGATCTGCACCTCGGTTCGGCTGTCAACGGAACTCGTCGCCTCATCCAGCACCAGGATGCTGCGGCCGGCGAGCTGCGCCCGCGCGATCGAGACGAGCTGGCACTGCCCCCGGCTCAGGGAGTCGCCGTCGTTGCCGAGCATGGTGGCGTAGCCGGCCGGCAGGGCCCTGACGAACTGGTCCACATGGCTGGCCCGGGCCGCCGCGACGATCTCGGCGTCGGTGGCCCCCGGCCGGCCGTACTCGATGTTCTCGCGGATGCTGCCGGTGAACAGCCACGCATCCTGCAGGACCGTGCCGAAGACGGACCGGAGCTCGTCCCGCGGGATGGTGGCGATGTCGGTCGAGTCCACCAGGATCCGGCCCGAGTCGAGTTCGTAGAAGCGCATCAGGAGGTTCACCACGGTGGTCTTGCCGGCGCCGGTGTGACCCACGATTGCCACGGTTTGTCCCGGCTCCACCGTGAAGGACAGGTCCTTCACCACGGGGGTGCCGGGGCTGTAGCTGAAGCTGACGTGCTCGAACGTGACGCGGCCCGCGGCCGTGCCCGGCGTCAGCGGAGCGTTGGCTTCCCGCAGGTCCCGGGGTTTGCGCCGGCCGTTGAACTTGTGCCGGCCATTGGTCTTGCGCGGGGTATGGATCTTGGGCGGGCTATGGACCGTGAGCGGGGTGCCGGCGCCGTGAAGCCTGCCGCCGCCGTTGGCCGCAGCGGCCGGCACGGCGCTGTCTGGCGGGATCTCGGGAGCATCGAGCAGCTCAAAAACACGCTCCGCGGAGGCGAGGCAGGACTGCAGGAGGGTCAGCATTCCGCCGATCTGGCCCATCGGCTGGCTGAAAAGGCGGGAGAACTGGATGAAAGCCTGGATGCCGCCGATCGTCATGGCCCCGGTGGTGACTTGGAGCGCCCCCACAACGGCCACGGCAATGTAGTTGAGATTGGCGACGAACACCATGAGCGGCTGCACTATGCCGGACAGATACTGGGCGCGGGCGCTGGACCGCGTGAGTTTGTCGTTGCAGTCCCGGAAGCTCGCCGCCGACTCCTCCTGCCGGCCGAAGGCCTTGACCACTTCATGCCCCGTGAAGAATTCTTCGAGTTGGGCGTGCAGCGCCCCGGTACTGCTCCATTGTTCCGTGAAGTGCGCCTGGGAATGCTTGGCCACTAACACGGTGATGACCGTCGACACCGGCACCGAGAGGACCGCGATCAGCGCCAGCAGCGGCGAGAGCCAGAGCATCATGGCGAGTGCGGCGGAAAGCATCAGGACGGACATGATCAGCTGGTTGAGGAGCTGGTTGAGCGCCTGGGAGATGTTGTCGACGTCGTTCGTGGCCCTGCTGAGCACCTCGCCGCGGCGCTGCTCCTCGAAATGGCTGGACGGCAGCACATGGAGTTTTTGCTCCACGGAACCGCGGAGCCCGTAGCTGAGCCGCTGCACGGCCGTGGCGGTCAGGGCGCCCTGGATCCAGCTGAAGAGGGACGCCCCGACGTACAGGGCGGACACCGTCAGGAGCCGCCCGGCCAGCGCCTGTTCGTCGAGGGCGCCGCCGAGGAATCCTGCGACCACGACGTCGGTGGCGTCACCCAGGACTTTGGGGGCGGCGACGTTGAGCGTCACGAACGCGCAGGTGGCCGCGATGACACCGGCCATCCGCCACTTCAGGGGCCGCAACAGGCCCAGCAGCCGGGCTGCGGCGCGCCACTTGGAGCGCTCCTTGGCCCCGGCCAGCGCGGCGGACTCCATGCCCGATGCCCGGCCGCGGCTCACAGGGTTTCCTCCAGCACGAGCTGGGACGCGGCGATCTCCCGGTAGCTTGGCGAGGACTCCATGAGTTCGGCGTGTGTGCCCTGCGCGACAAGGCGACCGTCCTCCAGCACGAGGATCAGCCCGGCGTCCACGATCGTTGCCACCCGTTCGGCGACGATCAGCACAGTGGCCCGCTCCAGCAGAGGCTCGATCGCCGCACGGAGCCGGACATCGGTCCCGTAGTCCAAGGCGGAGAAACTGTCATCGAACAGGTAGACCGGCGAATCTTTGAGCAGTGCCCGGGCGATGCACAGGCGCTGGCGTTCGCCGCCGGAGAAGTTGGTGCCGCCCTGGCTGACGGGCGCGTCGAGCCCGAGGGGCAGGGCGCGGACAAAGTCGGCTGCCTGGGCGGACTCGAGTACCTGCCACAAGTCCGGATCGGCGGCGGCCGGTGAACCCAGGCGAAGGTTTTCAGCGACCGTGCCGGAGAAGAGGTAGGAGTGCTGCGGGACGATGGCGATGAGGCCCCGCAGGGCCTCCAGCGGCATGGCCCGCACATTGCGTCCCCCGATGCTGATCTCGCCGCCGGTCGCGTCGAGGAAGCGGGGAATCAGGTTCAGGAGGGTCGTCTTGCCGCTGCCGGTCGCGCCGATGATCGCCGTCGTGGTCCCGGGGGCGGCGGTGAATGTGATGCCGTCGAGCACGGGCTCCTCGGCGCCGGGATAGGCGAAGGACACGTTGCGGAACTCGACGGCGTTTGCGGGGCGGGCAGTATGACGGGCATGCGACGTGCTCACCGGGCGTGCGGCATGTCCGGGCCGGGCCACATCTTCGGGCTGTGCGGCATGTCCGGGCTGTGCCTCATTTTCGGGCTGTGCCTCATTTTCGGGCCGGGCAGGGGCGGCGTGCGCCCCGGCGGGGGCAGCCGGGTCCGCGATGGCCGGTTTCGTGTCCAGCACCTCGCGGATCCGTTCCGCGCACGCCGCGGCCCGCGGGGCGGTCATGAACACGTACATCGCCATCATGATGGCGATCAGGATTTGCAGGATGTAGGCGATGAACGCGGTGAGGGCACCGAGCCGCATTTCGCCGGCGTCGATCCGGTGGCCGCCGAACCACACCACGCATACGGAGGACAGGTTGACCACCAGCATGATCATCGGCATCATCCCGGCCACCAGCAGGGCGGAGCGCAGGTTGTTCCGGGTGAGGTCCTTATTGGCTTCGTCGAAGCGGCGGATTTCGTGGTCCTGCCGGACGAAGCCGCGGATGACGTTGGCGCCGATGATCTGCTCGCGCAGCACCCGGCCGATCCTGTCGAGGAGCCCCTGGCCCTCGCGATACAGCGGAATCAGGCGGCGCACGATCACCGTCATGATCACCGTGAGGATCGGAATCACGGCGACCACGATCCAGGACAGCACGACGTCCTGGTGCACGGCCAGCGCGATGCCGCCGATGAAGATGGCAGGGGCCGCGATCAGCATGGTGAAGACCAGGACTGCGAGGTTCTGGATCTGGGCGACGTCGTTCGTGGCCCGGGTAACGAGGCTGGGCGCACCGAAGACCCCCACCTCCTGGGAGGAAAAGGACTGCACCTTCGCGAAGAGTTCCCCGCGCAGCTGCCCGCCAAGCTCCATGGCGACGACGGCGCCCAGGTAACCGGCCGCGATAGCCGTAGCCACCTGCACGGCGGCGATTCCGGCCATCCAGCCGCCCAGATGGAGGATTTCCCCCGTGTCCCCGCCGATGATGCCGTCGTCGATGATCGCGGCGTTCAGGGTGGGCAGGAGCAGGTTGGCGGTGGTTTGCACGAGCTGGAGCACAACGATGGCCAGCACGCTCCCCTTATGCGCGGACAGTAACCGCGCCATCAGGCTTACTAGCACCGAACCTCCATCACTTGCCCAGGGCTCGGAATAGGAATCAGCCTAACGGCCGCCCCCACGCCGCCACGTCATTGTAAGCCCCATTCCGGAGTGCCTCGTGTCAACCGGCAGACACGCCTCTCACCCGCGCTTTTGCGCCACCGCAAAGGTGCGCCGGAACGGGAAGACGGTCCCGTGCCGGCCCGCCGGATACGCCTCGTCCAGTCGCGCCGAGTACTCGGCCTCAAAGTCCCTGGCCTCGTCTGCCGGAAGGGCGGCCAGGACCGGCCTGAGCCCCGTCCCGCGGACCCACTCCAGGACAGGGTGGGCGCCCGGGAGCAGTTGCAGGTAGGTGGTTTCCCACGCATCGGCGGCGCAACCGGCGTCGAGCATGATGTCGAGGTATTCCGCCGCCTCCCCCACCACGTCGTCGTGGCGCAGGACCCCGGCGAGCCGCCCGGCCCACGCCGGAGACTCGGCCAGCTCCCGCATCAGGGTGTGGGAGGGGGCGTTGAAGTTCCCCGGCACCTGTAGCGCGAACCAGGCCCCCGGTTTGAGGGCATCAAGCCACGCGGGCAACAATTCGCGGTGTCCGGGCACCCACTGCAGGGCGGCGTTGGTGACCACCACATCGGTCTCGCCGGAGGGCAGCCAGTGCCCGATGTCGGCCAGCTCATAGGAGAGGTTGGGGGCCGCGGCCGCATGGTCCCTCGACTTGGCCAACATCTCCGGCGAGGAATCCAGGCCCACCACCTGTGCCCCCGGCCACCGGTCCGCGAGAGTTGCGGTCAGGTTGCCCGGGCCGCAGCCGAGGTCGACGACGTGCCGCGGGGCTTCGGCGTGGATCCGCCCCGTGAGGTCAAAGTACGGTCTGTCCCGGTAATCACCGAACTGCACATACTTTTCGGGATCCCATTTCACGGCTACCTCCAGTCCGCGGCGCTGTTGTCCTACCCGAAGCGTAGCCCCGGCAATGTTGGCCAGCCAAGGAGCCACGCATCCGGCGGGCGCGGCGCACCAGCCCGCCGGTGCCGCCGGCAGCATGCGGGCACTAAGCTGGACAGCAATGAAACTCGTTGATCAGCTCCCCGCCCCGGCCGCCCGAATTTCCGGCAGGACGGCCCTGGACCCGGACGAGCTCTACACCCGGTTTGTCGAGTGGACGGAGACCCGCGGCCTCGCCCTCTACACCGCCCAGGACGAAGCCATCATGGAGCTGGCTGCCGGGTCCAACGTCATCCTGGCCACGCCCACCGGGTCCGGTAAGTCCCTCGTGGCCATTGCCGCGCACTTCCAGGCCATGGCCCGCGGACAGCGCAGCTACTACACCGCCCCGATCAAGGCCCTCGTCTCGGAGAAGTTCTTCGCCCTCTGCGAGATCTTCGGGGCCGAGAACGTCGGCATGATCACCGGTGACTCCGGCGTCAACCAGGACGCGCCCATCATTTGCTGCACCGCCGAAATCCTGGCCAACATTGCCCTGCGCGAGGGTTCGGCGGCTGAACTCGGTGCCGTCATCATGGACGAGTTCCACTTCTACTCCGACCCGCAGCGCGGCTGGGCGTGGCAAGTGCCGCTGCTGGAACTGCCCCAGGCGCAGTTCCTGCTGATGTCGGCGACGCTCGGCGATGTCAGCCGCTTCGAGGAAGGGATCAGCGCCCTGACCGGCCGTCCGACGACGACCGTCAGTTCCGCCGAACGCCCTATTCCGCTGCACTACTACTACGAACAGACTCCGGTCCACGAGACCCTCGAAGAGCTGCTCGCCACCAAGCAGGTCCCGGTCTACGTGGTGCACTTCAGCCAGGTCGAGGCGATCGACCGGGCACAGAACCTGATGAGCATCAACGTCTGTACCCGCGACGAGAAGGACAAGATTGCCGAGCTCATCGCCGGGTTCCGCTTCGCCGCGGGCTTCGGCAAGACCCTCAACCGGCTGGTCCGGCACGGGATCGGCGTCCACCACGCCGGCATGCTGCCCAAATACCGCCGGCTTGTGGAGCAGCTCGCCCAGGCCGGCCTGCTGAAGGTCATCTGCGGCACCGACACCCTCGGGGTGGGCATCAACGTGCCGATCCGCACCGTGCTGCTCACGGCACTGAGCAAGTACGACGGCGTGCGCACCCGGCTGCTGAACTCCCGCGAGTTCCACCAGATCGCCGGGCGGGCCGGACGCGCCGGCTATGACACCGCCGGGACCGTGGTGGTCCAGGCCCCGGAGCACGTGACCGAAAACGTGAAGGCGATGGCCAAGGCCACCGCCAAGTTCGGCGACGACCAGAAGAAGCTGCGCCAGGTGGTCAAGAAGAAGCCCCCGGAAGGCTTTGTATCCTGGGGCGAACCGACCTACAAGCGGCTCGTGGAGTCGGTGCCGGACCCGCTCACGTCCAGTTTCACCGTGACGCACGCGATGCTGATGAACCTCATGGAACGTCCCGGCGACCCGTTCCAGGCCGCCCGGCGCCTGCTCACCGAGAACCACGAGACCCGGTCCTCGCAGCTGCGGCTCATGAAGAAGGCCCTGGGCATCTACCGCGAACTGCTCGCTGCCGGCGTCGTGGAGCGCATCCCGCTTCAGGAGCAGGGGCCGGACGGCCGCACGGTCCGGCTCACGGTCCACCTGCAGGCCAACTTCGCCCTCAACCAGCCACTGTCCCCCTTCGCCCTCGCAGCGCTGGAACTCCTGGACCCGGAGTCGCCGTCGTACGCCCTGGACGTCGTGTCCGTGATCGAGGCGACCTTGGAGAAGCCGCGCCAGATCCTGTCGGCCCAGCAGAAGAAGGCGCGCGGCGAAGCCATCGCGGCGATGAAGGCCGACGGCATCGAGTACGACCAGCGCATGGCGATGCTCGAGGAAGTCACGTACCCGCAGCCGCTCGCCGAGATCCTCGGCGAGGCCTTTGAGGTCTACCGCAAGGCCGCCCCGTGGGTGGGCGACTTTGAACTTGCCCCCAAGTCCGTGGTCCGGGACATGTACGAGCGCGCCATGAACTTCGGCGAATTCGTGCAGTTCTACGGCTTGGCCCGCTCCGAGGGGATCGTGCTGCGCTACCTCGCCGACGGTTTCAAGGCACTCCGGCAGACCGTCCCGCAGGACGCCCTCCGGGAGGACCTGGAGGATCTCATCGCCTGGCTGGGCGAACTGGTCCGGCAGGTTGATTCCAGCCTGCTCGACGAGTGGGAAGAGCTGACCTCCGGCGCCGCGCCCACCCCGCATGACGCTCCCCCGCCCCCGCCGCCGTCGCTGACCTCCAACGTCCGGGCCTTCCGGGTGATGGTGCGCAACGAGATGTTCCGCCGCGTGGAGCTCTTCGCCGATGAAGCCGCCACGGCCCTGGGCGAGCTCGACGCCGGGTCCGGCTGGGACGCGGAACGCTGGGAGGATGCGCTGGATGATTACTTCGACGAACACAACGACATCGGCACCGGCCCGGACGCCCGCGGCCCGGGGCTCCTGATCATCACCGAGGAACCCGGGGTGTGGAAGGTCCGGCAGATCTTCGATGACCCGGCCCGCCACCACGACTGGGGCATCTCCGCCGAGGTGGACCTGGCGGCCTCGGACGAGTCCGGGACCGCCGTCGTCCGCGTCACGGACGTCAACCGCCTCTAGCGGGACTGCGCCCAGTGTCTGGCATGCGGCACGGGCACCCGCGAAGTCCGTCACCCGCCCGGCAGATGCCCCGAGTAAACTCGAACAATGAGTGTAATCCGGCCTGCCGCCCCGCATGACGTCCCTGCCATCCTGCAGATGATCCACGACCTCGCCATCTACGAGAAGGAACCGGACGCCGTCCGGAACACCCCCGAGATGCTCACCGGGGTCCTGTTCGGCGAGAACCCCCGGGTCTTCGCCACCATGGCGGAAAATGCCGACGGCGAGGTCCGCGGTTTCGCCCTCTGGTTCCTGAACTACTCCACGTGGGAAGGCGTCCACGGGATTTACCTGGAGGATCTCTACGTCCGGCCCGAGGCCCGGGGCGAGGGCCATGGCAAGGCACTGCTCCAGCATCTGGCCGCCACCGCCGTCAGCCGCGGGTACGCGCGGGTCGAATGGAGCGTCCTGGACTGGAACGAGCCCTCGATCAACTTTTACAGGAAGCTCGGCGCGGCCCCGATGGACGAATGGTCCACCTTCCGTCTCACCGGCGCCGCGCTGGAAGCTTTCGGCGGCTCCGGCGCGGGCTCGGACGATTTCCGTGCAGGCGTCCGCGAGGAGGCCACCCGTGGCTGATCTTCCGGTGACGGGGCTCATGGGAGCCGCCCTCCTCGAGTCCGGATCCAGCGTCCGGCGCCACGTCCGGGCGCGCCACACCTACCGCGGCATGCGCACCGCGGAACACTACTTCCAGGTACCCCTGGACCACTTCAGCGAGGACGGACGCCGCGGCGAGACCATCACGGTGTTCGCCCGCGAATACGTGTCCACCGAGCACAGCGAGGAAGCGGCGGCCGAGCTTCCCTGGCTGCTCTACCTGCAGGGCGGCCCCGGCGGGCGCGGTAACCGGTTGCCGTCCCTGGGCGGCTGGAGCAAGGCCGCGGCACGGGACTTCCGGATCCTCATGCTGGATCAGCGCGGCACCGGCCTGTCCTCGGCAATCGACCGCAACACGCTGCCCCTGCGCGGCAGCGATGCGGCGCAGGCCCGCTACCTGACGCACTTCCGCGCCGACTCCATCGTCGCCGACGCCGAGGCCATCAGGTCGGCCCTGGGCGCCGCGCCCTGGACCGTCTACGGCCAGAGCTACGGCGGATTCTGCGCCCTCAGCTACCTCTCCTTCGCGCCCGAGGGGCTGCGCGAGGTGCTCGTGACCGGCGGCCTTGCCCCGCTGGGCGGCTCCGCGGACCGCGTGTACCGGGCAACGTTTCAGCGCGTCGCGGCCCGGAACGCCGAGTACTTCAGCTGGTACCCCGAGGACCGTGCCGCCGTCACCCGGATCGCCGGGCATCTGCGGGAGACGGAGGAATTCCTGCCCGACGGCGGCCGCCTCACCGTGGAGCGCTTCCAGATGGTGGGTTCCTTCCTGGGTGGCAATACCCGGGTGGATGCGCTCCACCACCTGCTCGAGGACGCCTTTGTGGCCACACCCGACGGCGACCGCCTCTCGGACGCGTTCCTGGAACAGGTCCGGGGCCTCGTGTCCCGGGCCTCGAACCCCCTGTACGCGCTGATGCACGAATCCATCTACGGCCAGTCCGCGGCCACCGACTGGGCCGCCTGGCGGGTCCTGGCGGAATTCCCCGAATTCCGCCCCGACGCCGCGGAGCCGCTCCTGACCGGTGAAATGGTCTACCCCTGGTATTTCGAGCAGGACCCGGCCCTGCGCCCGCTGCAGGGCGTGGCACGGCTGCTCGCCGAGAAGGACGACTGGGGCCCGCTCTACGATCCGGAGCGGCTGGCCTTCAACACCGTGCCCGTCGCTGCGGCCGTGTACACGGACGACATCTACGTGGACCGCGAGCTCTCCCTGGAAACCGCGGCCGCCGTCCGCGGCCTGCAGGTGTGGGAGTCCGACGAGTTCCATCATGACGGCATCGCGGACGACGGCGAGGCGATCTTCGGTCGCCTGCTGGGGATGGCCCGCTCCGCCCGCCGCTGAGCGGGCACACGGACCCGGCTTCCGCCGCTGCACGGACATCGGCGTGCGGACATCCGCCGTGTGATCAGCTGCTGTGCGGGAAGGGGTCGGGCTGCTAGGCCGCTGCGGCGGTTGCCCGGCCCCTCGCCGCAGCCGGGACGGCGACGGCCAACACCCCCGCGGCGAGGGCGGCTGCAGCCAGGTTCAGTCCCTGGTAGCCGACGCCGGCCATCACGAGGCCGGAGAAGCCGGCGCCGAGCGCCCCGGCGGCCCCCATGAGGGTGTCTGAGACGCCCTGAACAAGGACGCGGTCCTCGGCGGAGACGCTTTCGGCGAGGAGCGTGGAGGCCGCGATGGTGGCCGCCGACCAGCCCAGGCCGAGCAGTACCAGTCCCGCCGTGACCAGGACGGGTTGCTGCTGCCCGAATCCGGCGACGCAGACGGCGAGCAGAATCAGCCCGTGCCCCAGAATGATCACGGGGAGGCGGCCGGACTTATCGGTGAGCCAGCCCATCACCGGCGAGAGCGCGTACATGCCGGCGATGTGCAGCGAGATCGTGAAACCGATCAGGACCAGGAGGTCCGTGCTGGCGGCATGGACATGTCCGGCCGGCATGTCGGCCATGGGGCCTTCGGCGAGGAGCTGGAGATGCAGCGGGGTCATCGACATCACGGCCACCATGCAGCCGTGCGCGGCCACGATCGCGAACAGGGCCAGGCGTGCCCGCGGTGACTTCCGGACAGCCCGGAGGCCGGCGCGGAGGCCGTGCCGGCGTCGGGCAGCCGTGGTGCCTTTCGCCGCCAGAGGCTCGCCGGCCGCCCTGATCCGGGCCGCGAGCAGCAGCGGATCCGGGCGCAGGCCGATGACCAGCAGCACGGCGGCCAGGGCCAGCCCGGCGGCGGAGAACACGAACGGTCCGGCCAGTGCCGGCAGGCCCAGGGCCTCCCCCACAGCTGCTCCCGGACGGATCAGGTTGGGTCCGGCGACGGCGCCGATCGTCACCGCCCAGACAACGATTGCGAGGGACCGTCCGCGGTGTTCGGCGTCGGCGAGATCGACAGCGGCGAAGCGGGCCTGCAGGTTGGCGGCGGTCCCCAGGCCCAGCATCGCGGCTCCCAGCAGCAGCACCGGGAACACCCCGGACACCGTGGACGCGATGATGAGCAGGGAGCCGGCCATGGCCGACAGCTGGCCGGTCACGAGCGCCGCCCGGCGGCCCCGGCGTCCGGCCAGGCCGGCGAGGGGCAGCGCCGCGACGGCGGCGGCCAGTGTAACCGCTGTGGTGACGGAACCGGCCCAGGCATTGGAGCCGGACAGCTGGACGGCCAGCAGGGAGCCGACGGAGAGACTGGCACCGCTGCCCACGCTGCTCAGGAGCTGGGCAACGCTCAGGACGGAAACGGTGCGGCGCTGGACCCGGTGCAGGTCCAGCGCCGCAGAGTCACGTGCCGCAGGGTAGAAGGTCTTCACGGTCCGAGCATAACGCGTCCGGCACGTGCCGGCGCCCGCCGGAAGGCGCCGGCCGAAGGCCCGCCGGAAGGCGCCGGCCGAAGGCCCGCGCCGCGGACCGGTCGCGCCGGAGCTATTCGACGTCGCTCAGGCTCTTGCGGGCGTCCTCTTCGAGCCGGGCGTCCAGCTTGGATTTGGACGCCTTGGAACTGATCAGGCTCGCGATCACCGCGATGATGATGGTGCCGATGATCACGGCGAGGGAGACGTAGGTGGGGATCTCCGGCGCCCATTCGATGTGCTGGCCGCCGTTGATGAAGGGCAGTTCATTGACGTGCATGGCGTGCAGGACCAGCTTGACGCCGATGAACGCCAGGATGACCGACAAGGCGTGCTTGAGGTAGATGAGCCGGTTCATGAGGCCGCCGAGCAGGAAGTACAGCTGGCGCAGGCCCATGAGGGCGAAGATGTTCGCCGTGAAGACGATGAAGGCGCTCTGGGTGAGGCCGAAGATCGCCGGGATGGAGTCGACCGCGAAGAGCAGGTCCGTCATGCCGATGGTGACAAAGACGATCAGCATGGGGGTGAAGACCTTCTTGCCGTCCACCACCGTGCGGAGCTTGCCGCCGTCGAACTTTTCGGACATCGGCAGGACCCTGCGGATCCGCGCGATCAGCGGGTTTTCCTTGTCTTCCTCGTCCTCGCCCTCGTCCTGGGCCTGCTTCCACGCGGTCCAGAGCAGGAAGGCGCCGAAGATGTAGAAGACCCAGCTGAACTGCTCGATCACGATCGCGCCGAGCATGATGAAAATGCCGCGCAGGATCAGGGCGATGATGATGCCCACCATGAGCACTTCCTGCTGGTACTTACGCGGTACCGAGAAGCGGGCCATGATGATGATGAACACGAACAGGTTGTCGATGCTGAGGCTGTATTCCGTCACCCAGCCGGCGATGAACTGGCCACCGAACTCCGGTCCGGTGAAGGCGAACATGGCGCCGGCGAACACCAGGGCCAGGGCCACGTAGAACGTGACCCACAGTCCGGCTTCTTTCATGGAGGGCTCGTGCGGGCGCTTAAGCACCATCAGCAGGTCAATGGCCAGGATGATGCCGAGAACGACAAACGAGCCGATCTCGAACCACAGGGGAAGGTCGGGCACGGGGAAATACCTTTCGTAGGGTACAGCTCAGCGGTGTAAGTCTCTCCGACCGCCGGCGCGTGATGCCGCCGTGCTGCCCGCTACGCCCGGCACGGCATCGTAGCCGTGCGTGTTGACGATCGTAGCGCTTGGGATACTCCCCTACGTTCGTCCGAGTTTACCCTAGGCGTGCCCCGCCGACTGCATTTGCCGCAGTTCCTTCTTCAGGTCCCCCACCTCGTCGCGGAGCCTCGCAGCGAGCTCGAACTGCAGCTCCCCGGCCGCTGCGTGCATCTGCTCCGTGAGCTGTTCGATCAGCCCGACAAGGTCCTCGGCCGGGGCCGCCGCGAGCCCGTCCGCCCGGATGACCGCGGCGCCCTTGCCCTTGCCGCGGTTCTTGCCTGCCGCCGCCAGCAGTTCGCGGGTGTCCGCGTCTTCCTTGGCCAGCTGGTCGGTGATGTCCGCGATCTTCTTCCGGAGCGGCTGGGGGTCGATTCCCTTCTCCGTGTTGTAGGCGACCTGGATGGCGCGCCGGCGGTTGGTCTCGTCGATCGCGTGGGCCATCGAGTCCGTGATCCGGTCCGCGTACATGTGCACCTGGCCGGACACGTTACGTGCGGCGCGGCCGATGGTCTGGATCAGGGAGGTGGACGAGCGCAGGAAGCCCTCCTTGTCCGCGTCCAGGATGCTCACCAGCGAGACCTCCGGGAGGTCGAGGCCTTCACGGAGCAGGTTGATGCCCACGAGGACGTCGAAAACGCCCATCCGCAGTTCCCGCAGGAGCTCCACGCGGCGCAGGGTGTCGACGTCGGAGTGGAGGTACTCCACCTTCACGCCGTGGCCCAGGAGGTAGTCGGTGAGGTCCTCGGCCATCCGTTTGGTCAGCGTGGTCACCAGGACGCGTTCGTTCTTGGCCGTGCGGGTGCGGATCTCGCCCAGCAGGTCATCGATCTGGCCCTTGGTCGGCTTGACGATCACCTCGGGATCGATCAGGCCGGTGGGCCGGATGATCTGCTGCACAAAGCCGTCGGACTTGCCGAGCTCGTACTTGCCCGGAGTGGCGGAGAGGTAGACGGTCTGGCCCACGCGCTCAAGGAACTCATCCCATTTCAGCGGCCGGTTGTCCATCGCCGACGGCAGCCGGAAGCCGTGGTCCACCAGCGTCCGCTTGCGGGACATGTCGCCCTCATACATGGCGCCGATCTGCGGGACGGTGACGTGCGATTCGTCGATCACCAGCAGGAAGTCGTCCGGGAAGTAGTCGATGAGGCAGTGCGGCGCGGTCCCGCCGTCGCGGCCGTCGATGTGCCGGGAGTAGTTTTCGATGCCGTTGCAGAAGCCCATCTGCTGCATCATTTCGAGGTCGTAGGTGGTGCGCATCCGCAGCCGCTGGGCCTCGACGAGCTTGTTCTGGCTTTCCAGGACCTTGAGGCGTTCGGCGAGCTCGTCCTCGATTTTCGTGATGGCCCGGCTCATGCGTTCCGGCCCGGCGACGTAGTGCGAGGCAGGGAAGACGTACATCTCGGTCTCATCCCGGATCACCTCGCCGGTCAGCGGGTGCAGCGTGTAGATGTTCTCGATCTCGTCGCCGAAGAACTCGATCCGGATCGCCAGTTCCTCGTACATGGGGATGATTTCCACGGTGTCGCCGCGGACCCGGAACGTGCCGCGGTGGAAGTCCATGTCATTGCGGGTGTACTGCATGGCGACGAACTTCCGCAGCAGGTCGTCGCGGTTCATCTCCGCACCCTTGCGGAGCGTCACCATGCCGGCGATGTACTCTTCCGGGGTGCCGAGGCCGTAGATGCAGGACACCGTGGCGACCACCACGACGTCGCGCCGGGTCAGCAGGGCGTTCGTCGCGGAGTGGCGCAGACGTTCGACTTCCTCATTGACGGAGGAGTCCTTCTCGATGAAGGTGTCCGTCTGCGGCACGTAGGCCTCAGGCTGGTAGTAGTCGTAGTAGGAGACGAAATACTCGACCGCGTTGTTGGGCAGCAGTTCGCGGAATTCGTTGGCCAGCTGCGCGGCAAGGGTCTTGTTCTGCACCATCACCAGGGTGGGGCGCTGGACCTGCTCGATCAGCCACGCCGTCGTCGCGCTCTTACCGGTACCCGTGGCGCCAAGCAGCACCACGTCCTTCTCGCCGTTGCGGATCCGCTCGGTGAGTTCCGCGATCGCCGCCGGCTGGTCGCCCGCGGGCTGGAAGTCGCTGATGACCTCAAAGGGCGCCACGACACGGTTGATTTCCTGGGCAAGGCTCATGTATCTAATCTACCGCCGGCCCCCGACACGATGTCCTGATTCAGCTTTGGGCAGTACCGGGACCGGCGTCGTCACCAGCGTCGTCACCGTACGACGGCGGCTGCCAGCCGGTGCGCGACACCCACGCTTCCATCCGGGGCGCGGCGTAGTCGGTGAACCAGCCTTCCTTGTCCGCCGCGTAGCCGGCGGTGGACTTGTCGACGTCGTGCAGCCCGGCCACCCGGATCTTCTCGGCGACATAATCCGCACCGGCCCGGGCGTCGGCGCGGAGCCAGTCACGGAAACACAGGGCGTACCGCCAGCCCGGCGATCCGGCGGCCCGGAGGTGCAGGTTCACGGCCCGGCCGGGATCGGCGTTGCCGTGCAGTCGTTTGCCCCAGTCGGCGGGGTCGGAGTGCGAGGGTTTGGGGTTGTCGGAAATGATGCCGGGCCAGCGCGGGAATCCGGCCTCGGCCAGCAGCGGCGCGATCCTGTCTGCGGCCTCGAGGTCGCGGACGCCCAGCTGCAGGTCGATCACGTCCTTGGCGTCCAGGCCCGGGACGGCAGTGGAGCCGATGTGGTCCAGGGACAGCACGTCCTCCGGCACAGCGGCGCGGAGCCGGTTGATGAGCCGGCCCGCCTGCGCCGCCCAGGACGGATCCGCCGGTGCAAGGACCGGGCCGCCGGTCCGCGGCGCGATCTTTTGCTCCTTGAGGTTCAGTGCGAAGGGCGCCAGCCGCCCTTCCCACAGCGCATCCACCGCGTGCCTCAGTTCGTCGGGGGTGCCCGAGTTGTCCAGCACGACGTCCGCGGCTCCCAGCCGGTCCTCACGGCTTGCCTGCGCGGCCATCCGCGCGTGCGCCTCTTCGACACCCATATTGCGGTGTTCGACCATGCGCCGGATGCGGACGTCGTCCGGGGCGTCGACCACCACCACGAGGTGGAAGTTCTTCCCCTGTCCGGTTTCCACCAGCAGGGGGATGTCCTGGACTACGACGGCGCCGGCCGGGGCGGCCGCCACCATCGCCGTGGCGCGCTCCCGGACCAGCGGATGGACGATTCCGTTCAGCACGGCCAGGCGTTCCGGATTGCCGAAGACGAGGGAACCCAGCCGGGCCCGGTCCAGCCGGCCATCGGAGGTCAGGATGGCGGCGCTGAACGCCTCGACCACCCGTGCCAGCCCGGGCGTGCCGGGCTCTACGACGTCGCGGGCCAGCGCATCGGCGTCGACAAGCACCGCGCCGAGCTCCCGCAGGCGCGCGGCAACCAGTGACTTCCCCGACGCGATCCCGCCGGTCAACCCGATCTTCAACACCACACAAGACTAAACTGAACCGGTGGAAGATGAGCCGGATTACCCCGAGAGCAGGACTTCCATTTACACCACCCTCGCCGCAGGGTCCCAGTTCCGGCACGAAATCGAGGTCAAGCGGTCCCGCTTCATCACCGTCCTTGCCCGCACGGCGGACGAAGACGCAGCCCGCTTCGTCCTGGCCGGCCTGCGCAAGGAATTCCACGACGCGCGGCACCACTGCTTCGCCTTCGTGCTCGGCCCCGACCGGGACGTCCAGCGTTCCAACGATGACGGCGAACCGTCCGGAACTGCCGGCATCCCGATGTTGGAGGCGCTGCTCAAGCGCGAGACCGCGCCCGGCGTCGCCGACCTCAGCGACGTCGCCGCCGTCGTCGTACGCTATTTCGGCGGTATCCTCCTCGGCGCCGGCGGCCTGGTGCGCGCGTACTCGGATTCGGTGGCCGCGTCGCTGGAACTCGCGCCCCTCGTGCGGCGCCGCCGGCTGCGGATTTGTTCGGTGCGGGTGGGGCACGCCGGGGCCGGGCGGCTAGAGAACGATCTGCGCGCCGCGGGATTTGTCATGGCAGAAACCCGTTACGAGGCGCAGACTACTGTCCTGAGGCTTGCGCTGCCGGACAATCCGGAGGAGCTCGCCCGCGCCGCGGAGCGGGTGGCCGCCATGTCAGCCGGCAGTGCGGCGTTGCTACCCGGAGAGACGGAGTGGATCGATGTCCCCATCAGCTGAGCCGGTACCCGCGGTCGAGCTGCTTGACGTCAGCGAGGCCGTGCTCGAACAGCTCCTGGAGCTCGCCCTCCGGGACGCCGACGCCGACGAGGTCACCCCGCCGCTGGGCGAGAGCGCCGCCTGGAACACTGACCGGATCAGCTGGTTCCGCGAATTCCACCACGCCGCCGCAGGCCTGGACGGCCCCGCGCAGCAGAAGAGCTGGGCCATCAGCTGTGACGGGCAACTCGCCGGTTCCGTCCGGCTGAAGCGTATAGGGCCGGGACCGGGGTCGGCGGTGGGGACGATGAAGCCGCTGGAGGCTGGTACTGGCGGGGCTGGTGCTGGCGGGGCTGGTGCTGGCGGGGCTGGTACTGGCGGGGCGATTGAACCCGGCATTCAGCCCGCCGCTTCGCCGGCCGATGCCCCTCGGACAGGCAGTCCTGTTGGTGGCGGGGCGCTGGAAACCGGAATCTGGCTTGGCCGGAGCTTCCGCGGCCGAGGTGTCGGCCGCGAGGCGCTGCGGCTCGTGAAGGCCCTGGCCGTGTCTGCCGGAGCGAGTCATCTGGTGGCCCAGACCACGGCCGGCAACGTGGGTGCCATTGCGTTGCTGAAGTCCGCGGGTGCCGAACTCGTCACTGGTGCAGCCTCAGCGACTGCCACCGTGCAGGTCAAGGGCACGATCCCGCTCCGCTGACCGCGCGGCTCGTCGCACGGGGACGCTTCACCGTCCACCACTGGACATGTCCCCCGCTGGCCGCGAGCAATGCGCGGAATCCCCTCATGCCCGCCCCACGAAGCCAGGACTGGACATGCCCTCCCGCGGCCAACCGGTCCACCACTGGACATGTCCCACGCTGGCCGCGAGCAATGCGCGGAATGCCCTCATGTCCGCCCCACTCGTCCAGGACTGGACATACCCTCCCGCGGCCAACCGGGCAACCACTGGACATATCCTCCGCCGGCCGCGAGCAATGCGCGGAGTGCCCTCATGTCCGCCCCACGAAGCCAAGAGTGGACTTGCGCCTCGCCGGACAGATGGTTTTCCTTGGCCTGAACCGGGCTAGTGGGCGATTTCCCAGATGTGTCCGGCAGGGTCTCGGAAGCTGGCTGTACGAATACCCCACGGCCGGTCCATGGGACCGTTCAGCAGTTCCACGCCGCGGCGGGACAACTCCGCGCACATGCCGTCGACGTCGTCCACTTCAATGGTGAACTGCAGGCGGACGCCGGCCTCAACGTTGGCGACGGTTGCCGGTTGGATGAGTTCGGGGGCTTCGGAGATAGTGAGCAGATTGATCAAAGTGTTCTCGAACTTGAAGACTGCAGAGACGTCGTCCTCAAAGATGAGCGGCAGACGGAAGACTTCTTCGTAGAAACTCCTCGTCGTGGCCAGGTTTTCGACAAACAAGGTGATGGCATGGATGCCCCGTGGCCACGGACCAACTGTCCCGCCTGTGCCCTGCGCTTCAACTGCCTCCGATGGCTCAGCCATGGAACTCCCCCTTATCGTCGGCTGCGAGAATCTCAACCTGCAAAGTGTGGACTCAGGGAAGATCCGCCGTCAAGGATTCCACGGCCAGCCGCACCTCGGGCACGCGCCGGTCCCTCGCCAGCAGGCCAGAACATGTTGCACCTCCCGACCGCTGGGCATGTCCCTCGTTCTGGGCCAGGACTGGGCACAATACCAACATGTCCACTGGTGACGCCCAAAAAATGAGCATGTCCCGAGAGGTGAGTTCCAAGAGTGAGCATGTCCCCACGTGCGAGTCCCAAAAAGGAACATGTCCGGTCCTGGGAGCGGGCACGACGTCGCGGCCACTGGACATGTCCAGCGCTCAGGGCCGGGACTGGACACAATGTCCACATGTCCACTGGTGACACCCAAGAATGAGCATGTCCCCCAGGGGAGGGCTCCAAGAATGAGCATGTCGTGTGGAGCGGGCAGCCGCGGAGCATGTCCGCGCAACGCAAAGGTGGCCGCCCCCAGAGGGACGACCACCTTTGCTGTGCATTCAAACTCCTGCACCGTGACGGTGCAGCTTCAAGCTACAAACTGCCTGGACTCAGGAAGCGGACGCCTGAGAACCGGGGGCAATTAGTTGCCGGTCAGCTTCTCGCGCAGAGCGGCAAGAGCCTCGTCCGAGGCAAGCGTGCCTGCACCGGCTTCGGTTGCAGCCGGCTCAGAGGAGTAGCTGGTGGTGCCGGAGTCGCTCTCGCCGGACGTTGCAGCTGCAGCGTCGTCGGCAGCGTGCTGGGCAACCTGCTTCTTGTGGGCTTCCCAGCGGGTCTGGGCGTCAGCGTACTGCTGCTCCCAGGCGGCGCGCTGCGTCTCGTAGCCTTCAAGCCACTCGTTGGACTCCGGGTCGAAGCCCTCCGGGTACTTGTAGTTGCCCTCTTCGTCGTACTCGGCGGCCATGCCGTAGAGTGCCGGGTCGAATTCGGTGCTGTCGGCGTCGACGCCCTCGTTGGCCTGCTTGAGGGAGAGGGAGATGCGGCGGCGCTCGAGGTCGATGTCGATGACCTTGACGAACAGCTCGTCGCCAACGGAGACAACCTGCTCGGCCAGCTCAACGTGACGCACGGCGAGCTCGGAGATGTGGACCAGGCCTTCGATGCCGTCTTCAACGCGAACGAACGCGCCGAACGGAACCAGCTTGGTGACCTTACCCGGAACAACCTGGCCGAGGGCGTGGGTGCGGGCGAAGGTCTGCCACGGATCTTCCTGCGTAGCCTTGAGCGACAGGGAGACGCGCTCGCGGTCCAGGTCGACCTCGAGAACCTCGACGGTGACTTCCTGGCCAACTTCGACAACCTCGGACGGGTGGTCGATGTGCTTCCAGGACAGCTCGGAAACGTGAACCAGACCGTCTACGCCGCCCAGGTCCACGAAGGCACCGAAGTTGACGATGGAGGAAACGACGCCGGGACGGACCTGGCCCTTTTCCAGCTTGTTGAGGAACGTGGAGCGGACCTCGGACTGGGTCTGCTCGAGCCATGCACGGCGGGACAGGACAACGTTGTTACGGTTCTTGTCCAGCTCGATGATCTTGGCTTCGATCTGCTGACCGATGTACGGAGCGAGGTCGCGCACGCGGCGCATCTCGACGAGGGATGCGGGCAGGAAGCCGCGCAGACCGATGTCGAGGATAAGACCACCCTTGACAACCTCGATGACGGTACCGGTGACAACACCGTCTTCTTCCTTGACCTTCTCGATGTCGCCCCAGGCACGCTCGTACTGAGCACGCTTCTTGGAGAGGATCAGGCGGCCTTCTTTGTCTTCCTTGGTGAGCACCAGGGCTTCGACCTGATCGCCAACGGAGACGACGTCTCCGGGGTCAACGTCGTGCTTGATGGAAAGCTCGCGGGAGGGAATGACACCTTCGGTCTTGTAACCGATGTCGAGCAGAACTTCATCGCGGTCGACCTTGACGACGGTACCTTCGACGAGGTCTCCGTCGTTGAAGTACTTGATGGTGGCGTCGACAGCTGCGAGGAAGTCCTCAGCGGTACCGATGTCGTTAATCGCGACTACGGGGGTACCGGGCTTCTCGGTGGAGGTGATGGTCATGTAGTAGGGGCTCCGTTGTGGATAGTTAGTCGGTCAGGCAAACCGCTCCCCCCGCATTATGGAATGCAGACGAAGAACACGGCATCTCAGCAGGTGATATGCCGGGTCATCCTGATTTTGTGGATTGTAGATGCGCGCACGTAGTACACGCCCGTTTAGTCTAGTCGTTTACGTCAACGCCGGTCAAAGCGCGCGGGGTCCTCCGCACGAACGACGCCGACGGCGGGAACTGCGCGAAGAAGCGCCCCAGGCAGTGCGGCTAGAAGTGCGTGAGGCAGTGCGGTGAGCGTTCGACGGCGAACATGAGCCTCGCGGTCAGGGCCGCTCCGGGCGCGTGCTCGGTTATCCGGCCGGCGGCCGTCAGCGTCACGGGACAGACGGCCCCCAGATAGATGGACCCGAGGTCCGCGACATCCAGCGACAACTCCGGCTCAGCATCCGGAGCGGGCGTCACCGTGGCCACCCCGCCGCTGACTGCCAGGGCGAAGGTGCCGGCGGCAAAGCCGAGGCTGTCCCGGACGGCGAGGACCAGGGTCCCGTCGGCAGAGTAGCGCCGGGCGCCCAGGACCCGCAACGGGTCCAGGATACGCAGCCACAGCATGTCGCGCTGGTCAGAGGACTCGACGCAGCGGGGGTCCTCAAGGGCCCAGGTCAGCGGGTCATCAACCGGCGCGTCCTGCCAGCTGATCCGTTCCACGAGGTCGATGCTGCCCAGGAACTGCCACAGTTCCAGATAGGCGGCGTCGGTCGCCGCCACGAGGTCCACAATCTCCATGGTGTACGGCTTGGCGTCCCACCCGGCGAACTTGTAGGAGACATACCCGTCCACGCTGCCCGCGGCGTCATAGTGCAGGGCACAGCGGATGGCCTCGTCTTCGCTGCCGTCGCGGCCGAGCGTGCCCGAGGACCGCAGCCGGTAGGCCTCCTGCCGCGAGATGGATCCGGGCATGGCGCGTTGAACCCGTGCGAAGACTTCGGGAGCCAGGTCAAGCAGGACCTTCCGGTCGGCGATCTCCACCGACCCCACCGGCTCGTGGCGGAGGCGGAAACGGGGCCCGGTGTCCACCTTGATGCTGCGCTCAAAGGTGGCCACCCCGTAGCCGAACCGACCGTAGATGGACGCCTCCGAGGCGGTGAGCGCCGCCAGCGCGACGCCGTCCGCCTTGGCCGCGGCGAGGTCCTCGGTCATCATCCGCCGGAGCAGCCCCTGCCGGCGATGGGTCCCGCGCACCGTGACGGCGGTGACGAGCTGGGCTTCGAGCTGGCGGCCGTAGCCGATGTTCAGGTCCTTGCGCAGGGTGGCGAACGTCGCCACCGGAACGTCGGCCGACAGCGAGTGGGCCGCGACGCCGTCGGGCTGGTACACGCCGGTCATCTCACGGTTATCCACTCGGTACATGGCCATGATCTTGTCCACAAACTCGTCTTTGCGCGGTTCGTCGTAGAACCCGATCCCGACTCCGCGCAGCCACGCAGTCCCCTGGGCGTAGTCTGCCGAGTCCTTCCCGACCGCCCGGAACCGCCTGAGCTCGTATTTCTCTGCCACGTGCTTCTCCCCCTGAGAATCCTGAATCTCCTGAAAATCCGGCAGCCCCCGGCAGAGCCGGAACGAAAACGTGCCGGAACGACACCCTGCCGGAACCGGTGAACCGTTAGTGCCCCGCCTCGTGCCAGCTGGACCCGATGCCAATCTGGACGTCCAACGGAACGCTGAGATCCGCGGCCGAGCCCATTTGCTCGGTCACGAGCTTCTCAACCGCCTCGCGTTCACCCTTGGCGACTTCGAGGACCAGTTCATCATGGACCTGGAGCAGCATCCGCGATTTCAGGCCCTGGTCCGCCAGCGCGCCGGAGACGCCCAGCATGGCACGTTTGATGATGTCCGCCGCGGACCCTTGGATGGGCGAGTTCAAGGCCACCCGCTCGGCGATTTCCCGCAGCTGCCGGTCCGTGCTGGTCAGGTCCGGCAGGTAGCGGCGGCGGCCCTCGATCGTGGCCGTGTAGCCGTCGATCCGGGCCTGGTCCACCACGCCGCGGAGATAATCCCGAACAGCGCCGAAGCGTTCGAAGTATTCCTTCATCAACGTCCGGGCCTCGTCCACGGAGATTTCCAGCTGCTTGGAAAGCCCGAAGGACGTCAGCCCGTAGGCCAGGCCGTAGGACATGGCCTTGACCTTGGAGCGCATGGCGCTGGTGACCTCGGACGGCGGCACGTGGAAGATGTGCGAACCGACGTACCGGTGCAGGTCCTCACCCTCCTTGTACGCCTGGATGAGGCCGGGATCGCCCGAAAGGTGCGCCATGATCCGCATCTCGATCTGCGAGTAGTCCGCGGACAGGAGGCAGTCATAGCCCTCGGTCACCACGAAGATGCTGCGGACGCGCCGGCCCTCCTCGCTCCGGACCGGGATGTTCTGCAGGTTCGGGTTGTTGGAGGAGATACGGCCGGTGGCGGCCACATTCTGCGCATACGTGGTGTGGATCCGGCCGTCGTCGGCCACGGACTTCTTGAGGCTTTCCACCATTTGACGCAGCTTCGAGGACTCGCGGTGGGCCATCAGCTGGACGAGGAATTCATGGCCGGTTTTCTCCAGTAGCGTCTTGAGCGACGCGGCATCGGTGGTGTACCCGGACTTGATCTTCTTCGTCTTGGGCAGGCCGAGCTCCTCGAACAGCACCGTCTGCAGCTGCTTGGGCGAACCGAGGTTGACCTCGTGGCCGATGGCAGCGAAAGCCTGTTCCTGGGCGTTATCGATCACCTTGGCGAGGTCGGCGAGCTGTTCGTCCATGCGCTCCATGGAGACCGCGATCCCGGTGAGCTCCATCTGCGCCAGGACCCGGCTGACGGGCAGTTCAAGGCTCGTCAGAAGCTCCTGGGCCTTGCGGGTCTTCAGTTCCGTTTCGAAGTGGTGGCTAAGGGCGTGCACGACGGCGGCCTGCTGGACCAGCGCGCCGGCCGCGGCGCCGTCATCCTCGCCGCCGAAGGCGAGTTCCAGCTGGCCAGTCTTGGCAGCCTCGGTGGACACGGTCATCTTGAGGTGGTGCTGGGCGAGTTCGGCGAGTTCGTAACTGCGCCGGTCCGGCTGGATGAGGTAGCCGGAGATCGCGGTGTCGTCCACCACGCCGTCCAGGCCGAGCCCTCGGGAGGTGAAGGCCTTGAGCGCCGGCTTGAACCCGTGGATGACTTTCGGGGCGCCGGGATCCCGGAGCCAGCCGGACAGCACGGCGTCGGCCTCGGCATCCAGGCCGGTGAGCTCGATGTACCCGGCCGCGTCCTTGCGGACCACGGCAAGGGCTGAAGCGTCGTCCACGATCCTGCCGGGCGCGAATTCGACGGCGAGGGCGGACCGGAGCCCCGTCCCGGCGTCGAAGAAAGTCCGCAGCTCCGCAGCGGACGTGAGGGTCGAGAACTCGGGAACCTCGATGCTGTCCGGTTCGCCTTCGACGGGCTCGTTGCCGTAGAGGGCGAAAAGCCGGGTGCGGAGCGTCTTGAATTCGAGGCGGTCGAAAATTTCCTCGATCGCGTCATGGTCCGGGCGCGGTTCCTCCAGCTCGTGGAGGGACACGGGGAGCTCGAGGTCGGTCAGGAGCCGGTTGAGCCGGCGGTTCCGTTTGACCGATTCGACGTGCTCGCGTAGGGCGTCGCCGACCTTCCCGCCGATCGAGTCGAGGTTTTCCAGGATGCCCTCGAGGCCGCCGTACTGGTTGATCCACTTCGCGGCGGTCTTGGGCCCGACGCCGGGGACGCCCGGAAGGTTGTCCGCGGTCTCCCCGACGAGCGCGGCGAGGTCCGAATAGCGCGGCGGCGAGACGAAGTACTTGGCCTCGATTGCTTCGGCGTCCATCCGTGGGATGTTGGTGACGCCCTGCTTCGGGTAGAGGACGAAGACGTTCTCGGTGATGAGCTGGAAGGTGTCCCGGTCGCCGGAGACGAGCAGGACCTCGAAGCCGGCCTCATCGCCCTTGGCGGCGAGGGTGGCGAGGATGTCGTCGGCTTCGAAGCCGGGAATCTTGATGGTCTTGATGCCCCAGGCGGTCATCACTTTTTCAATGAGGTCGATCTGGCCGCTGAACTCGCGGGGGGTCTCGTTGCGCCCGGCCTTGTAGCCGTCGTACTCGGCCTTGCGGAACGTGGTGTCGTCGGAGACGTCAAAAGCCACGGCGACGTGCGTAGGGTTCTGTTCCTTGATGAGGTTGATCAGCATGGACGTGAAGCCGTGGACGGCATTGGTGTGCTGGCCGCTGGAAGTGGCGAAGTTTTCGGCCGGCAGGGCATAGAAAGCGCGGAAGGCCATCGAGTGGCCGTCGAGGACCAGAAGCCGGGGCTGGTCCGTGAGGGGCACCACCGGTGCCTGGGTCGCGGAGACCTCGGTCCCAACGCGTCGCGCCTTCCTGGCGGGCGTTGCGGCTTCGGCGACGGGCGGCTCGGCCACCAGGACAGAGGCTGTGGCTGCGTCCGTGGCAGTGACAGCATCTGCGCCGGCGTCTGTGGAAGGCTCGGTCGCGGGGGAAGGGGCCGGTTTGGTAGTTTCACTCACAGGTGCCAGCCTAGTTCCCATGATGGACAATTTCACGCCGGCCCCCTACGCGGCCGAGCTTGCGGCGGCCGGAGTTCCCGAGGACATGCACGATTGGCTGGGCCAGTACGGCGTCGGCGCCCTCGTGGTGAAGATGGGGATCCACTTCCTTGAAATGAGTCCGGAGCGGACCGTGGCCACCATGCCGGTGGAGGGGAACACCCAGGTGGCCGGGATCCTGCACGGCGGGGCCCACGTGGTCCTGGCCGAGACCTTGGGGTCTTTCGCGGCCGGCCTGCACGCGGGACCGAACCGGCAGGCGCTCGGGATCGAGGTCGGGGCCACGCATCACCGGGCGATCTCCGCTGGAACCGTCACCGGGACGTGCACGGCCATCCACCTCGGCCGGACCCTCACGACCCACGAGATCGTCATCACGGACGAGCACGGCCGCCGGCTCTCCACGGCCCGGATCACGAACCTCCTCCGCGATATCGCAGGGTAGGAGTTCACCGGGGCGCCGGTGGGATGGGCAGGAGGGCCGGGCCGTCGCGCCGGATGGGGCCTGCTAGCTCCTGCCCGGGAAGCGGTAGCGCAACTCCACGATGCCGCGGCCCATGGTCCGGGACGCGGCGAGCTCCAGCGGCGGCGTCGGGCCGGTCATGGGCAGCAGTTGCTTGCCGCCTCCCAGCACTACGGGAATGACCGAGAGAATCAGTTCGTCGAGCAGCCCGGCGTCCGCGAATTGCGCGGCGAGGACTCCCCCGCCGACCACCCAGATGTTCCGGCCGGCGGCCTCATCCTTGAGGTCGTCCACGAACTCGCGGACGGCCCCGCGGACGAACGTCACGTTGGCGCCCTTCGGGGCGGAGTGCTCGTGGTGGGTGAAGACCCAGCAGGGCGTTTCCGGATAGGGCCAGGTACCCGGTTCGTGCTCCAGGAGCCACGCGTACGTCTCACCGCCCATGACGATGCAGCCGACGTCGGCCAGGAACGCGTCGTAGCTGTCCTTGCCGCCCTCAAAACCGTCAAACTGAAGCAGCCACGCCAGGTTGTCGTCATCCGTGGCGATAAAGCCGTCGAGTGAGGACGCCACGAAGTACTGGAAGCTCACCATGGCCCCAGCCTAGCCAATGCGGCGCCGGGTTCCCATCCCCGGGTCGCGCCACCGAGAGAGGGTGCTGCAGCGGCCCGCGTGAGGACGGCGGACTACTTGTGGAAGTAGGGAATGATCAGATAAAGCCCGAAGAGGACGGCGGCGCCGCACAGGGCGAAGCACGTGTAAGCGAGCGGGCGGGTCCACGACGCCGGCTCGTTCCGGACATCCCCCGCGATGGCCGTGAGCCGGACGCCGAGGGAATAGAGGACTACGACTGTGACCGCGGCCACAAGCGTGGCCCCGGCCACGCTGAACAGTTCCAACCACTTCATCGCTGGGCATCCCCGTTCTTGATCGCCTTGGCGGCAGACTTCTTCTTGCGGAACTGCACGGCCTGGCCCATTTCTTCGATCTCGACGGCGTTGTGGTGGCCCACCTGGGATTTCCGCGAATGCACGAACATGTACGCCACGGCGGCGGTGCCGGCGGCGGCCGCGATGATGACTCCGACGACGCCGGTCTGCACGAGCAGAGCCGTGAGGGCGCCCACGATACCGGCCGCCGGGAGCGTGAAGAGCCAGCCGAGGGCAATCCGGCCGGCGGTTCCCCACCGGATGGTGGTGCCGCGGCGTCCCATGCCCGAGCCGATGACGGAGCCGGAGGCCACCTGGGTGGTGGACAGGGCAAAGCCCAGGTGCGACGAGGCCAGAATGGCCGAGGCGGTGCTGGCCTCGGCGGAGAAACCCTGGGCCGGCTTCACTTCGGTGAGGCCCGAGCCCATGGTGCGGATGATCCGCCAGCCGCCGGCGTAGGTGCCGATCGCGATGGCGAGGGCGCAGGCGGTGATAACCCACCACTGCGGTCCGGAGCCGGCAGGCTGCGCGCCGGCCGAGATCAGGACGAGGGTGATGATGCCCATGGTCTTCTGGGCGTCGTTAGTTCCATGGGCCAGTGCCACGAGGCTGGACGTAAAGATCTGGCCGGTCCGGAATCCGCCGCGCTTCTGGGTCAGCTTGTCGCCGGTTTCCGGGTCATGGCGTGACGTCAAGGCATAGGCCAGCCGCGTGCACAGATAGGCCGCGCCGCCTGCGATGATCGGGGCGAAGACCGCGGGAAGGATGACCTTCTGCAGGATCGATTCGAAGTTGATCGAGTGGATGCCGATGCCGGCGATCGCGGCACCGATCAGGCCGCCGAAGAGCGCGTGCGAGGAACTGGACGGCAGTCCCTTCAGCCAGGTGATCATGTTCCAGAGAATGGCGCCCATCAGCCCGGCGAAGATGATGTCCGGCGTGATCGCGACCCCGTCGGAGCCCTCTTTGATGATGCCGCCGGAAACGGTCTTGGCTACTTCCGTGGAGAGGAACGCCCCCACGAGGTTCAGCACCGCCGCCAGGGCGACTGCAGTCCTGGGTTTGATGGCACCGGTCGCGATGGGGGTAGCCATGGCGTTCGCGGTGTCATGAAATCCGTTGGTGAAGTCGAAGAACAGCGCCAGCGATACTACTAGCGCCACCATTACGGTGATTTCCACCTGTTGCCCAATCTGCAGTGTCCACGGTCAGCAGTTCCACTTCCCCGGTGCCGCATGGCCACAAACAATCATCTCATGCCTATCCGGATGAATGCTCGGTGGCCACGAACGCAGCTTGAAACCCTATCGATGGTACGTGGGAAAGACGGCAGCGCAAAACATGCCGGAAGACCCTAAATTCCGCCCTTCCCGGAGGAATCCGGACTTCAGGGCAGCGAGGCGATCCTCGTCACAGAGAGGTGGACCGGGAGCACTGTCCCGTCAGCGGTGCTGCTTAGACGGACCGGCGCGCCTCAGGCGCCGGACCGGCGTCGAGCATTGAGGCAATCTTGTCCTCGAGCGCGGCGAGCGTGGCCTCCGGCAGCACGATGAGCCCGTCGAGTTCACGGCGTGCGCGCCTGTAGGCCGTCTGACGTTCGGCAGGAGTCGCCGCGGCGTCCGAGGCGATCCTCAGGAGCTTCCGGGCAGTCTCGAGACGCTGGCGTTCCGGGCCGGTGAATTTGCTGTCCCTGATCCGCTTGGCTTCGCGTTCCGCGACGTCGAAGGCGATCTCGAAACTGGTGACGGCGGCCCGGTACTCCGCCAAACGGGCCGCAGTCCTGAGCTCACCGGGGGCGGCGGGCCGCAGACCGTCGGCCTCACGCTTGGCCCGCAGGAAAGCCACCGTGAGCGGCTCCCGGACATCGGTCATGACCGGGTAGTCGATCAGCTTCCCGACGTCGAGTTCGTAGTCGAGCCAGCGCCGGTTCACGGCGTCGTGCGCATTCATGAGGGCCAGGACCTGGGCCTGGCTGGCCTGTTCCGCCTGCGCGGCCTGGTTCTTGATTGTGTAGAGCTCCATCCGGCGCCGGTGCCGGCGTTCAGTGGCTTTGGACCAGGACCGGGCCCACCCGCCCATCAGTCCGCTCATGGGAAAGACGAGCCACCAAAAGTGCGAGACGAAATTGTAGAAGGGGTCCACGGCAACATCCTCCCATCCGTCGGCGGCGGCGGAAAGCCCCCTCCGCAGAGGGGGCTTTCCGGCCGGTACTCATCGGGTTGCAAGGACTTGCCGGGCGTCAGTCCCCGTGCTTGACCTTGTGCACCCGCGTGACGATGGTGGGGCACGGAACGTTCAGCAGGACGGCGTGCGCCGTGGAGCCGAGCACCGTGCGGGAGAGCCCGCCGCGGCCGCGGCTTCCGATCACCAGCACCCTGGCGTCCGCGGCGGTGTCCACGAGGGCCTTCGCCGGCTGGGTGTCCGTCTCGAGTCGCTGATGGACCACAAGGTCGGGGTATTTGTCGCCGAGCCCGGCCACCGACTCGGCGAGCACGATCCGGTTCTCTTCGACCATGCTCTCGGCGAGGCCGCTGGACGGTAGCTGCTTCTCGACCCACCGGGCGGGGGTCTTGAACGCGAGGACCACGGTGAGCTCGTCTCCGCCGAGGTCAGCTTCCGCGGCGGCAACTGCGACGGCCTGCAGCGACTCCTCGGAACCGTCCACGCCGACCACGACGCCCTTGGCCCCGGCGCCAGGCTTTGCGGGGATGACCGCCACCGGACAGTCCGAGGCGGCGACGACCTGCAGGGCGCGGTCCGTCACGGGGCCGCCGTCGAGGTGATGTTTTTCATGGCCGCCCACGACGATCATGGCTGCTTCTTTGGAGATATCCCGCAGCACCGATCCCCCGCTGCCGTGGCGGAGCTGGATGTCCACCTCGACGCCAGGGGACTGCTCGCTGGCGCTCGCCTTCGCCTTCTCAAGCAGTTCCATCCCCGATTCGCGGATGAGCTCGTGGTACTGGAAATCAGGGGACATCCAGCGGTCATCGACCGCGTGGAGGGCGATGACCGGAAGCTTGTCCCGGGCCGCCCGCTGAAGGGCCCACGTCAAGGCGGCGTCGCTGCCCGCAGACCCGTTGATACCGACGACGATTGCTTTGCTCATTCTGAATCCTGCTCTTCTCCATCGCGTGATCTGAACCGGCAGCCACACACCGCATTGTCTATAGAGCGCATGATCCCTGCACTGCTTGTTAGCTGCACCGCCAAACATCTGCGTTGGGTGGTGCCTGTAGTGCATGATCGGGCGGCAGTGCCGACAGCCGGCTGGCACCTTCAGTCTCCCGCGCCCGTCATGGGCCGGGTTAGGGCCTTAAGGCCCCGCGCCGCGCTGCGGACCCGCAAGTGGATCTGCAGGTGGACCCGCCAGCGGGCCTGTTGCGCGGCCTAATTGCACGGCCTAGAAACCTGTTGGCTCCGTTTCCAATTCCGGTTCGCGGGGCGGCCCCTCATGGTGCACGGGACGCAGTGCCGCCGTGTGTTCGAGCCAGATGAGAGCGTCGTACCGTTCCCCCATCCGGGTCGGAACGTAGTTCCCCGCCTCCCGCTCCGGGTGGTACACGACGCCGATCGCCCGGTGTCCGAGCCACGTCGAAAGCCACGGCCCGGTCCTGTCGTCACCGAACTCCAGCACGGATGGCACGCCGAGGGCCTGATGCAGGAAGTCCTCGTGGCTGCCCGGGCGTGCTTCCGGCACCGTGAGGATGCGCTCCGGGCGGCCCCATGCGTCGGCGGCGATCACGGAACCCCGGTGCCCGGCGAAACCGACCAGGAGCACGCCCTCGCCCGCGTGGCGTTCCCGTAGCAGTTGCCCGACGTTGACCAGGCCGTCCTGTGCCATGTCGGTGGCCCGCGCATCCCCGACATGCGTGTTGTGCTCCCAGATCAGGCCCTTCGACGCCGGCCCGAGGTGCCGGCTGACGCGGTCGATGGTGTCCGCCATATGGTGGTCGCGGACGTTCCAGGACTGCCGGTCGCCGCGGACCATGATGCGGTAGTAGTGCTCGGCGTTGGCCGCGACCTCGGCGTTCTGGACGGCGTCGAAGGCGTCCTCGTCGTGGGGGCCGGGGCTGAAGACCCGGTTCCTGACCTCGGTCAGGAGGGCCACGACGTCGGCCTCGCAGGACTGCGGGACCAGCCGCGTGCTCCAAGCGTACTGGTGCGGGTCCTCGTGGTGCGGGAGGAAGCATTGCCAGGCGCGCATGGCGGCGGGCACGGCGTCCGGGACGTTTTCCTGCAGCCAGCCGATGATTTCGCGCAGCGAATCCCAGAGCGAGTAGACGTCCAGGCCGTAGAAGCCCACGCGCTTGTCCATGGGGCGCCCCGCGTTCCAGGTGCGCAGCCAGTCCAGGAACGCCGCGATTTCTTCGTTGGCCCACATCCAGGTTGGCCAGCGTTCGAAACCGGCCAGCAGGGCGTGCACTCCCTGATCCT
Organism: Arthrobacter sp. TE12232; assembly: GCF_054062615.1. Lineage (NCBI taxonomy): Bacteria > Bacillati > Actinomycetota > Actinomycetes > Micrococcales > Micrococcaceae > Arthrobacter > Arthrobacter sp. TE12232. The sequence continues at coordinate 124,938 of NZ_JBSSFK010000001.1, forward strand.
TGCCGTCCTGGCCGCGGACCCACCGGTTGATCCGCCAGCAGTCCGGCCAGTCTCCTTCCACCCCGATCCAGTTGTACCCCTCCTCGGCGATGAGGCGCCTGCTGAGGGTGTCGCGCCAGGTGTAGAACTCGTGGGTGCCATGGGACGCCTCGCCGATGGCGACGAATCGGCAGTCGGCGGCCCGCCGCACCAGGCCGTTGAGGTCCCGGTCGTTTTTCAGCGGCCGGGCGAGATCATGGATCTCCTTCAGCACGGAGGTGCGCGTGACGGCAACCGGATTCATCGCGGATCCTCAATGTCGATCGACTCCAGATGCTCGGGTACCCGGGCCCGCCAGCCGAGTTCGCGCTTGATCCTGATGCGCAGGGCATCGGACGCATCGGGGTCGCCGTGCGTGATGTAGGTCATGCGGGGCTCCTTCGCTGCCGCTTTCATCCACGCGATGATGCCGTCGGCGTCGGCGTGCGCGGACAGGCTTTCCATTTGGATCACTTCGGCCCGGATCTTGACGTCCTCCCCGTAGATGCGCAGCTCCCGTTCGCCGGCGGCCAGGGTGGCCCCCCGCGTGCCTCCTGCCTGGTAGCCACTGAGGATGACGGCGTTTTTCGGGTCCGGGCCGTACGCCGCGACGTGGTGCAGGATCCGGCCGCCGGTCAGCATGCCGCTGGCCGAGATGATGATCATGGGGCCGCCGCGCAGGTTCAGGAGCTTGGACTCGTCCACGGTGCGGGTGACCTTGGCCAGCTTGTACATGTCCACGTATTCCTCGCGCTTGAGCCGGTGTTCCTCGGGGTGGCGCTGGTACATTTCGGAGGCGTCGATGGCCATGGGGCTGTTCAGGTACACCGGGATGCGCGGAATCGCGCCCTTGCGCAGGAGCCGGGACAGGTACAGCATGAGCGTTTCGGCCCGGCCGACGGCGAACGCGGCGAACATGATGACGCCGCCGCGCTTCGCGACGCGGTTGATGATCTCCCCCAGTTGCTTCTCCGGATCCTCCGTGGAGTGTTTCCGGTTGCCGTAGGTTGATTCGGTCACCAGGATCCCCGTTTCGCCGAGCGGGCGCGGCGGGTACATGAAGGGGTCATCGGCGCGGCCCAGGTCTCCGGTGAAGTGCACGGATTGGGAGCCTAGCCGGACGTGGACCTGGGCGGCGCCGAGGATGTGTCCGGCCGGCACGAACGTCAGCTCCATGCCACCGCCGAGGTCAAGGGGATCGTCAAAATCCCGGATTTTGAATCTGTTGAGGGACGCTACGGCGTCGGCGGCCGTGTAGAGCGGGATCGCGGGATCGTGCGCGGTCGATCCCCGCTGTGAGGCATACCTGGCCTCTTCCTCCTGCAGGTGGCCGCTGTCCGGGAGGATGAGTTTGCATAGATCGGTGGTGCCGTCCGTGGCGTAGACCGGGCCGCCGAATCCGTCCCGGACCAGGGCCGGGACGTAGCCGGTGTGGTCCAGGTGCGCATGGGTCAGCACCACGGCGTCGATGGACTGCGGCGGCACCGGGAAGGGCGCCCGGTTGCGCTCGCGACTGCGCTTGTAGCCCTGGAAGAGCCCGCAGTCCACCAGTACGCGCCGGCCGCCGGCGTCGATCAGGTAGCGGGACCCGGTGACGGTGTCGGTGGCACCAAGGAACTTCAGGCTCGGCTGTTGGTGTTTCATGGTGCTCCCGTGGACCTCTACCCGTGGCTCTGTGGACCGCGCAGACTTGTGCACTGTGCAGACCTGTCCACTGCGCAGACCTACAAAAATGCACAAACCTACAAAGATGCGCGGACCTGCCGCTCGCGGTGTACGCCCCAGCTTCCGCCCCGGCCTGCCGGGTGCCAAGGGCCGAAAGTCACCTCACGGCCCGCGCCGCCGCGGCTGTCGCGCAGTCCGGTCCAGTACTCCCGGGCCGGCACTCCCGGACCGGTACTCCCGGACCGGTGCTGCCCGATAGGATTTCCTGACGGGTCCTGCCGGGCCCGACGGCCGGCAACCCGGCGCAGCCCAGTGGCAAGGACACACCATGAGCAGACGATCCGCGGGGCCCGAGCATCCCGACCGCCCCTGGACCCGCCACTACGGCCCCGGTGTTCCTATCGACCTCAAACTCCCCGCGGGGTCCCTGGTCGACCTCATGGACTCCTCCGTTCGGCGTTATGGACGGAAGACAGCGCTGGAATTCTTCGGGGCACGCACCAGCTACCGCGAACTCGGGACCGCCATCAGCAGGGCGGCTGCGGGCCTGAAGAAACTCGGCGTCAGGGCCGGCGACCGGGTGGCGCTGGTCCTGCCGAACTGCCCGCAGCACATCATCGCGTTCCATGCGGCGCTGCGGCTGGGCGCCGTCGTCGTCGAACACAATCCCTTGTATACCGACCGCGAGCTCCGTCATCAGTTCGAGGACCACGGCGCCACCGTCGCCGTGGTCTGGGACAAGGCGGTGGAGAAGGTCCGGCAGCTGCCCGCCGACGTCGGGCTGCAGACCATTGTCTCGGTTGAGCTGATTCCGGCGATGCCACTGCTCCAGCGGATGGCGCTCCGGCTCCCGGTACCCGCTGCCCGCGTGGCCCGGGCCTCACTGGCCGCCGGCAGACACACGCCCTGGCAAGCGGCGGCGCCGGCACACCGGACGGTACTCCCGTGGAAGGAGCTCCTGGCCGCCGGCGAGCTGAAGAAGAAGCATCCGCGTCCGGCCGCCGGCGACTTCGCCGTCATCCAGTACACAAGCGGCACCACGGGCCAGCCCAAGGGCGCCATGCTCACCCATGCCAATCTGCAGGCCAATGCCGCGCAGGGCCGCGCGTGGGTGCCCGGGCTCAAGGACGGCCGGGAGACCGTCTACGCGGTGCTGCCGATGTTCCACGCCTACGGGCTCACGCTGTGCATGACGTTTGCCCTGAGCATCGGCGCGAGGCTGGTGCTGTTCCCCAAGTTCGACGTTGACCTTGTGCTGAAGGCCTACAAGAAATCGCCGGCCACGTTCCTGCCGGCGGTGCCGCCGATCTGCGACCGCATCGCCGCCGCCGCGGCCGAGCGCGGCATTGCGCTGGACAGCATCCGGTTTCCATCTCGGGGGCGATGAACCTGCCCACGGCGACAGTGGAGACGTGGGAGAGGGCAACCGGCGGCTACCTGATTGAGGGCTACGGGTTGACGGAAACCTCGCCCATCGCGCTGGGCAACCCCTTCGGTCCCAGCCGGAAACCGGGAACAGTGGGGGTCCCGTTTCCCCTGACCGACATCCGGGTGGTGGACCCGCGGAACGTCCTGCTGGACCGCGCCCCCGGTGAGGAAGGCGAGCTCCTGGTCCGGGGCCCGCAGGTTTTTGCCGGCTACTGGAACCGCCCGCAGGAGACCGAGGAATCACTCCTGGAAGGCGGCTGGTTCCGCACGGGGGACATTGTCTCGGCGGACAAGGACGGGTTCGTGACGGTCCGGGACCGGATCAAGGAGCTGATCATCACTGGAGGCTTCAATGTCTCCCCCACGGAAGTGGAGGACGTCCTCGCCGAATACCCCGGCATCCTGGAAGTGTGTGTGGTGGGCCTGCCGCGCCCCGGCGGCGGCGAAGACGTGGTCGCCGCCGTCGTCCCCGCCGCAGGACCCGGCGTCGATCCGGAGGCGCTCCTGGCTTTCGCACGCGAGAATCTGACCGCCTACAAGGTGCCGCGCCGGGTTGCCATGGTGGATGAACTGCCGCGCTCGCTGATCGGCAAGGTCCTGCGCCGTGAAATCCGGGACGCGCTCGTGGCCGGCCAGTAGCGTTCTCTTCGCTCCGGCCGGCCACGGGTTCTGTCAGTGCCCGGCCTCCTCAGTGTCCGGAATCGTCGCTTCCTGTGTGGTGGCCGGCCGGGTCGTCCTGTCCTGCGCCATGCGATTGGCCACCATTGTCCTCGGGCGACGGTGCAGGCTCCAGTGCCGGTCCAGGTTCGAGGGACAGGTCTACTCCCTCGCCTGTGTCCGAGCGGGGGGCCAGCGCAACGTTGGCGGGGTCCACGCCGGCGCCGCGGGCCATGCCGTTGCGGACGGATTCCACGAGCGCGTCGCTGAGCAGCGGCCCCGTGTAGCTGACCGTCAGGGCACCGTTGTCCAGGACCGTGGCGTAGTTCCCGAGCGCGTCCGAGAGTATGCCTTCCTCGGCGATGGATTTCGCCAGGGCTGCCGGATCGGCCGCGGCCACCGTGAACCGGAGGTCGTGGACCAGAACCAAGGCGACATGGACATGCTCCACGCCTGGATAGCTTCCCGCAGGGCCGAAAGCCAGCCCAGCCAGCTTCTCGGCGTCGCTGCTGGCGCTTCCCGGCGGCAGCGCCACGATGACCTCCGGCGACATGTGCTCGAGGATCGCCGGTTCGAGCACGTCCGGGGAGATGTCGGACAGGACGACGTCGGCGGCACTCGCCGCCTGCTCAAGCCGGGCCCGGGCTGCGCCGAGGTCCGCGCCCGGGGCCGGATGGACGGCGATGACCGCCCGCCGCCGCACCATCAGCCCGTCGTGGCTCACTGCCGGACGGCCATTGCCGACGTCGGTCCCCGTCTCGAGCGAGACAGCCGCGGCGCTCGCCGCGACCGACGGCGGCGCCGGCGCCGGCGGTCCGCCCGTGCAGGCGCTTAGTGCCAGCACGAGCAGGGCGGCCGCGCCCAGTGCCCCAACGCGGCTCATCTCAGGTTCCCGCGGGCAGTCCGGGCCGGTACACCGGCGGGAATGAGTCGGGGGCCGTGGTGTCCAGGACCGGCGGATCGGACGTGATGGGGTCGTTGGTTCGCAGATCGCCGACGGAGAACTGCACCATCATGTCGTGGTCTTCATGGACCAGGTTGTGGCAGTGGATCATGTAGCGTCCGCCCCCGCCGGTCCCCGTGTCGAATTGCATGAGGGCCGTGATGGACTCGTTCTCGCCGGCGTAGAAGACATCCTTGGGGCCCTTCTCCCAGGCAAACGGCTGGCCGCCGTTGGTGTTTCTCGCGATTATTTTGGCGTCAATGAGGTGGATGTGCACCGGATGGAACCAGCCACCGGACGCATTGATGATGGTCCATTGCTCGATGTCGAAGGGCTGGGGGTTGCCGAACAGCTTGGTGAACCCGGATTTTTCCACATCGGCCCAGGTGACACCGTTGACGGTCCATTGACCGTTGTCCCGGAAGAATTTCAGCTCGCGCTTCGCCTTGGCCATCGCCGGCGTGAGACTCATCGTGGCGATGCCGCCCTTGGCTGCGTTGACGGAACCGCCGTCGTCCAGGGTGGCCGGGATGCCGGAAATGGAGCCCGCTCCCGACCCGGAGTCGGCCACCACCTGGAAGCGCATGATTTTCCCGGTGTTGGCGAAGTCGATGTTGTTCTTGTTGCTGAGGTTTCGCAGTTCGATCAACTGGCCGGTGCGGTATTTGCGGAAGTCGATCAGGACCTCATAGCGCTCGGCCGTCCCCTGCCGCCAGGACTTCACGGCCTGCACGGCGGGAACCATGCCGGCGTCGGTTGCCACCACGTAGATGGGGTCCCCGGTGGAGAGCGTGGGCCGGTAGGACCGCGAAATCGAGGCATCGAGCACGCGGAAGCGGTAGATCCGGGGCTTGACCTTCATCGTGGGCCACGGGACGCCGTTGACCATGATGATGTCCCCCCACAAGCCCTTTTGTCCGTTGTCGTTATATGCGAGGGAGCCGTCGGCGTTGAACATGGCGTCCGAGATCATCAGTGGGACGTCGAACTCCCCCTGGGGTAACTGCGCCCGGTCGTACTTGTCGGAGAGGGGATAGAAGCCTGCGAGCCCGGAATACACGTTCTGGGCGGTGATGTGGTGCTTGTGGTCGTGGTACCACAGGGTCCGTGCCGTCTGGAAGTTGGGGTAGTGGTAGTTCTTGACGTTGCCCGGGACGGTGATGTCGTTGGCGTAGCCGTCGTACTGCGGCAGCGACGCCGAGCCGTGCAGGTGGGTGACGGTATTAAAGGCGCCGGGCTGGAGCAGCCCGAGCGGGGGCAGTCCGTTGCGGATCCGCACCTCGATCCTGGTGCCCTGCCTGGCACGGATGGTGGGCCCGGGAAAGATGCCGTTGTAGCCCGCCACGGTGGTGCTCAGCCCGGGCACGAACTGGGCCTGGCCGAGTTTCTGGGTGAGGGCGTACCGGGCAAAGGGGCGGGACGGGTCGCCGTCGTCGAAACCTGTCGCAAAGGGGACGAGCTCCGGCGGGCGGCGGAAGACCCCCGCATAGGGAACAGGCATGTTCTCCGGTGCAAGAAGGCTGGCAACCGCCGGGGCCGGTGCGGGCGCCGGGGCGGTTGCCCCGTCTGTCGGCGGTATGGTTTCATCGCCTCCTTTGAATCCGGCCAGGCCGAGGGCGCCCACTGCGCCCAGTTTGAAGATCTCTCGTCGTGTAGTCATGGCCCCTCCAAGTGGGCAATCGAACTGAATACCGGGTCGAAGAGTGACTGTCGAGAAGTGCCTTTGGAACCGTGCCTTTCGAACAGTGTCTTTCGAATAAGCGAGGAAGCCGGCCGGCGGACCGTTGCTGGCCGCCAGCCGGCGTTCTCGAACTGCTGTTAGAGTGCTGAGCCCGTAGTGAACGTCCAGATACGGGTGGTCAGCGGGTTACCCGCCAGGTCGCGGACGCCCGTGGTGCCGCCGGTGACGGTGACCCGGTACTGGGTGTTCGCAAGCAGGCTGGTTCCGGGGTTGATCGTCAGCACCCGGGTGGTGGTGTTGAACGAGATCGCCGAGGCGACCTGGGCTCCGGTGGAGACCCGTTCAATCCGGACCTTGCCGGCAACTGCGAAGCCGGTGATGGCCTCGCTGAACGTGGCGGTCACGTTGCTGTTGCGCAGCACCCCCGTGGCTCCCGCAACGGGAGTCGTGGCAGTGATGGTGGGGTTCGGGCCTGTGGTGAACGACCACGTGCTCGTCGCCATCGTGTTGCCCGCGAGGTCACGGATCCCCGAGAGGGTCGCCGTGTACACCCGGTCCGCCGTCAGCGTGACGCTTGGGTTGAGGGTCGCAACCCTGGTGAGCACGTTGTACGACACGACGGCGGGGATCAGCGTGGTGCCGAGCCGCAGCTGGAACGTGGTTCCGCTGACTCCCGTCACCGCTTCGCTGAACGTTGCCGTCATATTCGCCGTCTGGCTCACGGAGAAGGCACCGGATGCCGGTGTCCTGGCCGTGACCGTGGGAGCGATGAATTCAGTCCGTGGTGTCACCGCTGCGGTGCGGGCAGAGAACCCGCCCGTGCCCGCTGCGTTCACGGCTCCGACGTCGAACGTGTACGCCGTCCCGTTGGTCAGGCCCGTCACGACGACGGTTCCGACGTTTCCGGTGACCGCCTGCGTACGTGCCAGGACGGTTCCGGCGAAGGCCCGCACGGTGTAACCCGTGATGGCGGATCCGCCGTTGGATGCCGGTGCGGTCCAGGTCAGGGTCGCCGAGGCGTTCCCGGCCGTGGCCGTCCCGATGGTCGGCGCTCCCGGTACGGTCGCCGTCGTCGGGCTGACCGTGTTGGACAGTGCCGAGAACGGGCTGTCGCCGAGGGCGTTGCTGGCCAGAACCTGGAACCGGTACTGGGACCCGTTCGTCAGACCGGTCACCACCAGGCTGGTGGAGCCTGCCGGGGCGGTGCGCAGGGCGCCGACCTGGATGCCTGCCGGGTCCGTCGTCACGTCGAGCACCTTCACGGAGAAGGAGTCGGCAATGCCTACGGTCGGGGCCGCCCAGCGCGCCGTTGCCTGCCCGGCGCCGGCGGTTGCTGTGCCGATGACCGGAGCGTTGGGCAGAACGGTGTCCGAGAACTGCAGGAACTCGATGTTGCGGATGGTGTCCGTGCCGTCGACGCCGACGTTGTCGACCACCGTGGTGGTCGAGCCCGCCGAGCCCAGTATGCCGTTGCCGCCCGTCGTGGTGACGGTGTAGTTGGCCCGCGGGCCGGAGAAGATCGCGACGTCCCGGTTGCCCGCGGTTTCGAGGGCGGTGGGGGTCACGATCTCGCGGACAGCCACCAGGTTCCCCGGGTTGACGACGCCGGCCGCTACTGCGGCCGCCAGGGTCAGCGGGTTACCCGTCTGGTACTGGCGTTCCATGAGGTCGGTGGTGCCGATCTCGGCTCCTGCGTCGTCCCGCACGCTGATGCGGATCTTGAGGTACCGGTCGCCGTCAAGGACGTCGTTGCCGCCGCGGCCCTCGAGCTTGTCGCTGCCAAGACCGCCGACGATGATGTTGCCATCGCCCCAGACCGGACCGGCCAACGGGCAAACGCCCATGGGTGAGAGTGCGGCCACGGGTGCCAGCGGCGTCGTCGGAGCCGGGAGGATCGCTCCCAGGCCGGCGATCCGGTTGATGCCCGTCTGGTCGAGGACGTCGCAGCCGCTAAAGCCTGCACCACCTACGGTGCTGGGCACTGCATCGTCGCCCCGGATGACGTCATCAAACTTGGAACCGGAGTTGGCTTCCACTTCCTGCCAGCGGTCGCGGTTGACCACGACGGGGAGCGGGACGCCGATCAGGTTGTTGTTGATCTTCATGTCGTCGTCGGCAGCCACGGTGTCGTACTGGTGCGTGGCCCAGTCGAAGCCGGCGGCACCGGCGTAGCGGTCGATGGCGGCATTGCTGGACATGATGTCGTCCCCGCCCTCGGCGTCGTAGTCGTTTTCACCGACCTGGCCGACGAAGATGTCGTTGCCGGGCTTCGCCTGGGCCGGGTCGTCGAAGAACGGTGCGCCGTGATCTCCGATCAGCAGGTCCTGGCCGGAGCCGCCCTGGATCCAGTCGTCGCCGCCGTCGCCAAACGTCGCGTCCGCACCGTCGCCGGACTGAACGAAGTCGTTGCCGGGACCTGCGAAGGTCTCGTTGTCGTTTGCTCCGCCGTTGGTGAAGTCCTGGCCGTCTCCGCCCATGTTGATGTCGTCGCCGATACCGGAGTTGAGGTAATCGTTGCCCGGACCGCCCTTGAGTACGTCAGCGCCGGACAGATCGGTGATCCTGTCGTTGCCGTCGCCGCCAAGTGCGATGTCATCGCCGCCGTTGCCTTCAATGACGTCGTCGCCTGCGTTGCCGAGGAACGTGTCGTTGTCGTTGCCGCCGGTAACGCGGTCAGCGTTGGCCGTGCCGTTGTAGACGGACTGGCCGTTGATGCCGCTGGGATCGACCGTGTTCTTCTCCATGTACTGGATGGTGCCGTCGGGCTTGCGCAGGAGAAGCAGGTTCTCCTTGCACTCGGTGGTTGCGTCGTCCGCGACCGTCGGTCCCGAGGTTGCGTAGCCCGCCGCGGTACCGGCCAGGTTGCCCAGCTGGAACTTGCAGTCGGCGGTGCCGAACGCATCGGCCTTGAGCGAGTGCGCGTTGGTGTTGCGCATGATCATCTCCGCGAAGGAGTTGCTCTCCAACTGCGCCCGGAGGTTCATGCCCGGAGTACGCGCCAGGTAGTACAGGCGGTCGCCGTTCTGAAGGTCCGTCAGCTGGTTCTCGAACACGTAGTTGAACGTGCTTCCCAGGAGGCCGCCGAAGAGGTTGGTCTTCTCCGCCAGGCCGCCGACCCAGAGGTCGACCTTGTTCAGGCCGGTCTCCTGCGTCGCCCACGGTCCGGCACTGTTCATGAAGTCCGTCATGTCAGCTGTTGGAGGAGTGGCCAGGGTGCCCGGATCAACGATCGCCTTGGCCGCTGCCCGCTTGCCTGCCAGCGTGGTTTCGCTGGTGATGGTCGGATAGGTGCCGTAGGCGGCAACAAAGTTGATCAGCGATTCCGGGTGCTTGAGGTTCTGGCCGAAATCCGCCCAGCTCGTGTATGGGGCCAGCTGGCCGTCGCCCGTGGCGTCATGGATCTGGCGCCGCAGTTCATTGAGCGGCGGTACGCCTTCGGAGCGTGCGCGGGTCATGTTGATCGTCGCCAGGTCCAGGGGAAGGCCCAGCAGATTGTTGCGCAGGGTGCCGGTCACGAACTCGTCAAGTTCGTTGCCGACCTGGTCGCTCATGCCCATGACGATGCTGCCGGCGGCCTCTTCCGAGGTCAGGGATCCCGCCGATCCGCCGTTGGTGTACTCGGGCGGGTTCAGGAAGCCATGGAGCAGCGAGATGGAGTTATCGGTGCCGTCCGCATTCGTGCGGGAAATCGTCTCGGTCAGCATGGAGTGGCCAAAGCGGTAGACCGCATGGGCGAACTCCGCCTTGATGGCCGAGTTGATGTCCGTGTGGTAGACGTGGAACGGCTGGACCGCAGGCTGGACCTTGCGGGCGAACTCCTCGAAGACGAGGTGCTGGTATTCCATTTCCGTGACGAACCTGGCTGCCTGGAACAGGCGCTCGCCGTTCCATCCGTTGGCGCCGGCGGCCAGCTTCCACTCGGCCAGCGCGGCAACGCCGGTGGCTGAGGTGTCGTTGGTGAGGGTGTTCTCGATGTCCGCCACGAGGCGGTCATGCTCGGAGTGGAATATCTGGTGGATGGTGGTAAGTCCGATGTTCTCGTTGACGCGGCCGTCACCGGCACAGAAGTGCGCGTTGAGCATTTCGTCGTCGTAGGTCCCTGCGGGCTGGTTCGCAAAGTCTGCCGAGGCCGTGGTGTCGGCGTCCGGGGTGGGCGCGACGGGCGGCGTGGCAGGGTTGTGGTCCGTGTCCTGCGGCGACGGATCGGCGTTGTGCGCGATGTCGGTCAGGAACGGGGTGTCGAAGTACCGAACGTTCGCCGGCACCGGAACGGGGTTCGCCGTGTTGCCCTCGACCAGTCCGGTCAGGGTGACGTACTGCGGAAGGCCGCGTGCGGGTCCTGGGATGAACTTTCCGTACGGGTCCGCGGCAATCATCGGGATGTTGGTGACGTCCTTGTCCTGGAGTTTGAGGCCCAGGAAGATCGCCGCCTGGGCCTTCACGTCCGCCCACGTCGCCATGCCGCCGGCGGTGGGGCCGGCGGGACCGCCGAGCAGCTTGCCGGTGGCGACCGGCTTGCCATCGGCGTTGTTGATGTATTCCCGCAGGAACACCTGGTGGGAGGGATGGGACGTGTACGTCTGCGACTGGTCCACGTAGGGCGAGTCGGTGTTGGCCGCTTCCTGCACGTCATCAGCGGTACCCAGGACACCGTCCGGGCCCGGCTGGTTTTGTGCCCGGGTGAGGACCATGAACGCGTTGGGGCCGTTGGCGGCCACCTCATCGCCCGTGCCCGGCTTGCCGTCGGGGCCGACCGTGATCAGCGGGTCGTCTGCCTTGAGCGGAACAAACACCGTTCCGCCGCCCTTGACCGTCTGGTCGACGCCGTGGTCGAAGAACTGCCCGAACAGGGTGAACAGGGAGTTGTACGGCGGGGAGAGTCCGACGTCGGTGGTGACGTTGGGGATGAACAGCGTGTCCCCGGTGGGGACGCAGCCGGCCGGCACACCCGCGACCGGCGGAGCCGCCAAGGGGTCAGGATCGGTGGTGCAGGGGAACAGCCCCGGGTTGCCCTGGGTCCGGACGGGGAAACCGGCAGCGGCCACCGCTGCGGGATTAGTGGAGGTCTGGTCCACGATCAGGTTGCTGACTTGGCGGGGCTGGGAGTCGAACACATTGCCCGACTTTTGCTGGTATGACGACGGACCGGCGGGGCCGAAGCCGGCCGGAACGGAGTCCGCAGCGTTGAACGACGGCGTCGTTAAACGCGGAAATACCTGGTCGGCGGCCCCGTAGGTTTCGCGGCCGGCGAGCAGGTTGTTGCAGGAGCCGTCAACCGTGCGGAGGCCGTATGAGGTGAGGGCGTCGGGAATCTGATTGGGGCCTCGACCGACAAGCGCGCCGCAAGGGCCGGTGGCCGACGTCGTGTTGGCGACGTGCGCCTCGGCGATCTTGATCTGCTTGAGGATGTAAGCGAGGTCGGAGGGGGTGACGGTGAAACCTGCGCCGACGGGTGCCGGGGCGGCGTTGGCGCCAAGCGCCGTGGTGGTGAGTCCGATGAAACTGAGCAGGGTCATCGCTGTCCCTGCGGCTACTACGCGGGTTGGCCGACTGAAGACACGTCTTTGGCCGTCGACCTTCCTGCATGCGAACAAATTCATTGCACACCTGCCTCTTGGAGTGAGTGATGGTGCAAGAGTGGTGGGTATTTCCTTGGAGAAAACTGGGAGCTGCCCGTGAGGTGCGATGCGGACCGCGGTCCGGTGGTGGCCAGCGTCCCGGGCCACCCGGATCGGGGCCCAGCAGTACGCGGACTGGCGCTTTGGGCTACTTGCTCCGGCTCCGACGCCGGCAGCGCGGCCTACGCACGAGGTACTGCGTGGCAAGGCTGTCAACGGATAACGAGCGGGTAACGGATACCCCTGCAGGACCCGACTTTTGGCCGCCTCCTACTTGCAGCCGGCGCACGGCGGGCACGCAGGTTGCGCCCAGACAGTGCTGGTAGGGAGCCACGGACTGCGGTGGCTGACGTGGCCCCCTCCTGCCGGGCACGTGCCGCGACCACCCGGAAGGAACTGCGCCAGTACGTGGTCAGGGCGGCGCGTCCACCCGTGAGGGCACGCCGGATCGCTTGCGGCCCTCCGGGCAAGCTGATAGGCCTGACGGTAGGGTGCATAAAGGCACATCGGCTCGCCGTCCCATCCGGGCGGCGGTTGCAGAAGGGAAGTTCACGTGACTCGCAAGACTCCTCAGGTGGAGGAACCGTCCGAGAAAGAGCTCGTTGTCGAGAACGGGCCGAAAAGCTGGGCCGCCGGCGTCCCGGGCGTGTACCACTCCATGAAGCCGGCCATCGAGCAGATGGGGCTCAACCGGACGCGGAAGACCGTTATGGCCATGAACCAGAAGGACGGCTTCGACTGCCCGAGCTGTGCGTGGCCGGACCCGCACCACCGCAAGGCGTTCGAGTTCTGTGAGAACGGGGCCAAGGCCGTCACGTGGGAGGCGACCCCAATCACGATTCCCTCCAGTTTCTGGGCGGAGCACCCGGTCAGCGAGCTGCGCAGCCGGTCCGAGTACTGGCTCGGCATGCAGGGCAGGTTCACGGAGCCGGTCTACAAGCCCGCCGGGGAGGACCATTACAAGCCGGTCAGCTGGGACGAAGCGCTCCGGATTGTCGCCGACAAGCTCAAGGGGCTGGACTCCCCCGACCGCGCGGCGTTCTACACGAGCGGCCGCACGTCGAACGAGGCGGCCTTCCTGTACCAGCTGCTGGTCCGCGGCTACGGCACCAACAACCTGCCCGACTGCTCCAATATGTGCCACGAATCCTCGGGCTGGGCCATGGGCCAGACCATCGGCATCGGCAAGGCGACCGTCAGCTTCGACGACTACGCCAACGCGGACCTGATCATCATCATGGGCCAGAACCCAGGGACCAACCACCCCCGGATGATGACTGAGCTTGAGAACTGCAAGCACAACGGCGGCGAGATCGTGGCCGTCAATCCCCTGCCCGAGGCCGGGCTGCGGCGGTACAAGAACCCGCAGCAGGTCAACGGGGTAATCGGCCACGGCGTCCAGATCGCGGACCAGTTCCTGCAGATCCGGATCGGCGGGGACATGGCGCTGCTGCAGGCCGTGTCCAAGCGCGTGCTCGACGCCGAGGCCAGGAAGCCCGGGACTGTCCTGGACCACGCCTTCCTGGCCGAACACTGCGAGGGACTCGAGGAGCTCAAGGAGCACCTGGCCCGGCTGGATGAGAGCGCTGTGCTGGAGGCCACCGGCCTGCGGAGCGAGGACATCGATGAGCTGGCGGCCCGCTACCTCAAGGCCGAGAAAGTCATCATCACCTGGGCCATGGGCATCACGCAGCAGAAAAAGGGCGTGGCCACCATCAAGGAGATCATCAACCTCCTGCTGCTCCGCGGCAATATCGGCAAGCCCGGCGCCGGTGCGTCCCCCATCCGCGGACACAGCAATGTCCAGGGCGACCGCACCATGGGGATCTGGGAGCAGATGCCGCAGTCCTTCATGGAAGCCCTCGGCAAGGAGTTCGACTTCGAGCCGCCGCGCGAACACGGCACGGACGCCGTCGAGACCATCAACCAGATGCGCGACGGCGAGATCAAGGTCTTCGTCGCCTTGGGCGGCAACCTGGTGGCGGCGATCTCGGACACGAATGCGGCCGAAGCTGCGATGGAAAACACGGAGATGACGGTCCAGATCTCGACCAAGCTGAACCGGTCCCACGCAGTGACCGGCCGCGAGGCGCTGATCCTCCCCACGATGGGCCGGACCGAGATTGACATCCAGGAATCCGGGCCCCAGTTCGTGTCCGTGGAGGACACCGTCTGCGCCGTCCACCCGTCCTGGGGCAGCGTCGAGCCGGTGTCCCATCAGCTGCTGTCCGAGCCGGCCATCCTGAGCCGGCTGGGCAAACTCCTCGTCGGCACCAAGATCAAGGCCGACTGGGACGGCTTTGAAAAGAACTACGACCTCATCCGCGATCACATTTCGCGGGTAGTGGGCGGCTGCGAGGACTACAACCAGCGGATCCGACAGGATGGCGGGTTTGTTCTCGCCAACGGCCCCCGCGACTCGCGCACGTTCCCCACGCCGACCGGCAAAGCCGTGCTGACCGTCAACGACCTTGAGCATGTCCAGCGGCCGGCAGGCACCCTGATCCTGCAGAGCATGCGCTCCCACGACCAGTTCAACACCACCATCTACTCGCACAACGACCGCTACCGGGGCATCAAGAAGGGCCGCCATGTGGTGTTCGTGAACCCGGACGACCTCGCCGAGCTCGGCCTGGCGGACGGGCAGTACGTGGACATCCGCGGCGTGTACGAGGACGGCGAAGAACGCGTGGTCCGCAAGTTCCGCCTCGTGTCCTACCCGACAGCGCGCGGCTGCGCGGCCGCGTACTACCCCGAGGCCAACGTGCTCGTGCCGCTGAACCACACGGCCGAGGGCAGCAACACGCCGATCTCCAAGGCGGTCATCGTCCGGCTCGAACCAAGCCTGGACCAGACACCGGACAGCGCGCCACCCGTCTCCGCCGGGGCAGCCCGGTCCTAGGCTCACGCTTCCGCAGGCCGGGGCGCGGGACATGCCCAGCCGCGGCCCCGGCCACTGGACATAACACCACCATGCCCACCCCTGCGCCCCAGCAATGAGCATGTCCTCCGCAGCAATGAGCATGTCCCACTGACCGGATCCGAACACAGCACAGGCCGCGTCCCCTTGAGGGAACGCGGCCTGTCCGCTGACGCCTGAACCTGTAGCCGGCGAGCTGCCTACTTCCTGCGGCCTGCCCGCTGCCAGCGCCGGCGCGAGCGCCGGACCGCTGCTACTGTGCTCGCTTGACCCAGCCTTCCTCGTCCGGACCGCCGGATTCGCCGTGCTCGCAGAGCTCAATGACTTTGTTCGACGCCGCGTGCACAGCTTCCTGCGTGCCCTTCCGGCCTTTGGTGGACGCGGTGCCGGCCGCATAGCCCACCATGAATGCGCTGATGGCATCCGCGTGCGGCCCGACGGCTTTGACGGATTCTTCCGCGACCTCGACGATCTTCTCGTGGTCGACCTCAAGGTCGAGGATCTGCAGGGCCTGGATGAGCCGGCTGCTCCAATGCCGCAGCGAGCTGTCTTCGTCTCGGGACAACGTCATTGCTACTCCTTCTCGCGGGTGAACGGATCGTCTGACCCTCAAGGGTTAGCACCCGCCCCGGCGTTGCGCAACGCGACACAGCGACCGGCACCACAGCCCGGCGCCCCCGCCAGCTGCCTCAACTCCACAACGCGACGTGGAACTTGGGGCCCCGGCGTTCCAGCCCGCGCGAGCCACCGGGAGCCACCATGGCTGCCGTGGCATCGGCAGTGCCGGCAAACCGCTGCAGGGTCCGTGCCATGGTGGTGGCCCGGCCCCGGTCCAGGGTGCTGGCCCACCAGAGGCCGGAGATCGGCGTTCCGGCGACCGGCACACGGACCAGGGAGCCGCTGCGGATTTCGGCCCGGACAATGTGGCCGAGCGCCAGCATCGTTCCTTCACCCGCCCGCACGGCGGCAAGGGCCTCCGTTTCGCTGCTGAGGCAGACGATCTCCGGCACCACTCCCTGGGCAGCCAGCCAGCGGCCTTCTTCGCTCGTCTCTTGGATGCCGGCGGGGCCGGCAAACCACGGCCGGCCTAGGAATTCACTCAGCCGTACGGGTCCGTGCAGCGACGCGAGGGGATGCCCTGCGGCCACCACGAAGACCCGCTGGTACCGCAGGAACGGCACGGAATCGAGCCCGACGTCGGCGGCGTCCTTGGAGTCAGCGCTGTTGTGGGCAGCCCCGTTGCGGACAGGGGGCCTGATACCCAGGGCGATGTCGTAGACGCGTTCCAGCATCAGCGATGCCACATCTTCCGCCTGCTCCACGACCACATCGACGGAGGCTCCCGGAACCCGCCGGGTGAACAGGTCCAGGAGGCGGCCGGCAGCGTGCTCCGCGAACGGCGCCGTGGCCACGATCTTCAGGCGTCCGGTCTCGGTCTGAGCATGCGCGACTTCCCATCGGGCCTTGTCAGCCAGCCCGACGATGTCCTGGGCGTATTCAGCGAGCGCCCGGCCGCCGGGTGTCAGCGCAATACCGCCATGGGCGCGAATGAACAGAGGGTCGTCAAGGTCCTGCCTGAGCGCGGCGAGCGCCGCCGACACGGCCGGTTCGCTGACCCCGAGGTGGGCCGCGGCCGCGTGCAGAGAGCCCAGCTTGGCCACAAGGGCGAACGTGCGCAACTGTCCCAATGTCATCGCCACGGCTTCATAACCTTTCGCTTATGACGATATTGACATCCCACTTAGGCCGGGGCAAGACTGACCTCAATCCGGCGCAAGGCAATCACTGACCCACGCCGCCGGCGGTTCGGAGTGAGGTAGGGACTATGCAGATTCCGGCTCCATTTGACTACGTGCGCGCCACCACCGTGGACAACGCCCTGGAACTTCTCGCCCGCTACGGTCCCGAATCCCGGGTGGTGGCCGGCGGCCATAGCCTCCTGCCGATGATGAAGCTTCGCCTTTCCCGGCCCGAATGGCTGATCGACATCAATGACCTCTACGAGCTGGACTTCATCCTCCGTGACGGCAACATCCTGAGGGTCGGCGCCATGACCCGCCACACCACCTTGCTGGAATCGGACGAGGTCGCGGCACTGTTCCCCATTGTCCGGGACGCTGAATTGGTCATTGCCGACCCCGTCGTGCGCAACCGTGGCACCATCGGCGGTTCGCTCTGCCAGGCCGACCCGGCCGAGGACCTCTCCACCGTGTGTGACGTCCTGGGCGCCGAGGCCGTGATCCGCGGGCCAGGTGGCGAGCGCGTCCTGTCCATGCCGGACTTCCACCGCGGACCGTACCAGACAGCGGTCGGGCAGGATGAGCTGCTCTGCGAACTCAGGTTCCCTATCCGCCCCCGCTCGGGTAGCGCCTACGAGAAGGTCGAGCGCCGGGTGGGCGACTGGGCCGTCGGCGCCGCCGGCGCGGCCGTCGTCCTCGCCGCGGACGGGACCGTTGAGGATGCCGCCGTCGGACTCACTGCGCTGGGCCTTGACCATACGGTGGACGAGGCCGCGGCCGTGCTCCGCGGCAAGCGTCCCGATGAGGACTTGTTCGGCGAGGCCGGCCGGCTGGCTGCCGCAGCGTGCGATCCCGTAGCGGACCAGCGCGGCCCGGTCGATTACAAACGGCATCTCGCCGATGAGCTCACCCGGCGGGTACTGCGGCTGGCCTGTGCCCGCGCCGCCCAGATGCAGGAAGGCTGAAGCCGATGCAGATCAGCATGACCGTTAACGGCAGCGACGTCACGAGCGAGATTGAGCCCCGCGTGCTGCTGGTCCACTACATCCGCGAGGTCCTGGGCCTCACCGGTACGCATTGGGGCTGCGACACCAGCAACTGCGGGACCTGCGTGGTCCTGATGGACGGGCAGCCCGTGAAGTCCTGCACCGTCCTGGCCGCCATGGCCGCGGGCCACGACATCCGCACCGTCGAGGGGCTGGCCGCCGGCGGCACCCTGGACCCCGTGCAGCAAGGCTTCATGGAGGAGCACGGGCTGCAGTGCGGCTTCTGCACCCCGGGGATGATGCTGACGGCCCGGGCACTCCTTGATAAGAATCCGCACCCTGACGACACTGAGATCCGGCAGGCCATTTCCGGGCAGATCTGCCGGTGTACGGGCTACGCGACGATCGTGCGCTCGGTCCAATGGGCCGCCGCCCATCCGGCGGGGCCAGGCCCGGAGGACGCACCGACGGCCGAGGAAGTCCTGGACGGCACAGACACCGCCGTCCCGGATGTCGCGGCAGACACAGCAAACACAGCCACAGAGGTGAAGGCATGACCGTCATCCATGACCGGCCGTCAAACCCGGCCGCCGGCGACGAAGACCGTCCGATCGGCTACGGGCGCATCCAACGCAAGGAAGACCCGCGCTTTGTGCGCGGCAAAGGCCACTACGTTGACGACATCGTGCTGCCGGGAATGCTGCACGGCGCCATCCTGCGGGCCCCGGTGGCGCACGCCCGGCTCGTGTCCATCGACACCACCAATGCCCTGGCGCATCCGAAGGTGGTGGCCGTCATCACGGGCAAGGACCTCCTGGGCCTGAACCTCGCGTGGGCGCCGACGCTCTCCGCGGATGTCCAGGCTGTCCTGGTCACCGACAAAGTCCGGTTCCAGGGGCAGGAGGTCGCGTTCGTCGTGGCCGAGGACCGGTACGCCGCCCGGGACGCGCTCGAACTGATCGAGGTCGAGTACGACGTCCTTCCCCCGCTGGTGGACGCCCGCAAGGCGCTGGACCCGGACGCGCCGGTGATCCGCGACGAAATCGAGGGCCGGACGGACAACCGGATCTTCGACTGGGAGATGGGCGACAAAGCCGAAACCGACGCGGTGTTCGCCAGCGCCGACGTCGTGGTGAGCCAGGAGATGGTGTACCCGCGGGTCCACCCCGCACCGATGGAGACATGCGGCGCCGTCGCCGATTTCGACGCCGTTAGCGGCAAGTTGACGCTCTACGAGACCACCCAGGCCCCGCACGCGCACCGCACCCTGTTCGCGATCGTCGCCGGCATCCCCGAACACAAGATCCGGATCGTCTCCCCCGATATCGGCGGCGGCTTCGGCAACAAGGTCGGGATCTATCCCGGCTACATCCTCGCCGTCGTCGGCTCCATCGTCACCGGCCACCCGGTCAAATGGGTGGAGGACCGCTCCGAGAACCTGATGTCGACCTCGTTCGCGCGGGACTACATCATGCAGGGCGAGATCGCCGCGACCAAGGACGGCAAGATCCTTGGCCTGCGCACCCACGTGCTGGCCGACCACGGCGCGTTCAACGCCACCGCCCAGCCCACCAAGACCCCGGCGGGCTTCTTCTCCATCTTCACCGGCAGCTACGACCTGCAGGCCGCCCACTGCTCCGTCACCGGCGTCTACACCAATAAGGCGCCCGGCGGAGTCGCATACGCCTGTTCGTTCCGCGTCACCGAGGCCGTGTATCTGGTAGAGCGGATGGTGGACATCCTGGCCCGCAAGCTGGAGATGGATCCGGCGGAGCTGCGGCTGAAGAACTTCATCAAGCCGGAGCAGTTCCCCTATGCCAACAAGACCGGCTGGGTGTACGACTCGGGCAACTACGAGGCCGCCATGCGGCTCTCGATGCAGCTCGCCGGGTACGAGGACCTCCGGCGCGAGCAGGCCGCAAAGCGCGAGCGCGGGGAACTGATGGGCATCGGCGTCTCCTTCTTCACCGAAGTCGTGGGAGCCGGCCCCCGCAAGCACTTCGACATCGTGGGCCTCGGCATGGCCGACGGCGCCGAACTCCGCGTCCACCCCACCGGCAAGGCCGTGGTCAGGCTCTCGGTGCAAAGCCAGGGCCAGGGCCACGAGACCACCTTCGCCCAGATCGTGGCCGAGGAACTCGGGATCCCGCCGGAGGACATCGACGTCGTGCACGGGGACACCGACCAGACCCCGTTCGGCCTCGGCACCTACGGCAGCCGTTCGACGCCGGTCAGCGGCGGCGCCGTCGCCCTGGTGGCCCGGAAGGTGCGCGAGAAGGCAAAGCTGATCGCCGGGGCCATGCTGGAGACCCGCCCCGAGGACCTCGAGTGGGAGAAGGGCCGGTGGTTTGTCAAGGGCGACCCCAGCGTTGGCAAGACGATCGCCGAAATCGCCATGGGGGCCCACGGCACCGTGGCCCTGCCCGAGGGCGTAGACGGCAACCTCGACGCCGAAGTCACCTACGACCCGCCCAACCTCACCTTCCCGTTCGGGGCCTACATCTGCGTCGTCGATGTCGACTCCGGCACCGGGCACGTCAAGGTGCGACGCTTCATCGCGGTTGATGACTGCGGCACCCGCATCAACCCGATGATCATCGAAGGCCAGGTCCACGGCGGACTGACCGACGGCGTGGGCATGGCCCTCATGGAGATCATCGAGTTCGACGCCGACGGCAACTGCCTGGGCGGGTCGTTCATGGACTACCTGATCCCCACGGCGATGGAAGTACCGGACTGGGAGACCGGTTTCACCGTCACCCCCTCACCGCATCACCCGATCGGTGCGAAGGGCATCGGCGAGTCTGCCACCGTCGGCTCGCCGCCGGCGATCGTCAACGCCGTCGTGGACGCGCTCGCGCCCTACGGCGTCACGCACATGGACATGCCCTGCACGCCGGCCCGCGTCTGGGCTGCCATGCAGGGCCGGGCAAGGCCGCCGATCTGATGCCCGCCACCGCAGAGTCCCTGGCCGCCAGGGCGGAAGAACTCGCCGGCCGACGCGAGCCGTTCGTCCACGCCCTGGTGGTCCGCGCCCAGCACCCCACGAGTGCCCATGCCGGGGACACGGCCCTCGTGCTGCCCACGGGCGAAATCCTGGGTTTCGTGGGCGGGAACTGCGTCGAGGCGTCGGTGCGCGAGTACAGCCTGCAGGTTCTGGCCTCCCAGGAACCGCTCCTGTTGCGGGTGCTGCCCGGCGAGCCGTCGCGCATGGCGGAGGAGGGCGCCGTCGAGGTCTCAAATCCGTGCCTCAGCGGCGGCGCGATCGAGATCTTCCTCCAGCCGCGGATTCCGGCGCCCCGGGTCCTGGTGGTGGGCACGGCGCCGGTGGCGCAGGCCCTCGCTTCGCTCGGCTCCGGCGTCGGCCTCGACGTCGAACTCACGGACGGCGAATCGGCGGAACCCCGCGGGGATGACGCGGCATTGATTGTCGCCTCGCACGGAAAGGCGGAGGAGGGTGCCCTGGAGACCGCACTGCGCGCCGGAGTCCCCTACGTAGCCCTGGTGGCCAGCGGGACCCGCGGCGCCGCGGTACTGGAATCCCTCGACGTCGACGACGCCCTGCGTGCCCGGGTGTTCACACCCGCCGGGCTGCAGCTCGGCGCCCGGACGCCCGGGGAGATCGCGCTGTCCATTCTTGCCCAGCTGGTCGGGGAGCGGTCCAAGGCCCGGCACGCTGCGGCGCCCATGGCTGACGCCGCGGCGCAGCCCGGGGTCCCGGCGGCGCCCATGGCTGACGCCGCGGCGCAGCCCGGGGTCCCGGCGGCGCCCACCGAGCCGGCGCCCACCGAGTCGGGGCCTGCGAGCGCCGTTGATCCGGTCTGCGGCATGACCGTCCCGGCCGTCGAATCGTCCCTTCACCTGGACTACAACGGGGTCACCGTGTACTTCTGCTCCCCCGGCTGCCGGGCGGCCTTCCGCAAAGATCCGGAGCGCTATGCCCTCGCAACCTGACATGCCCCCGCAACCTGAGCCGCTGAGGGCGGCGGCAAGCCTCGAGCCCAGGACCGCCGGCATCATCCTGGCCGCGGGAGCCTCCCGGCGCCTCGGCCGGCCCAAGCAGCTCCTTCCCTACGGCACGGGCGTCCTGCTCGATGCGGTCCTGGCGACCGCCAGGGCCTGCACTTTCAGCCAGACGGTCCTGGCGCTGGGTGGCGCGGCGGAAGAGGTGCAGCGCACCGTGGACACGAGCGGCTGCGAGGTGGTGCTCAACCCGGACTTCGGCGAAGGGTGCGCGTCCTCGATCGCCACCGCCCTCGCCGCCGTGGACCCGGAGACCGATGCCGTGGTCCTGCTGCTCGGTGACCAGCCCGGCGTCCGGGCCGCCAGTGTCCGGGCCGTACTCGGCGCCCTCCGGCAGGCGGGTTCCGGCGCTGCTCCGGTTGCCGCCAGCGGCGGCCCTGCCGGCCCCGCTGTCTCGGCCATCCCTGCCCGCTCTCCCGTCCCTGCCGGGATCGCGGTCTGCCGCTACGACGACGGCGTGGGCCACCCGATGGCATTTGCCCGTCGCCTGATTCCGGCCCTGGCCGCCCTCCACGGGGACAAAGCGGTCTGGAAGCTCCTCGAACAGCGGGCGGACGACGTCGTCGAGGTCCGCACGCCCGGCCCTGTCCCTCTGGATGTGGACACCGAGGAAGACTACAGGCGGCTCCTTGGCCGGCTGCGGGAGGCTGTATGACGGCGGCGGCGCGGGCCGGCGCGGAGGAAGACGTGCAACGCCGGGTCCCGGATGTCCCGTCACTGATGGCAGCCCTGGACCGCAACAACTACCTGGCCGACGTCGGGCTGGCGACCGCCCTGTTCCTGGCTGTCCGCCTGCCGCAGCCCATCCTGCTGGAAGGCGAGGCCGGAGTCGGGAAGACGGAGGCGGCAAAAGCGCTCGCCGAGCTCCTCGACACCCCGCTGTACCGGCTGCAATGCTACGAGGGAATCGACGCCGGTGAGGCCCTCTATGAGTGGAACCACCAGCGCCAGCTGCTTGGCATCCGGCTGGCCGAGGTCCGGGACGCCTCCGTCACCGAAACAGACCTCTTCGCCCCGGAGTACCTGCTGCGGCGCCCGCTCCTGCAGGCGATCGAACACCCCGGTCCGCGCCCGGCCGTACTGTTGCTGGACGAAATCGACCGCGCCGACGCCGAGTTCGAAGCCTTCACGTTCGAACTGCTCGCCGAGGCCGCCGTCACCATCCCGGAGCTGGGCACTATTCGGGCCACCCATCCGCCGATCGTGATCCTCACGTCCAACCGTACGCGGGACCTTCACGACGCCCTGACCCGGCGCTGCCTCTATCACTGGATCGACTACCCCGGACCGGAGCGGATCGCGGAGATCGTCCGCCGCAGGGTGCCGGCCAGCAGCGGCCCCCTGGCCCTCCAGGCAGCCGCCGTCATTACCCGGCTGCGCACCCTGGACCTGGCCAAGCCGCCCGGCATTTCCGAGGCGATTGACTGGGTCTCGGCCCTGGCAGTGCTCGGCATTGATCGCATCGACGCCACGACGGCGGAACAGACCCTCGGCTCCATCGTCAAGAACCGTGATGACCTCGAACTGGTCGGTGCCCGGGGGGCCGACTGGCTCGTGGCCGGCACGGGCGGGTGAGCGCCTTGGCGGCCGGGACCCCGCAGGATATGCGCGCTGCGCCCCCCACGGTAGAAGCGGCGGCCCTGTCGGCGGCCTTCGTCACCGCCCTGCGCCGGGCCGGGCTCGCGTGCTCACCGGACCGGGCAGTCCGGCTGGCCGAGGCACTCCGCCTGATCCCTCCCGGCGACGCAGAAAAGCTGTATTGGGCGTCCCGGGTGGTGCTGGTGTCAGCCCGCGAGCAGCTGCCGGTCTTCGACGCCGTCTTTTCCGCGGTGTTCCGCGGCGGCTTCGACCCCTCCGGGCATCCCGCCCGCGCCGTGGCTCCGGCCGTGGCTCCGGCCGGGGCCCCTGAGGAGACCCGCACCCGCCCGTCTCCGGCCGAGGGCCGTGCGCCCGGCTACGCGCCTGCTCCCCCGCGCCCGGCGCCGGCGATTGCCTCCGCGGGACCGGACGCCGGCCAAGACGGCAACGCCCCGGAGCGGGATGCCGTGCTGGCTATGGCCTCCCCCGAGGAGCGGCTGCACGAAGCGTCCTTCGCTCAGCTGACGGAGGAGGAAGTCGTGGAGATCAGGCGGCTGGCGTCCCGGCTGCTGCTCGCCACCCCGACGCGCCTGAGCCGCCGCGCCCGGAAGTCCGCCCACAGCAGCGCCCGGCTGGACGTCCGCGCCACGGTCCGTGCGGCCCGGCGCTCGGGCACTGACACCACCCGCTTGTTGTATGCCCGGCGCCGCCCGCAGCGCCGCAAGCTGGTGATGCTGTGCGACGTCTCCGGATCCATGGAACCGTATGCGCGGATTTTCGTCTCGCTGCTGCAGGGGGCCGTGGCAGGTGCCGGCGCCGAGGCCTTCGTGTTTTCCACCCGGCTGACACGCCTGACCCGGCAACTGGCGCTCCGCGATCCCGACGAGGCCCTGGCCCGGGCCGCCACGGCCGCCCCGGACTGGGCCGGCGGAACGCGGATCGCCGACAGCATCCGGCACTTCGTCGACGAGCACGGCCGCCGCGGCCTGGCCCGCGGCGCGGTGGTGGTGATCTTCTCGGACGGCTGGGCGCAGGAGGACCCCGAACAGGTCGCGGCCCAGATGGCGCGGCTGCGGCGCCTGGCGTACCGGATCATCTGGGTCAATCCACGCAAGGCAGCGCCGCAGTACCAGCCGCTGGTGGGCGGAATGGCCGCGGCCCTGCCGTACTGCGACGAATTCGTCAGCGGACACAGCTACACGGCGCTGGCAGAGGTGGCGGCCGCAATCCGCGGCGACGGCCAGGCATCACTCAAGGGAAGAGGGAACTCATGCAGATAGACAGCACTTTCTCGGTGGTCGCCCCGATCGACACGGTGTGGGACACGCTGATGGACTTTGAACGGGTGGCCGGGTGCCTTCCCGGGGCCAGAATCCTGAACAAGCTCTCCGACGACGCCTACCAGGTGGGCATGAGCGTCAAGCTCGGCCCCGTCTCAATGCAGTACAAAGGCCTGCTGAACGTCATCGAACGCAACGCGGCCGACCACCGTGCCGTGCTCGGCGGCAAGGCACAGGAGACCCGCGGACAGGGCACCGCCGAGGCGACCGTGACCCTGACGCTCACACAAGAAGGGGATGCCACACGAGGGGCCGTCAGCGCGGACCTGACGCTGTCCGGCAAGGCCGCCGCCATGGGCAAGGGCGTCATCGGCAGCGTCACGGAGCAGATGATGGCCCTCTTCGCGAACAACCTGCAGACGATGCTGGCCGAGGGGGCGCCCCCTGTCCCGGAACAGGGCCCGGAGGCGTCGTCTGCCCCGGCGCCCGCAGCGCAGGCCGTCCCCGAGCCGGTCCCGGCGTCGGCTGCGGTTTCTGCCCCCCTTGCAGGCACGACGGCGGGTGCTCCAACTGCGGCGGCGCCGGCCATGGCGGGCGCCCCCACCGGTGCCGCGCCGGCCGGCAGCCTGGATGCGTTGAGCCTGGCCAAGGGAATCGCGACGGATCAGCTTTCCAGCCCGGTGAAAGTCCTCGGCGTCGTCGCCGTGGTGGCGTGCATTGCGTACTGGGCCGGGCGGCGGTCTGCGTTCCGGATGCTCCGCCTGTGCGGCAGGCTCTGAGGAGGGCCGATGCGCGATGTCCTGGCGGCCATGTTGCCCGACTGGCTGAGCGGCGCCACCTCGGGCCTGGCCACCGTCGTGAGCACGTTCAAGTCAGCACCCAGGCTCCCGGGGGCGGCGATGCTGGTAACGGCCGGCGGCGACGCCGTGGGCTCCGTCTCCGGCGGCTGCGTCGAGGGAGCCGTCTACGAGCTGGCCAGCCAGGTGAAGGACGAGGGCGAGCCCGCCCTGGTGCGCTACGGGATCAGCGACGACGATGCCTACGCGGTGGGCCTGACCTGCGGCGGAATCATCGACATCTTCGTCGAACCTGTTTCCCGACTCCGATTCCCCGAACTCAACGAAGTGGCACAGGACATCGCCGCCGGGCGCCGGGTAGGGGTCGCCACGGTCATCGAACACCCCGATGCCACGCGGGTGGGACGGCACCTGATCGTCCGGCCGGGAGGGTGTGAAGGTGATCTGGGTTCGGAGCGGACCAACCACGCCGTGGGCGACGACACCCAGGGCCTCCTCGCCGCCGGGCGCACAGGCATCTTGAACTACGGCGTCGACGGCGAACGGCTGGACACCGGTATGCGTGTCTTCTTCGCCAGCTATGCTCCACCGCCACGCATGATCGTCTTTGGCGCGATCGACTTCGCCGCCGCGCTTGCCCGCCTGGGCGCCTTCCTGGGCTACCGGGTGACGGTGTGCGATGCCCGGCCGGTCTTTGCCACGCCGGCGAGATTCCCCGACGCCGCCGAGGTGGTCAATGCGTGGCCGCACCGCTATCTGAGCGACCAGTTCGCCCAAGGCCTGCTGGATGCCAGGACCGTGCTGTGCGTCCTCACCCACGACCCGAAGTTCGACATCCCCGTCCTTGAGGTGGCCCTGCGCGGCAGCCCCGTGGCGTTTATCGGCGCCATGGGCTCCCGCCGCACTCATGAGGACAGGTTGGCACGGCTGCGGGAGGCGGGACTGGGCGACGACGAGCTATCCAGGCTCCACAGCCCGGTGGGCCTTGATCTGGGCGCCCGCACGCCCGAGGAAACGGCCGTGTCCATTGCCGCGGAGTTCATCGCCCTGCAGTGGAACGGCAGCGGGGAGCCATTGCGGCGTCTTGTCGAACGGATTCATCACGACGAGCAGTCGTGACCGTGCTGCCGTGACTGCGCTGCCGTGACTGCGGACGAGGCCGTGCGCTGGACAATGGCGGTACTTCTCCTGGCGGCAACGCTGTTCTCGGCCTGCCGGGCCGTGGCCGCTTCCGGAGCGGCAGGTCGGGTCGGGTTGGCGCTGCATTCCCTCATGATGGCGGCGATGGCGCTGATGTTCCTGCCGCGCGGGCAGTGGCCCCTCCTGCCGCAGGTTCTCCTATTTGTTCTGGGCTCCTGGTGGTTCGTAGTGCAGGCCGTCTCGTACCGGACGCCCCCACGGGACGGCCCGCCGGTCCGTGGCCGGGCCGTTGCCGGCAAGCACGTTGGTGACCGGCCAGTTGCTGGCCGGGCGAAGCCCCTCTACGATGCTGCGGCCATGGCCGCGATGGCCTTCATGCTGGCCGCCGGCGACCTCGGGGCCGTCCCTCAGTCCGAAGCGCGCCTGCTTCCCGTGGCCCCGGCACACCACGGAGCTGCGGCGGCCGGGCCGCTGACGGCACGGCTCCCCGGGTGGGGCGATCAGCTATCCCTGGTGCCGGCTGCGGCTTTTGGCTTGGCCGTATTCTTTGGGCTCGCCACCGTGGCGTGGACCCTTCGGCTGCTCCTCCAGCTCTGGCCGCGAACCGGCGGCACGTCCGTGGCCGCAGCCCTGTGCAGCCGCGGCGGCGCGCTGCGGGGTGCTCGTTGGCCCCGGTGCCGGGACGTCGCCGACACGGCCGTGGAAATCGTGGCCGCCGGGGCGCTTGCGCTCATGCTCGCCGCCCTGGCCGCCTGAGGGGCGGCCCGCACCTCGCCGCTGTATGGCTTGGGCCTGTGGCTGGTCAGCGACCGGTGGCTGCCGCCACTGGAGCCAGTAGTTCGCGGTACCGGTCAGCGTGCCGCTGAAGCTCATCGGCATCCACGCGGGGCGCTGAGTGCAGGATGAGCGGCTGGGCCATGTCCAGTCCGCAGAGGTGCGCAGTGGCGTCAAGAGGGCGCAGGAGCTCATCCATCGTGAAGCGGTTGTGCCCTGCCGGAGCATAGGACGCTTCCGGGCCGCCGGTCGAAAGCACCAGCTGGAGCCGCTTTCCGCGGAGGGCGTCGCCTCCTGCCCCGTAGGCGAAGCCGTACGTGAGCACCTGATCCATCCACTCCTTCAGAACCCCGGGCACGGAGTACCAGTGCCACGGGAATTGCCAGACGATGGTGTCGTGCCCGCGCAGCAGGTCCTGCTCGCGGACAGCATCGATCCGGCGGTCCGGGTATGTGGCACAAAGATCATGGACGGTCACGTTGTCCATGTCCATGATGGCTCTGGTGAGGTGCGCGGTGATCCGCGAGCTTTCAAGGTCAGGGTGGGCAACAAGGACGAGCGTGCGCTGGGGCGTCATGGAAATTTTCTTCTACTTTCAGGTCGTGCCGGAGACCAGACATCACTCGCGCCGGGTCCTTCGAAGCTGATTCCGGTCCCGATGGTAGACAGAACTGTCTAGGGGGGCGATGAGAACTTATCAGACAGCCCTGTCTACGGACAAACTCCACCCGCCCCGGTAAGCACGACGGCAGACCCACCGAAGCGCTGCCCCGGCCGGCGGAAAGCCTCCCGCAGACGTAGCACCGGTTTCCGCTACGACAAGGGGCAGCCGCTACGCGGATCCACGCAGCGGGCGCCCGAAATCGGTGCGGAAAACCGAAACTTCACGACGGCGGGGGCGGCCGGACACGCGTATCGGACCGTTGCGTCAGCACCCAGGCCGCCGTCGGGCGTAAGCTCGACCCATGGCGAGATACTTCGATGTGCACCCCGACAACCCCCAGGCGCGCTCCATCAGCCAGGCGGTGGAAATCCTGCGCTCCGGCGGCCTGATCGCCTATCCCACCGATTCCTGCTATGCCCTGGGCGCCCAACTGGGTAACCGGGAAGCCCTGGACCGGATCAGGAACATCCGCCACCTCGATAACAAACACCACTTCACCTTGGTCTGCAAGGACTTCGCGCAGTTGGGCCAGTTTGTCCAGATCGACAACGACGTCTTCCGCAGTATCAAGGCCGTCACGCCAGGCAGCTACACGTTCATCCTCCCCGCCACCCGGGAGGTCCCCAAACGCCTGTTGCACCCGAAGAAGAAGACGGTCGGCGTGCGCATCCCCGACCACCCCGTGGTCCAGGCACTGCTGGCCGAGCTCGGCGAGCCGCTGCTGTCCAGCACGCTGCTGCTCCCGGATGAGGACGAGCCGCTGACGCAGGGGTGGGAGATTAAGGAGCGGCTGGATCACGTCGTAGACGCCGTGATCGATTCCGGCGACTGCGGGGCCGAGCCGACCACGGTCATCGACTTCTCAAGTGGTGTCGCCGAAGTCGTCCGCCGCGGCATGGGCGACGCTTCCCGCTTCGAGTAGGGAGCGGCGCCGGCCGCGCTACCGCTGTACGGTCGGGGCCGTGTTGCCGGGGAGTGCCGGCTAGGCGGATTCCGCCTCGCGTGCCTGCCGGTTCCGCAGCCAACGGCGGACGAGATCGACGGCGGCGACGAGCCCCGCGAGGGGCGACAGTACCGCTGCGGCGTAGACGAACAGCAGCCAGGTCAGGGTGGTCACCGGAGACTGGCGGGTACTTAGGAGGGACAGTCCGCCGAAAAGGCCAAGGACCCAGAACAGGATGACCCCGGACAGCACTGCCGCAGCGGGGAAGTACTCGTTCGTGACGACGTTCTTCAAGGTTTCCATGGGCCCTCCTCACACCCGGCGGTCGGACTGCCCGCCAGGGACCTTCCCAGTATGACGCCCGGCACGGCCGGATTTCTCGAGAATCACGGCCACGTGACCAAGCTAACGCCCCGCCCCGGTTGCGGCGGCCGCGGGTGCGCAAAATATGGCGCGTCCGGGCGCCCCGGGGCGTCCCTCGTCAAGGAGTTAGACCGCGGCCCGGACGCGCTGGAGAAAGGAATCGAGCACCCGTCCGGCGTTCTCATGCATGCGCCGCGACTCCGCCGGCGGCAGTTGCCGGCCCTTGGGCCCGTTCAGCCGCTCGCCCAGAAAAAGCAGGGCCGCCAGTACCTCCGAGAGCTCGGAGTTGCTTTCGGCGCGCTGCCGCAGGAGCCTCAGATGAGCCTCCTGCAACGCAGGGCCCGGCGCGCAGCCGAGGTCGCGGTCGAAGAGGCGGCGGCAGCGGTCGTACGCCGCGAGTCCTTCGGCGGGCAGGCCGGCCTGCTCATAGGACGTCACCAGCACCGTCCAGGCCCGTTCGTTGAGCGGCTCGGCACGGATGGCCGCCTGGACCAGGTTCACGGCGTCGTCCGGCTTGTCCAGCGAGGCGGCCGTTTCTGCGGCAAAGATTTGCAGCGCGACTTTTTCTGCCGAATGGCGGCTGCGCGCCTCCTCTGCCCAATCGGAGGCAAGTTCGAACCCCAGCAGGGGCTCGGCACAAATGTCGAGGGCCTCGAGCAGCAGCGGATACGCCTCGTCAGGAGGCAGCTCTCCGGCGTCGCGGACCAGTCCACGGAACCGGAACAGGTCCAGATCCACCAGTGTGGGATCCAGGACGTAGCCGCTGTTGGCGGTGCGGAGCGGACCGGTCTTGGTCTGGCCGGGCTGGATGGCACGCCGTATGCCGCTGATGTAGCTCTCCAGTGTGGCCACGGAACCGTCGCTGGCTGCCGCGCCCCAGAGAAGATCGATCAGGCGGGTTTTAGACACGGGCGTTCCGAGGTTCAGGAGGAGGATTTCCAGTATGTGGCGGGGCTTGCAGCCCCCCATGTCGGCGGCCGTGAGCGCTACGCCGTCACGGCGTACTTCGAATGATCCGAACAATCGGACCGAAATGGAGGGTGTTGGTCCCGTTAGGCTTTCCACGATGCTCTCCGATTTCCCCAGATAAAACGAACTCAATCGTCTGCGAAGAGCCGGATCAACATCGAGACCAGGCCGTACTGAGACTCTGTTCCCTCCGGCTTTCCAATGTCACCGTGACACGCCTGGCTGGGCGCAACAAGGCATGCCGCTACCCGATCTTTCGGCCGAAGAAAGACGCGTACAGGCATCAGTACCGCCAAGTAAGGCCGCGCGATGGCAGGCAAGTGTTTCCGGCGCAAAACAAGTAATTCCGCGGGCCTCCGTCGAACGCAGGCAAGTAGTTCGCGGGACGCCTCAGTGGGGCAGAATTTCGGCTCGAGCCGGCTCATTCTGTCGTGAAATGCAACCCGATCAGGGCAGGATTATTCCCTATTGGTTCTCGGTCATCTCGGCGGGTACAGCGACCACACGCAGCTCAGTGCCGTCGCGAAGCACCGCAAGATCCAGCGGCTCGCCGATTGCCTCAGCAAAGAGCAGTTTCTGTAGGCTCTCAGCGTTGGACACAGACACCTGCCCGACCTTCAGGAGGATGTCGCCGGCCCGGAGTCCGGCGCGTTCGGCGGGCGAGCCGGGAAGGACTTCCACCACGAGCAAACCCTGTCTGCGGCCTGTCCGGACGACGGCGCTTGGCTGCAGCTGGACCGGCGTGTTCACCAGGCCAAGATAGGCCCGGCGGACACGGCCGTCCTTGAGCAGCGACGCGATGATCCGACGGGACGTGGCGTTGATGGGAACAGCCAGGCCCAGGCCTACTCCGGCGACGGCCGTGTTGATTCCGACGATCCGCCCGCGGGCGTCGGCCAGCGCCCCTCCGGAGCTGCCGGGGTTGAGGGCCGCATCGGTCTGGATAACGTCCTCGATTACGCGCCGGTTCCGTCCGGACCAGACGGGGATGGACCGGCCAAGCCCGCTGACCACCCCGGCCGTGACCGACCCCGAAAGTCCGAGCGGATTGCCCACGGCGATCACGAGTTGCCCGACCCGGAGCGATTCGGCGTCGCCCATGTCGGCCGGCGCCGCCGTGGGCGCCCGGCCGTGGACCACGGCGAGATCGGATAGCGGGTCGGCACCGACCACCTCGACGGCGGTGCTCGTGCCGTCGGCAAAGACTGCGTGTCCGGATGCGGCGCCGCCCACCACATGGGCGTTGGTGAGAAGGTACCCGTCCGAGGTGAACAGGACGGCGGAACCGGCGCCGCCCGTGCGCCTGCCGGCGCGCCCGGTGCCGGTCATTTCGAGCGCTGCGACAAGCGGCGTGACGGCCGCGGCGACGCGGATGACCGTTGCGGAATAGGAATCCAGCGGGTCCGCGGACATCTCGGATCCGAACGCCCCGGGTCCGGACGCTTCAGGTCCGGGCACCCTGCTCACGGCTGCGGCCATTGTGCACCTCCTGCTCACCGGTACTCATCCAAGTCAACCACCGCGGCCCGGGGAGTAGTCCTGAGGTGGCTACGCCGTCAGAGAAATGCGGCGAATCCGGGCCCGTTGGCGGTGCAACAGTTCAGCCGGGCGCCGATCCACGGCTAGGCTCGGACGTAGATCCGCCCGACAGCCCAGGAGAACCTACGTGATACCAGCGTCCGCTTCCCCCGCTTCGCTGCCCTTGCCGGGTCTGACCTGGGGCATCAAGCGCAGCTTTATGGATTACATCTCGGGGCTCCCTGACGGAGCCGTTTCCGCGGCGGACGGCGCCACCGTGACCGCGTCCGGAGAGTTCTGTTTCGCACCGGACGGCGCCGAGTACGATCCCGCCAGCGGCACGGGTGTGCTGCGGTTCCGCGGCGACGTCCGCGTCGCCGGCCACCACGGGATGATGTTTGTCCGGCTGCTGGATCCCTGGGTCGAATCCGCGGCCGGGCACGGGGTCCTTTCCATCAGCACCGGCGACGGCGGCGGGCAGGAGCGCACCGATGTCGGTACCCTGCGCACCGCTGCGCCCCGCAACATGGAGGGATTTCTGGTCTGGGAGCGCGTCGACGTCGCCATCTCCCAGTCGGGCTCGGAACTGTTCGACGGCCAGTACGCCGACGGCCAGGCCATGGACCCGCTGGTCATCCGGGTGCCGGCCTAACCACAACGCCCCTGCGCGGGCTTCAGCGGGGCATGCTTCAGCGGGGCCGGGCGGGCCGCACCCTCACAGGCGCAAGGACACGGATGAGGGCGACGGCGGTAATGGACCCTGCGGCCATGATCGAGGCGAGCACGACGATCTGGAAGCGGCCCGCTTCCAAGGGTGACAGTCCCCCGAAGATCGCGCCGACGAAAGCCCCCGGGAGCGTGACCAGGCCGGTCGTCTTCGTCTGGTCGGTCGATGGGATGAGTGCCGAATAGACCGCACGCCGGGCCAGTTCCAGCGTCGATTGGCGCCGCGTCGCGCCCAACGCCAGCCAGGCTTCGACTTCATCCCAGCGCTCGTTCACTGCCTCGGCGAAATGCCGGCCCGCCAGTGTGGCAATCGTCATCGCGTTGCCGATCACGATCCCTCCGATGGCCAGGGCATACCGGGGCGTGAAGGCGATCGCGCCCGTGCCGAAATCGATTGCCAGGGTCACCAGGATGCCGGCGGCCATCGCGCCGCCGACGACGCCCAGCCGGCTCCAGGACCAGCCGAGGCGCCGTGCGGCCGTCACCGCTGCCACCGTAAACATCACGAGAAGCGCAGCGCCGACCCACACGGGACTGGTGATGATTCCACCGAGTATCAGGCTGATGACGGCCAGCTGAGCGGCTCCACGGAGGATGGCCAGCGCGGGCGCGGCGCTGTGCGGGATCCGGGCAGCCGCCAGCAGCCCGACAGTGACCACCATCAGGAGCCCGACGCACAGCAACGTCGGCAGGAGGGCGGCGGGCTCGGTCATCTGGCCAGCCTATAGACCCAGCCCGTGGCGGCCACCTCCGCAGGGGTCGCACGAGCGTGCCGAAACACGGCCCCTGTGCTTGGGCACCGGTCCGTCCGTCTGCAAGGATGTGACATGTCGTGGCGCCGCCGAGGGCCGCAGTTCGTCGAAGGAGACCCTCCATGGTTGAACCGGCCGTTTTGGATCACGAGGCGCGCCAGCATGTGCTCAGCGTCCTGGCCTCGGACCCGGGAGTCGCCTGGGAGGACCCGGACCGGGCCGTCTTCGAAGAACGCTTCGACCGCCATTTCCCGGTACTGCTCCGGCTCTTCCAGGATCTCTACGGCGCACGGCCCGATTGGCTGGACCAGCTCACGGAGCTCGTGCTGCAGTCCGCCCGGTCGTGGGCCGGGAGGCCGGCCGATCTCAAGGCCCTCGACGCTGAACGAGAGCACAACAGCGGCTGGTTCCAGGCCAACACCATGCTCGGCGGCGTCTGCTATGTCGACCGGTACGCCGAGGACCTGGAGGGCGTCCGCGCCCGGATCCCCTACTTCAAGGAACTCGGCCTCACCTATCTGCACCTCATGCCGCTGTTCCTGGCACCCGAACCACATTCCGACGGCGGCTACGCCGTCTCCAGTTACCGGCAGGTCAACCCCAAGCTGGGCACCATGCAGCAGCTGCGCGACCTCGCCGCCGAGCTGCGGGCCAACGGCATCAGCCTGGTGGTCGATTTCATCTTCAACCACACCTCCGACGAACACGAATGGGCCCGGAAAGCGGCCGAAGGTGAGGCGGGGTACAGCGACTTCTACTGGATCTACCCGGACCGGACAATGCCGGACGCGTTTGAGCAGAACGTGCGCGAAATCTTCCCGGACGACCACCCCGGATCTTTCATTGAAATGCCGGACGGGCGCTGGGTCTGGGCCACTTTCCACACGTTCCAATGGGATCTGAACTACGCCAACCCGGCCGTCTTCCGGGCCATGGCCGGTGAGATGCTCTTCCTGGCCAACCAGGGCGTGGATATACTCCGGATGGACGCCGTCGCCTTCATTTGGAAGCAGCTCGGCACGCCCTGCGAGAACCTGCCGGAAGCCCACACGCTGCTTCAGGCGTTCAATGCCGTGTGCCGGCTGGCCGCGCCGTCATTGCTGTTCAAATCCGAGGCGATCGTCCACCCCGATGAGGTGGCACGGTACATCGACCCCGCCGAGTGCCAACTCTCCTACAATCCCCTCCAGATGGCGCTGATCTGGGAGTCGCTGGCCACCCGCGACGTGTCGCTGCTTTCGCAGGCTCTGGACCGGCGGCACAACCTCCCGGCCGGCACGTCCTGGGTGAACTATGTCCGCAGCCACGACGACATCGGCTGGACGTTCGCGGATGAAGACGCAGCTGAACTCGGCATCAACGGCTTCGACCACCGGCGCTTCCTCAATGCCTTCTACGTCAACCGCTTTCCCGGAAGCTTCGCCCGCGGTGTGCCGTTCCAGGACAACCCCCGCACCGGCGACTGCCGGATTTCCGGCACGACGGCGTCCCTGTGCGGGCTTGAGGACGGAACAGTGGCTGCGGTCGAGCGGATCCTGCTGGCCCATTCGGTAGCTTTCAGCACCGGCGGGATCCCGCTGCTCTATCTCGGCGACGAGGTCGGCCAGCTCAATGACTACCAGTATGACCTCGAGGCAGGGCATGGAGCGGACAGCCGGTGGGTGCACCGGCCGCACTACCCGGCTGCGGACTACGCGCTGCGCGCGGACCCGGAAACTCCGGCCGGGGCGGTCTACGCGGGGCTGCGCCGGATGGTTTCCGCGCGGTCCGCGACGCCGGAACTCGCCGGCACCCGGCTGATCGGGTTCGCCACGAACAATCCGGGCGTCCTGGGGTACCAGCGCCCCGGAGCCGAAACACTGATTCTGGTGCTGGCCAACTTCAGCGACGGGCCGCAGGAGGTGTCAGCGGTGACGCTGTCCGGCTTCACGGGGGACGCCGTCGACGTCCTGACCGGCGCCAAGGTGCGCATCGACACCGGAATCGTCCTGGACCCGCGGCAATTTGTCTGGCTCCGCGTGGCTGCCAGGTCGTGAGGTCCCCGCCCGCCACACATCGCTTCGCGGGTGCGACCGGTCCGGCGGGCCGCCGGCGGCGGCGCTCGTAGAAGAAACCTGGCCGGCCGCACGCTGGTTGAGGAGAGCATGCGGCCGGAATCTATGGAGGTGGCTGGTGTCCCGGGTCCTGTTCTTACTGTCCCCCATGCTGCTGAGAAGAAGCTGAGAGCGGCGCCTTGCGCGGCAATGTGGCCGGATCGCTTGTCCCCTGGTTGTCCGGAGCCGCACGGTGCCGCATTCTTGGACCATGGCACCGAGCAAGCAGGCCCCGCGCGGCACCCCCGAACCGGACGCGAGCCGTCGGGGCGCGACACGCTGGGGCGTACGAAAGCGATCGACGGCGGCCGCCGTCGGCGTTGTGGCCTTGGCACTTTTGCTCGGCGGCCTCGTCCTGCTGGTGTTGCTAAACACATCCCTGAGCAGGGCCACCGAGGCCACAGCACGGCAGAAGGCGATGGACGTGATCGCCGAAATGGCGGATCAAGACATCGAGGACGCCAGGACCTACATCGTGGGTACCTCACATGCGGGCCAGTTCGTCCAGTTGCTTGACGCTGCCGGGATCGTCGTGGCCGCCTCGGACCCCGTGGTCGCCAGTATCCCGCTGTCTGCCCAGCGGCCCGGACCGGGCCAGATCATGATCCAGGACGTCCCGGGCCTGCCCCGCATTGACGACAACGACAACTACCATATCGTCACCGTCGGTGCGGGTTCCGGTTCCGAGAAGTACGCGGTGGTCGTGGCCCAGGCGTCACAGATTCAGGCGGACACGATCTCGACGGTGGCGTGGTTCATGCTGGGAGCCACGCCGGTGCTGCTGCTCACCGTGGCATCATCCGTGTGGCTGCTGGTGGGTCGCTCCCTTCGCCAGGTGGAACGGATCCGGGGTCAGGTGGCGCGTATCAATGCAGGGCGGCTGGACGGGCGTGTCGATGTGCCGCCGACCAACGATGAAGTCCGGGCCCTGGCATTGACCATGAACTCGATGCTGGACCGGCTGGAAGCTTCGGACACTGAACAGCGCCGGTTTGTCTCGGACGCCAGCCACGAACTGCGCAGCCCGTTGGCCACGCTCAAAGCGGGAATCGAGATCGCGGCGGCAGACCCCACCGGGGCGATGTGGCTGCACATGAAAGATGTCCTCGCCGAAGAGACGAACCGCATGAGCTTCCTCGTGGAGGACCTGCTGACGCTGGCTAAAGCAAGTGACGGCGGCCTGAAAGTGGAACAAAAGGACGTGGACCTTGACGACGTCGTGGACCAGGAGATCCGCCGGCTGCGATCGACCAGCCGCCACCAGGTTTCAGTGGACCTCGTCCCGGCACGGATCCGCGGCGACGGCCGCCGGCTGGCCCAGGTGCTGCGGAACGTCTTGGACAACGCCGATCGCCATGCCCTGTCCCGGATCGCCGTGGACCTGCACACCACCGGAGACCGGGCGGTCATCACGGTAGAGAACGACGGCGACCCCATTCCCGAGGCTGACCGGGACCGGATCTTCGAACGCTTTGTCCGGCTCGACGGCAGCCGCTCCCGGGACGGCGGGGGCAGCGGGCTGGGATTGGCCATCGCGGCGGAGATTGTGGCCGCCCATCACGGGACCATCCGTCCCGCCGACGCACCGCCGGGGCTCTGCCGTTTTGAGATTGCCCTTCCCAGCCCGGAACCTGCCGGGGAGTCAGCCCTCAGTCTCCGCGACTCCGGATGGCAGGAGACGACTCAGGGGTCGGGTCGGCTTTGAGCAGATAGCCCATGCCGCGCACGGTGGCCAGTGTGTGGAGATCGAAGGGGGCATCGATCTTGCGCCGGAGGTAGCTGACGTAGACCTCCACAACGTTGTCCGCGCCCTCGAACGCCGGGTCCCAGACGTTTTGCAGGATCTCCACCTTGGAGACGATCTGGCCGTGCCGTCGCATCAGGTACTGGAGGAGCCCGTACTCCCTGGCCGTGAGGCTGATGACGGTTTCCCCTCGGCGGACGCTGCGGTTAACAGGATCAAGCGTCAGCGTGCCCACCGTCATGACGACGGGCCGGGCCGGCGCTCCGCGGCGGATCAGCGCCCTGATCCGGGCCACCAGAACCAGGAAGCTGAATGGCTTCGTGAGATAGTCGTCCGCTCCCAGGTCAAAGGCATCGGTCTGGTCGTATTCGCCATCCTTGGCCGTGAGCATCAGGACGGGAGCCCAGACTTTGCGCTGCCGCAGTTCTTTGAGGACGTCATAGCCGTTCATCCGCGGCAGCATGAGGTCCAGGAGGATCGCATCGTACGGATTCTCGAGCGCTGCCAGGAGTCCGGAGACGCCGTCATGGGCGACGTCGACGACGAACCCTTCGTTCTTCAGCCCGCGGCGGACCGTTTCCGCAAGTGCGCGCTCATCCTCAACCATCAGAATCCGCAATCCAGGACCCCTCTCTTTGAGAGAAGTATGGACCTTCGCGGGCTGGTCTGGGTGGAGAATCCTGCGTGTCCCGGCGCACGGCCTGGGCACGCGCGCGATACGAGCCGTCGCCCGCTAAGCCGGCCGGGCCGGCCCGAACAGCCAACCTGACACGTCGCTGCGCAGAATCACGTGCGGGCCTCCGGTGGAACTGACGCTCCCGTTGGGGACGTAGTAGCCGCGCCCGGCCCCGGGACCGCCTGCCGCGCGATCGAGGGCATCGGTAAGGCGTCGGGTCAGGTGCCCGTTGGGACCGAGGGACCGCAATTCGTCGAGTTCGTCCGGCGTGAGCCGTCCAAGCACTGCAGCGATGTCGGCCATGGTAAATCCCTCCCGGCGGATGAAGCGGATGGTGCCCGTGCTGGATGGTCCCTAAGGATTCAGGCTAGGGCACGCAAATGAACGGCACATGACGCCAGTGTGACCAGTAGCGAACGAAGTGGAAGGGCCGCGGGGCAGGCTGCTTCCGCCGGGTGTCACGAGCGTCACTGCCGCGACTCCCCCTGTCCCCAGCATTCACCCGGTGTAATGCTGTACCGTTCAATCCCGGAGATCCGTCAGAGGCTCCCGATCACACACCCAGCAACGGAAATGAGTACCACCAGGTGGCAACCGATTATGACGAAGTACGCTCCGACGTTGCGGAATCTCGTAACGCTTCCCTCGAGGCTCTCCGTTCGGCGAACGCGCCCGATGCGCGGAGCGTCGTCCGCGAGCTCGACGAGGCCGATACCTCCGAGGGCGTAGAGCTCCCGGGTGCGGACTTGTCCGGCGAGGAGCTGACCGTCACGGTCATCCCGCAGAAAGAGGATGAGTTCACCTGCTATTCCTGTTTCCTCGTCCGGCACCGGTCCCAGCTCGCCAAGGAGAAGGACGGGCACGCGTACTGCGCGGACTGCCTCAGCTAACCCCCGGCGAGACGGCGCGTGACCGTGACGGTCGTCCTCCCACTGCACTTCTGTCACACGCTTCACAATAGTGTCAGGAAGCAGCCGGACATGACCCGTCGGGGCGCCTTCGGCTACGCTCCTGATTGACGATGCGGCGAGTGCCGGCACGTGGCCGGAGGCTGACCCCATGAGTGACTCCAACAGCAAGTTGGCGGACCCAACTGTTGCGTCGCCGTCGAACGCCGCTGCCACCACGCCGGGGCCTTCCGGCGGCGCTGCCGTGGCCGCCGCGGGACGCACCGGCCGTCGAAGGCGCCGCCGTCGGCCTGCCCGCACCGGGAGCCTGAAGCGTGAATGGTCCCGGGCGTTCATGCTGATGCTGCTGGCCCTGCTCGCCGGGGCCGCGGCAACCGTGGTGGGCGTGCGTGTTGTCACGGATCAGATCCAGCGGGCCGCCGCCCAGCACCGCGTCGAGTCCGAAGCGATCGCCGAGTTGCGGACCGATCTTGACGCCCACGAACAAGCCGGCCTGCAACTGTTGTCCTCGGCGCCCGTAGATACCTCGGCCTTCCTGCAGCAGCAAGAAGATATCTCCGCCCGGTTCGATGCGGCCTCGGTGATGCTGCCGGACGAACACGGCATGCGGTCCACACTCCGCGAGGCTCGCGCTTCGTGGCAGGAGGGACTGTCGGCGCACGGTCTCTGGGGCACCCAGGTGTCCGTCCTGCACGGCAACCACGTGGCTGAGGTCCCGGCATTCGCCGCCTCCGGGACCACGGCGCGCGCGCTGCTGGCCGACATCCGTCGCGCCTCCCTGGACGCGCTCGACGACGGCGTCGCCTATGGCGCCCAGCTCCAGCAGATGGTGGTGGCCGGCCGGACGGCTCTCTTTGCGCTGGCCGCCGTCGGCGTGTTCTACTTCCGACGCCGGATGACCAAATACCTGATGCGCCCCATCGAGGGGTTGTACCAGGGGGTCCTGAAGCTGCAGGCCGGCGACTACAGCCACAGGATCACCGTTGTCCGCAATGACGAGCTGGGCCAGTTGGCGGAGGCCTTCAATTCCATGGCCGCCACGGTGCACGACAGCCACTTGGAACTGACTTTCCGGGCCACGCATGATCCCCTCACGGGACTGGCCAACCGGGCGGTCGTCACCGAACGCCTCGCTGCCGCGTTTGGCCCGGACATCAACAATGCGGACTCCAAGAATGCGGACGCCCGGAACGTTCACACCGACAATGCACGCACCGGGCATGGGGGCCGGCACGAGGGCCTGTTGATCATCGACGTCGACGACTTCAAGGATGTCAACGACTCACTCGGCCATGAAGGCGGCGACGCGCTGCTCATTCAGCTCGCCCAACGGTTGCGGAGCTGCGTCCGCGGTCATGACCTCGTCGCCCGGCTGGGCGGCGATGAATTCGCGATCGTCGTCCTGGACGACGCCGGCACGGCCACGGACGACGTCGCCGGACGGATCCAGGATGCCCTGCGGGAGCCGTTCTCGATCGACGAGGTCAGGCTCAAGGTAACGGTCAGCATGGGAGCCGCGCAGCGTACCGCCGCAACAGCGGATCCGGCCGAGCTGATGCGGCAGGCAGACTTCGCCATGTACATGGCCAAGCATGGCGGCAAGGGCCGCTACCAGCTCTTCGATGCACGGGGCTACGACGAAATGACCTACCGCGCCGCCCTCCGGGCCGATCTCGCCACTGCCGTGCAGGCCGGGCAGCTGCGCCTCGATTACCAGCCGGTGGTTGATCTCCGGACCGGCGGGATTGTCGGCGTGGAGGCCCTGGTCCGCTGGGAACACCCGACCCTCGGCCGGCTGTCCCCTGCGGACTTTATCCCCCTGGCGGAGGAAACCGGCGAGATCGGCCCCATCGGCTCCTGGGTGCTCGACACGGCCACCCGGCATGTCGCCGGCTGGCGCCGCTCCCCGGGCACTCCCGCAGACATCTGGGTCTCGGTGAACCTCTCCACGCTGCAGTTGTCCAGCGACAGGAACCTCGCGGCCCTCGAGCGGATACTGTCCCAGCCCGCCGCCCAGGCCGACAAGGTCATCCTCGAGGTCACCGAATCCGCCCTGGCCACGAGCGTCGATGGCGGGGTGGGCGCCCTCAACCGGCTCAAGAGCTTCGGCGTGCGCATCGCCATCGACGACTTCGGAACCGGGTTCTCGTCGCTGAGCACCCTGGCGGTCCTGCCGGCGGACATCCTCAAGATCGACCGTTCATTCCTCTCCGGACTGCCCGGGGACGCTCCGGCGGCGGCGATGCTTGAGGGCATTCTGGAAGTGGCCCGGAAGCTGAACCTGGCCGTCATCGCCGAAGGCATCGAAGACACCGGGCAGCTCGGTCTCCTGCGCTCGCTCGGCTGCGACATGGGACAGGGCTTCCTCTTGGCCAGTCCCAGCCCGTCCCCTGTGCTTGAGGCACTGCTGACCTCGGGGTCGCCTCTGCAGCCACCGGCCGGCGCGGCAGCATCGGCGGCAGATTTCTAGCGCAGCCCTATCCTTAACCGGCGGGAAAGACCAGCGACGGTTCGTCCGCGGTAGCGAGTGTCAGAACCGCTTCCTCGACTGTTTCGTGGTCCTCGAGTTCGCGTTCAACCCGGCGCAGGGCCACGGCAACATCGTGTTCCCGCTGGTCCCCCTGCATGTCCACTGCCGCCACAACGTAGAGCTTGCGCGGGCCAACGAACTCGAGGTGCAGGTAGGTGATGCGCTCGATCTCCGGGTGTGCAAGGAGCCGCCGGGCCATGCTGTCCTCAATATCGCTGGTCACTGCCTGGCCCACGAGGAAGCGCCGGTTGCGGTCGATGAGCACGACGGCGACTGCCGCCAGCAGGATGCCCACCAGAATGGACCCCACGGCATCCGGCACCGCAGACCCGGTGACCTGGTGCAGGAACATCCCGGCGAAGGCGATGAGCAGGCCGACCAGCGCGGCCGAGTCCTCGGCAAAGACGGCACGCAGGGTGGGATCGGAGCTCTTCAGGACCTGTTCCAGGGTATTCCGGTCCAGCTCGCGCGCGGCCTTCCGGCTCTGCCGGAACGCCTGGGTGAAGGACACGCCCTCGAGGACAAAGGCGACCGCCAGGACCGCGTAGGCGATCGCGTATTCGCCGGCCGGCTCCGGCGTGAAGAGCTGCTGGATGCCGTGCATCACCGACACGACGGCCCCGGCCGTAAACAGGCCGAAAGCGGCGATCATGGACCACACGTAGGCCTCGCGGCCGTAGCCCATGGGGTGAGACCTGTCCCTCTTCCTTGCGGCCTTCCGCTCTGCGATGAGCAGGAAGACCTGGTTGCCGGTGTCGGCCCAGGAGTGGGCTGCCTCGGCGGTCATGGACGCTGAACCGGAGATGAGCGCGGCCGCGGTCTTGGCTGCGGCAACAAGGATGTTCACGGCAAAGGCAATGAGCACCGTCAACGAAACCGGCCCGGACTTCTTACGCTTCACGCGATCGTGCCTCCTGCGACGGTTGGAATGCATGCAGTCCCTACGCTATCCCGCCGGCCGGACCCCGGGCAGCATGCCGCGGAGCAGCACGCCGCGGGCGGTGGCGGCCCGGGCTCTCCGGCGGCGGTGGCCCGGGTCCATTCGGCAACAATTCAACCGGGCAGGTTCCATTCAGGCCCGGCAGGCGCACAATGAATTCCATACGTAGATTCGCTCATTTCCCATAATCCATTCGGGGTGGTGCGCCATGAAGGCTGGCCGGAAGCTGTCGTCGCTGTGGGTGGTTCTGATCCTGGTCGGAACCGGCGGGTGCGCGGGCGGAGGCGGCATGCCGGCAACGACGTCGTCGCCCGCTTCCGGTTCCGGCACCGGAGCCAGTCCGACGGCGGCCACCGCCGCCGGCACCATCACGATCAAGGACTTCGCCTTCGGCGACCCGCTCACCGTGGCGCCCGGCGCGACAGTCGCCATCACCAATATGGATACCGCTGCGCACACAGTCACGGCCGACGAGGGCACAGCGTTCGATACGGAGGTCAAAGGCGGCGGCGGCACCGCCACCTTCACCGCTCCGACGAAGCCCGGGTCCTACCCCTATCACTGCACTTTCCATCCGGGCATGCACGGGGTGTTGATCGTCAAATGAGCGCCCAAAGCCACCCCGGGCAGTCTGTGGGCGTCCACCGAACCGGCATGACGTTGCGTATCCTCACGGCCGGTGCCTTGTTCATCGACGCCGGCGTCCACATCCACCTGGCCCCGGGCTACCAGGCGGGAAACTCCGCGGGGATCGGCCAGGGCAACCTCTTCCTGCTGGAATCGGCCGCGGCCGTCCTGGCCGGGCTGTTCGTCCTCCTGCGCGGCAGCCGGGCCGCCTACGCCGTCGCGTTCGTCGTTTCGCTCAGTGCCTTCATCGCCGTGGTCCTGTACCGCTACGTGGACATTCCTGCCTTTGGTCCCTTCCCGGCTATGTACGATCCCGTCTGGTTTTTTGAGAAGACGGTGAGCGCGGTGGCCGAAGCCGCCGGAGCCGTCCTGGCTGCCGTCGGCTTCGCCCGGGCCGGGCGCCGGACACCCCGGCGGCCTGCCCGGTCCTCCGCCCGAACAGCGCGGGAGTAGGCGGCCGGACGTTCAGGGTTCGACACAGAGGCGCGGAATCGCGGTCCAGCGAGGTCCGGGAGCGGGCCGACCAATGCCGCCCGCGCGGGGCAACCGGAGAGCCGCCCCCGCAATTGCTAGCATGTGGGCGGGGTGGTTCAGTCTGAAATCATGTGAACAGGACGCGGCACACAAGGGCACGAAGCGCGAGGGAACAACGTCTCACCATGAGCGGCAGCCAGCAGGCACCAGCGCCCGCCGGGCCGTGGCCGATGCCGCAGTTGCCGTCGCAGCCTATCTGGTCGCCGGGATCTGGCTTGGCACCGTGCTCGTGGCTGAGCCTGCTTTCTGGTGGCTGGCGCTGGTGGCCGGTGCCGCGGTGATCGTGCGGGCCGCCGGCTCCGTCCTGCGCCGCGTGCCGCGGTTTTCGACCCCCGCGGACCGGGTCACCCTCGGCCGGGCCGCCGTCGTGGCCTGCTGTGCCGCGGTGACGGCGTGGGACCTGTTCACAGGACCCGGGGCCCACGGACTGATCCTCGTGCTGGGGACGGCAGCGTTTCTGCTTGATGCCGCGGACGGACGCGTGGCCCGCCTGACAGGGTCCGCGACGGCCGAGGGCGCGCGGCTGGATTCGGATACCGACGCCGCGCTGGTTCTGGTGTTGTCGTGCGCGGCGGCGGGATCGTTTGGCCCGTGGCCGTTGGGCATCGGCCTGATGTACTACGTTTTCCTTGCCGCAGGATGGTTCCGACCGTCCCTGAAGGTCCCGCTGCCGTCCAGCACCCTTCGCAAGGTGATCGGGGCCATCCAACCCGCGGCGCTGCTTTTCGCCCTGCTGCCCGGCGTCCCTGTGTGGCTGGGCAGCGTGGCGCTGGGCGCGGCCCTGGGGCTGCTGCTGTATTCGTTCGGCCGGGACGTCGTGGGGCTTGAACGGCTCCGCCGCGCGGACACTGCCCGCGCGAACCCTGCCGCAGCCGCTGAACGGCGGCCGGGCCGGACGGCCGAGGAATCA
The DNA here is from genome assembly GCF_054062615.1 of Arthrobacter sp. TE12232. NCBI lineage: Bacteria > Bacillati > Actinomycetota > Actinomycetes > Micrococcales > Micrococcaceae > Arthrobacter > Arthrobacter sp. TE12232. Next base: position 169,082 of record NZ_JBSSFK010000001.1, read on the forward strand.
GCCGGGAACGGGTCCAGCCGGACGGGATGGTGAAGGCCGCGCCGCGAGGTTCTCGGTCGCCGGTCCCTGGATAACCGTGCCGTCGGTCGCAAACCGGGAGCCGTGGCAGGGACAGTCCCACGTCGTGTCCTCGGCGTTGAACTCCACGGTGCAGCCCAGGTGCGTGCAGATGGCTGAGACGGCATGGAGCTTTCCGGATTCGGCGGCATAGACAGCAATCGCCCCGCCGTCGACGTCGACAACGGTCCCTTCGCCCGGGCGCAGCCCGGCGACGCCGGTCTGTCCCCTGGGTTCCGGTTTCCCGGGGTCTGCCGGCAGAACTGCTGCCCCGCCGGCCGGCCCGGCGGTCCATGGAGGGCTGGCCGGAGCCGTCCGGTTGCTGTCGAACACCGCCGCCCAGGGGTTGTGACGGCCGGAGAGCGTGTCTGCCAGGATCAGTGCTCCGGCAGTGCCGTTGGTCAGGCCCCATTTGCGCAGCCCCGTGATCACATGAAGGTGACCGGCGTCCGGGGACATGCGTCCCACGTAGGGCAACCCGTCGACCGGCATGGAATCCTGCGTGGACCATCGAAAACTGACGTCTCCGGTGCCGAGGCGGTCACGGGAGAACGCTTCCAGGCGGCGGTACCGGGTGGGGGTGTCGCCAGGTTCGGCGGCACGGTGCCCCTCGCCGCCGGTGAGGACAAAAGACGCGCCGCCGACGTCGATCGCCAGGATAGAGCGCATCGGTTCGTCGACGCTGATGAAGGTCCCGTTCAAACGCTCCGGCGCCGCCGGGGCGGCAACGACGTAGGACCGGTGCAGGTAGCAGCGACCGGCAAACAGTCCGGCGTCGCCGATCGGAACATTGGTCGCAACGATGACCTCCCGAGCCCGGACTGTTCCCCGCGCGGTCTCGACGACGCCCGGCGCACCATCGCGCAGCGACGTGACGCGCGAGTCCTCGAAGACGTGGCTCCCGCCTCCCTCGACGGCGCGGGCGAGGCCTTGAAGGTACTTCACCGCGTGAAGCTGCGCCTGGTGATCGAACCGGACCCCGCCCCGGACAGCGAACGGCAGCGGCACCTCGGGGGTGAAGACCGAAGGAAGGCCCAGCCGTGCTGCCAGTTCGGCTTCGTCGCGGACGCGGGTGAGGGCGTCGTCGGATTCCGCGTAGGTGTAGTTGGACACCCTGCGGAAATCGCAGTCGATGCCTTCCTCCGCCACCACCCGCGCGATGTGTTCGATCGCGGCTTGGTTGGCCTGCCCGTAGGCGCGCGCGACATCCGGGCCGTGCCGGTCCGTGAGCTCGGTGTAGACCAGGCGGTGCAGCGAGGTGACCTTGCCGGTAGTGTGCCCTGTGACTCCGGTGCCGATGCGCGAGGCCTCGAGGACGGCGACGGTGTGCCCGGCCCCTTTGAGGGCCAGCGCCACAGTAAGGCCGGCGATCCCTGCCCCGACCACCGCCACGTCGGCATCCAGTTCCATGGTCAGGGACGGATAGCTGGTGGCACCGGCCGTGGCGACCCAGAGAGACACCTGTTGGCCTGCGGGTCGTTCACTCACGGCGCCGCCTTCCGGGGAGCATGATCTTGCCGTCCCGTTACTCGGACGACGCCCGCTCGGCCTAAAGGCCCTCGATCGATTCCAAACGGCCGGAATGTACGGCGTCGGCGAAGGCCTGGTAGTCCTGGTCGTTCTGGTCGGCGTATCGCTCGGAGAAGTCGGTGATCGAGACATCGAACTTGTCGCTCTTGCCGAGGTACGCGGCGATCGCGATCGGGTCCCCGGACCGGGCGTGTGCGCGCGCCAGCGTCCAGCCGCATACGTTGGCATAGAGCGTCATGCCCAGCGGTTTCATCGCTTCCACAACGGCCGAGCCCTTCATGTCGCGCAGTTGGCGCCAGTACAGGTACCGGTCTTCCTGTGCGCCCCGGGTCCACCCCAGGAAGATGTCGCTTGCGGCCTGCATCATCCGCTGCCCCTGCACCACACGCTCACCCGGCTGCTTGAACTTGCTCTTCGGCAAGTGGTCCTCGAGCACCGACCGCGTGGCCTCCTTGACCTGCAGGAACAGCGGATCCTGCTGATCGCGGCCCTGGAGCAGGGCGATGAACGCCCGGGTGCCGACGCTGCCGACGCCCACGACCTTGCGGGCGACGTCGATGACTTCAAAGCGTTCCAGCAGGTGCCGCCGGTCGTCCTGCAGCGAGGCCCGGTAGGACCGCAGCTGCTCACGGATCACGTGCTGAAGTTCATCGGCCGACACGCCGAGCGATTCACCGAGCTCCCGTGCGGGGATGACGATCGGCGGCTGGCTGACGATGCGATACTGCCCGTCCACGAGTTCGCCGAGCTTGGACAGTGCCTGCAGGCTGTCGCGGGTGCGCGCCTTCGCGACATTCGCCCGCGCCGTTTTCTCCATGCCTTGGGCCGCCTTCTTGAGGGCCTTCCCCTTCTGAGTGGCCACGGCCATGTCAATGGTTTCCAACAGTTGTTCCTCGGACAGGCGTGCGTACCAGATATCCAGGGTGCCCATCTGCGCGAATTGGGCCATCGCTTCCCGGTAGGCCCGAACGGCGGTGAGGGTCACGTCGTGCGTCTCCTCCTTGGTGAAGGCGTTGTTCCGCGCCGCGATGGTGAAACTCGCGGCCATGCGCTTGACGTCGTACTCAAACGGCCCGGGCAGCGTCTCATCAAAGTCATTCAGGTCAAACAGCAGTGTCCGCTCCGGGGAGGCGAACACGCCAAAGTTGGACAGGTGGGCGTCCCCGCACAGCTGGGAAACCAGGCCCGCGCGCGGGGTGTCCTTCAGGTCGGCGGCCATGATCTTGGCCGCACCGCGGTAGAACGTGAACGGCGAGACGAGCATCCGGCCGTGCCGCACCGGCACGAGGTCCTGTTCGCGGGTGAGGTTCTGTTCCTCCAGGAGCGCGACCGGGTCCGGTCGGTCCGGAGCAGGTGTCCAGCCCGTGTGGCTGGAGACGGGCGTGTCCTTTCGGTACCCCTTGCCGTTCGCAGCACGTTCCTCGACGCTCCGGTGCTTGACTTTGGCCATGGTCGGCGACCTCCCTTTGACGTCAGGAACCGCCACCGGCACTGGTTGCCGGGGCAAGTTCCTCCTGAGCGCACAAACGCGCCTCGGCTCAGGTTAATGCGATTCTGGCCCCGAAACGGCCCCTCGTCAACGCGCTGCCGAAGGTTCCGGCAGCGCATCCACAAAGCGCCGTCTCCTCCGGACCGGGTGGCGGACGGTCGCCTCATGCCCTTCGGGTGATGTCCTCCCCCGATGTCGCGCGTTAGGTTGATATCGAGTCGCAGCGGCCCGCACTGGCCGCGCCAATCGGCACTCAACCATTGCAACCAGATGGAGGCATCACCATGGCCGAAGAAGAAACCCCCGTCCTCAGCACCCTCGCCGATATCACCGCCGTATCGCTCGAACGCTCCACACTCGATCCGCGGGAGTTGATGCTGGCCCGGATCGCGGCCCTAGCGGCAGTCGACGCTCCGGCTGCTTCGTATCTGCTCAATGCCGGTACCGCTATGGAAGTCGGCATCACCCTGGAGGACGTCCAAGGCGTCCTGATTGCCGTCGCCCCCATCGTCGGGACGCCCCGCATTGTGGCGGCCTCCGGAAACCTCGCCAGTGCACTGGGCTTCGCCCTCGAAATGGCCGAGGCCGAACTCGAAGCAGAACTCGCGGAAGAACCCGAGGGCTAGGGTCACGTCGCAGGCGCCGTAGGGCTCAGCGCCGGGCGGCTGCTCGCGGAGCGTGGCCGGCGCTGGCCGGTTCCCGGTAGACTCCTCGCAGAAATGCGGACGCGCGGTCCCGGTGCCTGCGAAGCAGGGGTCACGACGTCGGCAGTCCCTCGCTGCATCGGCCACGATGCCCCGATCGAAGGCGGCCCCGTGAACAAGAACCGACTGGAGGCCTTCAGCGACGGCGTGCTTGCCATCGTGATCACCATCATGGTCCTGGAGCTGCACGTCCCGGCTGAACCCACGTGGCCGGCCCTGCTCCACGAGCTTCCTACGTTTCTCAGCTACGTGCTGAGCTTCGTGTATGTCGGAATCTATTGGAACAACCACCACCACATGCTGCATCTGGCCGGCAGGATCAACGGTGGCGTTCTCTGGGCCAACCTGCACCTGCTGTTCTGGCTGTCCCTCTTCCCTTTCACCACTCGCTGGATAAATGACGCGGGCCTGGCCCAGGTGCCCGTCCTGGTTTACGGGCTGAACCTGCTGCTCGCGGCGATTGCGTACTACATCCTGAAGCTGGCCCTGATCCGTCAGCAGGGCCGGGGCGGCGCGCTGGAGGAGGCCATGGGGCGGGACTGGAAGGGCAAGGGTTCTCCGGCCCTGTACATCGCGGGGATGGCCCTGACCTTTGTGACCCCGATCCTGGGGATCGCCACCTACGCGGCGGTCGCCGCACTCTGGCTCATCCCGGACCGGCGAGTGGAGCGGTTCCTCGCGCATGCGTGAGCGCCAGGCGCTTTAGCGGCAGGCACTGTGGCGTTCGCCGGGGTCACTGCCGGACGCGTTGGGCCAGCGCGGCGCTCAGGAATTCCAGATGTGCCGGAGTGGGGGCCACCACGTTGGCCGAATAGCCGGGGTGCTTTCCAAGGTACTTCTTGATGAACGGACACACCGGAACGATCACGAGGCCCGCGGCGATGGTCTCGTCGAGTGCCTGCGCGGCCAGCGTCCCGGCCAGCCCCTGGCCACCGTATTCTTCGCTGATCACCGTGTGATAGAAAATGCGCTGATCCGCCCCGACGTCGTCCACATAGGCCGCTTGGCCGATCACGGCGCCGGCGTCGAGTATTTCGAAGCGGCTGCGCTCGGCGTTGTTCCTCATGGTGATCGCGGCCAATATGGTCTCCTTCGTTGGGGGCAGCGGTTGGTCTTGCCGGCGAGCACGAGTCAGCCGCGCGGCCGGATGCGGGCATTCGGCAGGGCCGGGGCCGGGAGCGGCGCCGGCTCTCCCGGCGGGAATGAACCGAACCGCAACTCCGTGTCTCCCCCGCCGGACCCGTCTCCGGTGTCGGTATGGGCGCCGTCCTCCGCAGCGGACCCGGCACCGATCTCGGCCTGCCACTGGGTCCTGTAGGCGACAATCTCTTCGTGGCTGCGCCCGACGAAGTTCCACCACATGACAATCTTTTCGCCCAGCGGTGCTCCGCCGATCAGGAGGACGCGGGCTCCGTCGCTGCCCGCTGTCAGCGTCAGGGTCCCGTGACCGACCGGCAGGTATGCGAGGTTGTCTTTCGGGACGGGGTGCCCGTCCAGGCTGAAGCTGCCCGTGTCCAGTAGAAGGCCGTGTTCAAAGGAAGCATCCGTGTCGAGGGTCAGTTCCGCGCCCGCTTCGAGCACCAGCTCCGCACCGAGGAGGGGCGTGTGAGTAGTGACAGGCGAGACGGACCCGCCGAGCGAACCCAAGAAGACACGAAGTGTCCAGCCAGTTCCGCTAACGGGTTCCGGGCGATAGTGCTCGAACGTGGGGGCCATGTGGCGGGCCGAGTCCGGCAGCGCCACCCACAGCTGCGCGCCGTGCAGGACGGTTGTGTCCGGGGTGGAAAATTCAGAGTGGCTGATGCCGCGGCCGGCGGTCATGAGGTTCACTTCACCCGGCCGCACGGCTGCGTGGAAGCCGGCAGAGTCCCGGTGTTCAATCTCCCCGGTGAAAAGCCAGCTGACGGTCTGCAGCCCGGTGTGCGGGTGGCGCGGGACCTTCATGCCGCCGGAGTCACCTACCCGGTCCGGACCGTAGTGGTCCAGGAAGCACCAGGCACCGATGAGGCTCCGCTGGCGCTGCGGGAGAGTGCGCCGGACGTCCATGGCACGCGGGCCGCCCAGCGGGACCTGCCGCGGAACCAGCAGTTCGACGCCGGCGCAGTTCGCGTCCGTTTCGCAGACAATTTCCTGAGGCGCCACTTCGGTATTGCTCATGATGTCAGCCTAGCCTCGCGCGGGCTGCGGGTCAGCCACCGGGACGCCGCCGCGTCCCGGCCGTGGCCGGACTGTGGCCGGGCCTCCTCGCTGCGCCGCCTCGTGAGTTCGCCGCGACGTGGCATCAGATCCATGCCGTGCGGCGCAACGGCGGTTCCTCGCCGCCCGGGCGCTGGACCAGGACCTGGTTCACGCCCGTGATGCCCGCCTCGAAGCCGAGGGCACTCGCTGCCATGTAGAGCCGCCACACCCGCGCACGTCCCACGCCTGCGAGTCGGACTGCCTCGTCCCAGTGCTCCTCAAGGTTCCGCACCCAGGCCCGGAGCGTCAGGGCGTAGTGCCGCCGCAGGGCCTCGACGTCAAGCACCTCCAGGCCCGCGGTTTCAAGTGCCGCGACCATGTCGGTGAGGCTGAGCATCTCGCCGTCCGGGAAGACGTAGCGGGGAATGAAGGAGTCGGGGTCCGGCGCGGTCGCTCCGGCGTTCCAAGAGATCGCGTGGTTAAGCAATCGGCCTCCGGGACGGAGCAGATCCTGCAGCCGGGAAGCGTAATGCCCGATCTGCTCGCGTCCCACGTGCTCCGACATGCCGATGGAGCTGATCGCGTCGTACGGACCGTCGTCGACGTCGCGGTAGTCCTGGACACGAATGTCCACCCGGTCCGTCAGGCCGGCGTCCGCCGCCCGTTTGCGGGCCAGGGCTGCCTGTTCGACCGAAAGCGTCACCCCGACGACGTCGACCCCATAATGTTGCGCCGCGTGCAGCGCGAAGCTGCCCCAGCCGCACCCCACATCCAGCACGCGCATGCCGGGCTTGAGACCCAACTTGCGGCAGACCAGGTCGAGTTTAGCGGCCTGGGCTGCGTCAAGCCCGGTCTCCTTCGATTCCCAGACCGCACAGGAGTAGGCCATGGACGGTCCCAGGACGAGCGCGTAGAAGTCGTTCCCGACGTCGTAATGGTGGGAGATGGCCGCGGCGTCACGGCCCTTGGAATGACGCCGGCCGTACCGGCCCACGCGGGCTTCCTCCGGGGGCGGCGCCGGGTTCGGTCCGAGTGCGCCGAGCCGGACGGCAGTCCTGATCAGCGCGTAGACTTCGGCGGGAGTCGGCGGCCGGAACGGTCCTGGCTCGGCAAATTTCCCGGCCGAGCTGAGGGCCGCGAAGGCCGCGAAGATATCACCGGGTGCGTCGATTTCGCCGGCCACGTAGGCGCGGCTGAGTCCTAGCTGCCCGGGTGACCAGAGCATCCGGCGCAGTGCCCGCCGGGAGCGGAAGACAACAACCGGAGCGTCCTCCGGGCCCGCTTCCGTGCCGTCCCAGGCCCGCAGCCTTAGGGGAATCCCGTCGGTGCCAAGGACGATTGCCAATGCGTCGGCGAGCCGTGATGCCGCAGTGGTGGATTTTTTCATGTCCAGTGCCTCGATTCCGGTGCCTCGATGTCCACGGTTGGGCAGTGCCCCCGCCTGCTCCAATCTAAGGGCAAGCCACCGCCCGGAACCAGAGCTAGGGCCCGATTACTTCCCGCCGCATTGCGTCCCGCCGCAGGTGGCGGGGCCGGGCGGCTATGGCGCTCCACGCGGCCGTTGCCTATCGTGTGTCCTATGTCTGAGTCCTTTTCGTCCCTCGTGGACGCGTTCAAGAATGTGGGAGTGTCCAGGGCGTACGGCCCCGCCGCGACTGTCGCCGGGGAAGAGCTCATCCCCGTAGCACTGGTGTCGTTCGGCTTCGGCGGCGGCAGCGCCCCGGAAGACGGCCAGCCCGGGAGCGGCGGAAGTGGCGGCGGCGGTGGGGGTTTTGTGCTCCCGCTGGGCGTTTATGCCAAGGGTCCCTCCGGCCGCGTGATGTTCCGGCCCAACACCGTGGTGGCGCTTGTAGCGCTGGCTCCGCTCGTGTGCGCCGTCGGCGTTACGATCCGTGGCATTCTTCGGACTGTCCGCCCCCGCGGTTAGCGCCGCGGCCTGACGAGTGCTTCTCCCGGCGGCCGGCCCAAGGATTCCCCAAGCAGGGCACGGCATCGTGTGCTTTGTGGCGGCCCGAGTCCCGGGTAGCTCAATGAACGTGCCTCTGTACGTGCGTCGGATGGAAATGGTCGGCGATGAAGCATCTCAGAACTGCGTGTGCGGCATCCATGGGCGGGGTGCTTCTTCTGGCAGGCTGCGCCGCCCCCGCGGCCGCACCGGGACCAACGACCACAGTCACGGCTACTCCCCCGCCGACGGTGGTGATCTTCGATCCGCAGACCAGCGGCAAGATCCTGGCGGAGAGGATCACGGCCCGCGCCAAGCCCAAGGATCCTGCGGTGACGATCTCCGCGGTGGAATGCAAGAACTTTCCGGACATCAAAGTGAACACGCATACGGACTGCCAGATGGTGGTCAACGGGGTCAAGCGCGGGTACCGGGCCACGTTTACCGAGCGTGACGGTCACTACGAGATCAAGGCGCAGGAACTCACGTGGTAGGCGGCGTGGAGTAGGACATGGCGGGGTCCTGGTCGTCGTCGGACTCGACCCATGCCGCGAAATCCTTCAGCGACATGAAGCAGTAATAGTCGCAATACCGCAGGTTCTTTTTCTCCGACTTGCTCATGCCGGTAATTCGCTACGGCGGCCGGACCGGATGGGATGGCAACGGAGGCGGCCCCGATTCCGGAGTCAACGCGGTCGCGCTGAGAGAAACCAATCCATCGAACTGCCGCTGGGTCAGCCCTTGGTGCGCGCCCGGCTGGGCTGCACCCGTTGCGGCTCCCCGGGCATCTTCGGAAAGTCCGGCGGGAACGGCAGTTCGCCCAGCCCTGCCGCGAGGTCACGCTCCCACCACTCCAGGAGGAGGTCGACGGCGCCGGCGCTCGAATGCATGTCGGCCCACGGATCACCGGCAATCTTGAGCCGTTCCGGCACGGTAACGATGGTGAGGGTTTTCGGATCAGCGTCGTCGAGTTCTTCCCAGCGGATCGGACATGACACCGTCGCCTGCGGGAGGGCCCGCGGGCTATAAGCTCCAGCCATGGTGCGGTCGCGGTTGGCCTGGTTGAAGTCCACGAAGATGCGGGCGCCGCGTTCTTCCTTCCACCACGCGGTGGTGACCTGCTCCGGCATGCGCCGCTCAAGTTCGCGCGCTGCCGCGATAACTGCATGGCGCACGTCCAGGAACTCCCGGGTGGGTTCGATCGGGGCAAAGACGTGGATCCCCCGGCTTCCCGAGGTCTTGATAAACGCCTCAAGCCCGGCCGCGGCCAGCACACGCCGCAGCTCCCGTGCGACCGGCACAGCCTCGGCGAACCCGGTACCGGGCTGCGGGTCGAGATCGATCCGGAGCTCGTCCGGATTGTCCGGATTGTCGGCCCGGGAGGCCCAGGGGTGGAACACGACCGTATTCATCTGCACCGCCCATACAGCGGCGGCGATTTCGTCGATGACCAGTTGGGGATGCGAACGCCCGCTGGGATAGACGACGTCGACCGAACGGACAAATTCCGGGGCGCCCTTGGGCGGGTTCTTGGAGAAGAACTGTTCGCCGTCCACCGTGTCCTTGAACCGTTGGAGCGTCACCGGCCGGCCGCCGTTAGCCGCCAGGAAGGCGTCCCCGACGTCGACCAGGTAGCGGGCCAGGTCCAGTTTGGTGAGTCCCGGCCCGGGCCAGAGGACCCTGCCCGGGCTCGACACCCTCATCTCCCGGTCGCCGTGCGGACCGCTGACAGTAAGGTGGGCTTCTTCCCTGGCCATGGGGACAACGTACCAACGTGACGTGGGCAATTGAAGAGCGAACCCGGCATGATGGACGCATGAGCACCCCGGAGTCCCCGATTACCATCGACGTCGGCGATGCCGCCGTCTCGGGCGTCTTCGCGGACCCCGACGGCGCTTTCGCAACCCTCGTTGTTGCCCACGGTGCCGGGGCGGGAATGGACCACCCTTTCCTGGTGGGCTTCACCCGTGCCCTGAACGCACTGGGCGTCGCCACCCTGCGGTTCAACTTCCCCTACCGCGAGGCCGGCAAGAAGTTCCCGGACCGGCCGCCGACGGCAATCGCGGCCTGGCGGGCGGCCATGGACGCCGCCGCGTCCCGCTCCGGCGGCAGGCCGCTGTGGGCCGCCGGAAAGTCGTTCGGCGGCCGGATGGCCTCCATGGCGGTGGCGGAAGGCATGCCCGCGGCGGGTCTGGTGTACCTGGGCTATCCGCTGCACCCGCCCGGGAAGCCGGAGAAAATCCGCGACGAACACCTCTACGGGCTGACGCTGCCCATGCTTTTCCTGCAGGGCACCCGCGACACGTTCGCCACCCCGGAACTGCTGGAGGCCGTGGCAGCGAGGATCGGCCCGTCCGCCACCGTGGAGTGGTACGAGGGTGGCGATCACTCGTTTGCCGTCGCCGGGGCGAAGCGCAGCGCCGACGAGGCGGGGGCGTCGCTGGCGTCCGCGGTGGCTGGGTTCCTCAAGACGCACGGCACGGTGCACGCCGGTATTCCCGTGCTCCCGCTCCCCTAACCGACGGTCCCGAACCGGCCCGCTCCATGCCGCACGTGCGCTTCGATGGCGTCGGCGGCGGCCGCGGCACCTCCCGCGCTGCGGACGATTTCGCTCATGGCGGCCACATTCCGCCGGATCTGCGCATCGGCACGGAGCGCGTCGACCCCGTCGCGGAGCGCCTCCGGCGTGACGTCCTCCGCCGCCAGTCGCCGGCCCAGACCCAGTTCTTCAAGCCGGCGGGCGGTGGCTGCCTGTTCCGGTTGCTGCGGTACGGCCAGCATGGGGACGGCAAAGTACAGCGCCTCCATGGTCGAATTCATGCCGGCGTGGGTGATGAAGACCTCAGCCTCGCGGAGCACCTGCACTTGCGGGAAGAACGGCCGGAACCGGACGTTGGGCGGAACGGTCCCGAGCTCGGTCGGGCTGGTCTGTTCCCCGATGGCCATGGCGACGTCCCAGTCTGTGCCGGCGAAGGCGTCCACGCACATCCGGAAGAAGTCGGGCCGGCGGTTCAGCGGGGTGGTCCCCAGCGAAATGAACAGCAGCGGGCCGGTTCCCCCGCGGACCCAGTCGCCGTCATTGTCCCGGCCGCCGATGCTCGGTCCGACAAACCGGAACCGGTCATCGAAGGTCTCGCCCATGGGCTGGAACTCGCGGGGTAGGAACACGATGTTGAACGGCGCCGGCGGACCGTCGAACATCCGCGGCGTCCGCACGCCCTGTTCGGCCGCGAACTCCGCCACCAGCCGGCCCATGGCCATCCCCACTTTCGCCATCTCATCGGCGCCTCCCGGAGGCGGCGCCGGCATCAGCGATCGCAGCGAGAAGTGCTCGTTCGTGGCGTAGGTGGGCATCAGGGCAATGGCCGGGGCCCCGATCTTTTCTGCCGCCATGCTGCCGCTGAGCGTCATCGCGTCGAAGCAGACGGCGTCGGGCGGGTCCTGCCTGAGGCGGTCCACCAGGGCGGGGAAGCTGGACCGGAGGTCCTCGAACACACGGTTCATGATGGGCAGCATCAGGTGTGCCTGCGCGCGCTGCCCGGGCCCCAGTGCAGGAAAGGATGCCAGCCAGCTGCCGCCGGAAGCGTGGAAGTCCGCGCCGGCGTTGCGGATTCGCTGTTCGAAGTCGGGCGACGTGAAGTACGTGACCCGGTGCCCGCGGCGGACAAGCTCCGCCACCAGCGGCAGGGTCGGGTTCACGTGTCCGTGGGCGGGAATGGAGACGAACGCAAAATGCATGGCCATCACTCTTCATCGCTTGCCGGGATCACTTTATTGACCACTTGAGCGGCGTCCCGCGTGGCTGGCAGTCCGCCGGCGTCGTCCTCCTTCATCATGCCCCTGTTGCCCCTGCCGCGCGAGTGCCGGGCGGCGCCAGTGGCCGCGGGGCGAGGGCCGCGGCCCCGAAACAGGTCCCGGCTCCTGTGTCAGCCCAGGCGTCAGCTTCGGGGCTTGGTCCGGGCTGTCGCGGGCGCCGTCCACGGGTCTTCGGGCCAGGGATGTTTGGGATAGCGGCCGCGCATTTCCGCCCGGACCTGGGCGTAGGGTCCGGACCAGAACGATGCGAGGTCGTCCGTCACGGCCAAGGGTCGCCGGGCCGGGGAGAGCAAATGGAACAGCACCGGCACGCGCCCGTCTGCCAACCGTGGCGTCTCGGCCCAGCCAAAGCACTCCTGCAGCTTGACGGCGACGACAGGCCGGCCCGTGGTGTCGTCCTCGTCCGGGTAGTCGATCCGGATCCGGGATCCGCTGGGGACCGCCAGGGACTCCGGCACCAATTCACCCAGCCGGGCCGCCTCGGGCCACGGCAGCAGCCTGCTCAGCGGTCCGGCGAGGTCGATGCCGCCGGTGGACGCCCCGCCGGCCAAAGCCTCGAGTTCCGGGGCCAGCCACTCGTCAAGCCGGGCCAGCAGCACCGGTTCGGAAACGTCCGGCCAGGGCCCGCCCAACTCCCGGTGAAGGAGGGCAAGACGGCGGCGCAGCCCCTCTGCCGCCGTCGACCATCCGATGGTCGCCAGCCCCTCGCTCGCCAGGGCACGGGCCACGGCCGCGCGGCCTTCCGCCGCAGAAGCCCGGACCGGGGTGGATGCAAGCACGATCGCGCCCAGGCGGCGTTCCCGGCGGGCCGAGACCCTGCCCTGGCTAAAGGTCGCCTCCACCGTTTCGCTCAGGAGGTGGCGGGCGGCGGCCTCCGCGGTGTCCGCCGTCAGCGGCGCAGCAGAGCGGATGACGGCGCCGGTGCCGGCGGCATCCCGCCCTTGTGCGCGCGATACTTCGGCCACACCGAGCCACTCATGCCCGGACAGCGGGCTGCCGGCCGGCAACCCGGCCCGGGTTCCGGACGTGAGCAGGTAGCGCTCCGGCCCGTCGCCCGGAACGCGGCGCGCCACACGGTCCGGGAAAGCCAGCGCGACGACGAAGCCGATCGCCTCCGCGGCGCCCACCGTCACGGCAGGCACGACGCCGGATGACTCCTGGTGCGCGATCCCCTCCATCCGCCGGACGTCCTCCGCCCAGCGCCGGGAGCCGGGGTCCCGTCCGGACCGCAGCGCGGCCACAAGGCGCGTGAGGTCTGCGCCCGGGGCGCGCTGGTCCCCCGAGACCAGGGCCACGGCCTCGGCCGCGGTGCGGTGGCCCACCGTCGGGGCGCCGTCCAGCAGCGCACGGGCCAGCCGGGGGTCCGTGGGGACCCGGGCCAGGAGCTTGCCCAGCTCGGTTGCGTGACCGTCCGGCGTCACGGCGCCGAGTTCGCGCAGCACTTCAACGGCCTCGTCCATCGCGGCCCGGGGCGGCGCGTCAGGCAGGGCCAGTCCAAGGCCGCCTGGGGCTCCCCAACATGCCAGGAGCAGTGCGGCACCGGTCAGGTCTGCTGCCGCAATCTCCGGAGTCTGGTGGGCCGGTGCGGCGCCAAAGGCTTTCTGGTCGTAACAACGGATCACGGTGCCCGGGCCCTGGCGTGCGGCACGGCCGGCGCGCTGTTCCGCGGACGCCCGGGAGCAGGACACCGTCACGAGGCCGGACATCCCGCGGCTGGAATCACGCCGGGGCTCGCGCGACAGCCCGGAGTCGACGACCAGCCGGACACCCGGGACCGTGAGGGAGGACTCGGCGAGTGCCGTGGAAACGATGATCCGGGCGGTCCCGCCGGGCTCGCGGCCGGAGACGGCCCGGTCCTGCTCTGCCGGGGCGGCCTGGCCGTGGAGTTCCAGGACCTCCGCGCGGCTCCGGCCCCTCAGCCGGGCAGCAATGTAGGAGACCTCCCACGCTCCCGGGACGAACACCAAGGCATCAATGTCCCTTCCGGCATCCAGCGCCGCGGCGTGCCCCGCCGCTGCCGTGTCGGCCACATGGTCCAGGAAAGCCCGGGTCACGCCCCGCTCGTCCAGCCGCGGCGCCGCCGCCGGGGCCCATTGGACGTCGAGGGGGAACAACGCGGAGGGGCAGTCCACCACGGGCGCCGGACCGCCGTCGTCGTTTCCCGTCGCGGCGTCACCGATCAGTTCCGCGAAACGGGGCGCGTCAAGGGTCGCCGACATGGCGACGAGCGTGAGGTCGCCGCGCAGCTGGCGGACTTCAGCGAGCATGCCGACGAGGAGGTCGGTCTCGAGCCCGCGTTCGTGGACCTCGTCGAGGATCACGGCATCGATGCCCTCAAGTCCGGCGTCAGCGAGGAGCCGGCGCAGCAGAATGCCCGGGGTGACGAACTCGATGACCGTGCCGGGACCGGTCTGGCGTTCGCCGCGGACGGTGTAACCCACACGGTCACCGAGCCGGGTGCCGTCGAGGGAGGCCAGGCGCCGTGCGGCCGAACGGACGGCGACGCGGCGCGGCTGGGTGACGACAATCCTCGGACGCCCGCCCCGGCCTCTTTTCCCGTCGGCCGCGATGTTGGCGAGCAGCGGCGGGACCAGCGTCGTCTTGCCCGTGCCTGGAGGGGCCTGCACAACGGCGGAGGCCCCGGCACCCCCGCCTTGGAGCGCCGAAGCGAGATCCCCCAGCGATTCGGCAAAGGTCAGTCCCGCCCCGATGAAGCCGAGGTCAAAGAGGCCGGTGGAGCGGGCCGGGTCCAGTGGCGGGGTCGCGGAAGTCACTCCTCCATTCTCACCGCTATTCAGCCCCGCCCGCGCCGGTTGATCCTCCCGCCGCCTGCATCCGCATGCGGGAGTCCTTTCCGTCACCCGGCCGGGCCTGCCCCGAAGTCACAAGCTCGCGCTGAGGAGTGTCAGCCCGCTGGAGACGGCGCGGATTTCGACGCGGCGGATGTCGGCGACCCGGACAGCGGTGGTAGCCGTCGGCGTGGCCGGTGTCCCTGGCGTTGCCGTCCAGGTGGCCACCTGCGTGATAACACCCCTGGCGTCGACAACCACCAATCCGTACTCCTCCCGGGCGCGGGGACCGCCGGGTCCCGCCTGCGAGGCGACGTCCGCCGGGGAAGGCGTGTACGTGCACTCCCAGTCGATCCGCGTTCCCCACGGCTGTCCGGTGAGGGTTCCCTTCGCAACCAGCGTGCTCTCGGCTACGGGGGTGAAGTTGAGGGCTGTTGCCGATGCCGCCTGCGTCTGCACTGCCGGCGGCGCCGGGGCGGTAACCGCAACTGTGACCGCCCCCGACGCGGCAGCGGCGCCCAGCACTAGTCCGGCAACGGCAAGTCGCGCGCGACGGCGCCCTTGCTGCGTCCTTTTCGCCAGCGCGGGGAGGAATCCCTGAGCCGGCTTTTCGCCGTCGGTCTGTCCGAGGGCTTGTGCCTCTTCGGGTGACAGAGCAGCCAGAAGCGACGGCAGTCCGGCGAGTTCGGCCACGGCGGCCCGGCATCCCGCGCAACCGGACAGGTGTTCCTCGAACTCATGACGCTCCGAGGGCACCAAGGATCCCAGCACATACGCGGCATCCCAGCTGCGGTACTCATCAATGCCACTGTGGTTCATCGAGTCACGCCTCCCTCCTGCAGCGCCAGCCGCAACGCCTTTAATGCGTAATGCAACCGCGACTTCACGGTTCCCTCCGCCAGTTGGAGGCTTTGCGCGATTTCGGCTGTTGTCTCGCGTCGATAGTAGGAGTGGATGATGACGGCCCGGTGCTCGGGGGACAGTCCGGCCAGGGCATCCGCCACGAGCCACCCATCCAGGATCCTGTCGACCTTGTCCGCTTCTGGAATGTCCGGAAGCTGGTCGGTTCGGGCTTCGTGGCGTCTGCGGGCGCTGCGCCGGTCATCGATGACAAGATTTCGGGCGACCGTGTAGAGCCACGCCCGCACCGCCGCCTCCGGGCGTTGCAGGATCGCCGGGTGTTGCCAGGCGCGTATCAGCGTCTCCTGCACGACGTCGTCGGCCAGCGTGCTGTCGCTGGTCATTCGCATGACGAATCGCCACAGCGCCGGGCCGTACGCCTCGTGCAGCGTACGCAGCAACTCGGCCTCCTGATCGGACATTTCGGCCTCCTGGCATGTACTACGACGCCGGCGCGCTAACGGTTCACCGGCCCCGATTTTGCCTGAAAATCCGGGCCGCGTTGAACCCCCGGGCTGCCGGGCCCGTTCTAGGGACAGCCCGGCTGAACACGGCCGGCCTTCCCCCAGGAGTGCACCATGAAGTTTTCCCGCCCGGCGTATGCCGCCGCCGCGCTGGGCATGACCCTGTTGCTCGGCGCCTGCTTCGCCGGACACACGGCATCGCCGGCACCCGCCCCCGCCCCCGCCACGGTCGCACCAGTGCCTGCGACCGGGAGCGCATCACCACTGCCCAGGGACCCTGCAAGCCTTGATCCCGCTCCACCTCCGGCCGTTGCACCGGCCGCCCCGGCCCCGGCCGTCCCGCCGCCGGCTCCAGTACTCCCTCCCCCGGCCCCGGCGGTCCGGCCGCCCGCACCCGCGCCGCGACGCGTCGTTCCGCCAGCTGCCCCGGCCCCGCGGCCCATGGTTCAGCCGCCCGCCCGGACACCCGGCGGGAACGACCATGATGCTGATAACAACGGAGGACCGGACGACGGTGACGGCAACAGGTAGCACCAATGATCCGCTTCGCCCGCGCCCAAGGACGCGGTTCCTTGCCCGGCTGCTGGGGGCGACGGCGGTGATGGTCGCCAGCGGTTGCAGTTCCGCGCCTGGCAACGGGATGCCTGCTGCATCTCCGTCCGGCCCAACGCCGTTCGCCTGGTTCCGCGCCGGACCGGCACCGGAAGGGTGGCAGTCCATGGAACTCCCGGACGCAACCGCAGTCCTGTCCATCCCGCCCTTTGCAACACCGACGCCGGGCGACCCCGGCAGCGTATCGGCAACGGTCACCGGGCCTAATGGTGAGCTCAGGATCTATCTCAACGCCACGCCGCAACAGGGCGACGAGTCACAGTCCAACTGGCCCGATTTTCGCCTCGCCCATCTCACAGGCGAGAACGCCGCATCCGCAGACCGGGTATCGTACCGTTCCGGAATGCCGTTCCGGGGCGGCCTCGGGTCATGCGTCGAGGACACGTACGTCACACGCGTTGGTGCGCATAGGTACCGGGAAATAGCCTGCCTTGTTGCAGGATCCCGGGGCAGCAGTGTTGTGGTGGCTGCCGCACCTGCTGCTTCCTGGGACCTCTACCGCCCCGTGCTGGAGCAGGCTGTGAACGCCTATGTCTCCGAGTAGGCACGCGTCCGCCTGGGTGCGGCCCCTCTCACCGGATGGCCCCCTCAACGGACGATGGGGGCACTTGGTTGGATTAGGCAGCACGAACACGCGAGACTGGAACATCTCGAACGCGAAAGTGGGCACCACATGATCAATCTCAAGCAGGACGCTGAGGGCTTCATCCGCATGAACCGGCATTTCCCCGAAACGGCGCTCATCAGCATCACGTTCAATAACGGCTCAGAGCAGGTGTACTCCGGGCGCCGGCTCAACGGCATCTATGACGAAGCCCTGGCCGTCTACCGCGCACAGAACCACCTGGACGCCAAGGGATACTCCCGCGCACCGAAAAAGACGGTGCACCCCGCGAACAAGATCGAGTTTGTTCCGGTCCATGCCGGAATGGCCCCGTAGCGGCAGACTCCCGCGTGCGGGCAGTCCCCCGGGGGCCCCGACTGCTCCGGCCGCCCGCGTCAGACGACGCCGATCGCGCCCCCGTGCGCCGGCCGTCGAAGGGCTCTGGCGCGGATACGGAGGTCGTTATCGTGCACCCGCCGGTCCACACCCGGCACCGTGGTGGAGGCCGGCTTGGGCCGCGGTGCTGCCGGAACGTCGGGCGCGCCGGACGGGCACAAGTCACTGATCAGCCCCATGCCGGCGTACTCCCGCACTGCGGTGATGCCGGCGACGGCGGCGGGTTTGTCCACAAAGGCCGTGGAGACCGCAAGCACTGCGCCGTCCGGGCCTCTGAGCCGGAACCTGAAGCAGGCATCGACGTCAACAAATAGTTCAAATGTGCCTGCCATGATGATCCTCCCGATTGGCGGGCTCCCCTTCCGGACATCGTTGCCACAGAGCGGATGGGAAAGCTTCGCTGCTGCCCGCTGGTTTGGTCCTTCTGGCTGAACAGGTAACGTCAGCCCGTTTTAAAAGTCTCGCTGCAGCCTTGGAACGCTCACAAGGTCGGGTACGTAAATCCTAGGTAAATAGGAGTCAACCGCGCCGCGCGGCCTCCGGCGCAGGGCCGGCGGAATGCCTCTAGAGTGGCGGCCAATGGTCACGGCAGTAGGCCACACGGGTGGCCACCGCCGACGCTGGCGGGATCACCCGGTCCCAGGACGGGACGACGTCGTCATTCCCTCCTGACGGCTCCGTTGCCGCTGCGCGGCTCGCGTCGCCGGAAAACCCGGCCATGGCTAGATCGTTGGACAACGTACCCCCCGGTTTCTTGGCTGGAGGCGCACCGGCTCGCATTACGGACCGCCATGCGCCTCACGTCACCCTATCGGCGGGGACAGACGCCGAAACAGGGACTTATGACCGTATCGGGGAACGCAATCGACGCCTAGGCCACAGGACCGGACAGCTTCAGCCGGACACAAAACCGCCTCAAATCCGGCGTCGAATCATCCCAAGTCCCTCCCCGGAGGTCCGGCCGTGCGGCCGACGACACTGGAAGTGTTTCATCCATTGGAATTGGATGTCGTTCCATCAGGGAATCCGAGGCAGTGTTGTGGACAGACCGCGGTCCACTGACAGGAAAGAAGGAAGCGATGTCCCTCAGCGTTGAGGAAATGAACAAGCAACTCCCGGCGGCCAATGTGCTGCCAGGGGAAGCCGTGCCGTATTACATGGCCTCGGGCGAGGGCGCGCGCTATGAGATCAACGGCCAGCTCGTCACAGTCATCGCCCGCGCGGCGGACACCGGCGGGATCTTCAGCGCCGCCTACATTTCCGGTGGCATGGGCGCCGAATCGCCCTTTGTGAGCCACGCGGTGGAGCACAAGACGCTGTATGTCTTTGACGGAATCCTGCACGTCTGGCTGCCCGGCGAAAGCCGCATCCTGACGCCCGGGGACTCCGTGGTGATCCCGCCGGGAACGCCGCACGCGTACCGGATGGCCAGCCACTACACCCGGTTCCTGAACTGGATGACCCCCGGCGGTGCAGAGGCATACTACGAACGCGTCGGCACGCCCATTGATTCGCACGTCCCGCCGGTCACGGCCGGCCGCAGGCTCAGCCTGCGCGAGTGTGCCGAGGTGGGCGCCGAATTCGGCATCACGTTTCCCGACGTCGAGCGGGTGGCACCGTCCTTCCGGCAGGACGCCGGACTCCCGGCCGCCCAGAGCCCCTACTTCCTCAGCGCCGGAGAAGGCGAGCGCATGGTGAGTTACCAGACCATGTTCACGTACCTGTCCCGGCCGGCGAATACAGGATCGAACTATTTTGCCGTCCACACCAAGGGCGCCAAGTCTCCGTATATTCCGCTGCATTTCCACGAACAGCACACGGAAAACTTCCTCTGCACCGAGGGCCGGATGTGGATCTACGCCAACGGTCGCGAGGTCCTGCTCACCAAGGGCGATTTCCTCCACGCTCCGGCGGGAACCATCCACTCCTTCGCGTTCGATTCCCACAACACCCAGATGGTCGGGTTCCTCACCCCGTCGGTCTTCAACGGCTTCTTCGAGTACTTCAACAAGCCCACCGAGGACTACATGTACACCGAGGGCGGCGAACCCTACATGGACATGGAGGGCTTCGGACGGGCCCAGGCCGAGATGGACCTGACCGTGGTGGGTCCCCCGCCCCAGCGCCGCGCAGCGCTGGATATCTGACCGCCGGAGATCACAACGTACGACGGCGGCGGCCTGCGGTTCACGCTGCGGACCGGATACAGCATGGCCCGGACTTCCTGAGGAAGTCCGGGCCATGCTGTATCTGGCGGGCTGGCCGCACGAGCCTGGCCGTCAGCCAGCCGACGACCGTACCGGAACGTACATTTCCGTCAGCGGGCGCGCGATGTTTCCGGCACAGCCGCCCGGTCCGCGACCCGCAGCGCCTGGCGGACCAATGCGCGTCCGTAGTCGTTGCCGTTCGGCGTCCGCATGACGGTGTGCATGTGGAACGGAGCCGGGGTGTCGTTGCTGAGGAAGACTCCTGTGTGGTGGTCCAGTTCCATGATCAGCACGGGGCTTTGCAGTCGGAAGTAGAAGGCGTCCTCCGCCTCCCAGCCGCCGATCCAGCAGAACCATGTCTCGTCCCAGTGGGCCGCGATCTCCCGTCGGCGGGCCATCCGCGGCCCATCCGGGAGGAGCGCGATGAAGTCTTCCACGAGCTCGTCCAGGATCGTGCGGGCCGTGGCCGGCATCGCGCTGACCGGGATGCCCTCGTAGGGGATCACGCGGTTGTCCTGGAAGCATCCGGCCAGGTGCCGTTCGTCCCCGGGGTGCAGGCGGCCCTCGGGCATGGCCGGGTCCTGCATGTCCGCGAAGACTGTGGCTTTGTGCCGCAGGGGCCCGGGCAGGGACGCCATGAGCCGCCGCGCCAGGGCGATCCGCTCCTTGAAGACCTTCACGCCCCGGTGCGGGCCGGCGTCGATGCTGTCCGGTTCCGCGCCAAGGAACACCGGCGAGACCACCAGCTGGGTCCCTGCCACAAGAACGTTGAGCGCCACGTGGTGGCCGAAGAGCTGCCAGCCCCACGGCGCCGTCTCCGACGGTTCCCCGTACAGGGCGAAGTTGTAGCTGTACTCGTTCATGAGCGCCGGCAGCTCCACGAGCTCGCCGAGGAACCCGTTGATCCGCATGAGGTTCCGCACGAGCTCGAGCCCTGCCGGGCTGAGGCTCGCCTGCAGGACCGCCAGGATCAGCTCGCGCACGTCCAGGTCCAGCTCGTCCAGCCGCAGTCCCGTGTCGTGCTGCATGAATTCCGGGTTGGCCCAGCTTTGCCATTCGTGGGCGTCCACGTCATAACAAAGCTGACCGGTCTGGTCCGGCGTGAGGGTCTCCAGCAGCTTCCTCGCCGCCGCCACCATCGCGGCCACGGGCGCTTCCTCCCCCGCCGCCGCAGGCTTGAGCGGGTACAGCCCGGGACGGACGGCGCCGTCGCTGGTCACCCCCGTAAACGGCTGCGGATAGAGGATCTCCCAGCCCCGGATCATGGGCCCGGCGAAGGAGTCGGTCTTCGCCGCCTCGGCATAGCCGCGGGCATCAAGGCCCCGGATCTGCGCCACCCGCGGGTGGTCGGGCGGGTAGAGGTAGTTACGGAAGGACGGCTCGGACACGCGAACTCCTGTCTGGGTCGTGGGAAGGTGTTGCCAGCGGCCAGCCCGCGGCCACGCCAATGGCTGCGGCGGCCCCTGCCGGGTCGGTCCCCCGCCAGGCGATGTGCTGGTCCGGCCGGACCAGCACCGCGTCGGCCTGCCAGTGCGTGGACATGGCGGTCCCGAGCTGGTCGGGGCCGACGGCGACGACGGCCAGCGGAATGCCGCGCACCGCGGCGGCAGCCGGGACTGCTGCGTAGGCCTGCCCGGCCGTGCGGCCGCCCAGGCTTTCGCGGTCCACGAGGAGGGTGAAGCCCGGATCCAGCAGGTCATACAGCGATGTCGTCGCATCGAGCCAGGCATGCGGGAGCAGCGCTCCCGGACTCGCGGAGGGGACGTAGGCGACGGGGTCCTCAGCGGGAACCGGCAGGCCGTCCGGAACCACCAACGGCGAGGAGCCGTAGCCGTAGCCGAGCACGAGTCCGAGTGAGTCGAACTCACTTTGCTTGACGGCCAGCGCGTCCCTGGCCGCGTGCCGGGCCGCTGCGCCCTCCGCACCGTCCAGGCCCAGGGCCGGGTCCGCGAAGTGGTACGCGAGCGCCTGCCCGTTGGCCGCGGCGTCCCGGATGGTCCGGGCCGCCACGGGACGCCGCTCCAGCTCGTAGCTGCCCGGGAGGGCGGGGCCGGCCCAACCGTCGAGGACGGCGGCGATCTTCCAGGCCAGGTTGGCGGCGTCGCCGATGCACGTGTTGAAGCCGTGGCCGCCCCACGGCGGGTTCAGGTGCGCCGCATCGCCGACCAGGAACACGCCGTCGTGCCCGTACCCCGGGGCGAGCAGCATGCGCGCGGTCCACGGATCGGTGGCGATGATCTCGACGTCGACGTCGGTCCCCACGAGGGAGCGGACCAGGCTTCCGGCGTCGGGGGATGCGCTGCCGTCAACGCCCTGGATGATCGCCCACCAGGTGCTCCCGAGGTCCAATCGTCCCACCATGCCCGACACGTCCGGGCCCAGGACCCAGTACTGGACCGCCGGATCGAGCGCGATCGCGGCGGCGAGGTTCTCGGAGCGGAACAGGACACTGATGTTGGAGAGCTCGGCGGATCCGCCGTCCAGGCGGATGTTCAGGCGCCGGCGCACGGTGGAGGAACCGCCGTCTGCCGCGGCGACGAAGCTGCAGTCGATGGCCCTGCGCCGCCCCGTCGCGTCTGACACCGCCACGCGCGAGCCGAAGCGCCGCGGGCCGAAATTCCGGGTTCCGTTGCCCTGGTTGATGTCGAGGTCCTCAACGCTCAGGCCGGTCAGCAGCGTGATGAGCGGGGATTCGGCGACCGCTTCCCGGAGCACGGCTTCCATCACGGGCTGCGGGACCTGCTGGCCGCATTCCGGCTGGGGGCCGTAGCGGCCGGGGGCCAGCTGGAACGCCTGGCGGAACCGGGTAATTTCGTGACCGGTGAGGGCCGAGCAGAAGATGACGTCCTGGGCGTATCCGACGGGCAGCGGGGCGGCGTTGCGGAGTTTGTCCGCCAGCCCGAGCCGGCGCAGGTGGGTCATGGTCCGTGCGTTGGTGGTCTTGGCCCGCGGCCTGTCGGGGTCGATGCCGATCCGCGGCTCGATCACGACACTCGCGATGCCACGGTGCGCCAGGTCCAAGGCGAGGAACAGCCCGCTGGGTCCCCCGCCGGCGATCAGCACAGGCGTCTGCTCCGGCAGGTCAGCCAGGGCCGCGTTGTCGACGGCGGTCATCAGGCCCGTGCCCGCAGTGAGGGGCCGCCCACGGGCGTAGTCAGCGTTCCCAGCGTGTCGATCTCAACCTCAACGGTGTCGCCGGGCTGCAGGAGCCACGGCGGGGTGCGTACGTAGCCCACGCCCTCCGGGGTCCCGGTGGCGATGACGTCTCCAGGATGCAGGGTGAACGTCTGGCTGATCAGCGCGATGATGGCCGCCACGGAAAAGATCATGTCCCGGGTGTTGCCGTTTTGGACTTCTGCGCCGTTCACCCGGGTCCGGACCTGGAGGCCCTCGCGGAGGTCTCCGGCCTCGTCACGGCTGACCAGCGGGCCGAGGGGCCCGCTGAAGTCGCCGTTCTTGCCCAGAGTCCACTGCGAAGTGAGCTTCTGGGCCCGGCGCGCGGTGAGGTCGTTGAAGGTGGAGTAGCCGAAGACGGCCTCCGCGGCGGTGGCCTCGTCGGCGGATTCCACGCGCTGGCCGATGTAGGCGGCAACTTCGCCTTCCCAGTCCAGTCCGGCTTCGCCCGAGGGGACGAGGACCGGTACGTTTCCAACCGAAAGAGACGCCGTCCAGCGCCCGAACAGCGTGGGGTAGGGAGGAAGTTCCTGGTCTTTGTAGCTGCCTTCCGCGGCGTGGGCCTTGTAGTTCAGGCCGACACAGATCACCCTGGCTGAGGCCGGCACCAGCGGGACCTCGGTGACGCTGCCGCGCTCAAGCGAGCTGCCGGACCCCAGCGCGCCAGCAGCTAAGGAGAGCGCTTTTTCCTGCCAGCCGGCGGCATCCGCCCAGAAGTCCTGAACGGTAGCCAGCGGAAAGACCCGCGAATCCGCCAGGGCAGCGACCCATGCCGCGCCGTCGTGGGTTATGCCTATGTACTGCATGTGGAGGGCCTTTCGGGTTCCGCCCGGACGGGCGCGGTGATGGAAATGGTGATCTGTAAAAATCGGCACGGCAAAGCTGCGCGGGGTGCGGGCCGAAGCCTGCACAGCGCGGCGACGCGGGAACGGTGGTGTCAGGGAACGTGCGACTGGCGGAGGAAGAAGTCCACCGTGGCGTCCATGGCTTTCTCCGCGGCCGCCTGGCTGTGATCGGGCAGGATCCACATGTGGTCCGCGTCCTCGATCAGGAGGAGTTCGACGTCGGCGCCGGCGGCTTCCAGCGCCGCCGCGAGGGATGTGGACTGGGCCGCGGGCACGAAGCGGTCCGCGGTCCCGTGGACCAGGAGGAACGGCGGCGCCGCCGGTGACACGTAGCTCACGGGGCTGGCGGCCGCGGCTTTGCCGGGAGCCTCGGCCAGGACCGCACCGACGAGCAGTTCCTCGCGGGACCCGGGGTCGTCAGCGCTGGCGACAGCGTTGGGCAGGCTTTGTTCGCCCATCCGGGGCAGGTCCGCGGGAGCGTACCAGGCGGCCACGGCTGCGACCTCGCCGGGAGTGTCGCCGTCGGCGCCTGCTGGGGCGTCTCCGGGGGCGAGCCCCACGAGGCTGGCCAGATGTCCGCCAGCGGAGTCGCCCCATGCGTAGATCCGGCCCGGATCCACGCTGTAGTCCTGCGCATGGTCCCGGAGCCAGTGCACGGCGGCCTTTGCGTCTTCCAGCTGCGCCGGGAACTGTGCGGTCGTGCTGAGCCGGTAGTCGGCCGAGACCACCACAAACCCCGCATCGGTGAGCCGCCGGAACGGGCTGAAGCCGAAGCCGTCCAGCACCGGGCCGAGCGAGGACCGCTCCCCCACCCGCCAGCCGCCGCCGTGGAAGTGCACGATGGCCGGGAAGCCTTTCCCGGTCTGTTCTGCGGAGGGCAGGTAGGCGTCCAGCAGCAAAGGTTCGGAACCTTCGGGGCAGGCGAACTCGATCCCCTTCAGGACCTGTTCTACTGTCATCTTCGGCTCCTTCTGCTGCTTGCCGGCGTCTCTCGATGTTCCGGCGTCTTCATCAAGGGTGTCTGATGCCCGTCTGCCCCGGCACCAGGCATTTCAATCATTGGAACGGCTTTGCCTGTATGAGTGCCGTCGCCAGGAACGCGAGGCCGTCCTGCACGATCCGGAGCCCCGCGGAGTGGTTCAGGTACCCATGGATGGCTCCTGCCTCGAGGCGGAAATCGACGTCGGTTCCGGCCTGCCGGAGACCGGCCGCGAACCCTTCGGCCGAGTAGCGCAGGTCGTCGTATTCGCAGGCGATGATCGCCGCGGGCGGCAACCCGGAGGGGTCCGCGTTCCCGGGCATGGCATAGGACGACGCCATAGCGACGGGTCCGCCGATGTAGTTCTCCACCAACGCGCGGCAGTCATCCGGCGTGAACCGCAGGAGCCGCGGGAGCCCCTCGAGCACGTCCGCAGTGCCGTCGGCTCCGGCCATGCCACCGGGCGCGGGCAGTTCGGCGTGCAGGAACGGGTACGCGAGGAGCAGCCGGGCCGGCATCGGCAGTCCGGCGTCTTTGAGGTAGAGCGCGGCGCCCACGGCGAGGTTGCCGCCGGCACTGGCGCCGCCCAGGCACACCCGGCCGGCGTCCGCGCCGAGCTTTACGGCGTGCTCCACGGTCCAGAGCCAGGCGGTGAGGACGTCCTCGTGCGGTACGGGGAAGTGCACGCCGTCGCGGGCAAGCCGGTAATCCACCGAGATCACCGCGCCGCCGCTCCGGGCGGCGACTTCCCTGGCCAGCTGGTCGGCTTCACGCATGTCGAGCCCGCCGCCGGCAAATCCGCCGCCGTGCATCCAGACGAGTGCTGGAGCGTCGGCACGGACCGCGGCGCCCCCGTAGATCCTGAGCGGGACGGGCCCGTTTGGTCCGCGGGCCTCAACTTCCCGGACGCGGACGTCGGGCGCCTCATAGGGCAGGCTGCCGGCGCTGAAAGCCTCGAGCCGGTCCGGGCCGCCGGGTTGGGCCAGGACCTCGGTGAACGACCCCGCGCCGGCCAGGTGATGGAGCGCGCCGGCGAGGTCCGGATCCAGGGTCATGGCCGGCGCCCCGCCATAGGCCCAGCGCCGGGCAGCGGAACCCGCGCGCCGTCGGCGTCTCCGAAGGCGGCGTCTCCCGCGGCCGGCAGGGACAGTCCGTGGCCGTAGCGGAAGACGGGGTCTTCGGTATCGAAGGGCATGTCCTCCCGCGAGGCCTCCACGGCAGCCATGGACCGCGGGAGGTCAAAGGGCAGCCGGCCCTCCGGCACGGCACGCCCGGTGATGATGTCCGCGAGTGCGTCGGCGTCGGATCCGTAGTTGGCCAGCAGGGCCGCGGCGTGTTCGGCGAGTTCGGGCAGGACGGCGGGCCGTTCGAGGTTGATGTCGATCACCGTGGGGACGGCCTGGCAGATGGCGGTGACACGCTCGATCTCCTCCGGTGCGAAGGCCAGGTTGCCGCAGTGGAAGAAGGATTCGAAGCCCTCGCCACGCACTTCGAACGGGGTGCGCAGCCGGAGAATCGCGAGGTCCGCGGCCTCCGGCGTCGGGACGGCGATGAAGCCCGGCCCCAGGTCCCCGGCCGTGAGGCCTTCGAGGTACACCCTCGCCCCTTCGGTCAGCGGCAGGGTCGGGACGCCGTCGACGTCCTTGTTGGTGAGGAGTGTGTACGAGCGGCGCTGCATGGCCCGCCCGGCCGCCCGGAATTGCGGGGTTCCCACCGAGGTGTCGGCGGCGGCCGCGTCCACCAGGGGATTCTCGAACAGCCCCAGGAGGAATTTCTCCTCCAGCAGCTTGCGGACGGAGACGTCCAGCCGGTCCTCGCTGAGCTTCCCTGCCCGGACAGCGCCGGTCATGAGTTCAACGCAGCTTTCGCCGCCGATCTGGTCCACACCGGCGTCCAGCGCCTTAAGCAGCCGCTCCTCGGGGGTCAAATGTTCCACGCCCCATGCCCGGGCCGGGAAGACCCTGCCGAAAATGTCCCCGTCGGTGAGGATGCCCCAGTCCGAGCACACGATGCCGCCGAAGCCGAGCTCTTCCCGCAGGAGTTCCGTGAGGATGCGCTTGTTGAAGGCGAAGCCCACTTCCTCGTATTCGGTCCCGACCGGCATGCCGTAGTAGGGCATGACCTGGCGCGTGCCGGCGTCGACGGCTGCCCGGAAGGGCAGCAGGTGGTAGTCCAAGTTGCCGCCGGGATAGACCTGTTCGCGGCCGTAGCTGAAGTGCGGGTCCTCCCCGTTGAGCTGGGGGCCGCCCCCGGGGAAGTGCTTGGTCATGGTGGACACGGACTCCGTCCCGAACGTCTCGCCTTGGAAGCCGCGGACGTAGGCGCCCACCAGGTCCGCGGCGAGCTCGGCGCTCTCGCCGAACGTGGCGGCACCGCGGGACCAGCGCGGTTCGGTGAAGACGTCAACCTGGGGGTGCAGCGCGGCCCGGATGCCGACCGCGCGGTACTCCTGCCGGGCGACATCGGCAAACTCCTCCACGGCGTCGGGGTCCCCGACGGCAGCGAAGCCGAGCGCCTCGGGCCACTGGGAGAACGGGCCGGCCAGGGCCCCGGTGCCCGGGTTGTCCGTGTAGGCGTGGCGCGGGTCGGTGGAGAGTGTGACCGGGATGCCCCAGCCGGTTTCCGCGGCGATCCGTTGGATGCTGTTGTGCCATTCGGCGAGTTCCCGGGCCTGGGTAGCGGCGCCAATGATGTTGAAGTGGTTGATCCGGCGCTCGCGGATCAACTCCTCGGCCGGGCCTGTGCCGAGTGCGAACGGGAGCGCGCCGTGAAACATCAGGCCCGCCTTGTCCTCGAGCGAGAGCCGGGACAGGAGGTCCTGGACGCGTTGCCCGACGGGCAGGGCGGCGTCCTGGTAGGGGTAGCGGGTGGTGGCGGGGGTCATGGCTGGCTCAATTCGTTGGAGAGGAAAGTGACGGCGGCGTCCAGGATGCTGTCGATCCGGTCTTCCGCGCCGAAGAAGCAGTGGTCTGCGCCGTCGACGACGACGACCTCGTTGCGGACGCCCGCGGCGTCAAGCGCCTGCGAGAGGATCACGCTCTGGGACAAGGGCACGAGAGCGTCGCTGTCGCCGTGGATCAGCAGGAACGGCGGCGCGTCTGCGCTGACGTGGCCCAGCGGGCTGGCGGCCTCCAGCAGCTCCGGTTCGCCGGAGCCGCCAACGAGCATGGGCCCCGGTTCCAGGCTCATCCCGGCCGGTACGGCGGCAACCATGGGGCCGGCAAGGAGGCCGTCCGGGAGCTGTATCGGGGGCATGAGGGGCAGCGAAGATACCCCATAGAAGTCCACGACGGCGGAGACCGCGCTGGAGGGCCCCTGCGCCCCGATCCCGCCTTCGAGGTCTTCCCGGCCGCCGGTCAGGCCCAGCAGCGCCGCCAGGTGGCCGCCCGCCGATTCGCCCCAGGCGCCAATCCGGTCCGGATCGATCCCCAACTCCCGGGCATGTGCGCGGAGGTAGCGCACCGCCGCTTTCAGGTCATGCAACTGGGCCGGGAAGGCTGCTTCGAGGGCCAACCGGTAGTCGACGGTCGCACAGGCGATCCCTGCCGCGTTGAGCCGGGAGAAGACCGAATTCACGGGGAACGTGGGCGGCAGCTCACGCCGGTCGCCCAGTTGGAAGGCGCCCCCGTGAACCCAGAGCACCAGCGGCACCGGACTCTTACCCTTGCCCCCGTGCCGGCCGGTCCGCGGAAGCCAGATGTCCATGGTCAGCGGACGGAACCCGATAGTCCTGACGTAGCTGACTTCCCGGTGCACGCCGGAGATCGCGGACACTTGGACGGCCGTGCCCGGGCCATCGAAGGCAGGGAAGGCGGGACCCGCGGCTCCGGCCCGCGGTGCCGCTCCGGCCGGGGGTGCCGGAGCGTCGGGGCTTCCTGCCATTTCGGTTGCTGCGGTTTCAGTAGTGGTCATGCTGCGCTCCTGATGAGGTCGGGGTGGTTCACGGCTGCAAACCGTGTTCAGTTATGGGCGGGGACGGTCACTGGCGGGAACGGGCGCTGCCGGGCTAGTGGATGCTGCGAGGGTGACGGACACGGCGAAGGGTCCGGACAGCGCGGCAGGCGCGGCCCCGGCGTGCTCGGCCGGAGCGATCCTGAAAGTGGTCGCCTCGTCGCACCAGCCGCGTCCGGCGTTCCAGTGCTGGAAGGACCGCCCGGGCAGCGTCACCGTGATCTCCCGGCGTTCCCCGGCCGGGATGAGGGCCGTCGCGAAGCCGGCCAGCCAGAAGTCAGGGCGTTCCACGGCCGATTCCGGGGCGTCGGCGTAGATCTGGGCCAGATATTTTCCGGCCCGGGACCCGGTGTTGCGGACGGTCAGCACGGCCTGGAGGTCGTCCCCGGGCGCCGGTGCCCCGAGCAGCCTGAACCCGTCCACCGCGAACGTCGTGTAGCCGAGGCCGTGGCCCAGCCAGTACGCCGGGGCGGCAGGTTGCCCGGTTTGACTGGCGTGCGTGGCTTGTCGGGCCCAGCCGCGGTATCCGACATGGAGCCCCTCCATATACTCGAGCCGACCGTGCCGCGGGCGGGTGTCCCGGACCGGAGCGTCAGCCAGCGCGGCAGGCCAGGTGGTCGGCAGGTGGCCGCCGGGTTCGGTGTCGCCGAACAGCACGTCGGCCAGGGCGTTGCCGAATTCCATGCCCGGGAACCAGACCAGCAGAACGGCGGCGGCGTCGTTGCGCCAGGGCATTTCGACGGGGGCACCGGCGTTGACCACCACCACCGTGCGCGGGTTGGCCGCGATGACGGCGCGGACCAGGTCATCCTGCCGGCCCGGCAGCGCAAGGGATGTCCGGTCGAAGCCCTCGCTTTCGACGCCGCCGGAAGTCCCCACCATGACGACGGCGACGTCCGCGGCACCTGCTGCGGCAGCGGCCTTGGCAATCTCGAGGTCGGCCGGCCCGCGGGGTTCGTCGACGGCCAGCCCCACGCGGAACAGGGTGGCATCCGGATGCCAGGTGTAACGCAGCGTGAGCCGCACCGGTTCCCCCGCCGCCAGTTCGACGTCGGCGGCTTCCTCCGGCGCGCCGATCAGCACGGCCTCGATGTCCGCATAGCGGTGGCGCGAATCCGCGGCCGCCACGCTCTCCCCGTTGACCTCCAGGGTGGCGTGCCCAATAGCTTTGAAACCCAGCTTCCAAAGGCCGGAAACCTGCGGGGTGAAAATTGTTTCGATGTCGACGGCGGTGGCGCCGTCAGGGATGGCCCCGGCGCCCCGGGTGAGGGTGGTGCGGGGACCGTATTCCTCCGCGAGGGTGCCGGCGGCTCCCCGCCAGGTTAGCCGGACGCGCCGTTGCCCCGAGCCCGGCGCCCGGCCCGGTGCGTGACATTCGGCGTCGCGGGGTTCGCGAAGGCCGTCGGAGAGCCAGGCACCCTGGACCGTGGTGAGCTGAGCGCCGTCGCCGAGCCGGGCACGCAGGCCGGCGGCGGGCGCTACCGTGTAGGACGGGAACACCGATGCGCTGCCGCCGCCCTGGGTCCGGGGGTCCATGGCCGCCGGGCCGATTACGGCGAGGGACGTGATGTCCCGGGGTGCGAGCGGGAGGATGCGGTCGTGGTTTTCCAGGAGCACGAATCCTGCCGCCGCGGCCTCGCGTGCGACGGCGGCTCCGGCTTCAGGTCCGGCTTCGGGTTCCGCCGGTTCCTGCCGGCGGCCCTCCTCCACGCGCCGGCCCAACGTGAGCAGCCGGCGCACTTTCCCGTCGATCACGGCCTCGGGGACCAGCCCGGACGCGTTAGCTTTCACCAGCGGGTCGCCCCACAGTTCTTCCGGACCGGGCATGGCGAGGTCCGTGGCGGACAGGGCCGAGTCCACGGTGGAGTACACCGCATGCCAGTCGGACACCACAGCGCCGTCGAATCCCCACTCGGTCTTGAGCGGGTTCTCTGTGAGGGGATTTTCGGTCATGGGCTTGCCGTTGACGCCGTTGTAGGCCGCCATGATCATCCACGGGCGGGCCTGTTTGACCACCCGTTCAAACGGTGCGAGGTACACCTCATGCAGGGTCCGTTCGTCGATCAGGTTGTTGACGGTCATCCGTTCGGTCTCCGCCTCGTTGGCGACGAAGTGCTTGGGGCACGCACCAATGCCCTGGCCCTGGATTCCGTCGACATACGCGGCTGCCAGTTCACCGGTGAGGAGCGGGTCCTCGGACAGGCATTCGAAGTTACGGCCGGCCAAAGGGGATCGGTGCAGGTTCATGGTGGGTCCGAGCACCACGTCCACCTCCTGCCGCCGTGCCTCGGCGGCCAGCAGCCTGCCCACCCGGGCCATCAGCCGCCGGTCCCAGGAAGACGCCAGGCATGTGGCGGACGGCAGGTTCACCGAGCCGGCGGCCTCGTTGTCGCGGTGGCCCCGGACCCCCACGGGTCCGTCGGACACGGTGATCTTCGGTAGGCCGAGGCGCGGCTCGGCCTGGGTGAACCACAGGCCGGAGCCGCTCAGGAGCCGGATCTTCTCAGCCACCGGAAGGGTGCGGATCGCGTCGTCGACGTCGGCGTCAAAGCTCGTGGAGGTCATTCTTTAGTGCTCCTGATCGTGGGGTGTCTTCAATTGCCAGCCTGTTTTCCCGCCGGCGGGGTGGATAGCGGACTTACGAAACGACGGCCGCTGCCTACACCGCGGCGGACGTCAGTCGGTGCGCGCCGGCACCCACGGTGCGGGAGTCCTGTCCCGGCAGCCGGATCTCCGCCTCCACTCCGTCAGGGATCATCGCGTCGAGTTCCAGCGCGCCGTCCGCCGACGTCCGCCACTCGACAGCGATGGTGCCGTGCGGGCTGCGTAGGCTGGTCTTGGCCCAGTCGATGCCGCCTCCCGGCACGGGCGCGATCAGCACCTTGGAGTAGCCGGGGGCCAGGGGCCGGATACCGCCCACGTACTTGTGCAGCCAATCGGCGATGGCACCGAGTGCGTAGTGGTTGAAGCTCGTCATCTCGCCGGGGTTGATGGTGCCGTCCGGCAGCATGGAATCCCACCGCTCCCAGACGGTGGTGGCTCCCATGGTCACCGGGTACAGCCACGACGGGCACTCCTGTTCCAGCAGGAGCCCGTAGGCCTCCTCGATGTGTCCGGTATCGGCCAGGGCGCCGGTGATAAACGGGGTTCCGGCGAAGCCAGTCGAGACGCGGTACTGGTTGTTCCGCACCAGTTCGGCGAGGCGGGTGCCGGCAAAGTCCCGCTGCTGGCTGGTCTGCAGTACGTCGAAGGCGATGGCCAGGGCATAGACGGTGGTGCAGTCGCTACGGATGGTGCCGTCGGCGGCAACGTAGTGGGTGTTGAAGGCCGCTTTGACCCGTTCGGCGAGGCGGCCGAACGCGGCGGCGTCGGCGTCGTGCCCCAAGAGCGCAGCCGTAGCCGCCGTGATGGACGCCGTGCGGTAAAGGCATGCGGTGGCGACGACGCCGGTGTCCGCCTTCGCGGCCCACGGCTGGTCCGGCGCGGCGTCCGGGTCCAGCCAGTCGCCGAACTGGAAGCCTTCATCCCAGAGTCCGGCGGGCGATAGCAGGCCTTCCACCCGGCGTGTGTGAGAAGCCATCGAGCCATACTGGTCCTTGAGCACGGTGTCGTCGCCATAGGCCTCCCACAGCGCCCAGGGCACCCACACGGACGCATCGCTCCAGATGGCCGAGGATTCCGGTGCCGGGAATTCCGGTGGCTGGGGGCAGTACTTCAGCGCGTCCGGCACTGTGATGGGAACGAGCCCGCCGGCGGCTTTTTGTTCTGCGGCCAGGTCCAGCAGCCAGTCCTGCAGGAATCCCTTGACGTCGTAGAGGAAGGCGGCCGTCGGGGCGAATACGGCGATATCCCCGGTCCAGCCGAGCCGTTCGTCGCGCTGCGGGCAGTCGGTGGGAAGGTCCAGGAAGTTTCCCTTCAGGCCCCAGACGATGTTGTGGTGCAGCTGGTTCACCAGCGGGTTGGAGCACTCGAAACGGCCGGTGCGTTCAAGCGCGGAGTGCACCGCCACGGCCTCAAGGGATGCCGCGGTCAGATCGCCGGGCCAGCCGGTGACCTCCGCGTAGCGGAACCCGTGGAAGGTCCTGCTCGGTTCGAAGAAGTCCTGGCCGCCGGAGAGGATGAAGGTGTCGGTGGCCGCGGCCGAGCGCAACGGCCGGGTCCCCAGCTCGCCGTCTTCCAGTACTTCGGCGTGACGCACTGTGATGGTGGTGCCGGCCTCGCCCTGGACGGTGAAGCGCAGCCAGCCCACCAGGTTCTGGCCAAAGTCCACCAGTGTCTTGCCGCCCGGTGAGGTGAAGATCTCCACCGGTTTGAGGACCTCGTTGCGCACCACCGGCGGCCCGACGGGGTCTGCCAGGCGGTCGGCGTCGAACTCCAGCTCGTGGACCCCGACCCAGGTGCCTGCCCGCGCGCTGGCCGGCGCAGCGGCGCCGGTGTCGAACCCCGGCCGGGCCCAGCCCTCCGGTTGCCGCCGAGCGTCAATGGCCTGTCCGTCGTAGAGGTCGTTGGCCGTGGTCCCGGACGGCCCCGACTGCCAGGACGGGTCCGAGGCAATCGTCTGGACGTGGCCGTCGGCGAATTCGATGTCCAACTGACCGAAGAACCCAAGCTCATCGCCGTACAGACCCGATTTGCCGTGCCAGGCCAGGCGGCCGCGGTACCAGCCATTGCCAAGCGCAACGCCGATCACCGTGTCGGGTTCCACGAGCGCGGTGACGTCGTAGCTGCGGTAGCGCAGGCGCCATTCATAGGAGCTCCAGCCGGGGCTGAGAACGTCATCGCCGACCGGGACGCCATTGATCTGTGCCTCGTAGATTCCGAAGGCCGTTGCCCGCAGCTGCGCGTTCACCACGGGGCCGTGGCCCTCGTCGAGCCGGAATTCCTTGCGCAGGAGGGGTGCGCCGTCGAAGTCTTGATCGGCGGCGATCATCGTGGCGGACCAGGGTGCCGGGGTCATGTGGTGTCTTCCGTTCTTGTGCTGGTTTTCGTGGGAGGGGCTGAGGGGTGACGCGGGTGGCGCGGCCTCAGGATTCGGGGGCGGCTCAGGCGTAGTGGCAGGCGACGGCGGACGCGCCCACCGTCCGCAGGACGGGGCGTTCGGTGCGGCACAGGTCCGTTGCCAGCGGGCACCGCTGGCTGAAGGGGCAGCCGCCGGACGCGGCGGCCGCGGCTGCCGCGGTCCGGACACCGAGCGCTTCCCGTTTTTGCCGTCGTTCGGCCTGTTCTGCCGGGCGGGGCACGGGCGAGGCCGCCACCAGCGCCTGGGTGAAGGGGTGGTGGGGGGACTCCGTGACGGCGGCAGCGGGCCCGCTTTCCATGACCTGGCCGCGGTAGAGAACCACGACGCGCTGGGCGAGGAACTGGACCACGGAGATATCGTGCGCGATGAAGAGGTAGCTCAGTCCCCGTTCGTCCCGGAGGTCGGCAAGGAGGTTCAGCACTTGGGCCTGGGTTGAGAGGTCTAGCGCGCTGACCGCTTCGTCGCACACTACGAGCCTCGGTTCGCAGATCAGTGCCCGGGCGACGGCGATCCGCTGCCGCTGGCCGCCGGAAAACTGACCGGGATAGCGGTCCACGGCCTCGCGGGGAAGTCCCACCCGCACCAGCATGTCCTCGGCGCGCTGCCGCGCTTCCCCGGCTGCCACGCCACGGATCCGCAGCGGCTCGGCAAGCGACGCGCCGATGGTCTGCCGGGGGTTGAGCGAGGAGTTCGGGTCCTGGAACACGGCCCTCAGCTCCCCGCCAAGTTCGCGGCGCCGTGCGGCGCTGGCGTGGGTGACGTCTGTTCCGTTGTACCGGATCGAACCCCCGCTGCACTTCTCCAGCCCCAGAATGGCCTTGCCGATCGTGGACTTGCCGGAGCCTGACTCCCCCACCAGGCCCACGGTTTCCCCGGGCCGGATGCTGAAGCTCACGCCGTCCACCGCCGCCGGCGCGGCGGCCGCCTTCCGGCCCCGGCCGTAACGGACCACCAGGTCTTCCACGTCCAGGAGCGGCTGACCGGGAGCCGGTACCGTTTCGTCCTGCCGTGCTGCCGTTTCGACGCTCATGCCTTATCCCTCTCAACATTGTCCCTCGAACGCATGTCCCCCGACGGAATGTCCCGCGAACGAACGTCCAGTACGCGGTGGCCGGGTACATCGGTGGCCACCCATTCCAGGCCCTCGACGGCCAGTTCATCGGCCTTGACGCAGCGCACCACGCCGTCGTCGGAGCCGGAGGGCACCAGCGGAACCGGCGCCACGCAGGCTGATCCGGCAAACTGGCACCGCGCCATGAACCGGCAGCCGCCCGGCCAGTCCTTGGGCTGCGGGACCTGGCCGTTGATGGTGGCGAGGCGTTCGGGCATGTCCGCGGCGGTGTTGGCGTGCGGGTCGGCGGCCAGCAGCGCCAGGGTGTACGGGTGGCGCGGGTTGTCGAGGATGTCGGCGGTCCGGCCGCTTTCCACCACCTGGCCTGCGTACATGACCGCAACGGTGTCACAGATGTCCGCGACCACGCCGAGGTCGTGGGTCACCATCACCACGGACATGCCGGTGTCTTTGACCAGGGTCCGCAGCAGCGAGAGGATCTCCGCCTGCACGGTCACGTCAAGGGCGGTGGTGGGTTCGTCCGCCACGAGCAGCCTGGGCCGCCCGGCCAGGGCCAGGGCGATGGCCACGCGCTGCGCCATGCCCCCGGAGATCTGGTGCGGGTAGGTCGTGAGGATGCGTGCGGCGTCCACGATGCCCACCTTTTCGAGCAGGCCCAGGGCTTCGGCCCGGGCTTCGGCTTTCCCGATGCCGCGCAGGCGCCGGACGGTGGAGACGAGCTGGTAGCCCACTGTGAACATGGGGTCCAGTGCCCGCATGGGCTCCTGGGAGATCAGCGCGATGTCCCGCCCCCGGACACCCTCCATCACGCCTTCCGGGGCGCCGGCAAGATTCCGGCCGTCCCACAGGATCTGGCCGCCGGTGACGGCTACGCCGGAGGGCAGCAGGCCGAGCAGGGACAACGCCGTCATCGTCTTGCCGCAGCCCGATTCGCCCACGAGTCCCAGCACGGTCCCCTGCCCGACGTCGAAGGAGACGTCAGTGACCAGCGGCGTGCCGCCGTCGACCCCTACCGAGAGTCCGCGGACGCTCAGGCGGCCTGAAGGAGACGGAACAGCCGGGGCTTCCGGTGAAGCGACGGCGGACTCAGCGGCCCGGCGTCGGCGCTCCGCGGCCGACGGCAGGTGCGAGGCGGATGCATTCGGCGATTTGCCCAGGGCGTTGCCGATCGCGTTGGCCGCGAGGACCGTCAGGGCCAGGACCGCGCCGGTGGGGACCATGAGCCACGGGGCGTCGTAGACGTGCTGGGATGCGCCCTGGATCATGCCGCCCCAGCTGGGCTGCGGGATGGGCGGACCAAACCCGATGAAGGCCAGGCCGGCCTGGATGAGCATGCCCACCGCGAAGATGAGGGCGGACTGGACCACGATCGTGTTGCTCAGGCCCGGCAGCACGTGGCGCATACTGATGCCGAGGGCGCTGACACCGTCCACTTTGGCGGCGTCGACATAGAGCTGGGACTGCAGGGCGGTGGCCTGTCCCAGCATCACGCGGTAGATGCCTGCCGAGATGAGGACGCCCAGGATCGCCATGATGACAGGAATGTTCGTACCCACAGCTCCGATGACCGCAAGGATGATGACCGTTCCGGGCAGGGACATCATGATTTCGGTGGCACGGCTGATCACTCCCTCCGTCCGCACTCCCGCGGCGGCCACCATCGCCAGGATGGTCCCGAGCCCGACACCGACAATCACCGTGATGAGCGATGTCCCCAGGGTGCCGGCGGCCGCGGCGAAAATGCGGCTGAGCAGGTCACGTCCGAGTTCGTCGGTGCCCAGCCAGTGGGCGGCCGTGGGACCGGACAGGACGGCGGTGAAATCCTGGTCTTCAGACTTGTACGGCAGCCACCACGGGGCGGTGAGGGAGGCAACCACGAGGGCGACCAGCCAGGTGATGCCTGCCACGGCACCGGGCGAGGCAACCAACCGGCGGGCGGACAAGCGGCGTGAAAACAGGCCGGCGAACGCGGTCCTGGGACGGCGCCCGGGCCGAGCTCCGGCGGTGGTGTCGGTGACTGCGCCTGTAGCTGTATCTTCCGCGTCTGCGGCGACGGGGGCGGGAGCGGGGGCAACCGAGGGGATCATGAGGCACGCAACTTCGGATCGAGAAACTTGGTGGCGAGTTCCAGCACCAGGTTCACGGCCACCACCACAACAGTGGCGACCACCACCACACCCTGAACTGACGGGGCATCGTGGGTGCTGACGGAGGTCTGGACTGCCTGGCCGAGGCCCGGCATGGCGAACAACTGCTCGGCGATCACGGAACCGCCGAACAGTCCGATGAACTGCAGGGCGATACCGGCGACAATCGGCAGGCTGGCGTAGCGCAGGGCGTGGACGTAGAGGATTTTCCACGTGGGAGTGGCCGTTGCCCGGAGGGTCCGGATGTGTTCCTGCTGCAGGGCCTCCAGCATGGATGCCCTGGTCTGGCGGGCGAT
Organism: Arthrobacter sp. TE12232; assembly: GCF_054062615.1. Lineage (NCBI taxonomy): Bacteria > Bacillati > Actinomycetota > Actinomycetes > Micrococcales > Micrococcaceae > Arthrobacter > Arthrobacter sp. TE12232. Next base: position 206,257 of record NZ_JBSSFK010000001.1, read on the forward strand.
GAAGGCCGCACCGCCCACGGCGAGCGTGATCACCGGAAGGGCCAGGGACAGGGCCCAGTCCTGGGGTGAAACCTCGAAGGGGACGTAACCGGTGGCCGGAAAGACCGAGGACTGAACGGCGAAGAGGTACACAAAGATGATGCCGATCCAGAAGGCCGGCAGCGCCACGGCCAGGCCGCAGACGGCGCCGACGATCCGGTCGACCATCCCGCCGCGCACGGCGGCCGTCACGCCGAGGGCGATTCCGAGCACAGCGCTCAGGAGCGTGGCTCCGGCGGCCAGGACCGCCGTCACCGGCAGCCTGTTGGCGAGGTCGGCGCTCACGGACCGGCCGTCGATCAGGGACACTCCGAAGTCTCCCTGGGCTGCGCTGCCAAGCCACCGAAAGAACTGGGCCGGAAGCGGATCGGACCAGCCGAGCTTCTCGTTGACCTGACTAATGGCCTCCTGGGACGCGCCGGCGCCGAGGGACACGGCTCCCGGGCTGCCCGGCATTGCATGCACCAGCAGGAACGCCAGGACCGCAACCAGCAGCACGGTGGCCAGCGCCATCAGCAGGCGCTTTGCGACGTAAATCGCCATCATGACCTCCATCGGTCGGGGCCCGCCGGACGGCCTTCGCCTGCAAGGTGAAGGCCGTCCGGCAGGGCGGGTGATCAGTTGGTCGGTGCGTAAGACGAGAGCAGCGGGTAGGCGTTCGTGCCGGCGAACTCGACCTGCTTGATCTTCTTGGTGTTGTAGCCCTGGTTGGTGAGGGCCTCATAGAGCGGGATCATCCAGCCGGATTCCACGAGCCTGGTGTTCAGCTTGGTCAGCGCAGCCTTTTGCGCGGCGTCGTCCTTCGCAGCGGCAGCCTCACCGGTGGCGGCGCTGAGCTGGTCGTCCGTGGCCTTCTGGACGTTGGTGAAACCGCTCAGGATCGCGCCGTACATCAGGCCCACCGGGTTGTCCCAGCTCAGCGGCGCGTAGCCCAGCGGAGTGGTGGCGACGGCGGCAAACGCCTCGTCGGTGGACGTCGCCATCTTGACCTGCATGGTGATGCCGACGGCGGCAAGATCCTTCTGGACGGCCTGGAGGTCGGTCTGCGTGGTGGCGCTCGCAACGATGGTGAATTCGAAGCCGTTGGCGTAGCCCGCCTCGGCCAGCAGGCTCTTGGCCTTGGCGGGGTCGTACGCGAACTGCGTGTTCAGCGCCGCCGTGAAGCCGGCCGAATCCTTGGGCAGCGCGTTCCACGCCGCGATGTCGCCCTTGTGCAGGGCATCGACGAGGGCCTGCCGGTTGATGGCGTATTGGAATGCCTGGCGGACCTTTTCGCTCGCGAAGGCCGGCGACGTCTTGCCGGTCTTATCGAAGGAGATCATGGTGTTCACCGTGCCGCCGATCTGGGAGACACCCACGCCCTTGGACTTGGCGAAGTCAACAGTCGGTGAGGTCAGCTGGGCGACATCCACCTGGCCGGAGACCAGGGCATTGGCGCGGGCCTGCGGATCCTGGATGACGCTGAAAACGATCTTGCTGTAGGGGTATTTCGCGGCGTCGGCGCTCTTGTCGTTCTTCTGCAGGACGTATTTGTTGCCCTTCACGGTGGAGGCGTCCAGGGTGTACGGGCCGGAGCCGTCCGGCTTGGCGGCGAGGCTTGCCGTGTCAGCGGCCCCGGACTTGCCGACGATCATGCCCAGGGTGGAGGCCAGGTTCTTCTCGAAGCCCGGCTGCGCCTTGGCGAACGTCAGGGACACCTGGGTGGGGCTGACGACGTCCACGGACGTGACTTCCTGGGCGCCGCCCTTGGCGATGGCCGAGTACGCCGAGAGCGCGGGATCCGTGCGGCGGTCGAAGTTGGCCTTCACCAGCGCGGCGTCCAGTGTGGACCCGTCCGTAAACGTCACGCCCTGCTTGAGCGTCAGGGTCAGTACGGTGTTGTCGGCGCTGTAGCTGAAGCCGGTTGCCAGCCCCGGACCAACAGAGCCGTCCGCTTGGAGGGTCATGAGGTTGTCGTAGAGGCCTTCAAAGAACTGCCGCTGGGCGTCGGAGACCCGCAACGGGTCGAAACCGAAGGACGCGCTGTCACTCTCGACGCCGATCGTCAGGGTGCTCTTGTCCACGGCGGAGGCCGCCTGGCCGGTGCCGCCGCAGGCAGTCACGGAGCTGAGCAGCAGGACACCGGCCAGAACGGCCGCGCTCCGTCGGGCGGTGGGGTTCAGAAGTTTCATGTAGTGCGCCTTCGCATTCTCTCTAAAACAACGGGATAGTCGACATCTGGTGTGGGGGCCCGGCGTAGTGCGGACCCGCCCAACGTTGGCGGTCCGGCGGCTGTGCCTCCGGGCCGTTCCGTCAGATGTGCTCGGGTGGACCGGCTCCATCAAGAGTCGTCGGCAGAAGCAAGGCCGTCACATGTGAATTTCATTGGTTGAAACACTATTGTGGTGAGCGTCACTGGCGACGAAGAAGGAACGATGACGAATGACGGCACCCGCGGACAGGTTAACGACCGCTGAAAAACCCGCCGCTGCGCGCGGCAAGCGCCCCAAGCAGGGCGAGCCGGTGATCGACCGGGCCCTCAGCCTGCTCGCTGTCTTCACGGACCGCCGTCGGGCGCTGACCTTGTCCGAGCTGGCGCGCTACGCCGACATGCCCGCCCCCACGGCGCTGCGCCTCATCGCCCGCCTGGTCGCCTGGGGCGCTTTGGAACGGCTCGATGACGGCCGCTACGTCGTGGGCGTCCGGCTGTGGGAAATAGCGTCCCTCTCCCCCAGGGGCCATGGCATCCGCGAAATCGCGCTGCCCTACCTGGAGGACCTCTTTTCCGTGACCCGGCATCATGTGCTGCTGGCCGTGCGGGACAGGAACGAGGCCGTCCTGATCGAGCGGCTCTCCTCCAAGCAGGCCACGGAAGTGGCCTACCGGGTGGGCGGCCGGCTCCCCCTCCGCTCCACCGCCGTCGGTCTGGTGTTGATGGCCGGCGCGGACGCCGCATTCCAGGAAAAGATCCTGAAGGAGCCGGCAGAGACCGAACCGGGCGTCGCCGCCATGCCGGAAGGCCAGCTGCGCCGCACCCTCTCCGACGTCCACCGGAGCGGCATTGCCATGATCCGCCGCTCCGCGCCGTCGCTGACCGTTTCCGTGGCCGCCCCCGTCTTTGATGCCCAGGGCGCCGTGGTGGCCGCCCTGTCCATCGTGGTTCCGGACGGGACCACCCCGCCAAATGTCCTGGCTCCGGCCGTGATGGCCACCGCCCGGGCGGTATCTCGAAACCTTGGATTCCGGACGGCCCTGGCCGACGACGTCCGCACCTTGTCCGAGGGCTGAACCGACATCCCGGCCTTCCAACCATTGGAAGTGCCGGTGCGGCGCACGCCAGGCGGTCCCTAGCGTAGGGACTCCCGGCGATAGGAATCCGGGCATGAGATATTCAGCGACGGACGGAGCAGCGGTGGTTGGCAGTGAAGTCGGGACGGGCCAGCCGAGGACCTCCTCGGGTGCCGCCGCCCCCGTCATTCCCGGATTCTTTCCGGATCCGACGATCTGCCGCGTGGGTGGGGACTACTTCCTGGCTACCTCAAGCTTCGAATATTTTCCAGGGGCACCCATCTTCCACAGCCGGGACCTCGTCACGTGGGACCAGATCGGCAATATCCTCACACGTCGGAGCCAGTTCGCCGCCGGCGACGGGCGCGCTTCCGGTGGAATTTTCGGATCCACCCTCCGGCATCACAACAACAAATTCTGGTTCGTGACCACCAACATGAGCGATTTCGGCGGCGGCCATCTGTTGATGCACGCCGAAAGTGCCGCCGGCCCGTGGAGCGACCCCGTGCAGATCACGGGGACGTTGGGCATCGACCCTGACATCGCGTGGGACAGCGCCGACAACTGCTACCTCACCTGGGTCGGCTTCGGTCCCGGCGAGAACGAGTCCGGCATTGTCCAGGCCCTGCTGGATCCCCAAACCGGCCGGCTCCTGGAACGCCCCAGAAAGCTCTGGCAGGGAACCGGCCTTGCCTATCCGGAAGGTCCCCACCTGTATCAGGCGGGCGGCTGGTGGTACCTGATCCTGGCCGAAGGCGGGACGGAACGCGGCCATGCCGTCTCCGTCAGCCGGAGCAAGGCACCGGGCGGCCCCTTCGAACCTTATCCGGACAATCCGGTCTTCAGCCACCGCAGTACTGCAGCCACGGTCCAGAACGTGGGCCACGCCGACCTCGTCGAGACAGTCGACGGCGCCTGGGCGGCAGTCTATCTGGGCGTGCGCCCGCGCGGCAGCGTTCCGGGATACCACGTCCTGGGCCGCGAAACGTTCGTGTCCGGCATCGTGTGGGAACAAGGCTGGCCGCGTTTCGACGAGGACCGCTATCAGGTTCCCGCCGGCGACACCTCGTTCTCCGATGACTTCTCCGGCGACCTTCCCCACATGCGCTGGATTGCACCCGGAACAGACCTCGCCTCGTTCACCGCCAAACGTGCCGCCGGCGTGCACATCACAGGCGGCGGCACCGTCACAGCGACGGCGCCCCTCATGGCAACCAGGGTGCGCGACTTTGAGTGGAGCGGGCGGGCCACGGTGCATCCCTCTCCGGGGGCGGTGGTGAGGCTCGTGCTCAGGGTGGACGATTCCCACTGGTTTGCCGTCGAGGCCGGCCGGCGCCGGGTGCGGGCGGTGGCGCGGATCGGGCCACTGCATCAGGAGATGGGAATCGCGGAGTGGGATCCGTCCGCGGGTCCCCTGCAGCTGGAGATTTCCTGCAACGACGCGCCGTGTGCCGGGCAGCCGGGTAAGAACACCGGCCCCGATGAAGTCTCCCTCGGTTTCCGGCAGGGTGGACGCTCGAGCACCGTTGCCCGGCTGGACGGCCGGTACTTGTCCAGCGAGGTCGCCGGAGGTTTCACCGGGCGTGTCATCGGACTGTCGGTCACTGGAGGCAGCGCCGTCATCGAACAGTTCGACTACACGGCGAGACGTCCGATGCTTTGAAAGATGCCTTGACATGGCTGGTGGCGAAGTCTACGACTGGCCTTATCGAGTCCCACCCACCAGACTAGGAGTAGCTATGGAAACCGCGCCCTACGGAGTCGTGCACTTTTTCCCGGGAGGCACCAAGGAGCAGTACGAGGCGTCGATTGCCGCCGTCCATCCCGGGGCGGGGCTCCTGCCGGAAGGCCAGATCTTCCACGCCGGCGGTTCGTCCGCGGGCGGCTGGACGATCATGGCAGTCCATGAATCGAAGGAGAGCTGGGAGAAATTCCGGGACACGATCCTCATGCCCCGGATGCAGGCGGGCATCGAGGGCGGCTTCGCCTCGCCGCCCGAAGAGACTGTCATCGATCTCTACAAGGTCTTGCCCTAGCACCAAGCAGCGCGGGCTCCCCAGGCGCGGCCTTTCCTCTCCGGTCAACGGGCCTGTGCAGCGGCTTTCGGGCGAACCACCAGGACCGGGCACGGGCAGTGGTTCGCCACCTGGGAGGAGACCGAACCGATGTGCAGGCCCGCGAAACCACCGTGGCCGCGGGCGCCAATCACCACGAGATCGGCTTCCTGCGCCGCCGCCAGTATCGCCGACGCGGCGGAGTCGTTCTGGACGGTCCGCGTCACCACGTTTACGGCGTCCGCGGCCTGCGCGGCCGCCGCGCTGATCGCCTCAGCCTGCTGCTGCGGAGATTCCTCGGCCACGATTTCCCCTGCCGCTGTTTCCAGCAGTGCCGGATACCACGACATCGGTGCTTTATCCCAGACTGTCACTATGCGCAGTTCCGCATCACGGAACCGGCACTCTTCAATGGCCCATTCCAGGGCGGCGTGTGATTGTTTCGAGCCGTCAAACCCGACCACAATCACAAAGCGGTCTACATTTGTCATGATTCCAGACTTTCACCGCCGGTTAACGGCGCCTAGAGCCCTCTGGCCCGTCTCGTCAGAGAACTGCTTTCCTTTTGATCTGCTCGCCCAGTGACGGCGGACTATTCAGTGACGTAGGCCCGAAACGCGAACTGCGCTGCAGCGTCGGCCTGACATTCTCTGACAGCTACAACAAGTGTCAAACCCTCACCCACTCGCAGCCTCATCCAGCCCGGGTGAAATTCCTGACGACCGGACCGCCGGCCCTGGGGTTCAGACGATGCCGCGCTTGGCGGCCGTCTTCAGCGCATCGCGCCGGCTTCCGGCACCGAGTTTGCGGTAGATTGACCGTTCGTGGGTCTTGACCGTGTTGACCGAAATGTACAGCGCATCGGCAATTTCCGCGGCGGTCATGATGGAACGCATATAGGCAAGAACTTCGCGTTCGCGCTCGGTCAGGTTCCAGTAAGACTGTGTCCGAAGGCGCGTCTCACCCTGTGCGTCGCGTGCCATCAGCGCTGCAATGAAGGACTCATGGGCCGTACCCCAGACAGCGTGTTGCACGAGCAGATCGGCGAGTTCCTCCCGCCGCTCGGCGAATGGCCGCAGGACTGATTCGGGCTCTGCCCGGCGGACTGCATGTTCAAGCCGCTCGTGGGCGGCCGCGGTATCACCCGTCCTGTGGGCCAGGAGCGCCTCGGTCAGGCTTAGGCGCGTGTCGATGTATGAGTTCCCTCGACGATCAGCCAATGACTCTGCACAGTTCTGGGCTGCGGTGAACTCCGTTCCGCGACGCAGCAATTCCGCCAGCAAGGTGTCAGCCAATGCCCCGTGCCCTCCGGCGCCCAGGGGTTGAACCATCTCCAATGCACCGGCCAGGTCGCCCTGGGCTTCGGCAGCCTTCGCCACGGCGACGGAGTACAGGGCATTCCACGACACCGCGTACAGTCCACGTCCGTGAAAGGACTCCAGCGCCGCGCTGGAGTCGGCAAGTCGCGTCAGATCGCCGGTGGCACACTCAACCAGAACCCGATAGATGGCACTGAGCCGTCCGGACGGGTGGAGCTCGCTGCCCAATCGCTGGGCTTTCACAAGACACGTCCGCGCAGCTTTCAGCTCGTCATTCCAATAGCACGCGATGCCGCGTGCCAGCCACGCCGGCGCTATCCGTTCGTGCGAACTCCAGCCCAGCGCGTCTGCCCGCCCTAGCGCCGTTGTTGCCAGTTTCTCGGCGCTCATCAGGTCACCGGCTGCTGCGAACGCCAACGCGAGGTCCGCCTGGGCCCCGATTTCTATCGCGTCGAGCTGCTCCGCGCTGCTGGCACCTCCGGCCGTTTGGAGCAAGGCGATAGCGAATTCGCCGCTGCGGTGCAGCCGGAACTCGGCCTGGGCCAGTAAGAAGAGTCCCGTCGGGCCGGCGGCCGAACGTCCACCGCCCGGAATGTCTTTGGCCGGCCGGCCACCATCCGCCAGGGTGGCGCGCAGATCCGGTCGTCCGCCGTCGGGCAACGGCTCAAAAAGGGCACGGCAACTGTCCAGCCGCCGCCGTCGAATTGCATCCAGGACGTAGGTCCTGGACAGGGCCCGTTGGGCGAGTTCAGATGCGGCGGTGGCGTCGCCGGAGAGGGCACGGCAGACCGATCTGATCATCAGGATTTCGGGATCCTCGCTCCACGGAGTCGGGAGTTCACGGCATAGCCGTTCGAGGGTTTGGGCGTCATTTCCCAGCACGAACTCGAGCCAGTGCGCGCCTAGCGACATGACCGCCTGCCGGGGAGCGCGCCCTTGCAGCGCCTGGGCCACGCACTCGACGACGTCGGCGTCCTGGTAGTGCCGCGCCGCCACGCGGTGCAGGCGCTCGGCAAGGAGGGGGTCCCGCCGCTCCAGTAGTCGGCGGCACTGCGCCGCGAAGAGGGCGTGCCAGCGGTACGCCGATTCGCCGCCGGGGTAATCATGCTCCTCGATGAAGAGACCGTTGCGGAGGCATTCTTCAAGCAGAACGCCGCCGTGGGGACGGCCGTAGAGTTCGACGGCGAGGCGTCGGTCCAACCAGTCGCACGTGGTGGCCCTCAGGATGAATTCGGCCACGGGCGCTTCAAGCTGGTCGAGGATCTCTTCCGCGACATAATCGGCGAGGGGTATGTGCGTGGGCGTGGCGGCCGGCGGGCTGAGCGCCACGTTGCGGGACTGCGCCAAAGAGACAAGGCTGGCGTGGACGGCGACCGGCCAGCCGGCAGTCGCTTTCCAGAGCGATCCGGCGTCAAACGGCGCATCTTGTCCTAGGGAACGCGCAAACTGGGCAACTTCCTCCCGCGTGAAGGCAAGTTCGGCGGCGCGCAGTTCACCGAGGCCCTCTCCATATCGGAATCTTTCCAGCTGGATGGCGGTATGGCCCCGCCCCGAGAGGACCAGCCGCAATGAGGGGGGTGCCGACGCGGCAAGAACCCCGACAATTCCGTTCGCCAGGCCCGACCCGGCCAAGTGGACGTCGTCGATCACCAGGACGATCGGCTCAGTGAGGTGCTCGAGGGCTCCGAGGAGAAGATCGTAGGAGGCGGTCCGGTCATGGGCCTGGCCCAGGTCAAGAGCCAGCAGGGCGTCGTTGCCAGGCAATGGCATCTTGCTGGCCGCCGATTGGATCGCTCCGACGACGCCGTGAAACAGCCGTGCGGGCTCGGTATCGAACCGGTCGAGCGACAGCCAGGCGCACGGCAGATCGCAGTTGCGGACCCAGTCGCCCAGGAACGTCGATTTGCCATAGCCGGCTGGGGCTGCGACGAGAGTCAGGCGGTGAGAATCGGCGGCCGCGGACAACGCGTTTTCCAGACGTGGACGCTCCAAGGCTCCGAGACCGCGCAGAGGCGGTCGGATTTTGAACTGCGGGCCAGGCACCCATCCCGCATTTTGCATGTCTCCCACGTTTCACATGCTAGGCGGGCCCAAATGGGCCCCAACAGGGCGCAAAGACCCCTTGTGGGTTTCCCCGGGGGCGCGGCTTTAGGCCGATCAGCACCGCCCAAGTGCGGCCCGGCACGTATTGTGCGGGCGGGGGTATCATCAGTCATGGCGTCGAAGCACGGCGGCCAGACGGACCCGGTTTTCCTCCACGACCTCGATAAGGCCAGTCGGAGGAAGGTGATTATTTCCGCGGTAGCGCGTCTGGTCGCATTTACGGTAGTGGTCCTCACGCTCTACTTTGTTTTTCCTGTCAGCGGCTTCAACGACGATAATCCCGCGGCCGCGTGGATTCGGCTTGCTGCAATCGTGGTGGTCTTTTTGGCGACGCTGATCCTCCAATTGCGGATGATCCTCACCGCACATATCCCCCAGGTCCGGGCGGCCGTGGCCGTTGTCGAATCCGTTCTGATGTTCCTGTGCCTCTTCGCGTTGCTCTACACGTCCATGTCGACAACTGACCCTTTGTCCTTTAGCGAACCCCTAAATAGAACTGACGCCCTGTACTTCACCACTTCCACGTTTGCCACCGTCGGGTTCGGCGACATTACTCCGACGACTGAACTGGCGCGGGCGGTGGTATCGGTGCAAATGATTGCTGATCTGGGCGCTCTGCTATTAATCGCGAAAGTCGCCTTCTTCGCGGCCGGCCGACGCTTGGGCCGCTGACTTATTTTCGCCGGCGTCATCACCCTGAAGGGATGATGCCGGGACGTTGGGCTGACATTCTGCAGGACATACGCGCGGGATCTGATGCAGCAGCCGGCGCCCTGCCGTTGTGGCTACGCCTGGTCCGGCTCGCCGGTCACCATGACGATCCACCGGCCGCCCGGCAACTAAAGGCGGCCAACCTCCGTACGGAGTGACAGATCACCCTGTGTGGGTGGGGATGGGCCAGCGCGCGGAGCGGACAATCAAAATTGTCACGAGTGCCCAACCGTGACCGGCTGTGACAACGGGCCGGCGCGACGAGTTGCTATAGAGGCGGAGCCCGTCATGTCCCTCCACGATCAGTCCCCGAGCCCCAGCAGCCCGGAACAGGAAGAAATACTGCGGCTCCGGGCGGAGGTCGCCCGGTTGCAGCGCGAGCGGGACGACGCCAGGACGGCTCCCCCCAAGCCTTCCCGAACGCATCCTGGGCTGGCCCGACGGATCGTGGCCATAGTACTGGTGGTCCTTACTGCCGTGTTCGCCATCGGCGCGGTACCGGCCCTTTACCTGCGCAGCGAAGTCCTCGATACCGATCACTATGTGGCCACCGTGGCACCGTTAGCCTCGGACCCCGCGATCCAGGCAGAGATCGCCGACAAGGTAACCCAACAGATCACCGACGCGGTGGACATCCAGGCCATCACCCGGGATGCCCTGAACGAACTCAGCAAGACGGCGCCGCGTGTGGCCGCGGTGGTCACCGGGCTGGCTCCGGTGATTGCGGAGCAGACCAAGAACCTCATCCATACCGCCGTCTCCAAGTTCGTGGCCACTCCGCAGTTTCAGGATCTTTGGATTCAGGTGAACCGGGTGGCGCATCAGAGTCTGGTGAACCTGGCCACGGGGAACACAGGCGGCACCGTCAGCATTGACCAGAACGGGACGGTGACGATTTCCACCAAGGAGATCATTGCCCGGGTCAAGACCCTCCTGGTCCAGCAGGGGGTCGGCATCGCCGAGCGGATACCGGAGGTTGACGCGCAGATCGCACTGTTCCAGTCGCCTGAACTGGTCCGGGCCACCACGGCGATCAGGACGCTGGATCAGACGGCCCCCATACTGGCGTGGCTGACGGTCATCAGCGCCGTGGGTGCAATCGCGGTGGCCCCGCGCGGCCGGAGGCGCAGCACTACCAGCGGCGTCGGTTTGGCCGTCGCCGTGGCCATGGCGTTGCTGGCGCTGGGACTTGTTATCGGGCGGAGCATCCTGCTGAACTCAATTCCGCCGGACACCGTCTCCCCGGCGGCGGCTCAAAGCCTGGTCGAAACACTCCTGGTGCCTCTGCGGACCAGTGTTCGTTTGGTCTTCGCCGTGGGGCTCCTGATTGCATTGGCAGCCTTCCTGACCGGCCACTCGCGGCCCGCGGAGTTTGTCCGGCACGGTCTGGCGACCGCGGGAGACTACATCAACGGGAAAGTCGGCGCCGACCAGGTCAGGCCTTGGCAGCTCTGGCTGGCTCGTTACCGGCGGATCCTGGACTCGGTCATCATCGGAACAGCGGTGCTGGTGCTGATCTTCTGGCAGGACCCGACGGCGGCTGTCGCCATCTGGACGGCGGTATTTGCCGTCCTGGCCGTTCTGTTGGTTGAGCTGCTGTGCCGCCCCGCAGTTGCTCCGGGCGCCGAAGCGGTCGTCGGAACGGGCGCCGCATCCGTCGGCTTCGGTGCCGGAGCCGCGCCCGCCCCTCAGCCCGTCAGTGGATCAGGTGCCGAAACCACTAGCTCCGGTGCCGAGCCAGCACCCGGCCCCGCCAGTGGATCGGTGACTGCGGGTGGTCCCCCTGAAAAGTTGAATCCCACCCTTCCGATCCCCAGGAAGACTGACTCACCCGAGGACTGACGTCTGGTGAGGAACGTACGCGTGACGGGTGCGCGGCCCTGCGTGGCCCGGCGGGCCAGCCACTTGCTGATCCTGGCAGGGGGCAGGCAGGGGGCAGGCAGGGGGCCGACTCAGGCGGCTGCGGGCGAGAACGGGAGCAGGTCTTCCCCGCCGCCGTGGACCACGACGCACGTTGACTCCGGGACTTCCCGCCATGCTCCGACCAAATCCCCCAGCGGCTCGGAGACCACCAGGCGCGCGTCGTCGGCGAGTGCGTGGAGCATCGGGTTGTCCGGGTACTGGGTGCGGAGCGTCGAGACGTCGGTGCTGTGGAACAGCGACCGTGATCGGCCTTCGCTCGAGTAGCGGAAGGCCCACGTGGTGTCGCCGTCGGTGGTAGCCACCGTCATCTGAATCGGGTGCTCAATGCCGTGGCGCCGGCCGACGTCTTCAATGAGCCCCACCGCGGCAGCGACGGCCGAAGGCGGGTCCTTCTCCAGGCCGAAGGTGAGCGCCAGGAAGAAGAACAGCTCCGAGTCCGTGGCTCCCTCGATCTGCGGAAAGAGCGAGGGCTCGACGGCAATGGCGAGGTCTCGTTTCACGGCCGGAAAGTCCTTGAGGAGCCCGTTGTGCATCCACAGCCAGCGGCCGTGGCGGAACGGATGGCAGTTCGTCTGCTGGACCGCCGAGCCGGTGGAGGCCCGGATGTGCGCGAAGACCCGGCCTGCTGATGCCTGGGCGGACAGTTCGCGAAGGTTGCGGTCGTGCCAGGCCGGCTCTGTACTGTGAAACAACCCGGGATACGGCTCTGAGCCGTACCAGCCGACGCCGAAGCCGTCCCCGTTGGTGGTTTCGACTCCCATGCGTGCGTGTTTGCTCTGCATCACGAGCGAGTTGGCGGGTTTGTACAGAAGCTCCTCAAGCCTCACTGGTGAACCCGAATACGCTAGCCAACGGCACATGGCATCCTCCCTCTGGTGTGGACAGCAGTCCATCACGGGACCACGGCCGGCACATCATCACCCTGGGGTGATTCGGCGTCGCAGGCTTCGCCGCCCCAAGCGGAGGGCCCTGCGTAACACGCCAGCCGGGACCTCCGAACGTAGGGAAGTTCCGACGACGCAGGCGGCCTCAGGATCACCCCCGGCGGGTGAGGCGTCTACGCTGCCCGAAGCCAACACTGGTGATACCTGCCAGTGCTTGCGCTGCCAGGCGCGAGTCTATGGAGAGTGGAACCTACGGAGAGAGGGGCCTCCAATGTCGAGACCACCATCAGTCGCCACGCGAATCATCGCGCTCGCGGCAGCCCTCGGCTTGCTCGCCGGCTGCAGCACCACCAGCCCCAGCACTACCCCGACGCCAACCGTTTCACCGGTGTGCGCCGCCTCCGCGGCCTACTCCACAGCCCTGACGAACTTCAAGGACACGCTCAAGAGAGGCTCCACGCTGGAGCAGATCCGGTCGGCGCGGGACGAGGTCGTAAAGACTTTCGACGATCTGGTCACGGCCGCCGGGGACGTCGCCAAGGACCGGGTGGATGCCGTCAAAGCTGCTGAAGACAAATTTACTTCCGCAGTGAAGGCCGTTCCCGATAGCGCCACCCTGAATCAGGCCGTGAACTCGCTCCGGGATGAAGCTGCCAACGTGCAGGCGGCCGTCAGCGACCTCACGAATGAGGTCAAATGCTAGGCCCGGCCGGCAGGGTTATCTGCGCTCACGTCTATATCCCCCACCCACGGCCGCGTTCCCGCCAACGCCGCACCAATTGAAAGCAAGGAAGCCAAATGAACTTCTTCGAGAACTTTTGGAGTATTTTCTGGTGGTTGTTCTGCGTCTATGCGATTTTCGCTTTCCTGTGGGCGCTGTTCATGGTGATCGGCGACCTCTTCCGTGACCACGAGCTCAGTGGCTGGTGGAAGGCCGTATGGATCGTCTTCCTTGCCTTCGTACCGTTCCTGTCCCTGCTGGTGTACATGATTGCGCGCGGCAAGGGAATGACGGAGCGGTCAATGGCACAGGCCCGCAAGAGCCAGGAGGCAACTGATGCGTACATACGCCAGGTCGCCGCAGCGAGCCCGAGTGAGGAGATCGCCAAAGCCAAGGCGCTCATGGACGCGGGAACCATCAGTGCGGCCGAGTTCGAGCGGATCAAGAGCAAAGTAGTCGCCTGACGCAGAGGGGGGATCCCTTTCTGACGGGGAGCAAGCCGCAATGATCTCACTACTCATCACGCCCCCTCGCCTAAACTAGGCCCAGGCTGAACCAAGGAGGGCTCAATGGAGCCGGCATCATCGGAATCCGACCCACGTCCAGCCCTCCCCCGCACCGTCACCATATTGCTCGCCCTGGCTGGCGCGGCTGTGGTGGCGTTCGGCCTTGGCGCGATGAGGGGAATCGTCACCCCGGTATTTTTTGCGTTCGTGCTCACTTTGTGTGTTCATCCCATTCGCCGCTGGATGCAGGCTCGGGGAATTTCCCGGGGCATAGCCACGGGAACCACGATTGCCGCCGTCTTCGGGTTGCTGATCGCTTTCGCCGCAATCCTCATTGCCTCCCTCGCCCAGTTCTCAGCGCTGCTGCCGCAATACGCTCCCCAGGTGGCCCAGCTCGGCGCTTCCCTCGCCGCGACGCTGGAGTCTGTAGGTTTCGGACCGGAGCAAGTCCAGGAAGTCCTCAACGGGTTCACTCCGGGCCGCATTATCGGGTTCCTCGGCGGCCTACTGGGGAACATAGCGAGCCTGGTGGGCAGCCTCGTGATCATCCTGACGATGCTCATTCTCATGGCGGTCGACGGCTCGCGCGTACCCGCCATCCTGACCCATTTGACCTACCACCGGCCGGCAGTGGTCTCCGCCTTCATCGGTTTCGGAACCGGCGTGCGCCGCTATATGGTCGCCACTACGGTCCTCGGGATCGCCCAGGGCCTGTTCAACTGGCTGGTCCTGGTCATCCTGCAGGTCCCCGGAGCCCTGCTCTGGGGTCTGCTGTCTTTCATCTGCAGCTTCATCCCCAACATTGGCTACTTCATCGCGATCGTCCCGCCGCTGTTCTTTGGGTTCCTCACCGGTGGCTGGCCGACCGTTGTGGCCATCATCATCATCTATGGCGGGATCAACAGTGTGATCCAGTCCATCATTCAGCCGAAGTACGTGGGCAACGCAGTGTCGCTGAGCGAGACCCTGACCTTTGTTTCAGTCCTTTTCTGGGCCGTGGTCCTGGGCCCTGTCGGCGCCATCCTCGCCGTCCCTCTGACCCTCTTTGCCCGCGCCATCCTGCTCGATTCGGACCCGTCCATCTCATGGTGGCGGCCATTGACGGGCGACAAGAAAGACGTGGCACTGCTGCTTAAACAGGAAGACGAGGCGATCCGTGCCCGCCGTGGACGGCCGCGGCCAGGCCGCCCTGACGCCGGCAACGCACCGAAGGCATGACGTGCCGTCAGGGTGTCTCCCGGGGCAGGTGACAGCCACATGTTGAGCACCCTCACCAGCCTGGTGCTCTTCGCCATCGCGGGAGCGATGAGCACTGTGCCCATAAGCGTCACGATCATGATTCTGCTATCCCCGGATCCCCGCCGAGGAGCCCTGCCGTTCCTGATCGGCAGCCTCTCAGGATCAATCGTGGTGGTGGGACTTTCAGCTGTCGGGCTGCAACTATGGCCCGGCAGGCCCCGCCTAAATCAGGACGAATGGCTGGCTCAGGTTGGCTTTGTGATCGGCGCCGTCCTGCTTGGCTACTCCGTGTACCTCTTCGCGAGCAAGAGCAACCGGGACAACGCCATGCTGGGCAAAATGAAGTCGAGGTTCCACTCCGCCCGGCCCTGGGAATTCGTCGTCCTGGGCCTGGGCATGAACCTGCGGCCCAAGGCACTCCTGCTCGCCGTCACGGCCGGTGCCCTGATCGGCGTGCGGGAGCTGCCTACCCTGCAGGAAAGCGTGCTCGTCCTCGCCTACGCCGTTGTGACCCAGTCAGCCGTCGTCGTTCCAGTCGTGGTTTGGCTGCAGTCCCCGGAGCGTGCGCAAGTACCTCTCACCGCCCTCTACGACTGGCTGCAGCGCAACGGCCGCAAGATTGCAGCCATCGCAACGCTAGTGATTGGGCTGCTCATCGTCGGCTACAGCCTTTCGCTGCTCTGACTTCTGCTGCCGCCCAGACCCTCAATCCAGGATCGCGCCTTCGCCGGTGCCGGAGGGCTTGGGATCGGGAAGCCGCATCATGCGGAAGGAAATAACGAAGCCCGCGACACTGGCGAAGATCGGAATGAGCAGCCCGATCTGCAGGGCGATGGGCCTTGCCTCCGTGTTGATGCGGATGATTTCGGCCTGGATCTCCGCCGGCTGGCCGACGAGGAGCCCCGCGAGCTGGGTGTTGCTGAGGACCTGAGCGTCCTCTTCCAGCGCCTGCGCAACCTGTTGCTGCTCCGCGGGCGGCAGTACCGTGCTCGAGGTCGCCAGGCCCGTGAAGACGGACGCGAGCGATGCCAGCATGATGGCGCCGGCAAACGCGAGTCCGAACGACAGCCCAAACGATCCGGCCGCTGAATTCACGCCCGCGGCCTCGCTGACGCGCTCGTCCGAGATTGGAGACAGGGTGTAATTGTTCAGCTGCGACACCAAAAGGCCAAGTCCGCAACCGGCAATGAT
This sequence comes from Arthrobacter sp. TE12232, assembly GCF_054062615.1. Classification (NCBI taxonomy): domain Bacteria; kingdom Bacillati; phylum Actinomycetota; class Actinomycetes; order Micrococcales; family Micrococcaceae; genus Arthrobacter; species Arthrobacter sp. TE12232. The sequence goes on from NZ_JBSSFK010000001.1 coordinate 222,214, forward strand.
GAGGGGAACCAGGAGCCACCAGCCGGAGTCCGCACGCGGCACGACTGGCAGGATTGCGAGCAGCCCAGCCAGGAGGAGAATGAAGCCCCACCGGATAATGCCTGCCGGGCGCCGCTTCCCTGACCGCTTTCCGGCGAGCATTGCTATGCCGAACATGCTGAGCGAGAGCGGTGCAATGGACAAACCGGCCTGCATCGCGTTGTATTCGAGCACCATCTGCAGGTAGATCGGCAGCACGATCATGGTGCCACCGAGGGCGATCTGCTGGAGCATTTGCTGCGTGGCGCCGAGCCGGAAGGCTTTCGACCGGAAGAGTCCCGGGTCCAGCAGCATCGGTTTGTTGCGCCGTTCGCGCCGCAGGAGCCAATAGAACAGCCCGACCAGTCCGGCCGCACCGACGATCAGGAGCGCGCCAACAGCTTCGCCGCCCTCCTGCCAGACCAGGATGCCAAGGACAACGCCACCCATACCGACGACGGAAAGGATCGATCCAACGACGTCGACCTCCCGGGGTCCCGTATACGGGACATCTCTAACGAGCCTAATTCCGGACAAGACGACGGCAATGATCACCGCTTCCAAGAGGAAGGCGACACGCCAGGAGAGAAATGTCGTGATAAACCCGCCGAGCAATGGTCCGACGGCGGCGGCGATCGCCGCCGAGGCGCCCACAAGAGCGTAGACCCGCTTCCGGGCCTCGCCGTCGAAGTTGCCGTGGATGAGCGACTGCATGGCGGGGAGCAGGAGCGAAGCGCCAAGGCCGCCGACCACCGCCCAGAAAATGATGATCGCGGTGATGCTCTGGGCCAGCGTCATCGCCACCGCGCCAACCGCGTAACCGCACAGACCCAAGACGTAGGCTCGCTTGCGTCCGATGAGGTCGCCCACTTTGCCGCCGATCAGGATGAAGGCTGCGGACACCAGCGCTTCCAGGGCGATGGCCGCTTGCAGGTCGCTGACCGTGCTGTTGATGTCCTTGACCACTGCGGAGATCGAGACGTTCATGATCGACGTGTCGACGACCAGCACGAACATGGCCATCGCCAGCAACAAGGCGAGCCGCTGGTTGAACTGCACCGGCTTGGCCACGGCGTCGTGGGGAGAACTCATCGCGGGCCACACCCCCGGCTCGCCGCGTCTGGGGTCGTTTCACAACCGGACATGTTGCCTCCTTTAACGATGACGGTGCTGGCGCACCCGTCGTCATGGTCCTGCCGGAACGTGTCCTGCCAGCGGCCATCGTAGTGGGATGTCTATGCCAACCTAGCTTTTCGCCTGCGTGACGGAATCATGCCTTGGGGGTGAGGTGTCGGCTTCGCGGTCCGGGCTCGTCAGGGAAGCACGTCAGTCACACCGGGATGGCCTAAGGTGTAAGACTGCCCGGGCTTTGTTGCCGGACAGATCTTCCCGCCCCATTGAACTACCCGAGCACTGAACAGTCCGATTACTGAACCACCCGAATACTGATCCACTCGAATACTGATCCACTCGAATACTGAACCACCCGACGCCAGGAGGCAACCCGCGATGGTCGAGCAGTTAACGGCCTTTGTCTTGACCTGTCTCGTCGTCGTACTGGTCCCCGGTCCCGACTTTGCGCTGGTGCTCCGGAATGCGGCCTGCGGCCCTCGCTCGGCAACAGCGGCCGCCGGCGGAATCATGGTTGGCAACACAATTCTTGCCTTGCTGGCAGTTTTCGGTATCACGGCGCTCCTGGGAGCCTCAGAGATTCTTGGGACCGGGATCAAGATCGCCGGGGCCGCGTACCTGCTCTATCTGGGAGCCCGCGCGCTCGCGGAGGCGTTTGCCAGCAACATGAGCCCACCCATCCGGGCCGGCCGGCCGGCGGCACCGCGGGCCAGCCGCCGGTTTCGCGGGAGTTCGCCGTTCGTACAGGGCATGGTCAGCAACCTGCTCAACCCGAAAGTCGCCGTCTTCTACTTGTCGCTGTTCCCGCAATTCAATTTCGCCCCGCTGCCGTCCCTTGCCCAGCACACCGTGATGGCGGATATTTTCCTGCTGATCGCCCTGGCCTGGTACGTACTTCTCCTCAGCGGGCTGAAGAAAGTGACTGCATTCCTGGCCCGGCCCCGGACCAAGCGGATCATCGTCGCGGGTTCGGGCGCGGTCCTTGTGGGGGTTGGCGGCACAATCCTGACAAAGACGCTGGCCTCCGCTTAGCCCTACCGCCCACATGCACGGGCGCGTCTACGCGCCCCCGCACGGGCACGGGCACGGGCACAGGCACGGACCCAGGCACAGGCACAGGTCACGGTCACCGGGTCACCCGAAACGGGTGATGGCCGGCGCTTCGGTGGTATGCCACGATGAACGCCCATGGTCCTTCGGAGGGGATGGCGAAATCCTTTGACCCACAAACCAGCCGAGCGGGCCATCGTGGCCGCTCACCAGAAGCTTTCCGAGACGCTGCCGTTCGCCGACGCATCCGATACCGAGGACTCGGCACGCGGTTTCATCGCGGCCCTGAGTCCCGCAGTGGTCCACGCTGCCGACGGGAGGGTGGTGTGGGACAACGACAAATATTCGTTCCTTAGCGGGGCGGCCCCCACCACCGTGAATCCGAGCCTCTGGCGGCAGTCGGGGCTGGTTGCGAAGCAGGGCCTCTTTGAGGTGGTGGAGGGAATCTACCAGGTCCGCGGCCTCGACCTCTCGAATATCACCTTTGTGGAAGGTGACACCGGGGTCATTGTGATCGATCCACTTATCTCAACCGAGACAGCGGCGGCGGCGCTCAAGCTCTACCGGTCGAACCGGGGTGAGAGGGCTGTTGTCGCCGTCATCTACACGCACAGCCACGTCGACCACTTCGGCGGCGTCTTCGGCGTTGCCACCCAGAAAGATGCCGACGCCGGGGGCATCGCGGTGATCGCCCCGGAGGGCTTTGTGGAGCACGCTGTCTCGGAGAACGTTTACGCCGGCACGGCCATGGGACGCCGGGCCGGCTACATGTACGGCGCCGCACTCGCGTGCGGCCCGCAGGGCCAGGTCGGAGCCGGCCTCGGCCAAACAACCTCGACGGGCGAAATCGGGCTGATCGTGCCGACGCTTGAGATCAGCGAGACCGGCGAGCGCCATACTGTGGACGGTGTCGAGATCGAATTCCAGATGGCCCCCGGGACGGAGGCCCCGGCGGAAATGCACTTCTACTTCCCCCGGTACCGCGCCCTGTGCATGGCCGAAAATGCGACGCACACGCTGCACAACCTGCTCACCCTCCGCGGGGCGCTGGTCCGCGACCCTCACGTTTGGTCCACATACCTGACGCAGGCGATCAGGATGTTTGGCATCCGGACCGACGTCGTCTTCGCCTCCCATCACTGGCCGACGTGGGAAACGGACCGGATCCTTTCCTACCTCTCAGTCCAGCGCGACCTTTATGCCTATCTCCACGATCAGACGGTCCGATACATCAACCAGGGGTACACCGGGGCCGAAATCGCCGAGATCATCGAATTGCCGCCGGCCCTAGCGAACGCGTGCCATGCCCGGGGCTACTACGGTTCGGTCAGTCACAATGTGAAAGCCATCTACCAGCGCTACATGGGGTGGTTCGACGGAAACCCGGCCAGGCTCTGGCCGCACCCTCCCGCGGAGCTCGCCGCCCGCTATGTGGACGCGATGGGCGGCCTGGATCACGTCGTGAGCACCGCGCGGGCTGCCTTTGAGTCCGGTGACTTCCGTTGGGCAGCCACGTTGCTCGACCACGCGATTTTCGTCGACGCCGGCCACGCCGCGGCGCGGGAACTGTATGCGGACACGCTGGAACAGCTCGGTTACGGCGCCGAGAACGGAACGTGGCGGAACTTCTTCCTCTCCGGCGCAACGGAGCTCCGGGACGGCAACTTCGGGACACCCACCGCGACGGCGACACCGGCGATCGTTGCCCAGCTCACCCCCGAGCAGCTCTTCGGTTCCCTCGCCATCTCGGTGAACGGCCCCAAAGCCTGGGACCTGGACCTCTCGCTCAATGTCACGTTCACTGAACTCGACGCCGCGTACCATGTCACCCTCCGCAACGGCGTACTGATCAGCGACCGGCTGGCCGGCGAATCTGCCGACGTCGAGATCCGGCTCACGAAGAACAGGCTGCTGGCCCTGCTCGGCGGGGACACCACTTCGGAGGGCATCAGCCTGAGTGGCAGCAGCGCCGTCCTGCCGGCACTGCTGGGGGCACTGGACTCCGGAGACCCGGCGTTCAACATCGTTACCCCATAGCTGGGCAGCTCCGCACAACCGCGCTTATCGCACCGGAGCCTGTTCCTGCGGGGGCGGGGGGCCGGGCGGTGGCGGTGGCCCGTGACGCGGCATGGGGTGCGGAGGCACATGCTTTCGCAGATGAGGCGGTGGTGGCTGGTGCGCCAGCCCACCATGAGGCGGTGGCGGGGCGCCTTGCGGCAAAGGCTGCGGGGGAAGCTGACCCGCGTGCCTCGCCCCGGCGGCATCGGTCACTCCTTCGTCGGCCGCGGAGTCGGCCGTCGATTGTGCCGCCGCGGTCTCCCCGGTTGACGGCGGGGAAACGCCCGGGCTTGTTCCGACGGCGGATCCCTCGCCAGCGGTGTCGCCCACCAGCCCGTAGTAGCGGTAGAGCTCCTGTTCCTGGGTCTCCGTGATGACGCCGCGGTCGCTGTCGATGCGCGGGCCGTTCTTGATCGTGTCCTTGGCGAAGGCAACCCTGATCACGGATTCCTCGAGACTGGCCCCGGAAAGCGGGGCGAAGGACTCGGACATGCCGAACAAACCGGTCCGCACGGTGACGAACGCCGGATCACCGGAATCGCCGCTGGTGAAGATCTGTTCCACGGAGCCGATTTTCTCCCCGTTGGCGTCCACCACGATGCCTCCGTTGAGGACGATATTGTCAATGTCCTGCAGGCTGAGCATGGAGGCACCTCCGTTGTCGTTAGCGCAGGCCCCGGATACCGTGGGCGGCCGCACTTCATTCTTGCCGGTTTGCTCCGATCCGGTAAGTGCAGATCCGGTACCTGGCCGGTGCCTGGTCCAAGCACCGGCCGGTTCACGGCTGGACTGCGGCCAGTGCCAAGGCTGCGGCGACTACTGTCAGGGGTGCGACGATCAGACCGAAGATGGCGTAGCCCTTCCACGTGATGAGGACATTCATCCGCACCAGCCGCTCGTGCCAGAGCAGGGTGGCCAGCGACGCCCACGGGGTGATGAGCGGGCCGGCATTGACTCCGATCAGCAACGCCGCCATGCGCTGCGGCGTCTCCGCCAGTGGCTCGGCCAGCAGGTAGGCAGGCAAATTGTTCAGCAGATTGGAACCGACCGCACCCGTCGCGGCCAGCCGAAGCAAGTCCGGTGTCCCTTGGCCTTGCCCGGCCAGTTGACTCAGCAACGCGGGAGCGCCCAGATGCCGGATGGTTTCCATCACCAGGAAGAGGCCGGAGGCGAACAGGAGCAGAGACCAGGGAACCAAAGAGACTTTGAGCACCCGCGGCCGCCGGAGCGCGAACACGACTGCCAGTACGACGGCGGCAGCCAGCGCCGGGATCCAGACCGGGACTCCTGACACGAGTGCTGGCAGGAGCAGTGCCAGCACGAGTGCGCTGGCGCCGAGCAGAACCCGGTCGGTCGCTGCGGCCCCGGATCCTCCGCCGGCGGGCTGATCAGTCCTGATCCGCCCGACCCGTATCCTCGAATAGCGCTTGCGTAGGTCGCGGCGGAAGACGATGCCGACGAATACCAGCGGCACGACGATGGCGGCAACGGATGGGGCCCACATCAGGGCAGCGAAGGCGGCGGGACTGGTCCCGCCCAGGCTGTGCTGGGCTAAAAGGTTCGTCAGATTTGAAATAGGCAACAGCAGGCTGGCCGTGTTGGCCAGCCACACAGTCGTCAGCGCGAAAGGCAGCGCCGGCAGGCCTGCCTGCCGGGTCACGCTGACTACCACCGGCGTCAGAAGCACCGCTGTTGTGTCCAGGGACAGGAAGATGGTGCTCAGCGTCGCGAATGCGGCCAGGAACAGCCACAGGATAATGCTGCGCCCGCGGCCCCAGTGCCGGAGCCTGCGGGCGGTCCAGAGGAAGACGCCGGCCTCGCTGGCCAGCTCCGTCACGATAGTCATGGCGACGACGAAAAGCAGGACTGGAGCCACCCGGTCGATGAGGGCGGCCACGTCGGCCAAAGGCAGCGCCCCGGCGACAATCGCCACGGCACCGGCCACAAGCAATACGGCTCCAACGATCGCCAGGCGCATGAACGGAGTCTAATCCCCCTGACCGCCGGCCTTCAGGGAGTCTCTCCCCCGCCGTCTGCGACGGATGGGATGGCCGCGGCATCTTCTGGCGGTTGCCGCGTGAACAAGGGCCGGCCGCAGGACCGCCCGGCCGCACTCACGGTTCGGCCGCCGTCCCGTCCGTTGCGTTTGAAACAGGCTGGCCTGATCCGGAGCGTTGTATCTGCGGCCCGGCCGGCCGGTCGGCCTCGAACAGGTCCGCGCCGAGCCGGTCGGCGTCAACGGCGGCAAGGTTGCGGATCAGGACGATGAGCCACGAGAAGATCAACAATCCGGCGATGAGCTCCACCGCGGTCAGGTTGTAATAGCCGACCGGGAACCACAGCACCGCGGCGACAATGATGGCTGCCAGGAACACCCACCCGAGCGCCGCGAAGGCGGGCGAGATGGAGGGAATGAGGGCCCGGATGCGGACAATGAGCGACGCGAACACCACCACCATGCCGGAGGCAACCAGGGTGTGGATCCCGAAGCGCTCATCGACCGGGAACACTCCCACGCCGGCGAGGAACACGCCGATCAGGACGATGCCGCCTTCGAGCAGTCTTACCCGGTGAAGTGCGGCCGGGGTGTTGGCGCTCGCAGCGAGCGTCGCCGTCGAATATCCCGCCAGGGTGGTGACCACGACACCGCCGACGATCAAGGTGAAGTTGAACGTCGCCCCGGAGACGTCCGAGCTCATGCCGAGGGCGCTGAGGTGCTTCTGCCACCAGAGGGGGTCCGCTGCCGTCAGCATGCTCGTGAGGACACCTGTGACGAGGAAACCGGCGAGGAGTGCGGCGAGCCGGTAGGCGGTCATGCCGAGCGCGGACAGGTACGCGACGTAGGCGCTGATGGCCCCCGCACCCCCGACCAGGACGGCGGCCGCCACCGGGTAGAGGACCGCGCCGATAAACGCTTGCTGGAAGATCCAAAAGAGCGCCAGCCAGCCGAGCAGGAACATACACGCGTGGGCCAGCGCGAGGGCGCCGACGTCGATCGCACTACGCGTCCGGCCACCGCGGAACTGCGGTGACACCGGCGTCGGGCGTTGCAGACAACCGGCCACCACCGCCGCGGCACCAAGAACCGCCGTGCCGATCGCCGCAATGTCACCGGCCGATCCTCGTCCGGACAACGCCACAGGTTCCCGCCCGACGAGCAGAAGTGCGACGCCGCCGAGGACTACGAAGCCCACGCTGCCGACGAAGAGCGCGCGTGCCTCGGACGTGACGGCGGCATGCTTGTTCCGGACTAACATCGCTCACTTCGATTCGCTGGCGTTGCGGCTGGTACTGGCCCGCCGGCACAGGCCGCCCGTTCCGCTCCAGGAAAAGGCCTTGGGCCAAGTCCCAAATCCGAATCCGTTTCCGGAACTTTGGGTCCCGGGCGGTCCTCCGCCGGCGATAACCCAACGCTATGTCCGGCCCGGCCGCGGGCCGTCACCCGGAACGGATGAAACCGTCGATGATGGCGCCCGGCGTGACCGCAGCCCCTAGCTTGCGGTGGCGGACGTCAGCGCCTCCAGCAGCGGCGTCGTGGGCCGTCCGATCAGCCCGGAGAGCTCGCCCGTGACGGTGGCCAGAAGACCAGCTTTGGTGTCCGTGTCCAGGGCGGCGAGGAATCCTGCGGTCCCTTGGTCGAGCCCGGCAGCAGTCAGGACCTGGATCAGCTCGGGAGCGGACACGGGCTGGTACACGACGTCCCGTCCGGCGATCCCGGCGATCGCCGTCGCCAGTTCCTTGAAGTCCCACGCGTAATCGCCGGAGAGCTCGTAGGTGCGGCCCTCGTGCCCGGCAGAGGTGAGCACCGCCGCGGCGGCGGCCGCATAGTCCGCCCGTGCGGCGCTGGCCACCCTGCCGTCACCGGCAGCGGCGACGACGGCGCCCGTCTGCCGGGCCGTGGCCACGGTCTGGGCGTAGTTTTCGGAATACCAGCCGTTGCGCAGGAGCGTGAACCCGAGTCCCGACGCGCGGATGAGTTCCTCGGTTGCCTTGTGCTCGGGCGCCAGGATCAGCTCTGTGGTGTCCGCGGCCAGGACGGACGTATAGGCGATGAAACGGACACCTGCCGCTTTGGCCGCGCTGACCACGTTGGCGTGCTGTGCCACCCGTGAGCCTACCTCGCTGCCGGAGACCAGCAGGAGCTTCTCAACGCCGGCGAGAGCGGCCTCGAGCGCGGCAGGATCGGAATAGTCCGCCACGCGCACCTGGACGCCCCGGGACCCCAGATCACCAGCTTTCGCGGCGTCGCGGACCACCGCAACGAGGGAACCCGGCTCCTGGGTGCTGAGCAGGTCCTCGAGGACCAATCGGCCCAGCTGTCCTGTGGCACCCGTTACTGCAATCGTCATGTTGCGCTCCTGGAATCTGAGGTGAAGTTCATGTCAAGTCGTTGCCGTGCCGGCGAACCGGCACCGAGGATCACAACCGGTGCCCGGCGCCGGGCATTCCGGTGTTACGTTGTGCGACGCCCTCCATCGTTCGGCTGTCCGCGCGCCGGCGCAGGCGCCGGCCCGCGTCTCGTACCGTGTTGTACCAGACGCCTATGTCAGGGTCCACGACCGCTTGGACAGCCCAAACCAGAACCCGTCGATCGCCGTCTTCGCCTGGATTTCTCCCGAGCCGTATGCGGCCCCGAGGGCAACGTAGAGCGGAGCCCAGTGCTCGCTCCGGGGGTGCGCCTCGCGGGCGGCCGGCGCCTTGTTCAGGAAATCGAGGATGGAGTCGACGTCGCCGCGGGCCATGGCTTCCTCGGCCCAGTGGTCGAATTCGCTGGATGCTGCCGGCGGGGCGGTGTCCGGCCCGCCGGCGGGATTGAACCAGCGCAGGTTGTGCGTGGTGAAACCGGATCCGACGATCAGCGTGCCCCGGTCACGCAGAGGCCCAAGCGACATGCCGAGTTCGAACAGTCCCTGCGGATCCAGCGTCGGCATGGACATCTGCACCACCGGCACGTCTGCTGCGGGGTACATCTCCTTCAGCGGAACGTAGGCGCCGTGGTCCAGGCCGCGGCTTTCATCGCGCTCCACGTGGTGGCCGTGGGCGGCCACGAGCTTCTCCACTTCGGCTGCCAGCTCAGGTGCCTGCGGGGCGTCATACGCCACATCGTAGTACTTCTGGGGGAAGCCCCAGAAGTCGTAGACCAGGCCAGGATCGCGCCCGGTGGCGCTGAGCGTCACCGGCGCATTCTCCCAGTGCGCAGAGACCATGAGAATGTCCTTGGGCTTGCCGAAGGTGCCGGGCCAGTCGTTGAGTTGGCGGGTCCATGTGGAGTCGTCGGCCAGAGGTGGCGCACCGTGGCTGAGGAAGAGAACCGGAGGGCGGTCAGTGGTCTGAGTCATGGCATCATCGTACCCTGTTTTTATTGAAGCTTCAAGCTTCTTGCGGCCCCCGGGCCGGCGCCCTGCGGGCTCCCGGCGGGTTCCGGTCAGAACGTGGGCACGGTGAACCCGAGGCCCAGGAGGCCGCGGCCGGCCTGCTCGAGCACCGGATCCCTGGTGAGCGCCGCGTGGTTCAGCAGGACGTTGACGTCGCGCTGGATCCGCTGGAGCGGGTGCGATAGCCGGTGAACACTCCCGCCGGACCCCGTCATGACCAGGCGGACCGCTTCGGCCGAGGCCTCACCGCTCAGCGCGAGGGACAGCCGGTAGTCAGCGCGCTCCCGGTCAGTCATTGTTGAGGGCCTGCGCGCATGGGAGGCCGAGACCACCCGGACAGCTTCCTGCCAATGCAGCCGTGCCGCGGCAACCAGGCCGTAAGCCTGCGCATAGCGGACCTGCGCGAGCGGCGAGTCGGCCTGCCGCGTCTCCACGGTGTGCTTGACCTTGCGCACCATCAACAGCTCCCGGAACAGTTCGACCGCGTACTCGGCTGACCCCAAGGCGGCGGCAGGGGCCACCATATTCAGCAGCGCGCCCATGGGTGTGTGGACCAGCGGATCCTGATGGAGTTCGCTGCCCGGATTGGCCTCGGCTGCCAGGAGTTCCCAGTCCAGCGCCCGATGCTCCGGGACGAACAGGTCCCGGGCCAGGATGTCGTTGCTCCCGGTTCCCCTCAGGCCGGCCGTGTGCCACACATCGAGAACCTCGACGTCGGCCAGGGGCACCAGGCATTGCAGGCGCACCCCGCCGTGCTGCGCCGCGAGGAGCGCCCACGCGGAGTGCATCACCCCGGAGGCGAAGGTCCACCGGCCCGAGATGGAGTAGCCTCCCGGTACCTTCTCCGCCACCCCGGCCGGTGCGCCGGTGGCGGCTGCCAACGGTACCGGACCGTTCGCGAAGACTTCGTCCTGCGCTTCCCGGGGCCAGCGTGCGAGCATCCAGACATGCTCGACCAGGTGGCCCACGCTCCATGCCGTGGAGGCGCACCCCCTCGCAAGCCGGCGCACGACCTCGACGTAGGTCTCCAGTCCCATGCCGAATCCCCCGGCAGCCTTGGGGGACAGCACGTGGAAGATTTCAGCTGACCCGAGTTCCGCCATGGTGGAGTCGGGTACACGGCGAAGCTGCTCTGTTTCGGCGGCCCGCTCGCGCAGGCCGGGAATGAGTCCCTGAGCGCGGGCCAGCATCTCATCGTGGGTGGGGACGACGACGGGCACCGCGGCAGCGGGCCGGGCGGCAGTCCCGGCGAGGATGCCGCTGCGCGGCTCATCACGGCCGGGGCCGGGCGGGAGCCGGAGCGTGTGGGAGGTGTGGTCGCGCTTGGCGGTCAGGTACCGGAGGTTGGCCGGGGACACGTGGACGCCCGTGGCGATCTGCGCGGAAACGTCGACGCCGAGGGCGCCCAGCTGGGCCGCCTTGTCCGGGTTGTTGCTGAGCAGGCGCACCGTCCCGGCGCCCAGGGCGCCGAGCATCTGCGCCGCAGCCGTGTAGTCCCGCTCGTCCTCGCCGTGCCCTAGGGCGAGGTTGGCCTCGTAGGTGTCCAGGCCGCCGTCCTGCAGGGCATAGGCATCGAGCTTGGAATACAGGCCGATGCCGCGGCCTTCCTGACGGAGGTAGAGCAGGAACCCGCCGGCGGCTGCGATCCGCTCCACAGCCTCCCGCAACTGCGGACCGCAGTCACACCGCTGGCTCCCGAACACATCCCCGGTGAGGCATTCACTGTGCAGCCGCACCAGGGGTCCCGAGCCCCCGCGCGCCGCTTCCAGCAGCGCCTGCTCCCAGTCGCCCAGGGCGAGGAGCAGGTGCTCCTTTCCGTCGGTGAGTCCGCTGAAGGTCAGCACCTCGGCGTCGGCGGTGAACCCGTCCGCGAACCGCAGCGGCACGGAAACCCGGCTGCGCACGGCGGCCGCTGGAGCGGGTGCAGCGTGTTCGATGGTCTCTGACACAAGGGTCATCTCAGGTCCTCAGGCATTCGGCAGGAAGGTGCAGACGTTGCGCCGGAGCGGGACCGACCGGCCATACGACATTGCGGTCCGCGGCATTCCCGGCAGAACTTTACTTGAAACTTAAAGTTATAGGGAGGCGCGGCCGGCGATGCAAGCCATGACCCCGTGTGACGGGTCCGGCGGAAGCCTCGGCGCGTGCCCGCACGGATGACGCGGCGGCGGGTGCCATCATGATGGCGTGACTATCGCAAGAACCATCGTGCTCTTCATCCTGGCCGCGGCAGCCGAAATCGGCGGGGCGTGGCTCGTCTGGCAGTCCGTCCGCGAAGGCCGGGACTGGTGGTGGGCCGGTCTGGGTGTCGTGGCGCTGGGCATCTACGGCTTCGTGGCCACGCTGCAGCCCGACGCGCACTTCGGGCGCATCCTCGCGGCGTACGGCGGCGTGTTCGTGGCAGGCTCCCTGGCCTGGGGCATGATCGTCGACGGGTTCCGGCCGGACCGGTGGGACATCCTGGGTTCGGCGGTCTGCCTGCTCGGGGTCGCCGTCATCATGTTCGCGCCCCGCGACGCGGGCTAACGCGGACCGCCGCTCCTCCGCCGGCCCGCCCTACCGGCCGGTTGTGTGCTCGAGTACCTGGCCGAGGATGCGCGTGCCTTCCCGGAAGGCGCCCGGATTGGGGCCGGCGTAGTTGAGCCGGATGAACGGTCCGGCCGGTTCGGCCGGGAACCACTCGGTCCCGGCGGCGATGATGACCCCGGCGGCCTCGCAGTCACGGACGAGCTGATCGACGTCGGTCCCGTCGGGCAGGCGGGCCCACAGGTTCAGCCCGCCCTTGGGCACGTGCTCAACGTGGGCCAGCGGGGCATGCTCCCGCAGGCTGCCGAGCAGCAGATCCCGGCGGTCCTGGAGCTGGTGGCGTAGGCCGCGCAGGTGGGTCTGCCACGCCGGGTGCGTCACGACGTCGAGGGCGGCCGCCTGGAGCACGCCGCTGACGTACATCGATTCGGCACCCCGGTCGGCCAGAATGCGGTCGCGCGCGGGTCCGCGGGCGATCACCGCAGCGACGCGGATGCCCGGGGACACGCTCTTGGTCAGCGAGCGCAGGTAGACGACATGGCCGGAATCGTCCCGGGCGGCCAGGGGTGAGGCATCGGTGGTGATGCCGAAATCATGTGCCCAGTCGTCCTCGACGAGGAACGCGCCGTGGGCGCGCACTGCCTCCAGCACCTGCTCACCCACGCGCGTGGCCCATTGCGCACCGGTGGGATTGGCATAGTTCGGCTGCGCATAGAACAGCCGTGCACCGGTCTCGGCAAAGGCGCGGGCCAACTCCTCCGGGTCGGGGCCGTCGGGACCGCTCGGCACGGGAACAACCCGGACGCCGGCCTGCGTTGCGGCCAGGATGGCTCCCCAGTACGTCGGGGATTCCACCAGCAGCGGCTGTCCCCTGCCGACCAGCGCCCGGAACACGGAACTGAGCCCGCTCTGGCTGCCGGGGAGCACGATCACATCGCTGGCCGTTGGCGGCGTGACACCGGCCGGCGTTGAGGCCCGGAGTTCGTGTGCGAACCAGGACTGCAGTTCGGGCAGGCCCGCGGCGGGCGGGCGGGACAAGGCGGCGTCTCCCCGGGCTGCCCGGGTCAGGGCCGCCCGCACCAGTCGCTCGGGCAGGAGTTCACGGTCCGGGTCGCCGGAGTGGAAGGCGATGACATCGTTCGGCGCGCTGCGCATCGCTGTGGAGACGGGGCGGAGCGGAGCCTGGGGTGAGCCCAGTGCGGCTGTCTGCCAGCCGTAGTCCGCAGGCCGGGCCGTCCGGACGGCCCGCACGAAGGTTCCGACGCCCGGGCGGCTCTCTATCAGCCCCTGTGCGGCAAGCGTGCGGAGCACCTTCTGCACGGTGACCGGGCTGGCCTGGTACTCGGCGACCAGGGACCGCGTCGAGGGCAGCCTGGCGCCGGGCGCGGCACCGGCAATCCACTCCCGGAGGCGTGCCGTGATTCTTGAGGTGCTATCGTTGGACATGAGAGATAAGAGTAGCGCTACTGCACTATTTGAACAACCGTTATCGTCCCGGCCGGCCACAGGACTGTGGTGGGGATTGCTCGGCGTCGCCGCCTTCTCCTTCACAGTTCCGTTCACCCGCGTGGCCGTAGCGGGGCTGTCGCCGTTGTTCATCGGATCGGGGCGGGCCGTCGTCGCGGCCGTTCTCGCCGGGTGCGCCCTCGCGTTGACCCGCCAGCGGGCGCCCCGCGGTTTCCAGTGGGCGCGCGTTGCCGTGGTCGCCGGCGGCGTGGTTGCGGGCTTCCCGCTGCTGACCTCCTTCGCCCTCACCTCGGTTCCCGCCAGCCACGGCGCGGTCGTTATCGCGCTACTCCCCGCGGCGACCGCAACGATGGCAGTGCTTCGCGGCCACGAACGCCCGCCCGTCATCTTCTGGGTCATCACCGGCGTCGGGGCGGTTGCGGCCATCGTCTTCGCCTCCGCTCAATCCGGCGGCATCGGGCAGCTGCATCTGGCGGACCTGCTTCTTTTTGGCGCCGTGGCGTGCGCGGCAATCGGCTACGCCGAAGGCGGCAAGCTGGCCCGCGAACTCGGGGCCTGGCAGACAGTGTCCTGGGCGCTCGTGCTCGCCTCTCCGCTCATGGTGTGCCTGGCGGCGCTCTCCATCGCCGGGCAACCACCCGCCGGCACCCCCGCGCAGTGGGCGGCCTTCGCCTACCTTGGGATCGTGAGCATGTTCCTTGGCTTCTTCGCCTGGTACCACGGCCTGGCCATCGGCCCCATGGCGCAGGTCAGCCAGATCCAATTGGTCCAGCCGGTGTTGAGCATTTGCTGGGCCGGGATCATACTGGGCGAGAACCTGAGCTGGACCACCATCATCGGCGGCGCCGCGGTGATACTTTGCGCCGGCTTGGCAGTCCGTTCCCGGCCCGGTACCCCGAGGGTGAAAGGGAGTACCAGTATGCATGCGACAACAGGTGCGCCGGCTTCGGCAACAGCAACCGCGACGGCGGCACGAAGACAGGCCCCTGACCGGCAGCCGTCTCCCCCGGCCCCTTGAGCGCACCCCGCATGCCCCGCCCCGCGTCCGATCCCCGACCCCAGGCCCCCGATCCGAAGGGAAACCCCCGTGTACATCCCCGCACATTTTGCCGCCAGCTCCGATTCAGTCCAGCACCTGCTCACCCGGGCGGCCGCGGCCAACCTGATCACTTCCACGGCGAACGGCATGCTCGCCACGCTTTTGCCCTTTGTCTATGACCCGGCGGCCGGTGAGCATGGTGCGCTGCACGGACACCTCGCCCGGAACAACACCCAATGGTCCGAACCCGCCCTCGGCGAATCGCTCGTCATCATCCAGGGGGCGGACGCCTACATCTCACCGTCGTGGTACGCGTCCAAGGCAGAGCACGGGCGCGTCGTTCCCACGTGGAACTACTCCACGGCCCACGTCTACGGCACCCTGGTCATCCACGATGATCCGGCCTGGCTTGCCCGCCACGTCAGGCGGCTGAGCGACCACAACGAAGCCCGCTCAGAGCGGCCCTGGACCGTGGATGACGCGCCCGAGCGCTATATTGCCGGGCAGCTGCGCGCGATCGTCGGCGTCGAGCTGCTCATCACCCGGATCCAGGCGAAGCACAAGCTCAGCCAGAACCGGCCCGACGCCGATATTGACGGCGTCATCGCGGGGCTGCGGGCACGCGGTGACATGCAAAGCGCCGCGGACGTCGCAGCGGCCCGCGAGGCCCGCGATCAGGCCCGGTGCCCGCATTCGGATGGATCCCCGGCCTGATCCGGGACCGGGCGGGAGGTGCTGCCTGCCGCCCTGGTTCTACCCCTGGCGAAGCCCGAGGGTGTTGCCGTCAGGATCATGGAACCACGCAGCCCTCGCGGGGCCGAGCTGGGCGATGTGGCCCGTCGTCACCAGGGGGCCTTCGGTGTAGTCCAGGAATTCCACGCCCTTCGCGCTCAGGTCCTGGACCAAGGCCTCGATATCTTGCACCTCGAAATGGGCCAGGGTGTGCTCCGTCGTGACGGGCGGGCGCTTGAAGATCGAGATCTCGCTGGCGGCTCCGCAACGGAACCGGACTCCGGCAGGGGTCTCCCACAAGAATGTCAGGCCGAGGATATCGCCGTAGAACGACTTGGCCCTCTCCAGGTCCGTGACCGGAATCGTGGCTACAACCATCGTGGCAGTGATCATCAGAACCTCCTCGTCGGACCCGTCCAATCGGCGCGACCGTTCTGTCACGCCGCGCGCCTGAAGCGGCGAATGGGTCCTGGTGCTTATCTACGGATCGTCCCACCGTTCACGGGCGACGGGACAGGGCCTTCGTACCCGCTGCACCCGGGCGGCGCCGTCGTGGATGCGTCTGCCTACCCTGCGAAACCGGCCCCGTGTCTTCCACGCACCGTTTTCGCCATGTTTTCGGACGGCCGCCATGCAACATGTCCGGCGCTGCCCGGATCCGCGTAGCGACGGACCTTTTCGTCGTCATGTGTCCGTTTCCGTAGCGGATCCGCCAGCGACGGCGCGTGAGCGGCCCTGTCTACACAGCTCACGCCTTCCGTGTCGCCTGCCGGCGCCCTCCCCGGATCCTGCCTGCCGGGCGCCCGGCAAGTATTTCTCCCTTGTGCATCCAGGCCGCCTGGTCCTTACTGGTGGGAGGGGAACAGGCCAGCGCTCACCAGGACCGCCAATCATGAAGGTGCGTCTCCCTGTTAAAGGGCGTGAGCGGCAGGCACTCCGACTCTCACGTATCTAGGAGGATGGACATGTTCGCTCGCGTCAGCACCTATCAGCCAGGCCCTGACAGCTCGGGGGCACCCACAGAGGACACCGTCAACCGGGTGCTGGCATTGCCGGGGTGCCTTGGCATCTATTACCTGTTGGGGAAGGACAACAAGTCGCTGTCTATCACGCTCTGGGCGGACGAGGAAGCCCTCGCCGGCAGCGCGGAAGCTGCGGCTAGAATCCGTTCGGAGACCAGCGCCGAGCAACACATGCAGATCCTTGGCGTCGAGGAATTTGACGTGCTCACACGGCACCTCAAGGATTGACCGGCGGTGCGGGCAGCTGCGGGACCGCCTAAAAGCCCGCGAGGCCTTTGCCGATCATCACGACGCCAATAATGGCGAGCACAGCCGCGATGATGATGTTGTAGTAGCGAACCAGCCATGTCCGGACCGGTTCCAGCACTCCGCGCACGCGGGCACCGAGGAAAAGATACGCCACCACCGGGACCACGACGGTGATCGTGGCGATCGCCGTGTAGATGAGCACGGCTGCGGCAAGCACGCCGGGCGGGAGCGTGGAGCTTCCGATCACGACACCGGCCGCGAGGCCGAAGATCAGTTCCTTCGGATTGATCACGGTCACCAGGAAGCCGGTCCTCAGAGCCTTCGCGGGCGGCATGTCGTCCAAGGCTTGCATCCACCCGGGGGTCTTCGGTTCGGCGGACCCCCGGGGCCGTGAGCGGACCTTGGTCAGGGCCAGGAAGACCAGCGCCACCCCGAACACGAGGCGGATGACGGCGCCGATTCGTGACCCGCCGGATCCTTGTGTGACGAGTTCGGACAGGGCGGCCACTGCAATCACCGTCGCGAGGACCCCGAGCACCCGGCCCACGGCAAAGCCGATGCTCCTGCCCCGACCGTTCGGGGACAGGACCATCAGGAGCACCGCGATCAGCGGGAGCGGACTGGCCGCAAGGCCGATGGCTTGCGGCATCAGCTCCGCGACCAGCTCAAGCACACTTCTCCGTCGGGCCATGGCGGGCGCGGAACACGGTAACCGTCTCCCGCTACTCGGCTGAAGGTTGAGCTGAAGCCGCAGCAGACGCGGCCCGAACCGGAGTAAAGCTGCGGGCGAGCTCGATCAGGGTGCGGGTGCCGAAGCCGGTGGCGCCTTTCGAACGCCACACGTCGTCGGTATCCGACTGCATAGTGCCCGCGATGTCCAAGTGGGCCCAGGGTGTGTCTCCCGCGAACTCGGCGAGGAAGAGCGCGGCGGTGGTGGCCCCTGCGTACTTTCCGCCGAGGTTGGAAATGTCCGCGATGTCCGAATCAAGCTGCTTGCGGTACTGGGGCTCCAGCGGCAGTTGCCAGACCTGCTCATCGGTGCGGGCGGCAGCATCCCGCAGCCTGTCCACCAGCAGTTGATCATTGCCGAAGAGCGCGGCAGTCAATTGCCCGAGCGCCATCAAGGAGGCTCCGGTGAGCGTGGCGATGTCGACGATGGCGTCCGCGCCCTCCTCCACGGCCAATGTCAGCGCGTCGCACATGACCAGTCTGCCCTCCGCGTCGGTGTTCTTGACCTCTATGGTGGTGCCGTTGCGGGCGGTGAGGACATCGCCGAGTTTGTAGGCCGAGCCGGACGGCATGTTGTCGGTGCACATCAGGAAGCCGGTGACCTTGGCGGAGGCCCCGAGCTCGCGCAGCGCGGTGAATGTCGCGAGCACGGCGGCGGCACCGCCCATGTCCATCTTCATAAGCAGGTGCATGGGGTCGCTGGGCTTCAGGCTTACCCCGCCGGAGTCATACATGATGCCCTTGCCGACCATTCCCAGGTGCCCGGTGGATTCGACGTCGGGCATGAAGGTGAGCTTGAGCATGCGCGGCTCCTGGGCGCTGCCGGCATTGACACCAAGCAGTCCGCCGCAGCTGAGGTCGATCAGCTGCTGTTTGTCGAACTCCTCCACTGCGAACCCGAACCGTGACCCCAGGTCCTTGGCAATCGCGCCGAGATCCGCCGCCGTGAGGTGGCTGGGCGGGGCGTTGCACAGATCGCGGGCGATGTTGGCGGCCCGCGCGGTGACGCGCCCTGCCGCCAGACCCCCGGCGGCCGCGGCCATGGAGATCCCGGGGGCCGGGCCCGCAGTTCCGGGACCCCTCCGGTTCCTGCCACGTCGTGGGGGATGTTGCCGTGTGTTAGAGAACATGGGCGGGCCAGAACACGGGGACCAACAGAATCGCGACTGCTGCATAGAGCGCCATGACCGCCAAACCAAACTTCCAGTAGTCGCCGAACCGGTATCCGGCGGGCTGCATGATCATCATGTTGGCCGGTGTGGATACGGGGGTCAAGAGTGCGGCCGACGAGGCGACCGCGACGCACATGAGGACCGTGATGGGGTTGATCGCAGCCTCGGCCGCAACTGACAACGAAATCGGAATGATGATCAACGCCGTGGCGGTATTGCTGATCAGCTGCCCGAGGACCGCCGTGACCACGAAAATGCCCGCCAGAAGCAACAGGGGGCCGGAACCTCCGATGACGGCGACCATGCCGTCGGCGATCATGCTCGCGGCACCTGTCTTGGTGATGGCTGAAGACAACGGAATCATGGCCCCCACAAGGATCAGGGTCTGCCACGCCATCGAACGGTGCGCCTGAGCGGGTGTGACCACTTTGAGCACCACCATGGCCATGGCGGCCAACAGCGCGGCAACGGGGGCCGGAACAATGCTGGTGGACAGCATGATGACCATCGCGGCCAGGACGATCAGGGCGGGAACGGCCCCCGGCCCCAAAGGGACAGTCTGTCGCCGGATCGCATCAGGAGAATCCACCAGCATCACATCGTGGTCCACCGTATGTTTGTCCAGCGCGGACCAGGCTCCCTGGAGCAGCATCATGTCACCTGCAGCGACAGTGGCGCGTTCCCGGGACAGCTGGTCCCCCGGACGCTGATGAGCAAGGACCACCAATGCACCGCTGGCAGTGATCATACCGGGGTACACGACGGTGCCAACCAGATTTGACCGGGGCGCGACCACCACTTCGGCCACGCCGTAAGATCGGCTGATCAGCCCGCACGTGGCGCCGTCGGTTTGTTCCAACGCATGCGCGGTGGCAAATTCGTTGATGAGCTGCTGATCACCGCGCACGATGATTTGGTCCCCGGCCGAAAGTTCGTCCGCGCGCACCGGTTTGCCGCTGGGGCGTTGCACGCTGATCAGGTGCAGCCCTGCGGGGTGCTCCGCGAGGGGGTCAGCCGTGGGGAGGCCGATGAGGGCCGAATCCGGCGGGATCCGGAGCCTGGTCAGCTGGTCATCGCCCAGATAGTGCTGCAGGAGCGTGTCCCCGTGGGAACTCAGGTCCTTAGGCAGCGCATCAGGGCTGCGATCCGGCAGCAGTTTGGGCCCGAGCCAGACGGCCAGCCCCATGGTACCCACGAGCAGGGGAAAGCCCACGAGCCCGAACTCAAAGAACCCGATGCCGTGTCCGGTTGATTCCATGGCGGCATTGAGGATCAGGATGTTGACCGGCGAACCGGTGAGCACCAGCAAGGACCCGGCATGGGCGGCGAAGGCCATCGGCATCAGTAGCTGCGCCGGGCGGCGGCCCAGCCGGACGGCAAGGACCACTACCATCGGCAGCAGCGCGGCGACCGCCCCGTTGACGCTAATGAACGCCGTCAACACGGCGGTGATGCCCATCATGAGCAGGACGAGCCGAACCCGGCTCGTGCCTGCGAACCGGACGAGCAGACCCCCGAGCCATGTGGTGATCCCCGCGGCGTCAATGGCTTCAGCCACCACGAACAGCGCAGCGATCAGCACAACCGTTGCGCTGCCGAAGCCGGAGAATGCTTCCTCCATGCTGATCACACCGGTTCCCAGCAGGGCCAGGGCCACACCGAGGGCAACAATCTCGACCGGCAACCGGTTCCAGACGAACGCCGCTACAGCGACGACAAGGACAAGAACGGTGATCGCAATGTCCGTCATGAGGGACACGCTAAACCAAAACCCCTATTCCAGATATACCCCCGCCTCGCGGCTCACCTCGGGCACAGGGGTTCCGCAACGGATCAACGCCCTCCCGTATCGAGGGCGCTTCCGTGCGTGAGCGCCGCAGCCAGGACCGCCGCAGTCAGGAGTGCGGCGCCAGCGAGGATCGGCGGAAGTCGGTGCTCCACACGTCGAGGCCCTGCCCGTCCCCGTCCGTGACGACGTATTCGGGCCAGCGATCAAACGCGGAGCAGGGATGGGATATCCCGAAATCCACGGTATCCGTGACCTCCAGACCGGTCACGCCGGTAAGGACTGCGTGGTGGTCGAAGAGATTTCGCACCGCTGCGGTTGCGCCGGTCTTCGTCGCACCGTCAGCCGTTCGGGCCGACAAAAAGCTCGGCAGTCCGGCGTCGTACGGAAGATCCCGTTTGCCCGCACCGACGACCGCGATCCCCTCTTCCGGGGTGGACAGGACGACGGCGCGAACCGAAAGCGCGGGAATGAGACCCGGCACGGGGCTGACGGCGGCGTACGTGCCGTGATCGTGGGTCACATAGCACCCCGATCGGAGAATAGTCCTGGTTCCGGGCACCTCGCCGAGGTCAGGAAGGAACGCGATGACGCGGTCCGGGAACGCGGAACCGCCCATGGAGTAGATGGGCGTGGCGGTCTCAAAGTACGTCGCGGCTTCCAGATAGGTGTCCCGTACCAGTTGGCAGTGCCGGTCAACCGCCGTGACCGTATCCTCGGCCCTGCTGTTGGGCACGACGCCTTCGTAGCCGGCGACGCCGACCAGCTTCAGGCCCGGGGTGGCACGGACCAGCCCGGCCAGGCGCAGGGCCTCGCCCACGCCGCGGACTCCGGTGCGTCCGCCGGGAGTTCCCACGTCGATCAGCACCTCAAGGGCGACCGTCGCGCCGTCGAACGCCGCCGCCGCTGCTTTGACCCCAGCCGCCGAGTCGACGAAACAACGGATTTCCCGGGCCGGATCCTCCTCCAGCCACGTTCGGACACGCAGTAGTCCGAAGGTGTCGACGATCTCGTTGGCGACGAGAACGCGGACATGTCCCCACTCCAGTGCCGAAGCGACCTGGTCCACGGTGGCGACAGTTACGCCGACCGCGCCGGCAGCCACCTGCCGTTCGATGATCGGTGCCGACATCGTTGTCTTGACATGCGGTGCCAGCTCCACACCCCTCTCGCGACACCACTCGGCCATGACCCGGATATTGCTGTCGAGGGCCTCGCTGTTGAGCCGCAGCTGCGGATACGCCGGGGCGGCGGCTCGTTTGGCCGAGAAGTCTCCATCGGCTCCGGCCGGACTCTTGATCGACTTGCTCACGCTGCTCCCCTGTCGTTCGCTCCAAAAAGCGGCTTTTCCCTCCGACAATCTACTGGAGCATCACGGGCAGTGCGTCATGGCAGGGCAAAACCGGGAGCGGAGGGAAAATGCCCCCACCGACCGTTAAGGTTTCTCCTCTTTGGCGGTCTCGGTGAAGAGGGCTCCCTGCGCGGCCCCGGAACCCGACTTCCCGCCGCCCGCGCCACGCAAAATGAAGGCGATACCGACGGCGGCCGCTGCGCCGGCCAGTGGCCCGGCGACGTACACCCAGTAGTCGGCGAAATTGCCGCTTGCGAGATCGGGCCCGAACGTTCGTGCCGGATTCATCGATGTGCCGGAAATGGGACTGCCCCACAGTCCGGCCACCGCGATGTACGCGCCCACTGCAAACGCCCCGAGCAATCCGATGTTCTGAGCCCCGGAGGCGGTTCCCAGAATGACGCTGACCAGCACCAACGTGAGCAGTGTCTCCATCCAGAACGCGGCGCCCGCCGAAGACTCCGCCGCCGGATAGTTCGAACCGTACGTGGCGGAGACACCGATCACGGCCTGCAGCAGCAGGCAGGCAAGCGTCGCGCCGATGAGCTGAACGACGATGTAGCCCGGCACCCGGCGCCACGGGAAGTCACCGCGGAGCGCGAACGCGAAGCTGACCGCAGGGTTCAGATGCGCGCCGGAGATTTTGCCCATGAACAGGATGATCCCCATCACCATCAGGCCGGGGGCCACCACGGCCGCCGTGCGGCTGATGACACCGGGGAAGGCCTGGCTCATCATTCCACCCCCGGCCGCGACAATGACGAGGAGAAATGTGCCGTAAAACTCCGAGAACAGCCGCCGCCATTCCTGGCGCGGATCATTAAAATCCTGGATTCGCAGCAGGATGTTCTGCTCGACAACTCCCAGCTCGCTGGCAAGGTTGTGATTGTGCGCCTCGTCTTGACGCGCGCCCGCGCGTCCGATTCCGTCTTTGCCCTGATTTTCCGCCATGGCGTGTCGCCTCCGCCGGTTATGGAATCGTGCCGTGCCAATCTGATTGCCAATCTGTTGGCACAGAGCGGAGCGGCACCTGAGAAGCCCAATGTACCGCTGCCGGAGCCGGTTGTCAGCGTTGCGCAGATGGCCCTCCAGGAGTTGTCGGCCGGCCAATGAAGCGAGATTCATCCGTCACGGGCCACGGCCGGTAAGGGTGCAGTCGGTTCGGGGAAAGGACGGGGCTGGCGCCCGCCACCACCCGAAAGGCGCGAACAGCCGAAAGAACAGGGGCGGCAATTTCGTAAGGACATCCGTTGAACAAAGTCCTACGATTCAGCCATGACGCTTCAGACGTGGCAGAAGTATTCCGAGTGGCCCCTCGTCGGTGCGGCCTTTCTTTTCCTGGCGGCCTACTCCATCCTGGTCATTGTCGAACCGCCGCCCCCCTACGCCACCCTTCTGACACTGGTCATCTGGTCAACGTGGGCTGCCTTCGGCGTCGATTACATTGTGAAATTGGTGCTGGCGCCCCACCGGGGCCGATGGTTCATCCGCCACCCTATGGACCTGCTCATGGTGGTGCTTCCGGTAGCGCGGCCATTGCGGCTGTTGCGGCCCTTCACCTTACGTAAAGTCATGGACCGGGCCCCGGGCACCGCCATCCGAACGCGCGTCATGGCCTATGTCATTGCCTCGGCCGTCCTTCTGATCTACACCGTTGCCCTGAGCGTCCTCAGTTTCGAAAAGGGCGCTCCGAACGCGAATATCACCACGATGGGCGACTCCCTGTGGTGGGCGGTGGTCACCATCACAACGATCGGTTATGGCGACTATTACCCCGTCACCGTTCCTGGCCGGTGGGCTGCGGCCGCACTGATGGTCGGCGGGTTTGCAGTCCTGAGCATGGTCACGGCAGCCGTGTCCTCCTGGCTGGTTGAAAGTGTGACCGCCGCAACCGCTTCACGGACGAAAGCCGACCAAGTCTCCGGCAACGACGAGCTTGCCCGCCTCACTGCCCAGGTCAATAGGCTCAATGACCAGCTGGCCCGGAGCCTGAATGAAACCAACAGTGACCAGGGCGACGGCAAACCACGCAGGGAACCAGGTTAATGGCCGCGAGCCAACGCCCCACCGGCCGTCCACATCACGACCGTCTCCCTGCCGTCTCCTGGCGCGGCATCCGGTCGGTGCCGTTGCGTTTCAGAAGCCGGCCGGCCTCTTCTGCCGCGGATTGCCTTGGAGATCCATGGCTTCGTGGATCTGCAGGGCAAACCACAATTGCGCCAGCGTGGAGGTTTCGGTCATATCAAGGCCTGTCAGCTCACTGATCTTCCGGATGCGATAAATGATGGTCTGGCGATGCGCGAACAGGGCAGCCGCGGTTTTCTGCCAGGACCGTTGCGTGTCAAGAAAGGTCTTCAGCGTGACGATGAGGTCCCCATTTTCTCCCTGTTCATACTGGAAAATGGGTCCGAGGAGCCGCTGTACCAGTGCGTTGCCTTCCTCAAAGCTGGTGAGTCCTAGCCAGGAGGGTCCCTCGGCATAGCGGACCAGCCGCTCGCCGGTGCTTGATGCGGTCCCAAGCGCCCACATCGATTCCTGAAGGGCCCTCTGCGCACCGGCGGCCGCGGAAGGCCGGCTGATCCCGATCTTCACATTCAAGGGAACGACGTGCCGCAGGAGATCGTCGGTGCAGTCTGAGGCGACAGCCAGATGCAAAGTATTGAACCTGCGCTGGCACGCCGTCGGATAGCCGTGTCGCCATAAATCGACGTGAATCCCCGTCAGCGCCTCACCGTCGTCGCTGGATATGGACATGATGAGGAATTCCCGTGAAGTAATCCCGAATTCAGGCAGCCGGCTTTCAATCTCGGCTATGCCCAGGCGTCCATCAAAGGCCTGCACAAGGAACTCGGCACCCAGCCGGCGCTGGTTCTCGAGCGACAGAACCGTCCGCGATAGCTCCAGCCCAAGGACTGTGGCGGCATGAAGCAGCACCACCGCATCCGGGAGCGGCTCGGATTTCGGCAGCACCACCAGAAGCGCATTGGCGTGCGTCGGAATATCCATCATCAGAAGGTGACGGTCCCCCACGCGGTGCCACTGGAACTTCTTGCTGGCCACCGGTGACTTGCTCGTCAGCGGTTCAAGGTCACGCCTGAGCTCCGGCGGCAACGACCGGCCTCCGGGATGCCAGGCATGCAGGCACCGTCGATCAACCACGAAGAGGCTCGCGTCGAGTTCGGCTTCGATACCGGCGATCAAGCTCAACCAGTTGTCGTCAGAGGGCCCCGCCAGCCGAAGGAGGTCATAGATACGAGCCGTCTGACGCAGTTTTCGGGACTCCTCAAGCAACGAAGCCTCAGCGACCGAACGTGCGATGGCGATGAACGGAAGCGGGTAGGGGATGCTGATGACCGGCAACGGCAGGTGGTCGCAGACTTCGAAGAACTCGGGAAGCAGTTTAGGGGCATGCATCTGCTCGCCGATCGCCAGGGCACTCGCGCCGGCGTTGACCAGTGCCTCGGCAAGCTCAACCTGCCCCGTGGGATCCGCCGGGATGGAGAGCCCGTTGGTCATCATGAGCTCGCCGCCGGTGACCCATTCCCACAGCCGCGGGAGGTCGGATGTGTGGGCCCACGTGACCCTGTTGCCCAGACCGGCGGACCCCGCCAGAAGGCTCAGGCCCAACTGGGGTTCGGCCAGCAGTTCGGCCACGGTGATCGCCATGCGCGGTTCCTGTTCATGAGTGCGGAGGCCGCCCCCAAGCCGCTTATACACATGTATAAACCCCTCGGTTATTTGTAGTCAATCTGCGCATATACGCCGTGACGCAGATCACTAATAGTGGAGGTAGCAGCAACCGCGCAGATGCCCGGCACGGAGAAGAAATCTGCGGGGCTGCCGGAAACCAAAGCAACCGGAGGATCCCTGTCATGACCGCACACAAGCCAATCGGCCCCGTCGACGCAACGAAAGTCCCCCGATACGCGGGCCTGGGCACCTTCGCCCGGCTTCCTCAGATCGACCGCGTCCCTGACTACGACATTGCGATTGTCGGTGTCCCGTTCGACGGCGGCACCTCCTACCGCCCGGGTGCCCGCTTCGGTCCGGCAGCCGTCCGTGAAGCGTCGCGGCTCCTGCGCCCCGGCTACCACCCGGAGCTCGACGTCGAGCCAGTGTACGAAGCCCAGGTTGTCGACGCCGGCGACATCGCCTGCACCCCGTATGACATCGCCCGCGCAGTCCGTGAGATCGAGGAGCAGGCCCTCCCGCTCCTCGGCGACGCCGGCTCCGGCAAGAGGCTCATCTCCATCGGCGGCGACCACACTATCGCGCTCCCGATGCTGCGGGCCCTGAACAAGGTCCACGGCCCGGTGGCCCTGCTCCACTTCGATGCACACCTGGACACGTGGGACACCTATTTCGACC
This sequence comes from Arthrobacter sp. TE12232, assembly GCF_054062615.1. Lineage (NCBI taxonomy): Bacteria > Bacillati > Actinomycetota > Actinomycetes > Micrococcales > Micrococcaceae > Arthrobacter > Arthrobacter sp. TE12232. The sequence continues at coordinate 248,287 of NZ_JBSSFK010000001.1, forward strand.
AGCCGGTCACGCACGGAACCATCTTCCGCCGGGCCTTCGAAGAAGGCCTGCTCGTCGAGGACAGGTCGATGCATGTGGGCATCCGCGGCCCGGTTTACGACCGCAACGATTTCCTTCGCGACCACGAGTTCGGCTTCCAGATCATCCGCTGCTCTGACCTGGACGTCATCGGGGTTCCGGCCGCGATCCAGCGCGTCAAGGAGCGGCTGGGCGACACCCCGGTCTACGTCTCCATCGACATCGATGTTCTGGACCCGGCCTACGCCCCGGGCACCGGCACCCCGGAAATGGGCGGGCTCCACTCCCGCGAGCTGCTGGCGCTGCTCCGCGGATTGAACGGCATCAACATCGTGGGCGCCGACGTCGTCGAGGTCGCTCCGGCCTATGACCACGCAGACATCACCACAGTCGCCGCGGCGACCCTCGTCTTCGACCTCCTGGCGTTGATGGTGAACCGCAGCAAGGCCACCGCCAACGTCGCCCAACAGCTGGAATCGGCCACCGTTTGAGCCGCAATTGCCGGGCAGTCGCGGCTGATTTGTACATATGTATGAAGAGGTTTACGGCAACTGTTCAATCGCCGGATTCTCACTGTGACAAAAGTCACGAATGATTGATACAACAGATCCCGTGCTCGACGAAGTGCCGGGACAGAACAAAGAGGTTCCCATGTACTCCTGGAATGCATCATGAGCGCTCGACCCACTCGCGCCACGGCTGACGTGCCCCGGCTCGAAGACAAGACCATTCAACCCATCCCTGCCGACGAGCGCCACGGCAAGGCCCGCGACCTTTTCACCATCTGGTTCGGTTCCAACATCATGATCATGACGATCGTGACCGGTGGACTCGCGACCACGGTGTTCGGCCTCAGCTTTGTACCCGCCATCGTCGGAATCATCATTGGAAACCTCGTCGGCGGCATCTTCATGGCCCTGCATTCGGCACAGGGCCCGCAATTGGGCGTGGCGCAGATGATTCAGACCCGCGGGCAGTTCGGTTCGTACGGGGCGCTGCTGATCGTTGCCATCGTGGTGATCATGTACGTCGGATTCTTTGCAGCGAACCTCGTCTTTGGAGGCGAAGCGCTGGCCGCGGTCAGCCCGGGCATCAGTGTTGACGGAGGCATCATTGTCATTGGCGTCGTGAGTGTGGTTGCCACCATCTTCGGGTACCGGCTCATCCACGCCTATGCGCGCTTCCTGAGCATCGTGGCCGGCCTGGCGCTGGTGCTGGCTTTCGTCTGGATCCTGGCCGTCCACGGATTGCCGGCCAGCTTCCTGACCCAGGGGAACTTCAACTGGGTGGGCTTCATGGCCACCATCTCCGTCTCCGCCCTCTGGCAACTCGCCTACGCCCCCTACGTCTCGGACTACTCCCGCTACATGCCCCAGGGCACCGGCTCGGCCCCGGCGTTCTGGGCGTCCTACTCCGGCTGCGTCCTGGGAACACTCTTCCCGATGGTCCTGGGCGCCCTGGTGGGAACGCTCGCCATGACACTGATCACCGATGGCAGCGCCGTCGAAATAGTCGGGAGCCTCAGTGCCCTCCTTGGGCCATGGACCATGGTGGTCATCGGCATTTTCTGCCTCGGCGTTGCGGCGTCGAACGCCATGAATCTCTACTGCGGGGTGCTGTGCAGCCTCACCATCGGGCAGACGTTCAAGCCGGCCTGGCTGCCCCGCGCCAAGACCCGGACCATTACGGCGATCCTCCTCTTCACGCTCGCCCTCCTGATCTCCCTGTTCGCACGCGACAATTTCATCTTCTTCTACACGAACTTCCTCTCCTTCCTGATGTACGTCCTGGTTCCGTGGACGGCCATCAACCTGGTGGACTACTACCTGCTGCGTCACGGCGACTACAGGGTTGAAGACTTCTTCAAGCGCGACGGCGGAGTGTACGGAAGGTTCAACTGGATTGCGATCGGAGCCTATGTGGCCGGCGCGTTGATCCAGGTTCCGTTCTCGGCAACCGCGATGTTCACGGGCCCTGTCGCCGCAGCGATGAACGGCGTGGACCTCTCCTGGATTGTTGGCCTGGTGGTGGTTGCACCCCTCTACTACGTTGCGGCACGCGTGTTCCGGAAGACGCCGGATGGCGTTGCCGTCCCCTTTCAGTCGCCCGCATTCGCAACTGACCTGGTTGAGGCGCCGCAGACGTAACGTCCACCCCGGGCATCTGCGGCCCGCACTCACACAAACTCCCGGCGCCGACATCGGCGCAGAAAACAAAGGCCAATTATCATGACACTCACAGACATCAAGCAGTTCACAGTCCGACGCTCTTCCTCCGAGCAAAGCTGCGCCGGCATTTTGCCGCCCGCGGGGCACTTCATCGGTGGAACGTTTGTCCCCGGTTCCTCGACTCAGCTCATCGACGTCGTAGACCCCACCACGGAGCAGGTCATCACGTCAGTACAGGCCGGCACGGCTGCGGATGTGGACGTTGCGGTCGAGGCGGCCGTGGCGGCCCAGAAGTCCTGGGGCGCCACGACGCCGAAGGAACGGTCCGAGGTGCTCACGCTGATCGCCAACATCATTGAAGACAACCGTGAAGCATTCGAACTCATCGAGTCCGCCAACACCGGAAAACCGCGAACCGTCGCGGAGGACGATGTCTCCAGCGCCATCGACACCTTCCGATTCATGGCCGGAGCTTCCCGCACGCTGACGTCTATGGCGGGCGGCGATTACGCCACCGGACACACCTCGGTCATCCTCAGGGAACCCGTCGGCGTCGTCGGCGTCATTACCCCTTGGAACTACCCGCTGCTGATGGCCGCGTGGAAGATCGCGCCCATCCTGGCCGCCGGAAACAGCATCGTCCTCAAGCCCTCCGAACAGACTCCCCTCTCGACACTGAAGCTGGCGGAACTTGTGGCTGGACGCATCCCCGATGGAATCCTCAACGTCGTGACGGGTCAAGGCCGAACCGTTGGGCAGCGACTTGCCGAACACCCTGATATCGCCCTCATTGCGCTGACGGGGAGCGTCGTCAGCGGACAGGCGGTGGCGGAGACCGCGGGCAAGTCCGTTAAGCGCGTCCACCTCGAACTCGGCGGCAAGGCCCCTGTTGTGGTCTTCCCCGACGCCGACCTCCGCGCCGCCGCCGCCGGCGTGCGAAACGCCGGCTTCTGGAATGCCGGCCAGGACTGCGGCGCCGCCTGCCGCGTGCTGGTCCACGAATCCGTGGCTGAGGAGTTTACCGAGCACCTGGTGCGCGAAGTCGGCACGCTCGTCGTCGGCGCCCCGGGCGCCGGGGACGACGTGGAAATCGGTCCCATGATTTCGCGCCCGCACTTCGAACGCGTGAAGGAATCACTTGCCGAGGCAAAGGATGCGGGTCTTCAGGTGGCCATCGGCGGCTCGGCACTGGAAGGTACCGGCTACTTCATTGAACCCACAGTGATCAGCAACGTGCCGGCCGGGGCCCATATCGCTACCCACGAAATCTTTGGTCCCGTCGTCACCATCGAGTCCTTCAGCACCACTGACGAGGCCATTACCCGGGCCAACGAGAGCCCCTACGGCCTTTCTGCCTCGGTGTGGACGCGGGATTCGAGCCTGTCGCTGAGCATTCCGAAGCAACTCGATTTCGGCACCGTCTGGGTCAATTCACACCTGGTGTTGGCCTGCGAGGTTCCGTGGGGCGGATTCAAAGGATCCGGCTATGGCCGCGACCTCTCACTCTATGCCCTGGACGATTACTCCCGGACCAAGCACGTCATGATCAACCACAGCGCGTGAGCGTTGATACCAGCATCGGAGCTCAGCAATGACCACCACGAATCATTCCCAGGCCGTGTCGTCGGCACGTGCGGCGACCCCGTCCGCTCCCTTCGGGACGGACGTCACGTGGACCAACTGGGGCGGAAACCAGAGCGCCACACCGGCCTTCACGGTCCGGCCCCGGAATGAACAAGAAGCGCTCGACGCCGTCCGGTTCGCCATCCGCGAGGGCCTGCCCGTCCGCGCGGTCGGCTCAGGACATTCCTCCTCTCCTCTGGTTCAGACCGGCGGCGTCCTGATGGACATGTCCGCACTCTCGGCCATCACCGGAACCGACCACGGGCGGCGCCGCGCCAGGGCCCTGGCCGGCACCACCATCAACGCCTTCGGCGATCCGCTGTGGGAACAGGGGCTGGCACTGGGCAACCAGGGCGACATCGACAAGCAGCAGATCGCCGGCGCACTCGCGACCAGCACCCACGGCTCCGGAAAGAACCTGGGCAGTTTCTCCTCCGCCTTGCGCTGGGTCAGGCTGATCAACGGCTACGGCGAAATCGTCGAAATCGGTGAAGGGCAACTCCGCGAACTCAGGGCCGCCCAGGTCGCTTTGGGCACCCTCGGAATCTTCCTGGAGGTCGAACTGGCGGTCGAGGACCGCTATTACCTGCAGGAGGAGATTACGTATCCCACGTGGGCGGAGACCGCGGCAACCTGGCAGGCCGACATCGACGCGAACAGGCACTACTCGTTCCTCTGGTGCCCGGACAACGATTCATGTGAGCTCCTGGACCTCCCCGGTTCGCCTGACCAGAACATGGCGAACCGCAGCTACACGAAGCGGTACAACATCGCGCGGATCCAGGACGACCGTGAAGTTTCCCGCACGGAGGGTGCCCGGCTGGACCGGTCCTACCGCATCTACCCGGGCGGGTTCACCACACAGTTCCATGAACTCGAGTACTTCGTTCCCAGCCGGCACGGCCTGGAGGCCGTCGAGGCTGTCCAGGACCTGATCCGCACCAAGCATCCGGACCAGAAGTACCCCGTAGAGGTCCGCTGGGTGAAGGCCGACGAAGGGTACATGTCCCAGTTCCAAGGACGCGACACCACTGTCATTACCCTGACCACTCAACCTGGAACTGACTACTGGCCTTTCTTCCGGGATGCAGATGCGCTGCTGCAGGAATTCGAGCCGCGTGCACACTGGGGCAAGATCCATTTCATGACGAGGAGCCGCTTGGAGCGTCTCTACCCGGAGCTCGACACCTTCATCCAGATACGCCGGGAGTTTGACCCCCGCGGAATGTTCCTCAACGACCACACCCGCGCCCTCGTAGGCTAAATCCACAAGCAGTTCACGCGCGCGCACAGCCAAAAGCACGAGGTGCGGACAAGGTCCGCACCTCGTGCTCTTGACCTGGCTTAAACGTCAGGCGGAAATCCGCTCCGTCAGGCTGGAGCTGGCCTCACGGACGGCCGGGACGCCGTCGCCGTCCTGGCCGTACAGCCAGTCGTTGTACTGGAAGTCGTTGTCCTTCCGGCTCTTGAAGAGCAGGTTGCGCAGTGTCCGGGCCAGTCCGGACACGTGCCAGGATTCGCCCCAGACGCGGGCGGTGCGCTGGACCCGGGCCGTGCGGCCGGCGCGGATGTCATTGAACTCCTTGATCGCGCCGTCCCAGGCGTCCGGGTTGACGCCTTCCGCGGTGAAGACGGTGCCGTTGGTGGCATCCTGCAGCACGGCGGCGTCTTCGAGCGCCTGGCAGGCGCCCTGGGCGAGGTACTGGAGCATCGGGTGCGCGGCGTCGCCCATCAGCACCATTCGGCCGGCGACCCAGTTTTCGATCGGATCGCGGTCGTACATGGGCCAGCGGATGCCGGTGGCCAGGTTCTTGAGCGCTTCCTGAACGGCCGGGACACAATCCTTGTACGCGGCCTCCAGCTCGTCCACACCGCCGTACTGCTCTTCGCCTCGTTCAAACGAGGCGGACTTGAAAACGGCCACGGTGTTCAGCAGCTCGCCCTTGCGCAGCGGGTACTGCACAAGGTGGCAGTCGGGTCCGAGGTAGACGATGACGTCTTCGAGGTCGGCCTTGGGCGTGTTTTCGGTGATCGGGACGGTGCCGCGGTACGCGACGTAGGCCGAGGGGACGGGCTCATCGTTGGCCACGAGCGGACGCAGGGTGGACTTGAGTCCGTCGGCGCCGATCACGACGTCGGCCTCGTAGTCCACGCCCGCTGCGGTGTGGGCCACGCCGCGGCCGTTGACGGTTTCAACGCTCTCGACCATGACGTCGTTGACGAGCTTGACGCCCGCCGCCTCGCAGCCTTCGAGCAGGACCCGGTGCAGGTCGCTGCGGTGGATCACGACGTACGGCGCGCCGTAGCGTTCCTCGAATTCCCCGCCGAGGGTCTGGCGGGTGAGCTCCTCGCCGGTGACGGCGTCGCGGAAGACCAGGTGTTTGGGCTGGACGCCGATTTCAAGCGCCTTTTCCAGCAGGCCCCAGCGGCGCAGGACGCGGGAGGCGTTCGGGGCCATCTGCAGCCCTGCGCCGACCTCGCCAAACTCAGGGGCCCGCTCCACGAGAGTGACGTTGGCGCCGTTTTCACGCAGCGCGAGGGCTCCGGCCAGTCCGGCCATTCCCCCTCCGATGACGAGGACATCGGTGGACGTGGCGTGCTCAGACATTGCTTGCTCCTGTTGATGTGAGTGAGGGTGAGGTTGAGAGTTTGGACTTGAGTTTGAGGCCGACGGCGGCCAGCAGTACCGCGGCGATGGCGGCTGCACCGGCGAAGGCGAGGAAATTGGAATTGACGCCCAGCCCGGCGGCCAGCAGGAGGCCACCGATCTGGGGTGCGGCGACGGCGCCGATACGGCCCGTCCCCAGCGCCCAGCCCAGCGCGGTTCCGCGCAGGTGTCCGGGATAGTGGCTCGCGACGGCGGCGATGATGAGGCACTGCGTGCCGTGGGTGCCGACGCCGGCGAGGACCAGCATGAAGTAGACGACGCCGACGGGCGGCCCGCTCACAAGAACCACGAGGGCTCCGGCAGCGACGGCGGCCGCGGCGATCGCCGTCGGGATCGGACCGAAGCGGGTGCCCGCCCAGGCCGTGATGACCGAGCCGGCCACGGCACCCAGGTTGAGGGCGAGTGCGAAGGTCAGGGCGGAGCCCAGGTTGTAGCCGGCCAGCTGCATGAGGTTGGGCAGCCAGGTGCCGAGGCCGTACCAGGCGAACAGGGTGGCGATCGTTGCCAGGGCGAACAGCACACTCACCCCCAGGTACGGGGCGCGGAGCAGGGAGGAGAAGCCGGACGGCTCGTTGACCGCATGCCCCTTCCCGGCTGCCTTGCGGACGGCCCTGCCTGCGGCGCCGGCCGGTGTCAGGGTCTCCGGAAGGTATTTCACTCCGAGCGGCACCACAACCATCAGGGCGACCACGGCGACCAGGAACATGGACTCCCAGCCGAACGCGGGGATCAGCTGGATGCCGACGAGGGCGGCGATGGATCCGCCAATCGGGACACCGGACATCATCAGGGTGGCGACGGTGGAGCGCCATTTGGGCGTGACGAGTTCGGCCACGAGCGCATTGGCCGAGGGCACCAGCCCGCCGAGTCCGATGCCGGCGAGGAGCCGTAGGACGCCGAAGACCGGGGCACTAGGCGCGAACGCGCAGAGGATCGTGAAGATCGAAAAAACGATGGCACAGCCCAGGATGGTCCGGCGGCGGCCCCACGAGTCGGCCATGCGTCCGGCGAAGATCGCCCCGATCATCATGCCGACGAAGGCCATGGAGCCGATCGTTCCGGCGGTGGCCTTATTCAGGCCCCAGCCGGTCTCAGAAATCAGTGAGGACTGGACGGTGCCGTAGACGATGAGGTCGTAGCCGTCGAAGACCACCAGGAGCCAGCAGACGAGGACGGCCGCTGCCGAGCCTTTGGAGAACCGTGATGCAGGCCCATCAGCGGTAACGGGGCCGGGAAGACCCGGTGTCGGCCGCTCCGGCGCTGCAGCGGAAGGTGTGTGATTCATCCCACTACTGTCATAGAGATTGCAGGCGAACAACAATACAATTCTGATGTGCAGAACAACCCGCCAGCCAAGTCCACCCGCAAGCCCGTCCAAAAGCGGCCGACCTATTCCATCGAGGCGGTGGACAATGCGCTGCAACTCCTGCAGCTGCTCCGCGACGGCGGCGCGCTGCGGCTCAAGGACGCCGCCGCCGAGCTCGGCGTAGCCCCCTCCACCGCGCACCGGCTCCTGGCGATGCTGGTCTACCGGGGCTTTGCCGTGCAGGATGAAAACCGCCGCTATGTTCCCGGGGCGGCGATGGGGGTCGGTCCGGCGGGCCTGAGCTGGACCAGGCTGCTGCGCTCGCTCGCCCAGCCGCACATGGAGCTGCTCTCTGCGCAACTGAACGAGACCGTCAACCTTATGGTGCGGGTGGGCACCAAAGTGCGCTTCCTGGCCACGGTGGAAGGGAACAACGTGTTGCGGGTTGGTGACCGGCAGGGGACGGTCATGCCCGCCAACAAGACGTCGGGCGGCAAGGCCATGCTCGCCGAACTGGAACCCCACATGATCGACCAACTCTTTCGCAGCAACAATGCCGAGATTGGCGGGGACACCATTCCCGCCGCGGAGTACCCGGCGTTCCTGCGCGAGCTTGAGTCCATCCGCAGCAACGGCTTCGCGGCCAATTTCGAGGGGACGGAGGAGGGGGTGAGCGCCCTCGGCATTGCCCTGCACAACCGGCACGGGCACGTCGTCGGCGCACTCAGCGTCGCCACTCCCTCGACCCGCTTCCGCCGGGTCTTCGACGCCGGACTCGTCCCCGCGCTGCGGGAAACCTGCCGGCAGCTGGAAATCGACATCGCGGCTAATCCGGCCGAGCCGGACTGAGTGCGCGCCGAGTGCGCGGCAGGGCACACAGCGGGGTACCCCGCCGGGCACCCGGGGCAACAATCCATAAATTCTGACTGGCAGAATATGTTGGGGGTCACACCTCCACATCCGTAGAGTCGAACTACGCCAAAGAACTGTTCTGACCTACCGAGGAGGCCCACGTGTCCATCAGCGCCGAGAACACGACTCATGAATCAGTGGCCGCGGGGCATACTGCTCCGGAGCCGACGCCCGAAGAAGCCGCCCAGCTCAAGGAGCTCTACCGGGATTTTGACCGGGAGAACCTGATCCCGCTGTGGACCGAGATCGCGGACCTGATGCCGATGGTGCCGACCCCCAAGGCGGTGGCCCACGTCTGGCGGTGGAGCGATCTGTACCCGCTGGCCGCCCGCGCCGGCGATCTGGTCCCGGTGGGCCGCGGCGGGGAACGCCGGGCGATCGCCCTGGCGAACCCCGGTCTGGCCGGTACGCCGTACGCGACCCCCACGCTGTGGGCGGCCATCCAGTACCTCGGTGCCCGCGAGACCGCCCCCGAACACCGCCACTCACAGAACGCGTTCCGCTTCGTCGTCGAGGGCGAGGGCGTGTGGACGGTCGTGAACGGGGACCCGGTGCGGATGTCCCGCGGGGACTTCCTGTTGACCCCGGGCTGGAACTTCCACGGCCACCACAACGACACCGATGAGCCGATGGCCTGGATCGACGGCCTGGACATCCCATTCGTGCACTACGCCGATGCCGGGTTCTTCGAGTTCGGCACCGAGCGTGTCACCGACGAGGCCACGCCGGACATCTCCCGCTCCGAACGCCTCTGGGCCCACCCTGGCCTGCGCCCGCTCTCCGGACTGGATGACACCACGAGCTCCCCCATCGCGGCGTACCGCTGGGAATACACGGACCGGGCCCTGACCGAGCAGCTCCTCCTCGAGGACGAGGGCCACCCGGCCACCGTGTCCCAGGGCCACGCCGCCGTCCGCTACACCAACCCCACCACCGGCGGGGACGTCATGCCGACCATCCGGGCCGAATTCCACCGGCTCCGCGCCGGCGCCACCACCGAAACCGTCCGCGAGGTCGGCTCCAGCGTCTGGCAGGTCTTCGAAGGGACCGGCTCCGTGGTCCTCAACGGCGAAACCAGGACCCTGGCCAAGGGCGACCTCTTCGTCGTCCCGTCCTGGGCACAATGGTCCCTTCGGGCGGACCTGCAAGCCGAAACTGACTCTCAAACGGAGTTTGACCTGTTCCGTTTCAGCGACGCCCCCATTTTCGAACGGCTGAACTTCAACCGCACCTACATCGAAGGACGCACCAAGTAATGAGACTCCTCACCCTCCGCACTGAAAACGGTACCAAGGCTGTACGCCAGGACGGCGACACCCTGACCGAGATCGACGGCTTCACCGACGTCGGAGAACTCCTCCGCACCCCGGACTGGGAAGCCACCGCGAAGGCAGCGGCCGGCGCCACGCACCCGCTCGAGGGAGCGGACCTCGACGCCGTCGTCCCCTCCCCCGGCAAGATCATCTGCGTGGGCCACAACTACCGCAACCACATCAAGGAAATGGGCCGGGAAGTCCCCGAATTCCCCACCCTGTTCGCCAAGTACCAGGAATCCCTGATCGGGCCCAACGATGACCTGGCCCTCCCTCAGGAATCCGACGCCGTCGACTGGGAAGCCGAACTCGCCGTCGTGATCGGCAAAAAGGGGCGCCGGATCAGCGAAGCCGACGCCCCGGCCCACATCGCCGGCTACGCCGTCCTGAACGACGTGTCCATGCGCGACTACCAGTTCCGCACCATCCAGTGGCTGCAGGGCAAGACCTGGGAAAAGTCCACCCCGTTCGGACCGGCCCTGGTCACCAAGGACGAGTTCACCGCCGGCCCGCTGATGACCTCCGCGGTCGACGGCGACATCCAGCAGCAGACCCCGACGGGCGACCTCGTCTTCACCCCCGAATACCTGGTGTCCTACATCTCCACGATCATCACGCTGAACCCGGGCGACGTCATCGCCACCGGCACCCCCGGCGGCGTCGGCCACGCCCAGGACCCCAAGCGCTACCTGCAGGAAGGCCAGCTCCTGGTCACCACCATCGAGGGACTGGGACAGCTGAAGAACCGCGTCATCAAGGAAGCCTGATGGTTGCCCGCCACGACCAGACGACGGACCCGGAGCTGCTCGCGGCCCTGCTGCAGGCACGCCGCGGCACGGCGTTCTTCGCCCGCAAGCTCAACGAGCTCTCCGATACGGAGCTCGACGGCGATTCCCTGCTGCCGGGCTGGACCCGCCGCCACATCACCGCGCACATCGGCTACAACGCCCGGGCCATCGCCCGGCTCATCGAGTGGGCGGCCACCGGCGTCGAGACCCCGATGTATGCCTCCACGGACGTCCGGGACCACGAGATCGACTTCGGCTCCACGCTGAGTCCGATCGCGCTGCGGCACCTGTTCGACCACTCGGCCGTGCACCTGAACGTCGAATGGCGGGACCTGCCCGAGGACGCGTGGCACCACAAAGTTCGGACCATCCAGGGCCGCGAAGTGCCCGCCACGGAAACGGTCTGGATGCGCAGCCGCGAAGTCTGGATGCACGCCGTGGACCTGGACAACGGCGCCGCCTTCCACGACATCCCGGCGCCCGTCCTGGAACGGCTCCTGAAGGACATCACCGGCGCCTGGACGACCCGCGGCACCGACAAAGACCTCGTCGTCAAGGTCACGGACCGCGACCTCACCTTCGGGGACGCGACGTCGGACTCCCCCACGGTGGTCTCCGGACCGCTCGCCGCCGTCGTCGAATGGGCCGCCGGCCGCGGCAACAGCGGCGTCACCGCCGCCGGGCCGGGCGCTGCAGCCACCACCGGGACGGTTCCCCCCGCCCCGAAGTGGATCTGAGAGCCGGCTAAACAATCCTAAAGCGGGAGGCCCCTCGGCGAGGGGCCTCCCGCTTTCGTGCGCGCTTGCCTCCGTCCGGGGGCACTTTCAGGGCAATGTTCGACGCCGGCGCCCTGGTTGACGGCGTGTCCGCGCCAAAGTGCCCCCGGACCGCCGCGGCAGCGACGCCGGCCCGGGTTAGCCCAGGTGGACGATCGACCCGCAGCGGCAGCAGCGGGTGCCGGACTTTACGTTCGACGGCGAAGAACAGCACCGGAAGCAGGAGGCCGGCGGCGGCACCGACCCCGGTGTTGGAGCCGAAGATCGCGAACGCCGTGCCGCGGTCCTTTCGGCCCGGAAAGTCGACGGTCAGGAGGGCAAGGGCCGCAGGGGCCGGCAGCGCAGCGAATACCCCTGCAGGGCACGGGCGCCGATGAGTTCCCGCGCCTGCTGCGCGATGCCGCCGATCAGGGACGCCCCGGCAAAGCCGACGGCCGCCACGATGAACGTCCGCTTGCGGCCCCAGAAGACCGCGATTCGTCCGCCAAGAAGCAGGAAGGCACCAAGGGGGCAGGGCGCAGGCCGTGACCACCCAGGAACGCGTCGAGTCGCTGATGCCCATCCCGATCTGGAGCCGCGGCACTGCCAGGTTCACGATCGTGCCATCGAGAACCACCATGTACTGCGCGCGAGCCAGGAACACCAGCGCCCAGGTTCAGCCTTCGTCGCAGAGCAGGTGGTACCAGTTATCGGCAAGCACCTCGAGCGCGTGTTCGCGGTTTGGTTCAAACTTGCGTCGGGTCCAGAGCGTGGCGACGTAGTCGAGTGAGGTGAAGGCCAGAGTGCCGCGAATGTGGTGCGTCTCCTCCGAGAAGCGCCCTGCGAGCTTCATTCCGCGGACGAGGTCGGAGATGACCTCCTCATGCCATCCCTCGACCAAGGCGCGCACGTCGCGATCGACGGCGGCGGCCTCCTCGAGCACATCGAGGTATGGGCGGAAGACCGGCCAGAGCGCTGCCCGCGACTCCAGCCATGCCAGGATGCCCGGCAGCTCGCCTACCCGCACCACGTCGACGAGGTCGGCCGCGGTAGAGCCGCTCCCCGGGCCGTCCGCACGGTCGAGCACCGCGTTGACGCGCACCATGAAGTCCCTCATCAGATCGCTGCGTGAAGGGTAGTGCGTGTAGAAAGTCACCCGGGTGGTGCCGGCCGCCGCGGCGATCTCATCGATAGTGGTCGCGGCGTACCCCTTGTCGGTGAAAAGCTCGAGAGCCCGCTCCACGATCACGTCGCGGGTGAGCTTTTTCTGGGCTTCTCGCAACGTCGACATGGATCAATCCTAACTTTGTTGTGCGGCGTCAGGCCCGGGCGGGCGACGCCGGTCCCGGGGCGGCAGGACCGGCGTCAGCCCGCCGTCGAAGCCGGCAGAGCGCAGTGACTCGCCGCCGTGAGCCCGGCGATGCCGTTGCCGACGACGCCGGGCCCGCGCCCCGTTATGCAGCCTCCAGCCGGAGCGCGGCGACCGGGCAGACCCTCACGGCCGCCTTCGCGGCGTCGAGGTCGGCCCCGTCAACCTCCGGGGCATCGATGACCAGCTGGCCGTCATCGTCGAGGTGCATCAGCCGGGGCGCGGCTTCCTCGCAGAGGCCGTGCCCCTCGCATCGTGGCCGGTCGAGTTCGATCCTCACGATGCCACCACCTTGACGACCTGAAGCTTCTCGAAACTCCGCGTGATGTTGCTCGGCACCCGGATCCCGTCCGCGATGGACAGTGACTTCACCTGACGGGCAAGAGCGTCAATGATCGCGTGGGCCTCGAGCTTGGCCAGGCCTTGGCCGGCACAGCCGTGCGGTCCGTAGCCGAAGGAGAGGTGGTCCACCGGGTTGCGCCTGATGTCGAAGGTGTCGGGGTTTTCGTAGTGCCGCGGGTCCCGGTTGCCGGCGCCGAAGAGGATGCCCAGTTGAGCGCCCGCAGGAACGGTGGCTCCGTCGATCTCAACCTCGCGGGTGGTTGTGCGGCCCCAGATGTGCACGGGGGCCCAATAGCGCAGCACTTCCGCGAAGGCTGCAGGCACCAGGTCCAGGTTCTCGCGGACAAGCTCAAGCTGTTCCGGGTGGCGGCCGAACAGGGCGATGATGTTTCCGATCGAGGCGATCGTTGTATCGACGCCTGCCCCGAGGTACTGGTGGATGATGTGCCCGGCGGAGCCTTCGGGGATGTCGCCACGCGTTTCAGCGTCGAAGATCCCGCGGCCGATCGAGCCGGGGGCGAGGTCGCCGGCGGTAACTGACGAGCACCAGCCGTAAAGTTCGCCGGCGATCGGGAAGCTCTCCTGGGTGCGCTGGTTCATCGGCCCGATGACCTGCATCGCGGCCTGCCCCCAGCGCATCATGTTGTCCTTGACGTGTCCGCTGAAGCCGATGAGGTCGGCGACGATCTCAAGCGGGAAAGCTCGCGCAAGGGAGTCGATGGCTTCAAAGCTTCCGCCGGCGACGAGGTCGGCGACGAGCTTGTCCGCCTTCTCGTCGATGATGATCTTCAGGCCGCGCAGTGCGCGGGGCGTGAGGTTCTCAGAGAGCGTCGCGCGCAGCTGGGTGTGCAAGGGCGGGTCTGAGGCAAGCGAGGTGCCTTGCAGCGCCTCGTTGACCATCGGGTTGAAGCCAAGGGTGGTGGACGAGAACGTCGCCGGATCGCCGAGTACGTCGCGGATGATGTCGTAGCGCGTCAGAGCGTAAAGGTCGTTCTTGGGCAGGTGGACGACGCCGGCCTGCTCGCGCAGCGCGGCGTACGTGGGGTAGGGGTCGACCAGGACGTCGTCGTCCCAGATATCGATGCCGGATTCTGCGGGTGCAGTCACAGTATTCTCCTTGCGGATGGGGGGTGGGCCGAGGGTGTGAGGCCCGTCAGCCTGGACGATAGCTGCGGCGCATTCCCCGGTGCTCTACCGGGCTCCTGCCAAGGCCGGAGGCGGATGTGGCGCTCCACACATCTTTACGCCAAGGTTTACATGATGTCAATACAGTTTACGAGTCGTCGGTTTCACGAACGCCCCGAAGCTCCGGGTATACGTTGCGTTTATTTACTTGACATACTGTAAAGAAAGATGTGACGCTAGATACACCGCATCGGAGCGATGGTCTGGCCAGGCCCGGCGGCACCCCTGCATTCAGCACCCGAACTTCAAGGGAGAAGCAAGTGATTCACCCCACCTCCGTCGACACCGGCGACGCGTTCGCCGGCACCGTCGATCGAGCCACCGTCCATACGGTCCTTGGCCCCGTCCCCGCTCATGAACTGGGTGTGGTCGCGGTCCACGAGGCCCTGCTGTCGGTGCTCCCGGGTGCGCAGTACGCCCCGGACATCACGATGGACCGGGCGGAGATCTTCGAGGCACTGGCCGCGAAGCTCAAGGACTTCCGCGAGCACGGCGGGCAGACGATCGTCGACAGCACCGGCATGTTCCACGGCCGCGACCTGAGGCTTTACGAGGCCCTGTCCCGCTCCACCGGCGTCCACATCGTCGCCTCCACGGGCCTGGGCCCGGAGGAAGAACTCGGCGGATACTTCCTGACCCCGCAGACCAACCCGCCCACCCCCTGGCCGGCCGAAAAGTTCGGCGACCTCTTCGGCAGGGAGGTCACTGAGGGGATGGTGGTACCCCGGGTCGAGCGCCGCGCCGCCGCCGGCATTGTGGCCACCATCGCCGACCGCGCCGGCATGACCCCGACCGAGGAGAGCCTGTTCCGCGGCTCCGCCCGCGCCGCCAGGAACACCGGCATCCCGGTCTCGATTCGGTTCGGCGCCGATGCCCTGCACGATCTGGACATCGTGCTGGACGAGCAGATCGGGGCCGACCGGGTGCTCGTCGGCGACCTGGACCGCAAGGAGGCCGCCGGCTCCGCCATCAAGGTGGCCGGCCGCGGAGCCTTCGTCGGCATCGACCACGTGGGCCTGAACGACCACGCGGACTACCTAACCGACCACGATCGCGCCGAGCTGGTGTTCGAGCTCGTCAAGGCCGGCCATGCCGACAAGATCATCCTTTCGGGCAACTCGATCGGCGTGGCCAAGGGGCTGCCGGAGTACAACCTGCCTTACAGCCACGTCCTGTCCACGTTCGTGCCCTACCTCAAGACCCACGGCCTGAGCGACGAAGACGCCCGGCGCATCCTCGTGGACAACCCGCGCAACCTGCTGACCGTGCGCTAAGCACGCGTCGGCCCTCCCACAACAAGCTTTCGACCCCTGAGGTGAACGAATGACCAAGGTCAACACCGTGCTGGGAACCATCCCGGCCGAAGAACTGGAAATCGTGGCGGTCCACGAACACATCGGCTACGGCATGCCCGGGTCCGAGCTGGACACCATGTGGTGGAAGTCGCCCGAGCAGGCCTACGAGGAAACCGTGCCGAAACTGCGGAAATTCCGCGAATACGGCGGCGGTACCTTTGTCGACGCCACCGGTATCTGCAACGGGCGCGACGTCGACTACTACAAATCCCTGTCCCGGAAGACGGGCGTGCATATCGTGGCCTGCACCGGCTTCGTCGGCGGCGACACCGCCCTGCCTCACTTCTCCCGCGCCACCGTGGACTACCTGGCGAAAGTGTTCATCCACGAGATCACCGTCGGCATCGGCAACACGGGCGCCAAGGCCGGCGTCATCAAGGTCGGTGTGAGCCGCGGCGGACGAATGACGGACCTCGACAAGCGCATCTACCGGGCCGCGGCCCGTGCCGCCGTCGTGACCGGCGCGCCGATCCTGACCCATCTGGCCATCGACCCCGAGCCGGCGGTGACCATCTTCAACGAAGAGGGCCTGTCCCTCGACCGCGTGCTCTTCGGCCACGCCGACGACGGCCTGAACGCTCCGATCACCCCGCACGACTGGATCTACGAGCAGGGCGGCCGGATCGGCTTCGATACGTTCGGGTACGACCTCGAGCTGCCGGATCCGCCGTTTTGGGGCCGCAAGCGCGACGAACGCATGGAGCACTTCGTCAAGCTCGTCAACAAGGGCTATGCGGACAAGCTCCTCGTCTCGGCAGACGCCAACTGCAGCCCCCTGGGCTGGCCTGGCGTGAAGGGCCACACCATCAACTACATCTTCGAGGACATGATCCCGGACATGCGGGCGGCCGGCATCGACGACGCCACGCTCAAACTCCTGCTCGAGGACAACCCGGCCGACTTCCTGTCGCTGCACGCCTGACCCCGGACAGACCACCACAACTTACCCGTTCCACCAGACACGGCCCGGGCCAAGAAAGAGCCAAGAAAGAGATGAAACCATGAAGGCTGAAGACATCAAGAACCTCAAGATCGCCATCGTCGGCGCGGGCTACGGCGGCGCTGCGGTGGCCAAGGCCCTGAGCCTGCTCGGTGCAGACGTCAAGGTCTACGAGCAGGCTCCCCAGATGGGAGAGGTCGGCGCCGGCATTGGCCTGCGTCCGGCCACCATGGCCCGGTTCCGCCAGTGGGGAATCTTTGACGCGATCGCCAAGGTGAGCTCGGCGAGCGACTACTTTGAGATCCTCACGGCCACCGGTGAGCCGATCATGAAGGACACCTGGCCCGAGTTCGGCGATGAGAAGCAGACGTACCTCATCCACCGCCGCGACTTCATCGAGGCCCTTCTCGGCGTGCTTCCCGAGGGCATGGTGCAGCTCGGCCACCGGCTGGAGACCATCGAGGACAAGGGCGACCGCTCTGTCCTGACCTTTGCCAACGGGGAGACCGTGGAGGCCGACCTGGTGGTGGGTGCCGACGGCATCAAGTCCGCGGTGCGCGAGCAGCTCTTCAGCGACAAGGGCCCCGTGTTCTCCGGCGAACACGCCTACCGCGTGGTCATCTCCGCCGACAACGCCCACGGGATGGCCGTCGACGACAACCTGCGGATGTACATGGGCAGGGGCACCAAGGTTTACCTCCTGCCGCTGCGCCACCGCAACCAGATGTCCTTCGACATCACCGCCCTGAATCCGGACGGCACCTGGGCACCCACGATCACGAAGGAAGAACTCCTGAAAACTGTGGAAGGTTTCGACGAGCGGATCGTGGGCATCGCCCGCGACCTCGACATGGACACCGTCAACATCCGCGCCGTCTACGACATCGACCCAGTCGACTCCTGGCACACCGACTCCGTCGTCCTCATGGGCGATGCGGCGCACTCCATGCTGCACCACCAGGGCCAGGGTGCGAACTCGGCGATCGAGGATGCCGGAGCACTGGCCGACGCCCTCGCGCAGGCCGACTCCGTCAAGGAGGCGCTGGCCCTGTTCCAGGCGACCCGCAAGCCGGTGACGGACGAGCTGCAGCGCATCTCGCGTCAGGGGTGGTCCGAGGAAGAAGTCAACGACGTCTTCCCTGGTCAGAAGCCCGCGTCCCAGAAGCCCGCGGCTCAGGCACAGGTCTGATGCCATGACGATTCATCCCAAAATTGCCAAGATCCTCAGCACCCTGCCGGCGCCCGATGGTTCGCCGCTGAATCCGCAGGCCATGCGGGCCGGCGAGGCCGCGCAGGTTCCCGCACTCGAGGACCGCCTTCGGCTGTACTGCGTCGAGGACGCCACGGCAGTGGCGCCCTCGGGCGACGTGCCGGTGCGGATCTACACACCGGTGGAGGCTGACGCCTACGGACTGCTGGTGTACTTCCACGGCGGAGCGTTCTTCCTGGGCAGCCTGGACACCCATGACCACGTGGCGCGGGCACTCGCCAAGGAAACCGGCCACAAGGTCATCTCGGTCGGCTACCGGCTGGCCCCCGAAGCATCTTTCCCGGCCGGCCTCGACGACTGCTACGGCGTGGTCCGCTGGGCCGCCGCGCGGGGCCACAGCCTGGGCTGGGACGGGATGAACCTCGCCATCGCGGGCGACAGCTCGGGCGGCAACTTCGTGGCCGCCGTCGCCGCGCAGGCCCACGACGACGGGTTCTCCGCGATCACGCACCAGGTGCTGTTCTACCCCTCCCTGGACCTGGACTTCGACGTCGACCGCTATGCGTCGCTGCGGGAGAATGCGGAGGGGTACGGACTGGAGACGGCGGGCCTGCTGCCGTTCAACTCGTTCTACCTCGGGAACGGGGCGGATCCGGCGGACCCCCTCGTCTCCCCCATCAAACGCGAGGACCTCGCCGGCCTGCCTGCTGCCCTCGTCATCACGGCAGAGCACGATCCCCTGCGGGACGAGGGCGAACTCTACGGGCGGCGCCTGAAAGAGGCCGGCGTCGGCGCAACAGTCAGCCGCTACGCGGGGGCCAACCACGGTTTCGTCCAGAACTTCTCCTGGATCCCGGAGTTCTACCGGGCATTCGAGGAGACAGGTGAATTCCTGAACGCGAGGGCCGGGCGATGACGAAGTCAGTCGCTGTTCATCCCATGGTCTCCCCATGGGGCCGGTTCGGTCTCTACAGCTTCTACATCGACGCCCCGGAGCCCGCCATCATCGACACGGGGATCGCGTCCTCGCCCGCCGAGGGCATGGTGCCGGCCTTGGAGGCGATCGGCCGCCGGATCGAGGACGTCCGCTGGATTCTGCTGACCCACGGACACATCGACCACATCGGCGGCGCGTACGCCCTGTGGGAGCTCACCGGCCGGCGCGCGCAGGTGGTGATTCACGAGGCCGACGCACCGTTGTTGCGCTCGCGCCGGGCCCACGTGGACGAATACCTGTCCGGACGGGGGCAGTATCTGAACGACCCCGACGGCGAGGCGAAACTTACCGAGGCCACGAACGCGGTCATCTCCGGCGAGATGGAGCCGACGATGGTGGTGCGCGGCGGTGAGACCATCTCCCTTGGCGGTGACGTCAGCGTCTCGGTCCACTCGATTCCGGGCCACACTCCCGGGTCGGTGGCCTATGTCATCGACGGACAAAACGACGTGTTCGTCGGCGACTCCGTACAGGTCCACGGTGCGGCCAACGGATTCCCCGGATTCGTGGACCCGGCCGGCTACCGCTCAAGCCTGCAGTACCTCAGCGATGAGATCCGTCCGCGCCACCTCTACCTGGGGCACCCGTATCGCCGCGCGGACGGCACACCCTACGGCGTGGAGCTCGACGCCGGGCGGGCCCGGGAGGCGCTTCAAGGGAGCCTGGAGATCGAGGCCCGCGTCAATAATGCGGCCTGCGGCTGCCTGGCTGCCGGACTGCAGGATACGGACTCGCCGTACTCACCCTTCGCCCGCGTAGCCGAGGACCTTGGTTACGCCGGGGACCCCACCCTGGAGCCGTCCCCGTTCTTCACGACGCTCCACGGCTACCGCACGGCGTCGGACCATTTGACCGAAGATGAGGAGACAAGCACTCATGGATGACTTCCAGTTACTGAACGCCGGCGGGGGGAAGATTGCCGTTCGCAAAGACCTCCGGGTCCCGATGCGCGACGGCGTCGAGCTCGCCGCGGACGCCTACCAGGGCACCGACGACAAGCCTCGTCCGGCGCTGGTGGCACTGAGCCCGTACGGCAAGGAACTGCAGGCGTTGGCCCTCACTACGCCGCCACAGCGGCGCCCCAGCCCGATGTGGGACGGCTGCATCGAGGCCGGCGACATTGCCCGCATCGTCAAGGAGGACTACGTCCACGTCATCGGTGACCTGCGCGGCTCCGGCCACTCCGGCGGTGAGCACATCGGCAACTACAACGCCGGCGGCGTCTCGCTCGGCCAGGACGCCTACGACTTCATCGAGTGGGTCGCGGAGCAGCCGTGGTGCGACGGCAACGTCGGCATGGTGGGCATCTCCTACTTCGGCTCCATGCAGGTGCTCGCTGCCGCCGAGCGCCCGCCGCACCTCAAGGCGATCTTCGTCTCCGGCGGCCACTACGACTTCTACGAGACCACCTACCACGGTGGCATCATGTGGTTCATGCCCCGCGCCGCCCGCGAGGGCCGCGGCGGCGATTCCGGCTGGGCGTTCACCGACAACGTCAAGTCCCGCATGATCGAGAAGCACTCCCCCGAGGAGCTGAAGAAGCTCGTCCAGAAGCGCCTGCAGGACCCGGACGTCGCCGCCTGGCCGAACCTGGTCCACGTCCTGAACTACCCGAAGAACCACGAAGCCTGGTTCGACATCGTCATGAACGAGCTGGACGGGGACTGGTATGAGGAGCGCAACCCGATCACGCTGGCCCCGAACATCGACATCCCGGTGTGGCTGCAGCTGGACCAGGGCCGCGGCTGGACCCTGGACGGCACCATCGAGCTTTTCAACGAGTTGAAGGGCCCGAAGAAGCTCGACATCGGTCCCTACCCGCCGATGCAGTCGCGCCCGTTCATCGAGGAACACGACAAGATGTTCCGGTGGTACGACTACTGGATCAAGGGCATCGACAACCGCGTCATGGACGAGCCCGCCGTGAGTGTCTTCGTGGAGGGCTCCCGCGAGGTGGTGACCGCGGACCAGTGGCCGCCGAAGGACATCGAATACACGTCCCTGTATTTGCGCCCGCGCCACAAGCTGTCCAGGGAGCCGGAGCCGATGGGGACGGAGTACGCGGCCCCGGACGGTTTCTACCAGGCGCCGCTGACGGTGACGGACAAGGTGGAGATCCTGAGCTGGAGCACGGAGCCGTTCGAGGCGGACACGGAGCTGATCGGCACCGGCGCCGCGCACATCTTCGCGGAGATCGACCAGCCGGACACCAACTTCATCCTGCGCCTGTGGGACTACGCCCCCAACGGCAAACGCCAGCTGATCACCAGCGGTTACCTCAAGGCCTCGCACCGCGAGCTCGACGGTCGGACCACCGAGGGCAACCCGTACCACCCGCACACCCGCTCCGTTCCCGTGGAACCGGGAACGGTCGAGGAGTATGTGCTGCGCCTCTACCCATTCGCGAACACGTTCAAACCCGGCCACAAGCTGACGGTGGAACTCTCGAACGGCGAGCCCCTGGCCGACGAGCACAATTCGCTGCTGCCGCCGGATGCCTTCCACCTGCCGGTGGGCCGGCCCGTGACCCATAAGATCTACCGCGACGCCGCCCACCAGTCCAGGCTGGTGCTGCCGTTCACCACGGGCAAGGCGGCGGGGCACCGGGCGAACTGACTCTAACGGTCATCTGGTGCTTCCTGCTCACTCAGCCAGCAGGAAGCACCAGTTCTGGACCATCAGCTCCAGCGAAGTATCGCGGTCCACCGTCCAGCCGAGCCGCATCCAGCGCCGGGAAAAGAACTCCAGTTCCCCGAAGGCCAGCGCGCACCGCACCCGGCGGCTGATCGGGTCAAACCGCCCGGCCCGGTCAAGGCCCGCCTGCATGTCATCGATCGCCGAGTCGAACCACTGATCAAGAGCCGTTTGGATATCGGGTTCGCTGGCCGCCGCCTGATGCGCCGCCACCACGTAAGGGCGGATCTCCGCCCACTGGTCGAATTTGCGCGCAAGCCAGGTCCGGATCAGCTCACGGTCCCCGGATTCCACCACTGAATGCAGCGGCGGGACATCCGCCTCGGTCAGCATCTGATTGGAGCGCTCGACCAGCGACCGCATGAGCTGGCCCTTGGACGGAAAATGCGAGTAAAAGGTGGCCCTGGTGGTGCCTACGGCAGCGGCGATGTCATCCACCGTGGTGGCGGCGTACCCCTTCTCCTCAAAAAGCTCCAGCCCCTTCTCGAGCAAGAGCCGGCGGGTCATCTGCTTCTGAGCTTCTCGAATGCTTGCCACTCCCCCAGACTAATGCAAGGTTCACCATGTAATTTGACTTGACACTTTGTATAGTCAATGGCTATGTTGTTACCGACATCACATTCGGGTGCCATCGCGACCACGCGAAGAGAGGACAACGTGCCGTGCTTCAGGACCTTGATTCCGGCGGCACCGCCCCCGCCATCGTGACCCGGCGCCGCCTCCCCGACCACTGACCGCCGTCGGACGCCTCGTTCTTCACCCCGCTCCACCCGATTGCTCGTATCAGACAAAGGAGTTTTCCATGAGCACTGATCCCAGAACCGTTCCACCCCAGACCTACCCGCCGCAGCAGGCACCGCCTGCGGCGCAGTCCCCTGCCGAAGCTGCCACCGATGCCGCCCGGTTGGCGCTTCCGCGGCTGCGGGTAAAAGGCACGCTGGCAACGGCCGCCGTCGCCGTGATGGTCGCGCAAATCGCCAACGCGCTTCCCGGCTCGCTCAACGGCGAGTTCCAGACGACCTTCAACGCCGTTGGGTCCCAGTTGACCCTGATCGCGGCAGCGTTCATGATTCCCGTCGTCGTGTTCGAGCTGACCTTTGGCCTGTTGGGCGACAAGCTCGGCCACAAGAAGCTTGTCATGGGCGGCTCCCTGCTCATGGCGATCGGCTCACTGGTCTGCACCCTGGCTCCGACCGTTGAGGCGATGTGGATCGGTTCGGCCCTGAACGGCCTCGGCGCGGGAGCCATCTTCCCCGCCTCCCTCGCCCTCGTTGCCGCCGTCACTCACGATGCGCGGGCGCGAGCCAGGGGAATTGCCATGTGGGCGGGATTCCTGTCCGTCGGTGCGGCGCTGTCGCCGCTGCTCGGCGGCACCTTGGCCAGCTTCGGCTCCTGGCGGGGCGCCTACGGCACGGTTGCCGTCCTTAGCGTACTGACCGTGATCCTGGCGCTGCTGGTCGCGGCAGAGCACAAGGCGGCCCAAGGCCGCAAGCCGGACTGGTGGGGCCAGATCACCTTTGCCCTCGGCCTGATCCTTGTCCTCTTCGGCCTCGTCAAGGGCCCCGAAGACGGCTGGGGCGCCCCTCACGTCATCTTCTCGTTCGTCGCCGGCATCGCTCTGCTGCTCGCGTTCGTCCTCATTGAGACGCGCGTCGAATCGCCGCTGCTGGATCTGCGGCTGTTCCGCAACCGCGGCTTCACCATTTCCTCGATCGTCGCCGTCGTCGGGATGTTCGCGTTCCTCGGAAGCCTCTTCTCGCTGAGTATGTGGCTCGGCCCGGTCCAGCACCAGAACCCCATGAACATCGGCCTGCTGTTCATCCTGCTGCAGGGCCCGACGTTCGTGCTGGTTCCGCTGATCTCCCGCCTGCTCACCCGCGTCGCGGGCCGCTGGATGCTCACCGCGGGCTTCCTCCTGATGGCCGCCGGCGCGCTGATGGCCTCCGGCCTGGACGTCACGAACATGTCCATGACCCCGTTCATCGCCCCGGCCCTGCTGCTCGGCGTCGGCTTCGCCCTGACCCTAAGCCCGATGACCGCGATCGCCCTGAACACTGTCCCCCTGCACCTGGGCCGGCATGGCCAGCGCCACCACCAACCTGCTCCGCGACCTCGGCTTCGCCCTCGGCCCGGTGCTGGCCGGCGCCGTGGCCCTGAGCACCGCCGGCGCCAGCCTGGGCGCCTCGCTGCAGACCTCCACGCTCCCCGCCGACCAGGCCGGTCCGGCCAACGCGATCTTCCAGGCCGGGGGCCCGATCGCGCTCAACAGCCTGCCGCCGGGAGCACCCGGCTCCGCAGCCCACGAGCTCGCCCTGCAGTCCCTGGGCAACGGCTTCTCCGATGCCTTCATCGTCTGCGCCGTCGCGGCGGCCGCCGCGGCCCTGCTCACCCTCATCGGCCTGCACGGCGTCCGCGACACCCACCCCGCCGCCGAGGCCTTCGTGGACCCCCTGGTGGAATCCACCCAGCCCTGAACCGTTTGAGCCTTTGCACCGGTCGGGTGGCCGCGCTGACGTCGCCCGTCGGGACGGGCCCCGTAGTTGTGCTAAATTTCGGCGCATGATCTCGCACCCGCCAAGCCACGATACCGACGGACCTACAGCCGCCGCCATCGGGCTGTTGGCGTCGAAAGGCTATGACGCAACGTCCGTTGACGAACTTGCGGACGCCGCGGGCATGAGCCGCAGCACCTTCTTCCGGAAGTTCGGATCAAAGGAGGACGTTGTTTTTGCGGACCACGAGCGGATCCTGGGGCAGGTGACCGAACGACTGGCGGAATCGATGCAGGAACCGCTCGCAGCGATCGAGGACGCGGCGCTGCTGGTCTTCAACCACCACGTACGGAACCCGGAAACGTCACGCGCCCGGTATGAGCTGATGCAGACCGTGCCGGCCCTCCGGGACCGGGAGCTGGTCACCTCCCACCGGTACGAGAGGGCGTTCCTGCTGCACCTGCTGGATAAGATCCCCGACGGCGAGCACCGTGAATACAAAGCTGTTGCCTTCGCCGCAGCCGCGGTCGCCGTGCACAACGCCTTCCTCCGGCGATGGCTCCGCACAACAACAACTGCCCCGGAAACTGCAGCGGCAGACCGGGAGAGATCAACTGCGCTTGCGGACGAGCTCCGGGCTCTCTCCGGGATCTTCCGGCCGGCGTTGTACGGCCCGCCCGCGCCGGTTCCGGCGTCACTGGCGTCCCAGGCGTCCCCCGCCGTTGTAGTCACCGTGCTGACGGCGGGCGCAGACAAGGACGCGATCGTGCAGGCGGTCCGCGACGCCCTGTCCTGACGCACTGTCCTGACGTTGACACGCATCGTCTGAAACTGAGTTCCTTGACGTGGAACTGCGTTTCAATGCATCCTTAGTCGACGTGGTGTGAACCACGGCACGTGGGCGCCCAGGCCCCGACGCGAGACAGAGGACGAACAGATGACGACGACGTCACCCGCTACCGGGTTCACCGCCGCAGAGCCGGCGGGCCAATTTCCCGTCGGCACCATAGAACCGGACTATGTCCTGACCCAGGCACTGGGCACCGACCCAGCGGCCGTATTTGCCGATATCAGCGGCGCCGATCGCGGCTACTGGGAACGCGCCCGCCACTTCGTCCAGGACGAGGTCCTTCCCGCCATTGACGGCTACTGGGAGCGTGCCGATTACCCGATGCACCTGGTCAGCCGCCTCGGCGAACTGGACCTGCTGCGCGACGGAGTTCAGGTGGACGGTTTCGCGCCGATGAGCCGGATGGCGGCCGGGCTGGTGACCATGGAAATCAGCCGCGGCGACGGCTCCGTGGCAACCATGATCGCGGTGCAGGGCGGTCTTGCCCTGCGGTCCATCGCGGAGTGCGGGTCGGCCGAGCAGAAGAAGCGATGGCTTCCGGGGATCGCCGGCGGCAGGGAATTCGCCGCGTTCGCGCTGACGGAACCCACCCACGGCTCGGACGCCGTGGGCCTGGAATCCACGGCCACCAGGACGGCGGGCGGGTTCCTTCTCAACGGCGAGAAGAAATGGATCGGGAACGGCTCCGTCGGCGGAGTGAGCGTCGTTTGGGCCCGCGGCGACGACGGCCAGGTTCACGGCTATCTGGTCCCGCAGGATTCCCCCGGATACACCGCCACAACAATCGAAGGCAAGCTCGCCTTGCGGGCCATCTGGCAGGCCCACATCCGGCTGGAAAACGTCTTTGTCCCCCACGAGAACGTGCTGCCGGGGGCACGGTCCTTCAAAGACACGGCACGGGTCCTGCTGGCCACACGGCTGGGCGTCGCGTGGTCCGCCGTCGGGCATGCCACCGCATGCTACGAAACCGCGGTCCAATATGCCAAGCAGCGTCAGCAATTCGGCCGGCCACTGGCCGCCTCGCAGATCGTGCAGGAACGGCTGGCCCGGATGCTCAGCGAACTGGCCACGATGCAGCTGATGGTGGTTCAGATGAGCCGCCTCGACGAAGAAGGGGCACTCACCCCCGAACAGGCATCACTTGCCAAATACACGTGCACGCGCACCGCCCGGTCCATAGCCTCCAATGCCCGGGATCTCCTCGGCGGCAACGGCATCCTGCTGGCAAACCGCGTCGCCCGGCACCTCGCCGACATCGAGGCCATCCACACCTACGAAGGCACCGAAACGATGCAGGCCCTCATCATCGCGCGCGGGATCACCGGCATCTCCGCCTTCGCCTGACCCACCGGCCTTGAGCCGCCTGCCTTAGCCACTTGCCTGGCCCACACTGTGCCTGCCACCCCGAAAGGACTCTTCTTGAACCAAAACGCCCACATCCCTGTCATCCTCGGCGGCGCCCGGACCCCCTTCGGCCGCTTCCGCGGCGGCCTCACGGCTTTCTCCTCAAGCGAGCTGGGCGCCCACGCCATCCGCGCCGCGCTGGACCGCACCGGCGTCGCCCCCGAGCAGATCGACGCCGTCATCGTCGGCCAGGTGATCCAGGCCGGAGCAGGCCAAGGCCCCGCACGCCAGGCCAGCCTGGCCGCAGGGATCGGCTGGGATGTGCCCACCGTGACGGTGAACAAGCTGTGCCTCTCCGGGCTGACAGCCGTGATCGACGCGGCTCGAATGATCCGCGCCGGTGAGGCAGACTTCATCGTTGCTGCCGGTCAGGAATCCATGACGAACGCACCCCACCTGGTGCCCGGTCTCCGGGCCGGCGTCGTCATCGGGGACGCTCCTATGCTCGACTCGCTAAACCGCGACGGGCTGCAGGATCCGGTGAGCGGCTTGCTGATGGGCGAGGCCACCGACGCGGGAAACGCCGAGCGCGGCATCACCCGGGCCGAGCAGGACGCTGTCGCAGCCCGGTCCCATCAGCGGGCCGAAGCGGCGCGCGCCGCCGGCCTATACGCCGACGAGATCGCCCCGATCGACGTCCCCCAGCGCAAAGGGCCAGCACTGACGCTCCGGCACGATGAGGGTATCCGCCCCGAGACCACCGCCGAATCCCTGGCGCAACTCCGTCCGGCCTTTTCGAAAGCCGCAACGGCAACCATCACCGCAGGATCCTCGTCGCCGCTCTCCGACGGCGCCGCGGCCCTGGTGATCGCGAGCAAGGCGGCAGCCGAAGCTGCAGGGCTCGAGTGGATCGCCGAAATCGGTGCCCACGGCCAGACAGCGGGACCGGACGGATCCCTGCACTCCCAGCCCGCCCGCGCAATAGAACGCGCCCTCAAGAGCGAGGGCCTGACGGCACAGGAACTTGATCTGGTCGAGATCAACGAGGCCTTCGCGTCCGTGCTCCTCCAATCCGCCAAGGACCTCGGCATCGAGCCGGACGCTGTCAACGCCGAGGGAGGCGCCATCGCTCTCGGGCACCCGGTGGGGGCCTCGGGCGCGCGCCTGGTCCTGCATCAGGCGCTAGCCCTGAAGCGCCGCGGCGGAGGCATCGGCGTCGTCGCCCTCTGCGGCGGCGGCGGCCAGGGCGACGCCCTGATCCTCAAGGCATGACCATCACAACGAAGAAGCAGGCCATGAAAACCACCAACCACGACGACGGCTTTGGAACCATCTCCGTCGCAGCCATCCTGGCCGAATCCGCACGCAGGACGCCGGACAGCATCGCCCTGATCGTCGGCGAGGACGAGACCAGCTACGCCAGCCTCTGGCGTGAGACCCGCGCCTACGCCGGGGCGCTGCGCGCCCGGGGCATCGGCCCCGGAGACGCCGTCGCCGTCTTGATCCCCAACGTCCCGGACTTCGCCCGGGTGTATTACGCAATCCTGGCCCTCGGCGCCGTCGTCGTTCCGGTGCACGCGCTGCTCAAAGCACGCGAAATCGAATACGTGCTCCAGGACAGCGGCGCCAGAATGTTGATCTGCGCCGCATCCCTGCTGACGGAAGGCGCTGCGGGCGCCGCCACCACCGGAACCGACCTCCTGACCGTGATGGCGCCCGACGAC
This sequence comes from Arthrobacter sp. TE12232, assembly GCF_054062615.1. Taxonomy (NCBI): domain Bacteria; kingdom Bacillati; phylum Actinomycetota; class Actinomycetes; order Micrococcales; family Micrococcaceae; genus Arthrobacter; species Arthrobacter sp. TE12232. Next base: position 276,340 of record NZ_JBSSFK010000001.1, read on the forward strand.
GACGGCCTGCCGCGGCTCGAGGACGAGGCCGCCGCGTCCCGGCCAATCGACAGCTACGTCCCGTGCCGGCCCTCCGACACCGCCACGATCCTCTACACCTCCGGCACCACCGGCAAGCCAAAGGGCGCCCTCGGCACGCATTTCGCCCTGGTGGAACAGACCAGTGTCCTGCTGACCAGTGTCATGGACTTCAAGCCCGGCGACGTCCTCTTCGGCGGACTGCCGCTGTTCCACACGTTCGGCCAGACCGTCGTTCTCAACACGGGACTGCGCGCGGGCGCCACTGTGGTCATGATGCCCCGCTTCAGCGGCGATGGCGCCCTAAACCTGATGGCACGGCACAAGGTGAACATTTTCGTCGGTGTGCCGACCATGTATGTAGCGCTCCTTGAAGCGGCCAAGACGGTCGACGTCCGTCCGGCCGCCCTGCGCTACGGCATCTCCGGCGGTGCATCCCTCCCGCTGGCAGTCATGGACAAGTTCCGCGACGTCTTCGGCGTGGAGATCCACGAAGGCTACGGACTGACCGAGACGTCCCCCGTCGCCGCATTCAACCACGTCGGCACAGCGCCCCGGCCCGGCACCATCGGCGTCCCGATTTGGGGCGTCGACATCGAAATTGCCCGCGCCGAAACGGTCGAAAGCATCGAACTGCTGCCCTGCGGCGAACTTGGCGAGCTCGTCATCCGCGGACACCTCCTGATGAAGGGCTACCTCAACCGGCCGGAGGCCACCGCCGAGGCGATCGTCGACGGCTGGTTCCGCACCGGGGACCTTGGCACGAAGGACGACGACGGCTACCTGAGAATCGTTGACCGCAAGAAGGACATGATCATCCGCAATGGCTACAACGTGTACCCCCGCGAGGTAGAGGAAATCCTCCTCACCCACCCGGAAGTCGTCAGTGCCGCCGTCTACGGCATTCCGCACGACGTCCACGGCCAGGAAATTGCCGCCGCGATCGTGCTCGACGCCGGAGCCACGGCCACCGAGGCAGACCTGATGGAATTCGCGAGCGCCCAACTCGCCGCGTACAAATATCCCCGCGTCGTCAGGCTGCTCGAGGAGCTCCCCCTCGGGCCCAGCGGAAAGATCCTCAAGCGCAACCTGGCGGCCGAGTCCGTCGGGCCCTAAAGGCCATCCCCCGTCGGCGGCGGCCATGCCCAGGATTTCCGCCGACTCCACCGACATTCCGCTCCTCAGATAAGGACCCGACTCATGACTGAGACCAGCCGCAAGGACTACAGCACCATCGACGTTCCCGTTCGCGGCGGCCTGCTCCACGCCGCCGTCTGGGGAGAAGAGAATCCCGCGGCGCCGACCATCCTCGCCGTGCACGGAGTGACATCCTCGCACATGCAGTGGACGGCCCTGGCGGATGCCCTCCCCGGCGTCCGGATCATCGCGCCGGACCTGCGGGGCCGAGGGCGCAGCAACGCGCTGCCCGGACCCTTCGGCATGGCCGCCCACGCCCAGGATCTGGCGGCTCTCCTGGATGCCATCTCCGCCGGCCCCATCGTGGTCCTCGGGCACTCCATGGGCGCCTTCGCCGCGCAAGTCTTTGCCCACGCCTATCCGCAATGGGTGAGCTCGCTCGTGCTGGTGGACGGCGGACTTTCCGCTTCCGCTGCCGCCCGGAGTCAGTGTGGACCAGGCGATTGATGCGATTCTCGGACCTGCGGCGGCCCGTCTGTCGATGAGCTTCCCGGACCACGAAACGTACCTGGAATTCTGGCGCCGTCACCCAGCCTTTGCCGACGACTGGAACGACGCCGTCGAAGCCTACGCGCGGTACGACCTGCTCGGCGAGGCTCCGTACTTTCGTCCCTCGACCACCGTCGATGCAATGACCGAGGACTCGAGGGATCTCCTGGCCGGCGACTCAGTCCGGCATGCCCTTCAGGATCTGAACCACCCCGCCGTCCTGCTGTGGGCGCCTCGCGGGCTCCTCAACGAATCCCCCGGCCTTTACACCCACGAATCCGTTGACGCCTGGGCTAGCAGCCACCGGTCACTGCGGACCGAAGTGGTACCCGAGGTCAACCACTACACAATCGTTATGGGAAGCTCAGGCGCGGCCCGGGTGGCCGCCGCGGTCAAGGAGGCCCTGGACGCCGGCCGGACCGGCACGGCAGGCCGGTACACGCCAGTTGACTAACCCGCCGCGTTGACGACGCAGTGCACGGTCACCACTACGCCTTGGCGGAGGTGGACGCACTCGAGCCCGGAACGGTCGCGTCCTACGCCCTCGACATCAACGGAACGAGGGTCTGGCCCGACCCCTCATCCGGGTTCCCGCCCTCGAGGATCGCGACCAGATGCAGGAGTTCATCCGCGGCCGACGCGACATCAAGGCACCCCGGGCGAGGAGATCATGGACTACGAGGAATACGCTCACCTGTACTTTCTGGCCTGGTCGGACCCCGCGACTCGGTGGCTCTTGTCCACCCTTTCCCAGCGCCATGATGTTCGATGACCACGACATCCGCGACGACTGGAATACCTCGCTGAGCTGGAAGACGAAAATGGAGGCCACATCCTGGTGACACCTAGGATTGCCGGGCCGGCCGAGCGGCGCGGACAGCGGCATGCAGCGTGAACCCCCTGTGGAGACGATGAGCATCTACGCCGGCTGCGGTCCGGCGTTCGACGTGCCGGTCGGGGCGTTGGCCGCATCGGCGTGGTGGCGCTGCCGGCGGCTCGCCAGCAGGAAGGGCACCGCGATCAACTCGATCGCGCCGCCGATCGCGAGCGAGGCCGGGTAGCCGTACACATCAGCCGCACGGCCGAGCAGCGGCTGCACCACCACGCCACCGCTGGAGCCCATGAGCGAGTCGAAGCTGAGCACTGTTGCCCGTTGCCTTGAGGCGATCATGTCGTTAAGGTACGCCTGCCGCACCGGGATGCCCGCCGAGGAAATCAGGGCCCAAATCGCCAAAAGCACCAAAGCCACCCAGAATACGCGGGTGAACCCGAGCGCGGCCAGGATCATTGCGTCCAGGATGCTGCTCAGAATCAACACCGTCGTGCGCTTTCCCACGAGACGCCGGACGCGGGGCGCCATCCAGCCGCCGAGCACCTGTGCTCCGGCCACGATTGCTGCCGCAAGGCCCGCCACCGAATACGCGTGAGGGTCCCCGAACAGCTCAAGCAGGTACGGCTGCAGGGCGTAAAACACGTAGATTCCGACGCCGGCGCTGAAGGGTGCGGCCAGCATCACGTAGCGTACGGGCGGATTTTTCAGGCCGTTCTCGATCGAGGCCGACAGTACGGCACGGGTCGCCTTAACCGGATGGGTGGAGCGTTCGGGGGTGAATCCGACGTCGCGCATGAGCCCAAAGGCGACGACGAACATGGCCAACAGCACGCCGACGCGCAGCAGAAACGGTACTCCCAGATTGGTGGCCTGTGCGATCACGCCGCCGGCCACCGAGCCGACGAGCATCGCGACGCCGGAGACCATCTGCCCCCGCCCGAGCACCGACTCCATCCCGCCTTCATATCCGGAGAATCGCAAGGCGTCGACGAGCCAGGCTTCGACCGCACCGGAGAAGAAGGTGAAGCCCAGGCCGAGCAGGACCGACACCACGGCCCACGACCAGAACGGGGCGGACAACTGCCATAGCAGGTAGTAAAGGTACGTGGATCCGGCGAGGGTCACGGTGCCCAGCAGAAACGACACGCGGCGCCCCCAACCGTCGGCAACCACCCCGGTGGGCACCTCGAACAGCACCATGCCGGCGGTGAAGAAGGCGTTCGCGGCAAACGCCTCGAAATTGCTGAGCCCGGCATCCAACAGGAAGAGGGTGTTGATCCCCCAAATGAACGAGGCCGCAAGGGTATTACCCAGCGTCAACGTGAGAAAGATGCGCTGGATCTTTCGGGCGGCAGCGGTCATCCCGTCGCCGCCCGCGCCAGGGCGAACTGGAAGCACGAGGCCATTCTCGTCCCCCGCGCCGGTGCGCGCCAGATGGCCCGTCACGCCAGGGGTACCGGGAGGTCGGATTCGGCAACCTGACGGTCGAAGACGTGGCGGCCCGGACGGGAGTAGCGAAGACAACGATCTACCGCCGTTACCGGTCCAAGACCGATCTTGCCCTGGCGGTCCTGCTGGACATGGTGGGTGACGCGAGAAACGTGTGGTCAGCCACCGGCTGACGGACGTGAGCGCCCTTGTGGAACGCAGGATCGCCCGAGGAGAACTAAGGGCCGATCTCGACCCCGAAATAGTCGCCGACCTACTGCTCGGCATCTGCTACCGGTTCTTCGTCAGCGGCTCCCCCATAGACAAGGGTTTCGGAAAGCGGCTCGTCACCACTCTGCTTCCCGCTTTCGCGGCCCAACAGGGAAGTCACCGCGAGTAGCCTCAGCGCCCGCGCGTCGCGCGTTTGGCACGTGAGCGTAAAAGCGCGCAGAAACGGAGGCCACGCCGGCGCCACGCCGGCCAACACGCTCATCCCCAGTGCGGCCAGCGGCCCTCCGCTCAGCGAACAAGGTGACCGAGATCCGGGATGCCCTCCCGGCATTGAGCGAGGCGGCGGCGGAAGACCTGCTGCTGACAATCGTCACGCTATGCCACGCCTGGGTCTCGAGCCCCAACGTGGCCCTCGTGACCACCGGAACACCGTACGAGGAACGCAGGCGCGCGGCCATCATGCGCACCTGCGAACTGCTCGCCCAACACGCTGCCGGCGCAGGATAGCGCCCTAAACGTCCAGCGACGGGTTCCGGTCGAAGAAGCCCACCGGCTTGAGCCAGAACGCCACAGTGTCGACGGGCATTACTGGCCATTCTTCGGGTCGGGTGATGTGGTGGATGCCGAAGACGTACCACAGGACGACGTCCGTGTCTTCCACCGAGCGGCCCTGTCGCACCCATTCGGGCATCCCCAGCCCGGCTCCTCCTTGGTTCACGAACTCGCCGGCCGGCCACCGTTCCTTGGCATCGTTCGGTGTCACCCATACCGTGTGCCCCACGACCTCCGCGCGCTGGAAGACCGGGGATGCCGGATCGAAGAATGAGGGGAACGCTGCGCCGGGCACGAGCTTGTAGGACACCGGAGTCCCGAGGCCGTTAAGCGAATTGTCGTTCGTGACCGTCCAGGAGCGCTGGGTCTCCCAGCAATAGTCGTCGTGTCCCTCGGTCGTGATGGGAGTTTTTTTCTGATGCAGGGCGAGCCCGTATGGATTATCCGGACCCATGGGGATCATCTCGGTTTCCGAGCGGTAAACAGTATTGGCCCTACCGTCGATGTCGAGGTCGAGCCGGGCCACCAGGAAGTGCTGGTGGAACGGGGCGTAGGTCCGGTTGTCCACGAGCGTTCCGCACGGACGGTCTTCGCCCTCGCTGAAATAGGAGACCACCATGATTCCAGTGGCTCTCACCTCGCACTCGATGTTCCCGTCCTGATAGAAGCGCCAGTAGACCAGATACTCGTAGTTGGCCACGGTGACATGGAAAGAAACCACGAGTCGACGCATGCGGCGCACCTCCATGCCGCCATCGTGGTCGATGTGCTTCCACAACACCGCCGCGTCCTCTTCGTGGATGCAAATCGCGTTCTTGATGGTGTAGGGCTCCCCAGCCGAATTGTGCATGACCGCATCCAAATACCGGATTTCCCCGAGGCAGTCGCAGCCCAGTTCCAGCGATGTCGTCATAAACCCCAAACCCCATTCGCCGACGTCGAACGCCGTCCGACGGTAATGGTCCTCACCGGGGTCGCGGTAGGGAACCGCCATTTCGGCGAAGGACAGGCGGTTCGCGATCGGCCGCTCGCGGCCATAGTCGCGGTAGCTGACACGATGAATGGTTAGGCCTTCGCGATAGTTGAAGCCGATTCGCATGGACCAGTTCTGCCACCTGATCCTGTTGCCGTCGAGACTGAAAGAGGCGCCCTCGGGCTGCATGATTTCCAGCGGTTTCAGCGGTTCGCGGGTGCTTGCGTTGCGGAGCCGCTCCGGGATCAGCGCGGGGACATATTCACCCATGATCTCCGGCGGGTCGACCACGAAAGTGTCCTCGATGTCGAGAAGCTCCATCGAGGCCAAGTCAATGACGCAGTGGAAGCCGTTGACAGGTCCTGCGTACGGGTTGGCTCCGGGACGCGCCCGGACCCAGGTGTCGGACCAGCCAATCCGGCGTCCTTGGTACTTTTCCGGGATCATTGTTTGGCCGTAGGTCCATACGTCCATGAAGACCAGCGACAGATCGGTGATGCCGCGTTTGGCAAGCGCAGCGATCACCCGCGGGTGGCGGCGGAGTGCCTCGTCAGCTTCTTCCCACTCGTCGACGGTCATGTTCGCCTGTACGCCGGGAATATGGGTGAAGGAGATCACGTCCCCGCGAGTTAGCGAGAGGCGCGCCTGATAGGTCATGTTTGACGACCGTTCGAAGCAGTTCACGCCGACGATCCGATCGGGAGTGGCCCCGGCGGCATCGGCTTCGAAGGCGTCGATGGCGGTCTTGTCCGGTTCGATCAGCTCTATGGCTGCCAGCCGCCAGGCCGGGAATGTGACACCCTGTGTGCTGGCGAGCAACTCTGCCGCAGCACGGAACTCCTCCGCGCTGAGCGGATCCAGTGGATGAAACGGGGCTGCAGTCGTCACGACGATCTCCTTCGGCAGTTGTTGTTCAGGCACGATCTTCCTCCCGGATGTGCCACGGCGAACCGTATCCTTCCGGTTCGGGGGCGGCCATCAAATCCAGGAATGGTTTGGAGGGGAAAGCTTCGGGTCCAAGTACGCCTGCCCCGGTCCAGGTCCCGCCCGCAAGTAGCTCGAGTGCAATGATCGGATTTATGGCCGTTTGCCAAACAACGCATTGGCTGCCGTAGTTTTCCATCGTCCACGCATTGTCAACCACGTGGTAAAGGTAGGTACTGCGTGGGCGGCCCTCCTTATCGTTGCCTCGCACGAGGACTCCGGCACAGGTCTTGCCCTTGATTTTGGGTCCAAGAGTGGCCGGGTCGGGCAGGCACGCGGCGACAACGTCCCTAGGGCTGACCAACGAACCTTTAACGTTCACCGGTTCGGTGGAGTCGAGACCCAGTCTGTGAAGAACCCGGAGAACGTCGATAAACTCGTTTCCGAGGCCATATTTGAAATTCACGGCTTTGGCTTCGATCCATCGTGGCATGAGAACGACTTCTTCGTGCTCCACATTGACGCATTCGACTTGCCCAATGCCCTCAGGAAAGTCGAACAATTCGGGATCGCTAAAGGGTTCCGTGGTAGTCCAGCCATGCTCGGATGAGTAGACAACCGGCGGATTAAGGCACTCCTCAATCGTAGTCCAAATCGAGAATGACGGGGCAAAGTCATAGCCTTCAACCACCAGGTTGGCCCCGTCCCGGACTGCCAATTCATCAATCCGGGAGAACAGGAATTCTTGGGCGTAGGCGGCGAAAACATCCGATAGTCCAGGTTCGACACCCATGCCGACCAAAGCGAGACGGCCAGCGGCTTCCCATTCGCCAGACCGTTCAAATTGGAGATCACCGAGTTTCACGCCGGGGAGCTGATATGGCATCTCGGGGTGGGGAGCAGACAGCGACATAGCCATATCGAGGTATGTGGCACCGGCCTCCGCGGTGCCTTCAAAGATCGGCATCACAAAGCGGGGATCAACGGCATTGAGGACGTGCGTGATGCGGTGCCGGCGGATGGCATCAGCAACGGCCCCTTTGTTGGACGCATCCAAGGCAACCGCCTCAAAGCGTTGCCGTAGTTCAGGAGGAACGGACTTTACTGCGGACTCCGCCCGCGCAAGATCGTAGTCCGCGACAACAAATACTTCGAAAAAGCTCCGGCGCGCCACGATGCCGGCCGCGGCTCCGCCCACACCGCCGGCGCCTATGCATAGAATCCTCATTGATGTCCTTCCGGTTGTTGGGCTCCGGACTTCCGAATCTTCGGCGTTACCGCAGACGGGATCGCCAGGTGCGAATCCAAGGCGCCGAGATGCGCGGGAATGCGGTGGCCACGAGTGGTGTCATGCGCTCAGTCCTGCGGACAGCCCGCCCCGGCAGCGGGAGCCACGACGCCGGCCTGGGATTCATTGACGGCGCGCCTCAGGCTTGTCCGAGCGCCGGGGCAGTGTATAACCGCGGAAAAAGCCCGGCTTCCGGATCCACCAGATCCCCATGAGCACGGCCCCGATCAGCAGGCCGCCAATGCCGACGACTGCCTCGGCCCCGATACCGAAAATCGTCACGTTGTTGCCGTCTGCGTCTTTCAGCCAATCAGGCTGGGCGAAGTTGGACAGGCCATAGACGAAGACGGCCGCGAGAATGAGGCTGCCAACCGCCGGGAACAGTCCGCGCATGACGAAGTTCCGGAACGACGACGTAAGTGTCTTGCGATAGAACCACGTGCACGCCAAGCCGGTCAGTCCGTAATAGAACGCGATCATCAGCCCGATCGACCCGATCAGGGCGAGCAGAAGGGACGGGCTGATGAACGTGAAGACGATGAAGAAGAACGCGGAAACGATACCCATGCCGATGGTGGACCAGGTCGGCGTGAGGTAGTTCTCGTGGATTCGCATGAACTTTTCCGGGATCGCCTTATGGACCGCCATCGAGAGCGCTGTGCGTGCCGTCGGAAGGATGGTCGTTTGCGTCGATGCCGACGCCGACGTCAGAATGGAGAATCCGAGGAGCGTCATGAGGATCGATCCAACGGGGCCCTCGCCGAACAACGTGGGTCCAATGGCCGAAAAGACGTCGGCCGAGTTAGCGGGGTTCGCCAGTCCGATTCCCGAGTCGCCGACGCCGGCAAAGGCCACGGCGGCGACGGTCACGATCGCGTAGGTGGCCAGCAGGAGGACCGTGCTGATGATGGCCGCCCGCCCCGGGGTCTTCGCCGGGTCCTTCGTCTCCTCATTCACCGAGACCGCACTGTCCCAGCCCCAGTAAATGAAGATCGCAGTCAGCATTGCCGGGGCAACAGTCTGGCCAAAGTCGAGCGTGAACGGATTGAACCAGTCCCACGACGGGATGAGGGAGTACGGCTCGGCAGTTCCCGAATACACCTTGACCAGTGCGAACACCGCGAAAAAAATCAGGATTAGGACTTCGAACGAGAGCAGCACGTACTGCACGATGGCAGTGATCTCGATGCCCCGGTAACAGATCCACGTCATCAGGGCGATCCACACCAGACCTGCGATGGTCGTCGCAACGACATTGCTGGCCAAGTCCGCGACGCCCGGGAACCCGAATCCTCCCACAAAGGTGAACGAATACGCGCCTGCGATCTGGGCCAGATTGGACATGACGACCACGTCGGCGATGATGATGCCCCAGCCACCCATCCAACCGGGGACCGGGCCAAACGCCCGCGTCGCCCACGTAAAAGTTGTGCCGCAGTCAGGCTCCGCCTTATTCAGCTCCTGGTAAGCAACCGCGATGAGGTACATCGGGATGAAGGCGAGAAGGACTATTCCGGGTGCCTTGACTCCCGCGAAGACGGTGCCGCCCACGACGATGAATCCCAAACTGGCCGCGAGGCTGTAGGCCGGGGCCGTCGAAGCGACACCCACAACGACACTCGATAGGAGGCCGAGGGCACCGCCCTTCAGGCCCTTGCTGTCGACTTCCTTGGCTCCGGAATGAACGGTGCTTGCCATCTTGTCTCCCTACCAAGGAACCGGCAGTGCAGGTAACGCCGGAGCCTAATGTCCACTTAGATCAACCGCGGGATACACACATGCCTATCAATGCAAATAATCCAGCCTCCGTAGAAATCGCGCAAGGGGTGAGTTGAGCGCTCCCAGGGAATTCTGCGCGTGCCATCCCGCCCGCTGTTTCCGGCCAGCAGCTTGCGGCTGGTGTACCGACCCAGGGGAACTCACCTGACCACACCCGCCTGCCGCGTGGCCATCAAACGCAAGCACCTCGTTCTGCTCGCAAAATTACTTGACGCTTCAACTTTCGCGGCGTACATTTAGTTGCAGCTTCAATGATCACTCCTCCAAGAGAACAGAACCTGATGAAGACCCTCCTGGCCCGCATATTCGGAAAGAAGACTCCCATGACGAACCTCACCCTCATCGGCAACGGCAACATGGCCCGTGGCATCGCAACCCGTGCCCTCGCTGGCGGCCTGACCGTCGAAATCCTCGGACAGGACGCCACCAAGGCCAAGGAACTGGCCGCCGAGCTTGGGACCGGCGTCACCTTCGGCACCACCGCCGACGCCCCGCAGGGCGGCATCGTGGTCCTTGCCGTCCCCTTCGACGCCGCCAAGTCCGTGGTCAGCACCTACGGCGAGGCCCTGACCGGCAAGACCATCGTGGACATCACCAACCCGGTGAACTTCCAGACCTTCGATTCCCTGGTCGTTGAACCCGGCACCTCCGCCGCCGAAGAAATCGCACAGCTTGCCCCCGCCGGCGCCCACGTCGTAAAGGCATTCAACACCACCTTCGCGGGCACCCTCGTCGCCGGCGAGTCCGGCGGACAGCCGCTGGACGTCTTCATCGCCGGCGACAACGCGGACGCCAACGCAGCGGTCAGCAGCTTCGTCAGCGCCGGCGGCATGCGCCCCCTGGTCGTCGGCCCGCTCAAGCGCTCCCGCGAACTCGAAGGCTTCCAGTTCGTCCTCATGACCATGCAGGCCAACCCGGAGTTCGCCGACTTCAACTGGGACACCGGACTTCAAGTCACCAAATAACCCGACCAGCCATAGACGTCAAAAACCAGACACAAGAGGACGACGGCGGGGAGCTTCCGCCGTCGTCCTCTTGCGTATGACGTGATGACGGCTGCGCCCGGGACTGAGCGGGTTCGGTGATCGTTCGATGAACATTGGGCGTCCGCCCGCTTCAGGCCCTCGGGCACGACATAAGCTGATGCGGAAGCCTTCGCGCCGCGAGGTGACCGGAGGGCGAAGCACCAACAGTGGAGAGCTGTGATGTCGTTCGAACATGCGGGGCGTAGACCGAAAGCGGAGATAACCCACGCTCCCGTCGCCGGAGGCGCCGCCAATGAGACCGTCCCCGGGATCTATGAGTCGGCACGCCGCGCCGCCGCGGACCGTATGGAACGTATCCTGGGACGGGCCAGCAAGCGACTACTAAAGCGCTCCGTGCCGACCAGCCTCGCCGCCGTCACGAGCGGCACCGACTGGACCACGTGGCATTTCGTCGCCCTGTCCCTCGGCTGGCCCCTTGAAAACGAAGACGACGGCACTGCCTTCCTCAGCGTCGACGGCCGCATCTGCTTCTACCGCCGGTCCACAACCTTCGGCGGCGACGAATTCCTCACCTCTGACACCGTCCTGAGCACGTTCGAAGGCGGCAGCGCCATCAAGAAACTGGTCAACCCCAAAGCTCTGGTCCCGGAGTCCGGCCGCGTGATCTCCCTGCCGGCCCGCAAACCGGGCAAAGAGCCGGCCTGGATGACCGCTCCGCAGCGCCTCGTCGAGTTCACCGGCAACCGTGCAGTAGCGCGCTGGCCCCGGACCGCGCTCGACAACCTGGTGAATGTCGACTTTGACCGCAAAGGCAAGGTCTGGCTCACCTACCCCCGCTGGGACAGCCACCAGAGCATCTCCCTAAAGGAATGGATCACTTTGAGTACGGCCAAACTCATTAGCCTTGAGTGACCCTGACCGTCATCCCTGGCACCGCGAACGAGCAGTGCGATTCCGGCCGAAGCCCCACCGGGCGCGCAACGTCAACCGGTCAGTACTCGCCCTTGATCACGAAGAAGGAGCCGCGGATAACGCCTGCCAGCTTCGACTTCTGGCGAGCGAACTTGAAGCGTGTCGCCAGTTCCTCCGGAATCTCCATGCCTTCGGCAAGCTTGAATCCGACCGCTCGCTTCCCGCCGCCCTCGATGCTGTACATGACGTTGATGGACAGCCCCGACTCGTAGAACACGTAAGCCATCCGCAAACCTTCCACTTCGAAGGCGGCCGCTTCGAGCGAGCGTGAGCCGATGACGATGTCGCGCTCGTCCTTGAGGATGCGGCTCACCCGCTCGACCACCTCCGGAAGCTCGGTCGCAGGGCTAACAGTGAAGACGTGATCGTACTTGTTCCGGTAGTAGCGGCCCTCGTTGGCGCGCAACCCGGCGAGCGCCTCGGCAACGGGAGACGATTCCAGGCCGACAGTGGAAACGTTCTCAAAGTCAACGACGTACGGCATGCGGCCTCCTGGTCAGATGTGATGGGACCAACGATAACGTGACGACGTGCTGCGCGGGCGTCCGAAACGTCGATCCCTTGCGGCGCCCGGCCACGTTTGTACACTGAGCAGGGATTCACCTATTCGGTTGGCAGGAGATGGGAATGAAAATGGCCACTTTTCGGGAACTCCACCACACGACGGCACCGCTCCTGCTGCCCAATGCGTGGGACGTCGGATCAGCCTTGGCATTTGCGACAGCGGGATTCCCCGCCGTCGGCACCACCAGTTTTGGCATTGCGGCAAGTGCCGGCCTGCCGGACGGAGGCCGGTCCAGCAAAGCGGTAACCACCGCACTGGTGGCGCAGCTGTGCCGCCTGCCTGTACACGTCACGGCGGACATCGAGGACGGCTACTCCGATGACCCCGCCGAGGTTGCGGAACTTGTGGCCCAACTGGCTACCCTTGGCGTGGCCGGGGTCAACCTGGAGGACAGCACGGCCGGGCGTCTGGTCGATCCAGCAGCCTTTGCCAACAAGGTTGCCGCCGTCAAGCGACGCAGCCCGGCTGTGTTCATCAACGCGCGGGTGGACAACATATGGTTCGGCGAACAGGCCACTGTGGATGCCGTCCTGCTCCGGGCGGGTGTCTACGCCGACGCCGGGGCGGACGGGATCTTTGTCCCCGGACTTGTGGTGCCGGAGGACATCCAGATCGTCACCGCCGGCATCGGGCTGCCGGTCAACGTGCTGGCCCATCCCTCGCTGACTGTTGCCGAACTGGGTGATCTGGGGGTTCGGCGGGTGAGTTCCGGCTCCCTGCCGTACCGCGCGGCAGTTGACGCGGCGGTAAACGTAGTCAGCGCCCTGCGCGACGGCAAGCAGGCGCCTGCCGCCACTCCGTACTGGGAGATGCAATCGCGTCTCGTGTCCTTCAGCCAGCGCCTCACGGGCTGACCGCCGCCATCGGGCACCGGCCACCCACCTCGCCGCAGCCCGAACCCGCACCGGAGGTCGTCACGGACCGGCGTAGAACGTCCGACGGCCAGGGTGTGCACATTATGCACACGCCCTCTGTGCCACCGCGGCCAGGGTCGAGCTCCGGCACAGGCCCCGTCCAACTACCGCGCTCGATGTTGGGGCAATCCGGCCTCCCTCCCCCGGCTTCTCGCACTGCTGGTTATCGCGTATATCGGAATGTATCGTTGAGTATCGTTCGGGATTCATTAAGGAGAGCAGCATGCGTAATTCATACTCGGCTGGCGGATTTGGCGGTCCCAACATCGACGGCATGTGGCAGGCCGTAGAAGAGCTGCGTTCAAGATTTGAGAAGCGCTCGGGCACCCGCGCGGGGCGAGGCGAGGTGCGGTCCGCGGTGCTGGCCCTGCTCGCGGAGCGGCCGATGCACGGCTATCAGATCATCCGCGAAATCGAGGAGCGGAGCAATGGCAGCTGGAAGCCGAGCGCCGGCTCCGTCTACCCCACGCTGCAGCTGCTGGCCGATGAGGGGTTGATCCGTGCCGAAGAGTCCAACGGTCGCAAGATTTACTCGTTGACCGAAGCAGGCCGGGAGGATGTAGCCCATGCCGATGCGTCAGCACCATGGGAGTCAACGGGCCCGGCATCCGGCACCGGATTCGCGGCACTGCCGAAGGCCGGCGTCGAGCTCGCCCAGGCCGCGTCCCAGGTGGGTCGCACCGGCTCGCCGGAGCAGGTGCAGCAGGCCGTGGCGGTGCTGCACGAGGCACGTCGTCGCCTGTATTCGATCCTCGCCCAGGACTGACGGGGGTGACGTCGGTTCGTCGGGAACGAGCAGATCCGGTCCCCGGCGCCGGAGACACCCGTGCCCGTTACCGTCGCATCCTGCGCTTCGCAGCGTGGCATCTCGCCCTGACCTGGTGGTTTGAGCTGTTCCTCCCCCGCATCGGGCTAGGCAGAGTTGCCGAACGCACCCGGGCAAAGAGGATGCGGAGTTTCGCGCAGCACTTCCACGTGCTCGCGGTAAATCTGGGCGGCCTGATGATCAAGGTCGGTCAGTTCCTGTCGTCCAGGCTCGACGTACTTCCGCCCGAGATCACCAAGGAGCTTGAGGGACTGCAGGACGAGGTGCCCCCTGTTCCGTTCCCCGCAATCCGTGCACTTGCCGAGGCCGAGCTGGGTGTGGCCCTGAACCAGGTTTTCGCCTCGGTCGAGGAGACCCCAATCGCCGCCGCATCGCTCGGGCAGGCGCACCTGGCACGGCTCCTTCCCGCCAATGCCGCCGACGCGGGGCTCGACAGGGTGGTGTTGAAGGTGCAGCGCCCGGGCATCGACGCGATTGTCGACGTCGACCTGGCGGCACTGCGCAAAGTGGGCGGCTGGCTCAGCCACGTGCGACTGGTGTCCGATCGGGCGGACATGGCCGCCCTGGTCGAGGAGTTTGCGCAAACCAGTCTTGAGGAGATCGACTACCTGCATGAGGCAGCGAATGCAGAGCGCTTCGCGGCTGATTTCGCCGACGACGACCGGGTGGATGTACCCGACGTGGCATGGGAGTGGAGCACCCGCCGCGTGCTCATCCTCGAAGATGTCACGGCGATCAAGATCACGGACTCGGAGGCGCTTCTTGCGGCGGGCATCGATCCGGCGCAGGTTGCCCCGGTCTTCGCGTCGGTCATGTTCGACCAGATGTTCACCAACGGCTTCTTCCATGCAGATCCGCACCCCGGAAACATCTTTGTCACTCCGGTTACCGGTTCATCCGCAGGGCGCCCATGGAAGCTGACGTTCATCGACTTCGGCATGATGGGCGAGGTTCCACCCAGCACTCGCAGCGGCCTGCGGAAACTTCTGATCGCGGCCGCCTCGCGTGACGGCAAGGGCCTTGTGAGCGCGATCAGCGACGTGGGTGTGCTGGTGCCATCGGCCGACAAAGCCGAGCTTGAGCGGGCGATGACGCACCTGTTCGCCCGGTTTGGTGGGATGGGCTTCGCCGAACTTCGCGAGGTGGACCAGCGGGAGTTCCTTGATTTTGCGGTGGAGTTCGGCGACCTGGTTCGCTCGCTGCCGTTCCAGTTGCCGGAGAATTTCCTGCTCATCATCCGGGCGATGTCACTGACCTCGGGTGTGTGCAGCTCGCTGGACGCCCGGTTCAATCTGTGGGACGCGGTGGAACCCTATGCGGCGCAGTTACTGCGCGACGAGCGTGGCAACATCGTGCAGGACGCGGCTCAGCAGGCGCTCGACGCCGCCGGGATCGCGCTGCGTCTGCCGAAACGCCTGGATGGGCTTGTCAGCCGCATCGAGGACGGTGCACTATCCGTGGCTAATCCGCGTCTTGAACGGCAGATGGCACGGCTGGACCGCACGGCGCAGCGATCGGCATCGGCGCTGGTATTCGCCGCCCTGCTTATCGCCGGTTCCGTGGTCCGCGCGGACGACACGGTGCTCGGCAGCGTGCTAATGATCGTGTCAGTGGTTCCGCTGCTGCACGGGCTGTGGCTAGGGCGCCGCGGCCTCTGAGTGAAGTGGCGAGCCGGGACCGGGCAATTCGTCGTCGGCCACGGCGGTTCCCGGTCCTCATCAATCCCCGTAGGTGCCATGACGCAGCTCGGAGCAGGTGGGAGGATGGGCGCATGGAACTGCACATCACTGGCGACCCCGCCGCCGACCAGCTGCTCAGCAATGACCCGTTCGCACTCCTCATCGGCATGCTGCTTGACCAGCAGGTGACCATGGAGTCCGCGTTTGCCGGACCCGAAAAGATCCGGACGCGCATCGGGTCCATGGCCCCGGCCGCAATCGCCGAATATGACCCCGCAGGCTTCGTTGAGATCTTCAAGGAGCGTCCGTCCATCCACCGCTTCCCTAGCTCCATGGCCAGCCGCGTCCAGGACCTCGCCGCGACCGTGCAGCACGATTGGAATGGGGACGCAACTGCCATCTGGAACCAGGACAGCCCTGATGGCCAGGAAGTGCTTCGCAGGTTGAAGGGATTGCCCGGCTTCGGAGAGCAAAAGGCAAAGATCTTCCTCGCACTACTCGGCAAGCAGTGCGGACTCGAGGCACAAGGCTGGCGTGAGGCTGCGGACCCCTATGGCCAGGAGAGCACATATCTTTCTGTCGCAGACATCGTGGACCCCGAGTCGCTGATAAAGGTGCGCGCCAGCAAGCAGGCTGCCAAGGCCGCTATTAAAGCCGCGAAGGCATCCGAGCGCTGATCAGCCTCCGCCTCCGTTGACCCGAAGGCCGCGCCGCACGCGATCGGCCGGGACGTCAGGCGTGCTAGTAGACTCAGACCGGCTCTCCAGTTCCCCCCAGCTTGGAGAGCCGGGAGCCTCCGCGCTTGAGTCCTGGATTCGCGCGGAGGCTTCCTCATACGTCCGGCAACACCGCGGCGCAGCCAAGAGGGACTTCGTCGATCAGGCCGTGCCGCATGAAGGTGGAAGCCAAAGCAAAGCCGCTGAGGACCTCTCCCCGCCGGTCAGGCCCGGGGTGTCACCGTTGCCTTGGGTCAATGACCGGGTCCGATGATGATCTTGTTTCGTTCGGATTCGTGCGCGCCGCCCTTCTTCGCCAGCGTGGAGCACGCCTCTTCGATGTCGCGGGCGAGCGTGTCTACGTGCTCGCGGCTCAACGTTTCCTTGACCAGGGCGCGCATGATCGTCACGTCTTGGGCGTTCGGCGGCAGTGTGTAGGCCGGCACCATCCAGCCGCGCTCGGCCGAGAGTTGCCAGGCAATGTCGAACTCGTCGTACCCGGGGTCGGAGGCGAGCCGGAACGCCACCAGGGGAAGTTGCTCCTCGGCGGCGCCGATGATCTCGAAGCGGCCCATGGCGTCCAGCTTCTCAGCTAGGACGCGGGCGTTGGTCTGCATGTTCTGCATGATGTACGTGTAACCGGCGCGGCCATAGCGCACGAAGTTGTAGTACTGGGCGAGAACCATCGACGAGCCGGTGGAGAAGTTCAAGGTGAAGGTCGAGTCGGTCTTGCCGAGGTAGTTCTCCTCGAAGACGAGATCCTTGGCGAGGTCCGCTTTCTCCCGGAAGATCAGCCAGCCGATGCCGGGATAGACCAGGCCGAACTTGTGCCCGGAGACATTGATCGAACGGACCTGATCGAGCCGGAAGTCCCACTCCGAGTCGGGGTAGAGGAAGGGCCAGACGAACCCCCCGCTGGCCGCGTCCACGTGCAACGGCACATCAAGGCCGCGCTCATTCTTGATCTGCACCAGCAGGTCGTTGATGCCGACGATGTCGTCTTTGTGCCCGGTGAACGTCGTCCCCAGCACGGCCGCGACGCCGATGGTGTTCTCATCGACATGGGCCTGCACGTCGTCCGGGCCGATCGTGTACTTCCCCGGCTGCAGTGGCACGATCCGCGGCTCGACGTCGAAGTAGCGGCAGAACTTCTCCCACACGACATGCACGTCGCCGCCGAACACCAGGTTCGGGCTCGACGTCGACGCGCCGGCAGCCTCGCGACGCTTGCGCCAGTTCCACTTCAGGGACAGACCGCCGAGCATGATCGCCTCGGACGATCCCTGGGTTCGGGCTCCCGTCGTCTCGCCGGGTGCGTGGAAGAGGTCTGCGAGCATCCGGATGCAGCGCTGCTCGATCTCGGCCGTGCGGGGATATTCGGCGTGGTCGATGAAATTGCGGTGCAGGTTCGCTGCAATGATCTCCTGGGCCTGTGGCTCCATCCATGTCGTCACGAAGGTCGCCAGATTCCGGGCGGGATCACCCTCCAGCGCCAAGTCCTCCGACACCAACCGCAAAGCGTCCTGAGCAGGAATGCCGGTCTCCGGGAACTCCCGGCTCGGAACCTCCTGGGTGATAAATCGGTTGCCGAACAGCGCCACGTCGGCATCCGCCGGCTGGGAATTTACTGACATCACTTCTCCTTCAGAAACTGTTGAAAGGGGGCTACGGATGAGTTCCCCGGTCCGTTTGAACCGAGACGTCGGTGGATTCCGGACCCAGCATGAGAATCGCACCGGTGAGGAAGCACAGGGCTCCCACGAGTGTGCCGAGATTGGACAGTTCGGCGTTCCAGACGTCGCCGCTCGAGGGGATGACAAAGGCCGCGACCGCCGAGATGCCGAACGCAACCGAACCGGCCACGTTGATGACGGCGATCTTCCATGTCCGGGGCCTGGGCCGGCCGGGGATGGCGCCGCGGCCCGCATCGCGCAGCGCCACACCGCTGGCAACGAGGAAGGCGACTGATCCCAGAGCGTCGGGTCGCCACACCCGCTGGTCGGCCAGCGCCGCGCTGAGATTATCCCGCACCGCGTTTCCCGTACTCCAGTTGAACCACAGTGTGCCGGCAAGTTGAACCGCGGCAGCGAGCCAAACGAGATTCCGCGGCGCCCAGACCCAAGGCGAGTGGCGCGCAGTGGCACGCACGGCCGGAAGCGCGTCAGCGGCTTCGCGGTACTGCAGGAATGCCGCAGAGGTGAAGAACAGCGAACCGACGAAGAATGTGGCGGCACACCAGCGCAATCCCACGGCCTCGGAGTATGACGGCACCGCCCCCAAAGCGAACAGACTCGAGCCAATGATGAACAACCATGCGATCCACCGGTCCCGTATGGTCGAACGGCGCGCGCTCGAGATCTCAGTCATGGTCGACCCCAGAGGAAGCCCGATGTTGGACGCTGCCTGGATCGTCAGGCGCCGCGGGCGCCCTGGGGCCCGGGACCGGGAGCACATTGATGATCACGAAGGACACCGCCACAGCCACCACCACCTGGGGTGTTACGGCCACACCGTCCACTCCCAGCAGCAGTGTGGCCAGCAGCGTCGACGTCAACGGCAGCCGCAGCATGGCCGCGCACATGGCTCCTATGCCCATGCCGATCGCTGCCGCGAGATTCATTCCGGGCAACCCACTCGCAGCAATACCGAGCGCCGCACCGATGAACATCGACGGGAACACCGGCCCACCACGAAATGCGCTCAGCGAGAGCCCATAGACCAGGGTCTTACAGGAGATCAGCAGGACCAGCACAGCAAGCGGGTAGTCCGCGGCGTCTGCGACCAGCTCCGGAAGTGCGTCCTGCCCCGAGAACAACACCTGCGTGAAGCTGTGCGCGGAGATCAGCTGGTACGCCATCGCGGTAAGACCGATCAGCAAGCCCAGCGCAGACGTCACCAACACCCGGTTCAGATGCACGACCGGACGAAGCGACAACGCGACCCAGCGAATCAACCATCCCAACAGCGCGCCGGCCGCGCCCATGATCACCGCCCAGCCCATCGTCGCCAACGTCGGCGGCACCGCAGGCGGCACCGCGGGCAGCGCCAGCGAGAAGCTGCCCAACCCGGTCCACCCGTCCAAGCCGACGAACACCAGCGCCCCCACACCAGATGCGATCAGTCCGGGCAGGGCCACCAGACTCAGCGTCATTCCCCCGATCCCGGCAGCCTCCATGATCAGGAATGCACCGAGCACGGGCGAGCCGAGCAGGGTACTGATCGCTGCGAAGCTGCCAGCCGACGCCATGATCGTCAGGGCCATCGGCGGAGCGTCCTTCTTCACGAGGTGCACCGCCAACGCCCCGAGGCCGCCACCGATCGCGATCAGCGGCCCCTCGGGCCCGAGCACGGCACCCAGGCTGAGCGTAGTCAGTGCCGCGAGAACGATGCCCACGAGTTCCCGACTGCTGGGCGGACCGCCGCCTGTCTTGAATCCGAACGCGGGTGAGTGGCCCCCGGTTCCGGGCAGATACCGGATGGTCAACGCCGTCAACAGCCCACACAGCACCAACCACGGAACCGGCCACCACGCAGGAGCAGAACCCCCGAGGACTTGACTCGGCAGCCCGACGAAGACGAACCGCTGGACCGCCGCGACCAGAGCGAGAAAACCGTAGGCAATGACCGAGATGGGAACGCCCAAGACCGCTGCCAGCACGAGCGCTGCGATGTATGGCCTGGAACGAATCACGACGGTCGGATCGATACTGGGCGGCGACGCCGCAGGCTCGCTCATTCCGGGCAACCCGGTGCGACTGTGACGATTCGGGTCAACCCGAATCTCCATCGTCCGTCCGAAAGACGGCCCCCAGCAAACGGAGGCGCCGATAGGACCTGGAGAACGGGTGCGGTGCGCCCGTGGTACCAGTTGAGCATCCCTGCTCCTTCCGCTGGCCCTCCGCTCGACGGCGGGAGCGTTCAGTGAGGTCGCACAAGCGATAGAGGCTGGTCAATCACGTGTTCTTCACGCTAACGCTTCCGGTGGGGGCAGTCGTCACCCAACGCGGGTGAAAGAGAACGGGTCATCCACCAATGGATACTCCGGGAGCCGGTCTTCCTGCTTGCCCGGACCCGGGAACGCCGTTCGCGCCCCTGGCTCCTACGTGCGGCTTGGTTGAGGGTGGATGACCATCCGTACGGCCCCGGTCGCGGCAAGGGCATCGGCAAGCCGGAGGGCATCCCCTGCCCGCACGCCGTCTGTGGGCGGCACGGTGGGGGCCTCGCTGGTGCAGTTCAGCAGCGCGGCCGTGACTTCGGCGACCAGATCCGGGAACCGGCTGAACCGGTAGCCGCCGTCGGCGGGGTCTTCGACGTGGCCCAGGGCTCTGGTGACGAGCACGGCGGCCTGGGTCCTGCGTGCCATGCCGAGTTTCATCAGGATGGTCGAGACCATGTTCTTCACGGTCTTTTCTGCCAGGAACATCTCCTGGCTGATCTGGCGGTTGCTCAGCCCTTTCGCCAGGCCGATGGCGGCAGTCATTTCCCGCTTTGAGAGTCTCTGGAGTCTCTCGTCCTGCCCTTGCGGCCCGAGCAGGGAGAACGGGGCCACGAGCGCCGGATGGAACCGGGCGCTGTACGCGGTATGCCCGGCCAGGGCCCGGCGGATGAGCCTGAGTTGTTCGCTGCTGTCGTCCTGCTTGGACAGGCACCCCCGAGCGCCCGCCAGAATGGATTCGATCAGCACGGCTTCGTCGGTGTCCGCGGTCATCAGCACGCAGCGGATGCCCGGGTCGGCCGCGGTGATGGCCCGGCACACGTCCGCACCGGAACCGTCGGGAAGATCATCGTCAAGAATGACCAACTCCGGGCGAAGGGCAGGGATCCGCCGGACTGCTTCGCGGGCGGATCCTGATTCCCCGGCGACGCTCAGGCCATCGGACTCGATCAGTTGACGCAGGCCCCGCCTCACGACCTCGTGGTCGTCCAGCAGATACACGCCTCGGCCGGCAAAGCTGTTGTGCGGGTGGTTTTCCGGGTCAGCCATCATTGCTGTTCCGTTCTTTCGCCTTTGAGACCCCAGAGGCGTTGTTAGTGAATCCCTGACGCCGGCCCCACTGATGCGAAGACGAACCCGGATCCCCATCCGGCCCCCTGCCGGCGCGCATTCATGCGCGCCGGTCCTTTCTCCCCACGCTAGACCTAATACCCGCTTAGTCCTAACAGCCTCCGGGCAACAGCGCAGTTCGGCCGCGTTCCCGGCTGACAGGTCTATTCCGTAGTCGGTGCCCTCGGTTGAGAACCGCACGGCTTCCTCGGCATCCTCCCCAGAAAGATCATCGATCAGCTGGACATTGATGTCGCCGGCGGCCAAGTCGCAGCTTGGAATGGCGCGCAGTGGTCAGCTTTGGACTCGCTGCCGGTACTGCCGCGGAGTTTCCCCTGCGTCGTTGAGAAAGTGCCGGTTGAAGTTGGACAGATTCGAGAAGCCGACTTCGTAACAGATCTCGGAGATCGCTTTTTCGCTCCGCTCCAGCAGGCGCCGTGCGTGGGCCAGCCGAAGTTTCCGGACCAGGTCACTGAAGTTCTGGCCTGTGGCACGTTTGAAGTACTTCGAGAATGTCGGCTCCGGCATCCCCACCATGGCTGCGGCCTCCGACATTTTGACGCTGCCGGCGTGGTTGCTGAATACGTACTCGAGAACCATGTCCACCACGGCCGCGGCCTGGCCGTCCAGCTGCGGCCTGAACCATTCGTCGGCAAGGTAGCGCCGTTCCTCCTGGGGCGCCCGCGCCAGAATTGTAAATAGCTCCAAGAGGTGGCGGAGCCGATCCAAGCCGGTGGACGCGCCGATCGCCTCGATGGACGCTGCGGCCGACGCGGCTGAGCGGCCCAGGAACTCGACGCCGCGTGCGGACTGTTCCAGCAGGGGTTTGAGCTCGGCCAGTTCTGGGACCAGGGCAGCGGTCTGCTCGACCCATTTTCCGTCAAACTGGATGACCGCGTCCCGCTTCTCCAGGACTTCGCCGGGCTCAAGGTCGCTGACCCAATCATGCGGCAGCCCCGACCCCACGAGAGACACCTGGCCGGCCTCGAAGGTGCCGATGTGGTCTCCGACGATGAATTTTCCGGTGCCCTTGCGGATGAGGTGGATCTCGTACTCGGGATGATAATTCCAGCGCGCCACAGGGCTGGGGTAGTCGTGCTCATGCCACCGGACCGAGTGGTTGGGGTCGGGCGGGATAACCTCCCGGTTGGCGTGCATTCCCAGCAGCCGTTCGGCCAGCCTGGCAGTTGCTCCGTCGGGAGGCTCCGCGGCAGTCATTGCAATTCTCCGTTTGGTGAGTGGTTATGAAATCTGGACGGCACCTAAGCGCCTTCCCCTAGGTTAGCGGCTTCTTGGAAGAAGAGCGGCGAAAATTAGTATCAGAAATTGGCAACCAGGACGCTAGTTGTGTCATACCCCACAGGCCTAATCTTGAGGAACAGCAGCACGGCAACCGGCCTCGAGCCGGTCGCCCGTCTTCGGCCCCGCACCCCGACGCAGCAGTCGGAATGCACCCCGACGCAGCAGTCGGAATGGGCAGCATCGCACCCCCTGAAGAACAAAGGAGTCCTTAATGCGCGCAAAAATACGCGTCGCCACGTTGGCGGCAGGCGCCCTGTGCGTGGCACTCAGCGCCTCGGCCTGCGCAGGCGCCGGTGGCGGCAATTCCGCCGGTGACCCCAACAGCATCAATGTCCTGATGGTGAACAACCCCCAAATGGAGGACCTGCAGCGGCTCACCGCTGATAACTTCACCAAGGAAACCGGAATCAGGGTCAACTACACCGTCCTGCCGGAAAACGACGTCCGAGCCAAAATCAGCCAGGAATTCTCGAGCCAGGCCGGCCAGTACGACATTGCGTCGCTGTCCAACTACGAAATCCCCTTCTATTCCGCCAACGGCTGGCTGGCACCGCTGGACAACGTGGCCAAGAATGCCGAGTTCAACCAGGCGGACATCCTGCCGGCCTACACCGCCTCCCTGACCGGCAAGGACGGCAAGCTCTATGGTGAACCGTTTTACGGTGAGTCTTCCTTCCTGATGTACCGGAAAGACATCTTCGACGCCAAGGGCCTAACGATGCCGGAGAAACCGACGTGGGACGAGGTCGCAGCCCTCGCCGCCAAGGTCGACGGGGCAGCGCCGGGGATGAAGGGCATCTGCCTGCGCGGCGAGCCCGGCTGGGGCCAGGTCTTCGCACCCCTGACCACCGTGGTGAACACGTTCGGCGGGACCTGGTTCGACAAGGACTGGAACGCAAAGGTCAACGCTCCCGAGTTCACCGCGGCGGTCGATTTCTACACCAAGCTGGTCCGCGACCACGGCGAAGCAGGGGCCGCCCAGGCCGGGTTCACCGAGTGCCTGAACAACATGAGCCAGGGCAAGACCGCGATGTGGTACGACGCCACCTCGGCGGCCGGGGCACTGGAAGCGGAGGCCTCCCCTGTGAAGGGGAGGATCGGGTACGCCCAGGCCCCGGTGAAGGAGACTAAGTCCTCGGGCTGGCTGTGGACCTGGTCCTGGGCCATGCAGGCGGCTTCCAAGAAGCAGGACGCTGCCGGGAAGTTCATTGCCTGGGCCAGTTCCAAGAAGTACGAGGAACTGGTCGCTGCCAAGCTCGGCTGGGCCAAGGTCCCGTCCGGCAAGCGCATCTCCACCTTCGAGAACGCCGACTTCCAGCAGGCAGCGCCATTCTTCAAAGCCGAACGCTTTGCCATCGAAAACGCCGATCCGAAAAACCCCGGCGTCCAGCCGCGGCCGGCTGTCGGCATCCAATTTGTCGGTATCCCCGAGTTCGCCGCCTTAGGCACCAGAGTGTCCCAAGGTGTCAGCTCCGCCATCGCCGGCCAGGGCTCCGTGGCCGATGCCGTGGCCAAGGGCCAGGAAGCCGCACAAAAGGTCGGCGACAAGTACAAGTAGCAACAACCGAACCGCAGGAGAACATCATGACTACCGCAACGGCGCGCGTCTCCCGGCACGGGAGCAGCACAGCCACACCTTCCAAGAACGCCAGCGCGCGGGAACGCGCCGTGGCCTGGGCACGGCGTGCACCGCTGCTGCCGGCACTGATCTTCCTCATCATCGTCACCCAGCTCCCGTTCGTGGTGACCCTGATCATCTCGTTCATGAACTGGAACAGCCTGAGCCCGAACAAGACCGGGTTCGCCGGCATTGAGAACTACATCCAGGTCCTCACCGATCCCTACATGCTGCAGGCGATCGTCACCACCATCGTCGAGACCGTCTCGGTGGTCCTGGCCAGCCTGGTCCTCGGCCTTGGCCTGGCCCTGCTCCTGGACAAGAAGTTCATTGGCCGCGGCCTGGCCCGAACCCTGCTGATCGCACCGTTCCTCATAGTTCCGGTTGCCGCGGCGCTCATCTGGAAGCATGCCATCCTCAACCCCGTCTACGGCCTGATCAACGGCGCCCTCACCTGGATTTGGTCGCTCTTTGGCAGCGACGCCCCGCCCCAGCCGGACCTGTTGTCCCAGGCGCCCCTAATGGCCATCATCGTCTCGCTGGTCTGGCAGTGGACTCCGTTCATGATGCTCATCCTCCTCGCCGGCCTTCAGTCCCGTCCGATGGACACCGTCGAAGCCGCCCAGATGGACGGCGCAAGCCCCTGGGACATCTTCCGCCACCTCACGCTGCCGCACCTGCGGCAGTACCTGGAACTCGGCGGACTGCTCGGGGCCATCTACATCGTGCAGAATTTCGACGCTACCTTCGTCATCACCTCCGGCGGCCTGGGCACGGCCAACCTGCCCTACGCCATCTATGAGACGTTCTACTACGCCAACGAATACGGGCTGGCGTCCGCCGCCGGCGTCGTGGTGGTCATCGGCACCATCATCGTGGCAACCTTCGCACTCCGCACCGTATTCTCGCTCTTCAAGAAGGAGGCAGCACGATGAGCACGCTCACCCCGGCCGAACCCCGGGCATCAGTCCCCGCCCCGCCCGCCCGCACTACCGGTTCCCGACGCCGGGGCAAGTCACGCATGGACCCCACGCGCAACAACACGGCCGCCGGCATCGCCGCCTGGCTGCTGGCCCTGCTGTTCGCGGTACCGGTTCTGTGGATGATCCTGACCTCGTTCCACTCGGAAACGGACGCCGCGACGAACCCGCCCTCCATCGCCGCCGACCTTAACCTGGACGCCTACAAGGAATTCTTCGGGGCAACTTCCGGCGTCAGCCCGTGGCCGTCGCTGATCAACTCCGCCACCGCCTCGATCTTCTCCACCGTCCTAGTCCTGTTGCTGGCCATCCCGGCCGCCTACGCCCTGTCCATCCGGCCGGTGAAGAAGTGGACCGACGTCATGTTCTTCTTCCTCTCCACCAAGATGATGCCCGTCGTCGCGGCCGTCCTGCCGCTCTACCTTTTCGCCAAAACCGCCGGGGCGCTGGACAACATCTGGTTCCTGGGCCTGATGTACACGTCGATGAACCTGCCCATCGCCGTGTGGATGATGCGCTCTTTCCTCGACGAAGTGCCCGTTGAAATGCTCGAGGCCTCCCAGATCGACGGCGCGGGCCTGTTGCTGACGCTCCGGAAGGTCGTCGCCCCCGTCGCGATGCCCGGCATCGCCGCCACCGCGCTGATCTGCTTCATCTTCAGCTGGAACGAACTCCTCCTCGCCCGGGTCCTCACCGGCGTCGTAGCCGGCACCGCCCCGGTCTTCCTCACCGGCTTCGTCTCAGGACAAGGACTGTTCCTCGCCAAGGTCTGCGCCGCCGCCGTCGTGATCTCCCTGCCCGTACTCTTCGCCGGTTTTGCCGCCCAGGACAAACTCGTCCAGGGACTCTCCCTCGGCGCCGTCAAATAGCGCCGTCAAGTAACCGGCCCCCTTCGATTCTCAAAGGAATACTTCGATGACAACGTCAACCGCACAGTCCCGCGCCTCCGGGCATTCTGAAGTACCGGCCACCATGCGCGCCGCCGTCCTCAAACGCCAGGGCGACATGGCCATGGAAACCCTGCCCGTCCCGAAGCTGGAAGCGGACCAGGTCCTGGTGAAGGTCGCCGCCGTCGGCGTCTGCGGCAGCGACGTCCACTACTACGAGCACGGCCGGATCGGGGACTACGTCGTGGACCACCCGCTGATCCTCGGCCACGAGCTCTCCGGCCGGATCGCCGCCGTCGGAAGCGATGTTGACCCGGGCCGCATCGGCCAGAGGGTCGCCGTCGAACCGCAGCGGCCCTGCCGGAAATGCAGGCAGTGCAAAGCAGGACGGTACAACCTGTGCCCCGACATCGAGTTCTATGCCACCCCGCCGGTCGACGGGGCCTTCACCGAATACGTGACCATCCAGGGCGACTTCGCCTACGAGATCCCGGACAGCGTCAGCGACGAGGCAGCCGCCCTCATTGAACCGCTCTCCGTCGGCCTCTGGGCCTGCGAACGCGCCGGTATCAAGCCCGGCAGCCGCGTCCTGATCGCCGGCGCCGGGCCTATCGGCATCATCGCCGCCCAGGCCGCCCGCGCCTACGGCGCCGCCGAAATCTACATCAGCGACATCGCCGAAGACCGCTTGGCCTTCGCCCTGAAACACGGCGCCACGCACGCCCTCAACGCCGGGACCGACAGCGTCGAAGGGCTCGACGTCGATTCCTTCATCGACGCCTCCGGCGCCCCGCAAGCCGTCCGCTCGGGCATCAAAGCCGTAGGCCCCGCCGGCAGGGTCATCCTGGTCGGGCTCGGAGCCGACGACGTCGAACTCCCCGTCTCCTACATCCAGAACCACGAAATCTGGCTCTCCGGCGTCTTCCGCTACACCAACACCTGGCCCCTTGCCATCCAGCTCATCGCCGACGGCAAGGTGGACCTGGACATCCTGGTCACCGGCAAGTTCACCCTCGCCGAATCCGAAGAAGCCCTGAAGGCGGGAAAGCAGACCGGCCAGCTCAAAGCCGTCGTCTACCCGGGCCGCTAGGCTCCGCGGCTCCGGGACATCAGCAACCACTCTCAGCACCAACCTGCAAGGAAGCAGACATGCCACCACCCGAGAACGGTCCCCAGCCAGACCTCTCTGACAACGTCCCCCTGTTCACCGTCATCGGCGAATCACTCGTCGACATCATCGATGACCCGCGCCGAGGAACCACCGCGCCCGAAACCCACCCCGGAGGCAGCCCCCTGAACGTTGCAGTCGGCTGCGCCCGCCTGGACCTCCGAACCAGCCTCATCACGCACTTCGCCGAAGACCGCCATGGGCGGATGATCGCCGAGCATCTGGACAGCAACGGCGTCCGGGCCATCGTCGGCGGTTCCCTGCCGACATCAACCGCGCTGGCATCCCTGGACGCCACCGGAGCCGCGCAATATTCGTTCTCCGTCACTTGGGATATAAACGCGGCCTCCATCCCGGCCCTGGCTGCAGTGGAGAGCTCACTCCATGTCCACACCGGCTCCATCGCGACGGCGCTCCCCCCGGGGGGCACGTCGGTACGGGGACTGATCGAGGCGGCCCGGCCCCACGCCACCATCAGCTTCGATCCCAACTGCCGGCCCGCCATCAGCCCCGAACCGGCTGCCGCCCGCCAACGGGCAGAGGACTTCGTTGCCGTCGCCGACATCGTCAAAGCCAGCGACGAAGACCTCCGCTGGCTCTACCCCGGCAGGACCCAGGACGAATCGATGGCAGCGTGGCTGGAGCTCGGACCATCGTTAGTGGCACTGACCCGTGGCGCCCAGGGCCCGGTGATCCTCACCCGGCGCTGCCGTGTGGAGATGCCCGGAGAATCCGTCACCGTGACCGACACCGTCGGGGCAGGGGACTCCTTCATGGCCGCACTGATCTCCGGACTCGCCCAAATGGACTTACTCGGGGCCGCATCCAGATCACGCCTGCAAGACCTTGGCCCGGACGAACTGCTCGCCTTGGCCGCATACGCGAACAGAGCCGCTGCGATCACTTGCTCCCGGAAGGGGGCAAATCCACCCACCTCCGGAGAATTGGGATCGATGACCGGATTCTTTGCTGCATCGGCAAACTTTGGCCGTCATGCGGAGTCGAAGCCCCCATTTAGTCCCCGGCTTTGAGGCTTCCTGCTTTGACGGTGGCGAGGTCGTCACGGAACATTTCGGGCTCGTTGGCGACAGGGAGGTCCACGATGTCTTCGGCTGCATCGAGAGATTCGACTGAGTCTGGTGTCAGGGAGGTGAAGACGGCGGTGAGGTCGTCTTGTTCGGGTCCGTGGTCGGCGACGAGTTCGAGAGTCTTGTGGTCGGCGGCATCAATATCAAGACTGTCGATGAGGACGCGGGCGATCTGGTCCCTGGCGATAACGCCGTCGGAGGGTGAGCCGGACTGGCGCCTGTCGCCCTGGAGCATGACGACCTTCCGCTGGTCGGGTTGATTGTAGTCAAACCAGCCGGGGCGCACGATCGTGTACGGGTTACCGCTGCCGCGGATGAGGCGCTCACTGCGCAGCTTCCACTGGGCGTAGGCGACGCCTGGTCGTGTTATCCCGATGGCGGTCATGAGCGCGATGCGTGGCCGGCGGCCGCCCAAGGCTTTCAGGACGTTGGCGACGCCGGCGTAGTCGTTATCCCGCACGTCGCGTTCGCTGGTCGTGGATCCGTGGGTGAACACGATTGCGTCGACTCCGTCGACGGCCGGCCCGAGGGTTTCGGGACGAGTCAGATCCCCGATCACCAGGTCCACACTTTCGGGGAGTAGGCGGGCGGCGCGGGTCTGGTCGCGCACGAGCGCCCGGACCGCGTAACCCTGTCGCAGCGCCTCGGCCACTGCGTGGCGGCCGATGCTGCCGGTGGCGCCAACGATGAGCACGGTGGAGGGACGGTCGATCACTTCTTCTCCTTGACGGGGATCTGCGGGGTGGGCTGCTGGGTCGCGGCCCAACTGGCGAGGACTTTCAGAGCGTCTTCGGAGGGTGTCCCGGGATCTGCTGTGTACACGTTGATGCGCAGTCCCGGGTCTGCGGGCAGCTCAAGTGCTTCAAAGCTCAAGTCCAAGTCGCCAACGATCGGGTGGTGGAGCCGCTTCCGGCCGGCGCGGTGGTACTTCACATCGTGACGGGCCCACCGGGTGCGGAACTCCTCGCTGCGGGTTGAGAGTTCACCGATCAGATCCGTGAGGTCCTTGTCGTACGGGTTTTTCCCGGCCGTGGAGCGCAGGACTGCGACGACGTCGTCCGCTGCTCGTTCCCAATCAGCGAAGAACTCCCGCGCTTTCGGATTCAGGAAGGTGAAGCGTGCGCTGTTCGGCGGAGTGGGCCCCTCTGCCATCATGTCCAGATAAAGGGCACGCCCCAGTTCGTTGGAGGCGAGGACATCCCCTCGGTCGTTGCGGACCCAGGCCGGCGCCGTCGTGATCGCATCGATGACGCGCTGCACGCTCGGCCGCACCGTCTGGGGGCTGCGCTTGCGCCGCACCCGGGGGGAGGCGGTCGCGGCGCGGGCAAGGTCAAAAAGGTGGGCCGTTTCGGCGTCGTCGAGCTTCAGGGCACGCCCGAGGGCTTCAAGGACACCGTCCGAGGCGCCCGAGAGGTTTCCCCGCTCAAGGCGTATGTAGTAATCGATGCTCATTCCGGCGAGCATGGCGACTTCCTCGCGGCGCAGGCCGGCAACGCGCCGGTTGCCGCCATAGGCCGGCAGGCCGGCCTCCTCGGGCGTGATCCTTGCACGGCGGGAGGTCAGGAATTTCCGCACGTCGTCGCTGTGTGTCATGGCATCCACGCTACGCGCGGTCGATGGGACGAGGGAGGGACTGGCATTACCCGGAACGACAGTGACTCCCGGCCCGTAAGGAATCAAGGTTGCATTGAAAGCATGAAACCTGCACCCGCAACCGCTCCGCACCCGGCGGCGATCCTAGCGATCATCCTCGTCAGCTACTTTATGATCCTGCTGGACAACTCGGTCATCTTCACCGCGCTGCCGAGCCTGCAGGCCGATCTGCGGCTGACGACCAGCGAGCTTTCCTGGGTTCAGGATGCGTACACGCTGGTCTTCGGCGGCCTGCTCCTCCTTGGCGCCCGTGCAGGCGATCTGCTCGGACGGCGGCGTGTCTTCGTCTTCGGGCTGGTGGTGTTCTCGATCGCGTCCCTGCTGATCGGCGTCGCCCCGGCGGGGTGGTGGGCGATCGCCGGCCGCGCCGTCCAGGGTATCGGAGCCGCGATCGTCGCGCCCGCATCACTGTCCCTACTCACCGCGAGCTTCCCGGAGGGCCGTGAACGCACCCGTGCCGTCGCCTTGTACGGTGCTACCGCGGGGATCGGCGCAAGCCTGGGGCTGGTCATCGGCGGCGCGCTGGCCCACTGGATCTCCTGGCGCGCCGGGTTCTTCGTCAACGTACCCATTGGCGCCGCGATGATCGCGCTCGCGCCGCGGTTCATCCCGGAAACAGGCCGCGCCCGCGGCCGCTTCGACGTGCTCGGGGCGCTCAGCGCCACACTGGGCGTCGGAGCTCTCGTGTTCGGCATCATCAACACCACCGACGCCGGCTGGACCTCACCGGTCACAATCACGGCCGTCAGTACCGGCGTCGTGCTCCTGGTCGTGTTCGTGCTGATCGAGCGCAGGGCGGCCCAGCCGATCATGCCCTTGCGGCTGTTCGCGAGCCGCCGCCGCACCGGCGCCTACCTGGCACGTTTCCTGTATCTGGGCGCAATGATCGGGTTCTTCTTCTTCACCACCCAGTTCCTGCAGGAAGTGCTCGGCTTCGACCCGCTGCGGGCCGGCATCGGATTCCTACCCATGACGGCGGTCAACTTCGCCGTCGCGATGAGCATCCCCCGGCTCGTAGGCCGGATGCCGGGCTCGGTCCCGCTCCTGACCGGGATCCTGCTCACGTTGACCGGGATGTTCTGGCTCAGCCGAGCCGGAGTCGACTCCGCATACCTGACAGGGGTGGCTCTGCCGATGATCCTCATCGGGGCCGGTCAGGGCCTCGCTTTTGCTCCACTGACCTCGTTCGGCATCACCGGCGCCCCCGCGTCCGACGCCGGCGCCGCATCCGGCCTGGTGAACACCTTCCACCAGGTCGGCACCTGCCTCGGGCTTGGTATCGCGGTCGCTGCCGCAGCCACCGTCCCGACCCCGGGCTCTGCCGTAGCCCACCTGGCCGCGCAGGTCAGCGTTGCGCTGACCACGGGCAGCGTCCTACTGTTCCTTGCCCTGGGTGTCACCGCCACCCTCATCCTGCCAGCAGACTTGGCTGCCCGCCGCACCAGGGCACCCCGGATAGCCGTGCCCGTACCGGAGGCCGAGCGCGTCCGCTGAGCTGGCCGGCCGGCAAGCCCAGGGCAACACCAACGAGCGGCACCCCTCGCGGTGCCGCCTCCCGCTCGATGGAGGTAATGATGTGCCCTCCCACAACTCCCCACCTCTGAATACCGTGAAAGGCATGGACATGAAACTTACTCTCAACAACGGCATTACGATGCCCGCCCTCGGTCTGGGCGTCTTCCAAAGCGCCCCCGAGAAGACCACGGCCGCCGTCGAGGCCGCGCTTGCTGCCGGCTACCGGCATATCGATACCGCCGCCGCGTACGGCAACGAGCGGGAGGTCGGTGAGGGCATCCGCAACTCGGGCCTGGACCGTTCAGAGGTGTTCATCGAGACCAAAGTCTGGGTCAGCGACTACGGCTACGCCGAGACGCTGCATGCTTGGGACAAGGCGACGGGCAAGCTCGGCGTTGACTACTTGGACCTGCTCATCCTGCACCAGCCCGCCCCGGACCGGTTCGAGAAAACCATTGCCGCGTACAAAGCACTTGAGCGCCTGCTCGCTGACGGGCGCGTGCGGGCCATCGGCGTCAGCAACTTCATGCCGCACCACCTCGAGCAGCTGCTGGCCACCACCGAGATCGTCCCGGCCGTGAACCAGATCGAACTGCACCCGTACTTCACCCAGCCGGACGTCCAGGCAGCCGACACCGAACACGGGATCCTCACCCAGGCATGGTCACCGATCGGCGGCATCACCTTCTACCCGGGATGGGGCGAGGACCGCAGGAACGTGATGGAAGACCCGACGATCACCAGCATCGGACAAACGCACGGCAAGAGCCCAGCCCAGGTCATGCTCCGCTGGCACTTGCAGCAGGGCCGTTCAGCCATCCCGAAGTCGACCAACCCCGCACGCATCGCCGAGAACTTCGACGTCTTCGACTTTGAACTCAGTGCCGACGAACTCGCCGCCGTCGACGCGCTCGATACGGGCGTGCGCAACGGACCGGACCCCGACGAGGCCCGCGAAGAGCGCTTCGCCATGGTCATCCCCGAAGCCTGAGACAGAGAGTAGACACCACCATGGAATATCGCCCACTTGGCCGCACCGGCGTGCAGGTCAGTCCCTTATGCCTCGGAGCGATGATGTTCGGCCCCTGGGGCAACGACGACCGTACGGACGCCATCCGGATTATCCACCGCGCCCTCGACTCCGGCATCAACTTCATTGACACCGCCGACGTCTACTCAGGCGGGGCATCCGAGGAGATCGTTGGGCAGGCTCTCGAGAGACGCCGCGACGACGTGTTCCTCGCGACGAAGTTCTTCATGCCCATGAGCGAGGACCCCAACCAGCGCGGCGGATCCCGCCGCTGGGTCATCCGCGAGGTCGAAAACTCCCTCCGTCGTCTGAACACCGACTACCTCGACCTGTACCAGGTCCACCGGCCCAGCCCCGACACGGATGTCGAGGAAACCCTCGGCGCCCTTACCGACCTCGTCCGTCAGGGGAAGGTTCGTTACATCGGCTCCTCGTCGTACTCCGGATCCCAGATCGTGGAAGCCCAGTGGGCGTCGCGTACACGGAACCTGGAGCGGTTCGTCACCGAGCAGCCGCCGTACTCGATCCTGGTCCGCGGCATCGAAGAGGACATCCTGCCGACGGTGCAGCGCCACGGCATGGGTACCCTCACCTACAGCCCGCTCAGCGGCGGGTGGCTCTCCGGGCGCTGGCGGAAAGACTCGGCGTCCGCACCCGCCTCTTCCGCACGTCCGAATGCCCGGTTCGACATGACAAGCCCGGCCAACCAGCGCAAACTCGACATCGTCGAAGATCTCGCCCACCTGGCCGAACAGGCCGGTTTGACCCTCATTGAGCTCGCCATAGCCTTCGTGATCAACCACCCCGGCGTCACGGCAGCGATCGTCGGACCGCGCACCCTGGAACAGCTCGAGTCCTACCTGCCCGCCGCCGACATCACTCTGTCCAGCGACGTTTTGGACCGCATCGACGAACTCGTCGCCCCCGGCGTGACTGTCAACCCTGACGACAACAGCTACGGTACCCACGAACTCACGGCGCAGGCGCGGCGACGGTGACAGGCGTGACCGCCGCGGCGGTAGAAGCGCTCCATGGCACCCTGTGCGAGGCGATGGTGGGCGGTGACGTGGCGGAGCTGGACAGCATCCTCGCCGACGACTTCACGCTTACCCACATGACCGGATACGTGCAGTCGAAGGCGGAATGGCTTGGTGCCATCGATACCGGCCAGATGCGGTACCACCGGATGGAAATAGTCGAGGCCGCCATCAGAACGGAAGGGACCACGCCCGGTTTGACCGCCCGCACACTCACCGACGCCACGATCTGGGGATCCAGGTCCACCTGGCGCCTGACGCTGCGTTCCTGGTTCGAACCCCACGGAGACGACTGGGTCATAGCACGCACCGTCGCATCCACCTGGTATTTCCC
This sequence comes from Arthrobacter sp. TE12232, assembly GCF_054062615.1. Taxonomy (NCBI): domain Bacteria; kingdom Bacillati; phylum Actinomycetota; class Actinomycetes; order Micrococcales; family Micrococcaceae; genus Arthrobacter; species Arthrobacter sp. TE12232. The sequence continues at coordinate 310,365 of NZ_JBSSFK010000001.1, forward strand.
ACGCAGCCCGTCCATTTGACGCACGAAAGATTCCAAACCGAAAGAAGGATCATCATGACTAACCAACCCAAGCAGCTCGGTGGCGGCCGAAAGATGTTCGGCGACTTCGCGCCAAAGCTTGCCGCGCTCACTGACGACGTCCTCTTCGAAGACGTCTGGAACCGGCCTGAACTCTCCGCACGGGACCGCAGCCTCATCACCGTGGCCGTGCTCACCGCTGGCGGAAACACCGCCCAGCTGGGCTTCCACCTCGGCCGCGCCATCGAGAACGGTGTGACCCAAGAGGAGCTCATCGAAGCCATCACCCACGTCACGCTCTACGCGGGCTGGCCCCAGGGCATGTCTGCCATGGGCGTCGCCAAACAGCTCTTCACAGACAACAAGTAAGGAACATCATGAACATCGAACCCTTTGTGCCCACCACGAAAAACCCGGCGGCCCAGTTCGCTGGCGACGTCTGGCTCGACCCAATCGCGCTCCCCCACGAGTCTGACCAGACGATGGTCGTCGCGACCGTCCGCTTCGCGCCCGGAGCACGCACAGCCTGGCACTCCCACCAGCACGGTCAATATCTGCGCGTCACCCAAGGTGTAGGCCGTTTCGGTACCCGAGACGGAAAGATCATCGAAGTCCATCCCGGCCAGACGCTCTACACCCCGCCCGGCGAGGAGCATTGGCACGCCGCCGCCCCGGGCTGCTTCATGGAACACATTGCCATGATCCAAAACGGCGAAGACCCGTCCAAGACCACCACTTGGCGCGAGCACATAACAGACGACGAGTACAACGGCCGCTAACCGCGGCTTTCCCCCCAAGGGCTTCGGTGTTTCAGCGCCGTCGGGTCTGGACCAATTTCCCTATTGGAGGGACGCCGTCAGGCGCGCCAGGTTGTCGAATACTTTTTGGGCTATGGGCCGCCGGATCCAGTCCTCGAGCTGCAGCTCACGGCTTTCCACGCGGTACCCGTCTTCGATCCGGCGAATTGCGTCCACAAAACCGCGGCCGTGCACAAGGACGGAAACTTCCATGTTGAGGCTGAAAGAACGGACATCCATGTTGCTGGACCCAATCACCGCAACCTCCTCATCGATGGTGAAGTGCTTAGAGTGCAGTACCTTTGGCGCCCGGTAAAGGTAAATCCTGACGCCGGCGCGGAGCAGTGCCTCGTAGTAGGAACGCTGCGCGTGATAGACCATGCTCTGGTCTCCGACCTCGGAAACAAAGAGCTCGACGCTTAGCCCCCGCGCGGCTGCCGTGACAATAGCCATCAGGATGGATTCGTCCGGGACAAAGTATGGACTGGTGATGCTGACGCGACGCTCAGCTTTGTGGATTAGCGTCGCGTAGAGCTTCAAATTGTTGTCGTTGTCGAAGCTGGGACCACTGGGCAGGACCTGTGCGTCAACGAGCGCGGAACGTTGGCTGACTCCTAGGGGGCTTGAATCCAGTGGCAGTATCACACCCGTTTCGCTGTACCAGTCCGTTGCGAAGACCGCATCCAGCTCCCGGACCACAGGTCCCTCGACGCGCATCATCAGCTCATGCCACTGGAGCCCGCGCTTCAGGTTACCCTTCGTGTCGTAGCTCGCGTCGATGACGTTCTGGGACCCAGTGAATCCCACGCGGCCATCGACGACGAAGATCTTCCGGTGATTGCGCAGGTCCGGCCTCTGCCATTCGCCGCGCCACGGCCGCACCGGCAGCATGGGGCGATATTCCGCCCCTATCTTCTGGAGGAAGTCCAAGGTTTCTTTCCGGCCGGGGAACTTTAGGCCAGCCAGATGATCGGACAGAACCCGCACGTCAACGCCGCGTGATCTTGCTCGGGCCAACGCTTGAAAATACGGCGCCGTCGTTGCGTCCAACACCAGGATGTAAAACTCCACGTGCACATAACTGGTGGCCGAATCGATCTCAGCGATCATGGCATCGAAAGTGCCGTTGTAGTCGCCCAACAGGGTCGCACTGTTGCCCGCGACCATAGGGAGCGCCCCAAGGTTGCTGTTCAACACTACCGCCGAATGGAGCCACTCCGGCCAGTCAAGGCCGCGGCTGATCAGTGGGCTGCCTTCAGTCCGCGCCAGGACCAGAGCGTTGACTTCGCGCTGTTTGTCCCGGCGCGCCTTGGGCAGTTTCGAGTAACCGACAAAGAAATACGCGACTGCACCCAGGATCGGTATGAAAATTATGGCGAGCACCCAGGCAATAGCCGAGGACGGACGGCGATTCATCGACACGAGGACAGCTGCGACGGTCACGAGCAATATGTGGGCCGCAAGCAGGAGCAACGCAAATGTTTCAGCGTCCTGGAAGAATCCGCGCACGGCTGCCTACTTCGATGCCGCGAAGGCCGTCAAACCAGCACCCGGCTTTTGATTCTTTCAAACTGATCGCGAAAAAGGTCACCGATGATCGCAAAAACACCAAACAGGTAGGCAAAGAAAACGGACGCAGCGAAGAACCGCCAGAAAATATCCCACGAGTTTTCCCAGAAACTCATTTGTGTTACCTGCTCTCAAAGACGCGGTCTCGTTTCCGGGACGGCCTGTCCCTCAGCCCTACCCGTGGAGGGTATGACTATTGTTGGCGCTAAGCCCGGCATGGACCTCACCCGCTGCGGGTGAAATCCCGGAAATGTTTGGAGCGAATTCCGGAAACGAGTTCATGAGCGTCTGGCCGAAGGGCTGCTCACAAATAGCTCGAGAAGGGAAAATCCCGTACGCTTTCAGGAGCCAGAGCCGGTGAAACTTTTGTCAGCTCGTGGTTCGGTGCCTTTCAGTGGGTGTGTGCTCGCTCGCTCCCCAGCTTGCGAGGAGGCGGAGACGTTCCGCTGAAGGGGAGCCTGGCTCTGCGGTGTAAACCATAAGCACGAGGCCTGGCTCGGCGGTGATCGCGAGTTCCTCGTACGCGAGGGTAAGTTCCCCGGCCACGGGGTGATGGAAGCGTTTTGTTCCGGAGCCATGGGTGCGTACGTTGTGCGCGCCCCATAGTGCACGGAAGGTCTCGCTTCGTGTCGAGAGCTCTCCGACAAGGTCCTGCATTGTGCGGTCGTGAGGGTCCCGGCCCGCTTCGGCACGCATGATGCCCACGCACATCTCGCCAAACTGCTCCCAGTCGGGGTAGAAGTCGCGCGAAGCCGGGTCCAGGAACTGAAACCTCGCGAGGTTCGGGGTGCGGCCACTGTCTCCGATCACCGGCGAGTAGAAGGCGCGCCCCAAGGCGTTTGTCGCGAGCAGGTTCTGGTACGGGTCGCGGACGAATGCGACACCCTCGGTGATCGCTTCCAGCGCCCACTGCAGGCTCAAGCGGGCCCCGGCTTGGGCGGTGGCGCGTTTGCGGAGCCTCCCGGAGGTCGGGATGCCATCTGCCGCCCGGGCCAGGTCGAACAAGTGCGCCCGCTCGGTGTCATCGAGACGAAGGGCGCGGGCGACGGATTCGAGCACGGACGCGGACGCGCCCGCGATGGAACCGCGCTCGAGCTTCGCGTAGTACTCCACGCTGACGTCGGCGAGTAACGCGACTTCGCTGCGCCTCAGCCCGGCCACCCGACGATTCGACCCCGCGGCAATGCCGGCGTCTTCCGGTGTGAGTCGTGCGCGCCGCGACATCAGGAACTCTCGCACTTCAGCCCGGTTATCCATGGTTCAAGGGTAAATCGGCAGGGAGGAACGAGGGGTTCCCTCTCGGTACACCCCTCAACAGAGACTCCCCCGCGCACGGAAAGAAAGTTGGACTGGTTGGACCCGATGAACAGGAGAGCAAATTATGCGTGGTGTTGTCATGTACGGCGCCGTCGGACTCTCGGCGATCCTCGCCGCCAAGCAGCTCGGCGCCAAGGGGTCTATCCCACGGCCCGTGGGATAGACCTCCCGCCGCGTCCGATCTCCAAGCCCGATCCCCGGCATCACCGCCCCGCACGAAAGGAGCCACATGACAACCGTCCCCACACGAACACCTGCACCAGAAGTCAGGGCACAGCAAAAGCTGCCTTTGCTCGCCCTCGTCGTCCTGGCCGCAATGGGATTCATCCTCGTCGCTACCGAAACCATGCCAGCCGGCCTGCTCCCCGTCATCGCAGCAGGCCTCCACACAAGCGAAGGAACTGTCGGTCTGCTCGTCAGCGCCTACGCTCTCGGGACGGTCCTCGCCACCATTCCCGCGATCACCCTCACCCGCGGCATGCGACGAAAGCCTCTGCTGCTCGCGAGTATCGCCGGACTCGTGATGGCCAACACGCTCACCACGTTCTCTCCTGAGGCGACACTGTCTCTCGTCTCACGATTCCTCGCCGGCGCGTTCTCGGGAACCATTTGGGGAATGCTCGCTGCCTACGGCCGCCGCATCAGCCCGCCCCAAAACGCCGGGCTGTCCCTGGCCATCGTTTCCATGGGCGCTCCCCTCGGGTTCGCTTTCGGCACCCCCCTCGGCGCCTGGATCGGAAGGACCTTCGACTGGCGATGGTCCTTCGGCGCGCTCTCCGTCCTCGCACTCGTCGTCGGCGCACTGATCATCGCATTCGTCCCTGATGCCCCCGGGCAACCGGCCACGTTGCGGCTTCCCCTGGGGCGCGTGTTCCGGATCCCCGGAGTAGCCCTCATCCTCACCGTCATCGTCGTCTGGATGCTCGCCCACAGCACCATCTACACCTACATTGCCCCCTACCTCCGCGCCACAGAAACCGGCCTCTCCGCCGACCTCGTCCTACTGATCTACGGCATCGCATCGGTCATCGGCGTGGCCATCACCGGAGCGCTGCTGGACCGCTGCCCCCGGCCCCTCCTGCACCTGAGCGTCACCGCGTTCGTCGCATCCGGAGTCATCCTGCTCATCGGACACACATCGGCCCTGGCCATTGTGATCGCCGCCGCCCTCTGGGGCGTCGCCTTCGGCGGCGCGTCAGCCCAGCTGCAGGGCCCGCTGACCACCGCAGGAGGCGAAAACGCCGACGTCGCCAACGCGTTCCTCCCGGTCGCCTTCAACATAGCAATCTTCGGCGCCGGCATCCTCGGCGCACTCCTCCTGACGCCATTCGACGGGCTGGCGCTACCGGTAGTCATGATCGCCCTCGGGATCGCAGCCCTCCTGCTCACCCTGTATGGCCGCCGGTCGGCATTCCTCCGCCGCCTCTGAGCAAATCCAGTTCCTGCAATGAGGGCAGGCACGGATGGGGACTCTGCAAATAGCGCACAAGCGGGCACCACGGGCCACGACGCACTCAACCTACTCGCCAGCTGAGCCACCACAGTACGCAGCGAAACACGGCTCAAGACGACCGACTCAGCCCCTCAGCGGTCAGCCCGCGCCCTGGCCCTCGCGGGCCACCTCTTCCAGAATCCTGGCCGTCGGCGCTGCCGTCATCAGCTGCCCTATCACCTCGGGTTTGTCCCACACCTGGCTGCGCAACGTTTCCAGAAAGACGGTCGCGGCGTCCTTGGTATCGAAGTCGAGGAGCACGGCCACGCTGTTCTGGTCCTCCGTGTCCCGGAAAACCCGGATAGACCGGGCGCCCGAGGCGGCGCGGCCTGCGGGATCGGTGTCGAAGACTTTCTTCCATGCCTCGTAGTCCCGGACCGGATAGCTAATCTGCAGGGTGAACATCGTCGTTCCTTTCCCTCGGGCTGTGTCAGGACCACGATAGGCCGTCCCGCGTCATCCCGGTAGGGCCGGAGGGCGGCCCTGCTCCCCTGCGGCGCGGCCTCGAAACCTTCGGCCCTCGCTAGACCAAACCCTTCGGGCCGGCCGTGGCAGGTCCGACCGGCCCGGTGTAAACGGGGCCGCGAGGCCACAGTGTGCTCCGCCGCGTCCTCGAGCCCAGGCCTACGCCCTCGTTGATGGGCTGTGTTGCGGGAGGGGGCAGAGGTGGCGCAGCCGGAATGCGACCGCGAAGATCCAAGCCATAAACGTGACCAGAATGGCCCGTTGCACGAGCCCTTTCCAGTCGAAGAGTCCGCTACCGGGCTGCTGGCTAATCTTGAGCAGAACGATCCCGAGAGTAAGGACCACGCCGCTGAGAAGTGTCCACCCCGCCAGGGGGCGCCAGGCCGGGTCCCTGCGGAAGCGCCGGTAGAAAACGAAGCAACTGAACGGCGCGAACGTGAAGACGATGGCGCCGAAGATACCGTGCACCATGCCATGCGGACTGGTTTGGCCGAACATCGCCGACGGGTCGGTGACGAACGGCCCCGAGGCAATCAGGCTGACGCCGATCCCCTGCACAAGAAACGGCCCGGCCCGGGAAACCGCGCCGGCGCTGAAATAAGCGGCCAGACCGCGGCCGAACATCAACACCAAGGCGCCCGTCAGCACGAAGTTGAGGACCTGGACCCACCCATAGGGGCCAAGAGCCAGCTCGCTGACGAACATACCCGTCCAGGAGTAGCCGGGGTACAGCCACCCGTAAACGGTGAAGACGGATACAAACAGAACGGCGCCCGCCATGCCCGCCACGGCCCCCACCCGGACGCGCCGTGGTGCGGCCGCCGACAAGCCGGGGACAGGGCTCGGGATCACAAGGTGGAGCCTAGTACGATCCGGGGGTCATACGACACGGCACCGGGAAGCAATTTGGTCTTTACGCTGATGGTGACATGAGCGTTCACGGCTTCGGGTTCGCGCGTCTCTCGTGGCCGCGAAGATCGTCCAATACGACCGAAGCCACCGCGGACCAGGCCACACCAACTTCCGAACTGGAGAATCTCTAGGCCTGCGCGGACGTCAGAACATAGTTCGGCCCGTTCCGTAAGCACGCACGCACCCCGTCCTTTCTCCATCTCCCCGCCAGGATCTCGGGTGTCTTGCACAACCAGCAAGACACGGCGCCAGCACCAAAATGAATCGTCCCGCAACAAGGTCAACGCCGAGCGCGCTCCCAAGACGTGTCAGGGCCGGTCACCTTGTGCATCGCGACGTTCGGTCGGACCCGTGTCCCGTCATCGCCCTGCGGTGTGTGGCATCGTCGGCGTGGAGGAGTCCTAACTTGAAACGAGGTTGCTCACGGCGAGTGCGATGAACACTGCGACGAGCAGCAGCGGCGTCAGCACGAAAGACATCACCGCCCACCACGAAACTTGGTGGGCCGATGCCGAACCGCCGACGGCGACCGAGGTGAGGATGTCCGACGGGAACACCCAAGAGCAGGAAACCGAGCCGGAACGAGTCCTCCGGTTGGACCTCTTCAAGCCTGCCCATCCATTTAGGGGCGCGGACGGCGTTGGTGTCTCGTCCTTACGCACCGCTGCGGCCAGCAGGAGGACCAGGACGATGATGTCGAGGATGGATTTCGACGTTCCCCGGTTCGATGCTCCGGCGCCCACGCGGTAGGCGATCGTCGATATTGAGCGGCCCGCTCAGGGGCGGTTGCGTCGGCCGATCAGGACGAAGCGGCTTCGATGATCTTCTCGTCGCCCTCGTTCACGGCCTTGACCACGGCGTCGTAGTCACCAGTTTCGATGGCTTTGCTGACCTTCTTGGTGGCCTTGTCGACCGCCTTGTCGACGCGGTCGAGGTAGAGGTCGTCGACGACGGCAACGATCGCCGAGGAGCCCGGAGGCAGCCACTCCTCCGCGTCGACGCCGATGGACTTCTCCTCGTGACGCTTCGCGATGGCCCCCACACCTGCGCCGATCCCAGCACCGATCACGCCGGACAGCAGAAGCGGCGGAGCGAACAGTCCGACCACCAGCCCGCCGATGGCGCCGGCCTTGGTGCCGCCGGCGACCAGTCCGCCCCCATGCTCCTTGACCTCGGTCTTGCCCGAGGCGTCACGCGACAGTACGACCGCAGCCGCCACAGCCGCGTCGTCCATGCTCTTGATCGCCTTGAAATCGTCCGCCGCCGAGCCCGTGTCGGCGTACGACGAAACGAACAAGATGTAGTTGTGCTCTGCCATGGTGTGCCCTCCATTTGGTTCTGGCCGGCGTAACGGCCACCCCGCTTCCTACTGGATGCTGTCTCCGGACGGTCTTAGACAGAACCGCCCCAGCTGCAAGAGGCCTGTCGCGCCCGGACCGGCGCCGTACGCACATCGGTCGTCGGGTAGGTCCAACTCTTGCCCCGGCAGGCTCGCACCGGCAGGGCCCTAAGTCACTGGTTCAGCGAAGAACCCTCTGGCAGGCATCAGGGCCGCAATGCCTTGGCTCATGGTCGGACTTGAGGCCGGCGCAGGAATACCCGGCCCGGTTTTATCCGGCGAACCGGGCTGCCTGCCAGGTGGGCACCTGACCTGGCCGCGGCGCGCTTTTCAATGGAAGCGGTGTCCCGCAAAGCGCCGAACAGCATGTGCGGGGATCATCGGATGTCTCACGCACACAGCTGAGCGCTGCGGCGGCGCGGACGGCCTACTCGCCGAGCTCACTGGCTCCCGAAATGCCTCATTGACGCGTTGATCCTTCTAAATCTGTTGCACGGTGAGGTCAGGGGGCGCTGTGCCGCCGCGGGCCGTGCCGTGCCGTGCCGTGACCGCAGCGTGGTCTTGACGCGGCGCGGCCACAAGCGTATACAAGGGCCATCTCGGTGTCGTCGCGGGGGTTATGACCGTGGAACAAACTCGGGCGGCGCGGGGACCGTCATTATGAACCGTGGCGGAGCAGCGAAGTGAGGTGTGAGCGATGACCGGATTAGCCGCCCTCCGCTTCGTGGCGCTCGGCTCGGCAGGCTTCGTCGCCGCGGAAGCAGGGACTGCGGACGAATGGGCGTACTACTTCGGCGTCTTCGTGATTGTGCTGGCCCAGTGCGCCGGTGTACCGCTTCCCGCCGTGGCCGTACTGCTTGGGGCCTACGCCTCGGCGCGCCACGGAGATCTGAACCTTGCTGCCGTTATCGCGGTCGGCAGCCTGGGCGCCATGCTCGGCAGCACTATTGGCTACATACTTGGGCGGGTGGGAGGCCGTCCGTTGATGCTGCGACTCGCACGGCGCTTCCACGCCGACGAAAATCGCATCGTCCAGCTGGAGTCGTTCTTCGATCGGCACGGCGGAACAGCCTTGTTCTTCGGCCGCTGGGTCATTGTCGTCCGGCTCTGGGGTGCCATTGCCGCGGGGGCTGCCAAGATGCCGTGGCCCAAGTTCCTGCTGTGGAACATCACGGGGTCCATTGCGTGGGTCGCGAGCCTCAGCGTTCTCGCCTATCTGGCCGGGGCGCTGGCCCATGCCATCGGTGACGCTCTCGACATCGGCGGCTGGGTGCTGGTCCCCATCGTCGTGCTTGGCCTGGTGATCGTCTGGCGCCGGCGCAGACGCCGGAAGCTCAAGTCAGCGCAGGCGTCAGGGGACGGCGTGCCCGACGCCGAATGAAGCCGGGGCCTAGCTGCCCCGCGCGGGATCAACCTCGGCCCCTACGCTTGAACGTCCGCCCAGGTACTCCCGGTTAGGCGGCTGTTCCTGTCGCCGCATTCGCCGTGCGGTACGAGGATCCAAGTAGGCACTCGGGTTCCTCCGCGCAGGGTGGAAGGGGCAATGCCCACACTCTAAAGCAAAAACCCCTCTGACGAGGTGTGCTGTGCCCGAGGTGGGACTCGGACTGCATTTCCTCCCCTGCAAACACTGGACTCCCCCGGAAACACGCGGAATCCGGTCCGATCCAACTCCCGTGCGACCACGTCCGGAGCTCAAAGTGTGTACGTTGTACACACTTCCCCGCCCACAACCTGGATGAGACGGAATAAGGTCCTGAGCTCTCTTCCTAGGAGACTTTCGCGTGCCATAGTCTGGGCACGCCAGCCTGCGGCCGAAGGTGAAAAGGGCGGAAAGCAGGACAGAAGACGCGTAGAAGGGACCAACCATGCTGCTCTGTGCAACCTGCGGCGTCGAACGCGACGAACCTACCCCGGAGGTCTGCCCGATTTGCGCCGATGAGCGGCAGTACGTGCCCGAGGACGGCCAAAAATGGCTCACGCTGGACGGTCTGGCGCAGGAGGGCCAGCAGACAGTGTTGAAGGAGAACGAGCCGGGACTGACCGGGATCACGACGGAGCCCAAAGTCGGGATCGGCCAGACCGCCCAGCTTGTGGTGACACACGAGGGTTCGCTGCTGTGGGATCCGGTCGGATATGTCGATGACAGCGCTGTGCAGGCAGTCCTCGAGCGGGGCCCGGTCCTGGCGATCGCCGCTAGCCATCCACACATGTTTGGTGTGCAGGTCGAATGGTCGCATCGGCTCGGTGGCGTCCCTGTACTTGTGGCCGACGCAGACCGGGGATGGCTGGGACGCGATGATCCGGTCATCGAATGCTGGTCCGGCAGTCAAGCAATCGCCGAAGGGTTGACACTGCACCAGACCGGCGGACACTTCCCGGGCAGCGCGGTGGTGAACTGGGCCGCAGGGGCTGGCGGCAGAGGAGTTCTGCTGACCGGTGACAGCGTGTATCCGAATCCGGACCGTCGCTCCATCGCCTTCATGCGCAGCTACCCGAATCATTTGCCGCTATCCGGCGCGGTGGCGTTGCGGCTCGCCGCGCAGTTGGGAGAGCTCAAGTTCGACCGGATCTACGGCAACTTCAACAATGTAATCGCCTCCGGCGCAAAGGCCATTCTGCACGATTCAGCCCAACGGCACGCTGCTTGGGCGCGAGGAGACTTCGACCATATGACCTGAACCGCCGTCTGCACGAGGGCTTGGAGCGCCTGCCCCTGACCGTCGTGGCGGTTGCGGACGGCTGAGATGTGCTGCCTCGGATCCTTTATTGGAAGTGCTTAAGGAAGCCGCCGACGATGTCTGTCCCGGTGATCTAGGAGGAGTCGTCGCTGGCCAGGAAACAGTGTGGTGGTGGCGATCTTCTCGGACTTGGCGGCCCGGCCGCCCCGCGGATCCATCAGCCGAAATACTCGTCTCGAACGTCGGCTTGGGTCCATCATGGGGAGAAGGCGTCAGCTCGGCGTTCCAGACGCGTTGGGGGTATGTCCATGAACCACAGGAATTCATTCGTGCTGCCGATCAGCTCGGTGCCAGCTGACCGCCGCTCGCTGTTGAAGGCAGTCGGCGTCGGAGCTGCGGGCATGGCAGGGATGCCGCTGCTGGCCGCCTGCACCGACCAAAGAGCCAGTCAATCTGGCGCCTCCGGCACGCCGTCGGCCTCGCTCCTGCCGGCACCGGAACCACAGGTCAAACCGCTCCTGGACCAACAGAAGGTCAATGACGCCGTTGCCAAGCTTGACGGGATAGTCCAGGGGGCAATGGAGAGCACCGGAGTCCCCGGAATCGCGGTGGCAGTGGTCTACCGGGACCAGGTGCTGTACGCCAAGGGCTTCGGCGTGCGGGAGTCGGGCAAGCCCGAGACAGTCGACGCGGACACGGTCTTTCAACTGGCCTCGGTGTCCAAACCACTGGCTTCCACGGTGGCGGCCGTAGCCGTGGGCCGCAAGGCCATCTCCTGGACGGACCCGGTGATCATGCACAGTCCGGGGTTCGCCCTCAAAGACCCTTTCGTTACGGCAAACGCCACGATGGCGGACCTCTTGTCCCATCAAAGCGGCTTGCGGACGGGAGCAGGTGATCTGCTGGAAGACCTCGCATTCGACCAGTCCTACATTCTCAGCCACCTCAACCAGCAACCGCTCGACACATTCAGGTCAAGCTACAACTACAGCAACTTCGGCTACACCTCCGGCGCCAAGGCCGCTGCCGATGCCATGAATATGCCATGGGCAGACCTCGCCGAAGACGTGTTGTTCAAGCCCCTTGGCATGACCTCCACCAGCTACCGCCATGCGGACTACCGAAAAGCGTCTAACAGGGCTCTCATCCATGTGCCCGCCGGCAACAAGACCTGGGTCGCCAAATACAGCCGGGACGCCGACGCCGAAGCACCCGCCGGCGGCGCCAGCTCCTCCGTGAATGACCTGGCCCGCTGGATCCGCCTGCAGCTCGCCAACGGCAGATTTGAAGGCAAGGACGTTGTGGACCCTGACGAGCTTGGCGTCACGCATGTCCCGCACGCAGTGTCGGGCCTTCCCGCGGCACCGGCCGCCCGCACCCGCTTCTACGGCCTCGGCTGGAACGTCTCCTACGACGATTTCGCCCGGCTCCAACTCGGGCACTCAGGAGCCTTCAACCTCGGTGCCGCGACCGCCGTCTCCATGCTGCCGGGCGAGCAGCTGGGCATCGTGGCCCTGACGAACGGCCGTCCGCAGGGCATTCCGGAAGCCATCTGCGCCGCATTCCTGGACACCGCCCAGAACGGCGCCGCGACAGTTGACTGGTTCGGATTCACCGCGGGCGTCTTCCAGAAGATCGACGAGGCGGACAAGCCAAAAGTCGACTACTCCCAGGCGCCCGCACAGGCCAAACCGGCGCGGGGCAGCGACTTCTACATAGGCAGCTATGCGAACCCCTACTACGGCCCGCTCAGCGTCGCGGTGGAGAACGGCGGGTTGTTCATGGAGCTCGGCCCCGCTGGCAGCACCACCAGGTTCCCCCTCAACCACTTCGACGGCGATACCTTCAGCTTTGAATCCATCGGGGAGAACGCCAACGGCCTCGCAGGGGCAATCTTCGCCTCTGCCGCAGGTGCGGCGCCCGGTGCCGGCGGCACGGCGTCGAGCGTGAGGCTCGACTTCTACGATCCGACCGGACTGGGCACCTTCACCCGTGGCTGATTCCGGCCTCCGGGAACGTCTTCCGTAGGCTTCCAAGGCACACATTGCCCGGAGCCAAGGTACCAATGCCGATCAACAAACGCTCGCCCAAGGACGACGAGTCTGCCGGGTTCAGGACTCTCGCAGACGTGGCGATCAACCGGATCCCGCAGCGGACCGGGATTTGCCGTGCCCGCCAGCCGGAATCGTGAACGCGGACAGATCCCAGGAGGGCGTGGTCTCTAGGTTCACCCGGCGGTCCCCGGCACACCGTTACTGATCCTGGATACGGTTACAGGGCTACGTGTTGAGGTCCCAGTGGACACGGATTGCCTCTGCAATCGGTCCGGCCGTGACTTCGACTCGCAGAGCAACGGGCGCGGTCCCTGTCTCTTCGATAACCGCGTCGTGGTAAACGCGGCCGCATGAGGGACACAGGGTGTAGATATCCTCGTCCTCAGGCCATGCAGCCAGCCCCGCGGGCACGGGAGTGTTTGCGTCGTTGTGAACGGGAATGCCTTGTGAGTTGGCCTGAATCAATCCTTGGTTACTGACGGTATTGCCGCATACGCAGGTGATGGTGGTGACGTCATGATCGATGACCTCAGCGAATTCGGTGTCCATGATGAGCTCCCCGGTGTTGGAAGAAAGCGTTCTGTCGTAGATTGTGCCTGCGGACCCAGCTGCAGGGGTCGTGCCGCATCCTGCTTCAGCGGTTCAGGTTCCGCAGAACGTCCGGTAAGGGCCGAAGCTTTCCGGGGCGGCGTCGGCGTAGTGTTCGAGACCGGGCCGTTCGTCGAAGGGTGAGGCTACTGCGTCTATCAACCGTTCCAACGGACCCGTATTCCCGCCGGTAGCGGCAGCCAGGGCCTCCTCCACCAGGTGGTTCCGCGGGATGTAGACGGGGTTGACCCGGTCCATGGCGTCTGCGTCCGGAGCGAAGGCACGCCAGCGCCTCGCCCAGGCATCGAACCCTGCCGGGTTCAGAAGCTGGCCGCGTGCAGGTTCGGCCTGGCCGCGGGCGGCTTGGCCGAGATGCCGGAAAAACGTTGTGTAGTCCGCCCTGGACTCCTGAACCAGAGCCACCAGTTCGTCCACAAGAGGCGAGGTCACCTCATCGTCGAGCCCTTCACGGAACCCCAGCTTGGCCTTCATTCCTGCCGACCAGGCTTCACTGTACTGCCGGCGGAACCCCCTAAGTGCTTCCATCGCGAGCTCCACCGCCTGCTCCTGGTCATCGTGGAGCAGAGGCAGGAGAGACTCTGCGAGCCGGGCAAGGTTCCACTCCGCCACCACCGGCTGATTGCGGTAGGCATACCGTCCGGTCTCGTCGATCGAACTATAGACGGCGGCGGGGTCGAAGCCTTCCATGAAGGCACACGGCCCGAAGTCGAGTGTTTCGCCCGAGATCGTCATGTTGTCGGTGTTCATGACCCCGTGAACGAACCCTACGAGCATCCACCGGGCCACCAGTGAAGCCTGGGCTGATATGACCGCCTGGAATAGTGCGAGATAACGGTTCTCGGCGTCCGCGGCGACCCGGTAATGACGGGTTAGCGCGTATTCGGCGAGGCGGCGAAGGAGTCCTACGTCGCCCGTGGCCCGGGCGTACTGGAAGCTCCCCACACGCAGGTGGCTGCTGGCAACCCGGGTAAGAACGGCGCCTGGCAGGAGCGTCTCGCGCTGCACCGAACGCCCCGTCGCGACGACGGCGAGGGATCGCGTGGTGGGGATGTTCAGCGCGTGCATTGACTCGCTCACGATGTATTCGCGCAGCATAGGACCGACCACTGCCTGGCCGTCGCCGTTTCGCGCAAACGGCGTGCGTCCTGATCCCTTGAGATGGATGTCGCGGAGCTGCCCGTCCGCGTGCCCGATCTCGCCGAGCAGCAGTGCGCGCCCGTCGCCGAGACGGGGTGCGTACCAGCCAAACTGGTGGCCGGCGTAGGCCTGTGCCACCGGGCTGGACTCCCCAGGGATGGCGTTGCCGATCAGCAGACGCAGACCCTCAGGGCTCCTGAGAAAGGCCGGATCGAGACCTAGTTCGGTGGCGAGGTGCTCGTTGAGTACCAGAAGGTGCGGGTCGGGAGCCTCCTGCGCGCGCCAAGGAATGGCCATCTCCTTGAACTCCCGGGCGAAGCGGCCATCAAATGTGACGGTTGAATGCGCGATGTCACTCATCTATTAAGGATACGGGCGACACTGTCAGCAATGTCGCCTGGCCGGATCCGCTCGCCGCCGCAAGGCGATCCACTGCAGCGCTCAAGGTCAGCTGCCGCAACACTGCCAATCGGTGTAGACAGCACAGCTGCCCTGGTTCTCAATCGTGCCGCGAACAGTCCTGACACACTACATGCGGACGTCCCGCCAGATTCTTCGAAAAGGCATGTTACACAGACTGCATAGGCGCATGAACTCGTGTCAGCAGAAGTAGGCAACGCGAGGGTCGCGGATGAGCCACGGAATCACACGGACACGGGTGTGGACCTTGGACACCCCCTCTTGGCCGGACAAACGTCCGCCGCCCGCTCCCCCCAGCAGGCGGAGGGTCCACTAGCTGCTGTGGTTGAACCTCGATGCCACGCTACGAGCGCCCACCGACAATTAGAACGCACGCCAATTTAGACTGCACCCATGAACGAAACTCACAGAACCAACACAGACCCGGCTTTCGAAGCTGCCTACGAAGCCGCACAAAAGAGTCTCCGAGAGGGCGGCATCCCGATCGGCGCTGCCTTGGCCCGCGGCGGGGAAGTGATTGCCAGCGGCCACAACGAGCGTGTCCAGCATGGTGATCCAATCGCCCACGGCGAGATGTCTGCGCTGCGGGCTGCCGGACGCCAGAAGAGCTACCGGGACACTACCCTGTACACCACTCTGGCACCGTGTGCGATGTGTACCGGGACCATCATCCAGTTCAAGATTCCGCGCGTGGTGGTGGGCGAGGCCGAGACGTTCCCCGGCGAATTCGATCTTCTGCGCTCACGTGGCGTCGAAGTAGTCGTATTGAACGATGCCCGATGCGTCGAGATGATGCGCGCCTTCCAGGACGAACACCCTGAGCTGTGGGCGGAGGACATCGCCGAGTAATCAGCAGCAGAAAGGAACAACGGTGAAAGGGGTCGCGACCGTGCCAAAGCCATCGTGTGCCGCGACATCATGCGCCTGTCGCCTGGCGGTCCAATATCCACCCAGCCCCGTTGGCGCTCACCGACCTCGTACGACGCCGGGAATCCTCGACGACGGCGACCGGCGCCTTCGCTTCAGACCAGTTGCGCCCGGCCGCCCGTACGATGACGCGCCAGAGGAATCTGGGTGTCGAAGACAGGGCCAAACTCGCCAGCCGCTTGAAACACCTGGATTCGCCGCCCCCTGGCATTCACCGCCATGGGCCTTCAGCCCGTGAACTCATTCGGCGGTGCCCGTCTTCGCGGCGTATGCAGTGGCTTGGGCCCGCACCCGGCGAATGTAGGAATCGGACTGGTTGTAGGAGTAGATGGCGTCCGTCCACCCTTGCGCGGTTGTGAGGTCACGTCCGTGGGCGCACAGATAGGTCGCCGCGCTGAGGGCGGCGTCGTCAATATTGAACGGGTCGGCTTTTCCGTCCCCGTTCCCGTCCCGCCCTACAAGATGCCAGGTGGAGGGAATGAACTGCATGGGTCCGACGGCGTGGTCCCAGCGGGCGTCGCCGTCCAGGGCGCCCGCATCCGTGTCGGCGATGGCGGCGAATCCGGCGCCATTGAGGCTCGGGCCCACAATTGGGCCGCTCGCCTGCCCTGCGGTATTAAGGCTGCCGCCGCCGTAGGTTCCGTGCGCGGATTCGACGAAGCCGACAGCTGCCACGGTGTTCCAACCGATCCCGCACATCGGAGCGGAATCGTTGGCCGTGGCTGCCGCAGCAACGTAGGCCCGGAGCGCGCGGGCAGGGATCCCGGTCTGCGCGGCAGCCCGGATGAGCCACTGGGCATCCGGGCTCCGGGTTACGTTCACGGCGGTGGTGATGCCGGTGGAGAACACTTCGAGTTTCGCCCCCGCGCGCGGCGGTGGAGACAGGGCGCCGCGGACGTCTGCGCCGGGCTGCCGAGTTGCCCAGAACGAGAACGCGGTGATGACGCAAACCGCGAACAGGCTGAAAACCATAAGGCGTTTTAGACGGAGCACGGACTAATCAAACCATCCAAGCTCCGTGACTGGTTGACGAAACGGTTCTCATCGGAACAAGGAGGCCGTCGGGTCGGTCGCGGGTGCTTTGGCCGGCCACGCGGACCTGGCACCGAACGCTCCATAGGCGCCACGGCGTCCCACCGTTCCGCCACGTCGTCGGCCATTCCCCGGCGGCATTCGCACATTGCTTTCCACCGCAGCTTCTGGGAAGCGTCGGAGAATGCTTTGCTGCTTCGCCTGTGGCCGGTCACTGAAGCGCACTTGACGATTGCCCTGGCCCAGGACAAGGCCACGCGTGCGGATACGGTCCGCGCACATGAAGTGCATGAACAACTCGTCGCCACCTTGCGGACCGGCGATATGGCGGCCATGGAAGCGGCCTTCACGACGCACACCATGGACAGCGCCGAGGAACTGATTGCGCTGCTGAGCGGAGATGGCAAAACAGTATGAGGATATTGGTCATCGGAGCGAGCGGGCTTCCGGGAACGGCCGCTGCCAGCGCGCTGGAAGGGCGCCACGAGGTTCTCCCGGCCCCAGGTCCGGAGAAGTCGAGGTGGATCTGGCAAGTTCAGCGTCCATCGCGGATATGTTCGACCGCGTCGGCAAGGTGGACGCCGTCGTAGCATGCACGGGGATCCTCGAATCATTTGTGATGGCCACGGCTGCCGAGCTTCCCCGCGGTCTGCGCATCAACGCTGTGAGTCCCTCGGTCCTGGAGGAAGCAACCGGTTACCACAGCTACTTTCCCGGTTTCGCGCGGATCCCGGCGGAAGAAGTAGGCCAGGCCTACGTCAAGTCCGTTGACGGAATCCAGACAGGCCGCGTATTTTCGCTCGGCCAAGCGCACCGCGGCTCTTCGCAACTGACCGTCCCGGCCCGAAAGCAACCCCGACGCCGGCCGGTCGCCACTTAAGGCGATCGGCCGGCGTTGCACTTTCTCGGTTTGTGGGGCTAGTTCACTGCGGAGAGTGCTTCGTCGTAGATGTCCAGGGCCCTCCGGACTTCCTCGGGTGTGACGACTGCCGGCGGGACGACGTGGATGCGGTTGTCGGCGATGAAGGGCAAGAGCCCGCGGTTCAGGAGTTCAGCTTTGATGCGCCCCATGAAGGCGGGGGTGACGGGCTGGCGGGTCTGCTGGTCCTGGACGAGCTCGAGGGCCCAGAAGACGCCGCGTCCGCGGACTTCTCCGATGACCGGATGGCGGGCGGCGAGGGCGGCCAGGCCTGGCGTGAGGTGGTCGCGGCCGATGTGTGCGGCGTTTTCCACGATGTTGTCCTCTTCGAAGGCATCGATGGAGGCGACGATGGAGGCGGCCGCGAGGGGGTGGCCGGAGTAGGTCAGTCCTCCGGGGAACACCCGCTCATCGAACGTGGCAGATATGTCTTCGGAGATGATGACACCGCCGACGGGGACGTAGCCTGAATTGACGCCCTTGGCGAAGGTGATCAGGTCCGGCTTGACGTTGTAGGCGTCCAGGGCGAACCAGTCGCCGGTGCGGCCGAACCCTGCCATCACTTCGTCGAGGATCAGCATGATGCCGTGCTGGTCGCAGAGGGCGCGGACGCCTTCCAGGTACCCGGGCGGCGGGAGTAGGATGCCGGCGGTGCCGGGAACGGTTTCCAGGAGCACTGCCGCCACGGACTGCGGTCCCTCGAGTTCAATCGTCCGGCGCAGGTGCTGCAGCGCGCGCTCGGACTCCTGTTGCGGCGTCTCCGCCCAGAACTCAGAGCGGTACAGGTAGGGTCCGAAGACGTGGACGTGGCCGCGGGAGTATTCGTTGGGGATCCTCCGCCAGTCGCCGGTGGCCACGATCGCCGTTCCCGTGTTGCCGTGGTAGGACCGGTACCGGGAGATCACCTTGTCCCGTCCGGTGTGCAGGCGTGCCATGCGGATGGCGTTCTCGTTGGCGTCGGCGCCGCCGTTGGTGAAGAAGATCTTGTTCATGCCTGCCGGCGCGTGGGCCAGGATCCGCTCAGCGGCCAGCCCGCGGGTGTGGTTGGCGTGGGCCGGGGCAACGGTAACCAGGGCGTCGGCCTGCTCCTTGATCGCCTCGATCACGCGGGGGTGCTGGTGCCCGATGTTCGTGTTGACCAGCTGGCTGGAGAAATCCAGGTAGGTCCGGCCGTCATGGTCCCAGACAGTGCTCCCCGAACCGCCGGCAATGACCATCGGATTCAGGGCTTTTTGTGCCGACCACGAGTGGAAGACATTCGCCCGGTCCAGGGCGATCACGTCCGAGTTGGTGATAGGTGCGGCTAGAGCGGTCCGGCTGTGGGCCATGATGGTTCCTCTCGGGGACGGTGTAGTGCGTTCCCCTTCATAGTCCGCCGCAACATCCAGTCATGTCCTTGTACATTTGTATACTCGTGGCTATGAGTTTCGACGATCCGGCAGGGGTGGCCTAAGTGCTGCCCACCATTACCGCCCTGCTGCACACCCGGGCCCTGAATCTGCGGCTCGTGGTCCCCGACCCGGCCAGTCCGGCATTGGACGCGCCTGTGTCCTGGGTGCACAGTTCGGATCTGGATGACCCGACGCCGTTTCTAGACCCGGGACAGTTGCTGCTGACCGACGGGACGCAGTTCCCGTTCAGCGAAGCGGCCGCCGACGCATACGGCAGCTACGTCAGGCGCCTGGTGGACCACGGAATCTGTGGCCTGGGCTTTGCCACCCAGGTGATCCATGGAGTGCTTCCGGAAGGACTGGTAGCGGCCTGCCGCGAGCAGGGCCTGCCTCTGCTGGAGGTGCCGGACCGCACGCCGTTCATTGCCGTTATCCGCACCGTGGCGGACTGGCTGGCCAAGGAGCAGAACGCCAGGTCCGAGTGGTCACTCCAGGCGCAGCGGGCCATCGCCCGGGCGGCCCTGCGCCCGGACGGGCTGCGGTCGATACTTGCCGAGCTGGAGCGGCAGCTTCATTGCTGGGTTGCCCTGTTTGATGCAGCGGGAAACCACCTCCTGATGCCCAACAGCCGCCCGGTGCCGTCGGATCTGATGCCGGCGGTCCGGGAAGCCGTACTGCGCGCACTGGAGCAGGGCAACAGGTCCGTGGCCCAGCTGACGGTG
Organism: Arthrobacter sp. TE12232; assembly: GCF_054062615.1. Taxonomy (NCBI): domain Bacteria; kingdom Bacillati; phylum Actinomycetota; class Actinomycetes; order Micrococcales; family Micrococcaceae; genus Arthrobacter; species Arthrobacter sp. TE12232. The sequence goes on from NZ_JBSSFK010000001.1 coordinate 330,166, forward strand.
GAAGACCAGCAGGTCACCCTGCAGACCCTCGGCCGGCGGCACAGTCTCAGGGGGGTCCTGGCCCTGGGCGCCATCGAGCCGCTGGATCCGGCCCGCACAGACATCATCAACAGTGTGATCGCCTTGGCCAGCCTCGCGCTGGAGCAGGCGCGGACACTGGACACGGCGCGCAGGCACCTGCGCTCGGGCGTGTTTGAGCAGATGCTCTCCGGAAACACCGAGGTGGCCGCGCGGACGGCACGGCAGGTGTGGGGAAAGCTGCCCGGCGAACCGGTCATCGTGACGGTGGCCCAGCCGCCGCGGCAGGGACAAAACCTGCTCGAGGCCCTCGAACTGCTTTCCGATGACCACCGCGGCGCGGTCTTCTACGCACAGCGGGGCGAAAAGGTCGTCGTGCTTGCCAATCCGGTGCACCAACAGAAGGTGGAGGCGGTCCTGGGAAGATATGGCGCCAGGGCCGGGACGTCGGCAGAGACTGCCTTTGATGGCCTGCTGCGGGGCGTGAAGGAAGGCGAGAAGGCCCTGGCCAGGGCGACCGAGTTGTCACGGGCGGTGGTCACCTTCGCGGATATTGCCGGTGGCGGCATGCTTGGGCTGCTCCCGCGGGAGGAAGCTGAATCGGTGGCACGCCGGCTCGTGGATCCACTGGTGAAGCACGACGACGTGGAACAGTCACAGCTGCTGCCGACAGTTGCTGCGTGGCTGGCCAATAGCTGTGTCTGGGACCGTACCGCGCGCCAGTTGGGCGTGCACCGGCACACGTTGCGGAACAGGGTTGCGGCTGCGGGCAGCATCCTGGGTCTGAACCTGGACGGGCTGCGGGACCGGCTGGAACTGTTCACGGCGCTCCAGTTCCTGGAGATAGACGAGGGGCACCCGGAGCGCTGAACGCGCCGCGTGCCCCTCAGTCGGTGACGCCGGGACTCAGTTCTGGGGGAAGCCCAGGTTGATTCCGCCGTGGCTGGGGTCGAGCCAGCGGGACGTGATCGCTTTTTCCTGGGTGAAGAACTGGAAGCCCTGGATGCCGTAGGCTTTGGCGCTTCCAAAGATGGAGGCCTTGAACCCTCCGAAGGAGTAGTAGGCCACCGGGACGGGGATGGGCACGTTAATGCCCACCATGCCCACCTGGACTTCATTCTGGAAGCGGCGGGCCGCGCCGCCGTCGTTGGTGAAGATAGCTGTTCCGTTGCCGAATGCGCCGGAGTTGATCAGTTCCAGGCCCTCTTCGTAGGAGCTGACGCGGACCACGGACAGGACCGGCCCGAAGATCTCCTCCTGGTAGACGCGCGAGGTCACCGGCACGTCGTCGATCAGCGTCGGGCCGAGCCAGAAGCCGTTCTCGTCGCCGTCGACCTTGATGTTCCGGCCGTCCACCACGACTTTGGCGCCGTCGGTCTCGGCAAGGTCTATGTAGGAGGCGACCTTGTCCCGGTGCTGCCGGGTGACCAGGGGGCCCATGTCGCAGTTCCTGCGTCCGTCACCGATCTTGAGCGCGGCCATGCGGGAGGTGATCTTTTCGATCAGCTGGTCCGCCACCGGTTCCACGGCGACAATCACGCTGATGGCCATGCACCGCTCCCCCGCCGAGCCGAATCCTGCGTTGATGGCCGCGTCGGCGGTGAGCTCGAGATCGGCATCCGGGAGAACGAGCATGTGGTTCTTGGCGCCGCCCAAGGCTTGGACGCGCTTTCCGTGGCGGGCCGCGGATTCGTAGATGTACCGGGCGATGGGGGTGGAACCGACGAAGGAGATCGCCTTGACGTCCGGGTGCTCCAGCAGTCCGTCCACGGCTTCCTTATCGCCGTGCAGGACGTTGAAGACACCCTCCGGAAGGCCGGCTTCGGTGAAGAGCGCAGCGAGCCAGTTGGCAGCGGACGGGTCTTTCTCGCTGGGCTTCAGGACAACAGTGTTGCCTGCCGCGATAGCGATGGGGAAGAACCAGAGCGGCACCATGGCCGGGAAGTTGAACGGGCTGATGATGCCCACGACGCCCAGCGGTGACTTGGTGGAGTAGACATCTACGCCGCTGGAGACGTTCTCGGAGTGCTCGCCCTTGATCAGGTGCGGGAAGCCGGTGGCCAGCTCGACGACTTCCAGGCCGCGGGTGATTTCGCCGAGGGCGTCGGAAACCACTTTGCCGTGCTCCGAGGTGATGATCCCGGCCAGTTCGCCCTTTCGCTCATTGAGCAGCTCCCGGAACCGGAAGATGATCTGCTGGCGCCTGGTGATGGACAGGTCCCGCCATGCGGGGAATGCCTTGTGGGCCGAGGAGATTGCCGCCTCGATGTCCGCGGCGGAGCCGAGCCCGACCAGCTTTGACTCCTTGCCGAGGGCAGGATCAAACACCGGGGCCGTGCGGTCACCCGACGAGGGCATCTCCTGGCCGCCGACAAAGTGCGGGACAACCTGCAGTTCGTTGCTATCAGACACAGTCTTCTCTTTCTACGGTGCGGAGGCGATGGAAATCATCTGTTGCCACCGTAAGCGCACGCCCGCGCAGGAAGTGCTATACAAATGTCCATCACGGAGAACACCGCTTACCAAAGGTCCAAGCACCGACCGGTCCGCCGCCGCCTTAGCGTAGGGCCCGGTCTTCCGGGGGATCGAATCAGGCGCCCTATGCGAATGGACGTAGTCGTATCCAATCCCCGCGTCCCTTGACCTGCTCTGAACGGCCGTGGGCGCGCCAGCCGCCGCCGTCGAGGATGCGCCAGTTCACGTTCGGCACTCGTGCGCCTGTCGTGGTCCCAGACCGGTCCTCGCTGTTCCGCAAACGCTAGGTGGAGTCTTATTGGCGGGACCGAACCCGCACCTGGTTGGCGATCGCCGCTGAGCGAGCTGGTGGTGAACGGTTCAGCCCCGACAATCCCATTGGCAGGGCGCGAACGGCACCTCCAACAAATTCCGGCCCGATCACCCGCATTGGCATTAGATGCATCCTTGGACGGGGCGCTGGATGCATGGAAGCCCGTGGCCGCGACTGAAGGGGCCTTCGTCTCATTCACCAGAGATGGGACGATGTTCGACTGCTATTGTCGGCGACCCGATCCGGCCGCTATTGGCCGGGATGGGAGAAGGTGAGGCTTCCGATGTGGTCGAGGAGCGTGTCGCGGTCGAGGCCCAGAAGGGCCGAGGCGAGACTGGCGACCAGATCAAGCACGTCCTCGCTGCTGGCGGTGCCGGCCAGTACATCCATGACCAGGCCGTCTTCCTGGGCCACCAAAGTCCGCGCAATCTTCGCAGGTTCCAGGACCGGAAAGAACTCACCGGCCTGCATGCCATCGGCAATGATTCGTTCATACGTAGCTTGCTGGGTACGGGTGAGTTCCGCTTGTATCCGTCGGTGTTCCAGGTCCCGGAGCGAATGGGTCCAGTATTCGTAGAGTATCCGGGACGCGTCGTCGTCCAGTCCCGCAGTGGTGCCTGCGCTGATGACGGCGGCGAGCCTGACGGTGGGACTCATGGCGGGGTCCGCTGCCTCCGCCAGACGCGCGAGGAACCGGTCGGATGAGGCCTGGACGGCCGCAGCGGTGATCTCCGCAAGGCTTCCGTAGTAGTACAGAACCGCGTTGGCGGCCATGCCCGCCTCCGCCGCAATCGCCCGCAGTGTCGCAGCCTCCGCGCCGTCCCGGGCCGCAACGGCCTGTGCTGCTGCCGCAATTTCCCTGCGGCGCACTTCCCTCTTGCTGAGATCTGCCATTGCCATTCCTCCCCCTGGCCCGATGCCTATTGACAACGAGTCTAGACCCGTATTGAATGGCATTCAAATTTGAATGTGATTCAAATAACTTTGATTCGATAAGGAGTCTCCGTGTCACATCCCCTTCCACCCCCCGCCGCTCCGCCCGCCACCCCTCCGGCAGCCACCCTTCCGGCCATCGCTGCGAGCAAGGGACTGAAGGCCGGCTCGATCGGCATCGGCCCCACCGTGGCGCTGGGTCTAGCCGCCGTGGCCCCCGCGTACAGCCTGGCCGTCACCCTGGGCTTCGTTGTCCTGGCGGTCGGGTCGAGCACTCCCGCCGCATTCCTTCTGGGCTTCGTGCCCATCCTTTTCACGGCCTTCGCATTCCGGGACCTCAATCGGGAAATGCCTGACTGCGGCGGGGTTTTCGTATGGATCTCACGGGTCTTCGGCCCGTGGTCGGGCTGGTTCTTCGGAGGCTGGGTCCCCCAGATTGCCACCTTCATCTCCAGCGCGGCCCTGGCACAGGTTGCCACGACGTATCTTCTGACCTTTCTGGGGCTTGGCTGGGCCGCCTCGCAACCGGTCATCGTCACGGCCATCGCGTGCGGGCTGATCGCCATGAGCGGCGTCGTGGCGGCGCGGGGTATCGAACTCTCCGCTTGGCTTCAATACGCGCTCATTGCCTTGCAACTGCTTGCCCTGGGCGGTTTCTGCATTGGCGCCTTTACCGCCATGGCCGCCGGCACCGCGGCGGCGGGCGCCGAGCGGCCACGGCTGGACTGGTTCAACCCCTTTGCCTCCGGAGATCTCTCCGGCCTGGTCCACGGCGTCATCCTGTGCCTGTTCATCTACTGGGGCTGGGACGCGCTGATAGCGGTCAATGAGGAAACAACCGACCGCAAGGGAACACCCGGGCGGGCCGTGGTCATCACGACGGTGATCCTGCTGTTCTTCTACGTCGTGACCGCGACGGCAGCCGTCGGATTTGCCGGAACCGCCGGCATCACGGATCCCGCAACCGTCTCGGACGTCCTGTCCGTGCTCGGCCCCCAAGCCACCGGCGGCCTCTTCGGGCAGGTCATCATCCTCGCCGTGGGCACCTCGGCATTGGCGGCGCTGATGACCGTCGCGATCAGCAACCCCCGGTCCTGGCTCAGCATGGGCACGTACGGCGCACTGCCCGCCGCCACCACGAAGATGCATCCCTCCAGGGGGACACCCACCACGTCAATCATCTGGTGGGCGCTCCTCAGCATTGCCGTTACGGTCGTCCTGACAGCGATCAGCGCCGACTTCATCGGCCTGGCCATTCTCTCCGTCGGCCTGATGATCGCCGCCTACTACGCCGCGACGGCGCTGGCCTGCGTGGTGTACTTCGCTCCCCAGATGCGCACCTCCGCCTCCGCCCTTGTGGTCAAGGGCATCCTCCCGGGCATGGGCGCCCTCCTGATGACTGGAGCCTTTGCGTACACCGCCGTCGACATGCTGTCCCCCGACTACGCCGGCCTCTCCTGGCTCGGCATCGGAAGCGTGTTCTGGATCGGCATCGGCGCCCTCGCCCTCGGCGTCCTGGTCATCGCCATCATCCGGCCCGGTCTCCGGCCGTACTTTGCCGGACAAACCATCCCCCGCGGAACCTTCTCCACCCGACACGAACTGCCATCCATCCTGAGCAGCGAAACCGAGGCATAAATGCGCGTCCTGTCCATTGCAGCAATCCAGACCAAACCCGTACCCTACGACGTCGAAGCAACCTGGCAACGCTTCGCCGCCCAGGCCGAAACGGCCAAGGACCTTGGCCCCGAGGTCGACATCATCGTCGCCCCCGAACTTCTGCTCGCAGCGCCCGGAGAATTCCTGGTCCCGGACCCTGAGGCCGAAACCCGGTCCGCCGGGCCCATCCCCAGCGCGCTCACCGACCGGATCGCGGACCTGGCCCGCCGTCTGGGGGTCTGGCTCGTGCCCGGATCCCTGCTGGAAACCGACGGCGGGAACACCTACAACACGGCAATCGCCGTTTCCCCCGACGGCGAGATCGTGGCCCGGTACCGGAAGCTCTTTCCCTGGCGCCCCTTCGAAACAACGACGCCGGGCGACTCGTTCGTGACCTTCGACATCCCCGGCCGGGGACGCGTAGGCCTCGCCATCTGCTTCGATGGAAGCTTTCCCGAGGTCGCCCGGCAACTGGCATGGCTCGGAGCCGAGGTCATCATCCAGCCCACCCTCACCACAACCCGGGACAGGGCGATGGAAATCGTGATGTCACAGGCCAACGCCTTCGCAAACCAGATCTACGTCGTGAACGTCAACGGCGCCGACCCGTCAGCCGTCGGGGAGAGCGTGATTGTGGACCCGGAGGGCACCATCATGCAGCAGGCCAGAGGAGGCGAGGAAATCCTCTTCGGCGTCCTGGACCTCGACCGGGTCACACAGGTCCGCCGCTACGGAACCCACGGCATCAATCGGCCATGGGCTCAGCTCCACGACCAGGAAGGAATCCTGCGCTACCCGATGTACGGCGGCGCACATTTCCAGCCCCCGGCGTGGAGCACCCCGGACCCGGACGGTTCACGCGTGAACCAGCTCAGCCCCTCAACGGCCTGACCGCTTTTCCACGGCCGCGCCCCACCACCACAACGAGTGCGTACCTCCGGTCCCGGAGGTACGCACTCGTTGCCAGAAACGACCATCGCCGGCACGATCTCATCCGCACCCGCCAGCTGTCGGTCGCTGTGAAGCGGTGTGACCCTTGCCGCCAACGTTTTAGGCGCGTGCGCAACATTCAAGATCAGGGGAAGTCTGATGCCCAATAACCTCAAATCCGCGGACACTGTCATCGTTAATGCCAGGGTTTACACCCTCGATGCACGACAACCATCTGTTAGCACAATCGTCATCGCGAACGGCAGGATCCTCGCCTCTGGCGGCAACCACCTTCTTGGTGAGCACCGGGGTCCACGAACACGAGTGCACGATGCCAAGGGCCAAACCATCACGCCGGGACTCATCGACGGGCACATCCACCCCATCCAGGGTTCGGAAATCACGGTCGGTGTCGATTTCGGCCCAGTGTCAACGTTTGCCGGTTTCCTCGCCGTCCTGCGCACCGAAGCACTTCGAGTGCTTTCGGAGGATTCGAAGGGGTGGGTCCGCGGATGGAACCTTGATTACGGCGTCTTTGAAGGCAGACGAATATCCGCTGACCTGATTGAGGAGTCGGTCTACGGCCTCCCGACGTACATTCTGCTCTTTGACCTTCACACCGCACTGGCGAGCAAAGAAGCTCTGGGACTGAGTGGCATCACGGGAGGTCGCCGGTTTTGCGACAACTCAGAGATAGTTGTTGACGACGCCGGGAACCCCACCGGGGAACTGCGGGAAGCCACCGCCTACGACTTGGTTGGAGCCGTCGCGCCGGCTCTTTCTGCAGCGCAGGCCGTTGAGAGGGCACGGGAGCTGATCTCCTGCTTGTCGAGAACCGGCATTACCTCAGGAACGATCATGGATGGTGACCTTGCTTCGCTCGATTTCATCGACGAGATCGATAGCACCGGATCGGGGCTGCCGGTCAGGCTGGTTTCCGCACTCGAGCATCGGCCCGGCCTGACTGCTGAAGAAGCCCGGCCCTACGTCCTGTCAAGGGATCGACGGGGTCGCCGTTGGCGCGGCGGGCTCGTAAAACTCTTCCTGGATGGTGTTATCGATACGGGAACCGGCTGGCTCTATGAACCGGACACGTTGGGCGGCGGACTGAGATCATTCTGGCCCGATCCGGCTGAGTATGCGGCAACCGTCAAACAATATGGCGACGCAGGATTTCAGATCGCGACGCACGCTATCGGTGATCGTGCCATTGGTGCTGCGATCGACGCATACGTCTCGGCCGGCGTGAGGTCCCGGCGGGGAGCCCCGCACCGGATTGAGCATCTGGAGTGCCTTGCGGACAGGGACCTCGCACGCCTGTCCACGGCAGGAATCACCGCATCGATGCAGCCCCTGCACATGCAATGGCGAAAGCCGGACGGATCGGACTCATGGTCCAGCCGTCTGGGGACCGAGCGATCGAAACGGGCCTGGAGGATCCGTGACGTCATAGATTCAGGTGCTCCCGTCGCGTTGGGCTCGGATTGGCCGGTGGCTCAATACGACGCACGCATCGGCATGGCATGGGCCCGCCTGCGTCGCATCCCGGGCCAGACCGATGCGCCTGTCTTTGAGTCTTCACAAAGGTTGACGGCGCTCGAAGCGCTCAAGGGCTTCTCGGTCTGGGCCGCCGAGGCCCAAGGAGACTATGACCAGGGAACCATCCGGCCCGGGAACAAGGCCGATCTCGCGATATGGGCCGACGATCCCCTTCTGGTTTCCGCCGACGACCTCATTGACCTCCCGATCGAATCGACCTGGGTGGATGGAGAAAGTGTCTTCAGCCGCCAAGAATAGGCCGACGCCACCGCCCTATGGTGCCGCCAACAACCACAGACGGACTCTCTTTCCGCGCTCCATCCCAGCCCGACACCCACAGGCGTTCACCCCTGACCTGACAGGACGCGCTGCGAACCAATCCCTAACCTGCGCGGTTCCCACGCTGTCTCATCACAGTCGACCCAAACTGCTGAATCGAGCCGGATGGGGGCGATTTGCTGCTGTGGTTCTGGTGGTTTGCTTGCTGGTGATGGGCCGCTCACAGAGTGCGCCAAGGCAGCGATCGTGTGGGAAATTACTTTGTTCGACAACGCCGGTTGGCGAGCGGATACTGAAGAACCATGAAGCCTACCCAATGCGGGTTGCGCATCCAGCTTCTCGGCTCGTTCATCGTGTACGTCAACGGGAACGCCGTCGAGAACAGCCACTGGCGGCTGCAGAAGGCAAAGGCCGTAGTGGCGATGCTGGCGTTGGCGCGTGGTCAGCGTGGCCGTCGCGAGCAGGTACTGGACCACCTGTGGCCTGACATGGAGCCGGTGGCCGCCGCACGGAATCTGCATCAGACCCTGTACGTCGCTCGCCGTACGCTCGCTGGCGCTGGAGCAGGCCGCGACGGGCTGCTCGCCATCCGCGGTGAAGTGGTCGTGCTGGATGACACGGGCCCGGTCGACGTCGATGCCCTGCAGTTCGAGCGTTCGGCCGTGGCAGCGTTGGCTGACGGTGTCGAGGCAAGCCTACGCGATGCCGCCGACTTGTACCGTGGTGATCTTTTACCGGATCTGCCGGATGCGGATTGGCTGACGACACGCCGCGATGAGCTCCGGGAAATCCATCGCGAAGTACTGGTGAAACTGGCGTCCACGGTGGCGCAGCGCGCACCGGAGGAAGCGCTGGTCATTCTCACCCATGTGCTCGAATCCGATCCCGTCCACGAGGCAGCCGTGCGCGCGCAGATGGTGGTGCTGGCTCGAATGGGCCGGCGGTCGGAAGCATTGGCACGATATGAGCGGCTGGTCGACGAACTCCTCGACGCGTTCGGGACCGACCCGGACCCCCGGACGACGGCGCTGTTTCGCGAGTTGTTGACCGGCTCGCCGCCCGAGGAGCGCCTCCACCAGCCCGCCGGCGAGACCGGCAAAGACCATGCCATCGGATACCTGCCGTCCCCGTTGACAAGCTTCATCGGGCGCGAGCGTGAACTCGTCGACGTCCAGCGGCTGATGAGCCATGCCCGTCTGCTCACCCTCACCGGGGCTGGCGGCAGCGGCAAGACCAGACTGGCATTGGAGGCCGCGAAGGCAGTTCGTCGTCAGTACGCGGACGGAGTCTGGTACGTCGACCTCGCGGCCGTTGGCGAGTCGCTGCTAGTGGCCGATGCCGTCGCCGAGGTCCTCGGGTTGGATTCCGGCGCGGCACCAAGCCGCGTGCAAGCGCTGGTCGACCAACTGCGGCGACGCTCGCTGCTCCTCGTGCTGGACAACTGCGAACACCTGCTCGCGGCCAGTGCGCAACTCGTCGTCGCACTACTTGATGGATCCCCGGGGGTTAAAGTGCTGGCCACCAGCCGGGAGCCACTCCATGCCGACGGGGAGTACACCTACCGGGTGCCGTCGTTGGCCGTCCCCTCGCCCCAGCGGACCGACGCTCTCGACCTGGACGTGCTGGGCCGTCTGCCCTCTGTCCGGCTTTTCGTTGAGCGGGCAGCGCAGGTCCGGCCGGGTTTCGCGCTCGATGCCGACAACGCGCAGGGGGTGACAGAGTTGTGCCGACGGCTCGACGGGATGCCGCTGGCCCTGGAATTGGCCGCGGCCAGAACCGCCGTACTCGAACCCGCCGAGATCGTCCAGGGATTGGGCGATGCTTTGTCCATGCTCGGCGGGGGAACCAGCGGCGTCACGCGGCACCAGACGCTGCGCGGCACCTTGGAATGGAGCCACGAACTGCTCACCAAACCGGAGCAGGTTCTGCTGCGCCGGCTCTCAGTGTTCGCGGGAGGTTTCACCCTCGACGCTGTGGTGTCAGTCTGCGCTGACGCGCCCCTCCAGCAGATCGAAATGCTCGACCTTTTGGCCAAGCTGGTGGACAAATCTTTGGTGATCACCGAAAGGAGGGGCGCCGGGACCCGATACCGGCAGTTGGAGACCGTCCGCCAGTTTGGCCACGAGAATCTCGATCATGCAGGTGAGGCGGTTCAACTGGCGGCTGCGCATTGCGCCTATTTCCTTGCCGTCGCCGAATCCCACAATCCCGAACAGGCCACCGGGGTGGTCATCGAACAGCCGAAGTTGCTCGACCGCGAGCACGATAACCTGCGCGCTGCGCTGCGCTGGTCGTGCGCCCGCGAGCCCGAGACCGCGCTCCGGCTCGCCGCCAGCCTATGGCGGTTCTGGTTCGTCCGCGGTCACGCGGTCGAGGGAGCACGGTGGGTCGAGCGTGCTTTGGCGGTGGCTCCCGACCCGACCCGGCCGCGCGCGGCCGCTTTGATCGGCCTGACCGGGCTGGACAGCCGGCAGGGCCGCAGCGATCGGCATCGGGCGCTCGGCGCGGAGGCCCTGGCAATCATGCGGGAGATCGGCAACCCCGACGAGGTGACGATGGCCCGGCTCATTGAGACCTCGCTCGCCTGGAGCACTTTCGACTTGGACGAGGCCGAACAGCTGGCAGCCGACGTCCACACCGAGGCAGCCGAGTGCGGCAGACCCGAACATGCCGCTGCCAGCAGTTGGCTGCTCGGCCAGTGCGCGTTGTCCCGGGAGGACGGACCACTCGCCGCCCGTCACCTAAACACCTGCCTGAGCGAACTCGCACAGTCTGAGACCAGCACTCCACCCTTCCTGCCGGTGATCACGCCCAGCCTGCAACTGGTACCCATCGCCGGACGGTTGGTCCCCTGCCTCGAGGAGACCCTACTGTTGGGCCGGCGGGTTGGCGTCATCCAAGCCAAAGGCTACGTGCTGTCCGCTATCGGCTACGCGGCCAGGCTTTCGAGAGACACGCAGTCTGCGATATCCGTCATCACGGATGCAGCCGAACATTTCGCCGAGTTAGGAGATGACCTGGCTAGGGCGCAAACACTTCACCAACTTGGCTGCATTCTGCGCGACTGTGGCGACCACAGCAAGGCCGATGAGGCCCTGTCCTTGGCGCGGGAGCTTCGGCTCGGCCTGGGCGACCGGCGCGGCGAGCTGCTGACGGAGATTAATATCGCCCTGCTCCGCGCCATGGGTGGTGATATCGACCGTGGCCTGACAGACGCTCGGCGTTGCCTTTCAGGGTTCGAGTCCGCGGGAGATCAGGTGGGGATGGGCGCCACGCTGACCATTCTCGGTGCCGCCGAACTGATCTCCGGGGAGGTCCGGGCGGCGCGGGAAATGTACAGGCAAGCAGCGGAAAGACTCGACCCGTGGCGGCGGCACGCTGGCTGGCAGCGATTGATGGTGGCAGAGCTATCCAATGAACTCGGCGATCCGCATCGGGCGGCCCGCGAAATTGACAGAGCTGGAGCGATTTTCGACCGAACGAGATGCCTCATCGCCGGTCAGCGGCTCGCCGCACTGCGTAGGCGGGGCTCGGATGATGATGTTGAGACGGTGTTGAGTTCTCGTTGAGGACGGTTCACTAGCGTTATTCCTGGATCTGGCAAATGGGTCTGACAAACAAACAGCAATCAGGAGGAACGCATCGTGACAACGACGCAGACTGGGCCGACCCGCATCGGCGAGGCCACCATCGCCGAGTTCGCCGCCGGCCTGCGCGGCAAGGTCGTCCGGCCAGGGGACGCGGACTACGACCGCGAACGCAGCATCTGGAACGGGGCGCACGACCGCCGCCCGACGCTCATCGCACGCTGTGCGGGTGTGGCAGATGTGATCCGCACGGTCGATCTCGCGCGCAGCGAGGGGTTGCCGTTGTCGGTTCGCGGCGGTGGCCATTCGATCCCCGGGTTTTCCACCGTCGACGACGGTATCGTGCTGGACCTTTCGCTGATGAAGGGGGTCCAGGTAGACCCTGCCCGCCGCCGCGTGGCGGCACAGGCAGGGTGTACCTGGAAAGACGTGGATGCAGAGACACAGCAATTCGGGCTTGCGGTGACCGGTGGCCTGGTGTCCTCGACCGGCATCGCCGGCTTCACCACCGGCGGCGGCATCGGCTGGCTCGTGCGCAAGCACGGGCTGGCCAGCGACAACATGGTCGGCGCCGACGTCGTCACCGCTGACGGGCAGTTTATTCACGCCAGTGCCGACGAGCACCCCGATTTGTTCTGGGGACTGCGCGGCGGCGGCGGCAATTTCGGGGTGGTGACGTCCTTCGACTATCAGTTGCACGAAGTGGGGCCCATCGTCCTTTCCGGCCTGGTTTTCTACCCCGCAGAAGAGGCGGAGCAGGTGTTGCGCGGCTATCGGGCAGCCTGCGCGGCGGCCCCCGATGAGCTGACCACCCTGGTCAACCTGACCACGGCGCCGCCGGTCCCGTTCCTGCCAGAATCGGTGCACGGCAAGCCAGTCATCGCTGTGGGAGGTTGCTGGTCCGGCGATCTCGATGCCGGCGAGGCCGCCACCGCGCCCTTCCGGTCATTGGGCACGGTCATCGCCGATGTGTTCGGGGCCAACCCGTACGCGGGGTGGCAACAGGCGCTCGATCCGCTGTACCCGCGGGGCGTGCACAACTATTTCCGCTCGGCATTTCTTCGCGCCGCCGACGACGCGTCCGTGCGCGTGCTGTTGGACTCGTTTGCCGCATTTCCCAACGCCATGACGGAGATTCACCTGCACCACCTTGGCGGCGCGGTCGGCCGGGTTCCGGCCGAAGCAACGGCCTTCGCACTCCGCGACCAGGAATTCGTCATCAATGTTATTGCGCGCACGCCGACGGCGGAAGGTTTCGCGGATGTCGTCGAATGGGCCCGGGGCGTGACGTCCGCGCTCGGTCCGGATGTGGCGGCCTACGTGAATTTCACAGGTGAAGCGAATACGGCGCTCGTCCGGGCGTCGTACCCGGCGGACACATACCGGCGGCTCGTGGAACTAAAGAACGAATACGACCCCACCAATCTATTCCGGTTGAACCAGAACATCGCCCCCACGGTGTGACAGCACTGCCTGCGTGAGAAGTGGATGATCGACCGAGGATCGGGAAGCAACCTGACAGCCCGCGCCCCTAACCTGAAGTTGCGTGAGTTGAGGCAGGAAGATCCCCGGGTTTCCGGGGATCTTCCTGCCGGTCTCGTGGGAAGCAGGCAAGGAGCGAGCCACAAGGCAGCAACGGCAGGAAACTCACTCCGGTCTGGACAACGTGCGCGCCGCCCGATCGCTATGCGGGCGATGTTTGGGAGCCTCGCAAACGCTATGCGGGTTCCCGCGAATAGCTGGCCGGCTCAGTCGCCGACGGCCTCGCGGCCGCGTCGCACGATGAGCGGGTCGGCGTCGTGGACTACCGAGGTGTCTTTGCCGTCGTAGTCGAACTGGTTGAGGAAGAAGCGCATGGCGTTGATCCGCCCCCGCTTCTTGTCGTTGGACTTGATCGTGATCCACGGAGCATGGTCCGTGTCGGTGCGCAGGAACGTCTCCTGCTTGGCCGCCGTGTACTCTTCCCACCGGTCCAGAGAAGCCAGGTCCATCGGCGAGAGCTTCCAGCGCCGCACGGGATCGATCTGCCGGATCGCGAAGCGGGTGCGCTGCTCATGCCGGGTCACCGAGAACCAGAACTTGGTCAGGTGAATGCCGGAGTCCACCAGCATCCTCTCGAAGAGAGGTGCCTGAACCATAAACGTCGCGTACTCCTCTTCCGAGCAGAAGGCCATGACCCGTTCGACATTCGCCCGGTTGTACCAGGAGCGGTCAAACATCACGATCTCCCCGGCCGAGGGCAGGTGCTGGATGTAGCGCTGGAAATACCACTGGCCCTGTTCACGGTCGGAGGGTTTGGCCAGCGCCACCGCCCGGGCCGAGCGGGGATTCAAGTGCTCGGTGAAGCGCTTGATCGTTCCGCCCTTGCCGGCCGCATCCCGGCCCTCGAAGACGATCACATGCCGGTGCTCCTGGTCCTGGCCCCAGTACTGGAATTTCAGCAGCTCAACCTGCAGCCGGTATTTCTCCAGCTCGTAGTCCTCACGGGACATCCGTTCCTCGTATGGGTAGCCCTCCCGCCACGTCTCCACGGCCGAACCGCCGGGATCGATCAGTTCCGGGTCCTCGCCCTGTCCGCCGCGCACCGAGTAACCGAGCTCAACGAGATGGTCTATGGCGTGGCGCAGATTGTCCCTGACCCACGATTGGTCCCCTGGTGTCCACTGCGCGGCCTGCGACATCCGGCTCTCCTTCCGGCCTCGACCAACCGTGACGGCATTCTAACAGGGCGACCCGTCGAGCCGAAGGACACCGCCGGAACACCTTGCCTTCGGTTTCCGCAGAGAACACCGCGTGATGCCGACGACTTGTCCGCGGAGGCAACCCGCACGGCAAACGGGCACGCCGTTCCGGGCACCGTGTCCGGAAGGGATGCCAGCGAGGGCCGGCGCCTCCGGCGCCCCTGGAAGCCATGGCGAGGCAGATCGTCTGGTAGCCGCCGGGGTCGCGGTCCACGGTTCAGCGATCAGCTTCATCCCGTCAAACATCGGGTCGGCGTCAATCAAACTCGAAGAACGCCGACAGCATGTCGACCCTTTCCGAGGCTCGGGCCGTCCGACGCCGGGAATGACCGACGACGGCGACCGGCGCCCTGACTTCCGGTCAATCGCGCCCGCCCATCACCATTGATGCCCACGGCTGGGGATGCGCCAGAGCATTCCCATGGCCGATTCGGCCATGACCGTCAAGAACAAGACGCAACAACCCGATCCGCGGGCCAGGGTGCGCACAATGTACACACCCTAATTTCGCCATCCCAACTCCCCTCCACCGGACTCCCGGTGACAGTTGATGTCACTCCCGTCGCCCAAACCTTCGGAACAGAGGGTTGCCGGCCGGGGGCCTGGCTCTTGGGAAGTTCGCCAGCCGAGCTCGCGCTCAGGAATGATGAGCTCCGTCGCTACCTTAAGCTCCATGCCATCAACGTGACACAGCCTGCGAAGCCTGTAGCCGTAATTCCCTTAGAACAGCGGCCATGGCACCGCCGACATCTCACCGCTCGGAGCCGGAAACCGCCCTGTCAAGCGCAACCGGGCGCAGCGCGCGGTGAGCGATGCAATTTCTTCGGCGCTGAGCAAGTCCGCCAGGTCTCGGCCCAGCCCACCGTGCAGTCCTTCGCTGACACGATCTATGCCGTCGCGTTCCTCGGCGGTCAGAGTGTCTCCCAGCCATCCCCACAGCACCGTGCGCAGCTTGTGGTCACGGTGAAAGGTGAGCCCATGGTCCACGCCGTACCGGTGTCCGTCCGTCATGGCAAGAATGTGGTCGCCTTTGCGGTCGGCGTTGTTGACGACCAGGTCGAACACCGCCATGCGTCGGAGCGCTGGCGAGTCTTCGTGAACGAGGGTGACCATCCGTCCGTTCTCATCCCGTCCCTCGAGAACCTGTTTCCAGCCCGTCTCGGGCACGTGGTCCGTCGCGACCAGGTCCACAGCATTCTGGGCCGGGTCCTGCTCCTGCCAGAGCTGCACCATTCCTTCACCCATCGGACCATCGCGCAGCCAGGTGTGCGGCACGACGTCCCAGCCGAAGACCTGCGAGACCAGGTAGGCGGCCACCTCCCGGTAAGCCAGACTGCCATCGGGAAAATCCCACAGCGGACTTTCGCCTGCTATCGGCTTATAGACGACCACCACGTCGCCGATGCTGCCCAGAAATGTCGCGTTTGAAGCCGTCGTGATGCGGCCGGTGAGCGTCAGAGCGGCGGTCACTAGGTCCGGCGCTGGCATCAGACCTCGGGAAGGGTGCAGATGTGCCCGTCGGCGTCTATGGGGTAACCGCACAGCGGGCACGTCGGACGCCCGGCGCCCACGATCTCAAGGGTGCGCTTGGCGAATGCGCGGGCGGTCCCGACCGGCATTCGCACCAGCAGCATTTCTTCGGGCTCGTTAGCGCCGTCCTCATCGAGCGATTCGTCATCAGCATCAGCATCGACATCGGTGATGGGGTAGGCCTCTATAACGACCTGGGCCGTGGTTGGGTCCCAACCCAAGCTAATGGCGCCGGTGCGAAACCGCTCCTGAACGGCCTCGAGTTGGTCATTGTCGACAAGTTCAATGGGCGTACTCGAGGGAACGCTGAAGGGGTTGCCCTCGACGGTGATGAGCTGATCGAGAATGTCGTCGATTTTCTCCGCGAGCAGAGCCGACTGCTGCTTCTCCAAGGCGATACTCACGATCTGCGTCCCTGCGCGCACCTGCAGGTAGAACGTGCGCGCCCCCGGAAGGCCAATGGTGCCAACGACGACCCGATCAGGCCAGGAAAACTCGTGAACGCGTGTAGGCATGTCAGTATTTTAGGCACATGAGGTTCATGGCGCCTTTTGTCCCGCGCCGCCGCCCACCGGCGCATCGCCGGAGTGGATGCCGTTAGAGAGCCACGACAAATCACCCGCGTCGGTGTTTGTCGCGTAGACGCTCGGTCGACTAGCGCCGTAGCGCACGATCGACACGGAGGCGGGGCCCACGTTAATACGCTGGAACAGGTCAAGGTGCATACCGAGCGCGTCGGCGAGGATTGACTTGATGATGTCACCGTGACTCACCGCCACCCACACGGCCCCTGGCCCGTACTCGGCTTCGAAGGCTGCATCGTGGCGTCGAATCGCTGCCACCGACCGAGCCTGCATCGCGGCCATGGATTCGCCGCCGGGAAAGACGACGGCGGACGGTTGCGACTGCACGACCGGCCACAAATCCTCGGTCGCGAGATCACTGAGCCTGCGGCCCTGCCAGTGGCCGTAATCGCACTCGGTGAGATCGAGATCGACCGGCGCGTACGGCGTGCCAGCCTGGCGATCGAGGATGAGCCGGGCGGTCTGCTGACAACGCTCAAGAGGGCTCGACACCACCCCGACCACTGGCACGGCCGCGAGCCGGTCTCCGGTCAGAGCCGCCTGGTCCCGCCCGATCTGGTCCAGGCTGACGCCGACGGCCCGACCGGCCAGCAGTCCAGTGGCATTGGCTGTGGTGCGGCCGTGCCGCACGAGAATAACTGTCGCCATCCACCCACCCTAACCACCCGCTCGACGACGGTGTGAACCGTACCTGGTCGCGCGCCGAACATGCAGACGGCGATGAGGGCGAAAATAATGGCTGCGGCGGTGGGTTAAGAGGTGGGAAGACCATAGCAGCAAGGCCTACCAATTCCTACAACCCGCCCTCGAAGCCAGCCCGCCAACCGACTGGCCAGGCTCACCGGCCTCATGATCAGCTCCGGATCAAGCCATTCCTCCTGCACGTACCGTCATCCCAAGGCCGCACCGTCAGGGGGAAATGGCTGTGCCGGCTGCCGGTTCGGCTGAGGTTGGAAGAATCCGCCGTCTAACCGGGGCGGCGAAGCGGGGAGCCTTGTCCGGCGCGGGTCCTTTAAGGGCGGAAGGGCCGGCTCATCGCTGACGCATACAGAAGAGCCCCCAACCGTCCGGGGATGATCCCGGATAGTTGGGGGCTTTCGTTGGTTCCTCAGGGAAGGTGCGAGGGGAACCGGCCCACCCCCAATAAATAGTTACCTCGGGCCACTTCCTAATCGCCACGCTAGCCATGTCCGACGGCCACGGCAACTGGTAGGGCGGTCCAGTCCCGCCGCCGTGGCAACGTAATTCCAAAGTCGTCTGCACGAAATGTCCAGAGTCGTCTGCACGGCCACTACAGGTCCCTATCGGGAACCCTCAGCAGAACTCAGCAGAACATTTCAGTCGGCAGTCGGCTCCTCGTCGTTAGCGACAGCCTCGATCCAATCCACCGCCTCGTCGGAAAGCTGGGGACCGACTGCTGATTCGCCAGCCCACCACTCAGAATCGGTCGTGCCGCCCGTAACTGCCATGATGTCGGCGATTACATTCGGCGGCAGCGGTTCGCCGTTGTGCTCAATGAGCCAGTCGCGTGATTCCGCATCGACCAGAGGCCACCACTCGAAGATGTTCATCAACGCAGTATTGCACCGACGAAATCGTGCGCACACAGTCCGCAGTGGGAGTAACTCCGGCGGAGGCACCGGTCAACGAGCGCGGCCAACCCCGATAGCGACGCCCCAGGGGTCTACCGTTGGGGATCGTGCAACGGGCGGTCAGGCCGGGTTAGCTGCAGAATTCGAGGCAAGGACGTCTTTGTGGATTGCCCAACGGCCGATGGCTGCCGCTGCGCCAACAGTGGCCCATGGGATCAGCAGCCAGGGTTGCCAGCCGAAGCCCAAGACGCTTCCCAGCAGCCAGAACACGAGGGTGGGCACCGCGAAAAAGGCCCCGATGTGGATCCACTGATTCCGGACCGGTCCCAAAAGATAGGCCAACACCCAGGCCAATGGCGCCGCAACCACCAAAGAACCTCCGAAGCCATACAAAATCACCATGCCCAAAAAGCCCCACACGTGGCCGGCGTCAGCGCCGTCCCGCGCGGCGGGTACGCCATAGCCTCCCGCAACCAGGAGCAGTAGCACGCCCACCCAGAGCGAGGTGGCGATGAGCCAGCCCTTGATGAACGCGTACGCATCCAGGACCACCCTGTGTGACCGAACTGCCTGCGGCTGCGCCGCATCCCCCAATGCCATGGGCTTAGCCTACCGATGCGCAAAAGCTTCCCGCCCGTGCCGAGCGTGCGGCCGTCCGATAATGGATCCTGTTACGGCAACCCTTTTCGTGTAAGTCTTTGCCGTAGTCCCGAGGAAGTAGGGTCAAGGCTGGAGGCTAGGCTCGTCAGCCGCAGTACTACATGGAGATCTGCTGGACCGCGCTCGGTATGAACCCCAGAGTGTTGATCAATGCCAGTGTGGCTATGCCATACCCAATGGCCAGGGCAGCAAAGGCTAGCCCGCGGCCTCGTTCGCCTCTCAGTGGGATCTGATTGAGGGCAACGTGTCCTGCCCCCACTGCAAATACAGCGAGAACCGCGACGCCAAATACCCAGAATCCTGATGCAGCGATGGCGGCGAAAATGATGGCCGCAACGGCCAGTTTGTTCAGTCGAGCAGTTGACGTGCGAGCCGGCACTATAGGCGTACTCATTTCGGTTCCCCCAACCTCGTTAGTACCAGCGAGTTTAGCTGGCCCCGCCCGCAGACAGAACGGATCCGAAGCGTTCCGTTTCGGGAACCTGCTGCGGGATGGACACGTCCGGCTCTCCTTCGAGCTCGCGCAGTTCGAAGGCCGAGCACATGGGTGGCCCAGGGGAACTCACCCTAGATCCCAGTGAGGAACTGACTGCAGCCGTCGAAGTACTCCGAGACTTGCTGTCCGCCCGAAAATTGTGAGCCTCCGGGCGTAGTCGCCACTACTGGGGCAGACTCTCATGGGGCGGCTACTCCCGACCCGTCTTTACCCGTGCATGCCAGTTAGTGCAGGCCGTCATTGGATTAGGGACCTCCGATGTACGCCCCAACCGCGCACGGGGGTGTCCTCGAAGAATGTCATCAGCCGACTCCCTTGATCTGCTCTGATCACTCACATTCACCCCGGATCTCCCCGCGGTCGTCGGCGTTATGCGCACTCCTGCGGTCTCGATCCCATTACCACCTCGACAAACCGCCGCCGTCGGCGGGTAGCCTTGGTTCATGGCCTCATCCGCACCCACCCTCGCGACGCGCTGGGATCCGCTGACCCCGCGCGCCGCTGCCGAGCTGCTCGGTCTGTCATCGGCGCGCTGGTGGCTCTCCGGCGGGGTGGCACTCGACCACTGGCTCGGCACGAGCACTCGCGAGCACCACAATACCGATGTCAGCACGACGGCTGCCGACCTGCCCCGGCTGGTGCACGACATTCCGGCGCCGTTTAGCGCTTGGGTTCCGTCAGGCGACGGCGTGATCCCCTGGGCAAAGGCCGATATGGATGCCGATCTGCAGCCGGTCCGTATCCACGACGACGCGACGGGCGCATGGGTACTGCAGATCGACGTCGAGGACGGCACGGATCGCGTCTGGGTCTACCGCCGAGATCCGCGACTGCAGCTGCCGTGGGATCGTGCCGTGATCGACGTCGACGGGATCCCGACCGGGGCGCCCGAGGTGCAGCTGGTCTGGAAGGCGCTGCGTCCCCGCCCGGAGGACGACGCCGACAAGGATGCGGTGCTACCGGAGCTCTCAGACGAAGCCCGCGCCTGGTGGGAGCACGCGATTCTGACGATCCACCCGCACTCGTCGTGGTCGATCCACGTGCGTAGCCCGTTCGCTCCGGGTAAGGCCAGCTGGAACAGGACGAAACGCTAGCCTCCCGCTTGAGCCCGCCGGCGATGGGAGCCCTGACTTACCCTGCCTATGCAGTGTCGATGAGGTGGCCTAGGACCCAGCCGATTCACAAGAGCGAGTCGTGGCATCCTCCTCCCAGGTCATGCTGCCCGTGCCGTGGATAACAGCCGCCTTCATTAAAAGAACCTCACAATCTCTAGGTCGACTGGCGACGCCGGGTCGCACGGTCCCCACAGACCTCTTCAGTCGCGCCGACGCAGCATGAAGGGCCCGTCCGATCTTGAGACGACCGCAGACAGTAGCCACTACGACCTGTATTCATCCGCCGCAACCGCATCAAGCACCAGCGAGCGGAACCATCGCTGCGCCTGGGAGAGGCTGGCCTCGCGCCGCGTGTACAACTCCACCGGCGTGCTCTGCCCGGACCAGGGCAGCTCGGCGATGCGAAGGCGGGGGAACCAGCCACAGAACACCCCCGCTACATGTCGAGGCAGCAGGACGACCAGATCCGTCGCCTCGAGTACGGCGGGCACGGTGCCGTATTCCTCCATGGTCAGCACGACCTGGGACATCAGGTCGTGTTCGGTCAGCGTCTGCACGGGATACACGTGCCCGCCCCGGGCGGAGACCCGCACAAAGCGCCGCCCCGCGAACATGTCAGGCCCTGTCGCGGGCAGCGGATGCGCCCCGGACGACAGCGCCACGTATTCGACCGAACGCACGTGCGTCCGCCACAGCCGCGGCGTGGTGATCCGCGACACTGTCAGTGCCAGATCGACGGTTCCGCGGATCAGACCGCCCTCGACCTCGTCCGAATCGAGACGTTCCACCTGAAGCCGCGGATCGGCGCCGACCCGGCTGAGGGCGGTCATGATCGGCGGGAGGAAGGTCTGCTCGCCGACCGAGGTGAGTCCGAGGACGAGTTCGCCGCTGAATCCGGTCGGCTCGAACACCTCCGATCCGATGACGGTCGCGTCTATCTGTGCCAGGGCGTTGTGCAGGGGCCCAAATAGTTGCGTCGCCTTCGCGGTCGGCACCATGTCGTTCCCCTCCCGACGGAAGAGCTCGTCGCCGAACCGTTCCCTGAGCCGCTTCAGGGAGTAGCTGACCGTGGGCTGTGTTACGTGCAGCCGGCCGGCGGCGGCCGTGACGCTGCGCAGCTCGTACAGCGTGACGAATGTCCGGATCAGGTTCAGGTCGGTGAACGTCATCTCATAGATCCCATCTATGGCTCTGTCTTTGCATATCTATTGGATCACAGTGGCCCACATCCCCTAAAGTCAGTTTTAGGCAGCACCGATTCAACAACGTGCAGCTGCTCTCGCACCGCTTACACTCAGTGACAAGGACGACACGCGTGATTATCGACATCCACGGCCACTACACCACAGCTCCAGCGCAGCTCGGAGCCTGGCGTGACCTGCAGATCGCTTTTACTGAAGGACGCGCGGACGCTCCTGATCCCGAGACCCTGCGCATCAGCGATGACGACATCCGTGAGACCATCGAGGCCAACCAGCTCAAGCTCATGAACGAGCGCGGCAGCGACGTCACCGTATTCAGCCCTCGTGCCTCGTTCATGGCGCACCACATCGGAGACCTCGCCGTGAGCGAGACCTGGGCCCGGATCTGCAACGACCTGTGCGCCCGCGTCAGCGAGCTCTACCCCGAACGCTTCCTGATGGGGGCGATGCTCCCCCAGTCCCCCGGTGCGGATCCCGCGACGAGCGTTGCCGAGCTTACTCGCGCCGTCGAGGAACTCGGCGCCGTCACCGTGAACCTCAACCCCGACCCGTCCGGCGGCAACTGGACGTCCCCGCCGCTGACCGATCGCTCGTGGTACCCGATATACGAGAAACTCGTCGAGTACGAGATCCCGGCCATGGTGCACGTCAGCACGTCGTGCAACCCGGCCTTCCACACGACCGGAGCGCACTACCTCAACGCCGACACCACCGCGTTCATGCAACTGCTCCAGGGCGACCTCTTCCGCGACTTCCCCGAGCTTAAGCTGGTAATCCCCCACGGCGGCGGCGCCGTTCCCTACCACTGGGGGCGCTTCCGCGGACTCGCAATGGCGCTGGGCAAGCCTGAACTCGAGGAGCACCTGCTGGACAACGTGTTCTTCGACACCTGCGTGTACCACCAGCCGGGCATCGACCTTCTCACCAACGTCGTCCCGACCGAGAACATCCTCTTCGCGAGCGAAATGATCGGCGCCGTGCGCGACATCGACCCGCGCAGCGGACACTACTTCGACGACACCAAGCGGTACGTCGACGCCACCACGAACCTGAACGACGCGCAGCGCGCGCAGGTGTTCGAAGCCAACGCCCGCCGTGTCTACCCACGGCTTGACCGCGCCCTCACTGCGCGCGGACTCTGAAAGGACCATCCATGCGACTGAACAACCTCGGCATCGTCCGCACCAACATCGAACGGCCGGATCCCACGGACGTCGAACGGCTTTCGCAGTTCGGCGTCGCCACCATCCACGAGGCGATGGGTCGAGTCGGGCTCCTGCGTCCCTACATCAGGCCGGCCTACACCGGGGCCAAGCTCTGTGGTCCGGCAGTGACCGTGCTGCTGCAGCCCGGTGACAACTGGATGTTCCACGTCGCGGCCGAGCAGGTGCAGGAGGGCGATGTGATCGTCGCCGGCTGCACCACCGAAAGCGAGGACGGCTTCTTCGGCGAGCTGCTCGCCACCTCGCTGACCGCCCGCGGCTGCAAGGGCCTGGTGATCGACGGCGGTGTCCGCGACGTCGCCGATCTGGAGAAGATGGACTTCCCGGTGTTCTCCCGCGCTGTCAACGCCAAGGGCACGGTCAAAGCCACCCTCGGATCGGTGAACATCCCCGTAGTGGTCGCGAACGCCGTGGTGAACCCGGGCGATGTGGTCGTGGCCGACGTCGACGGCGTCGTGGTTGTCCCGCGCGAGCTGGTCGGAGCGGTGGCAGACGCCAGCCAGAAGCGCGAGGATAACGAGGAAGCCAAACGCGTAAAGTTCCGCGAGGGCGTCTTGGGCCTGGACATCTACGGCATGCGCGAGCCTCTCGCCAAGGCCGGCCTGGAATACGTGGAGAACTGATGATGACACACGGCGACACCACCGGAGATTTCGAGAAGTCGGAGGGCTGGCTCGACTGGTACGACGGGCCGAGCACCCCGACGTTCCGGCTCCCAGAGGGCTCTGTAGACGCCCACTGCCACGTGTTTGGGCCGGGCGGACAGTTCCCCTACGCACCTCAGCGCAAGTACACCCCGTGCGACGCCTCGGCGGACCAGCTGTTCGCCTTGCGAGACCATCTGGGCTTCGACCGCAACGTCATCGTGCAAGCGACATGCCACGGTTCCGACAACCGAGCCCTGGTCGACGCATTGCAGCGCAGCGCAGGTCGCGCCCGCGGCGTTGCGACCGTCCGCCGTGACGTGACCGACGAGCAACTCGCCGAGCTGCATGAGGCCGGGGTACGGGGCGTGCGGTTCAACTTCGTCAAACGCCTGGTCGACCGCGTGCCCACCGACTCGCTCGAGGAGATCGTGGCGAAGATCGCGCCACTCGGATGGCACGTTGTGATCTACTTCGAGGCCGAGGACCTGCCCGAGCTGTACGACTTCTTCTCGTCGATCCCGACCGACGTGGTCGTCGATCACATGGGACGGCCCGACGTGACCAAGGACCCGGACGGTCCCGAGTTCGAGCTGTTCCTGCGGTTCATGCGTGAGAACACCAACGTGTGGACCAAGGTCTCCTGCCCCGAGCGTCTGTCCGTCACCGGACCTCGCGCTCTCGACGGCGAGCAGCACGCCTACCGCGACGTCGTGCCGTTCGCCCGCCGCGTGGTCGAGGAGTTCCCCGACCGCGTCCTCTGGGGAACCGACTGGCCGCACCCCAACCTCAAGGACCACATGCCCGACGACGGGCTGCTGGTCGACTACATCCCACAGATCGCGACGACGCCCGAGCTCCAGCAGAAGCTGCTCGTGGACAATCCGCGCCGCCTCTACTGGCCCGAAGGAGCATGACATGGCACTCGACAAGCCGTACAAGGACGTTCCCGGCACGATCATCTTCGACGCGGAGATGGCCCGCAAGGGATACCACCTCAACCAGTTCTCGATGTCGCTGATGAAGCCCGAGAACCGCAAGCGCTACCTGGCCGACCGCGAGGCGTACCTCGATGAGTGGCCCCTTTCGCCCAAGCAGCGCCAGGCTGTGCTGGACATGGACCTCAACGCCATGATGGCCGAGGGCGGCAACATCTACTTCCTGAGCAAGATCGGCGCCACGCACGGCCTGAGCTTCCAGCAGATGGCCGGCTCCATGACTGGCATGTCCGAGGCCGCCTACCGCGACATGATGATCGGCGGCGGACGCCGCCCCGAGGGCAACCGCCTTAAGGACCTCGACGGCTGGGCCCCGCCGGCGCCGCGCGAGAAGTCCGAGACCATGCGCGAGAACGCCCCGGCGAAGTACATGTCGGCGCTGTTCACCTCGCATGTCCCGGCGATCGGTGCCGCGATGGACCTCGGCAAAACCGAGGAGCCGTACTGGAAGAAGGTGTTCTCCGGGTACGAGTGGACCCGCAGGTGGGCCAAGGAGAATACGCCCGACGTCGTCATCCTCGTCTACAACGACCACGCCACGGCCTTCGACTCGTCGATCATCCCCACCTTCGTGCTCGGCACCGGGGCAGAGTACCCGGTCGCGGACGAGGGCTACGGCCCCCGCCCTGTGCCCGACGTGAAGGGCTACCCGGAGTTCGCCGCGCACATCGCGCAGTCGGTCATCCAGGACGACTTCGACCTCACCCTCGTCAACGAGATGGTCGTGGACCACGGGCTCACCGTGCCGCTCTCGCTCGTCTTCGGCGACGTCGAGGAGTGGCCATGCAAGGTCATCCCGCTGGCCGTCAACGTGGTGCAGTATCCGGTGCCTTCCGGCCGCCGCTGCTACGAGCTCGGGCGTGCGCTCCGCCGTGCGCTCGACAAGTGGGACGGCCCGGAGCTCAACGTACAGATCTGGGGCACCGGCGGCATGAGCCACCAGCTCCAGGGTCCGCGTGCCGGCCTCATCAACGAGGAGTGGGACAACGCGTTCCTCGACCACCTCATCGCCGACCCGCTGGGCCTGACCGAGTGGGATCACATGGAGTACGTCGATGAGGCGGGCTCCGAGGGCATCGAGCTCGTCGACTGGCTGATCGCGCGCGGCGCGATGGACGACCAGTTCGGCGGCGAGGCGCCTTCTGTTGACCACCGGTTCTACCACGTGCCGGCGTCGAACACCGCCGTCGGCCACCTTGTTCTCACGAACCCGACCGACTGACCGCATCCGCAACATAGGAGCCCCCATGACTGACAAGATCCGTGTGGCCGTCGTCGGCGCCGCAGGCGCCTTCGGCATGAAACATCTCGACGGCCTGATGAACATCCCCGATGCCGAGGTGACCGTCGTCAGCGGCACGCGGCTCGAACCGACCCAGGCAGTCGCCGCGAAATACGGCGTCGCCAACGCCGTCGTCGGGCTCGACGCCGTGCTCGAGCGCGACGACGTCGATGCGGTGATCCTCGCGACGCCCACAGGTCTGCACGCCTCGCAGACGCAGGAGGTCCTCAAGGCCGGCAAGCACGTGCAGGTCGAGATCCCGCTCGCCGACTCGCTCGCCGACGCCGAGGCGACGCTCGCCGCGGCCGAAGCTTCCGACCGCGTCGCCATGGTGGGCCACACGCGGCGGTTCAACCCCTCGCACCAGCTCGTGCACAACCGGATCGCCGAGGGCTCGTTCAACGTGCAGCAGATGGACGTGCAGACGTACTTCTTCCGCCGCACCAACACGAACGCGAAGGGCGAGGCCCGGTCCTGGACCGACCACCTTCTGTGGCACCACGCTGCGCACACCGTCGACTTGTTCGCCTACCAGGCCGGCAAGATCGTGCAGGCGAACGCGATCCAGGGCCCGATCCACCCCGAACTCGGCATCGCGATGGACATGTCCATCCAGCTCAAGAGCGAGTCGGGCGCGATCTGTACGCTGTCGCTGTCGTTCAACAACAACGGGCCGTTCGGCACGTTCTTCCGCTACATCGGCGACACCGAGACCTACATCGCGCGCTACGACGAGCTCTACAACGGCCGTGAGGAGTCGATCGACGTGTCGCACGTCGCTGTCAGCATGAACGGTATCGAGCTGCAGGATCGTGAGTTCATCTCGGCAATCCGCGAGGGACGCGAGCCGAACTCGTCGCTTCGCCAGGTGATCGACTGCTACCGCGTGCTCGGCTCGCTTGAGAAGCAGCTGGCGTGAGGCTGCCCTCCACCGGGCTCGGCTGCATGTCGCTGAGCCACGCGTACGGCGTCCCCCCGTCGCGTGACGAGGGGCTGGCGATGCTGCGCGCGGCTCTTGATGAAGGCATCGGGATGCTCGACACGGCGACGCTTTACGGCGGCGGCCGCAACGAGGAACTTGTCGGTGCCGCGATCGCGGGGCGCCGTGACGAGGTGTTCCTGGCGAGCAAATGCGGGATGGCGTCCGTCGACGGCGTGAAAGTCATCGATGGACGCCCCGATACGCTGCGCGCACAGGTCGATGCTTCGCTGAGCCGGCTCGGTGTCGACTACATCGACCTGTACTACCTGCACCGGTGGGACAAGAAGGTGCCGATCGGCGACAGCGTCGGCGCGCTGGCCGAGATGGTCGCCGCGGGCAAGATCGGCGCAATCGGCCTGTCCGAGGTGTCGGTGGCGCGGCTGCGCGAGGCGCAGGCAATCGCCCCTATTGCGGCCGTGCAGAACGAGTACTCGCTGTGGAGTCGCAATGCCGAGCTTGGCATGCTCGACGCCACTCGCGAGGACGGCGTGACTCTGGTTGCGTTTTCGCCGGTCGCACGTGGCTTCCTCGCGGATGCGATCAAGGACCCGGGCGAGATGGCCCCGAACGACATCCGCCGCAGCATGCCGCGCTTCCAGCCCGAGCACTGGGGTGCGAATGCGGCACTGCTGGAATCCTGGCGGGAGCTGGCCGCGGAGGCCGGTTGCACGCCCGCACAGCTCGCACTGGCCTGGCTGCTCTCCCGCGGCGATCACGTTCTGCCGATCCCGGGAACAACGAGCATCGCGCACCTGCGTGAGAACATGGCGGCGGCCGGCATCTCTGTCGACGGCGCGCTGCTGGCGCGGGCCGGCGGGCTGATTGGCACGGCCACGATCTCTGGCGCGCGCTATGCACCGGCATCTGCCGCCGAAGTCGACGCCGAGACCTTCGAGGATGCCGCATGAAGGCGATCTCGTCGATGGCCACCCGCCACGTTCTCGCCGACCTCGCTGAAGCTGCCGCCGCGGCCGGGCTACCGCTTCTACAGATCGAATCCGTCGGCGGAGTGGACGCCGCCCGGCGGGTTGCCGGCGGCGAGCCGTTCGACCTTGTGTTCCTCGCCGTGGACGCTCTCCAACGCCTCGCTGCCGAGCGGCACGTCGATCCGGCCTCCATCACCCCGGTCGTCCTGTCGGAGGTAGCCGTAGGCGTGCCCACACGCAGCCCCGATGCAGCCAAACGTCCCGAAGGCACGGCCTTTGCTAATGCCGATGAGCTTCGCAGCGCCCTGCGCACGGCATCCCGCATCGGCTATTCCACCGGTCCGAGCGGAACCGAACTGTTGTTAATGATCGACCAATGGGGCATGACCGATGAGGTCCGCGACCGGCTGGTGCAGGCCCGTCCAGGCGTGCCCGTGGCGCGCCTGCTCGCCGAGGGCGAGGTCGATCTCGGCCTGCAGCAGCTCAGCGAGTTGGTCGGGCAGCCCGGCGTGCGCATCCTCGGCGTCCTCCCCGCCGACTGCGCGATCAGCACGGTCTTCGCGGGTGCTGTCGCGACATCCTCCAGCGACGCGGCGGGCGCGGCGGAGCTGTTGGCCTTCTTCCGCTCCGACCTCGCGGCGTCTATCAAGTCTTTGCATAGTTTTGGCGCGCCCTGAGGTCTCGCTGTGACGGATTGGCTGTCATGACCGCCCTGGAACTCCTCAGCGATAACCACGACCCCGCGTCCTCGGCCGCGAGGATGTGGTCATCTGTCCCGTCAGAACGGCAGTTCACTCTGTTTCTTGGCTGGTCGTTTGTGCCGATATCGGGTGTTCCGCGTTGTCACGCCTTCTGCTTGAAGAAGCGACCCAGAGGATTAGCGCGATGGCTGTCGCGACAGCCCCGCCGATCATGATCGCTGTCCATCCTCCGAGCTGCCAGAGAGCGGTCGCGAGCGTCGAACCGGCGGCCCCGCCGATGAAGTTGCTCACCACATACGCCGTATTGAGACGGCTGCGTGCCCCATGGTCGACGGCAAGAACACGGGCCTGAGTCAAGGTCGAGACCGCCCGCACCGCAATGTCCAAAAGGATGATCACTGCGAGCAGCACGATGATGGATGTGGCCCCGATCCAGGCGAGGAAAAAGCACACCAGGGTCAGCGCCAGAGCTGCGCTGATGGCGGGCGTGGACAAGCCTCGATCGTGCAGGCGCCCGGATCGTTGTGCCGCGACGGCGCCGGCGATTCCCGCAAGCCCGACCAGGCCGATCGTGGTGACGGAGTACGAGAACGGTGGGGATGCGAGCAGAAACGTCAACGCCGTCCAGAAGAGCGTGAGCACGCCGAAGGCAGTTCCGGCGACGAACAGTGACATGCGAACGGAGGGGTGTCGTTTGATCACGCCGAAGGTGGAGCCGAGCAGGGCGGCGTAACCCAGCTTGGCCCGTGGATCCATCGGTGGAATGGTCCGTCGCAGGAGGACCGCCAAGACAAGGGCCAGGGCGGCAGCTACGGCGTACGGCGCCCGCCACCCGAACGCTTCGGCGAGAAGGCCACTGATCGTGCGCGAAGCAAGAACTCCGATCATCAGCCCCGAGGCGACGGTTCCGATCACGTGACCGCGCTGCCCGGGCCCGGCAAGGTCACCGGCAAGAGGCGTCAGCAGGGGCCCGGACACTGTTGTGAAGCCAACCAGGACCAGTGCGAAGAGCAACACCTCAAAGGTCGGAGCTACCGCAGCGGCAGTAAGGGCGGCGGCGCAAAGGAGCATCATCAGCGGCAGGAGACGTCGACGGTCCACGACATCACCTAACGGAACGATCAGGAAGGTGCCGACGGCGTAACCGACCTGCGCGGTCGTCACCAGCAGCCCGGCGGCCCCAAGCGAGGTTCCGAACGACGACGCTATCTCCTCAAGCAGCGGCTGTGCCCAGTACAGGTTCGCCACGGCTGCTCCACCTGCGACCGCAAAGAGCAGGATCATGGCCCGGTTGATTCGTGCCGGCGCCGGTGCAGTTATTGACTCCAAGGGTTGTCCTTCTGGTCGGTGTTGGCTGGAAAGCGTCCGCCATGATTCCTGCCGGAATCGTGGACGGACTTACAGGCTGGCTTCGGCGTCCTGTTGGGACGTTGCCCGGGTACGGGCCAGGACCAGGAGCGTCAGCAAACCGAGGACTGCCATGATGATCGCGATGGTCAGCGGGCCCAGGACGCCCAGAGTCGATTCGAGCGCCGACGCGCCAAACCAGGTGCCGATTGCCGTTCCACCGTTAAACGCAGACACGGAAACTGCGGCAGCCATTGTTGGCGCACCGTGGGCAAAGAGGACGGCGAGGCCGGTTCCGACCGGTGGTATGCCCATACCGGCCATGCCCAGCAGGAACATGAGAAGACGACGAAGATCAAGGGCACTGCCCAGGTCGGCATTCCTGCACGGTCGGTGGCCAGCGGGGAAAGATAGCTGAAGGCTGTCATGTAGCCGCCGGTGGCAAGAACGGTCGCGATGACAAGAATGGCCATCCGGCCGGTCATGATCGCCCTTACTTCGGCACGCACGGATGGCACGTGGGAGCGGGTGTCTGCGGGCGTGAACCGCGCAATAACGGGAGCTGCGAGGAGAGACAGGATCGCCAGGGCCCAGAATGTCCCTCGCCAGCCAAGGAGCTGGCCGGCGAAGGATCCGAGCGGGACGCCGGCAACGGTGGCAAGGCCGACGCCACTCATCATGACACCCAGGGCACGGGAGCTGTTGGCCGGGCCGGCCGCCTGCGTGGCGACGACAGCGGCCACGGACCAGAATGACCCTGCCGCCAGGGCAGTGATGACACGCGCGAGGAGAACGATCCCGAAGTCGCTTCCCAGCGCCGCCATGACGTGTCCGGCCGCGAAGACCACCAGCGCGAAAACGAGCGTGGCGCGCCGCGGCAGGCGCAGAGTCGCCAGAGCCATGACAGGGGAACCAACGATCATTCCGACCGCGAAGGCCGTGATCAGGAGCCCGACCCGGGCAAGACCGACACCCAGATCGGCCGCGATCTCCTGGAGAAGTCCCGCGACGATGTACTCGGTAGTGATCAAGAATGTACCCAACGCAAGCAGCGGAACGACGAACGGGAGCCGTTGCCGTGTCGGCACTGCCGGAGTAGTGGATGTCGTCATACGCGCAAAGCTTCTTTCGGTGGAGTGGAGGCCGGAACCGATAGGTTCCGGCCCTTTGACGAT
Organism: Arthrobacter sp. TE12232; assembly: GCF_054062615.1. Lineage (NCBI taxonomy): Bacteria > Bacillati > Actinomycetota > Actinomycetes > Micrococcales > Micrococcaceae > Arthrobacter > Arthrobacter sp. TE12232. Next base: position 361,097 of record NZ_JBSSFK010000001.1, read on the forward strand.
CCCGTACCTGCCCTGCGCGGAGAAGGCCCTGTTGAGACATGGTCTGGCAGGTCCTGTTTCGTCTCTTCCGTTCCTCGTAACGTCAGCAAGGCGGCCCATTCGAGAACGCCGACCCCTTGAGAAGGAACGTCTTTGAACACCACCACACTCACTCCAGCGGGAGTCCGTCATTCAAGGGCAGCGCTGCTCGCCGCCGTCACCGGATTTTTCGTCATCACGCTCGATGCTGTGGTGGTCAACGTTGCTCTGCGCCAAATCAGCCTCGACCTCGGGGCGACGATCACCGGTTTGCAGTGGATCGTTGACGGATACACGTTGTTGTTCGCCTCGTGCTTGTTATCGGCCGGAGCGTTTTCTGACCGGGTCGGGGCCAGGCGTGCATGCGCAATCGGCATGACCGCGTTCGTGGTCACCTCGCTGGGATGCGGACTCGCGCCCACAGTCACTGTGCTGCTCGGGGCAAGGATCCTGCAGGGAACTGCGGCGGCAGTGATGCTTCCCGCGTCGATGGCGTTGATCGGCGAAGCCTTCCCCGACCCCATCAAGCGTGCACGCGCCGTCGGGATGTGGGCCATGGGAGGAGCGCTGGCGTCAATCTCCGGACCCGTGCTGGGCGGTCTGCTTTCGCTCGTCGACTGGCGGTTGATCTTCTTTATCAACCTTCCAGTCGGGGCGGGGGCATTGCTGCTGCTGCGGCGCGTTCCACGGTCGCCGCAACTGTCCGTCCCTGTCGACTGGGCCGGACAGGTCACCGCGATCACCGCCATGGGGGCCCTCACCTACGGTGCCATCGAAGCCGGAGCGGCCGGCATCACGGCACCGCCAACGATCGTTGCGTTTGGCTTGTTCGTCCTTGCAGGTGCAGACTTCGTCGTTTCGCAGCGCCGCGGAGCGCACCCCATGGTGCCGCTGCCGCTGCTGGGTAACCGCACGATGGCCGTGTCCATCGGGATTGGCTTCTCCTACATGGTGGGCTACTTTGGCCTGCCGTTTGTCATGAGCCTCTACTTGCAGCAGGAACGCAGCCTCTCACCGGTGGAAACCGGAGCGGTCTTCGTTCCCATGATGCTCGCCGGTGCGGTCCTCACGCCTTTCATCGCCAGGCTCTCGGAACGACTCGGCGCACGCACACTCATCGCCGGCGGAATGACGTTCATGGCCGCAGGACTCACCCTTATCGCCCTCCTGCCGGCGGCCATACCGGTCTGGGTAGTGGCCACTGTGATGATCCTTGTGGGTCTCGCGGGGCCCCTGGTCATCCCGACCATCACCGCCGTCCTGCTGAACAACTTCGATCCACAGCGTGCGGGTACCGTGAGCGGCATCTTCAACACCAGCCGTCAGATTGGCGGGGCATTGGCGGTCGCGGTGTTCGGCTCCCTGCTCGCCCGCTCGACCACCTTCCTTCAAGGCTTCTCCACCAGCCTGCTGATAGCGGCCGGTCTCGCCCTGGCAATGGCACCCCTCGCCACCCGTTTGCCGCGGCGATGAACGCACCTGAGCGTTGGGGGGACCTGACAGGTCCTGTCAGCACCCAAGGCTGCTCGCCTACCCTTGGAGATATGGATTCCCGGTCCGAGATCAGCAGCTTTCTCACGTCCCGCCGCGCCAAACTCACCCCCGAGCAGGCAGGTGTCCCGCTCTACAGCGGAGCCCGCCGCGTCCCCGGCCTGCGACGCGAAGAAGTAGCGCACCTCGCCGGCGTCAGCGTCGACTACTACGCCCGTCTCGAACGCGGCAAAATCTCCGGTGCGTCCCGCGAAGTCATCGAAGCAATAGCCCGCGCCCTGCAGCTCGACGAAGACGAACGCGACCACCTGCTCGACCTCACCCGGATCACCCAACGGCGCGCGCCGCGACGGAAACCCTCCAACCGCAGCACCGTCAGGCCAGGTATCCAGAGTGTCCTGGACTCCATCGATGCCCCCGCCTTCGTGCAGAACGCCCGACTTGACCGCCTCGCCTCCAACAGAATCGGCCGGGCACTCTACTCACTGCCTGACGACGGATCCCGCGACCGCTTCAACTACGCGCACTACCTGTTCCTGGACTCACGAGCCCAACGGTTCCACCGCGACTTCGACACCGCCAAACACAACGTCGTCGCGCTCCTGCACGCCGCAACGGCCAAGGACCCCTACGACAAGGAACTGATCGAGATCATCGGCACCCTCTCGACCCAAAGCGATGATTTCCGCTCGCTCTGGGCCTCCCACGACGTCTTCCGCTACCGGTCCGGAGGAAAAATGCTCACCCACTCGGCCGTCGGCGACCTCGAATTCGGCTACGAATCATTCGAACTCTCCACAGACCCAGGCCTGGTCATGCTCGTCTACACCGTCGAACCCGGATCCGCGACCGCCGACGCCATGCGAATACTCGCCAGCTGGACCGCACCCACCGTCCACTCCCACTGAACCGGTCGCCCTGTGGGTCAGGAAACTGGAAAGGCTCAAGCAGGACCTACCGAGGCGCCGGCTGCAGCTCGTCCGTGAACCGGGGCCGCCAGCACTGGGGCTTCGGCTTGGCAGGCGTCACTTGCGAGCGTGCGACGAGTCCAGATCGCTGTTCCGCAGCAAGGTCGCCTCGGTCCACCAGGTCCGCACTATCGTTGCCCTGCAGCCTTGGACAATCCTGCCCGCCGGCCGCCGAAGTCGTTGCCGATCTGCCGCGCGGCGTCCTGCAGGAGCGGAACGACCGTTTTCTCGATGGCTTCCGCGGGGGCCCGGTGCGTCTGCAAGGAGACGTTGATGGCCGCGACGACGTCGTTGCCGCGCCACACGGGCACGGCCACGCCGCGCAGGCCCTCCTCCAGTTCCTGTGACACCATCGACCAGCCCTTGACGCGGGCCGAGTCTATTTCTGCCCGGAGCTGGTCGACGCTTCCGATGGAACGCTCGGTGAAGCGCTGCAGATGGACCGAGTCGAAGTAGGCCTGCAGTTCCGGTTCGGATAGCGCCGCCAGGAGGACGCGCCCCATCGACGTCGCCCAAGCTGGGAACCGAGTGCCCACACTGATGGAGACGCTGAGCAGCCGCGGAGAGGGCACGCAAGCCACGTAGACGACGTCGGTGCCGTCCAGGATGCACAGCGAGGTTGTTTCGTTGAGCCGCGCTGCCAGGGACTTCAGGTGCGGCTCCGCCACCCTGGGAAGCGTCAGGTTCGCCAGGAATGACTGGCCGATGTCCAGCGAGCGTGGCGTCAGCTCGAACTGCGGGCCGTCGGCGCGGAGGTAGCCCAGATCCGTCAGGGTCAGCAGGAACCGCCGCGCGGAGGCCCGGGTCATGTCCGCCTTGACGGCGACCTGGGAAACGGTCAGCCGCGGAGAGGCCGCGGTAAAGGCGAGCAGGACGTCGAAGGCCTTTTCCACCGACTTCACAAAATACGCCGGTTGCTCCTCCATGGACTCCCTGTCTTCTTGAACCTGCACTAGGGCCCGCAGATACCGAAAGGCTGCAGGCTTTTACGATCATATAAGGCCCCGGACAACGACGGCGGCGCGTGCGTCCCGGCGTCGGGCTGTATGTCAGCTCTTCGTCCGGATGGCGGCGAGCGTGCGCTGTATCAGGGCATCCGCCTGCGGCGCCAGGTCCAGGAGCGGAATCATCGCGGCCGCCTGGGCTCGGAGGTGGTCCCAGCCGTCGGCACAGCACAGTCCTTGGTCCCTCGCGGCGGCTATTGTGCCGGTCACGTGTCCGGCGTAGACGAAGTCGTAGACGAACGCGTCCCCGGCCAGCCGGCCCCCGCCCCAGACAGGCGCGTCGTCGCTTCCTTTGCCAACCGGCGTCGCGTTGACGATCAGCGAGGCCCGGGACGCCTGTTCCTGCGCCTCCGCCCACGAGGCCGCCTCCGCGTCCATGCCCAGGCTCGCGCCGAGCGCAAGCAGCTGCCGCGCGGCCCCCGGGTCCCGGTCGGAGATCGTGACCCGCCCGGCCAGCCCCTTGAGCGCCACAAGCGCTGCCCGGGCCGCGCCGCCGGCCCCCAGCATGACCGCATGCCGCTGGTGCCGGCCACCGAGCAGTTCAGCGACGGCGGCAACGTCGGTGTTGTACGCGGCCAGCCTCCGCCCGTCCCGGATGAGCAAGTTGGAGGCGCCGCCCAGCCGGACCGCTTCGGTCGCAACGTCGGCGGCCTGCGCGGCCCACTTCTTGTGGGGCATCGTGACATTGGCGGCGACGACGTCGGATTCCAGGAGCCGGGCGCGGACCCCGGCCATGGGCACGTCGCGAGGCACATCCCAGGCCTCATAGGCCCAGCTACTGCCGAGTTGTTCGAGGACGGGATTCCACAGCCCCGGCGACATGGCCTGCGAGGCTTCCGAGCCGATGAGGAACAGCCGGGAGGCCGGTGTCTGGTTGTCCATGGTGCCGCCTTTCAGGGAGGGGAAGCCGCCGGGCGAAGCAATCAATCGTTGTGAGGCACCTCACGCTGCGGTATGCTATTCCATAATCGCATACCGCACAGATGCGCGGTATGCGCACACACTAAAAATCTCCCATCTCCAAATCCCCGTCTTTCAGTGCGGAAGGACCAGCACCATGACCAAACTCGCAACCATCCCCACGGTCGTCGAGGAGGAGCGTAAGCTCAAGCGAGCCAAGAAGGCGGCCCTGGCCGCGTTTCTGGGCGGCGCCCTCGAGTACTACGACTTCTTCATCTATGCCACCGCGGCATCGCTGATCTTCTCCAAGATCTTCTTCCCGCCCGGCGACCCCACGGCCGCCCTGCTGGCATCCTTCGCGACCTTCGGCGTCGCCTACGTGGCACGGCCCTTCGGCGCGGTGCTCTTCGGCCACCTCGGCGACAAAATCGGCCGCAAGTCCACACTGGTCCTGACCCTGGTCATGATGGGCGCTGCAACCTTCCTCATCGGCATGCTGCCCGACTTCAGCACCGCCGGATACTGGGCACCGGCCCTGCTGGTGCTGCTGCGCCTCATGCAGGGCCTCTCCGCCGGCGCCGAAACCGCCGGAGCCTCCGCCCTGACCATGGAAGAGGCCCCCACCGGCCGCCGCGGCTTCTTCGCGAGCTTCGCGATGAGCGGCATCTCCTTCGGCATCGTGCTGGCCTCGCTGGCGTTCCTGCCGGTTGCCGCCATGAGCGAAGCCGACCGCCTCGCCTGGGGCTGGCGCATCCCGTTCTGGCTCTCCATCTTCGTCCTGATCGTCGCGTTCCTCGTCCGCCGCACGCTGGAAGAACCTGAGGTCTTCGAAGAAAAGCACGACCACGGCGAACTCGTGAAGCTGCCCTTCGCCAAGATGTTCAAGACGCACCCGGCGCAGTTCTTCCAGGTCGCCCTCATGTCCTTCCAAGTGGTTACCAACACCTTCATGCAGTCCTTCGGCCTGGCCTACGCAGTGTCCGTCGGGGTGAGTGCATCGACCATGCTGACGGTCAGCATCCTCGGCAACGTGATCGCAATCGTCACGCAGCCGCTCGCGGCCCGCCTCTCCGACCGGTTCGGACGCCGCATTGTCTTCATCACCGGCGTCATCGGGTCCGGGCTGATGATCTTCGTCTACTTCTCCGTGATCTCCACCGGCAACATCCCCATGATCTTCGTGGCCAGCACGCTGATCACCGCAGGCACCTACGCCGCCTCGAACGCCGTCTACCCGGCCTGGTTCTCCGAGCTGTTCAACGTCAAGGTCCGTTACTCCGGCATGGCGATCGGCCTGCAGATCGGCATCCTCTGCGCCGGCTTCACCCCGCTGCTCGGCACCGCGCTGGTCGGTGGGGACAAAGCCAACTGGGGCCCGGCCGCCTGGATCGTCGCCGCCTCCTCACTCCTGGCCGTCGCCGGCGCCGCATGGGCCCGCGAAACCAGCAAGACCCCGCTGCGCGAACTCGGCAACCCCGTCAACTGATCGTCCAACTGGGCTGCGAAAGCCTCCAACACGGGGGGACGACTGCGGGAGAAGAGGAGCTCCAGCGATCGTTCTACCGGCAAGACCTGGAAGGGCTACATGGAGGACATGGGCGCTCCCTGCCAGCATCCCGAACTCGATTCCAGGGACGATCGCCAGAGAGCCAAAGTCGGCGACCAGTACGCAACGCGCCACAACCCGTTCGTGTACTTTGAGGAAATCACGTCCTCCCCGGACTGCCAGAAAAACGTCGTGGACTACACCCATTTCGCTAATGATCTGAAGTCCCCGGACACGACACCGAACCTTTCCTACATCACACCCAACCTGTGCAATGACGGGCACGACAGCCCCTGCGTCGACGGCAGGCCGGGCGGCCTCGAAAGTGCCGACAGCTGGCTGCAGCAGCAGATTCCGGGCATCCTGGACTCACCGGCCTTCAAACAGGACGGGGTGCTGGTCATTACCTTCGACGAAGCCGACAGCAAGACCTCCGGTCCGTCGGGAGTCCCCGGAGGCACGGCTGGCGGGCGGGTCGGCGCGCTGGTGATCTCGCCGTTCACCAAAGGGGGAACAACATCGGACAGGATGTACAACCACTACAGCCTGCTCGCCAGCATCGAGGACATCTTTTCAGTACCCCGGCTCGGATACGCGGGGGCGGCCGGCCAGAACAGCTTCGGCCCGGACGTCTTCAACGCCCGGTAGCCGCCGGTGCCGCCGGGTTTCCCAGCCTTGCCGTTCCCGGTCGTGGGTCCTTGGCTAACATCACCTCGTGCCGCTGGCGCCCGGAGTTGCTCCCTCGCCCCGGGGTCAGAGGCTAGCTGACCTCTCACCCGCGCGTCGGACTATTTGAGGAGCTTGGCGGGACATGTTGCCCTCCGGTGCCGCATCCAGGCCGTTGACCGGTTCCGCAGACCGGAGGCACAGTGGTAGCCTCCAGGCGGGGCCGTTCGCGAGGGCCCAACGACGGGGAGGGCCACCATGTCGACCAGGGTTCCGAAGAAGCAGATGACCGTCATTCAAGCGGCCTTCATCGGCGTGGGTTCGATGGTGGGCGCGGGAATCTTCGCCCTCTTAGGAGCAGCGGGCGCCGTCGCCGGCTCGGCCGTGTGGGTGTCCTTTCTGGTCGCCGGAGCCATCGCAGGTCTTCAGGGGTACTCGTTTGCAAAGCTTGGCGCCACCTATCCTTCCGGTGGGGGCATGCTCGCCTACCTGGCCCGAGGGTTCGGAGAAGGCCACGTCACCGGGATCGTTTCATGGCTGTTCTATGTGACCGGAGCGATCGTCGGAGCAATGGTGGCGTCGTCCTTCGGCGGCTATGCCAGTGCAGTGCTGACCAATCGTGACCCAGGCTGGGCCAAGGTGTTCGCCGTCGCGCTCATCGCGGTCATGACTTTCCTGAACGCCGTCGGGTCCACGGCGGTGGCAAAAGTCCAGTCCGTGATCGTGAAGGTGGTGCTGGGCATCCTGTCCGTGTTCGCGATCGTCACGATCGTTAACTGGAACCCGACGCTCCTCGACCCAGCGGGCTACCCAGGCGTTCGCGAGATCGTCGCGAGCGTGGCGTTGACGTTCTTCGCCTTCCTCGGGTTCGGTGTCATCACCTTCACCGCGAAGGATCTGCCTGACCCGTCGCGTCAACTGCCCCGCGCCATGTATCTGGCGCTGGCGATCGCCACCACGGTGTACGTAGCCGTCTCCCTGGGCGTCTTCGGGACGCTGACCGCCGACCAGGTCGTCGCCTACGGCGCCACGGCGCTGGCCGAGGCCGCCAAGCCCACGCTCGGCCAGTTCGGCTACGTACTGATGGTCATCACGGCCCTGCTCTCTACTTCCGGGGCGGTGAACGCCAGCCTCTACCCCTCTGTGGGGATGACCCGGCATCTGGCCTCGGTGGGCCAGTTCCCACCGGTTTTCGGCCGCTCCCTGGGCCGCCGGCAAGTACCGGTCGGGCTGCTGGTCATGGCCGGCCTCGCGGCAGTAATGGTGCTGCTGTTCAACCTGAACAGCATCGCATCGCTCGGAAGTGCGGTAGCACTGCTCATTTTCTCCGCCGTCACCCTGGCCCACTTCAAGGTGTACCGGGAGACCGGTGCCCTGCTTTTCATGCTCATCATCGCCCTGATCGCGACCCTGGGAACGTTCGTCGTATTTTGCACCACCACGCTCGTCAACGAACCCGCCACCGCCGCCGCGCTGGCGGTTATCCTCGCCCTGGCCCTGATCACCGACCTGCTCTGGAAACGCACCCGAAACCGCGCAAATTAGCACCCCGCAGACCTGACGCATAGGGGAGTTAGGGACTGTTCCCTGCTAATTTCTAAGTCCATGCTGTAGGCACCGAGAACTTTGTGTGATAAGGGGGCAGTGGCATGTTCAAACCGTCGACTACTCGCCCCAGGCGGTATAGCTCCGCCTGGCCCGTGGCACAGACCACGGGGCGCCCCGGGATGTGGCTCCCGTGAGCGAACAGGCACTGACCCGGCCGAAGGCGCCCCCTGCCGTGTGGATCTCCTGGGTGGCCCTGGCGCTGATGACCACCAGTTCGGTCGCCAGTCTCCGAGCGGCCCCGACCATGGCCGTCTACGGCCTCGCTTCAGTCTTCCTCTACGTGGTTCCCGCGATCGTCTTCCTGCTGCCCACCTCCCTCGTGTCCGCCGAGCTGGCCTCCGGATGGAAGGGCGGCATCTACAACTGGGTATCGTCCGGAATCTCCAAACCAATGGGCTTCCTGGCGGTGTGGTGCCAGTTCGCAATGACGATTTTCTACTATCCGACCCTGCTGGGATTCGTCGCGAGCACGCTCGCCTACGTCTTCAACCCGGCACTGGCCAGCAACGGCGTGTGGACAGCCTTGGTGATCGTGGTGTTCTACTGGGCCGGCGTGTATGTCTCCTCTCGCGGCACGAAGGGCGTGGCAGGCCTGGCCAGCGGTGGCCTGATCATCGGCACCCTGATCCCGGGCGCCCTGCTCGTCATCCTGGGTGTGGTCTTCCTCGGCCAGGGCAATCCGTCCGCCGCTCCGATGACCGCGGCAAACTTCTTCCCCGAGTGGGCCGGACTGGCCAGCCTCGTGCTGATCGTGAACAACTTCCTGTCCTACAGCGGCATGGAGATGAATGCGGTGCACGTGTCCTCCCTGAAGAACCCGTCCAAGGAGTACCCGAAGTCGATGTTCCTGGCCATGGGACTCGTACTGCTCATCTTCATCCTGCCGGCGCTAGCGATCAGCTGGATCGTCCCGGCCGATGAGCTCTCCCTCACCGCGGGTGTCATGCAGGCCTTCGACGCGGTGCTGGCGTCCTTCAACATGCAAGGTCTCACGCCGATCCTGGGCATCATGCTCGTCGCGGCCTCCCTCGGCGGCATGCTGACCTGGCTGGCCGGTCCGTCCAAGGGCCTGCTGCTGATCTCGCGTGAGGAAGGCTACCTCCCGCCGTTCCTGCAAAAGCTGAACAAGAACGGCATCCAGCAGAACCTCCTGGTCATCCAGGGGCTCGTCACCACCGTGATCGCTCTCGGATATGCGCTGATCCCGGACGTCTCGAGCACGTACTGGATCTTCTCGGTGATCACCACGCAGGTCTACCTGATCATGTACCTGCTCATGTTCGTGGCCGCCGTCCGGCTCCGCCGCAACGACCCTGAGCACCCGCGTGGCTTCCGAGCGCCGATGCTGCTGACGCTGTGCGGCGTAGGATTCGCAGCCTCCCTGGCCGCGCTGCTTGTCGGGTTCGTCCCGCCGTCGCAATTCGGCAACGGGGATCCGCTTGTCTATTTCCTGATCGTCGGCGGCGGCGCACTGGGGCTCGGCCTGCTCGTGCCGTTCCTCTTCTATAGGTTCCGCAAGCCCTCCTGGAAGCTGCCCGACCAACAAACGCAGACGGAGGTGCCGAAGTCATGAGCACGCAGACTGAGTCCTCGACCAAGCGCAGCCGCTCGGTCATTTACATCGTTGCCATGACCTTGCTCGTGGTGTTCGCCGTTGTCGCACTGCTGAACTTCAGGCAGGCGAGGGAGACGCAACAGTCCCTGACGAAGGCCGACCAGCTGATCGCGACGATCGAATCGGCCGGTGGGACGGCCCCCTCGCGCGAACAGATAGCCCGTGTACTCGGCGACGACGGCGGCGCGGTCTGCGCGAACCCGAACAATGCGCTGAGCCGGGCCACCTTCCTGAGCCAGCTGACGAACGGGGCCACCGGGCCAGGCAACAGGCCCGTGATCGCGAACGCCCGCATCGCCATCGGCGAGGTCGCGATTATCAAGGTCTACTGCCCGGACCAGCTCGCTGAGTTCCAGCAGTTCATCAATGCCCTCAAGACGTACCGCACGGGTGGTGCGTGAGCCGTGGACCTCCGAGACCGCATCACCGAACTAATGCGACCGGCACGGGAGGAGTTGGCCGAGTTCGTCGCCATCCGGTCTGTGGCGGACCCGCGGCAGTTCCCCGTCGAGGAGTGTGCCAGGGCCGCTCAGTGGGTGCTCGAAAAATTCGCTGAGCTCGGATTTTCCGATGCCCATCTCGAGCGGACGCCGGACGGCTCCGACGCAGTCGTCGGCTCAAGACCGGGCCCCGATCCGGAGGCGCCCACCGTGCTCCTCTACGCGCACTACGACGTGCAGCCACCCCTCGATGATGCCGCGTGGCGCACCCCGCCCTTCGAACTCACCGAAGTGGGCGGCCGCTGGTACGGCCGCGGCGCCGCCGACTGCAAGGGCAACATCCTCGCCCACCTTCTCGCACTCAGGGCGCTCGGCGACGACGTACTGGTGAATCTGAAGCTCGTTGTCGAGGGATCGGAGGAACAGGGCACCGGCGGGCTCGAGGCATTCGTGGCGAGCCGCCCCGGGCTGCTCAGAGCCGATACCATCCTGGTCTGCGACACCGGCAACGCCGCCGTGGGACACCCTGCGGCCACAGTGACCCTCCGCGGCATGGTCAACGTCGTGGTGAGCGTGGAGGCGATGACATCCGAACTCCACTCAGGCATGTTCGGCGGCGCAGCGCCCGATGCCCTCGCCGCTCTGATCTCGATGCTGGCATCGCTGCGCGACACGCGAGGCAACACCACTGTCACCGGGTTGGACAACGTCCAGACCTGGACGGGCGCACCTTACCCGCCCGAGCAGTTCCGTTCCGACGCCGGGGTGCTCGAGGGCGTCACGTTGCTAGGCAGTGGCACCGTTTCCGACATGCTCTGGGCGCGTCCGGCCGTCACCGTGCTAGGCATTGATTGCCCGCCGGTGACGGGGTCGACCGCGGCGATCGTACCGCGGGCCGCCGCCCGATTGAACCTGCGCGTCCCGCCCGGCATGGCAGCCGCTGACGCCCACACAGCGCTGGTCGACCACCTCAAGGCCACCGCCCCCTGGGGAGTCCACGTCGCCGTGGACCTGGAGGCCATCGGGTCACCCTTCAAGGCGGCAGTTGGCGGGCCGGCGTTTAATGCCATGAGTGCCGCAATGGCCGAGGCATACGGGCAGCCGATGACCACCCTGGGCCAGGGCGGATCAATCCCCCTCTGCAATGTCTTCGCCGACACCTACCCGGACGCGGAAATCATCCTGCTGGGCGTCGAAGAACCGCTCGCACTCATCCACGCACCCAACGAGAGCGTCGATCCGGGCGAAATCAGCGCCCTGGCCGAGTCCCTGGCCCTCTTCCTCCAGCACTACACCACCCTGTCCGGCTAGCCGCCCCCGCCCGTACCGGTGGACGACCACCACCGCGTTGATGAGGTTCGCATAAACCAGTCACGCTCTGTGACTGGGGCAACGGCCGCGGTTCGGCCGTGGCCGCTAAGCCGGACTACCTGCTTGCCTGCATCGGCCAAATCGCGCCTGCCGGCGGCATCGGTGGGTCGCATGGGTTCTGCCCAGCGCTCGGCCTGGCCAATGCGAGATCGCTCCTGAGGACTCTCAGGAGCGATCTCGTTCCGGGTCCACGTCAGTGTGTGGAGCACGTCGGCTGACTAGTGGACTATTCTCATTTCGTGCGAGGTCTGGTTGAGTCGCCGTCCGCCGTCAGGAACGACCGTCACAATGTCCTCGATCCTTACGCCGAACCTGCCCGGCAGGTAGATTCCGGGTTCGATCGAGAAGCACATGCCGGGGTGGAGGATCTGGGTTTCGCCCTCGACCATGTACGGCGGCTCATGGGTCGTCAATCCGATTCCGTGCCCGACCCGGTGAATAAAGTAGTCGCCGTAGCCGGCTTCAGCGATCACCGCCCGGGACACTCGATCGATCTCCTGACACTCGACTCCTGGCCGCACGGCCTCGAACCCGGCCTGCTGTGCGTGTTTGACAACGTCGTGAACCTCGCGCTCCTCGGCGGTGGGTTCGCCGACGTGCACAGTCCGCGTCGTGTCTGATCCATAGCCGTGCTTGAGGCCGCCGAAGTCAAGCACCACCATGTCACCGTCCTCGATGATCCGCGGGCCGATCTCGTGGTGAGGGTTGGCGCCGTTCGGACCCGAACCGACGACGGTGAAGTCCACCTGCGAATGACCGAATTGGCGAAGCAGGTCCGCGAGATCAGAGCCGACGTCAGCCTCGCTGCGCCCAGCGAACCGCACTGTGACGATCTCCTCGTACGCCTGGTCTGCGGCCGCGCCAGCCGCCGCCAGCCGCTCGATCTCGTCGTCATCCTTGATCGCCCGAAGCATCGGCAGGGCGGACGTCATCGAGACGTAGGACGACTTGGGCAGTCGGTCCTGCAGGCCGAGGAGGTGCATGGCCCAGGCCGAGTCAGAGACGGCATAACGTCCGGTGCCAGCCATCAGCGCCGCAGATTCCGTGTAGGGGTCGCTCCCGTCTGTCCAGTCGGTGATCCTCAGCATCGAGGCGCCGGCGGCTGCTTCCGCGTCGGGCCTCTCGAGCCTCGGAACGATCATGGCGGGCTCCGCGTCGACGGGGACCACGAGCATGGTGATGCGTTCGGTGATGGCCACGGGCGCATACCCCGTGAGGTACAGCAAGTCCGGTCCAGGAGTGACCAGGATGCCGTCGAGCCCGGCATCCTGGGCGGCGTGAGCTGCTCGCCGCAACCGCTCGGCGAAGTCACCGGCGGTGAACGGAGCCGGCTCGGAAAAGCTGCGATGATCACTCATGGTTCGCATTGTCGTGCGCGGAGCATCACCGGTCAACCCATCGCGCCTACGACCGCTGCCAGTGCGGAGGGACGAGCCTCCGGTAATCCCGCATCACTGCCCCGACATTCCGTTACGCGTCCCGTTGCCCGCAAGGTGGGGCCCGTTGGGGCACTTGCGTCTGGATGACCGTCTTACAACAGGCTTTTCCTTCCGGCAGGCTCTTGTCGGGGATATTCTGGGGAAATCAGCAGCGCGAGCGAGCCGGTGGTCATGGCTCGTGGAGGAGGCTGTATAGCGTCATTGGCAGCCGCCCTGCCGCAGCAGGGCTGGAGGCCTTCCTGTTAGGAGCTGCCTTGAATTCTTCAATGACGAGACCACCCAACCGTTCTGGCGGCGGGGCTCAGAGGACGTTCGGCGTCGAGGAGGAATTCCTGCTCGTCGATGCCACGACGGGGCAGCCCGTACCCGCCGCGGAAGCGTGCTTGGCCAAGGCCCCACAGCACCCCGGAACGAGTGGCGGCCCATTCTTGGCTTTGGAGGTCCAGCAAGAGCAGCTCGAGGCCGTTGGCCCTGTCTGTTCCACGCTCCAGGAAGTAATTGCGGGGATCCGAGAGGGCCGGCGGCTTGCCGACGAGGCGGCCCGCTCGGTGGGCGCACGAGCGGCCGCCGTGGCCACCAGTCCCGTCCCGGCCAGTCCTACCCTCGTACCGCAGCCCCGTTTCCTGAACATGGCAACCCGGTTCGGGTTGACGCTTCGGGAGCAACTCACCTGCGGCTTCCATATTCATGTCGGTATCACCGACGGTGAGGAAGGGGTGGCAGTCCTGGACCGAATCCGGGTCTGGTTGCCCGTGCTGCTGGCGCTGAGCGCGAACTCCCCTTTCTGGCAGGGCGCCGACACCGGATACGCAAGCTTCCGCTACCAGGTGTGGAACCGCTGGCCGACCGCCGGGCCCAGCGAAAGGTTCGGATCAGAACGGGAATACCACCGGTACGTGCAATCCCTGCTGACAACGGGCGTACTCCTCGACGAGGGCATGGTGTACTTCGACGCGCGCCTCTCCCGGAATCACCCGACGGTGGAGGTGCGCATTGCCGACGTCTGCATGGAGGCCTCACACGCGGCCGCCATTGCCGCGATCGTGCGGGCACTCGTTGAACGGGCCGCCCAGGAATGGCGCGCCGGGATTTCTGCGCCCCCGCTATCCGCCGGGCAACTGCGCCTGGCGGCGTGGAAGGCAAGTCAATCAGGAGTCGACGACACCCTCCTGCACCCCCTGCTGAACGCTCCATGCCCGGCCGCCGAAGTGGTCCAGGTCCTCCTCTCCCATATCCGGCCAGCCCTGGCCGACAGCGGGGACGAGGAGCAAGTGACCTCGGAAGTGGCCCGGATCCTGACCACCGGCACGGGCGCACGCCGGCAGCGCGAGATCATGATGAGCACCCAGAGCCTGCCCGCCGTGGTGCTCGAGGCCATCGGACACACCCACGGGACCGCCCCGGCACCTCGTCGCCGGTCCCGGCGCCTGCAAACTAGCTGACTGACCCGACAGGCCACGAAAGGACAGCCACTACAGCGTCGGCCGAGGAGTGCTGCATCTCTGCTGCCTCGCGGCGCCGGTCGATGGCGCTCTCAGACCAGGGCTTAGGTCTTGATCCTTTCAAACTCGTCAGCGCTGATGGTTCCGGAGTCCCGAACAGCCGTGGCTTCGGAGATCTCCTCGCTGGGACTAGCTGCCGCGACACTGCGGATGTAGGCATTCGAGGACTCCCGGTTGGCCCGCGCCCGTTCCATGGACCGCTCCGCCATGCCCTTTCCGCGGGCAATCAAAATACACCAGCACGCCCAACAAGGGCACGAAGACCAGGAAGAGGATCCAGAGGGCCTTCGACCAGCCGCTCAGCTTGTCGTCGCGGAAGAGATCGCCGATGACTGCGAACAACGCCCAGAGGAAGGCGATCAGGGCATACAGGCAGAAAAACCACCACAAGAGGGTCCCAAAAGTCTTCCAAGAAATTCATGTCAGCTTCGCTGCTTTCGATGGGAGCGGTGTTGTACGGGGATGCATCCTGGACCGTGCCGAAGCTGGGCGCAGGTCCCCCGGAGGAGCCTGGGCATCAGCATTTGGTCGCCGTCTGGAGGTCACTGATGGCGGCCTGGACGTTAGCTTCATCGTCCCGCAGGGATGCTGCTGCCTGGGTCAGCGAGGCGTCATCCGGGACGGCTCTGACGGCTGCGTCGAACTTGTTTTCGGCCGGTTTGACGGCGTCCATCTCGTCCTTGGCTACCTCCTGGCTGGCCTTGACCAGGTCGTCGTAGGTCTTCGCGACCTGTTCCCTTGCCGATTTGATCTGTTCTATCGTGGCGCCCGGCTTTAGTGTCTGTTTGAAATTTGTCAGGGACCCGGCGAAGGCGCTGGCAGCAGCGCAGGCCTGCGAAACGTTCTTCTCCGCTCTGGCGCTGCTGACGCTGGTGCCGGGGCTGGACGTGCTGCAGCTCGTGAGCAGTGCGATGGCTGCCGCGGCTACGATCGCTCCTGCAAGGACCGTGTGTGGTCTGGACACTGGAGGCTCCTTTTCGAAATGGATTGCGGCAGGCGGGCCTGCCATGCGCGAGTCCGACTTTTGTCTGCCCGCACCGTGTGTCTGGACCTCATCCGGGGAAGGTGATCCGTAGTGGCGGTACAGGAATCCCACGGCGCCCGCGTCATGAAATAGCCCCGCGTCTGGGCGTCCCCGAGGACCGGATCAATGGTCACCTCGGCGCGACGGGAACGGTCGGGAGTCAACAAAGCGGGGCGGCTACCGGGCCGGGGGCACCCTGGTCGTCACCAAACTCGATCCGTTCGCCCGGCCCCTGTCCGGTGCTCGAAATCATCATCGAGGACATGACGAGAGTTTCCCAAGGGTTCCGGCCGCCAACAGCGATGACCATGAGGGTTTGATCCCAAGTCCAAGCAAGTCATGCAGTTTCAGGCGCTCCCGGCCATGAAGGAGTGAACAGCAACACCGCTGTCCCAGGCCAAGAGAAGGAGCCGCCAGAGCGCAACTGCCGCCTACAAAAATGGGCCCCGCAGGGGCCATAAAAGGAGATTTGTACACACTCAGCGGCCCACAAGCCCCTGAACAGGGAAAAAACGTGCCCGAGGTGGGACTCGAACTGCATTCCCTCCCCCGCAAACACTGGGCTCCCCCGGAAACATGCGGAATCCGACCCGATCCGGCCGACATACGACCCGATCCGAAGCCCAGGGTGTGCACAATGTGCACACCCTCTTTCTGGCCCACTTCGGCGCCCCAACCGGGCTGCCGAAACGGCCGTCCGTGCGGAACAGTTTTGACTGGCGATTTCATTCCGGCAGTAAGAGTCGACCTCCGGAATACGACCGGCCCCGAATAAGCACAGCACGAGGGGGCGTGTATCTTACCGATCACACCAAGGGCTGCGTCGGATCGTTTCAACCGGCTCTCGCTCACCTCCAGTTGACGTCGCAACCGTGGGATCTCGGCCTGCTCCGGGGACAGCTTCCCGATGCCTTCCCCGGGATTCTCTGCCAGGACCAGTCCAGTTCAAGGCCGCGGACCGGATAACCCCCGAACCTCCTTGCACCCTGGTTCCAGTCCTATGTCAGCCCACCCGCGCGCTTCATATGGCCTCTAGTCCTCCATCCGCCACGTAATGAGCTTCAACGTCCCGTTGCCGGCGCGCACCGCAGTCGTGATGTTGTTTCCACTGGGAACTGCCAAAGCGACTTCGCTGACAGCACCCGCCTTGTCATCGCTGTCCCCAGTTCTTTGGATAATTCCGCTGTTCGGATCGACATCCCAACTGATCAGTTTCAAGGAGCCGTTGCCGGCGCGCACCGCCGTCACGTATCGCGCGTCGCCTAAACGCGAGATGCAGATGCAGGTTGCGGGGCCGGCATGGTTGTCGCTGTCGTGGAGCCGCTGGATCTGCGTACCGTCCGGTGACAGCGACCAGCTGATGAGCTTCAGCGAGCCGTTGCCAGCCCGGACCGCCGTGGCCAGCCCCGCCATGGCGATTTCACTCACCTCACCGGCTTGGTCACCGCTGTCGCCCAGGCGGGAAATATTCTTGCCGTCTTCGGAAAAGCCCCAGCTGATGAGTTTGAGCTTGCCATTACCGGCCCGAACGGCGGTGAGCACAACATTCGGCAACGGCACCGAGACCGCGATGAGGCTTACTGCGCCCGCCTGGTCATCGCTGTCGCCCAGACGCGTGATCGTTCCCGTGGCGTTGTCGAGAGCCCAGCTGATGAGTTTCAGAGAGCCATTGCCCGCCCGAACCGCCGTCACCAGGTCCGCTGCTGTCTTCGGCGGCCCCGGCACGATGGTGACAATGCTGGCTGCCCCAGCTTTGCCATGAGTGTCTTTGAGACGAGAGATGGGGCCCGAACCGATCCCGTCATCCCAAGAAATGAGAAGCAGATCTCCGCTGCCGTCGCGGACGGCGGTGACGGTAAGGTTCCGATTTCTTGCGACGGCAATCGCGCTTACCTCGCCTGCCTGATCGTCGCTGTCCGAGTTCCGAGTAACAGCGCCCGGGCCGCCAGTGCTCCAATTGATCAGTTTCAGATTGCCCGACCCCGTTCTTACCGCCGTCAGCGAATAAAACCCGAGCTGCTCAACCGCTATATCAGTAGCGGCACCAGCCAATGCTCCGCTGTCGCCCACCCGCGTGAAATTTGTCATGATTCAAACCCTCCCCAAATGGCCCAAACCGGAGGCGCGAGTCCGATGCTCGCCAGCGCCTGCGCCAGTCCGCCGGCGGCGGAATTCTCCCGACTGTAGGCCAATTACCCGACATGGTTCGCCTGATCAGGCGCGCTGTCAAGGAGCCAACGATATCCCCGAGCTTCGTCTGGGCTGCGGCTAACCCAAATGTGGTCGCGTCACATCTTCCTGACCCCAGCTACGCGCATCTCCGGCCGCGAAACCAAATGAAATTCTCCCAAATCGATCGTAGACTTGGGCGTACTTGAGGGAGGTTCCGATGGACACGGGTGATCGTCTTAACGATTCTCTGCTGGACGTGATTGAGCTCCAAAATTTTCTGCATGACTTCATCCGTGCGTTGACGGTTCGCCGACTCAAGCCTGGCGAAGATGTCAGCCATGTTGTCGAAGAACTGGGTCTGACAGCGCCAACGGGCTGGCAGCGAGAGCCCATTACGTGGGTCGGTGGTACTGAAGATTTTGGAACCAACGAGGATCACAAGGGGCAGACTCTGGTGCTCGTGCAACCTGGCCATCCCGAGGCGGTAGGACTGACCATCGGATGCATCCGCGTTCATGGACGGCGGTATTGCATTGAATGCGGTTGGCTGTACTGTCGGATCGTTATCAGGTTCTAGGGAGAAGAGTTCGCGGTAGCCAGATGGAACCGCATCCTGGCAGCGTCTCTGGCGGAGGAAATGCCGGGGCCGCCATCCCACACCTCACTGCTGCCGGCCAGCCTGCCGAGAAGCATCGCGGCGTCCCGAAACCGGCCCGCAGACCACTCTCCACCCGGAGTTTCGGGGATGTCCTCCATCCAGATGGCGGTGCATTGGCCGTCCAGTTCGTCGATTCGGTAGACGTCGGATAGCCGGCCGCCGGCTGGCATGGCCTCCGCCAGGCCAGAGGCATGAACATCGACTTCGGTGCGCAGCGGATAGTAGCGGACCAAGTCGTCTCTGACGTTCGGAGGAACCTGCCTGATGCCGCTCCACAGCAACGGGGATTGAACCAGCTGAACGACGGTGCTGAATGCTGCGACCCGGGCGGGGGCCGCCGGCGCCGTCTCGGGTCCGTGCTGTGCCTTCGACCCGCCAGAGGCCGCCAGTGTTCATGCTGAACATCGGCGAACTTTGTGGCGCTGGCTGACTGCAACTCCGCTGCCGGGTCCTGCAGGGCGGCTGCTGCTATGCCCTCCAGCTTGCCGGCATCCACGGAGGCGGGACCGAGGACTGAGTCTGTGAGTTAGGGTACGCAGGCCGGTAGCGGAGTGGCTAGCCGCATTTGATCATCCCCTATGGTGAGCGGGCAGGTTCGGATTGTCACCAGACGTGGGACGCGGGGCCGGCAGGTGCCTGATGCCACGGACAGTGTTCCCGTTGGTCGGACCCCGGTCACATAGCCTCGATGTCACGCCGTCGATGGCCAACAACATATCTTCCACGTGCGATTTAGACTGCACCCATGTCAGAAACTGAACGAACCATCACAGACCCGGTCTTCGAGGCCGCCTACGAGGCAGCACAAAAGAGCCTCCGAGAGGGCGGCATCCCGATCGGCGCTGCCCTGGCCCGCGGCGGGGAAGTGATTGCCAGTGGCCACAACGAGCGTGTCCAGCATGGAGATCCAATCGCCCACGGCGAGATGTCTGCGCTGCGGGCTGCCGGACGCCAGAAGAGCTACCGGGACACGACCCTCTACACCACCCTGGCACCGTGTGCGATGTGTACCGGGACCATCATCCAGTTCAAGATTCCGCGCGTGGTGGTGGGCGAAGCCGAGACATTCCCCGGCGAATTCGAACTTCTCCGCGCACGCGGCGTCGAAGTAGTCGTGTTGAACGATGCCCGATGCGTCGAGATGATGCGCACCTTCCAGGATGAACTCCCTGAACTATGGGCCGAGGACATCGCCGAGTAGTCCACACCAAAAAGAGCACCGGTGAAACAGATCAGACACGGCCAAAGCTATTGCGTGCCGCGAATTCATTCGCTTGAGGCCCGGCGGCTGCACCGCAGTTCCCGGCTTAGGGGAGATTACTGCAGATAACGGAACACCGTCCACGTCACTGCCACCGCGGCACAATCAGCTTGATGCTTGGCAGCGAAAGTGGCGGGCCTCTTGTCGGACGGCGACCGGAAGAACGCTGGACCGCCGCAGCCCAGACAGACCAAGTCGGTCCTCCTTGCCTGGCGTCGGGCGGCATCAAGTCTGCTGAACTCACTTGCCTTCCAGTCTCGTCCGTCTACTTTGCACCTTGCCCACTTCATGTTTCCTCAGCTTCACTCAGCCCATGGTCACCTGGATAACGCGGTGGGTCGCCGGAAATTTGCCAGCTCAAGGCATGCAGCCATCAGCCGCATCTACGTCGCAGAGGTGAGGCTCTTCTGATTCATACATCAGGTGCCCTACGGAATGGAATTCCGGTCAGCCGCAGCACGAGGCGCCCTCTGCCGCGGGAGACAGAAGGTCCCTTATCGGCGTTTGAAATCCCGGGGGGGGTGTCCCTATGCTTTTGGTCAAGCGGCCTGGGGAGCTTTTTCCTCGTAGAGTGTCCCGTTTCGGAGCATCGCGTGGATGACGTCGCAGCGGCGCCGGGCGAGGCAGATGATGGCGGCGTTGTGCTTCTTTCCTTGGGCGCGTTTCCGGTCGTAGTAGGCCTTGGAGAGCGGGTCATGGCACGAGGCGATCCAGGCGGATCGGAAGAGCGCGTTCTTGAGTTGTTTGTTGCCGGAGCGGGCCGGGAATTCGCCGCGGATGGAGGTGCCGGACCGGCGGGTGACGGGCGCGATGCCGGCGTAGGCGGCGAGGTGCCCGGCGGTTTTGAAGCTGCTTGCGTCGCCGATGGTCAGGAGTATCGTCGCTGCGGTCTTGATGCCGACTCCCGGCATGGACATCAAGACCCGGGAAAGAGGGAAGTCGTCCAGGAGTTTCTCGACTTCGTCGGCGACGATGGCGCGCTGGTGTTTGAGTTCCTTGATCTGGGCGGCGACGCGCGGGATGACGAGTTCGACGGCTTCGGTTCCGGCGACGGTTACCGTCTGCTCTCCGAGCGCGGTGAAGATTGCATCTACAAGCTGGACGGGGTCTTTCCGGCTGTGGTGGCGGGCCCAGCGCAGCACGTTGGTGCGGCCTGCGGCGCGCAGGCCCGTGGGACCGGCGTATTTGATCAGCAGGTCCAGGACGAGGGGACGGGTCAGGACCGTGCCGGGGAAGGCACGTTCCAGGGCCGGGAAGATCTGCAGCAGCAGGGACCGCAGCCGGTTGATGGCGCGGGTGCATTCGTGGGTCAGATCGGCGTCGAACCCGGAGAGGACTTTCAGTGCGGAGAGGACTTCGCTGTCCCGGTCCACGGCCCGCAGCGTGTGAGGCATCGCCCGGGCTGTCTCGGCAATGATGAATGCGTCCCGGGCATCTGTTTTCGAATTACCGGGATGCAGATCCGCCGCTTTGCGCATGGCCAGCCCGGGCAGGTAAGCGACTTCGCAGCCGCAATCCCTGGCCACCGCCACGGGCAGGGCACCGATGGTGTTGGGCTGGTCCACGACCATCAGCACGTTCCCATGCTGCTGCAGCGTCGTGAAAAGCTCCCGCAGCCGGGCTTCGTCCTGCGGCAGCGGCTTATCAAAAAGGCGTTCGCCGGCGCGGCTCAGCGCGGTGGCGTGGTGTTCGCTCTTGCCGACATCAAGTCCGCAGTAAACGTCGAATCCCTGATCCATACTGGCGCTCCTTCGCACCACTCTATGGCCGCAGTCACGACACCCGCTGCCGGCACCCACGTTACGAAGAGACCTGAACCCGTTGGTCCGGCCTTGTCCCTATCAGCGGTCAACAAGTGCCTCCGGACCCGGCGACAACACCCCCCGGATCATCAGTGACAGGGCAGGAAAGTCATACCGGGTCCAGCGACCATGTCCCCGGCGGTCGGGAACCCAATAAATGTAACGGGTGGTCCAAAAGGGGTCAAAAAGCCCCTGTCCGTTTCCATCTAAGTTGACGCATGGCCAGCGTAAGGACCGGTGGTGCCGCCCGTGTTCGGGTGGAGTCCCGGGGCAGTCCTTGGGACTCGGACGGGTGTGGTTGGGATTGGTTTAGTTGACGAGGCCGATGGTTACGGGTCCGGCTTCCCAGTTGATGTGTTGGAGGATGCTGGATGGGACTCGGAAGACACGCCCGGGCGCTGCGGGCCACCACAGGCGTTTGCGGGCAATGACCCGGTCGTTTTGGCGCAGCACGACCGTGGGGAACGGAACATATGTGTCGGTCCAGAGCAGTAGCCGGCCTCGCGGTGGAGCGGGGTCGTCCTGGCGGAGGATGGCCGGGGCGACCCATCGGAACGGGGCTTCGGTTTTGAGGCTGATCGCGGTGCCGGAGGGACGGCTTCCGCCAAGGTGGGCGAGCACGTGGTCGGCCACGGCGGCGCCGTCGAGCGCTGCGACGTCGGCGGTGTCGACCGGGTGGAGGGCGTTGCCGATGGCGAAGATGCCCGGTTTGTTGGTGCGCAGCGCGGCATCGACGAAGGGCGCCTTGCTGGTGGTATCGATGTCGATTCCTGCGGCGCGGGCCAGTTCGTTGTCCGGGATCCAGTCGCCGGTGAGGATGACGGTGTCACAGGCAACGGTCCGTCGTTGGCCGGTGTCGATGTTCTCGATTTCGACCGCTTGGACTTGGGGTTTGCCGATGATGCGGGTGACCCGGGTGCGTGTGGAGACTCTGGTGTTGAAGAAGAACTTTCCGGGGCCGCTGAACAGGCGGTAGGCGTCCGGTTTCGGGTATTCGGTGGTCATCAGCACCGTCTTGCACTTGACGTGGTGAAGCGTCATCGCCGCGGACCAGCTGACCAGTTCCGCGCCGACGATGACGGCGCGTTTTCCGACGGTGCCGTGTTTGAGATGGACGGTGTTTTGCAGCTGTCCGGTGGTGTAGACGCCTTGGCCCCGGTCTCCGGGGATCAGCCGGGCGGTTCGCGGCCGTTCCCTGGCTCCGGTGGCGAGAACGACGACGTCGGCGTCGACCCGGACGCGCCCTTCGGGCATGGTGACGTTGACCGACCGGTCGCCGGCCCAGTCTGTGACCGTGGCGTTGGTGAGGATTCGCGCACCTGCTTTGAGGGCCCGGTCGCGCAGGATCCCGGCATACTTCGGGCCGCCCATGAACGTTCCCATGTCGCGGATGCCGTATCCGGGGTGGTCACTGTGCCGGGGTATCCCTCCGGCTGTGCTCTCGCGTTCGAGGACCAGGACCTCGCCTGGCACCCGGGGTGCCAGTTCTGCGGCGGCGCGCAGGCCTGAGGGACCCGCGCCGATGATGAGGACAGTGGGGGTGAGAACGGTCGGGGTGACGACTGGCGGGGTCAGGGTGTTTCCGTTCGTTGTCATTTTGCGGTCCCCAGGGTGGAAAGGCGTGTGGCGGCGGTGTTTGCCGGGGTGAGGCTTTTACCTCGGGTCTCAAGGAGTTCGGCGACTTCGGCGCCGCAGAAGAAGCCCTGGCAGCGGCCGTTCTGGGCGCGGGTCCTGCGCCGGAGCCCGTCGAGGGTCCGCGGCGGGATGGGTGAGGTGAAGGTGTCGCGGATTTCGCCGGCGGTGACGCGTTCGCAGAAGCACACGATCTTGCCGTAGGCGGGGTCCTTCGCGATCCGTGCGGCGTCCTGGTAGGGGCGCAGGAACGCTTCTCCGATGTTGGGCATGTGCGGCGCTTCCGGTACGTCAACGCGTTCGACGAGCTTGATGGCTCCGGAATTTTTCAGCAGCCCGTCGACGTATTCGGCCACGGCGATCCCCGAGGTCAGGCCGGTGGAGCGGATACCTCCGACGAGCACGTACTGCTGTTCGGTGTCGACCTCGATGAGGTAGTCGGGGTAGTCACTGGCCGCGCGCAGCCCGGCGTACGTGGCTGTGACTTCCTCCTCGAGGAGTCGGGGCATGATCTTCTCGCCCTTGCCGCGCAGGAAGGAAAATCCGCTTTCGGAGGTTCCGGTGTCGGTGCGGTCGGTGAGGTCTTCCGCGGTGGGTCCAAGCATGACGTTCCCGTAGATGGTCGGGCTGACGAGCACGCCCTTGCCGAGCGCGGTCGGGACGGGAAGGACAATCTTGTCCACGAGCGGGCGTGCCTGCTTGTCGTAGACGAGCAGCTCGCCGCGGCGGGGCGTGATGTGGAACCTGTCGTAGCCGAACAGCTGGTCGATGGTGTCCCCGCCCAGTCCGGCGGCGTTGATCACCCAGTGGGCGCTGACACGGTCGATGCTGGTGTTTAGATGGGTGATGCGGTTGGCCGTGTCGGTCTCTATGCCGGAGACCCGGCGTCCCAGCAGGAGCTCGGTCCCGCGCTGCACGGCGTCGGTGGCCAGGGCGAGGTTGGTTGTCCAGGTGCAGATGATCGACTCATCGGGGACGCTGAGCCCGGCAAGGGCGCCTTTGCCGAGGTGGGGCAGGAGCCGGTAGACCTCGGCCGCGTCGATGATTTCGGTTTTGTCGTAGCCGTTATCTTCGGCCTTGTCCTTTAGCCCCGGCAGGGCGTTGACCTGTTCCTGATCCCAGGCGACCAGGATAGCGCCGGTGTGTTCCACCGGGATACCGGTGGCTTTCGCGTACTCGGAGAGGAGGTGGTAGCCCTCCCGGACCATGCGGGATTCAAGGGTTCCGGGCTTGGCGTCGAAGCCGGTGTGGAGGATGGCGGTGTTGGCCTTGCTGGTGCCGTCTCCGACATCGTCGCGCGCGTCCACGAGGGCGATGCTGAGCTGGTAGCCGGCGAGTTTCCGTGCGATGGCGGAGCCGACGATCCCGGCGCCGATCACTGCTACGTCGTAAGTCCTGGTCTGGGTATTACACATATCCTTGTTTCTCCTTGTTCACCGGGTTGCTTGGACGGCGGAGGTCCACCGGGTCCGGAACTCGGCTGCCTGGCCTCCCGACCATTTCGGTTCATAAACTGTGTTTGGCTTCCAGGGGACGATAGCGTCCTGCAGCGTCCGTGATGGTTCCAGCGCCATTCTGGCCAATGCCGCTGCTCCCAGGGGCGTGGCGTGTTGGGACGGGTAGACGTCGATTTCGATCTGCATGAGATCGGCGACGGCCTGCATGAGCACCCGGCTCTGTGTCAGGCCTCCGTCGACCCGCAGCCGCTGCAGGGGCCGGCCGGTGTCGGTGGCTATGAGGGTTCCGAGTTCGGCTACCTGGGCGGCGATGCCTTGAAGGACGGCGAGAACCACGTGTGCCGGTCCGGTGGACAGGCTCATTCCCGTCAGCGAGGCCTTGGCCTCCGGCCGCCACCAGGGAGCTGCCAGACCGGCGAACGCGGGAACGCTGAGGACTCCGCCTGAATCTGCCGCTGCGACGACGTCCAGTTCGGCGGCGTGCTTGATGAAGCCCATGTCCTGGAGCCAGCGGACCGCCGAGGCTGCGGTGTAGACCTGTCCGTCGAAGCAGTAGGTCGGTTGGCCCCGGACGGTCCATGCCACCGAAGCTGCGAGCCCGGCCGTGGAGCGTACGGCGCTGCTGCCGGTGTTGGCCAGCAGGAAGGCCCCGGTGCCGAATGTGCACTTGGCTTCTCCGGGCTGCAGGCAGTCCTCGGCCAGCAGTGCTGCTTGCTGGTCCACGATGAGTCCGCCGACCGCCATCATCCCGCCGAACGCGGTGGTGGATCCGGCGATGGCGTCCGATGGGATAATGCGGGGAAGGCGCTCATCTCCCAGTCCAAAGCGCTCCAGGAGCTCGCGGTCCCATTCGGTACTGTCCAAGTCGGTCGTCAGGGACCGGCTCGCGGTTGAGACGTCCGTGACGAACTCGCCGGTCAGCTGGTGGACCAGCCAGCTGTCCGATGTGGTGACAACGCCTTCCCGAGTGACGTTCCTGCGGATCCAGGCCTGCTTCGGTGCCGAGAAGTAGGGGTCAAGGACCAACCCTGTGCGTTTGGCGAAGTCCTCTTTGAAGCCGGCGAGCGAGGCGCAGATGGCCTCGGCCCGGCGGTCCTGCCAGACGATCATGTTGGACAGGGGCTTTCCCGTGTCCGGGTCCCAGGCCAGGACGGTCTCGCCCTGGTTGGCGATGGTGACAATGTCGACCAGGGCACCGGACCGTGCAACTGCGGCCCGGCCGGTGGCCAGGACGGAGTCCAACAGCTCCTGCGGGTCTTGTTCCACTCCGCTGCCGTCCAGATAGTGCGGGCGGACCGGCTGTTCCGCCAGGCCCAGGATTTTCCCGTCGGCGGCGACGACGACGGCTTTGGTCCCGGATGTTCCCTGGTCGATGGCAAGGACGGTGGTCACCTCCGGTGGTTCCTTTCCTTGTGGCGGACATTCGTGTCCAGTTCCGCATCGATGGAGTGCAGGCCGGGCATGGCCAGCCCGGAGGGTCCCCCTCGCTTGATGAGGAGGAACGCGAGGTAGACCGCGCCGATGGCCACCATGATCGCCACGTACACCCATGAGCTGATAAAGGATGCGTCCCGGAAGATCATCAGTATGAAGACCAGCCACGCGGAGGCGACGATGATCACCGGAACCTCGAACCTGCCCAGGCTGAAGCCTTGGCTGGCGGGCAAGTGCTTTCGCTTGACGATGTAGAGCAGGACGGTCGCTGCATAAATGACCGCCGGCAGCAGGGTTGCGGCACCAAACAGGCTGAACAGGGCGTCGGGCCGAAGGGCGAAGACCCCGAGAATGAGTTGGGCGAGTACGAACATCAGCCCGGTCGCCGCGGCAGGGGTTCCAAACCGCGGTGACACGTAGTGCCAGAGCGCGTAACCCGGGAAGCGCCGGTCCCGTGACATGGCCCAAACCAGGCGGACACCGGTCATCAGGATCACCATGCCGCAGGCAAAGATTGACACGACGACCATAACGAGCAGCGCGGTCCCGACGACCGGCCCGAGCACCCGGTCGATGACGTCAGCCACCGGAGTGCCGGATGCGGCCAGCGCCACCGGGTCACCGGCGAGAAGCGTAATGGCCAGGAGAAACAGGAATCCCAGGATGCCCGAGGCCAGAACCGCCTGCCACATGGCACGGGGCACAACCCGTGCCGGATCCTTCGTTTCTTCGGCCAGGTTCGCAGCGGACTCAAAACCGACGATCGTGAAGCCGCCCAGCAGCGTGCCCATCATCCACGGGCCGACATGCAGCAGGCTTCCCACACCAAAATAGTTTTCCGACGGGATCGCACCGGTGGAAAAGAGATTCCCGAAGTTCAGTTCCTTGGCCACGGCCCCGACAACGATCAGCAGGACAACCAGCAGGATCATGCCGATCAGCTCGGCCGAGACGGCAAAGTTGTTGACCCGTTCGGTCCAGCGGGTAGAGAAGGCAACCAGTAAGGCCTGTAGCACCAGCACAATACTTGTGATCACCCAGGCATTGGCCGGTGTGCCTCCATAGCCGAGGAGCGCGGGCAAGACGGTGGAAGCGATCGTGTAGTCGACGGCGACGACCACGACGGCGAGGAAGGTGAAGGAGATCCAGCCCATGATCCATCCCAGCACGGGGTTGGCGAGGCGGGACATCCACTGGTAGGAGTACCCGGTCACGGGGATGCGGGCTGCCAGCGAACCGAAGATCAACGCCACGGCGAGCTGCCCCACCACGACAATGGGCCAGGTCCAAATGCCCGCGGGGCCGGAACTGTTCAGCACCGCGCCGTAGGTGGTGAAGATGCCCGTGGCGATCGACACGAAGGCAAAGGCCACCGCAAAGGAGGCGAAGCGGCCCGTGCCGCGTTTCATTTCCTGCTCGTAGCCGAACTCGAGGACGGCTATGTCATCGGCCGCCCCGGCCGGAGTTCCCGGCACTGAGTTGTGTGTCATGGGGACGAATCTCCTTCGATGTATTCCCCTGGAAAGGACTAAGACTGCGGGTCGCCGTGCTGGCGGGAGCCCTCAGTGCAAGCCGCGATGATCATCTGGCGCCTGAAGGTGCACTGTTCCTCGTAGATAGGAATGACGCAACTTGTGGAATTACGAGGATTTATTAGTAAAAGCATGGACTTGTGGGCGCGCGAAGTCAAGGGGTTTCTGTGCCCGTCATCACATCGTCGATCGTGCGGGCGAGTCCAGCCACCCGCCGCAGGAAGATTCAGGGGGCGCTTCGCGGGGCACCGCCACACGGAAGGTGGTTGGAATGTTGTGTTTTTTTGTGCAATCTCGGTATGATCTGAAGCGCAGGGTTGGCAGCTTCTCGATGAGAGGCCGTCAAAGCCGTAGGTTTACTCAGGTGTGCCAGCCATAGATTTGCCAGCCGTTAGGGTGTGGAGACCATAAACCGTCCGATGAAGCAGCCGGCCGCAGTGCGGCGCCGCAGGATTGTCGAGCTTGTCGGCCGGGGCGAATGTCTCCGGCCGGCCGAGATTGCCGCGCGGATGAACGTTCGCGGACAGCGGGACCCGGTGATGCCGTAGGGGCAGTACGTCCAAAGATGAGGCACGCCTGCGGTCGTGCTTGGTATCACGGGTGCCAACAGTCCAGGTCCCGTCGAATTCCCGCCACTGGATGGAGGAATTCGGGCCTGACTTGTGTGGTGAACCAGTGAACAGCTGAGCCACGGGAGGATCGCGCACGATGACGTTGGCCCCGCGCGGGGAAACCATCCTTTGTTCATCACAGGACACATCGGAAACAAATCACCCCCGGCCTACGTCAGACCCGCGGGTTCGTTGCTCCCATTCGGGGCGGCGCGCAAGTGCAGCGAAACTGGCCGGCATCAAATCTGGGAACCCTGCGCTTCGGGACTCGTGAAGGCCGTGGCCCCGCCTGCCGGGCTTTGCCGAGGCGAAAAACACAGCTAACGGAGCCGATGCAAGGGATCCGATGAATGCGCTGCCTCTCCCTGAGGCCTTCACGGACGACGAAGTGGCAGCTGGCCACACGTACGAGATAAGAGACGTCCCCGACGAAAGACGAAATTCACCTCAAAGCGGAGTCGCCGTCTTAGCTCCCGCTGTTCAAGAGTCGCGGGAATTCCTTGCTATATCGATCGGCATCCGCGTCAAAGGCGAGGTGCGTGTCGATCGAGCTCAAACCGACCAATATAGGAGGAGATGCCGGTGGCATCCTCGTTGAACATTGTCATTGATAAAGCATCGCCTGTCCCCCTTTACCATCAAGTGGCTCAGAGCATAGAGGCCGCGATCCGCGCTGGCGCGCTTCCGGGAGGGTCACGGCTGGACAGCGAAATGGATCTGGCCACCAGGCTGAACCTCTCCCGCCCGACGTTGCATAAAGCCATTGAGGAACTGGTCCAGTCCGGACTCGTGGTTCGAAAGCGGGGGGTAGGAGCCCAGGTGATCGCCACCCAGGCTACTCCCGCCCGCGGGATTTTGAGTCACTTTGACGACATGCACCGCCTCGGGAACGATCCGACGTCGGAGGTGCTGCGTTTTTCGCATCTGGAAGCAGACAGCGCGACCCGGGAATCGTTGAATCTTCCTGTCAACGCACGCGTCTACCACTTCATGCGACTGCGCAAGGTTGGGGGCCGGCCTCAGGCCCTGATGGAGAACTGGGTCCGGGACGATATCGTGAACCTGGACGAAGTCAGCCTTGGGTCCCGGGGCCTGTACCAGATTCTCCGTTCATCGGGAGTCGACATCCGCGTGGTCAACCAACGAATAGGCGCTACGGTCGCGGATGACTACCAGGCAAACGTTCTGCAGGCCGACGCGGGCTCAGCACTCGTGACCATGGAACGCACCGCAATAGACGAATCCGGACGCAGATTAGAAATCGGTCGCCATGCCTACGTGGCCGATTCATACGCATTCACAATGACCTTGGTTCACGGTCAGTGACTGCGCCGGCGCCGGCCGTTCCTGTCGGTCCGTCCCTTATCGAAAAAAGGCCTGCCGCCGGGTGGAGTCGGTAATTCGCGGAGCCGCTTTTGAACGAGCAGCCAGCCGAAAGCGAAGAGGTCATGGATTCCGCAGCTAATTCGTCCCACACCATGCTGTGAGCAAATTGGTACAATTGGCAAAACCTTTATGCGCCCAGAATTCGTCTGACAGCATTCACCGCAGGAATATCGGCCGGCGGCCTCTGCGCGCACGAGGGCAGCTATGCGTTGCCGACCCAGTTCTAGCCGGTACATCAGCGCCCATTCGGCGTTCGGTGCGCGCCGGACCGCCGGTCCATGATGGCCCCATCCTGCCATGGCCCTCCCCAAAGATGGACGGCCTGCGCAGATCCATCGACGCTGCCTATGGGCGCCCGTTGGAGCGGCCGGCCTCCGCCGTGTCTGCGTGCCCGAACTTCTATGGCGTACGCAACATCGCCGCAGCAGAGGAACAGCACGCCCGTGAGATCCGGGAGCGCGCTTTGAGGCTCAGCGCACTACTGCCCGGGCCCAGCTGGCGCAGACGGCCCCGAGGACTGGTAGGACAAGGCCACTCCCGAAATGATCGAACGAGCACACGAGACAGCCACCGTATGGAATGCCTACGATCGCGAAGCCGTAAAATCCCGGCTCTGGCAGACAAGCCCCAGGGCACCACACCTGGGCCGCCGTTGCCCAGAAACCGTCGCTGGCCAAGACCTCGAAAACGGCCCGGCAGGCAAGTAGAGGCACGACGCTGATATTTAGGCCTGGTTGTCAAGAGGCGTAGTTGAGCGGCTCCTGGCTTTTGGTTCCAGGTGTTACCGCGCACGTTATTTGACGACGGGTCGGTCACGTCGTCTGACGATGGAGCCCTCTTCTTCGGTCCTTCGCGTCACAGGGTTTGACGATCGAGACGTGAGCAACGAGCGCGTCAGCATAAGGATGAGATACCCTCCTTCGTGCAGGGCGGCGAGCCGTGTGCTCGTGGGCCGCCTGAGGGTTTTCCAGCCCGTGGTGCGCCCCGGCGCGCCACGGCCTGCGTGGTCAGCGCCGTGAACGCGCGGCCAGGGGCTCCTGGCTAGCCCCAATACCGTTCAGTTAAGAGCTTGGATCTGGATGTGTGGGCTGTGCTCCGGTTGTGGCCATTGGCTGTGGCGGGTGCATTTGGCTGCCCATTTGAGGACTTTGCGTTTGACGACGCGGGGGTTGGAGCGTTTGCGGCGGGCCGGATTCAGCTACCTGGGCGACTTCGTGGTCCTTGTCAACGGCGAACGCGGCAGAGTCAACGCGATCCATGGCTTGATTTCACCCATAGAACGCTCAGTCTGACAATGCAGTCGAAGAACGGCTCGCCAGCACGATCACCACCTCGACCGACACACAGTGAGCGGCCCCCAGAACCAAAGAGCCAGGAGCCGCTCAACTACGTTTTCGTGGTAACCGAACCTACATATCAGTTGGAGGGGAAGTTGTAGGAGGCGCCGGAGGCGTGATGCGTTTCGGGCCAGCGGGAGGTGACCACCTTGCCGCGGGTGTAGAAGGAGACGCCTTCGGGGCCGTAGATGTGCTTGTCACCGAAGAGGGATGCCTTCCAGCCGCCGAAGGAGTGGTAGGCGACCGGCACGGGCAGGGGGACGTTGATGCCGATCATGCCGACGTCCACGGAGCGCTGGAACTTGCGGGCGCTGGCGCCGGAGGAGGTGAAGATCGCGGTGCCGTTGCCGTACGGGTTGGCGTTGATCAGGGCGATGCCGGCGTCGAGGTCCTCGACGCGGACCACAACCAGGACGGGCCCGAAGATTTCCTCGGTGTAGGCGGTCATCCCGGCCGTGACGTGGTCCAGGACGGTGGGGCCGACCCAGAAGCCGTCCTCGTGGCCGGGGACGACGAGGTCGCGGCCGTCGACCACCATGGCGGCGCCGGCGGTTTCGGCTTCGGTGACGATCCGGACGATGCGTTCCTTGGAGGCGGGGGTGATGACCGGGCCCATTTCGGCGTCGGGCACGGTGCCGTTGTTGACCTTGATGTCCAGGGCGCGTTCCTGGACCTTCTTGACCAGCAGGTCGGCGGCGTCGCCGACGGCGACGGCAACCGAGATGGCCATGCAGCGTTCGCCGGCGGAGCCGAAGGCGGCGGCGGCGAGGTGGTCGGCGGCGTTGTCGAGGTCGGCGTCGGGCAGGATGATCGCGTGGTTCTTCGCCCCGCCGAGGGCCTGGACGCGCTTGCCGTGCTTGGTGGCGGTCTCGTGGACGTACTTCGCGATCGGGGTGGAGCCGACGAAGGAGATGCCGTCCACGTCCGGGTGGGTCAGGAGGCCGTCGACCGTTTCCTTGTCGCCGTGCAGGACCTGGAAGACGCCGTCGGGCAGGCCGGCCTGCTTCCACAGCTTGGCCAGGAGCATGGAGGCGGAGGGGTCGCGTTCGGAGGGCTTGAGGATGAAGGCGTTGCCGGTGGCGATCGCCATCGGGGCCATCCACAGCGGCACCATGACCGGGAAGTTGAACGGGGTGATCCCGGCAACGACACCGAGGGGCTCGCGGAAGGAGAAGACGTCGATGCCGGTGGAGACCTGGTCCGAGTAGTCGCCCTTGAGCAGCTGCGGGATGCCGCAGGCAAACTCGATGACCTCCAGGCCGCGGCCGATCTCACCCTTGGCGTCGGAGAGGACCTTGCCGTGCTCGGCGGTGATCAGCTCGGCGAGCTCGTCGATGTGGGAGGCGACAAGTTCGCGGAACTTGAACAGCACCGCGGTGCGCTTGGCCAGGGAGATATCGCCCCAGGTGTCCGCAGCCTTGCGGGCCGCGGCGACCGTGGCGTCCAGGTCCGCCCGGTTGGCCAGCCGCAGCTCCGCGGAGACCGCGCCGGTCGCGGGGTTGTAGACGGGCTGGGTGCGGGTGCCCTCGCCGGAGGTTTCGGCGCCGTTGATGAAGTGGCTGATGGTGGTGACGGTCGTCGTTGACATGGTGATGGACTTCCTTGGTCTGTGGCTGTTCGTGGTGGTGAGGGGGTCAGCCGAGCAGCTTGCGCTGGCGGCTCTTGTGGTCGACGTAGGTCTGGAAGGCCTGCTTCGTGGATTCGAGTTCGGAGACCTGGGAGACCGGAACGTCCCACCACGACTCGGAGCTGGGGGCATCCAGCAGCGGGTCGGATTCGACGTGGATGACGATCGGGCCGCCGTTTTCCGGGGCGGCCTTGGCGTCGCGGATGGCCTGCTCAAGCTCGGCGATGACCTTCTCGCCGGGTTCGATCCGGATCACCTTCACGCCGAGGGACTCGGCGTTCAGGGCCAGGTCCACCGGCAGCCGCTCGCCGTCGTCGAAGCTGTGGTGTTCCTCATCCAGGGCCCGGTACTGGGTGCCGAAGCGCTGCGAGCCGAGGGACTCGGAGAGCGAGCCGATCGAGGCGTAGCCGTGGTTCTGGATCAGGACCACGATCAGCTTGATCCGTTCGGCGACGGCGGTGACGAGTTCGGTGTGCATCATCAGGTAGGAGCCGTCCCCCACCATCACGACGACGTCGCGCTGCGCCCCGCCCTTCGCGGCTTCGGCCAGGGCGGCACGCTTGACGCCGAGGCCGCCGGGGATTTCGTAGCCCATGCAGGAGTAGGCGTATTCGACGTGGTAGCCGAACGGGTCCCGCACGCGCCACATCTTGTGCAGGTCTCCGGGCAGGGACCCGGCGGCGCAGATGACGACGTCCGCCGCGTCCATGGCGCGGCTCGTGGCGCCGATGATCTCGTTCTGCGCGGGCAGCGGGGTGAAGCGGGTGTCGAAGGCCGCATCGACGGTGGCGTTCCAGCGGGTCTTCTCGTTCGCGATCTGCTGTTCGAGGTCCGCGCCGATCCGGTAGCCGCCGAGGGCCTGGTTCAGCTTCACCAGGGCCTTGCGGGCGTCCGCGACGATCGGCAGGGAGGTGCCGTGTTTGTAGGCGTCGATGGCGGCGACATTGATGTTGATGAACTTCACGTCCGGGTTCTGGAACGCGGTCCGGGACGCGGTGGTGAAGTCCTCGTAGCGGGTGCCGATGCCGATGATGAGGTCCGCTTCGGCGGCGATGGCGTTGGCCGCCGTCGTGCCGGTGGAGCCGATCGCGCCGAGGGAGAACTTGTGGTCCCAAGGCAGGACGCCGACGCCGGCCTGGGTGTTGCCCACCGGGATGCCGGTAAGTTCGACGAATTTGGCGAGTTCCTCGTTGGCGTAGGCGTAGAGGACGCCGCCGCCGGCGATGATCAGGGGGCGCTTGGCGGCGCGGATCGCGTCGGCGGCGCGGCGGACGTCCTCGTCGTCGGCGTCGGGGCGGCGGATCCGCCATTCGCGTTCGGCGAGAAATTCCTCGGGCACGTCGAAGGCCTCGGCCTGGACGTCCTGGGGCAGCGAGATGGTGACCGCACCGGTCTCGGCCGGGTCGGTCAGGACACGCAGGCCGTGGTGGAACGCCGAAAACAGCTGCTCGGGCCGGGAGACCCGGTCGAAGAACTTGGACAGCGGCCGGAAGGCGTCGTTGACGGTGATGTCGTAGGCGTAGGGCTGCTCAAGCTGCTGCAGCACAGGGTCGGCGGCACGGGTGGCGAAGGTGTCACTCGGCAGCAGCAGGACCGGCAGCCGGTTGGTGGTGGCCAGCGCCGCGCCGGTGAGCAGGTTTGAGGAACCCGGGCCGATCGAGGTGCTGATCGCGAACGTCTGGCGGCGCCGGGTGTGCCGGGCGTAGCCGACAGCCTGGTGTGCCTGGGCCTGTTCGTTGCGGCCCTGGTAGTACGGCATGATCGTCGGATCGAGCTGCTGGTACTGCTTGAGGGCCTGGCCGACGCCGGCAACGTTGCCGTGGCCGAAGATGCCGAACGTGCCCGGAATCAGGCGTTCCCGGAAGTCCCGGCCGCCGATCGAATCGACGGTGTACTGCTTGGACAGGTATTCCACGACAGCCTGGGCGACTGTCATTCTGCGTGTTCCTGAGGCAGTTCTCATTCCCATGGGAAGTTACTCCGATGCTTTCAGGGGGATGCGGTCCGACCAGGTCGGCCCAGCAATCCCAGCGTGCTCTGCGGCTGCGGGCACGGACGCTTTGTTGTTTAGCAGCGAGGCGGCGGTTGCCACGGCGCCGGCGACGTCGCCGTCGTGCGGGTAGAGCAGGGTCCGGCCGACCGTGAGGCCCTGGACACCCGGCAGGGCCAGGGCCGCCTGCCAGCTGGCGAAAACGTCCTCCTGGCTGCCCTCGGGGTCTCCGCCCAGGAGCACGGTGGGCATGGTGGTAGACGCCATGACACGTTCCATCTCAGCCACCACGGGGAGCTTCATCCAGGTGTAGGCGCTGGTCGCGCCGAGGCCTTCGGCAATGCCGACGGACTTGATCACAGCGTTGGTGGAGAGGTCGTTGCGGACCTTGCCGTTCTCCCAGACGGACAGGAACGGCTCCACCATGGCGATCAGCTTGCGCTCGGCCAGGGAATCGATCGCCCTCGCCGTTGCCTCGAGCGTGGCCACGGTGTCCGGATCACCGAGGCAGATGCGCGTCAGCATCTTGCCGCCGTCGGCGCCGAGGGCCTCGAGGGCGGCCGCGGTGTGGCCGGTGAAGCGGTCATCGAACTCGCCGACAAAGCCGGCAAGACCACCGCGGTTCATCGAACCGAAGAGCAGTTTGCCCTCGAGCGAGCCGAGCAGGAGGAGGTCGTCCATGATGTCCGGCGAGGCCAGGACACCGTCCACGTCCGGGTTTGCCAGC
The DNA here is from genome assembly GCF_054062615.1 of Arthrobacter sp. TE12232. Lineage (NCBI taxonomy): Bacteria > Bacillati > Actinomycetota > Actinomycetes > Micrococcales > Micrococcaceae > Arthrobacter > Arthrobacter sp. TE12232. Next base: position 396,315 of record NZ_JBSSFK010000001.1, read on the forward strand.
GCAATCTGCAGGCGGTCCAGCAGCTGGCGGCGGTCGGCCATGGCCACCGGATCGCTGCCGACCGCGAGGGCCCCGCGGGCGGGGTGGTCGGCGGCGACGATGAAGTTCTGCTTGCCGGCCTTGACGCCGGGGTGGCGGCGCCGGGCCTTCGCGGCGCGGGCGATCGCGTCCGGGTCTTCGAGCCGGATGATGCTCAGGTGCTCGTAACGGCGGGGATCATCGTTTACACCGGCAACGCCGGGAATCGTGTTCAGGCTCAACGCACTGCTCCTTCAAGAGTGGATGCTGCAAGAGTGGAAGCACCGGGGATGGTGCGGCCGCGTTCGGCGAGCAGGCCCGTGACTTCCTCCGGCGTCGGCATTGCGTCGGCGCAGGACAGGCGGGAGGCGACCAGGGCGCCGGCGGCGTTGGCGAAGTCGAGCACCTGGGCCAGCGGCCAGCCGGAGAGCAGACCGTGGCAGAATGCCCCGCCGAAGGAGTCGCCGGCGCCGAGGCCGTTGACGGTTTCCACCGGCACCGGGGCGGAGACGATGCGTTCGGTGCGGGTCTTGGCCATGACGCCTTCCGGTCCAAGCTTCACGACCGCGATTTCGACGCCGGCGGCGAGCAGCCGGTCGGCCTGTTCGTCCGGGGTGCCCTCGCCGACGGCAACGGCGCATTCCTTGTCGTTGCCGATTGCCACGGTGACGTGCGGCAGGATCTTGCCGACCTGTTCCCGGGCTTCCTCCTCGGAGGCCCAGAACATCGGCCGGTAGTCGAGGTCAAGGATGGTGAACTGGCCTGGCTTCAGCCCGGTGCGTGGACGTGCCTCGTGGGCCTTGATGTGGGCGGTGCGGCTGGGCTCCTGGCAGAGGCCGGTGACGGTGGACCAGAAGATTCCAGCGTCCCTGATGGCGTCCAGGTCCAGTTCCTCGGCCCTGATCTGCAGGTCCGGCGCCGTGGGGAACCGGCCGTAGAAGTAGAGCGGGAAGTCTTCCGGCGGCTTGATCGCGCAGAACGTGACCGCAGTGGGCCACTCCTTGACCGCGGTGACGTAGGAATCGTCCACGTTGAACTTGCGCAGCTCGCGGTGCAGGTACTTGCCGAAGGCATCGTCGCCGGTGCGGCTGATGACGCCGGTGCGGCGGCCATGGCGGGCAGCGGCGACCGCTACGTTGGACGGGGATCCGCCAAGGTACTTTCCGAAGGACGTGACATCCTCCAGATCCACCCCGATGTCGTTCGGGTAGATATCAACGCTGATTCGCCCGATCGTGAGCAGTTCGTGGGTCACGGTGATCGTGGACCTTTCTGGTGTGAACTCGGTACCTTTTCGCAGCCTGAGCTTCGGTGCTTAGGGGCCCGCGTGAGCCGGGCCACATCCACTTTCCGTCATAAGTCATGTCCTGTCAAACGTTTGTCAGGACATAGTGCAAATCTGAAGTGTCGCGACCGGAAGGTCGACTCGAGCCTCAACCGCCGCCATGTGGGCAATGACGTCAAGGCGCGCCGCCGCGCCGGCGGGGAATTTCGATAAACTCACCGGTGGTGCCGGGGAGGCGTGCCATCCGATTTCATGAACCGGCGCGATGGATTTGTAAGAATGTCAGAATAAATCTTGACTCGTCGGGTTGCCTCGACTAAGGACCGGAGGGTGGATCCCCAGAATGCCCGCCGGCACGAGGGCCTTGACCTCCTGAGGCCGACCGACTCAAACCTCCGGCGCTCGAGCATGTCAGGGACTACTACGACCGCCACACCATGGGAGTCATCCTTTTCGGCATCCCCCGGCATCGAAAAACGCCTCCCCCGCTACCCCAGCGCTGCAGCCGCATCGGCTTTGCCCACCACTACCGGACTCTCAGCACCGATGAACCCACCCTCGTCCTGACTAACCGCTGGCAGTCGTCTTTATCGAGAGATGCCGACCAAGACAGGGAATCCGTCTTCGTCTTTGAACCAGCTTTCTGACCGGGCACGGCCGAACTTCCCGTCAGGTTTTGTGGTTTCGAACTGCAGGCTCCCCATCCCCCCGCCAACTCGCACGTGCTTTGGACTCGGGTTGGAGCACTTCGATTCCGGCCTCCCGGAGCGCCTCAATGTCTGTACGGCTGGTTTTGCTGTCGGTGATGATGCCCGACAGCTTGTCCAGCCCGCATACGTGGCGAAAGGCGGTGCGGCCGAGTTTTTCGCCGACTGCGAGGGCATAGGCTTTCGCCGACTGTTGAATCATCAGCTGCTTGATCGGTACGTCTTCGCTCGCATAGTCGGTGAACCCGGCAGCCACATCAACGCCGCCGGCGCCCAGGAAGGCCCAGTTCGCGTTGAAGCTTCGCACCTGGGCCAGAACTTCGGGCCCGTAGGTCGTCATTTCGCCTGTGCGGACCCTTCCGCCCAGTACGTAGAGTTCAATACCTGGCCGGCCTCCCAGGATCGAGCCGACGGAGAGGCTGTTCGTAACGACGATCCCGTGAAAGGTTCCGGGCAGCGCCATCGCAACGGTCTCGACAGTTGTTCCGACGTCGAGAAAGATCGTGTCCGTATCCGAAATCATGGATGCGACAACGGCTGCGATTTCTTCCTTCTCCGCCCGGTTCTCCGTGGAGCGGATTGCGCGGTCCGGTTCCGTGTCGACCAACCGCACGGGGGCCATTGCGCCTCCATGGATCCGCTTGAGCTCGCCGGAACGTTCCAATGCCATGAGGTCACGCCGGACCGTTTCCCCGGACACGGACATCTGCGCGGCAATGTCGGCCGGCCGGAGATATTCGCCCTGGCCAACAAGCTCGACAATCCTGCGGCGCCGCACGGCGGCCGGCTGCTTCATCGGACGGATCATGGTCTCCACACCCTAACGGCTGGCAAATCTATGGCTGGCACACCTGAGTAAATCCACGGCTTTGACGGCCTCTCAGCGAGAAGCTGCCAACCCTGCGCTTCAGATCATACCTAGATTGCACAAAACAACTCAACATTCCAACCACCTTCCGTGCGGTGGTGGCCCGCGAAGCACCCCTTGGATCTTCAAGCAGGGAGGGGCGGCGGGAGTCTGGACTCGCCCGCACGATCGACGATGTGATGACAGCCACAGAAACCCCTTGACTTCGCGCGCCCACAAGTCCATGCTTTTACTAACAAATCCTCGTAATTCCACAAATTGCGTCATTCCGATCTACGAGGAACAGTGCACGTTCAGGCGCCAGATCTCAGCTCCGGGTACCGGGAATGTTCGGTACAACGGGGTGCTGACGGACCTGCGCCGGGACGGCCCAATCCAAAAAATGCGGTTGTCAGCATGTCTTGACAAATCGCGAAACGATGTCCAGAGTTGGTCGACATACGGATCACTGGAGGCGAAACCAGGCTGAGTAGCCGGTTATTCGCGTCAGGCTCCCTGCCCCTTATTCAATGGAGAATTGCGTGCAAAAAACAACGCTTGAGCGGCTTCGTGTGCCCCGGCCCGGGGACAGGAATGAAGTTGCAAAGACGTACTACCCGCCCGAGCTTCGGGCCGCCATCGTAGGGACCGGCGGCATTGCCCGGATCCATGGCCAGCGGATCCACGACTTGGGATCTCAAGTGGTCGGGGTTTGCGGCCGGGACTTTTCAAAGGCTCAGGCTCTTGCCGCCGATCTGCAGCCCGCCGGTCGGGGGGCCGGCGTCCGCGGAGGGGACGGCATTGCCTCGTTCGATGATCTGGGCCGGATGCTTGATGAGACCAGGCCGGATGTTCTTCACGTTTGCTCACCGCATGGTTTCCATGCCGGTCATGCGCTCGAAGCCATCAAACGGGGCATCCATGTCATCTGCGAAAAACCACTGGCCACCACCGTTGACGATGCACAACGTCTGGTGGAGGCGAGCGACGCCGCAGGAATACACGCAGCCGTGTGTTTGATCCAGCGTTCCTATCCGATGGTTGCCGAGCTGCGCGCCCGAATTCTTTCCGGAGAGATCGGGAAGGTACAGGCAGTGCGTGGGGCGTTCCTGTCCTGGGACTCTAACCACGACAACTGGGGATGGGGATTCGACCCGGCGATTGCCGGCACTTCCTACGCAACAGCAGACCTGGGTGTCCACTGGCTGGATCTTGTCGAGTACGTGACAGGCTCGCAAATCAGCCAGGTGGAGGCGCGGTTTTCGACCCTGCGGCCCAAACGCTTCAAGGACGGGGTTGAAATCGACGTCGAAGCCGAAGACTACGTCAGGGTGTTCCTTCAGCTTTCGGACGGCACCCCCGGATCCGCAGTCTTCTCGGGCGTATGCGCCGGGGAACCTAACGCTTGCTCCATCGACGTGGACGGAGTGGATGGCGGCTTCCACTGGCAGGCCGACGACCCCAACGTACTTCGGCATCGGCGTTCTGATGCCTCGGTCCTGACGATTACCCGGGATCCCGAGCAGCTCTCTGTCGACGCCGGACGAATCGCGTTCACTCCTGCAGGGCACGCAGAGGGATTTGGTGACGCGTTTAGAAACCTCATCCGTGACGTGTATTCGGCCATTGGAGGCAGCGGCGTGGCCTACCCGACCTTCGCCGACGGCCAACGGCTGGTTTCGCTGGTCCACGCAATTCAAGAAAGCGCTCAAACCCGGAAGGCGATCGACATTGACTAATCTCCTCGTAGAAGACAGCCCGGCCAGCTCCCGGCCAATAATCGGCGGGACGGCAAAAAATGCCATTGAGTTAAGGGGAATCCGGAAGAGTTACGGGGACGAAGTCGCTCTCCATGAACTTGACCTGGACATCGTTGATGGCGAATTCTTCTGCCTGCTGGGCCCGTCCGGGTGCGGCAAGACCACCACCTTGAACATCATCGGCGGTTTTGTCGGAGCCACGGCAGGGGTGGTCAGCGTTGCAGGGGTGAACGTGACCAAACTTCCGCCCAACCGCAGACCGATTAACACCGTGTTCCAGTCCTACGCACTTTTCCCTCACTTGAATGTCATAGAAAACGTTGCGTTTGGAATGCGGATGGCGAAGGTGTCAAAACCCGAGCGTCTCAAGAGGGCGCAAGAGGCCCTGGATCTGGTCGGCCTTGGCACCTTCTCCGACCGCGCCGTCACCAAGCTTTCCGGCGGACAGGCCCAGCGCGTGGCTGTTGCCAGAGCCCTTGTCAACAAACCCAAAGTTCTGCTCCTGGACGAGCCGCTTGGCGCGCTGGATCTCAAGCTCCGGAAACGGCTTCAGACCGAGCTCTCCATCATCCAGCGCCAGGTCGGGACAACCTTCGTGTTCGTGACTCACGACCAGGAGGAGGCAATGGGTCTCGCGGACCGCATCGCGATCCTGAACGGCGGGCGGATCGAGCAGATCGGGACGCCAGAGGAAATTTACCGGAGGCCCTGCAGCCGCTATGTTGCAGAGTTCATCGGCGAATCCAACATCCTGGCCGGCCGGAAGGAAGGCGGGGTATTCCATCTTGAAAACGGTGCACCAGTGCCCATTTCGGCCAATGCACCCGAAGACACGACGTCGATTGTGATCCGCCCCGAATCCCTCAGGATAGCCGCGAACGGCTTCATCGACGCCGAGATCGTTTCCCGCGCATACCTCGGATCAACCACGCGGATCGTGATGCGGCTTTCCGGCAGTGAACAACTTGTCGTGTCATCGCTCAGTGACCATGCGCTCGAGGACCATGACGGAACCGGGCTCGAGATTGGCCAGACGGTGAAGCTCGCATGGTCTACCAAGGCCGCCCACCCACTCGTAGAACAGCTTGAGAAGAAGGAAAACCACAATGGCAAGTCTGCATAACACCAAATTTGACCGCCGCACGCTGCTCCTCGGGTCTTTGGCTTTGGGCGCGAGTTCCTTCGTGATGACGGGATGTGCCTCCGGTGCCAGTGACTCAGGTGCAGCCGGAGGAAAGGTTAACTGGCTGACCTGGTCAGACCACTTTTCAAATGACCAGCTGCAGAAGGTCGCCGCTTCCTCCAAAATCACGGGCGGACCCAAACTGTTCTCGGACAACGCCGATGCCCTCCTGCAGATCAAACAGACCGGCAGCCAGTTCGACATTGTCTCCGGCGACGCACTGTGGGTGAAGAAGTACAGGGAAGAAGGCCTCATCGATCCGTTCCAGATGGACGAGATCCCAGTGAGCAAGGAGTTGTACTCGGCAGCCCGGGACTTCTCCTTCCTCAAAGACCCTCAAGGCTACCTGGGATACCCCTTCTCCTGGTCGAGTGTCCAGATCTATTTCAACCCCAAACTGGTCAAAACTCCCCCCACCTCGTGGGAGTCGCTCACTGACCCCGCGTACAAGGGCCTGATCGTTGCCGAAAACATTCCGACCGACCTGCTTGCCATTGGCGGAATTGCCACCGGCTCCAAGGATCCGTATGCGCTTAAGGGCGATGGCCTCACGAAGGCTTCAGACTTCCTCAAGGCCCTGAAACCCAACGTGCTCAAGCTGGCGAGCCAGAACAACGAAATTATCTCGATGCTCGCCAGCGGTGAGGCCGCGATCGGAATCTCAAACCTGGGAACGGATCTCCGCGTCAAGTCCGCCGGCGGCCCGCAGATTGAGGCGGCCTACCCGACGGAAGGCACGATTGGTTTCATCGACGCCGAGATGATCACGTCCAAGGGCGCCAACCAGAAGCTGGTACGGCCCTTCCTGAACGCCATGGAGACATCCGAGTACATCGTTGAAAACTTCAAGACCAACGGCCGGCCACTGTTCAACGAGAAAGCCGCCAACATCCTGCTCAACGATCCGAAGACCGCCCAGGACGCCAAGCGCCTCTTCATGGGGAACCCCGAGAAAGCCCTCGCCATGACGCTCAAGGGACCGGCTGAAAACCAGCAGTCCTACACGGAGGCCTTCAACCAGATCTTTGGCGCCTAAGATGGCGACCCTTGAGACCGCCACCAGGGTCCCGGACGCCGGACCAGGACCGGCCAACCCCCGCTCGCGAGTCGCCCGGCGCGAACGCAAGAACTGGCGGCAATACGTCGGGTTTACCCCTGCCGCCGTCGTCTTCGGCGTCTTCTTTATCGCGCCACTCTGCCTGATTGTTGTCTACTCGTTCTGGCAAACCAAGGACTACACCCTGGTGCCAGGCTTCACCACGAAGAACTACGAAGCAATCGCCACAACGGACACGTACATCAAGACACTGGGCAAGACGATCCTGATGGCGTTCCTCGCCACCGCAACCACGCTGGCGATCGCGTTCCCGTTCTGCTACTGGCTGGTCAGGTACGTTCCGCCGCGGCTGCAGAGAGTCCTGTTCCTTCTCGTCATCTTGCCGTTCTGGACCAGTTACCTGCTGAGGGTCTACGCATGGGTCGCGATTCTTGGCGACAACGGCGCTATCAACGTTCTCTTGAAGAACCTGGGGCTCGTCGACGAACCGGTGCGACTCTTCTTGTACGACACCCCGGGCGTCTTCATCGTCCTTGTCTACCTGTATTTTCCCTTTGCCGCCCTCACTCTGTACTCCTCGCTCGACCGCTTCGACTGGCGCCTGCTCCGGGCCGGCGTTGATCTGGGCGCTTCGCCCATGCGAAGCCTTATGACAATCCTGCTCCCCCAGATGAAACTGGCCATGGTCACAGCCGGAATCTTCGTCTTCATCCCCATCCTGGGAGAGTATGTCGCACCGTCGATCGTCGGCGGGACCAACGGAGTGCTCATGGGGAACCTCATTGCCAACTTCTTCGCGGGATATCTGCTACCGCTCGGATCGGCCGCCAGCGTATTGATTGCACTGGTGATTCTCACCCTCCTTGTCCTCTTCCGCCGAGGACTCGACACTAAGGATCTCTATGGCTCATGACATGGAAGTCGTAAACCCCCGCGCCGGGCTCTTTCGAGTCATCCTCACGGCCTACGGGGTCCTGATCTACCTGTTTCTCTTCGCTCCCATCGCCGTGATGATTCTGCTTTCGTTCAACAAATCGAAAGTGGTCGGCTTTCCGATGACAGGGCTTACCCTGGACTGGTATGCGTCGCTCACACAAAACCTGATCATTCAGGACGCGCTCGGGAAGTCCCTCGCCGTAGGAGTCGCGGTCACGGTACTCGCGACGGTCATCGGCACCGCTGCAGCGTTCCCGCTGGTGCGTGCCCAGATCAAGTACCGCAGCGCAGTCCGGGTCTTCATCACCTTGCCCATCATGATTCCCGGGCTCCTCATCGGCGTCGCGATCCTCGTGCTTTCGACGAATATCCTGCATCTGCAGCCGTCGTTGCCGATCGCAGTGATCGGTCAGACAGTCCTGGCAACACCGTTTGTCATCCTCGTGGTGTCCTCGCGGCTGGAGAGCCTGGACCGAAACTTCGAGCGCGCGGCATCGGACCTGGGCGCAGGGCCGGTGCAACGATTCAGCTTTGTTGTCCTGCCCCTGGTCTACCCGGGGATCGTGGCCGCGGCCCTCATGGCCTTCACGCTGTCGCTGGATGAGTTCGTTGTCACCAATTTCATCATCGGCAGCGATCAGACGCTTCCGATCTATATCTACAGTCAGCTCAAATTCGGGATTACCCCGGAAGTTAACGCTTTGGCCTCTCTCATGCTCCTGGGAACGATCGCTCTGGTCGTTGTCACAGCGCTGGGTTTGCGCCTGATCAAAATGTTGACCGCAAAGAGCAGGCAAGAAGAACAAACAGGAGTGCCTGCATGAAAAAGTCTTGCGAAATTTCAGTCGTCCTGGAGGCATTCGCCGACACCCCGCTGGAAGAGGTGCTTTCCTGGCTGAGCCGGGAGGTTCCCGAAGTAACCGCTGTCGAGGTCGGGGCCGGCGGGTACGCGCCGCACCCGCACTGCGCTCCGGAGGAGCTGCTCGGCAGCGACTCGAGCCGACGGCAGTGGCTCTCCACACTGGCACGGCACGACATCACCCTGGATGCGCTCAACGTGTGGGGCAACCCCCTGCACCCTGACCCCGAAATCTCCCGCGCCCACGACCATGCACTACGACGGGCCATCCGTCTTGCCGGGCCCCTCGGTACGAACACGATCGTGGCAATGTCCGGATGTCCAGGCGCCACTGCAGCTGACGTGTCTGCTTCTTTCGGTGCCGGCGGCTGGCTCCCGTATCTGGAGGGCGTCCACGACCGGCAGTGGGAGGACCGGGTCGCACCGTACTGGTCCGAAATCGCCGACTTCGCCAAGAGGGAGAACCCCGACGTCAACCTGTGCATCGAGCTGCACCCTGGAACGACGGTGTACAACGTGGAGACGTTCGAAAAATTCACGGCCCTTGGATCGAACCTCTACGCGAACCTGGACCCTAGTCATTTCTTCTGGATGGGCATGGACGCGAACAAGGTTGTCGAGCGGATCCTGCCCAGGATTGGCCACGTCCATGCCAAGGACACCTCATTCAACGAGGAAGCGCTTGCCCTGAACGGGCTGCTCGACCACCGGTGGCCGGCCAGCCCGGCGGACATGCCATGGAACTTTTCGGTACCGGGTCGCGGCCACGACGAAGCCTGGTGGCGCGGGCTCATCGCCCAGTTCGCTGACTCTCCCGTCGGAAGCATTTCCATCGAACATGAGGACCCCTTCGTGGACGCCAAGACAGGCGTCAAGGAAGCCGCAGGGCTGATACACCGCGCCCTCAGTGCCACCTGGCCAAACGCGTCTCCCCAATTTGCAAACCTCACCCCCTAACTACTTCATCTCAAGGAGAACCAAATCATGACTCGTCGACTCAAAGTTGGTGTCGTCGGTGCCGGCCTCATCGCCCAAGTGATGCACCTCAACTACCTCAGAGAGCTATCTGACCGGTACGAAATTGCCGCGCTGTGCGACATCTCGGCGGAAAACGCCAAGAACAATGCCGAGAGGTACAACATTCCGAAGACCTTCTCCGACTGGCGCGAAATGCTCCAGGAACCGATTGATGCGGTCCTCATCCTAACGTCGGGAAGCCACGCTCCCATCGCCATCGCCGCGGCGAAAGCGGGCAAGCATGTCCTGGTCGAGAAGCCCATGTGCTTCTCGGTCGAAGAAGGCCTGGAAATGCAGGCGGCCGCCCAGGAAGCCGGCACCGTGCTCATGGTCGCCTATCCCAAACGGTACGATCCGGCCTATGAACGCTTCCGGGACTTGGCCATCGACACGGTGGATCCTCGTCTTCTCCGGGTGACGACCTTCGAATCACCCTTCCTGCCCTACGTCCAGCACTACTCCCTGGCGCCGGTGTCCCCCATTCCCGCCGAGGCAATTGCCCTGTGGAAGGCCCAGACCCAGGAGAGCATCACCCGGGCCATCGGGGATGCCGACCCGTTCCTGCGCGAGAGCTACCACGCGGTCCTCTTGGACACCCTGGTGCATGAACTGAACACCATTCGCGGCGTATTGGGCGAACCCACGAGCCTGGAATATGTCGACCTGACGGCCGGAAGCCTCACCGTCGTGCTCAAATTCGAGGACCTTACCGCGGCGATCCACTGGCTTGACCTCCCGGGAATCACCCGTTACGAGATGGAGTTCGCGCTCTACGGGCCGGAATCCCGCACTACGCTGAGCTTCCCGTCACCCTTCCTGCGCAGCGCGCCGGCAACCGTCGAGATCATTGACGGCGAAGTCGGCACGGCGAAATCCCGAAACATCAGCGAGACCGTGTCGTACGAAAGCTCATTCAAGCTGGAGCTCCAAGCCTTCCACGATTGCGTCGTCGAGGGCACCGAACCGCTCACGAACGCTCAGGATGCACTCCACGACCTGGCTCTTTGCCAGTCCATCATTCGATACATCCAGCAGGGAGAGTCCATTGCGTACCCCAGCTCGATTGACGCACCCGCGTTCGTTAACTAATCAAGGATTCTGATCATGCAGAGCAATAACACCGGCATCGTGGTGGCCAACGCCCCCATCAGCTACGGAGCATTTGAAGTCACAGTCGGGATCGATCCGAATGTCCCCGACGGGGCTGCCATCCTCGAGGCGGTCAGCTCGGCGGGGTACGCCGGAATCGATCTCGGTCCTGTCGGCTATTTGGGTGATGGGGCGGAGCTAGGCAAAGGCCTCGCCGCGCACGGTCTTGGTCTGACCGGCGCCTACCTTGAGTTGCCGTTCTCAGACGCCTCCGAGCTGGACGCGATGATGCCCGAACTCGATGCCATGCTGGACACCTTCGATGCTATTTCCGAATTCCAACGGGGCTTGCCGCCGAAACCGACCATCGCCGATGCAGGTGCGGAACACCGCCGGAACGCTCCTGGCTCCGGTCAGAGGAACCCCACGAGCGGCTACAGCCCGGAGCAATGGGACGCCTTCGCCGTCGGGCTTGCCCGTGTGGTTGAACATTGCCGCAAGCGCGGCTACGAGCCGACGTTCCATCACGAGACCGGTACATATGTCGAGTCGCCGGAGGAGATCGCCAAGGTACTGGAAATCTCGGACATCGGATTGTGCCTGGACTCCGGACATTTCCTCATCGGCGGCGGCGACCCCGTGGAATATCTCCGCACCTGGGCCGACCGAATCAATCATGTGCATCTGAAGAGCGCGAGTATCGCCCGGTTCAATGAAGTCGTTGCGGAGAGCCTGCCTACGACAGCAATTTGGGAACGGGAAGTGTTCCCTGTGCTGGGCGAAGGCGACCTTGACTGCGATGCATTTATTTCCACACTGAAAGACATCGGGTACTCGGGCTGGCTGGTTGTTGAGCAGGACATCCTGCCCCAGACTGCGGAGCGCTTCGAGCGCGCCATCGCGGACCAACAGGCCAACAGGACCTTCCTTGCGGAGCGTGGACTGTGAGCCCGCGCTTTCGCCTCGGACTCATTGGTGGCGGCCGGATGGGACGCACCCATCTGCGGGCCCTGAAGAATTCAGCCCTCGTGGAGTGCGTTGCCGTTGCGGAGCCCTTCGAACCGTCCGCACGGGAACTGAGATCAATGGGCCTGGCGGTATACCCGACCGTGGACGAGATGCTCGCTGCCGGCGGCCTTGACGGTGTCATTATCGCCGCACCCACCGATCAGCATGTCGAGCTGGCCACCCAGGTCATTGAAGCCGGCGTCTCCGTCCTCTGTGAGAAGCCCTTCGGTATCTCCGCCGAGGACGCGCGGAAGGCTGCCGCGCTGGCCGCTGAACGCGGCGTCGCTCTGCAGATCGCGTATTGGCGTCGCTTCATCCCCGAACTGGTTGCGCTCCGCCAGGATATCGCGTCCGGGAAGCTGGGGAACATCCATCTTGTCGTGTGCTCGCAGTGGGATGAAGCGCCGCCGCCCGCAAGTTTCCGGAACCACAGCGGTGGCATCTACATCGACATGGGTGTTCACGAGATCAATCAGATGCTCTGGCTCCTTGACCAGAATGTGTGCGACGCGACTGCCGTGGCGGGGCCCGCCACGGAAGACCCGGACGCGGCCAACGATGTCGACAGCGCACAGGCGCTCATCTCCCTCTCGGAGGGGGCCACCGCAATCGTCTCCCTTGGACGCTTCTACCCCGGCGGTGACGTCGTCACCGCGGAAGTATTCGGCTCGAACGGGCACTCCCGCATAGAGGTCGTATCGCCCGAGAGCGGTGAAGCCCCGCAACTGGAGGCGCTGCGCCTCCAAGCTGAAGCCTTCGCCCGGCACGCCGCGGGCGGGCCGTCGGAAGGAACCACGGCTATGGAAGCTGCGACAGTACTCGATATTGCCCAGCGGCTGACCGACTCAGCCAAGATCGCCGTCCTCACACATTAATCACGTGCCAACGGAAACGGATGAGGAGGTATGAAACTCAACACCCACCAATAATTTCAGGCAGACCGAGCCGGAAATTGGGTTAGAAACGACGCACCGAGTCAGCGGCACGGGTTGCTCACCCCAGGGAGCAACCCGTGCCGCCTCAGAACCAAACCACGATCCGGGACGGTTCAACCTGACCGTTCCTCCGCGGTTACGCGAGCGTAGGAGGTCACCCCCGGGCACCGGTGCGTAGTGCCTGACTGGGCTGTATTACCGTGGGCTGTCGTCACGAGACTAATGCCAACGGCCACCTGTTTTCGCGTCACACGGCCCTCCGCCGGAGGGAAGACCACTGACGTTAGTGCTGAAAGGACCCCGCGATGACCCCCTCGGTTGCAGTCGCTGCCGTGACGTTGGACCGCCCCCGGGAGCTGGCAGTCCTGCTGGATGCCATCAACAACCAGACCGCTGCGGTCCGCTCCATTTGCCTCGTCGACAGCGGCACCGTGCCCTCCAAGGATGTCGCCGACCGGCACGCCAACGTGGACTACGTCCGGTCCGAGGCCAACCTCGGCGGCGCCGGCGGTTTTTCGCTGGCCATCCTCAAGGCCGTGGCCAGCGGGGCTGACTGGATCTGGATGATGGACGACGACGCCGAGCCCGCCGACCCGGAATGCCTCGCCACGCTGCTCCGCGAAGCGCAGGACCGGGACCTGGACGCCGTGGTCCCGCTCGTGGTGGCCCCCGGCCACCCGGACCGGCTGTCCTTCTTCTTCCGCCTCAACGGCAAGGTCACGCACGAGCGCGCCGAGGTGGAAAAGGCCGGGTTCCTGCCCGGGGACGGGCACTTCTTCAACGGCGCCCTGATCCGTTCCGATGTCTTCTTCAAGGTGGGCCTGCCGGACATGCGCCTGTTCATCCGCGGCGACGAGGTGGACTTCACGCTCAGGCTTCGGAAGGCCGGGATCCGCTTCGGCACGGTCACCACCGCGGCCATCACCCACCCGCACGCGTTTTCCGAAACCAAGCACGTCTTTGGCGCACGGTGGCACGTGATCGTTCCGGACTCCGCCTTCAAGCGCTACTTCTACTACCGGAACCGCGGCTACATGATCCGCCGCCATTTCCGGGTCAAGTCCTTCATCGCTGATGTAGGCGGCTACCTCGGCTACTTCCTGCGCAGCGGCGACGTCCGCGGCCTCGCCGACTGGTTCCGCGCCTTTTCCACCGGGCTCCGCGGCAAGGGCTTCGGCCCGCTCGAGGATCCCGGCCCTCCCGGGTGAGTGGGCGGGCGTGGGAGACGGCAAGACATAGACATTATTCAAACGAAAGGACCTCTTGACATGAGGCTTGAAGGCTGGCATCTCATCATCATCATCGTTCTGGCATTGGTGCTGTTCGCTGCACCGAAGCTGCCGGGCATGGCCCGCAGCCTGGGCCAGTCGATGCGCATTTTCAAGTCGGAAGTCCGGGAAATGAAGAAGGACGGCACCTCCGACGCCAAGGACGGCTCCGAGCCGGTCGAGGGCCGGGTTGTTAACCACCCGCAGGCCGCCGCCCCGGAAAGCCGCACGGGCGACGGAACCGACGTTCCGCCGTCGACCCGCGCCTAAGACCGCATGGCAGTAACCATGAGCCGTCGATCAAACCCCGAGGGGAAGATGGCGCTCCTTGACCACCTGAAAGAGCTGCGCAACCGGCTCTTCAGGGCGGCAATCGCCGTCGTCATCGGGACGGTGGCGGGCTTCCTCGTCTACCAGCCGTTTCTGGCTGCGCTGACCAAGCCGATCCGAGACCTGAACGAACAGCAGGGCCGGCAGGCGACGCTGAACTTTGACGGGGTCGCGAGCTCGTTCGACCTCATGATCCAGGTATCCGTGTTCCTGGGCCTGATCATCGCCAGCCCCGTCTGGCTCTACCAGCTCTGGGCCTTCATCGTGCCCGGGCTGCACAAGAAGGAACGCCGCATCGCCCTGTCGTTCGTGGCAGCGGCCGTGCCGTTGTTCGTCGGCGGCGTCCTGCTGGCCTGGCTCGTGCTGCCCAACGCGGTGCGCGTGCTGACCGAATTCACGCCGGCGGGCGGCTCCAACTTCATCAGCGCCCAGGTCTACCTGACCTTTGTCCTGCGGCTGCTGCTGGCCTTCGGCATCGCCTTCCTCCTGCCGGTGGTCCTGGTCGGGCTGAACCTGGCCGGCATCGTCAAGGGCCAGCAACTTCTCAAAAGCTGGCGGATCACCGTGTTCCTGGTCTGCCTCTTCGCCGCCATGGCGGCTCCCGGCGCCGACGCCACGAGCATGTTCTACCTCGCCGTCCCCATGCTGGCCCTGTTCTTCGCAGCGATCGGGCTGTGCATGCTCAACGACCGCCGGCGCGAACGACGCGCCGTCAAACGCGCCGCCGAGACCGAAGCCACCGCGGACCAGGCCACACCAAGTTCCGAGCTGGAGAATCTCTAGGCTTCGTTATGAATCCCCACCGGAGCCCGCGCAGTGCCGGTTCCCCGACTCAAAGGATTGGATATGTTTGGGATTGGCGCTGAGAAATTCGTTGTTCTCCTCATCATTGCTGCTTTGGTCCTTGGACCGACCAAGCTGCCGGAGTACGCGGCGAAGCTTGGCCACCTCGTGCGGGAGGTACGACGAATGGCATCCGGCGCCCGGGAACGGCTGAACGAGGAACTCGGTCCCGACTTCCAGGACCTGGACTGGGGGCAGATGGACCCCCGACAGTACGATCCGCGCCGGATCATCCGCGAGGCACTGACCGACGACATCCCGCCAGCGCCATCCGACACTCCCGCCACCGGACCGGCAACTGCAGCACCTCCTGCGGCCCTCCCGACCGAACATCTCCCGGCAGGCTAAGAGGATGGCCTTCGACCCCGAAGCGACCTGACTCGCGGTCCCGCCGCACGGCTCGTGGCGGCTAAACCCGGTGCTTCTTGCCGTCTGCATTGAGATACTGGTAGGGGTTTCGCGAATGATAACGTTCGCGGGCCAAGGCCGCCGTCAGTCCCCTCACGCCGGCCCGGTCCTGCAAGCGCTTTCGTCGGGTCGTGGATGCTTGCGCAGACCGCGGATGGTGAACTCGGCTTTGCCGTGGCCAATACGCCTTGGCTTTTCGCCGGCACCCGCGCCGGCCAGCACCTCCGCGGGCGACCCTCTCCGAGCGACCAGCTTCGTCGGGCACCAATGGCAATGGAGCGCTGGTTCGAACCATTCAGCGAGGAAAGGCGCGTCGCCTGATACGCCCACTCATCGGTTCGCCCTTGGCCTGAGGCTCTATTGAAGGTCAGCCAATAGCGAGAGCGTGGACTGGGTCGCCGATAAGGCTGTTGTTGGTCGGATGCCGTGAAGGAGAAGCGTCTTAGTCTTCGCATTCGATGCAGTACGAGTGGCCGTTCCTTTCGCGGGAAGTGGGGACCCGTGCCGGACCAGGAAACAGGAATGGCAGATGAACTCGTCCTTGGCCTGGGAATGACCTGAACGATGAGTTCCTCGGCGACAAACTCTCCCAAACGTCATGGTTTCATCCAGCCCGTCGGTCCCGTCGAGCTCCCGGACGACGCGGCGGGCATCCGGGGCGTTTGTCGACCGCAGGGCCTCCAGAGAACGGTCCAATCCTTTGACATCGGAACAGGTCCATCCGTGAACCCTCGGGGGGTCCCGGGCCAGCGGGAGCCAATGCCAAATTTCGGCATTGGTCACTACCCTTGTCAGGTTGAAGTACACCCCAAGCTGACGTCAGGCTGTGGTCAGAGCTCGTCAGATTTGGCTCGGTTTCGTTCTTTTCTGACACAGCCGCATAGAACTCCGAGGTCCAAACCTGACACCGGACGCGGCCCTGCCACCCGCACCCTCAATAAAGCGGATATAAGTGTGGACAATGTCCACACCCTCTTTGGCTGGACAAACACAGGTACGGGGCTTCTCGAACGGTCCCCCGAGCCCTCACCTTGAAGCCATGCGTCGACATCGCTGTGGTCATGTCGTCCCTGCTCCCCCGGCCCATGAATAGGTGTAGGCCACCCCGGGCCCACCCAACGAGAACCGGAACGAGGAAACGCCAGAACCCACTTCCCAGCAGGCGGAATGCCCACCAGCCAGGGACTTGAACCCGCCACCCCACACACCTGAACAGGCCATCGCGGCGGCCAGACCACAGCCCGCGAACCAGCCGTCAGCGACGCGACCACAAGCTTTGTCAACACGTCAAAGCAAAACCCCTTCTGACGAGGGGGAATGCGTGCCCGAGGTGGGACTCGAACCGGGTTCCAGCCCTTGCAAACACTGGGAACTCGAGAAAACATCACCGAACCGGCCCGACCCGACCGGTCTGCGACTCGATACGAAGACTAAGGTGTTGACAGTGTCAACACCTTCTAACTGCCTCGTCGGAAGGTGGGACCGTCTGCTGATTCGCCAGCCCACATTCCTGGACCTCACGGCCCTTTCTACAAATGCAATATGCGATAGCACAGAAATCCGGACTTCCCCAACGCCACGGCGGTCGCCCGCAGGACCGTGCAGAACTGGCGGGCAGCCTGTCAGGCTGCCCGCCAGTTCGAACTCCAACCGCCCCCTACTTCCAGTAGGTCGCTATGCAAGTGAGCGGGTCGCCTGAGTTCGTTTGACCCTCTATCCCGTTGTACCCGGCCAGCAGTGCCTCCTTCCTTTGCTCCGGCGTTCCATGAGGATCGTTGCTGGCGACGGTGTCGCCGATGGATTCGAGCGCGGCCACTGCTTCGTCGTAGTCTCCTGGCTGCAGGAGCCCGTCGTAGTAGGTGGAGGCCATCCAGACACCGGCGAAGCAGTCAGCGATCAGCTCCTTGTTGACGTTGCCGTGCGCAAGGACCGGAAATTGGGCGTCCGGGTGCGCCGCGTTGTTTTCCAGATAGATCGCATTCTGGACGTGGTGACCGAACTCGTGGGCAGTGATGATCGCGGCGGCGAAATCGCCCAATTCTTTGCTGTTGTTCTGAAAAATGTCGCCGACCCACATCTTCTGGAATGTCGATACCGGCAAGACGAGCGACCCGTCGCTTCTGCCATCAGCGTCGGCCGCGCAATAGAAGGCATTGTTGTAATCTGCCGGAATCGGGTTCGCATCACACTTTGTGGTCACCGTGGTTCCGGGTTCGACTTTCTCGATGGTGATCCATGGCTCGGGGAGCTGTTGCGATACGAACCAGTTCGACCATTTTTTGTCTAGATCCCTAATGATGAAATCGAGGTACTCCTCGACTGTGTAGCCGAATTCGTCCGTGGGCGACACCTTGATCTGAGGCGGTGCTGCCCCGGCCGGCGCCTGGTCCATTGGACTCCCAACCGAGGAACCCTGTGACTGCACAGGCGATCCCTGGGGTGCACTGGACTGGATCTGTGGAGCGGATGGTTGGACAGACTGGCCCCTGAAATCCGGGGTTTGGCTTGGTGAGGGACTGGCCGAGGACACTTCCGGCGGTGCCGACACTTCGGCCGTTGACGCCGACCCTGGGCGGGATGCCGCCGCCGTTCCGCATCCTGTCGCCCATAGGCCGAGCACTGTGATCAGGACGACGCATGAGAACTTATTCTGGGTGTGATTCATGATCTTCTCCTTGCAGTGTATGGAATGATGCCGCTTGTTCAAGGAGAGCCGAGTGACTCCCCGGGACGAATGGGGACCTATAGCCCCGGTGATCTCAGATAGACGTAGCCGCCGCTGGCGTTGCAGGATGCCGTAAACCGTCCGACGCAGGTGTAGTCACCCGCAGTGTTGAAGACCATCACTCTCGATCCGAAGTCGGCCGTCTCGCCGGGATTCGTCCAGCCGATTCCTATGGAGACCAGGTAGTAGCCCGCCGAGCTGAGCCGGAAGTCCGTGTCGGTGAGGTAGCCGCCGTTTTGCCCTGCCTCAAGAACCCGGGTCACGCTCTTGGTGGCGACCTGAACCCAGGACGATCCGTTCCAGCGGGACAAGACGGTGACGGCGTTCAGGCGCTGCTGCCCTGTGGTGGCAGAGGACCTGTAGACATATGGTGCGGGGACGAAGATTTCAGGGTTGTAGCACGGGTAAAGGGTGCTGGCACAGGCGTTGTAATGCAGGGCTTGCACCTTGGGCATATAGACGCTGCCGGGCCGGGAACCTGTGGTCGATTCTGTGTATGCAGATGCCGGTGTCGCCGGAAGGCTGAGGGCGAAGGCAGTCCCGATCAGCGCGAGTGTTGTCAGGAAGGCGCGGTATTGGTTGCGGATGCTGCTGTTCATGGAAATCAGCTGCTTTCATTCGGAGGAGCGATGGTTCGATGGGGACCAATCTCCTCCGGGGCGCTTACTGACCGCTTACCAATCGCTTATCCGGAGCCAAATGGCAGCCTGCGAAGCCAGGTGCCTACCTCCCTGCCTGCGCGCGGCCCGCGTAGTCGCGCTGCTCAGAGTCGAGCGCCAGCGGCTGGCGAGAATTGCACGGTCCTAATGCGCGGCTCTAGGGTAGTGGCGCGTGCAGCCACCTGCAGGAGTCCCGAGGGATCCGTTGCTGGCGCTTTGCGCCCGCGGCGACAGATCTTCCTTGGTCTTCCGCGTCCACGCGACAGTTCTTCCGTGGACAAGGAACCTTGGACCTTTCGATTTGGGCCCGAATGCCCGTGTGTCCAGCGCGAAGCCCTTAGTCCACCGGATGAAGATCGTTGATGCTGTCTCTGGGAAAGAAGGCCCAGTTCAGGATTTCGGCTGTCCTTGGCGAAGAAGGCTGTCGATGATCTGGCTCAGCCGGGAGGCGTTAATGGTTTCCAGCCAGTCAGAGGGGGCCTCGGCGCGGGTCGCCTCCAGCAACCGGTCCACAGCGGTGTTCACGTATGCATCAAGCATTCC
Organism: Arthrobacter sp. TE12232; assembly: GCF_054062615.1. NCBI lineage: Bacteria > Bacillati > Actinomycetota > Actinomycetes > Micrococcales > Micrococcaceae > Arthrobacter > Arthrobacter sp. TE12232. Next base: position 415,792 of record NZ_JBSSFK010000001.1, read on the forward strand.
GCGGATCGCGGGAGCGCGCCGGCTGACTTCCCGGGCGATCAGTGCGGCTTCTGCAGAGTTTCCCAACTCCAGGATGGACAGGCCGCTTAGCGTCATAAGCTCGATGAAAAATCCGGGACGGTTAAGGCCGATCGGCTCTGTGAGAATCGAGTGAACCGAGCGCAAGGCGTCCCTGGGTGCGCCCGAGGCCAACGAGAGCCACGCCTTGTTGATCGACACCTCTATCCGTGGAATCACCAAGCTCTTACGTTGTGCCAAAATCAACGCGTCATCGAGTAGCGGGCCTGCCAGTTCCAGGGCCCCCTGAACCAGATAGAGGTATCCCAGCGCTGATTTCTTGTAGAAGTCGTTCCAGGAATAGTCAGGAAACGCTCCCTGGTCCACGCTCCTCTGCAGTTCTTGTGCGGCGTTCTTCCAATGGCCGAGACTGGCAAATATCGCAGCACGGGATGTCGCACGGTAGTCCGGTCCGCCGGTAATTCTGTAGGAATCTGTCCAGGCAAGGGCTGCTTTGAGATTGCCTTCCAGACGCATTCGCGTCTCCTGGGTATCGACCCAGGCGTTAAACCAGTAATCGCTGAAGCCGGATGCTTCTGGCTCTATGTCATTCGAAAGTTGATCGAGAAGGCGGCCGTCCGAACCCTCCTGCATGAGCAGGGAAGACAGCCATGACAGCTTGAGCAGGGTCCTTTGCAGGGCCGTTCCGCCCGACAGGCCGAGAGCGCCACGGACCGCGTTCTCCACCTCCGCATGCCTGCTCTTGATTCCCCATCCGTACAGTACAGCTGCGCCATATTCCATCACCAGGGAAGTGTCATTGGCAAAGCTCCATTCGAGTGCCGGGGACAGATTTGAGTCCTCAGCTTCTATCATTTCCGTGTATGCGTCCGACCAGGGTCCCCGGCCCTGGTGCACCCGTGTCAAGGCCGACAAATAGTATTCTGAGCGTGCACGATGCACCTCCCATCCGGGGGCCGGTAAACGTCCCGATTCTCGGGCATACAGTTTGACCGGTTGCAGAAGACGGAACTTTATGATTCCTGGGTAGGGCACTCTCATGACCAAAGACAGATCCAGCAATTCGCTGAGGATGGACCGGCTAAGAAGACTAGGCGCGGCTGCATCTATGACCGCGTGTGCTGCCGGCTCAGAAAATTCGCCTTGGATTGTTGCAAGGGCAGCCAGAGCTGCTCTGCAGTTTGAGCTGCACTGATCGATGCTCCAGTTGATGACATTGGCTGCGCTGAGGTGCCGTTGATTCTGGAGTTCGGTCAAGCCAGGATCCTGCGACTGGAGATATTCGGGTAGTTGGCCCAACACCTCTGCGACTGAATTCCATCGCAGCGCCCCGGCAATGAGCTCGAGGAAAAGAGGAACACCGTCGATCGCGCGGGCCAGTGGAATGAGATCTAGCGGCGCCAGGTTCTGGTCCGCTTCGGGTCCCACCAGCGACAACAGCAACTGGACTCCCGGGCTGTCCAGGGTTCCCACGTCCAGGGGGCCGACCTCTATGATCCGTTCGCCAGGCACACGGATCGGCGATCGGGACGTTATCAAGACACTTACCGACGTGCGTGCAAGGAGCGACGAGACCATGGATCTGACATGAACCAGAACATGCTCGGCATTGTCCAAGACGAGCAGGGCTTCTGAACCTTCCAGAGCTGATAGCAAATCAGCGGGTTCGAAGCCGACGGCCTGGGCAGCTGCCCTCTGTGTCTCGTCTGCGTTTGTGGCCGGTACGAGATCGACGAACACCACGGGACGGAGAGCCGACCGCGCCGCTTCCCTTGCAACAGCTATGGCGAGTCTGGTTTTCCCTATTCCTCCCGGTCCTACCAGCGTAACGACCCGGTTGCCGTCTTCGATAACTTGTGCCGTTGAGCGCACTTCGGCCTGACGACCGATCAAGGGTCTGGAAGGGAACGGGAGATCCACCTTAGGGGAAGAAACGGGGGTCGGCGCTATATCCAAAGAGTGGGCACCGGGCCTATTCGTCCCATTCAGGATTTGGAGGAAGGCCTCTTCCACCTCCCGAGACGGGCTGACCCCGAGCTCGTCGGCGAGAGCCTGACGCAAGGAATCATATGAGCGCAGTGCATCCGGCCCACGCCCTGCCGATACTTGGGCTTCCATTAGCAATGCGTAGGCTGCCTCATTCAGGGGCTCGCGTGAAATCTCGTCCCTCAGTACGGCTGTTGCCTCCATAGGCTGACCAAGCCTTAGTGAGGACTGTGCTTGAACGATGGCTACCGCGCTTCTGACTTCCTTGGCACGTTGCTTCGCCGCGACGGCGGCGGATGATTGGAGACCCGCCAAGGGCTCCCCCACGAACAATTGCGCGGACTTCTCAGAGAGGTCATAGGCAGATCCGAATCTGCCTTCGTCGAGATGAACAAGCGCCTGCTTCAACAGTTGCCCGGCCTCCACGATGTCGATTCTGAGAACCGCAGCACTCAGTCTGTAACCGTATCGGTTCCCGAGGAGCAGCCCGCTTCCCAGCCCCCGCCGGAGACGGGATACGGCCACTTGAATGGCATTGCGTGCAGTCTCGGGCGGGATATCCCACACCGCGTCTATGAGCGTTTCTGTCGCGACGAGACGGCCCTCGGCAAGCGCCAGAAACGCAAGGACGGAAGCCGACGTACCCGTCGGAGTAAAGGACGGCGACTCATCGGTGATAACTGAGATTTCGCCCAGTAAACGGACCAACATCATGAACCTTTCCGGCGCCGCCCGCATGCCGGCGGACACTGGGCGATCAAGACCTGAGCGTTGCCTCAAGCTCCGACAGCAGAAATCTACCGTCTCCCAATGTCATTGCACAGGATGGACCGGCTCCGGACCCGTTCGAACCGTAGGAAACCCACCCCGCCTGCCAGCACCATACGCCAAAAGAGCACTTGTTCCACCGCCGGCAGACACCAATCCGGTCTAGGATCACCACCCAGGCGTGACCCGCAGACCGAGCTCCAACGAAACGGCCAGAGGCGATAGCAGGAGCACCTCCGTACGGATGACAACTGAAATCATCCACGCACGCGCTCTTGCAGGCAGGATATGGGCCACCGTTCCCGGACAAGGACCTGATCAAGAGATCCTCACCGCTGCTGGCCAGTGTCACAGCTAGCGGCACCAAGTTTCGGATCTGTCGGTTGATGTACTAACCACTCCTATTGCGGGCTTCACCTGGCGCGGATGGGGCGCTGCCCTCGATCCTTATGATGGCCCGCGCAGCATCGGGAGGGAATAGCGGCTATGTCAGACTTTAGGGCGCCCGTCCCGGCACTTATGCCAGGGCATGGTGCCGCCGCGGCCGATGACACCGTTGGATGCCTCCCCCCAGATCATTACGATGCGCGGGTCCCGCCCCGCCAGCCCGCTATCAACCCCGAAGAACGCAGCGCCACCATTACGCCCAGCCCCGAACCTTGAAAGCCTCCGGGAACATGCAAAGCACACCCCTGCAGAAACGGGCCAGGCTCGTCGACACGCATAGCGGCTAATCCTCCATCGTGGATGGCGATTCGGCCAGCACTGCGGGTGCCCGCCGCAGGTCCTGGTAGACCGTTTCCCGGCTCAGTCCGTAGTCGCGGCGAGCTGGGATTTCGGGGTGCCGGCCTGCTCGGGTGAGGCCAAGGAAAAACGCAGGTCAGACGCATACTTTTGTGCCGTGGCACAGCAGCCCGCATAGGGGCACGCCACAGCGTCATTCTCGCTCGGAATGACGATTCGCAACCCCAGAGACTGGCTCCATCGTCCATTGACGATGGAGCCAGTCTGGCGTCTGCGCCGTCGGACACGGGTATCCCGTAAAGCCGTGCACAGTCAGCATGCCCTTGATGAACCAGCCCGGCTGCGCCGTGGTCCGCGGAGCCACAGCCCTCCGCCCGGAATCCGAATCCGAATCCGAATCCGAATCCGCCGAGAGGCTAAGCCAGGGCCAAAGAAAACTTTGGTAAGGGTGCATCCGGGCAGGGCCTTTGGCCGGTAGTAAGGGTGTAAGTACAACCACCGCCCCATGTGGGCCTCGATGAGGAGTTGGAAATGCGTAAAACACTTTCTGCAGCCGCCGGAGCAATGACGCTACTGGCAGCACTGGCCCTGGCCGCCCCGGCCCAGGCCGGCACCTGGCACCACCGCGACGATGGAACAGCAAGACTGTCCGTCCTCCACGGCGTTCCGGGCCTTACCGTCGACGTCTGGGTCGACGGCAAGCTCACCCTGGATAACTTCACACCGGGCACATTGGCCGGGCCGTTGAACGTCCCGGACGGAGACCACAAGATTGCGATCACCGGTGCCGACGCCACCAGCGCCGACAACCCCGTGATAGGCCCGGTCACAGTGGACCTCGAAGCGGGCCGGGACTACACGGCGGTCGCTCATCTGGCCGCTGACGGGACCCCCACGGCCACCCTTTTCACCAATGACACCTCCACCAGCCCGGATGGAAAGGGCAAGCTGACCGTCCGGCACGTCGCTGCGGCCCCCGCCGTCGATGTCCTGGCCGGCGGGACAGTAGTCATTGAAGGACTCACCAACCCGCATCAAAAGACCCTCACCCTCAAGGCCGGAACCGTCTCTGCCTCGGTCGCAGCAGAGGGAACCACAGCTCCGCTGATCGGCCCCGCCGACGTCAAGGTCACCGAGGGAAAAAACACCATCGTCTACGCCTGGGGAAGCCTCGCGGACAACCTCGACGTCGCCGTACAGGTCGTGGACTCCTCATCGCACGGACACGAAGGCCACCACGAGTAGCCCTCCGCAGCTCCTGCAGCCCAGCCCGTTCTGCCGGTGGGGACGCGTTGTCCGCGTCCCCACCGGCCCGCGCACCGTGACCACCCGGACGGCTGACGCCGTCCGGCCATGGCGGAGTCCCCCGCCGGAGCGGCATAATGTGGTTCAACAAGGCCCGTTGCCGCTCAAAGGAGCACCTGATGGAGGCTGCCGCCGCGCATGATTGGGACCCCGGTCTCGATCAGGCGTTTGCCGGCGGCCACGAACGCATCCTTGCCGAGGTCTACCGACGGTTTAGTCCGCTGGTTTACACGCTGGCGCTGAGATCCCTGGGAGAGCGTGCCGCTGCCGACGACGTCACCCAGGAGGTTTTCATTAGGGCCTGGAAATCACGGACCAGCTTTCGCCCCGAGGCGGCGCGGCTGCCGGCGTGGCTGATCGGGATTGCCCGCAACGCAGTCTCCGACGCTTTGTCCGCCCGCTCCCGCCAGCGCCATCTCGAACAAGCGGCCATTCACCTGGTGGTTGCCCCCGTTTCCCGCCCAGATGCTGGGGACGTCGAAGAGGTCGCCGACCGCCTGACGTTGGACGAAGAACTGGAGCACTTAGGGGATCCACAGCAGACAATAATGCGGCTGGCGTTCTACGAAGACCTGACCCACGACCAGATCTCATCGCGGCTGAACCTGCCGCTCGGGACCGTCAAAAGCCACATCCGGCGCAGCCTCACCCGCTTACGCACCCGCCTGGAGGTGGAACATGGAACACCTTGACGCCGAACTTCTCAGTCTGCTGGCCCTTGGCGAGCCCCTGGGCACAGACAACGACGCAGACCACCTCGCCAACTGCCCCCAGTGCGGCGAAACCCTCCGAAACCTGCGGCACACCGTGCACATAGCCACCCTCGACCCCACGGACATCGAACTCGAGAAACCCGGCAGCCAGAACTGGACCGCCATCCATCAAGCCCTCGGGCTCTCCCCGGACCTCGCGACGGACCCCCTAACCCGGCGAAGCGACTGGCCTCCCGTGGCATCAGGGACGCCGGCCACCGGTCCTGCTGCAGCGGACACACCGCAGCAGCGCGGCACCGAACCACAGGCGCCGATTCCACTGCGGCGCGGCGCCAAAAAGCGGCATGCCCGTCCCGGTCTCTGGATTACCGCGGTTGCCGCCGGAATCGTTCTCGGCACGGCCGCCGGATGGACCGCCGCCGGAGTCCTCGAACACACCGGCACGCCTGCCCCCGCACCCACCCAGTCGGGTCCCGCCGCCATCATCCTCGCCCAAACATCCCTGACTCCACTGCCCGCGCACACCGGCAGCGGTGACGCCCAGGTGGAGCAACTCCCCGATGGAACCCGGCACCTGATCATCCGGCTCTCCAACGACCACATTTCCGGGTTCCGGGGGGTGTGGGTCGGCTCTGCCGACCTATCCAAGATGGTCAGTCTGGGCGTCCTCGCCAATGAATCCGGCGTCTTTACCATCCCTGCCGGCGTCGACTTGGCCCAATACCCCATCGTCGACATCTCCGACCAGCCGTACAACGGGAACCCGGCCCGACTCCGCCGACAGCATCGCCCGCGGAACACTCAACCCTAAAACCTGACCTCCAATTCCCTTGGGAACTGAACTACCGGGAGTATTGCCGATGCTGGTTTCAAACCGGCGCCAACCATAATCTGGCCTCATTGAATCTTCGGAGAGGATTTCCGTGCGCGAGCCACTGCTGGTTCTGTCCGGCGCCTCGCTTGTCGCACTGGCCCTGGCATTGGGGTTCATAGCCGGTCGTTCCCCTTTGCAGCGAAACCGCGACGGCGGCCACCGGCAGAGCAGGCAGCTAACTCGCGCAGGGTGCGTATTCCTGGCTACCGGTGGCCTATACGTCGTCTTGGTGCCCGGGGTAGGGATCGATTCAGCCGGAACAGGAATCAGTCTGGACCTTGGGCTCGGGATGCTACTCCTGGCGGGAAACTGGTTCATCTTCCGCCAGGAGGTAGTCCGCTACCAGGTGAGGGTGGCAGCGGCCCTCTACAACGTCCAAATCCCCGCGGACCCGGCGCTGGTCAGGACCGCCCAATCCGTCGGCGCGTGGCTCCGCGGCGTACTCTTCTTCACCGGACTCTTCCTCCTACTCCTCCTGCTGATCTTTCGTTAAAGCGCAGCACTCCGATGTAAATCTCAGAGAACAAGGGAACTCTGAACCGTCGTGCCGGGCCCCTGTTGCGGGCCGGTGGCGCACTGCTAGCATGGGCCGGTGGTGACGTAATCGCCCACCCGGAGCCAAGGAGAATCCCGATGACGACCCGACTCAATCCCTATCTGAGTTTCCGCAACAATGCCCGCGAAGCCATGGAGTTTTACAAGGACGTCTTCGGCGGCGAGCTGACCATCAGCACCTTTGCCGACTTTCAGGCGAGCCAGGATCCTGCCGAAGAGAATCTGGTGATGCATGCACAGCTGGAATCGCCCTCGGGGCTGACACTGATGGGGTCGGACACGCCCGCCCGCATGGAGTTCCAGCCCGGCAACACCTACAGCGTTTCCCTCAGCGGTGATGACGACGCCGAACTCCGCGGCTACTGGGAGAAGCTCGCCGACGGCGGCGCCGTCTCCATGCCACTCGAAACCGCGCCCTGGGGCGACACCTTCGGCATGTGCAACGACAAATTCGGTGTGGCATGGCTGGTCAACATCGCCGGCGCCAAGGACTAGCACCCGACCTTCTGCATCTCTTGTGACCGCTGGACATTACGCCCACCGGTGACAGCCGCCGCGTTCAGTCGCGGTCTTGAAAACGTCGAAACACCCCGTTTCTTGGACGCAGTCCGTCGTACGGAGTCCCCCACGGCCCGGGTCCAGAGTCGGATGCGGATGCGGATGCGGATGCCATGATCATGTCGACCGTCCACGTGGACCGGTAGCCGGGCCCCGGGCATCGGCGGTAGGTTGTCGCCATGGGACAGAATTCCTCAGACCATCGGGATGTGCTCACTGATCGGCTCCTGGGTATCGCGGAGTTCAGCCACGCGCATTGGTTTTTCGGCAATCTCTACGAGGCCATCGTCAAAGTCCCGCACCGGGTCGCGGCCGCCGAAGCCAGCCGTGAACTCCCCCGGTCCCCCTTCGGCGCCGGAAGCCCGGGCCGGTACTACGCCCCGATCGCCCCGGTCATCGCCCCTGCCGCCATCGCCGCCCTCGTGGCCGGCTGGAAGCACGCCGACAGCAGGCCCTGGCTGATAGTGGCCGCCGCCAGCTCCACAACCGGTGCGGCCGCGACCGCGTACCTGCTCCGGAACATCAACCCCAAGCTGTTCTTCAGCCCACAACCACTCAGCGAAAGCCTCCGCCAGCCCCTGCTGCAGCGCTGGTACAGGGTCCACGCGCTCAGACTCACCGCCAGCGCCACGGCCCTGGCTGCCATTCATCAGGCACGAACCATCCGCCTCAAAAACCACGCCTGACACCCTGTTTCCAAGCGGGGGCACGAGACGCGCGGGTGCCCTTTGCGGATCCTTTAACGTTCAGGACCGCTCGGGTGTACTCGCTGCACCGACTCGGGCATGGAAGTAACAAACACCGGGTGGCGGACGCAGGGTGCGAGTTGGGTGGCTGCGGGCCAAGCTGAGTAGCTTTCGCCGTCCTCAGCCCTAGGTCGCGCCGTGCTTTATGTGCGCCTCAAGGACGTCACGGACGCTCGTCCAAGCCTGCGGCCCGTAGCGGTCGTTGTTCACGTGATGCAGTTCAGCCTCGCCACTGAACATACTGACGAAGTACTGCATACCCTGCCAGGCAGGGAAGGCCGCTTCCTCGTCCTTTGATACGCGACGCCCGATCCGGGCCATGCCGGACAACATTCCCGTGGTGCCTGCCCACTGGGTGGTGAACGCAGCGCCAGTGAGCTCAGTCATGATCCGCGCGATGCCTCGGGCTGTTACGCGGTCCCCGGCCACCTCGACGACGCGTGGCGCGGCGTCGTCCAGTGCCACGTGCGCGACGGTGCGGGCGACGTCGTCCTTGGTGGTGAAGTCCAGCAGCTGGTCCGGCGAGGACCAGTAGAGGATCTTGTGCCGCCTGAACAGGATCATCGGAGCCTGTCCGGTCAGCATGTCCGCGAAGGCTCCGTTGAGCACGGACGTGGCGTGGAGCGGCTTGGCATCGAGGTCGGCGGCGAACTCCCTGCGCAGCTCGAAGTTGCGGTTGCTGCCCGGGGTGACCCGGCGATAATCAGCCGAGTAGTCGGACGGGATGAAGCGTGTCACACCGGCCTCAACGGCCGCAGCTAGCAGCGCCTGCTGGACGTCGAGGATGACGGAGCGCCCGCCGCTGACTGCGGACACAACGATGTCGGCTCCCGAGAGGGCGTCGACGAGGCCGACGTGGTCCGTATAGGCGGCCTCGCGAATCTCAACGCGGTCCCGCTCCCCGTACATCGCCTGGGCGGTTCCGCCGCCCGGGCGGGTCAGAACACGAACGAAGGCTTCGGGGTCGGCGGCGAGCAGCTCTCGGACGATCCGGTGGCCGAGGTCACCAGTGGCTCCGGCGACGAGGACAGTGGTCATAATGAGGTGCTCTTCTCTGTGTGAGTGGCGTCGCGGGAGTTTGGTACGACATCGACGGACTGAGAGGTGGGGTGCAGTCAACGGCCGCTCCGTGCCGGCAACGACACCGACTATGACTCGGGCTGTGGATGGTTAGGCGTTCGTACCCGGAGCGTCCCGGTGCGAACTCCGCTGCCGCCCGTCGCGTTCACTCCTCCGTCGCGTTTGTGGGCTGCGTGCCAGCGCTGCAGCGTCCGCAGTCCGATGCCTTCGTCTGCGGAGAGAGTCGTCAGCGGCACGCCCTCTTCGATATGCCGGCGCAGGATCTGCCAGCGCACCAACGCTGTCTGATCAGGCATGGAGGCAGTGTCACCGGTGAGGGTGCCGCTGCCTCCGGCCGTCATCGGACTGTTTTCTGTGCCGCTGTTGAACGCCGCCGCGTCGCAACAGGGCCCGGTTCGCGCCGGAGCGCCCGGTAGACGGTGGTCCGGCTGACGCCGAGGACCTCGCCGATTTTCTCGACCGTCATGTCCTTCTGCTCATACATCCGGCGGGCGGTCCGGAGCTTGTCCTTCGTCAGCAAAGGGGGCCGACCACCAACGCGCCCGCGCGCCCGCGCAGTCTGAAGGCCTGCGTTGGTCCGCTCACGGATCAGATCCCGCTCGAATTCGGCAAGTGCCGCGAACACGTGAAAGACGAGACGTCCGCCTGAGGAGGTAGTGTCGATTGCCTCCTGCACGGACCGGAACCCAACCCCCCGATCCTGAAGATCGGCCAGCTGGTCGATCAGATGCCGGATGGACCTGCCGAGCCGGTCCAGTCTCCACACAACCAGCGTGTCCCCGGGACGGAGCTGATCCAGAACCTTCGTTAGTTCAGGCCGGGACTCCAGAGACCCGGAAGCCGTGTCGGTGAAGATCCGGTAGCAGCCGGCAGCCTTCAAGGCGTCCTGCTGCAGGGCCGCGTCCTGATCGCCGGTCGATACCCGGGCATAGCCCAACAGATGTCCCATGCGCCCAAATGTACCAATACCCGTCAACAAGCAGAAGAACCGGCACATAGAAACCGGCACTTAGTTTCGCTACAAAGATCGAGGGATCATTGAATCTCTTTGATGAGTTTGCTCATTTGTAGCAGATACGGTCGTTTTTGGAACGCGCTACATCTACTTAGCAGCGGCCCGCAGCGCTGTCGCGAGGGGCGCGGTTCCGTCTTCCGTTGCGAGCGTGGCTGCCAGCTGGCGTGCTCGTGCGGCGCAGGCCGGCGTCGTGGCGGCCTGCATGATGGCGTCGGACAGCCGTTCGGTGGTGAGTTCCTTGTAGGGGACCTGTTGCGGGCCCGCGCCGAGGGACGTGATCCGTGCGGCCCAGAACGGTTGGTCCGTATATATCGGCACGCAGACCGTCCGCACTCCGGCGCGCAGCCCCGCCGCGGCGGTTCCTGCTCCGGCGTGGTGGACGACCGCGGCCGTCTGCGGGAACAACCATTCGTGCGGAACAGCACCGATGCTGATGGCATCGGGCCCGGCGACACCCTGTACGCCCTGCAGTACCGCGCGAACCCCGGCACGGCGCGCGGCGTCGAGCATGAATTCTGCGTCCAGGGCCGCACTGCTACCAAAGCCGATGAACACCGGGGGGCGGTCCATCCGCGAGGTATTCGACCAGCTCCGCAGGTGGCTGCCAGCCCGGCTCACCTTCCGACCACCAGTAGCCGGTCATGGTGAGCCCGGATCGCCAGTCCGCCGGACGCGGGAATACGGTGGGGCTGATGCCGTGGAGAACGGGAAGGACGCCATGAAAGTGGCGGGGCCGTTGAGGGACCGGCTAGCGGGCGCGGGTCGCATTGTTGCTGGAGGCCCTAACAACGCGTGCGTAGCGCTGGCCCTTTGGTCTCTCATGCGATGGGAATCAGGCTAGGTTTTCACTCATGGATGTTAAAGCGCCGAAGCCGTGGTTCCGACCAAACAAGTCCAACGCGGGCTGGCATCCCAGTTCGTTGCAGGGCGGGCTGACCACTGGCGTCATCGTCGCCGCGGTGGTCACCGTTGTCGTGCTGTTCAGAACTGGGGTGCTGTGATGCGGATGTCATCGTGAGCGGCTTCCTTGCCTGGGTCGCGGGTTCCGGCATAGTCCAGGGTCTGATCATGGGCCTAACCTTCGCGTACCTCACCACAGTCCTGGTCTTGAACGCCGTGGCGAAGACGGAGACGAAGACCGTCAATGGCTGGAGCGCGATTCGCAAAGCTGGCCGTCCAGGCAACGGACTACTGGTTCGTGCGGCCTTGCAGAAGGCGCTCCCGGTTGTCAGCGTGTTTGAAGAGGCCGCCTACTGGACAGCGACCAGTGATGACGCGGGGAAGCGTCTCAGTGGGGAACATGCGTATCGCCTTCATTTCTCGGCAGGTCAGCTTCCACCGCATGATGCCTTCTGGTCGCTAACCGCGACGGACACCGTCGGCTATATGGTCAACGCCCCAACCGGGCGGGCAAGCGTGAACGACCACTCTGGTCTCGTGACGAACGCCGACGGCTCAGTCGACATTCTGCTCCAACCGAATCAGCCATCCGGCACAGCGCAGAACTGGGTAGCGACACCGCCCGGCCGGTTCAAGCTCATGCTCCGCGTCTATCTACCCGGAGCGGCCATCCTAGACGGCTGGTACGAGGCTCCGCCGGTCGTACAGGTGCAGTCATGAATCGCCTGATCCTGAAACACGCCACTCCGGCGACCATCGCCATCCTGGCAATCTTCGCGTGGGTCACCTACAGGCGAATCGCGGCCGGCGGTTTGGGCTCGATCACTCTGCTGGCAGCGACAACTGTGGCCATCTGGGTGATCGGGACAATCGTCTTCATCTACTTCTGGCCGCGGATCACAGTGGGCGGCTTCAAACGAATATTTGTCCGGCGCGGGCTGGGTGGCGGACCGATCCCTGTGAACACGATCTGTGCCGTGCCAGAGAGCCCGTCTCAGTCCGCTTTGTCCGGCAGTGTCATCGCGACCGGCACCGACGACGTCCTGTACTTTGGCGGCTGGTTGGATGTCACCGCCGGACCACAAGTGCTGCACGTGCCCGAGATGGAACAACGCTATTACAGCGTGCAGTTCACCGACCCGACCAGCGGCGCCAACTTTGCCTACGTGGGCAAACGCACCACTGGAACCGCTAACGGCGACTTCCTCCTCTGCGAACCCAAATGGCACGGGGATACGCCACACGGCATGACCCGGATCGACGTGCCCCACAACTCCGCCCTGCTGATCGGTCGGGTCTTCGTCGCCAACGAAGATGACCGCCACACGGCCTACGAACTCGCGAAGCTGATCCAGCTCACGCCAGCAAAAACAGCGTGAGCCTTCGCGAAAACCGATCCCCACGGCTCCGAACTCGCCACCCACAAGGCACCCGTTGAGGGATCCCTAAGGGCGTCGTTAGCGGGGGAAGCTGCGCTCGTTAGCCGGTACCTTCACCGTAGTTCGGCCCGCTGGGAATGTGTACGCACGACTTCGTCGATGCAATACTGCGTTCATGAACATCCAAGAGTGGTGGCCTCTGGTCGATGCGGAAACACGCGACTGGCTCCTTGAGCACAACGGGGAGCCGCTGCCACCGAATGTAATCGCAGGCATCATGGCGGTTACGGGCGGCACGACCGATTCTGAGTGGTGGGCTGGCGAACCAGCAGACGGTCCCCGGCTTTCCGACGAGGCTGTGGATTGGATCGAGGCTGTCGCCAACGACGAGGAACTGACTGCCGGCTGAAATTTCCTACCGCGTCCCGCTGAGGGTTCCCCTTGCGGGCAGGCAGACTCCTTCTGCTAATCCGACTCGGCGTCTCGAAACCTCGGTGTCTCGAAACCCATGCCATGCAAGACGACCGGTGCGTGCATAACCGCCATTCTGAGCTGTGGCCCGTGACCTGGGCATGTCCCGCGCGACCCTGCACCGCCGGATCGGAGAGCCGGATGCCCGGCAACGGATCACCTCTCAGACCCGCTGAGGCAGACCGGCAGCAGTGCACTGCCTATGGCCCCCGCACTGGCCGGTTCACCCGACCGGGCTTGCGGGGCACTCCACATCCCGAAGTCCCAGGAGCGCAGGTCAACCAGATTGCCGACACCAACTGTTGCCCCTGCAAACGATCGCACATAGGCTCGTCCATGTGAGTGGCGGGGACGGTATTCCGAGAAGCGGAACCGCCCAGCGACCCGTGAAGGAAATCAAGCATGGCAACAGGTACTGTCAAGTGGTTCAACTCCGAAAAGGGCTTCGGCTTCATTGCCCCTGACGACGGAAGCGCTGACGTGTTCGCACACTATTCGGCAATCGCATCCAGCGGTTACCGCTCGCTCGACGAGAACCAGAAGGTTCAGTTCGACATCACTCAGGGCCCCAAGGGCCCCCAGGCTGAGAACATCCAGCCGCTCTAACAGTCCCCGAGAGACTGGTCAGCCGATGCGGCCGGCCAGTCTCTTGCTCTGCCCGGGAGCCAGAGTAAACATCTGGCACGATGACGTTAATCCGGGCAGCAGGTCGCCGATCAAGTCGAGGACCCACCTGTCACTTCAAGAATTAGTGTGCCGGGAACGCGAGTTTTTGGCCTATTTTGATTCCACCAAATACCGGGCGTCGAATCGGGCCTTCGGCTATCCTCTCCTCCAGGCCACACCTAGCGCCCGGGAACGATGGCAGGGAGGCCGCCGGCAAGAGCGCGCTGAGCGGCCTCGGTCCGGGCTTGCAGTGTGCTGCGCTCGAAGTCGTAGACAAAGAGGGCCGCGCCTGCCCGGTCGGCGAACTCAATCGACGCCTCCGTGTGTCCGGTCCTCGCGAAGAACAGCGCCTGCTTGCCCTCGATGTGCGCCACCCCGACGACGGCCCGGATCATGGCAGGCGGGATGCCTGAGGCGTGGTGTTTGACTTCCGCCGGGGCCCGGATGCCCATCGCGTCAACCTTGCCCACCGCCCGGGTCGCCTCAACCTGGCCACGCCTTAGAACACTGCAGGACCTCGATCCCGCCTTCGAACTCAACGACTAGGGGAACACCACCGCCGGGCGCGCCAAACCCGCTCAGGAGCTGTCATGTTGCTGCACGACTTCTTGCAGTACCGGTGACTCCTGTTGACGCCTGCGGCGGGAGAAGAGTCTTCCTGAACGTTCCTTCCCGTGACCGGTTCGTCCCGCCGACGTAGAATCGTGCTGGACAAGGAGCGCCGGGCGGCGCAGCGCCACGGCCAATCCAAGGAGGACCCTATGCGCCATGCCACAACCAGCCCTGAGGCTGCCGCCGCCGCACAAACCCTGTTCCGGGTCGCCCTCGGAGGCGTGCTCATCGCTCACGGATCCCAGAAACTCTTCGGGTGGTTCGGCGGAGGAGGCATCGAAGGGACCAGCAAGGGCATGCACGCCATGGGCTTTCGCCCAGCAAAACCCAGTGCCATCCTCGCAGGCGTGGGTGAAGCAGGAGCCGGTGTTGCCCTGGCCCTGGGGCTGGCCACTCCCGCCGCCGGCGCCGCCGCTGCCACCACGATGGGCGTCGCGGCCAGCGTCCATGCCCCTAACGGCTTCTTCGCGACAGAGGGCGGCCTTGAGTACCCCGCGGTGCTGGGCTTGGCGGCAGCATCGTTCACCATCGGAGGGCCCGGACCCTTCTCCCTGGACTCGCTGACCGGCCACGTCCTGGACCGGCCCTGGATGCGGGCAGCTGCCTTAGCCGTGATACCGGCAGCCATCGGCATCCAGATCTACCGACGGCGTAAAGCCTTGGCCGACGACACGGTGGCACCGGATTCCGGATCGCCGGTGGAAGAAGGCTAAACCTATCCCGACACGCCTCAGGCGCCCATGCATTGGCCAACCAAGCCCCTAATTCAGCAGTCTCCTAGGGGGAATCTGCCATGCGGGGTCAGCGCCAGCCGAGCTGCGGCGCCACATACTTCAGGATCGACTCGATGACGTGGGCGTTGTAGTCGACACCGAGCTGGTTGGGGCCCGTGAGCAGTAGGGTATCTGCGCTGGCGATCGCCTCGTCCTCCGCCAGCTTCGCCGCCAGCTCATCCGGGGCGCCGGCGTAGGAGCGGCCAAAGACCGCGCGCGTTTTCTCGTCGATGTTGCCCACCTGGTCGGAGCTGTGGCGGTCGCGGCCGAAATATTGCCAGTCGCACTCGTCCGTCAGTGCGAAGATGCTGCGGCTGACCGAGACGCGCGGCTCCCGCTCGTGCCCCGACTCCTTCCAGGCCTGCCGGTAGAGCTCGATCTGCTCGGCCTGCTGGACGTGGAAGGGCTTGCCGCTCTCGTCATCCTTGAGCGTGGAGCTCTGCAGGTTCATGCCGAGCTTCGCCGCCCAGATAGCCGTGGCGTTCGAACCGGAACCCCACCAGATGCGCTCGCGCAGGCCCTCCGAGTACGGCTCCACGCGCAGCAGTCCCGGAGGGTTCGGGAACATCGGGCGGGGGCTCGGCGCCGCGAAGCCCTCGCCAGTGAGTACCTCGAGCAGACGTTCAGTATGCCTGCGGCCCATATCGGCGTCCGACTCGCCCTCGCCGGGGGCGAAGCCGAAGTGACGCCACCCGTCGACGACCTGCTCGGGTGAACCCCTACTGATGCCCAGCTGCGGCCGTCCGCCCGAGATCAGGTCGGCCGCGCCGGCGTCCTCCGCCATGTAGAGCGGGTTCTCGTAGCGCATGTCGATCACGCCGGTACCGATCTCAATGCCGCTTGTCCGTGCCCCGATCGCAGCGAGCAGCGGAAACGGGGAGGCGTATTGCTGCGCGAAGTGGTGGACACGGAAGTAAGCGCCATCCGCCCCCAACTCCTCGGCCGCGACCGCGAGGTCGATCCCCTCCAACAGCGCATCCGACGCGTTGCGCGTGCCGGACTCCGGGTGGTCAGTCCAATGGCCGAAGGACAGCAGCAAAAAAGAAAAAGAGCTTCTACAGCCCGAGCGCAGCGAGGTCCGAGGGCCTAACTCGGGCGCTACCTGGGTGAGGATGGAAATGAAGGCCTCCGTCACCCGCCGTTCAGGAGCACCTATGTTGTGGTGCTCTCGCGTGCAGCGATGGCTTGCTGGTGGCGGTAGAGCGTTGCGCGGCTCCAGCCGACGAGGCGGGCGGCGTCTTCGGCGGTGCGTCCCTTCGCGCGGGCGTCATGGGCGATCGCCAGTTTGTCCGCGATGACGTTCGGGTCGGACACCGGCCGGCCGAAGCGTGTGCCGTTCTGCCTCGCGGCTGCAATGCCGGCGGTGACCCGCTCTACGATCAGCTCGAGCTCATACTCGGCAAGGGTGGCGAGCATATTCAGCATCATGCGCCCGGTCCAGGTTGCCGGGTCAATGCCGTCGGCGATCGAGCGAACATGGATCCCGCGGTCGCGCAGCACGGTCACGGTCACGGTGTTGAGCACGTCGATCAGTGACCTGCCCAACCGGTCGACCCGCCACACCACGACGGTGTCGCCATCCTCGGCGTACTCGAGGAGCTTTTTCATCCCGGGACGCTCGATCGCGGTCTTGGTTCCCGGGGTCACGTCGGCGAAGACGTCGCGTTTCTGCACGCCGGCGATCGCCCGGTGGTGAAGTAGGCCAGGAACGCGTCCTTCCATCGGCGCAGGGTGCGGCCAAGGCGGGCGATCTCGGGGATCGGGCAGGTGGGGAACGTGTCTACAACGCGTTGCGCGATTCGTCGTCCGTCGGCCAGGTTCTTCTGGTGGTAGGCGGAGCGGAACAGCTGGCCGCACTGCCACGCGACGAACACTTCGTCGTGCGCGGGGTCGGCCTCGACCGCGGCGTGCAGGCGGGCGCTTTGCTTGTCGGTGAGGTTCTCTTCCCCGGCACGGAGGATGGTCTGGATCCCGTAGAGCGGGTCGCCCTTGCGTCCCCGATGCCCGAGCGTGTCCTGCTGCACCCGGCGGCGGACTTCGTCGACCGCTGCGGTGCCGAGCTTGACCACGTGGAATGCGTCGAGCACCGCGACAGCGTCCTGCAGCTTGTCGTCGATCGCGGTCTTGTAGCCAGCGAACGGGTCCAACGCGGCGATCTTGACGCCCTCCCGGAACGCGTCGCCACGCTCGTCGAGCCAGACCTTATAGACGGCCCCGGACCGGCCGGGCACGAGATCCAGCAGCCTGGCCCGCGTTCTCCCCTTCGCGTCGCGGGTGAGGTCGACCATCCCGGTCAGCTCCTTCGGGCCCCGCTTTCGCGAGTCGACGTGATGCCAGACATGCTCGTCCACCCCGAGTGTCGTGACGTTCTCGAACCGAGACTCGTCGGCGGCGAGCCGCACCAGCTCGGGTTCGATCGCACGCCACACCGTCTTCCACGACGTGCCCAGCTGCCGGGCCAGACCGTGCACGGTCGCGTGTTCGCGACGCAACTGACCGACCGCCCACGCGGTTGTGCGCTGCGTGATCGAACCCCGCGCAGCGACCATCGATGGGAGCTGCTCCACGAACGTCTTCTCGCTGCACGCATCGTCGGTGCACCGCCAGACCCGTTGCCGCCACACGATCCGCACCCGCGTCACGCTGGGCACGTCGTGCAGGACCCGTCGGCGTCGTCCGCGGCCCACGGCGATCACGCCGCACGCCGGGCATCCGGTCGGGGCGGCCGGGCTGGATACCGTCACGACTAGCACGTCCTCACGGCGGTCGACATGCTCGACATGAACACCATCGAGACCAACAAGCAGGTCACAACGGGAACACGGGGCGGTGGCAGAGCGCGCGTCAGCGCACCCCGAAGTAAGGTGAAGCACGTCGAGGTCCTCGGTCGGAATCAGGGAGTTAGCACTACTGATCCTCGGGGACCTCGACCCCTACCCGCCCAGCATCAACCCGGCGAGCCCCACACGCCACCGAATGTCCGAAGAGCCATCAATGGCCTCGTCTACATCCCGTACGCCGACGACTCTCAATGGCGGGAAGTGTGGCGCCGCGAGCTCAAGCAGGCCGGATTCGCTACAGACTGATTGAGTCGCCGACACGGCCTCGCCATGTGGCCGGCATTCGGCTCGGCGGTGATGAGCTCCTTTTCCATGTCAAGCAGCGTTGACCCAGTCGATCACGTCACCGTGCGGGTGTCGATGCCTTGATCGTGGCTGCGCGGGCGACGGGCGACCGCAGATCAGTGGTATCCGCGTCACATCGCGGCGGGTCGCGGGACTGGGACCGATTCCCCCAGGCCGGCGTAGAGGTAGCGGTCGCCGAACGCCTCGCTCAGTGTCAGGAAGGCAGGTTCACCCGTGCAGTGTCCCGGGGCGATGGTCTGCACGTGCCAATTGTCGCGAAGTGCGTGCGCGACGCGACGCACCTCGGGCTCGTCGGCGAGGACTAGATGGAGGCCGCCGACGATGCAGTAGACACGGTCGTCGATCGCGGCAGCGGCCTCCAGGATCCGCTCGATCCCCGGGTGGGAGCATCCCACCACGAGCACTAGTCCCTGCGATGTCGACAGCGCGAGGGTGATCTCGCGCAGCTCACGCGTTCCCGGCACCTCCGAGACGACGGGGATCAGCCACGCGTTGCTCCCTAATGGGGTCAATTCCTCGACCCAGCTGAATCGTGCGCCGGGCCACGGCGTGCCGTGGTGGATGACGTCGGGAGGTTCGCCGTCGTAGTACTGCATGGACCTTGGCAGCGACGGACGGCGCGGGTAAAAGTGGCCGGGCAGGCGCGAGCCGAACACGCCGTACAACTCGGCCGGGGCGTAGACAGGGACGTCGGGGTTTATGTGTAGGAGGTGACCGAGCCCGGAGGTGTGGTCGCCGTGCCGATGCGAGACCACAACAAGGTCGATCGCGCGCAGGTCAACACCGAGGGCGTCGGCGTTGGCGGCAAGCGTCGACGAGTCGTTTCCGGTGTCGAAAAGGATCCGACGCCCCTCGAACTCGACGAGTGCGGCGAATCCCCAGTCCTTGATCAGGCCGGGTCGGTTCCCGAACGCGTCGTGGAGGACCGTGATCCGGTTGGTCGTGCCGTCCCAACGCTCCATTCCCTAACCTGACCACACCACACGGCGTACGTCCAGCGGGGCGGAGGGGTGCCGTGCCCGCGGATCCATGGGACCTCGTTCGTCAGGGCTGGCTAGCGACCGGGTCCTCGGGAGCCACCGATGACCCCTACCGGATGTCCGAAGCGCCCGTAATACACGAACCTCTGATCCCCCTATGCCCGGCCCACAAAAGCCCGGTCAACGTGCCCTAAGCGCTACAGTCCAGGGCGTCTATCAACCCTAGAAGCCAGACCGCTTAGAGAAAGTATCGGTACACAGTGGCGCGGGAGACTCCGAGCATCTTGCCGATGTCAGAGGCGCTGATGCCTTTGCCCTTGAGCGCCTTGGCCCGGGCAGCGGCAGCGTCGTCTATTTTGCGGGGCCTCCCACCGTGGCGGTTGTTGGCTGCGGCCGCTACGAGCCCGGCCCTGGTGCGTTCGATCATCGTGTCGCGCGCCGAGCTGACCATGCTCTGCGGCTTCTACGACGACCTGGCCAAACAGGCCACCGCAACGTCGAACCGGATCCGCGGCCTGCTCACCCAGATCCACCTGGCACTGGAGCGTGTCCTTGGCCCGCGACTGGACCACCCGGCAGTGTTGGATCTGCTGCGGACCCGGCCGACCCCCGAAGCCTTGCGCCACGCGGGCCGGCGCCGGATCGAGACCCGGCTGACAAAGCTTGCACCCCGGATGGGTAAGCGCCTTGGCGGGGAGATCATCGAAGCCCTGGACCAGCAAACAGTCACCGTCGTGGGGACCAACGCGGCCACGATCGTGCTGCCCCAGCTGGCCCGGATGCTCGCCGACATCCGCGAGTCCCGGAGACCGTCTTCACCCAGGTCGAAGCCCTCGTGGAGGCCCACCCTGTTCACCCGGTCCTGACGTCTCTGCCGGCGGTCGGCGTCAGGACCGCAGCACGGATCCTCACCGAGATCGTCGGCAAAGACTTCGGCTCCGCAGGCCACCTGGCGTCCTACGCAGGCCTGGCACCGGTGACCTGGCGATCAGGGTCCTCCATCCGCGGTGACCACCCATCCCGGAAAGGAAACAAGATTCTCAAGCGCGCCCTGTTCCTCTCCGCATTCGCCGCCTTGAAGGATCCTCTGTCGAGGGCCTACTACGACCGGAAACGAACCGAGGGCAAACGCCACAACCAGGCCCTCATCGCACTCGCCCGCCGCCGATGCGACACCCTCTACGTCATGCTCAGAGACGGCACCTTCTGCGAACCACGACAACCCTCAGCCGCTTGACGAAAACCATAGAGGCACCCCCCGCCGTCACGGTGTTCGCCAGCAAAGCTGTCCTCCGCACCATCACCATCCAGCTGTACTAGGCCGCGGAACCTGTTCTGCCCGGCAGACCGGCATCGACCGGGAAGGTCATGAACGCCGGCGTCTCATACGGATGGGATTTTCCTGCCTGAACCAGATCGCCTACGCGCTTTCCATTCCCGTCGTGGAGGACGTCGACCCGGACGCGGAGACCGAGCTGACGTTTGCCGAATTCAACGAGGCCGTGGATATGCTCCGGTCGGTCGGGTACCCGGTGGAACATTCGGCGGAACAGGCGTGGCCGCACTTCCGGGGGTGGAGGCTTAACTATGAGGCAGTTGCCTACCGACTGGCCTACTTCATCGACGCACCCCCGGCACTTTGGAGTGGAACCCGGAGGCTGGTGACGGCCCAGATTCCGCCCAAGCGGCCAGCCAACCGGGTGGCATCGGAAGCCCAACCCGAGGACCCCCAGCTCGACATCCGCGGCCCCGAATAGACACGCCCATGCCCATAGCGCCGGAGTGCTGGGGCAGAGGACCAAGTTTCCATCCGACAACTGTTATCTTCATCCGAGATACCTTCAGAGGCTGGTGCAGGCCGGGTCACTGCGATGCTATCGACCTGTGAACGGAGTCAGGACTGGGCCCTCATGGCGTACAGAAGCAATGGATGTCACCGAGGCGAGGGAACAGCCCGTGTATCACCACATTTTCTTCAGCGTTTCCTGTGTGACGACAAGTTGCCGGTCATTCCCTTTTAGGCGGCGTCCTCGTGCCGGCCGTGGCCGTCGATGGGGCCGGGTAGGTTGCCGACGCGGCTGGCTACCACCAGCTTGGCGCGGGTAGCCCATGGCTTCCGGGGTGGCCGCCATGCCAGTGTCGCGGCGGAAGTCACCCGAGCCAAAGGCAAGGCGGACGGCAACCTGGGCCTTCGCGTCGTTGGCTTCCTCAATGCCAGTGGCGGCTCGACGAGGAGGATGACCGGGGGTCGTGCCGTCGATCCGGTCACAGTTCTCCGTGGCCTGGTGGCCGATTCGGTCGTTGCCAGCATGACGCCCCATAGACCCGGGGGTACCGCGGAGCCCGGTGAGGGCGTCGACCCAGAAAGGGCTGGTGGCGTCGAGGATAGGTCTGTCTAACTCCGATGCGGCGGATTATTCTGCGGTTGCTGCCGTTTCTTCCTGTGCTGTCCCAACTTTCAAAGCCCGCCCGGCGTTCATCCCTGCCCGAAGGAACAATTCCCGTAATGCGGTCTCCACTCCCAGGGCAGTCGCGGCGATATCTTCCAGAGCCTGGTGGATGCACGTCACGGCGGCGGCATCGGCCGGGGCCGTGCTCGCGCCGGAGTGGGCTGCCCGCAACGACGCATACCGGGCGACCTTTCTTTTCAGGTCCCTGGCGAGATCCTCGATCTCTGCCAGCAGCTGGTCCCGCCAAACGCCAGAATCCTGCACGCTGCTTCTAAGACCAGTGGCAGATGGCGGCCGGTTCAGACCCGGTCTTTGCCGTCTTCCCAGGAACCCGGCCAGCTCGGCGGCGAGCTCCTCGAGACCCAGGGCCGACGTCGACGGCGGCCACGCCCGGCCGGCATCAGGTTGCTGGCCCCGCTGCTCCGCATCCGGTTGACTGTGTCCGAGGCGCGGAACATCTGTGATGGGCCCGGACCGCTGGTACGGATGGGTGGACGCTTGACCGATCGTGGGGTTGCCTCGCATCACGGGCCTCCTGGAAAGTGCTCTGACAGGATGGCGCCACCAGGATCCGGGGCAACACACCTATTCTGTCTGGCAGCGAATCAGGACGGTAGGCGCCAAAGAACGGGGCCATGGCGCTCACAGGCCGCGGAAGAATGGACAACAAGTGCCATCCGGTCCAGTTCAGGCGGCCACAATCGGGAGGCACATTGACTGACAGCACAGGTTCAATGGCGGAGGGACTGGATGCCGTCCTGTGCGCCGGATTCCTTGGGTCGTTGAAGATCAAGGTACTTGCCGGTCGTCGTTCCGCATCGCGCCCGTCACCCGCCGGTCCGGCACCTCCATCCGCGGCGAATTCCCTGCCCGCTCCGGCAACAAACAACTCAAAAATGCGCTCTTCAGATCCTCCTGGATAGCCTCCTGCCACGACCCGCTCTCCAATGCCTACTACGACGGGAAACGCGCCTAAGGAAAGAAACACAACGCCGCCATCATCTGCCTCGCCCGCCGGCGCTGCGACGTCATCCACGCGATGCTCAAAAACGGCACCCTCTACCAAGAAAAGGCACTCCAGGCCGCTTGACCAAAAGCATAGGGACACCCCCGGACGCACGCTGACCGCGGAGCACCAGCAGGGCGACTAAGTGAACGGCCCCCAGCGCCCGCGGCGGTTGGTGCACACGATTGTGAAGAGCGCCCACTGACGGTCTGGCTGAGTCCCTGGCACGGTCCGGTGGTCTGCTCATGGGTCGGATTTGGGAGTAGATTGTTCACATCCGCTGAGGGTCCCGCGTATCAGCGAAACGAGCACGTGGACAAGGATCCGGATGGCCCGTCCGTACCGCATTGACACTCACCAGCACATCGTTCCGCCTGGGTATGCGCGCTGGATGCATCAAAAGGGTATCCGCCCCGGTGGCATTGGCCTGCCGTCGTGGTCCGAGCGCTCAGCGTTAAAGTTCATGGACAGGCACGACGTGCAGACCGCCATCTTGTCCCTGTCCACGCCCGGCGTGTACTTCGGGGACGCTGCGGAGGCACGGCGGCGGGCCCGGGAGATCAATGAATACAGTGCAGAGGTGGTCGCGGCCCGGCCTGAGCGGTTCGGGTTCTTCGCGACGCTCACGCTGCCGGACGTACAAGGCGCCCTGGCGGAGGCCCAGTACGCCCTGGACACCCTGCGCGCGGACGGGATCGTGTTGCTGGCCAACAACGCCGGGCGCTATCTGGGCGATCCTGGCTTTGAGCCTCTGCTGGAGTTCCTGCACCACCGCCGGGCCGTAGTGTTCATCCACCCCGCTGAACTGCCGGCCCCGGCGGTGCCGGGCATACCCGCCTTTGCCGCAGATTTCATGCTCGACACCACCCGCACTGCTATCAGCCTGATCCTGTCCGGTGCGATGGAAAAGTTCTCGGGAATCAAGTTCATCCTCGCCCACGCGGGCGGCTTCGTGCCTTACATCGCCCACAGGATCCTGCTGACGATGCTCAACGATAAGGACCTGGCCCTCAGCGCGCTGGCCGCGCTGGGAGATAAGAAGCAGTCCGTCTTGCGGCGATTTTATTACGACGTGGCCCTGTCCGCCAGCCCGGCGGCGCTGCCCAGCCTGCTCGAGGTAGCTGACCCGGGCCGCATCACGTACGGAACTGACTTCCCGTTCGCACCCTCTGCGGCGATCGATTTCCTGAATATGGAATATGAGAATTATCCGTTGGATCCCTCCCTGCGCGCGGCGATAGACCGCGGCAATTCCGAGGCGCTGTTTCCCCGGCTGAGGCCTGATCAGGATTAATTCATATTGTGCGCGTTGCGCTCCCTGGCCAGGGGTTCCAGTGGAGATGTTCCTGCCTCTATGGCTCGCCGCCGCATTTCGCAGCGAGGACCCTCGAATGGATCGACGTCAAATAGGGCACTGCCTACGTCGGGAGCGGTCCACACGAGGCATATGTAGGCGTTGTAACGCCCGAGGGCCGGTCGCCCTACCTGCGCTGATATGCCGACAAGGAGTGGAACAACCATCTGCTCTCGTTGACCCACTTTTAGAGTCCGGCAGCCGATCGTTCGGCCAAGGCTCAGAAAATCTGCTTCACATACCCTCGGCGATCATGCTGTAGAGGGCAAGCAACAAGCCCGACGCCGCATATTGCCGCTCCCGTAGGATCGGCACGACAAGGTCCACCTACGAAAGGAACACATGATCTTCCCAGGCGGCAGCATCGATCAGTACGCGGTTCCGGCGAGGGATTTGAACGAATCCTTCATCGGGGCCCACTTCGGCCTCACCAAGGGTGCCGAGGTCATCTACGGAAAGATCGGTGCGATCCGGATCTTCGAGACGCACGTTCTGTTGACGCTGGCCGGCGTCACCACCGATGACCTTCGCTTGGATGCGAACCAGGAAGTCATCTTCTCCCACGGACAGCACCGGAACCAGTTAGCGCGACGAGCGCCCATGACCGAATCCACCGATGCTGAGGTCGCGCGCAAACTCAGCACAATTCCAGTTCGTGTGTCTCGCCAAATGACCCCCGTCGAGTATCAGTTTCGCGTGAGCGAGATTCTCAGGCTTTCAGACATTGATGCAGTGGCCGACGAAACGGGCGGCGTGTATTACGGAGGCGAGGGCGTTGAGCTGGAAGATCAGCCTTTACTTGCGGCCATTCGCGTACTCATTGGGAGGCGATTCGGCATCCCGGATGCTCTCATGTAAACGAGCCAGGCCGGAGTCCCGCATACGGGTCCCTCGGATCCAGTATCGCGTTTCTGAAGCTGTGGGACGGTTGACTTTCGGGAGGATCTGTTCGTTCGTCTTGGGCCAGACGAAGGGGTGGCATCGGTCGTTCCAGCCGGTGATGAATGTCGGATCTTGGCATTGAGGTCAACTCAACCTGAAGGCCCTCGTAGTCCCACTGCCAAGGAACAGGGACACTCTTTGCGGGCACTCCCCCATCGCGCGGCAGACAACGAAACAAGGTCAATGACGCTACCCGATCCGACTCGTACTCATCAGCGACACTGTTGGTCGGCGCGAGGAAGACACCGTGCAGGGAGCCGCCCGTGCCGGCAGATACAGTCGGTAAACACGACCGAGCGGAAATGGGGAACCGCGTTTGAATGGTCATAAGTCCTTACTCTCGTTGCAGGCGAAGTCCGATTCCGCAAGCTCTAGTAACAGTCACTCTCGCCTCCAGACTCTGTAGGTTTGAAATTCCGTGGGCACGATACCGCTGCATCGGCCGGTGGACGAGGGCGTCGCGCCCGGCGGTAGCGCTCACATTGTGCGCCGCCCTGCGGCATCCCCGACATCGTGGGGCCTGTCCTCGGCTCTCTTCCTTTAAGGGTTCCCGCGATGCATTTGGTAGTGTTTGGCAGCTCTGAATATTTGCGAACTACTAAGACTCCCTTCTCGAATGGGGCACTCCCCATGCCAGGATCCGGATTTCAGGCGCGGAACACTAGCTGCCGACCGCGGTGTTCCACCCTTCCTCGGAAACGGGGATCCACCAGTCACGGGCATCGCCCTCACCGATGTATTGGGGCCAGCGGAAGTCCGTGGGCGCACTGAATCCGGCGGGCAGGAGCGGTGCCAGGGATCCGCGCCGGATCTTCTCGGATTCGAATTCGGTTTTCGCCGCGGCAAGGATATCCGGTTGGGTCACCAGGTCCAGCACCATGCCTGCGATCATCTTGCCGGTGGCCGTGATGGTGGGGTCGATGGTTTCGGGGATGCCGCCCATGGCCGTCATGGCCCAGCCGGGGTACGCGGTGCCCTTTCCATCCGGGGCCAGCGTGGGCCGGGCCGTGTAGAAGCGGATGGTGGGTGCGTACCAGGTCATCTCCACGTAGTCGTCGCTGGTCCAGTTCTGCTGGGTTGCCGGGATGTGGCGCCGCAGCTCCGCCTCGGCGTCCTGCGGGTTGATGAGCTTGGCGGTTGCCGGGTGGAAAGGATCTTCCATGGGTTCCACCCCGCACGAGGCCTGGATTTCGCGCCCGATTTCACGCGCCCGTTCGTCCAGGACGGGTGCCCCAACGGCGGCGATGTTCTCCCACGCCACCTGCGCCACGGTGTGGTTGGCAATGCCGGGCCGGTTCCGTGCCACCCAGCGCGAGCTGACCGTGCAGTGCGAGGCGGCGGCGGCGAGTTCGGCGTTGCGGTCCAGCACGGCCAGCACCGAGTCAGCTTCTGCCAGGCTCGGGCAGCGCCAGGAGTATTGGATCTGGGCCAGGCCTGCCGGCTGGTTGTCGGCCGTGGCCTGTCCGGCGGTGAGAATCGCCTCGGACAGCGACCAGCCGCCGGCCTGCGGCAGCATGGAATCCTGGGTGGTCTTGGTCAGCGAGAACATCGTGAAGAGTGCTGCGTCGGCGCCCGGAGCCCGGGCAGCGGAGTGCGAGGACGGGATGGGGCTGTCACCGTAGGTGTTGTTCCAGCCCTCGGGGTTGTCGCACGTGAAGGTGTAGATCTTGCTGTAGTACGAGCCGCAGTGGGTGTCCCAGCGCGCGGTATTGCACAGGGGCATCATGTAGAACGGGTGGTAGGAAATGATGGCGTCGAGGTTGTCGTAATAGCCGCGCAGGCCGTGGACCACCTTGGATCCCTGAACCTTCTCGGCCGGCTCTCCCGTGTACACCAGGGTGCCCGGAATGCTGTGGCGTTTCATGGCGTCCTTCGCCGCGAGGAAACCGGCCAGGGTTGAGATACCCAAGGCGGAATGGGGATCCGTGTGGCCTGGCGCGAACCGGGACATCCCCGTGCGGGGCTCACGCTTGGTGGACGCCGCCTGGCAGTTGCCCGGGATCGCGTCGTATTCGGCGTAGCCAAGAATCCGGGCGCCCGGACCTGCCGGGCTGGTCCATTCGGCGTAGAAGGCCGTGGGCATGCCGCCGCTGCCTTCCTCCACCGTGAAGCCGTGCTCGCGCAGGGTCTTCACGTACCAGGCGCAGGACTCGTACTCCCGCCAGGCAGGCTCGGCAAGCTCCCAGATGTTCGTGTGCCAAGCGGAGAGCTGTTCCTTCTGCTCCTCAACCCACTCCCACGCGGTGGACTTCGGCCCGGCATTCTTGATGTCGTTCATTGCGTTCCTTCCTCAATGTTCAAAGATTCCTGCGTCTGCTTCAGCGGACCAGCAGTTTCCGGTTCACGAATTCGTCCATGCCAAGCGGCCCCAGTTCGCGGCCGACGCCGCTGTTCTTGACCCCTCCAAAGGGCAGCGCAGCCGAGGAGGGCGCCAGCCGGTTCACGCTGACCATCCCGACGTCCAGCCGCTCGGCCATACGGGCGGCCCGCTCGGGATCCTGCGTGAAGACCGCGGCTCCCAGCCCGTACGGTGAATCGTTGGCAAGGCGAACGGCGTCGTCCTCGTCTTCGGCCCGGTAGACAACGGCCACCGGGCCGAAGAGCTCCTCGCGGTGGGCGCGCGTGCCCGGGCGGATGTCTGTCAGGAGTGCCGGCGTCACGAAGGCCGTCCCGCTCAGCCTGCCGCCCCTGTGTAGTTTGGCCCCGGAGGCGACTGCGGCATTAATCTGGGCGATCAGGTTCCGGGCCGCTGTTGTGGAGGACATGGGGGCCAGAGTGGTGCCGGGGTCCAAAGGATCCCCCGGAACGAAATCCGCAAGTTTCGTGCGCAGCCCGGCGACGAAGTCCTCGTACAGGGGAGCGGCCACAATGAAACGCTTGGGCGAGGTGCAGGCCTGACCGGCGTTTTCCATCCGCGCCGCGGCGGCAAGGTCAACCACGGAGTCTAGGTCCTCGCTGTCCATCACAATGAAGGCGTCCGAGCCGCCCAGCTCCAGGACGTGCTTCTTGAGTCCGGCCCCGGCCAGGGCGCCCACTGCAGCGCCGGCCCGTTCGCTACCGGTGAGCGAGACCCCTTGGATGCGGGGATCGGACACCATTACGGCTGTCTGTTCCCCGCCGGCCAGTACGGTGCGGTACGCACCTGCGGGCAGGCCGGCGTCGAGCAGCAGCTCTTCTAGCGCGAGGGCCGAACGCGGGCAGGCCGGCGCCGGTTTGATCAGCAGCGTATTGCCGAGCATGAGGTTCGGCGCCGCGAAGCGGGCGATCTGATAGTACGGGTAGTTCCACGGCATGATGCCAAGGATCGGCCCCAGGGGTCGTCGCTGCAGTACCGCGTCGGCAAAGTCCAGCGTCTCGTCCGCCAGAAATCCCGGCCCGTGCCCGGCGTAGTAAGCGAAGATCTCGGCGCAGAACTCCACTTCGGCGGCGGCTTCGCGCAGCAGCTTGCCCATTTCCTCGGTGGCAAGCCGGGCAAGCGTCTCCTTCCTTTCAAGCAGCAGCCCGGCCGCCCTCCCCAGCACCGCAGCCCGCTGTTCCGCCGTCGTCTGGCCCCAGCCGGCAAAGGCGCGGCGCGCCGATTCGACGGCGTCATCAACCTCCGCTGCTGCGGCCTCCGCGTACTCCGCAAGGACCTCTCCCGTGGCCGGATTGAGCACGCGGAACGCGGTGCCGGCCGTGGCTGTGGCGCTCACTGGATGCTCATGTGGATGAGGCTGGGGCCCTTCACGGCAAGTGCCTTGGTGACGGTCTCTGCCAGGTCGTCGAGGGACTCGACATTAAAGGCCGTGAGGCCGAAGCCTTCGGCCAGGCGGATCCAGTTCGGCTGCGTCAGGTTCACGCCGACAGGAGGCAGATCGCGGTCCTCCATGTTCTGGCGGATTTCGCCGTAGCCGCCGTTGTTGATGCAGATGATGGGCAGGTCCACGCGTTGTTCGACGGCGGTGATGAATTCCTGGACGGCGAACATGAGTGCACCGTCGCCGATCAGGCCGACCACGGGGCGGTCCGGTGCGGCCACCTTGGCGCCGATCGCGGCTGGGAGCCCGTAGCCCAGTGTGGCGTAGGCCGGCGTGTACAGGAGCTGGTGCGGCTGCTGCATGGGGAAGAAGGATGTGGTGCCGAAGTAGGTGATCTGCGAGGAATCGCCGGCGATGACGGTATCCGGGGGCAGTGCGCCGGCGAGGATCTCGTTGATCCTGGCCAGCACGGGCGCCATGGAGCGGGCTTCGGCCTGCAACTCGGCGCGCAGGGGGGCCAGGTCCGGCGTCGCTGCCGGCTCGTGACCGGCGAGTGCCGTGAGCAGCTGGGGCACTACGGCGGCCGAGTTGCCCAGGAGTTCCAGCTCGGGGCTGAGGTTGCAGTGCAGCTGGACGGGGTCGATGTCGATCCGGATGCAGCGACCCTGCGGGAGGATCTTTCCGCCCCACATTTCTGACTCGCCGAGCTTGCTGCCGACGATCAGCAACGCATCGGAGGCGTTGCAGAGGTCCTGGGCCGCGGTGAGCCGGATCTCCGAGCCGAGGGACAGCGGGTGTACTTCCGGGATGGCGGCTTTGCCGTTGATGGTGGTGATCACCGGGGCCTGCAGGAGCTCTGCGAGCTGGAGCAGGGCGGCGCCGGTTCCCAGGGATCCGCCGCCGGCCAGAATTACGGGGTTGGACGCGTTCCGGAGTATTTCCGCTGCGGCCGCGACGGCGTCGTCGGGAGCTTTCTGCGGGGCGCCGAGCGGCCGTGCCTCCAGGACGGCGGGCGGGACGTCTGAGGCGGACTCCAGCAGGTCCAGCGGGATCTCGATGTGGACAGGGCGCGGTCGCCCGTGGGCGAAGGACGCGAAGGCCTCGTGGATCAGTTCCACGGCCTCGGTGCCGTTGGAAACGCGGGTGCTGCGCCCGATCAGTGCCCGGACGGCGCCGGTGGGGTCCTTGGTTTCGTGCAGGAGTCCGATGTCTGAGAATTCGCTGCCGCGCGGTGCGCCCGGGGACAGGATGATCATGGGCCGGGATTCGCAGTACGAGGTGGCGGCGGCTGACATGGCGTTCAGTAGTCCCGGTCCGGATGTGGTGATCACGACGCCGGGAAGCCCCTTGAGCTGGCTCCAGCCGTCGGAGCCGTATCCGGCTCCCTGCTCGTGGCGGGTGGTGACCGGGCGGATGCCGAGCGGTTTGAGGTGCCGGTAGAACTCGAGGTTGTGCGTGCCGGGGATACCGAAGATTGCGTCGATCCCGTAGTTCCGCAGGGTGGTCATGACGGCGAGGCCGACGTTGTTGGTGGGGATGGTGCTGGTCACGGCTGGGTCCTTTGATTGTGCGGGCGGGCGGCTAGCGCTTGTAGACTCGGGTACCGTCCACCCAGGTCTCCACGACGTCGATGCTGCTGATTCGGTCTGCAGGCGCCGCCAGCGGGTCCTCGGCGAGGATCACGAAGTCAGCGAGCTTTTGCGGTTCCAGGGAACCCAGGTCCTTTTCACGTCCCATGGCCCGTGCGCCGTTGATGGTGTGGGCCCGGAGCGCGGCGGGGGCGTCGATCTTCAGTCCGTCCGAGCCGAGCTGCACGCCGGAGCGGGTCTTGCGGGTCACGGCGGTCTGGATGGCCTCGAGGGGGCGGGGGTCGGCTACGGGGGCGTCTGAGCTCATGGTGACGGGAAGTGCCGCGGCGACGAATTCGCCCAAGGGGTTGAAGCGCTCCCCCGGGCTGCCGATCGCGTCGAGGACACCCGGGCCCCAGTTGAAGTAGTGCTGGGGCTGGTTGACCGGCAGGATGCCGAGGCGGGCCATTTCGGTGATCTGTTCGGGTGTGGGCAGGCCGCAGTGCTCGATCCGGTGGCGATGGTCTGTCCGTGGCGCGGCGGCAGTGGCTTCCTTCACGGCATCGATCACGAGCTGGATGGCCGTGGGCGACTGTGCGTGGGTGGCCGTCTGCAGCCCGGCGCTGTGGGCCCTGACCACCAGTGAACGGTATTCCGCGGGCTCGTGGTAGAGCGAACCGGTGCGGCACGGGTCGTCACGGTAGCCCTCCGGGAAGTACGCCGTCCAGCCGCCCAGGGTTCCGTCCGCGTAGAGCTTGATGCCGGCGAAGGACAGGAGCGAATCGCCGAAGCGGTCCACGAGGCCCAGCTGCAGGACTTCATCCAGGAGGCTGGAAAGGAAGTAGGCGTTGATGCGGGTCACCAGTTCCCCGCGCTCCACCAGGTCCAGGTAGGCAGCGAATTCGCGCTTGGTGACCTGGGCGTCGCCGATCATGGTGACGCCGTGGCTGAGGAACTCGCGTTGGGCGTGGAGGAGCTGACCGCGGTGCTGTTCCCTGCTGTCCGCGAGGTGGAAATTGGGGCCATGGTGGCCGAGCTTCACTCCGTCCTCGCCGGTGAGAATGTCGCAGGCGGCGTCGGAGAGCTCACCGGTCAGGTTTCCCTCTGAGTCGCGGAAGAACGTGCCGCCCGGCGGGTTGGGGGTGGCGGAGTCAATCCCGGATTTGTCCAGGACAAACGAGTTCACGACGCCGCCATGGCCGCTGGCGTTCATGACGTAGACCTCGCGGGTGGTGGAGACCGTGTCCAGTTCCTGCCGGCTCGGGTGGCGCTGCTCGGCCAGGTTGCGGTGCTCATACCCGTAGCCCCGGATCGGGCCGTCGCCGGGATTCTCCGCCGCGGCCCGTGCCAGGCGTTCGAGCATGGTGGGGATGTCCGGCGCGGCAACAGGCCCGCAGTCCACCCAGGACAGCAGCTGCCCGTACATCAGCGGGTGGGCATGCGGGTCCACGAACCCCGGAACCAGGGTCCGGCCCTGGAGGTCCACAACCTCCGGGACCGAGGTGCTCAGTTCGCGGGCCGCAGTGCGGCATTCCTCGGGCGTCCCGACGGCGGCGATGCGGTTGCCGATCACCAGCATCGCCTCTGCGACGGAATCCTCGGCGTCGACCGTACGGATGGGGCCGCCAAAGAACAGGGTTGCCGGCGGTGCGGCGGCGGACGTTTCATGGGATGTCGGCAATGACATGGGAGTGACCTTTACGTGTAGGAGTAGTGCGGTGCCGCGGCGAGCCAGCCGGCCCTTAGCCGGCGGGTTCCAGTTCGAACAGCGGGGTGTCCGGGGCACCGGTGCGGGCACGGGTGATGACGTTCTGGGCCTGGATCCTGATGTACTCGGCCAGGGTATGGTCCGAGAGGAAACCGATGTGCGGTGTTACGAGGATCCGGGGGTGACCCATGAGCGGGTGGTCGGCCGGTGCAGGCTCGACGTCGAGCACGTCCAGGGCCGCCGCACGGATGTGTCCTGAGTCGACGGCTGCGCGGAGGGCACTGTTGTCGATCAATTGACCCCGGCTCACGTTCACCAAATAGCTGCCCGGCCGCATGGCCGCGAGGCTTTCTGTGTTGATGAGGTGCCGGGTTTCCTCCGTGAGCGGCATGTGCAGGGACACGACGGCGGACTCCGCCAGCACTTCGTCCAGACTTGTCCGGCGGATGCCTGCCTTGGCCAGCATGTCCCGGGTGGCCGGGGTGTCCGGGAGGTAGGGGTCGTAGCCGATGACTTCGCCGAAGACGCCGGAAGCCAGCTCCCCGAAACGGCTGCCGATCCTGCCGAGGCCGATCAGTCCGAGCCGCTCCTGGCTGAGCCGGAACACCGTGGTTTCCGGCCGTCCGTTCCAGTCGCCTTCGGCCACCCGGCCCTGGAAAAACGGGATCTCGCGGGTGACCGCCAGGGCAAGGGCCAGCGCATGGGAGGCGACTTCCTCGGTGGCGACGCCGGGAAGGTTGCTGACCCAGATGCCGCGCTCCTTGGCGGCGTCCAGGTCGATGTTGTCGAAGCCCATGGAAACCAGGGCGATGATCTTCAAACCCGGGATGGCGTCCATAACCTCCGCCGTCACGGGGGCGTAGCCGACCAGCAGGGCTTCGGCGTCCCTGGCCTGTTCCATGATGGCGGAAGGGTCCTGGCTGCCGAGATACCGGACGTCGTAGCCGTTCGCCTCCAACAGGGCGACGCCGGCGGAATAGTCGATGTCTTCCATGTCCGTGTAGACGGCCACGGGCCGGACGGGCAGCCGCGCGTCGGTGAAGATGGCGTTAGTGGACATGGCTGAGGAACTTTCTGGTGCGCTGGTGCTGGGGGTTGTCGAAGAATTCGTCCGGCGAGGCCTGCTCCACGATCACGCCGCTGTCGAACAAGGTGACCTGGTCCGCGACCCGGCGGGCGAAACGGACCTCATGGGTGACCACGATCATGGTCATGCCATCGTTGGCCAGGCCTTCCATGACGTCGAGGACCTCGCCCACCAGCTCCGGGTCCAGGGCCGACGTCGGCTCGTCAAAGAGCAGCACGGACGGGTTCATGACCAGGGCGCGGGCGATGGCCACGCGCTGTTGCTGGCCGCCCGAGAGCTCCGAGGGGTAGTGCCCGGCGCGGTGGGACAAACCCACCCGTTCGAGCATGGCCATGGCGCGTTCCTCAGCCTCTTTGTGGGGGACGCTCTGGACCGAGGTCAGTCCGAGCATCACGTTCCGGCAGGCGCTGAGGTGGGGAAAGAGGTTGAATTTCTGGAACACCATGCCGATGTCCCGCCGTTCCTTGGCGAGCTCCCGCTCTGGCAGCGGAACGGTGGTGGCGCCGCGCTCCCGGACGCCGAGGCGGCGGCCGCGAAGAAGGATCTCACCGTCGTTGGCCGGTTCCAGCAGTGCCATGAGGCGCAACATTGTGGACTTTCCCGAGCCCGAGGGGCCGAGGACGGCCTTCACCTGGCCCTGGTGGATGTCGAATTCAACGCCGCGGAGAACGTGCTGGTCCTGGTAGCTCTTGTGCAGGTTTCGCACTTGCAGCACGGGGTCTGCAGGTGTCCACACCGGGGCCTCCGTAGGCTGTGGCATCTGGGTCATGCGTGAACTCCTTGGCCGATCGGTTCCAGCGTGGATGGCTTCTTGGATTTTGAGCGCGAGGTCCATAGGAATTTCTTCTCAACGTAGTTCTGGAGCAATGTCAGCAGGCTCACGATGATCAGGTAGTAGATGATGGCGGCCGCGTAGTACTCGGCGTAGCGGAAGGTGATGTTGACCCCTACCTGAGCGGTGGTCAGCAGTTCCTGCAGGGAGATGACGGAGGCCAGGGAGGAGAATTTCACCAGGCCGATGAACTCGTTGCCCGTCGGCGGAAGCGCGATGCGGATGGCCTGCGGCAACACGACCTTGAGCATGACCTTCGCCGGCGACATCCCCAGGGCACGACCGGCCAGGTTCTGTCCTTCGTCGACGCTCAGCAGCGCGGAGCGGATGATTTCCGCCATGAAGGCGGCTTCCACGATACCCAGACCGATGAACGCGGCAATGAACGGGGTGAACCATTCCTGGCGCAACACAGGGAACAGCTGCGGCAACGCGTTCCAGATGATGAGCAGGACAAGCAGCGCCGGGATGGCGCGGAAGAACCATGTGTACAACCCCGCCGCACCCTGAGCGATGCGGCTAGTCGAGGTACGACCCAGTGCCACGGCAAACCCGACGGCGGTGGCCAGGACCAGCGCCAGCACGGCAACGGCCACCGACAGGAAGGCACCGTAGAGGTAGCTCGGGTTCACGAGCTGTTGGACGAAGATACCGACATCGAATTCCATCGGACTCTCCTTTCGGGTGGGGCCGGGACCACGGCACCGTGGTCCCGGCGCGATAACTAGT
This sequence comes from Arthrobacter sp. TE12232, assembly GCF_054062615.1. Lineage (NCBI taxonomy): Bacteria > Bacillati > Actinomycetota > Actinomycetes > Micrococcales > Micrococcaceae > Arthrobacter > Arthrobacter sp. TE12232. The sequence goes on from NZ_JBSSFK010000001.1 coordinate 450,494, forward strand.
GAACGTCGACGATGGCCGGGTCGAGCTTGTTGTCCTTCGCGATCTGGGCCAGCGTGCCGTCCTTGTGGAGGGCTTTCAGGGCCTCGGCGAGAACCGGGGAGATCGGATCGTTCTTGCGGGTGAAGACCCCGAACGTGGTGTCCGTTTCAAAAACATCCGGCGCGACGGCCAGCTTGCCCTCGTTTTGGGCCGCCATATAGGAAGCGGCGACATTGGTCTCGATGAGGGCATCTGATTTGCCGTTCATGACGGCGAGCACGGTTTCCGCCGTCTTCGGGTATTCGGTGAGCTTCGGCTCGTCCTTGCCGGCTGCCTTGCATTCCTCTTTCAGCTTGCCGATCCGTGCCGCGTTGGATGATGCGGTCTGCGCAGCGACGCTACGGCCACAGAGGTCCAGCGGCTGTTTGAACTGCCCTGCCAGGGCCGGCCCGGCAAGAATCGATGGTCCGGCGTTCATGACCGGAGCGGCGTCGGCCACTGCCAGACGGGCCTCGCTCATGTACAGGCCACCGAAAATGGCGTCGCAGCGGCGGGACTGGAGCCCCGGCATCAGCCCGTCAAAAGTGGTTACCGCGAACTTGGCCTCAAGCCCCCAGTGCTTGGCAAGCGCCCTGGCCGCGTCGGCGTCGAATCCGACGATGTTGCCGCTTGAACCGTTTGCGTAGTACTCCAAAGGCGCGTACTCGGGGTCGATGCAGAGCGTGAGCTTGCCACTCGTCGCCAGCCCCTTCGGGGCCTCGGCAGCAGCCGGGGCCTTCCCTTCGGAACTCGTGGACGCGGCAGCGGAACAGCCACTCAATAGCAGGGCCAGGGCGGCCGCAGCCATGGCGGCCTTCGTGAACTTAGGCATGTGCAGATCTCCAATGAACATCTGATTCGCGAACGGGCGCGAAAAGCGGGCGGAGCCGATGTGGCGGTGGTCACGATACTAACCAAGTTCCATCCAATTGCAAACGAATCCGTCGTCAAATTGCTTCAAAACACGGTATTTGCATGATTATGACCGGAAGATCAGTCAAATCCACTGCCTAGAGGGACTTTCGTGGGACAATTGATTCGACGCAAGACTACCTGCGCCAAGCTGCCCCGGGTGCGCCGCAACCGCGCCCATCAACAAGAGGCGTTTATTGTGAAGACCATGCATGATCTGGACAATCGGCTGATCCGACTACTGCAGGCCGACGGCCGCGCGTCATTCAGCGACCTGTCCAAGCAGCTGGGCGTGACCCGCTCAGTGGCGACAGCCAAGGTCAACGAACTCATATCCTCGGGCGAGCTGCGCATCGTCGCCGCCGTCCACCCGCGACTACTCGGACTGACCGCTGTCGCGCACGTCTCTATCCAACTCCACGGCTCCGCCCAGCCGGCCCTGGACAAGTTGAGCCAGATGGACGGCGCCGTCTTCGCTTCGCTGACCACCGGCAAGTACGGCATCATCGCCGAGCTGCGCCTGCCGACCGTGGAACGGCTCTACGAGGACGTGGAGACCATCCGCCTCTCCGAAGGCGTCGCCGCCGTGGACGTCCTCATGTACAAAGAGGTCGTCCGCAGCCTCTTCCTCGGTAAGGAGCCGCCGGATCCGGGGCTGGAACTGGACGATGCGGACTTGCTGATCCTGGGCGAGCTTCAGCTCGATGGCCGGCTGGGCTTCGAGGCGCTCGGGGAACGCATCGGACTCTCCGCCAGTGCCGCAAGGAACCGGGTCATGCGCCTCCTGGACGCGCGCGTGATGCAGATCGGGCCAATCCGCAGCCGCTCAGGTTCCTCGCGTGCTATGGCCTTTGGATTTGGCATCTCGACGTCTTCTGGGACCCAGGAAGCCATCGATTTCTTCTCCGCCACCCCCGGCGTGGAATTCATTGCCAGCTGCTTCGGACGGCATGACCTGGTGGCTACCGTTGGCGTGAGCTCTCTGGACGAAATGTATGAAATCTTGGACCACGTGCGCGCCATGGTCTCCGTGGCCAGCGTCGAGTCCTGGCTGCACCTGAGGATTGTCCAGGAGCGATACGCCAAGCCCCTGGACAAGATGCTGGAAACACGAACCCAAGCCGAAAGCGGGGCCGCTTGATTCTAGACGGTCGCGGGTGTGTGCTCGATGACGAGTGTGCTCCGCTGGCTTCCTGCTGCTACCAGGCGGGCGTTGCGTTCGTCGTTGCCGGTTGCGCGCCATTCGGCGATAGCGGCGTCCTTGTTGAACCTCAGGTGCCGGGCGGTGAGCCGGCGCACCCGTTCGTCCTGTTCGAGCTCGACGAACCAGGTTTCATCCAAGAGGGCTGCGACCTCGTTCCAGGGGGCCTCGTCAAAAAGCAGGTAGTTGCCCTCGGTGATGATCAGGCGTGTTTCCGGCGGGACGGGGATGGCCCCGGCGATCGCGTCGTTGACTTCGCGGCGGAACACCGGTGCGAAGATTTCCCGCGAGGTCTCCGAGCGCAACTGACGGAGCAACGCGACGTACCCGACACCGTCGAAGGTGTCCGGAGCGCCCTTGCGGTGCTCCAGCCCGCGGGACTCGAGCAGCGACTGCGCCAGGTGATATCCGTCCATGGGGACCAGGGCTACCTGCCGGGGATGGTTGGTGAGCAGGTGCTCCAGCAGCCATTCGGAGATCGTGGATTTTCCGGCACCAGGCGGCCCGGCTATTCCGAGCAGGCTCCGTCTTCGCCACTGGAGCAGCGCTTCAGCCCGGGCGAGGAGCTGCTGCCGGCCGGATTCGTCCCAGCGCAGGTGTAGAGGGGTGTTCATCGCCTCTTCTTTCCGGCTCGTGCCTGAACCGGGGCAGGAAGGTCACCGGTGTTCTACGGGATCACGTTACATCGGCGTGGACGATGTCCACACAACCGTTGACGGACCAACGCCCGCCCACCTCTCTCCGGCCAACAAGAGGAGCGAATCGAGGACCAGAAAAATCTCCCAGAAACTCCCCGCAGGTCATGTCATCACCACAACTCCGGGAGATGAACAGGTACAAGGCCAACCACGCCCGACCTATACAGCAAGAAAGGACGCGCGAGTGGCCCCAAGCCACAGCAAGTCATGCAGTTCCAAGCCCTCCCGGCCATGAAGGAGTACGCAGCAACACCACTGTCCAAGCCAAGGGAAGGAGCCGCCAAACCGCAACGGCCACCAACAGAAATGGGCCCCCGCAGGAGCCCATAAAAGGAAATTTGTACACGCTCAGCGGCCCACAAGCCCCTGAACAGGGAAAACACGTGCCCGAGGTGGGACTCGAACTGCATTCCAACCCTTGAAAACTCTGGGAATCCGCGAAAACATGCCGAATCCGGGTCAGTCCGGACAACATACTCCCCGATCCGAAGCCAAAGATGTTGACACTGTCAACAGCTCCCTTTTCGCCCAATTCCAAATCTTGTCGGCGATGCTACAGGGCAGCCCCTCTTGCTTTCTGCCGCTACTTGAAAAGCTTTCGGTCATTCTAGGAACAACCCAAGGAGCAGGGCATGGGCTGCACACACCGGTTCGAACGGGGGACGAATATGGCCATGCCGCCTTATATTGCCCAGCTACGTCAAAAAGTGTCAGCGCTGGTCGAAAAGTGAGCCATTTCGCGGGCTGAAAAGTGAGCCACGTTGACATTGGTTATTCTGCCGTATTTTCCGGTCTTGTCGAGGGCAAAGAGTCTGTCTGTGCGTGTTTGAGCCGATAGCTGGAGCCTTTGAGGGTGATGACTTCGGCGTGGTGGACGATGCGGTCGATCATGGCTGAGGCGACGACCTGGTCACCAAACACGTCGCCCCAGCGGGCGAACGGCAGGTTCGAGGTCAGGATCAGCGAGGCGTGTTCGTAGCGTGAGGAAACGAGCTGGAAGAACAGGTTCGCGGCGTCCTGCTCGAACGGAATGTAGCCGACCTCATCGACGATGATCAGCCCGTAGCGGCGCAGCCGGACCAGCTCCTGCGGCAACCTCCCACCCTGATGCGCAGCCTGGAGCCGGGCGACCCAGCCGATGGCGGTCGCGAACAGGACCCGGTGGCCGAGCTGGGTCGCGCGCAGCCCCAACCCGGTGGCGAGGTGGGTTTTGCCGGTTCCGGGCGGGCCGAGCAGGACGATGTTGGAGGCTTCGGTGAGGAACGCGCCGGTGGCCAGGTGCGCGATGGTGTCGCGTTTGAGGCCGGGCTGATGGTCGAAGCTGAAGTCCTCCAGCGACTTGCGGGCTGGAAACCCGGCCGCCCGGGCACGCATCTCGGCTCCGGAGGCTTCGCGGGCGGCGACTTCCCGGGACAGGACCGCGGCGAGGTATTCCTCATGGGTCCAGCCTCCGTCACGTGCCTGCTCCGCGAGCCTGGCTGCTGCTTCCCTGATCCTTGGTGCCTTCATGGCCCGGGAGTAGTACTCGATCTGGCCGGCGGTTTCCTTTGCTTCGGTCATCACGCGACCTGCCCGTCATCGAGCACGACACCGAACGCCCGGTCGTAGTCCGCCAGATCCCGCAGCCCGGCCGTGTCTGCGGTAGGTGCGGGGTTTTGGAAGGCTTTCCGCATGGTCCGGGCGGCCTCGACGTGGTCCGGGTCGGTGACGGTCAACCCGGCACTCCAGGACCTTGTGTGGTTCCCGACGCACCGCCCGTCCAGGCTGATCGTGACTGTTTCCAGGTCTCCGGTGACGTCGACGAACCTGCCGATCGCCTGCGGATGCACGGAGTAGTCGTTGGACCCCATCCGGACGTAGTAGTCCCGCGGGAGCCGGACCCGGGTCGCGAAGCCGGTCACGGGCGGAACCGGCGGCAACACCAGCATCGCCGCCTTATCTTGAGCGAGCAGTTCCGTTGGCCTGGCCCCGGTCCGCCGGACCAGCCGGGCATTAGCCAGCGGCAGCCACTGGCCAAGCTGGGCGTTGAAATCCTCCGGTGAGGTGAAGGTCCGGCCGGGCAGGAACGAGGTCTCCAGGAACTGGTTCGCCCGCTCCACCACGCCCTTGGTCTCCGGGTCGTAGGGTTTGACCTGCACTATCCTGGTCGCGAGGACCCCGGCGAACGCAGCCACGCCGGCGGCGTAGCTGTTCCGCCGGCCGATGCCGGCTTCGTTGTCCCAGATCAGCCGCCGTGGAACCGCCCCAAGGGATCCGATCAGGTCCCACATCCCGGCCAGCAGGTCCCCGGTCATCCGGGACGGGAGCATCCTGGCCATGATGAACCGCGAATGCGAGGACACCATCACCAGCACTGGCAAAACCCGCGGCTTCCCGCCCCCGACCGGTATCCGCACCTCGGGAAACCACAAATCGCACTGCGCCTGGTCCCCGGGTTCGTAACTGATCCGGTCCGCGGGATCTGCCGGGGCATACTCCGGCCGGATCCGGGCCACGTTCTCCCGGAACCATGCCGGGGACCCGGACCAGCCCACACGCTCCGCGAGCACCGTCGCCGGCATCCGCGGGTTCTCCCTCAACAGCGCACGGACCGCCGGTTCCACCGCCTTGATCCCGGAGTCCTGCGGGGCACGCACATAGGTTGGCGGCCGCTCAGCACGGACTGCCTTCGCGACGGTGTTCCGGGAAATCCCCAGCCGTGCCGCTATCGACCTCATCGATTCACCCTCGGCAAGATGCAACCGCCGAATAAGCGCCCAATCCTCCACTGTGATCACCCACCCAATCGTTTGGAAAAGGTGGCTCAGTTTTCAACCGTCACAATGGCTCAGTTTTCGACCGTCACCGACAAAAAGTTGGCCGTGAGCTGCTCTGGCTTCCCGGCGCTACCGCGATTGTTCTCGATAGCTCGAACGGACAGCCCGAAGTCCTGCTCGTACGTCGCAGCGACAACAACGAGTGGACCCCGGTGTCGGGATTCTCCGATCCAGGAGAGGACCCAGACATCACGGCGGTGCGCGAGGTGTTCGAAGAAACGACCGTACATGTGAAAGTGGATAGAGTCCTCTGGATTCAGGCTCTTCCAGAGTCGGAGTATGTCAACGGGGATAAGGTTCAGTACTTCGTCGTCGCCTTTAGCTGCAGCCGGGTCAGCGGCGAGGCCCGGATCGGAGATGACGAGTCCTCGGACGTGCGCTGGTGGAGGATTGATGAACTGCCGCCGATGCAGCAGCGATTCGTGGAACTGATTCAAGTCGCCAGCAAGAGCACACCGGGGGTGCTGTTAGGCGCGGAACGCCGACAACTGAACTAACCGACCGGCTCCGCCCTCAATCACTGCCAACACGAAACTCCGCCTGGGCTCGGGGTTTTCACAAGACGAGGGTGCAGGACGTACAACTAGTCGAGCGCGACGATGATCTTCTCGCCCTCGTAGAAGCCCTCACCATCCGCCTGAATCATTGCGCCGTTGTTGTCGATCAAATAACGCAGGATATCCCCCAAGGCCACGTAGCCATCCTCGTCGATGTCTGAGGTCGGCAGCTGGGCCGCGACGATGAACCGCGTATTTCGCAGATTCTTACTTTCTGGCCCCTGGAGGGGCGGCCTAATCGCCCCCGAGAAGCCTGACCTTCGCTTTGGTGAACTCTCCGTCGGTGAGTACGCCGTCTCGACGCAGCGCAGCCAACTTCGCGATCTCGTCGGCGGCGCTCGGTGCGTTCGTTGCAAGGGCCTGCATAGGCTTCTTCTTCGCCTCAAAAGATTTCCGGGAGATGAGGTCGACCGCTTCGCGCACCTTGTCGGTGGTCTCCAAGTTGAACTCAAACGTGTGGGCGGCTCCGCCGACATTCAGCGTGATCGATTTCAGTTTCGGTGCCAAAAGGTTCATCCCACCAGACAAGAAAGTTGCGGTAACGCCGCCCGGTGGGGCGATCGAGCCGTGCATGCTTACAGAGTTAACTTCGCTGTACAGAATCCTTTGCACGTCGTCAGCAACTCCTATGCCTAGCTTCCATTCTATGAAGTCGGGGTACAGCCTCAAGAAGCCCTTGACGCTGGTCAACTCCAAGATGAGTGTCGCTCGTTTGGCTTTCTCCTCGGCTGCCTTCGCGTCTCGCTTGGCTTTATCCTCGGCTGTCTTCGCCTCTCGCTTGGCTTTATCCTCAGCAGCCGCCTCCTTGTAGGTATTGACAATCGAATCCTTGGCAGCCGCCATACGTTCCTTGAAAGAAGCCATGTCCTCCCCTTCGGAGTCACACCCTAGAGATCCGGCCTAACACCACCAGCCGCGTCCGCTTTATGGAAAGCCAGCATAGTATGGCTCGCCATACGACCGGAAGGGAGGCCCTTGATACCGGAAACCCGGGCTGTACCGTGGCGTGAAGACTGCAGTCGAAAGCCACATGGACTCCATCCGGACTCAACCCGCCGAGGCTGCTCTCCGGCACGGGAGGGAACTTTGGGCAGACATGCTCTCTTCCACCGACTACCCCAGCGATGAAAGACGGCGAAGAGTACCTCCGCCACGCAGCTTTGGAGTAAGCCCCTCCCCTCCCCCGCGCTCCGAGACAGCCCCAAGGTTTACCCGGCAGCGTTGTTCATGAAACTTCGACCAACCGCTTTTGGCCGCAGTTCCGCCAATTTGAGGCCTTCCGCCGACGTTGCCTGACAGATATCAGGGGCGGTTGGCGGTGTCAACGCGCGAACGGGCGGGACGGGGCGCCGTTACCCCCCGGTCGCGCCGTAAGCGGCGGGTGTTGGAGTCGCATACTTTATCGTTCGGGCAACGTGTTGTCCCAATGGTCGCGCCAGTTTCCGTACAGTCCATCGTTCAGATCTGCAGAGGGCTTACGCCAATGGCGGCCGCTGGTCGGCAGGGGCGGGAGTCGATCCGGGTCCTGGGCAGGCGTGAAGGCGCCAGGGCGCGGGTTTGCCGAACCGTTTGGCGTCGGCTTTGTAGGTTGTTGCTGCTGTGGGAGCCGCACAGGAGTTGGCCGCTGTGGAAGCTCCTTTCTCTGCCGCTTGATGTACTCGAGGTCACTGCCGACATCTTTGAAACCAGCTGTGCCTTTGTGAATCTGGGAAAGGTCCAACATCTCGGTCTCCAGGCAGTACCTCCTCAGCAATGTCTCTTCTCCGGGGTATCCCGTACCTTCTGCCATGATGAGCGCGTGGCCGGCTTCAACCATCAGCTGGATTCTGGCCACTTCGCGGTTGGCCGGGGTAGCGGCCCTGCCGTAGACATTCGCCAGGGAGCTCCAGGTATGGAGCAGCGCATCGAGAAGGAATTCGTCTTTCAGCGTTTGGCGGACCTTTGAGTTGCTGAGCTCCAGAATGTCCATGACAAGCGCGTTGGGCATCGTCGCGGAGTGCCGGCCGCTAAGCCGCAGGAAGGCGTCGACCCTAGCGGCTGTAATGCCATAGGCCCTTAGCCAAGTGAGTACCGCCTGAGACTGCCCGGTGCCCGGTTGGCGTTCCTCGATGTAAGTCGCCGCGGTCCAGTTGATGAAGCGTGCATATGGGTGTGACTTCATGGTTACCTTCTGTGTCTGAGGGCGTCTGCGGCGCCCGGAAGTTTCGGATAAGGGCAAAAGAAAAGGACCGTCCAGGGGACGGTCCCTTTAGGGGTCCTGATTTTGAGGCTGACTTAGGGCGTAGAGGTTGGCTCCTTTCAGTGCTTAAAAGAAAAGAACCCCTGCTGTTGCAGAGGTTCGAAGGTTGTTGAGACAGTATGCCCCGTATGCCGTTACCAATTCAACGGCGATGATCACACGGCCTGAAGGCTGGCTATCAGACTGCCTATACGAATCATGATGGCGGGTCGTGTCAATAGGTTTTGGCTACGCGTAAAAGCACACGTTGGTATCTACTTCTTACGTTAGCAGTCGCTCCAAATTTAACTGTGCACGCAGATCATCAGCAGTGCTTCTGGCCTTCGCAAAGAGAAGACCCCTGCGGCAGGCAGGGGTCCTTCTTGAGCACTGCCCGATGTTCCCGCGATTTCCGTGTCACTTGCAAGTCGAGGGTTTGGGTGACTATCGCCGGGCAGATTCAGCGCCGCGGGTCGGTCTGCAGCTCCGGTCCTCGAGTGCTGCGGAATCGGATCTTGCGCTGGGAGGATACTTCGGCAGACACATAGGGACTCGCCAGAATTACATCGCCGTCGACGTCGTCGATAGCGTTGTACAGCCAATCTGCAGCGTTGGTGTAGACCAAACCTTCACTCACCACGATGACGGCCCCAAGGTGATTCGCCGGGAGTTTCGGCATTCGGCACGACCCGGGACAACTGCAGACCTAAGTGAGCGACAAGTACGTCAACTTAATCCACCTCGACGACGGATCGATGCTCCACCGCACCAAACATGAAAAATGTCAAGCTTTGTCAACACTCAGGGGTCAAACAGGCCTTTGACCTGCGGAACACTGTGCCCGAGGTGGGACTCGAACTGCATTCCTGGCCTTGAAAACACTGGGAAGTCCAGAAAACATACCGAATCCGAGCAAGTTCCCCCGATGTAGGACCCGAACCGGTGCCCAATCTGTTGACATTGTCAACGCCCTTTCCTGAGAGTTTGAGAAACTTCGTTCTACTGCCGCGGCATGGATCCTCGTGCCAGCGCCGCGGATGACGACATGGCTGGAGCCTGAGGGGTCAAGTGCCCTATCCGAGGGCCGCCTCCGAACGGCGAACCGAAGCACGTAGTCTAGGCCCCCTCTGGATGCTTCGCGCATCGATACGACCGAGAATGAAGCAACACGCGGACTGACCATCAGAAGAAGCGGCCGACTGCCGCTGCTTCACCGCATACTTGACTCGTGAAAAAAGACGAGTACTTCGCGCACCAAGCTGTTACCAAGGCGAGTATCGACAAGGTCATGCAGAGTCAGCAACCGCTGGCGGTCTCAGAGGTTGCGCGTCTGCGGCGGGTCAACCCTGACAAATCCCCCGCAGAACTCGCATCACACCTCAACCGTTCCTTTCTCCGTGAAGTCAGAAGAATTGGCGCGGCCGCTGGCGCCGCGACGATTGGCCAAAGGGCCCCCGGCGATCCACGGGAGCTCCGGCAGGCTTCGGCCTTGTACATGCTCACCTTGGCCGAGATTCACAGCCTGCACCCCGAAGACTTCGAGCGGCGAACCCAACTGCTGGAATTTGTCCTCGCAGGAAACGTACTCTCCCGTGCCACCACCTCGGAACCGGTGAAGAGCCGCACCGTGCCCCATTTGGCGAAGAAGCTTATCGACTCGATTCCCATGTCAGCGATCAACAGAGCCAACGATGTCCTCGGCCCGGAGTTCGTGACCGAGTTATTCCTCGGCCAGCGGCTCCCCCCTGTCATCGGAGGCAGCATCGGCGCAGGCGGATACTACCTGTCCGGGTGGATCATGATCATGACCGCGAAGAAGATCCTTGACCCACCTCCCGAGTCATGGGATGGCCCCCAGTCCAGTGAAACAGGCCCGGAAGAACGGCGGTATCCGTAGCGGGCTGCGAAGGCAATTCGTGGTTCGAAGCGCGCCTCACTGCATACCCGGCGCGGGACATCAGCCACGGGGTGCTCATCGCGAACGATCCATTCTTGCTCGCTCAGGGCATCGATGCGGACTGAATCGTGCCTTGCCAAGGAATGGTTGCGAGGCACGAGCAGCATCTTGGGATCGTTCATGAGCGTGACCAGGGTCAAGTCATCATGCTCGATGGGTTGCCAGGGGTAGTTTAGGAGCGTCAGTTCGATGTCCCGCCGACCGCCGCTTGAGCAGGCCTTCCCGACGGGCTGTTATGACTGTGACGCCCCCTTCGTGGCGGGACCGGAACGCGAGCACCATTTCCGACATCAGGGACGTTCCGACCGTGAGGAATGTCCCCAGCCGCAACTGGCCCCGCCGAAGGCCGGCAAACTCTTCCATCTCGGCCCGGGCAGCGTCAATGGTCCTGTCAATGTCGTCCGCATACCCCCGAAGGGCCTGTCCTGTCTCGGTGAGCACCGCTCCCTTCGGGTGCCGCTCCACAAGCGCAGCACCGACTTCGTGTTCGAGTTTCGCTATTTGCTGTGAGACGGCTGAGGTTGTGAAGGAGAGTGCCTCGGTGGCGCCCCTCGGCGAACAACGGACACTCCCGCCCGTTTGCGGTCCATCAAGAAAGTGCAGTAGCGGAGTGTCGTCGGCGCGCCGGCGTCGGTCGTGACAGGTCGGGGAGGATTTCGATGGTCCGACGATGAGCCCGCGTGAAGCTACGGCCGCCATCGCAATAATTTTACGAGCATGTCCAAATTAGAGATCGTCAGGACCTGGATCATCCGTCATAGTCAACATGTAGTCGAACATGACGTCGTCCATGACTGCCATGCCAGACTGCTCGACCACCTTCTTGATCTCATCCGGAAGTCTCGCGGCAGTGTAAACGGCATAAATGTTGTGCTCGACCCTGTGAACATGGGCACGGTCCCATGAACCTCTCGCGATGAGACTGTTGTTGATCACCTCTTCAAATCTGGCCTGCCTGCTGACTTGCGCCGACATACTTCCAAATTCGAGTGTTTCTTTGCGTTCCAATATCTGATCCAAGGAATCGTTTACGGCCTCTGCATGAGACTTGTGGCTTTCCACTAGCTTCAAGATCTGCTGATTGATATCCTCAAGTTTGCGTTCTTCATCCGTCATCACTGGCACATAGGCGTAAACGTTGGAGGCGATATGCTCGATAACGTCCTCAAGTTTCGGCCACTGAGTCTCGAACGACTCCTCCAGGACTTTCTCAACAACGGGCTGACTTCTGGCATCATTCAGTGATCCAACTAGCTTCCGCACTTCTGACTTTCGCAGCAGTGGATTATTTAGTACACGAGATTGAAAATTTTTCAGTGGGCTGTTGATCGCGCCACGATCGACATCAATCAGAAGCGGAACAACATTCGAAGAGTTGTCCAGAGACTTCCAGAGAGCCCCAGCTTCATAATTGATCCATGGCCTATTCTGGTTCTCGGCTGTGGTGCAGATGATTCCATAATGAGCTTCTTGGAGCTGATCGTGTATGGCCTGCATGGACATCGTCCCCGAATCAATGTCCACATCGCTCACCCAGGGTTCAAGATCATGAATCACGAAGGGAAGCCAGCCCTTGAGTTCGAGAGCGAAATCGCGTGACTTTTCTCCGGACCAGCTGATAAAAACCTTCAAGAACTACTCCCTCACAAGATACCTCCGTAAGACTATCAACGAGTGTTTAGCTCTGCTCATCCGCCTTGAACGTGTCTCGCCCGGAAATGTGCCGCCAGATGACGTGGTCAGGGTATTCACGTCGGGCCGGCGCCCCGCTAGTCCGGGCTCAGAGGGCGATGAGTCTCACAACGTGCTTCGACCTGCTCTTGGAGCTTGGGTCTACGGCATCGTCGACGCGATTGCAGCCGCCGAACGCTTGTATGCACCTGACTTGTTCCGTTGATGGTGGTGGTCTGCCGCGGGATCTGAAGTCTTGTAGCGGCCAGGGTGTCAGCCGCCATAGGTCCGCACGCTCCTTGCCGCCCATTTCGTTCAGGTTGACTCACAGATAGCCTGCCGCGCCGCTGACACCCGCCCGGGGCGTGGCTCGACAGAGGCATGCAAACACTACAAGTCGGGGTGCCCGCCACGGATGATCCACCACCTCCATTGGCGAAAGGAACCCGGACACAACCGTTATCGGCATCGACCCGCAAGAATCCTCCGCTACCGCCGCAGCTATAGATTCCAGAGGCTGTCAGCTCTCGGTGCGACGTTTCGTGGTCACGCAGGCACTGCCGAGCAACTGCTGGGCTGGGCCGCGCAGTGCCGAACGCGGATTCGCTGTTGAGGGCGCGAACGGCCTCGGTCGCCGAGTTACCCAAGCCCCTATGCGCCGAGGCCTCCACGTCGCAAACGGCTTCAGTCGGCGAAGGTAGTCGTCCCACAGATGTCGGTACCCCTCATTACGCTTGAAGGGTGACTTCAAATGATCCGCTTCGCGAGACTAACTCCATCCTCAACTCGGCCACGTCCACCAGTCTTGCCAGTGTGGGGGCAACGATGGACGCGTCGCCTCTCTTGGCGAAGCCCTTCATGTTTGACATTAGCTCCCTCATGCCCGACTTCAACAAGATGATGTCGCCACTACTTGCAGACATCTCGAAGACCGTGGCATCGGCGATGGAAATGGCATACCCGTCGGCCCAGCTGGCCGGCATCCAGAAGATGATCATCGACGCTTCCGGCGTGAATAACGTCGCGAAGATGTTCCTCGACTCCAACACCGAGATGATGCGCGGACTCTATCCTTCGCTCCACATGGTGGCTGGCTTGGGCTTGCAAGAGCAGTTCCAATTGCCTGTTGTAGCACTTACCAAATCCTTGGCTGCGTCCATCGACACGTCCTACATCAACATGGTCCTGGCCGACGGATTCCGCGCCGAACTAGCTGAGCAGCATCTTGATGACCTAACCGATGACTTCTTCGAGAATCACCCCGACCTCGCGGAATCCATCGAAGAGCTTCCCGCCCTATATGCGCTTTCTAGGACCGACCGAACGGTTGTGATCTGGTTCGTGCGCTTCGCAGTAATGATGGCAGTCACGTGCGTCATCTTGAACATCAACACGGAGTATCCCGACCTGGAAAAGATTGTCGCCGCACTTGGTATCAGCGGAGGATGGGAAGTAGGTAAGAAGGCTGGCGAGTTCACCGGTAAGGCGCTGGATAACTTGCCGCAGGTTGAGGAGCCTTAGCCCAAACCGTCGATGGCGGACTGTGTCATAGCACCCAGCGCGTCAGCCGCACCGCCGGCTGTGCCAAGTGCAATGAGCTCCAAGGACTTGAAGAGAAGGTTCTTGATGCGGTTCTGGTTCGGCTCTGGAGCCGAGGCTTCTTCTTCAAGCTCCGCTATTACGTGTACGGCTTCATCGTGGCTGTCTTCGGGAACACCAAGGATCGGCAGCATCTGACGAAACGCAGTGGCGACCTTACGAGCCTCATCAACCTGCGCAGCAGTGAGGGTGTTGCTTTGCACGGCGCCAGGACTGTTTAGAGCGAAGTTCATCCCCATTTATTGGAGTCCAGGCCTGAATGTAGCCCTTGTCCTTCAACCACTTGGCCGTACGTGTGATCTCATCGTCGGTGTATGCAAGGCCTAGATAGCTGCCCACGGGATCGGCCTTAAAAGACACAAAGTCTATCGGTTCCTCCCCCGCGAGGTACTGATCGTAGAGCCAGTTGAGGAGTGCAGTTTTTAGTGACGAAGCTCGTTGGCGAGGGTTGCTCCGCTTCGCCTGGAACTCCAAGGCAACATCAATGCCCTCCTGAGTAATAAGGATTTCGTCCACGCCGGCAGCACTCGCCTCAAAGTAGAGCCAGCCAGCAGCCATCAGTGCAGTGAAGTCGCTTCGGAGTGCGGAGACATCAATCCCCCAGTCGTGCCCCTCGTTGTACAGGCCGGCTGTGGGAATCTGGCGTCGCTTCCAGCCTTCTGACAGCCGATAGATCTCGCCAACGAGATGCAGCTGCCGAAGCGTTGATGGGGACTTTGCAGCGACTTCCAGATCGACCATTTACTTTAGACACCTAACGTGCGTGGATCAGTACTTGATCGGAAGCCTACCTGCGGGGCCGACACCTTTAGTCGCATCTTTTTCCTCGCACGGTCAAACGGCCGTAGTGAACGGACAAAAAAGAAAGCACCAGAACTCCGACACCTTCTACTGAACACCAGTCAGCCCCAGCGCCGGCCCCGTTTGCCCCAGTCGGCATGGCGGCCCCCGCCGGCACACCGCGCCGTAGCATCCATGCGACCCCCGGCATTGTTGCGGCTGGTGTCAGAAGCGAGATGCACCGCTGTTGGGGGGACGGTCGCAGCAGCCATGAAACGGCAGGAACGAGTCGATCCAAACCTTGTCGGTGCTCGCTGCTATGTTGAGAGTTCAACCTCAGGGATCTTAGCCTTGATCCACCGACGGGCTGGTTGAGGGCCCCCGGGATTTGGTTTGGCCGGGAGGGTCGGGGTCGGGGCATGGCGGATTGCCCGGCCCCGCTGCCGGTGGTGTTCCACTGTGGTCCTTGGTCGTTTCGGTACGGGGTGGCGGGTCAGGTCTTTGCCGGCCGCGGGAAGATCCGGTTGAACAGGTCCGTCCAGGCGGTTTCCCAGGGCCAGTTGGCGGGCAGGTGGAGGCGCAGCTTCCGGGCGGAGGAGGCGATTCTGGCCGGGACGCTGATCAGTTTGCGGCGGACCGTTGCGGTCCGGGCTTTGGCCAGCCCGTTCCCTGCCGCTGTTGCGGCGGCGCGGGTGAGGTTGAACGCCATGGCGGCCAGGACCAGCCAGGCCGCGTTGGCCGTGAAAACACCTGAGGGTAAATGAGCCAGTGCGCTGTCCTTCAGATCGGCGTTGACCTGCTCGATGATCGCGTGCCCGCGGTGGGCCCTATCGGCGGCCACGGTGTCCAGGGTGCCGGTGGTGAAAAACGCGTGGAACCGGTAGGTCTGGAAGATCGTCGGCTGTCCGGCGCCGGCGTGCGGGTTCAGGTCCGGGATCCTGCGGACGACCAGGCGCCCGGTGACGCGTTCGCCCTGTTTGCGGGAACTGAACGCGGTGAACGGTGTTTCGGCGACTTCGGCGGAGGAGATCCACCGGTCCGCGGCCTCATCGAAGACCGCATCGGTGTACTGGATCGGCGTCCAGGCGGCCTCCCCGATTCCCGTGATGGCCTTCCTGATGGCCGGGTCCATGCGGGCCGTGACGGAAACCGCGGCACCGGCTTTGGCAGCGGCGGCCACGGTGGCGTACCCGTAGAACGCCGAGTCCGCACGCAACAGCACCGTGCCGGCGGCCCCGCCACGGATGCGTTTGAGGGTGGCCAGGGTATCGGCGACCAGCCGGGCCGCGCCGCGGGGCGAACCGGCCGAGCCCTTCCGCAGCCGCTGGGCGAGGATGACCGGTGCCGTGTCCTTCGTGCTGACGGTGGCCAGCAGCGCGTTCAGGCCCCGGACCCCGGAGTAGCCGTAGCCGGAACCCTGCTTCTGGTATCCGTGGACCTCGATGATCGTGTCGTCCACGTCAACGAAGGTGTATTCCCCGGCGCTGTTGCCGATCAGCGGTGCCTGTGCCGCCAGATTCCTCAGGAACCGGGAGGCGACCGCGTCCAGCTGGCGGACGTGCCCGAACGTGAAGGAACGCAGGAACGAGCCCAGCGTCGAGGGCGCGTAACAGGCCTTGAAGAGCCTGCCCATGCCGCCGTGGCGCAGCAGGGCCATGTCATCGATGGAATCCGCGCCGGCAACCATCCCGGCGACCAGCGACGCCACTTTCAGCCCGGCGTTGGAGCCCTTGTCCGTCGGCACGCTCAGCCACTCATCGGCCAGGCCGCCGAGTCCGGCTTCGAGGGCCAGTCCCATGACCGGGACCAGGCCGGCGGCCGACACAAGGTTGGGCTCGTCGAAGGAAACTGACAAGGACGCGCCGGTATGGGAAAGTTGCATCTACGAGATGCCTCTCTTTTCGGTGAAAAGGTGTTCTAGACAAACCCCATTTTCCGCGACAAGACAGGCATTCTCGGTTTAAACCGCCGACAGCGCCCCGATCAGCATCGGTGGATCAAGGCTTAGGCGCGCACGCGCAAGGAGTATAGAGACAACCATGGCTGGGACCACCAAGGATGCGCAGTGCGCGGAGCCACACACGACGGCCTGGCGTGTCGCCAACGACCTTCGAGGGAGCCTGGACGGTTGGGACTTCAAAAGCTATGGCTCCCCGCGTTCTTCCAACGGTTCTTTTGGACTGAGCAATCAAGGGGATAAGTAGATGGCCGAGTCTGTCTCGTCCTGGCTTGCAGGATTGAACTCGCTCTACACACCGCTACCTACTCATTTCGACGCCGCAAAGAGCCATAGGGCCTCCATCGAGGCGCGACTCGACTACGTCATCGGCGTCCATCGCATGTTTGAGATCGGCTCGCTTCGCCAAGGTACTGGCGTCTGGCAGTTCAGTGATGCCGACTACCTCGCTTCCTTGAAAGGCATTCGGCCGGCATCCTCAACGACCGTGCTTAACAAGGTTCGCGAGGCTCTAATGGCTCGATTCCCGACTACGACGATCTCAGTTCGCAGTCCAGCGGTCGTGTGCCGTTTCTCGGACTGCGAGATCGAAGTTGTGCCAGGCTATGTGACCGATGCGACCAGCGGATATGGGTACTGGATTGCAGACCCTACGTTGCCTGGTGGGTGGATGAAGACCTACCCAGCAGCCCACAACGAGTATGTGAATACCGTGAACAGGAAGTTCAACGGCGGCGTCAAGACCCTCGCGCGACAACTCAAGGTCTGGAAGTACAAGCGGCAAGTGCCCATCTCGTCTTGTTACTTGGAAATGCGCGCCGCAAAGTACATGGAGGGACAGCAGTCGTACATCCAGATCTATGATCTATACCTCGGGTTGAGCAATCTCCACACAGCCAGCCTGGCTGCTATGAATGATCCAACCGGGCTTGGCTCACGGTTCACGGCTTGTTCCTCTGACGCAACCAGGGCCGACGCCCTCTCCAAGCTCTCGACTGCCGTCAGCAGGGCAAGTAAGGCACTCGACCACTACAAGCAAGGCAATGAGGCCATGGCTATCGAGCAGTTGAAGCTGCTGTTCAACAGGTGAGCTCAACAGACCCGTCTTACCGCCCCCCATCAGCAAACGATGTTGCGAAGGCACAGAACCTTGATGCCAACCTAAAGCTGTTACTCGCTCAGCGGCGGCTCTACTCAAAGACGAAGATTTGGACGAGCGTTCGTGGGGTGGGAGTTGGCGTCGTAGCGATCGGCGCGCCGATTCTGACCGCTATCTGGCCAGAGGCTGCGGTCCCCGCGGCTACCGTGGCCGCAGTCTGGTACGTCCTAAATCATGTTCTCTTCAAATTCTTGGAGCGTCGTGGCGCAACGCGCGCGGCGACCATACAGGAGCAATTTGATACAACGATCTTCGGAATGCCGACAATCGCAGTGCGAGAACTGCGCGTGCTTCCTGAAGACATATCGCAGCTCACCGGTGCTGGGGCTGGCGCAAGAGCGAGCAGACGCTATGCCTACTCGATAGAGAGACTCCGCGATTGGTATTCGATTCAGAAGAATGTGCCTGGCGCCGTCGCTATCGCGATTGCCCAACGCGGTAACGTCGCGTATTCCCGACGGCTCCTTGACCGAAACGCGGCCCTGTGGCTTGGCCTGCTGGTCACGTGGGCGATTATGGCGGTAACAATCTCCATTACTAGCGGCTTCAGCCTGGCGACCTTCTTGCTGGTCGTTGCCATCCCGGTCATGCCCCCTCTCCTGGACGCTTGGGATGAGTTTCAAAAAGTGCGTGCCGCTGGACGCGAGAGAGAGGCACTCGCTAACGAAATCCAGGACGCAATCTCTACCAATCGCACCGCGCCGATTCAGCCAGAGCAACTCGTCGCATGGCAGTCGCAGCTCTTTGCGCTTCGACGAGATGCACCACTTGTTCCTGACTGGCTCTACAACCTACTTCGTGATCGAAACGAAACTGAAATGTCGGACGCCGCCCGAGCACTCGGTGAGGACGCCCAGACAAGGAAAGAAGATGTCGAATGAGCGGACTCAGCGTAGCTAACAAGACGTACCTCGAAGCCCTTCTCGGCATGACGAGTGGATACGTTCTTGACTTCTCGAACGCCTCGTTCGCGAATTTCTTTCGTGAACTCAACATCGATATCTACGATGCTGAACGCTACCCCGGATTCGGCGATTCAAAGGCAAATAGGATCCGTGCTCTCTGGAAGAGCGGATCCGACATAGAGGTTGCCACCTCCCTGCATGCACTCGCCGAGTACCTCGATGTCAAGAAAGCAGCAGCTGCTTTGGGAGCCGACATCACTGATGAGCAGGTTGTACGAATAGATGACATCGCGCGCAGCTTGAGCAGCACGCGGGCGGAAGATGCGAAGACCCCGTTAGCTGGTGGCGTACACGCTAGCTTCACTACGGAGGCGACAGTCGCGGCCAATAAGATTCAGATCGAGATCCACGAGGACATCTACAACCATATTGACCAGTATCTAGTCAACGGCGACTACTTTCACGCGGTTGAGGAGTCGTACAAGCTCGTGCGAGAAAAGCTCCGCGAGAAGACCGGCAGCGAGAAGGCCACGGATGCATTTGCAGCGTCGAACCAGGAGAAGATTTTTGGTCATGCTAGCCGCAACCCCGCCGAGAAAGACTTCTATGATGGAGTTAAGTATCTGAACATGTCGATTCAATTCCTGCGCAACGAGAAAGCCCACACTCCCGCAACGCCGCTTGAGTCGAACCTCGCTCTGCACTACATCTCGCTCGCAAGTCTCGCCTACGATCTGATCACACGCTACGTAAGCGATGAAGTGATTGCGGAGGTCGAAGGTATTATCCACGCCAAGCGACGCAGCCTCTCAGCCTCTGCTTTTTATCGAGTATTTGAAGGTGGACGATGGCTCGATAGCATCAGCCTGCCAGAGGAATTGAAGTCGGCCTCGGTGCGCCGGGTGCTCAAGGAAAAATGGCTTGCGGAAGCTGATTTCACCCGTAGCTACGACCATAGCAACGTCATGCTGATGAGGCTCGAAGTTATTGCTGAAGAACTAACCAAAGCTGATCTCGATGATCTTATCGAGCGTCCAACGGTGGACACCCACGGTAATAATCAGGAAGCAGGCATGTTGCCATTCATGGAATACATGCGTGCGAAGCACCCGGACAAGATGTCCTCGAAAGTGGAGCGCTGGATCGAGGACAAGCTTCGCGAATATACGCAGCGATGAAGGCACGCCATCGTCGTCTACGGTAGTATCCGGGCCGAAGGGCCTGCGATGTCTCGAGCTGATCTTCCAAAGCGTGTTGCCGCGTGCCCAACCTTGCGATTTACGATGTGGACGGAACCGTAATACCGCGACAACAGTCCCCAGTCATGTCAAGGTAAAACGAAGCAAGCCCTGCAGAAAATCCGCGGGTCCCGCGGACTGTCTAGGTCCGTGACCTAAGCGTCCCGGAGTGCCACGCAGCGGAGCGTCTGTTAATGCCTGACTCCGGCCGATGTTGCGTTTGATGCCGCCGGCGCAAACATGGCCTTCGGCAGAGATGCCGTGTGGTCGCAGCTCAGTGAGCTGCGGTTTAACCGGCACGGAGGCGCCCTCGTAGTCCCCAGCATGGACGAGCCCACGGCCCTGGATGACCCGGGCCCCTGGTACGAGCTCTTACCCGGCAAGTAGTTCGGGTTGAGTCCTAAAGGAAACGGCTGGTTTGATACGTGCGGGTGCCCCTGCGTGGTCCAGAGCCTCCGGCCCTCCATTTTCAGCGTCTGTTTGGTCTTGACGGGACGGGGACGCCCTCGTTGACTAACGTGGGCCGTGGCGCCGTACCTAGATGACCCGCGCGCCTGGTACAAGCTCCTTGAGGAACCAGCTGGTCTGCTACGTTCACGCGGCTCTGGGCGATCCAGCGACGCCAGCCCGTCCGCTTGTTGCCGAGCCAGTGGATGGAGGCACGGTTCACCGTAGAAGTCATTCGGCTTTGAAAGTCAAGCTTTGTCAACAGGCAGGAAACAAAAAGCCTCTGACCTGCGGAAACACTGTGCCCGAGGTGGGACTCGAACTGCATTCCATCCCTTGCAAACAATGGACTCCCCCGGAAATATGCGGAGTCCGGCACCAGTACGTCCCGGTCCGACGCCCAAAGTGTGTACTTTGTACACACCCCAAATTGGCCAGCTCCAAGATCAGGACGTAGCCCCACCCTAGCTCCTTCGATCGCAGGAAGATCCCCGCTGATAGACGATATTGCGTCAAGCTCGCCCTCAGAAGCGGCTAGTAGGCGGATCGCCCGGCTACGGCTCGTGGGCGGGCTGGCGGAGAGATAGGGACAGCTTCAGCTCGGGGGGTGGTGGGTTTGGAAGATCCTGTCACTGATGTCATTGCGAAGAATATGGAACTGGCCCCCGTTGCCGTTGCCCGTACCGTCCAGGACGTAGAAGCCCCGAACGGCATCGTGGCCTCCCTCCGCCCCGTCCACGGCAGGAATCAGCTGCCGGCCCAGATGCCCCTTCGGGTCCCGAGTGTCCGGACCGTGGCGCCGCACGCACAGGCAAGTTCACCGATGGTCCACAGTGGTCCATCCCCGGTTGACTCTGCCATGTAGACAACGCTAATTTCCTGACGCCGCGTGAGGTGCAAGAGACCGGCCACCAAGCGCTCGCCAGCGGACCTGTGTCAGTGGGCGTAGCTGTCCGAATCTAGCCGTGCCGGTCTCCCTGTGTTGAGTGAATTGATTCCAAGGAGTTCGGTCTCGGTGAGTTCGAAGTCAAAAATGTCCAAATTCTCCCGCTGCCGCTGCGGATTTGCGGACTTGGCTGCGGTCGGGATTCCCTGTTGGGTGTGCCATCTGAGAACGACCTGGCTCGGCGTCTTGCCGTACTTTGCTGCCGGTGCTGTTACTGCCGGGTCTTGCAGGAATGAGCCGCCCCTCCCAAGTGGGCTGTAGGCACCGGTGACAACACCATTCTGACCATGAAGTTCCCGGATGTCGGTGGACACGTGTTCCGGATCGAGCTGGATTTGGTTGACATGCGGCACAAGACCGACGTCGAAGAGCCGCTGCAGGTGGGACGGTTTGAAGTTCGACGTGCCGATCGAACGGACTTTGCCGCTTCGAAGCAGAGCTTCCAGGCCTTGGAAGGCTTCAACGTAACGGCCCTGGGCGGGGTCTGGCCAATGTATGAGAAAAAGGTCGATGTAGTCCACGCCGAGGCGTGAGGCGCTGGATTCAAAGGCCTGGAGGACTCCGCCGATGCTGTGCCACTGCTTATTGAACTTGGAAGTAATGAAAACGTCCTCACGAGCGATTCCGCTGCGGCGCAGGCCCTCACCGACTCCGGATTCATTTCCATAGTTCTCGGCCGTATCTATGAGCCGGTATCCGTGGGCCGCCGCAGTTTCGACTGCCGTGGCTGCTTCGACATTGTTCATGGGCCATGTGCCGAGACCCAAGACAGGCATCTGCACCCCATTCGCCAGTTTGATGGTCGGTGTGATCACAGCTGTGGGTTCGCTCTCATTTTGTGTTTCCAGGCAATAGGGTGGCGATTCGGATGGCTCGCGCCGTAAAGTCCGGGCGTCATGACGGCGGAGGACTTGTTCCGGCTACGCCGCGTGCAGTTCCTCGGCGACGATCCTGCCCGTGCGCTCCAGCAGAGCTGATGCATTTTGCAAGCATGTCTCAAGGTCGGGTTCGAGGTCGAGGAGACTGTATGACTTGCGGAACCCGGCGTCCTGGAGTTCTGTTTCGGTGAGGCTTGTGCTTCCGCACACGGCGATGACCGGGATGCCTGCTGATATGGCTGCTTTTGCGGTGCCGACGGCGGCTTTGCCTCCCAGACTTTGATGGTCCAGACGACCCTCGCCACTGATAAGGAGGTCGGCTCCGGCCAGCCGGGCATGAAAATTAGTCAGGTCGTGGACGAAGCTCACTCCTGATTCGCGACGGGCGGCGAGGACGGCTATCAGGGCGTATCCGGCGCCCCCGGCCGCGCCGGATCCTCCGGCCCGCGCCGCTTTGGCCGCGCGCGGGCCGATCGCCGCTTCAAGCATGCCGGCAAAGTGGGCCAAGGCGCCTTCGAGCTGTTCTACTTCGTCGTTGCCGGCCCCTTTTTGGCGACTGAAAACGGCTGCTGCCCCGTGCGGTCCAAGGAAGGGGTTGTCGACGTCGCTGGCAAGGACGAACCGTGCCGAGCGCAGGCGTCTGTCCAAGCCCTCCAAATGGATGCGGCTAATGTCCGCCAGAGCTGCGCCACCCCTTGCGATGGGCGTGCCGGTTGAGTCCAGGAATTCTGCGCCCAGGGCTGTGAGCAGGCCGGCTCCCCCATCGGTGCTGGCGCTTCCGCCGGCACCGACGATGATCTTGGTGCATCCGCCATCCAGAGCTGCCCGAATCAGCTGCCCTGTTCCAAGGCTCGTGGCTCCGAGAGGATCGAAGACGCCGTCGGGGAGCAGGGCCAGCCCGGAGGCCTGGGCGAGTTCAATCACCGCTTCGTGGCCGCGTTTGGCGAACGCAGCTTCTGTCGGAAGGCCGGTCGGGCCGGACACCGTCACGACGTGCCTCGTAAAGCCCGCAGCGATGGCTGCGTCCAAGGTCCCTTCTCCGCCGTCGGCTATTGGGATTTCCTCAATGATGGTGCCCGGTGATGCCGTCTTGATTCCTCGGCTCAGGTTTTGGGCTGCCTCGGCCGAGGACAGCGAGCCTTTGAATTTGTCAGTTGCAATTACTATTCGCATGTGGATTCCTTCGCGGTGATACCGGGGTGCAGCGTCTCGGACAGTGCAGGCTGGTGGGGCCAAGGGACCGCCGGTGATGACATGAGTTGGGTTTCCGGGGGCGGCAGATTTGCGGGGATGGAAGAGCCGGCGCCCCCGGCAGCTGCTGCATCGTGTCGGGCTGGGGTCCCGGGAGAAGGCATGGGCTCTTCCGACACAGTGTGGGCAGGCCCGGGAAGCGCCTGCGGGTTCTCCTGAACCGGCAGGCGCTCTCCCTGTCAGTAGACTGCTCTGCCTCCGGAGAGGTCGAAAACGAAACCCGTCGTGTAGGAGGCTTCCGGTGACGCGATGTATTCGACCAGTGCTGCGGCCTCTTCCGGGGTTCCCAGGCGCCGCATCGGGATCCGTTGCAGGTCTTCGGCTGTCGGCGGCTTGCCGCTGATAAGTGGAGTAGCAATCTTGCCCGGTGCGATGGCATTGATGGTGACTCCGGTCGTGGCGTACTCCTTTGCCAGGGCCTTCACGAGGCCGGTAATTCCGGCTTTGCTGGCGGAGTACCCGGTCATCCCGGGGACGCCCTCCTTGCCCGCAGTGGACGAGAAGTGAATGAGCCGACCAAAGCCGTTGGCAGCCATCTGCGGGAGGACCGCTTGGGAAAGGGCAAACGCACCGGTGAGATTGACGCGGATGAGCTTGTCGAACTCGTCGAGGGTTTCCTCCGCGGATGGCTGGATCTTCCCCAGGATCCCGGCTGTATTAACGACGACGTCCATGCCACCCAGCAGTGAGGTCGCGTGTTTAACGGCGTCCTTGACGGATCGACCGTCTGAGATGTCGATGGACAATTGCGGGTACCGGCTTTCGTGGCTGGGCCAATTGGCTGTCGCAAGGTCGGCGCTGACCACCCGGTTCCCTTTCCTCGCCAGTAGCTCTGCCGTTGCTTGGCCCATGCCGGAGGCCGCCCCCACCACGAAGCAACGGAAACCCCCAGGGTCGCTGGGTCTGGCGAATACTTCCGCCGTCGGTTCGTGACTTGCGTCGTCGGCGATGCTGTGGTTCGGCATCGGTTCAGAGCCCCTGGGCGCGGAAATACGCCGAGGCCCGGGCGGCGGATGCTGCGGGGTCCGGGAACAGCCCGATGCTGTTCGCCGCTTCGAAAAGGTCCGCCAGATGCAGGATTGAGCGGCCGGATTCAAGGCCGGCGACCATTCGGAAGTGGCTCTGCCACCCCGTAAGGTAGCTGAGCCAGACGACGCCCACTTTGTAGTACTGGGTCGGGGCTTCGAAAATCAGGCGGCTCAGCTGGACGGTCGGGTCGAGGATTTGCCGGAACCCGGTGACGTCTCCGCGGTCAAGCTTGGCGAACGCGGCTGATGCGAAACGGGGCACTGCGGCGAACGCGCCCAGGAGGGCGTCACTGTGCCCGTGTTCGTCCCCGGCGATGAGATCGGCGTAGTTGAAGTCGTCGCCGGTGAAGAGGCGGACTCCCGCTGGGAGCCGGCGCCGGAAGCTGATCTCATGATCCTTATCGAGCAGTGAGATCTTGATCCCGGCGACCTTGTCCTTCGTCGACTCGATGAGACCCAGCACGGTTTCGGCTGCCTGCGGGATGGATCGGTGGCCCCAGTATCCTTCAAGGGCGGGGTCGAACATGGACCCGAGCCAATGCAGGATCACCGGCCGCTGCGCGGCGTCCAGGACCTTGCCGTAGACCTCGAGGTAGTCATCGGGGCTCTTAGCGGACAGTGCAAGGTGGCGGCTGGCCATCATGACGACGTTCCCTCCTGCCGCCTCGATTTCGCCGAGCTGCTCGATATAGGCATCAGCGATTTCTTCCAGCGGATGGGGGCCCGGGTTAAGCTGATCCGTTGCGATTCCGACGACGACGGAGCCGCCGACGGCGCGGGCTTCTGTAAGGGTGCGCCGGGCGAGAGTGAGGGCCTCCTTGGGGCCGAGTCCCATGCCCCGCTGTGCGGTGTCCATGCTCTCGGCGACGCCCAGGCCCAGATCCCAGAGAGCATGCCGGATCTTGAGGGTCGCGTCCCAGTCGATGGCCGCGGAACCGGCACTGGCCAGGAGCGGATCCGCCACGACGTGCCCGGCGGCGTAAGCGATGCGGGACGCGGGCGGGGTGCTGCAGGTTTCAAGTTCTGCCGGCTCGGCGAGTTTGACGGTGCGGTACTGACCGTCCGGGGCGGGAAGCTGGATGGTGTTCACGGTGCTCATACGAGTTGGCGCTCCATTGCGTTGACGGGTTCGGTGACGTAGCGGTTGAAGCTGGCTACGGTGCGTTCGATGATGGTTTCCAACGGCAACGTCCAGATGTCGTCGTTGAAGATTTCGACCTCCACAGGGCCGGTGTAGCCGGCGCGGCGGACGGAGGAGGTCAGGGAGGCGAGGTCGATACCTCCGTCTCCGGGGAAGAGCCGGCCGTTCATGTTTTCCGCTCCAGGCAGCGGCAGTGCAAAGTCGCTGACCTGATAGCCGGCGATCCGCGGGCCGGCCTCCAGTATGTCGTCGTGAAAATTGGAGTCCCAGTAGGTGGCGTAGGCATCAACAAGGATTCCTACGGTGTCGGCCGGCAGATCCTTGATGACGCGCAGCGCCTGGGCGATTGTGGTGACGATGCTGCGGCCGTCCACGAACAAGGGGTGCAGCGGTTCGAGAGCTAGTCGGACACCGGCTTCCCGGGCATGCGGTTCAAGCTCTTCCAGCGCGGTGCGCAGCCGCTGCTCCGCGTGCCGGATGCTGCGGTCCCGGGCTGGAAGTCCGCCGGCGATCAGGGTCAGCATGGGGCTGCCGACCGCATGCGAGAGGTGGAGCGCCCGTTTGACGCCGTCCATCGCGGTCCTCAGTTCGGCGCCGTCTTTGTCGGCAAGGAATCCAGTCCTGCACACAGAGCTGACGGACAAGCCCGCGTCGGCGAGCAGCCGCCGGGTGCGGGCGATGCCGATCTCTTCCACTGGTTCGATCCAGAGGCCGATGTGTCGGATTCCGGCACGCATCGCAGCTTCTGCTGTCGCGATCAGCGGGTACGGGCGTGTCGTGGCCTGGTTGAGGCTGAGCTCGATGGTGGTCTCCTGGTGCGGTTGGGGTGTCATCGGGATGCCCCCGATTCGGCCAGTGAGTTCGACATATGGGTGAAGCGAGGTGATTGCACGGAGGTGCTGCCGATTCGAACCGGCAGGCCCGTACGGGCTGATTCGTAGACGGCGGCGACGATCTGCAGGGACTTCATCGCCTCGCGCCCGCTGACGCAGGGCGCACGGCCGGCGCGCACTGCGCCGACGAAGTCGGCGACCTGGAGCTTGTGCAACGGCAGAAGCCTTGCGTTGACTTCAGATACGGGAATGTCTCCCGTGAGACCGTCCGAAAACACGGTGCCCGCCTGCTCTTCGCCGGGAACTGCCCATAGGTCATTGACTGCGTCGGAACCTTCCGGGTACTCCGTGACGTTCACGGTGGCACCGTTGCTTCCGGTGACAACGAGGCGGGTCCCGAGATTCGGGGCCGCGGCAACCGTGGCGCTGAGGGTGGCGACGGCCCCGGACGCGAACGTGATGAGCGCCGCCGCGGTGTCTTCGACTTCGATCGCCTCCCCGAGGACGAAGGTCCCGGCTTTGGCGCTGACTTCGACGGGATCGCCCATGAACCACTGGAGGAGGTCGATGTAGTGGATCGCCTGGGTCATCAGCACTCCCCCGCCGTCGGCGGCCCAGGTGCCGCGCCATGCGGCAGCGTTGTAGTAGTCGGTGTCGCGGTGCAGGAGCACCTGGCAATGTCCCAGCATCGGCCGGCCGAGGCGGCCGTCGTCGATGGCGGCCCGGAGGGCTTGTGCGCCAGGCCAGAAGCGGCGCTGGAACACTACTCCGAACGTGACATTGTGACGCTCGGCCGCGAGCACCATCCGTTCGGCGGCGGCGACATCGGTGGCGACGGGCTTTTCGCACAAGATATGCACGCCCGCCACCGCGGCTTCGGTCACGACGGCCTCGTGGGTCGGGTGCGGCGTGCAGACGCTGAGCGCGTCTATGCCCAGGTCGATGAGCTCACGGACCGAGCCGACGGCGGCTGCGATGCCGCGCTCGGCCGCGAAGGCCTGCGCACGTCCGAGGTCGACGTCGCATACGCCGGCGATTTCGACGTCGGGCAGGGATGAGTAGGACTGGAAATGGTTATCGGCGATGTTGCCGCAGCCGACGATTCCGACGCGGAAGGGGTGACTCATGAGTGCTCTCCTGACGGGATGGCGGCGGTCTGTGGCTTGTCGGTGGAGATCGGTGCTCCGAGCTTGTCCAGGGGGATTTTGAAGGTCTCTTTGGCAGTGAGGGCGCCTGCCACGGCGACGAGGGAGATGATCGCTGAGATCACTGCCACCGGCAGCCAGTCCGTTGGGTTGCCGGCCGTCAGGGCGGTGTAGATCGTGGGAGCGAAGCCGGCCGCGATCAAGCCGATCTGCAGTCCGAGGGCCATGCCCGTCTGCCGGACCTTGAGGTTGAACATCTCTGCGAAGAAGGACGGATATGTGGCATTGATCGCGGCGTAAGCGCACGACACTGACAGGAAGCCGGTGAGGAACAGCAGCGGCACGTTGCCCGATTGGATTGATGCGAAGTAGGCAAAGATCATTCCGGCGCAGCCGAGGTTTCCGGCAATGAACACCGGTTTGCGCCCGATCCGGTCGGACAGCTTGGCCAGCAGAGGCTGGGTCGCGAGAGCGCAGATGTGGCTGACGATTAGGACCCACAGCATCGTGCTTCGCGGGATGGCATAGACGCCGGTGGCGAATGAGAGTGCAAAGACCTTGATGACCGTATCGATGGCGAAGGCCAGCGAGCAGAAAGTGACTCGCACGATGGCACTCCAGTGGGACCGGAACACTTCCACGACGGGCACCTTCACCAAGGCGTGGTCCTCCCGGGCTTCAAGGAAGGCTTCAGGCTCGGTGAGCTTGGACCGGATCACGAATCCGGCGATGGTGACGAATGCGCTGAGGAGGAACGGGATGCGCCAACCCCAGCTGAGGAGTTGCGCTTCGGGCATCGCAGAGATCGGCAGGAATACCAGTGTCGCCAGAACGAATCCGGCCACGATGCCGTTAGGCGCCCAGCTCGTGAAGAAGCCTCGGCGACCCTCCGGAGATACTTCGATGGTCAGCACCGTCGCGGCGGCAGTCTCGCCACCGACGGAGATGCCCTGGAGGATACGGAGAGTAATCAGCAGCACGGGTGCCAATGCGCCGATCTGGGAGTATCCGGGAAGGCAGCCAACCAGGAAAGTGGACGTTCCCATGAGAATGAGAATGAATACGAGGACCTTCTTCCGGCCGATCCGGTCGCCGAAGTGTCCCAAGAGGACGGCGCCGAGCGGGCGGGCCACGTAGGAGACGGCAAAGGTGGCCAACGCCGCGAGTGTTGCGACGCCTCCGGCCTCCGGGAAGAAGACCTTCCCGAAGACGAGAGCAGCAGCCAGTGCGTAGATGTAGTTGTCGTAGTACTCCAGTGTTCCGCCGGCCATGCTGGCTACGGCCGCACGGGCAGGGCTGTTTTTTGCACGCGGCGGATGGACCGCGGCGGCTTGCAGGGAGGTGTTCACTGATTTCTCCTTCATTGCAGATTCAGTCGTTTGAGTCCCGTTGGGGGCTAGGGGATGATGATGGTTTTGCCGCGCCCGAGATGACCGAGGGCAAAGGCTTGGATCGCTGCTGGTACGGCGTCGAAACCGTGGATCAGGTCATTGGGAAGTGCGGTGAGGCCGTGGGCGGCCACTAGTTCGGCGGCTGTGAGGAGGTCAGCCGTGGTGTAACAGAAGGTTCCGGTCAGGGTCAGCTCGCGGCGGACCAATTCCTGGGCCGTCGGGAGCGTCCCTCCCGGGGCGAGACCGGCGACGCAAATTGTGGAACCGGGTTCCATCAGCTCCATGACGGCGCTGATGGTGGCACCGTTCCCTACGGTGTCTATCGCGACGTTCCAGCGCTGTTCGGGCACGTCCCCGGGGGCGATCGCCGTCACGCCGTACTCTTCGATTGTTGCCCGGCGGAGTGCGTCAGGCTCGACGACGGTGATGCTTTCGGCGCCGAGGCTGCGGGCCTGAAGTGCGCCGGCCATCCCGATCGCACCGCCGCCGATGATGCCGAGCCGGGTACCGGCGGTAACTCCGGCCCGCGCGCAGGCGTGGACCCCAACGGCGATGGGCTCCACGAGGGCAAGGGCCCGCGGATCCGGTGTTCCGGGAACTGCGATTGTTTGGGCGGCATCGACCGCGAGGAAGCTTTGCAGGCCGCCGTCGAGGTCCCGCCCCATCAGCCGACGCTCACTGCACAGGGCGCGGGAGCCGGTGGCGCAGTCCAGGCAATGTCCGCAGACAATGTTGGGGTCGACGGCCACCAGCTGACCGGTGCTTCGGTCCGTGACGTTGGCGCCGACTTCCACGATGGTGCCGCCGAATTCGTGGCCGAGGACGGTCCCGGCCGGGACGCCGGGGTAGTTGCCGCGCCAGATGCTGACGTCTGTGCCGCACACGCCGATGCTCTCAATGCGGATCACCACTTCGTCAGGCGCCGGCGTTGACCACGGACGGTCCTCGATGAGGAGCTTTTCGGGTCCTGCCCAAGCCACTCCACGGCCAAGCGTCGAGGTCTTCATGAGGCTGAAACCAGTTCGGCTCCGCTGCGCGGCGCTGCGGCGCTGAGCATGGCGGCGTCTGCTGCGCGTCGACCGAACACGAAGCCGAAGATGATCCCGCCGACGTATCGGAGGTCCTGTGCGCCGCCCGCGTCGGCGCCCGCGGCGAACAGCCCGGCGACCGGACGGTTGTCACGGTCCAGGACCTGGCTATCGGCGTTGACACGCAGGCCGCCGAAGGGGATCGTGATGCACGGCTGCAGCTCAACGGCGCGGAACGGGCCCTTCTTGAGCGGGCTCGGGCTCTCCGGCAGCGGCGCGTCGAGGCTGACGGATTCTCCGTTGGAGGCGCGCCGGTAGTTCTCCAGCGTCGTGGCGAGGCCCGCGCGATCGACCCCCCAACCGGCCACTACTTCAATCAGTTCCTCCAGGGTCTCGGTTTCGGCAGTACGCGCGCCGAGTTGGGTCGCTTCGGCGTGCCGGTCAAGTGCCATGCCGCTGGGATATGGAACGGCCAGGGCACGTTGCTGCTGGACTTCGTCATCCCAGATCAGGACACCCCTCCGGCCCGGTTGCCGAACCACGGCCTGGTTCGAAACCTCATCACCGAGCGACTCATCCGTGAAGCGCCTGCCGAGCCGGTTGACCACGATTCCGTAGGCGGAAAAGTAGAGGGTGAGTCGGAGGAACACTTCGGGGGAAACAGGCAGCGGGCTGGGAAGAGTGTGACCGTAGAAGCCTGAAAGATGCCGGCTCGCGGCGCCGCCTGCGGCTGCACCCATGCGGAAACCGTCACCGACCGATTGCGGGTTACTGCGAACGCCAATGTCGTCCGCACCGCTGCCGATGAACTTCTGCTTCAGCTCGGGATCCCCCTGGAATCCGCCAGTAGCCAGGACGGTCGCGTTGCCGATCGCCGTCTTCCTTTCGCCGTCGTGCATGAAAGTCACTCCGGCCACGCGGCCGTCGTCGAGGATGAGTTCGACGTCGTTGACGCTGGTCAGGAGGCCACCGCCGGTGGAATCGACTTTTGCTGACCACGTCGCGATCAGGTTCTGAATGTCGATCTTGCACGCGCGTCCCCATTCGAGGTGATCGAGCCATTCGTCGCTGACTCTGACGCCGGCGTCGCGTACGTCCTGCACGGCTTGCTCATACCCTTCGACGACGAGCGGTCCAAGAACGGGGTCGCCGTCGGGTTGGATGCGGCGGAGAACTTCCACGTTCGGCGCCGTCCAGAGAATGCCTGCCGACAGAGCCGCGGAGCCGCCGGCGGCAGGGCCTTTCTCGAGCAGGAGAACCCGTCCTCCGAGATCGACGGCCCGGTTCGCGGCGGCAAGTCCGGCCGCGCCGGCTCCCACCACTACCAAATCGAAGGGCTTTGTAAGGTCAGTCATTGCATCTCTCCTGTGAGTTTGAAACGGATAACGTTTGCCACTATGTGTAAATGCCCGCTAGTGGCAATGGCAAAGGTTTACCATTACGCTAATGGGGTGTGCAGGAACCTGTCAAGAAGTAAATGACGGCGGCTTGGACATACCGAAGTGCCAGCTAGGCTGGACCGAGGCATACACCGAAGGAGTCTGGACGATGGCCACATTGCGGGAAGTAGCCGAGCTTGCGGCCGTTTCAGTGGCCACAGCTTCGCGCGTACTCAACGGTTCGGCGCATCCGGTATCGCGCGAAATTCGGGATAGTGTGCGTACGGCGGCCGAAACCCTGGGCTACACGCCGAGCGCCGCCGCCCAGGCCTTGAAGCAGCAGCGCAGCAAGATCATCGGAGTCATTGCCAGCGACATCCTCGACCCCTACTTCGCCGAATTGACTCGGGGTATAGAGATCGAAGCGGCCAAGTCCGGGTACGTCACCATTCTGGCCAATGCCAACAGGGACCCCGAACAGGAACGGACCAAGTTCCGGGTCCTCCGGGAACACCAGGCCTCCGGGATCGTTTTTTGCGGCAGCGACATTGAGGGCGCACCCGGGACCGCCCAGCTCGCGCGGGAGGTTAACCTCGCGGTGAGGGCCGGAACAAGAGTCGTGGCCCTGGCGCCGCGGGGATTCGATTCGACGAAGATCGTCATAGACAACGACGCTGCGTCCTACGAATTGACGCGGTACATGCTGTCCCTTGGCCATCGAAGAATTGCGTTCATTGGCGGTATGCCTGGTCTGACAGCAGTCGAACAGCGGGTCGTCGGCTATCGCCGCGCGATGTATGAGGCGCAGGCACTCCCCCACGTCATTGGCGGGACTGGCATGCGCCAGGAATCAGGGCGGGACGCGATGGCACGGCTCATCGCATCAGGTCAGCTTCCGGAAGCGATCGTGTGCGCCAATGACGAAATCGCAGTGGGCGTTCTCGCCTGCCTGTGGACCTCCGGTTATAAGACACCCGACGACGTGTCCGTCGCGGGCATCGGCGGCACCCGCGGCGGCGCCGTGTTTGGACTCACAACGATGACGTTGCCATTAGTGGAACTGGGCGGCCTCGCGGCCCGCTACATAGCCGATGCCAGCACCTCACCGCACGTTCCGGAACCTCCACACTTTGAACTGAGCCTGGGTACGACCACCGCGAAAGCGCCAGCCCGGTCTGCCCTGGGCAGCTGAGGACTTCGACAGCTCGCGGGGGCCTCCTCGCCCAGGCAAAGGCGCCCGCACTTTGGCGTCGTCGAGCGCATCACGAACCCGGCGAGCGCCAGCATCGCTGTTCAGCGCTTTCCGCGATTATGTACATCTCTGTGCACCTTCGCATGAACGGAGTCATGAGAGAGATGACTGTGGCCGACGGCCGCAGCCGAATCTCCATCCTCACCGGTCAGTTCCGGTGATCCTCTTCAATCCACCCTGAGTCCGGCAGCTTCCTGCGCGAGCCTGATGATCTGCTCCCAGTCGTTGTTTTCTACGGCTGCCTTCGGCGTGAGCCAGCTGCCGCCCACGCAGGAGTCGTTCGGCCAGGCGAGGTATCCGGGTGCTGAGCCGAGACTGGCGCCGCCTCGGGCAGAACTGCACCAGCTGCATGGGCGCTGAAATGGCGGCGAGGTAGTCGGGGCCGCCGGCAGGCCCCGCCGGGAAGAACCTCATGGCCTTCGGGCCGTGCTCGAGGACCATCATCATCACCTCACCGGCCTGGCAACTCCCGGGAGGACCGGAACGCCAAGCGACAGCATGTGTGCCAGCAGGCCCGGTGTCACACCGGGCTGACCAGGAAGCCACCTCGCCCTGCAGTAGCGGCCTCGGCCTGGCCCGGAGTGAGGCTGATGCCAGCGCCAACGTAGATGTCCGGACTTCGCTGCCCCACTGAAGAATAAGCCCTCACCCAGTCAATGCAGTCCATGGCGGGCGTCCCGCCAAAGCACTCGAATAGGCCGCCGTGTCATGCCCCGTAAAGGTCAAGAACCAAACCTGAAAGTCATGTCTCACAGAACTCATGGCCGCATGAACTCATGTCAGCAGAAAAGGAAGCACGGAGAGGGTCACCGATGAGCCGGGGCACCCCGACTACACGGTGTGGACTATGTGCACTCCGCCTGGGGCCGGACACACAGCCAACCTTCTCGCCCACACCCCACAGCCACCAACGAATCTGTAGAAGAATTCTTCAGGAATCCCCGCTGGTCATGTCATCATCACCACCACACGGCATGAATAAGTACTAGGCGAACGCCGGCCACCACAAGCACCCAGAAAGGACACCAGAGTTATCCCACATCCCAGCACGCGGAGGGCCCACCAGCCGGGCACCTGACCCGCCACCCACACAACTTCACAGGCCACTGCGGCGGCCAGGCACAAGACCGCGACAAGCGTCAGAGGGACCCACTCAGGGTCAATGAACACACGTTAAAGCAACAACCCCCTCTGACGAGGGGGAATGCTGTGCCCGAGATGGGACTCGAACTGCATTCGCTCCCCCGCAAACACTGGACTCCCCCGGAAACATGCGGAATCCGACCCGATCCGGTACCGGTACGACCCAGTCCGAAGCCCAAAGTGTGTACTTTGTACACACTTCCTTTTTTGCCACATTCCAGGCAACCCAAAGCCCTGCGTAGGAACCAGCGAAACGGCCAGTCAACGATGCTGAACTAAGTTCGCGCCTCCATAAACCAACCGGCTGGTTTAGGCGCCGACGCCGCCCACGAGAGGATGAGTGTCCCGCCTCAAATATCGTGAAGCAGGCCGCACCGAAATCTTGGCTGATGTCCGATATGGAGGATCCATTCACGGTGGTGATCGGCCCGGATGCCCTTCTTTAAATATCTTCACCCGCCGAGGACCACGGCAACTGCGAGCCCTCCCAGCGATATTCCGGCGCACGCCGTCCACAGAATGGCAGGCATGTTGGTGTCCATGTATTCCTGAGCGATCCCGCGGGCGCTCGAGCTGTACCGGCACCGCTGCGTGAGGTAGATAGTGCAAGCAGAGGCTATTGATACGGCCGCAAGCAACAGGATAGGCAGGCCGTAATGAGGAAGCCATCGCAGGGAGATGGCACTGACCGTAACGAGCGCCAGCGTGCTCCGGCCCCAGGCTAAAGCCGTTCTTTCGGGTTGAAGGCCCGGATCCTCGTGTAGGCCCTGATGGGACTGGCTAGCTCGGACCACTCGCCTCAACGCCAGACAATGAAAATGAGGATGACGATGGCAGCCAGCGCCCCCGTTGCTGCCAGAAACGGCACGATGAGGGGCATCGGCAATGGCTCCTTGTTCCTCATACTCCGTTCCACCCGGATCCAGCGCACCGCGGCGCCCGCGCTCAGCATCATGCCGAGGAGCAGCAGCAGGACCGCGAGTCCCTTGCGCGCCGGCTCCACGAAGAGGCCCGAGGTGAAGGCCTCAATGGCAATACCTCCGGCCACGAGTGCAAGAGATGTGCGGATCCAAGCAAGAAAAGTGCGTTCGTTTGCCAGAGTGAAGCGTGGATCCGGTTCGGTGCCGCCGGGAAGCAGACGTGCAGTAATTTTCCCGCGTGAGACCTGACCGGTGTCAGTGGGCGCTATTTCGTTGTTGTGCACGGCGAAGGTCCTTTTCGTAGACCTACGCCGAAGCAGTGCTAGAGACTGCCGGCGGGGCGGATGCGACGTCAGTCTGCAACAGCCGGTAGACGACTGCCATGTCGTCTCCGCCGTAGCCGGCTTCCTGGCACCGCTCGTAGAGCCTGTGGACGCGTTCGGCGACGGTCCAGCTCTCCTCCGGAGCCACCGAGCGGATATCCCCTATCGCGAGCCTGATGTCCTTGAGCAAGATGTCCACCTTCGCCCCGCCCGAGTAGTCCTCACGCAGCGCTGGCGGGAAAAGCCAATTGAGCGCAAAGGTGCTGGTCGAGGATGAATCCAGGATATCAACAGCCTTGTCAGGCTCGACACCGAGCCGTCCTGCCAACACCAGAGCTTCAGCTGTCGCCGCAGTGATCCCTGCCAGTAGGAGGTTGTGGATGACTTTCATGACCTGGCCGGCGCCGTCGCCACCGACGTGGTACGTCAGGGTGCTGAAACAGCGGAGCAGCGGATCGGCGGACTGCACGGTTTCCTCGTCCCCACCAGCGAGAATCTTGAGCCGGCCGTCTTCCGCCGCCTCGCGGCCCCCGCCGATCACGGGCGCGTCCAAATACCTGACACCCCGGCCCTGCGCGATACGCGCGTGGGCGGCCGATGCCTCGTGTCCGATGGTACCCATTTCAATGATCATCGACCCGGGGTCTGCCGACGCCACCACGGACTCGAACACGTGGTGCGCGATCTCGACGGTGGGCAGCATCATGAGAATGAAGTCTGCGCCCGGAACGGCGTCCTCGACGGATTCGAAAGTCTCGAGTCCCGCCTCTGCGGCGCGTAACCGTGCTCCGGGGAAGCTGTCCACCGCCCGCAACGCATATCCGCCATCGCTGATGTGGCGGGCGATGGGCTGTCCCATTGCTCCGAGACCGATAAAAGCGACTATCTGTTGCTTGATCATATGAGAATCTCCATTCAGTCTTAGTTGTTTTGCCAGCGGAGGAGTTTGGTGCGGATGGTGCGCAGGCACCAGGAGATGAGCATGGTGCCGGCCACGAGGATGATCAGGGTCGCGAAGTACTGGTCCATGCGGAAGGCCGCGGCGAAGTATTGCAGCCGGACACCCAGGCCGCTTTGGCCTGCGATCATTTCCCCGGCCACGGTGGCGAGCATCCCGAAGATGAAGCCCAGTTCCAGGCCGGTGAAGATCCCTGGCACGGCGCCGGGGAGGATGAATTTGGTGAAGGTCTCGTGCTTCTTTGCGCCCAGCACCCGGGCCATCAGCAGCCGGTCCCCGTCCGCGCTCTGCACACCGGCGAGGGTGTTGGAGAACACCACGAAGAAGGCCAGGCTGAAGGCCAGGGCGATCTTGGACTCCACGCCGATCCCGAACCAAAGCAGGAAGATCGGGGCCAGGGCAACGCGCGGCAGCGCGTTGATGGCTGTCAGGTACGGCTCGATGACGCGCAGCATGAACGGTGAGGCCGCCAGCGCCAGGGCCGCGAGCACCCCGGCGACGGAGGCCAGCGCCCACCCGGCGATCGCCCCGGTGAAGGTCGAAACAGCGTGGACCGTGACCAGATCAGTACCCAGCGATGCCCACAAGGCAGTCACGATGGCCGAGGGCTGGCCCACGTAGATCGGGTTCAGCGTGTGGTTGAGGACCAGCAGCTCCCAGGAACCGAACATGATCACGCCCAGGATGATCCACCCCAGCGGCACAGCCCACACATAATGCCGGCGCGGGATCACGGTGGAGCGCAGGGACGCCCCGGAGGACCTGGGCCGCTGCCCGGACCGTCCTTCCCGGGGCGGGTCCGGCCGGCTGCTCGGCGGTGCCATTATCTGGGGCCCGGGTGCGTTCTTGACGGTCATGATGCCAACTCCTCGCGGAACACGGACCAGATGTCCTGGTAGTACTTGTGGTAGGTGCTGCTGGACTGCAGCTCGAGCACGTTGCGCGGCCGCGGAAGATCGATCCGGAACTCGGCAATGATCTTTCCCGGACGGGACGAGAACACCAGGACCCGGTCGGCCATCACGATCGCCTCGGCGAGATCGTGGGTGACGAACAGGACCGAACTCTTCTGCTCTTCCCACCGCTGCAGGAACACCCCCTGCAGCCGCATCCGTGTTTCCGCGTCCAGCGCCGAGAACGGCTCGTCCATCAGGATCGTGCCCGGATGGCTGACCAGCGTCCGTGCCAACGCCGTACGCTGGCGCATCCCGTGCGAGAGCTGGGACGGATAGGACTTCAGGAATTTTCCGAGCCCGACCGAATCGAGCACCTCAGCAGCGCGGTCCCGCGCCTCGCGCTTGGCGGTCCCGCGCAACTCCAAGGGCAACGCCACGTTCGCCACCGCAGTACGCCACGGCAACAGGCCGTCCCGTGCCAGCAGGTAACCCACATCATGGTTCCCCTCCCGGATCGGCTCCCCCGCCAGGGTCACCTCACCCTCCGTGGGCTGCACCAGGCCGGCAACCATGTTCAGCACCGTGGTCTTGCCGCAGCCGGACGGACCCACCAGACACACAAACTCACCCGGCGCAACCCTCAGGCTCGTCGTATCCAACGCCAACACCGAACCACCATCCGGCGACCGGAACGACTGCGACACCCGATCCACCACAATCTCATCACCCGAAAACCGTGGGTCCCGGGTGACGTCGGATGGGGTTCGCATGGTCATTTGACGCTCTCGGACCAGACCATGTCCTTGGCCTGCTCCGTGATCTTGGTGCCCCGGGTCTTGACCGTGAAATCGACATAGGCCTGGAGCGCTGTCAGGTCGACTTTCGTATCAACGTTTTCGGCGTAAATGTCGACGGAGGCCTTGTACACTTCGTCGGCGTTGGCAAGATCCGCGGGCACGGAGACCTGGTTCCGCAGAATCTTGTAGAGTTCCTCGCGGTTCTTCGGATCCCGGATCCACTGGCTGGCCTCGTCCAGGGAAGTCTGGAAGCGCTTGCCGGTTTCCGGGTTCTTCTCAAGGAAGCTGCCCTGCGCCGCCCATAGCAGTGAGGTCTTGCCCACCCCCTGGAGCGTCTTGGGTACCGGGTTCTCATTCGTCGCTGCCTTGCGTGAGTCGGAAACCATGACTCCGAATCCCTTCGCGACAGCGATGTCCTGGGCGGTGCCGTAGAAGTAGACGGCGTCGACCTTCTTGTTCTCAAGTCCCGCGAGCATCGTGGAAGTCTGGCCCAGCGCCACGAAGGTCTTCGTCCCCGGGTCGATGCCGGCGTCCTCAAAGTTCGTGTGGGAGTGGAATTCCGCGCTGCCCCCGAGGGCCACCACACCCACGGTCTTGATATTGTTCAGCGTCTCCTCATAGGTGCCACCTACTTTGTCCTTGAGGACCACGAGGCTGTAGATGGGCCGGGTCAGGATGTTCGTCACCACTTTCAGGTCGATACCTTGAGCGCGAGCGGGCGGAACGTTGTCCGGCCCCGTGTTGATGAAGTCGACTTGGCCCCCGACCATGGCGGTAATCGACGCTGGAGTTGACGCGATGCTTACCGGGGTTCCGGCAATGCAGTTCTTCGCAAAGAACCCTTTGTCTTTGGCCACGGCGGCCTGGATGTTGATGATATTGCCGTCGTACCACTGATACTTGGCCGGATATGCCTTCTGACAGGAAGGATCTACTTCACCGGATGGAGCACTGGATGAATTGGCCGTGCCGCCGCACGCGGTCATGGCTAGAACGACGGTTGCCGCGGAAGCGGTCATAAGGGCGACGCGGCCTGCGTGCTTCTTTGCACGGAACATGATGATGCCTTTCAGAGAGAGGGGGTTAGACAAACGAGGGCAGCTGACTAGCTCGCTCCGCGGAGTATTCCGCCGTCGACGCAGATGACCTGGCCGGAGACGAAATCGGACAGTGGACTGGCGAGGAACTCGACGACGTTGGTGCAATCCTCGGGCCGTCCCAGCCGGCGCAGCGCACTCATCTGGGTCCATTGCTTGAGGCGTTCGGGATCAGCTGCGCCGAGGCGTTCCTTGAACTGGCCGGTGGCGATGAAACCGGGAGCAATGGCGTTGGCATTGACACCATGGGGCCCGAGCTCCTGGGCGAGGCAGCGCGTGTAGTGGGCCACCGCCCCCTTGGCCACTGCGTAGTCGGCGCCGTGGCCCTCGCCCAGGGCCATCACGCCTGTGAACGACGAGATCGTGATGATTTTCCCGGACTGCTGCTGCTTCATGTAAGGGGCCACCGCACCGGCGGTGTACACGGTGGAGTAGAAGTTCCGGGCAAACGTTGCCTTCATCGACTCGTCCACGATTTGTGTGGGTTGCGCGGCCGAGAAATCCCCGCCTCCCCCGGCGTTACAGACGGCGACGTCGATGCGGCCCCACTTCGCGTAGACGTCGTCGGCGAACGCCTTGGTCGCCTCCTCGTCGGTTGCGTCGACCTGCTTCATGAAGACCTCGGTACCGTACTGGGCGAGTGTCTTTTCCAGGCTGCCGTCCACGAGCTGGCTCTTTTCGGCCTCGTACTCGGACGCGGAGTCCAGGTTGAGGTCGCTGATGGCGATATGGGCGCCCATCTGGGCCAGGCGCTTGGCGTAGTCGAGGCCCAGCCCGCGGGCTGCTCCGGTGACGATGGCAACTTTTCCCTCAAGAGGCTTCATTTTCTTTCCAATCCTGATGTAACGGGGTGAGAGGATGCGGCCGTTTCGGCCAGGAACCTTTGTAAGACTGCGATGGAGGATTCGGGATCCTCCACTGTCGGCCAGTGGGCGACGTTCTTCAGGACAACGGTCTCCGTGCGCGCCGGCAGCAGTGCCGCCTCGCATGCGGCGACTTCCTGGGCCGTGGAGATGGCGTCGTCGGCACCGCGGACCAGGAGGACCGAGCAGTCCTGGTCCTCCGGAGGAGCGGCTTCACCGGCTTCGCTGATCGCCGCGCAGCACTCGGCGTAGCGATCGGCGTCCTGTCCCATGAGGAACTCGCGCACGAGTGTCACGGCCACAGGACGGGACTTCAGCGTGTGCGGGCTTAGGGCGGCCAAGCCGAAATCGTGCGCGACGCTCGCCATCCCGTTAGCCCGCGCGGCGGCTGCTCTGGCTGCAAATGCCGGCCGCTGGGAAAGTTCGGGTCCGGCGATCGGTGCGAAGAGCACCATCCCCCGGACCCGCGGCTCCTGGGCTGCCACATGTCTGGCAATGAGCGTTCCCAACGAATGCCCGACGAGGATGACGCTGTCGACTTCCCCCAGCTTCGCGATGGCGTTTTCGACGTCGATAATCCAGTCCCCGAACCCCTGTGGCCCGCGCCCGTTGCTCCGGCCGAGGCCGGTGAGATCAATCGAGACCGTCGGATACCCGGACTGGATGGCGCTCCGGAGCGGAAAATGGACGTTGGAATTGCCTCCCAGCCCGTGGATGAAGACCACGCCCGTGGACGGGGAAACCCCCGCTTCCGGGGTGCTGGTCTCGATGAATTTCGTGGGGAGCACCGGGTCAGGCGTGGGCTGCATTGGTCTGCGCCGCCTCACTGGCAGGGACCGGCAGGCCGATAGGCGACGGCTCGACGTCGTAGCTCTCCAGGCTGGCCTCGGACGTCATCTGCCAGTAGTCCGCGGACGTCCAGGGCATGTTCGCTGTGACGCGTCCCTTCGAATTCCGGTACCACGTGGAGCCGGTGGGCACGGTCCAGATCATCTTCTCCAGCTCCGCATCCATGCGTGCGTTGTAGTCCTCGAATACTTCGCGCTTCACCTCTGCGCTGGTGATACCACGTTCGATCATGTCCCGAATAATGGTCGCGATGTAGCCACTCTGCGCTTCGGCCTGGAAGAAGATGCTGCCGCCGACCCCCACGTTTGTGTTGGGCCCGTACAGGACGAAGAGGTTCGGGAAGTCCGGGACGGTGATGCCCAGGTACGCACGGGGGTCCTCGTCGCCCCAGACGTCGCGGATGGTCACGCCTCCCTTGCCTGCGAAGTCCACGGAGGAGAGCATCCGTGCCGCCTTGAACCCGGTCGCGAAGACAACGATGTCGGCGTCGTGTGCCCGCCCGTCCCCGTCAATCACGCCCGTCTCGGTGAATTCCAGTGCCCGGGCGTTCACGAGCTCCACGTTCTGGCGCCGGAACATCCGGACCCAGCCGTTGTCCCGCAGCATCCGCTTCATCAGCGGCGGGAAGGTGGGAACCAAAGCTTCCAGGAGGTCCTGGCGTTCGCCCAGCTCATCGGAGATGTAGCGCAGGAGGCGTTCACGAAGAGCCTGGTTGGCCTGACTGATGGTGCCGTCGGGGTGGTCCCAAGCCGGGTCCACGAGGGCAGCCGGGCGCATCACGTCATTCATGGAGAGCATGGTCCGCGCTCGGAACCAGCGTTCGTAGGCAGGAACATTCCCCAGGACCCACTTCTCGAACTCCGGCACGTCTTCCAGGTATCCCGGAACGCCGACCACCCACTGCGGGCTGCGCTGCAGGACGGTCAGCGTGTCGACGAGCGGAGCAATGGCCGGACCGATCTGGTTGGCGCTGGCGCCGTTGCCCACGAGCACTACCTTCTTGCCGGTCAGGTCAGCGGAGTGATCCCATTCTGCGGAGTGGAATGCCTTGCCGCGGAAGTTTCCGCGGCCCGGGAGGTCCGGAACGGCGGGCACGCTGAGCTGGCCGATTCCGCTGACCAGGACGTTTGTGCGGATCGTCTGCGTGCGCGCCCCAGTGATGGTTTCGAGGACCCACTCCGCGGTGGTCTCGTCGTAGGAAGCGGAGCCGATGCGGACACCGAAGGAGATGTGTTCCTCAAGGCCGAATATGCGGACGCATTCCTGGATGTAGGCGAGGATTTCCGGCTGCTTGGCGTAGTACCGGTTCCAGTCCTGCCTGCGGGCAAAGGAAAAGGAAAAGTAGTGGCTTGCGATGTCAACGCCGCAACCTGGGTAGGTATTGACCGCCCATGTCCCGCCGGCTTCGTCATTGGAGTCGTAGATGTGGAAAGGGATGCCCATGCGCTTGAGGTGGATCGCCGTCGCGATGCCGGACATGCCGGCTCCGATGATGGTGACCGAGAAGTCATCGGCCGACTCCGGGCGGACCGAGCTCCAATCGACAAAGGCGTCGCTGAGCAGCCCCATTTCCTTCAGGATGACCCGTTTCTCGTGGCCCGCCATCTCCCGTCCGGCGACGGTGTCAGCGAGTGAATCGAAGACCTCGCCGCTAGCCGGGGCATCCGGATGCGCACCGCCGGTTTCGGTGAGGACACTCGCCATGCGTTCGCGGAGCCGGTTCAGGACCTGGTCAGGGAACTTCGCGTCGGCCGACGTTGGTCCGGTGATGTAGGCCCGGCATTCATGGAGCAGAGTGACGTCACCGGTCATTTCCACGAGTGCCAGCAGGAGCGCGGTGGGGTCGGTGTGTGAGAGCTTGCGGAGCAGCTCATCGTGGGACATGGCCTTGAAATTTGCTTGGATGGTCATAGCCGTTCCTTCTCCGGGCACAAGCGTGCCCGGATAGAGGGGATGTCTTGGGGATGTCTTAGTTGTTTTGCCAGCGGAGGAGTTTGGTGCGGATGGTGCGCAGGCACCAGGAGATGAGCATGGTGCCGGCCACGAGGATGATCAGGGTCGCGAAGTACTGGTCCATGCGGAAGGCCGCGGCGAAGTATTGCAGCCGGACGCCCAGGCCGCTTTGGCCGGCGATCATTTCCCCGGCCACGGTGGCGAGCATCCCGAAGATGAAGCCCAGTTCCAGGCCGGTGAAGATCCCTGGCACGGCGCCGGGGAGGATGAATTTGGTGAAGGTCTCGTGCTTCTTTGCGCCCAGCACCCGGGCCATCAGCAGCCGGTCCCCGTCCGCGCTCTGCACACCGGCGAGGGTGTTGGAGAACACCACGAAGAAGGCCAGGCTGAAGGCCAGGGCGATCTTGGACTCCACGCCGATCCCGAACCAAAGCAGGAAGATCGGGGCCAGGGCAACGCGCG
The DNA here is from genome assembly GCF_054062615.1 of Arthrobacter sp. TE12232. Lineage (NCBI taxonomy): Bacteria > Bacillati > Actinomycetota > Actinomycetes > Micrococcales > Micrococcaceae > Arthrobacter > Arthrobacter sp. TE12232. Next base: position 493,160 of record NZ_JBSSFK010000001.1, read on the forward strand.
GCAGCGCGTTGATGGCTGTCAGGTACGGCTCGATGACGCGCAGCATGAACGGTGAGGCCGCCAGCGCCAGGGCCGCGAGCACCCCGGCGACGGAGGCCAGCGCCCACCCGGCGATCGCCCCGGTGAAGGTCGAAACAGCGTGGACCGTGACCAGATCAGTACCCAGCGATGCCCACAAGGCAGTCACGATGGCCGAGGGCTGGCCCACGTAGATCGGGTTCAGCGTGTGGTTGAGGACCAGCAGCTCCCAGGAACCGAACATGATCACGCCCAGGATGATCCACCCCAGCGGCACAGCCCACACATAATGCCGGCGCGGGATCACGGTGGAGCGCAGGGACGCCCCGGAGGACCTGGGCCGCTGCCCGGACCGTCCTTCCCGGGGCGGGTCCGGCCGGCTGCTCGGCGGTGCCATTATCTGGGGCCCGGGTGCGTTCTTGACGGTCATGATGCCAACTCCTCGCGGAACACGGACCAGATGTCCTGGTAGTACTTGTGGTAGGTGCTGCTGGACTGCAGCTCGAGCACGTTGCGCGGCCGCGGAAGATCGATCCGGAACTCGGCAATGATCTTTCCCGGACGGGACGAGAACACCAGGACCCGGTCGGCCATCACGATCGCCTCGGCGAGATCGTGGGTGACGAACAGGACCGAACTCTTCTGCTCTTCCCACCGCTGCAGGAACACCCCCTGCAGCCGCATCCGTGTTTCCGCGTCCAGCGCCGAGAACGGCTCGTCCATCAGGATCGTGCCCGGATGGCTGACCAGCGTCCGTGCCAACGCCGTACGCTGGCGCATCCCGTGCGAGAGCTGGGACGGATAGGACTTCAGGAATTTTCCGAGCCCGACCGAATCGAGCACCTCAGCAGCGCGGTCCCGCGCCTCGCGCTTGGCGGTCCCGCGCAACTCCAAGGGCAACGCCACGTTCGCCACCGCAGTACGCCACGGCAACAGGCCGTCCCGTGCCAGCAGGTAACCCACATCATGGTTCCCCTCCCGGATCGGCTCCCCCGCCAGGGTCACCTCACCCTCCGTGGGCTGCACCAGGCCGGCAACCATGTTCAGCACCGTGGTCTTGCCGCAGCCGGACGGACCCACCAGACACACAAACTCACCCGGCGCAACCCTCAGGCTCGTCGTATCCAACGCCAACACCGAACCACCATCCGGCGACCGGAACGACTGCGACACCCGATCCACCACAATCTCATCACCCGAAAACCGGCCGGTTACGGACGGTGCGGGTCGGTCAACTTGTAAAGACACGCTCAGCTCCTTTGCTGCGTTGCTTTGACTTCCCTCCGACTGTAGGACCGTGATTCGTCTCACAGGAATACTTTTGCGATAGAATTCCGCTATGTCGAACAGTTCATCCTCGGTTGGTAATGCTCTTGCCCTTCTGCGCCTCCTGCAGGAGCGTGAATTCCTCCGCGTCAGCGATGCTGCCAGCGAGTTGGGAGTAGCCCGGTCGACCGCGCACCGCCTCCTCGCGAGCCTGAGGGAGCATGGCTTCGCCGTCCAGGACGGCGACAGATCGTACGCCCTCGATCCCCGGCAACGGCTGGGGCACGGAATGCTCACAGCGGAAACCCTCGTGCCGATTGCCCGGCCGCACCTTGAGTGGCTTGTGTCGAGGACCGACGAGACTGCACACCTCATCGCCCCGGAGGGGCGCATGGTTCGGGTCATCGATTCCATCGAGGGATCACAGGGGCTTCGCGTCGGCAGCCGGGTTGGCGTCCTGTTGCCGGCTCATGTCGCCGCAGCGGGCCTGCTCTTCCTCGGCGCGTTATCCCCCGAAGAACTTGCCGCCATCTACACCGATGGTCCTCCGCCGGGTTCCGGGGCACAGACCATCGCGGAATTTCACGCGTCCCTCCAAGGCAACAGGCCCTACGCGATTTCGTTTGGCCAAGCCGAGCGCGGAGTCAATTCACTCGCCATGCTGGTAACAGACCACAACAAGCGACGTGTGGCCGCAGTCGCCCTGTCCGCACCGGCATTCCGCATGCCTCCCCAGGGGATGCCGGGGGTGGCCGCCCTTGTCAAGGAATGCGTCCAGCGGATTCAGGCCAGCGTCCTCGAACACGAATAGGTCCGCTGGTTTCGTATAGCGGAATAAGCTGGCGGTTCGCTGGAACGCCCGGAGGCGCGTTTTCACTGCATAGCCTTACTGCGTGGACATACGTGCATCAGGGACGAGCCCGCCCGACCATACATCGAGGAGGTCTACGCCCCGCGCCCGGCCAGGCGTACGCTGTCTGCCAGAGACCACCGTTCCCGCGCATCGCTTGGGTTTACGGACAAAAAGTCAGGGGCGGAAAAGACGGGAAGTTCCGCAGGCCATAGCGCCCTGACAGCGTCCACCACCAGTGCACGCCTGGCGGCCGCGGCAAAGTCCTCCACAAACGCGAGGATCTATTCCCGGCTTAGTTCCCCTGGTGCCCGCCACTGCACCGTGTTCGCGGATGCTATTGGCTATCCGGCCGAGGGCTATTTCTTGCTCGGCGTTCCACAGTCCGAGGTCCCACGGCGTAATCCGACCATCGAAAAGGACAGCCGTGGCCTCAAACCACAATGAGGCCATCTCCCCCTGCAAATTCGGCTGGGGAGGTGCGTCAGCTGCCACTCCAAGGGACACCTCGGCTTGAGTGCCTCCGCTCCACGCCGAGTACATGCACAGTGGCGACATCGGCGCGGTTGGGAATCCCCAAAGGCCTGAGGCTAAACGGATCGAACAGTTGAAGACACGCTCAGCTCCCTTGCTGCCTCGTTTGCGAGGTCAACTGCAAATCCTGAATTCGATCGGTAGGAATACTTGAATCGAAATATTCCGCTATGTCGAATTTTATGCCCTAAGTATTGGACTGCATGGCCGGCAGCTGGGAGCGTGTTGGTTAAGACAATGCTTTGCCTTCAGAAAGAGCTCCGGACGATGAGTAACTACGCGACCACAAACCCAGCAACCGGAGAACGCGTTGCCGAGTTCCCGTCACTCAGCGATGAGGACGTACAGGACGTACTGAAGCGTTCCTTCACGGAATACCGTGAATGGCGCTCAGTTCCCTTGGTCGAACGCGCTGTTATCCTGAGCCGGGTCGCCGTACTACACCGCGAACGCTCCGACCAGCTGGCCGCCCTGCTGACCCTTGAGGTAGGAAAGACGACGGCGGAGGCCAAGGCCGAGGTTGCCCTCGTTGCCTCCATCTATGACTACTACGCGGATAATGCCGAACTCTTCCTCCGCGAGGAGCCCCTGGACGTCATGGGGCCCGGCAGGGCTGTGGTTCGCACCGAAGCCGTTGGGCCTCTTGTTGGCATCATGCCGTGGAACTTCCCGTATTACCAGGTGGCCCGTTTCGCCGCGCCGAACATTGTGCTCGGCAACACGGTCATCCTGAAGCACTCCCGCAATTGCCCGCAGTCGGCGCTGGCCATCGAGGCAGTCCTCCGCGATGCCGGCCTGCCGGCCGACGTCTATATCAACGCGTTTGCCACCAGCGGCCAGATCGCCACAATGATCGCCGACCCGCGGGTCCAGGGCGTCTCCCTGACAGGGTCCGAGAAGGCCGGGTCCGCCGTCGCAGAGGTTGCCGGACGCCACCTGAAGAAGTATGTGCTGGAGCTGGGCGGTTCAGACCCGTTCATCGTGCTGCCGGATGCCGATCTGGACAAGGCCGTGGCCGGCGCCGTTTCCGGCCGCATGTATAACGGCGGTCAGGCCTGCACAGCTTCCAAGCGCTTCATCATCGTCGGTGACGTCTACGACGAATTCCTGCGCCGCTACACCGATGCCATGTCCCGGATCGCGCCGGGTGACCCCACCGACGCAAAAACAACCTTCGGTCCGCTGTCCTCCCAGTCCGCCGTCGAAGAAGTTGACGAGCTGGTCCAGGACGCTGTCGCTAAGGGCGCAACCGCCGTCACAGGCGGTGCCGGCCCTGACGGACCGGGCGCGTATTACCCTGCGACGGTCCTTACCGGTGTGACACCCCAGATGCGCGCCTACTCGGAAGAGATTTTCGGCCCGGCGGCAGTGGTCTTCCACGTCGACTCCCCCGAGGCTGCCATCGATCTGGCCAACGATTCTCCTTATGGCCTGTCCAGCTCCATCTACAGCGCCGACATTGAGGCGGCCCAGCAGCTCGCCGACAAGCTTGAAACCGGAATGGTCTGGATCAACAGCATTAGCCGGAGCGCACCCGACCTGCCTTTTGGCGGCGTCAAGCGTTCGGGCGTCGGACGTGAACTGGCTCAATACGGGATCAACGAATTCGCGAACAAGAAACTCGTGCGGATTCCATAACCCTAGACCTGGGTAACGGAAGCCAGATGATCGAAGGGCCTGCCCGTTCAACGTTCGTTCGTGGCCCAACACCAGAGTGAAACCTGGCACTATTCAGGACGTCCGTGTGCCAGGGTATCGGCATCCCGGTCTTGGGCGCCCGAACCGCACATGCCCAGGGATTGCTGGAAGGGAAAGTGTCATAAGCAGGTTCCCTTATGATCCGATTCCCCAAGTTCTACCGGGATGGACCGGCATCGGTCCAATTCTAAGACAAGGAATTCTCTTAGGATACAATTCCTGTATGTCGAATAATGCATCTTCGGTTGGTAACGCGCTTGTCCTTTTGCGTCTCTTGCAGGAGCGTGATGTTCTCCGCGTCAGCGATGCTGCAGACGAGTTGGGGGTAGCCCGTTCGACTGCACACCGCCTGCTCGCGACGCTGAGGGAACACGGATTCGCCATCCAGGACAGCGACAGGTCCTATGCGCTCAGCCCCTTGCAACGCGGGCACAGAACGCTTACGGCAGAATCCCTCGCGCCGGTCGCCCGGCCGCATCTCGAGTGGCTAGTAGAAAAGACAGACGAGACTGCACACCTGATTGCGCCAGAGGGTCGCGTGGTTAGGATCATCGATTCCGTCGAGGGATCGCAGTCGCTCCGTGTTGGCAGCCGGGTTGGCGTCCTGATTCCTGCGCATATCTCCGGAGCGGGGCAGCTGTTCCTCGGAGGGATGAACGTAGATGAACTTGCCGCCATCTACCCAGATGGCCCTCCGGCTGACTCCGGCGCACAGACCATTGCAGAATTTCACGCGTCGCTCCAAATCATTAGGCCCTATGCCGTCTCCATCGGCCGTGCCGAGCGCGGAGTTAATTCCCTCGCCATGCCCATAACAGATCACGACAAGCGCCGCGTGGCGGCGGTAGCCTTGTCCGCGCCGGCATTCCGCATGCCTTCCCGGGTGATGCCGAAGTTCGGGATCCTTGTCAAAGAATGTATCGAGAGGATCCAAGCGAGCGTTGTGGAGCACTCCTTATGACTCCAACAACGGAAACCAGGCCCCGGCGGCAAGCCTGGAGCATAACGACACTATTGGTCCTCTTCATGATGCTCAACTTTGCCGACAAGGCCGTCCTGGGCTTGGCTGCGGCTCCCCTTATGCAGGAAATGGGCATCACGCCGTCCCAGTACGGGCTTGTCTCCAGCGGCTTTTTCTTCGTCTTCTGCGCTTCGGCGATGCTGGGTGGCTTCATGGCCAACCGAATTCGTACCAAATGGCTGCTGCTCATCATGGCGGCCCTCTGGTCGGTGGCCCAGATCCCGATTCTCCTGAGCGCCACCTTCGCAATGTTGTTCGCCAGCCGGGTCGTTCTCGGCGCCGCCGAAGGGCCTGCCTACCCAGTAGCCGCCCATGCCCTGCACAAATGGTTCTCCGACAGAGATCGCGGCGTGGCCACCTCGCTGCTGACCGTGGGTGCCCCGCTGGGGGTGATCGTTGCCTCTCCCCTTCTGACCTGGCTGATCATCAACCACGGTTGGCGCTCGGCCTTCCTCGCCCTGGCCATCGTCGGCCTAGCCTGGGCCACCGTCTGGGCCCGGATCGGACGGGAGGGCCCTGAACGGGAAGAAACTCCCCTGCCTTCCACCGCGCTGGCCGCCGCCGAGCCCAAGAGCGGACCCACAACAAAAGTGCCCTACCTGCGAATCTTCGCCACCGGCACTTGGCTCTCCAGCCTCTTCGCCGGCTTCGCCGTCTACTGGACACTGGCCGTACTTACTTCCTGGGTGCCGCTGTACCTGCAAGACGCTCTGGGCTACAGCCAAGCCGCCGCCGGTTCCCTAGTCATCGTCCCTTGGGCCTTCTTCGGCGCAGCACAGGTGGCCCAGGGATTCATTACGCAGGCCATGATGCGCCGCGGAGTATCTAGCCGCATCGCCCGCGGGGTGCTCGGCGGTGCCTGCACATTCCTCGCCGGCGTGGCCATGCTTCTCCTGGTCGCCGCCCCCGCCGGTCCGCTGCAGATCATCCTGCTCGCACTAGCTTTTGGACTCGGCACCCCCATCTTCCCGATCACACTGACCATCAACGCCGAAATCGCGCCCAGCGTCCAGCGTGGCGGCGTTCTGGGTACGTACGTCGCCCTATATACCCTCTCCGCAGCTATCGCCCCATACTTCGTCGGGCGCGTTGTCGAGGGCGCAGCAGACCCCGTCAGCGGCTATAACACCGCGTTCACCCTCAACGGCCTCCTACTCGTCTTTGCCGGCATCATCGCCGCAGTCTTCATACGCCCCCAATATGACGCGGCGAAAATACGCCGGGCGGAAGTCATGACCGCAGGAACCTGACCCTTCGCCGCCGGAGCGCTACGATCAGTCGGCTGGAGAACGCCCCTGCAAACCGCCCTTTGAAGGCTCTGTCTTTTCACAGCAAAGTACCGGGTGTGAGCAGCCCGGTGCGGAAGAACCGGGGTCTTCTCTTAGAACTTGAAAATTTTCGGCTGCCTGGATACCGGCATGATCACCCTGCATATGGGCAGACGAGGATGCGAGACATACGCGATTGGCAGCAACGGCGTGGGTAACTTCCTGGTGCACGACACCAACGCCCAAACTATCTCACTCCTACGGGCTTTGGACCGCTATTAGCCGTGCCGGCTGGATAGTTGGGCCCTCATCGTGCGCCGAGTACCAGCCACACACAATGTCGTACGGCCCGGAATTCCCGCTCGAGGCTTTTCAGTCAAGCCGCACGATCGCCGAAACTATTTTCCGTGGGACCCTGTACAGGCCAGCCTCACCGTCGGCTTCGGTCCGACCTCGCGGATCCCGCCCATCGCCGTTGATGCGGCTTTCTGATGACGCGCCAGGTCAACGAGGACGACCAGGTGGAAAAGCATGCTGTTGATCACCGTGGTCCAACTACGGATTGGGATGACTGATCGACCACAACAAGAGCATCAATTGGAGTCCCTCAGAGCATCCCCACCGGTACCAGCGTCACAGACACGCGAAGCCATTGACGGCATGGGCACAGCCAGCTGGTCCCGCGGACAGGCCCCGGCCGGCGGCGAGTAATAGGGGTCGGTACGCACGAGAAGCAGCTGACAATGCGTGGTCCCGCACAGCCTTGAACGAGAATATCCGCAGGCAAACGCACCTGACGGGCGTCCGCTGCTCTCCGCACAGGATTAGAGGGTGGACGCCCTGGGCGGCCATCCCGCCGCCGTGTCCGGTCCAGCCACGGCAACCGGCCTTGACTGACGCGCTTCCTTCCCATCCTTCCTCGCCGGCGCAGGCTTGACCGGTGTTCCAGCCGGCTTGGTGAGTAGGGTCAAGAAATTCATGCGGGCCATTACAGCGCGTCCTTGATTTCGCAGCGCAAGAGGCTATGCCTGGGCAGACCAGACCCACGGGAAGGGACGCCGCGAACGCAGTGTCCTGGGCACCGCAAGCCCGGCGCAGCATGCTGGCCGTCTGTGACCAGCCGAAGCGGGTGCTGATCATGTTGCTCTGAGAGCTCGGCAGATACATAAACCGCGGCCTGCCTGATCTGCTCGATCGCGACCGGCGGGAGGCGGCGTGCGCCACAATTCGATATCTATGCATGCGGGGTATCAATGGGACCCAAAATAGGTATTTCCCTTCGATAAGTCACGCCGCCTACCTTAGAAACACCGCAACGCAATCCCGGATGCAGCAAAGACGCCTGTCCGGCGAATGACAAGAAACGAATGGTGCGCGGTCCGGTGTCGGCGCCCCTCATGTGTTATGCGCCCCCTCGGACCTCGAATAACAAGGAGGTTAGTTCATGGCAGGACGTGTTGACGGCAAGCGGATCCTCATTACGGGAGCGGGAAGCGGTATGGGGCGGGCTGTTGCCCGGCGCTTGGCCGCAGAAGGAGCAAGGTTAACAATTTTCGACCTCAACGCCGAGGCAGCCGCAGAAACAAGTGATGAACTCACAGCTGCGGGCGGGACGGTCATCGCGGCTTCAGGGAATGTCGTGAACAGAGAGGACGTCGCAGCTGCCGTCGCCGCAGGAGTGGAAGCATACGGCGGCCTGGACGTGATGTTTTCAATCGCCGGCATTATCCGCCCGATGCACTTCCTAGACGTGACGGAGGAGAACTGGCGTTCGACGCTGGACGTGAACGGCCTCGGGTCGTTGATCTGTCAGCAAGAGGCCGCAAAGCAGATGATCTCCCAAGGCACGGGCGGCAAACTGGTTCTCACGTCTTCGATCGCAGGCCGCCAGGGTTACCCGAACTTTGCGCCATACTGTGCGAGCAAGTTCGCTGTCAACGCGCTGGTGCAAGCGGCGGCAAGGGCACTCGCTGAGCACGGCATCACGTGCAACGCTTTCGCTCCCGGCGTGGTCGACACGCCATTGTGGCGCAAACTCGATCTGGACCTCATGGAACTCGGGGACACCTCGGCGCCGGGGCAGGCCTTCGCCGAGTTCTCGGGCGGCATTCTCGCCGGCCGCGCCGGGACGCCTGAGGACGTGACTGGCACAGCCCTCTACCTCGCCTCAGAGGACTCCGACTACATGACAGGCCAAGTTGTCATGATCGACGGCGGGATGGTCCTCGTCTGAGGAACTAAACCATGCGGCCGTAGAGATCAGCCGACCAAGCACCCCGGACAACTTCCGGGGTGCTTGGCGTGTTTTCTCCTGATTTCAACAGAAGGGAGAACTCGGTTCGATTATTACCTCTGAAGCAACAATACTCACTCTAATAAGTATTGGACTGGAGGTAATTCCGGTGGCATCGTTGAATGCATCGACGACGATTCCGAGGAGAGCCGTGACGACTGAAACAAGCCCCAGGACTGCCTGGCCGCAGGATGCCGGATCCGAGGCCGCGCGGGAGCAGTCCCTCACCAGCGAGGAGCGGCCCTCCACGTCAGATATGTTCGGCCGTACTGGTACCGGACCTCTGTCCGGGTTGCTCATCGCGGACTTCGGGCGAGTGCTGGCTGGCCCCTATTGCACCATGCTGCTGGCGGATATGGGCGCAACCGTGGTGAAGATCGAGAGCCCCGACGGCGACGAAACGCGCACTTGGAAGCCTCCGGTCCGCGACGGCCAGTCGACGTACTACCTGTCGATCAACCGGAACAAGGGATCGATCAGCCTGGATCTCCAGGATCCGGAGGACCGGGACATCGCCCAGGATATCGCCAGGCGGGCGGACGTCGTGGTGGAGAATTTCAAACCGTACGGGCTGGACCGGTTTGGCCTCGACTACGATTCGGTCGCAGCGGGGAACCCCAAGGTCATCTATGCCTCCATCACCGGATTTGGAACGGCCGGCGGGGCCTCGCTGCCCGGATATGACCTGCTGGTTCAGGCGTCGTCCGGCCTGATGAGCCTTACCGGAGCGCCGGATACACCGGCGTTCCGCTCCGGCGTAGCCGTTTTTGACGTGATCACCGGCCTGCACGCAGCCATCGGGATCCTCGCGGCGCTCCAGGAGCGTCAACGCAGCGGGCGGGGCCAACGGATCGAAGTCAACCTGCTGTCCTCCGCGCTCTCCGGGATGGTGAACCAGACAGCGGGCTACCTGCTCAGTGGCAGCGTTCCCACAAGGCTCGGCAACGAGCACCCCAGCATCTACCCCTATGAGCCGCTGGCCACACGGGACGGCGACATCGTCATCGCCATCGGCAACGATCCCCAATTCAGCCGGCTGTGCCTGGCTCTGGATGTGGCGGCCCTTAGCGACGATGCCCGGTTTTCAACAGCTCACCAGCGCAGCCTGAACCGTGAAGAGCTGCGGCCGTTGCTGCAGGAAGCGCTCGGAAGCCGCAGCTCGTCCGAATGGTTCGAGGTCCTCACGGAGGCGCGAATCCCCTGTGCCCCGATCAACGACGTCGGACAAGGCCTTGAATTCGCCGAGCGAATAGGGCTGAATCCCGTCGTCGACGTCGGTGTTGGCACTGAGACCCTGCCTGGGATCCGCAACCCCATCACGTTCTCGGAAACTCCTGTCAGCTACGACCTCATCCCACCGGATCACGACGCGCACCGCGAGCCAATTCTCGAATGGCTTCGATCGGCACCCCGGAACCCCAACCCGCCGTCGCCGGTATCACCGAAATTCAAGCAGGCTCAACAAGGGAAAGTTCAATGACCACCACCACCGACCGCCAGAGCGCGACGTCAGATTACTTCCGCCTGGATGACGACCTCACCCCCGAGGAGATCGGAATCCGGAACAAGGTCCGCGAGTTCGCCGAACAGCGTGTCCTGCCAGTCATCAACGACTACTGGGAAAAGGCCGAATTCCCGGCGGAACTGCTGCCGCCGCTGGCCGAACTGGGCATTATCGGCACCACGATCCAGGGCTACGGATGCCCCGGAATGAGCCGCAAAGCCGCCGGCATGGTGGCCCGCGAAATGGCCCGCGCAGACGGCAGCCTCAACACCTTCCTCGGCATCCACTCCAACCTGTGCATGGGCGCCCTCAACATTCTCGGCAGCGCCGAGCAGCGGGAACGCTGGCTCCCCGCCCTGGCCAGAATTGAAAAGACCGGCGCCTTCGCACTGACCGAGCCCGACCACGGCTCGGACTCCGTCGCCCTGGAAACCCGGGCCCGGCGCGACGGGGACCACTGGGTCCTCAACGGCCACAAGCGCTGGATCGGCAACGGGCATGTGGCCGATGTCATCGTCCTGTTCGCCCGCAACACCGACGACGGAAACGTCAACGCCTTCGTCATTGAAAAGGACGACGACGGCCGGTACCCCGCCGGCTACTCCCCCACCGTGATCACCGGCAAAGTGGGCAAACGCGCCATTCTCCAGGCCGACATCGTCATCGACGAGATGCACCTACCGGCCAGCAGCCGGCTGGAAGGGTGCCACTCCTTCCGCGACGTTTCCCGCGTCCTCCAGGCAACCCGCGGCGGTGCCGCCTGGGAGGCCGTCGGGCACGCCATGGCGGCTTTCGAAATCGCCGCCGACTATGCCCAGACGCGTCACCAGTTCGGCAAACCCATCGCGTCCTACCAGCTGGTCCAGTCCCGGCTGGCGAACATGCTGAGCGAACTCACCACGATGCAGTTGCTGTGCACGCGCATGGCCGAACTGGCGGACCGGGGCCAGCTCACCAACGCCCAGGCCTCAATGGTCAAGATGGCCACCTCCCAGAAAGGCAAGTGGATCTGCAACGAGGCCAGGGACCTGCTGGGCGGCAACGGACTGCTCCTGGAAAACCACGTCATCCGCCACATGACCGACATGGAAGTTGTCTCCACCTATGAGGGCACCGACTCCATGCAGGCCCTGATTGTCGGCCGCGACATCACCGGCATCTCCGCCTTCAACTGAACCGGCTGATCCTGCCACTGACCAACCCGGACAGCGAAACGAATAAAGGAACCCAAACATGGCTGAAGCCTTTCTGATCGGCGGCGCCCGGACACCCGTCGGCCGCTACGGCGGCGCGCTCTCCTCCATCCGGCCGGACGACCTCGCGGCACTGACCGTGCGGGCCGCCGTCGAACGCGCCGGCATTGACCCTGGCGTGGTGGACGAAGTGATCCTCGGCAACGCCAACGGTGCCGGAGAGGAAAACCGCAACGTCGCCCGCATGGCCTGGCTGTTGGCGGGCTACCCGGACAGCGTGCCCGGCATCACCGTCAACCGCCTGTGCGCCTCAGGCCTGTCCGCCATCATCATGGCCGGCCATATGATCAAGGCCGGCGCTGCAGACATCGTGGTCGCCGGGGGCGTCGAATCCATGAGCCGCGCCCCGTGGGTCATGGAGAAACCCGACAAGGCCTTCGCCAAGCCTGGAGACATCGTGGACACATCCATCGGATGGCGTTTCGTCAATCCCGCCTTCCTCACAGGACAGCACTCCCGCGACGGCAAGGCATCATTCTCGATGCCGGAAACGGCTGAGGAAGTGGCCCGCGTCTTCGGCACGTCCCGGGACGACTGCGACGCCTTCGCCGTCCGCTCGCACGAACGCGCGCTGTCGGCCATCGCGGCCGGCCGCTTTACCGCGGAAACAGTTCCGGTCACCATCACCGGGCGCAAGGGTGTCCAAACCGTCGTCGACACCGACGAAGGTCCTCGGTCCGGGACCACCATGGAGGTCCTCTCCGGGCTCCGACCCGTCGTCAAGGGCGGCTCCGTAGTCACCGCGGGCAACGCGTCCTCCCTCAACGACGGCGCCTCCGCAATCGTCATTGCTTCCGAGGCGGCGGTGAAGAGGTACGGGCTGACGCCGCGGGCCCGAATCCTCGAAGGGGGTTCTGCCGGTGTGGCTCCGGAGATCATGGGAATCGGCCCCATCCCTGCGACGCGCAAGGTGCTTGAACGCGCCGGCCTGACTGTGCGTGATCTGGGTGCCGTGGAACTCAACGAGGCCTTCGCCTCGCAGTCGCTGGCGGTCATGCGCGAACTCAAGCTGGACCAGGACACCGTCAACGCCGACGGCGGCGCGATCGCCCTGGGACACCCGCTCGGCTCCTCGGGGTCCCGGCTTGTCGTCACCCTGCTCGGGCGCATGGAACGTGAACTGGCCGGCAACGTCCGCAAGCTCGGCCTGGCAACGATGTGCGTCGGCGTCGGCCAGGGCACCGCCCTCCTTCTGGAGGGAGTGTAATGAGCACTCAGCAAACCCACGACGGGTTGGGCACTTCGCCCGACCAGAAATCCGCGGATCTCGACGCCACCGCCTTCACTGCACTCCTGGTTTCCGAGGATGATGACCGCATCCACGTCCGCCTGCACCGCCCGGAGGTGCGCAACGCGATCGATGCGAACATGGTCCGCGAGCTTCACATCGTCTGCGCGCACCTGGAAGCGGCGCCCAAGATTTTTATCCTGTCGGGAACACCGGAGAACCAGGAGACGGGAATGAAGGCCGTCTTCGCTTCCGGCGCCGACATCGCCCAACTACGCGAACGCCGTCGGGATGACGCTCTGGCAGGCATCAACTCCTCGCTCTTTGAACGCATCGCGAAGCTGCCCATGCCGGTTATCGCGACCCTCGACGGATTCGCCCTGGGCGGGGGCGCGGAGCTGGCCTACGCCGCTGACTTCCGGATCGGCACGGCCGCGTTGCGCCTGGGCAACCCGGAGACCGGCCTGGGAATCATGGCCGCGGCGGGTGCCACGTGGCGGCTTCGCGAACTCGTCGGAGAACCGCTGTCCAAGGAGATCCTCCTCGCCGGCCGCATCCTGACAGGCGAGGAGTGCCTTAAGGCCGGGCTGATTTCAGAACTGGCTGAACCCGGGAAACTCCTGGCGGCAGCCCACTCCCTGGCAGACCGGATCGCGCGTCAGGACCCCCTCGCGGTGCGCCTGACGAAGGCCGTTTACCACTCCCCGCGGGAGGTCCACCCCCTCATCGACACGCTGGCTCAGGGCATGCTCTTTGAATCCCAGGCCAAATATGACCGCATGCAGCAGTTCCTGGACAGGAAGAAGTAGCCGTGACAAATACCAACGAAACATCTCTGAGAACCCCTTCCGGCCTCCTTCCGGCCACAGTCGGCGTTCTCGGCGGCGGCCGCATGGGTGCGGGAATCGCCCACGCCTTCCTGATCAATGGTGCGAGGGTCCTAGTCGTCGAGCGCAACGAGGACGCTGCCCGGGGTGCTCGGGACCGCGTCGCGGCCTCCGTGGCGGCGTCATTCGACCGAGGCGTGCTCGAGGGCGACCGCGCCGAAGTTCTACACAGGTTTGCGACGAGCGTCGACTATGCCGGCTTTGCCTCCTGTGACCTCGTCGTCGAGGCCGTTCCCGAGGATGAAAAGCTCAAGGCGAACGCGCTCAGCGCCGTGGCTGCTCAGCTTGCCCCGCATGCCTACCTGGCGAGCAACACGTCGTCCTTGTCGGTCAGCAGGCTGGCCGAATCGTTGCCGCGGCCGGAGTCTTTTTTGGGTCTGCATTTCTTTAACCCTGTCCCCGCGTCCACTCTCATTGAAGTCGTCGTTGGCGAGAAGACCTCGGAGGGCACCGTCGCGGCTGCCCGGCGATGGGTGTCCGGGTTGGGCAAGACCGCCGTCGTGGTCCAGGATGCACCCGGCTTCGCGTCCTCCCGCCTCGGCGTTGCCATCGCGCTGGAGGCCATGCGGATGGTCGAGGAGGGGGTCGCCACCGCCGAAGACATCGACAACGCCATGGTCCTGGGCTACAAGCACCCGGTAGGGCCGCTCAAAACCACGGACATCGTAGGCCTGGACGTGCGCCTTGGCATCGCCGAGTACCTGCACTCAACCCTGGGCGAACGCTTCGCACCGCCCCAGGTCCTGCGCGACAAAGTCACGGCCGGCGAGCTCGGACGCAAGAGCGGCAAGGGCTTCTACGACTGGAAATGAACACGGGACAGCCCGACGGTCCCTTCCCGGGCGTCGAAAGTTCGCCCCCGAAGGTTCGATCATTGTTGCCGTCAGGCATCTCAAAGGCGAGCCAGTGATACTGTTGAATCAATAATGGCGGACTAGGGGCGGAATCATGGACGTGGGCCAACTCAGGGCCTTCCTGGCCGTGGCAGAGGAACTCCATTTCGGGCGGGCCGCCGAACGGCTGCACATCGCCCAGCCACCGCTCAGCCGCACTATCAAGCAGCTCGAGTCCGAGCTGGGGACGCGCCTGCTGGATCGAAGCACCCGTTCCGTGAAGCTCACCTCCAGCGGGCAGGCGCTCCTGGCACCGGCCGCCGAAGTGCTGGAGGCCCTCCGCCGCGCCGAAGAGGCCGTGCGGTCCGCCGACAACGGAGAGTCCGGACTCGTCCGGATCGCCTTTGCCGGAGTCTCCACCCACCCGCTTGTTGCCCGGCTCGCAAGGTTGATCAGGTCCAATCGGCCCGGGATCCAGCTCGAGCTGTCCAGCCAGAACTTCGCCCAGCCAGCCATGAAGAAGCTCGTCGAGGGCGACACCGACCTCGCCCTGGGGCGCTGGGATGTCATCCCCCCGGTGGTCTCCTCGCGTGTGATCATGAAGGACTCGCTCGTCGTGGCCCTGCCCGACACGCACGTACTGGCCGGCGCTCGTCGGCTTTCCATCGCGCGGCTTGCCGGCGACGGATTTATCTCACTTCGGCCTTTCGAAGGTGCAGTCCTGCCCGACCGGCTCAGGCGGTTGGCACACGACAACGGATTCGTCGCCGACATCGTTCAGGTGGCGCCCGACACCCAAACTGCACTGGCCCTGGTCAGTGCGGAAGTCGGATGCCATCTGACACTGGCCTCTGTCGCCCGAAGCGCGACGGACCCGCACATCGTGTTCGTCCCGCTGGAGGACGCAACCGCCGACGTGGATCTGAGGGCAGCATGGCGCCGCGACGACGCAAGTCCGGCTCTTAAGGCCGTGCTGGAAGAAGTCGGCAGCCTAGATGAGACCAGCCTGGCCTAAGACTTGCCGATCCAGCCGTCTGCAGAATCAGATCGAACCCTCGCCCGTATCAAGGCCAAGCTGGCGCAGTCGCCGATACAGGGTTGACCTGCCCATGCCCAGGAGGGCGGCAGCCTCGGATTTGTTGCCTCCAGCAGCATCGAGCGCCTTGATGATGGCCCCGCGCTCCGCAGTCTCGATCATGCTCATGTGACGTCGTGGGGGTGCCTGCTGCAAATGTTTCGGTAAGTGCCGGCGTTCGATGACTGAGCCTTTCGACTCCCCGATCAGCCCGGCCACAGTGTCAGCAAGTTCGGCGATATTACCGGGCCAGTTCCACTGGACCATCGACTGCAGAGCAGCCGGGGAGATGGTGTGCCGGGATTCAGGATCAACAACGTTGAGGATGGCCTTGACCAGACCGGGAATCCTTTCCGGGGTCAGGGCTAGTGCCTCCGTGTGCTCTACTGGTCCTGTGGTGTCGATCCACGCCTGAACGGCCGGTGCGGCCTGATCGCGCGAGGATGTCAGCAGAAGACTGCTGGCGCGCTGCCCGGCGGTCCGCGCCGTCCGGTGCGAATCGACAAGTCTGGCAATGCGGGTGACTTCGGTCGCGGCGATCTCCTCCAAGCGCCGGATCATTACATCGACGCCATCTGCCAAGAGGTCCTCGATGGTCGTCCATGGCATGGCCGCCTCCGCGGATGCAACAAACACTTCCAGGCGTGCTGTACTTCCCCGCTTCGTGCGCAGTCTCCCGGCGACAGTGGCCCGTCCGGATCCGCGCGGTCCATCCACAAGAACAACTGCCGGCGCGGCCGCACTTGGGGCCAGCGCATATGCGCCCAGTCCCTGGGCCCGGGAGGACAAGGCAAGTCCGGGTTGGCGATCCGATGCTTCACTCAGATCGGAGAAGTGCACCACGTAGTGCTCGCGCGGACCGTCGACCACCCTCCGTGCCGTGACCTCGTAGGGGGTACCGTCCAGTTCACGATGCAGTGTGCTGCTGGAGGACCAGTTGTGGGAATTGAGCAGTTCCCAGAGCATGACGTGCGATGCAACGCTGACGTAAGGCAAACCCGGCGTGTTAGCCAGGATGGACTCCTGATCCATCACAACTGTAGGACGCTGCGAGCTGCTGAAGCGCATGAAAGACATCGCCAGCGCGAGATCCTGAGGCCGGGAGGATACCCGGAATCTCTCCTCGATCTGTTGGCTGATCTCTCGCGTAAGCGACAGCATAATTGGACTGGCAGCTTCGAGCGGCCCTCCGAGTGAGACAGAACCAACGACAAGACCGGCCGGCGTATATACCGGCACAGCCGCGCACGCCAGAGCGGCCAAGGCGTCATTGTAGTGTTGACTCCCCTTGACGAAAACCGGACGCTTTTCAACCATCGACGTCCCTAAGCCGTTGGTCCCGATAGAGTCTTCCGAATAATCGAACCCCTCTGCCGCGTGCATGCTGTCCAGACGGCGTCGCTCACTGTTGTCACTCGTTCGCCGGGCAACGATGCTGCCGCCCCGGTCGCTGAGGAAGAGAGTAGTCCCGGTGTCGGCCAACTGATGCTGCCAGCGGTCGAGTACGGGCAGAGCAGCCCGGCACAGCAGGGAGTCCGTATCCACGTCCTGATAGCGCTGGGACGGGACGGAACTTTCGACTGCGCTGCTGATCGATCGGCGCCAGCTTCGCACAATCAGGTCGGGCACCGCATTGTTTGGTCCAAAGTGACCAGTGAGGCCAACGCGAATCAGGTGCTCCCGCGCTTCCCGCACCGGGTCGGACATAATCGCTCCTTCGCAACGTCGGCTACCTGCCCGGATGCCGGACGTCGGCACTCTTCTGCAACCGGAATTATTGCTGATGTGGTATCAATCGCGACTTTTCCGGCCGTACGGGTGTGTCCCAAATTGGGACACAAGGTCCTTGTTGTGCCACCACAGACTGGTAACTACAAAGTGAATTATCTCACAGAGCCCTAATAGTCGGAGGAAAAGACATCATGGACAACGCCGTCCCCGAGAAGATCTACCAACTCGACGCACTCGTCGTCGGAGCAGGCTTCGGTGGAATCTACATGCTGCACAAGCTGCGCAACGAACTGGGTCTCAACGCGGTCGCCATTGACCGCGCAGGAGGCGTAGGCGGGACCTGGTACTGGAACAAGTATCCCGGCGCCCTCTCCGACTCTGAAAGCTTCGTCTACCAGTACTCGTTCGATCGCGAGCTGTATAAGCAGACTCCGTGGAACACCAAGTATGTGCCCCAGCGCCAGATTCTGGCGTACTTGAATGGAGTTGTTGACCGGTACAGCCTCCGCGAACACATTCAACTCGGGACCGGCATGACCGACGCCGAATTCGACGAGTCCAACGGCATCTGGACAGTGCGTACCGACCGGGGCGTCACCTTCAAGTCCCGGTTCCTCGTCACCGGTCTCGGCCTGCTCTCCGCCACAAACCTACCCAAATTCCCGGGGATGGAAACGTTCCAGGGCCGGCTGGTGCACACGGGAGCCTGGCCCGAAGACCTGGATCTGGCTGGCAAGCGGGTAGGTGTAATCGGCAACGGCTCCACCGGCAACCAGGTGATTACGGCCAGCGCACCCGTCGCGGCCCACTTGACCTCGTTCCAGCGCACCCCGCAGTACAGCGTCCCTGCGGGCAACCGTGAACTTACGTCGCGGGAACAGCGGGCGCACCAGGAGAACTTCGAGGCCAACTGGGACCAGGTTCGGAACTCGTCCGTCGCCATGGGCTTTGTAGAGAGCGCCGTTCCGACGTTTAGCGTCTCCCCTGAAGAGCGCGAGCGCATCTACCAGCGGACCTGGGAGGAAGGCGGAGGGTTCCGCTTCATGTTCGAGACCTTCTCGGACATCGCCACTGACCCGGACGCCAATGAAGAAGCGGCGAAGTTCATCCGCCGGAAGATCGCCGAAATCGTGAAAGATCCGGAAACCCGGCGAAAGCTTACGCCGACGGACCTCTACGCCCGCAGGCCGCTTTGCGATTCCGGTTACTACGAAACATTCAACCGTTCAAACGTTTCCCTGGTGAATGTCAAAGAGAACCCGATCGAGAAGGTGACGGAACAGGGCATCGTCACGGCCGACGGCACCCTGCACGAACTTGACGTCCTCATCTGCGCCACCGGCTTCGACGCTGTGGATGGCAATTATGTCCGAGTCGATATTCGCGGCCGCGGTGGCGAAACGCTTAAGGAGCACTGGGCCGGCGGCCCGACCAGCTATCTCGGCATGGCAACCAGCGGCTTCCCCAATATGTTCATGATCCTCGGCCCCAACGGCCCCTTCACGAACCTTCCGCCCTCGATCGAGGCCCAGGTCGAGTGGATCAGCGAAACGATCAGCCACATTTCGACCTCCGGTACCGGCTGGATCGAAGCCAAGGCCGAAACTGAGGCCGACTGGACGGAAACGTGCTCAGATATCGCCCACCAGACGCTCTTCCCGCAAGCCGCCTCGTGGATCTTCGGGGCCAACATCCCCGGCAAGAAGCGGACCGTTATGTTCTACCTCGGTGGCATAAAGCAATACCGTTCCATCCTCGCTGAGGAGGCCTCGGACAAGTACCCGAACTTCATGACCGCGGCCGAATCGCTGACGCCGGCCTGACCAGCACCACACCAGCTGCTGCCCGGGACGGACGGTAGACCGCTACCCCGTCCCGGGCGCACACAACATGATAAGAGAATTTCAATGAAGAAATATGCAACGGTCGACCCCACCAGTGGCGAGGTGGTGCAGGAGTTTGACAGCATGTCCTCCTCCGAGGTGACCACGTCCCTGATACGCTCCCACGCCGCTTACCAGTCGTGGCACACGAAGGATCTTGCCGAGCGCTGCGCCCTCCTGCAGCGCATAGCAGACCTCCACAGGCAGCACTCCATAGACCTTGCCAAGCTGATGACCCTCGAAATGGGCAAACCTATCGCCCAGGCCAAGGCTGAAGTCGAGCTCTCCGCTGCCATCTACGAGTACTACGCCACATCAGGCGAAAAGCTGCTCGCTGACGAAGAACT
This sequence comes from Arthrobacter sp. TE12232, assembly GCF_054062615.1. Taxonomy (NCBI): domain Bacteria; kingdom Bacillati; phylum Actinomycetota; class Actinomycetes; order Micrococcales; family Micrococcaceae; genus Arthrobacter; species Arthrobacter sp. TE12232. The sequence continues at coordinate 512,849 of NZ_JBSSFK010000001.1, forward strand.
CGAGATCGCGGGCGCCGGACGGGCGTTGGTACGCACAGCTCCCATCGGCCCGCTCCTCGGCATCATGCCGTGGAACTTCCCCTACTACCAGATGGCCCGTTTCGTCGCGCCCAACCTACTGCTGGGCAACACTATCCTGCTCAAGCATGCAAGCAACTGCCCGCAACAAGCTCTGCGAATTGCCGAGATCATTGACGCGGCCGGGGCCCCGGAAGGTGTTTACCAGAACCTGTTCGCAACCTCTGCACAAGTCGCTGACATCATCGCAAGCCCCAAACTGCAAGGCGTATCCCTCACTGGATCAGAGCGAGCAGGCGGTATCATCGGCGCACTTGCCGGACAGTATCTGAAGAAGTGCGTGCTGGAGCTCGGCGGCTCCGACCCGTTCCTCGTGCTTCCGGCGGCCGACATCGACAAGGCCGCCAGCGCGGCAGCGGCGGGACGGTTCGGGAACGCCGGCCAAGCCTGCACGTCTTCAAAAAGGCTCATCATTGATGCTTCTAACTGGGACAAATTCCTTGAAGCATTCACGGCCAAGGCCTCGGAATGGCAAACCGGAGACCCCATGAGCGAAGACACCCGCCTCGGTCCTATGGCCTCTGCCCAGGCCCGGGCGGAACTCGCCGAACAAGTTGACGACGCGGTATCCAAGGGAGCGACAGTCCATCTTGGCGGGCATGTCCCGGAAGGCCGCGGCGCCTATTACCCGGCGACAGTCCTCTCCGGCGTGACACCGGAGATGCGCGCGTATCGCGAAGAGCTTTTCGGGCCCGTAGCAATCCTCTACCGTGTCGAGTCTGTGGATGAGGCAATCGACTTGGCCAATGACTCTCCATACGGGCTGGGCAGCGCGGTTTTTACGGAGGACGAGAGGCAGGCCGAGTACGTTGCCAACCGCCTCGAAGTCGGAATGGTGGGTGTCAACACCACGATCAAGAGCGCCCCCGACCTGCCCTTCGGCGGAGTCAAGACCTCCGGAATCGGGCGTGAGCTCGGCAAATTCGGGCTCAACGAGTTCGCGAACAAGAAACTTATCCGCATCATCTGAGGCTAGACACAACATTTGGGAGGCGCCATGCGCGCGGCGGTCTACTACGGAAAAACCAAACTTGAGATACAGGACGTTCCGGAACCATCTCCCGGCGACGGCCAGGTGAAGATTAAGGTCAGCCGCAACGGGATCTGCGGCACCGACCTTCACGAGTACTACGACGGGCCTATTTTTATTCCTCCGACCGATCCGCACCCCCTCACGGGCCAGTGCCTGCCCCTGACCCTGGGTCATGAATTCTCCGGCGTGGTTACGGAAGTCGGTAAGAACGTCACCGACGTCCGCGAGGGCGACAGAGTCACGGTGGAGCCCATTTACCGCTGCGGGGAGTGCCGCCCCTGTAAGACCGGGCACTACAACCTGTGCAACGTGATCGGATTCCACGGGCTTATGGCCGACGGCGGAATGGCAGAGTACACGGTCGTGCCAAGCAACCAGGTGCACAAACTCCCCGACAATGTCTCGCTCGAAATGGGCGCGCTGGTGGAGCCGATGTCCGTCGCCTATCACGCCGCGACCATGGGCGAAGTCAATGACCAGAGCCGCGCCCTGATCTACGGCGCGGGGCCTATCGGCATCGGCCTGTGGTTCGCCCTCCGCGGGATGGGCCTGACCGAAATCGACGTGGTCGAACCGTCCGAAACGCGCCGCAATTCAATCGAGGCACTCGGCGCACGGACATTGGACCCTATGAGCCAGGACGTCACCGCACTCATCGCCGACCGGACCAATGGCGACGGCGTTGACGCTGCTTTCGACGCCGCCGGGGTTGCCCCTGCTGTGGAATCAGCCCTTCAATGCCTTGGCGAACGCCGTCCGCTGGTCAGCGTGGCGATCTATGAAAAGCCGCTCCCGACGCCGCTCATCAACCTCGTGCTGCGGGAGCGGCGCATCCAAGGCACCATCTGCTACACCGGGGCGGACTATTCAGCGGTGATCGACCTTATGGCCAAAGGCCACTACAAGACCACGGGATGGGTTGAGGACATCCCCCTGAGCGGGGTGGTCCAGGAAGGCTTCGAGAAGCTCCGCGCCGGCCAGAAGATGAAACTGCTGGTCGACCCCGCAAGCTAATCACCTCAACAAGAGTGAAATCCGAGGAAGTATCTTCCATGGAATCTAACTGCTAATCTTGGTCCATGGACACCAGAACTGACCAGACTGACTTCTATCCGCTCTTCAGCACGCTGACCCGGCTTGAGACGGAACTGTGGGACGCGGTTGACGCCCGCCTGCGCCAGGAATGCGGTACTCCACTCGGAAGGTATGAAGCGATGGTGGTGCTTGCATCCCTTGGCGCGTGCCGGGTGTTCGATATTGCCGCGGCGCTGTCCATTACGGTGGGCGGCGCCAGCAAGCTCATTGACCGGGTTGAGGCGGCGGGCTACTGCTCGCGGAAGATGAACCCGGGCGACCGGCGCTCCTCCCTTCTGGAACTCTCGGCGGAGGGGACCTCGGTGGTTGAGCAGGGCCGCCGCGTGGTCGAGGACGAACTTGCCCGCTGGTTCGCCCCGGCCCTGACCAGGCAGGAGGCAGACACGCTGCTGGACCTCCTGTCACGGGTCCGCAGCACACCCCGACCTTCGCCGGAGTCCGCGGCGCTAAAACCCACGGCGATGAACTCCCGGAAGGCCGTGCAGTGAGCGGCGGCACCATGCGGGCCGTTGTGCTGGACGGGCCGGGGCCGGCCGAGGCGCTGGTCATTCGCGACAGGCCCATCCCCGTGCCTCGGGTCGGCCAGGTGCTCATCCGGGTCCGGGCCTTCGGGCTCAACCGCTCGGAACTGCATACACGCCTGGGCCTGGCCGAGGGCGTCACGTTTCCACGCGTGCCCGGGATCGAAGCTGTAGGAGAAGTGGCGGACTCCCCCGGCGGCGAATTCCGGGCCGGACAAAAAGTCGCCACCCTGATGGGCGGCATGGGCCGCGTCTTCGACGGCGGCTACGCCGAGTACACGTGCGTGCCGGCCGGGCAGGTCATACCGTTCGAATCAGAGCTGCCCTGGTCCGTCATCGGCGCCATCCCGGAGATGCTTCAGACCGCACACGGCTCCCTCACGATCGGCCTCGACATCCGGCCCGGCCAAAGCCTGCTCATTCGCGGCGGAACCTCCTCCGTCGGCATGGCCGCCGCAATCCTTGCCAAACGCCGCGGGCTCACTGTCGTGGCCTCAACCCGCACCGAGGCCAAGCGGGAAGCACTTCTCGCGATCGGCGTCGACCATGTCCTGATCGACGACGGCGATCTCGCCGCCGCCGTGCGCCGCATCGTTCCCGACGGCGTGGACGCCGCCCTAGAGCTCGTCGGCACCCCGACGCTGCGCGACACGTTGCGGGCCACCCGGATCCATGGCGTCGTCTGCTTTACCGGCATGCTCTCAAACCAGTGGACAGTCCCGGATTTCTATCCGATCGACTACATCCCGCGAGGCGTCCGGCTCACCTCCTACACCGGCGGAGCCGCCGATCTTCCCCGCAGCGTGCTCCAGGAGTTTCTGGAGGCGGTCAGCGACGGCACCGCTACCGTCCCCATCGGCAAGGTCTACACCCTCGACGACATCGTCCAGGCCCACACCGACATGGAGGAAAGCCGCGCCAGCGGCAAACTCGTCGTCACCACCTAAGCTTCACCGCCAAAAGAACCCGAACCGGCACGACTCAACCTCATGGGCCGGCCTCTGCCTTGCCTCCAACCCCAGGAGTTGATCCCATGCCCCTTTTCGCTGCCCTCCCCCGCCCACCACGCCAGGCTGAACGACCGGCCGGTGGCACCGCCGCCGGCGATTCCCTGCCTCGGACCTCGATCGCCGTCGCAGCCCTGTCCACCATCGTGGAATGGTACGACTTCACCCTGTACCTATTCATGGCCACCATCCTGTCCCGGGTCATTTTCGGCGGCGGCACGGAATCCCTGCTGGCCACGCTCGCGGTGTTCGCAGTTTCCTACCTCTTGCGGCCTGTAGGCGCACTAGTGTTCGGACGATTCGGGGACCGCATCGGCCGGCGGCCCGTACTGCTGGCGAGCATGGCCATCATGGCTGCGGCCATGTTCGCTACCACCCTGCTCCCCACGCACGCACAGGCGGGCGCCACGGCCGGGGCCGCTTTCCTCGCCCTGCGATGCCTGATGGCCTTTTCCGTCGGCGGGGAATACTCCGCCATCAGCACCTACCTCTACGAAGGTGCCCGGCCCGGACGCCGCGGCCTGATCGCCTCGCTGGCCTCGATGGCCAGCGAAATCGGAGCACTGCTAGCCGTTGCGGTCTCCGCCATCACCACCACGATGCTGGACCAGGCGGCCCTGGACAACTGGGGATGGCGCATCCCCTTCGCCTTCGGCACCTTCCTGGCACTGGCAACGCTTGCGGCCAGGAGCACGCTGCGCGAAACTCCTGTCTTTGCCGGACAGCCGACCGGCGGGACGCACCGGCCCCTGCGGTTCACCCTCCGCACCCAGCGCGCCGGACTCTACAGAACCTTCGCCATTTCCGCGCTGGCGTCCATTGCCTACTACATCGGCATCATCTACGTCCCGACCTTCCTCACCTCGGTCTCCGGCTTTCCGGAAGGCAACTCTTTGTGGCTGTCCACTGCGGCTTCAGTCACCGTGATCGCGGTAACCCCGTTCGCCGGCGCGCTCTCGGACAGGATTGGGCGACGGACTACGCTGCTCGGGCTCTGCGCCGCTGCCATCGCTTTGCCGGTCTTCATGTTCGCCCTCATGACGGCCGGTTCAGTCACCGCGGCACTGGCCGGCGCCGTCGTCCTTGCCTGCACCGCGGGCGGCATCACCGCCGTCGGCGCCTCCGCCGCCGCAGAACAGTTCGCCCCTGCCGGCAGGCTCACGGGACTCGCCCTGGGCGCGACGGCAGCCACAGCCGTCTTTGGTGGCATCGCGCCCTACGCCGCGGAGTTCCTGACCCACGCAACAGGATGGAACCTGATGCCCGGCGCCCTTGTGGCCGCAGTCGCGCTGGCCACCCTTCCGGTCCTGGCCAGGATGCCGGAAACGGCGGTTCGAGAATGAAGCCGGCAACATCCACGACGGCAAGATAGGTCTCTTCGCGGATATCGGCACCGAAGCCTTCTTCTCCAACCTCGTCCTCACTCCGCGCTGAGTACTCCCGCGCCGTGAGGGGAATAGAAACACCCATGACTTAGTTGAAACTTAAAGCAATTATTCGACGGCCCCAATCAGGAGACTCCATGCAGACCGCCCCACTCGACCTCACCAAGACCGCCCTAGTGCTGGTGGACCTTCAGAACGACAACGTCCATCCTGACGGTGCATTCGCCTCGTCAGGCTCCGCCGGCCATGCTGTTGAGCAGGAACTGGTGCCGCACGTGAAGCAGTTGCTCGAATGGGCGCGCAGCCAGTCGATGCCTATCATCCACAATCGCATTGTTTTCTACCCCGGGGGTGACTTCGGCGGCAGCAACGCCCCCATCTTCCGGATGATCGGACCCGAGTCGCTCAAGCTCGGCTCATGGGGCGCCGACGCACTGGAAGGGCTGGAGGCTGTCGAGGGAGAACCGGTTCTCCTCCGGAATCGAATGAGCGGCTTCAACGGCACCGGCCTCGATCTGCTGCTGCGGAACCTGGGCGTTACCACGGTGGTGGTGGCAGGGGTCTGGACCAACATGGCCGTGGAACACACGCTCCGGGACGCGGCCGATCACGGCTACCGGCCCATCATCGTTACGGATGCGACATCGAGCATCAATGCCGACTGGCACGGCGCCGCGCTGACCTACGCCCTGACCAACATCGCCGAGTTCACGACGACGGACGAACTGACGGGGGCAGACGCGTGAACCACCTCCCGGATCCCCTTGTCCAGTGGCACTCCACCGACGATCCCACGCAACCGCTCGTAGTCCTGCTCCACGGCCGAGGCTCCCGCGAAACGGAGATCATCGGACTGGCAGACTACCTCCCCACCGCTGCAAGCTACGCGGCCGTCCGGGCCCCCATCGCCGAAGGCCGGGGGTTCGCCTGGTTCGCTAACCGCGGCATCGGCCGCCCGTTGCCGGATTCCCTTGCTCAGAACATGGCCTGGTTCAGGGAGTGGCTGGAAGGCGTCGCCCCGGCCGGGCGGCCAGTGATACTCATCGGATTCAGTGGTGGCGCCGCCTTCGCCGGAGGACTCATCCTGGACGACCCTGAACGCTTTGCGGGTGCGGCAATTCTTTATGGGACGCTGCCATTCGATGCAGGAGTTCCCACCTCTCCGGACCGGCTGCAGGGCGTGCCGATGTTCGTCGCCCAGGGGGACTCCGACACGGTCATTCCGGCGGAACTGCTGGATGCCACGTGGCGCTATCTCGGCGCGGAGTCCGGCGCCGAGACCACGGCCGTCCGCTCCACCGGCGGACACAGCCTTGATGCCGGCACCGCCGCAGCCCTTGCCGAGTGGGTTACGGGGCAGCTGAGCTGATCCCCTCTTGACCCGCGGTGTCTCACGTCCGCAACTCTTCAGGCCCGCGACGGACGGCGCTTCAACCACCGCCGCCGCGGGCCTGCCGCCGCCTGCCTTGCAGAGCCACGGCCAAGTGCTGCAGCCGACGTCCATGTCTGCCGCCAGCGCCGGCGCCTGCGCGACGGCCAGGTAACCCGGGCCTGCCGACGGTGAGTCGAACACACTGCAATCTGCGCGTTTGCGCCCCGTGGGGGACCAAGAGCCGGCCCAATGCCCCTGAGCCCTGGCTGCGTGCGAAGTATTGCCACCTTCAGGCTCCTACTGGGCACTGAGGGTCTGGGCCGGAGAATTGGCACAACGCCCTGTCGGCCGTCGTGATCGCGGGTCAGCCAGGATGGGCAGGGGTTTGAATCGTCGAGCCCCAGAGATACCGCCCCCCGGATACCGTGGCCGTCCGGAACGCCGCCGGGGGCCCGGCGAGCTTCTCGGCCGAGGAACTGACTAACAAGGGAGCCGCCCCGAGGGGGCGGCTCCCTTGTTGGTCAGACCGTGAATCAGGAGACACAATGCCGATTGCCACTGCTTCACCGCCGCCCCACCAGCGGCCGCCCCAAGGTTCCGACAGTGCAACCGGCGGGAGGAAATACTGGAAGCAGTGCATGAGGAGCCTCACTCCAACGCCTAGTTGCGGGCTCTCCGCCGAGCGAATACGAAGGCTCTGGCGGAGGCCACCGAAAACAATGCCCTCAAGGAAGAACTCCAGCGGAGTCCTGCCCGCGGTCTCATAACCCGCCATGGATGGCCCGCAACTCCAATGGCTCTCCGATCCGGCCATATGGACGAGGCTACTGACTTGGCGAACCCGCTCGAACCCGGGCGGTACCCCTGGGGACAGTAGCAAGCACCCGGCAGGCCGGCGGTCAGGTGATCCCAAGAAGGGAAATCCATGGGGCCCTGGAGACCACCGGCCTTGCACCTGTCAGAAAACGATGACCGGTTTGATCGTCTTCCCGCTCTTGGAGTCTTCAAAGCCCTGGTTGATGTCGCCAAGGGCATAGTCACTGACGAGTTTTTCGAAGGGGAACCTGCCGTCCTTCCAGAGCTGGATCAGCCGGGGGATGAAGACCTGCGGCACCGAGCTGCCCTGGACCACGGTCTTGAACGTCCAGCCCTTCACAAGGGACGCGCCGATCTCGAAGCTGACCTCCGTGCCAGGTTTGGCCGCACCAACGAGGGCGAGTGTGCCGCGCACGCCCAAGGCATCGGCCGCCTGGCGAAGGAGCGAGGGCAGACCCGTGGTGTCCACGACATAGTCAACGCCTGCATCAGCCGTGATTTCACGAAGCCGCCCCGCGACGTCTTCGGTCTTTGAATTGATCACGTGTGTAGCGCCGAGCTCTTGGGCGAGTTCCAACCGTGAGTCGTGGATGTCAACGGCGACGATAGTGGCACAGTCCGCGATGCGCGCAGCCATGACTGCGGCGCAGCCGACGGCGCCGGTGCCGAAGACAACCAGCGAGGACCCGATTTCCGGCTTAAGTTCATTGAGGACGGTTCCCGCCCCTGTGTTGATGCCGCAGCCCAGGGGGCCAAGGTGCTCGAGCGGGACGTCCTTGTCGACACGGACAACCGACTCCTCGACGACATTTGCGTAGGTCGCGAAGGATGACTGGCCGAAGAAGTGGGATGAGATGGCCTCTCCGTCCTTGCTTAGCGAGGTTTGGCCGTCCAGACGTCGCCCGCCGAAGTCCGCCGCCATAAGGTTTTCGCAATACGCCATCTGGCCGTTCCGGCAACGCTTGCAGTGACCGCAGTACGCGGCAGCGAGGACAACATGGTCGCCAGGCGCCACAGAGACGACCGAGTCGCCGACCGCTTCGACAACACCGGCCCCCTCGTGACCGAGGACGGCAGGCAGGGGTGTCGGATAAACCCCGTCGCGGACGAGCACGTCCGTGTGGCAGATCCCGGTTGCAACCATGCGGACCCTGACTTCATTGGGCCTCAGGGCATCCAGTTCAAGCTGTTCGATTGTGAACGGTGTGTTGTGCTCGCGCGCAACAGCGGCAGTTATCTGCATGGCAGACTCCTCATCATCGTGGCCGGGATGATCCTGCACCCCGGCGTGGGTTGCGAACCCGCGAATTGCGTTTCGCACTGTGCCGCGCCTGAGTGCGCGTCGCAGCTTGGCCCAGCTTCGTCTGGAGCAGGAGAAGGCGGGGAACAGCGAAGTAGACGGCAATGGGAACGACCACAAGTGTGAGCGTGAAAGCGCGCAGGACCGGAGGCCACTCCGGCGCCAATGCGGCCAAAATACTCATCCCTACTGCGGCCAGCGGAAAGATCGCCACCCAAGTGATAGCAGCCCTTACATGGACGGATGCCATACCGACGGTTCGGTGATGATGCGCATCCGTTTCATCGGCCGCTAGCGCTTTGCCTTCGTGTTCCACTCAATCTCCAAACGTCTGGTTGGAATTGATGCTACTGCCCGGCGTTTCGTAAAAGCAAACGAACGGTTGGAGATATGATGGGACCCATGGCCTGGGACACTGACGCGACGCAGAAGAAGATCCTCGATGCCGCAATCACCGAGTTCTCCGAACGGGGCTTCTCCGGTGCGCGCATCCACCAGATTTCGCAGATCTCGGGGTGCAACCGGGAGAGGATTTACTTCTACTTTGGCGGCAAGGCCGGACTCTTCGAAGCGGCACTGACCCGCGAACTCGTCACCGCCCTGGATGACCTCCCGATCGTCGGCTCGGGTCCTGTTGCGATCGGAGATTTCGCGGGGCGGTACTTTGATTTTTCCAGGAGCCGCCCCAGTCTCGCACGCCTCACCTTCTGGGAGGGGCTTGAGCAGGGGCATCCGGTAGGAGCCGAGACCCGCGCACTCCGCTCGGCAAACAAGGTGACCGAACTCCGGGATGCCCTTCCGGCATTGAGCGAGCCGGCGGCGGAGGATCTCCTGTTGACCATTGTCACGCTGTGCCACGCCTGGGTCTCGAGCCCGAATGTCCCCCTCGTAATCACCGGGACGCCGGACGGAGAACGCAGGCGCGCGGCCATCATGCGCACCAGCGAACTGCTCGCTCAAGATGCCATGGATGCGGCCCGGCGCCCGTCATAAGCGCCAGCCCGGCCTCCGCATCTACTAATCCCCGCACCAAAGCCCGGGGAGAACTCACTTGACCATGCCCGCCCGTCGCGTGGCCGTTAAAAGCAAATATCAAATTCTGTTCAGAAAAATACTTGACGCTTCAACTTTCACGGCCTATATTTAGTTGTAGCTTCAATCATCACTCCCCCGAGAGAACAGACTCTGATGAACACCCTCCTGGCCCGCATATTCGGAAAGAAGACTCCCATGACGAACCTCACCATCATCGGCAACGGCAACATGGCCCGCGGCATCGCAACCCGCGCCCTGGCCGGCGGCCTGACCGTCGAAATCCTCGGACAGGACGCCACCAGGGCCAAGGAGCTGGCCGCCGAACTGGGCACCGGCGTCACCTTCGGCACCACCGCCGACGCCCCCCAGGGCGCCATCGTGGTCCTGGCCGTCCCCTTCGACGCCGCCAAGTCCGTGGTCAGCACGTACGGCGAGGCCCTGACCGGCAAGACCATCGTGGACATCACCAACCCGGTAAACTTCGAGACCTTCGATTCCCTGGTCGTTGAACCCGGCACCTCCGCCGCCGAAGAAATCGCACACCTTGCCCCCGCCGGCGCCAACGTCGTCAAGGCGTTCAACACCACCTTCGCCGGCACCCTGGTCGCCGGCGAGTCCGGCGGACAGCCGCTGGACGTCTTCATCGCCGGCGACAACGCCGACGCCACCGCAGCGGTCAGCAGCCTGGTCAGCGCCGGCGGCATGCGCCCCCTCGTCGTCGGACCGCTCAAGCGTTCCCGGGAACTCGAAGGCTTCCAGTTCGTCCTCATGACCATGCAGGCCAACCCGGAGTTCGCCGACTTCAACTGGGACACCGGACTTCAGGTCACCAAATAACCCGGACACCGATAGGCATCAAAAACCAAACATAAGAGGACGACGGCGGGAAGCATCCCGCCGTCGTCCTCTTCCGTATGCAGTAATGAGCGCCAAGGCGTCACATGGAGACCAGGTGCTGGCTAGTAAACGATGACGGGCTTGATGACGGTGCCGTTGGCGGAGTCTTCGAAGCCTTGGTTGATCTCCCCCAGGCTGTAGTTGCGCATCAGCTTGTCCATGGGGAACCGACCTTCCTTCCACAACTGGATGAGCTTGGGAATGAATACCTGGGGTACGGAGCTTCCCTGAATCACGGTTTTGAACGTCCATCCCTTAACCAGTGAAAGTCCGATCTCGAAGGAGACCTCCGTTCCGGGAGCGGCAGCGCCGACCAGCGCCAGGGTGCCCCTGAGGGCGAGAGCATCGGCCGCTTTGCGGAGCAACTCGGGCCGGGCTGTGGTGTCGACTACGTAGTCGGCGCCGCGTCCGTCCGTCAAACGGAGGATTTCTTCCGTCAGGTCACCGTTCTTTGTGTTGATGACGTCCGTCGCTCCAAGTTCCTTTGCGAGGTCGAGCCGGGACGTGTGGATGTCGACGGCGATGATGCGGGCGCACCCTGCGATCGCGCCTGCCATGATGGCCCCGGAACCTACAGCGCCGGTACCGATAACCACGAGCGTGCTGTTCAGGGCGGGCTTGAGTTCGTTGAGGACCGCACCGGCTCCCGTCTGGATGCCGCACCCGAGCGGCGCAACGACCTCGAGGGAGACGTCGGGATCGACCCGGACGACGCTTTCCTCGACGACGTTGGCGTACGTTGCGAATGACGACTGGCCGAAGAAGTGGGAGGAAATCACTTCCCCGTCTTTGCTCAGCGCAGTGGTTCCGTCAGGCCTCCGCCCGCCGAAGTCCGCAGCGAAGAGGTTCTCGCAATAGGCCATCTGCCCGGACCGGCAGCGGTCGCACTTGCCGCAATAGGCGGCCGCCAGCAGTACGTGGTCACCAGGCTGTACCGTGGTGACTGAATCCCCGATCCGCTCCACTACTCCGGCGCCCTCGTGTCCGAGGACCGCGGGCAATGGTGTGGGATAGACCTGGTCACGGACGATGGCATCGGTGTGACACACGCCCGAGGCCACCATTCTTACAAGTACTTCGTTCGGGCGCAGATCGTCCAGTTCAAGCTCTTCAATCGTGAGCGGTTGCCGCGGTTCCCTAGCTACCGCTGCGGTTACCTGCATTGTCATGTCTCTCCTTTTCGGATGCCTCGGCCTCTTGGTTCAGAACGGGTATTGCTGGTCGGACTGCTCCACCGTGATCCACTTGAGATCAGTGAACTCGTTGATGACGGCCCGGCCATCGAACCGGCCGTAGCCACTGTTTTTCATGCCGCCGTAAGGAGCCTGAGCCTCGTTCTGAACGGTTGCCCCGTTGACGTGCACGTGTCCGGCCTGGATGCGCATGGCAACCTGCAAGGCCCTGGTGCTGTCTGCCCCAAAAACGGCGGCGGCGAGTCCATATTCAGTGTCATTGGCCACCTGGACCGCCTCTTCGACGCCGGAAACGCGGACAACCGTGGTGATGGGGCCGAAGGTTTCCTGGTCGTAGATGGACATCTCGGGCCGCACTTTGTCGATGATCGTGGCAGGCATCGAGGCACCGTCGGCACGGTCACCGACGATAAGTTCAGCTCCCTTGGCGAGTGCATCATCGATGAGACCGTTGATGCGGGCACCCGACTCTTCGCGGATCATCGGACCGACGATGCAGGCGTCATCGGCCAGCGGATCGCCGGCGCTTAGCTGCGCCGCCCGTGCTGCGAACTTGGAGACGAACTCGTCGGCCACGCTGTCGTCAACGACGAAACGTTCGGTCGACATGCAGATCTGGCCCTGGTAGAGGAAGGAGCCGAAGACGGCCGCATTGACGGCGCCGTCAATATCGGCGTCGTCGAGGACGACGAAAGGCGCCTTCCCGCCGAGCTCGAGCAGTACCGGCTTGAGGTAGCGGGCGGCCTTTTCCGCAATGATGCGCCCGACTGCCGTAGAGCCGGTGAAGTTGATCCGCCGAACCGCCGGGTGCGCGATAATGGATTCGACGACCCGGTCGGAGTCCTCCGGGGTGCTTGTCAGGAAGTTCAGAACGCCGGCAGGAAGTCCCGCCTCGTGCAGGACTTCCGCAATGATCGCATGGGTCTTCGGACTGGTTTCTGAAGCGCGGAAGACCACCGTGTTGCCGCAGACGATGGGGTAGGCAATGGCCCGGGCCGCCAGCACGCCTGCCCCATTCCAGGGAGCCATGCTGAGAACAACTCCGGCGGGCTGCCGGACAGTCATGGAGAGCGTACCGGGCTTATCCGTGGGGAGCGTCTCACCCTGAATCTGAGTAGCGAGCCCCGCCGCTTCACGGAACAGCTGCGCGGTGAGGAACACATTGAACCCGGCCCAGAGCTGTGCTGCACCCACTTCTGACATCATCGTTTCGATGAACTCGGGGCCCCGTCGCTCCATGATTTCTGCTGCTTTCAGCATCACGGCCCGTCGCTCGGTAGGGCCGGTTGTGGACCACGAACTGAAGGCCTTTGACGCCGACTCAACCGCATCGAGAGCGTCGTCTACATTTGCTGCCGCGCTTTCGGTCACGAGAGCGCCCGAAACCGGGTTTCGCCGCTCGAACGTCTTGCCTTCGCGGGCGCTCCGGGGCTGGTTGTCGATGATGAGTTGCGTTTGCACTCTGTTCTCCTTGGTTTCTTTTTGATGATGTTGCCGGGCTGCGCTGATGTGCCGGCGCTATGCCTGCAGGAATTCTTGATGCCCGGATTCCACCGGCGGCGGCCTCAACCGGGACAACGAGGCTCGTCTCAGTGCGGTATGGCGGTGTTGGATATTGTCGGCCGAACGGCCTCGACGTCCGGGCTGGTGGTTGCCTCGGCGAGAAGCCGCGGCACCGACAGCACGGCGACTACGCCGATTGCTGCTGCTATAGCCCAGACGGAGAAGTTGATGAAGTTGCCCAGTGAGGCCGCTACCAGGACGCCGCCGCCCGAGATAGCCAGGACCGCGCCGATCCGCCCGATCCCGAGCGTGATGCCTAGGGCCGTGGCACGCGTTGCGCCTGAGAAGTAAGTTGCAACGAAGCCGTTCACCAGGATCTGCGCTCCCACTGACCCGAAACCGACCACCGCGACAAGCAGATACATGACCGGAAGTGGCATGAGGCTGGTCCCCATGAGAACGAGCGCTATGCCGGAACTGGCGAAAGCCGTTGCGGTCACCGGGCGGGGTCCGAATCGGTCAGCCAGACGGGAGGACACGAGCACACCCACGACGGCGCCGATGTTGACCGTGAGAAGGAATGTCAGCGAAGAGGCCAGCGAGTACTTGGCGATGACCATGAGCTGCGGCAGCCAGGTGTTGAGCCCGTACACGAGCGTCTGGCCACAGACACCAGCCAGGCAGAAGAGGACCATCGCCCCGAGCAGGCGCCCGGTCAGCAGGGTGCGAAAACGGCCGGCCACCGGCGCGCCGCAGTCTACGGGTGTTTCGGGAAGCGGTTCCAGTCCGTAGTCGGCGATGATGCGGTCCGCCTGGGCCCGGTCACCCTTGACAGCGAGGAAAGCTGGGGACTCGGGAAGGAACTTGAATAGCAGAGGCAACACGGCAACGAGTGGAACGCCGCCGAGGGCCAGCATCCCCCGGAATCCGAGTGCGGGCAGGAAGGCGAGGGCGACCAGGGCGGCGAGGATCCCGCCAACAGCGTATCCGGAGAACATCAGGGCGTTATTGAAGTTGCGCCGGTTCGACTTTGAGAACTCCACTGTCAGTGCGATGGCCGTAGGGATGACACCGCCCAGGCCAAGGCCTGCCAGGAAGCGGAACAGACCGAAGAGCTCGGGAGTCGGTGCCCAGGCCGTCAGCAGCATGAGCAGTGAGAAGGCTGCAATGGAAACCATCATGACCTTCCGCCGCCCGACGATGTCCGTGAGGTACCCGATGAGGATGGCGCCCATGAACATCCCGGCCAACGCGTAGCTGCCGATCGCGCCGGTCTGCACCGGAGTCAGGCCCCAAGGTTCGTACGCAAGAAGTTTGGGAACGATTGCACCGTAGACAACCAGATCGTATCCGTCGAAAACGATGGCCAGGAAACAGAGAAAGATGACAGCGGCTGCCGATTTGCGAGGGCGAACCGGAAGTGAGGCAGGCGATTGAAAAGCCATTGGGGACTCCAGGTGATATACACGACGTTGTGACTGTGCCAGAGATGAGGGGCCGTTCGGCTGTGATCTGACCCACAACTGAATGTAACATAAATATGTTGTTCGTCAACAGACTTGTTGCATGTTCTGCGAATAACAGCCGCCCGGGCACGCAAGTATTGGAGAAGCATTATGCAGTGGAAGCCCAGAGCCCTAATCCTGGATCTTTTTGGGGACTACCTCCGGTACGCCGGGAACGAGGTCCGGCTTGCTGACATCACCGAACTCCTGGCCGTCTTTGATATTGAGGCGGCCACGGTCCGCGTCAACATGTCGCGCCTGCGCAAGGAGGACTGGTTCACCACCCGGCGCGTCGGGCGGGAAACGGTGTACTCCCTCACTCCCCACATGCTGGAAATCCTTGACGAAGGACGCGAACGCATCTTCCGACGCCGGGACGAGAGCTGGGAGGGACGCTGGACCATGGCCATCTACCAGGTGCCGGAATCCGAACGGGCCGTCCGCGAACAGCTCCGAAAACAACTCGCGTGGCATGGCTTCGGCCAGCTGTCCCCGTCAACGTGGCTGAGTCCCCACGACCTCATGTCCGAGGTCCGCGAGCTCGCCGCGGAATATCCGCTGGCAAAAGTGGATGCCCTCTGGTGCGGGACGGGCGAACTTGACGAGGACAGGGACCTTGCCGCGCGATGCTGGGATCTTGAGCAGCTCGGCGCGGACTATCGGCAGTTCATTGGCACCTATGCCGCACTCAATGACGAGACCCTGAATGCGGGCAAAGACGGGCGAACGGCGCTCATCGAACGGATGCGTATCATCGGGGACTTCCGTCGCTTCCCGTTCCGGGACCCCTACCTACCCCGTGAACTACAGCCCCAGGGCTGGCCGAGCAGCGAAGCGTTCAGCCTCTTCGGTGCAGTGCACCGCCAGCTCGGCCCTGCGGCCACGGAGTTCGTATCCGGCATCATCGGCCAGCCCGTCGGGCAAGGCCAGGAGGTTGTGGCATAAGCCGGGCGCCGAGGCTTCGTACCCGGTGACCGCCTGACGTGGATCAGGTGGATCACGAGGGGTGGTTCACCACGCGCAGGGAGCCCGGAGACCGTCCTTGAGCGGCCTGCCATTCGACATCCTCGTCCAGGCTGCTCGCGGACTTTCCACCGCAAGGAGGAGCGCTGCGACCGCCGATGCTTCTATACCCGTAGGGTCGGGCGGCTAGAGACTTGGCGGCTCTAGACGTCAGAGTTGCTGAGTCAATCAGTCGCCGACACTATCCAAGCGAGTACTGTCCACGAAGCGGGTGGGGCGCATTGGCACGAGCGCAGGCAGCGGCGAGGTTGAATCCCGCCACAAGATCGCCGCCCGCATATAGCGTGCGTCGGGTACTGCGACGTGCAGGAAGCGCCCGCAGCCGCTCCTGCCTATTGTCGGTGCAAAAAACGTCGTATGGGAGCATTCGGTTTCAGCTAGTCTGGGCCGGACCGGCGCTGACTTGGCCACGTTTTGGGTGATCGAGGGCGCCGATCCTACGGCGCCCTGCTGGCCTGTGCAGTCGGCGTGGCCGGCTACCAGGTCGCTGAAGCCGCGCGCATGGATGCCCGGCACGGGGACGGCAAATCCGATCCGCTGGACGCGCACCGGATCGCCGGAGCCGCTCTGCCCCTGGATGAGCAGCAACTGCGCCGGCCGCGGCTGAACGAAGGAGTGCGCGCGGTCCTGCAGGCCCTGGTCACCGCGCGGAAATCCATGACCACCGGGCGCACCAGGGCCGTGAATGCGCTGACCGCCCTGCCCCGGGTCAACGACCCGGCCCGGACGTGCGCCATTTGCCTTACCGCGTGGTCCCACCACGGACGGATCCGCTCCGAAGCAGCCTTCGCCTCCCCGGCCGGAGTCAACCCGATTCCGGCGTCCTCCGGCAATACCATCCGGCACCGACTCAACCGGGGCGGCGACAGAGCCCTGAACAATTTACGTTCATGCGACGTGGCTGATACACGCCAGACATCGACAAAGTATGTACTTATGGACATTCAGTGCTGTACAAATGAAACATAACGGCACAATCTGTTCGTTTAGTCCATCTTTTAGACACCCCTGTTCGTGGGTGTTCCTCACACTTTGCAAGGGAGCCAACGTGGCTGTTGCAGTTGTCGATCCCAGTTCCACAGAGATAACCACCCTCATCCAGCATCCGGTCCTCTGGGCCTGCGCCGCAGGCGTCTTCGCCGTGGTCATCCTCCAGTCCGTCATTTATTTCAGGGCCATCCGGAAAGCAGCGCCGGCCGCCGGGCTGACGCCTGCGCAGGTCACCAGTTCAGTCCGCTCCGGAGCTGTCGCGGCAATCGGGCCGTCCCTCGCTGTGGCGCTGATTGCGGTTTCGCTCCTCCCGCTTTTCGGAACACCGGCGGTGCTCACCCGCGTCGGGCTGGTGGGTTCGGCTGCCTTCGACGTCGCCGCCGCCGGAATTTCGGCAGGCACCCAGCATGCTCAGTTGGGCGGGCCCACCTACACCCAGAAGATTTTCGCCCTCGCGTTCGCCGCCATGACCATCGGCGGCCTCGCCTGGATGCTCTCCGCTCTGATCCTCACGCCTATCCTGAGCAAGGGCGATGCCACGCTCCGCAAAGTTAATCCCGCGGTGATGGCCATCGTCCCGACGGCGGCGCTGCTGGGCGCGTTCTTCACTCTCACCTTCACCGAAGTGGTCAAGTCCCCCGCGCATCTGGTCACGATGATCGTGTCAGCGGCGGCGATGGGAGTCTGCATCCTGCTGGCCCACAAGCTGCGGCGTCCCTGGCTGCGCGAGTGGGGACTGGGAATCGCCATCATCGTGGCCCTCGCAGCCGCATTTTTCATGACCGCAGCCTGAAAACCACCTGAAAGGAGCCATTCTGATGTCCACAACGACTTCCGCTGACACATCCGCAGGACTTGCAGCATTTGACCGCACCACCTCCATCTGGGGCCCCATCACACTGGGGCTTGGGCTGCTCATCTCCCTGAGTGCTGCCCTCTACGCCGCTTTCGGCTCCGGCATGGGCATCACGGCGGTGGAGCTCATGACCGCCGTCGGTGCCGTGCTGGCAACCTTCGGCGTCATCGCCGTCATTGAGCCAATCTCGTACTTCCCGATCCTGGGGCGCTCAGCCATGTACCAGGCGTTCCTGATCGGCAACATTGCTAACAAGCTCCTCCCCGCGGCCGTTGTTGCCCAGGCAAACCTTGGTGAGAGGCCGGGCACCCGCCGGGCAGAACTCATCGCCGGCAGCGCCATTATCGGCGCGGTGCTGATCCACATCGCCACCCTAATCCTCTTTGTGGGCGTCTTGGGAACCTGGCTGGTGGGAACGCTCCCCGCACCGCTTATCGCCACGGCCCGCGGCTACATTTTGCCCGCGGTCTTCGGTGCCGTCGTCCTGCAGAGCGTGATGGCCCTGAAGAGCCGCCGCACCACCATCGTGGCCGTTGTCGTCGCCGCCCTCATCGTTTTCGTTGTAGTTCCGCTCGTGCCGGCGCTGACCTACTATGCCACGGCGCTGGCCGTGATCATCACCATCGCCGTCTCCTGGTTTGCGCGGTCCAAAACCCCGCCGTCCGGTCCTGCCGCAACGCCCGGTGTGGCAAGTCCCCCCGCACACATCTCCGAACCCACCCGCTGAAAGGGAACCAGAAATGACCACCACCACGGGCGTACGCCTGACCGCCGCGATAGAGGTTCCCGAATCATTTGTGGACGAATACGTCGGAGTCTACAAGCACCTTCACGCCCACCCCGAGCTCTCTGCCCAGGAATTCGAGACTGCCGCCTACATCGAAGCCCACCTGGCGGGCCTGGGGATTGAATCCTTCCGCTGCGGAGTCACTGGTGTGGTGGGTGTCCTGAAGAACGGCGACGGACCCGTCGTCGGCTTCAGGGCCGACACCGACGGCCTGCCCATCGCCGAACAGACCGGCCTGGACTACTCCAGCGAGGCCACGGGCACGCAGCCGGACGGTGCCACCGTCCCGGTAATGCACGGCTGCGGGCACGACACCCACATCACTGCCGCACTCGCGCTTGCTGCCCTCCTCACAGAACGCAGCGAGCTGTGGGCGGGAACCCTGGTCCTAATCTTCCAGCCCGGCGAGGAGACAGCGTACGGGGCGACGGCGATGATCAACGACGGCCTGTGGCACCGGGCGCCCAAACCCGAGGTGGTGCTGGCCCAACACGTCCTGCCCGCGGGCAAGGGCAATCTCTTCATCCGGGACGGGCACATGGCCACACTCGCAGACTCCTGGAAGATCACCGTCCACGGCAAGCAGGCACACGGCTCGCAGCCCGAGAAATCCGTCGATCCAATCGTTGCCGCTTCTGCCATGGTCCTTCGGCTCCAGACCATCGTCTCGCGCGAGCTGGCACCGTCGACGCCGGCCGTTGTCACTGTCGGGACCTTCCACGCCGGCCTGAAGGAAAACATCATCCCGGAGTCTGCGGAGTTATCCATCAACGTCCGGACCCCGGACGAAGACACCCGCGCAACCGTGCTCGCAGCAATCCGTCGGGTCATCTCCGCCGAAGCCGCTGCCTCGGCAGCCCCCGAACCCACCATCACTGAACTGAACACCTTCCCCCGGTGCTACAACGATCCGGCAGCCACCCGCCGCATCATCGAAGCGTTCACTGCGGACTTCGGCACGGACGCACTGACCGAAGCCCCGCTCGGGATGGCTTCCGAAGATGCGGGCCTGCTCAGCGACGCCATCGGCGTTCCCGGTGTCTACTGGGCCTTTGGCGCCTTCGCTTCGGAACTCTTCGAGGGCGGCACTTCGCCGGCCGGCAACCATTCGCCGTTCTTCGCGCCGGAGGCACACGCTGCCGTTGTCGGAGGAACAGGTGCGGCGCTTTCCGGAGTGCTAGCCTATCTGGGCCGGAACTGAGACGGCGCGGGGCGTCCGGACAGCCTGGCCGCCCCGCGCACTTCAGATACCCACCCAAGCCGGTGTCCAAGACGAAAAATCAGCAGTGAAGGAACCGGACATGGAGCAGCTTGATTCGCTCGATCGGCAGATCATGGCCGCACTAGTTCGCAATGGCCGCGCCCCGTGGCGGCTGATCGCCGAGGTCCTGGGCCAACAGGAACGGACCGTGGCACGCCGCGGCAACAAACTGCTCGAATCCGGTGCCGTACGCATCAACGCCTTCATCAACCCCGCAGCAGTCAGTTCTCGCGCCGAGTTCCTGCTTCGCGTGAAGGCGGCTCCCAGAGAGCTGCGCCAGGTCTGTTCGTGGCTCGCCGACCAGGACGAGCCCTCGTGGGTCAGCGCCCTATCAGGGGCGAACGAGGCAGTGGCGGGAATCTTCCTCGCTCCCGATGAACTCGCAGAGCTGCTTTACCACCGTCTCGCGACGGTGGACGGCATCCAATCGTTCACCATGATGCCGCTGTTCGACTACTTCCGCACACCCTCCGGCTGGACGCCGGATGTTCTCAGCAAACAACAGTACGCAGCGCTCCACTCCGATGAGGACGGCCGCCTAGCCGGTCCGGCGACCGACCATCCACCGCTCGATGACACCAGCCGGATGCTGGCCATGCTGCTGCACGGCAATGGCAGGGCGACCTTGGATGAACTCGCTTCTGAACTGTCCGTCTCCAAGGCAACCGTCAGCCGGCGTCTGGATGCGATGACCAGTTCCGGAATCTTGTTCATCAGGGCCGTTGTGGACCTGGCAGCCCTGGGCTTTCCCGTCGAATCCCTGATCACGATCACCTGCGAAGGCGCATCGACACGCTCGCTGGGGGAATACGTGGCCAGCCTCCCTGTCACGCGCTGGGCCGCTGCCTCCGGCGAGCAACTTGTGGCACAGGTGGCGGTAACCGCACTGGAGGACCTTGGGCTGCTGCTGTCTGACCTCCAGAAACGGGAAGGCGTGGCCTCGGCCCGATCCTCCATCTATGCAGAGGTATTCAAACGAAACACCGTGCGCTACCACGACGGAATTCCGGAAGGGCCTGCGCCGGCAGCCTGAGCCGGCCGCGTGAAGAGGCTACAGCTTCGCCTCCGAAAACAACTGCAAGACCGGGGAGTCCCGGGCCTCGGCCAACGTCATGTGCAACCGGTTTCCCGGTAGCGCCGCCCTGATTGTCCGGAAGGCTATGACCCGGCCGGCCCACAGCATCAGACTGCCAGCTACTCACGGAACAGCCTGGCAAAGACTTACGGACCATGGTCCTTTACCAGACGCCGGAGTCGGCCCCGGCCTCGCGGCTGGGCCCTGCTGCGTTGAACCTCTTGAGCCGGGCCCGCGAACAACCGGGACCACAGGCGCGGACGTTCGTCGAGGAAGTCATCGGAAGGTCCGTCCGGGCAGTCATCGAAAACTACATGTAACAAATGGTTGACGCACAGCGTAGAATGGTTACATAATTTTAGTGAGACCTCTCTCACTGACTTCCCAAACTCTAGAAGGTGGCATCGATGGCACTTCGCGTAGCCTGCATTGGCGGCGGTCCCGGCGGACTGTTCTTCTCAACCCTGTTCAAGCAGACCGTTCCCGACGCCGACGTCGTGCTCTTCGAACGGAACCAGGCGACGGACGCCTTTGGCTTTGGCGTGGTCTTCTCCGACGCAACGCTGAATCGCATCAACGACGCCGATCCCGTTGTTCGCAACGGCCTCCGGGACTTCGGAACGCATTGGGAGGACATCGAGGTCTGGCTCAAAGGCGAACAGAAGTCCTTCGCCGGCAACGGCATGGCTGCTATCTACCGCAAGACCCTCCTGAAGCTCATGCAGGACCGGGCCGCAGAAGTCGGCGTCGACATGCGCTTTGGCCAGTATGTTCCCGACCTGTCCCAGCTCGAGGAATTCGACCTGATCGTCGGCGCCGACGGTGCCAACTCGTCGACACGCGAACAGCTCGGTGAGAGCCTGGGCCACACCGCAGAGACCGCAACAGCCAAGTTCATTTGGTTCGGGACCACCTACAAGTTCAATGGCCTCACCTTCGTCCACCGACAGAGTGAATTCGGCAACTTCGCAGTCCATGGCTACCCGATCAGCGACGACTTGAGCACCTTCATCGTCGAAACTGACGAAACGACGTGGCGGAAGGCCGGCCTCGACGAATTCGACGCCAGCCAGCCTCCGGGCCCCTCCGACCTGAAGACCCAGCGCTTCCTCGAAAAGCTTTTCGCCGAAGACATCGCGGGACAGCCCCTCGTGGCCAACAACTCCCGATGGGCGAATTTCCGCACCCGCCGCACCCGCACTTGGCACAAGGGCAACGTCGTCCTGCTCGGCGACGCCGTGCACACCGCCCACTTCTCCGTCGGCTCCGGCACCAAGATGGCCATGGAAGACGCCATCACACTGGTTCGAGAAGTCGCTGCGCACCAGGACGACCTCGAACTGGCCTTCACAAACTACGAGGCCGAACGCCAGCCCCAGGTCGCCAAGATCCAGAACCAGGCGCGGGGTGGACTGAGCTGGTGGGAACACTTCGCCCGGTACTACAACTCCTTCGACCCCACCCAGTTCACCTTCCACTTCTTTTCCCGCAGCATCGACATCGACAAGATCCGCCAGCGGGATCCCGGCCTGGTTGAATCCGCAGAACAGGATTGGCTGGACAGGCACGGAAGCACGCCGCTGGAAACACCTCTTCCGGCAGGATCCGTCGAATTCAGCGGACGCCTGCTTTCCCTCACACACCGGAACGGTCAGCCGGCGTTGACCGGCGCCGCCGGCAGCATTGCCCTGACCACCGACCCGGCGGACGCCGACGCCAACACGGGACTACTGCTCACCGCGCCGGATACGGAAGACGGACTTGACGCCGTTTTCGACCAACTGCCGTCCAGCGCCGCAGCCGTCGTGATCCAGGGCGGCAATCCGTTCACGCGGATCCTCCTCTCAGAGGAAGCCCGCCTGGGCCGCGGCCTGACTAGCGTCATCGTCGATGACCGGGGACCGGTGTCGGCTCTGACTCTGGTGCTCTCCGGCCGGGCAGACGCCATTGTAGTGGAAGGCAGGGAGGCAACCAATGCATAGTCTCACTCCACTATTCGCACCCCGCGGCATCATCGTCGTGGGCGCCTCGTCCAGTCCGGAGAAGCTCGGCGCCGTTATGGCGCAGTCGCTGTCCAACTACCCGGCTCCTGTTGAACTCGTCAACAGCCGCGGTGAAAACGGCATGCACACCAGCATCGCCGACGCCGCAAGCGCAATTCCGGGAGGCCCCGATCTGGCGGTGCTCTGCGTACCTGCCGCAGCCACCGCCCAGGCACTGCGCGACAGTGCAGCGAACGGCGCCAAGGCTGCCCTTGTCTGCGCCGGGGGGTTTGCCGAAGCCGGCGGTCCCGGCATCGAGTTCGCCCACCAGGTGGAGGCCGCGGTCCGCGACACCGGCATTCGGCTGCTCGGCCCGAACACGTCCGGCTTTTTCGTGCCCCGCCGCAACCTGCGCGCCAGCTTCGTACCCGGCGTCGCAGAACTGGAACCGGGTTCGGTGGCCGTGGTGGCGGCAAGCGGCGGAGTCAACCACGTTTTAGCCTTCCACCTGCAGCGCGCCGGAGTGGGCGTCAGCCTCGCCGTCGGCATCGGCGCGGGGACCGACATCAGCGCACCCGATGTCCTCGACTACCTGATCTCCGATGAACAAACCAAAGCGGTTGCCCTGCATCTGGAAACCGTCGCCGACGGACCAGCGCTCATTGACGCCGTTTCACGCCTCAGTGCCGTCAAACCGGTCGTGGCTTTGGTTGTCGGGCGAAATGACGTCTCGGAGTTCGCCCAGTCCCACACGGGCGCCCTGGCCACATCCTGGCGCACCACACGGGCGGTCCTGAAGCAAGCCGGTGCCGTGGTCGTCGACGACGAGAACCAGCTGGTTGCCGCTGTCACCGCCTTGGCAGGGCGTAGGCTTGCGCCGGGGGCCGACCCCGGAGTCGGACTCATCACGGGGCAGGCAGGCCCTGGATTGTTGATCGCCGATGCCCTCCACAGCGCCGGCGTGATGCTGCCGCGCCTGGCACAGGCCAGCCAGGACACCATCGGCACGCTGCTGCCACCGTTGACCTTCCAGGCGAACCCCGTGGACACCGGCCGCCCCGGTCCGGGGTACGAAAAGGTCGTGGCCGCAGTGGCCTCCGACCCGGCCATCAATGTAGTCGCGGTGTACGGCCTGACCGAACCCGTCGCCGACCTTCCTCTCTCCGTCGCCAATTCCGGGGCGGCTAACACAATGCCGTTCCTGATCGGCGTCGACGGACCCGACGGCGACCTTGAACGTGCCCGGAAGTCAGCCCGCCACCACGACCTGCCACTGATCTGCGGACCGACCTCTCTGGCCCACGGCATTACGGCTCTGGTCAACGACGCCCGGGGACAATTCCAACGCGCCGAAGCACCTGCTGGAGCCTTCACCTGGCCGGCATTGGAAGGGCCCTGGGACGAGAACCGCGCCAAGGAACTCCTTGGCGCACTCGGCATCGCCACACCTGCCCGGCGAAGCTGCAGCACCCGCGCCGCGGCTCACGACGCTCTCGCCGAGCTGGGCGGTCCGGTTGCGGTCAAGCTGCTCGACGCCGCTATTTTGCACAAGACCGAGATCGGCGGTGTGCACCTGGGGGTGAACTCCCCCGGGGCCATGGACCGGGCGCTGGACGGTCTTGAAGCGGCCGGCGCCCGCGAATTCCTGGTCGAAGCCATGGCCCCGTCCGGCGTCGACCTCGTGGTTGGCGTCCGCCGTGATCCGGTCTTCGGACCGATCGCCGTTCTGGGTCTGGGTGGCACCACTGCGGAAGTCTTCGCCGATATTTCCATCCGTTCCGCTCCCCTTTCCGTCCGTGTGGCGGAGGGCATGCCCGGTGACCTGCAAGCGCGCGAGCTCTTGTACGGTTTCCGTTCCGGGCCGATGCTGGAGACGGAGGATTTGGCGGCCCTGCTGGTCAGGCTCGGCGATGCGCTTGTTTCCAATGACGCAATTGCAGAAATCGAAATCAACCCCCTGCGCCTGACCCATGACGGGCTCGTGGCCCTTGATGCAGTAGTTATCAATGTCGAGGAGGACATGAAATGACCAGCCACACCAGTGAGGGAACCATCCCCTGGCCGGCGGACCTTGCGGCAGAATTCCGCAACAAGGGCTACTGGGAAGACCGCCCCCTCGGCGCCTACATCCTCGAAACGGCCGACCGGCTGCCGGAAAAAATCGCAATAGTGGACGGTGACGTCCGGCTCAGCTTCGCCGAGTTGGCCAACAGAATGGATGCGGCCGCGGAACGCCTGCTGCAGTTGGGCCTGAAAGCGGACGACCGCATCATGGTCCAGTTGCCCAACGGCTGGCAGTTCACGGTTCTGACCCTTGCGTGTTTCCGTGCCGGCATCATCCCGGTGATGGCTCTGCCGGCACACCGGCAATATGAACTGTCGTTCCTCACAGAGCTCTCCGAATCACGGGCCATCGCCGTACCGGACGTGATCAAGGACTTTGACCACCAGGCGATGGCCGAAGAACTTGCGTCAAGCATTCCTTCGCTGGAAATCATCCTCGTTTCCGGTGCAGCGCACCCCCTTAACGTACGTCTCGAGGAAATTCTGGCACCAGGCAAGGACGTTTCGGGTGCCCGCGCGAGGCTGGACGCTGCTGCGCCGTCGCCCGACTCGCCGGCCTTGTTTCTGCTCTCGGGGGGAACCACCGGGCTGCCCAAACTCATCACCAGGACCCACAACGACTACGCCTATAACGTCAAAGCCACGTCGGTTCCCACGGGAGTCACCGAGGACACTGTCTACCTCGGCACGCTGCCGGCCAGCCACAACTTCCCGCTGGCCTGCCCGGGTATTCTCGGTATTCTTTTCGCGGGCGGCCGCGTGGTCATGCTGCCGAGCCCCGAACCACGCAAGGCTTTCGCCGCCATCGAACGTGAGAAAGTTACACTCTCAACGGCTGTCCCTGCCGTGGCCCAGCGATGGATCGAGTATCAGCAGGAAACCGGCACTAAGCAGCTGGCCAGCCTCCAGGTGCTTCAAGTCGGTGGTTCACGGCTGCCGGACGAAATTGCCCGGAAGGTGAAGCCGATCCTGGGCGCCACATTGCAGCAGGTCTTCGGCATGGCTGAGGGTCTCATCAACACCACCCGGCTGGATGACCCCGAGGATGTCATCTGCACGACGCAGGGGCGCCCCGTATCCGAGGCCGACGAGGTGCGGATCGTCGATGAAGCCGGCGAGGACCTGCCGGACGGGGTTCCCGGATCCATCCTGACCCGCGGACCCTACACCCCGAGGGGCTATTACCGCGCCCCCGAAGCCAACGCCCGGGCGTTCACTCCGGATGGCTGGTATGCCAGCGGAGACATTGTCCAGCGGCGTCCTGACGGCAACCTGATCGTCCAGGGCCGCGACAAGGACATGATCAACCGAGGCGGGGAGAAGATCTCGGCCGAGGAAATTGAAAGCCTGGTCTACCGTCTTGAAGACGTGACCATGGCGGCCGCAGTCGCGATGCCTGATCCGATGCTCGGTGAGCGGCTTTGCCTCTACATCACGGTCAAACCCGGACGCGAAGTAACCCTTGAACAGATTCAGGACCTGCTGCGCAAGACCGGTGTGGCTGCATTCAAAATACCTGAGCGACTCGTGGTCCTCGACGAGTTGCCCACTACCAAGGTCGGCAAGATCAACAAAAAGGACCTCCGTGCCGACATCGCCGAACGCCTGGCTGCCGCTGGCGTCCACGCACAATAGGAAGACTGCCATGATCGAGAATACGACTCATGAATCTGTGGCCGCGGGGCATATTGCTCCGGAGCCGACGCCCGAAGAAGCCGCACAGCTCAAGGAGTTGTACCGGGATTTTGACCGCGAGAACCTGGTCCCGCTGTGGACCGAGATCGCGGATTTGATGCCGATGGTCCCGTCCCCGAAGGCGGTGCCGCATGTGTGGCGGTGGAGCGATCTGTACCCGCTGGCCGCCCGTGCCGGGGACCTGGTGCCGGTGGGCCGGGGCGGGGAACGCCGGGCCATCGCCCTGGCGAACCCGGGCCTGGCCGGTACCCCGTATGCCACCCCGACGCTGTGGGCGGCGATCCAGTACCTCGGTGCCCGCGAGACCGCCCCGGAACACCGCCACTCACAGAACGCGTTCCGTTTCGTCGTCGAGGGCGAGGGCGTGTGGACGGTCGTGAACGGGGACCCGGTCCGGATGTCCCGCGGGGACTTCCTGCTGACCCCGGGCTGGAACTTCCACGGCCACCACAACGACACCGATGAGCCGATGGCCTGGATCGACGGCCTGGACATCCCGTTCGTGCACTACGCCGACGCCGGGTTCTTCGAGTTCGGCACCGAGCGCGTCACCGACGAGGCCACCCCGGACATCTCCCGCTCCGAACGGCTCTGGGCCCACCCCGGGCTGCGGCCGCTCTCCGGGCTGGATGACACCACGAGCTCCCCCATTGCGGCCTACCGCTGGGAATACACGGACCGGGCCCTGACCGAGCAGCTGCTCCTCGAGGACGAGGGCCACCCGGCCACCGTGTCCCAGGGCCACGCCGCCGTCCGCTACACCAACCCCACCACCGGCGGGGACGTCATGCCGACCATCCGGGCCGAATTCCACCGGCTCCGCGCCGGCGCCACCACCGAAACCGTCCGCGAGGTCGGCTCCAGCGTCTGGCAGGTCTTCGAAGGGACCGGCTCCGTGGTCCTCAACGGCGAGACCAGGACCCTGGCCAAGGGCGACCTCTTCGTCGTCCCGTCCTGGGCCGCCTGGTCCCTGCAGGCAGAGACGGAATTCGATCTGTTCCGCTTCAGCGACGCCCCCATTTTCGAACGGCTGAACTTCAACCGCACCTACATCGAAGGACGCAACAACAAATGAGACTCCTCACCCTCCGCCTCCCCGTTGAGGGAAAAACAGTCACCAAGGCTGTCCGCCAGGATGGCGACACCCTGACCGAGATCGACGGCTTCGCCGACGTCGGAGAACTCCTCCGCACCCCGGGCTGGGAAGCCACCGCGAAGGCCGCCAACGGCGCCACGCACCCGTCCGAGGGCGCTGACCTCGACGCCGTTGTCCCCTCCCCCGGCAAGATCATCTGCGTGGGCCACAACTACCGCAACCACATCAAGGAAATGGGCCGGGAAGTCCCCGAGTTCCCCACCCTGTTCGCCAAGTACCAGGAATCCCTGATCGGCCCGAACGATGACCTGGCCCTGCCGCAGGAATCGTCCACTGTTGACTGGGAATCCGAACTCGCCGTCGTGATCGGCAAGAAGGGCCGCCGGATCAGCGAAGCCGACGCCGCGGACCACATCGCCGGCTACGCCGTCCTCAACGACGTGTCCATGCGCGACTACCAGTTCCGCACCATCCAGTGGCTGCAGGGCAAGACCTGGGAGAAGTCCACCCCGTTCGGCCCCGCCCTGGTGACCAAGGACGAGTTCAACGGCGGCCTCATGACCACCGCGGTCGACGGCGAGATCCAGCAGCAGACCCCGACGAACGACGTTGTCTTCACCCCGGAGTTCCTGGTTTCCTACATCTCCACCATCATCACGCTGAACCCCGGCGACGTCATCGCCACCGGCACACCCGGCGGCGTCGGCCACGCCCAGGATCCGAAGCGCTACCTGCAGGAAGGCCAGATCCTGGTCACCACCATCGAGGGCCTGGGAGAGCTGAAGAACCGCGTGGTCAAGGAAGCCTGATGGTTGCCCGCCACGACCAGACGACGGAACCGGAGCTGCTGGCGGCCCTGCTGCAGGCCCGGCGCGGCACCGCGTTCTTCGCCCGCAAGCTCAACGAACTGTCCGACGCGGAGCTTGACGGCGACTCGCTGCTGCCGGGCTGGACCCGCCGCCACATCACCGCGCACATCGGCTACAACGCCCGGGCCATCGCCCGGCTCATCGAGTGGGCGGCCACCGGCGTCGAGACCCCGATGTATGCCTCCACCGACGTCCGGGACCACGAGATCAACTTCGGCGCCACGCTGAGCCCGATCGCGCTGCGGCACCTCTTCGACCACTCCGCCGTGCACCTGAACGTCGAATGGCGGGACCTGCCCGAGGACGCCTGGCACCACACAGTCCGGACCATCCAGGGCCGCGAAGTGCCCGCCACGGAAACCGTCTGGATGCGCAGCCGCGAAGTCTGGATCCACGCCGTCGACCTGGACAACGGGGCCGCGTTCCGGGACATCCCGGTCCCCGTGCTGGAGCGGTTGCTGACGGACATCACCGGCGCCTGGCACACCCGCGGCACCGACAAGGACCTCGTCGTCAAGGTAACGGACCCGGATCTCACCTTCGGAGACACGACGTCGGCCTCCCCCACGGTGGTCTCCGGACCCCTGGCCGCCGTCGTCGAATGGGCCGCCGGCCGCGGCAACAGCGGCGTCACCGCCGCCAGGCCCGCAGCCACCACCGGCACTGAAACATCAAACGGCACGGTTCCCCCCGCCCCGAAGTGGATCTGAGCGCTCCGGCGCTTGGATTCCTGCGCTGAAGAATTTGCCCCACGACCAGGAAGCCCCCCAACGAGGGGGCTTTCCTGGTTTAACGACCGCGGGACCCCCGTGCCGCCTTCCCTGTGAGGGGCCGGCGGAACGCATTTCGGAGCGCCTCGGCGTCGTTGCGATCTCCACGGGAAGACATCTTCCGCGCCAACGTCAAGGGGGAGACGCCGCTGGGCGTCGAGGCCAAGACGTACATGGACGCGGGGGACTTCGTCCCGGACAGCGTCACCAACAAGATGGTCCGCGACCGTCTCGGCGAGGACGACGTCGAGCCGGGCTTCCTGCTGGACGGTTACCGCGCACCACCGAGCAGGTGGACTACCTCGACGCGATCCTGGCCGACGGCGACCAGAAGCTCGACGTCGTCCTGCAGCTGACCGCGGACGATGAAGAACTGGTCAAGCGGCTCCTGGGCCGTGCCAAGGAAACAGGCCGCAGCGACGACAACGAGGCCGTCATCCGTCACCGGCTGGACCTGTACCACGAGCAGACCGAGCCCGTTGTGGCAGAGTACGCCGAGCGCGGCATCCTGACCCAGGTGGACGGCATCGGCGGCATTGATGAGGTCACCGAGCGCGTCATGGAAGCGATCAAAGCGTCCCAGACAGCCTGAACAAGGCAGACAGTTCCTGGAGGATCCCCTAGGTAACGGGGCCGCCCTCGGGTTACCTCCTGGGGTGATCTCGATTGGATCTGTGCGCTCGCAATGCGCGATCCATCAGACGGTCATCCGGTTGTTTCCGTTTGCGGAACTGTCTCGCAAACACCGGCAGAAGTGACGGGCGAGTTCAGGAGGTGAGCGCAACACCCTGAATTCTGTGGGGTGTCGTCGCGGCCAGAGCCCGGGGCGAGGCAACCGCATACTTTCTCCCACCGCGGCGCGACAGCGACGCTGGACCGCTGATATGTAGGTCCGGTTGTCAAGAGGCATGAATGAGCGGCTCCTGGCTTTTGGTTCCGGGGGCCGCTCATTCGTGTGCCGGCCGGGTGGGGTAACAGGTGGTGGCGAGTCGTTTGTCGACTGCAGTGTCAGGCTGACCCTTCTATGGGTGGTGTCAAGCCATGAGTGTGGTGAGTTTGCGGTAGATCTGCCGGGCGATGATCCTCTTGAGGCAGCGGCGGATTTCTCGGCGTGTTTTGCCTTCCTGGGTGCGCCGGTCGAGGTAGGCGCGGGTGTCGGCGTCGGATGCCATGCGGGTGCGGGCGATGACGTCCAGGGCTTGGTTCAGTTGCCTGTCGCCGTGCCGGTTGAGACGATGCCGGGTGGTGTTGCCGGAGGATGCCGGTATCGGGTTCACGCCGGCGAGGGCGGCAAAGGCGGCTTCGGAGTGGATGCGGCCGGGGTGGGAGTAGGCGGTCAGGATGATGGCGCCGGTGATGGGTCCAAGACCCCGGAGATCCTGGAGGCCGGGGGCCATCTGATCCACGAGTTGCGCCAGATCGGCCCGGTTGGTCTCCAGTGCGCTGGTGTGCCGGAGCACCGCGGTGGCGAGGCGTGTGGCCTCGGATCGGGCAACTTTTGTGCTGACGTCGTCCGTTGGGCGATCACGCCAGGCCGCGATCGTGTGGAGTTGTCGGTCCGTGATGGCCTTGCGGGCGTCGATGCCCAGGTCCATGGTGCGGGCCAGTGCGGTCAGGGCATGACGGTCGGCGGTGCGTTGACCGTCCATGGACCGCCGGGCGGCCAACAGAACCCGCAGGGCATCCCGTGCGCCTTCTGCCCGTGGCTGGGCCAGGGCTGCGATGTCGGTCCCGAGCACGGCCCGTGCCGCGGCGCGGGCGTCGATCTCATCGGACTTGCCGATGCTGCCGCGGTTTTGTCGCTTGGGCGGTCTGGCCTCACACACCGGAAGGCCGGCGGCGCGGAGGGCGCGGGTCAGGCCTGCCCCGTAGGAGCCGGTGCCTTCAACCGCGACCAGGACTTCCCCGATTGTTGTTCGTCGCTGCATCCAGCTGATGGCGCGGGAAATGCCGGCCTGGCTGGCCGGGAAGGTCGAGGTGTCGATGACCTGACCGGTCGCCGCGGCCAACACGGCATACGTGTGCGTTCTTGAGTGGGTGTCCACCCCGATGACGTGCGTGTACTTCTCTGCCACGATGGTCACTGTGGCGTCTCCTTTCGTTAGGGGCCATCACGGCGCCGGTCCGGGGGAAGAGTCACTTCGAGGCAAATCTCTAACGAGTCACGGCCGGCCGGTCACGGGCGGGACGGACAACCTTCTATCAAGCCATCGCAGTGGGTCAGACTGGTGCCGCTCCGGCCGGGCGGACGGGTCAGTCTCAAGACACTGCAATAGCGAACAGGTCAGATATGCGCTGAGTCACGCCCGGCAGGAATGGCAGCCAGTCTGCCAGCCGGCCTCGGGTCGGCTACTAACCATTAGAGATATTCGCGGGTTGGTTACCGCATGACGATGTGTTCGGCTGGAGCGCTATCGGTGGGTCTAGCATCGAGCGTCGACGGTGTGGGACCGTCTGGCCGGGTGGGGTAACAGGTGGTGGCGAGTCGTTTGTCGACTGCAGTGTCAGGCTGACCCTTCTATGGGTGGTGTCAAGCCATGAGTGTGGTGAGTTTGCGGTAGATCTGCCGGGCGATGATCCTCTTGAGGCAGCGGCGGATTTCTCGGCGTGTTTTGCCTTCCTGGGTGCGCCGGTCGAGGTAGGCGCGGGTGTCGGCGTCGGATGCCATGCGGGTGCGGGCGATGACGTCCAGGGCTTGGTTCAGTTGCCTGTCGCCGTGCCGGTTGAGACGATGCCGGGTGGTGTTGCCGGAGGATGCCGGTATCGGGTTCACGCCGGCGAGGGCGGCAAAGGCGGCTTCGGAGTGGATGCGGCCGGGGTGGGAGTAGGCGGTCAGGATGATGGCGCCGGTGATGGGTCCAAGACCCCGGAGATCCTGGAGGCCGGGGGCCATCTGATCCACGAGTTGCGCCAGATCGGCCCGGTTGGTCTCCAGTGCGCTGGTGTGCCGGAGCACCGCGGTGGCGAGGCGTGTGGCCTCGGATCGGGCAACTTTTGTGCTGACGTCGTCCGTTGGGCGATCACGCCAGGCCGCGATCGTGTGGAGTTGTCGGTCCGTGATGGCCTTGCGGGCGTCGATGCCCAGGTCCATGGTGCGGGCCAGTGCGGTCAGGGCATGACGGTCGGCGGTGCGTTGACCGTCCATGGACCGCCGGGCGGCCAACAGAACCCGCAGGGCATCCCGTGCGCCTTCTGCCCGTGGCTGGGCCAGGGCTGCGATGTCGGTCCCGAGCACGGCCCGTGCCGCGGCGCGGGCGTCGATCTCATCGGACTTGCCGATGCTGCCGCGGTTTTGTCGCTTGGGCGGTCTGGCCTCACACACCGGAAGGCCGGCGGCGCGGAGGGCGCGGGTCAGGCCTGCCCCGTAGGAGCCGGTGCCTTCAACCGCGACCAGGACTTCCCCGATTGTTGTTCGTCGCTGCATCCAGCTGATGGCGCGGGAAATGCCGGCCTGGCTGGCCGGGAAGGTCGAGGTGTCGATGACCTGACCGGTCGCCGCGGCCAACACGGCATACGTGTGCGTTCTTGAGTGGGTGTCCACCCCGATGACGTGCGTGTACTTCTCTGCCACGATGGTCACTGTGGCGTCTCCTTTCGTTAGGGGCCATCACGGCGCCGGTCCGGGGGAAGAGTCACTTCGAGGCAAATCTCTAACGAGTCACGGCCGGCCGGTCACGGGCGGGACGGACAACCTTCTATCAAGCCATCGCAGTGGGTCAGACTGGTGCCGCTCCGGCCGGGCGGACGGGTCAGTCTCAAGACACTGCAATAGCGAACAGGTCAGATATGCGCTGAGTCACGCCCGGCAGGAATGGCAGCCAGTCTGCCAGCCGGCCTCGGGTCGGCTACTAACCATTAGAGATATTCGCGGGTTGGTTACCGCATGACGATGTGTTCGGCTGGAGCGCTATCGGTGGGTCTAGCATCGAGCGTCGACGGTGTGGGACCGTCTGCTCATAGCGGCGTTCTCGAGTTGGCTCCGTGTGCTGCCATCGCACTTGCACCACGTCCCGGGGGCACGTTCGGGTCAGGCCGCGTCCATGCGTTCTCCTTGCTGGAGCGGGGCGGCCAGGGACCAGCACCAGCCGGCGAGCTCGCGGGCGATCGCGGTGTTGGCCTTGACGGACATTTTGTGGCGTTCGTCGAAGTGCTCCCACTTGTGGTGGAGCCGGTGGTTTCCCTCCAGGGCGCGGATGCGGGTTGCCGGGGCGACGCGATCGAGTTGGCGCAGCAGCCGTTCCCCGGGCCGGGCGTAGGGGCGCCGGTGCTGCCACGCGGCTTCGATGAGGAGTTTGCGGGCGTAGGTGTTGCCGGCTTTGGTGATGGGGCCCTGGTGGCGTGACTGGCCGGAGGAGTTTTCGCTGGGGACCAGCCCGAGGTAGGACCCGATGGACGAACCGGTAAAGCGGGTCCAGTCCCCGATCTCCACGGCCAGCCCGAACGCGGTCGTGACCTGGATTCCGCGCAAACACATCAGCGCATCAATGACAGAGCTGTAGCGGCAGGCCGCGGCCGTGGCGGCAACCTGCCTGTCGATGCGTGCCAGATGCCCGGCGAGAAGTTCGGTCTGCTCGACATCGGCCTGATAGGTGAACTGCAGCGCCGGTTCGTCAAAGCGCTGGCGGTGCAGCCACCGACTGTGTTCCCTCGTCCATCTGGTGTCTTTGGGGTAGCGGACGCCGTGCCGTAAGAGGATGGCGTTTACGTGCTGACGGGCGTGCGCGAGGTCTTTGGCCGTGCCGGAGCGCAGTCGGGACAGGTCCCGCAGCGCTTCTTCCTCCGGATCCGGGACCCTCACCTCGGTCACCGAGCCCACGGCGAGCATCTCGGCCAGCACACGCGCGTCGCGCCGGTCGGTTTTCACCCGGTCCCCGGGGCACGGAGCAGTTTCGAGGACGCCGCGACGACGCAGTTGATGTCCGCGGCCCGCAGGTAGCGGGCCAGGACGAACCCGGTAGGGCCGGATTCGTAGACGGCCTTGACGGGCGGTGCGAACCGGCGGACCCATTCCAGGACCACGGCCGGGTCAGCGGCCATCGTGTGGCTGCTGATTTCGCCGGTGTCCGGGGTCAGTGCATGGCCCACGACGTTGACCGCGTGAACATCCAGACCAATGAAAGTATGCTCAAACATAGCCGGGACCTCCCAAGACTCACATGTGGCACTACCATTGCACCCCCGACGAGCCAGCAGGCCAAGGGAGCCGTTAATGGCAACCCACGGACCCTGTGACACCGAAGGTCCCGGCCTCACCGGACTTGGACCGTGTCCTGCCCGTCCGGATAAAGGACATCACCGCCGGGATTCAGGCCCCGCAGCGCCGCCGCCCCACCGGAGCGCACAGTTCACACCAAGCCGGCGCTGCGGGACGGCCCGGCGATAATGGCCGCCCCGGACGGACAGGATCCGCACCACACTTCATATCGTCTAGCCCAGACATAGCCACAGGTCGGGGTGACCCATGCGCAAATTTTCGATGCGAACGGAGCGGCAGCGCCGCTCAGCCGCTACGGGCAGTTTTTCATGGCCGCTAACAACAATCCGCCGATGGGGTCGGGGTCTGGCTCCCATCCGAGATCGGCGCGGTTTCGGGCTCGGGCAGGTCAGAGTGCCGGCCTTGCTGCCGGAATGTTCCACGTTTGGTCCTGTTCGGGGGCCCTGTTGTCGGCCCGGCCGGGCGCGTTTCCAGCCTGCAGCGGGTGGCGGGTGGCGGGTGGCGCGTGGACGGGGCCGAAAAGCTGCTCCCATGAGGCCTGCCAGGGGGCCATCCAAACCTGTCGGCGTCAGTGCGCCAATCAGGATGGAGCATTAGTTCGGTAGCTGCTCTCCAGAACGTCGGTGATGAACATGTACCCGGGAGCGTGGCTAATGGCGAACTCTGGCTTGGAAGCCATGACCGCGCTCTGCGGCGTTACGCCGCAGGCCCAGAAGACCGGAACCTCGCCCGGGCGTATCTCCACAGCATCACCGAAGTCCGGGCGGTTGATGTCCAGAATGCCGATCTTATCCGGAGAACCGACATGGATGGGTGCGCCGTGTACTTGCGGCACCTCACCCGTGATACGGGCTGCCGTCGCAACCAATTCCGGCGGCATCGGGCGCATTGAAACTACCATTGGGCCGTGTATCCGCCCTGCCGGGGTACATTCGATGGTGGTGCGGTACATCGGAACGTTCCGACCCATCTCGACATGACGCAGGGGGATGCCTTCCTTGACCAACGCAGCCTCGAAGGTGAAGCTGCAACCGATGAGGATCCCGACCAGGTCATCGCGCCAGACTGAAGTGACGTCATCGGTCTCCCCAGTCAGCTCGCCGTTCTGCCAAACCCGGTAGGCGGGAATGTCGGTGCGGATGTCGGAGCCAGCAGCCAGTGCGCTAGTAACTTCACCCGGCCGGATGACGTCAATAACCGGACAGGCCTGGGCATTGAGTGCACAGAACTCCAATACTTCTTCGGCGTAGTCAGCGGGGACCGCGATTAAGTTGGCTTGAGTGAAACCGTCGCTCCATCCGGCCGTGGGGGTGACTAGCCCCCTGCGAAATTTTCCGCGGGCTTTTGAGGGCGCCATGCGCGCGGGGAGGTTGGTCATGCTGCGAGTACCTTCGTTCCGTAGAGAGTTACTGTGCCATCTTCTGTGGTTAGCAGTCCTGTATGGTCCACCTTCGATACCTGAAACGGCAGGTACTCACCCCAGGAGTCTCGAATAAAAGTTTCGTACCCGCGAGACGTGCCTGAGGGCCATCCGTAGCACCACCAAAGGGTGCCCTCAGCAGGGACGATGATCTCACTGGATATCGTTCCGCTGTCCTTGCCGTGAGCATCGACGGTCCGCGCCTCCTGGCTGTTGGCGTCTTCCTGGTCATCATTTTGGGCAAGGGCCGAATGTAGGGCTTGACGGACATCCTGTACTTCGAGGAGTGGCGTGGACTGCACGACGGCGGCCTGGCCGAGGCGTTCTTTGGAAAAGCTCTCTCCTACCCAAGCGTCATCGTCGGGCTCTTGTCCCGCGAACCAGGAATTGGTGCAGGCGATGTTTTGCCCGGGTTCAATTGTTTTCTGGGTCGAGCGTTGACCATTGATGGTGACCACAACAACCCCCTTGCCATCGGCTATCAGATAGTTCCCGTCGTTTAGTCTGGAAG
The DNA here is from genome assembly GCF_054062615.1 of Arthrobacter sp. TE12232. Taxonomy (NCBI): domain Bacteria; kingdom Bacillati; phylum Actinomycetota; class Actinomycetes; order Micrococcales; family Micrococcaceae; genus Arthrobacter; species Arthrobacter sp. TE12232. The sequence goes on from NZ_JBSSFK010000001.1 coordinate 549,203, forward strand.
CCCGCTGTTGCAGCAATGAAACGAGTTCCTCCGCCGAAGCCGCCTGGCCCAGTGCATCGCGGGTTCCCCGCCGGTCTACCAGCTTCCTGTACCCATTGGATTCCGACTTTGATGCGGGCACGAAGGAATAAGTGAAAGCGACTCCACGTGCATTCAGGCCCCTGGTCATCACCGAGTTCCAAGGGACCGCCTCAGCGGCCCTGTAGGTGGTCACTTCCGTCCCGATGAATGGATAGGCCCCTTCGGTTGATGCCAAGACCCGGCTGCCAACGAGATACGGATTATCGCTGTTGCTGCCTAGTACCGGTCCGGCCGTGGATTGCGCGGCAAGGAGGGTGCACATTCGAGTTACCTGCTTTCAGCCCACGCGGCCCGGCAAAGCCGGGACGGTGACGGTCGGAAGTTCCCCGATTCGGGTGGGGTCGGGCATCGCATCGAGAAGGGCCTGCGAATACGGATTTCGCGGTTTGCAGTAGAACTCTTCGGCGGGAGTCGCTTCCATGAGCCGTCCCTTGTACATCGTTATTACCGTGTCGGTCATGTCCCTCACCAGCGCGAGGTCGTGGGACACCATGATCAGCGTGAGGTTGTTTTCGCCCACGAGTTCCTGGAACAGACCCATGATGCGTTGCTGGTTGGTGACGTCCAGGGCGCTGACCGGCTCATCCGCAACAAGGATTTCCGGATTCGGCGCCAGCGCCCGCGCGATGGCGACGCGCTGGCGCTGGCCTCCGGAAAGATGGGTGGTGCGCAGTCCGAGAATGGTCCGAGGGAGGTGCACTCGATCGCACAGCTCGAGGACCGCAGACGGCGAAGCCTTCCGGTCGGCGACGCCCAGTGCCTCGAGGAGGAGCTCTTCGGCCGTGTTGCGGGGGTCCAGGCTTCGGCTGGCATCCTGAAATACCAGCTGGACTTTACGCCGGAACTCCCGTTCTGACGCCGGATTAAGCCTCGCCATGTCTTGACCTGCTACGGTGACGCGGCCAGCTGTCGGTTTTTCGAGGCCTACCAGCAGACGCGTTAATGTTGACTTGCCTGATCCGGATTCGCCGACGATAGAGGTGGTGCTGCCGCGCGGGATCTCAAAACTGACGTCACTCAGGGCGTGAACAACTGCTCCTCGGCCGAAAATACCCCGCGCGCCGTACCGCTGGCTGGCGCCTTGAACGGAAATGGCAGCGGGTTCATTCGTCCGGGCTGCATTGAGGGGAGCGCGCAGAACGTGCGGCGACGAGAGGCGGGGCGAGGCACTGAGCAGCTCGATCGAGTAGGGGTGCTGCGGGTTCTCCAGGACCGGTGCAACGTCGCCCGATTCGACGATGAGCCCATGCTCCATGACGCTGACCTCGTCACAGAGTCCCGCCACGACGCCGAGGTTGTGCGTAACGAAGACAATACCGAGACCATCGTCGGCCAGCTGGCGCAGGAGACGGAGTACTCCTGCCTGAACCGTAGGATCCAGGGCGGTTGTAGGCTCGTCAGCGATCAGGAGACTGGGACGGTTGGCAAGTGCGAGGGCGATCATTGCCCGTTGGCGCATACCACCGGACAACTGGTGCGGAAACCGGTTTGCCACCTTCTCTGGCTCAGGCAGTCGCGCCTGACCGAGCACCTCGAGCACCCTTGCCCGTGCGGATTCCTTTCCAACGCCATGATCCTGCAAGGAGTGGAAGATCTGCTTGCCTACGGTGAGCATCGGGTGGAAGCCGCTCAGCGGATCCTGCAGCACCATTGATACGACGGAGCCTCGGAGGCGGCGCTGTTCATTCGGGGCGAGATCCAGGATCGGTTGCCCCGCGACAAAGACCTCTCCACCCGTGCGCTCGATGCCCTGCGGCAGCATCCCGAGGCAGCTCAGCCCGGTAAGCGTTTTACCGCTGCCAGACTCACCGACAAGTCCCAGCACTCGACCGGGGGCGACCGAAAGTGAAACTCCCTTGACCAGGTCCCGGGCTCCCTGGGAGGCAGTTAGTCGGAGATCCTCGATTCTCAACACGTGCCTGCCCAGGTCCTCCCCCATTGGAGTGTAGAACTTGGTCATGATGTCCTCTCGGTTTGTCCGGTGGAAAAGGTGATTTCTTCGTTGGCAGCCGAACTTAGCCCAGCACCGGCGAGCCATTCCCTGACGGCCTCGCCGGTCAAGGCAAAGGAGACCACTGACAGGCAGAGCACCAGACCCGGCATGAGGCTAATCCACCACTGGCCGGTGGCGACATAGTTGGCTCCCATGGAGATCACGTAGCCCCATTCGGGTGTAGGGGGACGGACACCGGCCCCTAGGAAGCTCAGTGCGGCGGTGAGGAGTACGGAGACACCGAGGCTGACCGAGATATTCGCCACTGCGCTGTCAACGGAATTGGGGAGGGCATGCCGCGTAAGTGTACGGATCGTTCCGAGGCCCAATATACGGCAGGATGCCACGAGGCCTCCCTGCACTACGGAATGCAGGGATGAGCGGATCAGCCGGGCGAAGATCGGGGTGGCCACAAAGATAACTGCAGTAATCACGGCACCGGTTCCTCGACCAAAAATCGCCGTTAGTGCCAACGCAAAGACGGTGACTGGAATCGACTGGAAAACATCGAGGGCAGCATCGACGATCCGGGCGAGCGCCCTCCAGATCCGGCCGCCAGCGGCGGAAAAGCCACTGATAGAACCGAGCAGGAGTCCGAGGACGAACGAAGCGCCGACGCCAAGCAGCGCGATCGAGAGGTCCGTACGGAAGGCCGCGATGACGACTGAGAAGATGTCGAGACCAGATGCATCGGTTCCGAAGGGGTGCGTGAAGCTGGGTTCCTGGAGGACATCCACCGTGGGCTTTTCCGGGTCGTAGGGAGCGATCCAGGGGCCGATGACGGCACAGACGACGGAGATGAAGCTGCCAATCACGCCTACCTTCCCCGCAAGTGTGGTGGGTATCAGGCTTTTCATGCTTTCCTCAATTGCGGATCGATTGCGGCGTGTAGAAGGTCGTTGGCGAGGTAGACCATGGCTGTAAACAGTCCGGCAATGAGAACGAAGCCCTGCACGCCCACGTAGTCGGAGCGGGTCACAGCTGCCACTGCATACTGTCCTACACCTCCCCAGGAGAAGACGGTTTCGACGAGGACGGCTCCGCCGACGAGAAAGACGGTGGTAGAGGCGAGCGTCGTGACCATAGTTGGCGACGTGAAACGCAGAATGTATCGAACACGTCGCCACGGAGAGATACCCCAGGAATCAGCGAAGCGGGCGAAATCCGAGCCGTTGACTTTCTCGGTCACTGCGGACATGATCCGGATGACAGGTGCCAGGTAGACAAAGATCAACGTGATGCAGGGCAAAATGAGATGTGCTATTGCGTTTGCGACAGCTGGTGGATCGCCGGCGATGGCGGCGTCGATCAGTCCGACGTTCGTTACCGGAGGGACGGTAATTCTCGCGTCCAGCTGGCCGCTCGGCGATGCGCCGATTCCGAGCTGCACGTAGAGTAGGGAGACTAGGCTGAGGCCAACCCAAAAATCGGGAACGACGCCAGCGAGAAACCCGTATCCGCTGACGACCTTGCGGGCGACTCCCTGTGGCCGCCAGAGCAGCCACCCGACTAGCACTAGCGCCAGCAGGATGATCATGAGTAGGGAGAAGAACATCAGGAGCAGGGTTGCGGGTGCCCTCTGCACGAGGTCCTGGACGACGGGGCTGTTGGTTTGGATGGAGGTGCCCCAGTCCCCCTGGAGGACACCGGAGACGTAGTGCCAGAACTGGACCCACAGAGGCTGGTCCAGTCCCATCGACTGGCGAATTCGCTCCACCTGCTCGGCTGTTGCCTGCCCCCCGGCGAGGGCATAGGCAGGATCGCCGGGTATCAGTCGAGTGAGGAAAAAAACAAGGACGAGCAAGCCAAAGAGCTGGACGGGTAGTAGGGAAAGACGTCGGAGGAGGAAACGGCCCAAGACACGGCCCTACTTCACGAGCTTGAGATCGGCGAAGCGGACCCCATTATTCGGATACCACGTGACGTTGGAGACGCGCTTTGAATGCGCGACGTGCCATCCGGGGTTGGCTAGGAGCACCCAGGGCTGCTCCTGCATCCAGATTTGCTGGGCGCGGCCAGCCTTCAGGTTACGGGCTGATGGCTCGGGTTCGACCAGCATCTCTTCGATTAGCGTGTCGAACTCTGCGTTCTTCCAGGACCCGACGTTGAGGTAAGACGTGGACTTCCAGTAGACACCGAGGGCATAGGCTGGGTCAGCGACGAAGGGCCAGAATGCGGCGAGATAGGCTTGACCCCCGCGCTTGTACAGCTTGTCGAAGTAGCTCGACGCCGGCAATCCTTCGAGCAGCACGTTGATCCCGATTTGCTTCAGGGCGGACGCAACGATGGGCGCTATCAGCGGATCTTCGTAGTTGTCGTTGGAAAAGGTCAACGTCAAGTTGAATCCGGACACGCCGGCCTCCGCCATTAGGCTCTTGGCCTTGTCGAGGTTGGTCTTGTACTCGTTATACTTTGCGGTGTGGCCCGGGTAGTCCTCCGGAAGGGGGCTGTTCAAGCCGGTTGCCGTGCCTAGGTACACGCTGCTCAGGATGTCGGCGTAAGGCAAGGCGTAGGCGATTGCCTGGCGGATCCGGGGATCCTTCAAGTTCGGGTCGAGCGCATTGAGCGGCATCACTTGGATCTTATTCGACTTATAGGACGTGACGGTGAGCCCCGCCTTCTCGGCCGACTGCAGCTGGCTCGGACTGAGGTTCATGGCGATGTCCGCTTCGCCAGACTGCAGCAACGCGAGCCGGTTCGCGCTGGTCGGCACAGAGCGCCATACGACCTTGTCGAAGTCAGGCCTTGTCAAGGAATGCGGGTTGGCGGAGAGCGTGACCGTTTGGCCTTCTTGGAAAGCCGAAACGGTGTAAGCGCCGAAGCCGGCTGTGTTCTTGCCGAGCCAACCCTGAGCCCATGGATCGTCGGGGGTGGCGTGCTGCTTTGCGGCAACGGAGTCAAATAGTCCTGCATAGAGCTTGGCTGCGTCGACCTTAAAGAAAATGCTATTCGGCTTGTCGAGGGCGAACCTGACTGTGCGCTCGTCCAGGGCCACCACTTGGTCAGCACTTGTGATTCCCATCGAGTTGGCCATGAACAGGCCGGTTTGCTTGAGGGCGAAGTTGCGTTGAAAGGACCAGAGGACGTCGGCAGACGTCAACTTGTTGCCCAAATTCGAGACGATGTCGTCCCTGAGAGTAATGGTGATGGTTCGCTGATCAGCCGAGACGTCGATTGTCTTGGCAAATCCATTCTCGAGGCCGCCCTTTATTCCACTCGCAAGGATATCGGCGATGGAGGTGCCATTGACCTGCGTCTTGCCAAATGCCACGATGTCACCGCCATAGGTGTTTCCGACTATGTTTTCGCCGGCCACGTTCGCTCCGGCAGCGCTGTCGGTATCAAAGTTGGCGGGGAAATCGGAGCCAACATAAACAAGAGTGGAACTGGAACCGCCGCCCGCCGTGGCCCCGCGCGACGTACAGGACGCGATCAACGGAGTCGCGCCAGCTAGAACACTCAGTGCAAGGAAACCGCGCCTCGACAAATTAGTAGCCATTAGATCCATCCTCAGGATTTTGGGAGAGGGGACATGCCCAGACGGAAGCGGAAGCAGCCGTCTTTTGTCCCATATTTATCTGAACCCGCAACCGGGAAGCGGCTGTTGTGGTTCTGTCGTTTTCCATGCCAACAGTGACACGCACCACGTGGCTTTATCAGTCAGCCAGCAAAAGTCTGCACCGTTTGACGCTCTTGGCGATGGAATGCGCACCGAAGCTGCACTTTATGATCCTGTGGGCATCGAGGAGTGGACGCGAACGAGTGGACGCCGTGACACTGAGTGGAGATAAGGTCCCCCCGGGTCCTGTGAGCCTGATGCGTCAAGTCCTCAGTCTCATTATTCGCCTCTTTGGAGCCCCGAAACGGAGAGACCTGAACCACGGCGGCCCCGGCGAACTTTTGCACATCCTGCGGGACGGACGCCCGCGAACCAGGGCCGATCTGGCCGGGATAATGGGCTTGGGGCGAGCTGCCATCAGTTCCCGCCTCGAGGCCCTCCTGGAACTCGGGCTAGTTGTGCCGGTGTCGGATGCGGCTTCCACCGGAGGACGCCCCTCGGCGCGACTAGCCTTCAACCCCGGTGCAAGGCTGGTCGCTGCCGCCGACATCGGCGCCACACACGCGACCGTGACTCTCACGGACCTGTCGGGAAGGATTCTCTTGGAAACCACTGAACGACTTGAGATTTCGTGCGGACCCGAATTTGTTCTGGACTGGCTAGCGGTGACACTGCAGGGTCATTTGGAAACGAAGAAGCGTCCGGCAACGGACATCATCGCTGTCGGCATCGGCCTACCCCGAAAAGCCGGCCGTGGACAAGGTGTGGATATTGTCCACACCTCCTTTGGCCGGACAAGCACCCGATGAGCGGACTCTGTCCGGTTCGCAGAAAAACAGATATCCGCGGAAGATCCCCGAAGAGAAATCGGCCTCGTCATGTCGTCACCACAACTCCCGGCCATGAATGAGAGTGACGGCCAACAACTGGCCACCGGAACAGCCAGATAGGACGCCGCATACCCTAGATTCCAGCAGGCGGAGGGCCCACCAGCCAGGACCCTGACCCCGCCACCCACAAAACCGAATAGGCCACCGCGGCGACCAGGCCACAGGCCGCGACCAGCGTCAACTGGACCCAAACCGGGTCGATGTACGCACGTTAAAGCAAAAACCCCCTCTGACGAGGGGGAATGCTGTGCCCGAGGTGGGACTCGAACTGTATTCCAGCCCCTGCAAACTCTGGGCTCCCTCGGAAAAATAAGGATTCCGGCCCGATCCGGTCCACATACGACGCAGTCCGAAGCCCAGAGTGTGTACTTTGTACACACTTCCTTCTTGCCACATTTCAGGCAGCCCAAAGCGCTGCGTGGGAACCAGGGAAACGGCCAGCCAACAATGCTGAACTAAGTTCACTCCTCCATGAACCACCTGGCTAGTGTAGGCGCCGAAGCCTCCCACGAGAAGATGACTGTCCCGCCTCAAATATCCTGAAGCAAGCCGCACCGAAGTCTTGGCGCTTGCCACAGCCTGAATGAGAGGGAATGACCTGGTCTGAGATCTACGCCATTGTCATGCAACAGAAAAGCGCTCTGTCCGGACCCCCGCCAGCATCGCTGCATCCCACCACCGGATCGCCGACGGCGTGGCCCATGCCATCCAATGGCACTCCGGTGGCCTCATAGCCGAACCGGTCGAGTTCGCTGATGAGCCCGTAACCTGACCGATGGAGCAGCAGACTGAGTAGTCGGTCCTACCGGAGTCCGTGAGTCACAGCAGGCCGATAGCCGGCGTCCATGTGCCGGTGGGGGCTGTGGCCGCGCGCTGTGACTTCCTGGATGCCGCCCACTTCAGCCACTCCGTGATGCCTTCGGCGAATCTCCCAGCGACTGGCGACGCGGCGCTTGAACGCAGCCGCGGGGACGCCGGGGCGTCAGCTGCCGAGGTGTCCGGTTGCGCCGAGCACGACATCCAGCCAGGAAACCCGGTTGGCGAAGCGGCGCGTTTTCCCGGGGGCAGTCCAGCGGTAGTCGTCATGCTCCCAGTCAATCTGTAGCCGGCGTCGCGCGGTGACGGCAGTGAAGGTGTGGACGACCCAGGACCCTCCGGAGTCATCATTGAGCAGCAGGGCAGGTCCCTGACGAAGGTCGAGGAGATCCGAAGACTGCAGCCCGGTCTCCTCGAAGAGCTCCCGGTCTGCCTGCTGGTGCGGCGACACGCCCGCTTCGAGGAATCCAGTGACGCAGTGCCAGCGGCCCCTGTCGTGATTCAGGTGCTGACTACGCTTGAGCAGTGCAATCTTTCCCCGCCATTCGATAACGACGGCGACGACGGCACGGGCTGGCGGGGCTATGGGCGCCGGAGCGCCTGTCACTTCAGCGGTGATGCTCATGGTCATTCCGCATCCGAGCCGCGCTCCTGGAAGTCCGGCTCAACCCGCTCCCCGCGCAGGTCGCTGTCTCCGCTGAGCACCGACGTCAGGAATCGTTCAAGTTCGAGGCTGAGCGCAGAGTCCGCTTCGCCCTCCGGGACCCAGGAGCGGCCCTGCTCAAGATAGATCCCTTCCCAGGGTGAGCAGACAATCTGCCCAGCAGGGCCGAACACCTGGGGTTCAACATGGTTCCGCGGTCCCGCAATAGTGCCGGACGGCCTGCGCGCCGCGGAGTTCTTTGCAAAACGATGAATGATCGACATTCGACTTCCCTTTCGATCCGGCCCAGGCGCGTCTTCGTACCTGAGTGAGCGGCAGATGCTAAAAATGAACGTCATGTTCACTTTTTGAACGACTGGTAAGACTATGGCACATATCACACGCGCAATCAAGATCTGCGGGGCGGAATCTCTGGGGGCCACCCCCTCGTTCCCGGCAGTCCTGGGCGCAATGAGGGCTCTTTGCGTGCCGCGTCTTGACCAAATCAGGGCGCGAAGCTATAAATTGAACAACGCGTTCAAAATTTGTGAATGCTGGCTTCCACCACTTATACGAGAGCTCGAAGATGACCACACCTCCCATGACCCGGCAAGCGCGGGACGGGTCGCTGCCGGCCATGCCTGTTCCGGACTGGTCCAAGCTTTCCCGCAACGACCTTGTTCACGTGCGCCACGGAAATGACACTCCGGTCACAGGACGAATCGACGTCATCGCGGCAGACCGGAGCGTCTTCTGGCTGATCCAGTCCGCGGGCCTCGGAAGGGTAATGATCTGCAGCGCGGACAATCCCCAAGTCATCAAGATGGCGGCCTAAGGCAGCCCACTGTCGGCCCGTTCAAGCGTGCTCTCGGATACGCGGCAATCCCGGGCCAGGCCTCCCACACGCCACATTGACACCAGACCACCACAGTGGGGCACCAGCTCATGAGGAAACCGCCAACGGAATTCATGGCCGTATTTTGCGGCGGCGCGAGGGCCGTTTGGGCGGGGTGCACGTCGATCTCGCTCGGCTGGATCAGCGATGGCCTGCTGTTCCAGGCATGCAACGTGACCGGAGCGGCAGCACCCGGAACGCTGCGCGATATACCCGGCTGAGCCATCACTGAGCATGCCACAACGATGGGCTGGGGAACGGCAAGCATAGAGGTGCGTACGTATGTACGCGCCTCTATGGGCTACTGCATCCGGTGGCGCATCTCGCCGACGCCGTCGATACGGGTGACGAGTTCGTCCCCGGGTGCGAGAAAGCGCTGGGGAACTCGTCCGACGCCTACCCCTGGTGGCGTGCCGGTAAAGATAATGTCTCCCGGGAGCAGCGTGGTGACTTTGGACAGGCGGGCGATAATCTCGGGAACCGGAAACACCATGTCCGAGGTGTTGCCCTTTTGAACTTCTTCTCCGTTGATGATGCAGCCCAGTTCGAGGCTGTCCGGGTCGTCAAATTCATCGGGGGTGACCAGAAAGGGACCAACGGGCCCGAAACCGGGGAAAGACTTAGCCAGGCTGTACTGCGGGGCGGGACCCTGGGCCTGCATCGTGCGCTCGGAGAGGTCCTGTCCCGCGGATACGCCCGCGACATGGTTCCACGCGTCCTTTGCAGGGATGTCTCTGCCGCCGCGGCCAATAACTGCCACGAGTTCGACTTCCCAGTCCACGGTTCCGGGCGGAAGCTTGATGTTTCCGTAGGGGCCGGCCAGTGAGCTGGAGAACTTTGTGAAGACGGTGAGGTCCTCGGGTACGGCAAGTGAAGCCTCTGCTGCATGGGCGGCGTAGTTGAGTCCGATGGCAAAGACCTGACGCGGTCGCGGTGCAGGGTTGCCGAACTCCCCCAGCGGCACGTGCGCCAGGGGCTTTCCGGGTTTGTTGTGAAGTCTGGCCGCGACTTCCACAAGCTCGTCCCAGCGTTCGTAGCAGTCCTGGATGGCCGGGCTGAAACGCCCCCGGGTTGCCTGTGAGATGTCAATGAGGTGGCTGTCCGGCGTGACGAGCGTCAGTCGGTTGGCAATGTTGGCCAGGCGCACGCGTGGTCCTTCTGGTCGGGGGCGATAAAGTGTCGAGCGGTTCGAAGCGTGGGTGGTGTGCCCGGCCTGCAGAGGGCCGCCGGGCACACCGCCTCATTTCCTGTCAGGCGGAGACGTCAAATTCGACAGTGCCCCAGCCTTCGAAGGTGCCGGACCAGCGGCCCGCTTCCTTCATGGGCACCGCTTGCAGGCAGCTTCCCGGCAGGATGACCTGTCCGGCTTCGAACTCGACGCCGTACTCGGCGAGGCGGTTGACAAGCCAGGCGACCGCCGCGAGGGGGTTGCCAAGGATGTTGCCGGTCGTTCCGGTGATGACTTCGCGGTCGTTAAACTTCAGGACGCCGCGGGTGTCGCGAAGGTTCAGTTCAGTGATGAGTCGTGGCGTGCCGCCGAGGATGACCGCGCCTGTCGAGCCGTTGTCCGCGAGCGTGTCCGGAAGTCCGATGGCCCAGTTCCGCACCCGGGAGTCGATGATTTCGATGGCCGGCAACGCGTAGTCGATGGCGTTGATGACGTCGGCGATGGTCGTGTTCTTGCCACCGAGGGGCCTGCGGAGGACGAAAGCCGGTTCGAGTTCCACGAAGGGCTCGATGAACTTGTCCAGCTCCAGGGTGGTTCCTTCAAAGGCGAAGCCGCCGGCCAGGAGGTGCCCGTAGTCCGGCTGGTCCAGGCCGAAGGCGTCCTGCATGACTTTGGCGATGTTCCCCAGTTTGTAGCCTACGAGCCGGTCGCCGTTTGCCACTGCATGGTCGACGTTGATCTTCTGAACTTCGAAGGCAGTGTCAGCGTCCAGGGACGGCCAGGTCTCCGTGGGGGCTGCGATCGGTTCGCCCTTCAGCCGGGCGGTGCGGAGGGTGTCCGCGATATCTTCAAGCGTGTTGGTTGACATGGTGAAATCCTTTGCGTGCTCGGCATCGCGTTGAGGGCAAGCCGTTTCGGGTGGGATTGGATCTCCGGCCCCGGACGATTTGTTGTTGGAGAGGTCTGTCCGGGGCCGGAAGCTTGTGCCGGGCAGGCTTAGCGGTCCTGCTCTGGCTTGCCGTCGACAAGACGGTGGACGTTCCACGGGTTGGCATCCTGCAGCGGCGCCGGCAGGAGTTGCTCCGGGAAGTTCTGGTAGGCCACGGGGCGCAGGAACCGGTCGATCGCCAGCGTTCCCACGGAAGTTGTCTTGGAGTCCGAGGTTGCCGGGTAGGGGCCGCCGTGGACCATGGCGTGGCCGACTTCCACGCCGGTGGGCCAGCCGTTGAGGAGGATCCTGCCGACCCTGCGTTCCAGTGCGGGTATCAGGCCCGAGGCCGCAGAATAGTCCTTGTCAGCGACGTGCAGGGAGGCCGTGAGCTGGCCCTCGAGCTTGCCGGTGGCCTCGATCAGGTCGTCGACTCCTTTGTAACGCACCACCAGGCTCGCGGCACCAAAGATTTCCTCGTGCAGGAGGGGGTTGGTGGTGAAGACGTCCAAGTCTGCGCCGAAGACGGCAGGGGCCGGAGCGTTTTCGGAAGGCCCCGGGGTTCCCTCGCCGATCAGCTCGACTTCGGGAACGGATGCCAGGGTGTTGTAGCCGTGCTGCCATGCGGAGGCGATGCCGCCGGTCAGCATGGTCTGGCCGGAAAGCTTGGTGACGGCTTCCGTGACAGCTGCGGCGAAACGTTCCCCGGCCTCGCCGGCGGGTACGAAGACCAGCCCCGGTGCGGTGCAGAGCTGCCCGGAGCTACCCGTTACGGAGGCGACATACTGCTGTGCGAGTGTTTCGATGTCGTCTTCCAGTGCGCCCGGGAAGACATAGACGGGGTTGATGGAGGACATTTCCGCGTACACCGGGATCGGTTCCGGGCGGGCTGCGGCTGTGCGCATCAGCGCGGTACCGCCGGCGCGGGAACCCGTGAAGCCGACTGCCTTGATGGCGGGGTCCGCAACGAGTGCCTGGCCGATGCTCGAGCCCGCACCATAGACAAGGGAGAAGACTCCGGGGTGGAGGTCAAGGTCGCGGACTGCCTTGACGATTGCCTGGCCCACGAGCTCGGCGGTCCCCGGGTGGGCATTATGCGCCTTGACGATCACCGGGCAACCTGCGGCGAACGCGGAGGCTGTGTCTCCGCCGGCCACGGAGAAGGCCAGCGGGAAGTTGCTGGCGCCGAAGACGGCGACGGGGCCGAGGGGAATCTGGCGCTGCCGGATGTCGGCCCTGGGCAAGGGCGTCCGCCCAGGCAGTGCGGGGTCGATCCGGACTCCGCGGAAATCTCCTTGCCGGACGACGTCGGCGAAGAGGCGAAGCTGTCCCGTGGTCCGCGCCCGTTCGCCGCGCAGCCGGTCAAGACCAAGTCCGGTCTCGGTCGATGCCCGTTCAATCAGTTCATCACCGATGGCGTCGATGTTCTCGGCGATGGCTTCCAGGAACCTGGCATGCCGTTCCGGTTCCAGTGCACTGAATGAGTCGAATGCGTCGGCGGCCGCTTCGGTGGCCTTCCTCAGCTGCTGCTCGCTGACCAGCGTGTAGGCCGGCTCCAGCTGTTCGTTGGTGGCGGGATTGATCCCGTGGACCGTGCCATTGGTGCCGGGTGTGGTTTCCCCTGCGATGAGGGAATGTCCTTCAAGTGTCATTGGTGCGCCTCCTGGGGCGGTTGAAAGCCTGCTGGGGTCGGCGGCACCTCGACGTGCCGCCGACCGGGGTTGTTGGGCCGGCTCGACTGAAGTGTTCAGGCGTTGCCGGCGCCCAAGTGCCAGATGCCGAGGGCTGAGAGGAGTTCGCGCGGGTCCCAAACAACCCATTCTTCGGCGAGTTTGTCGCCGTCGAACCGAAGGAAGGATGCGCCTGTTACGGTGATGTTGCGCCCCGTGGCGGGCACGTCCATGAACTCGCCCTGGTGCGTGCCCCTGGTCTGCCAATGGATCGCTGCGGTCGAGCCATCTTCAATGATGTGCAGGATTTCCGTGGTCGTGTCCGGGAACGCGACGTGTGTGGCTTCGATGGTTTTCCTCAGGCTGGCGTAGTCTTCGCTGCCGGACTTGGAGCGACGGACGTAGTTCGGTGAAAGCAACTGTTCGAAGGCGGCCAGGTCTCCGTCGCCCCAGGCGCGGTTCCAGGCGTTAAGAATGGTTTCCCGCCGGCTCATGATGCGCTCCTTGCTTCTGCTGGTGCCGATTGTGCTGGTGCCGGGATCTCCATGGGCAGGTACTGTCCGAATTTCCCGCCCCTGAACAGCAGCGCGTCGCCGCTTCCTTCGTCCATGTTGGTCACGGCTCCCACCACCATGTAGTGGTCGCCCACCACAACCTCTGCGGTGACGACGCAGTCGATGTAGGCTGTGGCTCCGTCCAGGTGCGGGGTTCCGAGGGGGCCGGTGGTGCAGGGCAGCCCTTCGAACTTCTGAGGTCCCTTCCGGGACAGGGACCGGCAGATGCCGATCTGGTCGTCGGAGAGGATGTTGGCCGTGAAGTTCTGCAGCTTGCGCATCTTCGGCCAGGTGGAGGACGACTTGTCGACGCAAAACATGACCAGGGGCGGGTCCAGTGACAGGGACTGGAAGGTGCCGACCACCAAGCCGAGCTTCTCGTCGTCGTCGTTGACGCCGGTGATGGCCGTGACGCCGGTGGGCAGCTTGCCCAGGATCTGGCGGTAGTAAGCGGGCGTGATGTCAGCCACGGGGCTGGCGGCGGTTGCTGGAGTAATGTCCATGTCAGTGTTCCTTGATCAGGTGATTTGGATCAGGCGACTTCGCGGAAGCTTCCGAAGCGGCCGCCGTGGAAGATGAGGGGGGCGCCCTCACCGGGCGTCATGTCCAGCACACTGGCGATGACGACGACGTGGTCGCCGGCGACGAACTGCTGTTCGATCCGGCAATCGAACCAGGCGAGGGACCCGTGGATGTGCGGGGTTCCCCAGCCGGACTCGGACCAGCCAACGGAGCTGAGTTTGTCCTCGCCCTTGGCGGACAGGGCGCGGCAGACCTGCTCCTGGTCCTCGGCGAGCAGGCTGATGCTGAACTGCTCGGCCGCGGCGATCCTGGGCCAGCTCGTGGACGTGTGCATCACGCTGAACGTCACGAGTGCGGGTTCCATGGAGAGGGATGCGAACGTCCCGACGATCATGGCGTTCTGGGCGCCGGTTGCGGGGTCTGTGGAGCAGACGGCGGCGACGCCGGTGGGCAGGTGGCGCATGACGGCGCGGTAGAGCTGCGAGTCGATCGGACGGGCTATGGCTGGAGCGCTCATGACTCCGCCCTCAGTTCAGCGCCGACGTTACGGGCTGCCCGGAGTCCGCTTTCAATCGCCCCGTCGAAGAAGCCGGCCCAGATGTTCGCGGTGTCGCTGCTGGCGAAGTGCAGCGCGCCTTCGCTGGCCTGCTGTGCCTGGTGGTATTTGGTGAGCTGGCCGGGGCGCTGGATCTGCCAGGTTTCCTCGGCGTAGGGGTCTTCGCCCCATTTGTGTCCGGTGACCTCGAGGACTTCCAGGTCGTCGCGCCATACCTTGATGGCTTCCTGGACTTGCTCGGGATCGGTGACATCGATGCGGGTCGCGTCGGCGCCGAAGCCGACCAGGACGGCGTCGGTTTCTCCGACGAACTCGGTGCGGATCACGGACAGCGGCTTGTCCTGGGCGGAGTAGGCGAAGAAGGGCTTGATGGGTCCCTTGACGCGGATCCAGGCCTTGACGCCCTGGGATGCGGTCCTTTCCCGGCTGGGGGCGAGCTTGCCCTCGGACAGGGCGGGCTGGACATCGAGCTTGTGCAGCACATTCTGCGGCAGGGTGATGACCACCTTCTTGGCCTGGATCTCCTTGCCCTCGCCGTAGCTGATGGTGGCGCCGTCGCTGTGGTGGCGGACGCTGGTCACCGGCGTGTTGCGGCGGATGTCGGCGTTGGTGTCCTCGGCAATGGCGGTGACCAGGGTGTCGTTGCCGTGCTTCAGGCGGTAGATCGCCGAGGCCTCGTGCATCAGGTGCCAGTGCCCGGAGGATCCGGCGGTCCAGCGCAGGGCGTTGACGTAGGCGCACTGGTCCAGGGGTGCGTTGAAGTGGCCCACCCAGGCGGCCTCGTTCGCGTTGCGCTCGTCCTCGGAGAGGTCCAGCTTGTCCAGCATTTCCTGCAGGTTGTACTGGTCAACCTCGGCAAGGTTCTCCACGGTCAGCGGCGCGTCCGGTCGGGGCAGCCACGTCACGGTGTCTTCGAGCAGACGGGTCATGCCGGGGTCGATCAGCTTCATGAAGTCATCGAGGTTGCCGCGGCGCACCTCGTTGCCGGCCAGCCAGTAGGTTTCTTCCGAGCGGGGGCCGCGGGAGACCTCCAGGCCGTAGCGGGTGACCTCGGCCCAGACATGAGGCTGGGTCCAGTGCAGCCAGTTGCCGCCGAGCTCCAGGTTCTGGCCCAGGCGGCGCTCGGTCCACAGGCGGCCGCCAAGGCGATCGCGGGCTTCCAGGACAACCACCCTGTGGCCGCGGTTGCCGAGCTCACGGGCGGTGATGAGGCCGGCAAGACCGGCACCGATGACGACTACGTCAGTCTGTTCAGTCATTGGAATATCTCCGTTGATATGTAGTGGGCGGCGGGTCTTAGCGGGCGGCTTCGCTGAGGTGCTTGGTGCGGTGTGCCGTTGCGGGGTGCCCGTCCAGGGTGTACTTGTGGCCGGGGAAGAGCTTTTCGCGCAGGGTGACCGGTTCCTGGTCCTCCGGGCGTTCAGGGGCGACAATTCCCTGGGCGCGGAGCTCCGGCAGGGCAAGTTCAATGAATTCTTCCCAGCTGCCGGGCTTGGTGGTGTAGCTGAGGTTGACGCCGTCGACGTCGGCCTCGTCGCGCCAGCGGCGCAGTTCGGAAGCAACCGTTTCCGGAGAACCGACAATGGTGGAACCGGTGCCGCCGACGGCGAGGAATTCCGCGATCTGGCGCGGCGTCCAGTCCCGGTCCGGGTCGGCCTTGGAGAACATGTCCACCATGGACTGCCCCGCCTTCGTTCCGACGGACCGCAAGGGAGTATCGAGGTCGTACTCCGACATATCGATGCCGGTCCAGCCGCTGAAACGGGCCAGGATGCCGTCGATCGGCGCGTTGTCCACGGCCTTCCGGTACTTGGCCTGGGCTTCTTCATCGGTCGGTGCGACCACCACGGTGAGCAGGATGACGATCTTGACGTCCCGGGGATCGCGGCCGGCGTCTGCCACTGCCTGTCGGAGCTTGGCCACGGTGCGCTTGGCGCCCTCCACGGAGGTGCTCTGGATGAACACCGCTTCGGCGTGCTTGCCGCCGAACTCCATGCCCCGGGCGGAGGACCCGGCCTGGAACAGCACGGGGGTGCGCTGCGGGGAAGGCTCGCACAGGTGGAACCCGGGCACCGTGAAGTGCTCACCGGCGTGGTTGATCGGAAGCACCTTGGCCGGGTCGATGTATGTTGCCGATTCGGCGTCCCGGACGACGGCGTCCTCCTCGAAGGATTCTTCCCAGAGCTTGTAGACGACTTCCATGTACTCGTCGGCCATGTCATAGCGCTCCAAGGGGGTGAGCTGCTGTTCCTTGCCGAGGTTGCGGGCGGCGGCCTCCGAGTAGGAGGTCACGATGTTCCAGCCCACGCGGCCGGAGGTGAGGTGGTCCAGGGTGCTGAACTTGCGGGCCAGCAGATAGGGCGGCTCATAGGTTGCCGAGCACGTCACGCCGAAGGTGAGGTGCTTGGTCACGGCGGCCATGCCGCTGATCAGTACCGTCGGGTCATTGATGGGGAACTGCGCGGCGTCGCGCAGGGCCGCATCCCCGTTTCCGCGGAAGACATCGTGGTAGCCGACGTTGTCGGCGAAGAAGATGCCGTCGAAGCCGGCCTTCTCAAGCATCCGGGCGACGCCGGTCCAGTACTGGAGATCGGTATAGCGGTGGCCCTGATCGCCGTCGTTGCGCCATGACCCGGACGTCAGGTGGGAGGGGGCGAAGACATCAAAAGCAAACAGGCTCAAAGGTTCATTTTTCATGGCAGCGGTGCTTCCTTGGACTCGTGCCGGCAATGCGACAACTTCACTAACAACGTTCATAACTTGAACACTGCGTTCAATTTAGATTGTTACGTGGCTCACTGTCAAGGGGTGGGACGCAGATCCGCAAGTTCGTCGAGAACCCTTGACAGCCAATGTGGTGCGTGTCATATTTTTGATCACGACGTTCGAGAACTGAACGTATGAGCCTTGAATCTTCAGGCCATATCTTTTTCGCCGACTGCCCAGCCATCGGCCCCCCACTGGTTAGAAAAACACGAGAACAAGGAAGTCCATCGTGAATGCACCTGTCACACCGGCCCCCGGGCCGTCCTTGAAGTCACCGGCCGCCCTGGACCCCCAGAAGAAGCGGTTCCTGTACAAGCTCAGCGCGGTGATCGCCGGCGGCATGTTTATCGACGGCTTCATCCTGGGCGGCATCGGCCTGGTCATGCCGGCCTTGACCGCGGATCTGAACCTTTCCGCCACCTGGCAGGGGCTGCTCGGCGCCTCGGCCCTGATCGGCATCTTCTTCGGTGGTCCCATTGGCGGGGCCCTGGCCGACAAGGTCGGGCGCAAGCCGATGTTTATCGTGGACCTGGCCGTCTTCCTGGTTGGCTCTGCGGCCCAGTTCTTCGTGGCCGAGCCCTGGCAGCTGTTTGCGATCCGCCTGCTCATGGGCATGGCGATCGGCGCCGACTACGCGATCGGATGGCCGCTGCTTGTCGAATTCTCGCCCGCCAGGCTGCGGGGCAAACTCATGGCCTTCCAGGAAGTGGCATGGTACGTCGGTTATTTGCTCTCCTACGCGGTGGGCTACTTCATGTCCACGTCGCTGCACGCTGACTGGCGCATCATCCTGGGCATGAGCACCATCCCCTCGCTCATTGTGTTCCTCCTGCGTCTGGGCTCCCCCGAATCCCCGCGCTGGCTCATCAGCAAGGGCAGGACTGAGGAGGGCCTCGCCATTGCCCACGAATACATGGAGGAGGCCGACGTCCAGGACATGGCGAACGAAAAGCCGGCGCGGGCCAGGTTCAGCAAGCTCTTCTCCCGGCAATACCGCAAATCAACGATCTTCGTCTGCATGTTCTGGGTCTGCAATGTCACCCCGTACTTCGCAATCGCCACCTTCGCACCCATCGTGCTCGAAAGCCTCGGCGTTGAGGACGGATTGGCTGGTGCCCTGCTGCTCAATAGCGTGGTCGTCGCGGGTTCGCTGGCCTCGATGTACCTGATCGAACGGGTCGGACGCCGCAAACTGTCGATCCCGCCGATGTGGATTGCCGCCGTCGCACTGGTCATCATCGGCCTGTTCGCGCATGTCTCGCCCATGATCATCCTGATCTGCTTCATGACCTTCTCCTTCTTCAACGCCGTCTCCACGGCGCTGACGGGCGTGTACCCGGGCGAAGTTTTCCCCACGGAAATCCGAGGTCTCGGCGTCGGTTTCGCCGCCGCGTTCTCCCGGATCGGGGCTGCTGCAGGAACATTCATCCTCCCCATGTCGGTCGACAGCCTGGGCGTTGGCATCACCATGATGATCGCCGCCAGCATCTGCGCCCTGGGCGCCATCATCTCCCAGTACCTGGCACCCGAAACCAAGGGCCTCAGCCTCAGTGACACCTCAGCGCCGCTGGGCAAAGCACTAGTGAAGTAACTGCGTGCGGACACGGGCGCCTGGCCGGTCCAGCCGGTCAGGCGCCATTCCGTGGGCACCAAACGTCTTTTGACGAACAACAGGAGAAACGCATGAAGATCTACGGCGAAAGCGAACACCACAGCGGCCTTCCGACCCCGCGGCTGACTCTCGACGACGGACAGCCGCACCCGGGCGCCTGGGTCAGCTTCCGCGATCCGGCGGTGGTGGACATCCTGGCCGCCGAGGGATTCGACTGGATCTGCATCGACGGCCAGCATGGCGGCCCCGAGACCCACGAGATGCAGCCATTGATCGAAGCCGCACAGCTGTTCTCAGTGCCGTCCGTTGTCCGCGTTCCGGGCCACGACATGGGGACGATCGGCCGGGTCCTCGACGCGGGCGCAAAGGGAATCATCTTCCCCACCGTCGAAAGTGCAGCTGTCGCGACTGCCCTCATTTCCGCGTGCCGTTTCCCCCCGTTCGGGAAGCGAAGCTATGGCCCCACCCGGCGCAGCCCCCGCTACCCCAAGCCGGTTCCAGGCAATCGGCAGGACGACACGCTGTGCATCCTGATGATCGAAACAGCAGAGGGCCTGGCCAACCTCGACGCCATCCTGGCTACCGGACCCGACGCGATCTTCGTGGGACCCTACGACCTCTCCCTCAGCCTGGGCAGCACCCTGGAGCAGCTCACCAGCGAAGGGGAGGACGGCGTCCTGGCCGGCATCGCCCGCCGCTGCACAGCAGCAGGCGTCACGCCGGGCATCTACACGGGCGAACCGGAACTGTCCGAAAAAATGGTCGCCCTCGGTTTCCGCTTCATGCCCACGGCGTCGGACACCGGGCTGCTCGCCGTCGCAGCACGCAACGCCGTGTCAGCCTCGAAAAGACTGGCAGCAGCAAGGGCCACGAGCCATCCGTCGTCGCCGGCCGAAGTTGCCGCAGGATGACAACCCAGAAGACTCCACCCATGCCCTACGCCATGCAAATCCTCCCCCGGGCGGTCCCGAAGTCTTCAAGCGGATCGCCACCCCGCGCCCAGTCGCAGGGCCGGGACAGTTGTTGGTGCGGCGTCACCGCCGTCGGCGTCAACTTCATCGAGACGTACCAGCGCAAAGGTGTCTACGCTGTCGACTACCCCCTGGTTCCGGGCGTAGAAGCCGCCGGGATCATCGAGGAGACCGGCGACGGCGTCGCGGGGTTCTCCCCGGGCGCCAGGGTCGCCACCACGGAAGGCACCGGAAGTTACGCCGAGTACATGGTGCTCGACGCCGACAAGGCGTTTCCAGTGCCCGACGGCGTCCCTGACGATGTAGCCGCAGCATTACTCGCCCAGGGCATCACAGCACACTATCTGATCAATTCCAGCTACCGGGTTCAGCCCGGCGAAACGGTCCTGACCTACGCCGGCGCCGGGGGTGTCGGGAAGCTGTTGACCCAACTGCTCAAACATCGCGGGGCCACCGTGATCACCACGACGTCCACTCCGGAAAAGGCCCGTCAGGCCCGGAAGGCCGGCGCTGATCTTGTCCTTGAGTACGCGCAGGTTCCGGAGCGCGTGCGCGAGCTGACCGGCGGCCGAGGCGTCGACGTCGTGTATGACGGCGTCGGCAAGGACACCTTCGAAGGTTCCCTGGACGCGCTGCGTGTCCGCGGCACGCTCGTGCTTTTCGGCGGCGCCTCCGGGCAGGTGCCCCCGTTCGATCTGCAACAGCTCAATACGGTTCGTTGACCGTCACCCGCCCCAAGCTCGATGACTTCCTGCTCGATGCCGAGGAGCGGCGATGGCGGTCGCAGGAACTATCCGATTTGGTCACCGAAGGGATCCTGAAGGTCGAGATCGGCGCGCGTTTCCCGCTGGAGCAGGCCGGAGAAGCGCACGCTGCGCTGGAGTCGCGGACAACCAGGGCAAGGTCATTCTGGTACCAGGTGCGGACTCCGCCCATGTCAACGGACCGCGGACGTTCGCCTCACTCTGAGGCTCGGCAGCCCGAGAACGTCAGGCAGTGTCAAAGGATTGCCTTGGCGATCTCGTCCGCTGCCTGTCGGAGCCTCTCGACGGTGGCCGGCAGGCGGCCGGTCCTCAGGCGCTCACCCGGTCCGTTCGCCGTGATGACGCCTGTCAGGCGCCCGCTGATGTCACGTACCCCGCATCCGACCGTGAAAAGGCCCTCTTCGAGCTCGTTATCCAGCGTGGCATAGCCCTGCTTCCTGACCTCGTGAATTTCCCGGATCAGATCACTCCGCCGGTTAATGGTGTGGCGCGTGAAGCTCTCCAGCATGTCTGGCAAAACCTCTGCGATCTTTTCGTCGCTCAGTTCGGCCAGCAGGATCTTGCCCGTTGCACTTGCGTGCAGGGGATACTTTCGGCCGATGTACTGCTGGGGCACATTGAGGATCCGTGAACCGGAACTTTCTGCGACGAGGTCGTAGTCCAGGTCGCCGTTGACGATCGCGAAGCCAATCGACTCGTTGAGGTCGGCGGCCAGGTCATCCAGGATCGGCTGGAGGCGCGCCGCCAGCCCGGATATCGGATCAGCCAGACGCCCGAGGCGGGCGATCTCGAAGCCGAGTTTGTAGAGGTTGTCGTCGCGATCGACAAACCCGATCTGCTCAAGCGTCAGGAGCAGGCGGAAGGCGGTGGGGCGGGTCATCCCGACGGCCTGAGCAAGTTCAGTCACAGTGATCCCTTGCGGGTGACGCCCGAGTTCCCGGAGCAGGGCACCGGCTTTAATGACCGATTTGTTGGTCATATCCGTGGGTTCTTGCGCCAGCTCTTCTACGTCTGAGTCAGTCACTTCTACACCGTTCGTCGGGGGACTTATGGGCCGAGGACGCCTGTATCGTGTGTGCACGACGAAACAAGAGCCCTCTTTCCCATCCTAGGCCCCCAATTTGAATGTCGTGTTCATTTAGTTGGCTCGCTGGGCTTAACCTCCGATCCGCCGTTGGGCGGGATGGTCACTGGAGGGCTGCTTGACCGCAGCCTTACCGAAGGGCGCAGACGCTTCACTCAGGCTCAGCCCCCGGGTTTCCGGCGCCAGGAACTGGGAGACTACGGCTCCGATGATGCAGATGGCCGCGGCGAAGAGCATGGTGATTCCCGCGCCGAGTCCGTCCACGGACAGCGGGAGGATGAACGTTCCCGCCGCTGCACCGATGCGGGAGACGGCTGCGCCGAAGCCTACGCCGGCGCCCCGGATCTCCGTGGGGAAGACTTCGCCCGGGTAAACCCCGGTGAGTGCTGTCGAGACGGCGTTGGCGAAGGAGAAGGTCACGAAGCAGACCAGGATGACGAGCGGTGATACGTGCGCGAACAGTCCGATGATGACGAGGGCGACGGCGGCAGCCCACATGGGCGGGATGGAAAGCTTGCGGCGCCCGACCCGCTCGATGAGGAACATCGAGGCAAGGGAGCCAGCGACGACGACGCCGTTGAGGAGGAGGGCGCCGGCAAGGCCGTCTTCGACGCCCAGGCTCTCGAGCACGATGGGCGCAAAGGTCGCAATGGCGAAATATGGGGTGACATTGCAGACCCAGAAGACGCAGATGAAGATGGTTGCCCTGCGGTACTCCGGCGAGAAGAGCTTGCGGAAGCTCGTCTTTTCCCGCTTTTCAGCTTCCAGTTCACGGACGTCGGAAGGCTCCATGCACTCGTTGGCGATGGCCATGGCTTCGTCCACGCGTCCTTTGTTGAGGAGCCAACGGGGTGACTCGGGTGTGCCGAGACGCAGAAGGAACACGATGAGCGAGGGGATGGTGCTCATGCCCAGGATGACGCGCCAGTCGGCGTGGATCGCCCTGGACATGACATAGCCGATCGCGTAGGAACTCAGGTAGCCGACGTACCAGGCCACTTCCTGGAAGGCCAGCAGCTTGCCCCGCAGTTTGGCGGGTGAGAATTCGGCCAGCAACGGCCAGCCGATCGCATAGTCCGCGCCGATTGCCATCCCCATGACGAGGCGGACTACGAAGAGCTGCCAGGCCTCCCCCACGAAGAATTGTGCGGCCGAACCCATCAGGAAGACGGCCAGATCGACGATAAACATCGGCTTGCGTCCGACTTTGTCGGCCAGGTAGCCGCCGATCGGTCCTCCGAAGAAGATTCCAATGAGGGCCGACGCCCCGATCAGTCCCTGCCATGCGAAGGAGAGGTTAAGGTCGGCACTCAGGGCCGGCATGACCAGACCGATGCTTCCAAGGATGAAGCCGTCGATGTACATGCCGCCGGCGATGATGGCGCTGAGCTTGTAGATGAATCGCGTCTT
Source organism: Arthrobacter sp. TE12232 (assembly GCF_054062615.1). Taxonomy (NCBI): domain Bacteria; kingdom Bacillati; phylum Actinomycetota; class Actinomycetes; order Micrococcales; family Micrococcaceae; genus Arthrobacter; species Arthrobacter sp. TE12232. The sequence continues at coordinate 572,085 of NZ_JBSSFK010000001.1, forward strand.
GCGCGGATCCGGCGTCGTTCGCATCGTTTCGGACGGGCCATTGACCGGGTCTACAGGTGGATTCACGGTGAACTTCCTTGTTCTCGTGAGTATAAATCCCGGCATGGCCGTCAGGCGACTGCTTCCCTAAGACGTGACCAGAGGCTGAGGGACGCGGCTAGTCCGCCATGTCGGGGAAGAGCGCCCCCTCGTAATCCGCCATTGGACTCTGCACAGTCGCGGTCTGGACATTCTTTTCCATGGCCGGCGCGGTCTCTGCCGAGTTCCGGCCTCCTGCCCCGATCCTGTCCCGTCGTGTCATCACCGATCACACCCACAGCTAGAAGAAAATTGAACGTGACGTTCAATAAATGAACTACTTCTATTGTGACGCAGCTCACTCGCGCGCGCAATAGAGAAAATGAACTTCGTGTTCACTTTTTTGTCTACGATGCGCTCGTGCCATACCGACCCCTTGCGCGCGGGAAGTGACATATGTCATGATCCTTCTGCGTTCATCTGATGAACGGCACGCTCATTTTTGAGCGCCTCACATGTCTGCCGATAGCTTCAGAAAGGAAGCCATCATGACCACCGTCCAACGCCGCTTTTCTGTAGCCCTGCGACACCGTCGGGCCACCCGACATTGGGGCACCCAGTCCAGCCACGAGGCCGCGGTCGCCGAGGTCCGGCCCAGCGCACCGAGTTCCCGGATCACCGCGGCACCTTGGGAAGGGCTGTACCTGGAAGTCGACAAAGCCGCGGAAAGCGGCGTGGCGCCCGGCGCCTGACACATTCGCCAATGGCCCGACCGAAAGTAAACTCCGAAAGCCCAGCAGCTAACACGGTGGGCCCGCTTTTTGAAAGGACACCATGGAAGTGCTCTGGGAAATCGCCGGATGGGCAGGCGCGGCTCTGATTCTGACTGCCTATCTGGCCGTCTCCATGGGCTGGTTGAAGGCCGGCAGGCGCTTCCAGACGGCAAACCTCGTCGGCGCTTGTGCCTTCATTGTCAATGGCGCGGTCCACGAAGCATGGCCTTCCGTGGTCACGAACATCGCATGGTTCCTCATTTCCGCCGTTGCGCTTCTTCGCATGCGATCAGCGAGCCAGCCGCCCGTGCCGACTGCTGATGCTCCACAGTTTCCAGGCCTCCCCGACACGACCGGCCAGCTCGCTGTTATTGAGGTTCTGGCCAGTGCCGTGCATAGTGACGCCGACGGGCGTGCGCCCAAGCATCAGGCCTGAGCCCGCCTGCGCACTCGCAGCATTGACTTCCCTTCCCGGTCCCCGCCACCGACCGTAGGAGACTGCTGAAATCATCGCGGATCGGGCGCGTCGGCTGGACTCGTGTGCCTGATGGTTGAGTTGGGTTATGCAGGGACGCGAGGACGCGCAACGCGGGTATTAGATGTGGACGCGCTGGCCGGTAAGTTGTGGGCTCCGGTCGGCGTCTTCGCTTTTCTGGCCGAGCATCGGGGACGCCTGCTTCCGGGAGTGCGAGGGCGCTGCGCCCGTCCATTCCAGCGTTTTGTTCATCATCATGTTCATATGTAGGCTCCGCGACCAGCCTTACTCGACGGCGGCGGAGGTACATCAGGAACGCTGTTCCGGGGTTTCGGCCTCTTCCAGAGCACGGTGATGTGACCCCAAGGCAATTGTGCAACAGACTGTGGGACAAAGGCGGGTCGAAAGACAACTTCGCTAGCCGAGGCGGCCCAGCCCGGATCGATCTTCCGGTCCCAGATCAGCTCGGGCAGGAAACGGCGCACAGGTGCTGGTCCGCCGTGAAGGTGCATCTGGTCGAAGCACAGCTCGTCGCCAGGGATGTGCACGTCACGGGTGATGCCGACATAGCCGATTGCCCGCCTGGACGGACCGACCTGCGTGCCTGGGCGAACGCCTCGGCCATGCCGACTGCCTCGATGACGCTGTTCGCGCCAAAGTCATTGGTAAGCGCCTTGACCTTCTCCACGAAGGCCCCGCCGCGCGCGGCAAGGCCGTCGGTCGCCCCGAATTCCCGGGCGAGTGCCTGCCGGTCGTCGCGTGCTGGAAATGATGACCCGCTGCAAAGGAGGGCCACACACAATCGCTGCCGGGCTTAGCTTAGGTAGGAGTTGATGGGGCTGTTGTCGACGTAGATGCGCTGGTCGTTGAACTTTCCGTCGGCGATGGTGAAGATCGAGCAGGCCCTGATCGTCACCTCGACCCCGTCAAGGAAGCGCCAGGCGCTGTCGACCTCGAACACGACGACGCTGTTTTCTTCCTGCCAGACGTTGATCAACGGGTGGGCTAGGGATTCAACTTTGCCGCCGATCGCGGTCATCTGCGCCAGCACGACGTCCTTGCCCTTGACGGTCGGGGCGTTGGCGAAGGTGAGGGTGATGTCGTCGGCGTAGTAGTCGCCGAGGCGCTCGTAATCCTTCTTCTCCATGACGGCGAAGTACTCGGTCAGGAAGTCGACGGTGGTCTGGTCGGCACGGGACATGGTTGGTTCCTTACTGTGTTGTTTGTGCATGGAAAACTCGAGTGAGTGGTGGCTCAGACGGTTGAGTCTGTGTCGGGTGGCCTGATGGGCCCGCCCCCGGCACGGTGGTGGAAGGCCGGTGGTTCGACGACCAGCGCCGTCAGGGTATCCAGCTTGACCGGTTCGAGCGCGATGTCCGCGGCGGTGGCGTTCGCGCGAAGCTCATCGACGTTCTCGGGGCCGACGATCACGGAGGCGACGGCGGGGCGGGACAGCAGCCAGGCCAGGGCGACCTGGTACGGGCTTAAGCCCCATTCACGGCTGAGCCGGTGCACCTCGCGGGCCAGGGCGATCTCAGCCTCGGTGAACCCCGGTGCGCCGAATCGCTCGTCGCCGGAGACCTCGCGTCCGAGGACCGAGAGGTTTGCGAGAAGGCCGCCATGCAGCGGGGCATAGGGAATGATTGAGAGTCCGAACTGCTCGCACGCCGGTGCGAGCTCCCGCTCGGCGGCGCGGTCGATGAGGTTGTACTTCACCTGTGCGGCTACGGGAGCGGAGACCAGCCGGCGGTCGTCAGCGATCCACAGCGCGCGGGTGACCTGCCAGGCCGGGTGGTTGGACAGCCCGACGTAGCGGATCTTGCCCTGTCGGATCAGATCGTCATAGACGGCAAGCGTCTGTTCTGGCCGTGTGTCCGGGTCGATGTCGTGGGCGTAATAGAGATCGATGTAATCGGTCTGCAAGCGACGCAGGCTCGTCTCTACCTGATCGATGATGTGCCTGCGTGACAGCCCGCGGTCATTGAGCCCGAGCCCGACGATGCCATTGGACTTGGTGGCGATCACCATCTCATCACGGCGTCCGCGCAGGGCACGCCCGAGGATCCGTTCGGCCGGTTCGCGTTCCACGGCAGGCTTGGCTCCAGGCCGGTCGAATACGGGCATGTTGCCGTACACGTTTGCCGTGTCGACGAAGTTGATGCCAAGATCCAGCGCAGCGCCGACGACCCGGTCTGAGTTTTCCGCGGTCGGTGCGACCCCGAAAGTGGCGGTGCCCAGCGCGATCCGTGAGACCCTGACACCGGTCTGGCCAAGAAGTGAGTACTTCATCAACGTTCCTCGTCTCTTCCGATCAGGACCTGGTCTCGGCCGTCAGTGCCGAGACCGCATCCAGCTGTTCCTGGGTGAGCTCGACATCGGCAGCCGAAGCGTTGGCGCGGAGCTCATCGATCGTCTCGGCTCCGACGATGACCGAGGCCACGGCAGGCCGGGACAGCAGCCACGCCAGCGAGACCTGCTGCATTCCCAACCCCCACTCGCGGGCCAGCCGGTCGAGCTGGCGGGCGACCGCGATCTCGGACTCCGAATATCCGGGTCCGCCGTGGCGCTTGCCTCCGGCGATCGGTCGGTCCAGCACCGACAGGTCGGCCAACAGGCCACCATGCAACGGTGCGTAGGGAATGATCGACAGACCGAACCGCGTGCACGCGCCACTCAGCTCCCGCTCGACGCTTCGGTCCAGGAGGCTGTACATCACCTGCGCAGCCACGGGAGCGGAGACCAGCCGACGGTCATCGGCGATCCACAGTGACTCAGTCACCTGCCAGGCCGGGTGGTTGGACAGTGCGACGTAACGCAGCTTTCCCTGACGGATCAGGTCGTCGTAGGCGGCGAGTGTCTGCTCCAGCGGCGTGCTTGGATCAGGGAAATGCGCGTAATAGAGGTCGATGCGGTCCGTGCGCAGCCGCCGCAAGCTCTGCTCGACCCGCTGGATGACGTACCGGCGCGAGAGTCCGGCATCCGGGTCGAAGCGGCACTCCCCCGACTTCGTGGCCAGCACCACCTCGTCCCGATGACCGGCGAGGGCGCGGCCGAGGATGACCTCGGCGGACTCGCGCTCTGAGGCGGGTGGGGCACCGTAGACGTCCGCGGTGTCGAAGAAGTTGATGCCCAGGTCCAGGGCTGCTCCCACGACGCCATCAGCTTCGTGTGCGCTCGGCGCCACGCCGAAGGTCGCCGTGCCCACGCAGATGCGTGACACACGCACGCCGGTCGGGCCGAGAACGGAGTACTTCATCTAAAGGATTCCCATCTGCGAGTTTCGGGACTGGGCTGACACGTGCGGCGATCTGTCGGGACGTCCCGGGCGGCACGGGCCGTCTCACCTTAAACACTAACCGATCGGTTATATTTCAGCAATGTCCGTGAGAAAGTAGTGGCATGCCAGAAACCGCGCAGACCAGAACACGAGGCCCCTACCGAACAGGAATCCGCCGACGCGAGCAGCTCATCGGCATCGCCATGGACGTCTTCGGCGAACACGGCTTCGCCGGCGGCTCACTCCGCACGATCGCCGAGCAGGCAGGAGTCAACCACGCCACCCTGATCCAGCACTTCGGCAGCAAGGAAGGGCTGCTCACGGCCGTGCTGGACGAATGGGACCGACAGACCGTAGAAAACAGCCTGACCGACGTCAGCGGCCTGGACTACTTCCGGCGGCTGCCAGACGTCATGGCAGCCCACCGGGACAACCGGGGGCCGCTTGAGCTGTTCACGACCATTGCAGCCGAGGCCTCCAACCCGGCCCACCCTGCCCACGCGTTCATCACTCAGCGGTACGCCGCCAACCTGGGCACCCTCGCCGCGCACTTGCGCGAAGCCGTCGAGGCCGGGGACATCGCCCCCCTCGCCCCTAGGCAGATCGAAATCGAGGTGCGGCTACTCACCGCCATGATGGACGGCATCGGCCTGCAATGGCTCCTCAACCCCGAAACCAACATACGCGCCTGCGTCACAACCTGTGTCGAGCGCGCCATCGCCGCCTGGGGAGGCAAGTGATGCCCAGCATTGACACGGCCGCCGAGAATTGCGTGCGCCGCGACGCCACCGACCCTCATTTGGTCGCCAGGGAACTGAAGAATCAGGGTTGGCTGCCCGCCACACCCAACGATCAGCCTCCTCGAAGGCGTTGCACGCCGGGAGATCAAACCAAGTTGGACTACACCCAAACCTGACGTCAGACAGGTGCTCACGGCGAGCCAGGCCGGCCGTATGCCGGCACCATCGCCGCACCGACCGGGTCCTCGCCGAGCAGGGCATCACCATCCGACACGGGCTCTTCGTCGGGGACGAAATCTTCTCCCCGGACGCCGGCGAACAAGGCACCAGCCTCGCACTGCCCGTCAGCTCCACCCAGACCAGCGCGATCAACGCCGAGTTCATCTACCGCGGCAGCTCTATCCAACCCACCAACCGCATCACCCTCCCAACCCCCGGCCAGGAAGCAGCCAAGGCGACTGCCGTCGAACACCACATCGAAACCATCACATCCCAGCAAACCGATACTGCGCTGCAACAAGGCCGGAAACTCTGGGCTGACATGCTCGATTCCAAGACCTTCCCCAGTGATGACGATTGCTACGCGCTAGTTGCCAGCCTGCAGTTCCCGGCGATCCCGGACAGGCTCATCGCAGACAATCCCGGAGTGGACGAACAGCTGGAGCAATGGTCAGGGCAGGATTCAGCTACCTACTTGTGTGTCCCCGCCCAGTTCCTTTTCGCTACCCTCCATGAGCTCAGCCATCTTTTCCAACCGATCCTTGAAGGGCCGGGCATCGAGGAGCGGCTACTTCTTCGCGATGACGTTTTCCATTTGGGCCGGGCAATAGTACCGAGCAGATATGAAGATGAATTTGTAGCCCTGGTCGTGGCCCCAGGCACGGCGTGCCTCCGCAATCGTTGCGGCGGCGCCGGCCGGCCCTTCGGAAATGGACGGACACGCGGTGCGTGCTTGTTCCAATATGCCAGCGTCGGGGTTGTGAGCGATGGTGGGAGCGACAGTCCGCAGCCTCTGGAGAATTGCGGCGTCGTCTGTGCCTGAACCAGCGAGGAATTCAGGACAGAACGCGGCGGTTCCTGTACCCAGGATGAGCTGCATGTCGGTTTGGTAGGGTTTTGGCAGGCCAGTGGCAACCAATTTTATGGCCGCCTCCTCGAACAGATCTCCGCCCCGCATCTGGTCACACATTTTCTTTGCACTTGCCACGATTTCAACGTCTGTCTGACTCCGGACGGTACCGCTCACGGCCCGGTTGCGAACATACTCGATCCAGTCGGCGTGGCCTGTGTCTGCCTTGGCAGTAATAGGGGCTTGCGAGGATTGGCTGGGAGCAATCGTTGTCTTGGGCGTCGCTGCTGCCACCGCCGTTACCGTCGGCTCCGCCGTCACCGTGACCGTGGCCGCCGGCCCAGACGTGGCGGCTCCGGAGCAACCGGCCATGACCGGCATCATGGCACAGAACGCCCCAATCGAAAGTGCGCGCGTTGGCCGATGTAGTTTTGTCACTCGTACTCCCCCGTCAGATCACCGAATGCCAACTGTTGCATCCTGTCACTGTGGGTGTCATGAGTATCCTGTACTCGACTTTGCAGGCACCGTGCGGGTCACCTTGATGAGTACCCGCCGAGCCGAGCTGCAGCGCGCCGTGGCCGAGGGTTCCGGAGGCCTCAAGGCAAATGCTCATGAGGTATCAAAGTCTCCTGGCAAATAAGGAGCACCCACGGGCTACACCCACTACTTTCCGGACCTCACCGCCACGGCCGAGGTCATTGCCGAGTCGCGGAAAATCATCGCCGCCGCCGGGGTTACCATCTGCGGCCGGAACGGGCAGGGCCTGCCGATCATGAACGAGACCGACGGGGTCCGGCTGAACGGCTTTGAGGCTGCCGGAGAGGCTTATGAGACGTTCCATCTGCGCGGGACCAAGGACCCCAAGTACCCAGGCATGTCGGAGTTCTGCAAGACGGGGAACCGCCCCTATGAGGAGGCCGTCACGGCCATCCTGATCGCCGCCGCGGTGCGCGTGCTGCCCCTACCCGATGCTCGAGAACATCATCGAGGGGCATGACGAGACTTTCCCAGGAATTCCGGCGGCCGACCGGGCTGAACATGAGGATTTGATCCCGAGTCTCAGCAAGTCATGCAGTTCCAAGGGGACTGCCCCGGATTTCGTTGACTCTCGGGGTTCGCCGCCCTGGTCGGCGTCGCACCGATCCCCGCATCATCGGGAAAGACCTCCCGTCACCGGCTCAGCCGCGCCGGCGACCGGCAGGCCAACAAAGCCATCCACCACGTGGTCCTCGTGCGGATGCGCTACGACAGCAGAACCAGGGCCTACGTAGCCAGACGGCGTCAGGAGGGCAAAAGCACCAAAGAAATCATGCGCTGCCTCAAACGCTACGTCGCCCGGGAAATCTACGACCAACTCCGCCACCCGCGCCCCGCCCCCGACGCAGGAACTCTCCGGACAACACGCACAGCTAAGCACCTGACCCTTCAGCAAGCCGCCGACGCCCTCCACGTCTGGCCCACCGCCCTGTCCCGCCTGGAACGCGGACTCAGCCGGGATGATGTCTTCCACCAGCGCTACGAAACCTGGCTCAGAGAACATTGACGTGTATAGGAGCATCAATGTCCACACCCCGTTTGAGGCCCCTATCGAGTAGTTCACCAACCACCCCACATCTCTAATTCCCGCACGCTTGGCGCGGATACGCACCCAAGTTGACGTCATCCGGGTGGGCGCGGAGCGACAACGCGACTGTAACGGAGATTGAAGGTGGTTGCCATTGCTCACATAATTAGGCACCTGCCGAGCCCTAGCAATACTTTCTTGTTTACGCCGCGTCCTTCTCTCGCCCGTGGCAAGTCTTGCATGGGCGAGCTCCTGATTCGGTCGCTTCTTCAAGCGGAACTAACCTCGCTCCCGCCCCACGGCTAGCGCAGGAGGTTAAGTGATAAACCTTGCCCCCCGGCAGTTGGTAGACGAGGTCTGATTCGCTCAGTGATGCTTCAATGGCACCCGCGAACGTAGCAAAGCGTGCATCCGCGCGCATACCTTCAAGGAGTGGCCAGCGGAGTAAATCGTCACCGCTGATCCGGCCTGATTTGACCATTTCCGGCAGGAGGTCAAAGGCAGTGTCGTAGTCCTCGCTGAGGCAGGCTTTTGCCAGCTGAAAATCGACTTTCAAAGCTGAAACGTCCCAGTTTTCGACTTCCTTGGAAACTGCCTTGGCCTCCCCTAGCCCGCGCCGGGCCAGCCACAGATTCACGCGGTACAGATGCGCATTTTCCGCAGAGGCCGCGTGTTCTAGACCATGGGCACACAGTTGCTCGGCAGCGGCCCAACGTCGGCGAACGAGCATTTTGTAGGAGACGTCAAGGAGGCTGCTGTCAGGGCGGCCCTTACTGTGTGCGAACTTCCGCCAAACGCTAATAGCCAACGAGTAACCAAGAACAAGCAACTGATCGATGGCCGAACGTACATACTCTGCATCAGATATGAGCGGCTCATCGACAACGATGCCGGTTTGTTTGGTCACGTTGAGGTACTTTTTAGTCGCCCGGCCGCCGTTATGAATAATTGCGTGTCGGCGTTCAAATACCTCTTCAGCAGTGGCCCAATCGATAGCAAGATCGGTGAAGTCGAAGTTGAGTCGGTCCTTATAAAACTTGCGCCACCCAGCGATGCTGCCATGAAGGAGCCCATCTACACGCGAGGCAATGGCAGATTCAACGGCGTCCTCTATGCTGCCCAGCTTCTTCAAATCGCCCAGGGAAAATTCTTTCTCCCGCTCTCGCCCCGCTTCCAGCGCCTGTGGCGCCACCCGGAAGTAGTGCGTGGTCAATTCTCCCAGCACTGACTCGAGCCCGCTGATAATCATGGTGATCTGAGAGTTATTGAGGATAGTGAGCTTTGGTTTATATGTAGCTTGCTTGTATAGAAGATAAACGAGCCCGGGTTGCCATGACTTGTCTTGGTAGGACGCGTAGAGGGTGCCAATAAGCGCACCCACCGGCTTGGGCTCTTCAACAAATAGATGCTTGTCGAAGAACACCTCGATCTCACTGATGTCATCCCGACTGAAAGTGTGTTCGCTGCCCGCGAGAATAGTTTCAACATCCCGCGCCCGATTGTCGAGATGTTCAACATGAGGGGCCAACTCGTCGAGCAAATCGGATACCGACTCAAGGTACTCGACGAAATCCTGGCATATCTGGCTGAACCGATAATCTTGCCGCTCTTCTGGACTTGGCCCTTGGTCCTCCTCAACCTCTGCTTCGTCCAGTACTTCTTGGGAGTCCCCACGCTCGCTGTTCATCCCGTTAGACTAGCGGATGCTACTGACACGTCCTGGCATACCGGAGGATCAGCCTGGCAGCACCTGACGTCGTCATCGCATGCGGGTGATGGCACTCTGATTTTCATGACCCTGCCACGAGGGCGCGAATTTCAGCCCCCAGGCACCCGAAACTGCGGAGGCCATATCACCGGGTCGTATTCCACACTCGCACTGGCTACGCGAGAAGTATGAAGACATCAATAGATTCCGTCGCAAGTATTTCCTTGAGTTCTCCGACCTTATCCAGCTACGCCGCCCCGAAAATCTTGCCGGCGTCCCAAAGCGAGTCCCCTTCGACTGGGCTGCCCTCCCGTGCGGACCTCGCACAGGTTTAGACAAACTTTCGTGGCAGCCGGGGGCCCCGAAAACGCTCAAGGACATTCACCCCCGTGTCACTTATCACCGTGACTGCTGTAGTGGCGCAGTTCAATCAAGATCACAATGTGAAACTCGCCTGACTAGACCTTCGCCGGCCCAGCGTATCGAGCAAGAACTCAGTGATGGTAACAGTGCTGTTCAATGCCAGACGAGCGTGCGCCTCTGTAGCAATGCTCTCGGTCGTGCGCCCATGCCCTGTCCCAATCTCGTTGCGCAACTCAACAACACACTGCACCGTCGTCGCCAGAGTACGGAATAGCTTTTGAACGGATTGGCAGGCCTTGCTGCTGCCGGAAACGCTCTCGGCATTGATCCTTAGTGATTCCCCCACCTTTTTGTACAAGTCGGGTGAACCGTCCCGGGAATCATGCCGCCTGTTTGTTGGCGGCGTCGTCGGGTAACGAGCCGATTTCTCGAGCATAGTATGCCTGCTCGAATTCCTCGGGCGTCTGGTGCCCGAGGGAGGAATGGAGGCGCTGGTTGTTGTACCAGTGGACCCACTCGAAAACGATCTCCATCACATCGGTTTCGTTCTTCAACGCCCCCGTGCGGAACGGTGAATCCTTCGCGACGGCCTCATTCTTGAACAGCCCCATCACGGTCTCCGCGGCAGCATTGTCATAGGCATCACCGACGCTGCCAATGGACGGCTGCAGGCCCTCCAGGGCCAGTGTGTCGGTGTACCGGATGGAGGTATATTGGCTGCCCGCATCGGAATGATGGATCAGTCCCGCCGGCACGGGCCGGCCGGTCTGCTCCCGCCGCCACAGGGCCATCCGCAGGCAGTGTTCGACGAACGCCGTGTCCTTGACGGTTGAGGTTTCCCAGCCGACGATCGCCCGGGAGTACAGGTCGATGACCAGGGCGACATAGACGAATCCCGAGTACACCGGGACATACGTAAAATCCGTCACCCAGACCCGGTTCGGGGCCGGGGCGGTGAAGTCCCGGTCCAGCAGGTCGCCGGCGCGGCGGCCATCCTTGCCGGGGACCGTGGTGCGGGTCTTGCGACCCCGGACGAGGCCGTTCATGCCCTCGTCGCGCATGAGCCGGTCCACGGTGTGTTTGGAAGCTTCGGGGAAGCCGTTACGGCGCAGCCACTGCGTCATCTTCCGCCGCCCGTAGATGATCTCGGGCCGGGGGCGTCCCTTCGCGTCGGGGACTTTCAAGCTGCGCAGCGCGTCGGTGATTCGTGCGTCTTCGATGGTGCGCAGGGCAGGCAGGCGCTTCTTCCACGCCCGGTAGGTTCGTGCGGCGACCTGCACGCCCTGCTCCCGCAGGACGGCGCAGATCGACTCGACCGCATAACCAACAGCGCGCATTTCGTCGATGAACCGACAGATCAGCGGCGGCGAGGGTCGAGCTCCCTCGCGAAGAAAATCGAGGCCTGTTTCAGGATCTCGTTGGACTCCTTCAAGTCCCGCACCTCAGCCCGAAGCCGCTTGATTTCCTCCAGCTCGTCACTGCTCGGTCCGGTCTTCTCGCCGGCATCGACCTGGGCCTGGACAACCCAACGACGCAGCGATTCTGCACCGACTCCGAGCTTCGGCGCGAGTGCCTTGCAAGCGGCATAAACAGACGGGTATTCGGACAACCTGTCCAGGGTCATGCGCACTGCACGGTCACGGACCTCGGGAGGGAACTGCTTGGGCATAATCACTATCTTTCTCAAAGAAGATAGCGGCATCAAACCCGGGACGGTTCATCCTGACGAACTTGCGCGACATGAAGAGTTCATTGTCGTCCGGCATGATGCTCCTCCTTACTCTGTGGCTCATTTTCGGAAACACCGTAGCTAAGGTGGACCAAGGAGATTCCCTAACGGGCAACATCAGGCGCTTGATGGACTATCTCGGACCGGCCGGGTCGCTCGGATTGATTGCTTTCGTCGGCTATCTCGTGGGCATGGTTCTTTCGCTCGACCGGGCGGTCATGTACCTGCTTTTGGAGCGCAAGTGGAAGAAGTCGGGTCCTCCCGTCCTTCTCGTGTCTGCCACCAGTTATCAGCGGCTGTCAAAAAAACTCACCGCTGAAATCAGGGCCGCGCTGGACAAGGCACCAGCCGGCGTCGTCTTGAAATCGACAGTTTCTGACGCCGACCGGACGCGAGATCGGCTTACCTCGATGAATCTTGATGAGATTGAAGTAGAGACTTATCTTCACAACCAGATCGTGACATCCCTGATAGATGACTTGGACATTGTGGCTGTCCAACTACACTCGAAGCACGACAAGGCGTACGACCAGTACGACAAGGCCAAGTCTGAAGCCGCTTTTCGGGCTGCTCTCGTCTTTCCCTCTCTGCTGCTTGCCTTCGTTCTGGCCGCCCGCCTGATAAGCGAGGATCAATTGATGCTCGCCCTCGTATTAGGGGTGGGCATCGGAATCGCTGCATTGTTACTACTGCGGGAGGCTGCGAAAAAACGTGCGGAGGCAAACGAAGAACTCTTCAATGCCTTCATCGTCGGGCATATCGTGTATGCCCCCGTTCTGACCCTTTCAGAAATCGCACAAGGCGCTCTCAAACCTGAAGCCATAGCCAACACTCACGTAGCCTCACCCGTGGGCAGGATCATTCGTCGCTAACTCCGAGTCCAGAACATGCAACTACAAGGACCAGAGCCCTCACATAGCTCTGGTCCTTTGTGGTTTCACCACCAGTGGCCCACATCCAAACGGGACTGGTTTCACGTTGACCGGGACTGTGGGGTGCTATCGATTGACGTCTCGTCAAGAAACAGCACCCTGCGGTTCCCGTCGGGTGCCTTGCAACTGGCCGCCGTCGTAGTCCGCAGCAGGAAGGGGGCTTGCCGCGTAGTCGGGCCGAGCTAACTTCCTTGCCTTTGAGACTGGAGCTTGGTGTTGATGTATTTTGTGCGCGCTTCAGTGAGCATGCGAGTGAAGTCAACTGTGCGTTCCTGGGCCCTCCCCGCCTCCCACGCTACGACAGCCTCTTGGAAGCCCTCAGCCAGTGCTTCTAACCGTTGAGGAGAACCGGTCACAGGACGCATGTTTCGATGCTCCAGGCTCGACTCGAAGACAGCATCGCGCACAATAGTCCGCCAAAGTCTGAGCTCAGTTCGAAGCGGCTCATCAGTTAGTTCGAACGTCCATCTGATGATTGCGACGGAATACTGCCGTGCCATCGTCAAAGCCTGAGAGTCTGCATATTCCTCAGTGACCCGCTCAAGGGTAGCCACTGCATCAGCGGCGGCCGCAAGCGCTCGGCCCCTACTGGCCTCATCAGAATTGGCATCGAGCTGCTCACGAAGAGCTTCGTCCTGGGAAGCGAGTTGCTCGTAAAACTGCTTTCTTTGTGCCCTGAGCTGCAGCTCCAGCCGTTCTTCGTCGGACCTGGCCTGTGCCGCGAACTGGCGTCGCTGCAGCACAAGAGTCCGCTTGAAAGCAATGTACGCGATTCCGGCACTCAACCCAGCACCGATGAACCCGCTGAGCAGAATAGCCCACTGGCCTCGGGTGAACCCAATGAACGGGTCCGGAATGCCTTGATCCAGGCGAATGCCCTGCACCGTCATCCACCAAGCAAGGACAACAACAAGGATCCATGCCAGCGTCAACCTCAAGAACTTCACAGCGCGTCACCGCATACGAAAACATTCACCCCCGGATCCTATATGCGGAGAGCCGATCGGCTGCATCTGAGAAAGGAGGAATTACCGCGCATTAATGCGAGGAGGACTATGAAAGGCTAGGCGCTCACACGATTCCTGGGCCTCGGAAACAGTGGGAGGGCGCGGATCATGCCGCATCCGGGCCAGTTCGGGCAGGTTTACTCGCCCGTCCGGGATGGAGAATGTGGACATTGTCCACACTCTCTCTTTGTCCGACCTGTAGGTTCGATGCCGAGGGCGAGGCGGACCCAACCCACGGGCCACAGGATGGCAACTGGAAGTCCCGATTTCAGCGCTGGGCTACGGCAAAGATCTTTCTTCGTTATCCCTCCTTCACCTCTGAACAACATGACCTGCTCGTCAAAAGCAACGCCGACGCAAGGCTGTAACACGGCCAACTCTTGTGCACGTCAGGGGTTTTCGCCGGACAAGAGTTTACGACGAGGTGTTCCGCCGGGAGACGGCCGTCGCCAGGGTGCTCTTGGACTGACTGTTCGTAGTACAGAAGGGAGTTCCGTGGCAACGGCGCCCCTCCCCTTGATGATCGACGTCGGTGCCCGGCTTACGACGCCGGAACCACATCCTGCGGGATCGTCCGGTGCAGGGCTGCCAGTATCTTCTCAGGGCGAGTAATGACTGCCGAGAGATTTACGAACAAGCAGCGCCACACGTCGTCGGCCCCTTTATCGCCCACTGTCCCGGCTCCTGAAAGTGCCGTGCAGTATTTTTTCCGGAGTGCGGGCGAGACACCTTTGAGGTAATGCTCAGCCACGAGTCGGGACATGGTGGCCGGTACAGACCTAACCGACGAAACAGGTGCTTTGACTCGAGTAGGAGTTTGACCGAGTTTGCGTTCGATCTCTGCCGAGAGCGACTCGCGACCATGAAGCGCCTGCAACTGTCTGTCCGATGCTTCCCGGAGGCTACGTAAGTCGTCAAGCATCCCAGGGGCTGGATCCTCAACAAGACCCTCCACGGGCAGGCTTATGCGCTGAGTCGATTTGATCGCTTTGCGGGCGACGGCAAGCGAGATGCTACCAACCGACTCGTGAGCATTCAGGTACTGGATGCCATCAACCTCCATGTCGCGAAGCTCCGACTGCGTGATCTTATCGGCGAATTCGTCCTTCTGAACCTCGTTCTTGAAAATCAATTCGTCCTTCAACTCCACCCTGTAGAGATTGAACCGCAAGTGTCGCTCGTCCCGCTGCTCCATGCGGCGGAGCATTGCTTCAATCGCGGCTTCGTAGGTACCGAGGTGCAAGGCCTGGTCTTCCTTGGAACGCTTGATTTGTTCAAATTGCTCTTGGGTCGAGAAACGGCTGAAGGACACTTCATCTTTCGCTGACCATTTGAATGAGACTGCTGGCCACTCGGGTTCAACCGATGTGTGGTACCACGCTAGTTGGTGGAGTTCCTTGGTGGCAGGCACCTTTGGATGGGGCCGAACGACAGAACCTGACCCCGCGGTCAATTTTCTACCGCAAACGTGGCATACAGACGACTCCGTGTCTTCGGCCGAGTAATACTGATCAGACGAAAACTCGATGCCTTGCTCGCAATTCTCGGGAAGGCCGCATCCTCGGCAATTGAAGTTGATTGGTCTCTCAATAAGCATGAGTTCAATTATCTCAGCCACTTGACGGCGGTGTTCGGTTTCCGGGGATGTCGAACATGACCACGTGACGGTCGCCCGCACGGCTACTACCATCAATCGTGGTGTGTACGACACTACCGGCCAGGTCGTCCAGATTGGTGGCACCTGACGCAGGGGTGCGTAGGACTACGAGGAACCCGATCTTGATGTCAGTGTTCCCGTATGCCGCGGTCTGCCGGATGTACTTCGGCTTGTCTTCAAGTGCGACATGCGTCGTGTCGACCTTGAGTTCGGCGACTAGGGTAAACCCCTCAAACGCGAATTGAATGTCGGTGCGTCCCCCGGCAACGCTCTGCACTTCGGACTTGGCGCGCTGGCGAAAGTGGTTGGACCATAACCACCCGAGGAGGTGGCTGTGCAGTTCGGATTCCGCCACACGAGCCTTGAACAACCACGGTTCTTCAGACTTCTGAGCGTTGGTCATCGAGGCTACGTACAACGTGAGGGCCCTGATGACGCGGGTGACGGCATCTGCCACGTCTCCCTTAAAGTCGTCACTGCCATGCAGTTTCGTGACGATGTTCGTGATGATCGCTTCCACGGTGAGGTCGGGTTCAGTACGGGAGATGTGTTGGTACGTGGCTATGGCTGTTGCGACTTCTGCAAGGTCGCCGGCAGTAAGTGTGCGAGCGATCTTACCGGCCAATTCAGCTCGGCCTTCCAACAGGTCAGCAAGCAGCGGCGGGACGACTACCTGCTCGTCGTCTTTTCCCGGCGGCTCGCTGACAAGCAGGCGTTCACGGGCCGCTTCGAGAAGGACTCGTACGCCTACGAGCCGACGATCGCGATCAGCGTCATCTGGCGCAGCGCATGCTTGATGCTGCAGTGCGTCCGCGTGGTCGCTCAGATGCCGCAGTAGGGTGGCGCGTTGAACAAACCCGCCCTCGATGGCGGGACGGAGGACCTTTCGGACGATTCCCACACCGTCGCGGTGGCTGCCGAAATCATACGAGTGCGATGCATCGTAGATGGCTACGATGCGGTCAACGACAACAGCGACTTCGTAGAACACGTCGCGGTCAATCTGGTCGCCCAGCCATGTGAGGTCCTCGGCGAGACTAACCCAGCTGGCAACGACCACTTGCTTGCGGTTTCCTGCCCAGTGGCCGAGGCCGGACGAGTTGACAGCATACCGCTCAGCGTCGCGCCGCAGCGCTGTCAACGCGTCAGCCTCGAATATGAACGCTCGGGTGGGAACCGTACCACCGGCGGCTGCAATTGCCATCAGGTGTTCGAGATGGCCGAGCACGCGGTTAAGGATGTTGGCGTCTTCGCGCTCATCTTCAATCCCTAGGAGTCGAGCACGTGCGGCGCTGAAGTGCGTAAGGGCTGCGGTTGCAGTGCTCGACCGGAGTGCTCGGAGAACCTCGATGTTGGCGGCCGTCCATTCAACATCATCATCAACAATGCCCCCGTCCTCTGTTACTTCCTTCAAGACCTCAACAACGTCGTCAACTCCGTCCCAGTGGTCGTAAGCAGCGGTAATGCTTCGCAAGACGGCTCGCGCATAGCGAGGAGGCTGGACGCCCTTAATATCGCTAAGCAGCGCCAGAACCTTGAACCGCGAGCCGTGCCCGTCAAGAGCAAGACGTGTCAGCACTTCGAGCGCCTCTCCGGCGCGAACCACATCCCCAAATGTGCCAGGTAGTCCCTGGCTGTCTGGAGGGCCTGCCAGCGATAGACAAGCGTCAGCGAGCCTACTACCTGCGACATCGAGGAACTCTGGGGAGCCACACATGGTCTCAGTGACCAACGCGAATGTCATGGGGTCCTGCGTCTCTGCGACTACCTCCACCAGAGCGTGTGTAGTCGCGATGCAAGCCGGGTCGGCGGGGTCGAGGTCCCGGCACACGATGTTGGCGACCACGTAGAGCATAGGGTCGTCGGTAAGCGTAGCCATAGCTTCAGCCAATGCATCCCAGCCACCGATGTCCGCAACGATGGAGGTTCGTGGTTCCCGCCCATTCAAACACGAGCGCAGACGCCCGATGGTGTCCTGCTTCATTCCCTATCTCGGCCTCATCGTCGGTTGTGTCGGTTCAGTGCCGAGGGCCGTGGTCTGTCACCAGACATAGCCGTCGCCATCAGCGGCCAGCACGTTATCCTCATTCAGAACCTTCTTCAACAGGGCTGTGTGAGCGGTCGCTACGAACAGTTGTACGTTCGCCTCCGTTGCCACGTCCACAAGGGCCCCGAGCATCTCCGCTAGGTCAGTCTCATCAATCTCCTCCGAGGCCGGGGAGTCAATGAACAATAGCCCTGGATGGCGGCCGACGCCTTCGCGCTTGCCCACACGCATCAGCGCAATAGCGGTCGCGATCTTCAGGCGGATGCGCTCACCACCGGTGATTGACGCGTAACCCTCGGGGGCGCCTCCCGTCCACACCGTCATGTTCCCGTTGCCCTTGAGAGCCACGCGTTCCAAGTTGTCGATACCGAAGTCACGCGCCAGCCGTGCGATCTCCTCAGAAACCAAGTCCAAGATGGGGTCCTGATCCGCCTTCAACCACTTGTCGACAATTGGCTTGGCAGCCCTCAGAACGGCGCCAACTAGGTCGGTTTCGCCACTCCCCCCGGTATCGGCAGGCGGGAGTCCTAGCGACTCCAGGGCGCCTTGGGCATGCGCGAGTTCGATCATGGCCTGTTGGCGACGCTCCGCCGCAACAAGGCCATCCTGAGCCGCCTTCACCGAGCTGATGGCTTCTTGTTCAGAGCCCTCGGCGTCAGCCAGGTCAGCCTCGATCGACTCCACCGATCGCTCGGCGGCGGCAACAATTTGCTCCAGCGAAGCCAGATCGTCGACAGCGCCCCCGTCATCATCATCATCATCATCATCATCGTCGACGACATCCATCACCCGCGATGCCTTGCTGCGAAGCTGTTCACGCTCGCTGTCAGAGACGTTGGACGCCACCATGACCTGGTCATCGAGCGCAGCCAGGTCAAGTCCGGCGTGGCACAACGAGCACTCATGCTCATCATTTTCTGCCCGACGATGCTCCGCGGTCACCTTCGAAGCGCAACGAGGACATTGTGTCGGCTGCATGCTATTAAAGAACTTGCGCGCCAACCTGTCCTCTGTTGCCGCACGCCTGCGCGCCGATTCGGCCTGAACGCAGGCGCGCGCTTCATCGAGTGCCCCACGAGCAGTCATAAGCTGCAACCTCAGTGCGTGAGCCGTCCGCGATGTGTCGTTGGCGTGACTCACCAACGCAAACACACTTGCAACGTCCGTTACATTCGACGGCAATGCATCCAGCGCGGCCCGCGCCTGTTCGAAACGAGCCTCAGCGTCAGCGCGCCGTGCCCTGGCGAACTCTGCGCCAGCCAAAGCCTCCTGCGCCGCCAATTTGCTCTCATATTCGTACCGGCCGAGGGCCGCGTTAACGTGTCCGACCGGCGGCGCCCATGATGTGCCAGCGAACATCTGCAGGAGCCGAGTCGACAACGACGACACGTTGCCAATGAGGGGGTCAAGCTGGTCGGCGAAGAAGTTCAGCGCCCCAGCATATGAGGGCCAGGCGTGCGGCTGCAGTTTGTCCTTAGCCCAGACGCTGAGGTCCTCAAGCCGCAGGCGCTCAAGCATGAAAGAGTTCATCAGCGCTTCGAACGTATCCGAATTGCTGAACGAACCCAGCTTGACGCCCTCACTCTGTCCAGACCGAAGACGTTGCCACAGGTACCCGTTTGGTATCCCGTCAACCGCTTGAAACACGACAGCGAACAACGTCCCGTCGATCTTAAACTCCACGGTCACGCTGCTGATCCACTGTTGGACGTCCGCTCGCAGCGGAGATCGGCCCACGAGCGCCCACGCTATGACCTTCAGTACCGAAGACTTACCACGAAGGTTCTTCTCGCTGCCGACGCCGTTGACACCGGCGCCGGGGCTCCAATCGATCTTGAACGGCACGTTCATCCGAGGCTTGTCTCCGTCGTGATCAGTGGGCGGGACAGCGTCCCCACCTTTGTTCACCACTAGCGACTTCACCCCCGAGAATGCCACTCGAACGATTTGCAGTTGCACGGGGACGCCGGCATTCGATCGGTCTACGATGCCCTCCTTGGCCAAGATCTGTTCGACCCGACCGAGTTCGAGGCCCTCCCACTTCTTTACGAGTTTCGCGTGGATCTCAGCACCGAGAATGGTCAATTAAGCGCTCCGCTCAGTTGAAATTGTGTACTCAGCCGCTCCCGCACAACCGGCGCAATCGACGCGATCCTCAGGCCCAACTGCGTCTCGGCATACTCCGCCTGCTCATACTGTCGCTCCTTGAGCCGGCTACCCTTGTCTGAACCGGCGACCAGATCGACAAGCTCGGCCTGCCGTCCATACCAAGACAGAACCGGGTCCGCGGCCAGGTCGACCGCCGCGGCGACACCTGCTGGTCTCAGGAAAAACTCGTTGCGATGCCGTTGTGGAGGTTTGCCTTTGCGACGAACTTCGGCAAGTCCATAGGACTGCAGCAACGAGAAGGCGTCGTCAAGAGCCTCGTACGCGCCTCGCAGCCACTTAGGCATTGGATACCAGTGCAGGTTCGGCTCCAATCCATCGAGTAGATCCTGGGCGAGCGGCAAGTACTTCCTGGCGGGCAGCTCACCGGCCGCCACCTTGCTGATGATTTGATCAGCCAAATAATCGGGGTTCCTCAGCCAAAAGTCGAGAGCCTGCAAGCGCAGTTCGCTGCGGATTACTTTCACAAACCCATCCGGATCGGCATCCGTAACCGGATCACCGCATTTGTCGAGCAGGACCAAGACGCGGACAGCGTGCTGGCTTTTCGTGGCCTCCGGCCGGCTGGGCTCAGCTACCGTCAATGGCGGCCGGTCTGTCATCAGAAGGACCCTCTCTCTGGTGTCATGGCCGGGAGCTGCCGACACCCCAGCATAGGGGCAGGAACAGCTTAGAATCGGTATCCATCTGCTGTGAGTCACGAATCTGGTCTTTCTACGGGTTACACAATTTAACGATGGCGGGGAGGACGAAAGTAGCGTGGTTTTCAGGGTCTGGTTCATCCGGATCACGGTTCGCTACCCAAATTCGACCAGTCAGTCTCACGCGGTTGACCCTTGCCGGGCCCTCCCACCCCCAGTTCCTCTCGCGCTTGCCCGTTGCCGCTCGACCATGTGAGCGGGCCACCGATATCCTTCCATTGGCCTGACAAGGGCCTAGCATTACACCGTCCTGAGCCAGGCACTGGCGGCCCGACCACGGACCCTTCAAACGCCGTTTTTGCAGCCATGCGCAGTGGGGGTGATGGCCGTGCGAGACCTCCGCAGCGGGGCACGAATTCATCGCCATGCTGTGCCACACGGCCGCAGGAGCCCGGTAACTATCTAGGGGAAGTTCCCGCAATCGCGAGGATCCTGGAGAAGCGAAAGCCATCCGCGTTGGGCGGTGAGTCTATGATCCGCTCTCTAATGGGGACCCGCCGTCGCCAAGCTCACGCGTCATGCCGTGATCGTTGCGGAGGTTCAAAAACTTGTCGATCGCTTCGCGGGCTCCGTAAAGGAGGCCGACGGGCACACATAAGGTTGCTGATCTAAGACTGGCGCGACACCTGAGCCTAAAAATGTCAAGCTTTGTCAACACCAAAAAACCAAAAAGCTTCTGACCTGCGGAAACACTGTGCCCGAGGTGGGACTCGAACTGCATTCCGGACCTTGCAAACACTGCGCTCCGGCGGAAACATGCGGAATCCGGCCCGAACCGACCCCAGTACGGCTCGATCCGAGACCCGAAATGTGGACAATGTACACGCCCCCTTTTTGACCACTTTGATGTACCGTCCAGCGGACTGCCCCAGCCCATAAGAAGCGGAGTCCCCTGCCTGCTGGCCGCCGTCACCCGACGCTAGGGTCTTGTCGCGGATTCGGTGCCCTGCTTCGATTCCAACCACTGACATGCGGGAGGCCAGTCTCAAGCTGGGAATCACTGAGCGTCATGGTGGGCTCCATGGCTCACAGTGCTGGGCCGGCGGATACCACCCCAACAGACGCGCTGCTACGCGCGCATCTTCAAGAATAAACGCGAGGGCTTGACCGGCCGGCCGCCCGCAGAGCATCATATGGTACCCGCTCGAGTTGTCTCGGTCCGTCCCCGCAGGTTTCAGGACCAGCGACGTTCTAAGACGCGGGCCCGGGCAGGAGGCACCATGGCTTGCGGGAACAACCACATCGAGCGCGCCGATGTCGGTTCGACGATCAACATCGAGCCTGACCGTGATGCCTTATACCGTCAGATATCCGAGATCGCCGCTACCTCTGTGGGGTGGCGACCCGTAACCAAAGGCGACCTGTACGAGCCTGCGGCCAGCACGTACAGGAGTAAAACAGGCAAGGTCGACGTCTACACCGACGAGCGCGGAATGCCCCGCCTGGGCAACGTCTACCCACACGTGCATGAGTACTCCACGCCCCGGGGGGACGATGGCGTAACTGCCAGCCTCGGCAGGGACGACCACAGCCCAGATACGATCCTCGAGCCGGGGACCAGCGGCCAAGACAAATCCCGTTTGGCAGCCGTCGAAGCCGCCCGTAAGGTCGTCGGCCTAGCACCTCCACCAGCGCCAGCAGTGGTCAGCGAGCGGGTCCAGGCGCTCCGTGCCGCCCTCACCCGACCGGATCGCCCATGAGTGCACCGGTCGTCTCCGACGACGTGTTGCACTCCCACGCCCTGGCTCAAACCACCAAATGGTCCTCAGCGGTCACCCGGCTGCTCGTGGATGCAGAGGCCCCGGTGTCGACGCCCATAGCCGTCGACGCGCTCCACCGCCTGCTGCCCGACGACATCGCGAGGGTCCTGCTACCTCTGTCTGTCGTGGACGAGGCGTCGCTGGCCTGCACAGTGCTCGAGCCCCTGCAGGTTGGGGACAGAGCCCTTCGACCCGGGCACGTAGTGCGGGTCTTCCTCACCGAAGTGCACCCCCGCCACCAGCTAGCCGTTCTGGACATCGACCCGCTGGCGTACGTGTCCTCCCTCGAGGCCGAGCTGACCGCCCGCTCCGTGGGCCTCGCGCGGGTCCTGGACGAGATCGGCCCGGCTTATAAGGCTGCCTACATTGACCGCGACAAGCACCCACGTGACTTCGTTGCGCGCCCTGTACGCCTGGCTTGCCAGAATGTGATCGTGGCGCTGGCCGCGATCGCTGGCGATTCCGCCATCGACGGCCTGGCCGCTGTCGCCTGGCAGACAGCGGAAGTCCCCCACGTCGCTACTCACGAAGCTAATCGCGCTCTGCTCACCCTGACCCTGTGCGACACCTTTGCGCACGGTGGCACGATGGAGGTGCGCTTCGACCGGCAAGTGAGCATCGCGCTCAACGGGAAATCGATCACCTACCGTGGCCACCCTGAAGGCAGAATCCCAGCCTCGCTGGCCCGCTACGCACGCACCGTGGGCGCATACGTAGACCCAGCCGCGCCGGCGCTGACCCCAACTGACGCGCGGGCCTTGTTCTGGGCTGTGACCTCGATGCCCGACAGTCTCCGCACCCGCCTCAGCGGCGCGGTTGCCACCACCACCTTGACCCCCGAGCGCGCCTGCTACACCATGGCCTCGGCTATCTGGCACCCCGTCGAGCTTGACATGCTGCTAGCAACTAGCGAGCACACTCCGTCCATCCTCACCGGCGGTGTCTCGTGGACGGACCGCAGCGCCCGGCAGGCGGAATCTGACGCCGCGCGCGCCGCCCTGCTCGGCGGCATGTTTCACCGCCGTCTGGACGGCACGGACCACGCTGGGAGCAGCACGGGTCCGCGCGTCGTTGAAGATTCCCGCACCTGCGTCACCTGGGACATCGACGACGGCACTGCGATCATCACATTCCACCTGCCCGGCGTGACTGCCCTGCCGTGGACCACCGACGCACCGCTGATCACGGATACGGTGCACGTCGCACCACGAGTCCACGTCACCGACACCGACCTCGCGACGGTCCGCACTCACCTGCAAGCGGGGCGGGCCGCCGCGCTGCTGTTACCTGCTGACGTGCCCGCACCCCCTGGAACGACGGTGCCGGTGCTGCGCTGCCCCGATCGGCTTTCGGACCTTGACCGTCTGCTTGAGGCCACATTGACCCGCTCCCGAACGGCTCGCGCATGACCGTCACCGCTACCACCCTGGTTGCCATACCCGACAGCCTTGATGTGCGCGCCCTGGTTGGCGACATACTGACCGCTGCCGTTCGCGCGACGAAGTCTGACCCGGGGGACCGCACCGACATCGCCCGGTACGAGCGGTTGTGCACCGCTTTGGAAAGACTCGCCGCCAACCACGCCGCCGCCAACTCCACACCGACCATGCCGTTGGCCGCGCCCCCGCTCGGGCCTCACCTCCCCGTTGTCGGTCCCAACCTGACCGATCCCCTCGGACGAGGCCTGCTCGAGTTGCTGCCACCGGCAGCCGCGGAGCAGACGCGCACTTGGTTGAACTCCGGGTATTTCGTGGTCGCCGTTACGACCGCGCACGCCCCAGGAAACACCCCTCACCCCCCTGGGCGGCTCGGTCCCACCGCCGTCGCCGACACTTGGCTTGCACCGGTCGGTGTCGACGGCGCCGCCGCTGTCGAAGCCAGGTTCCGCGACCAAGTCACCGCCGCCGTCACGCCCGCCCGCAGCGGATCGGACATGCTGACCCGGACCGTCATCAACCCCTCCGGAGTGCACAACCGCGTGATCACCAACGTCCTACGTGAGCACGCCGCTGGCGCCAGTCGTATTGACGTTCACGTCGCGTACGACGACGGGTCCGCGGCGAGTCAGGCATTCCCGCTACACGCCCTCGACATGGTCGACCACCCGCCGGCCATCACACACATCGAACTGCGCATGGCATTGCTGTCCATCCGGCACACCGAAATGGACACAGTGGTGGACGGCGCCTGGCTTCGGAACGCAGAGGTGTCACGTCCCCGCCCTCGGGCCGAGACCGACGATTTCGTGTACACCACGTCATTGGCTCAGCTAACCGCCCTGACCGGCCACGGCCAGCGAACCGCCACCTTGTACCTCTACCAGACTGGCCTCGACGCGGCTATCGTCGGCTTCTACCGGTCGGTGACGACACATCTGCTCACGTTCCCCGGAACGCTGACTGTCATTCCAATGTTCGCCGAAGTCGCCCGCCACTCAGGCACAACTACGTTCCGACCAGGCCGCCCGTGGTGCACCCGGACCCCAGCGTGACACCGACAACCCCGGCAGCCGGACGTGGACGGTCGCGTCCTAACGTGCGAGTCGCCGAGTGCAAGGACTGCCTGCGAGAGGTCCTCGCTGGCACACGCGAGGACGGAAGCCAGTACTTCACCTATCCCGAAGCATGGGCAGTGGCGACCATCGAACGCGGGGGTTCGCGCACTGACCGGTGCCGGGAGCATCGGGCGGCCCACAACGGCGACATCGCTGGGCTAACCGTCGCCTACATTGACCTTGACACTACCGGGGAGGTCACCGATCGGGACCACCCCACCGGTCCACTCGGCGCGCTCGGGCCCCTGCCAGCAGCTCACCTCGTTGCCGATACCCCTGGCGTCGACCTGGGCAAGTTCGGGTTCGGGATGGATGAGACGCACATTCGCACCATGCTCCACCACCTCTCCGACCCGGACCGGCGAGTCTTAATCGTCAAGGCCGGCACCGGCACCGGCAAGTCGACGTACATGCCCTACAAGCTCCTAGATCCGCCCGACGACGCGTTTCGCCTCACCGACCTCGGCCCGATCATCGTCACAGAACCGCGCGTGCAAGCCACGGTTGGGGTGGCCACGTTCGTGGGTAGAGAGATGTCCGGCACCGGTGGCGTCGGCCCCGGCTACCCTGTCGGGTTCCAAGTCAAGGGAAACCGCCAGCACGACTCTGCGTGCCAGCTGATTTACGTCACGGACGGCACCGTGATCAACTGGCTGCGAGAAGGTCGGTTATCGAGCATCGGCACCTTAATCGTCGACGAGGCCCACGAACGCTCCACCAATATCGACTTCATCCTCGGGTTCCTACACCGCGAGCTAGACCGATACCCCCACCTGCGCGTCATCATTACGTCGGCCACCTTCGACGCCGAGTTCTACCGTCAGTATTTTGGTGCGAACCGCACCAACGTGCTCGAGATTCCGGCGGTCAAGACCATCGGGTACGGCTGGCCTCTCTTCAGCGAGCTCGACGCCCCACCGGCGGGTCAACAGGCCCTGGCCGCTTGGTCCCGCATGGCCCCCGAGCTGCGCTTGGCACCCGGCCCTGGACCCTCCGACTCGGAGAACCTCATTGCGTCTTCCTGGCCACGGTATGCCGACCCGCTCGGCCCGGACGACGTCGTCGACCCGAGGGATATTGGCTACACCGAAGACCTGCACGCCACAACCCGCGCGCTGTTCGGCATGCGCGCCCGCACCTCCATCCCTGTCAAGGCGTGGAAGGAGGACATGCCCGCCGCCGTGGCCGAATTCGTCGTGGCCCTAACGAGTGACATGGACGAAGCGGGCATCTACGGCGACATCCTCGCGTTCCTGCCCACTACCCGCGCCATCGAAGAGGCGTGCGCCATCGTCACGGCCAACCTCGCTGACCTCGTCGACGTGTATCCCCTGATCGCGTCCCTACCCACGCCAGAGAAGGAAGCGGCGCTGGCCGGTCGACGGAAGGGTGATCGCCGCAAGATTGTCATCTCGACGAACCTTGCGGAGACATCGTTGACCGTCGAAGGGGTCCGATTCGTCGTCGACTCTGGCCTGATTGCCCAGAGCGAATGGGACGTGATCACGGCGCAAGGCGACGTACGTACCAAGAGTCACTCTCAGTCTGGGATCAAGCAGCGCTGGGGACGGGTCGGTCGCAAGGCACCTGGATGGGTATTTCCGCTCTATTCCAAAGACCAGCTGCTTACATTGGATGAGGACACCTCCCCCGGGGCCACCCGCTCCAACCTTGAGGACCTTGTCATGACCGCCAAGCTCGGCGGGCTGGGTTCGGTGTACGACATCGTCTGGCCAGCAGCGTTCGAGCCGGAACCCCCCGTCATGCAGGACGCCGCGGCCCGCACGGCTCGGAGCGTGTTCATCCGCGAGCTCGCCCGAGCGCAGACTGCATTGCACGCCAATGGCGCCCTCGACGACGCCGGAGACCCGACCAGCTTTGGCAAGGAGTTGTCCCGGCTGCAGGTTCTCGGGTCGGCAAGTGCCGCCATGGCGATCATGTATGCGGACCGACTCGCGTGCTTGCCGGAGGTTGCAACGATCTTGACCCTGCTCCAGGGCACCGGCCGGGTCTGGCTGGTGTCCACCAGGGGAATGCTGCTGTCAGACCACACATGGCCCGACGAGTGGCGTCTGGAAGCCGCGGAACGGCACCGAGCCCTCGCCAGCGCCTGCGAGGACGACGCCGAGCTCGTCCTGCAAGTCGTGGCCGCGTGGGAGCGCGCCGATCCGGCCACCCCCCCATGGGAGCCGTCGAGCACCCGCGCCGCATGGGCGGCTCAGTGGTGGGTGAACCATGACACCCTGCTGGCCGCGGCCACCGTGCGCCGCGACATCCTGGGTGGGCTGTCCCCGGTCCTGTCAGAAGAGGTCAAACGGTTCGTCGAACCGTCCCTCCTTCGCCGCGCACGAGGGGCCATCACCCGCGCGTTCGCCCACCTAGAGCACACCTTCGACGGCACAGCCTTCACACCCGCGGCTGCTGATCCGGATCCCGACCCCGCCGACGCGGACCCTGAGATGGGCGCGAAGCCCCGACCCCAGATCGACCGCAGCATTGACCTGGACATGGACGCCGACCTCAGCGACGAAGAACTCGCCGACCTCGTCGCTGTAGTCGAAGCGGCCGATGTGGTCGAGTCCGGTGACCGCGCCGCCTTGTCCCCCGGCAAGGACGGCGTCGGGCCGATCCGAGTGCACGGCAACACCGTGACGACGCCACCGGCCTGCAGCATCCCCCTCAATCGGTCCCGATACGCCGGCACCACCTACTTGTCAAACTTCGTTACAGCGGAGGCTTGGGCCCACGGCACCCGGGGCGTGGCCGGGCCGGCCGCCGCCGTCGAGTTACTCGTCGCGTCCGCGCGCGACGGCATGGTCGAGCGGCACCGAAACCTTGTGGGTTTATTGTGGGCCGCTTGGCCCGCCGGCACGCGCGCCCTCATGCGGTTCTCCCCCGCCCCGCATATCGTCGTCGCCGCCGTCAACGCGCGACATAACCCGCCCCCCCTGCCCGCCGCTGCGGAGGAGCTGGCTGAGCTCGACGCGGCGCACGCGGAAGCCCACGGTGGCGGCACTGTCACCGACGCCGCCCCCGAGCTCGACACCAGCTGGCCGAGTCCGAATGTTCCCGTCCCGGACACCGACGCCGTGGCGCGCACAGCCGTGCTCGACCACCGCGACATCGAAGGGGCGGAGTACGCGTGCGGCACCTGTCTGCCGTGCTTGGACGGCAACCTTCACCAATGCACCGACCGACGCGACACCCGCATCGACTGGGCGCCACCGTTCGTGGGGATTGTCGATGAGAATTCCAACTTAGTCGCCGCCCTGCGGGCGGGAACGGCGATCAACGCAGACGTGACGAGCCCAGCCGTCGTGCCCGACCCAGACACCGTTCTCGAGGACGACACTTGGTACGAGATCTACGCATACACCCGGCCTGAGTTCAACCAGCCCCCGGCGATCCTCCTCCGGACAGATTGGCGCACCCCGGACCATGTGTGGGGACCCGCCCAGCACCCCGACCTGACAGCCGGCAACCACATCGAGGTCAGGGTCGGTGGAGTAGTCCGCGACCACCACGGCGACCTGCGAGTCTTCACGCGAACCGACGGACGCGGGCGCTTCCTGTTGCGCGAAGCCACACCCGATGCCGGCACGCAGGCCAAGTTCGCCCAGCTTGCAATCTCCCTCGGCGAGCGTGACACGGGCCAGCTCGCCGACCTCGTCCCTGGCGCCACACTCGTGGCCACCGCCCTGCCTCGGTCCCACGTCGACCACTTCACGATCACCTTTCTCGACCTGGCCGCCGCCCATCTGCAGAACGCACCTGGAGCTGGCCGGGCCGGCAAAGACACTCCGGCAGTGGTTGAAGCGGCCCATCCAAATGGGAAGTTTGTCGAGGTGCACCTTCTCGCGACCGACACCACCATCGGGTTACGGCACCGGCTGTCCGGATCGCTGAACGGCACACCGCCGCCCGAACCCGGCACCCCAGTCCTGATTGACGTGCGCCGCGCCACCCCCCGCCTGCCCCTGCAGGGCCGACCACTAGTCGAGTTGCACCACCTGCTTGACACTGTGACGGGTGTGCGCCTCGCCGGCCTGCCGACGGGGCGACCGCTGCCCCCTGTCGGCACCTCCATGACTCGCCTCGAATCCACGACCGAGATCCCCACCGCCACCGCCCTGGACTTGGCGGCCTTGGACATCGATGCGACCTGGGCTAGGGACGTTTGGCTGCTGTGGGCCCGATCCCGGCACAGGCGGATCGCGAACGTTCGCCCGGGCCAGGCCAGCGAACCTATCGTTTACGCCGCGGGGCCTCGAGTCGAACTCGCCCCCGAGCTTCACCTGCCAGGCACGGCTCTCCTGGCGCTGCACCCGGTTGGCTCCCGAACGACTGCGGTCGTCACCACCGTCCTTGATGAAAAGGGACGGGCTTGGCTGCGGCTGCCCGACGGTACACCTGCGTCAGTAGCCGCCAGGGACGTCGACCTGACCGACGGTCGGCCCCTGTCTCAGGTCACCCCCCTAGGCGGCACTGTCACCGGCTATGTAACTGGGTCCTTTGACAAGGGCATCGGGCCCGCTCAGATCACCCTTAGCCTACGTAAGTTGCCCCCCACAACGCCCGATATAGCATTCCAGTCGCCGCCGCCGGTCCCGACCCTCGACAGTGCTCGGGCGAGTTACCCGCCCGGAACCCCGATGAGCGCTACGGTCAAGTCCATCCAAGGCGGGCGAGCTATTCTCGAGCTGCCCGACGGGTTACCGGCCACATGCGTCACCGCTGACATTGGCGCTACTCCGGTGCTTGACTTGACGTGTGTCCTGGCGATCGGTCAGTCGGTGACCGGCTTCGCCGCCAGCATCAACGAGCAGCGCGGCCACGCGCAGGTACACATAAAACTCCCCGACCTGCCGGTCCCGACCGTATGGGAACAGCTCGAACATCTCGGCATCAGATCCGGCGCCAGCTGCACCGGGCGCGTGACGAACACAATCGACAAGCTCGGGGTGTTCGTCCGCCTTACCCCTGCGATCGACGGACTCATCCACCTGCGCACTCTCCGCGGGCGAGCTCCCTCCACTTTCATCCGGAACGAGTCCGTCAAGGTGCACGTGATTGCTGTCCGCCAGGACCGAAAGAAAACGGGCTGGCCCGCGATAGACCTGCGCCTGGCCGAACCATCGCCCCTCGTGATGGAGACAGCCGTTTCCGCGGCAGAAAACCCGGTTAGGCACGATCAGGAAATCTCCACCTTCAAAGATGTTGCGCGAGGTTTCAAGTCTCCAGAGACATCAGGGAAGATGCCGACCAGCCAGCAGCTAGTGCAGGGACGTTCCCCTACA
This sequence comes from Arthrobacter sp. TE12232, assembly GCF_054062615.1. Classification (NCBI taxonomy): domain Bacteria; kingdom Bacillati; phylum Actinomycetota; class Actinomycetes; order Micrococcales; family Micrococcaceae; genus Arthrobacter; species Arthrobacter sp. TE12232. The sequence goes on from NZ_JBSSFK010000001.1 coordinate 601,925, forward strand.
GTCGAGGCGCAAGCGGTGGGGAGCACAAATGTTCGGCCCCCCGTGGAACCTCGTGGAATTGAACGAGACGACCTCAAAGAGCATATTCGAGCCGTGATAGAACACCTTGACGGATCGCCCACTGTAACCGAGTGCGTTACGCGACTCTTACCACTTTGGTTCGGAGAGTGGGGTGGCGAGCGATACGATGACGATTTCTACCACGACCCCGACACTGAATTTCAGCGGCGTTGGGCGCGTGAAAATATCTCGCCGGATCCGGCAATCGCTCAACAAATCTCCAACCTGTTGGACTGGGCCTACGACGATTACAACGACAGGGCCTACATTCCTCCCACATGGGACGACAGGTTCGGAAGAGACGTCCTCCTTGCTCTGAAGTCAGCGCAACTTCAGGACGGATTGGGCTTAGGGCCCCAGATCGCTAGCTCCGCCCTTCCTGACACCGAGGGATTCAGGGCCAACCACCCGCAAGACCACGATCAACGATTATGACGCGTGGGAATAGCAGATTCAACTTTGGTGCCCGCGTGTGCCGGAGATCGAGCGAGCGCTCGGTCAGTCGCCGACAGCCAAAAAAGCCGCCTCGTTGTTGGGAGCTCTTTGGTATACGCACTTCGGATTAGGCGCAGACAACCCCAAATTCAAATGGCTATGGCGCCGGTCAGTCGTCGAACAATGGGTGCGCAACCACGTCACGACGGACGCCTCCCTCGCGACGCAAATTCAGGACATAATGGCGACAATCGCCGCTCCGCGAAAGAACCAATCGGGCTCACTGCCGACTGGGCAGGGACCCCGGTCAGCGAGTACTAGATGCGGCAGTCGAAGCAATGCGCCGGCGACAAGTCGAAACCGCCGAGGATGGGGACACCGATCTCACGCTAAAAGCCTTTGGTGAGGCGTGAGCCTCCGATTAACGATGGTTTGAGGACAAACCGCTGGCGGGCGGGTTGAAATCGAAGGGATCGTGAACCTCACTCCATTGGCTGCCGAGCGGTTCTGAAGCGCTTTCAGGCGTGGCTGTTCCCAACTCAGCAACATAGGCGCCGGCCATTTGAGTTACTCCTACGGTGGCCGTCACGCCGACACGTTCAGTGAACAGATCCTCGGCGACCTCCAGCGACCGTCGGTTACCCCAGCCGCTCAATCAGGTGGAGGTCTTGCACGGTGGCCAGCATCTGGCTACAGACTGTCTTCGTTGCATTCCGCAGCATCTCCTCTGCGCTGATGCCTGCGCCTAGGATCGGCGCAGCTCATCCTCGTGCACCAGCTGACCGAACAGCCAGGCTAGCTGCTGCCTGAGTTTGACGCCGCGTGGGGCGCAAGATGCTGCCGACCCGGAAGTTTGGGGCTCCGGTTGAACAACGGCCAACATGGTGACTTTTCGGGGAAACGGGCCTCGAGGAGTTCCGAGGCCTGACTCGCGATAATGAGACAAAGCAAAAAGCAGCAGAAGTCGGCATCTCGTCCGGCCTGGCTGTCCACCAGCTTCACCGACGAAGGTGGTTGGACTATAGCTTCGGTAACCGACTCTGCGTCGACATCACAGGAACCTACACCGCTTAGTTATAGGGTGAGGCATACCCCGTAGCCATCGCAGGCGAACCCAAGAGCCCTTCAATCTGCTCGGCGACTGTCCGGCGCGACGGCCAGGGCCGGATGTCGATGTTCGGGTAGTCGGTCGGGCCCACGACTTCGATGCGGCCGGCGTTGGCAGCTCGGCCGCGGGCCTCAATATGGTCGCGTAAGTTCCAAGTCGTATTGATATGCAGTGCGTTGAAATCGCATGGCTTCATGTAGCGCTGCTTCACCTTCTTCAACAGCTCGTGCGCAGGCCGAAGTGAGGTCGTGGACGCCTCGGTCATCATGGTCGACCAGCTATTAGAGCATCTCCGGGCTGTCTCTGAGCTGGAAGCCATGACAGAACTGACATCGAACAGACCTGGATCACCCGGCGTCGCCGGCGGTCGAGTGCCCGCTGGATGAGGCCGAAGTTCTCGTTGAAGCCAATGATCTAGCCCGGGGGTTTCACGGGTTCGGCGTTGAGGGGTGTGTTTAAAAGGCGAAAAGGTGCTCTGACAAGGGAAAATAGTGGTGTCTAAGCCAATTTATCCCGGTCGTGAAGGAGCACCTTTTCGATGCACCACTCTACCCGTGTTTTTCCGTCCGTCCCCGTCACTTTCACCGGCCAGTCGCTGATCTCCCATGCCGGAGTCACGGTCCTCACGGGCTTCATGGACGCCCTGGGTTTCGGCCGGCTGTGCGAGGACAGGCTCGGCCAGTTTGTTCCCTCCGGCGCACGGCATCGTTCGGGCAAAGTCCTCGGTTCCCTGGCAGCGATGCTCGCCGCCGGAGGCGGACATGCCTCGGACCTGGACATCCTGCGTTCCTCACCCGGCGCCTTCGGTCAGCTGCCCTCGAACGCGACCGTGTCCCGGTTCTTCGAACGCACCGTGACGAACCCGGAGCTGTTCAGCTACGGCTTTGAGACCCTCACCCGGGCCCTGCGCACCCGGGCCTGGGACGCCGCCGGGGACCGGAACCCGGCGCTGTCCGCGACGGCCGCGGACCCGCTGATCATCGATCTTGACGCGACCTTGGTGACCTCGCACTCCGATAAGGAAAACGTCGCCGGCACCTACAAAGGCGGCTACGGGTTCGCCCCGTTCATCGCGTCCTGCGATTACGGTGCCGGCAACGGCTCCGGGGAAATCCTCGCCGCGGCGCTGCGGCCCGGCAACGCCGGGGCGAACAGCGCCGAGGATCATATCCGGGTCTTCCACACCGCCGTGGCCCAACTGCCCGAGGGGTTCTTCAACGACGCCGGGGCTCTGGCCGGGGAGAAGGTCCTGGTCCGCACCGACAGTGCCGGGGCATCCAGGAAGTTCCTCTGGCACCTGCACAGCCTCGGCGTGCAGTTCTCCACCAGTTACACGCTCCCGTTCGGCAAGGCCCACATGATCGACTGGATCACCGACAAACAGTACTGGCAGCCGGCCCTGGACCAGGACGGGGCCGACCGCGCCGATGCGTGGGTCATCAACGCCACCGACATCATCCCGCTCCAGGACTATCCTCCGGACACACAGTTGTTCCTCCGGGCCGAGCCGCTGCACCCCGGAGCGCAGCCGACCCTGCTCGATGTCGACGGGCACCGGATCACCGCGTTCCTGACCAACTCGCCGCGCTGGCACGGACCGTTCCTGGACGCCCGGCACCGTGCCCGGGGCCGGTGTGAGAACCGGATCAAAACCCTGAAAAACACCGGCCTGGGGAAGCTGCCGTTCTTCGACTTCGCCGCGAACCAGGCCTGGGCGAACATCGCCGCCCTCGCCTTCAACCTGGTCTCCTGGCTCCAGCTCGCGGCCCTCCCGGACGGCCACCGCGCCAAGGCCTGGGACATCAAACGCTGGCGCTACCGGCTCTTCGCGACGGCCGGGAAAATCATCACCCGCGCCCGCCGCAACCAGCTGCTGTTACCGGAATCAGCGCCGGAAAAAGACCTCCTGAAACTGCTCCTGGAAAACACCGGGCGCCTCAAACAGATCCTGCCCGCCCCCGGCTGAGCGGGCACCCATCCTGTCCCGACGAGAAGCCCCGTCACCGGAAGTGGAACCGGCGCCAACACCCAGGCGATCCAACGGGCCACACCAGCCCGCCCGGAAACAGAAAACAACCGCCGATCAACCCGCCGGCCCGAACCGGCGACCATCACCCACCGTCATGAAAAATCGAGGCTAGACGTTCCCGCACGCTGGCGGAACATTTCTGGAGGAGGCCGCTGTCGAATACTTCGACTGCACACGATGTTCGACCGGATCTTTGAGTAGTTCGAGGACGACCGGGCGTTCCTGAGACAGTTCCGCATCGCGCCATGCGGTTTGAACACGGGTTCCAGCCCTTCAGGCAGTCCAGCGTCCCGTCCTTCGTTCAGGACTGAATCCATTGCCGACCCTGCCCGCATTTTCGGGGGTTAGCAGTACTATTCGAGGAGCCGACAACTGAAATGGCGTGAACGGAGACTACAAAATTATGGACGCGAACGAGAAGAAGCAAGCCCGCGCGTACATAGGCGAGCACATCGACGTATCGAAGGCGCGCCTGACCGACCATGAGGCAGTAGAACTGCGAGATTTCATCGACAGCTATGACGACTACAAGGGTAAGACCCGGACGCAGACCACGGAGGGTGAGGGTTGGAGCTCGGAAGGCAAGTACACCTATAAGAGAACCTCCACACATACTTTCACCGACGATATCGGCATCCGTGAAGATTTCGAATACAGCGACGACGACGGCGGCCGTAGCAAGAATACAAAAGAGATCAATGACGCTCGGGGTATTCTCAACTTGCTCCACGAAAACCGACCCTGGAAGTAACTCCGACCAGGAAAGTGTCACCCTGATTGCCAACCCTCCCCCGGCCAGGTAATAGCAATGCTCACAGCGTGGTGGCCGTCACTACCGATTGCGACCCGGCATTCCCCCGCAAGACGGAAGATGCGGCACGCTGGCATCACCGGCATAGGGAGATAATCAGGCTCCGGAAAGCCTGCTACACGGTCTCCTTGAGCTCGGGCTTTCCTGGGTCATGGCTTCGTCCGTTTGAATAGTGGATGACGTACGGGGTCTCGACGGCGGTCATCGAGGCTGCACCGTGCGCCACGTTGGAGCGAAGGATGCGAATCACTGCGGCCACGGCGTTCTGCAGTGAGCGTCAGAGGCCCTCGACTGCCAAGGCGCGCACCAGTCGCACACAAAGCTGTATCCGGTTCTCGCTATCCACCAGCCGACCGCTCTCGGGAGTCTGCTGGACCAGAACCCGTAAGTGGTCGTCACAGTCGAACGCCGTCAGAGCCTTGGCGACCTTGCCCCTCAGGGTCTCACGGTCGTCTGGAAGGATGAGTTCGAAAGAGTTGTCATCACAGCGAATCTCGATGCGGGACTTCTTGAGCGTGAGGCCTGGGTCGTCGCGGTGCCACCAGCTTGGTTCCTCGGCATCAGAACCAAGTGAGCCGTCGACCCAGGCCGCACGTAGCAGCGCGTCGCTGAAATAGGCGTTGTAGTTGCTACCGCGAAGCATCCGGAGGCGCTGATAAGCGAATCCGTCGGTCGCGCTGTCGTATGTGCCGTGGTAGTAGCCATCGCCCTTCGAGCTACGGGCGCCGGCGTAGCGGAGAAGGTAGTAGCGCCAGTCGTAGAAGTTGCGGGACTCGCGTTCAGCGAGCCACTGGGCACAGATCGCTTCGAGGGCGTTGCTCGGCTGGTTCGTGCCGGTCTCCGCCCGCGTGGCGACGTCTTCCAGCAGAGCCCCCAGCGGCTCGCGGATGTTGGCTAGATTCGCCCGAGACCCCGTGGTGAGCATGTCAGTCCAGGAGTCGTCCTTTTGGGAACTTCCGAGCTGGCGACGCCTTCCCTCCCAACCAACACCGCGTGAGTAGTCCCCTTTGGTGAGCAAAGCGGCTCCCAGCAGGTCACGCAGTTCCGGTCGGCTCACGTCTGCGAACGCCTCAGCCCGTGCTTCCAGCGTGGCCGCATCGAGCTCGAACGCCATGAAGCGTCCACGTACCAGTGGGTGATCTTCGAGTTGATGCACGGCGGCGATGGCTTCTGGGTGCTCCTCCAGAAAGGACCACTTGAGGACTTCATCAGCAACCCAATCGCTTCGGAAAGCTCCTGAATCCTCCAGCTCGCCGTGAACAATCAGCTTCTCGGTCTGCGCGACGTAGGCAGGCATGCGATTGAAGTCGAGGAACGCGGCAGTGATATTGCGTAGAGAACGCAGGCGCTTGACAATTTCGTCCTGACTGATTGTGTCGGTGGCCTGTCGCGCGAGCAGGACTCCGAAAAGGAGCAGCGTCTCTTGTGCCGAGAAGTCGGTTCCATACCGGACAATGCAGCCGCCTAACAGAACAGGCGTTGTGGAGAAGAGCGGAACCGGTCCTTCCCCGACGCCGACGGCGGTGAACAGCTTGCTGAACTCGACGCTCGGGTCGGAAGGAACTCTGATATTGGTGACGGGGTCGGCGCGAATCCACGTATCGAACGCGTGGAAGAAGAAGTTTAGATTCCGAGTGGCATATTCGTTGTCGGGGTCGGCGAATGCGAGTCGGGCTCGTTCCTCGATCGGCCAAAGCCTTCGTGCCTGCTTGTCGTGCCACTTTCGGTCAGACCTCCCGTCGCGCCACTCGCAGATTTCGATGATGAAAGTGAGGTACCGCTCAAACTCGTCGTCGATCGTGTAGTCGCTCGCCGCCCGCTTCTCGTACTCCCAGAGCAGGTCGGCCCAGGCGCCGTCGATGCTGTCGACGAGGTGCTTGTAGCTGCCAGGGTCGGCTGACTTGATGATGCTTTCGAAGTCCGCCTTAAAGACTTCAAACGTCGTCAGTTGCTTCCCACGCGAGTTCATCTTGATATAGAGGTCTTCGCCGTGGGCGATATCAACGACTGGGAGGAACAAGAACCAGATGGCACTGTTCTGGACGTCGGCGGGGCGAGCGGCGAGCCGGTCCCAGATCGCGTCGATTTCGTCGGTGCGCGAGTCGAGCCTCCGATGGATCGCGTCGAGGACGACCAGCATCGAAGCGATGGTCGGGTCGTGGCGCCATGGGTAGACGTACCACGGCTGGTCGCTGATCCAGGCCGATGGAGAGGCCAACCCGCCGGGATACGCGTTGTTGGCGATTGTCTGGGTGAAGTCTCTAGCTGTGGGCCGGATCGAATACGAGAAGCGCAGCCAAGGGGCGTCCGGGTCGGGCTTATCTGCTCGCGAAGCGACGTACCAATGCAGCAAGAACAGGGTAGTGAGGCGTTGTTGACCGTCGAGTGGCTGCAGGACTCCGGCTTGAACGTCGCCGTACACGAAGTCGAGACCCATGTGCCTGTCAGTCGTGACGGCTTCGATGACCTTGTCAAGGAAGCGGTCCCGGAGGGCACTGACCTCCTCGTCAGCTCTCCCTTGCGCGAAGCCACGTTGAATGATCGGGATCTCGATCTCAGTGACGCCTGGACGGTCTCCGACGGCTTCGTCGAATAGACCGAGGAACGTGACTGGGTAACCCTTCATGCGTGGACCTCGTTAGCGAAAGAGCTCTCGCCGATCAGAAAGCGCTCCACCTTGTCGATCAACGCAGTAACGTAGTTTGCCTGATCCTGGGGACCCCACAGAGAGAGTTGCTGGTCGGCCGCGGCCGTGTAGTACTTCAGGAAGACGTTGCGGGTGCAGGGCAGGATGTGGGCCCCATCCTGGTCAAGCCCGATCACCTGTTCGCGTTTGAGGGCGAAGACCGCGTTGTTCAGCTTGCTGTTGAGGTCGCGTTGGAGCAGCGCCAGATTGCCGAGTCCGTGCGTGTCGTCATCGGTGGCGTCAGTGTCAGGAGCGCTGAACAGCGCCAGGACCTGCCGGAAGATCCCGTCGAAACTCCGCTCATCGGTCTTACCGTCGGCCATGGCCAGATGAGCGTTGATCTTGTTGATGATCCCGTCCACACCGGCACGCTGATCTGGTGGCCAGTGACACTCTTCGATCTTCTTCTTGTGCGAGCGCAGCCAGTCTCGACGCTCGGTCTCCTTCTCGAAGGCCTCGGAGTTTTGTGCGTGGATGTGCTCCAGTGACCAGTTATCGACATAGGCGTGGAACGAGAAGCGGCTCCCGATGTCGCTGCTGTCGAGCACGGTCTCAACATTCATGAGGAGCAGAACCTCGGTGCACTTGCCGTTATCCTTCCCGTAGCGCAGGAGGGAAACCTTGTCAGTACTAAGACCAAGGCGCTTGCGCGTTCGCTCAACGAGCGCCTCTCGGAAGACCGAGTGCGTCCGGGATCGGGATAAGTCGATGAGTTCTTGGATCGAGTCACCGACCTGGATGAGGTAGCCAATCCGGTGGTAGAGATAGCGGTCTTGGAACCACCCCGTCAGCAGTCCGTGGCGCTCGACGACGTCCCGCCAAAAGGCGGCCGTTCCCCGCTCGGCGATATCCTCCTGGACTTTGCCGAAGGTCCAGTAGCGGGGCCGTTCTCTTAGACCCGCTTTCGGCGTCATGGACTCGAAGAGGAAGTCGATATGCGTCGATCTTTCGGTCGATGAGCGTGTAAGGAATGCCCAGAACTGAGGATCACGAAGTTCCCTCTCGAACCCGTCCCATTGGGCAGCGATCTCCTGTTGCCGCCCCGGCTGGCCCCCGGTTGTGCCGCTGTTTGATAGCACCAGAGCCTTAATCAACTCGGAGTCCGTCAGCGGGATGCGATCACGATTTAGCCGCGTAAAAAGTGCGGTAGCGTCGGTGCCCGGCGACGCCTCTTACCAGATGACGTAAACCCAGTTAGCAAGCGCCGTGTGGAAATTGATAGCGGCCTGCGTGACGTTTGGCTGTTCGTCGAACCACTCTCCGATGACCTCGTACGCCTGGGCGATGTGGTAGTAGTCGATGTTCTCGTCACGGCGCGAGAAGTCGAGAGTATCCAGGAAGTCGCGGCTACCTCGTCGCGTTTCGTAGGTAAGCAGATAGTCCAACTTCGAGCCGGCGATCTTCGTGGCGACGTACTTCGTGATCAGGAACAGGGTTGTTAGGCGCTGCTGGCCGTCGACGAGCTCCCAGCTCACACCATCGCGCTTCAACACGACGACCGGCTGGAGGTAATAGGCGGTGGGCGCGCCCCCGCCAGCTTCACCCTTGTGGGTCTTGATGTCCTCTAAAAGTTGACGCACTTCGTCGCGTCCCCACCGGTAGCCGCGCTGGTACGCGGCGACGAAGAACTCGCCCTGGATGAACGGCTTGTCGTCGTCGCCCTTCATAACGAGCCGGGGCTCAATCGTCGCCTCCGCTCGAGCTTGTTGGTCAGCGTGTTCTCCTATAAGAAAACACTCTAGTGGGATGCCCCGACAGATCGGGGGCGGTTGCGGGGACGGAGGTGCGCAGCACACAGCTGACTCCTGGAGACGCCGGCGGCTTCTAAATCCCGGACCTGCAGTGCCCCTGTCCCGCTCGGCCGAGCTTACCCGCGGTACGCTGGCGTGCCACCGGTTTCGTTTCCCGGTGTCCGGCCAAAGTTCCCATCGAAGACTGCTTCCAAGTTCCGGCGTCTCCGGCCCGCCGAGGGATACCTCATCGGCCGCCCTAAGCCGCCAAAAGAAGGGAGATCACCCACGCAAACTTCAAAAAGTCAAGCTTTGTCAACAGCAACAAGACAACAAGCCGCTGACCTGCGGAAACACTGTGCCCGAGGTGGGACTCGAACTGCATTCCAGCCGCCGCAAACACCGGGAACCCGCGAAAACATGCGGAATCCGGCCCGATCCGACCCCAGTACGAACCGATCCGAAGCCCAAAGTGTGGACAGTGTCAACACCCCCGAATTCGCCCTTCCTCTTAGGCGCCGCGTAGTTTGACGACGTCCCTGGCGCGGAGCCATCCACATCGGTCCGACGGAACGAGCCTGGCCCTGCTGTGATTCCGTCGCACCATTGCTACCGCAATTTGGTTTGGCTGATACTGAAAATCGCACTTTGGGCACTGTACGCCATAAGGGCTATGGAAAGCCGGCGTCATGGGACATGCCAATATCGAGGAAGTACCAGAAAAACTTGAGATTGGTCTGAGAGACTGCGCGAGACCAAGCCGCCAGCGGTGGTGAGCCAGATCGAAGGAGCCACTCTATGGCCGGATCGAGAGGAGCTGATTGTGGAAGACAACGCAAAGTCGTGGGGCTCCGAGGGCGAGAATGGCGGCCCGAATGGCGGCCCGAACGGTGGCCCGCTTATCCAGGCAACCTTGGTGATTCGAGTCTGGAGGGACACGGAAAGCCCCGAACCCTTCCGTGCCCGGATCATTGCGGGATCACCGAACGGTGACGAACACACAATTAGTTATGCTCACGACCGGGCGGGAGTCATCGCAGCGGTGAACCGTTGGCTAAACATCCTGCCTGACGATTAGAAACTTGCCCGATTCCGACTAGCCAATCCTGCGCCTACAAAACGTCAGCGACGAGCCGCCGAATGCCCTCCGACGGAGCAAGACTCAAGTCCTCCTTCAGCTTCGCTCGATACGCTTCGAAGGCCCGAAGCGCGGCAGCATTGTTGCCCTGCTGCCTTTGAGCCTGAATGAGAAGCCCAACCGCACTTTCATAGAGCGGTTCAAGTTCAACGGCTGCCTCCGACGCTTCCAAGGCAACCTCAAAGTCGCAGCGCGCCAGCGACTCGCGGGCAATGATGTGGAACGCGTGGAGCCGATCCTGTCGCAATCTGCTCTGTTCAAAGAACACCCAATCGTCATACCAGCCCGGCAGCAGTTCCGCATCGCGCAGTAGGTTTAGGGACGAAGCGGCGTTCCCGTTGAGCCCGGTTTGGCTCAGCTCCCTAAGGCACTCCCGGACCCGGTGCAGATCAACGTCCACCAAATCGCTAAGAGAAAGCTCGGCGCCCCCGTTGACCAACAGGCCCGGGACCTGTCGTGAGACCAGGTGCATGCTCACGCGCAGGCTCTCCAGGGCCCGGCTCTCACGGCTCTCCGGCCACAGGAGCCCAACCAGGTAACTTCGAGGGCGGGGACCGTGGATAGCCAAGGCAGTGATGAGCCGCTGTTGACGCGCCGCAACATGCACACTGCACGAGTCCCTGTGGAGTTTCCATGATTGGAAAAGGCTCAGCTGAAAATGGCAAAAGTCGCCGCTTCCCATTGGTACCCCCAATCCAGCGTGACTGCGAGCTGGAACAGTCCTAGCCACGAGCATCCGCATTCCGGCTGGGCATGTCAATGCCCGGCCGGATGTGCCAGTTTTGTGAAGTAGAGTAGCGTGACCTCGGCACCTGACAGCTCGGACACAACAGCAACCGCCATTAAACTTGCCCTGGAATCCGAGCCAAATGGCCCTAGTGACGACGCCTCTAGGGAGAAGTAGCCATCTTGACTCCTGGTCGCTTCCGCACGTTCATCACCTTTGCTGATCGCAGGAAGGTGTCAGTTTGGTGTTTTGAACGTGAATACCATGTCCAAATCAGGCAAAGGCAGAGGAGGATGCAATGCAGCGACCTTATCTGCCACCATCTGGGCGGTGTCAGAAGAGATCCCGGGTGACAGGGCTGCAAGACTGAGGTCTTCGCCTGTACTGCCGAAATGAATGCGTAGCGCCACAACCTCGGGTAGAAGTGAGGCATGTTCCTGCACCACCTCCCACAGGGGTTCGTGCAGAGCTTGGCGCACAACGACTGAGGGCCACGGATCAACAAAGAGCGGGTCCTCTCCGGGGATGGCCATGAAATTTCTACTCAACTTTCGTTGGCAGATCGGGCGCACTTCCCCCGGGGATCGGTTCTGCGCGTCACCAAGTGTCTGTTGCAAAACGCATCTGATGGGATCGCTTTCGGTCGCGACTTCAAGCCCGTGCAGAGCAGTCTCAACAGCCGCCGCAAATTCTCCCCTTGCTGCTTGGACGTGCGCCAAAGTGTCCCACGAATTCGGCTGCCCTGGGAAGTCCTTTGTTTGGAGCTCAGCTGCCTGAAGGGCACCGCCGGTTGCGCCGAGCGCCAGCGCTTCGTAGGCAATCGTGTTGAGGTCGAGACTGACGCCTGACGCTTTGGCTGTCGCGAGAAGCGTTGCCGTGTGTTCATCCAACTCATCGAAGGGGGCTCCGGCCGCTGCGAGCATCCGGATGGCTGGAAGCCCGTGCGCTGGGAATTCAGTGAGGTAGTTCTTCGCTGCTTCCTGCCAAACTCCACGCGTCTTCTCAGACGATTCGATTACGAGTTGCAGCCATGACGCGCGAGCAGCTACTTTCTTTGACGGCGCGCTCCCGGTTTCGGTGATCTTTGACAGCCACTTCGCTGTTTGTGGGACGTTACCTGAGCCCCATGCCCTTTCGGCCGCCTCGATCAAAAGCTCGATGGATGCGTTTGGCAATTCGCCCGCTTGAAATACTTCCACCGACGTCGTCGTGGCTTGACGTGCCCAGACAGCCAGGGAGGCTGCGAGCTCCTGAGGCAGGGCAGGTACTTGGTTGACGGACTCGATCACCCAGCGCCGCGCGACGTCTCCCTCGAAAGTTAGGACTATCAAGATCGGGTTCAGGGTTCGGACACCCAAGCTGGTGCTCGCCTCCACCCCGGTTCCAATCGTCTGGCGGTAGACGTGGAACACATAGTTGTCCGCGATCGCTCGGACAACTATGTCACTCAACATGCATTTCTCAAGCTTGCGGCTGACGGCCGAGTAAGACCGGACCCCCGCGGCGAAGTACAGCAACACCGGCTTCTTAGCGGTACTCGCGCGATGGAGGATTTCAGAAAGTGTTTGCTCAGACATCAGAATGTCGAATTCCAGCATTCCAAGGTGGTCGGCGTCGAGATTTCATCAACGACACCTATGTCCTCCCAGGTGCATGTCACGCTTCTCACTCGCCATTCACCACTGGCTTCATCGGGCGGCTCAGTGTTGATATTCGCCTTCCCACCTTGATCTTCGCATATCTTGAAAGCGAGTTGCGCAATTTTCGCATGGCGAACGTTTGCGACATCGCGAAATTCTGAAGAATTAGGGTGGCACCCGGTACCGGGAACATGATCAGCGCCGCCGCCTCCGCCCCGCCCAGTGCTACCACCGGTTCCTGCGTCGGCGGTCCCACCGATTCCTGCGTCGGGGCCGCCACCCCCGCCCATTCCCGGCCCCCAGCCCGCGCCCCCGTCACAGTCCCGAGTCTCAGCCGAACACCCAACTTTGTTGTTTTCCATTACCGGTACTCCGTCGTATTCTTTCGGTCAAGCCAATGTAGTACGACGAGCGTTACCGGAGCGTTACGCGCACGGTTTGCATGCTCACCCGCAGGCTCTCCATGGCCCGACTCTCGGGCCACAGGAGGCCGGCTAGCCTCAGGTTTTCATGGCGGCCTGTCGGGATGGTGTGTTTAAGCAGGGAAAGGGTGCTCTGAGGCGAATTCCAGGGGTCGATGCAACACCCGAGGTCAGCTGGCTATCAGTAAATCACGTAGACGCTCTGTGGGCTGCTCTGGAGATTTCGGACAGTGGTACCCCATGAAATGATGGGGATTACCGGAATGAGGAATCACCAGAATGTCATCAACCCGTCGCAGGTTCAGTCAGGAATTCAAGGATGAACTGTGCCGCGAAGTCATCGAGTCGTCCAAGCCCATCAAGACCGTCGCCACCGAATACGGCGTGGGTGCCGAGACGCTGCGTAATTGGCTGAAGAAGTACAGGGAAGCGTCTGGCGGCGCCGAAACGGAGCCGGGGCTGAACGTCTCCGAACGTGCCCGGCTCAAGGAACTGGAACGTGAAAACCAGGAACTGAAGGCGGAGGCCGCGTTCCTAAAAAAACGGCCGCATACTTCGCGAGGGAACCACGGTAGTGGCGAAGTATGAATTCATCGACTCCTACGCGGCAACGCCGAAGGCGCCGGCGGTGTTGACGATGTGCCTCTGGCTGGAGGTCTCCCGCTCGGGGTTCTACCACTGGCGATCCCGCCCGGTCTCGGCCACCGCGGCCCGCAGACAGGCACTGGCCGCCCGTGTGCGGCATTTCTTCAAAGAATCAGACGGGACCTACGGGTACCGCCGGATCCACGCGGACCTGGTCGGCGAGGGCATCGAGTGTTCCCCGGAGCTGGTGCGCCAGATTATGCGGCAAGAGACCCTGATACCGTGCCAGCCACGGCCCTTCAGGACCACGACGGTCGCCGACGCCGCAGCGGCCGGGGCCATGCCCGATCTGGTCAAACGCGACTTCACCGCCGCTCGTCCTGGCTTCAAGTTCGTCGGGGACATCACCTATGTGCACACGTGGCAGGGGTTCATCTACCTGGCCACGGTCATCGACTGCTATTCGAAGAAGATCGTCGGATGGGCGATCGAGGACCACATGCGCTCCGAGCTCGTGGAACGGGCCCTGTCCAACGCCGCCGCAACGACCCGAATCGAGCCCAACGCGATCTGGCATTCCGACCGCGGAAGCGTTTATACCTCGGCGTCTTTCCTGGTCACCGGGCTGGGTATGCGGTCATCCATGGGGAAACCCGGGATTTGCTGGGACAACAGCCAGGCGGAGACTTTCTTCTCGGCCCTGAAAAACGAGCGGGTGTACCGCACGACGTATGCCACCAAGGAACGTGCCCGAAAGGACATCATCCGCTACATCGAGGGGTTCTACAACAGCCGCAGGCGCCATTCGGCGCTCAACTACCGACGGCCGAATGAAGTCCACTATAGTTACCAGCAGCCGGCCACGGCAGCGTAGAAAAACCACTAATCCGCTGTCCGAAAACTCCTAAACAGCCCAGGGAGCTGATTTGATGGGCAGGGTTGAGTGCGGGGGCTCCGGCGGCCCGGATGGGCCAAGCGGTGGTGCACCCATCCAGGCAAGCTTGGTCATTCGGGTCTGGAGGGACACGGAAAGTCCCGAACCCTTCCGTGCACGGATCATCGCCGGATCGGCGGAAGGCAACGAACCCACGGTTGCTTATGCTCGCGGCCGGGCGGAAGTAGTCGCAGCGGTGAACCGTTGGCTCGACGACCTCCCTGATGATTAGGAACTCGCCCCGATACCGCAAAGCGAAAGCTTCACCCCGGTTGTCGCATTGTTGCCACCGGAACGATGTAGCGCGGCCGAAGCCGACCGGGTAACGCACCAGGTTCTCACAAAACGTCAGCGAGTAGGCGCCGGATGCCTTCCGACGGTACAAGGCCCATATCCTCGTTCAGCTTCGCTCGATACTTTTCGAAGGCCCGAAGCGCGGCGGCATTGTTACCCTGGCTCCTTTGAGCCTGAATGAGAAGGCCTACCGCACTTTCATAGAGCGGTTCGAGTTCAAGGGCTGCCTCCGAGGCTTCCAGGGCAATCTCAAAGTCGCCGCGTGCCAGCGATTCGCGAGCAATGATGTGGAACGCGTGGAGCCGGTCCTGCCGCAATCTGCTCTGTTCAAAGAGCACCCAATCGTCATACCAGCCCGGGAGCAGTTCGGCCTCGCGTAAGAGGTTCAGGGAGGAAGCAGCCGCCCCGTCAGCCCCGGATTGGCTCAGCTCTCGCAGACAGGACCGGACCCGGTGCAAGTCGACGTCCACCAAATCACTCAGCGATAGCTCGGCGCCCCCGTTGACCAACAGGCCCGGTGCCTGCCGGGACACCAGGTGCATGCTCACACGCAAACTCTCCAAGGCCCGAGCCTCGCGGCTCTCAGGCCACAAGAGCCCGACCAGGTAGCTTCGAGGACGCGGACCATGAATGGCCAAGGCGGTAATGAGCCTTTGCTGACGCGCCGCAACATGCACGATGCACGAGTCCCTGCTGAGTTTCCACGACTGGAACAGGCTCAGCTGAAAATGGCAAAAGTCGCCGCTCACCATTGGTACCCCCCGGGCCAGCGTCACTGCGAGCTGGAACACTCCTAGCCACGAGGATCCGCAATTCGGCAAGGGATGTCAATGCCCCGCCGTATCCTGCGGTGTTGTAAAGCAAAAGGAGTGATCTGAGCGCCTTTAGAACTGGCCCTAGGGTCCGGGCCCAAATGCCCTCATCCTCTTCGTTGGTGGCGAATCAATCAGCACCAGCGTTCCTTTGGGTTTAGAACTCATGCACTGGTCTTGAGTTCTAAACCCAAAGGACCGCTACGGCTCACACTGCGCGGGCTGCCTGCGTTCCGCTGACAGCCCGCGAGGGCGGTGTTCGCCTGGGTATGATCTGGGTCATCCAGTCCTGGCTGCGTTCCAGGCGAACGGCATGCCTTGCCACCACGTAAGGCCGGCCATCCGGCCAGTCTCATGCGTGAAGATGTAGCCCTCGAAGACCTGTGGGGGAACGCCCGGAAAAGAGATCGTAAAGACCGTCTTATGGTCGGATGCCGGGCACTGCTCCCCGGCCCGGCGGTTGAGGTCACGTCCTCCAAACGAGCCGTTGACCGCCAAGGGAACCCCGTCGTTGCCAGTCCATGTTCCGTCGATGGTGAAGCCGTGGTACACGCACAGTCCATCGACCTCGTTGAATGCTTGGTCAGAGGGATTTATCACCAGCGTTCCCTTCCAGCCGTCGTGGTCCATCTTCCAGGTTCCCGCGAGGTTGCCCATGTTTGGCGCCATTTCGTGCCGCCTCTCCCTCTCCAGTTTTCTTAGGACGATGCGTTGGGAGGTAGGGGGCAACCGGCAGCGAGGAGCCTCTGCCTCAAGTTGCGGACCTGGACAGCGAGAGCTTGACATGCATGGTGAGGCGCGTCGTTGTCCTGCCAACAAGCCTGCAGTTCGGCAACGGCGTCGGCGTACTCCTGTTCGAGGATCGTGCAGCTCTGGAGGTTCAGCGACTGCGCTGTCTTGGGCGCTTGCTCTTCCAACGCCCGGACCACAGCCTCTTCGGCCTCGGTTGCCTTGGACCAGTCGACCATCTAAATCCCTTCCTTCTTCCGTCGTGGTTATCTGAGTGTCGCTTGCCAGCGATATGGATCCACCGTGCTGCCACGAGTACGGGACCGCCCGTGGGTGTTAGTCCGAACGCTTCGTCACCAAGGCCGACCCGACGATCCTCGTCCGCCGGGCGCCGAGCGGACCAACAAACCTCTCGAGGAAACGAATATAGAGGCAGCCGGGCGACCCTACAGCCGGAGGCCTTGTCGGCTTCCGGTACGCTATCGACAGGCTGGCTACGGATACGTGTACTTGAAGGTGGCCAGGTCCTCGGTGTCGCTGTCGGTGAAGGCCCACGGATCCATGATCATGTCACCGCCCTGCAGGTTCGGCCGCTGTCCTTGGCCCTGCGGACTTTTCTGCCACTGGAACCACAGACGGTCAATGTTGGCGTGGTGCATCCAGAACAGCGGGTCAGCCGGAGCTCGGTCGAGCCTGCCCATAGTGCCCCTCCGCCCGCCGACCCACACATGGACGAGGTCGTGGATGGACTCAAGCCCGCTAGCGAAGCTCGTGAAGTCGGTAGCGTTCTCAACAGTGGCCAGCGACGCGATGCTCGCATCAACGGCGCCTCCTATGACATCAGTCAGGGTGAAGCCCATCGTGCCGGGGAACCGAGTTACCGTGATCCGCCCGGGGCCGGGCCGAGGGACGTTGACAACCGGCCGCACGTTTACCAGCCATCCCGGCACCGCCTGTTCGGCGGGGCTGCTCCAGTCCCAGTATGGAATGGTGATGTCGGGATGCACGGTCTGCAAGAGCTGTTCGAATTCATACAAGTACACCCGGTGCCAGGAGAGGAAGCGCTGCTGGCCAGGGTCCGTTGCTGGATCAGCTCCGCCCATGGCGTGCATCCGATGACCCATGTCCGAGTGCACTGCAACGAGCCGGCCAAAAGCACTGATTCCGGTCTGATCAGGCAGGTTGAGCGTGTCGACAGCGTCGATGAAGCGCTGCTGGTCTGCGCTGCTGAGGGATGCCTGATCGACGCGCTGTGGCGTCGCTGCAGGGACGACGCTCCTCAACATGACTCCGGTGCGAGCAGCAAGGAGTTCGATGAAGGTAACCGGCGTCGGCATGTTCATCGGAGTGCGGCCGTGGTCCTCGGGCTGCGTCGCCGCTGGCGGTATGGTTGTCGAGTTCATGGAAGAAGATCCCCTCTCTTGCACGTCGGTTGTCCCGGGCGTCGCCTGTTGCAAGCACACCGGAGTGGTTGCACGCATGAGCTGCCAAGAGTGTGAGCCATGGGCTGATATCTCACCCTGACCCGAGTTGTCCACGCACCGGCGCTGCTGAAGCGTGCTAAAAATCTGCGTAGCTCGCCGTTCCGGAAAACCGAGTTACTTCGTAAGAGTCGAGCTGCCCCAAGGCCGGAGTAGTGATTGTCAGACGGTGCGTACCTGTGATTCCCAACGTCGTGATGTGAGCATTCTGGCCGGGAATCAAATTCACCCGCGGGACAAGCAGGGTGAAAGACGTGTAACCCAAATCAGTGGACGTTTCGCGCGAAACGCTAGCGAGCTGACCGTTCTCGGCCGGAACGAGACGGATTTCCTCGCCTTTGAACGTCTTGGCGAGGTGCGTGTCATGGTAGCTAAGTGATGGTTGACCATCGAGTCCGGTGCTAAAGAAAGTGACTTGTATCCCTTTGCCAGAAAGTGTATAGATGTTTGCTTCGCGCACTTGCGTCTGATTTGGTAGCGCGGTTTCCTCTTGCGTCAACTCGGATCGCCTCCGCTGGTCGTACCCTATGGGGCCCTGAACGTTCAGCCTTGATTATCTGAACATGAACGTTATCGCGACGTTACTGCTCCGTGTGTCTGGGGAACTACGACGATGGCTGTGATCAGGCATGGCCACTGGTCGGCCACTCTGACACGGCCAAGGTTGCCTTCAGGGGTTCAGAGCTTGCGGGACAGAAGATCTACGAGAGCGCTGCCAGAGACTTCAAGCACGTGTCATTGGTGCTGGACGGTAAATCCCCGAATATCGTGTTCGAAGATGCTGATCTGGAGGCGGCGGCAGTGGGCGTGATCGCCGGCATTCTCGCCGCTACAGGACAGACATGCATCGCGGGTTCGTGTTTGCTCGTACATCGATCGATCCATGACCAATTGGTTGAGAAGAAAGTGGCGATCGCCCGGGAAGCGCGTATCGGAGACGTTCACCCGGTTTTGGTCAGGGAACAAAAACGACGGCGCCCACGTGGAGCATAAGAACTGGCATATCGTCGGCCAGGCCATGGGTAACCACCGCTACGAAACTACGGCGAGCTGGATCTACTGAACCGGATTTGCGAGCTTGAGGGTGGTCAGTGTCGTTTGTTCGGAGGGTTTCAGGACCAGGGTGTTTTCTGCGCCAAGGACGGGCGCGATTTTCCACGCGGCCATGAGCAGCGGGTAGTTCCATGGTGTGATGACCCCGACCACGCCGACTGGCTCGCGGAAGATCACGGACGTGTGCCCGGTTGCGTAGTCTCCTGCAGCCAGGGAGGTCAGGGAACGGGTAGCCCCTGCGGTGAACCGGAAGGTGTAGATGGTGCTGGAGATATCGTCTTCGGCGACGGCCGCGGGTTTGCCGGTGTTGGCCGATTCCAGTTCTTCAAGGAGTCCGCGGTTCGCTTCGATGATGTTGGCGATGCGGTGCAGGGCATCGGAGCGTTCCCTGGGGGTTGTGTGTGCCCAGGCGTCCTTGGCGTCCACTGCGGCGGCCACGGCGGCGTCTGCGTCTTCCACGCTGCCGGCGGCCACGGTGGTCGGCGGATTGCCGGTCGCCGGGTCTTCCAGCTGGGTGGTGGCGTCGGTGTTTGAGGGAATGAACCGGCCGCGGATGAATTGGCCTTTGGGCGGCAGTATCGAGGGATCGATGCGGTGGCTCTGGGCTCTGCGGACGGCGAAGCCTTCTGCTGCTGAGATTGTCACTTGTTTACCAACTTCCTTGATGTCAGTCACTGATGTCCGTCAAGGGACGGGCTGTCGGCGGGAGGGTGAGGCGGCCGCCTCCGCGGTGTCGTGCGGGGCGACCGGCCCACCCGTGGCAAGTGCCCGGTCGGGCCCTGTGCCACGTGCCGTCCAGGTGAAGTCCCCCGGGTCCTAGCCCTGCCTGGACTTCTGCGGAAGGGCGGTGGCAAGCGTGGCGATCCGTGCCGCGTCGGCCGGGTCGAGGTCGCACAGGGGCTTGCGGGTGCCGCCGGTGGGGACTCCGAGGGCGTCGAGTGCTGCTTTGACCCCCTGGGCGTAGGGCGTTGCCAGGATGGCGTTCAGGAGCGGGTAGACAACTTCCCATTCCTGGCGTGCCCGGTCCAGATCCCCGTCGGAGAAGGCCCGGTAGATGGAGACGAGTTCGGCGGGGATGGCGTTGGCCATGCCGAGCATGACACCGGCGGCTCCTTCGGACAGTGCCGAGAACATCAGGGTGTCCCAGCCGACGATCGTGGAGATGACGTCGCTGTACTGCCGGATCAGCTGGCCGGCCTGGGCGATGTCGCCGCTGGTGTCCTTGATGTACTGGATGTTGCTGACCTCGGTGGCCAGCTTGCCGACCACGTCCGGTGTCAGGTTGACCCCGGTTGCGACGGGCAGGTTGTAGATCATGATCGGGATGTCAACGGATCCTGCGACATCGCGAAGGTATTCGACGGTCTCCTCGAGGGTGAGGGGTTCGTAGTAGGGTGCGACGACCATCGCGATCGATGCTCCAACTGACTGGGCGTGTAGGGTCAGTTCGATGGCCTCTGCGGTGCTCATCGCACCGGTGTGGGCCACGACCGGGACGCGGCCTGCGGCCTGGTCGACGACGGTTTCGACGACGAACCGGCGCTCGGCGTTGCTCAGGGAGAAGAATTCACCGGTGGATCCGCAGGCCACGACGCCGTCGACTCCTCCGTCGATGCTGCGGTCAACGATCTTCCGCAGGGCGGCTTCGTCGATCTGTCCGTCGGGGCCGAAGGGTGTGACGAGGGCCGTGAGTACGCCGGTCAGCTTCTTTGACATGTTGTGTGTTTCCTTAGTTCTTTCGTCGAGGGGTTTGGTTGTGCTGGGCACCGAGCCGGTGCGTCCTGTTGTGACGTTCCGGTGCCGGTGGCCTGGGTCAGGCGGGGGTGACGACTTTGGCTCGGATCAGGTCGGCGACCCGGCGTGCTTCCGTGTAGGCGCCGTGGGTTCCGGCGGTGGCGGAGGTGTGGTCACCGGCGAAGTGAAGCCGGTTCACGGATTCCTGCAGCGCGTCCAGGGCGGCGAGGCGTTCGGGTGTGAGGATCGCGAAGCAGTGCTTCCAGGTCTGAAGGTGGGCCCCAGCACCCTGCCGCGGAGTTCAGGTGCCACGGCAAGGAAGTCTTCAAGCCAGGCCTGCGTGCCGGCGTCGCCTTCGACCAGGTCGGGGCGGTAGCCGGAGGAGTTTCCGTAGCAGACGAACTGCACGATCTTGCGGCCCTCGGCATCGACCCGGCCGGCTCCCGGCTGAGGGTTGATGATGACATCGAACGCCCGGTCTGCGGTGATAACGAAGGCCCAGTCGTCGATGCCGTCGATTCCGGTGGCATCCACGGTGACTCCGAACGTTGTCGACCCGGGGGTCTTGACGACCTCAAGCGCTGCCCGCTTCCACTGCGGCAGGTCCGGTGCCAGGGCCAGCGCGACCGGGGCCGGGACGGCCAGTACGACCTCGCGGGCTTCGACGGGTTCGCTGCCGTCAACGCTCAGTTTGAAGTATCCGTTGCCCTCGCTGTCCTGCTTGCGGGTGATGCCGGTGACCGGGGTGTTCAGCCGCAGCACGCCAGGGGCGAGCCGTTCGGCGAGGGTGCGGGGAATGGACTGCATTCCATCGAGTGCGTAGAACCGGTTCTCCGTCTCGTGGGCGAAGTAGCGGAGGGCGTACTGGGCCGCTGCCCACTGATGATCTGCTGATCGTGGCTTCGGCACCCATCCAGGCCCCCGCGGCCTTCGCCGGCCACGTCATCACCTGCGACGACCCCGGCGCCTGGCAGGACCTTCACAAGGTCCTCGCGCCCGCGCAATCACAGGACAGCATGCCCAGCCTCCGCGACCTCGGCAACAGGTTACGACGCTGGCACAACATCAGCCATGCCGTCTTCCGATGGATCGACCGCGAAGGCCAGGGCATCGCCCCTCCCCCATGCGTCGGACGCAATCTCGCCGCATCTGCCGGAAGGCGCTGGACGTATCAGCCGGTGCTCGAAGACACCGTACTGGAAACGATCCGCTCGGATATGGCCGCAGGCAAGTTCACCGCCGGCGACAGCATCACCGAACGCTACCTGTCCGAGCGGCTGCACACGACCCGGGCACAGATCCGCTCCTCATTGCGTCAATTGGCCCTCGACGGGCTGGTCACCGTAGACACGGGAAACGGCGCCACCGTCCCCATTCCGACCGCCTTCGACGTCATGGAACTCTACCTGGCCCGCAAGGCACTCGGCGCAATCATCATCTCTGCCGCAGCAGGGTGGACCGAAGAAGGCCGTGCCTCTGTTTTGTCGGTGCTTGAAGGTATCGAGCGCTGTTCACAGTCCGAACTCGAAGCGAGCCACCGCCTCGGACAGAAGTTTCAGTCGGCCATCGTTCGTTCAACACGCTTCTGGCGTATCCACGTCACGATGGAAAGCCTCTCGCAACAGGTGCTCATGTATGCGTCGGTGCTGGGCGGCCGCTACGCCTACCCCGTTGCAGATATCCAAGAACGGAACCGACGCCTCTTCGATGCCATCGACGCTGGCGACCGAGAAATGGCGATGAGCGTCTGGCGGGACAAAATGGACGAAGCCGCAAAATATATGGACTGCCGGATGAATACGTCACCGATAGAACCACAGCCCGAGCCGCGGTTCGGCCCATAGCCCTACAGAGCATGCGCGCCGGCTACAGCCCCCTAGAACACGCGTCGGCCCGCCGCCCCCAATCCGGCGCAGCCACGCAGTTGCCCACCAAATCAGTCCTTTGGCAGAGCAATTTGGCTCCGGCTCCTGCTGGACGACCAAAAGCCCACACCAAGAAGATTTCGGCCACGACTCGGAGCTCGTCATGTCGTACCCGTAGTTCCGGACCATGAGATGGTGTTAGTCATCCACGGCCAACTGACAGAACTGGAACGAGGAGCCGCACCCCAACGCAGAGCAGGCGGAGGGTCCATCAGCCGGGGCCCTGCCCCCTCCCCCACCCCACACACCCGAATAGACCACCGCGGCGGCCAGGCCACAGCCCGCGAACCAGCCGTCAGAGGACCTGACCAGATGCTTTGTCAGCACCTTAAAGCAAGAACCCACTCTGACGAGGGGGTTTGCGTGCCCAAGGTGGGACTCGAACCGGACTCCAGCCCCTGCAAAACCGCCGCTCCCCCGAAAACCTCCGCAGTCCGGCCCAGTACGATGCCGGTACGACCCGATCCGAAGCCCAAGGGTGCACAATGTACACACCCCAAATTAGCCGACTCAGAGCATTGCACCACCCACGCCGGGGTGAAGCTGTTCTGCATTCTGCTCCAGGAGCCTTCCGGAACGAAATTCCGGTCAGCCGCAGCATCAAGCTCTTTCTGCCGCGGCGGACAGAAGGTCCGTTATCTGTTAACTGTTTTACAGTATTAGATGCGAATCTCGCATCTAAGGTGTCTCGCGATCAGGTACACAGGCCGCGGCTATCGCAACGTCGGCAACTACAAATCGATTATCCTCATGACCAGTGCCGTTCGGACGGCGGCCTGATACTCACTCGGTAATCAATTGCCCAACAAACCTTGAAGCCGCATGCCAAGGCTCCAAGCTCCCGCTGGTTATGCGGAAAACCAGACGTATCCATGAAACAGCCCAGACGAGAATCTGGGCATGATTCCTCGGGAAGAACGCGATGATCCTATTGGGCAGCCAATATCGCACGAGATCTATTCGCAGAAGACGCGAGTAGCTTTTTACTGCTGGTAACTAGGCATATTCGATTCTGAACTACTCAGGACACTGGCCGATGCTTCAGCGGGTCAGCCGAATTCGCCGCGTAAGCTTGTCGCGTATTGCCACCGTGCCTGGATCGTCACCGCCAATGACCCGGAACTAGCCATCGATGAGGTTCCATAAGTAAACCATTACTTCGGCGGTGGCATTGACTTCTGCTCTCCAGGAACTGCCGGCGGGGCGGCGGCAAGTTCTCGACGGACACACCAGAATTTGAGCATTTCCTGTGTCTCTTTGAGCAGATGCGCCGCGGCACCCCCAGCAAGGGTTAACGCCGCACCTTGTCCTCGGACGCCGCCGAACGTCCAAAGCCACCACGCGACGGCCAAGACGACTGCCGTAGTCAGAAGGATGAATCCCGGGCCGCCGTACTTTTGGAACTGCGACAAGGGAGGTTCAGCAGTGATATTCGGGTCGGTCATATTTTTACCTCAACTGGCATTAGTGGGCGCCGGTCTTCGCTCCTGGGGCTCTATTTGGATCGACGCGCGACGCAGTTGGAGCCGGGCCATCCTCGTGCTGGGTCTGAATTGCCGTCTGAGACCTTGATGTCGGACTTGGCGCCGCCATTTTCATCATCCCTTTCCCTGCGCAATTCGCCACCAGAATGCGAGCACTGGTTCCGACAGTTTCGGTATATCTCCGGGGAATTCCAATGTCAGGGAGCGACTGGTCGACTCTAATCAAAAATAGTTTCCACGGATAGTCGTCCATGTCGTCACGTTCCATGGAGAATTCGTATATTCCCACGCCATCGGACGTATCCGGCGGCGCCAGGGAATGGCTGGCGGCTTGGTTTACCACCGATGGCCGGAAGGCCACTGACGACAACGCCTAGTAATCCCCAAATTGAATCCATATTCAAGGCATAGCGGACTGGCGTTACAGCTTCGTTACGAACCCGAGAGATGGCACGCAGTAGCGGCCAGGCAGAGCTCCGCTATCGCCGGCCAGTAAACAACTGTGACCTGAGGCGTAGCGCTGACGGGTCAGTTGCCCAGGGGAGCCACCCGCCGCGGTCCTTAGTGCCCCGACAAAGGCCAGCCTGATCAAGTCTCCTGCAATCAAGCATTCAACCGCGAGCACGGAAGCAGTCGGCAGCTGCGTTGGCACCTCATCGCTCAACCAGGCGCCGAGTTATTCAATGCAAGGCGGGCCCACGCTGAGTCACGTCCGTCTCGGGAGAACTTGAGCAAATCTTGAACAAACGTAGGATTGATTCCTGAATTATGTCCAGCAGGATCAAAGCAGCCGGGGACCGCCGGTTCTCTGGTGCCTTGCATGGCCGATACGCCCACAGCTAGCGTAAGCACGAACGCCCAGACCCGGTGCCCCCTGCCCGTGTCCGGGTCGCGCCAGTGCCCGAGCATGCCGTATTCGACCTCGCCCCCTCTCCCGGCGCGGACGGTGGCTTGAGCACCGTCCGGGTCCGCCCCGCCCGCCCGGCATCGGGCAGGGTCGCGGCCAGCCACCGGTAGAACGAGCGCTGCGAGGCCCTGACCCCGTGCTCGTCGACCAGGCGCTGGTGGACCACGGCCCCGGCAACCCCGGCCTCCAGCTGTTCCCTCACCCGCTCGATCCGGGCGTCAAACTCCGGCCAGGTGGTCTGCCGCAGCCTGCCGTCCACGGCCGTCGGGAACCAGCCCGCGATCAGGTCCCGCCACTCCTCGGCAGCAAGCCCAAGCCCGGGAACAAGGCCCTCGGCCTCGGCCGGGGCCAAGTACTTCTGCACGGTCCGTCGGTCCATGCCCAACGACACCGCGAGCCCGCTCTTCGAGCGGCCAGCGTCCCAGTTAGTTGCGCCACGTATGGCAGTGCTCGCCGATGCCCTGCGCCTTCTCGACGCTCACCGGGAAGCCGTCCGGAACGACACCGTCCCGCAGGCGCTTGGCGGTGTCGTGCGCCGCCTCCAGATGGACATACCAACCGGGCATCTCTTCCCCTCTTGATCAGAATTTGGACTTGATGAAGTTGAACGGGCCGAGGTCGACCTTGTGCGTGCGCACGTACTCCTTCAGGTCGTCGAAGAAGCCCGCGCCGCCCGCGGCGTTGAGATCGACGAGCGCGACCTGGACGGGGTACAGGGCCGCGTAGGGCGCGAAGGCGCCTGCGATGCGCGGAGCCGTCGCGGCTACGAAGCGCCCGCCGACCTCGGGGGCGAGCTTGCCGACCACGCCGCCCGCCGTGTTGATCTCGGCAGGGGGTCCCGTGAGCCCGCCCGCGGGTGCGCCGCCACCGGGCAGCCCCCCGGCCGTGCCGCCCTGCTGCGGTGTCTGGAACTGCTGCTGGAGATCCTGCTGGAAGCTCGTCTTGGGTGCGACCATCCCGCTCACCGCGCCGACCGCGGCGCCGATGACGAGCCCGATGACGGCCCCCACGAGCACCTTCTCCATGATGTCGCCGATGCCCTTGTTCTTTCCGCCCGCGAATCCCGCCGCGAAGCCCATCGCCGCGCCGTTGATGGCCCCGGCGACGCTACCGGTGACGGCACCGCACAGGACCGTGCCGCTCGTGAGTCCGAGACCGCCAGCGACCACGACGCCCGCGAACGCGGCACCGAAGGCCGCCCAGCCGCCCACCGCTCCGCCCACGACTATTCCGAGGAAGATGTCGCCCGCGTCTCCCCCGGCGCGGGCCGTGGCGATGCCGCCAATGACCCCGCCCGCCGCGATGCCGATCATCGTCGCGGCGAACACGGCCCCCCACGTGACGCTGAGGCCGCCGACGGTCAGGGCGGCGGCGCCCGGCGCCGCGACGCCGAACGTGAAGACGGTCACGATCACGGCGACCGCGATGATCGCGATCGTCGCGACGACTGCGGCGAAGATCTTCCAGAAGTTGCGGCCCGACGGATCGACGAACGACGTGGGGTTGTCGCGGCAGTAGGCGTAGAGGTTCCAGGCGAGCGGATCGTCGACGTCGGCGATCATGGAGTCGGGCGAGATGAACCGGCCGAGCGCGGGCGCATACCACCGCGCCCCGAGCAGCACGAGCCCTGGCCCGTCGTCCGCGGCCTCGCCCGTCGCGAACCCCTGCGCGAGTGCGACGCCGTTATGGGCGATCACCGCGCCGTATGGTCCGTAGGAGACGGATGCCGCGACCGCGCCGGCCGCGTCGGTCGCGAGCACGACGGATCCGAGGTGGTCGGTGTGCAGCCAGACGCGCGCCCCTGCCTCCTCCGTCGCCACGATGCGATCGCCGTCGCTCAGCTGCAGCACGACGACTCCGTCCTCGATGCGGAGGAGCCGATCAGGGCTGAGCACGACGTTCGTGCCGCCTCCGGTGACGCGTCGGCGCGCGGCGAGCATGCCAGAGTGGTCGTATATGTAGTCCTCGGTCACCCCGTCGGTGCGGGAGATGCGCCGCAGCCGCCCTTCGGCATCGACTGTGTGCTCACCCCAGGGCGCGGTCGCAAGGTGGCCGCGATCGTCGTAGGTGTAGGCATCCGGTCCCACCGACGTGAGCAGGGTCGCAGCGGCGCCCGCCCCGCCGTAGCCGTACGCGCCTCCCCCGGCGCTGCCGTCGGACTGCAGGTTGCCTGCGACGTCGTACGTGTACGCGTAGGTGTGCGCGGCACCGGTCGCGCCGACGAGCCGGTGCAGTGAGTCGTACGTGTACGTCCACGCGAGCGCCGCATCGGGCGAGGCGATCCAAGCCAGATCCCCCGTCGGGTCGTGCTGATACGTCACTTCGCGCAGCGTCCCGCCGGGGCCCGTGACCGTGGTGCTGGCCAGCCAGCCCGTGAGGGCATCGAAGGCGTCGTCGGTCGTGACGCCATTCGCATAGACCGTGCGGATGCGGTGGCCCGCGTCATTGTAATCGGTGGACGTGATGACCCCGTCGACGCTCGTGAGCCGGCCCGCGATGTCGTAGTGGTAGCCCACGGCCGCGCGGCCTGGATATCCGATCGAGGTCACGACGTCGTCCGAGCGATAGGCGAACTGCAGCGTCAGCGGCGATCCGCCTGCGGGAGTCACCGTCTTGCGGGTGACGTTGCCTCGCAGGTCGTAGTCGAAGACGGTCGAGCCGCTCTCGTCGTCGACCCGCACGAGCCGGCCGCCGTCAGTGTGCGCGCCCGCGTCGGCGGGCGCCGGGGCGCCGTTGTCCTGATAGAGGTACGTCACGACCGGCGCGCTGCCGGGGGTGCCGTGCCGCACTGCGGTGGGTCGTCCGCCGATGTCGAACGCGCGGAACACGCGGTGCGACGCGCTGCGTGCCTCGACCGGGTTGTTCGCGGCGTCGAGCACGACGACCTGGGCCGACTCGGGTCGCCGGATGCGGAGAGTGCGTCCCAGCAGATCCCGGGTGAATTCGGTGCGGTTGCCGGCGGGGTCGACCTCGGCCGATACGGCACCCTTCGCATCGATCTCGAACGTCGACGTGAGCCAGTCCGCGCCCAGCAGCTGCTCGATGCGCACGACGTGTCCCGCGGCGTCGAGGTAGCGCCGCGTTCGGGAGCCCACGGCATCCGTCTCTTCGATCACTCCCTGCCCATAGGCGACCGTTGCAACAGCTCCGTCAGGGCGCACGGTGCGCACCGCCCGTCCGAGCGCGTCATACTGCATCGACGTGTGAGGCAGAGCGGATGCCGGAGCCGCCCAGGCTCCTGACACGCGGCGCGGGAGGTAGGCGCGCACCGGCAGCCCGCGCGCGCCGAACGCGGTCGCGGCGTAGGCGACCTCGCCTGCCGTGTCGCTGCGGCGTCGCTCGACGATGCGTCCGTCGCCGTCGAGGTACTGCCGTTCCACCGTCGGCGCCGACCCCGGCTGCGTCGCGCGATGCGCCGTCACGACGAGGGGGACGAATGCCGCGCTGTAGTCGAACGCGACCGTCGGCGTCGCCTCCGAGTCGCCGTCCTCGATGGTGGCGACCGTGCGGGCGAGCGCGTCGTAGACGGCGGCGCTTCGGGCGCCCGACGGATGCTGGACGCGCGTGGGGCGATAGGTGCGGAGGTCGAAGTCCGCGGTCACGACGTTGCCCAGCGCGTCGACGCTGCGCACGGGGTAGCACGCGGTGGGATCGAACTCGATCGTCGCGACGCCGCCGAGGGGCCCCGTGACCGTGCCGCGCACGATGCCGCCGGCATCTGTCCTCTCGTAGGCGCCCAGTCTCACCCACCAGCCGTCGTCGCCCGGCACCTGCTGGTAGCCGAGCGAGGCGAAGTCGGGCGTCTCGCCCCCGTAAACGTCTGCGACGTCCGCGGCGGTCAGCGCGAGCGCCATCCGCTCGGTGACGAGCGCCTGCGCTCCGACCTGCCCGGCCGGGAGCCCGTCGTACCGGACGCGCAGGTCGGAGAGCACCGCTCCCCCGCCGTCGTGCTGCACGATTCGCACGACCCGCTGGCGGTACCGGCCCGTCGGGTCGACGGCGTACTCGGTATGGGTGCGAAGCTCGCCTGTCTGCACGGCGCCGTCGAATGAGCGCTCGCGAGCCTCGGCGACATTGCCCTCGGCGTCGAACGCGAGCTGCTCCGTGACGATCCTCGAGACCGCGTCCACCGCACCCTCGAACACACTCTTCGTCGAGCCGGCCAGCCGCGGCACGACGGTGCCGTCCGGACCGTCGAGCACGGTCCAGGTCTGCTCGAAGCGGTCGTAGAGCGTTCCCGTCGGGGTCGGATCGAGGCCGCGTCGATCGATGCGGTGGATGCGTCCGCGGATCGCGCGGGCGCGCAGGCGGTCGGCGCGGGTCGCGGGCTCGGCGCCGGCGTCGGTGAGCCCGACGTGGAAGGTGTGCTCGGTGACGAGGGTCGCGACATCCGCGTCGCCGTGTTCGATCATCGTGACGCGGCCGAACCCGCAGACTTCACGCATCACGCCGTCGTAACGTCCGTCGTGATATGCGTAGTCGGTCTGCCCGACGGGCCCGCTGACGGCATCCGTCACGGTCGTCGTCGCGACGACGGGAAGAACGATCGGCAGTCGCATCGGCCACGGCGCCGCTGCGGCGCGGTCGCGCTCGGCCTCGTGCGCCGACGTGGTCCACGTGATCTTGGTGCGGCGTCCGAGGCCGTTGTCGATCGTCGCGAGCAGCCCCGGGTGGCCGCCGCCGAGCGGCTCGAGCGCGAACCAGCGGGATCGGCCGGACGGCAGGGTCGCAGTCCAAGCGATGGCCGGCGCGCCGGACCCGAGGACGTCGGCGACGCGAACGCGCGACAGTCCGTCGATCGGCAGATGCGCGATCGTCCGGGGCGCGCCGAAGCCGTCGCCCGACCGGTTCGGCCACCACGTGAGCACGCCCGCCGCCAGATGCAGTACTTCGGCGCAGCCGTCGCCGTCGAGATCCACGACGAGCACGTCGCTCGGAGCCGTGTCGAAGGGCAGAACCGGAGCATCCGTCATCGTGACCGCCGGCCCGAAGGCTCCGTAGCCGAGGTAGGGCCAGTACCGCACGCCGGCGCCGTCGACGCGGACGAGGTCGGGAGTGCCGTCGCCGGTCATGTCGGCACAGAAGACGCGCGGGTCGGCGAGGTCGGTGGGCGGACCGTCGGGCGTCGCGGGCACGACGGCGGGCACATTGCTCCAGCCGTCCTCAGTGCGGGACGCGATCAGCAGTGCGGTTCCCGTGCTCCACAGAAGGTCAGGCAGGCCGTCGCCGTCGAGATCGCCGAGACGGACGAATGTCGCGCCCAGCGCGACCGCGGGCGCGGTCTTCCACGACCGCGGCACGTCGAACCCGTCCTCCGTCCGCGGCTGGTAGCCCGCGAGCGGGAGATCGGCGCGCACGACGTCGGCCATGCCATCGCCGTCGACGTCGACGAGGGCGGCTCGGGCATCAGGGGCCGAGAGCGCAGGCACGGTTCCGACCCTGCGAGGACGGCCCCACGAACCGGCCCGGTTGGGCCACACGCGTGCCGTCCCGCCCGTGCCGAACTCAATGATGTCCGGCAGGCCATCGCCAGTCCAGTCCACGAGCTCGACACGGCCGCCGCCGTCGAGCGCGGGGGGCGCCGCGCCCGCATCGATCGCGGGCACGGCCCGCAGCCGAGGCGTTCCCGGCACCGTGTAGCCGAACGACAGGGTCGGGGCATCCAGGTGCCGTCCGTCAGCGGCGAATCCCGTCATGGTCACCGAGGCGAGCTGCGACGCGCCGTTCGGCTCGGCCTGGCTGTACTCGAGCGTCCACCGCCGTACGAGCGGATGCGCGTCGGCAGGCATTCGCAGCTCAATCGCCACGCATCGATCGGCGGTCTCGAGCACGAAGCCGCCTCGTCCCCAGCGCAGCCGGTCCGGCCTCGGCTCATACGCCCACATGACCGTGAAGGGACCGAATGCGATGGTGTCGAGGTAGCGCTGCGCGCCGTCCGCACGCCACGTGAACACGCTCGTCTGGCCCAGATTGTCTTCGATCCGCTCGAGGAGCCACGCCCACGGCACATCGCCCGCGCCTGGGATCCGCCCCTGCGGGGTCGTACCGAGCGTGAAGCGCACGCCGGCGCGGTCCATGGCGACAAATCCGTCGCCCTGGGCCGATAGGGTCCAGTCGCCGGTCGCCACCTGGGGAGTGAGGGTGCCGTCCGCACGGCGCACGAGCGGCCCCGAGCCCTCAAGTACGAGCGTGTCGGTGTCGTCGTAGCGGGGTCTGCCGACCATCGTGGAGCGCACGATGCGAGGCAGCGACAGCGACCAACCGACGCCGAACGGGCCGTTTCCGCTGCCCGAGTCGTACCGCAAAGAGAGCTTCGGCCCGCAGTCGTTCGGACCGTTCGGAACCTCGATGGGCACCGAGAGGGTTCCCGTCCCCGTGGACAGGTCGGGTGCGAACGTCTCGCCGAGACCCGCCGCCGAACCGCCTCCCGGCAGCGACGGCGCCTGGCTCGCGAAGCCGATTCCAACGCTCATGGCGCGCTCCCCGTCACGCCCGCGGCGTAAACGAGTAGCCGAGGATCAGTGCCATGTTGTCGATGTCGTCGAGTGCGAGGGCACCCGCGTGCACCCGCCCCGGGTTGTCGGCTGCGTCGACCGCGATCCGGTAGTCGCCGAACGCACTCTGCCCCGTGACGGCGGCCTGCAGTGCGGTCGCGTCGACCGAGCCGTCGGCAGCGGTCGTCACCTTGACGGGCGCGGCGCCAGGCACCGTCAGCGTCAGCACGAGACCGGACGCGCCGGCGGCAGGTGTCGCGCTTGCGACTAGGCTCAGACCTGTCAGCACGGGGAGGGTCTCGGTGGCCGAGAAGTCCGTGCGGTTTAGCGCGAAATCAAGCACCCCCGTGTCGTAGAAGGCGAAGAACGCGTCGGCGAACACCCACCGCAGCGGGAAGGGCCGCGTGCGATCGTTCGCGCCAGGACGGTTCGCGAGCTGCTGGATCACCGTCGCTTTGAGGTCGGGGTCGAATCGAGCCGTGTAGGTGAAGGTCAGCCGCACGTCGATGAGGCTCGCGAACTGGAGTTCGTTGGCGTCCCTCGGGAACTCGAGGGTCCACGAGGATGCGATGCCCGCCCCTTCGAACACCCGCAGCCGGCGCGGATCCGGGTGGTCGAGCAGAGCATCCCTTCTCGGATCAAAGTCCGAGATCACCATGGTCTCGCTCGTCTGCACGCGATGCTTCGTAGCCCCTCCGGCGCCGGCAGGAACCCGGTAGTGCGAGATCCCCGCATTCGAGAGGGTGCCGCTCAGTCCCCGTGCCGGCACGATGCCGTCGACGGCGACCTCCACGGCCTCGATCCGACCCGCATACGCTCCCGGATACTTCAGGTCGAAATCGTCCAGGCCCGTCTGGAACTCCATCCGGCCAGTGCGCCTCAGCTGCGTCTCGAACAGGAATGGATACCGCTCCGCGAGCGAGATCGTCTGCGCGATCGGTTGCGTCTTCGGCGCCGTCGAGGTGACGAGGTCGTACGTGAAGGACTGGATGTCGGCCATGAGGGCATCGCTCGCCAGCAACCCGTGCACTTCGCTCGCCGTGTAATCGGCACGGATGACGGTCATGGCGACGTCGTTCTCGAAGTTGTAGGCGCGCTGCATGCGCTTGGCGACGTCGAGAGCCATCGTGAGGTAGCGGCCCGAGATCTGGCTCATGCGATCGCCGAGCGCGTTCCACACGTCGGGCGTGAACCGCTGATCGTCGAACGCCGCGAGCAGTTGCTGCGCGTTGGAGACGCGCACCGCGGCGGCGTTCGCCTGCGCCTGTGCCGCGACGGCCCGCGCCTGCGAGGCTGCGACCTCCTTGCCAGCCTGCACGGCTGCGGCGTCGAGTTCCGCGGCCTGCCGGTTGAGGGTGTCGATCTCGTAGTGGCGCTGCTGCCGTGCGGAAGTCAGCCCCTCGGCCGCCGCGAGCGTGCCCCGGTCGCCCTCAATCGAGTAGCCGCCCTGCATCATGCGGTCGGCGAGGGCGTTCAGCTGGCTCGCGTCGCCGTCCTCGCCCCCCGACAGCTGCTGCGACAGGGCCTGGTGCATCGTCCAGTCCCAGGACTTCGCGGTGTACTCGTTCGCGTTGTCACGAGCATCCTGCGCGCGCAGATTCGCGACCAATTGGCCCGCCTGATAGGCCGCGACCTCGGCGTTGGCGGCAGCGACGGCCCGTTGGGCCGCCTGCAACTCGGCGGCGGACTGGCTGATGTTCTGGGTGAGCTGCGTCCGCGTGAGGTCGCCCGAGTCAGCCTTCTCCCAGAAGGTCATGGAATCGCGCTCGGCACCGATCGCGAGCTGGCAGAAGTTCACCGCGACGGACTGCAGATAGTCGAACGTCCAAATCGGCACCTGCTGCGCCCAGTGACCCCAGAAGTCCAGGCCCCCCGAGATCTTCGCCAAGCGGGACTGGATGTCGAACAGCACCGCCGTGATCGCAGGAGATGCCGTGATCGCCGCCGGGTCGGCGAGATGCGAGATCGCCTGCCGCGCTTGGTCGGCCGCCGGAGTGAGCGGCGCGAGCGTGTAGAGCGCAGCGTTCGGGGCCATGCCGTCCACCGTCAGCACCTTCTCGTAGACGGGCAGAGCGGATGCCGGGTCATCGGCACGGAACAGCGAGTCGCCCCAGGCAAGGTAGAGGTTCGCGAGGCGGGCCCAGACATATGGGGCCTCGACGGCCGCGTTCAGGTAGGTGTAGGCCGCGGCCCTGAGGTACCAGATCTCGGCCGCCGCCCACTGCCCGAGCGCGTGGTAGTCCTCGGCAAGGCCGAGGGTCGTCTCGTAGTACCAGGCATGAGCAAGGCCCGCCGCGACATCCGCGACTTTCTTCGGCTCGAGCAGCACGTCCGGAAGGAACTTGAGCCCGACGCGAGAAGCGTACAGGACGTCAACTAGCTTCGCCGTGTCGGGAGCGGAGCCTTCCGCCCACGCAATCAACTGCGGCGCGTCGCCGACCAGGAACGAATAGGAGCGCTGCTGCACAGTCAGCACAGGAGGGATGCCGACCGCGACGGGGTCGATGGCCACACGACCCGCGGCGTCGAAGAGTCCCGCATCGAGGATCCGGCTTCGCACGGCGTCCAGCGCGTCTGGCCCCACGCCGCCCGCCACGGCGGCGTCGGCACCCCTCGCTGCGGCCTTCGGAGTCTCGGCCTTGGTGATGCCGGCGATCAGCGTGGGCGCCTCGGCGGTCGCACGGTTGAGAAAGAACGCCGACGACTCCACACTGCCGTTCGCGGCCAGCGTCTGCGACAGCCGGTAGTCGGCCACCGCGGCGGCCTCGGCCGGCCCGGTCGCTGCGCTGAGCAGGCCGTACACCGGAGCATCGACGGCCACGGTCTTGCGAGGCCGCACGCCGTCGAGCCCCTGCTCGACGGGCAGGACGTTGAGCCACTCCATCGCGTAGGAGAAGAGGGGCTCGGAGATGTCGAGGTGATCGACGATCTGGTCCATGTACTCCGTGAGCGGGAATAGCTGGCCCCAGATCAGCTGCCGCGCCTGTGTATAGCCAGCAATGGAGGCCGTGAATCGTCGCGCGTGGTTGTCGTCGGCCGCGGTCACGAGCAGCTGCTCGATCGACGCGAGAGTAGCCGCATTCTGGCTCCCTCCAGCTCCGGCGACAGCGGCGAGGACCGCCTGCGAACGGCGGAATGTGTAGGCGAGATCGAGTGTGTAGGCGATGGACATGACTGCCTCCCTTGACGCGTGACCCATCCACACAGAGAGCAGTCCACGCTGCGTGATACTTCGACGGATGAAACCACCGCAGTAGTTACGGCCGACGATATGCCGACCCGCTCCTACAGTCCTCCTCCAGTCACCGCAATAACAGCATGAAGGGCGTTACCTCGTCGTTACTGCTCCGTTATCGGCGCTGCAAATGGTGAGAATCAGGAGGTGCGTCCTCGCCTCGGGTGCCCTGGCGGTTCTTGAGAGTGGTCATGACCCCTTCGAGGTCGGTGACGATGGACGCGTCTTATCACAAGCTGACAGATCGAGCGAGTGCACAGCTTCATCCGATCAATCGTTTGGTCACCAGAGCGGCCTCGCGGGCGAGATGCGTGGCAGCCGATCCGACAAGGGCAAGCGCCGCCCCCTGGTCGCGGTCGTCGCTGCTGATCCAGAGAAGGACTGCAACGATCAGAAGTAGGGCAGTTTCGGGCCACGAGAACCTGAAGGCAGGGCCGGCGCAACGCCACCCATCTGCGGTGGTTGAGGAGTTCCTCGGCATGCTGCGGGAGGTCGGCAGCGTCACTCTGGCCGCAAGGCAGCTCGGTCTGAACCCGTCCACGTGCGCCAACTGGGCCAAGGCCGCCGGCCTAGCTTCCATCGGTGTCCGAGGCCCATCGGCGAAGCATCTTCACTACCTATGCCTGCGCCAGGAAGGAGTTCACCGCAGGGACGCCGCCCTCGCGGTGGGAGCCAGCAAGCCAAGCTCCTACGCATGGGACCGGCAACGTGCCGCCAAGGACACGGCGGCCGTGTCCGGTTATTCGGCGGATCTGCCGTACAACCGGGAAGTGAGAACCACTTGGGACCGTGACGGGTCCTTCACCCCGCATCTGGTGCCCAAGGGCGCGCGCCGGACCGGTGGCCTGGATGACATGATCATCAGCCTTTACGCCGGCGGGATGACGGTCCGGGACATCGCCCATCATCTGGAATCCACGCTCGGGACCGAGCTGTCCCAGGAGACCATCTCGAAGATCACCGACGAGGTCCTCGAGGAGGTGTTGGAATGGCAGAAGCGCCCGCTGGATCCGCTCTATCCTATCCTCTATTTGGACGCGATCGTGATCAAGGTCCGTGACGGGTACCAGGTCCAGAACCGTGCCGCGCACATCGACGTGGGCGTGGACATGGACGGCATCAAACACGTCCTGGGCATCTGGGTGGAGGCCACCGAGGGCGCGAAATTCTGGGCCGGGGTCTGTGCG
Source organism: Arthrobacter sp. TE12232 (assembly GCF_054062615.1). Lineage (NCBI taxonomy): Bacteria > Bacillati > Actinomycetota > Actinomycetes > Micrococcales > Micrococcaceae > Arthrobacter > Arthrobacter sp. TE12232. The sequence goes on from NZ_JBSSFK010000001.1 coordinate 637,565, forward strand.
GAACTGGCCAACCGCGGCGTCCGGGATGTGCTCATCGTGTGCTGCGACGGGCTCACCGGCTTCCCCGAGGCCATCGCCGCGACTTGGCCAGCCGCGATGGTCCAGACCTGCGTGGTGCACCTGATCCGTGCCTCGATGCGGTTCATCGGCTACCAGGACCGTAAGAAGGTCGCCGCGGCCCTGCGGCCCGTTTACACCGCCCCGACGGTCGACGCCGCGCAGGACGCCCTCGATGATTTCGAGGCCTCCGAGCTGGGCCGGAAATATCCGGCAACGGTGCGGACCTGGCGCAACGGCTGGGAGAAGTTCATCCCGTTCCTGGCCTTCCCGCCACCGGTGCGGCGGATCATCTACACGACCAACGCCATCGAGTCGCTGAACTACCAGCTGCGCAAGGTCACCAAGAACCGAGGACATTTCCCCAACGATGCGGCCGCCGTGAAACTGCTCTGGCTCGCCATCTGCAACATCGAAGACAAACGCGCCAGGGAACGGGCCAAACTGGACCGCAAGACCCGCGAGAACCCGTTCCAAGACCGTCGACGAACTCATCGAGGGCACCGCCACGCAGGGCTGGAGCGAAGCCCTCGGAATCCTCGTCCTGAGCTACCCCGACCGGCTCGGACCCTACCTGAACCGATGACACCCTGCCTCACTTACACAAACAACTTGACAGGCTCAACCCCGCCCGGCACGAACCAGCCCTCGCTGCGGCACTGACCAACCGGATCGCGGCCCTCCACGATGCGGGGGCCGCACCAGTGTGCTGCGGGCGACCGAGGAGCCCGTCACGATCTACCGGCGCCTGGCCAAAGACAACCCCGCCCGGCACGAACCCGACCTCGCCATCGCCCTGGCCAACCGGTCCGCGGCCCTCCACGTTGCGGGGGGCCGCACCACCGAGGCGCTGCAGGCGAACGAGAAGGCCGTCAAGATCTTCCGGCGCCTGGCCAAAGACGACCCCGCCCGGCACGAACCCGACCTCGCCATCGCCCTGGCCAACCGGTCCGCGGCCCTCCAGCAGGCAGTGGGGCGCACCGCCGAGGCACTGCACGCGATCGAGGGGGCCGTCACGATCTACCGGCGCCTGGCCAAAGACAACCCCGCCCGGCACGAACCCGACCTCGCCAAGGCACTGGCCCACCAGGCCTTCGCCCTCCTTGCTGCTGAATCGGAGGCGGAGGCCATCTCACGACTGAAAGAATCGGTGAACATCTACGAGCGTCTGGCCCACCAAGACCCTACACGCTGGCGTAAACCATTCGAAGTGAAACTCAGCGAGCTCAGGCGCGTCTTGGAACGGACCGGACTCGCGGACGAAGCACTCACCGAGCACCTGCGCAAAGCTTCCTCCACTGAACCGAAACAAAACCCATCCTGAGACAGAAAAGGGGGCCTCTTCCCGAGCCTTCCCAAGCCAACGCATGAAACTGATAGAAATTGTTGACCCCCAAATTTGGAGGGATCGCGGCCCTCAAGACCCGTGTGCATGGATTGGACACAGGTCAGGAGTTCTATCGGCCATCACCGACACCGCGCCATTCCTTTCCGTGGTTGGGCCAAACGTAAGGATTCGAGGACGTCATGCCGAGGCAGCACATACCGAGCTCAACATGAATCCCGGGTTCAAGGGGGCGCACGCTTCCCGAGGCGTTCGCCACCGACGAGTACACGATCATGCTGATGGCCAACAAATTCCAGACCGGCTTCGACCAGCCGCTGCCTGTGGCGATGTACGTGGACAAGAAACTCTCCGGAGTCTCCGCCGAGCAGACGCTGTCCCGGCTAAACCGCACCGCCGTGGGCAGGGACCAGACCTTCGTGCTGGACTTCGTCAACGATCCGGACGAGATCCTTGCCTCCTTCCAACCCTACTTCCGCGAGGCCGCCCTCGAAGGCCTCTCGGATCCGAACGTGGTGCACGATCCCCAGGCCAAGCTCGACACCGCCCAGATCTACCTCGAGTCCGAGGTGGTACCGACTGACGCTAACTGCCAGAACGGGTCGAGGCAGCCTGCCTGCTTGCGTTGGCAGGGCGCGTGCGGTCCCCTCGGTATGCGCACCTGAAGCCGATCCTGGCCACAGAGCAGGACAAAGCAGCCGGTCTCAGGCCACCACTGGATGAACCGGCTGAACACGGCGGCTACGCGCGCGGCGCCGAATACTACGTAGGTGGTGCCAAGTGAGCGGAATCGACACCGAAACCAAGCGCAAGCTCCGTGAGATGGGTGCTGCCCCGATGCTGGAAGCGCTCGAAGCCCAGGACGAGACGCTCATGCTCGGCATGGCCTTCGAGGAACGGCTCCGACTGATCGTCGACGAGGCCCACTCCGGATTTAACCACGCCAAGGTCGAGGGACTGATCCGGCGGGCCGGGCTACGCTACCCGGGCGCGGATCTGCGCCGACTCGACCTCGTGGACGAGCGTGGTCTGGACCGGAACCTGATCGCACAGCTTGGCACCCGTCCCGCGGCCCAGCGCCACAACAGGGTCTGCGCCGACTAATGCGTCCGTAGGTCATGCCGCGGCACCACAAACCACCGATGAATGAGCAGATGCATCGTCGCTGTTTGTCATTCTGATCCCCATCATCGCTGCGCCGCTCACGACCCAAAAGTTCGTTCGGCGCTCCGCCGTCGCTTGTTTCCTCGCGAAGTTTTGGTTCGTTCCCGGTCCCCCAAGTTGCACTCCGGCCCCCCTACCCAGCGGTGGCTCCCCTATCAGAACGACGCCGAATTCTGACGAGCACACAATCTGCCCGCCAGTCGCAGAAGGAGAAGAACATGGAAAAGCTCACCATCCAAACCCCCGCCGATGTTCTCAGCTTCATCGGCCACACCCTAGGATTTTGGCCCAGCGAAAGTCTCGTCTGCATCACCCTGGCCGATAATCATGTCGGCGCCACGCTCCGCGTTGACCTGCCGAAACCTGGCAACGAAATCAGCTACGCTCAGACGGTCGCTGGATATCTGGCTTACGACACCAACGCCATGAGTGTGCTCTTCGCCGTTTACACCTCACAAGCAGAGCAGGCCAGCCCGGGGAAGCCGCACGCGGCAACCATCGCCGCGTTGACAGGCGCACTCGCCGAACGCGGAATGTCCATCCGTGATGGACTCTTGGTCGGAGATGAGACAGTCTCACCGTACGACGGCGGTCCCGAGAACGGTCCGTCGCTCCCGCTGACTGCAACACAGTCCAGCCAGATCAACGCTGAATTCGTCTACCGCGGCAGCACCATCGAACCCACAAACCGCATCATCCTGCCAGCTTCGACCAAAGAAACCGAAACCACTGACGCTGTTCAGAACCGTGTGAAGGAACTTCGCGGCATGGATCTGGGCGATTCGCTCGAGCAAGCCAGGGCGCGCTGGACAGACATGCTGGACTCAGCCACCTACCCGGACCGGGACAAGACCGTCAGCCTGATCGCGGATCTCCAAATCCCCACCATCCGAGACAGACTGATGGCCGACATCCCAGGAATTGACGAACGCATGGACCGGATCCTGCTCGCCCAAACACATAGCAAGCCACAGTGGTCCAGAGTCGAATGGGCACAGCAGCTGCTGCTGCATGCTTACACACTCAGCAGCACCAAACACGCAGCACCCATACTCACCGCTGTCGCCTACATCAATTGGTGGGAAGGCAGAGGAAGCAAAGCACACCAGTTCCTGCAGCTCGCCCTCGAGGCAGACCCCAGCTACAGGTTGGCCAGGCTCAGCGACCTCATGATCGGTTCCGGGACGGTAGCCGGATGGAATATGGACAAGGACACGGCGTACCGATACCCAGGACCGGGCGCAGCTTGAACGACATCTGGTCCACAGCTTGGTGATTCAGCGCGATCCGCGCGCAATGCCCGGCTCTGCCACAATGTGGCCGAGCCGGACATTGCTTTGTTCGAACATCTTCCTGGCCACCTCATCGAGCTTCCCTTCGGTTAAGTTGTGCCGGCCCTGCTTTCTTAACTCCCACCAGACTCGCCATAGCCCGTTGTCACACCCCAGGCCCCCGACCAGAGCCCAGCGCTATGAACTTCGCCGAGGCCAATGGGGCCGCAATTACTGACGCCCGCCTCGACTCTCATTCACCGTCCAACCCACTTCCTCCCACTTCCTCACACCTCTGGCATCCAAGGTCGCGGCCGTGGGAAGCCGCCCACGTCGGGTCATGTCGCCGCGGCTCTCACCGCTGATGAACGGGTGTGACTAACAAGGATTGTGAAGAGTGCAGCGGCGCCTTCGAGCCGTCGCGGAGAACTCAGCGGTTCTGCTCCACGCGCTGCGCCAATCGGCAACGTGACCGCAAACGTCGAGAAGCCCGTCGATCAGGATTGGCTCCCGTACCCAAGTCATTGGCGCCTCACGTCAAAGCCCAACTGACAGCAACGAAACGCCAACTGGCGTCGAAAACAAAGTCCTGCCAACGCCAGCGCGAAGTACTCCAGTCCAACCTCCGCTCCCAGGCCTCGGACATCGACCGACTCGAAGCCCAGAACTCCGAACAGCGCCTGAGCATCAACCGCCTCCAGTCAGAAGTCGCCCGCCTTAAACGCGCCCAAATAACGAATGTCCAGGACCTCGCCCACATCGCTGCCTGGCTGGTCTCGCTTGCCCAGGCAAAGGGAGTCGCACTCGACTCCGCAACGCTGGAGATCCTCCGCCGCCGGGGATGGAATCCAACGAAGCGTCAAGCCGGAGCACCGCGGCCATGACGATGTCCATCGCGCGGCTCTCGGCACAATCAGGCCTACGCTACTTGTTCAAGACCACGATGATGGACGATCTCCCCTCGTCTCCCCCGGACTCCACCACGTACTACATGAAGGCTGGCACGCCAGAAGGCCGATGGATTGGCAGCGGACTCACGGGTATCAACAGAACAACGGCTGACACCGTCACTGAAACAGACGCCAAGGGAGTCTTCGATTCAGCGACTCATCCTGACACCGGAACGCCGCTAGGCCGGCCTCACGGCCGACCCACCGTCGTCGGCAAAAAGGCCGGCCCGCCCACCACACGGCACGCCGTCGTCGGCTTCGACCTAACTTTCAGCGTCCCGAAATCGGTGTCGGTCCTGTGGGCGCTGAGCCCTCGCAGTACGCAGGACCTGATCCTGCGAACCCACCATGAGGCGGTCGAAGCAACCCTGACTTGGATCGAAGAGAACGTCATCCACACACGCGCCGGACGGAACGGCGTCGCCCACGTCGGCACGATGGGCGTCATCGCCGCAGCCTTCGACCATTGGGAATCACGCGCCGGCGACCCGCAGCTACACACCCACTTGGTCATCGCCAACCGCGTCCAGCGCATCACCGATGGCGCCTGGGTCACCCTCGACTCCCGCACCCTATACAAGGCTGCCGTCGCCGCTAGCGAACACTACAACGGGCTCCTGTTCGATGCCATCCACCAGCACCTCGGAAGCGACACCGAAATCCATATCCCCGCCGCCAACACCCGCAACCCCAGTCAACAGCTCACGGGCGTAGACGAAGAACTCATCCATGAATTCTCCAACCGCTCCCGTCTCATCAATCTGGAAACCGACCGCCTCGTGGCGGAATGGGTCACCGAGCACGGTCGTCCACCGACAGCAGCAACAACCATCAAGTTCCGTCAACAAGCCACACTCGCTACACGAGCCCCAAAGGCCGAGCTCCCCACTCCCCTGCATGAACTCTCAAACCAATGGCGGGCACGAGCGAATGCCAAAGGCTTCCAACCAGCTAACGTCCTCGCCGCCACGATCAACCGCTCCAAGAGTTCGCCGTTCGCCTTCACAGACCTCACTCCTGGCTGGATCTGCGCCGTCGCAACCATTTCTCGCGAACGGGTCGCGGGCAAGCGCTCAACCTGGAACCGGTGGAACCTCCTCGCCGAAGCCGAAAGGGTCTGCGCCCAGCTCCGCTGCCGCTCGGTTGCAGACCGGAACGCGCTGATTGACGCCGTCGCCACCGCCGCCGAACAACAGTCAGTGCCACTGAACGAGTGCCGCTACCGTGTCCCTCTCGATGCCGGGCTCGACCTCCGACTCGGAAAACACAGCGTCTTCGACTTCCATGGATCCCGCCTCTACACCGACACGTCGACGCTCGCCTGTGAGGACGCCATCATGGCGGCAAGAAAGGACGACGGCGGCCCGGCCGTCCGCGCGGATGTCATCATGGATTCGATCGAGCGAGTCCGACGGTCCGGGAAGCCGGAGCTGCACCCCGATCAGCGTGCAGCAGTTGCCGACGTCGTCCTCAGCGGCAACCGGCTCGACGCCATCGTCGGCCCAGCCGGCACGGGAAAGACAACGACGCTGGGCGCGGTCAAGGCGACGTGGGAAGCAGAGTACGGCGCCGGAAGCGTCATAGGCCTTGCCCCAGCGGCGGCGAGTGCTGACGTGTTGGGCAGGGAACTTGCTATGGCTACCGAGAATGTCACCAAGTGGCTGCACGAGTCGGTGGGCCAAGGGGCAAGTTCCAGGGCCGGGCGCTTCTTCGACATCCAGACCCGGCTGACGAGGGTACATTCCGGCGAGCGCCGGAGTATCGCGTACGCTCAGGAAGCTGCCCGGCTCGCTGCAACCCAGCAGCGATGGTGTTTCCATGCGAATCAACTCGTCATCATCGACGAAGCCTCTATGGTCTCCACTTTCCAGCTAGCTGCCCTCGTGCAGCAAGCACAGGAGGCCGTCGCGAAAATCCTCCTGGTAGGCGACCCGGGCCAGCTGGACGCGATCGACGCGGGCGGCGTCCTGGGCTGGCTGGACCGGGAAGGAAAGACGACCCGGCTTAGCACTATCTGGAGATTCCATGAGGAGTGGGAGCGTGCATCGTCCCTCAAGCTGCGGAGGGGAGACTACTCCGCGGTCCCGGATTATGAGAAGCATGGCCGGATCCGGCACGGCACCTACCAGGACATGGTCGACCAGGCGTACCTTGCCTGGCAGGCCGATACCCGGGCGGGCAAATCGTCCATCCTTATCGCCGCCGACAATGACACGGTCGGCATGCTCAATGAACGCGCCCAAGCCGATTTGGTGTCCCAGGGCGTGGTGGATCCCGAACAGACACTGCTGCTCAACGATGGCCTGTTCGCGGGTTCCGGTGACACGATCATCGCCCGTGGAAATGACCGAAGGCTCATCGACAGCGAAGGTGACTTCGTCCGGAACGGAACGCTGTTCGACGTCGGAGGCGTCAACAGGCACGACGGCTCACTCCTTGCGCTGCGACGCGAAACGGGCGCGAGTGTCATACTTCCCCGGGCCTACCTCGAGTCGTCCGTTGAGTTGGGTTACGCGACCACCGCTCACCGGTCCCAGGGCCTAACGGTCGACACTGGCCACACCGTAGTTACCGAGGGTCGCCTCACCCGCGAGCTACTGTACGTCAGCATGACCCGGGGCCGCTTCGCCAACTTCGCCTACGTCAGTGAAGGGGATGACTCTGAGCATCCTGCCGTCGACCCCTCGCTTCAGCTCTCATGGCGGAGCATTCTGGGCGAGGTGCTGGCTGCGGAAGGTGCCGAGCGGACCGCCCATGAAGTGCGTGACGCGGAGCGCACAAAGTCGGACAGCCTTGAGCGGCTCCACGCGGAGTATGACTACTTGGCGCAGATCGCAGCAGGCCTGGATCTAACAAGATGTCTGAACAAGTTCACGCCCGGCATCTCGACACGGCTCGGACAATCGCCATCGTGGGGTGCGGCCGTGGCGGCGTGGCGGAAAGCCTCAGCAGTCAGCCATGAGGGTGCCGAACACGTCCTGGAGCAGACTCTCTCACACACAACGGGTGCCCATGATCCCGCGGCTGTCCTCAGTATGCGGCTGCGTCAGTGTTTGAAGGGGATGCGGACGGCGGGTACGGACCCCGTGGTGGAGGTGCTTGATATTTCCCGCCCTGACTTGGCGGAGCTGATCGATCAAGTCAGGAACCGCATATGGCAAAGGACCGAAACAGTAGCCCTGGCTGCCCTCCTTCAGGATCCCGAATGGAAGAGCAGCATCATTGCCTCCGTCGGAGAGGCCACGGGTGACGACCTGTCCGGTCGCCTGATTCGTGACGTCGCCATCTACAGGGACAGATGGGGCATATCGGACTCGCCCCTGCCACTGGGACCGGCTCCGGCCGATTACGAGTGGGAACAGCTGGGGCAGAGGGAAAGACTTAACGAAGTAATCGAGGGTGCTCGCAGTCGTACGAATGCGGCTCAACCAGCCGTCAGCGCGATGAATCTGCCCCGTCCACAGCAGGACGTCCTTACCAGTGCCGGCTGGCAGCTCTAAGCTGATGCAAGAGGTATGGCGAATGGTCGTAAATCCGGCGGTGAAACCCAAGGTAGCGACAACCGGCCTGGTAGTGGCCAGCACGGTTGTCCTCATAGCCCTCGCCCTCTTTCTCGCATTTGTAGCTGCCGCTGAACTCCCTTCGATATTGAAGACGGTCATTGGCGGCGTCCTGCTGACAGGAGTGCTGCTGCTGCCGTTGCTCTGGTGGAGACAAGCCGATCTACGCCGTATGTGGCTGGCCCACGCAACGGAACGGTGGAGATCTTTCAACGATGCCAAGCTAGGCAGCGGCACCACGGCCGAAGTAACGCTCCTCAACGTCGACGCAGTGCAACCCACCGGTTCATGGGTCACCATTCTGTGGAACCGCTTCAACCATGTTCAGCCGGCCTGGATAGAGGCGCTGCCGGAACCGCTATGGCCAGGAACCGTCCTCCTCATCACCCCTGACCCGGCCCAGGTAATGCCCGGCACGCCATGGCCGGACGTGTATTTCGTACGGGCCGCTGACTGTCTGGCATGGGCACCGAGCGACGGACGGCCGGCCAGGACCTATTCCCCATCAGATATTCAGCCGGGTAATTGAACCTGTGCCGTCAGCACTACGGCGAGCGATGAGCGGAAGTGTACGGACTATAGGTCTCGTTGAGCGGCTCTCGCGCCCATCCCTGCATTCGAACATATGTTCTATACTTTTCCTCGTGATCAAGTCTGGCTCCCCTGAAGATCTTGAGCGCATAATGGCTCGGATGGACGCTGAGGCAAGTCGACCGATAGATGACCCGGCGCCGATCCAAAACTTCCCAAAGTATGGCCGCCCGCTGGTGTATGTCGGCGGTATTTACGGCAAAGCCGTGGGCTGGACACCCAAGTATGGACTCATTGAGTGGCTGGATACTTCCGGCAAGTACCACATGGGCTGGGCCCACTCATCGGGTATCAAACGTGTGCGGCCGGAAGAGTGGAAGGGCAGTAGCGGGCTGTAGCCGGATGTTGTGGCCCAGCAGGCCGGAAACAACGCTATGGCCTGATCCTTCGGAAGGACCAGGCCAGCTCGCGTTCTCAGGCGTGGCACAAGGGCCACACTCTGATTCAGACTTCGGCGTCCGCAGGCGCGCAGTCAGAGGCTAATCTCGTTCCGCGCTGGCCCGCCTAAAGGGGGCACTGCCACCGGACCCTTAGTAGCGATGCTGTAGGCAGGCTGGGTTGCCTCAGGCGCCGCTTGTAGACCGGTGTCTACCCCAACTGCAGGGCCAGCTGCCGTGCGCGGGGAACGCTGGTATGCGGCTGTGCCGAAGCGGAGATCAGGACCTATGGTCTCAGCGACGATGCGGCGGGCCTCCCGTTTCTCCCCATCCTTTTCGAAGGCACGGAACTCGAGTTCACCCGAAACAGTAACGGGGTCGCCCTTCTTAAGGGAGCTCGAAGCATTCTCAGCGAGCGCCCGGAACGCAGAGACGTTGTGGAAGACAGGGTCTCCGTCGTGCCAGCTTCCGTCTGCCTCTTGGATCCGCTGGTTGACAGCTACCCGCAGCTTGGCGTGCGCGACACCGGACTCACCATAGGTGAGATCGGGGTCCGCGACGAGATTGCCGGCGATATTGACCGGAATCTTGGTACTCATATCTTCTGTCCTTTCCTTCGCAGACGGGTCTTTCCCGTCTAACACTCTGTCCGCTGACCTATGGGCCCGAGATCTCCAAGCCACGCGACGGCCCGCCCGGTTGCTTCAAGCCCACGTAGGATTCCTGGCCCTGCACTCGGTGAGAGGCTTCAGTCGCAGGGACCTTCCCACCGAATCCCGGAGGGTCAGTGGCTTCGAGTATTACCTTGCTAGCTACGGTGACGCGGCCAAGTACCGACTTCGCTATGTCCACTCGTGAAGCAGGTTGTTTCAGGGAGACACCTGCACCTGCACCTGCCCGCTCCGCCGCAATCACTGCGTCAGCCCAGCCGGACAAGTAGCTTGCTGATTGGGAACCCCGATCGATGCCGTGCGCTTTCAACACGGTGTAGGCAACGGACTCGGCCTCAACTTCGGCCAGTCCACGGTGGTCCACGCTGCTCCCGTAAAGCTTGCCGACTTCGTCATCAGGACCGTGCAGCAGAACGTGCCCAAGTTCGTGCGCCAGCACTGCAGCGCGTTCCTCAGCATTCAGCCATCCACCCACCTGAACCTGGCGCTGGGCGAAATCTGTGAAACCACTGGTCAACCCGTACTGTGCCTCTGTGACGTGTACTGAGAAACCATGAGCGCGGGCAACTGCGGACAATGGCGCCCACAGTTGCGGTGCCCCAGCGGAAGAAGGATTGGCAGATCGTGGAACCAGGAGCGGAGTGCCCTCGGTTTGGGAAACGTCAAAGACAGCCTGCCCTCGCCAACCGGTGATCAAGGTCTTCTTTCCCTCATCGACAGCGCCTCTGGGAAGCCTGTCGCCCACGGGGATCCGCTGTCGCGTGCCGTCGGGCAGAAGCATCTGTTGAACACGGGCTGTCCTGGGTGCAATAACCCAGAGCGCGTGCTCACCCCGAAGGACGGTACGCCCGTGTCGCTCCCATTCCTTGTAGCCTGCGACGAGTGACGGTTCCTCGGTACCCCGCTGTGCCATCTGCACCATCAGCAGGGCAACATTCCCGCCGGAATAGCGCCACAGGTTGGCGGACGCATCGAGCAATACCTGCCAATGTGAGGGCGACTCAACAGCCGTCTCCAGGATTGAGTGCAAGCCGTCCATCAGTGCTGCGACGCGTTCCTCGGGTGCGAGACGGCGAGCGCCCAGTCCGGCGAGCGCGGAACTCGGGTCGGACGAGATGGATGGTGGAACTTCGGGTCTAGCGGCCATGACAGCCACCCTTCATGCTTCTTGGATCGCAGCGGTGCTGCGCAGACACCCGTTCATGGTTGTGAGCCAGACGAGCAACATGACTCAGAATTCAGGAACCAGCTGATGGGCAGCCTTGCGCCACTCGAGGAAAGCAGGGTCGTCGCTCGCCAATATTCGGGGCGCCGGTTCCTTGTGCACCTGCAACCCAACGCAGCCTGCGGTCCTTGTGTGCATTCTCAGACGTTCGACGGCGTGCGGCAGCCTCTCGTGGAAGGCGAGAGGACCGAAGCCCGGGTCGTCCGGCGTGAAGGAAGCGAGCTCCGCGCGCTGCAGGGCATAGAGCTCAGCCACGATCTCGGGATGACGCCACCAGCAATCCGGAACGACCGACGTCGTTAGCTGGTAGGTGGCGATGAGCCACCGCACCCAGGAAGCGAGGGACCCCCAGGCGTCCTGCGCTTGCTCTGGCGTCATCTCCCGCCAGCGGCGGGTTACGTTCTTGGAGACTATGGCTGGAGCAAAGGCTGATCGGAACAGCTGCGCAGTGACCTCGTCGTCCCCAAAGGAACCCGAGGACGGTATGTCGAACTCTTCAGTGTCGTCATGGTTCCTCATCGGGAATCCCTTCGGTCTTCTGCTGCCGTTGCCGGTGACCGTCAGCCAATACGCGCTCCATTTCGGCCTTCAGGCGGCGCAGCTCCCCTGCGTCCTTGCGCTTGTGCCACTCAAGAAGGTCCAACAAGATGGGCCGAGTCCGCCGGCCAAGCATGAGCGCGGTCCCGGCAGGCAGTCGTCGGATCTCGTCCAAGGCGATGACCGGACTTTCGCGTATCTGCTCACCGTCCTGCCGGCCCTGGTACGACCACGACCGAGTGGTGAGAGTGAGACTCCGCTCCCCCAGCAACCCGGCAAGTGAACGGAGGTCCCGTTCATCGGACCCGCCGCCGAAGATCACCTTGATGATGGCGGAGTCCCAAATCGTCGCCGCCTCATCGATGGACCAGCCGGAACGGGCCTGGGACAAGGACTGCAGAACCACAAGAGTTGAAATGCCGATCCCGCCGCCATCGGAGAGCGCTACGGGAAGTCCCGGCCACGGGGCCAGGTTGGCTATCTCGTCGAGGATCAAGGAAAGCGGCGGCTCCAACCGGCCACCTGGCGATACAAAGGCCATCTCCCTCGCCGCATTGTCGATGTCATCGATCAGCGCGGATAGGTACGGTCCTGCTGCAGCTGCCCCCGCCCGCGTGCCGATCAGATATAGGGTGCCCCGGTCCCGTATGAAGGCTTTTGGATCGAAGTCTTCGGACTCGTCCTGCGGATTCAGTGCGGCCAATACTTTCGGGGATGACAGCGGTGCCACCGCCGCCGAAACACCGATCCACGAATTGGACGTATTCCGCGGGTCGTCCTCCAGAATGCCCATCAAATCGGCCTGCCATCCCAGTGCCGCTCCGGGCCGGCCGAGCACCTCCAGTGCTTCCCGCGCCAGTACCGGGCTGGATGACCAACGCCGAAATGCCGTCACTCCCTCACCGGACAGTGCCGCAGCATGGAGCAGGCACTGAAGAACTATCAGTGAGCGCTTCTGCCACGCTGCGTTCTCACCCTTCATCTCCGTGTCCGCCGTGATGACCAGCGCCCGCCGGGTAGCAATGTCCGGGTCCTCACACCCGCGGACCGGCGACCAACGAAGCGACGACGGAATCCCCGACATGCCCTGCGGATCAAAGACAGTCACAGGTCTTCCGCCGGACGCCCGTGCCTTCATGGTGACAACCAGGTTGTCCGCGCGCGTTGATGTAGTGACGACTGCACCCGGCGCATCAAGGATGGCGTTGATGACAACGTAAAGACCCTTTCCGGATCTCGGGGCGCCTAGAATCACCATCGACTCTTCGGTGGAGACATGGACAGTGACGCCTCGGGAGCGGCCCAGCGTCCACGACACGTCCTGCACCAAAGGGTCTACGATTCCTGGGCGAGTGAACCTCCCTCTCTTCTGCACAGCCCTCGCCCCAAAGTCGTGGAGAATCTCGGCCCGCCGGGCAATGCCGTCGCGGTTCAGGATGTCCTGGCGCAACCACCCGCCCGATTGCTTCCATCGCCGCCAAGCGACCAGTGCACCAACGGCGAGCGCACCAACCACGAGGAGCGTGGGGGCCAGAACCCACCAGACGCTGTCCGTGCCAAGTGCGCAGTCGGCCCGGCGGGTAACTATCCATTCCATCCTGTCGGCCAAAAGTCCGACGGCGGCCGCCGGGTTGAAGGGCGACGGCGGTGTTGCGCCGCAGTGCCAAGAGATCGCCATGTGCGCTGCAGCCTGGATGATCGCGCAGAGGCATACGTAGGCCGCCGCCCCGACAAGGCCAGCGGTGACCAGTGGATTGTCGCTTGCAGCCCGCGAGCTCACCGGCCGTCTCACAGCATCCTGTCGTCTGTCCCGAAGACAGCGAGTTCATCAGTGGTCACGCGGTTGGCGACGATGAAGGAGCGGTTCCCTACTTTCCAGAGCCCGACCCCCTTCGGCAGGTTCTCGACATGCTCGCACTCAGCTTCGGTGAGGCCCAGCGCTTCTTTGGTCAGGCGCATCGCGTCGTGTTTCTGCCGGTAGATGATTCTGGTGTCAGCCTCGGTCAGCAGACCGAGTGCTTTCTGCCGGTGTCCGCTGGTGCTGTCTCCGATCTCGTTGAGGTCTGCCACCTTGTGCATGATCAGCAGGTTCGCGATCCCGTAGGTTCTGGCCAGCCGCCACTGTTCGCTCATTTTTGCCAACATGTATGGGTCGGCGAGCATCCGCCATCCCTCGTCGTAGACGACAAGCCTTTTGCCGCCGTCGGGGTTTGTAATAGCGGCTTCCAACCAGGTGGCGCCGCAGGCGGCCGCCAGTGACAGGGCCTGCTCCGACGCCCCGATCAGGGCGGAAGTGTCCATCACCATCATTGGGGCGTCGGCGTCGAAGGCCACGGTGGACGGCGCATCGAACATGCCTTCGAGATCGCCGGACACCGTGCGCCTCAACGAGTGACTGACCGCGGTTCCTCCCTCGACACCAACCAAGGCCGTCATCTCCTTCGATGGTTTCAGCAAGTGGTCCAGCACCATGGGCAATGTGGGGTTTGAGTTCTCGGCCATGGTTTCCATGAGCGCGATGTCCAGGGCCGTGTGTTCTACTGGGAGGAGCGGTGTGCCCTGCCGCATGAGCGAGACCAAGGCCACCAGCAGATAGCGACGCCGCTGCCTCACCACCGCCTGCCAGTGGGCTTCGGTGAGGGCGCGCGGGCGAGGCCCGGCGTCAAGTGGATTGACTCTTGCCGGACGGCCGGGGCCTACCGAGATGACCTTGCCTCCAACAGCCTTGGCAACGGCGACCCACTCGCCTTTGGGATCAGACGCGACAGCCGCCTTTCGCCCCAGGGTTATGGACCTTGCCACCAGGGATTTGCCGCACATCGACTTGCCCGTGCCGACCGTACCAATCACGACAATGGACGGGCCGCTAATGATGCCTTTGTCATAGAGGATCCAAGGATCGTAGGAGAAGGCCCCGGAGCCAAAGACGTCGGTGCCGATATAGGTCCCCTCGTGCCCCAGACCTGATTCCGTCAGGAAGGGGTAGGCAGCGGCGAATGTCATAGTCGAGGCACGGTGCGGCGCTGGGCGCAGCCGATGGGGACCCCGCAGGGAGCTCGGCTCTTTAGTCCCCCAGTCACTAGTGATGCGGAGCCCATCGAAGTCGAATTGCTTTTCCCGTACCCCCGCGCTCGCCGACGGTGCGGCTGGTGGCGCGTTCCGCCGTCGTGCCTTCCGCTCGTATCGATTCTTTCCCGACGGGAGGTACTCAAGGCTTTTCGTCTTCTGCTTCATCGCAGTCCCCTTCCAAGCGGCAGTCCTCCAGCCACAAACGCTGCCCATTGCTGTCCGTAGAGAAGCCGCAGTTCAACGAATGCTCCTGCGGCAGCGGACTCAAGTTCCTGGCGATGCCGCGCCAAGTCCTCCAGGGAGGTGGCCGTGACGGTCATGTAGGCCGCAGGCCGCACGTCGCCATGGCCGGCCACAATCTCCTCTTCCCGCTGGCTCACTTCTTCTTCCTCAGCCTTTTGCTCACGTGTGAGTGGCCTGTCGAACCGGGCGTTGATACGGCGGCGGGTCTCATGCGCCTCCTGGGCGGAGCGGATGTCATGCAAGGCTTCAGCGGTAGGCACTGCCCGTATCACTTCGGTGAAGGTGTGGCGGAATTCGCCGACATAGATCAAGGGATGCAGGAATCCTGGGAAGACTTTCTGCCGGGGCCATTCAGCGATCCAGAAGGTCTGGTGAAATCCCGAGTCGGTCCGCAGGTAGGTCCAGTGTTCCTCGACGCCCATCGGACCATGCCTGTGGAGGTTATCCATCCCCTCAGTTCCCGGCGCGTCCGACGGCGGGGCTGCCGCCACCGGCGCTTTGGCGGATGGCAGCGATGCGGGATCGAATGCTCCACGAATGATGCCGAACAGTCCGCGTTCTCCGACCCACTCCTCCACCTTCACGTTGTGAGTAGCCAGCGACGTTTGTATGGCTTCGACTTCCAGCCGCATGACATGCTCAAGGCCGATTAGTCCCCCGCCCGACTCTTTGATTCGCCGCCGGGCCTTGCTTGTGTCCAGAACGATCGTCACCAGGAGTTCATGGCTCATGGTTGAGCCGGCTGCGCCCAGCAAGTCCTCATACGCGCGTTGTCCCCAGGTGACCTTTTCGCCGCCACCGTCGGCCAGCATGGCGTTGCCTCTGTAGAACTCCCAGAGGGCGGAAGAAGGATAGGGCACGGTGTAATCCTGGACGGCAATCCGGGCGATGCCTTGCCGTTGAGCCATGCCGGCCTGTACCCGTGACCAGGCCTGGACAGCCCACGCCTTATCGTCTGCGTCTAGGAGCGCAAACGATCGCGTACTGCACCGCAGCACAGCGATCGCTTCCCTACCGTGGCGGTCCACCAGGAAGCATTCACCGCTGGCCGTTGTTCGTATCTCCAAATTGCCGAGCCCGCCGGGGAGAGCTAGACGCCCAGCAAGTTGTGGCGCGGCTGGCTTAGCGAGGAAACGCGTCTGTCCGGCTGCTGACCGGTAGAAGAATATGGCGATCTGCTTCGCCCACACCGGATATGGGATGCGGGAATACTGGAGCAGTCCGAGCAACATGAGCCCCAGCCACATGGGCCCTGTCGAGAATAGGGCTGAGGGACCGCCAGTCGCCGAGGCCACAACGGCAACTGCCCCTCCCCCGGCGACAATCAGCAACTGGTACCACTTGAGCCCGAGGAAGAATCCCCGGCGCTCGTACCTAGGGAATTTGACGGCCTCAAGAACCCTCGAATCTTCAGACATGAGGGGTTCCTCCCTTCGGGGGGTCAATCCTGGGTGGGCGGGGTTTCGGAGCTTCCACTCTCGTGGGGCTAGGTGCGCTGGCGTTGGGCTGCGCTCGCGGTTCGGCCTCTCCCGGCGGGTTCCGTCGGGCAGATGCTGGGGCGCGGCCGCCTTGATTATGGGGAGGGCCTGCAAGCACGGATCCTGGAGACTCCGAAGAATGCGGCGCGTTCGCGGCACCAGTGGCCGAAGCCGTGTCCAAAGCCAGTTGCCCTCCGTCATGACCTCCGGAAGACGCCCCGGTTCGGACAGCGGGTGCCAAGATTTGTGTCGGGAAGACGCTACGGCTCGAGTTGATAGGCCGGGTCATGGAGGAGCGACTTACCAGGTTCGCGAGCGCAAGACGCCCACCTGTCTGCCTACTGATCTGGCGGGCCGCCACGCTGCTGCTCCGGGACAGAACGTGACCGCCTCCGGCCGTCTGCGCTGCGGCAGCGAGCTCCCCTCCCGCGAAGCTCACCAAACGCAAAGCCATCAAAGGTGCGCCGCAGGCCAGGGCCATGCCCACCGTGCCGGCTGCCAAACCCGCAAAGGACTTGGATTCCGCAAAGAGCTTCACCGCAACGGCCAGGACGGTTCCCGCCAGTGGTTTGGCCAGCACCAAGGCAATGACCACCTCACACCAACGGCGTGCCCAAGACTTTGTCTTGTCCCAGGGAAGCAGCATAAGGGCCACCGGAGCGACGGCAGCCAACACGACGAGCGCGAAGGAGCGGAAGATCATCGAGCACATCAGGATAAAGGCCAGGATCCAGACGACAATAGTTGCCATCACCGTCACGACGACGGCGCCAGGAGCGCCCCCGGTTGTCCCAGGCGCCAACGAGACCAGATTCCATTCCCGCCCTGCTCCTTCTGGTGCCCGCTGAAAACCGAAAAGCCTCATAAAGACCAGGTAGGGATCTGAACCGATCGATTCGAGCAGAGCGGCTGACGCTAAGTCGCTTGCCCGAGTCAGTTGCCGGACGAGATAGACGGCGGCCCCGACCAGTGGAATGGCGGCTGCTCCGCCCAGCATCGCACGTCCGATGCGTCGTGGCTGCTGGCTCACCAAGCCTGACAGGACTTGAAGGATCATCACGACGACGAGCGGCGTCATCATGACCACCACCCACCAGCTCGTCAGCCCTTCGATGGAGAGCCATTGTGAGTCGTCGACGTCCGACACGGTGAAGGCGCCCGTGATGAAAGCCCATAACCAAGACGCCATGTTCTGAAGGATGTTCGCGAAGAGCGACGTGACTGCGCCCAGGGCGTTGTCGTTCGCTTGTGAGACCAGGCCGCAGCCGGGCGGCCACCATCCATTGAGGTCGCACTCAACAGGCATGAGCTAGAACCCAAGAGGAAACGCGGTCTGCGACCAGAGGATGTAGCCGTTGATGCCGCCGAGGATGGCAGCCACTGGCCCTGTCCAGAGGAGGATTACTCCGCCGCCGGATGCCAGGCGTGACGACTGACTAAGTTTGCCGGCCAACAGCATCGCGGCACCAATGATGGCCACGATTGCAATGATGATGAAGGCACCGACGAGGATGCCGCCGCCGATCTGTTTGAGCGATTCCAGGAAGGGAAAGCTCGCGTTCGGGGTGATCCCCGGGTCCACCGCTGCATAAAACATGGATGCTCCGTCCGTCTTGTTCCATGGAGTGAGCAGATGAGCTCACAGGTTCATGGAACTTGCGGGACGGAGCGACATGATTTGTGCTGTGACCAACATTGTTTCGTCGAAACTGATGCGAGTTTCGGTCCCTCAGCTATCTGGTCCTTATGGGTGTCAGACAAGAAGTTCAAACCTGCAGGGCAACATCGCGGCGTTGCAATCGACCTTTCGGGCGTCGCGTGTGCCTAGTCAGCGAGACGCCATCTGCCGTCCTAGAGAGGAAAGATTCGATGGTGCCTCTTCGCTGCTGCGATTAGCCCACACGAAGTCGGTGACTGCCCCATGTCCGCTTGGATGCCTGCAGGAGACAACAAAGCCTACGTACGACGAAGTCGCGCGGGGAGCTGCGTGGGCAGCACACATTCCTGGCAGGCCAAACATCGTTGAAGCACATTGCGGGTTGGCACGGTCTGTCGCTGCGGCGCAACCCTTGCGGCGAGCAGTTCCCATCGAGTCAAAGGCGTACACCTGTTGCCAATACACTCGAAGGATGGTTCCGCTGGATAGCAGTTCACCCGACGACTTTTCTGGAGTCGAATTCGCGACGATCGTTTGCGCTCCCCAGATATACGACGGTCGCAAAATTGAGGATCAAGTCGCCAAAGTTGTCACGGACTTCTTCGACGTTCGGGGGCTGAAGACTCGCCGCTGCGCCGTCGGCGGTTTAGGTGCGGCCGCAGGCGGCCCCTGGATGGACATCTACCTGTGGGTCCAGGAAAATTTGGAGCTCATGGAAACAATCGCGTCTGCGGTCATCGGCTTCGCCATCGGGGTTACCACCAAGTGGAAGACTTTCAGGAAACGACTCGACGACAAGGTCCTTGACCGGCACATGCCTTCGATTGTTCTTGAAGTCGGCGCCCGCACCAATGGCATGGACCCGGGTTCAGCGGGGGGAAACTCGCGATCCTTGAACAGTCTCTTAAGGCTGGTGCCCGCCCTTGACGAAGTCCTACGCAGTCAACTGCCAGACCAGAAGTTTTCCATTCGCGTTGTTAGTCTTTCAACGAACGATCCGTCGCGACTCGCGGTGTTCAAGGTCGAACGCATAACGAACGCAGATATTGCTCGGATTATGCGCTACTTCCAAAAAATAGAGCACGATCCCGGTAGTTATGCCGTCTCGCTACATCGACAACTCGGTTTTATTACGCGCCTGCGGCGCAATTATGGTGTGCCGGTATACGGGAGCCTCATCAAGGGGTCTAAGCCCTAATAGGCCAGACACAGCAGGTCTTCCGTTCCATCATCTGGTGCATAATCCGTGTGATCCCAGCGCGGGATTAACGAGGGTAAACCTCACTTGCCTCCCAGCGCCTTCCTCAGCGCGGCCGGGGCTGGCACGTCGAGCGATAGCTTGGAGCCATTTACGCGGCAAGAGCCTTGCAGGGATTCCAACCCATCCAAGATAGGCGCGAGCGTCCGGGCTTGCGCCTCCGAAAGATACACCGTGCGGACTCCCCACGGACCGTTGACGCGGACGTCTCTAACGCTGCAACAGGTCGAAATAGGCCGTCCCAGGATTCCAACTAACGGGGTGCAGCAGAGTCCCCACGCTAGGATTCAACGCGCTCCACATCATGCCGTCGCCGGCGTAGATGCCGACGTGGCCCCAGTCGTTGGGCCCCTGTGGATTTTGAACCACCAGGTCTCCTGGTTGCGGGTCTCCGGTCCGTACACCGACGCGCCACTGCTCAACTCTGGGCAGTTCGATCCCGGCCTGCCGGTAGATCCACTGCACGTAGCCGGAGCAGTCCCACGCCTTGAAGGCAGTGCCACCCCACACATACCGTCCGCCCAAGCCTTCATGAGTGAACCTCAGGATTTCCTGGCGGAGCTGGCTCAAACTGCCGAACGACCCTACAAGCCGCGGCCCTTCCGAAGAAGTCGAACAGGCCGCTGGAGCCGTGTCAGTCTCCAGCGCAGCAACGATTGCTGTCGCCGCCGGTTCCCAACGCGCATACAGCTCAGGGAAGGCAGAAATCTGGACTGCCTGTGCAGCTAGCCCCTTGTCCATAGCCTGCCAACCAGGAATATCCAGCAGCCCCCGTGGACTCCCCCGGTTTGGTCCCTGCGGTCCGCCATAGAACGCTCGGGCATTGAAGGAAGCGTCCATCAGTTGATCAACTGTCCCCCAACCTGCCGCGGGACGCTGTTGGGCTGAACCGATCGAGTCGTGATCCCTCCCGACTCCGTCATTGGGAAAGTTCAGGGAAGCCGGCACACTGGGATTCGCAAGCATGCGCAGGCTGGACTCCTGAAGCGCCATCATGATGGCAATGATTTGCCCGGAGGGCGGAACTCCCAGTTCCTTGCCGACCGCGATGTACGCCCGTGCAACACTTTCCTGCCGACCGTTCAGCTCGTAGAGCAACTGCCCGGCGCTGCGGATTGCCAGGCCGACGCCACTCCCGTTAGGCGTCGTGTTCGCCTCAGTGCTGGTTGGCGCACAAGCAACTGCGGATGTGCCGGTCATGCCCGTAACCGCAGCCAATCCTCCTACAAATGCCATAAGGCCGGCGAGCAACATGGCGGTGGCCGCACTGGCTATAACCCTCCACAGTGCCCGTCGTCGTATGACACCAGCCAAGGCGGCCAGGGCAGCCACTAGTAGACGACCCGCTCGGCAGTCGCGTAAAAGGCAACCATTGCGCAGCGCTCAGACGGGGCGGTTGTCGCAGGCGGGCAGTTGACCATAACCGTAACCGGCGCCGCATATGCATTCCTGCCGTTCTTCGACTCGTCCACGACCTGCACGGTCACGGTGCACACATGAAGTCCATCCCACGGTGCTGGGTACTCCTGGACTTTTGCCAACTCAAGATCACAGCGTAGGGATTGAACGGTGCCACTTCGGCGGGCAGCCTGATCTGCGAGCGCCGCGAAGGCACCCGGTGTCACGCCAGTCCCCTCAAATTCTCGAACTAGCACGGACAAGGGATTGGACCCATCCGGAAGCAACTCCCACCAAGACCGCACCCGGGCGTACACATCCGAGTACGACGACGAGCGGCTGTCCCAGGTGTAGATTCCCTTCGCGGCCGCTTCAGCGAGCACCCGGTAACTCAGGGTGCGCGGCAAACCTTCATCAATTGCCGCCGCTGACTTCTCCTCAAGAGGAACTGCGGAGGGCTCGGCCCCGAGAGATGAAGTGCCTGAAGGCTTCGCCGAGACCGGGGCGCTGGCGGCCGTCGCAGGCACCTCGTCCCGGCCGGGGCTGTCCGCAGGCCAAAGTAGGAAGACTGCACTGATCATCAGCAGGGCCAGGACCCCTGCAACAAGCCAGTGCCGACGGCCAGCACTACCGAACAGATTCATCGCCCAGCTCCCATACCGACACCCATCACCTAAAGAGCCGGTCGGTTAGCTTCGTGCTGGATCACGCGCCAAGCTGCTCGGTACAACTGACGGGCAAAGCCAATATTCACCGCGATGTACCGCTCGGTGACGCCGAGTTCAGCGGCCAGAGCTGCCATCTGTACAGATCGATCCGGTCCTCGCAGGCCCGGACGGACTATGGCCTCCGCGATTCTTCGGAGGACGATCGTAGGAAGGCAGTTGGCAGCGCACCGGCAGAGACCATCGACGTCTAACCCGGGCTCGGGATGGCAGCTCAACGCGGTGTTGAGTGTCTTTGCGGTCTGCCGGACCACAGTTACGGCGTGCCATCGACGTCGGTCTTGGGGAGACGGTGGTCCGTAATGCCGTGGCCCCACCAGGCTGGACACGGCAAGCTTCCAGGTTTGCTCACTCACGCTTTGTTGGACCAGACCCAGCATGGCTTGAGCCCAGGCCTGATCAATGCACTTCTCAGCGCTGTCCCAACCCGCTCCCGCGCCTATGACAGCGAGCACCTCCGCTGAGCTTTCCGCCGTCGTGAAGTCCACAAGCAATGGCATCGTTCGATGGCTAAGCTCGCGCCGGATATGGGCGGCGCAGATCTTATTGCAGACCCCTTGAACCCAGGCTTCAAATGGGATCCCAGGCAGCTCACGGTAGCGACCCTTTGCAACACCGTCCCAAACGGCCACGCGGATGTCCTGCATGACGTCATCAACGTCGCAGGATCGCCCGATGCGTGTCAGGCGGGAAACGACGTAGCGGTGCACGCCATCGACCGCAACCATGATCTGGTCGATCGGGATGAAGGACTCTCCTGGCGCAGGTCCGCTTCGCAACGAGACATCGACCTCAACGGTGGTCTCTGATTTCGTACTGGATTGATACGCCTTGGCTTCGATTTCCATGGCTTCACCGCTTTGACTGTTCAGATCGAGTACGTGGCAGAGTCGCGAGAGGCGCCACTCCAGGGGTGGATGCGAAGATCCAATCAACGATCAGCAGAAGCTATGGGAATTATTGTCGAAGATAATTAAAGTATCGTCAAGAGTGCTGTTCTTACTTTTTTTAATGTGTTGAGGAAGAATGAGCCGTATGCCGAGAATTACGCAGCCGTACGACGCCGCCTGGTCGGCCGACGTCGAAGCTGCCGTCGCCACTTTCGGCAACAGGTCCCGGAACGAAATTCTCCGATTCCTCACGTCCAATGGACCTGCAACCCGTGGCGACATCGTCGAGGCTGTCAGCGCGAGTGATCCCAGTGTGGCCAAGCACTTGACCGCGCTGGAGGACGCCGGCGTGGTGATTGTCGACGTCGAACCCGGACGCCGGCACGGACGGTCCCCCCGGTATTCCGCCAACCTTGTCCGGATCAAGGAACTGCTCGACGCTCACCTCAAGTACTTACTGGAACAGTAGCTGTGCTCGTTTGTCAGGGACGTGCCAGAAACGTCTAGTCAGCGTGCTCCGGCGCCTCGCCCGGCTCGGACTGCGAACTGGTCGCTGCTTGCTCCCCTTCTGGGCGGCGGCTGATGTCCTTGTTCAAGTATTCTGTGATCGCTTGAAGCGTCTCTGGCGACACGTCCCCAAGGGTGCGTGCCGCAAACGTCTTCACTCTCGCAGCGCGAAGAGATTTCACGAACTCGAGTTGCGAATCGATTCGTTGTGGCAGATCGGCGCCGTCGCCCCCCAAGAGGTACGTTGGATCCACATTGAAGATTTCGCACAAGGCGCGCAGCAGTGCCGGGTCACTAACCAGTCTTCCCGTACCGTCCTTCATGTAGAACCAGCGGGCCCTGGAAAGCTTGATCCCCTTGTCCTGCAGCTTTGCTTGGACTTCACGGAACGTGACAGGTTGTCCTCGCTCAGCAACAACGACATCAAGCAGAAGGTTCAAACGGCGTGCCAGCTCGGCCTGGGGAGACAAACCTTTATCCATAAGACCTTCGTCATCGCCGGACACCCATCCACCTCCCATTTGATCTAGCAATCGGCAATCCGCCACTACTTATTGCCAGTATTCCGTTGGCCAACACCTCTCGCAATAATTGCGGCTAAAGCTTCCATGGACTTAGGCATCGGCGTATCGTTGGGGTGTAGACCCGTCTACAGCGGGTCAAGTCTCCTCATCACTTGATTGTGGTCTCCATGGCAAACATCCTGATGAACCGGACGCGAAGCCGCCTCATTCGCTACTTGATCGCCCATGGCCCGGCATCCTGCAGCGAGGTAGCGGCCGCCCTCGACATTTCCCCGTCCTCCGTCCGAAGACACATCACCCTGTTGTGCGAGTCAGGCATCATCATTCCCGGAGCAGGAACATACAGCGCGCAGCCTGACGAGATCAAAAGGGAGCTTGATGACCTTGCGGCTAGTTTCAGTCAGCGGGCAGCGACTTCAGGAAACGCGTGACGGACGCCTCCCACTTCTCGGTGTCACCGTTCCACTCGAGCGAATGCCCCGGAACTTCGAAGCGAACCAACTGAACGAGGTCGGGTCGCAGCTCCGCCAACCGCTCCGAGACCGCTACGGGCGTCGACTTGTCTTCGATTCCATGCAGTATCAGTGTCGGTGTCTTGAGGTCGTCGCTGCGGGCCACCCAATCCAGCGTGGAGAGGTCAATGGGTTCCTCGAGGCCGGCGACCCAACGGCCTGCCTTCGCGCCCAACATCCTCAGCCCCACCCTGGTCACCGGCTCCGGCAGTCCACTGGAGCTCCCGTTGTACGTCAACGTCGTAGCCCAGTCCAGGACGGGAGCCACCAGTACCAGGCCGCTGATCCGTGCTGCATGGGCTGAGAGGTCCGCTGCACGCAGAGCCATGGAACCGCCCAGGGACCATCCGAATAAGACGATCCGCTCAGCGCCGTGGTCGACCGCGAACCGGATGGCCGCTTCGAGGTCAAGCCATTCTTTTTGGCCGAGCGAGTAGCGGGAATCGTTGGACGGCGGCGCCTCGCCGTCGTTTCGGAAGGACACGACCAGCGAGGTCAGACCGAGTTCGCTGGCAATGGGAACACCGCGCAGTGCGCCGGCTCGTTTCCCTCCCATTCCGTGAACATGGATGGCCCATATTGAGGATGCGGGGCCGCCGGCCGTCGGTTCGAATTTCCATGCGGGAGCCATCCCGCCGTCGACCTGGATCGCCACCTCTTCAAAAGGCAGGCCCAGTTGATCGGGCCTGGAGTACGCGTAGCCACTCCAGATGCCAGCCATGGCAGCCTGTAAGTCGCCTGAGTCGACGCGCTCAACGACCCGCGTCACGGTGCCCACACTCGTGTCCTCAGCCACTACGGACCCAATACAGGCATGGCCCTTACCCTGAGCGAACCACAAGCTATATCGGCCCGGTGCCCTCGTCAGCGGTGTGCCGGGAAGATCAATTAGCATCGACCCCTCGTCTCCTAGAAAGACTTTCCAGACGGCGAGATCCTCCCGACGCGATGTGCTCGGCACGACCACCCGACGAGCGAAGTAGGCGGCAGCGAGCAGAGGTGCGGCGGCAGTGCATACCGCCGCAAGGGTCAGCGCCCCCACGAGTCTAGGAGTGTTCATCATCCCTCCTGACATGTTTATCAATGACCTCCTGGAGCCGGGCCAGCGTTTCAGGAGACAACCCCTGTAGTTGCCGGGCCGCAAAGTTCTTGACGCGAGCTTCACGCATTGTCTTGAGCAGGTCGAGCTGGGCCTCCACCAGGTCGGGTATCTCTGCGGATGCATCAAGGAGGTACCGGCGATCCACGCCGAAGAATGCCGCGAGGTTTTGCAGCAGCTCCTGGTCCATGGCCAGGGAACTATCGCCGCTTCGCATATAGGCCCATCGAGAACGCGACAAAGGCGTGCCACGTTTGGCCATGTTTTCACTGATTTCCTTGTAGGACAGCGGCCCCGCCCCTTGAGATTCATACAGATCGAGCAAGAGGTTGATCTTGCGGGCAAGCCTAGCCTGCGGCGACTCCGAGGGTTCACCGGCGTTATCTGTCATTCAGACCGTGCCTCCTCCCCCGTCGCGCCAAGCCTACTCGACCATCTTGCACGCGATGGACGGATGCGAGGTGGTCCTCTGTTCGAGTCAATGTTTGGACATCAGCTTCATCCAGCAACTTAGCAGCGGCAGGATCCATCAAGAGTGCGTCCTGAATTTCAACGAGCATTCTATGAAGTCTCCGGGTAGCAGCATCGCCGCCATCGATGACTTCAGCGGGCGGCGCCAAGCGTGCGTCCTTCCGGGCAGCTGTCGCTTTTTCCCACGTGAAAGTGAGGTCGTCCAGTAAGCCAGCTCGAGTCCTCAGCTGTCTTCGTCGAACGATTCGACGGGCGACTGGCGGCAGGGCCAGCCCGGCACAGAGGAATACCATCGCGCCGATAAAACTAGTGTCGTAGACGGCTGCCAAGTTCTCCATCGTCGACAAGTCTCCGAGAAGATGGGCGACGTCCATGCCCAGGACTGCAAACACAACCACGAGAGCGAGGGAGCACCCGATGCCAATGAGGGTGAAGGCGACGCGGAAGTAGGAACTGGCCATCCGCCGTCGGAATCTGAAACACACATATCCGGTCACACTGACCACCACGCCAATGTAGAAAAACTGGATGGCAGAATACAGGGCGGCAGCAGGCTGGTCCCCGTAATCCAGCATGAATCTCGTCGATGAGATGGGTGCTTCGATCAGCAGGAAGGCAAGAGCCAGTCCCACGGAGACAAGGCCCAGGATCAAGAGCCCAAGGCGATTCCTTTGTACAGGTGCATCGCTGAGTTCGGCCGCCCTGAGGATTGCTTGGGAAAGGAAGTAGATTCCCACCACCATCAAGATGTTCGCGCAAAGATCCAGGAGATTGCGACCACCGATGGCCGCATCACCCACCATGTAAATCACGTCGACATTCAAGGAAAGCGCGGTTGCGATCGCCACGGCAGCGACGAGAATGCTGTGGTCCTTTCGGGTGCGCGCACCAGGCAGGAGGCACAGTACGAGGCCCCAGATGACAGAAGCTGCGACGGTCTGGATCACCCGAAAACCTGTTCAAATGATCTTGGTTCCATGGTGCTCTCGCGGATTGCGTCGGCCAGTAGATCTGCGAGAGTCTCTGCGGCGACTTCCAAGTCGTCCACGAAGCTGCTTCTGGCCAAGGCTCGTGCGACTATCTCCCCGTCGAGATTTGGGAACAGGCTGCCAGCATAGGCTGAGGAGATACCCAGCTCATCGTGGCGCAGGATCATATGGCCGAGCTCGTGAAGGACGAACTGTTGCTTGTGCAACACAGAATCTGTGACGGCGTGAAGGATTATCTCCCGGGTGTCCGTCGATAACCACAGACCGCACACAGACGTACCGTTGAGGATAGTCGTGGCTTCGATCTCGATACGTCGACGGCGTCGGGCCGCCACTATCGCAATGAGCCCAGCCAAGGTCAGATGGCTGGGTAGGTGCAGCGCCTGAAAAGCCTCCGCCGCTATGCGCGGCGGCCCCGATCCTTCAATTGTTTGCTGGTCCATACCGCCCCCTCCTTGCAGCGAACAGCAAGCGTGACTGCCAACGGTGCCGTCAACGCGGCGCCTCGGGCGCCGCAACGTCAATTGAACGCTTCTCCTCTGGACATGTCCAGAGGAGAATTGGGAGTAGTCCGAGGACTAGGCAAACGTACAGATCCTCCGCCTTCGAGGCATGGTCTTTCCCTATCGAACAGCAGTCCGGGCTTTTGCGGTCGGCGGGTGAGCCTTGGGCCCGCTTCCGCACACATGACGTGCATGGAGCCCTTTACCCTAATCATCGCCACCGCGGCGATCACACCCCTGCTGACCAGTCACTTCACCGGCCGGAAGCAGGTTACACACACTCCGCTATGGCCCCCTCGCCCCGGTCTGGCGTGAAGGGTATCTGACCAGGCGTGGCGGACGAGCGGACAGCAGCCGCCTGGGCCACCGAATACGGCCCAAACCGGAACAACCCGTACCCGGGCGAAGAGACGCAGGCCCAGCATGTCTGGCCCGTTGAAGCCCCGCGACTACCTCCTGGCCCAGAACATCAAGGCCAGGCAGACGTTCGTCCACGGAGACGGCGGCAGGCATTGGACCGCGACCACCGACGCGGATACCTCGAACTTCCGCCCCCACCAACCAACCCAATTTCCGATCCAACGAGATCCACGGCAACCAAAAAACCCCGCCAACCGGAGTTGGCGGGGCTTCCTGCCTAGCTAGACCTCGTCACGTTTCCATGTGCCGCTGTCGCGGTAGTACGTCACGGTGAACGGGTGAGGATACTCAGGCGATCCCCAAGAGAATGCCTGTTCATCTTCCTCGTGTGCGGACTGCGCGCCCCTCACTTCTTGCCCTTACCCTTCTGGGAGAGAGCGCTGGCGGCGGCAGTCTTGGCCGCTGCGCTTGAGCGGGGATTGCGCAACACATTGCTTGCGGCGGTTGCAGCCTTGCTGCTGGTCTGGCGGCTGTTATTAGCCAAGGTCATGTCCTTACGTAGTTCCAAAAAGAATGTGTGGCACCGGCGTTTGAGTCGAGCACTTCAGAGCGCCGGCTCCGGACGGCTTGGCGATTAGCGCCGAGTCGGGCGGATACGGATGGTCCGCTTAATGCGGATCCGTACTACACGTGTAGCCAAGGGCTACTCCTTTCCGGGATCACCGGGCACAAGACACGGAACGCTGTCAAGACCTGTTGCCTCACGTCAATAGGTCCGGGAGGGTTGATTCGTTGCCTCACGTGAAAAGGTCCGGTTCAGGGGCGGGTTGAACGAGGTGTTGACTTTGTAGTTGCGGGGTGCGGCTTTGGCTTGGGCGAGGGTTTCGAGTTCACCTGTCAGTCCCAGGATCTGCCGGGACAACACCGCGGGTTTTAGGCGTTTGAACTGGGCGTTCATGGTGATGACGGGGCGTTTGCGGGTGTCCGGGTGGCGGGCGGCGCGCTGGTGCGGGGTGAGCGCGGCATCATGTTTCTTGATGACTTTCGCGCCGTGGCGTTCCTTGGACACCAGCTTCTGCTGCGGGAGCAGATAGTTCGTGAACAGCCCGTCAAGCTCCCAGATCTCGTTGAGCTTCTCCAGTTCCGCGGCGGTGTCATAGCGGTAGTAGCCGACCAGCTCCCGGACCCTGGCCCAGTTCTTTTGTTCCACGTGGGCGCCATCGTTCTTGTTCCCCGGACGGGACCGGGTAAAGGTGATCCGGTGCTCCTGGCAGTAGGCGAAGAGGTAGTCGTTGATGAATTCGGTGCCGTTGTCCGAGTCGATCCCCACGATCGGGAACGGGAACCGTGCCAGCGCGTACTTCAGGGCCGCGAACACCCATTTCTGCGCCTTGTTCGGCACGGACCGGTTCACGGTCCATCCCGTGGCGATATCCGTGACCGTCAGCGTGAAGCAGAACTGCCCGGAGGCCACCCCGCCCTCGTGCCCCACCAGGTCGATCTCCACGAACCCGGGCACCGCATCGTCCCAGTCCGCCCAGGTCCGGACCGGGATCTGGGACTTCAGCAGCGATCCGGGCTTGGTGTGGGAACGGCCCCGCAGCACCAGCTTCTTCCGTTCCGGGGCCAGCCGGCGGTCAATCGTTGCCGCGCTCATCCGCATCAGCAGCTCCGCCTCCTCATCCGAGAGCATCAGTTCCCCGTCCCGGCGCAGCAACGGCACCAGCACCGGCAGCATCGGGGCCAGACGTTTGCCGGCCGGAGCGCGCAGCACCGCCCAGCACACCACCAGAGCCTCGACGACCCGCGGACCATACACCGGCGGCCTCGGCTCCCGGGCCCGCACCGGCCGCAGCTGAAGCGCCTGCCGCAGGGCCCGGCGCGCATAGTCCCGGTTCCAGCCCGTGAGCTCCACCAGCTCATCGAGGATCCGGACCTTCTCCGGCCGGCCGGCCCGGGCATACGCCCTGGCCTTGATCACCGTGACAGCCTTCCGCTGGCTCATCGTCAGTCCCATCCCTCAAGGATGTCCACGGCCCCGTCGTTCCCGGACCTTTTCAGATGAGGCAACGTACCCGGCTCCACGGACCTTTTCCATGAGTCAACGCGCAAGATTGACAGTTTGTTCTAACCGCTCGTAGTCTGTTCTGACGTTCCTTGATTCGAACGAAAACGACAAAACACATATCTTGGGCCGTTGCGCAACCGATCTGGTCGCGAGGCGTCGATCCCTATTTATTTGTGAATGAAGCGCATGACCGGTTGCACCCGATCGTGCGCTTCGTCGTAGGCCACCCATCGGAAGCGGCCCAACTCTTCACAGTCTACTTGCCCGGTCCGACACTGTCCGACCGGCGGCACGCTGAAACTGTATGTCGATACTACATGTAGTGCAAGAGCCTCACGCGGACCCCAAGATGATGTATTACAAGTATGTCATTTAACCCACCGGTAATCCACAGGAAAGGGCCCGCCAAATGCCCGGATTACAGGCGTTCTGGCGGACGAAATCCACACCCTGTGGATTACTTAGCCACATTAATCAGCCCCACGTGTCGATGCTTTCGTCGGAGTGCCGCGTTCCTCCGGAGACACGAAAAACCCCTCCAAACGTTCCGCAGTTTGAAGGGTTTCATATGGAGCCGGGATACTTCCTGCCCGGACTACTGCGTACGGGCCATGATCTTCACTTCCTGCCGGTGGTCCCTGTCCGGGTCACGCGGACTCTTGCCGGTGGCCGGAAGCACGATGCCCCTCTCAATGGTCTTGGTCAACGCTTCCCCTGAACTTTGCCGTAGCTGCTTCGGATGATTCGGCTTCACCTGGGCTCCGGCTACCTCTGGTGCTGGACCGTGAGGTGGACCATTTCAGGCTCCGGCTCAAACTCCTTGGCATCCCCCTCTTGAAGTGCCGACCGCCAAACGGCTCATCCGTCAGGTCATCAGGGATGAATGTGACGAGGAGATCGCCCTTGGGGCATCCGCAGTCTTCGTGCGTGAACTCAAGAAACACGGATCGCTGCCACGGGATCTTGCTGTGGTAGCTGTTCGCCGGGTGGTTTTTGCAGACCATCCAATACTTGGCCCCGAAAACCATGCCGAAGTCGACGTTCTCGATCGGGACTGGGGTCTTGAGGATTATCCGGAATCCTACGAAGCCAGGCGGCCGCGGACGATCTCGCTGACAGTCTTGCCGTCGAATCCCCCGGCCACCTTGGCGGTGACAGGCTTCATCACGACGCCGATGGACCGCATGGAGAGCTCGTGGCCGTCGGCCTTCAGCGCCTCGATGGCCTCGTCGACGATCGTTTCGACCTCGTCACAGGTCAGCGCCTTGGGCAGGTACGCCTCGATGACCTCCGCCTCTGCGACCGCGGCGCGGTCGGTTCCGCCTACTTCGGTGTAGATGCGGGCGGTGTCGCAGCGCTTGGAAGCTTCCTTCTCCAGCAGTGAGGTCACCTGGGCGTCATCGAGCCCGACCGGCGTGTTGCCGGCCTTCTCGCGGGTGCTGATCTCGCCCAGGACGTTCCGGACTGTCGTCAGTGTCGTTTTGTTGCCGACCTAAACTCGTCGCGAGAGTAGCCGGTCTTCGGCGCACGGCCCTTCACGGGGATACCCTCCAGTTGGACGAGGGCGTCGGTGGCAGAGGCCGAGTCAACCGAAACGGGAGCACCTACTGTGGCGCTTGATTCCGACTCCATCACCTCAAGGGTGTTGGCCTCGGCGTCACAGCCAGCGAGGGAACTTGCCACCAGAAAGGCGGCAATGGCAGCGAACGCCTTGGCGGGAAGGCGGGTGGTCTTCTGGTCCTTCTATGTTCAGCGGTAAATGTTCCACGCTAGCTTTCATTCTGCCCGTTACGGGCAAGCCGGTGCATGGTGCCCGTCACACTCGTCAAATCCGCTGGACCCCGGATGGTCTTTGCTCAGTTCGCTGAGGCAAGCCTGATTTTTGCTCGGGTGCCGATAAGCCTCTCCTTTGCCGCCTGGCGATGGCTGACAGCGAGGGGCGCGTCTGCGCCACCCGGAAGGATCTCACTCAACTTCGCGATTTCCAGAATGTGCTCGGACGTGAAAACAATCTTCCCTTTTCCCCAGCAGGCATGGGGAAAGCGTCCGCTGGTCGCGCCGTCGCGAAGCCATGACTCCGTGCAGCGCATGAGGGCCGCAGCTTCGGCTGGCTCGAAGAATTCGATGTCCATGGAAACCTCCAAGGGAAGAAGCTGGTTTCCACTTTCATGCCGCTGTAAAGACTCGCCGACATGACCTGAGCACCCTCACCGGAGAAAGGCCGTCACCGAGCGCTCCGTGGCGTCCGCACCGGCCTGCAGGGCTTCCGGCATCAAGTGCCCGTAAACCTGTTCAGTAGTCCTTGTAGAGGCGTGCCCCAGCCTACGTGAGATGGTGAACAGAGGCACGCCGTCCTGAATGAGCCAGGACGCATGGGTATGCCGTAGATCGTGGATCCTCGGATCCTTCGTCAGTCCAATAGCCTGGGCCGTGCGAACGGCAGGAACCCAGTAGTGGTGCCAGTAGAGCTTGTGAATGATGCGCCCGCCCTTGGGAGTAGTGAACACAAGTTCTTTCCCCGATCTGCTGGCGACCAGCGGGATCAGCAGCTCCACGAGTGCGGGGTTAAGTCCGATGGTCCGCTTGCCGGCACCGGTCTTCGTTGCACCAACGTAAAACTTCGAGTGACCGTCCCGTTTCCACGCCTTGTTGATCCGCGCTGTCGGAGGCTTGGACAGGAGGTCCACGTCCGCCACGGTCAGCGCGGTGGCCTCTCCAAAACGAGTGCCGGTCATGACCAGGAAATTCGTGAAGGCCTTGTAGCGCTCACCCATCCCCTCCATGATGAGGCTGAATTCAGCATGGGTGAGAAACATGGCCTCATCCTCAGCCTTCTCAATGGGCGGCAGCTGCACGCCCCGGCAAGGGTTCCGCGGAATGTACCCCAGCATCTCTGCAGTATTCATTGCGGCGGAGATGAGGCCATGAACGTTGTGGACTGTCTTCGGCGCAAGCCCCTTTGCCATCATTGATTTCACCCAGTGCGCGAGCAACCGATAGTCGAGCTTGTCCGCCGGAACATGACCGATGACATTTCGGACGTGGAGATCCAACATGGTTTGGTACGTCTTGATGGTTCCACTCGATGGCCGAACCAAAAGATCAATGTGCTCCTGGATGACTTCAGCGATGGTGGGTGTGCGTTTGGCGTTGGAGAGGATGGCGTGCTGGGCGATCTCGAAGGATTGTCCATTGGCGTCCAGAAGCCTCTTCAGGGTCTCAGCTTCGACGAGAGTGGCGACGGTCAGGCCCTGCTGCTCACGGCTCTTCGGGTCCCGCCACAACACCATGTAGGACGCTGTTCCGTCCTTTTTGATGCGTTTTCGAATGCTGGCCACACAAAAACGGTACGCCGCTGTCAACACTTTGGGCGGTTTTGTCAACACCCGAAGAGGAAACAGGCCTTTGACCTGCGAAAACACTGTGCCCGAGGTGGGACTCGAACCCACACACCTTTCGATACCGCATTTTGAGTGCGGCGCGTCTGCCAATTCCGCCACTCGGGCGCGGAGTACACCAGTGTAACAATCACTCAACCACAGTGCTGTGAGCAACGCGATCGCTTCCAGTGCGCGAAATTACTCTACATGCAGATAGGCTGAATTCCAGAATCGCGCCAGTGACGCCGCATCGAACCAAACCGGTCCAAGTACATCGGCGGACGAAACCTATGATGGTGTAGTTCCCGCCGTACCTTTCCAAGGAGTTCCCGTGTCAGAACAGACGGAGTCAACACCCACTTCCCAGCCGGCGCGCCGCGTAGTTGTCGCCGAGGATGAGACTCTCATCCGCCTGGACATCATCGAGATCCTGCGCGGTGAAGGCTACGACGTCGTCGGCGAGGCAGACAACGGCGAAAAGGCCGTGCAGCTTGCCGAGGAGCTCAAGCCCGACCTCGTCCTGATGGACGTCAAGATGCCTGTCATGGACGGCATCTCGGCCGCAGAGAAGATCGTCAAGGCCCGGATCGCCCCCGTGGTTCTGCTCACCGCGTTCAGCCAGAAGGAACTTGTGGAGCGGGCCCGTGACGCCGGCGCCATGGCCTACGTGGTCAAGCCGTTCACCCCGGCGGACCTCATCCCGGCGCTGGAGATCGCGCTCTCCCGCCACGAGGAGATCAAGGCCCTCGAAAGCGAAGTCACCGACCTGCAGGAGCAGTTCGCCACCCGCAAGCTCGTGGAGCGCGCCAAGAGCCTCCTGACCACCAAGATGGGCCTGACGGAGCCTGAAGCCTTCCGCTGGATCCAGAAGACCTCGATGGACCGCCGCCTGAGCATGCGCGAGGTCGCCGAAACCATCATCAACCAGGTCAACTAGCCGCACCCCGGCCGCACAACCGCGGCCGCAAGCAACTCAGCAACTCAGCAACAAAAAGGGAGGATCCCCGCCAACCGGCGGAGATCCTCCCTTTTGTGTTCAAGCGTTCACGCGTTCAGGACTAGCCCTGGCCGCGGTTCTTCTTCTTCTTTTCCGGCCAGGGGCCGAGCTTGTCCTTGGTCACGGCGGCTGCACCGTGGCTGCCGGCGTCGGCGAGGTCGCCCACCTTGTGGACCTTCAGCAGGTTCGTGGAACCGGCCTTTCCGGGAGGCGAACCGGCGGCGATAACCACCATGTCGCCGTCCTCCACCAAGCCCAGTTCCAGAAGGCTGCGGTCAACCTGGGCGGTCATCTCGTCGGTGTGGCCCACCATCGGGACCAGGACCGGCTGGATGCCCCAGGTCAGCGCGAGCTGGTTCCAGACGTGCTCCACCGGAGTGAAGGCGAAGACCGGCCGGATCGGCCGCAGCCGGGAGAGGCGGCGGGCGGAGTCACCGGACTGGGTGAAGGTACAGATGTACTTCGCTTCCAGCTGGTCGGCGATCTCGACGGCGGCACGGGTGATGGCGCCGCCGCGGGTCCTGGGCTTGGTACCCAGCGGGGGGACGCGCTCCAGGCCGTGGACCTCGGTGGATTCGATGATCCGGGCCATGACCTTAACGGTCTCGATCGGGTACTTGCCCACGCTGGTCTCGCCGGAGAGCATCACCGCGTCGGCGCCGTCGAGCACTGCGTTGGCGCAGTCGGAGGCCTCGGCGCGGGTCGGGCGCGGGTTGTCGATCATGGACTCGAGGACCTGGGTGGCCACGATGACGGGCTTGGCCCAGCGGCGGGCCAGTTCGACGGCGCGCTTCTGGACGATCGGCACTTCCTCCAGCGGAAGCTCCACACCGAGGTCGCCACGGGCCACCATGATGGCGTCGAAGGCGTCGATGATCTCGGGCAGCTGCTCCACGGCCTGCGGCTTCTCGATCTTGGCGATGACCGGCACGCGGCGGCCTTCCTCGTCCATGATCTCGTGGACCCGGACGATGTCCGAGGCATCGCGAACGAAGGACAGGGCGACCATGTCCACGCCGCGGCGCATCGCCCAGCGCAGATCGTCCTCGTCCTTTTCGCTCAGCGCCGGCACGTTGACGGCCACGCCGGGCAGGTTGATGCCCTTGTTGTTCGAAACCCAGCCGCCGACAACCACCTGGGCAACGACCTTGACGGCGTCGACCTCGATGGCGCGCAGGGCAACCTTGCCGTCGTCGATCAGCAGGGCATCGCCCGGCTGGACGTCCTCGGTGAGGCTCTTGAGCGTCGTGGAGCAGATGTCCTTGGTGCCCGGAACGTCCTCGGTGGTGATCGTGAACGTGTCACCGACCTCCAGGAGGTGCGGTCCGTCCACGAAGCGGCCCAGGCGGATCTTCGGGCCCTGCAGGTCGGCCATGATGCCCACGGCCTTGCCAAGCTGCCCGGCAGCCTTGCGGACGTTCTCGTAGGTGTTGTCGTGCACGGAGTAATCACCGTGGCTCATGTTCATGCGTGCCACGTCGACGCCGGCTTCCAGCACGGCAAGCGTGTTCTCGAAGCTTGCGATTGCCGGTCCGAACGTGGCCACGATTTTAGCGCGTCTCATATACCTACCCTA
Source organism: Arthrobacter sp. TE12232 (assembly GCF_054062615.1). NCBI lineage: Bacteria > Bacillati > Actinomycetota > Actinomycetes > Micrococcales > Micrococcaceae > Arthrobacter > Arthrobacter sp. TE12232. The sequence continues at coordinate 673,017 of NZ_JBSSFK010000001.1, forward strand.
GTGGTCTGTTGCATGGATGAAGTTGAAGCGAGTGTGAATCCCTGATGACCGAAATCCAGTGACCGGAAGGGCTACAGGACGGCCATCGCCCGGTCGGTCGGTGCCACCGGGGCCGGCAGGATGGTGCTGCCCATCAGGAACTTGTCCACCGCGGCGGCGCAGGCGCGCCCCTCGGCGATGGCCCAGACGATGAGCGACTGCCCGCGGCCGGCGTCCCCGGCAACGAAGATGCCCTCGGTGTTGGTCATGTAGTAGCCGTCGCGGGCCACGTTGCCGCGGCCGTCGAAGTCGGCGCTGACCTGCTCGGTGATCCCGGCCGGCTCGGCTCCCGTGAAGCCGAGGGACAGGAAGACGAGGTCCGCCGGAATGATCCGCTCGGTGCCGGCCTTCGGGAGGCGCTTGCCGTCGACGAATTCGGTCTCTGCGACCTTGACGCCCGTGAGCTTGCCGTTTTCTCCGACGAACTCGACGGTGGAGGCGAGGTAGGTGCGTTCGCCGCCTTCCTCGTGCGCGCTGGCGACCTCGAACAGGGTGGGGAACGTCGGCCACGGCTGGTGGCCGGCACGCTCGAGGGGCGGCTGCTTGCCGATGGCCAGGGTGGTCACGGAGGCGGCCTGGTGCCGGTGCGCGGTGCCGAGGCAGTCCGCGCCGGTGTCGCCGCCGCCCAGGATCACCACGTGTTTGCCGGCGGCGTTGATCTGGTTCTCGACGGTCTCCCCCGCCACCACCCGGTTGGCCGGGACAAGGTAGTCCATGGCGAAGTGCACGCCCTCGAGCTCGCGGCCCGGGATCGGCAGGTCACGCGGGACGGTGGCGCCGGTGGCGACCACGACGGCGTCGTAACGGCGGCGCAGCTGCTCCCACGTGACGTCGGTGCCGACGGCCACGCCGGTGCGGAACCGGGTGCCCTCGGCCTTCATCTGCTCCAGGCGGCGGTCCACCTGCTCTTTTTCCATCTTGAAGTCGGGGATGCCGTAGCGCAGGAGCCCGCCGATCTTGTCGTCGCGCTCGTACACAGCAACGGTGTGGCCCACGCGGGTCAGCTGCTGCGCGACGGCGAGTCCGGCCGGGCCGGAGCCGACGACGGCGACCGTCTTGCCGGTCAGTCGGGCCGGCGGCAGCGGGTTGACCCAGCCGTTCTCGAAGGCCTGGTCCACGATCGATACCTCGACCTGCTTGATGGTCACCGCGGGCTGGTTGATGCCCAGCACGCACGACGCCTCGCAGGGGGCCGGGCAGAGCCGGCCGGTGAACTCGGGGAAGTTGTTGGTGGCGTGCAGCCGTTCCATCGCTTCCTCGCCCTTGTCCCGCCAGATGAGGTCGTTCCATTCCGGGATGAGGTTGCCCAGAGGGCAGCCCTGGTGGCAGAACGGCACGCCGCAGTCCATGCAGCGGCCGGCCTGGGCCTTCAGGACGCCCTTCTCCTGGGCTTCATAGACCTCTTTCCAGTCCATGATGCGGACCGGAACGGGACGGCGCGGCTGGGTTTCACGCTGACGTACTTTCAGAAATCCGCGTGGATCAGCCACCGGTCACCTCCAGGATTCGAGACCAAACTTCTTCGCCGTCGGGGTCAAGGCCCTCTTCGATGGCGTCAAGACGGGTTTGCAGGACGGCCGCGTAGTCGCGCGGCAGCACCTTGGTAATGCGGGCTGCGGTGTCGTCGAAGTTCTCGAGGAGCCGGGCCGCGTTGAGCGATTCGGTTTCCTCGACGTGCTTGACCAGCAGTCCATGGACAATGTCACGGTCCTCGGCGTCGAGCTCACGCAGCTGCAGCTCGCCGGACTCGAGGGCCTGCTTGTTGACGCGTTCGGTCTGCAGGTCCAGCACGTAGGCCGTACCGCCGGACATGCCGGCGCCGAAGTTGCGCCCGGTGCGGCCGATGATCAGCGTCTGGCCCCCGGTCATGTATTCGCAGCCGTGGTCGCCGATTCCTTCGACCACCGCGGTGGCGCCGGAGTTGCGGACCAGGAAGCGTTCGCCCACCTGGCCGCGCAGGAACATCTCGCCGCTCGTGGCGCCGTAGCCGATCACGTTGCCCGCGATCACGTTGCGTTCGGCCGGGAACACGTTGGTGCGGTCCGGCCGGACGATGATGCGGCCGCCGGAAAGACCCTTGCCGACGTAGTCGTTCGAGTCGCCGAACATGCGCAGCGTAATGCCGGCCGGCAGGAAGGCCCCGAGGGACTGGCCGGCGGTGCCGTTGAGCGTGATGTCAATGGTGTCGGTCGCCAGCACGTCGGTGCTGAACGTCTTCGTGACCACGTGGCCGAGCATGGTGCCGACCGAGCGGTCTGTGTTGATGACGTTCACCGAGATCTTCACCGGGGTGCGGTCGCTGAGGGCTTCGGCCGCCATGGCGATCAGGCGCTGGTCGAAGTGCTTGTCGAGCTCGTGGTTCTGTCCGGTGAGGTTCCGCAGCGGGGCGTCGTCGTCGAACTCGAGGCCGTGCAGGATCGGATCCAGGTCCAGCCCTTCGGCCTTCCAGTGGTTGATCGCGTCGCGGGAGTCGAGCATCTCGGCGTGGCCGATCGCCTCCTCGATGCTGCGGAAACCGAGCTCCGCGAGAATTTCACGGACCTCTTCGGCGAGGAATTCGAAGAAGTTCACCACGAATTCCGGCTTGCCGCTGAACCGCGAGCGGAGCTCGGGGTTCTGGGTCGCGACGCCCACCGGGCAGGTGTCCAGGTGGCAGACGCGCATCATGATGCAGCCGGAGACCACCAGCGGGGCGGTGGCAAAGCCGAACTCCTCGCCGCCAAGCAGCGCGGCGATCACGACGTCGCGGCCGGTCTTGAGCTGGCCGTCCACCTGCACCACCACGCGGTCGCGCAGGCCGTTGAGCATGAGCGTCTGCTGTGTCTCGGCCAGGCCGAGTTCCCACGGGACGCCGGCGTGCTTGAGCGAGTTCAGCGGCGAGGCGCCGGTACCGCCGTCGTGTCCGGATACGAGCACGACGTCGGCCTTCGCCTTGGTGACGCCGGCCGCCACGGTGCCGATCCCGACCTCGGAGACGAGCTTGACGTGCACGCGGGCCGAGGGGTTGGCGCGCTTGGCATCGTAGATCAGCTGCGCGAGGTCCTCGATCGAGTAGATGTCGTGGTGCGGGGGCGGCGAGATGAGGCCGACGCCGGGCGTCGAGTGCCGCGTCCGGGCCACCCAGGGGTAGACCTTCTGCGCCATCAGCTGGCCGCCTTCGCCGGGCTTGGCACCCTGCGCCATCTTGATCTGGATGTCGTCCGCGTTGGACAGGTACAGGCTCGTGACGCCAAAGCGGCCGGAGGCGATCTGCTTGACAGCGGAACGGCGGGTGGGATCGAGCAGGCGGTCCACGTCCTCGCCGCCCTCACCGGTGTTGGACTTGCCGCCCAGCCGGTTCATGGCGATCGCGAGGGTCTCGTGGGCTTCCTGGGAGATGGAGCCGTAGCTCATGGCACCGGTGGAGAACCGCTTGACGATGCTGGAGACGGGCTCCACTTCCTCAAGCGGCACCGCGGGACGCAGGCCGGCCTTGAACTTCAGCAGGCCGCGGAGGGTCATGAGGTTCTCGGACTGGTCGTCCACGCCGCGGGTGTAGGCCTTGAAGATGTCGTAGCGGCGTTCACGCGTGGCGTGCTGCAGCCGGAAGACGGTCTCCGGGTTGAACAGGTGGGGTTCGCCGTCGCGGCGCCACTGGTATTCGCCGCCGCCGAGCAGCGGCTGGTGCGGCAGTTCGATCCCGTTCTCGGGGTAGGCCATCCGGTGGCGTGCCAGGACTTCGGCGGCGACGACATCGAGGCCCACGCCGCCGAGCTGGGAATGCGTGCCGGAGAAGTACTCGTCCACCAGATCCTGGCCGAGGCCGAGCGCCTCGAAGGTCTGGGCACCGGTGTAGGAGGCCACAGTGGAGATGCCCATCTTGGACATGATCTTCAGGACGCCCTTGCCGAGGCCCTTGATCAGGTTGTACACGCCGTCCTGCGGGGTGACGCCGACGACGTCACCGGAGGCGATGAGCTGTTCCACGGATTCCATGGCCAGGTAGGGGTTCACGGCCGAGGCGCCGTAGCCGATGAGCACGGCGACGTGGTGCGTCTCGCGGACGTCTCCGGCCTCCACCACGAGGGCGGTCTTGGTGCGGTTGGCGCTGCGCAGCAGGTGGTGGTGCACGGCGCTGACAAGCAGCAGCGACGGGATCGGCGCCCACTGGGCGTTCGAGTCGCGGTCCGAGAGCACTACGTACTGGACGCCGCGGTTGATCGCGCCGGAGACCTGCTCGCAGATTTCGGTGAGGCGGGCGCGGAGGGCGTGCTCGCCGCCTTCGGGGCGGTAGAGTCCGCGGACCTTCATGGCGACCTTGTCGCCGTCGGCGCTCTCGATGTTCGCGATCTTGGCGAGCTGGTCATTGTTGATCACGGGGAACGGCAGCGAGACCTGCGGCTGCCGGACCTGCTTGGTGTCCAGCAGGTTGCCGTTCGGGCCGATCGCGCACGTCAGGGACGTGACGAGCTCTTCACGGATGGCATCCAGCGGCGGGTTGGTGACCTGCGCGAAGGACTGTACGAAGTAGTCGAAGAGCAGCCGCGGGCGCTTGGACAGCACGGCCACGGGGGTGTCGGAGCCCATGGCACCCAGCGGTTCGGCGCCGGTGCGCGCCATCGGTCCGAGCAGGATCTTCAGTTCCTCGGTGGTGTAGCCGAAGGTCCGCTGGCGGATGTTGACCGACGCGGCCGTGTGGACAACGTGCTCGCGCTCGGGGAGGTTCTTGAGGTCGATCAGGTTGTCCTTGAGCCATTCGGCCCAGGGGTTCGCCGCGGCGACCTCGGCCTTGACCTCGGCGTCGTCAATGATCCGTCCGGCCCCGGTGTCCACCAGGAACATCTTGCCCGGCGAGACGCGGCCCTTCTTGACCACCTTGGAGGGTTCGACGTCGATCACGCCGACTTCGGAGGCGAAGACGATGAGCCCGTCTTCGGTGATCCAGTACCGGCCCGGGCGCAGCCCGTTGCGGTCCAGCGTGGCGCCGACCAGGTTGCCGTCCGTGAAGGAAACAGCAGCGGGCCCGTCCCACGGCTCCATGAGCATGGAGTGGTACTCGTAGAAGGCGCGGCGCGCCGGATCCATGGTGGCGTGGTTCTCCCACGCCTCCGGGATCATCATCATGATCGAGTGGGTGATGGGCCGGCCGGAAAGCCAGAGCAGCTCCGCAACCTCGTCAAACGAGGCGGAGTCCGAGGCGCCGGGGGTGCAGATCGGGAACAGCTCTTCGGGCGAGTCGCCCAGCAGCGGGCTGGCGAGCTGCGACTGCCGCGCCCGCATCCAGTTGCGGTTGCCCTTGACGGTGTTGATCTCGCCGTTGTGCGCGATCGTGCGGAACGGCTGGGCCAGCGGCCAGGACGGGAACGTGTTGGTGGAGAAGCGCGAGTGGACGATCGCGAGCTTGGTCTTGAAGCGCTTATCCGAAAGGTCCGGGTAGAACGGTTCCAGCTGCGCGGTGGTGAGCATGCCCTTGTAGACGATCGTCCGCGAGGACAGCGACGGGAAGTACACGCCGAACTTGTTCTGGGCGCGCTTTCGGATCCGCCAGGCGCGGGAATCGAGCTCATTGCGTTCGAGGGTTTCCCCGGTGCTGGAGGCGAAGAACGGCTGGGAGAAGTGCGGCATGCAGGCGCGGGCCATTGCCCCGACGAGGTCCGCCACAATCGGGACTTCGCGCCAGCCCAGGACCGTAAGGCCCTCATCGGCGGCGAGGCTTTCGATTCCGGCCCGGGCGGCATCGGATTCGCGCTGCTCGGCCGGCAGGAAGGCGGTTCCCACGACGTACTGGCCGGGGGCGGGAAGCTCGAAGTCGGTGACTGCGCGGAAGAATTCGTCCGGGACCTGCATGAGGAGGCCGGCGCCGTCGCCGGTGCCCTCATCGGCGCCCACGGCGCCGCGGTGCTCAAGGTTGCGCAGTGCGGTCAGGGCCGCGTCGACGATGTCGTAGCCCGGCTCACCGCGCAGCGTGGCGATGATGGCCAGACCGCAGGCGTCCTTCTCGTTCTCCGGGTTGTAGAGCCCGGCCGCGGCCGGCATCGACGCAAAACGGGCGAAGGGTGACGTTGCGGCCGTCGGCTGGTCCGGATCGGACCAGCTGGGGCTGTGAAGAGTTTGGGTCATTGGAGACGTCCTTCCTCCTGATCGTGCGTATGGGAGGGACAACATTGGCCCCACTCGGCACGCCGGTGTGATGGGCGCAACAGAGTGTTTTTCTAACTGGAATTGTAGGCCAGCCCGGCCTTCTGTAGTAACAGTTACGCAGGTACTGGCCAGGGCTTGCGTGGACAGCGCCTATCTGCTGTCCAAAACATTCCCTCTTGCCACGACGCTGTGGTGTCGGGTCCTGCGAGCGGTGGCTCCGCAACCCGAGTTGCCGGTGCCGAGTTACTTGGTGCCCTCGGCCTCCGGCGCGGTTTCGGTTGCCTGGCGGCCGGATACTCCGGCTGCCGGATCTCCGGTGGCGGGCTTGGTGCCGCCGGTGGAGTCCTTGCTCGCGCCAGCATCTTCGTCCGCAGGTGCGGAGACAGAAGCGGGTGCGGGACCTGGTCCGCTTTGGTTATCTCGGAGATTACCACGGGATTCACTATCTGAGACAAGTGTGTCCGCATGGCGGATGGATGTTGCGCCGGCGGGAACAGCGTCAGCAGTGCCTTTATCAGCAGTGGCGGCAGCACCGGTTTCGACGGCGGAGACCGCCGCGGGAACCGCTTCGGCGTCAGGCTTCCCGGCCGTCCCGGCGGTTTCCACGTCGGCGGTTTCGGCTGCCGGTTCCCGGCCCGGGAGGAACGGGGTGTCCGGGCCTGAGGGCTTGCGCAGCCCGAGGAGGATGAAGGCGATCAGAGCCCCGATGAGGACAAAGATGCTGGTCCAGACGTTGAGCCGGGTGGTGATGCCGAACAGGCTGATCTGCTCGGCGTCGTCGATCCGCATGGCTTCGATCCACACCCGGCCCAGGGTGTAGTAGACGGCGTAGAGGCAGAAGAGACGGCCGCGGCGGAAGTTGAACTTCCGGTCCAGGGCCAGCAGGATCACGACGCCGGCCAGGTTCCACAGGGACTCGTAGAGGAACGTCGGGTGGAAGAGTGTGTCGGCGGGCATACCGGCCGGAAAATTAGGGCTGTTGGGGTCGATCTGGAGCCCCCACGGCAGCGTGGTGGGGCCGCCGAAGAGCTCCTGGTTGAAGTAGTTCCCCCACCGGCCAATTGCCTGGGCCAGCAGCAGCCCGGGGGCCGCGGCGTCCATGAAGGCGCTCAGCTTCACCCCGGCCCGCCGGCACCCGATCCAGGCGCCCACCGCGCCGAGGACGACGGCGCCCCAGATGCCCAGGCCGCCGCGCTGGATCTGCGGAATCAGGGAGAGGTCGCCGGTGCCGTTGAAGCCGGGGCCGAAGTAGGCATCCGGTGAGGAGAACACGTGGTAGAGCCGTCCGCCGATGATGCCGAACGGAATGGCCCAGATGGCGATGTCCCACACGCTGCCCTCGGGCGCGCCGCGGCGCGCCCAGCGGACGGAGGTGAGCCAGAGGCCCGCAACGATGCCGGCGAGGATGCAGAGGGCGTAGGCGTGGATGCGCAGTGACCCCCACGGCAGCGGGATGTCGAATCCGGACCAGCTAGGGCTCGGAATGCTCGCGGGAATCATCGCCGCCGCGTGGAGGACTGACTGCATTGCTTACGCTTCTTCCTTGGTAAGGCCAGTGCTGAGGTCTTTCGTCAAGGCGGCTACCGCATCCACGCCGCCGTCCCGGATGGCCGCGACGAGGGCGGTGCCCACGATCACGCCGTCGGCGTACTCGGCGATCTCGCGGACGTGGTCCGCATTGGAGACGCCCAGGCCCACGCAGACGCGTTCGGCGCCCGCGGCGTGCGCGGCGGCCACAACGTCCTTGGCCGCGGAGCTGACCGAGGTCCGGGCGCCGGTGACGCCCATGATGGAGACGGCGTACACGAAGCCGCGGCTGGCCTCGACGGTCCGCTTCATGCGTTCCGGAGAGGACGAGGGCGCCACGAGGAACACGCGGTCCAGTCCGTACTTGTCCGAGGCCGCCATCCATTCGGAGGCTTCGTCGGGGATCAGGTCCGGAGTGATGAGTCCGGCTCCCCCGGCCTCGGCAAGGCTGCGGGAAAACTCGTCCACGCCCATCCGGACCACGGGGTTCCAGTAGGTCATGACCAGGACGGCGGCGTCAGTCTTGCTCGTGATGCCGCGGACGACGTCGAAGACCTGCCGGACGTGGAAGCCCTTCGCGAGGGCCTCCGTGGTGGCCGCCTGGATGACCTGGCCGTCCATGACCGGATCCGAGTACGGGATGCCGATTTCGATGAGGTCGGCGCCGTTCTCGGCCAGGGCGATGCCGGCGGCAATGCTGTCTGCGACGCTAGGGTAGCCGGCCGGCAGGTAGCCGATCAGGGCTGCCCGGCCCTGGGCCCGGGCGCGGTCAATGGCGGCCGCCGACTTGCTGGCGTGCTGTGCGGCGGCCTGGTTGGCGCCGTCGTGGATGGTGCTCACAGTTGCTCCCCCTCTTTGGCGATTTCGGCTTCGGGTGAGTCCTTGTCCAGCAGGTCGAACCATTCCGCGGCGGTGGCCACGTCCTTGTCGCCGCGGCCGGAGAGGTTGACGATCACGATCTTGTCTGTTGCTTTGCCCTCGGGGCCGGCCTCGGCCGCGAGCCGCTGGCCCACCTTGATGGCGCCGGCGAGGGCGTGCGCGGACTCGATGGCGGGGATGATGCCCTCGGTGCGGCAGAGGAGCCGGAAGGCCTCCATGGCTTCGCTGTCCGTGATGGGCTCGTAGCTGACCCGCCCGATGTCAGCGAGATAGGAGTGCTCGGGGCCGACCCCGGGGTAGTCCAGGCCCGCCGAGATGGAGTGTGATTCGATGGTCTGGCCGTCATCGTCCTGCATGAGGTAGGACCGTGCGCCGTGCAGCACGCCCGGCTTGCCGAGGGTGATGGTGGCTGCGTGGCGTCCGGTTTCGACGCCCTCGCCCCCGGCTTCGAAGCCGTAGATCTTGACCGAGGGGTCATCGAGGAAGCCGTGGAAGATGCCGATGGCATTGGAGCCGCCGCCGATGCAGGCACAGACGGCGTCCGGAAGCCGGCCCGTCTGGTCGAGGATCTGGGCCCGGGCTTCCTCGCCGATGACTTCGTGGAAGTAGCGGACCATCGCCGGGAACGGGTGCGCGCCGGCGGCGGTCCCCAGCAGGTAGTGGGTGGTGCCCACGTTCGCGACCCAGTCGCGCAGGGCCTCGTTGATGGCGTCCTTGAGGGTCTGGGAGCCGTTGGTCACCGGAATGACCGTCGCGCCGAGGAGTTCCATCCGGGCCACGTTGAGGGACTGCCTGCGGCAGTCCTCGGCGCCCATGTAGACAACGCATTCCAAGCCCAGCAGGGCGGCCGCGGTGGCGCTGGCCACGCCGTGCTGCCCGGCGCCGGTTTCGGCGATGACGCGGGTCTTGCCCATCCGCTTAGCCAGCAGCGCCTGGCCCAGGACGTTGTTGATCTTGTGCGAGCCCGTGTGGTTGAGGTCTTCGCGCTTGAGGAAGATCCGGACTCCGCCTGCGTGCTCGGCGAAGCGCTTGGCCTCGGTCAGCAGTGAGGGCCGGCCCGAGTAGTTCTTGTTCAGGTCCGCGATCTGGGCGGTGAACTCAGGATCGGCCTTGGCCTTCTCGAAGGTGTCCTCGAGTTCGTCCAGGGCTGCGATGAGCGACTCCGGCATCCATCGGCCGCCGTAGTTCCCGAAGTAGGGTCCCGGGGCGTGCCGCAGGGACGGTTCGCCCTGCGTGGGATGTTCCTGGGGGCGGTCGCCCTGCAGGAACGCGTCCACGGCACTTTCGTCTGAGCCGGTTGCTGGCGCATCGACCATCAGTCTCACCATCCTGTTCCACTGCTAGCTTCGGGGATCTGCACATGAGATCCGCTCGTTGTCCGGGCAACTGCGGGCCCGGAACCGCTCGCGGCCCGGACGCAAACGCCCGGACCGGCCTGCCTCAGGCGCGGGCGGCGATTGCCGTTGCGCCGGCGGCCATGAATTCTGCGATCCGTTCGCGGGGGGTCGTGTCGCTGACCAGCGCCTCGCCCACCAGGACCGCGTTGGCGCCGCGGGCTGCGTAGTGGCTGACGTCCTGGACATCGCGCACCCCGGACTCGGCGATCACGAGCGCACCGGCGGGAATCCCGCCGGCCAGCTCCGCGAAGACGGAACGGTCGACGTCGAGCGTCTTGAGGTTGCGCACGTTGACGCCGATGATCCGGGCCTCGGCGGCCACGGCGCGCTCGATTTCCTCAGCCGTGTGGGTCTCCACCAACACGTTCATGCCGAGTTCGCGGCTGAGGGCCGTAAACTCGCGCAGCTGGGCGTCGGAGAGCGAGGCCACGATCAGCAGGATCAGGTCGGCGCCGTGGGCACGGGCTTCCCAGATCTGGTACTCGTCGAGCATGAAGTCCTTGCGCAGCAGCGGAATGTCCACGGCCGCCCGGACGGCGTCGAGGTCGGCCAGCGAGCCGCCGAAGCGGCGTTCCTCGGTCAGGACGCTGATGACGGCGGCCCCGCCGTCTGCGTATTGCGCGGCGAGGGCAGCGGGATCGGCAATTTCCGCGAGCCGGCCCTTGGACGGGCTCCGGCGCTTGACCTCGGCAATCACTTTGAGCTGGTCCCGCGGGCTTGAGTTTCCGCCTAGGGCCGCCCAGGCATCGCGGGCAGGTGCCGCCGCTGCGGCGCGCTCCCTCAGTTCCGCGAGCGTGACGAGGCGCTGGCGCGTCTCCATATCCTCCCTGACACCGGCATTGATGTCGTCGAGAACGCTCACGCTCAGTGGCCGGAGTTCTTCAGCTTGCTGCCGCCGACGCCGTAGCCGGCCTTGCGCATGACCCAGCCGGCCAGCAGGCCGATCACCATGACGACGGCGCCGGCAATAAAGACGGGCGTGTTGGCGATGACGAAGGCGATGGACGCAATGAGGGCGCCGATCAGCATCACGATCACGCAGGTCCACGCGGCCGGGCTGTTGCCGTGCCCCGGCGCTTCGCTGTGATCGACGTCGTCGTAGACGCCCTTCGAAGCAGCGGACGTGGATGCGGAAACAGTGGCTTTGCTCATTGAAATCTCCTCAGGATAAATACTGCTTACATTCTGCCATTTTTTGGCTGTGTGTTTTGTCCGCGTTGCTGGTCGCGTTACTGGCGGCGCTGCTGGGCGCGCCCGCGGCATCGGCTCAGGTGGGGTCGTCACCTCGGGACAACCGGTCCCAGCTGTCAATCTCGTCCGCGGGCGCTGCGGCGGTAGTACCACCAACTGCGGTCCCGCCGTCGGCGCGCGTGGCGGCTGCCGCGTCATATTTGGTGCGGCTCTTCCAGTACCGGCCGGCCGGCACGATCGCGAGGGCGCAGATCCCCAGCAGGGACCCGGCGACGACGGCCAGGACGGGGAAGACTGTGACGTCCACCTGGACGTTGCTGCCGCTGATTCCGGTGGCGGCCGCGATGGATCCCTGGGCCGCGGCCAGCGGGTCCGCCAGGACGACGGCGGCCGCGGCGACGATGCCCGCGGCGGCCAGGAGGATGATGACCGTGATGACCCAGCGCGCCACGCGCCCGGCGATGGAGGCCGCGAGACCCCCGGCGAGGGCAACGAGGGCCAGGGCCGTGACGGTCGTGGCGGCCTTGCTGCCCTGGACCTGCAGGCCGTTCTGGCTGGCCACGGCGCCGCCGAGCTGGGCGGGATCGAGGTGCACCGTCAGCCAGGTCTGCGTGGTGGTCCCGAAGACGGCCAACGCCAGGGCGGCGATCACCAGGACCAGGGTGGACTTGCGGGCCCAGCGAGGAACGGCCGGCCTTGCGGTGGTCTTGACGATGGCTTCCGGCTTCCCCATCAGTTGTCCGCCCCGGCGTCGGTCACAGCAGCGGCGTCGGTCACAGCAGCGGCGTGGGGCACCTGGTCGGCGGTGATGTTGTGCAGCGAACCGGCGGTGTGGACGGCGCGCAGCGGCGCGGCGGCCTTGTTGACGGTTTCCTGGGCCTCGGTGGGGTTGACTGAATCGGCAACGATCCCGCCGCCGGCCTGGACGTACGCGCGGCCTTCCCGGAGCAGGGCCGAACGGATCGCGATCGCCATGTCCATGTCGCCGGCGAAGTCCAGGTACCCCACCACGCCGCCGTAGATTCCGCGCCGGTGGGGTTCGAGCTCGTCCAGGAGGCGCAGGGCCCGCGGCTTCGGGGCTCCGGAAAGGGTGCCTGCCGGGAACGTGGCCTTGAGGACGTCGTAGGCCTTGGCCTCCGGAGCCAGCTTGCCGACCACCGTGGACACGAGGTGCATGATGTGGCTGAAGCGTTCCACTTCCATGAACTGCGTGACGTCGACGGATCCTGCGACGCAGACCTTGGAGAGGTCATTGCGGGACAGATCGACCAGCATCAGGTGCTCGGCACGCTCTTTCTGGTCCGCCAGCAGTTCTTCGGCCAGCGCCTTGTCCGCTTCCACCGTTTTGCCCCGCGGGCGTGATCCGGCAATCGGGTGGGTGATGACCTCGTCCCCGGTCACGGTGACGAGGGCCTCCGGCGAGGAGCCGACGATCGTGTACTCGCGGCCCGCGGCATCTTCGAAGCTGAAGAGGTACATGTACGGGCTGGGATTGGTGTTCCGCAGGACCCGGTACACATCGAGGGGGTCCGCGCCGCATTCCATTTCGAAGCGGCGCGAGATCACAACCTGGAAGACCTCGCCGTCCACGATCGCCTCCTTGCCGCGGTCCAGGGCGGCGAGGTAGTCGGCCTCGTCCCAGCGTTCCTGCACGCTCGAGGCAAAGTCGAGCGCGGCGGTTTCCAGGACGGAGACGGGCTGCTTGACGGGGCTGCTGATCTTTTCCAGCAAGGCCTTTACGCGGGCGACGGCGTCATGCCAGGCGTCGTCGACGCGCTCGGAGCTGTTGTCAAAGTTGATGGCGTTGGCGATCAGCAGGACAGTGCCGTCCATGTTGTCGTGGACCGCCATGTCCGTGACGAGGTTGAGGGCCAGTTCCGGCAGTTCGAGGTCGTCCTCCGGAGGGCTGGTCAGTTTCTCCCAGTGTCGGACGGTTTCCCAGCCCAGGAATCCGACCAGGCCGGAGGTGAACGGCGGGAGGCCGTCGAAACGGTCGGTGCGGAGCGCCGCCACCGTGTCGCGGATGGCGTCCACGGGGTTGCCGTCCAGCGGCACGCCGACCGGGGGCTCGCCGAGCCAGTACGCCTGGCCGTCCTTGGTGGTCAGGGTGGCGCGGGAGCGCGAGCCGATGAAGGAGTAGCGGGACCAGGATCCGCCGACCGCCGCCGATTCCATCAGGAACGTTCCGGGCTGGCCGTGGGCGAGCTTGCGGTAGAGCCCGATGGGAGTTTCGGCGTCAGCGAGCACCTTGAGCCGGACGGGGATGACGCGGCTGTGGCCTGCGAGTTCACGGAACTCTTCAAGGCCAGGGCTGATGATTCCAAGGTCCTGCATGGCTGTGCTTTCCGCCTGTTCTTTAGTAGGACCCGTAGCGGATCCGGTCGTGGGATCCTGCCGGTGGTCCGGTCAGTGAAGCTGTGGGGGTGCCGGAGTGCTGTGCCGGGTTTCCGCGCCGGGGGCGCTTAGCCGCCATGGCCGACGACGGCGTCGATCTCGCGGCCATCGAAGCAGGTCCGGGTTCCGGTGTGGCAGGCCGCGCCCACCTGGTCGACCCGCACCAGCAGGGCATCGCCGTCGCAGTCCATCGCGAGCGACTTGACCCATTGAACGTGCCCGGAGGTGTCGCCCTTGCGCCAGTACTCCTGGCGGGACCGTGAATAGAAAGTCACACGGCCGCTCGTCATGGTGCGGTGCAACGCCTCGTCGTCCATCCAGCCCAGCATGAGCACCTCGTGGGTGTCGAACTGCTGGACGATCGCGGCCACCAGGCCGGCGCTGTCGCGCTTCAGGGCGTCCGCCAGTCCGGCCGGCAGGGGGCTGGCCGCGGAATCCGGGGCCGACGGCGCTGCATTGGATGCGGCGTCGCCGGATACGACGGCGTCGGTGTCGACGGCGTCGCCGGGGACAGCGTTGGCGGGGGCGGGCTGCTCAGACATCAGATCAAGTCTAGTGCCTCCGGGCAGGCCGCTGGCCTGCGGGTCCACGCCGTCGCTTAACACTCCCGCTTAACACTTGGCCGCTCTTCGACGCGCCTTCCGCGTTCCCCCGCCGCTCCCCCACCGGATGAAGCCGTCACGCACCCCTGCGGCGGCGATTCCTGTGCCCACGCGCGGCCGTCTCGTGCTAGTTTCACAAGTGATGCATTTCGTCGAACCGTCCCGAGAAGTCCTGGCCGAAACCCTGCTGGCAGCCGGCCCTGATGCCGCCACGCTCTGCACGGGGTGGCTCACCCGCGACCTTGCCGCGCACCTGTACCTGCGCGAGCGGAAAATCGCCGTCGGACTTGGTCTGCTGATCAAACGCCTTTCCAAGGCCTCGGACCAGGCCACGGCCGAACTCGCCGGCACGCTGAAGACCCCCGAGGACTACGCCAAATTGGTCAACGCCTTCCGGGCCGGTCCCCCGGCGCTGTCGCCGCTGCGGATCAAGGCACTGGATGAGAGCTCCAACCTGATCGAATACTTTGTGCACACCGAAGACGTGCGCCGCGCCGTGGACCGCTGGGCACCGCGGGCCCTGGACGAGGCCTACTCGGACGCTCTGTGGGACGAACTCGTCAAGCGGGCGGCCATCCTGTACCGCGGCGTGGACCTGGGCATTGTGCTGGTGAGCCCTTCGGGCCCGCGGCACGTGGCCAAGCGAGCCCCCGTGTCGGTGGCCATCGTCGGCGAGCCCGGGGAACTCCTCATGCACGCCCACGGCCGCACACGCCACGCCCTCGTGACCTTCGAAGGCCAGCCGGATGCCGTCGCGCTCCTGCAGTCCGCCGAAGTCGGCCTCTAACTCCCCCACAACAAAGCAACGCGGGGTCACCTACCGCCCATAATCCCCTCCGGGATGGGCGACAAGTGACCCCGCGTTGTTGTAAGCGGGTGGTGGGCCCACGCCCGCAGGGTTCCCTGTCCGTGGAGCCGCTCCGGCGAGGGCCCCAGCCCGAGCTTGCGAGGGCAGGGAGCCGGTGTGGACTTGCGAGGATAGGGGGCGGGTGGTGGGCCCACGCCCGCAGGGTTCCCTGTCCGTGGAGCCGCTCCGGCGAGGGCCCCAGCCCGAGCTTGCGAGGGCAGGGAGCCGGTGTGGACTTGCGAGGATAGGGGGCGGGTGGTGGGCCCACGCCCGCAGGGTCCCTGTCCGTGGAGCCGCTCCGGCGAGGGCCCCAGCCCGAGCTTGCGAGGGCAGGGAGCCGGTGTGGACTTGCGAGGATAGGGGGCGGGTGGGGACTAGCGGACCTCGAAGCCTGCCTGCCGGATCGCGGCCTTGACCTGGGCGATCATGTCGAGGGGCCCGAAGTGGAAGACCGATGCCGCGAGGACGGCGTCGGCGCCCGCTGCCACGGCCGGCGGGAAGTGCTCGGGTTTGCCGGCGCCGCCGGAGGCGATGAGGGGCACCTTGACCCCTGCACGGGCGAGCCGGATCAATTCCAGGTCAAAGCCGTCCTTGGTGCCGTCGGCGTCGATCGAGTTGAGCAGGATCTCCCCAACGCCGCGGTCGGCAGCTTCCCGGGCCCACGCGATGGCGTCGATCCCGGTCCCCTGGCGTCCGCCGTGGGTGGTGACTTCGAAGCCGGACGGGGTGGGCTTCGAACCCGGGCGGGTGCGCCGGGCGTCGAGGGAAAGCACCAGGACCTGGGACCCAAAGTGCCGGGTGATCTCGTCGATCACGTCCGGCCGGGCCACGGCGGCAGTGTTGATGGCGGCTTTGTCCGCTCCGCAGCGCAGGAGCTTGTCCACCTCGGCCACGCCGCGGACACCGCCGCCGACCGTGAGCGGGATGAAAACTTCCTCGGCGGTGCGGCGGACGACGTCGAACGTGGTCTCCCGGTTGCCGGATGACGCCGTGACGTCAAGGAAGGTCAGCTCGTCGGCGCCGCTGTTGTCGTAGCGGTGCGCCAGTTCCACCGGGTCACCGGCGTCGCGGAGCCCTTCAAAGTTGATGCCTTTGACCACGCGGCCGGCATCGACGTCGAGGCACGGGATGACGCGCACGGCAACAGTCATGACTTCTCCTGATGTTTGCTGGAGGGACTCGGCAGGTGGGCGCTCAGATGCGGCAGGCGTGGATGCTGCTGACCAGGATGGCGCGGGCGCCGAGGTCGTAGAGCTCGTCCATGATCCGGTTGGTTTCCCGCTTGGGCACCATCGAGCGGACGGCCACCCAGTCCGAATCGCGCAGCGGCGAGACGGTCGGCGACTCCAGGCCCGGGGTGAGTCCGGCGGCCTGCTCTACGAGCTCCTTCCGGATGTCGTAGTCCATCAGCACGTACTGCCGGGCCACGAGCACGCCCTGGAGCCGGCGGATCAGTACCTCGGTGGCCGGGTTCTGCTCGCCCTTGCGGCCGATGAGCACCGACTCGGAGTTCAGGATCGGCTCGCCGAAGATCTCCATGCCGGCGGCCTTGAGCGTGGTGCCGGTCTCGACGACGTCGGCAATCGCGTCCGCGACGCCGAGGCGTACGGAGGATTCCACGGCGCCGTCGAGGCGCACCACCTTCGCCTTGATGCCGCGCTCGGCCAGGTAGCCGCGCAGCAGACCGTCATAGCTCGTGGCGAGGCGCTTGCCCTCGAGCTGTTCGATGGAGGTGAAATCGCCCACGGGGCCGGCGAAGCGGAAGGTGGACGCGGCGAAGCCCAGCGGCAGCAGTTCCTCGGCCTCGACCTCGGCGTCGAGCAGCAGGTCACGGCCGGTGATGCCGACGTCGAGCGTTCCCTGGCCCACGTACACGGCGATGTCGCGCGGACGCAGGAAGAAGAACTCAATGTCGTTGTCCGGGTCCACCATGACCAGTTCGCGGGTGTCGCGGCGCTGGCGGTAGCCAGCCTCAGCAAGCATGGCGGAGGCGGCTTCGGACAGGGATCCCTTGTTCGGGACGGCAACTCTAAGCATGGGAAAGTCTCTCTTGGGTGTGGAAGGTCTCTGTTGGGGCACGTCGGCCACGCGGTGCGCGGGTTCCGCCGGATGAGTCCTGGCGGTTCCCGTGCGGGCGCGGCTAGAGATGCTTGTAGACGTCTTCCAGGGTGAGTCCTTTGGCGAGCATCAGAACCTGCAGGTGGTACAGCAGCTGCGAAATTTCCTCAGCGGCGGCTTCATCGGATTCATACTCGGCAGCCATCCAGACCTCGGCTGCTTCCTCCACGACCTTCTTGCCGATGCCATGGACTCCGGAATCCAGTTCGGCGACGGTGCGGGAGCCTTCCGGGCGGACGGCTGCCTTTTCACTCAGTTCTGCGAACAGCGACTCGAAATTCTTCACGCCCCCAAGCCTACTTGCTCCCGGCGCGGGAACGCCTGCCGGGCCCTTGCATGACGAACGGGATGTGAGGCATTGCACAGCATGTCAATCACAGGCGGGGCGGCCGGCGGGCTGCCGGCCGCCCCGCGTGGAGCTGCAGTTGTGCGGGCTCCGGTTGTCCGGGGCGAATTGTCTGGGGTGAAGCGGTGCTCAGCCGAACTGCTTGAGGGTCACTGCCGTGGCCAGGGCGGCGGTGACGGCCTCGTGCCCCTTGTCCTCGGTGGAACCCGGCAGGCCGGCCCGGTCGATGCCCTGCTGTTCGGTATCGCACGTCAGCACGCCGAAGCCCACGGGGACGCCGGTGCGGACGCTGACCTCGGTCAGGCCCAGGGTGGCTGCCTCGCAGACATATTCGAAGTGCGGCGTCCCGCCACGGATGACGACGCCGAGCGCCACGACGGCGTCGAAGTGCGGTGCCAGCCGGGCAGCCGCGACGGGGAGCTCAAACGTGCCCGGCACCCGCAGGACGGTCGGCTCGCTGATGCCGGCGTCCTTCGCGGCACGCAGGGCGCCGTCAAGGAGCCCGTCCATGATCTGGGTGTGCCAGCTCGCGGCCACGATGGCCAGTTTGAGCCGCGAGGTTTCCTCCGGCTTGAACGTGCTGAGGTCGATCTGGGGGGCGCCGTGGCCACTCATGGGAATTCCTTGCTGTTGAGTCTGGTGGTTGGTCCGCCGCCAGTCCGCCCTGCGGGGCAGCTTAGGCTGCCGGGCACGGCGGGCTGGCGGGTGAAGCGGGGTGGAACGGCCCGGAGGGCCGCCGGGTCAGTCCTGGTCGTGCTCGAATCCGGCAGGAGCCGGTTCAACGTCCAGAACCAGGCGGTGGTCCATCCGGTCCTTCTTCGTCTGCAGGTAGCGGATGTTCTGTTCCCTGGAAGGAACCTCAGTGGGGACCATCTCCACCACCGTTACGCCTGCCTGGGCGAGCCGGTCCTGTTTGTCCGGGTTGTTGCTCAGGAGCCGGATCTCGTGGAGGCCCATATCGGCGAGGATCTGGGCCGCCGCCTTGTAGCAGCGCGCATCGACGGGCAACCCGAGCTGCTCGTTGGCCTCCACAGTGTCGAATCCGGCCTCCTGCAGGGCATAGGCCTTCATCTTGTTCGCCAAGCCGATTCCGCGTCCCTCCTGGCCGCGCAGGTAGAGCAGCGTACCGCCGAACTCGTTGATCATCTCGAGGGCATAGGCCAGCTGTTCGCCACAGTCGCACCGGTAGGAGCCGAACACGTCTCCGGTGAGGCACTCCGAATGCAAGCGGACCAGCGGGGCCATCCCGTCCACAGGTTGCATCGGTGAACTGACCGCCAGGTGCTCGGCTCCAGTGGCCAGATCGGTCCAGGCCTGGGCCACGAAATCGCCAAATGCGGTGGGCAGTTGGACGATGGGTCCTGCGCTGACCGGATGCGGCTGACCTGCCATGGCCGTTTCTTCTCGTGTCTTAGAAGTCGTCACTATTTCTCCTCCATCAGACGGGATCCGCTGCGTAGCTGTCGTGCTGCCCTGCTTCGAGGTAGGCCACCAGATCCGCAATCGAAATCAGGGGGCAGCCATGCTCAATGGCGAAGCCGCGTAGTCCGTCCAGCCGCATCATTTCTCCGTTGTCATACACCAGCTCTGCAATCACTCCCACGGGTTCCAGTCCCGCCAGCCGGCACAGGTCCACGGCCGCTTCGGTGTGGCCGGGACGTTCCCGCACTCCCCCCTTAACGGCGCGGAGGGGAAAAACATGCCCGGGACGCGTCAGGGATTTCGGCTGGCTTTGCGGGTCGGCCAGGATCCGGGCTGTCAGGGCGCGGTCCGTGGCAGAAATTCCGGTGCTGACTCCGACGGCGGCATCACAGGACACGGTGTAGGCGGTGCCCTTGGCGTCTTCGTTGACGGCCACCATCGGCGGCAGCGCGAGGGCGTCGGCCCGGTCGGCGGCCAGCGGTACGCAGATCACGCCGGAGCTGTAGCGGACCGTCCAGCCCATCAGTGCCGGCGTCGCGTGCTGGGCGGCGAAAATGATGTCGCCTTCGTTCTCGCGGTCCTCGTTATCCACTACGAGGACGGGACGCCCGGCGGCCATGGCGGCAATGGCGTCCTCGATCGGATCGAGGCCCGTCCTGCCTGAGTCTGCAACGGGGTCTGCAGCCGGGTGTGCAGGTGAGTCTGCGGCTGAGTCCGCCGCGGCGGGGCGGAGTTCTTCAGCCAGGACATGGCCTGCCTGGTCCTTGACGCGGCTCATTTCGCTGCCCCGTCCGTGAGTGCTGCTTCTTGGGCTGCTTCTTGGGCTGCTTCTTCGGCGGGCGCCGCGGACGCCCGGTGCGCTGCGGGCGACGTTCCGCTGGCAAAGGACAGCAGGCGTTCGGTGTATTTCGCCAGCACGTCAACTTCAAGGTTCACCCGGCCGCCGAGGGGCTTGCCGCCCAGGCCGGTCTCCGCCAGGGTCGTGGGGATCAGCCCGACTTCAAACCAGGGCGCCGGATCGTTCGCGGGGCTCACGGCAGTGACTGTGAGGGAGACGCCGTCGACGGCGATGGACCCCTTTTCGGCGATGTACCGTGCCAGTCCGGCCGGCACACCGAACCGGAGCCGGTCCCAGTTGCCAAGGCCCTCGCGTTCCAGAAGCTGCCCGACGCCGTCGACATGCCCCTGGACAACGTGACCGTCCAGCCGTCCCCCGGCCGGGACGCAGCGCTCCAGGTTGACGGGATCGCCGGCAGTGAGTTCACCGATGGTGCTGCGGTTGAGGGTTTCGCCCATGACGTCGACGCTGAAGTCTTTGCCGTCGATTTGCGTGGCCGTGAGGCAGACGCCGTTGACCGCGATGGAACCACCCAGGGCGAGGCCGTCCGTGGTGCCGGGCGCGTGGAGCCGAACGGTGGCGCTGACGTCGCCGTTGCGCTCAACGGAAAGCACCTTTCCCTGCTCGGCGATAATTCCGGTAAACATCAATTGCCTCCTGCGGCGGTGTCCGCGCCATTGCGGTGCGGGGTTGTATCGGATGAAGTAGAGGTGGCGGCCGGGCTCTCCACGCCGGGCGCGCTGGCCGGGCTCGCGGGACCCGCCGGGCGAAGATGCAGCCGGAGGTCGCGGCCGAGCATCTGGACGGCGCCCCCGGACGCGGAGTCCCATTCCCACTGTTGGGCATCGGCCAGGGTGGTGATGCCCAGGTCGTCGAGCGCGGGCGTTCCGGAGCCGAGCAGCGTCGGCGCCAGGTAGACGATGAGTTCATCGACCAGACCGGCGGTAAGGAATGCGCTCAGGATCCGGGAACCGCCTTCCACCATGAGGTGCCGGACGCCGCTCTGGAACAGCTGGTCCAGGGCCTCGCGCGGATCACGGGTCGCCAGATGCAGGACGTTGCCGTCCGCGCCGTGGATGGCCGCGTCCTCGGGTATGCCTCGGTAGCCCATCACGGCGCGCAGCGGCTGCTTGCCGGACTCCTCGCCGTCAGAATTCCGGGCCGTGAGCCGGGGGTTGTCGACCAGCACCGTCTGCGTGCCGACCAGGATGGCGTCAATCCGGCCCCGGAGCGCATGGTTGTCGGCGAGGGACTCCGGGCTGGAGATCCACTGGCTGGTGCCGTCGTCGGCAGCAATGCGGCTGTCGAGGGTCTGTGCGATATGCAGCGTGACGAAGGGCCGTTTGGCGGCGACGGCGTCGAACCAGCGCCGGTTTAAATCCAGCGCGGCGTCGGCCGCCAGCCCGGACCGGACGCGGACACCCGCGGCGCGGAGCGTCACGGCGCCGCCGGCGGCCGGGTCATGGGGGTCATCGATGGCGTAGATGACGTCGGTGATGCCGGCGTTGATGATCGCCCGGGCGCAGGGGCCGGTGCGTCCGCAGTGGTTGCACGGTTCCAGGGTCACCACCATCGAAGCACCGCGGAGATCCAAACCCGCCGCCTGCGCCTGGGCAATCGCGTCAGCTTCGGCGTGGGCAGTCCCTGCCCCGCGGTGGTACCCGGTGACGAGAGGCGACCCGTCCGTTCCGAGGACGACGGCGCCCACGAGCGGGTTGGCGCCCCGCGGACCCTGCGCCGCGGCAGCGAGGGCAGCTTGCATGGCCGCACGTTCCGCGGCGCTGAAGGGGGCTCCGGCGTCGGGCTCGCCCAAAGGAGCTGTGGTGGCCAGGTGACTGCCGCTCATGCCATCACCCCCACGTCGGGGACGGCCACAGTGGAGACGGTCATCTTAGAGGCTGCCCATACCCGGCGGCGCATGCCGCCGAGGGCCGGGGCCAGCCCAGAGATGTTGCCAGGCACTTCACAAAGAATCAGGACAGATCCGATTACCGGGACCTGTGCTTGGAAGAGCCATCGCAGAAAGTTCATGTGTGTCGTTCCTTCCCTCTAGAACCGCGATGGCTCCGGGGGTATACGACAGCACAATTATGCGGCGCCGTCTGGGCGCCGCAGTAACAGCTGTACGTGCTTCTCTCATCCAGACTTTAACTGTCGGTATCGGAATTTCACCGATTCAACCGTCTGCCGGCACCTTTCCGAAGAGAGGCACTGGCGCGCGGGTCGCGGACTATCACCGCCGGTTCGGACTTACACCGACCCCGGAGCACGTATGTGTGTTGTTATTCTGACACAACCCGGGCTAGTCTCCGGCTATTCCCGGCCGCGTACATTACGGTCCGAGTAATCTTTACGGCAGTCCGGCCCCGTACCGCCCCGCGCCGCTGCCCGGCCCGGGCCGTCCTCAGCGGCTGCCGGCAACCCTGAGCCGTTCGATTGCGTCCGCGGGGTCAGTTGCGCCGTACACGGCCGAGCCGGCCACGAAGACGTCTGCTCCGGCCTCGGCGGCCCGGAAAATCGTGTCCGCGGTGATGCCGCCGTCCACCTGCAAAGCCACCTTGAGGCCCGAGCGGTCGATCGCGGCCCGGGCACGCCGGATTTTCGGCAGGGTCAGGTCCAGGAACTCCTGGCCGCCGAAGCCAGGCTCCACGGTCATGATCAGCAGCATGTCGAGTTCGCCGAGCATGTCCAGGAACGGTTCGACGCCGGTCCCCGGCCGGAGCGCAAGCCCTGCCTTGGACCCGCGTGCCCGCAGTTCGCGCGCCAGCTTGATGGGGGCAATCGAGGCCTCGGCATGGAAGGTCACGGACGCCACGCCGGCGTCGGCGTAGGCAGGGGCCCAGCGGTCGGCGTGCTCGATCATCAGGTGCGCGTCCAGCGGGATGGGGCTGATTTCCTGCAACCGCTGCACGACGGGCAGGCCCAGCGAGAGGTTGGGCACGAAGTGGTTGTCCATGACATCCACGTGCACGGCATCCGCGTTGCTGATCCGGCTCAGCTCCGCCTCGAGGTTGGCGAAGTCGGCGGACAGGATACTCGGGTTGATGCAGCACTTGGTCATGCGGGATTCCTTGTCGGTCTATCGGTCTGATGGAAAGTCGCTGTGCGGACATGCCGTTCTGCTGAAAATCGGTCCTGCCAAAATTCAGTCCAACGGGCATGTCCTGCGGAACGGGGCTATGGGCAAGTATCGCCCGGCGTTCAGGCTTTCTTGTGGATGAGGGCCAGGAACATGGCGTCTGTGTGGTGCACGTGGGGCCAGAGCTGGGCGGTGAGCTCGTTCCCGGCCTCAAGGTGGCCGGTGAGGCTGACGCTGTCCAGCGCGGCGCCGGCGTCGAGGAGTTCGAGGTCCTCCCGCTTACGCAGGGCGTCACTGACGACGGCGGTCGTCTCCGCCGGGTGCGGCGAACACGTCACGTACGCCACCACGCCGCCGGGCTTGACGGCGTCGATTGCGGAGTTGAGCAGCTGGCGCTGCAGCGGGCCCAAGTCCACGAGGTCCTTGGGCGTGCGCCGCCATCGCGACTCCGGGCGGCGGCGCAGGGCCCCCAGACCGGTGCACGGGACGTCGACGAGGACCCGGTCGAAGGACTCCGGCTGCTCGGTGCCGAGGTCCCGGCCATCTCCGGTCCTGACCTCCCAGGCGTCCCGTGGCACAGCGGACAGGGCCTGGCGGACCAGTTTGGCCCGGTGCGGAGCAAATTCGTTGGCCAGCAGGTGGGCACCCCGCTGCCGCGCGAGGGCACCGAGAAGGGCAGCCTTGCCGCCGGGGCCGGCGCACAGATCGAGCCAGCGCTCCCCCGCGCCTTCGCTACCCTGCGCGGCTTCCGCGCCGAGATCGACAGCGGCCATGGCGCGGGCCACGAGCTGCGAACCGACGTCCTGGACGCGGGTACTGCCGTCACGAACCGAGGCGAGCCGGCCGAGGTCACCGCCGCTGGACAGCGCGGATCCCTCCACGAGCTCGCCCGGAGTGGCCCCGCCTTCCAGGGCCTCGTCCAGGCTGCCGACGCCGGGCAGCGCCACGAGGTTCACCACGGGCGCGGCGTTGTCGGCTTCGAGGAGCTCATCGATCTCAGTGGCCGGCCGGCCGTGGGCCACGAGCGATTGGCGCAGTGCGCGCACGATCCACTCCGGGTGGGCGTAGCGGATGGACGCGATCGTGGTGGGATCGGTCTCGGTACTGAGGAGCAGGTCGAGCCATTCTTCCAGTGTGCGGGCCGAGACCTTGCGCAGCACCGCATTGATCAGGGCCGACGGGCCGGCCCCGATCACGGCGCGGGCCAGCCCCACGGTCTGGTCCAGGGCGGCGTGGGCGGGCACCCGCATCGCGAGCAGCTGGTGCGCGCCAATCCGCAGGGCATCCAGGATTGCCGGGTCCAACTGGTCCAGCGGCCGGTCGACGCAGCGCGCCAGGATGGCGTCGTATGTACCCTGGCCGCGGAGAGCGCCGTAGCTGAGCTCGGTGGCAAAACCGGCGTCGCGCTTATCCAGTCCGTGGTGCCGGATCCGGGCGGGCAGCACGAGGTTCGCGTAGGCGTCCTCGGCTTCCACGGCGCGGAGCACTTCGAAGGCTACTAGCCGGGCCGGGTCGGCCCGGCGGGTGCGCTGCGAGGGAGCACTCTCGGTGAAGCCGCGCTGCGGGCCGCGGTTGCGTTCCCGGCCTTGGGCGTTCCGCCGGCTGCCGCCGCGGGCACCACCCTGGCCGCCTGGCTGGGAGCCGGACTGGCCGCCGCCCTGGCCGCCGGGCTGGTGGCCCCTGCCGCGGCCGCTGCCGCTGGTTCCGGACTCGCTCATTCGAATACCACGCTTTCAAGTGTTGCCTGTCCGCGCGCCCAATCAGCGGCGGCCATCATTTTCTTGCCCGCAGGCTGGATCCGGGTCAATTCCACCGGATGCGAGCCCGTGCCCACCACGACGCGTTTGCCGTCCATGGCCAGCTGTCCGGGCGGGAGCGCGGAAGCTTCCGGCGCGGGCAGCACCGGCTCGAGCTTGATCCGCTGGCCTTCCAGCATGGTCCAGGCGCCGGGCTCGGGCGTCACCCCGCGGGCCCTCCTCCCGATCGCCAACGCAGGCTGCCGCCAGTCAAGCCGGCCATCCTCGAGGCTGAGTTTGGGGGCCAGGCTGACCTCGCCCTGCTGCGGCAGCGCGACGGATTTGCCGGCGTCGATGGCGGACAGGGTCTGGGCCAGCAGGATCGCGCCACTACGGGACAGCCGTTCGAGCAGGGCGCCGGCGGTATCGCCGGGGTGCACCGTTTCGGTGAGCGTGCCGAACACGGGTCCGGTGTCCAGCCCCTCCTCAAGACGGAAGGTGACTGCGCCGGTAACGTCGTCGCCTGCAATGACGGCGCGCTGCACGGGGGCGGCGCCACGCCAGGCCGGCAACAGAGAAAAGTGCAGGTTCACCCAGCCATGGTGCGGAACTTCCAGGGCCGCGCGCGGAATCAGGCCACCGTACGCAACAATGGCCGCGACGTCGGGCGCAACGGCGGCAACGCGGGCAGTGACCTCGGCGTCCACCTTGGCGGCGTGGATGATCTCGATCCCGAGCTCGGCGGCCCGGGCTGCCACGGGCGACGGCGTCAGTATCCGTTTACGGCCCAGCGGGGCGTCCGGGCGCGTGAGGACGGCGACGACGTCGAACCCGGCCTCGATCAGGGCGTCCAGGGACGGGACCGCGACAGCCGGGGTTCCCGCGAAAAGAACCCTCACGGGGTGATTCCGAAGCTGGACCCGCCAAAGCTCGTTCCGACCGTCTTCGCGCGCTTCGTTGTTGTCTGTTCGGTAATGGCGTCGTAGTTGGCATTGCGGATGGCGCGCAGGGCGGCCTTGCGGTCGTCGCCCTCGAGCCGATCCGTATAGAGGATGCCGTCCAGGTGGTCGGTCTCGTGCTGGAAGCAGCGCGCCAGCATGCCTTCGCCCTCCACAGTGACGGGATTGCCGTGGAGGTCCACGCCGGTCACGCGGGTAAGCCGGTGCCGGCGAACGGGGAAGCCGAGGCCCGGGATGGACAGGCACCCTTCGACCTGGTCCGGCTGGAAGTCCTCGCTGTTTTCCAGCACGGGGTTGATGATGTGACCCTCAACGCCACCGATCCGGTACGTGAAGACGCGCTGGCTCACGCCGACCTGGGGGGCGGCCAGGCCTGCGCCCTCCACGTCCTCCATGGTTTCGGTCATGTCAGCGACCAGCTTTGCCAGTTCAGGCCCGAATTCCGTCACGGGATCGGCGACTGTGCGCAACACAGGATCGCCGATGATGCGGATATTCAAAATGGCCATGTGCAGTCTTTCCTCACGGTGGGCAGCTAGGGATCCAGTCCAGTTTAGTTGCACTCCGTGGAGTCCTGGACTTCAGGCGGATAGGCGTCCAGGGAGTCGAGTGCGGGGATCCGCGTGCGCCTGGCTGGTGGAACGCCGGCGTTCGGTTCGCGGGGACCGGGCCGCCGGACCACACGGCGTGTCCGCAGGGCCTGTCCGCAGCGTTCGCGGCGCCGGCCCGCACGGCCGGGCTGCAGTGTTCGCCGCGCCGGACGGCCGGGCTGTGGGGCCGGCCTGTAGGGTCCGCACGGTTCGCAGCGCACGCCTATAAGGCTCGCAGCGCCGGACCTCTCGCTTCATTTGGGGCGTCAAATGAGATCAGCATGTGTCTTCACGTTTGGGGCCCGACGGTAGACGGAAAACGGCCTCAGGGGCGACCGCCGTCCCCTGAAAGCGGCCGCAGGACGTAGCTCCGAAAATCTGAAACCGCCCTCAGTTCATCACTCCTGCTTCGCGCTAAGAATGTCAGACCCCCGGAGGAGACTGGTGTCATGGAAGCCGCCAGGGATTTCATTCCGCTCGGGGACGACGGGCAGGGCACGGATCGGTGCACCGGTCGCGCTGCAGGCTGCGGCGCGGATCCCGGCACGGACCGCGGCGCATGTGCCGGTTCGGGTCCGGCCGGGCGGTCGGGTGTGGATGTTGCCCTGGCCGCGTTGGAGGCTGTGGGGTCGACGGCGCTTCAGGATGCGGCGTCGTGGGATTTCCGGGCCGCGGCGGACTTCGCCGGGCGGGTGGAGAAGCTCTCGCGCCGGGCGGAGTTTTTGCAGCTGGTGGCGGCCGGTGCGGTGGACCGGACCCGGAAGCAGTCCGCCGCGGCAGCCGGGGCGGGGGCGAGGACGGCGGCGGGGGCGGGCACGTCGTGGACGACGGGCTGGCGCGACGACGCCCCCGGCACCGCGGCCGCCGGCACCGCGGCCGCCGGTGGCGCACCGTCCGGCGCGGTGAGTGGTGCTGTGGCCGATGACGGGATCGACGGCGGAATCGACGGCGGAATCAACGGTGGGATCGACGGTGGGATCGACGGTGTGCCCGGTTCCGCAGCTTCGCCCGACGCCCTCACGGGCGTGACAGCGCCCGGTGCTGCGGCTTCGCCCGATGCGCTGACCGGGGAGGGCGTGCCGTCGGATGCGGCCGGTGACGCGGCGGTGGTCGATGACGGGTATCGGAACACGGCGGAGTTCCTCCGGGCGCGGCTGCGGATCAGCGCGCCGGAGGCTAAACGCAGGCTCTCCCTGGCCTGGAATCTGTTGCCCCGCCGGGGACTCACCGGCCAGCCCGTCCCGGCCGTGCACGCGGAGCTCGGTGCGGCGGTCGCGTCCGGGGAGGTCGCGTCGCGGGCCGCGACGATCATCACTGCGGCGCTGGAGAAGGTCCGGCACGTCTGTGACGCCGGGGCGTTGGCGCGGATGGAGCAGGCCCTGACGCGCACGGCCGCGGAGAACGACGCGGACTTCCTGGCCCGGGTGGCCCGGGGCTGGGCGGATGCGCTGGATCAGGACGGTGCCGAGCCCTCCGAGGAGCTGCTGCGCCAGCTGCAGGGCGCCTTCATCCGGCGCCGGCGCCACGGCCTGCACCATCTTGAGATTTTCGCGACCACCGAACAGTTCGAGTACCTCCTCACCGTCATGAACACCGACACCAACCCCCGCACCACAAACACACACGCCGCCGGGCCCACGAAAGCCGCCGCCTCTGAGGTATCGGCCGCCGGCGCCGCTTCTGAGGGCCCCACGGCCGGCGCTGAGGACTCCGCCACTGGTGCCGCCGCTGATGGCTGGGCCGCCGGAGCCGGGGCCCATGATGGCTCCGCCACCGGTACGGCCGCTGATCGATGGGCCTCCGGTGCAGAGACGGCCGCCGGTCACGGCTGGGCGGTTGATGCCACCTCCGGTGCCGCCGCTTCTGCTGACTGGGGCGCCGAGCCCGCCGGAGCTTCCTTCGCCGTGGGGTGGGCTCCCAGCCTGTCCGACGGTCAAGGCTGGGTCGTCGGCACTCCCGCCGGCGAGCGTTCGACCCTCGGACCCGTCGACGCGGCCGGTGACGGCAGTGAGTGGCCGGTCACGGGTGCCGGGGCCGGCGTGTGGGCCTGTGATGCCCGGGCCGGCGGTGTGTCGACTCTTGCGGATGCCCAGGCTGCCTCCCCGGCCCCGGCTCAGGCTCCCGCCGTGGGGAATCATGCCGTTCCGGATGACGCCCCCGCAGCAGCGGGGCAGCCGGTGTGCGAGGAGGATCCCGGGGCGGCGGGGCTGGATCCCCGGTCCCGGGCCCAACGGCTGCTGGACGGCCTGGTCGGTGCCTGCGGGATCGCCCTCGCGACCGGGGGCCTGCCCGCCGCGGGCGGGCTCCGGCCCCAGATCATGGTCACCATCGACTACCGGGACCTGCTGACCCGGCTCGGCACCGCCCCCGACGGCCAGACCGGCCCGGCAGAAGGCCAGGAAACGGCGGCTGGGGCAGACGAAACCGGTGCGGCCGACGCGGCGGGCGGCGCGGCGGATGAAACCGGTGGGGCGTTCCGGCCCGCGGGGGCGGTGCGGGAAACGGGATCGCTGCTGTTCACCGGACCCGTCACCGCCTCCACGGTCCGGAAGATCGCCTGCGACGCCGACATCATCCCCGTCCTGCTCGGGGGTGAGGGCCGGATCCTGGACATCGGCCGGGCCTCCCGGCTCTTCCCGCCCCACCTCCGCAAAGCCCTCATCACCCGGGACCTCGGCTGCGCCTTCCCGGGCTGCACCATCCCCGCGCCCTGGTGCGAAGCGCACCACATCACGTACTGGTCCCGCGGCGGGACCACGGGCACGGAGAACGGAACCCTGCTCTGTTCCCATCACCACCACCTGATCCACAAGGAAGCGTGGACCATCCGGCTCCGGACCGGGATTCCCTGGTTCATCCCGCCACCCCACATCGACCCCGGCCAGAAACCCCGCCGCAACCACTACTTCACACCCGCCCGACCCGCTCAGGCCGCATAACCGCGGCCCGGACAGTGGCGGCCTGATCTCGGCGATGATGCCAGCCGTGTAATCACAGACCCGGCAATCGCGGCGTGATTCGGGCAGCGACGGCGTCATACAGGCCAACGTGCCACCACGTGATCGCACACCCAGGGGTAACGGCAGCACGGCTGCCGTCCGCGGTGGCCACGGCTCCTTGGCACGGCCGCACGACGGCGAGCAGGATCAGTCGCTGCGTTACCCGGGCCGAGTTACGACCACGGAATCGCAGACCAGGCGGTCGCGGTAGCCGGGCAGCGAAGGCGGCTCCCGGTTACGGCCGTCTGACGGACGCCCGCGCGGCATCCCGGGCAGTTGGCCAGGTTCCACTACGGCAGTCTGGGGCATTGGCTGCATCACCCGGGCCAAGGTGCGCGCGGTGAAATCGCAAGCCCTGATGACAACGGCATCCCGCCCGGCGGTTAGGTTTCGGCATCCCGACAAAACATCAACAACACGTCATCGCAGCTATTCGACAGCAAACCGGGATGCGACTGCGGTTTCCCAGCCAAGAGGGCGCCGGAACGACGCCAGCGCGCGGGAGACTTCCGCAAATGCCATCTTTGCCACGCAAGGCAACATGTCATGCGACCCCGCGCCCCAGCGGGCAAATTACCGGCGGTGGCAGTTGCTGGCGCTGTGCTGGAGCCGGGGCAGTGACACGGCGGCGAGCCATGAGCTACTTCTGCATGGGGGTGCCCCGATAGGAAGAGTTAGCCCGAGAGAGCTCGGGCTCAGGCTCCGGCTCAGCAGCGCCGGCTCAGCGCTTCACGGGAGGCGCGAGCGGGAGCAGTGCCGCCCCGGCAGTGGCGGTGTCGGCCGACATTTCCCAGACGCGGCGCAGAGCGCAGAATTTCCACCAGTGGTGTTTCAGGACGTCGGGATTGGCCCGCTGTGGACGGACTTCCGTCTCGCCTACTGCCACTGCCAGGAGGATTGGCGATTCGCCGTGCTGCCATGCTTCCCACTCCCCCGCCACGGGATCCACGAGGCTTTCTTCCGCCTTCATACCGGCGACGAGCTGCATCACGACCTTGTCATCGAGTGGTTTGACGGTGCCGTCCCGGCTGGTGCCCTTGGTCTTGTAATCGATGAGACAGGTCCGGCCGTTGATCTTCGCCACGAGGTCCAGGGTGCCGGCATAGCCGACCGTCTTGTTCCACACCGTAATCTCTGGGGCGATGGGTTCAACCTGGAAGAGCTCCCACCATTCATCGAATCGCGCAGCGAAGGCTTCCTCACCATTGGCGGCGAGGGCTTCGCGGGTTTCCTTCATCTGGTGCGGCCGGCCGAGCGCGCGCAGCGCAACCTGCTCACAGTAGTTGTGGACCCGGTCGCCGCGCTTGGCGGCCTCGTCCCGGTAGCTCTCCGCTGCCTTGGCTGCCCGGCTGACTGCCTGCCGCAGCTTGCCTGGGCTCCCCAGAATGCCGGGAAGTTCGGGATCCTGGGCAAGGCTGTTGGCCCCCATGTAGCCGAACCAGCCATCGAGTCCATGGGGCTGTTGGCCAATCACCGTAGTGATTGACGGGACGGAGAATTGTGCCGATGTGGAGCGTGCGTACATCCGGCCATAGTCAGTGGCGTGGGCGAGGAGTGGAGCAGTCATGTAAAGACTCTTTCACGGGGGTCGGACAACGATGAAAAGCAAAATGGCCCGCCCCGCATGTCAGCGGAACGGACCATTTCGTTGGTGGGCGATACTGGGTTCGAACCAGTGACCTCTTCGGTGTGAACGAAGCGCGCTACCACTGCGCCAATCGCCCCAACGACATTGAATGCTAGCCCACCCGGACGGATTTCAGAAATCGGCGCCGATGACGACTCCTCGACCGGGGTCACGCCCGTCGTTACCAAGGGTCGGCCACTACGCCAGTCCACTGCCCGCGCGAGAAGCACCTCACCCGCCTCCCAGCAACGCGTCACCAGCACAGGCGAGCCTTGACTCCCCGACTGCAGCGTCGCCTTACCAACCCGGGCCCCGGACGCCGGGTCCCCCTGGACCCTGAAACTCCAAACGCCGGGTCGCCCTAGACCCTGGGACCCACACCCGGATTCCAGGCACGGAGTCCCCCACGAGCACGCAGCCGCCCACCCAATTCCCAACCCGGAGACTCCAAGCCCAAGCCCGAACCCAAACGGTGGACCGCCTTCCATCGCCGCCACGGTATGCCTGCGAAGCTAATTACAGCCCTGTAATTCGTAAAATCCCCTAGAAATCAAGGAAGTAGGGCCATTGAGTCGGGGCCATCGGGCCTCGATTTGTAGATTCCCAGAACCTCCTATAGAGTTCTTACTCGTTGGAACGCGAGGAAATGCCGAATGCGGCAAGGAAATGCACCCCAATAATGCGGACGTAGCTCAGCTGGTAGAGCACCACCTTGCCAAGGTGGATGTCGCGAGTTCGAATCTCGTCGTCCGCTCGCAGGACACTGTCACGGCAAAGGTTCTTCGGAATCCTGCCTACACGGTGGGTTGGCCGAGAGGCGAGGCAGCGGCCTGCAAAGCCGTATACACGGGTTCGAATCCCGTACCCACCTCGGTGAAAACCATGGTTTCCGGTTTAGGCCGGATGAAATGGGCGATTGGCGCAGCGGTAGCGCGCTTCCCTGACACGGAAGAGGTCACTGGTTCGATCCCAGTATCGCCCACCAAAGCAAGGTAACTTGCTTGATGCAGTACCACCGGCCAAGCCGGCATGGACTTCATATTGCGGACGTAGCTCAGCTGGTAGAGCACCACCTTGCCAAGGTGGATGTCGCGAGTTCGAATCTCGTCGTCCGCTCTCTTGTGTAAATGATTGACACAAATCCACTCCGGATTCTTCCGGTTGCGGGCGATTGGCGCAGCGGTAGCGCGCTTCCCTGACACGGAAGAGGTCACTGGTTCGATCCCAGTATCGCCCACCATCAAGCAGCTCCCCTGGAGCTGCTTTTTTCGTGCCCTTGTGGCGTCCTGGATGTTAGCTGGATTATCGGTATCGGGCGTTGATCTGGGCCGGCCCTGCCGGACCGGGCCACAAGGCCCTTGACAGGAGTTCCCCGAGAACGGGCTGACTCTTGGCATGACCCCTACGGGCCGTTAGTATCGGAAGCCGGAGGAGCGATCTGGCTCCGCGACCGAAGGGAGGTGCCCGTGGGTTTACTTGACGATCTGAAGGGCAAGGCTCAGCAAGTCATTGGTGGCAACGAACAGGCCATCAAGGACGGCATCGAAAAGGCCGGCGATTTCGTCGACACGAAGACCGACGGCAAGTACGCCGACAAGGTCGATGCAGTGCAGAAGGGTGCTTCCGACTTCGTGGATCAAGCAGATGACAGGCCGACCACGGCCCCTGTCGTCGAGCGGCCCCTCGTCGCGGATGAGCCTCCTGTAGCCGGGGAAACCCGGCAGCAGGGCCTCTGACCCAGGTACGTCAGCGAGGTGTCGGTCCCGCCGAGAGGCGGCGCCGGCACCTTCGGCGTTTAACGACGCCGAACGAAGCAACGCGGGGATCTTCGAGCCCATCCGGAAGCTCAGGATGGGCTCGAAGTGACTCCGCGTTGCTTTGCATGGAGGGGTTCGCCTTAGCGGGGTTTCGACGTCGGAGTGTCACCACGTCGCCGCGTTCCGGCTGCGGACGGTTCAGACTCGAGACGATACCGGCCCAGGCGGGTCCACGCCTACGCCGGTCCTCGACTAAGCCGATTGGGGGCTAAGACGGTTCGTGGTTCTGGCCCTCACGGGCAAGCGCGGTAAGCCGGGAAACGGCGCGGAAGTACTTCTTCATGTACCCGCCGGTCATCATTTCCTCAGTGAAGAGCTTGTCGAACGGCACGCCGCTGGCCAGGATGGGCACGTCCTTGTCGTACAGCCGGTCCGCCAGCACCACGAACCGCAGTGCCACGGCTTGCTCGGTGATCGTGTGCACGTTCTTCCACACGACGCCTTCGATCCCGTCCAGCAACTGGCGGTAGCGGCTCGGGTGCACGCCGGCCAGGTGGTTGATCAGGGTGCTGAACTCGTCGCGGGCCACGGTCTTGCCGTCGAATTCGGCCTGCATGTGGTGGGTCAGGTCATCATTGCGCAGCGGAGCGGGCGCTGCCGGCAGGCCGCGGTGGCGGAAGTCCTCGCCGTCAATCCTTACGACGTCGAACTGGTCTGCGAGCACCTGGATTTCGCGCTGGAAGTCGACGGCGGCAAAGCGTCCGTCGCCGAGTGAACCCGGTAGGGTGTTCGACGTCGCGGCGAGCTTGACGCCCGCGTCGGCGAGTTCGCGCATGAGCCGGGACATCAGCACGGTGTCGCCCGGATCGTCGAGCTCAAACTCATCGATGCACACGAGCTTGTAGTGACTCAGGGCCTCCACGGTCTTGCGGAACGACAGCGCGCCGACGAGGTTGGTGTACTCGACGAAGGTGCCAAAGGCCTTGGGGCCGGGGGCGGCGTGCCACAGCGATGCCAGCAGGTGGGTCTTGCCGACGCCGAATCCGCCGTCGAGGTAGATCCCCGCCCGGGAGGTGTCCTTCTTGCCGAAGAGCCGCTTGAACAGGCCATCGCCGTCGCGCGCGCCCACACCAGCGGCGAAGTGCTGAAGGGCGTGGACCGCGTGCGCCTGGCTGGGCTGGGCGGGGTCGGGACGGTAGCTCGAAAACGACACCTCACCAAACCGCGGCGAAGGATAGAACCCATTGAGGAGTTCGTCCACGGAAACTGCCGGCGTGCGGGCGGCGAGCTGTTCGATGTGTACCAAGGTGGTCCGTTCTGCTGGTCTCTTGTCCCCAGCAAGAATACCGGCAAGGGAAGGCCGCCCCGTGTGCGCGGATGCGAACGGGCGGCCGGCGTGAGCAAGACCACATTTCCCCGTGTGAACCCGGTGGAGCATTCCCGCGGGGCCGTGACTAGTGTTGTAACAGGCTGGCGCCGCGCACTCTTTTCCGCGCCCGGCCTCCTGACCGTTTCAGTGAAAGGCCATCACCATGTCCTACCCCGTTGAGCAGAACGAAAAGTTCGCCGCGTACGCACACCCCGAGCGCCTGGTATCCACCGACTGGCTCGCCGCTGCAATTGATGCCGGCGAGCTCGACGGCGGCAAGCTCGTGGTGGTCGAGTCGGACGAGGACGTGCTGCTGTACGAAACCGGCCACATCCCCGGCGCCGTCAAGATCGACTGGCACACGGATCTCAACGACGAGGTCACGCGCGACTACATTGACGGTGAAGCCTTCGCCGCCCTGGCCGCGGCCAAGGGAATTTCCCGGGACAGCACCGTAGTCATCTACGGCGACAAGTCCAACTGGTGGGCCGCGTACGCCCTGTGGGTCTTTACCCTGTTCGGCCACGAGGACGTCCGGCTCCTGGACGGGGGCCGCGACAAGTGGATCGCCGAGGGCCGTGCCCTCACCACCGAAACCACGGTTCCGGCTCCGGGGACCTACCCCGTGGTGGAACGCAACGATGCCCCGATCCGCGCCTTCAAGGAGGATGTCCTTGCCCACTTCGGCAAGCCGCTGATCGACGTCCGCTCCGCTGAGGAATACACCGGCCAGCGCACCCACATGCCGGCCTACCCGGAGGAAGGCGCCCTGCGCGGCGGGCACATCCCCACCGCGGCCTCCATCCCCTGGGCCCGCGCAGCCGCCGAGGACGGCACCTACCGCGACCGCAGCGAGCTCGAGGCCCTGTACCTGGGCGAGGCCGGACTCAAGGAAGGCGACGACGTCGTGGCGTACTGCCGGATTGGCGAGCGGTCCAGCCACACCTGGTTTGCGCTGAAGTACCTGCTGGGCTTCGACACCGTACGCAACTACGACGGCTCCTGGACCGAATGGGGCAACGCCGTGCGCGTCCCGATCGTCAAGGGCGCCGAACGCGGCACGGTCCCGGCCGGTCGCTAGGTTCGCCGCCGGCAGTTGCGACCGGGACACAATTGCCGCTCGTGCGTAAGCTGGGAGTGATGAATACTTCTGCCCTCCCCGCCGCACTGGCGGAAATTGTTGACGACTTCCAGGCCTTGACTGAACCCGAGCGGCTTCAGCTGCTCCTTGAGTTCTCGCAGGGACTACCGGAGCTTCCGGAGAGGCTCCAGGACCACCCGGAACTGCTCGAGCAGGTGGTGGAGTGCCAGACGCCGCTCTTCCTCACCATTGAGACAGAACCGGCCGACGGCGGCGCGCCGGAGCGCGTCCGGCTCTACTTCAAGGCGCCCAAGGAAGCCCCCACTACCCGCGGCTTCGCCGGCGTGCTCCATGAAGGACTCGACGGCCTCAGCGCTGCGGAAATCCTGGCCGTCCCGGACGATATGCCCGAACAGCTCGGCCTCACCCGGGCCATCACTCCCCTGCGGATGCGCGGAATGACCGCCATGCTGGGCCGGATCAAGCGCAAAGTCGCCGCCTCCGGATCCCAGCACGCGCCGGCGCAGTCCTGACCTGCGGCGCTTAGACAATCAGCTAAGGACAATCAGCCGTTATGGCCCGAAAACAGGCATCCCAGGGAACTCCGGCCACCGCGGCACTCGCGGCCGCCGGGGTTCCCTTTGTCGCGCACCCCTACGCGCATGATCCTGCCGTAGCGAGCTATGGCCTTGAGGCCGCGGAGATGTTGGGCATCGACCCCGCCCGGGTCTTCAAGACCCTGATGGTCGACGTCGACGGCCGGCTCGCCGTCGGCGTCGTGCCCGTGAGCGGAAATCTGGACCTCAAGGCGATGGCTGCGGCCTTGGGCGGCAAGAAGGCCGCAATGGCGGACCCCGCCGCCGCGCAGCGACGTACCGGCTACGTGCTCGGCGGCATTTCGCCACTGGGGCAACGCCAGTCCTCCCCCACCGTGGTGGATGACAGTGCCCTGGCGCTGGCGACCATCCTGGTCTCGGGCGGCCGGCGCGGCCTGGACATCGAACTGGATCCGGCCGAGCTCATTCGGCTTACGGCCGCCCGCACCGCGAGGATCGGCACCCGGCACGACTGACTCTCCCGGCGATCGCGCGGCACATCACGGCAGTATTGGCGTGAATCACCGCCGCCACCTGTCAGCCCGGTGTGGACTGCCCGGCCGCCGGCTCCTGGTCCCCGGGATTGACACGGGGCGCGAGCTGCTGCCGGAGCCAGGCCATGACCTGCCGCTCCCAGCGCTCCGGATCCACATTCCATTCTTTGGTGTGCCGAGCGGTGTTGAAGGACTCGAACGTGACCATCTCGGGATTCTTCTCAGCCAGCTCGGCGGAGGGCCCATACGGGACGTATTCGTCGTCAACGCTGTGCACAATGAGGGTCGGCGTCCGCAGTTCCACGGCCCGCGACACCCAGTCCATCGCCTTGAGGTCCACCGGGGCGGCCAGCCCGGTCAGCCGCCGGCCCAGAGGGTGGCTGAGCATCAGTTGCCCGTACCGCCCCACCGACGACGGGATCCGGTTCAGCTCCGCATGGTGGGCCAGCACGTTGACCCAGTTGATCACGGGGGCGTCCAGGACCATCGCCCGGATCAGCTGCCGATGCCGCGAGAGGTCGGCCGTCTGGAGGCAGATCGCGCCGCCCATCGACCAGCCGAACAGGACGACCTCCCGGGCGCCCTGCTCCAAGGCAAAGTCAATGGCAGCTTCGACGTCGCGCCATTCGGTGGAGCCCAGCCCGTAGCGCCCGTCGCTGGCTGACGGAGCCAGGCCGTCGTTGCGGTAGGAGATCAGCAGACTGGGCATGCCCAGGTCCCGAGCGGTCCGGACGGCCCTCAGGCCCTCCTGCCGTGAGGCGCCGCGCCCGTGCACCATGATCGCCCAGACGTCCGACACCGTGTCTTCCGACTCCGGTACGGCGCGCACCAGCCATGCCGGCGCGGTTCCGCCCTCGACGTCGATCAGCACGTCGTCCGCCGAAAGTCCGATGGCGGCCGGATCCGGATAGGCCGCCCCGCTCCACCAGCCGCGTCGGGCGGTGGAAATGTCCCCGCTGTAGACGGTCTCGACTTCCCGCAGCACGGTGCGTTCGGCCGGCGAGTAGGAGAGGATCCGGCCGATCCGCGCGTGGCCCCGGCCGCCGTCGAAGAAGAACCCGTACACCCCGTCCACCGTGGCGTCCGGGGTTGCGGCCAGGATGACCTGCAGCCCGCGGCCCTCCCGGATCACGGCCAGCACTTCCTGGTCCGCGTCGCGGAACCTGGCAGGGGTGATGACACGGCGGGCGAAATACAGCGCGAGGGCGGATGATCCGGCGGCGAGGACGCCCGCAGCGGCGCTGCCTCCGATGATCCCTCCGACCGCCCACTTGGCGCTTCCGGACGGCCCGGCAGCGGCGGATGGAGCAGAGACCGTTGCAGAGGCTGCGGCAACAGTGGTTGCCGCTCCGCGTGTGGCGGTCCGGGAGAGATCCGGCGGGAGGCGCAAGGAGGATGCCATGGCACCATTCTGACTGAACTGTCCGACAACGACGGCATTATGGCCCTTCACGAAGAAGGGGGTTGCTCCCGCAGCACCGCGCAGGTAGTTCCCCGCCAGCGGGGACACGGCGGAGCGGACACACGAGCCGGGCCGACACGCGGCGAAGACACACCAGCGGGACACGGCATGATGCGCGCCGGGACAGAACCATGCACGGCGACACGAGCGCGACTAGGCTGGGGTCATGAGTGATCCAATCGTCATTTTGACAGAAGAGCCCCTCGGTGCGGATGACCGCGTCAACATCGAAACCCTGATTGCGGGCGGTGATGCGCCCCTGCTGATCCTGGTTCCGGCCAATACCGAGCGGCACCTGATGGTGGATTTCCTGGAAAACCTTTCCATGCTCGAAGTTTCCAAAGCCTTCCGCGAACTGACGGCGCATTCCGACCCCGCCGAGGAGCGGGCCGAGGCCGCCGACACCCTGGCAGCGTCCCTTGCTGCCTTGGCCGGCCTCGGCGGCGGAGTCTCGGGCGAAATCGTCGAGGGCAAGGCCGTGGATGGCCTGGTCGCCAAGGTCAAGGAACTCAGCGCCGGGCAGGCCGTGGTGATCACCCGCCCGCACGCTGTCGCCGACACCTTCCACACCGACTGGGCCACCAAGGCACAGGACAAGCTGGGCCTGCCCGTCCTGCATCTGTACGCCGGTTCGGGATTTATCGGGGACTCCTAAGCGTTATTGAGGCTATGAGCATCTTCAAGAACAGGCCCAAACCCATGACCTTGGCAGTGCCCTCCGCCGAGCCCGACGCCGGCACCGCCACCACGCCGCTCGAACACAACCAGGTCGAACACAACCCGGTCGAAAAGACGGATGCCCAGTGGCGCGAGGAACTGACCCCTGAGGAGTACCGGGTGCTGCGCCAGGCCGGCACCGAACGGCCCTACACCGGCGAATACTGGGACACCCACACCCGGGGCGTGTATCAGTGCCGGGCGTGCGGCACCGAGCTCTTCACGAGCAATGAGAAGTTCGACTCGCACTGCGGCTGGCCGTCCTTCTGGGCGCCGCTTGCCGACGGCACAGTCCGCTATATCCACGACCGCACCATGGGCATGGACCGGGTGGAAGTCCGCTGCGCCACGTGCGATTCCCACCTGGGCCACGTGTTCGACGGCGAGGGTTACGGCACCCCCACGGACCAGCGGTACTGCATCAACTC
Source organism: Arthrobacter sp. TE12232 (assembly GCF_054062615.1). Taxonomy (NCBI): domain Bacteria; kingdom Bacillati; phylum Actinomycetota; class Actinomycetes; order Micrococcales; family Micrococcaceae; genus Arthrobacter; species Arthrobacter sp. TE12232. The sequence continues at coordinate 711,631 of NZ_JBSSFK010000001.1, forward strand.
CGTTTCGCTGAAGCTCGTACCCGCAGACGACGCCGGGAAGTAAGCCCGCCTGCCGGGCCCGCCGGTGCCGAAACGCCGCCGCCGGGCCCCGCAGCCCTCCCTCTTCTTCCGCTGGAACAGTCTTTCGGAATCACTTGCCACAGTCTTTCTTATGCTCGAGGCAATTTTGCATTAGAGCTGCTGTTTGCTTGCTACGCTCGATTTAGATCCAGCGACACGCACCACAGCTACTAGAAAGGCGACCGTCGACGATGACCACGACCGCTCTTACCGCCCCCGCCCAGATCACGGCCAGCAACCAGGAATGGCTGCGGCTCAAGGCTGCCGCCACCGCGCTGCAGGCCCTTCAGATCCAGGACGGATCCGTCCCGGAAACCACAGCCCACGAAGCCGCGGCCGGGTACGTCGCAACCATCACCGCAGCGATTTCGGCCCTGGCGCCGTCCTTCCCGCACGACGCCCGCTACCTTGAACTGCTCGTCACCGACTTCGGCCGCTGGGCCGATGGCGGCTTTGGCGTGCCGGACTTCCTGGATTCCCTGCAGGCCTTCCAGCCGCAGCAGCACCGCGTCAACGGGCTCCAGCACCTCGTCGTGTTCCCGATGTACACCCAGAACGGCAGCAGCAACCGCCTGGTCGAGGCCGTGCTGATCGAGGTCATCTGGCCCGAGTTCATCGGCGGCCTGGAACAGGGCGAATACTCCAACAAGCTCTTCGTCCCGATCCGCTTCCTCGACTTCACCCCGGGCTACAACACCAACTCCGCCGTGCTCTTCCCCGAGACCGTCGCCGTCCGCGAGACCCCCACCTTCACGTGGGGCGCGATCTTCGCTGACCGCGAGGCTGCCCGCTTCCGCCGCGTCCTGCGCGCTGCTGCGGACATCACCTCGCTGCAGCTTCCCGACGACGCGGCAGCACTGCTGGAGGACCAGAAGCTGACGCAGGAAACGTTCGTCATGTGGGACCTGATCCATGACCGCACCCACATGCGCGGCGACCTGCCCTTCGACCCGTTCATGATCAAGCAGCGCATGCCGTTCTTCCTCTACTCGCTCGAGGAACTGCGCTGCGACCTCACCGCCTTCCGCGAGTCGGTCAAGATCGAGAAGGACGAGGACGCCGACCCTGAGGCACGCCGTCACGCCAAGCTCGTCCAGTACGCCGTGATCTTCGACCGCATCTTCCGCTTCGCGATCACCGGAACCCGCGTCCGCAACTACGACGGACTCGGCGGCCAGCTGCTCTTCGCGTGGATGCACCAGCACCACGTCCTGCACTGGACCGACAGCAAGCTCAGCATCGACTGGGACGAAGTTGCCGACGTCGTGGTTGAACTCGGCGCCCGCATCGAGGAACTGTACTGGCGCTCGATCGACCGCCCGAAGATGGCCCACTGGCTCGCCGCCTACGAACTCATCTCCGGCACGGTCACGCCCAACCCGGCGTCGGTCTGGGCCAAGGGTCCGGACGCCCTCCCGCTGGCCGGCCCGCCGCGCGGCCTCACGGACCAGGTCCTGGACGACGAGTTCCCGCTCTCCATGTTCTACGAGGCCCTCGAGAAGAAGATGCGGCCGGTCATTGAATCCACCGCCGGCATCACGGGGTCCTCTGACACCGGAGAAACCAGCGGCAGCGGCGCCCAGGCCCTGAACGCCGGATGAGTGCCGGACGCACTTTGAACGTGCTGGTCACGGGGGGCAGCGGGCCGTCGGGAATCGCGACGGCCCGCGCCCTGCGCGACGCGGGCCATGCGGTCTTCACCGTCGGCTCAGACGCCGCCCGGATCGAGGCCGCCGCTGCCGACGCCGGCAGCGGCGTCACGCCGCTTGTCTGCGACCTCGCCACCCTGTCTGACGTCCGCGCCTTGCGGTCGAGCGTCGCGGGCCTGGTGGGAAGCGTCGACGGCGTCATCCACCTCGTGGGCGGCTGGCGCGGCGCGAAAGGCATCACGGACCAGAGCGACGAGGACTGGGACTTCCTGGAACGCAACGCCATCACCACGCTGCGGAACGTCAGCCGTGTCTTCTTCGATGACCTCGCAGCCTCGGACACCGGGCGCTTCGCCATGGTGTCCTCAACGGCCGTAAGCGCCCCGACGGCCGGCGGCGCCAGCTACGCCGCGGCCAAGGCCGCAGCCGAAGCCTGGACGCTGGCGGTCGCGGACGGCTTTCGACGGGGCCGGCCCGCGGCCGACGGCACAGGAAGCACCGAGCCAACCGGCCCGGTGCAGCACGCCACCGGCCAAGACAAAACGGGACTGAGCAGCGCCGCCGTCATCTTCGTGGTGAAGGCCCTCGTTGACCCTGCGATGCGGGCCAAGGCCCCCGAGCGCAAATTCCCCGGCTTCACGGACGTCGCAGACCTGGCGGCTGCCGCCGTCGGGCTCTTCAGCACTCCCGCCGGGGAACTGAACGGCCAGCGGTTGCTGCTCAGCCACTGAACTGCCCCCGGACTTAGCGCCGTCTCCGGACTTAGCGACCGGACTTAGCCCTTGCGGGCCGACCTCTTAGACTGAAAGCGTGAGCAAAGCGATGACCAGCACAGTTGAAACTGCCCCTGCCAGCACTGCGGTGCGGCTCCATGATCCCTCCGTCCGCGGCTTCGCCTCGGACAACTACTCCGGCGTGCACCCGGAGGTCCTCGCGGCCCTGGCTGCCGCCAACGAAGGCCATCAGGTCTCCTACGGCGAGGACGAGTACACCGCCCGCCTGCAGAAGCTAATGGAAGACCACTTCGGCGACGGCATCGAGTGCTTCCCCGTTTTCAACGGCACCGGCGCCAACGTCCTGTCCCTGCAGTCGCTGCTGCCGCGCTGGGGTGCCGTAATCTGCGCCTCCACCGCCCACATCAACATGGACGAGAACGGCGCACCGGAGCGGATCGGCGGCATCAAGCTCCTGCAGGTCCCCACCACCGACGGCAAGCTCACGCCTGCCCTGATCGACCAGGAAGCCTGGGGCTGGGGCGATGAGCACCGCGCCCAGCCGCTGGCCGTCTCCATCACCCAGACCACCGAACTCGGCACGTGCTACACCCCGGAGGAGGTCCGGGCCATCGCGGAGCATGTCCACTCCAAGGGCATGAAACTGCACATGGACGGCGCCCGGCTGGCCAACGCCGCCGCGCACCTCGGCGTTCCGCTGCGGGCCTTCACCCGCGATGCCGGCGTGGACATCCTCTCCTTCGGCGGCACCAAGAACGGCCTGCTGTTTGGCGAGGTTGTCATCGCGCTGAACCCGGATGCCGCCCACGGCCTGATCTACCTGCGCAAGATGAACATGCAGCTGGCCTCGAAGATGCGCTTCATGTCAGCGCAGTTCATTGCCCTGCTCGAGGGGGATCTGTGGCTGCGGTCGGCCTCGCACGCCAACACCATGGCCGCCCGGCTGCGCGCCGGCGTCGAGTCGATCCCCGGCGTCACGCTGAGCCAGAAGACTGAGTCCAACGGCGTCTTCGCCATCCTGCCTGCCGGTGTCGCAGACCGGCTGCGTACGTCCTTCCGCTTCTACGACTGGAATGAGGCGGCCCGTGAGGTCCGCTGGATGTGCTCCTTCGACACCACCGAGGAAGACGTTGATTCGTTCATTGCGGCCATCAAGCGCGAGCTCGCAGCTGCCTGAGCCCTGCACTGCTTCCCCTGTCCGGCGGCGAGCCTGCCGGGCAGGGGCACGGCCGTTGCATAATCTTCCATGGTGAGCTCCCTCGATCAGGTTCCGGCAGATTTCCTCTTCGCCTTGGGGACCCTTCGACAGGCTCGGTGCCGCAGCGAACTTCACCTGGATGAAATTCCGGCGCCGTCGCGGCTGGCACCGTTCGCCGTCGCCCTGGGCGCAGAAGTGATCGGCCCGGGCGAATCCGCCGGCGGTGCGATCCACGGCCCGGCCGCTGCGGCTTTGGCGCGTGCGTCCGGCAGCGACGACGTCGAACTCGCCACCGGCCGCTTCATTCTGCTCCACGATCCCGACGGCTCGGCCGTGTGGGACGGGGAGTTCCGGATCGTCACGTACATCCGCGCCCAGCTGGAACCTGAGATGGGCAACGACGAACTGCTGGGATCGGTGGCGTGGACCTGGCTGGTCGAGGCGCTGGACAACCACCAGGCGCCCTACCGCTCCGCCGGCGGCACGGCCACCAGGGTGCTCTCAGAGAGCTTTGGAACGTTGTCGGACCGGCCGGATTCGATCGACATCGAACTCCGGGCTTCCTGGACCCCCGCCACCCCGGACATCACCTCGCACCTGGAGGCGTGGTCGGACATGGTCTGCACCTTCGCCGGGCTGCCGCCCCTGCCCGAGGGTGTCACCCCCCTTCCCCGGCGCCCCCGCGGACACGCGTGAGGCGTTTATTCGGCCACGGTCACGGCCTTATACGCCATGTTGTCGGTAAACTGTAGAGACCATGACCCCTCAAAATCCGGAAATCAGCACGGCCGGCGCCGTTCACAATACGACAGAGGCCACTGACACCACAGCCCACATCACGGTGGAAGGCTTCGACAGCCTGGTCCCTGAAGTGATCGACCTCGACGCCCCCCGTGACGGCGTGCCTCTGGTCATCGAAACCCAGTCCGGGCTCGAACGCTGCGCCGCGGCCCTCGCCGCCGGCCACGGGCCCGCGGGCGTGGATGCGGAACGGGCCTCGGGCTTCCGCTACGGCCAGCGCGCCTTCCTCGTCCAGATCCGGCGCGAAGGCTCCGGGACCTGGTTGATCGATCCCGAACCGTTCGGGGACTTGAGCATTATCAATGACGCCCTGCGCGGCGTCGAATGGATCCTGCACGCCGCCAGCCAAGACCTCCCCTGCCTGTCCGAACTCGGCATGTGGCCGGACAAGCTCTTTGACACCGAGCTCGCCGCGCGGCTGGCCGGACTGCCCCGGGTGGGCCTCGCCGCCGTGATCGAACAGCTCCTGGGCTTCGGTCTGGCCAAGGAACACTCCGCCGCCGACTGGTCCACCCGACCGCTGCCGGAACCTTGGCTGCGCTATGCCGCCCTCGACGTCGAAGTACTCACCGAGCTGCGCGAGGAACTCATCGAACTCCTCGTCGCGGACGGCAAGCTGGAGTATGCCGAACAGGAATTCGCCGCCATCCTTGAGGCCGGACAGGCCCCGCCGCGCGTTGACCCGTGGCGCAAGACCTCCGGGCTGCACCAGATCCGGGACCGCCGCCAGCTGGCCGCGGTCAGGGAGCTGTGGCTGGAGCGCGATTCCCTGGCCCAGAAGCGCGACGTCGCCCCCGGCCGGCTGATCCCCGACTCCGCCCTCGTCGCCGCCGCCAAGGCCATGCCCACCACGGTCCCGCAGCTCCTTGGCACCAAGGGGTTCCATGGCCGCGCCGCTCAGCGCGAGGCTCCCCGCTGGCTGCGCTGCATCGCCACCGCCAGGGCCCTGGAAGACCTTCCCCCGCTGCACCTGCCCACCAACGCTCCCCCGCCGCCGCGCGTCTGGGCGGACAGGGACCCTGAGGCCGCCGCGCGGCTTGCCACGGCCCGCCCCAAGCTTCAGGGCAGGGCCGAGGAACTGAATCTGCCCGTGGAAAACCTCCTGACGCCTGACTACCTCCGCCGGGTCGCATGGCGTCCGCCAGCCGAACTCAGCGAGGAAGGCGTGGCCGAGGAGCTCGCGAACCTCGGAGCACGCCAGTGGCAGATCGAAATCACCGCTCCGCTCATCACCGAGGCCTTCCTGCACCCCGAGCCGCTGCCCGCCAAGGAGCCGAAAGCCTCCGCGGAGGTGCCATCCGGTTCCGCCGGATAGTCCACCCCTCACGGTAGACCTCGAACGCGGCTCCCCCGCCTCCTTGCCAGCTATGTTACTGGCGAGTAACATGATGCATGATGTCGCCCGGATTCCTCCTGCCTGCGGCAAGACCTGCACCAGGCCTTGCCGCAGGCGCGGATCCGGCACCCATGTCTCAATGAGGAGCACCACGTGAGCCCAGCCAGCACGAGCGGAACAACCAGCAGCGGGAAAACCAACAGCGCGAGTCCCCGCACCGTGGGTCCCCGCGCCATTCGCGAGGTCGTCTTCGTCGACGGCGTCCGCACCCCCTTCGGCCGCGCGGGCGAAAAAGGCATTTATGCCGGAACCCGCGCCGATGACCTCGTGGTTAAGTGCATCCGCGAACTGATGCGCCGCAACCCCTCGCTTCCGGCGGAACGGATCGACGAAGTCGCGATCGCCGCCACCACCCAGACGGGCGACCAGGGCCTGACCATCGGCCGCACCGCCGCCCTGCTCGCCGGGCTCCCGCGGACCGTGCCCGGCTTCGCGATCGACCGCATGTGCGCCGGCGCCATGACCGCCGTGACCACGACGGCAAGCGGAATCGGCTTCGGCGCGTACGACGTCGTCATTGCCGGCGGCGTGGAACACATGGGCAACCACCCGATGGGCGCCGGCGCCGACCCCAACCCGCGCTTCATGTCGGAGCGGCTCGTTGACCCGGCGGCCCTGAACATGGGCAACACGGCCGAGAACCTGCACGACCGCTTCCCGGCCATCACGAAGGAACGCACCGACGCCTACGCCGTCGCTTCCCAGGACAAGCTGGCCGCTGCCTACGCCAAGGACCAGATCCAGCCCGACCTCGTGCCGGTGGCCACGATGAAGCCGGGCCAGGGCTGGACGGTGAACACGGTGGATGAGCCGCCGCGCCCGGGCACGACGGTGGAGGACCTCGCCGCGCTGCGGACCCCGTTCCGTGCCCACGGCCGGGTCACGGCCGGCAATGCCGCCGGACTCAACGACGGCGCCACCGCCGCCCTGCTGGCCTCCGCGGACGCCGCGGAGGAACTCGGCCTGCCGGTCAGGATGCGCCTGGTGTCCTACGCCTTCGCCGGCGTCGAACCCGAGGTCATGGGCATCGGCCCGGTCCCGGCCACCGAGAAGGCACTGAAGAACGCCGGCCTCGGCATCGGGGACATCGGCCTCTTCGAGATCAACGAGGCTTTCGCCGTCCAGGTCCTCAGTTTCCTGGACCACTTCGGGATCGCCGACGACGACCCCCGCGTCAACCGCTACGGCGGCGCGATCGCCGTGGGACACCCGCTGGCGTCCTCCGGGGTCCGGCTGATGAACCAGCTGGCCCGGCAGTTCGAAGAAGACCCCACGGTCCGGTACGGCATGACCACCATGTGCATTGGCCTCGGCATGGGCGCCACCGTCATCTGGGAGAACCCGCACCACCCGGATTACGGCACGGAATACACAATCTCCGAATCCGCCACCACCACGACTGGAGCCACAGCATGAGCGCCGCTGATTTCCGCAAGCTTGCCGATCTCTTCCCGAACGAGACGGTCACACACTCCTACGTCCAGGACATCGAGCTCCCCGCCGCAGGCGGGAAGACAAATGATGGCAAGAGCCCCGGCACCTTTGCGCTCATCACGCTGGACAATGGCCTGGACCACTCCAAACCCACCACGCTCGGGCCCAACACCCTCGTGGAACTCGGGACGGTCCTGGAGGGGCTGAAGGAGCGCGCTGCCCGCGGCGAGATTGCCGGCGTGGGCGTTACAGGCAAGCCGTACTTCCTGGTGGCGGGCGCGGACCTGTCCACGGTCAAGTCGGTCAGCGGGCGTGAACAGGGCCTCTGGATGGCCCAGCTGGGCCACGACGTCTACGCCACCCTGGCCAATCTCGGCGTCCCGAGCTTCGCGTTCATCAACGGCCTGGCCCTGGGCGGCGGCCTGGAGATCGCGCTGCAGTCCACTTACCGGACCGTTTCCACGGGCGCCGGCGCGCTGGCGCTGCCGGAAGCCTTCATCGGGCTGATTCCGGGCTGGGGCGGGGTGTATATCCTGCCGCGGCTGATCGGGCCGGAGAACGCGCTCAAGGTCATGATCGAAAACCCGCTGAGCAACAACCGCACGCTCACCGGCCCGCAGGCCTTTGAGCTCGGCGTGGCGGACGCCATGTTCGAGCCCGCGGACTTCATTGAGCAGTCCGTCGCCTGGGCCGCGAAGGTCATTGCCGGCGCCGTGGCGCCGGAGCGGGCCAACGCCGTCGACCCCGCCGCTCCGGAGGTCGCAGCGCGCTGGGCGGCCGCCGTCGCGAAGGGCCGGGCCTTTGTCGAGGCCAAGACGTCCAATGCCTCCCCCGCGCCGGCCAAGGTCCTCGATGTCATGGAAGCCAACCGGACCCTGACGCAGGCGCAGTCCGCCGAACTCGAGTGCGACACCCTCGCGGACCTCATGCAGACCCCCGAGTTCCGCTCGACCGTCTACGCGTTCCTGGACCTCGTGCAGCGGCGCGCGAAGCGCCCTGCCGGCGCCCCGGACCGCAAGCTGGCCCGCCCGGTGGGCAAGGTGGGCGTCGTGGGCGCCGGCCTGATGGCAAGCCAGCTCGCCCTGCTCTTCGCCCGCCAGCTCAAGGTGCCGGTGGTGATGACGGACATCGACCAGGCCCGGGTGGACAAGGGGGTTGGCTACGTGCACGCCGAGGTGGACAAGCTGCTGACCAAGAAGCGGATCAGCCCCGACGCCGCGAACCGCACCAAGGCGCTGGTCACCGGCTCGGTGTCCAAGGAAGCCTTCGCGGACGCCGACTTCGTGATCGAGGCTGTCTTCGAGGAACTCAACGTCAAGAAGCAGGTCTTCAAGGAGGTCGAGGCGATCGTGTCGCCCGAGTGCATCCTTGCGACCAACACCTCGTCGCTGTCCGTCACGGCAATGGCCGCGGACCTCGAACACCCGGAGCGGCTCGTCGGGTTCCACTTCTTCAACCCCGTGGCAGTGATGCCGCTGCTGGAAATTGTCCGCGCACCGAAGACCGACGACGCAGTGCTGGCCACCGCCTTCGAGCTCGCCAAGGGGCTGAAGAAGTCCGCCGTTCTCGTCAAGGATGCCGCCGCATTCGTGGTCAACCGCGTTCTGCTGCGCCTCATGGGCGAAGTAACCGCCGCCTTCGACGAGGGCACCCCGGCGGAGGTCGCAGACAACGCGCTGCGGCCGATGGGCCTGCCGATGACTCCCTTTGTGCTTGGCGCCATGGTGGGCCTGCCGGTGGCCCAGCACGTCCAGGAGTCGCTGCACGCGGCCTTCGGGGACCGGTTCCGGGTTTCGGCGAACTTGCAGGCGCTGATCGACAACGGCGTGAAGTCCATCTGGGCTCCGGGTGCGGACGGCAAGCCAGTCATCCCGGCCGAGACCCTCGCGCTGATGTCCTTCGGCAGCAGCCCGTCCACCGCGGAGGAAGTCCTGCGCCGCACGCAAGACGCCCTTGCGGAGGAAATCGGGCTCATGCTCGAGGAGGGTGTCGTGGCCGGTCCGGAGGACATCGATCTCTGCATGATCCTTGGCGCAGGCTGGCCGATGTTCCTGGGTGGCATCACCCCGTATTTGGACCGGGTGGGCGCCTCGGAGCGAGTCAACGGCAAGAAGTTCCTGGCCCCGGGCGTAGCCTCCGAGCCCGCCGCCTGACCGGCCCCCAAGGGCGCGCAGAGCCGCCGCCGCTGTCCGCAGCCTACCCGGGTGCGGGCGGTGGCGGCGCCGCATCAAGGCCTCCTGTGCCGGCCGGAACAGCCACCGCGACGCGGTGGAAGTGTCGACCGGCAGAGGGCAGCCAGACAAGGACCGCAGGAACGAGGCCGGCGATGAGCGGCAGACCCTGGGTGGAGACCGTCAGGAGGATCCCTGACAGCAGGCCTCCCGGGGCGGCCGGACTCTGGGCGGATAAGGACGCAAAGCCGGCGATCGTGGCCAGTACGACAAGGGCGAGGCCCGCCAGCGGAATAAGGGTCACGATGGGCCGAACGAACGGTCTTCCACTCCGGACCGCCCCGGCACAGGCGAGGTCTGCAGCCGCCACCGAGGCAAGCGTCAGCCAAAGCACCAGCGCCGGAGTCGTGTTTCCGCCTGAACCAATACTTCCCGCAAGGAGGACCAGCCCCAGCACCGCCTGCAGCGCGGCAACAACGCCGGCGACGACCAGGATCCAGACCGATGCCACCACGGTTGGCGGCACGCGGTAGGGCGGGGGCTCCGAACCGGCTGATGTTTCCAGCGTCTGCGCAGCGCAGCGCGTGAAATAGGCGTTGGCCGGCGGCAGCCACATGAGTACCGTGGCCACGACCGCAACCACACCCATCGCACCGATGGGAGACAGCAGAACGTCCCCCCATGGCACTTCGCCGGCTGAGGGACCGCCGCGGACGAAGAAGAGCGCCGGAAGGATCACCGGATACGCCGACAGGACGACGCGTGCCAGCCGCCGGCCCCGTCTCAGGAGCAGGGCGAACACAGCACCGGCCACAAACGCTGCGGCACTGGCAACGTTGAGCGCCAGGGCCGGTAGGTACGTCGCCGGGGCGACCATCCCGCCGAAGGCCAGGATCATGAGCAACCCCATCAGTGTCCAGAGCGTTCCTACTGCCCCGATCACCAGCCATATACCGGACGAAATCGTCAGGACGGCCGGCACTGCGGCACTCGTGGCCGGGGCGGCGTCCGGTGTGGTGGTCATGGCCCAATGCTCGGCTACTGGCCGACCGCCCGGTAGGGTCACAAGCCCCGCCCGTCAGAGCTCCCGCAGGCTCCCGCCGTCGAGTTCAAGGATCCGGTGCGCGGTGGCGCGAGCGTAGGAGAGGTCGTGGGTGACCATTACGACGGCGGTCCCCCGCGCCGCCGCGGCGTCGACGGCTCTGCCGAGCCGTTCGAGTCCGTGCCGGTCCAGCCCCACGGTGGGCTCGTCCAGGGCCAGCACTGCCGGTTCGCGGGCCAGGACCGTGGCCAGGGCGAGCAGCCGCTGCTGTGAGGCGGACAGTTCGGCCGGGTGGACCGCCCCGGCAGTGGCGGAAAGCCCGACGGCGTCCAGCGCCGCCCGTGCCCTGCCCTCGGCTTCAGCCTTGCCGAAGAGCTGCCGGAGGCCGAAGGCGGCTTCCCGCAGGACAGTCCGTTCGAAGAGCTGGTCCCGGGGGTGCTGGAACAGCAGGCCTACCGAGGCCGCGACAGTTCCGACCGGCACGCCGGCAATGCTGCGCCCGCAGACCAGCACCTCCCCCTCCGAAGGCCGTAACAGACCATTGAACTGCCGCAATAGCGTCGACTTGCCGGCTCCGTTGGGACCGGTCACGGCGATGATCTCGCCTTGGTGAACGGCGAGGTCCACGTCCCGCAGGACCCGTTGCCGGGGACCGGTCCCGCGCCGCCGCTGGTCCTGGCCGTAGCCGAACCCGACGCCGCATAGTTCAAGGCATGGTTCGAGCGCTGCCGACCGGGGTCCAGGTACGGCGGGAGACGCCGGGCCCGGACCGGGGACTGCGCCGGCGTCAGGGCGGTGAGTTCCGGGCACAAGCACCCCGGCGTGTTCCAGCTCGGCCGAGCCGATCAGCTGTGCCGGCGCCCCCGCGGCGGTGACTGTCCCGGCGTCGAGGACGGTCCAGTGCGTGGCTTCGCGGGCAAGCCGGTCGGCAGACTGGCTCAGCAGGACGACGCCGGTCCCGGCCATACAGAGGCTGCGTACCAAGTCCTCGATCCGGGCGGCTCCGGCCGCGTCCAGCGATCCCAGCGGCTCGTCAAGAATGAGCATGTCCGGTTCGGTGATGACGGCGCAGCCCACGGCGAGCCTGCGCAGCTCGCCGCCGGAGAGGGTGGCCGGGTCGCGGTCCGGTAGCCCGGACAGGCCGGTCCGCGCGGCAGTGCGCTCGACTGCGCGGAGCATGTCCTCCCGTGGCGTCGCGCGGAGTTCCAGGCCGAAGGCCAGCTCCTCGGCGACTGTGGCGCGCACCGTGGAAAGCATCGAGGCGGCGTCCTGCGGGACAAAGGCCACGCGGCGGGACCATTCGGCCGGGTTGATCCGCGGGTCGCCGGGCGCGCCTGCGAACTCCAGTCGGGTGCCGTCGAGCTCGAGGCTGCCGCGGAACTCCCCCGCCTGGCCGGCACGCAGCCAGGCTGCCAGCAGTTTTCCGAGCGTGGACTTTCCGCTCCCGGAGCCGCCCAGGACGGCGGTCAGGGAGCCGGGCGTGACTGAAAGAGTTACATCGCGCAGCGCCGGCTGGCTCTCGCCATGAAACGTGAAGGCATCAATCCGCGCCCGGAGAGCCGTGCGGGTGGCCGCCGTCACGACGGGCCTCCGGCAGGCCAGGAGACAACGAGCCGCGCAGCGACGGCTGCGGCAGCGAGCACGAATGCTGCGGCCCGGAAGAGCCGCTGGGCAGGCGGGTCGGCGACGTCGCGGTATCTGGTGCGGGGTCCCGGGCTGCCGAACCCGCGGGCCTCGAGCGCCTGGGCGCGGCTGCCGGCGTCGTCCATTAGGGCCAGAACCAGCGGAATCATCTGCAGGCGCAGCGCGCCGGCGCGCGACCACAGGCCGCCGCGGATCACCATCCCGCGCGTTTCCTGGGCCTGCCGGATCCGGTCCAGGCGGCCCGCGACGGCAGGCAGGAGGGTCAGGGTGGAGGCCAGGACGAACCCGAACTGCGGCGGGATCCGGCGGGCCGAGAGGGCCGAGACGAGGTCCGGAACGCTCACCGTGAAGGAAAAGAGGAGGAACACCAGGACGCAGGCGGCGGTCCGGGTTCCGAGCTCCAGCGCAAATCGCAGGCCCTCGGCGGTGACCCGTGCCGGTCCCCACGCAGCGAGGACAGTATGGCCTTCGGGGAAGAAGAGCCCGTGCAGCACCAGCAAGGACAGGAACAGGGGCACCAGGATCACCGCCGCGGCGGACAGGACCCGCCCCGCGACTCCACGGCGCACCGCGACGACCGCGGAGGCGAGTCCGACGGCGACGGACAACGGCCAGCTGGCTGCCGCCGTCGTGATGACGGCAGTACAGGCCGCCGCAGTCAGCGCGGTGAAGGGGTGAAGGCGCAGGGTCATAGGATCAGGGCCGCAGTGTCACAGCGTCATTGTTCAGGCGTCGGGCGCCGACGGGGCTTTGCCGGCGAGTACGCGGAAGCGCCGGACGAAGGGGAACTGGAACGTGGTGCGGCGGGGCAGGGCGTAGGCCAGCAGCGCCGCGATGGTGAAGACGATCGCTTTGTCCATGGGGTCCGAAATCAGGGCCTGCTTGGTGATGGCGGCCAGGAGGGTGTCCCCCATGGCGCGGAAGGCGCTGACGATCGCACCGGTGCCGAGGCCGGACGTGCCGCCAAAGACGAAGGCGGCGATCGGGGCGGAGACGACGCCCGCGAGGATGCCGGTGATGAAGCCGGCCACGGGTGCGAGGTAGAAGCGGCGGAACAGGCCGACGCGGGCAGCCATGCCGGCGAGGAAGCCGATGAGGGCGGCGCCGCCGGCGAACGGCAGGACCGTGGGGTTGAAGAAGGACCAGACGATGCTGCTCAGCGCACCCGTGGCGGCGCCGGCGGCCGGGCCGGCGAGGACCCCGATCAGCACGGTGCCGATCGCGTCGATGTAGAACGGCAGGCCGGTGCTGCCCATGAGCTGTCCGAGGACCACGTTCAGGACAAGTGCCACGGGGATGAGGACCAGAGTGGAAGTGGGAAGGACCGGCAGGACGGCGACAATCAGCAGCACAGCGCCGAGCAGGAAGCCCCCGAGGGCCACGAGGGCCGAGAAACTTGCCGGGCCGTTGGCAATGTCAGCGGGCTGGGTCAGCACCAGGAAGACGTAGGTGGCGGCGATGGATGCGGCGCCGGCGATTTCGAGCAGGCGGCGACCGCGGCCGGCCGCCTGTCCAGGGTCCGTGACCGTAAGAGCTGGCTGTGACATGGGAGGTGTTCCTTTGGGTGGGTGCGACAACATCCGCCTCATGTCACCTCGGCGCAGCTACCATCCTAGCGATCCGCGGACCCGCACGGGAACCCACTGGCCGCCCCGCCTCAGGCGGAACGCCTCAGGTGCCCGGCGACCGCGCACCCACGGCGCGTCCAAGGGCACCAATTGAGGAAATCAGTTCGTCGAAGCAGCGCTCGGGGTGGTTATCGGACACAATCCTGGCGTTGGGCGGCAGCCCCCAGAGCCCGCGGAAGTCTGCCACCGTGGTGCCGATCAGCAGCGGAGAGTCCGATTCGACGTCGACCGTGGCCGGGCGGGTGGTGAACGGTGTGCGTCCCGCGGCAACGCACGCCGCGAAGGCGTCGTGCACGTGCGCCACATAGCCTTGGTCGTAGAGCCGGTGGAATTCGAAGTAGAAGCGCAGGGCGTCGGACAGACAGGCGACGAGCGGGTTCCCGGACCGGCTGCGCAGGCCCCCGGGCTGCTCCGGGAGGACCAGTTCAGGCTCCGGCGCGCCCGCGGCCTCGCTCAAGCGCCGCAAGTGCTCCGGTTGCATCTCGATCCGCTCGGTGGTCTCCAGCGCACAGACGATCGGCAGCTTGTCCTCGGGCAGCCCGCGGTAGGCGGCGAACACTTCCTTAGCGGCGTGCGGGTCCACCGAGGTGTTCCATTCGGCCGTCGGGGTGGTGTTGCCCTGGTAGTAGTAGCTGCCGCCCATGATGACGAGCCCCTTCAGCAGCAGAGGGAGCTCCGGTTCGCGGCGCAGGGCGAGAGCAAAGTTGGTCAGCGGGCCGGTGATCAGTCCGGTGATCTCCCCCGGATGTGCCCGCACCTCCTCCACCCAGACGTCGACGGCGTGCCGCGCCGAGATGTGTTGGACCGGCGCCGGCAGCTCGGCGTAGCCGATTCCCTGCGGCCCGTGGGTCTCCTCGGTGGTGACCAGCGGGATTTCCAGCGGAACTTCGGCGCCGATGGCCACCTCGATGCCTTGGCGGCCGCACAACTCCAGCAGGGCCAGGTTGTTCAACGCCACCTGCCGCGCCCCGACGTTCCCGGCGGTGCAGGTGATGGCTTGGATCCGGACGTCGGGCCGGGACAGCAGATAGACCAGTGCCAGCGCGTCGTCGATCCCGGTGTCGACGTCCATGAGGATCGATTGGGTATTCAGCGCCGGATCGCTCGAGGCTTGATTGGTCAGAACAGTGCCACCTTGGGCGTGCGCGGGAAGATGTCGTCCAGCTCGGCGAGCTCGGCAGGGCTGGGCTTCCAGGCCACGGCCGCGGCGTTCTGGCGCACCTGCTCCGGCGTAGTGGCACCGGCGATGACGCTGCTGACGGACGGCTGGGCAGCCAGCCAGGAGAACGCCACCTGGACCTCGGTGAGACCGCGGGCGGCAGCGAAGTCGCCGAAGGCACCCAGCTGTTCCCAGTCGGCGTCGTTCACCAGGTTGGTGCGGGTGTGGCTGAGCCGGGAGCCCTCGGGAGCGCGGCCGGCGGAGTACTTGCCGGTGAGCAGGCCATTGGCGAGGGGAAAATACGGCAGGACGCCCAGGCCGTAGGCCTCGGCGGCGGGGGTCACCTCAAGCTCCGCACGGCGGTCCAGCAGGTTGTAGTGGTTCTGGCTGGAGATAAAGCGCACTCCCCCGCGGGCGCGGGCCACGAACTCGGCCTCGGCGATCTGCCAACCAGCCCGGTTGGAGTGCCCGATGTAGCGGACCTTGCCGCTGGTCACGAGGTCCTCGAGGGCTGAGAGCGTCTCATCGATGGGCGTCAGCGGGTCCGGGGTGTGGAACTGGTAGAGGTCGATCCAGTCCGTGCCGAGCCGGCGCAGCGAGGCTTCCGCGGCCTTGATGATGTAGCGGCGGGATCCGCGGGCGCCGAAGTCCTCGCCGTTGGCGCCGCGCATGTCCATGCCGAATTTCGTGCCGATCACGGCGTCGTCCCGGCGTGAGCCAAGGGCCCTGCCCAGCATTGTCTCGCTGAGTCCGGGTTCCCGGCCGTAGGTGTCCGCGACGTCGAAGAAGGTGATCCCGGCGTCCAGGGCGGCATGCACGACGGCGTCCGTGCCCTCCTGCGATTCCGTCACGGTCCCGGGCCGGCCCAGGTTGTTGCAGCCAAGTCCCACGACCGAGACGGATAGTCCGGAATTTCCCACACGGCGGTATTCAGTCATGGATTTACCCTATAACGGCCGGTCGGGCGTCCCGTCCAACGCCGCCGTCACGGCTATCCCGCGGGCAGTTCCAGGCCGTGCTCGTCCATGGCGTCCTGGAGCTGCGCGAGGGTGCGCGGGCAGACGCCCGGCATCCCGGCAAGCCGGCGACGGCCAAGCTCCACGAGATGCTCGAGGGTTTCCACCCCCGCGTGCGCGAGCGACTTGCGCGCCGGCGCCGCCAGTCCCGCGGGGAGCGGTGTGCTGCCTGGTTGAGAGGATTTTCGCGTCATTGCGTTGCCTTTCAGTCGGTTGCCCCCAAACTGATGCGAGCCGTGCAGGGCTCCTTGCCGGTGTTGGCTAGAGCGTGAAGCTGCTGGCCGGTTTCGGTGAGTGTTTGAGCTTGAAGGTCTCCTCGCCAAACGGCGCGGCCCCAATGCTCAGCTTGGTGAAGTCCAGGTCCTCGCCCCGGATGCAGACCTTGATGGCGTTGACCGTCTTGTTGACGTCCGGGGTGAGGCAGAAGATGTTGAGCCGGCCATCTGAAAACTCGCTCCGGTCCACGATCCCCAGGCCCCGCCAGGCCAGATGGCTGATGAGGGCATCCTTGGCTTTCTCCTCGAGGTACTTGTCGCGGCTGGTCCCCTCCTTGGTCTTCAGGGCGTACTGGGCCACCACCCAGAACTGTTCTTCGTCCGGAATTTCGGCGTAGCCGTCCTCGGCGCATTGCACCGCGAAGGCGTCCATGAGGCGCTCGGCAACTTCGGCGTCTTCGACGTCGGTCTCGTCGGTTTTGCTTTGGTGACCGACGACGCCGTGGTTCATCACGAACTGGCTGTAGTCCTCGTCAAACCAGGCCTCCCTGAACTGCAGGGTGCCCTCTTCGTCGCGTTTGTAAACCCGGATAATTCCACTCATATGCCAGTTCCTTCCTGGGCCGCACGGCGCCGCCAAGGGTGGGGCCGTACGGGGTCGTGCTCAACAGACGTGCTGGCTACAGCAGCGGCAGGCTGCCGGTGCTGGGGTGTTCGTGCCCGGGCAAGGGACGCGCGAACGGCACCTTGGTGCCCAGGACCTGGGCGACGACGTCGTGCGTGATCTGCTGGGCGGTCAGCCCGACGCGTTCGAGGACCTGTTTGCGGGTGCCGTGATCGAGGAATTCGACCGGGAGGCCGACCTCGTTGAGGGCGGTATCCACTCCGGCGGCGCGCATCTCCTGGCGGATCCGCGAGCCGACGCCGCCGGCGCGCACACCGTCCTCGATGCAGATGACCAGGCGGTGGTTCGCGGCGAGGTCGATGATGGACCGCCGGACCGGGAGGACCCAGCGGGGATCCACCACCGTGGAGCTGATCCCCTGGGCGCCGAGCCGGTTGGAGACGTCCAGCGCGAGTTCGGACATGGCGCCGACGCTCACGATCAGGACGTCGTTCTCCGTGGAGCCTGCGGGGCGGCGGGCGAGCACATCGACGCCGTCGCCCAGGCGTTCGAGCGCCTCGACCTCGGCGCCGACGCTGCCCTTGGAGTAGCGGATCACGCTGGGGGCGTCTTCGATGGCCACGGCCTCGCGCAGTTCCTCCCGCAGCCGTGTGGCGTCGCGCGGTGCGGCGAGGTGGAGGCCGGGGACGATCTGGACCATGGCCATGTCCCACATGCCATGGTGGCTCGCGCCGTCGGGCCCGGTGACCCCGGCCCGGTCCAGGACGATCGTGACGCCTGCCTTGTGCAGGGCCACGTCCATCAGCAGCTGGTCGAAGGCACGGTTCAGGAACGTTGCGTAGACGGCGACCACCGGGTGCAGTCCCCCGAACGCCATTCCGGCCGCCGAGGTGAGGGCGTGCTGCTCGGCGATGCCGACATCGAACACGCGGTCCGGGTGCCGGGCGGCGAACTTGTGCAGCCCGACCGGGATCAGCATGGCCCCGGTGATGCCGACGATGTCCTTGCGCTCGTCGGCAATGTCGGCGATCTCATCGGCGAACACGGCCGTCCAGGACTTGGCGCCACCGGCCTCGGCGGGGGCGCCGGTCTCCGGGTCGATGATCCCGACCGCATGGAACTGGTCCGCTTCATGGGCGCGGGCCGGAGCGTAACCGTGGCCTTTTTCCGTCATGGCGTGCACGATCACGGGCCCGGCATAGTTCTTCGCCGTGGAGAGGGCGTTTTCCATGGCCTGGAGGTTGTGGCCGTCCACCGGGCCGATGTACTTCATGCCGAGGTCCTCGAACATGCCCTGCGGAGCCCACCAGTCCTTGAGGCCCTTCTTCATGGCGTGCAGGCTCTTGTAGGTGAACTGTCCCGCGGGGCCGCCGTTCTGCAGCCTGCGCTTCCACCATTCGAGCGTGCCTTCATAGGCGGGGGCGGCGCGGAGGGAATCGATGGTGGGACGCAGGGATGCAAGGTAGTCGGCGAACCCGCCGACGGTCGGGGCGTAGGAGCGTCCGTTGTCGTTGACCACAATGACGACGCGGCGCTTCTTGTCCGCCGCGATGTTGTTGAGGGCCTCCCAGGCCATGCCGCCGGTCAGGGCACCGTCGCCCACCACCGCGACGACGAAGCGGTCGCCGTCGCCGGTCAGTTGCCGGGCGCGGGAGATGCCGTCGGCCCAGGACAGTGACGAGGACGCGTGCGAGCTTTCCACGATGTCGTGCTCGGATTCTCCGCGGTCCGGGTAGCCCGAGAGGCCGCCCTGCTGGCGGAGGGTGCTGAAATCCTGGCGGCCGGTGAGGAGTTTGTGGACGTAGGACTGGTGACCGGTGTCAAAGACAATGCTGTCGCGGGGGGAATCGAAGATCCGGTGTACCGCGATGGTGAGCTCGACGACGCCGAGGTTCGGGCCCAGGTGCCCTCCCGTCTGGGAGACGTTGCCGATCAGGAAATCCCTGACCTCGGCTGCCAGCTGATCCAGCTGCGCCCCGGACAACTTACTCAGGTCCTGCGGATTCCGGATGGTGTCCAAGATTCCCAACGGCCCCTCCTTCGGGTGGTAGACATGCCTTTTAACTCTAACGCCTCCGGGGAACGCCCGCTGCCGGACCGGCGCAGGAACACCGAAGGAACGCAGAAGCCCCGGCCGGTCAATGACCGGCCGGGGCCGCTACTGCTGTGTCTCCCGGCGGGAGGACCTCCGCTAGTTCGCGGAGATCTGGCGCAGCACGTACTGCAGGATGCCGCCGTTGCGGTAGTAGTCCGCTTCGCCCGGGGTGTCGATGCGCAGGACCGCGTCGAAGGACGTGACGGAACCGTCCTCGGCCGTGGCGGTGACCTTGAGCGTCTTCGGCGTGGTGCCTTCGTTCAGGGCGGTGACGCCCTCAACAGCGTAGGTTTCCGTGCCGGTCAGGCCCAGGCTGGCGGCGTTCTGGCCGGCCGGGTACTGCAGCGGCAGGACGCCCATGCCGATCAGGTTGGAGCGGTGGATGCGCTCGTAGCTCTCGGCAACAACAGCCTTGACGCCCAGCAGTGCCGTGCCCTTGGCTGCCCAGTCGCGGGACGAGCCGGAGCCGTACTCCTTGCCGGCCAGGACCACCAGCGGGGTGCCCGCGGCCTGGTAGTTCTGCGCGGCGTCGTAGACGTAGGCCTGCGGGCCGTCGGCCTGGGTGAAGTCGCGGGTGAAACCGCCCTCGACGCCGTCCAGGAGCTGGTTCTTGATGCGGATGTTCGCGAACGTGCCGCGGATCATGACCTCGTGGTTGCCACGGCGTGAGCCGTAGGAGTTGAAGTCCTTGCGCTCCACACCGTTGGCCAGCAGGTACTGTCCGGCCGGGGTGTCCGACTTGAAGGAACCGGCCGGTGAGATGTGGTCCGTGGTGACGGAATCGCCGAGCTTAAGCAGCACGCGCGCACCGGTGATGTCCTGGACCGGCTCCGGCTGGGCCTTCATGCCCTCGAAGTACGGGGGCTTCCGGACATACGTGGACTTCTCGTCCCAGGCGAAGGTGTCACCGGCCGGGGTGTCGAGTGCCTTCCAGCGGTCGTCGCCTTCGAAGACGCCCTCGTAGCCGCGGGCAAACATTTCCTTATCGATCGAGGAATCAATGACCTGCTGGACCTCGACCGGGTTCGGCCAGATGTCCTTCAGGAAGACATCGTTGCCGGCCTCGTCCTGGCCCAGGGCATCGTTGTCGAAGTCGAAGTCCATGGAACCGGCCAGGGCGTAGGCGATGACCAGCGGCGGGGAAGCCAGGTAGTTCATCTTCACGTCCGGGTTGATCCGGCCTTCGAAGTTGCGGTTACCGGAGAGCACAGCCGTGACCGAGAGGTCGTTGGCCTGGATGGCCTCGGAGATCTCGGCGTCCAGCGGACCGGAGTTGCCGATGCACGTCGCGCAGCCGTAGCCGACGATGTAGAAGCCGAGCTTCTCCAGGTACGGGGTCAGGCCCGACTTGTTGTAGTAGTCCGTGACAACCTTGGAACCGGGGGCGACCGAAGTCTTGACCCACGGCTTGGAGGTCAGGCCCTTGTCGACGGCGTTGCGGGCCAGCAGTGCGGCGGCCAGCATCACAGACGGGTTGGACGTGTTGGTGCAGGACGTGATCGAGGCGATCGAGACTGCACCATGGTCCAGTTCGAACTCGCGGCCGTCGGCGGTGGTGACGCTGACCTTGTTGGACGGGCGTCCGTTGGACTTCGGGCCGTGGGCGTGCGGGGCCTGGTCCGTGACGTGGCTTGCCGAGCCCGTGAAGGACGGCGAGTCGGACGCCGGGAAGCTCTCGTCGATTGCTTCGTCGACGCTTCCGCCAGCGAGGTCTTCCTTCACGTAGTTGCGCAGGTCCTCGCGGAACTGAGCCTTGGACTCGGTGAGGATGATGCGGTCCTGCGGGCGCTTCGGGCCGGAGATCGACGGAACAACCGTGGACAGGTCCAGCTCGAGGTACTCGGAGAATTTGATCTCCTTGGAAGGATCGTGCCAGAGGCCCTGTTCCTTCGCGTAGGACTCGACGAGGGCGACGTTCTCTTCGGACCGGCCGGTGAGGCGCAGGTAGTCGAGGGTGACATCGTCGATCGGGAACATCGCGGCGGTGGAGCCGAACTCGGGGCTCATGTTGCCGATGGTGGCGCGGTTGGCCAGCGGCACAGCCGCGACGCCTTCGCCGTAGAACTCCACGAACTTGCCCACCACGCCGTGCTGGCGCAGCTGCTCGGTGATGGTGAGGACGACGTCGGTGGCGGTGGCGCCGGCCGGGATGGAGCCGGTCAGCTTGAAGCCCACGACGCGCGGGATGAGCATGGAGACGGGCTGGCCGAGCATGGCAGCCTCGGCCTCGATGCCGCCAACGCCCCAGCCCAGCACGCCCAGGCCGTTGACCATGGTCGTGTGCGAGTCGGTGCCGACGCAGGTGTCCGGGTACGCCCGGACCACGCCGTCAACTTCACGGGTCATGACGGTGCGGGCCAGGTATTCGATGTTGACCTGGTGCACGATGCCGGTGCCGGGGGGGACAACCTTGAAGTCATCAAATGCCGTCTGGCCCCAGCGCAGGAACTGGTAGCGCTCACCGTTGCGCTGGTATTCAATCTCCATGTTGCGCTCCAGTGCGCCGGAGTTGCCGAAGGCGTCAATCTGGACGGAGTGGTCAATGACCATTTCCGCCGGTGCCAGCGGGTTGACCCTCTTCGGGTCACCGCCGAGCTCCTTGACAGCCTCACGCATGGTGGCGAGGTCAACGACGCAGGGCACGCCGGTGAAGTCTTGCATGATCACGCGCGCCGGCGTGAACTGAATTTCGGTGTCGGGCTCGGCGCTGGGGTCCCAGCCTGCCAGTGCACGGACGTGGTCGGCCGTGATGTTGGCACCGTCCTCGGTCCTCAACAGGTTTTCTAGCAATACCTTGAGGCTGAACGGAAGGTTTTCTGCACCTTCGACGGAGTTCAACCGGAAAATTTCGTATTCGGTTCCGGCTACATTAAGTTTGCCTTTTGAACCGAAGCTGTCCACAATGCTCATCGCAGGACTCCTCTCGCAACAGTTTCATCTTTGTCGCGCCGCTGAACCCTTGCTAGTTAGGTCTGCCTAACTAATACAGGCATCAGTACATGGTTGTAGGCGATGCAGGTACGGAACGCAGGGAACAGCCGTCTCACTAACAGCAGGTGTGATGGAGCGCGACGACGGACTACTACGCCCATCCTAGTAGCATCACGGTTGGGGAGTCAGTAACGCCACAGTCTCCATGTGGTGGGTGTGCGGGTAGAGGTCGAAGGCGCGCAGCGCCGCCATCCCCCAGCCGCCCTGCCGGAAATAGCCGAGGTCGCGGGCGAACGACGCCGGATCGCAGGACACATACGCGATGGCCCGGGGACCGGCGTCGATCAGCTGTTTGACCACCGCTTTGCCGGCCCCGGCACGCGGCGGATCCAGGATCAGGGCGTCAAAGTTGCGGGGTTTCTGCCGCAGCACCCGCTCCACGCGGCCCTGGACAATTTCCACCTGGGCGGCGTCGTGCAGGTTCTTGCGCGCATCGCGGCTGGTTCCCGGCGCCCCCTCCACCGACAGTACGGAGCCCGTCACGCCCACGGCATCGGCCAGGGGCGCCGTGAACAGCCCGGCCCCGGCGTAGAGGTCAGCCACCACGGAGCCAGGCGCGAGGTAACCGCCGTCGTGCAGGAAGCCGGTGACGGCCCCGACGAGCGTGTCCGGGCCGTCCCGGTGGATCTGCCAGAAGCCGTCGCCCGTGACCCGGTAGTCGTGGCCGGCCGCAGATTCCTGAACATAGGTGCGGCCGCGCAGTTGCAGGACCTCGCCGGTGGTCGGGTGCAAACTGGCCACCGAGACGTCGTCGGGCAGCTGCGCCAGGATGCTGCTGAGCCGCTTGGACCTGGTCCCCGGTGCGGGCACCAGCAGCACGAGCGGCCGGGAGCCGTTCGCCGGGGCGGCGACCTCGACGCGGTCGATACCCTGCAGGTCGATATCCCAGAGCTGGAGTGCGTTGATGGCATCCACGGCCAGCGGCATCTCCCGAACGGGCAGGATGGCGTCGGAGCGGTGGGCGTGCATGCCGAGCTTGCCTGCGGGGTTCACGGCGAAGGCGGCACGTGTCCGCCAGCCCAGGCCGGCCACGGCGGCATCGCCGTCCCCTGTGTCAGGTCCCGTGCGCTCCGCTGCGCCTTCCGCGGTGTGGCCCCCGGCGGCAGTGCCGACGGCTTCGACGGTGATCTGCCCTGAGGGCGAAAGGTCGACGCCGGCCAGCCGCTTAAGCTGTTCGGCCAAAACCTCGGCCTTGAGACTGCGCTGGCGTGCCAGGGAGATGTGGCCAAGTTCGGCACCGCCGACCGGCGGATGACGGTGAGACCATGAACGGCCGGAGTCGGCAAGGTCCCAGAAATGCGGTACGCGGTCCGGCGACGGTTCCAGGACCTCCACCACATCGGCACGCCAGAATTTGGCGGACGGGCCGTCATCGGTGAGCCGGACGCGGACTTTCTCGCCGGGAATGCCGTGGCGGACGAACACGACGCGGCCCTCATGCCGGGCCACGCAGTGCCCGCCGTGGGCGACAGGCCCGACGTCGACGACGAGCTCGGTGTGGGTGTGCGTCCGGGCGTCCTGGGTCATTGGATGTCCTGCAGTTTCTTGGCTTCTTCGGATGACTTCAGCTGCCACGGCACACTGGCCACCATGACACCGGGCTCGAAGTGCAGCCGAGTCTTGATGCGGAGGGCGGTCTGGTTATGGACCAGCTGCTCCCACCATTTGCCGACCACGTACTCCGGGATGTAGACCACGATCAGGTCGCGCGGCGAATCGCGGCGCATGTTCTTGATGTACTCCATGATCGGAGTCACGGTTTCGCGGAACGGGCTGGCAAGCACCGTCAGGGGCACCGGGATTTCGAGTTTCTCCCAGTCGGCGACAGTCGCCTCGGTCTCCTCCGGGCTGATGTCCACGGTGATGGCGTCCAGCCGCGACGGGCGGGAGGCCCGGGCGTAGGCGAGGGCGCGCAGCACGGGTTTGCGGACGTGGGAGACGAGCAGCACTGCGTGCACACGGGTGGGCAGGGCGCGCGGCGAGGAGTCCTCGTCCACGGCGAGTTCCTTGGCCACGTTGTCGTAGTGCGCCCGGATGCTCCACATGATCAGGAACAGCACGAACATGGCGAGCAGCGCGATCCAGGCGCCCTGCGTGAACTTGGTGATGAGGACGATCACCAGAACCAGGCCGGTCATGCCGAAGCCCACTGTATTGATGGTGCGGGACTTGATGATGCGCAGCCGGACGGCGGAGTCCTTGGACAGTTTCAGTTCCCGGCCCCAGTGCCGGATCATGCCCAGCTGGCTCATCGTGAAGGAGATGAAGACGCCCACGATGTAGAGCTGGATGAGCTTTGTGACGTCGGCGTTGAACGCGATGATCAGTACCAGGGCACCCGCCGCCAAGGCCAGAACGCCGTTGCTGAAGGCCAGCCGGTCGCCGCGGGTGCGCAGCTGGCGCGGCAGGTAGCCGTCCTGGGCAAGGATGGAGCCGAGCACCGGGAAGCCGTTGAACGCCGTGTTGGAGGCGAACACGAGGATGACGCCGGTGGCGGCCACCACGATGTAGAACGGGATGGAACCCGCGCCGAAAACGGTCTGCGCAATCTGGCTGATGGCCGGATTCTGGATGTACCCCTCCTCCAGGGGCTTGCCGTTCAGGAGGAATTCCGTGGCCGGATCCTGCACGATGTGCACCTTGGTGGCGTTGGCCAGGTAGATGATGCCGGCGAGCATGGCGGAGGCAATGACGCCGAGCAGCAGCAGTGTGGTGGCCGCGTTCTTGCTCTTGGGCTTCTTGAAGTTGGGCACGCCGTTGCTGATGGCCTCGACGCCGGTCAGGGCCGCGGCGCCGGAAGAGAAGGCGCGCAGCAGTAGGAACGCGCCGGCCAGCCCGACGAGACCCTGATCGAATTCCGGTTGCGGCACGATCGTGAAGGCCGCCGACGGCGCCTGGCCCAGCTGTCCGGTCACGGCCTGGAAGATGCCGACGGCGGTCATGCCAAGGATGGAGGCCATGAAGATGTAGGTCGGTACGGCAAAGACGCTGCCGGCTTCCCGGATGCCGCGAAGGTTCACGAGGGCCAGGATCACGACGCCGATGGTGGCAATTGCGGCCTGCTGGCCATGCAGGGAGGGAACCGCGGTGGTCAGGTAGGTCGCGGCCGATGACATGGAGACGGCCACGGTCAGCACGTAGTCAACCAGCAGCGCGGCGGCCACGGTGAGGCCCGCATACTTGCCCAGGTTCACGTTGGCGATCTCGTAGTCGCCGCCGCCGGAGGGATAGGCGTGGACGTTTTGGCGGTAGGAGGCCACGACGGTCAGGAGCACCACCATGACGGCGAGGCCCACCCACGGCGAGATAGCGACGGCACTCACGCCGGCCAGGGCCAGGGTCAGGAGGATTTCATCCGGCGCGTAGGCCACGGAAGACAGTGCGTCCGAGGCGAAAATGGGTAGCGCGATCCGCTTCGGCAAGAGCGTGTGGGCCAGACGGTCGTTCCGGAAGGGCTTGCCTACCAGCACCCGCTTCACGGCATTGAAAATTGTCAGCACCACACAAAGCTAGTCTGATTCGGACGCGATGTCATGACGGCGAAGTCGGCGTGCGCAATGATCCGCCCGGAGGCCCGCGGCCTTGGCCTTCGTGCGTCCCGTGGCCGGTAGAGTTTTACGCAGTATCAGACGCAGAACCAAGAGGAGGCCCATGTGGCGCACTTCGTGATCATGGGTTGTGGCCGTGTCGGGGCAACCCTGGCACACACGCTCGAGGAAGCCGGCCATTCAGTGGCCATTATCGACCAAGACGACCGTGCCTTCCGCCGGCTCCGTGCGGGCTTCACCGGCCGTAAGGTCACGGGGGTCGGATTCGACCGCGAGACCCTCAAGCGGGCCGGCGTCGAGGAAGCCTACGCATTCGCGGCGGTCTCCAGCGGCGACAACTCCAACATCCTCGCCACCCGGGTAGCCCGCGAGACCTTCCACGTTCCCCACGTCGTGGCCAGGATTTACGATCCGGGCCGCGCCGAAATCTACCAGCGCCTCGGAATCCCCACGGTGGCCGCGGTCCGTTGGAGCGCCGACCAGGTGCTGCGCCGCATCCTGCCGGAACAGCACGTCGCCGGCGATTTCCGCGAGCCCTCGGGCCGCCTGGTCCTCGCCGAGGTGGACCTCAACCCCGGCTGGATCGGTCACCCGCTCGCGTCGATCGAGAAAGCGGCCGGCATCCGGGTCGCGTATCTGACCCGGTTCGGCGAGGGGACCCTGCCCGCCGCCGGCATGTCCTACCAGGACGGCGACACCGTCCACGCCATGCTGAACGTGGACCGCAGCTCCGAGGTCGGCCATATTCTCGCCAAGTCCCCCGCCAAGGAGTCCTAAGTGAAAGTCGTCATCGTCGGTGCCGGAAGCGTCGGATCCTCGATCGCCCGTGAACTGCTGGCCCACAAGCACGAAATCCTGCTGATCGATGAGAAACCGGAGGTCATCGGCCGCAGCGGACTGCGCGGCGCTCACTGGCTTGTCGGTGACGCCTGCGAGCTGAGCACGCTGCAGGACGCCAAACTCGAGGACGCCGACGTCGTGGTTTCCGCCACCGGTGACGACAAGGTCAACCTTGTAGTCTCACTGCTGGCCAAGACGGAATTCGGCGTGGGGCGGACCGTCGGCCGGGTCAACAACCCGAAGAACGACTGGATGTTCGATGACTCCTGGGGCGTCGACGTGGCGGTTAACACCCCGCAGCTCATGACCGCACTGGTGGAGGAAGCGGTGGAGATCGGCGACCTGGTCCGGCTGCTGACGCTCCAGACCGGGGTGTCCTCGCTGGTGGAGTTCACGGTCCCGCATGATTCCCACGTGATCGGCCTGACCGTGGGCGATGTCCAGTGGCCCGAGGACTCCACCTTAGTGGCGATCCTGCGCGACCAGGCACCCCTCACGCCCAGCCGCGACGACGTGATCGACGGCGGCGACGAGTTGTTCTTCGTGACTACTATCGCGGCCGAGGACGACCTCCGCGCCCTGCTGGCACCCGAGTCCCCGCTCGATGATCAGCACCCGGTGACCTCGGACCAGCACGGCCACGTGACCCAGCCGGCCGGAGACGACGGCTTCGACGGCTGACTGGCTTTAAACCGCAGTTGCGCTATCAGTTGTGGCTGTTCTCAGGACTGGGAACAGCCACAACTGATAGCTCAAGCGGTTGGTCGAGCTATTTTGTTTCGGCTTCTGCGTCTGTTTCGGCCAATACCGGCGCGGGCCGGGTCAGCAGCCAGGCAATCCAGACGCCGAGGATGTAGAGCGGGGCACCCATGAGCAGCCGGGTGGTGGCGAGGGCGGCGAGGCCTTCTTCCCCCATGAAGTAAAGCGGAACCTGCACCACGAGCCGCAGGACCAGCACGGAAACAATCACCCACGTGCCGATCCCGTAGGCCTTTACCCGCTTCGGATCTTTACGCCAGTCCAGGCCCTCGTTGCGGATGAAGCCGAAGAGCAGGCCGGCGATCGGCCAGCGCACGGCGACGGAGATGGACATCGCGAGGATGTAGCCCATGTTGGTGAAGAACCCCAGGACGTAGAAGTTCTCCGCCTTTCCCGTCGAGGTGGCGAGCCAGGCGGAAAGCCCGACGCCTATGAACCCCGCCAGTGCCTGCGTCAGAGGCTTGCGCTGGACGAGCCTGGCCACGGTAAAGGCGGCGGCCACCGCCACGGAAGCGATGACGGCCAGCGACAGGTTCTCGCGGTCTATGGTGAAGGCGATCAGGAAGACGAGGCCCGGCAGGATGCTCTCCGCGATGCCCTGGATGCCGCCGGCGCTCTTAAGCACGTCAATATTGCCGTTGCTCGACCGGTGCAGGCCGGCCTTTGCCGCATAGTCGCCGGCAAGCTGGGCCACGGTCGGCTGCGAAGCAACGGGCTGGGACGCGACGGGCTGTGAGACTGTCGGCTGGGACGCGACGGGGCGGGAAATGTCCTGGTCGGTGCCGGCGGCTTCCCGTGGCTCCCGCGGGTCCAATTCCCTGTCTTCCCGCCGGGGGGCCCGCTCGGGGTGTTCGGGCAAGGTCATTGCTCCTCCTGGCGGGACAGTATTTCGTAGCGCGGATTGAAGATGGTGGGCAGTCCGTCACGGATGGTGACCATGCCCTCGAGCCGGAGTTCTGTGCCGGCGTCGACACCGGGAATCCGTCGGCGCCCCAGCCATACGACGCGCAGCCGGTCCTTGGGGCCCGCGGGCCGCTGGCGCTGCGCGCCGGGACGCACGCGGTGGGTGGACACGGTGGCAGGCAGGCTGCCGGCCGCTTCTGCACCGGCGCCGCCCTTCGCGCCGGCTCCCAGGAAGCGGGAGACCGGGGCTGGCGCGTCGTGATCAATCACGATGGCGGTGAAGGCGGCCACCTGGTTGGCCGGCACGTACGTGACGGACTCGATGAAGCCGTGGCATAGCACCCGTCCGCGGTCCGGCAGGTCCCGGACCGGCACGGCGGCGGTAGCTTTCTTGCCGGCGGCTTCAGCCAATCTGGGTTATCTCCGGTCCGCGTTCGGGCTGTTCGAATTCGGGGGCCGCGTGCGGGGAGGGCGCGGCCGCCGTGTCCTTGGGAAGGCGGAGCTGCAGCAAGTCGCGCGGCGGCATGGGGTTCTCGCCGCGGACGACGACAATCTGCCGGAAGAGCCCTTCCAGCCCGGCCGCGGAGTCGCGGTCCAGTGCCGCCTCGCCGCCGAAGACGCCGCGGAGAAACCAACGCGGGCCGTCGACGCCGATGAAGCGAGCCACGCGGTAGCCCTGGCTGCCGTCCGCGCCGCCTGCAGGGAGCTTGGCCACGAGCTCGGTGCCGAAGCTGCCCTCGATCTCTTCGACCTGGCCGCCCTGGCTGCCGACCGACTGGCCGATCTGTTCACGAATTTCGTCCCACAGGCCCTCTGAACGGGGGGCAGCGAAAGCCTGAAGCTGAAGGCTCGACCCCTCCAGGTCCATCGTGACGGCTACGACCCGCTGGGTGGCCTCTTCAACTTCCAGGCGGAGCTGGAGTCCCTCGCGGGGGGTGATCAGGAGCGCACCAAGGTCCACGTAGCCGTCCTGGCCCTCGATTTCCGAGACGTCGAAGGGACCCGTAGAGGCCCGGCCCGCGGTCTTGGCTGCGTTGCCGGCAGGCTTCGTGCCGTCCACAGTCGCAGTGCCGTCAACAACAGCCTCCTGGTCCGTATCGGGCCCTGTCAGCTGTTCCTGCTTGGCTTTCTTGCCACGCCCAAAAACCATGGGGTTGTCTCCTTAGTTGTGATCCTGTGCCGCCGCGCGGCGCCATCCTGGCGCCTGCCTGCGTGGCCGTCCGCTACCCGGCAGCCGCCTGCTCAATTTTCCCTGCACCGCTGATCTTGTTGCAGCGCCGTGTGCGGCACTGCAGAATCCCGGATGACCCTCATGGCCAGGCCGGAACCTGTATTCAGGCCGGTCCGCCGAAACCGCCGGTGGAGCCGAAGCCGCCTCCGCCCCGGACCGAGCCGTCCAGTTCCTCGACGGGGAGGAACCGTGCATACTCCACGCGTTGAATGACCATTTGTGCAATTCTATCGCCGCGCCGCAGCTCGATCGCCTCGTCCCGGTCCGTATTGAGCAGTGTCACCGCGATTTCTCCGCGGTAGCCGGCGTCGACCGTGCCGGGGGCGTTCACAACGGTCAGACCGTGCTTTGTGGCGAGGCCGGACCGGGGGTGGATGAGCGCAACGAAGCCGTCAGGGAGGGCAATGGAAACCCCGGTTGGAACCAGGCGGCGCTCCCCCGGCGCAAGGACCACGTCCTCGCGGGCGCGAAGGTCGGCGCCGGCGTCGCCCGGGTGCGCGTACGACGGCGGTTCGAGCCCGTCGTCGAGCATCTTCAGCTGTACCGTCAAGGTGGGCGTTCCATACTCTGCATCGCGGGCCATTGGTGCGGCCCCGGCGACGGCGGTGTTTTCTTCAGTCACAGTCCCTCACTCTAACGCCAGCAACGAGTATCGTCCTAGCCGCCTGCGCGCCCGCGGGCTGCCAACCGGCCGCGCGTGCGGGCCGCCGGGTAGGAGCGGGGCTGGCATGGACTTCGAGCCGGGTGAAGCCGAGATGAAATAGCCCGCGAAAGATGGAAAGCTGGGCATATGCCCGAATCCAGCGCAGCTGCGCCTGCCCCCAAGAGTGCCCCGAGCGACTCCACTGTCCTGTACGCCGAGAAGCTCTGGCCGAACTTCTGGATCTGGCTTGTGTCGGCGGGGCTCTCCAGCGCCGGAATCCTCATGCTGGCGCCCATCAGCATCTGGGCCGGCATCACCGCAGCCATTGTGCTCTTCGTCGTCATCTCTGTACTTCTGGTGCTCTCCACGCCGTCGATCACCGTCACGAAGACCACCCTGAAGGTGGGCCGGGCCACGATCGAACGCGGGTTCCTGGGAAAGGCGACGGCGTTCCGGGGCAAGGAGGCGACGGCGGAACGCGGCACACGCCTTAACGGCCTGGCGTTCCTATGTATCCGCGGCTGGGTGGATCCGGTGGTCCGGATCGAGATCGAGGACCCCTCGGACCGCACCCCTTACTGGCTCACATCCACCCGCCACCCAGAGCAGCTGCTTGCCACACTCAATTCCTGACTTGCACCCGTTGCCGGGAGCCTAGCCCTCGCAGTCCTTGCAGTACTTGAGGCCGTCCTTTTCTCGGGCAATCTGCGAACGGTGGCGGACGAGGAAGCAGGAGGCACAGGTGAATTCGTCTGCCTGGGCGGGCAGGACCCGGACCAGCAGTTCCTCCCCGGACAAGTCAGCGCCGGGAAGTTCGTAGCCTTCGGCGAGGTCGGACTCGTCTTCATCCACCACAGCGGAAGGCTTCTCCGTACGCCGCACCTTCAGAGCCTCAATGGAATCCTCACTGAGGTCTTCTTCGGTCTTGCGCGGCGCATCGTAATCAGTCGCCATTATTTGTTGCTCACACTCCGCATTCGTTCGATTCGATCGATGTGACCATTTTGCTCAATTTGATCAAATGGTTCGCCAGTCCCGGCAGCCCTGCCGGGCTTGTGGCCTCGGGCTCCCGGAGCGGTTCTCCGATGTCAACGCCGGACATGCGGTTTTTGTGCCCGGTGTCGGTCATTTTTGCTTAAGCTCCTGCCGAACACCAGAGCCCGCTGCTCCCTTCCTGCCGTTATCTTCCGCAGACCGGCCAAAACCGCCGGAAAGTCGCGGAAAATCACGGCGCGCCAGCCGTCCTAACCCGAAATGCGTCCCGCTGGTGGCAGAGTTTCGATTGTTAGTAATGCCAGGGTGGAGGATTTGTATGCAGGATCTACGGCTTGTAGGCGTCCACGACGACGGAGAGCATCTCCTGTTGAGTGGCACCGGCGGCGAGATGTTCCAGCTGCCGATCGATGAAGCACTTCGGGCGGCAGCCAGCCGGACGGCGGCCAAGGCCGCTTCCAGCGCGGCCGCGGCACCCATTGCCATGTCTCCGCGGGATATCCAGACCAGGATCCGGAACGGAGCCACCGCCACCGAAGTGGCGGAACTGTCCGGCATTCCGCTGGAAAAGGTTCAGCGCTATGAAGGGCCGGTCCTCGCCGAGCGCGAGTACATCGCCGAACAGGCGCGCAAGGTTGAGGTGGCCTCCCCGGCCCCGGGCCACGACATCTACCGGTCCGTATTCGGGGACAATCCGGCTTCGCTCAGCGACATGGTCGAGCACCGTCTGAAGGCCTACGGCGTCGAACCCTCAAGTCTGGAATGGGACTCGTGGCGGCGTCCCGACGGCAGCTGGAACGTGGTGGCCCGCTTCGAGCCGAAGCCCGGCGGCCCGGCCGGGATCGGCGAGGAACCGCCGGCCATGTGGACCTTCCACCCCGCCCGGAAATCGCTGCACAACGCGAACCGCTGGGCCCAGCAGCTGAGCGAACTCGAGCCTCTCGAAGGCCCCGTTCCGACGCGCCGGCTTACCGCCGTTTCCGACCGGCCCTTTGACTTTGAAACCGATGCCGAGGCCGCAGCCCGGACGGCGACAGGCCAGCACAGCATCATCCATCAGATGCTGCTTCAGCAGGACCGGATCCACCAGGAACAGGACGCCGACGGGCTGCTGGACATGTTGCGTTCCCGCCGGGGTCACCGTATCGGGGTGGACGAGGACGCCGACGACGCCCTCGCCATGCTCCTGACCAATGGGGTCCCCGCGGCCCATCCCCGGCCCGCCGAGGTGCCCGAAATAGCCGAACTGGCGGAGCTGTCCGAGGCGTCTGAGATTTCGCAGGATGTTGAACCGGAGTCCGTCCCCGCGGCCGTTGAGTCTGACGACGTCAATCCGGATATCAGCGACCCCGGGCAGCCAGCAACTCCTTCGGCAGAGGCGGCCGCCCCGGTCGAGACCGATGCCTTCACGCGCCGCCGCGACGGCCGGCCGTCGATGCTCTCGCGTCTGACCCTGGCACCGCGCATCCCCGAAGAGGACGACGTCCTGAAGCTGCACGACGGCGTCAGCACTGAGACGCGGGAAGTTACCATTGCGGCCTCGCAACTTCGCCCGGCGGCCAAGAACCCGACTGCAAGCCCTGGACTGGACGAACTGATCGGCGGCGGAAGCTCGCGCCGGCAGCACCGCGAGTCCCAGGGCGCCACCCGGAACGACGCCGGTACGGACCAGCCGGAGCGCCAGCCGGCCAAGCCGAAAAGATCGAGTGTTCCCAGCTGGGATGAAATCGTCTTTGGGACCCGCAACGACCAGTAGGACAACCGCTGTGCTTTAGCGGCGGGGCGCTTTCTTACCGTCGGCCTTGAAGCACAGCAGCGGAACTTCCCGTTCGGCCTTGGTAAGGGACCCGTGCTGGCCTACGACTTCCAGGGCCGTGGGCCGGACCCGGCGCGTATCGTAGAGCGCCAGCGAATCCCGGGCCGCGATCATGACGTGCCCGATTCGCAGGGCTGCTTCCGCGCGCACGTCACCGAACAATCCGCCTGCGATCGCTTCCTCACGGGTGAAGGCCCAGATTCTGTCCCCGAAGCGGGACCGCCAGCTTTCCAGCAGGCGTGCACGGGCGACGTCGTCCGTTCCGTCCTCAAGGTACAGGTGAACCATCCGCGGCTCGCCGGCGGTGTGCCGCACTCCGGCGATGAGCGCCGGATCCGCGGAATAGTCGATCCGCTGCGACTCCGGGACATCGACCATGCCGTGGTCCGCCGTAAGCAGAACGGTGGTTCCGGGCGGCAAAGTGGCGTTGAGCCGGCGCACGGTGGCATCGAGCTCTTCGAGCTGGTGTTCCCACTGGGGTGACTGGCAGCCGTAGCGGTGCCCGGCCTTGTCCAGTTCGTTGACGTAGAAGTACATCAGCGAGGGCCCGGCGCCGGCCATAGCCTCGGCCGCCGCGCCGGTGCGGGCGTGTGAGGTGATGCCGGTGACGAATCGTCCGCCGCGGAGCGCAGCCTGGGTCATGGCCGAGGTGCTGAACTGCGGGAGGCTGACCGTCGTGACGTCGACGTGGTCGGCAGCCCTTTCAAATACGGTGGGGAACGGCTGCCAGGTCTGGGGGTCGACGCCGGCGTCCCAGTTGCCGAGCATGTTCACTACCCGGTCTTGGTCGGGGTCGAGGACGTCGTAGCCGACCATGCCGTGCTGGCCGGCCGGGAGCCCGGTGCCAAAGCTGGCAAGGGACGCCGCGGTGGTGGACGGGAACGCCGAGTCCAGTGACACCGGGACGCTGCCCTGCCCGGCCTGAAGGACCGAGCGCAAGAACGGCGTGTGCGCGGTCTTTTGCTTCAGCAGGTTGCGTCCCAGACCGTCGGCCAGCACCACACAGACCCGTTGGGCCGGCGGCAGGTGCAATTTGTTCTCGAAACCCGGGACCCCCAGGCTGGCCGCGGCACTTGTCAGGACCTCGGCGATCGAGCGGTGACCAAATGCTGGGGCCGGCGGGAGCGGGGAGGACCCGGCGGCGGCCGTCACCGGGGCAGCCTCTGGCTCACGGACGTGAGCCATGTCAGCGCTGGTGGCCGCGGCTGAGGCGGTTTCCGAACACACCCATCCGCGGTCGGGGCGGCAGACCGGGCCCGGTGTGCGGGACCGGTGCCGCGGAGCCGGTGTTGACGGCACGTAGGGCGCGCGCGAAGAGCTTGGCATCCTGCACGGCCTGCAGGCCGTCGGCCTCGGCGCTGATCCGCAGGACGATGTCCTCCTGCGCGATGGTGCCGCTGTAGCCGTGATCGGCCTCGCACTGCGGGTCCCCGCAGCTGGCCGGCCCCATGTCCAGGCGCTGGCCGCCGGACCAGGCAATGGACAGCGTCAGCTCACGGACCGGGTCAGAGGGCTTGTAGTCCTGCGGCTGGGCGTAGACGTAGCTGAGGACCACCGAGCGGATCTGCGTCACCGGGACGGACTCGGTGGAGACCTGGGCGACGGTCTGCTCGCCGGCTTCGTCAAGCTGCTGGTCGTCAACATGGGTGATGACCAGCATGTCCTCCGTCAACACCAGGACTGTGATGTGGCGGCGGACCTCGGCACGGTCGAAGTGCGTCTCGAGGTGCACCAGGTGTGCCACGCAATCGCGGCCGTCCAGGGCATCGGCGACAACGTCCGCCACGAGGCGCGGGTAGAACCCGGCCTGCTGGAGGGACCCTTCCAGGCTCTGGCCCTGCGCGCTGTGGTCATGGAGGCCATGGTGGTGCGCGGTCTGGCGTCCGGGGGCAGTCGCCAGGGGTTTGGGTGTTGGAGGCTGGGAGCTCATGGTCTCCATTTTCACAGATCGGCTGGGGACTTGCTAACTGCGCGGTCCGGAACAGGGGCTTCGGGGATGGGGGCGGGGGCCTAACTGCGCATTGCGCGGCGCGCGGTGTCCGTCCGCTGGGCGGCGTTGGCGATCCTGACGTCGGCAGCCAGGATGGACGCGCCGTCGGGCCCGGCGAGGACGGGGTTGAAGTGCACCAGCGCGACCTCCGGATGGTTGTCCTTGAGCCGTGTAAGCCGGGCGGCAAGATCCTCCAGCGCCGCAACGTCGACGGCCGGAAGGCCCTGGTACCCGAACAGTTTCCTCGAGGCCCGGGGCGCCCGGACGAAGTCGTGGACGTCGGAGCCGGAAAGCGGCGGCACACGGTGGGCCCAGTCGTCGAGCAGGTTCACGGCGTCGCCGGCCAGGCCGAAGGAGATCACCGGCCCCAGCAACGGATCCTCGATGGCACGGAAGGTGCAGGCCTGCCCCACCGGCACCATCGTCTGCACTTCCAGGGACGGCGAGCCGTACCGTTCCAGCGATTTCCGCATCTCCAGCACGTTGCGCCGCATCGAATCGGCGTCATGGATGTCCAGCCGCACGCCTCCAAGGTCCAGCCGGTGCCGCAGGGCCGGATCCGTGGTCTTCAGCACCACCGGCCAGCCGAGACGCTCGGCCGCCGCCACGGCCTCCTCCACCGTTTCGAACCCGACAGACGGGACCACCCGGATGCCGTAGTGGCCCAGCAGCCGCGCGGCCGTGTCCTGGTCCAGCCGGACCAGCTGCTCCCCGCCCACGTTGTGCAGCAGCTGTTCCAGCTCTTCGCGGGCGGCGTCCGGGTGGCAGCCTTCGGGTTCCACGAACAGGCCTTGGTCCCGGTCCAGCCACTGGGCATAGCGCACGACGGCGGCCAGTGCCGCCACCGCCGTGCCGGGGTTGGAGTAGCAGGGTACCGGCGGAGTGAGCAGAGCCTGCTGTGGCTGCTCCGGCTCGGCCCCGACCATGCCCTCCACGTAAATGGAAGGATCAAGGATTCCGCTAAACGCGGCAACCACGGGCTTGCCGGCAGCCGCGGAACATTCCGCCAGCACGCCGGCGATTTTTTCGACAGTGAGGCCGCGCGCCGGAAGCAGCGCCACCACCACAGCGTGCACCGAGTCCGACGTCAGCGTTTCCTGCAGGCTCCGCCGCAGGGCCGGCAGGGCGCGGGACATGCCGGCGTCGAGGTCGACGTCGGCGACGATCCGGTCCACGCCGAGACCCTGCCCGGCGGCGCTGTCCGCCACCACCTTGCCGAGGGCACGCGAATTGCTGAAGACGGCGATGCCGGGGCCCTTGGGCAGCGGCTGGCTGGACACGATCTGGGCGACGTCCATGAGTTCTTCGATGGTCTCGACCCGGATCACGCCGGCCTGCCGCATCATGGCGTCCAGGGCTTCAGGGGGCGCCTGCGTGGTGCGGACGGCGTGCCCGGGCGGCAAGTTCAGGCCCATGGCGTCGGACTTGGCCACAATAACGGGCTTGATCCGGGCCAGGCGTCGCGCCAGCCGGGAAAACTTGCGCGGGTTGCCGATCGATTCCAGATACAGCCCCACCGCCGTGGTGTCGGCGTCGTCCTCCCAGTACTGCATCAGGTCGTTGCCGGAGACGTCGGCGCGGTTGCCGGCGGAGAGGAAGGTCGAGATGCCCACCCTGCGGCGGCTGGAGGCGGCGTAAAGGGCTACGCCGATGGCGGCCGACTGGCTGAAGAGCCCCAGGCCGCCGCGGCGGGCCAGCGTGGGCGCCATAGAGGCGTTGAGGGACACGGCCGGGTTGGTATTGACGATGCCCAGCGAGGCTGGCCCGATCACGCGCATGCCGTTGGCGCGGGCCTGCCGCACGAGTTCGCGCTGGCGGGCCAGTCCGCGTTCGCCGTCGTCCGCGTACCCGGCGGTGGCGACCACGATTCCCTTCACGCCGGCGGCGCCGCATTCCTCGACGACCTTGGGGACTTCGTCATACGGGACCGCGATGACGGCGAGCTTGACCGGACCCGGGACCTCAGAGAGCCGGGCGAAGGAGAGCATGCCGGCCAGTTCCAGGGCCTCCGGGTTGATGGCATACACCGGGCCGTGGAACCCGCCTTCGATGATGTGCTCAAGCAACTGGTAGCCCACGGTTCCCCATTTGCGGCTCGCCCCGATCACGGCCACGGAGGACGGGGCCAGCAGTTCCTGGATGCTGCGGGCCTCGGCGCGGTGCTCGCGGGATTCCATCACGGCCCGGGATTTGTCCGTGGGATCGATGTTGAACTCGAGGCTGACCACGCCGTCGTCAAAGTGCCGTTTGACGTCATAGCCGGCGTCGGAGAACACCATGAGCATCTTGCGGTTTTCCGGGAGCACTTCGGCGCTGAACTTGCGGATCCCGTTTTCGCGGGCGGCGGCCGCGAGGTGTTCCAGCAGGATCGAGCCGATCCCGCGGCCCTGGTGGGCGTCGGCGATGTTGAAGGCGACCTCGGCCTCTTCCGGGTCGTTGAGCCGGTCGTAACGGCCGATGCCCAGGATCTCGCCGCCGATGGTGATCACCAGGGCAACCCGGTCCTTATAGTCCACCTCGGTGAAGCGCTTGAGTTCCTTGCCGGTCAGCCGGGACTTGAAGGCGAAGAAGCGCATATAGATGGACTTCTGGGACTGGCCCACGTGGAAGGCCTGGACCGCGTCCGCATCGGAGGGGTGGATGGGGCGCAAATGTGCTGTGCCGCCGTCGCGCAGGACAACATCGGCTTCCCAATATTCCGGATATACGCCGTCCGAGGGCTGATCCACCATAGGCTTAGCCTAGTCATAAACTTACGCAGTACCCGTTCAGCACCCCCTCAGAAGGACCCACCAGCCCCATGGCACGCCGCCAAACCACGCCCCCGGCAGGGGACGCCAGCCAAGATTCCGCAGGAACATTCGTAGAGAACATCGTCGATATTGATGTCACGTCCGAGATGGAAGGCTCGTTCCTCGAATACGCCTATTCGGTGATCTACTCGCGGGCCCTCCCGGACGCCCGCGACGGCTTGAAGCCCGTGCAGCGCCGCATCCTGTACATGATGAGCGACATGGGGCTGCGCCCGGACCGGGGCCACGTCAAGAGCGCCCGCGTCGTGGGCGAGGTCATGGGCAAGCTGCACCCCCACGGCGACGCGGCGATCTACGACGCCATGGTCCGCATGGCGCAGGACTTCTCCCTGCGGCTGCCGCTGATCGACGGACATGGCAACTTCGGCTCGCTCGACGACGGGCCGGCCGCGCCCCGCTACACGGAGGCCCGGCTGGCGGCTGCGGCTCTGACCCTCACGGACCACCTCGACGAGGACGTCGTCGATTTCGTTCCGAACTACGACAACCAGCTGACCCAGCCGGACGTACTCCCGGCCGCGTTCCCCAACCTGCTGGTCAACGGCGCCACGGGCATCGCCGTCGGCATGGCCACGAACATGGCCCCGCACAACCTCGTGGAGGTCATCGCCGCCGCGCGGCACCTGATCGAAAACCCGGACGCCACGCTCGAGGACATCATGAAGTTCGTCCCCGGCCCGGACCTGCCCACGGGCGGCCGGATCGTTGGCCTGGACGGCATCCGCGACGCCTACGCCACGGGCCGAGGCTCCTTCAAGACCCGAGCCAAGGTGGAGATCGAGCAACTCTCGGCCCGCCGCACCGGCCTGGTGGTCACGGAACTGCCCTACATGGTGGGGCCGGAGAAGGTGATCGAGAAGATCAAGGACGCCGTCAACGGCAAGAAGCTCACCGGCATCAGCGACATCGTGGACCTCACGGATCGCAAGCACGGCCTGCGCCTGGTCATTGAGCTCAAGAACGGCTTCAATCCCAATGCGGTACTCCAGCAGCTCTACCGCTACACCCCGATGGAAGACTCCTTCGGCATCAACAACGTCACGCTCGTGGACGGGCAGCCCCAGACCCTCGGGCTGCTGCAGCTGCTCTCGGTCTATGTGGACCACCGGATCAACGTTGTACGCCGCCGCACGGCCTTCCGGCTGGGCAAGAAGAAGGACCGCCTGCACCTGGTCGAGGGCCTCCTGATCGCGATCGTTGACATTGACGAGGTCATCCAGATCATCCGGTCCTCCGACGAGGTTGCCGCGGCCCGGACCCGGCTGATGTCCATCTACGACCTCACCGAGATCCAGGCCAACTACATCCTGGAACTGCGGCTGCGGCAGCTGACCAAGTACTCGCGGATCGAACTGGAGAAGGAGCAGGAGGAGCTCCGCCGGGAAATCGCCGAGCTCGAGGCCATCCTGGGCTCCCCCGCGCTGCTGCGTGGCCTCGTCTCAGACGAACTCGGCGAGATCGCGGAGAAGTACGGCACCCCGCGGCGGACAGTGCTGCTGGAATCCGAGGCCGTCTCCCCCACCGTCGCGGCCGCCGCGGGCGCCGTCACCGGGGCCAAGGGCAAGGCGGCGCCGCTGGCGCTCGAGATCGCGGACGATCCCTGCTGGGCCATCCTCACGGCGTCCGGTCAGATCGCGCGCACTTCCAACCAGGAAAGCCTGGCCGAGGCAGGCCCCCGGACCCGGCATGACGTTTTCTCCTCCGTGGTCAAGACATCAGCCCGCGGCGAGATCGCGGCCGTGACGTCGCAGGGACGCATGCTGCGCCTTCAGGTCATGGACATGCCCGTGCTCCCGCCGACGTCGGGCACTCCGAACATGGCTGGCGGCGTGCCGGCCAAGGACTTCATCACCCTCCTCAAGGGCGAGTCGCTTGTGGCTTTCGTTCCCCTGGACCAGATCCTCGCAATCGGAACCGCCCAGGGCGTAGTCAAGCGGGTGCAGCCGGACTATCCGCTGAATCGCGAGGACTGGGAAGTGATCGCGCTCAAGGACAAGGACACCGTGGTGGGTGTTACGTCCGCCGGGTCCGACGACGACGATCTCGTCTTCATCACGCGCCAGGCCCAACTGCTGCGCTTCAGTGCTTCCGCGGTCCGCCCGCAGGGCCGGACCGCAGGCGGCATGACCGGAATCAAGATGGCCGCCGGGGACCGGGTTCTGTTCTTCGGGACCGCCAACGCCGCCGACGCCGCCGCCGTAGTCGTGACGATCGCTGGGACCGAAGGGGCCCTGCCGGGCACCGCCCCCGGGGCTGCCAAGGTCACCGCGCTGGCCGAATACCCGGCCAAGGGCCGGGCCACGGCCGGAGTGCGGGCCCACCGCTTCCTCAAGGGCGAGGACACGCTGCTCCTCGGCTGGGCCGGCCACGGTCCCGCCAAGGCTTCCTCTTCGGCGGGCGTGGCGCGATCCCTCCCGGGCGAGCACGGCCGCCGCGACGGTTCCGGGATCCCCCTGTCCCAGGCCATCGACGCCATTGGCCCCAGCATGGCGTGGTCCGAGGAACCGGAGGCCGGGGCCGCGCCTGCGGCCTCCGCCGGGACCCCGGCCGGGACGGACGCGTAGCCGTCTTGGTTCGCAAGGTGCGCACAGTTTCCGAGGGCCGTGGTTTCGTAGTCCGCATGTCAGCAGTCCGGGACAGATGTGTAGCCGTCTGACCACACAAAGCCCCGTCGGGCCGCGTTTTCGCGGCCCGACCGGGCTTTGTGCTCACTCCTTACAATCGGGCTTTACGTCCGATCCATAAGCTCGGGCGCCGTCGCCGGACCCGGCGTGAAGGATTGACCTGAAGGATTGGCGTCCGGCAATCTCTCTTTCCGCAGGCGCCATTCCAAGGTTCCGTGGAGTAGGGGCTACGCCATGTGGTTGAGGCTCAAGATGTTGCCCTCGGTGTCCAGGAACCATGCGGCCGAACTCCCGTCCGGAGTGGTGGCAATTCCGTCCTCGGTTTTCAGGCCCGGGAAGTCGTATTCCTCGAAGACGATTCCATTGGCCCGGAGTTCCGCAACGGCAGCCGGCAGGTCGTCGACCATCCAGCCGATCTGCGTGTTCTTGGCGGTGCCGGCGTTAGGCGTTTGGTACAGGAGGAACCGGGTTCCGCCGCCGCACGTGTACTGCAGGTTGTCCTCGGCATCCGGGTTGTCGGGTTCAAGCCCGAGCTTGTCGCGGTAGAAACCCCGTGCACGGGCGATATCCGCCGCCGGTAGCACAGCGCCGACTTGCTGATCCTTGAGCATGGCTATTCTCTTTCCAGGCCCGCCCCCCGGAAGGAATTTTACTCCTCCGGGCGCCGCGCGTACCCGTGAAACTGAAGCAGGATTTCCGGTGACTGCCAGCGGCTCGCCCCGTCCACCGAGCGCGCCCGGGGGCCGTTTCATTAAACTGCTCGAGCCGCCGTCATGCGGCCGTGGTGAGGATCCCTGGCAACCGGGCGGGACTCGGTGGTGCGGGCGTCATGAGGAGCCGCCGTCGCCAACCGGGTCGCCGTCATGGGGCCGTGGCCACCGCGAACGGCAGCGGGCGCTGCCGTCACTGCCGTCGCTGCCGGGTCCGTGATCACACGGCCGGCATCATCGCCGCGATCATGCCGTCTCTGTCCGGGCCGCGGTCATGCTGCCCGGGCGGGTCGGGCGGGTGTGAAGTAGTGGTTGCGGCGGGGTTTTTGGCCGGGGTCGATGTGGGGTGGCGGGATGAACCAGGGAACCCCGCTCCGCAGCCGGATGGTCCACGCCTCCTTGTGGATCAGGTGGTGGTGATGGGAGCACAGCAGGGCCCCGTTCTCCGTGCCCGTGGTCCCGCCGCGGGACCAGTACGTGATGTGGTGCGCTTCGCACCAGGGCGCGGGGATGGTGCAGCCCGGGAAGGCGCAGCCGAGGTCCCGGGCGATGAGGGCTTTGCGGAGGTGGGGCGGGAAGATCCGGGACGCCCGGCCGATGTCCAGGATCCGTCCCTCACCCCCGAGCAGGACGGGGATGATGTCGGCGTCGCAGGCGATCTTCCGGATGGTGGAGGCGGTGACGGGTCCGGTGAACAGCAGCGATCCCGTTTCCCGCACCGCCCCCGCGGGCCGGAACGCCCCACCGGCCGTTTCCTGAGCTTCTGTCGGGCCGGTCTGGGCGTCGGGGGTGGTGCCGAGCCGGGTCAGCAGGTCCCGGTAATCGATGGTGACCATGACCTGGGGCCGGAGCCCGCCCGCGGCGGGCAGGCCCCCGGTGGCGAGGGCGATCCCGCAGGCACCGACCAGGCCGTCGAGCAGCCGCTGGGGCCGGGACCGATGATCCAGCCCCGCCGCCCCCGGATCCTCCTCGCACACCGGCTGCCCCGCTGCTGCGGGGGCGTCATCCGGAACGGCATGAGTCACTGGGGCGGGAGCCTGGGCATCCGCGTGAGTCGACTCGCCGCCGGCCCGGGCATCACAGGTCGGCACGCCGGCCCCCGCATCCGTGACCGGCCACTCGCCGGCGGGCGCACTGGGAGCCCACCCCACGGCGAAAGCCGTGCCGGCAGGCTCGGCGGCCGATACCTCAGAGGCGGCGGCTTTCGTGGGCCCGGCGGCGGCGGTGTTTGTGGTGCCGGTGCGGGGGTTGGTGCCGATGTTCATGACGGTGAGGAGGTATTCGAACTGTTCGGTGGTCGCGAAAATCTCAAGATGGTGCAGGCCGTGGCGCCGGCGCCGGATGAAGGCGCCCTGCAGCCGGCGCAGCAGCTCCTCGGAGGGCTCGGCACCGTCCTGATCCAGCGCATCGGCCCAGCCCCGGGCGACACGGGCCAGGAAGTCCGCGTCGTTTTCCGCGGCCGTGCGCGTCAGGGCGTTCTCCATCCGCCCCAGGGACCCGGCGTCACAGACGTGCCGGACCTTCTCCAGCGCCGCCGTGATGATCGTCGCAGCCCGGGACGCGACCTGCCCGGCCGCGACCGCCGCACCGAGTTCCGCGTGCACGGCCGGGACGGGCTGGCCGGTGAGTCCCCGGCGGGGCAGCAGGCCCCCGGCGAGGGCGAGCCGGCGCTTGGCCTCCGGGGCGCTGATCCGCAGCCGCGCCCGCAGGAACTCCGCCGTGTTCCGATACCCGTCCTCCACCAACGCCGCGTCACCGGCCGCATCCGACGGCACACCCTCCCCGGCCAGCGCGTCGGGTGAAGCGGCAGAACCGGGCACACCGTCGGTCCCACCATTGATTCCGCCGTCGATTCCACCGTCGATCCCGGCGCTCACCGTGCCGGATGGTGCGCCACTGGCGGCCGCGGTTCCGGGGGCGTCGTCGCGCCAGCCCGTCGTCCACGACATGCCGGCCCCCGCCCCGGCTGCCGCGGCGGCCTGCGTCCTGGTCCGGTCCACTGCACCGGCCGCCACCAGCTGCAAAAACTCCACCCGGCGCGAGAGCTCCTCCACCCGCCCGGCGAAGTCCGCCGCGGCCCGGAAATCCCACAACGCCGCATCCTGAACCGCCGTCGACCCCACAGCCTCCAACGCGGCCAGCGCAACATCCACACCCGACCGCCCGGCCGGACCCGTACCACCGCCTGCGTCGAGGCGTGTGCCGGGATCCGCGCCGCAGCCTGCAGCGCGACCGGTGCACCGATCCGTGCCCTGCCCGTCGTCCCCGAGAGGAATGAAACCCCTGGCGGCTTCCATGAAACCAGTCTCCTCCGGGGGTCTGACATTCTTAGCGCGAACCCAAATTCCAACCCCGCGAGTGGGTCGCGATTCTTCCGAGCTTTGCCCCGGAGGCTGCAAGGCTTCGGGATGCCGCACGTGACAGGGATGCCCGACGGCACAAATGCACTTACACTGCTGGAATGCCTATCATCCCGGATAACAAGGACTGGACTTGGGTCCTGTCGCGGCCCTGCCCCGAGTGCGGTTTCGATGCCTCCGTTGCGACCCCGGCCACCGTGCCCGGGATCATCACCACCATGCTCCCGCGGTGGCGCGCCGCCCTCCGCCGGCCGCACGCGGCGGAGCGGCCCGATGAGGCCACCTGGTCCGTTCTCGAGTACGGCTGCCACGTCCGGGACGTCTTCACACTCTTCGATCACCGTTTGGCGCTCATGCTGAGCGAGGACGACGCCCGGTTCGATGACTGGGACCAGGACCGGACAGCCATCGAACAGGACTACGCCAACGCCGATCCTGCCGAAGTCGGCGCCGAACTGACCGCCGAGGGCGAGCAGATTGCTGCGTCCTTCGCCCGCGTCACGGAGGAGGACTGGGACCGCAAGGGGACCCGGAGCAACGGCTCAGTATTCACGGTCCTGACCTTTGCGCAGTACTTCCTGCACGATGTCATCCATCACCTCCACGATGTGGACGGTTAGCCCCTCGACGGTTAGCGCTGGGACCGCGGTCCCCTACGTGGACTGCAGGCTGCGGGCCCGGTAGCCTGCAGTCCTTCATCCCCCGGTCCGCTAGCTAGCGGCCCCAAGTGCAGTCCCCCGAGCAGACGCCCCCTAA
Organism: Arthrobacter sp. TE12232; assembly: GCF_054062615.1. Lineage (NCBI taxonomy): Bacteria > Bacillati > Actinomycetota > Actinomycetes > Micrococcales > Micrococcaceae > Arthrobacter > Arthrobacter sp. TE12232. Next base: position 755,475 of record NZ_JBSSFK010000001.1, read on the forward strand.
CCCACAGCCGACTACAGATCCTTGTCCCACGCCATGCTGCGGTTGACTGCCGAATAGCCCATCTTGATGTACAGCGCGAGGGCTCCGGTGGGGTTTTCTGAATCGACGTCCAAGGAGGCCACGTCCATTCCGGCGGCGGCAAATCGGCGCATGGCATCCGCCAGGAGGACCTGCGCGATGCCACGGCCGCGGAAATCCCGCCGCACTCCCAGCAGCTCTGTGTACCCCTCGCGGTAGCCACGGGCCAAGGCGCCCTCGGCGTCGTAGGTGGCCAACTGGTAGCCCGCCACCGTTCCCGTGGAACGCTCAAGCACGACGCCGCTGAGGTCCGGCCGGGCCTGCGGATCGTTCACCACAAAACCCCATCCCTCTTCGTCCCGGGGCTCGCTGCCCCAGTGGTCCCGAAATGCGTCATTGTGCGCCAGCCGCACGGGCTCGTGGAGCGCTGGCCCGAAGGTCACGAGCTCCAGTCCGGGGTCTAGGACACCATCGGGCAACGCCTGGTTCAGTGGCCGGTGCATCTCGTTGTAGTAGCGGACAATGCTGTAGCCGGAGCCCGCGAACAAAGCCGCCTGGTGTTGATGTTTCTCCTCCATGTAGAGCCGCAGCCTCGGATGCGGCTCCACCGCTCCGGCCTCCGCCACGCCGCCTGCCGCTGCAGCATCCTCCACGAAGCGCTCCCTGGTCCGCTGTTCCATCCAGCCCAACAGCCCGGTGCCGATTCCACTCCCCTGCCACGCAGGATCCACGCAACCGGACCCTGTCGCCTTATCCCCGTCGCGGTTCTTGGTGACCCTGGCGTACGCCCGGGCAATGCCTTGCGGATCGAACCCGAGGATGGTGTTCGCCGCCACCGGGTTGTTCTTCGACTCCAGGATCTGCTCCAGATCGGCGCGGCGCTCGAACCAGACGGGCTGCTCCACGGCGGCGGTCCGGGCGATCAGTCCGGCCCACTCATCGAGGTCCTGCTGTTCTGCCGCCCGCCAAACCAGCCGGGAATCCAGCGGGTGCAGGGTATCGCCTTGTCGGTTCATGGCAACAGGCTAACGGGCACCCTACCCCCGCGCCAGCACCGCCGCCGCAGCCGGATTCGTGCCAAGGGCAGCCGCGGCGTCGAGGTCCAGACAGATATCAGCGACGTCGATATCGTCCGGGTTGTGCGTTACGAGGACCACCGTGCGGTCCTTCAGGCCGTCCCGCAACTCGGCCAGCATGAGCCGTCCGGCCTCCGCGTCGAGGTGCGCCGTCGGTTCATCGAGCAGGATGACATCGGCCCCGGTCATGAGCGTCCGTGCGACGGCCAGGCGCTGGCGCTCCCCGCCGCTGAGGAACGCCCCGCCCGGTCCGATCCGGGTGTCCAGGCCGTCCTCAAGCCGGGCCAGCACCGGGCCGAGCCCCACGGCGTCGAGCGCAGCCCGCATCTGCTCGTCACTTCCGGCTGGCGCTCCGCCGCCGGCGGCCGCGGCGCCTCCTGAGGGCGCGGCGGCTTCCCGGCCCCGCGCGGCATCTCGGGCCCGCGCGGCATCTCCAGACGTGTTGCCGCGGCCGGACTCTGTCTCCACAGCCGCCCCTGGCCGCGCCAACAGAAGGTTGCCTCGGATGGTGGAGTCGAACAGATGGGCCTCCTGCGGGCACCAGGCCGCGCGGCCGGTCAAAAACAGGTGGCCACTGGTTGCCGGGAGGAAACCCAGGGCCACAGCGAGCAGCGTGGACTTGCCTGATCCGGATGCGCCAGTGACGGCAAGCCAGCGTCCCGGGCCGGCCGCGGCCGTGAGCCCGGTAAAGACGTTGCCGCCGCCAGGCCACCCGGCGGCGAGGTCAACCAGCTCGATCCCGGGCTCCCCGTCGGGCCGTGCCGCCCTAGGAACCAGCCCGCCGTCGGCGACTTCGCCGCCTTCCGGTCCGCTGTCAGCCCCCGCGTCCAGGACTCCTGCGTTGCTGATGCGCCGCAACACGGCGCGCAGCGCCGGGAACTGCCGCACGCCCGTTGTGATGGCCGCGTAGGGGTCCACCAAAGCGAGTTGCACGAGCACGACGACGGCGACCGTCGCCGGTTCGACCGCGCCGCTAAGAGCCAGCGGGGCGGCCAGTACGGCGCTGGCCAACGCTGCGCCGGCACAGGCCAGGACGGTCAGCGACTGGCCGAGGCCTTCCGCCCAGGCCGACCGCTGCGAGGCCGCTGTCGCCGACCGGTCGGCCCTGCTGATGGCACCCAGCACGGGAGCGGTCACTCCGTTGGCGTGAAGTTCTGCGCGGGCGTCCAGGGCGGCGGCGACGTCTCGGAGCACGCCGGAGCGGAGCTGCTGTTCGGTGCCGGCGGACATGCGGTCGGCCGCCAATGCAAGGGCGGGGGCCACGATAATGCTCAGCAGCGCCGCTGCGGCCACGGCCGGAAGCGCCGCCGGGAGCAGGAAGCCGATGCCGACCACTGCGGTCACGGCGACAGCGACAGCGGTGACGGGCGGCAGGACGACGCGGGGAAGGAGATCACGGAGGGTATCGACGTCGTCCACCACCGTGCCCAGGACGTTGCCGCCCTGCAGAAGCCGGCGCAAGGACAGGGCGCGGCGGCTCAGCGATTCCCAAAGCCGGCCCCGGAGCCTGGTTAGGGCGGCGAAGACGGCATCGTGCAGGAGCAGCCGTTCGGCGTACCGCAGGCCCGCCCGGCCGACTCCGAAGAACCGCACGCCGACGATCGCCGTCAGCAGGTAGAGAATGGGTGGCTGTTCGCTGGCACGGATGATCAGCCAGCCGGACAGGCCGGCGAGGGCGACGGCGAAGAGGGCCGCCAGCGTGCCCACGGCTCCGGCGGCGGCAAACCGGCCCGCCACCGGTGCCAGCAGCCGGCCCAGCCGGGCCACGACCGAGCCGGCGTGCGGGGCTGACTCGGCTGATGGGGCGGCCGGCGTCCCGGGCGCCGCTCCGGTCCGCATCGGGTCCGGTTCAGCGACGGGGGCCCGTCCGACGCTAGTTGCTGCGGCCGGCACGGTCCTCCGGTCCGGCACAGTCGCCGCAGTCGACGCCGATACCGCAACAGGCGCTGCCGCCGCAGCACGGACGGTCGACGGCGGCACGATTGCTGCAGCGTGCACGTCCGTGTCTCCCCCCGCGGATGCCGTCAGCGCCACGCGGTCCGTATGCTCAATGCCGCGGTGTCCTCCGCCGTGTGGAGCAACCGCGACGAGCCTGTCGGCCAGCTCCCGGGTCTGCCGGTCGTGCGCGACGAGCAGCACGGTGACCCGTCCCCGGAGCCCGGCGAGGGCCCCGGTAACCACTGTGGCGGAACTCCGGTCCAGGTGGGCGGTCGGCTCGTCCAGGAGTAGTACGGTGGCGCCGGCTTCGATCCGCGCCAGCCCGCGCGCCAGCGCCACCCGCCGCAGCTCCCCCGGGCTCAACTCGGCCGGGTGTTTGGCCGCCAGATGCTCCGCGGCCACGGCGGCAAGGCACCGCAGTGCCGCCGCATCGCCCTCCGACCCAGCCGGAGGATTGGCAGAAGTACCCGCCGGAGTCCTCACGGACATTCTGGCCGTAGCAGCACTGCCCGGAGTGCCGGCCGCGGCGGCGTCGGGTCCGTAGGCGGGAATGCCGAGGTACAGGCGGACCTCGTCCAGTACGGTGGGTGCCACCATGACAGGGTGCTGTGGCACCCAGGCGACCTCCGCCGTCGTGAATCCTCCGATGTGCCCCGACACGACGGTGCTTGCGCCCGTCCCGACAGTACCCGCGAGGACACCGAGCACCGTACTCTTTCCGGCGCCGCTGGGCCCGTCAAGGGCCGTGATACGGCCGGCATCTGCGGTGAGGCTCAGCGGCCCGACGGCGGCTTCCGTGCGTCCGCCGAAACGGACCGTCAGCCCGTCCACGGCGACGGCAGGCGGCCCTCCGGCCGGGACGCCAGCCGCGGTCAGGTCAGCGGACTGTCCCTCAGCTCCTGCGGCGGCTCCAGCGGCCGGAGTCGGCATCAGCGGCGAGGCTCCCGGATCCGCGAGGACCGCGGTGGTTTCGGCGAGCGCGGCCCGGCCTTCGTCGCTCGCGTGGTGTGCAGTGCCGAGTTCCCGGAGCGGCAGGTAGCAGTCGGGGGCCAGGATGAGCGCCAGCAGTCCGGCCTCCAGCGCCATGTCGCCGTGCACCAGTCGGACGCCGATAAACACGGCAACCACTGCCACGGAAATCGTCGCGATGAGCTCCAAGGCCAGGGCGGAGAGGAAGGCCGTACGCAAAGTCCCCATGGTCCGGGAACGGTATTCCTCGGACATATCCTCGAGTGCCTTGCGCTGGGCCGTGGCCCGGCCCAGGCCAACCAGGACGGGCAGGCCCTTGGCGAGTTCGAGCATGTGGCCGGAGAGCCGGGCCAGCGCCGACTGGGCTTCCCGGACCCGGTCCTCGGTGTACCGTCCAATCAGCACCATAAACAGGGGCACCAACGGCACCGTCAACACGATCACCACTGCGCTGATCCAATCGGCGAACAGGATGCGCGCCCCCAGCAGCAGCGGGATGGCCGCGCAGTTCACCAGCGCGGGCAGAAACTGGGTGTAGTAGTTGTCCAGGGCATCCAGCCCCCGGGTGGCGAGGACAGCGAGGCCGCCGTCGGCCGGGCCCGCCGACCGTGTCCCGCTCCTCAGCGCCCGCTCCAGAAGTTGCGAGCGGAGCTCCTCCTTCACCCCCAGCGCCGCCCGGCGCGAGGCCACCGACTGGGCCCACACGGTCAGTGAGCGCAGCACGGCTCCGGCCACCCCGAGGACGAGCTGGTCGGCCCAGGCCGGATCATGCGCCGCGAGACCGGCGAGCATCGATGCGACAGCCTGCGCCATCAGCACGAGCGATAGGGCCTTCAGTGCGGCCAGCAGGCCCAGCAGGTAGAGCGCGGAACGGGTTGCGGGGCCGGCGGGGAACGGTTTCATCAGGCAGCTAGTCCTTCGGTGCGAGCGCTTTGGCGGCAATCGCGGGCAGGAAGCTGTGGGCCTCGGGGATGTGTGCGGCGCTTACCCGGCGCCGGAACACCCAGTACGTCCAGGCCTGGTATGCCAGGACGAGTGGCAGCCCGATGCAGGCCACGATGCTCATCAGGCCCAGGGTGTAGTCCGAGGACGAGGCGTTGGTGACTGTCAGGTTGAATGCGGGATCCAGGGTGGACGGCATCACCACGGGGAACGCGGCACCGAAGATGGATGCGCTGCCGAGCAGGAGGAACGCCCCGAGCGACATGAAGGCACGGCCCTCGGCACCCTTGCGGGCGAAGTTCCAGGCGAGTACTGCTGCCACGACGGCTGCGACGACGGCGGCCATGGTCCAGGCCTCGCCGCTGAGCAGCTGCAGGCTCACGGCCCAGCCGGCGATGGGCAGCAGCAGTACGGGCAGGAGCCGGACGAACCACGCCCGCGCCCGGTGACGGACCTCGCCGTCGGTCTTCAGCGCCAGGAACCCGAGCCCGTGCAGGAGGGAGAACCCGACGACGGCGAGACCGCCAAGCACGGCATAACCGCTGAACCAGGCGAACGGTCCGCCCACGCGGTCGCCGTTGGCATCAATCGGCAGCCCAGTGGTGGTCAGCGCCAGCGCGGCGCCGACACCGAAGGCCGCGACGAAGGAACCGGCCGAGATGGCCCAGTCCCAGCGGGCGCGCCACTTCGGGTTGTCCACCTTGCCGCGGTATTCGAAGGCGACCGCACGGAAGATGAGCGCCACGAGGACCAGCAGGAGCGGCAGGTACAGCGCGGAGAACAGCGAGGCGTACCACAGCGGGAAGGCCGCGAAGGTGGCACCCCCGGCGGTCAGGAGCCAGACCTCGTTGCCGTCCCAGACCGGGCCGATCGTATTGATCAGGACGCGGCGCTCAGTGTTGTTCCGGGCGAAACCCTTCATCAGCATGCCGACGCCGAGGTCGAAGCCCTCGAGAAAGAGATAGCCCGTCCACAGCACCGCGATGGCAATGAACCAGATGGTGGGTAGCAGTTCCATGCTGAGAATCCTCTGCGCTTCTTCGTGTGGGGTTGCTGAATAGGTGGGTTGCTGAGCGGGCGCTTAGTAGGCGAACGCCAGGACGTCGTCGCCCTCGGGCGTGCCCGGTGTGCCGCCCGGGGGCGTGCCGCCCTCCGACTCGTCCGCCGGGGCGTGTGCGAGTTCCGGCATAGCCGCGGCCACACCGCCGCGGATGTATTTGACCAGGAGCTTGACCTCGACCACCAGCAGCACGGCATAGATGGTGGTCAGCACGACGAGGGAGGTCAGGATCTCGCCGGCGGACACACCCGGTGAGACAGCGGCGGCGGTGAACATGAAGACCTGATCGATGCCGCTGGGGTCAGGGTTCGGGGCGACGACGAACGGCTGGCGGCCCATCTCGGTGAAGATCCAGCCAGCGGCATTGGCGCCGAATGGTGCGAGGATGCCGAACACCGCCAGGCGCATGAGGCCCCGGGAGGCCGGCACGGTTCCCTTGCGGGTGGCCCAGAGGGCCACGAGGGCCGCGAGGGCGGCGATGCCACCAAAGCCGATCATCATGCGGAAGCCCCAGTAGGTGACTTCCATGACCGGAACGTACTGGATGGGCTGGCCCGCGCGGTCCCCGTAGATGGGGTTGTCCGGCAGGGTGGTGCCGTACTTGGCCTTGTACTCGTCCAGCAGGCTGTTGACGCCCTTGACCTCGGTGCTGAAGTCGCCCTTGGCCAGGAAGGACAGGATGCCGGGAACCTCGATCACAGCGACGATGTCGTTGCAGTTCTTGGAACCGAGGTTGCCGACGCTGAGGACCGAGAACCCGGTGCCGTCGTGGCAGGCTGCCTCGGCGGCGGCCATCTTCATGGGCTGCTGTTCGAACATGAGCTTGCCCTGCAGATCCCCGGTGACAGCGGTGCCCGCAAAGGAAATCATGGCGACGACGGCTCCGATGCGCAGCGAGCGGATCCACACAGTGTGGTCGTTGCGGTCCCGTCCGGGGATTCCGGGGGCTTCGCCGGGAATCACTTTGCCGTCGGTCCCGATGGTGTCGATCCCGTCGTGGCGGCGGCGCCACAGGTGGTACCAGGCGATGCCGAGGAGGAAGGCTCCGGCGACGGCGAGGGCACCGAAGAGGGTGTGGGGCACGGCAACAAGGGCGGTGTTGTTCGTGAAGACGGCCCAGGCATCGGTCATGACGGGCCGGCCATTGACCATTTGTACGCCGACCGGGTGCTGCATCCAGCTGTTGGCCACGATGATGAAGTACGCCGAGAAGACAGAACCGATCACGGCGATCCAGAGGCAGGCCAGGTGGAGGCCGGGCTTGAGTTGCTTCCAGCCGAAGATCCACAGGCCCAGGAATGTCGACTCGACGAAGAAGGCCAAGAGCGCTTCCATGGCCAGCGGGGCGCCGAACACGTCGCCGACAAAGCGGCTGTACTCGCTCCAGGCCATGCCGAACTGGAATTCCTGCACGATTCCCGTGGCGACGCCCATGATGAAGTTGATCAGGAAGAGCTTGCCCCAGAACTTGGTCATGCGGAGATACTCCGGCTTGCCGGTGCGGTACCAGAGCGTCTGGATCACAGCCACCACCAGGCCAAGGCCGATCGTGAGCGGCACCATCATGAAGTGGTAGACCGTGGTGATTCCGAATTGCCAGCGTGCGATTTCCAAGGCGTCCAAGGCAGTCCCTACTTTAGCTAGGCTCGAGCAACTTCTACACTCTGTAGAAGTGATACTTCTACAGAGTGTAGAACACATCGGCACTTCGTCGTAAACCAGACTCCCACGGGGCGTCATGGCCCGCAATGGGCCGGACAGCCCCCGCTCCGGCGGCGGGCCCGGCACCCTCGGTCCGCCGTTGGGGGCCGCCACCGGCGGCCGACATCCGAGGCCGCAAGCCGCCGTTGGACCGCCGCCGTCGGTGCTGCCGGGCGCGCCACCCGACACGCCGGACGGCCGTGTTCTACTTCATGTAGAAAGAATGTGCAAAACACGGTAAATTTATAACAACGTATTCACATACACCGCCCCGGCAGGCACCAGCTTTTCCCCAGCACGACGCCGGTGCGGCAGGCATAGAAGGATGTACGGAATGGCAAGTCTCGGTGAACTGGAACGGGCAGTGATGGACCTGCTCTGGGCAGGTCAAGAAGCTGCGACAGCCAATACCCTGCGGGATCTCCTCGCGCAGAGCACCCACCCCCAGGACGGCACCGCCGGCCACGAGGGCAAGGACCTAGCGGTCACCACGGTGCTGACCGTGCTCTCCCGCCTCGAGCGGAAGGGCCTCGTGGAGCGCGAACGCGGCACCCGACCGCACCGCTACCAGGCCGTTTCCAGCCGCGCGGACCACACCGCGGAACTCATGCACGAGGTCCTCGGCTCGGCCCCGGACCGCGAGGCCGTCCTGGCCCGGTTCATTGGTTCCGTCACGGACAACGAGGCAGAAACCCTGCGCAAGCTGCTGGGCCGCAGCTAGCGCCCGATGTTCTGGACCTCATATTTTCTGGCGGTCCTGGCGATAGCACTGGCCTGGCCGGTGCCTATCCTCCTCTCGCGTGCCCAGTGGCCGGCACGCTCCCCCTTCACGGCGATGCTGCTGTGGCAGGCGATCGCCCTTGCCGGTGGCCTGTCCATGATCGGCGCGATGCTCGTCTACGGGCTTGAGCCGGTCGGGGACAACCTGCTTTCCGGCCTGCGCGCACTGGCGGGGATGGTGTTCAACAATGCCCCCACCACGGATCTGGGCTTCTGGCACATCTTTGCGCTCTCCGCCGCGGCCCTGCTGACGGCGCATCTCGTTTTCACGCTGCTGCTGACCTACTACAAGATCCAGCGCCAGCGCCGGCGCCACCGGGAACTGCTGGACCTGCTCGCCTCGCCGTCCGCCGACGGGCCGCGAACGGTGGTCCTCAACGTGGACTCCCCCGTGGCCTACTGCCTGCCCGGCGGCGCACGCTCCGTGACTGTTCTCTCCGACGGGCTCATGGCCGCGCTGGAACCCGCTGAGCTCCGTGCGGTCCTGATCCATGAGAACGCGCATTTGAGCCAGCGCCACCATCTCCTGCTGTGGGCCTTCGCCGCGTGGCGCCAGGCCCTGCCGTGGCTCCCCACCACTCGGCTGGCCCAGGATTCGGTCAACTCCCTGATCGAAATGCTGGCCGACGACGTCGCCCTCAAGACCGAGAGCAAAGCCACTCTCATCAAGGCAATCGCGATCGTGGCCAGCGGCTCCCCGACGGCCCCGGCGACGCGCCTGGCATTCGGCGAACCCGGCCTGCCCGACGCCGACCCAAGCCAGCCCGGCGCCACCGGGGGCACCGGCTCGGCAGGCACGACGGCGTCCCGCGTCAGCCGCCTGCTCTCGCCCCAGCCCCCGCTTCCGGATGCCCTGCGCGCGGCCGTCCTGGCAGCCTGCGTACTGCTGCTGGCCCTGCCGACGGCTCTGTTATTGGTCCCCGGCCTGCTCGGCTGAAGCTCTGTCATTTTCGGAAGGCGTCTGCACGGAAGGCGTCGTGGCAGGCATGCGGGCGATGAGCAGCGTCCTCGCAACACCGCTCCCGCACATGCGAAGGGCAAGGAGAATTAATCTCCTTGCCCTTTTCAGGTTATAGCTCGCCAGGGGACTTGCCGCAAGGCCCCTGCCAACGGCCAGAATAGTGAGTCGCGGCCAAAATACCCGAGGAAATGGGGACTGCTCCGGGCGATTCCGCGATTCGGGGCCGCAGGCCGGAAGGTGATTTCTTGGATTGGGGTTTCACATGTTCGACGTGATCATTAGCGGCGGCGGGCCGACGGGGATGATGCTGGCCAGCGAGTTGCGGCTGCACGACGTGGACGTGCTCGTGCTGGAGAAGGACGCGGAGCCGAGCGAGACTGTCCGCTCGCTTGGCCTGCACCCGCGCAGCATTGAGATCATGGACCAACGCGGGCTGCTGGACCGTTTCCTCGCACACGGGCAGCAGTATCCCGGCGGCGTAGGCCGCTTCGCCGCGATCGATAAACCCCGGCCGGCGAATTTGGACACCGCACACGGCTACGTCCTCGGCATCCCCCAGCCGGTCACCGATCGCCTGCTGGCCGAGCGCGCCGTCGAGCTCGGCGCGCAGATCCGCCGCGGCTCCGAGGTGACGGGTGTAGAGCAGGACGGGGACGGGGTGAGCGTCGGGCTCGCCGACGGCACACGGCTGCGCTCCCGATGGCTGGTCGGCTGCGACGGGGGACGCAGCCTGGTGCGCAGGCTGCTCGGCGTTGGCTTCCCCGGCGAGCCCGCCAACACGGAGTGGCTCCTCGGCGAGGTCGAGGTGACCGCGCCGCCGGACGAGCTGGCTGAAGTGGCGGACGAGGTGCGCAAGACCCACAAGGGGTTCGGCATCGGCCCCGCCGGAAACGGCCTGTACCGCGCCGTCGTACCCGCGGCGACCGTGGCCGAGGATCGCTCGGTCCCGCCGACCCTGGCGGAGTTCCGGACGCAGCTGCGGGCGTACGCGGGCACCGACTTCGGCGTCCACTCACCACGCTCGCTATCCCGTTTCAGCGACGCCACCCGGATTGCCGATCGATACCGAGTGGACCGGGTACTTCTCGCCGGCGACGCGGCGCACATCCACCCGCCGCTGGGAGGGCAGGGTTTGAACCTCGGCATCCAGGACGCCTTCAACCTCGGCTGGAAGCTCGCCGCCGAGGTCAACGGGTGGGCACCGGGCGGGCTGCTGGACACCTATTACGCCGAGCGTCACCCGGTCGCCGAGGACGTGCTCACCATCACCCGCGCCCAGAGCGAACTGCTCTCCCCCGAGCCGGGCCCGCAGGCCGTGCGCCGGCTGCTGACTGCGCTGATGGACTTTGAGGACGTCCGCCGTTTCCTGGCGGAGAAGGTCACCGCGATCGGGGTCCGCTACGACTTCGGCGAAGGACCTGAGCTTCTCGGCAGGCGACTGCGCGACATCCCTCTCTCGCGCTGCCGCCTGTATGAGCTCACCCGCGAAGGCCGCGGGCTCCTGCTGGACCAGACCGGCGAACTCTCCGTGGCAGGATGGCAGGATCGGATCGACCACGTCGTGGACGTCAGCGGGGAACTGGACGCGCCCGCGGTCCTGCTCCGGCCAGACGGCCACGTCGCATGGATCGGCGATGACCAAAAAGACCTGCTCCACCACCTGCCGACATGGTTCGGAGCCACCTCCGCGGACGTCGGAGGCGTTCACGATCGCCATGGCTGGCGTGATGATCGACGACGAACGGGGTCTTAGTGTCCCGGGTCCGGTCAGGCGTCGATGCGCTCCCGGTCCAGGCTTGCGGCGCCGGCAATGATGAAGTCCTTGCGCGGTGCCACGTCGGAGCCCATGAGGAGGTCGAAGACTTCTTCGGCCTGCTTGGCGTTGTCGATCCCGACCTTGCGGAGCGTCCGGTGGCGCGGGTCCATGGTGGTTTCTGCCAGCTGCTCGGCGTCCATCTCGCCCAGGCCCTTGTAGCGCTGGATCGGCTCCTTGTAGCGCTTGCCCTCCTTGGCGAGCCTCGCCAGCAAGACGTGGAGCTCGGCCTCGGAGTAGGTGTAGATCATCTCGTTGGCCTTCTGGCCGGCGTTGATGACCTCCACCCGGTGCAGCGGCGGGACGGCGGCAAAGACGCGGCCCTCATCGATCATGGGCCGCATGTAGCGGAAGAAGAGCGTCAGCAGCAGCGTCCGGATGTGGGCGCCGTCGACATCGGCGTCGGTCATGAGGATCACCTTGCCGTACCGGGCCGCACTGATGTCGAACGTCCGGCCCGAGCCTGCCCCCACCACCTGGATCAGGGCCGCGCACTCGGCGTTGGAGAGCATGTCCCCGACGGACGCCTTCTGGACGTTGAGGATCTTGCCGCGGATCGGCAGGAGGGCCTGGAAATCTGAGGACCTTGCCAGTTTGGCAGTGCCGAGTGCGGAGTCACCCTCGACGATGAACAGTTCGGACCGCGCGACGTCGTCCGTGCGGCAGTCGGCAAGCTTGGTCGGCATGGAGGAGGTTTCCAGTGCATTCTTGCGGCGCTGGGTTTCCTTGTGGACGCGCGCCGAGATGCGGGACTTCATCTCGCTGACGACCTTTTCCAGCAGCAGCGCCGACTGGGCTTTGTCGTTGCGGTTTGAGGAGGTCAGCCGTGCGGTGATCTCCTGCTCCACCACCTTGGCCACGATGGCCCGCACGGCCGACGTGCCCAGGATTTCCTTGGTCTGGCCCTCGAACTGCGGCTCGGCCAGCCGGACGGTCAGGACTGCCGTCAGGCCGGCGAAGATGTCGTCCTTTTCGATCTTGTCGTTGCCTGCTTTGAGTTTGCGGGCATTGGTCTCGATCGCCTTGCGGAAGGTCTTCAGCAGGGCCTGCTCGAAGCCGGACTGGTGGGTGCCGCCCTTCGGCGTGGAGATGATGTTGACGAAGGTGCGGACCGTGCTGTCGTAGCCGATCCCCCAGCGCAGGGCGACGTCGACTTCGCAGTCCCGTTCCACCTCCGCGAGCTGGCTGTGCCCCCGCTCGTCAAGAACGGGCACTGTTTCCTTGAATTTGCCGGCGCCGTGCAGACGCCAGATGTCGGTGATGGCCGGGTCAGCGGCGAGGAAGTCGACAAACTCGGCGATGCCGCCGTCGTGGTGGAAGACTTCCTCATGCGGGCCCGCTTCGCCCGGGGTGCCGGCAAGCCTGCGTTCGTCCCGGACCGTAAGCTTCAGCCCGGGGACCAGGAACGAGGTCTGGCGGGCCCGCGCGGCGAGGTCCTCGTAGGAGAATTTGGCGTCGGGCGTGAAGATCTGCCGGTCGGCCCAGTAACGGATCCGCGTTCCCGTCATTCCGCGCTTGGCCTTGCCGACGACGTCGAGCACGGAGCCGTCAACGAACGGTTCGAAGACCGAGGCCGGATCCGGCTTGGTGCCCGGGTCCTTGAAGCGGCCCGGCTCGCCGCGGCGGAAGGACATCTTGTAGATCTTGCCGCCACGGTCCACCTCGACGTCGAGGCGTGCCGACAGGGCGTTGACGACGGAGGCGCCCACGCCGTGCAGGCCGCCCGAAGCCGTGTAGGAGCCGCCGCCGAACTTTCCGCCGGCGTGCAGTTTGGTGAAAACCACTTCGACGCCGGTCAGCCCGGTTTTCGGTTCGACGTCCACGGGGATGCCACGGCCGTCGTCGTGGATCTCCACCGAGTTGTCCGCGTGCAGGATGATCTTGATGTCGTGGCCGAAGCCGGCGAGGGCCTCGTCGACGGAGTTGTCGATGATCTCCCAGAGGCAGTGCATGAGTCCGCGGGAATCCGTGGAGCCGATGTACATGCCCGGGCGCTTGCGGACGGCCTCGAGGCCCTCCAGCACGGAAAGGTGCCGGGCGGTGTAATCAGAACTGGGTGCCACGGGTCGTGAACTCCTTACAAGACGGGGACGGCCCCTGCAGCGTGCGCAGGCCGGCGGTCACAGTGTTTAACGCTCTTCCTAGGTTAGTCGGAGTCAGGGTCCTCGCCGATCTGCCACTCCCCGGAAGGACCGTGCGGGGCTTCCCCGTTACTGAGACGTGATACGCGGACAGCGAAAGTGGGCCATCCCGGCGATGGTTTGGCCACGAATACTGGTTATATAGATATACCGATCTACTAAGGAGGCCGAACATGACAACAGCAGTTGCGGACCGCACACTGACCGCCGCAGACCGGTGCGATCGTTGCGGAGCACAGGCATATGTCCGGGTTGTTCTCGGAGCCTCCGGCGGTGAGCTTCTTTTCTGCGGCCACCACGCACGCGCCGTAGAGCCGACACTCAAGCCGCTCAGCTCAGACTGGCACGACGAGACAGACCGCCTTCACCAGAAGGCCCCGGTTCCGGTCGACTAGACCCCCCGGTTTCCGGCTCGGCGTCTGGCCGGGTCTTCAGCGACCTGAGATTACTGAACTCTGGGACTACTGAACAACTAGTGAACAAGGACCTCTCCGATTCGGAGGGGTCCTTGTTCGTTAAACGCGAGTTAGTGCGAAGGGACGCCTGATCCTGCAAAACCACTCAGGCAAAACACCAACGCGGGGTCACATCCGGCCCGCCAGGCGGCGGGCCGGATGTGACCCCGCGTTGGTGTGGACTGCTCCCAGCCTGCGGCTGGTGTGCGGCCGTTAGTCCAGGTAGTCGCGCAGGACCTGTGAGCGCGACGGGTGCCGCAGCTTGGACATGGTCTTGGATTCGATCTGGCGGATGCGCTCGCGCGTCACACCGTAGACCTTGCCGATTTCGTCTAAAGTCTTCGGCTGCCCGTCGGTGAGGCCGAAGCGCATGGCGACCACACCGGCTTCGCGCTCTGACAACGTGTCCAGCACCGAGTGCAGCTGTTCCTGCAGCAGGGTGAAGCTCACGGCATCCGCGGGAACCACGGCTTCGGAGTCCTCGATGAGGTCACCGAATTCGGAGTCGCCGTCCTCGCCAAGCGGAGTGTGCAGGGATATGGGCTCGCGGCCGTATTTCTGGACCTCGACGACCTTTTCCGGGGTCATGTCCAGTTCGAGGGCCAACTCCTCCGGCGTGGGTTCGCGGCCGAGATCCTGCAGCATCTGGCGCTGGACGCGGGCCAGCTTGTTGATGACTTCCACCATGTGCACCGGGATGCGGATGGTGCGGGCCTGGTCGGCCATGGCGCGGGTGATCGCCTGGCGGATCCACCACGTGGCGTAGGTGGAGAACTTGAAGCCCTTCGTGTAGTCGAACTTCTCGACCGCACGGATCAGGCCCAGGTTGCCTTCCTGGATCAGGTCCAGGAACAGCATGCCGCGGCCGGTGTAGCGCTTGGCCAGCGAGACCACGAGGCGGAGGTTGGCTTCCAGCAGGTGGTTCTTGGCACGCTTGCCGTCGTGGATGACGAATTCAAGCTCACGCTTGAGCTTCGGATCCATCGTGCCGTCGTCGGCGGCGATCTTTTCCTCGGCGAAGAGGCCGGCCTCGATCCGCAGGGCCAGGTCCACTTCCTGCTCAGCGTTCAGCAGCGCGACCTTGCCGATCTGCTTCAGGTAGTCCTTGACGGGGTCGGCGGTGGCGCCGGCGGACATGACCTGCTGCACCGGGGCGTCGTCGTCATCGGCATCGGAGTAGACGAAGCCGGAGCCGGTGGCCGCTGCAGCCTTGCCGGGCGCCTCTTCGCCTTCTACCTCGTCGCCGAGTTCGGCAGCATCGGGCGTGATGTCGTCGAGGTCCTCTTCGACGTCGACGTCATCGTCGTCGCCGTGCTCACTGGCTGATTTGCCGGCGGCCTCTGCCGCGGCTTTGGCGCCGGGCTTGGGCCCGCGCTTCTTGGGCTCAGGCTTGGCGACTCCGGTTACGGTGTCGCCGCCCTCGGCGGAAGCGGCGTCTTTGACAGCCTTGTTGGCTGCACGCGTGGCGGCGCGCTTGGCGTTGGTCGCCGCCTTCTTCTCGTCGGGGGACATTTCGGCCTGGTCGGCGGGTTCCTTCTTCGCGGAAGACGGGGTCACTGAAAACCTTTCTAGCTGCGGTCTGCGGATCGCCATACGGGCAACACCACTATGACCCTGTCAAGTCCGTGTTCAACATCAGATGCAACCACGACCAGCAGAGCCACTAAGTAGAACTGCTGGGGCGGCCGGAATGTTCCCTGTTTCCAAGGTTCATTGCGGGCACTTGATACACGGACCCAACCGGGTCTCGGCAACTATTGTCTCACGGTTTTCTCCTGAGGTGCCTTCCGGGGCGCCGGGTCCACAATATTGCGGCGACTCCTCACGCCGCGTCCGGCGCAAACTTCTGCCATGCTGCCTCCCGTCTGGCTGCCCAGCCGCAAAGGGTGCCGCGCCGGCCAAGTTCTGCCAGCAGTTCCGCCAATCTGTATCCCGGATAGTCCTGCAGTGCCTGCCGATACAAGGCGTCGGCGTAGGAACCCCGTCCGCGGCACCATTCAATCCAGCCCCTTGCCGTCACGGCGGCTGCGGTCGACTCACCGCCGCCGAGACTTCCCAGCAGTTGCAGGACCCGCTCAAGCCCGACCATCAGGGCCCAGTCCGGGACCGACGGGGCCAGCCCGAGCAGGACCTCCCCGTAGCCGGGAAGCGTGTCGGCGCCCGGGCCGGCATCCGGGACTGGGCCAGCGTCGGCGCCACCGGCCGGCTGGCCGTCGGAAGGCGTCGGTCCTGGAATGGGACTGGGCGTTGGTCCGGGCCGTGGAGAAGAGTTCGTTCCGGGCCGGAAGGCGGATCCGGCTTCCGGGTCGAACATGCCGAAGTCTTCAGCGCCGCGTTCGGCCGCCGGCCGCCCGGCGGCCGCCATCACGAGAACTGCGTCCCGCCAAGACGGGATGCAAAGGCTGGCCCGTAGGTAACCGGTCAGTTCCGGTGTCAGGTCAGGCGACTGGCCGGCCGCCTGCATCACCATCGTCCAGACATCAAGCACCTGGGCGAATTGGGCCCGGTCCCGCCGTCGCGAGGAGAATTGCGCAGCCCAGCCGGACTCGGCCGTACGGACCGCAGGGTCCACGGGCCGCGGCGCCGGCCTGGTGTCCTGCGCTCCGGGGGCCTCGCCTACACTGCTGCCGCGGAAAACCATCTCGGCATTGAGTTTGCTGTTCGTGATCTGCTCGATCGGCCGGCCGGGCGGCACACAGCAGTCCGGATCGCTGCAGTAGGCGTTGCGCCAGAACTCCGCGCCAATAACCCACGCGTCCCTCACGGGCATTCCGGCCGCCTCCAGGGCAAGTTCGAGTTCTTTGAGCAGGACCGCCAACCCAGGGCGGCCGTCGTCGCTGTTGGTATCCGTATCAGTGAAGAAGGCCAGCAGCGAACCATCGGCGGCGTCGTCCGCCTGCAAGTAGGACACGACATTTCGCGCAAAGCCGGCCAGCGCGTCGCTCCGGCCTGAGCCGGAACGCCGTCTGGACCCGGCGCCACCGCGTCCCGGGGCCGCTGTATTGCCCCCTCCTCCGCCGCTGCGGCCGCCGACGACGCTACCGCCTAGCGCGGGGAGGTCGACCCGCAAGGTGGCTCCGAGCCGTTTGCCTTCCATGGTCATGGCCACGAGGCTGTTCTCGGGCCAGTAGCCCAGGGAGTGAGGGATGAAGCCAAGGATGTCTTCAGGGCCGGAAATTCTCAAATGATCGGGAGCTGTCATAAGCCAAGCTTCGCGACGGCCGGATCGCTGCGGGAGTCCCGTTCTGCGCTATGTGGATAACTTCAGGGCGTTGCGCCGGGCAGCCAACACACCAAACCGCTACTCAGGGCGTGCGGCGGCGCTCCGCGACGAGCTTGCGTTGCTTGGCGAGGGATTTCAGCAGCGGCGGAACAGTGACCCCTTGGGCCGCCATCTGGCGCCGGACCTTCCGCCGGGTAACGATGATGGCGCAGGCTCCCCCGGCCAGCAGGAGGAACTGGACGCTGAGGGCGACGCGGAAGGGATCCAGGCCGTAGAGCTCGCCGCGGGAGAAGCCGCTGGCGTAAAGGACGTCGAGGACCAGCCCAATGAGGTAGATGGACACCAGGGCGGCAATGAAGCCGCCCACGTTGACAATTCCGGTGGCGGTCCCGAGCCGGTGCGCCGGGTTGAAGGTTCGGGCGAAGTCGAAGCCGATCATCGAACCGGGGCCGCCGACGGCCAGCGTCACCACAAGGACAGCCAGGAGCCAGAGCGGAGATCGTCCCGGCAGCAGCAGGACGGCCGCCCATGCCGCAGCGGTGCAGCCGGAAATCAGGAGCACCATCGTGGAACGGCGCAGCGGATGTCGGGCAACGAACCTGCCCATGAGGGGGCCGGCGGCAATGGCGGCGGCCACGTAGAGGGACATGAGGCCGGAGACGGTTCCCCGGTCCAGCCCCTGGGCGGAAATCAGGAAGGGGTAGCCCCAGGTCATGGCAAACACCGTGCCGCTGAACTGGACGGTGAAGTGGCTCCACAGCCCCAGCCGGGTCCCGGGCTGCCGCCAGGCGTGCCCCAGCGAAATTCCGGTGGCGCGCAGGCCCTGGGACGGCGGCGGGGCCGGGTGCCCGGGCGGGAGGTCCTGAAGCAACAGCAGGACCAGCACGACGGCGATGCCGGACATCCCGGCGAGCGTCAGGAAGGCAGGCGTCCACCCCGCGGAGTGCAGGATCATGGCGAACGGCACCACGCTGAACAGCTGGCCCAGCTGTCCGGACATGCCCGTCAGCTGCGTCAGTAGCGGCACGCGCCCCGGCGCAAACCAGAGCGGAATAAGCCGGATGACGGAGATGAACGTCATGGCGTCGCCGGCACCCACCAGGACACGTCCCAGAACACCGCCGGGGATGTTGTCGGCAAACGCGAGCTGCAGCTGGCCGAGCCCCATCAGGATGCCGCCGCCTGCCAGCATGGCGCGGGAGCCGTACCGATCCACGAGGATGCCCACCGGAATCTGTAGCGCGGCGTAGACCAGGAGCTGCAGCACAGTGAAGAAGGAAATTTCGGCCGCGCTGGCATGGAAGCGTTCCGTGGCCTCCAGGCCGACGACCCCGAACGAGGTGCGCTGGCTGACCGCCACGAGATACGCAAAGATCCCGATGATCCAAATCAGCCAGGCGCGGGGGGAGGTCACTCCCCTATTATGCCCGGCTTGTTGATAAATAGTATTTATTCGCCGGGTTCTTTACGGGCCAAGTACGCCTCGACGGCGGCCCCCAGGGCATCGGCGTTGGGGATTTGGTCGTTCTCGTCGGCCAGCAGCGACCGCCGGACAGTCCCCTCGGCCTTTTCGTCATACCGGGACTCCAGCCGGGAGACCACCTGCTGGACCTCTTCGGACGCCTCAATCTGCTCGGCGATCTGCCGGCCCACCTCACGTCCGGCCTCGCGCAGACGGTCCGTCGGCAGCATGAGGGAGGTGGCCGCGCCCAGGTACTCGAGTCCGGCAACGGCGGCCGTGGGGTATTCGGCTTCGGCCAGGTAATGCGGCACATGGATGACATAGCCGGCGATGTTCCGACCGGCCTCCGTCAGACGCAGCTCCAGGATGTGGCCCACGGCGGCAGGAACCTCCACGGTGGGCTTCCACACGGAGATTCCCTCGATCAGTTCCGGCCGGTTGCCGTGCACGGTCACACCGACCGGCCGGGTGTGGGGCACGGGCATCGGGATCGAATGGATCCAGGCGACGAGGTTGACGTCGAGTTCCTCGACGATGCCGACGACGGCGCGTGCGAAGCGCTCCCATTGCAGGTCCGGCTCGAACCCGGCAAGGAACAGGAAGGGGCTGCCCAGCCCGTCGACCAGGCGGTAGAGCGCCAGGCTCGGGGCCTGGTAATCCTGCAGGTGGTCCTCGACGAAGCTAACTTGCGGACGCCGGGACCGGTAGTCCATCAGCTGGTCGGCGTCGAACTGGGCGATCATCTCGGAATCGAGCGTGTCCAACAGCTCGGCGGTGATCTGCCGGACCACGTGGCCGGCGTCAGCGAAGCCGGTGAACCCCATGACGAGGTTGAGTCCGTGCAGTTCGGGGCTGGAGAACAGCGCGTCATCACGGATATAGAGCGACTGGGGGTCCAGCAGAGAGCCGGAAATCCGTTCAATCACGGCGTGTTCCTTTCACGATGGCGGCGGCAGGAGTTGCGGGTCGCGGTCCGTCGTCCGGACAGCCACGCAGGTTCCGGACGATCAGGCAGAGCCCGCGGAATCATGCAGAACCCGACGGCCAGTCCACAGGGCACTCACCGCACGGCAGCGCCGCTAACAGTACAACGCCCCGGCGTCCGGGCTAATTCCTGCCCCGGGTGTGCTCCAGCTCTCATTCGATTGAAAGTCCGGAGTCGGGAGAGACTACGATCGGAACTGGCCCTAGGGCTAGCTTGCAGACACCGGGTTGCGTCCCAGAACGACGGCGGCCCGGGATCCGCGGCAGGGCGCCGAACATGCAGTTCCTGCCGAAAATCACCGAGAAACATCACAGAGAATTGAGGACTGTCCTCGTGGTCAAGAATAGTGAAGTCAAACTTAGTGCAGTCGCAGGGGACCTAAAGAAGTCCCCCAGCGATGCCCTCGTCATCGGCGTCGGGCAGGGTCCGGACGGCCCGGTATTGCTCGACAATCCGCTGACGGCCAAGGCCGCTGAGGCCCTGGCGGAATCACTGAGCGTTCTTGGCATCACCGGCGCGGCTGACCAGGCCCACCGCCTGCCCGGCCTGCCCGAGGCGGGGGCCACCATTCTGCTGCTCGCCGGCGTCGGCAAGCTGCCCGCGAACAAGGGTTCAGCGAAGCAGCCGCTCAGCGAGGAGGCGCTGCGCCGCGCCGCCGGCTCGGCGGTCCGCCAGCTGGCCGGCGTCACCACCGTCACCCTGGCACTTCCGACGACGACCCTCGCCGAGGTCGCCGCCGTCGCCGAGGGCGCGGCAATGGGCGCCTACTCCTACACGGAGTTCCGGTCCTCCCAGAACGGGCTCAAGGACCCGGTGAAGAACGTCGCCATCCTGACCGACTTCGCCGCGGACAAGGCACTGCAGCCGGTCCTGGACCGGGCGTCCCTGATCGGCACGGCCGTGAACGCGACCCGCACCCTGGTCAACCAGCCGCCGAGCCACCTCTACCCCGAGTCCTTCGCCGACGCCGCCAAGGAGCTGTCCAAGGGCTTGCCCGTCAAGGTGACCGTCTGGGACGAGAAGCGCCTCGAGAAGGAGGGCTTCGGCGGCATCCTCGGTGTCGGCAAGGGCTCCACCCGCCAGCCGCGCCTCGTGAAGGTGGAGTACGCCCCGGCCAAGGCCACGGCCAAGATCGCCCTCGTGGGCAAGGGCATCACCTTTGACACCGGGGGCATTTCCATCAAGCCTGCCCTCGGCATGGGTGACATGAAGAGCGACATGGCCGGGGCCGCCGTCGTCCTTAACACCGTGCTGGCCATCGCAGGCCTCGGCCTGCCGGTCAAGGCGACGGCCTGGCTGTGCATTGCGGAGAACATGCCCTCCGGCGCTGCCCAGCGTCCCGCCGACGTCCTCACGATGTTCGGCGGCAAGACCGTCGAGGTCCTGAACACCGACGCCGAGGGCCGCCTGGTCATGGCCGACGGCATCGTTGCAGCGAGCCAGGAGTTCCCGGACGCGATCATTGACGTCGCCACCCTTACCGGCGCGCAGCTGATCGCCCTGGGAGACCGCACCGCCGGCGTCATGGGCTCCGACTCCGTCACCGGCGCCATCAAAGCCGCCGCGGACCGTGCGGGCGAGCTCGTCTGGCCCATGCCCCTGCCCGAAGAACTGCGCCCCAGCCTCGACTCGCAGGTCGCGGACATCGCCAACATCGGCGAACGCCACGGCGGCATGATGACCGCGGCCGTGTTCCTGCGCGAATTCGTCGGCAAGGGCAAGGACGGCGAACAGATCCCCTGGGCCCACATCGACATCGCCGGACCGTCGTTCAATAACGGCAGCCCCTACGGTTACAACCACAAGCAGGGCACCGGCTGCACCGTCCGCACTCTTGTGGCGTACGTCGAAGACCTGCTGAAGGCTTCCGCCTAACAGCAACGTCCAACAGCACCGCCTGACGCCACGGCGGTCCGCACCCACGCCGCTCTGTGGCCGGGGCCCTGATGCCTCGGCCACAAAGCCGCGTGACACTGGACACAAGCGCTCCACAAACACCGCGACAAGGTGGAGCATGTATAAGTGGTTCGCTAAGGTGAACGACGATAGACCCCAAGAAGTAGTCACAAATGAAAGGGAACGGGCCTGCTGGCATAATCACGGCAGGCAAGTTTCAAGACCAGATGATGCGTACTCTCGCGTCATCGTTCACGCGAGGGAGCGTTTTAGTGGCCGATCAGGCAACTGCGCAAGAATTCGACATCCTGGTACTCGGCGGCGGCAGCGGCGGCTACGCCACCGCTCTGCGTGCCGTCCAGCTTGGCCTCACCGTCGGCCTCATCGAAAAGGCCAAACTCGGCGGCACCTGCCTGCACAACGGCTGCATCCCGACCAAGGCGCTCCTGCACTCCGCGGAGCTGGCAGACCACGCCCGTGACTCCTCAAAGTACGGCGTGAACGTGACCCTCGACAGCATCGACATCACGGCCGTCAACGCCTACAAGGACGGCATCATTGCCGGCAAGTTCAAGGGCCTGCAGGGACTGATCAAGTCCAAGAAGGGCATCACCGTCATCGAGGGTGAGGGCAAGCTCCAGGGCGCCGACACCATCGTCGTGAACGGCACCGCCTACAAGGGCAAGAACATCGTCCTCGCCACCGGCTCCTACTCCCGCACCCTGCCGGGCCTGGAAATCGGCGGCAAGGTCATCACGTCCGACGAAGCCCTCACCATGGATTACATCCCCCAGAGCGCGATCATCCTGGGCGGCGGCGTGATCGGCGTCGAGTTCGCTTCCGTCTGGAAGTCCTTCGGCGTCGACGTCACCATCGTCGAAGGCCTGCCCTCCCTCGTCCCGAACGAGGACGCCGCCATCGTCAAGAACTTTGAGCGCGCCTTCAAGAAGCGCGGCATCAAGTTCTCCACCGGCGTGTTCTTCCAGGGCGTGGAGCAGAACGCCGACGGCGTCAAGGTCACCCTCGTCGACGGCAAGACCTTCGAGGCCGATCTCCTGCTCGTGGCCGTGGGCCGCGGCCCCGTCACGGCCAACCTCGGCTACGAAGAGGCCGGCGTCACCATCGACCGCGGCTTCGTCATCACCAACGAGCGCCTGCACACCGGTGTTGGCAACATCTACGCCGTCGGCGACATCGTCCCGGGCGTCCAGCTGGCCCACCGCGGCTACCAGCAGGGCATCTTCGTCGCCGAAGAAATCGCGGGCCTGAAGCCGGTGGTCGTCGAAGACGTCAACATCCCCAAGGTCACCTACGCCGAGCCCGAAATCGCGACGGTCGGCTACACCGAGGCAGCCGCCAAGGCCAAGTTCGGTGACGACCAGGTCGAAACCCAGGAATACAACCTCGCCGGCAACGGCAAGAGCTCCATCCTGGGCACTAGCGGCATCGTGAAGCTGGTCCGCCAGAAGGACGGCCCCGTCGTCGGCGTCCACATGATCGGCTCCCGCATGGGCGAACAGATCGGCGAGGCCCAGCTGATCGTGAACTGGGAAGCCTACCCCGAGGACGTGGCCCAGCTGGTCCACGCCCACCCGACCCAGAACGAATCCCTGGGCGAGGCGCACCTGGCGCTGGCGGGCAAACCCCTCCACGGCTAGGCATCTCCGCCCGCACCACCGCAAGAACTCCGTGCTTAGTGCGCCCGGCCCAAAATGCCGGGTGCACTAAGCTCGAACAAGGCAGCAATCATCCGCACTAAAGATCAATAAGGAGAACGGGGACGACATGTCTGAATCCGTTAACTTGCCCGCCCTCGGTGAGAGCGTCACCGAAGGAACCGTCACCCGCTGGCTCAAGCAGGTCGGTGACCGGGTAGAGGTGGACGAGCCGCTGCTCGAGGTTTCCACCGACAAAGTAGACACCGAAATCCCCTCTCCGATTGCCGGCGTGATTGAGGAAATCCTCGTCGCCGAAGACGAGACCGCAGAAGTCGGCGCCCCGCTGGTCCGCATCGGCTCCGGCGACGCCGCCCCGGCCGCCGCAGAAGCTCCGGCCGCAGCCCCCGCCGAAGAGGCCCCCGCAGCATCCCCGTCGGCCGCGGAGGCTCCGGCCCCCGAGGCCGAGGCGCCTGCCGCTGCCGCCGCTGCCCCGGTTTCTGCTCCCGCCGGTGAAGGACACGACGTCACGCTTCCGGCCCTGGGCGAGAGCGTCACCGAAGGCACCGTCACCCGCTGGCTGAAGAGCGTCGGCGACACCGTGGAGGTCGACGAGCCGCTGCTCGAGGTTTCCACCGACAAGGTTGACACCGAAATTCCGTCCCCCGTCGCCGGAACCCTCCTGGAAATCCGAGTCAACGAGGACGAAACCGCCGAGGTCGGCTCCGTCCTGGCCGTCATCGGTTCCGGCGCAGCAGCCCCCGCCGCACCGGCTCCCGCAGCCGCCCCGGCTCCGGCAGCAGCCCCGGCTCCGGCAGCAGCCCCGGCTCCGGCAGCCGCTCCCGCAGCAGCTCCGGCTCCCGCACCGGCGGCTCCGGCAGCCGCCCCCGCACCGGCCGCGGCGCCCGCCGCTGCAGCTCCCGCCGCTCCGGCTAAGGCAGAAGCTGCCGCGCCGGCAGAGTCCGGCTATGTCACTCCCCTCGTCCGCAAGCTGGCCAACCAGCAAGGCGTCGACATCGCGTCCCTGACCGGCACCGGCGTCGGCGGCCGCATCCGCAAGCAGGATGTGCTGGCCGCCGCCGAGGCGAAGGCCGCACCGGCAGCCCCCGCTGCAGCGGGAGCTGCTGCCGCAGCCCCGTCTGCCGCTCCGGCCGCCGCAGTGTCCTCCCTGCGCGGCACCGTGCAGAAGGCCCCGCGCATCCGCCAGGTCATCGCCCGCCGCATGCGCGAGTCCCTGGACATCTCGACCCAGCTGACGCAGGTCCACGAGGTTGACATGACCAAGGTAGCCAAGCTGCGCGCCAAGGCCAAGAACTCCTTCCAGGCCCAGAACGGCTCCAAGCTGACCTTCCTGCCCTTCATCGCCAAGGCTGTCGCCGAGGCCCTGAAGCAGCACCCGAAGATCAACGCCTCCTACGACGAGGACAAGCAGGAGATCACCTACCACAACGCCGAACACCTGGCGATTGCGGTGGACACCGACAAGGGCCTGCTGGTGCCGGTTATCGCCGACGCCGGCAACCTGAACCTCGCCGGCTTGGCCGGCAAGATCGCCGACGTCGCGGACCGCACCCGCAACGGCAAGATCGGCCCGGACGAGCTCTCCGGCGGAACCTTCAGCATCACCAACATCGGTTCCGTGGGCGCTCTCTTCGACACCCCGATCATCAACCAGCCGCAGGTCGCCATCCTGGGCACCGGCGCGATCGTCAAGCGCGCCGTGGTGGTCTCGGACGAGAACGGCGACGACTCGCTGGCCATCCGCTCCATGATGTACCTCTCCCTGACGTACGACCACCGCCTGGTGGACGGCGCGGATGCAGGACGCTTCCTGCAGACGCTGAAGGCACGCCTCGAAGAAGGCGCGTTCGAAGCGGACCTGGGCCTCTAACGAGCCACAGCCCGCCTGAAACACGGTGAACCGGGGGCACCTTCCATGACGGAAGGTGCCCTCCGTCGTTTGCCGACAGATTGTCGCTAAGCTGGTGCCATGGACATTCTTAAATACATTCTGATCTTCCTGCACGTCTTGGGCGCCGCCGCGATCGTCGGCGGCTGGTTCGCCACCTTCAAGAAGCCCACCGTCCTGCCGGTGCAGCTGTACGGCGCAATTGCCCAGCTGGTCACGGGGCTGGCGCTCGTAGGGATCCTGGGGGCCACCCACGAACCGGTCAACTACTTCAAGATCACCGTCAAATTGGTGATCGCCATCGTTGTGCTGGTGGCCGCCATCATCGGGTACCGGAAGGCTGCTTCCGGGGCTGAGGTCCCCAAGGGTCTGGCGCACGCCGTCGGCGGCATGGCGCTGATCAACATTGCCGTCGCCACGCTCTGGAACTAGCAGTCCCCGACGTCAACGACAGCGACGGCGCCGCACCCCTAGGCAGGGGTGTGGCGCCGCCGTCGTTAAGCAGTACCCGCCAGACCCGGTCATAATCCACTGACAGCGGAACCCCCGTGCGCAGGCGGCGCCGAATCCCTAGGATGGACACGGATGATCCGGCGGATCGCCGGATCTGTGGGATGACAACGATCTTGAGGAGTGGACATGGCAGCAACACGCACCGCGCACACTGTATGGAATGGCGACCTGATGACGGGCGCCGGCAACACGACGCTGGACAGCTCCGGACTGGGTAACTTCGATGTCACCTGGAAGGCGCGCGCCGAGGCATCCGAGGGCAAGACCAGCCCCGAAGAGCTCATCGCCGCGGCCCACTCGGCCTGCTTCTCCATGGCATTCAGCCTCGCTGTCGCCCAGGCCGGCCACACGCCCGAGCAAGTCAACACCAAGGCGGATGTCACCTTCGTGCCCGGCACCGGCATCACGGACAGCCACCTGACCGTGAGCGCGCGGATCCCGGGGATCACGGAGGACGAATTCCAGCGCATCGCTGAGGAAGCCAAGGTGGGCTGCCCCGTCTCGGCCGCCCTCACCGGCATCAAGATCACCCTGGATGCGACCCTGGCTTCCTAGTTCTTCAGGCAGCAAAGCGAAGGCCCCCGCCACCCTGGATTTTCCAGGGCAGCGGGGGCCTTTGCTTTGGGTCTTTTCGCGAGGGGTTTCGCGGCAGGTCCCCCCGCGGAAGCGCGGACCCGCGGGGCTGCCTAGGCCTAGCTGCCCTGCCGGCGTGCAGGCAACGGGGCGGGCCGGACACGGCGGTAGCCCTCGCGCAGCGGGGGACGGTCCGTGGGCAGTTCCTGGATCATTTCCTTCAACGCCCCGATGCCGTATTCCAGCTGCGGGTCAGTGCCGGCGGCGTAGGCGTGCGGCGGGAAGGTCACTTCGATGTCCGGGGTGACGCCGAAGTTCTCCACGCCCCAGCCGACGCCGCCGGCGAACCAGGTGGCGTAGCGCGGCTGGGTCACGCCCGTGCCGTCGGCCAGCGCGAAGCGGTTGTCGATTCCGACGACGCCGCCCCACGTGCGGGTGCCAATGACGGGTCCGATCCCCCGCAGCTTGGAGACCTGGGTGATGATGTCGCCGTCGGATCCGGCGAACTCGTCCGTCAGGATGATGACCGGTCCGCGCGGTGCGTGGTGCGGGTAGGTCCGCGGTTTCTCCCCGCGCGGCATGCTCCAGCCGGTGACCTTGCGTCCGATGAGTTCGGCCACGAGCTGGGAGGTGTGGCCGCCGCGGTTGCGGCGGACATCGACGATCAGCCCGTCGAGGGCGGTTTCGGTGTCGAGGTCGCGATGCAGCTGGGCCCAGCCATTGGCCATCATGTCCGGGATGTGGAGGTAGCCGAACGTTCCGTTGGAGGCTTCGCGGACGGTCCGCCGGTTGCTGGCGACCCATTCCTGGTACCGCAGGCGTTCCTCGTCCTTGACCGGGACCACGGCCACGCGGCGCTGGCCGCCCGCGGCTTCGCCGTGGCCGGCACCGTTGCGCAGGGTGAGTTCGACGGCGCGGCCGGCCGCGCCGACGAGCTGCATGGCCGGGGTCAGCGATTCGGTAAGTACGACGCCGTCGATCGCCAGCAGGACGTCGCCGGGCTTGACGTCGGCGCCGGGCCGGGTCAGCGGAGAAGTAGCGAGCGGATCCGAGGACTCCCCCGCCAGGATGCGGGTGATTTCCCAGCCCTCGCCGGTGAACTCAAGGTCCGCACCGAGCCGGCCCTGGGGGCTGCTGCCGTTCTCGGAGACAGCCATCGGGCGGACATAGGCGTGGGACGTGCCCAGTTCGCCGTGCAGCTCCCACAACAGGTCCACGAGGTCATCGTGCGAGCCGAGACGCTCCACCACGGGACGGTAGCGGGCGTGGATGGATTCCCAATCCTGGCCGGCCATGTCTTCGGTCCAGAAGAAGTCGCGCTGGAGCCGCCACGCCTCGTCGAAGGCCTGGCCCCATACGCTGAGCGGGTCCATCTGCACGCGGATGCGCCCGAGGTCCACCTTGACGAGCTGGCCGGACTCCTCGTCGGCCTTGGCGCCCGCGGGAGCGACCCGGATCTGTTTGTCCTGGATGAACACGATCTTTTCCCCGTCGCCGGAGATCCGGTAGCTGTCCAGTGCCTCCACGATGGTGGAGGTGCGTCGCTTGGCGAGGTCGTAGCGGACCAGGCTGGGTGCGGCGCCCTTGTCCTCAAGGCTGGCCCGGCCTTCGCCCGTGGTGCCGGAGAGTTCATTGTCCAGCCAGAGCAGGGCGCCGGAAGCGGCGGTCAGTGTGGAGTAGTTGCCTTGCGGCACGGGGACACCGATGACGCGGTGGGCCAGGCCTTCGGCGTCGACCCGCACGGCCGGCACCTGCTTCGCTGCGGGCGACGCCGCAGGTCCGGCACCGGTCACCGCGGCACCGTCCGCGTCTGCGTCCGTGTCCGCATCGATCTGCAGGTCGACGCTCGGGCCGAACGGGGACGGGGTGTCCGCGGCGAGGGCCACAAGGTAGGGCTTGATCGGGCTCGGGAAGGACAGATCGAAGGAGTGTCCGTCGTAGACCGGATCGAAGCTGCGGTTGGAAAGGAAGGCGAGGTATTTGCCGTCCGGGGTGAACGACGGCGATTCGTCGCGGAACCGGCCGTCGGTGACGTCAATGATCGCAGTCTGCGTGCCGCCGTCGGTCCTGGCGATCCGGAGCCGGCTGCGGGATCCGAAGGACGTGACCGGCTCGGACCAGCCGAGCCAGGCGGAGTCCGGGGACCAGGTGAATCCTTCGATGCTGCCCTCCCCGATGCTGCTGAGCAGGGACATGGTGCGCGTGCGCGTATCGGCAAGGTAGATGTCACCGAAGGCGGTGCCCACGGCGAGCCAGCGCCCGTCGGGGCTGGCTTCGATAGCGCTGGCCCGGCTGGGCTTGGGGAAGTCGATCCGCGTGAGACCGCCGGATGTCGGCGTCTCGGTCCCGGCGGTGCCAGATGTGCCGGTGCCGGATGCGTGAGTCGCGGCGGCCGCGGCGGGGCTGGACACAGAGCCGACTGCCACCGCTGGCGTAGTTCCCGTGCCCGTCAGCGCGGCCGCGGACACCGGCTTCGGCAGCGGGATGCCGGACCCGGATTCTTCAGACTGGACTGACTGAGGAGGCTGCGGCGCCTTCGGGGCCGCAGCGAGTCCGCCGGGCAGGGGCGCCGCGATGGACTTGAGGTACAGGGCCTCGACGCCGTCGTGGTCGGCGACATAGGCGATCCGGCCCTCGCCGAAGGGCCGGGGAAGCCGTGCCCGGACGCCCGGGGTGGCCTCAAGGACGCGGGAGGGGCCGTCCTTGTGCCGCAGCCAGTGGAGGGTTCCGTGGGATTCGACGGCGCTGGAGGCGCCGGTGCGGTCCGGAATGACGTCGCCGAGGTGCCGTGAGGGCTTCAGCGGGGCGGGACGGCGGGCTTGCGAGGCGGAGCCCAGCGAAATGTCGAGTTTGACCGCCTCCGCGTCCAGGCTCGGCAGCAGCCAGAGTTCCCCGGCAGATTCGAAAATGACGCGTTCGCCGTCGGTGGAGGCGTGGCGCACGTAGAAGTCCTCGTGGTCCGTATGGCGCCGCAGGTCACTGCCGTTGGGAAGTACTGAATAGAGGTTTCCGTAGCCCTCGTGGTCGGACAGGAAGGCGATCCGGCCCTTGACCCACAGGGGGTCTGTGAGATTGCCGTCCAGCCCGGCGGCGAGCCGCTCGAATTCGCCGTTTCCGTCGGCGTCGATCCACAGCTTGCCCGCGGCGCCGCCACGGTAGCGCTTCCACCATGCCGGCTCACGCGACAACACGCTGGCAAGCACCACGGGACGTTCGTCGCCGACGACGGGGCCGAATGCCACCGATTCCACCGGGCCGAACGGAAGTTCATCCGCCCAGCCGCCTGCGACGGGGAGGCTGTAGGCATGGGTGTGGCGGCTGTCGGACTGGCGGAACGCGCTGGTGACCAGGACGTCGCCGTCGGGCGTGAAGCCCTTGACCCGGGTGGAGCTGTGGCCGAAGTAACTCAGCTGGCGGTAGCCGCCGCCGTCGACGTCGGCAATGACGACTTCCGGGGCAGTCCCCTGGACGACAGTCCACACCAGGCGCTTGCCGTCGGGGCTGAAACGGGGGTTGCGGGCCGGCAATTGCAGGGAGGAGACGCGCCAGGCACGGCCCCCGCCCACGGGTGCAATCCAGACGTCGTCCTCGGCCACGAAGGTGACCAGATCGCCGTGGAGATGCGGGAAACGGAAGTAACTCGAGGGGGTCATCGTTCGATCATAGCTACAACGGCCCGTACGGCCCGGAAGGTTTCGCCGCCGTGCCGGGCGTGGTGAGATGGATCATGCGAATCCTTGTTGCCGGAGCCTCCGGGCTGATCGGAACCGCCCTTTCCAACGCACTGCGCAGCGAAGGGCACGACGTCGTCGCCCTGGTCAGGCGTCCCCCCACCTCGCCGGCCGAGTTCCAGTGGGATCCGGCCGCCGGCCGGATCGATGACACCGCGTTGAAGGGCGCGGACGCGGTGGTCAACCTCTCCGGCGCCGGTATAGGCGACCGGCCCTGGACGCGGGCACGGATTGAGGAGCTTCGCAGCTCCCGGTTGGGCGCGACGCAAACTTTGACGACGGCGATGGCCCGGCAGGACATGCCTCCGGCAGTCTTCCTCAGCCAGTCGGCATCCGGCTACTACGGCAACGCAGGGTCCGTGGTGCTGCGCGAGACCGCGCCTGCCGGCACGGGCACGCTCGCGCGGATCTGCGTCGACTGGGAGGCCGCGGCACATGAGGCTCCCCCGGGCATCCGCGTGGTCACGCCCCGAACCGGCGTCGTCCTCAGCCGCTCCGGGGGCGCGCTGGGCCGGCTCATGCCGCTGCTGCGCCTCGGCGTCGGTGGCCCGCTCGGCAACGGCAGGCAGTACTGGCCGTGGGTGACCTTGCCGGACGTGGCGGGCGCCCTGTCCTTCCTGCTCACATCCCCGGTGTCCGGGCCGGTGAACGTCAGCGCCCCCGAAACCGCCGATGTGAACTCCCTGATCTCGCAACTGGCGGAGGCGCTGCACCGCCCTGCGGTGCTGCGGGTTCCCGCCCCGGTGCTGCGGCTGGTGATGGGCCAGCTGGCCGAGGAATTGCTGCTGGCGAGCCAGCGGCTGGAGCCGGCTGTCCTGGCCGGGAACGGCTTCGAATGGCAGCACCCCTCACTCGCCAAGGCCACGGCGTGGGTGGCCGGCCGGGACTGACCTCAACCCTGCCGGCCGGACACGGCTCATCGGACGGAGCTAACCGGAGGCAGCACGCCTCCTCCGGTTAGCCGGCGTCAGGATCCCCGGGGAGGATCTCGGCAATCCGCCAGCGTCCGTCGACCGGCACGAGGACAAGCTCAAGCTGCTGTGCGGCGGCGGGGGGAACCTGTCCCACCACGTTCCCGCCGCCGTCAAGCTCCTTGTACCCGGAGGACTCCGTCGTGATTGCCACCACGGCCCGGTCGGGGCTGCTGTCCGCGGCCGTTTCGATCCTGGTCAAGGCGGTCGAGAATCCGGCCAGGACATGGCCGGCCGCGCTGAGCTGCGTCCTGATCCTCTCGTCGGCAACAGCGGCGGCCGACGCCGGAGCATTGACGGCGTCGAGCAGGCCGAAGTCCCCGGAGGTGAACGCGAGCGAGCGGAGCCGGGCGAGACCGCGGACGGCCTCTGCGGGGTCCGTCGAGGCCAGCAGTGCCTCCAGATCCGGGCGTACAGGGCTTTCCCCGCCGCCGGCCGTCGGCGTCTCGTCTGCCGGGCCGGGCGACGGCTCAGCCGCCGTCCCTGCAGCGCCGGTAGGTTCCGCCGGCACCGGCGAGCCGGGGCCCGCACCGCCGTCGGCCCCGAGCGCGGAAAATAGTCCAGCGACGGCGTCGCGTGCCGGCGCACCGCCGGCCAGCAGCCACGTGCCGGCCAGCAGAACGAGAGCCACGAGACTGAGCGAAACCGCCCGTCGTGCGGGGGTCCTTCGGAAGCCTCGGTGGGCTCCGGCCGCCCCGGTGGCGCCCGGGCGCCGCCACGGACCGGGCGTTCCAGAGCGGGATCGCCATGACTGTTCCGGTGCTGAACCCGGCTGCTTCCTGCGCAGGAAGCCCCCGGCGGGTGCCAACCCGCGCCCGTGCCGCCGGAGCGTCCCCGGCCGGCGCCTCCCCGGCCGGCGCCTCCCCGGCCGGAGCGTCCCCGGCCGGCGCCTGCGCGGCCCGGGCTGCATATCCCGGCGGGTGAGCAATTGTGGAATGACCGTCGGATGGACGGTGATAGAGAGGTCCACAGGCTCTGCCGTGCTGCTGCGGTAGACCGCGGCGGCCAGGTCTGCGGCCGAGGGACGCTGCCTCCGGTCCTCGTTGAGTCCGGCTTCGAGGGCTGCCACCAACGCGGCCGGAACCTCAGGGACGAGGAGGCGGAGGGGCGGCCGCTGCGCACCGGGCTCTGGAGCCCGTCCGGTCAGGCAGTACCAGCCCAGGGCCGCGAGCGAGTAAACGTCCCGTTCCGGCTGAAGGCCGGCCCGCACCGCGTCCGCCGGGGCCGGATCACGGAATCCATCGGTGCCGACTTCCACGGTCGAGGTGGCGTCGGCCACCATTCGTGCGACCCCCAGATCGGCGAGCAGGGGTTTGCCGGAGGCGGTGAACAGCACGTTGCCGGGGGCCACATCGCCATGGGTGAACCCTTGGCCGTGAAGGTACGCCAGGGCCTGAGCGATCGGCGTCAGGACTGTCACCGTCTCGCCGGGCCCCAGGCGTCCCCGGCCCGCGACGAGCGCCGCCAGCGAGCCGCCGGGAGCGTAGTCGAGCGCCAGCCCGAGGCCGCCCTCTCCCGCCTCATGAGGCCGCCGCAGGCGAACCACTGCGTGGGCGCGGACCAGGTGGTCATGCTCCAGTGCGGACAGGATACGGACTTCACGCCGGATCGCCGCTTCCGTTTCCGCGTCCTCCGCCGCGGTGCCGGCGCCGGTGTCAAAGCATTTGAGGGCGAAGTCGCGGCGGGTGGACTGTTCGGTCACGAGCCAGACCGTAGCGCTGCCGCCGACGCCCAGGCAACGGCCGACGTCGTAGCCTCTCACTATGGGGGCCGGACTTCCGGCCATTGCGGAATCTTCCATACCCAAGGAATAGCCGATCCGGCGGAATGCCGCAGAAGTTATCCACAGGCATGAGAGCTTAAGCACACAATCGGGAACGACGCCGGGCGGGGTCTAAGCTTGATGCCATGACTCTTGAGTTCAACCAGCTGGGTCTCGCCCCGGACTTCATCGATTACACCCGCGGCTGGGAGATCCAGCGCGAACTGCACGAAAAAGTCCTCGCCGGCACCGCTCCCAGCACCGTACTGCTGCTCGAACACTCGGCCGTTTATACCGCCGGCAAGCGCACCGAAGACCATGAACGGCCCTTTGACGGGACTCCCGTTGTGGCGGTGGACCGCGGCGGCAAGCTTACTTGGCATGGCCCGGGCCAGCTGGTGGGCTACCCGATCATCAAGCTGAAGAACAAGGCCGGCATCCGCGACTACGTGGAGCGCTTGGAAGCGGTGATCATTGCAGTCCTGGCGGACTACGGCATCGAGGCCGTTCGCATCAAGGGCCGCGCCGGTGTCTGGATCGAGCAGGACGCGAAGGGCCCGGACCGCAAAATCGCAGCCATCGGCATCCGCGTCTCCGAGGGCGTCACCATGCACGGCTTCGCGATCAACTGCAATAACGATCTCGCGCCCTACGGCCAGATCATCGCCTGTGGCATCACCGACGCCGGAGTCACCACGGTCGCCCAGGAAACCGGCAGGGACGTCACCCCGGCGGACCTCGTGTCGCGGATCATCGAAGAACTGCGCAACAATGAAGAAGCCCTAGTTGCAACCCCAGAAGGAGCTCTACTGTGACACTGGCACCAGAAGGCCGGAAGATGCTGCGCATTGAGCAGCGCAATGCGGCCACACCGGTGGAGCGTAAGCCGGAATGGATCAAGGCCAAGGTCCAGATGGGCCCCGAGTTCGTCCAGCTCAAGAACCTCGTCAAGAAGGAAGGCCTCCACACGGTGTGTGAAGAGGCCGGCTGCCCCAACATCTTCGAATGCTGGGAAGACAAGGAAGCCACCTTCCTGATCGGCGGCTCCGAATGCACGCGCCGCTGCGACTTCTGCCAGATCGACACCGGCAAGCCCTCCCCGGTGGACGTCTTCGAGCCCACCAAGGTGGCCCGCTCGGTGCAGTCCATGGCCCTGCGCTATGCCACCGTGACCGGGGTGGCCCGCGATGACCTCGCCGACGAGGGCGTCTGGCTCTACGCCGAGACGGTCCGCAAGATCCACGAGCTGAACCCGGGCACCGGCGTCGAACTGCTGATCCCGGACTTCTCCGGCAAGCCCGAGCACATCGCGGCGATCTGCGACTCCAAGCCCGAGGTCTTCGCCCACAACGTCGAAACCGTGCCGCGGATCTTCAAGCGGATCCGTCCCGCGTTCCGCTACGAGCGGTCCCTGGACGTCATCACCCAGGGCCGCAAGCTGGGCATGGTGACCAAGTCCAACCTGATCCTGGGCATGGGCGAGACCCGCGACGAGATTTCCGAGGCCCTGCGGGACCTGCACGAGGCCGGCTGCGACCTCATCACGATCACCCAGTACCTGCGCCCGTCCGAACGGCACCTGCCGGTGGACCGCTGGGTCAAGCCGCAGGAATTCGTGGACCTGCAGCAGGAAGCGGACGAGATCGGCTTCCTGGGCGTCATGTCCGGACCCCTGGTGCGCTCCTCCTACCGCGCCGGCCGGCTCTGGGCCACCGCGATGCGCAAGAAAGGCTGGGAAATCCCGGCCCAACTCGCCCACATCGAAAGCTCCGGCAGCACCCGCCAGGAAGCCAGCTCCATCCTCGCCGCGCATTCCTGAATCCTGTTCTAGAACCCTTCCACTTAGGGGCCGGCACCGGATGATTCCGGCGTCCGGCCCTTAGCCATGAATCACGTAGAATTAAGGCACTATGGCGAATTCCCCTGACTCCAGCAGCTCCAGCCCGGCTTCCGATGCTCCGAAGCGCGGTCTTTTCTCCCGCAAGCCCAAGGAAGCAAAGGCCAAGAAGCCGAGCCGGCTGAAGCAGATCGGCGAGGTCTTCCAGATGACGCGCCGCCACGATCCCATGGTTCCGTGGCTCATGCTGCTGGCGTTCCTGGGCGTTGTCGCCGCCAGCCTCCTGGTCGGCTTCCTGCTCGATAACTGGATCACCGGCCTGATCATCGGCATCGCGCTGGGCGCCATTGCCGCAACCTTGATCCTGTCCCGCCGCGCCGAGCGCGCCGCGTTCGCGCAGATCGAGGGCCAGCCGGGCGCCTCAGGTGCCGCGCTGGGCACGCTCAAGCGCGGCTGGATCACCGAGGATCAGCCCGTTGCTGTCAACCCCCGCACACAGGACGCCGTCTTCCGCGCCATCGGCCGTCCCGGCGTCGTGCTTGTCAGTGAAGGTCCCAGCAACCGGGTCAAGCCGCTGGTCGACGCCGAACGCAAGCGGCTCTCACGCATCCTGCCCAACGTCACAATCCACGTGATCGAAAGTGGCCGCGGCGAGGGCCAGGTGCCGCTCAGCCAGCTCGCCAAGAAGATGAACAAGCTCAAGGGCGAACTGACAAAGACCGAGATCAGTGCCGTGTCCAAGCGTATTTCCTCGCTCGGCGGTCGCCTCCCCATCCCGAAGGGCATCGATCCCTACAAGGCCCGCCCGACCCGCGGACGCTAGGCCCTGCCCGCAGCCTCATAGGCAGCACTGCACGCCGGCTGTACAGGATCGCCCCGGTTCGCGCCCCCTTCAGGCTGCCAGCCGGGGCTTTTCCATGACCGCCCGACGGCGACCGGCCACGACGCCCGCAACACGACCGTCAGCACCAAGAACTTCAGGATCCAGGAGACCCGCATGAAACTTCCATCGACCGCCGCCATGATCCGCGTTTTCCGGTGGCTGGCGATTGCCGAAGCGTTCAGCTGGGCCGCACTGCTGACGGGCATGGTCCTCAAGTGGGTGACGCGGACGACGGAACTGGGCGTGGAGGTTGCTGGTCCGATCCACGGGGCGTTCTTCATCGGCTATGCCATCGCGGTGTTGAGTCTGTGGGCGATGCTTCGCTGGCCGTTCAAGGTTGCCGTGCTCGCGGGCGTCTCCGCCGTCTTCCCGTTCGCGACGGTCTGGTTTGAACGCTGGGCCGGGCGCCGCGGCCACCTGGGTGAGCAGGTCGGCCAGGCTGCGCGGACGCCGGCCCAGGAGACGGCGGGCGTCTAGTTCCGCCCGGGACCTCGGGTTCTGTGCGCCCTGGCAACACCGCTGCGCCCATCTGACGCATATGGCCGCTATCCCGGGAAGTTTGACGGCCATTCGTGGAGAACCGCAGCCAAGAGGTAGCGGCCGACCGGCCATACGTCGCAAACGACGAGGGAACGCCCCGCACTGACAGCCTGGGACCGCCGTCGGACGCGGGCAGGAGCTACATCCGGACGAGCACGGTATTCATGGCTTTGTCCTGCAGTCCGCGCTGGTCCGGGTCGAAGATGACGGCCGGAATGACGAGGCACAGCAGAAGTGTGCGCACCAAGGCCGCGAGCGGGCCCGCCGGGCCGCCGCCCAAGCGCAGCACGTGGATGCTTACGATCCGGTGGCCGATGCTGTAGCCGAGGGTGCCGACGAGGAGGATCTGTTCGACGGCAAACACGGCCAGCGTGGCCCAGGAGTCGCCAGCGAAGGCGAAATTGCTGATCAGCAGCGCGATGCCCCAGTCGATGCAGATCGCCAAAATGCGGCGGCCCGCACGGGCGATCGAGCCTGGCCCGGCCTCGGGCAGTCCAAGCCGTTCCCCCGGGTACTTGGAGATGCCGGATGTGTCCGGCCCGCTGAGCCATGAACCGATGTCTTTGCGATCTACCACCGTCCAAGCTTATCGGGTCAGGGCCGTCCACAGTGTGGGCGGCCCTGTGTCACACTATGGAACTGGATAGGTCACACTGTGGACCGGCGACTAGCGTTTACCTGTCAGGGCGTTCTGTAACCTCCCCGAAACAATACGGACACTGCGGGGAAACCCCATGTCCTTAGGGTGGTAACAGTTGCTAGCGGTTCAGAAGCGGGGATGCTTTTTTGCCTTCCCGCTGTTGGACTGCCCTGGACCAATGTGCCTGACGGCCAGATCTTTCATATGCGTAAGGAGCATAATGTTCAAGACTGCGGACGAAGTCCTCAAGTTCATCAAAGACGAAGACATCAAATTCGTCGACATCCGCTTCACCGATCTTCCTGGCGTTCAGCAGCACTTCAACGTGCCCGCCAAGAGCGTTGATGCCGACTTCTTCGTCAATGGCCAGCTCTTCGACGGGTCTTCGATCCGCGGCTTCCAGGGCATCGCCGAGTCTGACATGCAGCTCATCCCGGACGTGACCACGGCATTCCTCGACACGTTCCGCATGGAAAAGACCCTTGCGCTGAACTTCTCGATCGTGAACCCCCGCACTGGCGATCCGTACCACCGCGACCCCCGCGGCGTGGCCGAGAAGGCCGAAGCCTACCTCGCCTCCACCGGCATCGCCGACACCGCCTTCTTCGCCCCCGAGGCCGAGTTCTTCGTGTTCGACAACGTCCAGTACCAGTCCTCCCCGCAGGGCAGCTTCTACAAGATCGACTCCGAGGAAGCCCACTGGAACACCGGCCGTGAGGAAGAGGGCGGCAACCTCGGCTACAAGACCCCGGTCAAGGGCGGCTACTTCCCCGTCTCCCCCACCGACAAGCAGGCCGACCTCCGCGACGCCATGTGTGTTGCGCTGGACGAGGCCGGCCTTGAGGTCGAGCGCAGCCACCACGAGGTCGGTTCCGCCGGCCAGGCTGAAATCAACTACAAGTTCACCACCCTGACCCACGCGGCTGATGACCTGCAGAAGTTCAAGTACGTCATCAAGAACACTGCCGACGCCTGGGGCAAGTCCGTGACCTTCATGCCCAAGCCGGTCTTCGGTGACAACGGCTCGGGCATGCACTGCCACCAGTCGCTGTGGACCGGCGGCGAGCCGCTCTTCTACGACGAGAAGGGCTACGCCGGCCTGTCCGACACCGCCCGCTGGTACATCGGTGGCCTGCTGAAGCACTCCTCCGCAGTGCTCGCCTTCACCAACCCGACGGTTAACTCCTACCGCCGCCTGGTCAAGGGCTTCGAAGCCCCGGTCAACATGGTCTACTCGCAGGGCAACCGCTCCGCCGGTATCCGCATCCCGATCACGGGCTCCAACCCGAAGGCCAAGCGCATCGAGTTCCGCGCTCCGGACCCCTCCTCCAACCCGTACCTGGCATTCGCTGCCCAGCTGATGGCCGGCATTGACGGCATCCGCAACCGGATCGAACCCCCGGCTCCGATCGACAAGGACCTCTACGAGCTCCCCGCCGAAGAAGCCAAGGACATCCCCAAGGCTCCGGGCACCCTCGAGGAAGCCCTGGAGGCACTGGCCGAGGACAACGAGTTCCTGCAGGCCGGCGGCGTCTTCACCCAGGACCTGATCGACACCTGGATCGAGTACAAGTATGAGAACGAGATCCGTCCGCTCTCGCTGCGCCCGAACCCGTACGAGTTCGAGCTCTACTACGGCGTCTAGCCAGATCACAGGGCTAGACAGCGTTTAGCCCGCAAGGGGTCCGCAAGACCCTGGACACATCAAAGGCCGGCACCAGGTTCACCACCTGGGGCCGGCCTTTTGTTGCGTGAGTTCTGCGGCGGTCCACAGTCGGCGTTGCCGGGAGGTTCAAGGAAAGCCGAAGGTTCTTGGGCCACAATGGCCTTCCCGGCTGGCCCGGGTCGCGTCGCTGTTGCCGAACGGTGGCTAGTTGTCGGTGCTGGCCGTCCCTGCCTAGCGTGGGAAGTGAGATCCGTGAAAAGACTTACAACCTGGATTCAAGGACTACTGGTCGGCCTCACAGTTTCTGCCCTTATGCTCGCGGGCGTGACGCCTGCACAGGCAGCGACC
Source organism: Arthrobacter sp. TE12232 (assembly GCF_054062615.1). Taxonomy (NCBI): domain Bacteria; kingdom Bacillati; phylum Actinomycetota; class Actinomycetes; order Micrococcales; family Micrococcaceae; genus Arthrobacter; species Arthrobacter sp. TE12232. Next base: position 793,923 of record NZ_JBSSFK010000001.1, read on the forward strand.
AAGGTCACCGTCCTGGATGTGTTCTTAGCTGTCGGGCAGTCAAACATGTCCGGCCGCGGCCTCCCCAGCGGCACCACAGATGATCCGGCGGACCCGAGGATATTCCAGTACGGCGCGAAGCTACGCACATTCCGGAATGCCACTATCCCCTTGGACATGCTCGACGTCGCCAAAGGCATCTCCCCCGCAACGACCTTTGCCCGCGGGTACGTGAAAAACCAGCCCGCCAACGTCGGAGTTCTCATCATCCCCGCGGCGCGCGGCGCCACTGCGTTTACCAACAGCGTGGGAACCCCGACCTGGAATGTAGGCACCGCCTCCGCCCCGGAATTCGACCTCCCCGCGCTGGCAGTTACACAGACCCGCGAAGGGATCGCGGCGGCCGTGGCGGCGGGCTACACCGTGAAGCTCAAGGGCATCCTCTGGCACCAAGGCGAAGGCAACTGGTGGATGTCGACCTCGGCATACAGTGCGAAGCTTGACGAGCTCATAGGGTACTTCCGATCCCAACTGGCCGCCCCTCAACTGCCCTTTGTGGTGGGGGGCCTGGCGCCGGAGGGAATCGCGGCCCAACCGGGTTTGGCCAACGTTGACAAGTCACACAAGGGAACCCCCTCACGCGTCGCTTACACCGCGTTCGCACCGTCCATGGCCGGGGGTGTGAACGACGGTGACGCGTTCCATTTCTCCCGGACCGGCGACGAGTTCCTGGGGAGAACGTACCTCACCGCCTTTTGGCGGGCAGCCAAAATCACCTACGGCCCGGTACCGATCATCACCGGTACCGCGAAGGTGGGTTCCACCCTCACCGCCGTGCCCGGCGCTTGGGCCGTGTCCCCGGTTACCCTGAGCTACCAGTGGTACCACTCCGGGACTGCGGTCGTTGGCGCCACGGCTGCCACCTATGTGGTCCCCTCCGGCGATCTGGGACGGACCATCACCGTCAAGGTCACCGGCGCCAAGACCGGCTACACCACGACCTCCAGGACCTCCGCCGGCACCAAGGGGGCGCAGTAGCATCGTGCGGGGTGCGCACTCCCCAAATCAGCGCTTTCGATCAACTGACGCACCCGGCGTACCGGTCAAGGTGCGCTTCCGGTCAGAACGCCCGGTACATGATGCGTTGCGGGCCGGCGTCGCCGCCGTCGTAGCGGCCGCGGTCCTCGAAGCCGGCCTTGCGGTAGGCGGCGAGGCCGCCGGGGTTCCCTTCGTTGACGGAGAGCACGACGCCGGCCTGGCCGGTTCCGAGGCCGGCCGTCAGTTTGGCTGCCTCCCGCACGGCGGCATCGGCTGCGAGGGTGCCCAGCCCCCGGCCCTGATGTTGCCGGCTAATCAGGAAGCCCCGCAGGAGCCAGACAGAGTCGTCGTCGGGCCAGCCCGCCAGGGTCGCGGCGCCCCGCTGGAGCGTGAGCACGCCCACGGCCGTTCCGTTGACGTCCACGGCGAACGGGTACCGGGACTCTTCTTCCAGTGCAATCAGCATCATCCGCAACGGGTCGCCAACAAATTTTCGCTGGCCTTCGCCGAGTTCCAGCAGCGCGATCTCCCCCAGCTTGACGGCCCGGGCGTCGTCATCGAGGTTCTTGATGGGCAGCAGCCACACGTGTTCAGCCATGTAGCCAGCGTACCCATGCCGGCAGCGCCTGCCGCCTCGAGCGGCTTGCGGCTGAAGTCAGCTACAGTGCGGCGTCCTTCGGCGGGCCGGTCGGATCCATCCAGAAGACCTCCCAGAGGTGGCCGTCCGGGTCCTGGAAGCTGTGCGTGTACATGAAGCCGTAGTCCTGGGCCTCCTCCGATGCCTTGCCTCCGGAGGTCAGCGCCGTCCGGATGACCGCATCCACGGCCTCACGGCTCTCCAAGGAGAAGGACATGATGACCTCGGCGGCGTCCGCCGTGGGGGCCACCGACTTGGAGGTGAAGGTCTTGAAGTAGGACTCGACGAGCAACATCACGTACGCGCCGTCGTTGACGATCATGCAGGTGGCGTTCTCATCGGTGAAGTCCGGGTTGAAGGAGAAACCCAGTGCGGTGAAGAACTCAACGGTCGTATCGAGATTCCGGACGGGGAGGTTCACAAACAGTTGCCTGGCCATCCGCCCAAGGTAGCACCGGGCGGCGGCATGTGTCAGTACGGCGTGTGTCAGTGACCGGCAGGCCGCCGATCGGCGCTACTGACCATAGAAGGTCCGTTCGAAAACCGACCGTGCACGCCGGCTCAGCCGCAGGTAATCCTCTTCGAGCTCCGCGGCGTTGCCTTGCCCATAGCCGCACCACCGTGCCACGGCTTCGAGGTCGCGGCGGGAGGAGGGCAGCAGGTCCGAGGTCCGGCCGGTCCAGATGACATTGGCCGAACGGATCCGACTCGCCAGCCGCCACGCCCGGAGCAAAATCACGACGTCGCCGGCGTCGATCAGGTCCAGCGCCGCGGCCGCTTCAAGGGCCTCCACGGTGGAGGTGGTCCGCAGCTCCGGGTGCTTGCCGGCGTGCCGAAGCTGGAGCAGCTGGGCCAGCCATTCGACGTCGCTCAGGCCGCCGCGGCCCAGCTTCAGGTGCCGGGCCGGGTCGGCGCCGCGCGGCAGGCGCTCCGCCTCGACCCTGGCCTTGACCCGCCGGACCTCCCGCACGTCCTGGTCCGACAACGACTCCGGGTAGCGGATCGGATCGATCAGGGCGATGAAGTCCTCCGCCAGGGCGTCGTCGCCGGCCATCGGGCGCGCCCGCAGCAACGCCTGGGCCTCCCAGACGAGAGACCACCGGCGGTAGTACTCGGCATAGGACTCCAGGGAACGCACCATGGGCCCGCTCTTGCCCTCCGGGCGCAGGTCCGCGTCGACGGACAGCACGCGTTCGGCCAAGATCGCCGGTTTGAGCGGCTGGGTCAGCAAGCTTGAGAGCTTGCCCACGATCTGCGAGGCCTGCGCCTGCGCTTCCTCTTCGGGGACGCCGGGCAATCCCCGGTGTACGTACATGACGTCGGCGTCTGAGCCGTAGCCGATCTCCCGGCCCCCTTGCCGGCCCATCGCCACCACCAGCACGTGCGTCTTGAGCGGTTCCTCGGCAGTGATGATCGTCTCCGCCACGCGCAGCGCCCCCAGGACGGCTGCCCGGTCGGTGTCGGCGAGGGCTTCGCCCACCTGGTCCTGATCCAGCAGTCCGGCACTGTCCGCGATGGCGATGCGGAGGATTTCGCGGCGCCGGATCAGCCGGATCAGCCGCATGGCGCTCTCCGGGTCCGCGTGCCGGGACATCTTCGAGGCGATCTCGAGCCACTGGGATTCGAAGCTAAACGGGACAAGCTCTTTGTCGGTACCGAGCCACGCCACAGACTCCGGCGAGACCTCCAGCAGGTCCGCGATCAACCGGGAGTTGGCGAGCACATGGCAGAGCCGCTCTGCCGCCGCCGTCGAATCGCGGAGCATGCCCAGGTACCAGTGCGTCGTGCCGAGCGCCTCGCTGACGCGCCGGAAGGCGAGCAGACCGCCGTCGGGATCCACGCCGTCGGCGAGCCAGTCCAGCAGGATCGGCAGCAGTTGGCGCTGGAGCGCCGCGCGGCGGCTGACCCCGGCGGTGAGGGCCTCGATGTGCCGCATGGCGCCGCGGGGATCGAGGTAGCCCAGGGCCGCGAGCCGGCCTTGGGCGGCTTCCGGAGTGAGGCGGGCCTCTTCGCTGCTCAGCGTCGCAACCGTGTTGAGCAGGGGGCGGTAGAAGATGCGTTCGTGGAGTTCGCGGACGGAGCGCTTGGTCTTTCGCCACGCGCCTACGAGGGCGTCCGGTTTGGGCCGCTCGGTGGAGAACGGACCCAACACGGCCTTGGCAAGGGAGCGCAGCGACGCTTCATTGACCGGCATGAGGTGGGTCCGGCGCAGCTGGAAGAGCTGGATCCGGTGCTCGAGGAGCCGCAAGTAGCGGTAGTCGCGGTCGAATTCCGCGGCGTCCGAGCGGCCGATGTACCCGCCGGCGGACAGGGCGGCGATGGCGGACGTGGTGTCCCGGCAGCGCAACGATTCATCGGACTTGCCGTGCACAAGCTGCAGAAGCTGCACGGTGAATTCGACGTCGCGCAGTCCCCCGCGGCCCAGCTTGATCTGCCGCTGTTCTTCATCGGCCGGGATGTGCTCGGTGACGCGGCGGCGCATGGCACGGACGGATTCGACAAAGCCTTCCCGGCCGGCCGAGGACCAGATCAACGGCGTCACGGCGGCCTCATAGCGTGCCCCCAGCGCGGCGTCGCCGGCGATGGTCCGGGCCTTCAGCAGGGCCTGGAATTCCCAGCTCTCGGCCCAGCGCGCATAGTAGCTCTCGTGCGAGGCCAGGGTCCGGACCAGTGGGCCGGACTTGCCCTCCGGCCGCAGGTTCGCGTCCACTTCCCACAGCCCTGGTTCGCGGCTCGTGGACATGATCGCCCGCGAAATACCCGAGGCGAGGGCCGTGCCGATCATGGTTGCCCGGACGTCCTCCAAAGTGCCGGAATCGATCACGTAGATGACGTCGACGTCGGAAATATAGTTCAGTTCGCGGGCGCCGCACTTGCCCATGCCGATCACGGCAAGCCCGACGTCGGCGACCTCCTTGGCGTCGAACTTCTCCGCCGCCTCGGCCCGGGACACGGCGAGGGCCGCCTCCAGGGCGGCGCCGGCAAGGTCCGCGAGTTCCGCACCGGCAGCCGGCATGAAATCGAGGGGATCGGCCGCGCACAGGTCCTTGATGGCGAGTTCCACGAGCCCGCGCCGGTATGCCGTCCGCAGGGCGGCGTAGGCTTCCTGCCCGCTGAGGGCCGCCACCGGCCGGGCAGACTTCGGATCCGCCCGCACTGACTGCAGCAGCCGGGCCCGGAGGGCTGCCGGGTCCGCGGCCAGCGGTTCCGGGCTGACACGGGCGGCGAAGGCGTCAAGGTGCTCGGGGTGGCGGATGAGGAATTCGCCCAGCGCCTCGGAGGCACCCAACACCCGGTACAGCGGTTCGCTGGCTTCCGGATCCGCGACGGCGAGCTTGCGCAGCTGCGGGTGCTTCTCGATCAGCCGGACCAGGGACTGCAGGGCCGTGTCCGGGTTAGCCGCCAGCTGCAGCCCGGCAAAGAGGGCGTCCTGGTCGAGCCCCTCCAGTTCCCGGGCTGCCAGGAACCGTTCCCCCTTGTCGAGATCACTGAAGCCGGCGGCTATGAGGCGTCGTGCCAGGCTCACCGGGGCCGCCTACAGAATGCCGAGATTGCGCTGCAGCTCGTAGGGCGTGACCTGGAGGCGGTAGTCCTGCCATTCCGCACGCTTGTTGCGCAGGAAGTGCTCGAAGACCTGCTCGCCGAGGATCTGCGGCATGAGTTCGGAGTCTTCCATGGTCCGGATGGCGTCGTGCAGGCTCGCCGGCAGCGGATCGTGCCCCATGGCGCGGCGCTCGGCCGAGCTCAGCGACCAGATGTCGTCCTCCGCCGCGGCGGGGAGCTGGTAGCCCTCTTCGATGCCCTTGAGGCCGGCGCCGAGGAGCACGGCGTAGGCCAGGTAGGGGTTGGCGGCGGAGTCGATGCCACGGTATTCGATCCGCGCGGACTGGCCCTTGCCGGGCTTGTACAACGGGACGCGGACCAGCGCGGAGCGGTTGTTGTGGCCCCAGCTCAGGTAGCTCGGCGCCTCACCCCCGCCCCACAGCCGCTTGTAGGAGTTCACGAACTGGTTGGTGACGGCCGTGAATTCGGGCGCGTGCTTGAGGATGCCGGCAATGAACTGGCGCGCGGTCTCGGAGAGCTGGAACTCGGAACCGGCCTCGTAAAAGGCGTTCGTGTCGCCTTCGAAGAGCGAGAAGTGTGTGTGCATGCCGGAGCCCGGGTGGGCCGTGAATGGCTTGGGCATGAAGGTGGCATAGGTGCCCTGCTGCAACGCGACTTCCTTGATTACCGTCCGGAACGTCATGATGTTGTCCGCGGTCTGCAGGGCGTCCGCGTAGCGGAGGTCGATCTCGTTCTGGCCCGGGCCGGCCTCGTGATGGCTGAATTCCACCGAGATGCCCACGGATTCGAGCATGGTCACGGCGGTCCGGCGGAAGTCCTGGGCGACGCCGCCCGGGACATGGTCGAAGTACCCGCCCTCATCCACCGGGACGGGAGAGCCATCGGGGCCCGGTTCCTGGGACTTGAGCAGGTAGAACTCGATTTCGGGGTGGGTGTAGCAGGTGAAGCCCATGTCCGCGGCCTTGGCGAGGGTGCGCTTGAGGACGTTGCGCGGATCCGCGGCGGAGGGCTCGCCGTCGGGCGTCAGGATGTCGCAGAACATCCGCGAGGTCGCCTCCGTCTCACCGCGCCAGGGCAGGATCTGGAACGTGGCCGGATCAGGCTGGGCGAGCATGTCCGATTCAAAGACGCGGGCCAGGCCCTCGATCGAGGACCCGTCAAAGCCGAGTCCTTCTTCGAAGGCGCCTTCCACCTCGGCCGGGGCAAGAGCCACGGACTTGAGCGATCCCACGACGTCGGTAAACCACAGACGCACAAACCGCACATCGCGCTCTTCGATCGTCCGCAGGACAAACTCTTGCTGGCGGTCCATACTGGCCTCTTTCCGGTTCTTCCATCCGTGCCCCAGGCCCGCCTTTCATGGGCCCCGCGGCTGCTCACGGTTCACTTTACTAAGCATTGGCACCGATTGCTGAAGCCGGCCCTCCGCGTAACACACCGTTAACACAAAGTCGGAGAATTTCGCGCCTCCCGGCGGGAGTGCGCAGCCGCGGGGGCAGCCCGTGTGACGTGATTCACCGGCGCCGGCCAGCTCCCCGGTAGCTGTGGTGCCCGGTATCCCATTACGCTCGTGGCATGGCCACCAGCAACAGCTCCGATTCCAGCACGCCCGCCGAACTTCCCGCCCCTTACGGCAACGGGCCGACGGCGGCTTCCGCAGGCGCCGCGGCCGGCGTTACCGGAGCACCGGAGGTTTCCCGGAAGCCGGTGGCACGGATCCGCACCCACCATCTGCACGAGGCCAAGGCCAGGGGTGAGCACTTCGCCATGCTCACCGCCTACGACCAGTACACCGCGGAGATCTTTGACCAGGCGGGCATCGAGGTCCTGCTGGTGGGCGATTCGGCCTCCAACAACGTCTTCGGCAACGAGACCAGCCTGCCCGTGACGGTGGACGAGCTCCTGCCGCTGTGCCGGGCCGTGGCCCGCTCCGCGCGGCGCGCCCTGGTGGTCGCAGACCTGCCCTTCGGCAGCTACGAGGTCTCCGCCCAGCAGGCCGTCGCCACCGGCGTGCGGTTCCTTAAGGAGGGACTGGCCCATGCCGTCAAGATCGAAGGCGGGAAGTTCTACGCCGACACCGTCCGCGCCATGGTTCAGGCCGGCATCCCGGTCATGGCCCATATCGGCTTCACCCCGCAGAGCGAGCACGCCCTCGGCGGCTACCGGGTCCAGGGCCGCGGCGATGACGCCGCACGCCTGATCGAGGACGCCGTCGCGCTGGCCGACGCCGGCGCGTTCTGCGTGCTCATGGAAATGGTCCCCGCCGCCACGGCGGCCGCCGTCGACGCCGCCGTCGACGTCCCCACGGTCGGCATCGGGGCCGGCAACGCCACCACGGGACAGGTTTTGGTCTGGCAGGACATGGCGGGCCTGCGCGGCGGAAAGATGGCGAAATTCGTCAAGCAGTACGCCGACCTGCGGACCTCGCTCACCAACGCCGCCAAGGCGTACGGCGAGGACGTGCGCTCCGGCCATTTCCCCGGCCCGGAGCACTCCTTCTAGGCAGCTGCAGGCCCTTCTAGGGGGCTGCAGGCGACACCTCATCCTTCGCAGGTGATGTGTCGCGTCCCCACTCCGGGCAGGCTGACCATTGAGGTCTGCATCAGACCTCAGTGGATGTTCCGCCGTTCCAGCCGTATTCGTGCTGGAAGCGCTGAGTCAGGCTGTGGCGGACACGATGGGAGGAGTATCGATGGGCACCACTAGCTTCTGGGACATCTTGGTGTGGAGTTTCTGGTTCTTCATCTGGATCGCCGCATTGACGGTGTATTTCCGCTGCTTGTTTGACATGTTCAGCGACCACACGCTCAGTGGCTGGGCCAAGGCCGGCTGGGCGCTATTGATGATCTTCTTGCCCTGGCTCGGCGCCTTCATTTACCTGATCGCCCGGGGCCGCAGCATGGCCGAGCGGCAGATGGCCCGAGTGGCCCAGCAGCAGGCCGCCCAACAGGAGTACATCAAGCAGGCCGCAGGCACGACATCCACTCCGGCCGCTCAGATCGCCGACGCCAAGGCGCTGCTCGATTCCGGAGCCATCAGCCAGACCGAGTTTGATTCGCTCAAGGCAAAAGCCATGGCCTGAGGCGACCTGACCTCGCCTGACCTGAGAACGCGCTACACCGGGGTGGGGGCCGATCCGTGTGAGAATCACCTGGCTTGGTCACTCCTCGGTGGTTCTGGATCTCGACGGAGTTCGGGTCCTGACCGATCCGTTACTCCGCCCTCATGCCGGGTTGTTACGACGCCTGGCACCGCGGCCGGACCCGGCGTCATGGAGTCACCCGGACGTGGTGCTGGTCTCGCACCTGCACCACGACCACGCGGAACTGCGCTCCCTCCGCATGCTGCGCGGGGCAACGTTGATGAGCGCCCCGGCGAATGTCGCCTGGCTGCGTCGCCGCGGGCTGCTGGGCACCGCTCCCCTGGGGGACGGCTGGACCCCGGCAGGCGGCGGGGTCCAGATTCGCCAAGTGCCCGCCGAGCACCGCAGTCGTCCCATGCCGCATCGGCCCAACGACGCCAACGGCCACCTGGTTCGAGGCCCATCGGGCGCTGTCTGGATTGCCGGTGACACCGGGCTGTATCCGGAGATGGCCGCAATGTCTGCCATGGCGGGAGGGCCGATCGACGTCGCCTTGGTGCCGGTCTGGGGGTGGGGACCGAGACTCTCGGCGGGACACCTGTCTCCGGAGACTGCCGCCCGGGCCGTCGCGATGTGCGGCGCGCGATACGCCGTACCGGTGCACTGGGGAACGCTGCACGCTCCGTTGATCGCACACTTTGCCCGGAACTGGCTCGAGCAGCCCGGGATCCGGTTTGCGGCCGCCGTGGCGGAACAGGCTCCCGCCTGCACAGCAGTGGTCCTCGCCCCCGGCCAGTCCTGGGTGGCGCCCGCGTGAGCCCAGCGCCTTGAACCGGTCCCTCAACCCGGCCCCTCAATCGCGGGACGCCGTCGTGGCACGCTGACCACAGGACTCGAGCATCGCCACCAGCAACCGATGGAGTTCATCGGCACCCTCTATCCGCTCCGGCAACGCCGCCATGAGATCGGCCGGGCCGAGCAGCACGGCCCGGTCCTGCCAACCGCCGAGGCCCCCGTGGGATCCGACGAGTCCTTCGAACGCCGAGACGTCGTCGGTCACGGGGCTGATCGTGCTGTTGACGTAGAGATCCGGTGCCTCGGGATGCAACAACGCACGTCGGAGCACCCGCGCCGCGTGCGGCCGGAAGGCGGTCAGCGGATCGGTGCCCTGCACCACGCCGCCGGCCAGGTTGAGGCGCCCGCCGCTACCGATCGCCCATGACCGGCCGTCTTCATCGACGCCGGCGACGAACCCGACGCCGGGATGGCCCGCCAGGCCGGGGATTAGGGCCGGCCACCGACTCTCGAGGGCCTCGAGAGTCCATCGCCTTTCACCCCGGACGTAGACCAGGCCCAGATTTCCCGAGCCCAACACCACAACCGGCTCCTCTGCAGCGTCGCCCGGCGCCGAAGTCTGCTGTGCCTTGGTCAGAACCTCGTCGGCGCGGCCGGCGAGCTTCCCGGTCATCCCCCCGGCCCCGATGTCGCCGGCGATGGAGTCCGCTCGCCCCAGCCCTTCGACCGAAGCGTCCACGTTCTGGACGTGGGCGTGAATGAGGTCCGCACACAGATCACCGAGTGACTGGCCGTAACGGTCGGCGAACGGGGTGCCCTGGGACTGGCCGTGGTCCGAGAGCACGACCAGCCGGTAGTGGCGGGGAGCGGACCCGGCGAGCTGGGCCAACCATCCCAGCGTGCGGTCCAACCCATCCAGGGCGGCGAGCGATTCGGGCCGGAACATGCCGGCGTGGTGGGCGATCTCGTCGTAGTCGACGTAGTCGACATAGATGCTCCTCGTGCCCCTCCGCAGCTCCTCTGCCACCAACGCCGTGTTCAGGTCACGCAACAGACCGTTGGTGACTGCCCGCAGCAGGGCGAAGGTCCAGTCCCGATGCACTCGCGGGTCAAGGTCACGCTTGACCTGTCGCCGGGCCTGCCAACGCTCCTTGAGAATCTCCCCGACAGTCCGTGTGAAGCTGCGCATGAACCCGCTCGGCGAGGCGAAAAACCAGGCGAACGCCCGGCGGGTCTGGGTGGAGCCGCGTCCGACCTCTACCCGGCTCATCGTCAATAACGATCGGGGGGCGTCCCCGGTGAACAGGTTCGAAATGGAGACGCCGTCGTCATAGAGCAGGCCCTTGCCGGTGCTGTGCCTCTCCTCGATCACCCGGGCGTCTGCCGGGCGGTTGGCCACCAAGACCCGGTTAAGCTCACGGTCGTACCACCGGAAGGCGGGGATCCCCTCCACGGTGCCGTGCAGAATTCCCAGCTGGCTGGCCGGCGTAGTGCACGGCAGCTGGGGCGTCCATTCGCGGAGCTGGTAATCCCCCGTCGCCAGCCAGCGCCGGATATTGGGCACCGCCCCGGACTGGACCGCCCACTGGAGCACCGGGAAGGGAACACCGTCGAGTTGCACGAACAAGATGCCGTCAACCTCCGGATCGGGGACGGTTTCCTGCCGGCGTGCTCTGCCGGCCAACGAGCTGATCAGGCCGTCGTCAGTACCGGCCGTGGTAGCCCACGAGATGATCGTGCCCACCGCCGCGCTGATCCACGTTGCGGCCAGGGCGGTCCATGCGGTCGACTCGATGCCGGGAACCAGTCGGATAGCGACGTACATGATCAGGGCCTGGCCGACCAGCGCGGTAAGCAGCACCGCCAGCCAGCCCACCCGGGCGGAGATCTCCACCAAGGCTGGGCGGAGCACCAGGCCGACGATGCCGGCCACTGCTGCCACGGCGGCATAGGCCCACCAACTGCTTGCAGAGAACCCCGGCAGCAGCGCGCCGGTGACGATCAAGGCTACAGTCGAACCGCCCCAGGCGACGGCCAGCCTCGCCAGGTCGGCGATTCGGACGCCGCGGGCGCGGATGTCGCGCGTCGGCATTGTCCCAGTATCGCCGGACGGGCCTGTCCGGCACTCACCCTCACAGGGTGAGAATGACGGTGAGAAAGATCAGTCCGCCAGCCGAGTCGTCCGGCCAGCGATTGCCGCAGGAGGCTCCCGGCGACACGACACGACGGGAGGCGGCCGCGGAGACGGCAGTGCTCGGCTGCCGCGCACTCGCCGGGACGGGCTAGTCGTCCTCGCCTTTGTCCCACGCCTCGTTGCGCGCTTTGACCTTTTCGAGCGCGTGTTCGGCTTCCTCACGGGTCTTGTACGGTCCGATCAACTGGCTCCAGTCGGACATCGCGTCTTCCTCGATCTCGTGAGTGTTGACGTTGTACCAGTATTCGGGCATTGGTGCTCCTTCGTGCCCCCGGAGAGTGTCCGGGTCGCGCTTTGCGGGCCCTATGTTTGGGGCTCTATTTTCAGGGCATGTTTTCCGGGCTTCGCCCGACGGCTTATATGATCAATCTATGCCTTCTCTAGCCTCAACTGCACCCATCGGCACGCTTGTCCCGGGGACAGTGAGCCCGCAACTTCCAGTACCGCCGTCCATCCCGCGTCCGGAGTATGTGGGCAAACCGGCTCCTGCAAAGTTCACGGGATCCGAGGTCAAGTCGCAGGAGACCATCGAGAAGATCCGGATCGCCGCCAAAATCGCGGCACAGGCCATCGTGGAGGTCGGCAAACACATCGCCCCCGGCGTCACCACCGACCAGCTCGACCGGGTGGGCCACGAGTTCCTCCTGGACCACAAGGCGTATCCCTCCACCCTCGGCTACCGGGGCTTTCCGAAGTCACTATGCTCCTCGCTCAATGAGGTCATCTGCCACGGGATCCCCGACAGCACGGTGGTCCAGGACGGCGACATCCTGAATATCGACATCACGGCGTTCATCGGCGGTGTGCACGGCGACACCAACTACACCTTCGTGGTCGGCGATGTCGACGAGGAATCCCGCCTCCTCGTCGAGCGCACCCAGGAATCGCTGAACCGCGCTATCCGGGCAGTAGCCCCGGGACGCGAAATCAACGTGATCGGCCGGACCATCGAGTCCTACGCAAAACGCTTCGGCTACGGCGTGGTCCGCGACTTCACCGGACACGGCGTCGGCGAGGCTTTCCACACGGGGCTGATCATTCCGCACTACGATGCCGCCCCCGCATACAACACCGTCATGGAAACGGGTATGGTGTTCACGATCGAGCCGATGCTGACCCTGGGCACCGTTGACTGGGACATGTGGGCCGACGACTGGACTGTTGTGACCCGCGACCACAAGCGCACCGCACAGTTCGAGCACACCCTGCTCGTCACGGAGTCCGGCGCCGAGATCCTCACATTGCCCTGACCCTGCTCCACACGGCACTTCCCGGAAGATCCACATCTTCACCCGCCGGCCCTGGCCGGTCCCCTAGCCCGCCCCTGCCACGAACGGAATGATATTGGCCAAGAAGGACGAGAAGTCGAAGAAGAACGCCCCCCTGATCGGCATTGACATCGGCGGGACCGGTATCAAGGGCGGGATCGTGGACCTGAAGAAGGGCAAACTGATCGGCGACCGCGTGCGCTTCCCCACGCCGCAGCCCTCCACCCCCGAGTCCGTGGCCGAAGTCGTCGCGCAGGTCGTCGCGGAGCTCACCGCCCGTCCCGACGCGCCCGACGCCAGCAGCCCCGTGGGCGTCACCTTCCCGGGCATCATCCAGCACGGTGTGGTTCACTCGGCCGCGAATGTGGACAAGTCGTGGCTGGAGGCCGACATCGACGCCATGCTCACGGCGCGTCTCGGGCGCCCCGTCGAGGTCATCAACGACGCCGACGCCGCCGGCCTCGCCGAGGCCCGCTTCGGTGCCGGCGAAGGGGTCGCCGGCACCGTGCTGGTGATCACTCTGGGCACCGGCATCGGTTCGGCCTTCATCTTCGACGGCAAGCTGGTTCCCAACGCCGAACTCGGTCACCTGGAGATCGACGGCTTTGACGCCGAGACCAAGGCATCCGCCGTGGCCCGTGAGCGTGACGGCCTCAGCTGGGAACAGTACAGCGTGCTGCTGCAGCGCTACTTCTCCCACGTGGAGTTCTTGTTCTCCCCCGAGCTCTTCATCGTCGGCGGCGGCATCTCCAAGCGTGCCGACGAGTATCTGCCGCACATGAAGCTGCGCACGCCGATCGTCCCGGCCGAGTTGAAGAATGACGCGGGCATCGTGGGCGCAGCCATCGAGATTGCGCTGAAGCACAAGCTCGCCAAGTAGCACATCGCCGGATAGCCAAAATGAGCTATCACTCCGGGTCGTTCTGAACGCTGGGAACGACCCGTAGTGATAGCTCATTTTTGGTGGAGCCGGTGGTGGCTGCGGCTTCCCCTCCGCTGCCACCACCGGAGTCTGTGGCGGGTTATAGGACCTGGTGAGGGGGACGCCAACACCGGGCCAAGAATTTACGACGACAAATTTACGACGGCGCTTGGAGCGGGCTCTTCTTCGGGTTCTTGCCGTCCCTGCCCTTGGACTCGGCCTCATGGCGAAGCAGGGAAATCGCGGATTCGAAATCCTCCAGCGATTCGAAGGCCTGGTAGACGCTGGCGAACCGCAGGTAGGCAACCTCGTCCAGGCGCTGCAGCGGTTCCAGGATTGCCAGCCCGACTTCGTGGGCTTCGATTTCGGCGGCGCCGGAGCCGCGGATTGCCTCCTCGACCTCCTGCGCCAGCATGGCGAGGTCGTCTTCGGTGACCGGACGCCCCTGGCAGGCTTTGCGGACGCCGTTGATGACCTTGCTGCGGCTGAAGGGCTCGCCGACGCCGGAGCGTTTGATGACGGTAAGGCTGGTGGTTTCCACCGTGGTGAAGCGGCGGCCGCATTCGGGGCACTGCCGGCGGCGACGGATGGCGGAGCCGTCGTCGGCGATCCGGCTGTCCACCACGCGCGAATCAGGGTTACGGCAGAACGGGCAATACATGTCGATTCCTCCCCGGTCGCAAGCCTGAACGGTGCACAGCGCCGTGTGCCCCCGCGATCAGTTTACGACTAGATATAGCTGAATAACAAGCCTGTAATTACTACATGTAGTGGTCTGGGCGGGTGGTTACCGGGCGGCGAAGCGCGCCGTGACTGCCTCGCCGTGGGCCGGCAGGTCTTCCGCGCCGGAGAGGCTGACGATGTGCCCGCTGACCTGCTCCAGCGCGGAGCGGGAGTAGTTGATCACCTGGATGGCCCGCAGGAAGGTGGTTACGTTCAGGCCGGAGGAGAACGCCGCCGTGCCGCTGGTCGGCAGCACGTGGTTGGATCCCGCGCAGTAGTCCCCAAGGCTGACGGGGCTGTAGTCCCCCACGAAAATCGCCCCGGCGCTGCGGATCCGGGCCGCCACGCGGGCGGCATCCGCGGTCATGATTTCGAGGTGTTCCGCGGCGTACGCGTCGCAGGCGGCAATGCCCTGCTCCAGGTCCTCCACCAGGACGACGCCGGACTGCGGGCCGGAGAGGGCCTCGAGGACGCGGCTGGAGTGCTTGGTGGCAGCGGCCTGGCGTTCGAGTTCCACGCGGACTTCGGCCGCAAGGGCCTCGGAGTCGGTGAACAGGACCGATGCCGCCTTGGGGTCGTGTTCGGCCTGACTGATGAGGTCCGCCGCCACGAGGGCCGGACTGGCGGTCGAGTCGGCGAGGATCGCGATCTCGGTGGTGCCGGCCTCGGAATCGATCCCCACGACCCCCTTCACCAGCCGTTTGGCGGTGGCCACGAAAATGTTGCCCGGACCGGTCACGACGTCCACGGGATCGATCCCGGGAAGGTCACCGGCGTCGGAGGCCCCGGCGGGGATGCCATAGGCGAAGGTGGCGATGGCCTGCGCCCCGCCGATCGCGTAGACCTCCTCGATGCCCAGCAGGCAGGCGGCCGCCAGGATCGTGGGGTGCGGGAGGCCGCCGAAGTTCTTTTGCGGCGGCGAGGCCAGCGCAATGGATTCGACGCCCGCTGCCAGGGCCGGGACGACGTTCATGATCACCGAAGACGGGTAGACCGCCAGTCCGCCGGGGACATAGAGCCCCACGCGCGCCACCGGCACCCAGTTCTGGCTGACGACGGCGCCTTCGCCGAGTTCGACGTCGACGTTCGCCGGGCGCTGGGCATCCGCGAAGCTGCGGGCCCGCCGGATGGATTCCTCGAGTGCCGATCGCACAGCGGGATCGAGGTCCGCCAGGGCCGCGCGCAGCGCCTCGGCCGGGACACGGGGGTGCGTCTGCTCGACGCCATCGAACGAGCGTGCGAGCTCCCGCAGTGCGGCGAAGCCCCGCGTGCGGACGGCGGAGATGATGTCCTGGACCTTGTCCTCGGCATCTGCCATGGTGCCGGACTGTGCCCGCGGTACGGCAGCGCGCAGCCCGGCGAGGGACAGGTGCTGGCCGCGCACGTCCACCGTGCGGAAGTTGAGGGCGGCGGGAATCGGGGTCACAGGGCTGTCAGGAGTTAGGCTCACCCGATCATTTTACGTGCCCCGCCGGGGCACTCCGACGCTGTGACGCGGCCCGGGCGCGCGGCCGCCGGCCTGAAGCCCGGCCGGGCGCCAGCCGCCGGGCACCAGGCGCCAGGCGTGGGGTTTAGGAGCGGGCTTTGCCGCCGGAGCCCGGAAAGAGGCTGTTCAGGAAGATGGCCAGGGCGATCGCCGCCGGCCAGATGGCGAGGACCGCGTAGGAGCGCAGAGAAAAGGCGACGCTGACGCTGGCCGAGATATCGGCCGGGGCTCCCCACCACTGGGCGCTGAGCAGACCGGTTCCCCACGCGAGGAACGAGCCGGCAGCGCCGGCCAGGACCACCAGGATTACGGTGCCGGGCGCCGGCTGTGCATGTTTGGAGCCTGCGACGAACGACCCGGCAATGCAGCCGGCGAGCAGGCACAGCCCTGCCAGCACGAGGTCCCGGGGCAGCCAGGTTGCCGTATTGGTGCCGGCGGCAAGGTCCGGGTTCCGGGTCAGCAGGTTCAGTCCCGACGGCGCCAGAAGCCACCAAAGCAGCCCCACCGGAATGCCGGCCGCGGCGATGACCGCCGCTTTCCGCCACGGGGTTCCGGCGTGTCCGGGCTGCTGCACGGCTTTCATCTCGGCGGGCAAGGGCAGGGGCCGGTCCGGGTGCGCGGGCTCCCCGGTGTGCTGAACGGGGCCGTCTACTGCGGGCTGTGTCATGCAACAAACGGTAACAAGGATTCCCCGGCCCGGCACATGACGCCGCGTGGCAGCACATGACGACGGGGGTAAACAAATCTCCCACTTGATCGGAGGCGGAATACGCTGGCAGTAGGAACCATGACACATACGTGCAGCAGGGAGTTGGATCGCAGTGGCCACAGATGACGGAATCTTCGAGGGGACATTCAAGGAAATGTTCCGCCGGCACGCGGCCGGCGTGGCGATTATCACCGCCAACTACAACGGCGTCCCCTTCGGATTCACCGCGACCTCCGTGGCTTCCCTGTCTGCCAAGCCGCCGCGCTTCACGTTCAACATGGCCAGGACGTCAAGTTCGTGGCCGGCCGTGGCGAACACGAGCTACATCGGGGTCCACATGCTCGGGCTGGAGAACCAGAAGCTCGCAGACCGCTTCGCCCGGGCCGGCAACCGGTTCGACGGGGACCACTGGGAGCTAGGACCCCACGAAGTGCCCGTGCTGAAGGGCGTCACGGGCTGGTTGATCGGGCAGGTCCAGATGCGGTTGTCGTTCGAGAACAACGCCGTGGTGGTGGTCGAAGTGGTGGAAGGTCAGGTCGGCGAAGACGGCGCTCCCCTGCTTTATCACTCCGGGGCCTACAGCCAGCCGGTTCCGCTCGACTACGAGATCTGACAGAGGCCGCGACGGGCCACGGCACATTAAAACTTCCCTGGTGGTGCATCCGGATACGGCCTTTGGCCGGTAGTAAGGGTGTAAGCACAACCACCGCCCCATGTGGGCCTCGATGAGGAGTTGGAAATGCGCAAGACACTTTCTGCAGCCACCGGAGCAATGACGCTACTGGCAGCACTGGCCCTGGCCGCCCCGGCCCAGGCCGCGACCTGGCACCACCGCGACGATGGAACAGCAAGACTGTCCGTCCTCCACGGCGTTCCGGGCCTTACCGTCGACGTCTGGGTCGACGGCAAGCTCACCCTGGATAACTTCACACCGGGCACATTGGCCGGGCCGTTGAACGTCCCGGACGGAGACCACAAGATTGCGATCACCGGTGCCGACGCCACCAGCGCCGACAACCCCGTGATAGGCCCGGTCACAGTGGACCTCGAAGCAGGTCGGGACTATACAGCGGTCGCTCATCTGGCCGCTGACGGGACCCCCACGGCCACCCTTTTCACCAATGACACCTCCACCAGCCCGGATGGAAAGGGCAAGCTGACCGTCCGGCACGTCGCTGCGGCCCCCGCCGTAGATGTCCTGGCCGGTGGGACCGCGGTCATTGAGGGACTTACCAACCGGCATCAAAAGATCCTCACCCTCAAGGCCGGAAACGTCTCCGCGTCGGTCGCAGCAGAGGGAACCACTGACCCGCTGATCGGCCCCGCCGACGTCAAGGTCACCGAGGGAAAAAACACCATCGTCTACGCCTGGGGAAGCCTCGCGGACAACAACCTTGGGGTCGCCGTACAGGTAGTGGACTCCTCATCGCGTGGACACAAAGGCCACCACGAGTAAGCCATCCGGAGCTCCAGCAGACCTCCTGTTCTGTCGACCGGTGGGGTCACATCGACCGTGGCCCCACCGGCACGCGCACCGTGACATCCCGGAGAGCTGACCCCGTTCGACCATGGCGGAGTCCCCCGCCGGAGCGGCATAATGTGGTTCAACAAGGCCCATTGCCGCTCAAAGGAGCACCTGATGGAGGCTGCCGCATCGCATGATTGGGACGCCCATCTCGATCACGCATTTGCCGGCGGCCACGAACGCATCCTTGCCGAGGTCTACCGACGGTTTAGTCCGCTGGTTTACACGCTGGCGCTGAGATCCCTGGGAGAGCGTGCCGCTGCCGACGACGTCACCCAGGAGGTTTTCATTAGGGCCTGGAAATCACGGACCACTTTTCGCCCCGAGGCGGCGCGGCTGCCGGCGTGGCTGATCGGGATTGCCCGCAACGCAGTCTCCGACGCTTTGTCCGCCCGCTCCCGCCAGCGCCATCTCGAACAAGCGGCCATTCTCCTGGCGGTTGCCCCCGTTTCCCGCCCAGATGCTGGGGACGTCGAAGAGGTCGCCGACCGCCTGACGTTGGACGAAGAACTGGAGCACTTAGGGGATCCACAGCAGACAATAATGCGGCTGGCGTTCTATGAAGATCTGACTCACGACCAGATTTCGTCCCGTCTTAACCTGCCGCTCGGGACCGTCAAAAGCCACATCCGGCGCAGCCTCACCCGCTTACGCACCCGCCTGGAGGTGGAGCATGGAACACCTTGACGCCGAACTTCTCAGTCTGCTGGCCCTTGGCGAGTCCCTCGGCACAGACACCGACGCCGACCACCTCGCCAGCTGCCCCGTGTGCAGCGAAACCCTCCGAGGCCTGCAACATGCGGTGCACATTGCCACCCTCGACACCGCAGGCATCGAACTCGAGAAACCCGGCAGCCAGAATTGGGCCGCCATCCATCAGGCCCTCGGCCTGTCGCCGACCCTCGCGACGGATCCCCTGACCCAGCCCAGCGCTGGCCCCCCTGTCCCACCGAAGAAGCCAGCCACGGCGGAAGCGCCCCTGAACCACGGCAGCGGCACAGAGTCGGCACCGACACCACTGCGGCCCAGCGCCAAAGACAGGCACGCCCGTCCCGGTCTCTGGATTACCGCGGTTGCCGCCGGAATCGTTCTCGGCACGGCCGCCGGATGGACCGCCGCCGGAGTTCTCGGACACAACGGCACTAATGCGCCCACCTCCACCCAGTCGGGTCCGACATCGACAGTCGTCGCCCAAACGTCCCTGACTCCGCTGCCCGCGCACACCGGGAGCGGAGATGCCCAGGTGGAGCAACTCCCCGATGGAACCCGGCACCTGATCATCCGGCTCTCCAACGACCACATCACCGGATTCCGGGGAGTGTGGGTCGGCTCTGCCGACCTATCCAGGATGGTCAGCCTGGGTGTCCTCGACGATGAATCCGGCACCTTTACCATCCCCGCCGGCGTCGACCTTGCCCAATACCCCATCGTCGACGTGTCCAACCAGCCGTACAACGGGAACCCGGCCCATTCCGCCGACAGCATCGCCCGGGGAACCCTCAACCCGCAAAACTAATCCTCGGATACCATGCGTGAACTCTGGGGTGGCGAGCGGCCCCAGGGTGTCCTGGACCTCTCAGCCTTGCCTAGTGGCTACCCGCACCTGCATTTCAGTTATCCAGGCACGTCGGGCCGAGCAGCACCTTAAGGTCGCCAAACAGGGACGGACTTGGGTTCACGCGCAGGTGCACCGGCAGGCCCATGACCTCCACCCGGGTGTCACCTTGCAGGTGCAGCCGGACCTCGGAGTTTCCGCGGTGGGTGCGCAGGACGTCGCCAAGTTCAGTGACGACGGCCTCGGTGGCCTTGTGCGTGGCCATGGTGATCACCACCGGCCCGTTCTGGCTGTCGCTGAGGTCCGGCACGGACAGTTCCATGCAGTTCAAGGTGACGGCGCCGTCGTCGCGCCGTTGCAGGCGGCCCTTGACCACCACGATCAGGTCCTCCGCCAGCACCGAGGCGATGGGGCCGTAGACCTGCCCGAAGAACATGACCTCCATGGAACCGGCGAGGTCCTCGATTTCGGCGCGGGCGTAGGCGTTGCCGCTGGCCTTGGCGATCCGGCGGCTGAGCGAGGTGATCATGCCCGCGATGGTCACGATCGCGCCGTCCTGCGGGCCGTCTTCGGCGATGATCGAGGTGATCGACCGGTCCGCGTGCTGGCTCAGGAGCCCTTCGAGCCCCTGCAGCGGGTGGTCGGAGACATACAGGCCGAGCATGTCCCGTTCGAAGGCCAGTTTGTCCTTTTTCTCCCATTCGGGAAGATCGGGGATTTCCGTGCTGAGTGAGGCCTCCGGCTCCTGGTCCTCAAAACCGGCGAAGAGGTCGAACTGGCCGATCGCCTCGTTGCGCTTGAGGGTGATGACGGAGTCGATCGCTTCTTCGTGGATCATGGCCAGGGCGCGGCGATGGTGGCCCAGCGAGTCGAAGGCACCTGCTTTGATCAGGGATTCAATGGTGCGCTTGTTGCAGACCACCGCGGGGACCTTCATGAGGTAGTCCTTGAAGGACGTATACGCGCCTTCCTTCTCGCGCGCCGCCACCATGGCCTCGACGGCGTTCACGCCGACGTTGCGGATGGCGCCCATGCCGAAGCGGATGTCGTTGCCGACCGGGGTGAAGTTGAGCGCCGACTCGTTGACGTCCGGCGGTAGCACGGTGATGCCCATGCGGCGGCATTCGTTGAGGTAGATCGCCGACTTGTCCTTGTCGTCGCCCACGGACGTGAGCAGGGCGGCCATGTACTCCGGCGCGTAGTGCGCCTTCAGGTACGCGGTCCAGTACGAAATGACGCCGTAGGCGGCCGAGTGCGCCTTGTTGAAGGCGTAGTCGGAGAACGGCAGCAGGATGTCCCAGAGGGTCTTGACCGCGGCCATGGAATAGCCGTTGTCCTGCATGCCCTGGGAGAAACCGGCGAACTGCTTGTCCAGCTCGGATTTCTTCTTCTTGCCCATGGCGCGGCGCAGGATGTCGGCTTGGCCGAGGGTGTAGCCGGCGAGCTTTTGCGCCACGGCCATGACCTGCTCCTGGTACACGATCAGGCCGTACGTGCCGCCGAGGATTTCGGAGAGCGGCTCCTCGAGCTCCGGGTGGATCGGAATGACTTCCTGGATCTTGTTCTTGCGCAACGCGTAGTCGGTGTGCGCGTTCGCGCCCATGGGACCGGGCCGGTAGAGGGCCAGCACCGCGGAGATGTCTTCGAAGTTGTCAGGCTTCATCAGTTTGAGCAGGGACCGCATGGGTCCGCCGTCGAGCTGGAAGACGCCCAGCGTGTCGCCTCGGGCCAGCAGTTCGTAGGACTCCGTGTCGTCCAACGCCAGGGTTTCGAGGTCGAGATCGATGCCCCGGTTCATCTTGATGTTTTCCAGGGCGTCGGAAATGATCGTCAGGTTCCGCAGGCCCAGGAAGTCCATCTTGATCAGGCCGAGGCCCTCAGACGTCGGATAGTCGAACTGGGTGATGACCTGGCCGTCCTGGAAGCGGCGCATGATCGGAATCACGTCGATGATGGGGTCCGAGGACATGATGACACCGGCGGCGTGCACGCCCCATTGCCGCTTCAGTCCCTCAATGCCCAGTGCCGTCTCGAAAACCTTGGCGGCTTCGGGGTCGGTGCTGATCAGCTGCCGGAAGTCGCCGGCTTCGCTGTAACGCTTGGCCTCGGGGTTCTGAATGTCGGCCAGCGGAATGTCTTTGGCCATCACAGCCGGGGGCAGTGCCTTGGTCAGCTGCTCGCCCATGCTGAACGGGTAGCCCAGCACGCGCGAGGAGTCCTTGAGGGCCTGCTTGGTCTTGATGGTGCCGTAGGTGACGATCATCGCCACGCGTTCGTCGCCGTATTTCCGCGTGACGTAGTCGATCACTTCGGAACGGCGCCGGTCATCGAAGTCGACGTCGAAGTCAGGCATGGAAACGCGGTCAGGGTTCAGGAAGCGTTCGAAGATCAGGCCATGGTGCAGCGGATCGAGGTCGGTGATGCGCATGGCATACGCCACCATGGAACCTGCGCCGGAGCCACGTCCGGGACCCACCCGGATGCCGTTGTTCTTGGCCCAGTTGATGAAGTCAGCCACCACGAGGAAGTAGCCCGGGAAGCCCATGGAAGTGATGACTTCCAGCTCATAGTCGGCCTGCTTGCGGACCTTGTCCGGGATGCCCTGGGGATAGCGGTACTGCAGTCCCTTGTCGACTTCCTTGACCAGCCAGGACGTTTCGTCCTCGCCCTCGGGGCAGGGGAAGCGTGGCATGTAGTTGGCGCCGGTGTTGAACGACACTTCGCAGCGCTCGGCGATCAGAAGCGTGTTGTCGCACGCCTCCGGGTGGTCGCGGAACAGCTCCCGCATTTCCTGCGGGGACTTCAGGTAGTAGCCGCTGCCGGAGAAGGCAAAGCGGGAACCGCCGTTGTCATAGGTCGGCTCCAGGAGCGTGGAACCGGACTGGATCGCCAGCAGGGCCTCGTGCGCCTTCGCGTCGTGCTCGTGCGTGTAGTGGAGGTCGTTCGTGGCCACGAGCGGCAGGTTCAGTTCCTTGGCCAGGCGCAGCAGATCGCCAGTGACCCGCCGCTCGATGTCCAGGCCGTGGTCCATGAGCTCGCAGAAGTAGTTCTCAGCGCCGAAGATGTCGCGGAACTCGGCCGCGGCCTCCACGGCTTCCCGGTACTGCCCCAGCCGGAGCCTCGTCTGGACTTCGCCGGACGGGCAGCCGGTGGTGGCGATCAGGCCTTCGGAGTACGTGTTCAGCAGTTCCCGGTCCAGCCGCGGCCACTTGCCGAAGACCGAGTCCAGGGAAGCGATCGAGGAGGCCCGGAAGAGGTTCCGCATGCCCACGTTGTTGTAGCTGAGCAGGGTCATGTGCGTGTACGAGCCGCCGCCGGAAATGTCGTCCTTGCGCTGGTGCTCCTCGCCCCACCGCACGCGGCTCTTGTCCGTGCGGGCGGTCCCGGGAGTCACATACGCCTCGACGCCGATAATCGGCCTGATGCCCTTGTCCGTTGCCCGCTTCCAGAAGTCGAAGGCGCCGAACAGGTAGCCGTGGTCCGTCGTGGCGAGGGCCGGCATGCCGAGCCGCTCGGTTTCGTCGAACAGTTCACCGAGCCGGGCGGCGCCGTCCAGCATCGAGTACTCGGTGTGGTTGTGGAGATGGACAAACGAGTCGTTGCTGGAAGTCACCGCACCATTCTAGTGCCGTGCCGCGGCAGCGGCGTGCAGCCGCGACGGCGGGGCTCAGGCCTGCCCGGATTCCAGGACCTCGAGGGCATACTTCAGATCCTGCGGGTACTCGCTGGTCACGGTGACCCGCTCCCCCGTCCGCGGGTGATCGAAGGACAGTGACCGGGCGTGCAGCCATTGTCGGGTCAGCCCCAGGGTGGCGGCCAGCCGCGGGTCCGCGCCGTAGGTGAGGTCACCGGCGCAGGGGTGGCGCAGCGCGGAGAAGTGCACGCGGATCTGATGGGTGCGGCCCGTTTCGAGGTGCACCTCCACGAGCGAGGCCTTCCCGAAGGCTTCCAGGACCTCGTAGTGGGTAACGGAGTCACGGCCGTCCTCAATCACGGCGAACCGCCAGTCGTGGCCCGGGTGGCGGCCGATGGGGGCGTCAATGGTGCCCGCCAGCGGGTCCGGCAGGCCTTGGACGACGGCGTGGTACACCTTGTCCACGGTTCGTTCTTTGAAGGCCCGTTTGAGGACGGTGTACGCGTTTTCGGTCTTGGCCACCACCATGACGCCGGAGGTGCCGACGTCGAGCCGGTGGACGATCCCGGCGCGTTCGGGGGCGCCCGACGTCGAAATCCGGTAGCCGAGTCCGGCGAGGCCTCCCACTACCGTGGGACCTACCCAACCGGGCGACGGGTGGGCTGCCACGCCGACCGGTTTGTCAATGACAACGAACTCGTCATCGTCCAGCAGGATCTTTAGGCCGTCCACTACTTCCTCCACGATTTCCAGGGGGTCCCGGCGGTCCGGCACCACGACGTCGAGCACGGTGCCGGCGGTGAGCTTGAGGGATTTCCCGACCCTCTTGGCGTTGCTGCTGACATGGCCTTCGGCGATGAGGACAGCAGCCTGGGAGCGGGAGATGTCCATCATTTTGGACAAGCCGGCGTCCACCCGGGCGCCTGCGAGGTCCTCCGGGACGGTGAATTGCCGGTGCCCTGCAGGTGCAGAACCGGACTCCCCGGCCGGGTCCTCGGGGTTAGACATCTCGGGGTCAGACATCCTTGGCCACCGCTTCCTTCGTGTGGCGCGAACCGTCCAGCGAGATCCCGCGCAGCGTGAGCAGGCAGATGATCACGACGGCGGAAACGACGGCGGAGTCGGCGATGTTGAAGATCGCGAAGTTCGGCAGCTGGATGAAGTCCACCACATGGCCCATCGCGAAAGACGGCTCGCGGAAAAGCCGGTCCGTCAGGTTGCCGAGTGCACCGCCGAGCAGCAGCCCGAGCGCCAGCGCCCACCACAGCGAGCCAAGCTTGCGAAGCTGCATCAGGATCGCGACGGACACGGCCGCCATGATGATCGTGAACACCCAGGTGACGTTTTCGCCGATCGAGAACGCCGCCCCGGAGTTGCGGATGTAGAACCAGTGCAGCAGCGGCGGAAACACGGGGATCCGCTCGCCCTCTGTCATGGTGGTGGTGACCCAGAGCTTGGTCAGCTGGTCAAACACGTACGCGAACACCGCGAAGGAAGCGAACAGGACAAACAGCTTCGCCCGGCGCCGCCGGGTAGGCACGGGCGGTACGGCCGCGGCAGGCTGTGTGGCGTCTGGTGATGGTGCGTCAGTCATAGGGCTTTCGTTCGGGAGCCAGTACGGAGACCGGGGTGTGGTGCCCGGCACGCCGGCACCGGAACCGGTGGCGGCACCGTGCGGGAATGAACCGTGCAGGAATGAAACAGTGCGGGAAAAAGGAAAAGCCGGCGGCCGAGGAGTCCCCAGCCACCGACTTTCAGAATACTTGGCTTTTTGCCTTAGTTGGCTTCGCCAACCTCAGCGGCGGCAACGGAGCCGCGGGCATCGAGGTCACGCAGCTGGCCTTCGATGTAGGCCTTCAGGCGTGAGCGGTAGTCACGCTCGAAGCCGCGCAGCTGCTCGACCTTGCGTTCCAGCACGGAGCGCTGCTGCTCGAGGGCACCAAGGATCTTGCGGGACTTTTCCTGAGCATCGTTGACGAGGCTGCTGGCCTCGATCTGCGCTTCAGCGATGATCTTGTCCCGCTGCTGCTCGCCGTCGGCGATGTGCTTGTCGTGCATCTGCTGCGCCATGGCGAGCAGGCCGGCGGCCGACTCGGAAGCCGGGGTGACCGCGGTGCGGGCCGGTTCGACTGCCTGGGCTGCCTGGGCGGCCTTGGCGGCCTGCTCGGCTTCCTTCTTCTTGGCGGCTTCAGCGGCCGCCTTTGCCTTGGCCTCAGCCTCAGCCTTGGCGGCGTCTTCCTTTTCGGCCTTGACGGGCGCCGGGACCTTTTCCACCACGGGGGCGGGGGCTGCGGAGCTGGCAGGCGTGCCGGCGCCGAGTTCGGCGAGCTTCTTGCGGAGCTCGTCGTTCTCCTGGTTCAGGCGCCGGAGTTCGACGACGATCTCGTCCAGGAAGTCATCTACCTCGTCCTGGTCGTAGCCTTCGCGGAACTTGGTCGGCTGAAAGCGCTTGTTGACAACGTCTTCTGGCGTCAAAGCCATCTGGTCACCTCGTTGGTCTAGTTAGTCAGTAGGCCTTCCGGCCGTCAAAACTACGGTACCTAAATATGGTCTGGTTCCTCTAATTCAACACCGCAGTGTCAAACCGGAGTTTCTAGCAGTTCGGGCCTTGGCCCGGGTCAGTCGCCTGCGTGGCCGCGGCGGCTGCTTATGCTGCGGTCGGCCGGGCCTACACCAGGCTCTTCACGATCCCCATCGCCAGGCTCACGACAACGAACAGCAGCAGGAACCCGATGTCGAGCGAAACGCCGCCCAGCCGGAGTGGCGGGATGAGCCGGCGAAGGAGCCCGAGGGGCTTGTCCGTGACCGAATACACGGCATGGGCAGCGACGAGCGCCACACCGCGCGGCCGCCAGTTCCGGGCAAACATCTGTACCCAGTCGTAAACCAGGCGGATGATCAGGGCCACGAAGAAAAGCAACAGTGCGATATAGACGAGCCCGAAAACAATTCCCATGAGCTAACTCATATCTCCATGTTCATTCCGGATACCGCAGTGTCCTAAGGAAAGTACCGCTTCTATTTCAACACGAATAATTCCGCACGGATGCCAGGCGGGTGTCCCCGCCTGGCATCCGTGCGGAATTATCGTCTCTAGCTTTGGTTGAAGAAACTGGCCTTCGTCTCGCTGACCTTCTTGTCATCGCCAATGACTTCGATGTACGACGGCGAGAGCAGGAAGACCTTGTTCGTCACCCGTTCGATGCTGCCGCGCAGACCGAAAACAAGGCCGGCGGAGAAGTCCACGAGGCGCTTGGCATCGGCCTCGCCCATGTCGGTGACATTCATGATGACGGGGATGCCGTCGCGGAAGCTTTCGCCGATGAGCTTGGCGTCGTTGTAAGACCGCGGATGGATCGTGGTGATCTGCCGGAGGCCGGTGGTCTCTTCGCGGCTCGATGCCGCACGCTTGATGGGTGTCACAGGTGCGCGATATTCCTCTTCAGCGGCGTAGGGCTCTTCCCGGGGGACCTCGCGGACGGGCGCGGGGGCACGTCGTTCCTCGCGGTCCTGCTCCATGGATTCGTCCTCATCCTTGTGCGGTGTGGGGTGCTCAGACTCGTAGTGTTCTTCGCCGTCGGCGAGCCCAAGATAGATCATTGTCTTGCGCAGAGCGCCAGCCATGCTCGACTCCTAATCTTGTCCGTAAGCGGGCCGCTTAATGACTAGACAGCCTTGGAATCCCCGCCGATACCTTCCAATACGTCGAACTTACCGCAGGCCCGGACGCGGACCGAGAATATCGGAGCCAATGCGCAGGTGTGTCGCCCCGAACCGGATCGCCTGCTCGAGGTCCTGGCTCATGCCGGCGGAAATTCCCGCGGCCTCCGGAAATTGTTCTCTCAGCCGCCCGGAAATGCCGGCCAGTTTCTCGAAGGCGGCGGCCGGGTCCGCACCGAGCGGGGCCACGGCCATGACGCCCGCGAGCCGGAGCCCAGCGGCTCCGGCCAGTTGTTCGGCCAGTGCGGGAACGTCGTCGGGGGCTGCGCCGCCGCGGTGCACGCCGGCGTCGTCCTCAAGACTGACCTGGATGAAGCAATCCAGGGGCGGCCGCCCTGTGCGATCGCTTTCGACCGCCATCGCCTTGGCCAGGGCCGTGGCGAGGCCGGCCCGGTCCACGGAGTGCACGGCCCCGGCGTATCTCACCACGGATTTGGCCTTGTTGCTTTGCAGTTGGCCGATGAAGTGCCAGTTCAGGCTGAGGTCTTCCAGTTGCGCTGCCTTCCCGGCGGCTTCCTGGTCCCGGTTTTCCCCGACGTCTGTGACCCCCAGCGACGCCAGCCGCCGGACGTCCTGCGCCGGGTGGAATTTGGTGACGACAATCAGACGGGGCGGCGTCGACTGGCGGCCCGCGGCCGCAACGGCGGCGTCGATCCTGCGGCGGACGGCAGAGAGGTTTGCCTCAAGCTGAACCAGCCGGGGACCTTCCAGCGCGTCCTCACGGTTCTCCCCCGATATTTCCCCCGGAGGACCAGCCAGCCCTGTGGGACGGCCCTCAACCGGCTCAGTCATGGCCCTGCGCTCTCTTTCCGTGTGTCGTGTCCGTCCACACCAGCCCTGCGAAGCGGCCGGTGCGGGGGTCTCGGCGGTAGGAAAACAGGTTCCCGTCCTCGAGGGTGCAGCCCCCGGAGTATTCCACCGCGACGTCCGCCGCCTCCAGCTGGCTCCGGACGCCTGCCGGCAGGTCCAAGCCCGGCGTGCCGGTGGAGGTGGTGCACCACGTGGCGGGGACGGCCGCGGCAACGTCGGAGCGCAGACCGTCGGGGACCTCGTAACAGCGGCCGCACACGGACGGGCCGATCCACGCGCTGATACTGTCCGCGCCGAGCTCACGCAGGCGTGCGACGGCGGCCGGCACCACTCCGGCGGCCACACCGGGGCGCCCGGCGTGGACTACCCCGAGGACGGGGGCGCCGGCCGGACCGTCGCCGACCAGTACCACCGGCACGCAGTCCGCCACCATGACCGCCAGCGGCTCGGTCAGGGAGACCATCGCGTCGGCGGTGGGGGCGGCCGGTTTGTCCGCTGCGGTGTCCGATCTGCTGTCCGCTGCCGCGGGGCGGGCATCGCCCGTCGCGGTGCCGCTGATGGTGGCGACGTCAGCGCCGTGGACCTGGTTCATGTACCGGAAGACGCGCCCGCCGAGTCCCGCGGCCGCTTCGAGCTCCTTGCGCCGGCGGCGGACCGCGCGGGGGTCGTCACCAACGTGAAGTGCCAGGTTCCCGGCTCGGGCGTCGGTGAAGGCCACCCAGACGCCGGGCCGGACTTCAGCCTGCCAGGAAAACAATCACACCACCGCCGTCAACGTGTCCGGAATTCTTGCGTTCATACGTTCCACCGTAACCCGGCGAAAAGCAGCATGGCACCGCCGGACGGCGGTGCCATGCTGAAGCCGAACGATTTACTTGAGGAAGTCGGGGACGTCCAGGTCATCGGAGTGGCGGCCGGACAGGTCCGGCTCTACGACGGCCGGGAGGTCGACGTCGAAGCCTGAGTCGGCCGGTACCGCGGAGGGACGCTGCTGGCCCCAGCCGCCGTAGCCGGAAGCGCCCACGGTGGCGTGCAGCGGCTGGACCTGGGCGGAGGCGGGTGCCTGCGCCGGAGCCGGGGCCGCGGACGTGGGTCGCTGCGGCGCGGCCGGCAGGGACTGGTCCATGGACGGCGAGGTGGCCTTGACGTCGTCGAAGCCGGCAGCGATGACGGTGACGCGTGCCTCGTCGCCGAGGGCGTCATCGATCACGGCGCCGAAGATGATGTTGGCCTCGGGGTGGGCGACTTCCTGGACCAGGCGGGCTGCTTCGTTGATTTCGAAGAGGCCAAGGTCCGAGCCGCCCTGGATGGACAGCAGGACGCCGTGCGCACCGTCGATCGATGCTTCGAGCAGCGGGGAGGCGATGGCGAGCTCCGCGGCCTTGACGGCCCGGTCTTCGCCGCGGGCCGAACCGATGCCCATGAGCGCGGAACCGGCGCCCTGCATGACGGACTTGACGTCGGCGAAGTCGAGGTTGATCAGGCCCGGGGTGGTGATGAGGTCGGTGATGCCCTGGACACCGGAGAGCAGGACCTGGTCGGCGGAGCGGAACGCGTCCAGGACGGAGACGTTGCGGTCGCTGATGGACAGCAGACGGTCGTTCGGGATCACGATCAGGGTGTCGACTTCGTCGCGCAGGGCGTCGATCCCGGCTTCCGCCGAGCCGGCCCGGCGGCGGCCTTCGAAGGTGAAGGGACGCGTCACGACGCCGATGGTCAGGGCGCCCAGGGAACGGGCAATCCGGGCTACGACGGGCGCGCCGCCGGTGCCGGTGCCGCCGCCCTCGCCGGCGGTGACGAAGACCATGTCTGCGCCCCGGATGACCTCTTCGATCTCATCGGCGTGGTCCTCCGCGGCCTGCCGGCCCACCTCAGGGTTCGCGCCAGCACCGAGTCCACGGGTCAGTTCACGCCCGACGTCGAGTTTGACGTCGGCATCGCTCATCAACAATGCCTGGGCATCGGTGTTGATGGCGATGAATTCGACGCCGCGAAGACCGACCTCGATCATGCGGTTGACTGCGTTCACGCCACCGCCGCCGATGCCGACGACCTTGATGACGGCCAAGTAATTCTGCGGAGCTGCCACGTTACGTGTCCCTTGTTCGTGTACTAATGCGAAAACTGATCGAGCGGTGCTTGAAGCTTTGAACCTTAACCTTCGAGTTGAAGGTTATAGTTATGTCAAGTAACTCATGTCTGTGACGGTATTTCCTATGCCGGGGACATTCAATAACCGGGGCCGCGTGTCGCGGTAATACCGGGCAAATAGCCCCTGTATGTAGTCCTGCCGGGTGGAAGCGATGGCTGGCTATCGCGTGACGGGGTGCCGGGGGACGCTGACGTCGTAGACCTTCACGGGGTTCGCCGGGTCTGCCGGGACCTTCAGGAGGGCTGCAAGGACCCGTGCCTTCAGCTCCTTCTCCCCCGCGTTGCCCCAGACAATCGTCTGCCCGTCGACGAGTCTGAGCTCGACCGCGTCGGCGGAGGGGGCGGTGGCGTTGGAGAGCCGTGCGAGCACATCCGCCGGCAGCGCTCCCAGCACCGCGGTGATGGCCTGGAACAGGTCCTTGGGCAGGGTGCCGCTGCCGCCGTCGATCACCGGGAGCGAGACCGAGGTTGGATCCTTGGTGGTGCTGAGCTGGACGCCGTCCACGTCCACCAGCTGGAAGGTGTCGCCCTGCTTGACCAGGGCCACCGGAATGCGTTCGGTGACGTGCACCTGCAGGGTGGAGGGCGGCAAGGCCTTCACACTGACGTCCTTGATCTGGACCAGCGGCTTCAGGAGTGCGACGACGTCGTCCTCACTGATCTGCGGCAGCGGCTTGCCCTGGAGCGGCGCCAGGGCGGTCTGGACCTGATCCGCGCCCAACAGCCTGGTGCCCTCGACGGTGACCGTCCGCAGGGCAAGCACGGGCGAATAGATGGCGGCCGCGACGATCCCGGCGATGAGCACGGCGATGATGCCAATGGTGCTGAGCAGGATGCGTTTGCGCCGTTTGCCCTTGGGTTCCGGGAAGGAAAGCACCTTGCCTGCGCCGATGTCCGGCATGCCCTGCGGGCTCTGGGGGGACTGTGGGTTCTGAGGATTCCGGGAATTCTGGGGGGTCTGCGGCTTCGGTGCGTATCCGCCCGCCGTGTCGCCGGCGCTCTTGGACGCCGAAATGACGTCCGTGCCGGCCCCGCCGGACGGCGGCCGGGAACCGGATCCGGAGGCATTCGGCCCGGAGGCATTGGTCCCGCCCCGGTAGGTGGGGCGCCGCGTGCTAGCCACCGGCGGCCTCGACCGTCAGGGCATCGACGATCTGCGGCCCGTAGGCCGTGACGTCGCCCGCGCCGGCCGTGAGCACGATGTCTCCCGGCGCGGCGGCCGCCAGCACCGCCTGCACCGCTTCCGCGCCGGGACCGACGAGGCTGCCGCCGGAGCCCAGGTGTTCGGCGATCAGCCCGCTGGTGACGCCGGGAATGGGATCTTCCCGGGCCGGGTAGATGTCCAGGACCAAGGCCGTGTCCGCCGTGTTGAGCGCCTCGGCGAATTCGCGGGCGAATTCGCGGGTCCGGGAAAACAAGTGGGGCTGGAAGAGCACGTGGACTTTGTGCTGCCCGGCCACGGAGCGTGCGGCGGACAAGGCGGCGCGGACTTCCGTCGGGTGATGGGCGTAGTCGTCGTAGACGCGGATGCCGCGCCCCTCCCCTTTGAACTCGAAGCGGCGCGAGGCGCCGGAAAAGTGCGCGAGTGCCCCGGCAGCGGTTTCCGGTGCGACGCCGAGTTCGATCGCGACCGCGAACGCTGCGGCGGCGTTGAGCGCATTGTGCCTGCCCGGAACTTGGAGTTCGACGTCGAAGGTGCCCGCCGCCGTCGTAATTCCGATCCGCCCCGGTCCGGTGTCGTGCAGCCGGACAGCGGCGTCCGCCCGCGTCCCGTACAGGACCACACGGGTGTTGCCGCGGGCCGCGGTGCGTTCGGCGAGGGCCCTGGCGCCGGGATCATCCGCGCAGGCCACCAGCACGCCGTCAGCGGGGAGCAGGGCCGTGAAGCTGTCGAAGGAGGCATAGACGGCGTCCGCGGTGCCGTAGAAGTCCAGGTGGTCCGGCTCGACGTTGGTCACCACGGCGATCGCCGGGCGGTAGTTCAGGAAGGAGCCGTCCGACTCGTCCGCCTCGGCCACGAAGATCCCGGAGGCGCCGTTTGCCGCGTTGACGCCGAGGGCCGGGACGTTCGCGCCAATGGCGAAGGACGGGTCGAGTCCCGCACCCTGCAGCAGCACGGTGATCATGGAGGTCGTGGTGGACTTTCCGTGGGTTCCGGCGACCGCAACCACGGTGTCGTCCGCCATGGTGGCGGCCAGGGCCTCGGAGCGGTGCAGCACGGGGAGCCCGGCGGCTCGGGCGGCGACGAGTTCGGGGTTGTCGGGCCGGATCGCGGAGCCGGCCACCACTGTCTGGGCGTCGCCAAGGTTGCCGGGCGCGTAGCCGACGGCGATCCGGGCACCGGCGGCTGCGAGGTCGGTCATGACCGGGAGCGCCTTCGCGTCGGAGCCGCTCACCGGGATTCGGCGGGCCACCATGATGCGGGCGACGGCGGACATGCCGACGCCGCCGATGCCGATGAAGTGCACGCGGCCGAGCGATGCCAGGGAAGGCGTGCCGTGTTGGGGCTGGGTCATAGCTTTACCGCTTCCTGCTGTGCTGGTTCATGCCGTGCTGGTTCTTGCTGTGCTGGTTCGACGTCGCGACCTCGAGGACGAGATCGGCCATGCGCCGGTCCGCATCCCGTATGCCGAGGCTTTCGGAGCTGGCGGCCATCCCGGCCAGCCTGTCCTTGTCCAGCAGCAGGGGGATGATGTTGTCGCGGATCCAGTCAGCGGAGAATGCTTTGTCGTCCACGATCAAGGCGCCTCCGGCGGCGACGAGGCCCGCGGCGTTCAGTGCCTGCTCGCCGTTGCCGATGGGCAACGGGACGAAGACGGCGGGAACTCCCACGGCGGCGACCTCGCTTACCGTGGCGGCGCCGGCCCGGGCCAGCAGCAGGTCCGCCGCCGCGTACACGGTTTCCATGCCGTCCACGTATTCGACCTGCCGGTAGCCGGCGGCCTCGAGCGGTTTGCCGTCGGCGTCGTGCACGGACTTGCCGCGGCCGGTGATGTGCAGGGTCTGCACGCCGGCCTCGGCGAGGGCCCCGACCGCCGCGGCGAGGGACCGGTTGATGCTCTGGGCGCCCGAGGAGCCGCCCGTGACGATCAGCGTCGGTTTGTCCGGGTCCAGTCCGAGCGCCTGCCGCGCCCCGGCCCGCGCAGCAGCGCGGTCCAGGCCCGAGATCTCCGGACGCATCGGCATGCCCACGTGGCGGGCGCGGCCGAGTTTGGTCGCGGCGAAGGCAACCGCCACGTGGCCTCCAAGGCGGGCGCCGACCCGGTTCGCCAGGCCGGGGCGGGTGTTCGCCTCATGGACCACGATCGGGATCTTCCGGCGCCGGGCCGCGAGGTACATCGGCGTGCACACGTAGCCGCCGACGCCTACTAGGACGTCGGCCCCCGCCTCGTCCAGGATGGTGCCCGCCTGCTTCACGGCGCCGGCCATCCGGCCGGGAAGCCGGAGCAGGTCCACGGAGGGCCTGCGCGGGAGCGGGACCCGGCTGATCGTGACCAGATCCAGCCCGGCTGCCGGGACCAGCCGTGCTTCCATCCCGCCGGGGGTGCCGACGGCCAGGAGCTGCACCCCCGGCCGGGACTGGCGGAGGGCGCCGGCGATGGCCAGCAGCGGGCTGATGTGACCGGCGGTTCCGCCGCCGGCAAGGACCACGGACAAAGGCGACTCGGTGTTCATGAAGGGCTGTTACGCTTTCGTGCGGTTCTTGGGGGCGGGTGTCTTGGGGGCCGGGTTCTTGGGAGAAGGGTTCCGGGGTGCACTCCGCGCCGGGCTCCTGGTGCTGTTCGGCTTGGCGTTCGCGGGTGATTTTCCGGCGGCCTTCGCGGCCGGACGCGCGGCGCCCTGGCTGGATGCCTTGGTGGCCGCCCGGGCAGCGCGGGCGCGCCGCACCGAATTTGCGAAGGCGGCCGGGCCGAACCTGAGCATCTTCTTGGGCTGCATGCCCGGGTCCATCTGGGCCCGGGCCAGGGACAGGACGACGCCGATGGCGCACAGCGACATCAGCAGGGCCGAGCCGCCGTAGGAGATGAACGGCAACGGGACGCCGATCACCGGCGCCAGCCCCGTGACCACGGCCATGTTGACGCTCGCCTGGCCGAGGAGCCAGACCATGATCGCGCCGGCCAGGACGCGGTGGAAAATATCGTGCTGTGCGACGACCACGCGGTAGATGGCGGTGCCGAGGATGGCGAAGAGGACCAGGACGACGAGTGTCCCGACCAGTCCGAGTTCCTCGCCGATGATCGCGAAGATGAAGTCGTTGTGGGCTTCGGGAATCCAGCTGTACTTCTGCCGGCTCTGGCCGAGTCCGACGCCGAACCAGCCGCCGGAGGCAAGCCCGTACAGTCCGTTGGTCGACTGGTAGTTCAAGTCCGAGCCGTCGGCGCAGGTCTGGCCGGTCCATGACAGGATGCGGCACATGCGGTTCGGGTTGGTGACGGCAAGGATCGTCGTGAAAACGGCCAGCGCCGCACCGGCAATCGCGAAGAGGTAGAGCCGGACGCCGGCGAAGAACAGCGCGGCCGCCACGATGATCATCACGATCATCGCCGTGCCGAGGTCGTTTCCGGCGAGGATGAGCCCCAGGACTACCGCAGCCCCCGGAACCGCGACGGGAATGAGCGCATGGCGCCACTCGTGGAGGAGCTTGGCTTTGCGGTCCAGCACCGTGGCCATCCAGAGCGCCAGCGCGAGTTTGGCTGCTTCGGAGGGCTGGAAGGTGAACGGGCCGACGTCGATCCAGTTCTGGTTGCCCAGGGCGCTGCGGCCTACCAGGAGGACCAGGCCCAGCAGGGCAACGGCCAGGAACATGGCCGGCCACGCGAAGCGCCTGAGCCAGACGACGTTGACGCGCGAGAGGACAAACATCGCAAAGACGCCGAACGCGGCGAATCCGCCCTGCTTGAGCGCGGCGGAGTAGGGTGACTCCCCCGCCGCGATGGCTTCGACGCTGGAGGCGGAGAGGACCATCATGATGCCGATCGCCGTCAGGGCCAGGGTGGAGCCGAGGATCAGGTAGTACGTGGATCCGTTGCGGGACTTGCCGTTGCCTTCCAGCGCGGACCAGAATCGGCGGTACCAGGCCCGCACCCTCGCTGCGGGAGTGCCTGCGGGCTTGCGGGACGGTGTCCCGGCGGGCACCGGGAGGGTGCCGGTGCCGGCGGACTTGCCGCTGGTGGCCCCGCCCGCGGCGGGCCGGGCCGCCGTCGTACGTGTGGGCGTGCTGACCATTGTTACTCCTCGCTGGTCTGAGCCTGCCCTTCCACGAGCTCGCGGACAGCTTCGATGAAGGCATCGCCACGGTGAGCATAGGAAGAGAACTGATCCATGGAGGCAGCCGCCGGGGCCAGCAGCACAGTGTCACCGGAGGCGGCCAGCTGCGCCGCCGAGGCAACGGCCTGGGCCATCACAGTCTCGCTGAAAATCGGCGAAGGGCCTGCGTCGGCTTTGGCCGTTCCGGCAGTCTGCACGTCTTCAGTCTCACCCTTCGTCGGCCCGATCACGGGGACATCCGGCGCGTGTCGCTTCAGGGCGGACTGCAGATCGCTGGAGTCCGCACCGATCAGGACCACGGCTTTGAGCCGGTTGGCGTGCTCCTGGATCAGGGAGTCGTAGTTCACGCCCTTGGAAAGGCCTCCCGCGATCCACACCACGTTGTGGAATGCGGACAGCGACGCGGCGGCGGCGTGCGGGTTGGTGGCCTTGGAGTCATTGATCCAGAGCACACCCTCGTGGCGGGCCACGAGCTGGATCCGGTGGTCTCCGGGGAGGTAGTTCAGCAGGCCCTTGCGGACCGCCTGCGGCTCCACCCCGTAGGCGCGAACCAGGGCTGCCGCCGCCAGCGCGTTGGCCACCATGTGGCGCGGAGCCACCGGGCCGAGGTCGGCGGTGGAGGCAAGTTCGGCTGCGCTGTCCTTGCGTTCGGCGATGAACGCGCGGTCCACCAGGAGCCCCTCGACGACGCCGAGCATGCTGACGGCCGGCGTCAGCGTGGTGAAGCCCACGGCCCGGCAGCCCTCCACAACATCGGCGTCCTCGACCATGCGTTCGGTCTCGATCTGCTCGGCGTTGTAGATGCAGGCCTTCTGCGTGTTCTCGTAGACCTTGGCTTTGTCCGCCAGGTAGGAGGCGTAGGAACCGTGCCAGTCCACGTGGTCTTCGGCGACGTTGAGGCACACGCTGGCCACCGGCGACACCGAGTGGCTCCAGTGCAGCTGGAAGCTGGAGAGTTCGACAGCAAAGACGTCGTAGTCCACGGGGTCGCGGAGCGCGTCCAGGATGGGGGTCCCGACGTTGCCGACGGCGATCGCCTTGAGCCCGGCAGCCTGGAGCATGGACTCGGTCAGGCCGACCGTCGTCGTCTTGCCGTTGGTGCCGGTGATGGTCAGCCAGTCGGCCGTCTTGCGGCCCTTGCGTTCGCGGAGCCGCCAGGCGAGTTCGACGTCGCCCCACACCGGGATGTGGGCGCGCGCCGCGGCGGCGAGCAAGGCCTGGTCCGGGCGCCAGCCTGGCGAGGTGACCACCAGGTCCGGCTTCTGCCCGTCGATCTTCGGAACGGACTCCACTGCCTCCTCGCCCAGCAGGACGTCGGCCGCGCCGACAATCCGCAGGGTGTCAGCCTGTGCCAGCGCCTTGGGGCTCGTGGCGGCGTCAACCACCACCACCCGGGCGCCGAGCTCGATCAGGGTGTCGGCGGCCGCGAAGCCGGAGACGCCGATCCCGGTGACCACGACGCGCAGGCCGGCCCAGTCGGAGTCCCAGGTGGTGAGCTCCTGCAGCCGGGGTGAAGTGGTGAGCGGGACGGGGATAGGACTGGTCACAGGAGCACCACCCATTCAGCGTAGAAGATGCCAAGGCCGGCGGCGACGAACAGGCCGCACAGGATCCAGAACCGGACCACCACGGTGACTTCGGCCCAGCCCTTGAGTTCGAAGTGGTGCTGCAGCGGTGCCATCTTGAAGAAGCGTTTGCCCTTGGTGAGTTTGAAGTAGCCCACCTGGATGATGACCGAGAGGGTGATGAGCACGAAGAGCCCGCCGATGAAGGCCAGCAGCAGCTCGGTCCGGGACAGGATGGCGAAGGCTGCGACGGCGCCGCCGATGGCCAGGGATCCGGTGTCGCCCATGAAGATCTTCGCCGGGGAGGTGTTCCACCAGAGGAATCCGACCATTGCCGCGCTGAGGATGGCTGCCAGCAGGGCCAGGTCCATGGGGTCGCGGACCGAGTAGCAGCCGCCGCCGGCCTGCCGCGGGGAGCCGCAGGCCTGGTTGCTCTGCCAGATGCCCATGAGCGTGTATGCCCCGAACACCATCACCGAGGCGCCGGCGGCCAGGCCGTCGAGGCCGTCGGTGAGGTTCACGCCGTTGGTCGCAGCGGTGACGATCAGGTTGGACCACAGGACGAAGAGGATGGCGCCGAGCACGGTTCCGGCGAAGGCCAGGTTGAGCCACGGGATGTCGCGCACCAGCGAGATCTGGGTGGAAGCCGGCGTCAGGCCGGCGGCATTCGGGAAGTTCAGCGCCAGGATGGCAAAAATAATGCCGACCGCCGCCTGGAGGATCAGCTTGGCCTTGGCATTCAGCCCGAGGCTGCGCTGCTTGGTGATCTTGATGAAGTCATCCAGGAACCCGACCAGGCCCATGCCCACCATGAGGAACAGCAGCAGCAGCCCGGAAGCACTCGGCCCCGGGGAGTGCGGGTTCATCATCCACATAACCAGGTGCGTCAGCCCGTAGCTGACGAGGACCGCCAGGACCACGACGGCGCCGCCCATGGTGGGCGTGCCGCGCTTGGTGTGGTGCGAGGTGGGTCCGTCGTCCCGGATGAATTGTCCGTAGCCCTTGCGGACCAGGAACCGGATAAACAGCGGGGTGCCCGCGAACGCGAGGAGCAGCGCCATTCCAGCGCCCATCAGCAGTGCAATCACAGCTGTGCCCTCCCTTCGGTGGCGGTTGCGGCAGGTCCCTCAGCAGTTCGCTCGGGAGAGGTCTTGGGGGCTTGTGGAGGTAATGCTATCCGATCCCCCAGGTGGCGCAGCCCGATGCCGTTCGAGGACTTGAACAGGACCAGGTCACCCGGTTGGAGCTCGGCCTGGAGAAGGTCGTAGGCCTCGTCCACTGTCTCGGCGAAAACGCATTCATCGCCCCAGGAGCCTTCGTTGACGGCAGAGACATAGAGCGAGCGGGCCTCCCGGCCCACCACCACGAGACGGGAGATGTTGAGCCGCACCACCTGGGTGCCGACCGTCATGTGCTCGCGGATGGAGTCCGGGCCAAGCTCCAGCATGGCGCCGAGGACCGCCCAGGTGCGGCGGCCGCGGCCCAGTTCGGCCAGCGTCCGCAGCGCCGCGCGCATGGACTCCGGGTTCGCGTTGTAGGCGTCGTTGATGACGGTCACGCCATCGGGGCGCTCCGTGCGTTCCATCCGCCACCGGCTGGCGGCCGTCTGGGCGCTGAGTGAGGCGGCGATCTGCGCGCCGGGAATGCCGGCGGCGTGCGCCGCGGCCGCGGCCGCGAGGAGGTTGGCGATGTGATGGGCACCAATCAGCTTGGCGCTGACGTGGTACCAGGTGATCCCCTGCCCTGTTGTGCCCTGCTGTGCTGGTTCCTGCTCTGCTGTTCCTTGCGGGGCGCTGTCGCCGGGCAGGTAGAGCTCAAACTCTGGGTGGCCTTCGGCATTCAGTTCGATGCCCTCGGCCCTGACCACATCGGATGGGGCCGCGTCCGGCTGGCTGCCGTTGTCCTGGCCTATGTCGGCCGGGCGGGAAGTGTAGCCGAGCACACGGGCCCGGGTCCGGGCGGCCATCGCGGCGACGCGGGCGTCGTCGAGGTTCAGCACGGCTGTGCCTTCGGCAGGGAGCGCCTCCACGAGTTCGCCCTTGGCGACGGCGATGTTGTCGA
Organism: Arthrobacter sp. TE12232; assembly: GCF_054062615.1. Classification (NCBI taxonomy): domain Bacteria; kingdom Bacillati; phylum Actinomycetota; class Actinomycetes; order Micrococcales; family Micrococcaceae; genus Arthrobacter; species Arthrobacter sp. TE12232. The sequence goes on from NZ_JBSSFK010000001.1 coordinate 832,612, forward strand.
TGCCACCGAATTCTCCGGCGTGCGCGGAGCCGACGCCGAGGACCACACCGATCTCCGGCCGGACCATGTCCGCGAGGTACCGGATGTGGCCGATGCCTGTGGCGCCCATCTCGATGACGAGGTAGCGGGTGCCGAAATCGGCCTTGAAAACGGTCAGGGGCACGCCCACTTCGCCGTTGTAGGACCCCTGCGGCGCAACGGTGGCGCCGTCGGCATCCGACGCGGCGAAGATGCCGGCCAGCAGGTCCTTCGTGGTGGTCTTGCCGGCCGATCCCGTGATGCCAATCACGGTGAACGCGGCACCGGCGGCCGCGCGGTGAGCGCGGATCCGGCGGACGGATTCAGCAGCCAGGGCGCCCATCGCAAGGACAGCGTCCTCGACGACGACTGCCGGGTACATTGCCCCGGCGGCGTCGGCGACCTCGCGCTCCACGAGCGCAAGGACGGCGCCCCGGTCAAAGGCGGCGCCGACAAAGTCGTGCCCGTCTGCGCTCTCCCCGGGCTTGGCCACATAGAGGGAACCCGCCGTGGCCTCGCGGGAGTCGGTCACCACGGAGGCGGGGGTAAGGCCCGGTTCCGCGGCCAGCCGGCCGTTGGTTATGTCGGCGATTTCCGCCGCTGTAAGTGCAATCATCTCGGTTTAGGACTCTATCCGGTGGTCTTCAAGAACGGTGAATCCCCGTGCTGTCAAGGCGTTCCGGAGCTCCACCCGGTCATCCAGGGCCAGGTTGACGCCCTTGACCTCTTGCCAGACCTCGTGGCCCCGGCCGGCGACGAGGATGGTGTCGCCGGCTCCGGCGAGCTCCACGGCCTTCAGGATGGCGGCGTCGCGCGGGAAAACCTCCAGGACGGTGCAGTCCAGGCCTTCGCTGTCCTTGGCCGCCAGGGCGCCGGCGAGGACGTCCTGGCGGATGGCCGCCGCGTCCTCGTCGTGGGGGTCGTCGTCGCTGACAATCACGGTGTCGGCCAGCCGGGCCGCGATGGCCCCCATGGCGGGCCGCTTGCTTTGGTCGCGCTGCCCGGTGGCGCCGAAGACGATGATCACTTTGGACCCGGGTTCCGGGGAGCGGACGGCCTCAAGGGCGCGTTCCAGGGCGTCGGGGTTGTGGGCGAAGTCCACCACGGCTGCCGGGGCCGTGGACACGAGCTGCATCCGGCCGGGAACGGCCACCGTGAAGGGATCGCCGGCGTCGAGGGCGGCCTGCACGGCGGCGGGCTCGTGGCCGCCCGCGAGCACCATGACGGTGGCCAGGGCTGCGTTGGCGACGTTGAAGCTTCCCGGCAGGCCGGTGTGGACGCGCAGCTCGGCGCCGTCGCGGTGGCGGAGGATGAAGTCGGAGCCGAGTCCCCGCGGCGTGGTCCGGACCACGGTCCAATCGGCGGTCCAGCCCGTGTCCGCGGGACCGCTGGCAGTACCGCCGGTCGTGCCGCCGGTCGGGGCAGTGCTGGTGGCGAGGGTCGTCACGGGGATGCCTGCGGCGGCAGCAAGCCTGCGGCCCCAGTCATCGTCCACGGTCACGACGGCGGCGCGGGCGCGTTCCGGGGTGAACAGCTGGGCCTTGGTCTGGAAGTACTCCTCCATGGTTCCGTGCAGGTCCAGATGGTCCTGGGTGAGGTTGGTGAACCCGGCGACGTCGAAGACCACGGCGTCCACGCGGTGGAAGGAGATCGCGTGCGAGGACACTTCCATGGACGCGGCATCGAGCCCGCGCTCACGCATCAGGGCGAGCAGGGCGTGCACATCCGTGGATTCCGGGGTGGTGAGCAGGCTCGGGATCGGCTCGCCGCCAGCCAGGATCTCGATCGTCCCGATCAGTCCGGTCCGCTTGCCCAGTGCCCGCAGGAGGGCATTGATGAAGTACGTCGTGGTGGTCTTGCCGTTTGTGCCCGTCACCCCGAAGAGGGCCGGAGCGCCGGCGCCGTCGGGCCGGCTCCGGTAGATCAGCGCCGACAGCCGGCCGACCACGTTGCGCGGCTCGGCAACGAGCAGCACGGGAACGGGGATGTCGTTGGCGAGCGCCAGCAGGCGCGCCCCGGCGTCGTCCGTCAGCACCGCCACGGCACCGGCGTCGACGGCGTCGGCCACAAAGTCGGCGCCGTGCCGCGTGGCGCCTGGCAGGGCCACGTACAGGTCGCCGGGGCGGACCGCCCGGGAGTTCAGGGAGATCCCGGTGACCGGGACGGCGCTGGATGCCCCGGGAACGACGACGCCGATCGACTCACCGATGGCTGCCAGCGGCACTGCGGCAACAGCAGCGGGCCGGAAGCCCGGGGTGGCGTCGTGGCCGGACGGCGCGGAAGCGTCGGGGGCGGTGAGCTCAGACAAGTGGATCTCCGTTGTGGTGCTAGTGGATCGGGCGCTTTTGGATCCGGCGCTGCGCACGGAGACGAACTCCGGCCCGCAGGCACTGGGGTGTGGCGCCGGACGGGGACGTCCGGGTGCCGGGTGGAACAGGGGCTACTTGGCGTACTGCGGCAGCCGGGCGGGTTCGCCGGTGGAGGGCTGGACGTTGAACGTGCGCAGCGTCTGGCTCATCACCGAACGGAACACCGGTCCGTTGGTGATTCCGTAGATGCTTCCCTTGGGCCGTTGCAGGACCACCTCCACAATAAACCGCGGATCGTCCATGGGCGCCATTCCGATGATGGAGGCGGTGAAGCCGCAAAAGCCCGATTTGCCGTCGTCGCAGGGCGATTCAGACGTACCCGTTTTGGCGCCCACCCGGTACCCGTCGATGGCGGCTTCCTTGATCTCGCCTTCGGTCACGGCGCTTTCCAGGATGTCGCGGACCTGCTTTGCGGTGTCCTTCGAGACGACCTGCTGCGGGTCCTTGGCAGGGACTTTTTCTTCGGTCCCGTCCGGGTCGATGTAGCTGTCGATCAGCCTCGGCTGGAGCATCACGCCGTCGTTGGCGATGCTTTGATAGGCCCGGACGGTCTGGAGGGTGGATTGGGCGACGCCCTGGCCGAAGAGGACGGTGTACTCCTGGCGGCCGTCCCACTGGTCGGCCGGGGTCAGGATGCCCTTGGACTCCGCCGGCAGGCCGATGTCCGGCGCCTCTCCGATACCGAACTTCCGCAGCCAGTCATAGCGCTGGTCCTTGCTCAGGCGCTGGCCCACCATGACGGTGCCGGTATTCATGGAATATCCCACGATTCCTGCCAGTGTGCGTTGCTCGGTGCCGTGCTCGAACGCGTCGCTGAAGGTTTGCCCGTCCACGGTGTAGGTCGGCGGAATCGTGAAGGTATCCAGCGGGCTGGACTTGCCTTCCTGTATCACGGCCGCGGCGGTGATCATCTTCTCCACGGAACCGGGCTCGTACGCGGCGGTGACGGCCCGGACGCCGCGGTCCTGGGGGCCGACCTTGCCGGGGTCGTTGGGATCCGGGGCGTCGGTGTCCGCCATGGCAATGATGTTGCCGGTCTTGACGTCGGAGACAACGATGACGCCCCACTCGGCGCCGAGTTTGTCCTTCTGGCTTTGGATCGCCTGCTGGGAGAAGTACTGCAGGTCCGAGTTCAGCGTGAGCTTGATGTCCTTGCCGTTGACCGCGGGCGTCAACTGGTCCACGCCGACGGGGATACGCAGGCCGTCCGCCCCTATTTCGAAGACGCGCTTGCCGGGCGTGCCTTTGAGGATGTCGTCCTGGGTCTGCTCGAGCCCGGCCTGTCCGGTGGTGCCGTCCTGGAGAAACCCGACGATCCCGCCGGCCACGGAGCCGTTGGGGTAGACCCGCTTGCTGGTGCCTTCGGTGACAATGCCGGGAATCTGCAGCTTCGATATCTTGTCTTCGACATCGGGTTTCAAGTCCTTGGCCACGATGTAGTAGCGCTTGGTGCCGGTGAGGGCATCGCGCAGGGCATCGCGGTCCATGCCGAGCACGGACGCGAGTTCGGAGATGCCCTGATCCCGGGTGACTGTAACGAGTTCGTCCTTGCCGTTGACCGTTTGGAGCCGGCGGAAGGAATCGGTCTTGGTGTTCACGGTCTGGTCCACCACGATGTTGTAGCGGATGACGCTACTGGCCAGGACTGTGCCGGACGAATCGAGGATGCTGCCGCGCTCGGCGGGCAGCTCAACGGAGGTGAGCCGGTTATTGAGGGCAGCCTCTGCCATGCCCCCGACGTCCAGCCCCTGGACCATGAACAGCTTCCCGCCGACCACCAGCAGCAGCGTCAGCATGATGCCGAGTCCCACGCGGAGCCGCCGGGTGGCGTTTGGGGCTTTCGCCTTGCTTGCCTTGCCGGAGTTCTGCGCCACGTTGAATCCTTGCTGCTTGCCTTGCTGGTGGTCAGTGAACGTTACTGTCCGGGAACCTTCTGCGCGGGGGCCGGAACCGAACCTCCGTGGAGTTCCGCGGCCGGAGCCGGTGCGGCGGGTGCGGCCGCCCCGGCCGCCGGTGCCTGAGCTGTGCCAGCCGGGACTCCATCGGCCGTCTTGGTGTCAGCCGGGACTCCGTCCGTCGTTTTGGTGTCGGCCGGTTTGCGCTGGGCGAGCGGTTCCTTGTCCGAGACCGGCGGAACGACCGTGAGCTGCCCGGCGACAGCCGGCGCGGCGATGACGGCGCCGGTGGCATCGCCCTTGACGGCCGGCTTGGCCTTGCCGGTGACGCTGAGGGTAGAGAGGTCGATCTGGCCCTTCGCAAGGGAAGCAACCATGCCCAGCTCGGTGGCTTTGGCCGCGAGGTTTTGCGGGGCGTCGAAGTTCTGCACCTGCTGCGTCAGGTCCTGGTTCTGCTTCGTCAGGGTGGTCTGCTCACCGCGGAGCTGGACCAGCTGGTACTGGGCGGAGGAGACGGAGATGTTCAGGACCAGCACGGCCATGAGGGCAATCGCCAGGAAGCCGAAGCAGAGGACCACGAACGGCGCGCGGCGCTTGCGGGGGGAGGAGCGGACCACCGACAGCGGAGTGCGCGACTTCCGGGTCTGGTCTTGGCCGGGTCGGAGGCCCGGCAGGGCGCGGGCGGTGGCGCCCTGGGCAACGGGGTAGCTGTTGACGGCGGCGTTGCTCATGCTGCTCTCCTGGCTTTGATGCGTTCGACGGCGCGCAACCGGGCGGAAGCTGCGCGTGGGTTTTCAGCGATTTCAGCGGGGGTGGGCACCTCGGTGCCCTTCGTGAGGGTCTTTAGTTCGGCTTTGTGCTCTTCGAGCTCAACCGGGAACCCAAGCGGGGCAGAGGACTTCGAACCGGATTGGAAGAACCCCTTGACGATCTTGTCCTCCAGCGAGTGGTAGGACATGACGACGACCCTGCCACCCAGGGCGATGGCGTTGATGGCAGCCGGGATGGCGCGCTCCAGGACATCCAGTTCCTCGTTGACCTCGATCCGGAGCGCCTGGAAGGTGCGCTTTGCGGGGTGGCCTCCGGTCTTGGCGGCACCGGAAGGCACCACGGACCGGATCTGCTCGACGAGTTCACCGGTGGTGGTGAAGGGCTTCTCGGCGCGTGCGGCCACGATCCTGTTCGCGATGCGGCCGGCAAACTTTTCTTCGCCCCATTTCCGGATGATCCGGACGAGGTCTTCTTCGCTGTAGTTGTTGACGACGTCAGCGGCGGTCTGGCCGCGGCTGGTGTCCATCCGCATGTCCAGGGGTGCGTCGAACGAGTAGGCGAAACCCCGCTCCCGCTCGTCCAGTTGCAGGGAAGAGACGCCCAGGTCCATGAGCACGCCGTGGACCTCGTCGAAGCCCAGATCCTCAAGGACGTCAGGGATTTCGTCGTAGACGGCGTGAACGAGGTCGGTCCGGTCCGCGAAGGGCGCCAAGCGCTCCCCCGCCAAGGCCAGGGCTTCCTCGTCACGGTCAATGCCGATCAGGTGGAGGTCCGGGAAGCGCTGCAGGAGGGCCTCGGAGTGGCCGCCCATGCCAAGAGTCGCATCGATCACCACAGGGGTCTCGCCGCGGCTCCGGGCAGCTTCGATGCCGGGGGCCAACAAATTGATGCACCGGTCCTTGAGGACCGGCACATGGCGTTCGGACGTAGGCTTCGCCTGGTCGGGATCAGTCATACCTTCGTCCTTTCGTTGACCTTCTTGGTTGCGCGTTGCTGGTTGCTCGTTGCCAATTGCGGCTCTTACGCAACGTTCCTTGGTCCAGATCCCCATCCGCGCCTACCCTGCGCCGGCCTGGCTCCGGGGAAGTGAGCCAGGACAACAACCGGATGGGCGGCTGGAGATCTCGATCAAGGAACGTTGTGAACTGTAGGTCTATTGGGGGTTCAGAGAATCCCCGGGATGGCGTCGTCGGTTTCCGAGAAGGCGGTTTCCTTTTCGGCCAGGTACTCACTCCATGCCTGGGCGTCCCAGATCTCCGCACGGGATCCTGCGCCGATGACGGCGAGTTCCCGGCCAAGACCTGCATACTCCCGGAGCGCCGGCGGAATCGTCACGCGCCCCTGCTTGTCAGGTACCTCGTCCGAGGCTCCAGAGAGGAAAACACGGATGTAGTCACGTGCCTGCTTGGAGGAAATTGGAGCCTCCCGCATCTGCTCGTGAACCCGGCCGAATTCCGCCTCACTGAAGACGTAGATGCAACGTTCCTGGCCCCTTGTGAGAACCAGCCCGCCGGCAAGTTCCTCACGGAACTTCGCGGGGAGGATAATTCGACCTTTTTCGTCCAGACGTGGCGAATGTGTGCCGAGAAACACGGCCCACCGCCTGTCTGTTCTAGGAAGCCCAACGTCCCCTGTGCTGCCACTACCCTCTTACGTCCTCCACATTACTCCACATCGCTCCACAGTCAACGACACGCCCGGGATGTTTACGCAAATATGCGGATGTTTATCCCCTTTCTTCCCAGCATTTGCAGGGAAACAAGATTGGTGGGTGAAAGTGGAGGGATTTTGCTTGGAGTACCTCAGGCGGCGTTGGAGATTAAGGCCACAGGCCTGGCTCCGGCCCGAAACAATTCCGGGGAGCCCGTTTTGCATCCCGGCCACAGGGAAATTGCCGCTTTAAATGGCGAAAGACCCGCCGAAGCGGGTCTTTCGCCGTCCGCCCGCAGACCGGTGGCGGAAAGTGGAGGGCTTACGCAGCCCTCACGGAGCAGTTCAGGATTCCCCCCGGTGCCGTTCGTCCCAGCGCTGTTCGAGATTGCTCATGAACGAACTCCTGGGTTTGCCCTGCTTACCGGCGCCCCTGCCCTTGCCAACACCCGTACTGCGCATCGTGGCGTAGTACACACCGGCGCCCATGACCACAAACCCCACTACGCCGACGAGGATGATTTGCGTCCAGACTCCCGTCAGCAACAACAGGACGCCCGCGAGAGTCGCGAGCACTCCGATGACGAGGTGACGGGTGGACCAAGAGCGGCCGGAGACTGATCCCATCGAACTGGCGAATTTGGGATCGTCCTCATTCAGCTGCTTCTCAAGTTGCTCAAGCAACTTCTGTTCGTGCTCCGAGAGCGGCATCACGACCTCCTCAAGTCTGCCAACGTCGGGACTTGACGTGGCCATTGCCCTAAACCCCTAACGCCCGGGATTCCGAAGTGGTTCCCGTTCACCGCCATTGGTGAAAGGGGCGACTCAAAAGTCCCGTGCCGGCCTCAGGCGGCGAGGTCGTCACCCCAACGATCGATCCAGTCGTCCTAAACCCTAGGTATTAATAAGGATAGATTGTTGCGGCCCGTTCTGAAAGACAGTCTTAAGGCCCTGTCTGCGCTCTCAAGGCCATGGGCGTTGGTGCCGCGACGGGCCGGATGGCTCATTCGGTCGAGCCCCCGGGATCAAGGAGCCGCGCGGGTAGAACCGACTTATTCCCGAATTTGCGGGTGACCGCGTCGAGGGCTTGTTCGGCGGCGCGCCAGTTGTCGTCGCGGCGGTCCAGGCTGAGCTGGAGGGGCGCGTGGGCGGCCTCTTCCAGCTGTTCCGCCCGGATGCCGATGAGCCGGACTGTCATGGGCCGCTCGCCTACCGATTGCAGGAGCTGCACCGCCACGGCGTAGAGCAGCTGGGCGCTGTCGATCGGGGTGTTCACGGTGCGGCTGCGGGTAATGGTGGAAAAATCCGCGTAGCGCAGCTTCAGGGCCACGGTGCGGGCGTGCATGCCGGCGCCACGGAGGCGTTCCGCCGTCCGGTGCGAAAGCCGCAGCAGTTCGCGGTGGAGCAGGACGTCGTCGGCGGTGTCCGTGACGAACGTCTCTTCAGCCCCGATGCTCTTTTCCAGCCGGACCGGTGTCACGGGCCGAGGATCGATGCCCCAGGAGAGCCGGTAAACGTGCTCCCCCGAGGCTCCCAGCAGTTTCCGCAGCGTGGGCAGGGGTGCCGCCGCGACGTCGGCCACGGTCCGGATACCCTTCCGGGCAAGGACCTCGACGGTCTTGCCGCCGACTCCCCAGAGCGCACTGACCGGAAGGCTGTGCAGGTACGGGACGGTGTCTTCGGGCCTGATCAGCAGCAGCCCGTCCGGTTTGCAGCGGGTGGACGCGATTTTGGCCACAAACTTGCTGGCGGCGATGCCCACCGAGGCCGTGATTCCCAATTCCCGGGACACACGGGCGCGGATCAGTTCGCCGATCTCCCGCGGCGGGCCGAGACGACGGATGGCTCCCCCGACGTCCAGGAACGCCTCGTCCACGCTGAGCGGCTCCACGAGGTCGGTGATGGAACCGAAGATGGCCATGATCTGGCCGGACACCTCGTAGTAGAGCTTGTGGCGGGGCTCGATGATGACCGCCGAGGGGCACATGCGTGCCGCAACCGCCATGGGCATCGCTGACCTGACGCCGAACGCCCGGGCTTCATAGGAGGCGGAGAGCACCACGGACCGGTCCGCCGGATAGCCGACAATCACGGGCTTTCCCTTCAGCCCGGGACGGCTGCGCAGCTCCACCGAGACGAAGAATGCGTCCATGTCAACGTGCAGGATGCTGGTGCGCCGGAGGTCGCGCAGTGATTCGTCGCTAAGACGCGCCTGGGGCTGCATATTGGCGTGCACAGTTGGCTGCACTCCGCCCCTTGCTCCCTGGTGTTTGTCTGCGTCCGGCCCCACGTCTTCAATCCTATGCCCGGGGACTGACTAAACTGGAGGCTGATTCCGCGTCGACACCAGGAGGAAAGTCCCTGTGAAGGTATTTGGACAGCGCAAACGTGCCACGGCGGCCATCGCGGCGGCGGGCACGTTACTGGCCTTGGCCGCATGCACGCCGGCCAGCACCGGGACTCCGGCGGCGTCGTCGACGTCAACGTCGAGCTCTGCGGCATCGCCGCAATCCTCCACTACGGCTCCGCCCAGCCCCTCCGCGGAGCCTGGCACCTCAGCCACCGTCGGCGCGCTGGTTCCCGGCTTCCCGCAGACGCTCCTGCCGCTCATGCCCGCAGCCAAGGTGGTGTCCAGCAGCTTCGACAAGACCACCGTGCCGGCCACCGTGGCACTCGTCGGAAGCATTACGGCGCCGGCCGCCGACGTCTTGGCCTTCTACACCAAGGGGCTGGAGGCGCAGGGCTTCAAGGCCGTTCCCGGTGAAACCGTGGGCACGCTGCCTTCCAAGGACTTCCTTCGCGGCGACAACGAGACCGTGAACATCTCCGTCATGGAAACCGGTGGCGTGTCCACGTTCACCATTGGCGCGAACGTCGCTGCCGAGTCCGTCAAGTGACCCTCGCCGAACAGCTGCGACTCGAGCAGACGGCCTTCGTGGCCGCCGTCGCCGGCAAGCTCACGGATTTCCTGACCAGCCGCCAGGCGGTCATGTCCTCGATCTCGCAGGACATCGATCCGCTCATGGGCTCGATCTCCAACCTGGTCACCGGCGGCAAGCGCCTCCGGGCCCTCATGTGTTATTGGGGTTGGCGCGGCGCCGGCGGGGAGGCCGGCGCGGCCGAGGTGGTGACGGCGGGCTCGGCCCTGGAGTTGTTCCAGGCCGCGGCCCTGATCCACGATGACATCATTGACCGCTCCGATACCCGGCGTGGCGGCCCCAGCGTCCACCGCCGATTCAGCGAACTGCACGAGACCCAGGGCTGGGCGCTGGACAGTGAGCGGTTCGGCCATGCCGCCGCCATCCTGACCGGCGATCTCTGCCTGTCCTTCAGCGAGGAATCGTTCACGGAAATCGGACACCGCGCCGCGTCCGGTAGCCCCGCGCGGCTGATCTTCAACCTCATGCGCGCCGAAGTGATGGCCGGGCAGTATCTGGACATCCTCGAAGAGGTCGCCGGGCCGCGGCGGGACCGCGCCGGTGCGGTCAGCCGGGCCCAGTCCATCATTCGGTTCAAGTCGGCCAAGTACTCCACGGAGCACCCGCTCGCGCTGGGGGGCGCCCTTGCCGGTGCCGGCGACGAGCTGCTGCGCGGCTATTCAGCTTTTGCCCTGCCGCTCGGCGAAGCGTTCCAGTTGCGCGACGACGTCCTTGGCGTCTTCGGCGACCCTGTCACCACCGGCAAACCTGCCGGTGACGATCTGCGCGAGGGCAAGCGCACGGTCCTGGTCGCGTTCGCCCTGGACCAGGCCTCGCCGGCCGAATCGGAGTTCATCGATGCCAAGCTCGGCAACCCCGAGCTCAGCGATGCCGACATTGCGGAGATCCGGCGGATCATCGTGGACTGCGGGGCGCTCCAGGCCACGGAAGTACTCATTGAGGAGTTCGGGAAGGCGGCCTTTGCCGCCCTGGATCTCCTGCCGCTGGAGGAGCTGCCCAAGACCGCGCTCCGCAAACTGGCGGAAGCCACGGTCAGCCGCGCCGCCTGACCCGGGCCCGGCCCCGGACCCCGGGCCGGGAAGACGCGAAACGGGCCGTGCACAGCGACATGCGCTGTACACGGCCCGCAACTGCCAAAACGCCACGTGTTCGATACGTGTTAAGACGTATTAGATGCGTGTTAAACAGGACTGGCAGTGATGAAGACGACCGGACCTCGTTGAGGCTGCCGGTGCGATCAGTTCATGACTGCCAGGGTGCTCCTACCAGGCCAGGGACTGTGCCCGGCGGCGGATTTCTGTCTTGCGGCCTTCACGGAGGGCATCGATCGGCCGGCCCCGCAGGGATTCGTCCGGAGTGAAGAGCCAGCTGATCAGTTCCTCGTCCGAGTATCCGGCGTCCGAGAGGACAACGATGGTGCCCTTCAGGCTCTCCACTGCGTGGCCGTCCTGGATGAAAGCCGCCGGTACGGACCGGATGCGCCGGTCGCCGATTCTCACGGCCGCCAGCGCACGCTCGTCCAGAAGTGCATGGACCTTGGTAATAGATACGTTCAGAAGCTGTGCGACATCGGGCAGGGGCAGCCATTCGCCCACGAGGCTTTCTACATTACTCACGGATAAAGATTGCCACGGCGGGGGCCCCGCCGCCTAGTCGGGGTCCGGGTAAATGCCAGCCCGTCATAGCCAACCGGCCACGCCGGGAATGCTGCTCCGCTCCACCCGAAGTCCCGCCGGGACTCTCCGGGACTCTCCGGAACTCCGCCGGACTGCCCGGGCGCTCCCGCAGCACCAACAGGATCCGTATAAGGGACTGACAAGGGGCTCCCCTGGGTGTCCGACGCAACTGCGTGCGGAGGCCGACGTGCCGACACGGCGAAAATCGCTTTGCGGAATATCAAACAGTTCTTGTGCTAATTGCCAATTCATGAGACATTCACATAGATCACATTTGTAACAGAAATAACTTTTGTCACACTGGTAACACCAGTTGTACCGGCCTGACCGCAGCGTTGCCGCTGAGAAGAGGATCTTTCCAATGACAACCTCACGTGCGCCACAGCACCACCCGAGGCCCAGCCTGCCGCTGATCGCGGCGACGACGGCGGCGCTTCCCGCCGTCGTGCTTTCCTCCCTGGCGATCGCCCAGCCTGCGGCTGCCGAACCCCGTGCGCGTGCGGTCCCGGCAACCCTCGCGGCCGCCATGCGTGCACAGGCGAAAGCTGAGGTGGCCACGTCCCTCAAGGCGGCAGTGATTCCCGCCGCTTCCGTGCCGGTCACGCTGCCCAGCGCCCTGCGGCCGGCGCAGTCGGCGGTTCCCGCCCAGTACACGATCGCCCGCGGCGACACCATCAGCGCCGTTGCCGGCCGCTACGGCCTGGACACCTACGCCGTGCTCAAGCTGAACAATCTGCAGGCCAACACCATCATTTACCCCGGGCAGAAGATCAAGCTCACGGGGTCCACGGCAGCCACACCGACCGCTTCAAAGCCGGCCGCTTCCGCCTCAGTGACGTCGGCCCAGGCCAGCGTCTACGTCGTGAAGTCCGGCGACACCCTGAGCGCCATCGCCGCCCGCCACGGCGTTGGGCTGTCCGAGGTCTTCAAGTGGAACGGGCTCGGTATGGGCTCCGTCATCTATCCCGGCCAGAAGGTCAAGGTTGGCGGCGGTTCCAGCACGCAGGCGCCGTCCGCTCCCGCGGCACCGGCCCCGGCAGCCCCGTCGAAGCCCGCAACGGCGCCGGCCAGCTCCGGTTCCTACACCATCAAGTCCGGCGACACCCTCTCCGGCATCGCGGCTCGCAACGGCGTCCGGCTCTCCGACGTCCTGTCCGCCAACCGGCTGACGATGTCGAGCATTATCTACCCGGGCCAGAAGCTTGTCATCCCGGGCGCGTCCACCCTCTCCCCGGCCTCGACGACGCCTGCCGCGACCCAGCCTGCCGCAACGACGCCGCTCGTGCCCAGCACGTTCCTCGGGTTCACCTACCCGGCTGCGGTGGTCAGCTCGGCCAACCAGAACAAGGCGCTGCTCAACGCTTCCCCCGTCCCCACCCGCGAACAGATGAAGTCGATCGTGGCGGACACGGCACGGCGTATGGGCGTCGACGCCAGCCTGGCCCTCGCCTTTGCGTACCAGGAATCAGGCTTCAACCAGCGCGCAGTGTCCCCGGCCAACGCGATCGGCACCATGCAGGTCATCCCGTCCTCGGGCGAGTGGGCCTCGGAGCTGGTGGGCCGCAAGCTGAACCTGCTGGATCCGTACGACAACGCCACGGCAGGCGTTGCGATCATCCGTCAGCTGGTGCGCACCAGCTCTGATCTGGACAATGCGATCGCCGGTTACTACCAGGGCCAGTACTCGGTCAGCCAGAACGGCATGTACGAGGACACCAAGGCCTATGTCGCCGCCATCAACGCCAACCGGACGCTGTTCAGCTAAATACAGGGTTCCGCTAAATACAGGCTCCCGCACGGCGGACCTCTTCGCTACGGGCCCGGATCGCATGTTGGTCCGGGCCCGTTTCTGTCCACCGACTAGGATTGTATGGTGCAGGAATACGTGTCGGACGCTCTCGTCGGGAACCTGGTGGACAATCGCTACCGGGTTCAATCCAAGCTTGCCCGCGGCGGGATGTCCACCGTGTACCTCGCCACGGACCAGCGCCTCGAGCGCGATGTCGCCCTGAAGGTGCTCCATCCCCACCTGGCCGACGATCCGCAGTTCCTGGATCGGCTGGGACGCGAAGCCAAAGCCGCAGCCCGGCTCTCCCATCCCCACGTGGTGGGCGTCCTGGACCAGGGCGAAGACGGCCCCCTTGCCTACCTCGTCATGGAGTACATCAAGGGCCACACCCTGCGGGACGTCCTCAACGAGAAGGGCGCCCTCTCACCGCGGCTGGCCCTGGCGCTGATCGACCCTGTGGTCGAGGGGCTGGGCGCGGCGCACGCCGCCGGCATGATCCACCGCGACATCAAGCCGGAAAACGTCCTGATCGCCGACGACGGGCGGATCAAGCTCGGCGACTTCGGCCTGGCACGCGCCATTTCGACGTCCACCAGCACCGGCGCCTTGATCGGGACTGTCGCCTACCTCTCCCCCGAGCTCGTGCTGGGCAAGCAGGCGGACGCCCGCAGCGATATCTACTCCGTCGGGATCATGCTCTACGAAATGGTCACCGGCCGGCAGCCGTTCGACGGCGAGGTGCCCATCCAGGTCGCCTACCAGCACGTCAATTCCACCGTGGAGGCACCGTCCGTTCAGGTGCCGGGGCTGGCCGCAGAGATCGACGAACTCGTCCAGTGGTGCACGGACCGGGACCCGGACAAGCGCCCCGTCGACGGGAACGCGCTGTTGTCCGAACTCCGGCACATTAGGACCAACCTCAGCGACGCCGAACTCGACCTCCAACCGCCGGCGGCCGTCCACCGCCCGCTGCCGGCCGTCGCCGCCCCGCCGAGCCGCCCGCCAGCCGGTGCCGTACCGGCGTCGGCCGTGCAGGACACTGCCTACGTGAGGCCCCCCAACGACATGCCCACCGAGGTGTACGGCGGCCTCCAGCAGCCCACGGAGATGATCTCCCGCGGCGGCAACCCGACCACCGTGATGACGAACGGACCGAGGCGTCCCGCCTACGGGCCGTTGTCCACCCCGGAAGACTCGTCCACTCCGGAAGACGGGGCTTATCAGGGCGCCGCAGGGTACGACGAACCCGGCGACGTCGGCACCGCCACCAGCAAGCGCGCCCAGCGCAAACTGGACCGGGACGAGGAAAAGGCGCGCCAGCGCGCCGCGGCCACGCCCACCAAGACCCTGCATGAGGGAAACCGGCGACGCCGCGGGCTGGTCTGGATTGTCCTCCTTGTGGTCGCGGCGCTCCTCGCCGCCGTCGCCGGCTGGTTCTTCGGCATGGGCCCCGGATCGCCCGGAACGATTCCCCCGGTGGCCAACAAGACTGTGGCGGAGGCCCAGGACCTGCTCCGCACGGCCGGGTTCCAATCCACCGTCAAGGACGTGTTCGACGACAACGTCTCGCCGGGCCTGGTGGTCGGCTCCGAGCCGAAGGCAGGCGAGGTCATCCGGAAATTCCAGCCAGTGTCACTTGCCGTGTCCAAGGGCCCGGAGCTGTTCCCGCTGCCGGACCTCACGGGGAAGACCCTGGACGACGCCAAGACCGCCCTCAACGGCGCCGAAATGGCCTTGGGTCCGATCACCGAGACGTTCGATGAGACGGCGCCGGCCGGGACTGTCCTGGCCCAGGCGCCGCGCAGCGGCAATCCCGTCAGGCACGGGACTCAGGTGGGCCTGACGGTCTCCAAGGGACCGCAGCCCATTCCGGTTCCGGATGTCCGCGGCCAGGAGCAGGGTGCCGCTGTGAAGGCCCTCGAAGCCGCCGGGCTGAAGGCCGTCGTGGCCCCGGATCCGGTCAATGACCGGACCGTCCCGAAGGGGGCGGTGGTGGCCCAGGACCCTGCCTCCGGCAACCTGACCAAGGGCGGATCCGTGACGCTGACGATTTCCAAGGGACCGAAGCTCGTCCAGGTACCGAGTGTCTTCCGCAAGCCTGAAGCCGAGGCAGTCCAAGCTCTCAAGGATGCGGGATTCGACGTGAAAGTCACGTACGCCTTCGGCGCATCGGTACTGGGGCTGGTCGCGGGCCAGGACAAGACCGGCCAGCAGCCAGAAGGCTCACTCATCACGATCACCGTAACTTAGCTCGGCGGAGACTAGCGCCGCCCCACACACAAAAAAGCTCCGCCCGGCTGGACCAGCCGGGCGGAGCTTTTGTGACAGGACTTCAGTTCTTTGTCAGGACTTCAGACAGTGCAGCGGGTCAGCGCTTGGAGAGCGCACCGGCCACGAGGAACGCCATTTCGAGCGACTGCATGTGGTTCAGGCGCGGATCGCAGACCGATTCGTAGCGGTCCAGGAAGGCTTCCTGGTCGATCGGGTCGGCCCCGCCAAGGCATTCGGCGACGTCGTCGCCCGTCATCTCCACGTGCAGGCCGCCGGGAACGGTGCCGAGCGCGTGGTGGACCTCGAAGAATCCGCGGACTTCGTCGATGACGTCGTCGAAATTGCGGGTCTTGTAGCCGTTGGGCGAGGTGACCGTGTTGCCGTGCATGGGGTCGGTGACCCACAGGACCTGTGCGCCGGACGCGGTGACGCGCTCGACGATCGGCGGCAGTTTCTCGCGGATGTTGCCGGCGCCCATGCGGGTGATGAAGGTGAGCCGGCCAGGCTCCCGCTCCGGGTCCAGCTTGTCGATCAGGCGCAGGGCATCGTCGCCGGTGGTCGACGGGCCGAGCTTCACACCGATGGGGTTGCGGACGCGGGAGAGGAAGTCGACGTGCGCGTGGTCCAGTTCGCGGGTGCGCTCCCCGATCCACAGGAAGTGCGCCGAGGTGTCGTAGGGCAGCCCGGTACGCGAATCGATGCGGGTCAGGGCGCGCTCGTAGTCCAGCAGGAGGGCCTCGTGGCTCGCGTAGAACTCCACGCGCTTGAGTGCCTCGAAGTCGGCGCCGCAGGAGGCCATGAACTTGATGGCACGGTCGATGTCCCGGGCCAGCGACTCGTAACGGGCGTGCGCCGGATTTTCGGTGAAGCCCTTGTTCCACTGGTGCACCAGGCGCAGGTCCGCGAAGCCGCCCTGCGTGAACGCACGGATCAGGTTCAGGGTGGAGGCGGAGGTGTGGTACGCCTTGAGCATCCGGCTGGCATCATGCGCGCGGGACTCAGGGGTGAAGTCGTAGCCGTTGACGATGTCGCCACGGTAGGCCGGCAGGGTGACGCCGTCGCGTGTTTCGTCGTTGGAGGAGCGGGGCTTGGCGAACTGGCCCGCCATGCGGCCCATCTTGATGACCGGCATGGCCGCACCGTACGTGAGGACAACGGCCATCTGGAGGATGGTCCGGACGCGGGCACTGATCTTGTCCGCCGTCGCCGCTTCGAAGGTCTCGGCGCAGTCGCCGCCCTGGAGCAGGAACGCCTTGCCCTGCGCGGCGGCAGCGAGGCGTTCGCGAAGGATGTCCACTTCGCCCGCGAACACGAGGGGCGGGAGGACGGAAAGTTCCTTGACGGACGCTTCGAAGACAGCCGGGTCCGACCACGTGGGCTGTTGCGAGGCCGGGAGTTCCCGCCAGTTGTCCAGTCCGGGATAGTTGGCGGCTCCGCTCTGGGCGGTGCTGGTCAGCGGGGAAACTGGTTTCTCAGATAGCTCGGTCACTATCTAAGGATAGTTGTCCCGTGGCTGTTCGGCGGTCCCGCCTGTCATTGACAGCCCGGTTTCCGTCATATGGCAACCGGAGGGGATTCAGGAACCCCCGGGAACCTCCGGACCGTCCTCGCCTGCCACCGTCGGCTCGACGTCGTCAGGGGATGATTCCTGCACTGATTCTGAGGCTGCCGCCTGGCCCTTGCCTGGCGCTGGGTCCGGGACCACGTCGTGCGCTTTGCCCGCCATACGGAGTTTCACGACGGCGGCGTACTCGTCCACGTATTCCTGGCCGGACAGCCGCATGAGTTCATACATGATCTCGTCGGTCACCGAGCGCTGGATCAGCCGGTCATCTTCCATCCCGTAGTAGCGGCTGAAGTCGAGCGGTTCGCCGAAGATCATGCCGATACGGCGGATGTTGGGCACGCGCTTGCCGATCGGCTGGACTTTGTCTGTTCCGATCATCGCCACCGGAATTACCGGGACCCGGGCTTGCAGCGCGAGGCGGGCAACGCCCACTTTGCCGCGGTACAGCCGCGCGTCGGGGCTCCGCGTCCCCTCGGGATAGATGCCCAGGAGCGAGCCGTTCTTGAGCACGTCCATGCCGGCATCCAGGGACTGCGCGGATGCGACGCCCCCGGACCGGTCCATAGGGAGCTGGTTGGTGAGCCGGAAGAAGGCCGCGGTGAGCCTGCCCTTGATCCCGGTGCCGGTGAAGTATTCGGATTTCGCGAGGAACACTACCGGCCGCGGCACCATGACCGGCATGAAGATGGAGTCGGAGAACGAGAGGTGGTTCGAGGCCAGGATCGCGGCGCCCTCGGCCGGGACGTTGTCGAGGCCCTTGACCCAGGGCCGGAACAGCAGCTTCAACACCGGTCCCAGGACAAACGTCTTCATGAACCAATAAAACACTCGGTAACCTCTCCGGAAGGCGTCTGGCGGGCCTCCCGAATCCGGTTCGGCCAGGACTTCAATGGACACCTTACTCTAGTGAGTTTTGTCGCCAAGGGTGACACGATGGGCTCATGAGCGAAAGCAGCACGTCCACGGCGCCAGCCGCTTTCAGCTACCCCGGCCACGGCCCCAACGCCCGGATCGGCGTGGCCATCTGCCATGGGTTCACCGGAAGCCCCCTCAGCGTCTTGCCTTGGGCCCGGCACCTCGCCGCCCAGGGGTTCGCGGTCTCGGTCCCGCTGCTGCCTGGCCACGGCACCCACTGGCGGGACCTCGCCCGGAAGGGCTGGCAGGACTGGTACACGAGCTTCGAAACCGCCTACCTGGACCTGGCCGCCCGAACCGGTGACTGCTACGTCGCCGGGCTGTCCATGGGCGGCACCATCGCCCTGCGCACGGCGGCCCGCCACAGCGTCGCCGGTGTGGCGGCGGTCAACCCCGGCCTGAGCTTCTACGACCGCAGGGTCAGGATTGTCGGACTGCTCAAGTACTTCCAGCGGACCACGACGCCGATCCAGGAGGAGAATCCCACGGCATCCACCACCGACGACGGCGACTACTCCCTGACGCCGCTGGCGGCGGTCCACCAACTCCGCCGGCTTTTCTCCGCGACGTTCCGGGACTTGCCGTCCGTCCAGGCACCGACCTTGGTCTTCAAGTCCGACACCGACGCCGTCGTCCCGCCGTCGTCCTTGGAACTGCTGCGCAGGCGCCTGGGGTCCCGGGACCTCAGGGTCGTCCGCCTCCCGCACAGCGGGCATGTTGCGACCCTGGACGCCGATGCGCCGCTAATCTTTGAAGAATCAGTCCGATTCTTTCTTCTGCACGCCCGTTCCACCACGCCGCCCACCGCCCCCTCGGAGACCCCATGAGCATCCTCCCGGACCACTCGCCGTTCAGCAGCCCGTTCACTGGAGCCGGCCCCCGGACCGGCGTCGTGGTGTCCCACGGCTTCACCGGCAGCCCGCACAGCGTGCGGGAGTGGGCGCTGTCTTTGGCAGGTGCCGGATTCGCAGTCCGGATGCCGCTGCTGCCGGGGCACGGAACGAGCTGGCAGGAGCTGGCCCGGACCCGTTGGCAGGACTGGCACGCGGCCCTGGACGCCGCCTACCTCGAGCTGGCGGAGGAATGCGACGTCGTGGTCGTGGCGGGACTGTCCATGGGTGGCGCGCTGGCGCTGCGGATTGCCGCCACACGCCCCGTGGCAGGAGTTGTAGCAGTCAATCCCGGCCTGGTCATCGATGACCCGCGAGCCCCGCTGGCCGGCGTCTTGAAATACGTCCTCAAGAGCACCCCGGCAATCGCCAACGACATCCTCAAACCGGACACCGATGAAGGCGCGTACCCGCGGACGCCGGTGGCCGCCGCGCACGAGCTCAACAAGATGTTCAAGGACACCGTGCGACTGCTGCCGCGCATCACCGCTCCCGTCCGGGTTTACCGTTCCACGGTGGACCATGTGGTGTCCGAATCCAGCATGGCCGCCCTGCGCCATGGACTGACCAACGCCCAGCTTGAGGTTATCCGGCTGGAAAACAGCTACCACGTGGCCACCATGGACAACGACGCGCCCGAGATCTTCCGTGGCACGGCCGAGTTCGTCCGGTCCGTGACACCCCCGGCCGGTCCGGACGCCGCCCGCGCCAGCCGGAAGGACACGGCCAATGACTAAACCGGACCCCGGTATGCCGGACCCGGAGACCCCAGACCCCGAGACCCCTGCTCCGGACCCTGCAGACCCCGGTTCCCCCGGCGGTCGAGCTTCGAAGGAAGGCGGTGTATCGGGTTCAAGTGGTGCAGCGGGCGAACGTGACCCCGCGGGCGCCCATTCCGCCGGTCCCCTGCCGCCGCACGGGTCCGATGCCCATGTGTCCCAGCCCCCAGAGTCGCCGGGCTCCCCCGCCGCAGGCGCACTGTCCGCCGACGACGACGCCGTGTGGCTGGACCTCGTCGCCCGGCTTGAAGGGGTCGGGGAAGGCGGGCCCGAGAGCCTCGGAGGCGACACGCATGACGGCGGCGGACCGTCCTCCGGCGGAACGGACGGCACCGGCGGCAGCCCCGGCACCGGGGCCAGGACCTTCCGTGATTTTGACCCGCTGGGCCTCGCCGGCACCGCGCCGATCGAGCTCTCCGCCGCGGAACGGCTCGCGCCTGCCCCCGGCCAGCCGACGGGCGGCATCGAGGTGCCGGAGGCCGCGTCCGGCCCCCGCGACTATGAGCCCGAGGACGACGACGGCGCGTTTGTCCCCGAGGAGCCGCCCAGCCTGGCCGGGTCTGATCCGATGACGGTCCTGGCGTGGCTTGGCGCCGTGGGCGGCCCGATTGCGCTCGTGCTCTCGGCGATGTTCTGGCGTTCGGCCCCGATGCTGGCGATCCTTGGCATGGTGGTCGCATTCGCGGCCTCGGTGGTGTTCCTGATCATGAAGCTGCCGGGCGAAAAGGACGAACACGACGACGGGGCGCGCGTCTAGCCTGCGCGGTCAGTTATCGCCGGTGCCTTCACTGCCGATGCTTTCACTGCCGCTGCCTTCACTGCCGCTGCCTTCACTGCGTTAGGTGTGCATCCGGCTGCTGACCCTGGAGAGGTCCGCGGCGCCGATGAGGCCGGCGTTGGGTCCGAGGGCCGCGAGGTCGATCTCCGCGGCGGGTCGGAAACCGCGGCCCGTGAGGTTCCGTGCGAAGGCCTTCCGGGCTGGGCCGACGAGGAGCTCACCGGCGTCGCACAGTCCTCCGCCGATCACGAATTTTCCGGGATCCAGGGCCGCGGCAAGGTTTGCCAGGCCCAGGCCCAGCCACTCCCCGACGTCCTCGATGAGTTCGCGCGACGTCGGATCGCCGGCCTTGGCCAGCTCCGTGACGATCGCGCCCGTGATGCGTGAGACGTCCCCGTCCACGGCCTTGAGCAACTCCTGGGCAACCGGTGAATTCGCGGCGGCCAGCTCCCGTGCCTCGCGGCCCAGCGCATTGCCTGAGGCGTATTGCTCCCAGCAGCCCCGGTTGCCGCACTCGCAGCGGTGGCCGCCCGGCATGATGATCTGGTGGCCGAACTCCCCCGCCACACCGAACCGGCCGCGTTCGAGCCGCCCGTCCATCACCATGGCACCGCCGATCCCGGTGCCCAGGGTGATGCAGACCAGCCGGTTCTGCCCCTGACCGGCGCCGAAGCGCCATTCCGCCCAGGCGGCGGCGTCGGCGTCGTTGGTCAGCAGGACGGGACGCCGCAGCAGCCGCTGCAGGTTGTCTCGCAGTGGTTCGTTGCGCCAGGCCAGGTGCGGACTGAAGAGAACCGTCGCGCCGTCGAGGTCCATCCAGCCGGCGGCGCCGATTCCGACCGACCAGATCCGGTGCCCGGCGCCGAGTTCTTCGACAAGTTCGACAATGACCTGTTCCACCGCGCGCGGGTCGTTGCCCGGGGTGGAGCGTTTCGCCTGGCTGAGGATCCGGCCCTCGGCATCGACGACGCCGGCAGCAACCTTGGTGCCTCCGATGTCGACGCCGATTGCCAGGCCCTTGCGGCCCAGCCGCAGCTGCGAACGGAAGTCGTGGGTGGCCGCAGTGGCCGCCGCTCCGGCCAGGGCCTTGCTGCGCCAGGAGGCGGTCCGGCGGCGCAGGCCGGGCTGCCGGCCGGGTGTTGGTGTCTGCATGATTCCCCATTCTATTCGCCGGCGCCGGCGCAGCCTCGGAGGCCGGGCGCCCCACCCCGGCTCCGGTCTCCCCGACGCTCCTGACTGGCGGAATGACGGGCCCGACCGTAAAGTTACTCGCCAGTAGGTGTCGCAGAACACACCTTCGCGGGACCGCATACTAGGCTTAGGCCTACCCGTTGCGGGCCTATGGATACCAAAGGAGCTGTCGTGCGAGAAATCATTGTCCCGCCCCTGGTGAACGTCGATCCGGACACCAACGTCACCGAACTCGTGGTACGCCAGGCGGCCAAGGCCTCGAACCCTGCGCTGTTCTCGCGGCTCGACGCAGCGGGCCAGTGGCGCGATGTCCGCGCCACGGATTTCCTGGCCGACGTCTCAGCCCTCGCCAAGGGCCTCATGGCCAGCGGCGTGGCTGCCGGCGACCGGGTGGGCATCATGTCCCGCACCCGCTACGAATGGGCCCTGATCGACTTCGCCATCTGGTTCGCCGGCGCCGTCTCCGTCCCGATCTACGAGACCTCTTCCCCCTCACAGGTGGCCTGGAACCTCGGCGACTCCGGTGCCGTGGCCGCTTTCGGCGAATCCGCGCACCACGAAGACATCATCCGGCAGGCGGCCACCTCCGAAGGCCTTGCCTCCCTGCAGCACGTCTGGCAGCTCGAGGGCGACGGCCTGGACGAGGTCCGTGCCGCCGGTACCGGGATCAGCGACGCCGAGCTCGAGGAGCGGCGCCGCCAGGCGTCCCTGAACGACGTCGCCACGATCATCTACACCTCCGGCACCACGGGCCGGCCCAAAGGCTGCGAGCTGACCCACGGCAACTTCGTGGAACTGTCCGAGAACGCCCTGGCCACGTCGCTGGGCACGATCGTCCACGAGCAGGCCAGGACCATCATGTTCCTGCCACTGGCCCACGTCTTCGCCCGCTTCATCTCCGTGCTCGCGGTTGCCGCGGGCGTCACGGTGGCGCACACACCGGACATCAAGAACCTGCTGCCGGACCTGCAGAGCTACAAGCCGACCTTCATCCTCGCCGTCCCGCGCGTCTTCGAAAAGGTCTACAACTCAGCCCTGACCAAGGCCGAGGACGGCGGCAAGGGCGCCATCTTCCACCGCGCCGCGGACACCGCGATCGAATACTCCCGGGCCCGGCAGGCCGGCAAGGTGGGCCTTGTCCTCAAGCTCAAGCACTCCTTGTTCGACAAGCTCGTGTATGCCAAGCTCCGGAACGCCATGGGCGGCCAGGTCTCGCATGCGGTGTCCGGCGGCGGCCCGCTCGGCGAACGCCTGGGCCACTTCTTCCAGGGCATCGGCCTGCAGATCCTGGAAGGCTACGGGCTGACCGAAACCACCGCGCCGGTCACCGTGAACACCCCGGACCTGATCAAGATCGGCACCGTGGGTGCTCCTATTCCGGGGAACGCCGTCAGGATCGCGGACGACGGCGAGATCCTCGCCAAGGGCGTGTGCGTCATGCGCGGCTACTACAAGCGCGATGACCTGTCCGCCGACGCTTTCCACGACGGCTGGTTCCGCACCGGGGACATCGGCCAGTTGGATGAGCAGGGGTTCCTGACCATCACGGGGCGCAAGAAGGAAATCATCGTCACGGCCGGCGGCAAGAACGTGGTCCCGGCCCTGCTGGAGGACCAGATCCGGGCAGACGCCCTGGTCTCCCAGGTGCTGGTGGTGGGCGACAACCGCCCGTTCATCGGCGCCTTGGTCACGCTCGATGAGGAAGCCCTCCCCGGCTGGCTGGGGCGCCACGGGCTCCCGGCGTCGACCTCGCTCGCTGACGCGGCCGAGAACCCGGCCGTCAAGGCCGCGGTCCAGGAGCTCATCAACCACGCCAACCAGTCGGTGTCCCAGGCCGAGGCGATCAAGTCCTTCCGGATCGTGCCGGCCGACTTCACCGAAGCCTCCGGCCATCTGACCCCCTCCATGAAGGTCAAGCGGGCCCAGGTGCTCAAGGACTTCGAGACCGTGATCGAGGAAATGTACAACGCCAAGCGCCCCACCCTCGCCTAGGCAGCTCCCGCGCCACAAAAACGAAGGGTCCTTCCAGCTCCTGCCGGAAGGACCCTTCGTTGTTACCGCTATTCGACGACGAGCAGCAGATCTCCGCCCTGGACCTGCTCCACCGCGCCGACGGCGAGGCGCGAGACGGTGCCGCCCACCGGCGTCGTGATGGAGGCTTCCATCTTCATGGCCTCGATGGTGGCAACGGTGTCGCCGGCTTTCACAGTGTCGCCGGCCTTGACGGTCAGCGTGACGGCGCCGGCGAACGGCGCAGCCACCTGGCCAGGCTGCGTGGTGTCGGCGCGTTCGGCGGCCTTGACGTTGCTCACCACGGAACGGTCGCGGACCACGACGGGCCGGGACTGGCCGTTGAGCGTGCACATGACGGTGCGCATGCCCTTTTCGTCGGGCTCGGAGACGGCCTCAAGGGAGGCGATCAGCCGGACGCCCTTCTCGAGCTCGATTTCGTGTTCCGCACCGCGCTGCAGCCCGAAGAGGTAGTCGCGGGTATCCAGCACCGAAAGGTTGCCGTAGGACTCAACACTCTTCAGGTAGTCCTTGGTGGGACCGGCGAAGAGCAGGCGGTTGAGCGTGCGCTGTCGGGTCTTGGAGTCGCCCTGCAGCGCAGCGCTATCCTCGGCGCTGAGCTCGACGTCGCGGACCTTCACGGTGCGCCCCTGCAGGGCCTTCGTGCGGAAGGGCTCCGGCCAGCCGCCGGGCGGGTCGCCGAGTTCGCCGGAGAGGAAGCCGATCACGGAATCCGGGACATCGTACTTCTGCGGGTTCTCGTTGAAGTCCGCGGGATCGGCGTTGAGGCCCACGAGGTGCAGGGCGAGGTCGCCCACCACCTTGGAGGACGGCGTCACCTTGACCAGGCGGCCCAGGATGCGGTCCGCCGCGGTGTACATGTCCTCGATCGCCTCGAAACGCTCGCCAAGGCCCAGTGCCATCGCCTGCTGGCGCAGGTTGGACAACTGCCCGCCGGGGATCTCGTGCTGGTAGACCCGGCCGGTGGGGCCCGGCAGGCCGGATTCGAACGGTGCGTAGACCCGGCGGACGGCTTCCCAGTACGGCTCCAGGGCGCACACGTTCGCCAGGCTCAGGCCGGTGTCGCGCGGCGTGTGGGCCAGTGCGGCGACGAGGGCGGAGGCCGAGGGCTGGCTGGTGGTGCCGGCAAGCGAGGCCGATGCCACGTCCACGGCGTCGACGCCGGCGTCCACGGCCGCGAGCAGCGTGGCCAGCTGGCCGCCTGCGGTGTCGTGGGTGTGCAGGTGGACCGGGAGGTCGAACCGTTCCCGCAAGGCCGTCACAAGGCGCGCCGCGGCGGCAGGGCGCAGAAGCCCGGCCATGTCCTTGATCGCGAGGATGTGTGCCCCGGCGTCGACGATTTTCTGCGCCAGCTCCAGGTAGTAGTCCAGGGTGTAGAGGGTCTCCTCCGGGTCCAGCATGTCCGCGGTGTAGCAGAGGGCGACCTCGGCGACGGCGGTGCCGGTCGCGCGGACGGCGCGGATTGCCGGGGCCATCTGGTTGACGTCGTTGAGGGCGTCGAAGATCCGGAAGATGTCGATGCCCGTGGCGGCGGCCTCGTTGACGAACGCCACCGTGACCTCCTCCGGGTAGGGCGTGTAGCCCACGGTGTTGCGACCGCGGAGCAGCATCTGCAGGCAGAGGTTCGGCAGTGCCTTGCGCAGGGCGGCGAGCCGGTCCCACGGGTCTTCGCCGAGGAAGCGCAGGGCGACGTCGTAGGTCGCACCGCCCCAGGCCTCGACCGACAACAGCTCCGGGAGCAGCTTGGACACGGCCGGTCCGGCCGCGACGAGGTCGCGGGTGCGCACCCGGGTGGCGAGCAGGGACTGGTGCGCGTCGCGGAAGGTGGTGTCCGTGACGGCAACGGCGTCCTGGGCGCGCAGGGACCTGGCGAAGCCTTCCGGGCCCAGCTCCAGGAGCCGCTGGCGAGACCCCGGTCGGGCTGCGGCGTCACCGAGGGCCGGAAGCTTGTCCGCCGGATTCGTGTGGACCGTCAGTTCGCCGTTGGGCTTGTTGACCGTGACGTCCGCGAGCCAGGTCAGCAGCTTGGTGCCGCGGTCTGCGGAGACCCGCGCCTTCAGCAGCTGGGGCCTTTCGTCGATGAACGAGGTGGCCACATCCCCGGCGACGAAGTCGGGATCGTCCAGGACGGCCTGCAGGAAGGAGATGTTGGTGGACACGCCGCGGATGCGGAATTCGGCAAGGGCGCGGCGGGCGCGGGCGACGGCGGCAGGGTAGTCGCGGCCACGGCAGGTCAGCTTGACCAGCATGGAGTCGAAGTGCGGGCTGATCTCGGCGCCCGAGTAGACGGTGCCGCCGTCGAGCCGGACACCGGCACCGCCGGCAGAACGGTAGCCGGTGATCTTGCCGACGTCAGGCCGGAAACCGTTGGCCGGGTCCTCGGTGGTGATGCGGCACTGCAGTGCCGCGCCCTTGAGCTGGACGGTGTCCTGTGAGAGGCCCAGGTCCGCGAGGGTCTCGCCGGCGGCGATGCGCAGCTGTGCCTGAACGAGGTCGACGTCGGTGACCTCCTCCGTGACCGTGTGCTCGACCTGGATGCGCGGGTTCATTTCGATGAACACGTGCTGGCCGGCGCGCTCCCCGACGGTGTCGACGAGGAATTCGACCGTGCCGGCGTTGACGTAGTTCAGTGCCTTCGCGAACTTCACGGCGTCGCGGTACAGCGCCTGCCGGATCCCTTCGTCGAGGTTCGGGGCCGGCGCGATCTCAACCACCTTCTGGTGGCGGCGCTGGATGGAACAGTCGCGCTCGAAGAGGTGCATGATGTTGCCCTCGGCATCGGCCAGGATCTGGACCTCGATGTGGCGGGGGCGCAGGACGGCCTGCTCGAGAAACATGGTGGGGTCGCCGAACGCGGCATCGGCTTCGCGCATGGCGGCCTGCAGGGCCTCCGGGAGAGCGTCGCGGGTGTCGACGCGGCGCATGCCGCGCCCGCCACCGCCGGCGACGGCCTTGGCGAAGATCGGGAAGCCGATTTCATCCGCGGCGGCGATCAGTTCGTCCAGGTCTTTCGAGGGCTGGCTCGACTTGAGCACGGGGACACCGGCCTTGCGGGCGGCCTCGAGGGCGGCCACCTTGTTGCCTGCAAGTTCCAGGACTTCCGCCGGCGGCCCGACGAACGTGATGCCGGCCTCCTTGGCGGCCCGGGCCAGGCGCGGGTTCTCGGAGAGGAAGCCGTAGCCGGGGTAAATGGCGTCCGCACCGGACTCCTTGGCTACGCGCACCACCTCGTCAACGTCAAGGTACGCCCGGACCGGGTGCCCCTCCTCGCCGATCAGATACGCCTCGTCGGCCTTCTGGCGGTGAATCGAGTTACGGTCCTCGTTGGGAAACACGGCGACAGTCTTGGCACCCAGCTCGTAGCCCGCGCGGAAAGCGCGAATCGCGATTTCCCCGCGGTTGGCCACCAGAATCTTAGAAAACATACTTCTCCTGCTTCATCGCGGGCGTATCGGTAAGTGCTCACAGTGTCTAAGACCCGTGCGGGCAAACACAAATCATTGTGGCCACCGTCACAGCATTATCCGTCACGGACGCGGCGTTGGGCAGGGCCTGCGGCTTTTGGCTTGTCTCCCACCCCGGCCGGTTTGCGGGGTTCTGCGTCCTCGTCGCCAGATGAAACGGGTTTCGTCGGAGCATCAACATATGATGAGTGGGTGCGTGGCGCATGCACGCCCCGGCTCCGGAGAACGCGGGAGCCGGCACCACCCCGTCTCGGCAACCGGCGTTAGGTATTGGTTTTTCAAGTGCAAGTAGTGAGCATCAGCAGCCTCAAAGGCGGTGTCGGCAAGACATCCGTGACCACCGGACTGGCGTCGGCGGCATTGGCCGCAGGCATCCCGACCCTCGTCGTCGACCTTGACCCACACGCTGACGCCAGCACGGCCTTGGGCGTCAGCCCGGACGATCAGCTCGATATCGGCAGGATGCTGCGCTCTCCGCGGCGCGCGCGCCTGGCGGACAACGTGGTTCCCAGCGGCTGGGTGGAACATGCCAGAATCAACGGCAGTTCCGCCGGCGCCCTGCAGGCCGGCGCTGCACGGTCCGCCTCCTCACCCTCCGTTCTGGATGTCGCCGTGGGCTCGGCCTACACCGGTATATACGACCGGCCCGACCTCGGCCGCCGCGACCTCCGCAGGCTCTCCGCTGTCCTGGCCGGCGCCGAGAACTATGAGCTCATCCTGGTGGACTGCCCGCCGTCGCTGAACGGCCTCACCCGGATGGCGTGGTCAGCGAGCGACAAGGTGACCCTGGTGGCCGAACCCGGGCTCTTTTCTGTGGCCGGCACGGAGCGCACTATGCGCGCCATCCAACTGTTCCGGCAGGAATTCGCTCCCAAGCTGTCCCCCGCCGGCATCGTGGCCAACCGGGTGCGCAGCGGCTCGGCCGAGCACGCCTTCCGGCTATCGGAGATGGAGTCCATGTTCGGCGAGCTGCTGCTGACTCCGCACATCCCGGAGCAGGCCAACTGGCAGCAGATCCAGGGCGCCGCCCACTCGATCCACCACTGGCCCGGGGACTCGGCCAAGAACGCGGCGGGACTCTTCGATACCCTGTTGCAGAACCTCCTGCACCCCAATGGCCTGGCCACCGCCGGCTCCGTCCGCGACCGCAGCCAGCGCTGAACACGGCGACGACGCTCCCGAACAAAGAACCACAGCAGACAGAACTGAGGCCGCCTTCCCACAAGGGAAGGCGGCCTCAGACTGTTCTGTAAGAGTTCGCTAGCCGATCTTACGCGCCGCGCGGCGCTTGCTCAGTTCGTCGTCGGGAAAGGATTGGTCCGCGGCGTGTTCGCTGGGAAGGGCAGCGAGGCTGCCTTCAACCTCGCGCCAAACACGGCCGACGGCGATGCCGAACACCCCCTGGCCGCCCTGGACAAGATCAATCACTTCGTCGGCCGAGGTGCACTCGTAGACACTTGCGCCGTCGCTCATGAGCGTGATTTGCGCAAGGTCCTCGACACCGCGTTCACGGAGATGCTCGACGGCGGTGCGGATCTGTTGCAGTGAGACGCCGGTGTCCAGAAGCCGCTTGACGACCTTGAGGACCAGAATGTCGCGGAAGCCGTAGAGTCGCTGCGAACCGGAGCCGGCCGCGCCGCGGACGGCGGGCTCAACAAGTCCCGTGCGTGCCCAGTAGTCGAGCTGGCGGTAGGTGATGCCGGCCGCCTTGCAGGCGGTGGGGCCGCGGTAGCCCGCGTCTTCGTCCAGAACGGGAAGATCCTCGGTGAACAGCAGGCCTTGGGCACCGCTGGCGGGCACAGCAACGCCAGCCGTCGCGGCCTGTTTGAGCTCGCCTGCTTCGCCTTTCGGACTCACGTGGACCCTCCTTGTCGTGAGTTCCCCTGAGTAAGTTGCATCGGCAGCAATGTATGTGAATAGCTGCATGACACAGGATGATGATTCCATCCGTGTAATTCAGCCGGGGCTGCACTTT
Organism: Arthrobacter sp. TE12232; assembly: GCF_054062615.1. Lineage (NCBI taxonomy): Bacteria > Bacillati > Actinomycetota > Actinomycetes > Micrococcales > Micrococcaceae > Arthrobacter > Arthrobacter sp. TE12232. Next base: position 861,580 of record NZ_JBSSFK010000001.1, read on the forward strand.
CCAGTGTGACTTGCGCGGCTACCGTATGCAATGGGAACTTGTACCTCCGACGTTAGGCCTGCCAGGGCCCAAGGTCAAAGACGTTAGGGGTATTCCGCGGGCGTGTCGAAAGTTTCATTCTCGGCTTTAACCTTTAGCGTCTTTCCATCGGCCCCAGACGTCTCAAAAACCCCATCCGTCACAGGCGTTTCAGCAGTCTCAGCCGCCTCACTGGCCCCTGCTGCGGCGGGCGTTCAGCCGCCGAAGTCTTCGGGTTCGACGTCGTCGAGGAATTCGCGGAAGCGCCGCAGTTCCCCTTCCTCATCCACGGCGGGACCGGGATGCGTGTCCTCGCCCTCGTCGTGTTCGGTGATCCGGACGCCGGCCTCGTCCATGACGGCGTCGGCGCACCAGATCCGGCACTTGGCGCGCAGGGCCAGGGCCAACGCATCCGAGGCGCGGGAGCTCACGGTGGTTCCGTTCTCGAACTGCAGCTGTCCGTAGAAGATGTTGTCCTCCACCGCCACGATGTTGACGCTGACGATGGTGTGTCCCAAGGCTTCGACGACGTCCACCAGGAGGTCGTGGGTCATCGGCCGGGGCGGGACAACCCCCTGCTGGGCCAGGGCGATGGCACTGGCCTCCGGGGTCCCGATCCAGATCGGCACGTGGCGCTCACCATGGATTTCCTTGAGCAGGACAAGCGGCTGGTTGGACGGCAGCTCAATCCGCACGCCCACAATCTCCACCTCAATCATCAGATGTCCATCCTTGAGATGCGGTCGTGGACCAGCGCCTGGTGCAGTGACAGGCAGAGGTCGCTGATTTCCCGGGCTGCCTCGGCGGCCCGGGCGTGGGAGGCTGCGTCCTTGCGCGAGGTCAGGGTGGCCACTGCGCGTTCCACCAGCCCGAATTCACGGTCGGCGGCCGCCTGGAAGGGGCGCAGGTGCCGGGGCTCCAGGCCGTGGCTTTCCAGCTGGACGCAGGCCCGCGCCACTTGCAGGGCGTGCTCGTCGAACTTGCCGTTGACGTGCCCAATCAGCCCATAGCTCAGGAGCGATTCCAGGAGCGGGACGCTCGCCCCGGATTCGGCCCGGAGCTGTTCCTCGCTGAGCCTGCGGGCACGGCTCTGGAGCTCGCTGGCGAGTTCTTCGGAGACGATCCGCGGGGAGAGCGTGACGCCGGCCGGCAGGTTCTCCGGCCGTTCGCCGCGGTCGATCGCGTCCAGGTAGTCCTTGATGACCTTCAGCGGCAGGTACTGGTCGCGCTGAAGCGACAGGACGAAACGCAGCCGTTCGACGTCGTTCTCGGAGTACTGCCGGTAGCCGGCAGGCGTCCGTTGCGGGTTGATGAGCCCCTTTTCCTCAAGGAACCGGATTTTTGACGCCGTCATGCTGGGGAAGTCGTCGCTCAGCTGAGCCAGGACTTCCCCGATGTTCAGAACCTGGGGTCCGCGCCGATCCGCATGTGCCGTGGCCACAGGCAGCTACCCCGGAATCAGACGTTGCCTGCTGCGCGGGCAGGGCTCAGATAGAAGGTGAGGCGGAACTTTCCGATCTGGACCTCGTTGCCGGACTTCAGTTCCACGGCGTCGACGCGGTCGTGGTTCACGTAGGTGCCGTTGAGGCTACCGGTGTCCACTACCTCAAAGCTGCGCGCGGTGCGGCGGAACTCAACGTGCCTGCGGGACACGGTGACGTCGTCGAGGAAGATGTCGGCGTCCGGGTGGCGGCCCGCCGTCGTGACGTCGGAGTCCAGCAGGAAGCGCGCTCCGGCGTTGGGGCCGCTGTGGGCCACGAGCAGTGCCGATCCGAAGGGCAGGGCTTCGACCGCGGCCCGCTCCTCTGCGGAGAGCTTCGGGGTGAAGGTGGGTTCGTCGCGCACTGGAGTGAGGTTGATCGACGTGGTCTCCGAAGCTTTCACTCCACCCGTGCCGTAACCGTCACCGGTGTCGTTCCGTTCGTGCCCAAACATTGAGTCCTCCTCATTCGTTGCAGGTGTCCCCCCTGCAAACAACGCATGCCGTCCGGGAAAGCCTCGCAGTCCCGGTAATCAGCCTTTCGGCGGGGCGGGGCTGTGTCTTGTCATCCCAACAACACTCCCCCGCGACCCGGCCCGAACGACCTATGTCTTTAGCCTACCTGCTGTTCATACTCGGATGCACTGAGCAGCGACTCAATCGCGTCGGCCTCCGCGAGCTTGATTTCGATCAGCCAGCCCTCTCCGTAGGGATCGGAGTTGATGAGGGCGGAATCGGTGTCCAGGGACTCGTTCCGGGCCACGACCTCACCCGTCACCGGGGCGTAGATGTCACTGACGCTCTTGGTGGATTCGACCTCGCCGACGACGTCGTTGGCCTTGATGGTTGTCCCGACTTCGGGCATCTGGGCGTACACGACATCCCCGAGGGCGTCCTGGGCAAAATCGGTGATGCCCACGCGCACAACCCCGTCGGCGTTGGGGGCCGAAACCCATTCGTGTTCTGCGGTGTAGGACAGTTCTTCGGGAATGATGCTCATGACGGGCCTTTCGTCGGGTCAATCACCTGTGGCGGCGGCAGCAGTTTGTTCTATCCGCCGCTGAAAGTATAGGCCGATCCGGAAGTGTCCGGGCAACAGAAAACCCCGCCGTTACCAGTCATGTCCGGGAACGGCGGGGCAACTGTTTGTACGCGCTTCTAGGGGAGGAAGTACCCCGCGAGGTCGGCGATGAGCTGGGCGGATCCGGAGGACCGGTTGAACAGTGACACTTTGCCGTCCGGGCCGAGCGCCACCGAGACCAGGTTCGGTACCGTCTGTCCGGCGGAGAAGTTCAGGTTGGACGCGTTGGGCAGCCCGGAGCCGTTCGGGTAGGCGGTGATGAAGCCGAAGGACGTGGGCGAGGTGACGGTGAGGTTGAACACTGCTGCCAGGGCACCGGTGGTGACGCCGTTGGCGCCTGCGACCTGGACGGATACCGCTGTATTGGCTGCGACGGGTTCGGTGTTCCGGGTGTCCAGGATCCGGGTCGGTCCGACGGCCTTGAAGGCGCCGGTCGCGGTCGGTGTGCCGGGCAGGTAGTAGCCGGCGACGTCGGCGATCAGCTGGGACGTGCCCGAGGAACTGTTGAACAGCGTCACCTTGCCGTCGGACCCGACCGGGACCGTGACCAGGTTCGGGACCGTCTGACCGGCGGAAAAGTTCAGGTTGGACGCATTGGGCCGGGCCGCACCGGACGCGTACGCGGTCACGAAGCCCAGGGACTTCGCCTGGGTCACCGTCAGGTTGAACACCACGGCCGCGACCGAGGCGGGGATTCCGTTGGCTCCCGCGACCTGGAACGACACCGCGGAATTCGCGCCGACCGCCGAGGAGTTCCGGGTGTCCAGGAGCCGGGCCGGCGAGAGGCTCTTGAAGGAACCGCCCGTCGCCGGCGTTCCGGTGACGTAATAGCCCGTCACGTCAGCGATCAGCTGGGAGGACCCGGAGGAACTGTTGAACAGGGCGACCTTGCCGTCGGCCCCGACCGGGACGGTCACCAGATTCGGTACCGTCTGGCCGGCAGAGAAGTTCAGGTTGGACGCGTTCGGACGGGCGGCGCCCGAGGCGTAGGCCGTGATGAAGCCGACGGACCGGGGCTGGGTCACCGTCAGGTTGAACACCACCGCCGAGACCTTCGCCGGGATCCCGTTGACCCCCGCGACCTGGAACGACACCGCGGAATTCGCACCCACAGCCGAACTGTTCCGGGTATCAAGGACCCGGGTCGGGGAGACCGGGGTGTACGTCCCCGGAAGCTGCGGGATGGTCGCACCCGCTGTGCCTGCCTTGATCACCACATCATCGATGTAGCTGTCGCCGGACTGCTCCAGGTGCTCGGCGCCCAGCTGTATCCGGGTGACCGCACTAAAGCCCGTGGCGACAGTCTTGCTTGAATAGAGCGGCAGGTCATCAAACCACGCCTCCACAGTGGAGGACCCCCCGTTGGCCACCACGTGCATGACCAGGTGGTGCCACGTGCCAAGCTGCACGTTGGGCGACAGCGTCTGGTAGGAGAACACTCCGGCCTGGGTGGGCGACGTTACCCGCAGCACCAGGTCGCCGTTGTCGTTGCTGCGGAACACATCCAGCATTCTGGTGCTGCCATTGAAGAACCTGAAATAGGGGACATCGTTGCCCACCAGACCGGCCCGTGTGATGTTGAACCAGCCGTCCGTGTAGACCTCGTCGCTGCCGGACGGCAGCGGGGCCGAGAAATTGGCCAGGGAAGTCGGATCGGTGGTCACGTGCAGGTACGCCGAACAGAGTCCGGAGTGGTGCTGGGCGGAGGAGACGTCCGCCGTGCCGGTCCCGCCTGTGACGGGTGTGCCGAACCCTTCGGCGGTAATGCTGCCGGACTCGAAGTTGGCGGCCACCACGGTCTTTCCCGGGTACTGGTTGGTGGGCGCCGGCGTCCCGGGCTGACAGGTAACCGCGGAAGCTGGACTCGCGCCAACGACCAGTCCCAGAACCAAGACATTCAGAGCGGCCATCACGCCGGCCCGCAACAGTGTGTTCATTCGTCTACCCGCCCAGCCGAGGTATTCATGTCGGGTGAAAGACCCGATCCTTCGTCTGCAGTTGCCGGCGGCCCGGGATGCGGCCTGACCGCCGCCCCAATGGCGCTGTTCCTGCGATGCTGAATGCAGGTTACCGAGCCTCACCTTTGGGAAAACTTGCCTGAATACGGACTGGACACGGGCTGGACACGGAACTACTCCGGGAAACAGAAAACCCCGCCATTCCTTTGTCAGGAATGGCGGGGTTCTTTCTGTTGGTCGGGCTGACAGGATTTGAACCTGCGACCCCTTGACCCCCAGTCAAGTGCGCTACCAAGCTGCGCTACAGCCCGCTGGTTCCACCGTTCTCCGCCCGGAAGGCGTCCTGGTTTATCTCCAGGATTTCTTCCAAGCAGTCCGGCCGAACCACCTCCAAAAGCTTACACGATCCCGGAGGGTGCCTGTGACAATTTCGCGCTGTCACGGCAAGGTGTGTCGGAATTAACGCTTCTTGCCACGCTTTTCGCGAACACGCATGTTGACTTCGATCGGCGTGCCCTCGAAACCGAAGGTTTCGCGGAGCCGTCGGGTGATGAAGCGGCGGTATCCGGGATCCAGGAATCCGGTGGTGAAGAGCACGAACTTCGGCGGCCGGCTGGAAGCCTGCGTGCCGAACAGGATGCGGGGCTGCTTGCCGCCGCGGACCGGGTGCGGGTGTGCTGCCACGAGTTCGCCGAGGAACGCGTTGAGGCGACCGGTGGGGATGCGCTTGTCCCAACTTTCCAGTGCGGTGTCCAGGGCCGGGACCAGCCGGTCCTTGTGCCAGCCGGTCTTGGCGGAGATGTTGACGCGCGGGGCCCAGGCCACGTGCGCGAGGTCCTGGTCGATTTCGCGTTCGAGGTACCGGCGGCGCTCATCGTCGAGGAGGTCCCACTTGTTGAAGGCGAGCACCAGGGCGCGGCCGGATTCGATGGCGAGCTGCAGGATGCGCACATCCTGCTCGCTGAGCACCTCATCCACGGCCAGGAGCACAACGGCGACCTCGGCCTTTTCAAGCGCGCTCTGCGTCCGCAGGGAGGCGTAGAAGTCGGCACCCTGGGCCATGTGCTGGCGCCGCCGGATGCCGGCGGTGTCCACGAACCGCCACGTGCGTCCGCCGAGTTCGATGAACTCATCGACCGGGTCGCGGGTGGTGCCGGCGGTGTTATCCACCACCACACGCTCGGAACCGGCGAGCTTGTTCAGCAGGGAAGACTTGCCGACGTTCGGGCGGCCGATGAGGGCGACGCGGCGGGGTCCGCCGGAGCGCTCAAGGCCTTCGATCGTGGAGAACTCCGGGAGGGTGTCCATGACGTGGTCCAGGAGGTCGGCCACGCCGCGGCCGTGCAGGGCCGAGACGGGGTACGGTTCGCCGAAGCCCAGGCCCCAGAGGGTTGCGGAGTCGGCTTCCTGCGCGAAGTCGTCGACCTTGTTGGCCACCATGATGACCGGCTTCTTCGACTTGCGCAGCATCTTCATGACGCCTTCGTCGGTGGCGGTTGCGCCCACGGCGGAGTCGACGACGAACAGGACGGCGTCCGCGAGTTCCACAGCCATCTCGGCCTGCTCTGCCACGCGGGCGTGGATGCCGCGGGCGTCGTGTTCCCATCCGCCGGTGTCCACCACGGTGAAGTTGCGGCCGTTCCAGTGCGCCGAGTACATGACGCGGTCGCGGGTGACGCCGGGGGTGTCCTCGACGACCGCCTCGCGGCGGCCCAGGATCCTGTTGACCAGGGTGGACTTGCCGACGTTGGGCCGGCCGATGATGGCCAGGACAGGATCGAGCTTGACCGGACCGTCAAAGTCCTCGTCGTCGAAGTGGCCGCTCAGCAGGGCGGCATCGTCCTCATCCAGCTCGTAGTCGTCCAGGCCAGCCCGCAGGGAGGCGGCGCGGAGCTCCGCCTCATCGTCGTCCAGGGCGGCGAGGTGCTCAGCCACCTGGTCGGTGCCGGTGGGCGTGTATTCGTCTTCGCCGGCGCCGAAATTGCCGGAGGTTTGAGTCGTATCGCTCATTGCACTTTCCTTAGGTGGTGATCTGCCGGCGTCCCGGCTACTGCTTCATGACGTTGGTGCGGGGATTCCGCGTGGGGCAAGGGCTGCCCGGTTCTTTGGATCGAGTCCTGGACATGGCGGGCCAGCGCGGCCCGGATTTCGGTTCCCGCCCTGTCCATTGAAACACGCCCGGTCTCACCGGGCCTGCGGCTGACGTTGATGGCCCCGCCGAAGCTGACGTGCAGCCGGCGGCGGGGTGCGGGAACGCTGTCCAGGTGTTCGCCGCCAATCCTTGTGCCCAGGATGGACACGGGCACAACGGTGGCGCCGGAGTTGAGCGCCAGCCAGGCGACGCCGTTGTTGATCGCGGCCGCCGCACCGCTCCCCCGCGTGCCTTCGGGCAGAATCCCGACGCACCGTCCGGCGTCGAGCAGGCTCCGGGCCGCGGTCAGCGCCGCACGGCCGCCGCGGCGGTCGACGGGCAGCTGGCCCGACGCCGTGAGCACCCGGCCGAGGAACCCGGTGAACATCTCCTGCTTGACGAGGATGTGCATGGCCCGGGGCGACGCGCCGAACATGACGGGCCCGTCGAGGAAGCTGATGTGGTTGCCGGCGAAAATCACAGGTCCGGTGGCCGGGACGTTGGACCGGCCCGTCACCGAGGTGCGGTAGACGATGTGGTCCAGGAGCCAGCCCACGGGCCGACTCCACGCCGTCGTCCAGCGGCCGGGCAGGGAGGCCTGCAGTGTCGCCGGCGTTCCGGTGCGCCCGTCAGTCACCGTGGGCGGCCCTGTGCTGGACGCTGTTTGGCTGGACGCCGCTTGGCTTGACGGCCGGGTGGTTGATGACGGTGTCCACGATGTCGAGGGCGGCCTGAACCGTCTCGTCAAAGTCCAGGTCCGAGGAATCCAGGGTGACGACGCCGTCGGCGGCCGTGGTGAAGTTCACCACGGTGGAATCCTTGGCGTCGCGGCGGGTGACCTGGGCCGCCAGCTGCTCGGCATTCTGGCTCCCGCCCAGCTGGATGCCGCGGCGGCGCAGCCGCGCTTCTTCGCTGGCGGTGAGCAGCATCCGCACCTCGGCTCCGGGCGCGACGACGGTGGTGATGTCCCGGCCCTCCACCACCATGCGGCGGTGGTGCTTTTCGATCAGTTCGCGCTGCCGGCGGATGAGTTCCGTGCGCGCGCCCAGGGTGGTGGCGACGGCGCTGACAGCGGCGGAAATGGCGGGCTCGCGGATGGCGAGCGTGACGTCGTCACCGCCGACGCGGACATATTCTTCCTGGGGGCTCGTGCTGACCTCCAGCGGCAGGGCCTTGGACGCGGCCTCCACCGCGGCGCGGTCCTCCAGGTCCATGCCGTTCTGCAGGCAGAACCATGTCAGGGCGCGGTACATCGCACCGGTGTCGAGGTAGGCCAGCTTGAGCCGTCGGGCCACCTCTTTGCTGACGCTGGACTTGCCGGAGCCGGAGGGTCCGTCGATGGCGACCACAAGGCTTTTTCCGGGGCGGACCACGGTCACTGTGTCGATGAGTTCCTGGGTCATTACTGGAGTACCCGCCATCCACGGTCGTTAAGGGCTTCTATCAGGAGGTCGTGCTTGTTCGGCAGGACGGAAATTTCCACCATGCCCACGTTTTGTCCCGAGGAGTGGTCGAGACGCAGGTCCTCGACGTTGACGCCGATCTCGCCGATCTCCGTCAGAAGCTTCGCGATCTGGCCCGGCGTGTCGTCCACCAGGACCGTCAGCCACGAGTAGGCCTGCGGGGGTCCGCCGTGCTTGCCCGGAATCCGGGCCTGGCCGGCGTTGCCTTCGCTGATCAGCTGGGCAAGGTCCAGCCGGGCACCGGGGGCGGTCGGTGCCTCCAGCGTGGCGATCAGCCGGTTGAGGTCCTCGCGGACCCCGTGCAGGATCGCAACCACCTTGTCCGCGTTCGCACCCAGGATCTGGACCCAGAGCGTGGGATCGCTCGCGGCGATCCGGGTGACGTCCCGCAGGCCGTTTCCGGCCAGAGACAGCGCGTGCAGGGGGGTGCCCTGCAGTCGGCTGGCCACGAGCGAGGACACCACTTGCGGCAGGTGGGACACCAGCGCCACGGCTTCGTCGTGTTCGTCGGCGGCGAATTCGGACACGACGGCGCCAAGGTCGACGGCCAGCGCACGCGCCACCTGCAGGGACTCCGGCAGCGTTTCTTCCGCCGGGCACACAACCCACGGCATGGATGTGAACAGCTCGCCGCGGGCTGCGACGGGGCCGGATTTCTCGCGGCCGGCCATCGGGTGGGTACCCACATAGCGGCCCAGGTCGGCTCCGCGACCGCGGAGGTCGGCCAGGATGCCTGCCTTCACGCTCGCGATGTCCACCACGACGGCGTCCGGGTAGTCCTGCAGCGCTTTGGCCACGACGTCGGCCGTGACGTCCGGCGGCGCAGCCACCACGACGAGCTCCGGCTGTTCCCCGTCAAGGCGCGCCAACGGCAGGCCGGCGCCGATGTCGACGGCGACGGCCTGGTTGGTGGGCGAGGGGTCCGAGAGGAACACGGCAACGCCGCGCCCCCGCAGCCCCAGCCCGATGCTGGTGCCCAGGAGCCCGGCGCCCAGAACGACCACCGGACCGTTGAGGTGTCCGCGGCCGTGCATGCGAAAGGCGGACATGCCTACAGCCCCACAGATGCCAGTAGGTGGCCGACTTCCTGCTTGCCGAGGTTGCGAATGCTGCCCTGGCGCTGGTCGCCCAGCCCGATGGGACCAACCTTGACGCGGACCAGGCGCAGCACGGGGAAGCCGACAGCGTCGAACATGCGCCGGACGATGCGGTTCTTGCCCGAGTGCAGCACGACCTCAATCAGCACGTGGCCCGGAGTCGAGTCCACGAGCTTGAAGGAATCCACCGAGGCGATGCCGTCTTCGAGCTCGACGCCCGCTTTGAGTTCGGCGCCAATGCCCTGCGGGAACGGACCGCGGACCTGCACGAGGTAGGTCTTGGGCACTTCGTAGGAGGGGTGCGTCAGGCGGTTGGCGAGTTCGCCGTCGTTCGTCAGGAGCAGCAGCCCTTCGGTGGCGACGTCGAGACGGCCCACGTGGAAGAGGCGTTCGCCATGGTGGTTGCGCACGAAGTCGCTGACGCACGGGCGGCCGTCCGGGTCCTCCATGGTGGAGACAACGCCCTTGGGCTTGTTGAAGACCATGTAGACCATGTTCTCGTCCAGCTGGATTCGCAGGCCGTCGACGTGGATCACGGCGGTCTTCGGGTCAACGCGCATGCCGAGCTCGGTGACGACGTGGCCGTCGACCTCGACGCGGCCTTCGGCGATCATTTCCTCGCAGACACGCCGCGAGGCGACGCCGGCGGAGGCCATGACCTTCTGCAGGCGGATGCCGTCGGCGTCGTGCAGCTCAGACTGCGGCACCTCGCGGCGCGGTCCGCGGTTGCGGGCGGGCTTACGCACCGGTCCGAGGTTCTGGCCGAAACGTTCGCTGCCGAAGGCGCGGGGGCCCGCAGCCCTGGCGGCGCCGGTGCGCGGCTTGGGCTTGAGCGCACCGGGAGTGCCGGGCTCCTTGCCGAAACCGGGCTTCCTGGCTCCGGGCTTGCGGGCCGCGCCCGTGCCGGTCGGACCTTTCGACTTCCAGTCACCGGAGGCCGGCCGGGACGCCGGGGCGCCGGGAGCCTGCAGGTCCGGATCGATGAAGGCCTCTTCGCGAGGCTTGGGGTGCTTGAAGGGGCGGTCGCCGCCGCCCTTGGAGAAGTCACGGCCTCCCTTGCCGCCGGCTGCGCGCGGGGCGCCGCCCTGGACCGGGCCGCGGCCGGTGCCGCCCTGGCCGGTCTTGCCTTGTCCGGCGCTGTTGCGTCCGGCACTGCTTTGTCCGGCGCTGTTGCGTCCCGAACTGTTACGTGGTGAACCCTGGCGTCCCGCCTGTGTCATGACCCGTCCTTACGTTGGTGGCCTGCGGCCGCTGTCTCCCGACAACACCCGCCGGCCGGGCAAATTGTTCTGCCCGGTGGATACTCGTGTGCAGGCGTTTGCCTGCACTGATACTGCTTACATTCTTCCTGCGTCGTAAAACTCCTCGATGCCTTCCAAGCCTGGAAGGTGGGGGGAAAGCTGCGGCAATTCAGCCGTCGAGCCGATTCCCATCCGCTCAAGGAAATACGATGTCGTCCGGTACAGGATGGCTCCGGACTCGGGATCGGCTCCCGAATCCTCGATCAGCCCACGCTGCGTCAGCGTCCGCACGACAGAGTCAACATTGACTCCTCGAATTGCAGACACCCGCGCCCTTGAAACGGGCTGGCGGTAAGCGATGACGGCGAGCGTTTCGAGCGCCGCCTGCGTCAGCCTGGCTGTTTGGCCCTCCAGCACGAACCCGCCCACGATCTCGGCGAACTCCGCGCGGGAATAGATCCGCCAGCCTCCGGCGATATTCCGCAATTCAAAACCCCGGGGGGCGGCATTGTTGCCGTCAGTATTGCCAGTGTTGCTACTGGTCTGGCTGGCGACGTCCGCATCCGGGGCATTAACAGTATAGCCGTTATACTCCCGCTGCAGTTCAGCCAGCAGGGAGTCGACGACGTCGACCGTCAGGTTCAGTCCGGCCGCCAGGGCCGCGGGGGTGGCCGGCTCGTCGATCACCATCAGGACAGCTTCGAGGGCCGCGCGGGCGCCGCCGGGCAGGCTGGCGACGTCGGGTCCCGTGTCCGGCCCCGCGTCCGGTCCGGCGTCTTCGGCTTCGCCCCGCGGCGCCTCAGGGAGTCGTTCGTTCACGGCTGGTCCTCATATTCTTCACTCAGATTTTCGCTGCTCCACCCGTGGGAATCGGCCGTCCAGTGCACGGTCAGGTCCCCGAGCGGCAGCAGCTGGTCAAAGCCCACTGCGCGGTCGCGGAACAGCTCCAGCAGCGCCAGGAAGCGCGCCACCACCACCAGGGTGGATTCGGCGTCGGCGATCAGCGCCCGGAACGTCAGCGGCGTGCCCAGCCGCAGCCTGTTTCCCAGCAGCTCGGCCTGTTCCTTGACGCTCACGGGCGTGCCGTGCAGGTGCGCCAGGCCCACTTCAGTGGGGGCCGCTTCCTTGGGCTTGAGGGCGGCTTCGGCCAAACCGGCGAACTGCTCCGGGGTGTGCCGCCAAAGCAGTTCCGGCAACAGGGCCGCGAAGTGCCCCTCCAGGGCGACCTGCCGGGGGAAGCGCCGGGCTTCGAGCTCGAGGGTCGAGCCGATCATGCCGGCCACCTGCTTGAAGGCCTTGTACTGCAGCAGCCGCGCGAACAGGAGGTCGCGGGCCTCCAGCAGGGCGATGTCCTCCTCGTCCTCGACCTCGCCCGCGGGCAGCAGCCGGGCCGCCTTGAGGTCCAGGAGGGTGGCCGCAATCACCAGGAATTCGCTGGCCTCATCGAGGGCCCACTCCTCCCCCAGCCGCTGCAGGCCCCTGATGTACTTGATGAATTCGTCAGTGACGGTGGACAGCGCCACCTCGGTGATGTCCAGCTGATGCTTGGAGATCAGGCCGAGCAGGAGGTCGAAGGGGCCGGTAAAGTTAGCGAGGCGCACTTCGAATCCGGGCTTCTTCCCGGCGGGGCCGTCCGGGACCTCAGCAACTTCCGGAACCGCAGCAACTGCCGGAACCGCGGGTTCCACGGGCATGTCGAGCTCCGCCGGCGGAGAGAAAGCGCCTGCCATGTTCCTGGCTAGGGCGCGCCGCCGCGCGAAATCAACTCTTTGGCCAGGCGGCGGTAGGCGTCTGCACCGACGTGGTTGCCCGCGTAGGTGGTGATGGGTTCGGCCGCCACCGTGGCGTCGGCAAACTTGATGGAGCGCTTGATGACGGTTTCGAAGACCTTGTCACCGAAGGCCTCGACGAGGCGGGCGATCACCTCGCGTCCGTGCAGGGTCCGGGCGTCGTACATCGTGGCGAGGACGCCATCCACCTGCAGGCGCGGGTTGAGCCGGTCCTGGACTTTGTCGATGGTTTCCACGAGCAGCGCGACGGCGCGCAGGGCAAAAAATTCGCAGATCAGCGGAATAATGACGCCGTGGGCGGCGGTGAGCGCGTTGACGGTCAGGAGCCCGAGCGAAGGCTGGCAGTCGATCAGGACGACGTCGTAGTCGTCCTCCACCTTCTTCAGCGCACGGTCCAGGACCTGCTCGCGGGCGACCTCGTTGACCAGCTGCACTTCGGCGGCGGAGAGGTCGATGTTGGCCGGCAGCAGATCCACGTTCTCCACGCCGGTCTTCTGGATGGCGTCGCGGATGTCCACCTTGCGGTCCATCAGCACGTTGTAGACGGTGAGGTCGAGCTCGTGCGGGTTGGTGCCCAGGCCTGCAGACAGGGCACCCTGCGGATCGAAGTCCACCAGGAGCACACGGCGGCCGTATTCGGCCAGGGCGGCGGCGAGGTTGATGGTGGACGTGGTTTTACCCACTCCGCCCTTCTGGTTCACCATGGCGATAACCCGCGCAGGGCCGTGGGAGGACAGCGGCGCGGGCTCCGGAAAGTCGCGTTGGGGGCGCCCGGTGGGGCCCATGACGGCGTCTTCCAGATCGAGTTCGGTGCCTTCCAGAGTTGCTGAACCCTGTTCGCTGCTCACGTATCTATCCACACTTTCGATGACGGTGATTGTCGTGCTCGGTATTGCTCGCCAAGCTCCCGGACTAGGCTCCGGAGCCGAGCGTGTTTCCTCCCAAGGTTACAGCGCCCGACACGGTATTCGGCGGACCTTGACAACCGCCGTCATCTGAGCCTTGACCTTCCGGTAGAAGTCGAAGGTTACTGCCGGAAATGGAATGGCAGCGTCGAGCGGGACGCCGGGCCGCCGCGGCGGGACCCCCGGTCCGCAGCGGCAAAGAAACTGCCCGGACGCTGGTGGGCGTCCGGGCAGTATTCCGTGATTGGCGGGTCAGGCGTACCCGGCTACGCGTAGGCCGGGGCGGTCGGGACCGGCTCGGCCTGCGGCTCCGGGGCCGGGCCGTGGCCGGCGATCATGGTCTCTTCGTCGAACGGCTCGGCACCGGCAAGCACGCGGTCCACCCGGCCGCCGTCGATCTCCTTGACCCAGGTGCCGATCAGCACGGTGGCCACGGCGTTGCCGGTGAAGTTGGTCAGTGCCCGGGCCTCGGACATGAAGCGGTCGATGCCCACGATCATGCCCACGCCGCCCAGCAGCTGCGGGGCATGTGCCTGCAGTCCGGCGGCCAGGGTGGCGAGACCGGCACCGGTGACACCGGCGGCACCCTTCGAGGCGATGATCATGAAGATCAGCAGCGAAATCTGGGCGCCCAGGTCCAGGGGCGTGCCCATGGCGTTGGCGACGAAGAGCGATGCCATGGTCAGGTAGATGGCCGTGCCGTCCAGGTTGAAGGAGTAGCCGGTGGGAACCGTCACGCCCACGACCGGCTTGGACACACCGAGGTGTTCCATCTTCGCGATCAGGCGGGGCAGCGCAGCTTCGGAGGATGAGGTGGAGAAGATCAGCAGGTACTCACGGGCCAGGTATTTCATGAGCCGGAAGATGTTGACGCCTGCGACCACCTTGAGCAGGCCACCGAGGATCACCACGATGAACAGTGCGCAGGTGATGTAGAAGGCGGCCATGAGCGTGAACATGCTGAAGATGGCCTGCACGCCGGTGGCACCGACGACGGAGGCGATCGCACCGAAGGCGCCGACCGGGGCCAGCCACATGATCATGATGAGGATGCGGAACACCAGGGCCTGTCCGTAGCCGACGGCTTTGAGGATCGGGGCTCCCTGCGGGCCCATCTTCTGCAGGGCGAAGCCCACCAGGATCGCGGCGAGGAGGGTCGGCAGGACGGGGATGTCGCCCGGGATGATGCCCAGCAGGAAGTCGACGGTGCTGTCGACGGCCGCCTTCTTGTTCGGATCGTAGGGGGCGAGGTTGAGGCCCGCGCCCGGATGGATCAGGTTACCGACGACCAGGCCGATGGCCAGGGCGAAGGTGGACATCACCATGAAGTAGATGAGGGCCAAGCCGCCGACCTTGCCGACGGTGGCGGCCTTGGCGATCGAGCCGATGCCCAGGACGATGGTGCAGAAGATCACCGGGCCGATCATCATCTTGATGAGTTTGATGAAACCGTCACCCAGCGGCTTGAGGGATTTGGCGGCCTCGGGGAACAGCAGCCCGACGAGGGCACCTGCGATCACGGCGACGATGACTGCAATGTACAGGTAGTGGGACTTATCGAGCCCCTTGCGCTTCTTGGCCGGCGTTGCCGCCGGTGCTACTGACTCTCCTCGTTGAGAGGCCATGGTGTTCTCCTTGGATAGGCTGGACTTTCGCGCGGTCCCGGCTGTGGTCCTCGCGGCCGTTCGTGTGTGTAACCCATCATTGATGACGGGGTGACGCACATCACCCTTGCGTTCATATTGGTCATGGAAGGTGTTGATGATCCACCGCTGGAGCATCGCGCGGAGGCTGTTTGTGGCCCAACTGCTGTTCATCGTGGCGCTGACGGCGATCGTGGGAACGGCCACCTTCGTCGACGCCCGCGATCATGCCTACGACGAGGCCGGACGCCGGATGGAAGGCATTGCCACCGCGGTGGCGGACGCTCCCTTCGTCGTGCAGGCGGCGAGCGCCGCCGACCCGTCCGCCCTGCTCCAGCCGTATGCCTTGAAGGTCACGAACGATGCCGACGCGGATTTCATCACGATCATGGCGCCGGACCGGACCCGGTGGACGCATCCCCGGGACGAGGAACTGGGCAAGCCCTATATCGGGTCGATCGATGAGGCCCTCAGCGGACGGGTGTTCACGGAGGTCGTGGCCGGCACCCTCGGCCCGTCGGTGCGCACCATCGCCCCGGTCAAGGATGCCGACGGCAAGGTCCGGGCGCTCGTGGCCGCGGGTGTGACCGTCCGGACGGTGGATGTGGCGGTCTCCAGCAGGCTGCCGGCGCTGCTGGCCATTGCCCTGGCGCTGCTGGTGGTCGGTTCTGTGGCGTCGTGGCTCCTGGGGCGTTACCTGCGCCGGGTGACCCGCGGCTGGGGTCCCGAGGAATTGGGCCAGCTCTTCGCCTACTACGAATCGGTGCTGCATTCGGTGCGTGAGGGCGTGATCCTGATCGATCCCAAGGGCAAAGTGGTGATGTACAATGACCAGGCCGCCGAGCTGCTGGGGCTGCCTAAGCAGTCTTCCGACGGCCATCCCGCTGCCGGCACCGCAGGACGCGGGCGCCAGGCGGCGCCGTCCCTCTCGGATATGCCGCTTGCAGCCAGCCTCAAGGAACTCTTCGAATCGGGACGGACCGCCCTCGATGAGATCCACCTGACCGGGTCCCGGGTCCTGGTGGTAAACCAGGGGCCGGCGGTTGGCCCTGCATCGGCCGCGGGCCGCCAGCGGAGAGCGGCTGCCGGCGCCCCCGTCCACGGCGCCCACGTCTACGGGACGGTGGCAACCATCCGGGACCGGACCGAAATTGAATCCCTCGGCAGCGAACTGGAAACGATGCGTACGCTCTCGGACGCGCTGCGCGCCCAGACCCACGAGCACGCCAACCGGCTCCACACGATCGTCTCCCTGATGGAACTGGGGCGGGCCCCCGAGGCCCTCGACTTCGCCACGAAGGACCTGGAACTGAGCCAGCGCCTGACCGATGACCTGGTGGGTTCCATCGAGGAACCGGTACTCGGCGCCCTGATCATGGGCAAGGCAGCCGAAGCGCACGAACGCGGCGTCGAACTGACCCTCAACACCAGCGGATCCACGGCCGTGACGGGGCTCGCCGTGCAGGACCTCGTGGCCATCCTGGGGAACCTGCTGGACAACGCGATCGACGCCGCGGCCGAGGCACCGCCTCCCAGGCTCGTGGAGCTGTCCGTCGTGACCACCGGGGCCGCCCTCGAGATCACGGTGGAGGACAGCGGACCGGGAATTGACCCCGCGGCCGTGGACGACGTCTTCCGGCACGGCTTCAGCACAAAGACGCCGGGACCCTTCGGGCGGGGCCTGGGCCTGGCCCTGGTCCGCCAGGCCGTGCATCGACTGGGCGGTACCATGACAATCACCAGCCCCGCCGGAGCTCTATTCCGCGTCACGCTGCCGGTTACAACACTGCCGGTCACAACAGAGGAACAGCCATGAGCGACATCCGGGTGCTCGTCGTCGAAGACGAGCCCATCGCCGCCGCGGCGCACGCCGCCTACATCGAGCGGATTGACGGTTTCACCTTGGCCGGCACCGCGCCCGACGGGCAGTCCGCCCTGCGCCTGCTCACGGACTTCGCGGCGGCGGGCAACCCGGTGGAACTGGTGCTGCTGGACATGAACCTCCCGGACCTGCACGGGCTGGACATCGCACGCCGCATGCGGGCGGCCGGACTCTTCGCGGACATCATCGCCATCACCGCCGTGCGGGAATTGAACATCGTCCGCAGCGCGGTGGCCACGGGCGTGGTCCAGTACCTGATCAAGCCCTTCACCTACGCCACGTTCGCGGACAAACTCGCCAGCTACCGGCTGTTCCGGGAACAGCTCGCCGGCCCCCGGACGGGAAAGCCCGGGGCCGGCGCCTCCCAAAGTGATGTGGACCAGGCATTTGCGAGCCTGCGGGCCCCTTCCGAAGTGTCGCTGCCCAAGGGCTTGTCCGTCTCCACGCTGGAATCCGTCAAGGACTTCATCGAGCGGCAGTCCGGGGCGGTGTCAGCCAGCGAGGTCATGGCGGCGCTCGGCATGTCCAGAGTCACCGCGCGGCGCTACCTCGAGTACCTTGCCGACGCCGGCACGGTTTCCCGCGCCGCACGGTACGGCACTCCCGGCCGCCCGGAGAACGAATACCGCTGGAACCGGCCGCCGTCGTCAGCGGCGCGGCCATAACCAGCACTGCCCCGCGGCCACTCCCCCACCGGGCGTCACGCAGCGCAGAGTTTCAGGATGGCTATTTCGGCACGACGGCGGATTCCCGCCGTCGTGCCTCACGAAGGGCCTGCGGAGGAGCCCAAAAACCTGCCCTGCGTGACGCGGGGCTGGGACCGCGGGCCCTGCTACTCCGAAGCGGCCGGGCGCAGAGTTCCCAGCAGCCGGTCAATCACGCCGGCGTCCTCGATCGTGGACGGCACCACGTACTCGTCGCCGTCGGCGATCTGGCGCATGGTCTTGCGCAGGATCTTGCCCGAGCGGGTCTTGGGCAGGGCCTCCACCACGGTGACGTGCTTGAAGTCGGCCACGGCGCCGATGTCCCGCCGGACCAGGGCGATGAGGTCCTTGACCAGAATCTCTTCCGGGATGTCCACCCCGGATTTGAGCACCACGTAGCCGCTGGGCCGCTGGCCCTTGAGCGGGTCGGCGAGGCCGATCACGGCGCATTCCGCGACGGCGGGGTGCTGGCCGATCACCTGTTCCATGGCGCCGGTGGAGAGCCGGTGTCCGGCGACGTTGATGATGTCATCGGTGCGGCCCATGACAAAGAGATAGCCGTCTTCGTCCCGGTAGCCGGAGTCGCCCGTGGCGTAGTAGCCCTCGAATGCCTGGAGGTAGGAGGAAATGTAGCGTTCGTCGTTGCGCCAGAGCGTAGTCAGGGTGCCCGGCGGGAGCGGCAACTCCAGGACGATGTTTCCTTCAGTGCCGGCCTCGACGTCCTCGCCCCCGCCGTCGACGACGTTGAGCCTGAAGCCGGGCATCGGGACGCTGGGCGATCCTGCCTTGATCGGCAGCCCATCCAGGCCGCGCGGGTTGGCACAGATGGCCCAGCCCGTCTCGGTCTGCCACCAATGGTCCACCACGGGGACGCCGAGGACCCGGGAGGCCCAGTGGAAGGTGTCGGTGTCCAGCCTCTCGCCGGCGGCGAAGAGCGTGCGCAGGCTGGAGATGTCGTAGTTCTTGAGCAGCTGCGCCTCGGGGTCGGCTTTCCGGATGGCTCGCAGAGCGGTGGGCGCGGTGAACAGCACGTTGACCTTGTGGTCCTGGATCACCCGCCAGAATGCGCCGGCGTCGGGGGTTCCCACCGGTTTTCCCTCGTACAGCACCGTGGTGGCGCCGGCCAGGAGCGGCCCGTACACGATGTAGGAGTGCCCCACCACCCAGCCGACGTCCGAAGCCGTCCACATGACGTCGCCCGGTGCGACGTCGTAGATGTTCGCCATGGTCCAGCTCAGGGCCACGGCATGGCCGCCGTTGTCCCGCACCACGCCCTTCGGCGCGCCCGTGGTGCCCGAGGTGTAGAGGATGTAGAGGGGATCAGACGCCGTCACATCGACAGGCGCGGCGGGCTCGGCGGAAGCCATCTCGGTGTCCCAGTCGAGCCACCCGGGGTAGTCGGCCACCGACGCGGCGAAGCCATCCCTGGTCTTGACCAGCACCGGGGTGTCCGGGGCGCCGGCGATGCCGAGGGCCTCCGCGACGGCGGGCAGGTATTCAATCCGGCGCGAGGGTTCGATACCGCCCGACGCCGTCACCACGGCCGCGGGGGCGGCGTCCCGGATGCGGGCGGCGAGCTCTTTCGGGGCAAAGCCGCCGAACACCACGGAGTGCACGGCGCCGAGCCGGGCCGTGGCCAGCATCGCGATGGCGGCCTCGGGGATCATCGGCATGTAGATCCCCACACGGTCGCCCTTGCCGACTCCGCTGCGGCGTAGGACACCGGCGAACCGGGCCACAAGCTCCGTCAGTTCGGCATAGCTGAAGCGTTTCTGCGTGCCTAGCATGGCGGAGTCGTAGATCAGGGCGTCCTGTGCGCCCCTGCCCTCCGCCACGTGCCGGTCGAGCGCGTTGTAGGACGTGTTCAGGACGCCATCCGGAAACCAGTCGTAGAGCGGCGCCCTGCTGGCATCGAGGGCCTGTTGGGGCCGGGTGGACCAGGAGATCCCCCGGGCAGCGTCCAGCCAGAACTCTGCGGGCTGTTCGAGGCTACGTTTGTAGGCGTCCCGGTAGCTCTTGGTGACCATGAGATACATCCTGTCCACGACGGTGTGATGCAGCCCATGGTAAACCGTGGCGGACGGCCACCACAAGGGTTATGTATACAAGAACGACCGATTTCTGCGCTTTATCCGCCGACTACTGGGCAAAGTGCCCTTGCGTGTATACACTGGTTTGTGGCCACCCCCAAAGGGCCCAGCAGCGAAGGAGGCAGGATGCGAGCCAGCGATAGGGCTTACGCGGCATTGCGCGACGACATCATCGAATGGCGCCTCCTGCCCGGCACAGTCCTCGCGGAGGTGGAACAGTCGGAGCGTCTGGGCATCTCGCGCACGCCGCTGCGCGAGGCCCTGAGCCGGCTCACGGCCGAAGGGCTGACGACGACGGCGGGCGGCCGCGGCGTCGTCGTGACCGATATTTCCCTGGACGACATCGACGAACTGTTCGAATTGCGCGAAACCCTCGAAGGGAAGGCCGCCGCCCTGGCCGCCGAGCGCGGCGACCGGGCGACCTTCGACCAGCTCCGGCGGGAGCTGCTCGAAGCCCCGGAACTGATCGGCGGCGAGGACCCGGCCCTGCATGAGTACTACGAGCTCGTCGGGCGGCTGGACGCGGCCATCGACGCAGCCATCTCCAACGCGTACCTCGCCCAGGCCATGCGCAGCCTCCGCGTCCACCTCGTGCGCGTCCGGCGCCTGGCCGCCGACGACGCCGCCCGGCTCACCGCCGCCGCTGCCGAGCACGCCGCCATCGCCGAGGCAATCGCCGCCGGCAACCCGCGGCTGGCCGAGGCCGCCACGACGCTTCACCTGCACCGCAGTCTTTCCCACGTCAAAGCCACGCATACACCTCACCAATAAGGAGCACCATGGTCAAGGAACACCACGTCCGCGTTTACAAGAGCGAGGAAAACCTGCCCCGCGAGGACCAGCTTGCCTACAAGATCGCCACGGTGGCCGCGGATCCCGTGGAGGTCACCGATGAGGTCACGGACATGGTGATCAACCGGATCATCGACAACGCCTCGGTGGCGATCGCCTCGCTGAACCGTGCCCCGATCGTCGCGGCCCGGGCCCAGGCCCTCACCCACGGCCCGACCACCGGCGGCAAGGGCTCGAAGGTCTTCGGCATCGAAGAGCGCGTAGCCCCGGAGTGGGCTGCCTGGGCCAACGGCGTCGCGGTCCGTGAGCTCGACTACCACGACACCTTCCTGGCCGCGGATTACTCGCACCCGGGCGATAACATTCCGCCGATCCTCGCCGTCGCCCAGCACGTCGGTTCCAGTGGACATGACTTGATCCGCGGCATCGCCACCGGCTACGAAATCCAGGTCAACCTGGTCAAGGCCATCTGCCTGCACAAGCACAAGATCGACCATGTGGCACACCTCGGCCCGTCCGCGGCGGCCGGCATCGGCACCCTGCTGGGTCTCGACGTCGAGACCATCTTCCAGTCCGTCGGCCAGGCCCTGCACACCACCACCGCCACCCGGCAGTCCCGCAAGGGCGAAATCTCCACCTGGAAGGCGCACGCCCCCGCGTTCGCCGGCAAGATGGCCGTCGAATCCGCGGACCGTGCCATGCGCGGCCAGACCTCCCCAGTGCCGATCTACGAGGGCGAAGACGGCGTGATCGCGTGGATGCTAGACGGCCCGGACGCCTCCTACATGGTGCCTCTGCCCGAGGCCGGCGAGGCCAAGCGCGCCATCCTGGACACCTACACCAAGGAGCACTCGGCCGAGTACCAGGCGCAGGCGTGGATCGACCTGGCGCGCAAGCTGCACGGCGAGCACCCCGAGGTCACGGACCCGGCCAACGTCGACTCCGTGCTGATCAAGACCAGCCACCACACGCACTACGTGATCGGCTCCGGCGCCAACGACCCGCAGAAGTACAGCCCCACGGCCAGCCGCGAAACCCTGGACCACTCCATCCCGTACATCTTCACCGTCGCCCTGCAGGACGGCGCGTGGCACCACGTCGATTCCTACGCCCCGGAACGCGCCGCCCGCCCGGACACCGTGGAGCTGTGGCACAAGGTCACCACCGTCGAGGACCCGGAATGGACCCGCCGCTACCACTCCCTGGACATCGCCGAGAAGGCGTTTGGCGGCACCGTGGTCATCACGCTCAAGGACGGCACCGTCATCACGGAGTCGATCGCCGTAGCCGACGCCCACCCGCTGGGTGCCCGGCCGTTCGCGCGGGAGCAGTACGTCAACAAGTTCCGCACCCTCGCCGCCGGCCTCGTGGCCGACGAGGAGATCGAGCGCTTCCTCGCCGCCGCCGCGCGGCTTCCGGAGCTCGCCGCCGGTGAGCTTGACCAGCTGAACATCCAGGCGGCCGACGGCGTGATCGACCTCGCCGCCGCCCCGAAGGGACTCTTCTAAATGCTGTACTCGAAGACGACGCCGGAGCAGAAGCGGATCCGGTTCCGGGAGCTCCTGGCCTCCGGCACCATCCAGCAGTTCCCGGGCGCGTTCAACCCGCTCTCGGCCCGGCTGATCGAGGAAAAGGGCTTCGCCGGCGTCTACATTTCCGGCGCCGTCCTGGCCAACGACCTCGGGCTGCCGGACATCGGGCTGACCACGCTCACCGAGGTCGCCACCCGGGCCGGGCAGATCGCCCGGATGACCGACCTGCCGTCCATCGTGGACGCCGACACGGGCTTCGGCGAGCCGATGAACGTGGCGCGGTCCGTCCAGGAACTCGAGAATGCCGGCTTGGCCGGCTGCCATATCGAGGACCAGTTCAACCCGAAGCGCTGCGGCCACCTCGACGGCAAGAACGTGGTGGACCTCGAGACCGCGACCAAGCGGATCCGCGCCGCGGCCGACGCCCGCCGCGACCCGAACTTCCTGATCATGGCCCGGACTGACATCCGGGCCACCGACGGTCTCCAGGCCGCCCAGGACCGGGCCAAGGCCCTCGTAGAGGCCGGGGCCGACGCGATCTTCCCGGAGGCCATGAAGGACCTGAGCGAATTCCAGGCGATCCGCGACGCCGTCGACGTCCCGATCCTGGCCAACATGACCGAATTCGGCCAGAGCGCCCTGTTCACGGTGGACGAGCTCGCTGGGGTCGGCGTCAACATGGTGATCTATCCGGTCACCCTTCTCCGTAGTGCCATGGGGGCTGCGGAGCGTACTCTGGAATCGATTAAGGCCGACGGAACCCAAGAGGCACAGGTTGGGAGCATGCTGACCCGTGCGCGTTTGTACGATCTCGTTGATTATGAGGCTTACAACCGATTCGATACCGGAGTCTTTAATTTCCATATCCCAGGTCAGTAAGCCCCGCATGGAACCGCCGGCACGTGCCGGTATACAGGCGTTAGGAACAAAGGAGTTTCAGCATGGCTGAACAGGACATTAAGAAGGGCCTCGCCGGCGTCGTAGTTGACTACACCGCGGTCTCAAAGGTCAACCCGGACACCAACTCGCTGCTCTACCGCGGCTATCCCGTCCAGGAACTCGCAGCCAAGTGCAGCTTCGAGGAAGTCGCCTACCTGCTCTGGAACGGTGAACTGCCCACCGCGGAGCAACTGGCCGAATTCACCGCAAGGGAACGCGCCGGCCGTCCCATCGATCCCGTGGTGAAACAGGTGGTGGACGCGCTGCCCACCACGTCGCACCCCATGGACGTCTGCCGCACGGCAGCCTCCGTCATGGGCGCACGGCACCCGCTGGCCGAGGACTCCTCGCGCGAGGCCAACATGGCCAAGGCGATTGACCTCTTCGCGGCGATGCCGGCGATCGTGGCCTACGACCAGCGCCGCCGGCACGGCCAGGACGTCGTGGCGCCCCGCGATGACCTGGGCTACTCGGCGAACTTCCTCTGGATGGCCTTCGGCGAGGAACCGGTCCAGGAAGTCGTGGACGCCTTCAACGTCTCGATGATCCTCTACGCAGAGCACTCGTTCAACGCCTCGACCTTCACCGCCAGGGTCATCACCTCGACGCTCTCGGACCTGCACTCGGCCGTGACCGGGGCGATCGGAGCGCTCAAGGGCCCGCTGCACGGCGGCGCCAACGAGGCCGTCATGCACACCTTCGACGAGATCGGTATCCGGCAGGAAGAGTCGCTGGACGAGGCCCACGCACGGGCCAAAGCATGGATGGAAGACGCCCTGGCCCACAAGCGCAAGGTCATGGGCTTCGGCCACCGCGTCTACAAGCACGGCGACTCCCGGGTGCCCACCATGAAGGCGGCCCTGGACAAGATGATCGCGCACTACGGCCGCCCGGAGCTGCTGGGCCTCTACAACGGTCTGGAAACGGCGATGGACGAGGCCAAGGCGATCAAGCCGAACCTGGACTACCCGGCCGGCCCGACCTACCACCTCATGGGCTTCGACACCCCCACCTTCACTCCCCTGTTCGTCGCCAGCCGCATCACGGGCTGGACGGCGCACATCATGGAGCAGCTGGAATCGAACTCCCTGATCCGCCCGCTGAGCGAGTACAACGGCGTCGAAGAACGGCACCTGCCGTAACTTTCGAACAACGCTCGACGGCGGGCCGGTCACCTTTCAGGTGGCCGGCCCGCTTCGTTGTGCCCGCGGACCGGTCCTAGCTGACCTTAGTGACGGTCAGCGAGGTGATGACCGTCTTGAGGTCCTTGTAGGCCTGGGTGCGGGTGAAGGCCAGGGCATCGTCCATGGTCTGGAACTTGTAGAGACCCCAGGTGGCTCCGCCAAGGGGACGACGATCCGCGAAGCTGTAAAACTTCAAAGAGTCCGGGCCTTGTACCGCAAAATCAAGGACGCAGCCGATCCCGTCCTGTCCGGCGATGCGGTTCGTGATCCCTATCGCCGCTTGGACGGGACCTCCGTCATTTGCTGCTGAGGTCATGGCGACGTAAGCGAACCTCGGGGTTCCCTGTGCCGGCGCTGCCGAGTCGACCGGGAGTCCTGCCATCGGCTGGCTGTCGAGGACCTTGTAGGGTGCGTTGTTAAGGCACCCGCTGGTGGTCCAGTCATTGGTATCGCCGAAGGCCAGCCGTGCCACTTCCTTGCCGGCGGAATCCGTGAGGGAAGTTCCTTCACCGTTTGAGAGGGCGTTGCTCTCCGCGGTCCCGGCGAGTTGCCAGGCAGCCGGGTAGTTGAAGGCCAATTTATAGCCCGTGGACCAGTACTCGTACGTCTTGATCCCCCGCGCCGCCAAGCTGCCCGGCGCCGGGGCGCCTACGAGAGCCTTCCGGAGCTCCACGGGAATTCCCTTGGACGCGAACTGCCCGTCCATGTACCGTTCCGCCGTCAGCCGCTCATTGTTCGCCGCCGCCTGATCCCAGCCGGGCATGTTCGCCCACGGCTGGTCAGCGTCGATGACGTACTTGCGGTCAGTCAGCTTGGCCATCCAGAACCAACTGCCGGCGTCGGTCTGGCCGCCTGAGGCCTGGACGCTCAAGGCCATCCAGTCTCCCGCGCAGCCCGCAACCTTTGCGGTGGGCAACTGGTCAGCGAACCAGCTCTGAACGCCGGCCACGCTGTCCTTCGTGCAGGCGACAGGTCCGGTGGCTGCCGGCACGCTCGCCGCTGCCGTCGGCGTCGGGGTCGCCGACGGCGTCACGCTAGCCGAAACTGTCGCTGAGGCCGTCGTAGAAGTGGTCGCCGTCGTAGTGACGGTGGCCGCCGGAACGGGGGCGGTGGTGAGGGAACCCAGGTTGGCGGCCACGAGGACGCCGGCCGTGACGGCCACCGCCGCCAGTGTCAGTACGCCGGCCAGCCGGGTCCGCCTGCGCTTCCGGTCCGCGAGGGAAAAGACATTGTGCGGCAGGCTGTCGCTAAACTCCGCGGGCTCGGTGAGTATCCTGCGCAGGGCGGCCTCGCCGTCGGGCACGGACGGATCGTTGCGCACGGGGTCCGTCCCGGAAATCATATTCTTGATCGGATCCATCTCAGGCACCCATTTTCTGTGTCATCGTTTCAGCGCCTGCCGGAATGTGCTTGCGAAAGGCGGCCCGCGCCCGGTGCAGCCGGACCTTGGCGGCGGACTCGCTGCAGTGCAGCACACCGGCAATTTCCGCGATACTCAATTCATCCCAGTACGCGAGCTGGAGGATGTCCCGGTCCTTCTCCCGAAGAGCGGCCAGGGCGTCCTGGACCGCCACGTTGTCCGAATCGCCGCCGAACCGCACCACGGCCGCGGAACGCAGCTTGTCCTGGAGCGCCTCCTGCCGGTCCCGGCTCCGGTAGGCGTTCCCGATCAGGTTGCGGGCGACGGTCAGGAGCCACGCCGTATCCGTCCGGGACGCGTCGTCCCACTTCTTCTGCCACACCACCCGGAAGACATCCGCGGCGAGTTCCTCCGCCAGTTCGACCGATTCCACCCGCCGTCGGACAAACCTGTAGACCTGCGGATAGTTGTCTTTATGAATGGCGATAAACGCCAACTCGCGCTCCGAAAGCACGCATCCCCCAAAAATCAAATGTCCGAACTGCTGGATAACTGTATTGTTTCCGGCTTCCGGGCCGGGGTTACACGCCCCGCAAAGAATATTCCGCCGAGGCCACGGTCTCGTTGTCATCGTTCAGGATGATGACGGCGTCCACAGCGCCCTCCCCCAATGCCAGCGGCAGCCAGTGTTCGGCATCCTGCCACATGCGCGCCAACGGCAGCGACGTGACCGGGAACCATTCCGGAATGATTTCCTGGCTTTCGACCGGGTCGCCGGTCCAGCGGCGCGCGGTGAAGAGGCTCGTGGACATGTTCCATTCCGGCCGGGCGGGAAAGACGAACTCGATCAGTCCGGCGACGCGGAGATCGTGCTCCCTGACCACGATTCCGGCCTCCTCGAAAACTTCGCGGCAGGCGGCCTCGGCGTCGGACTCCCCCGGTTCCACATGGCCGCCGAGACCCACTATTTTTCCGACGCCGAACCCGGTCTTCTTGGTACCGAGCAGGACGTGCGTCCCGGCGGCTTCGTCGCGTAGCAGGAAGCACAGAGTGACAGCTGTCGAATTCATGGATCAACATTAGCGCCCGGCCACGGTGGCTGAGGTCGCCCCGCCGCGGTTGGCCCGGGTGGCCGTCCTAGCCCAGGGCGCGCGGGTGCGCGGCGGCGTAGATCTCCCGCAGCGTATCGGCCGTCACCTGGGTGTAGACCTGCGTGGTGGTCACCGAGGCGTGCCCCAGCAGCTCCTGGACCACGCGGACGTCGGCACCGCCCTCCAGCAGGTGGGTGGCGAAGGAGTGCCGTAGGGTGTGCGGTGACACGTCCTTGGTGATGTTGGCCTTGTCCGCGGCCGACTTAAGGATGGTCCAGGCGCTTTGCCGGCTGATCCTGCCGCCGCGGGCGTTCAGGAACAGCGCCGGGGTGCCCTTGCCCTTGGCGGCCAGCAGGGGCCGGCCGCGGACGAGGTAGGCGTCGAGGGCTCGTGCCCCGAACGATCCCAGTGGGACGAGGCGTTCCTTGGACCCCTTGCCGAAGAGCCTGACGATCGCGGGACCCTCGCTGTCGCCGGCCCCGCGCGAGGCGTGCAAGGAGATGTCGTCGACGTCAAGGCCGACGGCCTCGCTGATGCGGGCTCCGGTGGAATAGAGGAACTCGAGCAGGGCACGGTCACGCAGTCCGGTGGCCGTATCCGTGCCGACGGCCTCGAGGATCCTCGTGACCTCCCCGACGCTGATCGCCTTGGGCAGGCGCTTGCCGGGCATCGGCGGGTGGACATCGCTGGCCGGGTCGGTGGGCGTAACTCCTTCCAGCGCCCAGAATTTGTGCAGACCGCGCACTGCCACGACGGTGCGTGCCGCGGACCGGACGCCGAGGGAGGACCCTCCGTCGGACCCGTCGGATAAGGCCTGGACGAAGCCGGTGACATCATGCCGGGTGACGTCCGCCGGGCGCTGGCGGCCGGAACGGGCGAGGTAGCTCGCGTAGCGGGCAAGGTCCCGCCGGTACGCGGCGAGAGTGTTCGCCGCCAGTCCGCGTTCGACCCCCATGTGCTGCAGGTAGTCAGTGACGGCGCGGTCAATCTCCGTCTGCGGCCGAACCGTCGGCGCCGGGGAGCGCGGTTCCAGCGTCTGCGGGCCGGCGATCAGCGCGTCGGTCATCGGCGCTGGCTGGGATGGGCCGGCCAGGGCGCGTCGGCCGGGCGGAGGCTTGTGAAGTTGTCGGCGCGGGCGGCGGCCGCGGCAAGGACGC
The DNA here is from genome assembly GCF_054062615.1 of Arthrobacter sp. TE12232. NCBI lineage: Bacteria > Bacillati > Actinomycetota > Actinomycetes > Micrococcales > Micrococcaceae > Arthrobacter > Arthrobacter sp. TE12232. The sequence continues at coordinate 889,118 of NZ_JBSSFK010000001.1, forward strand.
CAACGACGGCGGACGGGTTGTGGAGGCGGCCGTCCAGCACTGCCTGCACGGCCTCGTCCAGCGGCGTCCAGTGCAGTTCGATTTCGGCTTCCTCCTCGGTACGGACGTGCCGCTCGTGGCCCGGCACCTCCCTCAGGCCGCGGGCCAGGTAGATGCGGATGGCCTCGCTGGAGGACCCCGGGGAGTTGAAGAAATCTGCCAGCACGTTCCAGCGGTCCGCCACCAGGTCCGCTTCCTCGGCGAGCTCGCGGGCAGCGCCGACGACAAAGTCCTCGCCTTCGACGTCGAGCAGCCCCGCGGGGATCTCCCAGAGATCCATGCCGACGGGGTGCCGGTACTGCCGGAGCAGCAGGACGTCACCGGCGTCGTTCATCGGGAGAACGGCTACCGCACCGGGATGGTCGATGTAGTCCCGGACGAGGGTGTCGCCGTCGTCGTTGAGCTGGAAGCTGTCACTGACGACGTCCCAGATCCTGCCTTCGTACACCTTGTGGGAAGACAAAAGACGGCGCGGGCTCGGTTCATCCGAAACCTGCCGTGCAGCATTGGGGGTCTCAGACATACCGGGCATCGCGCCGTCCTTTGATTCAGTTGGAAATTACTTGGACACTGCTGCCGACGAGGGCTTGGCGGCAGTGGCCGGGGCTTCTGCGGTGGCGCTGCCGCCGGCACTTGCCGCCGGTGCAGCGTCGGCGGCGTGCTGGTGATCCAGGGCCGCCTTGACCAGGCCCGCGAAGAGCGGGTGCGGGCGCGTGGGCCGCGAGCTGAGCTCGGGGTGCGCCTGCGTGGCCACGTAGTACGGGTGGACGTCGCGGGGAAGTTCCACGAACTCGACCAGCTTGCCGTCGGGCGACGTACCTGAGAATGAAAGCCCCTTGGCGGCAATCTGATCCCGGTACTTGTTGTTGACCTCGTAGCGGTGCCGGTGCCGTTCGCTGACCTTGGTGGCGCCGTAGGTTTCGGCAACAACGGAGCCTTCATCGAGCTTGGCTTCATAGAGGCCCAGGCGCATGGTGCCGCCGAGGTCGCCCTTGCCATCAACGATGTCCAGCTGCTCTTCCATCGTGGCGATGACCGGGTACTTGGAGTCAGGCTCGAACTCGGAGGAGGATGCGCCTTCGAGTCCGACCACGTTGCGGGCGTACTCGATCACCATGCACTGCAGGCCCAGGCAGAGGCCCAGGACCGGGAGCTTGGTTTCGCGGGCGTACTTCAGGGCGCCCAGCTTGCCTTCGAGGCCGCGGATGCCGAAGCCGCCCGGCACGCAGATGGCGTCGACACCACCGAGGGACTGCACGGCGCCCTCGCGGGTTTCGCATTCGTCCGAGGGGACCCAGCGGATCTTGACCTTGGTGTCGTTGGCGAAGCCGCCGGCGCGCAGGGCCTCCGTGACGGACAGGTAGGCGTCCGGCAGGTCGATGTACTTGCCGACGAGGGCGATCTCAACCTCGTGCTTCGGGTTGTGGACGGCGTCGAGCAGCTTGTCCCAGCTGGTCCAGTCCACGTCCTTGAACGGCAGGTCCAGGGCACGGACGATGTAGGAGTCCAGGCCCTGGGAGTGCAGGGTCTTGGGGATGTCGTAGATGCTGGGCGCGTCCGGGCAGCCGATCACGGCGTCGATGTCGACGTCGCACATGCGGCCGATCTTCTCGCGCATCGGCTGCGGGACGTCGCGGTCCGAACGGATCACGATTGCCTCGGGCTGGATGCCGATGGAGCGCAGCGCGGCAACGGAGTGCTGCGTCGGCTTGGTCTTGAGCTCCTGGGACGGCCCGATGTACGGCACGAGCGATACGTGGAGGAAGAACACATTGTTGCGCCCGATGTCCTGGCGGACCTGGCGGGCGGATTCGAGGAACGGCTGGGACTCGATGTCGCCCACGGTTCCGCCGATTTCGGTGATGATGACGTCGGGGGCGTTCTTGCCCTCGGCGGGCAGCCGCATGCGCCGCTTGATCTCATCGGTGATGTGCGGGATGACCTGGACGGTGTCGCCGAGGTATTCGCCGCGGCGTTCCTTGGCGATGACGGTCGAGTAGACCTGGCCGGTTGTGACGTTGGCCGAGCCTTCGAGGTTTTCATCGAGGAAGCGCTCGTAGTGGCCGATGTCCAGGTCCGTTTCGGCGCCGTCGTCAGTGACGAAGACTTCGCCGTGCTGGAAGGGGTTCATCGTGCCCGGATCCACGTTCAGATAGGGATCGAGCTTTTGCATTGTTACAGACAGACCGCGAGCCCGCAGCAGGTGGCCGAGGCTCGAAGCCGTCAGTCCCTTACCGAGCGAGGACGCTACACCACCGGTGACGAAGATGTGTTTGGTCGTCTTGGACGAGCCCGGAAACCGGGAATTTACACGAGAGTTTGATCGCTGCACCACGGGGTTTGAGCTTATCATCAATTCGGCCTTCCACGGGTTCTTTGGCGGGATCCCGATGTGATTGTTGTCCTAGCGGCGGTCGTTGCTGCGGTACTGGCGGGCCCCTCAGATCTGCGGGAGGAGCTTGGCGTCGTCCAGCAGTTCCTGGGCGTGGGCCTGGGCCGATTCCGAGTCCTCCTGGCCGGCGAGCATGCGGGCCAGCTCGCGGACGCGCTCGGCCTCGTCCAGCAGTTGAACGTCGCTGGAGGTGAAGCCGGTGGCGGTGGCGCCGTCGGCGCCCCGGACGGAGGTCTTCGTGACCCGGATGTGCTGGTTCGCGAAGGCGGCCACCTGCGGCAGGTGGGTCACCACGAGGACCTGGACGTGCCGGGCCAGCATCGCCAGCCGGCGCCCGATCTCGACGGCGGCGCGGCCGCCCACGCCGGCGTCGACCTCGTCGAAGACGAACGTCGGGACGGGGTCGACGGCGGCCAGCACCACCTCGATGGCGAGCATGACGCGGGAGAGTTCACCACCCGAGGCCCCCTTGCCCAGCGGCCGGGCCGGGGCCCCGGAGTGCGGCTGGAGCAGGAAGGAGATCTCGTCTGCGCCGAACGGTCCCAGCTGCTCTGTTGGTTCCACATTGATGACCAGGGTGGCGTCGGCCATGGCCAACGCCGTCAGCTCCGCGCTGACCCGGGCAGAGAGGTCCTTCGCAGCCTTGGTGCGCGCCTTGCTGATCGCGGCGGCCTGCTTCCGGAGCCCGGCTTCGGCGCGGGTGACCTCGGCATCCAGCGCCTCGATCCGGGTGGAGTCGTCCTGCAGTTCGTCGTACCGGGCGCGGGCTTGCTCGGCCCAGACCAGAACCTCGTCGATGCTCGGAGCGTACTTCCGGACCAGCTTGGCCAGCACCGCCCGGCGGTCCTCGATCTCGGCGAGCCGCTCCGGACCCTCGGTGTCCAGGGCGGCCTGGTAGCTGGCGAGCTCGGTGGCGATGTCGTTGAGCAGGAAACCGACCTCGGCCAGGCGCGCCGCGGCCGAGCCCAGCTCCTCGTCGTGTTCGGCCACGTGTTCCAGGGTGCGCTTGGCGGCATCCACCAAGGTGGTGGCGTCGGCGTCTTCGCCGAAGTCCTCGGCGATGAGCGCCTGGTGGGCGGTGCTGGCCGCAATCCGCAGTTCCTCGACGTTGGCCAGCTTCACGGCCTCGGCCTTCAGGGCCTCGTCCTCCCCCGGCTGCGGGTCGACGCCGTCGATCTCGGCGAGAGCAGCCTGCAGCGACTCGGCCTCGCGGAGGCGCTCCCGGGCGGCACTGCGCAAGGCATCCAGCTCACCTTGGCTGGCGTGCCAGTGGGCGTAGAGCTCCTGATAGGTAGCCAGTGTCTTGGCGAGGCTGTCGCCGGCGAACTTGTCCAAAGCGCCGCGTTGCGCCACCGGGCTCTTGAGCCGGATCTGGTCCGATTGTCCGTGCACCACCACAAGCGTGTCGCCGATTTCGGCGAGCACGCCGACCGGCGCGGCGCGTCCGCCCACGTATGCGCGGCTGCGGCCGTCGGCGCCGACGCTGCGGGCCAGCAACAGCTCCGCGCCACCGTCGAACTCCTCGATCTCCGCGCCCGCCTCGCGGGCCCGCGCGATGGCGGCGTGTCCGACGTCGAGCTTCAGCACGGCCTCCGCGGAGGCGCTCTTCGCGCCGCTGCGGACGGCGCCGGCGTCTGACCTGGCGCCGAGGAGCAGGCCGACGGCGGTGACCACCATGGTTTTGCCGGCGCCGGTCTCACCGGTCACCACGCTGAGGCCCGGGCCCAACGGCAAGATGGCGTCGGTGATGACGCCGAGGTCGCGGATTCTCAGTTCTTCAAGCATGGTTCACTTCTCGGTTGAGGGGTCTGGCGATGGATCGGGTGCGTCGCCGTGCCCTGCGTGGCGCGGCGAGGGCAGCGGCGGCATGGGACGGGGTGTGCGGATAATCGGGACGGGTCCGGTGTGGATGGCCTCCGCCTGAGGCATGGGACCGCGCCAGCCCTGGATCGGCAGCTCGAATTTGCGTACCAGCCTGCCGGAGAAGGGGGTCTGGTGCGTCCTGGCCAGCCGCACCGGGGTGGCGGAGCGGGTCACTTCGACGCGCGCGCCGGGCGGCAGGTCCACGGAGCGGCGGCCGTCGCACCACAGCACGCCCTGGGCGTCGGTCCGGTTCAGGATCTCGACGGCGAGCCTGGACCGGGGCGAGACCACAAGCGGCTTGGCGAAGAGGGCATGGGCGCTGATGGGCACGATCAGCAGGGCTTCGACTTCGGGCCATACCACGGGGCCGCCGGCGGAAAACGCGTACGCCGTGGAGCCGGTGGGAGTGGCCAGGACGACGCCGTCGCAGCCGAAAGAGGTCAGGGGGCGTTCGTCGACTTCCGTGACCACCTCGAGCATCCGTTCCCGGTTGCCCTTTTCGATCGCCGCCTCGTTGAGGGCCCAGGTGTGCCAGATCTTCTGGCCGCGGACCCAGACCTGCACGTCGATCGTCATCCGCTCCTCCACCGTGTATTCACGGCTCGCGATCCATTCGACGGTCTGGGCGAGGTCGGCTCGCTCGCTTTCGGCCAGGAAACCCACGTGGCCGAGGTTCACGCCGAGCAGCGGGACGTCGACTTCGCGGACGAGCTCGGCGGCCCGGAGGATGGTGCCATCCCCGCCCAGCACCATGACGAGTTCGACGTCGGGCAGCTTCACGTGGTCGTGGAGGACCTCGACGGGGTGGTCGAGCCGGCCGAAGAAGCGGACCATGTCCCCGAGTTCGGTCTTCTGCATCACGGGGATCAGGCCGGAGCCATGCAGCTGGGCGCACGCCTCCCAGGCAGCCTTGAGGGACTCCTCGCGCCCTGTGTGGGCAAGGATGAGGACACGCCTGCTCATCGGGTTCCGCCTTCTGGTGGTGCTAGTGGTTCGGCCAGATTGTTCCGAGCAACGCAGCAACGGCTGCGTCCCGCTCCTCGATCTTAGGCGGGACTTCCGACATCGCGCGTTTTATCCACAGGAAGTACTCGACATTGCCGTCCTGGCCCGGCAGCGGGCTTTGGGCGAGGCCTTTGAGGTCCAGGCCCGCGTCCACCGCTGCGGCGGCCACCTTGCCGACGGCGAGCCGGCGTTCCCGCTCCGAGGTGACCACGCCGGTCCGGCCCAGGCGATCCTTGCCGATCTCGAATTGCGGCTTGACCATGAGGACGAGGTCGCCGCCGGGTTCGGTGCAGGCTGCCAGGGGCGCCACTACGAGGGTCAGCGAGATGAAGGACAGGTCCGCCACGGTCAAGGCGGCCGGTCCGCCGATCTCCGCGGGCGTCATGTAGCGCACGTTGAGGCCTTCATGGACGGAGACCCGGGCGTCGTTCCGGATTTCCGGGACCAGTTGGCCGTGCCCGACGTCGACGGCGACCACGTGGCCGGCTCCGCGCCGGAGCAGCACATCCGTGAAACCGCCGGTGGAGGCGCCGGCGTCGAGGCACCGTTTGCCCGCGACGTCGACGGCGGGAAAGGCGTCCAGGGCGCCGGCCAGTTTGTGCCCGGCGCGGCTGACATAGCCGTCCTCAGCGGAGGCAGCAACGTCCAGCGCGGCGTCTTCCGGAATTTGGAGGGACGCCTTGGCGAGGACCTCGCCGCCGGAGCTCACCTTGCCCTCGGAAATCAGGCGGGCGGCGTGCGTGCGGGACCTCGCCAGCCCGCGGCTGACGAGGGCCTGGTCAAGCCGGCTCACGATCCCCCGTCCCCCGCGCCATGGATGCGGCGCGCTATGCCGGCGCCGGAAGCCACGTCTTCGTTCAGGGCCTCCAGCAGGGCATCGTGCATGCCGGCATAGGCCTCGCCGTGCTCGGAGACCGGCGTCAGCCGTACGGCGGCGAGCCGGTCCAGCACGGCGCTGACAGCCGGGTCCTGGATCTGCGCCTGCCGCCCTTGTGTTTGGTGGGGCGGCAGCGCGGGCCAGTCGATGTCAGCCGCGAGTGCCGGCGCTTCCCCAGCGGCGTCACTCGCCGTTCCGGGCCCGGAGTCGCGGTCCGGCGCATCATGCGGTGCCTGGGCAGGCTCCACGTTTGGCGCCGGGTGTGGCTGCTGGTTCTGCTCGGTCATGGGTCCAGTCTAGTGATCGAGCCACTCGAGGACCGGAGCCAGCGCGCTGGTCGTCTCGGGGTTCGCGGCCCACCAGGCCGAACAGGCGGCACGCCATGAATCGAGGTCAGCGGGGTCGCCGGTGATGTGGACGGACTGGCCACGGACGATCGCCGAGGCGATGCCGCTGCGGAACCGCCCGGCGTCGTGCTCCACAGCAGGGTACGGAGCGTACAGGCCGGTCAGGTCATTGATGAGGAAATCGGGGCGCTCCCTGGACCGTGCGGCGAGGATCGATTCCTTGGTGTCCACGCCGGTCAAGACAGCCACGGTGGCGAATCCGGCGTTGTTGCCGCCCAGGATGTCGGTGTCCAGGCGGTCGCCGACGACGAGCGGCCGGTCCGCGGCCAGCCGCTTGGCGGCGGTATGGAACAACGGCGCCTCGGGCTTGCCGGCCACGATCGGGGCCTTGCCGGTCGCGGCGGCCACGGCCGCCACGAGGGTCCCGTTGCCCGGGGCCATTCCGCGCGCCTGGGGAATGGACATGTCAGTGTTGGTCGCCACCCACAGTGCACCGCCAGCGACGACGTACGACGCCTCGGCAAGATCCTTCCACCCGAGGTCCGGGCTAAAGCCCTGGACGACGGCGACGGGATTTTCCGCCGCGCTGCGGACGGGAACCAGGCCCACCAGCTCAATCTCCTGCGCCAGCGCGGCGCTGCCCGTGATGAGCACGTGCGCCCCGGCCGGCAGCATCGAGGCCAGCAGCGCTGCCGCCGCTTGTGAGGAGCTCACCACCTGGTGGTCCTCGGCGGGGGCGCCGAGCTCGCGCAGGTGCTGCGCCACCTGCGCGGGAGAGCGGGACGCGTTGTTGGTGACGTAGCCAAGTCCGACGCCGACACCGGCCAGCCGGCGCAGCGACTCCACCGCCCCGGGAATGGGGTGGGGTCCTGCATAGACCACACCGTCCAGGTCGGAAAGGAGCGCATCGAAGGTGGAGATCAGTGCGGGTCCGGTCATGCGACTAGTCCTCCACCCGCTCGCGCTGGGCCGTCTCGGAGTCTTCGACGACTTCCTGATCCGCGATGGCGTCCGACTCTTCGTCGGTTTCTTCGTCGGATTCATCGAGGACGTCGGCTTCGAGGGAATCCTGGTCCGACTCGGCGTCGTCGGACTCGAAGTGGCCGGCTTCGGCGTCGTCGGAGACTTCGTCGATCGGGTTCAGGGCGGTCTCCGCCGCAGCGGCGCCGGTGACTTCCGCGGCTACAGCGGCGCCGGCGACCCGTGGTGCACGCTCGTCGGCCCCGGCGTGCGCGGCTGCTACCTCCTGGGCTTCCTGGGCGCGGAGCCGGCGCTGGCGCTCTTCCTCACGCGCTTCTTCTTCCTCGTCCCAGCCGAGGTCGATGATGTCAGGTTCCTCTTCCGCCCCGAGGCCCAGCGCGTTTTCGGCCACGACGGCCTGCCGCTGCCACTTGGCGGCCTCGGCCGCGCGGCCGGCGGCCGTCAGGGCTTCGGCGTATGCACGGAACAGACGAGGGCTGTAGGAAAAGGCACGGTTGATGTCCAGCTGCGCGATCTCCAGCTCGGATACCGCGGCATCGAGCTGCCCGAGGTCGGTGCGGGCACCGGCGGCGACGATAGCCAGTTCCACCTTGCCCGGGGCGTCGAGGTCCTTGGCTTCTTCGGACCGGGCCATATCCAGGGCACGGTCCGGGCGTCCAAGGCCCCGCTCGCAGTCGGCCATGACCGGCAGGTGCATGTTGGAGCCGCTGATTCGCCGGTAGGTCCGGAATTCCCGCAGGGCTTCACCATAGTGTCCGGCGGCGTAGGCGGTCAGGCCGACAGCTTCGCGGACGGACGCAAGGCGGCCGCCACGGCGGCTGGCTGCGAGGGCGTGCTGGAAGGCAAGTTCCGGCTCCTCGTCCAGGAGCCGTCCCGCCATGACCAGGTGGCGGGCCACCCATTCGGCGCTGGTACCTTCGAGGGTCTTGATCTGGTGCTGCGTGGCGCGGTCAAGTTCCTTGCCCGTGACGTCCTCGTCGATCTGCGGTGATCGCTCACGGTCGGGACGGTTGGCGCTGCGGAGATCGGCGGCGTTCGGCACGCGCACGGGACGATCCTCGGGGCGGTCACGGCCGAACTGGCGCGGACCCGAGTCGCCGCGGTCGAAGCTGCGTGCCGGACGGTCTTCACGGTTGCCGAAGGGCTTGCGGTTGTCGCCACCAGAATACGGCTTGCGGTCACGATCGCCGCCACCGAAGCTGCGGCCCGCTCCGCCTTCACGCGGGGCACGATCACCATATGGCTTACGGTCGCCGCCAGCGTACGGCTTGCGGTCACCGCCGCCGTAGCTGCGCTGGTCGCCACCCTCACGCGGGGCACGATCACCATATGGCTTACGGTCGCCACCGGCATAAGGCTTGCGGTCGCCGCCGCTGAAGCTACGGCCCGCTCCGCCTTCACGCGGAGCACGATCACCATACGGCTTACGGTCACCGCTACCGGCATAAGGCTTGCGGTCACCGCCGCCATAGCTGCGCTGCTCGCCACCCTCACGCGGAGCACGATCACCATACGGCTTACGGTCACCGCCGCCGGCATACGGCTTGCGGTCGCCGCCGCCATAGCTGCGCTGCTCGCCACCCTCACGCGGAGCACGATCACCATACGGCTTACGGTCACCGCCGCCATAGCTACGGCCCGCTCCGCCTTCACGCGGGGCGCGATCGCCATACGGCTTACGGTCACCGCCGCCGGCATACGGCTTGCGGTCACCGCCGCCGGCATACGGCTTGCGGTCACCGCCGCCGGCATACGGCTTGCGGTCACCGCCGCCGGCATGCGGCTTGCGGTCGCCGCCGCCATAGCTGCGCTGCTCGCCACCTTCACGCGGAGCACGATCGCCATACGGCTTACGGTCATCCCTGGCGCGGAAGCCGCGAGGATCGCCGCCGGAGTTGCTCGTGCCGCGGTACGGGGCCCCGCCAGTGTTGTCGCGGGCTTTGCCGCCGCGGTTTCCGTCGTTGTGCTCAGCCATGCTGGAATCCTCCTGTTGCGAGCTGACCACTGGCGCAATCGCAGCCGCTCTGTTCCGTGTTTCGTTTCCTACGCAACCCGAAATCAAGCGCTTCGAAGTCCGTACATCTCCCCCAATTCTAGGCGAGCAACCCGTCACGGACTAACGGCATCGCACCAATAGGGCCCCGCGGTGGCAGGACTCACAGCAGCCTGCCGTGCAGTTCCGTCCCGGGTTGCCGGGTTCATCACCTCACGAGAAAAAACAGTGAATCCTTGGTTTTTTATGTCATACTTTCGCTAATGTTCTTGCCGAAAGAGCCCAGCGACCGTCGGCGCCGTCTGGCAACCGGCTGAAACCACACAGACAAAGGAGTTCCTGTGACCACCAGCATTGGCGCGGACGCGCCGGCAGTTACTGCCTTGACTCCCGTAGCCGGGCACCCCGCGCTCCCCCTGAAGCGGCCCGGGCTTTTCGCCGTGACCCTGATCCTGACGGCTGCCGCCATCTACTTCGCGTTCCTCACGCCGTCGATCGTGAGCCTCTCCATTCGGATCTTCGGGGTCGATCCGACAGGCAAGGCGTTGGGCCTCTCCACTGTCATATTGATCGGCGCGCTGATTTCCGTCGTCATGTTGCCGCTGTTCGGCAGCCTGTCTGACCGCACCCGAGGGCGCTTCGGCCGACGCCGCCCGTGGCTCGTCGGCGGGTCGCTGACCGTGCTTGCCGGCGCCATCGTCGTCGGGACTGCATCCGATGTCGCCATAGTGGCCACAGGCTGGGCGATTTCACAGCTTGGCTTCAGCGCGGTCATCGCCGCCTTCCTGGCTTTGGTGCCCGACTTCATACCCGAACGCCTGCGCGCCCGGACGTCCGCCGGGATCGGCGTCGTGACGGGCCTCGTTGTCCTCGGCGGCATCGCCTTCGCCAGCGCAAACGTTGCAAATCCGGTCACCATGATGGTCGCCCCGGCCGCCGTTGCCGTGCTCTTCGTGCTGGGCCTGTCGATGGTGATTGCCAAAGCTGATGTCATTCCTGCTGACGCGGCGGCGCTTCCCCGCTATTCCGTCCGCGAGTTCGCGGGGAGCTTTTTCATCAACCCGTGGCATCACCCGAGCTTCGCCTGGAACTGGATTAGCCGGCTCCTTTTTGGAATCGCCATGGTCGGTCTCCAGACCTACTCCACCTATTTCCTGACTGACGTGACCGGGTTGTCGCTTCAGGACGCAACGGCCCGCTACACATTCGTCACCTTGATCACCACACCCATCGGCTTCGTATTCACGGTTGCCGCCGGATTTCTGTCGGACAAGATGAACCGCCGCAAGATCTTCGTCGTCGGGGCAGCGGTGATCGCTGCCGCGGGCATCCTCATCGCCGCCCTGCTGCAGAGCGCGGACGGATTTCTGGTCGCGTACATCGTGTTCTCGATCGGCCTGGCTTTTTATCTGACGGTCGACGTGGCAATCGCGGCCTCGGTCGTCCCGGATTCTGCCCAAACAGCCAAGGCCATGGCGGTGTACCAGGTCTCGACGACGGCGCCCGCCATTGTGGTGCCGCTTCTTGGCGTGCTCGTGCTCACGTCAGCCGCCGCCTACGTCCCGTTCTTCTGCATCCTCGGCGGGATCGCACTGCTGTCTGCCGTCACCATCCTCTTTGTAAAGGTCCGCTGAACCATGCCGCACTCTTCTCCTGAACCCGCGTTCACAGAGCTCCTGGACGGCGCGACATGGATCCGCCCCTGCGAACCTGTCGACCCGGGCCCCGGTTCCCGGCCGGCGTATGTCGTGCGCCTCGACGTCGAGTTGCCCGCCGACGTGGCAGCTGCAAATCTCGCTGCGACGGCCCATGGCATCATCGAGGTCTTCCTCAATGGCCGGAGGGTCGGGGACGAAGAACTCGTTCCCGGGTTCACCGCCTACCGCAAGCGGCTGCAGGTGTTCGAATGGGACGTTGCCGGCTACCTTCACGGCGGCACCAACCGCGTCGAAGTGCTTCTAAGTGACGGATGGTTCCGCGGACGGCACGGCTTCGAACGCCGTGCCGATGGATTCGGCATCGAAACCGCCCTGCTGCTCGGGCTCAAAGGGTCCTCCGGTTCCGGCGAAGCGTTCCATGTCGTGTCGGACGGCACCTGGAGTTCGGCTCCGAGCCACATCATTCGGGCTGACCTGATGGACGGCCAGTCCGTCGACTTCCGCCGGCTCGACGGCGACGGCGGCGTCGACGGACCGTGGTCAGCGGTCAGCATTGGAACCGGCGCCCTCTACGACGACGGGTCACGGCTGATCCCTACAAGCGCGGAGCCTGTGCGCCGGATCGACACCTTCCCGCCCGTGGGCGTGTCGTCGCCCCGGCCGGGCACCGCCGTCGTCGATTTCGGGCAGAACCTCAACGGATGGGTGCGCCTGACCTCATTGGGCCCGCGCGACACCCACCTCGTGCTGACCCACGGGGAAGTGCTCGCCGGATCAGGCCTGGTTTCCACTGAGAACTTGCGGTCCTTCATCTTCGCTACCGGCGACCTCCTGCCGGCGGGACAGATTGACGAAGTCATCTCCTCCGGCCGCCCTGGTGAAACCTTCGAGCCCCGGCACACGACGCATGGATTCCGGTACGTCCAGATCGACGGCCTGCCGGGGGCCCTCGATCCCGAGGACATCCGGGCCGTCGTCGTGCACACGGATTTGTTGCCCACCGGCTCGTTCTCCTGCAGTGACGCCGCCCTCAACGCGCTTCACACGGCAGGGGTCTGGAGCTTCCGGGGAAACGCCTGCGAGATTCCTACCGACTGCCCTCAGCGGGAGCGCTCCGGGTTCACCGGCGACTGGCAGGTATTTGTCGGCACCGCAGCCTTTCTGTACGACGTCCAGGCGTTCTCGGACAAGTGGCTCGCCGATCTCGCCGCCGATCAATGGGCCGATGGCCGGGTTCCCACCATCACGCCCAACCCCGCGGGCGGCAAACCCTCGGGTGTCTTCTTCGAGGACCTCTCGGCAGGGTCGGCCGGATGGGGCGACGCCGCCGTCGTCGTCCCCTGGGAACTGTGGCGGGCCTACGGCGACGAGGGCATCCTGCGCCGCCAACTGCCCTCAATGCAGGCCTGGGTCGACTACGCCGCGCGTTCCGCGGCGGCCAACAGGCACCCCGCCCGGGCAGATCGCCGGCCCGTCCCCGCCGCCTGGGAGACGTTCCTCTGGAACTCCGGATTCCACTTCGGAGAATGGCTCGAACCCGGCGTACCTCCCGCTCCGAATCCCGCCACCGACCACAGCATTGTGGCGACCGCGTTCCTGCACCGGTCAGCCGCACTCCTCGCCGCTTCAGCCAAGGTGCTGGGCGAAAAGGAACTTGAGGCAAAATACAGCACTGTCGCAGCCGGAGCCCGCGAGGCATGGCAATGCGAGTTCCTCACCGGTCACGGGCGCCTCTCGATCGAGGCGCAGGCCCACTATGCCCGCGGTCTAGCCTTCGGATTGTTCCCTGCCGGGGATCGCGAGGCCGCCGCGGGCCGACTTGCCGAGCTGATTGAGCAGACCAGCGGGCGCCTGGGTACCGGGTTCCTCAGCACCGGGCAACTGCTGCCCGCCCTTGCCGATCACGGCAAAGCCGAGGAAGCCTACGCCGTCCTGCTTTCCAGGGGCACCCCTTCCTGGCTCGGCATGCTCGAGAACGGCGCCACCACGGTCTGGGAGTGGTGGGACGGCGTCGCCCAGGGCGAGGTCCGGGGTTCGCTCAACCATTACAGCAAAGCCGCCGTCCTTTCCTTCCTCTACACGCACGTGGCAGGCATTCGGCTCTCCGAACACCCCACGGCGGACGACGCGGCTTACCGTCACGTCACGATCGCACCTGTCCCCGGCGGCGGACTCGACTGGGCACAGGCATCACTGCACACTCCTCAGGGCTTGCTGTCCTCAGCCTGGCGCATCGTCGACGGCGACTTCGTCCTCGACGTCTCGCTCCCGCCAGGAACCCGTGCCCGCGTCGAATTGCCGAACGGGACAGTCCTGGCGGCAGAAGGCGGCCAGCGAACCTTCAGCGTTCCACTTCAGCAGAGTGTCCGTGCCTGACACAGTCCGCGCCTAGCAAAGGAAGAGCATGAACAGCTTCACAAACCCCGTCCTCCGCGGCCACGCTCCGGACCCCAGCGTCGTTCGTGTTGGTGATGACTTCTACCTGGCCAATTCGAGCTTCGGGTTCCTCCCGGGAATTCCGATCTCGCATTCCACCGATCTGGTCACGTGGCGCACCATAGGATTCGCCGTGACGAGACCGGGACAGTACCGTCGCGACGGACAACCCGGGTCCATAAACCTGTTCGCACCCACCCTTCGCCACGAAGAAGGAGTGTTCTATCTGGTCTGCACCAACCAGGCGGAGTGCCAGGGCAACTTCTTCGTCACGGCAACCAGCCCGGAAGGTCCGTGGTCGGATGCGGTCTGGCTCGACCGGGAAGCCTTCGATCCCTCCTTGTTCCGTGACATCGACGGCCGCTGGTACTACACCCGCCGTACCCTTCAGTTCCGCCCGGACGGCAACCTTGGTCCCATCGTCCACGCGCCCATCGACATCGCAACGGGCACGCTGGGCGAGTTCCGCCCACTGACCGCGAACAACCGGGGATTCTCCAGCAACGACATCGAGGGACCCCACCTGTTCACCCGCGACGGCTGGTACTACCTCACCGGAGCCGAGGGCAGCAGCTGGAAGGGACACATGCAGACCATCGGCCGCAGCAGGTCACCATGGGGCCCGTTCGAACCCGCACCCCACAACCCGATTCTGACCCACCGCGACCGGGTGGCACACCCGATCCAATCCGTTGGGCACGCCGATTTCGTCGAGGACGCATCCGGCAACTGGTGGGCCGTGTCCCTGGGAACGCGCCATGACCGCTTCTCCAGTCATCACACGCTGGGACGTGAAACCTTCCTCACACCCGTCACCTGGACGGAGGACGGTTGGCCCGTCATCGGCCACGACGGACACACGGAAGAAGCGTTCAACGACGTTCCGACCCCCACGGACAGGGGAACCCGGATCGACGTCGCCGACTCGCTGTGGCTGCGGGGCTGGCGCACACTGCAGGCCGGCGAACCTGGCGTGAATGGGAAACAGACCGACGACTTCATCGAAGTCCCGGCGGGCCCCGACCTCACCGAACGCCCGCCCGTCGGGGCCCTTTTCAGGGCGCAAAGTGAATTCGACCAGACGTTCTCCGCAACGGTGGATAGTGATGATGCTGTTGCCGCGGGAGTCGCCGTGTATACGAACTCGGTGCACTTCTTCTCGGCACTGGTGCGGCCGGTCGGATCGGGCAGGGCCGTGTCCTTCCGCCGCGTGGTCGATGACATGCTCACGGAGACGGAGACAGTTGTTCCTGCTCAGGGCGATCTCCGGCTCACTGTCACGGCAACCGGCGGCAGGTACACGTTCACCGCGACGGTGGGGCACGAGAGCTGGGAACTAGGGTCCGGTAACTCCCGGCTCCTCTCAGCCGAGGCGGCACAGTGGTTCGTGAACGTTAACTTTGCGCTCATCGCCGTCGATGAGGGATCAAACGGTGGTGCTGCCCGGTTCAGCCGGGTCCTCATCAAGGAGCCCCTCAAGACAGTGCCCCCGGCGTTCGAAATGCCGTACTAGGCAACTTCACAGGCTCAACAAATTCACCCAGCCCGGAGGCGTTCCTTGAGGCTTTCGGAGAATTCGGCGACGCCGGCGACGATGTCGACTTTGCCGTTGGACAGGACCCATTGAACCTGAAGTCCATCACTGACTGCTATGCACTCCCTGGCCACGAGCTCCAGATCCACGTCATGGCGAATCTCGCCCTTGTCGACGGCTTTCTGCCACCGGGCAACCAGTGATGCCACTACGCCCTCGTACTGCGCCGCAAGCCGGGCGTGGGCGGGGCTTCGCGTGTCTGCCGCCTCTGAAATGGACAGCACAAAGAGTTCAATCAGGCCCGGCTGCTCGGTGAAGCGACGGGTGGCTTCCACCATTTCGTCGAGGGCGTCCAGCCCGGAATCCGAGCCGGGCAGGGATTCCCACCAGGACGCCGTCTCCATGAGGCGCCGCTCGGCCACTGCCTGAAGCAGCACGTTCTTGCTCGGGAAGTGGTGGGCCAGACCGCTCTCACTAATGCCGACAGCTTCCGCAATGGCCGACATGGGGGTCGCGTAGTAGCCGTCCGCACCGAACATCTTCGTCGCCACGTCGATGATCTTTTCGCGACGCCGGACCCCGGTCGGATAACTGCCGCCGCTCGCCTTCAGTCCCATGCGTTTCACCGTAACGCAAGGTGGCAAAAACAAGGAATCAACGGTCGGGCCCCGGGCCTGGGCAGTACTTTCTGGGGTCTTCAAGGTTCGTGGCCGTGGATGTCGACGATCGTGAACCTCGACATCGGGCGCAGCGTGAACACCCTTCAGCAGGTCAACCCGCCACGAACCGCGAAGAGCCGCTAATCTTGGGGCACCCAAAACAGAGGAGAGACCCATGGGCACGGTGGTCATGTACAGCTCGGTGTCGGTGGACGGCTTCATCGCGGACGAGGACGACCAGCCCGGACCCCTGTTCGACTGGTTGTCCAGCGGTGACGTGCCGTTGGACGAGAGCGGCGAGTTGAAGGTGTCGCAGACGTCCTACGACTACACCCGGCCGTACTGGGACCAGATCGGGGCGACCGTCGTCGGCCGCCACGTCTTCGACATGACGGACGGCTGGGACGGGAAACCTCCGGGCGGGGTCGACCACGTGGTCGTCGTGACGCACCGGCCGGAGCCTGAGGGCTGGGACTCCGAAGCGCCGTTTCACTTCGTCGACGGCGTCGAGGCAGCCGTGGCCAAGGCGCAGAAGCTTGCGGGTGACCGCATGGTCGAGGTCGCCGCCGGCGACGTCGGTGGCCAGGTGCTTGCCGCGGGCCTGGTCGACGAGGTGCGCATGGACGTCGTACCCGTCGTGTTCGGGTCCGGCAAGCGCTACTTCGGGTCGGTCCACGCGCAGCACCTGTTGGAGGATCCTGATGTGGTGATTCAGGGCAACCGGGTGCTTCACCTGCGCTATCGGGTGCGCCGTTGACCGATCTGAGCGGGTACGCGAAGAAGTCCACTGCGAACGGTGACACAAGATCGGGCCTCCGCTCGCGGGGTGCGGTTAAATGCGGGAGGACCCCCAACCTGTGGTTGGGGGTCCTCGACCTGTAATGGTGTTCCGGCGGTGACCTACTCTCCCACACCCTCCCGGGTGCAGTACCATCGGCGCTGTGGGTCTTAGCTTCCGGGTTCGGAATGGGACCGGGCGTTTCCCCCACGCTATGACCGCCGTAACCCTTGCTCCACCGCCTGTCCGTTGCCGGAGGCGGGGAAAACTTTGTGGTTACAACCTGCTGCACCGGTGTTGCTGGTGCAGTTGTGGTGTTGTGTATGTTGTTGTTGGTTCCTGTTGCAACGTGCCGCGGGTGCGGGTTTGTTGGTTGGGAACCACATAGTGGACGCAAGCAGTCTTGTTTCTTTGTACCCTCCCCGTGGTGCGAACCCCTTTTGAAACGGGTTCGCGGGAAGAGTGTGTGGTGTAAGTTATCGGCCTATTAGTACCGGTCAGCTTCACGAGTCGTTAGTCCTCGCTTCCACATCCGGCCTATCAACCCAGTGGTCTGGCTGGGGGCCTCTCACACACAAGGTGTATGGAAATCTCATCTCGAAGCGAGCTTCCCGCTTAGATGCTTTCAGCGGTTATCCCATCCGAACGTAGCTAATCAGCGGTGCACTTGGCAGTACAACTGACACACCAGAGGTTCGTCCGTCCCGGTCCTCTCGTACTAAGGACAGCCCTTCTCAAATTTCCTGCGCGCGCAGCGGATAGGGACCGAACTGTCTCACGACGTTCTAAACCCAGCTCGCGTACCGCTTTAATGGGCGAACAGCCCAACCCTTGGGACCTACTCCAGCCCCAGGATGCGACGAGCCGACATCGAGGTGCCAAACCATGCCGTCGATATGGACTCTTGGGCAAGATCAGCCTGTTATCCCCGAGGTACCTTTTATCCGTTGAGCGACGGCCATTCCACAATGTACCGCCGGATCACTAGTCCCGACTTTCGTCCCTGCTCGAGATGTCTCTCTCACAGTCAAGCTCCCTTGTGCACTTACACTCGACACCTGATTGCCAACCAGGCTGAGGGAACCTTTGGGCGCCTCCGTTACTTTTTAGGAGGCAACCGCCCCAGTTAAACTACCCATCAGGCACTGTCCCTGACCCGGATTACGGGCCGAAGTTAGATGTCCAAAGTGACCAGAGTGGTATTTCAACGATGACTCCACCCGAACTGGCGTCCGGGCTTCAACGTCTCCCACCTATCCTACACAAGCCACTCCGAACACCAATACCAAACTATAGTAAAGGTCTCGGGGTCTTTCCGTCCTGCTGCGCGTAACGAGCATCTTTACTCGTACTGCAATTTCGCCGAGTTTATGGTTGAGACAGCGGGGAAGTCGTTACTCCATTCGTGCAGGTCGGAACTTACCCGACAAGGAATTTCGCTACCTTAGGATGGTTATAGTTACCACCGCCGTTTACTGGGGCTTAAATTCTCAGCTTCGCCTTGCGGCTAACCGGTCCTCTTAACCTTCCAGCACCGGGCAGGAGTCAGTCCGTATACATCGTCTTGCGACTTCGCACGGACCTGTGTTTTTAGTAAACAGTCGCTTCCCCCTGGTCTCTGCGGCCCCGATCCCCTCCCACCAGCGTGTGGTGTTCAAGGTTGGGGCCCCCCTTCTCCCGAAGTTACGGGGGCATTTTGCCGAGTTCCTTAACCATAATTCTCTCGATCGCCTTAGTATTCTCTACCTGATCACCTGTGTCGGTTTGGGGTACGGGCGGCTAAAACCTCGCGTCGATGCTTTTCTCGGCAGCATAGGATCACCGAATCCCCCCCTACGGGGGTCCCGTCAGATCTCAGGCATCATGAACGGCGGATTTGCCTACCGTTCGCCCTACATCCTTAGACCGGGACAACCATCGCCCGGCTCGGCTACCTTCCTGCGTCACACCTGTTAATACGCTTGCCTCCCAGGATCAGGTCCCGCGCTCCACCAAAACCCTCACACCCAAAGGGTGATCGGGCAGGTCTCGGGCGGTTAGTATCCCCTGTTCAACATGGGCGGTTTTTCGCCGGTACGGGAATATCAACCCGTTGTCCATCGACTACGCCTGTCGGCCTCGCCTTAGGTCCCGACTTACCCAGGGCAGATTAGCTTGACCCTGGAACCCTTGATCATTCGGCGGACGGGTTTCTCACCCGTCTTTCGCTACTCATGCCTGCATTCTCACTCGTGTAGGCTCCACCGCTGGTTTACACCGCGACTTCACCGCCCACACGACGCTCCCCTACCCATCCAGACGCCTGAACCACAAGGGCTTAGCTAATATCTGAATGCCACAACTTCGGCGGTGTACTTGAGCCCCGCTACATTGTCGGCGCGGAATCACTTGACCAGTGAGCTATTACGCACTCTTTTAAGGATGGCTGCTTCTAAGCCAACCTCCTGGTTGTCTTCGCAACTCCACATCCTTTCCCACTTAGCACACGCTTAGGGGCCTTAGTTGGT
Source organism: Arthrobacter sp. TE12232 (assembly GCF_054062615.1). NCBI lineage: Bacteria > Bacillati > Actinomycetota > Actinomycetes > Micrococcales > Micrococcaceae > Arthrobacter > Arthrobacter sp. TE12232. The sequence continues at coordinate 908,187 of NZ_JBSSFK010000001.1, forward strand.
GGTCTGGGCTGTTTCCCTCTCGACTATGAAGCTTATCCCCCACAGTCTCACTGCTGCGCTCTCACTTACCGGCATTCGGAGTTTGGCTGACGTCAGTAACCTTGTAGGGCCCATTAGCCATCCAGTAGCTCTACCTCCGGTAAGAAACACGCAACGCTGCACCTAAATGCATTTCGGGGAGAACCAGCTATCACGAAGTTTGATTGGCCTTTCACCCCTACCCACAGCTCATCCCCTCCATTTTCAACTGAAGTGGGTTCGGTCCTCCACGACGTCTTACCGTCGCTTCAACCTGGCCATGGGTAGATCACTTCGCTTCGGGTCTAGATCACGCCACTGCAACGCCCTGTTCAGACTCGCTTTCGCTACGGCTTCCCCACACGGGTTAACCTCGCGACGTAACACTAACTCGCAGGCTCATTCTTCAAAAGGCACGCCGTCACCAGAATCAGACTGGCTCCGACGGATTGTAAGCACACGGTTTCAGGTACTGTTTCACTCCCCTCCCGGGGTACTTTTCACCTTTCCCTCACGGTACTGGTCCGCTATCGGTCATTAGGGAGTATTTAGGCTTATCAGGTGGTCCTGACAGATTCGCACGGGATTTCTCGGGCCCCGTGCTACTTGGGATACTTCACCAGGCGGTACACAACATTTCGGTTACGGGGCTCACACCCTCTACGGCCGGCCTTTCAAGACCGTTCACCTATGCCTGCACATCACACCTCACCAGCCCGGCAGAACTGGTATGGAAAGTCCCACAACCCCGACCATGCAACGCCCGCCGGCTATCACACATGGAACGGTTTAGCCTGATCCGCGTTCGCTCGCCACTACTAACGGAATCACTATTGTTTTCTCTTCCTGCGGGTACTGAGATGTTTCACTTCCCCGCGTTCCCTCCACGCACCCTATGTGTTCAGATGCGGGTCACCAGGCAGCTCGCGCCCCTGGCGGGGTTTCCCCATTCGGACACCCTGGGATCACAGTCCGGTTATCGACTCCCCCAGGCTTATCGCAGATTCCTACGTCCTTCTTCGGCTCCTAATGCCAAGGCATCCACCGTGTGCTCTTAAAAACTTGACCACAAAAGATCAATCAGAAATTTTCGAGAGAACCATGAAAACCACCACCACCGCCCCGAAGGACAACAGCGACAGATCCAGGTTCATATTCTTGGAAATTGCTTCTTATAAAAGATGCTCGCGTCCACTATGTAGTTCTCAAACAACAACCCCGTACCACACACCCCACACACACAACCCACACGGGCCGAACATGCATGATCGATGCAGCCAGGAAACCAGAAACACAAGTCCCGGAACAATCACGGCCAAAGCCGCAACCACCCGGTCCTGTTGTCTCAGGACCCAACAGTGTGCCAAACACTAAACCGCTGATCACCCCTCCCGCACCGTTCCAGGACCACCACCCCAAGGGGTGAGTGTCCGTACTGGGTGCCGGTGAAGAACCGGCGGCCGCTATTTGTTGATATTCCACCCGTGAGCACCCGCCGCAGAACTTGCGTCTGCGCAACGGGCGTACTCCTGACAACCCCGCCACACTCAAATGCATGAGGCACGGTGGTTGTAGGTGCTCCTTAGAAAGGAGGTGATCCAGCCGCACCTTCCGGTACGGCTACCTTGTTACGACTTAGTCCCAATCGCCAGTCCCACCTTCGACAGCTCCCTCCCACAAGGGGTTAGGCCACCGGCTTCGGGTGTTACCAACTTTCGTGACTTGACGGGCGGTGTGTACAAGGCCCGGGAACGTATTCACCGCAGCGTTGCTGATCTGCGATTACTAGCGACTCCGACTTCATGGGGTCGAGTTGCAGACCCCAATCCGAACTGAGACCGGCTTTTTGGGATTAGCTCCACCTCACAGTATCGCAACCCTTTGTACCGGCCATTGTAGCATGCGTGAAGCCCAAGACATAAGGGGCATGATGATTTGACGTCGTCCCCACCTTCCTCCGAGTTGACCCCGGCAGTCTCCCATGAGTCCCCGCCATTACGCGCTGGCAACATGGAACGAGGGTTGCGCTCGTTGCGGGACTTAACCCAACATCTCACGACACGAGCTGACGACAACCATGCACCACCTGTGAACCGGCCCCAAAGGGGAAGGACTGTTTCCAGCCCGGTCCGGCCCATGTCAAGCCTTGGTAAGGTTCTTCGCGTTGCATCGAATTAATCCGCATGCTCCGCCGCTTGTGCGGGCCCCCGTCAATTCCTTTGAGTTTTAGCCTTGCGGCCGTACTCCCCAGGCGGGGCACTTAATGCGTTAGCTACGGCGCGGAAAACGTGGAATGTCCCCCACACCTAGTGCCCAACGTTTACGGCATGGACTACCAGGGTATCTAATCCTGTTCGCTCCCCATGCTTTCGCTCCTCAGCGTCAGTTAATGCCCAGAGACCTGCCTTCGCCATCGGTGTTCCTCCTGATATCTGCGCATTTCACCGCTACACCAGGAATTCCAGTCTCCCCTACATCACTCTAGTCTGCCCGTACCCACCGCAGATCCGGAGTTGAGCCCCGGACTTTCACGGCAGACGCGACAAACCGCCTACGAGCTCTTTACGCCCAATAATTCCGGATAACGCTTGCGCCCTACGTATTACCGCGGCTGCTGGCACGTAGTTAGCCGGCGCTTCTTCTGCAGGTACCGTCACTTTCGCTTCTTCCCTACTGAAAGAGGTTTACAACCCGAAGGCCGTCATCCCTCACGCGGCGTCGCTGCATCAGGCTTGCGCCCATTGTGCAATATTCCCCACTGCTGCCTCCCGTAGGAGTCTGGGCCGTGTCTCAGTCCCAGTGTGGCCGGTCACCCTCTCAGGCCGGCTACCCGTCGTCGCCTTGGTGAGCCATTACCTCACCAACAAGCTGATAGGCCGCGAGTCCATCCAAAACCACAATAAAGCTTTCCACCCCCCACCATGCGATGAGGAGTCATATCCGGTATTAGACCCAGTTTCCCAGGCTTATCCCAGAGTTAAGGGCAGGTTACTCACGTGTTACTCACCCGTTCGCCACTAATCCCCGGTGCAAGCACCGGATCATCGTTCGACTTGCATGTGTTAAGCACGCCGCCAGCGTTCATCCTGAGCCAGGATCAAACTCTCCGTTGAAGAAAAACAGACACAACATGCGCCCCCGGGAAAACGGGATGCACACGCTGCACAAAATTTGAAACCAGCCAAAAACACCAGACCACACCACGGGTGGCGGGCCCGGCACATTCAACCAATTCAATACAATAAATTGGTATCAACAAACTTGGCACACTATTGAGTTCTCAAACAACAGACACATTCGAATACTCGTCGAAACAATTCATTTCAATGAATTCTTTTATTTCGCTTTTCTTCGCTGCGATGTTTACAGCTTATTTCATTCATTTCCACTTTGCAAATTCGCGATTTTCATCCGAATTTCACTCTGTGGAGCGAATCCGCCCAGCAGAATTGAAGCAATTTTCATTATCCGCGCCTAGCGCATGAAGAATTGCTTCTCATTTGTGGGGGTTTGTCTCCGCTCAGCGGCGGCGACTCAGAAAACAATACACGCTCCTCCCCGGCCGTGCAAATCAGCCAGGAAGGAGCGTGCAGCGTGCGTTCTCAGTACGGACCAGCAGCGGATCAGGGCGCCGCGACCTCCACCGTTGCCAGGTTCTTCTTGCCCCGCCGCAGGAGCAGGTAGCGCCCGTGCAGCAACTGGCTGGCCGCAATAACGGCGTCGGGGTCGGAGACCTTCGCGTTGTTCACGTAGGCCCCGCCCTCCCCCACGGTGCGGCGGGCGGCGGACTTGCTCTCGGACAGGCCGGAGGCCACGAGCAGTTCGACGATGCCCAGACCGCCGGCGTCCACGGTGGCGGACGGCAGCTCGGAGGTGGCAGCCTTCAGGGTCGCTTCATCCAGCACAGTCAGATCGCCGTTGCCGAACACCGCCGCCGACGCCGCAATGACCTTTTCCGTGGCGTCAACACCGTGGACAAGAGAGGTCACCTCGTATGCCAGTTTCCGCTGGCCCTCGCGAGCGAACGGCCGTTCGGCGACTGCCAGCTCCAGTGCCTCGATCTCCGCACGGGTCAGGAACGTGAAGACCTTGAGGCGGGCCGCGACGTCGGCATCTGCCGTGTTGAGCCAGAACTGGTAGAAGGCGTACGGGCTGCACATCGCCGGATCCAGCCAGATCGCGTTGCCCTCGCTCTTGCCGAACTTGGTGCCGTCAGAGTTGGTGATGAGCGGCGTTCCCAGGGCATGGACGTGCTTGCCCTCAACCTTCCGGATGAGTTCGGTGCCACTGGTGAGGTTGCCCCACTGGTCCGAGCCGCCGGTCTGCAAGGCGCAGCCGTAGTCGCGGAACAACTGGAGGTAGTCCATGCCCTGCAGGATCTGGTAGCTGAATTCGGTGTAGCTGATGCCTTCATCCGAGCCAAGGCGGGACGCGACGGCATCCTTGCGGAGCATGGTCCCGACCCGGAAGTGCTTGCCGATGTCGCGCAGGAAGTCGATGGCGCTCAGCGGCGCCGTCCAATCCAGGTTATTGACCATCCGGGCGGCGTTGTCGCCCTCGAAGCTCAGGAAGCGGCGGACCTGCGCCTGCAGGTAGCCCACCCACTCCGAGACGGTGTCCTTGGTGTTAAGGGTGCGTTCCGCCGTCGGACGCGGATCCCCGATCAGCCCCGTGGAGCCGCCGACCAGGCCGAGCGGCTTGTGGCCGGCCAGCTGGATCCGGCGCATGAGCAGCAGCTGGACGAGGTTGCCCAGGTGCAGGCTCGGCGCGGTCGGATCGAAGCCGCAGTAATACGTCACAGGCTCGCCGGCGAGGAGCTTCTCGAGCTCCGCCTCATCCGTGGAGACGTGGACAAGGCCGCGCCATTTCAGCTCCTGCCAGATATTGGCGAAGCTGGGGTCGTTCTGCTGGGCATCGAGATTATTTAGCTGGGACACGGAATCTAAGGTAGCAGGATCAGCACATCCGCATCGCAGGTGACGCCCTGCCGGCCGCTGTCTCCCCGCCGCCGTTCGGCAACGGGGAGCCGCCTTCCGGCAGCCGTACAGCGCGGCGGCCGGAACGGGCCTACTCCTCGATGCCAGCGGGGACGCCGGAGGCGGCGATGAGCCTCAGGCGTTGCGTGGGCCTGGTCATGGCCACATAGAGGTCGCCCACCCGGCCGTGCTCATGGTTGAGCATGTCCGTCGGTTCAAGGACCACGACGCCGTCGAACTCCAGTCCCTTTGCCTCGCGGGGGCTGATAACCACGATGTCCTGCGCGTAGCTTCCCGCACCGGTCCCCACGCGGTGCCCGTACACGGCCCGGAGTGCAGCGCTGGCTTCCGGGAGAAGCTCGCCGTCGGCAATGACCGCCAGCAGGCCACCTTCGATCGCGTCCAGTTCCTCCGGCAGTACCTCGACGAGCTTCGTGACAATCTGGCTCTGGTCCACGCGGTCGATCACCGGCGCCCAGCGTCCTTCCCTGACTGCCTTCGGCGCGGAAACCACCAGGCCGGCCGCATTGGCCATCCGGGCGGCCGCCTCGGCGATCTGCGACGGCGTGCGGTAGTTGACGGTGAGTTCCTCGAGCTGCCAGCGGTCGCCGAACATGGGGGCCAGCGCGCTGTGCCAGGAGTTGGCGCCGGCGACTGAACTCGTCTGGGCGATGTCGCCGACGATCGTGAACGACTTCAGCGGGCAACGGCGGACGAGCAGCCGCCACTGCATGGGCGACAACTCCTGTGCCTCGTCCACCACAATGTGCCCGAACGCCCAGCTGCGGTCCGTGGTGGCACGCTCGGCAGCGGTCAGCCGCGTCTCGCGCTCCTGGTTCTGGTCCACGAGGTCTTCGGCAGTGACGAGGACATCCACCCCGGCGGTTTCCATGTTGACCAGAGTCTGCTTGGCGTTGGCGAGATCGCGGGCGCGGTCCTGTTCCTGCTGAGCCAGTCCCCGGCCGGCAGCGGCATCAAGCTCGCCGAGCAATTCGGCGGCCTCGTCGAGCAACGGGACGTCGGACTCCGTCCACGGCGAACCGGCCGGGCGGAGCAGCAGGGCGCGTTCCTCCGGGGTGAGGTTCGGGGTGCATGCCTCGAGAATGGCCGGCTTGCTCAGCAACTCGCCCACGAGCTTCTCCGGGGTCATGGGCATCCAGCACAGGTTCAGCGCGATCCGGACATCCCGGGCGGACCGGACATCCTCCGCCAGGTAGGAGCGGTCGGCGTTGTTGCCGATGTTGCCGGCTTCCACCAGCTCCGTCATCTGTTCGGTCAGTTCGCGGAGCAGAATCTTGACGAAGGAGACTCGGGCCTCGTTGTGCGGCTTGCCCGTGGCCCGTGCCCTCTCCTTGGCGCGGCGGACCTGCCGCGGCGTCAGGATCAGCTTGCGCCCGTCGACCTCCAGGACGCGGTTTCCGGCCGGGAGGCGCTGCCGGTTGGCGACGGCGTTGGCCACCACGTCGGCCATGTCCAGCCGGCCCTTGATGGCGGCCACGGCAGAGTCCGTCTCGGCCACTGCGGTGATGCCCGGCATAAGCCGGCCAAGGCTCGCCATCACGACACCGGTCTCACCCAGCGAGGGCAGCACACGTTCGATGTACTTCATGAAGGACGACGTCGGCCCCACCAGCAGGACGCCGGCGCTCTTGAGCCGGTCCCGGTGCGTGTAGAGCAGGTAGGCCGCGCGGTGCAGTGCGACGGCGGTCTTGCCAGTGCCCGGTCCGCCCTGGACCACGAGCGCGCCGGAGATGGAGGAACGGATGATCCGGTCCTGCTCGGACTGGATGGTGCCGACGATGTCCGACATCCGGCCGGTCCGCTTGGAATTCAGGGCAGCCAGCAGGGCGCCTTCGCCCTGGAGGGAGTCGTTGTCGGCGAGCATGTCGGCGTCGAGCACGTCATCCTCGATCGCCTTGACCTCGCGGCCCTGCAGGATCAAGTGACGGCGGCGACGAACGCCCTGCCGGTCAAAAGCCGTGGCCTGGTAGAAATGGCCGGCCTCGGGCGCCCGCCAGTCCACCATGAGCCGCTGCAGGTCCTCGGTGGTCAGCCCGATGCGGCCGATGTACTGGGCCTCCCCGGAGTCCAGGTCCAGGCGGCCGAAGACGAGGCGGTCATCGACGGCGTCGAGCTGGGCGAGGCGGTCCTCATACAGGGCCGCGAAGGCATCGCGTTCGGAGACGTTTTGCATGGTGCCCACGGCACCGGCACGGCGCACCTGGGCCAGCTGGGTGCGCTTCTCTGCCCGCAACTCATCGAGCCGGGCGTAAAGTCCGGCCACATAGTCGCGTTCATGGGCCAAATCAGCGTCGTGCATCGAACGTTCCCCTATCGAAAAAGACAGACCCACCATTCTACAGCCATTTCGGCAGACTCAGCTTTCGCCGGTCTGTCGAACGATGCCAAGGCAGTCTTCGTCAGGGAATTCTACCGACACGTCCCGAATGGTCCAGCCCCGGACCTCCCGTTAGAGCCGTAATAAGGATCGGACGTTGTGGCCGGTCAGGGCCGCACGGCCGCCAAGATCGTCCAGTTCCATGACCACGCCGACGCCGGCCACGTGGATGCCGCAGCGCTCAAACAGCCGTGCCGCGGCGCCGAGCGTACCGCCGGTGGCGAGGACGTCGTCGAGGATCAGCACGCGGCTCCCGGGCGCCAGATCGGTCGTATGCAGCTCGAGGGTGGCGGTGCCGTATTCCAAGGCGTAGTCCTCGGAGACGACCTCGCGCGGCAGCTTGCCCGCCTTCCGGACGGTGATGACGCCGGTGCCGGTGGCATACGCGGCAGCGGCGGCAAGAAGGAAGCCGCGGGCTTCCACCCCGGCGACGGCGTCGAACTGGCCCTTGAACGGCTCAACGAGGGCGTCGACCACCGCCTTCAGTGCCGCCCCGTCGGCGAACACCGGGGTCAGATCCTTGAAGCTGATTCCGGGTTGGGGGTAGTCCGGGATGGTGGCGCAGAGGCTGTTGATCAGCTCGCCCGCGGGCTTTGCTGGCTTGATCTGGTTCGGCTCGCTTGGATTCACCCATCCACCTTACTGGCTGGTAGCCACGCGCCGCCGGGCCTGCCCCGTGCCGGGCAACCTGGCGGTCACCGAATGTTCACCTCAGGGGTGCCGGATTCCACCGTTGCGTCCACTCCCTCGGTGATTGAATGCTCCAATGCGACACGAAATCGTCCTCTCCGGCCATGGCGTCCACGTGGTTCCGCTGGCCCCGGAGCATGCGGAAGGTCTCTTTGATTTTGTGGATTCCGGCATGTGGGCGGGCATGGCGGCGCCGATGCCCGGGACCAGCGGCGAGCTGGCGGCGCTGTTCCAGTCCCGGCTGGACGATCCTGCAACCATCCCGTTCGCTGTGACGGACGGGCGGACCGGCGCCCTCCTTGGCACGACGTCCCTGTGTGACTACGTCCCCGCCCAACAGCGCCTGGAAATCGGGGGAACGTTCTTCGGGCGTCAGTTCTGGGGCAGCCACATCAATCCCGCGAGCAAGCACATGCTCCTCGCCCACGCCTTTGAGGTACTGGAAGTCCACAGGGTGGCGTTCCGCTGCGATGCCCGCAACACCCGGAGCGCGACGGCGATCGAGCGGCTCGGCGCCCGCTTCGAGGGGATCCTGCGCGGCCACCGCGCAGCGCCCGGCGGGGGCCGCTCGGACACCGCCGTGTTCTCGATCCTCTCGCAGGAGTGGCCGCAGGTGCGCGAGGACCTCCGGCGCCGGCTTGCCCCGTTCGCTGTCGGAGCCGACGGCGCACTCCGCGCCTTCGCGGGCCCGTAGAACTCCCTACGCCCCAGGCCCTGCATCTGCACAGGAGGCGCCCCCGGCGTCGCCGCCCGGGTCCGGTGAGCGCAGGAGGTCCTGGGCGAGCCCATAGGAGACGACGTCGAGCGCCTTTCTGAGCGCGTGCTCGGCATGGAACCGTCCGGCCGCCACAGTGCTCAGCCTGGCGTAGTCCTCCGCCCAGCCGGACCGGCGGAACCTGTCTGCGTCGCCATGCAGGAGCCGCCCGTAGAGCACGTCCTCGAAGAGGTCATGGGCATCATCCTGATCATCCGGAGCGAGTCCGGACATCAGCTTCTGGCGGCCCCGGATCATCCCGTCGGTGAACAAGGTGGCCGCCTGGTCTGCGCCCTCGCTTATCCGGGCGTCCGCCGCGTAATTGCACAAACGCAGGGCCCGGACCACGAGTTTGAGCGACACGTGTTCATCCGGAACGATGAATTTGCGCAGCAAGACCGCACGGAAGAGCTCGATCCAGTGCGTGCGCTCCGCCGCTGCAGCGTCGACGGAACCGACGGGTTCCGCTGGCTCCGCCGGCTCCCTCGGGACCGGGCCGCCATCTGCGGAGAACAGCTCAACCATGCGGAAGTACTCGGTGGCCAGCTGCGCAAAGATCTGCAGGCGTTCGAGCTCGCTGCTTGGCTTTCCGCGTTTTCCCTCGCCCATAATGCTTCATCATGCCCCACCGCGGGTGCCCGGCATCAGGGGTCCCTCCGGCTACGCGTTCCTGGCGTTTGGCGCTTTGGCGGCCTTGTAGCGGGACACGGTGGGGTCGCCGCTGAGCCAGAACCGCCACGGGTAGTCATGGCTGCCGCCGGCGCCGGAGACGCCGACGCGCGGACCCGAGCTGATGTCCGCGGCGGCCGCGCCCGGCGGCGTCGCGGGCAGCTCCAGCCGGAAGGGTGCAACGAGGGCGTCCCGCCCGCTGTCCGCCGTCGTCAGCCCCAGCGCGGTGGCAAGCCGGGCGGGCCCCCTTGCGAGGTCGTTGTCGGATTTCGACGTCGGGCGCCTGCTCCGGGCCAACTCGTGTCCGGCGACAACTTCGCCGGCCCGCAGCAGCAAGGCCGACGCCGTGCCGGCGGGTCCGCAGACGATGTTGGCGCAATGGTGCATCCCGTACGTGAAATACACGTAGAGGTGGCCGGCCGGCCCGAACATCGGCGCGTTGCGCGCCGTTTCGCCGCGGAAGGTGTGGGAGCCCGGGTCAGGGTGCAGTGAATCATGCGGGCCAAGGTAGGCCTCCACTTCGGTGATCCGTACCGAGACGGAACCGTCGCGCCCGTCATGCGTCAAGACGGCTCCCAGAATCAGCGGCGCCACGTGCCGGGCGTCCGCCGAGAGCAGGTCCCGGAGCAACCCGGCCGCAACGGGCGATGCGCCGGGTACCGCACCCGGCACTGTTCCCGCCCCGGACACGGCACCGGACCTGGCGGGAAGCGGGCTGGACGTCATGCTCCGACTTTAACAAACGCCCGCCGGACACTGAACCGCACGCCACGGCCGTGTCCGAATTCCGCTAGCAGGTGGTCGGCGGAGCTGGCAGGATGGGGTCATGGACTTCTGGCAGCGCTACCGGGCAATCGACGCCCGGGACACCCGATTCGACGGGCAGTTCTATACCGCTGTCCGAACCACCGGGATCTACTGCCGGCCCTCATGCCCGGCCCGGACCCCCAAAGCGGACAACGTCACGTTCTATGAAACCTCGGCCGCCGCGCACGAGGCCGGCTACCGGGCCTGCAAGCGCTGCCTGCCCGAGGCCGTGCCCGGCACGCCGGCCTGGAACGTGCGCTCGGACATCGCCGGCCGCGCCATGCGGCTCATCAACGACGGCGTGATCAACCGCGACGGCGTCGAGGGGCTGGCGGCCCGGCTGGGCTATTCCTCGCGCCAGCTCAACCGGATACTGAGCCATGAACTCGGCGCCGGCCCGCTGTCCCTCGCGCGGGCCAGCCGCGCCCAGACCGCGCGCACCCTACTGGTCTCCACCGGAATGAAGGTCTCGGACATCGCCTTCGCCGCCGGATTCAGCAGCGTGCGCCAGTTCAACGAGACCATCGGCGAAGTCTTTGCCATGTCGCCCTCCGCCCTCCGTGCCACGGCCCGGCATCACCGTGCCCCCGCTGCCACCACGGCGCTCACGCTCAACCTTCCGTACCGGGAACCGTTCAATCCCGGCGTGTTCGACTTCCTCGCCGTCCGTGCCATCCCCGGGATCGAGGAAGGCAGCTCCGGCTCCTATGCCCGGACCCTGCGGCTGGCCCACGGCGATGCCCGGTTCCGGGTGGAGTACGACGCCGGCGCGCCCGGCCGTCCGCTGGTGCTGACCATCGGCGCCGTCGACCTCCGGGACCTGGCCTCTCTGCTGAGCCGGGTCCGGCGTCTGCTGGACCTCGACGCCGATCCCGTCGCCATCGATGCCGCCCTCGCGGCCGATCCCCGCCTTGCCGCCGCCGTGGCACGCACGCCGGGCATGCGGATGCCCGGTGCCGTAGACCCGCAGGAACTCCTGATCCGGGCCATGATCGGCCAGCAGATCACCGTGGCTGCCGCGCGGACCGCCCTGGTCCAGCTCTCCGCGGCCGGAAGCGAGAGCCTGGTTCCCGCCGATGGTCTCGACCGGCTCTTCCCCACGGCTGCCCAGATCGCGGAAACAGGCTTCGAACTGCTCCGCGGGCCGCAACGCCGCATCGACTCGGTCCGGGCAGCGGCCGCGGCAATGGCCTCCGGGGACCTGGACTTCGGCTACGGCGATGACGTGCGCGGACTTGAGGACAAGCTCTTGCCGCTTGCCGGCGTCGGGCCGTGGACGGTGGGATACGTCGCGATGCGGGTCATCGGGGCCCCGGACGTGTTCCTGGCCAACGACGCCGCGGTCCGCAATGGCATCCGGTCCCTCACTCCGGCCACCGACGGCACCACTCCTTCCCCCGATTTCCGTGAGGTGAGTCCGTGGCGCTCCTACGCCACGATGCACCTTTGGCGCGCGGCAGCTGCTGCCCAGGCCGCGGCGCGCACAGCATCTCGTACCCGGTCGCAGTGACCGCCGCAGACTCCGAAGAAAGCGAAACCATGAAAGCCCAGTTGTTGACCATGTCCACCCCGGACGGTCCTTTCACCATCATTGCCCGCGACGGCGCCGTGCTGTCATCCGGCTGGACCGCCGTTCCCGGGGAGCTGACCGGTCAGATCCACGCGGACCTGCTGCCGGCCGAATTCGAGACCGTTACCGGCCTCGGCGCCATCTCCGAGGCGGTGGAGGCGTTCTACTCCGGCGATCCGGAACCGGCCATGGGCGTGCCGGTGCTGCAGAAATCCGGTCCCTTCCGCAGCCACGCCTGGGACGTGCTCCGCACCGTCGCACCGGGACGCCCTGTGACCTACACGGAGTATGCGGAGCTTTCCGGCAACGCCAAGGCCGTCCGCGCAGCGGCCAGTGCCTGCGCCTTCAATGCGGCGGCCCTGTTTGTTCCCTGCCACCGGGTCATCCGGACCGACGGGACCCTGGGTGGCTTCCGCTGGGGGCTGGCCGTCAAGGGCAGCCTACTGGACCGGGAACGCGAACTGGCCCTGACGGCGTCGCGGCCCTAGGGCTGCAGGCCCCGGGAGCGCCGCCGGGCGAAAGGCAGGCCCCGCTCAGTTGTTGACGGGCACGCCCGCGGGCCAAGGCAGCAGCTCCGGAAGGTCCACGCCGTCGGCCGCTGCCGTGGCGCGCAGGCTCCCGAGGCTCGGGGTGCGGCCGGCCAGCCAGGCGGCGATATCGGTCAGCATGCCGCTGATGACGGTGGAATTCCCCCCGCTGCCAATGGCCCGGTCGGGCAGCCCGAGCGGCTGCAGCACGAAACGCTGGCCGTCCGGGACCCTGGCGGAGAGGAAGTCGAAGAGGTGCTCGCAGAAGGGCCGGCTCCAGGTTTCCGGTCCGCGCCCGGTGCCGAGGTCCGTGGCATGGATGACGAGTTCTCGCCACAGCGCCAGGCCGCCGTCAAGGACGACTCCCCCGCGGTAGGCAATGGGCGCACGCCAGCCGGCCGCGTCGAGGGAATCGAAGGCGCGCAAGGCCCGTTCCAGCGACGAGGCGAGGTCGGCACGGTGCTCCGCGAGGCTGTGGCCGGCCGCCATCTCGATGGCACGGGTGCGCCCCTCGAAACCGCCGTCATAGAGCTCGATTTTTTCGCCGCGGGCGGCATGTTCGAGCTGGCGGGCCATCGCGTTGGCGATGCCGCAGATGTGCGCCAGCACGTGCCCGCGGGTCCAGCCCGGCAGCTCGGACGGCGCCTTGATGTCCTGTTCCGAGAGCGAAGCGGCAATACCCGTCACGGTGTCGGCGGCCCCGTGCAGTTCTTCCCGAAGCTTTTCTGGTGTGATTGCGGTCATGGCGCCAATCCTAACGGAGCCACCGGATTAGCAGCGATTAACTGAGCCGGGTCAGGTCAGCGGGTCGGGTAGCGGTGCCGGATGTGCCGGCGGTCGTGCCGTGCCTGCCAGAATTCGATCTCCCGCGGACGCAGCGCGTAGAGCTGCCAGTTGGGGTTCTCAGTGCCGTCCGCCCCGGGCCGTGCGTGCCAGTCCGCGGCCGAGGCCGCGGCGGACAGCGCCACGACGTCCCCTGCCACCCGCACCTGGCGCCCCTGCGGCTGCCAGAAGAAGTTCAGCGCCGCGTGCGGGTTGGCCGTGAGTTCGTGTCCCTTCCGGGACTCCCGGGACGTGGCGAAGTGCCAGCCGTCGGCGTCGATGTCCTTCAGGATCAGCATGCGCGAGGACGGCCGGCCGTCGGCGTCGGCCGTGGCCAGGCTGCAGGCGTTGGGTTGCGGCACCCCGGCCTCGAGGGCTTCGGCGAGCCACTGCCGGAAGAGTTCGGCGGGATCTGCCGGGGCGGCGGCCGGATCAAACTCCGGGAGGACATCGGGGAAATCGGGCAGGGCACGCAGGTACTGGCGGAAGGATTCGCTCATGCACCCACCTTAAACGCCGCGAGTTGGCACTTCACGGCAGTGTTTTCGAAAAACATTGCCGCGAAATGCCAACTCGGTGGTAGACGCCCGGGTGGCGAGAGTTGCTACCCTGCGTACTCCCGCACGCCGGCCAGCTCGTCTTCAAGGGCCAGCAGCTGGCGCTCGACGGCGGCCGGTGCTGTGCCGCCCTGGGAGTTGCGGCTGTTGAGCGAACCCTCCGTGGACAGGACCGTACGGACCTCCGGCGTCAGGTGCTCCGAGATGGCGGCGTATTCCTCGTCCGTCAGGTCCCAGAGCTCGACGCCGCGGCTTTCGGCCTGCTTCACCGCGGCACCGGAGAGCTCGTGCGCCTCGCGGAACGGAACACCCTGCCGAACCAGCCATTCGGCAATGTCTGTGGCCAGCGCGAAGCCCTGGGGGGCCAGCGCTTCCATCCGTTCGGTGTTGAACTTCAGGGTCGCGATCATGCCGGAGACGGCAGGAAGCAGCACTTCCAGGGTGTCGGCGGCGTCGAAGACCGGCTCCTTGTCTTCCTGCAGGTCGCGGTTGTACGCGAGCGGCAGGCCCTTGAGCGTCGCCAGCAGGCCCGTCAGGTTGCCGATCAGCCGGCCGGCCTTACCGCGCGCGAGCTCGGCGACGTCCGGGTTCTTCTTCTGCGGCATGATCGAGGAGCCGGTGGAGTAGGAATCATGCAGGGTGACGAAGGAGAACTCCTTCGTGGCCCACAGGATCACTTCCTCCGAGACCCGGGACAAGTCCACCCCGATCATGGCCGTGATCCAGGCGAACTCAGCGAAGACATCGCGGGAGGCGGTGCCGTCGATCGAGTTGTGCGTGGCGGAGAAGAAGCCCAGTTCCGCGGCAACGGCTTCAGGGTCCAGGCCCAGCGAGGAGCCGGCGAGGGCGCCCGAGCCATAGGGCGAAACCCCGGCGCGCTTGTCCCAGTCGGCCAGCCGCTGCACATCGCGCAGCAGCGCCCAGGCGTGGGCCAGCAGGTGGTGGCTGAGCAGCACCGGCTGGGCATGCTGGAGGTGGGTGCGGCCGGGCATGGCCACACCACGGTGGGCCTTGGCCTGGTCCACGAGAGCATCGATCGTGGCGAGCACGCCGCGCGCGATGATCCGGGCGTGGTCCCGCAGGAACATCCGGCCCAGGGTGGCCACCTGGTCGTTGCGGGACCGGCCGGCGCGGAGCTTGCCGCCGAGCTGGGTCCCGGCGCGCTCGATCAGGCCGCGCTCCAGGGAACCATGCACGTCCTCATCGGACTCGGCCGGCGTATAGGCCCCCGAGGCGACGTCCTCATCCAGCCGCGTCAGGGCGGCCAGCATGCCCTCGAGCTCGGCGTCGTCCAGCAGCCCGGCCTTGTGCAGCACGCGGGCGTGCGCCTTGGACCCGGCGATGTCGTAGCGGGCCAGCCGCCAGTCAAAGTGCGTGGACTTGCTCAGCGCTGCGAGGGCGTCCGCGGGGCCGCCGGCGAACCGGCCGCCCCACAGCGCTCCCGTGTTGGTAGCTTCGGACTTGGTGGTTTCCTGCTCAGCCACAGGGGCTACTTTCCGGCGACGCGGATGTCGCGGCCGGAGGCAACCTTGGCGGACATGCCCCACAGCTCGATGAAGCCACGCGCCATCGACTGGTCGAAGGTGTCGCCGGTGTCGTAGGTGGCGAGGTCGAAGTCGTAGAGCGAGGTCTCGGAGCGGCGTCCGTTGACGATCGCCTGGCCACCGTGCAGGACCATGCGGATGTCGCCGGAGACGTAGCGCTGGGTGTCTTCGATGAAGGCGTCGAGCGAGCGCTTGAGCGGGGAGAACCACTGGCCGTCGTAGACCAACTCGGCCCAGCGCTGGCCGACGGTGGCCTTGAAGCGGGCCTGCTCGCGCTCGATCGTGATGTCCTCGAGGTGCTTGTGTGCGGTGATCAGCGCCATGGCACCGGGGGCCTCGTAGATTTCGCGGGACTTGATGCCCACCAGGCGGTCCTCGACGACGTCGATCCGGCCGACGCCCTGGGCACCGGCCCGGCGGTTGAGTTCCTTGATGGCCTGCAGCGGGGTGACCTTGACGCCGTCGATCGCGACCGGCACGCCGGCCTCGAAGGAGATGGTGACTTCATCCGGTGCCGGCGGGAATTCCGGGGTGGCGGTGTAGTCGTAGATGTCCTTGGTGGGGGCGTTCCAGATGTCCTCGAGGTAGCCGGTTTCGACGGCGCGGCCCCAGACGTTCTGGTCGATCGAGTACGGGTTCTTCTTGGTGGTCTCGATCGGCAGTCCCTTCTCCTCGGCGAAGGCGATGGCCTTGTCGCGGGTCAGGGCGAGGTCGCGGACCGGGGCGATGCACTTCAGGTCCGGGCCGAGGGTCTGGATGCCGACCTCGAAGCGGACCTGGTCGTTGCCCTTGCCGGTGCAGCCGTGGGCCACGGTGGTGGCACCGAATTCACGGGCGGCCTTGACCAGGTGCTTGACGATCACCGGGCGGGAGATGGCGGAGACCAGCGGGTAGTGGCCCTGGTAGAGGGCGTTGGCCTTCAGCGTGGGGACGCAGTACTCGTTGGCGAACTCGTCGCTGGCGTCGGCCACGTAGGCCTCGACGGCGCCGCAGCCCAACGCGCGCTGGCGGATGGTTTCCAGGGATTCGCCGCCCTGTCCGACGTCGACGGCCACGGCGATGACCTCGGCGCCGGTGGCTTCACCGATCCAGCCGATGGCTACGGAAGTATCCAGGCCGCCGGAGTAGGCCAGAACAATACGCTCAGTCACTTGAAATGCTCCTTAGTTGTTTGGTTGTTGCAGTTGTCTGGGAAGAATGTGGAAGAACTGTCGGGATAACTGCTGCGGAAATCGTGTCTGTTGAAAGCCTGTCACAGGCCCGCCGCAGGCCCAATCCTGCGTTTGCCGCGGCGCTATTGGCTGCCGGCTTCCTCGGCGAACTGCAGGAAGCGGGCTGCGACGTCGGCGCCGCCCAGGGGGTCCCGGGTGACGAGGAGGACGGTGTCGTCCCCCGCGATGGTGCCCAGGATCGAGGGCATCACGGAGTGGTCGATCGCGAGGGCCAGGAAGTTCGCGGCCCCCGGCGGGGTCCTGAGCACCACGAGGTTGGCCGAGGCCTCGGCGGTCACGAGCAGTTCCCCGCACAGCCGGCTCAGCCGGGCGTCGAGGATTTCCTGGGTGACACCGCTTTTGGCGGCCCGTTCGCCGCCCTCCCCCGGGACGGCGTAGACCAGCACGCCGTCCTTGCCGCGGACCCGGACCGCGCCGAGTTCCACGAGGTCGCGGGAGAGCGTGGCCTGGGTGACCTGGACGCCGTCGTCCGCGAGCAGCGCCGCGAGCTCGGCCTGCGACCGGACCGATTCGCCCGTGAGGATCGCCGTGATCCGAGCCTGCCGGGCCGTTTTGGTGGCCGGGCTGGCCCCCGGAGAGGCTGGCTGGACGGACATCAGGCCGGGCCCACCGGCGCCAGCCCATCGACCGGCGCGAGCCCGTCAACAACCGCCAGGCCTGAGCGGTGCATGAGCCATGCCATGAGTGCCTTCTGGGCGTGGAGGCGGTTTTCGGCCTCGTCCCAGACCACCGACTGCGGGCCGTCAATGACGTCCGCGGCAATCTCGTAGCCCCGGTAGGCCGGCAGGCAGTGGAGCACGACGGCGTCCGGCGCCGCGAGCTTCATGGCCTCGGCGTCCACGGAATAGTTGCGGAACAGCTTCATCCGCGCTTCCTTTTCCGCTTCCTGGCCCATGGACACCCACGTGTCGGTGGCGACGACGTCGGCGCCGAGGAGGGCCTCGGCGGGGTCGATCGTCACGAGCACCGAGCCGCCGGTCTCCGCGGCGCGGTCCTCGGCGGCGGCGATGATCTCCGGGGACGGCAGGTACCCGTCCGGGCCCGCGATGCGGACGTTCATGCCCGCCGTGACGCCGGCCAGCAGGTAGGAGTTGGCCATGTTGTTGGCGGAGTCGCCCAGGTACGCCATGGTCAGGCCGTTGAGTTCGCCCTTGTGTTCCTTGATGGTCAGGAGGTCGGCGAGCAGCTGGCACGGGTGGTAGTCATCACATAGGGCGTTGATGACCGGAACGCGCGAGTTTTCGGCCATGGCGACGAGGCCGGCGTGCGCGCCGGTGCGCCACACGATGGTGGAGACCATGCGTTCGAGCACCTTGGCGGTGTCCTCCACCGATTCCTTGTGGCCGATCTGTGCCTCGCCCGGGTTGATGATGAGCGGGTTGCCGCCCATGTCCGCGATGCCGGTGGCGAAGGAGACCCGGGTCCGGGTGGAGGTCTTGTCGAAGATGACAGCCACGGTCTTGCGGCCGCTGGCCGCCGCGGCGAAGGGCTGGACGCTGTACGGCGCGGCCTTCATCCGGGCGGCGAGCTCGAGGACCACGGCTTGTTCGGCCGGGCTGAGGTCCGTGTCCTTGAGGAAGTGGCGGACGGGTCTTGTCGAAATTTCAGTTGCGGTCACTGGGCGTCCTTTGCGGTCTGGAGGAGGGCGGGCAGCGCCGCGAGGAAGCGGTCGGCCTGATCGGTGGTCAGGATCAGGGGCGGTGCCAGCCGGATGGTGCGCGGGCCCGGGCTGTTGACGATGAACCCGGCGTCGAGCCCGGCGGCAACGACGCCGGGCGCGACGTCGGCGTCGAGGTCGAAGCCGATCAGCAGCCCCTCGCCGCGGACCTCGGTCACGCCGTCGATCCCGGCCAGGCCCGCGCGCAGGTGCTCCCCCACGGCCCGGACGTGGGCCAGGACGTCCTGGCTTTCGAGGACGTGCAGGGTGGCGAGGGCGGCCGCGGTGGCCACCGGGTTGCCGCCGAACGTGGTCCCGTGCTGGCCGGCGGTCAGCAGCGCGGAGTTTTCCGGGCCGAAGGTCACGAGGGCGCCGATCGGGAAGCCGCCGCCCAGCCCCTTGGCGAGGGTCACGGCGTCGGGCACGATCCCGGCGTCCTCGCTGGCCAGCCACTTGCCGGTGCGGCCGATGCCGGTCTGGACCTCGTCGAGGATCAGCAGCGCGCCCGCGGCGGTTGTGGCCTCGCGGGCAGCCTTGAGGTAGCCGGCGGGCAGCGGCCGGACGCCGGCCTCGCCCTGTATCGGTTCCAGGAAGACCGCGGCGGTGGTGTTGTCCACCGCGGCGCGAAGGGCCTCGATGTCACCGAACGGAACGTGCACGACGCCGCCGGGCAGCGGCGCGAACGGCGCCCGGTATGCCTCCTTGGCGGTCAGCGCGAGGGCGCCCATTGTGCGGCCGTGAAAGGCGCCCTCGAGCGCGATGATCTTGGTGCGCGGCTTCGCTGCGCTCTCCGCGGCTGCGGCGTGGCTGGCGCCGGTGTTCCGGCGCGCCAGCTTGAACGCCGCTTCGACGGCCTCGGTGCCGGAGTTGGCGAAGAACACCTTGGAGCCGGCCGGCGCCTTGGACAGTTCCAGCAGCTTTTCGGCCAGGGCGATCTGGGTGGGGCTCGTGAAGAAGTTGGAGACGTGGCCCAGGGTGGCGAGCTGGCTGGAGATCACCGAGGTGACGAACGGGTGGGCGTGGCCCAGGGCGTTCACCGCGATTCCGCCGAGCAGGTCGAGGTACTCCTTGCCGTCGGCGTCCCACACGAGGCAGCCGGCGCCGCGGACCAGAACCCGTTGCGGGGTGCCGAAGACGCCCAGCAGGGAGGAGGAGTAGCGGGAGAGCCACTGCGCGCCAGTGGCGTGCGAGTGGACCAGCTCCCCTACCGGAGAGTGTTCGAGATCCGTGGAAGATGCCGTTTCGATCTGGTTCATTTGCTTTCCTCGTCCGGGACCACCTGGGTGCCGATACCCGCGGTCGTAAAGGTTTCCAGCAGCATCGAGTGCGGCAGCCGGCCGTCCACGATGTGGGCGCGCTCGACGCCGTCGTCAATTGCTTTCAAGCAGGCCGCCATCTTCGGGATCATGCCGGACTCAAGGCGCGGCAGCAGCTCGCGGAGCTCCGAAGCCGTCAGCGACGAGATGAGCGAGGACCGGTCCGGCCAGTTGGCGTAGAGGCCTTCGACATCGGTCAGGATGACCAGCTTGGATGCACCCAGCGCCGACGCGACCGCGGCCGCCGCCGTGTCCGCGTTGACGTTGAGTACCTGCCCGGTGGTGGACCCGTCGTCGTGGATTTCCGGGGCGACGGTGGAGATCACGGGAATCCGCCCGGCGGCCACGATGTCCAGGATGCCTTCCGGGTTGACCCCGACGACCTCGCCCACCAGGCCCAGGTCCACCTCTTCGCCGTCCACCACGGTGCCGGTACGGACGGCGCGGAGCAGGCCACCGTCCTCACCCGACATGCCGACGGCGTACGGGCCGTGGGAGTTGATCAGGCCCACGAGTTCGCGTCCCACCTGGCCGGTGAGGACCATCCGGACCACGTCCATGGCCTCGGGGGTGGTGACGCGCAGGCCGCCCTTGAACTCGGATTCGATCCCGAGCCGGCTGAGCATGGTGTTGATCTGCGGGCCGCCGCCGTGCACCACCACGGGGTGGATGCCGACGTGGTGCAGGAAGACGACGTCTTCCGCGAAGGCGCGGCGGAGCTCGTCGTTGACCATGGCGTTGCCGCCGTACTTGATCACCATGGTGGTGCCGGCAAAGCGCTGGATCCAGGGCAGCGCCTCGATCAGCGTGGCTGCTTTGTCGCGGGCCTCGGACATGGAGGTGGTCTCGCGTGTCTGGGTGTTCATGCTGTTCGTCGCTTCCCGGAAGGGCCTAGCTTGAGTAGGCGCTGTTCTCGTGGACGTAGTCGTGGGTGAGGTCGTTGGTGAGGATCGTGGCCTCGGCCTCGCCGGCCTGCAGGTCGATCTCGACGAGGACCTCGCGCGGCTCCAGGTCCACGAGGTTCCGGTCGTCGCCGATGCTGCCGTTGCGGCAGATCTGGACGCCGTTCATGGTCACATTGAGCTGGTCCGGCTCGAACGCCGCATCGGTGGTGCCGACGGCGGACAGCACGCGGCCCCAGTTGGGGTCCTTGCCGAAAATCGCGGTCTTGAACAGGTTCGAGCGGGCGACGGCGCGGCTGACGGTCTCGGCGTCCCGCTCGCTCGCAGCGTTGAACGTCCGGATCGCAATATCGTGGCTGGCGCCCTCGGCGTCGCCGATCAGTTTGCGTGCCAGCTCGGCGCAGACCTCGGTCAGTCCTGCGCCGAACGCGACGGCGGACGGCACGGCACCGGAGGCACCGGAGGCCAGGAGCACCACGGTGTCGTTGGTGGACATGCAGCCGTCGGAGTCCGCCCGGTCGAAGGTGACCCGGGTGGCGTCGCGGAGGACGACGTCGAGCATTTCCGGCTGGACGTCGGCGTCCGTGGTGAGGACCACCAGCATGGTAGCGAGGCCCGGGGCCAGCATGCCGGCGCCCTTGGCCATGCCGCCGATGGTGAACTCGTTGCCCTCGGCGTCCGTGCCGGTGAAGACGGCCTGCTTGGACACGGAGTCGGTGGTCATGATTGCGGTGGCCGCTGCTGCCCCGCCGTCGGCGGCCAGGCCGGCAGTGGCGGAACCGATCCCGGCCAGGATCTTGTCCATGGGCAGCTGCTCGCCGATCAGTCCGGTGGAGCAGACCACGACGTCGGTGGCCGAGACACCCAGCGCCTCGGCGGTCTTCTCGGCCGTGGTGTGCGTGTTCTGGAAGCCCTGGGGTCCGGTGCAGGCGTTGGCTCCCCCGGAGTTGAGGATGACGGCGTCGACGCGCCCGTCCTTGACCACTTCGCGGGACCAGTGCACGGGTGCCGCGGCGACGCGGTTGGACGTGAAGACTGCCGCGGCGGCCCTGGACGGGCCGTCGTTGACCACGAGGGCCAGGTCCGGTTTGCCGGAGGTCTTGAGGCCGGCGGTGACGCCGGCGGCGCGGAATCCCTGCGGTGCGGTGATGCTCACGGTGCGACTCCCTGGAGGTTGAGGCCGGCGTCTTCCGCCAGGCCGAGGGCAATATTCATGGACTGCACGGCCCCGCCGGCGGTTCCCTTGGTCAGGTTGTCGATGGCGCAGCACACGATCACGCGGCCGGTGTGCGCATCGAACGCAAGCTGCATGGCCGTGTGGTTGGATCCCAGGACCGATTTGGTGGAGGGCCACTGGCCTTCGGGGAGCAGGTGCACGAACGGTTCGTCGTCGTAGGCCTCGCTCCAGGCGCGGCGCAACTCCTCGGCGGTGACGCCCGAGCGCACCTTCGCAGTCGCCGTCGTGAGGATGCCGCGGCTCATCGGAGCGAGCGTGGGCGTGAAGGACACGGTGACCGGGGCGTTCAGGGCTTTGGACAGTCCCTGCTCGATCTCCGGGGTGTGCCGGTGTCCGCCGCCCACGCCGTAGGGGCTCATGGAGCCCATGACCTCGGCGCCGATCAGATTCACCTTGGCGGCCTTGCCGGCCCCGGACGTGCCGGAAGCGGAGACGATCACGACGTCGTCGCCTTCCAGGAGGTGGTTGCTGAAGCCGGGCGTGAGGGCCAGCAGGGCCGACGTCGGGTAGCAGCCCGGGACGGCGATTCGGGTGGCGCCGCGCAGGGCGTCGCGCTGGCCGGGCAGCTCGGGGAGTCCGTAGGGCCAGGTGCCGGCGTGCGCGGAGCCGTAGAACTTCTCCCAGGCGTGCGGGTCCTCGAGGCGGTGGTCCGCGCCGGCGTCGATCACCACGGTTCCGGCCGGAAGCCGGGCCGCGATCTCCGCGGACGCCCCGTGCGGAAGTGCCAGGAACACGACGTCCTGCCCGGCCAGGTTGTCCACCGTGGTGTCTTCAAGGATCCGGTCTGCCAGGCCATGGAGATGCGGCTGCAATTCCCCTAGTCTGGAACCGGCGTTGCTGTGGGCCGTGATGGCGCCGATGGTGACGTCGGGATGACCGGCAAGGATCCGCAGGACCTCGCCGCCGGCATAACCGCTCGCCCCGGAAACGGCAACAGAAATAGTCATAAGCATGACTATACAGCAAGAGTATGCATAGGTGCCGATATTTATGCATCGATGCTTCCGTGTCCGGATGACCCCCGGAATGCGTCCGGCTACGGCCCCCTAGCCTGTCCTCCGAGCACGGCTCCGGACGAGGCGTGCCGGCGTCAGGAGAGTTCCGCCGGCAGAGGATGACGGTGTGGATCGGCGCTCCGTGTAGACACCGGGGCGTATGCTGGGTAAAGGGTAATACAGACCGTGCAGCTGCGAATGTCAGTTGGCGCGTTGCCCGTAACAGTTACGAGGCAAGCGCTCCATGACCCTCACCACCGCAACGACGGAGCGACCGAAATCGCGCGTCCGGCAGCCCAATGCCGTCGTCCTCAGCTACTCGGAACTCCTGAAAACCGTCAAGGCGGCGGGCCTGCTCGAACGCCGCGTCGGTTTCTACATCACGGTGTTTTCCGTCCTGGCCCTCCTGATGGCCGCCACCTGGTTCGGCTTCGCCTTGATCGGTGACAGCTGGTTCCAGCTCCTCATCGCCGCGGCCCTGGGCATCCTCTGCACCCAGCTGAGCTTCCTGGCCCACGAGGCCGGGCATCGGCAGATCTTCGCCTCCCGCCGCGCCAACGACTGGGCCGCACGGCTCCTTGCCACCTCGGTCGCCGGGATCAGCTACTCCTGGTGGGAGCAGAAGCACGGCGCGCACCACAACCACCCGAACGTCATTTCCAAGGACCCGGACATCGCTACGGGGGCGATCGCCTTCTTCCCGGAAGCCGCGGCCACCCGGCAGGGACGGTTCTCGTTCCTCACCCGCAAACAGGGCTGGTTCTTCTTCCCGCTCCTGTTCCTTGTGGGCCTGGGCCTGCAGATCGATTCGATCAAGTTCATCTTCCAGCGCGCCAAGGTCACGCACCGTTGGGTTGAAATCCCGATCCTCGTGGTCCGCCTCAGCCTGCTGCCGGTTCTCGCCTTCACTTTCCTGCCGTGGGGCATGGCACTCGCGTTCATCGCGGTCCAGCTCGCCGTCTTCGGCTTTTACATGGGCGCCTCCTTCGCCCCGAACCACAAGGGCATGCCGGTCCTGCCTGCCGACAGCCGCGTGGACTTCTTCAGCCGCCAGGTCCTGACCTCCCGGAACATCTCGGGCGGCCGCTTCATGGACATCCTGCTCGGCGGCCTCAACCGCCAGGCCGAGCACCACCTGTTCCCGGACATGGCCCGCCCGCAGTTGGACAAGGCCGCCGTGATCGTCCGCGAGTTCTGCGCGAAGCACCAAGTTCCTTACACGGAAACCACGCTCCTGCAGTCCTACGGCATCATCGTCCGTTACCTCAACGACGTCGGCCTCTCCGCCGGACGCCACTTCGAGTGCCCGATGGCGACCGTCACCCGCCGCTACTAGCCGGGCGCAACGCCTCTGCCGCCGCCCGGGTGCAGGCTCCGCCGGCGGACCGGGCAGGTGTGGGACCATAATGCGCTGGTCTGTTCATGGCCGCACCACGTGACGGCTAGTTACGGACGGCCCCTTCATGGTTGTCGCCGGTGTCCCTAGGATGGTCCATGGGACCGGGACATAAAATTCCCGCCCGGAAAAGGAGCCATATGATGCACGCTATCGTCGCCCGCCGGGCAGGGGGCCCCGAGGTCCTGGAACTCGACGAAACAGCCCGTCCCGTTCCCGGACCGGGCCAGCTTCTGATCAAGGTCGCCGCCGCGGGCGTGAACTTCATCGACACCTACAAGCGCAGCGGCGTCTACAAGGTCGCCTACCCCTTCACACCCGGCTCCGAAGCCTCGGGGACCGTGGAGGAAGTCGGCGACGGCGTCACCGGGTTCGCTCCCGGCGACCGGGTGGCGACGGCGGAAGGCATCAACTGCTACGCCGGCTATGCCCTCGTCGACGGGGACAAGGCCCTCCCGGTTCCGGACGGTCTGGACGATTTCACCGCCGCGGCCCTGCCGCTGCAGGGCGTCACAGCCCATTACCTGATCAATTCCACCTTCAAGGTCGAGCCTGACCACACGGTGCTGGTCCACGCCGGCGCCGGTGGTGTCGGGCTCCTCATGATCCAACTGCTCAAGGCCAAGGGCGCCCACGTCATCACCACCGTCTCCACGGACGCGAAAGAACAGCTGGCCCGGAACGCCGGGGCAGACCACGTGCTGCGCTACGACGGATTCGCGGAGCACGTCCGCGACCTGACCAGCGGCAACGGCGCGGACGTGGTGTACGACGGCGTCGGAAAAGACACCTTCGACGGGTCCCTGGCGTCGCTGCGCATCCGGGGCATGCTGGTCCTCTTCGGCGGAGCCTCCGGCCCGGTCCCGCCGTTCGACCCGCAGCGGCTCAATGCCGGCGGCTCGCTGTACCTCACGCGGCCCACCATGGGCCACTACCTTCGCGACGCCCGCGAACGCCGCTGGCGCTCGGACGAAGTCTTTGCCGCCGCTGCCGCGGGCAGCCTCAAGGTCAGGATCGGCGCGCGCTACTCCCTCGCCGAAGCAGCACAGGCCCATGATGACCTCGAACAGCGCCGCACCACGGGCAAAGTCATCCTGGTCCCCTAAAGCCGCGCGGGCGCCTAGACCACGCGGCAACACCATCCGTTCATCTCTTGCAGGGACAATGCGCCAGTGACCGAGCAACAACTGACCCCGAGTAAAGCCCCCGACGCCGGTTCGGCACAGCGTGTGGCGGCGGACGACACCCCCGTCCACGCGCCCCAACTGCCCGGCGCGCTCTCCGCCCCGCCGGAGCGGACGCTCATAGACATCCTCCGCACTACTGCCGACCGATTCCCTGATGCATCCGCCCTCGACGACGGCCACCGCTCGCTCAGTTACGCCCAGCTAATGCACGAAGTCCGGGCAACCGCGCGGAAACTGCACATGGCCGGACTGGGTGCCGGCGACAAGATCGGCGTCCGGATCCCGTCCGGCACCAATGAGCTCTACATCTCGATCCTGGCGGTGCTGCTCGTCGGGGCGGCGTACGTCCCGGTCGACGCCGACGACCCCGACGAGCGGGCCAAACTCGTCTTCGGGGAAGCCAGGGTTTCCGGCATTCTTCGCGCCGGCGCGAAGATCGTCACGGACAGCAAACACCCCCGGCCGTTCCCCGCGGCCAGGCAGCCGGGCCCCGACGACGACGCGTGGGTTATCTTCACTTCCGGTTCAACCGGCACTCCCAAGGGCGTTGCCGTCCAGCACCGCTCGGCCGCCGCGTTCGTGGACGCCGAGGCCCGCCTCTTCCTGCAGGATGATCCGGTGGGCCCGCAGGACCGGGTGCTGGCAGGATTGTCCGTTGCCTTTGACGCCTCCTGCGAGGAAATGTGGCTCGCGTGGCGCAACGGCGCCTGCCTCGTCCCGGCACCCCGGGCGCTGGTCCGCACCGGGATGGACCTTGGCCCCTGGCTCATCAGCCACGGAATCACAGTGGTATCCACCGTCCCCACGCTCGCCGCACTCTGGCCCGTCGAGTCGCTGGAAAGCGTCCGCCTGCTGATCTTCGGCGGGGAAGCGTGTCCGCCGGACCTTGCCGAGCGGCTCGCCGTCGAAGGCCGGGAAGTATGGAACACCTACGGTCCCACCGAGGCCACCGTGGTCGCCTGTGCCGCGCCGCTCGGCACGCCCGGCCCCATCCGGATCGGCCTGCCGCTGGACGGCTGGGACCTCGCCGTCGTCGACGCCGATTCACTCCCGGTCGCCGAAGGCGCGGTGGGCGAACTGATCATCGGCGGCGTCGGGCTGGCCCGGTACCTTGACCCGGTCAAGGATGCGGAAAAGTACGCCCCCATGCCGACGCTGGGCTGGGAGCGCGCCTACCGCTCGGGCGACCTCGTCAAGTACGAGGCCGAGGGACTCATCTTCCAGGGCCGCGCCGATGAACAGGTCAAGCTCGGCGGCCGCCGGATCGAACTGGGCGAAATCGACGCCGCCCTGCAGTCGCTGCCGGATGTCGCCGGTGCCGCCGCCGCGGTGCAGACCACGGCGGCGGGCAACCAGATCCTGGTCGGCTACCTTGCCGCCGTGGCTGGCCAGGACATTGACCTCGCTGTCGCGCGCGAACTGCTGGGCGAGAACCTGCCGGCACCGCTCATCCCGCTCCTGACCCTCGTCGATTCGCTGCCCACCAAGACCAGCGGCAAAGTGGACCGCCATGCCCTGCCCTGGCCGCTCAGCGGTACCGGAGCCGTCGAGGCCGAAGGCGCCCCGCTCAACCTGCCCGAGGACGCGCAATGGATCGTGCAGCAGTGGAGCGCCGTGCTGGGGAGCCCGGTCACGAGCCTGGACGCTGATTTCTTCGCGTACGGCGGCGGCTCGCTGGCAGCCGCGCAACTCGTGTCCGCCCTGCGCGTGCGCTACCCGACCATCACGGTGGCCGATATCTACGCGACCCCCAGGGTAGGCGCGCTGGTGGACACGGCCCGCCAGTCGCTACCCGAGGGCGGGGCTGTTCCCGCACAGGAGCGGACCGTCCGGCCCACGGCACGGAGGTCCCAGGCCTTCCAGACGTTCATGGGCGTCCCGCTGCACATCCTCGTCGGCATGCGTTGGCTGACCTACCTGATGGCCGCCAACAACCTTCTGGCGGCCTTCGCCGGATTCAGCGCGGCGCCAACAATTTCGTGGTGGTGGGTCCTTGCCTCCTGGCTCGTCTTCGTCAGCCCCGCCGGGCGGATGATGATCTCCATTGCCGCGGCCCGGATCCTGCTCCGCAACGTCGGGCCCGGAACGTACCCGCGGTCCGGGAAGGTGCACATCCGGCTCTGGCTCGCCGAGCAGATCCAGGACCTCGCCGGCGCTATCAGCCTGGCCAGCGCGCCGTGGGTCCCTTACTACGCAAAAGCCCTGGGCGCCAAGATCGGCGAGAACGTCCAACTGCACTCCCTCCCGCCCGTCACCGGGCTGCTGACCCTCGGAGCCGGGTCCAACATCGAGCCTGAAGTTGATCTGTCCGGCTGGTGGATCGACGGCGACCTCGTCCACATCGGCGCCATCAGAATTGGCCCCGGCGCAAGCGTCGGGGCGCGCAGCACACTCATGCCGGGAGCCATCGTGGGAGCAGGAGCGCAGGTGGAGCCGGGCTCCGCAGTCATGGGGAAGGTCAAAGCCGGCCAGCTGGTGGCAGGGTCACCGGCCGAGCGACGCGGCAAGGCCCGGCACTCGTGGCCGGAATCCCCGGCCGAGCACCGGCTGATCGGCCGGCTGTGGTTTGCCGGGTTCGCCGCGGCATCAGCGGTGCTGGCTCTTATCCCCTACGCCTCCGCCGCCGCTGCGGCCTTTGTGATGTTCTCGTTCATCAAGGGGCACTCCTCGTTGTCCGCAGCCCTGCCCGGACTTGTGCTTTCCATCCCCCTTGCGGCACTCGTGTGGTTCCTGACCAACCTGTTGCTGATACTTGCCACCACACGGCTCCTCAGCATCGGCCTCGCCGAGGGCTACTACCGTGTCCGCAGCCGGATCGGATGGCAGGTGTGGGCAACCGAGCGGGTGCTGGACCTGGCCCGGGATCTGCTGTTCCCGATCTACGCCAGCCTCTTCACCCCTGTCTGGCTCCGGCTTCTCGGCGCGAAGATCGGCCGCAACGTGGAAGCCTCCACGGTGCTCCTGATCCCCCGCATGACCACTGTGGGAGAAGGCGCGTTCCTGGCCGACGACACCATGGTGGCGTCCTACGAACTCGACGGCGGCTGGATGCGGATTGCGCCGGCAAAGATCGGCAAGCGGTCCTTCCTGGGCAACTCGGGCATGACGGCGGCCGGCCGCAACGTGCCCAAGAACTCCCTCGTGGCGGTCCTCTCCGCGACCCCGGCCAAGGCGAAGTCCGGGACGTCGTGGCTCGGCAGCCCGCCCGTGCGGCTGCGGCGCACCGCCATCGCCTCCGACGACACCCGGACCTACCAGCCGCCCCGGCGGCTGAAGGTCGCACGCACCCTGTGGGAGCTGTGCCGGTTCGCCCCGGTCATGCTCACGGTCGCGATCGCCGTCGCCGTGATGCTGGCATTTGACGCGATCGCAACCATCTTCAACTATGGCATCGCCGCCGTCCTGGGCGGGGTGGTGATCCTGCTGGCCGGTGCCACGGCCGCAGCCAGTGCGGTGGCGGCCAAATGGCTGCTGGTCGGCCGTATCCGCCCCGGTGAACACCCGCTCTGGAGCTCCTTCATTTGGCGGAACGAAGTGGTGGACACCTTCATTGAGATGGTCAGCGCCCCGTGGTTCGCGCGCGCGGCCACGGGCACACCGGCGCTGGTCTGGTGGCTGCGGGCACTCGGCGCGAAAATCGGCAGGGGAACCTGGTGCGAAAGCTACTGGCTGCCCGAGGCAGACCTCGTGACCCTCGGCAGGAACTCGACCGTCAACCGCGGGTGCGTCGTCCAGACCCATCTGTTCCATGACCGCGTCATGAGCATCGACACTGTTACGCTCGATGACGGAGCCACCATGGGACCGCATGGCGTCATCCTGCCGCAGGCCAGGATCGGCACCGGCGGCACGGTGGGGCCGGCGTCCCTCGTCATGCGGGGCGAAACCGTCCCTGCCGGCACGTACTGGATGGGCAACCCGGTCAGCCCCTGGGACGGCCCCGCACCGCCCGCCAAGTCCCGGTAGGCCCGGCCCGCGTATGTCCGACAGCATCACAATCCGAAGGTCCGTCCATTGAGTACCAGTGCACCAAGCAGCGGCGCCTCTGCCACCGGCGGGGATACTGCCGGAGAAATCGGCGGGGATATTGCCAGGCAAATCAGCAGGGATACAGCCAGGGCACCCGCCCGGGTTGTGGGCTCCCCGGACCCCTACATGCCTGGTCACGGGACCCACGCCTACCGGGTCACCCGGTATGAACTCGAGCTGGACTACAGGGTCAGCAGCAACCGCCTGAACGGGCGTGCTGTCCTGCACGCCATGACACAACTTCCGACGTCGGCGATCGTCCTGGACTTGACCGGGCTGCGGGCCACCAAGATCCAGCTCGACGGCCGCAAGGTGCGCCGGTTCACCCAGCGCGCCGAGCAGCTCGTCGTATACCCGGAAGTGCCGCTGCTCGCCGATGAGGCGTTCAGCCTGGATATCCGCTACGAGGGATACCCTGCACCCCGCCGCGGCCTCTGGGGCGAAGTGGGCTGGGAAGAGCTCTCCGATGGCGTGCTGGTGGCTGGCCAGCCCAACGGCGCCGCTTCCTGGTTCCCGTGCAATGACCACCCGCGGGACAAGGCGAGCTATCGCATCACGGTGACCACCGAGGCGAACTACCGGGCGGTGTGCAACGGCGTGCTGCTGTCCCGCACCAGCAGGGCCAGCCGCGAGACCTGGGTGTACGAGCAGGCCGAACCCATGGCCACCTACCTCGCAACGGTCCAGATCGGGCGTTATGAGCTCCTGACGCTCAACGCCGAGCGGCCGTCGGGACACGTCCCCCAGTACGTGGCCGTTCCGGCGTCGCAGGCGGCGGACGCCCGGGCCGCCCTGGCCCGGCAGCCCGACATGATGCGGACCTTCACCAACTGCTTTGGGCCGTATCCGTTCCCGGAGTACACCGTGGTGGTGACCGGGGACGTGCTGGAGATCCCGCTGGAGGCACAGACGCTGTCCATCCTGGGTCCCAACCATTTGCGGCAGGACTGGGAGTCGCAGCGGATGGTCGCCCACGAGCTCGCCCACCAGTGGTTCGGGAACTCGCTCACGACGGCCACGTGGAAGGACATCTGGCTGCACGAGGGCTTTGCCTGCTATGCCGAATGGCTCTGGTCCGAAGAGGCCGGCGTGATGTCGGTGGCCGGCCGCGCCCGGGCTGCCTGGCGAAAGCTTTCCGCCCTACCACAGGACCTGATGGTCGGCGACCCCGGCCCGGAGCTGATGTTTGACGACCGCGTCTACAAGCGCGGAGCCTTGGCCCTGCACGCACTGAGGGTGCGCTCTGGCGACCTCGCGTTCTTCGCCCTCCTGCATGACTGGACGGACCGTTTCCGCCACGGCACCGTGACGACGGCCGACTTCATCCTCACGGCGGCCCACGCGACAGGCCTCGATGCCGAGGCACTGCTGCACCCGTGGCTCTACGAAGATGCCCTCCCGCCGCTGCCGCAGTCAGCGCCGCCAACGCCCTGACGGCGGCCGGCGCCGCAGAAAGACCGGCCGCGTACAGACCGGCCGCGTACAGACCGGAAGCGCCTAGGGATAGACCGCCACGGCGACGGCGGCCACGAGGTATGCGGGCAGCCCGGCCTCTGCCGGCGGCAGGTCCCGGAGCCCGGCACGGCCGTTGACGTCCCCCTCCAGCACGTCATCCGGGGCGTCATCGAACACGTCGACGGTGTCCGGAGCTGTCTGCAGTCCCGTGCCGGTCATCTTGAGCCAGGCCTCCTTGCGCGCCCACAGCCGTGCCCGCGCGCGCAACAGCTCGGTGCCGGTCAGGCCCGCGAGGTATCTGCGTTCCGCCGGGGTCAGCACTACGGCGTCGAAACCCTCGAAGTCGGTCCTGGCAGGATCCTCAACGTCTATCCCCAGGCGCAGTTCCGGTTCCGGGTCAACGATTCCGGCCAGCAGCGTCCAGCCGGCCGCACGGGAAAGGCTGAGCAGCAACGGCGCCGCTGCTCCCTCGATCAGGTAGCCGGGACGGCCGTGGGAGATCTGCGTGCCGGCGCCGCAGCGCGGACAGCTGTACCAGGCTGTGAGGGCCGATGCCGGCACACCCAGCAGCCCGGCGGCAAACCTCCGCTGCGCCAGCCGTCCGGCGAGGAAGTCCTCCCGTGTCCGGGCGGTCATGGCCCGTGCCCGGTCCAGCTCCGGTCCGTCCAGAAGGGAACGCGCGTCGCTCTCCAGGAGCGAGGCAGCTGCCGCCGTTGCCGCGGCTGATGCGGGGTCTAAGGGATCGCCGGAGCTCACGGGGACGCGAAAGGGCGGGCAGGCACGCACAACAAGGTGTGATGCCATGACCCGCCCTTTCAGCTCGCCAGCGCCGTCGTCAGCTCAGTGCCGCAGTTAGCGCTGCACAGCCCCGAAGCGTTCGTGGGCAGCGGCGACGGCACCCTCACGGGCCGCCGATGCCTCGTCCGCCGTCAGGGTGCGGTCGTCGGCGCGGAAGCGCAGGCTGAACGCGAGCGACTTCTTGCCGTCCTCGATGCCCTTGCCCGCGTAGACGTCGAACAGTGCGACGTCCTCGAGCAGTTCGCCGGCGCCTTCACGCAGGGCCGTAAGCACCTCTCCGGCCGGGACGTCCTGCGGGACCACGAGGGCCACATCCTGGGTCGCCACCGGGTACGTCGAGATGTGCCGGGCCACGATCACATCGGCGGCGGCCTCGAACAGGGCGTCGGCGTTCAGTTCCAGCGCCACGGAGCGGGCCGGCATGTCGTAGGCTGCCAGCAGCTTCGGGTGCAGCTCCCCGGCATAGCCCACTACCTCGCCGGTGCGCAGGGCAATCTGCGCGGCCCGGCCCGGGTGGAAGGCCTGGTGCCGGCCCTGAGTGACCACGAGGTCGACGCCGAGCACGTCGCCGGCGACACGGGCGATATCCAGGGCGTCGGCCCAGTCCCACGCCCGCGGGGCGTGGCCCGGGGCTGCGGGCGAGTCGTGCCCCGTGAGAACCGCGGCGAGGTGCAGCGGCTGGTCCGGGACGCCGTCGTACAGGGCATCCAGCACCTCGTCGCCGGGTTTGACGCCGAGCGGCGGAATCGAGGCGGTGCCCAGCTGCTCGCCGGGCAGGAACACGAGCCCGGCCTCGAAGAGGGCGAGGTCGCGGAAACCACGGGAGTGGTTGCGCTTGGCCACCTCGATCAGGCCCGGCAGGATGGAGGTCCGCAGGAAGCCGTGCTCCTCGCTGATCGGGTTCGCCAGTTTGAGGGCCGTGCGCGCCGCACCCTCGGCAGGAACACCGAAGGTGTCGTTGGCGGCCTTGGACACGAACGGGTAGGCCAGCACTTCGGTGAGTCCGGCGTCGGCGAGGGCCTGGATCAGGCGACGGCGCTGCTGCTGGACACGCGTCAGGCCACGGCCCGGCGGCGCCACCGGCAGGGTTGCCGGGATCTTGTCGTAGCCGACCAGCCGGGCGATTTCCTCGGTGAGGTCGTCTTTGGTTTCGAGGTCGTTGCGCCAGCTCGGGGCGGTCACCGTGTGGCCGGCGGCGCTCGTTTCGACGACGGCGCCGAGGTCCTCGAGCGAGGTCACGATGTGGTCCTCGGTGAAGTCGATCCCGATCCGGGCGGCAGCGTAGCCTGCCGGCAGTTCGATGGTGACGGCGTCCGGTGCAGTGCCAACGTCGGTCCCCGCCTCGTCGGCGGTGCCGCCGGCGAGTTCGACCAGCAGGTCCACCACGCGCTGGGCGGCGACGTCGGCAACTTTCCAGTCCACGCCGCGTTCGAAGCGCTTGGACGCCTCGGATGGGAGCTTGTGGCGGCGGCGCGAGCGCGCGATCGAGACTTCGTCGAAGTGCGCGGCCTCGACCAGGACGTTGGTGGTGGAGTCCGATACCTCGGTGTGGGCGCCGCCCATGACGCCGGCGATCCCGATGGGCCCGGAGGCGTCCGTGATGAGCAGGTCCTCGGCGTCGAGCGTGCGCTCCTTGTCATCCAGGGTGGTGATCTTCTCCCCTGCCGTGGCCCGCCGGACCACGATGTCGCCGGACAGCTTGTCCAGGTCATAGCAGTGGTTCGGCTGCCCGAGCTCAAGCATGACGTAATTGGAGATATCCACCGGCAGGGAGATGGACCGGATGCCGGCGAGCCGGAGGCGGGACGTCATCCACGGCGGGGTGGGCCGGGTGGCGTCCACGCCGCGCACGGTGCGGGCCACGAAGCGGTCGCAGCCCGGCTTGCCGTAGATCGGGGCGTCGTCGTTGAGCTTGACGCCGTAACCGCCGGACAGCACCTGCGGGGCGTGGACCTTGGATGCCGGGTCGGTGAACTCGGTGCCGGTGGCATGCGCGTATTCACGGGCCACTCCGCGGATGGAGAAGCAGTAGCTGCGGTCCGGGGTGACGTTGATTTCGGCGGCCTGGTCATAGAGGCCCAGGAGTTCCATGGCGTCGGTGCCCAGTTCGGGGTCGAGGCCGATCCGGGACAGGACCAGGATGCCGTCGTGATCCTCGCCGATGCCGAGTTCACGCACGGACGCGATCATGCCGGCGGAGAGGTGGCCGTAGGTCTTGCGTGCGGAGATATGGAAGTCGCCGGGCAGTACGGCACCGGGGAGGGTAACAACCACCTTGTCGCCTTCGACGAAGTTGTGGGCGCCGCAGATGATGCCCTGCACACCGGAGGGGTCGATGCCCTCACCGGTCAGGGTCTGCTGCTGGCCTTCGGGGACAACCCGGACCTGGCACCAGTTGATGGTCTTGCCGTTGGTCTGGGGTTCCTTGACGATGCTGAGCACCTGGCCCACCACGATCGGACCCTGGATGGTGTCCGTGGGACGGTGGACCGCTTCTTCTTCGAGTCCGACCTTGACGAGCTCGGCCATGACGTCTTCGGCCGTTGCTTCGGCCGGTACCTGCGCGAATTCGCGCAACCAGGAAAGTGGGATACGCACTGTTAGATCTCCATCCCGAAGTGCTCGCTGAAACGTACGTCGCCTTCAATCATGTCGCGCATGTCGCCAACCTCATTGCGGAACATGAGGGTGCGCTCGATGCCCATACCGAAGGCAAAACCTGAATAAACGTCCGGATCGATGCCGGCGGCGCGCAGGACGTTCGGGTTGACCATGCCGCAGCCGCCCCACTCGATCCAGCTGGGGCCGCCCTTGGCGCCCGGGTGCCAGATGTCCAGCTCGGCGGAGGGCTCGGTGAACGGGAAGTAGTTCGGGCGCAGCCGGATCTGTGCTTCCCCGCCGAACATCTGCCGTGCGAAGTGCTCCAGGGTGCCGCGGAGGTCGGCCATGCTCAGCTTCTTGTCGATGGCCAGGCCCTCGAACTGGTGGAAGACCGGGGTGTGCGTCGCGTCGAGTTCATCCGTGCGGAACACTTTGCCCGGGCACAGCACGTAGATGGGCAGTTCGCGTTCCAGCATGGAGCGGACCTGCACCGGTGAGGTGTGGGTGCGCATGAGCAGGTGCGCCTCGGGCGGCTCGACGAAGAACGTGTCCTGCATGTCGCGGGCGGGGTGGTCCGGCTTGAAGTTCAGGGCATCGAAGTTGAACCATTCGGACTCGACCTCGGGCCCCTCGGCGATCTCCCAGCCCATGCCAACGAAGATGTCCGCGACGCGGTCCTGCAGCGTGGAAAGCGGGTGGCGTGCACCGGCCCGGCGCCGGCGGGGCGCCGCCGTGACGTCGACGGTCTCTTCGACGAGGATCCGCGCGTCATTCTCGGCTTCGAGCTCGGCCGTACGGTCCGCGAGCGCCTTGTTGACGCGTCCGCGGGAGGCTCCCATGAGTTTGCCGGCGGCGGCCTTCTGGTCCTTGGGCAACGCGCCGATCTCGCGGTTGGCGAGGCTCAGCGCCGACTTCTCACCCGTGTGCGCGAGGCGCACGGCCTTGAGTTCATCGAGGGTCGCGGCAGCGGCGATGGCGGCAACGGCTTGGTCTACGGCAGCGGTAATGGCGGCTTCATCCAGAGGATTCGGGACGGCGG
Source organism: Arthrobacter sp. TE12232 (assembly GCF_054062615.1). Classification (NCBI taxonomy): domain Bacteria; kingdom Bacillati; phylum Actinomycetota; class Actinomycetes; order Micrococcales; family Micrococcaceae; genus Arthrobacter; species Arthrobacter sp. TE12232. Next base: position 943,363 of record NZ_JBSSFK010000001.1, read on the forward strand.
CGCCCGGCAAAGTTTCAGTCATCTACTGTTCTTAGCTACGAGTCGGATCATGCCGGCGGCACGCACGCAGGGCGCGAGTTGTCGGCAAGGCTTATTGTCACAGTTCATTGTCACAGCCCGTGATCACTGTTCCTGATCACTGTTCGCTGTCACAGTTCATTGTGCTGGATTCATTGTGCTGGATTCATTGTGCTGAATTCATAGTGCAGGCCAGCCGAAATCCCTCCGGCGGGCACTTCCTCCAGTCTAGTAGACGGCCGTCGGCCGCACGGCAACGGCCGCGTGACGTGACACATCACGGCGGCTCTCCTAAGGTCCCCGGCGCGCCCCCGGGGTCGGGCTTGCCTGACCACCGGACATGTCCCCCCGCTCCCCTGACCCGTGGACATGTCCCCGGCTACCATGGCCTCATGACGTCCGGTCAACGGCTGCGGCAGATCGCCAACATGCTCAATGGCACCACCCTCCTGGGGCTGGTGCTGGCGGTCTGTGCCGGGACGAACGTCGGCAGGGGTCCGCGTGGGCTGCTGATCGCGAGCCACTACCGCTGGCGGCTGCCCTTTGCCGGGGCCTTCACGGTGGGCAACGTGATCCTCTTCCGTGCCGGCCCGGAAGCCGCCCGCGCCAATCCGGCACTGCTCGGACACGAGGAGCGCCACAGCACCCAGTACGCCTGGTGCCTGGGGCTTCCCTTCCTTCCCCTGTACTTCATCGCCGCGGGCTGGTCGCTCTGGCGGACGGGCAACCCGGGCAGCGCGAACTTCTTCGAGCGCCACGCCGGGCTGGAAGCAGGCGGCTATCCCGCGCGAGCGCCCCGGCGACCGATCCGCGAACAAACCGCACACGGGCGTGACTGCCCCCGAGCGATACGAGGCCTGACATGACACACAACCCCAGAAGCATTTCGGTCACCGGAACCGGCAGCGCGGAGGCGGTGCCTGACCTCCTGACGTTGTCAGTTGGCGTCGAATGCCGCCGGGCTACCGTGGCCGAGGCCTACGGCGACGCCGGAACACGCTCGGCCGCCATCACGTCGGCGCTCCGGCAGCACGGGGTGGACGGCCCCGACATGTCCACCTCCGGGCTGAACGTCCGCGCCGAAGTGAACTGGCAGGAGGGCCGCGGACAGACCGTCACCGGCTATCTGGCCTCAAGCACGCTCACCATCAGGATCCGAACGCTGTCCGCATCCTCGGAGGTCATCGCCGCGGCCGTTGCCGCCGGCGGAGACGACGTCCGGCTGAACGGCCTGACGCTCGGCTTCGCGGATTCCGCCGGCGTCGAGGTCCGGGCGCGGGAGGCTGCCTGGCAGGATGCCCGCACCACAGCCGCGCACTACGCCGACCTCTCCGGGACAGGCCTGGGCAGGGTTCTTTCCCTCACCCAGCACACCGGGTTCCAGCCGCCGGTCCCGGTCGCGAAGATGCAGCGCGCGGTGTCGGCGGAAGCTCTCACCGTTGAGGCCGGTGAGTCGAGCGTCACCGCCACGGTCGGCGTCGTCTGGGAACTGCTCGACTGAGTCATCCTGTCGACGCTTGAGCCGCTGGCGGCCTGCCTGGCGCTCGGCCCGCTAGTGCGTTGCGCCGGCAGCGATCTTGAGATCCGTCGTCGTCGCGAGCGCGGTGCGGACGACGACGGCGAGCGCCGCCGCCATCTGGTGCGCCGGCAGCGACGGCGTGCTGCTCCCGGCCGGAAGTTGGCTGTCCTCGTAGGGGACGTGGACGAAGCCTCCCCTGGTGCCCGGCCGCAGCCTCAGTGCGTGCATGAGCGCATAGAAGGTGTGGTTGCACACATAGGTCCCCGCGCTTTGCGACACTTCCGCCGGGATCTGTTCTGCGGCCAGGGCCGCGAGCGCCGCCTTGACCGGCAGGGACGTGAAATAGGCTGCCGGTCCGCCGCTGACCACGGGTTCGTCCACGGGCCGGTTGCCGGCGTTGTCCGGGATCCGGGCGTCGTCACAGTTGATGGCCACGCGCTCCAGGGAGATACGTGCCCTGCCGCCGGCCTGGCCGGTGCACAGCACGAGTTCCGGCCGGAAGCGCTCCAGAGCCTCCTCCAGCACCGTCGCCGATGTCCCGAAGACGCAGGGAAGTTCCACGGCCCGGACGTCGAGTCCTTCCGACCGGAGCAACCGCGCCGCCGAACGGGCCGCGGCCCAGGACGGGTTGGTTGTTTCGCCACCGAAGGGCTCGAATCCGGTCAGGAGAATCATCGCCCCAGCCTAACAACGCGCCACCACGATGCGGCCCAACGATTCGCTCCGGCAGATCGCCCCCACACTGCGCTCGGCGGCGCTTGTCGCGGCGAAAGGCGGCATGGCCGGCGTCGTACCTTCCAGTGAGGCACCCCGGGATCCGGGGGAACACGACATGATCCAGCCGGCAGCCTAAGCAGTCCTTCGTCGCGTAATCCAGGCTCGGCCTGTTGGACAGTCTCCGTACAGCGGATCCTGCATCAGATGCAGCACACGGGGCAGGTATGGCTCCGATCTCACGGGTGCGCCTGCGTCGGCAAGGTGAGTATTTCGGCTCCGTCGCTGGTGATGGCGATCGTATGCTCACTGTGTGCTGTCCGGCAGCCTGTCGCACTTCGGAGCGTCCACCCGTCGGCGTCGGTGGTGAGTTCAGCGGTGTCGGCCATGACCCACGGCTCGAGTGCGAGCAGCAAACCGGGGCGCAGTTTGTATCCGCGGCCCGGCCGTCCGGTGTTAGGAACGTGCGGGTCCTGGTGCATCGTCGATCCGATGCCATGACCGCCAAACTCGGTGTTGATCGGGTATCCCGCCTCGCTGAGGACCGAGCCGATGGCATGGGAGATGTCGCCGATGCGAGCCCCGGGTCGGGCAGCGGCTATCCCTGCGTTCAATGCGCGCTCGGTCGCGCTGATCATTGCGACGCTCTCCGGGGGCCTTGAGTCGCCCACGATGAAGCTGATGGCAGAGTCCGCAGCGACTCCTCGTTTGGAGACGGCGAGGTCGAGTGTCAGCAGGTCGCCGTCGGCGAGCGCGTAGTCGTACGGGAGTCCGTGGAGCACGGCGTCGTTGACGGCCGTGCAGATGTAGTGTCCGAACGGCCCGCGCCCGAAGGATGGCTCGTAGTCGACGTAACAGGACTGCGCTCCAGCGTCGACGATCATGCTCCGGGCCCACCGGTCGAGGTCCAGGAGGTTCGCGCCGACTGTGCTTCGGCTCTTCAGCGTCTGCAGGATGTCGGCGACAAGGGCGCCTGTTTCTTTTGCTCGGGCCAGTTCGGCGGGGTTCAGGATCTCGATCATGCGGCGCCTTTCTCACGCATCCAATAACTATACCGGCCATATTATCCCGGTATAATCGGAGCCATGGTCAGGTTGCCGCTTACATTCGAAGAGGTCGAGCGCGGACAGCGCCTCGGCGCCCTGTTGCGTCGCGCCAGGGGAGGGCGATCGATGCTCGACGTCGCGCTCGATGCACGTGTCTCACCGGAGACCCTCCGGAAGATCGAGACGGGCCGTGTCGCGACCCCCGCCTTCCCGACTATCGCTGCGATCGCCGAGGTCCTGGGACTTTCCCTCGATGCGGTGTGGGCCGAGGTTAACCAGCCCAAACGTGGTGCTGAGCCGATCAGCTCCGATCACGACGCACGCGAGCGGCTGGCCTCGTAAGTCTCAATCCCGCAGCTGCGTTGCAGGCGTCCACGAGAAGCGTCTGGGGGTCAGCCGCCAAGACAGCGAATCTCATCCGCATGGCCCGACGGCATTCTTGACATTGAGTCGAACATATATTCGAATGGTGGCATGAGATGGGATGCACAAGCACTGAAGCGCGGCAGCTCCGGAAGCGACGTCTCGACGGAAGACCCGTCCACCACGACGGATTCTGCCAATATCAGGTCCGGCACTCCACTGTCCCCCGATGCCCTGTTGCCCCTGGCCGGACTGGTTCGGTCCGTCTCCACCCCGGAGTTTGCCGGGATCACTTTCCATGAGGTCACCGCCAAATCGGTGCTCAACAAGGTGGTCGCCGGTTCTCGGATGCCGTTCGACTGGACCATCAACCCGTACCGCGGCTGCAGCCATGCCTGCGTCTACTGCTTTGCCCGCAAGAGCCACACGTACCTGGACTTCGACGCCGGCCTGGACTTTGACAGCCAGGTGGTGGTCAAGATCAATGCTGCCGAGGTCCTGCGCGGGGAACTGGCCAAGCCCTCCTGGCGGCACGAGCACGTGGCCCTCGGCACCAACACGGACCCCTATCAGCGCGCCGAGGGCCGCTACCAGCTCATGCCCGGCATCATTGGCGCCCTCGCCGACTCCGGCACGCCCCTGTCCATCCTCACTAAAGGCACGCTCCTGGCCCGGGACATCCCGCTGCTGAAGCATGCCGCGGCCCAGGTGCCGGTCGGGGTGGGCATCTCGCTGGCCATGACCAACGAGCACCTGTCCGAGGCCGTGGAGCCCGGTACACCGGGTCCGCGGGCACGGCTGAAGCTCATTTCCCGGCTCAGGGAAGCAGGCCTGCCCTGCGGCGTCATGGCCATGCCGATCCTGCCGTGGCTTTCCGACGGTGACGACGCCCTCAACTCCCTCTTCGCGGCCCTGGCAGCGGCCGGCGCCACGGGGGTCACGGCCGGCGCGCTGTACCTGAAGCCGGGGACGCGTGAGTGGTTCATGCAGTGGATTGCCCGCGAACATCCGCACCTGGCGGGCAAGTACCGCCGGTTGTACGGCAGCGGGTCCTATGCCTCAAAGGAATACCGGGCGTGGCTGGCCGGTCGCATCCGCTATTTCAAGGACCTGCACGGCTTTTCCGGTTCGCAGGGCTTCAGCCACAGGGACCTCAGCGGCAACGCGGACCTCAGCGATGATGCCCGGGAAGAGGAAGCCCAGTACCCGGCTGGAAGCATCCCGGACACATCCCGGTACGCCACTACCCGGCACCCCGGCACGGTGCATGCCGGCCACCAGGCAGCGCAGCCGACGTTGTTCTGAAACGCGCCAGCTCCCTGACGTCAGAGCTCCTTGACCGCACCGAGCACCTTGGACAGCGAATCCTTGGCATCCCCGAACAGGAGCGTGGTTTTGGGGTCGTGCAGGAGATCGTTTTCGATGCCCGCGAAGCCCGGACGCATCGACCGCTTCAGGAAGACCACCTGCTGGGCCTGCACCACGTCCAGGATCGGCATCCCGTAGATCGGCGAACCAGGTGAAGACTTGGCCGCCGGGTTGACGACGTCGTTGGCGCCGACCACCAGCACGATGTCCGTGTTGGCGAACTCGGGATTTATTTCCGCCAGCTCCCGCAGGGACTCATACGGCACATCGGCCTCGGCCAGGAGCACGTTCATGTGGCCCGGCATGCGTCCCGCCACGGGATGTATGGCGAACACCACATCAATGCCGCGGTCGGCCAAAGCTGTGGCGAGCTCCGCCACGGTGTGCTGGCCTTGTGCCACGGCGAGCCCGTACCCGGGAACGATCACCACGCGCTGGGCATAGCCGAGCTGGACGGCTACGTCTTCCGGGGAGGATGAGCGTACGGGCCGGTCACTCACGGCGGTGGAACCCGCCGTCGAGCCGCCCTTGAAGGCGCCGAACATGATTCCGGTGACTCCGCGCCCCATGGCAGAGGCCATGACCTTGGTCAGGATGGTGCCGCTCGCGCCGACCAGAGTTCCGGCGACGAGCAGCAGGACGTTGCCCAGGACGACGCCGGACGCGGCCACCGCCAGGCCCGTGAAGGCATTCAGCAGCGAGATCACGATCGGCACATCCGCCCCGCCCACCGGCAACACGAGCAGCAGACCTGCCGCGAGCCCCAGGCCCAGCAGCGCCAGCGACCAGCCGACGGACCCGCTCAGGACGACCAGTGCCCCGGAGACGACCGCCCCGAGCATGACGGCCCCCATCACCCAGGGCATCCCGGGAAACAGCAGCGGACGGGTGCTGATGAGTTCCTGCAGCTTGCCCACGGTCACCGCGGAGCCCGCGAAGGACACGGCGCCCACGAGCATGGTGAAGACGACCGCCAGGCGCACCCACGGATCCTCGCTGTGGCTCAGTTCGAGTGCGGCGACCAGCGCTGCGGCGCCGCCGCCGACGCCGTTGAACAGTGCCACCAGTTGGGGCATCTGCGTCATGTGCACCCGCCGGGCCACGGGGACGGCTATCGCGGAGCCGACGGCGATGGCGGCCAGGATGAGCGGAATATTCTCCAGCCGGGCAGAGAAGAACACCGTGATGACCGCGACGAGCGCCCCGGCCGCACCGATGGCGTTGCCGCGGCGGGCGGTTTTTGGCGAGCTCAGGCCCTTTAGCGCCAGGATGAAGCAGACGGCGGCCACCAGATACAGCAGGGCTGTCCATTCCGGGGTCAGGAGGCTCATCTCGCCTCCCCTGCGCCGCCGCCGGAGGTGCCGTCACCGGTGTGTCCTTCGGCCGCCGTTCCGCCGGCTTTGGCGGTGCCGGTTCCTGAGGGCTTCTGCGCCGATTTGTGCAGGGGCTTGTGCACGCTGAACATCTCCAGCATCCGGTCCGTGACCACAAAGCCACCTACCAGGTTCACGGTCGCCAGGACCACTGCCAGGAGCGCGATGCCGAGCACCCAGGGGTCGCCGGCTTGTCCGGCCACGATGATGGCGCCGACGAGGATGATCCCGTGGATGGCATTGGCGCCGGACATGAGCGGTGTATGCAGCTTGCTGGTCACCTTGGACACGACTTCGAAGCCGACGAATACGGCAAGCACCACGACTGTCAGCAGCGCAACGGGGCCCATCAGATGTCCTCTCCCAGGGCTGCGGCGGTGGCGGAATGCCGTACGGCGCCGCCGTGGGTCAGGCATGTTCCGGCGACCACGTCGTCGCCGAAGTCCGGGGCAACGGTGCCGCCGTCGGTCATGAGGGCGAGGAAGTTGCTGACGTTCCGGGCGAAGAGCCGGGACGCGTCCGACGGCATGGCGGACGCGGCGTCCTGCAGGCCCACGAGTGTGACAGATCCTCCCTCAACCGGCACCTGGATGTCCTGGCCGGCGATCACGCCTTCCACATTGCCGCCGGACTCCGCGGCGAGGTCGACGACGACGGACCCTGCCCGCATGCCGGCCACCATGTCGGTGGTTACCAGCAAGGGAGCGGCCCGGCCCGGGATGGCCGCCGTCGTGATCAGGATGTCCGTGGCCGCGACGTGCGGGGCCAGCAGGCTGCGCTGGCGTTGCGCCCGGTCCTCGCCGAGGGCGCGGGCGTAGCCGCCGGTTCCTTCCGCCGCCGCGTCGAGGTCCAGATTGATGAACGTGCCGCCCATCGAGGCGACCTCGTCGGCGGAGGCGGCGCGGATGTCGTTGGCCGAAACGCGGGCGCCCAGCCGCTTCGCGGTGCCGATGGCCTGCAGGCCGGCGACGCCGGCTCCCAGGACCAGTACCCTCGCCGGGGGGATGGTTCCGGCGGCCGTCATGTAGAGCGGGAAGAACCGCGGATACCGCACGGCGGCTTCCAGCACGGCGCGGTACCCGGTGACAAGGGACTGCGAAGTGAGTGCGTCCATCGACTGGGCCCGGGAGATCCTCGGAAGCAGCTCCAGGGCGAAGGAGGTGATCCCGGCGGCGGCCAGCGCCCGGACGGTCGGCAACTCGGAGGCTGGCGACGCCAGGCCGACAGTGATGGCACCGGGCCGCAGCCGGGCCGCAGTCTCCGGCGCGAGCGGACGAACATGCAGCAGGACGTCCAGGGCCGCGAGCGGGAGCTCCGAGATCACCGTGGCGCCAGCCTCTTTGAACGCTGCGTCCGCGAACCCTGCCTCGGTTCCTGCGCCGCTCTCCACCACGAGTGTGAGCCCGAGGGCCGTCAGCTGCTGCACCGTTTCCGGCGTGGCCGCAACTCGGCGTTCTCCGGCGCGCTGTTCTCGTCCGACACCGACCTGCACGGGCTGCTCCTCTCGATTGCGTTCAGAGTAGGCACATGCCTGACCGTTTGGCGAGAGGCGGCCGGGCGTATGCCGGTCGGCGTGTCCGGGTCAGCGGATCAGTTCGGCTCCCCCGCCGCGCAGCCTGGCGGCATGGACGGCGGCCAGGAGCGCTTCGACGATCGGGAAGTCGGCCGGGATCCACGGCAGGCCCAGGACGTCCTCGGAATTGCGGAGGTCAAGCCAGCGCAGTTCGTCGTGGTCCTCCAGCGGCAGGGGCTCCCCGTCCTCGAGTTCGGCGAACCAGACCCGCATCGCAGCCTTCTCGTTGAGCGGCCAGCCCGCCGCGGTCGCCGCGGGCAGCTCGGCTCCGAGCCGTACCTGCACACCGAGTTCCTCCCGGAGCTCGCGGTGCAGGGCGTCTTCGGCTGCTTCGCCCGGCTCCACTTTTCCGCCCGGGAACTCCCACATACCGGCAAACTGCGGTGGCGCCGTGCGCCGCGCTACAAGGAGTTTGCCCGGTTCCGCCAGGGAGTCCACTACTGCGCCGCCGACGACGTTGATGAGTCCAGTCACGCTCCCCAGTCTAAGGCGGGCGCCAGGGATCGACGTCGGCGGCCGGCGTCGCGGGGGGCGTCACAGCTGGGAATGGGTAAGGGACAATGGTGAAGGCGTTGCCGGGCAGCCTGCGGAATATTCGGCGCGCGCTCTCAGTTCTATAAAGCATATTTATCTGGCCGACTCTTCCCGGCATCTCCCGGAAATCACCCGAAAAGACGAATGACAACCACCACACAAGCTCCGGCGTCGTCCAAGACCGGCACCCGTCACCTTGCCCTCGCCATCATTGCCCTCGCCATGGGCGGGTTCGGGATCGGCACCACAGAATTCACCATGATGGGCCTGCTCAAGGAGATTGAGCAGGGCCTGAACATCAGCACGCCCGAGGCCGGCCACCTCATCTCCGCCTACGCCCTCGGCGTCGTCGTCGGTGCGCCCGTGCTGGCCGCCGTCGGAGCCAAACTGCCGCGCAAGCATCTGGCCCTGGGGCTCATGCTCTTCTTCAGCATCGCCAACCTCAGTTCCTTCCTCGCCCCTGACTACGGCTCCATGCTGGTGTCGCGGTTCGCGGCGGGGCTGCCGCACGGCGCCTTCTTCGGCGTCGCGGCCGTGATTGCCGCGTCCCTCGTGGCGCCGACCAAGCGGGGCTGGGCCATTTCGATGGTTATGGCCGGGCTGACTGTATCCAACGTCATCGGCGTTCCCTTCGCTACCTGGCTGGGCCAGAGCTACGGGTGGAGGCTGCTGTTCCTGCTGGTCGGCCTGATCGGCATCATCACGCTCGCCATGTTGTGGAAGTTCGTTCCGTTCCAGAAGCCGCACGCCGATGCCAGCTTCCGCCGCGAGCTCGGGGCACTCAAGCGGCTCCAGGTGTGGCTCGCCATCCTGGTCGGCATCGTCGGCTTCGGCGGCTTCTTCGCGACCTACACCTACATTTCGCACACCATGACATCCGTGGCCGGCGTCCCGGCGCCGTGGCTGCCGCTCGTCGTGGCGCTGTACGGAGTGGGCATGGTGGCAGGCAACATCGTTGGCGGCCGGATCGCCGATAAGTCCGTCATGGGGACGATCTACTGGGTGCTGCCGGCGACAGCCGTGGCCCTCGTGGTCTATGCCGTTGCGGCCCATTGGGCATGGTCGGCGCTGATCATGGTGTTCGTGGTCGGTGCCGCCGGGTCCATGCTGGTTCCCGCCTTGCAGACCAGGCTCCTGGATGCATCGCCTGATGCCCCGTCGCTGGCCTCATCCCTCAACCATGCGGCGCTCAACGTCGCCAACGCCTTGGGCGCCTTTCTCGGCGGACTCGTGATCGCCTGGGGCTGGGGTTACGTCGCCCCCGCGCTCGTGGGTGCCGTCCTGGCCATCCTGGGCCTCGGGGTCGCCGCCATCAGCGGCGCCGTGGAACGCCGGCGGCCGCTGGCCTCGTAGCCGCTGACCCGCCGCCCACGAAGAACGGCAGCCCGATCCAGTGATGTACTGGACCGGGCTGCCGTTCTTGTTTGCTGACTTCTAGCTGCGCTGTCTTCTACGGCGCTGCCTTTTACTGCCCTGCCTTTTACTGCGCTGCCGTCGACGGCGGCCACCGGTTAGGACGCACTGACCCGCTGCACATCCGGCTCCAGGTAGATGACCCGGGCGATCGGGACGGCCTCGCGGATCCGGGCCTCTGCGGCGTCAATCGCCTTCGCAATGTCCTGGCCGGAGTCCGTGCGGCCGATGCTGATCTTCGCCGCCACCAGCAGTTCCTCGGGGCCTAGGTGCATCGTCTTGAGGTGAATGATGCCGGTGCCGCCAGCTTCGATCGCGCTGCGGATCTTGGCAACGTCGTCCCGGGTGGCCGACTCGCCCAGGAGCAGGGACTTTGTTTCCATGGCCAGCACGACGGCGATCCCCACGAGCAGGAGGCCGATCATGGCGGTGCCCAGGGCGTCCCAGATGCCGTTCCCGGTGATGAGTGTCAGGCTTACGCCGAAGAGCGCGAAGACGAGGCCCACGAGGGCGCCGAAATCTTCGAGCAGGATCACGGGGAGTTCCGGCTGCTTGGCGTTGCGGATGAACTTGACCCAGCTCTGCTTCCCGCGGAGGGGGTTGGATTCGGCGATCGCCGTCCGGAACGAGAAGGATTCGGCAATGATCGCGCCCACCAGCACAGCCAGCGGCACCCACCAGAAGTCACCTTCGATGCCATGCGGGTGCTGGATCTTTCCCCACGCCTCGTAGAGCGCAAAGAGACCGCCGACGCTGAACAGCACAATCGAGACGATGAAGGCGTAGATGTAGCGCTCACGGCCGTAGCCAAAGGGGTGTTCCTGGCTGGCTTCCCGCTCCGCGCGCTTGCCGCCGACCAGCAGCAGCAACTGGTTGCCGGAGTCTGCGAGCGAGTGAATGGCTTCGGCCAGCATGGATGACGACAGCGTCAAAAAATAGGCGACGAACTTCAAAACGGCGATGGTCAGGTTGGCAGCCAGCGCCGCAATTATCGCCTTGGTACCGCCATTTGCAGCCACGTGAGCTTCTCCTTAACGGGGTTCTTCCGGGGTGTAAGCGGACACCGGAAGAACCCGGCGCCCGCAAGGAATACGCTACCTGTTTCCGGGCGGCCTCCGAACCGCGGCAGGGCCGATACCGCCACGTAACGATTGGGCACTTCCCTGCTGACAAGTAATCCGGCCTATGTTAGCTTGAAGCCATATTCGGGATTCACAATTTGGATACCGACGAATATGTAGGAGGAGACATGGGCTTTCTTGGCTGGATCATTCTCGGACTCATAGTAGGTGCAATCGTCAAGGCAGTCATGCCCGGCAGGGTCGGCGGCGGCTGGGTTACCAGCCTCGTGCTCGGCGTCGTCGGAGCCATTGTCGGTGGCTGGATCGGCGACCTTCTGTTTGGCGGCGGCAAGATGGAATTTTGGAATCTCGGTTCCTGGCTCCTGGCCATCGTCGGCGGCTTGGTGGTTGCCCTCGCCTACGGCGCCATTACAGGACGCAACAAGACCACATCATAATTCTGTACGGCTGACCTCACGCTTCGAGTGAGGCCCTAGGCACACTTCGACAGAACAGTACGACGGCGGAGCCCACCTTTGGCGGGCCCCGCCTTTTTTCTGCGCCTGCATCCGCCGGGATGCCTTTTCGGGCAGCCGGGTCTCTAGGGCACCTGCTGGGACCGGGCGCTGGCGTAGAGGCAGACGGTGGCCGCGGTGCCGAGGTTGAGGCTCTCCGCCTGCCCATAGACCGGCACGGCCACCCGGTGGTCGGCCAGCGCAATCTCGTCCTCGGACAGGCCCTGGGCTTCGTTGCCAAAAAGCCAGGCGGTGGGCTGTTCCAGCGCGTAGACCGATCCCGCGGCGGACGCGCCCAGCCGGCGGGCCGCATTCTCGTCCTGGAGACGGTCCAGGTTCAGCTGGCCGTAGCCATCGGCGGCGAGGACGCCGATCCCCCGTTCCTTGCAGCGGGCCACGATGTCAGCCGCATCGGCGCCAAGGACGATCGGCAGGTGGAAGAGGGATCCCGCCGTCGAACGGACCGCTTTGGGGTTGTAGATGTCCACGCTGGATCCGGTCAGGACCACCGCGTCCGCGCCGGCAGCGTCGGCGGCGCGCAGGACGGTTCCGGCGTTGCCGGGGTCGCGGACCTGGCAAAGGACGGCGATCAGCCGCGGCCCGGCGTCCAGCACCTCATCGAGGCCAACGTCCAGGAAACCGCAGACCGCGAGAACGCCCTGCGGGGTGACCGTGTCCGCCATCGCGGCGAGCACTTCGTCGGTGGCGAGGTAGGCGGTGGTGCCCTCCGCGAGTGTCTCCAGATCCGGATGCCGGTCCAGGCACGACTCGCTCGCGTAGACCTCATAGACGATGCCGGGTTGCCCCGCGGCGAGCCTCTTTTGGTGTAGGACGAGGGCTTCCCGGACCGCCTGCGGCCCCTCCGCCAGGAACTCGCGTCGCTTTAAACGGGCCGGGCGCCCGGCAAGTTGTGCCACCTTCCTCACCCGATCAGCTCGGGGGTTGGAAAGTGGAAGATCTTGCGGGCGCCCGGATTCGTTCATATAAGAACCTTAGTTGCTCTCGCAGCCGGTTCTTGAACGCTGCAGTTTTTCAACTGCTGCGGGAACTACTTTGCAGCCTCGTCGGCGGCCTTCTTGGCAGCAGGCTTCTTCGCGGGAGCCTTCTTGGCGGCCTTCGGAGCCGGAGCGGCCTCAGCCTGGACAGCCGGAGCTGACGTGTCGGCGGGCAGCGCGTCCTTGGCGACCTTGACCAGCGCGGCGAAGGCGTTGGCGTCGGAAACGGCGAGCTCGGCCAGCATGCGGCGGTCAACCTCAACCTCAGCGGCCTTCAGGCCCTGGATCAGGCGGTTGTAGGTCAGGCCGTTGGCGCGGGATGCAGCGTTGATGCGCTGGATCCAAAGACGGCGGAAGTCGCCCTTCTTCTTCTTGCGGTCGCCGTAGCTGTACACAAACGAGTGCAGCAGCTGCTCTTTGGCCTTGCGGTACAGGCGTGAGCGCTGTCCGCGGTAGCCCTTTGCGCGTTCGAGGATAACCCGGCGTTTCTTGTGGGCATTTACAGCCCTCTTCACACGTGCCACGTGCGTACTCCTTCAGAATTCTGATCCCAAGCGTCTACTGCCGGAAAAGTCCGGCTGGCCTGAGAAGCCTTTTTGGTAGTTGATTGCCGCCAGGTGGCCGGCAATCAGAGAACTTGGAACTTAGATGCCGAGCATCTTCCGGATGACCTTGGCGTCGCCCTTGAAGACGATCTTGTCGCCGGCAAGGCGACGGGTCAGCCGTGAGGACTTGTGCTCGAGGTAGTGACGGCGGTTGGCCTGCTGACGGCGCAGCTTGCCGCTACCGGTCAGCTTGAAGCGCTTCTTAGCACCGCTGTGGGTCTTCATCTTCGGCATGGGAACCGATCTCCTTACGTATCCGCAGAAAAGTCTGCAGCTCTTTCGTGCAGCCGCCCCTGCGGGCGGCATGCTGGTTGCTTGCTGCCGGACATTGCTGTCCGGCAGCCGTGAACTAGTTGGTCTTCTTGCTGCCGGGCTTGGCGGCAGCCCGGGGGGCGGCCGGCCGTGCGGCGGGCTTCGGAGCTGCAGGCCTCGGAACCGGCTTCGGAGCAGCGACCGGCTTCGGTGCTGCTGCCGGAGCGGCCGGAGCGGATTCCGCAGCCTTCTCCTCCGGAGCCTTAGCCACGGGGGCCTTAGCCACGGGAGCCGGGGCCGGAGCGGCCTTCGGAGCCTCGGGAGCCTTGGCTGCTGCGGGCTTCTCGGCCGCCTTCGGAGCCTCGGGAGCCTTGGCTGCTGCCGGCTTCTCGGCTGCCTTGGGAGCAGCTTCCTTCGGGGCTTCCTGGGCCGGAGCCTCCTCGGCCTTGGCTTCCTCGACCGGGGCGTGCGTGGCTGCCGCCGTTTCAGCCGTGGTCTCTTCGACCTTGGCTTCTTCGACCGCGGGAGCCTCCGTTGCAGGAGCCTCCGTCGCTACGACGTAGCCTTCGGGCAGGAGGTCAGACAGCGTCTGCGTGAGCGGGGCGTTGCCGCCGGAGACGTCGACGCGGCCCGATGCCTTGGCTTCGTTCTCAGCCTTGGCTTCCGCACGCTGCGTTGCGCGGCGGGCCTCTGCCTTGGCTTCAGCCTTATTCTTCAGCGGGCCCACCACCATGACCATGTTGCGGCCATCGATCCGGGGGCTGGACTCCACAACGCCAACTTCGGCGACGTCGTCCGCGAAACGCTGGAGCAGGCGGATGCCCATCTCGGGACGCTGCTGCTCACGGCCGCGGAACTGGATCATGGCCTTGACCTTGTCACCAGCGCCGAGGAAGCGGAGCGCGTGGCCGCGCTTCGTCTCGTAGTCGTGGGTGTCAATCTTCAGGCGGAAGCGGATTTCCTTCAGGACCGTGTTGGTCTGGTTCTTCCGGGCCTCGCGCGCCTTGACAGCGGCCTCGTACTTGTACTTGCCGAAGTCCATCAGCTTGCACACCGGAGGCTTGGCCTGCGGTGCAACTTCAACGAGATCAAGATCGGACTCGGCAGCCAAACGCAGGGCATCCTCAATACGGACAATTCCTACCTGTTCGCCTGCAGGGCCGACCAGCCGCACCTCGGGGACGCGGATACGCTCATTGATTCTTGGCTCGCTAATGTTAAAGCTCCTGTGTTCGTGAGGGGTATTCCACCGGCAAAAAGAGAAGGCCCCCAATTGCCGGAGCAATCGAAGGCCTCAAGATCGGAACTGCCGCCCTCAATGAGGCGGCATGCACTTTCGCCGGACCGGAGTCCGAGGTTGTGCCCGACCAGGTACCCGGCAACCTTGACTCCCGTGAGGGAGGGGCTTCCCGAAGGAAGTTTCGCGGCTGACGCGGGTGGGAGAGAACTCCGCTTGCAAACTAAAAGCCAATTCTACAGAAAGATACCCGCTCAACGCACGTATGCGTCGCCGGGCACCGCCTACACCGGGAAGCACCAGTCAAAAACAGGCACCACAGGTAAGAAGCACTGCAGAATAACGACATTCAGTCGGTCTGTGACAAGCTTACCAGCATGAGCACTTCAGACAGTAATTCCCATGTCTTCGAGCCCGCAGCCGCACAGGCCGACGTCTCGCAGCAGATTCGCGACATCTCGGAAGTCCCCGCGATCGAGGTCATCACCACGGCCGCCGTGCACCTGATGAGTGCCGCCGCAGTGAAGCTGGGCCTCGCCGCCGAGGAAAATGCCCAGGAACTCAAGGACCTGGACGAGGCCCGCAAACTCATCACCGCCCTCGCCGGCCTGGTGACGTCCGCGGCACCGGAAATCGGCTCACAGCACGCCGGGCCGTTGCGCGACGGACTGCGTTCGCTGCAGTTGGCCTTCCGCGAGGAATCGATCATCCCCGACGCTCCGGGCAAGGGCCCGGGCGAGAAGTACACCGGCCCCGTCAACTAGTCACAGTCAACTAGTCACGGCCAACTAGCCACGGCCACCTCAGCACTTTCGTCAGCTATGACACGCCGGCGGGCGGACCCGGAGGGTCCGCCCGCCGGCGTCGTTAACTCTGCTTCGATCCATCGGGACTCAGTGCGGCCCCCGGGCCCGGCGCGGTCACCCTGACAGGGACACCGCGGCGTCAGGCGTGGGCCAGGCGGCGGCGGCGCATCCGCTGCAGGACGAGTCCTACGAGGCAGAGGCCCACGCCAGCCAGCCCCACGGCGACGAAGCCGGCCGACGGGCCGATGACGTCGATGAACAGCCCGGCGAGCGGCGCGCCCAGAGCCACGCCGCCGGTGAGCGAGGACCCGTACCAGCCCATCGCCTCGCCGCGACGGCTCTCGTCAACGAGTTCGGCCACCTTTTCCGAGGCCGCGGACAGCACCGGCGCGCACAGCAGCCCCGGCAACAGCGAGAGCAGGCTGAGGGTCCAGGTATCGGTCGCGAACGCCATCGGGATCGTCAGCGCTGACATTCCCAACAGCAGGAGGATCGGCGAGACGGGCCGGTGCATGGCGCCGTAGACTATGCCGCCCACTACCGAGGCCGCGCACCAGAAGACGAAGACGATCCCGATTTCGCCCTCGTGCCCGCCGGTCTGAAGGGCTGCGACGATGCCGACGTCGGTGCCGCTGAGGACCATGCCGGCACCGGCCGCGACGGCGAAGACGGCTCCCACGGCGGCGGTGAACCAACTGAAATTGTGGATGACCCGGTGGCGCAGGCCAGAGCGCCGCTGCCGCCGTTCCTCGGCCGCGGCCGCCAGGGGCGCCAGTTCGGCCGCGGCCTCCTGGAGGTGGGCCGGCGCGGCGGCGACGACGGCGGCCTCCGCGCACTCGAGCTCCTCCGCCTCGAGCCCGGCGTCGGGGGCCGCGCTCCGGGTGGGCGGATTGAACCACATGAGGAAAAGTCCGGAGACGGACGTGGCCACGCCGACTATTGTCAGGCCCAGGACCGACTGCCCGCTGGTGGCGACGACGGCGCCGACTGCGGGGCCGATCATGAAGACCAGCTCGGTGGCGATGGCATCGAGGGCGAAGGCGGTGCGGCGCTGGTCCCCGGCGGCCAGTACGCCCAGGGACTGCCGCACCACGCTGAAGATGGGCAGCGTGAGCAGGCCG
Source organism: Arthrobacter sp. TE12232 (assembly GCF_054062615.1). NCBI lineage: Bacteria > Bacillati > Actinomycetota > Actinomycetes > Micrococcales > Micrococcaceae > Arthrobacter > Arthrobacter sp. TE12232. Next base: position 959,876 of record NZ_JBSSFK010000001.1, read on the forward strand.
CCGACGAAGACCAACGGCAGCAGGACCTCGTAGGAGACGTGCGGCACGATGGACCAGATCACGGTCTCGGAGATGACGGACGGGATGAGCGCCTTGCGCAGTCCCACGGTGTCGACCCGGCGTCCGCGCCAGGGCGCCCCGACGGCGATTCCGATCGTCATGACGGCGGCCGCCGCGCCGGCGGCCGCGTAGCCCTGGCCGAGGGTCAGGACGATGTGCAGGGTCAGCAGGACGCCGGCCGCCGAGTGCGGTATGCGGGCAATCATCCCGACCAGCAGGAGCCGCCTGATGGGCCGGACGGCGAGCAGCTCCCGGTAAAGCGCGAAATTCACGACACTACATCCTTCTGGTACTGCCCACGGCAGCACCGGGAGGTCCCCCCGTTGGGCCGTCAGCTATGGTGCTGCGCGCTGCAGCTTGACCTCGATTGAGTCAACCCGCTCGGCAAAGAATTCATTCCGGGCCCAGTCGTTGTTGAGGCCGGCGACGATGGACTGCACGCCGGCGGCGTCGAGTCCGTCCTCAAGGTACAGGACCACGCGGAGTTCCGGGCCGGATCCCCCGCCGGGGAGCCGCCTGCCATCGGCTGTAGCCGAGGCAATTCCACCCCCCGGATGAATTTCAACACGGCGGACCGCCGGAAAGCCAACCGCGCTGTCCCCGAGGGCGCGCGCGAGTTCCGGATCGGCGTACGACGGCGTCCAGGTTTGCTGCTGGGCCAGTGCCCAGACCGCCGGTCTGCGGACCACGAACGTCAGGTCCGCGCCGGGATCCAGCACGAGCAGCTCGGCACCTTCCGCAACGGCGGACAGGGCCGCCCGGGCCGCGTAGACCGCCACCGGCCTGGCCTCCGGATGCCAGGCCTCCAGTGACGCCGCCGAGGTGAAGACCGGCATGGCTGTCCGCCCGTCCGGCGCTTTGAGCGTGACGAGGGCCATATCGGCCTGCTTGTCGGCATGGAGGCCGCCGGCGCCTTCCCCCTCCTCGGCGAGCTGGGCCAGGATGGGCACGAAGACCCGGGCGGTGGCGAGCGCGGCCACCACGGCTGCCTCGTCGCCGGTGCCGGCGGCGAGGTTGGCCACGGCCGCTAGGTAGCCGGCGTCGGCAGCGCCGTCGTCGTCCTCGAAGTTGTGGATCTTCGCGGCTTCCCCGGACAGGCTGCGGCCCGCCCAGGGTTGGCCAGCGGAGTCCGTGGCGCCGCCGGCGCCGGCGAGGGCAGCCGCGATATGTCCGGGCAGATGCCGGACCGGAGCCGCGCCGGCGTCCGGCTGCCCTGCGTTGTGGGGGTCGTGGGTGTCGCCGGGCTCGCGGGTGTGCGTCATGACCGGTGACCGCTTAGCGGCGGCCGGCGACGTCGAGGGCCTGGGGCAGTGTGAAGTTGCCGTTGTAGAGGGCCTTGCCGATGATGGCGCCCTCGACGCCGAGCGGCACCAGGGACCGCAGGACCTGCAGGTCCTCAAGGCTGGAAATGCCGCCGGAGGCGACCACCGGCTTGCCCGTCTTCTCGACCATCTGGCGCAGGAGTTCGACGTTGGGGCCCTGGAGGGTGCCGTCCTTGGTCACGTCGGTGACGACGTACCGGGCGCAGCCTGCGTCTTCGAGGCGGCCGAGAACCTCCCAGAGGTCCCCGCCTTCCTTGGTCCAGCCGCGGCCGGCGAGCGTGGTACCGCGGACATCGAGGCCGACGGCGATCTTATCGCCAAAGCGCTCGATCACCCGGGAGGTCCATTCCGGGTTCTCCAGTGCCGCGGTACCCAGGTTCACGCGGGCCACGCCGAGGTCGAGCGCCTTTTCGAGGGATTCGTCGTCGCGCAGGCCGCCGGAGAGTTCCACCTTGATGTCCAGCCGCCCCACGACCTCGCGCAGCAGTTCAGCGTTGGAGCCGCGCCCGAATGCGGCGTCCAGGTCCACCAGATGCACCCACTCGGCCCCCTGTTGCTGCCAGTTGAGGGCGGCCTCCAGCGGGGTGCCGTAGCTCGTCTCGCTGCCGGCTTCGCCCTGCACGAGCCGGACGGCCTGGCCGTTGACGACGTCGACGGCAGGCAGAAGCTCGAGTACGGGCAGCGGGGTTTCGGTGGTCATCGTGGTGTCCTCAGCTCGGGATGGTGGGTCAGGAACGCGGCGCGGTCGTCAGGACGCCGGCAGGGTCAGGAGATAGGCGGCCAGCAGCGACATGCCGGCCAGGATGTAGAACACGACCTCCACCCACCGCGGACTTTTCTGCTGGCGGAAGGAGATTGCGCCGCCGACCAGCAGGCCGGCGACGCCCATGAGGACCAGGGACCACATCTAGGCGGTCTGTTCCGGTGCCGCGGGGCGCAGGCTGTCGACCCAGTTGCGCAGGAGCCGGGCGCCGGCGTCGCCGGACTTCTCCGGGTGGAACTGCGTGGCGCACAGCGGGCCGTTCTCCACGGCCGCAATGAACGGGGCACCGTGTTCGGACCAGGTCACCAGGGGCGCCGCCATCCGGGGCTGGATGACGTCGAAGTCCCAGTGCTGGACCCCGTAGGAGTGCACGAAGTAGAAGCGCTCACCCTCGACGCCGACGAACAACTTGGATCCCTCCGGGACGGAGACGGTGTTCCAGCCCATGTGGGGCACGACGTCGGCGGGCAGCAACTCGACCTTGCCGGGCCACTCGCCCATGCCTTCGGCTTCCGTGCCGTGCTCGACGCCTGCCTCGAACAGCACCTGGAGCCCCACGCAGATGGCAAGCACGGGGCGGCCGCCGGCGACGCGGCGGCCGATCATGCGGATGGCATCCACGGACTTGAGCTCGCGCATGACGGTTTCGAAGGCGCCGACGCCGGGGACCACGAGGCCGTCGGCGTTGAGGACGTCCTCGGGTTTGGAACTGAGGATGACCTCGGCGCCGGCGCGCTCCAGAGCACGGACTGCAGAGCGGACGTTGCCGGAACCGTAGTCCAGCACAGTGACGGTCGGCTTTCCCTCCGGAGACACCGGTTTGGTTCCGGCGGCCGGGTCGATGATGGCCCCGTCGCGCAGGACCGGGCCGGTCACAGTGCGCCCTTGGTGGACGGAATGCCCTCGACCCGGGGGTCCGGTTCGACGGCTGCGCGCAGGGCCCGGGCGAAGGCCTTGAACTGGGCCTCGACGATGTGGTGGGGGTCGCGTCCGGCCGTGACGTTCATGTGAAGGCAGATCCCGGCGTGGAGCGTGATCGCCTCGAACACGTGGCGGGTCAGCGAGCCGGTGAAGTGGCCGCCGATCAGGTGGTATTCCTGGCCTGCCGGCTCGCCGGCGTGCACAAGGTAGGGCCGGCCCGAGACGTCGACGACGGCCTGCGCGAGGGCCTCATCCAGGGGCACGGTCGCCTCGCCGAAGCGGCGGATTCCGGCCTTGTTGCCCAATGCGGTCCGCAGAACCTCGCCAAAGGTGATGGCCACGTCCTCGACGGTGTGGTGGACATCGATGTGGGTGTCGCCGGTGGCCTTGACGGTCATGTCAATCAGCGAGTGTTTGCTCAGGGCCGTCAGCATGTGGTCGTAGAACGGGACCGACGTGCTGATATCCGAGACCCCGGTGCCGTCCAGGTTGATCTCGACCAGGACCGAGGACTCACTGGTGGTCCGTTCCATGCGTGCGGTCCGGCCCTCGGCGGCGGTGGCTCCGGTGTTGCTCATGTAGATGTGTCCTTTGGAAGAAGGCAGGGTGCTGGGCAGTCTGGCGGGGCGCACTGGCTCCCCGTCAAGTCTAGGCCTGCGGCGTTGCGTGGCTGGTCAGGATGCGTTCAAGGGCTTCGAGGAAGGCTGTGGTTTCCGTCTCAGTGCCCGCGGTCACGCGAAGGTGCCCCGGGATGCCGACGTCGCGGATGAGGACGCCGGCGTCCAGCAGGCCCTGCCAGACGTCGTGCGGGCTCTCCAGTCCGCCGAAGAACACGTAGTTCGAATCGGAAGCCGCCGGCTTGAGGCCCAGGCGGGTCAGCTCGGACACGATCCGGTCGCGCTGGCGCTTGATGTCCTCGACGTCGGCCATGAGGGCCACGCGGTGGTGCAGTGCGGCCAGGGCCGTGGCCTGGGTGATAGCTGACAGGTGGTACGGCAGACGGACCAGCCGCAGGGCGTCGGTGACCTCGGGAGCGGCGGCCATGTACCCGAGCCGCGCCCCGGCGAGGGCGAAGGCCTTGCTCATGGTGCGCGAGACGATGAGCCGCTCCCGGCCGGGCAGCAGGGTCAGAGCGCTGGGTGTGCCGTCGTGGGCAAACTCGTGGTACGCCTCGTCGACGATCACGATGGTCTGGCTGGCCTGGCCGGCGTCATAGACGGCCTCGACGACATCAAGACCCAGTCCGGTACCGGTGGGGTTGTTCGGGGAGCACAGGAAGACAATGTTAGGCTCCAGTTCCCGGACCTGGCGGGCAGCCGATTCCGCGCTGAGCCCGTAGTCCGCCGTGCGGGCGCCGACGATGTACTCCGTGTCCGTGCCGGCGGCCAGCAGCGGGTACATCGAGTATGTGGGAGGGAAACCGAGGGCCGTCCGGCCGGGGCCGCCAAAGGCCTGGAGGATTTGCTGAAGAACTTCGTTGGAGCCGTTCGCGGCCCAGATGTTCTCCGCGCCCAGACCGTGGCCAAGGTACTCGGCCAGGGCTTCCCGCAATTCGGTGAACTCCCGGTCCGGATACCGGTTAAGCCCGGCTGCGGCGGCGCTGACAGCCTCAGTGATAGCGGCGCGGACGTCGGCCGGGACACCATGCGTGTTCTCGTTGACGTTGAGCAGAATGGGGACGTCCAGCTGGGGTGCGCCATACGGTCGCAGGCCGCGCAGATTGGTTCGGAGGGGCAGTCGGTTGAGGCGCTCAAGCTGGTCAGTCACGTGACCAGTTTAAGTGGAAGCGGGACGGGCGCTGAAACTGTGACGCCCGGGACGGGCGCCGGCGGTACCTACTTGGACGGAACGAACAGCTGCTGGCCCGGCATTACACGCGCAGCGTCAAGGTTGTTCAGTTGCACGATATCGGCCACGACGTCCCGGGGATCGCGTTCCGGCGCGACGGTCCCCGCAATGGCCCAGAGGGACTCCCCCGGCTGGACCGTCACGGAAACAGTGGGCGTCACATTGAGCTGGTCCGCGGAATCCGCCGCCTTGGCCGGAGCGTTGAGGAATCCGCTGAACGACAAGATGAGCGCTGCCAGCAGGATCAGCGGGATCCCGAAGAAGACGAACCGTCCGCGCCGGGTGAGCCGCAGCGGCGCCTGCTTCGGCCGCCGGGTGACCCCGCGGTCCGTGATGCTGTGATCAAAAGTGCTGTGAAACGCGCTTGCTGCTGACATGAACTGAGCCCTCCTGGACCATACGGTGCCGCCGGCGTTCTCCACATACTCGCCGCCAACCGGCCGAACCTTCGAACATAGAACCGAAAAATGCACTCGACTCACAAATCCTTGAATAGAACACATATTCGAACTTTGCTAGTTCTGTTTTAGCACTTAGTAACGAACGATGTCGAGACTCGCTAGAACAAATGTTTGAAAAAGCTCTGCCGCTGGCCTACTTTTGAGGGAAAGAACAACAGCTTGTGAACTCGTTCATCGGTAGTTGATCAGGAGGGTCTGACATTTCAGGCCGGAAGTTCCCGGTGACAGCAGCCACGGCGGCCGGGTGGAACGGAAAGGCGTTGGCGAACATGGCAGCACAAGCCACCGGCGGCCGGGCCAGTTCACGGAGCGCCCAGCCTGCACGGGCCCCCAAGAGCCTGACCGTCCGGCAGAAGAAAATCCTGGAAACGATCCAGCGCTCCGTCAGTGACAACGGCTACCCGCCGTCCATGCGCGAAATCGGCGACACCGTCGGACTCGCCAGCCTGTCGAGCGTGACCCATCAGCTGTCCCAACTGGAAAAGCTCGGGTACCTGCGTCGCGACCCAAAGCGTCCAAGGGCCATGGAAGTGCTCATGCCGCTGACCCTGGACGAGGGTACGAGGGCCATTTCGGGCGTCGAGAAGTCCAGCGGCCTCCGGGCCGTAGGTGGCCTCTCCGTGACGGAACTCGCCAGCGCCACCGACACGGCAATGGTGCCGTTCGTCGGACGCATCGCGGCCGGCGGACCGATCCTCGCCGACCAGGTGGTGGAGGACGTCATGCCCCTGCCGCGCCAGCTGGTGGGCCACGGCGAACTCTTTATGCTCAAGGTGGCCGGCGACTCGATGATCGATGCCGCCATCTGCGACGGCGACTGGGTGGTTGTCCGCCGCCAGGGTGACGCCGTGAACGGCGACATCGTAGCCGCGCTGCTCGATGATGAAGCAACGGTCAAGACGTTCCGCCAGCGCGACGGTCACACCTGGCTGCTGCCGCAAAACACCCAGTACGAGCCCATCCTCGGCGACCACGCCGTGATCATGGGCAAGGTCGTCTCGGTGCTCCGCTCCCTCTAGCCACCCCGTGGCAGGCCTCCCGGGGTAGCCATCCCCGGGACGGCTTCCAGGGGCCGGAGCCGCGGCTCCGGCCCCTGCTTTTAGTCCTTTCCGGAGTCCTTCGCCAGGCGCTTCAAGGCGGCCACGGCGATCGAAGGATCCGTGGTGGGCCAGAACGGCGGAAGCGCGGCGCGGAGGAACCCGCCGTAGCGCTCCGTGGACAGCCTCGAATCCAGCACCGCCACCACACCCTTGTCCGAGGTCGAGCGGATCAGCCGGCCGGCGCCCTGCGCCAGGCGGATTGCGGCGTGCGTGGCCGAGACGGACATGAAGCCGTTGCCGCCGGCCTGCGCCACCGCACGGGAACGTGCTGTCATGAGCGGGTCGTCCGGCCGCGGGAACGGAATCCTGTCAATGACCACCAGGCGGCAGGACACCCCGGGAACGTCGACACCCTGCCACAGGGACATCGTGCCGAACAAACATGTGTCCGGCTCGTCGGCAAACTGCCGCACGAGCGCCGTCATGCTCGACTCCCCCTGACACAGGATGCTGAGGCCCAGCCGTGGCCGCATCGCCTCGGCGGCCTCCTCCGCCGCCCGCCGGGAGGAAAACAAGCACAGGGCGCCCCCGCCGGAGGCACGGATCAGTTTCTCGAGTTCGTCCAGGGCCTCCGGGGACGTGCCGCGGCCGGGCTTGGGCAGGTGCTGGGCGACATAGAGGATGCCCTGCTTCGGATAGTCGAACGGGGACCCGACGTCGACGCCGGTCCAGCTCGGGGCGCCGCTGCCGACCAGGCCGAGGCCTCCGGCGGCCGGCTCGAACGCCGCCCCGATGGCGAGCGTGGCGGATGTCAGGATGACGGTGTGGTCCGCGAACAGTCCTTCACGCAACCGCCCCGCGACGCTCAACGGAGCCACATTGATCAAGGCCGGCGCGGTCTCGTCCGGCTGGGAGTAGCCCTGCGCCGGGTCGAAGCTGCTATTGCGGGAGAACCACACGACTTCGCGGTTTTCCCGCGCGGCCAGGAGGCGTTCGCAGAGTTCCAGGATGACCATGAGGCGGGACCGGGCGAGCTGGCGACCGCCGTCGGCCGTCGTGGAGCTGTCCCCCTTGGAATCGGAGAGCGCGGCGCGGCAGGCGTCGCGCAACTGGTCGATGCAGTCCAGCTGCTCGGTGTTCAGGCCGTTGGGCATCAACCCGCTGGGGACGCCGTCGATGGCGAGTTCCAGGTGGGAGGCGGCATTGTTCAGGGCGTCCACGGTGATGCCGGTGTGCTTCCGGGCCCCGGAGGCAGCGGCGTGGACCATCGCGACGGAGAGCTGGCCGGAGACTGCGCCTGTGACGCGGTCCTGCAGTTCGTGGGCCTCGTCCACCACCACGACGTCGTACTCGGGCAGGACCGCCAGGCCTTCGAACGCGCTGACGGCGAGCATGGCATGGTTGGTGACCACGACGTCGGCGTCGGCGGCGTTCTGCCGGGCCAGTTCACTGAAGCATTCGGCCGCGAGCGGGCACTTTTGCGCGCCGAGACACTCCATGGACGTGACGGAGACCTGCCGCCAGGCCCGGTCCGTGACACCGGGCATGAGTTCGTCCCGGTCTCCCGTGACCGTCTCCTCCGCCCATTCGCGCAGGCGCACGACTTCCTTGCCGAGCTGGGAGGACGGCCCGCCCAGCGCGGCGGCAAAGTGCGGCACGGACGTGTCCTCGCCGAGGGAGAACAGTTGTCCCTCAGACGGTTCCTCGGACGGGAAGCCGCCCTCGATCTTGTGCCGGCACACATAGTTCGACCGGCCCTTCACCAGGGCAACCTTGACGGGCCGCTCCAGGGCCGGGGTGATCGTCTTGAGCAGCCGGGGCAGGTCGCGGCCGACAATCTGGGTCTGCAGTGCCAGGGTCGCGGTGGAGACCAGGGTGGGCTTGTTGCTGGTCAGCGAGTGGGCGATCAGCGGAATCAGGTACGCCAGAGACTTGCCGGTGCCCGTGCCGGCCTGGACCAGCAGGTGGTCGCCGCTGTCGATCGCGCGCGCCACCTGCCGGGCCATTTCGTGCTGGCCGTCGCGGCTCTGGCCACCCATGCCGGACACGGCACGGTCGAGCAGCTCAATCACGAACTCCTCGCCGGTCCCGCCGGCCGTGTTGCCGCCCGCGGCGTCCTCGCCCGTCCCGCCATCGGCCGGTTCCGCGTCAGCGGCCCCGGCGTCCGGGGATCCGGCCTTGGCCTTGGTCACCGCAGCCTCAGTCATTGCTGATGAAGGGATCCAGTTCAGCGGCGAGTCCTTCGCGCACCATCACCACGGCCCGGGTGCCGGTTTCCTCGTGCTCGAGGCTGAGGATCTCAGCGTCGGTCTCGTGGAGCTTGTTGAGCAGATCTCCGCGGTTGTACGGGATCAACAGTTCAAGCTTCACGCCGGGGCGCGGAATGCCGTCACTGATGGCCTTGAGCAGTTCCGGGATGCCTTCACCTGTGCGTGCCGAGACCACCACGTGGCGCGGTTCGCGCTGCTTGAGCCGTTCGACCACAAACGGGTCGGCGGCGTCGGCCTTGTTCAGGACGATGATTTCCGGAACCTTGCGGGCGTCGACTTCGCTGAAGACTGCCCGGACTGCGGCGATCTGGCCCTCGGGGTCCGGGTGCGAGACGTCGACGACGTGCAGGATGAGGTCCGAGTCGGCCACCTCTTCCAGGGTGGAGCGGAATGCTTCCACGAGCTGGGTGGGCAGCGAGCGGACGAATCCCACGGTGTCCGCCAGCGTGTAGCCGAGGCCGTCGGCGGTTTCTGCCTTGCGCACGGTGGGGTCCAGCGTGGCGAACAGGGCGTTCTCCACCAGCACCCCGGCGTCGGTCAGGCGGTTCAGGAGCGAGGACTTCCCGGCGTTGGTGTAGCCGGCGATCGCTACTGACGGCACGGCATTACGACGGCGGTTGGCGCGCTTGGTTTCCCGGGCGGGCTTCATGGCGGCGATTTCGCGCCGCAGCTTGGCCATGCGGGTGCGGATCCGGCGGCGGTCCAGTTCGATCTTGGTTTCACCGGGACCACGGGAACCCATGCCGGCGCCGGCGCCGCCCACCTGGCCACCGGCCTGGCGGGACATCGACTCGCCCCAGCCGCGCAGGCGCGGGAGCAGATATTCGAGCTGGGCCAGTTCCACCTGTGCCTTGCCTTCCCGGCTCTTGGCGTGCTGCGCGAAGATGTCCAGGATGAGCGCGGTGCGGTCGATGACTTTGACCTTGACGATGTCCTCCAGGCCGCGCCGCTGGGACGGGGCGAGCTCGGCGTCGACCACTACGGTGTCGGCGCCCGTGGACATCACGATGGCTTTGAGTTCCTGCGCCTTGCCGGAGCCGAGGAAGGTTCCGGGGTCGGGCTTGGCCCGGCGCTGGACGAGCCCGTCCAGGACCTCGGAGCCGGCCGTCTCAGCGAGGGCCGCAAGTTCACGCAGGGAGTTCTCGGCGTCGGCGAGGGTACCTTCGCTCCAGAGACCGGCCAGGACGACGCGTTCGAGGCGCAGCTGACGGTATTCGACCTCGGTGACGTCCTCGAGTTCGGTGGACAGGCCCGCCTTGCGGCGCAGGGCGTGGCGTTCCTCGAGGTCCTGCTGGTCGCCGTCGAAGTTGGTGTACACGTCGTCCAGGCGCGAGATGGCCTGTGCCGTGCCGAACACCGCCTTCTGGCCGCCGGCACTCGTGCCGGCTGCGTCGTGGGCTCCGGTGCCGCGGCCCGCGTTCGGGGCAGGGGCGTCCTTGGAGAGGATCCGGTCGATAACAGCCTGGATCTCCTCAGGGCTCATGTCCTGGGCGGCTGAATCGGGTCCGGTGTTGGGCTGGCTGGTCATGGTCTCCTTTAGGGGTTCGGCTATTTCAGAATAGTGCCGATTGGTGCTCTGTGGAGCGGTATTCGCGCTGGGCTGACGGCGAGGGGTCATGCAGGCCTCCTGGAATGCCCGCGGCAACGGTGCCGGGGGCAGGGCTGGCTCCGGGCGGAGCGCTGGCTGGGTAAAGAGAAGGGCTAGGTAAAGAGAACAGCTAGGTGAAGAGAGCGGCTCGGTGGGAGAGGCGCCCGAGGCGCCCGGCTGCGGGGAACGCAGTGAGGTAATTGCCGTCCGCCGGGCCGGCCCGGAAGCGGGCCAGGCACGGTGTCAAGGAAAGAAGGGCCGCCGTCAAGGCGTTGTCGAGAATAGCGGCTGGATTCCAAGTGTTTCGTGCACCTGCCGGCGAGATAACTCGACATGGCGATGGAGCACTGAGCGGAAGGCGTTTACCTGCGTCGCTGCGGGGACGGGATGAGACCCGTGCCGGCTACTTGGAGATCAAGATCATGCTTTTAAGCCTAGCAGACGCCGAAGCTCGCCCGGTTCACGCGGTCAGCTCCCCGGGGTGCGCCGTTCGGGGCGGCCCGCCGGGACCGTTCACGCCCCGTTCCAAGGCTTGGCGGCCGCTCCTTCCTGGCACCGCGGCCGTTCCGTTGCGTACCCGGGCCCGGACGCCGTTCCGCGTCCCGTCCGGTTTCCCATTCGGGTGGACCGCCAACTAATCTGGCCCATTATGGAGTCTGCACACTATTTCAGCGCCCAGCCCGCCGGGCCCTTCACCCGCAAGCCGCTCACCGTGGAGCTTGCCGGTGAGACGCGCCGGCTGCAGACGTCCTCGGGGATCTTCAGCCCGGACGGGATCGACAAGGGAACGGCCGTGCTGCTGGCCGATGTCCCGGCTCCGGCTCCGCAGGGGAACCTGCTTGATATCGGCTGCGGCTGGGGCCCGATTGCCCTGACCATGGCCCTGCGGGCACCGCACTCCCGCGTCTACGCGGTGGACGTGAACGAGCGCTGCGTGACCCTGACCAACGAAAACGCCGCACTGCTGGGACTCACCAACGTCACCGCCAGCACGCCGGAGGCGGTGGACCCCGAACTGCGTTTTGACACCATCTGGTCCAACCCGCCTATCCGGATCGGCAAGGACGAACTTCACGCGCTCCTGCGCCTGTGGATTCCGCGGCTGGCGCCGGGCGGATCGGCGTGGCTCGTGGTCCAGAAGAATCTCGGCTCGGATTCGCTGCAACGTTGGCTCGCGGCGGAGCTCGATTCCAGCTTCACCGTGACCCGTGAGAGCACGTCGAAGTCGTTCCGGATCCTTCGGGTCAGGAAAGCGTCCCGGTAGCCACGATCACGGCCGGGCCGCTGAGCTCGACGTGTTCGTGTCCCTCCGGGCCGACGAAGAATTTCACACCGACCGCTCCGCCGGGAACGTGAACGTTCCACGCGTCCGGCGCGCCCTGCCCGGCCCAGTGGCGGATGGCGACGGCGGCGGCGCAGGCACCGGTGCCGCATGACTGGGTTTCCCCCACCCCCCGCTCGTGGACCCGCATGGTGATGGTGCCCGTGCCGTCGTGGACGAGTGGTTCGGAGGGCACCACGAATTCAACATTGGTGCCGTGCGGCGGCGTCGGATCCACCTTGGGCGCGGTGAACAGCTGCGTGGCCTCAAGTTCGGCCATTTCGGCCAGGGCCACCACTGTGTGCGGGTTGCCCATGCTGACCGACAGTGCGGGCCTGGCCACCTCCAGCCCCTCGGCGCTGACGAGCGAATCCATGGCCCGCGCGGTCGCCTCGCCCGGGAAAATGAACGCCCAGGGCCCCATGTCGACGGCGTAGCCGGCAGCGGTGCGGACGATCGTCTTCACGCCGCCCCGGGTGCCGATGACGAGGGATTCGCCGGCCGGCAGGTTCACGAGGCCTTCGGCGATGAGGAAGTGCACAAAGACGCGGACGCCGTTGCCGCACATCTCAGACAGTGAGCCGTCGCCATTGCGGTAGTCCATGAACCACTCGGCGTCGGGGTGGGCGGTCAGCAATTCCTGCCCCTCGGGCAGGAGCCGCGAGGGCACCGCACGGATCAGGCCGTCGCCGCCGATGCCGCGGTGCCGGTCGCAGAGCGCCGCGACCTGCTCGGGGCTGAGCGACAGTGCGCCGTTGGGGTCGGCGATCAGGACAAAGTCGTTGCCTGTTCCGTGGCCTTTGGAAAACTTCAGACCGCTGAGGGATGCGGTATCGCCGGCGGCAGGGGCGGCGGTTACGGCTTGGGATGCGTCCATGCTCCAAGGTTACCGTTCCGTATGGAGAGCTCCGGCACCGTGACGGGAAGGCTACGGCGGCGGCGGAACGGGCGCCGTCCGGCACAGGGCCGCGGCCCTGGCCACCAGGGCGGGATCCTGCCAGTCCAGCCAGATGACCCGGGGATCGGCACGGAACCAGGTCAGTTGCCGGCGCGCGAACTGCCGGGTGGCGATGATCGTTTCGTCCGTGGCCTGCTCGAGGCTGGAAGTGCCGTCGAGAACCCGGAGGAACTGGGCATAGCCGAGGGCCCGTGGCGCGGTCCTGCCGTTGCGGAGCCCCGCGGCGTCGAGCCGCCGGACTTCCTCCAGCAGCCCCCGGTCCACCATGGCGTGGACCCGCAGGGCCAGGCGCTCCCGGAGCAGTTCCCTGTCGACTTCGAGCCCGATCTGGACGGCAGGCTGGAAGTACTCGCGGGCGGGCATGAAGGAGCTGAACGGGCGTCCGGTGAGTTCGAAGACTTCCAGGGCGCGGACGATGCGCCGGGCATCGCCGAGCCTGCCGGCCGACACGGGGTCCACGGCTTCCAGCCGTTGCCGCAGCGGCGCGGGGCCCGCCGTTTCCAGTTCGACCTCCAGGCGCCGTCGGATATCCGGATCCGTGCCGGGAAACTCCAGGACATCGAGCGCGGCACGGACGTACAGTCCGGAGCCGCCGGCCAGGATGGCCCGCTTCCCGCGGGCGTGGATGTCTCCGATCAGGGCGCGGGCCTGCTGCTGGAAGTCCGAGACGCTCGCTTCCTCGGTCACGTCCAGGATGTCCAGGAGGTGGTGCGGGACTCCCCTGCGTTCGGCGTCGGTGATCTTGGCCGTGCCGATGTCCATGCCGCGGTAGAACTGCATGGAATCGGCGTTGATGACCTCGCCGTTGAGTTCCAGCGCCAGCGAAACGGCGAGGTCGGACTTGCCGGAACCGGTGGGCCCGACGACGGCGATCACCGGCGGCGCTGCCGCCGTCTGCAGCGCCGTGGCCGGCTGGCCGTGCACCTGCGCGACGGCGCTGCGTTGAGGTCCCGGCACGGCGCTAACGGCCGCGGACCGGGAGGCTGGGCATGCCCAACGACACGCCGGCCTTGCCCGACGCGCCGGTTTTGCCCGCCGGACTCGTCGGGCCGGCACCGCAGGAATCGGCCTGGGACCGGTCCCAGGCGTCACCGGCACGCGACCGGCGCAGGCTGTAATCCGCCGCCGAGGCGGGGTCGGCGACGAGGTGGAACGCGGCCGCTTCAGTGATGGTGACGGTCACGAGGTCGCCGGGCCGGGGCACGTCGGCGCCCTCGGGCACCGAGAAGTGCACCAGCCGCTGGTCCTGGGACCGGCCGGAGAGGCGGTGGGTTTCCTCCGCCTTGCGGCCGGACTGGGCGGTCACCATGACCTCGACGCGGCGGCCGAGCTGGCGGGCGTTTTCCTCGGCAGCAATCCGGTCCTGCAGGGCCGTGAGGCGCTCGAAGCGCTCCTGGACCACGGCCTTCGGGAGCTGGTCCGGCAGGTCCGCGGCGGGGGTGCCGGGCCGCTTGGAGTATTGGAAGGTGAAGGCGGTGGCGAAGCGGGACTTCTCGACGACGTCGAGCGTGGCCTGGAAGTCTTCCTCGGTCTCGCCGGGGAAGCCGACGATGATGTCCGTGGAGATGGCCGCGTGCGGGATCTTCTCACGGACCTTGTCCAGGATGCCGAGGAACTTCGCAGAGCGGTAGGACCGCTTCATGTCCTTGAGGACCTTATCCGAGCCGGACTGCAGGGGCATATGCAGCTGCGGCATGACGTTGGGCGTCTCGGCCATGGCATCGATGACGTCGTCGGTGAAGGCCGCGGGGTGCGGACTCGTGAAGCGGACACGCTCCAGGCCCGGGATTTCCCCGCAGGCACGCAGGAGCTTCGAAAACGCCTGCCGGTCGCCGAACTCGACGCCATAGGAATTCACGTTCTGCCCCAGCAGGGTCACTTCAATGGCACCGTCGTCCACAAGGGCCTGGATCTCGGCCAGGATCTCCCCCGGGCGGCGGTCCTTTTCCTTGCCCCGCAAGGCAGGCACGATGCAGAAGGTGCAGGTGTTGTTGCAGCCAACCGAGATGGACACCCAGCCCGAATAGACGGAGTCCCGCTTGGTCGGAAGGGTCGAGGGGAAGACGTCCAACGATTCGAGGATTTCCAGCTGGGCCTCGTTGTTGTGGCGGGCCCGGTCCAGCAGGGCAGGAAGGGCACCGACGTTGTGGGTGCCGAAGACCGCGTCGACCCACGGCGCCTTCTTGAGGATGGTCTCCCGGTCCTTCTGCGCGAGGCACCCGCCGACGGCGATCTGCATGCCGGGATTGGCTGCCTTGACCGGGGCCAGGATGCCCAGGTTCCCGTACAGCTTGTTGTCGGCGTTCTCCCGGACCGCGCAGGTGTTGAAGACCACGACGTCGGCAAGCTCGCCGGTGGACGGTACGTAGCCCGCGGCTTCAAGCATGCCGGCCATACGCTCGGAATCGTGCACGTTCATTTGGCACCCGAAGGTGCGAACCTGGTACGTGCGGGGCTGAGCCGAACCGGAGTTGAGCTCCGTGGCAGTTGCATCTGCGCTGACTGCCGAAGATGCTGTGGGAGAAGTGGTGCCGGCCGCTGGGGAGGGAATGGTAAAACTCACCTGTTAAGGGTAACGGTTAGGGGTAACCGGTTGTGGCCGGGCCTGCGCGGACGCGGGAAGGGACGGCGGCTGCGAGCCCTTAGTCGCCGGCTCCGGCGGCCGCGGCATCGAGCGCCTCGGCGACGATCCGGAAGGCCAGTGCGGGCTGGTAACCCTTGCGGGCAAGCATCGACGCCAGGCGGCGGGTGATCTTGTCCCGCTCCGCACGGTCCTCGTCGCCGGTGAATCCCCGCAGTTTGCGCTCCACGAGCTCACGGGCGGCCGCCTCTTCGTCGGCGTCGCTGAGCTGATCGAGCGCGCTGGCAGCGGTATCCGGGTCGATCCCCTTGTCCGCCAGTTCGCGGCGCAGGGCCCCTTTGGCGAGCTTGCGCGTCTGGGACCTGCTGCGGACCCACATGTCGGCGAACTCGGCGTCGTCAACCAGCCGCACTTCCTCGAAGCGGTTCAGTACAGCCTCGGCCACGTCCTCGGGGACGTTGCGCTCGGCCAGCTTGCGGGACAGCTGCAGACGGCTCTTGGGCGAATTCGTCAGCTGGCGCAGCACGATGGCACGCGCCACCGCCGCAGGATCCGCGTCCGGGTCCAGTTCCGGTGACGGCGCCGTGGTTCCCCGGGACCCGTTCGACCCCCGGGAACTGCGCGAGCCCTGCGTTCCTCGTGAACCGCGCCGGGTCGACCCCATGCCGGGGTCGCCAGCGCCCGGGTCAGGGTTCCGTTGCCGGAACCCTGACCCGCTGCCGGCGCCGGGGCTAGAAGCCGTCAACGGCCTTCAGCTTCGGTGATTCCTCGGTCTCGGCGGGGGCCTTCACGCCGACGCCGAGCTTTTCCTTGATCAGGCGCTCGAGTTCGGCCGCCAGTTCCGGGTTGTCGCGCAGGAACCGGCGGGAGTTCTCCATGCCCTGGCCCAGCTGGTCGCCATCGTAGGTGAACCAGGAACCGGACTTCTTGATCAGGCCGTGCTCGACACCCATATCGATGATGCCGCCCTCGCGGGAAATACCCTGGCCGTAGATGATGTCGAACTCGGCGATCTTGAAGGGCGGTGCCATCTTGTTCTTGACGATCTTGGCCTTGGTGCGGTTGCCGACGGAGTCCGCGCCCTCCTTGAGGGTCTGGATCCGGCGGACGTCGATGCGGATTGAGGCATAGAACTTCAGGGCCTTACCACCGGTGGTGGTTTCCGGGGAGCCAAAGAAGACGCCGATCTTTTCGCGCAACTGGTTGATGAAGATGGCCGTGGTCTTGGTCTGGCTCAGTCGGCCGGTGATCTTGCGGAGGGCCTGGCTCATCAGGCGGGCCTGCAGGCCGACGTGGCTGTCGCCCATGTCGCCTTCGATTTCGGCACGGGGAACCAGAGCGGCAACCGAGTCAATGACAATGACGTCAAGGGATCCCGAACCAATGAGCATGTCCATGATTTCCAGGGCCTGCTCGCCGGTGTCCGGCTGGGAGACCAGGAGGGCGTCAGTGTCGACGCCCAGCTTGGCGGCGTATTCCGGGTCGAGGGCGTGTTCGGCGTCGATGAAGGCGGCGATGCCGCCCTGGCGCTGGGCGTTGGCAACGGCGTGCAGCGCCACGGTCGTCTTACCGGAGGATTCCGGACCGTAGATTTCCACGACACGACCGCGGGGCAGGCCGCCAATTCCCAAAGCGACGTCCAGGGCAATGGAACCGGTGGGGATAACCTCGATGGGCGCACGGACTTCGTCGCCGAGGCGCATAACCGAGCCTTTGCCGAACTGCTTGTCAATCTGGGCAAGCGCTGCGTCGAGCGCCTTCTGGCGATCCGGGGCTGCGGCCATGATTCACACCTCTAATACTTTCTCGCTGTGGAGTGGCCGTGTAGGCCCTTCGTCTGTCATCACTGACGCTACTGGCACCCTCCGACAAAGTTGTCGCTGGGGACCCCTTATGTGGAAAACGCCGTATGTGGAAAACGCTCAAAAAAAGCATATCCCTATCCGAACAGATATTCGAACAATAATGCGGCGTGTCAGACGCCGGCCCCTGACGGCAGGAGGCCCGGCGGCGCATCCGGCGGCATGCCGGGCGGAGTTTCAGGCGTCAGCTGGGCCCGGCGTTGTCGCGGGGTTTGATGTCCCTGCCGAGACGGCGTTCCGGCGGGACGTCCTGGACGTCGCACAGGGCAAGCCACACCTGGCGGGGAGGGATGCCGGCGCTGAGGGCCTGGTCCGCGGTGCGTCCGCCGACGCCGGCCAGAACCAGCGAGCTGCTCAGGACACGGGAGTACCCGGCACCGAACTCGTCGTCCATAAGCCGCCAAAAGTCACTGATTCGCACCAGTAAAGTCTCTCACGGCGCGGGACTCTAGAATGGTTGCCATGAGCAACCCACCCGAGGCCGCCGCAGATTCCTCCCCTGGAGACACCGGCGTTGACGCCGTCGTTGACGCCGATGCGGCCCTGAACGCCGTCGAAAACCAGCTGAGCCTGCTCTGGCGTCGCGGCCGGTCCATTTCCAATCAGCTCTCCCGCGAGGTCCACCCGGACGTGGAACCCGCTGCGTACGGACTGCTCACCGTGATCCGCAAGCAAGGACCTATCCGGCTGACCGACCTCGCCTCCAGCATCGGCGTCGGCAAACCCTCGGTGAGCCGGCAAATCGCGTTCCTCGAGGGCCTCGGCCTCGTGTCGAAGGAAGCGGACCCCCTCGATGGCCGGGCGCAGGCCATCCGCCTGACGCCCGAGGGCGAGGAAAGGATGCACCAGGTCCAGGACGCCCGGCGTGAGGTCTTCCGGAAGCGCCTGGCGCAGTGGCCGGCCGAAGACCTGCAGGCTCTCGCCACCTACATGGCAAAGCTCAATGCCACCTACGAACGCGACGGCTTCCCCCGGGACGAACACGCCTGAGACTCGAAAAGGACCCCCGGCCGAGCCGGGGGTCCTTTTCTAACGTCTGTGAGTTGGCGTCTAGCGTGCTCCGGAAAGGAGGCCCTTCGCCAGCTCGTCGTTGAGGTCGGAATTGAGTTCTCGGTCGAGGTCGCGGCCGTAGCGCTGCGCGAACTCCTGCGGGACGGTGTCCGGAACCGCGACACCCTCGGCGACCGCGACGCGGTCGCTGACTTCGCGGAGCATGCTCGAGAGCGGAACATCGAGGGCCGAGCAGATCGAGGACAGCAACTCCGAGGAGGCTTCCTTCTGGCCGCGCTCCACTTCACTCAGGTAGCCCAAGGACACACGGGCACTGTGCGAAACTTCGCGGAGGGTACGGCCTTGGCGCTGGCGGACATCGCGCAGGACATCACCGATTTCGTGACGAAGTACTACCATCTTGCGCTCCTTCTGTTCGCTCTTTGCCTGATCGGCGAGGCCCACATCCTTCCAGCGGACAACGCCGTTTACGGATACGGGCTGCTTTACCATCTGTATCGCCTTGCTCCTCGTACTGTCGAGTCCGCCGGTGGGGGCGGACTCTGCTGATGTTTTCATCCTAGGCGCCTCCCTTATTTGGAAGCGACACAATGTAACAACTATTCGGAATCAACTTTTGTTCCCGGCAACTTTACGCCGGGTAGCCTTCGGAAGATAGGGCCTCAAGCAGGCGTTCCAGGGCCGCGCCGCACGCGAGGGCGCGGATCTCGGCGCGGCTGCCGTCAAAGGAATACGGGTACGACGTCGAGCCCTCCGCCGTCGCGATGCCGACAAAGACCGTGCCCACCGCCTTGCCGTCGTGCGGTTCGGGCCCGGCCACACCGGTGGTTGACACGCCAATATCGGCGCGACAGACGCGCCGGGCACCGTCGGCCATCGCCGCGGCGACCTGCCCGTCCACGGAACCGACGGCGTCGAGCAGACCGGCGGGGACGCCCAGGACGTCGGTCTTGACCGAGCTGGCGTAGGACACGACGCCGCCCTGCAGCATCGCGGAGGCGCCCGGCGTGTCGGCCAGGATCGCCGCGACCATTCCGGCCGTCAGGGATTCGGCGGTGGCAGCGGTCACCCCACGGCCGATGGCGCCGGTGACGGCCTGCTCCGCCAGCCGGTGAAGGTTGGGGTGCAGCTTGGGATGAAGATTGGGGTCCGGCTTGGCGTTCAAATCAGTCATGGCTTGTTCTCCCCTACCCGTGCTTTCTCTGCCTTGATGCCGGCGGCCCGCAGTTTGAGGGCCTCGATAACGTACTCGCCGCCGGTCCACAACGTGATGGCCAGCGCAGCCATCATGACGACGAACGCCACAACTCCGAGCCACGGGGCGATGGATGCCAGCGGTAGGACGTAGAGGAAGATCGCCACCGTCTGCACAACCGTCTTGAGCTTCCCGCCCCGCGAGGCCGGAATGACGCCGTAGCGGATAACGAAGAACCGCAGGGCGGTGATGCCCCATTCCCGGAGCAGGATCAGGATCGTCACCCACCACGGCAGTTCCTGGAGCAGCGAAAGCATGACCAGGGCCGAGCCGATCAGGAGTTTGTCGGCGATCGGGTCCGCGATCTTCCCGAAGTCGGTGACGAGTCCGCGGGACCTGGCGATGTCGCCGTCGAGCTTGTCCGTGTAGATAGCGACCGCGAACACGACGGAAGCCGCCCAGCGCCAGACGCCGTTCTGGGCCTGGAGCCCGGGGGCGTCGAGGACGAGGAACCAGACGAAGAACGGCACCAGCACTATCCGCAGCATCGTCAGGATATTCGGCAGGTTCCAGATCCGCGAGGCGGATCCGGCGTTGGCTTCGGCGCTATTCACCTTCCTAGGCTACCCGTCTTCCCGGACTACCGTCCGGTGAGGGACCAAGCGTCCTCCGAGCCGTCCTCGTCATCGGAGCCGCCGTCGGCGCCGTCGTGGTAGTCGATCGCCTGGGTGCGGTTGGCCAGGTCAGCCGCCACGAGGTCCTCCGCGTAGCCGCCCTGGGCGATGTTCGCATTTGCGTTCTCGCTCAGCGCCGCCGTCTGGGAATCCGCGACGGCGGGCGCGTCGAGCCCCTTCATCGCGGCCAGTACCGCGGCGAGGTCATCCGGCTTGACCAGCACGTCGCGGGCCTTGGACCCTTCCGAGGGTCCCACCACTCCCCTGGACTCGAGCAGGTCCATGAGGCGTCCGGCCTTCGCGAAGCCGACACGGAGCTTGCGCTGCAGCATCGAGGTGGAGCCGAACTGAGTGGTGACCACGAGTTCGGTCGCCTGGAGGAGGACTTCGAGGTCGTCCCCGATGTCGTCGTCGATCTGCTTCTTCTGCGCCTCGGGCGCGACGTCGTCCCGGTAGACGGCCTTGAGCTGGCCCTTGACGTGTTCGACCACCTTGTGAATCTCCGACTCCGTGACCCACGCGCCCTGGACGCGCATGGCCTTGGAGGCGCCCATGGGCAGGAAGAGGGCGTCGCCCTGGCCGATGAGTTTCTCGGCGCCCGGCTGGTCCAGGACCACCCGGGAGTCGGTGACGGAGGACGTGGCGAAGGCCATGCGGGAGGGCACGTTCGCCTTGATCAGGCCGGTCACGACGTCGACGGACGGACGCTGGGTGGCGAGAACGAGGTGGATGCCGGCAGCACGCGCCAGCTGGGTGATGCGGACGATCGAGTCTTCGACGTCGCGCGGGGCGACCATCATGAGGTCGGCGAGTTCGTCCACGATCACCAGCAGGTACGGGTAGGGCTTGATGACGCGCTTGGAGTCCACGGGCGGGTGGACCTTGCCGGCCCGGACGGCCTTGTTGAAGTCGTCGATGTGCTTGAAGCCGTAGTTGGCGAGGTCGTCGTAGCGGGCGTCCATTTCCCGGACCACCCACTGCAGCGCCTCGGCGGCCTTCTTCGGGTTGGTGATGATCGGGGTGATGAGGTGCGGGACGCCCTCATAGGCCGTGAGTTCCACGCGCTTGGGGTCCACCATGACCATGCGGACCTCGTCCGGGGTGGCGCGCATCAGGATCGAGGTGATCATGGAGTTCACGAACGAGGACTTGCCGGCGCCGGTGGCGCCGGCCACCAGCAGGTGTGGCATCTTGGCGAGGTTTGCCACGACGTACCCGCCCTCGACGTCCTTGCCGACGCCCATGACCATGGGGTGGTCGGTGCGGCGGGCGTTCTGGCTGCGGAGCACGTCGCCCAGGGACACGGTCTCGCGGTCCGTGTTGGGGATCTCGATGCCGATGGCGGACTTGCCCGGGATGGGGCTCAGGATGCGCACGTCCGAGCTCGCGACGGCGTAGGAGATGTTCTTGGACAAGGCGGTAACCCGCTCCACCTTGGTGCCCGGTGACAGTTCGATTTCGTAGCGGGTCACGGTGGGGCCGCGGCTGAAGCCGGTCACCTGGGCATCGACGTTGAACTGGTTCAGGGTCTCGGTGAGCGAGGCGACGATCGCGTCGTTGGCCTCGGTGCGTTCCTTGGGGATGGAGCCGGGCGTCAGCATGTCCGACGCCGGCAGGGTGTAGGTGACGTCGCCGGCCAGCGAGAGCTGTTCGGTGCGCTGCGGAATCGGGGTGGGCAGCGGTGCCGGCGCCACCGGGTTGGCGGGGACCTTCGGGGCTGCCGCGGCGGCGGGGTTGAGCGAGCCCGCGGCCACCATTCCGGGAGTCACCAGCGGGATGGCCTCGGTGGCGTAGTCTCCCGGCGATCCGGCGGCCGCGCCGAGGCCCTGGGCCGCCTTGATCTTCTCAACGGCGATCTCGGCCTGGGTGGGACGGCGGACACCGGGTGCGACGCCGGACTCGGCACCGGGTTCGACGTCGGGGCCGGCACCAGCCAGCGCCTTGGCGCCCCTGCCCCGTTTGGCGGGCGGCGCGTCGTCAGCTGCTTCCTCGTCGGCAATGAGCGCCCGCTCGAACGCTTCGTCGCCGACGTAGCCTTCCAGGCCGGCGTCGTCGTCATGGTCCCTGCCGAAGAGGCGCCTGCGCTTCTTCCTGGGCGCCGCCTCGGCGTCGTTCTCGTAGAGGTAGCTGCGGTCGTGACGGTCCCCGCCGTCGTCGTCCTGCAGGTCGATGCCCATCAGGTGCTCGTAGGCGTCCCGGAGGCGGCCGGGGATGGCGCCGAAGGGTGTCGCCGTGACGATCAGCAGTGAGGTGAAGGCCAGCAGGCTGTACACCGCCACGGGGACGGCGGGGTGGACTGCGGCCAGCGGGGCGGCGGCGAGGTAACCGAGCATGCCGCCGGCCTTGCGCAGACCGTCGAAGCCGTCGGCCACCGTCGGCTGGCCGCCGATGATGTGGGCCAGGCCGGAGCCGGCGAAGGTCATGATGAGGAAGCCGATGCCGATCCGGTTATTGCCGCGGCCGTCGTCGGGCTGGCGGAACAGGCGGAAGGCGCACACGAACAGCATGAGCGGGAGCAGCAGGGACATCCAGCCGAACGTGCCGTTGATGACCGCGAACACGAGGTCCGGGAGCCAGCCTTGGAACCCCCACCACGCGAAGGTGGCGACGAAGACGCCCAGGGCCAGGTTGAACAGTGCGGCACCGTCGCGGCGGTCCTCGGGGGCGAGGTCGCTGACGTCGTGGCCGACGCGCCGGATGCCGGCGCCGACCACGTGGCCAATGCCAAGCCATGCACCGGCGAGCACCCGGACAATCCAGGGCTGGGGCGGCTCAACGGCGGCCAGCTGACGGGTCCGGGCGGTGCCGGTGGTTCTACCTGCGGTCCCACCTGCGGCGCCCCGCGGCCGGGCGGATTTGGATGCGGCGGGACTGGACCCCCGGCCGGGAGAACTGCCTGATTTGCCGCTTGAGTTTCCTCTAGGCGCGGGAGAAGTACGAGTCGCCATACCCGCCACGGTACCGGATGCCAGCTCTAAAACCCCGAATTTCCGGGCCGCCCGGGATCATGTTGTTCCCGGTTCCAACGCCGAACGGCCTCCCCCGCCCGCTGTAGCCCTGAGGCTGCGAGCGGGCCGGGAAGGCCGTTCCCCGGGCATCTGCCCGGTCTGCGCGAAGGGGTTTACGCCCGGCGAACCAACTGAGGCTTACGCCCGGCGAACCAACTGAGGCTTACGCCCGGCGAACCAACTGAGGCTTACGCCCGGCGAACCAACTGAGGCTTACGCCCGGCGAACCAACTGAGGCTTACGCCTCAAGGACCACCGGAATGATCATGGGCTTGCGGCGCAGCTTGCGGTTCACCCAGGTCCCCACGACCCGGCGGACGACCTGCTGGAGCTGGTGCGTCGTGTGGTCGGTTCGGTTCTGCACTGCTTCTTCGAGGGCCTCGTTGATCTTGGGGATGATCTCGTCAAAGACGGAGTCGTCCTCGGCCACGCCGCGGGCGTGGATCTCCGGCCCGGACACCACCTTGCCGGTGGCCCGGTGGATGACGGTGATGATGGAGATGAAACCTTCGTCGCCGAGGACCTGACGGTCCTTGAGGTCGGCGTCGGTGATTTCACCCACGCTGGAGCCGTCAACATAGACGAACCCGACCTCGACCTGGCCGACGATGTCGGCCTGGTGGTCGCGGAGATCGATCACGGTGCCGTTGTCTGCGAGCAGGATGCTTTCCTCCGGCACACCGGATTCCAGGGCAATCTTGCCGTTGGCGATGAGGTGACGGGTTTCGCCGTGCACCGGCATGGCGTTGAGCGGCTCAAGGATGTTGTAGCAGTAAAGCAGCTCGCCGGCGGCAGCGTGGCCGGAGACGTGCACCTTGGCGTTGCCCTTGTGGATGACATCTGCGCCGAGCTTCAGCAGGCCGTTGATGATGCGGAAGACCGCGTTCTCGTTACCCGGGATGAGGCTCGAGGCGAGGATGACGGTGTCGCCCTCGCCGACGACGACGCGGTGGTCGCCGTTGGCCATGCGGGACAGGGCCGCCATGGGCTCGCCCTGGGAGCCGGTGGACATCAGTACAACCCGGTTGTCCGGCAGGTTGTCGATGTTCTTGATATCGACCAGGATCCCGGCCGGGACTTCCAGGTAGCCCAGTTTCGCGGCGATGGCCATGTTCCGGACCATAGAGCGCCCCACGAAGGCAACCTTGCGGTTGTGGTTGGCGGCGGCGTCGAGGACCTGCTGGACGCGGTGCACGTGGGAGGAGAAGGACGCGACAATGATCCGCTTGGAGGCCTGGCCGAACAGCCGGTCCAGGGTGGGCCCGATTTCCTTCTCCGCGGTGGTGAAACCGGGGACGTCGGCATTGGTCGAGTCCGACATGAACAGGTCCACGCCTTCTTCGCCCAGCTTGGCGAAGTGCCGGAGGTCGGTGATGCGGCCGTCGAGCGGCAGCTGGTCCATCTTGAAGTCACCGGTGTGCAGGACGGTGCCGCCCGCGGTGCGGAGGAACACGGCCAAGGCGTCCGGGATGGAGTGGTTGACGGCGATGAACTCGCATTCGAAGGGACCGAACTTCTCGACCTGGCCTTCGACGACAATCTTGGTGTTGGGCTTGATCCGGTGTTCCTGCAGCTTGGCCTCGATGAGGGCAAGGGTGAGCTGCGAGCCCACGATGGGGATGTCGGCGCGCAGGCGCAGGAGGTAGGGAACAGCGCCGATGTGGTCCTCGTGACCGTGGGTCAGGACGACGGCGACGATGTCCTGGAGACGGTTCTCGATGTAGGAGAAATCCGGCAGGATGAGGTCGACGCCGGGCTGGGTCTCCTCGGGGAAGAGCACGCCGCAGTCAACGATGAGGAGCTTGCCCCCGATCTCGAAGACGGTCATGTTGCGGCCAATTTCCCCGAGCCCGCCGAGCGGCACGATCCGCAGGGTGTTGTTCGGGAGGCGGGGCGGCGTGACAAGGCCGGGAAGGGCGGTTTGGGTCATAGTGCACTACTTTCCAGGCGGAAACCGGGCTGGACTTTCACGATCAGGATTGGCTCCTGCTCAGGAAAAGACCATCCCCGCTTCCGCCAAATCCTCGCGGATGATTACGATCTCGGCCTCGTCCGGCTCCACGAGGGGCAAACGGACAACCGAGTTGGGCAGGACTCCCTGCCACTTAAGAACCTGCTTGGCAGCGACAGCACCCTGAATGTGGGTCATCACTGCGCGGACCACGGGGTCCAGTTCGAAATGTAGGGTGCGGGCGGTAGCAAAATCGCCTGCAAGTGCGGCATCGATCAGCGCGCGGAACTGCCGCGTAGCGACGTGCGCGGAGACGCTGACCAGGCCGACGGCACCTGCGGCCATCCACGGCAGCGTGAGGCCGTCGTCGCCGGAGTAGACATCGATGTCGGTGTTGGCCAGGACCTGGGTGAGCGCGGCGAAATCAGCCTTCGCATCCTTGAGGGCAACGATCCGGGGGTGGTCGGCGAGACGGATCATGGTCTCGGGCAGGATGGGCACCCCGGCGCGGCCCGGAATGTCGTACACCATGACGGGGAGGTCGGCGGCGTCGGCTACGGCTTCGATGTGGGCTTGGATGCCGGCCTGGCTGGGCTTGTTGTAATACGGGGTGACGATCAGCTGGCCGTGGGCTCCCGCCTTGGCGGCGCGCTTGGCCATCTCGATCGAGTGCGAGGTGTGGTTGGTCCCGGTTCCGGCGATGACCTTGGCACGGTCGCCGACGGCCTCGACAATGACGCGGAAGAGCTTCTCTTTTTCGTCGTCCTCCAGCGTGGAGGTCTCCCCGGTGGTGCCGGAGATGACGAGGGCATCATTGCCGTCGTCGACGAGCTTGCTCGCCAGTTCCGCCGACTGCTTGTAGTCGACCTCACCGTCCGTCGTGAAAGGCGTAACCATGGCAGTCACGAGGGTACCGAACGTGTAAGAGCGAATATCAGAGTCAGCCATATGAAAAACGTTACCTTGTCTGCGGCATGTTAGGACAATGGCGGCGGTGTGAGGAACGTCAAACTTGCCCGGCCGCACGTCACGTTTCGGTCTTCCGGCAGGGCTCAGGGCCGCCGAAACCGGGCCAGGACACTGTGCTGAAGGCTCGCCGTCAGCACTTCCGTCCCGGTACCGGCCGCCTGCCGGAAAGGGAGTCCGTCAGGACCCCAGAATCCGCTCAGCCCGCACGAGGGACCCAGTGGCGTGGGGCCCGCCAGATTCGCCAGGACGGAGAACATCCGGTTGTCCATGGCGCGGGCGCCAAGATGCAGCCCCAGCCGGTGGTCCTCCCCCGCCGTGTAGACGGCCGAGACGGCATAGACGTCCGCCCCTGCCCCAGCCGCCCACTCCGCGTGACCGGGGCGGGCGGCGTCGAAGCAGACCGCCAATGCGATCTTCCAGCCGTCGATCTCCAGGACCGCGGGGTGACTGCCGGCGACAAAGATCCCCTGCTCCGGACCGTGCAGCCAGGTCTTGAAGCTGGGCTCGATGGCGCCTGATGGGTGAATGGCCAGGGAGGCAAGCCGCGGCGTGCCGTCGTCCTGCGTGAAAGCGGCCCCGGCCACGGCCGTAATTCCAGTCCGGCGGCAGATTTCCCGGATGCCGTCCAGCCGTCGGTCTGCCGCGCTCAGCCACTCTTCGGGCCCCGCCAGCAGGTCCAGCCGGTACCCCGTCAGCGAGAGTTCGGGAAAGATGACCAGCCGGGCTCCGTGAGACTCGGCGTCTTCGATCAGGCGGATGTGTTCGGGCACATTGGCGGCAACGCCGCCGTCAAGGGCCTCGTATTGGATCGCGGACAGCGTCAGAGCAGTTATGGAGCCAGTGGTCACTCTGCCATCCTAGGCATCTCCCTCCCTCCCGCGGGCGCCGAGCAATAACGCCCGACAGCGGATTCGCGCAAAGACTCTGCCCAGGCCGCGAGCCGCTGGGCCGCCCGCACGTAGTGGAACAACTCGGTCGGAGTGAGGGCGTCGAGATCCGTCTCCGCCAGCCGCCGCGCCAGCTCCGCCCCCGGCGGCTGCACAGCCAACGCCGTGCCCTCCTGGCCCCACTGGACATCCTCTGACGGCTCTCCGGCGACCAGCCGCCGGAAGAGGAAGTCCACGACGCCCGGGCTCATGGCTTTGAGAACGCCGGCCCCTGCCTCACAGCCGTCCCGACGGCCGCCGGGCGGAGTGTTGCCGGAATCCCGGCCCGAAGGTTTCCGGCCTGGTGAATCTGGAGTCAGGAAGGCGGGCTCTGAGGCGTTGTTCATGCGCTCATCTTATTCGAACATATATTCGAACACAAGGCTTTGTCGGGGCCTGCGTGACGCTGCGGGCAGGCCTAACATGAGACGATCGAACGATGACCCCGCGCGGAATGACCACTGCTTCCCGGACCGCCAAGGCCACCTCCGCCGGCGTCCGCCTGGCCGGCATTGACGCCGCCCGCGGGCTCGCCTTACTGGCCATGATGGCCACGCACGTGCTGGCGACCTTCGAGTCGAACGCGCAGCTCACGCCCACATGGATCGGGCTCGCGTTTTCCGGGCGGGCTTCGGCACTGTTCGCCGTGCTGGCCGGCGTCGGCTTGGCGCTGTCCACCGGGAAACAGCAGCCCGTAGAGGGTTCCGCGCTCTGGGCCGCCCGCCGCGGCATCGCCCTTAGGGCGCTGGTGGTAGGCGCCGTCGGACTCTCGCTGGGCGGCCTGGACGTCAGCATCGCCGTCATTCTGGTCCACTACGCGCTCCTGTTCCTGTGCGTGCTGCCGTTCGTCGGTCTCGGGGTCAACCGCCTGCTTGTCCTCGCGACCGCATGGATCCTGGCTTCGCCTGTGCTGGCCTACCTGCTGCGGCCCTGGCTGCTGTCAGCAGTTCCGCCCTTGCGGCTGGGACATAACCCCGGCTGGGAGGACCTGGCCACACCCGCAAGACTCCTCGGCGACCTCTTCCTCACGGGCTACTATCCCGTCCTGCAGTGGATCGCCTATCTCCTGGTGGGACTGGCGATCGGCCGGATGGCGCTGTCGAAGGCAGCCACGCCGTTCCTGCTGCTGGCTGCCGGGACAACGGTGGCGGTCTTTGCCAAGTGGCTCGGGGCAGTCCTGATGGAGGACTGGGGCGGCCGGCAGGCATTGGAGTCGCAGATCGGCGATCCCGCCTACCCGCTGGGGAGTCTGCTGCAGGTCAACCTCGCGGGTGTCGACCAGTCAGGCTCAGTGTGGTGGCTGGCCACTAGCGCACCGCATGCGGGCACCACGCTGGACCTGCTTCACACCTCGGGAGTCGCCGCCGCCGTGATTGGCGTGTGCCTGCTGATGGGCCGGCTGGGCGAATGGGTGGAGCTGGACCTGCTGCTACCGCTCCGCGGAATCGGGGCCATGACTTTGACCCTCTACACGGCGCATTTGTGCATCATGGCGGCCCTGCACGATCGGCCGCTGGCGCCCGGCTGGACCGTGGAGGGCGTGTACTGGGCGCAGGCCGTCGGCATGTTGGTGGTCGGCGGGGTCTTCGCGGCCCTGATCTGGCGCGGGCCGCTGGAGTGGGTGTCCCATGCCGCCAACCAGGTGGGCCGCTACCAGCCCGCCCGCGGGCGTCAGCCTGCCCGTTTCCGCTAAGGAGTCTCACCCATGAGGGCGGTGGGCCGCGCCGGATGATCGCCAAGCGGGTTCTCCGCGTCTGCATCGCCTGAACGCGCGTTTAGGGCTGAGGCCCTGCGTCAGCCCGGGGTGAGGACGCAGAACTCGTGCCCTCTGAGTCGGCGAGGCACACCCACGGCACATCGCCCTGGCCGACGTCGGCGTCAGTGGCGCCCAGAGCCCGCAACCGGGCCACTTCTGCCGCTTGATCATCACCGGGGTAAGGCATCAGGTCTAGATGGACGCGGCCACACACGGTCTTCACGTCGGGCGTGCGAAGGAACTCCAGATACGGCCCGACACCCGTGGCGGAACGCAGTCTCGCATGATCGTCGGTCACCTCGTGCAGGGTCCAGTCCATCGCCTCGCTCCAGAACCGGGCCATGGCCCGCGGATCCGCACAGCTGACCACCACGGCGGCGATCGGCCCGGTATCCCGGTAGATCGATCGAGGCTCCAGCACGCGGAACAGGTTGCCCTCCGGGTCGGCCAGAAGCGTCCACGGCACATCGCCCTGGCCCACGTCGGCGGGCGTCGCGCCGAGCTCCAACAGGTCCGCGACCAGCTCCGCCTGATGGGCCACGGAGGTGGAGGTGAGTTCGAGGTGCGCGCGGTACTTTACCGTCTTGGGGTCCGGGACGGTGACGACATCGACGCAGACGGCGACGGGGTCCGGCCAGACGAAGCCCACGGGTTCAACATTGGTCACACCGGGGCCCTCGCTGGAAACACCCCAGCCGAGCGCCTCGGCCCAAAACCGACCGAGCGCGGAGTCGTCCCGAGCCTTGAAATTCACCTGAACAAGTCGCAGCGCCATAGCGCCCGATCCTATCCAGTTCCTCCCCGATATAGGAGGAACGCTCAGCGCCGGCTAGGGCTTTTGCGCCCCGGCACGGAACATCCGTACGGCGTCGCGCATCGAAGCGCGGGCGCGCTTGCGGTCGCCGGCGGCATCGTAGGCACAGCTGAGCCGGAACCAGGACCGCCAGTCGTCGGGCGCAGCTTCGGCCTCGGCGCGGTATTTCTCAAATTCGAGGTCGGCGGCTTCGCGGATGATCCGGCCTGCAGGCGTGCGCGGCAGTGTGTCCTCCGGCAGTCCGCCTTCGGCTTCGAGGATCTTCGCCAAACGCTCGGTGCGGGCACCGAACAGCAATTCCCGGACCAGGGCCCACGCTCCGATGACCGGCAACACGAGGTAGGCCACACCGATCGCCTTCGCCACGAGGCTTTGGTCCGACATCAGGAGCAGGGAGCGCTCGAATGACACCACCAGGTAGAAGACGAGCAGCAGGGTGACGGCTCCCACCCAGATCTTGGTGCGGTTCGCTTTCAGGGCGCTCAAGGCTGCGGCCATCGGGCTCAGAGCCCCAGGTCCAGGTAGCCGTCGAGCCCCACGGTGAGGCCGGGGTGCGCGGCGACATTGCGGATCCCCAGCAGCACGCCGGGCATGAAGGAGGCGCGGTCGAAAGAGTCGTGGCGGATGGTCAGCTGCTCCCCCGGGCCGCCCAGCAGGACCTCTTGATGCGCGACGAGGCCGCTGAGCCGGACACTGTGGACCCGGACGCCCTCCACGTCGCTGCCGCGGGCGCCCTCGAGTTCCGTGGTGGTGGCGTCCGGGCTGGAAGGCACGCCGGCGGCGGTGCGCTCGGCCGAGATCAGCTGCGCCGTGCGCACAGCCGTTCCGGAGGGGGCATCTACCTTGTCAGGGTGGTGCAGTTCAATGATTTCGACGGACTCGAAGTACTTGGACGCCTTGGCGGCGAAGGCGGAAGCCAGGACCGAGCCGAGGGCGAAGTTCGGGGCGATGAGGACGCCGACTCCGGGCCGGTCGGCGAGGAGCTCCTCCAGACGGGCAAGCCGGCCGGCATCCCAGCCCGTAGTGCCGACGACGGCGTGCATGCCGTGTTCGACGGCGAAGCGGACGTTCGCTTCGGTGCTTTCGGGAACGGTCAGGTCCACCACGATCTGCGCGCCCGAGCTGACGAGCGATTCGAGGGAATCGTTGCGGCCAAGGGCCGCGACGAGCGTCAGGTCCGCGGCGGCGTCGATTGCCTTCACGGCCTCGGCGCCCATGCGCCCGTTGGCGCCCAGCACGGCGACGGAGAGTTGTTCGATCATGCCATCAACCCTACCGCCGGGGCCGTTGCCCTCTGGAACCGGCGGCCTTGAGTTACACGGGCCGTGCGGCTACTCGCCGGCCCCGACCCATTCGACGGTGCCGTCGGCGAAAAACTGCTCTTTCCAGATGGGCACCTGGGCCTTGATCCGGTCCACGAGTTCGGCGCACACCTCGAAGGCCTGGCCGCGATGCGCTGCGGAAACGGCGCAGACCAGGGCGGGGTCGCCGATCTCGAGCATGCCAATCCTGTGCGCGGCCCAGATCCGCACCGGCTGCTGACGCTGTTCAGCGCCGCCGTCATCCGAAGATCCGTTGGACGCCGGGCCGCCGGCCGGGACCGAGTGTTCCGCCACGAGCCGGGCGACGACGTCGGCCATCACCTGGTGCGCCGTCGGGTGGGCGCTGTAGCTGAGCCGGGAAACCTGCTTGCCGCCGTCGTGGTTCCGGACGACGCCGCTGAAGCTGACCACCGCGCCGGCGGTGTCCGATTCGACGGCCGCAATGGCCTGCTCCACCGAGATAGGTTCGGCGCTCAGGACGGCGTGCACGACTTCAAATCCTGTTTCAGTGCCCATGACTGCCTTCCAGCTGGTCGCAAAGATGTCCAAGGATGGGATCGAGCACGCTCAGGCCATCCATGACGCCCTTCGGTGATCCGGGCAGGTTCACGATGAAGGTCTGGCCGGCCGCGCCCGCGTGGCCACGGCTGAGCATGGCCATGGGCGTCTTGGCTGTCCCGGCGCTGCGGATGCCTTCCATGATGCCCGGGATTTCCCGGTCCAGCAGGGGCAGGGTCTCCTCAGGGGTCGCGTCGGTGGGGCTGAGGCCTGTGCCGCCGCTGGTAATGATGACGGCAGGCTGCTGGCTGAGCAGGGCACGCAGCGCGGCTCCCACCGGAGCCCCGTCCGGAACCACCAGGGCCGGGAACGGCTCAAAGCCGTGTTCGGTGAGCCAGTCGACGATGACGGGCCCCGTGAGGTCCTCGTAGACGCCGGCGGCCGCGCGGGTGGAGGCGATCACGACGCCGGCCTTCCGGCCGGTGGCTTCGCCGTGGCGGTGCGGTTCGGGCATGTTCATAGGGTCCAGTCCCCGCTCTTGCCGCCACTTTTGGCGAGCACTTTGATATCGGTCAGGACCGCGTGCTTGTCCACGGCCTTGATCATGTCGTAGACGCTCAGTGCCGCAACCGACGCCGCGGTCAGGGCCTCCATCTCGACCCCGGTGACGCCGCGGGTCTTGACGGTGGCAAACACCGTGACGGAGGCGGTGTCGAGCTCGAAGTCGATGGTGACCTTGGCGATCGGCAGCGGGTGGCAGAGCGGGATGAGATCCGGTGTCTTTTTCGCCGCCATGATCCCGGCGATGCGGGCAACGGCCAGGGCGTCCCCCTTCGGGAGCTCGCCGCCGCCGAGGAGCGCGAGGACCTCCGCCGTGCTACGGACGGTCGCGGTGGCCGTGGCTTCCCGGGTGGACTCTGCCTTGTTGGACACATCAACCATCTGGGCCGTGCCATCGTGGCGGAGGTGGGTCAGGCGGGTGTTGTCCCCTGCGCTATTTTCCGCTGTGCTGTTTTCCGCTGGCGCGGGAGTTGCCTCAGCGTTCTCTGCTTCATTCACAGAATCCATACTTCCACTTCATCGCCCGCAGCGAGAGCCGCTGTGCCCTCGGGAACGTGGACCAGGGCGTTGGAACGGGCCAGTGCGTGCACCAGGTGTGAGCCGGCACCGCCCTCCAGCCGGACCGTGCCGTCCGGAGCCAGGGTGCCGCGCCGGACCTGGTGCTTGCCCGGCGGGGAGGTCAGCGCCTCGGCCAGCCGGGCCCGGACGGCGGGCCGCGGCGCGGGAGCGCCGAAGAGTTCGGTGAGGACGGGGCGCAGGAACATTTCAAATGACACGAGGCAGCTCACCGGGTTACCGGGGAACCCCAGCACAGGGACGCCGTCGAAGCTGCCGATCCCCTGCGGTCCGCCCGGCTGCATGGCCACTGCAGTGAACTCGACGTCGTGTCCGGCCATGGCCTGGCGGACCACTTCGTAGGCGCCCTTGCTGACACCACCGGTGGTGACGATCAGGTCCACGTCCGGGGCGTGCCGGCGCAGCAGCAGGGCGAGCTCCTCCGGCCGGTCCGTGGATATGCCCGTCCTGGTGACCTCGAGGCCGGCCTGGCGCATGGAGGCTTCGAGCAGCGTGCCGTTGGAGTCGAAGATCTTGCCAGGTCCCAGCGGGCTGCCCGGTTCCACGACTTCGTCGCCGGTGGTGACCAGCAGGACACGCAGCGAAGGACGGACGGGCACGTCCGTGAAGCCCATGGCCGCCAGGAGTCCCAGCTGGCCGGGGCCAAGGAATGTCCCGGAGCCGAGGGCGGGCTCGCCGGAGCGGATGTCACTGCCGATGTCGCGCACAAACGTTCCCGCAGCCGTGGCCGGCAGGCGAACCGTGGCGGGCTCGCCGGGCGCGGGGAACGAATCGGGCACCGCCTGTTCAATGGGCACGACGGCGTCGGCTCCGGCCGGCATCATGGCTCCGGTCATGATCGGCGCGGCGGTGCCGACGGGCAGTTCCGCCGGTGCGGCGCCGGCCGGAACAGGCGCGACGACGCGCAGTTCCGTGCCGCCGTCGGGCACGTCGCCGCTGCGGATCGCGAAACCGTCCATCTGGGAGTTGGCAAAGGGGGGAAGATCCAGCGGTGCCACGATGTCGACAGCGAGTCCCCGGCCCAAGGCTTCAAGCAGCGGGAGCCGTTCCACCCGGTCATCGGTGCGGAGCGGCGCGAGCAGGGCACGGACCTTGTCCCGGTGCGCTTCCACGCTGACGTGCCTTGTCTCGGTGCGATGCATGCGTGTCCTGACCTTTGCTCAGCTCACTAGGATTTCACGTCAACTCTAACCGTGTGAAAGCCGGTGGCCCCGCTCGGCGCGACGGGGGCGGACTCCTCCACTTGCGGGACGCCCTCGAGGTCCGTGGCCCGGACCTGGACCTCGTACCGGCCCGGAGTCAGCGGAAGTGCCAGCTTCCACTGATACCACGTGTCCTTCGAAATGCCCGGGGCGAGCTCGGCCTGTTTCCAGTCGCCCCGGTTGACCCGCAGCTCCACCTTGCCGATGCCCGTGTGCTGGTCCCACGCGACCCCGCCGAACACCACGGTCCCTGCCGTCACGCTGCGCCCGTCCTGCGGCACGTCGATGCGCGACGAGGTCTTGATGGGCCCGCGCTCGCTCCAGCCGCGGGGCGTCCAGTAGGCGACATCGTCCGCGTAGCGGGTCACTTTCAGTTCGGTGACCCACTTGGTGGCCGAGACGTAGCCGTACAGCCCGGGCACGATCATCCGGACCGGGAAACCGTGCTCCAGCGGGAGCGGCTCGCCGTTCATTCCCACGACCAGCAGCGCGTCGCGGCTGTCTGTGAGGGCCTCCAGCGGAGTCCCGGCCGTCCAGCCGTCCGTGCTGCGGGAGAGCACCATGTCCGCTCCGGGCTTGGGTCCGGCCATGGCGAGCAGTTCGCGGACCGGCCAGCCGAGCCACTTGGCGTTGCCGATCAGGTCTCCGCCCACCTCGTTTGAGACGCAGGCGATGGTCACATGGCGTTCTGTCAGGGGTTTGGCCAGGAGGGTGGCGAAGTCGAGTTCGATCTCGCGTTCCACCAGGCCGGTGACCTTCAGCGTCCATTGCGCCGGGTCCACCAGAGGCACGCGCAGGGCGGTGTCGATCCGGTAGAAGTCCTTGTTGGGGGTCACGAGCGGTCCGAGGCCGTCCAGCCGGATCTCTGCGCCCGCGGGGATGGGCGGCGCCGGTGAGGCGGCCTTCGGGATGGCCAGCTTGCTGCGCACGTCACTGACGACGGCGGCGGCTCCCCTGAGGGTGGACGCGAGCACACCCGCGACGGCGGCAACCGCGGCGGTTCCGCCGAGGGCCAGCAGGAAGCGGCGCCGGGCAGGTCCGGCCTCGCCGACCGGAGGCTCGCCGGCCGGAGGCTCGCCGGCCGGAGGCTCGGCGGCCCGCGCGGCGGCAGGGGTTTCCGGCGGGGACGTCTCCGCGGCCGGGGCCACCACCGGGACAGGCTGCGCCGCGGCCCGGGTTTCGGACGGGTCGGGCTCCGGCGGGACCGCCGCCGCGGCCGGCTCCCGGTCCGTGGCTCCGTCCGGGGCTCCGTTCGGGTCGGGCAGCCACGTCTCGAGTTTGCGGATGAGCCAGCGCAGCAGGGCGATCCCCACGAGTGCCACCAGCACCGGGACGGGGATGGCGTTCGCGGTCAGGTCGGCCCGGCTCAGGACGGCCACGAGGCCCACGGCGCCGAAGACCGCGATGATGGCCACCCCGGCGAATCGGCGCCGCACTTCCAGGACCCCGGACAAGGCGGCGAGCGCGGCGATGACCAGTGCCATGCCACCGAGGAGTGCCAGTTTGTCCGCGGTACCAAAGACGGAGATGACCCATTCTTTGACGCCCGGCGGGACGGCATCGATCACTGCCCCGCCAACGGCCGTCACGGGAGAAACTGTGGGGCTCACCAGGCTGGCCGTGAGTTCGCCGAGCACCACTGCGGTCCCGACGGCCACCAGTCCGGCCGCGGCGGCCCACAGGTCCCGCGTCCGCCGGTCCTTCGAACGGTCTTGCCCGGGCCGGCTTTGCGTGGACTTCTGCACCTGCGTTCCAGCGCGTTGCTGGTCCTGACCGGTGATTTCCTTATCCATGGCCTTGCCCGTGTCCTCATCCGTTGCTTGGGCCGTGTCCTGGTCCAACCGCTTGTGCATGTCCTTGTCCATTTCGGCCCCCTGTTCGTCCAGGCCCACGCCGCGGTTCACTGCGCGCGTCCGGTGTGGAGCGTCTCGTCCGCCGGGTCCGGCGGACGACTGTCCTGTTCCCCGCCCGCCGAGGACGCGCCGGGAGCGAGGCCGCCAGCGGACGGAACGTCCGCCGGGGATGCCGGCACCGCCGTCGCGTGGCCGGCCGTCTCGTGGCCGGAGGCCTCCCTGGCAGGGACCTCCCTGCCCGAGACCTCCTGGCCGGGAAGCAGCAGCGAGAAGCGGCATCCGCCGTCGACGTTCTCCACGGTGACGGTCCCCTCATGGGCCTGGACGAT
Organism: Arthrobacter sp. TE12232; assembly: GCF_054062615.1. NCBI lineage: Bacteria > Bacillati > Actinomycetota > Actinomycetes > Micrococcales > Micrococcaceae > Arthrobacter > Arthrobacter sp. TE12232. Next base: position 995,516 of record NZ_JBSSFK010000001.1, read on the forward strand.
TCCGGCGACGATGCTCAGGCCAAGCCCGGCCCCGCTGTAGCGCAAGGTGCCTGCCGGCTCGTCCGACCCTGGCACCCCCGCGTCGTCCGGCGCGGGCAGACGGCCCGCCGGGCGCCGGGCGGGATCCTTTTGCCAGCCGGTCTCGAAGACATGCGGCAGGTCCTCTTCGGGGATCCCGCCGCAGCCGTCGGTGACGGCGACCACGGCCCGGTCCCCTTCCCGCCCCACTTGGACGGTGACGCGGGAGCCCGGCGGGCTGTGGACGATGGCGTTCAGCACGACGTTCCGGATGGCGCGTCCCATCGAGGGGCCGTCGGCGAGAGCCAGGCACTCGCGCCGGCCGCCGCCGTCGAGCGTGACCCCATGCTGCTGCGCCAGCGCGGCGAGGTCGGCGATGGCGTCGCTGGCGACGTCGTACAGGTCCAGCGGCTCGGCTTTGAGCCGCATAGTCCCGGCATGGATCTTCGACAGTTCCAGGAGGTCGTTGACCATGCCCGCCATGAGGTCCGTCTGAGCGATGATCTTGCGGTAATAGCCGGGGACATCCGATGCCATGCCGTCTTCCAGCGCCTCGGTCATGGCCCGCATGCTCGCCAGCGGCGTCCGGAGGTCGTGGGAGATCCAGCTGACGAGTTCGCGGCGGGCGTTCTCGACGGCGGCCTCCCGCTGCCGGGACGCCTCCAGCTTCCGACTGCTGGAGTCGAGCTCTGCGGCGAGGGCGGCCAGTTCGTGGCTCATCACCGGGGACTGGATCCCCGGGCTCTCACCGCGGCCGATGCTCCGGGCGGCTTCGACCAGGTCCCTGGCGTTCCGCGACACCCGCGATCCGAGCACCAGGGCGATTGCAACGGCCACCGCAGAGGCCACGGCCAGGACGTACCACATGACCTCGAGGTCCCGGGCCGAGATGAACATGGCGTTGAAGGCGCTGACCATTCCGGCGACCAGGACCGCCACGGCGGCGAGGACCACCACACAGATCTGCACCGCGAAGGAGGCCTTGCGCAGCGGTTTCAGCACGAGCAGGGATGCGGCCCCGATCACGGCGCCCCATGCCACGGCCCAGCCGATGATGGTCAGGAGCTCAGAGGTCTGCACCGGCGGTTGCTTCCTCGTCGCTGGGGTCCAGCCGGTAGCCGACGCCCCAGACCGTTTTCAGGATGGCGGGGCGGGTGGGGTCGTCCTCGATCTTCTCGCGCAGCCTGCGCACGTGGACCGTCACCGTCGAGAGGTCACCGTAATCCCAGCCCCACACGGCCTTCATGAGCTCTTCGCGGCTGAAGACCTGGCGGGGACGGCGCAGCATGAAGGCCAGCAGGTCGAATTCCCGCGCTGTCAGCGCCAGGGGCCGGCCGTGGCGGGTGACCGTGCGCGCGGCCGGGCTGAGGTCGAAGCCGCCCACTTCGATGGAGGGCTCGGGACTGAATTCGGGAATGCTCCGGCGCAGGACCGAGCGGACGCGCAGGACCAGTTCGCGGGGCGAGAACGGTTTGGTGACGTAGTCGTCCGCGCCGGCTTCCAGGCCCAGGATCCGGTCGTCCTCGGTGCCCAGGGCCGTGAGCATGATGACCGGGACACTATGCGCTGCCCGCAGCCGGCGACAGACTTCCACGCCGTCCAGGCCCGGCAGCATCCGGTCCAGCAGGACAAGGTCCGGCCGGCGTTCGGCGGCCAGGCGCAGGGCCGTGAACCCGTCGGCGGCGAGGACCACCTGGAATCCCGCCTGGACGAGATAGTCGCGGACCACCCCGGCGATGGTCGGCTCGTCTTCGACGAGGAGGATGCGCCGGTACTCCGTTGCATCAGAGGCCTGCTGGGTCGTGTTCACGCTTCCAGCATAGGTTCGCGGCCGCGCCGCGGGCAGGCATCCGAAGCCCAGCCGGACATCGTTCCCGAAGACGTAATATCCCTGCCGTCACGCGGCTGTGACGTCTGCCGCGGGGTGGCGTAGCCTGACTCTATGACAGTTCAACTGGGTATGCCCCAGCCCCGCGAGGCAGGCAGTCCCGGAACAGGCACGCCTGCCGCAGCCGCGCTGTCCGGGCGCCCGCACGGCCTGCCTGCCGGGCTCCTCGATCGTTACGGCCGCCGTGCCACGGACATGCGCTTATCGCTGACGGACAAGTGCAACCTGCGCTGCACGTACTGCATGCCGGCCGAGGGCCTGGAGTGGCTGTCCAAACAGGCGGTGATGTCCGCCGAGGAGATCGTCCGGATTGTGCGGATCGGCGTCGACATGCTGGGCGTGCGCGAACTCCGGCTGACCGGAGGCGAGCCGCTGGTGCGCGCGGATCTGCTGGACATTATCTCCGCGCTCCGCCGGGCCCACCCTGAGCTGCCGATCTCGATGACCACCAACGCCGTCGGCCTGGACAAGAAGGCTGCCGGACTCAAGGCTGCCGGACTCTCCCGGATCAATGTCTCCCTCGATTCCCTGCACGAGGAAACCTTCGCCAAGCTGACCCGCCGCCCCTTCCTAGACAAGGTCCTCGCCGGCGTGGACGCCGCCTGGGCTGCGGGCCTGGGTCCGGTCAAGCTCAACGCCGTGCTCATGCGCGGCATCAACGACGCCGAGTCGCCGGCCTTGCTGGCCTGGGCGCTGGACCGCGGCTATGAGTTGCGCTTCATCGAGCAGATGCCGCTGGATGCGGACCACGGCTGGACCCGCCGGAACATGATCACCGCTGCGGAGATCCGCGGGCTGCTCTCCACCGACTACGTGCTCAGTTCCGACCCGCGGGACCGCGACGGCGCCCCGGCGGAACGGTTCGAAGTTCGTGCACGCGTTCCCGGCACCGGCGAGGCCACCGGCCCCGTGCTCGGCACCGTGGGCATCATCGCCTCCGTTACGGAGCCATTCTGCTCAGACTGCCGCCGCACGCGCATCACTGCCGAAGGCAAGATCATGAGCTGCCTGTTCTCGCGCGAGGAAGTGGACCTGCTGGGGCTGCTGCGCGAGGGTGCAAGCGACGAACAACTGGCCGAACGCTGGCAGGATGCCATGTGGATCAAGCCCAAGGCCCACGGCATGGACCATGTGGGGCTCGACGCCCCCGACTTTGTCCAGCCGGACCGCAGCATGAGCGCCATCGGAGGCTGACTTTTTCGTGAACGTACGCTACTTCGCTGCCGCGCGCGCTGCCGCCGGCGTGGATGAAGAACGCTTCGACATCGCCGACGGCGACACCCTCGCCTCGCTGCTTGAGGCGATCCTCGCCGTCGAACGCCCCGCGCCGCCGGCCGGTACACCGCCGCTGGCACGCATCCTGTCCCGTTCCAGCTTCCTGCTCAACGAGGTGGCCGTGCGTGACCATGCAAAGACGCTCCAGCAGGCCGACGTCGTGGACGTGCTGCCGCCGTTCGCCGGCGGCTAAGCCTCAACGGCTCGACGCATCGGCTAACCTCAGGCCGGGACGGAGGCGCCTTCGGGGACGCGACGGCAGACGGTGGTCATAAAGGTGGTGAACTCGCTCGCCTTGCCCAGGCGGAGCCCGGCAGCGTGCGTCAGGACGCCGTCGTCCACCCGGAAGGTGTGCCGCGCGGTGCCGCGGTCGCTGCGTCGTTCCACGGTCAGGGTGCCGGCTTCCCAGCTCGCGCGCGCGGGCGCCTCGGGCGGCAGCCCCATGCTGTTGACGTGGTACCAGAAGGTGTCGGGGCGATCCGGGTCCATTGTGAAGACGCCATGACCTTCGGAGCGGGATCCGTCTTCATCCGTGTGGCGGTAGCTCTGTGTCACAGCCAGCCCGGCGGCCGCCGGAGAGAAGATGATCTCGGATTCCGCGCTGCGCGCCGGACCCCATGCGGTGGCCTCCCAGTGTGTGGTCCCCGTCCAACGGCCCAGGAATGGCTCAAGCACGGCGCATGCACTGCCTGGCAGCGGCCGGTCTACAGTTCCTCCCATGCGGAGTTCCTCCCGAGTGACCCCGCCACCATCATCACGCCGTGCCTGCGCCGGTGTAAAGACCGGCGATTTACAAAGCTAGAGCCCGAACGTCTCGGTTTCCTCAAACGGACCCACCACCGTGACGGTCCGCGGCGCGGCCGCGAGCTGACGGGCGAGCTCCTGGACTTCCGCTGCGGTGACGGCTTTGATCTGGCGCAGGGTCTCGTCGATGTCCTGGTACTCGCCGGACACCAGCTCCGCGCGGCCCAGCCGGGACATCCGGGAACCGGTGTCCTCCAGTGCCAGCACGATGCCGCCGCACAGCTGTCCCACTGCCTTGCGGAGTTCCTCGTCGGAGATTCCGTCCGAGGCCAGCTTGTCCAGTTCTGCGCCGAGCAGCCCGATAACCTGCCGGACCTTCGACGGCGTGCAGCCGGCGTACATGCCGAAATAGCCGGCGTCGGCGTACGAGGAGGCGAAGGAGTAGGTGGAGTAGACGAGTCCGCGCTTCTCGCGGACCTCCTGGAAGAGCCGGGACGACATGCCGCCGCCAAGGACGGCGTTGAGAACGCTCATGACGAAGCGGCGGTCGTCTGTGGCGACCAGCGACGGGCACCCCATGATGATATTGGCCTGTTCCACGGGACGCTTGACGACGTGCAGGCCGGCGGTGCCGGTGATGTCCGCGCGCTCGGTGGAGCGGCGCTGCACGGGAGCGGCAGCGGGCTCAAGGTTCCAGCCGGCGGAGTGCAGGGCATCCACCACAAGCCCGCAGACGACGTCGTGGTCCAGCCCGCCGGCGGCGGTGACCACGAGCTCGTCGGGACGGTAGTAACGGCGGTAGTGGTCCCACACCGAGTCGCGGGCCACGGCGCGGATGGCTGCCGGGGTGCCGCCGATCGGGCGGCCGAGGGGGTGGGATCCGAGGACGGCGGCGACAAAGTGCTCATGCGCGACGTCCGTGGGGTCGTCGCTGTCCATCGCGATTTCCTCGAGGATGACGTCGCGTTCCTGCTCCATCTCCTGCGGGTCCAGGACGGCCCCGGTGATCATGTCGGCGATGACGTCGATCGCCATGGGGAGGTCAGTGTCCAGGACGCGGGCGAAGTAGCAGGTGCTTTCCTTCGCGGTGGCGGCGTTTGATTCCCCGCCGACCTCGTCGAAGGCCGAGGCGATTTCCAGGGCGGTCCGGCGCTTGGTGCCTTTGAACAGCAGGTGTTCCAGGAAGTGGGTGGAGCCGTGCTGCCCGGGGGCCTCGTCGCGTGAGCCCACACCGACCCAAAAACCGATGGTTGCCGACCGCTGGCCGGGCATGGCTTCGGTCAGCACGCGGACGCCGCCGGGAAGGACCGAGCGGCGAACCTCGGAACCGCCGTCGGCTCCGTGGATCAGGGTGTCTGCGTGCTGATTCTGCTCAAGCGGCAGGGGGACGACTGTCATCAAGGCCTTTCCATAAACCATCAAAATAATGCGTCAAATCTGCCTGCCATCGTACCAGCGGGCCACTCCCCCGGCGGCTGCTCCCTGGACATAAGCAGGAACATCTGCAGGGACACCTACGAGGGCATCCACGAGGGCTTTAACCAACGGCGGGGCCGGTGGATGATCCACCGGCCCCGCCGTTTGGTCAGGAGAGACTACTCTGCTGCGGCGTCCGCGGAGACCTCAGCGCTGTCTGCGTCCTCGGAGCCTGCCTCGTCGGCCACAACGGGCGACAGGGAGAGCTTGCCGCGGTCGTCGATCTTGGTGATTTCCACCTGGATCTTCTGGCCGACGGAGACGACGTCCTCGACGTTGTCCACGCGCTTGCCACCGGCGATCTTGCGCAGCTCGGAGATGTGCAGCAGACCGTCCTTGCCCGGGGTCAGGGAAACAAAGGCGCCGAAGGTGGTGGTCTTGACGACCGTGCCCAGGTAGCGCTCACCGATTTCCGGGATCTGCGGGTTGGCGATGGCGTTGATCGCGGACCGTGCTGCGTCGGCAGACGGGCCGTTCGTGGCGCCGATGTAGACAGTTCCGTCGTCCTCGATCGAGATGTCGGCTCCGGTGTCTTCCTGGATCTGGTTGATCATCTTGCCCTTCGGGCCGATGACCTCGCCGATCTTGTCTACCGGGATCTTGACCGCGATGACGCGCGGCGCGAACTCCGAGAGCTCGTCCGGGGTGTCGATCGCGGAGTTCAGGACGTCCAGGATGTGCAGGCGGGCTTCGCGGGCCTGCTTCAGGGCGGCTGCCAGGACGGAGGCCGGAATGCCGTCGAGCTTCGTGTCCAGCTGGATGGCCGTGACGAACTCGGAGGTACCGGCAACCTTGAAGTCCATGTCGCCGAAAGCATCTTCGGCGCCGAGGATATCGGTCAGGGCGGCGTAGCGGGTCTGGCCGTCAACCTGGTCAGAGACCAGGCCCATGGCGATACCGGCAACAGCGGCCTTCAGCGGCACACCTGCGTTGAGCAGGGACAGCGTGGACGCGCAGACGGAACCCATCGACGTCGAACCGTTGGAGCTGAGGGCCTCAGACACCTGGCGGATGGCGTAGGGGAATTCCTCGCGGGAGGGCAGCACCGGCATGATGGCGCGCTCTGCGAGGGCTCCGTGACCGATTTCGCGGCGCTTCGGGGAACCGACGCGGCCGGTCTCGCCAGTGGAGTACGGCGGGAAGTTGTAGTTGTGCATGTAGCGCTTGCGCGTCACGGGAGACAGCGAGTCGATCTGCTGTTCCATCTTGAGCATGTTCAGTGTGGTGACACCCATGATCTGGGTCTCGCCGCGCTCGAAGATGGCCGAGCCGTGAACGCGGGGCAGGACCTCAACCTCGGCGGTGAGCTGGCGGATGTCCGTCAGGCCGCGGCCGTCGATGCGGATCTGGTCCTTGAGGATGCGCTGGCGCACAACCTGCTTGGTGACGGAGCGGAAGGCTGCGGACAGCTCCTTCTCACGGCCTTCGAACTGGCCGGCCAGGGAAGAAGTGACCTCGTCCTTGAGCTCGTCGGAGGCGGTGTCGCGTTCCTGCTTGTCGGCGATCTGGAAGACGGCTGCCAGCTTCTCGGCGGCAGCGGACTCGACGGCAGCGTAGACGTCGTCCTGGTAGTCCAGGAAGACCGGGAACTCGACGGTCGGCTTGGCGGCGCGGGCTGCCAGGTCAGACTGTGCTTCGCAGAGGGCCTTGATGAACGGCTTGGCGGCCTCAAGGCCTTCGGAGACAACTTCTTCGGTCGGGGCGGTGGCGCCCTGTTCCTTGATGAGGTTCCAGGAGTTGTCGGTGGCTTCGGCTTCAACCATCATGATGGCGACGTCATCGCCAGCAATGCGGCCGGCAACGACCATGTTGAAGACGGCGTTCTCGAGCTGGGAGTGCTTCGGGAACGCAACCCACTGCGAGCCGTGCTCGTCGGCGACGAGGGCAACGCGGACGCCGCCGATCGGGCCGGAGAAGGGCAGGCCGGAAAGCTGGGTGGACATCGAGGAAGCGTTGATGGCCACGACGTCGTAGAGCTCGTCCGGGTTGATGGACAGCACGGTGACGACGATCTGGACCTCGTTGCGCAGGCCCTTGACGAATGCCGGGCGCAGCGGGCGGTCCATGAGGCGGCAGGCCAGGATAGCTTCCGTGGAAGGGCGGCCTTCGCGGCGGAAGAACGAGCCCGGGATACGGCCGGCAGCGTACATGCGCTCTTCGACGTCGACCGTCAGCGGGAAGAAGTCGAAGCCTTCACGCGGGTGCTTGCCGGCGGTGGTGGCGGACAGCAGTGCGGTCTCTTCATCGATGTAGACCATCGCTGCGCCGGCGGCCTGCTTGGCAAGACGGCCGGTTTCGAAGCGGATTACACGCTTGCCGAAGCGGCCATTGTCAATGACTGCTTCTGAGAACTGGATTTCGGGACCCTCCAAGAGAGTCACCTCCGTTTCATGGTTCACGGAGCCCAGCCGCATCAACCCAGCCCAGCATCTGTCTACTGGCCTGCACTGCACCCGGTCATCGATCGAGACCCACGGGCCGGGCTTCAATCCTTGAAGCCGTTCCCGGGAATCACTACCGAGGACCGCGAATGCGTGATGCGGTTGATCCTCCTGTTTAGTTTTGTCCTGAAGAAGGCGGCCCTTTCCGGTCCGGAAGGGGCCGCCCCTTAAAGCTGACTAGCGACGCAGGCCGAGGCGCTCGATGAGCTGACGGTAGCGGGTGATGTCAGTGTTCTTGAGGTAGGTGAGCATGCGCTTGCGACGACCAACCATGGCCAGCAGACCGCGCTGGGTGTGGTAGTCGTGCTTGTGCACCTTCATGTGCTCAGTGAGATCCTTGATCCGCTGAGTCAGGACCGCAACCTGGACCTCCGGCGAACCGGTGTCGCCCTCGGACGTTGCGAATTCCTTGATGATGGACTGCTTTACAGCGGCTTCAAGTGCCACGTTAACTCCTAGAGATGTGCCGTGAGGCCCGAAAACAGTACTTCACTGCCGGGGGTGCCGTCCCGGAACACCCTGCCGAAGCCAGGTATCCCGTACACAACAGGAACCAGCCGCCACGGACTGCAGCCGGATCCAACGTTTAGTTTAGTGGCACGTCCGCGATCTTGTCGAAACCGCCTGCCGTGCCAGCCGGCGAAGGGGCTCAGTTCTCCGGGCCCGAAAGCAGCTCCCGGATGGCAGCGACGCCGCGGTACAGCTCCTCAAAGGAGGTGCTGAGCGGAGACAGCCCGATCCTGATGCCCTGCGGGGCACGGAAATCGGGAATCACGTCCTGATCCCACAAGGCGGCCGTCATTTCACGGAAAGCAGGGTGGTCGATCGTCACGTGGCTGCCGCGCAGTTCGGGGTCCCGCGGGGTGGACAGCTGCACGCCGGCCGGTGCCAGCCAGGCGTCGTAGAGTTCAAGGGCGAAGGCCGTCAGCACCCGCGACTTCGCGCGGAGCGCGGCCATGCCCACTTCCTCGATCAGGTCCAGCGTGCCGCGCATGGCGAGCATCCCGAAAATGGCCGGGGTGCCGCTGAGGAAGCCTCGGATGCCGGGAGCGGCCTCGTAGCCGGGACCCATTTCGAACGCGTCCTTGCGTCCCATCCAGCCCCAGATCGGCTGCTGCAGCCCGGCCAGGTGCCGGTCGTTGACGTAGGCGAACGCGGGCGAGCCCGGTCCCCCGTTCAGGTACTTGTAGGTGCAGCCTGCCGCAAAGTCGACGTCGGCGTCGTCCAATGCGATCTCCACCGATCCGGCGGAGTGGCAAAGGTCCCACACCACCAGGGCGCCGGCGTCGTGGATTGCGGCGGTGACGGCCGGCAGGTCGGCGAGGAAACCGGAACGGTAGGCGATCTGGCTCAGGACCACGACGCCGGTGGCCGGCCCCGTCGCGGCCCGCACCTGCTCGACGGTGACGCCGGCGGCGGGATCGGCGTCGATCCAGCGCAGGGTCAGGCCCTGTTCGCGGGCGATTCCCTCCACCAGATAGCGGTCGGTGGGGAAATTGTCCGTGTCCAGGACGATTTCGGTCCGGGCCGGATCTGTGACGGCGGCCAGGGCGGCGCGGATCAGCTTGTACAGCACCACGGTGGTGGAGTCGGCAATGATGGTCTGTCCGGGCGCCGCACCGAGCACCGCGCGGCCGAGCTGGTCGCCGATGGCCTGGGGCAGTTCGAGCCACTCCTCATCCCAGCCCCGGATCAGGCGGCCGCCCCAGCTGTCCTGGATGAAGGTGCTGATGTCGGTGATGGTCCGTTTGAGCGGCCGTCCGAGCGAGTTCCCGTCAAGGTAGGACAGGTCGGTGTCCGTGCCGACGAAGTGTTCGCGGTAGTTTGCGAGCGGATCCGCGGCGTCGAGGTCGCGGGCGCGCTGCCACAGGGCGTCGGTGCCTGCGGTGTCCGCATTGATCGCGTTCACTGGCCGATCTCCGTCCGCACTGCGAAGAGCTCCGGGAAGAAGGTCAGTTCCAGGGCCTTCTGCAAGAACGCGGCCCCGCTGGACCCGCCGGTGCCGGCCTTCATGCCGATGGTGCGCTGGACGGTGCGCAGGTGGCGGAAGCGCCAGAGCTGGAAGTTGTCCTCGAGGTCCACGAGTTCCTCGCAGGCCTCATAGGCACCCCAGTTGTCGGCGGCGTTCTCGTAGATGTACTTGAACACCGGAACCAATTCCGGGCAGAACTCGTGGGCCTTGGTGACGTCGCGTTCCAGCACGGAGGCCGGGACGTCGAAGCCCTGGCGCTTGAGATACGCCAGGAAGTCGTCGTAGATGCTGGGGGCGTCGAGCAGTTCGCGCAGCATTTCGTGGGCCTCGGGGTCCGATTCGAAGACCGGAAGCATCTTGGCGTTCTTGTTGCCGAGCAGGAACTCGACCGCCCGGTACTGGCTGGACTGGAACCCGGACGAGTTGCCGAGGAAGCCGCGGAACTGCGAGTACTCGGTGGGCGTGAGGGTGGCCAGCACGGACCACTGCTCGGTAAGGGTCTTCTGGATGTGCTTGACGCGGGCGATCGCTTTGAGGGCGGAGCCGAGGTCGTCAGAACGCAGCCAGGCGGCGGCGCTGCGAAGCTCGTGCAGCACCAGCTTCAGCCACAGCTCCGTGGTCTGGTGCTGGATGATGAACAACATCTCGTCGTGGTGTTCCGGGGTGCTGACAGGCTGCTGGGCGCTGAGCAGGGTGGGCAACTGCAAATAGGATGCGTAGCTCATCCGCGTGCTGAAGTCGCGGACGATGTCCCTGTCCAGCTCCCTCGTGTTCTTCTCGATGGTCACGTCTCTTGCCTTCCTTGCCGCCTGGCTGTGATTCAGCGCGCGGCTCCAGTGAGTCAGAACGCCGTCGGCGCGGGGTTGGACGCCGGTCCGGCCCCGTTGTCAGCGGGCGAACAGGATGTCATGGGCCTGGACGACGTCCAGACGCATCTGCTCCACCAATGCCTCAGGCCCACGGTACGCCACCATGCCGCGCAGCCTGGAGACGAATTCCACCACAACTGTCTGGTCGTACAGATCGAAGTCCTCTACGGACTCCTCCGGGCGGTCGATGACGTGGGCTTCTACCTGACGGCTCACGCCGTCGAACGTGGGGTTGGAGCCCACGGAGATGGCCGCAGGCCAGCGGGTCCCGGCCTGGTCCACGAGCCAGCCGGCGTAGATTCCGTCCGCGGGAATGTACCCGCTCGCCGTCGACGCCAGGTTTGCCGTGGGGAAGCCAAGATCGCGGCCGCGTGCGGCGCCGTGCACCACCTCGCCGCGCATCCGGTGCGGTCTCCCCAGTACGGCAGCGGCGGTGGCAACGTCGCCGGCGCGGAGGGCCTCGCGCACCCACGTGGACGAACAGCGGCGGTCCGTGCCGGCGTCGTCGTGGATGGGGAAGCCTTCAGAGCCGAACTCACTGATGACCAGCACCTCGAAACCGAACTTCCTGCCCAGTTCCTGCATGGTGGAGAGGTCGCCGGAATTGCCGCGGCCGAACCGGGCATCGTGGCCGATCACCACGTGGCTCGCTTTCAGGGCGTCCACAAGGACCGTGGAGACAAATTCTTCAGGTGTATGGCTGGCGAGCTCCAGCGAGTACTTCATCACCAGCACGGCATCGAGGCCGAGCTCACCCAGTGCCACGAGCTTGTCCTCCAGCCCCATGATCAGCTCGGGAGCCGATTCCGGACGGTGCACCTGCGCGGGGTGCGGATCGAAGGTGATCGCGACGGCGCGGGCGTGGTTCAAGCGGGCGATGCGGATGAGCTGCGACAGCACCTGCTGGTGTCCGCGGTGAACGCCGTCGAAATTGCCGAACGTGACAACCGAAGGACCAAAGTCCGACGGGACTTCGGACAGATCGTTCCAGATGTGGACCATCAACCTCGCCTTTTGCTGCCTGCCATGAACTCTTCCGGAGGGACCGTGCCGGCTCCGGAACTCTCTAAGATTACCCGCAATCCGGGCAGCCTCCGGACGGCGCACGGGGCTTCCGGGGCAGCCTCGCGGGCACGGCCGGTGCGCCGTTCGGCGGGAAGCCGATTCAAAGGCGGCGTGGCGACGGCGTCAGCGCGCGTGGGGCCTAACGCCCCAGCAGGAGCCTGCGCTGGCTGTCCCGGACCGCGTGGATGCGCCAGTTCCGCCAGTGCAGCAGTGCGGCGGCGAGGATGAGCGGGACGTGGATCCCGGGCAGGTTTCGCGCGAACCAATGCGGCAGGTAGATATCCGTGACCGAGCCTTTGCCGTCGCCGAGGTCCCGCGCGACGGCGGTCAGCGGACAGTGGAAGCCGTTCGCGGCGAAGATCAGCGTCTCTACCGCGACCACGACGGCGGCAGCGCCCGCTTTCCGGTCGGTGCGGCCCCTGATACCCGTATAGAGGACGTAGGCCATGCATGCCTCGATCGTGAACCAGGCGATGGTGTGGAACGACTTCACTGCCCGCAGCAGCAGACGGCGTTGGTCCATGCCTCCACCCTAGACACTTATCGGCCGATGTGGCTCAGAGGCTTTCGGCCCGGGCCGCGGTTTCTTCTGCCAGCCACGTTTCCAATGCCCTGGGCCGCCTGAATACGATAACGCGCCGGGAACTCCCTCGGGCCGACGTTTGGCCTCCGGACTCCTGTCCGGTCTCCCGCCCGGGCGCCAGGTCCCAGCTGGCCCCCAGGTCCCGGCCGGCGTCCCAGGTCCCGCCCGGGTGCCAGGTCCCGGCTGGCCCCCAGGTCCCGCCCGGCGTTCTAGTCCCGCCCGCTCCGCTTTGAATCGTCCCGGCACAGGGTGACTCGCTCGCGTGACGCAATCACTGCCGGGGCATATCGGGGCGGAAGTATTTGTTGCGGCGGGGTGTTTGGCGGGGGTCGACGTGGGGTGGCGGGATGAACCAGGGGATGCCGCTGCGCATCTGGATGGTCCATTGTTCCTTGTGGATCAGATGGTGGTGGTGGGAGCACAGGAGGGTGCCGTTGTCCGTGCTTGTGGACCCGCCGCGGGACCAGTAGGTGATGTGGTGGGCTTCGCACCAGGGTGCGGGGATGGTGCATTGCGGGAAGGCGCAGCCCTGGTCCCGGGCGGTGAGGGCTTTGCGGATGTGGGGCGGGAAGATCCGTGCGGTGCGTCCGATGTCCAGGATCCGGCCTTCTCCGCCGAGCAGGACGGGGATGATGTCGGCGTCGCAGGCGATCTTGCGGATGGTGGAGGCGGTGACGGGTCCGGTGAACATCAGCGTTCCCGTGCCCGGGCCGGGCGTGGCGGCGGGGTCGTTGGGGGTGCCGGTGCGGTCGAGGCGGCCGAGGAGGTCCCGGTAGTCGATGGTGGCCATGACCTGGGGCCGGAGTCCGCCGGCGGCGGGCAGGGCCCCGGCGGCGAGGGCGGCGTCGCAGGCGCCGACCAGGCCGTCGAGCAGTCGTTGCGGCCGCGAGCGGCGGTCCAGGACGTCGGCCGCACCGGCCGTGGTGCTTACGGCCGCGTCAGACCGGGCGGCCGCTCCGGCGGCGTGTCCGCTACCGTCACGGATCCCGCCGGCCGCGGCCACGTCAGTGACCGCGTCGTCCGTTTCCACGCAAACCCCGCCGGCTCGTCCGGCAGAGGAGACGTCCGTCGCCGCGTCGGTGGCCGCGCCGTCGCCGGTGCCGGGGTCGGCTGTTGCGTCCGGGCCGGGATCGGCTGCTGCGCTGGTGCGGGGGTTGGTGGCGGTGTTCATGGCGGTGATGAGGTGTTCGAACTGGTCGGTGGTGGCGAAGATTTCCAGGTGGTGCAGGCCGTGCCGGGGTTTGCGGATGAAGGCGCCCTGGAGCCGGCGGAGGGCTTCCTCGGTAGGTTCGGCGCCGTCCTGGTCCAGGGCGTCGGTCCAGCGCCGGGCGATCCGGGTCAGGAAATCGGGGTCGTTCTCGATCGCGGTCAGGGTCAGGGCGTGTTCCATCGCGGCGGTGGTCCCGGGCGGGCACAGGTGCCGGACCCGGTCCAGTGCGGTGGTGATGATGGTCGCGGTCCGGGACGCGATCTGCCCGGCGGCGACGGCGGCGCCGAGTTCCTCGTGCACGGCCGGCACCGGTGCTCCGGTGAGTCCCTGGCGGGGCAGCAGGTCCGCGGCCTGGGTGAGCCGGCGCCGGGCTTCGGGGGCGCTGATCCGCAGCCGTGCCCGCAGGAACTCGGTGGCATTCTTGTAGCCGTCGTCGGCCGCGGCGCGCACGCCGGCCGGCCCGCCGCTACGGTCAAATGCCGTCCAGCCGTGCGTCCCCACCTCAGATCCGGCCCCGGCGCCGGCCTCAGATCCGCCGTCGAATCCTATGTCGGTCCCGCCGCCGGTTCCGGCGGGGGTGTTTTGTGTCCAGCCGGTGAGCCAGCCCGCCGGCGCCGCCGTTTCGGCGGCCCGGCCCGCCGGCGCCGGCCGGGTCCAGGCTGTTTGTTTGCGGGTCCGGTCCACCGCGGCGGCGGCGATGAGTTGGAAGTATTCGACCGTCCGGGAGAGTTCCTCCACGCGGCCGGCGAAGTCCGCGGCTTCGACCAGGGAGAACCGGGCCGCCTCGGCGGCCGCCGGGCCCAAGGATCGCAGCAACGCCAGCGCCGATTCCACCGCGCCGCCGCCACCATGGCCCGCAGCGCCGTTGGCGGCAGCAGTCGCGGCGCGGCCCAAAGTACCGTTCCCGGCATGGTCTGCGCCACCGACGTGTGATGCTTCAGACTCCCCGGCCGCGGCGGCCGGGCGGGAACGCCGCGAGGACGTGACCGGGCCGGCCCACGGGGCCAGCTCCGGGATGAACGCTCCAACGGCTTTCATGTCTCAACGATCCCAGAGGGGTCCGACAAAAAAGACCGAACCGGTTCCGCACCGACGTGGCGCCGCATCCGGCTGCCGCCCCGGCTACCAACGCCGGCCAGACGGGGAAGCCGCGAGGACATCGCCGGGCCGGCCCACGGGGCCAACTCCGGGATGAACGCTCCAACGCCTTCCATGTCTCAACGATCCCAGAGGGGTCCGACAGTATTGACTGACTTGCTGCCGCGTCTTGTGACGCCCTCCAAGGGATTTGTCTACGGGGCTTGGTCGAGGGGTTCAACAAGGACTTGGCCAGCGGGTACCGCAAGGATTGCTGGAGGATTTTCGGGCCAACGCCTTCGGGGCGAGATCCTCCGGACAAGGGCTGAACCGCGGGCTGAGATCCACGATCCCCACGCCCGTGTCAGTGAATTCCCACCTGAGCCCTGGGCCCAGCACCCACCCTCAGCACTCACCCAGCAGCATCCAGACGCCCGAACCTGCAGCGAAACCCAGCCACCCTCTCCAACTGCCCGTAACACTGCCTACGCTTCCCACACTCCTACGAACCGGCACGTGGCAAGCTGTAGGGATGGACAGCACAGTCGTACCCCAACCCGGGGATTCACCGTTCGTAGGGCCCGTATCGGGCGAGCCTCGCCGCCCCCTGGGTCCCCGCGATCCGGGTGACGCCTGGGTGGAGGGCGACCGCGGCCGGTTCTGGGGACGGTTCGGTTCCGCCGGGCTCCTGGTCCACGACCCCGCCAAGGGCGTCCTGCTCCAGCACCGCGCCCTTTGGAGCGATCAGGGCGGCACCTGGGGACTCCCCGGTGGCGCATTGCACCAAGGGGAAGAGGCCATCCACGGGGCCCTTCGGGAAGCTCAGGAAGAAGCGGCCGTGCCCCCGGAGAACGTCCGCGTCCTCTTCACGTCGGTGTTCGACGTCGGTTATTGGACGTACACCACGGTCGTTGCCGAAGCGCTGCACCCCTTCGAAGCCAAGATCAGTGACCCGGAAAGCCTCGAACTGCAATGGGTGGGGATCGACGCCGTCGCCGGCAAGGAACTGCACCCGGGCTTTGCGGCGGCCTGGCCCGGGCTGCGAAGCCGGCTCGCGGAAGATCCGCGCATCACCCTCCGGGCGTAACGTACGGTCCACGCTCATCAACGCGTGAGGTGCCACGCCGGGAATCGGCGGCCGGCCCAAGCCGCCCGGGACGCCGCGCGCTCTAAGCCTTTCGAGCAGCGGGCCGCCGCCGGTAAAGCCAGATGAGCCCCAGGATCGGCAGCAGGAGCGGGATGAACCCGTAGCCACGGCCGAACAAGGACCAGACTGTCTCGTGCGGGAAGTTCACCGAGTCGAACACGCTCAGTGCCCCCACTACCAAGACACCGACGAGTTCCACCAGAACCGCGACCACGGAGACTTTGAAGGCGGTGCGGCCCGGCCTCGCGAGGGACACCGTCGCCACAACGTAGACCACCGCGGCGAATGCGGACAACAGGTACGCCAGAGGCGCCTCGGAGAACTTCGTCAGAATCTGGTAGCCGGCCCGGGCCGTTGCAGATATGGCGAAGACGGCGTAGACGGCAATCAGCAGGCGGCCGGGCCCGGTGTTGCGGGTATCGGTCGACGCCGGTGCAGCGTCCGCCTGCCCGGTCATCCGGGAGGACACCTCCGGGGTGCCGGTTCCGTCCTGCGAGGATTTTGCACTCACGTTTTCTGCCTCTTCCATGTCAGTACCAGATCTGGTTCATGCGGGCCGCCATCACCACGGCGGTTACGCCGACGGCGGCCAGCACGAAGTTGCTCCAGCGGGTCCGCTCCAGAATGGCCCAGTACGCGGCACCGATCGGGAGGAGCAGCGCCGTCGCCATATAGCCCCAGAACTCCCACGGCTCCCCCGCGATCCGCTCCCCGCTGGCCACCCGGACAATCGACCCGACCAGATAGACCAGGAGGGAAAGCTCGACGGCGGCCACCGACAGGATCGTGGTGTCGTTGGGCGCCTTTTTCAGGAGGCCTGCGGTCACGCAGATGATGGTCGACAGCAGGCCTACCACCAGGATGATGTAAAAATACGCGTCCACTACTGGCCGGCCTGCTTGCCGTTGCCCTGTTTGGCGTTGCCGTGCTTTTCATTGTCCGGGGCGAACACCAGCACCGGCTTCGCGTAGCTTCCGGCGTCGGCCAGGAGGGCCACGAGTGTTCCGTCGGGCGCGAACGCCGCTGCCGGTTTGTCGGCGGTCGCCGCGTCCGGTGTGCCGGCAGCGGTTCCGGCGGCGATCCTGCGTCCGAAGGAAATCTCGGTGGTTTCGGCCTCGCTGAGTTCACGGTTCGGCATGAGCGCGCGGGCCGCGTCCGACATCTCCAGGACGTCCAGCTTCTCCGCCAGTTCTTCGAGCGTGTGCGCCTGGTCAAGCGTGTAGGGACCCACTTGGGTCCGGCGGAGTGCTGTCAGGTGACCCCCAACGCTGAGAGCTTCTCCGAGATCGCGGGCCAGGGCGCGGATGTAGGTTCCGGAGGAGCACTCCACCGTGACGTCCACATCCACCGCCTCACCGGCAGCCTCGCCCGCGTCCCCCGCGCCCACGCGGCGGATCTCGTGGACCTCAAAGCGGTGGATCGTCACGGGCCGGGCTGCCAGCTTGACCTCTTCACCAGAACGGACTCGCGCGTAGGCGCGTTCGCCGTTGACCTTGATGGCGCTGACGCTGCTGGGAACCTGTTGGATCTCTCCGGTCAGTGCGGCGACGCCGGCGCGGATGGCGTCTTCGGTGATCCCGGTGGTGGTGCGGGTGGCAGTGACTTCACCTTCGGCGTCGTCCGTCACGGTGGATTCGCCCAGCCTGATGGTGGCGGTGTAAGTCTTGGACGTGCCCACGATGTAGGTCAGCAGCCGGGTGGCCTTGTTGATGCCGACCACAAGAACGCCGGTGGCCATCGGATCCAGTGTCCCGGCGTGGCCGACCTTCCGGGTACCGGCGATACGCCGCATCCGTCCAACCACATCGTGGCTGGTCCAGCCTTGCGGCTTGTCCACTATCACCAGTCCAGAAAGCACGCCTCCCAGTATATGCGGGCCAGCGGTGCCCCACCGCCCACGGACCGGCCGCGGACCGGCGCCCGGCCTAAGCACCCATCGCGAAGGCCGCCCGTTAGGATGGCAGACATGCCCGAGCTTGCCGCACATGTCCGCGAGGTCCCGATCAACCAGATTCGGGAGATCACCGAAGCCGCCTGGGGAACGCCCGGTGCGATCGTGTTGAGTATCGGCGAGCCAGGTTTCGCCGTCCCCCGCCACGTCCTCGAAGCCGGAATGGCATGCCTCGAGCGGGACGAGACCAACTACACGCCCAACGCCGGGATCCCGGCCCTGCGCGAGGCCTTCGCCGCGCGGTTCCGCGAACACAACGCGACGCCGGTCGGCGCGGACCGCGTGTACGTGGTCGACGGCGCCCAGCAGGGCCTGCACTTTGCCATGAGCCTGCTGCTCTCCCCCGGCGACGAGATCCTCATTCCCAACCCTGGCTATCCGACCTTCGTGATGACCAGCTGCCTCCTGCACGCCGTCCCCGTCCGGTATCCGCTCTACCCGGAGCACGACTTCCAGCCGCGGATCGAGGACATCGAGGCCCTCATCACGCCGCGGACTAGAGTGCTGATCCTAAATTCCCCGTCCAACCCCCTCGGCGCTGTCCTGGGCGAGGACCTGACGCGCCGCCTCGTGGAGCTGGCAAGGCGGCACGATCTGTGGATCATCTCGGACGAATGCTACGAGGCGTTCACGTACGATGTTGCGCACGTCAGTCCGGCCAGGTTCGACAGTGAGGTCCCGGGAGAAGCGCGGGTGTTCACCTCGCTCACGCTGTCCAAAACCTATGGGCTGACGGGGCTCCGCATCGGCGCGCTGATCTGCCCGCCGGGGCTCGAGCAGAAGATGAACAATGTCATGGAGGCGATCGTGTCCTGCGTGGCGTCGCCGTCGCAGTACGCCGCGCTGGCGGCGCTGACCGGTCCCCAGGACTATGTCAGCCACGCGCGCGCCCACTACCGGGCCAACCGCGATGCGGCCTCGGCGGTGCTGCACTCCCATGGAATCCCGTACCTCACGGCCCAGGGCGCATTCTATCTGTGGGCGGATGTGTCCCACGTCAGCGGCGGGGACGTCCGGGCGTGGACGCGCCGCTTCCTGGCGGACCACGGTGTGGCCTTCGCCCCCGGCACGGCGTTTGGTTCGATCGGCGAGGGCTGGATCCGCATTGCCCTCTGCGGCAGCCAGGCCGACCTCGTGGAGGGCCTCGGACGCCTCCCCGCACGCGGGGCCGCAACCGGCCCATCCGGCGGAGCTGCCGGGTCCACAGACCCTATCGCCGGAACTGCCGGCGCCATAGCCTGAGCACACGGCGCCCCGAGCCCGCGCGGCCGACTTTGTTTCGGGTTGTCCTGGTTCGTCCGGGCGCTGTGGATTCCGGCCAAGGGAGTACATCGTGTGGTGGCAAGACCTGCTGTGGGGTTTCTGGAACGGGCTGACGGCATGGATCGTCCTGATCGCCCATGTCTTCGGGTTTTGGAATGAGTTCCCCTTCTACAACTCCGCCCGCGCGGGGAACTGGTACGACTTCGGTTACCTCCTGGGCATGGGATCTCCCGTGCTGGGCGGCGGCCTGGGAGCCCGGGGGCGTTCCCGGCGACGCTAGCCGGCGCCGCCCGCGGCCCACCGACGGGGAATCAGAGCATGATCTCTTCCTCCGGCGCTAAAGCCGCCACCGGAGCCTTGGTGAAGGACATCCGGATAACGAAGTGCGCTTCGGCGGAATTCTTGGCGATGATGGCTCCGGCCTCGCCCGCCAGCTTCACGCCGAACTGGAGTTCCAGGTGTTCCGGACCAAGTTCCTTCATCACCTCGGCGGCAGCGTTGGCCGCCGGCCGGACTGCCGAGAGTGCGTCCTCGAGGCGCCGACCGGCGTCGAGGATCCCCTGCTCGTTGCGGGAAGGCCGCTCAACGCCGAAGCTGTTGTCCTCGACCTCCACCAGCACTGTCCCCGACCCGACTTCGTAACGCAGGATCTCGGTCATTTCTTCCTCCATATCAACGCGCTGTGCGGGCTGTACAACGCGGCCGGGTAATGCGGGCCGGACGATCACCTCGGGGCTGCGGACAGCGCGGCGTCGAGCCAGCTGCGGAGGGCCGCGGCCGGCGGCGCTCCGGCCTGGCGGGCTGCCACCGCGCCGTTCTTGATGACAAGCAACGTTGGAATCGCTTGGATATCGAACCGCTTGGACAGCCCCGGAGAGGTGTCGACGTCGACCTTCACGAGCTTGAACTCCCCGGCCCGTTCCATCGCCAGCTTGTCCAGCACCGGGCTGACCATGCGGCACGGCCCGCACCAGGCCGCCCAGAAGTCGACGAGAGCCGGCACGGAGGACTTCTCCGCGACCAGGGGGAAGTCGGCGTCGCCCGCCGCGACAATCCACGGAAGGTCCCGGCGGCAGTTGCCGCAACGCGGATGCCCGGCAGCCACAGCAGGAATCCGGTTGGTTTTCCCGCAGTGCGGGCACTTCATCAGGCTGGATTCCACGACGCGCCGTCGCCTTCCCGCATACCCGCAGTCATGATTCCATGGGACTCCCCGCCCCTGAACGGGCGTAGAGTCAAAGGTCCCGCGGCCGGCCCCCGCAGCCGGAACCAGGAAACCGGAACGCCACCGGAAACAGCTGTGGCCGGACCCTTGGCGGGGTCCGGCCACAGCTGTTGAGGGCGGTACTACTTGTTGCGGTCCTCGTCGATCTGGTCTTTGTCGATCAGATCCAGGTCCTCTTCATCGAAGTCGTCCTCATCCAGCTCTACGTCCTCCGGGGTGTCGGACTTGTAAGGATCAGCGTCCCCGGCGTGCTTGGCGCCTTCGGCCAGCGCCGCCACCTCGGCGTCGCGCTTCTTCGCCGCCCGGAGCAGTTCCTCCAGGTTCGAGGCGTTGACCGGAATCTGGTCCGCCACGAATTCGAGGGTCGGGGTCAGCCGCACGGTGATGTTCCGGCCGACTTCCTGACGCAGCACGCCCTTGGCCTTCTCGAGCCCCTTGGCAGCATCAGCCTGGGCCACTTCGTCACCGAACACCGTGTAGTAGACGGTGGCGTGCTGCAGGTCGTTGGTCACCCGCGAATCGGTCACGGTGACGCCCTCAAGGCGAGGATCCTTCACCCGCCGGCCCAGGGCCTCAGCAACGACAACCTTAATCCGCTGCGCCAACTTGGCAGCCCGTGCGGGATCAGCCATTTCCACTCCTAAAATTTGGATGTACGACGGCGGGGCTGCGGTTTGGCCTTTTGAATTGCCTTTGCTGCCACGCGCCTATGGTGAGTCTATGACGATGCCGGAGAGTTTTGGGGGCGCCCGGGAGTGGCATCGGGCCTACCGGAGCTGGGCGGCACAGGATCGCAGATCCAGTGCCGCCCAGCGTAGGGGCGGGGCGCCCCCAAAACTCGGAGGCTCCCCGCCATAACTGCTAAACCAACCTAGACGCGCGGCTTTTCGCGCATCTCGAAGGTCTCGATGATGTCACCTTCGTTGATGTCGTTGTACGAGCCAAGACCGATACCACACTCGAAGTCCGTGCGGACCTCGGTGGCGTCGTCCTTGAAGCGCTTGAGCGTCTCAACGGTGAGGTTGTCGCCGATGATCTTGCCGTCGCGGGTGATACGGGCCTTGGCGTTGCGCCGGATAACACCGGAGCGGACGATCGAGCCTGCAATGTTGCCGAACTTGGAAGAACGGAACACTTCGCGAACCTCGGCGGTGCCAAGCTGGACCTCTTCGTACTCCGGCTTGAGCATGCCCTTGAGGGCTGCCTCAATGTCATCGATTGCTGCGTAGATGACGGAGTAGAAGCGCATGTCCACGCCTTCGCGGTCTGCCAGTTCGGCAACACGCTCGGCGGGCTTGACGTTGAAGCCGATGATGACGGCGCTGTCGACCGTTGCCAGGTTGACGTCGTTCTGCGTGATCGCACCAACACCGCGGTGGATGACGCGGAGCTGGACACCCTCGCCGACGTCGATCTTGAGCAGCGCGTCTTCGAGGGCTTCCACGGCACCGGACACGTCACCCTTGAGGATGAGGTTGAGGGTGTCGATCTTGCCTTCGGCGACGGCCTGGTCGAAGTCTTCCAGGCTGATGCGCTTGCGGCGCTTGGCCAGGGCGGCGTTGCGGTCAGCGGCTTCACGCTTCTCGGCGATCTGGCGGGCGGTGCGCTCGTCAGCGGTCACGAAGAAGGTGTCACCGGCACGTGGGACGTTGGACAGACCCAGCACCTGCACGGGGCGGGACGGGCCGGCCTCGGTCAGGGCGCTGCCGTCGTCGTCGAACATCGCACGGACGCGGCCGTGGGCCGTGCCTGCCACGATGGTGTCGCCGACGTGCAGGGTACCGGACTGAACCAGGACGGTGGCCACGGAACCGCGGCCCTTGTCCAGGTTGGCTTCGATCGCGATACCGCGGGCGTCCTTGTTCGGGTTGGCGCGCATGTCCAGGGCAGCGTCTGCGGTGAGCAGGACGGCGCCGAGGAGCTCGTCGATGTTGAGGTTCTGGCGGGCAGAGACCTCAACGAACATGGTGTCGCCACCGTATTCTTCCGGAACCAGGCCGTACTCAGTCAGCTGGCCGCGGACCTTGTCCGGGTTGGCGCCTTCCTTGTCGATCTTGTTCACGGCCACGACGATCGGCACGTTGGCCGCCTGGGCGTGGTTGAGGGCTTCAACGGTCTGGGGCATAACGCCGTCGTCCGCTGCGACCACCAGGATGGCGATGTCGGTGACCTTCGCACCACGGGCACGCATGGCGGTGAACGCCTCGTGGCCCGGAGTATCGATGAAGGTGATCTTGCGATCGAGGCCTTCGTGGTTGTGCGTGACCTGGTAAGCACCGATGTGCTGCGTGATGCCGCCGTGCTCGCCCGCCATGACGTCGGACTTGCGGATGGCATCGAGCAGTCGGGTCTTACCGTGGTCAACGTGACCCATGACGGTGACGACCGGAGGACGTGCCTCGAGGTCTTCGTCGCCTTCGGCTTCGAGCTCGGCTTCGAAGTCGATGTCGAAGGTGGAGAGCAGCTCGCGCTCCTCGTCCTCCGGCGAAACAACCTGCAGCTTGTAGCCAAGTTCCTCACCCAGCAGGGCAAACGTCTCTTCATCCAGCGACTGCGTGGCCGTGGCCATTTCGCCGAGGTGGAACAGAACGGTCACCAGTGCTGCGGGGTTTGCCTCGATCTTGTCGGCAAAGTCCGTGATGGACGAGCCACGGCGGAGCCGGACTACGGTGTTGCCGTCGCCGCGGGGCACGCTTACGCCGCCCAGCGACGGAGCACTCATCTGCTCCAGTTCCTGACGCTTGGCACGCTTCGACTTGCGCTGCTTGCCACGGCCTGCGCCGCCCTTACCGAAGGCGCCCTGGGTGCCGCCGCGACCGCGACCGCCCTTACCAAAGCCACCACCGGCCGGAGCGCCGCCACCGGCACCGGGAGCACCGGTACCCGGAGCGCCACCCGGACGGCCCGGACCACGGCCGCCGCCACCGGGACGGCCTGCACCTGCGGGTGCGGGACGTTCGGTGCGGTTAGGCATCATGCCCGGAGTCGGACGGTTTCCGCCGGCTCCTGCCGGACGACCAGCGCCGGGAGCGCCAGCCGGACGCGGGGCGCCGGGGCGGGGGCCGCCTGCGCCGGCTGCCGGACGGGGACCACCCGGACGGGGGCCGCCAGCACCTGCTGCGGGGCGCGGGCCGCCGGGGCGTTCGCCCTCGGTGCGGCTTCCGCCTGGACGCGGCATGCCCTGGGACGGGGCGAACGGGTTGTTGCCCGGACGCGAGGGACGTTCGCTATCGCCGCCGCGGCCTCGGGGCATGCCCTGGGACGTGGCGAAGGGGTTGTTGCCGGGACGGGGACCGCCCGGACGCGGTGCGGAACCACCCTGGCGTGCCGGAGCAGCCGGAGTTTCAGCCTTGGGGGCCGGACGCGCACCGGGCTTGACGCCCGTCGAGGGAGCAGCCGGGGCCTGGGCAACGGGGGCTGCCGGCGCCTGGGCGGCGGGGGCAACCGGAGCGGCGGGCGCGGTGGCAGGTGCCGCAGCGGCCGGAGCCGGAGCTTCAGCCTTGGGTTCTGCAGCCTTGGGCGCAGCGGGGCCGGGCGCAGGCGCCGGGCGGGTCGCTGCCGGGGCGGCAGTTGCCTGGGGGGCGGACGCCGGAGCTTCGGACTTCGAGGCTGCGGGGGCGTCGGGGTAAGCGTTGCGCAGTTTCCGCACAACGGGAGCCTCGATAGTTGACGAGGCGGAGCGAACGAATTCGCCCAGTTCCTGCAGTTTGGTTACTGCATCTTTGGAAGTAATACCGAGCTCTTTAGCAAGCTCATGTACGCGGACCTTGGCCACATTTCTCCTGTCTCGGTCCGCACCGAGCCAGGCACGAACCGTCTACTTCTTACTGCGGGCCTCCGCCGCGAATGCAGCTGAAAGGCCCATTGCAGAGCGCAACAAAGTTGTCATCGTTGCGCACTCATCGCTGGGAACTCATCGGGTTTCCATCAGTTTTCTGACCCGCTTTCAGGTTGGACGGTTGTTGCTGCGGTCACCGTAGTGCCCACGGCTTGCGTGCCGGCAGTGATCCGGCGTTCGACGTCGGCAGTACCGGCTGCGCCGTTGAGGGCGCGGCCGAATGCTCGACGTTTCACCGCCAGTGCCAGGCACTTCTCGCTGGGGTGCAGCCATGCTCCCCGGCCAGCCATCCGGCGTCGTTCATCCACCACGACGGCGGACGAACCGCCGGCGCCGGCGACGAGCCGGAGTAACTCCGACCGCGATCCCTTTTGTCGGCATCCGATGCAGGTGCGCTGCGGCTGATTCCCGAGGTGTTGCACATGTGCCACGTTCGAGTATCTTCCTGCCAGTACATCTGTTTGGTGAAAATCTGCGTCCTCAGGGAATCCGGAAAAACCCGGACGCGCCAAAGACACACGGATACCGGCCGTGAGGCGCGGTCATGTCTATTCTAGCCCCTCCGGCGCCCGGGTCCGGAACCCGGGCGTGCCGGTAGTGACGAAACCAGAGTAGGCCCGTGAGGCAACACACAGACAGCGGGCCGCGACGGCGGCCCGCTGTCTGTCGTCGTGCCCGGGCGCGCGCGTGCGCCTGGACGCTATTTACTGCTGTTGACGGCGGCGTCGGAGACGATGTCGATCCGCCAGCCCGTGAGCTTGGCGGCAAGACGGGCGTTCTGGCCCTCTTTGCCGATGGCCAGGGAAAGCTGGTAGTCGGGAACAACCACCCGCGCGGAACGGGTCGCCTCATCGGTGATGGTGACCGAATTCACGCGCGACGGCGACAGGGCGCTGGCGATAAAGGTCGCCGGGTCGTCGCTGTAGTCCACGATGTCGATCTTTTCGTCGTTGAGCTCGGTCATGACGGCCCGGACACGAGACCCCATTTCGCCGATGCAGGCACCCTTGGCATTCACGCCGGGGATGTTTGCCTTGACCGCGATCTTGGTGCGGTGGCCGGCTTCGCGGGCGAGCGCCACGATCTCGACGGAACGGTCCGCGATCTCGGGAACTTCGAGTTCGAAGAGCTTCCGGACAAGCCCGGGGTGCGAGCGGGACAGCGTGATGGACGGGCCCTTGGTGCCGCGGTGGACGTCGATCACGAAGGCACGCAGCCGGTTGCCGTGGATGTACTTCTCGCCGGGAACCTGCTCGGGCGGGGGCAGCAGCGCCTCTACCGTGCCCAGGTTCACCTGAATCATGTGCGGGTTGTTGCCCTGCTGGATGGTGCCGGCTACGAGCTCCCCTTCACGGCCCTTGAACTGGCCCAGCACGTTGTCGTCCTCAGCATCCCGGAGGCGCTGCAGGATGATCTGGCGTGCCGTGCTGGCCGCGATGCGTCCGAAGCCCGCCGGGGTGTCCTCGAATTCGCCGATCGGGGCGCCGTCGTCGTCGATCTCCGTGGCCCAGATGGTCACGTGGCCGCTCTTGCGGTCCAGCTCGGCCCGGGCCTTCTCGAAGGCGCCCGGCGTCTTGTGGTAGGCCACCAGGAGGGCCTGCTCGATCGTCGGAATCAGGAGATCCAGGGGGATTTCACGCTCACGCTCCAGGAGTCTCAGCGCGCTCATGTCAATATCCATTAGGCCTCCTCAGAAGGTCCATTGTTTACTTTTTCCAGACCGGCCTCTTCGAGGTGGCTGAACTCTATCTCGACTTTTCCGCTGCGGATCCTGTCGAAAGGAAGCTTGACGGGCTCGCCCTGCTTGGGTTTCATACCCTTCTTGACGGCAATCTCGGGGACGAGGGTGACGCCTTCATCATCCACGGACTGGATCCTGCCGGTGACGTTGTCACCCTGGATCACATTGACGTTGACCATTCGTCCGCGGGCGCGGTGCCAGTGGCGTTCTTCGGTCAGGGGACGTCCGACGCCGGGCGACGAAACTTCCAGCTCGTAAGGACGCGCGTCCATGCTGGGGTCGTTGTCCAGGGTGTCCGAAAGGGTCTTGGAGATCTCGGCGATGACGTCGAGTCCGACGCCGCCGGTCTCCTCCTGCGGCAGGTCCACCACCACCTGGACCACCCGGTTGGCACCGGCGACGTGGATGGAGACGTCCTCCAGATACAATCTGTTCGCCAGCACTGCGGGTTCCAGGAGTGCATGCAGGCGCTCGGCCTCCACATTGTGAACGGGTGCGGCTTCAGCCTTCCCCGTTCCGGTCCGGTCTGTTGAAGTCGTGGCTTCTGCGTTGGTCATGATGCCGGCCGCCTCCCGCTAGATGATGTTGTGAGTACTAGCCTAGCGATTTTCCGGGCGGTGTGGTGCACGGAGTTCCGGGCCGGCATGACAACATGGTCTGTTGTGAACGACGACACCCGGGAAAAGCGATGGCAGGACCACTTTCCCCGGATGCTCCCCCGCTATGCGCTCCTGGCTTGCCTCGCCCTGGTGGTGGTGAGCCTGGGGGTGGTTCTGACGCCGGCCCGGCCGCCGGAACCCATGGAGACGCCCTTTTCCGAACGGGCGCGCGCCGCCGCGTTGACCGAAACCCTGCAGCTGTTGGCGGCTGGCGGCCGGCTTGGGACCGGGTCCCCGGACGGTTCGGCAGACCGCCCAGCGGGTGCCGGAAATGCCGCCGTCGAGCGGACTGTGACGTTGCTGACAACCCAGGCCGAGGCCCTCCTCTTGCCGGGGGAAAGCCCCGCGGGCGCGTCTGGCGCCTCGCCCACAGTGTCCGCCCCGTCAACGCCCCCCGGTCCGACGCCTTCCCCCGCCGCACCGGTGCCTTCCGCCACCGAGTCGCCGACCGCCGGAACGCCCACTTCAGGACCGCCCACGGCGGCTCAGCCGGCGACCGCCGCCGAGCTCGTGACCGCCCTTGCGGACAGCGGCCGCCGGCGCCTCGCGGACGCTGCCGGCGCCGACGGCGGCATGGCGCGGCTGCTGGCCGCCGTGGGGACCGCACAGTTGCTGCAGGCATCCAAGCTCGCGGCCGGCACCGGTACAGCGGCGCCGGCGCCGCCCGACGACGCTGCCCCGCAGCTGTCTGGCACCTGCCCGTCCGAGTCCGCGGGCGCCCAGTCCCCGGAGGCGTCTCCTGATGCTGCGGATACCCCTGCCGCGCCCGACGGCGGGGCGGGCGGCACACGCGGCGTAGCCGGTTCTCCCGGGTCAGATGCGGCCGTGGGAGCCGCCCTGGCGGCGGTCGCACGGACCGAAGCTCAGGCCATCTACGCCTATCAGGTGGCCCTCCCCCGGCTGGACGGGGACGCTGCGAAATCTGCGGCCGAAGGACTGGCGCGCCACGACGCGCTCCTCAGCGGCGCCGAAACCCGGGCCCGGCTGCACTGCTCCACCGTTCCGCCGCGCGAGGCGGGCTACACGCTGAACCAGTCCTTCCTGGGCTCTCCCGCCGCAGGCCTCGGCAACGTCGAAGCGGCCGCGTTGCCGGTCTACGGGGACCTTATTGCGCTAAGCGACGGAGAGACCCGGCAGTGGGCCCTCGCAGCCCTGCTCGGCTCCGCGAAACGCGCAGTGCTCTGGGGTGCGGATCCCGGCGCGCTGCCTGGCTTGGACCCGGCGTCGCTACCGTCATTGCCGGCAAACTGAGCGCCGCAGGCAAGCCTCGGCTTATTTTGCTTAGCCTTGGGATACTGGCCAGCCCGCCCCACGGGTGATTTGCTGTAGTCATGGACACGACAGGCACCCCGACCCTTCATGAGAACGAGCCCCACCACAACGACATAGCGCACCGCCTGAACTGGCTCCGTGCGGGTGTCCTGGGAGCCAACGACGGCATCGTCTCCGTCGCCGCTATCGTCGTCGGCGTCGCCGGCGCCACGACTGAAACCGGGCCGATCCTGATCGCGGGCGCCGCGGGAGTCGTGGGCGGTGCGATCTCGATGGCCCTCGGTGAATACGTTTCCGTCAGCAGCCAGAAAGACAGCCAGCATGCCTTGATCGAGAAGGAACGCCGGGAGCTGGAGGAACAACCGGAGGAGGAACTCGAAGAGCTCGCCGCGATCTACCAGGGCAAGGGCCTCAGCTCCGAGACGGCACGCACGGTAGCCAGGGAGCTCACGGCCCACGATGCCCTTGGCGCCCACCTCTCAGCCGAACTCCACATCGATGAGACAGACATCGTCAGCCCGTGGCATGCGGCCTTCGCCTCTGCCATCGCATTTCTGGCCGGCGCGATCCTTCCCATGCTGGCCATCCTGCTGCCGCCGGAAAGCATCAGGATCCCGCTGACCTTCGTGGCCGTGCTTGTGGCGCTGGCGGCCACCGGTGCTGTGGGCGCGTGGATCGGCGGCGGCTCGAAACTCAAGGCAGCCGTCCGCGTGGTGATTGGCGGTGCCTTGGCACTCGTGGCCACATTCGTGATCGGCAACTGGCTCGGCGCGAGCGGCGTCGTCTAATCCCCGGGCCCCACGTCCGGAGCCCCACGCCGGGCATCTACGATAGGTCCCGTGAGCCCGATCCCAGACGTCCCCATTCCGCCCGATCTTTCCCGCCGCTACAACCGCACGGCTGCCGGACGCGACTGGCTGGCATCCCTTCCCGGGCTGATCGGACAACGTCTGGACCAGTGGGAACTTGTGCCGGACCTGGCGCCGGGCGCCCTGCCCTGGAGCGGTCACGGCGGCGTCGCCATCCCCGTGCGGCGCCGGCACAGGGATGAGTCCACCGGCAATGGCAACGCCGGCCATGCCGGCAATGATGCCGTCCTCAAGGTGGCTTTCCCTCATGAGGAAGCCACGAGGGAACGCCACGCCCTCGCGTTGTGGGGAGGCCGCGGCGCCGTCCGGTTGCTGGCCGCCGACGCCGGATCCTGCGCCCTGCTCCTGGAGCGGCTGGACGCCGGCCGCTCCCTCCAGGACGGCCCGCTCGAAACCGCGGTGCCGGTGTGGGGCGCGGTGGTCCGCGAACTGAGCGTCGTCCCCGATGATCGGCCCGAGTGGCAGGAAATCGACCACGTGGCGGCGCGGGCCGAACAGTGGAGCGATGAATTCCCCGAGACGTGGGAGCACTTGGCGCAGCCGTTCCCCCGCTGGCTGCTCGAAGCAGCGCTTGAGGTCTGCCAGACGCGCGGCGCCGTGGGCAGGCGGTCCGGCACGGACGTGCTGGTCCATGCGGACCTGCACTACCTGAACATTCTGGCCCGGCCCGGCATCCCGGAGGCCGGCATCGGGCAGGAGGGACCGGCAGGGCTAGCGGAGCGTTACGCCGCGATCGATCCGCAGCCCATGATCGGCGAGGCGGAGTATTCCGTGGCCCCGGTGTTATGGAACAGGCTCCGGGAGTTACCGCAGAAGGATCCGGGACGGGCGCTGCTCGCGCGCTGCCGGGATTTCAGCCAGGCAGCCGGTCTCGACGCCGAAGCCGCCCGGCAGTGGAGCCTGGCGCGCGAGGTCGATAACGCCCTCTGGTATGCCTCTAAGCGACATCATGAAGGCGATCTGGCGCGTTCGCTGTGGGTGGCGAGCACGCTGGCGGGCCGGACCCTTCCCGGGCTCCCCGCTCCACAGGAACTCCCAGCCCCCGGAGAAGCGCATGGGGAAGGGCCTGGAGAAGTGCCCGGGGAAGCAGCCGGAACGGCGGCCGGTTAGCCCCGGACGGCCGCCAGTGCGTCGCGGACGGCGTCGACGGCAACTCTGACGTCGGCGTCGTCCGTGCTCCAGTTGCTCACCGAAATCCTAAGGATATCGCGGTCCTGCCAGCGCGAACCGGACATCCAGACCCGGCCGTCGCTGATGATCCGCTCCGTCACTGCGCGTGTCACGGCGTCGTCCCCGAAGGCCAGGGAAACCTGGGTGTAGTCGACGTCGTTGAGCACCTCGACGCCCTCCAGCGCAGCAAGCTGTTCCGCTAATTGCGCGGCCCGCAGCACGAGCGTGCGGACCTGGCCGGCGACGCCGTCGCGGCCCAGCGATTTCAGCGCCGCCCACACCGGCACGCCGCGCGCACGGCGGGACAGCTCCGGCACGCTCTCGAACGGGTCCCCGGCACCGTCCGCGGCCTGGATCAGGTAGCTCGTGTGCAGTCCCATCGCCGAACGCAGCGCCCGGGCGTCGCGCACGATCGCGATCCCGCAGTCATAGGGCACGTTGAGGGTCTTGTGCGCATCCGTCCCCCACGAGTCGGCCAGCCGGAGCCCGGCAGTCAGTGCGGATAGTTCCGGCACGGCCGCAGCCCAGAGCCCGAAGGCGCCGTCCACGTGCACCCAGGCGCCATGCGCTTTTGCGACGGCAATAGCCTCGGCGAAGGGGTCGAAGGCGCCCGAATGCAGGTTGCCGGCCTGCAGGCACACGAGGGCCGGGACCGGACCGCCCTCCCCCGCGCTGAGCGCAAGGTCCAGGGCGCAATCCAGCTCCGCCGGGATGATGCGTCCCTGGCGGTCCGACGGCACCACTGTGGGACGTCCCAAGCCCAGGTAGCGCA
Organism: Arthrobacter sp. TE12232; assembly: GCF_054062615.1. NCBI lineage: Bacteria > Bacillati > Actinomycetota > Actinomycetes > Micrococcales > Micrococcaceae > Arthrobacter > Arthrobacter sp. TE12232. Next base: position 1,026,041 of record NZ_JBSSFK010000001.1, read on the forward strand.
GGCCGAGGTCGATGGTGTCGTGCCGTTCCTGCCCCACGAAGCAGCGGATCCGGGGCGCACCGGCGAGCCCGTCGCCGTCGAGGTCCCAGCCGGCGTCGGCCATGAGCCGCCACCGGGCGGCGGCGAGCCCGGTGAAGTTGGCCATGGTGGCGCCGGTGGCAAAGCCGACGTCGGACTCTTCGGGAAGGCCCAGAAGCTCAAGGATCCATTTGCCGGCGGCCTCTTCGATGGCGGCCGTGGCGGGGGTGGCGAAACGCAGCCCCGCGTTCTGGTCCCAGGCACTGACCAGCCAGTCCGCCGCCAGCGCGGCCGGCAAAGTGCCGCCGATGACCCAGCCGAAGAACCGCCCGGACGGCATCGCCATGAGCCCCGGTTCGGCCTTGGCCGCGAGATAGTCCACCACTTCTGCGGCCGGCATGCCCTGTTCGGGCAGCGGGCCGCCGAAATCGGCCGCGAGCTCGGCCGCGGTGGCCTGCGGCCCGATTCGGCGTGTTCCCTGGCTCTCGAGCCACTGGCGTGCGTGCCCGGCCGCGGCCTCGAGGGCATCCCGATAGCGTTCCTCGCCTGCTGACATAGCTGCATGCTACGCCCGGGGCCACCGGACTGGGAGTCCCCCGCGGGAGGGGGCTCCCGCGTGCCGGCCCGCGCGCAGGCGTGCGCGCGGGCGTGGGTGCTAGGCGAAGTTGTCCTGCCAGACATCCGAACCGAGCTTGACGATCAGTGCTCCGACCACGGCAAGGAACACGATCCGGATGAATCTGTTCCCCTGTTTGACGGCTGTCCGGGCTCCGATGTAGCCGCCGGCCATGTTTGCCATGCCCAGGAGCAACCCGAGTCCCCACAGCACGGCACCGTGCGGTATGAAGAACAGCAGGGCGCCGGCGTTCGTGGCCATGTTCACGATCTTGGCCTTGGCGCTGGCTTCCAGGAAGGCGTAGCCCATGGCGGAGACCAGCGCGATGATCAGGAAGGAGCCGGTGCCCGGACCGATCAGCCCGTCGTAGAAGCCGATCACGCCGCCGATCAGGCAGGCCACCACGTAGTGCCGGTGCCCCGAATGGCGCAGCCTGGTCAGCTCACCGACGTTGGGCCGGAAGGCGGTGAACAGCGCGACGGCGATCAGCGCCGCCACGATGATCGGCTTGAATACGCTTGCCGGCAGGTTGGCGGCCAGCACCGCACCGCCGTAGCTGCCCGCCATCGCGATCACCGCCATGGGCAGGGCGGTACGCAAATCGGGTCGGACGCGGCGGTAGTACGTGACAGCGCTCGTGGTGGTGCCGAAGATGGAGCCCATCTTGTTCGTGGCCAGCGCCTGCACCGGGCTGATGCCCGGTACCAGCAGCATGGCCGGAAGCTGGATGAGACCGCCGCCCCCCACGACGGCGTCGACCCAGCCCGCCGCCAGACCCGCCACGACGATCAGGATGACGGTACCGAGCTGGATCGACTCGAGTCCTGAGACCACTACCTACGCGGCGTCAGCTGTTGCGGACGGCGTTGACCACGTAGTCAACAGCCTTGTCAACGGCCACGTTTTCGGCATTGCCGCTGCGGCGGTCCTTGATCTCCACGACGCCGTCCACGAGTCCCCGCCCGACGGCGAGGATGGTCGGCACGCCGACGAGTTCGGCGTCGCCGAACTTCACGCCCGGGGATACCTTGGGACGGTCGTCGTAGATGACGTCGAGGCCGGCGGCTTCAAGCTCCAGGGCCAGCTTTTCCGCGGCCGCGAAGATTTCCTCGCCGCGGCCCACGGCCACCACATGGACATCGGCCGGGGCGACGGAGCGCGGCCAGACCAGGCCCTTGTCATCGTGGTTGGATTCGGCGAGGGCCGCGACGGCACGCGTCACGCCGACACCGTAGGAGCCCATGGTCACCACGACCTGCTTGCCGTTCTGGTCCAGGACCTTCAGGTCCAGTGCCTCGGCGTACTTCCGGCCCAGCTGGAAGATGTGGCCCATTTCGATGCCACGGGCGGTTTCGAGCGGTCCGGAGCCGTCGGGCGCCTCGTCGCCGGCACGCACCTCGGTGCACTCGATGACGCCGTCCCAGCCGAAGTCGCGGCCTGCGACCAGGCCGAAGACGTGCTTGCCGGCCTCATTGGCGCCGGTTACCCAGGCCGTACCGCTGACGACACGGGGATCCACGAGGTAGAGCAGTTTTGCGGCACCCTCGGTGCCGAGCAGCGGGGCCTCGAGGGACAGGCCGGGGCCAAGGTAGCCCTTGACGATGAGCGGCTGCTTCTTGAGGTCTTCCTCGCCGGCGGCCTCAAGGGTGATCTCACCGGCGATGGGCAGGAACGCACCGATGTTGGCTTCGACGCGTTTGAGGTCGACGCCGCGGTCACCGGGCACGCCGATGACCACGATCTGGCGTTCGCCGGTCGGCAGCGTCACGGCGAGCACGACGTTCTTGAGCGTATCCGCGGCTGTCCAGGCGCCGCCGTCGGCCTCGCTGCGCGGAGCCAGCACGTTGGCGGCATCCACGAGGGTGTCGATGGTGGGCGTATCCGGGGTGTCCCGGACTTCCGCGGCCGGGGCGTTGCTGAAGTCGATCTCCGCGGGGACCACGGTGGTGACGGCCTCGACGTTGGCTGCGTAGCCGCCGGCGGAACGCACGAAGGTGTCCTCGCCGATCTCGGTGGGGTGCAGGAATTCCTCGCTCTTGGACCCGCCCATGGCGCCGGCGGTGGCAGCGACGGGAATGACCTCAAGGCCGAGACGCTCGAAGATCTTCAGGTAAGCGCCGCGGTGCGCCGCATAGCTGGCGTCCAGGCCGGCGTCGTCGACGTCGAAGGAGTAGGAGTCCTTCATGATGAATTCGCGGCCGCGCAGCAGGCCCGCCCGCGGACGCGCCTCATCGCGGTACTTGTTCTGGATCTGGTAGATGCTCAGCGGCAGGTCCTTGTACGAGGAGTACAGGTCCTTGACCAGAAGGGTGAACATTTCCTCGTGGGTGGGGGCCAGCAGGTAGTCGTTGCCCTTGCGGTCCTTGAGCCGGAAGATGCCCTCGCCGTATTCGGTCCAGCGGTTGGTGGCCTCGTAGGGCTCCTTGGGCAGCAGTGCCGGGAAGTGGACTTCCTGGGCGCCGATGGCGGACATTTCCTCGCGGATGATCTGCTCCACCTTGCGCAGCACGCTCAGCCCCAGCGGCAGCCAGGTGTAGATGCCCGGCGCGGCCCGCCGGATGTATCCGGCCCGGACCAGGAGCCGGTGGCTGGCCACCTCGGCGTCGGCGGGATCTTCGCGCAGGGTGCGCAGGAACAGCTGGGAGAGTCGAAGGACCACAGGTGGGGTATCCGTTTCTGGGGAAGTGCGGGCATAGCCGGGAAAACCGGAAAAGCATCTAGATACTAATCTACCGTCCGGATGGCCCCCGCTTACCGCAGCGCCCTGCGGCGGCAGCGCTCATGACATGCAAGAACGTGGAAGAGCCACGCCATGACTGATGGAAGCCCCTGGCCGTTTCCAGCTGGTCATCCCGTCATGGCGTGGCTCCGTGGCCCCAGCACCCCCAGATCTCAGGCTGTGAGCTACTTGGTGTCGCCTCCAGGCGTTGCCCTCCCCGGAGTTTGCGCCGGGGAGTGTGCGCGCCTATGCGACACGGCTAGGTAGAACCTATGTGACAGAGGGCCGGGAATCAAGAGTCTGCAACCGGATAAATTCTTTCCGGGCCCGGCGACTGCCGTTGAAAGTGTGGAAACTCCGCGGCGCACCGAACGCTAGAAGAGCACTGTAGCGAACGTGCCCACCTGGCGGAAGCCCACACGGTCGTAGGTGGCGCGCGCCTTGGTGTTGAACTCGTTGACGTACAAGCTGGTGACCGGCGCCAGGGTCTGCGCGAGGACGACGACGGCAGCCATATAGCCCGCGCTCAGGCCCAGGCCGCGGAACTCGGGATTCATCCAGACACCCTGAACCTGGGTGACTTCCGGTGTGACGGCGCCCAGTTCAGCCTTGAAGATCACCTCGCCGTCGGCGCTGAGGTGCACGAGCGAATGGCCCTGACGGATGAGGCTCTTGACGCGACGGCTGTAATACTCCCTGCCGCCAAGGTAGGGCGAGTATCCCACTTCTTCCTCGAACATCGCGGCGCAGGCGGGCAGGATCTTGTCGAAGTCGGCCAACTGGCCAAAGCCCAGCGCGGGCTCGGGCCGGACGGCGGGCGGGCCTTGGATGGTCAGCAGGGGCTGGTCGTCGCGGATTTCGTGGGCTGACTGGCCGAGCTGCTCCAGGGCCGTATAGAGGGCCAGGACGGTCTCGGCGGGGCCAAAAATCGAAGCGTAGCGGCGCCCGGAACGGTGCGCGGCCATGGCCATGACACCGGCGAGGTCCGGGTCCAGCTGCACCGGCACCAGGTTGGCGCCGGCCCAGCAGGCGCCGAGAAGCGTGCCGCCGTCGAACACGCCAAAGATACTGGCGCCCCCTGCCGTGGGGGATGCCGTACCCGCGGACTCCAGGTGCGACAGGATAAAGACATTGGCGACGGCGTCCCGATGAGCCAGCGCCAGCAATTGTCCGGTGTCCGCGCCACCGAGGACGCGGACTACGACGCCGGGAGTGGCGCCGTCCCTACGAGACGCTAACCACGGGGCTACCCTTGACAGCATCTTCGCCATCGGCGTCCCCCATCTCTTCAGCGATACGCATGGCTTCTTCGATCAGTGTCTCAACAATCTGGTCCTCGGGGACAGTCTTGATGACCTCGCCCTTCACGAAGATCTGGCCCTTGCCGTTGCCCGAGGCGACACCGAGGTCGGCCTCGCGGGCCTCGCCGGGACCGTTCACGACGCAACCCATGACGGCCACGCGCAGCGGGATCTCCATGCCTTCCAGGCCTGCGGTGACCTGTTCGGCGAGCGTGTAGACGTCCACCTGGGCGCGGCCGCAGGACGGGCAGGAGACGATTTCCAGTTTGCGGGGACGCAGGTTGAGCGACTGCAGGATCTGGTTGCCCACCTTGATTTCCTCGACCGGCGGGGCCGAGAGGGAGACGCGGATGGTGTCGCCGATCCCGCGGGAGAGCAAGGCGCCAAACGCGGTGGCCGACTTGATGGTGCCTTGGAATGCCGGTCCGGCCTCGGTGACGCCGAGGTGCAGCGGCCAGTCGCCCTTTTCAGCCAGCATCTCGTAGGCGGCCACCATGATGACGGGGTCGTTGTGCTTGACGGAGATCTTGAAGTCGTGGAATCCGTGCTCTTCAAAGAGCGAGGCTTCCCAGACGGCGGATTCGACGAGGGCTTCCGGGGTGGCCTTGCCGTACTTCTTCAGGATGCCGGGTTCCAGGGATCCGGCGTTGACGCCGATCCGGATGGAGGTGCCGTGGTCCTTCGCGGCGCGGGCGATTTCCTTGACCTGGTCATCGAACTTGCGGATGTTACCCGGGTTCACGCGCACGGCGGCACAGCCGGCCTCGATTGCGGCGAAGACGTACTTCGGCTGGAAGTGGATGTCCGCGATCACCGGGATCTGGGACTTCTTGGCGATGATCGGCAGCGCCTCGGCGTCGTCGGCAGACGGGCAGGCGACGCGCACGATGTCGCAGCCGGACGCGGTGAGCTCAGCGATCTGCTGCAGGGTGGCGTTGATGTCCGTGGTCGGCGTCGTGGTCATGGACTGGACGCTGATGGGCGAGTCGGAACCGACACCCACAGATCCGACCTTGATCTGGCGCGTCTTCCGGCGGGGGGCAAGGACGGGGGGCGGTGCTGACGGCATTCCCAGGCTGACCGAGGTCACGTGGACTCCCTTTTTGGTATCGAGGTATCGAAGGCGGGGGCGGAACGGGCTAGGCGGCGTGCTCGGCCAGCAGACCGGTCAGCGGCGCCCACACAGTGGTGCGGGTGCCCGAGATGGCACCGGCGGCGGCGAACGGGTCCTGCCGCAGGAGGTCATTCAGGGCCGCTTCGTCGGCCGCCTTGAAGATGAGCAGCGCACCCGCACCATCGCCGTAGGGGCCGCTCGCGAGCAGGTCGCCCTCGCGGGCAAGTTCCGCGGTCCATGCGCGGTGCGCCGGGCGGCTGGCATCGCGGACCTCGGAAGATTCGGCGTCGTACACATACTCCACAGCAAAAACAGTCATATGGATACACTATCGCCCAGTTTGCCCGGTTCCCATCCGGGGCCGTCCTGCACCCGGTCAGCCGAGGAAGAGGACCTTGGTCAGGGCGGCGACGCCGGATGCCCAGAGCAGGGACGTCAGCGTTCCGATGATGAACCTCTCGGCGGCCACCGGGGTGGCTTTCAACTCCGCGAAACGGCCAAGGCCCTTGATGGCCACGACATAGGCAATGGCGACGGGCTGGCCGGCGAGAATGGCCAGGCACACTGCGAACCGTTCCAGTACTCCGATAATGGCGCCGCCCCGCAGGATGCGCGCGTTGCTGATCGTGTCAGCGTCCGCGGCGGCCTGCGCGGCAGCGTCTGCTGCAGTAGCGGCGTCCACTGGGCGCTGGGAGCTCTCGCCGTCGGCGGTTGAGTCTGCGGCCGGATCCACGACCCCAGCGTCGCCGGCACCAGTGCCGGCGACGCCCGCGGAGTCGGCCCGGTCGTCAATGGTCCGCGCGAGCCGGAAGACCAAGGCGGTGACCGGCCAGCCGATGAAGCCGGCCGTGAGCAGGGCCAGGGTGATCCAGAGGGCGTTCACCGGTCTCCTTCCGTGCTGTCGTCGGCAAAGGACAGCAGCGTTGCGGCCGCCGGCCTCGCCGCCCATTCTTCCTGCCAGCCGGAGCGCAAGACGGCGCGGCTCACCGATTGCTCCGTGATTCCGAGTTTCTGCGCAGCGATTTTTTGTGTGCCGTGCGTGCCGGAACTGCCGGACTGTCCGTCCCGCACCGAACGCAGCACATCCACCACCTTCCACTGCGCCACGGTCCGGTCCTGGACCAGGCGTCCGATCAGCCGCAGCACCGCCTCCGCATTGGCGCAGGCACCAGGCCGCCGGCCGCTGCCGGCGACCACGGCGAGCGGCACGTGGGCTGCCGCGGCCTTGGCCCGGTCAACTGCGGCCCGGGCTGCCACGAAGGCAGGGCCGGAGCCTTCCCGCGGACTGGCGGGCAGCGGCTGGTCCACCTCCCCCACCCCGATCCCGACGTACCAGCGACCGCTGCGCAGGGCGTGCAGGGCAATCTCCACTACCTCGTCGGGCTGTTCCACGACGCCCTGGACCTCGTCGCCCACCGAGCGCTCAAAGCGCCCCGCGGTGGAGAGCGCGCCCAATTCCTTCAGGAGGTCGGGGACCCGGTCGACGTCGCCCGTACTGCCGCGCTGGTCGATTGTCATGACGTACATGGCCCCAGCCTAGAGAGGTGATTCTCAATAATCAATCATTTTCAACTGATTACTAATAATCAGCCGAAATAAGCTAATGAAGGAAAATCAGCGGAAGCGGGCTGAGAAGGCGAGGCCGGGCGGCCAGGCCTGGACTGACCGCGCACCATCCGGGGGCACTTCGACACGAAGCGCCGGGCGACCTCGTCCATTTCGCCGCCGGACCGCGGCAAAGTGCCCCCGGACCGCAGGGCTCAGCACGCGGACAAAGCCAGTGAACCTCGCGGGACATTTCCGCAGCCGCGGGGGCCGCCGCGTCACCCGAAGAGGTTGACCGGTTTGACGATGTCCGCGTAAATCAGCAGGGCGCCCATGCCCATCAGCAGGACGGCCACGACGTAGGTCACCGGGAGCATCTTGGCGATATCGAAGGCGCCGGGGTCCGGACGGCCGAACAGCTTGGCGACCTGGCGGCGGCCTCCCTCGTACAGCGCGCCGGCCACATGGCCGCCGTCCAGCGGCAGCAGGGGAATGAGGTTGAAGACGGCCAGGGCGAAGTTGAGTCCGGCCAGCAGACCTACCAGGGCGGCGAAGCGGGACTGCAGCGGAACGTCCTCCATGGCGGCGACCTCGCCGGCCACGCGGCCCACGCCCACCACGCTGATGGGCCCGTTGGGGTCCCGGGGTTCCTCGCTGAAGGCCGCCTTGGCCACGCCGGCCACGCGGTCCGGCAGGTTCACGATCACCCCGGCAACCTGCTTGATGTTCTCCCCCGCCATGGGCAGCACGGCAGACGCCGGCTGCTGGACGAGTGCCGTCTGGGCGCCGATGCCGAGGAAACCGACATCCTGGTACTGGAGCTTCCCGCCGGCGTCCTTGGCCTGCCGGCCGTCGGCGCCGATCACCGGGCGGGAGGAGAGCACAGGCGTGACTGTGGCAGTGACCGTGGCGCCGCCGCGCTGCACGGTGATGCTGACCTGTTTGCCCGCCGAGGCGCGGATCCAGCCGGTGAGTTCATCCCAACTGGTGACGGCCTTGCCGTCGAAGGAGGTAATGGTGTCGTTCGGCTTGAGCCCGGCCGCCGCCGCGGGGGTGAGCTTGCAGGCGGCGGAATTCGGGTCCACGGTCTCGCCCGCCTTGACCTGGCATTTGGAGACGTCGGCGATGGTGGTGGTCTGGCTGGCAACGCCGAATCCCATCAGCAGCACCCCGGTCAGCACGACGCCGATCAGCAGGTTCATTGCAGGGCCGCCGAGCATGATGATGATCTTTTTCCAGACCGGCAGACGGTAGAAGACCCTCTTCTCGTCGCCCGGGCCGATTTCCTCATGGGCCAGGGAGCGGGCATCGGAGGCCAGGGACTGGAACATGCCGGTGCTCGACGTGCGGACCGTGCCGTCTTCCTTGTTAGGCGGGTACATCCCGATCATGGACACGTAGCCGCCCAGCGGGATGGCCTTGAGGCCGTACTCGGTTTCGCCGCGCTTCCTGGACCAGACGGTGGGTCCGAAACCGATCATGTACTTGGTCACGCGGACCTTGAACAGCTTGGCCGGCAGCAGGTGCCCGACTTCGTGCAGGGCGATGGACACGGCGATGCCGATCGCCACGAAGACGACACCGAGGATGAAGAGGAGGACGGGGCTCATGTGCGTGATCTGCTGCTTCCTAGACGCTTCTGACGGCTAAACGTTCGTGGGTGCGGGCGCGTGCCCATCTTTCAGCATCCAGTACCGACTCCACCGTCAGCCCGGAGGATCCTGTGTGTTCGCTGAGGACGGCTTCGATGGTATCGACGATGTCGGTGTACCGGATCTGCCCGGCATGGAAGGCCATCACGGCTTCCTCGTTGGAGGCATTGAACACGGCCGGAAAGGTGCTGCCCTGCCGTGCGGCGTCTTTGGCGAGGCCGACTGCGGGGAACGCCACGGCGTCCAGCGGCTCGAAGGTCCAGCTGGTGGCCTGGGTCCAGTCGCAGGCCCGGGCAGAGCCGGGGACGCGGTCCGGCCAGCCGAGACCGAGGGCAATGGGCAGGCGCATGTCCGGCGGCGAGGCCTGGGCGATCGTGGAGCCATCGACGAACTGGACCATGGAGTGCACCACCGACTGCGGGTGGACCACGACGTCGATTCGCTCCAGCGGGATGTCGAAGAGCAGGTGCGCCTCGATCACTTCCAGGCCCTTGTTGACGAGGCTTGCCGAGTTGGTGGTGACCATGAGGCCCATGTCCCACGTGGGGTGGGCCAGGGCGTCCTGCGGCGAGACATCGTGGAGCTCGTCCCGGGTCCTGCCGCGGAACGGCCCGCCCGAGGCCGTGAGGATGAGCCGGTCCACTTCCGCTGCGGAGCCGGAGCGCAGGCACTGGGCAATCGCCGAATGCTCCGAATCCACCGGGACGATCTGGCCCTCGCGGGCAGCGGCCTTGACCAGCGAGCCGCCGACAATCAGGGACTCCTTGTTGGCCAGGGCCAGCGTGGCACCGGATCTGAGGGCGGCCAGGGTGGGGGCGAGCCCGATGGAGCCGGTGATGCCGTTCAGGATGACGTCAGCGGTGATTTCCGCGATCCGGGTGGAGGCGTCGGGTCCGGTGATGAGTTCGGGGCTGTACCCGAGGAGCCCTGCCGCGCGGGCGGCGTCGTGGATCATGTCCCGGAGCGCGGAGGCGTCCGCGGAGGCAACGCCGATGGCCTGGGCGCGGGTGTGGACGGCCTGCCGGGCCAGGAGTTCGAGGTTGCCGCCGCCGGCGCTGAGGGCGACGACCTCGAAAAGGTGCGGGGCGCCGTCGACGACGTCAATCGCCTGTGTGCCGATGGAACCGGTGGACCCGAGGATGACGATCTTGCGCGGCTGCATGATTCAAGTATCCCGTACCGCGCTCGTGCTCAAGTTGCGCCGCGGCCAGTATCGCGTTGGCATGTCACGGCAGTCCCGGCGCGCAACACTGCCGCGAAGTGCGCAGTCGGCGCCCGCATGGTTCTGCCTGCGACAGGACGTTGACGCCGGGAACCGCAGGCGTAACGTGGGGATCGTGGAGTGGACGGCCTGGCTGGACGCGCCGGAGTACGAGTTCGCCCGGCAGGTATTGCAGCGCGGCGTCGCCACCCTGTACTTCGTGGCGTTCCTTTCCTCACTCAACCAGTTCCCGGCCCTCCTCGGCGAGCGCGGGCTGTTGCCGGTCCCGGATTTCCTGGCCGGTTCCAACCGGATGCGCAGGCCTACCCTGTTTAGCTGGCGTTACTCGGACCGGTTGCTGCGCGCGGTGTGCTGGGGCGGGATGGCGATTGCCGCCACCCTTGTCTTCGGGTTGCCGCAGCTTGGGCCGCCCTGGGTTCCCCTGCTGGCGTTCCTGGCGCTGTGGCTGTTGTACATGTCGATAGTCAACGTGGGGCAAACGTTCTATGGCTTCGGCTGGGAGATGCTGCTGCTCGAGGCCGGGTTTACCGTGGCGTTCCTCGGCTCCGACCAGACTCCCCCGCCCAGGACCATCCTGATCCTGCTGGCCTGGCTGGTGTTCCGTCTTGAGTTCGGTGCCGGCATGATCAAGATCCGGGGCGGGCGGGAGTGGCGGGATCTGACGGCCCTGTACTACCACCACGAGACCCAGCCGATGCCCGGCCCGCTCAGCCGGCAGGCGCACCTGCTGCCCAAGGCGTGGCACCGGATGGAAGTCCTGGGCAACCATTTCGCCCAGCTGGTGGTGCCGTTCTTCCTCTTTGCCCCACAGCCGCTGGCCAGCGTGGCCGCGGGCATCATTGTCTTCACCCAGCTCTGGCTGGTGGCGAGCGGGAACTTCGCCTGGCTCAACTGGATGGCGATCCTGCTCGCCTTCGCCGCGGTCAGTGATCCGGTGGCGCATGCCGTGGTCCCGGCGATCCCGCTCGACTGGCACTCGGAGGCCTGGGGAGCCGGCGCTCCCGCCGGCGTCGGCAGCCAGGCGCCGGTCGCGTGGCTGGTGGTGGTGCTCTTTGGCACCGTCCTGCTGCTCGTGCTCAGCTACCGCCCGATCGAGAACCTGCTCTCCCATTACCAGCTGATGAACGCCGCCTTCAACCGCTGGCAGCTCGTGAACGCCTACGGCGCCTTCGGAACGGTCACGAAGCAGCGGATTGAAATCGCGGTGGAAGGAACCCTCGCCGCGGAGCCTGACGACACTGCGGAGTGGCGGGAGTACGGCTTCCGCGGCAAGCCCGGGGATGTCCGGCGGGTCCCGCGCCAGTGGGCGCCCTATCACCTTCGCCTCGACTGGCTGATGTGGTTCCTGCCGCTGCGCACCGTGCACGAGCGGTGGTTCTACGCGTTCCTGGCCAAGCTGCTGGAGGCCGACCGCCCCACCCTGCGCCTGCTGCGGATGGATCCGTTCGACGGCGAACGGCCTCGCTGGGTGCGGGTCCGCAGCTACCTGTACCGTTTCTCCACCCGGGCGGAGTTCCGGGAGACGGGCCAGCGCTGGATCCGGATCCCGCTGCACGAATCGATTCCGCCGCTGTCCCTGCCGCCGGACGACTGAGAGTCCGGCCAGTCGTGGCGATTCGACGCCCGCCTCCCGCCGCCAGGGATCCGCCACCCCGCCACGGCCCGCCCAACAGGGCTACGTTGCCCGGAGACTGTAGCGGTGTTCAGGTCGTCCCGTGGTGCCATAGCGCAGGTTGACGTCGACGGAGCCGTCCTCCACCAGGGCGGAGAGGTAACGTTGCGCAGTTGCCCGGGAGATGCCGACGCTTGCGGAAACGTCCACCGCGGTCAGTGCTCCCGGGGTTTGTCCCAGGGCACCGAGGACGGCGGTCTCCGTCACGGTGCGGGCTTTGGCAGTTTGCGCATCCGAGGCGTGCAGCTGGCGCACGGCACGTTCCAGGACCTCCTGGTCCAGTGCGGATTCCGAACCGAGCAGGCGACGGTAACGGGCATAGCCGCGGAGCTTTTCGGCGAGCTGCTTCTCCGAAAAGGGCTTGATGAGATATCCGAGGGCTCCCCTCCGCATGGCCTTGCGGACGGAGGAAGGATCCGACGCGGCGCTGAGAACGAAGGCGTCAATATCCAGCCCCCGCAGGATATCCAGCCCGTTGCCGTCCGGGAGGTAGATGTCCACCAGGACAAGATCCGGGCGGAATGCGTGGATGGCCTCCAGGGCGGCTCCCCCTGTCCCCACCGGTTCCAGTGCCATATAGCCGGGCGCGGCATTGACGTAGGTGGCATGGAGCCGGGCCACGTGGAAGTCGTCGTCGACAATCTGGACCCTCAGATCATCCTTCAATTCGTGTCCTTTCGTCGTTAACTGCCAGGACCCGAGGCAATCGGGCACAAAACACGGCACCCGGCCCGCCGGGCTCGCCGAGGGAAATCACCCAGACATCGCCGCCACGGCTGCGCGCGATCTGGCGGGACAAGGTCAGCCCGAGCCCTTCGCCCTGCCCGGCGTTTCCTGCTTCCAGCCAGTCGGCCGGGCCCTGGTCGGGGTTCCGCTCCGGGTCCTGGCCTGGCATCCGTCCGGCGGTCGAGTAGCCCTCCTTGAACGGCGCCTCAGGGTCCACCCCCTGCAGCCCGTCCCCGGAATCAGCCACCGTGAGATGAAGCGTGGTGTCCTCGCTGAGAAGCTCGACTTCCACCCAACGGTCCAGGCACGCCCCCCGCACGGCGGCCGCCACCGCGTTATCCACCAGGTTCCCCAGGACCGTCGTGACGTTCTGCGGATCGGATACCGTCCCCGTGATCAAGGTGGCGTCGCCCAGGCGGAGGGGCACGCCCAGCTCCGCCGCCCGCAGCGCCTTCGCGCCAATGAACGCCTGGAGGTAGGTGTCCTCAAGCTTGCCCGCAAAGTCCACCGGGTACTTCAAGGGGCCCGATTTCAGCGTTGCCTGCAGGTAGCTGGCCGCCTCGTCCGCGCGGCCGACGTTCAGCAACCCCGAAACGGCATGTAACCGGTTGGCGAATTCGTGGCGCTGGGCCCTCAACGCGGTAGAGAGCGCCCCCACGGCATCCAGTTGGCGGCTGAGTGCCTCGACGTCCGTCCGGTCCCGGACCATCAGGACCCAGCCGAGTTTCCGCCGGCCCCGCACCACCTTGCGAGCCGTCATGATCAGCACGGAGCCGTTCACCATCATCTGAACGCTCTTGTTTCCGTCGGCGTTGGCGGGCTCAAGCAGAGCCAGCACCCTGGACGGGAGTCCGAGTTCCGCCAACGTGCGGCCGGATGTTCCCGCCAGGCCCAGAAGGCGGCGGGCCTTCCCGTTGCAGATGGTGACACGACCGTCTTCAGCGATGCCCAGCACACCTTCGTCGACACCGTAGAGCACCACTGCCTGGTCCTGCACAAGCTCGCCGATCTCAGCAGGTTCCAGGCCCAGTGTGTCGGTCCGCAGCCGCCGGCTCAGGAGGGCCGTTCCGGCAGTGCCGAGTGTCAGGGCCACAGCGGCAACTCCGAGGATGGGGAGGATGGCGGCCTGCAAGCCCGCGAGCACGTCTCGGGTGGAAAAACCGACGCTGACCTCGCCGACAATGGACCGGCCGTCGGCGGACCAGACCGGGACTTTCGAGCGAACGGAAGGCCCGAGGGTTCCGGTCTCCTGGACGGTGATCTCCTGTCCCGAGAGGGCGGCATCCGGGCTGGTGCTGACCGGCCGGCCGAGCTCGGCCGGGTTGGGATGTGACCAGCGCAGGCCGGACCTGTCCGTGACCACGACGAACAAGGCGTCAGTCCGGTCCCGGAGGACTTCGGCCAGTTGCTGGACGGGCCCTGTGCGCAGCGTGGAGTTCCCCGGGATGAGGTCAGCCGTGGCGACAGCGCCAAGTTCCTTGCGGATGGGTTCCTCCACCGCGAGGCTCTGCGCCACCGCCAGGGATTTCGATCCGATCTCATCGCTGAGCCGCTGATAGGTCAGCCAGCCATAGACGCCCGCGGTCAGGATAATCACCAAAGCCACAACGGCGAGCTGAAGGACCAGCATCCTGGTCGAAAACGCCAACCCTGACCGGTGCACCGCCCGGCGGTCCCCCACCTCCGGGACAACACTGTCCACTGCTTCCACCGGCTCCTCATTCACGTTCCGCACCGGACCCCGGTGACCCGGGACAACGTTAGGGCCATTGCCCCCCGGGCACCACTGGCGCGTGAGCACAAAGCGCACAAGGTGCATAAAGGGTTGTTTAGCGGCAATGGAGCTAAAGGGCGACGACGTCGATTTCACGCCGTAGCGTCGTGTGACGTGGCGCACAGGCAACCGAATTCCGGGCCTGCGCCGCAGCAACGCAAAGTGACGAAGGAGACACCATGCCAGCCAATAAGGCGCCGCTGATTGAGTTGAGGGCGGCGACGAAGAGATTCCCGAAGAACGGCGGGGGCATCCATACGGCCATCCGCGATGTGAACCTGGCTGTTGCCCCCGGGGAGTTCGTCGCCGTCGTCGGCCCCACCGGCTGTGGCAAATCCACCACCTTGTCCTTGGTCTCCGGCCTGCAGCCCGCCTCGGAAGGCGAAACGTATGTTCGGGGTGAATTGGTGACCGGCATCCCGGCCCGGGTCGGGTATATGTTCCAGGCCGACGCAACCCTTCCGTGGCAGACAGTGTTGGACAACGTGGCCTCGGGCCCCCGCTATCGGGGAGCGTCGAAGGCCGACGCCCGCATCCAGGCCCGGGAATGGGTGGAGCGGGTTGGACTGGGAAGGTTTGAAAAGTACTACCCGCACCAGCTCTCCGGCGGCATGCGGAAGCGGGTCGCGCTGGCCCAGACGCTGGTCAACGAACCCGAGATCATGCTGATGGACGAACCGTTCAGCGCCCTGGACGTCCAGACCCGCCAGCTCATGCAACAGGAACTCCTGCGGCTTTGGGGCGGCAGCGACGCCGCCGTTGTTTTCGTCACCCACGACCTCGAAGAGGCCATTGCCCTTGCTGACCGGGTGGTGGTCATGACGGCTAGCCCCGCCACCATCAAAGCGGAATTCAGGGTGGACCTTCCCCGTCCCCGCGATGTGGAGGAGGTCCGGCTCACGCCCGAGTTCCTGGCCATCTACCGCCAGGTCTGGGACAGCCTGCGCGACGAAGTGGAACAGGCCAGGGCCACCGCCGGGCAACCCGATGCAAAGTAAACGCAACCAGTTAGGACAACGACGATGACGTCACCCACCATCAGCGCCCCGCCCGCCGCACGGGGGCAGGAGCTCAGCGCCGAGAACGAAGCCGGCTTGCTCGCCGGTGCCCGCAGGTCCAGACGAAATGCCGGTTACAAGGTGTGGGCCTTGCGCGCAGTGATCGTCGCAGTGTGGCTTGGCAGCTGGGAACTGACTGCCACCTATCTGATCGACCCGTTCTTCTACTCCAAGCCGTCACTGATCTGGGACCGGCTGATCCAATGGTTTGCCTCCGGCACCCAGTTCGGCTCGGTGTGGGAGAACATCGGCTATACCGTGCTGGAGGCCACGGCCGGCTTCGCCATTGGCACGGTCGCCGGAATCGTGCTCGGCGTCCTCTTGGGCCGAAGCCACTACATGGCGGAAGTCTTTTCACCGTTCATCAAGGCCGCCAACGCCGTCCCGCGCATCGTCCTCGCCGCGCTGTTCATCATCTGGTTCGGTTTCGGCATCAGCTCCAAAATTGCCACGGTGGTGGTCCTGGTGTTCTTCGCGGTGTTCTTCAACGCCTTTACCGGCGCCCGGGAAGTGGACGGCAACGTGGTCAACAACGCGCGGATCCTCGGAGCAGGCAAACGCAAGATCCTGACGTCGATCGTGCTTCCCAGTGCCACCACCTGGATTCTTTCCTCACTCCACACGGCATTCGGGTTCGCGCTCATCGGCGCGATCGTGGGCGAGTACGCCGGGGCGAAGCACGGCATGGGCATGCTGATCGCCAACGCCCAGGGCACGTTCGACTCGGCGGGTATTTACGCCGGCATGATCATCGTCACCGTGGTGGCGCTGCTGGCGGAATCCGTCATTACCACTGCAGAAAACAAGCTCCTCAAATGGCGGCCGTCTCAGGCCCAGACTCAGATCAAGGGAATCTAAACCATGAAAACGAAACTACAGCGACGTAGTGTCCAGGCATCAGCCGTCCTTCTCACCATCGCGGTCGCCGCGGGAGTCAGCGGCTGCCAGGATTCGCGGGCGGCCTCGGTGGACAGCGCCAGCACACCGGAAGTCAACATCATTGTGGGCGGCCTGGAAAAGGTCATCTACATGCCTGCCAAGCTTGCCGAGGGACTGGGCCTGTTCGAAAAGGAAGGGGTCAAAGTCAACCTCCTCGGCGAGCAATCCGGCGCCACTGCGGAGAACTCGCTGCTGACCGGCAATGCACAAGGCGTTGAGGGGTTCTATGACCACACCATCGATTTGCAGGCCAAGGGACAGTGCATCACCTCCGTGGTGCAGCTGGCGAACATCCCCGGCGAGGCCGAGGTTGTCTCCACCAGCAAGGCCGGCACCATCACGACGGCGGCTGACTTTGAGGGCCGAAACCTGGGCATCACGTCGCTGGGGTCCTCCACCGACTTCCTGACCCAGGCCCTCGCCGGCCAGGCCGGTGTGAAGAGCTATACCCCGGCCAAAGTCGGTGCCGGCCAGACCTTCATCGCGGCCATGGACAACAATGGCATCGATGCGGGCATGACCACCGATCCCACCATCGCCCAGCTCGTTGAAACCGGCAAGGGCAAAGTGATGATCGACATGCGCACGGAGGAGGGAACCCGCAAGGCGCTCGGCGGCCTCTATCCCGCCGCGTCGGTGTACATGAGCTGCGACTTCGTGCAGAAGAACCCGCAAACGGTCCAGAAGGTGGTCAACGCCTTCGTGGGCGCCCTCCGGTTCATCAATAGCCACAGCGCCGCGGAGATCGCCGCCAAGATGCCCAAGGAATACGCCAACGCCGGACAGGCGCTCTATGAGAAATCCATCAACGACACCAAAACGATGTTCAACAAGGACGGAAAGATGGACGCCGACGGCGCCAAGAACGTGCTCAGCATCTTGGACAAATACTCCACCAACGTCAAGGGCAAAGGCTCATCCATCGACCTGAGCAAGACCTACACCACGGCGTTTGCCGACAAGGTCCCGGCAGAGAAGTAGCGGCTCCTAAGTAGCACCTCGGAAGTAGCGGCCGCGAACCAGAGGCAGCCGGACCGGGGAAACTGGGGAAGGATACCCAGGCACACATGAGGTGGCGGGGGCGTCCCGGGACGAATCCCGGAACGCACCCGCCACGTCGTTGCGGGAGTTCCTAGACCGTGCGCCCGGCCCGGCGGAGGGTGGACTCGGCGTGCTTGAGGATGGGGCCGTCGATCATTTTGCCCTTGAACTGGAAGACTCCCGTGCCTGCGGCGGCGGCAGCGTCGAGCAGCTCGGCGGCAGCCGCGACCTCGGCCTCGGTTGGGGCGTAGGCTTCACGGACGACGGCCACCTGGTCAGGGTGGATGCAGGCCTTGGAGGAGAATCCCGAGGCCACGGCGTCGCGGGCCTCGAGCGCGAGCCCGGCGAGGTCCGGGATGTTGACGTAGACGGCGTCGATCGCGTCCTTGCCGAAAGCGCCGGCGGCCAGGAGCACGGTGGAGCGGGCGTGCAGCGCGACGGCCCGGTAATCACCGTTCTCCATCCTGCTGGAGGTCCCGCCGAGCGACGCCAGCAGGTCTTCCGCACCCCACATGAGCGCCACCACGTTGGGTTCGGCGGCGATGGCGGCGGCGTTGAGGACGCCGACGGCCGTCTCGCAGAGGGCGATGACGCTGTAGCCCTCCAGTTCCTTAAGCTGTGCGGCGTTCTCGGCCTTGGCCAGCATGATGTGCCGGTAGGGCGTGTGCTTGAGGCAGTGCATGTCTTTTTCGAACTCGTCCGTGCCGGCCGGGTTGACCCGGATGATGGTGCGGCTCGGATCCAGTTCCGGAACGTCGCCGGCGGCGCCGAGCTGGGCGAGGATGGCGCCGCGGGCCCGCTGTTTGTCGGCGGGGGCGACGGCGTCCTCGAGGTCCACGATCACGGTGTCGGCGCGCTCGGCGGCTTTTTGGTACCGCTCGGGGCGGTCGGCGGGGCAGAACAGCAGGGCGGGACCCATCAGGAAACTCATGTCTCTATTGTCCCCTTTCGCGCCGCTTCCAGCTCGGCAGCGGCGTGGGCCTCGCGTGTCCACATCAGGCAGCTGCGGGCGGCGAGGGCCACCACGTCGCCGTGCTGGTTGCGCCCGGTGTGCTGCATGGTCACGATGCCCTGGCCGGGGCGGGACGCGGACAGCCTTTTCGCGGTGACCACCGTCTCCGTGTAGAGGGTGTCCCCGTGGTAGAGCGGGCGGGGAAAGGACACGTCCGTCAGGCCGAGCTGGGCGATGATGGTGCCCTGGGTCAGCTGGGGCACGGACTGGCCCACGACGGTGGCCAGGGTGAACATCGAATTCATGAGCCGCTGGCCGAACGGCTGCCCGGCGCTCCAGGCCGCGTCGAGGTGCAGGGCCTGGGTGTTCATCGTCATGGTGGTGAAGAGGACGTTATCCGTCTCGGTGACGGTCCGGCCGGGCCGGTGTGCGTAGACCACGCCCTCTTCCAGCTCGTCGAAATAGAGGCCGCGCTGTTCAATCACCCGGGGGTTGCCGGTGCCTGTGCTTGTGCCAGTGCCTGGCGATGTCGTGCCGGTGTCACTCATACGGTCAGTTCCTGGTCTTCCTCGAAGAGTTCGGCTCCGGTGGCCGCCACGACGTCCTCAACGGACACGTTCGGTGCCAGTTCGCGAAGCACCAGCCGGGACTGCCCGCCGTCGGTCACGACGTCGATCACGGCGAGGTCGGTGATGATCCGGTCCACGCAGCCTTTGCCGGTCAGCGGCAGCGTGCAGGCCTCCACAATTTTCGGCTTGCCGTTGCGGTCCACGTGATCCATCATCACGATCACCTTTTTGGCACCGAAGACGAGGTCCATGGCGCCGCCCATGCCTTTGACCATTTTCCCGGGGATCATCCAGTTGGCGAGGTCGCCGTTCGCGGCGACTTCCATGGCACCGAGCACGGCGACGTCGACGTGGCCGCCCCGGATCATGCCGAAGGAAGCGGCGGAATCGAAGAACGCGGCGCCCTTGTTGACCGTGACGGTTTCCTTGCCGGCGTTGATCAGGTCCGGATCGACCTGCTCGTCCGCCGGGTACGGCCCGACACCGAGGATGCCGTTCTCGGAGTGCAGCACCACCTCGACCCCGGCCGGGATGTAGTTCGGGATCAGGGTCGGCATCCCGATGCCGAGGTTGACGTACTGCCCGTTGTGCAGTTCCTGCGCCACCCGGGCGGCCAGTTCATTGCGGGTCCAGCCCTTGCTCTCAACACCGGCGGGATGTTCGACGGCCGCGGGCCGGTATTCGTGGCGGACGGCTTCGGGACGGGGCGGGGCGCCCTGGGCGTTGTTCGTTTCCACGACTATGCTCCTGCCTGCTCTGGTAACTGTCTTGTTGCGCCGGAGGCGCCGGAGGCCACTGCCACCGTCCGCTTTTCAATGCGCTTTTCGCCGTGCGGGGCCAGCACCACGCGCTGGACGAAGATTCCCGGGACGTGGACGTGCTCCGGGTCCAGCTCCCCTGGTTCCACGAGTTCCTCGACCTCGGCGATCGTTATCCTCCCGGCCATCGCGCACAGCGGGTTGAAGTTCATGGCGGTCGCGTGGAAGACGAGGTTGCCGTGCCGATCACCCTTCCAGGCGTGCACGAGTCCGAAGTCGGGGGTCAGTGATTCCTCCAGCACGTAGTCCGTGCCGTGGAAGCTGCGGACTTCCTTCGGAGCTGAGGCGATCGCGACGTTGCCCCCGGCGTCGTACTTCTGCGGCAGCCCGCCGTCGGACACCTGCGTTCCGACGCCGGCCGGTGTGTAGAAGGCGGGAATGCCGGCGCCGCCGGCGCGCAGTTTTTCGGCCAGGGTTCCCTGCGGGGTGAGGACCACCTCCAGTTCGCCGGCGAGGTATTGCCGGGCGAACTCCTTGTTCTCCCCCACGTAGGAACTGATCGTGCGCCGGATCCGGCCGTCTTTGAGCAGGATCCCAAGGCCCCAGTCGTCCACCCCGCAGTTGTTGCTGACGGTCTCCAGGTTCGTGGCGCCGCCCCGGTGCAGGGCCTCGATCAGGGCGACCGGAATGCCGCACAGCCCGAAACCGCCGACGGCGAGCGAGGCGCCGTCGTGGATGTCCGCGACGGCCTCGGCAGCGCTGGCAACAACTTTGTTGATCATCAGTGATCCTTCCCTCGACGGTTGCGGCCAGCGGGCGGGTCAGAGACCCAGTTCGCGGGCGATCAGCATCAGCTGGACCTCCGTGGTGCCCTCGCCGACTTCGAGGATCTTGGAGTCGCGGTAGTGGCGTGCCACGGTGAATTCGTTGATGAAGCCATAGCCGCCGAACACCTGGGTGGCGTCCCGCGCGTTGTCCATGGCTGCCTCGCCTGCGACCATCTTAGCGATGGCCGCCTGCGTCTTGAACGGCTTGCCGGCGAGCATTCTGGCGGCCGCGTCGTAGTAGGCAAGGCGGGCGGTGTGGGCCCGTGCTTCCATCCGGGCGATCTTGAACGCGATGGCCTGGTACTTGCCGATGTTCTGCCCGAATGCGCTGCGTTCCTTGGCGTATTTCACGGACTGGTCCACGCAGCCCTGGGCCGCGCCGACGGCCAGTGCCGCGATCGCGATCCGGCCCTCGTCGAGGATGGACAGGAAGTTCGCGTAGCCGCGGCCCCGGGTGCCGAGCAGGTTTTCCTCAGGGACGTGGACGTTGTCGAGCGTCAGCGGGTGGGTGTCCGAGGCGTTCCAGCCGACCTTGTTGTAGGCCTTCTCCGCCTTGAAACCCGGTGTGTTGGTGGGCACCAGGATGGTGGAGATTTCCTTCTTGATGCTGCCGTCCGGGCGCTCATCCTGGCCGGTCACCGCGGCGACGGTGACGAGCCTGGTGATGTCCGTGCCGGAGTTGGTGATGAACTCCTTGTTGCCGTTGATGACCCACTCCCCTCCGCCCAACTTCGCGGTGGTCTTGGTGCCGCCGGCGTCGGACCCGGCCTCGGGCTCGGTCAGGCCGAAGCCGGCGAGGGCCTTTCCGGAGGCCAGCAGCGGCAGCCACTCCTCCTTTTGGGCGGCGTTGCCGAAGCGGTGGATCGGCATGGCTCCGAGGGACACCCCCGCCTCCAGGGTGATCGCGACGGACTGGTCCACCCGTCCGAGCTGTTCCAGGGCCAGCGCCAGGGCGAAGTAGTCCCCGCCCATGCCGCCGAACTCCTCCGGGAACGGCAGGCCGAACAGGCCCATATCCGCCATCTGGGAGACGATTTCGTAGGGGAAGCTGTGTTCTTCGTCGTGCTTGGCGGAGACCGGGGCTACCACTTCGTCGGCGAATTCGCGGACGGTGTCGCTGAGGACCTGGTAGTCCTCGCTGAGCTCAAAATCTGGCATGGGGTGACTCCTTTGTCTGTGTTGCTGTCTAAAAACTGTGGCCTGGTGTTGAAGGTGTGGCAGCTATTCCGCCGCGCCCATCGCGATGACGGCTTCCTCGATGGTGTCCTCGGCTCGGGAGGCTTCGGGCGGGTGGATGGTGGCGAGCACCTGGTCTGCCTTCACGAGGTCGCCGGACCCGACGCTGATGTGGACGGTGCCGTCCAGGGGTGCCACGAGCTGGTGTTCCATCTTCATGGCCTCCACCGCGAGCAGAACCTGGCCTGCCTCCACGGTGTCGCCGTTACTGACGGACACGGACACCACGGTCCCGGGCATCGGTGAGCGCACTGCGGGGTCCGCGGCGCCTTCCTCGCGCTCGATCGCTGCCAGCACGCGGGCCAGCCGCGCTTCGCGGGTAAGTACTTCGAGGCGGCAGGACCAGCCCTCGTTGCCGAGGAAGATCTCCGCGGGCGGCGCATTGTCCCGAACGGGTCCGGTAGACACCGGCGCAAGCGAGTAGACCAGGGCTTCGCCGCCGAGAACCAACTCGGCGTGGTCCCGGGCGGGAAAACGGAGTGATGCCGTGCGCTGCGCCCCTCCGTCGATACTCACCCTCGCCGTGCCCTGCCCCACCACGCCGAACACCTCTACCGTGGCGACACCGCCGTCGGGTGTTCCCAGGCTGATCCGCCGTGGGGCGCGAGCGCCAAGCCTCCACCCGTCGCGGAGGTCCCACGGGCCTTTCCCCTCGGTTTGGGCATCATGTTCCTGCAGGGAAGCGACGTAAATGGCAGCGGCGGCCACCTCGAAGTCACCCGCATGGCGGAAGCTGAACTCCGGCATCCTGCGTTCGATCAGGCCCGTGTCGAGCCGGCCGGCGCGGACGTCAGCGTCGTTGATCAGCAGGCGCAGGTATTCGACGTTGGTGTCGATCCCCAGCGCGGTGTACCCGGCCAGCGCCTCGCCGAGCGTGTCGAGGGCAGCGGCCCGGCTCTCTCCCCACGCGATGACTTTGGAGATCATGGGGTCGTAGCTGGAGGAGATTTCCAGGCCTTCGATCAGCGCCGAATCCACCCGGACGCGGCCTGCTGAACCTGCTGAGTCAGCGGGCAGTTCGTCCAGAAGCACGACCCGCCCGCCGGAGGGCACGAAGTTCCTTTCCGGGATTTCCGCATAGACGCGTGCTTCGACCGAGTGGCCGGTGAGGACGACGTCGTCCTGGCGGACGGTGAGTTCCTCGCCGGCGGCGATGCGGACCTGCCATTCGACGAGGTCGATGCCGGTGACCATCTCGGTGACGGGGTGTTCGACCTGCAGCCGCGTGTTCATTTCCATGAAGAAGAACTCGTCAGGGGCGTTGTCCGAGACCAGGAATTCGACAGTGCCGGCGCCGGAGTAGTTGACGCTGCGCGCGGCATTGCAAGCGGCTTCGCCGAGACGGGCACGGATGGCCGCGCCGTCGGGCAGGGATTCCAGCAGCGGGGACGGGGCTTCCTCGATGACCTTCTGGTGGCGGCGCTGCAGGGAGCACTCGCGCTCCCCGAGGTGGATGACGTTGCCGTGGTTGTCGGCGAGGACCTGGACCTCGATGTGCCGCGGGGTGGTCACGAGCCGTTCCAGGAAGAGGGTGTCATCGCCGAAGGCACTGGCCGCGACGCGCCGGGCGGTGGCCAGGGTCGCTTCGAGGTCCTCGGGCCGTTCCACGATGTGCATGCCCTTCCCGCCACCGCCGGCGGAGGGCTTGATCAGCAGCGGGAAGCCGACGCCGGCCGCGGCCTGGATCAGCTGCGCGTCGCTCATGCCCGGTTCGGCGATGCCCGGGACCACCGGGACGCCGTAGCCGGTGACGTGGTTCTTGGAGCGGATCTTGTCGCCCATGACGTTCAGGGACTCGACGCCGGGCCCGATGAACGTGATCCCGGCGTCCGCCAGGGCGCGGGCGAAGTCGACGTTCTCGCTGAGGAAGCCGTAGCCCGGGTGCACGGCCTCGGCCCCAGTGTCCCGGCAGGCCTGGATGATGGCCTCGATCTTCAGGTAGCTCTCGGTGGCGGCGGCAGGCCCGATCCGGACGGCGGCGTCGGCCTCCCGCACGTGGCGGGCACCGGCGTCGGCGTCGGAATAGACCGCGACCGAACGGATGCCCAGGGCGCGCAGGGTCCGGATGACGCGGCAGGCGATCTCGCCGCGGTTGGCGACGAGCACGGTGCCGAACAGGGGTTTGAGGGCCCGGGGCTTGGGCGATGTTGAAGTACTGGTCATTGCTGGCTCACATCCGGAACAGGCCGAAGGAGGTCTCCGGCAGCGGGGTGCGGGAGACGACGTCGAGCGCCAGTCCCAGGACGGTGCGGGTGTCCGCGGGATCGATCACGCCGTCGTCCCAGAGGCGGGCGGTGGAGTAGTAGGGGCTGCCCTGGTCCTCGTACTGCTGTTTGATCGGGGCCTTGAACGCTTCCTCGTCCGCGGCGGACCAGTCCTCGCCGCGGGCCTCGTACTGGTCCCGCTTGACCGTGGCGAGCACGCTGGAGGCCTGGTTGCCGCCCATCACGGAGATCCGCGACGCCGGCCACATCCACAGGAAGCGCGGCGAGTAGGCCCGGCCGCACATCGAATAGTTCCCGGCGCCGAAGGACCCGCCGATCACCACGGTCAGCTTCGGGACCCGGGCGGTCGCGACGGCGGTGACCATCTTGGCGCCGTTCTTGGCGATGCCGCCCTGCTCGTAGTCCTTGCCGACCATGAAGCCGGAGAGGTTCTGCAGGAAGATCAGCGGGATGCCGCGCTGGTCGCAGAGTTCGATGAAGTGAGCGCCCTTGAGCGAGGACTCGCTGAACAGCACGCCGTTGTTGGCCACGATGCCCACCGGGTGGCCGTTCAGCTTCGCGAAGCCGGTGACCAGGGTGGTGCCGTAGTTCTTCTTGAACTCGTGGAAGCGGCTGCCGTCCACCAGCCGGGCGATGACCTCGCGGACGTCGTACTGGGCGTTGACGTCGGTGGGGACGGCGCCGTAGAGCTCCTCCGGGTCCGCCAGGGGTTCGACGGCGGTGTCGACGTCCCAGACCGGGCCGGCCGGCCGCGGCAGGGTGGAGACGATGTCGCGGACGATCTGGAGGGCATGCTCATCGTTCTCGGCCAGGTGGTCCGTGACCCCGGAGATTTTCGAGTGCACGTCGCCGCCGCCAAGCTCCTCGGCCGTGACGATCTCGCCGATCGCGGCCTTCACCAGGGGCGGGCCGCCCAGGAAGATGGTGCCCTGGTTCCGGACAATCACGGTCTCGTCGCTCATCGCCGGCACATACGCGCCGCCGGCGGTGCAGGAGCCCATGACGGAGGCGATCTGCGGGATGCGGGCCGCGGACATCTTCGCCTGGTTGAAGAAGATCCGGCCGAAGTGCTCCTTGTCCGGGAAGACCTCGTCCTGTTTGGGCAGGAACGCACCCCCGGAATCCACGAGGTAGATGCACGGCAGGCGGTTCTCGAGCGCGATTTCCTGCGCCCGGAGGTGCTTTTTCACCGTCATCGGGTAATAGGTGCCGCCCTTGACCGTGGCGTCGTTCGAAATGACCAGGACCTGCCGGCCGTGGACCAGGCCGATCCCGGCAATCACGCCTGCGCCCGGGGAGTCGCCGTCGTACATGCCGTTGGCCGCGAGCGGGGCGATTTCCAGGAACGGGCTGCCGTCGTCGAGCAGCCGGTCAATGCGCTCCCGCGGCAGCAGCTTGCCGCGGGCCACGTGGCGCTCCCGGGACTTCACCGGACCGCCCAGCGCGGCCGTGGCGAGGCGTTCCTTAAGCTCGCGGGCCAGCCCCAGCTGGGCCTCGCGGTTCGCGGCGAAGGCGGCGCTCGTGGCATCCACCTGGCTGGCGATTGTCTCCATTGACTGCTTCCGTTCCCTGACCTGCGTGCCGGACCGGCTTCAGAAGCCGTCCGAATATTTCGGTTAGTGCCGCATAACTGAAATTTAGGTTAGTCTCTACTAACTGTGATGTCCAACACAGGAACCATCTGCAACGAGGGGATGCGCC
Source organism: Arthrobacter sp. TE12232 (assembly GCF_054062615.1). Taxonomy (NCBI): domain Bacteria; kingdom Bacillati; phylum Actinomycetota; class Actinomycetes; order Micrococcales; family Micrococcaceae; genus Arthrobacter; species Arthrobacter sp. TE12232. Next base: position 1,051,706 of record NZ_JBSSFK010000001.1, read on the forward strand.
GGTGACCGAGCCCAGCCAGACTACCCAAACGCCGCCGGCTCACGCCCCCTCCGCCGCAGCCCCTTCAACGCCTGCCCCTTCAACGCAGCGGAGCCAGGCCAAGGCGAACCGACGCCAGGCCCTCTTGTCCGCCGCCGCCACGCTGTTCGCCATTGAAGGGTTCAACCGCGTCTCCCTGGAGGACCTGGGCGCCGCGGCCGGGGTCAGCGGTCCTGCGGTCTACCGTCATTTCGCCGGCAAGCAGGCGGTCCTCGGCGCGCTGCTGCTCAGCGTCAGCCAGGACCTGCTCGACGGCGGCCGCCGCGTGGTTACCGACTCCGACGGCGCCCTGGCGGCCCTGGGCGGCCTCGTGGCGTTCCATGTGGACTTTGCCCTGCGTAATCCCGACGTCATCCGGGTCCAGGACCAGGACTTTAGCAACCTTGCCGGCGAGGACCAGGACGAGGTCCGCACGCTCCAGCGCAACTACGTCGAACTCTGGGTGGACGTTCTGGCCGGGCTGCACGCGGGCACGGAGGCCGCCGAGCTGCGGATGCGGGCGCATGCCACCTTCGGCCTGATCAACTCCACCCCGCACTCGGTGCGCAGCCACGGACGCCGCATAGGCGTCCGCCGCGCCAGGCCGCTGCTGGAAAGCATGGCGCTGGCCGCGCTCCTGGCACCGGCCGCGCCGCCCGAACCTTTCGGCTGACCGCTCGCCTGCCCCGGCACTCCGGGGGCACTTTGGCGCAGACACGCCGTGAATCAGGGCCCCGCCGTCGAAAATTGTCCTCAAAGTGCCCCCGGACGGCGGTAACCCAGCACCCAATAGAGCTGCCGGCGCCCCTCCTTGGCGGGAAGGGCAGCCGGCAGCTGTGATCGGGGTGCTTAGACCATCGCGAGGACCATGCCCGGATCGGCCAGCATGGTGCCGAGGTCCTGGAGGAAGCGCGAGCCCTGTTCGCCGTCGACCAGGCGGTGGTCGAAGGAGAGGCTGAGGGTCATGACCTGGCGCAGGGCGACCTCGTCCTGGTACTCCCACGGCATCTTCCGGACCGCGCCCAGGGCCAGGATGGCGGCCTCTCCCGGGTTCAGGATGGGCGTGCCGGCGTCGATGCCGAAGACGCCGATATTCGTGATGGAGATCGTCCCGCCGGAGAGGGCTTCGGGGCTGGTCTTGCCGGCCCGGGCTGTCTCGGTCAGCTCGGTCAGTGCCGTGGAGAGGTCCAGGAGGGACATCCGGTCCGCGTCCTTGATGTTCGGAACCGTCAGCCCCCGCGGGGTCGCGGCCGCGATGCCCAGGTTCACGTAGTTGAACTGGACGATTTCCTGGTTGGCCTCGTCCCACCGGGCGTTGAGCGTCGGGTGGTTCCGCAGCGCGATCAGCACGGCCTTGGATACCAGGGTCAGCGGGGTGAGCTTGTACCCGGAGAAAGCGCGGCTGGCCTTCAGGCGTGCCAGCAGCTCCATCGTGGGGGTGACGTCAACGGTCAGGAACTCCGTGACATGCGGGGCGGTGAAGGCACTGGCCACCATGGCGGCGGCCGTGAACTTCCGCACGCCCTTGATCGGCGTGCGGGTCTCCCGCTCGCCCGGGGCCTGGCTGGCGGCCTGCGCCCCAACTGGCTGCGCCGCGCCGGCCAGTTCCTGGGCGGCTGCGGGCAGGTCCCCGCCGCCGACGAAGTTCCGGACATCCTCGCGGGTGATGAGCCCGCGCTCCCCCGTGCCGGTGACGGCTTCGAGGTCGACGCCGAGATCCTTGGCCAGCTTGCGGACCGGCGGCGTGGACCGCGGACGCTCGGCCGGCCTGGTTTCGACGGGCTTGGATTCAACCGGCTCAGCAACCCGGACAGGCGCGACTGGCTCGGCTGCCCGGACGGGCGTCACCGTCTCGGCGGAGGCAACCTCGACTACCGGGACAGCTGCCGGGGCGGCGAAGGTGCGGGCGCGGCGGGCGGGCCGGCCGGAAGCTTCGAGCACGGCGCCGTAGCCCACGAGGTTCGGCTCGCGCTTGCCCGCCCCTGTGTCAGGCGCGGAACCGGAGCCGCCGTCGTCGCCCTCTATCTCGAAGGAGACGATCGGTTTGCCGACCTCGACGACGCTGCCGGGCTGTTCGTGCAGGGCCGCGACCACCCCGGCGAACGGGGAGGGCAGTTCGACGACGGCCTTGGCCGTCTCCACCTCAGCGATGATCTGGTTGAGCGTGACCGTGTCCCCCACCGCGACCTTCCAGGCGACGATTTCGGATTCCGTCAGTCCTTCGCCGAGGTCCGGGAGCCTGAATTCCTTAATCATGGTGGCGCTCATCCTTCCAGCCCGCTGAGGGAGTTGGGGCGGCCCAGGGCACGGTCGACGCCGTCGAGAATCCTGTCCAGGCCCGGCAGATGGTGCATTTCCAGCTTCGAGTACGGGTAGGGGACGTCGAAGCCGGTGACCCGGACGGGGGCGGCCTCAAGATGGTAGAAGCAGCGCTCGGTGATGCTCGCGGCAACTTCGGCGCCAAGCCCGCCGGACTGGGCGGCCTCGTGCGTGATGACAAGCCGGCCGGTCTTGCGGACCGAGGCCTCCAGGGTCGCGAAGTCCAGCGGGGCAAGCGAGCGGAGGTCGATGACCTCGACCGAGATGCCTTCGTCGGCGGCCGCCAGTGCGGCGTCGCGGGCGGTCTTGACCAGCGGACCGTACGCCACGAGGGTCACATCCTTGCCCTCCGTGACCACGCGGGCCTTTTCCATGGACAGCGCAGTGTTCAGGTCGATCGACTCGTCCACCTCGCCCTTATCGTGGTAGCGCCGCTTGGGCTCGAAGTACAGCACCGGGTCATCCGAGGCGATGGCCTGCTGGATCATCGTGTAGGCGTCCTGGGGGTTGGAGACGCTGACGACGCGCAGCCCCGAGGTGTGAGTGAAGTAGGCCTCGGGCGATTCGGAGTGGTGCTCCGGAGAGCCGATGCCGCCGCCGAACGGGACGCGGATGGTGATGGGCATCTTGACCGCACCCTGGGTGCGATAGTGCATCTTGGCGACCTGGCTGACGATCTGGTCGAACGCCGGGTAAATGAACCCGTCGAACTGGATCTCCACCACCGGCCGGTAGCCGCGGTAGGCCAGGCCGACGGCGGTGCCCATAATGCCGGACTCCGCGAGCGGCGTGTCCACGACGCGGTGCTTGCCGAAGTCTTTCTGCAGGCCGTCGGTGACGCGGAAGACACCGCCGAGTGCGCCGATGTCCTCCCCCATCAGGATCACTTTGGGGTCGTTTTCGAGGGACTTGCGCAGGCCCGAATTGATGGCTCGGGCAAAGGTCATCTGCGGCATCAGCGTGCACCTTCTTCAGAAGCGGCTTCTGCGGGATCGCCGAAGGAAGCCAGGTAGCGGGAGTAGTGTTCCTGCTGGCGGTCCAGCCAGGAGTTGGGCGTGCTGTAGACGTGCTTGAAGATATCCAGCGGCGCCGGCTCGGGCATGTTGATGGTGCCGTAACGGAGTTCCGCGGCCACGGCGTCGGCCTTGGCGGCGACGGCGGCCTCGAGGTCCGCGGTCAGCAGTCCCTTGCGGTCCAGCAGGGATTTCAGCCGGCTGATCGGGTCCTTCGCGGCCCAGTCCTCGAGCTCGTTGGCGTCCCGGTAGCGGGTGGGATCATCCGCCGTCGTGTGCGGGCCCATCCGGTAGGTGACGGCCTCAATGAAGGTGGGGCCGCCGCCGTGCCGCGCACGGTCCAGGGCAATGCGGGTGGCGGCCATGACGGCGAGGACATCGTTTCCGTCCACCCGCATGCTGGGGATGCCGAAGCCGGAAGCCCTGTCCGCAAGCTGGATGTGGGACTGTACCCGGACCGGTTCCGAGATGGCCCAGTGGTTGTTCTGGCAGAAGAAGACGACCGGCGCCTGGAAGCTCGCGGCGAAGACCATCGCCTCATTGACGTCGCCCTCGCTCGTGGCGCCGTCGCCGAAGTAGGCCACCGCGACGCAGTCGGCGCCGTCGTTCTGGATGCCCATGGCATAGCCGGTGGCGTGCAGGCTCTGCGCGCCGATGATGATCTGCTGCGTGGCCACGTTGACCGTGAACGGGTCCCAGCCGGCGGAGGCGTTGCCCCGCCAAGCACGGACGAGGTCTTCGACTTTCACTCCGCGGCAGTAGGCCACCCCGTTGTCGCGGTAGCTGGGGAAGACAAAGTCGTCCTCGCGCAGTGCGCGGGCCGAGCCGATCTGGGATGCTTCCTGGCCGAGGAGCGGCGGCCACAGGGCGAGCTCGCCCTGCCGCTGGAGCGCGGTGGCTTCGGCATCGATCCGGCGGATGACCACCATGTCCTCATAGAGCGAGCCAAGTTGCTCGTCGCTGACATCCTGGAGCCAGGAATCAAACTCGGGATGGCTGATGCGCTCACCCTCGGGAGTGATGAGCTGGACGAGATCGCCGCCCGTCCGCCTCGTTGTATCTTCACTGTTTCCGGGGCCCCCGGCGGAAATACCGCCCTTGCCCGCGTCGTCGGTAAACACAGTTGTCCGCACCTTCTGACGTCGTCTGACCGGAGCTCGCAGGACTCGTGATCCCGCGGCGCGCCGGCCGCCCGGGCGCCGTTGCCCCGGATAATTGTGACCCTACTCACAATGCTCATCGGGTACAACCACCCGTAAAAATACTGAGCATTATGCACTGTTTGGCACCAGCGGACCGTGCTAATCTTGCGCATTATGCAACCCTTGGATGGCACGGACACCCGCCTGCTTTCGGCCATGGCCCGGGACCCGCGGCGGACCGTGGTGGCCCTGGCCCAAAAGCTCGGACTATCGCGCAATACGGTGCAGGCCAGGATGGCCCAGCTGGAGAAGAAGCATGTGTTCCTCTCCTTCGAGCGGCGCATCAATCCGGTGTCCCTGGGGTACCCGCTCATGGCTTTCATCTCCGTCCATGTCCAGCAGCAGAAACTGGGCAGCCTCGCAGTGGAGCTCGCCGGCATTCCGGAAATCCTGGAGGGCTACGGCCTGACGGGCTCGGCCGATCTGCTCCTGCGCGTGGTGGCCCTCGACGCCGAGGACCTGTTCCGGATCAACGGCAAGATCCTGGCCTGCGACGGCGTGGACCGGACCGATACGGCCCTGGCAATGGGCGAACTGATCCCGTTCCGGATCCAGCCACTGCTGGAACGCGGATCCGCCGACACCTGATCTTCTGGATCTCCGGGCCCCGGCGAGCCTGCCCTCCGCGATGCCGTTCCGTGCGCCTGATCCGGGCACCTGATCCGGGCACCTGATCCGGGCACCTGATCTGGGCTAATGGTCCGCGCTGACGTTCTGCGCCCCTGCTCTGTGCCGTCGGCGGCCGCGGCGCTAGGCTGTGTCCATTGGGTCCCCCTTGAGCCCTTGGGGCCGCGCACGCGGCCCTGCACAACAGGCGGTGGATGTCTGGACTGCCGGAAAGGCTTGAACAGTGAGCAGTCCCGAGGAATCGCACCGCCCGGTACCGCCACAGCCCGGGCATGATCCCGCGGTCGGCCACCCGGCACCACCCGCACCGCAGCAACAAACACCCGCCCCACCAGGGCAGCCGCCCGCTCAGTACTATGCGGCTCCGCCTGCCGGAACTCCGCCCTACGGTCCTTCCGCCAATGGGGTTCCGCCGGACGAGCAGCCGTACGGCGCCCCGCCGTACGGCCCTCCGTACGGCCTTCCCGCGAACAGCACCGCGCCGCCCGGCTACGCCCCGCCCTACGGTCCGCCATACTACGGGGGCCCGGCCCAGCCTCCCCCGAAAAAGAGCCACAAGGCATTGTGGATCGTCTTGGGGATCGTGGGCGGAGTCCTGCTCCTGGCGGTTGCCGGCGTCGTCATCCTGCTCAATGTGGTGGGCGGAACCACGAACCAGGCGCGGGGCCTCGCGGACGACTTCAACAAGCTCATCATCGCCGGCGACGTCGACACTGCCTACGACAAGTACCTGGACCCCGCCCTCATGCAGAAGCTTTCGCGGGAAGAGTTCGCCGCCGGGGTGCACAGCCTGGGGTTGGACGACAGCTGCAAGGCAAACTACACAAGCCTCAAAGTCAGTTCCAGCAACGGCACCAACGCGGCCGATGTCGCCGGCTCCATCGACTGCGACACCAAGAGCGTAGAGCTGGTCTACCGTTTCGAGGGCAGCGACGAACTGAAGATGGTCAATATCCGGCTGCGGCCGCAGCGCTGACCCGGGTCATCGCTCCCTGCTGCAGCCCGCCGCCCCACAACAAAGGAGCTCCCGTGCTGCTGCACGTGAGCTCCTCCGTTGTGGATCCGGAGTTGTGGAACCGGCCGGGCGCGTCGGGCGCGGGTCCTAGTGGTTGGTGGCCTTTTCGGCCCCCACGCCGGTCAGGGAACGGACCTCCATTTCGGCCTGCTTCGTAGGGTCTTCCTTCCGCTTGTCCAGGACGGTGCCGAGCCAGCCAAGGAAGAACGCGAGCGGGATGGAAACGATGCCCGGGTTACTCAGCGGGAAGATGGCGAAGTTGGCGCCGGGGATCATCGAGGTCTTGGACCCCGATACCACCGGGGAGAGCACGATCAGGATGATCGCCGCGGACAGTCCGCCGTACATGCTCCACAAGGCTCCCTGGGTGGTGAACCGGCGCCAGAACAGCGAGTAGAGGATGGTCGGAAGATTGGCGGAGGCAGCAACGGCGAAGGCGAGCGCCACGAGGAACGCGACATTCTGTCCATTGGCGAAGATGCCGCCGGCGATCGCCAGCAGGCCGATCACCACCACGGTGCGGCGGGCAACCTTGACCTCAGTGTCGGCGTCGGCCTTCCCCTTGGCGATGACGCTGGCGTAGATGTCATGGGCGAAGGATGCCGCCGCGGTGATGGTGAGGCCCGCGACGACGGCCAGGATGGTCGCGAAGGCCACAGCCGAGATGAAGCCCAGGAGTAGCGGGCCGCCGAGGTGGAAGGCGAGCAGCGGCGCGGCCGAGTTGACGCCGCCGGGAGCCGCCTTGATGGTGTCGGCACCCACCAGAGCCGCAGCGCCGTAACCGAGCACCAGGGTGAAGAGGTAGAAGATGCCGATCAGCCAGATGGACCACACCACGGACTTGCGGGCTTCCTTTGCGGTCGGAACCGTGTAGAAGCGCATGAGCACGTGCGGCAGGGCTGCCGTGCCGAGCACGAGGGCCAGGCCGAGGGACATGAAGTCAAGCTTGGAGGTCTCGGTCTTGCCGTATTGCAGTCCCGGGTTGAGCATGTTCGGGTTGCCCGAGGTTTCCACCGCGCCGCCCAGCAGGTCGGAGAGGTTGAAGCCATAGATCGCGAGGACCCAGAAGGTCATGACGGCGGCGCCGGCGATCAGGAGCATGGCCTTGATGATCTGGACCCACGTGGTCCCCTTCATCCCGCCGATCAGGACGTACATGATCATCAGGGCGCCGACGACGACGATCACCAGGGCCTGTCCGCCCCAGTCGCTGATACCCAGGAGCAGGGAGATCAGGCTGCCGGCACCGGCCATCTGGGCCAGCAGATAAAAGAAGCAGACCGCCAGCGTTGAGATGGCCGCCGCGATGCGCACGGGGCGCTGCTTGAGCCGGAAGGAGAGCACATCGGCCATGGTGAACTTGCCGGTATTGCGGAGCAGTTCGGCGACGAGCAGCAAGGCGACGAGCCAAGCGACCAGGAAGCCGATCGAGTACATGAAGCCGTCGTAGCCGTTGATGGCAATGGCACCGGTGATGCCCAGGAAGGACGCCGCGGAGAGGTAATCGCCGGCGATCGCCGTACCGTTCTGCGGGCCGGTGAAGGAACGGCCGGCCGCGTAGTAGTCGGCAGCCGTCTTGTTGTTGCGGCTGGCCCTGATCACTATGACCATGGTGATGGCGACGAACACGGCAAAGATGCCCATGTTTAGCAGGGTGGTGTCTTTGAGGTCGGTGACATTGACCGCGGGGACCATGAGTGTCATTTTGCTGTTCCCCCTACCGGGTTGCCGTGCTTGTCGAATTCATGCCCTTCGATTTCGTGGCGGATCTCGGAGGCGATGGGGTCCAGTTTGCGGTTGGAGTAGCTGACGTACCAGCCGGTGATGGCGAAGGTGGAGACGAACTGCAGCAGGCCCAGGATCAGGCCGATGTTGATGTTGCCCCAGACCTTGGTCGACATGAATCCCACCGCATAGTCGGCCAGCAGGACGTAGGCGAAGTACCAGAGCAGGAATGCAATGGACATCGGGAAGACAAAGCTGCGGTGACGTTTGCGCAGTTCCTTGAACTGCGTCGTCGACTGGACTTCCTTGAAGTCCACGGCCGCCGCTGCGTCCGTTTCTTGGGCGTCGTGACCCATCGGTTCCTCCTCATTGAGACTGGTGAGTCCACACCGGCTGCCGTGGTCTACTCGGAACAACCTTCCGGCCAATGTGACTGCAATCACTGTGTACCGTGACGTGCATTACCTTCCAGTGCCGACGGGGTCCGCGTAGCCAAACGGTCGCCATGCTGCGCCAAGCGGCAGCCAAACGGTCCAGGACGTCGTCTCCCCTGGCCTCCATGCAGGCCAGCGCCGGCGGGCCCGGGACCGACGGTAGGCTGAGCACCATGCCGGACTCTCCCCTGTTCACCGCCGCCGCCGTAGCGGTGATCGCCATGGCGATCGCGGTGGTCGTCGCCGTCGGACTCAAGGTGCTGCGTTCCTTCCGCGACCTCGGCACCGATGCAGAGCGCGCCACCTACAAGACGCTGCATGCCGCATCCCGTGCCGGCCAGTACCTGCGGACCGGGCTGAACCCCGCCGGCGCGGCCAAAGCCAGCCGGCAGCTGCGCGGTCTCCTGGGCTGCGACGCCCTCGCCATCACCGACACAACCGGTGTGCTCGCGTGGGACGGTGCCGGCGAGGAACTCAGGCCGGCCCTGATGGGGCTCGCGTCAAAGGTGCTCGACGGCGGCCACCTCGCTGTCATTCCGGCGGGTGAACTCCAGTTGCTGGCCGCCGGCGGCGGGACGCTGGCTCCGGAGGTGGAGCGCGCCGTCGTGATCGCACCGATCAAGACCGGCGCCCGGGTGGTGGGTGTCGTGGCCGCCTTCGCGCCGGCCGCCGGCGCCGGACTCGTCCGTGCCACCGGCGAAGTGGCCGACTGGGTGGCCACCCAGGTGGAACTGGCAGAACTCGACGCTTCCCGGACCCTCCTGATGGAGGCCGAGGTCCGGGCCCTGCGCGCCCAGATCAGCCCGCACTTCATCTACAACTCGCTCAACGCGATCGCGTCCTTCATCAACACGGACCCCGAACGTGCGCGGGAGCTCGTAGTGGAATTCGCCGATTTCACCCGCTACTCCTTCCGACGCCACGGCGACTTCACCACCCTGGCCGAGGAGCTGCGCTGCATCGACCGGTATCTGCTCCTGGAGCGGGCGCGCTTCGGGGACCGCGTCCAGGTAAGCCTGCGGATCGCTCCGGAGGTCCTCAGCACCGTGATCCCCTTCCTAAGCCTGCAGCCGCTCGTCGAAAACGCGGTCCGGCACGGCCTTGAAGCCAAAGAGGGCCCGGGCCATATTTCCATCACGGCGAACGACTCCGGCGCGTTCGCCGAAGTGACGATCGAGGACGACGGCGTGGGCATGGACCCGGAACAACTGCGGTCTGTTCTTGCCGGACACAGCGACGGCGAGCACGTGGGCCTGCGCAACGTCGACGCCCGCTTGCGGCAGGTGTACGGGGACGACAACGGCCTGGTAATCGAGACGGCGCCCGGCGAAGGGACGCTGATCACGATGCGCGTCCCCAAGTCCCAGCCCCGCCACGACGCCTGATGCCGGCCCCAGGCTCTCGGAAATGCCTGCGGCAGTAGGCTATTGCCATGATTAACGTCCTCGTCGCCGACGACGAGCTCCCCGCCGTTGAGGAACTGGCCTTCCTGCTCGGCAAGGATGACCGGATCGGCGCCATCCACCGGGCCTCCTCGGGCGCCGAAGCTTTGCGTGCCCTGGCGGCCGAAGACGTCGACGCCGTCTTCCTCGACATCCACATGCCGGCGCTGTCCGGGCTGGATATTGCCCGGGCCATTTCCCGCAGTGCCCGTCCGCCCGCAGTCGTCTTCGTGACCGCAGACGAGGACTGCGCGCTGGAGGCGTTCGAGCTCGCGGCCGTGGACTATCTTCTTAAGCCCGTACGCGCCGAGCGGCTGGCGAAGTCGATCGGCCGCATCAGCGAACTGCTCAAAGACGGCGCCCCGGCGCCGGAGATGATCACGGTGGACCTGGGCGGAACCACCAAGATGATCCGGCGGGAGGACGTCACGTACGTCCAGGCGCAGGGCGACTACGCCCGGCTGCACACGGCGGACGCGAGCTACCTCATCCGGGTTCCGCTGGCCGACCTCGAGCAGCAGTGGGCCGACGCCGGATTCCTGCGCATCCACCGCTCCTACCTGATCGCACTGAGCCATGTCGGCCACATGAAGCTCGCCGCCGCGCGGCCCAGCGTCACCGTGGCCGGCGCCGAGCTTCCCATCAGCCGCCGGCATCTGCCGTCCGTCCGGGAAAAGCTCGAGGCAACCCGCATCCGGCCGCAGGCATGACCCGGGTCCGCGTCACGGCGCCCCGCAGCCTCACGCCGACCGCCGTCCTGACCGGCGGGCGCTCCGCCGCCGCGTTGCGCGAAGCGGCGGAAGAGTCCGACGCCGGGCAGCTGTTTGTCCGTTCACTCATCCGGTCCCAGCTCCGGCTGGCGCTCGTCGTCGCCGTGGGCTTCCTGCTGATCCTGCTGGCCTTTCCGCTCATGCTGGGTCTGGTCCCGGGCCTGGCAGACTCCACTATTGCCGGCCTTCCCTTTGACTGGGTCCTGCTGGGCGCCGGGATCTATCCTGTGATTGGTCTGAGCGCCTGGTTGTACGTGCGGACCGCTGCCAGGAACGAGGCCCGCTACCGGGACCTCGCCGGCGACAAGTGACGGCACGCATGTCCGGACGCATGAGGGGGCCGGCGACGGGGCCGGCGACCGGCCGGGCGGCTGGGCACCTGCCGGGACGGGCCGGCGGAACGTGAACCCCGTCGTCGGAGTGGCCGCCTTCGCCGCTGTCACGCTCGCCACCGCCGTTGTCGGTTTCTACGGGTTGAAGGTCTCGCGCACCACCGGGGACTTCTACGTCGCGTCCCGGACGGTCAAGCCGTGGTGGAACGCCTCGGCGATCGGCGGGGAGTACCTCTCGGCCGCGAGCTTCCTGGGTGTCGCCGGGCTCATCCTGCTTTCCGGCACCGATGCCCTCTGGTATCCGGTGGGCTACACGGCCGGGTACCTGATGTTGCTCCTGTTCGTCGCCGCTCCCCTGCGCCGCTCGGGCGCCTACACGATTCCGGACTTCACGGAGGCGCGTCTTGATTCGAGTGCCGTCCGCCGGGTCACAAGCCTGGTGGTGGTGGTGGTCGGCTGGCTCTACATCGTCCCGCAGCTGCACGGCGCGGCCCTGGCCATCCGGATCACCACGGGCCTGCCGGCGTGGGTGGGACCCGTGGCGGTGGTCGCCGTCGTCTGCATCACCGTGGTGGCGGGCGGGATGCGTTCCGTCACGTTTGTCCAGGCCTTCCAGTACTGGCTCAAGCTGACCGCGCTGGCGGTGCCCATCGTGTTCATCCTGTTGGTGCTGGGGGGCGCCACCGGCACAACCGCCCCCGCGGCGCCCCCCGCCGTGAATCCGTCGGCACTGGCTCCCGCGGGCCCGTATCAGATCATTTCGCTGCTCGTGGCCCTGCTCTTTGGAACCCTCGGGCTGCCGCACGTACTGGTCCGGTTCTACACGAATCCGGACGGGCAGTCGGCGCGCCGGACCACCCTGATTGTCCTGGGCCTGCTCTCGGTGTTCTACCTGCTCCCCACGGCCTACGGCATGATCGGCCGCGTCGTGGCTCCCGACCTCGCCGAAAGCGGCCAGGCCGATGCCCTGGTGCTCCTGTTGCCTGGCCGGGTGGTTGGCGGGATGGCTGGCGACCTGTTGTCGGCGCTGGTGGTGGCCGGGGCGTTTGCCGCGTTCCTGTCGACGACGTCGGGCCTGGTGGTCTCGCTGGCGGGCGTGATCAGCCAGGACGTGTTTGGCGGCAGTGTGCGGGGCTTCCGGCTGGCCGCACTCATCTCTGCGCTGGTCCCGCTCGGGATCGCGTCGATGACCGAATCGATGGCGCTGGCCGGCAGCGTGGGTCTGGTGTTTGCCTTTACCGCCTCCACAATCTGCCCGGTCCTGCTGCTGGGCATCTGGTGGCGGGGGCTGACGGATGCCGGGGCGATCGCGGGCATGGTGACGGGCGGGGTGTTCTGCGGCAGCGCGATGGTGGCAGGTTCGGTGCTGGGCGCGGCGGCGACGCCGTCGTGGCTGGCGCAGCCCGCCGCCTGGACCGTCCCTGTCGCGTTCGCCGTCATGGTGCTGGTATCGCGGGCAACGCAGGGCCGGGTGCCGCGGACCATGACACGCGTCATGACCCGGCTGCACACCCCGGAACGGCCGCTCGCGACGGAACGCTGATCCGACGTCGGGCCATTGGGGCGGGTTAGTCGATGGCGGCCATGAGCTCGACGGCGCGTTCCAGGAACGCGTCCACCTGGCTTTCCTCATAGCCGTCCCGGCCTATGGCGGGGCGGAACACCGCACGCCGGACGTTGTCCACGCTCAGCGGCTGGTCCTCCTCGAGGTAGCCGATCAGCTCGTGGCAGAGGTCATCAACGTCGGTGGTGTTGTAGCTGCGGGCTTTGGGCTTGGACGGACGCCGGAACCGCTGGCCGTCCGGGCGGTGCAGGCGCCCGCGCAGGACCCCCGCGAGCCGGCCGATTTCGCGCAGCCAGGCTTCCTCGCCGCGTTCGGCCACCAGCTCATCGCGCTCCAGCCGGGCGAGGGCGTCTTCGAGCCGGTCCAGCGCGGCATCCACACCGGAGGCGGCGTAGCCGCCCTTCACGGGGTCGAAGGAGACAGCGCGGACGTCGGCGCTCTTGATGGCGCGTGCGGCCGACGTCGGAGCTTCGAACGACACCCGTGCGCGCTGCAGGAAATCGTCGACCTGCTTGGCGTTGTAGCCGTACTGGTTCCGCTGCACGCGGTCAAAAGACGCAGGAATCTGCCGTTGAATGTCCACTGTTACTTTGTTCCTTCGATGCCGTTCGGCTGGTTTGCTCGGCACCATTCTAGGGGCCGGAAGGGCTGGTCCGGGATGCGCCTATGCCCCAGCGACGGCGGAGAAGAGAATGAACGCTGCCGGGGAGGCGAAAACGATCGAGTCCAGGCGGTCCATGACGCCTCCGTGGCCGGGAAGAATGCTGCTCATGTCCTTGATGCCGAGCTCGCGCTTGACCATGGATTCGGCGAGGTCGCCGGCGGTGGCGGCGGCCACCATGCCCACGGCAAGCACGACGCCGACCCACCACGGCTTGCCCAGGACGAACACCGTGGCGAGCACGCCGATGATCACCGCTCCCGCGATCGAACCCGCGAAGCCTTCCCAGGTCTTCTTGGGGCTGATCTTGGGAGCCATCGGATGCTTGCCGAGGGAGGCGCCCACGAGGTAGCCGAAGGTGTCGTTGGCAACCACGAGGAGCAGCAGCGTCGCAATCTGCCAGGCGCCGGGCGGGATCACGCCGCCGGGCCAGAGCCCGACCGGTGTCTCGCCCTCGGGAGTGTGCAGCAGCAGAGCGGCGAAGCTGATCATGAACGGCACCCAGGACAGGGTGAAGACCCCGGCGAAGATGCTGCGCGCCGATCCGGCCGCGCCTTCAAGGGTCCGCCACAACAGCACCGCCACACTGCTGGCCAGCATGGCAAAAAGCAGGCTCTCGAGGCCGCCAAAGTAGGCGGCGATGGGCATGGCCACCGTGCCGACCATCACCGGGACGATCGGCACGCGGGTGCCGGCGGCCTCCAGGGCGCGGAAGACTTCCCAGACGCCGAAGATCGCGAAGGTCGTGGTGATCAGGACAAAGCCCAGCGGGAGGAAAAGCAGTCCGCCGAGGACACACACGAGCATGCCAACGCCCACCACGGTAGCGGCGGGCAGGTTCCGGCCCGCCTTGGGCGTCGGGTTTTCGCGTGGTTTCCCCCGCCTCCGGGCGCGCGGCCCGGAGGCCTCCTGTGCCTGATTCATCAGACCTCGAGCAGCTCAGCTTCCTTGCGCTTGAGCAGCTCGTCAATCCCGTCCACGTGCGCCTTGGTCATGGCGTCCAGTTCCTTCTCGCCGCGGGCGCCCTCGTCTTCGCCGGCTTCGCCGTCCTTGACGAGCCGGTCCAGCGTTTCCTTGGCCTTGCGGCGGATGTTGCGGATGGACACCTTCGCGTCCTCGCCCTTGGACTTGACGATCTTGACGTATTCCTTGCGCCGTTCGCTGGTCAGCTCCGGAATGGTGATCCGGATGACATTGCCGTCGTTGGAGGGGTTGGCGCCCACCTCGGAGTCGCTCAGGGCGCGCTCGATGTCACGCAGGGCCGTCTTGTCGTACGGGGTGACGAGGATGGTGCGGGCATCCGGCACCGCGAAGGAGGCCAGCTGCTGCAGCGGCGTCGGGGTGCCGTAGTACTCGACGATGACCTTGTTGTACAGGCCAGGCGTTGCGCGGCCGGTCCGGATCGAGGCGAAGTCTTCCTTGGCTACCTCAACTGCCTTGTCCATCTTGTCCCCGGCTTCGAGCAAGGTTTCTTCGATCACGGTCTCTCCTCAGAAATTGGTGCGTCCCGGCGGCCGGGGCGCGGCACGTTTTCTTGTGCGCCTGTGCATTCCGCCTGGCGCCTGTGTTTTCCGCCTAGCAGCGGAAAGGTCCTGAAAACATCCTAGCCGTTGCTAGGGGGTGACGACGGTGCCCAGGTCTTCGCCGCGGATGGCGCGGGTGACGTTGCCCTCGCCTTCCATGCCGAAGACCACCATCGTGAGCTTGTTGTCCTTGCACATGGTCATCGCGGTCTGGTCCATGACCCGGATATCGCGGCGCAGAGCGTCGTCGTAGCTGAGTCGGTGGAGCTTCTCCGCCGTCGGGTCCTTCTTGGGGTCGGCGGTGTAGACGCCGTCGACGCCGCTCTTGGCCATCAGGACGACGTCGGCGTGGACCTCCATGGCGCGCTGGGCGGCCACGGTGTCCGTAGAGAAGTAGGGCAGGCCGGCGCCGGCACCGAAAATGACAACCCGGCCCTTTTCCATGTGACGGATGGCGCGGCGGGGAATGTAGGCCTCGGCGACCTGGCCCATGGTGATGGCGCTCTGCACGCGCGTTTCCACCCCGGCCTGTTCCAGGAAGTCCTGGAGGGCGAGGCAGTTCATGACGGTTCCGAGCATGCCCATGTAGTCGGCGCGGGAACGGTCCATGCCGCTCTGGGACAGTTCGGCGCCGCGGAAGAAGTTGCCTCCGCCGACGACGATGGCGACCTCGACGTCGGGAACAGCGGCCGCGATCTGCTTGGCCACGCCACGGACGGTGTCCGGGTCAACGCCCAGTTTCCCGCCGCCGAAGACCTCGCCGGAGAGCTTCAAGAGGACGCGGCGCCTGTTCTTCTTTGGCTGGGCTGAAGTGGTGACGGTTTCCATGGTGCCTTCCCGTTGGTGAACTCTGAGTTAGGTTATCGTGCTGGGGGCCCAAGGCGGCATTCCGGCGGTGGCCGAAACGGGTACCTCGTGCATGCATGCAAAAGGGGTGGCCACCGTGGTGACCACCCCCTTAGCATGTCTGGCTATTGTCCGACGTATGTCTGACCAGCGCCTGACTGTTGTCTGACTAGGAGCCGACGCGGAAGCGCGTGAAGGCAGTTCCCTTGACGCCGGCCTCTTCGAGGACCTGGGCGACGGACTTCTTGGCATCCTTGGCGAATGCCTGGTCAACGAGGACCTCGCCCTTGTAGAAGCCGGTAACGCGGCCTTCGACGATCTTGGTCATCGCAGCCTCGGGCTTGCCCTCGGCCTTTGCGGTTTCCTCGGCGATGCGGCGCTCGGACTCGACGAGCTCGGCCGGAACGTCCTCACGGGTGAGGTAGTTCGGAGCCATGGCGGCGATGTGGACGGCAACGTCGTGGGCTGCGGTGGCAGCTGCTTCGCCTTCGCCGTCAACAGCGAACAGGACGCCGACCTGGGCCGGGAGGTCCTTGGAGGTCTTGTGCAGGTAAGCGTCGACCGTAGCGCCCTCGATGCGGGAGAGACGGCGGACAACAACCTTTTCGCCCAGAACCGCACCCTCTTCGATGACGACCTCGGACAGCGGCTTGCCGTCAACCTCGGTGGCCAGCAGGGTCTCGAGGTCAGCGGCGCCGGACTCGACAGCCACGGCCAGGACCTTGTCGGCCAGCTGGATGAACTTGTCAGCCTTGGCGACGAAGTCGGTCTCGCAGTTGACTTCGATCATCACGCCGACGCCGTTGGCGACCTTGGCAGCAACCAGGCCTTCAGCGGTGGAGCGGCCTTCGCGCTTGGTGGCGCCCTTGAGGCCCTTGATGCGGATGATTTCGATGGCCTTTTCGGCGTCACCGTTGGCTTCGTCAAGAGCCTTCTTGACATCCATCATGCCGGCGCCGGTGCGCTCGCGCAGAGCCTTGATATCAGCGGCAGTGTAGTTCGCCATGTGAACCCCTCTGTCTAGAAATTTATGTGGTGTACGGACCGACAGGACGGCTGCTCACCGAGTGAGCGGCCATCCTGTCGGTACCCCTGCGCCGCAGGCAGCTGCATGCAGCGTGAGGGGAGATCCAGATTTACTTGTCTGCCTACTTGGCTTCGTCAGCAGCCGGTGCATCTTCGGCGGCCGGAGCAGCCTCTGCAGCCGGAGCTTCTTCAGCAGCCGGTGCTTCTTCAGCGGCGGGCGCTGCAGCAGCTTCAGCCTTGTTGCCCTCGAGGAGTTCGCGCTCCCACTCGGCCAGCGGCTCTTCCGGAGCTTCCGTGGTGCCGGTGGCGCGCTGGTTACGGGCGATGAGGCCCTCAGCAACGGCGTCGGCGACAACGCGGGTCAGCAGGTTGACGGAGCGGATGGCGTCGTCGTTGCCCGGGATCGGGAAGTCGACTTCGTCGGGATCGCAGTTGGTGTCCAGGATGGCCACAACCGGGATGTTCAGCTTCTTGGCTTCGTCGACAGCAAGGTGTTCCTTCTTGGTGTCAACGATCCACAGCGCGGAGGGCGCCTTGGTCAGGTTGCGGATACCACCGAGGTTGGTTTCCAGCTTGGTGAGTTCGCGGCGAAGGAGCAGCAGTTCCTTCTTGGTGTATGCGGAACCGGCGACGTCGTCGAAGTCGATCTCTTCCAGTTCCTTCATGCGCTGGATGCGCTTGGAGACGGTCTGGAAGTTGGTGAGCATACCGCCGAGCCAACGCTGGTTGACGTACGGCTGGCCAACGCGGGTGGCCTGCTCGGCGATGGATTCCTGCGCCTGCTTCTTGGTGCCGACGAAGAGAACGGTGCCGCCGTGTGCAACGGTGGCCTTCACGAACTCGTAGGCACGGTCGATGTAGGACAGCGACTGCTGCAGGTCAATGATGTAGATACCGTTGCGCTCCGTGAAGATGAAGCGCTTCATCTTCGGGTTCCAACGGCGGGTCTGGTGTCCAAAGTGGACGCCGCTGTCAAGCAGCTGACGCATAGTTACGACGGGCATGCCGACGCTCCTTCCGGCAGGTCATTCATGAGAGAGCCCATGGCTCTCTTACCCTGCCCATAGTTGACGGTTATTTAGCAATCACCCGGGATGGGCGTTGCTCCTGGCATCCACTGCGCTTCCCATCCGTGCCGGAGGGAACGGACCGCAGGAGGCGCAGTCCTCCGCGGCGGAAGTTTGAGGCTTCTTTTGAGGAGGGCTGGATACGCGTAGTCAGCTGCTGCTCCCCCGCACCCCTGAATGAGGCGTGCCGGCTTGAACAATCACGACGGCCGCGACGACCATCACAATGCCTAACACGGTGACTGTCGCAGTGACTATCGCGGTGATCATCACAAGCGTGAGGGCACAGCAAACTGCTCCACCAAGTGTACTACAGCAGCCCCGCCCCGAAGGACCGCTTTCGCCGGGCAGCGGGGCCGGGATCCGAGGGTTGGAGGGGGCCCGCCCGGGACTCGGAACGAGGACAGGTGGGCGCCGGGTCGGGACGTGGACCGGGGAACGCGCAGTCGCCGGGGTCGGGACGTGGACCGGGGAACGCGCAGTCGCCGGGCCGGGCCGGGGCCGACGGGCACCGGCGGCCTAAGGCCCGCCCGGCGCCCGCCAAACTGCCGCCCGGGCGACGCCCGCGCTTTTCCACATAGCAGCCGAGGACGATTCCGCCCGGCGAGCTGCCGCGGCAGGCTGGAGGCATGAAGATCCCCATCGGCCTGACGGCGTTGCTCCTGGCACTGCCCACGGTGCTCACAGTTCCGGTCCCCCAGCGTTTCGCGCCCGAGGCTTTCGTCGCCGCCGGGTCGGGCCCCGCCGGTCCCGAGGTTTCGATGTCCAGTGTCCGGGGCTCCCCGGGGGCACCGGCTGTCCCGGCACCCACCTGGGACTGGCCGCTCAGTCCGCGGCCGGCTGTTCTACGCGGCTTCGATCCCCCGGCAAAGCCGTGGCTCAGCGGTCACCGCGGGGTCGACATTGAGGCGGCATACGACGGCGCCCCGATGTTCTCACCGGAGGCCGGGACGGTGAGCTTTGTCGGAGTCGTGGTGGACCGGCCGGTCATCACCATCGATCACGGCAACGGGCTGCGCAGCAGTTTCGAACCGGTGGCCAGCGCCCTGACGGCGGGGGCCGCGGTGGCCAAGGGCGACATCCTGGGCCGCGTGCAGATCGGCCACTGCGGTCCTGCGCCGCCCTGCCTCCATTGGGGCGTCCGCCGAGGCGAAGACTACGTGAACCCGCTGGCCTTCGTAATGGATCTGAGGCCCTCAGTCCTGCTCCCGCCCCTGGTGACCGGCCCCGGGTGAGGGGCAGGCGGGCGGGCGCCGGTTGTACGCTGCAGGGTGCCCGGTACCGGTTGCCCGGCGCAGGGTGCCCGGTACCGGTTGCCCGGCGCAGGGTGCCCGGCGCAGGTTGCCCGGTGCCGACGCGGAGCCGGGGTGCCTTAGACGATCGCGGAAATTCCGGTAATCGCGCGGCCGGTCACGAGGGTATTGATTTCGTGCGTACCTTCATAGGAGTAAATCGCCTCGGCGTCGGCAAACACTTTCGCCATCTCGAAGTCCGTCACGATTCCGTTGCCGCCGAGGATGCTCCGGCCCAGGGCCACACTTTCACGCATGCGCGCGGTGGTGAACGCCTTGGCCAGTGCGGACTGCTCGTCTTTGGCCTCGCCGGCGTCCTCCAGCTGGGAAAGCCGGACCATCATGCCCATGGAGCTGACGGCATTGCCAAGGATCTGCACGAGCTGGTTCTGAATCAGCTGGAACGAGGCAATCGGGCGGCCGAACTGGGTGCGCTCAACGGCGTAGCGCCGGGCGACGTCGAAGGCCGCAAGCTGCTGCCCCACCGCCTGCCAGGCCACGGCGAGGCGGGTGACCTTGAGGACTTTGTTGGTGTCGCGGAAGCTGTTGGCGTTGGCGAGTTTGAAGAAGTCCGGCACCACCACGTTGTCGAGGGTGATGTCGGCGTTCTGAACCGTGCGCAGCGAGATCTTGTTCTCAATCTTCGTGGCGCGATACCCCTCGGTCTTGGTGTCAACGAGGAATCCTTTGACCTGGTTGTCGTCGACGTCCCGGGCGTAGATGACCACCCAATCGGAGAAAGTGGCGTTGCCAATCCAGCGCTTGGCGCCGTTGAGGATCCAGCGGTCACCCTCTCGCCGGGCTGTGGTGCGGGTGCCGCCGGCGACGTCGGAGCCGCCGAGCGGTTCGGTCAGGCCGAAGGCGCCGATCTTCTTGAGGGAGTAGATGTCCGGAAGCCATGCATCTTGCTGTTCCTGCGAGGCAAGGGCTTCGATGGAGCCGGTGAACAACCCGTCATGGACGCCCATGAACGTCGCGATCGACGTGTCCGCGCGGGTGGCCTCGGCATGCAGGATTCCTGCGAAGAGGTTCGAGTAGCCCTGCCGCTTGACCGGGCTGACGAGGTCGATTTCGGCGAGCTTCGGGATCAGGCCCATGGGGAACTCGGCGCGGTTCCAGCAATCGACGGCGATCGGCTTGACCTCGCGGGCGAGGAACTCGCGAACTTCGGCCAGCCTGTCCCGCTCCTTCGCACTGAGAAGCTGCTCGAAGGCGAAGAAGTCACCGTCGGCGTAGGGCAGGTTGTGGATGTCGATTCCAGCTTTAGACATGATGTTCCTTCACTCGTGATCAGCAGCGACCAAAAGGACACGGGCTTCGCGCCTGCGCTATGTTACTCACCAGTAACTTACCGCAGTTTGGGGACCGCTGCAAGCAGCGGCGCCACGCAAAGGGAGCCGTGGCCGACGTCGGACGTCAGCCACGGCTCCCGTGGGTGCGGACCCGGAGAGGAGGTATCCGCGCAAATGTAGGGCTACTCGGACTTGAACCGAGGACCTTAGGATTATGAGTCCCGCGCTCTAACCAGCTGAGCTATAGCCCCTTGCGCCCGGAGCCAGGCCGGACCCGTGGGGGCCGGACTGCTTCCGGGCAAAAACACTCTAGCAATAGTAGACGCAACCCACGTGCAGGCCACCACTGCGGCTGGCGGCCTGCTGATGCCCGACGTCTCCGCCGGCCATGGCCGGCCTGCGCCGGGACTTGACTCAGCTGGAGCAGGACGAGGCCGGAAGACACTGCTAGGCCGGAGGACACAGCGAGACGGGGCACCGGCAGAGCAGATGCAGCCTGCCTAGACGACCAGGTCGTCGTAGCTGGCGCCCCGGTAGATGTCTTCGAACGTTTGCAGCGTCCGCTCGATGCCGTGGCTCTCTACCATTTCGCGGCTGATCTTCCCCATCGCCTCAAGCTGGTCCTCGGGCAGCGAGAGCACGCGCGCCAGCTTGGCGGCGAGATCATCGCTGTCGTTGGGGGTAAAGAGGTAGCCGTTCTCACCTTCGCGCACCAAGTGCGGCAGCGCCATGGCGTCGGCCAGCAGGACGGGGGTCGACGCCGACATCGCCTCCAGAGTCACGAGGGACTGAAGTTCCGCCGTACCGGGCATGCAGAACACATCCGCCGCGATGTACGCCTCGCGGAGTTCGGCGTCGCTGGCCAGGCCGAGGAACTTGACCCGGTCTGTCAGCCCGAGCCGGGCGACCTGGGCTTCGAGGGCCGGGCGCACCTCGCCGCCGCCGACGATCTCCAGATGGATGTCCAGGTCTTTGGGCGTCTTGGCGACGGCGTCGATCAGCACGTCCACGTGCTTTTCCTCGGCCAGCCGGCCGACGAAAAGCGCGGTGGGGCTGGCGTGGCGTTCAATCGTTTCGTCGGGACGCAGCTCGTAGGCGGCGGCGTCGATGCCGTTGGAGAGAGGCAGGACCTTGCGGAGGAAGGCGTGCTGGTGCATGGCCCTGGCAGCGAGCGGTGTGGGCGTGGTCACAACGTCCGCCTGGCTCATGACCTTTCCCATGTCCCGCCAGGAGATCCGGCCGATGATGTCTTTGAACCACTGCGGGAACGGCAGGAACGGGTTCAGGTTTTCCGGCATGAAATGATTCGTCGCCACCACGCGGATGCCGCGCTTCACGGCCTCGTACAGGACGTGCTCGCCGATCATGTAGTGGCTCTGGATGTGCACCACGTCCGGTTGGATGCGGTCGAACAAGAGAGCGATTTCCTTCTTGATCTCCCAGGGGAAGGTGATCCGGAAGTACTCGTGCGTCGGCACGGAGTGGGAGCGCAAGCGGTGCACGGTGGCCTCTTCGCTGAACTCGGTGAAGCTCGGGCCTTTGCCCGGGCGGCATGCCAGTACGTGCACATTGTGTCCGCGGGCTGTCATCCCCTTAGCGAGACGGTAGCCGAACTGGGCGGCCCCGTTGACGTGGGGCGGGTACGTGTCAGCGGCAATCAGGATGGTCAGCGGGGGCTGGTTGTCGGACATGGTCACGTGAAGAGCTCCTGGTGGTCGCTGGCGGGCAGCTGGATCAAAGGTGGCCGGCTGGCGGTCGGTGCAGGCGCACCGGGCCTGTAGCCTAAGTCTGGACGGACGCCCTAGGACCTGCCCGCAGCCTTCCGCGCTTCCTTCTTGCGCTTGGTGACTTCCGGGTGGTGCCTGGAAAGGGCTATTACTCCCACGATAGCAAGGGATGCCGCCGTCCCCATGGCAATGGCCATAACGGGTTGTACGTCGGGACGCAGTTCTCCCAAAATGACGATGCCGATCGCGATGCCCACAATGGGGTCGATCACGGTCAACCCGGCGATCACGAGGTCCGGCGGTCCGCCGGAATAGGCGTTCTGCACAAACCACGATCCCAGAACGCCGGCAGCAACGATCGCCACAAGGCTGTACCACGGCACATTCAGCAGGAACAATCCGTTCGGGTCCAGCAGATGCCTGCCGATGATGCGGGTCAGGACCGCCACGAAGCCGAAGAGAACCCCTGCGCCCAGGATGTAGACGAAGGCGCTCATGCGGTGCTTGAACAGGAGGGCGAGCGTGCCGAAGAGCCCCACCGCCAGGGCCAGGAGCAGGACGATGGTCAACTCGTCCTCGCTACTGACATTGTGGTTTTCCTGGGTCACGTTGACGGCCAGCACCACGAACATTGCTGAGCCGGTCACGCAGGCCGAGATGGCGACGATGGTGGCCCGGTTCATACTCAGGCCCTGGTCCTTGGTATTGACCACGGTGGTGATGACCAGGGCGATCGCGCCAATCGGCTGCACCACCGTCAAGGGCGCCATGACGAGGGCGACGGCGTTCATCGCCATCCCGACGCAGAGCAGCAGGAACCCAAAGACCCAGCGCGGATTGCGCACAAGCCGCAGCAACCCATGAGTGCTCAGCGCCAGGCCGCCGGTGTCGGCCTTGACCGCGCTCCCCTGGCGCTGGGCGCCGAAGGCCAGGCAGAAGGCGCCAAGTACCGCAAGCAAAACCGCAAGCCAGACCATCAGTCGGAGCCGCCGTCGTGCGTCCGCAGTTCCCTGCCCTTGCCGATGATGGCCCAGACATAGTTGTAGGCTGCGATCCAGTGTCCCACCAGGCCGAGGCCCAGGAAGATCCAGGCGACCGTGGCGTAAACCTCGGCGGCCGGCACCGGGAGTTTGGACAGCACCAGCAGCGGCGTGCCCACCAGCAGCAGACCCGTGCGGATCTTTCCGATGCGGCTCACGGGCAGGTCCGGGTGGCCATGGAAGTAGAACAGTGACAGGGCCAGCAGGATCGCATCCGGGACCAGCAACGCGGCGAGATACCACCACTGGACGACGCCGGCGATCACGAGGGTCACGGCGACGGCGATCAGCGACAGCCTGTCGGCAATGGGGTCCATGACCCGGCCAAGGTTGGACATCTGATTGAAGCGGCGGGCAATGTAGCCGTCCACCCAGTCGGTGCTGGCCATGACAGCGAGCACGAGGGCAGCGTAGCCGTACTCCTGCTCCGCGAGGACGAGCCAAATGAAGAGGGGAACACCCAGGAAGCGCACCACGGTCAGGATGTTGGGAACCGTGAAGACCGCGTCGCGGTGGACGAGGGGCTGCCCGGGGCGGGCACCAGCGCCGATGAATTTCATCGATTCCCCCTTTCCGTGGACGGCAACGGTTTGGCGTGTGGGTTCAGGGATCTGCCTAGCCCTTGAGCAGCTTGCGCAGGAGGACCGCTAGTGCGGCCCCCGACGCTGCCAGCACCGCAAGGGGCTTCCAGCGCTGTTTGATCTGGCCGGCCAGGCTCTGCCCGTCGGCGGCTGTGGTCGGCGCTCCCGCCGAGGAACGGGCTGAGGCACGGGCCGCGCGGAAGCCCGCGATTTTGTCCTCGAGCTGCTCTTTGCTTTCCTGCAGCCGCGCCTGGGTGGCGGCCACCAGCCCCTGGGCCTGGGTCTTGACGTCGAGTTCCCGGCCGAGTTCGTCCCGCACGCCGGTGAGATGCGTGCGGCGCTGATCCAGCCGGCGTCGGAGTTCCGCCTCGGTGGGGGCTGGACCCAAGTCCGGCTTGGCGGCAGCCTTGGCTTCCTTCTCGGCCTTCGCCTTGGCGGCGGCGGCTTCCTTGGCGGCCTTTGCGGCCTTGTACTGTTCCGAGTTCGGGTCAAGGACGGCCGCGTCGAAGGCCGACCCTTCCTTGGCGATGCCGAGATCGTGCTTGAGTCCCCGGAGTGTGTCCTCGGGGACCAGCGGCATGGCGGCCTTGAACTTGTTAACGCCGATGAGCGCCCCGATCGCGGCGATGATCAGGAAGAAGGCGCAGACCAGCAGTGCGGCAAGCCAGGCCGGCATGATGGTGGCCAGACCCATGATGGCGGCAACGACCAGTCCGATCACCAGCAGAGCGACAAAGATCAGGGCGACGGCCAAGAAGGCGCCGGCAACGCCGAGCTGGATCCCCTTGCGCTTGATTTCGGCTTTGGCCAGAGCAATCTCGTCATTGAGCTGCCGGGGCGCGAGTTTGAAGATCATCTTCAGGGTTTTCGGCAACGCGGAAATGCGCAGCCCGCCGCCTGTCCCGCCGCTGTGACGTCCGCTCATCGGTCCTGCCTAACTGGTGCCATCCGTCGTTCCGCTCCCGCGGGCTTGCCGGGTCTGGACAGCTTCGCACAGACCCCGGGGTCAAAACTATCATTTCGGCTCTTGGGGGGCCTTTCGGGCAAGGCGTGGCGCGCCCGCGCAACCACCCGCCGGCCGTCTCGGCGGGCCCTAGGATGGACCTCTGTGAGCACACCCCCCAATCCCGGTGATTCCCTGAGTCGCCGTCGCAAATTTCTCTACATCCTGACGCTGGGCGCTTTGACTGCCCTTGGGCCGTTCACGGTGGACCTCTACCTGCCCGCGTTTCCGGCATTGGAGGAGAACCTTGGTGTTTCCGCGGCGGCCGTGCAGCTGACGCTGACCGGCACCACCCTAGGGTTCGCGCTGGGACAGCTCGTGGTGGGGCCGCTGAGCGATAAGTTTGGCCGGCGGATGCCACTGATTCTGGCGACGGCGGTGCACATCACAGCTTCCCTGGGCGCCGCCCAGTCCACGGATATCGCCACGCTGGGCCTCTTCCGTGTGCTCATGGGCGTCGGGGCCGCAGGCGGCGGTGTTGTTGCCATGGCCATGGTCCGCGACCTGTTCAGCGGCTACGCGATGGTGCGGATGTTTTCGCGCATGGCCCTCGTCAACGGCCTGGCCCCGATCCTCGCCCCGGTCATCGGCTCACAGCTGCTGTTGCTGATGCCGTGGCCGGGCATCTTCTTGTTCCTGGCGGCCTATGGAACGTGCGTCATCATCGCGGCCTTGTTCGTGATCCGCGAAACTCTGCCGCCGGAGCTGCGCGGAAAGACCGGGCTGACCGCGCGCCAGCGCTACAAAGTGCTGTTCTCCGACCGGATCTTCGTGGGCCTGCTGCTGGTGGGCGGCATGAACTTCGCGGGCCTCTTCACCTATCTGTCCGCGTCGCCGTTCCTGTTCCAGAATGTCTACGGCTTCACGCCCCAGCAATACGGGCTGCTCTTCGGCATCAACTCCCTCGGCATCGTGGCCGGCGTCCAGACCAGCGCAAGGATCGTCAGGCGCGTGCCGCCGCAGTGGATCCTGGCCTGCTCCACGGCCTGGATGTTCCTTATGGCCGTGCTGATTGTCATCTTCGACCAGCTGGGCTTCGGCCTGTGGGGCGTCCTGGTGCCCCTGTGGTTCTACATACTCGGTGCCGGTTTCACCTTCCCCACCGTGCAGGTGCTGGCACTGGCCAAACATGGGGCCCAGGCCGGAACAGCCGCCTCCTTGCTTGGCGCGGCGACGTTCATGATGGCGGGCCTGATCTCCCCGGTGGTCGGCTGGCTCGGCGTCAGCTCCGCAACCCCCATGGGCGCCGTCCAGGCCGCCTGCATCCTGATGGCCGCCGCAGCCCTGTGGCTGATCGTCCGCCCCAGCACGGTGCCGCCGATCCAGTAGGCCCGCGCCTGCTCCAAGGGAACATGCCCATCCTTCGAGCCCTACCCTCGCGGGACATGCCCCTGCATCAAGCCCACCCGCGCGGGACATGCCCATTCTTCGCGCCCGGGAGTGGGCATAGGGGCACTATGTCCACGCGCCAGGGCCAGCACTGAGCATGCCCCCCGGCCACCCCGCGCTACAGACGCCCCCCGATGGGACATGCCCATTATTCGTGCCCGCCGGGGGCATGCTCATTCTTCATGCCCCACCCGGCGGGACATGCCCATCCTTCAAGCCTCACCCGCGGGACATGCCCATTATTCGTGCCCGCCCGGCAGGACATGCTCATTCTTCGCGCCGGAGGGTGGGCATACGGGCACTATGTCCACCCGTTAGGGCCAGCGCTGGGCATGTCCCACGGCGCGCCCAGGGTGCAGCTGCAGGCACGGGACATGCTCATACTTCCCGCCCAAGACTGGGCACAGTGGCACTCTGTTCGGCGCCCGTGGCGGGAGATAAAGTTGTTTCATGCCCGATTGGCAGGAACCTCAGCCCCTCCCCGCCACGTGGCAGCGGTGCGACACCGGAATCCTGCCCCTGTGGTGGGATCGCCTGTGTAGTCAGACCAGCCCGCAGTCGGCAGCCATGTACGCGGCAGGCCTGTTCACCGAAGACCGGCGCCGCCCGATTGCCCAGTGGTACAACCCGGCCTCCGACTCCGCCCTACTGGTGGCGCCCGAGACCTCCCCGGAGTGGCCCGTGCAACGGTTCGGCATTTTCTATGCCCCGCCGGGGGGCGGATTCACCCAGGTGCACTCTGCGCCGCATGAATGGCATCCGCGTGAGCCGAGGAAGTCCCCCACGGAGCAAGAAGCGTTCGAGGCCGCGGTCGCCGAGGCCCAGCGCTTCCTCCAGGTGGAAATGTACTTCGTCTGAGGTCCGGGCAAGCGTCCAAGCGTCCAAGCGTCCCAGCGTCCAAGCGTCCAAGCGTCCAAGCGTCCAAGCGTCCAAGCGTCCAAGCGTCCAAGCGTCCAAGCGTCCAAGCGTCCAAGCGTCCAAGCGTCCAAGCGTCCAAGCGTCCAAGCGTCCGAGCGTCCGAGCGTCCGAGGTCATGGTCACTGAGGCCGTGGAGACTTCACGCCCGGCGTCGCTGAACGCCCGTGGCGTCACTGAATACTCGGAACACCTGAACGCTCGGCCCCTGAACAGTGCGGCCACCCAAGACTCGGGCCACCGTAGGCCGCGGGCCACCGTAGGCCCCGGGCCACCCGGGTCCCCGAAGGGATCAGAGACAGGACCCGAAAAGAATGCAATAAAAAAGGTCCCGCGGCTGGTTTTCACCGGCCGCGGGACCTGTCCGCTCCTCCTGCTGGACTTGAACCAGCAACCCTTCGATTAACAGTCGAATGCTCTGCCAATTGAGCTAAGGAGGAATGAAGCAGGTATGACATTAGCAAAGGTTTTGCCGGTAGGGAAATCGGCCGGAGAACCCGTGGAAGCAGCCCGCGAAATACCCCCTCCGGGTATAAAAAAAGTCCCCGTCCCGGAAACCCGGAACGGGGACTGCGCGCTCCTCCTGCTGGACTTGAACCAGCAACCCTTCGATTAACAGTCGAATGCTCTGCCAATTGAGCTAAGGAGGAATGAAGCGGGTATAAGCCTAGCAAACACCAGCCCGGGAAACGAAATCGGCGCCTCAGGCGTCCGAGCGCAACGATCTCCGCTGCATCTCCAACTGCATGAGTTCGCGATTCAGCCGCTGGAATTCCTCGGGATCCGCCGAGGCATCCAGGCGCTGCAACTGCCCCATCTTCTCCGCCTTCACGCGGGTGATCTGGAGCTCAAACAGGCGGGCCAGGATGTCCCTGCAGTAGCGCAGGACGCCCTCAGGCGTGTTTGCCGGCAACGGCACCACCGCAAGTTCGGACACGAGCGGCCGCAGCGGCTCGGGAACCTCCCGCAGCAACTGCTCCACCCAGCGCACCGGGTCCCCCGCGGACCCGAGTCCGGTGGCGCGGATGGCCTCGTGGATGGCGAGATAGGCGGGCGTGGAGAACCGTGCCTCGGAGAAACGCTGCCACGTCTCGCCCTCCAGCATGCCGGGTTCCTGGAGCGCGACCTCGAGGGCCTGACGCTCCATCGCCGCGACCGGGTCCCGCGGATCGGGCCGGTTGAAGGACGGAAGAACGGCCGACGCCGGCAAGGGCGCCACGCCGGGTCCCGGCCCCGCGTAGCCGCGGCCGGACCCGGCATAGCCCGGGGCTCCCGCCTGTCCCGGGCCATGCCCGGTGCTGGGTCCGCCGGCCTGGGCGCCGCCCTGGCTGCGGCCCGGGCCGCCGCCCGGAGTGGCTGGGGCACCTTGTGCGGCGCGTTTGGTCGCCACACCGACGGCCCTGCTGACCTCCTCGACGGGCATCCCCAGCCAGCCAGCCAGTTCGCGGGCATAGGCCGGCCGGATACCGGCGTCGCGGATCTGCGCCACCACGGGCGCTGATTCACGCAGGGCCGCGATCCGGCCCTCGACGGTGTCCAGATTGTGCCGTTTGAGGGTGGCGCGGATGGCGAACTCGAACAGCGGACGGCGACTTCCGATCAGGTCCCGGACCGCGGAGTCGCCCTTGGACTGACGGAGCTCGCACGGGTCCGCGCCGCTGGGCTCCACAGCAACGAACGTCTGCGCGACAAAACGCTGGTCCTCTTCGAAAGCGCGTAGCGCCGCCTTCTGCCCGGCGGCGTCGCCGTCGAAGGTGAAGATGACCTCTCCCCCGCTGCCGTCGTCGGACAGCAGCCGGCGGGCGATCTTGATGTGGTCCGTGCCGAACGCGGTGCCGCACGTGGCCACCGCCGTCGGAATGCCGGCCAGATGGCAGGCCATGACGTCGGTGTAGCCCTCCACCACCACGAGCTGGCGGTCCTTGGCGATGTTGCGCTTGGCGAGGTCGATGCCGTAGAGGACCTGGGACTTCTTGTAGAGTGCGGTTTCGGGGGTGTTCAGGTACTTCGGGCCTTGGTCGTCCTCGTAGAGCTTGCGGGCGCCGAAGCCGATGGTGTCACCGGCAATGTCCCGGATGGGCCAGATCAGCCGTCCGCGGAAGCGGTCGTAGATGCCCCGGTTGCCTTCGGAAAACATGCCGGTCAGCTTGAGTTCGGCGTCGGTGTAGCCGCGGCCGCGCAGGTGCTTGAGCAGCGCGTCCCAGCCCTGCGGGGCATACCCTACCCCGAACTGTTCCGCTGCCGCACGGTCGAAGCCCCGGCCGTAGAGGAAATTTCGGCCCTCTGCGGCGCCCGGGGTCAGCAGCTGGGACCGGAAGAACTCGTCGGCCACCTTGTGGGCATCCAGCAGCCGCTGGCGCCGGCCGATGTCCTCCCGGTTGGGTCCGGAGCCGCCGTCCTCGTAGTGGAGCTCGAAGCCGATCCGATGGGCCAGCTTTTCCACGGCCTCGTGGAAGGAGATGTGGTCCAGTTTCTGCACGAAGGAGATGACGTCGCCGTCCTCGCCGCAGCCGAAGCAGTGGTACCGGCCCACCTGGGGTCGCACGGTGAAGGAGGGTGAGCGCTCGTCGTGGAAGGGGCACAGGCCTTTGTAGGAACCCAGCCCGGCTCCCTTGAGCGTCACGTAGCCATCGATAACTTCTTTGATGTCGGTGCGCTGGCGTACTTCGTCGATATCTTCACGTTTGATCAGGCCGGCCACAGTGCCATCCTAGTACGCCGGGCCGACACGGACCGGCCCGGCCGGGGACTAGCGCCGGCGCTGCGGGCCTCCGGAAGCAGGGTCCCGGAGGCTGAGGGCGAGTTTCGGGCAGAGCGAGACGGCGTCGCGCGCGGCGTCCGCGTCGCTGGGCCTGATGGGGACGTCGGTGCGCTCAGGACCCTGCCTTCCACGGGCCACCGGGTACCCCCAGTCGTCCCGTATGAGCACCCCGGCGAGCAGCTCCGTGCACAGGCCGCGGCCGTCGCACCTGGTCCAGTCGATGTGAAGGGTGGCGGTCATGGCGTCCAGCTTCCGGATCCGGAGCAGCGCCCGGTGAGATGGGACCGCACGTCGTCGGCGAAGACCTCCAGCGCACTGCTGATCAGCTGCGCTGTTCCGTCCGGGTGATGGCAGGCCCCGCGTCCTGAGACAAGCGTGCCGAGCCGGCCCAGTTCCTCCGGCAGCCGCGGGTCCTGTTCTCCTGCTGCGATCCGGTTGAAGATTCCCGCCATGGCGGGCAGCCCGAACATGCAGGGGCCGCATTGCCGGGCGGACTGCCCGGCCAGGTACGCCACGATCCCCGCGGTGGCTCCAAGCCCGCACTGCTGCGCCCCCAAGGCGTGGATGACGCCTGCTCCGGGCCGGACCACGTGGCCGGCGGGACCGCCGGGCGAGAGGACGTAGGCCGCCGGCCGCACCCAGCGGCCGTGGTAGCCGCCGACGAGAACGGCCGACAGGGAGGCCGGGTCCATGCCGGCGGATTGAACGACGTCGGTGAGCCTTGCGCCGCCGGGCACCTCCAGGACGACGTCCGGGCCGGGCCCTGGGCCGGACACGGACAGCAGCCGCGTGCCAGGGTCCGTGGGCGTCCCGACTTCGCGGAACCAGTCCGCGCCGAACCGTGCGATGAGGGCCACATGGGCCAGGGTTTCGACGTTGAGGACCAGGGTGGGGCGCCCCTTGAGCCCGGTGTCGCTGAGCCGGCGGCCTTTGTCGAGCGGGATCGCGGAGCCGGTGGCGATGCTGTTGACGACGGCGCTCGCCTCGCCGGAGATGAACGTTTCCGGTGACTCCACGAGCTGGGTCCGGCGGCCCCCGGGGTGTCCGGAGAGGGCCTCCTGCACCCCGGGAAGGCTGGCAGCAGGCGCATAGAGGTACATCTGCGTGCCCGAGACCGCCCGCGTCACGGCCAGCAGACCGTCAATCACCAGGTGGGGGGCGTGCGCCAGGA
This sequence comes from Arthrobacter sp. TE12232, assembly GCF_054062615.1. NCBI lineage: Bacteria > Bacillati > Actinomycetota > Actinomycetes > Micrococcales > Micrococcaceae > Arthrobacter > Arthrobacter sp. TE12232. The sequence goes on from NZ_JBSSFK010000001.1 coordinate 1,082,461, forward strand.
GCGTACGGTCCTTGAAGCTCAGCGGCTCCCCTTCGGCGCCGTTGGCGATCACGACGGGCCGCGCGGGAACAAGGCGCTTCCGCCCGGATTGTGATGTTGCCAGCGCCTTGCGCCAGGTCGCGAAGGCGGCGCCGCCGCGTCCGGTCAGCCCCGACGCGTCCAGCAGGTTCAGCAGCCCGGGTGCGACGGCGTCGGGATCAAGAGGCCCGAAAGTGTCCACGTGCCGGGCGTACCCGGCCTCCGCGCCGGCGGCCAAAAGACGCGCCAGCGGCTGCGCATTGGGCAGCGGCGGTTGAGGGAGCACGCCGGGCATCGAGCTCATTGGAGGTTACCTCCACGGGCTCTGGCGGTTTCGAGGAACGTTGAAGAGAGCCGCCACAGCAGGGCACCGGCGATCGCTGCGCCGGACGCGGCCGCCAGCAGGAGAAACCACTGGCCGGCGGCGTCCGTGCCGTTGCCGAGTGCATGGGCCATCGCCACCGGCCAGACCGCGTAGGCGAGCCAGTGCACGGCCTTAAACGCCCGGTGCCCGATCCGTTGCCGCAGTAGGGCTGTCACGATGACGGCCGCGACGAGGTCCAGTGCCACGGTCCCCAGGCCCTGCCAGAACGGCCGGAACGAGCCAAGGAACGGCACGACGACGTCGACAGGCCGCAGCTTCGCGAAGGAGTCCAACAATAGGGACCCAACGTGCAGCCCCAGGAACACCGTGGCCAACAAGGCGATATTCCGGTGCAGGATGCTGACGGAAAACCTCGGAAGCACCAGCAAGGGCCGGCCGGAGCGGGTGAGGATGCCCAACAGGACCGACACCGTGAACAGGGCAAGGGACATGAAGCCGCTCACCCGGCCGAACGCCCACATTGCCTCATCCACGGGACGCACGCACTTCCACGCTGTTGCTCTCCGCCGGCCAGCCGCCGGTGGTGACAACGCGTCCGCGTTGATCCACCAGCCGGGCCGTGACACCCGCGGAACGGAACCATTCGACGGCGGCGAAGCCGCGAACAATGCCGGCCGTGCTGAAGGCATTGGCTTCCAGGCACGTCGGAGCCGCCACCGTCACCGTCTTCCACACGGCCTCTGCGGGCAGCCCGAAACGGGGATCAAGAACGTGGTGGACGTCCGCTCCCGCGTGCTTCCACCGGCGTTTTTGCGTGCTGGACGTGGCCACGGCGGATCCGGGGTCCAGGGCGATGTGCTGGCTCGGGTCCGTGGGAAGGTCCTGGACCAGAACCTGCCACGGCTCTGTCGCTCCGGGGCCGGCTCCGGGGCCCCCGCCTGGGGCCGCAGCGCCGGGGCTTCCCGGCCCCGGGCCGGCGGTCGCCAGGTCGCCGCCCAAAGAGACGAGCACCCCGCATCCCAGTTGCGAATGCACCTCGGCTGCAGCGCGGTCCGCCGCGGCTGCCTTGGCGGTGGCGCCCAGATCCAGCCGGATGTCGGCGGGAACGGTCAGCGTCCGCCCGTCAATCCTGACCCGTGACCATCCGGGAACGCGCCGTGCCCTGACCGAACCGGCCGGCGGGACCAGGTGCGAACCTTGCGGACGGGGGTCGTCCGGCAGCACCTGCACGCTGACGATGTCCCGGTCATACCCGAGGGCGGCCAGATCCGTGCCGAGGGTCGGATCGACGGCGCCGTCCGTCCACCGGGCGGCGGCCAGGGCCCGCTCAACGAGGTCGAGGAGTGTCGGGCTAACGATCGCCCCGGCAGCCAGCTGCGGTTGGAGCCTGGTGAGTTCCGAGTCGTCCCGGAAGCGGCTGCATGCGAGCTCGACGTCGGCAAGGACGCTCTGGACGATCTCCTGGGCGGCGGCGAGCATTCCGGCGTCGGTAACAGCGAGGGAAGCGTCAAGGCCCCAGACGGTCCAAGCTGCCTGCGCCTCCACCTTAGGACCCCGAGGATTGACCGTGGGTGACGCTGCCGTTGCCCGGCCGGACGGGGGTTGATCCGTGCGAGCGGCTCGTGCCGTTATTCTGCGTGGTGCTGCCGCCGTCCGCCGTGCCGGAGCCGTGGCGCGCTGACCGTCCGGACGAGTTCGAGCTGGCGGTCGCAGGAGAAGTCTTTGAAGCGCTGGAGGGCGTGGCGGAATACACGACGGCGGCGGCGACGCCCGCAGCCGCGAGGCTGCCGATGCCGACTGCCGCGGTGATGCCGCTGGCCAGTCGCCTGCCCTTGTCCCGGGTATCCACGGGTGTCCCCTTCCTCTGCGGTTAGGCCTGTGTTCCCATGATCCCCGGAGTTCCTTTGTAAACCCTTAGACATTCCTGTCTATTGGGTGGTGGTCCTGCCTCCAGGCGGCTGGCTGGGTCACCACAGCGACGGCAGGCTGCCCACGAGACGCTCGTACATGGCCAGCGCCGAGCCGTCCGTCAGCGACGCGACCTGGTCGATCACGACGCGCAGCCTCCCGGCGTCGTCCCCCGCGTCGAGCCAGTCGGCGGCGAACATCGGCTCCAGGTGGCGGTCCTCCGTGGCGCTGAGGGCGGTGACGAGGGCGTGCAGGACCTCCCGCTGGCGCTCGTAGATGGGCTGGCGGTGCTCGGTGGTCATCACAAATGTGGTGGCCAGGCCCTTCATCACCGCGATTTCCATGACGGTCTCGTCCGGGACGATCAGTTCCGCGTGGTAGCGGGTGAGGTTCTCCGGGCCGTAAACGGCCCGGGTGGCTTCCAGCGCACTCTGGCAGAACCGGCCAATCAACTGGCTGGTCATGTCTTTGAGCGCCGCCATGGCCTTGCGGCTGCCGTCGGCCTCGCGCACCCAGACGCTCGTGGCCTCCAGCCGCGCCAGCGCGGCGTCGATCGCGGCGGGGTCGTTGTGCGGCAGGTACCACTGCTTCGCGTACCCGACGACGCGGGCACGATGGTCCGGGTTGTCCATCCAGCGCAGCTGGAAGTGCCCTGCGACGATCGCGTCCTCGACGTCGTGCACCGAGTAGGAGATGTCGTCCGCCAGGTCCATGACCTGCGCTTCGAGGCAGGACCGGCGTTCCGGGGCGCCTTCGCGAATCCAGTCGAAGATGGGGAGGTCGTCCTCATAGGCGCCGAACTTGCTGGTCCGCTCCCCGTGGATGACGGGCGCGTTGACGGCGGACCACGGGTACTTGGCGGCGGCATCGAGACTCGCCCGGGTCAGGTTCAGGCCTGCCGGACGGCCATCGGGGGCCAGGACCTTCGGCTCAAGCCGGGTCAGCAGCCGCAGCGTCTGGGCGTTGCCTTCAAAACCGCCGATCGCGTGGGCCACCTCGTTGAGCGCCGCTTCCCCGTTGTGGCCGAAGGGCGGGTGGCCGAGGTCATGGCTCAGGCAGGCGGTGTCCACGACGTCGGGATCGCAGCCGAGGGCGCGGCCGAGTTCGCGGCCCACCTGGGCCACTTCGAGGCTGTGCGTGAGCCGGGTCCTGACGAAGTCGTCAGTATCCGGGGCGACCACCTGGGTCTTCGCGCCGAGCCGGCGCAGGGCCGAGGAGTGCAGGACTCTCGCACGGTCACGCTCGAAGTCCGACCGGTAGGTGGTCTTGGGCGGCTCTTCGACCCACCGGGCGGAGTCGCGGGAGGTGTAGCCGTCCAGGACGGGGGCGGTGGTCCGGGTCTCAGCCACCGGAGACATCCAGCTCGGCGAAGGAGATGTCGCGGCTCTGCTCGTCATCCAGGGTCCGGTTCAGCAGCCAGTCCTTGGGCAGGGCGGGCTTCTTGGGCGAGCCGGCGCGGCCGCGCGGGCCCTCGGCATCGACCCCGGGGTACGGAGAGTCGAGGTCCAGCTGATCCAGGGTTGCGCGGAGCACCTCGAGGCTGGTGACGAGCGCGAGTTTGGTCCGCAGCTCGCTCCCGACCACGTAGCCCTTGAAGTACCACGCGATGTGCTTGCGGATTTCGCGCAGGGCCTTGCCCTCGTCCCCGAACGTCTCGACCATGAGCTCGGCGTGCCGGTAGACGCTTTCGGCCACCTGGCCCAGATCCGGCCGGTGCCGCTGGTCGCTGCCTTCGAACGCGGCCATGAGATCGCCGAACAGCCACGGCCGGCCCTGGCATCCCCGGCCGACGACAACGCCGTCCACTCCCGTTTCGCGGACCATCCGGACCGCGTCTTCGGCGGACCAGATGTCGCCGTTGCCGAGGACCGGGATGTCCGGCAGCGCCTCGCGGAGCCGGGCGATGGCAGACCAGTCGGCCTGGCCGGAATAGAACTGCGCGGCCGTGCGGCCGTGAAGAGCGACGGCGGCAACGCCGGAATCGCGGGCGATCCGGCCGGCGTCGAGGTATGTCAGGTGGTCCTCGTCGATGCCCTTGCGCATCTTGATGGTCAGCGGGATGTTGCCCTGGGAGGCTTCCTTGACAGCGGTCTGGACGATCGAGGTGAAGAGGTCGATCTTCCAGGGCAGGGCCGAGCCGCCGCCGCGCCGGGTGACTTTGGGGACGGGGCAGCCGAAGTTGAGGTCGATGTGGTCCGCCCGGTCTTCCTCGACCAGCATCCGGACGGCCTGGCCGACGGTCACGGGGTCCACGCCGTAGAGCTGGACGGAGCGGACTTTCTCGTCGTCGTCGTGCGAAATGATGCGCAGCGACTCCGGCGTGCGTTCCACTAGGGCGCGCGAGGTGACCATCTCCGCGACGTACAGGCCGCCGCCGTATTCACGGCACAGCCTGCGGAAGGCGGAGTTGGTGATACCCGCCATAGGAGCCAGGATCACGGGGGTGTCCACGGTGATCGGGCCCAGCTTCAGGGGCGGGAGTTCCAGCTTGGGGGCGGGAGGCGTTGCTACAACAGTCACCCGACCATTGTCTCAAAGACGGGCAAATCGGTCGGATCCGGCGTCGGTTATGTGGAAAGGCCGGGCTGTGTGGAAAATCCGGGCGCCGCCAAACGCCGTATCAATCGCGCAGGGCGGCACGCCGCCCCCGGCGCGTGGCAGGCCCGGCGTCGTCCGGTTCGGTCCCTCCCTGTGCGCCGGGCGCGCTGTCCGCCGACCGGCGCCCGGCGGACCCGCCCGGGTACCGGCCGACGTCGGCCCCAAGGGAGAGCCCGGCCCAACCGCCGTCCCCAACGCCGGCGAGCGCGGGCACTCCGACGTCGGGTGCACCGGCGAGCGCGGCCGCGGGGTCTGCGGTACTGCCTTTGATCCCGGTGGCCTTGACGACGAGCACGGCAATGAGGGTGGTGACCGGCACGGCCAGGACCAGTCCTACCGAACCGACGAGGGTGCGGATGACTTCCTCGGAGAGTTCTGCACTGGTCAGGGCGTCCCCGAGCGGGCGCTCGTAGAGCATGACCAGGATCAGGACGGGCAGGGCCGCGCCGGCATAGGCAAACGCGATCGTGTAGACCGTGGAGGCGATGTGGTCCCGGCCGATCCGCATCGCGGAGGCAAAGAGCTGCGGGGCGCTGGTGTCGGGGGCGAGTTCCCACAGTTCCCAGACCGCCGACGACTGCGTGATCGTGACGTCGTTCAGCACGCCCAGGCCGGAAATGATCAGCCCGCACAGGATGATGCCGGAGATCGAGATGTTGTCGGAAATGTTGGTGAGCGTGGCGGCGTCGTGGCTGCCCACGCCGGCGAGGTTCGCGGCGTCGGTGGCCCAGGCGGCCAGCAGCGACGTAATGGCGAGGCCGAACATGGTCCCCAGCAGCGCCGTCGAGGTCCGGGCGGAGAAACCGTGGGCGAAGTACAGCACCCCGATCATGATCACCGTGGACCCCACCAGTGCCAGGAGCAGCGGCGGCTTTCCTTCGACCAGTCCGGGCAGCATGAAGGAGACGAGCACGACGTAGGCCCCGACGAGTCCGATCAGGGCCCGCAGGCCGCGCCAGCGCGCCACCGCAATCACCACGACGGCGTAGAGCACGGCCAGGAAGATGATCGGTAGAGTCCGGACGAAGTCGACGAAAACGTAGGCGGGCGCGCCTTGGGCTTCTGAGGCGCCCTGGGCCTTGGAGAGGTTGAGGTAGCGGATGTTGTCTCCGGGTTTCACGCCGTGGGATTTCGCGATGTCAGGGTTGATGACCACTTTCACCGGGTTGCCGCCCTTGTCCGGCTCGGTGTAGGCAAACGTGCATTGTGAGCCCGCCTGCGGCGGCTGGACGGCGGCGTCGGCCCCGGATGCGCTCTGCTGAGCCGCGGGATCGCCGCTTGTCTGCGCATCCGAACAGCTGCCGACGACCACCCGCTGGATCTTGCCGGTATCGAACGTCACGCCCGGGGCCGCCGCATAGGGGCTGGCCAGAGTGATGCCCTCTTTGCTCCCCGACGGCCACAGGAAGGCCATGGCCGCCAGGGTCAGCAAAGTCAGCGGGATCAGGATGGCGGCCAGGATCCAGTTGGCCTTCTTCCGTGCCGCCAGCATGCGGGGCGTCGGCTCCGCGTGACCGGCGCTGGGGTGCCCGGCGTGGGAGTGCGAATGTCCGGCGCCCATCAGCAGTTCAACCTCATGCCGAAAACTCTACGGCGCTGTCGGCGCCGCTCCGGACAGATGACGCCGCATGCTCCCGCCGCCCTGAGCCCGGAGCTCCGGCGCCACGGAGGCGGGCTGGTCAGGCCGGGGTGATGTTCTGGTTTATGTGGAAGAGGTTCTGCGGATCGTACTTGGCCTTGATCTCCCGCAGGCGGCTGTAATTGGGTCCGTAGTTCTCCGCGACCTTGGACATATCATCGCCGTCCATGAAATTGATGTAGCCCGCGGTCTCGGAGTACGGCTGCAGCGCAGCCGCGTAATCCCGTACCCAGGCGATGTTCGCCTCGCTGTCCGCCGGGTCCTCCCAGTGGCAGGCTATAACCGGGGAGAACTTGGCGTTCCGGTTGGGGAAGGCCGTATCCGTCACTCCCACACGGTGCACAGCGCCGTCGATTGGATAGATGTGCACGGCTGTCTGCAGGCTGGGCACACGTCGGCCAAACTCAAGGTGTGCGTCGATGGCGCCGTCGTTGAGTTCGGTCAGGAAGGCCGCCTTCCAGTAGGCCAACAGCCCCTTGGGATACATCGGGTCGAACGCCGAGTTCAAGGCCGGATACGGCATCGGCCCCACCATGGATCCGGCCACCGGGGCGACGTCGAGGAATGGTTGCCAGCGGGACGGCCCTTCGGCGAGGTCGCCCGTCCACATGCCGACCACAATGCAGACCGGCTTCCCGTGCCACTGTTCCGGAAGGAACGGAACCGGCGGTCCCTGATGGAAGGCGAGGAACGCGCCGAACTCTTCAGGGGCTGCCGCCAGGTGCTCGCGGTAGAACTTCGCCACGGTTTCGGCGTGCTCGGCCGGGTAGATGATGATCCCCGCGTGGACCATGTCCACAGGATGCAGGCGGTATTCCAACGAGGTCACGACGCCGAAGTTGCCGCCCCCGCCCCGCAGCGCCCAGAAAAGGTCGTCATTCTCGCTTTCGCTCGCAGTGAGGAATTTCCCGTCCGCGGTGACGACGTCGGCCGAGAGGAGGTTATCGCAACTGAGCCCGTGCTTCCGGGAGAGATAGCCAATGCCCCCGCCGAGCGTGAGTCCGGAGACACCGGTTGAGCCGATGATGCCACCGGTGGTCGCCAGTCCGAAGGCGTGCGTGGCGTGATTGAAATCGGCCCAGGTTGCGCCGGCCTCGGTCCTCGCCGTCTTGTTCGACGGATCTATCCGGACGCCGGTGGTGTTGGAGAAGTCGATGACAACAGCGTCATCCCAGGTGCCAAAGCCCGGACCACTGTGGCCGCCGCCGCGGACGGCCAGATCCAGGGAGTTGTCGCGGGCGAAGTTGACGGCCGCCATAACGTCCGCCACCTGGGACACACGGACCACAGCGGCCGGGTGCTTGTCGATCATGCCGTTGTGCACTGCCCGGGCCGCGTCGTAGTCCGCGTCGCCGGGCGTGACGACCGGCCCGCGGACTTGCTCGCGCAGGGTATCGAACTTTATTCCGTTCATTTTCAGTACCGTCGATTTCGTCGTGAGATTCGACCCGGACGGTTCTCTGCGCTCCCAGCCGGCGTGGCGCCCGGAGGTTTACGTGCACAGGCATACTCCTCCCGCATTCCCCCGTCAAGGGTCCGGCATCACCCGTACCCATCGCCGGGGGCTCCGGCTCCGAATCCACACTAGGCAGTGATTCCCTTGACGGGCGGAGACTGCAACCTATGGTTGGTAATTGACGGACGAAGAACGGGAAGGACACGCGTGGCCAAGCGCAAACTAGATGACCGCGAACCGGAGGCGGGCCGCCCCGGACCTGCCGCCAAGGCCGTGCTGTCCATCGCCGATGCGGCCGGGGAGACCCGCGGAGTCGCCCTGGTCCTGCACGGCGGACGCGCGGACAGCTACGATCCCGTCCGCGGCCGGCACCTGAGCCCGGCCCGGATGCTGCCCTTCGCCCGGGCGCTGAACCGGCAAGGCGGACCGCACGGGCTCGCCGTCTGGACCCTGCGCAACCGGTACAGGGGCTGGAACGGGGAGGACATGTCCCCCGTTCAGGACGCCCGCTGGGCGCTTTCCCGGATCGGTCAGGAACATCCCGGCGTACCGGTGTACCTGCTGGGCCACTCCATGGGAGGCCTCACGGCACTCTGCGTGGCTGACGATCCGCAGGTGGAGGTCGTCGTCGCGCTCGCCCCGTGGCTCAATCACAAAACGCCGGTCCAACCCGTCGCCGACCGCCGGGTCCTGATCGTGCACGGCACGGAGGACCGCTGGACCAGTCCGTCGAATTCGCTGGACTACGCACGCCGGGCCGACGGCGTGGCCGCCTCTGTTGAGTACGTCTCCCTCACGGGTGCCGGGCATTTCATGTTCCGCCGGGTAGCGCTGTGGAACTCACTCGCCGATGACTTCATCCTGGACGCCTTCGGGGAAAGCACGGGGGCTGACGTCTCCGGCGCCACGGACGCACTGCGCAGCATTCTGCCGGCCGCCGGAACTCGCATGCCGGTGGTGCTGTGATGCAGCCGTTCCCGCTGGATGCCTTCCTCGCCAGCCTGCCGTGGGTCATCGCGGGACTGGCGGTCCTGCTGGCATTGACCTTCGCCGTTGCCGTGCGGCAGAACCGCCATTCCGTCATCGACACCGTCTGGGGCCTCGGGTTCGTGGTGGTCGCGGCCATCTCCTGGGTACTCTCCGCCGGCCACGGCGACGCCGGCCGCCGGCTGCTGCTTCTGGCGCTGGTTGCGGTGTGGGGCATTCGCCTCGCGGTCCACATCGGTGTGCGTGCACGCGGCGGCCACGAGGACCCGCGCTACGTGGACATGCTCTCCGCCGCACCCGGATCACGCAACGTCTACGCGCTCCGGCGGGTCTACCTGCCTCAGGGCCTGGTGATGTTCTTCGTCTCGCTCACTATCCAGGTCGGCATGTTCGCCACCGGCAGCTTGGGCTGGCTGGCGTTCCTCGGCGTCCTGCTCTGGGTTCTTGGTTTTGTGTTCGAGACGGTCGGGGACTGGCAGTTGACGCAGTTCAAGGCCGATCCCGCCAAGCGCGGCACGGTCCTCAACACCGGTCTGTGGCGCTACACCCGCCACCCGAACTACTTCGGCGACGCCGCGGTCTGGGCGGGCCTCTTCCTCGTGACCGCCGATTCGTGGCCCGGTGTCCTGACCATCCTCTCCCCCGCCCTGATGATCTGGGCACTGGCGGGCCGCACCGGGAAGCCGCTGACGGAAAAAGCGATGTCTGCACGGCCCGGCTATAAGGAATACATCGAATCCACGTCCGGGTTCCTGCCCTTGCCGCCCCGGCGGCGCGCCGGCGGGCACTGATATGGCGGGCGCTGATATGGCCGGCACTTGCGCTGCGGGACTGGCGTGGCGGGCGCCGGCATGGGCCGGCGGCCGATGAAGTGGAGACCAGGGCCCAGCGACCGCTTTTACCGGTTCATCGTCCGCACCGGTCTCGCCCTGCGCTGGCTGTTCCGGATCCGCGTCCTCGTCACGGGGCGGGAGCACCTGCCCCAGCCCGGACGGCTCAATGATTCCCCCCAGGCTTCCCGACGCGGCCCGTCCCGCCGGGTGGTGCCCGGCCAGGGCGCGGTCGTCGCGATCACGCACTTCGGCTACCTCGACTTTGCCTTCGCCGAGATGATCCTGTGGTGGCACAACCGTGCCCAGATGCGCTTCCTCGTGACGCAGGGAGCCGCCGACCACTGGTTTGCCGGGCCCGCGGTCAGCGCGGCCGGCCACGTGGTGGTCGGTTACGGATCCGGAGTCCACGCCTACGACGCCGCGGTCGCCCGGCTATTGGCGGGCGAGTACATTGCCATCCTTCCGGAGGCCGGGGTAAGCCGCAGCTTCACCGTGCGCGAGTGCAAGACCGGCGCCGTACGGATGGCCTCCGAAGCCGGTGTGCCGATCATCCCGGTCTCCATCTGGGGCGCGCACCGGCTGATGACCCGCCAACATGGATTCTCGCCGCGGCGGGCCTGGCGCGCCCCGGTGCGTATCCACGTGGGCGAGCCGATCCTGCCGGACTCGCTCCCGGACCCGGCACAGGACGCGCAGCCGGCCACCGCGCAGCTGGCCAGGACCCTCCAGCACGGGATCGACGTCGGTATGGCGGATTTCCCGCTGAAACCGGACCCCGGGGCCTGGTGGATGCCCGCCGCGCTCGGCGGCGGCGCCCCGACCGAGGAGGAACGGCGCCGCCTCGACGCGGCCGACGGCCCGCGGCGCCCGGGTGCCAGGCGCCGATAGATCGGGCCCTCAACGCAAACTGACTCGCAGCTGGGGCCGTTATCACGCTTCAAAACGGCCGCAACTGCGAGTCAGTCGGGTTAAGGGCTAGGCCGGGTCCGCAACCACGAGGGTTTCGGAGCCCTGGACGTGGGCTTTGCCGGTCTCGAGCAGCGGTTCGACGACGGCGCGCAGGGCGGTCATCGCATCGTCCAGTTCCAGCATTACCGGGTGCTGGTAGGCGATCAGGGCCAGGAGATCCCGCACGGCGGCGCGGGCCTCGTCCTCGCCGAGCTTGGGCTCGTGCCCGAGGAACACCTCGGTAGGCGCAGCGGGTCCGGCAGAACCGGCACCATCGGCGTCGGCTCCGGCGCCTGGAGTGCCCTGCGCGTAGCTGATGGCGAACCCCTCCAGCCGGCCCTTGCGGCTCGCCGCTATGCCGTGCCCGAAGGCACTGGCTTTGGGTGCCCGCAGCACAATCGCGCCGTGGGCGCCGCTGAGGTCATCCAGGAACAACCGCTGCACCATGGCAACGCTCAACTCCCCCGGGCTGTCCCAAGTGTGCACGGCCGTGTAGTACCGGCCAACGACGTCGCTGAGCTCCACCGAGCCCGTGGCCAGGTCTTCGACCTGGTCGCTGGCCGCCGACTCGGAACCGTCGCCGAACACCGGCAGTTTCAGCGGCGCAGGGTCCACGACGATCAGGCGGGAGCGCTGGATCGAGGCCATGCCCGCGGCCTCGGCAAACGCCGCCCCGGGCGTGCCCGGCTCCACCTTGCAGCGGAGCTTGGACACTCCCGACGGCGACTTGGCGGCCTCGTGCCGAAGCATGGTCAGCAGGGTGGACCCAATGCCGGCGCGGCGGTGGTCCCGGGCGACCTCGATATACGCCCAGAGCCGTTCCGGGTGCAGCGAGGCCTCGTGGACCACGGCCGCCGCCACGGGAATGGCGACGCCGTCGACGACGTCCTCGGCCACAATGCAGCGGCGCCACGGCGCATTGCCCGAGGGCGCCAGGGTGCCGCGGAACTGCCCGGCCTGCACGGTCTCCGGGCCGCCCCAGATTTCCAGCAGCGCAAGGTCGTCGCCCTCCCGCCATTCCCGGTATTCGATGGCCATGATCAGGCGCCGATCAGCCGCGCGGCCAGGTAGCCCTCCACCTTGTCCAGGGAGACGCGTTCCTGGCTCATGGTGTCGCGTTCGCGAATGGTGACGGCCTGGTCCTCGAGGGTCTCGAAGTCCACGGTGATGCAGAACGGGGTGCCGATCTCGTCCTGGCGGCGGTAGCGGCGGCCGATGGCGCCGGCGTCGTCGAACTCGATGTTCCAGCTCTTGCGCAGCTGGGCTGCGAGGTCCTTGGCCTTCGGGGACAGGTCCTCGTTGCGGCTCAGCGGCAGCACGGCTGCCTTCACCGGAGCCAGGCGCGGATCCAGCTTGAGCACCGTGCGGATGTCCACCCCGCCCTTGGCATTGGGGGCCTCGTCCTCGGTGTAAGCATCGATCATGAAGGCCATGAACGAGCGGGTGAGGCCGGCCGCGGGCTCGATCACGTACGGGGTGTAGCGTTCGTTGGTGGCCTGGTTGAAGTAGCTCAGGTCCGCGCCGGAAGCCTTGGCATGGGTGGAGAGGTCAAAGTCGGTGCGGTTGGCAATGCCTTCGAGCTCGCCCCACTCCGAGCCCTGGAAACCGAAGCGGTATTCGATGTCCGTGGTGCCCTTGGAGTAGTGGCTGAGTTTCTCCAGCGGGTGCTCGAAGAAGCGCAGGTTCTCTTCGCGGATGCCCAGGCCCGTGTACCAGGACATGCGTTCCTTCATCCAGTACTGGTGCCACTGCTCGTCGGTGCCGGGCTCGACGAAGAATTCCATTTCCATCTGCTCGAACTCGCGGGTGCGGAAGATGAAGTTGCCCGGCGTGATCTCGTTGCGGAACGACTTGCCGATCTGGCCGATGCCGAACGGCGGCTTCTTCCGCGAGGTGGTCAGGACGTTGCTGAAGTTCACGAAGATGCCCTGGGCGGTTTCGGGCCGCAGGTAGTGCAGGCCTTCCTCGCTGGCGACAGGGCCGAGGTAGGTCTTGAGCAGGCCGGAGAATTCGTGGGGCTCCGTCCACTGGCCGCGGGTGCCGCAGTTGGCGCAGGCGATGTCCTTGAGGCCGTTCTCGGCAGGACGTCCCTTCTTCTCCTCGTACTCTTCCTCAAGGTGGTCCGCGCGGTAGCGCTTGTGGCAGGACAGGCACTCCACCAGCGGGTCGGAGAAGACCTCGACGTGGCCGGAGGCTTCCCAGACCTGGCGGGGCAGGATGACGGAGGAGTCGAGGCCTACGACGTCTTCGCGGCCGCGGACCACGGACTGCCACCACTGGCGCTTGATGTTTTCCTTGAGCTCGGCGCCGAGGGGCCCGTAATCCCAGGCAGAACGCGAGCCACCATAGATTTCACCGGCCTGGAAAACGAAACCCCGTCGCTTGGCGAGGGAAATGATCTGGTCGAGGACGGATTTTGCTGCCATGGTAACTCCAATTTCTACAGGGCCGCTGGGTGCGGTCCGCGGTGTCAGGCCCGGGTCGCCGGCTGGTTGCCGGACGGGGTGATACGAACAGTGCGATGCGAAGTGTGCGATACGAACACGGCGATGCAATCTCCAAGCCTACCGGCACGCTACCGCTTCAGTGCGCCCCGCGGCCAGGGCAGGGTGGCCAGGATGATGGCACCGAGCGTCAGCAGGGTGCCCAGGACGGTGGGCAGCGCGACGACGGTCCCGGGGACCGGGAAAACCAGGTCCAGTCCGAGGGATCCCAGCAGCTGCCCGGCGATCATCCCGAGGCCCGTGACCAGCACGCCCAGGCTGCGGACCAGGAGGGCGCCGACGCCGATGAAGACGCACCCGAGCGGCCCGCCAAGGTAGTACCACCACTGCCCCGGCAGAGGATTGCCGGCACCGGACACGGCAAGCTTGACCAGCCACGCCGCCCATAGCAGGACGGCCCCGGCGATGAAGTTCACGAGGGTCGCGGCGATCGGGGACCCGTAGTGGACGGTGGCGGTGCCGTTCATGGCCTGCTGGAAACTCATCAGGAACCCGGCCAGAAGCGGCAGCAGCACGGGAAGAAGCAGCTGCAGCACGGACTCTCCGGCGCTGAATCTCGGCGACACCGCCCACGCAACGGCGGCGACGGTGAGCACGCTGCCGAGCACCCGGATACCGGTGATGGGCCTCTTCCCCGCGGGCCCGATTCCCATCCGGTCCACCAACAGACCGCTGAGGGTCTGCCCCGTCACGGCGGCCACAGTGAAGAGGGCAACGCCGAGCAGTGCCACGGTGAAGGACTGGGCGAAGACGAAAAGCGCCCCGATGCAGCCGGCCAGGACGTAGTAACGCGGAAACTGCCGTTCGCGCACGGCCGGCAGGATCCGGGCCAGCCCTGCCCGGCCCTTGGGCAGTGCCACGGAAATGACGCCCATCACCACTAACCCGGTGCTGAAGCTGACGACGGCGGCACCAATGCCGTCGCGGAGCTGCACCCCGAGCGCGCCGTTGATCCGGCCCTGCAACGGTATGAACAACCCCGCCGCGACGGCCATAGGCAGCCCCGCGATGAGCGGGAGCCGGGGTGTGTGCGTCATTGGTGCCACCTTAGGTCAGGCATCATTGCCTATATGAGCAATCCGGAAATTGAAGACATCACCATCCGCGACACCATGATCCGGCTGGGCCAGCTGCTGAAGCTCGCGAATCTGGTGGAGGACGGTGTGGAGGCTGCGGACCTGATCAAGAACGGGCTGGTCAAGGTCAACGGCGAAATTGATGAGCGCCGCGGGCGGCAGCTTCACGACGGCGACACCGTCACGGTGAACGGCCAGACCGTGCGGATCAGCGCGCCCGCAGGATCCTAGCCGGCTTACCCCTGGCCAGCCGTCCGGGCGGCTACTTCCTGGAGTTGAGGACCGCGTGCGTGAGGAACTCGGAGACGTGACCGATTTCCTGCTGGTTGATGCCGTGCCACATGCCGGTGTACAGGACCTTGGTGAGCTTCACGTGCTTGCGCACCCAGCCCATGGTGAACTCGATCTTGTCCGGGGTGATCACCGGGTCCTGCTGGTCGCGTCCCCAGAACATCGGCACGGTGCCGTCCAGTTCGGCATCGCGGAAGCTGGGGTCACCGCCGGCGTCGACGGCAAAACCTGAGAGCCCGACGACGGCGGCGAAGTCCGCCGGCCGCTGCCGCAGCAGCGTGGTGGCCATGGCCATGCCCATCGAGAATCCGAGCAGCGTCACCGAGGGGTGGTCGGCCTTGATGGAGTCGATCCAGTCCTGCACGTACGCCGCGGCGGCCTTGACGGCGTCGAGCGAATAGTCGATGGACGCCGTCAGCGGGAACCAGGTGAACCCCGGTCCCATGGCGATCGGGGCGCGCACGGAGGCTACCGCGAATTCCTGCGGGAGCATGTCCGCCAGGCTGAGCAGGTCCTGTTCGTTGGCGCCGTAGCCGTGGAGCAGGACAATCAGCGGCTTGCCCGCACGTTCCTGCTCCGGCTTGGACCATTCGACGACAGGGGCGGGGAAGGCATCAGCGTGAGTCATGGAACCATTCTTACAGTTACCCGGCGGTAACAACCTACGGTGGCGTAGCTTGACAGGAAGAGTGCAGGATAAGAACGTGAGCGAAACCGAAGCCATGGAAAATTCACCGGAGACGTCAGCGGACACCGTCGTGACCCACCCGTGGACCCGTTACGTGGCCATGGGCGACTCGTTCACGGAAGGCATCGGCGATCCGGAGCCGGCGAGCCCGGGCGGCCACCGGGGCTGGGCCGACAGGGTGGCCGAGGAGCTCAGCCGCGGCCACAACGACTTCGCGTACGCCAACCTGGCCGTCCGCGGCAGGCTCCTGCAGCAGATCGTCGACCAGCAGTTGGCGCACTGCCTGTCCCTCAAGCCGGACCTCATCACGCTCTCCGCGGGCGGCAACGACCTCATCCGCCCGGGCGGGGATCCGGACGTCCTGGCCGAAAGGCTGGACTCGGTGGTGCAGATCCTGAGCCTGGGCGGCGCCACCGTGGTCCTGTTCAACGGTCCGGACACAGGATCCACGGTGCTCGGACGGATCCGCAGCAAGGTGGCCATCTACAACGAAAACCTGCGCACGATCGCCGCGCGCCACGACGCCGTGATCGCGGACATGTGGTCTCTGCGCCAGCTTAATGATCCGCAGATGTGGGATGTTGACCGGCTGCACTTTTCGCCGCTGGGCCACCATACGATTGCGGCGATGGTCCTGGATTCGCTGAACGTCGAACACACCCTGGAGCCGCTCGCCCCCAAGCCGATGCCGCAGCGCAGTTGGCGGGAGGCCCGCAGCGGGGACCTTGTGTGGGCCCGGGAATATTTTGTTCCGTGGGTGGTGCGGCGGCTGCGGCACCGTTCCTCGGGCGACGGCGTGACGGCCAAGCGGCCCCTGCCGGGGCCGGTGTTCGGGCCCGGCGTACCGCTGGGCTCGGGCGAAGGCCCGCCGGGCACCGAGGACGCGGTACGGTCCTGAGCCTGCGGGGCCTAAGCTGGAGGCACACTCCTCAGGCCCCGCAAATGAAGAGGCCCAGCAGCTGAAAGGCCCCGTACCGTGAGCAGTATGTTCTTCTGGATCATTGTGTTGTCGTTCCTGATTCCCATGGGAGTGCGCCTCTACCGGAGGTCCGCCCGCGGCCGGAACCAGAACGTGCCGGGCCAGTTCGGCCGGTTCCCCGGAAACCAAAGCAACCCGGCAAACCAAGGCAACCCGCCAAACCAGAGCAACCAGCCGCGGGACGGGTACACGCAGCAGGACTACTTTGGCGGCTTCGGCCAACTGGGCGCGCCGAAGCAGACCGGAGAAGCCAATCAGCCGTATCCCGGCCAGCAGTACCCGAACCCGCAGAACCCGGGCCAGCCGTACCCGGGCGGGGAGACCCCGGGCCAGCCGTACCCGGGCCCGCGGTTCCCGGACCAGCCGTTCCCGACCGAGCCGTACCCCGGACAGCAGTATCCGGGCCCGGCCGGCTACGGATCACCCGTTCCCTACGAGGACAGCCCGGAGTACCTGAACAACCCGCCCCAGCCGCAGCGGCACGAACCCGACCCGGGTGCAGGGCAGCCGCAGGCGCCCGAGACGCCGTCGGCCCCGCAGGGTTACCGGGCCCGCAAGCTCGCCGAGCTGGACCAGCAGTACAGCGACGGCAAGCTGTCCATGGAGGACTACATGTCCCAGCGCGCTGAAATCATGAAGGGCTAGGATCACAAAAGGCTGGCGAAGTCGATATCGGCCGCGTTGACGGTTCCGGCCGTCCGCCCCGGGGCCTTGTGGTTCTGCCAGTACAGATTGGTGTGGGCCACCACGAGTTCCGGCGGCGGCGCGCCATATTCGCTCAGGTCCTCGGTCGTGTGGGCGTCTGCGACCAGCGTGACGTCGTAGCCTCGGGTGATTCCGCCGTGGAGGGTCGAGCGAATGCACTCGTCCGTCTGCGCGCCGGCCAGGAAGAAGCGGCCGATCCCGCGGTCTGCCAGCACCGACTCCAGGTCCGTAGCCTCGAAGGCGTCGCTGTACTCCTTGGGCACAAGCGGCTCCGCATCACGCTGCACGAGCTCCGGCACGAACTGCCAGGCGTCGCTGCCCCGCGGGAGCTCCTCGCCGCCATGCTGCACCCAAATGACGTCCACCCCGGCGTCGCGTGCCCTCTGCACGAGGGCGGCGATGGTCGCGACGACGTCGTCGCGGCGGTAGGCCCCCGCGACGACGCCGAGCTGCATGTCCACCACGACCAGTGCCGTGTTGGGTCGGTTGACGAGCGTGGTCACAATGCCTCCCGGATCCTGGGCTTGCCTGCCCGCCCACTCTAATCCCCGCGGCCCAAGCAACGCTGAGATCATGAGCAGCGTTAACGCCGAGGGCCCGGGTCCGCGCGGTGCGCGAATCCGGGCCGTCGGCCACTCAACAGGTTTCCCCGGGCCATGTTTCCCCGGGCCGGCGGCTTACCGCTTGCCGGCGGCGAGGAGGTCTGCGGTGCCCTGGGCGTCGGCGGCGTCGACGTCGTGGAGCGAGACGCCGCGGGTCTCCTTGAGGAAGAACACGGCGACGGCGGTAATCGCGCAGGCGATCAGGAGGTAGATGGCCACCGGGACGGAGGACTTGTACTGGCCCAGCAGCGCGACGGCGATGATCGGCGCGAGCGAACCGGCCACGATCGAGGTTACCTGGTAACCGAGGGACACCCCGGAGTACCGCATCCGGGTCGGGAACATCTCGGCCATGATGGCCGGCTGCCCGGCGTACATCAGGGCGTGGAAGAGCAGGCCGATGATGACCGCGGCGAGGATGATCAGATCGTTTCCGGTGTCCATCATCGGGAAGGCGAAGAAGCCCCAGGTCGCACCCAGAACGGCGCCGGCCATGTAGACGGGCTTGCGGCCCACCCTGTCCGAGAGCCGGCCGACCATGGGCACCACGGAGAAGTGGATGAAGTGGGCCACGAGCAGGAGCAGCAGGATCCGGGCGGTGTCGGCGTGGACCACCGTCTTGAGGTAGGTGATTGAGAAGGTGACCACGAGGTAGTACAGGATGTTTTCCGCGAAGCGGAGGCCCATCGCGGTGAACACGCCGCGGGGGTAGCGGCGGAAGACCTCGGCAACGCCGTAGCCCTTGTGCCCTGCCTCAACTTCCTTGCGTGCTTCCAGGAAGATCGGGGCGTCGCTGACCTTGGTGCGGATGTAGTAACCGATGAGGACGATCACGGCGGAGAGCCAGAAGGCGACCCGCCAGCCCCAGCCAAGGAAGTCCGCCGAGGACAGCACGGAGGACAGGATGAACAGCACCGCGGTGGCGAAGAGGTTGCCCAGCGGAACAGCGGACTGCGGCCAGCTGGCCCAGAAGCCGCGGGACTTGCTGGGGCTGTGCTCCGCGACGAGCAGGACGGCGCCGCCCCATTCCCCGCCGACGGCGAAGCCCTGGGCGAAGCGAAGGAAGACCAGCAGCGCCGGGGCCCAGTAGCCGATCTGCGCGAAGGTGGGCAGGCAGCCCATCAGGAACGTGGACACGCCCACCAGGATGATGCTGAGCTGGAGCAGCTGCTTGCGGCCGAACTTGTCGCCGAAGTGGCCGAAGACGATCCCGCCGATCGGGCGGGCAACGAAGCCGACGGCGTACGTGAGGAACGCCGCGAGGATTCCGTCCAGTTCGGTCTGCGAATTCGGGAAGAAGGCCTTGCCAAAGACCAGCGTGGCCGCGGATGCGTAGAGGAAGAATTCGTACCATTCCACCACGGTGCCGGCCATGGAGGCCGCCACCACCTTCTTCAGGCCGGACGTCTTGACGTCGGGCTCGCCTGCGCGCGTCGCGGCAGCGTTTTCCGTGCTCATGACAACTCCTTCGGTGTCGCCTTCGACACCCCGTGGACCATTGGGCTGAGATGTTGTGTGAATTAGCACACACAGCGCTATTCCCAACGAGTATGGTTCCCGGGGCCGTGAGCCACAACGACCATTAGTGCAGAGAGCATCTGCAAAAATGCACAGCCGTGAGCGGCGGCTAGGCGAAGAAATTGCTCCGCAACTGGCCGCTGAGCTGCCCGATTTCGGTGAGGAAGCCGTCGTGGCCGATCGGCGCCTCGATGATGTGCAGCTCGGGGCCCCCCGGCAGGGCCTCGGCCAGTGCACGGGACTGGGCGGGGAAGTACAGGCGGTCCGAGTCCACGGCCGCCACCAGGAACTCGGCCGTGGCCGGGGCCAGGGAGTCCCGGAGGCTTCCGCGTCCGCGGCAGACGTCGTGGCTCATGAGCGCCTCGGTGATGGCGATGTAGCTGTTGGCATCAAAACGCCGGACCAGTTTGTTGCCCTGGTGGTCCAGGTAGCTTTCGACCTGATAGCGTCCGCGCCCGGCCAGCGATCCGGCTTCCAGGGGCGCCTCGGACTCCTGGGCGTTGCGGCCGAACCGGTCGTCGAGCTCGGCCGCGGAGCGGTAGGTGATGTGCGCGATCCGGCGGGCGAGGGCGAGCCCCGCTTCGGGTTCCGGGCCGCCGTAGTAGTCCCCGCCGTTGAAGTTCGGGTCCTGGCGGATGGCCAGGGTCTGGGCCTGAGCGAACGCAATCTGTTCTGCGGTGCTGCTGGCGCCGACGGAAATCACGGCGCAGCGCCGGACCCGCGCGGGGTAGGTCACGGCCCACTCAAGGGCGCGCGCGCCGCCGAGCGAACCGCCCAGCACGGCGTACCAGCTGTCGATGCCCAGGGCATCGGCCAGCCGCGCCTCGGCGGAGGTCGTGTCCCGCAGAGTCACGAGCGGGAACCTCGATCCCCAGGGGCGGCCGTCGGGGGCCGGCGTGGAGGGTCCCGTGGAGCCGTAGCAGCCGCCCAGGATGTTGATCGATACGACGAAGTACTTGTCCGTATCCACGGGGGCCCCGGGTCCGGCCAATTGTTCCCACCAGCCGGGCTCCTCGCTGGCACCGCGGGTCACATGGGTGTCGCCGGTCAGGGCATGTTCAATGAGGACGGCGTTGGAGGCATCGGCATTCAGGGTCCCCCACGTCTCAAAGCCGAGGACCACATCCGGCAGCTGGACCCCGGATTCGAGCTGCAGGTCACCGATCCTGAGGTACCGGACGGTCCCGTCCGGCACCCGGTCAGCTTGGGCGGCGGGTCTTGCGGAAACGGAGTTCCGGGTTGGTTTGGTTTCGGGTTCACCACTGCGGGTGACGGCAATCGTCATATGAGGACCTAACTTCGCGCTTGCCTGCCGTCAGCTGACCGGCAGGCCAGGTCTTCACCCGGGGCACCCCGCCGCAAATGGAGGGTTGCCGGCCAGCAAGCCGGGGCTGTCGCTGGCACTCATGACCTTTTATGAGTGTACGAAACAGCGTGCGGAAATGACGAAGATTGTGACTTCCGTGTGACAGCCGGCGGCCGGCACTCCCCGTCCGTGGGAGGCCGGCCGCCGGTTGTCCGGTGGAGCTAGGCGCTCTTGGCCGCGCGGAATCCGGCGTCGAGGTCCGCAAGGATGTCGTCAATGTGTTCCAGTCCGACCGAGAGCCGCACCAGGCCGGGGTTCACGCCGGCCACGGCCTGCTGCTCGGGCGAGAGCTGACTGTGGGTGGTCGACGCCGGGTGGATCACGAGGGAGCGGACGTCGCCGATGTTCGCGACGTGCGAGTGCAGCTCGAGGGCATCAACGAAGCGTTTGCCGGCCTCCGCTCCCCCGGCGATGTTGAACGCGACGACGGCGCCGGTCCCCTTGGGCCCGTACTTGCGCCCGCGCTCGTACCAGGGGCTGGATGGCAGCCCGGCGTAGGCGACGGATTCGACGTCGTCCCGCGCCTCCAACCATTCGGCCACCTTGGTGGCGTTGGCCACGTGGCGTTCAACGCGCAGGCTAAGGGTCTCGATGCCCTGGGCAATGAGGAATGCGTTGAACGGGGACACGGCGGAGCCGAGGTCGCGCAGGAGCTGGACCCGGGCCTTGAGGATGTAGGAGAGGTTGGCCCCGAGCGCGCCGCCGGCGCCGAGGTCGCGGGCGTAGACCAGTCCGTTGTAGGTGGGGTCCGGGGTGTTGAAGCCGGGGAACCGCTCGGGGTCCTTGCCGAAGTCGAACTTGCCCGAATCCACGATCACGCCGGCGATCGCGGCACCGTGGCCGCCGAGGTACTTGGTGGCGGAATGGACCACGATGTCCGCTCCCCACTCGATCGGCCGGATGAGGTAGGGGGTGGACAGGGTGTTGTCGACGATCAGGGGCACGCCGGCCTCGTGGGCCACCTTGGAAACGCCCTCGATGTCCAGAACGTCCTGGCGGGGGTTGGAGACCACTTCGCCGAAGAACAGCTTCGTGTTGGGCCGGACGGCCTCGCGCCACTGGTCCAGGTTGTCGGGGTCCGCAACGAAGGTCACGGAGATACCGAACTTCTTCAGCGTGTGCGCGAGCAGGTTGTAGGTGCCGCCGTAGAGACTGGGGCTGGCGACCACGTGGTCCCCGGCCTCGGCGATGTTGAGGATCGCGAACGTCTCGGCGGCCTGGCCGGAACTGAGCAGCAGGGCGGCGAGGCCGCCTTCCAGGCTGGCCACGCGCTGTTCCACCGCGTCCTGCGTGGGGTTGCCGATCCGGGTGTAAATGGGGGCAAGTTCAGCGAGGGCGAAGCGGTTCGCGGCGCTTTCGGCGCTCGGGAACACGAACGACGTCGTCTGGTAGATCGGGAGGGACCGGGCGCCGGTGGCGGAGTCCGGCTCCTGGCCGGCGTGGATCTGGCGGGTTTCGAAGGACCAGGCAGTGGACATTATTGCTCCTGTCGGGACTGGGCACAGCACCGCCCGGGGCCATCGGCCCAGGCCGGCACAGGCGCCGCGCTTGCCCTCCGGCGGGCGCCGGACGGCCAGGTCTTCACCCGGGGCACCCCACCGCGATACGAGGGTTGCCGGCCAGCAAACCGGGGCTTTGCGCTGGCACTCATGACCTTGGTTCAGTGTAGGAACGGCGGCAGGCCGCTGGATACCTTTATGACGAACATGAAGACGACGGGCACGCCGGCCTCCAGACACCCCGAGACATCCCATCACGGTAAGGCAAGCCTAAGCTGAGAGGTCCATCACAAAGTGCCAAGATGAGGGCATGCGCATGGATCACGTTTCTTACGCCTGTGAACACGATGGCTTGGCAGCCACCACTGAACGTATTGCGTCTGCCCTCGGCGTCGAAGCCGTGAAGGGTGGAGTGCACCCCCGCTTCGGGACACGCAACATGATTATCCCGCTCGCGGGACACAAGTATGTCGAGGTCGTGGAGGTCCTGAACCACCCGGCATCGGACAAGGCCCCCTTCGGCCAGGCAGTCCGGGCACGCTCCGAGGCCGGCGGCGGCTGGATGGGCTGGTGCGTCGAAGTTGACGACCTCGGCCCGTTCGAGGAGCGGCTGGGCCGCGCCGCCGTGAACGGCAACCGGAAGTTCCCCGACGGCCGCGAACTGGTCTGGAAGCAGATCGGCATCCTGGGCCTCATCGCCGACCCGCAGGTGCCCTACATGCTCAAGTGGGAGGGTGACCCGGAGCTTCACCCCTCCAACGCCTACGCAAGCGACGTCAAGATGTCCGCGCTGACCATTGCCGGTTCGGCAGAGCGCGTCACGGAATGGCTTGGCGAGCCCGTGGAAAAGCCGCTGGAAGACGTGGCCGTAAACTGGCTCGCGCCGCACGGCACGCCCGGAATCCTCTCCGTCACCTTCGAGACCGCCTCCGGGGCGGTCACGATCTAACGCTCCACCTGCCCCACACTTCGGCCGCCATCCCGCGGGTGCCAACGTTGTCACCCGCGAGATGGCGGCCGATATATTTTAAGTGCCGGCTCTCCCGCGTTGCTTTGTGGGCGCCTCAGCCCAGGCCCACGGCCTTGCCGAACAGGCTGAATCCCACGAACGCCACGGTATCCAGGATGGCGTGGGCGATCACGAGGGGCATCACCCGCTTGGTGCGGGTGTAAACCACGGCGAAGACCACACCCATCACCGCGTTGCCGATAAACGGCCCGAACCCCTGGTAGAGGTGGTAGCTGCCGCGAAGCAGGGCGCTGGCCGCGATGGCCGCCGGCGTGCTCCAGCCCAGCTTCCCGAGCCGGTCCAGGAGATAGCCCACCACAATCACTTCCTCCACGATCCCGTGCCGGATCGCGGACAGGACCAGCACCGGCACCGTCCACCAGTAGGCGTCGAGGGCGCTGGGGATGATCGCCGTCGTGATCCCCAGCGCCCGGCCGGCGGCGTAGAGCGCCAGGGACGGGATGCCGATGGCGGCGGCGAGTCCCAGCCCCTGCAGGAGATCCTTGCCGGGACGGGCGAAGTTGAAGCCGATCCTCCGGAACGCCGAGGTGCCGTGTTCTCCGGCTGGCCAGCGCTCCGTGAGGAAGTAGATCACCAGGGCCACCGGGACCAGGGCAAAGAGGATGTCCAGCAGCTGGTAGGTGAGGTCGAAGTATTCGCGCGCGCTCTGCGAACGGTTCAGCGTGGACGTGCCCTGGGCCAGCGGCGCCGTGGTCATTTTGTCCAGCAGCTGCACCACGGAGTACACCGCGGACTGCCCCAGCGACAGTCCCAGGACAATCAACACTTCGAACCGCAGCCGACGGCGGGAGGGAACCAACATGTTCCTATCTTGCCTGCCGTTGCCGATAGTTTGCTGGTGCCCCACCTGTTGCCCAGGCGGTGCGGCCGTGCGGGGTTTTGCCTGCGGCACCTGCTTCCGGGAGCCCTATGCTTGGGGTTTATGAGTGCGCCCCGGAAAATCATCATGATCCGGCACGGCCAGTCCGCCGCCAATGCCGACACCTCGATCTACAACCGTGTCCCGGACTACCGGATTCCGCTGACGCCCCTGGGACTGGAGCAGGCGACGGCGGCCGGTGAGGAGGTCCGGCGCCAACTGGACGGCCGCCCGGTGTGCGTCTACGTTTCCCCGTACCTGCGTGCCTACCAGACCCTCGAGGCGCTCAACCTCGGCCCGCTCGTGGAACGGGTGATCGAGGAACCGCGGCTGCGGGAGCAGGACTGGGCGAACTTTCAGATCGCCGGCGACATCGAGGACCAAAAGGAGCTCCGCAACGCCTACGGCCACTTCTTCTACCGCTTCCGCGAGGGCGAGTCGGGCTCCGATGTGTATGACCGGATTTCCTCCTTCATGGAGACCCTCTACCGGCACTGGTCAAAGCCAAGCTACGCCCCGAACGCGCTGTTCGTGACGCACGGGCTGACCATGCGCCTCTTCTGCATGCGCTGGTTCCACTGGTCGGTGGAGTACTTCGAATCCCTGAACAACCCGGAGAACGCCGAGGTCCGCACCCTGCTGCGCACCGCGCGGGGCAAGTACGAGCTCGACAAGCCGTTCACGCAGTGGGAAAAGCGGCGCGTGGACGAGACCGTCCTGGACGCCCCGCCGATGTTCTTCTAGCTGCCGCCATTCAGTCAGGAACCCGAGCGATCACCTGCCGGAACTTCCCGCTCGTGCCGCTCTGCTCTAGCGGCTCGGCCGCGCGGACGACGTCGACGTTCCCCAGTTCCAGCCCGGCGAGGTACTCCGACAGCCTCGCGGAGGCCGCGCGCCACACCACTCCGGCATCGGCACCGGGTTCGGGTTCCAGCCGGAGGCGGATGGTTGTCGGTCCCGTCTGAACCAGCTGGCTGCGGTGCAATCCGGGCGTTTCGTCGACGACGGATCCGATGGCGAGCGGAAGAACAAGGAGGGCGGTCCCGTCGGCGGCAACGAGCCGCAGGACGTCGTCGCGGCGGCCGGCGACCCGGATGGCGGGCAGCGGGTTGCCGCATTCGCACGGACCGGTCTTTGCCAGCACTGAGTCGCCGAGGTCGTAGCGGATCAGCGGCTGGACCCGGTTTGCGAGGTTGGTCAGCAGCACGGTGTGGGACGGCTCCCCCGGGGGAGTAGGCCGGTAGTCCGCGTCGACCGGCTCCAGGATGGCCCAGTCGCTGTTGACGTGCAGCCAGCCGCGGGCGCAGTCAAACGCCAGCGGTGTGAACTCGGAGGCCGCGTAGGCGTCGTGGAGGGCGCCCCCGAACGCCTCCACGATGCGGGCCCGCACGTCCGGCCCGCTGGACTCGCCTGCCAACTCCACCACCACGGGTTTCAGGTGGAGCCGGCCGGCTGCCTGCTCCTCGGCGAGCAGCGCGAGGGCACTCGGATAGCCGGTGATAGCTGAGGGGTCGAACTCATTGAGGGCTGCCACGAGCCGCGCCAGCGGCTGTTGCACCGGAAAAGCCCGGAACGCGCGCCGGCGCCACCAACTGCGCCGGCCCTGCCATTGCACCCAGCCTGCCCCCGCGTAGTGTCCGCCAGTGCCCACAACTGCCGCCCAGCGCAACCCGCGGCGGCCCATAGCCAGCAACTCCGCGGGCGACAGCCAGGCTAGGTCGATGCGCAGAGTGAAGGCCTGGGAGACCGCGAGGGAACGGGGATCGTGCACGAAGATACCGGGGTGCCCGGTGGTGCCCGACGTTGTGCAGACGAAATACCGTTCCAGGTATGGCGTTCCGACCAAGGACGGGTCGGCGATGAAGGCTTCGACTCCGGCCCGGGTGACGGCGGGATCGGTGACCCAGTCATCGAAGTTGGCCATGAGCTCCTGTTTGGTGACCGGTGGCAGCTCCGTCAGGACGACGCCGTCGGCGGCCAGGGCGCCCTTCACGTCCCGGTAGAGGCGCCGGTAGAAAGGCGAACTGATCCGGGCGTGAGCGACGAGCGCCGCCAGCCGGGCGTCCCGGCGCCGGGCCAGGCCAGCCGGCCCCTGGCCCTGGGCCCACAGCTGATCGAGAGCGAAGCCCAGTTCCTCCAACAGCCTTGCCACAGTTACCTCCTGGGGTAAGCCGACAGGGTCGAAAGCATTAGGTTGAAACCAGAGTCACCGGGCGCGTACGCCCGCCCGCCACACGGCGCGGGTGAGCGGAATGCCGGGCCGGTAGGCCAGGTGTGTGGCCGAGGGCGCGTTGAGCAGGTGCAGGTCCGCCCGGTGCCCGACGGCGATCGAGCCCACGGCCCGTTCGCCGTCGACGTCTTTCCCGGACTCCCGCCCCAGGGCCAGCGCGCCGCCGTAGGTTGCCGCGCGCACCGCCTCGTGGACGCTGAGCCGCATCTGCAGCACGGCAGTGGTGACACAGAACGCCATCGAGCTTGTGTAGGACGTGCCCGGGTTGCAGTTGGAGGCCAACGCGAGCTGCACGCCGGCGTCGAGCAGTTCCCTTCCGGGGGCCAGCGGCTGCCGGGTGGAGAGATCGCAGGCCGGCAGGCAGGTCGCGACGGTGCCGCGCTGTCCCGTCCGCCGAGCGTCGGCGACCTGAGAACCGGTGCCGCCGGCGTCCTCCCAGCCGGACCAGCTGCCGGCGAGGGCGTCGATGTCCGCGGCCGAAAGGTAGTTCACGTGGTCCACGCTCGCGGCGCCGAATTCCACGGCCAGCCGGACACCCGGGCCCTCGCCGAGCTGGTTGCCGTGGACCCGCAGTCCCAGCCCGGCGTCCTTGCAGGCCTGCAGCACCCGGCGGGACTGGTCCTCGTTGAAGGCGCCCTGCTCGCAAAACACATCGGCCCAGCGCACGTAGGGCAGAACCGCGGCGAGCATCGGCCCGCAGACCAGCTCCGTGTAGTCCTCGGCGTCCATGCCGGCGGGCACGAGGTGCGCCCCGAGGTAGGTGACCTCGTCCGCGACCGTGGAGGCGATCCGGGCGCTGCGGGCTTCGTTCTCGACGTCCAGGCCGTAGCCCGTTTTGGTCTCGAGGTAGGTGGTGCCCTGCGAGACGGCTTCCGCGATGCGGCCCATGGCCAGCCGGGTGAGCTCGAAGTCGCTCGTGCTCCGGGTGGCGCCGGTGGTCACGGCGATCCCGCCGGCACTGTAGCTCTCCCCGGCCATCCGGGCCTCGAACTCGGCCGTGCGGTCCCCCGCGAAAATCAGGTGGGTGTGGGAATCGACCCAGCCCGGCAGGAGCGCCCGGCCGCCGGCGTCCACGGCTTCATCCGCCGCCGGCGCGCCGGCCGCGGGACCCAGCCAGGATATCCGCTCCCCCTCGATCACCACCGCCGCGTCGCGGAGGACGCGGTGTTCCGCGTCCTGGGTCATGAGTTCGGCGATGTTGGTGATCAGGGTGCTCATGCATCCATTCTTCAGCGCCGGATGGACCAGCGGGTCGCGGCCAGCGCCTCCGCTGTCCGGGATGCCGGACTGGCCTCCGCGGCCGTGCCTGCTACCGTGCCTGCGGCCGTGCCGGAAGCGGGGGCACCCTGCCCGGCCAGGATCAGCCCGGCGGCGAGTTCGGCGATGGCCGAAGACGTCTGGAAGCCGTAGCCGCCCTGGCCGGCGAGCCAGAAGAATCCGGTGGCCTCGGCGTCGAATCCCACCACCGGGACACCGTCCGCGGCTTCGGTCCGCAGACCTGTCCAGGCTTTGCTGACGCCGCGGATCCCGAGGGTCGTGATCGTGTTGAGCCGGGCGACGAGACCTTCGATGTCGCCGGGGTAGGGCCGGGCGTCTTCCGCTCCGCTCGGGACGTGCTCCGCGGGCGAGATCAGGACCTGGCCGTCGTCGGGCCGGAAATAGAAGCTGTCATCGGCCGCCGCCACCATGGGGCAGGTTGCCGGGAGGGGATGTCCGACGTCGACGATCGCGGCGGTGCGGCGGTACGGCTGGAGGCCGAGCTTCTCGACGCCGCTGAGGACCGCGAGCTCGTCCGCCCAGGCGCCGGCCGCATTGACCACGACGGCGGCCTCGAAGCCTTCCTGTCCGGCGCCGAGTTCCCAGCCGGTGCCCAGGCGCTGCGCCGAATGGACCCTGGCCCCGGTGATGATGTCCACGCCGCCGGCTTCGGCCCGCTGCCGGTGGTCCTCGAGCAGTATCGGGGCGTTGCAGGCGAAGGATCCGGTGTCCAGGCCGGCGGCGCTGAAGGATTCCGGGACCAGGACAGGGCACAGTTCCAGCGCCTCGGCATGGGTGATCCGGTGCATGTGGCCGCTGGCTTTGGCCCGGACGGTGGCGTCGTCGCCGATCAGCATGAAGCCGCGCGGCGTGAGCACCGGTGCCGGGCGTTCGGTGTCGCCGGCGGCGATGAGCTCCAGCGTCCGGACGGTGAGTTCCTGGACGACGGGCGGGCCGTAGCTGGGGATCAGCTGCCGGGCCGAACGGGCCGAGGTGTGGTACGCCAGGGTCTGCTCGGCCTCGACCAGGGCCACGCAGCAGCGCCCGGCCAAGGCGGAGGCAAGGGACAGGCCGGCGATGCCTCCGCCGACAATCACGACATCGTAAGTTGCTGACATGGTCCCATCCTTGCAGATTGTCGCGTCAAGTCGCGCCGGGACCTGCACCAGGGCGGGCGGGCGTCGCCGGTGTCCCGCGGAACAGCATTCGGGGAGGCGTGAGCCGGTCATGTCGGTTCTGGCCCCTGGACATGTCCCTTCCTAGTCCGCACCGCTGGACATGTCCCTCGTTGCGGCGGGCAGACCCGGGACATGCCCTCCCCTGATCCACGCGACTGAACATGTCCCTCGTTGCGGCGGCCAGGCCCGGGACATGCCCTTCCTTGGTCGCGGCCGTTGGACATAGTGGCATCATGTCCAGTCCTCGCGGCCGGAGCTGGGCATGTCCCGCGGAAAAAGCCAGTGGAAGAAGCCGGGATGAACGAGCAGGGCCGGACCCCTGGAGCAAGGCCGGACCCCTGGACCGGGCTGGACCCCTGGACCGGGCCGGGCCCCTAGATGAACTGAAGGGGCCCGGCCTCAGGGATCCGCCTAGGCCGCGACGGCGGCCCGGCTCCGGACGAACGCCTGAACGCAGGCCTCGACGTCTTCGGCGCTGTGGGCGGCGGAGAGCTGGACGCGGATGCGGGCCGCGCCCTTGGGCACCACCGGGTAGCTGAATGCCGTGACGAAGACGCCGTTGTGGAGCATAGCGTCGGCCACCTTGGCCGCCATGACGGCGTCGCCGAACATGACCGGGACAATCGCGTGCTCGCCGGGGAGCAGTTCGAAGCCTTCCTCGCTCATGCGGTTGCGGAACAGTTCCGCGTTGGCGAAGAGCTTGGTCCGCAGTTCACCGGAGTTCTCCACGAGGTCCAGGGCCTTGAGCGTGGCCGCGACGATGGCCGGGGCCAGCGAGTTGGAGAACAGGTAAGGGCGGGCCTTCTGACGGAGCATGGCGATGACCTCGCGGCGCCCGGAGACGTAGCCGCCGGAGGCGCCGCCGAGGGCTTTGCCGAAGGTTCCCGTGTAGATGTCCACGCGGTCCGAGACGCCGGCGTGTTCGGGGGTGCCCGCGCCGGAGGCGCCCATGAAGCCCACCGCGTGGGAGTCGTCCACCATGACCATGGCGTCGTACTTTTCGGCGAGGTCGCAGATCGCTTCGAGCGGGGCCAGGAAGCCGTCCATCGAGAAGACGCCGTCCGTGACGATGATCTTGCGGCGGGCCGGGTTCTCCTGCGTGGTGGCCTCGATCAGCTTCGATTCGAGGTCCGCCATGTCCTGGTTGGCGTAGCGGAAGCGCTGGGCCTTGCAGAGCCGGATGCCATCGATGATGGACGCGTGGTTCAGGGCGTCGGAGATGACGGCGTCCTCCGGGCCGAAGAGGGATTCGAAGACGCCGCCGTTGGCGTCGAAGCAGCTGGAGAACAGGATGGTGTCCTCGGTTCCGAGGAACGTCGAGACGCGCTTTTCCAGGGCCAGGTGCAGGTCCTGGGTGCCGCAGATGAAGCGGACGCTGGCCATGCCGAAGCCGCGCTCGTCCATCGCGGCCTTGGCGGCGGCGATGATCTCCGGGTGGTCCGCGAGGCCGAGATAGTTGTTGGCGCAGAAGTTCAGGACGTCCGCGCTGGACTCCCCGATCTGCCCGGCCTTGATGTGGTTGGCCTGCGGCGAGTCGATGTGACGCTCGGTCTTGAACAGTCCGGCGCTGCGGATCTCGTCGAGTTCGTGCTGCAGCTGGTCCTTGATGGTCGAATACATAGGTTGGCTCCTCAGCTGGTTGGATGCGGGGGCGAAATGCGGGGGCGAAATGCGGGTTCGGAAAGGGGGGCCTGGAGAGGGCGGCCTAGAAGACGGTCCAGTCGAGGACCACTTTGCCCCCGACGCCGGCGCGGGCAACCTCGAAGCCTTTTTCCCAGTCGGTGGCAGGCAGAGAGTCGGTGACGACGGCCGAAATGTTGGCGTGCAGGACCGGGTTGGAGGAGAGCATGGCGCTCATCGCATACCAGGTCTCGAACATTTCGCGGCCGTAGATGCCCTTCATGGTCAGCATGTGAGTGACCACCTTGCCCCAGTCGATGTCGATGGACTGGCTGGGCAGTCCCAGCATTGCGATCCGGCCGCCGTGGTTCATGTTGTCGATCATCTCAGGCAGCGCGGTGGGGTGTCCCGACATTTCCATGCCGATGTCAAAGCCTTCGCGCATCCCGAGTTCGCGCTGGGCGTCCTTGACCCGCATTTTTGAGACGTCGATCGCGAGGTCGACGCCGAGCTTCCGGGCCAGTTCCAGCCGGGGAGCGGAAATGTCGGTGATGGCGATCTTGCGGGCGCCGGCGTGCCGGGCGACGGCGATGGCCATGAGCCCGATGGGCCCGGCGCCGGTGATCAGGACGTCCTCGCCGACCAGCGGGAAGCTCAGGGCGGTGTGGACGGCGTTGCCGAAGGGGTCGAAGATGGCGCCCAGTTCCGGGGTGACGGAGGGATCCTGGTGGACCCAGACGTTGGTCTCGGGGATCACCACGTACTCGGCGAAGGCGCCGTCGCGCTGGACGCCGACGCTGACGGTGTTGATGCACATCTGCTTGCGGCCGGCGCGGCAGTTGCGGCAGATGCCGCACACGATGTGGCCCTCGCCGGAGACCCGGTCCCCCACTTTGACGTCCAGGACGTCCTCGCCGATCTCCACGACTTCGCCGTAGAACTCGTGGCCGGCGATCAACGGGGCGTTGATGATGCCCTGCGCCCAGGCGTCCCACGACTGGATGTGCAGGTCCGTGCCGCAGATGCCGGTGGTCATGACCCGGATCTTGACGTCACCCGGGCCGGCCTCGGGCTCCGGGCGGTCGACGAGTTCGAATCCTGCGTGGGCACCGGCCTTGTAGAGAGCCTTCATGGACTTTCCTAACTGTGTTTTGCTCCGCGTGTATTGCCCCGCGCGGTCTATTCCGCCGTGCGGCGCGGGCATGTGGGACAACTCACCCCATTAGACCCACCGAAAAAGCATTAGCACAACCGAATTCTTCTCAATCGACGATTTAGAAATAGCTGTTGCATAGAATGGCTGGCATGGAAATCCACCAGCTGGAGATGTTGCGTGAGCTCGGCGCCCTGGGCAGCGTCAAGGCCGTCGCCGAAACCCTCCTCGTGACGCCCTCGGCCGTGTCCCAGCAGCTGGCCGCGCTGCAGAAGACCGTGGAGGTTCCGCTGACCCGCAAGGAAGGCCGGAACCTGGTGCTGACGGAGGCCGGACAGGTGCTCGCGGACGCCGGGGCCGCCGTCGTGAGCGCGATGGCGGATGCGAAGATGGCGATCGGCGCCTATCACGGCTCGCCCGTCGCGCCGGTGACGCTCAGCGGTTTCCACAGCGCGGGGCAGGCGCTCTTCGCGCCGCTGGCCCGGCTCCTGGACGCACCTGGACAGCCGCGGATCCTGCTCTCGGACGAGGACGTGGCCCAGCAGGATTTCCCGGCCCTGACGGCCCGCTATGACCTTGTGCTGGCGCACCGGATGGATCACAGCCCGCGGTGGCCCGAGGAGCGCGTCGCGGTGATCCCGCTCGCGCATGAGCCGCTGGACGTCGCGCTGCCGGCCGGGCACCGGCTGGCCGGCCAGCGCGCGGTGACGGCGGACGACGTCGTGGGCGAACCGTGGGTGACCAGCCGCGCCGGCTACTCCCCCGCCGACGTGCTGTCCGCCGTCGCGGCCGTCTCCAGCCGGGAGCTGAACATTGTGCACCGGATCAACGACTATTCGACCGTGGCGGCTCTCGTCGCGGCCGGCGGGGTGATCGGCCTCTTGCCCCGGTACACGGCGCGGCCCGTGCTGAATCCGGGCATCGTGCTGCGGCCGCTGGAAGGCATCAGCACCCGGCGCAGGATCGATGTCCTGGCCAGGCCGGAGAACCTTAAACGCACTTCGGTCATGATGGTCTGCGAAGCACTGCAGACCATCATGACCGAATTGGTGGAGCGTTAGGGTTTTGGCCCCTTAGCCTTCGACGCCGAGGCGCTGAAGGATCAGTTCGCGGACGCGGCCGGCGTCGGCCTGCCCGCGGGTGGCCTTCATGACGCCGCCGACGATCGCACCGATCGCCTGGACCTTACCGCCGCGGATCTTGTCCGCGACGTCGGGCTGCGCGGCGAGGGCCGCGTCAATGGCTTCGAGCAGGGGGCCGTCGTCGGAGACCACGGCGAGGCCGCGCTTTTCAACGATCTCCGCCGGGGTGCCTTCGCCGGCAAGCACGCCGTCCAGGACCTCGGAGGCCATCTTGTTGTTGATCTTGCCCTCTTCCACCATCTTGTTCAGTTCCACGATGGTGGCCGGGTTGACGCCGAGCTGGCCCGGATCGACATCGGCGATCTTGGCGCGCCCCACGATCTCACCCATCCACCACTTGCGGGCCACCGTGGGGGTGGCGCCGGCGGCGATGGTTTCCTCGATCTCGTCCATGACGCCGGCGTTCACGACGTCGCGGAACTCCAGGTCGGAGTAGCCCCAGTCGGCCTGCAGGCGCTTGCGGCGGGCGGCCGGCGGCTCGGGCAGGGTGGCGCGCAACTCCTCGACCCACTCGCGGGACGCGGTGATCGGGACGAGGTCCGGTTCCGGGAAGTAGCGGTAGTCGTCGGCGTCGGACTTGGCCCGGCCCGAGGTCGTGGTCCGGGTGTCCTCGTGCCAGTGCCGGGTTTCCTGGATGACCGGCTCGCCGGAATCCAAGACGGCGGCGTGGCGCTGGATCTCGTAGCGGACGGCGTGTTCGACGGCGCGCAGGGAGTTGACGTTCTTGGTCTCGGAGCGGATGCCGAAGCGTTCGCGGCCGTGCGGGCGCAGCGAAACGTTGGCGTCGCAGCGGACGTTGCCGCGTTCCATCTTGGCGTCCGAGACACCCAGGTTCTTGACGATCTCGCGGACGGCGGCAACGTATGCCTTGGCGAGTTCGGGCGCGCGGCTGCCCGCGCCCTCGATCGGCTTGGTGACGATCTCCACGAGGGGCACACCGGAGCGGTTGTAGTCCACCAGGGAGTAGTCCGCGCCCTGGATGCGGCCGGTGGCGCCGCCCATGTGGGTCAGCTTGCCGGCGTCCTCTTCCATGTGGGCACGCTCGATTTCGACGCGGAACACGGTGCCGTCGGCGAGCTCGATGTCCAGGTAGCCGTCGTACGCGATGGGCTCGTCGTACTGGGAGGTCTGGAAGTTCTTCGGAGTGTCCGGGTAGAAGTAGTTCTTCCGGGCGAAGCGGCAGGTCTCGGCGATCTTGCAGTTCAGCGCGAGGCCGATCTTGATCGAGGATTCGATCGCGGTCTTGTTGACCACGGGCAGGACGCCGGGCATGCCGAGGTCCACTTCGTTGACGTTGGTGTTGGGCTCGTCGCCGAAAACGTTGGGCGCGGAGGAGAACATCTTGGTCTTGGTGTTGAGTTCGACGTGGACCTCGAACCCCAGGACGGGATCGTACTTCTCCATGGCCTCTTCGAAGCTCAGGGTTGCGTCAGTCATTAGTGTGAACCTCCGTGGCTCGCGGGGGCGCCAGCAGCAACCGCCGGTGCTGAATCAGTCGGTGAAGGGGCCGTCAGTGAGGGGGCGCGGTCCAGGAGCGGGCCGCCCCACTGCGCCTCGAGCAGGGACTCCAACACGGCGCCGACACGGTACAGCCGGGCGTCCTGGCGGGCCGGGGCCAGCAGCTGGATGCCGACCGGCAGTCCGTCCTCGTCGGCCAGACCGCCGGGCAGGGAGAGCCCGGGGACGCCGGCCATGTTGGCGGGGATGGTGGCGACGTCGTTGAGGTACATCGCGAGCGGGTCGTTGAGCTTCTCGCCCAGTTTGAAGGCCGTGGTGGGGGCCGTCGGGGAAATCAGCACGTCCACCTTGGCGAACGCGGCCTCGAAGTCGCGCTGGATCAGGGTGCGAACCTTCTGGGCCGAGCCGTAGTAGGCGTCGTAGTATCCGGCGCTCAGCGCGTAGGTGCCCAGGATGATGCGGCGCTTGACCTCGTCGCCGAAGCCGGCGGCGCGGGTGGCGCCCATGACGCGTTCGATGGTTAGCGGTCCCTCTTCGGGAAGGACGCGCAGGCCGTACCGGACGCCGTCGAACTTGGCCAGGTTGGAGGAGGCCTCGGAGGGCATGATCAGGTAGTAGGCGCCCAGGGCGTACTTGAAGTTGGGGCAGGAGACCTCGACGATCTCGGCACCGGCTCCCCTGAGCAGCTCCAGGGACTCGTTGAAGCGGTTCTCGACGCCGGCCTGGTAGCCCTCGCCGTGGAGTTCCTTGATGATGCCGATCTTCATGCCCTGGACGTTGCCGGTCCGGGCCGCGGCCACGAGGTCCTCGAGCGGGTCCGGCAGGGAGGTGGAGTCGCGGGGATCGTGGCCGCCGATCACCTGGTGCAGCAGGGCCGAGTCCAGCACGGTGCGGGAGACCGGGCCGATCTGGTCCAGCGAGGAGGCCATGGCGATGGCGCCGTAGCGGGAGACGCCGCCGTAGGTGGGCTTGACGCCGACGGTGCCGGTGACGGCGCCGGGCTGGCGGATGGATCCGCCGGTGTCCGTGCCGAGGGCCAGCGGGGCTTCGAAGGCCGCGACGGCGGCAGCGGAACCGCCGCCGGAACCGCCGGGGATGCGGTCCAGGTCCCACGGGTTGTGGGTGGGTCCGTACGCGGAGTGCTCGGTGGAGGAGCCCATGGCGAATTCGTCCAGGTTGGTCTTGCCCAGGATCGGCATCTTGGCGGCGCGCAGGCGCTCCACGACGGTGGCGTCGTAGGGGCTGTACCAGCCTTCGAGGATCTTCGAGCCGGCCGTGGTGGGCTGGCCAATGGTGACGATGAGGTCCTTGACGGCGATCGGCACGCCGGCGAGGGCGTGCAGTTCCTCGGCTGCGGCGCCTCCCGCGGCGCGGATCGCGTCCACTTCGGCGGCCACGGCAAGGGCTTCCTCCGTGTTGACGTGCAGGAAGGCGTGGACCCTGCCGTCGACGGCGGCGATCCGGTCCAGGTAGGCCTGGGTGACCTCGACGGAGGTGACTTCGCGCGCGGCCAGCTTGTCGGCGAGCGCGGCGGCGGAGAGGCGGATCAGTTCGTTGTTCTCAGTCATGGTCTTAGTCCTCATCCAGGATTGCCGGGACCTTGAAGCGGCCTTCGTACGCGTCGGGGGCACCGGAGAGGGATTGCTCGGCGGTGAACGTGTGCCCCACGACGTCCTCGCGGAACACGTTGGTCAGCGGAATCGGGTGCGACGTGGCCGGGACGTCATCACCGGCAGCTTCACTGACGGACTTCACTGATTCGACGATGACGGCGAGTTCGCCGGCCATCCTGTCGAGCTCTTCGGCACTCATCTCGATGTGCGCGAGTTGCGCGAGATGCGCGACGTCGTCGCGGTTGATCGCAGCCATGGATCTCCCCTGCAAGTAAAGGATTATTTTCCGTCCCAGTCTACGTGGGTTGAACTCCGCTTACCGCCCGGCGCGGTCTCCTTAACCGCCTCGCCTTCCCGGCGCCGGGCCGGACGATCCTTCGGCTGCTCGCTCGTCCCTCGCTTAGACGCAGCCGGCAGGATGTCCGTCCCACCACCGGAGTGCGCCACTCACCAACGCCGGCTGCCTGGTCCGGAGAATCTCCGAACCAGGCAGCCTCGATATCGTCGTTGGGTTCCCCGCCTGCCGTGGGCCGCTGCCAGCGGCAGCGCGCGGGCATTCGGAAGCGTGCGTCTAAGCGAGGAACGAGCGAGCACGCGGAGAATGTCCGCGTGATGCCGCGGAGAGTGTCAGCCGATGCCGATGGCTCCGGTGGCTACTCCTACGCCGAGCATGACCAGGGAGATGACTGCCGTGCGCCAGAGGACTTTCTTGTGGTGGTCGCCGAGGTCCACCTTGGCCAGGGAGACCAGGAGCAGGATGGCCGGGACCAGGGGGCTCTGCAGGTGGAAGGGCTGGCCGGTGATGGAAGCACGGGCCATTTCGGCGGCGCTGATGCCGTAGTGTGCTGCCGTTTCGCTGAGGACCGGCAAGACGCCGAAGTAGAAGGCGTCATTGCTCATGAAGAACGTCATCGGGATGCTCAGGACGCCGGTGATGACGGCCATGAGCGGTCCCATGTCCGCGGGAATGATCTGCACCAGCCAGGTGGACATGGCCTTGACCATGCCGGTGCCATTGAGGACGCCGGTCAGGACCGCGGCGGCCATGACCATGCTGACGACGGCGACGATCGACGGTGCGTGGGCGATCAGCTGGGCGCTCTGGTCCTTGACCTTGGGGAAATTGACCAGCAGGGCGATGGCCGAGCCGACCATGAACACGAACGGCAGCGGCACGAGGTCCGCGACCAGCAGGACCATGATGGCGACCGTCAGGCCCAGGTTGAACCACTGGAGCTTGGGGCGCAGGGTGGGACGGTTGGGGTCCAGGGCGGTGTCCGCCA
This sequence comes from Arthrobacter sp. TE12232, assembly GCF_054062615.1. Lineage (NCBI taxonomy): Bacteria > Bacillati > Actinomycetota > Actinomycetes > Micrococcales > Micrococcaceae > Arthrobacter > Arthrobacter sp. TE12232. Next base: position 1,119,224 of record NZ_JBSSFK010000001.1, read on the forward strand.
TGGCCGAGTCGCGCTCGTCCACGAGGTCCTCGGCGCGTTCCAGGACGGCGACGGAGGAACCTCCGGTTGCAGGGCTTCCGACGGCGGTAGTTCCGCCGGCGGGGCCGGTCACCTTGCGGCCGAAGCCGAAGCGGCCGGTGCCGGTGCCGCCGCGCGAGGGGCCGGCGTCGGGCATCCGGGCGTCCCCGGTGCCCCAGATTTCCGGGGCGACGGCGCGGAGGCGGTTGCGCTCCTGCAGGCCCAGCAGCCAGGCGAAGGCGAACACGACCACGAGGCCGGCGATGAGGGAGGGGATCATCGGGACGAAGACCTCGGACACGCTGATCTTCAGGGCGGAGGCGGCGCGGGCCGTGGGACCGCCCCAGGGCAGGATGTTCATGGTCCCGTTGGCCAGGCCGGCCACGCAGGTCAGGACCACGGGGCTCATCTTGAGCCGCAGGTAGACCGGCAGCATCGCCGCGGTGGTGAGGATGAAGGTGGTGGAGCCGTCTCCGTCGAGGGACACCGCGGCGGCCAGGATAGCCGTGCCGAGGACCACCTTGGCGGGGTCGTTGCCCAGCTTGCGCAGGATGAACCGGACCAGCGGGTCAAAGAGGCCGACATCGATCATCAGCCCGAAGTAGATGATGGCGAACATCAGCAGCGCGGCCGTGGACGTCATGGACTTCATGGAGTCCAGCACCATGGGGCCGATACCGAGGCCCGCCCCGGCGAAAAGTCCGAAAATCGTGGGAACGATGATGAGCGCCAAAACAGGCGTCAACTTCTTCGTCATGATCAGCACCATGAATACCGCGATCATGGCGAATCCTAGTAATACCAGCACGGCCGGCTCCTTCTTCATTGAATGACACCACTCCGGTGTGATGCGCACTACAGACGTTAGAGTGGCGTCCGTCACGGCTGGGTCTTTGGCTCAATTGATTGGCATACTGCTTGTTGGATGCATTTTGCGCATTTTGCTCACGTCCTCAACCAGTCCGTACGAACCCCAGGCAGGAGCCCGATGAAGCGCCGCACAGCCCTGCCCGCCCTGCGCTTTTCCACCCAGACGCTGCTCCTGCAGCTCGGTGTCGTGGCGCTGGTGGTGCTCCTGAGCAGCGCCGTCCATGCCTGGCTGACGTATGACCGGCTGGGGCGCGAGGCGGAGAACCAGGCGCTGACCCTGGCCCGGACCGTCGCTTCGGACCCGTCCGTGCGGGCAGAGGTCCAGTCCATCAGCGCCCTTCCCGCTGCTCCCCCGGCGGCCGAGCTGCTGGCCGGGCCGCTCATGGCTGCCGCGGAGGGTGCCCGCACCCGCACCGGGGCGCTGTTCGTGGTCATTACGGACGAGACCGGCATACGCCTGGCGCACCCGGATGCGGAGCGGCTGGGCGAGAAAGTGAGCACCGACCCCTCCGAGGCCCTGTCCGGCAAGGAGGTCACCACCCGGAACACGGGCACGCTGGGGCCCTCCGCCGGCGCCAAAGTCCCGGTGTTCGCCCCGGGGTCCACGGCAGTGGTGGGTGAGGTGAGCGTGGGCTACTCGACGGAAACGATCAGCCAGAGCCTGGCCAGGGACATCGCTCCCATCGCCGCCACGGCCGCCGGGGCACTGCTCGCCGGGGTACTGGCGTCCTTCCTGCTCCGGCGCCGGCTTCAGCGGCTCACGCTCGGGCTGGAGCCTGAGGAAATCAGCACCCTCGTACACGACCAGGTGGCGGTACTGCAGGGGGTCGACGACGGCGTGATCGGCATTGCGGCCGACGGCCGGGTCAGTGTTTTCAACGCCGCCGCCCAGCGGCTGCTCGGTGTTCCCGACCTCGCCGGCACCGCCTGGGGCACCGCGCCGGTGCCGGCCCAGCTTAAGGCCCTGACCCGGGCCGACGCGGCCGAGGGCGACGCCGTGGAACTCGTGGCCGGCGACCGGGTACTGGTGGCCAGCGCGCGCAAGGCCCTTCATGGTCGCGAGGACCTGGGCTGGGTGGTGATGCTGCGGGACCGGACCGAACTGCAGCAGCTGACCCGGCAGCTCGACGCAGTCGGCACGATGTCCGCGGCCCTGCGGGCGCAGCGCCACGAGTTCGCCAACCAGCTGCACACTATCGCCGGCTTCATGAGCATCGGCAAGCCCCAGCAGGCCCAGGATTATCTGGCCAGGCTGGCAGCCACCGGGCCGCTGACATTCCCGGTGGACCAGGCCGAGCTGCTCCAGGACCCGTATCTGCAGGCCTTCCTAGGCGCCAAGGGCGTTGAGGCGGACGAGCGCGGCGTGAGCCTTCGCCTCGGCCCGGAATCCGTGGTCCGCGGCCGCGTCACTGAGCCGCTGGATGTCACCACCGTCCTGGGGAACCTGATCGACAACGCCATGAATGCCGCCGTCGCCGGTTCCGCGTCCGAGCGCTGGGTGGAAGTGGAAGTGCTGGACGAACCGGGCGTCAACGGCGGCGCCGGCACCCTGCACATTGTCGTCGCGGATTCCGGCGACGGCCTGGGACCCGGGGTTGCAGCCGCAGGGGCCGAGGCCGTGTTCACGGAAGGCTATACGACGTCGGAACGGCCGGCGCGGGCGGGCGCAGGGCAGGGGCTGGGGCTGGCGTTGTCCCGGCAGCTCGCGCGCCGGCGCGGCGGCGACGTCCGGGTGCTGGACCCCGGCTCCCCCGGCGGCCCGGGCGCCGTGTTCGTCGCCAGCCTGCCCCAGACAACAGAACCAACCGGAAAGGACACCGATGTCTGAGGATTTCAGGGTGCTGATAGTCGACGATGATTTCCACGTCGCCAAGCTGCACGCCGCCTATGTGGATTCCGTGGCCGGTTTCCTCGCGCTGCCCCCGGCCGGTTCGGCGTCGCAGGCGCTGCAGGCCATCCACAGCCTGCGCCCGGACCTTGTGCTGCTGGATGTCTACCTGCCGGATGCTTCCGGGCTGGACCTGCTGCACCAGCTGGACGTGGACACCGTGATCCTCAGCGCCGCCTCGGACACGGCCTCGCTCCGGCTCGCATTCCGCCGCGGCGCCCTGGGCTACCTGCTCAAGCCCTTCACGGCCGAAGCCCTGTCCCAGCAGCTGCGCTCGTATGCCCGCTACCGCCGGATCCTGGCCCAGCCGGGATCCGTCAACCAGGAGACGGTGGACCGCGCCAAGCGGGCCTTGATCGCGGGCGACGTCGCCCCCTCCGCGCGGCCCCGGTCCGCCACCGAGGCCGCGGTGCTCGAATCCCTGGTTCCCGGAGAGCAGTATTCGGCCGCCGACGTCGCTGCCCGGGTTGGGGTGTCACGGGCGACCGCCCAGCGGTACCTGTCCTCGCTCGCGGACGACGGCGCCGTCGACATCCAGCTGCGCTACGGCACCACCGGGCGGCCCGAGCACCGCTACGGACTCCCCGCCGGAACCGGCCTCTAGGCCTCCGCAAAGCAACGCGGGGTCACCTACGGCCCATCAGGACTGCCGCGATGGACCGTAAGTGCCCGCGTCGGTTCTAGCCGGTGTCCGCCCGGCCCCGTTCTGCGGCCGCTTGTTCCGCCTCGACCGCCCTGTGGATGTTGCCGTGGATCTTGTCCGCCCCGATGAGTTCGATCACGCCGTCGCGTTCGAGGATGGCCCGTACCGCCGGCTTCAGGCGGGTGAGGCGCAGGTTGACGCCGGCGTCCCGGGCCAGGGTCACGACGTCCGCCATCTTTGCCGCGCCTTGGGAATCTACGAAGTTGATCCCCCCGCAGTCGATCACGATCCCGGTCAGTTCCGGTTTTGCATGGATGACGTCGCGCAGGCGATCCTCCAGGGCGTCGGCGGTGGCGAAGAACAGGCCGCCGTCGAACCGGATCACGGCCACGCCGGGGAGGATCTCGTCGCCGGGGTGCCCGTCGGCTTCGCGGAAGACCTGCGTGCCCGGTTCGCGGCCAAGAGACGGCATCGCCGGGTGGGTGGCCACGGCGACCAGCCAGATCAGCGAGAGTCCGATGCCGATGATGACTCCCGCGAGTACGCCGAACACCAGGGTTCCGAGGATCGCAGCGACCGCGATCCAGAAGTCCACCTTTTGTACCCGGGCCAGCCGCCGCATCTCCGGCACGTTCATCATGCCCATGACGACGGCCTCGATGATCAGAGCCGCCAGCACGGGCTTGGGCAGGTTGGAAAAGAGCGGCGCCAGGAACAGCAGTGTAAGCAGGACCGTGACACCCGAGGTGAGGGAGGCGAGCCCGGTCTTCGCCCCGGAGTGGTCGTTCAGCGAGCTCGCTGAGAGGCTTGTCGAGACCGGCATCCCCTGGAACACGCCCGCGGCCAGGTTGGAGAGGGACTGCGCCGTCGATTCCTGGTTGATGTCGATCTGGTAGCGGTGCTTGGCGGCGAACGCGCGCGCATCGCCCGCGGTCTGGGAGAAGCCGATCAGGACCAACGCCACGGCGGCGACCGCGACCGTGCCCGCGTGGTCCCACATGAGCTGGCCGTCCGGGATCTTCAGCGCCGGCAGCCCCCGGGGGACGTCACCCACCAGCGCCACGCCCTTGGCGCCGAGATCAAACAATGCCGCCGCGAGCAGTCCGCCCACCACGAGCACGAGGGCGCCGGGGACCTTGGGAGCGATTGCCTTGAGCCCAAAGACGACGGCCAGCGCGATCACGCCGACGATCACCGTCGCCCGGTGCGCCTCGCCGAGCGTCCCCAGCCAGGACCACAGTTCCTGGATCGGATTGGAGCCGGTGACCTCGGTCCCGGTGAGCTTGGGGAGCTCCCCGATCACGACGTCGATCGCCGCACCGAAGAGGAAGCCTGTGACCACGGCACGGGAGAGGAACTGCGCGATCCAGCCCATCTTGAAAACGGCAAGGAGCAGGAACAAGACCCCTGAGGCAAGGGTGATACCGGCGACGAACGAGGCGATATCGACGCCGTTGGTAATGCCTGCCGCGAGCACCGCGCTCGCGGCCACCGCCGCCAGACCCGAGCTGGGACCCATCGAAATTTGCCGGCAGCTGCCGAAGATCCCGTACATGAGCGCGCCCGCGGCAGCCGCATACAGGCCATTCTGCAGCGGAATCCCCGCGATGCCGGCGTACCCCAGGTTCTTCGGGACAATCAGGGCGGCGACGGTGACGCCGGCGATCAGATCGCCACGCAGCCATGCCCGGTCATAGGAACGGAGCTGGCCTAAAATGGGGACCCGGCTGGGGCCCTGTCCGTGCGCCCTGGTCATGCGCCAGTCTTACCCCAAGTCCGGCCGTTCCGCCAGAGTCCCGCCCGGCCCGGGCACGAGCGCTTCTAGCTGGCGCTCTTCTGGGCGACGAGTTCGATCTCGACGAGCATCTTCGGGTCCAGGAACGGCAGCACGTGGACCAGGGAGAGCGTCGGGCGGATGTCGCCGAAGACCTCGCCGTGGGCGCGGCCGGCCTCTTCCCACTTGCTGATGTCCGTCAGGTACAGCTTGGACTGCACCACGTCTTCGAAGGCGAAGCCGGCCTCGGCCAGCACTGCCCCGAGCTTCTGCAGGATGTAGCTGGTCTGGGTGTAGAAGTCCTCGCCCACGATGCCGTCCTCGCCGCTCGCGGCGGTGGCGGAGATGTAGAGGGTGTTGTCCACCTGGACGGCCCGGGAATAGCCGAGCGTCTGTTCCCAGGTGGAGCCGGTGCCGAAGGTTTTGCGCATGGGGTGCCTTTCGCAGTTGCCGCAGGGATCGGCACAACTCTAGGGGGGATGGCCGGGAGGCCGATAAAACGCGCGCTTTTGTGTCAGAGGGCCTGGCGGTAGACGAGCAGTTTGATGTCCGTGCCCGGCACCAGCCAGTCACGGTCCGGTGCCCGGACGAAGCCGGTCTTGCGGTAGAGGCCGTGGGCGCTTTCCCAGCTGATGCCCGTAGTGAGGGCCACTGCGTGGATTCCCGGCAGGGACCTGGCGTGTTCGATGATGGCCTGGACCATGGCCTTGCCGGCGCCGCTGCGCTGGACAGCCGGGTCCACCACGAGCATGCGGAACTCAAGCTCGTCGCTCCGGGCGATGTCCGCATAGGGTTCCCCCGCGACCGCCAGTGTCACGGATCCGAGGATGCGGCCGTCGCGCTCGGCCACCCAGATCGTCGCGTCCGCCGCCCGCGTGGTGACGTCCTGGATCTGCCGCATGTAGGGGTGGTCGGCGCTCTCAAAGTAGCCCGCCGCCAAGTAGGCGTCCCGGGTGATGCGCGCTATGGCGTCGAAGTCGGCCGGAACGGCGGGGCGAATGAGGATCTGCGAAGGCACCTGTCAATGGTACGGGCGGCCGACACCGGCTACGTGCGCAAGGGCTGTTTCCGTGACTGAACTATCACTATTGCCGGGACCCGGCGTGAGGAGCACCCGTCAGAGCGGAAACTTACCGGAGAGTTCCAGCGAACCGGCGCACGTCCAGGCTGCCAGACGCTCGTCGTCGGACGGCCCGCCGGCCAGCGGGCTGGTGAGCCGAGGCCGCCGCACCCAGCAGCCGGCCTCCTCCGCGATCAGCGCACCGGCGGCGAAGTCGTGCTCGTTGAGCCCGCGTTCGCCGTAGGCGTCGTGGGTGCCGTCCGCCACGAGGCACAGGTCCAGCGCCGCCGAGCCCAGGCGGCGCATGTCCGCGAAGCCGTCCATCAGGCCGCCCAGGCCGCCGGCCTGTTCGGCCCGGACCCCGGCATCGTAGCTGAAGCCCGTCGCCAGGATCTGTCCGGTGCGCCCGGGGACGGGACCGAGCAGGGCCGTCAGCCGGCCCTGCTCCTCGAGCCAGGCCCCCTCGCCCCGGGAGGCGAAGTAGGTGCGGCCCAGCGCCGGGGCGCTGACGACGCCGGCCAGCCAGACGCCGTCGGGGTCGGCCACCGCCACGGAGGTGGCGTAGTAGACGATGTTGCGGATGAAATTAGTGGTGCCGTCGAGGGGATCGATGGACCAGCGGTAGCCGCTGGGCTCCGTCGGCAGGACCGTCCCGCCCTCCTCCCCCGTGATGATGTCGTGCGGCCGGGCGGCGGTGATGACGTCCCGGACGGCGGCTTCGGCGGCGAGGTCAAAGGCCGTCACCCAGTCTCCCGAGTCGCCCTTGTTGCTGACGTCGAGGGCGGCGGCCTTCCGGGTGGCCAGGACCGCGGCACCCGCGGCTGCGGCCGATTTGGCCAGTTCCAGCAGCGCCGCCGTGCCGGGCTCGGCATCGGGCGGGACGGAGGGGTGGGAGCTCATTGAGCCGCCGCCGAGTCGAAGCCGGGGGTGTCGCCGTCGTCGTCTTCCGAGTCAAGGTCCGGGTCAAGCTCCGGATCCGTGTCGCTGTCGGCCGCACCGGCCGGGCCGTTGGCCAGCAGGGCCCGGAAGCCGTCCTCGTCCAGGACCGGGACACCGAGCTGTTCTGCCTTGTCCAGTTTGGTGCCTGCGTTGTCGCCGGCCACCACGTAGCTGGTGTTCTTGGAGACCGAGCCGGCCGCCTTGCCGCCACGGATCAGGATGGCCTCCTTGGCCTCGTCACGGCTGAAACCCTCGAGGCTTCCGGTGACCACGACGGTCAGCCCCTCCAGGGTCCGGGGTGTGGACTCGTCGCGCTCGTCGGCCATCCGGACACCGGCGGCGGCCCAGCGGTCCACGATGTCGCGGTGCCAGTCCTCGGCGAACCATTCCGTCAACGCCTGGGCAATCACCGGGCCCACGCCGTCCACGCTGGCGAGCTCTTCCTCGGAGGCCTGCCGGATGGCGTCCATGCTGCCGAACGCGGTGGCGAGGGCGCGGGAGGCGCGCGGGCCGACGTGCCTTATGGACAGCGCCACCAGGACACGCCACAGCGGCTGGGACTTGGCCTTCTCAAGTTCGCGGAAGAGCTTGTCCGTGGTGGCCGTGGGCTTGGACGGGGTCTTGGTGGTGGCCTTGGTATAGAAGTAGGGCACGAGTTCGAATTCGCCGGTGGCCACGCCTTTGGAGCGCTTCTCCCGGCGGACCCGGACGTCCGCGAGCTGCTCCGGGGTGAGCTCGAACAGTGTCGCCTCGGTGGTCAGCGGCGGCGTTTCGGGCTCGGCGGGCTGGGTCAGGGCGATCGCGGCTTCCCAGCCGAGGGCCTCGATGTCGAAGGCGCCGCGGCCGGCGAGGTGGAAGACGCGTTCACGCAGCTGCGCCGGGCAGGATCGGGAGTTGGGGCAGCGGATGTCCACGTCCCCTTCCTTCCCGGGGGCCAGCGGCGTGCCGCAGGCCGGGCATTCGGTGGGCATTATGAAGTCGCGGACGGGCGGGTCCTGCTGGTCGCGGAGCGCCAAGACCGGGCCCACAATTTCCGGGATGACGTCTCCGGCCTTGCGCAGCACCACGATGTCGCCGATCTTAACGCCTTTGGCCTTGACCACTTCCTGGTTGTGCAGGGTGGCCATTTCCACGGTAGAGCCGGCGACCTTGACCGGTTCCATGATCCCGTAGGGGGTGACCCGGCCGGTGCGGCCGACGTTGACGGCGATGTCCAGCAGCTTGGTGTGCACTTCCTCCGGCGGGTATTTGTATGCCACGGCCCAGCGCGGCACGCGGGAGGTGTAGCCCAGGGCGCGCTGCGTGGCGAAGTCGTCCACCTTGACCACAATGCCGTCGATCTCGTGCGTCAGGCTATGCCGTTTGTCCCCGTAGCGCTTGATGAAGTCCAGCACGTCCTGCAGCCCGGCGAGGACCTCGAAGTACGGGCTGGTGGGCAGGCCCCATTCGGCCAACTGGCGGTAGGTGTCTGACTGGCTGACCGTCTGGAGTCCCTCTCGGGCGCCGATGCCGTGGACGTACATCCGCAGCGGCCGTTTGGCGGTTTCCGCCGGGTCCTTCTGCCGCAGCGAACCGGCGGCGGCGTTGCGCGGGTTGGCCAGCGGCGCCTTGCCGGCCTCGATCAGGGCCTCGTTGAACTCCGCGAACGCCTTGGACGGGATAAAGACCTCGCCGCGGACTTCCATTTCCGCCGGGAAGCCCGTGCCGCTGAGCTGCTGCGGGATTTCCTTGATGGTCAGGACGTTGTGCGTGATGTCCTCGCCGGTGGTGCCGTCGCCGCGGGTGGCGGCCCGGACCAGCACGCCGTCGCGGTAAAGCAGGTTGACGGCCAGGCCGTCGATCTTCAGTTCGGTGAGCCACGCCGGCGGGTTGCCGCCGTTGCCGATCTTGGCGACGGACGCCTCGGCCTTGGCAATCCAGGCCTCAAGCTCCTCGAGGGAAAAGACGTCTTCCAGGCTGTACATGCGCTGCAGGTGTTCGACGGCGGCAAACGCGGCGGACACCTCGCCGCCCACTTCCTGCGTGGGCGAATCGTTGGCCACAAGCTCCGGATGCATGGCCTCGAGGGTTTCCAGCCGCCGGTAGAGCTCGTCAAACTCGGCGTCGGAGATGATCGGCGCGTCCTCCTGGTAGTACGCAAAACGATGTTTGCGGACCTCCTCCACGAGGTCTTCGTACTCCGCGCGGACATCCCCGGACGGGACCTGCTCCCCCGCGGGGCGTTCAGGATCCGTGACGTGCCCCTGGGCTTCGTCGGCTGCTTTTTCAGTCTCTGCTGCGGTCTTTCCTGTGCTCACAGACCTATCCTGCCCTAGATCATTGCCATTGTCCGATCAGCAGGCTGTCCGGCCGGCAGCCCGCCGGTCAGACGGGCGTATCCCCGACGGCGGTCCGGGCATCGACCACAATCGCGGTGACGTTGTCCCGTCCGCCGCTCCGCAGGGCGGCCTGGATCAGTTCGTCGACCGCCGCCTGGGGGTCCGGCTCGGATCCAAGGATGCCGGCAATCCGCTCGTCGCTCAGTTCCCCGTTGAGCCCGTCCGAGCACACCAGCATCCGGTCACCGTCCTCGAGCGGTATCAGCCAGTAGTCGGCCTCGGATTCGTCTCCCGTGCCCAGCGCGCGCGTCACCACATGCCGGCGCGGATGGACGGCGGCCTCGGCTTCGGTGATCTGGCCGGCGGCCACCAGTTCCTGCACTTCAGAGTGGTCCACACTGACTTGGGTGAGGCCGCCGTGGCTGTACCGGTAGGTGCGGGAATCGCCGATGTTCAGGACCAGCCAGTACGGGCCGTCCGGCTGCTCCACCACTATGACGCCGGAGAGCGTGGTTCCGGCGCGGGAGTCCGTGGCCTGGCGGATGCCCTCGTCAGCTATGAGCAGATAGTCCTGGACGAGGCCTGCCGTTGCGTCCCGGCTGCCGGTCTTCACCTGCGGAAGCTCCGCCAGGGTGCGCACGCAAATGCTGCTGGCGACTTCGCCTGCCTCGTGGCCGCCCATGCCGTCGGCCACCGCGAAGACGGGCTCGGCGGCAATGAAGGAGTCCTCGTTCATCTCACGGCGCAGGCCCCGGTCCGTGCCGCAGCCCCAGCGCAGGCGCGGTCCCCGCGCCCCGTCCGAAGCGGGAAGCGGGGCGTCTGAGGTAGGGTTCATGGCCGTCCTAGCTGAAGTGGTGCTCGCGAAAGTTGGCGGCGGTCACACACCCGGCCGGGTGGCAGCTGCCGGTCCGACTATTGCATATGCGCCGCACAACTGAGAAGCCCGTGCCCTTAGTCCTGCGCGTGGCGGGTGATTAGCGCTGCGCTTAGTCCTGCGTTCAGTCCAGGACGAGGCCGCGGCCGCTGCCGGGCTGCAGCTGCACCGGGTGGATTTCGCCGAAGCCGCGGACGTCCTCGGCCGGGCGGGGCACCAGGACGAAGCGTTCGTCGTCGTCCAGGGCGGCCGCGGTCATGGAATCCACCAGCACGGTGCCGGGATCTGCGAGGGCGGTCAGGCGGGCGGCGAGGTTGACGGTGGGTCCGTAGATGTCCCCCAGACGGGACAGGATTCGGCCCCAGACCATCGCCACGCGCGCCTGCGGCAGGATCTCGTCCTCCGTGAAGGCCCGGGACAGGGCCAGCGAAATCTCGGCGCCGGCCGCTGGTGTTTCGGCGATGTAGAGGACTTCGTCGCCCACCGTCTTGACCAGCCGGCCGCCGCCGACGGAGATGATCTCGGCGCATTTGTTCTCGAAGCGCTGCACCAGCTGGGCGAGCGTCTTCTCATTCATCCGCCGGGACAGGCTGGTGTAGGACACCAGGTCCGCGAAGCCTACCGCCCGCGCCAGGGGCAGCGGCGCGTCGTCCTCGTCGCCTTCGCGGCCCTCTTCGCTGGACTGCAGCCCGGCTTCGGCCCGGACGGCCAGGCGCTGGACGCCGGCGTTGAGCTGGCGGCGCCAGGAGTAGACGAGCATCTCCTCAAGGGCGTCAATGAGGTTCGGCAGCTCGCTGACAAGGCGCTTGCGGGCCACGGCATCCGGCACTCCCTGCTTCTGGACCATGTCCTCGACGAGGGCCTCGATCTGCCACACCACCATCCGGTCCGTCATCTGGCCGATGGCCCGCGTGATGGAAATGGCGGCTTCCTCCGTGAGCTTGCCGGCACGCACCAGGTCCACGATCGTGGACAGGGCGGACTGGTCGCGTTCGGTGAACGCGACGTCTTCATCACCGAGGTTGGGAAAGCCGAGGGCGCGCCAGAGTTTCCGGGCGGACAGCAGCGAGAGCCCGGCACCGGCGGCGACTTCACGGCGTTTGAGCTTGCGTTCGCCGCCCAGCAGACGGGCTTCGAGGGCCTTGGCGGCGAGCCGTTCGGCGGACATGGTTCCGGTGGGCGGAGCGACGGGTTCAGCGGCATCGGCCGCGGCCGGTTCGGCGGCCGGGTCAACGTGCGCGCTGGCGTCGGCGGGCTCTACGACGGCGGGAGCGTCGTCGATGCCGGCGGCACCGGGTCCGGAGCCGCCGTCGTGGGTGGCCTCAGGCGTTGACGCCGGGGTGACGGCTGCCGGCTCCGAGATGACGTCTTCGGGTTCCCGGGGCAAATCCGGGGCGGCGAGTTCGGTGTCCTGGTGGACGTTCTCAGCGTTCATCTCTTCCACCTTCTCTCATCTCCCACGGCAAGTCCTCGCCCGGGTTGTTCGTCGTGCCCTCGGCCCCGAAGGCGTCGCCCCTGGGGAGATCGCCGATGGCGTCAAGAATGAAGTTTCGGAATGTCGCGACCTCTGGAACGTCGGGAACCTTGGTTCCCAAGGGGTACCCGGTCTCCAAGGATATATTCCCGGAGCGCAATAGGCGCTGCAACAACGATTGCTCAATGGCCACATGGCGGACTGCGGCGAGCGGGATCTGCTGATCGCGCCGCCGTAACATGCCGTAGCGGGTAACTAAGCGCTGGCTGGTCAGGATGTAGCGCGTGGCCTGCCATGTGATGACCCGCGGGAGGCAATAACCGAGCAGGACCCACGCCGCCAGCCCCAGGCACACGGCGATCAGCCAGGGCGTCCATTCCTGGGGGATGAGGGGCACAAGCTTCGCCGGGCCGCCCTTGACGACCCAGGCGCAGGCGTACGCGGCCAGTGCCGGCACCACAATGAACAACAGCGCCGGGACAATCAGCATCCTGGGCTGGGGCCGGGTTACAACAATCACTTGCTCACCCGGCAGGAGCACTTTACGCATAACCGCTTTCTGCTCCGCCGCGGCCGCCTCCACCCTTTCCGTCTGCTGCCGCCGGGTTCCACGGCCTCAAGTGCACGACGTCCCCGGCGGTCACCACATGTTCATGGCCCGTCGCGTCAACCACCAGGAGCGAACCGTATTCGTCCAGGCGCGTGGCGTGGCCGATGATCTCGTGGTCGCCGGGCAGCTGGGCGCGGACCTGCTTGCCGAGGGTCGTCAGCAGGTGTTCCACCCTCTTGTGCAACGAAGGGCCGCCGGCCATCCCGGCGGCGGGGTCGCCGTCGGCGTTGCAGAAGCTGCGGTACAAGGTGGCGAAGCGGGACAGGTAGCTCTTCAGGAGTTCTGTCCGGTCCACCGTGTCCGGGTTCTCCAGCAGCACGGACGTGGCGGTGGGCACCGGGAGTTCCGGCTCCGTGAGGGTGACATTCAGACCGGTGCCGAGGATGACCGGCGGCGTGCCGACGCCGCCGAGCGGGCCAAGCTGGGCCAGGATTCCGGCGATCTTCTTGCCGCGCACCAGGACGTCGTTGGGCCACTTGAGTTCCGCCGGAATGCCGGCGGTTTCCGTCAGGGTTTCCCGCAGGGCAAGGGCGGCGAGCAGGGAGAGCCACGAGTAGCTGTGGGTCGGCAGCGGCCGGCCGGTCGCGTTGACCGGACGCAGCACGAGCGAGACGGAGACGGAGCTACGGGCCGGGGCCTCCCAGTGCCGGTCGAGCCGGCCGCGCGCAGCGGTCTGGTATTCGGCGGTGAGCACCGACAGGTCCGGCCAGGCGCCGGGATCCTCGGTCACGCCGCGGAGGAGATCGGCGTTGGTGGAGCCGGTGGTCTCCACCACGGTCAGGCGCGGAATCCCGTTGGCGGACAGGAAAGCCTCATCGCTGAGGGCGTTGAGGTCCAGCGGCGGACGGTCCGGGGTTTCCTGCACGGCTTCCATCCTTGAATCCTACCGAGGAAAGCGCGCCCCGGCTCCGGCCACGTTCACTCACGCACCTCCGCTGGTACTCCCCACCTTTGGCCGGCGCGCGCGGCGTGTCGGCCCGACACGCCGGAGATTCCCGGCGTCGGGTCCGCAAACGAGGGAAATTTCCGCGGGGGATGCCGCCGAAAACACTCAGCAAGCTCAGAGGAAGATGTCCGAGACCAGCCTGCCCTCTGGCGCGCCGAGGCTGTAGGGGCTGAAGTCGGTCACGCCGGCCGCCGCGAGAACCTGCTCGTCGGTGTAGAAGTTGCCGCTCCAGCTGCCGGATTCCGGTATCGCGTTGCTGGCAGTCAGCACGGCGTGGGCCGCGTCGGCCATGATCTCCGGGCCGCGGGCGCCTTTGACGATCATGTCGCCGCCGGGCATGTTGCGGATCGCGGCGGTGTCGATCAAGGTGCAGGGCCAGAGCGAGTTGACGCTGATGCCGTCCACCTTGAGTTCCTCGGCCAGGCCCAGAGTGGTTAGGCTCATGCCGTATTTGGCCATGGTGTAGGCCAAATGCATCCCGGCCCATTTGGGATCCAGGTTCAGCGGCGGCGAGAGCGTCAGGATCTGCCCGGCCTCTGACTCGCGCAGCGCGGGCAGAGCCAGCTTGCTCATGAGGAAGGTGCCGCGGACGTTGATGTCCTGCATAAGGTCGTAGCGCTTCATGTCCAGGGCGTCGGTCTTGGACAGGTCGATCGCCGAGGCGTTGTTGATCACGATGTCGATCCCGCCGAAGCGTTCGACGGCGGCGGCAACCGCGCCGGCGACGTCGGCGTCGTTGCGGACATCGCCCACCAGCGGCAACGCCCGACCGCCGGCGGCCTCGATCTGTTCGGCGGCGGTGTAGACGGTGCCCTCCAGCTTGGCGTGGGGCTGTCCGGTCTTGGCCATCAGGACGATGTTGGCGCCGTCCCGGGCCGCGCGGAGCGCGATGGCCAGCCCGATGCCGCGACTGCCCCCGGAGATGAGGATGGTGCGGTCCTGAAGGGAACCGGCGGCCTGGTACGGCCCTGCAGCGGCGCCCGAAGCATCATTGCTTGAAGTCATGAGCCCACTCTAGCCGACCAATGTTACTGGCCGGTAACAAGGAGACGCGGGAGCGTTGCGGCGCGAAAATTGTAGGTTCCCTACAGCGGCACCGGCCAATACCGTCACTAGACTTGCCAGCAGAGCCCTGCTTTTGTGGATTCCAGCCAAAGGAGCCAGCGGGCCGGGCACCGAACAACCTAGCAACAGAGCCGGAGACACTTGATGAGCCACGATCTGACCACGACTGCGGGAAAGCTTGCAGATTTCCGCGACCGCCAGGCCCGTGCCGAGCAGCCCTCCGGCCCGGAGGCAGTAGTCAAGCAGCACGCACGCGGCAAGAAAACCGCCCGCGAGCGCATCGACCTCCTGCTGGATGCCGGCTCGTTCGTCGAGTTCGACGCGTTGGCCGTGCACCGCTCCACCGCGTTCGGCATGGAGAAGAAGAAGCCGCTGGGTGACGGCCTCGTCTCCGGCTACGGCACCGTGGACGGCCGCCCGGTGGCCGTCTACAGCCAGGACTTCTCCGTCTACGGCGGCTCGCTGAGCCAGGTCAACGGCGAGAAGATCGTCAAGGTCCAGGAATTTGCACTGCGCAACGGCTGCCCGGTGGTCGGCATCCTCGACGGCGGCGGTGCCCGCATCCAGGAGGGCGTCGCCTCCCTGGCGATGTTCGCGGACATCTTCCGCAACAACGTCCACGCCTCCGGAGTGGTCCCGCAGATCTCCCTCATCATGGGCCCCTCGGCCGGCGGTGCGGCCTACTCCCCCGCCCTGACCGACTACGTGGTCATGGTGGACAAGACCTCGCACATGTTCATCACCGGCCCGGACGTCATCAAGACGGTCACGGGTGAAGACGTGGACATGGAGACCCTGGGCGGCGCGCGCCAGCACAACGCCAACACCGGCACGTCGACCTACCTGGCCTCCGACGAGGCCGACGCTGTGGAGTTCGTCCGTGAACTGCTGGACTTCCTGCCCTCCAACAACCTCGCCGAGGCCCCGGTGCTCGACCACCAGCAGGAGCTGGAGATCGACGACGACGACCTCGCCCTCGATACCCTGATCCCAGACTCGGCCAACCAGCCCTACGACATGCGCAAGGTCATCGAGCAGATCGTGGACGACGCCCACTTCCTGGAGATGCAGTCCCTCTACGCCCCGAACGTGATCATCGGCTACGGCCGTGTGGAGGGCCACACGGTCGGCATCGTTGCCAACCAGCCCATGCAGTTCGCCGGCACCCTGGATATCGCCGCGTCGGAAAAGGCCGCCCGCTTCGTCCGGCACTGCGACGCCTTCAACATCCCCATCATCACCCTGGTGGACGTCCCGGGCTTCCTGCCGGGCAAGGACCAGGAGTTCCAGGGCATCATCCGTCGCGGCGCGAAGCTGCTCTACGCCTACGCCGAAGCCACCGTGCCCAAGCTGACCGTCATCACCCGCAAGGCCTACGGCGGGGCCTACATCGTGATGGGCTCCAAGAAGCTCGGCGCGGACCTCAACCTCGCCTGGCCCACCGCCCAGATCGGCGTCATGGGCGCCCAGGGCGCGGTCAACATCCTGTACCGCCGTGAACTCGCCGCGGTGGCCGAGGCCGGCGGCGACGTCGAGGCCAAGCGTGCCGAGGTGATCCGCCAGTACGAGGAAGAGCTGCTCAACCCCTACCAGGCGGCCCAGCTGGGCTACGTGGACTCGGTCATTGCCCCGTCCGAGACCCGGGTGCAGATCATCAAGGGGCTGCGCGCCCTCCGGGACAAACGGGCCGCCCTGCCCGCCAAGAAGCACGGGAACATCCCGCTGTGACCCCCGTGCACGAACCCGCTGAACCGCTGGAACCGGCTGAGCAGCCGGGCAGCGATGCGTCGCCGGCACTGCTTTCCGTCGTCAAGGGCGAGCCGACGCCGGAGGAGCTGGCGGCGCTGACCGCCGTCGTGCTGTCCATGGGGCAGGCCCCGCAGGCGGCACCGGAAGCTCCCGGCGTCCGGCACTGGGTCCGCCGGCAGCAGCTGCGGCTCGCACCCAAGCCGGGTCCGGACGCCTGGCGCCGCAGCCTCGGCTAGCCGTCCGGCCAAGCGGCCCGGCTGGGCCGCCACCGAAAAAAGTTCAGCGAGTCTTTCATAACCGCGACGGCCGGGCTAGTCTCGTCGGGTGACTACCGAAACCATAGCCTCAGACAACTCGGCCCCCGCGCGCCAGCAGACAGCTATTGACGCCGTCGCGGACGCCTACACGGACACCCTCATCCGGCTTAACCCGAGCTTCGCCACCGAGCTCGGCCTGCCCGGGCACGAGACCGAATACCCGGACTTCTCCCCCGCCGGACACGAGGAATTCGCGGCCGCGGCGCGCGAGGCACTCGCGGCGCTGGACGGTCTGGAGCCGGTGGACGACGTCGACGCCGTCACCCTCGACGCCATGCGGGAGCGGCTGGGCCTGCAGCTGGAAATCCACGAATCGGGCTGGGACGCGGCCGACCTGAACAACATCGCCTCGCCGTCGCAGGACATCCGCGCGATCTTCGACCTCATGCCGACGGACACGGCCGATCAGTGGGACCACATCGCCGGCCGGGCCCACAACGTCCCCGCCGCGATCGACGGCTACATCGAATCGTTGCGCTCGGCGATGCAGGACGGCAAGGTGGCCGCAGCCCGCCAGGTATCGATCGTGATCGAGCAGGCCACCAAACACGCAGCCGACGACGGTTTCTTCGCGAACCTCACGGCCGGCGCCACGACTGCGGACGGCCCGCTCCCGCCGGAACTGCAGTCCAAGCTCGACGCCGGCACGGCGGCCGCCCGGGTGGCCTACGCCCGGCTAGCGGGATTCCTCGAGTCCGAACTCCTGCCCGTCGCCCCGGCCAAGGACGCCGTCGGGCGCAGCCGCTATGCGCTGGCCTCACGGTCCTTCCTCGGCGCGACCGTGGATCTGGAGGAAACCTACGCGTGGGGCGTGCAGGAACTGGACCGCCTGATCGCCGAACAGGAACGGGTGGCCGGGGAAATCCGGCCCGGCGCCACGATCGAGGAAGCCAAGGAGATCCTGAACAACGATCCCGCCCGCCAGCTCAAGGGCACCGACGCCCTCCAGGCCTGGATGCAGGAACTCTCCGACAAGGCCGTGGCGGAGCTCGCCGGCGTCCACTTCGAGATCCCGGACGTCATGAAGACGCTGGAGTGCAAGATCGCCCCCACCGATGAAGGCGGCATCTACTACACCGGCCCCTCGGAGGACTTCAGCCGTCCGGGCCGGATGTGGTGGTCCGTGCCTGCCGGTGAGGACACCTTCACTACCTGGGCCGAAACCACCACCGTCTACCACGAGGGAGTGCCCGGCCACCATCTGCAGGTCGCCACCGCCACCTACCGCCGCGAGCTGCTGAACAAGTGGCGCCGGAGCGTGTGCTGGACCTCGGGCCACGGCGAAGGCTGGGCCCTCTATGCCGAGAAGCTCATGCAGGAACTGGGCTACCTGAAGGATCCGGGCGACCACATGGGCATGCTCGACATGCAGCGCATGCGGGCCGCCCGCGTGGTGTTCGACATCGGAGTGCACCTGGAGTTGGAGGTGCCCGAGCGTTGGGGGTCGGGCACCTGGACCCCGGAGAACGGCTTTGACTTCCTCCGCGCCAACCTGCCGATCAGCGAGGGGCAGCTGAAGTTCGAGTTCACCCGCTACCTCGGCTGGCCGGGACAGGCACCCTCCTACAAGGTGGGCCAGCGGCTGTGGGAGCAGATCCGGGCCGAGCTTGAATCCCGCCCCGGCTTCGACCTCAAGGCGTTCCACACCAAGGCCCTGAACATCGGCTCGGTGGGCCTCGACACCCTCAAGCGCGCGCTGCTGGGGTAGGGCGGTTCCCGGGAGCAGCCATCCTCCCGCCATCTCCCTAGCCTCGCAAGCCCGGCCAGGGAGATGGCGTGGGCCCAGGCGTGCTCGCTCGAACACCCCACCGTCCCCCAGGGGAGATAAAGGCCACACCGGAGGTTGGAATAACTTCACAATCGGGTAGTCTTCCGGCGTATTTCCTGGGATTGCGCGACCGGACCTAACAACTTGCCGCGTAATATTTCTCAACATCCTTTCGCCGTGCTATCGGCGCTGGTCCTAGCGTGTTCCGGTGAGCATTCAGACAAGCACCCCCGCACCCGCTGGAAAGACCGGGTTCCAGCTACCCAAATGGGCCGGCTCGTTCGGTTTCCAGATCATCGCCGCGCTGATCGTGGGCCTCGGCCTTGGCCTTCTCGCCAAGTACACGGGCAGCACCAAGGCGAACCCCAATGCCCTCGGCACCACCCTGCAGACCATCGGTTCGAGCTACGTCTCGCTGCTGCAGACCGCCGTCGTTCCCCTCATCTTCACCGCCGTCGTCAGCTCCATTTCCAACCTGCGCGCGGTCTCCAACGCTGCCCGGCTCGCCTGGAACACGCTGCTCTGGTTCGCCATCACCTCGCTGATCGCCGTGCTGATCGGGATCGGACTCGGCGTGCTGCTGCAGCCCGGGGCCGGCACCGGCATCAACCAGGAAGCCAAGTACGCCGGCAAGTCAGGCGACTGGTGGGCCTTCCTCTCCGGGCTCTTCCCCAAGAACTTCCTGGGCCTGGGCGCGACCACCACCGTCACTGACGGCGTGGCCACCATCGCGGTCAGTTTCAACGTGCTCCAGATCCTCGTGATCGCGATCGCCGTCGGAATCGCCGCACTCAAGGTGGGGAAGGCCGCCGATCCGTTCCTGAACCTCAATGCCTCCGCCCTCGCCGTCATCCAGAAGGTCCTCTGGTGGATCATCCGGATCGCGCCGATCGGCACCGTCGGCCTGATCGGCAACGCCGTGGCCGTCTACGGCTGGGACACCATCGGCTCGCTCGGCAAGTTCACGGTGGCAATCTACATCGGCCTGGCGCTCGTGCTGTTCGTGGTCTACCCCGTCCTGATCCGCAGCCACGGCCTGTCCGTCAAGCAGTACTTCTCCGGCGTGTGGCCCGCCGTGCAGCTGGCCTTCGTCTCCCGCTCCTCGATCGGCACGCTGCCGCTGACCCAGCGGGTGGCCGAACGGAGCCTGGGCGTCCCGCGCGCCTATGCCTCCTTCGCGGTGCCGCTGGGCGCGACCACCAAGATGGACGGCTGCGCCGCGGTCTACCCCGCCGTCGCTGCGATCTTCGTGGCCCAGTTCTTCGGCATCCAGCTTGATTTCACCCAGTACCTGCTGATCGCGCTGGTGTCCGTGCTCGGCTCGGCCGCGACCGCCGGCACCACCGGCGCCGTCGTGATGCTGACGCTGACGCTTTCCACGCTGGGACTGCCGCTGGCCGGCGTCGGGCTCCTGCTGGCGATCGACCCGATCCTGGACATGGGCCGCACCGCCGTCAACGTGGCCGGCCAGGCCCTGATCCCTGCAATCGTGGCCAAGCGCCAGGGCATCCTGGACGAGACCCTCTACAACGCGCCGCGGAACGGCGATCCGTTCAGCGACGACCTCGCCGACGCTTCCGCCGACCTTGTGGCCGCGCCGGCTGCTGATCCGGCCTCAGCGCGGCCGACGGCGGAGCGCGAACTGGCGGACGCCACGGCCTAGCCGGTCCGGTCGGACAGGCAAAAGTGCGACGGCGAAGTCCCCGGAATTTCCCGGGGACTTCGCCGTTTCTGCCGTTGAACGGGCCAGAGGGAGCTGGCCCTTAGCGCCCGCCGATCACGCCCTTTTCCGCCGCCTTGGTGACGGCATCCGCTTCAGCCTGGGTCAGGGTGCCGTCCTTGACGGCTTGGTCCAGCCGGGGCTTCAGCGCGGCGGCGTGCTGGGCCTGCTCCGCGGTCCGGATTTCCTCCAGGGCGGCCGTGACCTTGGCTTCATCGATGCCAAGGGACTTCGCCAGGGATGCGGCCAATGCCTTCTCCATCGCGGCGCGGTCCGGCTTCTGTCCTTCGGCCGGCGGGGTGGTCGGCTTGTTCGCGTCGCGGAAGGCCTTCAGGGCGTCGGTGACCTTGGCCTCGTCAACGCCGAGTTTGGCGGCGAGGTCCTTGACACGGGTGCCGAGCCCGGCGCCCGCAGGTCCATGGCCGTGGCGCCCACCGTGCATGCCGTGCCCGTCGGAAAAGGTGCCACCCGGGGCGCTGGAGCTGGGGGACGGGGTGGGGCTCGGCGTCGTCGTGGCAGAGGCCATCCCGGCGACTCCGAGCCCGGCGCCGAGTGCCACCGCCGCGGCCCCAAGGCCGAGCGCGATTTTGGTTGTGCGTGACATGTGTGTCTCCTGGATCTGCCGCGCGGTGACGGCTTTTTGTTGCTGACGGCTCTCCTTGGGAAGTCGGTACCACCAGCGTTTCCAGTCTGCACCCGCCTGAGCAGAGATAGCTGTCTCCCAGCTTTCAGGTTCCTGTGAATCCTGCTGTGAATCCGGCAACGGATCCCGGCCCTGGCGCAGACGTGAATCCCGCTGCATGGCTGCCCTCGCCCAGGCCCCAAAAATGGATAGGCTCTGGGCATGCTGATCGTCACATCGAATGACATCCCGGGCCACCGGATCGACGCCGTCTTCGGCGAAGTCATGGGCCTGACCGTCCGCTCCCGGGACGTCACCGCCCAGGTCATGGCGGGCTTCCGTTCCTTGGGCGGCGGCGAGGTGCGGGAAATGACCCGGGCCCTCTACGACAGCCGGCAGCAGGTCATGGCCCGGATGGTCTCCGAAGCCGAGCAGCGCGGCGCCAACGCCATCGTCGCCATGCGCTTCGACACGTCAGCGATCGGGCCCAACTGGACGGAGATCTGCGCGTACGGCACGGCCGTCTTTGCCATTCCACTCTCACACAACGAGCCCGGAGCGACGGGCCAGTCGATCTACCTGACCGGTTCCGGCGACGCGGCCGGCGAACTCAAACCCTGAGCCTCAAGCCCTGAAAATACTTGCTCAGAGTGCAAACATGCACGTAGTGTAAGGGCGTGTCTTCACTACCATCCTCTGCCGGCGGCCAGGCTGCCGCATCCGGTGAACCCGGCGTCCCGTCACGCCGCGAACTAAATAAGGCGGCCACCCGGCAGGCCATCACTGATGCCGCACTAAACCTGCTCCGGTCGCGGGGCCCCGGAAACTTCACGGTGGAGGACATTGCCGACGCCGCCGGGATATCCCGCCGCACCTTCTTCAACTACTTCGGCAGCACCGAGGCGGCGCTGGCCTCGGTGACATTCGGATTTCTGGACACGGCGCTCCAGCAGTTCCGGCTGCGTCCGGCCGACGAACCCATCCTGGACTCGGCGCGGGCAGCCCTCGTTGAACTGGCCGATCCCATGACGGTTGCACCGGTAGCCGAGATCTACAGCCTGGGCCAGACCAATCCCCAGCTCAGCCGCTCCGAACTGGAAGCCTGGGACCACTGCACCGAACAAATCATCGAGGCCGCCCGCGAACGCTTTGCCCGGACGGCCGGCCACGACATCGACGAACTCTATCTGCGTGCCCTCGCCGGTTCGGTCATCTCCTGCGGCAAAGCAGCCCTGGACGTGTGGTTCGCCCGTTGCGGCGGCGACCTCAGCCCGGATTCCCTGTCCGTCCTGCGCCAGCTCCTGATCGAATCCATGGGCCTGCTGGGCTCCGGCTTCGCATCCCACTCCCCCGCCACCCCTTCCCCAGATCGGCACTGACATGGCCCTATTGCTTTACCGTCTCGGCAAGTTCTCCTACCGTCACCGCTGGCTCGTCATCTCCCTCTGGCTCGCCATCATGGTGGCCGTCGGTGGTGCGGCAGCCGCCTTCCACGGCACCCTGTCCAATAACTTCCAGATTCCCGGCACCGAAACCCAGCAGATGGCGGACAAGCTCAAGAGCGAGCTTCCCTCGTCCTCCGGCGGCTCCGCGAGCGTCGTGTTCGAAGCCAACGATGCCCAGTTCAGCCAGGCCGGAAAGGATGCGGTCACGGCTGCGCTGGCAAAGCTGAAGACGCTACCCGATGTCCAGGGCACAGTTGACCCGTTTGCCACCCAGGCGCAACTGGACAAGGCCGCCGCCGACCTCGCCGCGGGCAAGGAGCAGTCCGCTGCCGGCAAAGCCCGGCTGGACCAGGCCGCGGCCGAGTTGGCCGCAGGAAAGGCCAAGCTGGACGCTGCCGAGCAGCAGATGACGGCGGCCGGCATGCCGGCCGCCGTCATCGAGGCGCAGCTCGGCCAGCAGAAGGCGGCCCTCGCCGAAGGTCAGGCAAAGCTCGACGCCGGCACCAAGGAACTGGAAGCCGGCCAGGCAAAGCTGGCCCTGGGCACACGTCAGCTGGAGGCATCGAAGGGCCTGCGCTTCGTCTCCGAGGACGGCAAGGCCGCGATCGCGCAGATCCAGTTCAAGACTTCCATCAACGGCCTCAAGCCTGAGGTCCGGCAGGAAGTCCAGAACATCGTCAAGGAGGTTTCCGCCGCCAATGTGACCGCCCTGCCCAGCAAGGAGATCAGCGAGGACATTTCCGAGATCTTCGGCACCGCCGAAATTCTCGGCATCGCGGTGGCAGCCCTGGTCCTGATCATCATGCTCGGAACCCTGATCGCTGCCGGACTTCCGCTGCTGATGGCCATCGTCGGCGTCGCCGTCGGTGTGGGCGGCACCTTCGCCCTCAGCGGCGCCATGGATATGAGCTCCATCTCCCCGATGCTGGCGCTGATGCTCGGCCTTGCCGTCGGGATCGACTACTCCCTGTTCATCGTCAACCGCCACCGCGGCCAGCTGCTCGGCGGTATGGACCCCGAGGAATCCGTGGCGCTGGCCACCGGCACGTCCGGCAACGCTGTGCTCTTCGCTGGCCTTACTGTCATCATCGCCCTCGCAGCCCTCGTGGTCCCCGGCCTTCCGTTCCTGGCCGTCATGGGTCTCTCGGCCGCCGCGACGGTAGCCGTCGCCGTCGTCGTTGCCCTGACCCTGACGCCCGCCGTCCTCTCCCTTGTGGGCCGGAAACTGATCTCCAAGCGAGCCTGGGCCAAGGCAGAGAAGCACAACGCCGCCCCGGGCCACGAGACCGAGGACCGGGCCCGCGACGAACGCCGCAGCACCCACGGCTGGGGTGGCCTCGTCACCCGGCACCCGGTCCTGACCCTGCTGGCCGGCGTCCTGCTGTTGGGCATCGTGGCGCTGCCGGCGAGCCAACTGCGGCTTGCCCTGCCCGATGCCAGCTCCGAGCCGGTCGCCTCGCCAGCCTTCAGGGCCTATGACGTGACCAAGCGAAGCTTTGGCGAGGGCATGACGGGCCCGATCATCGTGGTGGGCGACCTCCCCGAAGGACTCAGCGAAACCGACGCCACGGCCAAGCAGTTCGACGTCGCGGACATCCTGCGCAAGACCGAGAACGTCACCGCCGCCGTGCCCCTGGCCCTGAGCGAGGACCGCCGCACCGCCGTATTCCAGGTCATCCCGAACGAGGGTCCGGCCAGCGCGAGCACGGTCCAGGTGGTCTCCGAACTCCGGGCCGAAAAGGCCCAGATCAAGGACTCCACCGGGGTCAGCATCGGGCTCACCGGGCAGACCGCCGGCAACGTCGACGTGTCCACCAAGCTCGGTGACGCGCTGCCGCCGTACCTGGCAATCGTGGTGGGCCTCTCGCTGATCCTCCTGCTGCTCGTGTTCCGCTCTATCTGGGTGCCGCTGCTGGCCACCGGCGGTTTCCTGCTCTCGCTCGCCGCCGCGTTCGGTGCCGTCGTCGCCGTCTACCAGTGGGGCTGGCTGGGGGGCGTATTCGGCGTCGAGAATCCGGGTGCCGTGCTGAGCTTCCTACCGATCATCCTGATCGGCGTGCTGTTCGGCCTGGCCATGGACTATCAGGTTTTCATTACCTCGGGCATGCGCGAGTCGTTCATGCATGGTGAATCGGCCAAGCACGCGGTCCGCACCGGCTTTAGCCATGCCGCGTCCGTGGTCACCGCCGCCGCCATCATCATGGTCAGCGTGTTCTCCGGCTTCATCTTCTCGCACCTGAACATGGTCCGGCCGTTGGGCTTCGCCATGGCTTTCGGCGTGCTGGTGGACGCGTTCGTGGTCCGCATGACGATTGTCCCCGCCGTGATGTACCTGCTCGGCGAGAAGGCCTGGTGGCTTCCCCGCTGGCTGGACCGGATCCTGCCGGACGTCGACGTCGAGGGCGCCAAGCTCCACCAGCCGGCACACGCCGCGTCGGCCTCCACTGAGGCCGAGCCCGAAGCCGAGCCCGAAGCCGAGTCTGAAGAGGTCGCAGCACGCTGACGTTCGCCAGCGCGGTACGACGGTAATGCGCCGCCCGCTAGAGCAACGCGGGGTCACTCAGCGATTGCGGTAGTAGTCCTTCCAGACCAAGCGGTGAAGGGGGATCCAACGCGGCAGCGACCTCAGACCGGGGATGAACGGCAGCAGGGTCAGCAATGCCGTGAGCACGAACATTGTGACGACAACCAGCGCATCGGCATTCGGGGCGGACTTGAACGGTTCCACCTGGTAAAGGAGCGAGAAGAGCCACAACCAGGACTGCCCCGGCGTATCGCCGGTTTCGTTCATCACGCCCCACTGATCCCCGGAGAGGTGTTGGCTTGCTGCGAGACCCGGGAAGTAGCTGCCGTCCCCCAGGAACAGGAGGCTGCGCGTGTAGTCCGTGTTGTAGAAGTTTCCGCCGTTCTGCAGCACGCCGTCCAAATTGCCTTGACGCGCCATGTCGAGCAACGCGCCGGTCAGCGCGGGGACCGGGCCGTAATCGCCGTCGGCTACCTTGGCGGGGTCGTTATCGGGCGCGGCGGCGAGGGCGTCGGAATAGGCGGCTGCCCAGCCTGAGCGCTGCTGATCCGTGGCCGCCATCCAACGTGCCAGGTCTGCCGGCGGAGACGGCAGCGTCGCCAGCGGGACGATCACGAAGTCATTGGCGGTGTCTACGGGAAGGCGGACGCCGGAGAGACTTTGCAGGTCCACGGGGCCGATCGTCTGCGACGCACCTGGAGTCGAGTTGTAGGGCGGGCCGTACCCCGCAGAGTCGCTGGTACCGGCCAGTTCTTTTGCCGCGGTGCCAACGAAATCCGCCGGGGCGGCCGTGGCCCACGCTTTCAAGCTGACGCTGGGCTCATCAGGGGACCCGAAGAGGGCGGATACGCCGAGTACGAGCAGCCCGACCACCACAACACCGATGATCAGTTCCTTGATGAGGTCATATTCGCGGACGCTGCCCGTCCAGGGCCGGCTGGCAACGTCGTCCGTCTTCCGCCAAGACATGCCGTTGGTTTTCCTGGTCATCGCACTGCGCCCCCGGATTCCGCGGTCTCCGGTGGTGCGGTGGGCTCCGGAGGTTCCGCGGGCTCGGGGCGGTTGTGAAGCAGCTGGGCGTCGGACTCCGCGGCCTCAAGCGGAGGGACAACGCCGTGGACCCGTACCAGCAGGACATGCAGGATCACCACGGCGCCCACGGCCAGGGGCAGCAGTGTGATGTGCCAGGTGAAGAGCTGCCCGACGTTGGCGACGTTGAACCAGGCGCCTACTCCGACCGCGTTCAGCGCGTCCTTGGCTTCGAAGGCAATCCACTGGGAATCGAAGTTCGTCTGGAGCAGATATCCGGTGAAGGCCGCCACGATGGAAACGACAAAGGAGATCACGCCGGTGATCCAGGTCAGGACCCGGCCCCCGCGCCAGGCCGCCATCCAGAATTTCAGCCACAGGTGCACCACCATGAAGATGAAGAAGAGCTCCACGCTCCACAGATGGGTGCTGTTGACGAAGTGCCCCAGCGATGAAACGTGGTACCACTGGGGTCCGTTCAGTCCCAGCACGATCCCCGAAATGACGATCCACAGCAGTGAAGCGATCGCCCCCATGCCGAAGACGTACGCCCAGGATGCCACATAGCTCGGCTGGTCCTCGGGCAAGAGCTTGTCCGGAGGAAGCTTCTTAAGGAGCCACCGGCGGGCTCTGCCCGTCCAGGTGTGGGCGTCAGGTTCCTCGACCGGAGTGCCAGGCCCCGGTGTCGCCTGGGCGGTCATTTCCGCCGCTTCCCGCCGGGAAAAGGCAGGACCAGAGCCAGGACAAACAGGATGATCATCACGACGATCACTATCAGGTTTCCGGACTGGATGGTGAAGCCGTCCCAGCCAAAATATGTTCCGTCCCCAACGCTGCCAACGCTTGCCACTAGCCATCCGGTCATGGGCTGCTCGATTCTCTGTAGTGTCCCGAGGCAACCACACCATGAGCAAGTATCCGCAGCCAGAGTCTTTCGCCCCGGCCGAGGGCTAACAGACGGCGCTACCTGGCGCCCCTGGAGGCCTCCGGATGGGCCGTAAGTGACTCCGCGTTGCTGAGCCGCTGTGGATTAGGCTGGATCCGTGACCCGCCTCATTCTTGCCTCCCAGTCCCCCGCCCGCACCAAGCTGCTCAGCCACGCCGGGATCCGGCACGAGGTCCTTGTCTCCGACGTGGACGAGGACGCCGTCCAGGCCCGCTACGGCGTGACGGACCCGCATGACACCGCCCTCCTGCTCGCCCGGGCCAAGGCCGAGGCCGTCGCCTCGCTGCCGGAGGCCGACGGCGCCCTCGTCATCGGCTGCGATTCGGTCTTCGAGTTCGACGGCGAGGCCCACGGCAAGCCCTACACGGCCGACGTCGCCCGTGAGCGGATGCTCCGTATGAGCGGCAGCATGGGCGTCCTGCACACGGGGCACTGGCTCGTGGACTGCCGCGACACCGACGGCGGAAACACAGACGACGGCGGCGGGGACATCACCGCCCGGGGCTCCGGCGCCACGCTGGGCTCGGTGTCCTCGGCCGAGGTGCACTTCATGGACATGAGCGCCGATGAGATCGAGACTTATATCGCCACCGGCGAGCCGCTCCAGTGTGCCGGCTCCTTCACGATCGACGGCTACGGCGGGGC
Organism: Arthrobacter sp. TE12232; assembly: GCF_054062615.1. Lineage (NCBI taxonomy): Bacteria > Bacillati > Actinomycetota > Actinomycetes > Micrococcales > Micrococcaceae > Arthrobacter > Arthrobacter sp. TE12232. Next base: position 1,146,468 of record NZ_JBSSFK010000001.1, read on the forward strand.
ATTCATCCGGAAGGTCGACGGCGACCCCCACACCGTCGTCGGGCTTTCCATTTCCACGCTCCGGGCGCTGCTCAGCCAGGCAAATGTGGGAATCACCGAGCTCTGGACGGGCGGGGCCATTGACCCGGCGGACGTCCGTGCCGAGTGAGAGCAGAGGGACGGCCAGCGACGGCGGAATGAGCCAATTCGCCGCCCTTTGTGGCAACCCTACAAAGGAAGGGCCGTTTACGCGCGGAATCCGCAAGTAATATCGGCGGAACCCTCAAAACCGCGCTAGGCTCCCTGAAGGAAAGAAGGAGACGCCTTGTCAGCAAATTCGGAGCAGTCCGCAACCACCGTGCCGGGATCAACGCAGTCACTTGCAGCAGAGGGCAGCCGCCCGCTCAGCAAAGTGCTGATCGCCAACCGCGGAGAAATTGCGGTGCGCATCATCCGCGCCGCGCGCGATGAGGGCATCGCCTCGGTGGCCGTGTACGCGGATCCTGACCGCGACGCGCTGCACGCCCGGCTCGCCGACGAGGCTTACGCGCTGGGTGGCAACACCGCCGCTGAGTCCTACCTCGTAATGGACAAGATCATCGACGTCGCCCGCCAGTCCGGCGCGGACGCCATCCACCCGGGGTACGGCTTCCTGGCCGAAAACGCCGACTTCGCCGCCAAGGTCATCGACGCCGGCATCACGTGGATCGGGCCCTCCCCCGAGGCGATCTCCGCCCTGGGCGACAAGGTCCAGGCCCGCCACATCGCCGAGAAGGTCGGCGCCCCGCAGGTCCCCGGCACCGCCGATCCGGTCAATTCCGCCGAGGAAATCCTCGACTTCGTGGACAAGTTCGGCCTGCCCGTCGCCATCAAGGCGGCCTTCGGCGGCGGCGGACGCGGCATCAAGGTGGCCCGCACCCGCGAGGAAATCCCCGAACTCTTCGAATCCGCCGTGCGCGAGGCCACCGCCGCCTTCGGCCGCGGCGAGTGCTTCATTGAGCGCTTCCTGGACGCCCCGAGGCACGTCGAAACCCAGTGCCTCGCCGACGCCTACGGCAACGTTGTGGTCGTCTCCACCCGCGACTGCTCGCTCCAGCGCCGCAACCAGAAGCTCGTCGAGGAGGCCCCGGCCCCCTTCCTGACGGAGGAGCAGAACCGGCGCCTCTACGAATCGTCCAAAGCCATCCTGAAAGAGGCCGGCTACCTCGGCGCGGGCACGTGCGAGTTCCTCGTCGGCCAGGACGGCACCATCTCCTTCCTTGAGGTCAACACGCGCCTGCAGGTAGAGCACTGTGTCTCCGAGGAGGTCACCGGGATCGACCTCGTGCGCGAACAGTTCCGGCTGGCCCGCGGCGAGGAGCTCGGCTACGGGGACCCGGAAGTGCGCGGCCACTCGATTGAATTCCGCATCACCGGCGAGGACCCGGGCCGGAACTTCATGCCCGCCCCCGGGACCATCACGACGCTCAAGAACCCGACCGGCCCCGGCGTCCGCATCGATTCCGGCGTGGAGCAGGGCGATGTCATCAGCGGCAACTTCGACTCCATGCTCTCCAAGCTGATCGTGACCGGCGCCACCCGCACCCAGGCCCTGCAGCGGTCCCGGCGCGCGCTCGAGGAGATGGTGGTGGAAGGCATCCCCACCGTCATCCCGTTCGACCTCGCGGTGGTTTCCAACCCGGACTTCGCACCGGCCGAGGGCCCCTTCAAGGTCCACACCCGCTGGATCGAGACCGCCTTCGTCAACGACATTCCCGCTTGGGCCCCCACCGGCACCGAGGCTGAAGCGGCCGACGCCGGCGACCGCCAGCGCGTCGTCGTCGAGGTCGGCGGCAAGCGCCTGGAAGTGGTCCTGCCCGCATCACTCGGCTCGGTCAGCACCACGGCCGGCGCCAAGCCGGCCAAGGCCAAGAAGCGCCTCCGCAGCGGCGGCGCAGCCGTGGCCGCGAGCGGCAACGCGCTGACCTCGCCCATGCAGGGCACCATCGTGAAGGTGGCAGTCGCCGAGGGCGACGCCGTCGCTGAAGGCGATCTCGTCGTCGTGCTCGAAGCGATGAAGATGGAGCAGCCGCTCACCGCGCACCGCGCCGGCATCGTCATCGGCCTCTCCGCCGCTGCCGGCGAGACGGTCTCCGCCGGCGCCATCATCGCCCTGATCGAGGACGGCGCGGCCGAGTAGCTTCGGCCCTCAGCATCCCCCGGGCGGGACGCAGGCGCGCCTCTGGCGCCCCCGCGTCCCGCCCGTGCAAACTTGGTCTGTGAAGCCATTTCTGCTCCTCGCCTCCCGCGCCGAGGACGAGGCCGCCGAGGACGAATACCGGGCCTACCTGCGCTACGGCGGACTGGAACCCGGGCAGCTGCACCGCGTCCGGATGGAAGCCGGACCGTTGCTTGAGCTGGAGCTGTCGCGCTACTCCGGAGTGATTGTGGGCGGAAGCCCGTTCACCTCCAGCGACCCTTCCGAGCACAAGACCGACACCCAGCACCGGGTGGAGCGTGAGCTCGCCGCGCTGTTGGACAGGATCGTCGCTGAGGATTTCCCGTTCCTGGGCGCCTGCTACGGGGTGGGCACGCTGGGCCGGCACCAGGGCGCCGTGATCGACCGCACCTACGGCGAAGGCCTGGGCGGCGTCACCATCAAGCTGACGGACGAGGGGCTCGCGGATCCCCTCCTGCACGGGCTGCCGGAGAGCTTCACGGCCTTCACCGGCCACAAGGAAGCCTGCACCGTCCTGCCTGCCCACGCGGTGCTCCTGGCCAGTTCGGCCGCCTGCCCGGTGCACATGTTCCGGATCAAGACCAACCTCTACGCCACCCAGTTCCATCCTGAACTCGACGCCGAGGGGCTGATCACCAGGATCGACATCTACCGCCATGCCGGATACTTCCCGCCGGAATCGGCCGAGATGCTGATGGAGGACGCCCGGCAGTTCGCGGCCACCGAACCGATGAAAATCCTCCGGAACTTCGTCGAGCGCTACGCGAGCTAGTCCCGCCGGCAGTCACCAGGTACGGACCGACGAGATAAGGAAGTGCCGGACGCGTAAATGCCCGGCGTGTTCAGCGAACACGCCGGGCATTTCCGTCAGCGGCAGGCCTGGAACGTCAGGCTACGTTGTTCTCGTAGTCGAGGTCCCGGGTTTCCTTGCTCACGAACAGGGCGATCAGTGTCAGCACGGCCATGGAGGCGAGGTAGACGCCCACCAGCACGGTGCTGCCGCCCGCCAGTTCCCAGAGCCAGACGGCGATGAACGGAGCCACGGCCGCGCCAAGGATGCTGGAGACGTTGTAGCTGATCGCGGAGCCGGTGTAGCGGACGTTGGTCGGGAACAACTCCGGCAGGAGCGCGCCCATGGGGCCGAACGTCAGGCCCATAAGCGAGAAGCCGATGACCAGCAGTGCCATGGCGCCCACGAAGCCGGCGCTGAACAGCGGAACGAACAGCAGGCCGAAGGCGAGGATGCCGAAGGTCACGGCGATCAGCATCTTGCGGCGGCCGAATTTCTCGGCCAGCGGGCCGGAGACCAGCGTGAAGATGCCGAAGAACACGACACCGGCGATGAGCATCCAGAGGAAGTCGTTCCGGGTGTAGCCCAGACCCGGAACGAATGCCGCGGCGGCGGCATCGGTCATCGGCTTGCCGGCCTTTACGGCGGCGGCCTTCGCCGCGTCCAGGCTGGCCGCCCGGGTCCCGTAGGTCAGCGTGAATGTGGTCATCAGGTAGAAGAGCACATAGGTTGCGAGCATGATGAACGTGCCGAGGATCAGCGGGCGCCAGCTGGTCTTGAAGACCCGTGCCAGCGGCAGCTTGGCGACCTCTTTGGATTCGAGGACCTTGGTGAAGGCGGGGGTTTCGATCAGCTTGAGCCGGACGTAGAGGCCGATGATCACCATCACGGCGCTGGCCAGGAACGGCACGCGCCAGCCCCACGCCTCGAATGCCGCCGGGGTCAGGGTGTAGCTGAAGATCAGGAAGAGCACATTGGCGATGATGAAGCCGATGGGCGCACCCAACTGCGGGAACGTGCCGTAGATGGCACGCTTGTTTGCCGGGGCGTTCTCGGTGGCGAGCAGCGCCGCGCCGCTCCACTCCCCGCCAAGGGCAAGGCCCTGGGCGAAGCGCAACACGACGAGCAGGGCCGGGGCCCAGAAGGTCCAGCCGGGAACGGTCGCCGTCGGGAGGCAGCCGATCAGGAAGGTGGCAATGCCCATCGTCAGCAGCGAGGCCACGAGCGTGCCCTTGCGGCCGAACTTGTCACCGAAGTGGCCGAAGACGATCGAGCCGAGCGGCCGGGCGATGAACGCGACGCCGAACACGGCGAAGGATGCCAGGAGCTGCGTGGTCTCGTTCTGCCCCGGGAAGAAGAGCTTCGGGAAGACCAGCACGGCGGCGGTGGCGTACACGTAGAAGTCGTAGAACTCGACGGTGGTGCCGATCAGGCTGGCGACGATCACGCGGCCGCGCGAGTTCACCTGCTTGGCAGACCCATGCTCCGCGGAGGTTGCAGTGGAGGACATGTAGTAACGCTTTCATGATGACCGGACGGATGTTCCCCAGGGCCCGATGCCCCGGGCCGCCGGCTAGGGATTCGTATATGTCTGATAATAGTTCCCATCGTCCACCCAATGGACAAACGTTCCACTATTTGGACATTTTGGTTCGTCTCACGTGGTGGTCGTCACAGCGATTCTCACACCGTCACATAAGCCCCGATAGGCAAACGTCACAGCACGTTAATAAACCGCGACCGTCCCTGAAACGCGGCGTACCTACCGTTGAAGGACAACACCCCCCAAGGAGGTCTCCTAAGTGACTGCTGAACGCACCGCCGAAATCGGCACCGCAGATGCCGGCGCCGCCCGCACTGCCGACACCCTTACCCTCGAGCACCGGCCCGGCCGCTGGATCGCCAACTGGGATGCGGAAAACAAGGAACAGTGGGAATCGGCCGGCCGCTGGATCGCCCGTCGCAACCTGAACTGGTCCATCTTCGCCGAGTTCCTGGGATTCGTGGTCTGGCAGCTGTGGTCGATCGTGGTGGTCCAGCTTCCCGCCGCAGGCTTCAAGTTCTCCACCAACGAGATCTTCTGGCTGATCTCCATGCCAAGCCTCGTGGGCGCCACGCTGCGGATCCCCTACACCTTCATGGTGCCGCGCTTCGGCGGCCGCAACTGGACCATCGTCTCCGCACTGTTGCTGCTGATCCCGACGATCGGACTGGGCCTGTGCGTCGCCAACCCGGCCACCCCGTTCGGCGTCATGCTCTTCGTGGCGGCCCTGGCCGGATTCGGCGGCGGCAACTTCGCCAGCTCGATGGCGAACATCACCTTCTTCTACCCGGCCCGGGAAAAGGGGTGGGCCCTGGGCCTGAACGCCGCCGGAGGAAACCTCGGCGCCGCCGTCGCACAGCTGGCCGTGCCGATCGCTATCACCCTGCTGGCAGCCGGCACCGTGAACCTGCCCGTCGCCGGGTTCATGTGGGTTCCTCTGATCCTGCTGGCCGCCTTCGGCGCCTGGAAGTACATGAACAACCTCACCAGCGCCAAGGGCGACGTCGCGGGTTCGCTGGCGGCGCTCAAGGAACCGCACCTGTGGATCATGGCGCTGCTGTACATCGGCACCTTCGGCTCGTTCATCGGCTTCGCCGGCGTCTTCCCCAAGCTCATCAAGGACTACTTCCCGGCATTCTCCTCGATCTCCGTCGGCACCGTGGCCCTGTCCCTGGCCTTCCTCGGCCCGCTGGTCGGTTCCCTGGCCCGCCCCTACGGCGGACGCATGGCGGACCGGATGGGCGGGGCCCGCATGACCGTCGCAGCCTTCGCCGCCATGGCCGTCATCACCCTGACCATGCTCTGGACGCTGCCCATGAAGAACTTCTGGCTCTTCCTGTTCCTGTTCCTGCTCCTGTTCACCGCGAGCGGTTTCGGGAACGGCGCCACCTACCGCATGATCCCGATCATCTTCGCTACCTCCAGCCGGGCCGCCCGCTCCGGGGCGAGCACGCACACCACCCAGCGGCTCGCGTCCTCGGCCCTCGGCCTGATCTCGGCCATCGGTGCCTACGGCGGATTCATCATCCCGCAGGTGCTCAACGCCTCCAACACCGCCAGCGGCTCCTACACCTCGGCCTTCTACGGATTCGTCGGGGCATACGTCCTGATGCTGGCCGTCTGCTGGTTCTGCTACATCCGCAACGCCAACCGAAACGCGATGGGACACGTCTAACATGACCGCCGGCGCCGACACGCACTGCCCCTACTGCGCCCTGCAGTGCGCCATGACGCTCACCTCTCCAGCGGCTCTGACCCCGGCTCCCCAGCCGGGGTCAGACCCCGTTGACGCCGCACCGGCGCCGGGACCCGCCGCCGCTGTGTCACCCGCAAACGGGCCTCTCCTCACTGTGAACGGCCGGGACTTCCCCACCAACCGCGGCGGCCTGTGCCGCAAGGGCTGGACCTCCGCGTCACTGCTGGACCACCCGGGCCGCGTCACGGAACCGTTGCTGAAGGACGACGACGGCGTCCACCGCCCGATCAGCTGGGACGAGGCGCTCATGCGGATCGTCTCCGCCGTGAAGAAGGCCCGCGCCGAACACGGAGCGGACGCCGTCGGAGTCTTCGGCGGCGGCGGCCTCACCAATGAGAAGGCCTACCAGCTCGGCAAATTCGCCCGGCTGGCCTTGGGCACCTCGCGGATCGACTACAACGGACGGTTCTGCATGTCCTCCGCGGCTGCGGCCGGCATGCGCGCCTTCGGCCTGGACCGCGGGCTGCCGTTCCCGCTCGCGGACCTCGACGCCGCCAGCACTATCCTGATGCTCGGCTCCAACGTCGCCGAGACCATGCCGCCCTTCGTCCAGCACCTGCAAGGCGCACGCGACGCCGGCGGGCTGATCGTCGTCGACCCCCGGCGCTCCGCCACCGCCGCGTTTACCTCCGACGGCGGCGGCCTGCACCTGCAGCCCCTGCCGGGCACCGACCTCGCCCTCCTCCTGGGCATCTCCCACGTGGTGATCCACGAGGGCCTGGCCGACGCCGCGTTCATCGCGGAACGGACCGCCGGCTACGACGCCGTGGTCCGCAGCGTCGGAAGCTTCTGGCCGGAACGGGTCCAGTCGATCACCGGCGTCCCGGCCGGACTGATCCGCGACACCGCCCGCCGGCTGGCCGACGGCGCCCGCAAGGGCGGCAGTTACATCCTCACCGGCCGCGGCGTCGAACAGCACGTCGACGGCACTGACACCGCCACGGCCGCCATCAACCTCTCGCTACTGCTGGGCCTGCCGGGCTCCGCGCGCAGCGGCTACGGCACGCTCACCGGCCAGGGCAACGGCCAGGGCGGCCGGGAACACGGCCAGAAGGCCGACCAGCTCCCCGGCTACCGGAAAATCACCGACCCCGCCGCCCGCGCCTACATGGCAAAGGTCTGGGGTGTGCCCGAAACCCTGATCCCCGGTCCCGGCCTCCCCGCCGTCCAGCTCCTGAAGTCCCTGGGACAGCCCGACGGCGTCCGGTGCCTCTTCGTGCACGGCGCCAACGTGGCGGTGTCCGCCCCGGACGCCAACGCCGTGATCGAGGGCCTGCGCAGCCTGGACTTCCTCGTGGTGTGCGACTTCTTCCTCTCCGAAACCGCCGCCGAGGCGGACCTGATCCTGCCCGTGACCCAGTGGGCCGAGGAAGAGGGAACCCTCACCAACCTCGAAGGCCGCGTGCTCCGCCGCCGCCGGGCCCTCACTCCCCCGCCCGGTGTCCGCAGCGAGCTGTGGATCATGACCCGGTTGGCCGAGCTCCTGCACGCACCCTCCACCTTCAGCGAGGACCCGGAGACGGTGTTCGAGGAACTCCGGCTCGCGTCCTCCGGCGGCCTGGCCGACTACTCCGGAATCGACTACGCCATGCTGGACCGCGGTGAGGCCGCCTACTGGCCGTACCCGTCGGGTGGCACCGGCACGCCGCGACTCTTCCTGGACGCCTTTGCCCATGCGGACGGGCGGGCCGTCTTTACGGCGGTGACGCCCCGGCGTCGTTCTGTTTCTCGGGGCTCCGCGTCCGCGGCCGCGGCGGAGCGCGGCAGCGCTGATCATTTGGGCAAGCCGATGACGCTGATCACCGGCCGTCTCATGGAGCACTACCAGTCAGGGGCGCAGACCCGCCGGGTGGCCGCGCTGGTCGAGGCCCGGCCGGAGGCGCGACTGCAGCTGCACCCCGCCGCGGCCGCCGCCCAGGGCATCGCAGACGGCGACTACGTCTCGATTTCCAATGAGCGCGGCGAGGTCAGCTGCCGTGCCGAGCTCAGCACGGACATCCGCCCGGAGACGGTGTTCCTGCCGTTCCACTTCCCGGAACTCGAGAGCGCCAACCGGCTCACCGAGGCGGCCACGGACCCCATTTCCGGGATGCCTGAGTTCAAGACCAGCAAAGTGTGGATTCGCCCGGCAGTGTCCGGGGACGTCCCGGCCGGTGATCACAGCGGTGTTCAAGCCCGCGTTCTTCAAGCAGAGGAGACCTCATGACTGAGCGGATTGTGGTGGTGGGCTTCGGGCCTGTCGCCGCGCGGCTGATCGACGAGCTGCTGCCTGCCGTGCGCAGCGGCATCGCGCACCTGACGGTAATCGGCGAAGAGTCCGAGGCCGCGTACAACCGGGTCCTCGTGGCGGATCTCGGCGTCGGACGGACCACGCAGGCCGCCCTGGCCCTCGCGGACCCGGCCGCGCTGGTGGCCGACGGCGTCGACGTCCGGCTGGGCGTCCGCGTCCGGCGCGTGGACCGCGCCCGCCAGCAGGTTGTCCTCACCGACGGATCCACCCCGGGCTACGACCGGCTGGTCTTCGCCACCGGTTCCCGGCCGGTCATCCCGAACCTCACCGGACTCAACCCGGACCCGGCCGCCCCGGTGCTGCCGCCGGGCGTGACGGCCCTGCGCGATCTCCGCGACGCGTCCGTGCTCCACTCGGCGGTGGCCGGCGGCAAGCGCGTGGTGGTCCTGGGCGGCGGCGTCCTGGGTCTGGAGACCGCACTGGCTGCGGCCGAGGAAGGCGCCACGGTCACCGTAGTGCACAACGGCCCGCATCCCCTGGGCCGGAACATCGACCGCGGCGGTGGCGCCGTGCTCGCGGCTTCGCTGCGGAACTGCGGCGTGCGGATGGCCGGCAACGCCCGCTCCACCGGCGTCGAGCACAACGCCCCCGACGGCGGTTTCTCCGCGCTGCTTTTGGATGACGGTTCCGCGATCGACGGCGACCTCCTGGTCCTCTCCTGCGGCGTCCGGCCGCGGACCGAACTGGCCCAAGGCTGCGGCCTCTCCACGGCCGCCGGAATCCTGGTGGACCACAAGCTCCGCGCCCACCACGAGCCCCACATCTTTGCGATCGGCGACTGCGCGGAGGTCCGTTGCCCGGACCCCGAATGCGTGGAGTGCCGGACCGCGCGCGGCCCGTCCGGGCTGGTGGGCCCGGGCTGGCGGCAGGCCGAATGGCTCGCCGAGTATCTGACCCTGCTGGCGTCCGGCGCTCCTGCCGAGGCGGAAGCATTGCCGGCGCTTGCCGCGGAGTTGCCGGGCGTGATCGTGCTCAAGGCCCGCGGCATGAACATGGCCGTGGCCGGGGATGTGTCCGCCGAACCGTGGGACGAGGAAGCCCTCACCGCGGGAGCAGTGAACGGCCGCGCCCGGCTGCAGATTGCCCAGTGGGCCGATCCGGAGCACGGCCGCTACGTGAAGATGACCACCCGCGCCGGCGTGCTTGAGGGTCTCGTGGCCGTGGGTATGCCCCGCACTTCGGCCGAGCTCGTGCAGCTGTTCGAGCGCGGCGCCGAACTCCCCGCTGACCGCTCGCTGCTGCTGCGCCTGGACGGGCCGGACCAGCTCGCCTCGCCCGGAGCCGCCGACCCTGCCCGGACGGTCTGCCGGTGCGCCGGCGTCAGCGGAACGGCCATTGCCGCCGCGGCCTCCGACGGCTGCTCCACGGTGCCCGAGGTTTCCGCGGCGACCCGTGCCGGCACGGGCTGCGGCGGCTGCCACGACGACATCAAAGGAATCATCGAGGCCCACTTTCAGGGGGCGGTTGCCTGACCGCGGGGACGACGTCACGCTTTGAACGCGCAAAAGGCTAGCATGGCGGCGAACTTTAGCCGCGCGATTTCCACCACCGGTGCCCGCGAGGCATCGCTGGACGGGACCGAGGTTCTGAAGCCCCGGAGGCCGACTCGGCAGCGTTCTACTGCGCCGTGTTGTCGAACATCTTCTGCCACTGGGCATGCTCGCGGCCGGCGTCCAGCCGGCGGCTGACAGTCCACCTGGGCAGATAGTCCGGCTCGGGCAGCTCGCGGGCAGGCTTCAGCGCGGGCACAGGCCGGGTCTGAACAGGCTTGACCACGGGCCGGGTCTGAACGGCCTTCCGGCGGTAACCCGGCGTCGGGTCGGCCACCGTCCAGTTGATCACGGCGCGCAAAAGCAGCACGAGCACCCAAAGACCGAGCCCCGCCACGATGTATTGCCAAAACAAGACCAGTAGCACGATCGCCACTAGCACGAAAATGAACATAACGACACTATTACACGGGCGACACGCCCGGAGAAAGGGGTTTTACTCCCTGATCACCCGCATGGGAGTTGTCGGCCACGGCACGGAAGCTGCGGCATTATTCAGACACACTGCAGTACCGGCGCAACGATGCGCTCGCTCTACAAGGTGGACGCGCTAAGCATCCGGCCAAGAGACGACTCTCCGCCTCAGGAGCCATTTCCGGCAATCATTCCCTACCGGCAAACAGAACTCTTGTCCGTGCGACAGCGGTACGGGCAGTGGCACTGCCGGCGGGAAGGGGCACGCTTCGTTATCCGGCGCCAGTTGGATTAAACTGGAGGCACTAAACCCCTTCGAGGACTGGTTGCCCGTGGAGACGATATTCTTCCTGGTCGTAATTCTCACCGCAGTGTGGATCCTGCTCGGCCTCTTGCTGAGACTCAAGAAGAGAACCCGCCGCAAGGGCTCCAACTACTACGTGCCCACCTTCAAAGCCAACTTCGACACATGGGAGAGTAAATGGACCATGGACCGAAAGCTGCAGGAGAGATGGGATAAGGCACTGTGGCAGCAGGAGTTTAACCGTCTCTAGAGCCGGCCGGCCTACTTGGGGCTGGCGGTCACCAATCCCCCGAAGAGGAACATCGATGCCGCCGGGTGCTGTGAAGCGTGAAACGGGCCTTTCTCCCCTTGGCACAGCCGCTGGGGCAGGAATCCAATGGACGTAAGCCCCGTTCGTCTGCAGGAGGCATCCCATGAACGTTCCGGTCATTTTGGCGCTCGGCGCGATTGTTGTGGTCGCCGTCGTGATGGGTGTTGTGTTTGCACGTGAAAAGGATCCACAGCGGCGCGCCACGGCGCTGACACGGACCGGGGCGGCCGTCATGGCCGTATTCACGGTCCTCGCGGGAATCTTCATCGGTGGCGACGCCATGCAGGATCCTGGCGGAACGGTGGGAACGCTGATAACGCTCGCCTGGGTGGCGCCGATGCTCATCCTCGCGGTCGCGGCGTGGTTCTGGCCGGCGGTGACCTCTCCCCTGCTGCTCGCCCTGTCCTCCGCCTTCATCGCGGCCTGCATCTGGCTCGCCTTCGACCCGGCGGCCCTGCGCAGCTTCCTCAGTGACAACGGACCTGTCATAGCCGTCAGCGTCGTCGCGCTGGCATTCCCAGCCGCCGTGCTCGGCCTGAAACGCACCGCGCTGGCCGGCTGGCTGCTCGTGGCCCTGGGCGTGCTGCCGCTCCTGATCACGCTCATCGCGCGGTCCGGGCCGCTGGCATCGCTCACCGCGGCCAGCGTGGTCCCCCTGATCGCGGGAATCAGCTACCTTGCCGCGGTCCGGATGGCGCACGGAAGCTCGACGTCAGAGCATCCCCGGGCAGCCGCCGCCTAGAACCCGGCAAGCCCCTGCCGCGTAACGCGAATCGGGCCAGGAACAAACGGCAGGTAGCATCGGGGGCATGAGCGCCGACGACGACGACATCACCGAAGAACTACTGGCCGACGCCGAAAAACTCACCGGGCTGAGCCTGGAACTGCTCGGACTCGATCCGCACCCGGACGACATGACGGCCGAACAGCGGCTCCAGTTCGATCCCGAAGACCTGGAGGAAATGGCCGCCGTCCCGCCGGAGGACCGTCAGAAATCCGTGCGCCAGACCCGCCTGCTGGCCGGACTCCTGTGGAATTCGTCGAGCATCCTGATTGACCAGCTGTTCCGCGATCTCGGAACGCTCGGCACCCTGGACGTTGTCACGCCGGCCGATATCGCCGGGACCTCGGTCCTGTCCTCGCTGCCGCCGCAGTTCGCGGACAGCTACGACGCGAAGTTCACCCAGAAATTCATCGTCGTCGCCGCGGATGTCACCGCATCCCTGGTCCGGGGCTGGACCGCGCCGGGCTGCCTCGCCGCGGAGCTCGCCGTCCGCTGCCTCCTCGATCAGGCCGAAATCACCGAGGACATCTACGAACTGGACCTTCCGGAGGGCTGGCGGGCCGACGTCGAGGAAGTCCTCCTGGAGGACGCGGACAGCGACGCGCTCTACCCCGACGACGACGCCGACAGCCAGGACCGTGCCGACGCCGACACCGGTAGTCTGGCGTTCGATCGGTGGTTCAGGCCCTTCGCGCCCGGCGACGCTGTTCCGCCCTACGCCCGCTCCTGAGCCCTACGCCTTAACAAGGTCCTACTTCTGACTGCCCAGCTTGGCCAGCCATGCCAGGTAGTCCTCGGTGAAGCGCTGGACGCCGTCCCATTCCGTGTAGACGTAGTCACGGGTGGTGTCCGTGTCCGGGGACCCTTTGTCGCTGGCGATCTTCTTCATCATGTGCTTCTTGATGAACCCGTAGTGGCTGTAGAGCAGCGCGCCGGCGAACAATCCGACGTGCGAGGGCCGCCAGCCCGTGTCTTCCTCGAACTTCGCCACGTAGCTCTCCGCGTTCTCCTCGTCCCCGTGGGCGGCCAGGCTCACCGAAACCAGGGCGGAGGGCAACCGTTCGAGCTCGGCGCGGTTCTTCTTGACGAAGTCCTTGACGTGCCCCTCGTGCTTGCCCATGTGAACCGAGGCCGCCACGATCACGCCGTCGTAGCCGCCCGGAAGAGTGTCGCCGGAATGTTTGAGGTCCGCCGTCTCTGCCTGGTGCCCGTGCGCCCGGATCAGTTCGGCCATGTAGTCGGCGATCTGTGCTGTCTGTCCTTCAACGGTCCCGTACGGGATATAGATCTTGGCCATGTTCCATGGTGTCCGCGCCGGGCCGCGTCGCGATACGGCCGAAGGTCCCCCGGGGCCAGGCGCACACGCACTCTTGGCGACGGGACTCCCAACTCCAGCACTCTTGACGCCCGAACCCTTGACGGCAGCGGTCCGCCGACATGAGATGGACGAAGGCACGGTCCGGTTCGGATTCGACCGGCCGGTCCAGAAGCATGACCCCACGACGAAAGGACAGGACATGTCCCTGCTCGACTCCGCCCTCTGGGAGGGCAAGATCCACCTCAACGGCTGGCGGCCCGGACGGGGCGGGGTCGGCGACGCCGTCGAACCCGCAACCGGCGAGACGCTGGGCCACTATGGCGTGGCCTCAGTGGAGGATGTCCACGAAGCCGCTGCCGTCGCCGCGACGGCGCAGAAGGACTGGGCCGCCCGCAACCCGGAGGACCGCGCCGCGGTGCTGCGCCGCGCGGGACAGCTCTGGGAGGAACACGCCGCGGAAATCGGGGACTGGATCGTCCGCGAATCGGGCGGCATCCCGCCCAAGGCCGGGCTGGAAACCCACATCGCGGCCAACGAATGCTACGACGCCTCGGCGCTGCCCTCGCTCCCGGCCGGCGACGTGCTGACCTCGAACGAGAACCGCTGGTCCTTCGCCCGACGACGCCCCGTCGGTGTCGTCTCGGTGATCGCGCCGTTCAACTTCCCGCTCATCCTCTCGATCCGCGCCGTCGCCCCGGCCCTGGCCCTCGGCAACGCCGTGCTGCTCAAGCCTGACCCGCGCACGGCGGTCTGCGGCGGCGTCACCCTGGTCCGGGTGTTCGAGGAAGCCGGCCTTCCGCCGGGCCTGCTGTCGCTGCTGCCGGGCGGTGCCGAGATCGGCGCGGCCGTCGTCGAGGCGCCCGAGGTCCGCGTCATCGCCTTCACGGGGTCGACGGCGGCAGGCCGCAAGGTGGGCGAAGCTGCCGGCCGGCTGCTCAAGCGCGCCCATCTGGAACTCGGCGGGAACAACGCGATGATCGTGCTGCCCGGCGTCGACCTTCCCAAGGCGGTCTCGGCCGCCGCGTTTGGCTCCTTCATGCACCAGGGACAGATCTGCATGGCGTCCGGCCGGCACATTGTGCACGAGGACATCTACGAGGACTACGTCAGCGCCCTTGCCGAGAAGGCCAGTCATTTGCCGGTGGGCGATCCCAAGAGCGGAACGGTGGCGCTGGGCCCGGTGATCGATGAGAAGCAGCTGCACCGCGTGGACACGATCGTCCAGGATGCGGTGCAGGGCGGCGCGCGGCTGGCCGCCGGCGGCAGCCACGACGGCCGCTTCTACCGGCCCACCGTGCTCGCGGACCTCGATCTCGCCAGTCCGGCGTGGAAGGACGAAATCTTCGGCCCCGTGGCGCCGGTGATGAAGTTCTCCACCGTGGACGAGGCAGTGGCCCTGGCCAACGACAACGAGTACGGGCTCTCCATCGGGATTCTCGGCGACGTCGGCATGGCCATGACGATCGCCGACCGTCTCGACTCCGGCAAGGTCCACATCAACGAACAGACCGTATCCGACGAGGCCAACTCGCCCTTCGGCGGGGTCAAGAACTCGGGCAACGGCTCGCGGATCGGCGGGCATCACGCCAACATGGAATCCTTCACGGAAATCCAGTGGCTGACCGTTCGGCCGGATATCGCACCGTACCCGTTCTAGAGGAGAAAGGTTCAGTGCCCCGCGGCGAGGTGCGTGGCGGGGTCGGACGGCTCGAACACTGACGAGCCGATCATGAAGATGCCTCGCTGCGGGATCCAGAAGTCCCCGAGCCTGTCCTGGACGGGCAGTGCTGAAGCCTGCCCCAGATTATGCCCCTGCAGGTGCGCTTCGCTCTCGCGGACAAACCACATCTGCCGCGGGCGCGCCCCAAAGGTCTGGCCGTTGGGCACCTTGCCCGTCAGCCCGATGTGCCCGGCCCCGAGCACCGGGCCGGCAACAGCCCCCATGGCGCGCAGGAACGTCCGGTTGCGCCACAGTTGCTCCGGGACCGACCCGGCCACCGCCGACATGAGCCGGGTGAGGGGCGTTGCAGCCAGCGTCACGTCCCAGCCCATGTCCACCTCGTCTCCGACTTCCACGCGGAAAGAGTAGTCGTCACGCCACCGGATGGAGATCCCGCCCGTCGACGCCGATCCGAGGGCGCTGCCGAAGTAGCGGGGGCATGAGGACCCGGGATTGGTGGTGCTGTGCATCGTCCAGACGCCGGCAGGATCGCGGATCCAGACCGAGTTGTAGCCCGGGCCGACGGAGGAGGCAGGAAAATGCCGCAGGGCCAGGATGTAGCCGGAGCTGAAAGGAACGCCCATCACGCCGTAGCCGGCAAACCGTTCTTGAGGGCCGGACGGCAGCCCGGGGTTCTGTTCCGCGGACTCAACAGCGGTGCGAGGACTTTGCATGGCTACGGCCTCCGTTTTGCTACATGTGAACGTGGAGCCGGCGCGCCGCTTCGGAGATGGAGCCGCTCAGCGACGGGTACACGGTGAAGGTGCTGGCGACGTCGTCGACGTGCAGTTTTTGGGTGACCGCAAGGGAGATCGCGAAGATGAGCTCCGAGGCGTTCGGGCCTACGACGACCCCACCGATCACTGTGCCGGAGCCCTTGCGGGCGAAGATCTTGACGAAGCCGTCGCGGTGGTTGCGCATCTTGGCGCGGGCGTTGCTGCGCAGGGACAGCTTGATGACGTCGGCCTGGTACTTGCCGGAGTCGATCTCAGCCTCGGAGACGCCCACGTTCGCGATCTCGGGCGAGGTGAAAATGTTGGATGCCACCTGGTGCAGCTTGAGCGGCATGACGCTGTCGCCCAGGAAGTGCGCGATCGCGATGCGTCCCTGCATGGCGGCCACGGACGCCAGCGCGAGGACGCCGGTGCAGTCACCGGCGGCATAGATGTTCGGCGCCGTGGTGCGCGAGACGCCGTCGACCTTGATGTGGCCGCTCTCGGTGAGCGCGACGCCGGCTTCCTCCAGGCCGATGCCGGCCGTGTTCGGGATGGAGCCAACGCAGACGAGGCAATGGCTGCCGGTCACCTTCGAACCGTCGCCGAGGGTGACCACGACGCCGACGTCCGTGCGTTCGACGGTCTCGGCGCGGGCGCGGGAGAGCACCTTGAGGCCGCGGCGTTCGAAGACGCCCTCAAGCACCTCGGCGGCGTCGGTGTCCGAGCCCGGCAGCACCCGGTCGCGGCTGGAAATCAGGGTGACCTTGGAGCCCAGCCCGTTGTAGGCCGAGGCAAACTCCGCCCCCGTCACACCTGAACCGACCACGATGAGTTCTTCGGGGAGTTCGTCCATGTTGTAGATCTGGGCCCAGTTCAGGATGCGCTCACCGTCCGGACGGGCGGTGGGCAGCTCGCGCGGGTGGGCTCCGACAGCGAGCAGGATGGTGTCGGCTTCCACCGTTTCGGTGCCGTCGGCGGTCAGGACCTCGATGGTGTGGTTGTCCAGCAGCCGGCCGGAACCGATCAGGATGCGGACGTTCTGGTGTTCCAGCCCGGACTGGATGTCCTCCGACTGCTTCCGGGCCAGCCGCAGCAGGCGGTCGTTGATGTGCTTGAGGTCAGCGCGCATCGTCGGGCTGCAGTCGCCGCCGTCGAGGTCGAATTTAACGCCGAGCTCGCCGGCTTCGCCGACGCGGGTCATCAGGTCCGCTGTCGCAATGAGGGTCTTGGAAGGAACGACGTCGGTCAGCACCGCGGATCCGCCGAGTCCCGCACGCTCGATGATGGTGACCTGCGCCCCCAGCGAGGCGGCGACCATGGCGGCTTCGTAGCCGCCAGGCCCTCCGCCGAGAATTGCAATACGGGGTGAGCTGAAGTCAGGATGCGTAGTCACAATCAACCATTGTCCACCATCCGAACCGGAGCCACCAAGAATCCGGGGCGCCGCGGGTGCGGCCGCCCGCTATGGCGCCCGGGCGGCGCGGGTGCTGGGCAGCGGGCCCGGCACGCGATAGCTTGTACCAGTGAGCTATACAGAATTCCTGAACGCGGACCCCTTCGACGCCGCGCGAGACGCCGCCGCCTACATCGCCGAAGAGACGGGTGTCGATTCCCACGACGTCGCGCTGGTCCTCGGATCGGGCTGGGCCGACGCCGCCGAACTGATCGGCGAGACCACCGCCACCTTGTCCGCCAGCGAAATTCCCGGTTTCACCGCACCGTCGGTGGAGGGGCACGTGGGCACCATCCGCTCGGTGCTGACCAAGGAGGGCAAGCGGGCCCTCGTCCTGGGCGCTCGAACACACTACTACGAGGGCAAGGGCGTCCGCTCGGTGGTTCACGGCGTGCGCACCGCCGCGGCCACCGGCTGCAAGACCCTGGTGCTCACCAATGGCTGCGGCGGCCTGAACGACGGCTGGGCTCCCGGCACGCCCGTGCTGATCAGCGACCACATCAACCTCACGGCCACCTCACCGCTGGAAGGCGCCACGTTCGTGGACCTGACGGACCTGTACTCGTCCCGGATCCGCGGCCTGGCGCGCGAGGTTGACCCCTCGCTGGACGAGGGCGTGTACGCGCAGTTCACGGGACCGCACTACGAAACCCCTGCCGAGGTGCAGTACGCCAAGCGGATCGGCGCGTCCCTGGTCGGCATGTCCACCGCGCTCGAGGCCATTGCCGGCCGTCACGCGGGCATGGAGGTCTTCGGGATCTCGCTCGTGACCAACCTCGCCGCCGGGATCAGCCCCGTGCCCCTGAGCCACGAGGAAGTCCTCGAGGCCGGCCAGGCCGCCGGACCGCGCATTTCCAAGCTCCTCGCGGAGATCATCGCCAAACTCTGATCCGTGTGTTCGCGGCACGGTTCCGGTGACGGACCGTGCCTCTCCACTGTCCCGGACTGTCCCCCGAGGCTACTCCGCCGCCAGGTAGTCCAGGACCTTCACCTTGTCCGCCGGGAACCGGCGCTCCATCGAGTCCGCTATCCCGGCGATACTCTGGCGCGCCAGCGCCTGCCGCCAGGCGAGCTCGGCCTGGCGCATGGTCTGGGAAATGAGGCACGTCCGCGCGAAGTTCTCCTGCAGGGCCGGCTCCGGGACGTTCCCCAGGATCGCTTCACACCGGAAGGCTGGGTCCGCGCCTTCCAGGGCCAGGACGATGTCCAGCACAGTGATGTTTTCCGGCCGGCGCGCCAACAGGAATCCGCCGCGGGGTCCCGAGACCGAGTCCAGCACCCCGGCCCGGACCAGCGACTGGAACTGTTTGTTCAGGTAGGCGGCGGGGAGCTTATAGAACTCGGCGAGGCGTGCACTGTTCACGGGCTCGCCCGGCGGTGTCCATGCCATGTTGACGCAACTGTGCACCGCCCACTCCACTCCACGGCCCATCTTCATATTCCAGACGCTACGTGTCCGGAAATTTGGGTGTCAAGGGCCGTTGCCAGCGCGCCCGGGCTGGCCGGACCCGGCCGTCCTGCCTGCTCTCCGCGCCGGGCGTGATGCAACTGAAACCCCAACTCCCGATTGTCAGGGGAGGAAACGCACACGATTGGCGATAGTTTGGTTCCTATGACGTCTTCTGATGCCGAACTCGCCCGACTCCTGAGCGACGCCCGCGACTGGGCCGACCAGGACCCGGACCCCGCCACTGCCGCAGCCCTGACCGAGCTGGTCCGCCTCGCCGACGAGGGCGTCGCGGTGGCCGGCCAGGAACTGGCCGACAGCTTCAGCGGCACTCTGCAGTTTGGCACCGCCGGACTCCGGGCGGCCCTCGGCCCCGGCCCGAACCGGATGAACCGGGTGGTGGTGCGCCGCGCCGCGGCGGGCTTCACCGCTTTCCTCACCAGCGCCGTCGAGGAGGCCTCCCCCGGCACCCGGCCGCGCGCCGTCGTCGGCTTCGACGCCCGCTACAACTCCGATGTTTTCGCCGAAGAAACCGCCGCGATCCTCACCGCTGCCGGAGTCGAAACCTTCCTCATGCCGGCCGCCCTGCCCACCCCGCTGCTCGCCTACGCGGTGCGGGCGCTGGACTGCGACGGCGGCGTCATGGTCACCGCCAGCCACAACCCGCCGCAAGACAACGGGTACAAGGTGTATCTGGGCCGTCACGCGGTCGAGGACAGCGGCCGCGGCGCTCAGATTGTGGCGCCCTACGATGCCCTGATTGCGGCGAAGATCGACGCCGTGGGCGCCCTGGATACCATCGCCCTGGCCGCGGACGGCTGGACCGTGCTGGAGTCCTCCATAGCCGCCGACTACAAGGCCGCCGTCGCGGCCCTTGCGGCCCCGGAGCATTTCCCGGCCCGCGGGCTGAAGATCGTCCTGACCCCCATGCATGGCGTGGGCGGGGAAACGGCGGTGGCCGTGCTGAACACCGCCGGCTTCACCGACGTCACGCTCGTCACGGAACAGGCGCAGCCGGACCCGGATTTCCCCACGGTGAACTTCCCCAACCCAGAAGAGCCCGGAGCCCTTGACCTGGCCCTGGAGACGGCGGCGCGCGTGGACGCGGATATCGTGATCGCCAACGACCCCGACGCCGACCGGGCGGCTGTGGCGGCGAAGGACCCGGCCACCGGCGCGTGGCGCATGCTGCGCGGCGATGAGGTCGGCGCATTGCTGGGGGCCCACATCGTGGCGCGGCAGGCCGCCGCCGGCAAGGCACCGGCCGGCGTATTCGCCAACTCGATCGTGTCTTCCCGGCTGCTGGCGCGGATCGCGGCCGCGGCAGGCTACGCCCATGAGGAAACCCTGACCGGCTTCAAGTGGATTGCGCGCGTCCCCGGCCTGGTCTACGGCTACGAGGAAGCCCTGGGCTATTGCGTTGCCCCGTCGCTAGTGCGCGACAAGGACGGAATTTCGGCCGCGGTGCTGATCGCCGAACTCGCGGCGGCGGCAAAGGCCGGGGGCAAGACCATCTTCGACACCCTGGACGAGCTCTATCTGGTGCACGGGCTCCACGCGAGCGACCAGCTGAGCATCCGGGTGGCGGACCTTGGCCTGCTGGACGCCATGATGAACCGGCTGCGCGTCAGCCCGCCGGAATCGTTCGGCGGCTCAGGCGTCGAGTCCGTCACGGACCTGGCCGCGGGCAGCGAGCAACTGCCGCCAACCGAGGGCCTGCTGTACCTGACAAAGGACCTCAGCCGCGTCATCATCCGGCCCAGCGGCACCGAACCGAAGCTCAAGTGCTACCTCGAAGTCATCCGCAGCGTCGGCTCGGCCGCCGAACTGCCGGCGGCACGGAACGAGGCCCGCGCCGCGCTGGACAGCGTCCTCGCGGACGTCCGCGAGGCCCTGGGCCTCTAGAGCTCTGGGCGTCTAGAGCTCAACCTCAATGTACCCGCCCACAATCCGGGTACCGAAGGTTGCGATGCGCAGTTCCGGGCTGCCGAGGCACTCGCCCGTAACGAGGTCGTAGACCTCTTTGTGCAACGGCGAAGCCACCGTCGGGCGGTCCCCGCGTGAGCCCGTGATGCCGCGGGCCATGACATTCGCGCCGGTGGCCGGATCCTCGTTGGCGACGGCAAAAACCTCACCGGACACGGTCCGGAACATTGCGACCTGGCGCCCGGAAATCAATGCGGCCTCGCCCCACGCGGGTTCCAGGTCCGCCACGGCGCATACCCGGTGCCAGCCGGCTACGCACACAAGATCCTGCTCTGCGGTCTGACCCTCAAGGTCGTGTACTGCGGTTTCAAGTACGGCGGTCATCCCGGCCCCTCTCTGATACATCCCTTACGGGCTCAACCGCTGCTGCGGCCACATATTCAAGCTAGGCCCGCGGTGTTTCATCCGGGCGCGCCCGATGTGTCCAACGCGTAAAAGAGAGCTCACCCGGCCGGAAATCCATTCGTGATGCAGAAGTTAAGACCACGAAACATAAGGGAAACTGAAGCGAAATTCCCGTTGCCTAGTCTGGAACGACAAGCTGCAGAGCACCGTCTGCGGCCCATGCGAAAGGCCCACCGTGACCGGACACCCCTCAAGCCACCCGAACCAGGGCGCTGCCAGCGCCGCCCCGCGCCGTATTGTGGTGGCCGGCGGCGGCCCCGCGGCGCACCGTTTCGCCGACGCCATGCACGCCCGCGGACTCGATGGCTGGCACGTAACAGTCCTCACCGAGGAAGCGCACCTCCCCTACGACCGCGTCGCACTGAGCAAGGCACTCACGGACAGCGACGTCGACCTCACCCTGGGCAGCGCCTCCATGTGGGACCACGCGGCCCTCAACCTCAAGACCGGCGAGCGCGTCACCAGCATCGACGCCGCCGGCAAGACGGTCAGGACCGCGGCCGGAACCGTCTACCCCTATGACGAGCTCGTCGTCGCGACGGGCTCGGACGCGGCCCGTCTTCCCATCCCGGGCGCCGAACTCACCCACGTCTACCGCACCCTCGAGGACGTCTGGTCCATCAACACGGCGATCGCGGACCTCACCGAGAAGCTCGGCCGCAAGGTCAACGCGGTCACCATCGGCGGCGGTCTTCTGGGCCTCGAATCAGCGGCCGGCACCGAACAGCTCGGCGCCACCCCGATCGTCATCAACGGCTCCCCATGGCTCATGAACACCCAGCTGGACGAGGGCGCCGGACAAGCGCTCGGCCGGCTCATCGAGGCCAAGGGCTTCACCGTCCACGGCGGCGTGTTCCCCTCCGAGGTCCTCTCCGACGACGACGGCCAGGTCACCGGGGTCCTCATGGCCGACGGCCGGATCATCGACGCCGACATCGTGATCGTCGCGATCGGCGTGCGGCCCCGCGACGAGCTGTTCCGCGCCGCTGAGGGCGAAGCGCAGCAGTTCCAGCTCGGCCAGCGCGGCGGCGTCGTCATCTCCGACGACTGCTCCACGGAAGTTCCCGGCATCTGGGCGATCGGCGAGGTCGCCAACTTCGGCGGCATGTGCCTGGGCCTCGTGGCCCCGGCCAACACGATGGCCGAAATCGTCGCGGACCGGCTGCACGGCGGCGACGCAACCTTCCCCGGCTTCGACACGGCCACCAAACTCAAGCTCTCCGGCGTCGACGTGGCGAGCTTCGGCGACGCCTTCGCCCGCACGGAACACTCCCTCGAAATCGTCTATGCCGACCCCGCCCGCGGCGTCTACCAGAAGATCGTCACGACGGACGACGCCAAGACCCTCCTCGGCGGCATCTTCGTCGGCGACGCCGCCCCTTATACGTCCCTGCGCCCCATGCTGGGACGCGAGCTGTCCGCCGAGCCCGGCGCCTACCTCACCGCGGCCGGCGGAGGCGAGGCCCCGGAGACCGAGCTGCCGGACGATGCCATTCTCTGTTCCTGCAACAACGTCACGGCCGGAACCATCCGTGACACCGTCAACGGCTGCGGTGCCTGCGACGGCAACGCGCCCGTCCAGGAACTGGGCGAGCTGAAGGGCTGCACCCGCGCCGGCACCAGCTGCGGTTCCTGCGTGCCGATGCTCAAGAAGCTGCTGGAAAGCGAACTCACGAAGTCCGGCGTCGAAGTCTCGAAGGCACTGTGCGAGCACATCGAGCTGTCCCGCCAGGAACTGTTCGATGCCATCCGCGTCCTGGAGCTGACCTCTTTCGAGGAGATCATGGCCAAGTACGGCACCGGCGCGGGCTGCGACATCTGCAAGCCGACCATCGCCAACATCCTGGCCAGCCAGAACAGCGCCTACGTCCTGGACGCGGGCCGCGGAACCCTGCAGGACACCAACGACCGCGCCCTGGCCAACATGCAGAAGGATGGCACCTACTCGGTGGTCCCCCGCATCGCCGGCGGCGAGATCACCCCGAAGAAGCTCGGCGTGATCGCCGCCGTCGCCGACAAATACGGCCTTTACACCAAGATCACCGGCGGCCAGCGGATCGACATGTTCGGCGCCCGGCTGGAGCAGCTCCCGGAAATCTGGAAGGAACTCGTGGACGCCGGCTTCGAATCCGGCCAGGCCTACGGCAAGAGCCTGCGCACCGTGAAGTCCTGCGTCGGCTCCACCTGGTGCCGCTTCGGGGTCCAGGACTCGGTGGCCATGGCCATCCAGCTTGAACTGCGCTACCGGGGCCTCCGCAGCCCGCACAAGCTGAAGATGGGTGTCTCCGGCTGCGCCCGCGAATGTGCCGAGGCCCGGGGCAAGGATGTGGGCGTCATCGCCACCGCGGACGGCTGGAACCTGTATGTCGGCGGCAACGGCGGCGCCACCCCGGCGCACGCCCAGCTGCTCGCCAAGGACCTCGACGACGAAACCCTGATCAAGTACATCGACCGCTACTTCATGTACTACATCCGCACCGCCGACCGCCTGCAGCGCACCGCGCGCTGGCAGGAAGAGCTCGACGGCGGCATCAAGCACGTGGAGGACGTGGTGGTGCACGACACCCTGGGCATCGCCGAAGACCTCGAGGCCGCCATGGCCAAGCACGTTGACACCTACGTCGACGAATGGGCCGACACCCTGAAGGACCCCGAGCGCCTGCGCCGCTTCCGCTCCTTCGTCAATGCCCCCGACCAGAAGGACGATTCCATCACCTTCGTCCCCGACGAGCGCGGCCAGATGCGCCCCGCCACGGCAGAGGAAAAAGGGAAAGTGCTGATCGGCGCGTCCATTCCGGTCCGTGCCACCACCCCAGGACAGCTTGATGAGAACGAGGTATAGTCATGCAGCTCAGCATTGATCTCACCGGACGCGAAGTCCTCGTCACCGGCTCCGAGCACGCCGCGCGACAGGCCGTGCGGCGCTATGAAGCCGCCGGCGCCGTCGTGTACCGCCTCAGCACCCCGCAGGGTGCCGGCAACGACGGTCCGCTGCCCGAGCGCCCGTTCCTGGTGGCAACGGTCGACGACGGCCAGCCCGGCTGGGAGACGCTCCTGAACCGCTGCCGTGCCGCGGGCATTCCGGTCGCGGCCGAGCCGGCTGCCGGCCCGGCGGGACACGTCACGCTGGTGGGCGGCGGCCCCGGGACCCCCGAACTGCTGACCGTCGCCGCCGTGGCGGCGCTGCGCGATGCCGACGTCGTGTTCTACGACCGGCTCGCCCCCTACCAGGAGCTGCCGTCCCTGACGTCCGCAGACCTCGTGGACGTGGGCAAGAAACCCGGCCACCACAAGGTCAGCCAGGCCGACATCGAAAAGCTCATGGTGGAAAGCGCGCTGGCCGGCAACAATGTGGTCCGTCTCAAGGGCGGGGATCCCTATGTCTTCGGCCGCGGCGGCGAGGAAGTCGCGTCCTGCGTCGCTGCCGGTGTTCCGGTCCGCGTGGTCTCCGGGGTCACGAGCGCCATCTCGGTGCCGGCCGCCGCCGGCATCCCCGTCACCCACCGCGAAGTCAGCCACATGTTCACCGTGGTGTCGGGCCACGCCCCGCTGACCGAGAACGAGCTCAAGCACCTCGCCGGGCTCGGCGGCACCATTGTGGTCCTGATGGGCATCGGCACCCTGCACCACCTCGCCGCCGGGCTCCGCCGGGCCGGAATGCGGTCCGACATGCCGATGGCCGTCGTCGAGCGCGGGTACCGCCCCGGCCAGCGCACGACGATCGCCGAGCTGGGCACCATCACCTCCGCGGCCGCCGGCTGCAGCAACCCCGCCGTCCTGGTGATCGGTGAGGTCGTCCGGGTGGCCGAGGCCAACCGGGGCTGCGCCGAGGCCGCGGCAGAGCTCGACCGCCTGGCCGCATCACTGATGGAAGCGTAGGGATTTTCATGACCGCACTGAACGCCATCGCCGAGGACGGGTCCGAGAAGGACCTTCCGCTGGACGGCTTCCGGATCGGCGTCACCTCGCACCGCCGCTCCCAGGACCTCATCGAGGCCCTGGAGCGCCGCGGTGCCGAGGTGCTCCACGCCCCGGCGCTGAAGATCGCCCCGGTCCGGGAGGACCAGAGCCTGGTCGAGGACACCCGGGCGATCATCGCCGCCCGGCCCGACCTCTGCATCGCCACCACCGCCTACGGCATGCGCCGCTGGTGCGAGGCGGCGGACACCTTCGGCATTGGCGAACAGCTGCTGGAAACCCTGTCCTCCACCCGCATGTTCGTCCGCGGGCCCAAGGCGCGCGGCGCCGTCCGTGCGGCCGGGCTCGCCGACGTCGGGATCAGCAGCGACGAAACCACCTCCACACTGGTGGACATGCTCCTTGCCGAGGGCGTGCGGGGCAAGACTGTCGCGGTACAGCTGCACGGCTACACCGACGTCCGCCAGCTCGAGCGCCTGCGCATGTCCGGCGCCACCGTCCTGACGGTCACCCCGTACCGCTGGGTCAAACCCGACGGCGCCGACCGGCTGCCCAAGCTCATCGAGGCCGCGTGCAGCGGCAACCTGGATGTCCTGACCTTCACGAGCGCCCCCGCCGTGGATGCGATGTGGAGCACGGCGCATGAGATGGGCGTCTACAAGCAGCTCGTGGAGAGCCTGAAGACCACTGTGGCAACCGCCGTCGTCGGTCCCATCACCGCGCAGCCGCTGATCGACGCCGGTCTGCAACCGCTGATCCCGGAACGGTTCCGGATGGGCGCCCTGATCCGGCTGGTGTGCGAGCACCTCGCCCTCAACCACGTCCGCCGGCTGGACACCGTCTCCGGCAGCGTGGAGCTGCGCGGCCGCTCGCTGCGGATCAACGGCGAACCCGTCGACATGGCGCCCGCGCCCCTGCTGCTGCTGCGCGCGCTGATCGGCGCCGGCGGGGCCGTGCTGTCCCGCGAAGCGCTCTCGGACCTGTTGGAACTGCGCGGCTCCGTGCACGCCCTGGACATGACCGTCAGCAGGCTGCGGTCGGCGCTGCCGGACACCCGTCTGGTCGAAACCGTGGTGAAGCGCGGCTACCGGATCCGGGTCTAATGCCGGCGGCGGAGGGGTCTCTGCGGAGGGCTCGCCGCCGGGATGTGACGCACGGCATTACCGGCCGGTAAATACTGGCGAACGGACAGGGCCGAAGAGGCAACACCCGGGAAACACCCCGGAAAAATCGGGCGCCTAGGCTGGGGTTCATCAAGCACACCGGCCACACGATGGCCACCCCAGCGAAAGGGCCAGCACATGTCCGCTCCGGCATTGTCTCCCACCTCCGGCACGTCTTCCTCGAAGGCAGCCGCTGCATCCACCGCCGATTCTCCGACGACAGCCACCACGGCCGCCCGGCCCAGGATCGTCATCGCCGGCGCCGGCCCGGCCGCCCTGGCCCTGGTCCGCCAGCTCACCCGGACCCCGTTTGCCGGTGCCATCACGGTGCTCAGCAACCGCGATGACGCGCCCGAGGAACTGCTGGAGCTCGCCGTCCTGCCGCAGGTGTCCGTCCGCTTCGGCCAGCCGGCCAGCTACATCGATGCCGGGAACCGCCTCGTGACCACCGCCGACGGCATGGAATTCAGCTACGACGAACTCGTCATCGCCACCGGGTCCGCCCCCGCCGAGGCCCCGGTGGAAGGCGCCGCCCGGTGCCTGAGCTACTCCACGATCGACGACGCCGCCCGGCTGGGCGACGCCGTCAAGGACGTCACCCGGGTCCTGGGCCGGCGCCCCCTGGGCATCCTGGTCGGCACCGGCTCCGCCGCCGGCCAGGCCGAGGCCGTGCTCCGGTCCCGCGGCGTCCGTCCCGTCCGCACCACTGTCCGGCCCGCCGCCGTCGTTCCCACCCTCGCCGGGTCGGTCCTGCCGGCATCCGGCATCGTGTTCGAGGACGGCTCCAGCATGAACGGCGACCTCGTGATCCTCGCCGAGGAGCGCATCGCCCGGGACGAACTGGCCGCCACGGCAGGACTCACCACCGCACCCGGCGGCGGAATTGTCATCGGCCAGGACTTCCGCACCTCCGTGCCCGGCATCTGGGCAATCGGGGACGCCGCGGTGTACGACGGCGTCCGGCTGGGACTGCTCGTGGCGTCCGGCTCGGCCGCGTCGGTGTGCGCCTCCCAGCTGCTGCAGGCCACCATGGGAAGCCCGCTCGCCGCGGCTGCCTGATCGTAAGGGGCCGGCCCGGCGGGCACATCCGCCGGGCCGGTCCTATGGCAAGATGGTCACCTGATAAGCCGCGAACCGTGCGGCGCCGACAGGGCCCGCAGGCCCACAAGGCCCGGGTAAAGGACCGCAGCGTCCCAGGCCCGCCAGGAAAGGGACCACCATGAGCCACGAAGCCGCCGCCGAGGGCACGCCCGGCATTGCCTCCTACATCGACCACACCCTGCTCAAGCCGGAGGCCAGTGAGGCCGAGATCCTCAAGGTCTGCGCCGAGGCGGCCGAGTACCATTTCAAGTCGGTCTGCGTGAACCCGGTGTGGGTCAAGACAGTCAAGACCGCGCTCAAGGGTTCCGGCGTGCTGACCTGCTCCGTGGTCGGTTTCCCGTTGGGCGCCACCCCGAGCGACGTCAAGGCGTTCGAGGCCCGCGGCGCCGTCCTGGACGGTGCCGAAGAAGTGGACATGGTCATCAACATCGCCGCGGCACGCGCCAATGACAAGGGCGCGCTGGTGGATGACATCGCCGCCGTCGCGGAGGCCGTCCACGAGGGCGGCGCCATCCTGAAGGTCATCATCGAAACGGCGCTGCTGAGCGATGAGCAGAAGGTGCTCGCCTGCGAGGCTGCGGTTGCGGCCGGGGCGGACTTCGTGAAGACCTCCACCGGTTTCAACGGCGGCGGTGCCACGGCCGCGGACGTCGCCCTGATGCGCCGCACCGTGGGCCCGGACCTTGGCGTCAAGGCCTCCGGGGGCGTGCGATCCCTGGCCGATGCACAGGCTATGATTGCTGCAGGTGCAACACGTATTGGCGCCAGCTCCGGCATCGCGATCGTCACGGGTGAACAGGGTTCGTCCGCGTACTGATCCGCGCCGGCAGTGCCCACAGTTTTGAGCCCCCAGGGGCCGAGGAGGAACGAATGTCCAGCAACAACACCGAGTCCCGGCGGGTCGAGAACAGCCTCGGATCCAGCATCGCCTTGTTCGTGCCGATGATGGTCCTGTTCTTGGGGGCGATTTACTCGCTGACCTTCCTCACTCTGGACAACCCCTGGCCAATGGCCGTCTGCCTGGTCCTCTTCGCCCTGGCCTTCTGGATCCCGCAGACGCTGCTGGGCCGCTCGGATTCGGCCGGCGAAAACTAGGCTTTCCCGATCCTTAAATGACTGAAGCTCCGGATGTCCGGAGCTTCAGTCATTTAAGCTGCCTGCACCAGCGCGAACAGGCCTTTGACCAGTCCGGTGCCCAGCGCCAGGGCCGCGGGGAAGTGCGCCTTCGCCACGGCCAGTCCCGCACCGAACATCCCCACCATCGCGTAGCCGCTCACGGGGATCAGGACCAGCCATTCCCTTCGCGAGCCCGCCCGGCCCAGCAGCGGGATGGAGAACGCCCCGTTGGCCTTCCAGACGTTCTTGAGCAGCGGCAGTTTCCGCAGCACCTTCGGCGGCTTGATCACCAGCGGCCAGAGCAACGGCACTCCCCCGGTGGTGATCATGTCACCCACAATGTGCACCAGCACGCCGGTGAGCATCGAGACCGGCAGCCAGGTCCACTGGTGCGGCGCGAACCACGTCACCAGGCCCGCCATGACCAGCGCGAAGACCCAGTTGCTGATCCAGCCGTACTTGGGAAAGAGCTTCAGTGCCTTCGCGGCGATGTTGATCATGAACATGCACAGCAGGCCGGCCCCGACGGACAGCAGCCCCCACCGGGTCTGCACCTGCAACTGCCCGGCGATCGTGGCCAGCAGCACGAAGAACGCCGCGCCCAGCACCGAATGCGTGCCCTGCCGGTGGCCGCCGCTGACGTTCTCGATGCCGCGCGCCACCATGTTGGACAGCGGCGGCAGGGCGTGCGCCACGGTGCTGGCACGGTGGTCCCAGTCGCAGACCAGCGCGGTCCCCGCCGTCGCCATGGCGCCGATCACGATCCCCGTGGGGTCCAGCGGGTACCAGCCCAGGGCGTAGGGGCCGGTCGAGGCAATAGCTACCCACGCCGCGGCTCCCGACGCGGCGTGGTGTCCTCCCATCACTCTTTACTTCACCGCCAGCGGGACGTCGGTGAAGATGTTGCGGATGACACCGTTGGCCCATTCGAGGATTTCGGCGTCCTGCAGGTCCCGGCCGCCGATCCTCGCGGTCTTGGGCTTGGGGATGAGCACGGCGTCCAGGGCAGGCTTCGCCTGCGCGCCCGGGTACATCCGGGTGAGCCGCATGAGCTTGGACTCCGGGAGCTGGGCCGGGGAGAACTTGATGAAGTTGCCCTGCAGCGCGACGTCGGACAGTCCGGCCTCGCGGGCGCCCACCCGGAAGCGGGCGACGTCGATCAGGTTTTTCGCCGGCAGCGGCAGTTCGCCGTAGCGGTCCACGAGCTCGGCGAGGACCTCGTCGATCGCCTCGTACGTGATGGCGCCGGCGAGTTTGCGGTACGCCTCCAGGCGCAGCCGTTCGCCGGGCACGTAATCGTGCGGCAGGTGCGCGTTGACGGGCAGTTCGATCTTCATCTCGGCGGCCTTCTCTTCGGCCTCGCCGCGGTATTCGGCCACGGCCTCGCCCACGAGCCGGATGTACAAATCGAATCCGACGCCCTGGATGTGGCCGGACTGTTCTCCGCCCAGCAGGTTGCCGGCGCCGCGGATTTCGAGGTCCTTCATGGCCAGCTGCATGCCGGCGCCGAGCTCGTTGTGGGTTGCGACGGCCTTGAGCCGCTCCAGCGCCACCTCGCCCAGGGGTTTCTCCGAGGGGTACAGGAAGTAGGCGTACGCCCGTTCGCGGCCGCGGCCCACGCGCCCGCGCAGCTGGTGCAGTTGCGAGAGCCCGTACTTGTCCGCGCCGTCGACAATCAGCGTGTTCGCGTTGGAGATGTCCAGTCCGGTTTCGATGATGGTGGT
This sequence comes from Arthrobacter sp. TE12232, assembly GCF_054062615.1. NCBI lineage: Bacteria > Bacillati > Actinomycetota > Actinomycetes > Micrococcales > Micrococcaceae > Arthrobacter > Arthrobacter sp. TE12232. The sequence continues at coordinate 1,176,473 of NZ_JBSSFK010000001.1, forward strand.
GCAGACCAGGACATCGAAGCGCTTCTCCCAGAAGTCCACGATGATCTGTTCGAGCCTGCTCTCGGTCATCTTGCCGTGTGCGACCTCCACCCGGGCTTCCGGGACCAGCTCGCGGATCTTGGCTGCGGTGCTGTCGATCGTTGAGACCCGGTTGTGGACGAAGAACACCTGCCCTTCGCGCATGAGTTCCCGGCGGATAGCAGCGGAGGTCTGCTTGTCCGTGTAGGGCCCCACGTAGGTCAGCACGGGGTGGCGTTCTTCCGGCGGCGTGGCGAGGGTGGACGTTTCGCGGATGCCGGTCAGGGACATCTCCAGGGTCCGCGGAATCGGGGTGGCACTCATGGCCAGGACGTCCACGTTGGTGCGCATCTTCTTCAGCGCCTCTTTGTGTTCGACGCCGAAGCGCTGCTCCTCGTCCACGATCACGAGGCCCAGGTCCTTGAACGCGAAGTCCTTGGACAGCAGCCGGTGCGTGCCGATGACGACATCCACCGCGCCGGATTTGACCCCTTCGGCGGTCTCCTTGGCTTCTTTCGAGCCCTGGAAGCGGGAGAGCGGCTTAACCCGAAGCGGGAACCCGGAGAACCGCTCGGTGAAGGTCTCGTAGTGCTGCTGGGCCAGCAGCGTGGTGGGCACCAGCACCGCCACCTGCTTGCCGTCCTGGACCGCCTTGAACGCGGCCCGCACGGCGATTTCGGTCTTGCCGTAGCCGACGTCGCCGGAGATCAGCCGGTCCATGGGGATCTCGCGTTCCATGTCGGCCTTGACCTCGTTGATGGTGGTCAGCTGGTCCGGGGTTTCCACGTACGGGAAGGCTTCCTCCAGTTCGCGCTGCCACGGGGTGTCCGGGGCGAACGCGTGTCCGCGCGAGGCCATCCGGGCCGAGTACAGCCGGATGAGCTCGCCGGCGATTTCCTTGACGGCTTTGCGGGCCTTGGACTTGGTGCTCGCCCAGTCCGCGCCGCCCATCTTGCTCAGCGCGGGGGTGTCCCCGCCGACGTAGCGGGTGACCTGGTCCAGCTGGTCGGTGGGCACGAAGAGCCGGTCGCCGGGGGCGCCGCGCTTGGACGGGGCGTATTCCAGCACGAGGTATTCGCGCACCCCGTCCCCTCCCCCGGCCACCTTGCGCTGGATCAGTTCCACGAACCGGCCGATGCCGTGCTGTTCGTGCACCACCGAGTCGCCGGCCACGAGCTGCAGCGGGTCCACGGCGTTCCGCCGCTTGGAGGGCATCCGCCGCATGTCCTTCGTGGACCCGGCGGACGTCCGGCCCAGCAGGTCCGCCTCCGTCAGCAGCGCCACCTTCAGCGGGTCCAGGACAAAGCCGCGTCCGACGGCGGCGGTGGTCACCTCGATCAGGCCGGCCTGCGGCTCGTCGTCGAGCCTGTCCACCCGGGCGCACGGGATGTTGTTGTCATGGAAGAGTTCGGCGAGCCGCTGGGCCGGGCCCGGGCCCTCGGTGACCACCACGATCCGCCACTGGTCCCGCACTCGGGAGCCGATGAAGTCCATCATTTCGGCCACGTCACCCTGGTAGCCGCGGGGTTCGCGGGCATGCAGGTTCAGGACATCGACGTCGGGCAGCAGGTCCTCGTCCGTGGCCAGGGAAGTGATGGACCACCACGAGACACCGTGGGCCAGGGCCGCGGTACGCGTGTCTGTCAGCGACCGGAAGCTGGCCGAATGCAGGGCCTCGGAGGCCGCGGAGCTCAGGTCCAGGGGTGCGGTCCCGCCGTCGGAGGCCGTGGACCAGGCCGCCTCGAGGAATTCCTCGTTCGTGGCGGCGAGGTCGTGGGCCCGGGTGCGGACCTTTTCCGGTTCGATCACCACGGCGACGGAGCCGGACGGGAGCTGGTCCAGGAAGGGGACCATGGCGTCCACCAGCACCGGCGCCAGCGACTCCATGCCCTCGACGGCGATGCCGCCGGCGATCTTTTCCAGCATGTCCGCCGCGGCCGGCAGCTGGGACTTCAGCGTCGCCGCGCGGGACATGACCGAGGGCGTGATGAGGATTTCGCGGCAGGGCGGGGCGTGGAGCTCGGTGGGATGGTGGACGCCCGGCGCGGAGAGGGAGCGCTGGTCGGCGACGGCGAACCACCGCATCTGTTCGACTTCGTCGCCGAAGAACTCGACCCGGATCGGGTGGTCTTCGGTGGGCGGGAAGACGTCCAGCATGCCGCCGCGCACCGCGAATTCGCCGCGGCGCGTGACCATGTCCACCCGGGCGTAGGCGGCCGCTGCAAGGCTCTTCACGACGTCGCCGAACGGGGCCTCCTGGCCAGTGGTCAAGGTGACGGGGACCAGTTCGCCCAGGCCTGCCACGATCGGCTGGACCACGGCCCGGACCGGGGCGACGACGACGCGCAACGCGCCGGCGCCGGCCGCTTCGGGGTGGGCCAGGCGGCGGAGCACGGACAACCGGCGGCCTACCGTGTCCGAGCGCGGCGAGAGCCGTTCGTGCGGGAGGGTTTCCCAGCTGGGGAACTCGGCGACGGCGTCGGCCGGCAGGTAGGCACGCAGTGCCTCCGTCAGGTCCTCGGCCTCCCGGCCGGTGGCCGTGACGGCCAGGACGACCGGGGCCGGGCCGGCACCTGCGTCAGGACCCGCCGCGATGCCGTCGGCCACTTCCGCGAGCAGCGTCGCCCGGAGGCCGGCCGGGGCGCTGATCTGGTAGTCCTCGCTGCGGCCGGCGAATCCGCGGGAGGCCTCGGCCCGGACGCGGGCGTAGGTGCGGTCCTCGGCGAGGACGCGGCGCAGGCCGGTGAGAGACGGGCCGTTGAGGCTCATAGCTGTTGCTCCTGAGGTGATCACGGAAATGCAGGCAACACGAATAGCCGAAATTCGCAAGAATCCCGGGTCTTCCAAGCCTACCGCGGAGCCCGGGGGCGGCCGCACCCGGGCTCCGCGGGCTGTGCCCGTCCCCGGACGCTCCCCGGTCCCCGGAAGGCCCCATCGGAAGGTCACATGGGGCTAGGCTGGCGAAAGGGACGGGCGGCGGCCATCCGCCGCGGCCCCCGCTCCGAATGGCTTGGTAGGCCACCCGCCAACCTGCCGGATGAGAAGGAGTCACCATGAACAAGTCCGTGCTCGTCACCGGGGCCACCGGCTACATCGGCGGGCGCCTGGTCCCCCGGCTGCTCGAAGCGGGACACCGGGTCAAAGTCCTGGTCCGGACACCGGCCAAAATCGCCGGCGTGCCGTGGCTGGACGACGTCGAAGTGGTCCAAAGCAGCCTCGACGACGGCGAGGCACTGCGGGCGGCGCTCGACGGCGTCGACGTCTTGTACTATCTGGTCCATTCCATGGCGGCCGGCGCCGGCTTTGAGGCCAAGGAACAGGCGATGGCCGCGACGGCGGCCCGGGCGGCGGCCGCGGCCGGGGTGGACCGGATTGTGTACCTTGGCGGGCTGCACCCGGCCGGCGCCGAGCTGTCCACCCACATGCGTTCCCGTGAGGCGGTGGGGAAAGTCTTCCTGGACAGCCCGGTGGACGCGGTGGTCTTCCAGGCCGGCGTCGTCATCGGGTCCGGATCGGCGTCGTTCGAAATGATCCGGCACCTGTCCGAGACGCTCCCGCTGATGCCCGCCCCGAGCTGGGTGCGCAACAAGATCGAGGCGATCGCCGTCCGGGACGTGCTGTACTACCTCGTGGCCGCGGCGTCGCTGGAAGGACCCATCAACCGGACGTTCGATATCGGCTGCCGCCAGGTGCTCAGCTACGCGGGCATGATGAAAGAGTACGCCGCCGAGGCCGGCCTGCCGCACCGGGTGGTCCTGGCGCTGCCGGTGCCCGCGCCCAAGCTGGCCGGCATGTGGGTGGCCCTGACCACCCCGATCCCGCTCGCCATGTCCCTGCCGCTCGTCGAATCGCTCCAGCACGACGCCGTCGCCCGGGAGCACGACATCGATGCCTACATCCCGGTGCCGGAGGGCGGCCTGACGCCCTACCGCAAGGCCGTCGCCCTCGCCCTGGGCAAGGAACGCGACGGCCAGGTGGAAACCACGTGGGCCAGCGCCGGCGTCGACGCCGATCCCCTGCCGAGCGACCCGGAATGGTCCGGCCACACGGTGTACCTGGACGAGCGCAGCTTCCACAGCGAGGTCGACCCCAGGCACGTGTGGACTGTCATTGAGGGCATCGGCGGCCGGAACGGCTGGTATTCGCTGCCGCTGGCCTGGCAGGTGCGCGGCTGGCTGGACAAGCTCACCGGCGGGGCGGGGCTGCTGCGCGGCCGCCGGCACCCGCACCTGCTGGCGGAGGGCGAAGTGGTGGACTGGTGGCGGGTCGAGCGGATCGACCGCGGCCGGCTCCTGCGGCTCCGGGCCGAAATGCGGGCCCCGGGCCGGGCGTGGCTTGAGCTCTCCGTGGAGCCGGAGGGCACCGGCAGCCGTTACCGCCAGCGCGCCATCTTCTTCCCCAAGGGCCTGAGCGGCCGCCTCTACTGGCTCGCCGTGCTGCCGTTCCACAGCGTCATTTTTCCCGCGATGTCGCGGAACATCACCGCCGCTGCCCGTGATCTGGAAAACCTCGAATCGGAGCCTGCCAGCCACACCACGTAGGATGTTGGAGCCCGAAACGTCCACTTCCACACCACGGAGGACCCCCCAATGGCCCTGAGTGCATCCACTACCGTTCCGCACAGCGTCGACCGCGTTACCGCGGTTTTCGTCGATGAAGACTTCCTGCGCCACACGAGCGAGCTCGTTGGCGGCACGCTGGAATCCTTCGCCCTCGACGGAGATCCCGCAGGCGCGTTCAGCACGACCACCGTACGGACCATCCCCACCACCCGGATGCCGGACATCGCCCGGAAATTTGTCGGCGAGAGCCTGAAGGTGACGCAGCTGGAAGCCTGGGAGGCGCCCGCCGCCGACGGTTCCCGGCAGAGCAAGATCTCGCTGAAGGTCGCCGGCGCACCGCTGGATGTGAACGCTGTCCAGCGTCTCGTGTCCGACGGCGGCAGCACCCGGATCGAGCTCGAGGGCAACGTGACCTCCTCGGTGCCGTTCCTTGGCGGCAAGATCGCCGATGCCGCAGAACCGATGGTCGGCAAGGCCCTGAACCTTCAGTCCCAGCAGGCCCAGGCCTGGCTCGAGAGCCACTAGCACCATGCAGCTGCCCGCGTTCCTCGCCTTCGTCCTGATTGTCTCCGGCATCTGGTCCCTGGTCGTCTGGCCGCAGTTCCTGCGGCGCGTCATGAAGGACCCGCGGGCCCGCGACGCCAACGGCAAGGCCACGCGCTTCCTGACCGTCCATGTGGTCCTCGTCAGCATCTCCATGGTGCTGGGGGCCGCGACGGCGGCAATCGGCATCGCCGGGCTGGTCAGCTAGCATTCGGCACGCCGGCGGTTGCCTCCGCCGGCGTGCCGAACGTCCTGCCCCGGTGACGAACGGGCGCTACAATCAGCAAAAAGGTGGACCGCTGAAAGGGGACGCCGTTTGCTACCCCGCCGTGCGGCCGTCTGGGCACTGGGCGCCTACATTTTTGTCCTTGGCCTGATCGCCCTCTGGCCCGTGCCCGTGGACCGGGACGCGTCCGATTTTCTGATGCGCTCACTGCGGAAACTGCACCGGTGGGGCGTCCCGCCGTGGTTCGACTACGGCGTGGTGGAATTCACCTCAAACGTGATCCTGTTCGTTCCGCTGGGCGCCCTGGTCGCCCGGATCCTGGGCCAGCGGCTCTGGTGGTGCGGGGCTGCGGCCGGCTTCGTGCTCTCCGCGCTGATCGAGCTCTCCCAGCTCGCCTTCCTCCCGGCGCGATTCCCCTCGGTCGCGGACGTCGCCGCGAACACCTTCGGCGCCATGGTCGGCGCCCTCCTGGCCCTCGTGTTCATGGCACGCCACGAACACGCCATGACACCCTGAGCTCAGGCCGCCAGCGCCTGGCCGAGGGCGTCTTCCGCGGCCACCCACGAGAGCATGGCGCACTTGACCCGGGCGGCGTAGCGGGATACGCCCTCGAATGCGGCGGCGTCGCCCAGCAGCTCCGGGTCGGCCGCCACCTTGCCGCGCGAGCGCAGCACTTCGCGGAAGCTGTCAATCACGGCGCGCAGCTCCTCGACGGTCATGCCCTCGGCAAGGTCCGTCAGCACGGAGGCCGAGGCCATCGAGATCGAGCAGCCATCGCCGTCCCAGCGCAGCTCACTGACTTTCCCGCCGGCCACGGACACCCGGACCGTGATCTCGTCGCCGCAGGTCGGATTCAGCTGGTGGGACTGCCCGCTGCTGGCCCCCGCAGGTGCCTCCGCCGCGGCCAGGCCGCTGCCGTGACGGGCCTTGGAGTGTTCCAGGATGATCTGCTGGTAGAGCTGGTCAAGACTCATGGATGTCCGTCCTAGGCTTGGAAGTAGGCACGGACATCGGCGACCGCGTTGAGGAACGCGTCCACATCGTCCGTGGTGTTGTACAGGTAGGTGCTGGCCCGGGTCGTGGCCGTCAGTCCGAGCCGGCGGTGCAGCGGCTGGGCGCAGTGGTGTCCCACTCGCACGGCAATGCCCCGGCTGTCCAGGAACTGGCCGACGTCGTGCGCGTGGACGCCCGCGACGTCGAACGCGGCAAGGCCAATCCGTTCCTCCCCCGCCGCGGGGCCCAGGACCCGGATTCCGGGGATGGAGCCCAGGCCTTGCACCAGCCGCTGCCCGAGTTCTGCCTCCCAGGCATGGATGCGGTCGATCCCGGTTTCGCTGAGATAGTTCACCGCCGCGGCGAGGGCGACGGCCTGCGAAATGCGCTGGGTGCCGGCTTCGAAGCGCTGCGGGCTCGGCAGGAAGCCCGCCCTTTCCATCGTGACTGTGGTGATCATGGAGCCGCCGGTCAGGAACGGCGGCATGGCGTTGAGCAACTCCGAGCGGCCGTAGAGGGCCCCTATTCCGGTGGGCGCGAGCATCTTGTGGCCGGAGAACACCGCGAAGTCGACGTCGAGCGCCTTGACGTCCAGGGGCAGGTGCGGCGCGGACTGGCACGCGTCGAGCACCACGAGCGCCCCCGCGGACCGGGCCAGGGCTACGAGGGCCGGCACGGGGTTGATGGTACCCAGGACGTTGGAGGCGTGGGTGAATGCCAGGACACGGGTGCGGGGGCCGATGATGCCGGCGGCGGCCTCCAGGTCCAGGGCTCCGGCGTCGTCGATGGGGATGAACTTCAGGACGGCGCCGGTCCGGGCCGCCAGCTCCTGCCAGGGAATCAGGTTGGCGTGGTGTTCCATTTCCGTGACGACGAGTTCGTCGCCCGGGGCCAGCGCGAACCGGGCGGCTTCGGGAGTCGCGCCGGGCAGGGAGGCGTTCAGGAACGAGTAGGTGAGCAGATTCAGGCCCTCCGTGGCGTTGGAGGTCCAGATGAGTTCGTCCCACTCCGCTCCGATGAAGTCGGCCACGGTCTCCCGGGCGTTTTCGAACACCTCGGTGGCCTCGACGGCAAGATGGTGTGCCCCGCGGTGCACCGCAGAGTTCCGTTGCTCATAGAACTCCTGCTCGGCCTCGAGCACGCTTAGCGGGTTCTGCGAGGTGGCCCCGGAGTCCAGGTAGACGAGCGGTTTGCCGTTGACGTGCTGCTGCAGGATCGGGAAGTCGTTGCGGATCCTCAGGACCTCGTCGTTTCCGAGCGCGGCGGCAGAGCGGCGGAGGTGGGCTGGGGTGGCAACCATGGCGGGGACTCCTGGATCGGCGTTCGCTGCGGCGCACCCCGGCCGGCCGGGCAGCCGGCCGCAGGAAATACGTCACACAGATTAAACCTAATTATCCCACGTTCCCGCAGCCCTCCTGCGCGGCCACCGCGCGGAGCCGCACGCCGCGGAACTCAACGGGAGGTCCGGCGTCGTAATTCTTCAGCAGGGTCAGCCACGCCCCGCCGTAGCGGGTGTCCCCGGAGGAGACCTCCCACCCGGAGGTTCCGCCGCCGTCCCGGCGGACGCCAACGCGCCACGGACCCACCGACACCACGAACTTCATCCACTCCCCGGACCGCGGCGCCGGGGAGCCGGTTTCCGCCAGCCGGACGGGGGCCGCCGGCCCGGCGTCCTGCCGATAGAGCGCCATGGTGCCGTCCGCGGCGACGTCCAAAGCGTAGCCGGGGACCTTCGGGGCCGACCCTGGACGGTTCGGCGCGTCGGTGTCCTGGCCAAAGGCCACGCCCGCCCCGGGTCCGGCCGCGGGGAGCCCGGACGGCCAGCGGAGCTCGAACTCGAACTCCCAGTCCGGGGAATCCACGGCCCCGGCCAGCGAGCCCAGCACGTAGCCGGACTTATCCGGGCCGGACATGCGGACGGCCCCGTCGGCAAAAGCCGGCTGGTCATCCCAGACGGCGTCGGCGGCCCACGGCAGATCGCCGGTTCCGCGGCGCCCGGCGGCGAAGCCGTCCTGCTGGAGCGGGCCGTCCTGGTGCAGGACATAGCGGACGTTGGCGCATATGAACCCCCGGACGCCCAGGTCCCGGAGTCGGGCGTACTCGCTGCGCCGATGCAATTCCCAGGCGAGTACCGGTTTGCCGGAGGCGACCACCTGGCGGATCATCGCTTCCGGAACGGTGTAGTGGACTCCCAGCAGGTCTGTGCGCGGGATGAGCTCCGGCACTTTTCCCTGGTCCCGCGCGGTCATGTAGCCGAAGGTGGTGTAGCCCCGGGCCGCGGCGAGGGCGTGACCGGGCGACGCGGAAGGCTGCTTCCACACCACGTGGTCCCGGGCCGCGGGATAGCTCTCCAGGAGGGTCAGGATTTTGTCGGCGTTGGTCCCGGGCTTGTCCTCCAAGAAGATCACATGGCTGGCCGCGAAGGTGTCCAGGACGTCAGTGAGGAGCGCGATGGGCTCCAGCGGTGTGGCCGGTCCCAGCCAGGCCCGGGCGTCGTTGCGCAGCCGCTCCAGCGCGGCGTAGGGTGCCCGGGCGATGGTCAGGTCAGTGCCGGTCAGCCGCCGGGTGTTCAGGTCGTGGTGGCAGACGAGCACACCGTCCAGGGTGGCGGACACCGAGACCTCGATCGCCTTCAGCCCGGCGTCCGCGGCTCCCTGGTAGGCCCGCATGGTGTGCTCCGGCCAGTTGTCCCCCGAGCCCCGGTGGGCGACGAAGAACGACGGCGATGCCAGCAGCGTGGCGAGCGTGAAGGGCCCGTTGTCCCCCGGCGCCGCGACGGCGCCCTCCGTGACGAAGACCCCGGCCGCGGACGCCGCCGGCGCGATCACCGGCCGCGGTCGGGAAGCGACCCCGGCCGCCGGGCTTCCGGGGCAGCCCGCGCAGCCGGCCGCACCCAGTACGGTCCCGGCGGCGGCGAGGCCCAGGAACTGCCGCCGGCCGATCATGACGAGCCGGCGTCCGGCAGGTTCGCCGCGGCGAGGGCCGGGGCCTTCACGGGGGCAGTCGCAGGCGCCGTACGTGCCCGGGCCTCATCGGTGGCGATGACCACCATGGCCAGCACAGTCCAGATCACGATGCCGGCGGCGGAACGCGTGGCCAGGGAGCTGTACGTTTGCGGAATGACCACTGCCATGACGCCGGCCAGCGCCAGGCCCGGGTACCCGGTCCGCAGGCCGCGGAGCACCATAACGGCCATGGAACCGAAGTAGAGCAGGGCGAACAGGAGCCCGAAGTCGATGCCGTACATCAGGGTGGGGTTCTCGAAGCTCGATTTCAGCCCGGCCTGGGCCGCCAGCCGGAAGCTGGAACCGATCCCCTGTCCGGCCACCGCGAAGTCGCTCCAGCGGCTCAGGAAGTACTCCACGGCAACGCCCCGCGCCTCGCCGGACCCGGTGTCGTTGGCAACCCGCGCCGCCACGCCGGCCACCAGCGGGGACGCCATGATGGCCATGCCGGCTCCCGTCATCACCGTGAGCATGACCGTCTTGACCCAGACGGGCCGGCGCACAAAAAGCACCACCATCACGGTCGCCACGGCCAGCGCCACAAGTCCCACGCGGGACTGCGAAATCAGCATGGCGACCGCCATGAGGCCCAGCAGCCCGGCCTGCAACCACTGACGCGTGAGGCCTGCCACCAGCGGAGCCGCAACCGCGATGGCGAGGGAGAGTGCGAGCGGCTGGTCCAGCGTCCCCATCCAGCGCCCGTAGTCCCTCGCGAACCAGTACTGGGTCTTGAACCCTGACTCGTAGAACAGGACCCGGCCCGTCAGCCACTGCGCGACGGCGACGGCACACGCGAGGGCAACGAGCGCCAGGAGCACGGACCGGAGGATCACCACGAGCCTTCCGCCCCGGACGGCGTCGGAGAGCAGGAGCAGGAAGAACAGCACCGGCGCCGCGATCTGGTCCACCAGCACCACCATTCCACCCCCTGTGTCTGAGGTGGACGTGGCCAGGAACGCCGCCGCCATGACAACGCCCAGAATCAGGAACAGGGGGAAATGCCGGCCCAGGACCACGCGGATGCTGCCCGGGTCGTGAAACAGCCGGACGAGGAAGATCGAGAGCACCAGCCAGGTCGCGGCGTGGACGGACAGCGGGCCGGAGGACACTCCGGTGACGGTCGCGGACCCGATGGCCGGCACCAGCAGCCATAGGGCCAGCACCGCCGCCGCCGGCACCCTGACCTTCCTGCGGAAGAAGAACGCCGCCGCGAGGCACAGTCCGATCCAGGCCGCCAGCTGCATTCAGGCCACCCTGCCGGGCAGACCGACCGGGCCCGGCACCACGACGGCGTACACGCTCACCGCCGGGCGGCGGAGTGCTTGACCGGTGCCGGTTCTGCGGGCACCGCCGGGGGCGTGCCCTTGGCGCGTTGGCTCGGCTTGCGCAGCTTGCCCGGCTTGTTCTGCTTTCGCAGCTTGCCTGGTTTCCCGGGGGGCTGATTGCGGCCTTCGGACAGGCGGAGCGGAAGGGCATTCAGCACGGCACCCGCCACCGTCGCCTTGACCAGCACAAGGTTCCGCAGGGACGCGCTCAGCAGTTCGCGCGTCACGCTCTGGTATCTGACCACCAGCACCGTGGTATCGGCCTGCACCGCCAGCAAGGCAGCGTCGCTGAGGGGCTGCATGGCCGGGGCGTCCAGGATGATGCGGCTATAGCTGCCGCGCATCTCGCCCAGGGCGGCCGTCATGGTCTGGCCCGCCAGAAGTTCGGTCGGGTTCTCGGGAACCGAGCCCGCGGCCACAATGTGAAGGCGATCGCTGGCCGTTTTCTGGATGACGCCGGACAGGGCCGCCCGGCCGGCAAGGAGCTCGGCGAGGCCAAGTGCGTTGCCGAGCTTGAGCTCTGTTGCCAGCCGGGGCCGGCGCAGGTCCGTTTCAACAACAAGGACCTTCTCGCCCGCATCTGCCCAGGCCCGGGCCAGCATGAGCGCCACGGTCGTCTTGCCTTCCCCCGCCCGCGCCGAGGAAATGAGCACGACGCCGGAGGCCGGCAGCGCGGACAGGTGGTCCATGTTGGTGCGGAGCCGGCGTGCCGCCTCGTCCAGCAGGGAAGACTGCCGCCTGTTCAGGATGTCGGACATGGTGCCCGCCTCGGAGCTGGCCGGGACGCGCGCCAGCAGCGGCAGCCCGGACGCGTCTTCGACCTCTTCGGGAGTCCGCAGCGTATGGTCCATCATCCGGCGCGTGACCGCGATCGCGATGCCTGCGCCGAGGCCAAGCAGGGCGCCGAGGCCAAGGTTCAACGCAAGCCGGGGGGACACGGGGTCCGTCTCAGCGGTGGGCCCGGCCACCACGTTCAGGTCTGTCTGGCCGCCGCCGCTCTGGGTCCTGGCCTCGACGTTGTCCAGCGCCGGGTTCAGGCCGGAGACGATCTCCCGGGCCACCTGGTTGGCCTTGGCGGGGTCCGGAAGACTCACGACGACCGTCAGCATCAGCGTGTCCTGGTCCGCCGAGGCAGTGACGCTCTCCGCAATGTCCGTCGCCGACAGGCCGGTGGAACTGCTGCTGACCAGCCGCTCAACAAACTTGTCGCTTTTGATCAGGCTCGCGTAGGAGGCGATGCGTCCCCGCGACAGCTCGAGTGACTGCAGGGATGACTGCCCCGCGGACGGCGGCGACACGACATAGAACTTGACGGTGCTTTGATACACCGGCTTCGCCGTCGCTGTGACACCCCAGGCAATGCCGGTGCCGGCGAGCAGGCATACGAGCACAACCAGCCAGCCCCGCGCGATTGCGCGTCCGTACTCAGACAGTTCCAAGCGAACCCCCCATACGGCCACCACGCCGTGCCTGTAGCGGCACGGTTCTTCATGGTCCCTTGACGCACCATTATTGACTGCGTCCGTGCCATGCGGAAGCTTTTTGCTTCTGTGTCTTTGGCGGCAGGGCCCGATTCCTAGCCAAACTCCGGGACCGGCCGTAGTCTTTTCCCTAAGCTAGGACGGTCCTGCAGGTCCGGACACCACGTGACTCCGGGCAGCAACGGAAACAGGTCCTGGCGGCAGGTCTCAGTGGCGGGTCTCAACAACAGGTCCCGGGGACACGTCCCCGTGGCCGGATCGGTGTTCCTGCATCAGCAGCGGCGCCGGTCCTGTTCGGTGGTGCCTTCCGCCGCGGTACCAATCGAGGGGGCACACGATGAGGACTGGCGGGGAGCAATTCTCGGTATTGGTGGCACACCCCAGCGCGGACCTTTACGGTTCGGACCGGGTGCTGCTGGAAACCATCGACGGGCTGCACCGGAGCGGTGCGCGCGTCCTGGTGGCCCTGCCGTCGCCGGGGCCCCTCGTGCCCGAACTCGAGCGCCGGGGCGCAGCCGTCATCCTGTCCCCGACGCCGGTGCTGCGCAAGAGCCTGCTCACGGCCCCGGGCCTGGTGAAGCTGGCCGGCACCTCAGTGCACGGACTCCTCCGCAGCATCGGCGTGATCCGCGGAGCGCGCCCGGACGTCATCCTGGCGAACACCATTACGGTCCCCCTGTGGACGGCCGCGGGACGGCTGACGGGTGTACCGGTGGTGACCCACGTCCATGAGGCGGAGGCCAACGCCCCGCGGGCCCTCCGCGCGGCCCTCGCGCTGCCTCTCCTGTTCTCCCGCGGCATCCTGACCAACAGCCAGTTCAGCTCCGACACGTTGGCTGCGGCACTCCCTGCGCTCCTCGGCCGCTCAAGAGTGCTCTACAACGGGGTCCCCGGGCCGGCCCATCCCGCACCGCCCCGGCCGGACCTGCACGGGGGGCTCCGCATCCTGTATGTCGGACGGCTGTCCCACCGCAAGGGAGTGGACGTCGCCATCGACGCGCTGTTGCGGCTGCGCCGGGACGGCGTGCCGGCCCGGCTGGCGGTGGTCGGCGCGGTATTCCCGGGATACGAGGACTACGAGGCCGGCCTCCGGAGCCAGGTCCGCGCCCACGGCGCCGACGACCACGTCAGGTTCCATGGCTTCCAAAATGATGTCTGGCCGTTCCTTGCGGAGTCCGACGTCGTGGTGGTGCCCTCCCGGCTCGACGAGCCGTTCGGCAATACGGCCGTCGAAGCCGTCCTGGCCTCCCGGCCCGTCGTCGTCAGCAATACTTCGGGCCTGCGGGAGGCCGCCGCGGGTTACCGGTCGGCGCAATTCGTCGAGCCCGGCGACCCCGTGGAGCTCGCGGCCGCGCTCGCCCGCGTCGCCGGCCAGTGGCAGGACTACCGGTCCAGCGCCAGCTCCGACGCCGTGGAAGCGGGCCGCAGGCACAGCCCGGAACGCTACGGGACCCTCATGGCCGGGCACCTGGCGCAGGCTGCGGGCAGGCTGCTGTGATCAGCCGCGCCGCCCCCGGCACCTCCACAGGTCCGGGCACGCAGCCCAAAACGGCGCGGGGCGTCCGGTGGAGCTTCGGAGCAGTGCTGGCCCGGCAGGGTTTCCAGATGCTCTGCGCCGTGGTGCTGGCCCGGCTCCTGGGACCGCAGAGCTATGGCGTCATCGCGGCAGCCACGGTGTACATCAGCCTCGTGGCGCTGCTGCTGGACCAGGGCCTCTCCGCGGCGCTGGTCCAGCGCGCCGAGGTCACCCGCCGCATGGCGGGGGCGACCGCCATGCTGAACCTGCTCGTGGCGGTCCTGCTCGGGATGGTGACCTGGTTCGCCGCTCCAGGGATCGCCCAGTTCTTCGGCGTCGCTGAGCTCGAGCCGATCCTTCGGCTGCTGGCATTGGCGATCCCCGTCAAAGCCCTGGCCATTACGCCGCGGGCCATGCTGTCCAGGGAGCTGGCCCTCCACAAGGTCGGTGCGGCGGATATTGCCGCGGCCGCCGCGGGCAGCGCGGCCGGGATCGGCGCGGCGCTTGCCGGGGCCGGCCCGTGGTCCATGGTGTACCAGGTGGTTACCACGGACCTTGTTTGCAGCGCGTTGCTCCTGGCGGCCAGCCGGGGGCCCGTCCCCAATTTCGCCTTCCGGACCGTCGCGCCGCTATTCCGGTTCAGCGTCAGCGTCTTTGCCACGGACTGCCTGGCCTACTTCTCCCGGAACCTGGACAACATCCTGGTGGGACGCGTGCTCGGCGTCGCCGCCCTGTCGCTGTACGGGATGGCCTACCGCATCCTCGTCATCCCCGTGCAGTTGATCGGGCAAACCGTCAACAGGGTCATGTTTCCGGCCTTTTCCCGGGCGGCGGGCACCCCGGAGAAGGTGGCCGCAAGCCTCGTGTCCGCGACGCGGCTGCTGGCGATCTCGGCGGTTCCGCTGATGACCTTCGTGGCCTGCGCCGCCCCGGAGCTCGTGGGCCTGGTCTTGGGTCCCGAATGGCTGCCCGCAGCGGGGCTGGTCAGTGTGCTCGCCATCGGGGGCGCACGCGAGACCATTTTCTACGTCACGCCCTCCCTCATGAAGGGCCTGGGCCAGGGCGGGTTGATCGTCCGGTATGAGATCCTGGCCGCCGTCGTGCAGGTGGGAGGAATCGTGATCGGACTCCAGTTCGGCGTCCTCGGCGTCGCCGTCGGGTACTCTGCCGCCGGTTTCCTCCTCACGCCCGTGCTCCTGCGCATCCAGTCCCGGCTGACCGGGGTGAGCCTGAAGTCCCAGTTGGCGGCCATCATCCCCGCGGTGCATGCCGCGGCCTGGGGCGCGGCGGGGTACTGGGTTTTGGCCCTGGCCGGCATGTCGGGCGTGTGGCATCTGTTTGGCGGGTTCGCGGTCTTTGCCGCCCTCGCGCTCGCCGCGCTGCGGGTCTTCCACCGGGACACGCTCTCCGGTTACGTCGAACAAGCCCGGACGCTCCTAGGACGGCCTGCCGCCCGGCAAGCCCCGACGACGAAAGGCCAGAATGGCTGACATGACCCATCCCGGCGCCCGCCCTGCGGAGGACGGGTCCGCCGTCGGACTCCCGGCGGACGGCCTCGTCATCGCGGTGCTGACATACCGCCGGCCGGACGACATCGCCCTGGCGCTGCCGCGGCTGGCCGGCCAGGCCGGCATGCGCCAGGCCGGAGCGGGCCGTCCACGGAACGGCCTGCCGGAGGAACGGCCCGCCACGGTGCTGGTGATCGACAACGACCCTGCGGCGAGCGCCCGCCCCATCGTGGAGCAGCTCGCGGGCGCCCTCCCGCCGGGGCTGGTCCGCTACGTCCATGAGCCGAAGCCCGGGATCGCGGCGGCACGGAACCGCGCCCTCCGGGAAGCGGCGTCGAGCGCGTTGCTTGTCTTCATTGACGACGACGAGGTGCCGTCGGAACAGTGGCTGGAGCAGCTGGTGGGGCTGCAGCGCTCCACCGGCGCCGCCGCCGTCGTCGGTCCTGTGATCAGCGAATATGAACACGAGCCGGAGCCCTGGATCGAAGCCGGAAACTTCTTCCACCGCCGCAGGCTCGCCACCGGGACCCGGCTGGATGTGGCCGCGACCAACAATCTCCTCGTGGACCTGCGGCAGGTCCGGGCCCTGCGGCTCTCGTTTGATGAACGCTTCGGCCTTAGCGGAGGCTCGGACACATTGTTCACCCGCCAACTCGTCCAGCGCGGCGGGGCCATGCTCTGGTGCGACGAGGCCGTGGTGGTGGACCGGGTTCCGTCGTCGCGGCTGACCCGCAGCTGGGTACTGCGCCGCGCCCTGCGCAGCGGCAACTCCGCCGCGCGGGTCAGCCTGGAACTTGCCGCCGGCGCCGCGGCCCGGCTGGCTGCCAGGGGCGTTTCCGCGGGATCCGGTTCGATCCGACTGGCAGGCGGCACGGCACAATTGGCGGCCGGCCTCGTCAGCGGATCATCCCGGCATCAGGCCCGGGGAATGCGGACGGCCGCCCGGGGCCTGGGCATGGCCGCCGGCGCCTTCGGCTATGTTTACAGCGAATACCGCAGAAAATAGTTTTTCGCGCTCTTTCTTCACCGTCGGTCCGGCTGCCAGGAACTCCGGATTCGCGGGGAATTTTGTGGCGTGTCGCAAGCGACGCGCCCGGGCGTGATCAAGTTGGAACACCCCGCGAATGGACGTTATCAATTTGCAACGTTGTAGGACCTCGGCTAGCGTGTTGGCTCAGAAGCCGGGATCGGGGACACCTCCCGGGAAGTCAGTCGCGAGTGCCGCGGGTCCGCCCACACCTCGCCCAGGTCCAAGTCACCCTGGGCCCCAAGAACACCCTCGCGCTGACAATGCACCAAGCAACATACCGGCGCGGCCTGCACGCCGCCGGCAGACGGGCCCGAGGGCCTCCCGCCAGTTCCGCTATGTCCGTGCGATCCCCCGTGCCCGGAGAGCAAGACAATAGAGGTATGACACGATGGCCATTGGCTCGAAAAAGATCCAGCGCAAAAACATCCGCGCAACGTACGCCGCAGGTGCTGCGGCGGTGACAATCACTGCCCTCGCCCTGACCGCGGCTCCGGCTGTCCAGGCTGCGCCCGCACTCGCGCCCGCCGCGCTGACCCTCGGTTCGTACCAGCCGAGCGCGTCCACCACCGGCGTTCCGGCCGGAACGGCCCTGAAGGCCTACAACACCTCGGGCACGGACCTTGTCATCACGACGGACGGCACCGTCCTGGACGGGCTGGACATCTACGGCGACATCAAGGTCCGGGCCAAGAACGTGGTCATCAAGAACAGCCGGCTGCACGGCGGCAAGGCGATCCCGAAGTCCAACACCGGAGTCGTCGACGCCACCAGCGCCTCCGTCGCCAACCTCGTGGTCCAGGACAGCACCATCATCCCGGACAGCCCGTCCTATTACCGCGACGGGATCGTCGGCCACGACTACACGGCCCGGCGGAACCACATCCAGGGATCCAACGACGGGCTCGGCATCTTCAACCGCCCCGGCGGCCCCGTTACCGCCAACGTGACGGCCGAAGGCAACTACATCCACGGACTGACGTACTGGTCCTACGACCCCGCGCACAGCGACGGCACGCACAATGACGGCATCCAGGTCCAGGGCGGCCAGAACATCCGGATCGTCGGCAACAACATCGTCGCCAACTCCAAGCCGGGCACGGGCAGCGCGCCGAATCCCCGCGGAACCCATGCCGGAACCGGGATCATGCTGCAGCAGAACGTTGCCCAACTCGCCAATGTGGTGGTCGACAAAAACTGGGTGGACGACGGCCAGACATCGATCAACATTGACAACGGCAAGTACTCCAAGATCACCGTCACGGTCTCGAACAACAAGCTCGGCCGCAATCAGTTCGACTTCGGCAACGGCTCGAAGTATCCGATCCGGGTCATCAGCCGCGCTGCCAGCACCGTGGGTGGCCTGACCACGAGCAACCACTGGGCCGACACCCAGGCCCTCTTGGTGGAAGGCAAGACCGGCGGCATCCGCTACAACTACTAACGTGCAGGTGCAGGACCGGATCCGTGACGGATCCGGTCCTGCTTGTCTGCCATGTGCCGTGCCTGTCATTTGGCTTTCAGGCTCACGGTCGGCGACGTCATGGCGTTGCCGAAGGCATCGTTGGCCACGAGTTTGTAGTCGTGGGTGGTTCCGGCCGCCACGGAGTCGAGGAACTGCATCGCGGGCCGGTGCCAGAACCTGGACGAGACTGTCCGGGTACTGATGATCTTCCCGTCCCGGTACAGCTTGTAGGTCAGCCTGGAGTTGTCACGGTCCCAGTTGGCTTGCCAGTTGATGGAGATCGTGCCGGTCGACGGCGAAGCCAGGACGGGTTGGGTGGACGCGGCGGAGGACCGCGGCCCCTCCCTATTGGGGGCGAGGCTGCTCACGGCGAATCGTGCCAGCCCCTGCTGCCCGCGCAGGTTGACGTTCAGAAACTCGCCGCCCATCACCACGTACTGATCGTTACCGGCAACGGTCCACGGGCCCTGGTTCTGGCCGGTGGCCGTACCGGTGTCCAGGTCCGGGAACCACACGAGCAGTGTTGGCATGGGCTGGCCGAGGAAGCTTGGAAGCCGTGAACTGGGCCGGGTCAAGGTCCCCGTGGCCGCCTTGCTGCAGGCGAGCGCGCGGTGCCAGGAGCGTGGGTCGGATTCCGGGAAGCCGTCGATCTTCCCGCAGTCGTGCGAGTGCCCCGCCTTGTAGACGGCGGTGCTGCTGGCAAAGATGCTGTGTGAGTCGCCGCGGCAGTCATCAATCCACGTGATGGCGAGGTCCTGCCAGTTCGCGGCAAAGGACCCCTCAAGATTTCCGGTGCCGCCGCCGGAGACCAGGAGGAACGCCGTCCCGTACCAACTGGTCCCGTCGCTCGAGAGCGAGGTGACGGCTGCGTAGGTGCCGGCGTTGCGCACGAGCTTGTTGGCCGGGGTGGCCAGGTTCCTTCCGCTGACCGCGTCCACGGCGCCGAGGCCAAAGCCTGGGTCGCTGCTGCCGTTCAGCGTGGTGAAAGCACCGCCGACGACGATCTTGCTGCGGTCAGGGGCGAGCACGAGGGCATTGACCCGTCCGCCGTGGGCCGCGGGCTGCCACGCCAGCAGGGCGCCGTCGGAAGCACGGACCGCCGCCAGCCGCGACCTTAAGGCGGACCCGACGGTGGTGAAGGCGCCGCCTAGGTAGACGGTGTCCGGGGTGGCCACGATCGCCCGGACGGACCCGGACATCGGCGGGGCCCATCCGGGGATCACGGCCCCGGTCGCAGCGTCCAGGGCCACCACCTTGCGTACAGCGTGGCCGTTGACCTGGGTGAAATCGCCACCCACATAGAGCCTCTTGCGGTCCGGGGACGCGGCCACCGCAAGGCCCTGGGAGTTCAGGGATGCCGTGAACGTGGTGATGAGCTTGCCCGTACTCAGGCTGAACGCCAGGATGTTCTTCCGCGGCGTCGTCTGTGTCCCGGCCGGTGCACCGGCGGGCCGGGCAGTACTGAATTTGCCCACGGCGTACACCGTGTCGCCGATGACGGCCTGCTGCCACACCACCCCGTCAATCTGGACTGTCGGCAGCGAATCCGCCGTGACCGTCACAGGACTCGAGCGAAGGCCGGGGTCGGCCGGCGCCGAGTCCGCGGCGGCGCCCGGGGCGGCCGCGAGGACCAAGGCCGTGACCAGCACGGCGCCGGCACCCGCCTTCCAGGCCCGGGCAGCGGCCGGCAACCGGCTACGCCAACGACGGAAGCGGTGACTGCTCCCGGGCCGTCCTCCGCGATGAAGCGCGGACGCTCCCCCAACTTTCCAGGACATCAGTGCCCTCCTTCGCTCGGCGTCGTCATTCCTGGAGTGATATCCCGGTGACGGCGTCCCCTTCCCGGCCTTCCTGGTCCCATATCTCCCTGTCTCCTCAGCCGGAGCGCACATCGAGGTTGTCGAACCGTGCCAGCACCGGCGCGTTGGTCGCGGAACCGGATAGGTAGGCCAGCAGCCCGACGGATCCCGCGTCCTGCATGCCGGCGGTGGCGTCGGTGGCCGTGACGCTCCAGGTTCCGGGCTCCGGGGATCCCGTCCGCCAGGTCTTCGCCCGGAGGGTGGTGGGCGCGGTCCCGGCGACCTCCACCCGCAGCTGCAGCTGCTGTCCGGCCGTCAGCGTGATTCCCGGCGTGAACTGCCCGAGCACGGTCTCCGCGCCGCCGGAGAGCCGGGTCAGCTGGAGGGTACTCACCCCGTTGGCCGCCACCTTGACCTTGCCGCGGTATTCGGACGTGCCCACGCGACGGCCGGTCACCCCGAGGTAGGAGCCTCCTCCGTTGCCGATCTTGTCCAGCGACACCGTCACGAGCGAGTTGCTCGCGGTGGTCGAAACCGACGGCAGGAAAGCGGACGGACCCCGGCCTGCGGCCAGGCTCATGGCCCCTTGCCCTGAGCTGACCGAGAAATACGACGCCGAGCCGTTCAGCGACCACGCTCCGCCGGCATCGGCCGTTCCCCAGCCGGTGGCCAGCGTGCGGGCAAAGGCGTCCTGGGCCAGGACCCCGCCGGACGTGACGGTGATGGCCTGGCTTGTGGTGCCGGTGGCGCCGCTGTTGTCGGTCACGCTCAGCGTGACCGTGTAGGTTCCGGCGGCCGCGTAGCCGTGCGACGCCGTGACGCCGGTGCCGGTGCCGCCGTCGCCGAACGCCCACGAGTAGCCCGTGATGGTGCCGTCGGGGTCCGTCGACGCCGCCGCGTCGACGTTGACCGTCAGCCCGGCGGTGCCGGCCGTGAACGCGGCGGTCGGCGGGGTGCCGGTGGAGCCTGCGATGGTGATGCTGCGGCTGTCTCCCGTGACGGTGTTCCCCAGCGGGTCACGGACGGAAATCCTGTAGCTGTGCTGGCCGGCAGCAAGGCCGGCGTCGGTGAACGCCAGATCCGGGCGCTGCCAGAAGGTGGACTGCGCCGAGACGGTGTGGACCGGGACGGGATTTCCGTCGCGCAGGATGCCGTAGCTGAGGTTCGAGTTGTCGCGGTCCCAGTTGGCCTGCCACTGCACCCTGACCTGCCCCGCGCCGGGGCTGGAGAGGGTGGGCACGAACGCGGCCCCGGTGACGCGCGGGCCCTGCAGGTTGGGCGCCGCCTCCCGGCGCGCAAACCGGGCCAGGCCCTGTTGCGGCTGCTGGTTGACGTTGCGGAACTCCCCCACCATCACCACATAGGTGTTGTTGCCGGTCACGGCCCAGGGGCCCTGGCTTTGGCCGCTGACCGTTCCGGTATCCATGTCCGGGAACCAGTTCAACAGCGACGGTGCGGGCTGCCCGGTGAACGACGGGTAGCCGAGCGGATCCTTCACGAGCGTCCCGGTTGCGGCCTTGCCGAAGGAGACCGCCCGGTGCCAGACGCGCGGGGTGACTTCGGGAAATCCCCCCAGGTTGCCGCAGTAGTGCGGATGGCCGGCGACATAGACCGCGGTATCGGTGGCAAAGGCGCCATACGAATCGCCGTGGCAGTCCTCCACCCACTTGATCCGCCCGTCCGACCAGTTGGCCGCGAAAGCGCCTTCCAGGTTGCCGCCCGTGCCGTAGATGTAGCCGGTGCCATAGAAGCTGGTGCCGTCCGTGGACAGCGACAGCACCGCCGAGTCCGTTCCGGCATCGCGGACGACGTCGTTGGCCTGCAGCGGCAGGTTGGCGCCGGTGACGGCGTCAACCATGCCGAGCCCGTAGCCCGGGCGGGAGGAGTTGTTCAACGTGGTGAACGCCCCGCCAGCCACCACCCGCGTGCCTTCGGGAGAAAGGGCCAGGGCGTTGACCTTGCCGCTTGCGGCAACCGGCGCCCACGCCAGCAGCGCACCGTTCGCGGCGCTGACGGCAGCGAGCCGGGAGCGGGCAGCGGACCCGACGCCCGTGAAGGTGCCGCCCATCCACACGGTCCCGGCCGAGGCGGTGATGGCCCGGACGCTGGCGTTCATCCTCGGCGCAAACGACCCGATCAGGCTCCCCGACACGGGATCCAGGGCGGCGACCCGCCACCGCTGCACGCCGTTGACCGACGTGAAATCCCCGCCGATGTACAACCGCGATCCGTCCGGCGACGCCGCCACGGCGAGCGCCTGGGCATTCAGGACGGGTGCGAAGCCGGTGATGAGCCGCCCCGTGGTGATGTCGAAGGCCAGGATGTTGGGCCGGGCGCTCAGTTGCGTCCCGGGCGCGGCGCCGTAGGGGCGGGCGTTGCTGAACTGGCCGACCACGTAGACCGTGTTCCCGATCACGGTCGATTGCCACGCGACGCCGTCATGCTGGGCGGTGGGCAGGCTGTCCGCCGTGACGGTCACCGGGGTCTTTGGGTCGGCGGGGTCCAGGGGTGCGGAATCCGTGACGCCGCCGGGTGCCCCCGCGAGCGCCGCGGCGAGGAGGAGGACCAGGGCGAGAGCCAGGGAAAGGGCCACGGCGGCGGCGCGACGGGAGACCGGACGGGCCCGCCGCGGACCGCCGGTGCCGGTGGCGCCGGTCCCTGTGACGGTTCCGGCGTCCCATTCTCTTCGCCAGGTCATGGCATGACCCCTTCCTGTGGCCTTACGGGTTGCGTCTCCTTAGCCGGCGTGCCCCTCAGTTGAGCCGCACATTGAACTCATCAAACGTTGCCTGCACCGGCGCGTTGGCCGCGGTGCTCCACAGGAACGACATCAGCCCCACCGAGCCGGCAGTCTGGAGCGAGGCCGAGGCGTCGCCGGCTGTCACGAGCCACGTTGCGGGTTCGGTGGCACCGTCCCGCCAGGCTTTTGCCTGAAGGGCGGCCGGCGCGGTACCGGTCACCGTCATCCGCAGCCGGAGCTGGTCGCCGGCGGCGACGGTCAGGCCGGGCACCGTGACCGACTGCAGGGTGGTTTCTGCACCGCCCACGAGCTTCGTCAGGTAGAGGGTGGTGCTCCCGGTCGAAGAGATCTTGAGTTTGGCCCGGTACTCGTCCGCCCCTGCCTTCCGCCCGATGATGCCCAGGAACATGCCGCCGCCGCTGGCGATCTTGTCCGTCGAGGCCTTGACCTGGAGGTCCGCCGCCGGGGCGGAGACCCCGGCGAGGTAGGCGAGGCGCTGGACGCCGGCCGTTGCCAGCGTCATGGACCCAACACCGGAGCCGACGGCAAAGTTTCCCGCGGTGCCGTTGACGGTCCAGGCCCCGCCGGTGTCCGCCGTGCCCCAGCCTTGGGCCGTGGTCCGCCCGAAGGCATCGGCGGCGATGACCGAGTTCGGCGGCGGGGCAGTCACTGTGACCGTCTTCGTGAAAGTACCGGCGGCGCCGTTGTTGTCCAGCACCGTCAGGGAGACGGCGTAGTTGCCGGCCGCGGCGTAGGTGTGCGACGGCGTGGCGCCGGTTCCAGCGGATGCGTCGCCGAAGTCCCAGGCGTAGGAGGCAACGGATCCGTCGGGGTCAGTGGAGGCCCCGGCGTCGAAGGCTGCCGTGAGGTTGCTGACTGTCGCCGTGAACTGGGCGGACGGCGGCTGGTTCGGCTGGACCGAGACCTGTGCGGTGCTGGTGCTGACGGCTCCGATGTTGTCGGTGACGGTCAGGGTGATGGTGTAGGTCCCGCCGCCGGCGTAGGCGTGGGACGCGGTTTTCCCGGTTCCCGTGGTTGAGTCGCCGAAGTCCCAGGCATAGGAGGCGACGGTGCCGTCGGGGTCGGTCGAGGTGGACGCGTCCACGGTCGCCGTGAGCTGGCTGGTGGTGGACGTGAACGCGGCCACGGGCGGCTGGTTGCCCGGCGGGGCCGTGGCCGTGACGGTGCGGGTGGTGCTCGCGGAGTTGCCGTCGCCGTCCGTGACGGTCAGGCGGACAGTGTAGGAACCGGCCGCCGCGTACACGTGCTGGGTGGTGACGCCCGTGCCGGTGCTTCCGTCGCCGTACGCCCAGCTGTAGGACGCGAGGGGGCCGTTCGGGTCCGAGGAACCGGAGGCGTCGACGCTGAGGGTCAGGTAGGTGATGGAGGAGGCGAAGGCCGCCGTGGGGGGTGTCGCCGGGGTGGCGAGCGTGCGCCCGGAGGCGCGGTAGTGGGTCTGGACCTGCTGGAGGCCGAGGGCCGCGGGATAGAGTGCCACTTCGTCGATGTCACCTTTGAGGCTGCCGCTGCTGGGTTGGCTGGGCCAGGTGCCCGCGAGGTCTGAGCCGATCCGCCAGTATCCGTCAAAGACGCGGCCGGAGGTGACGTCGGTACGGAAGGCCGCCCGGGCGCCGTCGATGTAGAGGAACATGCCGCCGCCGCTGAGGGTGGCGATGACCTGGTGCCATTGGCCGTCGTTGAACCCGGTGCCGCTGTTGACGGTCCGGACGGCTCCGTTCCACAGGCCGAAGTAGATGCGTCCGGCGTCGTCCATGTAGACGTTGCGGTCGGTGACCCGGGACGTGCCGCTGGCAACGTTGCCGAATCCGATGATCTTCCCGCCCGCGGTGGTGGCCGTGCGGACCCAGGCCTCGGCGGTAAAGACATCCGGCGCCCGCTGGAACCCGGTGTCGGCGGCGACGCCGTTGACGGTGCCGTCAAAAGTCCCGGCGCCCGTCGCTTCTGCCACGGCGCCGTCGGCCCGCAGCCCGGCACCGGTGCCGGCGGCGAGGTCCTCGGCGCCGGCCGAATCCACCAGGGTGGGTCCCGTGGCGTCGTTGAAGCGCCAGAAGTTCCCCGGGTGGTCGGCCTGGACGGCGTCGGCGTAGCCGCTGGCCGGTGTGGAGGCCGCCGCAGTGATCGAGACGGTGTCGGACCGGGACTCGTTGCCCAGCGGGTCGGTGACGAAGATCCGGTACCTGTACGTCTGGCCGGGCACCAGCCCGGAGTCGAGGTAGCTCATGCCGGGCCGCTGCCAGAAGGTGCTGTCCTGCGTGACGGTGTAGGCGGGAACGGCGGTGACTCCGTCGCGGATGACGCGGTAGGTGAGCCGGACGTTGTCCTGGTCATAGTTGGCCTGCCAGCGGATGCGCACCGTCCCTGCAGCGGGCGAGCTGAGGGTCGGGATGCTGCGGGCCCCGCTGAGGACCGGGCCGCGGGTGTTGGGGGCCAAGTCCCGGACGGCGAAGCGGACGAGGCCCTGCTGGCGTGTGCCGTTGACGGTGGTGAATTCGCCGCCCAGGACCACGTACTGGCCGTTGCCCGTGACGGCCCAGGCCCCCTGGTTCTGGCCGGTGTAGGTGCCGGTGTCGAGGGTGGGGAACCAGTTGAGCAGGGAGGGCGAGGGCAGTCCTGCCCAGTTGGGGTAGCCGAGCGGGTCCCGGTTGATGGTGCCGGTGGCGGATTTGCTGAAGGCCAGGGCGCGTTGGAAGCCCCACGGCTCGGTCTGCGGGTAGCCGCCGACGTTCCCGCAGTAGTGGGCGTGGCCCACTTTGTAGACGACGTCGGCGGCCGGGTAGACGGCGTAGGTGTCACCGTGACAGTCCTCCAGCCAGGTGATCGGGCCGCCGTTCCAGCCGGCCGCGACCGTTCCTTCGAGGTTGCCGCCTGTGCCGAAGACGTAGCCGGTCGCGTAGACGTTATCGGCGTCCCCGCTCAGGCTGGTGATGGCGGAGTTGACTCCGGCGTCGCGCACGCGGTCGTTGACGGCCCAGGGCAGCAGACCCCCGTTGACCGTGTCCACCGCGGCGAGCCCGTAGCCCGGGTTGGCGGAGCCGTTGAGGGTGGTGAACGCGCCGCCGACCACCATGCGGGTTCCGTCCGGCGACAGGGCCAGGGCATTGACCCGGCCTGCTTCCGCCGAGGGAGCCCAGGCCGTGAGCGCCCCGTTGGCGGCCTGGAAGGCGGCCAACCGGCTGCGCGCCACGGAACCTACGGCGGTGAAGAGCCCGCCAAGGTACACGGTGCCGGCGGTCGGCACGATCGCCCGGACACTGGCGGCGACCTTGGGCAGGAAGGAGGGAATGAGCGCTCCCGTGCCCGGATCGAGCGCGGCGACCCGCCAGACGCTCGTCCCGTTGACGGACGTGAAGTCACCGCCCACATAGATCCGCGAACCGTCCGGGGACGCGGCGATGCTGTACGCCTGGGCGTTCAGCGCCGGGGCAAACGGAAGCAGTTCACCGGTGGTGAGGTTGTAGGCCAGGATGTTGCGGCGGACCACGGTGTTGCTCCCTGCCGGGGAGCCCGCCGGCCGGGCCGTGCCGAAGCTTCCGGCTGCGTAGACGGTGTTGCCGACCACCACCTGTTGCCAGACGACGCCGTCGATCTGGACGGTCGGCAGGGCGTCCGCCGTCACCGTGGCCGGGGTGGCGGGACTGGCCGGCTCCGGCGGGGCGCTGTCCGCCGCCGCCGGAGTCACTGCCGCAAACCCCAGGGAGAATGCGAGCGCTGAAGCCGCCAGGGCCGCCACAAGCTTGTCCAGCAGCCGGTGCGGTGCCCGGCGGCCGTCGGCGGCCCCTTGCGGTGACTTCAGCATCGTCATGGCCTCCCCCGGGTCCCCGGGCCTAAGGGATCTTCACGGCGAGGGTGTCGAAACGCAACACCACCGGGAAATTGGTGGACGAACCGGACAGGTAGCCCACCAGGCCCGCCCCGCCGGCCACTTGGAGTTCCGGCGTCGAGTCGCTCGCGCTCAGCTGCCAGGCCGCCGGTTCGGCCGCCGATGCCCGCCAGACCTTCGCGCTGAGCGCCGTCGGCGCCGTGCCCGTAAGGCTGAGCCGGATCATCAGGGGGTCGTTGGCGGCCATGGTCAGGCCGGCGATCGCCAGGGGCCCGGCAACGGTCGTCTCGGCGTTGTTGATGACCCGGGTGAGGTACAGCGACACGGCACCGTTGCTGCCGACCTTGACCTTGGCCCGGTAGTCGTTGTTGTTCGCCCGCCGGCCCAGCAGGGAGGCGAACATTCCGCCGCCGTCGGCGATCTTGTCGGCGGAGACCGTAACGGTTCCGTCGAACGCCGCCGTGGACACCGAGTTCAGGAACCCGCTGCGGCTGGCTCCGGCGGCCCCGAGGGTCACAGCACCGGAGCCGTTGTTCACGGCGAAGCTGGTGCTGCCTCCTGAGACAGTCCAGGCCCCTCCGGTATCCGCCGTGCCGAAGCCTCCGGTGACGGTCCGTCCGAAGGCGTCCGCGGCGACGACCGTGTTGGATGCCGGGGCCGTGACGCTGACCGTCCGGCTGGCGGTGCCAGTGGCACCGTCGTCGTCGGTTACTGTGAGGCTAACGGTGTAGCTGCCGGCATTGGCGTAGGTGTGCGACGCCGTTGCCCCGGTTCCGGTGCTGGCGTCACCGAAGTCCCAGGCGTAACCGGTGACGGTCCCGTCCGGGTCCGCGGACCCGGACCCGTTGAAGGTGACGGCGAGGTTGCTGGCCGTGGAAGTGAACGCCGCCGTCGGGGCCACGTTGGCCGGCGGGGCCACCACGGTCACGGTATGCACGACGCTGGCGGTGTTGCCGGTGTTGTCCGTCACCGTCAGCCGGACCGTGTAGGTGCCGCCTGCCGCGTAGGTGTGCTGCGCCGTGACCCCCGTGCCGCTTCCGCCGTCGCCGAAGTCCCAGGCGTAGGCGGCGATGGGACCGTTGGCGTCCGAGGACGTGGTGCCGTCCACCGACGCCGTGAGTCCGTTGACCGTTGACGTGAACCCGGCCACCGGAGGCGCGGGCGGGGCGTTGACGGTGCGGCCGGAGGCCACGAAGTGGGCCTGCACCCGGGACAGCGGCAGTACGGTCGGGTAGATGGCGACGTCGTCGATCTGGCCGTTCAGGTACCGGCTCGTCGGACGGTTGGGCCAGCTGGTCAGGTTGTCGCCGCCGATGCGCCAGAAGCCGTCGATCGGCCACGCGGATGTGGTGTCGGTCCGCCCGGCCAATACGACGCCGTCGAGGAACAGTTGCATCCCGTTGGGGCCAAGGGTCGCCACGACGTGGTGCCACTGGTTGTCGTTGAACGACTTTGTGGTGTTGACGGTGATCCGGGCGCCGGTTCCGCTGGAGCCGGTGGGGCGGACGCCGAAGTAGATCCGGCCGTTGTTGTCCATGTAGACGTTCCGGTCGAAGTCTGCCGAAACGCCTGTCTGCGAATTGCCGTAGCCGATGATCTCGCCGCCCTGGGTGGTGTTGGTCCGGAACCAGGCCTCGGTGCTGAAGACCTGCGGGCGGAGGGACAGTGTCGGGCTGGCGGCGACTCCGTCAGTAGTGGCGTTGAAGGTGGCGGCCGTGTCGGAATCCGCGGTCACCGCGCCCGCGGCGCCGAAGCTGACGCCGGGCCGGACGATGAGGTCGTCCTTGCCCGCGAGATCCACGCCGGTGGCCCCGCCGGTTTCGCCGAGGCGCCAGTAGTTGCCCGGCTTGTCGGCCAGGACCTGCTGGGCGTAGCTTCCCGGTGCTGTGACGGACCCTGGAACCGTGATGGTGACGGTTTCGCTGCGGGACTCATTGCCGAAGGCGTCCCGGGCGTAGATGCGGTAGCCGTAGCTCTGGCCGGCGGTCAGGCCGGTGTCCAGGAACGTCATGCCGGGCCGCTTCCAGAAGGTGGAGGCCTGCTTGACGGTGGAGATGACGGCGCCGTTGCGGCGCACCTCGTAGGTGAGGTTCTCATTGTCCTGGTCCCAGTTCGCCTGCCAGCGGACCCGCACGGTACCGGCCGCGGGGCTGGAGAGCGTCGGGTTGGAGTTCACGCCGCTCAGGCGCGGTCCGCGCAGGTTCGGCGAGAGGCCGGTCCGCGGGAAGCGGGTGAGCCCCTGCTGCGGCTGGTTGTTGATGGTGGTGAACTCCCCGGCCATCACGATGTAGTCGTTGTTGCCGGAGACCGTCCAGGCACCCTGGTCCTGGCCCGTGAAGGTCCCGGCGTCCAGGATCGGGAACCAGGTCAGCAGTGACGGCGACGGGTTCCCGGCGAAGTCGGTGTAGCCGTGGCTTTCGGCGGTCACCGTCCCGGTGGCCTTCTTGCTGAAGGCGATGCCGCGGTTGAACTGCCAGGGTTCGGCCTGCGGGAAGGCACCGATATTGCCGCAGAAGTGTGCGTGGCCGGCCAGGTAGATCGCGTCGCCGAGCGGCTGGATCGAATAGGTGTCCCCGTGGCAGTCCTCGAGCCAGTTGGTGGAGTCGTCCGTCCATGTGACGGAGAACATGCCCTCCAGCGTGCTGCTGCGGCCGAAGGTGTAGCCGGCGCCGTAGACGTTGACGCCGTCGGAGGCGAGGGTGGTGATGGCGCCGGTGGTGCCGCCGTTGCGGGCGATGTTGTTGATTTTGAAGGGAAGGACCGCGCCGAGGGACGTGTCCACCTTGGCCACGCCGTACCCGGGGTTGCTGGAGCCGTTGATGGACGTGAACGCCCCGCCCACCACCATGCTGGCGCCGTCCGGGGAAAGAGTCATCGCGTTGACCCGGCCGCCGGAGGCCACCGGGTTCCACGGCAGGAGCGCGGCGTTGGAGGCGCTGACCGCGGCGAGCTTGTCCCGGGTGACGGAGCCGACGGCGTTGAACAGGCCGCCGAGGTACACGGTGGTGGAGGTTGCCACAATCGAGCGGACCGACGCTGACATGCGCGGCAGGAAGCTGGTGATCAGGGCACCGTTGGCGGGGTTCAGGGCGACGGCCCGCCACACAGTGGAGCCGTTGTAGGCAGTAAACGCCCCGCCGACATACAACCGCGACCCGTCGGGGGACGCTGCAAGGGCCGTGACCTCCCCGTTGAAGCTGGGGGTGAAGGTGGTCAGCAACTCTCCGGTGGTGAGGTTGTAGGCCAGGATGTTGTTCCGGGGGACGCTTCCTGTGCCGGCGGCGGCACCGGCGGGCCGGGCCTCGGTGAAATTACCGCCAACGAACACCGTGTTGCCGATGATCACCTGAGTCCAGGCGACGCCGTTGATCTGGGCGGTGGGCAGGCCATCGGCGGAGACCGTGACAGGGGTGGCCGGGCTGGCCGGATCCGCGGGAGCGGTGTCTGCCGCGGCGGACTGGCTTCCGATGAGTCCCAGCGACAGGGCCAGCGCGGCGGCCAGCAGCAGTGCCAGCGTCGTTTTCGCAGCAGTCCCCACGGTGGTGTAAAAGGCGGTGATGTGGGCAGTCGTGGTTGTGGCGGTTGCCGGCATCGGTGCCGGGCCGGCGGGCGGCCTTGCCCCTCTCCCCCGAGCGCTCCCCAGCGTTGCGTTCCTGAGCATTGTCT
Source organism: Arthrobacter sp. TE12232 (assembly GCF_054062615.1). Lineage (NCBI taxonomy): Bacteria > Bacillati > Actinomycetota > Actinomycetes > Micrococcales > Micrococcaceae > Arthrobacter > Arthrobacter sp. TE12232. Next base: position 1,206,188 of record NZ_JBSSFK010000001.1, read on the forward strand.
TGTCCCCTTAGTTCAGTTGATGACTGGCCGCACTGGCACCCAGCGCCGCCACATCCCCGGCCGAAAAGAGGCCGCGGATGCAGTGATCGTTGTGGTTCTCTCCTACATTTGTTCTCATGAGCGCCTGGCCCTGGCTGCCAGGAATGATCGGGAAGTGCCGGGGCACGGGCCCGATCTGGCGGACCGGAATGCCGGCGCGCTGCGCCACCCACTTGAGCCAGATGTCATCGGCGCGCGGGCAGGACTGCAGGAAGCCCTCTCCTCGCAGCCGCAGTTCTTCCAGCATCGCCGGCGGGTAGATGACCCCGGACACGCCGACGGCGAAGTTCGCCGCGCGTACGGCGGTGTCCCGGGCCCGCGTCCAGGTCGCGTAGCCGGCCACCGTGTCCCCCGCGGTCCCCATGATGCTGACCCAGTGAGCGCTCACCGTATCCGGGTGGCGCTCGCCGGCGTCCACCAGCAACGCCAGCCACGTCGGCGGGTAGAGGATGTCGTCGTCGGCCGTCACGAGCGGCACGGTATGCCGCGGCACGGACGAGACGTAGGGGTAGTACTTGGTGTGCGGGCCGAAGGTGGACGGCCCGTCGTTGGACGCTGCCCGGATTTCCAGGCCCCGGCGTTCGAGGCGGCGCAGCGACGCCGGGCAGCCCTGGATATCCTCAGGTGAATCCAGCCACAGGATGAGGCGTTGCGGCCGGACCGTGCCCCGGGCAATGGATTCGATCCCGAACGCCACCGTGCGGATCCGGTCGCCATGGCTGGTCAGGGACACCACAACGCCGGCGGACCCCGTGAGGGGCCCCCGTGCCAGAAGATTGCGCCCCCGCAGGTAGGCCAGGGCGCACGCGGCCCGCACCCGTTTGGCTGCCTTGCGTGCCCGCCGGACGATACGGCGGTGAGCCGTCGCGGGCAGCCCGCCGGGTGCCGGCATCACGGAGCGTTCCCGGACGGGGCGCGGCCGGCAAACGTGGCGATGGGCGTCTCGGCTTCCAGGTTGAAGTGGATCTTGACGGTGTCCCGTGCGTCGAGCGGGACAGCGAAGATGAACACCCCGGTGCCGGTGGCGCCCGGCGCAAGGCTCGCCGGGAAGGCCACAGGGTCCGGTCCGCTGAGCTGGCTCGCCGGTGAGTCGTCCTTGCCGTAGCTGAGATCCACCAGCGCCCGGTCGAGTGAGATCGGCGCCGCGGTGCCGTTGACCACCGTGACTTTGAACCGCACGGCGGGCCCGGCCACTTCGCCGATGCCGGTGGCCACGCCCTGGACGGCCGTCATGTCCGTGATGGTCGCCGACACGCCGGCTTTGACCGCTTTCTTGGCCGTCAGTTCCACCGGGGCGGCGGTGGGTTGCGCGATGGCGGCGAGCTCCTGGTCCGATTTGCCGGTCCGGTTCACGGGAGCGGGGTTGACCTCCGGCGGCCCGGACGGGGTCGGCGCCGTGGCTGGTGCACCTGAACCGGCAGCCGGTGCGCCGGCGGCCGGTGCGCCCGAAGCGGCAGCCGGGTCCGGGGATCCAGCTGCGGGAGTGCCGGCCGTGGTGCCGGGCCGGGCTCCCGGCGACGCTCCGCTTCCGGCGGAATAGCTCAGTCCTGAAGCCCAGGCGACGCCGCCGATCGCCAGCAGTGCACAGACCCCGAGGGACGTCGCCACCAGGCGCGCGCGGCGGGTGGTCTTCGGCGCGTCCGCGGGGGTGTTGGCCGGCTTGTTCATGGCCGGGCTCCCTTCGTAACGGGCTGCTCGGGCGCAGGCCGGGAAACCGGCTGGGCGGCGGCGAGTTCACGGAACCACTTCACTGACGCCAGCGCCAGGAACGCCGCCGTGGCAGCGAAGATCAGGGTGTAGACGGTGACGAAGACGGGCAGCACGCCGTAGCTGAGGAAGGACAAGCACAGGACGCCGTAGTCCATCGGGATCACGAGCAGCGAACGGATCCAGGAGCGGCCGCCGGGGTCCGCCACGGACGCCCGTCCGGCCTGGCGCCGCAGTTGTTCGGTCAGGATCATTCCGAAGAACAGGACCGAGGACACCACCGCGGCGCCCAAGGGAACCAGGAGCCACCAGGGTTCGACGGCGCCAAAGCGGTAGAGCCCGACGGCGAGCGCCAGCGGCATCATGGTGGTCTTGACGGCGTCGACCATGTGGTCCAGCCACTCCCCGGCGGGCGAGCCGCCGCCCTGCATCCGGGCCACCTGGCCGTCAGCCGAATCAAAGGCGTAGCCGGCCACGAGGCAAAGCGCCACTCCGATGCCCAGCGCGCCCGATGGCGGAAAGACCATCAGGAGGGCGATCCCGGTGAAGGTGAAGACCGCACTGATGCCCGTCACCGCGTTCGGGCTCAGCCCTGCCCGCAGCGCGGCCGCAGCCAGGAGCCGCCCCAGCCGCCGGTTGATGTAGCGCGAATAGGCCGGGGCGCTGCGCGCGGCCGTCTTCTGGCCGGCAGCCAGGGTCCTGACCGTCTCCCAGTACCCGGCGGCAGCACGGTCGACGTGCGGATCGATGGCAGTCACTGGCCGGCCCCTATGCTTTGCTGGGCTGACGCCGGGAGCCGGTAGGCGCCGCGGGACGAAGGGACCCGCAGGCGCGCGAGGTCACGGCAGAGCTCCTCGTAGCCGTCCGCGACCAGGTCCCAGTTGAAGCGGTGCGCGATCAGCCGCGCTTGTTGTCCCCGCGCGGCCACATCGGAGTGGGGGCCCTCGGCGTCCGCAACCAGCTCGGCGACGTCCTGGGGGTCCGAAAAATACCGGCCGGAGCCTTCCAGGACCTCACGGTTGAACCCGACGTCGAACGCGTTGGTCGCCGTTCCTGCGCCGATGGCGCGAAGGAGCGAGGGATTGGTGCCGCCGACCGAGTGGCCGTGCCAGTACACCAGGGCGTTGGCATACAGCTGGTCCAGCAGTTCCTGGTCCCAGATCCCGCCGATGAAGCGCACCCTGGCGTCCGCGAGGTCGTGGACGGCACTCGTGTAGCGGTTCGAATACGGGGCCGAACCCACCACGATCAGCGGCAGCGTCGATCCGCTGCGGACGAACCCGTCGACGACCAGGTGGACGTGGTTCTCCGGCTCGAACCGGGCCACCACCAGGTGGTAGCCCTGCGGTGTGAGGTCCAGTGCCGCGAGCTTCTCCGCGCTGCCTTTGGCCAGCAACGGTGCGCCGTACGCGAGATAGACGGTGTCGGCGTCGAATCTCTGCCGGTAGTAGTCCTGGATCCCGACGGCGTCGGCGATCAGCGCGTCAGACATCCTGACGGCGAGCCGTTCGACCGTCCGGTAGTACTTCTGGCCGCCCTTGCCCCACTTGGCGCGCTTCCACTCCAGCCCGTCGACGTGCGTGGCCACCGGGATGCCCGCCATCCGGAAGGCCGGCAGGTAGGGTGCGTTGGCGGCGTTGAAGAGGATTGCCGCGTCCGGCTGGTGCCGGAGCAGATGCGCGACGGAGAGACCGGTGTGGCTCAACGTCTCCAGGGACCGCCTGTGCATCGCCGGCAGGTGGACAAGCTCCATGCCCAGGTGCTCGGCGGGCTTGTCCGTTCCCTCGCCCCGGTCCCGGCAGTACACGGTAATGCGGTGTCCGCGTTCCACCAGGCGCCGGCCGACTTCCTCGATCGCGGTTTCGAAGCCGCCGTAGCGGGCGGGGACGCCACGCGTCCCGACCATGGCCACGTGTAGCCCGCTCACCGCCGTGCTCCATGCCGCAGCTGCGACGGCGCTGCGGACTGATTGATCAGTTCCAGTGCCGTGCGCAGGGCCGAGCTGGAGGTGTGGACGGTATAGGGGAAATAGACCACCTCGACGCCGACGGCGCTAAAGGCCGCTTGCAGCCGTTCGCCCTGGGGGGTGCCCTTCCAGTCGTCGCCCTTGAAGAAGACGTTGAAACGAAGTTCCTCCCAAACCTGGAGCTTGTCCGGGACGACTTCGGCGAAGACCTTGTCCACGTAGCCGATGCTGCCGACGATCTCCATCCTCTCGGCGAGGGGGACGAAGGGCAACCTGCCCTTTACCTGCTCGAGGATTTCATCGGACACGACTCCCGCAATTAGGTAATCGCATTGGCTTTTGGCGTGCTTGAGGATGTTGAGATGCCCGATGTGGAAGAGATCGAACGCCCCCGGGGCATATCCAATTTTGAGACCCATTGTGTACTGCTACCTTCCCGTTCGACGCCGGCCCAGTACCGGCGTTTAGTTCGTCTAATAGGCCCCCACCGGATGAAGAATGACCCTGAACGTTCGCCACAGGATCATGATGTCGCCGGTCAAAGACCAGTTCTCCACGTAGTAGAGGTCCCATCGGACGCTCTCGTCCCAGCCCAGATTGGACCGGCCGTTGATTTGCCACAGACCCGTGATGCCCGGCTTGATCAGCAGCCGCCGGCTCACGTCCCCCTCATACCCCTCGACTTCACACGGAAGCTGAGGCCGCGGCCCGACCAGGCTCATGTCCCCCCTCAGGACGTTCCAGAACTGCGGCAGCTCGTCCAGCGAGTACTTCCGGAGCCAGCGGCCGCAGGTGGTGATCCGGGGATCGTTCTTGAGCTTGAACAGCAGCCCCGCTCCCTCGTTGAGGTCCCGCAGTGCCGCCAGGTCCTGTTCGGCGGTAGTGACCATGGAACGGAACTTGACCATCTTGAACCGCTTGCCGTTGCGGCCGACCCGCTCCTGGCGGAAGAACACCGGTCCTTTGCTGTCGCGGACAATGATCCAGGCCAGGGCGCCGAGCAGGGGTGAGAGGATCAGGAGGGCCGCGGCGGATGCCACGATGTCCACGAGCCGTTTGAGCGTGTGCTTGCCGCCGGTGAACCGGGGCAGTTCCACGTGCATGAGGGGCAGTCCCTCAACGGGACGCCAATGAATCCGGGGACCGGCGACGTCGGTCAGGCTCGAGGCCAGCACGAGGCCGGCGCGGGTGCCTTCCAGGGCCCACCCCAGCTGCCGGATGGACCGGGTACCGCCCTGGAGCCGTCCCGCCACCACCACGGCGTTCGCGCCTGTTTCGGCGACCTTTTCCGCGACCGAGTCGACGTCGCACAGGACAGGAACCCTCTGGGCGGAAATTTGCACGTGGCTTTCGGTGTAGCCGGCGGGCAGGGCTGCCCCCACGACCTCGTAGGCGGCACCGGAGACCTTGCCGAACTGCCGGATCACGTACTCGACGTCCGACGGTTCCCCGACGACGATCACCTTGGACAGGTAGTGGCCGAAGAGTCTCTGGCGGTTCAGCCAGCCGCGCCACTGCCACCGGTTGATCAGCAGCAGCAGGGCACCGGCCGGAAGCGCGAGGGCAAAGTGGCTGCGGACCACATCGATGCCCGCGACGATCACGATGATGGCGATCCCGCCGAAGACGCCGAGGGTGGCGTCGAGGACCCGCTTGTATTCCTCGGAGCCGATGCCGAGGACGGTCTCCTCACGGGTGCGGTGCACTTCGAGCGCCAGGACCCAGGCCACGACGAAGGCAATGCTGACGGCGAGGTACGACCCTCCCGCTCCGCCGCGTGACAAAACAGGTCCGCCTTCCTCGAAGTGGAAGGCGTAGGCGGCGGCGACGGCGATCGCGACGATGGCGGCGTCCGTGATGCGGAGCCAGCGGCGGTAGCGTTTGGCCCAGGACTTGCCCGAGTCCACCAGCTCCGCGTCCGCCAGCGCGGCCGGAGCGTTCGGGCTGAGGCCTGCGTCGGCGGCGGCCCAGGGCTGGCCGAGCGGTCCGGCGCTCGAGGCCAGGACCGGCTGGGTCCGGCGCGTCAGGCGGCTCCCCCGTGACCGGTATCCCCGGCGGCGCTCATCGACGGCACTCATGCCGGGTCCGCGTTTCTCAGCGGCGCGGACCCGGGTGCAGACCGGTTAAGGGAGCCGGCGGCGGCTGGGGGGAGAGCCTCGGTCTCAGAAGGCTCTGACGCCGCCGGCTCCGACCTTGGCGCACGGCTGCCGGTAAAGGCACCGTACGATTCCAATGAAGGAGTTCGGTGTAGGGAGGTAATGGCACGACCACCTCTAATGGTGGCAGTGGCTGCTCCAGCAAGCAAGATGGATTTTGAGGCCACACTTTCCTGCAGGTCATACCCGCGGTCGATTACCGCCCTGAAGTTCCTCATTTTGAGACCTTTGTGAGTTGTTCGTGGGACTGACTTAAGTCAATCGCCAGGACCGGATCTACACACGAGTAGCGTTTACCCGACTTCTGTCGGCCAGTTTGCGGCCGCACTACTTGGGGATACTCCCGCCGGCACTCCGGGCCACCCGTGCTGTACGCGGCCGCCCGCGCAGCCGGGGGCCCAGGTGTGGGCGCAAGTGCCGGAGGGGTGTGCCCGAGGGCGCGGCAGACCGTCATGGCCTCACGAGGGCCGGTCAGAGGCGTCAGCGGGCCGGTCAGAGGTGGCGGGAGCCAGGGAGTGCAGTGTCAGGGGTGAGGCGTGCCGAGGTCCAGGAGGTCCGCGCGCCGGCCGACGCCGAGCTTGGCGAAGATCCGGGACAGGTGACCCTCCACGGTCCGCTGCGACACACACAGGGCGGTGGCGATCTCGCCGTTCGTGGCACCGCCGGACACCAGTTCCAGAACTTCGGCCTCCCGGGGGGTCAGCGCGGCGCCATGATCGTTATGGACAAGCTCCAGCTGCGCCGACATCCCGGCCTCGACGAGGCGGTGATGGACCCTGCGCTGGACTGCGGTAAGCCTCCACCGGTCCGGATCGTCGGCCAGGATCCGCTCCGCCTGCTGGGCGGCTTCAAGGGCCAGGAGCCCGTGGCCGCCGTTGAGCGCGTCGTCGCTGATGCCAATGAGGTCGGCAGCGTCGCAGGCCGAAACCGCTCGCGCATAGGACTCCAGCAGGCGCGCCTCCGGGCCTTCGACTGCCCTGCTGCTGAGCGCGAGGGCTTCGGCTCCCGAGGTGTCGCCGCTGCGGAACGCGAGCCGCCTGATATCGGTTTCAACGCCCCGCAGACCCTCGCGCAGCGCCTCATCCGCCAGCCGGGCCAGGGCCCGGGCACTGTTCCCGTCCGGCCCGTCTCCGGGGTCCGCCGCCAGGCAGTACGCTTCCGCCATTAGGCGAAGGGTTGTCGGTTCCCGGTAATCCGAAAGCCGGTAGGCCAGCGAATGCTGGCCGGCCTCACGGTGGCGTCCGACGGCTGCAGCCGCGTAGGCTGCGACGGCATGGGCAAAGGGCAGGAGGTTGAGGGGGTCGGCTATGGTGAGTTCTTCCACGCCGAGCCGCACCTCGGCGAGGCTTTCGCGCATCCTGCCCTGGCGAAGCCTCGAATAACCCCGCATGAGGTGGAGCATGCCGCCGCTGTAGAGCAGCCGTCCGGGCTCGCGGGCCGCGTAATCGTCCAGGACCTGTCCCAGTCCGTCCCAGTCCCCTGCCCGGATCAGGTTGAGGCAGTGGCGTACTACAAGGTCCTCATACACCAGGGGCAGCGCCACGCTCGCGCTGCGGGCGCCGTTCCATGCCTCGCCGTCCAGGCGAAGCCCTGTCCGCAGGCGGCCCTGAGCCGTTAGGAGTTCGGCGAGGCGGGAAACTGCCGGGACACGGATTTCGGGGTTGGTGCCGGCCGATTCAATGAGTTCGCGCAACCCGGTTCCGGCTCCCAGGAAGCGGCTGTCCCACGTGCGGCTCATCAGTTCTGCGGCCAGTCCGGCGGCGGCGGCCCCGTCCCGGAGCTGTTCCTCCGGATCGAGTGTCGAAGGCTGCGTCGACGGCACGGCTGGCAGCGCCAGCGAATCCACCGCCGACGAATCCACAGCGGACGGCGGTTCCCCAGCGGACAGCGGTTCAAGGGCCAGAACAGAGCCCGGGGGCGGGTTCCCCGCGTCGGCGGGCAGCCTCCGGGCCGGCGTCGCGGACCCGATCCGGGCCGCGAGCAGGGCGGCCAGATAGGACGACCGTCCGGCGCGTAGCGGCTGCGCGGACTCCAGGGATGCAACGGCGGCCTCCGGGTGCCCGAGGATGTAGTTCGAATACGCCAGCTGGATGCGTGCTTCGGAGAGGAACCGGACGTCCCGGATGGCCCCGGCCGCCCGGGCGGCAGTCACAGGATCCAAGGCCGTGTTCGCGGCGACAGCGGCGTGCAGCAGCTGGACCGGAGGGATCTCCACGCCGCAGTCCAAGGACCACCGCAACCGGTTCAGGGCCGCTCCCGGCACGGCGGCCCGCGCCGAGGGAAACGACAGCACGCTTGAGCGCAGGGCCGAACTGCGGCCGGCCGGGACCCGGTGCCGGATGATCTCGCCGACAATCGGACTCGCGGGCCGTACCAGCCGGTCGTGCCCGGCTGAGACAGCGATGATTCCTGCCGTGTCCAGCGCATCGACGGCTTTCGGACCGCTGATCCGCAGGATCTGGGCCAGGGAGAGCGGTCCGGCCAGGGCAACGATCGTGGCTGCGGTCTTCTCCTCCGGCGTCATGGAGCGCAGCTGCCGGTCAACGACATCGGCGGCGGGCACCTGGGCCATGTCCGGGTTGGCCAGGAGGAACCATACGCCGTGCCGGAAACCCAGTGCGCCGCTGCTACGGGCATGCTGAATCAGGGACATCAGCATGAGGGGGTTCCCGTCTGCCGCATCATGAAACAGCGCGCTGACCCACGGGGAGACGTCGGCCCGCAGGACCTGTTCGCACAGCTGGTGCGTTCCGGTCCGGCTGAGCGGGGAAAGATCGAATTTGGCAATGATTCCGTCGTCCCACAAGGACAGGAATTCTTCCGGGATCATCGGCCCGGGCCGGCATGCCACCAGGATACCTGCGGCGCCGGTGGCAGCGGCCTGCGCCAGCTGCCGGACAGTCCCGTGGTCGAGGCAATGCGCGTCGTCGACGACGAACAGAGGGCGTTCCGCTTCCGACTTCAGGCTGCCCGCCATCGCCTCCACGACGGCGGCATAGGAGTCGAGTTCACGGTCGGGAAGCCGGGACAGGTACGGCGCCAGGGCGCCAAAGGGAACGGCGGCCAGAGCCGGGGTGGCTGTTAGCCGGATGATGTGACTGCGGGGACCGAGTTCGCGGATGACGGCCTTTACGATGGCGGTCTTGCCCGTCCCGGCCCCGCCGACCACGAGTGCACCTGACCTGGTGTCGTCGCGCAGGCAACGCACCAGGTCCTTGACCAGCGCCGATCGCTCGATCAGCGGGGCGGTCTCAGTCAGGCTTTCCATCGCCGGTTCTTCCTGCCGTCCTCTGCTTGCCCGGGACAGCTGCCCGGAGCGTGCCGGCGTCAGCCGTCCGGGCAGTTGCCCGGACCGTGCTGGCGTCAGCCGAGCCGGGAGCTGTCTGCCGGAGTTGAGATGACATCTTTGAGTTCCGATCGGCTGGCGACATGCAGCTTCGAATACACCTGGTAGAGGTGTCCCTCGACCGTGCGGACCGATACGTGCATCTGTTCCGCGATCTTGCGGTTGGACGTGCCGGCAGCGGCGCGGACCGCGACTTCGCATTCCCTCGCCGTCAGGGTCGAGGTGGTGAGCGAATGCAGACCGTTTTTGGGACTGCCGAACTTGTCATCGAGTGACTGCTGCGCCCGCTGGGCGATCCGCAGCGCGATCCGGTTGCCGGCATCGTTGGCGCAGCTGACGGCTTTCCGGGCCGCATCCCTGGCGAAGACCGCGTTGCCGGATGCGTCAGCGTCCTTGGACGCCCCTAGCAACTGTTCGCTGTCGGCCTCCCTCATGCCCTCGGCGAGCCGCGAGCACAGGGCCGCGAATTGTCCGGTCACCCGGCTGCTCAGGCTGTCCAGCTTCTGGCCCATCTGGCGGTCTCCCAGCCGGGCGGCCGCGGACAGGAACAGGAGCGCCGGGGCCAGGGCCGAGGATTCCGTGTCGCTGTCTGCCTCGGCCGTGAGGGCGCGGATGGACATGGCCCTCTGCCCGAGCTCGGCTTGGGCCGAGAGTTCGAAGTAACGGGTGAGCCGTCCAACCAGCCACGCCGCCGGTGTCCCGGGCTGGGCAAGGTCGCCCAGCAGGACGGCAGCCGTTTCCTCCTCGCCCTGCAGGGCGGCGGCATAGGCACAGACCGCGGTAGCCAGGCCCGCCAAAGCGTCGGGGTCCTGGGCCAGGAGCTGCCACCTGCCCGCCTGAAGCCTGGACAGGGCATCGTCGAGATGTCCGGAGTGCAGGTCAATGACGCCCTGCCCGATCTCGAACATCCCCCCGAGCCGGGTCTGGGGCTCTCCGCCGGCATACGTCTCCTCGAGGTAGGCGGATGCCTCCCTGAACTTGGCCGAGAGCAGCAGCAGGAGCAGGAACCTGCCGCGGATCTCGCGGACCGCGCGGTCCGTGAGCCGCACGTTCGCGGTGGCCGCCAGGATCTGCTTGCCCAGGACCATCGCGTGCACGACGTTGCCGCTGACAGCCAGGGCCTCGCAGCGCACGCTGGCGGTCACAAGCCGCGGTTCGCTGCCCAGGTCCGCCGTGTCCATGCTGTCGGTCGTGGCAAGGACATCAGCGTAGCGTCCCTGGAACGCGGCGAGCTCGGCCTCGGCCAGGCGCAGCTGCTCCCGCGCCGCGCTGACGGCGGAGCCGAGCTCCGCAGGCTCGGCAGCGAGCCGCTCCGCGAGTTCCCGAAGCCGTGCCCGGGGATCGGTTCCCGGAGCAGTGCTGCGTTTTTCCAGCTCTGCGCGCAGCAGCTGCAGGGCCGTCCATTCGGCCAGCGGAAGCTCCCCGCGGGCTTCTTTGTCCAGCGACTCCAGGACCCGGTGTGCGGACTCATCGTTGTTTACCGAGATGTGGGCGGTCACGGATTCGATGGCCAGGGGGACGGCGGGCTCGCCGCCGTCGATCTCCTGGACGAACCGCAGGGCGGCTGCGGGGTCGGACGCGCTGTTGGCTGCGCGGGCCGCCGCCAGGGCGACCTCCGGGCTCACCTGCTCCCCGCAGTCCAGCGCCCAGGCGACGCCGGTGGAGCCACCGGCGTCCAGGGCGTCGGACTCCTGGAGCACGGCGGTGAGCCGGCGGCGGAGTTCGGCGCTGCGTCCGGGCGGGACAACGCTCGCGACGATTCCGGCCGTCACCGGGTTGGCGACGCTGACCATCGGCGGATGGTCATGGGTCACCCGGATCAGGGTCCGCTCCTGGAGCGCGTCCATATCCTGGGGGTTGGCGATGAGCATGAGGGTCTGCAGCGGGACCGCCCCGGCAAGGGCCAGCAGTTCAAAGACGTCGCGCTGGCCGGTGCCGAGCCGGTTCAGGCGGGCCTTCACGACGTCCCGGATCTCGCCCGTCAAGGCGATCGGGCCGTTGCCCAGGAACCATACGCCGTCCTGGCGGACCACTGTGCCCAGCTTGATCTGTTCGCGGGCCAGGGAGTGGAGGAACAGGGCGTTGCCCCCGCTCGCGCTCCAGAGCGCACGGGCGGCCGTCAGGGAGAACCGACCGCCGTATTCATGGTGCAGTGTTGCGGCCGTCTCGGCGAAGTCAAACGGGCCAAGGTCCACCCGCCGGAGCAGGTCATCCTTCCACAGGCCCATGATGTCGCCGCCGACGTGAGGCATGTCCACGCACGCCGCCAGCAGCGTGACATGGGCACCTGCGCTCAGCTGGGCCACCATCATGCTCGAGAGCTCGTCGAGGTCATGGGCGTTGTCCACGAAAAGGACGATTTGCCGCCCCTCGGACTTGTTGTGCAGCAGCTGGGTCAGCCCGCGCAACACCATCAGGGGGTGCTCGAGGTGGGAGGCGTCGAGGTCGTTCAGGAGGACGCTCAGGGCACCGTAGGGAAGTTTGGAGGAGATCGAGCTGCCCCTGACCTGGACCACCAGGTACTCGTCGCCGAGCTGCTCAATGGCGCGCTGGGCGATAAAGGACTTGCCGGCCCCGTGGTCGCCCACGAGGACTATGCCGCACCCGGAACCCGACGTCAGGGTTTGCACGACGTCGGCAACGAGCTGTTGGCGGGTGAAGGGTCTGTCTTTGTTCCGGCCGTGGCCGTTTCGTTGCGCCGGAAACATTGCTTCTGTCTGGCCGCTGCCCGCAGGCAAGCCGGCGTCTTGCTGGAACATATGAGAGACCTTCGCAATCAAAGTTTGAGCGGTGATACCTCCACCGTATTGACTACGCGTATTTTCGGTATGCGTAAGTAGTACTCGATTACGCAGCGAGTATTCGGCCGGCTCTACGTAGCTGTACTCAGTTGCGGCCGCACGGCTGCCGGGTCCAAACCAAGTAGTCGGAACCCAGCCTCACGTGTCCCTGAGCGTAGTCTCCCGGAGCCCCGGATAAACGGCTGCCTCCGGGCTTAGCGACCGCCAATTCCGGGTAGCTGTTCACGGCCCTTGACGTTGAGCTTGGCGTAGCTGCGGTAGAGGTGGCCTTCAACCGTCCGGACGGAGACCTGGAGTTCGGCGGCGATCTGGCGGTCGGTCAGGCCGCGTACTGCGAGCGCCACAATGTCGCGTTCCCGGCGGGTCAGGATGCCCAGCGAGTCGTCGTTCTTGGCCGTATCCTCACCGGGAAGGTCGTCGGCCCGGTCCAGGCACCGCTTCCGCTGCGAGTTCGCCATGCGCTCCCTAAGGGTATCGCCCGCGGCCCGGTAGGCGTGCGCCGCCGCGTCGTAGGCAAGGGCGGCGAAGGTCCACAGTTCCGCAGCCTCACAGGTCTTCGCGGCCTCCAGGTGGTCTGCGGCGTTGTCCGTGCTGATGGCTGCGGCATAGGCGCAGATCGCGGCCGGCCGGGGGCCCTCGAGCCCGGCCTGCAGTTCCAGTAGCTGGGGCGCCGAGTCGGTGTCCCCTAAGGCCAGGCAAAGGGCCAGAGCCTCGAGTTCGAGGCCGGCTGTGTTCATCTCCGGGTGCGGGCGTCCGAGGCGCTTCAGTTCGGCGATGGCGCCGGGGTAGTTCCCGAGCCGGGCTTTTCCGTAGACCACGGCCATCATGGCCAGGGAGTGCATGTACCGCGGCAGCGCCGCCGGGGCGGCCTCGAAGTCGGCAAGGAAAAGCTCCGCTTTCGTCTGCGCACCGACTTCGGCGGCCGCCGCGAAAGCCATGGCCGCCGTGAGGGCGAACAGCTGTTGGGGATCGGTGAGCCGCAGCGCTTCGAGCGCGGCGCTGAGGGTGTTCAGCGCCTGCGCGGCCTTGCCCTGGTACAGGAGGATGATGCCGTGGGCCGCGTGGACTCCCCCGCCGAACGAAATCAAGCTTGGCCCTGACCCGGCGACAAAGGCGGCCAGGAGGTTTTCCGCGGCCTGCCAGTCCCCGGCCTGGATCGCGGCGGCGGCCGACCGGACCACGAGGAAATCCGTGAGGAAGTACAGCTCATCGTGGTCGGCTCCGGCGGCCTCGACTGCCTGCGACATCACGGCAAAGGCGCTCAGTCCTTTGCCGGTGGCCAGGAGCCGCTCCGCGTCGAGGGAGAGCCGGAACGCCGCCTCAAGGTTGTTGGCCGCCGGCCGGGTAGCGGCCGCGTCCGCCGTGGCAGGGGTCTGCGGGTACTCGCCTGCCAGTGCCAGGACCATGGCTTCCATGGTGTTCAGTCGCTCCGTTATGGCGGCGCGAATGGCTTCGGCGTTCTCCGGCTGGGCCTCGGCCAGGTGTTCACCGGCAGGCTGCAGCGCCTGTGCCCGTTGCATGATCTCGGCAGGCGTGTACCCCAGTGCGCACATCACCGCGGCCCACAGGAGGGATCCGGTCAGCAGGCTGGTGAGGTTGCCGCCCTGGCCGAAATCGGCGTCGAGGATTTCCCAGGCAGCAACGTAGTCGGAGGCGTTGTAGCGGGTCCGAGCTATCACGGCGCGGGCCGCCATCTGCAGGTCCGGGTCCTTGACGAGAGCGGCCGCCTTGCGGGCGAGATCGTCCTCGTAGAGCCGGCTGGCCAGGACGGCGGCCCTCAGGAGCTGGCGGTCCTCGACCTCCGCGCCGCATTCGATCGACCAGCTCACGTGGCGCAACAGTCCTTCGGCCGACGTCGGCTCGCTGTCCATGCGGCGCAGCAGGCTCTGGCGCAGCTGGAGGCTCCTGGCCGGCGAGATCAGGTTTCGCAGGGTGTCCCCGTACACGGTGTGCCACAGCCGCAGCTCACCGCCGGCGGAGCCCGTGACACGAATCAGTTCGCTGTCGATCAGCGACCCCACGGCCTCTTCCCCGGCCACGGACTCGATCAGTTCACGGGACACGGGTTCGGCCAGGGCCACCAGGTTCAGTGCCTGCCGCTCTTCCGGCGAGCGCAGCAGCAGCTGGCGGCGCACGACGTCGGTCAGCCGGTCCCCGTGGCTGTTCAGATGCCGGGTGAACAACCAGACACCGTTGCGGCGCAGCAGCGTCCCGTCCTTTTTGGCGTCGTCGAGGAGCCCGTTGAGGAGCATCGGGTTGCCGCCGGAGGCCTCCCAGAGGATCTCCGCGACGTTGGGCAGCACCTGCGAGCCGAGCTCGCCCTCCAGCATTTCTGTGGTCTGAGCCAGGGTGAGGGGCCGCAGGTCATGCCGCTCGGCGATGCCTTCAAACCACAGCTGCAGGAGCGGCTCCGGCAGTCCGGGCCGGGCGGCGGCGCCCACCAGCAGTTTCGCCCAGCCTGCCGCGGCCAGCTCGGCCAGGATTCCCGCCGTCGCCTCATCGAGGTCGTGGGCGTCGTCGACGATGAGCAGCAGGGGCTTCTGGGTGGCGCGCTTCTCTTCTTCCAGGTGCGACCACAGCGTCCTCAGCACGGCCAGCTGCGATGTCGCCTCCTGGACCGGGAGTTCGACGATGAAGGGGCCAAGGACACCGTAGGGAACCTTCGTCAGCGACGCACTGCCGTGAATCCGCACCGGCGTCACGTCCGGGCCCAGCTCCGCGACCACGGCTTCGATGAGCCTGGACTTGCCCATCCCGCTTTCGCCTAGGACGAATACCGCCACATGGCTGCCGCCCTGAAGGGACTCCACGGCCGACATCAAATCTTCCGACCTCCCGGTCAAGGCGCGGGACGCCTCGGTGCCGGGGGCTCCCGCCGTGCCCCTAGATGAGTCCAAGCAGATCACTTCGCGAAGAAACGCCGAGCTTCGTGAACACCTGATACAGGTGGCCCTCCACTGTTCTGACGGAAATGCCCACTTCAAGGGCGATGTCCTTGTTCGAAACCCCGTTCCCGGCAAGGGTGGCGATCTGCCGCTCCCGTTCCGTGAGCAGAGGGCCTTTGTTGCGGGGCATGATCGGCAGCGCCGGTACCGACTCCGAGAGGCTCTCGAGCATGCTGTAGGCGGTGTTGGCGCTGGCGGTCAGTCCGGCGCCCTTGGCGAAATCGAACGCGAGCGCCGCGCACCTGGCCTGGACGGCGTCCAGCTCCAGGGCCGCGGCCTGCTCGGCGGCTTGGAGCATGATCGCGGCATCCTTCTTCCGGCTGCCGACGGCGACCGTGCGGGACAGTTCGGCCAGCGGCCCCTGCCTCAGCCCGGCGATTTCCTCCATGTAGAGATAATCCTTGACGGTTCCGTTGACGGTGGCCCCGAGCATGCAGATGCCGGCGAGGGTGTAGCGGCCTTTCCGGAAATGTGCCTCTGCGGACCGCACCAGCCGGTCCTTGGCCTCCGGGTCGCCGAGCCACCGCGAGGCCATGTCCATGCAGAACTCCGTGGAGCTGCTGACGGCGAAGCGGGCCGGTCCGTCAGCCGAGCGGGCGCGGTCCAGGTAGATGGTTGCCTGGACCGAGTTGCCGGTCTGGGCGTAGGCGAAGGCGGTTGCGGCGTAGGCCTGGCGCAGGGACTGCAGGCTCGCCCGGACCTCAAGCTGGGCGATTGCGGCCAGCAGCGGGTCCAGCGCCATGTAGCCGCGGCCGGCATAGACGTACGCGAGACCGACGGCGAGGTCGGTGGCGGCGCTGCCGGAATGGAGTCCGTGCCCGGCCCGGCCGCTCGCGTCCTTGAGCATGTCGATGGCCTGGCGCCACAGGCCGGACAGGAGCAGGACGTTGTAGGAGCGCCAGGCGAAGTTTTCGCGGATGCGCGGCACGTTGGACCACTCGCCCAGCTGCCCGCCGAGTTCCCGCATGAGTTTTTTGGCGTCGAGTTCCCGACCCGTCATGGACAAGGCTTCCATCAGGATGATGGCCGAGCGGAGCCGGTGCACGGGGTCCGCGCCCGGGACGTCTGTGGTGGCCGCGGCGGTGAGGCGGGCCATCATGGGCTCGAAATCCCCGATGAAAGAGAAGTAGTTGAACTCGCACAGATCCAGCCGCAGCGCGGCCCGCGAGAGTGCGGCGGGGCCGGCGGCTGGCTCGTCCAGGCTCAAGTCCTGAAGCCGGACCCGGGCCTGCCGGAGGAGTTCGGGGACCTTGCCGGAGCGGTCTTCCAGCCAGGCCATGCAGTCGGCTTTCGCCGCAATGAATTCGGCGAAGGTCTCGGCCTCGAGGTCGTTGACCTGCCGCTCCGAGACATCGTCCAGCGCCGACATGGCCTGAAGGGGCAGGCCGAGCTGGAGGTAGGCCGCCGATTTCTGGAGCTGTCCCTCGGCCCATTCAGGGTCCGAGGGAGAGAGGCTCCCGGCGCATTTGAGGGCAAACTTCGGGTCAAAGAGCTTGACGGCGGCGCTGGCGGCCGCCAGCGCGTGCGCGGGTGCCAGCTGGGCGTGGCAGTCGTGGGTCCAGGCCGCATAGGCGAGCAGGTCCTCGACGGTGAGTTCGTCGAGTTCCTGTTCCTGGTGTCCGGGGACCTTGTCCCGCAGCTCCAGCCGGCGTTCCACACTGAGCCAGTTCCGGACGATATCGCCGAGGTAGCGGTCGCCCAGGGTGACGAGGTGCCGGTCCGTGCGGTCCACGACGATCTGGCCGGCCTCTTCCATGTCGGCGATGATACCGGGGCTGTACATCCGGGCGAGCCGTGACAGGGGCAGCGTCCGGGCGCAGGAGAGGACGTCGATGACCTCCCGCGCTTCGGGTGTTTCCCTGGCGTATCTGGCCCGGACAATGTCTTCCAGCGCCGTCCGGCCGTCGAGCACGACCTCATCGACCAGGGTCCAGACCGATCCGGACAGGACAAGGTTTCCGCGTTCGATCTGTTCTGACACGACGGCCTGCAGGAGCGTGGGGCTGCCGCCGACCAGTTGGTGCAGCTGGCTTGCCAGTGCCGTCGAGACCCGGTGGCCCAGGGCTGACTGCAGGACCTCCAGCGTTTCGAGCTCGGTCAGGTTGGCGAGCCGGACCTCGGCAAGCTGGCCCGAGGTGATGAGCCAGTAGAAGTCAGGCGGAAGGTCCGTGGTGCGCTGGGCCGTGGCGATCAGCCGGGCGGTGCGGGTCTGCAGCAGGTTCAGCAGGACCCCGGTACTGAGTTCATCGAGGGCGCCGGCGTTGTCCAGCAGGATCACGCACTGGCGGCCGGCGGCGTCGTCGCGGATCAGGGACGTAATTCCGTGCAGAATGGCGGTCGGCGAGCCAAGGGAGCTCTGCGGGAGCCGAGCCAGGGTGAAGGCGAGGCAGCCGTACGGCGTTGCCGACCCCGGTCCTGAGCTGCGGAGCTGGATGGTGTACACCTCGGGGCCGAACCCCGCGAGGGCAGTCCTGCCGACGAGGGTCTTGCCTACGCCGCGGTCGCCGGTGATAACAACGCCCATCCGGTCCTGCGCAAGCAGTTCCGTCCGGACGCGCTCGGCATCGGCGTTCCGCGCCAAACCGGACCATCCGTGCCTCGCGACCGGACCGGCGGCATGTTCTTCTTCGGCGGGTGCCAATGTAGTGGAAACATTCCCCCAGCCCAGCGAATCCCTCGACATGTAGTTTCCTTCGTACCGCTTTGTAGACAGCAACCCCAGACTGCCCACTTAGAAGTAGCGTATCCCTATCCCCCGACATGAGAGTAGACAGATCATAGCTGGAATGCCGAAAGCTTGGGAAGAAAACCCACTATTCGGATACTCGCGTCCCGCCCGCCCCTGATACGGGGCCGGGCTGGTGCGTGTTTAAGCCTGATTTATGGGGCCTTGGCCGGGTGGAATTTTTGCTGGGCGGCGGGCAGGCCGTCCTTGACCAGGACTTCGACGGCGTCGGCCGCGGTATCGATGAGGAAGGGCAGGTCCTTCTTCTCCGGGGCGGAAAAGTCACGCAGGACGAAGTCCGCGGTGTCCATCCGGCCCGGCGGACGCCCGACGCCCACCCGCACGCGCAGGTAGTCCTTGGTGGCCAGGGCCTTCGAGATGTCCCGCAGTCCGTTATGGCCGCCTTCGCCGCCGCCGAGCTTCAGCTTCACGGTATCGAAGGGAATATCGATCTCATCGTGGACGGCAATGACGTGGGCGGGGTCGATCCCGTAGAACTGTGCCAGGGCCGAGACCGGCCCGCCGGAGACGTTCATATATGACAGCGGCTTTGCCAGCACGATCCGGGGGCCGCCAATGCCAAGGCGCCCTTCGAGGACCTGGGCACGGGCCTTGTGGGACTTGAAGCCGCCGCCGGCGCGCGAGGCGAGTTCGTCCAGGACCATCTGGCCGACATTGTGGCGGTTGTGGCTGTACTCGGGTCCGGGGTTGCCAAGGCCTACAATCAGCCAGGTGTCGGTCATGGATCAGTCCTTCGGTGGGCCAGGTCAGGCGGGAGTGCCGGCTCCGGCGCGGAATACGACGGGTTCAGAGACGACGGCGGCCGGGCCCCTGAGGGACCCGGCCGCCGGTGAAATCGCCGGAATTACTCGGCGGCGACCGAGGATCCTTCGGTGGTGTCGGCCGAAGCCTCTTCCTCGGAGACCTCGGTGGCCTCGGAGATGTGAACGACGAGAGCCTCGACGTCGGCCAGCAGGACGGAGCCCTTCGGCAGAACGAGGTCGGAAGCGTGGATGTGCTCGCCGGCGCTGCGGCCCTCAATGCTGACCTCGATGGCGGTCGGCAGGTGGGTTGCCTCGGCCTCGAGGGAGACGGTGGTCATTTCCTGGTTGTACACGTTGCCCGGAGCCAGTTCGCCGGTCAGGTGGACGGGGACGTCGACGGTGACCTTCTCGCCGGTGCGGACGGTCAGCAGGTCGAGGTGCTCGATGATCTGCTTGATCGGGTTGCGCTGGATGTCCTTGACCAGGGCCAGGTGCTGCTCGCCGTCGATGTCCAGGGTCAGCAGGGCGTTAGCCTTGCGGACGGCCAGGGTGGTGGCCTTCGCCGGCAGGGTGATGTGGATCGGCTCGGCGCCGTGGCCGTAGATGACGGCCGGAATCAGGTTGGCCATGCGGGCGCGGCGGGCGAAGCCCTTGCCGAATTCGGTGCGTACTTCTGCTGCGAGCTTCTGCTCAGACATGGATATCTCCTCGTGGGATTTCAAGCTGTGGGACTAAACGGTGTTCAGCAAGGGCGGAGGTCTGTCTGCGACCTTCAACGCCGGGCTGCCGTGCAGCTGACCTTCAGAAGGAGATTCAGACCCAGTCGATAACGGAGACCAGCACTCCGGCTCTCCGTGTATACGGTTGACCGGCGCTCTCCCTCGCCAAGGTTTCGGTACAAGGCTACCAGCGGCTGGCCCGGTTTCTGAAACCGGGCCCGCCGCCGGCCGGCTTAGGCCTGTCCGTCGAACAGGCTGGTGACGGAGCCGTCGTCGAACACTTCACGGATGGCGCGCGCGATCAGCGGCGCGATCGACAGCACTGTCAACTGCGGGAAGCGCTTGTCCGCGGTGATCGGCAGCGTGTTGGTGACCACCACCTCGCGGGCGCCGGACTCGGACAGCCGGCGGGCTGCCGGGTCGGAGAACACGGCGTGGGTCGCGGCGATGATGACATCCTTGGCGCCGGCGTTCTTGAGCACCTGGACGGCGCCGGAGATGGTTCCGCCGGTATCGATCATGTCATCGATCAGGACGCAGGTGCGGCCTTCGATCTGGCCCACGACAGTCTTGGAGACTGCCTGGTTGGGCACGGTGAGGTCGCGGCTCTTGTGCACGAAGGCCAGCGGCGCGCCGCCGAGGCGCTCGGCCCACTGCTCGGCAACGCGGACGCGGCCGGTGTCCGGGGAGACGACCGTAACCTTGTCCGAGCCGACGCGGGTGCGGATGTAGTCGGCCAGGAGCGGAATGGCCATGAGGTGGTCCACGGGGCCGTCGAAGAAGCCCTGGATCTGCGAGGTGTGCAGGTCCACGCTCATGATGCGGTCGGCGCCGGCGGTCTTGTACAGATCGGCAACGAGGCGTGCCGAGATGGGCTCGCGGCCGCGGCCCTTCTTGTCCTGCCGGGCGTAGGGGTAGAACGGGGACACGACCGTGATGCGCTTGGCGGAGGCCCGCTTGAGCGAATCGATCATGATCAGCTGTTCCATGAGCCAGTTGTTCAGCGGGGCGGGGTGGGCCTGGATCACGAAGGCGTCGGTGCCGCGGACGCTTTCGCCGGCGCGCACATAGATCTCGCCGTTGGCGAAGTCGTAGGCGTCCAGCGGCAGCAGCTCGGTGCCCAGCTCCTTGGCGATCTCTTTCGCCAGCTCAGGGTGCGCGCGCCCCGCGGCCAGCACCAGCTTCTTTTCGCCGTGTGCCGTAATTTCGCTCATGATTGCTAGCCCTCTTCTGTCGGTGCCGGAGTAGTGGAGGAAGTTGGGGCGGCGCCCGCGGCGGCTGTTTCGACCGCGGCGGCGGACCGGGCCAGTGCGGCGGAAACGGACCCGGGGCGGTTGGCCGCAACCCAGCCTTCCGAATTCCGCTGCCTGGCGACGGAGAGGGCAAGGGCGCCGGCCGGGACGTCCTGGCGGATGATCGCGCCAGCGCCGCTGTAGGCGCCGTCGCCCACCCGGACCGGAGCGACGAAGACCGTGTTGGAGCCGGTCCGGACGCCGGAGCCGATCACCGTGCGGTGCTTCTTCTCGCCGTCGTAGTTGGCGGTGATGTTGCCGCAGCCGATGTTGGTGTCCTCGCCGATTTCCGCGTCTCCGGCGTAGCCGAGGTGCGACAGCTTCGAGCCGCGGCCGATCGTGACGTTCTTGGTCTCATAGAACGCGCCGATCTTGCCGGTTTCGCCCAGGACGGTGCCGGGGCGCAGGTAGGTGAAGGGGCCGACGCTGGCGCGTGCACCGATCGTGGAGCCGGAGCCGTGGGTGCGGATCACCGTGGCGCCCTCCCCCACCAAGACATCGGTGAGGGTCGTGTCGGGGCCGACGACGGCGTCGCGCGCCACCGTGGTGGCACCGTGCAGCTGGGTGTTGGGCAGGAGGCGGACGTCCTCGTCGAGCGTCACGGTGGAGTCGATCCAGGTGGTGGCAGGATCGACGACCGTCACGCCGGCTCGCATCCAGGCCTCGACGGTGCGGCGGTTGTGTTCGGCGCCGAGGGCGGAGAGCTGGACGCGGTCGTTGGCGCCTTCGACCTGCCAGCGGTCTTTGGTGACGACGGCGGCGACGCGGCCGCCTGCGGCGCGGGCCAGGGCCAGGACGTCGGTGAGGTACTTCTCGCCCTGGGCGTTGTCGGTGGTGACGTGGACCAGCGCGTCGCGCAGCACGGCGGCGTCAAAGGCGTAGATGCCGGAGTTGATTTCGCGGATTCCGCGTTCGGCCTCGGTGGCGTCCTTGTGCTCGCGGATGCCAGTGACGGTTCCGTCCGCTGCCCGGAGGATCCGTCCGTAACCGGTGGCGTCATCGAGGACGGCCGTGAGGACCGTGACGGCATTGCCCTCGGATTCGTGGGTGGCGACGAGTTCGGCGAGCAAGCCGCCGGTGAGCAACGGGACATCGCCGTAGGTCACAACCACGGTTCCGCTGAGCGGTCCCTGGGGGTGAAGGGCATCGAGGGCTTCCAGCGCGGCTTCGACCGCACGGCCTGTGCCGGGGACGTCGTCCTGGTCCACGATCAGGGCGTCCGGGTCGAGGGCTGCGACGTGGGCGGCCACGAGGTCGCGTTCATGACGGACCACGAGGGCCAAGTCGCGCGGGTGGACACTGCGGGCGGCGTTGAGGGCGTGGCCCACCAGCGAGCGGCCGCCGATCTCATGGAGAATCTTCGGCGTACGGGATTTCATCCGGGTACCGGCCCCTGCAGCTAGGACGATCACGGCGGCTGGGCCAGTGTTCTCGGGGCTCACGTGTTGGCTCTCCTTGCTTGGTTGCGCAGTGTGTCTCGCCAGTTCCGCCCATAGGACTCGAACCTATACTCCACGGCTCCAAAGGCCGGGGTGCTGCCATTACACCAGAGCGGACCGTGCCCGGGCTTGACCTGTGGCACGAGAACCAATTCTGCCACGAAGGTTGATGCTCGTGCGACTCAGGGTCCGAAGCACGGGCGGTCCTGCGGGCTGGTACGGGCCCGCGGTAGGGCATGATGGTGCTGTGAGCAAGAGTGCAGGCCCAGCCGGCGGGGCGGACGGCGGCAGCGGCAGGCCTGTCCGCGCGCCCGGCTACGTTCCCCGCCCCCGTATGACGGGCCCGCAGCGCCGCACGCAGCTGATCGGCATCGGCCGGGGCCTTTTCGCACTCCGCGGCCTGGACGGCACCACGATCGAGGAAATCGCAGCCACCGCGGGCGTCTCCAAGCCGGTGATCTACGAGCACTTCGGCTCCAAGGAAGGCCTCTACACACAGGTGGTGGACTGCGAGTTCCACATCCTGCTGACCTCGGTCAACGATGCCCTGTCCGAGGACGCCAAGCCGCGCGTCCTCGTGGAGCGGGCGGCCCTGGCCCTGCTGACCTACATCGAGGACCGGACGGACGGCTTCCGGATCCTCATGCGCGACGCCCCGCCGTCCCAGCCGGAGGGCGCCTTCTCCACGCTGCTATCGCATGTGACGGCCCGCGTGGAGCACATCCTCGAGGACGAACTCGCCCGCCGCGGTTTCAGCCCGGCGGACGGGGCCATGTATGCGCAGATGCTCGTGGGAATGGTCGCGATGACCGGACAGTGGTGGCAGGACAGCCGCACGCCGGACAAACGCGAAGTCGCCGCGCACCTGGTAAACCTGGCCTGGAACGGGCTCACCGGGCTGCAGAAGGACCCTGAGCTCCGAAGCCAGGAGTGAGGGCTCGGGGTGGAGTGAGGTCCGGCGCTGGATTGAGGTCCGGGATCGCCCCCTGCTCGCTGGCCGCCACGGGACATGCCCAGCCCTGGCCCCGAGAAATGGACATAACACCAGCATGTCCATCGTTGGCCCGCACCACGGAGCATGTCCTGCGGGTTCTCAGCGCCCCACGGGACATGTCCAGTCCCGGCCCGGAGAAATGGACATAACACCAGCATGCCCATCCTTGGCCTACACCACGGAGCATATCCTGCGGGTTCTCAGCGCTCCGCGGGACATGTTCAGTCCGGGCAGGACCCAAGGTCTTGCCCACCCCGGCTGGCAGCAGGACATCGACCACTCCACTGGACATGCCCTCCCTCGGCCCGGAGGAGTGGACATGAGGCCAAGATATCCATTTCTGGCCTGCAGCAAGGGGCATGTCCTGACGGTTGAACGCGCGCACCGGGGAACATGTCCGGCCGTGGCCTTCGCACAGGACTTGGCCCTCACAAGGGACCTATCCAGCCGCGTGCCCAGGATTTAGCGATATGGCCAATTCAAGCTGGCTGCGAAACAACTGAGCACTTCACGGGAAATGCGCCGATGCCGTCGAGTGTTCCTTAGGACATGCCCTCCTCTGGCTCCGGGGAGTGGACATGAGGCCAATATGTCCATTCCTTGCCGAAACCAAGGGGCATGTCCTGAGGGTTCCGAGCACACCGTGAAACATGTCCAGCCCTGACTGACACCAAGGGGCATCTCCTGAGAGTTCGGAGCACACCGGGGAACATGTCCATCCCTGACTGACACCAAGGGGCATGTCCTGAGGGTTCCGAGCACACGAGAGAACATGCCCAGCCTTGGCCTGGACCACGGGACATGTCCCGAGGGCTCTGAGCGCACCGGAGAGCATGTTCATCCCTGGCCTGCGCCAAGGGGCATGTCCTCAGGGTTTGTCGTGACCCGAGGGACATGTCCAGCCGTGCCGGAACCCGCTGAGCACCAACGCACTGGGCATGTCCCCCGGGCCGTCAGGAACTACTCCCCCAGCACCTCGAGGGCTTCGAGCCATTCGTGTTCGAGGGCTTCGCGTTCGCCGGCGAGCTCCTGGAGTTTCTTGTTGAGCTCGGCAAGCTCATCGAACTTGCTGGCGTCCCCGGCCCCGGCCGTCATCTGGGCGTGGATCTTGTCTTCCTGCTGCTTGAGCTTGCCCAACTGTCGGTCGATCCGGTTCTTGGCCTTGCGGGCATCGCGCTTCTCCGCTTCGGAGGCGCCACCGGCAGCCGGCGCGGAGCCCGCACCGGAGCCCCCGCCGGCGGCCGTGACGGGGTTCCCGCCGCCGGTGATGGTGGAGCCGGCCAGCGCCGACTCGCGCAGCTCGAGGTACTGGTCCACGCCGCGCGGCAGGGCGCGGATCTTGCCGTCGCCCAGGAGCGCCATCTGGTGGTCCGTGACGCGTTCGAGCAGGTAGCGGTCGTGGCTGACCACCACAAGGGTGCCGGGCCAGCCGTCCAGGACGTCTTCGACGGCGGCCAGGGTGTCGGTGTCGAGGTCGTTGGTGGGTTCGTCAAGCATGAGCACATTGGGTTCGCCCACGAGGAGCCGGAGGAGCTGCAGACGCCGGCGTTCGCCACCGGAGAGGTCCTTGACCGGGGTCCACTGCTTCTGGTTCGTGAAACCGAGCTGCTCGACGAGCTGGCCGGCGGTGAACTCCTTGCCGCCGACGTTGAAGGAGCGCTTCTCCCGCTCGATCACTTCGATGACGCGCAGGTCGGCGACGTCGTCGAGCTCCTTGACCTCCTGGGTCAGGACGGCGGTGACCACGGTCTTGCCGCGCTTGACCTTGCCCGAGGTGGGCTGAATTTCGCCATTGAGCAGTTTAAGCAGTGTGGTTTTGCCGGCGCCGTTGACGCCCACCAGGCCCAGCCGCTCGCCGGGAGCGAGGCGCAGGGTGATGTTGTCGAAGAGCTTCTGCCCGGGTTCGCCGCCGAGGAAGTCGAGAGACACGTTTTCCAGGTCCAGGACGTCCTTGCCGAGCCGGGCGGTGGCCATCTTGCTCAGCGCCATCGAGTCACGCGGTTCGGGGACGTCGGCGATCAGGGCGTTGGCGGCCTCGATCCGGAACTTGGGCTTGGCGGTGCGGGCCGGGGCGCCGCGGCGCAGCCAGGCGAGTTCCTTCTTGACCAGCTGCTGGCGTTTGCCTTCCATCACGGAGGCGGAGCGGTCGCGTTCGGCCCGGGCCAGGACGTACGCGGCGTAGCCGCCCTCGAACGGATCCATGATGCCGTCGTGGATTTCCCAGGTCTTGTTGCACACTTCGTCGAGGAACCAGCGGTCGTGGGTGACCACGAGGAAGGCGCCCTGGTTGGGCCGCCAGCGGGTCTTCAGGTGCCGGGACAACCAGGCGACCCCTTCGACGTCGAGATGGTTGGTGGGCTCGTCGAGCATGATGACGTCGTGGTCCTCGATCAGCAGCTTGGCCAGGGCCACCCGCCGCTTCTGCCCGCCGGAGAGAGCATGCACGTTGGCGTGCCAGTCGACGTCGGACACGAGTCCGCCCATCACCTCGCGGATCTGCGGATTGCGGGCCCATTCGTAGTCGGCCTTGTCGCCGACAATTGCCGCACCGACGGTGAGGTCGCCGTCGAGGACGTCACTCTGGTCCAGGTAGCCGATATTGACTTCACTGCGCTTGGTCACCCGGCCCGAATCCGGGGTGGCGCGCATGGCCAGCAGGCGCATGAGCGTCGACTTGCCGTCGCCGTTGCGGCCCACCATGCCGATCCGGTCGCCCTCTTCCAGGCCTAGGGTTACGCCGTCGAGGACGGTGCGGGTTGCATACGAGACCGTGAGGTTCTCGCCGCCGAGCAGGTGTGCCACTGGGAACTGCTTTCTTAGGTGTATCGGTGAAGTGTTGCGGTGAAGTCAAGAGATGCGGTGCGTCAAAAGCTCCTAAAGGAGCGTATCGGAGATGATGCGGGCGCCGTGCACCGGGCCGTGGACCGCCATCGCATCCAGGCCATGGTGGCGCAGGTCCTCGGCGAGCCCGGCCGCGGCGGCGGGGCTGTGCGAGAGAAAGGCGACGGTGGGTCCGGAGCCCGAGACGATTCCCGCGATCGCGCCGCATGCTTCGCCCCGCCCCAATGTGTCGCGCAGGCCCGGAGCCAGTTCGATCGAGGCGCGCTGGAGATCGTTGACCAGGACGCGGCTCAGGGCGTCGGCGTCGCCGCTGCGCAGGGCTGTGAGGACGCCGGGGTCGACGGCGACCGGCTCCTCCACCGTGACGCCCTCCGCCGAGCGCAGCCGGTCCAGGGTCCGGTAGACCTCCGGGGTGGACAGGCCGAAGTCGGCCGCGACCAGGACCCAGTCGGTCTGGGCCTTGACGAGGGCCGGTGAGAGGTCGTCGCCCAGTCCCAACCCGACGGCGGTGCCGCCCAGGAGCGAGAACGGGACGTCGGCGCCGAGTTCGGCGGCCAGATGGGCCAGCTCATCGCGGGACAGCCCGCTGTTCCACAACGCGTCGCAGGCCAGCAGCGTGGCCGCGGCGTCGGCGGACCCCCCGCCCATGCCGCCGGCCACGGGCACGCGTTTGGTGATCTCCAGATGGACCCCGGTGGCGTGCTCGGAGACATCGGCCATGATCGCTGCCGCCTTGTAAGCCAGGTTGCGGTGATCCAGCGGGATGTCCACGCCATCCAGGTCCAGGGTGCTGGCGTCGCTTATGCTGACGGTGATCCCGCCGGTATCGGTGCTGGTGGCGGCCACTTCCTCGTAGAGCGAAACGGCCAGGTAGACGCTGGCCACCGAGTGGTAGCCGTCCGGCCGCAGGGGTCCGACGTCCAGTGAGACATTGACCTTGCCTGGAGCCTTGACCCGGACAGTCCTCGCGGCAAAGCGCCCTCTCACTGCGTTCATGGCTCCACGCTATGGCATCCCGGCCCCGGCTCCAAGCACGGGACGGCTCCCCTGAGACTCACAAGCGACTCACAAAGGATTCACAAAGGACTCCAAAGGAACTCAGCGGGAACTCAGGACTCCGGCTGCGCGTGGGCTTCGGCGATCCTCGCGAACGCCACAATATCGATCACTTCACCGCGGGCGGAGGGGTCGACGCCGGCGGCCCGCAGGCAGCGTTCGGCCTCGGCGGCGCTGCCGGCCCAGCCGGCCAGTGCCGCCCGCAGCGTCTTCCGCCGTTGCGCGAAGGCGGCGTCGATCACGGCGAAGACCTGTTCCCTCGTGGCAGTCGTGACAGGGGGTTCGCGGCGCGTGAAAGCAACCAGCCCGGAATGGATCTTGGGGGCCGGCCAGAAGACGTTCATGCCGATCACGCCGGCCTTGCGCATGCTGCTGTACCAGGCGGCCTTGACCGAGGGTACGCCGTAAGTTTTGGAACCGGGCCCCGCCGCGAGGCGGTCGGCGACCTCGTCCTGGACCATGACGAGGCCGTGCTGCAGGCTCGGGAAGTGCTGCAGGAGGTGCAGGACCACGGGAACGGCCACGTTGTAGGGAAGATTCGCCACGAGCGCGGTCGGTTCCGCGGGCAGTTCCGTGACCCTCATGGCATCAGCCAGGACGAGGTGGAAATTTCCGACGGCGTTCGGCCGCCACTGGTTCACCGTGGCCGGCAGCCGCCCGGCCAGGACCGGATCGATTTCGACGGCGACCACGGTCCGGGCGGCGTCCAGCAGGCCCAGGGTCAGCGACCCGAGACCGGGCCCCACTTCGAGGACCGTCTCATCGGCCCGGATGTCCGCGGCGGCCACGATGCGCCGGATGGTGTTGCCGTCGATGACGAAGTTCTGGCCCAGGGTCTTCGTGGGCCGCACGCCGATTTCCTCAGCCAGCCGGCGGATATCGGAGGCGCCCATCAGCGGTGCGGGCGCCGCTGACGGCAGGCTTTCGGGGGCGGAGGGGCTCGGTTCAGTCACCTAGGTATCCTATCCCGGCGCCGGCACGCCACAGGCCGGGCCCGGAGGGATCCGGACCCGGCCTGTGCGTCTCACCGCGGCCGTGGTCAGCCGCCGCGGGAGCGGGCGGTCATCAGCCGGCAGTCACGAGCCGGCTGGGCGTGCTGGCAGGGAAGGCCAGCTGGGCGTCTTAGCTGGAGGCGGCCCAGCCGCAGCCCCAGGGGCCAAGGCCGCGCTGCGCGTAGACGCGGTTGGCAATGTCGATCTGCTGGGCCTTGGTGGCCGCAGCGGCGTTGGGGGCGTAGGCGCCGCCGCCGGCGCCGAGCCAGGTTCGGACGTCGAACTGCAGGCCGCCGTAGTAGCCGTTGCCTGTGTTGATGGACCAGTTGCCGCCGGACTCGCACTGCGCGATCTTGTCCCACATGCCCTGGTTCATCATCGCGGGCGCGCCGGCACCGGTGTTGGCTGCGGGCTGGGGCTTTTCCTTGGTGCCCACAGTGACCTTCTCGGTGACCGGCTGAGCACTCACGGTCTCGGAGACCAGGGTCCGGGCGGCTTCGCGGCCGTCTACGAGGACCAGCTTGAAGCTCTTGGTGGTGGTACCGGCGACGCCGGCCTGGGTGACGGTCTTCTCACCCTTGAACATGTCAGCGCTTTCGGTGGTGAGCGTTTCGAATGCGACAGGCTCGGTGGTGTTGGCCGTCTTGCTGACATCGACGCGGGAGACCTTGATGACCATGTCGTTGACCACCGGCGCGTTCCCGGGCTGGGAGACGCGGTCGCTGGCTCCGAGCGACAGCCCGGCGTCCTCGAGCACCTTGGCCACGGTGGCCTCCGTCGTGGTGGTCTTGGCCGCCTTGCCGTCCGCGACGATGCTCACGGTCTTCGGCGTCGAGATGGAAACGAAGGAACCGGAGACGGCCAGCTGGGCGTCCTTGGGCACAGACACCTGAGAGGCGCTGGCCACGCCGAGTTCGGTCACGAGCCCCTCGACGGTGGGCGATGTGGTGTTGATGGTCCGTTCGGCGCCGTCGAGGCTGACCTTAACGGCCTTGGCGAGGTTGACGTTGATGACTGATCCGTCCTGCACGTGGGAGTCCGCCGAAGGCGACACCCGGTCGGCTGGCTGCAGTTCAACCTTGGCACCCTTGACGACCTCTGCGACGGTTCCGCCGAAGGTCTGGACGGAGCTAACCTTGCCGTCCACGTTGAGTGTGATCGTCTTGTTGTTGCCGACGAAGGCCACGAGGCCCAGCACCAGTGCCACCAGCACTACGAGCTGTGAGCCAACTTTGACGAAGCTGATCTTGCCGTCCGATGTGAAGAACTTGACCACGATTGCCCGAATCTCTTGGACCTTCCGGGCACGGGGATAAATGCACGCGACCACCCCCCGTGAGCGCGCCAGGGGCGGCTCCGGACAGGGTCCGGAGCGTCACGGAAGATGCGTGCACTGCCTCACCCAAAACGAGAGCGCACATGTGGTTTGTTTGCCACGATGCACGCCCTGCTTCAGTGAAATTATCCGTAGGCCTTCCCCGACCCCGGCTAATAGTTGACCACTGTAACCGTAGCGTTATAAAGCAGCCAAGAATTTGTGCATACCGGGTATGCTTCGGCGGAGGCCGAAAGTGACCGTTTTAGGCCCAGGATCCGTATGCCCGCAGGGAATTTTCGGCGATCTGCGCGCACAGTCCGGAAAGCTCCGATCCAGTCACATCGGCCATCGCCCGAACCGTGTACGGAACCATGTAACTCGCATTCGGGCGCCCGCGGTGCGGGTGCGGCGTGAGGAACGGCGCGTCCGTCTCGACCAGGATCCGGGTCGGCTCCGCGATGGCCAGGGCGGCCCGCAGGTTGGACGCGTTTTTGAAGGTCACGGTCCCGGCAAAGGACATGTACCAGCCCTCCGCGTTGCACGTCCTGGCGAGCTCCTCGTCGCCGGAGAAACAATGGAACACCACACGCTCCGGCGCTCCTTCTTCGCGCAGCACCTGGACGACGTCGTCGTGGGCGTCGCGGTCGTGGATCTGCAGCGTCAGTCCGAGCCGTTTGGCGATGTCGATGTGGCGGCGGAACGAATAGCGCTGGTGGGCCAGGCCCTCCCCCTCGGTCCGGAAGAAGTCCAGCCCTGTCTCACCAATCGCCCGGACCCGCGGGTGGGCGGCCAGGGCCTCGATTTCGGCCAGTGCGCTGTCCAGTTCGCCGCGGCGGGCGTAGTCGGGGGCATCGTTGGGGTGGAGCGCGACTGCGCCCAGGAGCCGCGCATCGAGTTCGACGGCATTGACCGTGAACCGTGACGATTCGAGGTCGCACCCCACCTGCACCGCCCCCTGGACGCCCACGGCAGCCGCGGCGTCGAGGGCGTCCGTGATGCTCACGGACAGCTCCGCGTCGGGAAAGTCCAGATGGGTGTGGTTGTCCATGACCGGGACGGGCAGCGGTTCCGGTGCCGGCGGATAGCCGCTGCGTCCGGTGCCGTCATTTCCGGGCGACCGGAACGGGACGGGGGTGAGGGGATGGAGCATTCTTCCACCCTAACGGGCGCCCGGAATTACCCGGAACTCTCTGTCAGGCCCGGCAGTTGTGTTAGTAGTCTGTAAGTACTCTGTTATTTCACCGTAAGGAAACAGGCGAACCCCAATGCGGGGCCCGGCGGCCGTTGCCGGTCCGTTCCGGGACCCACCAGGGCTGAAAGGCTGCCGATGGATTACCACCGCACTTCCCTAGACGACGCTCTCCCCGAAGGACGGAGCTTCCCGGGCCGCCCCGCCGTGGATGCCGACGCCGTTGACGCAGCG
This sequence comes from Arthrobacter sp. TE12232, assembly GCF_054062615.1. Classification (NCBI taxonomy): domain Bacteria; kingdom Bacillati; phylum Actinomycetota; class Actinomycetes; order Micrococcales; family Micrococcaceae; genus Arthrobacter; species Arthrobacter sp. TE12232. The sequence goes on from NZ_JBSSFK010000001.1 coordinate 1,236,711, forward strand.
CCAGCCGGACACCGCTCCTCCCCGCAGGTGCCGGCAGCCATGGATGCCGGCGACTTCCACTCCGCCAGCACCCGGATCCTCTCTGCCATCAATACGGTGATCGACGGCAAGGCCGAAGCGGCAAAGCTGGCGCTCACGGTGCTCCTGGCCCAGGGCCACCTGCTCCTGGAAGACGTCCCGGGGGTCGGCAAGACCCTGCTGGCCAAGACCCTGGCCCGCAGCATCGACTGTTCCGTCAGCCGTATCCAGTTCACCCCGGACCTGCTTCCGTCCGACGTCACGGGCGTATCCATCTACAACCAGGCGACCCGGTCCTTCGAATTCCGGCACGGCGCCGTGTTCGCGAACATCGTGATCGGGGACGAAATCAACCGCGCCTCCGCCAAAACCCAGTCCGCCCTGCTGGAGTGTATGGAGGAGCACCAGGTCACTGTGGACGGCACGTCCTACCGGCTGGATGAGCCATTCATGGTGGTGGCGACGCAGAACCCCATCGAGATGGAGGGCACCTACCCGCTTCCCGAAGCGCAGCGGGACCGTTTCATGGCCCGGATCTCGATGGGCTACCCGGACCGGGAGTCCGAGATGGAGATGCTGGAAACCCATCAGGCGTCCTCCCCGCTGGCCCGCGTGACGGCGGTGGTCACCGCCGCGGAAGTGGCCGCTATGATTGCCACCGTGCAGCAGGTCTACGTGTCCCGGCCCATCAAGGAGTACACGGTGGCCCTGGGACGGGCCACGCGTGAAAGCGGTCTGCTCCGGCTCGGCGCCAGCCCCCGCTCCATGCTGCAGCTCCTGCGCGCGGCAAAGGCCACGGCCGCACTCGATGGCCGGGACTTCGTCCTGCCGGACGACATCATCAGCGTCGCCGAGGCCGTGCTCGCCCACCGGATCATCCTCGACCGCAAGGCCGCCAGCACGGGCGAGACGCCGCAAAGCGTCATCCGTGCCATCATCGGCAAAATCCCTGTCACCCCGGAGGTGACGGCCGAAGCCACCGGCACCGGACGCCCCGGCCGGAACAAGGCCTCGGCCATGGCAGCCGCGCCGCCGCCCCAACAGCCGAATCCGCGCTAGGCAACGGTTCCGCCGTGGCGTGGAGGGATCGGTTCCCGGGACATATCTTCAGTACCCGCGGCTGGGGACTGCTCGGCGCGGGTGCGATCTTCCTGCTGGCCGCGCAGATCATGGGGCGCCGGGATTTGCTGGCCTTGGCCGTGCTGCTCCTGATCCTGCCGCTCCTGTCGCTGGCCGGAACCCGAGTGTTGAAGCCGAGGTTTCGCGTCTACCGCGAGTTCAGTCCGTCGCCGGTCGAGACGTCCGCGCGCGCCACGGTGCGTCTGGCCGTGGCACGGAGCGGGCCGGGAGCGGGCCACGCGATCATGGAGGAACACCTGCCGGCCCGGTTCGGCGAGTCCCCCGTCTTCCACTTCCCCGCCCGCACGGCGGCCGGGGGCACCAGCCGCTATGAATACCACCTTCGCTCGACCAAGCGGGGCCAGTTCCGGATCGGGCCCGTCACGGCAGAGTTCAGCGACCCCTTCGGCCTGTCCGTCCACCGCCACGCAATCGACGACGGCGACCTCCTCACCGTGACGCCCGCCGCGGTCGAGCTTCCCGCGACGGGGCTCGCCGGTGCCCGCGGACACGACGGCGTTACGGCCACCCGGGTCCGGGCCAATCCGAGCGATGACGACGTCATGACCCGCGAATACCGCCACGGGGATCCGATGCGCCGGGTGCATTGGGCCGCGACCGCCCGCCACGGGGCCCTCATGGTGCGGCAGGAGGAATCCGTCACGACCCCCGAGGCGACCATCATCCTGGACCAGCGCCTCTCGGCCTACCCGCACGGAGTATTGGGTCACGGCGGCTTTTCTGCGGCCGGCCGCTCCCACTCCGGGCACCCCGGAGGCGGGGACGGGTCCAGCCATGAGCTGCTGACCTGCGACGCCTTCGAATGGGCCGTCACAGCGGCAATGTCGATCGGCGCGCACCTCGCCGACCGCAACTACTCCCTGCGGTTCCTGGACAGCGCGGGCGCTCCCGCCTTCCGGCAGTCGCCGTCCGCTCCCGATCCCGAGGCCGAAGAGTACACGGGAGCATCCGGACTGCAGTCCATCGCGGAAAGCCTGGCCGCCATCCAACTCTCCGGCCCGCACCACACCCACCTGCACCGCAACCGCGCCCACGGCCCCCGCCCGCAACACGGCGGCATCCCCGGGCAGGAGGCAGCCCGCACCGGGGAACCCTCAGGGTCCGTGCCACAGGCCTTCGGTGACGCCCTGCTGGACAAGCTCTCCGCCCACCGGCTGCGGGGTCCGATCCTGGCCGTCCTGGGCAGCCTGACGCACGCCGAGGCCCGGGCGCTGTCCCCGGCGGCAGCGTTCGGCGCGAACGCCTTCGCGCTGCTGGTCACGGACCAGTCAGACGACTCCGGCGAAGTGTCCGGGGCACTGGAGGCACTGCGGCTGGGCGGATGGCGGGCCGTCGCGGTATCGGCCCGGACATCGTTGCCTGACGCATGGGCGGCCTTCGACCAGACGGACCCGGCCGTGGCCGGTGCCGCCGACGTCCGCCGCGGCGCGGGGGGCAGGCCATGACCCTCACACCGCAGCGCCGCAGCGGATCCGACGCCGGCCCCTCCGGCACAGAAGAACCGACGGTCCTGTCCCCCGGCACCGCATCCCGCAGGGCCGGACCCGGCGCCCAACCCTGGGTGATGGGGACCGCCGTCGCGGTGGCCGTCGCGGGTGCCGCCCTCGGCTTCAACGGCGTCCTGCGCGGGTGGGCCTGGTACTCCCCGGTGTTCACCACCGTCCTTGCCGTCGCCTTCAGCATGGCGACGCTGCGGTCACTGCGCGCGCGGACGTGGTTCGTGGCTGCCGGCGGCCTGGCGGCGCTCATCCTGGTGCTGACCTTCACCTTCTTCAGGCAGCACAGCATTGCCGGGTTCATCCCGTCGGCCCAGACCATGGACTACCTGGGAAGGTTCCTCCGCCGGGCCGGCGAAACCGTGCTCGCCGAGAGCACGCCGGTGGCTCCCAACGCCGGAATCGTCATGCTGATCTGCGCCGTGCTCGGGCTGCTGGTGATCCTCGTGGATGCCCTCGCGTTCCCGCTGGCGCTCCCGGCCACGAGCGGGCTCGGGATCCTGGCCATCCTCGTGGTGCCGGCCATGGTCAAGCCGCAGAGCGTGGGCGTGCTCGGGTTCCTCGGGGCCGCCGTCGGCTATCTGCTGATCCTGGGTTGCAGCCACTGGTTCACACCGGATGCCCGCACCGGCGCCGATACTGCCCGGGACCCCGGACAAATCCGGCGCGGCGCGGTCACGGCCGGCATTGCGCTGACCCTGACGTTGCTGCTGCAGCCGGTCATCCCGGGTTTCGACCAGGGCACGTTTCCACAGGGCTCGCGGCTGAACCCGTTCGGCAGCGCAACCGGCCTGAATCCGATGATCAGCCTCGGCAGCAGCCTGCGCAGCCCCTCGGGCGAGGGCCGGATCACCTTTGCCACGAACGCGCCGACGACGCCGTACCTGCGCTCGGTCACAGTGGATAACTTCGACGGCGACACCTGGGCACCGGATGACCGGGAGTCCACCCGCCAGCTGGGTACCGGCAGGCTTGACTCCGGGCTTGAGAGCGCCGCAACGGAGCTTCGCGTAGTCACCGCCGTCAACACCGGCCAGTTCACTAGTCCCTACCTCCCCGCACCCTACGCGCCGGAGTCGGTCAGCGGGCTCACAGGGCGCTGGAGCTGGGATCCGGCCACGCTCAGCATCAAGGGGGTCGACACAAACTCCCGCGACCAGCAGTACGTGGTCACCTCCGTCAGCCCGCAGCTCACCGCCGGGGTACTGGCAGAGGCCTCACAGCCGGCCGGCGGGATCCCCGAGCTGTTCCTCCGCCAGCCCTCGAACGTTCCGGAAATCGTCCGCACCACGGCCGATACCGTGACTGCCGGAGCCGCCACGCCGTATGCGCGCGCCATGGCCATCCAGACGTACCTGCGTTCACTCCAGTTCACGTATTCCCTGCAGTCCCCCGTGCAGGGCGGCTACGACGGCAACGGCCTGTCCGTACTGGCGGACTTCCTGACCCAGAAGAGCGGCTACTGCATTCATTTCGCCTCGGCCATGGCCGTGATGGCCAGGCTGGAGGGCATTCCCAGCAGAATCGCCGTGGGCTACGCCCCGGGCCGCTCCACCGGCGCCTCCGTGTCCGTCGCGGGCCAGGGCCCGCTGCCCGAGTACGAGGTCGATTCCCGGGACGCCCATGCGTGGCCGGAGCTCTTCTTCCAGGGCATCGGCTGGGTCCCGTTTGAGCCGACGCCCTCCCGCGGCGTGGTTCCGGCGTACGCCACGGCGGCCGCCACGCCCAGCGGCGCCAGCACCAATGAACGCAACGATGCCCTGACCCCCGGGGACCGTTCCACGCCGGCGCCGCTCCCCACCCTGGCCCCTGTTCCCCTTCCGGCGGCCGGGGCGCGGACCCCTGCGGACGCCCACCCGGCACAGGCGCTCTACGGCCTGGGAGCGGTGCTGCTGCTCGCACTGCTGGCGGCCTGCCCGCGGCTGGTGCGCAGCGGGGTGCGGCGCCGCAGGCTGACGACGGCGGCCCGCGGCAGGGGCGGCGCGCCGGCAGGAACGGCCGTTCCGGCCTGGGCCGAACTGAGGGACCTGGCCACGGACTACGGCGTGGCGCCGGGAGCCAGCGAGACGCCGCGGCATTTCTCCGAGCGGCTGCGCGCCTCGGCGGCATTGGGACAGCCCGGCGGAGCGGAGACGCCCGGCCAGCGGGCAGCGGCCGCCCTGACGGAGGACTTTGAACGGGAGCGGTACGGCCGCCCGGCCGGAGCCGCCGGACCTGCGGACGCCGCCGCATCCGCGGGCAACGCCGGACCCGCGGGCGCCGCGGGCGCCGCGGCCAGGATTGCACTGGTGCAGGCCGCGCTGCGGGCCAACGCGAAGCTCCTGGTGCGGCTGCGTGCGGACTGGCTGCCGCCGTCGGTCCTGTCCGGGTGGCGGCGGGCCCTCCCGCTGCCCCGCCGGGTCCTGTCCCGGACAGCAGAAAGCACCCGGCGGGGCATCGCGGGATCCTGGGGGAAGATCCGCAATACCGTCCGCCGGGTGCGTCGCGGCTAGCCTGCCGCCGTCATCGGGCCCGCGTCATCGGGCCCGCGTCATCGGGCCCGCGTCCGCGGATCCGGCCCGGCTGTTCCCTGTGCCTAGCCGGCGTAGGGGTCGGCGATGCCGATGTACTGGGTGTAGAGGTATTCCTCGATGCCCTCGAGGCCGCCTTCGCGGCCCAGGCCGGACTGCTTGACGCCGCCGAACGGGGCTGCGGCGTTGGAGACGACGCCGGCGTTCAGGCCGAGCATGCCGGTTTCGAGGCGTTCGCCCATCCGAATGCCCCGGTTCAGGTCCCGGGTGAAAACGTAGGCCACGAGGCCGTATTCGGTGTTGTTCGCGAGCCGGACGGCCTCGTCCTCGGTGTCAAAGGTGATGATCGGGGCGACGGGGCCGAAGATTTCCTCGGACAGGATCCGGGTGCCCTCGGTGACGCCCTTGAGGATGGTCGGCTGGTAGAAGTAGCCCGGGCCCTCGACGGCGGAGCCGCCGGTCACCGCGACCGCACCGGAGTTCACGGCGTCGGTCACGAGTTCGTGGACCTTGTCCCGGCTCTTGGCATCGATCAGCGGGCCGACCTTGGACTCGGCCTCGGTGCCGCGGGCCGTGGTCATGTCCGCCATCTTCGCGGCGAACTTCTCCGCGAACTCGTCCGCGACGGACTCGTGCACGATGAACCGGTTGGCCGCGGTGCAGGCCTCGCCCATGTTCCGCAGCTTCGCCAGCATGGCACCGGCGACGGCGGCATCGATGTCGGCGTCCTCGAACACAACGAACGGGGCGTTCCCGCCCAGCTCCATCGAGGTCCGCAGGACCGTCTCGGAGGCGTCCGCGAGCAGCCGGCGGCCGACCTCCGTGGAGCCGGTGAAGGACAGCTTCCGGAGCCGGGAATCCTTGATCAGCGGACCCGTGGTGGCGCCGGCCGTGGAGGTCGGGATGACGTTCAGGACACCGGCGGGCAGGCCGGCCTCCTGCATCACGGCAGCGAACAGCTGGGAAGTCAGCGGGGTCAGATTTGCGGACTTGAGTACCATGGTGCAGCCGGCGGCGACGGCCGGGGCGATCTTGCGGGTGGCCATGGCCAGCGGGAAGTTCCACGGCGTGATCAGCAGGCACGGGCCCACCGGCTTCTTGGTCACCAGCAGCCGGGACTTGCCGTCCGGAGAGACCGAGTAGCGGCCGAACGCGCGGACGGCTTCCTCGGAGAACCAGCGCAGGAATTCCGCGCCGTAGGTGACCTCGCCGCGGGCCTCGGCCAGCGGCTTGCCCATCTCCAGGGTCATCAGCAGCGCGAAGTCCTCGGCCCGCTCGGTGACCATCTCGAAGGCGCGGCGCAGGATCTCCCCGCGCTCCCGGGACGGGACCTTGGCCCAGGACTCCTGCGCGGCGGCGGCGGCGTCCAGGGCCGCCTTGCCGTCCTCGGGGCCGGCGTCGGCGATGCTCAGCAGCACCTGGCCGGTGGCCGGGTCCTCGACCTGGAAGGTCTTCCCGGACGCGGCCGGACGCCATTCGCCGTTGATCAGCAGGCCCGTCGGGACCGAGGCCAGCAGGGCCTTCTCCCGCTCCGCGGAAACAATAGGCTGGGCAGTTACAGTCACAACGACTCCCTCGTCAGCAATTCGGTTGGCACTAGTTTGTTGGCACTAGCTTTTTGGCTCTAGTTTGTTGGCACTGATTTATTGGCACTGCGTGCCGGTTGAGGCGCTCGTTCCCGTAGGGCCGGCCGCCTGGATTACTGCCACGGTACTGCCGCGCTCACGGGCAAGTCTATGCATGCGCGCACTACGCGATCCGGATAATGCTGTGCAGCTGCACAACCCGTGACGAACCGTGCCCGCTGCGGCTGGCGAGGCCCCGGGTCGCCCCGGAACCCGCCCACGCGATCACCGCGCGGCGAGCACCGCGGAGTAGAGTTCGCGCTTGCTGACTTTCGCGTCCTCGGCCACCGCGGCGACGGCTTCCTTGAGCCGGATGCCCTGGGCGATGAGGCCGTTGACGGCGGCCACGTGGTCCTCGGGGCGGCCCGGTTCGCGTTCAGGAGCACCGCCCACCACCACGGCGATTTCGCCGCGCACCTCGTTGGTCTCCGCCCATTCGAGCAGTTCGCGCAGGGTGCCGCGGATGACTTCTTCATACGTTTTCGTGAGTTCACGGCAGACGGCGGCCCGGCGGTCGGCGCCGAAGCGTTCCCGCAGCGCCCTCAGCATCGGCTCCAGCCGGTGCGGCGCCTCGAAAAACACCATGGTGCGCCGCTCCGCGTCGAGGTCCGCCAGCCGCGAGGAGCGTTCGCCTGCCTTGCGGGGCAGGAATCCTTCGAAGCAGAAGCGGTCGGTCGGCAGGCCGGACAGGGCCAAGGCGGTCAGCACGGCGGAGGGCCCGGGGGCAGCGGTGACGGTGAGCCCGGCCGCCACAGCGCCTTCAACCAGCCGGAACCCCGGGTCCGAGACGGACGGCATGCCGGCGTCGGTCACCATGACCAGGGTCTTGCCGGACCGGACCTGGTCCAGCAGGTCAGCCGTCTTGGCGGCCTCATTGTGCTCGTGATAGCTGATGATCCGGCCGCCCACCGTGATGCCCAGGGTCTGCACGAGCCGGTGCAGCCGCCGCGTATCCTCGGCGGCGACGATGTCCGCCGTCGTGAGCAGCTCCACGAGCCGCGCCGAGGCATCGCCGGTGTTTCCGATCGGCGTCGCCGCGAGGACGATGCGGCCGGGTCCGCCAGCGGCCGGAACACTGCCGGGCGCGGCTTCGTCAACGGAAAGGGCGCCGTCGGTGCTGTCTTCGGAGCGAAGATCAAGATGGGGGGAAGTACTCGGTTCGTGGTCCACATGACCAGCCTACTGCCGCCGCGGCACGGCCCGACGAGCACAGCCGCGAAAGGTAGCATGGGCAACGTGACCCAGACCCCCACGCTCCCGCCCGAGGCCGGCGCCGCCGCATCGCCGTCAACAGGGCCGAACAGCGGCAGCGCCGGCAGCCAGGCCCGCGGCCGCGTCCGCACCGGCCGCAATCTTGAGGGGCACCGCTGGATCAGCCGCCCCGCCGAGGCTTTCACCACGGAGGCCCTCAAGGAGCGCCTGATCGGCAGCATCCAAAGCTGGCGGGACTACCCGGCGTCGCTGCGGCTCTGGTACTGGCTCATTCCCGCCCTCACGGCGGCGCTGGGCGGCATCCTGCGGTTCGTCCGGCTGGACACACCCCGCAACCTGGTCTTTGACGAAACCTACTACGTCAAAGACGCGTATTCGTTGCTGGTCAGCGGCTACGAGCGCAGCTGGCCCGACCGGGCGAACGACTCCTTCATTGCAGGCAACCCCGGCGTGCTCCTGAACTCCCCGGAGTATGTGGTGCACCCGCCGGTCGGCAAGTGGATGATTGCCGCGGGCATGTGGCTGTTCGGTGCGGACAACCCCTTCGGCTGGCGGTTCGGTGCGGCCCTGACGGGGACCCTCTCCATCTTCCTGCTGGCTTTGATCGCGCAGAAACTCTTCCGCTCCCTGACGCTGGGCGCGGTTGCCGGCGTCCTGCTGGCCGTGGACGGCCACCACCTCGTGATGTCCCGGACCTCGCTGCTGGACATCTTCCTCATGTTCTGGCTCCTTGCCGCGTTCGGTGCCCTGCTGATGGACCGCGACGACGGCCGGCGGCGTCTGGCGGCCCGGCTCGGCCGGCAGGCCGCAGCCTCTCCCACGGGACGCCCCTTGGCGCTGCAGCTCACGTCCGGGCCCTGGCTCGGCATCCGCTGGTGGCGCGTCGCGGCCGGCGTCTGCCTGGGCCTGGCCGTGGGGACGAAATGGTCCGGGCTGTTCTTCCTTGCCGGTTTCGGCCTGCTTACCGTGTTCTGGGACCTCAGCGCGCGGCGCATCGCCGGCGTGCATGCCTGGATCAGCGGCGGCATCCTCAAAGACGGCGTCCCGGCCTTCCTGACCATCGTTCCGGTGGCTGCGGTGGTCTATGGCTTCACATGGACGGGCTGGTTCCTGTCCAAGGACGCGTACTTCCGGCACTGGGCCGAGGCCAACCCCTCGGCCGAGTGGGGCTGGCTGCCGAACGCCGTACGGTCCCTGGCGCACTACCACCTGGAGGCGTACAAGTTCCATCAGGGCCTGAGCTCCGACCACCCCTACGAGGCCAGTGCCTGGACCTGGCTGGTCATGGGCCGGCCGACGTCCTTCTTCTACGAATCCCCCGCCAAGGGCACCCCCGGCTGCGACCTCAGCAACTGCACCTCCGCCATCCTCTCGGTAGGCAACCCGCTGATCTGGTGGGGCGCGGCCGTCTCTCTGGTCATCCTGCTGTTCTGGTGGGCGGGGCGCCGCGACTGGCGCGCCGGCGCGGTCCTGGCCGGGGTGGCGGCCGGCTACCTCCCCTGGTTCATGTACCCGGAGCGCACCACCTTCTTCTTCTACGCCGTGTCCTTCGAACCGTTCCTGGTGCTGGCGCTGGTCTATTGCCTGGGCCTGGTCCTTGGCCAGCGCAGCGACCCCCTCTGGCGGCGGCGATCCGGGTTCTGCCTGGTTGCGCTGTTTGTGGTGGCCGCCGTGCTGGTGTCCGCGTTCTTCTACCCGGTCTGGACCGGCGAGGTGATCCCGTACCAGGAATGGCGCCTGCGGATGTGGATGCCTTCCTGGATCTAAGGCAGGATTGCAGGGGAAAGTCCGCCGAACTCCGGGCGGACCAGGAATGGAGACTCGGCTGTGAGAGAAGCAAGCACCGGACTGCTCGTGGAGCTGGACCCGGAGAGCAACGTGACCGACCTGCTCCTGGAGCAGCACGCGAACGACCCCGTGCACGCCCTCTACTCCCGCAAGGGTCCCGGCGGCTGGACCGACGTACCGGTCCAGCACTTCCTCGACCAGGTCACCGCCCTGGCCAAGGGCCTGATTGCCGGCGGACTCACCCCGGGCGACACTGTGGCGGTCATGTCAGCGACCCGGTATGAGTGGACAGTGGTGGATTTTGCCATCTGGTTTGCCGGCGGCGTCACGGTTCCGGTCTACGAGACCTCCTCCGCCAGCCAGGTCGAGTGGATCCTCCACGACTCGGGGGCACGGCGCGTGTTCGTTGAAGACCAGGCCAAGGCGGCCCTGGTCCAGGGCGTTCTGGACGCGTCCACAGTCCTCGGCGACCGGCTTGTCGCCGTCGTCCGGATGGAGAACGACGGCGCCGCACCGAACCTGGCGAGTCTCGCCGCAGCCGGCACCGGGGTGACCGACGCCGAACTCGAGCGACACCGGAGCGCCGCGTCCCTCGCCGACGTTGCGTCGCTGGTCTACACCTCGGGCACCACGGGCAGGCCCAAGGGCTGCGAGATCACGCATGCCAACTTCGCCCTCGTCGCCAAGAACATCGTCCTCTTCCTTCCCGAGATCCTCATGCAACCGCGTTCCCGGACCTTGATGTTCCTACCCCTCGCGCACGTCCTGGCCCGTGCGGTCCAGGTGATCTGCCTGAGCGCCGGCGCCACCGTCGGCCACACCGCAAGCGCCAAGGAACTCCTGGAGGACCTGGCCAGTTTCAAACCCACGTTCCTGCTGGTGGTCCCCCGGATCTTCGAAAAGGTCTATGCCGGCGCCGCGCAAAAGGCCGCCGCGGCCGGCAAGGGACGCGTGTTCACGGCCGCGGCGGCGGCCGCGGTCGACTACTCCAGGGCGCTGGACGCCGCCTCCCGGGGCGACGGGAAGGGCCCCGGACGGATCCTGAGGATCCGGCACGGACTCTTTGAGCGGCTGTTCTACCCCAGGCTCCGGGAGGCCTTCGGCGGCCAGCTGCGGTACACGGTCTCCGGGGCCAGTCCGCTGAGCTCCAGTGACGCCCATTTCTTCCGCGGCGCCGGCATCCCCGTCCTGGAAGGCTACGGCCTGACCGAAACCACGGCGCCGTGCACGGCCAACACGCCGGCACGGACCAAGGTGGGAACGGTCGGTATCCCGGTGCCGGGAACCACCATCCGGGTGGCCGACGACGGCGAGATCCTGGTCAAGGGCATCGGGGTCTTCAAGGGCTACCACGCCAACGCGGCCGCCAACGCGGAAGCCTTCGTGGACGGCTTTTTCCGCACCGGGGACCTCGGCTCCCTCGATGAGGACGGCTTCCTGACCATCACCGGGCGCAAGAAGGACCTGCTGGTGACGGCCGGCGGCAAGAACGTGGCCCCCGGCCCGCTCGAGGAGAAGATCCGCGAGCACCAGCTGGTAGGCCAGGCCGTCGTGATCGGTGACGGCAGGCCGTTCGTGTCGGCCCTGATCAACCTGGACCCGGAAGGGCTCCACAACTGGTGCACCGCCCGGAAGGTGCCCGTCATGACTCCGGCCGAGGCCGCTGCGGACGGGATGGTGCGGGCCTCGATCCAGGGCGCCATCGATGAGGCGAACCTGCTGGTCTCCAAGGCTGAATCCATCCGCAGCTTCGTCATCCTGGACGCCGACTTCACGGTCGAATCAGGGCACCTGACACCCTCGCTCAAACTCAAGCGGGCCGCCGTCGTGCGGGACTACGAGGAGCACATCAACCGCATCTACGGCTGAGCCCACACACGCGCGCCGCCCCTAACCAGCCGGGACAGCGAAACGGCCGGCACAAAGGTGCCGGCCGTTTCTGCTGCTCAGACGGTGTGGCGGGTGCGCTCCGTCTCCGATGCCCCGTCGCCCGAACTGTCGCCGTCGCTGCCGGCCGGTGCGTCCGCCGGGCTGCCTGCGGGGCTGTCTGCCGTGCTGCCTGAGGCCCCGACGCCGGTGTCTTTGGACCCGGCGGCTGCTTTCCGGCCAAGGCCGCGGCGCCGGCGTGTGGGCCAGGTCAGGATCAGGGTCACCAGGGAAGCGAGCAGGACCAGGCCGCCGATGACCATCCCGGCGTCCATCCAGAACTGACCCGGGAACAACCGGATCAGGGTGTCCTGGAGCGTAAAGGTCCACGTCCCGTTGGCGAAGAAAATACGGTGAAAGTCGGTGAAGAACTGCTCCCAGCCGAGCACGGCGAGGGTTCCGAGGCCGATGATGATCGCGAGCGAAATGATCGAGCCGGCGAACAGGCCGCGGCGGACTCCCCCGTTGTGGCGCCGCTTCAGGTAAATCACGGCGACCAGGCTCAGCAGGATCAACAGGGTGCCTGCACTGAACGTCGACAGGATGACGGTCTTGACGTCGGCCATGTGGCTGACTTCGCCGTCCTTGAACAGACGGTCCCCGCTTTGGCCCACCAGATCGCCGAGATAGCGCGGGCCCGACCAGTTGCTGAGGTAGTCCACGGCGTAGGAGCCGTAGGTCATGCGGTCATCGGTGCTGAAGCCGTAGCCGTCCCCGGGGAAGCCCGGGCGGTTGTATTCCACCCAGAGGAACAAGGGGCTGGTGACGGCGCGGACGGCCAGCACCAGCAGGATGACCGGGTAGAACACGGCGAGCATCACCTGCATCACCCGCGGGAGGACAGGCTTGGCCTTGGCCGCCTGTTCGCGTTCGGCATTGCGGCGCTCAACCTCCTCCTGCGGAGGACGGATCTGCAGGGCCGAGGTCTGCAGCAGCTCATCGGACGCGGTGCCCGGGCGGACGACGGCGGCCTCGGCCGCCTTGCGGTCGGCGCGGCTCTCCGGCTGGCTTGTTGTGGACGGCGCTGCCGCCCCGGCGGCCGCTCCCCCGCCGACGTCGTCCTTCTTCGCGGCGGACGTGCCCGCAGCCGCAGCCGTGGTGGCGGGCGTGGTTGCGGAGCCTCCGGCGGGCTTGGTTGCAGCGGCCGGTTTCATCCAGTCAAAAGCCGGCTCGTCGGTGTCATCCGTCGGATCCAGGTTCGGATCCGGCCGGTCGGGAGGGGTAGGACTTGTGTCAGTCACGTGGAGCTTCGCTTCCGTAGGCTTCCGCGCCGCCCGGCCTGCGCCCGGCTGCGCAACTTATCTGGCTCCGAGCCTACCGTCAGGGGATGAGGCTCGGCGAGATGCCACCCCGTCAGTTGGCGTATTGGGCCCACGGGATATTCCAGTCCCCGAAGCCGTCATCGAAGTTGGCAAAGTCGCCCTCGGTGTTGACCACCTGGACGACGTCGCCCGTGGTCATGTTGTCGAAGACCCACTGCGCGCCGTCCGGGCCCAGGCCGATGCAGCCGTGGGAGAGGTTCGTCTTGCCGATGAAGGGCAATGCGGAGTCCGTGGCCTGGTGGATGAACTCTCCGCTGGGCGTCAGGCGCGTGGCGTAGTTGACGTCCAGCTGGCCGTAGTAGGCCGGGTCCCCCGGTTTGAGTCCGATGGTGGAGGCGTCCATGTGCTCCACCCGGTGCTTTTCCATCAGGACGAGGTAGCCGCGGGCCGAGGGGAAACGTGTGTCGCCCATGGTCGCCGGCCACTGCCCTGCCGGCTTGTCGTTGATGCTGACCGAGAACGTGTGGGCCTTGGCGTCGGCGACCGCCACCTTCTTGTCCCCGATGTGGACGGTCACCGTCTTGTTGAAGTTGCCGACCTGCCCGTTGCCCAGTTCGACGCCGAAGAGCTTCATGTCCATCGTGATGGTGCTGTTGGCGGTCCAGAAGGCCTCCGGCCGGTACCTGACGGTGTTGTTGTTGTACCAGTGGAAAGCACCCACCTGGCCGGAGGTGGAGGTGATCTTGATGGCTTCTTCGACGGCGTCCCGGTTGAGGACCGGCTCGCTGAAGGTGATCTGCAGGGGCTGGGCCACGCCCACCTTCATCCCGTCCAGCGGGTAGATGGCTGCGTCGGCCTCGTTGGCCGTGGAGACGGTCGTGAACGAGCGGGTGTTGTGGGTGGTGCGTCCGGCGCCGTCCAGCACGGAGTACGTGTAGTTGTACCGGGTGTTGAACTTCAGGTTGCCGGCTGAGGTCCAGGCGGTACCGTCCGCGCTCTGGGTCCCGTCAATGGTCTCGCCGTCGTCGCTCGTGAGGGCCACCCGATCAATCCGGCCGTTCGTCACCTTCAGGGACACCGGCGCCGCGGGGTTGACCTGCTTGGCGCCGTCGTCGGGAGTGACGGCGAGTTCCGCCGGAGCCACCACCGGATCTGCAAGGCCCGGCGTCGTCCGTGCCGGCGATCCGGCCTCGGAGTAAATCCCCGACTGGGCCAGCCCCGGGGCGGCCGCGGCGAAGGCCCCGCCGCCGGCTGCCAGGGCGCAGACCACCCCCACCAGGGCGATTTTTCGGCCGGTACTCCAGGTTTTCAGGGCCATCACAGGACCCGGGCGTTTCCACACGTCATCCTGCCAGCATAAGGGAGTTACCTTGGAGCCCTTGTCCGGTTACACCACGATCCGGTTACAAAAGGGCCCCCAAAACGGTCACAACAAAGGGCCCCGGACCGTTTGTCCGGGACCCTTCGGAGGGGTTTCTAGTAGCGGTAGTGCTCGGGCTTGTACGGCCCGGCGACCTCGACGTCCAGGTACTCGGCCTGTTCCTTGGACAGTTCGGTCAGCTCCACGTCGAGGGCGCCCAGGTGCAGGCGGGCGACCTTCTCATCCAGGATCTTTGGCAGGACGTAGACCTGCTTCTCGTATTCGCGCTCGCCCTCGGGCTGGCCTGCCTTCGTGAACAGTTCGATCTGGGCGATCGTCTGGTTGGCGAAGGAGTTGCTCATCACGAACGACGGGTGTCCGGTGGCGTTGCCGAGGTTCAGCAGGCGGCCCTCGGAGAGGACGATGATGGAGCGACTGCTCTTTCCCGTTTCGGAATCGGCGGGGAAGACCCACTCGTGCACCTGCGGCTTGATCTCGACCTTCTTGATGCCCGGGATCCGGGCCAGACCGGCCATGTCGATCTCGTTGTCAAAGTGGCCGATGTTGCCCACGATCGCCTTGTCGCGCATGCCCGCCATATGCTCGGCCATGATGACATCTTTGTTGCCCGTGGTGGTGATGAAGATGTGGCCCTCGCTGAGGACGGATTCGAGCTTCGCCACCTGGTAACCGTCCATGGCTGCCTGGAGCGCGCAGATCGGATCGATTTCGGTCACGATCACGCGTGAGCCCTGGCCGCGGAAGGCCTCAGCGGCGCCCTTGCCGACGTCGCCGTACCCGCAGACGACGGCGACCTTGCCGCCCATCAGGACGTCGGTGGCGCGGTTGATCCCGTCAGGCAGGGAGTGGCGGATGCCGTACTTGTTGTCGAACTTGCTCTTGGTGACGGAGTCGTTGACGTTGATCGCCGGGAAGAGCAGCTTGCCCTGCTCGGCGAGCTGGTACAGGCGGTGCACACCGGTGGTCGTCTCCTCGGTGACGCCGAGCAGGAGCGAGCCGATGCGGGTCCACTTCTGCGGGTCGGTTGCGAGGGAGGCGCGCAGCACGTCCAGGAAGACCCGGCCTTCCTCGGACTCGTCCTCGGCGGCGGCGGGCACGGCACCGGCAGCCTCGAATTCGACGCCCTTGTGCACGAGCATGGTGGCGTCGCCGCCGTCGTCCAGGATCATGTTCGGGCCCAGCTCCGGGTTGGCGTCGGCGCCCGGCCAGGTGAGGATCTGCTGGGCCGTCCACCAGTATTCCTCCAGCGTCTCGCCCTTCCAGGCGAAGACGGGGACGCCCTGCGGGTCCTCCACGGTGCCCTGGCCGACCACGACGGCGGCCGCGGCCTCGTCCTGGGTGGAGAAGATGTTGCAGGAAGCCCAGCGGACTTCCGCGCCGAGGGCGGTGAGGGTCTCGATCAGCACCGCGGTCTGGACCGTCATGTGCAGCGATCCGGCGATCCTGGCGCCCTTGAGCGGCTGGCTGGCGCCGAATTCCTCGCGCAGGGACATAAGTCCGGGCATCTCGTGCTCGGCGAGGCGGATCTGGTGGCGGCCCGCCTCGGCCAGGGAAATGTCCGCAATCTTGTAATCGAAAGTCATGTGCATCCTTTGTTGTGGCCGGTGACGTTGCGTGTCTGAAGCTGGGTAATTACGGGCAGTTCTGGCTCTAAGCAGTCATTCGCGGCCGGAGGCGTCCCCGATGGGTGTCCGGCAGGTCTTTAGTTCTCTGCTGGTGCGGGCCGTTTCGTGCGGATTGGCTATTCGGCGGCGTGGCGCGGGGCCGCGCCGTGCTGGCCGGCGTCGTGCTGGCCGGCGTCGTGCTGATCAGCGGGAGCCGCCGCGGCGGCGGGCAGGAGTTCCGGAGGCAGCAGCAGCGGGATGCCGTCCTCAATCCGGTACCGCAGCTTGTCCCCGGACCCGCCGACCGTGACGAGCTCGTCGCCTTCCTGCTCCAAGGCGGACCCGGTGACGGGGCATCGCAGGACAGACAAGAGTTCGGGACTGAGCTTGGGCATAGTGGACGCTCCCTGAAGGGCGCCGCGGAAGGCGCCGGTGGCTTACGGCTTTTTGCAGTTTCCACCCTACCGCCAGTTGGGGCGTTAGGAAGGTTCTCGCAGGACGCGCAGATGCCCGCGCCGGGTGCCTTCGGCTGGGGCCGGGGCTTCCAGGGCCGGATGCAGGGTGCGCTGCCCCTTTACCGGTTCCGCCGCGGCCGGACGGGAGGCGGCCTCGCGGACGGCGTTGGCGAGGGCCAGGAGGTCGTCCGGTCCGGGGCCGGCCGGCGTCGCCGGCATCGCCAGGCGCATGACTTCCCAGCCGCGCGGGACCGTCAGCGAGTCCGCGTGCTGTTCGCACAAGTCGTAGCAGTGCGGCTCGGCGTAGGTGGCAAGCGGGCCCAGGACTGCCGTGGAGTCGGCGTAGACGTACGTCAAAGTGGCCACCGCGGAATTGCGGCAGGCAGACCTCGAACAAAGACGAATAGCACCCACGACATCACAGACTACTCCCCCTGAGGCCGGGGGCCGCGCATTGAACCACCCTTCGGAGTGCCGCAAGTGTGCCGCAGCAATGCCGCGGGAGTGCCGTAGGGTTGTCCCGGGAGTGCGTTGGGCGGCGGTGGCGGCTCGCCGATGGGCCCATATCGCGTAAATCATTCCGCGGGTTTAGAGTCAAGATATGCAGTCATCGCACCACGATTCGGGTTTCACGGTCCGGTTGGCTGACCCCGACGCCGGAGACACAGGCGCCGGTTCCGCCCCCGCTGGCGCACCCGCGACCGGGTCGCCTCCCGCTGTCCGGGGAAAGAGCTTCCGGCAGCGCCGCAGAAACCGGCACGGCCGGGGGCTTCGCGGTGAGCTCATGCTCCCGACGTTGCCCGGCTACCGGACCCGCTCCGACCGCTTCGACGATTTCGTCCTGGACTCGGCCCAGCGGCTGCACGACATCTGGGGCAAACCCCTCGACGGCGTCCGCTTTGCCGTCGACGAGATCCCTCCGGGCTTGGAACAGCTCGTGGCGGACCGCACCCCGGCTCCGATGGGCGCCTTCACGGCCGCGACAGCCGAGGAGGGACCGGTCATCACGCTGTACCGCCGGGTGGTGGAGCAGGCGTGCGGAACCCGGGATGAACTCCAGGACCTGGTGCACGACGTCGTCGTGGAATACACGGCCGAGATGCTCGGCGTGCCTCCCGAGTCCCTCGACCCGGTCTACCGCCGCCGGTACTAGCCGCGCCCCGGGACCGGACGCCGCCGATCCGCCCGGCACCGTGCACCCGCTCGGTCTTGGTACCCGAGCGGTCCTAGTACCCAGCGGTCCTAGTACCCGAGCGTGACGGGGACTTGCCGCTGTCCTGCCGCTTCCGGGGCCACGGCTACCGTGGAAATGTCCTGCCGGCCGTCGCGGCCCAGGAGCAGTGCCCCGTAAGCCGGGTCCCCGGCCGCGGACACCACATAGCCCACCAGCGGCGAACCGCCGACGTCCGAGGGGATCTTGATGGACACTGTCGTTCCGCCGGCAATCTCGGCGGTGGCGGCGGTCCGGATCTTGCCGTCCGCGGTGACGGGAGTATAGGAGACACTCGCGTTGCCGTCGGGCGCGCCGAACACGAGCTGCCGGTCGCCCTCGCGGGGAACCGGCACGATGTGCTGGCTGCCCAGCCGGGCCGACGCGGCGGAGAACGCGATGTCCGCGGCGTCCTCCGGCTGCAGCCCCCGCGTGAGCCGGGTTGCGGCCGCGAAGGAGATATCCGAGGTGGCCGCCAAGGTGTACGTCCCGGCCGGGACCCCGGCCAGGGAGACTTCCGTGACCGCGCCCGCCTTCGCCGTGACCACTCCGCCGCCGGGCAGGGCCTTCTGGCCGTCGCGCCCGTACAACTTGATCTCGACCACGGCGTCGGCCGCCCCGGGGACCGTGATCTCCAGGGCCGGCCCGGCGTCGGCGAAACCGGGCTTCGCCGTGAGCGCGGCCAGGCCTGCCGGATCCTGAATGTCCAGGCCGGAGACCACCTGGCGGTCGGACGGCCCGGCGCCCGGGGTGATGAAGTCGACGCCGCCGGGCGTGAGGCCGCGGAGCACGCTTTGCTGGATGACGGCAGCCACCGGGCCGCCGGCGCTGCGGACCCGCACGCCGAGGCGTTCCTGTCCCGGCGCGAGGCCGGCCAGGACTATGGACCGGGTGCTGCCGGGCGCTACCAGCAGCCCGCGGCTTCCGGGGGCTTGGATCTGGCCCTCGGTGCCGAAGAGGTCCAGGCTCACCGTGGCCGGCGTGCTGGAGGCATTGGTGAGGTTCAGGACCGCCGAGCGGCCCAGGGCCGTGTTGGCACCGACGAGCCAGAGATCGTTGCCCGGTTGCTGGCAGGCGGCGGCCGCGGAGCCCTGCAGGTCTCCGTCTTCGGCAGCGTAGCTCAGGACCGCGCCGGCAGCCGCCTGGCGGTTGTCCTGCGCATCGGCGCTGAGGACGCTGACGTTGTCCACCTCACGCTGGGCCACGACGCCGGCGAGCAGCACGGGAGTGCGGGATGCGGGCGCGGAGGCTCCGGGCGCGGCGCCCTTGGCGATCTCCACGAGGGGGGTCCCCGTGAGCCGGGCAAGCCGGCTGCCGGGAATGACGCCCGCGCTCGAGCCAAGTACGGCGGCGCTGACGGTGGTCTTCGCGGTGGCGGATTCCGGGCTGAACTGGGGGTCGGTGCCCACGGGGGTGCCCTCAAGCAGCCGGGCAGGGCCGGGGCAGACCCCGACGCTGCTGCCGGCCGGCACGGAGGCAACCGGGGCCGCGAGTTGCCGGCTGGCGGGGCTTTGCGGTGTCAGCGACGCCGCCGATACCAGGCCTGCGCCCGCGGCCGCGAGGGCGACGGCGGAGAGGATACCGCCAATCACCCCGCCGCGCGGCCCGCCTTTCTTCCGCAGCCTCGCCCCGGCGACAGCCGGACCAGAAGTGGCTGGACCAGCAGCGGCCTGACTTGTAGTGGCCGGACCAGCCGCAGACGTGCCGGCGGCCGGGCTTTCGGCCGTGGAAGGTTCGGCCGCAATGGTGTCGGTGGCCGGGCCGGTCGGGGTGTCGCCCTTAGACATGCTGATGTTCCTTACGCAGGGAGGCTTCGTCCCTGGACAGGCCGGTGTTGGACCGGCGGGCAGGCATGGGCACGGCCAGGAGAATGGTCAGGCCGATGACAACGGCCTGCACGACTCCGGCCAGGACAGCCCAGGGCGCTTCGTAGCGGATGCTCAGCTGACCGCCCTGGGCGGGCAGCGTGAACGCCTGGGCCCATCCCGAGGTCGTCGAGGTCAGGCGGCGGCCGTCGAGCCACGCGCTCCAGCCCGGGTCGGCGCGGTCTGCGAGGACCACCAGGCGGCCCTCCGGGCCGGCCGGTACGGTGCCGGTTGCCGAAACTTCCTCCGAAGGGAGCAGTGCGACCACCGCCCCGGTGCCGTCCACCACGCGGACCCGGTGCGCGACGTCGGAGTCCTTGACCCCGGGTCCGCCCAGCGGGGTGACCCGCCAGAGCCAGCCCGCGCCGGTCTGGCCGACGGCGACCAGGCCGGGAACGGCGTCCATGCGGCTGGCCGTCAGTTCAGAGGCAGAGTCCGCGACACGGAGCACCACAAAGCCGACGCCGAGTCCTTCGAGGTCCGCCCGCGGGTCCACGCCGTCGCCGGCCACGATGGTGGCCACGACGTTGCGGAGCGACCCGGCCACGGCGTCGTCGTCGCGGACTGTTTCCTTGCCCGGCTCCCCCATGATGTTGCGGGCCGCCGCGATGGTGGACAGTCCGTCCAGGGTGGTGCCGGCGCCGCGCATGAGGGACGCATCGAAGCTTCCGTCCTCGTTGCTGGCAATGATCAGCGTCTTGGCCTGCTCCGGCCCCTCGCCGCGGTCCACCGCCGTGGCGGGAAGGGTGCGGGCCGGGGCCGGCTGGATGAGCCTGGGAGTGCCGAGGCCGGCGGCAGCCGGGGTGGCTGCCGGTGCAGGCGACAATGTCGTGGACTGCAGCAGGTTCTGCGCTGTCCACACGGCCAACCCCGCAAGCGGCGACGCCAGCAGCAGGGTCATCGCGGCCACCGCGGTGCCGCGGAGCAGAATCGTCCGGGCCAGTCCGGTGCCGGCCGCGCGGTCCGCGGCGTCCAGAAGTCCTTCTGCCGCGATGAGGGCTGCCCCAAGCAGCGCGAAGGCCGCAGCCGAAACGGCGGGGCCGGGGAACGGCGTGACCAGGACGTCGGCACTGGCACCGGAGGCCACATGCCCGGCGAGCCAGCCGCCGCCCAGCATCAGGAGCGCCGCCGCCCACAGGCCGCGGGCAGTCCAGGTGCGTCCCGCCAGGACAACCCTGCGCGGCATGAACAAGGCGGCGAGAGCCAGGAGCAGCACCGGCAGCCCAAGCAGCACGGCTAAAAGCAGGGCCCAGGGAGCGCCGGCGAGACCGGCAGAGCCCGTGGCGGACCCGCCGAAAGCGCTCAGTCCGGTGAGCCCGGCGCCTGCGTCGAAACTCAGCGGCTGGCCCAGGGCCTGCTGCCAGAGCGGAGCGGCGTCAAACCCGAGCGGCATGCCGGAATCGGCCAGGAGCGCCCGCGGCCGATCCAGGACAGAGAAGGCGAACGGCAGGAACAGTGCAAGGCTGGGCAGCAGCGCCCACCACACCGTGCGGCCGCGGCGGCCCAGGAGTATGCCGCACAGGGCAATGATGACCACCGATGGCACCAGCAGGGACGGCGCCGCGGCGGTGACCACTGCCAGGGCGAGGCCTGCGGCGGCCGCGGCCGTCCATGAGGGGGTTCCGTTGACGCCGGGGCGGGCGGCCGGCGCGGGCGTGAGCCGCCGCTGGCCTGGCGCCGGGACGGCGTGGACGCCGTGGCCTGCCGCCGTGCCGGTTGCCCGGAGCAGCGCCAGGACGAGGACCGGGATCATGACGTGCGCCAGCAAGGCACCCAGCCGGCCTTGGTTGAGGGCCACTTGGAGTGCCGGCGCCCCGGCCCAGACCAGGGCGGCCGCCAGGCGCAGCCGGCGGCGCCGGGTGAGGGCGCCGGCAGCGAACCAGGCGCCAAGCGCGGACAGCGGCATGGCAAGGATCAACAGCCAGCCAACGGCACCGTTGGCGTCCCCGGCGCCGAGCACACCCAGCACCCACAGGAGGTAGCCGAAGGGATCGCCGTGGCCCGGCAGGCCTGCACCGAGGCTGATCCACCAGGTGGAGGCGTGGTTCCAGATCTCAGAGAGACGCACGGAGACGGGGATCAGCGCGCCGCCGGAAACTGCCGGAGCCCGGAACAGGCTGAGCAGCCCGGCCAGGGAGACCGCGGTCGTAATGAGGACGGCGAGCAGGGCGCCGTTGCCCACCCAGCCGCGCTCAGGGGTGGCGATCGCGGCGAAGTCGTCGGCGTCGCCGGTGGGCTGGTCGGCCAGCGGGTCGGGGCCGGTGAGACTGTCGCCGAGGTCATCCGCGCCCAGCGCTTCGATGAGCGAGCGCCGGTGCGCCCAGACCTCACGGCGCGGCGTCTGCAGCCCTTTCATGACCGAGCGCCGGATCCTGCGGGTGCGCGCTGCGGTGCGCCGCCCGCGGATGACCGCGGCAGGGCGACCCAGCCCGGCAAAGGTGGCAAGAAGTTGGGAGAACCCGTACCCCGGGTCCTTGACGGCGATGCTCAGGACGAGTTTGAAGAGGCTGCCCAGGAGGGCGCCGGCGGCGTGCAGCGGGACTTTCCAGCCGGCAGCGTGCTTGAGCCGCAAGTAGACCTGCGCCTTGCGGGCGGCAGTCGCGTTGCCCAGGGCATGGGGACGGTGCGCCACATGGAACATCCTCGCGCTGGGGACCACCACGACGCGATGTCCGGCGAGGCGGTTGCGCCAGCAGAAGTCGACGTCGTCGCCGCTGCCGGGAAGCGCCGGATCAAAGCCGCGGAGTTCTTCCCAGATGTCGCGGCGGACCAGCATGCCGGCGGAATTCACCGCAAACGTGTCGCTGCGGCCGTCGTACTGGCCCTGGTCGAGTTCGTCGGCGTCGATCAGCGTCAGGCGCTCGGCCCAGCGGCTCGTGGAGAGTCCGACGTCGATCAGCCGCCGCTCGGCGTGCCAGTCCAGTTGCTTGCAGCCTGCCACCGTGACCGACGGCGCGCGCTCGACGGCGTGGAGGAGTTCGGCTAGGGCCTCGGGGGCCGGTGCGGCGTCGTCATGCAGCAGCCAGATCCAGTCGGCGCACGGCGCACGGCCGGCGTCGCCGTCGGTGTTTCCGCCGGCCGTACTGCCTGTCCCGGCGGCCCCTGCCATGCCGGCCGCTCCGGTCGAAGGCCACGGCGCGAGGGCCTTGAGCCCGGCCATGACGGCCCCGCCCATGCCGGATTTGGGGTGGTCGAACACGGTGACGTTGGCTTTGCCCAGAGCCTGCTCGAGAAGGGTTGCGGAGTGGTCGCGGGAACCGGTGTCGACACCAATGACGGCGTCGGCGGGCCGTGTTTGGGCCGCCAGCGCCGCCAGGGTCCTGGGGAGAAAATCACCGCCGTCGTGGGAGACCACGACGGCGGTGACTCGTACTTCTTGAAGAATTAGACTGCTCGCTTCCTAAGCCGGCGCCGCTCGCGCTCGGAGAGGCCTCCCCAGATCCCGAAGCGCTCGTCGTTGGACAAGGCGTATTCGAGGCACTGGGAACGCACGTTGCAGGCGCCGCAGACTTTCTTGGCGTCGCGGGTGGAGCCGCCCTTTTCCGGGAAGAAGGCTTCGGGATCTGTCTGGGCACACAGGGCGTCGGTCTGCCAGCCGAGCTCGCCCTCATCGTCAAAGTCCTGCCGGGACGGCAGCCCGATCCAGACCGGCTGCGCGATGGTGCCGGCGCCGGGCGAATGGAGCTCCATGGGCGGGTCGAGGGGATCGTGGTCCTGGTCCGGGCCGGCAAGGAGTTCATCGTGCGCTGCGAGGAAGGCGGTAGCCGCGTCCTGCAGGGAATCTTTGGTGTGTTCGTTGTAGCGGTCAGCTGCGTCCGGATCGGCCGGATCTACATACCAGTCACTCGGCACACCTCGTGAACGGTATTTCGCCGTGGCCTGGCCGGCAACTACGGCATCTTCATGGATACGCTCTGCTAGCCCCATGGCGTCCCCCTCCTGATTTGCAGCCACTGCAAGACCCCCTTGGACACTCGGTTGAGTGCCGGTTTATGCGCAGTGGCTATAGATAACTAATTACACGTGTGTAAGTATCCGGGAGTCAAGCCACGGCGGAGATAATAATCAACTTGAAACACAAAAGGGAGGCACGCCACGCCCGGTATTTTTCCCGCGCCGCCCGCAGAAACCCGCGAAATAATCAGGGTACTGAGCACTTTTGGGGGTATTCCTTGAATTTTCGGGAAATTTTCCGTGCCGCAGCCCGAGGGGTAGCCGGCGGCAGGATCCCGGGCATGACGGACATCACACCGCGGGCGGACGGAGGGGCCGTGGCAAGATGAAGGCATGAGCATTCCGGCAATCGAACTGATGACAGCGTTGCGGTCCGGCCAGTCCACGGCGCCCCGGCTGACCTGGTACGGCCCCGATTCCGAGCGGGTGGAACTGTCCGGCCGCGTGCTGGACAACTGGGTGGCGAAGACGTCCAACCTGCTGCAGGACGAGCTCGATGCCGAACCCGGCATGCGGCTGCGGCTGGACCTGCCCGCCCACTGGAAGTCCGTGATCCTGGCACTGGCTGCCTGGCAGCTGGGCATGGAGGTGGTCTTCGACGACGCGGAGGCGGAGTTGCTGGCCACTGCGGATCCCGGCCCCGGCGCCGCGGCAGGCGGGTTCGATGCCGTCCTCGCGGTGTCGCTGCCGGCACTGGCGATGCGGTGGCCGGGCGAGCTGCCCACCGGCGTCCTCGACTACGCGGCCGAGGTCCGCTCCCACGGAGACTTCTTCATGCCCCACATTGACCCGGAAGCCCAACGCCCCGCGGTTCGCACCGCGGGCGGGACAACCCACGCACACGGGGCGCTCCTGGACGATTTCGCTGCCGAGCACGAGGCCGGCCTGCGGCTGCTCGTTCCGGCCGAGGATGGCCTCGAGATGGCCCTTGCTCAGTCGTTGGGGAGCTGGAAGGCTGACGGCTCGGTGGTCCTGGTGCACCCCGACGTCGAGGTGACCGGCAAGCTGCGTTCCGCGGAGCGCATCAGCGGAATCTGAGCGCGCTCAGCGGAAAGTAAGCACCAGGCCGGCCTGTTCTGCCTAGGGCATCAGGCCGGTGCGTCAGGCGGCCGGGCCGGGCAGCTCGGGATCTTTGACGGCCTCTTTTACGGCCGTCGCGGAAACACTGGCGCCGGGCTCCTGACCATGCTGCATGTGCGGATGCCGCTCAATGATCTCGTGGTCGTGCGAGAACTCCGGCTCTTCGTCGAGTTCCTGGTTGAACACGAGGAAGCGGTACGCGAAGAACCGGACCACGGTCGCGACCAGAATGCCGACGACGCCGGCCAGGAACAACATGTTCTTGTCGGTAATTCCCATGCCGTACTTCGCGAGCGCAGTCAGGCCGGTGGAGATGCCGATGCCGATCCCGTTAATGATGATGAACATCACGAATTCACGCAGCACATTGGCCTGCCGGCGGTGCCGGAAGGTCCAGAATCGGTTGGCAACCCAGGAAAACACCGTCGCGACGCTGGCACCGAAGAAACGGGCCTTGGCTTCGCTGTCGGTCATGGGACCGTGCATCAGGTAATACGTCAGTCCGTTGTCGATGACGAACGCGATGCCGCCGACGGCGCCAAACTTGGCCACTTCGCGCCAGAACAGCGAGGCCAGTCCGCGCATGCGCTCTGTAAGTGTAGTAATCATGACCCTCCGTGGCCTTTTGGAACTGTCGGCCTTTGGGCCAAACGCCCATTTTAGCGCCGTTTCCCGGGAGACCGCCCTCGCGGACCGTCGCGACGGCGGCCTGCGCACCCGACGCCGGACTGAGTCCCGGCGGGCCCCGAAGCATCGATTCGGCGCTGTTCCCGCACTCTTCCGGGGCTCTTCCCGGGCTTCCAGTGGCCAAAAGCCGGGTTCCCGCGAGGTTTTCGGTAGGCTGGGACTTGTGACTTTTCCTGTAATCGGTGTTGTTGGCGGCGGCCAGCTTGCCCGCATGATGGCCCCTGCCGCCACCGCCCTGGGCTTCGAGCTCCGTGTTCTCGCCGAAGGCGAGGACGTCTCTGCCGTCTCTGCCGTGGCCAACGCCCCGGTCGGTGACTACAAGGACCTCGACCACCTGCTCGAGTTCTCCCGCGGCCTGGATGTTCTGACCTTCGACCACGAACACGTCCCCACGGCCCACCTGCGGTCCCTGATCGCGGCCGGAGTCAACGTCCATCCCGGTCCGGATGCCCTGGTCAATGCCCAGGACAAGCTGGTGATGCGGGCCGCGATCGACCGGCTGGAACTGCCCAACCCCCGGTGGGCCGCCGTCGCCAATGTCGCGGACCTCGTCGCCTTCGGTGAGGAGACCGGCTGGCCGGTGGTGTTGAAAATGCCCCGCGGCGGTTACGACGGCAAGGGCGTGCGGATCGTGTCGTCGGCCGAGGACGCGGGCGGCTCCGCCGACTGGTTCGAGGCCATGTCTCCACTGCTGGCCGAGGCCAAGGTGGAATTCAGCCGCGAGCTCTCGGCCATGGTCGCCAGGACCCCGGACGGTGAATCACGCGCGTGGCCGGTGGTGCACACCATCCAGGTGGACGGGGTGTGCGATGAAGTGATTGCCCCCGCCTTGGACATTTCCCTCGATGTGGCCGCGGCCGCCGAGAACGCCGCCATCCGGATCGCCAACGAACTCGGCGTGACAGGTGTCATGGCTGTCGAGCTCTTCGAGACGCCGGGCGTGGGTGCGGGCTTCCTGATCAACGAGCTCGCCATGCGCCCGCACAACACCGGACACTGGACCCAGGACGGCTCGGTGACGAGCCAGTTCGAGCAGCACCTGCGGGCCATCCTCAACCTGCCGCTGGGTGCGACGGACCTGCTGGGGCCCGTCGTCGTCATGAAGAACTTCCTCGGCGGGGCCAACCAGGACCTCTTTTCGGCCTACCCGGCCGCCCTCGCGAGCGAACCGGCCGCGAAGGTGCACTGCTACGGCAAGGCCGTCCGGCCCGGGCGGAAGATCGGCCACGTCAACCTTGTCGGGACCTCCGCCGCCGACGTCGACTCCGTGCGGCAGCGGGCCACCACCGTGGCCGACATCATCCGGAACGGCCGGGCCCACGCCGGCACAAGCGCGCCAACCCCCGAGGAGACCGCATGAGCACCGCACCCGATAACGCAGCAGCCCCACTCGCCGGCGCCGGTTCGGTCACCCCGATCGTGGGCCTCGTCATGGGCTCGGACTCGGACTGGCCGGTCATGGAAGCCGCCGCGGAAGCCCTGTCGGAGTTCGGGATCCCGTTCGAGGCCGACGTCGTCTCCGCGCACCGGATGCCCACGGAGATGATCCGCTACGGCCAGAGTGCCCACGAGCGCGGCCTTCGCCTCATCATCGCCGGTGCGGGCGGTGCGGCGCACCTGCCCGGCATGCTCGCCTCGGTCACGCCGTTGCCTGTGATCGGCGTCCCCGTGCCTTTGAAGACCCTCGACGGCATGGATTCGCTGCTGTCCATCGTGCAGATGCCCGCCGGCGTCCCGGTCGCCACCGTTTCGATCGGCGGGGCGCGCAACGCCGGCCTCCTGGCCGTGCGGATGCTGGCCTCGGGCACGGACGAGCTCGCGCTCCAGCTGCGGGCGGACCTTATCGACTTCGCCCAGGAACTCAACGACGTCGCCACCCGGAAGGGCGCGAGCCTGCGGGAGAAGGTCAGCGAAGTGTTCGCCGAAGGAAACGTCGCCCCGCGTAGCAGCCAAAAAGGCAGCCATTAGGGATCTCCACATGAGCAACGGCTACGCCCCCGCGCGCGGCACCGAGAGCCCCGGGCAGTCCCGGCAGGCACCGAGCGACCCGGTCCGGAATCCTTCCGGCGCCCCGGCCCCGGTGCTGACCAAGCGGGCGTTCGTGCTGATCATCATGACGCTGCTGGTTCCCGGCAGCGCCCAGATCGTCGCGGGCAACCGCCGGCTGGGACGGGCCGCGCTGCGCGTGACCGTGACGCTGTGGGCACTGGCCCTGCTTGCCGTGCTGCTCTTGTTCGTCTCCCGATCCACGCTGATCAACATCCTCACCGGCCCGGTCCCCTCGCTTCTGCTGGTGCTCGGCCTGGCGTTGCTGGCCCTCGGCTGGGCCGCCCTGTTCCTGAACACGTTGCGGCTGATCCGGCCCGGCCTGCTCACCCCCCGGATCCGCCCCGCGGTGGTGCTGACGCTCGTGCTGGCCATGATCCTCATCAGCGGTTCCCTGGGATACGCGGCCTATCTGCTCAACGTCAGCCGGGACGCCATCGGAAGTATCTTCTCCGGCTCCGGCCCCACCCTGGAGCCCTCCGACGGCCGGTACAACTTCCTCATGATGGGCGGCGACGCCGGGGCGGACCGCACGGGCCGCAGGCCGGACAGCCTCTCGGTCATCAGCGTCGACGCCAAGACCGGCGGCACGGCGATCATCTCCGTTCCCCGCAACCTCCAGAACGCCCAGTTCAGCGCGGAATCCCCCATGCGCAAGGTGTACCCGGACGGGTACAACTGCGGCGACGAATGCCTGATCAACGCGATCAACACCGAGGTCACCAACGAACACCAGGACCTCTATCCCGGAGTGGCGGACCCCGGGGCGCAGGCAACCCTGGAGGCGGTCTCCGGCACGCTCGGCATCAAGGTCCAGGCCTACGTGCTGGTGGACATGGACGGCTTTTCCAAACTCATCGACGCCATGGGCGGCATCCGGATCAAGGCCGGCGGCTGGGTCCCCATCAGCGGCCCCGTGGTGGATGAGGCCAACGGCATCCATGGCATGCCGGACGGCTGGATTCCGGCCGGCGACCAGACGCTGGACGGCTTCCACGCGCTCTGGTACGGCCGGTCCCGGGAGTTCGTGGACGACTACGCCCGCATCCAGCGCCAGCAATGCGTGCAGCAGGCGATGCTCAAACAGCTCGACCCGGCAACCCTGCTGACCAAGTTCGAGGACATCGCCAAGGCCGGCACCAAAGTGGTCGAATCGAACATCTCCTCCGGCCAGCTCGGCAGCTTCGTGGACCTGGCCATGAAGGCCAAGGGCCAGAATGTCAGCCGCCTGACCATCGGTCCGCCCGACTTCGACGCGGCGTTCTCCACGACCCCGGACTTCGACGTCATCCACGCGCGGGTCGCCAAACTGCTGGCCGGGACGTCGGCGGGAGCCGCCGGGGCCGCCGGAGCGGATGGCAGCGCCGCGAAGCACGGGACGGCCGCCGGGCCGCCCTCCGCCGCAGCAGCGCCCGCCGGAGCAGCACCGACCGCAGCAGCGCCAGCCGGAGCAGCGCCGGCCGCCCAGCCCTCGCCGTCGGATTTCACCCCGGTCACCACGACCCCGGACGGCCAGCCGATCACCGAAGAGATGCTCAACCAGTTCAAGCGCAACGGCGACGAACAGTCCATCCGCGACCTCGTCGCCACCAACGGCCAGTGCACGCCGCTCTAGGGCCCGGCCGCACGGCGGCCCATGCCGGCTGCTCGCGCCTGCTGCCCGCGCCGGAGGCGCGCAGATCAGAGCGACCAGATCAGAGTGACAACCCTTCATTGACCAGATAGGTTCCAGGCCATGTACGAACTTGAGAACGTCCTCCGGCCCTACGCCTGGGGCTCCCCGACGGCCATCGCCGACCTCTTGGGCCGGCCAGCCTCCGGCGGTCCCGAAGCGGAGCTCTGGATCGGCGCCCACCCGGACTCTCCGTCCGTCGCCCTGACGCCGGCGCCCGGCGGAGAGGGCCGGCATGCCCCCGCATCGCACAACGGCGGACGACTGGCGCTGGACGCGCTGATCGCCGAGGATCCGGAACACTGCCTGGGCAGCGGGAGCGTGGCCGCCTTCGGCCCGCGCCTGCCCTTCCTGCTCAAAGTTCTCGCGGCCGCGACACCGTTGTCCCTGCAGGTTCACCCCACGCTCGAACAGGCGCGGGAAGGCTTCGCCCGGGAAGAGGCTGCCGGGGTCGACCATGCCGCCGCGGAGCGCAATTACAAGGACGACAACCACAAGCCGGAGATGATCTTCGCGCTCACGCCCTTCGAAGCGCTCTGCGGTTTCCGGCCGGCGGCGGAATCGCGGGCCGTATACCTGCACGTGGCGGCCTGCTTTGAGCTGGCGGGGCTGGAACTGCCGCCGCTGATCCCGCAACTGCTCGAGGACCTGGCGCAGCCGGACGAGCCGACGGCCCTCAGGTCCGCCTTCGAACGGCTGATCACCGGCGGCGAGGACGTCTCCGACACGACGGCCAGGGTTGCCGCCGTCCTGACCTCCGGCGCTCCCATGGCGGAGCACGAGGCCGCGCTCTCGACCGTGCTCACGCTCAACGGCCAGTACCCGGGCGACCCGGGGGTCCTGATTTCGCTGCTGCTGAACCGGATCTCGCTGGCGCCGGGCGAGGCCGTCTACTTGCCGGCCGGAAACGTCCACGCCTACCTCCGCGGCCTCGGGATCGAAGTCATGGCGTCCTCGGACAACGTGCTCCGCGGCGGGCTCACGCCGAAGTTCATCGATGTGCCGGAACTGCTCAAGACGGTCGCGTTCGAGGCAGTCGCCGTGCCCATGCTCCCCGCCGAGACCACCATGCTGGGCCAGGAACTCTTCCGGCCGCCGTTCCGGGAATTCCAGCTCCAGCGGATTGAACTGGCGCCTGGTGCGGAGCCCGTGCCGCTGGCGCAGTCCGGTGCCGCTGTCATCATCGTCACAGCCGGCTCCGTCCGGCTCGACTCCCCGAAGGGCGAGCTCCGGCTGGACCGCGGCGCCAGCGCCTTCCTGGCCGCCGCCGAGGCCCCGGTCAACGTCCACGCCGTCTCCGGGGCCACCGGCACCGCCCTCGCATTTGCCGTCACGACCGGATTGGAAGCCTGACACCATGGACTATTTCCTGCAGAGCCCGCAGTGGGCAGAGTTCCAGCGTGCGCTGGGACGCACGGTCCACGAACAGTCCGGACCCGGGTGGCGCTTCCTCGCCGTCGAGGAATCCAACCCGGCCGGGAAGCTGCTGTACTCCCCCTACGGTCCGGTCGCTGAATCGCTGGCGGCGTTCGACGCCGCGCTGGCGGCCCTGACGGACCTCGCCCGGAACAGCGGGGCAGTGTTCGTCCGGGTCGAGCCCGTCACCGCGGGGTTTGAGGCCGCCGAGGCCGACGCTGTCCTCCGCAGCCGCGGCCTGCAGCCGGCTCCGGTCAACCAGCAACCGGAGCTGAGCTGGATTGTGGACCTCGACCGGGACTTCAAGGACGTCCTGGCGGACATGAAGCCGGTGAACCGCAACCTGTTCCGCAACATCCACAAGAAGGGCGTGACCTTCCGCTCCAGCCAGGACCCGGCGGAAATCTCCGTCCTCCTGGAGTTCCTGCACATGACGGCAGCCCGGAACGGCTTCAAGCCGCAAAGCGACGAGTACCTGGGCCAGGTGGCCCGCTCACTGATGCCGGCCGGCGCCGCGACGCTGTTCATCGCCGAGCTCGACGGCCACCCCATCGCCGCCGCCCTGGCCTACGATTCGGCCGACACCCGGACCTACGCCCATGCGGCCCTTGATGACACGCACCGCAAGCTCAGCGCGGGTATTCCCCTGCTGGTCACCCTGATCGCGGATGCCCAGGCAAAGGGCCTGAAGCACGTGGACCTCTGGGGCGTGGCACCCGCGGACCAGCCCGACCACAAGTGGGCCGGGTTCACGGCGTTCAAGAAATCGTTCGGCGGCCGCGAGATCGCCTATCCGGGAACGTGGGACCTGCCGGTCCGGAAGGTCCGCTACGGCAGCTACCAGCTGGCCCGCAAGGGTGCCCAGCTCGCGAAGAAGCTGCGCGCCCGGTCCCGCCCCCTCACGAACAGTTAGTCGGCAGCAGCCGACGGCGGGAGAACGCACCGCCCCCAGTTGGCACCGCCGGCCGGCGTCGTCAGCCGGCAGTCGTGATCGCGTGCCGCTGGGCGTCATAGGCGCTGGCCACCATCTGCTCCACGGAGTGCCGCATCTTCCAGTTCAGATCGCGGGCGGCCAGCGTGCCGTCGGCCACGATCCTGTCAGGATCCCCCGCCCGGCGCGGGCCGATCTCCGGCTCGAAATCGATTCCCGTGACCTTGGCCATCGCCGTCATGATCTGGCGCACGGAAAGCCCGTCCCCCGATCCAAGGTTGTAGACGCGCTCCAGCGGCGTCCCGGCGGCAAGGGCCTGGGCGGCCGCCACATGCGAGGTCGCCAGATCGGCCACGTGCACGTAGTCGCGCACACAGGTGCCGTCCGGGGTGTTGTAGTCGATGCCGTTGATGCGCGGCGTCTTGCCCGCCGTGAGCGCCCGCAGCACGATCGGGAAGAGGTTGTGGGGGCTTGTGTCGTAGAGCTCGGGCGCCCCTGAGCCGACCACGTTGAAGTACCGCAGCGAGGTGTGCTTCAGGTCCCGGGCCCGGCCCTGGTCCCGGATGAGCCATTCGCCGATGAGTTTGCTCTCGCCGTAGGGGGATTCCGGGTTGGTGGGGGTGGCCTCGGTGACGATGTCGCCGGTGGGCGTGCCGTACGTGGCTGCGGACGAGGAGAAGACCAGTTTGTCGACCCCGGTGAGCTCCATGGCCTTGAGCAGCTGGGCGGTGCCCGTGACGTTTTGTTCGTAGGTCAGCAGCGGCTCCTGGACGGACACCCCGGCGTACTTGAACCCGGCCAGGTGGATCACGCCGGTCACCGCGTGGTTCCGCAGGGTGTGGGCCACGAGGTCGGCGTCGAGGATGCTGCCGTGGACGAACGGCACATCGGCCGGAACGAACTCACGGTGCCCGCTGGAGAGGGAGTCAATCACCACCGGATGGATCCGGGCGCCGCGCAAAGCGGAAACCACATGAGAACCGATATATCCTGCACCGCCAGTTACGAGCCACGTCATGGCTCCACCCTACCGAATCCGCCGGCGCTGCCACCGCCCTGCGGTAACTGACACGGCAATTGACACCGGGGTTAAGACGACGAATCCCGGGGCGCGGATGCGGCCCCGGGATTCGTCGTCAATGCTGGTGCAGCGCAGTGCGGCTGCGCAGGTGCTAGCTCTTGCGGGCGTAGCCTTCCCACTTGCTGGCCTGGTGCTCGCCGTCCACGAAGCGGATGGTGCCGGACTTGGAGCGCATCACGATGGACTGGGTGAGGACCTTGTCCTTGGAGTAGCGGACGCCCTTGAGGAGGTCGCCGTCGGTGATACCGGTGGCCGCGAAGTAGCAGTTGTCGCTGGAGACGAGGTCGTTGGTGGACAGCACGCGCTCGAGGTCGTGGCCGGCGTCGATCGCCTTCTGCTTCTCGTCGTCGCTCGTGGGCCACAGCCGGCCCTGGATGACGCCGCCGAGGGACTTGATTGCGCAGGCCGCGACGATGCCTTCCGGGGTGCCGCCGATGCCCATGAGGGCGTCGACGCCGGTGCCGGCACGTGCCGCGGCGATGGCGCCCGCGACGTCGCCGTCCATGATGAACTTCGTGCGGGCGCCGGCTTCGCGGATTTCCTCCACGAGGGGGCGGTGCCGGTCGCGGTCCAGGATCATGACGTTGAGCTGGTTGACCTTGACGCCCTTGGCCTTGGCGATGAGGTGCAGGTTCTGCTTGACCGGCAGGCGCAGGTCAACCATGTCGGCCGCTTCGGGACCGGTGACGAGCTTTTCCATGTAGAACACGGCGGAGGGATCGAACATGGACCCGCGTTCGGCCACGGCGAGAACGGCCAGGGCGTTGTTGATGCCGAGCGCGGTCAGGCGGGTGCCGTCGATGGGGTCGACGGCGACGTCGCACTCGGGGCCGGTGCCGTCTCCGACGTGTTCCCCGTTGAAGAGCATCGGGGCTTCGTCCTTCTCGCCTTCGCCAATGACCACAACGCCGTTGAAGTGGACCGTCTGAAGGAAGGAGCGCATGGCGTCGACGGCGGCGCCGTCGGCCTTGTTCTTGTCGCCGAAGCCCACCCAGTGACCGCCGGCGATGGCCGCGGCCTCGGTGACGCGGACAAGTTCCAGTGCGAGGTTGCGGTCAGGCTCGTCGATCCCGACGGCGAGCGAGGGGGAAAGCGTGGAGTACTTCTGGGACATAGGCGCTGGTGTCACGTGAACCTCTTCTTCGAGTGGCGGTCGTTGAACCCGTACGGCCAGGATCGATCCGTCGCGGTGATTCGTCTGCTACTGATCATAGTCGCGGCAACCTAGCCAGGTCATGGGATGACCGGTGCGTGACGCACTTCACCCACAGGCGGCCGCCGGGGCGCGAATGTGAGATCGGCCCGTACATGGGCGACTATAGAGGGGTGAGTGAATTGCAGGACACCTCCCCCGCAGCCCCCGGTTCTCCGGCTGGCGGCGCCCCCACGGCCGCCCCGGACGCTTCCGGACAGCCACCGGTCCGGCCCGTCATCGCCGCCGCGGCAGCCAAACGCGCCAACGCTTCCGTGATGGGCATGATTATCGCCCTGGTAGTGAGCATCGCAGCGTTCCTGCCGATCGTCCTCATGAATCCCTCGCCCAAGACCGACGGGTACCACCCGAACATCAACGTCAGCGCCGTCGCGCAGAACGCCGCCGATGTGGCGGGATTCACACCCGTGGCAGCCGATACCGGCGACACATTTCATCCCAACTACGCCCGCTGGGAGTCCGGCGCGGGCAGCGGCGTCCCGGCCTGGGAAGTCGGCTACCTGACGCCCAAGGAGTCCTTCATCGGTCTGGTGCAGACCCGGCAGGCCAACCCCACCTGGCTCCTGCAGCAGACCAAGAACGCGCCGATGACCGGCACCCGGAACGCGGGCGGCCGGGACTGGGAGCTGCGCGACACCGGCACGGGCGAGAAATCCATGGTGCTGGCCGAACGCGGCACCACCGTCATCCTGTCCGGATCCGCGACCCTGGAGGAGTTCTCCACCCTGGCCGCGGCCGTGGTGAAGTCGCTCGAAAGCAATCCGCCTGCCGGGGCTCCGGCGAGCACCCCGGACGCAACAGATTCCCCTTCGGCCGCGGCAACACAGTAAAGTCGGGGGCGTGGCCACCTATCTCACTCCTGCACTTGCCTGGCGCCGTCTCCGCGAAGGCAACGAACGTTTCGTCTCCGGCGCATCCTCGCACCCCAACCAGGATGCATCGCGGCGCTCGTCCCTCGTAGAGAACCAGCACCCGTTCGCGGTGATCTTTGGCTGTTCCGACTCGCGCCTCGCGGCCGAGATCATCTTCGACCTCGGCCTGGGCGACGCGTTCGTCGTCCGGACCGCCGGCCAGGTGATTGACGACGCCGTGCTCGGCTCCCTCGAATACAGCGTCAGCGTCCTCGGCGTGCCGCTGATTGTGGTCCTGGGCCACGACCGGTGCGGCGCCGTTACGGCCACCAAGACTGCCGTGGAGACCGGCCAAATGCCGGTCGGCTTCATGCGCAGCCTGGTCGAGCGCATCACCCCCTCCGTGCTGACCTCGCTGCGTAACAATCAGGAGGACGTCAATGACATGGTGATCGAGAACGTCAAGCAGACCTCACAGCGCCTCGTGGACAGCTCCCGTGTGATTTCGGACGCAGTGGAAGGCGGACGCGCCGCCGTCATTGGACTCGCGTACAGCCTGGCCGACGGCAAGGCTGACCTCGTGTCCGGGATCGGCGAGCTCTAAGCCCGGCACGTCCGGCCCGGCCCCTTCCGCCGCGGATGCGATTGCGGCGGCCGTTCACGGTTTTCGGTGGGACGCCCACTCCCAATAAGCTAGCCCCATGACTTCCACAGATGAGTTGAACACCGAAGAGTTCCGCATTGAACACGACACGATGGGCGAAGTCCGCGTTCCCGTGAACGCCCTGTACCGCGCACAGACGCAGCGGGCAGTGGAGAACTTCCCGATCTCCGGCAAGACGCTGGAGCGCGCCCACATCGAGGCCCTGGCCCGGGTGAAGAAGGCCGCTGCCCAGGCCAACGCCGAACTGGGGGTGCTCGACGGCGAGCTCGCCCAGGCAATTGCCGACGCCGCCGACCTCGTTGCAGCCGGCAAGTTCGACGGCGACTTCCCGATTGACGTCTTCCAGACCGGGTCCGGCACGTCCTCGAACATGAACACCAACGAGGTCATCGCCGAGCTCGCCTCACGCGCCCTCAAGTCCGCCGGGAGCGACAAAGTTGTCCACCCGAACGACCACGTCAACGCCTCACAGTCCTCCAACGACGTCTTCCCGACGTCGGTGCACGTGGCCGCGACGTCCGCGCTGATCAATGACCTGATCCCGGCCCTCGGCTACCTGGCAGAGTCGCTGGAGCGCAAGGCCGTGGAGTTCAAGGACGTCGTGAAGTCCGGCCGCACG
This sequence comes from Arthrobacter sp. TE12232, assembly GCF_054062615.1. Lineage (NCBI taxonomy): Bacteria > Bacillati > Actinomycetota > Actinomycetes > Micrococcales > Micrococcaceae > Arthrobacter > Arthrobacter sp. TE12232. Next base: position 1,272,417 of record NZ_JBSSFK010000001.1, read on the forward strand.
CACCTTATGGACGCCACCCCGGTCACCCTGGGCCAGGAATTCGGCGGCTACGCCGCCCAGGTCCGCTACGGCATCGAGCGCATCAACGCCTCTCTCCCCCGCGTCGCCGAGGTCCCGCTCGGCGGCACCGCCGTGGGCACCGGCATCAACACCCCCGCCGGATTCCCGGAGCGCGTGATCGAACTCCTGGCAGCCGACACCGGCCTGCCCCTGACCGAGGCCCGCGACCACTTCGAAGCCCAGGCCAACCGTGACGGCCTCATCGAGGCGTCGAGCCAGCTGCGCAACATCGCGATCTCCTTCATGAAGATCAACAACGACCTCCGCTGGATGGGTTCCGGCCCCAACACCGGCCTCGGCGAAATCGCCATCCCGGACCTGCAGCCGGGCTCCTCGATCATGCCGGGCAAGGTCAACCCCGTCATCTGCGAAGCGTCCATCATGGTCTGCGCCCAGGTGATCGGCAACGACACCGCCATCGCCTGGTCCGGCACCAACGGCGCCTTCGAACTGAACGTCGGCATCCCGGTCATGGCCGCCAACCTCCTCGAATCCGTGCGGCTGCTGGCCAACACCAGCCGTGTCATGGCCGACAAGATGATTGACGGCATCACGGCCAACGTCGAGCGCGCCCGCTTCCTCGCCGAGGCCTCACCGTCGATCGTCACCCCGCTGAACAAGTTCATCGGCTACGAGAACGCCGCCAAGATCGCCAAGAAGGCCGTGGCAGAGGGCCTGACCATCCGCGAGACGGTCGTCTCCATGGGCTTCCTGGAGCGCGGCGAACTGACCGAAGAGCAGCTGGACACCGCACTGGACGTCATGTCCATGACGCGCCCGCCGCACAAAGCCTAAACAACGCCCGGTGCGCCGCACCGGTCACCACGGCAACCAACTCCGGCGGCCGGCGTCTTTCCTGCGAAAGGCGCCGGCCGCCGTCGTGCCCCGGCACCCCGACACCTTTTGCACTAATTGCAGTTAAGTGCAAAAATACACTCTATGGGCAACAGTGCAATTAATGAGGGCGGCCTCCGCGAGCGCAAGCGTGCCGCCACACGGGCGGCAATCACCGCCGTCGCGCGTTCACTGACCGCCGAACGGGGCCTCAACGGCTACACCGTGGAGGAAGTCTGCGAGCAGGCGGGCATTTCCCGCCGGACGTTCTTCAACTATTTCCCAGCCAAGGAAGATGCAATCCTCGGCCACGTCGACGACGACTTTCCCGAAGAGGTGGTCGAACGCTTCATGGCAGGCGGCGCCGGCTCGCCCGCCGGCGAAATATCGGACTCGCTCCTGGCCGACCTCGTGCGGCTGTCCCTCGACCTCGCCGAACGGATGAGCGGCTCCGAGGAAGAAACCCGCCAGCTGATCGGCGTGATCAAGAAGGAGCCCCAGCTGATGCTCCGGATCATCGGCGCCTCCGAGGAACGCGAGGCCGAGTTCGCCCGGCTTCTCGCGGCCCGGGAAGGCGTCCCGACGGACCACCCCGTGGTGCGCATGGCCGTAGTTCTCCTGGGCAACATCGCCAGGAAGACCAGCGCCGGCTATTTCTCCGAAGGCAACACGCGCACCTACAAGGACATGCTGCTGGAAAACATTGCGGCGGCCCGGACGCTCTTTGCGTTGCCGTTCGATCCCTCCCGGGCCGGGCCGACCCCCTTGAGCATGTCCCGGCCCCACATCCAGCAGTCCAGCACCTCTCAGTCGAGTTCTGCGCTGCCCAGTTCTTCGCAGTCGCATTCTCCCCAGTCCACCCCTTCCGAAGGAGCGCAATGAGCGCGTTCAGCACCAAGCCAGCAGCCGAGCCGCTGCTGCTGACCCAGAAACGCATCTGGATCATCTTCTCCGCCCTCATCGCGGGCATGCTGCTCTCCAGCCTCGACCAGACCATCGTTTCCACCGCCATGCCGACGATCGTCGGCAAGCTCGGCGGGGTGGAGCACCAGGCCTGGATCACCACGGCTTACCTGCTGGCCACCACCATCGTCATGCCGATCTACGGGAAGTTCGGCGACATCCTGGGGCGGCGGAACCTGTTCCTCGTGGCGATAGGGCTCTTCACGCTCGCTTCCGCGGGCTGCGCCTTTGCCACCGATTTCTGGGGCTTCGTGGTGTTCCGCGCCATCCAGGGCCTGGGCGGCGGCGGCCTCATGATCCTGTCCCAGGCCATCATCGCCGACATCGTTCCGGCCAAGGAACGCGGCAAGTACATGGGCCCGCTGGGCGCCATCTTCGGCCTCTCCGCCGTCGCCGGCCCCCTGCTGGGCGGCTTCTTCGTGGACCACCTGACCTGGGAGTGGGCCTTCTACATCAACATCCCGATCGGCATCGCTGCGTTCACGATTGCCTGGTTCACCCTCACACTGCCAAACAAGAAGGCCGAGAAGAAGATCGACATCCTGGGCGTGCTGCTGCTCTCCGCCGCCACCACGTGCCTGATCTTCTTCACCGACTTCGGCGGCAAGAAGGATGAAGGCTGGGATTCGCCGCTGACGTGGGCCTTCGGCGCCGGACTCGTGCTCGCCGCCACCGCCTTCGTCATGGTGGAGCGCCGGGCCGAGGACCCCATCATTCCGCTGAGCCTGTTCAAGAACCGCATCTTCGTGAACTCGACGGCCATTGGCTTCACCCTCGGGCTGGGCATGTTCGCGGCCATCGCCTTCGTTCCCACGTTCCTGCAGATGTCCTCCGGGACCTCCGCCGCGGAATCCGGCCTGCTGATGCTGCCCATGATGGTAGGACTCATGGGCACGGCCATCTTCTCCGGCATCCGGATCTCCAAGACCGGCAAGTACAAGATGTTCCCGATCCTCGGGGCGGCCCTGACCATCGCCGCCATGCTGTGGCTGACCACGCTCACGGCCGCCACCCCCATCTGGGTCATCTGTGTGCAGCTGTTTATCTTCGGCGCCGGCTTGGGCTCGATCATGCAGGTGATTGTCCTGGTGGTGCAGAACTCCGTGCCGGCGGACCAGATCGGCACCGCGACCAGCACCAACAACTACTTCCGCGAGGTCGGCGCATCCCTGGGCGTCGCCGTGTTCGGTTCCATCTTCACCACCCGGCTCGCCGAATCCCTGACCAATGCCTTCACCGGCGCCGGGGCGTCCGCCGAGCAGGCGTCGCAGTCCACCCGGACGATGGACCCGCAGACCCTCAGCCAGCTCCCGGCGCAGCTCAAGGACGCGATCGTCAACGCCTACGCGGATTCGCTCGCGCCCGTCTTCTGGTACCTGCTCCCGTTCCTGGGCATCGCCCTGATCCTGGCTATTACCCTCAAGCAGATTCCGCTCTCGGACACCGCCGGAATGGTGGCCCGCGGAGAGGCCGTCGGCGGCGAGGAAGCCGAGCGGCTCGAGGCGGAACGAGCCGCGGCTGCCAGGAACGACGACGAGCTCACCCGCCAGCGCGGCTGATCTTCCGGACTCCGTTCCCGAACCCGGCCGCATCCGCTGGCCGGTGCCAGCCAGGGGCGCCGCAATCTTTGGGGGTTGCGGCGCCCCTGCTGCATGCCGTGCACGTCAGTACCGGAAGACTGGCCCGGGTCAGCGCCGGTAGTGGACGTCGGCGGCGGGGTCACTGGCCCGGCGGATCGTTTCCAGGTGTCCGGCCATGAGCTCCGGGAAGTCCTTCGGCAGGAACCAGCCGACGTCGAGGGATTCGTCGTCGTTAACCCGGGCCTCGCCCGAGACAAAGCGGCACCGGAACACCAGGGTCAGGAAATGGCACACGTCGCCGTTGGGATACCGGGTCGGGCCCACGGCATCAACAGAAACCAGCCGCTCCACAACCGCAACCACACCGGTCTCCTCCAGGATCTCCCGCAGCAGGCCCGGCGCAGGTTCCTCGCCCGGTTCCAGGATCCCGCTGATCAGTCCCCACTGTCCGTTGTCGGCCCTCCGGCCGAGCAGGACCCTGCCGTCGTCGTCGAACACCACTCCCCTGACTCCGGGCAGCCAGAGGGGCTCGTGCCCGATCTTCTCGCGCAGTCTCATGATGAACTCCGGGGTCGCCATGCCGGCCGCCTACGTGGCGGGGATCAGCAGCATGGCTGCCGCTGTTCCGGCGAGCATGAACGGCCCGAAGGGAATGGCCGATTGCAGCGTCCCGCGGCGTGCGACGAGCAATCCGAGGCTCCACAGGCCGCCGAGGATGAACGCGGCAAAGGTCCCCGCAAAGACGTGCCCCCAGCCAAGGAATCCCAGGTACATTCCCAGGACGCCTGCAAGCTTCACGTCACCGAATCCCATGCCCGGCGGATACACCGCGTGCAGGACAAAATAAAACAGCCACAGGGATGCCCCGCCGGCGAGGACACGCAGCCCCGGCACGCCGAACAGCCCGGCATCCGGTGTGCCGGCAACATCTTGCCCGGCGGGAAGAAACTGGCTGGCGGCCGCGCCCAGCAGGAGAAGTCCGGCGATGGCATAGGAGGGAAAGACGATGCGGTCCGGCAGCAGGTGGTGCCGGACATCGATCACGGTGAGCCGGACGGCCATCACGAAAAAGTAGGCGCACGCGGCCAGGGCCAGCCAAAAGGCCAGCGGGTTGGCGGCGCCCAGGGTGCCGAGTCGTTCGATCACTCTCGGATGCTACTGGATATTCGCCCGGCCCGTCGGTCCCCGCGCGTAAACTGTGGATATGGCCGCATGGGACAGCAGGAACCGGCGCGGGCCGCTCGCGCCCCGGGGCCCGGCGGACCAGGCTGCGGCCTTCCGGCACCTGTGCCGGTCCTCGCCGTGGAAGTGGCAGTCGCTGAGGTTCGAGTACGTGGACCGGCCTGTGAAGGCTGCCGCGGGCTCCGCGCCAGCCGCCGTCCCCGACGACCTCGTCCGGGCGTGGCTGCGCAGGCCCGGCGCCCTGCGGCTGGAAACCGTCGACGGACTGGTGATCGCCAGCACCACCGGCATCAATGATTCACGCGGCGGCTTCTACGTCAGTTCGACGCGGAAGACCTGGCTCCTGCCGCCGCATCTGGTCACCCCGGTGTACGACGACGACGGGCTGGTGCGCCGCCGCCCGGAGGCAGCCTACGGCGAACCGTCCTTCGGGAACGGCCGCTTCGCCGCCGTCCTGGACCCGGTGGAGCTCGCGGGGAATTCCCCCGTCCCGCTGGAGTTCCCGAACCTCAACGCTGTGGCGCTTGGTCCCATCGCGGAGGTCGACCACGAGGGCCGGCCCGCCCTCGAAACCACGGTCAGTCCGAACCCCTCGTACCGTCCGGCCGACCCTGCAACCCCGATCTGCCGCCCGGGACGCACGCTGTTACGGGTCGACGCCGGCACCGGCGTCTGCGTTGCAAGCCGCTGGCTGGACGCACCGGAAACCGGCGCCGAGCCGGCCTACGGGCACTGGCTCAGGATCCTGGGCGTGGACGAATACATGCTCGATGACCTGTTCCTCGCCGAATCCATGAACCTCACGGACGTCCGCCGCCACATCAGCTGGGACGTTCCGGCAGAGTAGCAGTGCCGGTGCCGCGGCGTGACTGGCATCCCCGGCCCGGTACCGTTAGGCTTCCTGCGATGACTTCGCCCGCCGACTACTGGCCCCCGTTCGGACTGACCCTGACCACCCCGCGCCTGACGTTGCGCCCTGTCCGGGACGAGGACATTCCGGTCGCTATCGGGGCCGCCCTCAGCGGCGTGCACGAGCCGGGCCGGAGCCCCTTCAGCACCCCGTGGACCGACGCCCCGCCCCACGAGCTCGGGACCAACATGGCGCAGTGGTACTGGCGGTGCCGCAGCAGCATGACGCCCGGGGACTGGACCCTCCTGCTCGGCATCTGGCACGACGGCGACTTCGTCGGCTGCCAGGACGTCGCGGCCAAGGACTTCAGCACCCTGAAGACTGTCAGCACGGGATCCTGGCTCCGCCAAAGCGCCCAGGGCCGTGGCCTCGGCACCGAAATGCGTGCCGCCGTCGCGCTCTACGCCTTCGACTACCTCGGCGCCGAACTCGCAGAATCCGAAGCCGCCGTCTGGAACCAGCAGTCCCTCGGCGTCTCCCGCTCCCTCGGCTACGAACCCAACGGCGTCACCCGCGCCGTCTGGGGCGGCCAGCCCCAGGAAGTCCAAAAGGTCCGCCTGACCCCGGCCACCTTCAAGCGCCCCCAATGGAATCTGCAGGTAGAAGGCCACCCCGCCACAGCAAAGTACCTGGGTATCCCCGTTTAGCACCCGACGTAGCTGAATTGCCGTGGTTGGGTCCGCCGGGCAGCGGCGCCCCGCCGTCGCTTAGACCGCCGCCGCCCCTCACTGGGTTGCCGAGGTTGGGTTTCGGGGCAGCGGCGCCCCGCCGTCGCTTAGACACCTCCCGTCGCTGCGCTGCGGTCGCTGGGCGACCTTCGCTTCGCTTTGGTCGGCGATGCGCTCCTTGGCGGGACGCCGCAGCCCCGCGAAGGTGGGACGCTCACCAGCCGGGACGCGCTCCTCCGCAAGGTGAGGGACAAACCTGCCGGGACGCGGTCTTTCGTAAAGGAGCGCATCGCGACGCATCGGATCCCCGGAGGTCGCTCAGCGACCGCAGGGGTCCATATGCGTCGTGTCTAAGCGACGGCGAAAGGCCGCGGCACGGCGAACCCAACCACGGTTACCCGACCACAGCGAAGGGCCGTGGCCCGGCAAACCCAACTACGGCGAACCCAACCACGATTACCCGCCGACGGCGGGACGCCGCTGCCCGGCGAACCCAACCACGGTTACCCGACCGCGGTTACCCGACCACAGCGAAGGGCCGTGGCCCGGCTAACCGGACCACGGCCTTGGACCGGGGCGGGCTTAGATCTCCGCCCCCTCGAGCAGATCCGTCACCAGGGCAGCGATCGGCGAGCGCTCCGAGCGGGTGAGGGTGACGTGGCCGAACAGCGGGTGGCCCTTCAGCGTCTCGACCACCGCGGCCACGCCGTCGTGCCGTCCGACCCGCAGGTTGTCGCGCTGGGCGACGTCGTGGGTCAGGACGATCTTCGAGTTCTGGCCGATCCGGCTCATGACCGTCAGGAGCACATTCTTCTCCAGGGACTGCGCCTCGTCGACGATCACGAACGCGTCGTGCAGCGAGCGGCCGCGGATGTGCGTCAGCGGCATGACCTCGAGCATGCCCCGGTCCATCACTTCCTCGACGACTTCCTGGCTGACCAGCGCGCCCAGCGTGTCAAAGACGGCCTGCGCCCACGGGTTCATCTTTTCCGCCTCGGATCCGGGCAGGTAGCCCAGTTCCTGGCCGCCCACGGCGTACAGGGGCCGGAAGACGATCACCTTGCGGTGTTCCCGGCGCTCGAGGACGGCTTCGAGACCGGCGCACAGGGCCAGCGCGGACTTGCCGGTGCCGGCGCGGCCGCCGAGGGACACGATGCCGACGGACGGGTCCATCAGGAGGTCGATCGCGAGCCGCTGCTCCGCCGAGCGGCCGTGGAGGCCGAAGACGTCGCGGTCACCCTTGACGAGCCGGACCTGCTTGTCCGACCCGACCCGGCCGAGGGCCGAGCCGCGGCTGGAGAGCAGGACAAGCCCCGTGTTGGTCGGCATTTCGGCCGCGGCCGGGATGAAGACCGGCTCGTGCCCGTAGAGGGTGGCGACCTCGTCCTCGCCCGCGTCGATCTCGGCGACGCCGGTCCAGCCGGAGTCCTTGACGAGTTCATTGCGGTATTCGTCGGCCATCAGCCCCATGGCCGAGGCTTTGACGCGCATCGGCAGGTCCTTGGACACCACCGTCACGTCGCGGCCCTCGTTGGCCAGGTTTTTGGCCACCGCGAGGATGCGGCTGTCATTGTCCGCCCCGCGGAAGCCGGCCGGCAACACCTCCGCGGAGATATGGTTCAGCTCCACCATGAGCGTGCCGCCGTCGCGGCCCAGCGGGATGGGACGGTCCAGGCCGCCGTGCTCAAGCCGCAGGTCATCCAGGAGCCGGAGCGCCTTGCGCGCGAAGTACCCCAGTTCAGGGTCGTGGCGCTTTCCTTCGAGTTCGGTGATGACGACGATCGGCAGGATGACCTCGTGCTCGGCGAAGCGCAGGAGGGCCCGCGGATCGGAGAGCAGCACGGAGGTGTCGATCACGAAACTGCGGGCCGTGCCCCGGATTCCTGTTCCTTCCCCGGAAACAGCAAGACCGGCCGCGGCGGAATCCGCTGCACCGGTCTTTGAGGTGGCTCGCTTGGCGCGAGAGGTAGCTTTCTGTCCCTGGTCGGAAATGACATCGGGCAGTTGCTCAGAAATAGCCACATCGACTCCAGCCCCGGGGCAATGCCCGGATTTGTTATTGGTGAGGCGGCTCGGCCTGAAGGCCGCACGCGGCCTCCCATACACCCGGTGCGAACTTCCGCTCCATGTACTGGCCTCCCCGATCGGCCGGCGAATTGCCCGCCGATGGGATAAACGTACGTCTCAAGGGGTGGGTTTGTCCGCCAATTTGACGGCGATTCTTGTTGCCGGTTTGTGAACTCCGCGTGAACGGTTCAGGCGCCGAAGCGGCGCTGCCTGCCGGCGTAATCGCGCAGGGCGCGCAGGAAGTCGACTTTGCGGAACGCCGGCCACAAGGCCTCGCAGAAGTAGAACTCACTGTAGGCGCTTTGCCACATGAGGAACCCGGATAGCCGCTGCTCCCCGGAGGTCCGGATCACTAGGTCCGGATCCGGCTGGCCCCTTGTGTAGAGGAACCGCGAGATGTCATCGACGGTGAGTTCATCGGCCAGTTTTCCGATGTCCGCTCCCCGGCTGACGGCGTCGTGCAGCAGCTCCCGGACGGCGTCGACGATCTCCCGCCGTCCGCCATAGCCGACGGCGACATTGACGTGCAGCTTTTCGTGCGCCGGAGTGCGGGCCGTGAGTTTGTTCAGCCGCTCGGCCAGATAGTCCGGCAGCAGTTCCGGGGCGCCCATGGCGTGGACGGAAATGTCGGCGTCCTCGTCCAGCCGGTCCAGGGTGTTGGCGATGATGCCCATCAGGAGGTCCAGTTCCTCGCCGGAGCGGTTCATGTTGTCCGTGGAGAGCATGTACAAGGTGACCACTCTGACGCCGAGTTCCTGGCACCAGCCAAGGAATTCGTGGATCTTGTCCGCGCCGGCCTGGTGCCCCTGGCTCGTGGGGGCGTTGAACTGGCGGGCCCAGCGCCGGTTGCCGTCCACCATGACGCCGATGTGCCGGGGGATCCGCTCCGGGTCCAGGGAGCGCTGCAGTTTGCGCTCGTAAAAGCCGTAGAGGAACCCGGGCATTTCCATCCGGAGATTCACCTGGCTTCCTTGAGATCCTTGGTTCAGTGCACATCCTAGGCTACCTGCCGGAGCGCCCGGCCGCGCGCAGGACTGCCGCCGGCTAGCCTCCGAACCATAGTTACCCGCAGGTAACTTACCAGTGCGTAGTTTATTATTGCGGCATGGAAAGCAACAGTCTGGAGCCCCGGCCGGAGCCTCCGGCAAAAAAGGGGACCCCGGTGGACGACGCCGCGGTGAAGCTTGCCGAGCTGCTCATGATCAAGCCCAAATGGCGGGGCTGGATCCACACCGTGACCGCTCCGCTGGCGCTCGTCGCCGGGCTGGTGCTGGTGCTCCTGGCTCCGCCAGATCTGAAGGTTGCGTGCGCCGTCTACGCCGTTACCGGGGTGCTGCTTTTCGGGGTCAGCGCCGTGTACCACCGCGGGAACTGGTCACCGCGGGTCAAGATTGTCCTCAAGCGCCTGGACCACACCAACATCATGCTGGTGATCGCCGGCAGCTACACGCCGCTGGCCTGGGCCCTGCTGGAGCGGCAGAAGGCCGAACTGCTGCTGTGGGTCATCTGGTCCGGGGCCATTCTTGGTGTGCTGTTCCGCCTGCTGTGGACCCACGCCCCGCGATGGCTCTACGTGCCGATCTACATCGCCCTGGGCTGCGGGGCACTGTTCTATCTCCCGGATTTCTTCGCCGCCAATGTGGCCTCGGCCGTGCTGATCTGCGTCGGGGGCGTCCTGTACATCACCGGAGCGGTCTTCTACGCCCTGAAGAAGCCGAACTTCAGTTACGAGCACTTCGGCTTCCACGAGCTGTTCCATGCCCTGACGGTGGTCGCCTTCGCCGCGCACTACATTGCCATTGCGATCGCGGTCCTGGGCTGACCCCGCGGGCCGAGGCTGAGCCGGGCCGAGGGCCGAGTCTGGCCGGGCTGAAGCTCAGGCGGCCTTGGCGCGTCAACCAGACCATGCAGTCCGCCGCACTTCTCAGCGCCAACCGGGTCACTGAGGGTCCGGATGGCCCTCGACCACCGATACTCCCCCGGCCCGTACCAGCTGCCCTCGTGCCCGTCAGCGGCAATTCTCCCCACCATTGTGACAACGACGCCGGGACTCACCGGCCCCTCTGCCCGACACGCCGGGCGAGCCCCCAAAGGTGGGGAAATTCCGACGTCGAGGGCCGGCGCACAACCGGGCTGCGGTTTTTCCCGGCCGTTCACCCTGCCCAGTCTCCCCACCATTGGGACAACGACGACGGGACTCACCGGCCCTTCTGCCCGACACGCCGGGCGAGCCCCCCAAAGGTGGGGAAATTCCGACGTCGAAGCTCAGCCAATTGGCCACCAGCTCAGGCGGGCCGCCCCGCCGCGATGAGCCCGGGCAGCTGCCGCATGTCTGAAAAGACTGTGGTCCCGGGGCCGGCCAGCCGGGCGGCCGGGGTCACGCCTCCGGCGTAGGCAAAGACGTGCATTCCGGCTGCCCGGGCGGCCTGGACGCCGTAGGCGCTGTCCTCGACGACGGCGCAGCGCTCCGGCGCCGTGCTGAGGCGGCGGGCGGCGTGGAGGAACAGGTCCGGCGCCGGTTTGCCGTTGGCCACCTCCGTGGCGCTGAAGAGGCGGCCCTGGAAGCGGTGGAGCAGCCCGGTCTTGCCCAGGGTGCGGTGCATCTTTTCGTGGCTGCCGCTGGAGGCGACGCAGTGCGGAAGCGGCAGCCGGTCCAGCGCCTCCTCTATGCCGTCGACCGCCTCAAGCCCGCGCTCGAAGGCGTCCTGGTACCACCGTCCGTACTCCTGATCCCAGCCGTCGGCCAGCCGGATTCCGAGGTGCTGTTCCACGGAGGCTACGAAGTGGGCCTCGGATCGTCCGACGAACCGTTCCACGATTTCATCGAGCTCCAGGTCCCAGCCGAGGTCCGCCAGGACCTTCTGGTCCACCCGGACGGCGATTACCTCGGAATCAACCAGGACGCCGTCGCAGTCGAACACCACCAGCTCAAAGCCGTGCTCAGAAGTCATCGGGCCATTGTAGCCAGCCGCTCGCGCACCCCTGCGACGGAACCCGTCGGACGGTCACAGACCATTCCGCGGCACAGGAACACCTGCGGGGCGCCGTCCGGACCCGCACCGCGGCCGCGCAGTAGCGGCACGGGCAGGGCGGCGCCGTCGTCCTGGACCGCGACCACCAGCCCGGGGCTGGGCGAGATCAGCAGCACCCGGTGCAGCGCGGCACGCCCGGGCGTGTCCGGCCCGGCGACGGCAGCCTCGACGGGTCCGGCGAGCGCCGCCTGGGCGGTTGCCAGCAGCCAGCCCGCCACGCGGGGCGCCCGGACCGCGAGCGGCGGCAGCAGGGAGAGAATGTTGGCCGCCAGGGTGCGGTGCTCCGGGGAGCCGGACAGCGCCGAGTGGGTCAGCAACGCCCCGGCCAGCGCGGCGGCACCGCTAGGGGCGGCGTTGTCGAACAGGTCCAGGCCGTCCCGGCCGCCCTGGGCCGCGGTGACCTGCGCCGACTCCCCGGCAGCGTCTTTCAGTCCGCCGTCGGCCGCGAACCGTACGCAGGCCGCATCCAGCACGGCTGCCGCCAGGTTGTACCAGCGGGTGTGCCCGGTCACCCCATAAAGCGCGAAGAGTCCTTCGGCGCAAAAGGCATAATCCTCCAGCAGGCCCCCGATTCCGCGTGCCGTCCCGCCGTGGGAGACGCGGATGAGCCGGCCGGGGCCGTCTCCGGGCGGCTGCCAGTGCACCCGTTCGAGATACGCCGCAATACGTTCCGCGGCGGCCACGAGCTCCGGCCGGGCCAGGACGGCCCCGGCGTCGGCGAGTGCCGCGACGGCCAGTCCGTTCCAGCCGGCCACCACTTTGTCGTCCCGGCCTGGCTGCGGGCGGCCGGAGCGCGCCTGCGCCAGCACCGGGCGCACCCGCTGCCACAGCACAGCGTCGTCGCCGGCGATCTCCCGGCCCGGATGCAGCGGTGAACCGTCGGCGGTCACACTCCCGGGTGTGCGGACGTTCATGAGGGCCGCCACGGCGGCGCCGTCGGCGGGACCCAAGAGTTCCTGGAGCTGGGCCGGGGTCCACAGGTAGCTGGCGCCCTCGGCGTGCACGCCGTCGACGACGGTATCAGCATCCAGCGAGGACGCCAGGGCCACCGCCTGCGCCGCTCCCCCGCCCGGCGCCGGGGCTTGGTCCGGCGGCAGCCCGAGGCAGGTGAGGAGCCAGTCCGCGGTGCGCCCGGCCACTGCTGCCGCCTCGGCCGCCGGGTAGTCGAGCGTGCCGCCCAGCCGTACCCAGTGGACGTAGACGCGCAGCAGCTGGGCGTTGTCGTAGAGCATTTTCTCGAAGTGCGGAACGGACCAGTCCCGGGTCACGGAGTAGCGGGCGAAGCCGCCGTCGAGCTGGTCGAACAACGCCGACCGGGACATCGCCGCGAGCGCGCGCCCCGCCATATCGCGGGCCGCCGCCGCGGTGTCAGCTCCTACAGCGTCCGGGCCGGCAGTATCGAGTTCAGCGGCTGCCGACGGCAGTCTGGCCCCGGGCACGGCGGCGTGCCGGATCAGGAATTCGAGCACGGCCGACGGCGGGAATTTCGGCGCTCCGCCGAAGCCGCCGTGGCTCTGGTCTTCGGACCGGGACAGGGCACGAACGGCTTCCCCCTGGATCGCAGCGTCCAGGGGCTCCGGCGGCCCGTCGAGCCGGACGGCGCTGGCCGGCTGGGACGCGGCCATGCCGCGGGCCAAGGTGGCGGCATTAGCTTCGACAGCGCCGCGGCGCTCCGTCCAGGCCTCACTCACGGCCTCAAGGACCTGCCGGAAGGAGGGACGCCCCGGCATGGGCCGGGGCGGAAAGTAGGTGCCGGCGTGGAAGGCCCGGCCGTCGGGCAGGAGGAAGACGGACATCGGCCAGCCGCCCTCGCCGCTGATCGCCTGCGTGGCGGCCATGTAGACGGCGTCGACGTCGGGGCGTTCCTCGCGGTCCACTTTGACGGCGACGAAGTGGGTGTTCAGGTAGTCGGCCGTGTCCTGGTCCTCGAAGGATTCGTGGGCCATGACGTGGCACCAGTGGCAGGCCGCGTAGCCGATGGAGAGGAACACCGGAACGTCCCGGGTGGCCGCGGCGGCAAAGGCCGCATCGCCGAACGGCTGCCAGTGGACCGGGTTGCCGGCGTGCTGGCGCAGGTACGCAGAGGGCTCCGCCGCCAGGGCGTTCGAGCCTCCTGGCAGCGGGCGGGGGGAACCGCTGTTAGCGGTTTCCTGGTCCTGCATCGCCGTTGACTTCCGGCCGGGCAGCCCCGCCCTCGGACGGGAACCGGGTGTCCTCGGTGCCGTCGGCGCCGGAGGTCCCTGCCTCCTCGGCGGCCGTACGCTCGGCCTCCACCTGGGCCCGGTAGCGGACCCGGCGGATGCGCCGCACCATGTCCACGATCAGCAGCGCGGTCAGCACCACGATGAAGGCTGTCAGCAGGAAGCCCAGAAAACCCGGGGTGACCTGGTCCTCGGACAGGCCCGGTCGCAGCGACGGCGTGGGGGTGGGCGCCGGAGCTGTTGCCAGAGCGATGAGCAAGGAATGCACGGTGAAAACCTTCTGTGGAAACCGGTGTCTTTTCTTCGGCGCCTCTTCTACGGCGCCTCTTCTACGGGGCGTTAATCCTACGGGGCCTCAATTCTACGGGGCCTTTTCTACGCCGGATAGAAGAAGTCTATCCCGTCTATCTTAACCCGGCGAAGAGGTCCGTTTCGGGCAGTTCGACCGGGATCCGCGACTCGATCAGGGAGTAGTCCTCCCACGGCCAGACCTTGCGCTGCATGGCCGCGGATACCGCAAAGAAGAATCCTTCCGGGTCCACCTGCGTGCGGTGGGACCGGAGCGCGTCGTCGCGGGCTTCGAAGAAGTCCCCGCACTCGATCTGGGTGGTGGTGGGGTGCGTCGGCGGCGGCGGGGTGTGCCCCTCGGCGTCCGCCTCAAGCCAGGTGGCCAGCCGCTCGGCATACGGGGACTGCAGGCCGGCCTCTTCCAGCGCAAAGTGGAGCGCGCGGAAGCGGTCCGGGCTGAAGGCGCGGTCGTAGTAGAGCTTGCTGGGCGCCCACGGCTCCCCGATGCCCTGGTAGCGGGCGGGATCACCGGCAGCCGCGAAAGCCTCGACGGCCACCCGGTGCGCCATGATGTGATCCGGGTGCGGGTAGCCTCCGTTCTCGTCGTAGCTCACGATCACATGGGGCCTGAAGTCCCGGACCAGCCGTACCAGCGGCGCGGCCGCCCGCTCCAGCGGCTGCAGGGCGAAGCAGCCCGGCGGCAGGGGCGGCAGCGGATCGCCTTCCGGCAGTCCGGAATCCACGAATCCGAGCCAGCGCTGCCGGACCCCGAGGACCTTCGCGGCGGCGTCCATCTCAAGGCGGCGGGCCCCGGCCATGTCGCGCTTGGGGTGCGGCTGGCCCTCCATCGCGGGGTTCTGGATGTCGCCGCGCGAGCCGTCGGTGCAGGTGGCCACCAGGACATCCACGCCCGAGGCGGCGTACATGGCCATGGTGGCGGCACCCTTGCTGGATTCGTCGTCGGGATGAGCATGGACCGCCAGCAGACGAAGCGGTGCTGACGGGCTGGGGGATGCTGTCATCAGGGGACGGCTCCTCTTTCTGCTGTTCTCTGTTCTGGCGGACTTGCTGGTGTGGCGGACATGCCGTTGTGCCGGACGCTGCGGAGCTGCTACGGCACGGCCACCCGCAGGCGGGCCGGCCGTCCATGGCGTAGCCTGCAGGGTCAGCCGCCGCCGCGGATATATCCCGGTCCGATCCACACTAAACTGGACTGGTGACTTCCGAGGATCAGCATGCCGCGCCGGCACCTACCAGCCTAGCCAATCGTTACGGCGGCCAAAAGCGCGCACTGACACGCAAGGGCAAACGCAACATCCTGATCGCCGTCCTCGCCGTGGGCATCGCCTTCCTTGCCTGGGTGACGACGTCGGCGGCCACTACCAGCGTCAGCTTCAAGGACATCGGCTACAGCACCACCGACGCCACCCTGACGGAGGTTGACTTCCAGGTGACCAAGGACCCCGCCGCGGATGCCAAGTGCGCTGTCAAGGCCATGGACTCCAAGTTCGCGATTGTCGGCTGGAAAGTCGTGGACATCGGCCCGAACCCCACCGATGCCGGCACCGACGGCGGACACACCACCGGCCACAGTACCCAGCTGCGCACCGAATCCCAGGCTGTCTCCGCCGTCGTGGACAACTGCTGGATTCCGGACGCGGGAAAGTAGGCCGCGGCCCCCCGCTGGCCGCAGCGCCCCGTCCGGCCGTTGCCAACGCCTCCGCATATGCGCCACCCGGGACCCGCCGGGCTGCGGGGAGCTGGTCATTCACCGCGACGCCGCGCCAATCAATGAACTCAAAAGGTGTCCGCGGAGGGACATCCTTGGACCGGAGACCTATGCTGGTGCCAGCGACTCGTCGGTCTCGAGAGCAGGGCAGTGACCGAAGCGGTGCCGGGCCCCCTGCTGCACGCTTCAACAAGAAAGCGGGATGCGCATGAACCCCGGAAAGTCGAAAGGAACCATCGGCCGGGGCGCGGCCGCCCTGCTGGTGCTGGCAGCGGCAATAGTCCTGGCAGTTTCCGGCTGCGAGCCATGGCGAGCCGCGGATCCTCAGGCGCCCGCCGCGGGCGCCCGCGCCGACCGCCCGGGGCATGTGTTTGTGATCAATCTCGAGAATGAAGGATTCGACAAGGCCTGGGGCGCTGACTCGGACGCTCCCTACCTCTCGGAGACGCTTCGTTCCAAGGGCGTGTTGCTTTCCAATTACTACGCAATCGCCCATCACTCCGCTCCCAATTACATCGCGCAGATTTCGGGGCAGGCCTCCAACCCCATGACCCGGAACGATTGCGGCACATATGTCCCCTTCGTACCAGAGGGCACCGCCGAGCCGGGGCAGGTGAAAGGTACCGGCTGCATCTATCCCGCGTCGGTACCGACCGTCGCGGGCCAACTCAGTGCGGCCGGTAAGACCTGGAAGGGCTACATGGAGGGGATGAAAAGTCCATGCCGGCATCCTGAGACCGGCGCCGAGGACGGTAACCAGGACGCCTCACCGGATGATCAATACGCGACCCGGCATAACCCCTTTGTCTACTTCGCGGCGATCACATCCTCGCCGGATTGTCAGAAGAACGTGGTCGACTTCACCGAATTTGCCGGGGACCTTAAGTCCGCGGCGACCACCCCCAACCTTTCCTTCATCAGCCCCAACTTATGCAATGACGGGCATGACAGTCCCTGCGCGGACGGCAGGGAGGGAGGCTTGGTCAGCTCCAACGTCTGGTTGCAGAAACAGATACCCGCGATTCTGGACTCCCCGGCCTATAAACAGGACGGAGTGCTTGTCATTACCTTTGACGAAGCTGACGGTGCCAGACAAGGCCCAGAGGGCGTTCCCGGCGGAACAGCCGGGGGCCGCGTCGGTGCCTTAGTGCTCTCCCCCTTCGTCCGGGGCGGCACAATCTCGGACAAGACGTACAGCCACTACAGCCTTCTGGCCACGATCGAAGACATCTTCTCGCTACCACGCCTCGCGTATGCCGGTGCCCCCGGAGTCGACGGTTTTGGACCCGACGTCTTCAACTCGCGGCCGTGACCAGCCCCAGCCGCCCCGGGTGGCGGCACCAGCGGGACAAACCGTGCCAGATGGCAACACGATGTGATCCACGCCGCAGTCCTCTTTGGTTTATCCACAGGATTGACTACAATGGATCAATACCTTTCCCCCGCTGAGCTGGTTACTGCGTCATAAAAGTGGCCACCGTGGCGGGGTCTTTGCTTGTATGACCACCCAAAGGAGAAGTCCGTGTCTACCACCAACAGCGCAACTGCGGCTTGGCTTACCCAGGAAGCTTTTGACCGCCTGAAGGCAGAGCTGGACCACCTTTCCGGCCCCGGCCGGGCAGAAATCGTCCAGAAGATCGAAGCCGCGCGCCAGGAGGGCGACCTCAAGGAGAACGGCGGCTACCACGCCGCCAAGGAGGAGCAGGGCAAGATCGAGGCCCGCATCCGCCAGCTCACGGCCCTTCTGCGGGACGCCCACGTCGGCGAAGCCCCGGCCGATGACGGCATCGTGGAGCCCGGCATGATCGTCGTGGCCAAGATTGCCGGCGACGAGGAAACCTTCCTGCTCGGCTCCCGCGAGATTGCCGGCGACTCGGACCTGGACGTCTTCAGCGAGAAGTCCCCCCTCGGCGCGGCGATCGTCGGCCACAAGGAGGGCGACAAGCTCAGCTACACCGCCCCGAACGGCAAGGACATCACGGTGGAGATCATGTCCGCCAAGCCGTACGCCGGCTAGCACCGCAGCACACGTTCCCGCACGGAACACCTTTACGAAAAATAGCGACGCCGGTCTCCCCCTCGCGGGGAGGCCGGCGTCGCCTTTTTCTGCCTGCTTGGTGGATCAGCACGGCGGTTAAGCATTGCGGATCAGTGTGGCAGGTCGGTGTGGCAGGTCAGTGTGCGCGGGTTAGCGCCCGGCGGGCAGCGACCGCGGGCGCCGTGTGCTCAGCAGCACGGCCGCTGCGA
This sequence comes from Arthrobacter sp. TE12232, assembly GCF_054062615.1. Classification (NCBI taxonomy): domain Bacteria; kingdom Bacillati; phylum Actinomycetota; class Actinomycetes; order Micrococcales; family Micrococcaceae; genus Arthrobacter; species Arthrobacter sp. TE12232. The sequence goes on from NZ_JBSSFK010000001.1 coordinate 1,290,178, forward strand.
CGCCGCCGATCGCCCCACCCAGGTGCGCCTGCCACGAGACGAAACTTGCCACGGTGGGCAGCACGCCGAAGAGGATCCCGCCGTAGGCCATGAACAGCACCACGGACAGCACGATCTGCCACCAGTTCCGGTTGAAGAAGCCGCGGACCAGCAGGAACGCGAACAGCCCGAACACCAGTCCGGACGCGCCGACGGTGACGCTGGTTCCGCCGATGAGCCACACCACGATTCCGGACGCCAGCCAGCTGGCGGCCAGGGCCGTGATGAAGACCCGCCGCCCGGACAGGAACACGATAAACCCGAAAATGATCAACGGGAGCGTGTTGGACATCAGATGGGCGAGGCTCGCGTGCAGCAGCGGAAACGTCAGGATGTCCAGGATCCCGTCCATGCTGCGCGGCCGCAGGCCGAATATGCGGTTCAGGGAATGGAATAACGCGGTGTTGACAATCTCGATCAGGTAGAGCAGCACCACGAAGGAGCCCACCACCAGCAGGCCCGTGCGGGCCCGCGCCCCGGGAGAGTCCCCTGCTCCCGGCTGCCCGCCGGGAGACGCGTCCAGCACCCCGGCCCCTAGTGCACCACGATCGGCTGGAAGCCCTCGGCCCGGAGCGCCGCCAGGACCTGGCTGCAGTGCTCGTGGCCCTTGGTTTCCAGGTTGACCGTGATGGAGACGTCGCCCATGCTGATGGAGCCGCCCACCCGGGTGTGGTCCAGTCCGGTGACGTTGGCGTCGTTCTCGGCGATGATGCGGGCAATTGTCGCGAGCGAGCCCGGACGGTCATCAAGCATCATCCGCACAGTCATGTAGCGGCCGGCAGCGGACAGACCGCGCTGGATCACCTTGAGCATCAGCATGGGGTCGATGTTGCCGCCGGAGAGGACCACCGCCACGGTGCCGGGGTTCTCGATCTTGCCTTCCATGAGCGCCGCGACGCCGACGGCCCCGGCGGGCTCAACCACCATCTTGGCGCGTTCCAGCAGGAAGATCAGCGCCCTGGCCAGGGCGTCTTCGCTGACGGTGACGACGTCGTCGACGAGCTCGCGGATGATGCTGAACGGCAGCTGACCCGGCCGGCCCACGGCGATACCGTCCGCCATGGTTGAGACCTTCTTGAGCGGCACGAGGGCGTCCGCGGCGAGCGAGGGCGGGTAGGCGGCGGCGTTCTCGGCCTGGACACCGATGATGCGGATTTCGCGTCCGAGCTCCTTGGCACGGGCCTTCACGGCGACGGCAACGCCGGCGAGGAGTCCGCCGCCGCCGACGCCCATGAGGATGGTGTCCACGTTCGGGACCTGCTCCAGGATTTCCAGCCCCACCGTGCCCTGACCGGCGACGACGTCGACGTCATCGAAGGGGTGGACAAAGACCGCGCCGCTTTCATCGGCATAGCGCTTGGCCTCGGCCAACGCCTCGTCCACGTTGTGGCCGTGCAGCACCACTTCGGCGCCGTGGCTGCGGGTGGCGGCGAGCTTGGGCAGTGCGACGCCGAGCGGCATGTAGATGCGGGCCTTGATGCCGAGGCTCTTGGCCGCGACGGCAACGCCCTGGGCATGATTTCCGGCGGAGGCCGCCACGACGCCGCGCTTCTTCTCGGCGTCAGAGAGCTTGGCCATGCGCACATAGGCGCCGCGGACCTTGAACGACCCGGCGCGCTGCAGGTTTTCGCACTTGAGGAAGACCTCGCCGCCCACCATGGTGCCGAGGGCCCGCGATGACTCCACGGGTGTCCGCGTAATAATCCCGTCGAGCAGCTTCTGCGCCTCCAGGACATCGTCCAGCGTGACGGGCAGGCTCTCAAGGGTATTCACGAACTGTTCTCCTTCTTCGGATCAGGCGTCGGTGCCCCGTCCGGCATCGCTGCCCGGAGCACCGCTGTTGGGTGCGGCGCCCTCGCGGCCGGGCGTTCGGCCCGGCAGGTGGACGTCTGTGAAGGTGGTATCTGCGCCGGGCTCGGGGGCAGGGCTTCGCCCTGGTCCCGCGGTTGCCAGCACTTCATCATGTTCCCACGTTCTGCCGGCAATGTAGCGAATCGACGAGTTTGCTACGGCGAGGAGCGGAACGGAAAAGAGCGCACCGGGGATCCCGGCGAGGTAGGAACCGGCTGCGACCGCCAGGATCACGGCCACGGGGTGGAGGGATACGGCCTTGCCCATGACGAGCGGCTGCAGTATGTGGCTTTCCAGTTGCTGGACCAGGAGCACGATCGCCAGCATGATCAGGGCGTTGACCGGTCCGTTGGCGACAAGTGCCAGCAGAACGGCGATGGCGCCGGTGACCAGCGCGCCGACCACCGGGATGAAGGAACCGAGGAAAACCAGCACGCCCAGCGGCAGCGCGAGCGGCACGCCGATGATGGCGGCGCCGACGCCGATTCCCACAGCGTCCACGAACGCGACGAACATCTGGATGCGCGCGTAGCTGACCATGGACGTCCAGCCGCGGCGGCCCGCACCGTCGGTGGCGCGGCGCGCGTTCCGGGGCATGAGACTGACCAGGAAGGCCCAGATCCTCTCACCTTCCAGCAGGAAGAAGATCAGCACGAACAGCGCCAGTACCAGGCCTGCGGCGAAGTGCCCGGCCGTGCTCCCGAACGTCAGGGCACCGCTGAGGATACTGCTGCTGTTGTTCTGCAGCGCGGCCGTGCCTTCCTGGACGTATTTGTCGATCTGGGCGGCCGTCAGCTGCAGAGGGCCTTCCGACAGCCAGGTCTGGACCTGCTGGACGCCCGTGAGTGCCTGGGACCACAGCTCCCCGAACCCCTGGGCGAGCTGGCGCCCCACCAGTGTCAGGGCGCCGATGATCAGGCCGATGAAACCGAGGACCGTGATGGCGACGGCGAGCCCTTTGGGCACGCTCCGCTTGGCCATCCAGCGCACGGCAGGGCTGAGGAGCCCCGCCAGCAGGGCGGCCACCATCACCGGGATGATGAGGAAGCTGACATGGCTGAGCAGCCAGATCAGGCCCCCTAGCACCAGCAGGATGAGCCCGGCGCGCCACGCCCAGGCGGCGGCGATCCGCACGCCGTAGGGAATGTCCTGGTCAATCTGTCGGTCGGTCCGCACCCGGGCCCCGGCACGGGATCCGGCCCCGGCCGCGGAAATGGCGGGTGTTGTGGCGGGTGCGGCGTCCTCAGCTGGCGTCATAGCCCCATAATTCCCTAGCAGCCGTTCAATAGGAAACCGGCAACGGGCAAGTGGAAACCAGCAAACGGCGTCCGGCTCTCCGGGTCAGTCCGCAGCGGCCGTCAGCGAGGAGGAGATGCCCCAGCTCATGGAGAACTGCTCCCCCGGCGCCAGCCAGCGAAGTCCCTCGCCGCTGTTGAACGCATTGGCCGGCCCGGTCATCGGCTCAATCGCGACCGCCTTCGTCCGGCCCGGAAATTCCGTCGTCACGAAGACGTGGACGTACGCGCAGTTCGCGTCCTGCCAGAGGCTTACCGTCCGCCCGTCAGGTGCCCGCAGCGTATGCCGGGCGACGCCACCGTCGAACTCCAGGTCCGTATAGGCCGAATCGAGGTCCAGGTCCCCCACCGGCCGGCCGTCGCGCAGATCGAACTCGCCGCCAACCGGCGTGGTGCTGCGCGGAATGAGGCGGTCATCGGCGACAAGCCGGGTCCGGGCATTCACGCTGACCGTGAGCTCCTCGCTGGGCACGTCCCCCAGCCGCAGGTAGGGGTGGGCGCCGAGCACGAACGGCGCGGGATCCTGGGAGTCGTTGATGAGGGTCTGGCGCACCACCAGCCCGAGGTCCTCGGCCAGTTCGTAGCGGACCCGGTGCCTCAGCAGGAACGGGTAGCCGTGCTGCGGGAACACGGCCGCTTCCAGGGTGACGGAGAATTCGTCCTCGTCCACGAGTTCGTAGGAAGAGTTCCGCAGCAGCCCATGGCTGGCGTTGTTGCGGGAGACCTCGGTGATGTCGAGCTGCAGTTTCTTGCCGTTTAGATGCCAGACGCCGTCCTCCACCCGGTTGGCCCAGGGCGCCAGGGTGATCCCGGTGGCGCCGGGCGGGATGTCAGCGTCGCCGTAGGTCTCGGTCAGGGCCGTGCCGCCGCGGCTGTAGAGGCGCAGCCCGGCGGCGAGTTCGGTGACGACGGCCAGGGCGTCGCCGCGCCGGAGCTCGTACTGCCGCCCGGACGCGTACCGCCGCACGGCGCCATTGGCGGAAGATGCAGTGCCGGATGCAGAATGTGTCGCTGTGAGATCCATGGTGACCACCGTACAGACCACCCGGCAACCCGTATACCTTGGATCCATGACTTCCAGAAGCGCAGGTGCCAGGCCATGAACCCTTCCCTGGACAGCGGCGGGCTTGCCGCGCGGTTTGAGTCGGTCTTTGGCGCCCGGCCCGACGGCGTGTGGCGGGCACCCGGACGCGTCAACCTCATTGGCGAGCACACGGACTACAACGAGGGCTTCGTCCTGCCGTTCGCGATCGACCGGGCAGCCCGGGTGGCCGTCAGGGTCCGGCCGGACTCCAGCGTGCGCATGCTGTCCACCTTTGGGAACCAGGGGCTGACGACGGCGGACATCGGCGCCCTGACCCGCGCCGGCGCCCGGGGCTGGACCAAGTACCCGCTCGGCGTCATCTGGGCCCTGCAGCAGCAGGGTCTCCCGATCCCCGGCGTGGACCTGCTTCTGGATTCCGACGTCCCCCGCGGCGCCGGCCTGTCGTCCTCGCATGCGATCGAATGCGCCGTGATCTCCGCGCTGAACGAGCTCACGGCCGCCGGGCTCTCCGCCCAGGAGATGGTCCTGGCTACCCAGCGGGCCGAAAACGACTTCGTCGGCGCGCCCACCGGCATCATGGACCAGTCGGCCTCGCTCCGGGCCACGGCCGGCCACGCCGTCTTCCTCGACTGCCGGGATCAGAGCGTCCGCCTGGTGCCGTTCGACGCCGACGCCGCGGGGCTGGTGCTGCTGGTCATCGACACCAAGGTCTCGCATTCCCACGCCGACGGTGAGTACGCGGCCCGGAGGGAATCGTGCGAACTTGCCGCCGAAGTGCTCGGCGTAGCGGCCCTGCGCGACGTCGGACTGGAGGACCTCGAGGAGGCCAGCGGGCTCCTCGACGCGGAGACGTTTCGACGCGTCCGCCACGTGGTCACGGAGAACGACCGTGTGCTGCAGACAGTCGAGCTGTTGGACTCCCTGGGCCCGGCCGCCATCGGCCCTTTGCTGGATGCCTCCCACGCCTCGATGCGGGATGACTTCGAGATCTCCTGCGCCGAACTGGACCTTGCCGTGGATACGGCGCGGTCGGCCGGCGCGATCGGCGCGCGCATGACCGGCGGCGGCTTCGGCGGCTCCGCGATCGCCCTGACCCCCGCGGGCTCGGCGCATCGGGTGCGTTCCGCCGTCGAACGGGCCTTCGCGCAGGCGGGGTATGCCGCACCGGAGATCTTCGGCGTCCGCCCCGCGGCCGGGGCCATGCGACTGGCGTAGGCGGGGCGTAGTCTGGGCGCATGCCAGAGGCCGTCATCGTTTCCACTGCCAGAAGCCCCATCGGGCGTGCCTTCAAGGGCTCGCTGAAAGACGAGCGGCCGGACGATCTCGCCGCCGCTATGGTCACGACGGCCCTCGCCGGAATCCCGGCGTTCGACGCGGCTGCCGGGCCGGGCCGCGGCCTGGATGACATCTATCTGGGCTGCGCCGAACCGAGCGGCGAGGCCGGCTCCAACATGGCCCGGGTGGTCAGCATCCTGGCCGGGCTGGACCACGTTCCCGCGGCCACCATCAACCGTTTCTGCGCTTCCAGCCTGCAGACGCTCCGGATGGCATTTCACGCCGTCAAAGCCGGCGAGGGACAGGCGTTCGTTGCCGCCGGCGTGGAGTCGGTGTCCCGTTACCGGGACTGGGCCGGCGCCGGCGAGACCGACGCGAGCACCCACAACCCGCGCTTCGAGGCGGCCAGGGAACGCTCTGCGGCCACCGCGGCCGCCAACACGCCGTGGACCGATCCGCGGCTGGGAGGCCGGATGCCGGACGTATACATCGCCATGGGCCAGACGGCGGAGAACGTTGCGACGAGCTATGGCATCGGCCGCGCGGAGCAGGACGCCTGGGCGGTGCTCAGCCAGAACCGGGCCGAGGCGGCCATCGCCGCCGGGTTCTACGCCCGCGAAATCGCGCCCTACACCCGTGCCGACGGCTCGGTGGTCGATCGCGACGATTCACCGCGGCCCGGCGTGACGGCCGAGGCCGTCAGCGCCCTGCAGCCGGTCTTCCGCAACGGCGGCACCGTGACGGCCGGCAATGCGTGCCCGCTCAATGATGGGGAGCCCGGATCGTCTCCACGGGTGTCAGCGCCCTGTCCCCGGAGCTGATGGGCATGGGCCCGGTCGAGGCCACCCGCCGGGCGCTCAGCCTCGCCGGGCTGACCGTCCGCGACATCGATCTCGTGGAGCTCAACGAGGCTTTTGCCGTCCAGGTCGTGGCCAGTGCGCGGGAGCTGGCCATCGATCAGGACAAGCTGAATGTCCACGGCGGCGCGATCGCCCTCGGACACCCCTTCGGCATGACCGGCGCACGAATGACCATCACCTTGCTCAACGGGCTCCGCGCCCGGGACGCCTCCCTCGGCCTCGCCACGCTGTGCGTCGGCGGCGGCCAGGGCATGGCGGTAGTGTTCGAACGGCTCAGCTGACGCTGTCCCGCTAAGGCGGCGCTGCCGGGAGCACCCGGCCGGGGCCGCCGGCCGGGAAAATCGAAGGGCCCCGCCAGCGGCGGGGCCCTTACTCGGAAAGCAGGTTGGACAACCAGTGCGTTCCGGAAACGACGGCGGTTAGTCGTTGCCGCGGAGAATCGACAGCAGGCGGATGATTTCGACGTAGAGCCAGACGAGCGTGACCGTGAGGCCGAACGCGGCGGTCCATGAGAAACGCTGCGGGGCTCCGGCGCTGATGGCCGCCTCGATGCTGGTGAAGTCCATGATCAGCGAGAACGCGGCCAGGCCGATCGCCAGCACACCGATGAAGACGCCGAGCGGGATGCCAAAGATCTCCACGCTGGTGCTCAGGCCGAACGGCGTGTTCACGGCCCCGGTCCACATCATGACGAGGTTGACGAGCGCGAACACCGCGTAGCCGATCAGCGCGATCATGAAGAACCGCATGAGCTTGGGCGTCGCCCGGACCTTGCCGCTCTTGAACAGCACCAGCGTCACCGCGAAGACGGAAAGCGTCCCGACGACGGCCTGGATGCCGACTCCCGGGTACAGGTTGTCGAGGATACGGGTCAGGCCACCGAGGAAGAAGCCTTCCAGCAGCGCGTAGGCCAGGATGAGCGCCGGAGACGGCTGCTTCTTGAAGGTGTTGACCATGGCGAGGGCGAAGCCGCCCAGCGCGCCAAGGATCATCAGCATGGACCCGGTGCCCTGCGGGACCGCGAGCGCCATTGCGGCGCCGACCACCAGAACGGCGAGGCACCCGGCAGTCTTGATGATGACGTCGTCGTACGTCATCCGGCCGATGTCAGCGGGGCCGGCCGCCGGCCGGTTGTACAGGTCCTGGAGCTGTTCCTGGGTCATCCCCTGCGGGGCCTGCCCATAGGCGTTCTGGCCATAGGAGTTCTGGCTGTAGGGGCCTTGGCCGTAAGAGCCTTGACCGTACGGAGCCTGCGGGGCAGGCGGTGCCTGGGTGGCTTCGCGGAAATTCTTTCCGCTGAAGATCGGGTTTCCGCCAGGTGCCATTACGGGTGTCCTCCAAGATTAGGGTGCGGGGTTGATCCGGTGCGATGCGGATAATTACGGTGCGAATTATTACGGTGCGGATAACTAAATGCGGACAATACGAATGGGACTGTACATAGTCACGCTACCAATTCCCACGGGCGGCAGGGAGGGATAGTTCCCCCTTGCGGCCGCCGCAACCGAACCGTGACCTGAAGGCGAGGGATCGGCGGTGCCGGATCAGGCCCGGGCCATTCGCACGGGGCGCCGGCCACGCCGGACAACGGTGTCCGCGGCCAGAGTCCCCGCGGCCAGCACAACCGCCTGTCCGTCCCCGCGGAAGTCGTTGAAGGGCTTCGACGGATCCCCCTTTGACTCCGGGAGCGGGCCGGGAACCGGCGCCGGCGTTCCCGTGCCGCTGGTGACGATGACGTCGTCGACGTAGATGTCGGCCATTTGCTGGTCGTGTTCGGAGCCGAGTTGCACCATATCCACCGTCGTCGCCGGAATGCTGACCGTGCCCGCATAGACGGAACGCCCGTCCCACCAGATTTGGACGTTCGTCCCGGGACCGTTCGGGACAACATGCATGACCAGCCGGTGCCAGGAATTCGTGGGCACATCCTGCCGCAGGGTGGTGTACGTGAAGCCTTCGGGTGTAGAAATCCGGAGCATCAGCTCATGGGAGACGTTTTGACGGAAGACATCCATGACGCGCAGGCGGCCGGAAAAGAACCGGAAGTAGGGAACGTTGTTCCCCACCTGTCCCTCTCCAGCGATGTTGAACCAGCCGTCCGCATACGCTTCTGTGGTCCCGGGCGTCAGGCCCACCGTCATCTTGGCCATGGAGCCGGGCGCCGTGGTGGTGTGCAGGACGGCGGCGCAGTTTCCGGAGTGCGACAGCCCGGCGGACACCGAGACATGACCTGTCCCGGAAGTGGAAACGCCGAACCCGTCCAGCGTGCCCGCTTCGAAACTGGAAGCTGCCGCTGCCGTCCCCGGATAAGGAACGGAAGGTGGCCCGACAGACGGCGTGCAGGCTTGTGCCCCGGCAGTCACGGGGCCGAGGCTGAGCGCGGGAATACCCAGAATCGCCAGCACAACTGAGCCCGCGAGGCATAGCTTGACCACCCGGTTCATCGGTCGGCCCTCCAAGATCGGCCCCTGCTATCGGCACCGGACCCGGGTTCCGGACTGAGGGACCCGGACGTGGCGTCCGGACTTCGGTTCTGGACCTCGGCACTGGACTCCCGCACTGGGCTCCAGGTTCTGGCGCTCTTCGCACCATAACCCGGGAGCACTTGGAAAAAGCTTGGAGCCCCGGCTCCGGCGAGTTGGCTGAACTGGCCCGGCTGACCCCCGCCCGGCGACGGCACGCGTCCCGGGCCGGGCCGCGCGGATCGGAGCCCCGTTGTCCCACTGTTTAGGCATACTCGGACTCAACAAAAGTTTTCTTTAGCAACCCTAAAGTGAGGCTCCGGCGCGACTTCACGGTTGTTACCCGATCGCGACGTTCTGCCTGCTCGCAGCGGCATTCATTAGGCCGCCCGGGCTGTAGCATAGGCCACACAGGGTGACGGACATCACAAGCCGGATCCCTGACCGTTCGCAGCGGTTGCAAAGGCGCAACCCACAGCACCCCCATGTGGAGGTTTTCAATTTGAGAAGCACAACGAGCGGCCTGTCGCAGCGACGGCGCGGCAGACTATTGAGGACTGTGGGGGCCGTATGTGCCGCCATAGCCGCGCTACTGCTCATCGTTGCCCCGGCATCCAGCGCTACGACCCCCTCGCCGACACCATCCCCGTCGGCTACCGAGTTCACCAACAGCATCAGCGGCTTCTTGCGCGGCGACGACCGCGCGCCGATCGCCGGGGTCACCATCACCGCCACGAACGGCGACTTCACGGGAACCACAAAATCCGGAGCCAACGGCGCCTGGACCATCGGAGTCCCCACCCAGGGAACCTACGTGGTCAAACTCGATGACTCGACGCTCCCGAAGGGTATCAAGCTCGCCGAGGGCCAGGAGAACCCCCGCAAGGTCACCTTCAGTCAGACCTCGAACCTTTCGGTGATCTTCGCCTTTGGCAAGGGCATTGTCGTCGAGGAGCAGAACTTCTGGCAGAACCTGCTCAACCGGTTGGTGGCCGGCCTGAGCTTCGGCCTGCTGCTTGCCCTGGCGGCCGTCGGCCTCTCGCTGATCTTCGGCACCACGGGTCTGACGAACTTCGCCCACGGTGAGATGGTCACGTTGGGCGCCGTCCTGGTGTTCGCCTTCAACGCCATGCACCTGCCGTTCTGGCTGGCCATCATCCTGGCCATCATAGGCGGCGGCTTGTTCGGTTACGTCCAGGATGCGGGACTGTGGAAACCGTTGCGGCGCCGCGGAACCGGGCTTGTTCCGATGATGATCGTCAGCATCGGCCTGGCTCTGGCCGTGCGTTATGTGATCCAGTTCTACTTCGGCGGCGCCACCCAGCAGCTGCCGTTCGCACAGAGTGCTGAGATCCTGATCGGTCCGGTTTCCATCTCCCCCAACAACCTCTGGTCCCTCCTCATCAGTGCCGCCGTGATCGCCGCCCTCGGCGTCGTCCTGCTCAAGACCCGCCTCGGCAAGGCCACCCGCGCGGTGGCCGACAACCCGGCGCTGGCCGCGGCCTCCGGCATCGACGTCGACTCCGTCATCCGGATCGTCTGGGTGGTCGGTGGCATGCTCGCCGCCCTCGGCGGCATCCTCTGGGCCTACTACCGGCCCGGCGTCACCTTCGACATGGGGTCGCAGATCCTGTTGCTCATCTTCGCCGGCGTCACGCTCGGCGGCCTCGGCACGGTCTGGGGCGCCCTGGTCGGTTCCATCATCGTCGGCATCTTCGTTGAGCTGACCACCGTGTTCGGCCTCGCGGCCGACCTCAAATACGTGGGAGCGTTGTTCATCATGATTGTTGTCCTCTTGTTCCGGCCTCAGGGCATTTTGGGCCGCCGCGAGCGCGTGGGTTAGGAGACAGCCATGGATTTCGGATTCATTTTTTCCAGCGCCGCCGGCGAACTGTTCAGCCCGACGACGGCTGCCTACGCCCTGGCCACCCTTGGCCTTGCGGTCCACTTCGGCTATGCCGGCCTGCTCAACTTCGGCCAGGCGGGCTTCATGGCGGTGGGAGCCTACGGCTTCGCCATCTCCACCCTGACGTTCCACGTGCCGTTCTTCGTCGGACTGCTCGTCGCCGTCGTCTGTTCGGCCATCTTTGCCCTCCTGCTGGGCATCCCGACGCTGCGGCTCAGGGCTGACTACCTGGCCATCGTGACCATCGCGGCGGCGGAAATTGTGCGCTATGTCGTCACGACCAACCAGTTGACCGCCGTCACCGGTTCGGCCAACGGCCTGGCGGCCTTCGAGGGCGATTTCTACGCCATGAACCCCTTCCCTCCGGGGACCTATATCGGCATGAACAACCGCGACTTCTTCATCCGGGTGGTTGCCTGGGCCGTTGTGGCCGTGTTCTGCCTCCTGGTCTGGCTGCTGATGCGCAGCCCGTGGGGCCGGGTCATCAAGGGCATCCGCGAGGACGAGAACGCCGTCCGGTCGCTCGGCAAGAACGTCTACGCCTACAAGATGCAGGCCCTCATCATCGGTGGCGTGCTCGGTGCCCTGGCGGGCATGATCTTCACGATCCCCCGCGGCGCGGTCCAGCCTGCCAACTACGGCACGGAACTGACCTTCTTCCTCTACACCTGTCTGCTGTTGGGCGGTCTGGGCACCGTCCTTGGCCCGGTGGTCGGCGCCATGATCTTCTGGGTGGTGCTTTCGCTCACCCAGGGCATCCTCTATGGCCTGATCGAGTCCGGGACCATCACCTGGCTGAACACGGTCCAGGCCGGGCAGCTGCGTTACATCCTGGTCGGCGTGGCGCTCATGCTGCTGATGATCTTTAGGCCCCAGGGCGTCCTCGGCAACAAGAAGGAGCTGGCATTCGCATGAGCATTCCAAGCGAAGAGTCGCGCGGCGAACCCCGCATGTCGGAAGAGACCGACTACATGACGGACACCCGTCCGATCGCCGCCGGAGAGATCGCCCCCGGCTGCAAGAAGCGTGATCCGATCGTGGTGGCCGAAAACGTCACCCGCAGCTTCGGCGGCATCAACGCCGTCGACGTCCAGCACCTCGAGATCCCGCGTCACAAGATCACGGCGCTAATCGGCCCGAACGGTGCCGGCAAGACCACCCTGTTCAACCTCCTGACCGGATTCGACACCCCAAATTCGGGCAGCTGGCAGTTCGAAGGCCAGAGCATTGCGGGTGTCTCCTCCTACAAGGTCGCCCGGATGGGCATGGTGCGCACCTTCCAGCTCACCAAGGTCATGGGCAAGCTCACCGTCATGGAGAACATGCGTCTGGGCGCCTCCAACCAGTCCGGCGAGAGGCTCTCCAAGGCCCTGTTCAAGGGCATCTGGGGCGGCCAGGAGAAGAAGATCACCCAGGAAGCGAACGTGCTGCTGGAGAAGTTCAAGCTGGACGCCAAAAAGGACGACTACGCGGCGTCCCTGTCCGGCGGCCAGCGCAAGCTGCTCGAAATGGCACGCTCGCTCATGGTCCGGCCCAAGCTCGTGATGCTGGACGAGCCGATGGCCGGCGTGAACCCGGCCCTGACGCAGTCGCTGCTCGATCACATCAAGAACCTCAAGTCCGAGGGCATGACGGTCCTGTTCGTCGAGCACGACATGCACATGGTCCGGCACATTGCCGACTGGGTCGTCGTCATGGCCGAAGGCAAGATCGTCGCCGAGGGCCCGCCCGCCGAGGTCATGAAGAACCCCGCAGTGATCGACGCCTACCTCGGCGCCCACCACGACGTCGACCTCGGCGACGCTGAGGGCATCAAGGAACTGGCCGCCGAGCTGGTGGCCGACGAGGACTCGATCGTCGGCACTGAAAACGCCGGCATCATCTCCGCCGACGTCCTCACCACGGAGGCGGAGGAGCCGAACGGGACAGCGCACGGCCGCCGCAGCTCCGAGGAGCCGAACCGCACTGATGAGTCGGGCAGCACAGCGCAGCCGAACCGCACAGAGAAGGACACAGAATGAGCGCCACCAGCGCGGCACCCTCCGCCCATCCCGCCTTCGAAGGGGACTCGGTCGTCAAGGTCACCGACCTCGTGGCCGGCTACATTCCCGGTGTCAATATCCTCAACGGCTGCAGCATCGAGGCCCGGAAGGGCGAACTGATCGGCATCATCGGCCCCAACGGCGCCGGCAAGTCCACGCTGCTGAAGGCCATGTTCGGCCTGGTCAAGGTCCACTCCGGCTCCGTGGTGGTCCGCGGGCAGGACATCACCGGGCTCAAGGCCAACAAGCTCGTCAGCCGGGGTGTCGGGTTCGTGCCGCAGACCAACAACGTGTTTGCGGCCCTGACCATCGAGGAGAACCTGCAGATGGGCATGTTCCAGCGGCCCAAGGACTTCTCCCAGCGCTTCGACTTCGTCACCAGCCTGTTCCCGGAGCTGGGCAAGCGGCGCGCGCAGCGGGCCGGTTCGCTCTCCGGCGGCGAGCGCCAGATGGTGGCCATGGGCCGGGCGCTCATGATGGATCCGGCCGTGCTGCTGCTCGATGAGCCGTCGGCCGGCCTCTCCCCTGTCAAGCAGGATGAGACGTTCCTGCGGGTCCACGAGATCAACCGGGCCGGCGTCTCCGTCATCATGGTGGAGCAGAACGCGCGCCGCTGCCTGCAGATCTGTGACCGCGGCTACGTGCTGGACCAGGGCAAGGACGCGTACACGGGCACGGGCCGGGAGCTCATGAAGGATCCCAAGGTCATCCAGCTCTACCTGGGAACGCTCGCGGACACCGTCGAGTAGTTCTGCTTCGGGCAGTATCCCGAGCAGAGGGGCCGTCACCAGCCGGTGGCGGCCCTTTTGCATGCCCGGCGTGCGCGGTAGCGGGAAGTTGCACCCGCTGGAGGCTCCGGGCGCACTTAGCCCCACCGGGCGCCTCCGCAGCCACTTGCCAGGCGCCTGCGCATCGCGCTCCCCGGCGGCTCCCTCCCCAGGCACGCCCGGACAGAGATCCCTGCCGCCGTGGGCCCACCCGGCGGGCCCCTCACCCGAGCCAGTTTCCGCACCGGATTCGGACCAGCGCCCCTCGGATCCGGGCAGCCCTCGTCCGATTCCGTGGCGTATTGCCGGTTCCGTAGCGTATTGCCGGTTCCGCGGCCTCCCGATGGCACACAGCACCCCTCCCAGCGCTTCGCCCTCCACGGAGCCCACCTCACGACGCCGGTCCACTCCCGGCGCCCTCACGTCCCGTCTCCGCACGGGTTCCGGACCAGCGCCCCTCGGATCCGGGCAGCCCTCGTCCGGTTCCGTAGCGTATTGCCGATTCCGTGGCGCCCAGCCGGCTCCGTAGCCCCCGCCTGGTTCCACGGACCCGGAGCTGTTGCCCCGGGTCTCCGGAGACGCAAAAGACCCCCGCCCGGTGAAGGACGGGGGTCTTCGGTGTGTCGAGGGGAAGCGGCTTACAGCTTGCCGAATTCTTCCTTGACGGGGACGTAGGTGTTGTCATCCTTGTACTCGTAGATGCCGATGTACGCTTCCGTGGGGTCGCCGGCGTCGGAGAACGTGACTGGACCGGACTGGCCGTCGTAGTCGATGTCCTTGCCGTTACGGAGCAGGGTGACGCAGGACGGGAAGTCGTTGCACTTCTCGCCGCCCTGGGAAACGTCCTTCAGGTGTGCGGCGATGTCGACGCCCTTGGTGCTCTTGGCTTCCTCGGCCGCCAGCGCGATCAGGTTCACTGCGTCGTAGGACTCGCCTGCGTAGCTGTAGTCCTTCAGCGCCGGGTCAATCGCCAGGAGCTTCTTCTTGAAGTCATCCTTGGCGAAAGTGCCCGGGATGGTGCCCTGGGCGCCCTTGAGGGTTCCCGGCTGGAAATCCTTGCTGTAGTCGGACATGTTGCCGTCCACCATGAAGATCTGGTTGGGCTTGACGCCCTTGCCCGTCATGAGGGGGACAATGCTCTTGGCCTGGTCGAAGGTGATCAGGGCAATGGCGTCCGGCTTGGCGGCGAGAACCTTGTCCACCTGGCTGCTGAACTGGGAGTCGCCTTCATTGAAGAGTTCCTGGGCAACAACCTTGCCGCCGGCTGCCTCGAAAGCGGCCTGGACGTTCTTTGCCAGGCCCGTGCCGTAAGCGTCGTTGAGCACGATCATGCCCAGGGTCTGAGCTCCACAGGACGCCATGTAGTTGCCGAGGACCTTGCCCTGGAGCACGTCCGAGGGGGCGGTGCGCCAGTAGAGGCCCTTGTCATCCCAGGTGGTGAAGTCCGGGGACGTGTTGGCCGGCGAGAACTGGACCACGCCGGCGCCGGTGATCTGGTTGATCACGGTCTTGGATACGCCCGAGGAGGCTGCGCCGATGATTGCGCTGACGCCCTGCCCGAGCAGTGCCGTGGTGGACTGGGTGGCGATGTCGGTCTTGGTGTCACCGGAGTCACGGTGGATGACCTCGACCGGCTTGCCCAGGACGCCGCCGGCGTCGTTGATCTCCTTGATGCCAAGGTTCACGCCGGCAATTTCGGGCGGGCCGAGGAAGGCGAGGGAACCCGTGGTCGGCAGGAGCGAGCCGATCTTCAGGGGCGTTTCGGTGGTGGTGGCCGAGGCGGGGACGGACCCGCCCGCGTTAGCGGCGGTGGTTCCGGCGCCGGAGGCGCTGGGGGCCGGGCAAGCGATGCCGGCGGCCGCGGCTGAGCTGGAGCCCGACGAACTCGGGGTGGACGAACCACCACAAGCCGTAGCCAGAAGGGCGACGCCGATGCTAAGCGCTGTCAGCTTAGCGATGCGGGGCGCAACCTGGGGGAGTGAAGTCATGTACAAGCTCCTCGATCTAAAGGTGCGAACGGCCTTTGACGCGAAAGATCAGGTGTTCCTGATTCCACTTCAAGCTAGTGCAAATTTGACGCGAAAATAAGTGACTACGGTCACATCCTTATAACACTCGTTGCATAGAGGAAATCTGGACGGTTCCCTGCGGTCTTTTGGCGCGCGGCGGAGGCATCAAGGGACAGGACAGAACCGGGAAACGGGCCGCCAGCGGAGCGGCGCGGCGTGGGGCCAACGTGCGGCGTCGAGGGACAACAACACTGCGTAGCGTAAAGATGTGCCCCAGGTGGGACTCGAACCCACAACACGCGGATTTTAAGTCCGCTGCCTCTGCCAATTGGGCTACTGGGGCGCCCGGTCCATGGTATCCCGTCGCGGGCCGGATCAGCCCGAAAAAGGGCCTGCGTAACGGAAGGTGCCGCTCACGCCGCCGGGCCAGACGGCGAGCGGGAGAAGCTGGAAGTGGGCGCCCCAGCCTGCCTCCGGCGGCTCCACCCCGAGGGACGTGGACGGCACGAAGCCGAAGCGGGAGTAGTACTCGGGGCTGCCCAGTAGCGCGATCCCCCGCTCCCCCGCGGCGTTGGCCCGCGCCACAGTCTCCTTCATGAGCGCGGTGCCGATGCCGTGGCGCTGCAGCCGCGGCAGGACGCTGATCGGCCCGAGTCCCAGGAGCTCGAGCTCCCCCACCCACCCGCGGGTGCTGATGACGTGGCCCACCACCTCGCCGTCGAGTTCCGCGACAATGCTGAACTCCGGCAGGTACTCGGGGCAGTCGAAGAGCCGCCGGAGCAGGCCAACTTCCTCCGGCTCGCCGTCCACAGGCAGTCCGGTCACCGGGGAAACGGCGAAGGCCGCGGCCGTCAGGGCCAGGATGGCGGGACGGTCTTCGGGCTGCTCCGTGCGCAGCACGAGCGTCGGCGCGGGGCCTTCCCGGCGGTTGTCCGCCGCCAGCTCGTGCAGCACTTCCAGCGCCCGGTCGGCGTCGGCCACCGGCACCAGGAGATGGTCATGGTGGAAGCCCGCCAGCACGTTGCAGCTGATCTTCGCCTCGGTCAGGGCGGCGCCGACGGCGGCCGTCAAACCCACCGCTTCCAGCGAGGAATGCACCTCAAGGGTTATCCAGGCCCCGACAAAGTCGTAGGACAGCCCCATGCTGTCCGCGTCGGCCCGGGGCATCACACCGGTCAGCCCCTCGGCTTCCCGGACGGCGGCCATGATTCCGCCGGCCAGCGGCCTGCCGTGCGGCCACAGGACATAGACGAACTCGCCTCCGCGGCGGACGGGATGCATGGCTGCCAGAAGCGTGGGGAGATCCTTTTCACCGGTCATGGACTTCAGTCTAGGCGCGGGCCTGCACCGCCCAGCCACCACGGTGGCGGAACCAAAAAACGACGGCGGCTGCTCCCCTGGGGGAACAGCCGCCGTCGTAGGCCAACTGCCAGCTAGCTGGCAGCAGTTACGGCAAGTACGCTACTTGGCGTCTGCCGGGACCGATGCCTTGGCGTCCACCTTCGACTCTGCCTTGGCGTCGGCCGCAGGCTTGGCTGCTTCCGGGGCCGGGACAGCGGCTGGCTTCGGAGCCGGAGTCGCTGCGGTCACGAAGGCGCCGCGCGGGTTGTCCAGGTCCATGAGCTGCGTGGTGTCGCGGCCCAGGAAGAAGGCCCAGAACCAGCCGGAGATCACGCGGATCTTGCGCTCAACGGTGGGCATGGCCATGCCGTGGTAGCCACGGTGTGCCAGCCAGGCCAGCGGGCCCTTGAGGCCGATGCGGCCAATCAGGTTGATGTTCGCCACGCCCTTCCATTCGCCGAAGCCGGCGACGGCGCCCAGGTTCTTGTGCTTGTAGTCCGTGAGGGGCTTGTTCCAGCGGGAGGCCCACAGGTTCTTGGCCAGGCGCTTGGCCTGGCGCAGGGCGTGCTGGGCGTTCGGCACGCAGGTGCCGTCCGGCAGGCCGCTGCCCGTGAGGTCGGGAACGGCAGCGATGTCGCCGGCAGCCCAGGCGTTGTCGATGATGCCCTCGTCGCCGGCGATGCGCAGGTCGGCAAGGACGCGGACGCGGCCGCGCGGTTCGAGCGGGAAGTCGGTGGAACGGACCATCGGGTTGGCCTGCACGCCGGCAGTCCAGACAAGGGTGTCAGTTTCGAATTCCTGGGCCGGGGTCTTGTCCGGGAGGTTGATGAGCTTCAGGGAGCCCTCGGCGTTGTCGAGCGAGGTGTTGAGCAGGACCTCGATGCCGCGGCTGCGGAGGTGTCCGACGACCCATTCGGCCTGCTGCGCCGTGACCTCGGGCATGATGCGGCCCATGGCCTCGACCAGGACGAAGCGGACTTCTTCCTGCTTGAC
Organism: Arthrobacter sp. TE12232; assembly: GCF_054062615.1. Taxonomy (NCBI): domain Bacteria; kingdom Bacillati; phylum Actinomycetota; class Actinomycetes; order Micrococcales; family Micrococcaceae; genus Arthrobacter; species Arthrobacter sp. TE12232. Next base: position 1,308,063 of record NZ_JBSSFK010000001.1, read on the forward strand.
GCGGGGGTTGTTCTTGACCGCGGCGCGGGCGAGGTCTTCCATTTCGGTGATGCACTCGATGCCGGCAAAGCCGCCGCCGACGACGACGAAGGTCAGGGCGCGGGCACGCTCGACGGGGTCGGTCATGAGCGAGCCGGTCTCGATGCGTTCGAGGACCTTGTTGCGCAGGGCAACGGCTTCCTCGATGGTCTTCAGGCCGATGCCCTTGTCCGCCAGGCCCTTGATCGGGAACGTGCGGGTGATGGCGCCGGCAGCCAGCACGACGTCGAAGTAGGGAACCTCGAAGGTGTCGCCGCCGTCCGCGGGGGCGACGACGGCGGTGCGGTTGGCGTGGTCGATCGAGGTGACGCGGCCCTCGATGAGTTCGGTCTGCTTCAGGTGCATGCGGTGCGAGACCACCGCGTGGCGGGCCTCGATGTTTCCGCCGGCAACTTCCGGCAGGAAGGGCTGGTAGGTCATGTAGGGCAGCGGATCAACGAGGGTGACGATGCCACCTGCATTCGCGATCTTTTTCTGCAGTTTGAGGGCTACATACAGGCCGACGTACCCGCCGCCGACGACGAGTACCCGGGGACGGTCCTGGAGCTGAAGGGAGGATGCCATGCGTCAAGAATACAGTAGTTTGTGAAAACCTTCACTAACTATGACGGGTGGCTGGAATCCACCGAATCGGCGGCTCCCGGCCCGGCTCCCGGGCCGGGCCGGTCCGGCCGTTCGGGCGTGTCAGCGCCTTCCTTGGGCGAGCTGCGCATCGCGGCCCGCAACTGGAAGGCGGCGGCGGCAATGATGCCCACAAACAGGAATCCGAAGCCCAGGACCACGGCGGCCGGCACGGCGCTGTCCAGCTGCGAGGGCTTCTCCGCGACCGGCACGGTCGCCTCAGGCAGCGTGGGGGCGGCGCTGGAGGGCGCGGGCGTCGCAGCAGGCGCCGTCGTGGCCAGGTTGCCGCGCCGCTGAACCCGGATCCAGTCCGAAATGGACCCCAGCGGATTGACCTTGGTTTCGGGCACATCGGCCTTGAGGGCGGCCTCGGCGTTGAGGACGCCGAACCCGTAGAGCGGATCCTTTCCCGGAGCCCCGGCGTCCTTGGCCGTGCTGACGATCCTGTTGATCACCTGGCTCGCGGACATCTCCGGCCATTTGGAGCGGATCAGGGCCGCGACGCCGGCCACGATGGGGGTGGCGCCGGAGGTGCCCGCCCACTCGGCATAGCCGCCGCCGGGCATGCCGCCGATCAGGTCTTCAGCGGGAGCGGCGACGCCGATGCTGATGCCCTGGGAGGACGCGTCGATGCTGGCCGTTCCGTTGCGGTCCAGGCCCGCGACCGTGAGGACACCCGGAATCGTGGCCGGGGCGCCGACCTGGACGTTTCCGCCGACGCGGTTGCCCGCGGCGGCCACGATCACCACGTCCTTCTGTTCGGCGTAGAGAAACGCCGCGTCCCAGCTCTGCGGCCACTCCGGCGACGTGCTGCCGAGTGAAATGTTGATGACGCGGGCGCCGTTGTCGACGGCCCAGCGCACGGCCTCCGGAATCTGGTCCTGGTCGCTCTTGCCGCCCGGGTTGGCGGAACCGAGCCAGGTCGAGACGGACAAGATCTGGGCCTCAGGGGCGACGCCGACCACCCCGTCCGGGCCGGCGTCCGAGCCCGCGGCCGGGCCCGCGGAGGCACCGGCACTCGGCTTGGCGGTCGCACTGGCGGGCTGGTGTCCGCGCCCTGCGAGCATCGTGGCCACGAGGGTTCCGTGTTCGGGTTTGGCGCCGATGCTCTCCTGCCCGTTGGCACCGCCGGCGCCGGAGATGTCGGCGCCGCCGGCAAGCACGCCCGCTAGGTCCGGATGCGTGCCGTCCACGCCGCTGTCAATCACAGCGACTTTGACACCGGCGCCCTTGGACACTTCCCAGGCTTTGGTGATGCCCGATTCGGCGAGCCAGTATTCCTTGTCCCGCCAGGAGTCGGCGTGGGCGGGCGCGGCTGAGGTCAGCGCCGCCGCGGACATGCCGCCGGCAAGGGCCAAAGCCATCAACGCGGAGGCGGTCCGGCGGTGCCGGGCTGTTGCTCTGGTCATACAGGTCCTATCGGCGGATGCGCCAGTGGCACAAGCACTCTGTCGGTACACAACGGCTAGTGCACTACTGCTGGTGCGACATCAGCTGATGCTGAGGGCAATTCCGTCAAGAATATCGTGTTCGCTGGCCACTGCCGTGGTGATGCGGCCGGCCGTGACGTCGGCCAGGCGCTCCAGGACCCGCCGCCACACGAGGCCGCCGGCGCCAATCACGTCCACCCGCCCGGGGTGCATGAACGGCAGCGCGGCCCGCTCTTCCCGGGTCATGTCGAGCAGTTCGGTGCAGGCTTTCCGCACCGCGTCCAGGTCCAGTTCGGTGCCGTGGATTGCGGCCGGCGAATACTCCGGCAGGCGCAGCGCATGCGCCGTGATGGTGGTGACGGATCCGGCCACGCCGACGACGGCGGTGGCGCGTTCCAGCGGCACGGTGCGTGCCGCCTCGCTGATGGCGGCGTCGACGTCGGCCTCCGCCGCTGCGATCTGCTCCGGGGTGGGCGGATCGCTGCGCAGGTGCCGTTCGGTCATCCGGACGCAGCCGACGTCGACCGAGCGGGCGGCGATGACGCCTCCGGCGTTGCCGAGCACGAACTCCGTGCTCCCGCCGCCGAGGTCCACCACGAGCACGGAGTCGTCGCCGCGGGAGGGCAGGACGCTGCTGGCGCCGGCGAAGGACAGTGCGGCTTCCTCATCGCCGGTGATCACCTCGGGCTCGACGCCGAGGATGGCGCGGATGCCGTCGACGAAGACCTGCCGGTTGCTGGCGTCGCGGGTGGCGGAGGTGGCCACGAAGCGCACCTTTTCCACCCCGTGCTCGCGGATGAGGGCGGCATAGTCCCGGGTCGCGGCAAACGTTCGCTCCAGCGCTTCCGGGGCGAGTTCGCCCGTCGAGTCCACGCCCTGCCCCAGCCGGACCACGCGCATTTCCCGCACGACGTCGGTCAGCCGCGGGGCGGGCTGCCCGGTCGCGGCGTCCGTGCCGGTACCCGTGTCTATGTCTGCGTTTATATCCGCGATCAGCAGGCGGATCGAGTTGGTGCCGCAGTCCACGGCCGCGACCCGGGTCATTTGGTCTCCTCCGTGCTCGCGGTGCCGGCGGCTTCCGCGCCGTCTGCAGCACCGGCGGCTTCCGCGCCTTCTGCAGCACCGGCGGCTTCCGCGCCGCGGGACTTGCGCACGGGGGCGGGCCGGCCAACGATCTCCGGCAGGCCCTGCGGTCCGTGGCGGCTGAGGTCCCGGGACGGGACCTCTCCCCCGGTGTCCCAGGCGCCGTCGCAGTAGCAGCGGTCCGCGGTCCACCACTCGGCGATGGCGGCGATCGCCTCGTCACCGAGCGGGTTCACGCCCGCTCCGGCGGCCAGCGAATGGCCCACGAGTACATGCAGGCATTTGACGCGCGTCGGCATTCCGCCGGCGGAGACGCCGTCGATCTCGGGCACGGCGCCAATGCCGGACCGGGCGCCGATTTCTGCGCGTGAGGCCAGGTACGCCTCGTGGGCGGCGCGGTAGCGCGCCGCGAGATCGACGTCGGCGGCGAGCCGGACGTTCATCTCGTTCATCAGCCCGGCAGCCTCCAGCCGCGACACCGCGGACGTGATCACCGGGTGCGTGAGGTAGAACGTGGTGGGGAACGGCGTGCCGTTGCTCAGCCGCGGCGAAGTGGCGGCCACGAGCGGGTTTCCGCAGACGCAGCGGGCGGGGATCTCGACGACGTCGCGCACCGGCCGGCCCAGCTGGCGGCTGAGGACCTCGAGGTCGTGCGGTGAGGGTTGGCGGGAGGCCGCCGGTGCACTTGAGGCGGGAAGTGGCGCCGGGGTCTGCGGTGCCTGCGGCTGGTTCTCGTCCGCTCGGTTCTGGTCCACTCGGTTATCGTCCACGGGAGTGGCACCTTCCTGCCCTGTTCCGGGTGTCCTCGGGACAACCTCGGCGGCGGGCGCCGCTTCTAGTCTGTTGCCGATCGCCTGATGGACTCCCAGAGGGCGTCCACCCAGGGCAGGTTGGCCGGGTCTTGTGCTGATGCTGCACCCGCCGTGCCACTGGACTGCGCGGCAGGAAGATCGCTGCCGAAGACCCAGTAGCCCGTCTCTCCGGGCATAACCATGTTAATGCGATCGCGGGCCTGCTGTTTCACGTAGTTGGGATCCTGCCACCGTGAGACCTGGCGTTTGAGGTCCTCCTGCTTTGACTGCTTGGCCGCGATATCCGCCTGAAGCGCCGCGATCTCGGCGCGCTTGTCGAGGAAGATCTTGACCGTGGGCGCGAGCAGGATGGTGATGGCAATCATGACCACGCCGAGCGCAAGCAACCGGCCCGAGAACGCCTTGGCGGGTACCGGATCCAGTGAATCGTCGGTGTCCCGCGCGGCGGCCCGGCGCGCGGCTTTGCCGCCGGCCTTCCCGGGCGACTTCCCTGGCGACTTCCGTGGCGCCTTCCCGGGCGAGGGCCGGGATCCTGGCGTTGCCGTCGGCCGCTTCTGGCCGGTGGCCGGGACGTCGGGGGACTCGGGGACTGGGCTTTCGGGGGTTCGGCCGTCGGAGCCGCGCTTGCCTGCAGCACGTGCTGCCGTCTGGGAAGATGCCGGCCCGGCGCCGGAGGACTTGGCCGGCGTCGTTGTGCCCGCGCTGCTGCGGGAGCCGCCGAAGTCCGCCCGGATGACGTCGCCGCCGTCGACTGTTGCACCCAAGCCCGTGGCCGCAGGCTTGGCGGCAGCAGCCTTGGGGGCCGCGGGCGTAGCCCGGGGAACATTGGGACGTCGGGTAGCCATGTCACTCCTTCAAAAGCGGACCAAAAACAGAACCGGTGGCCATGGTCTTTCAACCATAGCCACCGGTTACCGGTTTTCGCGGCTAACTAGCCCTTGAAACGCGGGAAGGCGCTGCGTCCGGCGTAGCGTGCGGCGTCGTCGAGTTCTTCTTCGATGCGCAGCAGCTGGTTGTACTTTGCGACGCGCTCGGAACGGGCCGGTGCGCCCGTCTTGATCTGGCCGGCATTGGTGGCAACCGCGATGTCGGCGATCGTGGTGTCCTCGGTCTCGCCGGAGCGGTGCGAGGTGATGGTGGTGTAACCGGCACGCTGGGCCAGGGACACGGCATCCAGGGTCTCGGTCAGGGAGCCGATCTGGTTGACCTTCACCAGCAGCGAGTTTGCCGTGGCGGAGTCGATGCCCTGCTGCAGGCGGACCGGGTTGGTGACAAAGAGGTCGTCGCCCACGAGCTGGACCTTGTCGCCGATGGCGTCGGTGAGGGTCTTCCAGCCTTCCCAGTCGTTCTCGTCCAGGGGGTCCTCGATCGAGACCAGCGGGTAGTCGGCGACGAGTTCGGCGTAGTAGTTGCTCATCTCGGTGGCCGTGAGGGCCTTGCCTTCGAACTGGTAGGCGCCGTCGGTGAAGAATTCCGAGGAGGCAACGTCCAGGGCCAGGGCGATGTCCTTGCCCGGGGTGTAGCCGGCGTTCTTGATGGCTTCCTGGATCAGGTCCAGGGCAGCGCGGTTGGAGGGCAGGTTCGGGGCGAAGCCGCCCTCGTCGCCCAGGCCGGTGGACAGGCCCTTGGCCTGCAGCACGGACTTGAGGTTGTGGTAGACCTCGACGCCCCAGCGCAGACCCTCGGAGAAGGTCTCGGCGCCGATCGGCGCGATCATGAATTCCTGGATGTCGACATCGGAGTCGGCGTGCGAGCCGCCGTTGAGGATGTTCATCAGCGGCACCGGCAGGACGTGGGCGTTCGGGCCGCCCAGGTACTTGTACAGCGGCAGGTCGGCGGACGCCGCGGCAGCGTTGGCGACGGCGAGGGACACGCCCAGGATGGCGTTGGCACCGAGCTTGGACTTGTTGGCAGTGCCGTCGAGGTCGATCATGGCCTGGTCGATGCTGCGCTGGTCGGTCGCGTCGAAGCCGATCAGGGCCGGGGCGATCTGGTCGATGACGGCGTCGACGGCCTTCTGGACGCCCTTGCCGAGGTAGCGGCCCTTGTCGCCATCGCGGAGCTCAACAGCCTCGTGCTCGCCGGTGGAGGCGCCGGAGGGAACTGCTGCGCGGCCGATCTGGCCATCGGAGAGCAGGACTTCAACTTCTACGGTCGGGTTGCCACGGGAATCGAGGATCTCGCGGGCGTGGATGGCATCGATAAGCGCCATGGATATGCTCCTTTGGGTGAAGCGATCTGCAGGGAATCTGACTGCTGGGAATCTGGCTGTACATCAAGCTGATAAGCCGACGTCGTCGTCGCTACTAGCCTAGTCGAGAGCGGGATAAGTTACGGAAACCTATCCAATCCCCGGACGTCATGATGCCGGCGCCACTTGCCCGGCACTATGAGGCCTACGCTACCGTGCCGGCGCTATGATGCCGGCGACACAGGGCCGTGACTGTCCTGGAAGCGGCGGAGGGCTCCGCGGAGGGCGCGCTCGGCGTCGAGCCCGCCGGCCCTGGCGGCCGCCACGATCCCGAACAGCAGCTCTCCGAGCTCCTCTTCGGTGCCGGGGATGTCTACGCCGGTCACGCCGGCGGCCGTCGGCAGGCCGGCGCGCTCGGCCCGGTCCAGGAGCTTTTGGGCCCGCGCGAGGGCAGGAAGCGCGCCGGGAACGCCGTCGAAGCCGTGGCCGCCTTCCGGTTTCTCTGCTTTCTTGACGGCATCCCACGTCAGGACGATCTCCTCGACCGTTGCAGGGAAGGAATCCTGCAGTGAGCCGTCGGGGCGGAAGACGTGCGGGTTCCGCCGGATCATCTTGGCGTTAAGAGAGCGCGCGACGTCGTCGAGGTCGAAGGCGCCGCGTTCCTCCGCGAGCCGGGCATGCAGGACCACCTGGAGCAGCACGTCCCCGAGTTCGGATTTCAGGTCGGCGTCGCCGCCCTCCGTCTCGATGGTTTCGGCCACCTCGTACGCCTCTTCGAGGAGGTATTCGACGAGAGACTCGTGGGTGAGGGCACCCATCCAGGGGCAATGGGCGCGCAGCTCGGCGATCGTTCGCACCAAGTCACCGAGCGGCGCGCCCACCGCGTTATCCCGGCTAGCCAAGGTCGGCGTAGGCCTCGTTGATGTATTCCACCAGTGCTTCCTTCTCCTCGAGCGGGAGGAAGGCGGCCTCGGCGGCATTCAGCGTCAGCTCCAGGAGGTCGTCGAGGTCGTAGTCGAAGGTCTCGACCAGGAGCTCGAACTCGTCCGTGAGGGTCACGCCGCTCATGAGCCGGTTGTCCGTGTTGATGGTGACGTTGAAGCCCAGCTGGTAGAGCATGTCCAGCGGGTGGCTTTCGATCCCCTCACCGAAGCCGGCAATGGCACCGGTCTGCAGGTTCGACGACGGGCAGATCTCCAGCGCGATGCCGCGGTCGCGCACCCAGCTGGCCAGCTCGCCCAGGGTCACCATGCCGATGGTGTCGCTGACCTCGACGCCGAACCCGTCGGCGTCCTCCCAGGCCTCGCTGTCCTCTTCGAATTCGATCGTGACATCCTCGGCGATCCGGACACCGTGGCCCAGGCGAAGCGCCCGGCCGTCCACCAGGGCCGACTGGATGCTCTCCAGGCCGGCCGCCTCGCCGGCGTGGACAGTGGCCGGGAAGTTGTGCTCGGCCAGGTAGGTGAAGGCGTCCTTGAAGCGGGAGGGCAGGAAGCCGTCCTCGGCGCCGGCGATGTCAAAGCCCACCGCGCCCTTGTTCCGGTGCCGGACCGCCAGTTCGGCAATCTCCTGGCCGCGGTCGGCGTGGCGCATGGCGGTGATGAGCTGGCCCACCTGGATATCGCGGCCTGTCTCGGCGACGGCGTCCACGCCTGCTTCCAGCCCGGCCTGGACGGCCTCCACCACTTCGTCCAGGCTCAGGCCCTTCTGCAGGTGCTGCTCGGGGGCCCAGCGAACTTCGCCGTACACGACGCCGTCGTCGGCCAGGTCTTCGACGAATTCCTTCGCGACGCGGAACAGGCCTTCCTTGGTCTGCATCACGGCGATGGTGTGGTCAAACGTTTCCAGGTAACGGACCAGCGAGCCGGAATCGGCGGACTCGCGGAACCACTCCCCCAGTGCGACGGGATCGGTCGAGGGCAGCGTGTGGCCCACGGCCTCGGCAAGCTCAATGATGGTGGCCGGGCGGAGCCCGCCGTCCAAGTGGTCGTGAAGGGAAACCTTGGGAAGGACCGTCAGGTCGAAGTCGAGGTCAGGGGCAGCGTCAGGATTAGTCTCAGTCACGTTCCAACCATAGGGTCGCAGGGCGCGGGATGCTACTTTCTGGAAGCTCCGGCCTCAGTGGCCGGGCCGGCCAGCATCGTGCCGTGCCCTTGGGGAGCGGACTCCTGGGCAGCAGGGTCCTGGGGCGCGGTCCCCGGAACGGACGTGCCGCCGGACGTGGCGCCGGCCGGAGCGGACCGGGTGTCGTTGCGTCCAAGGCGCTTGTGCCACCAGCGCAGCAGGTGGTCAATGAGGACGCCGAGCACTATCGCGAACACCACCGCAATCCCCGCGCTGAGCAGCGGGTTGTGGTGCAGCCACGGGAAGGAACTGGCCAACACGCCGATGCCGATCGAGTAGCCGACCCACGTGACGCACGCGATGGCGTCCAGGAAGAAAAATCTGCGGTGCGGAAACGACGTCGTGCCCGACACGTAGTTGACGGCTACACGGCCCCAGGGGATGTACCGGGCCGTGAAGATCAGGACGGCGCCGCGTTTCTCGAGCTCGTAGTGTGCCCAGGCGAAGACCTTCTGGACTTTCGGCTTGCGCATCCAGCGGAACCGCTCAAGACCGATCTTCCGCCCGAGCATGTAGGCCATGTTGTCGCCGGCCATGGCTCCGACCAACGCCGTGAGGGCGAGGAGCCAGAGGTTGGGCTGGCCGCTGTGCAGGGAATACGCCGCGAGAGCAACGATGAGGGTCTCACTGGGGACCACCATCGCGAAGCCGTCCACGAAAAAGAAAACCAGCAGCAGCGGGTAGATCCACCACTGGCCGGCAGCATGGAGCACGGCCTGGTTAATGAACTCCATGCGGGCGGTGCTCCTTGATGATGAGGAACGGACAACTAAGCCGTGACGAACATGCGATGGGCGTGTGGGTGGAACCTGCAACGAACTGCAGCAAACAAACGTGATGCAAATCGCTCCTAAGTGTCCCACGGGCGGGGCACGGTCCGCTACGGTCGGGCGTCCGGTGACTAGGACGCGGACGGGGCCGCTGGTGCGGGCGATGATCCGGCGTCCGGGACGGGTCGCGTCTGCAGTTCACGTTGTTGTGGGGGTAGGAACAACGGGGGCAGCCTGTCCGGTTCACTTAGGATTCAACCGGCGGAATGGACGGCGTGGACTCCTCCGGAGTGCGGCCGCGCAGCCTGCTGATGGTGAAGTCCACGGCGACACCCAGGACGATCGCGCAGACGATCGCGATGGCCGCACCCAGTACGTGGTTTTTCTCAAACCACGGGCCGACGAACAATCCGATTCCGACCGAATAGCCGGCCCACAGGACTGCCGACAGCACGGTCAAGATCATGAATCTGGGCCTCGGGTAGTGCGTGGCCCCGGCGGTCAGGTTGACGGCCACACGCCCGATCGGGACGAAGCGTGCCACGAGGATCAGCGACGCGGGCCGTTTCCGCAGTTCCCGTCCGGCCCAGGCAAAGGCCGCCTGCGTCCTCGCACCACGCTGCCAGGCCCACCGCCGTGTCCCGGTTCTGCGGCCGATCAGGTAAGCGAGGTTGTCGCCAACCCAGGCCCCGGCGGCGGCGGTGAGGATCAGGAGGACCGGGTTGGGAACATTCGCGGTGGCGGCGACGGCGGCCAGGCCCACCACCACCGATTCGCTCGGGATCGGCGGGAAGAATCCGTCGATCACGCAGCAGGCAAAAACAAGGACGAGAACCCAGGGCTGCCCTGCGGCGGCGAGGATGAAGTCGTTGATTGCCTGCACAGCTTCCTAACGCACGGCGGGGCCTGAAAGATCCTGATGTGGAGTCAGTGTACCGCCGGCGGTCCCCGCCGCCACTTGCCCTATCCCTTATGGCGGCTAAACCCGGGGTTTGGGGACCATAAGTGATAGGGCAACGGAGGGTGGGCGGCGGGGGTTAAGCGATGCGGTCGATAATGAGCTTCTGGGCGGGCCGGGAGCCCTCCGTTGCGATCACGGCGGCGTGTTGGAGCGCCTCCTTGGCCCGCTCGAACTTCTCCGGGGTGTCCGTCAGAACGGTCATGAGCGGTTCTCCGGCCCGGACCGTGGCGCCCGGCTTGGCGTGCATCCGCACCCCGGCTCCGGCCTGGACCGTGTCCTCCTTGCGGGCCCGTCCGGCGCCGAGACGCCAGGCCGCGACGCCGACGGCCATCGCGTCAAGCTCCACCAGGACGCCGTCGGCCGGGGCGTAGATGACCTCGGATTCCCGGGCCACCGGAAGCTTGGCGCGCGGGTCGCCGCCCTGCGCCTCGATCATCCGGTTCCAGACGTCCATGGCCCGGCCGTCCCGCAGGGCCGCGCGCGGATCCGCGTCGCGGACGCCGGCGCACGCCAGCATCTCCTCCGCGAGCCGGACGGTGAGTTCGACGACGTCTTCCGGGCCCCCGCCGGCCAGGACCTCCACGGATTCCTCGACCTCAATCGCGTTGCCCGCGGTGAGGCCCAGGGGCGTGTTCATGTTGGTCAGCAGGGCAACGGTGTTGACGCCGGCGTCCTTGCCCAGGGCCACCATGGTCTCGGCGAGTTCGCGGGCACGGGCCTCGTCCTTCATGAAGGCCCCGCTGCCCACCTTGACGTCGAGCACCAGCGATCCGGTACCTTCGGCGATCTTCTTGCTCATGATCGAGGACGCAATCAGCGGGATGGCCTCCACGGTCCCGGTGACATCGCGGAGCGCGTAGAGCTTCTTGTCCGCCGGGGCCAGCCCCGCGCCGGCGGCGCAAATGACCGCGCCGACGTCCTGGAGCTGGGCCAGCATTTCCTCATTGCTCAGGTCCGCGCGCCAGCCCGGGATCGCTTCGAGCTTGTCCAGGGTGCCGCCGGTGTGGCCCAGGCCGCGGCCCGAGAGCTGCGGCACGGCCACGCCGAAAACCGCCACCAAGGGCGCCAGCGGCAGGGTGATCTTGTCTCCCACGCCGCCGGTGGAGTGCTTGTCGCTCGTCACCTTCACGCCGCCGTCGGGCCGCCGCAGGCTGGAGAAGTCCATCCGCTCGCCGGAGGCGATCATGGCCGCGGTCCAGCGGGAGATCTCGGCCCGGTCCATGCCGTTGAGCAGGATCGCCATGTTCAGGGCGGCCATCTGTTCGTCGGCGATGGCGCCACGCGTGTACGCGTCGATCGTCCAGTCGATCTGGGCCGGGCTGAGCACGCCCTTGTCCCGCTTGATGCGGATGATGTCGACGGCGTCGAACGCTTCAGTGGTGCTGGTGGTCTGTGTCGATTGGGTCACCGGGGTTCCTCCAGGTGTTGGGGGCCAAAGGCATCGGGAAGGACCTGGTCCATGGTCTTGATTCCCTGCGTGGTCATGAGCTCCATGTCGGGAGCCCGGAATTCGTAGAGCAGCTGGCGGCAGCGCCCGCAAGGCATAAGGACGTTGCCGCCGGCGTCGACGCAGTAGAAGGCGCGGAGAAGTCCCCCGCCGGTCATCTGCAGGTTGCCCACCAGGGCGCACTCGGCGCACAGTGTCAGCCCGTAGCTGGCGTTTTCGACGTTGCAACCGCTGACGATCCGCCCGTCCCCGGTGAGGGCTGCGGCCCCCACCGGGAACTTCGAATACGGCGCATAGGCGTTCTGCATGGCGGACACTGCCGCGGCTTCGAGCGCGGCCCAGTCAACCTCGGTAGTCTCCACGGTCAGCCCTTGACGTACGGGATGCCGTCGGCGGCCGGCGGCCGGGAGCGGCCGACGAGTCCGGCCACGGCAAACACGGTCACGAGGTACGGCAGCATGGCCATGAACTGGCTCGGCACGGGGGTGCCGATGATCGTCACGATGCTCTGCAGGTTGTCGGCGAAGCCGAACAGCAGCGCGGCGAAGAACGCCCCGATCGGATTCCAGCGGCCCAGGATCATGGCGGCGAGGGCGATGAAGCCGCGGCCTCCGGAGATTTCCTTGGTGAAGCTGTCGATCGCCACGAGGGTGAAGAACGATCCGCCGATTCCGGCCACGGCGCCGCCAAGGGTGACGTTCCAGAAGCGGGTCGCGTTGACCTTGATGCCCAGGGTGTCGGCCGCCTGCGGGTGTTCGCCCACGGCACGGACGCGCAGGCCCCACTTGGTCTTGAATAGCGCGATCCAGATCACGATGACGGCCACGTACATCAGATAGCCCACCACGGACTGCTTGAACAGGATGGGCCCGATGACGGGGATGCTGGACAGGACCGGGATATCGATGATGGGCAGCCGGCCGGGCGAATTGTACTTCTCCGGATCGGACTGCATCACGGTGCTGAACAGGAAGCCTGTGAGTCCGGAGACCAGGACGTTGAGCACGACGCCGACAATGATCTGGTTGACCACGTACTTGATGCTGAATAGGGCCAGGACCATTGAGACGAGGGCGCCTGCCACGGCCGCCGCCAGGAGGCCCGCGTAGGGGTTGTGGGTCAGGCTGGCCACGAGCGCGGCCGTGAAGGCGCCGCCCAGCAGCTGCCCTTCGATGGCGATGTTCACGACGCCGGCGCGTTCGCACAGCACGCCGGACAGGGAACCGAAGACGATCGGCACGGCGAGCGTCACAGACCCGGCGATGAGGCCTGCCAGCGAGATGCTGGGGGTCCGGGCGCCGCCCACCACCCAGATCAGGAAGGCGACCACGAACACCACTGTGAAGACGACCGGCAGCCAGCGCGGGGGCCGCTGGTTCCGGTTCGCCTTCAGGACCAGGGCGTAGCCGGTGAGGCCCAGCAGGATCACGGAGAGCACCATCCCGGACAGGAACGCGGGTACTTCGATCGCGGGCAGTTGGAAGAAGTCCCCGCCGGAGGATACCCCGAACTTGGCGGTCCCTTGCGGGCCCAGCAGGCCAAAGAAGATGAAGGCGACGACGGCGAGCACGGCGGGCGTGACCGGCAGTTTCCAGGTCACGGGCTTGGCGGAATGCGCCGGTGTGTGGCTTTCGTCCGGCTGCGGTTTTACGGGCGAGGTTGCTGTTGTGCTCATGCGGCACCTCCGGTGGTTGCTGCCTGCTTGGATGCGCCGGCGGTTGCTGTCTTCTTCTTGCGCGGGTTGAGTCCGAAGATCGCCCGGACCAGGGGCGGCGCCGCGATGAACAGCACAATGAGCGATTGGACCACGAGCACGATGTCGATCGGGGTTCCGGTCTGGATCTGCATCTGCACGGCGCCGGCACGGAAGGCCCCGAACAGGAGGCCTGCGGCAAAGGTGCCCCAGGGTGAGGAACGTCCGAGCAGGGCCACGGTGATCGCGTCAAAGCCATACGTTGCCGCGACACCGTCGGTGAGGACCTTTTCGGTGCCGGCGACCTGTGCGACGCCGGCCAGGCCGGCCAGGCCGCCGGCGATGGTCATCACCAGGATCGTGGCCCGGGGGACGTTGATGCCGGCAGTCAGGGCTGCCTTGGGGTTGGCCCCGACGGCACGGAACTCGAAACCGATCGTGGAGCGGTTCAGCAGCCACCAGACGAACACCGTGGCCGCGATGGCCAGCAGGAAGCCCACGTGCAGCCGGTACTGGCTGCCGAAGAGCAGCGGGTATACGGCGCTGGGGTCCAGGATGGGGGAAATCGGGGTGGACTCTCCCGGACGCTGGAACAGGTCCGTGTCGAGCAGGTAGCGCAGGAGATACAGGGCGATGTAGTTGAACATGATGGTCACGATGACCTCGTGGGCACCTGTGCGGGCCTTGAGCACGCCCACAATGCCGCCCCAGACGGCGCCCCCGACGACGCCGGCCACGAGGACGAGCAGCAGGTGCAGCCCCACGGGCAGGTGCAGAGCGAAGCCCACCCACGAGGCGAGGATGCCGGCCATGATGATCTGGCCCTGGGCGCCGATGTTGAACAGACCCGCGCGGAAGGCCAGAGCGACGCCGAGGCCCGCGGTGATCAGCGGGGTGGCGATCGTCAGGGTCTCCATGAGCGGGGCGAACTGTCCGGCCACCCCGGTCCCGTGCGGGTTGAACACCGCGCCCTGGAACAGGGCGACGTAGGAGCTCGTGGCGGCGGACCAGACGGCGGTGAGGAAGTCACTGGGACGTGCGAAGAGGTAGCCGGCCGTGGTGCCGACCACCTTGTCTGTCAGGGCGATGAGCAGGCCGCCGAGGATCAGTGCGAGCAGCACCGCCAGGATGGTCACCATGCCGTTGCCGGTGAAGATCTTCCGCATCACCGACTCGGATTCCTCCGGAGCGCCCAGGTGGCCGCTCTGGGTCGAAACCGGAACCGCCGATGGCTGCATGGCGCCGCCGGCGGTGTCCAGCGCGGTGACAAAGGCCTCGTCGTCCTCAAGCGGCTCGAGTTCCGGCGCCGTGGCCTGGTCAGCCGGAATCGGGTCCGGGTCCGTCGCGGCCGCGTGCCGCGGCTCGGTGTTCTCAGTCATGGTGGTCTCCTACGGCGCCGGAGCTGGGCTCCTGCACGGACGGGGCGGCGGGCGCCGGGTACGCTGCTGGGGTGTCGGCTGGGTTTTCGGCAGATTCCGGCGCCGGTGCAGGCGCCGGGTGTTTGCCTGCGGCGTCGGTCAGGGCCTCTTCCGCGGATACCCCGGCCATCATCAGGCCCAGGACGTCGCGCCCGGTGCCGGCCGGGACGATCCCGACCAGCTTGCCCTTGTACAGCACGGCGATCCGGTCGGCGAGTTCAATCACTTCGTCCAGTTCGGTGGAGACGATCATGACGGGCGTGCCGTTGTCCCGCTCCGCGACGATGCGTTTGTGCAGGAACTCGATGGATCCCACGTCCACGCCTCGGGTGGGCTGTGAGGCGATGAAGAGCCGCAGCGGCCGGGAGAGTTCCCGCGCCATGACAACCTTCTGCTGGTTGCCGCCGGACAGGGTGCCTGCGGCGAGCGAGCCGGACGGGGTGCGGACGTCGAATTCTTCGATCCGGGTCTTGGCGTTCTCCAGGACCTTGGCCGGGCTCATGCTGATGCCCTTGGCGAACGGTGCCTGGTCGTACCGGTCGAGGATCAGGTTTTCGGCGATGGAGAACGTGCCGATCAGCCCGTCGAGGGAGCGGTCCTCCGGGACGAACCCGACCCCGGCGTTCAGGACCTCTTTGACGCTGCGGCCCACGAGTTCTTCGCCGTCGAGCACGATCGAGCCGTGGACCCTGCTGTGGAGGCCGAGGACGGCTTCGGTCAGCTCAGTCTGGCCGTTGCCCTGGACGCCCGCGATGGCGAGGATCTCGCCGCGGGCGATCCCGAAGCTGATGCCGTCCACGACATGCTGGCCGCTGGGGGCGATCACGGTGAGGTCTTTGACCTCAAAGGTGGTCTCCTGCGGCTTGGCGGGAGCCTTGTCCAGGGTGAGGCTGACGGCGCGGCCGACCATCATGGACGCCAGCTCGGTGGTGGAAGCGTCGGGATCGGCCGTGCCTACTACTTTGCCGCGCCGGATCACGGTGATGGTGTCCGAAACGGCTTTGACCTCACGGAGCTTGTGCGAAATGAAGACGATGGACGTGCCGTGGCTCTTGAGCTGGCGCATGATGTCCAACAGCTCGTCGGTGTCCTGCGGGGTCAGGACGGCCGTGGGCTCATCGAGGATGAGCACCTTGGCGTCCCGGACCAGTGCCTTGATGATCTCCACCCGCTGCTGCACGCCCACGGGCAGGTCTTCAATCAGTGCATCGGGGTCGACGTCGAAGCCGTACCGGTCCGAGATCTCCCGGATCTTCCGGCGGGTGTCGTCAAGGTCCAGGAATCCGCCGGTCTTGGTGGTTTCTGCTCCCAGGGCGACGTTTTCCGCGACGGTAAAGACGGGGACCAGCATGAAGTGCTGGTGAACCATGCCGATGCCGGCAGCCATGGCGTCGCCGGGGCCGCGGAAGGTGACCGGTTTGTCGTCGATCAGGATTTCGCCCTCTGTGGGCTCGTACAGTCCGTAAAGGACATTCATCAGCGTGGACTTGCCAGCGCCGTTCTCGCCGAGCAGACAGTGAATCTGCCCGGGTTCAACAACCACATCAATGTGATCGTTGGCTACCAGGGAGCCGAAGCGTTTGGTAATCCCCTTGAGTTCAAGTTTCAAAACTCTGACCAATCTCGAAGTGTCCGGAAGGCTTGGTCCGGACGCGAAGTGGGGGCCGCAGCACCAGCTTAGTGCCTGCGGTCGCAGGCGCAGCGGGCCGCGAAACGAAAAGCGCCACAGCCCGTGCGGTGGTGACCGGACGGGCCGTGGCGCTCAGCGGAAGAAGTTAAGACTTCGGGCTTGCTGCGGATTCAACCTTCAGCTTGCCGGAGGCGATGTCCTTCTTGATCTGGTCCAGCTCGGACTT
This sequence comes from Arthrobacter sp. TE12232, assembly GCF_054062615.1. Lineage (NCBI taxonomy): Bacteria > Bacillati > Actinomycetota > Actinomycetes > Micrococcales > Micrococcaceae > Arthrobacter > Arthrobacter sp. TE12232. The sequence continues at coordinate 1,324,508 of NZ_JBSSFK010000001.1, forward strand.
CACGTCCGCCGGAACCTGGGAGTCCATGTCGTGGAACGGAGCCAGCTGGACGCCGTCGTTCGCGAGGGTGCCGACGTACGGCGCGTTGGTGAACTGGCCGTCCTTGTCCTGCTTGACGACCGTCTCGACGGCCTCGCCCATCAGCTTCATGACGGAGGAGAGCATGATGTCCTTGTAATCCGGTGCCGTGAGGAAGCCGTCGGAGTCAACCCAGATGAGCTTGACGTCCTTGCCTGCTGCCTTGGCTTCCTTCAGGGCCGCACCTGCACCCTTGCCGACCGGACCGGCGACGGGCATGACGATGTCGGCGCCCTGGTCCAGGAAGTTCTGGGTGAACTGCTTGCCCTTGTCCTGCTTTTCGAAGTCACCGGTGAAGGAGCCGTCCTGCTTGGCCTTGTCCCAGCCCAGGAGCTTGACGTCCTTGCCCTTCTGGTCGTTGTAGTACTTCACGCCGTCGGCGAAGCCGTCCATGAAGATGGTGACCGTGGGGATCTTGATGCCGCCGAACGTGGCGACCGTTCCCGTCTTGGTGGTGCCTGCCGCGAGGTAGCCGGCCAGGAACGCGGCCTGGGCGGTGTCGTAGATGATCGGCTTGACGTTGGTGATCGGGGTGTCGTAGCCGAAGTCGATGATGGCGAAGTGCTTGTCCGGGTTCGCGGTGGCCTGGGCCTTCGTGGCGTCACCGAGGAGGAAGCCGACCGTGATGGTCAGGTTGCAGCCGGCGGCGACCATGGCGCGCAGGTTCGGCTCAAAGTCGTTGTTGGTCTTGGACTCGGCCTGGTTCGTCTGGATGCCGAGATCCTTCTCGGTCTTCTTCAGGCCCTCGTAGGAAGACTGGTTGAACGACTGGTCGTCGAATCCACCCGAGTCGGACACGATGCAGCCCTTGTAGTTGCTGGCAGTCTGGGTGGCGGTGCTGGCCTCCGGGGCAGCTCCGCAGCCGGTCAACAGGAGTGCAGCCGCGCCCGCGGTGGCGACCCCGGCCATTGATCCGCGCTTGAGGGTGGCACGCAGGGAGTTCTTCAATTTTCCTCCAGGAAGAAAGAGTAGGCGCTACGACGGAGCTCAATGAGTGTCTGTCCGCGGTGTTCCGCTGAACTCTGTTTGTCACTGATGGATTCGCAGCACTGCGCCGAGGCGCACTGATGAAGTTACTTTAGTGTCCTGCGACACGTGCACGTAGCAGACTTCACAGCAATTACCCAGATTGTTGAGAACTTGTTACCTAGTAGTAGCCCGAATCTTCCTACCGGCCCCTGCGCGCAGACGCCTCCGGCACCGGTCCCCGCGGGGACCGGTGCCGGAGGCGACGGAGTACAGCGGCGGCTGCCTGTTTGGTGGCGCGCCGACGCCGGACTACAGCCGAACGAGCATCTTGCCGGTGTTGGCGCCGTCCAGCAGGTCCATGAACGCCTGCGGTGCGTTCTCCAGGCCGTCCACCACCGTCTCGTCGTAGCGGACGGTTCCGTCGGCCAGCCAGCCGGACATGGCTTCGACAAACTCGGCCATGTGCTGCCAGTAGCCGCTGACGAGGAAGCCCTTGAGCGTCAGCTGCTTGCCGATCGCCTGCATGAGGTTCCGCGGCGCCGGAGTCGGCTCGGTGGAGTTGTACTGCGAAATGGCGCCGCACATGGCCACCCGGCCGCCGACGGTGAGCGCGGACAGCGCCGCTTCAAGGTGCTCGCCGCCGACGTTGTCGAAGTAGACGTCAATCCCGCGCTCCCCCGCGGCGGCGGCGAGCTGCTCGGCCACAGGGCCGTCGTGGTAGTTGAACGCGGCGTCGAAGCCGAGTTCCAGGAGCCGTGCCACCTTTTCCGGCGAGCCGGCGCTGCCGATCACGCGGGACGCACCCATGGCCTTGGCGATCTGCCCGACGAGGGAGCCGACCGCACCTGCGGCGCCCGAGACGAACACGACCTCGCCGGGTTTGAATTCGGCGACCTTCAGCAGACCCGCGTAGGCCGTCAGGCCGGTCATGCCGAGGGCGCCGAGGAACGCGGAGGCGGGGGCCAGGTCCGTGCGCGCCGGGGTGGTGGCCGCGGCGTCGAGGACGGCGTATTCGCGCCAGCCGAGGCTGTGCACGACGGTATCGCCGACGGCGCGCCCTTCGGCCCGGGACGCGATGATTTCACCGACTGCGCCGCCGTCGAGGGCGGCATCCAGGGCGAACGGCGCGGAGTAGGACTTGACGTCGTTCATGCGGCCGCGCATGTACGGGTCCACCGAGATGTAGAGGTTGCGGACCAGGACCTGGCCGTCCTGCAGTTCGGGCAGCGGCGATTCGGCGAGGCGGAAGTTCGCCGGGACGGGACGGCCGTGCGGACGGGACGCCAGCTGGATCTCGCGGGTGGTGACGGGAAGGGTGGGAGTTTCGGTGTGGGTGCTCATGCGGCTACCTCCAGGATTTTGATGTCGACAGTGATGTTGCCGCGGGTGGCGTTGGAGTAGGGGCAGACCTCGTGGGCCTTGGCCACGAGGGCCTCAGCGGTTTCCCGGTCCACGGCGGGCAGGGCGATCTCGAGTTCGGCGGCGATGCCGTAGCCGGCGCCGCCGTCGAGGGTGCCGAGGTGGATCCTCGCGGCGACGGCGGAATCGGTCAGGTCTGCTTTCTGCTGGCGGCCGACGAGGCGCAGCGCCGAGTGGAAGCAGGCCGCGTAACCGGCGGCGAAGAGCTGCTCGGGATTGGTGCCCTCGCCGCTGCCGCCGAGTTCGACCGGGCTGGCCAGGGCCACGTTGAGTTTGCCGTCCTTGGTGACGGCGGTGCCGTCGCGGCCTTCGCCGGAGGCCAGGGCCTCGGCTGTGTAAAGGGTTTTCATGGGGTTTCCGTTCTGTCGGCGGGACAAAGTGGTTGAGACAAAAGGGCTCCAGCGGGGAACTCGCCGGAAGCTAGCGGAGTCGCCGTGGACTTCCGGCGAGACGGCACGCCACCGGCGATTTCGACGTCGGACGCGTCTGCCGGGGTGAGCTCAGTGGGAGGCCTGGAGTGCACTGGCCAGCCGGCCCAGGGTTTCGCGCAGCTGGTCGAGTTCGGTCGGCGTGAGGCCGGCGGCGTCGGCGAGCCGTTGCGGGATGCCACTGGCTTTGGCGCTTAGCGCAGCTCCGGCGTCGGTCAGGAAGATCTCCACGCGGCGCTCGTCTTCGGTGGACCGGCGGCGCCGGACGAGGCCGAGGGCTTCGAGCCGCTTGAGCAGCGGCGAGAGTGTCCCGGAGTCGAGCCCGAGCTCCTCCCCCAGTTCACGGACGCTGCGCGGCTCCGCTTCCCACAGCACCAGCATGGCGAGGTACTGCGGGTAGGTCAGGCCGAGCTCCTCCAGCATGGGCCGGTAGGCGGCCGTGGCGGCGCGGGAGGCCGAGTACATGGCAAAGCACACCTGCCGATTCAGGCGGAGCGCTTCGGGCCCGTGCGGGCGGGCCCCTTCTGGCGTGGTCATAGCTTTAGCCTACTCCACAATTCAGTTGCGCACAATTCAATTGTGCACAACTGAATTGTGGAGACTCCAACCGTGCCGCCGATCAGCGATGGGACATCGATGCCAATACCGGCGTCGCCGAATTTCCCCATGTTCGCCGGGCGCCGACGCCGTGTCGGCCCGAACGTCAGGCGCGTCCCGGCGTCGTGCCGCCAGAGGTGGGGAAACCCCCGCACGGCGGGCACCGCGGAGGTCCGGACCGAGCGGGGCCGGGTTAGAGGTCGCGGATGGTGCGCAGGGCCGCCGCCGTGAGCACCTGGATGCCGAGGCCGAGGGCCCGCTCATCGAGAATGTAGTCGCCGCGGTGGAGGTCGTACTCTTCCCCGCCGGGGGTCTTGGTGCCGAGGCGCATCATGGCGCCGGGGGTCTCGGCCAGGAACCAGGCAAAGTCCTCCCCGCCCATGGACTGCGGGGTCAGGACGACGGCGCCCTCGCCGATTTCGGCGCGGGCGGCGGCCTCGATCAGCGCGGTCTCGTGCTCGGAGTTGACCACCGGCGGCACGCCGCGGGTGTGCTCAAGGTGGACGTCGACGCCGTACGGCTCGGCGATCTGCCGGACGACCTCGTCGAGCAGCTCACCGGCATCGTGCCAGGCGTCACGGTCCAGGCACCGCATGGTGCCGGCCATGTAGCCGCTGCCCGGGATGGCGTTCGGGGCCGAGCCTGCCGAGATCTGTCCCCAGACCACCGATACGCCGCTGCGGACATCGACGCGGCGGGACAGGACGGCGGGAACGTTGACCGCGATCTGCGCGAGGGCGAAGACCAGTTCCTCGGTCAGGTGCGGGCGCGAGGTGTGCCCGCCGCGGCCGGAGAGTTCAATCTTGATGGTGTCCGAAGCGGAGGTGATGGCCCCGATCCGGGTGCCGATCTTGCCGACCTCGATCCGGGGATCGCAGTGCAGCGCAAGAATGCGCGGCACGCCCTCGAGTACACCCTGTTCGATGCACGAGGTGGCGCCGCCGGGCATCGTCTCCTCGGCAGGCTGGAAGATGATCCGGACGGTGCCGCGCAGCGGGGACTGCTCATGCATGCGCTGCAGGACCAGGGCGATGCCGAGCATGGTGGTGGTGTGGACGTCGTGGCCGCAGGCGTGGGTCACACCGTGGTTCTTCGACGCGAACTCAAGGCCCGTTTCCTCGATGATCGGCAGGGCGTCAATGTCACCGCGCAGCGCCGTGGCGATGGGCCCCTGTCCGACGTCGACCGTCAGGCCGGTTCCCTCAAGGCGCCGGGGCTTGAGGCCGGCTTCCTCGAGCCGCTTCGCGAGCTTGTCGGTGGTGCGGAATTCCTTGAACGACAGCTCGGGGTGCGCATGGAGGTCGCGGCGGAAAGCGATCAGCTCCGGCAGGAGGGGCTCCAGCCACGGCCCCACGAGAGTCGTGGGCTCAGCTTCAGTAGAGTAGTTGCGCACGGAACAACTCTATCCAGCCGACAACGAATAGCGGCATCGCGTACGGCGCGTTACGGTTTGCTGAACGCGGGATGGCCGAAAAGCCGCCCGCACGCCTACAGGACGTCGGTGTCGCCCTTGGCCTTGATGGCGTCCACTGCCTGCTTGACCCGCTGCGAGTGTTCCTTCGTGGTGACCAGCAGAGCGTCCGGGGTGTCCACGATCACGACGTCCTTGATGCCGATGAGGGCGATCACCCGCTTGGTATCGGAGACCACCACACCGCTGGCGTTCTCGGTGAAAACGCGTGCGCCTTCACCCAGCACCGTGACTTCGTCGACTTCCTTGGCGCTGTTGAGCCGGCCCACGGAGGCAAAGTCCCCGACGTCGTCCCAGCGGAACGTTCCGGGCACCACGGCGACGTCGCCCGCGGCCGCGGCCGGTTCGGCGACCGCATAGTCAATGGCGATCTTGGGCAGGGTGGGCCAGACCCGGGCAGTGACGGCGTCGCGCTCCGGGGTGTCCCAGGCCTTGGCGATTTCCTGCAGTCCGGCGAAGAGCTCGGGCTGGTTGGCTTCGAGGTGCTTGAGCATCAGCGAGACCGGCGCAACGAACATTCCGGCGTTCCAGACGTATTCGCCGCTGTCAACGTACTGCTGGGCCACTTCCTCGCTGGGCTTCTCTACGAACTCCACCACGGACTGCGCGCTGGGGGCGTCGGGGATGTTGAGGTTCGCGCCGGAGCGGATGTAGCCGAATCCGGTGGACGGGTGGGTGGGCTTGATGCCGATGGTGACGATCTTCCCCGCAGCCGCGGTGTAGACGGCCTCGCGGACGGCATCCTGGAAGAGCGCGTCTGGGCTGATGACCTGGTCCGCGGCGAACGAGCCCATGATGGTGTCCGGATCCCGCTCATGGAGGATGGCCGCGGCGAGGCCGATGGCCGCGCCGGAGTCCTTGGGCTCGCTTTCCAGGACGAGGTCGGCTTCCAGGACCTCAGGCAGCTGGCGGCAGACGGCGGCCCGGTGGGCGGCACCGGTCACCACCAGCACGTGCTTGCCGGCGACGGGCTGGAGGCGGTCGTAGGTCGCGCGCAGCAAAGTGCTGCCCGAACCGGTCAGGTCATGGAGGAACTTGGGGGCCGCTGCCCGTGACAGGGGCCAAAGACGGGTCCCCACCCCGCCCGCCGGAATGACCGCAATAAAACGGTCCAGCGGTGAATCCTGGCTTGTCACTTTGTCTGTAGTCATCACCGCTACTTTAGCCGACGGCGGCCACATCACCCCCGAACGGGAAGGAATCCCGCCCCCGCGGCCCCCGCAGTCGGGGCCGCGGTCACGGCCGCAGCCGCAGCCGAATGTGGCGTTCGTCTCAAAAGAGACGAAAAACCGCGCCGGGGCTTGTCAACAACCTGTCCCTAAATTGAATAAGCTGTGAGCGAAGCCTAGATTTAGGCTTGAGCTTACGAGTGCTCTCGCAGCAGGCGTTCCCCCCGCGTGGATCCCATGCCAGCGCCGCTGTGTTGCAGGGAGGTTTATTCAGTGCCGACAAAACCAGCTGGCACCTTGTACCGCGGCCGTGAAGGCATGTGGTCCTGGGTTGGACACCGCATTACCGGTGTAGTGATTTTCTTCTTCTTGTTGGTCCACGTGCTGGACACCTCATTGGTGCGTGTGTCCCCCGAGGCCTACACCGCCGTGATTGGCGCCTACAAGAACCCCCTCATGGCCCTGGGTGAAACGGGCCTTGTCGCAGCGATCGTGTTCCACGCCTTCAACGGCCTGCGGATTATCGCCGTCGACTTCTGGAAGAAGGGTGCCAAGTACCAGCGTCAGATGCTCTGGACGGTCCTGGGCCTCTGGGTTGTTGTCATGGCCGGCTTCGCGATCCGCCACCTGTCCCTCGCCCTTGGAGGTCACTAAGCCATGACTGCAACCATTCAGAGTCCGCGCAGCGGAAAGATCCAGCCCAAGTACCGCCGCGGCGGTGGGTCCAAGGGCAACTTCGAGATGCTCGCGTGGCTTTTCATGCGGCTCTCCGGCGTCGTGCTGGTGGTGCTGATCTTCGGTCACCTGACCGTCAACCTGCTGGTCGGCGAGGGCATCCACGCGATCGACTTCGGCTTTGTGGCCGGCAAGTGGGCCGACCCGTTCTGGCAGTTCTGGGACTTGGCCATGCTGTGGCTCGCCATGCTGCACGGCACCAACGGTGTCCGCACGATCATCAATGACTACGCCGAGAGGGACGCCACGCGTCTCTGGCTGAAGATCGTGCTCTACGCGGCCACCACCGTCATCATCATCCTGGGCACCCTGGTCATCTTCACGTTCGACCCGTGCCCCGTGGTCCATGGCGTCCAGCTTCCCGGCGGATTCTGCCCCGCACCTTAGGGGCGCAGCCGCCACGGCTCAGCCATAACAGCGGAGCCGCCGCGGATCGCTGCCCCCGCGGGCAGGGACGGTCCGTCACGGCAACTGATCTTGCCTGCCGAGCGCAGGCGCAGATTGCACGAGACTTCACCGGACAGGCGCGAACCTGCCGGTAGGTTATAGCGAATTTTGAGAGAAAGAGCGTCTGGTATGCAGGTCCATAAGTACGACGTCGTGATCGTCGGTGCCGGTGGCGCCGGGATGCGCGCGGCGATCGAATCAGGTCAGCGCGCCCGAACAGCAGTATTGACCAAGCTCTACCCCACGCGGTCCCACACCGGCGCGGCGCAGGGCGGCATGTGTGCGGCCCTGGCCAACGTCGAGGAAGACAACTGGGAGTGGCACACCTTCGACACCATCAAGGGCGGCGACTACCTGGTTGACCAGGACGCCGCCGAGGTCATGGCGAAGGAAGCGATCGACGCCGTCCTGGACCTGGAGAAGATGGGCCTGCCGTTCAACCGCACGCCCGAGGGCCGCATTGACCAGCGCCGTTTCGGCGGCCACACCCGCGACCACGGCAAGGCACCGGTCCGCCGCGCGTGCTACGCCGCGGACCGCACCGGACACATGATCCTGCAGACCCTGTACCAAAACTGCGTCAAGCACAACGTTGAGTTCTACAACGAGTACTACGTGCTGGACCTGCTGACCGTCGAGGAAGACGCGGTCCGCGAGGACGGCACCCCGTACAAGCAGAAGCGCGTTGCCGGCGTCGTGTCCTACGACCTCGCCTCCGGCGAACTGCACGTCTTCCAGGCCAAGTCCGTGGTGTTCGCCTCCGGCGGCGCCGGCAAGGTCTTCAAGACCACGTCCAACGCCCACACCCTCACCGGTGACGGCATGGGCATCGCGTTCCGCCGGGGCATCCCGCTGGAGGACATGGAGTTCTTCCAGTTCCACCCGACAGGCCTTGCCGGGCTGGGCATCCTGCTCTCCGAGGCCGCCCGCGGCGAAGGCGCCATCCTGCGCAACTCCGAGGGCGAACGTTTCATGGAGCGTTACGCGCCCACCATCAAGGACCTCGCCCCGCGCGACATCGTGGCCCGTTCCATGGCCAACGAAGTCCGCGAGGGACGCGGCTGCGGCCCGAACAAGGACTACGTCCTGTTGGACCTGACGCACCTTGAGCCCGCGCACATCGACGCCAAGCTGCCGGACATCACCGAGTTCGCCCGCACCTACCTGGGTGTGGAGCCGTACACGGAGCCGGTCCCGGTGTTCCCGACGGCGCACTACGCCATGGGCGGCATCCCCACGAACATCAGCGCCGAGGTCCTCCAGGACAACGACACCGTGGTTCCGGGCCTCTACGCCGCCGGCGAGGTCGCCTGCGTCTCCGTCCACGGCTCCAACCGCCTGGGCACCAACTCGCTGCTGGACATCAACGTGTTCGGCAAGCGCGCCGGCATCGCCGCCGCCGAATACGCCAAGACCGCGGACTTCGTGGAGCTCCCGGCCGATCCGGAGGCGTACACGCTGAACCTGCTGGACCACGTCCGCACCTCAAACGGCACCGAGAAGGTCGCTGCGATCCGCAAGGAACTGCAGGACACCATGGATGCCAACATGCAGGTGTTCCGCACCGCCGATACCCTGAACCAGGTCCTGAAGGACATCGCGTCCTTCGAGGAGCGGTACCAGCGCATCAGCGTCCAGGACAAGGGCAAGCGCTTCAACCTGGACCTGCTCGAGGCCGTGGAACTGGGCTTCCTGCTGGAGCTTGCCAAAGTCATGACCGTGGCGGCCCTGCACCGCGAGGAGTCCCGCGGCGGACACTTCCGTGAGGACTTCCCCGAGCGCGACGACGAAAAATTCATGAAGCACTCCATGGCGTACAAGGATGAGCATGCTCCGGCGGATGGTTCTGCCGAGGCTATTGCCGGCATCCGGCTTGCCACCAAACCGGTGGTCTTTACGCGCTACGAGCCGATGGTGAGGAAGTACTAAGATGAGCGCTGAACTCGCTGAGCCAGCATCCAAGATCGAACTGCCCGCCGGCGTCGGCGGGGGCGGGGAAATCCCGTCCTTTGACGTCACGCTGCGCGTGCGCCGCTACAACCCCGAGGTCTCCGAGGACGCCACGTGGGATGACTTCAAGGTCACCATGTACGGCACGGACCGCGTGCTGGACGCCCTGCACAAGATCAAGTGGGAGATGGACGGCAGCGTCTCCTTCCGCCGCTCCTGCGCCCACGGTGTCTGCGGCTCCGATGCCATGCGCATCAACGGCCGCAACCGCCTCGCCTGCAAGACCCTGCTGAAGGACCTGGACACGTCCAAGCCCATCACGGTCGAGCCGATCAAGGGCCTGCCGGTGGAGAAGGACCTGATCGTGGACATGGAGCCCTTCTTCCAGTCCTTCCGCGAAGTCATGCCCTTCCTGATCAACCGCGGCCACGAGCCCACCAAGGAACGCCTGCAGTCAGCCGAGGACCGCGAGCGGTTCGACGACACCACCAAGTGCATCCTGTGCGCCGCGTGCACCTCGTCCTGCCCGGTGTTCTGGACCGACGGCCAGTACTTCGGCCCGGCGGCCATCGTCAACGCACACCGCTTCATCTTCGATTCCCGCGATGACGCCGGCGACATGCGCCTGGAGATCCTCAACGACAAGGAAGGCGTGTGGCGCTGCCGCACCACCTTCAACTGCACCGAAGCGTGCCCGCGCGGCATCCAGGTGACTCAGGCCATCGCCGAGGTCAAGCAGGCCATCCTGTCCCGCAAGGTCTAGCGACTCCTCCAGAACCACGAGAAACAGACGACGGCGCCTCTCACCTTATGGGTGGGGGCGCCGTCGTCGTCTTCGCGCTCACACGAAAGGGGACACCGTGTCCCGTTCAGAAAAAGTCTCGTTCCAGGGTTCCACCGGCGAACTGCTCTCCGGCGTCGTGGACCTGCCCGAAGGCCCGGTGAAGGGCTGGGGCGTGTTCTCGCACGGCTTCACCCTGGGCAAGGACAGCCCCTCGGCGTCGCGGATGTGCAAGGCCCTGGCGGACAACGGCGTGGGCATGCTCCGGTTCGACAACCTGGGGCTCGGCGAGTCGGCGGGGATGTGGTCGGAGGGCTCGTTCAGCCACAAGGTGGCCGACACCGTCAAGGCCGCCGAGTTCATGCGGGACTCGGGTCGGCGGGTGTCGTTGCTGGTGGGACATTCGTTCGGCGGCGCTGCCGTCCTGTCCGCGGCACGGCAGATTCCGGAGCTCAAAGCTGTTGCCACGGTGGGCGCCCCGTTCTCGCCCAAGCACGTGGCCCACGTCTTTGACGCGGCGCTGGACCGGATCCTGGAGGAGGGAAGCGCCGAGGTGGATCTTGGCGGCAAGCGTGTGGAGATCCGGCGTCACTTCGTCGAGGATCTGGAAAACGCGGACCTGACGGACTGCATCCGGCAGCTGCACAAGCCGCTCATGGTGCTGCACTCCCCTACCGACAACACGGTGGGGATCGAAAACGCCAGCACCATCTTCCGGACGGCACGCCACCCGCGCAGCTTCGTCTCGCTGGAGGGCAGCGACCACCTCCTGACGGGTAAGGGGCAGGCGGCGCGTGCCGCGAAGATTATTTCGGCGTGGGCCGACCAGTACCTCGACGCCTGAACACGGCGGGCAGTGCCCTGCGGCGTGCCCGCGGCTCAGCCGGCGACTCCACCGGTGTTTTGCCGGGCTGGACCCGCCGGGCGCCCCACCCGGTGGTCGTCGAGACGGGCTGCGATTTAAGGTCTTCCTCCCGGATCGCCACCCACGCGGCGCAGAACACGTAAACCTGGCTGACCAGGTTGAACCAGATCAGCAGGCCGATGATGATGGCGAAAGGCGCCAGAATCGGGTTCTTCCCGGCACTGGCCAGCAGCTGGGTGCTGAAGATCTGCAGCACGGTGGCGCCTACCGCGGCGAGGGTGGTCCCCTCGAGCAGTGAGCGGCGGGCCGGTTTCAGCCCCGCGGCCACCCGGTACATGATCAGGGCGGTGCCCCAGCCGAGCAGCAGCGGCACGAGGATTGTGATGGACGTCGTCAAAGGCCCGGCCACTACCGGGTCCAGGCCCAGTTGCTGGGCCACCCAGCCAGCCGCCGTGCCGAAGATCAGGGAGACTGCCGAGCTGACCACCAGGGCCACGCCCATCAGGAGCAGCGTGCCGACGTCCTTGAGTATCTGCAGGATCGGATTCATCACCAGCGGGCCGAGCCGCATCATGCCCCGCACGCCGTCGCGGATGCCGCTGATCCAGCCCAGGGAGGTGAATACCGTGACGATGGCGGCAATCCCGGCGGCCCAGCCGAGGCTGGCGGGGTTCAGCAGCTGGTAGGGATCAACCAGCCCCGCGCTGCCGTCGACCTGCAACAGGCCGGGCGCGGCGGCGTCCACGCTCCTGATGATCGTGTCCAGCAGAGCCGGATGTCCGCTGAGGACGAGGCCGGCAATGGAGAATCCGGTGGCCAACAGACCCGTGACGGAGAAAAACATCCGGAACCCGATGCCGGCACTCAACAACGGGCCGCGCTGGCGGAGGTAGTGCGTGTAGGCCCGCACGGGCAGCAGCGCGTTGACCTTGGCCAGCAGCCACGCCACCATCGCCATGAGCGAAGCCATCCATCCGCCGCCGGAGCGTCGTACCCGGCCCCAGTCGACCCTTTTCCGGATCACTTCCAGCTTCAGCCCGGCCAGGTCGGTGGGAAGCGGCGGCTTAGCGGGCGTCTGCGGTGCCGTCCTGGCCTCTGTCGTCGTCGAGTTTGGTCCCAAAGTCAAGCTCTTCCCGTAGCTGCCAGATGCCGTTGTCATCGTGCTCGTAAAGTCCCATGCTAGCCACCGGGAACGTGGCCGAGTAATCCTTCAGGACCGTTTCGGCATCATCGAGGCTTTCCGGGGCGACGTCGTGGGCCACGGTCACGTGCGGGTGGTAGTCGAAGGGCAACTCCCGTTCCAGGGGACCGGACTGCAGCTGACGGTGCAGGTTCACGCATTCGCCGAAGCCGTCCTCCACGTTCAGGAAGACCACCGGGGACACCGGGCGGAAAGACCCGGTCCCCGCGATGGTCACCGTGAACGGCTCCTGCCGGCGGGCCACGTCCCGGACATGGGCGCAGGTCGCGTCCCAGTCCTGCGTCATGGTGGTGGTGACCAGCGTGATGTGGGCCGGGACGACGGAGGCCATCGGGTCCCCGAAGGACGCCCGCCAGCGCTGAAGCTCCTCGGCGATGTCCGCCGGGAACCTCAGGATCACGCCGATGCTAATGCCTTCGCTGCGTGCCTGCCCGTTTGACGTTGCGGCTTTCGCGGTGACTTTGCTGACGGAGGACATTGACCTAGCGGACTCCGTGAGCGCCGGCGTACGGCAGGAAACCCACCTTGGAGTAGACGTCGCGCAGGGTGACCGAGGCGATCTCGCGGGCCTTGTCCGCGCCGAGGGCCAGCAGCCGGTCCAGCTCCGCGGGATCGTCCAACAGCTCATTGGCGCGGTTCCGGATCGGCGTCAGGTGCTCGGTGACCACCTCGGCGAGGTCCACCTTGAGGTGACCGTACATCTTGCCCTCATAGGCGCCGACCAGGGCGTCAACGGTTTGCCCGGTGATCGCCGAATAGATGGTCAGGAGGTTGGACACGCCCGGCTTGGCCTCGCGGTCGAACCGGATTTCGGTCTCCGCGTCCGTCACGGCCGACTTGATCCGTTTGGCGGTGACCTTGGGATCGTCGAGCAGGTTGATCAGGCCTGCAGGCGACTCCGCCGACTTGGACATCTTGGCGGTGGGGTGCTGCAGATCGTAGATCTTCGCGGATTCCTTCTGGATGAAGGGCTGCGGCACCGTGAACGTCTGGCCGAAGCGGGTGTTGAACCGCTGGGCGAGGTCACGGCTCAGTTCGACGTGCTGGCGCTGGTCCTCGCCCACGGGGACACCGTGCGGCTGGTACAGCAGGATGTCCGCGGCCTGGAGGATGGGGTAGGTGAACAGGCCGACGCTGGCCTGGTCTGAGCCCTGTTTGTGGGCCTTGTCCTTGAACTGGGTCATCCGGGACGCCTCGCCGAAACCCGTGATGCAGTTCAGGACCCACGCCAGCTGGGCGTGCTCCGGCACCTGGGACTGGACGAACAGCGTGCACTTGTCCACGTCCACGCCGCCGGCAATGTACTGCGCGGCCGTGACCCGGGTGCGGTGGGCCAGCTCGGCGGGGTCCTGCGGAACGGTGATCGCATGGAGGTCCGGGATGAAGAAGACGGCGTCGTACTCATCCTGCATCCGGACCCAGTTCACGAGGGCTCCGAGGTAGTTGCCCAGGTGCAGGGAGTCCGCGGAGGGCTGCATGCCCGAGAGGATGCGGTGCCGGGCCCCGGTGGTAGCCGGAGCGGGTTTGCCGGCGGCTGTCTCAGGGTCAGGAGCGACGCCGGCGTCGGTCACAGTGGAAGTAGAGGTCATTCGTGGAAGCCTTAAAACTAGAGCCGGTAGTCCACTACCAGCGGGGCGTGGTCGGAGAAGCGTGTGTCCCAGGACGATGCCCGGTCAACAACGGCTGACACTGCGGCAGCAGCGAGAGCGGGCGTGGCCATGTGGTAGTCGATGCGCCAGCCGGTGTCGTTGTCGAAGGCCTGGCCCCGTTGCGACCACCAAGTGTAGGGGCCGTCGACGTTACCCGCCAGGCCCCTGTGAACATCCTTCCAGCCGATTTCCTCGCCGAAGAAGCGGTCAAAATACGCCCTCTCCTCCGGCAGGAAGCCTGCACGTTTGACGTTGCCCTTCCAGTTCTTGATGTCCAGCTCTGTGTGGCCGACGTTGAGGTCACCGACGACGAGGGCGTGGTCGCTGTGCTTGGTGAGTTCGGGCAGTCGCTTGATCATGACGTCAAGGAAACGGAACTTGTCATCCTGCTTGGGCGTGCCGGCCTCGCCCGAGTGCACGTACGCGCTCACGACGGTCAGCTGCGATGCCTCGCCCTCCGCGTTGCGGACGGTGTAGTCGGCTTCGACCCAGCGTCCGGTGGTGGCAAAGTAGTCATCCCCGATGCCCACGCGGGTGGCAAGCGGCTCTTCGCGCGAAGCGATGGCGACGCCGGCCCGGCCTTTGGCCTCGGCCTCGGCGTGCAGGATGAACCAGCCCTCGCCGAGCAGCTCCTGGACGATCGCATCGGGCGCGCGGACCTCCTGGAGGCACAGAATGTCCACTTCGCGCGGTTCAAGCCATTCCGCCATGCCCTTCTTATAGGCGGCACGCAGGCCGTTGACGTTGACTGATGCGATGCGAAGGTGGTCCTTCTTCAATGCCGAGCTCACCCGATCCACTCTAGTCGATGATGGTTCCGCTGACGGGTTCGTCGCCGCCGGCCGAGGATTTGATCATGTCCCGTGCGTTGGTCGAGGTGATCTCGATGGTCTCCAGGGCCCGGCGGATCGTGTCCTGGTCCGCGGCCTCGCCCTTGGCACGTTCCTGTTCGACGACGCGCACCTGAACCTGGACGATCTTGAAGGAGTGGTCGAGCTTCATGTCGCGTACGCTCTCCGCAGGGAGCCCTTCACTGACCACGCGGGTGCCGCCATGGTCCACGCTGCTGGCGGTCGGCGCCCGCCCGGTGGCGGCGTTGAAGGCGTTCTGGGCCTCGTCGAGCCTGGCCGCGGCCCGCTTGGCGGCCCGCTGGATGCTGAACACCACGAACGAGGCCAGCGCCAGCCAGGCGCCGGCGATGATCGCCACGACCCAGCCCACGACGTCGTTCTGGTTGGCCGCGAAGATCACGGCGACCGTGAACGCGATGATGAAGACCAGCATCCCCGGTCCGCTGATGCGGAACGTGGAGAACCGGCCCGTGGCCGTGGTGGACGAGGACGCGGGGCTACCCAGAGATTGCATGAGCCTATTATCGCAAACGGGGCAGGCCGCCCGCGGCGCTTCCACCCCGGGCGAACGCCGCCCCCGCCGCGGAGATAGGCGAAGCGGCCCCGGAGAGGCGCCCCGCACGGCGCGGCTGAGGCCACGCGGCTCAGTTCAGGCGGTTCAGGCCGCGCGGCCCAGTTCAGGCGGTTCAGGCCACGCAGCCCACTTCAGGCGACTCAGGAAAGAACCAGGCAGAACGGGTGGCCGCTGGGGTCGGTGTAGACCCGGAAGGATTCCCCGCCGCCTGCCAGGCGCGCAGCGCCGAGCCGGATGACTTCGGCCTCGCCGGCGTCGAGGTCGGTGACTTTCACATCCACGTGCATCTGCTGCGGGTGCTCGGCGTCGGGCCACTGCGGCCGGACCAGCCTGTCCACGCGCTGGAAGGCGACGGCGGGACGGTCGGCGGCGTCGCCGATCGAAATCCAGTCCGGGTCCTCCTGCACCCGGATCATGCCCAGCAGCTCCTGGTAGAAGCCTGCGAGCGTGTCCGGGTTCTCGCAGTCGATGACGAGTGCGTGCCATTGTCCGATCATGGGATCTCCTTAGGTGAGGAACAGCCGGCGCAGGCGGCCCGTGGTGAGCGTGACGCCGAGGGCGATCATGACGAGGTAGTAGCCGACGTGCACGGCGGTGGCCGGGGTGAACACGCCCACACTGATCTGGCGCAGCAGTTCCACGCCGTGCCACAGCGGCATGGCCTGGATGAGCCACTGGATGTACTGCGGGTAGACGCTGAGCGGGTAGAACGTGGCGCTGAACAGGAACATCGGCAGCATCACGAAATTGATCCAGTCCATCTGCTGGAACGTCTTCATGAAGCTCGTGACCCCCATGCCGAAGCTCGCGAAGCCGAAGGCAATCAGCACCGAGGCCGGGATCATGAGGATGGCCCATGGCGTGGTGATGAGGCCCATCACGCCCATCACGGCGGTGAAGCCGGTGGCGTACATGAACCCGCGCAGGAGGGCCAGGAAGATCTCGCCCATGGCGACATCCAGCGGCCCCAGCGAGGTGTAGAGCATGCCTTGGTACAGCTTGGCGAAGTTCATCTTGAAGAAGACGTTCCAAGTGGAGTCGTAGACGGCGCCGTTCATGGCGGACACTGCCAAGAGTGCCGGCGCAATGTACGCGGCGTAGCTGATCTCCTGCCCGCCGGGGCCCTGGACGGACCCCACGATTGCGCCCAGGCCCACACCCATGGAGATCAGGTACAGCACGGGTTCGAAGAACCCGGAGACCATGACCATCCAGTTGCTGCTCTTGGTGGCCATGAGCCCGCGGGCGACGACGGCGCGGACGTTGCGGGAGTACATGGGCCCGAAACGCCGGCGGCGTGCGGCGTCCGTTGACGCTGTGGTCCCCCGCATTGAAACTTCCGGTAAGAACGCTCATGAGGCCATCCTTTTGGCGAACTGGCGCTTGGACAGGACCCAGCCGGCGGCCGCGAGGCCCAGCAGGAAGACCAGGTGGACGATCGTGAGCCACGGCTCTTCCTCGTAGCCGTAGCTGACCACGCGGCCAAGTTCGGTGCCGTGCCAGATCGGCGAGATCCAGCCGATCCAGCGGACGCCGAGCGGAAGCGTGTCCAGCGGGAAGAACGTGCCGGAGAACAGGAACAGCGGCATGACGATGAACCGCATGACCATGGCGAACTGGCCTCTGTCATTCCGGATCGTCGCCGCGTAGGACATAAGCGGCAGCCCGAAGGACAGGCCGGCGAGCGTGGCGATGAGGATGGACACCCAGGCCCAGGTGCCGGGTGCGGCCCCGAACAGGGCGACGACGGCGAAGTAGAGGGCCGACTGCAGCAGGAAGCGGACGGTGACGGCGATGACCTGGCCCCCGGCGATCTGCTCCGGCGTCAGCGGCGAGGCGTGCGGGCCGTAGTAAACGCGCCGCCACTTGAAGCCGTCCATCACCGGAAAGGTGAACTCGTTGGCGGCCGTCATGACGGCGGCCGAGATCAGCAGGGCGGGCGCGATGAACGTCAGGTAGCTGACGCCGCCGAAGGCGCCGGCGCCGTTGGCCTCGACCAGTGTGGCCAGGCCGACGCCCATCGCGAACAGATAGGCCACCGGCTGCCCCACGCCGTACATGACGATGGTCCAGCCGTAGCCCTTCATGACACGCAGGACCTGTTCGGCGTAGTAGAAGGCGCCCCAGCGGCGGGCACGGGCGGCCGAGACTTCCGGCGAGTGGGCGCGGAGGGCGGGCGTCGCCGTCGTCGTTGGCTTAGTCAACGAGGCTCCTGCCGGTCAGGCGCAGGAAGACGTCTTCCAGCGAAGAGCGGCGGACCAGCGAGGTGACCGGCCGGAGTCCCCGGGCGGTGACCTGTTCCAGGGCGGCCTCGCCGTCATGGGCGTAGATGAGCACCCGGTCCGGCAGGGTCTCCAGGCGTTCGCCGATGCCTTCGAGCTCCGCGCCGACGCTCGCGTTGCGGTCCGAGCCGAAGCGCAGTTCGAGCACCTCCCGCGTGGAGTAGTCGCGGATCAGGCTGGCCGGAGAGCCCTCGGCCATGATCTTGCCCTTGTCCACCACGATCAGGCGGTCGCACAGCTGCTCGGCCTCATCCATGTAGTGGGTCGTGAGGATCAGGGTGACGCCCTGTTCCTTGAGCCGGAACAGCCGGTCCCAGAGGATGTGCCGCGCCTGCGGGTCCAGGCCGGTGGTCGGCTCGTCCAGCAGCAGGATCCGGGGTTCGTTGATGAGGGAGCGGGCGATCGTCAGGCGCCGCTTCATGCCGCCGGACAGAGCGTCCACCTTGGCGTTGGCCTTGTCCGTGAGCTGGGCGAATTCCAGCAGCTCGTCGGCTTTGCGCCTGAGGTAGCTCATGGGAAGGCCGAAGTAGCGGCCGTAGACCAGCAGGTTGTCCCGGACTTTCAATTCCTCGTCCAGGTTGTCCTGTTGCGGGACGACGCCCAGGTGGGCGCGGACTTCCGGACCGTGCTGCTCGGGGTCCAGGCCCATGATGCTCAGGCTGCCGGAGGTGCGCTGGGAGACCCCGCCGATCATCTTCATCGTGGTGGACTTCCCGGCGCCGTTGGGGCCCAGCAGGCCGAAGGCTTCCCCGGCGGGGACGCGGAAGGAGATGCCGTCGACGGCGGTGACCTCGCCGTAGCGTTTGGTGAGGTTTTCGGCGGTGATGACGTACTGCGGAGCGGCATCAGAGGGGCTGCTCACGGGGGATTCTTTCGAGACAAGTTCGGACACCCGCACCACGGTAGTGGATCCCCGCAAAGTATGAAAGAGTCTTTTCGTAAAAACTCCTGACGTATTCGTTCTGTTATGCGTCCCGGCGGGCAGGTGCGGCGTTCCGCCCGATTCAAGCCCCCGCTCTTAAAGCCACAGGGCACCTGCTTCGCGGGAAGCAGGTGCCCTGTCATCAGCTCGGATTCCTAGGCGAGCCCGGCGTGGCTTTTCGATGCCAGTTGGCGCTCGGCGGTTTCCACCACGTTGGCCAGGAGCATGGCGCGGGTCATGGGCCCCACTCCCCCCGGGTTCGGCGAGAGCCAGGCGGCGACGTCGGCCGCGGCGGGGTCAACGTCTCCCGTAACCACGGCCTTGCCGGTGCCGTCGTCCACGCGGCTGACGCCGACGTCGAGCACGATCGCCCCGGGCTT
The DNA here is from genome assembly GCF_054062615.1 of Arthrobacter sp. TE12232. Classification (NCBI taxonomy): domain Bacteria; kingdom Bacillati; phylum Actinomycetota; class Actinomycetes; order Micrococcales; family Micrococcaceae; genus Arthrobacter; species Arthrobacter sp. TE12232. Next base: position 1,343,276 of record NZ_JBSSFK010000001.1, read on the forward strand.
AAGGTCCCCGGCCTTGATCATGTGCGGCTGGCCGGCGGCGGCAATCACGACGTCGGCCTGGCGGAGTTCGGCCGGCAGGTCCACCGTGCCCGTGTGGGCCAGGATGACCGTGGCGTTGACGTCCTTGCGGGTCAGCAGGAGTCCCACCGGGCGGCCGATGGTGACGCCGCGGCCGACCACGAGGACGCGCTTGCCGTTGAGGCTGATGCCGTGCCGGGTCAGCAGTTCCACGCAGCCCTTGGGAGTGCAGGGCAACGGGGACTTCATGGGTCCGCTGACGTTGGCCACGAGCCGGCCCAGGTTCATCGGGTGCAGGCCGTCGGCGTCCTTCTCAGGGTCCATGGCCTCCAGGATGACGTCCTGGTCGATGTGCTTGGGCAGCGGCAGCTGGACGATGTAACCGGTGCACTCCGGGTTCTCGTTGAGCTCGCGGACCACGGCCAGGAGTTCATCCTGCGTGGTTTCCTCGGGCAGGTCGCGGCGGATGGACGTGATGCCCACCTCGGCGCAGTCCTTGTGCTTGCCGCCGACATACCAGGTGCTGCCGGGATCGGAGCCGACCAGGATGGTGCCCAGTCCGGGGGTGACGCCCATGGCTTTGAGTGCGGCCACGCGTTCTTTCAGCTCAGCCTTGATGGCAGCGGCGGTAGCCTTGCCGTCAAGGATCTGGGCGGTTTCAGCCATTTTTGCAGAAGTCATCGATTACCACTGCTCGTGCTGGGGGTACAGCGGGAAATCGGCGGCCAGCTTGTCCACGCGGGCCTGCAGGGCCTCGATATCCGTGGCCGCGCCGGACTTCAGCGCCGTGGCGATGATGTCGGCGACCTCGGTGAATTCCTCGGCGCCAAAGCCGCGGGTGGCCAGGGCCGGGGTGCCGATGCGCAGACCGGAGGTGACCATCGGCGGGCGGGGGTCGAACGGCACGGCGTTGCGGTTGACGGTGATGCCCACGGAGTGCAGGAGGTCCTCGGCCTGCTGGCCGTCCAGCTGGGAGTGGCGCAGGTCCACCAGGACCAGGTGCACGTCGGTGCCGCCGGTCAGGACCGAGACGCCGGCGTCGGCGACGTCGGTCTGGCCGAGGCGTTCGGCGATGATCTTGGCGCCTTCGAGGACGCGCTCCTGGCGTTCCTTGAATTCCTCGGTACCGGCGATCTTGAAGGCCACTGCCTTCGCGGCGATCACATGCATGAGCGGGCCGCCCTGCTGGCCGGGGAACACGGCGGAGTTGAGCTTCTTGGCCCATTCCTGCTTGGCCAGGATGACGCCGGAGCGCGGGCCGGCGAGGGTCTTGTGCACGGTGGAGGTGACGACGTCCGAGTGCGGGACCGGGCTCGGGTGCAGCCCGGCGGCCACGAGGCCGGCGAAGTGCGCCATGTCGGTCCAGAGCAGGGCGCCGACCTCGTCGGCGATCGAGCGGAACGCGGCGAAATCAAGGTGCCGCGGGTAGGCGGACCAGCCGGCGATAATGACCTGGGGCTTTTCGGCGATGGCCTGCTCGCGCAGCTTGTCCATGTCGATCCGGAAGTTGTCTTCCTCGACCTGGTAGGCGGCAACCTCGTAGAGCTTGCCGGAGAAGTTCAGCTTCATGCCGTGGGTGAGGTGACCGCCGTGGGCCAGGGAGAGGCCCAGGATCTTGTCACCGGGGGTGATCATGGCGGCGAGCGCGGCGGCGTTGGCCTGCGCACCCGAGTGCGGCTGGACGTTGGCGTATTCGGCGCCGAAGAGCTCCTTGACGCGGTCGATCGCCAGCTGCTCGGCGACGTCGACGTATTCACAGCCGCCGTAGTAGCGGCGTCCCGGGTAGCCCTCGGCGTACTTGTTGGTCAGGACGGAACCCTGGGCTTCCATCACGGCGCGCGGGGCGAAGTTCTCGGAGGCGATCATTTCCAGGGTGCCGCGCTGGCGGCCAAGCTCCTGGGCCAGAACGGCGGCGATTTCCGGGTCGAGTTCGGCCAGCGGCTGGTTGCTCACGGCGGCTGAGGTGGCGGTAGTAGTAGTCACGAGGAACTCCTGGTAGGCAACGGGTACGGCTAATGGTCAGGCTACCGGCTGGCCCGTTGCACCGCCCCTTGATGACGGACCCCTGGACAGCGGGACGCGACGTCGGCGATTGGCACCCTGAACGGGCGCCGGCAACGGCCTGACAGCGGTGAAGCTGCCAACCGGTAAGACATGACCCTCGGCCCAGGCGTACGATCCGTGGTCTTCGTGAGTGCCGCTCCCTGATGGTTAGCCATCCAACGCCAGTTGCGACGGGTTAACACTACCAAAACGCTTACAAAACTGCCCCTGAAGCGCGGGTAGGCTGTTCTTCGTGACTGACGAGAACCTGACTGCTTCCTACATCCTGACTCTGTCCTGCCCTGACCGGCCCGGCATCGTGCACGCCGTCGCCGGAGCCCTCCTCGTGGCGGGCTGCAATATTACGGACTCCCAGCAGTACGGCAGCCACGGCACGGGCACCTTCTTCATGCGGGTGGAGGCGACGACGGCCGCCGAGCGGGCCGAGCTGCAGGCGGCACTGGAGCCCGTGGCCCAGGCTTTCGGCATGCAGTGGAGCCTGAACCCGGCCGGCCGGAAGGTCCGCACCCTGCTGATGGCCAGCACCTCGGCCCACTGCCTGAACGACCTGCTGTTCCTGCAGCGCTCCGGCACCCTGCCGATCGACATTCCGGCCATTGTCTCCAACCACCGGGACCTTGAGGGCCTGGCGGAGTTCTACGGCATCCCCTTCCACTACATCCCCGTCACGCCGGACACCAAGGTCCAGGCCGAGGACGCCCTTCGTCTCCTGATGAAGGAGCACGACATCGAGCTCACCGTCCTGGCCCGGTACATGCAGATCATCTCCGACGAGCTTTGCAGCGAACTCACGGGCAAGGCGATCAACATCCACCACTCATTCCTGCCCTCTTTCAAGGGTGCCAAGCCCTACCACCAGGCGCACGCCCGCGGCGTGAAGCTCATCGGGGCCACGGCACACTACGTCACGGCAGCCCTGGATGAGGGACCGATCATCGAGCAGGAAGTCATCCGCGTGGACCACCGGCGCACCGCCGAGCAGTTCGTCCAGATGGGCCGCGACGTGGAGGGCCGCACCCTGGCCCAGGCCGTGCAGTGGCATGCCGAGCACCGCGTCCTGCTCGACGGCAACCGGACGGTTGTCTTTAACTGATTCCGGTCCTTGACTAGAGCCATGGACTCCATCCGGAAGGACCGGCTCGAATCATTTGTGGCCCTGCTCAAGTCAGAGGGGCGGCACGCGGTGCTGGGGCTCGACTGCGGCTCGGGCACCGACGGGCTGCACTTTGTGCAGTCCGGCATCCATTTCACCGGCGTCGACCCGTCCGAGGAAAATATCCATGCCGCACGGGCGCACGGGCTGGAGGCGTCCGTTGCGGGCCCGGAATCGCTGCCGTTCGCCGACGCCGCGTTCTCCTCGGTCTGGGCGGTGGACGCCCTGGCGGGCCTGCCGCCGGACCAGTGGGACGACGTCGTCCGCGAACTCGGGCGGGTGGCCGAACCCGGCGCGCCGATCGCCGTCGTCCTCCCGTCCCCCGCCCCGCGCAGCGAAGGCGACGCAAGCGACGGGGGAAGCGACGGCGCAAGCGACAGCAAAGGTGGCAGCGCAAGCGACAGGGGCGGAGAAGCCGCAAGTGACAGCAAAGGTGGCAGCGGCGACGGCGGCTTTACGGTCCTCCGCTCCCCCGGCTGACCCAAACCCCCGTTGCCCTATCGCTTATGGCTGCTCTGAGCGCTCAGAGCAGCCATAAGTGATAGGGCAACGGGGTGGGCAGGTGTCCTAGGCTGGAGGCATGGCTCCCCTCTACGCATTCGCCGGCACGACCCCGGCCGTCCATGACTCCGCTTTCATCGCGCCCACGGCCTCGGTGATCGGCAACGCCACGCTGGCTGAGAACTCGAGCGCCTTCTACGGCGTGTCCGTCCGCGCCGACACCGCCGCCATCACGGTGGGGGCCGGCAGCAACCTGCAGGACAACGTGGTGCTGCACGCCGATCCCGGGTTCCCCTGCACCGTCGGGGCCCGGGTCAGCGTCGGCCACAGCGCCGTGGTGCACGGCTGCACCGTCGAGGACGATTGCCTGATCGGCATGAGCGCCACCATCCTCAACGGGGCCGTGATCGGCGCCGGCTCGCTTGTTGCTGCCGGTGCCGTGGTGCTGGAGGGTACGGTCATCCCGCCGCGCTCGCTCGTCGCCGGGGTGCCCGCGAAAGTCCGGCGCGAGCTCAGCGACGAGGAGTTCGCGGGCGTCCAGCGCAATGCCGCGCACTACCAGGAGCTGGCGCGGGCCCACCGCGAACTCCACAGCGCCTGAGCCACGGGGCTGCTGCGTCCAGGCGCCGCTTAGTCCACAGAGCTGCTTAGTCGAGGGCGATCGGGCCCAGCTCGGGCAGGAGCTCGCCCGGGCCCGGGTTCCCGGCCGGTGTCCGGCCGCCGAGGTGGTTGACCACGCCCCAGACCGCGTTGAGGCCTGTGGTGACGGCACCCTCGGCCCAGCCGGCGGTGAAGGAGACGTCGTCGCCGGCGAGGAAGATCCCGCGCTGTTCGGCGGGCAGCCCGTCCTGCTTGAAGTGGGTGAAGAGCCGCTGCTGGTAGCGGTAGTGCCCCGGCAGGTTGGCCTTGAAAGCGCCCATGAAGTTAGGGTCGGCCTCCCACGAGACCGTGATCGGCTGTCCCACGATGTGGCTGGCGATGTCGACGCCCGGGTAGATCTGCTCCAGCGAGTGCAGCATGAGCTCCGCACGCTGGTCCGCGTCGAGTGAGAGCCACTTCAGCGCGTCGTCGTTCCACGTGTAGGACAGCAAGATCACGGCGGGCTGGTCCGGGCCGTTGTCCAGCAGGTACGTGGCCCGGTTCAACCGGTCGGTCAGCGTCATCGACAGGACCTCGCGGCCGGTCTCCGGATCGATGTCCTTCCAGAACGGCCGGTCCACCATGACGAAGGTCTTGGAGGACTGCATGTAGTGCGAGCGTTCGATCGCCGTCCACAGCTCGGCGGGAAACAGGGTTTCGTCCGTGTGGATCCGCGTCGACAGCAGCCAGGATTGGCACGTGGTCACCACCGCCGGGTAGGCGGACTCGCGTCCCCAGCGTTCGCGGATCCGGAAGTCGCCGCTGCCGTCGCGGGCGATGCGCTCCACGGCGCCGCGGGGGGCACCCGCATGCAGCGACGCCAGGGAGGTGCCGTCCGGCCAGTGCGCCATGCCCGACGGCGCGTGCTCCCACAGCGCCTCGGGGAGCCGCTGCGCGCCGCCGGCGATGAGCCGGTGCTGGTCGTCGGCGTCGGTGTAGACGACCCGGAGGATTTCGAGGATGGAGTTGGGGAAGTCGGTGTCCCAGCCGCCGGTGCCGAAGCCCACCTGCCCGAACGCCTCGCGGTGGGCGAAGCCGGCCTGCTTGAAGGAGTCGCTGCCGGCGATGAAACCGTAGAACGTCTGCTCGTCCAGCTCCGGCAGCAGCGCGTTCCACAGTTCCTTGATCCGGGCCGTGTCCCGGGCCCGGATGGCCTCCTGCATCTCGGCGAACCGGGCGCCGTCGTTCACGGCCGCCTTCCACGCGTCCGCGACCTCCAGGAAGAACGGGGGCAGGTCCGCCGCGGTCTCGGCGTAGTACTTCTGGCCCGCGAGCTCGATCACCGTGCTGGAGGTCGCCGGCGCCAGCGGATTGGGGAACTCCTGGGTGTCCAGCCCGAGCAGGTCCACGTAGTGGTAGAAAGCCTTCCCGGAGACCGGGAACCGCATGCCGCCGAGGTCCGCCACGATGCCCGGCGCGGACGGGAAGCTGGCGGTCCTCAGCCGGCCGCCGATCTGATCGGCCTCATAGACCACCGGCCGCAGGCCCAGCTTCATGAGCTCATAGGCGGTCACGAGCCCGGACAGGCCGGCACCGACGACGGCGACCTCCGTCCCGTACAGTTCCGGCGGCACGGACCCCAGGCCGTCCGGGTGGGCCAGATAGTGGTCGTAGCTGAACGGGAAATCCGGGTTCAGCATGGTGATGGGCGCCTCGGCCGGGGTGGAAGCCGGAGTGGTAGCCGGAGTGGTAGCCGGCAGTTCGGTGGCGGTGGTCATGAGATCTCTGCCTTCAGTTCCTCGGTTGTGGTGGTGTTGGCGGGTTGGCGGCTTGATAGTTCACGGTATTCCTCGTGCCCCAGGGCCGCCACCCTGGAGTTCTTGCGGCCGTAGCCGAAGTAGGCGGCAAGGCCCACGAGCATCCAGACACCGAAGACCGCCCAGGTCTCGGCGCCGAGGTTGGCCATGAGGTAGGCGCACATGAGGGCGCCGAGAATCGGGGTCAGCGGAAAGAGCGGGACGCGGAAGCTGCGCTTGAGCTCCGGGCGGTTGCGGCGCAGGTAGAGGACGGCCACGTTGACCAGCGCGAAGGCGAACAGGGTGCCGATGCTGGTGGCGTCCGCGAGGGCGCCCAGCGGCACGAGGCCGGCGGTCAGCGCGACGGCGGTGCCCACGATCAGGGTTCCGGCAACCGGCGTGCCGGTCCGGGGCGAGACGCGGCCGAAGACTTTGGGGACGAGGCCGTCGCGGGACATGGACAGCAGGATCCGGGTCTGCCCGTAGAGGACGGTCAGCACGATGCTGGCGATGGCAAGCACGGCACCGACGGCGAACACGACGCCGACCCACGGCTGACCGGTGATTTCCTCGAGGATCTTCACGAGGGCGGCTTCGGTGCCGTCGAACCAGCCCCAGGGTCGGGCGCCGATGGCGGCGACGGAGACGAGCACGTAGATGCTGGTGACGATCAGCATGGAGAGCAGGATGGCCCGCGGGAGGTCGCGCTTGGGGTTGCGGGCTTCCTCGCCGGCCGTGGAGGCGGCGTCGAAGCCGATGTAGGAGAAGAAGACCCGTGAGGCCGCGGCCGAGACCCCGGCGGCGCCCATCGGCATGAGGGGTTCAAAGTGTCCGCCGTTGAACGCGGTGAACGCCACGGCGCAGAAGAACAGCAGGATGCCGACCTTGATCAGGACAATCGCGGTGTTGATCCAGGCGCTTTCCTTGGCACCGCGGACCAGCAGCACCATGGCCAGCACCACAATGATGATTGCGGGGACATTCAGCACCCCGCCGGCTCCCGGCGGCTGCGACATCGCGTCCGGAAGCGTGAGGCCGAAGACCGCCAGGGCCTCGTTGACGTACTGGCCGGCACCGACCGCGACGGCGGCCACGGAGACGGCGTATTCCAGAACCAGGCACCAGCCGCAGATCCAGGCCATGCCCTCGCCCATGGTCGCGTAGGTGTAGGAGTAGCTGGACCCGGCGGCAGGCACCAGGCCGGCCATCTCCGCGTAGGACACGGCGGAGAGCAGCGCGGCGAATCCGGCGATGGCGAAGGAGATCCAGATGGCCGGTCCGGCGAGCGGCACGGATTCGCCCAGGATGACCAGGATGCCGGTGCCGAGCGTGGCGCCGACGCTGATCATGGTCAGCTGCAGTACCCCGAAACTGCGGACCAGCCGCGTGCCGCCGTGCCCGGTCTCGGCCTCGCTGACCAGCTGCCCGATCGGCTTGCGGCGCAGGAGCTGGGCGGCGAGCCCGGGACGGCCGGCGGCAGCCGGCGGGCGTTCCCCGATCAGAGTTGGCACAGTCATCGTTGACGTCCTTATCTTCAGTAGTGGTCGGTTTCCCCTGACCCACCCTAGGCTTGTGAGCCACCTCTCACGGGTGTGCAAAATGACCTATAGTCTTCAGTCATGAGACTTAATGCACTGCCGACCCGGTGGTGGGCCCGGCGTCCGGGCGGCCAGACCGGGATCCACGGCCGTGGCTGCTGAGGGCTCCGAGCGGCTCGGCTTCGTCACTCTGGCGCAGTTCCTGGGCCAGCTTCCGGCGCTGAAGGTCCTGCACGACGGCGGCAACGGAGAGGGGCGGCTGCGCTGGGTTGAGCCGAGTGAGCTGGACGACCCGACCCCCTACCTGCTCGACGGCGAGTTCCTGCTCACCGCCGGCCTGCCGTTCGTAGGCGACGGCGGCAGCCAGGATGCGGTGGACGCTTATGTGCGGCGGCTGGTTGAGGCCCGGGTCGGTGCCCTCGGATTTGGCCTGGAACCCTACTTCGATGCCGTGCCGGATACCGTGGTCCAGGCCTGCCGGCGGCAGGAGCTGACGCTGGTGTCCATCCCGGGGAACCTCCCGTTCGCCGCCCTGGGGCTCGAGTTCTCCCGGCTCCTCGAATCGGACAACGCCAAGACCTTCCGCCAACTGGCGGACACCAACCGGCAGTTGATGCGCGCGGTCCTGTCTGCGCGCCCCGAACATGAACTCCTCGCCGCCCTCGTGCAGCGCGTCCCGGTCTGGGCCGTGCTGGTCGGCGCCGACGGCCGGGTGCGTGCCCGCGGCCCGGCCGCCCCGGGCGTTGATTCAGCCGCCTTGCAGCCGCTGCTGACCCGGCTGCTCGCCGGCAGCGGTCCCCGGGTGGAGATGGATTCGTTCGACGCCGCCGGCTCGTCGCTGGTCTTCGGGCATCCGCTGCGCAGCACCCGGGACGCCAACCTCGGCGCTCTCGTCATCGGCACGGACGCCGCGCTGACCCCGGCGCAGAACAGTGTTGTCTCCACCGCCGTCGGCCTGCTGGAACTGCTGGTCCGCCAGCGCACCAGCGGTTCCCTGGCCCCCAGCCAGCTGGCCACGGCGCTGCTCCTGCATCCGGAAAGCGTGGCGTCAGGAACGGCACGGCACGTCACCGGGTTGAAGGACCTGCTGGCACAAAGCATTTCCTCCACCCGGTCCGGTCAGCTGCGCGTCATTCAGGGCCTCCGGCTGGACACCGCCGCCGGCAGCGGCAGGACGGCGGACGCGCCGCGCCGCACGGGCGAGGGCCCGGTCCGGGAGCTGCTCGAGTGGCGCAGGCTGTTCGACACCAAACTGGTGGAGCTCACCGACTACGGCTTTGCCGCCATAACGCGCCTGAAGGTCGACGACGCCCTGCTCGCCGAGGTCGAACGGCTCGGGTGGAGCCTGGTGATCGGCAGCAGCACCGAATTCGCCGGCCTGGCGGAGGCCTACCAGCGCGCCTCCTCGCTGCGGAAACGTGTGCTCACGAGCCGCCGGAGCGCCCGGGAGGACGACGTTACGTGGTCCGTGACGGGCCTGCTGGGCGCCGAGGCCGGGGCCCAGCTGGCGGGGCGCCTGCTGGCACCCGTGCTCGCGCTTGAGCCGGAACGCCGCGACAACCTGCTCGGCATCCTGCGGGCCTGGCTGGGCGAGAACGGCAGCTGGGACGCCACGGCAAAGGCCACGGGCCTGCACCGCAACAGCGTCCGCCGGCAGATCGGCATCATCACCGATCTGCTGGGACTTGACCTCAATCAGGCGCAGGCCCGCGCGGAGCTGTGGATAGCGTTCCAGTACCTAGGCGGCCTGGAGCTGCCCGGCGCCCCGGCTGGCTCGGCGGTGCCGGCCGCGTCCGACGTCGTTGCGCCGGCTGCTGGCTCCCCCGCCGCCCAGACCCGTGGCCGGACGCCCGCCGGTCAGACGTCCCAGGAACGGTAGATGTCCGGGCGGCGGTCGCGCAGATACGCCACGGCGGCCTCCGGATCGTCCGCCCTGTCTGCGCTGCCGGCCCCTTCGGCAGGGTCCGCGGCGGCGTTACTGGGTTCACCAAGCTCGGCAAACAGCAGTTCCGCCCCGGGGCCGGCCTCGGCCAGGACGGCTCCGTCCGGACCCGCCACGATGCTGCCGCCGTGGAAGTCATAGCTGCCCTCCACGCCGGTGTGGTTGGCATAGGCGACCGTGAGCTGGTTCTCCAGGGCCCGGGCCCTGACCAGCACCTTCGGCACGGCGTCGAACCCGCCGGCGAGGGCCGTCGGCACCAGGAGCAGTTCGGCACCGCGCACGGCGGCGGCCCGTGCGGACTCGGGAAATTCGATGTCGTAGCAAATAACCAGCGACGTTTTGAGCCCGTGGAACTCCACGACGCCGGGGGCCGCGGCGGCCGGCGCAAACGCAGCCCGCTCATCGGGGCCGAACAAGTGCACTTTCCCGTAGCTGAGCAGTTCGTCTCCTGACTCGTCGACCAGAGTCGCTGAGATGTGCCACCCTCCTGCTGGCGTCACGGCGGGCAGGCTGTAGACCAGGGCGATGTTATGGCGCCGGGCGATCCCCGCCAGGGCCTCCCGGAGCGCAGGCAGCGTGGCGGGGTCGAAGTCCGTGCGCAGCCGGCCCGGCGCGTAGCCCACGGGGAAGAGCTCGGGGGTCAGCAGCAATTGCGCCCCCGCGGCCGCCGCCGTGCGCGCCGCGTCATCCACCGCGGCGCAGTTCGCCGTTATGTCCAGCACGGCGGAGTTCGCCTGCATCAGGGCCAGCAGCACCATTACCACCTCAAGATTTTCCGGGCACCTCCGCAGGACCGCTGCGGACTCTCTTGTCCCAGCGTAGCTTCGGCCCACACGGCCTGCAGTGGTGCATTTCCGCCCGGCCGTCCGGCGGGCAGGGCAGAACGTCCCGGCAGCGGAGCGTGGAAGCGCTAAGGGCCGCTCGCGCCGCCGGAATCCTGCGGCACCGTTATCAATGCGTTAACTTCTTGACTACAAGCCGCGGATGCGTCACGCTTCATAGCATGCCCTCACCAACGCGCTCAACGAGGAGCCGAACCAAGAACCCGGGATCGCAGTCCGCGCTCCGGCATCTGAACCAGCAGCGGATCATCGAATGCCTCCTCGCCGGTCCTTCCACCCAGGCGGAACTGGCCCGCCAGACCGGCCTTTCCACTGCGACTGTTTCCAACATCGTCAAGATCATGCAGGACGCCGGACTGGCCTCGACCGAGCCGATCACCAGCTCCGGGCGACGGGCATTGAACGTACGGCTCAACAGCAACGGTGCCGTCGCCGTCGGGATCGACTTTGGCCGCCGCCACTTGCGCGTGGTCCTGGCTTCGCTCAGTTATCACGTGATCGCCGAGGAATCGGTCCTGCTTCCCTTGGGCCACCACGCGGAGGAGGGCATCCAGGCCGCCGTCGGTGTACTGGACCGGCTGCTCGCCAGCAGCGGCGTGGAACGCAGCGCCCTGGTGGGTGCCGGCGTCGGAATTCCCGGCCCGATCGACCGGCGCACCGGCACCGTGGCGCAGGGCGCGATTCTGCCCGAATGGGTGGGCATCAACATCCTCAAACGCCTCGAGGAAGCCCTTGACCTGCCCGTTTTCGTGGACAACGACGCCAATCTGGGCGCCCTGTCCGAGGTCACTTGGGGGCCGCACAGCGGCGTCAGCAACCTGATGTTCCTCAAGATCGGTTCGGGCATCGGCGCGGGTCTGATCCTCAACGGCGTCCCGTACTACGGCAACGTGGGGATCACTGGCGAAATCGGCCACGCCACCATCCACGAACATGGGCTGATCTGCCGTTGCGGGAACCGGGGATGCCTGGAAACCATCGCCTCCACCACCACCATGATCGAACTCCTGAGCCGTGGCGAGGATCGGCCCCTCACGCCCGGAGACATCGTCCGGAAAGCCCTGGAACGGGACTCCGCGACACTCCGTGTGGTGGACGACGCCGGTCTCGCCGTCGGACGCGCCCTGGGCAACGTGGCGAACCTGATCAACCCGGAAGTCATTGTGGTGGGCGGTCCGCTGGCAGGGCTCGGCGAGCTCCTCCTGGATCCGATCCGGCGCGGCCTGATCCGCCACGCGGTGCCGGTCATCGGGGAGACCACTACCCTCACGATGTCATCCCTGGGCGACCGGGCGGAGGCTCTCGGGGCCACGGCTTTGGTGTTCCAGCACGCCGGAATCCGGCGGAACTAACCATTCGTTATCGGGCCGTTGCGTTAAAGACTTGACGACAAGGCCTGTGATCCAGTTTACTTTTCCATCAGACGGCCCTGCGGTTTGCAGGGGCGGACAACGAAGTCATGCATTGGAGGCGTAAGGGCAGATGACGTCCCTCAACACGCACAGTGATCCGCTAATCCTCGAGATGCGTTCCATCACCAAGGAATTCCCCGGCGTTAAAGCTTTGGCCGATGTGAGCCTGCGGGTGAAGGCCGGCGAGATCCACGCCATCTGCGGTGAAAACGGCGCCGGCAAGTCCACCCTGATGAAGGTCCTGTCCGGGGTTTACCCGTACGGCACCTACACCGGGGACATCGTTTACCAGAACGAAGTCCAGGAGTTCAAGGACATCCGCGCCAGCGAGCACGCCGGAATCGTGATCATCCACCAGGAACTCGCGCTGATCCCGGAACTGTCGATCATGGAGAACATCTTCCTCGGCAACGAACCGACCAAGCGCGGCGTGATCGACTGGACCGAGGCCCGGAAGCGGTCCATCGAACTGCTGGCCCGGGTGGGGCTGCGGGAAGACCCGGACACCCCCATCAAGGAGATCGGCGTCGGCAAGCAGCAACTGGTCGAGATTGCCAAGGCCCTGAACAAGTCGGTCAAGCTCCTGATCCTGGACGAGCCCACGGCCGCGCTGAACGAGTCCGACTCCCAGCACCTGCTGGATCTCATGCTCGGCCTGAAGGGCCGCGGCATCACCTCGATCATCATTTCCCACAAGCTCAACGAGATCGAACAGATCGCGGATGAGATCACGATCATCCGCGACGGCAAGTCGATCGAGACCCTGAACGTCAAGGCCGACGGCGTCGACGAGGACCGCATCATCAAGGGCATGGTGGGCCGGACCCTGGAATCCAGGTTCCCGGACCACGAGCCGAAGATCGGCGACGTCCTCTTCGAAGTGAAGAACTGGAACGTCGGGCACCCTCAGATCCAGGACCGCCTGGTCTGCAAGAACTCCAGCTTCTTCGTCCGCCGCGGCGAGATCGTCGGGTTCGCCGGCCTCATGGGCGCCGGACGCACCGAGCTGGCCCGGTCCGTGTTCGGGCGTTCCTACGGCCGCTTCATCTCGGGCCACGTCTATAAGGATGGCAAGGAACTGCAGCTCAAGAACGTCCGCCAGGCGATCGACGCCGGGCTGGGCTACGTCACGGAGGACCGCAAGTCCCTGGGCCTGAACCTGCTGGACGACATTAAGGCCACCACGGTCTCGGCGAACCTGCGCAAGATCAGCAAGCACTTCGTGGTGGACACCAACAAGGAGTACATGGTTGCCGAGGAGTACCGGAAGTCGCTGCGGACCAAGACGCCCTCCGTCGAGGAAGGCGTCGCGAAGCTCTCCGGCGGCAACCAGCAGAAAGTCGTGCTGGCCAAGTGGATGTTCACCGACCCGGACGTGCTGATCCTGGACGAGCCCACCCGCGGGATCGACGTCGGCGCCAAGTACGAGATCTACGGCATCATCCAGAACCTGGCCAACCAGGGCAAGGCCGTGATCGTCATTTCCTCGGAACTGCCCGAACTGCTGGGCCTCTCGGACCGGATCTACACGATTTTCGAAGGCGCCATCACCGGCGTGCTGAACAAGGACGAAGCAAGCCAGGAAAGCCTCATGAAACTCATGACGTCCGCCCGCAAGACCGCCTCACCCTCTGAGACCATCCAGAACTAGCCGAACACCCCGGACACAAGGACTGAAACAATGAACGCGCTCAAGAAGCTCTTTGGCGGCAACACCCGCCAATTCGGCATGATCTTCGCCCTGGTTGCGCTGATCGTGTTCTTCGAGATTTTCACGGAGGGCCGCACGCTCACGTCGGGCAACGTCATCAACCTCTTCAACGGCAACTCCTACATCCTGATCCTCGCCATCGGCATGGTTCTGGTCATTATCGCCGGGCACATCGACCTCTCGGTCGGTTCCGTCGCCGCCTTCGTGGGCGTCTGCGTGGCCCTCTTCATCCGTGACTGGGGCCTACCCTGGTACATCGGCGTCCTGATGGGGCTGGGGCTGGGCATCCTGATCGGAGCCTGGCAGGGATTCTGGGTGGCCTACGTCGGCATTCCAGCGTTCATCGTGACGCTGGCCGGCATGCTGATCTTCCGCGGCGCCAACCAGTTGGTCGGCAAGTCGAACACCATCCCGGTCCCCACGGATTTCCAGTACCTCGGCTCCGGCTACCTGCCCGAGATCGGCCCGAAAACCGGCTATAACAACCTCACCCTGGTCCTGGGCCTGCTCGGCGTCGCCTTCGTGATCTTCAGCGAGATCCGCTCCCGCCGCAACGCCAAGGCACTCGGCGCCGAGGTCCCCGAAGTCTGGGTCAGCGTTCTCAAGCTGGTCCTGGTCTGCGGCGCCATCCTTTACGCCACCTACCTCTTCGCTACCGGCCGGCCGGGCACCTCCTTCCCGATCCCGGGCCTGATCCTCGCCGTCCTGATCCTCATCTACGGCTTCATCTCCTCCAAGACCGTGATTGGCCGCCACATCTACGCCGTCGGCGGGAACCGACACGCCGCCGAGCTCTCTGGCGTCCAGTCCAAGAAGGTCAACTTCCTGGTCATGATGAACATGTCCTTGCTGGCCGGCCTCGCCGGCATGATCTTCGTCGGCCGGTCCACCGCCTCAGGCCCGTTCGACGGCGTCGGCTGGGAATTGGACGCCATCGCGGCTGTCTTCATCGGCGGCGCCGCGGTCACCGGTGGCGTGGGCACCGTGATCGGCTCGATCATCGGTGGCCTGGTCATGGCCGTGCTGAACAACGGCCTGCAGCTCCTGGGCGTCGGCGCTGACCTCACCCAGATCATCAAGGGCCTGGTCCTGCTGATCGCCGTCGCGTTCGACGTCTACAACAAGTCGCAGGGCAAGCGGTCGATCATCGGCATGCTGATGAAGAACTTCGGCCGCAGCAGCGAGATCAAGGCCGACGAGACCACCCAAACCAAAGAGGTCATCTCCAGGGGGATATGATCCGCTACCCCGAATCCCGAATCCCACAATTCTCCGCACACCACCAAAAGAAAGAGAACCAAGCAATGCGAATGATTGGTAAAGCAGGAAAGGCAGCAGCAATCGCTGCAATTGCGGCACTGGCGCTGACAGCCTGCGGCCGTTCCGACACCGGAACCACCAGCGGTTCTTCCTCCGGGGGCGAGGCCTTCCCGAAGGGCTCTTCTATCGGTGTCGCGCTGCCCCAGAAGACCTCAGAAAACTGGGTCCTGGCTGAGCAGCTGTTCAACGACGGCCTCACCAAGGCCGGCTACAAGCCGGATGTGCAGTTCGCCAACGGCGGCGTTTCGGATCAGCAGAACCAGATCAGTGCCATGATCACCAAGGGCGACAAGCTCATCATCGTCGGTGCCATCGACGGTGCGCAGCTGGGCACCCAGCTCAAGCAGGCCAAGGACGCCGGCGCCACGATCATCGCGTATGACCGGCTGCTCCTGAACACCGAAAACGTGGACTACTACGTGGCCTACGACAACTTCAAGGTCGGCGAACTCCAGGGCCAGGCGCTGCTGGACGGCATGAAGGCCAAGAAGCCGGCAGGCCCGTACAACATCGAACTCTTCGCCGGTTCCCCCGACGACGCCAACGCGAAGGTCTTCTTCGACGGCGCCATGAGCGTCCTCAAGCCGAAGATGGACGACGGCACCCTGAAGGTCCTCTCCGGCCAGACGAGCTTCGAGCAGGCCGTTACCCAGGGCTGGAAGGCAGAGAACGCCCAGAAGCGCATGGACACCCTGCTCGCCGGAACGTACGGCAGCGCCGCGCTTGACGGCGTGCTGTCCCCGAACGACACCCTGGCCCGCGCGATCATCACCTCCGTCAAGGCCGCCGGCAAGCCGATCCCGGTTGTCACGGGCCAGGACTCCGAGGTTGAGTCAGTCAAGTCCATCATGGCGGGCGAGCAGTACTCCACCATCAACAAGGACACCAACGCGCTCGTTGAGCACTCGATCACCATGGTCAACGACATCCAGGCAGGCAAGAAGCCGGAGATCAACGACGACAAGTCCTACAACAACGGCGTCAAGGTTGTTCCCGCGTACCTGCTGAAGCCGGTCATCGTGACCGCCGAGAACGTCCACACGGCCTATGTCAACGATCCGGTACTTGGACCGATCACCAAGCAGTAGTTCCTGACCAGCAGTTCCTGACTTAGGCGCAGGTTCCACCGGCGCCAGCCAGACACGAGAGCCCCGGCTCCCCCGCAAGGGAGGGCCGGGGCTCTCGTGTTGCCTGCGGCGTTTTGCCACTCCCTTTTGCCTCTACTTTTTTTGCCTGCTCCCTTTTGCCTGCTCCCTTTTGCCTGCGGCAGAGAGCTTCACAGCGGATCCATAGCTTCACCGGGAGGTTCGCACAGCAGCCCGTACCACTGTGGGACCAGCCGCCGGACAGTGGGTCCGGCAAGAGACACCCAAGAAAAATTAGGAGTACCGTGAGCGTTCTTGCCCGGAGTGTAGGCAACGCCTTTCGAAACAAGGTCAGGACCGCCGCTGTGGTGGCCGTGCTGGCCGTAGCAATCGGACTTGCCCTGGCCATGCTCGTAGCCAACCAGGCTGTCACCGGCAAGGTCGCCGAGCTCAATGCCTCCGTAGGCACGGTCCTGACGGTCAACCCGGCCGGCGGCCAGGGGTTCGAAGGCGGCGGCGAGCCGTTGACCGCAGCGCAGGCGGCCACCGCGGCCGCCGTCCCCAACGTCACCAGCGTGGTCGGCACCAAGGCACTGCGCCTGCGCAACGCCGCCGAAGCCGCGGCCGAGGCCGCGTCCGGACGGACAGGCCAGGGCGGCCCGGGAGGCCAGTCGGCCACCTCCGTCACCACGAGCCTCACCGCCGCAGTCGACGCCGGCACGCTCGGGAACCGGAACCAGGCCGCCTCCGGGGCCTCCGGAAGCGGCACTGCCGGCTCCACCCAGGCCGCGCCGTCGTTCTCGCTGCCGGTCACCGCAACGGGCATCGGCGCCGAGGTGGACTCCACCGGCAAGGCCCTGCAACTGACGCAAGGCACCGGCCTGGGCGACTACACCGCCGCATCCACCGGCGCCCTGCTGGGCACCACACTGGCCACGAAGAACGGCCTGGGCGTGGGCTCGACATTCACCATCAAGGACCAGACCTTCACCGTCAAGGGACTCTTCGACGCCGGCACCGCCTTCGGCAACAACGCCCTCTACGTGACGCTCCCCACCGCCCAGACCCTCGCGGCGCTGCCGGGCGAACTGTCCACCATGATCGTCACGGTCAACAGCATGGAGAACGTCGACGCCGCCAAGACCGCCCTCCAGGCCGCACTCGGCTCCGATAAGGCGGACGTCACCCAGGGCCAGCGGAACCTGCAGACCGCCGTCAGCTCGCTGGACAGCGTCAAGAACATCTCCTTCATCGCCTTCGCTGCGGCCCTCGCCACTGCCGGCCTGATCATCCTGCTGATCATGGTCATGCTGGTCCGCGAACGCCGCCGCGAGATCGGCGTCCTGAAGGCCATCGGAGCGCCTAACCGCACCATCGGACTGCAGTTCGTGCTGGAGGCCCTCGTGCTGGTGGCCATGGGCAGCGTGGTGGGCGCGGCCATCGCGTCCTTTGCCAGCGGCGGGATCGCGAGCGCCCTCATCAGCTCAAGCAGCAGCACGACTGCGGCTACCGGCCAGCGCGGCGGCCCCGGAGGCTTCCCCGGCGGCCCGGGCGGTGCCTTCGGCGGGGCCAGCCAGCTGCTGACCTCCGTCACGGCGAGCGCCTCCCCCGAGATCATTGCCACGGGCATCGCCGCGGTATTCGGCGTCGCCATCATCGGGGCCCTGGTTCCGGCCCTGCTCACCGCACGCATCCGCCCCATCGAAGTCCTCCGAGGAGAATAGCCATGATCGAAGTGAAGAACCTGGTCCGCACGTTCAAATCCGGTGACCGGACCATCAAGCCGGTCAACGACGTCAGCTTCGAGCTCGAACAGGGCACGCTGGCCTCGATCGTGGGCAAGAGCGGCAGCGGCAAGAGCACCCTGCTGTCCCTGCTCGGCGCGCTCGACAAGCCGACCAGCGGCGACGTGGTGGTCAACGGCGTGAGCCTGGCCAGCATGCCGGACGCCAAGCTGACGAATTACCGGCGCCGGGACATCGGATTCGTCTTTCAGCAGTTCAACCTGATCCCGAACCTCTCGGCCGTGGACAACGTGATGCTGCCGATGGAGTTTGCCGGGGTGCGCAAGGCCGCCCGGCTCGAGCGTGCCCGGCAGCTGCTCGAACAGGTCCAGCTCGACCCGGACAAGCACGTGCGGCGCATCAACCGGCTCTCCGGCGGGGAGCAGCAGCGGGTGGCGATCGCCCGGGCGCTGGCGAACGAACCGAAGCTGATCCTGGCCGATGAACCCACGGGTAACCTCGACGAGCAGACCGGCGAGCACATCATCGAGCTCCTCAGCGCGCTCTGCCGGGACCACAACACCACCATCCTGGTCGTCACCCATGACCGGTCCCTGGCCAACAAGACCGAGCGGCGGTTCCGGCTTCAGCAGGGCCGGCTCACGGAGGAAACGACCCGGACCCGTGCGACCGCGGCCGTGACCGGCTAACGGCGGCGCTGCGGGCGGGTCCCTTCCGATCCTCCCGCAGCTTTTGCCCCCAAGAACCAATCCCTCCCGCAGATCCCGCCCCCAAAACCCAATCCCTCCCGCAGGTGGGTGAGAAGATGGCACCATGTCTGCCCTCATCGCGAAGCCGTGGCTGTTCAGCCAGCCGGACCAGGACCCCCGTACCGCCACCGGCGCCCGGCTGCGCTGGGGGATCATCGCCACCGGCGGGATCGCCGCAGCGGTCACCCGCGACCTCGAACTTCTGGCGGATGCGGAACTGCATGCTGTCAGCTCCCGCACCCAGGCGGCAGCCGACGCCTTTGCGGCCGACTACGGCTTTGTCCGCGCCTACGGCGACCACGACGGCGCGAACGGCTACGACCGCTTGTTGGCGGATGACACCGTCGACGTCGTCTACGTCGCTACGCCGCACGCCCACCACCACGAGATCGCCCTCGCCGCCCTCAACGCCGGCAAGCACGTACTCTGCGAGAAGGCCCTCACCATCAACGCGCGGGAAGCCGCCGAGCTGATCGCGGTGGCCCGGGCTAACGGATTATTCCTTATGGAGGCGGTGTGGAGCCGTTTCCTGCCCAGCATGCAGCGGGCGTTCGAGATCGCGGCCTCGGGCGAGATCGGTGAGGTCAAGTGGGTCGGCGCCGACCTCGGCTTCCCGGCACCGTACTCGCCGGGTTCCCGGCTTTGGGCGCCCAAGGACGGCGGCGGCGCCCTGCTGGACCTGACGGTCTACCCGCTGCTCTGGGCGCTCGGCACGCTGGGGTTCCCGCAAACAGTCAGCGCTACCGGCTGGCTCAACGACGACGGCGTGGACGCCCAGAACGCTCTGACGCTCGGCTACCACCACGGCGCGCAGGCCCAGCTGACCTCCTCGTTGCTCGCGCATGGGCCCCGTACTGCCACCGTCGCCGGCAGCAAGGGCTTCCTGCAGACCTCCGGCTCCATCAACAACCCGAAGGAGCTGCTGGTCAGGGTTGGCTTCGACGATCCGCGCACGGAGCAGTTCACGACGGTGGGTCGCGGCTACACCTACGAGCTCCGCGAGGTCACGCGCTGCATCCAGCAGGGGCTCACTGAGAGCCCGGTCATGCCGCTGGAGGACTCCCTGAACACCATGCGGCTCTTCGACGGTGTACGCGCGCAACTCGGAGTGAGTTACCCGAACGACGCCCACTGACGACCCCCCCGCCGGCCGCGAACCCGGCCGGGGCCCAGTGTCTCGGTATGCCTACAGTTTCGGCGCTGCTCTGGACTCGCCCGTTGGGGCCGACTTACCCTGTAGGCAATTGTCTACTCTTCCCGGAGCGGGGGTGCGCGCATGGATCCAGCAGCGTCGCCCTCCCGCGCGGGCCGCAGCCTCCGCCCCCTGCGCCGCGTCGTCTTGGCGGCCCTAGCCGGCGCCGCGTGGCTGACGCTCTCAGGCACCGCCGCGCAGGCGGACGACGCGTGCACGATCTACGGGCCGGCCGGCGACGAGCACGGGACTGTAGCAGCTGCCGAATGCGCGGATTCCGACGACTTCCCCGTTCCCGCCCTCGACGGCTCCCAGGTGCCTCTGGAGTCCGACCCGGCCCCGTCGGGCACGTGGACCGCGGGCGCCGTTCCTGCGCTGGCAGTAGCCCCGGCGGACGCTTCCCGTACCGTCGCCTCGAACGACGTCGCAGATGACGCGCGGGTCGCTGCTGACAAGGCGGCTAAGGGAGGCGCTGGGAGTGCCGTTGGGAGTGCCGCGCCAGTTCCGGACGCGCCACCGCCCGCAGTTGATCCCGGACCTCCTGCCTCCGATCCGGCGGTATCTGATCCTCCACTCCCCGCGCCAGACGCCGCCCCGCCTTCCACTTCGCCCGCCGCGGATCCCGCCGTCCCGGCAGTGGATCCGACAGTTCCTGGCACCGGGGTGGTTCCGCCCGCCGTCGACCCGGCCGCTCCTGTAGTGGACCCGGCCGTTCCAGGCACGGGCACTGTTCCGCCGGTCGGGGTCCCCGCGGCTCCGGTGGATCCGGCCCCACTGCAACCAGGTGACCCCGCCGCCATCGTTCCGGGCGTGCTTCCGGGCGCCGCCGTTCCGGGTGACGGCACAGCGGCAGCACCGCCGGCGGCCGTCGTCGGCACCTCCCCGCCAGCGAACAGCGTGAAGGCAGCATCACAGGAACCGCCAGCGCCCGCCGCTCTGGCAGGTCCTCCGGCTCCCGGCCCGCTCCAGACATACCGCCCTGCGGTTGCCCCGGTCACCTATGCCGGTTTGCTGATGTCGGAACCCGTTTCGGCGGCACCCGTCCAGTCGGCCGCTGCCCCACCTGCCGAACCTCCTGCCGGCACCGGTGGTCCGCCGGTCTCCCCCGGCACCCCCGGTCCGAGCCCCTGGCATGGCGGCACGGGCCTGCCTGCCCCTGACGCGCTCCCGGCTGCTCCGGGCTCGGGGTGCGGCAGCGGTCAGTCCGCCAACGGGCCTGTCGGAACGGCTGCCTGGATGCCCGGCCTGTACTTCTGCCTGCCCACAACAGGAGCCGATCCCATCACCGGTCCGCTCCAGCACGAATACGCCGCCGTTAGCGCTGATCCCGGTTCTTCTCCTGACTAGTCGGGCCGTCTCTGTCTCCACAGAGCACGGCCCGTCGGGCTGCCTTGGCGCCCGTTAACTGTCACCCAGGAGATTTCCCAATGGACTCAACCGTCCGCCGCCGGGTTGCCGGCACCCCAATTCGCAACGGGCTGATCCCGTCAGCGCCGTCACCGGCTGCGCCGCCAAAGCCCGCAGCATCAAACCCGGCACCGCCAAAGTCCGCACAGTCAGAGCCGGCACCGTCAATGTCCGGGCCGTCGGAAGTGCTGCCCGCACCCGCGCATCCGGAACGCTCCGGCCAGCATCCGCGCGCCGGATGCAAGGCCCGCCCGCCGTAATGCACTGCCCCGCTCCCCTCGAGGTCCTGTGACCGCCGGAGCGAGGTCGTTGGGTCCGCTGGGGGACCCAACGGCATTCACTGGCTCCGGCGGTAGGGCGCCTTCGAAGGAGCGGCCCGTCAACACAAACCCGTCAACAAAAGAGGCCCGCTGCCGGCCACGGCGCATCCGACACAGGCCCAGGGTGACGGCAGCCGATACCCGTCCCCGTATTATTCTTGTGGAGCGCCGCCGTGGCGCACAGGGAAGATACGGGGACATCGTGGACAGTTCGCCCAACAGCATCATGGCGGAGCCCTTGGGCGGCCGCTATCAGCTGGGGGATGTGATTGGCCGGGGCGGCATGGCATCGGTCTACACTGCCAAGGACCTGAACCTGGGCCGGGACGTGGCGCTGAAGCTCTTCGCACCGCAGTCGGCCGACCCGGATGAACTCCGCCGCCAGGAAGCCGAGATCGAACTGCTGGCCACCCTGAACCATCCAAGCCTGGTGACGTTGTTCGACGCCGGCACGGACACCCGGATTCCCAATGAGCCCAGGCCCTTCCTGACCATGGAACTCGTGGACGGCCAGGATCTGCGGACCAGGATCCGGCATAGTCCCCTGCCCCTGGACGAGCTGGCCGTCGTCGGCGCCGGGATCGCCGACGCCCTCGCCTACGTCCACGGGCTGGGCATCGTTCATCGGGATATCAAGCCCGCCAACATCCTCCTGGTGCCGGTCCGGCCCGGCGAGCCGCTCCGTCCCAAACTCACCGACTTCGGCATCGCCCGGATCATCGACGGGACCCGGCTGACGGCTACGGGAACCATGGTGGGAACCGCCGCCTACCTCAGCCCGGAACAGGCCCGCGGCGCCGATCTCGGACCGGCGAGCGACATCTATTCCCTGGGCCTGGTCCTGCTCGAATGCCTCAAGGGCCAGGTCGAATACCCGGGCAGCGCCGTCGAATCCGCCGTAGCCCGCCTGCACCGCGCCCCCGCCATTCCGGCCGAAGTCCCCGCCGAGTGGGCCCGGCTCATCCGGGCCATGACCGCGCTGGACCCCCTGGACCGTCCCTCGGCCGCCGAACTCGAGGCGGCATTGCGCTATGCCCTGGTTTCCCCGGGATCCCTGCCCGGGCCCATCAAAGAGGACCATACCCGGGTCCTCCCGTCGCCGCCGGCCAGGCCGGCACGGCCGCCGAGGCCCGGGGCTGCCCCCGGCACCGGCGCATTAGGGACAACTGGAACGCGCCCCCTGAATCTGCTGGACCCGGCAGCTGTGCCGCCCCGGCCACGACGCCGCCCCTCGCTTTCGCGAGGAACCGCTTGGTTCCGCCGTGCCGGGCTCCGTACCCGCGTGGCCCTGGTGCTCGCCGTCGTCGCCGTCCTGGCCGTGGGGGCTGTGATCGCGGTGGCGCTCTCCACCCCGGCCCCCGTCGACGTCGTCCCCTACCCCACTGTCACGGGACCGCTCGGGGACCACCTGAAGGATCTGCAGAAGAGCGTGGAACCATGAGCCGGCGAATCACGTGGCGGGACCGCAGCGGTTCCAACTACCGGAGGGCCGCAGGGCGCCTCGCCGGAGTGCTGCTGGCCGGGGTGCTGGCCGGATCGATGGCGGGCTGCGGCTCCCCCGCACCCGACTTGGGCCGCGATGCGGCCACGCAGCTACAATCCCAAGTCCTGGCCGTCAGCGAGGCGGCCGCCGCCAATGACCCCGCGGGCTCCCTCAAGCTGCTCGACGAACTTCTGACCCGACTGGATGCCGCTGCCGCCAACGGCGAGGTGTCCTTCAAACGCCACCAGAGCATCAAGTCATCGATCGACGCCGTCCGGGCTGATCTCGCCGCGCAGCAGGCGGCCGCCGAACGCGCCGCGGCGGACAAAGCGGCGGCTGAAAAAGCGGCGGCTGATCAAGCCGCTGCGGCACAGGCGGCGGCAGCTGCCGCACAGCCTGCACCGGCCGCCGTCGCGCCGGCTCCTGCACCCGCCGGGAAAGCGAAGGAAAAGGGAAAGGGCAAGGGCTGACCCGAGGCCCGCCGGCCGCCACCTCTGGGGCAGGATCAGGGCGTGCCCGCGCCGCCGTCGCCGTGGGTATCGACATGTGGTCCTGCGGCCTCATCGGGCAGCAAAACGCCCCGCGTCCCTTTCGGGAAGCGGGGCGTTCTGCGTCACAACCGGCTGCGCGCTGCGGGAGTGCTGCGCGGCCGTTGCGGCTGGAGCCTACTTCGTCAGCATCGCGAGGACTTCGCTGAACTTCGCCGAGGGACGCATGACGGCGGAGACCTTCGCCTCATCGGGGCGGTAGTAGCCTCCGATGTCCACCGGGGAGCCCTGCACGGCCAGAAGTTCGCCAGTGATGGCTTCCTCGTTGGAGTCCAGCGCGCCGGAAACGGCAGCGAAAGCGGCGGCGAGCTCGGCGTCGTCGTTCTGGCGGGCCAGTTCCTGGGCCCAGAACTTGGCCAGGTAGAAGTGGCTGCCGCGGTTGTCCAGCTCGCCGGCCTTGCGCTTCGGGGACTTGTCCTCCAGCAGGAACGTGCCGGTGGCGCGGTCCAGGGTGTCGGCCAGGACCTGGGCACGGGCGTTGCCGGTGCTCGTGGCAAGGTGCTCGAAGCTAACGGCCAGGGCAAGGAATTCACCCAGGCTGTCCCAGCGCAGGTGGTTTTCCTTGAGCAGCTGCTGGACGTGCTTCGGGGCGGATCCGCCGGCGCCGGTCTCGAACAGGCCGCCGCCGTTGATCAGCGGAACCACCGAGAGCATCTTGGCGCTGGTGCCGAGTTCGAGGATGGGGAAGAGGTCCGTGAGGTAGTCGCGGAGCACGTTGCCGGTGACCGAGATGGTGTCCTCGCCCTTGCGAAGGCGTTCCACCGTGAAGGCCGTGGCCTCGTCCGGGGACATGATGGAGATCTCCAGGCCCTCGGTGTCGTGGTCCTTGAGGTATTCCTCCACCTTGGCGATCATCTGGGCGTCGTGCGCGCGGCCCTTGTCCAGCCAGAAGACGGCGGGCGTGGCGGAGGCGCGGGCACGGGTGACGGCCAGCTTGACCCAGTCGCGGATCGGCACGTCCTTGGTCTGGCAGGCGCGCCAGATGTCGCCCGGGGCGACCTGGTGCTCGATCAGCACGGTGCCGGCGTCGTCGACGATCTGGACGGTGCCGGCGGACTGGATCTCGAACGTCTTGTCGTGGCTGCCGTATTCCTCGGCGGCCTGGGCCATGAGGCCGACGTTCGGAACGGTCCCCATGGTGGTGGGGTCGAACGCGCCGTGGGCGCGGCAGTCGTCGATGACGACCTGGTAGATGCCGGCGTAGCTGCTGTCCGGGAGGACGGCGAGCGTGTCGGCTTCCTGGCCGTCGCGGCCCCACATGTGGCCGGAGCTGCGGATCATGGCCGGCATCGAGGCGTCGACGATCACGTCGGAGGGCACGTGCAGGTTGGTGATGCCCTTGTCGGAATCGACCATGGCCAGTTCGGGGCCCTCGTTGAGGCCCTTCTCGATGGCTGCCTGAACGTCGCCGCGGATCTCCTCGGGGAGGTCCTCAAGGCCGTTGAGGATGGAGGCCAGGCCGTTGTTGGGGCTCAGGCCGGCCGCGGCGAGCTGCTCGCCGTAGGTAGCGAAGAGATCGGCGAAGTAGGCCTTGACGACGTGGCCGAAGATGACGGGGTCTGAAACCTTCATCATGGTGGCCTTCAGGTGGGCGGAGAAGAGCACGCCTTCCTTCTTGGCCCGGGCAACCTGGTCAATGAGGAATGCATCCAGGGCGGCGGCGCGCATCACGGTGCCGTCGATGACCTCGCCGGCCAGGACCGGGAAGGCGCGCTTGAGGACCTTCACCGTGCCGTCTTCCTTGACGAGCTGGATCTTGATGTTGGTGTCCGCATCGATCACCACGGACTTCTCATTCGAGCGGAAGTCGTCGGCTGCCATGGTGGCCACGTTGGTCTTGGACTCTGGAGACCACGCGCCCATGCTGTGCGGGTTCTGGCGGGCGTAGTTCTTGACCGAGAGCGGGGCGCGGCGGTCCGAGTTACCTTCGCGCAGGACCGGGTTCACGGCGGAGCCCTTGATCTTGTCGTAGCGGGACCGGATGTCCGTTTCCTCATCCGAGGCGGGGTTGTCCGGGTAGTCCGGCAGCGCGTAGCCATGGCCCTGGAGTTCGGCGATAGCCGCCTTCAACTGGGGGACGGAGGCGCTGATGTTGGGCAGCTTGATGATGTTGGCTTCCGGCGTCTTGGCAAGCGCGCCAAGTTCGGCCAGGGCATCGCTGACGCGCTGCTCTTCGGTGAGGTAGTCGCCGAATGCGGAGATGATGCGGCCGGCCAGCGAGATGTCGCGGGTCTCCACTTCCACACCGGCCGTCGAGGCGAACGCCTCAATGATCGGCAAGAACGAATAGGTGGCCAGCATCGGCGCTTCGTCGGTGTGGGTATAGATAATCTTTGCCATTGCTCGGGCGTCTCCCTGAAGGTCTGGGTATTTCCGGAATCTTGTGTTATCTCAACACCCCTAACTTACCCGAGGTGCCCCCTTTGACGCCTACCGGCGTCGTGCGCGGACGGGAGCATGACACCCAAAAACGGCATAACAAGAATTGACAATTCACTTTACAGATTAGTCAAACTGCCGTAGTTTCGTTCCCATCCAGCGGCCGCCACAGGCGGCCGCCCCGCTTTTCACCGGTTAGGACACCCATGAGAACACCCAAGACTCTGGCCACCAGCCTGCTGACTCTTTCAGCCGCAGCGCTGCTGGCCCTGAGTGCCGCGGGGGCGGCCACCGCCTCCCCCGCACCGGCCAAGGCACCGGTCTCCGCCTCCGACGTCACAAGCCACACCGTCACCGAAACCGGGACGGCCGACTACTGGACCGCGGAACGCATGCGGAACGCGGTCCCCGGTGACGTCCTGGCGGACAAGGCCATGAAGCGCGGCAAGTCCTCGAAGTCCGCGGCGGCACCGCTGGAGGGTGCCGCCCCGAGCACTGTCGAGGCTGCGGCTCCGACGCTTCAGTCCCAAGCGCAGCAGTCGCAGACCCTGCAGACCAAGGCCAACGCAAGCGAGAACCCCGTCCCGCACATCGGGAAGGTCTTCTTCACCCTCGGCGGGACCAACTACGTCTGCTCCGGCAACTCGGTCTCCTCCGGCAACAAGAGCACTGTCACCACGGCCGGGCACTGCGTCAACGAGGGGCCGGGCGCCTTCGCCACCAAGTTCACATTCGTCCCGGCCTACCTCAATGGCGCAGCCCCCTACGGCAAGTGGACGGCCAAGGCCCTCTACGCTCCCACACAGTGGAGCTCCGCCGGCGACATGACGTACGACACCGGGTTCGCCGTGATGTCCACACTCAACGGCCAGTACCTGACCGATGTGGTCGGCGGCTCCGGGCTGCAGTTCAACGCCGCCCGCGGCCTAAGCTACAAGTCCTTCGGCTACCCCGCCGCGGCGCCCTTCAACGGCGAATCCCTCAAGAGCTGCTCCGGCACTGCCACCAACGACCCCTACAACCCGCAGTTCAACACCCAGGGAATCCCCTGCAACATGACCGGCGGCTCCTCGGGCGGTCCGTGGTTCATCGGCACCAGCGCTTCCGGTTACCAGAACTCCATCAACAGCTACGGTTACGGCAGCAACTCCACCACCATGTACGGCCCGTACTGGGGCAGCGTCATCCAGCAGGCCTACACGACGGCGGCCGCTTCCTAGCCTGACCGGCGTTCCTGACCCGGACCGCACGAGCCCCGGTTTCACCTACCCCTGCAGTTTCGCCTACCCCGGCGCGGGGTCACCTGCAGCCGGTCTCCAGCAGTGGGGACGGCCCACGGTGGCCCCGCGTCGGCGTTGAACAGTTGAACATGCGACGGCGGTCCGCCACGGGACATGCCCTCCCCACAGGCCAAGGCCTGGACATATCCCCCATATATCCAGCCCTTGGCCTGAAAAATGAGCATGTCCCCCGCGAGAATGAGCATGCTCCGCGGGCTCGCCCATCAGCCCACTCCTCGCCACAAGGAATGAACATGACCTACGGGCTCGCCCATCAGCCCACTCCTGGCCGCGAAGAATGACCATGTCCCACAGCCTGCCCACCGACCAACACCATGGCACAACGGACGAGCATGTCCCGCGAAAAGAATGAGCATGTCCCTTGGCCTGGCTGGTGACCTCCAACGGCGACAGAGGTCACCGGACATGCCCTCCCAACACTCCAAGGCCTGGACATATCCCCCTATGTCCAGCCCTTGGCCTGAGAAATGAGCATGTCCCCCGCAGGAATGAGCATGCTCCGCGGGCTCGCCCACCAGCCCACTCCTCGCCACAAGGAATGAGCATGACCTACGGGCTCGGCCATCAGCCCGCTCCCGCCCGCGAAAAATGAGCATGTCCCGCAGCCCTGCTCGCCGACGGACCCGGAGGGCACAAAAAATGGGCATGTCCTCCGGATAAGGGAGGACATGCCCATTCTTTGTGCGGCTTCTACTGCGGCGGCTTCTGCGTACAGCGGGAACCGCGGATGTGTGCAGCTGGAACCGCGGACTCCTAGTGGAAGAAGTGGCGGGCTCCCGTGAAGTACATCGTGATGCCGGCGGCGTTGGCCGCGGCGATGACTTCCTCATCCCGGACGGAGCCGCCGGGCTGGACCACGGCCCGCACGCCGGCGTCGACCAGGATCTGCAGGCCGTCCGCGAACGGGAAGAACGCGTCCGATGCCGCCACCGCACCGCGGGCACGCTCGGGAGCCTCGCTGGCGTCGGTGCCGGCCGCACCGCCGGCGGCGTCGACGTCGGACTCCACGGTGACGCCGAGCGTGTTGGCGCGCTCCACGGCGAGCTTGCAGGAATCAAGCCGGTTGACCTGGCCCATGCCGATGCCGACGGCGGCACCGTTGTCCGCGAGCAGGATGGCGTTGGACTTGGCGGCGCGGCAGGCGGTCCAGGCGAACGCGAGGTCGGCCAGGGTGTCGGCATCGGCGGCGTCGCCCGCGGCAAGGGTCCAGTTGGCGGGGTTGTCACCCTCGGCGTCGACCTTGTCCGTGGCCTGCACCAGCATGCCGCCGGAGACCTGGCGGAACTCGGTCGGGTAGCGGCCGTAGCCCTCGGGCAGCGCCAGGAGACGGATGTTCTTCTTCTTGGACAGGATCTCCACGGCCTCCTCGTCGAAGCCCGGCGCGATGACGACCTCCGTGAAGATTCCCGCCACAGTGCGGGCCATGCCGGCGGTGACAGTGCGGTTCGCGGCGATGACGCCGCCGAACGCGGACACGGGATCGCAGGCGTGGGCCTTGGCGTGGGCGTCGGCGATCGGGTCCGCCGCGGACGCGGAGCCCACAGCCACGCCGCAGGGGTTGGCGTGCTTGATGATAGCGACGGCGGGCTCGGCGAAGTCGAACGCGGCGCGCAGGGCGGCATCGGCGTCGACAAAGTTGTTGTAGCTCATGGCCTTGCCGTGGATCTGGTCGGCCTGCGCGATGCCGGCCGGGGCGGCCTTGTCCACGTACAGCGCGGCCTGCTGGTGCGGGTTTTCGCCGTAGCGGAGCACCTCGGAGCGTTCCAGGGCCAGGCCGGCGTAGGCGGGCCAGTTGATCAGGCCGTCGCCGTCCTCGTCGAGGAACTGGCTGGCGGTCCAGGTCGCCACGGCGGTGTCGTAGCTCGCGGTGTGCGCGAACGCCTTGGCGGCGAGCCGGCGTCGGGTCTTCAGGTCGAAGCCGCCCGAGGCGGCCGCCTCCACGACGGCACCGTACGACGCCGGGTCCACCACGATCGCGACGGCGGCGTGGTTCTTCGCGGCTGAGCGGACCATCGCCGGGCCGCCGATGTCGATCTGCTCGACGACGTCGTCCGCCGCCGCGCCGGACTTCACGGTCTCCACGAAGGGGTAAAGGTTGACGACGACGAGGTCGAACGGCTCGATGTTCATGTCGGCCAGCGTCTGCATGTGGGCCGGGACGCGGCGGTCCGCGAGGATGCCGCCGTGCACGCGCGGGTGCAGGGTCTTGACGCGCCCGTCCAGCATTTCCGGGGAGCCGGTGACTTCTTCGACTTCCTGCACGGGGATGCCTGCGGCGGCGATCTTCTTGGCCGTGGAGCCGGTGGAGACGATCTTGACGCCGGCGTCGTGCAGGCCCTGGGCGAGCTCCTCCAGACCGGTCTTGTCGTAGACCGAAATCAGTGCCCGGCGGATGGGCACTCGGTCGATGGATACACGGTCAAGCTGCGTGAAGCTCACAAAAAGTCTCCGTCTTATATCGCGGCGGGCCGCGGGTGGTGGGGATGCGGCCAGTTTATCGCGTCCCGGCCCTCCGCCTTCCCTCGGGGCTGCCCGCGCGCCGGAGTGTGAAGCATGCACCGGCCGTGCCCGGGCCACGTAGAGTTTTCACACAGGAGGCCAAGATGAACACGTACACCACTGTGCCCAGCGGCGAACAAGTGGTCCAGGAACTGCCGTGGCGGTGGAAGGTCCAAGGCCGGATCTTCCTGATCGGCGGCCTGGGCTTCATGTTCGACGCCTGGGACGTCACCCTCAACGGCATCCTCATTCCGTTGCTGTCCAAACACTGGTCCCTGAGCCCCGGCGATGCCGCCTGGATCGGCACGGCGAACCTGATCGGCATGGCCCTCGGTGCCTTCGTCTGGGGCACCATCGCGGACACGATCGGCCGCAAGAAGGCCTTCACCGCCACGTTGCTGATCTTCTCCATCTTCACCGTTCTCGGCGCGGTCTCCCCCGACTTCATGTGGTTCGTCGTGTTCCGCTTCATGGCCGGCTTCGGCCTCGGCGGCTGCATCCCCGTGGACTATGCGCTGGTGGGCGAGTTCACACCCCGCAAACAGCGCGGCCGGGTACTGACCGCGATGGACGGCTGGTGGCCGATCGGCGCCGCCCTGTGCGGTTTTGTCTCCGCCGGACTGGTCGCGGCCTTCGCTGACTGGCGCCTGACCATGCTCGTCATGGTGCTCCCGGCACTGCTCGTGTTCTGGATCCGCCGCAGCGTGCCGGAGTCCCCGCTCTTTTTGATCCGCAAGGGCCGCCGCGACGAGGCCGCCAAGGTGATCGACAGTCTGGTCGAGGCCACCGGCGCCGAGCCCCGCGTCTACAGCCTGCCCGCACCGCAGGACGCACCCCGGCTCTCCGCCGGCAGCGCGTGGACGCAATTGCGTGCGCTCTGGCAGTTCAACTGGAAGATCACGACGGCGGCCTGGGCCCTCTTCTTCAGCATCCTGCTGGTGTACTACCTGTCCCTGACGTGGATGCCGCGGATCCTGATCGGCGCCGGCTTCGAGGAGTACAAGGCCTTCCTGACCACGGCGTCCATGGCCGCCGTCGGTCTCCTCGGCGTGGTGGTGGCCGCCCTGCTCGTCGAACGCGTGGGCCGCAAGTGGATCCTGGCCATCACCGGCCCGCTCTCGGCCCTGACGCTCGTGATTGTGGCAATCGTGGTGGACATCCCGACGGCGGCCGTGTTCTGGCTCCTGGTCTTCGGCTTCGTGGTGCAGGTGGCCATCCCCGTGCTGTACGCCTACGTCTCCGAGCTCTACCCCACCGAGCTGCGCGGTTCCGGCTTCGGCTGGGCCTCGACGTTTTCTCGCCTCGGCGCCGGGTTCGGACCGCTGGTCTTCGCGGCCGTCCTGTGGCCGCAGCTGGGGCTCGCGACGTCGTTTGCGCTGGCCGGCGGCCTGGTGCTGCTGTCCGTGCTGTGGATGGCGTTCTTCGCCCCCGAAACCAAGCAGCGCCGGCTCGACTAGCGCGCTCTCCTTACTCCCGGATGCGCTATCACTTGTGGTCTCTCTGAGCCGCCGAAACCGCCATAAGTGATGGCGCATCCGGGGAATGACATCAGGGAGTTGGGGCGCGAGCAAACAGACGACGACGGCGCCCCTCACCTTGGGAAGGTGGGAGGCGCCGTCGTCGTGGTCGTCCAGCCCTGCTACTGGATGCAGGTCACGTAGACCGAAAGGGTGTTCGTCTTCAGCTGGGTGACGGACCAGCCCGTCGGCTGGCCCGATGCCCCCACGACCGGCTGGCTGGCCGTAACCTGGTTGCCGTTATTGCTGAGGGACGAGAAACCGCCACCGGTAGCGACGTGGCCGGCCGCGCAGCTGGCCACGACAGTGAGTGTGGAGGCGCTGGCCGACGCGACGGTCACGCTCGTGGACGCCGCGGCACCGGTTGCGCCGGTCGCTCCGGTTGCACCTGCGGGGCCGACCGGTCCGACAGGTCCCATGGGCCCGACAGCGCCGGTAGCACCTGCGGCGCCGGTCTCGCCCTGCAGGCCGGTCAGACCCGTCAGGCCGATGGCGCCGGTCGCTCCGACTGCGCCGGTCTCGCCCTGAACACCCTGGGCACCGGTCTCCCCGGTGTCGCCCTTGTCCCCGGTGGCACCCGTCGCGCCCGTGTCACCCTTGTCGCCCTGGGCGCCCTGGGCGCCGGTCTCCCCGGTGGCACCCGTCGCGCCCGTGTCACCCTTGTCGCCCTGGGCGCCCTGGGCGCCGGTCTCCCCGGTGGCACCCGTCGCGCCCGTGTCACCCTTGTCGCCCTGGGCGCCCTGAGCTCCTTCGGCTCCGGCGGCCCCCGTTTCGCCGGTGGCACCCGTCGCACCGGTCTCGCCCTTGAGGCCCGGCAGTCCCTGGATGCCGGCAAGCCCCTGGATGCCCTGGGCACCGGCGATGCCCTGGATGCCCTGGATGTTCCAGGAGATCGCGGTTTCCTTCTTTGAATCGCATGATGCACCGGCCGCGAGCACACGCAGCTCGCCGCCGTTGTTGTTGTTGTAGCAGCCCTTGATTTCGCCGGCGGGCGTCGAGGACGCCGCGACGGCCGCAGAAAGGGCGCCCGTTCCGAGAACGAGCGCCGCAGTGAGACAAAGGATCTTTGGACTTGTTCTGGCAAGGCTGAATCGAGCCATGGAATACCCCCGAATGACGCAACGAACGAATGAGACTGCGCCAGACTACGGGGCCATCCCACTACTTGCACCGGCTCAGAAATACCTGTCTTTGCCTCGGCACTACCCGACTTTTGCGGCGGAGTACTCGCTTTTGGGGGTCCGACTACTTGGTCGGGTTGGGAGTGCCGCTACTTGCGTCCGTTGTGGGCCGCGGCAAGGGACGCCAGCGTGGAGACCAGGAGGCGGCGCTCTACCACCTTGATGCGTTCGTGCAGGGACTCTTCGGTCTCGCCGTCCTCGATCGCCACGGCCTCCTGCGCGATGATGGGGCCGGTGTCCACGCCGGCGTCGGCCCAGTGGACCGTGCAGCCGGTGACCTTCACGCCGTAGGCCAGGGCGTCGCGGACACCGTGCGCGCCCGGGAAGGACGGCAGCAGGGCCGGGTGCGTGTTGAGGTATTTGCCGCCGAACGCATCGATGAAGCCGGCGCTGACAATCCGCATGAAGCCCGAGGACACCACGACGTCCGGGGCGTAGGCGGCGACGGTCTCAGTCAGGGCCGCGTTCCAGGCAGCCCGGTCCGGGTAGGCCTTGAAGTCCACCACGAACGTCGGGATTCCGGCGGCCGCGGAGCGCTCCACCCCGAATGTTCCGGGCCGGTCGGCGCCGACGGCGGCGATCTCGACGTCGAGCGCGCCGGCGGTCACGGCGTCGATCACTGCCTGGAGGTTGGAGCCGGTGCCGGAAACGAGGACTACGATGCGCATGGTCCTAGCTTATGGGGCCGCTCGCGTAGGCTGGAAACCATGAATTCCCCCACGGACTCCGGCGGCGGCCAGCCCGGCCGGCATCCGCGCGGCGCGGCGGTCAAAGACCCCCAGCAGCTGACCCACACCCTGTTCCGGCTGTTCATCGTCGCGGTCCTGGGCGCCTTCTTTGTCTTCCAGCTCGACGTCAGCTACCTGTGGCTGACGGCCCTGCTCACCACGGCCGGGATTGTGCTGGGCATTATGGTGCTGATCCGGGCCGTGAAGTACAAAGCACCGCGGTTGGTCCTGTTCGGCGCGATTTCCGGACTGATGGCCTCGGCAGTGATGCTGCTGGTGGTCCTGGCCTCGTCACTGTTCTTCAGCCAGATCCGCGACTACCAGCAGTGCGTCCGGCATGCCCTTACGGAGCAGGCAACATCCGAGTGCAGGACGCAGCTCAACAACTCCATGCCCACGCAGTTCCGTTAGCGGCCGTTGACCGCTTCGAGATCGGCTTCCCGCAGCTTCTGCTGGCGTTCCAGCCAGGGACCGGCCGCGTAGCCGATCACGACGCCGATCCCCACCTCCGCGGCCACGAACAGTGCCGTGCGGAGCGGGTCGGGGCCGATCTCCGTCAGCCTGCCGATTCCGGCGGACCCGCCGGCAAGCCAGGCGAGCCCCGCCGCGAGCAGCCCGGCGACCGAGCCGATTACCGCGCCCAGCACCAGGGTGGACGCCGCGGCGGTAAACCAGCGGGCCCGGACCTTGATGGACAGCCATTCGTCGAAGTGGTTCTCGCCTTCGCGCAGGAACCACCAGCCGGCCAGCACCCCGGCGAGCGCCGGCACCACGAGGGCCACGAAGCCGAAGTCCAGCGACCCGGACGGCAGCGCCGCGAACACGGGGATGGACGGCAGCGGCCCGACGGCGGTTCCGAGCGGGCCGGCCGCCGAGCCGACGCCCAGCGCAAACCCCGCGCCGGAGATCCAGGCCAGGGCAAACACAACGAGGTTGGGCAGAAAGCCCAGCAGCACAATGGTCAGGACAGCGCCGCCGATGGCACCGGCGTCGAGCCCCTCATACACGGCCACCACAAGGTTCCAGTGGATGAAGAGGTCGACGGCAAGCAGGGCCCCCGCCATCGCCAGGGTCGCCATCAGCGCCACCGATCCGGCCTTGATGGCGGAACCAAGGTAGGACCCGGCCCAGCGGGAGTGCTGACTGGTGCGGGACAGCCAGGCCACGGCGTCGACGCCGATCAGACGGCTCCAGGAGCCTGCCTCGCGGCGCGCGCCCACCACCATGCCCAGTCCGAACGGGATGAGCGGGATCAGCGCGGCGGACCACAAGCTGATGCCGACGTCGGACGTGCGGCAAACGAACCCCGTGGCGATTCCGAACCCCGCGTACATCAGCCAGGATCCGAGCAGGGCCTGCCAGAGCTGGTCCGTATACGAGGCGCGGGCGAGCCGACGCCCGGCACGCCAGGCGAGCAGGAACGGGATGAGGGTCAGCCCCAGCGGAATCAGTGAGAGCGTGCCGGAATCAGGGTGAGCCGCTGACCCGGCGCCGGCGGTGTCCAGCAGCAGCGGCACGCCGTGGATCAGCAGCCAGGCTTGGCCGGCGAGGCGGGCCAGGAGGTCGAACCCGCTGTTCTGGAATCCGGCCGTGGCCCAGACCGTGACGATCGGCGCCGCCACCACAAGGGCGGAGATAACGGCGGCCTGGGCGGACTCGAGGGCACCCTGCAGCCACAAGGGCATGGGAAGGCCACGTTGTCCGGTCTGATCAGCGCGCAGTTTCATCGAGTTCCATGGTGCCACGAGCCCGGCATCCGGCCGGTTACCGACAGGCACAACGCGCGGATCCGCGGAATTCGCGTCCCCCGGCTGCCGGCGCTTTTTCCACACCCGGGCCGTAAAATTGTAAATGTCCGCAATCAGTGGTTGGAGGCAGCAAATGACTACCGCATCTCCTCATGCCCATGGCGTTCATTTTGGTCGGACGGATGTACAGAACGTAGGCATGGGTGTAGGTATCGTCCTTATCGTCGTGGGCATCCTGGGGTTCATCCCGGGCATCACTACGAACTACAGCGAACTCAGGTTCTTCGGGCCCGATTCCAAGGCCCTGTTCCTGAACCTGTTCCAGGTGTCGATGTTGCTGAACATTGTTCAGCTCGCGATCGGCGCCACCGGCTTGACGATGTCCCGGACCGCCGTGGGCGCCCGGAATTTCCTCATGGGCTCCGGCCTGCTCTACATCGTCCTGAGCATCTACGGGTTTATCGTCGGCGTGAATTCGGCGGCCAACTTCCTGTCGCTGAACACCATGGACAATTGGGCCTTTATGGTCATGGGCATCGTAATGGCTGGCGCAGGCTGGCTCATGACAAGGCATCTTGAAGAAGACGTGAAGACCC
Organism: Arthrobacter sp. TE12232; assembly: GCF_054062615.1. Taxonomy (NCBI): domain Bacteria; kingdom Bacillati; phylum Actinomycetota; class Actinomycetes; order Micrococcales; family Micrococcaceae; genus Arthrobacter; species Arthrobacter sp. TE12232. The sequence continues at coordinate 1,378,630 of NZ_JBSSFK010000001.1, forward strand.
GGTCATCAACCCCCGGGACCTAAGGGAGCCGCGAATGAGTAACGTTTCATAGCATTCGAAAAAATTCGTACTACCTGCTGGTGCAGTGGCTTAGCGGAAACGCGGCGGCTGCACCAGCTTCCTTTTGTGAGCACGACGACGACGGCGGCGGTGACGACGACGGCATCCTGGGCTGCCCCGCTCCCGCACCCCGTTGCCGACGACGGCCGCCAGCACTACTGCCTGGCGGCCGTTGCCGTGTGCCCGTGACTTATGGCTCTAGTCGCCCGGGGCACGGTTGAGGACCATCACAAGGGTCAGGACTGTGCTCGGCCAGGGGCATCCTCCTGCCCCGGCTACAGACCCGACCCGCAAGAAGGACCCGCCATGTCGGTGGCTTGGATTCGCGCATCATCCTTCCGGCTCACGGCCGCCAGCGTCGCCGTCGTGCTCACGGTCGCCCTGGGCGGGTGCACTCCCGGGCCGCAACCGCCGGCGCAGCCGCCGTCGTCGTCCGATCCCGTCTACCGGACCATGCTCGAAGAGTTCAGCAAGCGAATGCTCGACGGCGGCGCCCCCGCGGTGCTCATCCAGCTCCGTGTGGGGGCGGACGAGTGGTCCGCGGCGTACGGCGTCCGCAACCTGGACAGCGGTTCCCGCACCGAAATCACGGACCCTGTCCACATCGGCGGCATCACCAAGTCCATGGTGGCGGTGTCCGTGCTTAAGCTGGCCGAGGAGGGCATGCTCCAGTTGGACGCGCCGGTCAGCACGTACCTGCCGGAGTTCGACCAGGTCATGCACCCGCCGGGACCCGTGACCGTCCGCCAACTGCTGCAACATCGCTCCGGCATGCCGTCCGTGGACGGCCCCTTGTACGATCCGGCCACGGTGCAGCAGGCGCTGACCACCAGGGTGAGCCTGGCGGACCTGCTGGCCATGGCGGGCCGGATCACGTGGCAGGCAAAATTGGCCCAGGGATTTGAGTACTCCAACTCGAACTACATCGCCCTGGCGCTGATCGTCGAACGCCTGCGGGGCCGGCCGATCGGCGAAGTGATCCGCACCGACATCATTGAGCCGCTGGGCCTGGGCGGGACCCAGATGACGGCGTCCGGGCTTCCGCCCTCGGATATGGTCCACGGCTACATCACGCTGGACCGCAAACGGCTCGACGTCACCTATCCCGCGGCGCAGATCGACAACTCCGCCGGCGGCATGGTGTCCTCCATGGCGGATGTGAATGCGTTCTACCGCGCCTTGCTGCAGGACCGGCTGCTCAAGGCCGACACGATCATGCAGATGCAGAGCCCTCTCTATGCCCGGTACGGCCTCGGCGTCGTGCGCTGGAACGACCTCTGCACCAACGACTTCTACTACGGCCATCCCGGCGACGTGCCCGGCTACGGCACCATCGCCATGACCAGCGCGGACGGCACGCGGCAGCTCGCCATGGCCGTGGCCTACCCCCCGCAACCGCTCCAGTCCGGGGCCACCCGTATCCTGCGCGAAATGGAAGCCATCGCCGAGGACTCCCTCAACGCCACGTGCCCGGCCGCGCCGTCAGAGGGCGTCAAGGTTGCTGCCGGCAGTCCGGGCTGAATTTGCGCGAGGTGTGGCGGCCACTGCGACAAATAGGCATTGCGACGATCGGCACTGGGACAATGGGCACATGAGCGCGATCATCCTCGTCTGGAACCCCGACGAACGGAACAACTGGACCTACCCGGCGGTCTTGGAAGAAGTCGCGGACACAGGCTGGTTCCTAGCCAGCTGGGAGGTCGGAAACCGGGACGCCGGAAGCGGGGACGCCGCGTCCGGTGCGGAGGCGTGGCTCGTGCTCCAGGGCCGCCACGGGCGCGGCCTGATCGGTCACGGCGTCATCGTCTCGGAGCGACCGGCTCCCCGCTTTCCGGCTCCCGACCTTCAAACGCTCCGCGGTGAAGCGCCGGCCATTCGAACATCCGGCGGCCAAACATCCGGCGCCGGGGACGCAGCGCCGGCCGCTGCCCCGCTCTATGTCCGCGTGGCCTTTGATTCCCTTCTGGCCGCCGGAGACCAGATCCCGTTCGAGACCCTCACGGACGCCGTGCCGGGCATCGACTGGGAAGCTCTTCAAGGTTCCGGACTCGCCGTCGAACCGTCCGCCGAACCGCTGCTCCACGGGATCTGGAGCGAATACGGCCGGCAGCCCGCGGCCGACCCCACCCACACCGTGCCCGGCACCGTCCCGGCGGCAACGGTCAGCCGCGTGGAAGTAAACCGGTACGAACACAGCCCGGACGCGCAGCGCGTATGCATCGCCCATCACGGAACCAGCTGCGCCGTGTGCGGGTTCTCGTTTGAAATTGCCTACGGGGAGCTCGGCAAGGACTTCATCCCGGTCCACCACCTGGTCCCGGCGTCGCAGCTGGGCAGCAACTACGAACTGGATCCCGTCACGGACCTCGTGCCGCTCTGCGCCAACTGCCACGCCATGGCACACCACGGGGTGCGGACGCCGCGCACGGTCGCGGAGCTGCGCCGGATCATGGCCGACGCGGGCTACCTGGCGGGACAGACGCTGACCGTGAAAAAGCTCCAGGCCCAGCAGGACGCCCGGCGGATCCTCGACCAGCATTAGCAGTCACACCTCTCAGGCGGACCACACCTCGCGGAACTTGCCGCTGCGGTCCGGACGGGGCGGCTCGTCGGCGAACCGGACCTCCACGCCGTCGGCGCCCTGGGCGGCGAAGAACGCACCCAACCGTTCCTGTGCCGCGGTCCGCACGGCCGCCGTCGTGGCCTCCGGGTAGAGCTCGAGCCGCACGGTCAGCTGCCGCATCCCGGTGCGGATCGCCTGGAAGCGGCGGACGCCGGCGGTTTCCTCGATTACCGTCCCCAGCGCCAGTGGCAGCACCGTCACCGTTCGCCCGTCCGCGGCATTGAAGGTCAGCACGTCGCCGCTGCGGCCTTCGACGCGAAGCGCGGGGAACGGGCTGCCGCACGCGCACGGGCCGGGAATCATCTGCACCCGGTCGCCCAGGTTGTAGCGGATGAGGGGCTGGACCCGGTTGGCCAGGTTGGTGACCAACACCGTGTGGGAGAGTTCACCGGCCGGAACGGGCTGGAACGTCCTGTCCACGGGCTCCACGATGTACCAGTCCGCGTTGACGTGGAACTGCCCCTGCCGGCACCGGCTGGTCAGGGCGAGCGCCTCCGAGGCCAAGTACCGCACAGTAGCGCGGCAGCCGAGGGCCGCTTCGATCTCCGCCGCTCCGGTGGCCGCGAGGCTTTCCCCGGACGCGACGGCCAGGATCGGCCGGATCCTGAGCCGTCCGGCCTTATTGTTCGGCGGCCAGCTGCAGCATGGCGCTCGGATACCCGTAGAGCATGGTCGGTTGGAACTCGTTGAGCTCCACCACGAGATCCGGGAGCGGCCGGAGCACGGAGAACACGCGCACGTGGCGCGCGATCGTGGGGCTGCGGCGCCGCACGGTTTCGGTGAGCACGACGCCGGCAAAATGGTCCCCGTCCGCGATCAGTGCCGCGGCCCGCAGCCCCCGGTGCAGGAAGGCCCGGGTCTCCGCGGCCGTCACCATCGTCCGTCGTTCGCGGATCCGGGCGAGGAGGTTCGCCACCAGCCACGAGGTCCGGTCATGGACCAGGACCGCTGGCTCCCCGGTGGTCCCCGACGTCGTCAGGACGAGGTAGTGCCCGCGGTAGAAGCCGCCGACGCGCGAGGGGTCGTCAAGGAGGTCCGCCTTCAGTCCGGCGAGGGTGATGTGGGGGTCGGTCACCCAGTCATCGAAGTTTTCCATGAGCTCGCGCTTGCCCACGGGAGGCAGTTCCCCCAGGTTCGTGACAAGATCCGTGAGCGTCTCCGGGACGTCCCGGTACAACCTGCGGTAGAAGGGCGACGCCGACCGCGCGTGGTCAACGAGCGCCGCGAGCCGGTCCCGCTGCCGGCGGGCGATCGCGTCCTGGCCGGCATGCTCGGCCCGCCAGATGTCCCACGCGATACTGGTCATCCCGGCCGTCCGTGTCATCCCGAGAGGAGAGCCGCGCATCACCCATCACCCTTTCGCGGGCCCGGCACATCTGCTGCCCGCCCTCCCACGCTTGCGCGCTTGTGCTATTCCACGCTGGCACGCTACACCACGTTGGCACGGCGGCGACCGCCCCAACAGGGGCTTTCGGCACCGGCGGGGCTTGGGCGTATGCCCGGACACTGTCGAATTGCTGGACTTACCGGCAGGTAGCACCACAGACTGTGTACAACGGCTGGCTGGGCGGCGTCGCAGTTCCTGCTTTCCAGGCAGGCCGGGGACTACCAGCAGCATCGTTTGGGGCTTTGCTTTTACACCTTTTCCACCACCGTGAAGGGACCTGGTAATGCAGGACTTGTCAGCTTTCTACCCGCTCATTTCGATCATCCTCGGGGCGGTCGTGGTCATCGGCGTCATCTGGGTGGCAACAAAACTGATGTGGAAGGTGGCTGAACCGAACGAGGCCCTCATCATCTCCGGGCTGACGCGCGGCACGCTGGAAACCCGGGAGGGCATGGACTTCAAGATCGTCACGGGCAAGGGGGCCCTGGTGCTCCCGGGGCTCCAGACCGTGCGGCCGCTGTCCCTGACACTGAATGAAACCGAGCTCAAGGTCTCCTGTGTGACCTCCCAGGGCATCCAGGTCATTGTTGACGGCGTGGTCATCTACAAGATCGGGGATGCCCCGCCGTTCATCGCCAACGCCGCACGGCGGTTCCTGGGCCAGCAGCCCAAGATGGAAAGCCAGGTCTACAACGTCTTTGAAGGCCATCTTCGCTCCATCATCGGCAGCATGACGGTCGAGGAAATCATCCGCGAGCGCGACAAGTTGGCCTCCCAGGTCCGCAGCGCCAGCGGCGTCGAAATGGAGAAGCTGGGGCTTGTGGTCGACTCGCTGCAGATCAAGGACCTCCAGGACCCCACTGGCTACATCCAGAACATCGCCAAGCCGCACATTGCCATGGTCAAGATGGAGGCCCGCATCGCGGAGGCCACCCGGAACCGCGAGGCGGCGGAAAAGGAAGCAGAGGCCGAGGCCATGATCGCCGACGCCCAGAGTTTGTCCGCGATCCGGCAGTCCGTGGCGCAGGCCAATGCCGAGCGGGCCAAGGCGAACGCGGCCCAGGCCGGGCCCCTGGCCGATGCCTCGGCGCGCCAGCAGGTGGTGGTCCAGGAAACCGAGGTGGCGAAGCTCGAGGCCGACCGGGAGGAACAGAAGCTCCAGACCACCGTCCGCAAGCCCGCCGACGCGAGGGCCTACGCCAAGCGCACCGATGCCGAAGGCCAGAAAGCCGCGGACATCAGCGCCGCCGAGGCACTGGCCCGGCGCACCGAGCTTGAGGCCCAGGCCAACGCGCGCCGGACCGAGCTGCAGGCCCAGGCAAACGCCAACGCCGCGGCAGCAGCAGCCGGAGCCACCAAGGTCACCGGCGAGGCCGAGGCTGCTGCCACGAAGGCGCGCGGCGATGCTGCCGCCTCCGCCATCAAGGCCAAGGCGCTGGCCGAGGCTGACGGCATCAAGGCCCGTGCGGAGGCGCTCGGAACCAACCAGGACGCCGTCATCTCCCAGCAGCTCGCCGAGAACATGCCGGCCATCGTGGCGGCGGCAGCCGAGCCGTTTGCGCACGTCGGCCAGATGACCGTGCTCAATGGCGGCGAAGGGGTCAACCGGATGATCGGCGGGATTTTGGCACAGGTGGGCGACTACCTTCCGGCGCTCTCGACCGCGCTCAAGAACGGCCGGGACGCCCACAAACGGGACGGGAAGGCTCCGGAGGCATAGGGCCGGCGTGCGTGCAGGGATCAGGGGATCGTGATGCATAAGGATGTTGACCGGAGCCTGACCGGAAAGATTGGGCGCGTCACCGGACGGATCGGCCCGGGCACCATCGGCGAGGTCATGCTGCCGGTCCGCGGCGGAACCAGCGCGTTCCACGCTCACCCGTTCGACAAAAGCAGCGTCTTCGCCGTGGGCGAGCGGGTCCTGGTCATTTATTTTGAGCCGCCCCAGACCGTCTTCGTGGACGAGCTTCCGGACGTTCTCAAACCAGAATGACGGCCTCCCTGTTGCCTCACGTCAATAGGTCCGGGAGGGTTGATTCGTTGCCTCACGTGAAAAGGTCCGGTTCAGGGGCGGGTTGAACGAGGTGTTGACTTTGTAGTTGCGGGGTGCGGCTTTGGCTTGGGCGAGGGTTTCGAGTTCACCTGTCAGTCCCAGGATCTGCCGGGACAACACCGCGGGTTTTAGGCGTTTGAACTGGGCGTTCATGGTGATGACGGGGCGTTTGCGGGTGTCCGGGTGGCGGGCGGCGCGCTGGTGCGGGGTGAGCGCGGCATCATGTTTCTTGATGACTTTCGCGCCGTGGCGTTCCTTGGACACCAGCTTCTGCTGCGGGAGCAGATAGTTCGTGAACAGCCCGTCAAGCTCCCAGATCTCGTTGAGCTTCTCCAGTTCCGCGGCGGTGTCATAGCGGTAGTAGCCGACCAGCTCCCGGACCCTGGCCCAGTTCTTTTGTTCCACGTGGGCGCCATCGTTCTTGTTCCCCGGACGGGACCGGGTAAAGGTGATCCGGTGCTCCTGGCAGTAGGCGAAGAGGTAGTCGTTGATGAATTCGGTGCCGTTGTCCGAGTCGATCCCCACGATCGGGAACGGGAACCGTGCCAGCGCGTACTTCAGGGCCGCGAACACCCATTTCTGCGCCTTGTTCGGCACGGACCGGTTCACGGTCCATCCCGTGGCGATATCCGTGACCGTCAGCGTGAAGCAGAACTGCCCGGAGGCCACCCCGCCCTCGTGCCCCACCAGGTCGATCTCCACGAACCCGGGCACCGCATCGTCCCAGTCCGCCCAGGTCCGGACCGGGATCTGGGACTTCAGCAGCGATCCGGGCTTGGTGTGGGAACGGCCCCGCAGCACCAGCTTCTTCCGTTCCGGGGCCAGCCGGCGGTCAATCGTTGCCGCGCTCATCCGCATCAGCAGCTCCGCCTCCTCATCCGAGAGCATCAGTTCCCCGTCCCGGCGCAGCAACGGCACCAGCACCGGCAGCATCGGGGCCAGACGTTTGCCGGCCGGAGCGCGCAGCACCGCCCAGCACACCACCAGAGCCTCGACGACCCGCGGACCATACACCGGCGGCCTCGGCTCCCGGGCCCGCACCGGCCGCAGCTGAAGCGCCTGCCGCAGGGCCCGGCGCGCATAGTCCCGGTTCCAGCCCGTGAGCTCCACCAGCTCATCGAGGATCCGGACCTTCTCCGGCCGGCCGGCCCGGGCATACGCCCTGGCCTTGATCACCGTGACAGCCTTCCGCTGGCTCATCGTCAGTCCCATCCCTCAAGGATGTCCACGGCCCCGTCGTTCCCGGACCTTTTCAGATGAGGCAACGTACCCGGCTCCACGGACCTTTTCCATGAGTCAACGCGGCCTCTGGACGCTAGGAGGCGACGGGCGTATTCTGAAGTTCCGTCGCCTCTGGAGGTATTTCAGATGGAAGGCAATATGCGTGAGCGTCTCGGGCCGGCCGCCAGGTTCGTAAGTGGTTCCGGCATGCAAGCCCGCGGCCCGGTCGGCAACTGGCCCGATCCGCTGTAGCCCGTCCTTCCGCCATGCCGTCCGGCACCGCCGTTGAGTCGGAGTGTGCCGTGAACACATGGCCTCGATGATTCGCGCCCTCTTAGCCGCACGCTCCCGCCGTCGGCCCCCTCTCTGAGCCTCGCCCCGTTGCTCGCGGCACTCGGCTGACCGTGCCCACCTGTTAACCCAGTCTTCCCCTGCCGGCAACGCCCGCTCCCCCGCACCGCAAGGCGGCGCCCGCACCGTGGAGGAGTGAGGATCGCAATCGTCGCCGAATCATTCCTGCCGCTCATGAACGGAGTTACCCACTCCATCCTGCGCGTGCTGGAGCATCTGCAGGAGCGCGGGGATGAGGTGCTCGTGATCGCGCCGTCCACGCAGGACACAGACGTCCCGGACGAGGTCTATGGCGCCCACGTGCATCGGCTCCCCTCGGTCCCGCTGGCCGGCTATGCGAATGTGCGGGTGGCGTTGGGCGGTGTGTATCGGGTCAAGCGAATCCTTGCCGACTACGCGCCCGACGTCGTCCACCTCGCGTCCCCGTTCGTGCTCGGCTGGCGTGCAGCGCAGGCCGCTCACCAGCTCGGCATCCCGACCGTCGCGATCTACCAGACCGAGGTGCCCGGCTACGCTTCGCGCTACGGCGTCCCGTTCCTGGAGAACTGGGCCTGGAACCGGGTGGAACATATCCACCTGCTGGCCTCGCGCACCCTGGTCCCCTCCACCTTCGCGCTCAACCAGCTCCGCGGCCGCGGCATTCCGCGCGTGGACATGTGGCGGCGAGGCGTGGACACGCAGCGGTTCACCCCGGAGAAGCGCGACGCCGGCTGGCGGGCGTCCGTAGCCCCCGGCGGCGAGCGCCTGATCGGGTACGTCGGCCGGCTGGCGGCCGAGAAACAGGTGGAGGATCTGGCGGTGCTGGCGGATATCCCCGGAACCCGTCTGGTGATCGTCGGCGACGGGCCCCAGCGGGCGGCCCTGGAGGCTGCCCTGCCGGACGCCGTCTTCACCGGGTTCCTCGGCGGCGACGAACTGGCCCGGGCGGTGGCGTCTTTCGACCTCTTCGTGCACCCCGGCGAGTTCGAGACCTTCTGCCAGACCATCCAGGAGGCCATGGCCTCGGGGGTGCCGGTGGTGGCCACCGGCCGGGGCGGGCCGCTGGACCTCGTGGAGAATTCGCGGACCGGCTGGCTCTACGAGCCCGGCGACCTCGCCGGGCTCCGGGCCCGCGTGATGGACCTGATGGGCGACGACGCCAAGCGCCGCGCGTTCGCCGAGGCCGCGCATGCCTCGGTTCAAGGCAGGACGTGGTCGGCCCTCGGGGCCGAGCTCGTGGGCCATTACAAGGCCGTCACCCGGGAACCCGCCGTCGCCCGCTCCCCCCTCGTTGCCCTATCACTTAAGGCTGCTAAACAGGGGTTTTAAGCACCATTAGTGATAGAGCAACCCGAAGAATGGAGGCGGGGCCAACGGGGGCCGGACCCGCCCTGCGCTCGTGGTGACACCTCTGGGACCGTCGGGACGCCTATGATTTCCCGATGGGAGGGTTCTAAATGACTGATTGGTCTCAGATGTGCACGGCGGTAACCGCGTGACGGCGCCGTCGAACCCGGAGGGAGCATCCGGCGAGGCCCCACAGTACGGGGACCTGGTGGAATCCTGCCCCGACGCCCTGCTCGTGCTGGCCGAGGACGGCACCATCAGGATGGTCAACGCCGCCGCGGAGCGCATGTTCGGGTACCCCCGTGGGGAGCTCGCGGGCCTGGACCACCGCATGCTCCTGGCCGAGGGATTCAGGAACGGGTTCCAGCGGATGTTCTTCACCCTTCGCCGTGAAGCGGACAGCACAGCAGCCGAAACTGCCGTTGCCTCTGCTGCTGCCCACGTGCCGATGGAGGTATACGGGCTGCGGCGGGACGGCACAGAGTTCCAGGCCGAGGTGGCCTGCTCCCTCGTCGTCACCGATGCCGGGCCTCACTCCGGTGCCGCCGGCGGTACCGACGCCGATGCAGGCGCCGACGCCGACGCCCGGACGGCCGGCATGATTGTCGCGATCCGCGACACCTCGCACCGCGCGGAGACCGACGACGGACTCCGCGAGGCGATGTCGCTGCTGAGCGCGACGCTCGAATCCACAGCCGACGGCATCCTGGTGGTCATCAGCGAGGGCGAGATCGCCGGCGTCAACAGCCAGTTCGTCACCATGTGGGGCATCCCGCGGGAACTGCTGGCCACCCGCGACGATGGGGCCGTCATGGACTTCGTTCTGGACCAGTTGAAGGATCCCGCCCAGTTCATTGAAAAGGTGGTTGCCCTCTACGCCGATCCCGCGGCCGAAAGCCACGATGTCCTGGAGTTCCGCGACGGCCGGACGTTTGAACGCTATTCCCGCCCACAGAAGGTCGCGGACCACGTGGTCGGACGCGTGTGGAGCTTCCGCGATGTGACCGCGGCCAAAGTGGCCCAGGACCGGATTGCCCGGGCCATGGCCGACCTCGCCGAGCAGTCCGCCCAGCTCAAGGCGCTGGCGTTCAGGGACGGATTGACCGGCCTGTCCAACCGGCAGCAGTTCAACGACAGCCTCGGCAGCGCCCTCGCAGGCCCGTGCGGCACCGCCGTGGACGTCCTGCTTTTGGACCTTGACGACTTCAAGGAAGTCAATGACATCCTGGGCCACCACGCCGGGGACCAGATGCTTATTGAAGTGGGCCGACGGCTCCGGACGTGCGTCCGGCCGAACGACGTCGTGGCCCGCCTGGGCGGCGACGAATTCGTGGTGCTGCTGGTCGGCTCGCTGGATCCCGAGGCCGTCGCCGCCAGGATCGTCGACTCGCTGCGGGTGCCCGTGTGGATTGATGGCACCATGCTGCGGCCCAGCCTCAGCCTGGGGCTCGCCTCGATCAGCGAGGACGCCGTGGACGCCTCCGAGCTCCTGCGCCGCGCCGACGTCGCGATGTATGCCGCCAAGGCCGCCGGCAAGAACCGGTACATGCGCTTCCGGCCGGAGATGATGAAGGCCCTGGTGGACCGCAACGATCTCGAGGCCGGTCTGCGGCTGGCGGTGGACAACGGGCAGATTGCCGTGCACTACCAGCCGATCGTCTCGGCGGACCGCGGAACCGTGGTCAAGGTCGAGGCGCTGGCCCGCTGGGTGCGTGACGGGGTGCTGGTTTCGCCCAAGGATTTCATTCCGGCCGCGGAACGCAGCGGCCTCATCGTCGAGATCGGAACCGAGGTCCTGCTGCGCGGCTGCACCGAGCTCAAGCCCTGGCTGGACGAGGACGCCTCCCGGTCCCTGGCCGTGAACGTCTCCGGCGTCCAGCTCCAGCATGGGGACTTTGCCGAACTGGTGCTGGCCGTGGCGGAGTCCTGCGGGGTGGATGCGCGCCAACTGGTCGTGGAAGTCACGGAAAGCGTGTTCTTCGACGACGACTGCCACGTCATCCGCCAGCTCATGAACCTGCGCACGGCCGGCGTCCGCGTGGCGCTGGATGACTTCGGCACCGGGTTCTCCTCGCTCGGGCGGCTTCAGGGCCTGCCGGTGGACACACTGAAGATCGATCAGTCGTTCGTGTCCATGATCCGCACCGGCGCGGAACAGCTGCCCATCCTCAACGCCATGATCGGCATGGCCCACGGCCTGGGACTCACCGTCACCGCCGAGGGCGTGGAAACGTCCGCGCAGGCCGAGTACCTGATGGAGCTGCGCTGCGATTCCCTGCAGGGCTTCCTGTTTTCGGGCCCGCAGCCGGAGTCCGGGCTGCAGCAGGGACTGGAGCAGGCGGCCCGGGCCATCGCCGCACTGCGGGGCGACCGGGTCCCCGGTCACCGGTGACCCGCAAAGCACCGGTGACCGGCAAATCACCGGTCCGATGTGCCGGACGGATGAACTGGACAAACGTACTGGAATGTACTGGACAGATGTACTGGACATTGGGCCGAACGACCCTATGATGCAGTGAAACGCATTGACCCTGGCACCTTGGCCGGGAACATCATCGCTCTATGAACTTCCGTCGCTTTGGGGGCCGGTATCGTCGTGGGAACTGGGTTTGGTGAAGCCCTGCTGGAGCAGGGTCCTGATGCGTTTCTGCTGTTAACTGCGGACGGCACCATCGCCTTCGTGAATTCGGCTGCGGAACGCCTGTTCGGCTTTCCACGTGAAGAACTGCTGGGCGTGGACCACGCCGTCCTGCTCACGGAGGAAGGCAGCGGCGGCTTCCTGCGGGTCTTTGGCCGGCTGGGCCGGAAGAGCCGGGCCGGAAGCCGGCCGTTCGCCGCCGTCGGACGCCGCCGGGACGGGACGGAACTCCCCGTGGAGATCACGTGCTCGCTCGTGACGGTCGACGCCGGCACCGCCATGGCGGTCGCCGTCCGGGACGCCGATCACCGCAACGACCCCGACGCCGGTCGGCGGCTGGCCGTCTCCCTCCTGGACGCCACGCTGGAGACGACGTCGGATGGTATCGTCGTGGTCTCCAGCGAGGGCCAGATCACCGGGATCAACGACCAGTACCTGAAGATGTGGGGCATGCCGCCGGAGCTGATCGCGGCCGAAGACCCCACCGCGCTGGTCCGGTTCATCGCCGACCAACTGACCGATCCCGACTACTTCCTGCAAAAGGTGTCAGCACTCTACGCGGACACGGTGATGCAGAGCCACGACGTCCTGGAGTTCGCCGACGGCCGCACCGTGGAGCTGCACTCGCGCCCGCAGAAGGTGGCGGACAGGATCGTGGGACGGATCTGGAATTTCCGCGACATCACCTCGCGCCGGCGCGCCCAGGACCAGGCCCGCCGCGCCATGGAGGAACTGGCCGAGCAGGCCGGAAAGCTCAAGGAGCTGGCCTTCCAAGACCCGCTCACGGGGTTGGCCAACCGGATGCTCTTTAATGAGCGGGCCGCGGCGGCGCTGCTCACGCCGGACCCTGTGCACGTCCTGCTCCTGGACCTGGACGACTTCAAGGAAGTCAACGACGTCCTGGGCCACCATGCCGGCGACGAGATGCTCGTGGAGATCTCCCGCCGGCTCCAGAACTGTGTGGGCCCGCACGGCACCGTCGCCCGGCTGGGCGGCGACGAGTTTGTCGTGCTGCTGGTCGGCTGCCGGGACGCCGACGGCGTGGCCCAGCGGGTGGTCAGCACTCTGAATGCCCCCGTCTCCATCGAAGGCACGCTCATGCGGCCCGGCCTGAGCCTGGGCGTGGCCTCGCGGGACGCCGGGACGGAGACGTCCTCGGAGCTGCTGCGGCAGGCGGACCTGGCCATGTACGCGGCCAAGGAGGCCGGCAAGAACTGCTATGTGCACTTCCGGCCGGAGATGCTCGCCGCGCTGCTGGAACGCACCCAGCTCACGGCCGGGCTGCGCCGGGCGGTGGAGCTTGGGCAGATCATGGTCCACTACCAGCCCGTCATCTCCAGCGACCGGCTCGACGTCGTGCAGTTCGAGGCGCTGGCCCGCTGGGAATGGGACGGCGAGCTGATCCCGCCGGACGATTTCATCGAGACGGCCGAACGCAGCGGTCTGATCCGGGAGATCGGGGCGGAGGTCCTGCGGCGCAGCTGCACCGAGCTCGCGCCGTGGCTGGCCGAGGATCCGTTCCGGAGCGTCGCCGTCAACGTCTCGGGCGTGCAGCTGCAGCACCGGGACTTCGCCGAGCGCGTCCTGGACATTGCGGCCTGGAGCGGCGTGGACCCGCACCAGCTGGTGCTGGAAGTGACCGAGAGTGTGTTCTTCGATGCCCACTCCCACGTGATCGGCCAGCTCGAGACCCTGCGTGAAGCTGGCATCCGCGTGGCCCTGGACGACTTCGGGACCGGCTATTCCTCGCTGGGCCGGCTGCAGGACCTGCCCGTGGACGTGGTCAAGGTCGACAAGTCCTTTGTGTCCATGCTGCATACGGGCACCGAAAAGCTGCCCATCCTCACCTCGATGATCCATATGGCCCACAGCCTGGGGCTGAAGGTCACGGCCGAAGGCATCGAGACGCCGGCCCAGGCCCGCTACCTCATGGACCACGGCTGCGATGCCCTGCAGGGATTCCTCTTCTCCCGCCCCGGACCCGCCGCGGCCAGGGAGCGGGCGGTCCGCAACTCGGTGGCGGCCATCGCGGAACTGGAGGGCGTACCGCTGCCCGGGTAGCCGGTGCGCCGCGGTCCGCCGGGCTGTTGGTGCGCTGCACTTCTGCCCGATTCAGCACTTTCGACACATTCAATCGCGGCATGATGCCCACCGCCCTCGGCGGGCACGCACCGCATATGATTCAGTGAGCGCAGCGCGCCCGGTTCTCCGCCGGGCGCCCGCTATCATCATCCGTCGCCTGGGGGGCAGTCAAACATCGTGGAAGCCGGTTTCGCACAGCAACTGTTGGAGTACAGCCCGGACGCCCTGCTGCTGGTCGGCCGGGACGGATCCATTTCCTTCCTCAACACGGCAGCGGAGCGGCTCTTCGGCTATTCCCGCGCGCAACTCCTCGGTGCGGACCACAGCCTGCTCCTGGCCGAGGCCTCCCGGGAAAAATTCCACGGCGTCCTGGCCGGGCTGGCCGCGGCCCCCAGTCCCCACGCTCCGTTCGCCGGCTCCGGGCGCCGGGCCGACGGCACCGAACTCCAGGTCGAAATCACGTGCTCGCTGGTCCCGGCCCCAGCAGCAGCGCCCGACACCGGAACCTCCGTCGCCCTCGCGGTCCGCGACGCCGGCCACCGGAATGCAGGCACCGGCCCGGTGGCCGGAGCCACCCACAGCAGTGCCGCCCTCAGCAGTGCTGTGGGTGGCGGCGCGACCCACGGCAGCGCCGGCAGTTCGCTCAGCGGCGACTTCCGCCGTCGTACCCCTAGTGCTGCGGGCGCTCCGGGCGCGGCACGCGCGGCAGGGGCGGCTCCCGCAGCATTCGTGGGGCACGACGACGAACTCAAGGCCGGTTCCCTCCGCGATCCACTGACCGCGCTGCCCAACGGTCCGTTCTTCAACGAGCGGCTCGCCGCGGCGCTGCGCCGGCCGGATCCCGTGGACGTCCTGCTGCTGGACATCGACGACTTCAAGCACCTCAACGACATGCTGGGACGCTCGGCGGCCGATGAGCTGCTGGTGGAGATCGCGAGCCGGCTGCGCAACTGCGTCCGCCCGCACGACACCGTGGCCCGGCTGGACGGCGACGAATTCGCGGTACTCCTGACCGAATGCCTCAACGCCGACGCCGTGGCCAAGCGGATCACCGAGGCCCTGCACCAGCCGCTGCGCGTCGGCGGCACCATGGTCCGGCCCGGCGTGAGCATGGGCCTGGCGTCCAAGTCCGCGCAGACCCTGGACGGGGCCGAACTGCTGCGGCAGGCCGACGCCGCCATGACCGCGGTCAAAGCCGCCGGCAAGGACAACTGGCTGCGGTTCCGGCCGGAGATGCTGAACACCGCGGCCCACAAGGCCGACGGCGAGACCGGGCTCCGCCGCGCCGTCGAGCTCGGCCAGATCTCCGTGCACTACCAGCCCGTGGTGTCCCCCGGCATCGGCTCGGTGGTGCAGTTCGAGGCGTTCGCGCGGTGGGAACGGCACGGCCGGCTGGTCCCGCCCAACCAGTTCCTGCCCGTCGCGGAGCAAAGCGGCCTCATCCGCGAGATCGGCGATGAGGTCCTGCGCCGCGCCTGCGCCGAGATCCGGCCCTGGCTGGCCGGCGACGCCGCGTACAGCGTCGCGGTGAACGTCTCGGGCCTGCAGTTCCAGCACCGGGACTTCGCCACGGACGTGCTCGCGATTGCCGCGTCCACGGGCGTTAACCCGCACCAGCTGACGCTTGAGCTGACCGAAAGCGTGTTCTTCGATGCGTCCTCGGACGTGCTGGGCCAGCTGCGTCACCTGCGGGAGGCCGGCGTCCGGATTGCGATGGACGATTTCGGCACCGGATACTCCACGCTCGGCCGGCTCCGGGAACTGCCCCTGGACATGGTCAAGATCGACCGCTCCTTCGTGGCCATGATCAAGACAGGACAGGAACAGCTCCCGTTCTTCGGCACCATGGTCAACGCCGCGCACGCCCTGGGCCTGAAAGTCACGGCGGAAGGCATCGAGACCCCGGCACAGGCCAAGTACCTCATGGACCGCGGCTGCGACTCCTTGCAGGGCTACCTCTTCGCGAAGCCGGCTCCGGCCAGCGACCTCGCCGGGACCATGGAGAGCGCCCTCACCGCCCTGGACAAGGTCGACGCCGGGCGGTGACTCTGCGTGTGCCCCCTGTTGCCGGGCGTTGCCGGGTCGGCGCGCGTTGGCGCCGCCACACTCCGCCGCACTCCGCCATTGGACCCAAACGGCCGCTAAGCATCATGGCTTAGCGGCCGTTTTTGGCACTTCGTTGGATCGTCCGGGCCCGCCCCAGGAGCCCCAGAAGTCGGGGTCCCGCAGGGGTCCCCGCTCTAGCGCTTTTCGCAGGCGATGCCGTCGTTGTCACGGTCGAGGTCGTACTCGCCCCAGTGCCGCGCTCCGCCGTCGTTGTAGCTGTAGACGGTGTTGTCGACGCGGAAGTTGGTGACCGGCTTTCCGCTGGTCTTGTCGCGGGCGCCAGCGCGGCCGACGCCGTGCGGGTAGACCTTGTTCAGCTCCGTGCAGTTCTTGTACGACTTCGGCGCGGGCGCAGCGGATGCCGGCACGGCCGTGGCGCTCAGAACGACGGCGGTTACCGCCAGGGACGAGACAAGCAATTTCTTCAGGCGCACGGTAGACAGCACTCCCCCAAATAGAAGCCCTCGGCCGCGTGTCGGCGAGGGGCAGGAAGATGCTACCCCACCGATTCGCCGTTTCCCGTGAGGCTCCGCCCTGGTGAACTACTGCCGGGGGTCCAGCTTGTCGCTGTCCCGGGCCACCATCGCTTCGCTGCGCTGCCACAGCGCCTTGGCCAGGCCGGCGTCGTAGGCCTGCTTGTTGGCCTTGGAGAGCGTCCGCTTGGCGTAGTAGGTGCCCGAGATCCAGTCGTGGCCCGGGGTGGCGTTGGCGAGCCACACAAGGGTGTCCGCGCCCTGATCCGGGGTCAGCATGAAGCGTTTGAGGAACGACTTGTAGGCGAAGCGCATGGGGCTCGTGGAGTCAGCCGCGAAATTAGTGGCCACGCCGCCGGGGTGGAAGGCCGCCGTCGAGATCCCCTCGGCGTTGTAGCGGTTATGGAGCTCGGTGGTGAAGAGGATGTTGGCGAGCTTGGCGTTGCCGTAGGCGCGGTTGGTGGAGTAGCTCCGGGCCGCGTCGAGGTCGTCGATGTCCAGTTTGCCGAAGATTGAATTCGCCACGCTCGAGGTGTTGATGACGGTGGCCTGGCTGGCGGTGAGAACGTCGATCAGCCGGGTGGTGAGCAGGAACGGGGCCAAGTGGTTCACCTGGAAGGTTTTCTCGTGGCCGTCCACGGTGAGCTCGCGGTGTCCCATGATGCCGCCGGCGTTGTTGGCCAGGACGTCGATCCGCGGGTACTTCTCTTTCAGCTGCGCGGCCAGGGTGCGCACCTGTGCGAGCTCGGCGAAGTCACTGACAAAGAAGTCGGCGCCGATTTCCTTTGCGATCGCCTCGGTCTTCTCCGCGGAACGCCCGACGACGACCACGCGGTCCCCCTGCTGGGCAAGAGTCCGTGCGGCGGAGGCACCGATGCCGTCGCTGGCTCCGGTGATGACGATAGTGCGCTCGGGCATTGATGAGTCCTTAGAACGAAAGCGGCCGGCTGGTCTTTTGGAATCCAGCCCGTCGCATTCTAACGATCCCACCTCGTAGAACGTTCCGCTGGAGCCGGGGCTTTCCCCGGAGTCTGCTGGGAGTTTACCGAAACTGGTGCGGGTTCTAAATCGAAATTGATGCAGGTGTTAAATGCGGGAGGACCCCCAACCTGTGGTTGGGGGTCCTCGACCTGAATGATGTTCCGGCGGTGACCTACTCTCCCACACCCTCCCGGGTGCAGTACCATCGGCGCTGTGGGTCTTAGCTTCCGGGTTCGGAATGGGACCGGGCGTTTCCCCCACGCTATGACCGCCGTAACCCTTGCTCCGCCGCCTGCACCCTGGGGGTGTGGCGGGGAAAACTTTGTGGTTACAACCTGCTGCACCGGTGTTGCTGGTGCAGTTGTGGTGTTGTGTATGTTGTTGTGGTTTGTTCCTGTTGCAACGTGCCGCGGGTGCGGGTTTGTTGGTTGGGAACCACATAGTGGACGCAAGCAGTCTTGTTTCTTTGTACCCTCCCCTGGTGCGAACCCCTTTTGAAACGGGTTCGCGGGAAGAGTGTGTGGTGTAAGTTATCGGCCTATTAGTACCGGTCAGCTTCACGAGTCGTTAGTCCTCGCTTCCACATCCGGCCTATCAACCCAGTGGTCTGGCTGGGGGCCTCTCACACACAAGGTGTATGGAAATCTCATCTCGAAGCGAGCTTCCCGCTTAGATGCTTTCAGCGGTTATCCCATCCGAACGTAGCTAATCAGCGGTGCACTTGGCAGTACAACTGACACACCAGAGGTTCGTCCGTCCCGGTCCTCTCGTACTAAGGACAGCCCTTCTCAAATTTCCTGCGCGCGCAGCGGATAGGGACCGAACTGTCTCACGACGTTCTAAACCCAGCTCGCGTACCGCTTTAATGGGCGAACAGCCCAACCCTTGGGACCTACTCCAGCCCCAGGATGCGACGAGCCGACATCGAGGTGCCAAACCATGCCGTCGATATGGACTCTTGGGCAAGATCAGCCTGTTATCCCCGAGGTACCTTTTATCCGTTGAGCGACGGCCATTCCACAATGTACCGCCGGATCACTAGTCCCGACTTTCGTCCCTGCTCGAGATGTCTCTCTCACAGTCAAGCTCCCTTGTGCACTTACACTCGACACCTGATTGCCAACCAGGCTGAGGGAACCTTTGGGCGCCTCCGTTACTTTTTAGGAGGCAACCGCCCCAGTTAAACTACCCATCAGGCACTGTCCCTGACCCGGATTACGGGCCGAAGTTAGATGTCCAAAGTGACCAGAGTGGTATTTCAACGATGACTCCACCCGAACTGGCGTCCGGGCTTCAACGTCTCCCACCTATCCTACACAAGCCACTCCGAACACCAATACCAAACTATAGTAAAGGTCTCGGGGTCTTTCCGTCCTGCTGCGCGTAACGAGCATCTTTACTCGTACTGCAATTTCGCCGAGTTTATGGTTGAGACAGCGGGGAAGTCGTTACTCCATTCGTGCAGGTCGGAACTTACCCGACAAGGAATTTCGCTACCTTAGGATGGTTATAGTTACCACCGCCGTTTACTGGGGCTTAAATTCTCAGCTTCGCCTTGCGGCTAACCGGTCCTCTTAACCTTCCAGCACCGGGCAGGAGTCAGTCCGTATACATCGTCTTGCGACTTCGCACGGACCTGTGTTTTTAGTAAACAGTCGCTTCCCCCTGGTCTCTGCGGCCCCGATCCCCTCCCACCAGCGTGTGGTGTTCAAGGTTGGGGCCCCCCTTCTCCCGAAGTTACGGGGGCATTTTGCCGAGTTCCTTAACCATAATTCTCTCGATCGCCTTAGTATTCTCTACCTGATCACCTGTGTCGGTTTGGGGTACGGGCGGCTAAAACCTCGCGTCGATGCTTTTCTCGGCAGCATAGGATCACCGAATCCCCCCCTACGGGGGTCCCGTCAGATCTCAGGCATCATGAACGGCGGATTTGCCTACCGTTCGCCCTACATCCTTAGACCGGGACAACCATCGCCCGGCTCGGCTACCTTCCTGCGTCACACCTGTTAATACGCTTGCCTCCCAGGATCAGGTCCCGCGCTCCACCAAAACCCTCACACCCAAAGGGTGATCGGGCAGGTCTCGGGCGGTTAGTATCCCCTGTTCAACATGGGCGGTTTTTCGCCGGTACGGGAATATCAACCCGTTGTCCATCGACTACGCCTGTCGGCCTCGCCTTAGGTCCCGACTTACCCAGGGCAGATTAGCTTGACCCTGGAACCCTTGATCATTCGGCGGACGGGTTTCTCACCCGTCTTTCGCTACTCATGCCTGCATTCTCACTCGTGTAGGCTCCACCGCTGGTTTACACCGCGACTTCACCGCCCACACGACGCTCCCCTACCCATCCAGACGCCTGAACCACAAGGGCTTAGCTAATATCTGAATGCCACAACTTCGGCGGTGTACTTGAGCCCCGCTACATTGTCGGCGCGGAATCACTTGACCAGTGAGCTATTACGCACTCTTTTAAGGATGGCTGCTTCTAAGCCAACCTCCTGGTTGTCTTCGCAACTCCACATCCTTTCCCACTTAGCACACGCTTAGGGGCCTTAGTTGGTGGTCTGGGCTGTTTCCCTCTCGACTATGAAGCTTATCCCCCACAGTCTCACTGCTGCGCTCTCACTTACCGGCATTCGGAGTTTGGCTGACGTCAGTAACCTTGTAGGGCCCATTAGCCATCCAGTAGCTCTACCTCCGGTAAGAAACACGCAACGCTGCACCTAAATGCATTTCGGGGAGAACCAGCTATCACGAAGTTTGATTGGCCTTTCACCCCTACCCACAGCTCATCCCCTCCATTTTCAACTGAAGTGGGTTCGGTCCTCCACGACGTCTTACCGTCGCTTCAACCTGGCCATGGGTAGATCACTTCGCTTCGGGTCTAGATCACGCCACTGCAACGCCCTGTTCAGACTCGCTTTCGCTACGGCTTCCCCACACGGGTTAACCTCGCGACGTAACACTAACTCGCAGGCTCATTCTTCAAAAGGCACGCCGTCACCAGAATCAGACTGGCTCCGACGGATTGTAAGCACACGGTTTCAGGTACTGTTTCACTCCCCTCCCGGGGTACTTTTCACCTTTCCCTCACGGTACTGGTCCGCTATCGGTCATTAGGGAGTATTTAGGCTTATCAGGTGGTCCTGACAGATTCGCACGGGATTTCTCGGGCCCCGTGCTACTTGGGATACTTCACCAGGCGGTACACAACATTTCGGTTACGGGGCTCACACCCTCTACGGCCGGCCTTTCAAGACCGTTCACCTATGCCTGCACATCACACCTCACCAGCCCGGCAGAACTGGTATGGAAAGTCCCACAACCCCGACCATGCAACGCCCGCCGGCTATCACACATGGAACGGTTTAGCCTGATCCGCGTTCGCTCGCCACTACTAACGGAATCACTATTGTTTTCTCTTCCTGCGGGTACTGAGATGTTTCACTTCCCCGCGTTCCCTCCACGCACCCTATGTGTTCAGATGCGGGTCACCAGGCAGCTCGCGCCCCTGGCGGGGTTTCCCCATTCGGACACCCTGGGATCACAGTCCGGTTATCGACTCCCCCAGGCTTATCGCAGATTCCTACGTCCTTCTTCGGCTCCTAATGCCAAGGCATCCACCGTGTGCTCTTAAAAACTTGACCACAAAAGATCAATCAGAAATTTTCGAGAGAACCATGAAAACCACCACCACCGCCCCGAAGGACAACAGCGACAGATCCAGGTTCATATTCTTGGAAATTGCTTCTTATAAAAGATGCTCGCGTCCACTATGTAGTTCTCAAACAACAACCCCGTACCACACACCCCACACACACAACCCACACGGGCCGAACATGCATGATCGATGCAGCCAGGAAACCAGAAACACAAGTCCCGGAACAATCACGGCCAAAGCCGCAACCACCCGGTCCTGTTGTCTCAGGACCCAACAGTGTGCCAAACACTAAACCGCTGATCACCCCTCCCGCACCGTTCCAGGACCACCACCCCAAGGGGTGAGTGTCCGTACTGGGTGCCGGTGAAGAACCGGCGGCCGCTATTTGTTGATATTCCACCCGTGAGCACCCGCCGCAGAACTTGCGTCTGCGCAACGGGCGTACTCCTGACAACCCCGCCACACTCAAATGCATGAGGCACGGTGGTTGTAGGTGCTCCTTAGAAAGGAGGTGATCCAGCCGCACCTTCCGGTACGGCTACCTTGTTACGACTTAGTCCCAATCGCCAGTCCCACCTTCGACAGCTCCCTCCCACAAGGGGTTAGGCCACCGGCTTCGGGTGTTACCAACTTTCGTGACTTGACGGGCGGTGTGTACAAGGCCCGGGAACGTATTCACCGCAGCGTTGCTGATCTGCGATTACTAGCGACTCCGACTTCATGGGGTCGAGTTGCAGACCCCAATCCGAACTGAGACCGGCTTTTTGGGATTAGCTCCACCTCACAGTATCGCAACCCTTTGTACCGGCCATTGTAGCATGCGTGAAGCCCAAGACATAAGGGGCATGATGATTTGACGTCGTCCCCACCTTCCTCCGAGTTGACCCCGGCAGTCTCCCATGAGTCCCCGCCATTACGCGCTGGCAACATGGAACGAGGGTTGCGCTCGTTGCGGGACTTAACCCAACATCTCACGACACGAGCTGACGACAACCATGCACCACCTGTGAACCGGCCCCAAAGGGGAAGGACTGTTTCCAGCCCGGTCCGGCCCATGTCAAGCCTTGGTAAGGTTCTTCGCGTTGCATCGAATTAATCCGCATGCTCCGCCGCTTGTGCGGGCCCCCGTCAATTCCTTTGAGTTTTAGCCTTGCGGCCGTACTCCCCAGGCGGGGCACTTAATGCGTTAGCTACGGCGCGGAAAACGTGGAATGTCCCCCACACCTAGTGCCCAACGTTTACGGCATGGACTACCAGGGTATCTAATCCTGTTCGCTCCCCATGCTTTCGCTCCTCAGCGTCAGTTAATGCCCAGAGACCTGCCTTCGCCATCGGTGTTCCTCCTGATATCTGCGCATTTCACCGCTACACCAGGAATTCCAGTCTCCCCTACATCACTCTAGTCTGCCCGTACCCACCGCAGATCCGGAGTTGAGCCCCGGACTTTCACGGCAGACGCGACAAACCGCCTACGAGCTCTTTACGCCCAATAATTCCGGATAACGCTTGCGCCCTACGTATTACCGCGGCTGCTGGCACGTAGTTAGCCGGCGCTTCTTCTGCAGGTACCGTCACTTTCGCTTCTTCCCTACTGAAAGAGGTTTACAACCCGAAGGCCGTCATCCCTCACGCGGCGTCGCTGCATCAGGCTTGCGCCCATTGTGCAATATTCCCCACTGCTGCCTCCCGTAGGAGTCTGGGCCGTGTCTCAGTCCCAGTGTGGCCGGTCACCCTCTCAGGCCGGCTACCCGTCGTCGCCTTGGTGAGCCATTACCTCACCAACAAGCTGATAGGCCGCGAGTCCATCCAAAACCACAATAAAGCTTTCCACCCCCCACCATGCGATGAGGAGTCATATCCGGTATTAGACCCAGTTTCCCAGGCTTATCCCAGAGTTAAGGGCAGGTTACTCACGTGTTACTCACCCGTTCGCCACTAATCCCCGGTGCAAGCACCGGATCATCGTTCGACTTGCATGTGTTAAGCACGCCGCCAGCGTTCATCCTGAGCCAGGATCAAACTCTCCGTTGAAGAAAAACAGACACAACATGCGCCCCCGGGAAAACGGGATGCACACGCTGCACAAAATTTGAAACCAGCCAAAAACACCAGACCACACCACGGGGTGGCGGGCCCGGCACATTCAACCAATTCAATACAATAAATTGGTATCAACAAACTTGGCACACTATTGAGTTCTCAAACAACAGACACACCCGGCACCACCACAACCAACAAACAGTCGCGGATCGCTCCGGAGCAACTTTTCAAACTTACCCGATCTCGGGAGCGTTTGCAAATTCGCATTTCTGCGATCTACATTCTCTCGAGAAGGTCCCCACCCTTATTCGGCACGCTAATTTGCGAACCATTTTCAGGCTGTTTAGAAGGGGGTCGGTCGCTTTCTTTCCGCATCAGCGGCGGCGACTCGAATTACTTTACACGCCGGGAGGACCCTGCACAAATCGGCCCCCGAAGGTGTCCCCTGGCGTCATATTCCCCGGATCCACGCGGAATCCGGCCGCATCATCGGCCCTTCCAAAAGCCTAGAGGCCAGGCCTTGCTCCTGTGTGCTGCGTCACCTACTCTGGGCCCCGCGCCAGGCTAGCGCCGGGCAGCTGCTGTCCGGCGCCTCACTCCACGGCTGCTTGAGTCTCGGGTGTTGACGGAGCTGCGGAATACGTGACGTCTCCCGGCAGCAGCCAGCAATATTGCAGTTCCGCGTCACGGGTGGCGGCCGTCACCTCCCCTGCGGGACGCGGGACTGCCGTAGCGCGCATCGCGGCCCACCATGTCTTAGCGTTCAGCACTGCCGTTCCTTTCGATCGATATTGCGGTGGGCTGGAAGACCTGGAAGGTCCGGACCAGCCGGCCGTACGGGCCTCCGCCGGGCGCCCGCCCGGGAGGCACTCCCCCCGCAGGCCTCCCCGGGCGGCGCCATGAAGCCGGCCCCGTGAATCTGGCCAAGTGCCGACTCACGGTTACCTCCTTTTGGTACCCGGCTGCATCCCTCGTGTGAACCCGGTCAGCAGCACGTCAGCGAGGGTGCCGCGCGATCCCTGACTTCGCGATCTGTCCCCCCGGGGTTCCTGACCGCGCGGTCCCTCACCAAGCACTTCCAAGTCCGGATCCGCCTGCCCGGCCGGAGAGGCGGCCATCGCAACCAGCCAGTCGCCGTACCTGGTGATGTCCGTGCCGTTCGTGGCGGCGACCGCGTCGCAGGCAAAGCCGACGGCGCTGGACCCGTCGCTCAGGCGTACGGAGCCAAGAAGCATCGGCTCGGGCAACGCCGCCAGGAATTGACCCAGCGCCGCTTCGGAGAGAAGCCAGCGCTCGGCCACCAGTTCCGCCCCGTCCTCCGAGCGGTACACGCCGGGTTTCGGTGGCTGGGTGTCCAGCGAGACCATTCGGTAGCGTGCGGCCGTGCGTACGTGCCCGGCCCAGGAGGCTCCCAGGGTTTCGAGTTGGTGTGCCAGCGGCTGGCCCTTGCGGTGCGCCCCCACCACAACCAGGGGTACCGAGGACGCGCCGGCACGGACGGGCCACGGCTTTCCCGCGGGCAACTGCCGGGAAGGAGCGGCCCCGGCCGCGAACAGCGTCGGGGGCGGCGATGCGGTCTCAATCGTGCGGGCGATGTCGGCCACCACGGCGTCGTCGAACGTGCGACCCACAACGGTGAGCCCGAACTGGGCTCCCTCCACCTCTCCCGCGGGTACGGCAACGGCACACAGATCGAACAGGTTGCAGAAATTCGTGTAGGTGCCCATGCGCGAGTTCACGCCCACAGGGTCGGCCGCGACGTCCGCCAGGCTCGGGTGGAACGGCGCGGTGGGGACCACCAAGGCATCGAATCCCTCCAGGAGCGCCATCGCCTGCCGCTTCAGTCCGTCCAGCCGGGCGGTGTCCGCAACATAGCTGGGTGCCGGCACTTGGCCGGCGCGGCGGACGATTCCGGCGACCGTCGGATCCAGCCCCGCAGGATTTTCTGCAGTGTCGCCGGCGGCGTCAACGAAGGCCCCGACGGCCGCGTAGCGTTCGGCGACGAGCCCGCCGTCGTACAGCAGACGCGCGGCCCGCAGGAAGACCTCGAACTCGATCGGCTCGGCGTCCACGCCAGCGGCGTGAAGCCTGGCGATCTGTCGGCCGAATTCAGCCGCCCACGTCTGCGGGAGTTCCGGAAGGCTGGACGGATAGGCGACGCGCGGCCGGTCGGGCGCCGCGAGCCGGACATCGGCGGGCCACGGGCGAGCCCCGCCGGCCATAATCCCCATGGCCAACTCAGCCGAGCCCAGGTCCCTTGCGAAAATCGTCACGGCGTCCCAAGAGCGGCACGCCGGCACTACCCCGGCGGTGGACACCACGTCCAGCGTGGCTTTGATGCCGACGATACCCTGGAGCCCGGCGGGGACGCGCCCCGATCCCGCGGTGTCCGTGCCGATGGCGATGTCCGCCAGCCCCAGGGCCACGGCCACGGCGGATCCGGAGCTGGAGCCGCCGGAGATACGGTCCGGGCGCCGCGCATCGCGGACCGCCCCGTGCGGGCTGCGTGTTCCCACCAGCCCGGTGGCAAACTGGTCCAGGTTTGTCGCCCCCACAACCACCGCGCCCGCCGCCCGCAGCCGGGCCACCGCCTCCGCGTCCCGCGCCGGGGTGTAGGCGAAGCCGGGGCACGCCGCTGTAGTGTCAATCCCTCCCACGTCGACGTTGTTCTTCACGGCGAGGAGCAGCCCGGCCAGGGGCAACTCCTCGCCCGCGGCCACCGCGTCATCAACGGCCGCCGCCTCGGCCAGCAGTTCGTCCGCGCCCCGCACGGTGATCCAGATTTCCGGCCGGCCGGAGGCTTCGATGGCGGCCAGCGCCGCCCGCACCCGGGCGGTCGCACTCGGTCCTTCAAACGTCGTCCTCATACTGTGGCCTCTTCCAGTTCCTTGGCGCCCAGTTCCTTGATTAGTTCCTCCGCGGAGGTCTCCACAGGCAGCCCGAGAACCACCAGGGCTTCGCCGCCCACTACCTGGGATCCAGCCACCGGCAGCACCTGCTGGACCACACCGTCGCACGGGGCGGCCAGCACCGTTTCCATCTTCATCGCCTCCAGCGACACCAGCGGCTGGCCCCTCACCACGTGGTCCCCCGCGGTGACATCCACCTTCCACACGCTGGCGGCGAACGGCGCGGAGACAAGGGTGCCGCCGTCGGGGACCACCAGCTCTTCAGGCTCCGGGACGACGGCGGCTGCCGCGTCCGCGCGGTCGAACTCGCCGGCGTCGGCCCAGGCCTGACGTTCGACGGCGAAGGCCGCCGCCTGCTGCTCGCGGAACACCGCGATGGACTCGCTGTTCCTGGCGAGGAAGTCCTCATGGTCGGCAAGGGAAAAAGTGCCGTCTTCGATTTCGACGCCGCGTCCCCTGCCCGCGGCCATGTCCGCCCGCAGGTCCAGCAGCTCTTCCGGGCTGACCGGGTACCAGGAGATGCGGTCGAAGAAGCGCAGGAGCCAAGGCGAACCCGGTTCGAACGGCGCGGAATCGGCGTAGCGGGACCACACCTGGGTGGTCCGGCCCACGAACTGGTAACCGCCGGGCCCTTCCATGCCGTAGATGCACATGTAGGCTCCGCCGATTCCCACGGCGTTTTCCGGCGTCCAGGTCCGGGCCGGGTTGTACTTGGTGGTGACCAGGCGGTGGCGGGGATCGAGGGGTGTGGCCACCGGGGCGCCCAGGTACACGTCGCCCAGGCCCAGGACGAGGTATTCGGCGTTGAAGACCGTGTCGAAGACATCGTTCACGGACTCCAGGCCGTTGATGCGCCGGATGAACTCGATGTTCCACGGGCACCAGGGGGCGTCGTCCCGGACGCCGGCCATGTAGCGCTGGATCGCTTCGCGGGTGGCCGGATCGTCCCAGGACAACGGCAGGCGTACGGTTCGGCTGGGCACCACCAGCTCTGAACTCGCCGGGAGGGCGGCTTCGATGTCCTGCACCAAGCCCAGGAGGCGCGGGGCCGGGAGCACCGTCGGGTCGATCTTGATCTGCAGGGACCGGATCCCGGGTGTGAGGTCCACGATCCCCGGCATGCGCAGCTCTTCGAGGTGCTGGTGCAGGGCGTGCACGCGGGCCCGCAGGCTGAGATCGAGCACCATGTCGCCGTATTCCACCAGCAGGTTGTCATCGCCGGAGCGGCGGTAGGTGACCGCGGGCCGTCCGGGCCCTTCCGGCACCCGGCCCAGCACGCCGTCGTCGCCGTCTCCCCGGCGGATACCGGCGGACGGCAGGGCCGTGCCAGATTTCAAGACGCAGGCACCGGCTGTGGAACGGGACCAGCCGGCGTCGCCCGGCAGCACCAGCTGCCGCCCCGGTCCCAGGTCCTTGGCCGACGGTGCCTGGCGGGCCTCCACCGGCACGAATCGGACGGTGTCGCCGGGACGGAGCTGGCCGAGCTTCCAGCGGTCGGCCGTCACCACCGTCACAGGGCAGACGAAGCCGCCGAGGCTGGGACCGTCCGGGCCGAGCAGGATGGGGGTGTCGCCGGTGAAGTCCAGGGCACCCACCGAATAGGCGGTGTCGTGGATGTTCGACGGGTGCAGTCCCGCCTCGCCGCCGTCGCTGCGGGCCCACCGCGGTTTAGGCCCGATGAGGCGGACGCCGGTGCGGGAGGAGTTGAAGTGCACTTCGTAGCGGGCGGCGTAGAGGTCCTCGATGTCCTCGCGCTGGAAGAACTCGGGGGCGCCATGCGGGCCCTCCACGACCGTCAGTTCCCACGCGGAGGTCAGCATCGGCCTGCTGTCCGGCGGAACGGGACCGGCCTGGCCCGGCGCTGCCGGCGACGGATCCTCCGCGGCAGGGTCCGCGGCAGGGTCCGCGGCAGGGTCCGGGGCCACGGCGCGGAGCACATCCCCGGACCGGAGGACGCGGCCGCCATGGCCGCCGAACTGGCCCAGGGTGAAGGTGGACGCGCTGCCCAGGTATTGCGGCACGTCGAGTCCGCCCTGGAACAGGATGTAGCCGCGGAGCCCGGACCCTTCGGCGGTGCCGACGTCGAGAGTGCCTCCTGCGGGCACCGTCACCGGTTCCCAGGCGGGCACGTTCGCGCCGTTCACGGTGAGCGTGGTGGCGGCGCCGGCGATGCACACCGTCGTCGCATGGGTGAAGTGCAGGCTGGGGCCGGTCATGGTGAACTCGAGCCCGGGTGCGCCTTCGGGGTTGCCGAGTGCCTGGTTGCCCAGCCGGAACGACAGGTCATCCATCGGGCCGCTGGGCGGCACGCCCACCTGCCACAGCCCGGCCCGGCCGGGCCAGTCCTGGACGGAGGTCTGCAGGCCGGGCCGCTCCACGGTGATCCGGGGTTCCGGGTCGCCGAGGTCGTTCAGGGTGCCGGTGGAGTGGGTGGCGTCGCGGACCACGTCTAGGCCGGTCACGGCCCGGAGCATCCCGAGGTTGGTCTCGATGCCGTCGATCCGGGTGGCCTTCAGCGCGGCGCCGAGCCGGTCGAAGGCCTGGTTCCGGTCCGTGCCGGTGGTGATGATCTTGGCCAGGAGGGGATCGTAGTTGGTGGAGACCTCGCTGCCGGTTTCCACCCAGGCGTCCACGCGCACGCCGTCAGTTCCGGGGTAGGCGGCGTTGGTGACGGTTCCGGAACTCGGCTGGAAGTTGCGGGCCGGGTCCTCGGCATAGAGCCGGGCTTCGACGGCGTAGCCGGAGACGGGAATGCTGTCCGGGCGCCCGGCCAGCACGCCGGCAGCCTCAGTCCCGCCCTGGGCCAGCCGGAGCATCCATTCCACAAGGTCGACGCCGGTGACGGCCTCGGTGACGGGGTGTTCGACCTGGAGCCGGGCGTTGACCTCCAGGAAGGACGCTTCCTGGCGGGCCGGGTCGTAGACGAACTCAACGGTCCCGGCCGAGCGGTAGTCCAGCGATCCGCAGAGCGCCCGCGAGCTACGGTGCAGTTCGTCGCGGAGCGCGTCGGGCAGATCCGGGGCGGGCGCCTCCTCCAACACTTTCTGGTGCCGGCGCTGCAGCGAGCAGTCACGGTCGCCCAGGCTGACTACCCTGCCGTCGCCGTCGCCGAAAATCTGCACCTCCACGTGCCGGGCGTGCTCGACGTAGCGCTCGGCGAAGACGCCGGCGGTGCTGAAGCTCGCGCCGGCCAGCCGCGCCACCCGGGGGTAGCTCTCGGTGAGCTCATCCTGGGTGCGGCACACGGTCATGCCGATGCCGCCGCCACCGCCCGTGGCCTTGAGCATGAGCGGGAACCCGATGTCGCGGGCGGCAAGCACGGCCGCGTCCACGTCCGGGAGCAGGCCGGATCCGGCGATCATGGGCACGCCGGCGGCCCGCGCGGCGTCCCGTGCAGTGTGTTTGGTGCCGAAGATCCGGAGTTGTTCCGGGGTGGGTCCCACGAAGACCAGCCCGGCGGCCTCCACGGCCTCCGCGAAGCCGGCGTCCTCCGAGAGGAAGCCGTAGCCGGGGTGGATGGCGCCGGCACCCGTGGCCGCGGCCGCCGCCAGCAGGGCCTCGACCTTGAGGTAGGACTCCTTGGCGGGGGCCGGGCCCAGGAGCACGGCCTCATCCGCCAGCCTGACGTGGCGGGCGCCCCGGTCGGCTTCGGAGTACACGGCCACGGTGCGCAACCCGATTTTCCGGGCGGATTCGATGATGCGGCAGGCGATTTCGCCGCGGTTGGCGATCAGCAGGGTGTCGAAGCGGTTCACAGGGCAGCCTCCGGGCGGGTGACGATCATGCGGACGGGCGTGGGGTTGAAGCCGTTGCACGGATTGTTGATCTGCGGGCAGTTGGAGACCAGCACCAGGGTGTCCACCTCGGCCCGGAGGGCCACCCGCTTGCCCGGGGCGGAAAGGCCGTCCACGATCCCGAGGGCTCCGTCGGGGTCCACCGGAACGTTCATGAACCAGTTGATGTTGGAGACCAGGTCACGCTTCCCCAGCCCCCAGCGGGACCCCTCGATCAGGAAGTTCTCCACGCAGGCGTGCTGTTCGCGGGTGTGCTGCCCGTATCGCAGCGTGTTGGATTCCTGCGAGCAGGCTCCGCCGATTGTGTCGTGCGCGCCGACTTCGTCCGCCACCACGGTCATGAGCGGCAGGCCGGCGTCGGAGCGGAGCACGGAGCCGGTGGTCAGCACGATGGAGCGCTGCGCGGCGAGGGTGACGGCGGCGGAGTACCGCACGTCCGTGTCGTCTGCCGCGTAGAGCAGGCAGTCCACCGCCTGGTTGCCTTCCAGATCCACGATGGTCAGGACGTCCCCGGCGCACACGACGGCGGACCAGGGACCGCGGGCTTCGACGTATTCATCCAGGATGACGGCGCCGTCCGCGAGCGCTGTTTCGCTGGCGGTGGCGGCCGGGGGTTTCAGGATTTCAGTGGCGGTGTTCATCGTGCGTTCCTTGCCATGAGGTCGTGGTCGGTGTTGTTCAGGGCCTGCCGGTGTTCGGGGGACAGTGGTCCGGTCAGGAGGCCCTCCGCGAGCAGGCCGAGGTCGTCCGGGGCGTGCCAGGCGACGACGTCGACGGCGGTTCCACTGAAGTCCGGCCGGGGGTCCAGGGGGTGGGCGGTATTCGCCAGGAGCACCACGGCGTCCATGTGCAAGAGGATGTCGACGGCGGCACCGGCGCCGGCGGCACCGGTGAACCGGATGCTGCCGTCCGGGTCAACCCCTATGCCCTTGAACAGGGCGAGCGACGGCGCCACGTCCCGTGCGCCCAGCCCCTGCTTCAGTGCGGCCAGGGTCAGGAGTTCCCGCCCGGCGGGCGAGCTGCTGTGGGCGGTCCCGGCGCCGTAGCGGGCAGTGTTCCCGGCCAGCGTGGTGGTGCCGGTCAGGGCATCGTGGCGGGCGGAGGTATCGGCCACAATCGTGGCCATCAGCCGGCCTGCGTCGGAGAGCAGCGGGTGTCCCGCCGTGAGGTACGCCTGCCACGGGACCTTGACGGTGTCCGCCACGTTGAGCCGTTCGTGCAGAGCCCCGCTCCGGTAGAGCAGGACGTGGACGCAGGCGTCGCCGTCGGTGTCCGTGAGCCGGATCCGGGTTCCGCGGGCCAGCGGCAGGGCGGTGTAGCGGCCGAAGGCCACGGATTCGGCCCAGCTCAGGTGTTCCTTGGCGGCCTCGGGCAGGCCGGCGGTGTACCGCGCCGGGGCGGAGGCGGCCGGGACGTGCCGCATGGTGTCCGCGGTGCGGCCGTGCTGTTCCCGGGCGTGCGCGCGGGCGCCTGAAGTGGTGGATGTGGCGGTGGCTGGTGTTTCGGTGGTCTGTGTCATGTCAATCCTGGAGTGGGGCGTTGAGTGGCGCGGGCAGACAGTCAGGCGGCCTGGGAGTCAGGCGTTGCGCGGTCAGGCGGCGGCGGGGTCTTCGCTGCGGCTCGCGGACCGGGCGCTGGTGCGCCGGATCCCGAGGCCGAGCAGGAGCACGATGCCCACCATGAGCGGGGCGGAATAGAGGAGGATTCCGTTTTCCCCGGAGGGGTCGTACACCTCGGGCCGCGGCCAGGCGAGGTTGACCACCATGACGGCGCCGTAGAGCACCGCGAGGATGTTGACGGGCAGGCCCCAGCGTCCCAGGGAGAACAGCCCTGCCGGCATGGTCTGGCCCACCCGGTCCCAGTCGCCGCGGAGGCGGTTGAGGAGCTGCGGCACGGTGACCAGGAGGTACGCCACGTAGACCATGACGATGCAGACGCTGCATAGCGTGGTGAAGAGGGCGGCGTTGCCGACGTTGATGGCCAGCACGCCCACGGCCAGTGCGCCGATGGCGATGGAGGGCCACATCGGGGTGCCGCGGGTCGGGTGCACGGAGGAGAGCAGGGCGGAGGCGGGGAGTTTGCCGTCGCGGGCCATGGAGAACACCAGGCGGGACCCGGCGGTCTGGATGGCGAGGGTGCAGACGAAGATGGCCACGGCCACGTCGACCAGGAGCACTTTGCCCCAGAAGGTGCCCAGGACGGCGGTCAGCACGTAGGGCAGGCCCTCGGTGGCGAGCCGGCCGTCGTCGAGGCTGGGCGCGGCCATCAGCGCCGTGATGATCGTGAGCGCCCCGCCGATGCCGGAGATGATCAGGGCGGAAAGGATGGTCCGGGGTGCCGTCTGCCGCGGGGACTTGGTCTCCTCGGAGAGCTCACCGGCCGAGTTGAAGCCCACCATGACGTAGGCGGCCATCAGGCCCGAGACCATGAACGCGCCTACCGCGCCGAGGTCGGATCCGGCCAGGACGGTGGTGTCCATCACGACGTCGGGTCCGCGCTGGGCGGCGGTGATGAGCGCCAGGATCACGGCGGCGACGCCCACGATTTCGCAGGTGACACCCACGGAGTTCACGTGGGACATCAGTTTGACGCCCAGGGAGTTGATCACCGTGGTGACCACCAGCAGGATGGCCCCGAGGACGACGGCGTTCGCGGCGCCGGTGGTGGTGTTCAGGGCGGGGTCGCCTCCCACAAGCTGGAATCCGTCCCAGAGCTGGGGCAGCACCACCTGCATGGCGATGGCCGCTGCGGCGGCGGTGACCACCTGCGCCAGGGCCATGAACCAGCCCGCGAACCAGCCCACCGTTTCACCGCCGACGCGTCGGGCCCACTGGTAGACCGCCCCGGAGAGCGGGTAGCGTGCTGCGAGCTCCGCGAAATTCAGGGCCACCAGCAGCTGGCCGATCAGCACAACCGGCCAGGTCCAGAAGAAGGCCGGCCCGGCGAAGGAGTAGCCGAACGCGAAGAGCTGGAAGATGGTGGTCAGGATGGAAACGAAGGAGAAGCCTGCCGCGAAGGAGGCGTAACGGCCCAGCTTGCGGTGCAGGGAGGGCTCGTAGCCAAGCGACGTGAGGTCTGCATCATCCGTCTGCGCGGATGAGGGGAGAACTGTGGATGTCATCGAAAATCTCCGGGGCTGGAACGGCGTTGGGGTTGATGCGTTCCGGCAAATGCAGCACTGGGCCCAACGCTGCGGAATACCGGTCACTTGATAGTTTTCCAGCCGGACATCCCGAACTCGTTTCGCCCGTGTAAAAGGTGGATTGACGGAATATTTCCGTGGTGTTTCCCGGATCTCACCGGGTTTTGGGCCGCAGCGCGGGCCCCGCCGGGGTGCGAGGGCAGAGGCCCGCCGGGGTGCAAGAATGATGCCGTGACAACAACCGGCCCGGGGCGCCCCCGCAAGCAGCAGCCCTCCCGTCCGGGGGCCACCGCCCGTGACGAGATCCTCGATGCCGCCGCTGAACTCTTCACCACGCAGGGGTATGCCAACACCTCAACGCGCTCCATCGCGGAAGCCGTGGGGATACGCCAGTCGTCGCTCTACCATCACTTCAGCCACAAGGACGACATCCTCGAGGTTCTCCTGGCGGGCACGGTAGCCGGTGGTCTCGCCTTCGCCCGCACAGTCTGCGCCCTGGGTGACGGGGACCGTAGTCCCGTGGCGGCTGCGGCGCGACTGCACGCCGTCGCGCTCTATGACGGGACCCAGTTGTGCACTGCGCGCTGGAACCTCGGGGTGCTCTACAACCTGCCGGAGGCGCGCAGCCAGCGGTTCCACAGCTTCATGGCCGACAGGACGGAGCTCCGCGGCCTGTACCAGCGGCTGGGGGCGGACCTCCCCGCGACCGGGTGGGCCGGCACCAGCCAGAACGGGGACCTGGCCTTCCGGCTCGTGGAGTCGCTTGTTAGCCTCCGGGCCGACGGGCTGAACACACCGGAGTCACCACTGCAGGCGGCCGACGCCGGCATCGTCCTTTGCGGCCTGGCGGACAGCCTTGCTGCGATCCGGGCCCGGAGTGCGGAGCTCGTGACCAGCATGGGTTGATGGTCGGCGGACCCCATTCTGCTCACCTGAAGGCGCCACAGGACCGGTTCCCGGCACGTCACCTGTCCCGGCCGCGCCCGAACGGCTAGCATTCAGCAGTACCGGTGCCCTGAGAACCCGGCATTGCTGTCTTCCCGCAGGACACGGCGGAGCGCTGCAGGAACCCGGGCAACAGAGCTGTCTGGAATCAGGACCGCAGGACCCTAAAGGAACCCCCGCGGGTTGAGGCTTAAGGAGGAAGAGTTGTCGAACTTCCTCTTCGCCACGCTCGACGCCGGCGGCAACCTCCCGCCCGCCCTGGGCATCGGCCGCGAGCTGCTGCGGCAGGGACACCGGGTCCGCTTCCTCGGGCACGCCCGTCAGGCGACGGCGGTGGAGGCCACCGGCGCGGAATTCATTCCCTACCGGCAGGCGGCCCCGCTGGATCTCGCCGTGCCGGCCCCCGCGCACCGGCAGTTCTCGGCCATGCTGTCCGCATTCAGCGACGCCGGCATCGGCCGGGACCTTGTGGCGGAGGCGCGACGGGAGCCGACCGACGTCGTCGTCATCGATTGCCTGCTCCTGGGCGCGATCGATGCCGCCGCCAAAGCCGGGCTGCGGCATGTGGTGTTGGTCCACAGCTTCTTCGCGTTCTTTGACGGCCCGTTCCGGCATGGCCCCATGGGCGCCGCACTCTCGCTCAAGGGGCTGCCTCCGCGCCGCGTGATGCGGCATGCGGAACGGGTACTGGTCTGCGCGGACCCGCTCCTGGACCCGGCAGGCTCTTGGGACAGGGTCTCTTGGGAGAGCCACCCGGACAAGGTGGTGTGGTCCGGGGCCGTAGTAGACGACGTCGTGTTGGCCGGTGCCGGGACGACGTCTGCCGAGCAACTGGTTCCCGCACGGCCCCCGTCCGCGGCGCCGTCGTCAGGGGTCTTGACTGCCGGACCGCCTCCCGAACCTCCGGCCGGACCTCCGCGCGTCCTGGTGAGTCTGAGCAGCACGGCGTTCTCCGGGCAGCAGGAGGTGCTGCAGAAGATCCTGGATGCGGCGTCCGGATCGTCCGTGGAGCTGATCGTGACCACGGGCCCCGCAGTGGATCCGGCGAGCCTATCCGCGCCGAAAAACGCCACGGTGCACCACTACGTCGACCACAACCGGATCATGCCGGGCTGCAGTGCGGTCATTTGCCATGGCGGCCACGCCACGTCCATGCGCGCGCTGGCCCACGGCCTGCCGGTCCTGGTCGTGCCGATGCACCCGATGATGGACCAGCACATGGTGGGTAAGGCCATCAGTACGGCGGGCGCCGGCGTCTTGCTGAACCGCACATCGTCGCCGGAGCAGATCGGCGCCGCCCTCGCGGCCCTGTTGGCGTCCGAGAGTCACCGCAGGGCAGCGGCGTATATCGGCGACCGCCTCCGCAGGGCCGCCGGGGCCAGGGCCGGTGCGCAGATCCTCGCCGACCTGGCTGGCTGAGCGCGGGGCGTGAGCCTGCCGCTCCAAGCGGCTGAGCCTGCCGGCACAAGCGGTGGAGCTTCCCGCGTCCTCTGTCCCGGCGTCGGCCGCAGGACTAAGCTTCCAGCTGCACCGATGGGATTGCCACCGTGCTGAAACCGTTGCGTGGAAGGACATTTGTCATGGAATGCATAACGTGGTTCGCACCGATCCTGCCCGGGAAACTGGAGGCGTGGAAAGCACTGGACGCCGAGATGAGCGGGGCCCGGGCCGAAGAACACAAACGCTCGCGCGAGCGCATGGGCATGACCCGCGAGGTTGCCAGCCTCATGCAGACCCCACAAGGGGACTTCGTCTGCCTGTTCCACGAGGCCGAGGATTTGGAGAAGGCGTTCCGGGCCCTTTCGACGTCGGATGATCCCTACGACGTGTGGTTCCGGGAGCAACTTGTGGAGCTCCACGGCCTAACACCGGAGATGCTGCAGGGCCCTCCCCGGCCCAGCTGACGTTCGACTACAGGGCGGACTGAGCTGCAAGCCTCCAAACTAGCCAAACCCGCCGGGACTCCTTCGGGACTTGACTAGCAGGGACTGGGAGCTCTTCCTCGGAGTTCCCTCATCTGATCCTCAATCGCCCGAATGCCCCGAATTCTCCGCCGCCCGACGGAATTGGGTAGCAACGACAACTCCTGGCCTACTCGACGGCTCGAACCCGACATTGTTCGGCTGTAGTGAGCGGCGCAAGGAGCCGCGACAAAAGCCCGTAGAGGAGCCGGGCGAAGAAAGCCTCACCCCGCCGGCAGTCCCTCCACGAACGCCACCTGTGTCGAGTATTGCTGGTAGAGCTTGACGGCTTCGTCGATCTCAATGTGGCCGAAGTTCAACGCGACCTGCAGTCCCTCCAACTGGGCGCTGCAGGTCTCGGCCGCGCTCACGCGGTCTGCCAGCGAACGTGACGTGGCAAAATTTGTGGCCAGCGCCGCGGCAACGGAAAAGATCACCGCGAACAGGCACAGCACGCGCCACACAAGAGAGTCGTCGCTCAGGTTGAAGATTGCCGCCACCGATTCGGTGAACCCTGTGCCTCCGAAGGCGGGACCGGCAGTGAGCGCGGCGGCCAGCGCGCTGCCTACGATGCTGATATTGGCCAGCCGGGTGCGCCGGGGTCTTTCCTTGCTGAGATAGGAACGGAGGGCCTGCTGCTTCTCGTCGATGCGGGAGGACAGCCTTTGCCGCGTATCGGATGTTTCGTCCATGATCTGGTACCAGCTTCCCTCGCCGATCGTGTCCGCACGCCCGGAAAGTGAGAACCGTCTGCCGGTGGCCCGTCTGCTTCCCCGGAATTCCCCAGCCAGGGCGGAAGCTCCCCGCCCCGTTGCGGCTCTCCTCCCGAAACGCGCACACGTTTAGGATGCTCCCGCGTCACTGCGGGTGTCTAGACACCGGACCGCCGACGTCGGCGCTGCCCGCGCGCCCGGACTGCCGGCGTCGACAGTCCCCGCGGGCCTGCTTCTTTCGCGATTGGGCGCCGTCAAGTCGCCCACCACGGCATTTGGGGCCTATACGGGAGGCCGCCATATTCGCTGGTCGTCGAGAGGGAGGTCAGCCGGCGGGGCGGTGATATGGGCCGTGATCCCCTGGGCACGGAGTTCGGCCACAAGGATGCGCAGCATTTCCTCCGCCATGCCTTTCGTGAGCTCGCCTTTGGTGTCAGTCCAAATCATGGGGCCCTGATCGGTCAGATAGACGTCGGAGACGTAGTTCGGCGTGTACTGGGGGTATTCGCCAGTCATTTCGGCGCGAGTGAGTTCATTGCCGTCCTGATCCACCGAATAGAAGCGCCCTGCCGCGGCATACAGCGCCCTGGCAGCCTTGTCCTGGTCGTCGGACACGACGAGGAACGCCGGTGACGTTTCCCATCCGTCGCCCAGTCCTTCCTCGTACTTCTCTCCCTGCTGATCGAAGATGTCA
This sequence comes from Arthrobacter sp. TE12232, assembly GCF_054062615.1. Taxonomy (NCBI): domain Bacteria; kingdom Bacillati; phylum Actinomycetota; class Actinomycetes; order Micrococcales; family Micrococcaceae; genus Arthrobacter; species Arthrobacter sp. TE12232. Next base: position 1,415,790 of record NZ_JBSSFK010000001.1, read on the forward strand.
GGCGCCACGGTTACGCTCATCGCGCTGTTTCCCTTCAAGTTGCTGTCGCGGGCAATGGGCGTGCTCGACGGCGGGCTCGGTACAGGGGTTGCCGCCCGCGGGGTGGGCGAAGTGATGACTGGACCGGGTTGCGTGAATCCAGAGCATCCGGCCAAGGCGATTCCGAAAGCCACCGCTACTGCCCCGCAAAGATGTCGTCTTGACATTTGCCTCTCCCCCGACGCCTATCAGCCGAGGTCAGCGTACGCTACACCCCTCACGCCGGCCTACACCCGTTGGGGATGGGGCCCGCTCGCGGATGCCGCGGGCGGCCTCCATGGGACTTGTCGGGCGGCCCGGCTGCCCGAACCACCGGGTTACCGGCGGCTTCCGCCGGTGCCAAACCAAGAACCGCGCGACGACGGCGAACGACCCCCGCCTCCAGCGTTGGAGACGGGGGCCGTGTCTGCGGTTAGTGGCGTGCGGCTGCTGGGATTCGGTCAGTGCAGGGACCGCAGCGACGCATACGGTTCGCTCGGCAGGTTACCCGCCATCCAAGGGCGTGTGGACCGCTCGAGCGGGGTGTGGCCCCGGCCGTCGCGGACGACCGCGACGATGGTGGCGACGCTTGCGTAGACCATGAGTGCTACGAGCAGGATGGCGGCAAATTCCATGGAAAAACACCTCGGGCGATTGATGAAGCTGGTTGTTGGGGCGAGTGATGAAGTTGCTGGTCGGGGCCGGATTCCGGGGTAATCGGTGCGGTGAGGGCTTCAGTTGTGGTCGGGTTTCCGGACCCCTTGTTTCCGGTCCTTTGGGGGGGACATGTCCAGTTTCCGCGGTCACCGTGTGAGCCAGCGTGTGAGCGGTTTCGCGCCCATTCTTGGCTCCGGCCTGGGTCCGGTCCCGCAAAGACGCCGACGCCGTTATGTCCTACCTGCCCGAAGAAGAGGCTGTTCCGCTGGCGTGGCCGCACTGCTACCTTGACTGGATGGAACGATCTCTGATGAGGCCAAGGAACCGCAAGATCCTCGCGGGAGTCTGCGCAGCTATTGCTCAGCGCTTCGGCATCTCCGTGACGCTGGTCCGCCTCGGCTTCGTATTCTTCGGCTTCTTCGGCGTCGGCGAAGTGGTCTATATCGCGTTGTGGGTCCTCATCCCCAAGGCCAAATAACGGCCACATGTCCGAACAGTCCGCAGCGGACACCAGCATGACGGCAGGCGGCGGCAGCGTTTCCGGCCTCCCGCCGTCGTGCAGGACTACGAGCAGTTTCTGGCGGCCGTCCAGCTCTTTGCCGGCCTCACGGCGCTTGCTGATGGAGTCGGTGACGCGTTCGCGTTTGATTTCATGTTCCCTCTGCGCCGACGCAGCCATGAACGTGAAGACCATCGACCCCGCGGGAGCCGCCGGACGCTGGCTGTTTCAGACGAAAGGATGCTTCATCGCTCAGCGGTGCGTTCCGGGTCTGCGGCGTATTCGGACCAGCCGCCGGCGTAGAGCCGGCCTTGGCCGAGGCCTGCGTGTTCAAGGGTCAGCAGGTTGTGGCATGCCGTGATGCCTGATCCGCAGTAGGAGACGATGGCGGACCCGTCTCGGATCCCGGCGCGGGCGAACGCCTCGCGCACTTCCGGGATGGGGCGCAGGCGCCCGTGCTGGTCGAGGTTCTCCCGGCAGGGCACATTCACGGCCCCTGGGATATGCCCTGCCTGAGGATCGGTGGGTAGCTGAAGGCTGCCGTCGAAGCGATCCGTGTTGCGCGCGTCGACGATCGCCCCGTGCCACCTGTCAAGGTCCTCGGCCTGCACCAGGCGTTCCGAGGGCCAGTCGGAAGCGGTGAATGTCGTCGGGAAAGGACGTGCCGGATTCCTCTCGAGCGGGCCGGGCCATGCGGCGATTCCGCCGTCGAGCAGGGCCGCGCGCTTTCCGAGTGCTCGCAGCATCCACACGAGCCGTGCCGCGATGACTCCGCCGGCGTCGTCGTAGGCGACGACCGTCGGGTCGTCGCCGATGCCAAGCGAGGACATTCCTCGCGCGAACACTGCGGGATCCGGCAGCGGATTGAGTCCGCGCGGCCCGGTGTCGCCGGACAGCCAAGCGTCGAGGTCGACGAACACCGCGCCCGGGATGTGGCCGCCGTCGTACTCCGTCCGCCCGGACGAACCGTCGAGATACCAGCGCGAGTCGACCACGACTACGCCGTCGAGGTTCGCTCGAAGCCACATCGCGTCAACGAAGACGGGCGGGAAGCCACGGGTTGCCTGAGTCGATTCCATGGCCCATGGTAATCATGACGTCCACAATTCAAGACACTTAGTCTCACATTTCGAACACTTCGAACACTTGCGATGCGCGCCCTCGTCTCAGCACACGTAGTCCGCCCCGGGCGTACGGTAAATGATCTGCGTGCGGGCAGGCTGTTCCTTCTCCTGATCCGACTTAGTGCCTCGAAACGTCCGTGTCACGAAACGAGTGTGATGCGGGGCCTTCTCCGGCGGCCGTGAGCAAGCCCATGGAGCCCCCGCGCCGCCGCCGGTCCCCCGGCGTAGCATGACTCATATGGCCGACACATGGATTCGGCTCCTCGGTCCGCCCAGGATCGAGTCGGCTGGCACCCCACTCCGGCAGCCCCGGGGCCGCAAGGCCTGGGCTGTGCTGGCCTACCTCGCGCTGCAACCGGACAGCACCGGCCGGGCCCGGACGGCCGCCCTCCTGTTCCCCGACGCCGAGGACCCCCTCGGCGCGCTGCGCTGGAACCTCTCCGAGCTGCGGCGGACCCTCGGCGCGGACTCGGTCGGCGGCGACCCGCTGAAACTTATGTTGCCGGCCGGCTGGCACTGCGACGTGATCGCGGCCCTGCACCCCGCCGGCGACGCCGACCCCCGCGCCTTCGACGGCCAGCTCCTGGAGGGTCTTGCCTTCGCGGACTGCCCCGTGTTCGAGTCGTGGTTGGAGGACCAGCGGCACCGGCTCGAGAACTGCGTGCTGGCGCTGCTCTACGAAGCCTCGCTCGGCGCGCTGTCGGCGGGAAGGGCGGACGACGCCGTCGACCTCGCCACCCGCGCGCTGCGCCTGGACCCCTTCAACGCCGACTGCCATGCCGTGCTGATCAAGGCCCTGCTCTCCCTGGGCGAGTACCGGCGGGCGCGGGATCAGGCCGATAAGTGCCGGGATCTCTACCGGCGGGAGCTCGGGCTCGGCGTGCCCGCGGAGGTGCGCCGGGCTCTGGTGGACGCGGACCCGGTGGCCGAGCCCGGGCTGCCGGCCAGTGCGGCCACGGTGCGGTCCTACCTCGATGCCGCCGGGGCGTCGCTCTCGGCAGGTTCGGTGGATCGCGGGCTGGAGCAGCTGCGGCTCGCCGTCGGGCTTGCCCAGCGCACCGATGATCATCATCTGCTCGCCGAATCCCTGGTCACGCTGTCCGGGGCCATGATCCATCAGGCCGGCGGCCGCGGTGCCGAAGTTGCGGACCTCCTGCACCGCGCGCTGTCGGCGGAAGGGCCCGACGGCGTCTCCCGGACTGCCGCGACCGCCTTCCGCGAGCTGGGCTACCTGTCCGTCCAGCGCGGGGTTCCGGACCGTGCGGCCGGCTGGCTGGACCGGGCGATGCGCGCGGCTCAGGGTTTCCCGGACGAGCAGGCGAGGATTCTGGCGATCCAGGGCATGCTGGCGTCGGACACGGCGCACTATGGGGACGCCGTTGCAGCTTTCACCGAATCGGGGCGCCTGGCCCGGGAGGCCGGGAACCGGCGGCAGCAGGCGTTCAGCGAGGCCCTGCTGGGTCGCGTGCACCTGCTGCGCGGCGACCTGGAGCTGGCGGCCGCCTGCCTGGACCGGGCCCTGGGCTGGGTCGCGGGGGAACACTGGACGGCGTTCGAGCCGTTTGTCGCCGGAGTCCGGGGCGAAACCTACCTTGCCGAGGGCCGGCTGGACGCGGCGGCGGACCTGATCGACCGGTCCTGGGTCATGGCCGAGCTCGCCGGCGACCACTGCTACATGGCCCTCGCGGCCGGCGCCGAAGCCCGGCTGTTCCTCGCCCACGGCGACCTTGCTGCCGCCGAACACTGGATCAACCGGGGCCTGGAACCCACGCCGTGGTACCTCTGGTACTCGGCCCGGCTGCTCGATGTTGCGGCGGAAGTCGCCATCGCCACCGGGTCACCGCGTGCTGCCGAGTTCGTGGAGCGTCTGGCCGCGCTGGCCAGCCGGAGCGGCATGCGGGAGTTCACGGTCCGGGCGCAGTCGCATCGTGCGGTCCTCGGCGACGAGGCCGCCGCCCAGGCCGTGCCCTGGCTGGCCAAAGAGATCGACAACCCCGCGCTGGCCGCGTTCCTGGACCGGCGCCACGGCGTCCCGCTGTGACCGGGTTGGTTGGCACGTGACAGCGTCGTACCCGTTCCACGGCGAGCTGTGGCACTACCCCGAGGAATCCGGGTGGCATTTCATCACGCTGCCGCCGGACCTGGCCGAGGAGTTCAGGGACGACGCCGCCCCGTTCGCCAAGGCCTTCGGTTCGGTCAAGGTGACCGCTTCCATCGCCGGGCAACGCTGGTCGACGTCGGTCTTCCCGGACAGCAAGAGCGTCTCGTACCTGCTGCCCGTCAAGAAGGGCATCAGGACGGCGGCGGGTATCCGCGCCGGCGACGAGGTCGACGTCGAACTTGAACTCGAATACGGCGGTTGAGCGGGACTGACACAGCACAGGTGGGTTAAACAAAAAGCAGGGCCCGTCCGAAGACGGGCCCTGCTCGAAACCTAACGGTCCCGGGTATCTAAAAGGAAATTAGATAGCCTGGATGTTGGTGGCCTGGGGACCCTTGGGGCCCTGCTCGGTTTCGAAGGAGACCTTCTGGTTCTCTTCGAGGGAGCGGAAGCCGGAGGAGTTGATCGCAGAGTAGTGTGCGAAAACGTCCTGTGAGGAGTCATCGGGGGAAATGAAGCCGAAGCCCTTTTCAGCGTTAAACCATTTGACGGTACCAGTAGCCATTATTTTTGTCCTTCGTGAAGGTGGAGGAACTGTCCCGACTTTCGGGTCCTCCTGTTTGGGGTGCTCAAAACCGCTGCTTCAGAAGAACAAGGTCTTGCAACCTTGCGTACTGCCTGAACTACGAACTGCATAAACACAACAACAAGATCAACTGTACAGGAGATTCCGGACGCCATTTACCACAGCCCCGTCGAGGCGCCGCCCGCAGCATTCCCCGGGGCGGCCACCGACCGCTGCGGCTCCCGGGCGGCCCCGGCCCCGCCCGCCTGCGGGCAGACAGCCTGTACCGTTCCCGGCCGCGGGCATATCCTGCAGGAAGACCAGTCCGTGACCATCAGTTACCGGAGGAAGACCCATGGAAATGCCGAAAGCGTCCGACGCCGACAAGGAGCACTTCCGCTCGGTGCTCCCGGATCGTCCCGAGGTGGTCATCAAGCCCATGTTCCGGAACCTCGGGGCGTTCGTGAACGGCAACATGTTCGCCGGCCTGTTCGGACCCACCATCGGCGTGAAGCTGGGCGAGGAAGACAAGGAAATGCTCGAAAGTACCGAACGGACTGTTCCGTTCGGACCGGCCGAGCGTCCGATGGGCGGCTACACCGGGCTGCCGGAGATCTGGAATGCCGAGGGCGACGGCGATGAGGCGCGGGCCAGGGCCTGGGTGGAGAAAGCATTCGAACATGTGGCCGGGCTGCCGCCGAAGGCGTCGAAATCCCCCAAGGCGCCTAAGGCGAACGCCGCAAGGAAGTAACCATGCCGTCCGCCGCTGCAGGACCGGACAACGTTATCGACACCCTTATCATCGGGGCCGGGCAGGCTGGTCTGGCCACGAGCTACTGGCTCAGCCGGGCCGGCGTCGAACATCAGTTGCTGGAACGGCGCGACACGCTTGGCGGGGCGTGGCAGGACCGGTGGGACGCGTTTTGCCTGAACACGCCGAACTTCTCGCTCGCGCTGCCCGGCATGCCGTATGACGGCCCCGCCCCGGAAGCTTTCATGCTGCGGGATGACCTCATCCGCCATTTCCGGCACTATGCCCAGCGCATCGACGCTCCTGTCCGAACGGGTTCGGATGTCACGGGTATCGCGCCCGCGGATGGCGGCGGCTTCAACGTGGCCACAACCCAGGGCATCTGGCGGGCCCGGAACGTGGTGCTCGCTACCGGCGGCTACCAGAAGCCGAAAATCCCCGCACTGTCGGCGCAACTGCCTAGCCACATCCTGCAACTTCACACCGACAGCTACCGGAACCCGGGCCAGCTGCCCGACGGTGCCGTGCTCATCGTTGGCACCGGCCAGTCCGGCGGTCAGATCGCCGAGGAACTGCTCGCCGTCGGCCGCGATATCCACCTGGCGGTGTCCACGTGCCCGGAAGCGCCGCGCCGGTACCGCGGCCAGGACCTTATTTATTGGATGATGCAGCTTGCACAGTTCGGCCCCGACTATGGACTGAACGGCCTCACGGTGGGTCAGTTGCCCTCCCCCGCGGCGAGGTTCGCCTGCAACCCGCTGGTGTCCGGCGCCGACGGGGGCCACGACATCCATCTGCGGGACTTCGGTCGGCGCGGGGTCCGGCTGCACGGCCATTTGGAAGCAGCCGACGACGGCGACCTCGTCTTCAGTGATGACCTTCCGGAACGCCTGGGCCTGGTGGAGTCGGCGTTCTACCAGCGGATGAAGCCGATGTTCGACAGCTATATTGCCGCCACGGGCATGTCAGCACCGGAGCCGGAGCCGCCGCGTAAGGACGATTGGCTTCCTTCGGAGCCGGCGCGGCTGAACCTCGAGGCCGCCAACGTCACGTCGGTCCTCTGGGCCACGGGCTACCGGCTGGACTTCAGCATCTTGGACATCCCGGTGCTGGACGAATGGAACTACCCCCGGCACCACCGCGGCGTCACCGAACACCCGGGCCTGTACGCCGTCGGGCTGCCGTGGCTGACCGGGCACGGCTCCTCCATCGTGGCGGGCGTGGGCCGCGATGCCGAATACATTGCGCAGAACATCGCCGGGAACGTCGCCGCCCGGTGAAGGCGGCGTTCCGGAGGAGCTGCTACCCCGCGCACTCCCCGTCGAAGTCCACTGGCGCGGCGAGCCCGGTCGAGCTGAACCATTCCCGGGCCCAGGCCTGGACCGAGGGCGTCGCGAGCTGCCCGGCAACAAGCTCCGGCGGCCTGTCGAACACGGACTTCCCCTCCTCCAAAAGGTCCCCGCGGCCGCTGCCGGCGAGGACCCCGAAGAGGGCAGGCTGGTCCAGGAACGGAAGCTTCCCGCCGTCGCCATCGGTCAGCACACCCCAGCGCGAGGTGAACAGCGAAAACTTCTCCGGACGTTCCCCGTGGTCCGCCACGAGCGGGCAGGCTTCGCCGTCGAGCTGGATCCGCCGGTAGTTGGGCTCCGTGTCGTCGAGGGCCATCAGCTGAATATCATCCAGCCACGAAAGCCAGACCGCCGTGCACTCCCCCAGCAGCGGATACGGGGCGGCGGCTATGTAGCCGGCCTTGCTCACGTGGGCGGAGTGGCCAACGGCGATGTTGTGGAGCTGCCCCCGGACCAGCGGGAGGACCGCGCTGACAGGCTGGTGGTGGTTGGCGAATTTCCGCCGCATCACGTCGGCGCTTGAATTCGAGCCGATGGAGACCACCAGGGAACGGGCTTCCAGCGGCGCCGCGCCCGCTTGCGCGCACCTGAAGTTCTACAACGAGAACCGCGGCTACGTAAACACCACCAACACTAAAGACGAGCTCACCGCCGACTTCCCCGTCCTGGACTGCGTCACGACGCCGGGATCCCGTAAACCACCACTGCCATGAATAACAGGAACCCAAGAATTCGTGCCATGGCAGCATTGTTCCAACCAAGACCAGAGATGGGAACACCCGACTGTTACCCAGCTCAGAAAGCTCTCCAACCAACCAGCGTCAAGCGGCGCCGGGGCCGCGGAGCCGCCCAACCGGCAGCGCTGCCGGGGACCGCATACTCCCGGCAACACACCAAGCTCCCGCCGCTACGGGTGCACCAGCACCTTCACGGCAGGGTCCTTGTGGTTGATGAGGGTGTCGAAGCCCCGCTCCACGAGGTCGTCCAGCGCGATCCTGCCGGTGATGAACGGTTTGAGGTCCACCTTGCCCTCCTGCACCAGCTTGATGACCGTGGGATGGTCCCGGACGTAGGCGATGGTGCCGCGCAGGTCGATCTCCTTGAGCACCTGCCTCTGCATGTCCACGGTGGCCGACGCGCCCCAGATGAACAGTGGTTCGTCAGCGCGACGAAGTCTTCCTCGGCCCGGCGCCTGCCTCGCCTGCCACAGCCGACCACGGCATCAACTGCCTGTAGGTAGAGCAGCTCCCCACCCCGCCGCTCGCCTCATGTGCAGGTCGCCGATGTCCGGCAACGGCGGTCACAGCATCCGGCTGAGCAAGCTGGGCCTCCGGCTGTACGGCCATTTCGAGGGAACGGACGACGCCCTCCTCATCTCCAGCGCAAACCTCAGCGGATGAAGGTGACGCTTGACGCGTACATCGCCGCGGGCTGGCCGCGGCGCGCCCACTGACGAAGCTACGGCCGCCGGCGACTAGCAACCGGCGGACTCAGGTGCCCGCCAGGACCTCGATGCCGGGGGTATCACCCCCGTCATCTGGTGCACCGGCAAGCGGCGAAAGACCCCCACCGCGGCTCGCCTCCAGGACGAGAGCATGGGCGACATCGAGGGGTATTCGTTCTTGTTCCAGGCGGAAGGGGCCGCCCTGCTGGGCGTCAGTGACCGTCTGGTAGGCCGCATTCTCTTCGGCAGTGAGCAGCGGCAGGAATTTGCGTGCCCGGAGCAAGCTTCTGCCGTGGCGGTCCTCCCGAACGCCGAACCTACCGTACTCACGAAGAGTTGAGCAGTTCATCAAGATGGTGCGCACATCCAGCCCCCGGCTGCGATATTGGTGGACGATCTCGAAGCCTTCCGCGTCGAGGTCACCCCAATAGATGACGGCGCTGCACTCGGCGGCCCACTCAAGGTGCGGGACGGTGACCGGTCCGGCTGCGCCTGCTCCCTGAATGGCGATGCCGCCGTCGAGAGGAGGGAAGAAGAGCGCTGTGTCTTTATTCTCGGTGATGACGATGGTCCGTGGAGCGTAGCAGGGAGCGGCGCTGTCGCCCTCGGTAACCGCATCGTACCGGCGGCCACCTTCAAGGTGCTTCGAGTCGAGGTACGCGAAATGCACCGTGCGGGGGCGGCGAACGAGCCCCAGCTCATCCTTGCCGCTGAGCGCTTGAACGAGGTGCTGCCTGGTGTTTAACCATTTGCCGTCAAGGCCTTCGACGGGCACCTGCCTGGGAGTCATACCCGTGGCGTCGTGGTGGCGGAACCAGTCCGCGGCGGTCAACAACAGGTCGAAGTCGACGTCAGCGAGCGCAGTTAGTTCGCGTAGCAGTGGTGCGAGTTCGGTTTCCGGAAAACGGCTGCCGACGATGGCGCTGCGGACCCGGGCTGTCCCGATCCGGCAGGGCCATTCCCCTCCGATCAGCCGCACGGCCGTGTCGACGTCCGGGAGCTTCAGATGAGTGGGCAATTTCTGTGACGTGCCGAAGACCCGGCGCACGGCGACTTCTAGGTCGACGCCGTGTGCGTCGGCCCAGTCCCACCAGCTGTGTACCCAGTCCATGGCGGCGGGAAAGTCGGCTTCGACGGCTTCCATGCGTGGGGCGCTGAGGCTGATCCGGCGCGGCCAGTCCGCTACTGGGGTCAGGACGGCGCGCTGCCATCTGTCCTCAAGAACCAGCCACCGTTCCAGTGCAGCGAGAATCTGCTCTTGGGTCTTCATACTGTCTCTAGTGTCGACGCGGTAGTCTGTGGTGTCCTATCCAGAGCCACGGGGACTTCACGCATGGGGCTGATCCGCGAGTAGCAGTCCGGCTTGTTGATTCCGAGGATGAGGTCCACGTGCCTCTCGATGCCGCTGACCTTGTCCAGCGGAGCGCCAATGATGAGCTGAAAGCCCAGTTTCTTCCACGCACCGACCGCGCGTCCGGCGAATTCCGCGTCCGCCTTGATGAAACCTTCGTCGAGCAACACCGGGGCGAAGCGTGGCCGCGTGCTGCTTTCCTCGTCGCCGAGCTGGTAGCGCAGCGCGGCACCGACGATGAACGCGACGAGTTCCTGAGTTTCGCCGCCGCTCTTGCCCCCGAGGCTGTCGTAGACGCTGAGCTGAGTCCCGTTCTCGTCAACCCGTTCGGCGGTGATGGCGATGTGCCGGTGCACGTCCAGATGGTTGTCTCGAGTGCTGGGTGCGCCCTTGGGCAGGGTGTCGAGGGTGCGGATCAGGTTGATGAAGGAGGCGATCTCCCGGAACCGGTCGTCGGTTTCCGCGTCGGTGTAGGCGGTGGTCGCGCCCTCGGCGATCTTTCTCAGACGCTGGAGGAAACTGCGGACCTGCTGGTTGGGCAGGCGGCGCAGGGTAATGCGCAGTCGGTCCATGTCCCGCCCGAAGGGGATGTTGGTGAGGATGTCGTTGACGGCGCCGAGGCGTTCCTCAATGCGGTTTATCGCTTCGCGCATAGTGTAGGCGAGGGTGACGAGGTCGCGGCCGGTCCACTGGGCCATTTCCCGTTTGAACTCGTTCCGGCGCTCGGGCAGTCCTTCGGCCACAAGTCGATCGAGGATGGCCCGGTAATTCGGGTAGGATTCCACGGCTTTGCCGAGGTCGCCATCGTCCCACAGCCGATGGTAGTTCTCGAATGTCCGCCGCAGCGCTTCGGCGGCCTTGGCTTCCTTTTCGCTGGCTTCTTCGGCCCGTCCAGCGAGCTGGCGTTTAACCTTCTCGAAGGAGTCCTTAAGGCGGTTCAGGTCCCCTGCCACGCCGAACTCGGCCAGGGCGACGTCGAGGGTTGCCCGCTGGTCGTCATTGAGGGCGGTGTCGGCCTCTGCTGTCTCGATGCCGTCACTCACCGCGTCCTGCCGGTCCACGAGCGGGCCGTGCTCCTTGTCCAAGTCACGGATCTTGGTCTCCGCGTTGACTCGGCGGCGGTTGGCTTCGCCATGCTGCTCGTCGAGGACCTGCCATTCCTTTTCGAGTGCGGCCATCACGGAGTTGGCCCCGCGCAGCCGGTCCATTTCTGCGTTGGCCGCCACGATCCGGTTATCCACGCTGGCGACGTCGATCTTCTGCCAGGAGGCGTAGCTGACGAACCGGTACGCCTCGTGGCGGCGGTGCAGGCTCTTGCTCTGCTCCTCAAGGTTCTTGCCATCCACGAGAAGCCCAGCGAGTTCCTTGTCCAAAGCATCGAGGCGCTGGGCCACCTGCTGCCGGTGGGTTGCGTTGGAGAAACCGATAACGGACTCTCCGGCCCTGCCGCCGTGCGCTCCGCGGCTCCCGTCCTTGACCTGACCAGTCGCCGTCACCTGCCGTCTGCCGTCGTCGACGAAGTCGCGGGCAGTTTCCACGCGCTCGTGGTCGAATCGCTTTGAGACCTGCTGTTCCACCCAGCCCCGGAATGGTGAGTCGGCGAACTCCAGCGTGCCAGCCAGGGTCCCGCCAGGCATCTGTACGCCGGGGAGGCCGGTGGCGACCGCGTCGAAATTGATGCGGTCGGACAGCGGCAGCGAGTCGATACTGCGCCGGAACCCTGCCGCGGCGTCTCGGTCCACGAGCATGGTGGTGGCGAAGCCGCGCATGACCAGTTCGGCCGCCAGCCGCCACGGCTCGTGCTCAGTCCGTACGTCGATCAGCTCGGCGACAAACGGCAGGTCCGCCTGATCCATTCCGGCCAGGGCTGCCATCTTGGCGCGGGCTTCGATGTATCGGCGCGGGAGCTTGGAGGTGCGCCCTTTCAGCGACTCGTGCTCCTCCCTTACTTCCTCCCGGTTCTCTTGGACCTTCCATGTTCGACGTTTGACCTCGTCCAGACGCTTGGTCAGGTCCTCGTCCTGCTTCTCGTAGGAACGTACGAACTCCTGCGCTTCGCGGGTCAGGGACGCGAAGGCCTCCTTGTCCTGTGGTGTCGGTTGGCCGAGGGGCCGTATGAACTCTGTGAAATTGAGTAGTTCGTCGGCGGCCTGCCCGCGTTCGATGGCGAGCGCGTCGAGACGGTGTCCAAGCTCCTCCATTGCTTTGCCGCCGTTTGCGCGCTGGTTATCCCGATTCCGGTCCAGTCGCTGCTTCAGGTCCTGTTCCTCAGCGGAAGCGCTGCGATATGCGTCGGTGTTGGTTTTGTGGGCGGCGCGGTTGGCGTCGGTCGCCGCGTCGAGCAAGTTCCGTTCGGTGAACAGCTTCCACAGCAAGAAAGGGGTGGGCCCGTCGGCGTGGATGCGGAAGGTGTCGATCACATCGCGGGCCTGCTGCGCGGCTGTCATGTCCTCGTAGAAGCTCGGGATCGGTTTGAGGACCTCGACCTTTTGGGCTGCAGTCTGCATGGCCTCGTGGGTCTTGGCCAGATCGTCGAAGTGGCTGATCACCTCATCGGCCTTCTCATAGGTTTCGGGTTTCTCCAGTACGAGCTGCTTGTAGAGCACGTCAACAGATTTGACTTGGTGGCCTCCCTGAATCCGGGAGAGCAGTTTCATGGCTTTAGCCCCGTCCCCGTTCTGTCCGATGCCGAGTTTGGTGTGCAGGCCCTGCGCGAACGTGGCGTAGGAGTCGTGGTTGCGCATTGTCGGGTACCGGCCGGTCAGCGCCCGGGGAAGGAATTTGTCGGCGGAGAACTCTTCCATGTCCTTTAGGTTCAAGACCCCGTCCATGGTGAGCATGCGCATGGTCAGGTCGGCGGCGGTCGATGCGCCTACCTTGGCGTGGTAGAGGCGCAGGGCCGTGAAGTTCCGGTCGTCGTCGTTGCGGAAGGTCGCGGCGATCGCCGACCACGTAGCGGTGCCCTTGCCTCGGAGAATTTCGTCGATGAGCTCGCCGGTTTCCTCGTCCCGCACGGTGTCCACAGCGCCCCTGATGTAGGACAGGGCGCTGCGCTGGTCCTTGCCCCGCGCCCGTCCCTTGCCCTCGTTGGAGGCGCCGTTGAACGGTGTGTTGGAGTCCATCATCAGGGCGGTGTATGCGTCGAGGAGAGTGGACTTGCCGGTCCCGGACGGGCCGCTGATCAGGGTAGACCGGTCGAAGTCCACACAGTGGTAGCCATGGAAGGTGCCCCAGTTGACAAGTTGCATCCGTTCAAGCTGCCACTGGGGGATGTCCTCGAACATTTCGACAGAGAGCACGGGAGCACCGCTCATACCGGAGTACCACCTTCCACGTCGCTGACAACCCACTGCCGCAATTCGCGCAGCTTCTCCACCGTGAGCACGGAGTTAATCACCGGGGCGACCCGGAACCGTTCGGCGTCGCCGTCGGTCTTGATCAGGAGGCTTTCATCGACCAGCCCTTTGATCGCGTTGATTTCGCGCTGGCGGGTGTCGACGTGGTTTGTGGCGTCGGGCCGCCGGTAGGTTTCCAGCCAGCTCAACAGTTCCTCGCGGTCCACGTGCACCGCCGCCGCACCGCTGGACCATTCGCGAGCGTAGAGTTCCCGCAGCTCGACCAGCAGGACTGTTTCCTCCAGTGTGTACTGCCGGTCGTACAGCAGGGTCGGGAACGTGCCGCCAGCCTCCGGCGTGGCGCTGCGCTTGTACGCGAACTGCCGTTCTTCGTCGAGCACGAGCACCTGAAAGAGTTCGTTGAGGCGGGACCCGATAGCCGTCCGGGATTCCAATAGGGTCTGCCATTCGCGCGGGTACTTGTCGGCGGCAAGGTACTTGCGTCTGAGCAGGATCACCAGTGTCCTGCGCTGAGCGAGGGTGAGCTCTCCCCGGTCCCCATCGAAGAGACCGCCCCCGGTGCACGATCCTTCGAGCTCCAGGTCGACGTCGATTGGCTCGTCCTCCGGTTGCCTGGCGTCATCGAGGACGTCGTAACCGGTCGTCTGGTTTGTCATTGTGTCTCCTCGGCTACGGCGAGCGCGGCGCGCTCTTCATCGGTAAAAGTCAGGCGGGGCGCTCGGTACGCGACGCGGGTACCATCGCTGCGCACCGCCTCGAACACGTCCTCGCCCTCGCTGCGGACGAGGGCAGCGCCCGCCACATGCAGGATGCCGAGCACTTCGACGGGTCGCCGGTCGGCGGCGGGCAGGTGGTTGAACACCCTGGCGGCAGTCAGGGTCCGGTCCTCAGCCAGCCCGTGCAGCAGGGCCGAGCGCAGCAAAGCGAAGGTCGGGCCGCCCTGCTGGCGGACCTCCTCGGCGGACAGTGCTACGGCATCCTGCCCGATGTCCTCCAGAGGCGGCGGAGGAGCGTGGTCTGCCGGGTCGTAGGGCCGCTCGCGCAAGGTGGCAACTTCGAGCTTGGCCGGCGTCAGCGACAGGTCGGTGCGCGTGCGCACGCCCGAGCGTTCGATCCGCTCGGCCAGCTTCTGTTTGAGGTGGTTCAGCAGCGAGTCGAGTTCGCGGCTACGCAGGGCCTCCTTCTGAGCCAGATTGGTCCGCAGGGTCGCAGACAGGTGCCGCTGCTGGTCCTGGATGGTCTCCACCCCGCGCATCAATAGCCCGGCGAGCGCTGTTACCCGTTCCCGATCGGTGCGGGACAAAGCCCTAGAGAATGGGTGCGCGAGGATGGTCTCGATGTCCTGCCGCAGGTCCGCGAGCAGTTCCTCGCGGGCCAGCAGGTCCAGGGCGCCTTGGTAGGCACGGCCCTCCATGGAGTGGTTGAGCACGTCGCCCGAGCGTCGGAGATAGTCACCCACGACCTCGCCCTTGGGCCGCTCGTCCGTGCGGAAGTCGCCGATGATCTCCCGGTGCATGTTGGAGACGAGCTCCTCGACCCTCTTGAAATCCGAGGGTAGGTCGTTCAGCAGATCCGCGAGGTTCCGGAACGCTTCCAGCATCCGGTCATCGGAGGCTGTCTCGATCACGCCGCCGTCCGCGATACGGTCCCTTTCGGCAGTGAGCCGGATGATCTGCTCGTTCAGCATCCGCAGCCGCGCGTCCCGGTCGGGATTTGCGGCCATGGCGCTGCTGCGGGCGACGTCGAGGATGGTGCGGATGCGGGACTCGGACAGCAGGGCGCGCTCGCTGCCGAGGTTCTGCACGAAGTCGATGGCCTCTTGCGCTTGGGAGGTGAGGGCATAGAACTCCTCCCCGTCCTCCCGGGAGTCGAGGATCAACCATTTGCGCCTTACCCAGTATCGGCACATCTGTCGAGACTCGGTCGGGTCCGGCGCCTCGTGACCGCTGGCACCGAGGACTTCGAACAGGGTCTGGACGTGGGCATGAAAGGCCGTGGCTGCCACCTGCAGGACATCACGGGAGAAAGTCGCCCGGAAGATGGCAACGACCAGCGGCGCCTCCTGTCTGTTGAGCAGCCCAAGGGCCGGCCTAGCGAAAGCCGTCTCTGCCCGGTTGAGTTCAAGTATTACGTCCGCCACGATGCCCCCTTTTATCCATTTCGAAGGATAGGTGACGGCACTGACAGAAAAGTGGAAAGCGTGATTCTTGTTGAAAATTACCCCCACACGCGGCGCCGAGGCCGGTTGGAGCTGGTCAAGGCCCCGCAGTCCATAACCAGCTGTCCGTGACAACGCCGGCATCAAAACGATGCAGGAACTGGCCGAGTTGGGGGCATCGAGGCGGACTACCTGGCCGGCCGGCTGCGGAGCCCGAGACAAAGCCTTCGTCGGTCCGCTGGCCGAGGCGGCCCTGGAGCGGATGAGCCTTGACCGCGTAGTTCTGGGCGCCGACGCCGTCACCGTCGAGGACGGCATCCGCGAGGCCGATCACGCCCCGACCCGACTCAAGTGGCTGATTGCCGGGCGCGGGAAGGCGGTATACGAACGTTGGGCCCGTAACGACAACGTAGGCGGGGTGTCGACGTCCCTGAGCGGCTAACGTCAACGGTCAACAGCTGGGCAAGAAACTCGTGAGTGCGGTTCTACTGTTTCGCCCTGTTAGGGGCGCCTTTGCCTGCTGGGCCGATGGCAGGCATCGTGGCAGGATAGGCTCCATCATGGACAGGCGGTTGCGGCGCGCTCCGGACGCGGAATGGGTGTTGATGTACCGGCTCGGACTGAGCCGGAAACGCATCGCTGACTTGGTGCGTGCTGAGCCGGCAACCGTCGGTTATCACCTTGTTGTAGCCCGGGGCCAAGACCCGGGCCTCGCGGCCGCTCACCAGGCAGCCGCCGGCGTCAAACCCGCCCCCTCCCCCACGGACCTTGCCCGCATGGAGGAGATCATCGCCTGGATCTCGGCCGAGGGCCGACTCCCCCGTGACCGATCGGAAAGCAAGAGTGAGCGGTCAATGGCTCGGTGGCTCTCCGCCCGCCGACGCGAAGCAGCCGAAGGCGCCCTCAACCGGGCGTACCGTGACGGCCTCGCGCGGACTCCTCAGTGGGAGAGCAACCCCCGAGCAGTTGAGGATGAATCCCGGTGGCATGACCGGCTCGCCCAGCTAGCGGGCTTCCGCGCCGAGGGCAACGACTGGCCCCGCCATCACCACTTCGCCTCAGCGCAGGAACAGACCCTGGGAGTGTGGATCCACACCCAGCGGTACACACACCGCCGCGGCGACCTCGATTCTGAAAAAGTCAGGCTCCTGGACGACGTCGTTCCCGGGTGGCAGACGGGAAGGACTCGCGGCCGCCGGGCCCGGCCATAAATGCAGGTTCACTGCCATGCCGGCGCGCAACCCCGCTATCTTCTGCCGGCCTGTACACATGTTGAGGCTTTCCGTCCCCGCGTGGCAATCCGGGGACCCCGCCCTTGAGCCTCAGACTCCCGGAGGCTCTCTCATGACCCCGCTCCGGGCCCCGGCCGGATATGAGGCCATTGCCGTGCGTTCTGCCGGGTTGTGTTGTGCTCCCTGGGGGCGGGTGGAGCCCTCCGCACTTGTGGCGCTGTCTGCACTGGTGTGCAACCTTTCCCCGCAGCGTGCTGATCCACGCGACCGGCAAATCGGCAGTTTGCGCTGTAGTTTAGGCCGAACAGCTCATCCAAACGTTGGGCAAGGTATCCCAGGGCCAGGGCTCATCGAGTCAGCCCGCGGCCGGCGGGGAATGGCCTTTTGATGTTGCCATCGAGGTCGCCGCCGAAGAATGCGAACATCGGCCGTCGATACAGGCCAGTATCACTGTCAAGTCGTCCCCGTGTATAGCTGGAACTACGTCGTCCAAAATCCCGGCGTGCTTAGGCGGAAACGGATACAGCCAGGAGCAGGAGCCGGCTCTCTACGTTGTCAGAGCTTGTCGATCCAGGTATCCTCTTCACGCGTGTCCCAGGCCGATCCTACGACCTTTGGTCTGGTCCGTTGTTCGATTGCCAGGAGTACTCGGCGCACCTCGACTGCATGAAGCTCACGTAGAGATGCCACGTCGCGGATAATGACGGAGTTGATGAGGGCCTTTCGAGCCTCTTGCTCCCTGACGCCCGCCCTCTCGAACGCATCCCGGATCTGCTGCACCTGTTGCGGCCGGATGGGAAGGTCACGGAAAGATTCCGGGGCTTTCTCTGTGGGCATATCAAAGAGTCCCAGTTCGTCATTCACGAAAGCAATCCTACCGGCTTCCGACGCTCGGATGATGTCCACTGCGGCACCCCACCCCTGAATAGCGAACTGCCTGGTCGCTTCGTCGCATCTAAGCTGGTACTCAATGGACAACACTTCATCGGACCGACGCACTTTGCTGGCAATTTGCTCCAACCCTCCAACGACGACCGGGACCAGGACCCTAAACCGCGTGAACCTGCTCGCTGAACTGATGGGTATCAACGATGTGTTAATTGGGAACCTGTGTGCGGCTCCCACCTACCGCACCGGAGAGCTTACGAACGTTGCAGCCCATTGGGGACCTTGGGGTGAGGCGCGGGAGCAATTAATGGCAGGTTTCGAGGTAGCCACCGACGTCCTACTGGCCTATGGCTTGGTTGAACCCTTGGGCGCGGCGCGCCGGCACCGCCGGCAGCAGCTTGAATGGCTGCAAGGACAGCTGAGGACCCGTGTCATAACTGCATGGACGGTCGGGGGTACTCCTCGACACCCTTCCCGGTGGCAGCGTCACACTTTCCGCCAGCATCCAGGCACCCCCTTCCCTCTAGCCCTACTTGAATCCGTCACTCTCGCCGATGTGACTCATAGTCTGTAGACGCGAGTCACATCTCTCCTGGAATGTACTTAGGTGCATAAAAGCGCCAGGGGCATGCTTGCTCAAAATATGAGATCGCGACGAGATGAGTTGCGAATATCGCAAGAGGATTTGGCGGAGATCAGCGGTCTCCATCGGACTTACATCTCGGACATTGAACGTTCTAGAAGAAATGTGGGCATCGATAATCTGGAGAGAATAGCGGAGGCCCTCCAACTCCCTCTTGACCGACTTCTCCTGGCGACCGACCAGAAGAGAGTAGGACATGAGGGAAAACACGCCGGAGAAGTGTCGGACAGCTGAGGGACCGGAGCTCGGTGGTGAGCACGAGTTTCAGGAGGATGCTCCGGAGAACAGATTCATTGACCCTTCCTTTGATGAAGAAGTCGAAGCTGAATTTGCCGCCAATTGGCCGAACGTCGATAGAGATTGGTCCGAGGACGACTGGGCGGGTTTGCTGGAATGGCTAATCGACCAAAAAATCGTGACGATGAAAGAAGTGGCAGCCCTCGTTCTGGGGCAACTTAATCCATCTCAGGTCGGGACTAGCATCGCTTCAAAAAAGACTTTCCAGGCACACTACCCGCCTCGCAAGACCATGCAGGCCGTATACGAGTGGCACAATGCTCAGAGTGGACGCTGCGCCGATTGCGGCACGAGGCTGGACCTCCAAGCAGATCACGTTATTCCGCGCGAGGAGCTTGGCGACAATGCCGACTACCTGGGCAACATGACTCTGCGATGCCGCCGCTGTAACGTCATCCGACGCCCTTCCCATAAACGCGGCGGTATGACATTCCTAACGGCAGAGGCAGCTCTCATGTGGCTTCTCTTTGTCAAGAAACCGTATACATACCAGGAGTACGAGCGGCTGTGCCGGGCTTACGGAATGACAATGGCAAATGTCCGGTTTCACGAGGCGTGGGCCATGGCCCATTGGCTCCAGCAGGAAGGGCTTTACGAAATCGCTCCCGACAGTATCTTCTGATCGAGTTGCCCATATTTGCCCGTGTCGAAGAGTGTTGAGTCTGCCTCTGCGAGCTTCCTCTGAGCCAGAGCCGCATAGACGGGGTCACGCTCGATCATGAAGTAGCCGATCCCTTTACGCCGGCAGGCGACTCCCGTGGTCGCACTGCCGGCGTAGGGGTCGAGCACTGTATCCTCAGTGCCCAGGCCATCCAGGAAGTAGTCGGGCAGGGCGGTCGGAAACGGAGCGGTGTGCCCGTAGGAATTCACCCCGCGGACCATCTTGAAGACGGGTTGCGCCGCCAGAACCCGCTCCATTTTTTCCATGGGCAGCCCGAGCCTGAAGGAGTCCTCGGTTGCAGCGCCGGGCTTGCGGAAGACGAGTATATGCTCCCAGCAGTTGAAGGGGGACTGATAGTACGGAGAGTCGTTGCCGCCGTTAAATCCGCGTTTGCCTTGAATCTCGCCTTTGTCCCAGGGCACGACTGCGAGCAACTCGAACCCCAGGCGCTCGAACTCCGCGGCAATGTGAGCCCCCAAGGTCAACCGCTTCTTCCCCATCAGAGAAAAATTGACGGTGCGCTCGTTATCAAAGTAGTCGAAGACGTTAAAGACGTAGAGTCCACCGGGTTTGAGAGCGCGGAAAACCTCTTTTGCGTTCTGGCGCATGTCGAACAAGTAGGTGTAGAAGTTTGGCCACTGCGAGTACTCGCGAGCGTTGAAGTAGGGCGGAGAGGTGATGGCCCGACTAACCCATCGAGGTTCCTTACTGGCTAGGACGAGTTGGGAATCTCCTCGCACGACCTCACGGTGCGGGGGACACATGCGCCCCTCTTGGGGAACGCAATCCTCCCTGTCGGACTGCGCTTTAGGTGCTTCTTCAAAGCGGGCGAAGTAAGGGCCGTCCCAGAAGCCCACCGGGCTGTCCGAGGACGGCAAAGGCGCAGCCTGTCGACGTCCCAGTGCGTCCATGGCCCGCTCGGACTGGTATGTGCCTTCGACGCTTACCCCGTCGCCGTTAAGGGAATAGTGCTTGACCAGGGTTGACAGGATCTCGTTGTCGGACACGAAGGGCAGGACATCACGCCGCCAGCGCGAAATGCTCTCAGCATCGATCAGGTTGCGAGGGTCCTCAATCGCTGCTTGCTGCACACTACTGCGGAACTGGAACCGGTAACCACGATTGTAGATACTTCGTCCCGGGCAGAGGGGGTTCCGGCACTCCCAGCTACGCACGCCGAATGATGGGTAAGAATTGCCTTCGATTTCCTCACCTCGACAAGCAGGGCAGGGAATTCGAGTTTCGTCGCGTTCGTTCTTCTGCATGACAAGTACTAACCGGACCACGGTCCCCTCATTACCGGTCAAAACGAATACGTCACGATAAGTGAACCCTTCACTGAGCAAATCGAACCGAGCAGCCTTAGTGTCGATCTCACCCTCGATGTGTCCGAGGGTTTCAGCTTCTACCTCCTTTGACCGGAAAAACATCTGCTTCAGGGGAGTCTCGATAAAGCGTTCGCCGTAGAGCGTGGCGTCGTTGATGTACTGCCAAGCGGCGGCCGGGGCGTGTTCGGCGTCGACTACCAGCGCCACGAAACCATGGTTTCCGAGTCCATAATATGCATCGCGCATCCAGCGAGAAGCGTCCAGACGGCGACTCTCGCGGTCCTCACTCGGCGACGGGGATACAAACCTCAGTGCCAAATTGCGGTCCCGATTGAACAATTGAGGGTGCAGATCCTGGAGAAATTCGAGGTATTGAGCGGCAGTGGTGCCGCGCCCACCGCCTCCGAAATGCTGGTAAAGAACCTCCTCATCCCACAGAGACCAGACGAGAGCACCAAGGCAGGAATGGAAGACCTCCTCGGCCACCATCCGCGCGCTATTGCTCCGAAGTTTGGAAGGTTTGGTCGTCTCCCCAATGATTGCGGTCTTGGTTGCGGCAGTGTCAGCCGGTAACAGTCGGCTGCAGACGTCTGCAGCTAGTGACTCGGGGACCTTCAGAGCCACTAGCCGATGGTGGAGCAGCTCCGGAGCGTTACGATCGATTGCCTGATTGATCAGCTTCTTAGAGGGAAAATTGAAGGTGTACCCCTTCTTCGAGAGGTCCCCGTAGAGCTGACTACGAGTTCCCTTGTTCAGATCCAGCTTCTCATTGATCCGCGCGTAAAAGGTCGCCTCAACTTCGTTTTGGTTCTTAAGAGAGGGACCCAGGCTCGTGAAGAGGGCCTGAAGACGATCGTGCAGGAGGGGATCGAGCCGGCAACCGATCCCGGTGAGGTACGCCAAGGACATCTCGAGAGTGTCAACGTTGGTGATATCCGGCAACGGTCGCTCCTTGCTCATAGTTGTTCGGGCTCACGCCCAGGTTGTCTGATGGCAACGCGATGGAAGGTTCATAGCGCCACGTTCCGACTTGCTAGCGGTCAGCCGCTGAACTGGTCGCTGTTGCGAATAGGAAGACAGTCGGGCCGCCGATCGATGCTATCAGGACCACAGGGCTACTCACGGGGCCGATAAGCAGACGGAGCGCAGAAACGCAGCCGTCTCTCCTCGGTTTCGGCGACCATCTAGGCCAACTGCACCTCTAGTCCAGTGACTGGTGGAGTGATCCTCGATGATCCACGAGCCCGCGGTGCGTTCACGGCGTTGGACAAGTCCGATTCGAGCCATCAGTTCGGCCAGGATGACTTCCTGGTTCTGACCGATCGCGCGGTCAGCGCGGGGCTCCTCAAGTATGAGTTCGCTGATTCCTGGGAGATTTGACTCGTTTTCGCGTTCATCGAGCCCGAACAGGTGCGAAGCAGCGGTGCCGCTCATCTCACTAACAATACCCGGGTGATGCAGGAAGACGGACTCCTGGACGAAGGGAATGATCTTGCGCTCGTCTCCAGTGGCGACCTGCTTCTCGCGAACCCAGGAGCGCAGCTCGTCCTTGAGTCTGGAGCTGAATCGCTGAGCTTTGCGCCGTCCCAGCAGTAGCGGGGATTCCTCAGCCCGCCGGCCATCGCGCAACCACTTAGTGTTATTTCCGTACAGCCTGCCGGAGTAGTTCTTCAGTTCGATCAGGTGAAGGCTTCCGCGTGCCAGCACCAAAGCGTCAACTTCGTGCCATCGCCCTTGGCTGTCGAGAAACTCGAAGTTCGTCCAGGCTCGGAAGGGCGTGGTGGCAGGCAGCTTCGACTTAAGGTAGCGCAGTCCCTCGATCTCATGGGGAAACTGCGACGGGCTGACTTCAACCCAGCGATCTTCAGTCAACATTCCCCCTGTGAAATTCGGCGTCCGGCCGCTGCAGCTCTACCTGCCAGCCTATGACGCTGCCTATCGATCCTACTGCCTGGTTCTATACGCCTCGCCCGATTCGGTGTATACGGGATCGAGCCACAGACAATTAAAGCAGAGACTGCGCAACGCCGCGGTGCTCAGGGTGCCCATCTTTCGGTGGGCACCCTTCGATGCCGCTTTCGCCGCCCCGCTCCCATATTGTGCTCAGTGGAGTCTGCACTCTAGCGGAATCGATATCTCTTAAACCCTTGGCTGAAGGAACAAAACTCTGTGACACTGGCGCCAGCCCTGCACCTTCGATCTCCAAAAACCAAGGACGATGTGCGCTCCGTGATCGGGCCGCTGCCGCAATCCGATTCAGGACTGCTCAAGCGCATCCGGTTTCATCAGGCCTGGTATCGTTGGGCAGTACTCGGCCTCCCTGACTACGGATCGCTCGCGGGCAGCGGAGCTGGCTGTGGCAGCGTCCTGGCCGATCCTGACGCGGAGGCGTTCAAGAATTTCGTCAGTTCTCGCGCGTTATTGGAGTACCAGGGCAGGCGGCTTCAGGGCTGGGGCGTGGATCCGGTGCGGTGCACCAAGTACATGACTTCGAGCCAAACCCTGACTTTCAATATGCTCGCGGATGCCGTTGCTCGGCCTGTCGAGTGCGCCAACCTCTTTGGCATCTTGACCGGTCGCGAGGACCTAGATCTTCTCGCCGACTATCACTTTGAATACTCAGCCGTAGGCAAGCCGCATTTTCTGGGCGATCGAACGCTGCTGGATGTGCTCCTTGAGTTTCGAACGACTGGCGGTGGAACGCAAGTGGTCGCAGTCGAGACTAAGCTGGCCGACCGGTTCTCCACCCGCAAGACGACTGCAATGCACGGTTCTCTTTACTTGGCGATCCAAGAGGAGTCGGGGCTCTGGCATAGTCTTGAGGACGCACTAAAGGACAACCAAACACGGCAACTCGCTCGCTGCCATGCGTTGGCACAATCAGTCCAGCGCACCCATCGGCGGAATGTACAAGCCATAGTCCTCACGCTGCTGCACGACAGCGATCAAAACGGTGTGCGTGCAACAACTGCATACGCCCGATGCGCAGCTATCGACGGCACCGCCAGAACCGCCACGTGGGGCGAATATCTCGACACAGCCGGGAGCGTCAACGCCGTCAGTTCGGAAACGCTCAGTTCTTTGCGCGAACGATATGTAAACCTTTCTGCAAGCCAGTCTTGGTGGGATCTCTGTGGGCAGAAGCCACACCCCCGGTCGAGCTGAAGCATGCAGAAGGCGTCCGCCCGAAGTAGGTGGCCTTAGGTACTCGTCCTTCCGCCCAGGCCAGGCTGCTTCTACACAGGTCCTGAACAACACGTCGGCCGGATGAGCCCTCCTCATGGGGCCCAGACCGCCCAGCATTCGCTGGAATGAGATGGCGATCCCGTGCAGTCGGGCTGCAGTTAGGGTTCGGCAAGGTCCCTAAAGATGACCCGCCCCTGCCCGCTACGGTCCAAGCTCCGATGGCGCAGTAGGGGGCGGATCGTCCTACTGCGCCATGTCAACCGCCGAAGCATCAAGGTCCACGGGGTCTTCCGGCCTCCAGCGAAAAGGGTTCCCTCAGCTCCGAAGACTCAGCGGAATTCGAAACCGACTTCTTCGGAAACTTCCGTAAGTAGATCCGCGATCTCCGTCAGGAATTTATTCTGATCAAGTGTTGCCGCTGCAGTGGGGACAGGTACGGCGCGATCGTAAACATCATTGGCGATGCGGCGTGCGCGCTCAAATGTCGATCCAGCTCCGCTGAGCAAGTACGCATCACTCCAAGCGGGCTGGACATCCGTAACAAGTCTTCTCTCAGTCAGTGCAAAGAGTCGCTTGGTCACCGCATTGCTGGCATTCTCGATTACGGCCTGCTTTTCATCCTCGCTTGGCTCGGAGCTCACCCAAGACACCGGTCGCTGCAGCATGACAAAGACTTGCGTCTGCAGCTGATTCCTAAGGTCGGCAACCGGCATCAGCGTGTCATAGTGATCGTCCATGCCGGAAGCGAGACGTCTTGTTAGCGCCTTGATCCGCTGCCACGGTTCTTTTGGGTTTTCGGCCTGCGCTTTTAGACCCAGGAGAGCTCGCCACTTGCGATGGAACGCCTGGGCCGCTTCAGAAACCGCTATCGACAAATGCATGCGGTCGTAGATCGGTTTTCCCAAGCCTGTTGCAAGGACCGGGGTTCCTTGCTGAATCGAAAGGAGCAGCGCGTCTAGCTGGGCACGCGTTCGCTTCTGCGACTTCTTTTCGCCATCGAGTCGCTCGTGGATATTGCCCACGAAGTAACGCGCAGTTTCCAGTCGTTTTCGCAGCGCCCGCTCCCCGACGGGGCCTAGCTCGTTTCCGAGCGAGCTAAGTACATTCTCTGCTGACGCCAAGACGTGCTCTTCCTTCTGCGTAAACGAAGGCATATTCTGACCCTTGACCAGGTCGAAGTGTGTGAAAAGTAAGTGCAGTTTCTTGGCGTTTCCGGAGACGGCCAACGATTTCATCGCCGCCAGTGGCGCCGCCTGCATCGGCTGTTGTGCATTGTCAACCAACACAACCGCGTCCACCGATTCAACTTGCTTGGCCACAGAAGTGGATAGCGTCGACGCAGAGCCCGGAGTATGCCCAAGCCCTTCACCGTCAATCAAGACGAGCGTTGGTGTGTCCGTCGTCCAGGTGGGTTTGAAGGGACCCGCGACCCTAATACCGTTCACGAGCGGCGTGAGCAAAGTTCCGAATAGGGAGGCCTGGTTGCTGGAGAAGCGCATGATGGTCTTAATGAAGGATGCGCGGTCACCTGTCGACCAATGCCAGCTCACGGGCCAGCCCTGCCGATTGCGTTTCAGTTGATGGGCGTCCAGATGATCGAACCGGAGTTCCATCTCGTCCATGAGCTTGTCCACGATCTGATGAAACTCAGGCGCCTCGTGCAGCTGGTTCTGGATTTCATCCTCAATCAGCTCAGTGATAGTTCGTTCATCATCGGAGCTTGGCTCGAGCTGAGCTCTCACGTACTCGGTTCGCTTCCCAACGATTGATTTCAACTTGTCGGTGCATTCCCGCAGCACGACGGCGGTTGCGGCCATGTCGATGCCATCAAAGACCGAATCGTCGACTACGTCTGAAGGCTCATCTTCATCGTCGTCGTAGTCGTCATCTTCAACACCTGTAGCGGCCACGCCGCGACCAAGGATATAGCTAAAGCGGTGCCTCTGGTTCAGGTGATCGAGAAGTTTTCGTTGTACTTCTTCGTCGCTCTTGCCGTTGAACACAGCAATTGCAGCCTCGACCACATTCTCAGACAGGGAATCCACGATCTCATCGTGAGTAGAAAACGTGACCACAGCACTGAACTCTGAAGAGCCACCAATGATGAGCTCGGTTTCCGCGATTGTTGTCTTTGCGGTGGAAGTGGACGGGAATCGCTCTGTGCTGGGGTCCGTTCCTAGAAGCTGGCGGACTACCGTTGTCTTTCCGGCACCCGTGGTGCCGAGCAACAGGACGCGAGGATATCCCTCATCAAGTGTCGGAAGCCGAAGTATCGAGTCTCGGATGCCGGAGAAATCGGTCCGTGTCGATTCCAGACCGTCATAGAAGATCTCGACAACCCGCTCGTCGTACTTCATCGCTGCAATCGAACGAGCCGCCGGTCCCCACATGGGTTGACTCGCAAGCAGCTCGTTGAGTTGCTCAACCAGTCGGTCAGCTTCGTATTCGTTGGGTGTCCCCAGGCCCCGCCGGACGCGGCGCCCGAGTTCGTTGGTATTCGGGTCAATTCTTCCTGGGTGCCGGAATATGACTGCCCAGAATTCCCTTCCCTTGCTCCGACTCTTGCTTGCCGTGTAGATCTTCAAAATGCGCCCCTTGTTGTTCCTGTGGTGTTCCGCAGTAACTGGTTCCGTTACCATGTCATGTCCAAATGAGTCGTGTCAACGTCATTCGGAACAACGAGGGAACAACCGCTAAAGTCTTCTGCATCCATCCCGCCACCACCTACTGAGCCCGTACTGCGCCTCTGGAGTCGTCACTGCCGAAACCTCCCCTGGCGGTCGGCTGGACTCACGCCCAAAGGCCGGCACACGTCCTGATTGCAACGTTGCCCATTCTCTCGGCCTACGGTCTCAACAAGCCGGGGGCCGAAGCCGCCAAACATCATGAGGCCCAGGTGTCAATGCTGGAAAGCGAAGAACACGGGGTAAGACGGTCAGGGCGATTCACCGCGCGCGGGGGCTTCGCTAGATAGGCTCTTGTCAACACACCAGAAGAAAATGGGGAAACTCGCATGGATGCCCGTAACCCATCGCTCGCCGACTGGTTCACAAGAGTCGGAACAGGCCAACTCCGATTGTCCCGTTTCCAGCGACATTGGGCTTGGAGTCATAGCGAAATCGCAGGTCTCATGGAGACAGTCCTGCGGCATTCCCGCAGGGGCCACGCTCATCCTCGAAGTTTGGGACACCGATCAGTTCATATCTCGGGCTCGGGAGAGCGCCCCTGCTCCTTCTGAGCGTGTCCACGAACACCTCTTAGATGGCCAGCAGCGACTGACAGCGCCCTGGAGGTCTCTCCACGACAACTACCCAGATCGGACGTACTTTCTCCGTCACGAAGAGGACGAATCAACGGGTGAAAAGATCCACAAGTTCTGGCCCAGAACCGATGGCTACGCGGCGACACCCGATACCTAATCTGGTGTGTCAATCCCGTCGATCGCCTCGAAAGAGGTTACACCCCTTTGCGCTTACTCAACCCCGAAAGCAATTAAGACGTGCGGGCCTGTACATTCTGGCGGACATGCGGTCCAATAACTGCCAGCAGCTTTTGAACGTAAAGATTTCGAAATCGCGATGACGATGCGTGTTGCCTCCTACTAATTACAGTACGCGAAGACGACCGCTCCTGCGGTTACAAGCTGAGCAATGGCCGCCCATCATTCAGATTCATGATTTCCTGTTTATGTGCTCATGCTTTAGCAAGCATCTAGATATTTCCATCAAATTTATTGGCGCTTATTGTGCCACTGCAGCTGCTGTCGCGAACACATCTGCCGGCATTGGACGGTGCAGCCTCCACGTGATCGCAATCGGTCTCTCCCCCGAGTGCTGTACATAATCAACCTGACCGAGGCACGTGTAAGGAACGGTCAGACCGGTCTCGTCCTCCGAGGTATCCCGGGTGAAGATCAGGATCTTCGAACCGTGCGCGACACGTTCCAGGTAGCGCCTGCCTGTCGGGCTTCTGGGCGAGGTGGCGTTCTGCGATTCCCAGTGGAACAGCTCCGGGCTGATGGCATAGTCCTTGTACATGGTCGTGGCGGAGTGCTTCTTGTCGTCCTTGTTGAGCGTTACGAAGAAGGCGTCCGTGGACGTTGCCGAACACCAGGCCACTCCCTCCCGATGCTGCACGTTCTTGCCGAGCTCCAGCGAACCATACTGCAGAGCCGCCAGGATCTCTTCGCGACGGTACGTCGCGTGCGACAGCAGGGGAACATGTTGGAGCCCCGCTCCGAGGCCCTTGGCAGCATGCTTGGACGCGGCCACGCCGAGCTTCACGAGCTGGCGGATCTCGCTGCAGACAAACTGGTAGCCGCGCAGATAGTCCAGGCCGGAATCGTACGACTGGAACCCGCCGCCGTCGTCCCACAGCGTGTAGAACAGCATCCGGGCAAACGTCTGGTCCCGAATGCCGAGGTCCGCATAGCGGGGAGCGTCAGCACCGACCAGCATCGAATAGGCTTCCGCGCGCTCCGGGTCATCCACATGGATCAACGCGGACATCCGACCGAGCAGCTTTTCCTCGTCGGCGTCAGAGGGGTCCTGAATCGTCCCGCTGAGGACCGCCTCCACCGGAGAGAACCCTTCGACCAACTTAGCCTTGCGGAGGTAGCCCGTCCACGAATCCTTGGTCGAGCGATAGATCGACTTCACGTCGTTTCCGGACCGCTCCAGATAGGCCGCCAGCTCGGTCTCCGCGTAGGAGGCGATGTCCCGGACCAGCTGCGCCCGGTTGAACCGCAGCTGCGCCTTGATGTTGTCCAGCACCACCTGTTGCGCTACACGGTCCAGGACGATCTGGGAGCCCGACGGAAGGTAGGGAAACTCGTCCTCAACAGCCTTTTCCAGTTCCTTGCGCCCGTAGCCCGTGAGCGCCCGGTAGCGAAGATCGAAGCGGAACTCACGGTGCTGCTGGCCGATGAAGTCCATGACGGTCAGCACGGCCTTGCCCTCGGCCCGGCGCAGCCCTCGTCCCAGCTGCTGGAGGAAAATCGTGGCGCTCTGTGTGGGCCGGAGCAAGAGGATGGTGTCCACCTGCGGCAGGTCCAGACCTTCGTTGAAGAGGTCGACGGCGAAGATGCAGTTGATCTCCCGTGAGCGGAGCCGCTCCAGCGCTGCCGCACGGACGGCGCCGTCGGTGCTCCCGTCGACTGCTACGGAGGCGATGCCGGCACGGTTGAACACCTCGGCCATGTAGTGGGCATGCTGGACCGAGACACAGAAACCGATGGCCCGCATCTGGTCCGTGCTGGTGACCTTGTCTCGGAGTTCGCGGATCACCTTGGCGGCGCGGGCGTCGTTGCCGGTATAGAGGTTGTTCAGCTGTG
Organism: Arthrobacter sp. TE12232; assembly: GCF_054062615.1. Taxonomy (NCBI): domain Bacteria; kingdom Bacillati; phylum Actinomycetota; class Actinomycetes; order Micrococcales; family Micrococcaceae; genus Arthrobacter; species Arthrobacter sp. TE12232. Next base: position 1,444,730 of record NZ_JBSSFK010000001.1, read on the forward strand.
TGGTGTCGTAGTTGCCGCGCTTCCATTCCAGCTGGCTCAGGTCAACGTCGTCTGAGACCCCGAAGTAATGGAATGGCACCAGCAGATCGGCGTCCAGGGCGTCCCAGAGGCGCAGTTCGCTGGCGGTGCGACCGTCGAAGAACTGTTTGGCGACGTCGACGCCGTCGCCGCGTTCCGGCGTCGCCGTCAGTCCGAGAAGCTGCTGCGGCTGCAGGTGATCCAGCAGCCGCCGGTAAGTGGGCGCCATGGCGTGGTGGAATTCATCGATGACGACGACGTCGAAAAAGTCCGGCTCCAGCTGTTGGATGCCGAGGGAGGACAGCGACTGGACGGAGGCGAAGATGTGCTTCCACTGCCCGGGTTTGTGTTCCCCGACGTAGAGCTCGCCGAAGGCGCCGTCCTGCATGACGTCGCGGTAGGTGCGCAGGGCTTGTTTGAGGATTTCCTGGCGGTGGGCGACAAAGAGCAGCTTCAGATCACGGCCGGCCGCCTCACACAGGCGTTTGTAGTCCAGGGCTGCGATGACGGTCTTCCCGGTACCTGTCGCTGCGACCACGAGGTTGTGATCGAAACCCTTGAGCCGCTCGGCCTCAAGGTCCTCAAGCATCTCCTCCTGGTGGAGGAACGGCTGGACCTCGAGTCCAGTGGCTGCCCCCGGGATAGCCGTCCGCCGGCCGCCGTTGAGTTCCAGGGCGGCGTCCAATTTTTCGCCGTCGCGGTCCGGATCGTAGCTTTGGAACGCACGCTGCGCCCAGTAGCTGTCGAAGGTGACCTCGAACTTGTTCAGGAGTGCGGGCGTGCCGACGGAGCTGAGCCGGACGTTCCATTCGAGGCCGTCGAGGAGGGCCGCTTGGCTGAGGTTGGAGCTGCCGACGTAGGCGGTGTTGAATCCCGAGTTGCGGCGGAACAGCCAGGCCTTGGCGTGCAGCCGCGTGGCCTGGGTTTCATAGCTGATCTTCACCTCGGCCCCATAGCGGGTTACAAGCTCGTCGATGGCGCGGCGTTCCGTAGCCCCCATGTAGGTGGTGGTGATGACGCGGAGTGTGGCGCCGCGCTCTCTGAGCTCCTCAAGCGCCGGATGGAGCAGGCGGAGACCGGTCCAGCGGACGAAGGCGCAGAGGAGGTCCACGGTGTTGGCGGACTCGATCTCGGTGCGGAGCTCCGCGGCGAGGTTCGGATCGTCCTTGCTGTTGGTTAGCAGCGCGGAGTCGCTCAGCTTGGTGGCGGGGCGGCGCAGATTGCGTCGCTTGAGCGTGTCCGGTCGGTGAAGCGACTGGAGCTGGGTGGGGCCCGGTGCGATGCGGTCGCCGTGCTGTAGCTCTTGCAGGAGCTTGTTTGCGAGGGCCACGCGTTCCGTGGGTTTGGCTGCTGCCAGGGCTTGGCGGACGGCGTTGGCGACGTGGCGGGAGAGGATGTCGGGGGTATCGTCGTCTTCAATGTCCGCGAAAATTGGTTGCAGAGATAACCCGCGGTTCAGCAGATCGCCAAGCGCGTCCGTCCTGAGAAGCTCGTACAAACCCTCGGGCAGCTCTTCGGCTACCCCTCCCCCAATGAAATCAGTCACTGCGCCAGAGTACTAGTATTCGCCGACAATACATGCGCAGTCTCCGTGCTGCCTAGACGGACACGCGATGTAACTGATGTCCCAAGTCACGCAAACTCCCCGCGTCTTGCAATCGCTAGCGGGCCTCGAGCCATATTCGTTCGTCAAAGCCGCCACGTTGTATTCGCTTCTCATGTGCTTGAATTTCTACGTCGCGAATAGAAAGACCGAGCACATCAACCAGCGTTGTTAGTACTTCCCATACGTCGGCTGCCTCCTCCAAACGCCGTGAAGGAGTTGCCTCCTGGAGCTCGTGAGATTCTTCCATGAGCTTTTCGAAGAGACTGAGCAGGTACTCGCCCTCTCCAAGTACGCGTGTTTCGGGTTCAAGACCCTCCGCCCGCATAATATCCGGTATGCGGTCCCTAACCAATTTGCCCATAATTCCTCTCCTTCCGATACTTTGACAGTGGAGTTCTATTCGGCGCATCCGACAGCAACAACGTCTTGGCGCCTAGCAATTTTGATGGGGGCCAACACTCGTACCTACAAGTTCGCTCTCGCATCCGCGCTCCTTGAACACGCCCGGGCCGGACGTGCTTTTGTGACTCTACGTGAGTTAGCGGAAGGCTACTCGCGGGTCATCGTTCAACACTCCTCAGAAGCGCCACAGGCTCGCGAAGTCGGCGATTTGGCCGGGCAGGACTTTCTTTCGATAGTAGGCCAGTATGCGGACGATACTCTTCAAACGGGCACACCCTCGGAACCGCTCGTTGAAGCCGCCGTTCGTTCCATGCCGGGGATGGTGATGCGAAAATTTCACAACCTACGGGGAGGCATTGAAACGCCGCATCGTTTCTACAACCTCAGAGGAAGTGGTCCGAACGGCACCGTGGAATTTACTCCCGAACTCATGGCGATCGCTGAGTCCGATGACCTCAGCAACCTGGACTCAGAGCTTGATGCACGCTGGCGAATCGTAGAGACGTCATTCGAAAGCGGCGTGGGTCGAAGTCTGATTTCAGAAGGCTTTGGAGTAAACCTTGATCTTGAAGGGCTAGTGGACAGGCGACGCCGAAGATCGGTGGCAGGGCTTAGACCTGCTGTTCTAGGGTTCCAATACGGTCGATGCCTCATCTGCCATGACCCGATCACGGAAAGTGATCGGGTCGCCATTGATCATGTCTTCCCCTTTTCACTGATGAATCGGGGAAATCTCACCGCGGATCCCGGGCTGGACCTCGACTCGCTATGGAACCTTTCACCGGCGCATGCCGTATGCAACAGCCGGAAGAGCAACCGTCCTCCGACCATTGACGAGGTTCGCAGGCTCGGGCAACGAAACGAGGCGATTATGCTTTCCCCTCACCCGCTTCGCCGAACACTCGAGTTGTCCCTGGCGCTCAGGGGTATCCAGCGGAAACCCGGGGCCTGGTACCGATTCTTGGCAACGGTCTTATAGCCCTGGCCGTGGGCGCGAGCGCGAGCGCGGAAATCCTCTGGCACTGAAATACGTCGGTGCGGTGAAAACCGGGCGGCACTGTAACCTGTCAGGAGTTGCTCGGTGATTCCGTTGGCTGGGTGGCTACCTTCTAGTGGGAACCACACTGCATTGTGGAGGTCGCTGCGCTATCCGGAGCGGCCATTGTCGAATACCTGCCGCCGTAAGCGAGGGCGGCCCTCAATGGCGCGCCCGATCCTGGCGATCTGCTTCTTCAATTCGGGACATCATTCCCCCATAGTTCGTTCAGGTCACGCACAGCTTATCGGCGGTTTGGGCCCGTCTTGGCATGGCGCAGCGGTCGCCCGGATTGGAGGTATCCAGCGCCCCTGACACGGCCTGGGCCCTGGGCTCATCGCCAGTCCGGCATGGCGCAGGTCAGGGGGCGAGGGCGTATCCGCTGATCAGCCACTTTCCGTCCGTGGCTTTGAGCGTCACCGTGTGGGTCTGGCCGTCTTCAGTTGCCTTCGGCAGGGACATACCCAACGCATTCCACCTAAAGCTGGTGCCCAGAACGCTGGCCGTGTCACCGCCCAGCTTGAACGCCGTTTCGTCCGTTGCGATCGTTGCCTTCGGGTCGATGATGAACCAGGTCGCGTAAGCCACGACGAGGTCCTGGGCGGCCTGCTCGGGCATGGATGGATCCATGAACGCCAGGGACTTCTGGAACACGTCCCTGAACACTGCCTTCTTGGTAGCATAATCGGCAGCGGCCCCGCCCGTAGCTTCGGACCTAGACAAGTACGGGCCGCTGTCGATCTTTACCTGAGCGAAAAACGCGTCCAGCGCGGCCTTGGCGCCAGCCGCGGTCGGGGCCGGCGTGATCGGTGTCGCGGATTGGGCCGCAGGCTGAGCGGAGCCGTTCGATGCCGCGGGAGCCACGGTGCCCGCCGGCTGCGAGCAGCCGCTGGCACCGACACCGACGATGACTACGAGGGCGGTAGCAACGGCCAGACATGCAAGGGACTTCTTCAAGGTTCTCCGACGGTCGAGCAGGGAATGCCTTCAAAGCTCCAAGGCATCACCAGAGGTACACCTGGAACGGTCATTGCAGAACCTATCGCATGCACGGCGCCAAGTCGGAAACGTTGCGACGAGCGAGTAGACGGACACTAATCCCTTATGGCAGGGAGGAAGCGGCGGCCGGGCGGAACGGTGAGGACTCGGTCGCAGTCGTTCTCAGAGGTGAAACGGATCGTGAGCTTGCCGCCCTCCCTGGTCTCGATCGCAGCGACTATGTAGACCACGCGGTACGCGGTGTGGGACCACCAGCGGACATCCACGGCTTCGAGGACGTCCCCGATGGCCAGTTCATTGGCACGGGCTCTGCCCGCGTTGCTGGCACGCTGGACAAGCCGGACATTAACCCGCAGCGACCGCCATCTGCTTCTGCTTCTCGTGTCGCTGCGACAGGTCGGCCGTGTCAGAACCAGGGGCTCGACCCTTTGTGACATAGGATCCGTGCAGAAGATAGGACCCTGCCCAACGACTGTAGGTAGCCGGAATCCTACGTCGCACAACACAAAGAAGGCAGGAATAATAATGAGGCCCAAGGTTCTCGCGGCTTCCGTCGTCGCTATCGCATTGCTCATGTCCGGTTGCGCGGGTGAAAAGGCCGTTGTCGAACAGGCAACCGGGACGGTCGGATCCGGCAGCGCATCCCCCACCCCGACGAAAGCGGCCGGATCACTCGTGTCGAGTGGCTTCGGACAGGATGGCGAATATGTCTGGGTCACCTCACTGGTCCACAACGACTCGGACAAAGTCGGCCAGTTCGTTACGGTCCAGTTCAACGCCAAGGACGCAAACGGCGCCCTGGTGAAGTCCGCGAGCCAGGTCGAAGCCTTCAGCCGGGCTGGCCAGGACCTCGCAGTGGGAACCCAGATCAGCGTGCCCCCCAACGTCAAGATCGCCACGGTGGAAGCCACGCTGCTGATCGAGGACCAGCGTGCCCTTTCGACTGAGCCGTTCCCTGAGATGCCGACCACTCCCGTCAAGGTCGTGGCCGGCCAGTACGGCGGTTCGACAGCCAATTTCGAACTGTCCAACCCCACCGATCAGCCGGTCAAGAATCCGCGCCTGGGGGTAATTTGCTACAACGCCGCCAACACGATCATCGGCGGGGGCTCGGAGTTTCCCCAACTCGTGCCGCCTTCCGGCAAGGTCGCGGTTGAGGCGCATATCCTCACTGCCGGGACGCCTGCTTCATGCAAGGTATTCGCCGGCGGCCCCATGTAACTCGCCCTGGGAGTGCCTGCGCCTGAAGCCAGCTTCGGAAGCAGGCATGCCTGACCCGTCGCGCGGTCCGACGACCATTAGCGATGTCGGCCTCGCCTCGGCACAAGCATCTCCGCCGGACCATGACCCCTCCCTCGTCTGACTGGTGCTCGCTCTCCGAGTAAGGCCCGCCCCTCCTGGAACTTGCCGTTGTCGCGGTAGTCGGCGGACCAGCGGCGAATATCCAGTCCGCGGTCACGGAGGATCTCGGCCAGGCGTTCAATGAGCTCGGGGCGGATAAGTGTTGGCTTCTTAGTCTTCTTGGGCATGTGCCTCCCGGCGCAAGTGCGGTCACTTACACCCCCACCGCCGCTGACGTTGCGGCCACCCTCAGCGTCAAAGTGACCGGGTCCCTCACCGGCTACAGCACTGTCTCGCAGACGTCCGCGCCGACGGCGGCCGTAGCTAAGGGTTCGCTGACAAGGTCCACCCCCACGATCTCGGGCGTTCCCGCCGTCGGGACCACCCTCACGGCCGTCCCCGGAGTATGGGGTCCCGCCCCGGTTGCGCTCCGGTATCAGTGGTACCGGTCCAGCGTCGCGATCACGGGCGCAACCTCCGCCACATACGTCCCCGTGCCGGAGGATCTGGGGGCAATCCTCACCGTCAAGGTCACCGGGTCCAAGACGGGCTTCACTACGTTCTCCCGGACCTCCGCCGCCACGGCTGGGGTCGTCAAGGGATCACTGGTCAGGGCCACGCCAACCGTGACCGGGACCGCGAAGGTGGGGTCCACCCTCACCGCTAACTCCGGCGTTTGGGGACCAGCACCAGTCACGCTCCGGTACCAGTGGTACCGATCCGGCGTTGCGATCTCCGGCGCCAACGCTGCTACCTACAAACTCAGCGCAACGGACGCCGCGAAAACTCTGACCGTCAAGGTGACGGGGTCCAAGAGTGGATACACGACCTACTCCAGAACGTCCGTCGCAACTGCAGCCGTGGTTAAGTAGCGAGTCGCATTCGCCCCACCACGACCACTTGGAACCCCAGGAAACCCCGCCAGCTAAGAGTTCTGGCGGGGTTTCCTTGTGTAGAACGAAGCAGCCAGATGCCGGGCACCCGCCGTCGACATTACGCAAGCAAACCCACAGGCCGGACGGCTTAGGCTTTCTCAATGACGAGTTCTGTAGGTGCGCTCTTCGACAAGTGTGGCTTGGAATGGGCGGGAGCTGCTAAGTGGCGACATCGGATTCCCCTTGACAAGCCTGGGGTCTACGCCATTTCAATGACGTGCGAACCTTGCGCTTCCCATAGCGCAGTTACAGAGCTGCCCCTGAGCACTAGGGCGTTTTATGAGCTGACGAACGTCTGCCCATTCCTCGAGGTCGACGGTAAGGCCCCAACGCTTGATTCCTTCAGGAGCCGGCTTCAGGGGTTCTGGTTGCCCGACGAGCCGATTCTATATGTCGGCAAAGCCGTAACGTCGCTGTCAGCCAGGACGAGTGCCTACTACTCGACCAAGCTTGGTGCCACGGGACCCCATGCAGGCGGCTGGTGGCTCAAGATGCTGACCATCCTTCCCGAGCTGACAGTGCACTATGCACGGTGCTCCGATGTCGACGCCGCCGAAATTGCGCTCATCAATCAGTTCGCACACCAGCTGTCGCCAACTACACGGGCCAACCTCCCGGACAGGAATCGCGTTGGCCCATTCGCCAACGTCCTGATTCCGGGATACGGCAATAAGGCCCACGGTCTAGACCGCTACAAAGTGCCACGGACAACTACAAGAAATCCACCTCCTGTTTCGCCAGTCAGAGCGCCTGTCATGGCATCAGTCAACGCACCCAAACCGACTAGAACTGCCCTCGAGGCGCCTGCAGGCAACGTGATCGTCCCATCGCAGTCGCTTACGCCAAAAGACCGAAATCGTTCCTATCTTCGAATTCCGGCAGGCTCGAAGTACGCCTTCCCGTCTATTCCGGGAGCGGTGACAGTCTTCATCAGAGGCGAAAAACGGACCGCTTCATGGCACCCCGGCAACGGCAGGTCGGGCCGGCTGGGTCTTGGCTGCGCCCTGATGTCTGAGCTGGTAGTGCCTGGTCATCCAGTGCATATCGAAGCCGCCAACGGCGGCAACCGCATCATCGAATAGAAACAAGGATGCCAATCCAATCGTGTCTGGCAGCCTCATCCGGCTTCATGACAGCGCGTCGGGCTCCGCTTGCCCCCAGCGGAAGATCCCAGCAGTTCATAATGACCACGTGATCACGTGATCACGTGATCACGTGATCAAGGTCCTCCACAACATCCTTTATGCTGCCGGTTACATTGCCATCGCTGGGCTTGCCTCAATACTTAGCTACTACGGCAGGGCGGAACTGGGGCTGGGCATTATCCTCACCATTTCTGCGATGTCCGTGACGCTCCTGGTCGCTTCCGTCGTGGTCAACCGCGGACTCAAGAGGGCAGTGCGCTCGGCCCAGAACGCCGAGGGCGCCGCTGCTTCCGGGCTAACCAAGACTTACAGCGCCCACGCCTCGAGAGCCCTGACGAGACCACCAACGGCCGTTGCCCGAATCCGGATCGCCTGGCGGGAACGCGAGCTCGGCACAATTCCGACCGGACTGTCGTCTCGGCTGGCTGAGGAGTCCATGCCGGGACCGGCTCACTAGTCTCGCGTCGGAGAGCCGACACGGAAATCCCGACTCACGGAGAACGACACCGGGAGCAGCCGGCGCGGCCGCCCGTCGCCTGTCGCCGAGCTTGGCTGACCGGCATCCATGACGAAGGGCGCGCCCGGCCAGACCGGACGCGCCCTTCAGATGCCCTGAGCCGAGAAGCGGTTCAGGCACCTGATTCAGTCGACGAGCACCGGCTGCTTGGCACTATCCGCAGATTCCACAACCGGCGCAACCTTGCCGTTCCGGTGGTTCACCCAGTTCGCCACCGCCAGAAGCGCCACGAGTCCGAACGTGCTCAGGAGCTGGGGACGGGAATCCTCGCCGATGAAGCCCACGGTGAAGATCGCTGCGAGGATGACCAAGCCAAAGCACGTGAGCCACGGGAAGCCGGGCATCCGCAGGGGAAGCTCCATCCCCTCGCGGTCGGCGCGGAGGCGCAGTGCGAGCTGGGCGAGGAGCGCGGACGTCCACACCAGCAGGCACGTCGAACCCACAATGTTCAGAAGGACGGGAAGGACCTTCTCGGGGAAGGCCAGCTCCAGCACAACCGTGACAACGCCGAAAGCGACGCTGGCCAGGACTGCGACAACCGGGACACGCGCTTTGGACACCGAGGCAAGCAGACGTGGTGCCTCACCCCGCTCCGCGAGGGAGTACGCCATCCGCGATGCACCGTAGAGGTTAGCGTTGAGGGCGGAGAGCAGTGCTGCCACGGCTACCAGGGTGATGGCGGTGGCCGCGCCGGGCATGCCGGCGGCGTCCAGCACCGCGGCGAACGGGCTCTTCAGCCCCGCCGAACCTACCGGAACAACAGCCGCGATAACGAAGATTGCACCGATGTAGAAGATGAGGATGCGCCACAGCACCGTCCGGACTGCCTTCTTCACACTGCGAGCCGGTTCCGCGGTTTCAGCTGCCGCCACGGTGACGATCTCGGTGCCGCCGAACGCGAATGCCACCACGAAGAGTGCCGTGGCAATCCCGGCAAAACCGCTGGGTGCGAAGCCGGCTCCGGTGAAGTTGGCCAGGCCCGGCGACGGGACGCCCGGCAGCCAGCCGAAGAGCAGAGCAGCTCCCACCAGGAGGAACCCGACGATTGCTGCCACCTTGAGCAGGGCGAACCAGAACTCGAACTCGCCAAAGTTCTTCACACTGGTGAGGTTCACGGCGGTGAGCACCACGATGAACACGAAGGCCATCAGCCACACCGGAAGGGCCGGGAAGATGGTGGCCAGCAGGCCTGCCGCACCCAGCGCTTCGGCCGCGATGACCACCACGAGCTGCAGCCACCACAGCCAGCCCACCGTGGCACCGGCCACCGGACCATAGGCCTTGGCGGTATAGACGGAGAAGGCACCGCTGTCCGGATTGGCGGCGGCCATCTCGCCGAGCGCCCACATCACCAGGATGATGAGGGTGCCGGCCACAAGGTAGGAGATCAGCACGGCCGGACCCGCGGCCTGGATGCCGGCGCCGGAGCCAATAAAGAGGCCCGCGCCGATGGCGCTACCGAGCCCCATCATGGTGAGCTGGCGGGGTTTAAGTGCGGCGCCAAGTGGGCGGGCAGACGTCATTGTCTGTTGTTCCATGAGGGTTCCTCTGGTTGTCGGTGGAACGGATTGGTAAGAATCAGAAAGTTCCTAGGCTGCGTGGGCTTCCAAGACCCGGAGCACGCGATCGTTGGAGGCGGGGCCGGCAACGGTGATCCGCACACCGTCCCCTTGGTAGGCCCGGACCATGATGCCCGCGCGGTCAAACGCTTCCACCAGCCTCGCTTGGAGGGAGTCGTCCGTGCGGATCCACAGGAAGTTGCCCTGGCTCGGCTGCAGCTTCCAGCCCTGGGCTTCCAGCTGCGCGGCCATCCGGGTGCGCTCCTGCCTGACCGCGGCCACCCGGGCTTCCATCTCGTCCCCGGCGTCAAGCGACGCGATGGCCGCCTTCTGGGCCAGCGCGCTCACGGAGAAGGGAAGGGCGGTCCGGCGCAGTCCCTCAGCGATGTCCGGCGCGGACACGGCGTATCCCACGCGCAGGCCGGCGAGTCCGTACGCCTTCGAGAAGGTGCGCAGGACGCAGACGTTCGGGTACTGGCGGTAGAGCGCCAGTGAATCGGGACCGCTGCCCGCTTCGGCGTATTCCACGTAAGCCTCGTCGATCACCACGAGGATGTCGGAGCGGACGGCTTGCAGGAAGGCCTCGACGCTTTCGTGGCTGATGGGCACGCCGGTGGGATTGTTGGGGGTGCAGAGCAGGATGACCTTCGTGCGGGCAGTGACGGCCGCGGCCATGGCATCAAGGTCGTAGCCCTCAGCGCCGTCCAGCGGGATACGGACCGGCCGGGCGCCCGCCAGCTCAACCAGGATGGGGTAAGCCTCGAAGGAGCGCCACGCGAAGATCACTTCATCCCCGGCATCGCACAGTCCGGTGATGATCTGCTGGAGGACGCCCACGCTGCCGGGTCCCACAGCGACCTCTCCGGCGGTGACGCCGAAGTGGCGGGCAATCCGTTCACGGAGTTCGACGGCGGCACTGTCGGGGTAGCGGTTCATCGTACCGGCCGCTGCGGCCACCGCAGCAGCGGCAGCGGGCAGCGGCTCGTAGTGGCTTTCGTTGCTGGCGAGGGCTGCAATGTCCACGCCGGCGCTGCGCCGGCCCGGGACGTAGGGCGGGAGACCAGCCACCGCGCCACGAAGGGTGGGGAGCACGGTGTCCGGTGCGGTTAGGAGCTGATCACGGGTCATAAGGACCGATCATGGTTGTGACCCCGCCCACAATGCAAGATACGCTCAACCCATTGGGACTTTTGCTCATCTTCTAGCGTCTGTGGTGAAAATATGACCATCCCGAACCCCCGCACCCTGGATTCCCTCGACGGCAGGATCATCCTGGCCCTCGACAAGGATCCCGAAGCCAGCGCCCTGGCACTCTCGCGGACGCTCGGCGTCGCACGGAACACGGTCCATGCCCGGCTGTCACGGCTCGAGCGCAGCGGCGCCCTCCGCTCCTTCAGCCGGAGGCTGGATCCCGCCGCGCTTGGCTATGACCTCATGGCCTTCCTCTCGCTGTCCATCAGCCAGACGCGGACAGGTGCGGTCGAAGACGGGCTCGCCGCCATTCCGGAGGTCATCGAGGTGCACGCCACCACCGGCGACGCGGACCTCATGGCCAAGGTGGTGGCACGCAGTACGGCTGATCTCTACCGCATCACCAACCAGATCCTGGAAATCGAGGGGATCCAGCGGACCAGCACGGCCATTTCCGTTCTCGAACTCATGCCGCCCCGCTACGACGGCCTCCTGCGCCGGCTCTCGGAGCAGAAATCCCGCCCCTCCGCTTAAGGGCGGGTGATGCACGCCACAAGTGGGCATATTTTCACTTCTGCCATCCGCACCTGCCAAATATCCCACCGTAATACGCGTCTCTTGCCTATTTGTGAACCAGCCCACATGATTCCTGCATGACTTCACTTACCGTCTCCGGCCGCGTGGCGCAGGTTCTCAGCAGCTACCTCAGCGATGTCTTCGGCGTCATGGGCAACGGAAACGTCTACTTCCTGGACGCCGCGGAAAAGCTGGGCCTCCGCTTCTCCGCCGTCCGCCATGAAGGCGCCGCCATCGCCGCGGCCGACGCCTACTACCGGACGTCAGGACGTCTCGCAGCGGGCACCACCACCTACGGCCCCGGCTACACCAACGCACTCACCGCCCTCGCAGAGGCGGTCCAGGCACAAATCCCGGTCGTACTGGTCACCGGGGACGCTCCCACCAGCGGCGCCAGGCCCTGGGACGTGGACCAGGCGGCAATCGCCGCAGCACTCGGCGCGGCCACCTTCACCGTCACCCGCGACGCCGCGGGCTCCATCACGCAGCAGGCGGTGGAATACGCGCTGACCAGGCGCACCGCTGTCGTCATTGCCATCCCCTACGACCTCGCGTCGCTCGGGGCGGCAGACGAGGAACTTCCGGCGCCTCTGGCACCGGTGGTGAGTGACGACGTCGACCGCGGCCTTGGGCAGGTAGCCCGCCTGCTCGCCGAGGCGAAGCGGCCGCTGATCCTCGCCGGCCGCGGTGCGCACCTCGCCGGAGCCGGCCCGGAGCTCCGGGAACTCGCCGACCGCCTGGGCGCGCTGACCGCGGGAACAGCCCTGGCACTCAACCTCCTCCAGGGCGACGGATACCTCGGCGTCGCGGGCGGGTTCGGCACGGACACCGCTGCCGGGCTCATGGGTGAGGCCGATGTGGTCCTCGTGGCCGGGGCAAGCCTGAGCGCCTTCACCATGCGGTTCGGGCACCTGCTGGGCCCGGACAGCACCGTCATCCAGATCGACTCAGCACTGCAGCCGACGCACCCCCGGGTGGATACGTTCGTCAGCGCGGACGCGAAGTCTGCCGCGGGACGCATTCTGAGGATCCTGGACGGCACGTCCTCGCCGGACGCCAGCCGCGCAGGAGCGTGGCGCGCAGAAGCCCGCAAGCGTCTGGCCGAAGGACCGGCCCACCACCCAGGCTCCGACGACACCGCGGATGGCCGGCTAGACCCGCGTTCCCTCGCAACCGCTTTGGACGCCGTGCTGCCGGAGCGACGCACGGTGGTCCAGGACGGCGGGCACTTCCTCGGCTGGGCACCCATGTACTGGCACATCCCGCGGCCCCAGGACCTGGTCATGGTGGGGACCGCCTACCAGACCATCGGGCTGGGCCTCGCCAGCGCCGTCGGGGCAGCCCGCGCGGTGGAGGACGGCCGCACCTTGGTGCTGGCCTCCGGCGACGGCGGTTTCCTGATGGGTCTGTCCGACCTCGAATCGCTGATCGGGGCGGCGGACAGCGCCGTCGTCGTGATCTACAACGATGCCGCCTACGGAGCCGAAATCCACCAGTACGGTTCCCAAGGCCTGACTGAAAAGCCCATGCTGATCCCCGAAGTAGACTTCAGCGGCGTCGCCCGCGCGCTCGGTGCCGAGTCGGCGATCATCCGCTCACTCGCAGACCTTGAGGCGCTCAAGGACTGGATCGACGCCGGCGCCAGGGGAACCTTCGTGGCCGACTGCCGGATCACGTCGAGCGTCCGGGCCCCGTGGCTGAGCGAGTGGATGCAGGCCTCGCAGGCCGCGAAGGCGGCGGTGGCGGGCTAACGGCGAACAAGCCGCCACAGCGACGTGACCTCGGCGGCGCGCGCCTCGAACAGAGGATCATCGCGGTCCGACGCCTTCGGATGCGTTGGCTTGGTGTCCAGCCTTTCCACCACCTTCAGCCCGGCCGCCGTGATGGCGGTCAGCAGATCCTCACGTGTCCGCAGGCCAAGGTGCTCGGCCAGGTCGGAGAGGACCAGCCAGCCCTCCCCGCCCGGCTCCAGATGGTCGGAGAGTCCGTTCAGGAAGCGGAACAGCATCCTGCTCCCGGGGTCGTAGACGGCGTTATCCAGGGTGGAGTGCGGCGTGGCCGGAATCCAGGGCGGGTTGCACACGATGAGGGGTGCCCGCCCGGGCGGGAACATGTCGGTCAGGACGGCCTCAGCACGGTCCTGGACACCGAGGTTCCGGAAATTCTCAGAGGCGCAGGCGATTGCACGCGGTTCATTGTCCGTCGCCACCACGCGGTGGACGCCACGGCGCGCAAGGACGGCAGCGAGCACACCCGTGCCGGTTCCGACGTCGAACGCCAGTGTGTCAGAGGGCAACGCAGCGGCGGCCATGAGATCCACATACTCACTCCGGGTGGGGAAGAACGTGCCATAGTGCGGGTGGATGCGGCCCTGGAGGGCATCGACGTACACGCCATTACGTCGCCACTCGTGGGCGCCAATGGCCCCGACAAGCTCGTGCAGGGACACAATGGAAGATTCGCCGATCTCACCGTACGATTCAGCGGCGGCCTGCCGGATGTCCGGTGCCCGGCGCAGCGGCACCACCGGGCCCGGATCAAGAGGAATCAGCAGCAGGCCGAGAACGCGTGCACGGTGCGAGCGGGACTGGCGGTGCCGATAGAACTTATCGGCCGGAGTTGCTGCGATCTCTTTCTTTCCGGCACCTATCCGCCGGTCCAGGGCGTTGAGGATCTGCCGTGCGTTGTGGAAGTCACCGTGCCAGAGCATCGCGATCCCCTGTGACGCCATCCGGTTCGCATCATCGGCCGTGAGGGAGTCGGAGACCACTTCGACGCGCGTCGGCGCCGGTCTGCCGTTCGCCGAACGCCATCGCGCGGTCATGCTGATCCCGGCCTCGGCCCAGGTCACAACAGCCGGCTCATCCCCCGCAGCTGCGCGCACGGGATTGGGGACCGGCGTCGGGATTCCCGCGGGCGCTGGTGTGTCAATGCTGATAGAGGATCCATTCCGAGAATTCGGGAGCCGATCGCAGAATGACGATTGCGGTGGCGATTCGACGACGTCCAAGGCTGCCGCCCAGCTTCCAGACCCCTCATCCGGCTGCGCACCGGGCTTGGTCGATGGCCGCTGGGGCCCTTGAACTACATTCTCAGGATACAGGGGTGCCGCGGCCGCGCTGCGGGACCACACGCTTTAGGTCGTCAACCGCTCAGTTGCCACGGGCTACTGGCACTTTGATGGTCGCACCCCGGCTGCGCCCGGAGTGCCGCCACTAAGATGAGGCATGGACTTCGAGGACACGCTCTGGACGGTTCTGGGGACCGGGCTGGTTCTGCTGATGCTCGTTGACGTCTTTCGTACACTCCTTTATCCGCACGGTTCCGGTCCTCTGGGCCGGGCGATCATGCGCGGATTCTGGCTTGTATCAAGAAAACTGCGGGGCCGGGGCTCCTTCATAGCCGCCCCCTTGGCGATGGCCGCTGTCATTGGTACCTGGGCAGGCTTGGCGGCCATCGGCTGGGCCCTGCTATACCTGCCCCATCTGACGGACGGTTTTGCTTACGGAGCCGGGGTTCCACTGCGGGCCGACTTTGCCGAAGCCCTCTACATCTCCTTGGTCACTCTTTCCACCGTGGGGTTTGGCGATATCGTGGCAACACATCCGGTGCTCAGGCTGGTTGTCGCCTTCCAGGCCGTCACCGGTTTCGGCTTGCTGACAGCAACGGTCACTTGGATCCTGCAGACTTTCCCGGCCTTGAACCGCCGCCGGGCCCTTGCCCACCAGCTGACTCTGTTCAGGGAGGCTGCCGGTCCGGCCGGTGTATTGGCCATGGAGCCCAGTCACGCTACCGGATTGCTGGAGGCAATTGCCGGAAACGTGGCTACGGTGACCATAGACCTGCTTGCGTTCCATGAAACCTACTACTTCCGTGAAATTGAGCAGCGCGGCTCCTTGCCCGCCACGGTGGCCTACGCCCATGAGTTGGCATCTCAGGCCCAGCGTAGCGAGAGCCCTGAACTGCAGTTCGCTGGACGGATGCTCCACGCGGCGCTGGACGGACTCGCGGAGGTCCTTCGCGGCAAATTCGGCCATTCCGGAGCCACATCTTCCGATGTGTTCGACAGCTACGAGCTCCACCACCGGCACCTCCGGGGTGGGAAACCGGACACGACCTAGGGGGTGCGGGTGGCCGCTATTGCGAACCGCGCCGTTCTGAACGCGCTGGTTGCCCTGTCCAGTTGCCCTGTCCAGCGGCGACGTCAGGCCCGAGACCGGCTCCCGCTTTGAAGGCGCAGTCCGGTTCCCTCCGGCTCCATTGCCGGCGGTAGCGATGGTATGAGTCGCTGATCGGTGTCAGACTCCGGCCTACGAGCGCTGGGCGATGTTGATGATGTTCCCCTCGCTGTCCAGGAACCAGGCTGCCTTTCCCCAGGAAGCGGTGGCAATGCCGTTCTCCGTCTTCAGACCGGGAAAATTGTAGTCTTCAAAGACGACGCCGCGGCCTCGCAGTTCCTCCATCTCGCGCTCGAGATTGTCCGTCTCCCAGCCCATCTGGGTGTTCTTGGCGGTCCCGGCATTGTCTGTCTGGTAAAGGAGGAAGCGGGTTCCTTGGCCGCAGCTGTACATCACGCTGCCCTCCTCCATGGATTCGGAGGGTTCGATTCCCAGCTTCTCCCGGTAAAACTCCTTCGCCCTGTTGATGTCCTTCGCGGGTAGGACAGCCATGATGTTTGAATCCTTGAGCATGATGATTCCCTTCAGTGCGTTGATGATCGCAGCGACGGCGTTGCTCCCCCCGGTTTTGGTCCCCGGAATCCTTGTCCGGGGCCCGTGACCGTCCCTTGCGCAAAGCCGGGGCAGCCACCTGGGACTCTTCAACGCAGCGACACCCATCGTCAGCGTGAGGGATCCCCGAAGTTATGTGGCCATTATGGACCGATTTGGGTCTGCGGAAATAGGGCCGCTTGGTATCCGGCTGACGTCTTGCGCGCAGCGCCGCCCGACGGCGAGCCCTTCCATTTCGCGTTGTCACGGACGCTCACGCCTAGCAGAGGACGGCCAGCGGGGCTCATGGCGGCCTCCGCCACCTGGACCGCTGTGCGACGATGTCGGAATGGAACAGACCACGGAAGTCTTGCGCTATGCCGCCTTCACTACCACCCCCGACGGCGGAAATCCGGCGGGAGTAGTTCTGGACGCAACCCGGCTCGATGACGCCCGGATGCAGGCCATCGCGGCCGACGTCGGGTATGCCGAAACGGTCTTTGTTACGGAGGTTTCGGTTGACGGGGACTCCCGCCGAAACCGCGTGCGGTACTTCTCCCCGATTGCCGAGGTGCCGTTTTGCGGCCATGCCACGATTGCTTTGGCCGTCGCACTGTCAGGGCGTGATGGTGCCGGGACCTTCATCTTCGACACGCCGGTTGGGCCTGTCGCGATCGAGACTGCAGGCCAGGGCTCAGCGGTGACGGCAAGCTTCACGAGCGTGGAGCCGCGAGTGGCCGAGTTTCCCGACGATGTTCTGAGCACCCTCCTCGGGTTGCTCGGCGTCGGCCGGGGCGACCTGCACCCCGCGTACCCTCCGATGATCGCCTTTGCCGGAAACTGGCACCCCATCCTTGTCTTCGCAGAACGAAAGACTTTTAACTCGTTCGTGTTCGACCCGGCTCCCATGCGCACGCTGATGGATGCCCAGAACTGGGCCGGCACCGTCACGACGCTCTACGAGATGGGACAGGGCGAGTTCGACTCGCGCAACCTCTTCCCGGTGGGCACCATCACCGAAGACCCGGCGACCGGTTCGGCTGCCGCTTCCCTCGGCGGATACCTCCGCTTGCTTGCACTTGTGGAGCCGCCGACCCGCGTGGTGGTCCACCAGGGCAGCAATGTCGGCCGCCCGAGCGTGCTCACCGTCGACATTCCCCCGACCGGCGGGATTACCGTGAGCGGTGAAGCCGTCGAGATCAGTTGAGTCGTGCGGGCCGGTGGCGGGGTCGAGCTCCCCAGGACCTCGGCCGGTCGACGACTGGCTTCCCTCAGAGCCGGCGCCGCTGAACCTGGCAGCGGAGGGCGTGACGTCCGTCCTGTGGGCTACAGGCTAGCGGCGCCGCCGTCGAACAGAGCCGCCGTCGAACGACGTCGACGTCGACGTCGAAAGGCTGTCCGCGTTTCCCTGTAGGGAACGTGGACAGCCACTTTTTCTTTGCGGGGCGTCGGCCCTGTTGTTCGTCGCCTAGCTCAGCCAACGGCCACGGCGCCAATCTGCTGCATGAGGCTCAGGTTGTCCGTGGTGCCCCAATGCTCGGCCACCTTGCCTCCCTCGACACGGATGATGTCAGTGCAGTCGAACTCGACACTCTTTCCCGTTGCGGGGATGCCGGCCAAGTCCCCACGATGCGTACCCGCGAGAACCACGTGGCACGCCTCCATGTTTCCGGCCGTCACCGAGGGCTCGATCTCCTTGACCTTGATGTCCGGGAAAGCCGACCGCATCGTGTTCACAAAGAATTTGACGCCATCTTTTCCGGATGGCTGCCCGGGCAGGGCCATTTCGTGATCCACGTAGCTATCCGCGGCCAGCTCATCAATGAGGGCGAGGTTACCGCTCTCTATGACGTCCTTGTAAAACCGCTCAATCAATCCAACACCTTCAGACATTTCCGACTCCTTGTTGGCGAGAGACCGAAATTGGATCCCCCCGGCGTCGTGCCTCGGCCGGACGCGCAGACCCACCCGCCGTCGGGTCGCCCGGTCAGGCCGTCGTTTCCGGCCGTTCCCGGGGCGCTGCCGGGTGCCACAGTTTGCCGTGGTCCCCAACTTCCCGGAGCCGGCACCGGAGGGTCTCTCCTTTCCTGGCTTCGCGGCCAGGCGTCAGCGGCCCGCGGAGAGCGCCGAGTAATACTGTGAAAAAACCAGTGAGAAACGGGCGAAGTGCCTCGTTAAGGCCGAAGGTATTCCGGGATCTTAGGCGTGTCAAGATGCCGCGATGTCTCCCTCATAGGTGTTCGCCGTGGTTCCGGGCAGCCTTGCTAGATCCCCGCCGTCGTGCTTGAGTGCGGAGAAGCCGAACGGCTCGCCATCACCTAGTCACATGCCCGGAAAATACTCGAAGGCGGCACGTGTCCCGGCCTGCGGCAGCCGGCGTCGTGACACCCCGGTTTCCCGGGCCGATCCCCGCTCAGGGCAGAATGGACGCATGACCCTTACGACTTTTGCGCTCATCCGTCATGGCCAGACCGACTGGAATGCGCAGCGCCGGCTGCAGGGATCCACCGACATTCCGCTGAACGACGTCGGCCGCGGCCAGGCGCGGGACGCCGTCGCCACGCTGTCCGCTTACGAGTGGGACGCGGTCGTGTCCTCGCCGCTAAGCCGGGCCGCGGAAACCGCCGACCTGATCGCCGCAGGGCTCGGACTCAGCGTGGCGAAGCGCGTCCCGGAGCTCACCGAGCGTCACTTCGGACCCGCCGAAGGCCTGCAGGCCGGCCCCGAGCTGGAGGCCTTGCGCACGCCCGACGGTTTCCGCGGCGCCGAAAGCGACGACGACGCAGCCACCCGCGGGCTGGGTGCGCTGGAAGCCCTGGCCGAGGAGTTCCGCGGTCGCCGCGTCCTGGTGGTCGCCCACGGCACACTCATCCGGTTGAGCCTGGGCCGCGCGATCAGCCGCACGCTGCAGAGCATCGACAACGCCGCGCTGAACCTGGTCCACCACCACCCCGTCGACGGCTGGCAGCTCGAATACCTCAACGGCGAGCCGCTGACCGCGGCCGCCGTCAGCTGACCCGGCCCGGAACGAGTGAACCCATGCTGAAACGGCTGAAGTCCGCCGAACCGGCCCGGCTGCACCTGATCCTCATGCTCGTGCTGACGTTCTCCACCGGGGTCATCGACGCGGTCGGCTATCTGGGCCTGGACCGGGTCTTCACCGGCAACATGACCGGCAACGTCGTCATCCTGGGCATGGCCCTGCTCGGCGCCGACAACCTGCCCGTCGTCGGGCCCTCGATTGCTTTGACCTGTTTCATGCTCGGCGCGGTGATCGCCGGCCGTGCCCTTCGGCCCGAAGCCTCCGGCTGGAGCCGGCGGACGACGGCCCTGCTGACCGCCGTCGGCCTCACGATGGCGGCCGTCGCCGTCGTGCTGCTCTTCCACGCCCCGCACGCCGGCGACCCCGTCACTCTGGCAATCACCGGCGCGCTGGCGGTCGCTATGGGGATCCAGGCGGCCACGGCCCGGCACCTGAGCGTCAAGGACGTCACCACCGTGGTGGTGACCTCGACGCTGACCGGGCTGGCCGCCGATTCCCGCCTCGGCGGCGGCAAGGGCGCCCACGCGGGCCGCCGGTTTGGCGCCGTCGTGCTCATCCTGGCCGGCGCGGTCGTCGGCGCGGCTCTGCTGCACGTGCATCCGGGTTTCGGCGTGCTGCTCACCGCGCTGCTCACCTCGGGCGTGGCTGTCGCCGGCGGCATCGCCCGGAAGCGGGCACAGGATGGCGGTCCCGCGCCCGCCGGGTCTGCCGCGTCCCTCGAGGAAGAAGCGGTCCGCTAACGTTATGCAGGCGTGCGGATCAGCTTCTTGTTGACGAATTCTTCCATTCCCGAGCGCGCCAGTTCGCGCCCCACGCCCGATCGTTTGACCCCGCCGAACGGCAGGTCCTCCTGGGAGTCAGCAGTGCTGTTGATGAAGACCATGCCCGTGTCCAGCCGGTCAGCCACGGACTTGGCCCTGGCGATGTCCGCGCTGAATACCGAGCCGCCCAGGCCGTATGGCGAGCTGTTGGCCAGCTCGATGGCCTCGTCGGCGTCCTTCACCTTGTAGATGACCGCCACGGGCCCGAACAGTTCCTCGTGGTAGGCGCGCATCTGCGGAACGACGTCGGTCAGCACGGTGGGCTCCATGAATGAGCCGGCGCCCTCAACAAGGCTTCCGCCGGTACGCAGGGTGGCGCCCTTCTGGACCGCATCCTGAACCTGCTCGATCAGTTCAGAGGCGGCCTGCCGCGAGGCAATCGGGCCGAATTTGGTGGCCGAATCCAATGGATCTCCATGTTTAATGGCGGCCATCCGGTCCGTGAATTTCTCCACGAAGGCGTCGTAGATGTCCTCGACCACCATGAAGCGCTTGGATGCGGTACAGGCCTGCCCGGCATTGCTCATGCGACCGCCCACAGCGGCCTTGACCGTCGCATCCAGGTCTTCGCCGTCGAGGACAATGAACGGATCGGAACCTCCGAGTTCCAGGACATACTTCTTCAGGTGACGGCCCGCTACCTCCGCAACGGCGGAGCCGGCCCGCTCGGAGCCCGTCAGGGAGACGCCCTGCACGCGGGGGTCTGCGATGATTTCCGCGATTTGCTCGTTGGTGGCGAACACGTTGACATAGGCGCCGGCCGGCAGTCCGGCGTCGTCGAAGATCTGCTGGATGGCAAGCGCCGACTGCGGGCAGTTCCGGGCATGCTTCAGCACGATCGTATTGCCCAGCATCAGGTTCGGAGCGGCAAAGCGCGCCACCTGGTAGTAGGGGTAATTCCACGGCATGATCCCCAGAAGTACACCCACGGGCGCGGAACGGACAATGGCTTCGCCGCCTCCGCGGACGGTGAGCTGCTGATCCTCCATGAATCCAGGGCCTTCATTGGCGTAGTAGTCAAAGATGTCGGCCACGAGCCCCACCTCGCCGGCACCCTGCGACACGGGTTTCCCCATCTCGACGCTGATGATCCGGGCAAGCTCCTGCGCCCGCTCCCGGTACAACGAAGCCACATTGCGCAGAAGGCGGCTGCGTTCGGCCAAATCGAGCTGCCGCCAGGAGAGGTATGCCGACTGGGCAGAGTCCAGGGCCTGGGAGATTTCTTCCGCGGTGGCTGCGGGGAATTCGGCCACGACTTCGCCAGTGGCCGGGTTGATTGTGCGGTAGTAGGTCATAGAAGCAAAGTACGGGAAAGCCGCTAAATAATCTAGTATTGAAGGATTATTTTTTGTTAGGATGTTGTCAGTTTCGGGCGGAGCGCAACCCGCTCCGTCCGGGACCGCTAACATGAAGGAACCCGTCGACCAACCAGTGGAGCGCAGACACCTTGGAAACGCCCACGTCCTTCCAACTGCAGATCTACAGATCACTGCCGGAAGTCGAACGCGCAGACGCCATAGTCAACCGGATTACCAAAGCCATCGCCTTGGGAATGCTCAAGGTCGGCGAGCGCCTGCCCACTGAGGCCGCCCTCTCCGAGATGTTCGGCGTCGCAGGCGCCACCCTCCGGGAAGCGTTGGCCGACTTGCGGGAACAGGGCATTGTCGAGACCCGCCGGGGCAGGAGCGGCGGAACGTTCATCGTCAAACAGCCCTCGACGCCGGACGGCGCGATGCGCGCTTGGTTCCTGGCGACGTCGATCGCGGAAATCCGCGACATCGGCGACGAACATTCCGCCATCGCCGCGGCCGCAGCGCGGCTGGCTTGCGAACGGGCAGAGGCCCATGACATCGAGCGGCTCCAGGACCTGGCGAGAGGCACGGCACTTGCCCCCTCTCCTGAAGTCTGCGCCCGGGCGGACAGCCGCTTCCATATCGAAGTGGCCGTCACGGCTCAATCTCCCCGCCTCACCAATGCGGAGATCCGGCTGCAGGCCGAAACCGGCCACCTCCTGTGGGCACCGCTGGCGACGAAATTCGATCCGGAACGTGCCGCGGCCGAGCACCTCGCCCTGGTTCGAGCCATCGCGGAGGACCGGTCGAGCGAAGCACAGCAACTCGCCCTGGACCACATTCGACGCAATGTCCACCATCTGATCGATACCAAATTGACCCTCGGCTACGCCGAAGAAAAGCAGGAGGGCAAATGACACCCCAACCGGTCGAGGCCGCCGACGCCCTTTCACGCTGGATGAACACCGTGGCATCCGACGTCGCCGCCTTCACAGGCGACGTCACCGAGCTGCTCGCCCGGAACCTTGGCGGCCGGGACAAGGTGGACCAGGACTCGCTGCTGGGTTTGGAACAGCTCTCCAGGGAGTTCCTCGCGGGGCACCCGTTTGCCGTCGGCGCAGGGGCAATTTTCTCTTCCGCGGTCATTGAAAAACAGCAGGGTGTTCTTGAATGGTGGTCCCGGACCAAGCCTGGCGTCGTAGAGAAGCTGGAGTTTGACCTCGCGCCCGGCGGCGAGCGCTTTTACGACTACGAAAAGCTCCCGTTCTTCACGACGGCGGCCGCGACGGGGCACCAGACGATCTGGGGCCCGTATTTGGACTACCTCGGCGCCGACGACTACATCCTGACGCACACCAACCCGTTCTTCGTGGGGGGTCGCTTCATGGGTGTGGCAGGTTGCGACATCAAGGTCCAGGAGCTGGAGACGGCGTTCATGCCGATTCTCCGCTCCATCCCCGGCGATGCTGCCGTCGTGAATGCCAGCGGCCGCGTGATTGTCGGCAACTCCGGCAAGTATCTGGTGGGTGAACGCGTCAAGCTGGACTCGGCCGGCGAGCTCCGCCTTGGCCTCAACGTGCCGCACTTGGGCCTGAGCCTGCTCTGCCAGAAATAAAAAAGTGCGTCCGGAGCGGCTGCTGGCTGCTCCGGACGCACCGGTTTTATCAGGAAATGCTGAAAGAGGTCACCAGCCCCTCCGCGGCGTCCAGCCCTTCCGTGCCGTCAACCCCCAGCCGGCGGCGCTGAACGGTCTGGGCCACGAACTCGGTAAAGAGCGCCCGCCGGTCCACAGCCGAAGCAGCCGGGTCTTCCGGGTGCCACTGCACCCCAACAACCCACGTCCGGCCGGGATGCTCGGTTCCCTCCACCACGCCGTCGTGGGCGAGCGCGGCGACCCTGAGCACTGGGGCAACTTCGCCCACGGCCTGATGGTGGCCGGAACGGACAACCAGCCTGTCCCTGCCAAAGATCGCGGCAACCTTGGAGGCCGGCTGGAGCGTGACCTCCTCGTCCAGGAAGAGGGGTTGCCCGGGACCGCCCTTGTGAAGCTCCGAAGGAACCAGATCCGGGATGAGTGTCCCGCCGCAGGCAACGTTGAGCAGCTGGGAGCCGCGGCAGATGGCCAGCAGGGGCTGATCGGCAGCCAGTGTCTGGTGGATGAGGGCAAGGCAATAGTGGTCTGCCCGGCTGTCCACCCCGTAGGAGTTGGGCACCGGCCCCTCGTGCCCGTAGAGCGTTGCGTCGACATCCCCGCCGCCGAGAAACAGCACGGCATCCGCGTTCGCGACGATCTCCGGCGGCGGAAGCTGAGCAGCGGCGCTGTCCACCAGCACCGCGCGGGCTCCGACGTCGAGCAGTTCCTGAAAAGCACCCCTCGTGAAGTCCTCTATCAACCGCTGGCTTTCAGCCCCCATCCCGGGAAACGTCAGCGAGACGACGACGGCCACCTCCGGCGCGTCGTCGGGAAGGGCGTCAAAACCGGGCGGCACCACCGCTGCGGGATCGACCCGCAGCTGTTCACGTTCCTCGGCGCCCATCAGAGAACGGCTCCCGCGCTGGCTGGTTCGGGTTGGTGGATCGCCGCTCCAAGCTGGCGCCGTCCGGCGCACCGCTGTTCGGCCTGGCTCACCAGCCACTCAAACAGGAGTTGGTCGCTAAGCCGGGCACCGGCGTCGTCCTCCGGATGCCACTGCACCGCCAGCGCCGCAGATCCCGGTACTTCCAGGGCCTCCACCACGCCGTCAGCCGCGCTGGCTGTCACGCGGAGCCCGCTGCCGAGCCGGCCAACGGCCTGGTGATGATAGGACGAGACGACGATGCTCCGCTCCCCCGTCACCTGATGCAACAGGGAGTTCTCGGCAACGGCGACGTCGTGGAGCTCCCCGCGGTGTCCGACCGGGCTGCCCTCAAGGTGTTGGACCAGGCTGCCTCCCAGCGTGACATTGAGTAGCTGCATGCCACGGCAGATGGCCAGCAGGGGAACCCCGGAGTCCAGGCATGCGCTGATGACGCCGGCCTCGAACTCGTCCTGGCCGGCGTAGTCCGCGGGCGCATGGTTGGCATCCGGTTCCTGGCCGTACCGTGCCGGATCGATGTCCGATCCTCCGGGAACGAGCACCGCGTCGAAGCGGCCCAGCAGGTCCCGTGTGTCCTGGGAGCTGCCCGGGAAGATGATGGCCGGTTCTCCCCCGGCACGGTCGATCGCTTCCAGCACGGCGACGGCGACGGCGGCGCCCGCGAAGCGCAGCCCGTGGACGGAGTCGGACCACATCCCCGGGACACCGATGAGGGGCCGGCTCATGCGGGCACCTGCCGGCTCTCGGTACCCTCAGCAGCGGGCGCGAGTGGGAAGTCCAGGTGCGGCATCCACTTCGTCCAGATCTCCTCCAGCCGGCCGTCGGCGATCACGTCGCGGAGCGCACGGTTGAACTCGTCCAGCAGCCCGGGGTTCGAATAGGCGACGCCGATGCCCCAGCGGTTGCGGGTGGCGACGGTAAAGGCGACGTCGTACTCCGGTTCGTCCCCCAACGGGACGGTGACGACGTCGTCATCCACCATGGCGTCCACGTCGCCGTTCCGCAGCGCTGCGAGCATGTCGCCGAAGACGTCCTCGCCGGTGAAGGCGACGGGAACGGTATCCGGGAGCGTCACGGCGAGTTTCATGTTGGCGCTGCCTTCGATCGCGGCCACGCGGTAGCCGGCCAGGTCCTCCGGAGCACGCGCGGGATCGCCTTTGCGGACCAGCACGGTCTCATCGAAGATGGCGTACGGATCGGTGAAGGCCACCACGACTTTCCGTTCCGGAATGATGCCCTGGCCGCACCAGACGGCATCGACCAGTCCATCGCGCACGGCCGGCAGCATGTCGTCCCAGGCCAGGAACGTCCACTCAACCTCGTGGCCCATGGCAGACACCACCAGCTCCGCGGCCTCCGGCTCGTAGCCGCGCCGGCGCCCGGCGTCGTCCTTCAGGTCAAACAGCGGCAGTGCCTTCGAATCGATGCAGGCAAGTTTCAGGAGGCTCATTACGGGATCGTCTCCCAGTACATCTCGCGGTCCCATTCGGTGATGGCGCCGCAGTAGCGGGCCCACTCCTCCTGCTTGAGCTGGGTGTAGATGCCCACGAGGTCGGCCGGCAGCTGGCCGGTCAGGTAAGTGTCCCGGGTGAAGGCGTCGACGGCGTCGCCCAGCGTCAGCGGAAGCTGTCCCTGGCTGGAGGCTCCGGTCTCATCCGGCAGACCGGGGTTGATCTTGCGGTTCAGTCCGTCCTCCATGGCCGCGATGATCAGCGTGTGGGACAGGTAGGGGTTGACCGCGGCGTCGGGAACGCGGTATTCCATCCGGCCGTTCGCGGAGATGCGGACCAGGCAGGCGCGGCTGTCGAGGCCCCAGTTGGCGAGGCTCGGGGCGAACTGTCCGGCGTCCCAGAAGCGCTTGTAGGAGTTGACGGTGGAGGCCATCACGGCCATGGAGCCGGGTGCGTGTTCGAGCAGGCCCCCGATGGCGTGTTTTGCGGTCTCGGTGACGTGCAGCTCCACTCGTCCCTGGTCTTCGATGACGTTGGTGTCGCCGGCCCACAGGCTGAGGTTGTGGTGGCAGCCGTTGCCCATCTGGCCGTTGTAGGGCTTGGGCATGAAGCTGGCGGTGACGCCGAATTCCCTCGCCACCTGCTTGCAGATCTGACGGTAGGTCACCAGGCGGTCGGCGGTGTTTTCCACGCGGTCGTACATCCAGTTCAGCTCGAGCTGGCCGTCGTCCTCGTAGTCCCCCTCGATCATGTCCAGCCCCATGGCCTTGCCGTAGCTGACCAGCTGCTTGTAGATGGGCCGCATACGCTCGAGATTTTCAACCTGGTAGGCCGGGCTGGAACCGGGCTTCTTGACGACTTCCATGCCCGGGCCCTCCCAGGTCATCTCCGGCTCAGTGCCGGAGCGGACCTCAAACCCGGTGCGGGACGTGAAGGCCTGGTGGGCGCGGATGAGCAGCGCACGGCTGTCGATGGCGAGGGGCCGGCCTCCGACTTCCGGCAGGTGCGGCGGCTCATAGGCGGTGCAGAAGATCCGCGCCACCTTGGTGTCCCACGGCAGCACCACAAAGGTGTCCGGTTCCGGAAGCGCCCAGAACTCGTGGGCCTCGACGCCGCCGCCGATCAGTGCGCCGTACCGGTCCGTCTGCAGGTCGGAAAGGGCTGTCCGGTGGAAACAGATACCCTTCTCGAGGTTCCGGCGGAAGTGGTTTGCGGGGACCATTTTGGCCACCATCCGTGAGCCGAGGGTCGGCAGCGCGTAGTAGATGTACTCGACGCCGGCCGCCTCGATCTTGCGGCCGAGCTCCCGCACGGTTTCGGCCCGCAGGTTCCGTTCCTGGTGTTGGGCGAATGCGCCGCGGTCTTGAAGAAGATCGTGAACAGTAGTCAATGCTTCCAAAGTCATGTGGATCGAGCTCTTTTCGTTTGTTGTTAAGTTCGGGAAGCTGCGCCGTGCGCAACGGCAAGGGCGCAGGGCGGCTCTTGGTTGAGGACGGCATTGCGGTAGCGCAACTGGGTGCCGGCCGGCAGGCCCGCGGTGACTGCTCCGATCAGGCGGCCCTCCTTGAAATAGCCGACAGCGACCCCCGCCTCCGGGGCGGAGGTGTCACCCTCGAAAACCTCGATGGAGTCGGCGAGCGCCGGGCTGCCGACGCCCTGGATTCGGATCTTGAACAGGTCCGTCCAGAAAGACGGCAGCGGGGCGGAGGCTTCGGCCGGTTCCTCGCCGGCGAGGTACGCGAGGAGCGCGGGGGCGGCGATCTTGGCGGTGTCCGTCGGGATGGCCCAATGCTCCACGCGTCGGGCGCCGGCACCCGTGCGAAGGTCCGGGAAGCGGGCAACATCGCCTACCGCCACCACGGGTCCCGCGTTCACGACGCGAAGATGTTCGTCGCAGAGCACCCCGTCGCTGAGGTCCAGGCCGTTCCCCTGCAGCCACTCGGTGTTCGGGTGGGAGCCCACGGCCTCCACCACGACGTCGGCCGCCAGGCTCGTCCCGTCGCTGAGGACAACTCCGCCGCACGTGCCGGCGTCGTCGTCGTCGTTTTCCTTGGTGAGGAATTCCGTGACGCGCGCCCCGGAATGGGTCTCCACGCCGCGGGCATTGAGGAAGCCACGGACGCCATCGGCCAGTTCCTTGCCCAGGGAGCGTTCCATGGGGCCGCTCGCGCCTTCCACGAGGACGGTGCTGCAACCGAGCTCGCTGGCGGTGGCTGCCACTTCGCAGCCGATGAAGCCCGCTCCCACCACCAGCACGCGGGCCCCTGGCACGAGTTCTTTGTGCAGGGCGAGCGTGTCCTCCAGAGAGCGGACCACATGGCGGCCACCCAGCGGCCCGGGCGCGACGATCCGCGCCGGGCGAAGGCCTGTGGCAATGACGAGCCCGTCATAGCTGATGCTTTCGCCGCTGCCCAGCGTTACGGTCCGGGCGGCGAGGTCTGCAGCGACAATTTTGGTGCCCAGGCGCCATTCGATGCCGGTGGCGCTGGCCCGGGGCCTGAACTGCACCGCAGCGAGGGCTTCCTCCGGGGTGCCCGGCGCGGCGAGGAGCGCTTTGGACAGTGGCGGCCGGTTGTACGGCGGGTGGGCTTCCTCGCCGACGACGACGATCTCCCCCTCCCACCCGGCGGCGCGGAGCTGTTCGGCGGCCCGGAGGCCGCCCATCGAAGCCCCGGCAACGACGATCCTGGCGGACATGCCTAGTCCTTCAGGAAGATTGCCTGGACGGGGCAGACGTCGATGGCTTCTTCCACCTCGTCCAGAAGGGTGTCGGCAAACCCCTCTTCGAACTCGAGGATGCCGTCGTCGTTCATTCGGAAGACGTCCGGGGCGGCGATGGCGCACTGGCCGTGGTTGTCGCAGAGTTTCCGGTCGACGTGGATGTTTCCCATGATGTTCCTTAATTCGTGATGCGGTTGGTTCTTGGCGGTTCGGCGCTGGCTGCCCGGCGAGCCAGGCGGGCTAGGTGCGCTTGGTAAAGCCGATCGGCAGGCGGATGGGGCCCGTGTTGCCGGAGTCGGGCAGCCACTCATCTCCGCCGGTCAGGTGGGGGTTGGCGATGCGCCTGGCCAGCAGGGGAAGGGCTTCACTCATGTCGGCGCGTGCAACGAAGTGGCCCAGGCAGTGGTGCACGCCGCCGCCGAAGCCGTAATGCGGCGGGTTCTCGGCCAGCAGGTCCATTTCGGGGTTGGGGAATGCCTTCGGATCCGTGCCCGAGGACTGGGTGAAGAGGTGCACTGTGGTGCCCTTTTCAATGAAGAGGTCCTGGTAGGTGAAGTCTTCGACTGCCTCGCGGGTCACCCATGTGACGGTCGGGTTGGTGCGCATGACTTCCTCAACCGCTTTGCCGCCGAGTTCGGGCCGTTCGGCGAGCAGCTCCCACTGCTCCGGGTTGCGCATGAAGGATTGCATGGCCAGGCCGAGCTGGTTGCGGGTGGTGTCCATGCCGCCGAAGATCAGCAGGACCAGGGCGTTTCGCAGTTCTTCGTCGCTGAGCCGGTCGCCGTCGCGGCTGGCGAGGACCAGCCGGCTGACAAAGTCGTCACCGGGCTGCTGTTGGCGGTCCTTGATCAAGGCTTCGGCGTACTCATAAAGTTCCCCGACGGCGGCGTCCACCTTCTCGAGGTCACGCTTGAACGTGACACCCAGGGCAAGCCCCACCGTGGAGGCCAGGCGGGCGATCGTGGGCCATTCGCTTTCGTCGATGCCCAGCAGGATGGCCAGCACCCGGGTGGCGTAGGGTTCCGCGAAGTCACGGATGAACTCGCACCCGCCGTTGTCGATGAAGTTCGAAATCAGTTCCTCGGCCAGCGCCTGGAAGCGCGGGGTCAACTCCTTGATCATCCGGGGAGAGAACGCGGGGTTGAGCAGCCGGCGGATGCGGTGGTGGTCCTCGCCTTCGAGAACGAGCAGGTTCTTGGTCCACCAGTCATAGAACAGCCCGCCGTGCACGCCGTTGTGGTCCGGCCATTTGCCGCTTCCCTGTGAAAGCTTGGGGCTCTTGAGCAGCTTGCTCACTTCGTCATAGCGCAAGACGGCAATGCCGTAGTTGGTGCGTGCGTACCAACTCTGTTCGCGGGCTTCGCGAAGCTGTTCGGACTGCATGGCGAAGCTGGGGTCGGAAATATCCAGGTATGGAGTTTCCAGGGAGATGCTCATGGGTGGAGCCTTTCTTCTGGCATGCCGCAGCACGGGCATGCGGCGTGTTCTTGGTGGATGCCTGCGGATCGCCGCAGGCGGGGCGGTGCTGCCCTTAGCTAGATCGGACTCTCAGCTGTTAGAGGGGACGGTGATTCGTGGCTCCCCGGAAGGAATTGCGTCGGCTGCAGGCACGTTGCTGTGGCGGTACGGCTTCTTTATGAGCATGTAGGCCAGGCCGATGCCGACCACGACGGCGGCCGACAGCAGGACGAGGTAGTTTTCGTACCAGGGGGCGTCCGGCGTGCGGGGCCAGATCATGTTGGCGATGCCCAGGACGCCCCACGTGAGTGCAGCAACGTTGACGGGGACTCCCCATTTGCCGAGCCGGAACGATCCTGCGGGCTGCCAGCCCTTGAGGCGGGCGCGCAGTGCGGCCAGGACCACCATCTGGAAGGCGACGTAGATCCCCAGCGCGGCGAAGGACACGATGACGACGAGTGCGTTCTCCTGGATGGCGGAGGCCATCACCACCAGCGCGGGCACAATGGCTGCCAGGACCAGCGAGTAGGGCGGGACGTGCCGCTTTTCGTTGAACCTGGCCAATAGCCCGCTTCCGGGCAGCATTTCATCGCGTGCCATTGAATAGCCCAGCCGGCTGGCCGCGGCCTGGAGGCTCATGACACAGGACAGGAACGAGACAAGAACCACGCCCAACACGAGCCTGTAACCGACCGGGCCGAAGCTGGATTCGAGGACCGAGCTGACGGGGTCAACGTCTTTGCCGCTGATCACGGCACCGAAGTCCGGAACCGCAAGGATCAGGGAAAGGCAGACGAAGGTTGCGGCGAATCCGCCGATGTAGATGGTCATGCGCATGGCTTTCGGAATGCGGCGGCCCGGGTTGGCGATTTCTTCAGCGACATCCCCGCAGGCTTCAAACCCGTAGTACTGGAAGATGCCAATCAGCCCGGCGGCGGCGAACGCCGTGAAGTAGTTCCCGCCGTCGCCCGCCCCAAAGGAATCGAAAAGCACGCTCAAGTCATGGTGGCGGGAGGTGGTGAGGAGCCAGAAGCCGACCACCAGCGCGCCGGCGAGTTCGGCGATCAGTCCGAGCATGGCGATGGTGTTGAGGACTTTGGTTCCGCCCAGATTGATCGCCGTGGCGCAGGCGATCAGGATCAAGGCCCACATTCTGGTGCTGTCCGAACCCAATTCCACCCCGGCAACGGCACCGATGTAGGCGCCTGCACCGAACGCGACGCCTGCAATGGTCACGAGCATGGCCGTCAAGTACACCCAGCCGCTCATCCACCCCCACTTGCGGCCCCACAGGCGCCGCGCCCAGGGGTAGATGCCGCCGGCGACCGGGTAGTTGGAGACGATTTCACCGAAGACCAACGCAACGAGGAGTTGCCCCACCCCCACGATCAGGAATGACCAGAGCATCGGCGGGCCGCCCAGGCCCAGCGACGAGGAAAACAAGGTGTAGACGCCCACGACGGGCGACAAATACGTGAAGCCGAGAGAGACGTTCCCCCAGAACGTCATTTCGCGTTTGAACTGCTTGTCATAGGTGTAGCCGAGCCGCGCAAGGTGCGCGGCGTCTTCATCCAGCGGCGTCGTTGCCGGCTGGGGCGATGCTGTTTCAGACATCGAAGCTCCTTTGAGAGGCACAGGGGGTGCCAAGGTGTACAAGGGGTGAAGGTCCGCCGTGTGATGCGGTTCACTGCTAAAACTGTAGTTATGCATGTATTAAATGGCAAGAGATTGGTTGATCGGGTTTGGAATCGCCGCTAAATGCCTGAAATCTGGGCTCCGAGAGTATCCGTAACATTCGCAAAAACTTCTAAAATGAAGGAAAAGATCGGACGAAGGGCGTGTTCGCCAGCTCGTAGCGGCTGTCCTGCCATGGATGATCGGGCGGCCCGGCTTCCACCATCACGGCCGATGGCAACCTACCCGAGGCGATGAGGCTGCTCCTGACACACGTAGAGAGAGGGCGGACCAGCTGCTGCTTGGTCCGCCCGCTCTCTATCTGCCTCTCTCTGCCCGGCGCGGCCCTCGCCGGCGACATCGCCCGGAACCGGACGCAGGATGATGCCGCCGCCGTGGAGAGGCGGCATCGGTGGCATCAAACCGTTGAACCCCTAGCGTCTGGTGTCCGGCCGGCGGTTGGCCTTCAGCGCCGAAATTGTTGGGAAACGGGCAAAATGCCTCGTTAAGGCCGAAGATATTCCGGGGTTCCGGGAGTGTCAAAGTCCTGCGGCTACCGCCTTTGCAGGATCCGTCCATGCCCCCGAATGTTGTCACACCGGCCACGTAGTCTGCCTTCACGAGCTTGAACCGTCCGGCAGGGGATGACATGGCTGACCTGATCCACGAGGCAAACGGCAGGACGCCGTCCCCGCCTGCAGCCGTTGCCTCGGTCCCGGAATCATTCGATCCGAACGACTCTGACTGGCCGCAACTACTGGCAGCCGGCGGCGATTTCACCGACGACGCCGTCGCGGACTACCTGCGCCGGCTGAGCCAATACGACCTGCTCACCGCCGAGCAGGAGGTGGAACTGGCACAAGAGATCGAGGCAGGGCTTTTCGCGGAACAGCTCTTGGCGGACGGCACATCGCGGGTCGGCCAGGACATAGCCGAGCTGCGGACCATCGTTCTTCTGGGGAAGCGGGCTGCCGACGCGCTGCTCCAGGCCAACCTCCGGTTGGTAGTGTCCATCGCCAAGCACTACACCCACCGGGGCCTCGACTTTCTCGACCTGATCCAGGAGGGAAACATCGGACTGCACCGGGCCATCTGCAAGTTCGACTTCACCAAGGGGTTCAGATTTTCCACCTTCGCCGTGTGGTGCATCCGCAGCGCCATCACCCGGGCGCTGGTTAATCAGGCCCGTCTTATCCGGCTGCCAGGGAACGTCGTCGATCAGCTGCAGAAAGTGAGGTCGGCACAACGGACGGCCGCAATGACGGGGACCCTTTGCAGCCGGGAAGATCTTGCCCGGCTGACGAACAATTCGGTCGAGAACGTCGAATATCTGCTGACCTGGGACAAGCCGATCCATTCGCTGGACGGTCAAGTGCCCGACGGCAAGGGCGGCACCGAAGCGATGGCCGAACAGCTGTTGGATCCTTCTGACCCCGAGGCGGCTGATTTGCTCTTTCACCAACAGATGAAGGCGCAGGTGCATGCCGTACTCAACACACTCGAGGCCCGGGAAGCCCGGGTCATTGCGATGCGCTTCGGCATGACGGGCGGTGCAGGGACTACCTTGGACGCCGTCGCGAAAGCGTTCGGCATGACCCGCCACCGCGTACGCCAGATCGAGGTTACGGCGATGGAGAAGCTCAAACACCCGTCCCGGTCCAATGCCCTGCGGCAGTATCAGTTTGACTGCTGGAGCCCATCCGGCGGGGAGACGGCGTCGGAGTCCGCGCTGGCGGCCCCTAGGTTTTCTCCCGCTCCCGCCACAGCAGAGACACCACGAACACCACAGCACCCAGCCCGAGCATGACGAAAACCATCAGCCCCCAGTTCTCCTGGTTGACGCCGGTGCCATAGAAGATGCCGATCAGCACAGTGGCAGTGATTGCCCCCAGGTACCGGCAGGTCTGGTAGATCCCGGCGGCCACCCCGCGCTCCTCCATCCGGGTGGACAGGTACATGCCCTGGCTGGAGGCGATGCCGACCACGCCGTAGGGCACGCCCAGCAGTGCGGTCAGCCCAAACACCAGCGGAATGGCGAACGACGCCGTCAGCAGCCACATCGCCCCCGACGCCACAATCAGCAGCACGACGCCGGCGATCAGTACCCGCTTCACGCCGAAACGGTCGATCGCGCGGACTGCGAGGGGCGTCACGACCACCGACATCGCGGCGAGCGGCAGCATCAGAAGCCCAACGATGCCGGGATCGTAACCGCCGGCTTCCTGCAGCAGCTGCGGCAGGCCGAAGAACGCGAAGTAGTAGACGCCGCTGAACAGTGCAAAGCCGAGGTACACCAGCAGCAACGGCCGGTTGCGGCCCAGCAGCCGCAGGTCCAGGAACGGCGGACTGAACCGCAGCTCGCGCCAGACAAACAGCACGGCGAGCAGCATCCCGCTGCCCAGTAGCCACCAGCGGTAGGCAGGAAGCACGTTCAGGAGCGCCATCATCACCAGCACCATGGCGCCCAGGAACGCCAGAATCCCGGGGATGTCCGAGTCCCGCAGCAGCTCGGAGGCCCGGCCGCGTTCCCGTCCTTCGTCGGCGGGAGCGAAGCGCCGGACCAGCAGGATCGCGGCGATCGAGAGCGGAACATTGATCAGGAACAACGCCTGCCACCCGACCAGGCTCACCAGCAGTCCGCCCACCACCGGACCGACGGCGGCAGCCGAGGTATTGGCCATCTGGATCCGGCCCAGCGGCCGCGTGGACTTCACGTTCGCCTGCCGTGCAAGCGCCGCGACCATGACGACGGCGCTCGGAAAGGCGGTCGCGGTACCCAGCGCCATGAAGGCACGGGCCACGCAGAGCAGGGCAAAGTTCGGCGCGAAGGGAGCGAGCGCGCACGTCACTGCCACCAGGCCCATGCCGAGCATGAACAGCCGGCGCGGGCCGAAGCGGTCCGCCAGCCGTCCCATGAGCGGCTGGCCGGCCGCGGAGGTGAGGTAAAACGCCGTGATCACCCAGGTGACCGTGGCGACGTCGAGCCCGAAGTCTGCGCGCAGCACCACAAGGGCGACGGCGATCATCGAGGAGTTCAGCGGGTTCAGTGCCGTGCCGAGGCTGAGTCCGGCGACGGCGATGCCCGTCCGGGGAGAGTTGCTCACGGCAACAGTCTGTCCCATACCCGGCGGTGCCTGGAAACCTTGTGACGCGTCAGAGGACCTTGGAAAGGAATGCCTTGGTCCTGTCATGCTGCGGGTCGCTCAGGATCTGACGGGGAGGCCCGGCCTCCACCACCACGCCTTCATCCATGAACACGAGCGTGTCCGCCACCTCGCGGGCAAACCCCATCTCATGGGTCACCACAATCATGGTCATACCGCTCTTGGCCAGTCCCTTCATGACGTCCAGGACCTCGCCCACCAGCTCCGGGTCCAGGGCACTTGTCGGCTCGTCGAAGAGCATCAGCTTCGGGTCCATGGCCAGGGCACGGGCAATGGCCACCCGCTGCTGTTGCCCGCCCGAAAGGTGCGCCGGATAGGCATCGCCCTTGTCCGCCAGCCCGACACGCTCCAGAAGTTCCACGGCCCGGGCAGTGGCCGCGGCCTTGGAAATCTTCTTCACCCGCATGGGAGCAAGGGTGATGTTCTCCAACGCCGTCAGGTGCGGAAACAGGTTGAATCTTTGGAAGACCATCCCGATTTCCTGGCGTTGGAAAGCCGCTTCCTTGAGCTTGAGCTCGTAAAGCTTGTCTCCTTTTTGCCGGTAGCCGACCAGCTGTCCGTCGACCGAAAGACGGCCGCCATCAACCACTTCCAGGTGGTTGATGCACCGCAGGAACGTCGACTTACCCGAACCGCTGGGCCCCACCATGCAGAGGACCTCCCCCGGGTCTACCTTCAGGCTGATTCCGCGCAAGACCCGGTTGGAGCCGAAATTCTTGGAAACCTTCTCCGCAAGGACCATTGGCACGCCCGTCATCTCTTACCTCCAGCATCAGTACTGAGCGGTGCACCCGGTTCGCCGGGCCCCGCCGTCAGTCCCGGTTCTGGCCCCGCGGGTTCCTTGCCAGTCGTCTTGAGCCGTCCGGTTCCCCGGGAGAACCGCTTTTCAATGAAGTGCTGGCCGACCATCAGGATCGAGGTGAAGAGCAGGTACCAAAGGGAAGCCACAATCAGCAGCGGTACGGGAGTGAACGTCACGGCTGAAATGCCACGGGAAACCCCATAGAGGTCAATGCTCAATGGAATCGCGGCCACCAGGGAGGTGGTCTTAAGCATCGAAATCACTTCGTTGCCGGTAGGCGGAATGATGATCTTCATGGCCTGAGGAACCACGACGTACCGCATCGTCTGTCCCCAGGACATCGCCAGGGCCGTCGAAGCCTCTGCTTGGCCCTCGTCCACTGACAGCAGGCCGGCACGCACGATTTCAGACATGTAGGCGGCCTCGTTCAAGGCCAGGCCGATCACGGCGGTGATGAACAAGTTCGTGAAGATATCGTTCGGGACGGTGACCCACGGCGGAGTGAACGGAATCCCCAGCGTGAAGACCGGATAGATCAGGGACACGATGCCCCAGAACACGAGCTGCACGTAGACGGGAGTTCCCCGGAAAATCCAGATATACAGCCAGGCAATACTCTTCAGCACCGGATTTGGTGAGAGCCGCATGATGGCCAGCAGCAGGCCGATGACGATCGCGCCGATCATCGCGTAGATGGTCAGCCACAACGTCACCCACGCGGCCTGGCTGATCCGGCGGTCGAAAATGTACTTTCCCACGTCCGGCCAGCCGTAGTCGGGGCGCTGGGCAGCGTCGAGCACAAAGACCGCCAACCCGAGCACCAGGACCACGGCAATGAAGATCCGCCACGGGTGACGCAGCGGGATCGCAACGATCGCCTCCGCCGGCGCGTCGTCCGTGTCCTGTCCTGCGCGGGCTCGCGGCTTCCCATCAGGTTCCGACTCAAGCATCCTGCCGGATTCCGGCTCGCTCATTTACTATCACCCTTTGGCTGCCACGTTGAGTGCCGCCGTCTTGATGCCGCCGGCTTCCACTCCCCACTTGGTCAGGATCTTGTTGTACGTGCCGTCGTCGATCAGCGCCTGGAGGGCCTTCTGGAGGACGGGCGTGAATTCACTGCCCTTGGCCACAGGGATGCCGTACGGCGCCACCTCAAAGGCGTTGCCGGCGGTCTGCAGCTTGTCCTTGGTCTTGGAGATGGCATAAAGAGTCACGGGCGAATCGGCGCTCATCGCGTCGACCTGTCCCACCACGAGGGCGTTGGTCGCCTGGTCCTGCGCGTCGTACTTGAAGATGGTGATCGCCGGCTTCCCTGCATCCGTGCAGGCCTTCGATTTTGCTGGCACCTCATGCGTGTCCTCATAGGTGGTTGCCTGGACAGCGACTTTGAGCCCGCACGCGTTGTTCGGGTCCACGGTCTTGCCCTTGGGAGCGGCCCATTGGATGCCGGCAGAGTAGTAGTTCACGAAATCCACCTGCTTTTCGCGTTCCAGTGTGTCCGAGAACGAGGACATTCCCATGTCATCCTTCCCTGCTTTGACGGCAGGAAGAATGTTGTCAAAGGTGCCGATGTCGAAATTGACCTTCAAGCCCATTACCTTGCCCAAGGCATTGGTGAGGTCCACAGACCAGCCAGCGGGCGCACCGTTATCGTCCTTGAACTCGTTGGGCGGGTAGTTGTTAGCCATGCCGACATTGAGCACGCCGGAACTCTTCATTTTCTCCGGAAGCGACGCGGCAATGGCGTCATTCTTTTTCACGTCGATCGTGTCAGCTGTTCCGGATGCCCCACCAGAGGGGGTTGGTTCACTGTTGTTGACACAACCGGAGAGGGACATCGCCGTAGCTATGGTGAGAACGGGAAGAAGGTATCGGATGCGCATGGTTTCCTTAGCTGTTCAAAGATCCTCTAGGCTCCCGCAACGCTGCGGAAGGGCACTACGTGACTGCTAGTTCAGGACTCATCAATTCGTGTCACCTGGCGCTCTTGTTTCGAGGATTTCTCCGGAATGACGAATGTCCCGAAGAATTTCCCCGCCTCGAACTTTCAACTCGGAAATGCTGGAAACGCCCACTAACGTCATCGTACGCCGGAGTTCATCTGCGAGGATCTCAATGATGCGCCCGACACCCGGTGAGCCGGCCGCCACCAATCCGTAAAGGTAGGCCCTGCCGATCGCACAGGCATCGGCTCCGAGTGCCAACGCCTTGAGGATGTCGTTCCCTCGGCGGATGCCTGAGTCCACATAGATCTCGATCGAATCGCCCACCCGCTGCCGCGATTCCTGGAGGACATCCATGGGGCTCAGCATGTGGTCGAGCTGGCGTCCGCCATGATTGCTCAGCTGGACGGCGTCCAGGCCAATGCGGGAGGCCTTCGCCACGTCGGCCGGGTTGACGCAGCCTTTCAGCACGATCTTGCCATGCCAGGCCTGCCGCAAGGCTTCCAGTTCCGTCCATCCGCTGGTCGCATCCGAGTGGCCAAGGATGTCCTGCCACATGGACGGGGTAACAACAGAGGTGGCCGCGGCACTGCGCGGATCCAAATTGGGAAAACTGATTCCGTCCGACTTCAGGAAGTTGATCCACCAGGACGGACGTCGGGCGATGTCCGCAATGGTTGACAGCGTCAGCGCGGGAGGCGCGGTGAAGCCGTTGTGGAGGTCCCGTTCCCTGGAACCCAGCGCCCGCGTATCGACGCCGACAATCAGGGTGTTGAACCCTGCGGCGTCGCAGCGCGCCAGTTTGTCCTTCAACGCCTGGGCGTTGGAGGTGAGCCCGAAGTTGAACCAGCGGTCAAGAGACGGGTGGCGCTCGGCGATCGTTTCCATCGCCACGGTGCTCAGCCCGGCCAGCCCGTAGGGGATGCGGGCCCGGTCCGCGGCAGCAGCGACGGCCAGCTCCCCCTCGGGATGGAACAGCCGGGTGGCCCCTGTGGGTGTCAAGGTGAGGGGCAGGGCACTGTCTTTTCCGAGCAGGGTCGTCGTCGTATCGGGTCCGGACACCGGACCCCAAGTGGGCATGAGTGCCCAGGCGTCGAAGACAGCCCGGTTGCGGCGGAGAGTCACTTCGTCTTCAGACCCGCCGTCGAGGTAGTCGAAGATCCCTGCCGGCAAGACCTTCTTTGCCGATTTCCGGTATTCCTCGACGTTGTAGGCGCCCGCCAGCACACGCCGTTGGCGGGACAATACGGGAGCCTTGATCTGGATAAGCTGCCTGGCATCGCTGAATTTCAATGAGGGCCTCCCGTTGCGTGCTTGCGTTATCGTTCGGCCTGCGGGGCCGAAGACGCGGACGCCGTGGACCCTGCGTCCCGGTGCCCCCACGCCAGCTCACGGAGCCGGACCAGATCCAGCGCCGGCTGGGCGGGCGGGACGCCGGGACGTTTCCGCGGAACCAGGACCCGCAGGGCACCGGGTTCGATGCTGCACCGCACTGGCGTGCTCATCTGCAGGGCCTCGCCGTCCACACCGACGGGGATTGCGGGCACGTCTGCGTCAACCACCACCTCCACCGCGGCGCGTTGGATCAGCCCGTGCTTGGTCGCGCGGCGCAGCAGGCCCACGGCTTCACGGGTGGTGGCGGCGGAAATCGTCACCGCGCCGAGCACGCCGCGGTCCAGCCGGGTCCGCCGGCCCAGGCCCGCGAGGTCGTTGCTGCCGTAGGGGCCGTTGCTCACCAGCACCGCCTGCGGTCCGTCCACCGTCACGCCGTCCATCTGGGCTCGCAGCCGCGTGCCTTTGTCCCCCTTGATCAGGTCCGGCAGCATCTGCAGCACGGTGCCGGCCTTGTCATCGCGGTACTCCGGGCTCTGCACCACCTCCGCGTACACGCCGAAGGAGGCGTTGTTGACAAAGGTGCGGCCGTTGATCTTGCCGAGGTCCACGTTTAGCTCGACCCCGTCGCGGAGGGCATCCAGGCAGCCGGTCGGATCCTCCCGGTCCAGCCCGAGATCGAGGGCGAAGTGGTTGCGGGTGCCGGCACTGATCACCAGGAACGGCAGGTTGTGCTCGGCCGCGATGCCGGCCACGAGCGCCTGGGTTCCGTCACCGCCGGCGACGCCGAGCAGATCCGCCCCGCGCTCTACCGCCTGCCGGGCCAGCGCATCGACATCCACCGGGCCCGGGCCCTCGAGGAGCGCCACCTCGGCGCCGAGTTCCTCCGCCTTCCGTTGGAGGTCGAACTTCACCACCTTGCCACCGCCGGAACGCGGATTCATCACCAGGAAGGCATGCCGCCAGGTGGGAGCGGGGTACTCGGGCATCTTTGAGCCTTCCCGGCTCTCCCGGAGGGCCGCGCGGGCACACACCAACGCCACGAACACGAGCCCCACCGTGACCATGACCTCCCACAGGAGTCCGGCTTGAACGAACAAGAACAACACGACCAGCGGGGCGAGCACCGCCAGTCCCAGTGCGCACCAGCGCAGGACTCCACGGCTGATGAGGAACCAGTAGATCCCGACCATGGTCACCACGAGGCCGCCGGCACCCGTCAGGAGCAGTGCGATGGTTCCTGCCAAACCCGCAGCCGCCAGGGGAACGAGCGCCGCGCAGACGATCGCGACGTAAGCGGCCCTGGCCCACCACCGCCGGGTCTGTGGGACTTCGTCGAAAGGGATGACAGTCATATCCTGCTCCTTGCGGTAATCCGGCCCCTGGTCGATCGACCGGTCTCCCCGCCTGCGGCTGTGCCGTCAGGTATTGATTTTGGCCACGGTCATCAGGATCGCCGAGTCCTCTTCCGCTTCCAGGCTGTGCAGCCCGTCGGGCACGATCAGCAGGTCGCCGGTCTTGCCCTGCCAGGATTCGTTGCCGGCCCGAAGCCGGACACAGCCGCGG
Organism: Arthrobacter sp. TE12232; assembly: GCF_054062615.1. Classification (NCBI taxonomy): domain Bacteria; kingdom Bacillati; phylum Actinomycetota; class Actinomycetes; order Micrococcales; family Micrococcaceae; genus Arthrobacter; species Arthrobacter sp. TE12232. The sequence goes on from NZ_JBSSFK010000001.1 coordinate 1,484,607, forward strand.
AGCACAAACACGGTCGCTTCGCCGGGGTTCTGATGCTCGCTCAACTGCGTCCCCGCCCTGAATGCCATGACGGTCTGGCGAAGAACTTTCTCATGTCCGCCAAACGCAGTATCTGCCGCACGTCCGCTGGGGGCCGCCACCGCAGCTGCAATCTGCTGCCGGGCAAGGGCATCAAGCGATATCTTCTGCATGGGGCCACCCTACTCAGAAACACGTTCTCTGCCGAGGGTCCTTTGTCCCGTACGCCCCGGACCGGACCGATCCCGGGCGCACGAGTTTCGTAACTCTTCGGGCACGTCCTACGCTGAAATCAACGGCCCGCACCATGGCCGCCCCGCTTCACCGCAAACTGTCGCAACGGAGCTGCAATCATGACCGAGGCCGTCGCTTCCAGCGCGGATCCGCCGGTACCGGACGCCCCGGCGCCCCCGGTTCCAGCGCTCCCGGCGCCCCAGCTCCCTCCGCCCCAGCCTCCAGTGAACGACGACGCCGACCTCCGCCACCTCGCCGACGTCACCTTTGGCCTGGCGCACCTCCGGGAAGGCCAACTCACCGGGATGCGCGCCCTCGCCGCCGGGCGGGACGTCCTCGCCGTCATGCCCACCGGCTACGGGAAGTCGGCCATCTACCAGGTGCCCGCCCTCTTGCTGCACCGACAGCAGCAGCGGCCCACCGTCGTCGTGTCCCCGCTGATTTCCCTGCAGGAGGACCAACTGGACGGGTTGCGGGACGCCGCGGGGCCGGCCGTCGCCGTCGCGGTCAACTCCTCACACAGCGCCGGGGAACAGGAGCACGCCTGGCAGGAGGTGGAAACCGGCGAGGCTGCGTTCCTCTTCCTCGCGCCGGAACAGCTCGCCAGGACCAGCACAGTGGAGCGGATCGCGGCCCTCAACATCGCCCTGTTCGTGGTGGACGAGGCCCATTGCGTCTCCGCCTGGGGCCACGATTTCCGGCCCGATTACCTCCGGCTCGGCGAGGTCCGCGAGCGCCTCGGCAACCCGACCACCGCGGCCCTGACGGCCACTGCCTCTCCCCCGGTGCGCGAGGAGATCCTGGCCCGCCTCGGCATGATCGGCCCGCTGGTCCTGGTCCACGGCTTCGACCGGCCCAACATCCGCCTGGAGGTGCACCGCCACCATGAGGACAAGGAGAAGCGCCTCGCCGTCGTCGGCCAGGTCGCCCAACTGGTCACCGCGGGGCGCGGGCCCGGGCTGGTGTACGCCGCCAAGCGGAAGGACACCGAGAAGTACGCCGCGAGGCTGGCCCGGAATGGCCTCCGCGCCGCGGCGTACCACGCCGGCCGCACGGCCGCCGAGCGGGAGCTCGTCCATGAGCAGTTCCTCGACGGCCGCCTGGACGTCGTGGTTGCCACCACAGCGTTCGGCATGGGGATCGACAAGCCCGACGTCCGTTTCGTCATCCACGCCGACATCCCCGAATCGTTGGACAGCTACTACCAGCACATCGGCCGCGCCGGACGGGACGGGCAGCCCGCCGTCGCAGTGCTCCACTACCGCTCCGAGGACCTCGGCCTGCGGCGCTTCTTCGCCACCCACACTCCGGACGAGGCCTCGCTGCTGGCGGTCCTCACCGTGCTGCGGGAGTCGGGCGGCCCGCTCCCGCCACAGACGCTGGCCGAGCGGACAGGCTTCCCCGCCCGACGGATTACCGGCCTGCTGAACCAATTGCAGGACACCGGCGCCGTCACAGCACACGACGGCGTCCGGCTCGAGGTGGCACTAGGCCCGGCGGCGGAGCCCGCCCGCGTGGTGGAACGCGCCGTCGAACTCGCCGCAGCCCGCGAGCGCGTGGACAAGTCCCGCATCGCGATGATCCGCAACTATGCCGAAACGCACCGCTGCCGCCGCCAGTTCCTCCTCGGCTACTTCGGTGAAGACCTGCCCGAACCTTGCAGGAACTGCGACACCTGCACCGAAGGCACCGCGCTGCTCTTGGAGCACGGGCACAACGGCCAGCACGACGGCGGGGCTGCCGCCGTCGGTGATTCCGCAGTCGGTGTTTCCGCGGCCCGCATCTCCGCCAACATTTCCGCCAGCGGTGCTGAGGCGTTCCCGCTGAACTCCCGAGTGGAGCATGCCCTCTGGGGTCCGGGCCTGGTGATGGGGCACGACGGCGACCTCATCACGGTGCTGTTCGACCGCGAGGGCTACCGGACGCTGTCCCGCAAAGCCGTCCTGGGCCACGGGTTGCTGACGCTCAGTACACCACCCGGAAACTAGTAAACGCGCCCGTCGCCGCCGACACGGACTCCTGGACGTCCTCCACCCGGCCCGGCGCCTCCGACGAGCGCAGCCAGCGCCGCAACTCCAGCACCACAGGCTGCGGCCCCTCCGCCACAATGCCTACAGAGCCGTCGTCGTTGTTCCTGACAGTGCCGGTCAGCCCAAGGTCCTCGGCCTTCCGCACCGTCCAGTACCGGAAGCCGACCGCCTGAACCACGCCGGACACCCGCGCGTTCAGCCGCACGGGCTCCCCGGCATCCGCGGAAAACTGCCCAGGGTGCTTGTCAGTCATGCTCCCAATGTAGCGCCCGGCACGGCCAGAGGATTGGTCTTACAGCTTGGCCTCACGGATTTGGTCTCACCCACCAGACACTAAGGGACCTTAGCCTCTTATTCGTGGCTGCAGTCCGCGCAAGGCTGGCTGCCAGCACTACGGCTTGTCGAAAACCGGCAACAGCACAAGGAAGTGCTCTTAACCTCCCCGGCAGCAACAACTGCCCGAAAGGACAAGACGATGGCTGGACAGTTCGAAATCTTCACTGACTCGGAATCCAACGTCCGGTTCCGGCTTCTCGCCGCCGACGGAACCGTATTGGCCATTTCCACAGCATTCGACGACAAGCGCCAGGCGGCGGACGGCATCATGGCCGTGCGCGAGTGCGCAGGCACCGGGCTGATCAGTGAGGCCCGCAGTAACCCGTGGACAGGGCCGCGCACTAGCAGGAGCGCCTCGCCGGGGCCGATAAGCCGTCGACGGCGGCATTTGCCCGCCGTATAGCCGGGCTACTTCGCCGGCTCGCTCACCGCACCCTTTGCAGGCCGAAGCGACGTGATCATCTTCCGGACATCCTGGTACTCCGCCGTGGTGGCATAGAGTTTCGCCTTCGCGAGGTATGGCAGCCCGGGGTCCCCCGGCGTCGTGTTATTCGCCGGATTGTAGGCCTGGCCGAATAGCGCTCCGCTGGGCGGCCAGAGGAAGAGCTGGAACATCGGGCACGCCGTAGGCCCCGTCTCAGGCGGCATCATGGTGATTCCGTACGACGCGATGGTTGGCGGCGACGCTTGCGCCGCACTGAAGTCACCGCGGGCCTCGAAGACGTAGCGCGGCCCGTTCTGGTCCGCCGAGCCGGGTTCGGTGAGCGCCTGCATCGGCTGCGAATCGATCAGCAGGTAGGGCTGCTGATCGCCGCATTCGGTGCCTGTGACCACGTTGGTGCGCAGCGCGGCCATCTGCTTCCCGGCGGCGTTCACAACGTCCACGAATTCGCCTCCCAGCGGCGCCTGCCCGGCGGGATCCTTGACGACCCAGGCGGCCGGATAGTCGAAACTCAGCGTCCCGTCCGACGTCGTGAACGTCTTCCAGTCCGACGACGGCGGCCCCACCGCCGTCGCCGAGCCGTCCGGCGGCGATGTTCCCGGCGATGTTCCCGATGCTGTTCCCGAAGAGCTTCCCGGCGTTGCCGATGAAGCGCCCGGCGACGCGGTCCCGGACGCTGTCCCCTGCTCTGTTCCCTGCTCTGTTCCCTGTGACTTTCCAGGCGTCGCCGTGTCCGATGTCGAGCCTGCCGTCGTCGCAGCGCCGGAAGGCGCCGGCGGCCCAGCGGGCGAACCGCAGCCGACCAGCAGCAGAGCCGCGACCGTCAGCGCGGACAGTACAGGAGCGGGAACCGCTGCCGGAGCCACTGCCGAACCGGCGGAAGACGCCGCCCGTCCCTTCATCCCCATTGCCACGAGCCCGGCCGCCTCTACTGCCCCGCCGGCCGCAGCGAGGTGATCATTCTCTTGACGTTCTGGTATTCGGCGGTGTTCATGTACGCCTCCGGGGTGTCCACATTGGGCTCGTTGCCGGGGGTGGTGTCGAAGGGGTTGTAGACGCCGCCGAACGAGGCTCCGCCGGGAGGCCAGGTGAAGTAGTGGAAGATCGGGCAGGCGTCGGGGCCGGCCGGTTTGGGTGCCGAGCTGAGGCCGTACGCCATGACGTTGGCCTTCGTGGGGTCCTTCTCCGCCGGATAGAGCCGCAGTTCAAAGATGAAGTGAGGGGTGACCCCTTGCTGGGCCAAAGCGGGCACGGGCACGAGGTCGAGTACCGAGTACGGGATCCTTGGCGTGCATTCGGCACTGGTGGCCACATTGGTCCGCAACGTGGCCAGCGACTTGCCGCCCGGGTTGAGGACCTCCAGGAACACCCCGACGGGAGTGGCCTCGGCGCCGCGGTCCTTGATGGTCCACTCGGCCGGGTGGTCGAACTGCAACTTCCCGTCCGGCGTCTTGAGGGTCTGCCAGTTCGCCGCCGTCGGCGCGGGCGTGTCCGGTGCCGCCGACGGCTCAGTCGGCGCGGTATCGGCGGCGCCGCTGCTGGCGGGCGCGGAGGTCAAAGGCGGCACGGTCGGCATGGTTGGCGACGGCGAACCAGAACCGGAGGGCGAACTGCAGGCGCCGAGCAGCGCCGCAACCAAGACGCCGGCCGATGCTGCCGTGCCGAGTGCCGAAAGTCGACGCATGTCACCCTCCCCCTGGGATTCAAGTGGTTCGACCATTCTCGATCGCCGGGCCGCAGAAACCAGAGCCAAAAGTCCCGCGGCGGCCACGCCGTTCCACGCCGCGGCGGCCACAGAACCGGGCCCGGTGCGGCCGTGGCGCCGCCGAACGAAGCCGAGTGCCCCGGCGTGACGCCACAGCCCGCAGCGGCGTGACGGGACGCACGTTGACATTCCGCCGATTTCAGTTGGCCACGGAAGCTTGCTAGAGCTTAAGTAATGCAAGAGTTCCTGACACAAGCAATGCCGTTCCTGGCCATGGCCCTCGCCGTGGTTGCCGGACTCGTCCTGTCCTGGCTGGTGCGCAAGATTGTGCTCCGGCTCAACCGCAGCAAACCCGAACTGCGCGAGACCTCCCGCGTGGCCCGGCTGCCGCTGCGCTTTTCCCTGTGCCTGATCGCCGTGCGGATCGCGCTGGCCATTTCCACCGGGGACCTCGAATGGCGCCACGCCCTGGACCATCTGCTGCTCATTGCGCTCATCGCCTCCCTGGCATGGCTGGCCATCGCCATGCTGCTGATCGTCGAGGCGATGGTCCTGACCCGGTACCGGGTGGATGTCGCGGACAACCGCCGCGCCCGCCGGCTGCGCACCCAGGTGATCCTGGCCCGGCGGATCGGCGTCGCCTTGATCGTGGTGGTGGCCTTGGGCAGCATGATGCTGACGTTCCCCGCGATCCAAGCCCTCGGCGCCGGGCTGTTGGCCTCCGCGGGCGTGATCTCGATCGTCGCCGGCCTCGCCGCGCAGACCTCGCTGGTCAACGTCTTCGCCGGCATCCAGCTGGCCTTCACGGACGCAATCCGGGTGGACGACGTCGTGGTGGTCCAGAAGGAATGGGGCCGGATCGAGGAAATCACCCTGACCTACGTGGTGGTCCACATCTGGGACGACCGCCGCCTGATCCTGCCCTCGACCTACTTCACCACCACCCCGTTCGAGAACTGGACCCGCCGGCAGTCCGAGGTCATGGGCACTGTGGAGTTCGACCTCGACTGGCGCGCACCGGTCGAAGCGATGCGCGCCGAGCTCAAGAAGGTCCTGGCCGACACGCCGCTGTGGGACAAGCGCGTGGGCATCCTGCAGATCACCGACGCCACCGCCGGCTTCGTCCGGGTGCGCATCCTGGTCAGCGCCGCGGACAGCGCCTCCCTCTTCGACCTCCGCTGCCTGATCCGTGAAGAACTCGTGCTCTTCCTGCAGCAGGACCACCCGACGGCGCTCCCCCACGTCCGCCTCGAACGGCTGCCTTCGGCCGCCACCGCTTCCGCCGCTTCCAGCGCCTCCGACGCCGGGACAGGTCCCCAGCGCCCGGGGTCCCAGCGACCGGGCACTGTCTCCGCCGCGGACGAGCACCACCGGCACGCGGACCCCCACGACTCCCAGCTGTTCACCGGGTCCATCGAGGCGATCCAGCGTTCCAAGGCCTTCTCCGGTCCCGGCGAGGATGTCTTCGAGGACCGCGACAACGCCATCGCCTCGCAGAACTAGCGCCGGGCCGGCCCTAAGCCCGGCAAGGTCTTCCCAGCCCCCGCCAACTGGTCAATAATCAGACGTTGGCGGGGGCAGCAACAGCGCTCTCCCGCATCGCCTGCCGGACCAGCTGAGGAGTCCCATGACGGTCGAACAAGCCCCTGCGGAAGAACCTAAGGCGACGTCAAGCGACTGGTTCCAACGCGCCGTCGTCTATCAGATCTATCCGCGCAGCTTCGCCGACTCCAACGGCGATGGCATCGGCGACCTCCGCGGCATCATCAGCAAACTGGACTACCTGAAGCGCCTGGGGGTCGACGTCGTCTGGCTGTCCCCGATCTATACCTCGCCGCAGGACGACAACGGCTACGACATCAGCGACTACCGCAATGTCGATCCGCTTTTCGGCACGCTGGAGCAGCTCCGGGACCTGACCGACGGGCTTCACGCGCGGGGCATGAAGCTGGTGATGGACCTCGTGGTCAACCACACCTCGGACGAGCACCCCTGGTTTGTTGAATCCCGCTCCTCGAAGGACAACTTGAAACGGGACTGGTACTGGTGGCGGCCGCCGCGCGAGGCGGCTGCTGGCGGGGCTGGCTCCGCGCCGGGCACGGGCTCGGAGCCGAACAACTGGGGCTCGGCGTTCTCCGGGCCCGCGTGGGAGTTCGATCAGGCTACCGGGGAGTACTACCTCCACATCTTCTCGAAGAAGCAGCCGGACCTGAACTGGGAGAACCCCGAGGTCCGCGCGGCGGTCTACGAGATGATGAACTGGTGGCTGGACCGGGGTGTGGACGGCTTCCGGATGGACGTCATCAACTTCATCTCCAAGGACACCTCCCTCCCGGACGGCCCCCGCGGCGACGGCAAGCTCTACGGCGACGGCACCCCCTTCTACATCGACGGCCCCCGCATGCACGAGTTCCTGCAGGAGATGCACCGGGAAGTCTTCGCCGGCCGCACTGGAGAGCTCCTCACTGTCGGCGAAATGCCCGGCGTGACGGTGGAGGAAGCCGTCCTGTTCACCGACCCGGCCCGGGCCGAGGTGGACATGGTGTTCCAGTTCGAGCACGTGGCGCTGGATCAGGAAGAGGGCGACAAGTGGCGGCCTAAGAAACTCCTGCTCACCGAGCTGAAGCAGACCCTGGGACGCTGGCAAGACGGCCTGGCCGAGCGCGGCTGGAACAGCCTGTACTGGGGCAACCACGACCAGGCCCGGGCCGTGTCCCGCTTCGGCGACGACGGTACGTACCGTGAGCTGTCCGCCAAGATGCTGGCGGGCATCCTGCACCTGCACCGCGGCACGCCCTATGTCTACCAGGGCGAAGAACTCGGCATGACCAACATGACCTTCGGTGCGATCAGCGACTACCGCGACATCGAGGTCCTCAACCACCACCGCGAGGCCACCACGCACCTCGGCCATACCGACGCCGAGGTCCTCGCCGCCCTCGCGCCCCTCAACCGGGACAACGCGCGGACCCCGGTCCAGTGGGACGCCTCCCGGCATGCCGGTTTCACTACCGGGGCTCCCTGGATCGCGGTGAACCCGAACGCCAACCACATCAACGCCGCCGCCCAGGTGGATGACCCGGACTCGGTCTTCAGCTTTTACCGCAAGGTGATTGCGCTGCGGCATGCGGAGCCGGTGGTCTCGCACGGGACCTTCACGATGCTCCTGCCGGATGACCCCCACGTCTACGCGTTCACCCGGTCGCTGCCGGGTACCACGTTGCTGGTGCTCGGCAACTTTTCCGGTCAGGACCAGAAGGTGACGCTCGACGACGCCGACGTTGCGGTTGGTGATGTTCCAGCTGGTTGGGACAGCGCGGAACTGGTCCTGGGAAACTACCCTGCAGATGCCGCGGCGCCCCTACTGCATCTCCGGCCCTGGGAGCTGAAGGTCCTGCGCGCCGGAGTAGGGCGGCCGGCTGGATAGACCACCGGACCGGAAGTCCGGCGCAACACACACCATCCGCAGAGACTGAGGGAGCCTGACATGACAATTCCTCCGACACCAGAACCCGATCCGTTTCCGCCGGAACCGGGACCCACGACGCCGCCGCCGGAGCCCGGGGATCCGTTCCCGCCCGAACCAGGTCCGATCACGCCGCCGCCGGTTCCTGGGCCTGAGCCGGGGCCCGAGCCGATGCCAGGACCGGCGCCCACGCCATCACCGGCACCGGGTCCGTTCCCGACGCCCAATCCCCTCCCGATTCCGGATCCAGGCCCGATGCCGCCGCGGCCGGACCCAACCCGGTTCTGATGGGCATCACCGGGCTCTAGCGTCAATCCTCGGCGTGGCTCACCCGGCAATCCCGTGCAGGAAGCTCCGCACTTCCCTATTGAAGGCGTCCGGCGCCTCGACGGCCGCCATGTGCCCGACGTCGGGAATCGTCACGAGCGTCGAGCCCGGGATCCGCTGGTTCATTTCGCGGGCCACGCTGAGCGGCGAGCGGACGTCCTCCGTGCCGTACAGCAGCAGCGTGGGCACCTCTATGGTTGGCAGGACATCGCGATAGTCGGCGTGTGCGTTCGCGTTTAGGAGTGCCCGCATGCCGCTGGGATGGAAGTCGGCCATGATGGCGCTGACTTCTTGCACCACCGCGGGATCGGCACGGTCGGTGAACAACGTGGGCAGCCACACGGGGATGAATTGTTCCGGCGGCTGCTCAAGTTCGGCCAGCACCTGCGCGTAGCGGCGCTCCACTTCCTCGGGCGGCAGGGATCCCGCCCAGCCTGCGTACGCCGAGACCAGCAGCAGCGACGCAGGGGCTGACGGGTGTGTCCGGTAGAGCTCCAGGGCAATGCCGGAGCCCATGGACAGTCCGAGGACGTGCGGCCTGCCGGGCACTGCTTCGCGCAGAAATCCGGCCAGGGCGTCGCCCAAGTCCTTTCCGGTGAAGTCCGGTGGCGGGTCGTCGGAGCCTCCGCACCCGGGGGCGTCCCAGGCGAAAACCGTGAATTCATCCGAGAGCGCGTCGAGCTGCCGCCGCCAGATCCGGCTGTCTTCGTAAGCACCGTGCAGCAGGACCAGCGGCGGCCCCTGGCCCGCACGCTGGTACCGGATTCGCAGGCCCGCGAGCTCGACGGTCTCCACGAGGCAATGCTAGGCCGGTCCGGGGTCCCGGGGCAGGCTCAGGATGCACAATTCCGCCCGCGACGCGCAAATGACCCTTCGATGCCGGAATTCAGGCATCGAAGGGTCATTTGCGCGTCAGCCGGGAAATAGGGTGTCAGAGCCTACGGCAGAACGATGTCCCGGGTGCGGTGGTCGTACTGAATGACCAGGACGCCGCCGTCGTGGTGGACCTCGTGGTTGGGGCCGTCGAAGGTGCCGAACGCGCCGTAGTTTTCGTCCCACGAGCGGTTCAGGGCGATCTTGAAGGTGTAGAAGCCGGCGGGAATGTCCGCGGCGATCTTCCACAGCTGGTCCACCAGGTCCAGTTCCATCTGTACTTCGTCATACTGCGGCGCCCAGTTGGCCGGGGCGCCCAGCAGGATGTTGAAGTCGCCGGCAACCGCAACGGCCTCCGGCTGTTCGATGGTTTCGGTGCTGACGGCCGGCGCTTCTGCCGCCGGGGCTGCCGAAACGGCCGTCGGGGCTTCTGCCGCAGGGGCCTTGGCAGCGGGCTTGCGCTTCCGCACCGCCTTGGCGACGGGCGCAACGGCCTCCTCGACGAGCTTGGCGGCCTTGTCAGCGACCTTACCGGCTGTCGACGGCGCCTTCTCGGCCTTCGCTGCGGTCTTTGCTGTGGCCTTCGCAGCAGTCTTGGCCGGAGCCTTCGTGGCGGGCTTTTCTGCCGGCGCAGACGGCAGCGGGGTGCCGGCCGGAACCGGAGTACCGGCGTCGAGCGCTTCGGCGAAGGCGCCGGGCTCGGCGAAAGCAACCGTGGCGCGCTGGCCGTCGTCAGTGATGGACCAGCCGGAGCGGCCCTTGACCAGCCAGCCGGCCTTGACCAGCTTGGCTGTGGCAGAGGTCAGCGTCTTGTGGCCGCGGGGAATGCCGCCGCTCAGCAGTTCACGTTCGTGGTCATTGAGGGGCACCCGCACGATGGCCTCGCCCAGGACGGCTCCGGCGTTCAGTTTTTCGCCGGTCCATACCTCCTCTGACAGGACATCCAGCACGGCCTTTAGCCGAAGGTTGGTGTTTTCCGCGGTGTTCGCGCCCATGGGTCTCCTTTAGAAGCAATTGATCCACCTGCATTTTGCCAAGGAAACGTTGGTTTTTGCGAGCGGGATCTGTTAACTCTATGTGTCGTGACCCACTATGACAGCGCCAACCGGGGCGCGCGGGGGATCAACTCACCAGTACCCGCCAGTAGCAAAGCAACGCGGGGTCAGTCCCCGCTCAGTCCTCCGTGCTCCACGTAGCCCCCGTGAGAGCCACGTAAGCCGCCACCGCAGCGTCGAGGGTGGGGTAAAAGTGGTGCGGATCGATTTCCTGTTTGAGCCCGTAGAGTTCGATCTTGTCCTTGACCCGGTGTTTGAGCTCGGCAAACACCAGGGACGTGCCCTGCGCGTCGAGTTCGCGGTCCAGCTCGATCAGCACGTCCGCGGCGGTGGTGTCCACGTCCGTGATCGGTTCGGCCGCGAGCAGGATCCACCGCGGCTTGGGTTCGGTCCGGGCCAACTGACGGATGTTGTCGCGGAATGGTTTGACGTTGGCGAAGAACACCGGTGCGTCCCAGCGGTAGATCACCAGTCCGGGCAGATGCTTCGCGTCGGGGTGGAAGTTCACATCGTGAAATCCCTCGTATCCCGGAACCCGCCCGATCACCGTCTCATAGGGCCACCATGCCCGTCGGAAGATGTTGAGAATGGACAGCCCGACGGCGATGCCGATGCCGGGCAGCACACCCAGGAACGCAACCCCGAGGAAGGCAGCAAGCGACAAGCTGAATTCGGCCTTGCTTTGGCGCCACAGACGCACGGTGCCGGGGATGTCGGCCAGGGACACGGACGCCGTGATCACCACGGCCGCCAGAGCCGGCTGTGGCAGGTTCCGGAACAGCCCGGGAAGCAGCACCAGCATGAGGAGCACCAGCACGGCACCCGTCACACCCGTGAGCTGGGTCTTGGCCCCGGAACGTTCCGCGACCGCTGTCCGGGAGCCGCTCGTGCTCACCGGAAAGCCCTGGAAGAAGCCCGCGGCCAGATTCGCGGCACCGATGCCGATCATCTCCTGGTTGCCATGAACCTCTTGGCCTGAGCGTGCCGCAAACGCCGACGAATTCGAAATCGTGTCCGTCAGGGACACCAGCGCAATGCCCAGGGCGCCGGCGAACATCAGTCCGATATCCGAGAGCTCCACGCGGGGAATGGTGAACGGCGGGAAGCCTCGCGGGAGTTCCCCGACAAGGGAGACGCCCCGGCTGGCCAGATCAAAGACGGTGGTCGCCACAATGGCAAGGACCACCATGACGAGCACAGCAGGGACCTTGGGCAGCCACTGCTGCAGGGCAAGTATCAGCACGATCCCGGCGATGCCGACTGCTGCGGCCGCGACCACTGTCTCGCCGTTGGCCACGCCCTGAACAAAGCCGACGAAGTCACCGACGAAGGTATCGCTGTCCACTTTGAAACCGAAGAGCTTCGGAAGCTGGCCCACCAGGATGGTGATTGCGAGGCCGTTCATGTAGCCGATCATGGTGGGTTTGGAGATGAGATCGGCGATGAAGCCGAACTTGGCCACGGACGCCAGGACCATGATGAGGCCGACCATGAGCGCGAGCATCGACGCGAGTGCCACCGCCTTCTGCGGGTCGCCGTCGGAGGCGATGAGCGGCAGGACTGTCGCGGCAATCATTGGACCGAGCGCAGAGTCCGGTCCCAGCACCAAGATGCGGGACGGGCCGAAGACCGCATAGGCGAGCAGGCAGAGGATGGTGGTGTACAGGCCGGTGATCGTCGGCAGTCCCGCCAGCTCCGCATAGGCCATGCCCTGGGGAACGAGCAACGTCGCCAGGACGACTCCAGCGATGATGTCCTTGCCGAACCACTCTCTCTGGTACGTGGCGGGGACGTCGAGCCCAGGCATCACCCCGCGCAGCCATCCGACGCGCCGCTGTCCAGTCTTCGTCATACGTGCACTCTGCCGTTCGGCGCCGCCCGGCGCATCCTCCGGCGAGGGTGAACCGGGCCGGCCGCTGTTCCGTTGTGCCGCTCGCCCGATGGGCCTAGAGTGGCGGTCTGCCCACTGCGCGCCGTCCGGCCGCCCTGTCAGATGCCCGATCGGTGCCGGATCAGGTGCCGGAGGCCGCCCCCGCCGTTCTTTTTGAGGAGATTTCCATGGAAACCCGCACACTCGGTTCGCTCACCGTCTCAGCCCTGGGTTTGGGCTGCATGGGAATGAGTGAGTTCTACGGCCACGGCGACGACAACGAGTCCATCGCCACCATCCAAGCCTTCCTCGACGCCGGCGGAAGCCTGCTCGACACCGCGGACATGTACGGCCCCTTCACCAACGAAACCCTCGTCGGCCGGGCCATCGCCGGCCGACGGGACGACGTCGTCCTGGCCACCAAATTCGGCAACGAACGCCGGGCCGACGGATCCTGGGTGGGCATCAACGGCTCCCCCGATTACGTGCGCGCCGCCTGCGACGCAAGCCTGCAGCGGCTGGGCGTGGACCACATCGATCTGTACTACCAGCACCGGGTGGACAAGACCGTCCCCATCGAGGACACCGTCGGAGCCATGGCAGAGCTGGTCCAGGCCGGCAAGGTCCGGCACCTTGGCCTGTCCGAGGCCAGCGCCGACACCGTCCGCCGGGCCCATGCGGTGCACCCCATCACCGCCTTGCAGACCGAATACTCGCTCTGGGAACGCGAGCCGGAGACGAAGGTGTTCCCGGTGCTCGCTGAGCTGGGCATCGGCTTCGTCCCGTACAGCCCGCTGGGCCGGGGCTTCCTGAGCGGACAATTCCGCAGCCCCGATGACTTTGCGGCGGACGATTTCCGCCGGCACTCCCCGCGTTTCCAAGGCGAGAACTTTGCCCGGAACCTGCAGCTCGTGGATCGGGTCAAGGAACTGGCCGACGCGAAGGGCTGCACCCCGGCGCAGCTGGCGCTGGCCTGGCTGCTGGCCCAGGGCGCGCACATCGTTCCGATCCCGGGCACCAAGAAGCGCGACCGCCTGCGGGAGAACCTGGGGGCCGTCGACGTCGAACTCTCCGCCGAAGACCTCAACCGTCTGGATGAGCTCGCTCCGGCCGGCGTCGCCGCCGGCGCACGCTACCCGAACATGGGCACGATCGACGTCTAAGCGCCACCGCCGTTGCCCTATCACTTATGGCTCCTATCCGGGCGTTTTAGCGACCATAAGTGATAGGGCAACCGTGGTGTTAGACGCCGGACGCCGCCAGTTCGGCCAGCAGCTCGGCTTTGCGCTCGTCGGTGGCGAAAGAGGAGCGGATTGAGTTCGCGGCCATCCTGACGCAGTCAAACTCGGACAGGCCGATCACCGACTTCAGCTGGGCGAAGTTGTCGTCCACGTAGCCACCGAAATACGCGGGATCGTCCGAGTTCACGCTGACGTTCAGGCCCGCGGCGAGCATCGCCGGCAGCGGGTGCTCGGCCAGGGTGTCCACCGCCCGGAGCCGGACGTTGGACAGCGGGCACACGGTCAGCGGCATGAGCTCGTCAACCAGCCGTTCCACGAGGTCCGGATCTTCCATGCAGCGGATGCCGTGATCGATCCGCTCCACGTCCAGCAGGTCCAGCGCATCGATGATGTACGACGGCGGTCCCTCCTCGCCGGCGTGCGCGATCCGGTGCAGGCCGGCGTCCTTGGCCCGGGCGAAGAGCCGCTGGAACTTCGCCGGCGGGTTGCCCACCTCGGCGGAATCCAGGCCGATGCCGGCAATCGGGGCGCCCATGGCGAGCAGCTGCTCCAGCACCTCGAGGGCGGAGTCCTCGGAGAGGTCACGCAGGAAGGCCGCGATCAGCAGGGTGGAAATACCGAACTCCTCCTGGGATCCCGCCAGGACCGAGGCGACGCCGTTGACACACGTCTCCAGCGATACCCCGCGGGACAGGTGCGCCTGCGGGTCCAGCATGATCTCGGCATGCCGCACCCCGGCGAGCGCCGCCCGACTCAAGTAGGCCCGGGTCATGTCCGCGAAGTCCTGTTCGGTCTGCAGCACCGCCATGTTGGCGTAGTACAGGTCCAGGAAGGACTGCAGGTCGGTGAACTCATACCGGGAACGCAACTCGTCCAGGTCCGCATACGGCAGCTGGATCCCGTTGCGCTCGGCGAGCGCGAAGATCAGCTCCGGCTCGAGCGTTCCCTCAATGTGCAAGTGCAGTTCAGCGACCGGGAGTACGTGGGCTTCCTCGGGGAGCTCGGCAAGTTCGGGGGCTTCGGCAAGTTCCGGGGCTTCGCCGCTGTCAGGGTCAGTCGCGGCCGCATCTATGCCGGCGGCGGTTGGGGTACCGGTGCCCGTGCCGGCGTCGTTTGTTTCCATTCGGTAAGGATATGCCTGCACCCCGATACGCCCGCACCGATATGCCCGCACCCCTCCGACACCGATAGAGTCGAATCAATGCAAACTAAACAGCATGCTTCCGATCTGCCCGGCCCCACCGCTCCGGACCTGGCTCCGGGGACCCCCACGGACGGTTTTGTGCGGGTGCGCGGCGCACGGGAGAACAACCTGCGCAACGTGGATGTGGATGTGCCCCGCGACGCGATCGTCGCCTTCACCGGAGTCTCCGGCTCCGGCAAGTCGTCCCTCGCCTTCGGCACTATCTACGCCGAGGCACAGCGCCGCTACTTCGAATCCGTGGCCCCTTACGCCCGCCGGCTCATCCAGCAGGGGCACAACCCCAAGGTGGAGATGATCACCGGGCTGCCGCCCGCCGTCGCGCTTCAACAACGCCGGGGCACGCCGAGTTCGCGCTCCACCGTGGGCACGCTCACCACGCTGTCCAACTCGCTGCGCATGCTCTTCTCCCGCGCCGGCAGCTACCCGGATGGCGCCGCACCGCTGGACTCGGATGCGTTCTCGCCGAACACCGCCGCCGGCGCCTGCCCGGAGTGCCACGGCCTGGGGATCGCGCACACCGTGACCGAATCCTCGCTGGTCCCGGACACCTCGCTCACCATCCGCGACGGCGCCATCGCCGCGTGGCCCGGGGCCTGGCAGGGCAAGAACCTGCGCGACATCCTCACGCACCTGGGCTACGACGTCGACACGCCCTGGCGGAAGCTGTCCAGACCAGACCGCGATTGGATCCTCTTCACCGAGGAACAGCCCGTGGTGGAGGTGACGCCGCAGCGCGACCGCGTCGCCAAGCCCTACAAGGGCCGGTTCTGGAGTGCCAAGAGCTACGTGCTGCACACCCTGGCCGATTCCAAGAGCACCACCATGCGCGACCGGGTGCTGCGCTTCATGGAAACCGGCCCGTGCCCTCGCTGCGGCGGCAGCGGCCTGACGCCCGCCGCCCTGGCCGTGACCTTCGCTGGCCGCACGATTGCCGAGCTCAACGCCGTGCCGATGACGGAGCTGGCGGACATCATCCGCCCCACCACCGAGCTCACACAGGCCGGAACCGCCTCACGCAAACAGTCCCCCGGCAAACAGTCCTCCGCCGAGGGCAACGAGGTGGCCGTCGCGATCACCCGGGACCTCCTGCAGCGCGTCACCGTGCTGCTGGACCTCGGCCTCGGCTACCTCGCCCTGGGCCGCTCCACCCCTACCCTCTCCCCCGGCGAAATGCAGCGGCTGCGGATCGCCACCCAGCTCCGCTCCGGCCTTTTTGGCGTGATTTACGTGCTGGACGAGCCTTCCGCCGGGCTCCACCCCGCCGATGCCGAGCCCCTGCTCGCGGTCCTGGACCAGCTCAAGTCCTCCGGCAACTCGGTGTTCGTGGTGGAGCACAACATGGACATTGTCCGCCGCGCCGACTGGCTGGTGGATGTGGGTCCGCGCGCCGGTGAGGGCGGCGGCGAAGTGCTCTATAGCGGTCCCGTGGCCGGTCTCGCGGAGGTGGACGCGTCGGTCACCCGGCCGTTCCTGTTCCCGGATGGTTCGGACAAAGCGAACGACGACGGCGGTCCGGCCGCCAGCGGCAGCCGCCGGGAAGCCGCGGGCTGGCTGGAACTGCGGGACATCAGCCGCCACAACCTGCGCGGCCTCGACGCCCACTTCCCGCTCGGCGTACTGACCGCGGTCACCGGTGTCTCCGGCTCCGGCAAGTCCACGCTGGTCAGCCAGGTCCTCGCCGAGGTCGTCGGTGCCCGGCTCCACCCGGAGGCCGACGCCGCGGCGACAGCCGCTGAGGACCTGGAGTCCGAGGCCGGCGAGTCCGCGGAGCCGCTCAGCGTTGGCCCGGTCACAGGGCTGGACCGGCTGGACCGGATGGTCAAGGTGGACCAGAAGCCGATCGGCCGTACCCCGCGCTCGAACCTCGCCACCTACACCGGCCTCTTCGACGCGGTCCGCAAGGAATTCGCAGCCACGGACCAGGCCAAGGCCCGGGGCTTCGGGGCCGGACGCTTCTCCTTCAACGTTGCCGGGGGCCGTTGCGAGACCTGCCAGGGTGAAGGCTTTGTGGCCGTGGAACTCTTGTTCCTGCCCGGCAGTTACGGCCCGTGCCCCGAATGCCACGGCTCGCGCTACAACCCGGACACCCTCGAGGTCACCTACCGCGGCAAGAACGTCGCGGAGGTCCTGGGCATGACCGTCAACGCGGCCGCGGAGTTCCTCGCCGAGGTACCGGCGGCGGCACGCAGCCTGGAGACGCTGCGCGAGGTGGGACTGGGCTATCTGCGCCTCGGCCAGCCGGCCACCGAGCTCTCCGGCGGCGAGGCCCAGCGCATCAAGCTCGCCACCGAACTGCAGCGGGCCCAGCGCGGCCATTCCCTTTACCTGCTGGACGAGCCCACCACCGGCCTGCACCCGGCCGATGTCCAACTCCTCATGGCCCAGCTTCACCGGCTCGTGAACGCCGGCAACACCGTCATCGTGGTCGAGCACGACATGGATGTGGTGGCCGCCGCGGACTGGGTGATCGATCTGGGCCCGGCCGGCGGCGACGCCGGCGGTCAGATCGTGGCAACCGGGACGCCCGCCGCCGTCGCGCGCTCCGGGACGAGCCGGACTGCGCCTTACCTGGCCACCATGCTCGGGGTCTGACGCGAACATGTTCGCGTGAGCCAGCGGCGGGATGATAACGGCAGAAACGGGAAAAATAACGTCTTGATAACGGGCAGGCCCTGCCTTAATCTGGTTTGCATGCCCGGCAACCGGGTATTGAATGCCCGGTGCTGCCACCACCAGATACTGCCCGACCGGTAGACACCGTAATGACCTCTAATGTCAGGGGCGGGCAGTGGCGCGACAACGTCCGGGGACGGACCGAGCGCCGGTGGCCCTCAGGAGCATCTGAACCATGAAGAAATCCACCTATGGCACTGCCGCGCGCCGCGGCATCACACTGGCGGCTGTCTCGATTGCAGGCGTCGCATTGTCGGCCTCGGCAGCCAACGCGGCCGCCCCGGCCACAGCCCCCGCCTCCACGTGGGACTCCCTGGCCCAATGCGAAAGTGGCGGCAACTGGGGCACCAACACCGGAAACGGTTACGGGGGCGGGCTGCAGTTCAGCCCCGGCACCTGGGCCGCTTACGGCGGAACAGGCTCTGCGGCCAATGCCAGCCGTGAGCAACAGATCGCCGTCGCCCAGAAAGTGCAGGCCGCCCAGGGTTGGAGCGCATGGCCCGCCTGCGCCGCGAAGCTGGGCCTGCACGGAGGCGCCGGGGCTCCGCAGAGCGCAACAACGTCACGCCAGCCCGCCGCGGTTGCAGCCCCAGCGAGGGTGCCTGTGCGGAATGTAGCGCTCAAGGCGGCCGTCCCGGCACCCCGCCACGTTGCGCCGGTATCAGTCAGTGGCCAGACCTACACCATCCGGAGCGGCGAAACCTTGAGTACGATCGCCGAGAAGCTCAACATTGCCGGAGGCTGGCGCTTGCTGGCCGACGCGAACGCGGCGATCATCAGCAACCCCCATGTGGTGTTCCCGGGCCAGATGCTGCAGCTTCCCGCATAGGCCACCCGCTAAAGCACGACGCCGTTACAGCACGACGCCGGAGCAATCCCGCGAGGGGACGCTCCGGCGTCGTGGTGCGTGAGTGACCCGTGCTTCTCGGGTGGTCGGTGCTGGCTAGGCGGCCTGCGGGATTTCGCGGACAATCTGAAGTTTCCACGCGGCGTCGTCGCTCGTGTCCAGCAGGGCCACGGTGCCCATAGCCAGGTGCAGTGCCACCCGCTTCGCGGCGAGCAGTTCCAGGTAGAGGTTTTCGTTCACGCGCGCAGGGGCGTCGATGACGTACTTCACGGCGTCGCGGACCTTGCGGTAGTTGTCGCTCCGCTCGCGGTGCAGGTGCAGTTCCAGCATGCGGCGCTGCTTGATCCGCGGCTCGTTCCGGTTCAGCCAGGACACTGCGGCGTGGACGCCAACCACCAGGGCCAGTGAGACGACGTAAATCCACCAGCCCGTGTTGAGCAAGAAGAGGGGCAGGTTGGCGATCGCCACGACGGCGATGAAGAGGCGAAGCGCCAGAATCCGCCGCATGGTCAGCGCTACCGATGCCATTGCGGCGCGGAACCCATGCTGTTCCTTACGGGCTGCCACGGGGTCAAGAATGACCTCCTCCAGCACCACAATGCCGTTCGCTTCCGGGTCGAGCAGTTGGCCGTATTTCGGCACAAACGGCATAACAGGGGCTGGATTCATGGCGTGTCCTCCGGGCGGCATTGATGGGGTCCTGCTATATTACGCCCCTTCGTAATGAGCTGTCTGCTTCATTCCAAAATGTGAACATGCCCACGCGCGGTCCTGTGCAATTGGTGGATTCGTCGCGTGGCCTCAAACTGGAGAGATGCAGACTTTCCTCCCCTTCCCCGATTTCCAGCAGAGCGCCGCGGTTTTGGACCGCGAGCGGCTCGGCAAGCAGCGCGTTGAAGCGCTGCAGATTCTGCGTGCGCTGGTGATCCCGGAGTATGGCTGGCAGTCGCACCCGGCCATCCGGATGTGGATGGGGTACGTCCCAGCATTGACGATGTACGGCCTGGCCGTAGTGGATGAATGGACGGCCCGCGGCGGCGAGGACACCACCCGCGAGAAGATCATGGAGTTTGCCCCGCAGGCGGCCCACCCCGACTACGCCTCCAAGATTCCGATGCCGCCGTGGCTGGGCGAGCCGGATTTCCACCTCAGCCACCGGTCCCGGCTGATCGCCAAGGATCCGCGGTTCTATGCCAAGGTCTTCCCGGGCACGGACCCGGACCTGGAGTATGTCTGGCCGGAGCCCAGGCTCGAGCTCGTGCCCGAGGATCCTGCCGGGGAGCGGATGTGGGTCCTGCGCCTGCCGCTCGGCGACACCGGACCGGAGCAGCTGAAGACTGTCAGCCTGCCGCCCGTGGGACGCGCCAAGCCCGCGGCCGATGACGACTACCAGTTCGTCTACGCAGATTCGGGCTCCCGCCGCCCCAAGGTACGCAAACTGCCGCCGAAGCAGCTCGTCAAGAAGCCCACCCGCAAGCGCCAGCAGCAAGAAGATGCGTTCACCACCCTTCCGGGCAACTCCGTGGTCGCCATCCCGGTCAACGGCGGCACCTCCTTCGCCATCGGCAAGGTCCTGGGCCGTCCGATCACCGTGGACGGCCAGTTCGCGCGCAACTTCCAGGTCGACGAGATCGTGGACCGCTCGGCCTTCGATTACCCGGCCCTGCTGCAGGACCCGCGGGCCTTCTTCCCGATTCCGGCGAGGTAGCCGAGCGGCTGCAGCCGAACGACGTCGGGCGGGGTCCGACGTCGGGCGGTGCCTGGCGTCGGGGTCTGGCGTCGGGTCCGCTGGTTCAGTGGGCCACAAGTTCAGTTCAAGTTTTGCCCGGGCCTGTGCGCAGCGCTCCGTGAAGGCTGGCAGACTGGCCCTATGACTGTACTTTTGGCCGGTTGCGGCGATTTGGGCACTGAGGCCGGGCTGCGTTTCGCGGCCGCCGGACACCGTGTGGTGGGCTGGCGTCGCTCGCCGGGCAAGCTTCCGGCTGCGATTGAGGGGGTCGCCGCGGACCTGAGTTCGAGCGAGCTGCCGGCCGTCCCGACGGACACTACCGCCGTCGTCGTCGCGATTGCCGCCGATTCCCCCACGGAAGATGCGTACCGGAGTGCATATGTAGATGGTCTCGCACACGTGCTGGACGCAGTGCTGGCGTCCGGAGCCACCGTCCGCCGGGTCCTGTTTGTGTCCTCGACCGCGGTCTACGGTGACGCCGGCGGCGGCTGGATCGATGAACGCACGACGCCGGAACCCGGCGGGTTTTCTGGCCGCATCATCCGCGAAGCAGAGGAACTCCTCTACCGCCGTTTGAGCGGCACCGGCATCACCCCCGTCGTGCTGCGGCTGGGCGGCATCTACGGTCCCGGCCGGACCCGACTGATCGACCAGGTGCGCGGCGGAACGGCCGTTATTCCGGCGACGTCGCGCTTTACCAACCGTATTCACCGGGACGACGCCGCCGCGGCAATCGTCCACTTGTGCACCATGGATGCGGTCCCCGGGCCCGTGTACATAGGCGTCGACAACGAACCGGCCGAGCTCGGTGACGTGCTGGGCTTCCTGGCGGCCGAGCTGGGACTCCCCCAGCCGGCGTCGGAGTCGGCGGACCCATCGGGCGCGGCATCGACGTCGGGCGGGACTTCGACGTCGGGCGGGGAACCGTCACGGGGTGGCAACAAGCGGGCGAGCAATGCCCGGCTCCGCAGCACCGGCTTCAAGTTCCAGTACCCGAGTTTCCGCGAAGGCTACCGGGCCATTCTTGCCGGGGTCGGCGTCCGGCACCCCTAAAGCCTGCTTCGATCACCGCACACTTCACTACCACCTTCAATGAGGGGAACCATGGATCTTCAGCACACTATTGAGACGGTCGGCAGCTTCATGGACTTCGCGGGAGTGGCCGTCATGGTGATCGGCGCGATCGTGTCCATCCCCCTGGCGCTGCGGGGATATCAGCCGGAACGGTTGCCGGCTGGCTCCGAGCCGCTAACCGTCTACCGCTCCTACCGGCAACTGCTGGGCCGGTCCATCCTGTTGGGTCTGGAGCTGCTGGTCGCCGCCGACATCATCCGGTCGGTCGCCGTCACTCCGACCTTCGAGGGTGTCGGCGTGCTGGGCATTATTGTGCTCATTCGAACCTTCCTGAGCTTCTCGCTCGAGCTGGAAATCACCGGACGCTGGCCCTGGCAGAGCCAGCGCGGAGGTCCATCGGCCTCCTCAGTGACCGGCTAAAGCCATTCCAGACGTCGCCGCCGAACTGAGGCGACATCTGAACTGAGCCGACGTTCGAGGTGGGGGCGCTGAACTACGGAGCTTGCAGGAAGGAAAATTCACATGAACATAGTTCCTTGGCCCGCCGCACCCGAGCTTCCGCGCCCGATCATCATGGATCAACGCTGGACCGATGCTGTCTTCCTGCACTGGCGAATCCCTGAGCCGGTGGCGGCGTCGTTCATGCCTCCGGGAGTTGTCCCGGACAGCTTTGACGGATCCGCCTGGGTGGGGCTCATCGGTTTTCGAATGCAAGGCGCCGGTCTGGGCCGCGGACCCGGTATCCCGTATTTCGGAAGCTTCACCGAGATCAACGTGCGCCTCTACTCCCGGGAACCGGACGGCACCCGGGGAGTAGTCTTCCTCAGTCTGGATGCGTCGCGGTTGGCGGTGGTGCTCGCTGCGCGGGCCGCCGGGATTCCCTATGTCTGGTCTCGCGCGAGCTTCGCCGGTGGGGATGCCGTGCCACCCGGGGAGCTTGGAGCCGCCAGCATGGCGGGGCCCCAGAGCGGTTACTTGGTGCGGCGTTTCCGGGGAGGCGCTCGGAGCGATTTCGCCGTCGTCCCGGAGTTCGACGTCGAGGCGACCGACTCGTTATCAGTACACCTGACGGCCCGGTTCGGCCTGCATTCCCGGTTTAGGGGCAAGACCCTCTATGTTCCGAACGAGCACACCGCGTGGCCGCTGTACCAGGCGCACGTGACCCGGCTGGAGGATCAGTTGGTGCGCGCTGCCGGCATTGAAGTCACCGGGGCGCCGGAGTCCGTGCTCTTCTCGCCCGGAGTGCGCACGCAGTTTGGCCGGCCGCGGGTCCTGACCCGCGCACCCTGACCCGCGCGCTTTGACCCGAGTGCCCTGAAATCCTGGCGACCGGGCACCGGGCGCCACGGGGGCAGTTGGCTCGCACGGTTCCCGCTAAAACTGTCACACCCCCGGAGGAGACTGGTGTCATGGAAGCCGCCAGGGGTTTCATTCCGTTCGGGGACGACGGGCACGGCACGGATCAGTGCACCGGTCGCGCTGCAGGCTGCGGCGCGGATCCCGGCACCGGCCGCGGCGCAGGTGCCGGTTCGGGTCCGGCCGGGCGGTCGGGGGTGGGTGTTGCCCTGGCCGCGTTGGAGGCTGTGGGGTCGACGGTGCTTCAGGATGCGGCGTTGTGGGATTTCCGGGCCGCGGCGGACTTCGCCGGGGGTGTGGAGGAGCTCTCGCGCCGGTTGGAGTTTTTGCAGCTGGTGGCGGCCGGCGCGGTGGACCGGACCAGGAAGCAGTCCGCCACGGCGGGGACGGCGGCGGGGGCCGGCACGTCGTGGACGACGGGCTGGCGCGACGACGTCCCCGGAACCGCGGCCGCCAGTGGCGCACCGTCCGGCACGGTGAGCGCCGGGACCGATGACGTGACCGACGGCGGAATCAACGGTGGGATCGACAGTGTGCCCGAGTCTGCGGCTTCGCCCGATGCGCTGACCGGGGAGGGTGTGCCGTGGGATGCGGCCGGTGACGCGGCGGTGGTGGATGACGGGTATCGGAACACGGCGGAGTTCCTGCGGGCGCGGCTGCGGATCAGCGCCCCGGAGGCTAAGCGCCGGCTCGCCCTCGCCGGGGGTGTGCTGCCGCGCCGGGGACTCACCGGCCAGCCCGTCCCGGCCGTGCACGCGGAGCTCGGTGCGGCGGTCGCGTCCGGGCAGGTCGCATCCGGGGCCGCGACGATCATCACGGCGGCGCTGGAGAAGGTCCGGCACGTCTGTGACGCCGGGTCCCTGGCGCGGATGGAGCACGCCCTGACGCGCACGGCGGCGGAGAACGACGCGGACTTCCTGGCCCGGGTGGCCCGGGGCTGGGCCGATGCGCTGGATCAGGACGGTGCCGAGCCCTCCGAGGAGCTGCTGCGCCAGCTACAGGGCGCCTTCATCCGGCGCCGGCGCCACGGCCTGCACCATCTTGAGATTTTCGCGACCACCGAACAGTTCGAATACCTCCTCACCGTCATGAACACCGGCACCAACCCCCGGACCACGGACACCGCCGGGACCACGAACGCTGCCCGGGCCGCTGTTGAGGGCACGCCCGCGTCCGACGGCCCCGCGGCCAGCGCCGAGACTGCCATCGGCCACGGCTGGCCCTCCGGTGCTGGCGCCCCTGATGGCTCCGCCACCGGTACGGCGGCTGATCGAGGGGCCTCCGGTGCAGAGACGGCCGCCGGTCACGGCTGGACGGTTGATGCCACCCCCGGTGCCGCCGCTTCTGCTGACTGGGCCGCAGGTGCAGAGACGGTCGCCGGTCACGGCTGGACGGTTGATGCCACCGGCGGTGGCACTGCGGCCTTTGCTGGCTGGGCCGCAGGTGCCGGGGCTGCGGCCGTTCACGGCCGGGCAGGTGATGCCACCGACGCTGAGGCCACGCCCGTTTCTGCTGGCTGGGCCGCCGAGCCTGCTGGCATGGCTTTCGCCGTGGGGTGGGCTCCGAGTGCGGCCGCCGGCGAGCGTTCGGGCCTCGGACCCGCCAACGCAGCCGGTGCCGGCGGTCAGTGGCCGGTCACGGATGCCGGGGCCAGCGTATGGGCCTGTGATGCCCGGGCCGCAGGCGTGTCGACTCACGCGGATACCCAGGCCCCGGCCCCGGCCCCGGCCCCGGCCCCGGGGAATTATTCCGCTCCGGATGACGCCCCCGCAGCAGCGGGGCAGTCAATGTGCGAGGAGGATCCCGGGACGGAGCGGCTGGATCCCCGGTCCCGGGCCCAGCGGCTGCTGGACGGCCTGGTCGGTGCCTGCGGGATCGCCCTCGCCACCGGCGGCCTGCCCGCCGCCGGCGGGCTCCGGCCCCAGGTCATGGTCACCATCGACTACCGGGACCTGCTGACCCGGCTCGGCACCACCCCCGACCGCACTGCCGCCGGTGAGGCAGACGCGGGCGGCGCGCCAGACGCGGGCGGCGCGCCAGACGCGGGCGGCGCGGCGGGCGAAGCCGGCGAGGCCGCCTGCCAAGCTGGCCCGACAGAAGGTCAGGAAACGGCCGGTGGGGCGTTCCGGCCCGCGGGGGCGGTGCGGGAAACGGGATCGCTGCTGTTCACCGGACCCGTCACCGCCTCCACCATCCGGAAGATCGCCTGCGACGCCGACTTTATCCCCGTCCTGCTCGGGGGTGAGGGACGGATCCTGGACATCGGCCGGGCCTCCCGGATCTTCCCGCCCCACCTCCGCAAAGCCCTCATCGCCCGGGACCTCGGCTGCGCCTTTCCCGGCTGCACCATCCCCGCGCCCTGGTGCGAAGCGCACCACATCACGTACTGGTCCCGCGGCGGGACCACGGGCACGGAGAACGGGGCCCTGCTCTGTTCCCATCACCACCACGTGATCCACAAAGAGGCGTGGACCATCCGGCTCCGGACCGGGATTCCCTGGTTCATCCCGCCACCCCACATCGACCCCGGCCAAAAACCCCGCCGCAACCACTACTTCACACCCGCCCGACCCGCCCAGGCCGCATAACCGCAAGCCGCAGAGTGACACCGCAACTCCTCAACCCGGCCTATGGCGGCAGACCGGTCAGTGGCGGCGTCATCCGGGCTAACGTGCCGGCCGTGTAATCACGGACCCGGCAGCGACGGGAGTCCGGTCGGTAGTCACGGCACCTCGACCTTCCGAACAGCCCACGAGACTCCAGGCCACCTCTCCAGTTATCTCGATCATGGAGATAACATCGCACTGTGAACGATGCGATGCCGAAGGACCCCGGCAAACCTGTTGTTGATCCTGGGCCGGATGCAGCGAGTGGAGCCCGTCGGCCTGAATCGTCCGCCCCTGCGCCGGACCCCGCAGATTTGGAGTCCCCACACCTAAGGTCCGCTCAGGTCAACGCGGCTGGAACCGAGTCGGCGGGCTTCAGGTCGGCGGTGCTGAACTGGAGCGGCGCCTTCGCCGCCGCCGCGCTGATCGTGGTTCCGCTCTGGATGCTGATTGGCAACCCTGCAGTCCTCGGCGGCCACCCCGCACTGCCCGTGCTGCTGATCGTCGCGGCCGTGGCAGGTCTGCTCTGGGCGTTCATCCTGGTCAAACGCTCGACTCTGCTCGAACGCTGGAGACTGAACAAACAGCAGAATCCAAGAGAACATGGGCAGAAGTTGGTCAGCGTGTCATCCTGGCAACTGATTCGCGGCCTCGCTGGCAGGATCGTGGTCTTGGGGGTCGTCGCGGCGTTGTTGTGGCTCAACCCGTTCCCCTACCAGCCAAGCGGCACCGCCGGCCAGACCACCGCACCCGGCGGAACCACCGGAAGCGCCGCGAAAACCAGAACCGCGACGATCACGGAGGACGCCACCTCGATCACCCTTGTTCCGGAAGGCAAAGCCACCACGGGGCTCGTCTTCTACCCCGGGGCCAGAGTCGATGCGCGCGCCTATCAGGACATCCTGCGCCCGCTTGCAGACGCCGGCCACCTGGTGGTCATCCTGAAAACCCCACTGGGCATCCCCCTGCTGAACACCGGCCAGGCCCGTGAGGTCATGGACCGGCACCCGGAGATCGGTTCCTGGGCTGTCGGTGGTCATTCCTTGGGAGGGGTGAGTGCGTCCTCCTTCGCGAAGTCGAATTCCGATGTCTCCGGGCTGCTGCTGTTTGCCTCGTATCCGGCCGAAAACATGGCAGACGCCCCCGGCCTCTCAGTGCTGTCCATCTCAGGCTCGAATGATGGCCTGAGCACTCCCGCCAAGATCGCGGCGTCGAAATCCCTACTCCCGCCGAACACCACCTACGCAACGGTCGTGGGCGGCGTGCACGCGTTCTTCGGGGACTACGGCGAGCAGCCCGGGGACGGCGAGCCGGGCATCTCCCGTGAACACGCGCAGCAGCAGATCGTCGCTGAGTCGCTCAGCTTCATGGACCAACTCCAAGCCAGCCGCTAACAGCAACCAGGCGAAGGCCCCTCCGGAACCGCACGAAGTCTGCACCGGCGGAGCGCTCCATCCGCTACCGGCCCGCGGCGTACCCCTGCGCACCGCGCGGGTTCGCGGCCGCCTGCAGGACGCCGGTTTCAGGATCCCGTACGACGGCGGACAGCCGTCCCAGCGTCCAGTCACCAGCCCGGGTGACAATATGGCCCCGGCGCTCCAAGCCCTCGATGACGTTCTCCCCCAGCCGGCCTTCGACGACGGCGCCGCCCGGCTCCCCCGTGCGCGGCCAGAACGACCCGGGCATCGACGTCGTATGGAACGTCGGCGCGTCGATTGCCTGCTGCGGCGAGTACCCGCCCACGATAGTCCGCAGCAGGTAGGGTAGCTGCCATTGGTCCTGTTGGTCTCCGCCGGGCGAACCCAGTGCGGTCACGGCCCGGCCGCCACGCAGCACGAGAGTCGGCGTCAACGTGGTCCGCGGTCGCTTGCCGGGCGTCAGCGTGGACGGCGTCCCGGGTTCCAGCCAGGTCATCTGCAGCCGGGTGCCGAGACAGAAGCCCAGCTCCGGGATCGCGGGCGAGGACTGCAGCCAGCCACCCGAGGGCGTAGCCGAGACCATATTGCCCCAACGGTCCACGACGTCGATGTGACAGGTGTCGCCCCGGGTCTCACCTGTCGGCGCCACGGTCGGCTCCCCGATGCCCAGGGCCGCGTGACGACGGGACCCAGTCCCGCGCCCGTCGGCCGTGCCACCGCCAGCCACGCCGCCGTCGAGCGCAACACCTGCGGCGCCGCCACCCGACCGTCCAGCGGCCACCGGCGGCACGTACTCGGTGCGCAGCGGCGGGATGTACGGCTCACGGCCCGGCACTGTTCCGGGACGGAAGGCGTGGGACGCCCGGTCCGTGATCAAGGCCCGACGGCTGGCGCAGTAGTCGGCCGAGAGGAGGTAGTCCAGCGGAACGTCGGTGTCCCCGTAGTATGCCTCGCGGTCTGCCAACCCAAGCTTCTGCGCCTCCAGGATGGTGTGCGCACCCAGCTCCGTGGACGGGTCCAGGTAACGGTCCTCGAAACCATCCAGGATGGCGAGTGTCTGGAGCAGTGCCGGCCCCTGGCCCCACGGGCCGGTTTTGGCAATTGTGTGGCCGCGGAACTCTGCGGTGGAGGCGGCCTCGTAGCTGGCCTCGAACCCTGCCAGATCCGCCAGGGCCAGCACCCCGCGGTGGTCCATGCCCGAGGAGTGCCGGTGCGGGGCCTGAACCGAATCCACCATGGCCCGGGCCACGAATCCCTCGCGCCACTCGCGCCGGGCTGCATCAATCCGGGCCTCGCGGGACGGTGCTCCAGCACCGCTCTCGATGAGCTGTTCCAGCGTCCGGGCATAGGCCGGATTCCTGACCACCACACCCTCAGCCGGGATTCTGCCGCCGGGCATCCACAGCTCCGCAGAGGTGGTCCAGTGCGCCTGGAACAGAGCGGCCACGGCCGCAATGGTGGTTCCGACCCGGCCCAGCATCGGGTGGCCGTCCCGCGCGTAGCCGATCGCGAAGTCCAGCACGGTCTCCAGCTCCCAGGTGCCGTGGTCACGGAGCAGCAGGAGCCAGGCGTCGACGGCGGCAGGCACCGCGGCGGCGAGCGCACCGGAGCCCGGCACGAGTTCCAGGCCTTCGGCAAGGTAGTGCTCCACGGTGGCCCCGGCAGGCGCGGGACCCTGGCCCATCAGGACTACCGTCCTGGACGGTTCGTCTGCCGTGACAAACACGCCGGTCATGTCGCCGCCGGGTCCGTTGAGGTGCGGCTCCACCACATGCAGCACGAACGCCCCCGCCACGGCGGCGTCGAAGGCGTTACCGCCGCGTTCCAACACGGCTTGGGCCGCCGCCGTCGCGAGCCAATGCGTGGATGCGCTCATCCCGAACGTGCCCTGCAGTGTGGGGCGGGTGGTGAACGGATCCGGGCGCGTAAACGCGGCCGCACCAGTGTGCTGCCGGTGCAAGGAATCTTCTGCCGCCACGGGGTCAGCCAAACAGTGCCGCCACCCGGGTCAGGGTCTCGTACACTCCGAAGGCGAGCGGCACTCCCACGAGGCCCCACGCGATGATCAATTTTCCGGTCGACGATTCCACGGGTGTCTGCGCATTACTCATCTCAAGCCTCCAAGGCGGGTTCTTCGGGCCGGACACGGCCGGGACGTGGTTCGTGGAATCGCGCATCCACGGGCGTGACCAGCAGGTTTGCCACGAAGCCGATCACCAGCAGCCCCACCATGGTCAGCAGGGCGGCCTGATAGGACGCGGCCGTGAGCGCGCCGGGCTTGCCCTGCGCGTCCAGGAACGCGTTGACGATCAACGGACCGGCGACGCCGGCCGCGGACCAGGCGGTCAGGAGGCGGCCGTGGATGGCACCCACCTGGAACGTGCCGAAGAGGTCCCGCAGGTAGGCGGGGGCGGTAGCGAACCCGCCGCCGTAGAAGGAGATGATGACAAACGCGAGCGCCACGTAGAGCACGGTGGACGTCGAGCCCGCCAGGGCGAGCACGGTGTAAAGCAGGGCGCCGACGCCGAGGTACACCATGTAGATTCGCCTGCGGCCGGTCACATCGGAGGTCGCTGACCAGGCAAAGCGGCCTGACATGTTGCCGATGGACAACAGCCCGACGAAGCCAGCGGCGACGGCGGCACTGACCAGGGAGGTGCCGTCGGACTGGCGGAAGAAGTCCTGGATCATCGGGGCAGCCTGTTCCAGGATGCCGATGCCTGCCGTGACATTGCAGAACAAGGCAATCCACACGAGCCAGAACTGCCGCGTCTTCACCGAGTTCCGGGCGGAGACGTTGTCCGTCGTGACCAGAGCGGCGGCCTTGACCTTGCCGGGGTCGAAGCCTGCCGGTTTCCATCCCTCGGCCGGGACCTTGATGGTGAAGGCGCCGAACATCATGTAGGCCAGGTAGACGACGGCGAGGGTCAGGAAGAGCTTGGCCACCGAGTCGCCGCTGGCCACCCAACCCTTGGCGCCGGAGTTGGGGTCGTACAGCTTGAGCAGTGCCGTCGAGACGGGGCTGGCGATCAAGGCGCCGCCGCCGAACCCCATGATCGCCATGCCGGTGGCCAGCCCGGGCCGGTCAGGGAACCATTTGATGAGGGTGGACACCGGCGAAATGTAGCCGATCCCCAGCCCGATGCCGCCAACGACGCCGTAGCCCAGGTATACGAGCCAGAGCTGGCCGCTGAAGATCCCCAGAGACCCGATCAAGAAGCCGCTGGCCCAGAACACGGCAGAGGTGAACATCGCCTTGCGCGGCCCGTTCCTGTCCACCCACGTGCCCATGATGGCGGCCGAGAGGCCCAGCATCACGATCGCGATGGAGAAGATGACGCCGATCTCGGTCAGGCTGGCACCAAAGTGCTTCACCAGAGCGGTCTTATAGACGCTCGTCGCGTACGCCTGGCCGATGCACAGGTGCACGGCGAGCGCCGCAGGCGGCACGAGCCACCGGTTGAATCCCGGCGGTGCGATGGTTCGTTCGCGGTCCAGCCAGCCCATAAATGTTCCCCCTGCTCGTCAACGACGTCGGTGTCCAGCACACTGAGGCGAAGGGCCACTCACACAGACCGTTGCCTCCGGCAATCATGGTGCAGATCGTCAGCAAACGTATTATTTATGCGCCGAGCGGTAGCTGTTCAGCGATGAGCGGTAGCCGAGTGGGTGGCAATAGCGTCCGGGGGGCGGCTACTTGCCGAGGCCTACTTGCCGAGGCCTACTTGCCGAGGCCGGCTTTTCGGAGCGCCTCCGCCATCGCGGTGTTGACGGGCGACGGCGTGGACCTCGGCTGGGAGGCCGACCGTTGCGGCTGGGACTGTTGCGGCCGGCCCTGCTGCTGGCCTGCCTGCTGCTGTCCACTCCGGGGCTGACCGGCCCACGGCTGAGCTGGCCGCGACGTGTCAGGCTTAGGCGTGCCGGGGCTGTTGCCTGCCCGGCCCCGGGACGAAGGTGAGCTGCCGCCGGAAGCTGCCGGTTCGTCGTCGAGCCTTAGCGTGAGGGAGATGCGTTTCCGCTCCGGATCGGCTTCCAGCACCTTGACCCGGACCACCTGCCCGGACTTCACCACTTCGCGCGGGTCGGAGACGAACCGGTTGGCCAGCGCAGACACGTGCACCAGCCCGTCCTGGTGCACGCCGACGTCCACGAATGCGCCGAATGCCGCCACGTTGGTCACCGTACCCTCCAGCACCATGCCAGGCCTGAGGTCTGAGATCTTCTCGATCCCTTCCGAGAACGCCGCTGCCGCGAAGGCCGGACGGGGGTCCCGGCCGGGCTTCTCGAGCTCGGCGATGATGTCCTGCACCGTGGGCAGGCCGAAGGATCCGTCGACGAAGTCCTGCGGGTTCAGCGCGGAGGCCGGGCCGGCCTTCGCTGCCGCCTTGATCTTCCGGGCGACGGGGTACGCCTCCGGGTGCACACTGGAGGCATCCAGCGGCTCAGCTCCCCCGGTGATCCGCAGGAAGCCGGCGCACTGTTCGAATGCCTTGGCGCCGAGCCGTGGGACCTTCTTCAGCTCGCTGCGCTTCGCGAACGGGCCGTGTTCGTTCCGGTAGGCGACGATGTTCTCGCTCAGCAGGGGCCCGACGCCGGCCACCCGGCTCAGCAGCGCCGGCGAGGCCGTGTTGACGTCCACGCCGACCGCGTTCACGCAGTCCTCGACGACGGCGTCCAAGCTGCGGTCCAGCTTCGCGGCCGTGACGTCGTGCTGGTACTGCCCGACGCCGATCGACTTCGGCTCGATCTTCACGAGCTCCGCGAGCGGGTCCTGCAGCCTCCGGGCGATCGAGACGGCACCCCGCAGGGACACGTCCATGCCTGGCAGCTCGGCGGCAGCGAGCGCCGATGCAGAATAGACCGATGCTCCGGCCTCGGACACCACGATCTTCTGGGGTTTGGTTTCTGATCCGGTGCCGAGCTGCTTGATCAGTTCGCCGGCGAGTTTGTCCGTCTCCCGCGACGCGGTGCCGTTGCCGATCGCCACGAGCTCGACGCCGTGCTTCTTCGCCAGGCCTACGAGGGTCCGCAGCGCCTCGTCCCATTTCCGGGCCGGGGCGTGCGGGTAGATCGTGTCCGTCGCAACCACTTTGCCGGTGCCGTCGACCACTGCGACCTTCACGCCGGTCCGCAGTCCCGGGTCCAGCCCCAGGGTGGCGCGGTTCCCGGCAGGTGCGGCGAGCAGTACATCGCGCAGGTTGGCCGCGAACACGCGCACGGCTTCGTCCTCAGCGGCGGCAAACATCCGGCTGCGCAGGTCGGCGGTCAGCCGGGCCAGGACCCGCGAACGCCACGCGAGCTGGGCCGTCTGCAACAGCCAGGCGTCGGCGGGCCGGCCGCGGTCGGCGACCCCGAGGAACCTGGCCACGGCGGCTTCGTAACGGCCGCGCGCCGCGGTGAGGGCGGCGTCGTCGTCCGGTGCGGCCTCGGCGAGGTCGAGCTCCAGCACGCCGTCTTTTTCGCCGCGCAACAGTGCGAGAACGCGGTGCGAGGGCATCCCGGACGGCTGCTGGGAGAACTCGAAGTAGTCCTTGAATTTCTGGCCCTCGGCCTCCTTGCCCTTCTTGACCCGGGACACCATCCGGCCCTGCGTCCAGAGCCGTTCGCGCAGCGTCTCTGCCAGGTCCGCATCCTGGGCCACACGCTCGACCAGGATGGATCGGGCACCGGCCAGCGCTGCGGCGGCGTCCCCGATCGAATGTTCGGCGTTGAGGTACTTGGCGGCTTCGCGCTCCGGGTCCAGCTCCGGGCGCTTCAGCAGCACGTCGGCGAGCGGCTCCAGCCCGGCTTCGCGGGCGATCTGCGCCTTCGTGCGCCGCTTGGTCTTGAACGGGAGGTAGATGTCCTCGAGGCGCGACTTCGTGTCGGCCCCGACGACGGCGGCCTGCAGTTCCGGGGTCAGCGCCCCCTGCGCGGCGATCGCTTCGAGGATGGTCCGACGCCGGTCCTCAAGTTCGCGGAGGTAGCGCAGCCGCTCCTCCAGATCGCGCAGCTGGGTGTCATCCAGCGTCCCGGTGGCTTCCTTGCGGTACCGGGCGATGAAGGGCACGGTGGAACCGGCGTCGAGCAGATCCACGGCGGCCTTGACCTGCCAGGCCTGCACGCCGAGCTCGGCCGCGATCTGGGCGGCGATGCCCGATTCCTGGGTCTGCGTGGACGCGGCCCTGGGCGACGGGCTGGAGGCGGGTGAGGCGGGGCGCTGCGGGAGTTGGGTCACCCTGTCCATTTTGCCTTACGCGGGTCAGCGGCCTGATTCGGCCAGCGGAGTAACAGGCTCCTGCACGTCCTGAACAACCTCGTTGTGGCGCAGGAGCCACGGTTTGAAGGGCGGATCAAAGCGGGCAAACCGTGGCGGGCCCACGGCCGTCAGCCCGGCGACCACCAGTGCTGCCTGGAGGCCAGTGTTGTGCCGTTCAAAGGCGGCTTCCGACCCGCTGCCCGTGAACCGAAGAGCAGCTGCCAGGGACCCGGGAATGGCCCGCACCTTGACGTCGGGGTTCGCCGGGACCGGGGCGGTCTCCGCCGTCAACCCGGCGGGGAGCACAAAGGCCACAACAAAATCAGCAGGATCTTTGCTTCCCGGCAGCGGACCACTCTGCAGCACCGGGGCGGTCATCGCCAGCTTCTGCGAAGGACCGAGCTCCTGGATCACCGGTGCCGTCATCGCCAGCTTCTGTTGGGCCGTATTGCTGCCGGTGATGTAGTTGAACAGGTGCCGGAAGGCGGCATTCCCGGCCCGGTCAAAGGTTGCGTTGACCTGTATTTCGGCCACAACATGCGCGGGATAGCGGCGCAACTCGAAGTGCGCGTATCGCCGGACCAGCTCATAGGGTTGCTGTTCAGTCATAGTTCTCAGACCCTACGCCGAACCGGCGACAGGAACCAGATCCGGACTGCTCCCCTGGTTCGTGGTTTTTGGTTCCGGCTTCGTGGTTTTTGGTTCCGGCTTCGTGGTTTTTGGTTCCGGCTTCGTGGTTTTTGGTTCCGGCGTGATTGTCAGAGGGCTTTGATACCTTGAACAACAGAAGGCCGGACCCGGCTCATTCCAGCAACAACGGGGGCACAGTGTTTTTCCTTGAACCTGAAGTGCCGGGATCATCACCGGATCTGGTCTACTCCGCGAGCGATCTTGTGGTGGCTGCCAGCTGCGAGTACCAACTGCTCCGCAAGCTCGACGAGAAGCTGGGCCGCTCCCCCAAACCGGACTTTGGCGTCGACGAGATGCTCGAACACGCCGCCAAGCTGGGCGACGTCCACGAGCGCAGGGTCCTCGCGGATTTCGTCGAAGAGTTCGGCGCCTGGGATCCGGCCACCGGACGCGGAGTGTACGACGTCGCTCCTGCCGACAGCATGGATCGCGCCACCTTGGCGGCTAAGCACGCCGAGTCCATCGAGGCACTGCGGGCGGGCGCCGACGTCGTCTTCCAAGCAGCCTTCTTCGACGGCCAGTTCCATGGCCGCTCCGACTTCCTGGTGCGGCAGCCGGACGGAAGCTACGCCGTGTTCGACACCAAGCTGGCGCGCCACGCAAAGGTGACGGCACTGCTTCAACTTGCCGCCTATGGGGACCAGCTCCTGAAGGCCGGCATCGCACCGGATCCGGCAGTCACCCTGGTTCTCGGCGCCACCGTCCCGCTCCCGGGCGGCGGCTTCGACTACCTCCGCAGCCACCACAACTTGCCGGACATCCTGCCGGTGTTCCTAGAGAGGCGCGAGCGCTTCCTCACCCTGACTTCTACGCACATGGCACAGCCCAACACCGCGCAATGGGGTGCGCCCGGGCTGACCGCCTGCGGCCGGTGCGATTACTGCCAGGAGATGGTCAAGGCCACCGATGATCTCCTCCTCGTGGCGCGGATGAACTCCGCGCAGCGCAAGGCACTGCACGAACGGAAAATCTTTACGGTCAAGGACCTCGCCGAGGCACACCTTCCCGGGGCGAACAGCGCGCTGCGTCGCCTGCAGGACCAGGCCCGAATGCAAAGCGGCGTTGGCGCCTACGACGGGGAAGTCCGGTACGTCAAGGACGGCGAAGAGCACATCATCCGCTTTGCGGTGCTTCCGGAAAACGCGCTGGCGGAACTGCCGTCGCCCTGCGAGGGCGACATCTTTTTCGATTTTGAGGGCGACCCTCTCTGGCAGGAAAGCGCCACGGGGGTCTGGGGGCTGGAGTACCTGTTCGGCGTCATCGAAGCACCGACGCAGCCCGGCGTCCCCGGGGTTTTCCGGCCCTTCTGGGCGCACAGCCGGGAGGCCGAGAAGCAGGCGTTCCTGGATTTCCTTGACTATGTGGAGCAACGCCGGCAGACGTACCCGGATATGCACGTCTACCACTATGCCGCCTATGAGAAGACGGCCCTCCGCAAGCTCTCCGTGATGCACGTGGCCGGCGAGGACACCGTCGACCGCTGGCTGCGTGAGGGGCTTTTGGTGGACCTCTACCAGACCGTCCGGAACAGCATCCGGATTTCCGAGAACTCATACAGCATCAAGAAGCTTGAGCCGCTGTATATGGGGACAAACCTGCGTTCGGGGGACGTGAAAGACGCCGGAGCCTCGGTTGTTGCCTACGCCCAGTACTGCGAGGCCCGCGACTCCGATCAGCCCGAGGAGGCAGCCAGAATCCTCTCCGGGATCTCCGACTACAACGAATACGACTGCCTCTCCACGCTGGAGCTGCGGAACTGGCTCTTGGGCTTGGCCCGGGAGCGCGGGATCGGACCGGGTACCGGGCAGGGCACCGGAGCGGAAGCGGTCCCGGCCGAACTTCGCGCCCCCGCCGATCACGCCGAGGCAGATGCCGGCCTCGGACCCGCTGAGCTTGCCCTGGCCGAGTTCCTCGAGCCAGATTCGGGGCTGCCGGACGCGGATCGACAAGCGGTCGCCATCCTCGCTGCGGCCGTGAGCTACCACCGTCGCGAACGCAAGGCGTTCTGGTGGGCCCACTTCGACCGGTGCGAGAACGGACCGGACGCGCGCCACCCGCAGGACCGCAACGTGTTCCTGGTCGAGGACGCTGTGGCCCTCGAGGACTGGTGGAGGGACGGGACCAAGCTGCCCGAACGCAGGGTGAAGCTGATCGGTACCGTGACCGCCGGCTCGGATCTGCGTGAAGGAAGCATCTGGTTCCGCATGTACGAGCCCCCGCTCCCCGCGGGACTCGCAGGCACTGGCATCAACGGGACCGGCCGGAACGGCTGGTTCGGCACGGAAGTTCTGGAACTTGGCGAGGAAGACGGCCGGGACACGGTCATCATCCGGGACAAGCTGAAGAGGAACATCGAGCCGTACGCCCAACTGCCGATGGCGCTGACCGAAGACCAGCCCATCGCCACCAAGAATCTGGAGGAGGCGTTGGCGGCGCTGGCCGACGACGTCGCGGCGGGTTTGCGCGCTTCCCGGTCCGGAGCCAGCCGGTTCGGGAAGCATCCAGCCCTCGACCTCGTGCGCAGAGTGCTTCCGCGGCTTGCCTCGGGGGCGCCCCTGCCGGTGCCGGGACAGGGCCCGGAACGCTTCGTTGACGCCATCACGGAGGCCGTCGGGGCCTTGGACCATTCCTACGTGGCGGTCCAGGGGCCCCCGGGGACGGGCAAGACCCATGTGGGATCGCACGTGATCGCCCGGCTCGTCTCCCGCGGGTGGAAGGTTGGCGTCGTCGGCCAGTCGCATGCGGTGGTCGAAAATCTGTTGCGGACCGCAGTCACAAAGGCCGGCGTCGATCCCGCCCGGGTCGCGAAAGACGTCAAGCACCGGGATCCGCTGCCCTGGAGCCAGCGTTCCGCCCAGGATGTGGCACGGCTGCTCGAGTCCCCCGGCGGCGCCCTCATCGGAGGCACCGCGTGGACGATGACCGGGGCCACCGTGCCGCGCGGCTCGCTCGATCTGCTGGTGATCGATGAGGCCGGTCAGTTCTCGCTGGCCAATACCCTCGCCGTGGCGCAGGCCAGCAGCCGGCTCCTGCTGCTCGGCGACCCGCAGCAGCTTCCCCAGGTCAGCCAGGGTTCACACCCTGAGCCGGTCGACGCCTCGGCCCTCGGCTGGATCTCCGCCGGTCACGCCACCCTGCCGCCCGAACTCGGATACTTCCTTGCGGACTCGTGGCGGATGACGTCGCCGTTGTGCCGGGCCGTGTCCGAACTCTCCTACGAGGGACGGCTCGTCTCGGCACCGGCCGCCGACGCCCGGCGCCTGGACGGTGTTGCCGCGGGTATCGAAACGGTGATGGTCGAGCACCAGGGTAACGTCACGTCCTCGCGCGAGGAGGCTGACGAAGTGGTCCGGCAGGTGCAGCGGCATGTGGGCCGCGGTTGGCACACGGAGGACGGCACCCGGCCGCTGGCGGAAACCGACGTCCTCGTGGTGGCGGCCTACAACGCGCAGGTCAACCTGATCCGCGAGGCCCTCAATGCTGCCGGGCTGCTGCGTGTGAAGGTGGGAACCGTGGACAAGTTCCAGGGTCAGGAAGCCGCCGTGGTGATCGTGTCCATGGCGTGTTCGGCAGTGGCGGAGGCGCCCCGGGGAATGGAGTTCCTGCTCTCGACCAACCGGATCAACGTGGCGGTGTCCCGCGGGCAGTGGCGTGCGGTCATTGTCCGCGCGCCGGAGTTGACCAACTATCTCCCCACACATCCCGAGGGCCTGGAACAGCTGGGTCGGTTCATCGGCCTGTGCCAAAGGTCAGTCCGCGCCTAGCTCCAAGGGGACATGCTCATTGTTCACTCGTCATTTCGAGGGACATGCTCATTCTTTGCCTTGGCCAAGGGACATCAGGGCATCATGTCCATCGCTCGCGGTCAGGGCTGGACATGCTCACGCTTCGCTAGCCATGTCGGAGAACATGCCCAATCACAGGCTGTTACAGCATGGGACATGCTCATTCACAGGCAGCTACAACACGGGACATGCTCATTGTTCACGCGTGACCCCAAGGAACATGCTCATTCTTTGTCGTGACCAAGGGACATCAAGGCATCATGTCCATCGCTCGCGGTCAGGGCTGGACATGTCCCGCGGGCGCCCGTGAGCAGCAGTGCCTCGTCGAGCACGCACCCGAAGTTCGCGGGGTTGTGCGCGAAGCGGCCCAGGAACAGGCCGGAGACACCCTCGAGCGTGGGCAGCAGACCGGGCTTGGCCGAACCGCCGTAGATGATCGGAAGCCCGGGCACCCCGGCCGTGGCCAGGCGCCCGCGGAGCCCGCGGACGACGTCGGACACGTAGGCCGCGGCCGCCGGCTCTGCCGCGCCGATGGCCCAGACCGGTTCGTAGGCCACCACCAAACGGCCGGCGCGGTTCCAGTCGCCGTCGACGGCCGATGCGATCTGGCGGTACACATGGTCCGCCGCGGCAGCCGACTCCCCGGCCTCGGTCTCCCCCACGCACAGCAAGGGCGTAAGCCCGGCGTCGTCGGCTGCCCGAGTCTTGAGGGCCACCATGGCGTCGTCTTCGCCGAAGTGCCGGCGTCGTTCGGCGTGGCCGATTTCCACGAGGCGGACGCCCAGCTCCGCGAGCATGGACGGAGCCACTTCCCCGGTCCACGGGCCGTCGGCCCAGCCACAGTTCTGCGCCCCGAGCAGCAGCGGCGACCCCTCTAGTAGCCGGGCTGCCGCGGGCAGGACGGGGAAGGACGGAATTACAAACGGGACAACCCGCCCGGCCGCGAGGGCCGGACGGGCGTCCACTTCATTCCGCAACTGCTCCAGCCACGCCAGGCTGTCCCGGTAGCCCAGGTACATCTTGGTGCTGACGCCCACCAGAATGCTCTGGCGGGACGTCTGGCGGCTGGAAGTCTGCTGCATTGCGGGTGCTTTCTGCTGGGTCCAGGGACTGCGAAGTTGGGGGCTGCGACGTGTAAGCCGGTTACTGCTCCAGCAGCTCGTCGGCCTTGTTCCGGAACCTCTTGGTTGCGAACATCATGACCGCGGCCAGGAACGGCAGCACGCCCAGGGCATAGACACCCATGGTTCCGGTGTCGGATGCCGTGATCTGGTTGACGGACGTCCGCAGGATCGGGGCGACGAAGCCGCCCAGGTTGCCCAGCGAGTTGATCAGGCCAATGCCTGCGGCTGCCGCAGTTCCGGTCAGGAACGCCGTCGGGTAGGACCACGCGATGGGACCGATGGACAGGAAGCTGCAGACGGCCAGGCTGATGAAGACGATGCCGAGGGCCGGAATGTGGTTGGCACCGGCCCAAGCCGAGCCGAAGATGCATAGACCGGTGGAGATGAAGAGCCCGGTGCCCCAGACCCGGCGGCGGACCACGGTGTTAGCCGCCCTGCCAATGAAGTAGCAGGCGAAGATGCCGAAGAACCACGGGATTGCCGCCATGAGTCCGACGGCGAGGCCCACCTTTTGCCCGGTCAGTTGCGCCACCTGTTGCGGCAGGTAGAAGGTGACGCCGTAGACGGCGACCTGCAGGCAGAAGTAGATGACCGTGAAGTACCAGACCTTGCCGTTCTTCATGGCAGCCAGCACACCGCGCGGGCCGGTCTCTTCCTTGACGCCGTCCTCCAAGGCCATGACGTCCAGGAGCGCCTTCTTCTCGTCCTTCTCCAGGAACTTGGCGTCCTGCGGGCTGTTGATGAGGAAGAAGTACGCCGCGACACCGGCCAGGACGGCCAGCATGCCTTCGACGAAGAACATGACCTGCCAGCCCTGGACGCCGGGGACCTGGTCGCCGATGTTGATGAGCCAGCCGGACAGCGGTGCGCCCATCATCTGGGAAAAGGGCTGCGCGAGGTAGAAGATCGCGAACATCTTGACCCGGACTTTGTTGGGGAACCACGCGGCCAGGAACATGATGACACCCGGGAACAGGCCGGCCTCGGTCACACCCAGCAGGAAGCGCAGGATGATGAAGGACGTCTCGCCCTGCACGAACGCGAAACAGGCGGAGACGATGCCCCAGGTGATGGCGATGCGGGCCAGCCACACCTTGGCCCCGAACTTGGTCAGGAGCAGGTTGCTCGGAATTTCGAACAAGGCGTAGCCGATAAAGAAGATCCCGGCGCCCAAGGCGAAGGCGCCAGCGCTAATGCCCTTGTCCACTCCGAGGGCCGCCTCGGAAAAGCCCACGTTGGTGCGGTCCAGGAACGCCACCACGTACAGGATGACGAGCATCGGCATGAGCCGCCGGGACGCCTTGGAGATGGCCGATTTCAGGACCGGTGTCTCCAGGAGATCCCTGGTGGAGGTTGTTGCTACGGACATCAAAACTCCTCATTGAGTGAATCAGTTGAGTAGATCAGGAAGGTAGAACAGGTCGAACGAGCAGATGGAACGGGTGGAGACGCAGAGGTGTAAGGCAGAGGTGCAAAGCAGATGGGTGAAGCGAGCGGGCGAAGCGCCGGCTAACGGGATAAGGCCATCATCAGGATTCCGGCCAGGCAGGCCAGGATCCCGATGGCGAGATAGATCTTCCGTCCTTTGCTCCAGCTCGCGAATCCGGCGGGAGCGGCAGTCTTGCTGTGATGTGCCACGGGACTACTTCCTTAGTGCATGTAGAGTCCGCCATCCACATTCAGCGTCTGGCCGGAGATGTAGCCGGCGTCCTCGCTGATGAGGAAGGCGATGGCGGCCGCGATGTCCCGGGTGGAACCGACGCGGTTGACCACGAGGTCTTTGGTGAGTTCGTCTTTGCGTTCTTCGCTGAGCGTGCCGCCCATGATGTCGGTGTCGATGGGGCCCGGGGAGATGGCGTTGACCGTGATGTCGTAGGGGCCCAGTTCCCGTGCGGTGGACCGGGTCAGGCCGATCACGCCGGCTTTGGCCACCGAGTAGGGCGTCTTGGAGTAGGTCCCGCCGCCGCGCTGGGCGGAGACCGAGGAGATGTTGACGATCCGCCCGATTCCGTTCTTGACCATGGATTCAGCCACGCGGCGGGTGGCGTAATGGACACCGTTGAGGTTGATGCCGAGCACCCGGTCCCATTCGGCGGCGTCAAGTTCCAGGTACGGGACCGGCGAGCTGACGCCGGCCACGTTGGCGAGGGCCACAATCTGGGGCAGCTCGGCCTCGATCTCGTCGATGGCGGCACGGACGGATGCCTCGTCGCCGACGTTGGCGCCCGCGCCGTAGGCCTTGACGCCGTGCTCCGCGGCCAGTTCCTTCGCCGTTGCCTTGCAGCGGGCGTCGTCGAGGTCAATGATGCCGACGTTCCAGCCCTGCGCCGCGAGGTAGCTGGCGGTGGCGCGGCCGATGCCGCGCTCGGACACGGCGCCGGTGACGATTGCCGTGCGTTCGGCGGGGAAAATGCTCATGGGATTGCTCCTGAAGAGTGCGAAAGAAGAAGTGGGTTCAGTTGATCGGGGCGGGACCAAGGTCCTCCAGGAGCTGCTGCATGGCCACGTACGCCTTGTTCCGGTACGCGATCAGCTCCGGTGTGCGCTCGGCCGGCACGTTGAGGAATCCGGCGCCGGACTTGGTGCCCAGCTTGCCTGCCTCCACCAGATCGGTGAGGATCTGCGGCGTCGCAAAGCGTTCGGGGAAGTCGGTCTGAAGGGACTTGTAGCAGAAGTTATAGACGTCCAGCCCGGCCATGTCGGCGATGGCGAACGGTCCGAAGAACGGCAGCCGGAAGCCGAAAGTGGTGCGGACCAGGGTGTCGATGTCTTCCGCCGTCGCGATCTCCTGCTCCACCAGCTGCGCCGCCTCGTGGAACAGCGCGTACTGGAGCCGGTTGAGCACGAACCCGGTCACGTCCTTGACGACGGCGGTCTGCTTCCCGGCGGCGTGCACGAGGTCGCGGACGGCGCCGACCGTGGCCGCCGAGGTGCCGGCGTGAGGGATGATTTCGACGCCGGGGATGAACGGTGACGGGTTCGAGAAGTGCACGCCCAGGAACCGCTCCGGGTGGCTGACGGGCTCGGACAGGTCCGCGATGGAGATCGTGGAGGTGTTGGATCCGATGATGGCGTCCGGGCGGGCGGCGGCGCTGATGCGGGCCAGGGTCTGGTGCTTGATCGCGATGACCTCGGGGACGGCT
Source organism: Arthrobacter sp. TE12232 (assembly GCF_054062615.1). Taxonomy (NCBI): domain Bacteria; kingdom Bacillati; phylum Actinomycetota; class Actinomycetes; order Micrococcales; family Micrococcaceae; genus Arthrobacter; species Arthrobacter sp. TE12232. The sequence continues at coordinate 1,526,091 of NZ_JBSSFK010000001.1, forward strand.
TCTTCGATGAAGTCGGCGTCGGCCACGGCTTCCTCAATGTCCTTGGCGGGCCACAGGTTTTCCTTCAGGAGCTCCGTGGAGCCTTGCGGGAACAGCCCGGCGGCAACGAATTCGTCCGATTCCGTCAGCAACCGCTCGTAGTTCTTCTGCGCCACTTCGGCGGACACGTCAGCCAGCGCGACGCGCGCGCCGCCGAGGGCCAGCACCTGCGCGATCCCGCCGCCCATGTAGCCGGAGCCGACGACGGCGATCTTGCGGGCGGCGTTGATGGCGCCTGCGGTGTCCGGTGCTGTGCTCGTTTCAGGAGCCGGGGCGTTGGTTGTTGATTCGGTCATGGTCAGACTGCCTTCGTGTAGTCGGGCTCGTAAGAGCAGATGGCGTCCACCTTGGCGGCGGAGGAGGAGTTTTCGTCGAAGTGGTGGCCCAGCCATTCACTCACGAGCTTCTTGGCGAGTTCCAGGCCGATGACGCGCTGGCCGAGGGTGAGGACCTGGGCGTTGTTGCTCAGGACCGAGCGCTCCACGGAGTAGGCGTCGTGGGCGGTGACGGCCCGGATGCCGGGAACCTTGTTGGCCGCGATCGCCACGCCGAGGCCGGTGCCGCAGATCAGCAGCGCCCGGTCGGCGTCGCCGTCGGCGACTTTCCGGGCCGCGTCGACGGCCACGTGTGGGTAGGCCGTGGCGTCGTTGGCGCCGACTCCCACGTCCTGGACGGAAGCCACCCGAGGATCCGCTTCGAGCAGCGCCTTCAGCGCGATCTTGTATTCGACGCCGGCCTCATCGTTGCCGATGACGACGCGCCAGCCTGTTGCTGCGCTCATGCTTGTGCTCCTTGTTCCGCCCGCTCGGGGTTGGCGAGCCAGGTTCCAGTAGGGGAAATGTGTGCAGAGATCCGCGTCGCGATGAGGGCGAAGGACACCGCGCCGGGGTCGGGGTGGCCGAGGCTCTTTTCGGCGAGCGGGCGGGCCCGGCCTTTGAGCGGGCGCAGCTCGGCGGTCCGGTCTGCGGCGGCCGTGGCGGAGGCCGCCGCTGCGGCGAGCGAGGCAGCCACTGGGGTGCCGGCGTCGAACGCCGTGAAAAAGGCGTCCTGGAACGGCAGCAGGGCGTCCACCATGGTCTTGTCCCCGGGCGCGGCCTTGCCGAGAGCGGTGATGGCGTCGGTGAAGGCGGTGACCGCGGCCGCCGCGTCCTCGCCGCTGTAGCTGTCCCGGTTGCCCAGGGCCAGCCCGGCTGCGATGACCGCGGAGCCCCAGAGGGCGCCGGAGGTGCCCCCGGCGCGTTCGCTCCACGCCTCCCCCGCAGCGGTCAGGATCCGCGCAACTGACGCACCGCCGTCGTTCGCGGCCGCCTGCCGGGCCGCCGCGACGGCCGCATCGACGCCGCGGCGCATACCGATCCCGTGGTCGCCGTCGCCGGCGATGGCGTCCAGCCGGCCCAGTTCTTCTTCATGCTCGACGACGACGTCGCGCACCTGCCCGAGGAGCTCTGCGGCCAGCCGCCCGAGTGCTGCCGCCGCCGGGGTGGGGCGTTCGACGTCGGCGGCCTCCTCGGCTTCCGGCCCGGCGAGTTCGCGGCGGGCCCGGGACGCCAGGTTGCCCTTGCGGAACGCCGGAGTGTCGGCCGGGGCGGCCCAGTACTGCTCGAGTTCCTCGTCCAGCCACAGCAGGGTCAGGGAGAGACCGGACATGTCCAGGCTCGTGACGAGTTCGCCGCATTCGGGTTCCACCACGTTGAGCCCGGCGGCGGTGAGGAGTTTCTCGATCTTGCCGTAGAGCAGGAAGAGTTCGTCGTACTTGACGGTGCCGAGTCCGTTGACGATTGGGACCACGCGGGTGCCGGCGTCGTCCGGCTTGTCGGCCAGGAGCTTGCTGACGAGGAGGCCGGCCAGTTCAGAGGCGGTGGGCATGGGGTGATCGGAGATGCCGGGTTCGCCGTGGATGCCCAGGCCGAGGGACATGTGCCCCGGAGGGACAGAGAACAGCGGCGCCTCCGCCCCGGGCAGGGTGCAGCCGTCGAAGGCCACGCCGAGGGAGCGGGTGCGGTAGTTGGTGCGGATGGCCAGACGCTCGACGTCGTCCAGGTTCAGTCCCGCCTCCGCGGCGGCGCCGGCGATCTTGAAGACTGTCAGGTCCCCGGCGATGCCGCGGCGCTTCTCGATCTGGTCCAGCGGGGCACTGGCGATATCGTCGGTGACCAGGACGGTGCGGGTCTCGATGCCTTCGGCATTGAGCCGCAGCTGGGCCTGGCCGAAGTGCAGGACGTCACCGGCGTAGTTGCCGTAGCTCAGCAGCACGCCGCCACCGGCGTTGGCCACCTTGGCTACCCGGTAGACCTGGCCGGCCGCGGGCGAGGCGAACATGTTGCCACAGGCCGAGGCGGTGGCCAGTCCGGGCCCGACGAGGCCTGCGAAAGCCGGGTAGTGCCCGGAGCCGCCGCCGACCACTAGGGCAACCTGCCCGGCCGGGACCTCGGTGGAGCGGACGACGCCGCCGTCGACACGGGCCACGTAGCCGCGATTGGCTGCCACGAAGCCGTCCAGTGCCTCATCCGCAAAGTCAGCGGGGTTGTCGAAGATCTGGGTCATGGTTTCCTCATTGAATCCGTGTTGGAGAAGTGGATCTGGGGTGAAACGGGGTGGTGCAGCCGCCCCCAATTGGCTAGACGGCCGCACCGGGCGCCGGGTCAGACGCTGGCGAGTTCCGCCGTCGCGGGCTGCTGCCGTCCCTGGGCCACCTGACTCTGGCCGAGGGCGTAGCCGTCGGTCTTCGGCAGGACCTGGCGGCGGAGGTAGTCCTGGTTGCTGGCCGTGACGCTGAGGCCGTCGCCGCCGTAGTGCTCGGTGCAGAGGATTCCTTGGAAGCCGACCGAGAGCGCCACCTTGAATGCCTCGCGGTAGTTGATGAGGCCGCTTTCCATCGGGGCCGGCATCGCGACGTAAGTGTTCCGGGCGACGTCCTCGTCGCGGATGTAGTTCTTCATGTGCCAGTAGTTGGAGTACGGGAGGGTCTTGGCGACCATTTCGCGCCAGTCCTCGATCGGTCGGTGGAGCCGGATGAGGTTGCCAAGGTCCGGGTTGAGGCCGACGTTGGCCAGTCCGATGTCCTGGACCAGCTGGACGGACGAATCCGCGGTACCGAGATAAGTGTCCTCGTACATTTCGAGCGAGAGCAGGACGCCGACGTCGGCCGCGTGCCGGCCCAGTTCCCGGAGCCGGGTGACGGCGTTGTTCCAGGCTTCTTTGTCCCCCACCGGGTCTTTGTAGCCTTCGACGGTCCAGAACCAGAGCTGTTTCTGCTGCTCGGCGGTGATGGCCTGATGCAGTCCGAACGAGACGACCTCGCAGCCCAGCTCGGCGGCGGCGTCGATGGTGCGGTGGCTGTACGCCAGGTTGGCTTCCCAGTTGCCGGCCTCGATGACGCTGCGGCGGATGGCCGAGATGACGGGGATGCCGATGCCGACGTTGTCCGCGGTCTGCTTGAACTCGGCAAGCCGGGCGGCGCTGAGGTCGCCGGGGCGGACCCAGCTGTCCGTGAGGTCCGCGTTGGCAAAGCCGGCGTCCTTGACTTCCTGCAGGACGTCGGCCCAGGCGGATGCCGGGGCGTCGTTGATGGGGGTGCCCTGGGCGTCGGTGCCGGGGAACTGCAGCAGCGCCGCGGTGATGGGCCAGTTTTCGGCGGTGTAAGCCATGGGTCACTCCTTCGTGGAATCCTGTTTCCTATAGGATTTACTATCGAAAGGGTGTTGTCAAGGTCACATCGGGGTCATTGGCAACAATCGAAGATCCTATAGGCATTCATCGTTCGCGTGAAGGGATCTCCGGGAATGCTGGGTGGTCAGTCTGCCGGCGCGTCCGCAATGGCCCGGCCGCGCACCTTGTGCACGTGCTCCGCCATGGCGGCCTCAGCCTTCTGCGGGTCTCCCGAGGCCAACGCATCCAGGACGGCCTGGTGTTCGGCGATCGCGTGGTCGGCGTCGGTGATGCCTACTCCCCCGAACAGGCGGAAGCGCTGGATCTGTCCGCCGAGGGCGGCATAGGCGGCCACCATGAACTGGTTGCCGGTCTGCTCGGCGATGAGCCGGTGGAACCGCTCGTCGGCTTCGAGGTAGCCGCGGAATTCGGCAAAGGACGGCCCGCGCGGCGCGTCCTTGAGGTCCGCCACCGCCTGTTCCAGTTCCTTGAGGTGATTCGGCGTCAGCCGGACGCACGCCAGGCGGGCGTTGACCGGCTCGATCGCAAGCCGGGCCTCCATGAGCTCGGCGAAGTCTTCCTGGGTGAACACCGGAGCAACCCGGTAACCCTTGAGCGCGACCCGCCGCACCATGCCGGTGTGCTCCAGCCTGGCCAGCGCCTCCCGCACGGGCGTGGGTGAAACATCGAGCTCCCGGGCGGTCCCGTCGATGCTCACCGCGGCACCGGGTTCCAGCCGGCCATCCATCAGCGACGCCAGAAGTTCTTCATAGACGTGGTCCGCCAGAACCTGCCGGCTGACGGGGCGGCCCGCGGGACGCCCCTCAGAGGCGCTGCCGGTGGAAGCTAGTTGCATGTTCAGATCCTATAGGACTGGGGTGGAAGCGTGCGTGGGGAGGCTCCCTCCGGGACATGCTCATTCGCACCGCTCACGAGTGGACATGTCCCTCCCCGGGGGCTGCACCAGCGGCAAGGGACCACGGGACATGCCCAGCCACGCGACCAGCCAAGGCACATGTCCTGTGGCGCGTTGTAACAGTGGACATGTCCAGTGCCCCAGGGACGTGGAGCGGGACATGTCCGGCCGCACGTGTCATCGCGGAGCATGTCCATCCGCAGGACCGCTCAACGAGGGACATGCTCATTGTTAAATGCCAGCAGCGGACAGAATGGCATTCTGTCCGCTGCTCGTGGCCGAAACTGAGCATGTCCACTGGCCATGATGTGCCGCGAGGGAGATGCGCAGCCGCGAGGGACGCGGCGGGACATGTCCAGCCGGGGGTCCGTCGCAGTGCACAAAGTGCGCAGCGGGTGTGCTTCAAGGCGCGACGTAAGCCCAAGGTGTACTGATGCGGTGGACATGTCCAGCCTTAGACCTGGTCAATGAGGGACATGCTCGTTGTTAAATGCCAGCAGTGGACAGAATGGCATTCTGTCCACTGCTGGTGGCCGACGCTGGGCGTGTCCAGCGGCCAAGACGTGCGGCGAGGGGCATGTCCAGCCGCGAGAGGGTGCTCCGGCGGGACATGTCCAGCCGCGGGCGTGGCGCGGGCAAGTGCCACGCGATGCGAGCCCGCAGGAATGTCCAGCCGGTGGCCCCGTGGCTGCCTAGTTCTGGTAGGCCGGGTAGTCCGTGTAGCCCTCGGCGCCGGCGGCGTAGAAGGTGGAGGGGTCGGGCTCGTTGACGGGCAGGCCTTCGCGCCAGCGGCGGGCGAGGTCCGGGTTCGCGATGGCCGGGCGTCCGACGACGACGGCGTCCGCGTGACCGTCGGCCACGAGTGCCACCGCCTCGTCGCGCGTCGTGATGACGCCAAAGCCGGTGTTCACGAGGAAGGTCCCGCCGAAGCGAGCACGCAGGTCCTGGACGAGTGCGCTCGTAGGCTCCTTGTGGAGGACGCTGAGGTACGCGAGCTTCAGGGGAGCCAGCCCGTCGACCAGCCGGCCGTAGGTCTCCCGGACATCGGCAGCATCCAGCTCGAGGGCGCTCTGGACGTTGTGTTCCGGCGAAATGCGGATGCCCACCCGGTCCGCGCCGAGGGCTGCAACCACGGCCTCGACCACTCGGAGGACAAAGCGGGCGCGGTTCTCGGGTGAACCGCCGTAGATGTCATCGCGCTGGTTAGCGGACGGAGCGAGGAATTCGTGGAGCAGGTAACCGTTGGCGGAGTGCAGCTCCACGCCGTCGAACCCTGCCTCGACCGCCTTGCGCGACGCCGTGACGAATTCGTCGACAATGCCCGGCAGTTCCTCGGTGGTGAGGGCGCGCGGAACGGGGAACGGCTGCTTGCCCGCGTAGGTTCGGGTTTCGCCGTCGATCGCGATGGCGCTGGGCGCCACAACCTCATGACCGCCGTTGGTGTCCTGGTGCGTGACCCGGCCGGCGTGCATGACCTGGGCGAAAATCCGGCCACCCTCGGCGTGGACGGCCGCAGTGACGTTGGACCAGCCCTCGAGCTGCTCAGGGGTGACCAGGCCGGGCTGGCCCGGGAAGCCCTGGCCTGCGTGGCTCGGGTAGGTGCCCTCGCTGACGATCAGGCCGAGCGAGGCGCGCTGGCGGTAGTGTTCCACAACCAGCGGCCCCGGGATTCCTTCCCGGCCCGAGCGAAGACGGGTCAGCGGCGCCATCACGAGACGGTTGGGCAGTTCCAGCTCGCCGAGGGTCATCGGGGAAAACAGCATGCGCAATTCCTTTCACAGTGAAATGGGTTCACTGGCGGCAACTGCGAGGCGTCTGCAACTATTCCTGATGAGACTCGAATCACTACGGGTGGACGATGATTTTCACCGCGGTGTCGTTGTGGTTGATCAGCGTGTCGAACCCCTGGTCCACCAGATCATCCAAGGCGATTCTTCCGGTGATGAAGGGTTTGAGGTCGACTTTTCCGTCCTGGACGAGCTTGATGGCGGCGGCATGATCACCGCAGTAGGCGATGGTGCCGCGCAGATCGATTTCCTTCAGCACGACTTTCTGCATGTCCACCGTGGCCGGATGCCCCCAGATCGACACGTTGACGACGACGCCCGCGGGCTTGACGACGTCGAGCATCGTGTCCAGCACGGCATTCACGCCGGCACATTCAAACGCCGCGTTGGCCCCTGCGCCGCCGGTCAGTTCCAGCACGCGCGCCTTGACGTCAACTGAGCTCGGGTCGAGAACGTGATCGGCAACCCCGGACGAGGCCGCCTTGTCCTTGCGGGCGGTCGACAACTCGGTGACGATCGTAGTGATGCCGATGCCTTTGAGGACCGCGGCGGTGAGCAGGCCGATGGGTCCGGCTCCTCCGACGACGGCGACGTCCCCGGCCTTGAGCCCGCTGCGGCCGACGGCGTGATACGCCACCGCGAGGGGTTCGATGAGAGCGGCCTCATCCAGAGGGATGTCTCCGACGGCGTGCACCCACCGGGCGTCGACGACCACCTTCTCGCTCAAGCCGCCACCGCCGCCCGCCAAACCGATGAATCCCAGCTTCGTGCACAAGTTGTAGTGTCCGCTGAGGCACGGGCCGCATTCATTGCAGACGAAGTACGGCTCCACGACGACGCTGTCTCCGACCGCCAGGCCACTGACCCCTTCCCCGAGTTCCTCGACCGTGCCGGAAAACTCGTGCCCCAGGGTGACCGGCGCGGCCTCGTGGGAAAGTACGTGGGGGTTGCCGGGAGGCGGGGTGAAGATGGGCCCTTCCAGGAATTCGTGGAGGTCTGTGCCGCAGATGCCGCACCAGGCGACCGCGATCTTCACCGCCCCCGGACGCAGCTCAGGCTCAGCGATATCTTCGATCCGGAGATCCTTACGGGCGTGAAATCGTGCTGCTTTCATGGTGTATCGCCTTTGCATTCCAGGCCGTGGATGCGCCCGGTAAGGCGCATCCACGGAATGTCATTGGTTTCTCACAACGGAGCCTTAACCCCAGTCTGGTTGCCGTGCCTGTGATTGTCACGGGCCGTTCGAATCAGTTCAATTCAGCGCGCGTGGTGTGTGGGCTGAAGCTCGAAGACCGGCGTCGGCAGTCCTTCCATCCTTGCCTTGAGCTGCAGCGCCAGGTAGTTGGAGTAGTGTCGGCTCTGGTGCAGATTGCCGCCGTGGATCCACAGGTTCTCCACGTTCGTGGGCTTCCACATGTTGCGTAGTTCGCCCTCCCACGGCCCCGGGTCTTTCGGCGTCTCCGATCCATACCCCCAGCACTTGCCGACGGCGTCGGCCACCTCGGGCGAGACCAGATCGGCCAGCCAGCCGTTCATGGACCCATAGCCGGTGGCGTAAATGATGACGTCCGCCTCCAGTTCCGTGCCGTTGGCCATCACGACCGAATTCCCGGTGATCTTGCCGATCTCGCCGTTGGCGAGCTTGACCCGGCCGTCGATGATCAGCTGGGAGGCACCGACGTCGATGTAGTAGCCGGAGCCGCGCCTGAGGTACTTCAGGAACAATCCGGAGCCGTCAACACCGAAGTCCAGGTCAAAGCCGGCAGCCTCCAGCTCGGAATAGAACTCGGCGTCGCGCTCGGCCATCTCCGCATACACCGGGATCTGGGCTTCGGGCAGGATCCGGTACGGCAACGAGGCAAACAGGAGATCGGCCTTCTCCGTGGTGACGCCGTTGGCGAGCGCCTGTTCGGAGTACAGGCCGCCGAGCGCCAGGTCCATGAGGGATTCGCTGCGGGCGATGTGCGTGGAAGACCGCTGGACCATGGTGACGTCCGCGCCGTGCTCCCAGAGGTCCGCGCAGATATCGTGCGCGGAATTGTTGGAACCGATAACCACGGCTTTCTTCCCGGTCCAGTCTCCGCCGCCCGGGTGCTTGGACGAGTGGTATTGCTCCCCTAGGAAGGACTCGGCGCCGTCGAACACGGGAACGCTGGGGTACCCCGAGACGCCCAGGGCGAAGACGAGCTGCTTGGGGCGCAGGGTGACCGGTTCGCCGTCGCGCACCACCTCCACCACCCACTCCTGGGACGCTTCATCGAAGCGGGCGTTGGTGCACTCGGTCTTGGACCAGTAATTCAGCTCCATGATCCGGGTGTAGTTCTCGAGCCAGTCGCCGATCTTGTCCTTCGCCGCGAAAACCGGCCAGTCGTCGGGGAACTTCATGTAGGGCAGGTGGTCGTACCAGACAGGGTCGTGCAGGTGCAGGGACTTGTAGCGGTTGCGCCACGAGTCACCCGCGCGCTCATTCTTTTCGATGATGATGGTGGGCACGCCGAGCCTGCGCAGCCTCGCACCCAGCCCGATCCCTCCCTGGCCGCCGCCGATAATCACGGTGTAGGGCTGGTCTTCGTAGCCGAGCCGCGCTTCTTGCTCTTCCTTCAGTTCCAACCAGGACTTGCGGCCCTTCGTGATCTGATGGGCCACTCCCTTCTCCCGGTTCGGCCCCTTCTTTTCCTCAAAGCCCTTGAGCTCCTGCATGGTGGTGAGCAGGGTCCAGCATTTGCCGTTGCGGAGACGCAGATGGGCGTAGCCGCGGGCCTGGCCGGTCTCGAAATTGACCCAGGCCTCGGCGTTCGCAGCGTCCCCGGTGGCGTCCTCGGCGAGGGCCCAGTTGCTGGGCTGCACGTCGTCAAGGGTCGCCTCCAGCATGCGACGAATGTCCTCTTTACCCTCGAGGGTCTTGAGGTTCCAGGTGAAGGAGACGAAGTCGCGCCAGTACGAATCGTCGTCGAAAAGCTCCAGTGCGGCGTCCGTGTTGTGGCTGCGCAGTGCCTCTTCGAACTGCGCCAACCACGCCCCGACGACGCCGTTTGGTGTCTCAGGCATGATTCCTCTTTCTATTGCTGACAGTGGGTCGCTCCCGTTGCGTGACCCCTAGACCACACAGTGACCCGCATCACAAGTAAAAGTCGCAGGGGGTTACAATCGGGTTACACGGAGCTCTCAAGCCGTTGTCCGGCGCTCACAGCAGCCGACGGCGGCGGCGAAGCGGCGGGGAACCGGCCGGGTGCGACGATTCGAGGGCGAGTTGGGAGAATGAGCATGCGGCAGGGCAATGGCTCCATCACGCACCCCTCAGACCTCAGGTTTTCGGCGCCGGCGGAGTACGCCCGGACGCTCCGGGCGGCTCACGAGGCCACTATTTCCGGCAATCCGGATCCGCACCTGCCGCCGTCGCTCATCAAGTCCTGGCAGCGGTCTCTGGCATTGGGCATCAATCCGGACCAGCACCGGCCGCCCCACCGGCATGAGGTCTCGGAGGCGCGCTCCCTAAGTGCCGGCCACCGGCTGGCCGCTGTCATGCCCGCGCTGTCGCAGTTGCTGGCCGATGAGACCGTGACCGGCCGCCATTTGCTGATCGTGACTGACCACGAGGGCGAAGTCCTGTGGCGCGTTGGCAGTAAGCAGGCGTTGCGGCTCGCGGACTCCCTGGAGTTCGTCGAGGGCGCCGACTGGTCCGAGTCCGGCGTCGGCACCAACGCCATCAGCGAGGCGTTGGTGACCGGCGCCCCGGCGCAGCTCTTCTCGGCCGAGCACCTTGTGCGGACCCATCATGAGTGGGCGTGCACCGCATCCCCCATTCGCGATCCTTTGACGGGCGAAATCGTCGGCGTCCTGGACGTCTCCGGTCCGTTCGAATCGGTCACGCCGGACAGCCTGCGGCTGGTCCGGTGTGGGGTGCGGCTTGCGGAGGAACTGCTGAAATCGGTTCCGGCTCCCGGCGGCGGCGTCCGGCGTCCGGGGCAGCCGGCACTACGTGACGAGCGGACACTGCGCGACGGCGGCGCCCGGGAACAGCTGCTGCTGCGGCTGCTGGGAGACTCACCATCGGCGGCGCTCGACGGCGGCACCAGACGCCCGCTGACGTTGCGCCGTGCCGAGATCCTGGCTCTGTTGGCCTCGCGCGACCAGGGCTGGAGTGCCGACGAACTGGCGTACGAGATCCATGGCGACGCGGGAACCGGGGCGGCGATCCGGACCGAGATGCACCGGATCCGCAGCATCCTGGGCGATGTCGTGGAAGCGAACCCCTACCGATTCTCGCCAACCGTCACCGTCGTGACGGATGCCTCGGTCGTGGCCGGCCATCTGCGGGAGGGGCGTGTGGCCGAAGCCTTTGCGGCTTACCCGGCGAAACTGCTCACCCGTTCGACCAATTTGGCGGTCGGGTTTATGCGCGACGAGCTCAACCTGGCAGTGGGGGCCTCCGTACGGTCCAGCGGCGATGCTGGGCTGATGCTGCAATGGTGCACAAGCGATATGGGATCCTCCGACACGGCAACGGCGGCGGCCGCGGCCGCATTGCTCGGACCGGGTGATCCCCGCTGCCAGCTGGTGAGCGCCCGGATGGACCGGGTAGACCGGGAGTTGCGAGCCTAGCCACGGGCTGTGGTGCCGCCTCAGGGAGGCGGCGCGACGCCGGGGCAGCCTTGGCCTTGGGGGTTCTGCAGGCACGTGTCCGCGTAATTCCTGGTGATCGACCGCCAGACGCTGATGGTCTGCGGGGGCGAGCTGAATTGTCCTTGGCCGGGAATCGGCAGCGCCGGTCCTCCATTTACGGAGTAGGTGCCTTGGAAATGCGTTGTCAGCACCACCGGGAAGTCGCCGGTCTGGGCGTAGACGTGGCTCGTCAGGGTCTTCTCGCCCCACCGGTACTGCGGAAGCGGTCCGCCGGGCGCCGTTTGCGGACCCAGCGACGTGCCGTCGCCGTAGTTCCAGGTGTATTCGACGGGTTTCGCCACAATGGAGACCCTCTGGCCCAGCATGTCGACGCCAAAGGTTTGCTCGACAGCTTCCGCGTAAAAATTTGTCTCGGCGCCTCGGAGTGTGTGTGGACTCGGCTGCATGACGGCATTTCCTGGACTGACTGGCAGCTGCTGAAATTTAGTCTGGATCTGCGCCGAGATTCTGCCGAGTACATCGTCAGGATTCTCTGAATAGACGCACCGATCGGGACGAATCGTTGACCATATCGGGGGAATGAAAACTTTCAGCGATGAATACCACCTTACGGGGCGCCCGTCAGTCCCTTGGTCACACCGCACTGCACCTGCCAGGCAAGCAATGTCGAAATTATTCTTTGTGGGGTCAAGACAGAGGTATTCAAATCGATAAGTGTTCGGGTCTTCCGATAGAGCACCTGGCGCATCCACCCATACTCCAACGCCTGAGTCGTAGCGCCACACACCAAGTCCGGACTTGTTCCAGGAGACGTCCGAGTCGTTGGCCACCGCAGACATCGGAGCCACCAGAAGACCTGCCGCTACTAGGAAAGTTGTCACAATCGACCGCAATGCAGCTCCGGCGGACATGGCTCAGCCCCCGAGCCGATCAACGTTCTGGACGGCCCAACGTCCCCCCTCATATCTGGCAACCATCAAGTCCCCCAACATGGCGGACTCGGAAACTACCTGCGCTTCAGTTCCGTCTGCATTCTTCAACGATCCCGCCGCTTGTTGAGACTGGATGGCAACTTGGAAATCTCCATTCGGCGTTTTGACGAATCTTGACTGGACCGCATGGACGGTGACGGTAGCGCCGACTATCCATCTTCCCTCTGCATTCCATTTCTGGATCCCAGGAAAGACTTTTCCACAGAGGGCACATGAAGGGCCGGAGATGGAGTTGATGCCGGATAAATCACCGGTCTCGTATGAATAATTCAAGAGCGCGTACCAGTACCGGGCAAACGCCTCAAGCCCTTCCTTAGTTTCCGCTTTCGCTGCCTCGGGCAGTACCGGAACAGGGACGTTCTGAGCCCTACCCGAGGCGTCGGCGGGTTTGTAAGCGGCCGTGGGCGTCGGAGTGGCGCTCGGAGTGGTCGATGCGGCCGAGCTTTGGGACTCGGAAGGTGAGGATCCGGGAGGTGGCGCTCCACCTCCGGTACAAGCGGAGACCGACATCAGGGAGAGCGACACCACGGCAACCGTGCAGGCGCGCCAGGGACCGGATAACGAACTGCGAGATGTCATGGTCAGCTACTCCCCCGATAGAAATCAAGACGCGCGAAGCCAAGCAATTGCTTAAGGGTAACCGACGTCACATTTTGGGCAACAAAGTTATCCACAGGCACCTGATTGACGAGGCTTTCGCCGTGCCGGACGGCGGGCCGTCAGTCCTTTAGCCCCTAGCAATCGTCGGCTCGTTTCAGAACAATGAACCCATGATGTTCGAACACGAAGACGGCAATCCCATCCTCAAGCTGGACGACGAGCAAAGCTGGAAACTGATCGAGGGCACAAAACACGGCAGGCTCGTGGTCACCGTGGCCGGAGACCCCGACATCTTCCCTGTGAACTACGCGGTCAGCGGCCGGAAATTGTTCCTCCGCACCGCCCCGGGAAACAAATTGGCCGAGCTCACCATCAATTCGAAGGTGCTTTTCGAAACGGACGGCATTTTGTCCGAGGAAGCGTGGTCTGTGGTCCTGCGAGGCACTGCGCGCGTTCTTGACCAATCGGCCGATATCGCCGAAGCCGAGGCCCTCGGACTGAAACCCTGGGTTCCAACATTGAAGGACTTCTACGTAGAAATTACGCCAGCGTCTGTCAGTGGCCGACACTTCCAGTTCGGCGAACACCCTGAACGGGAGATCTAAGGCCCGACGTCGTCTCCCGGCCGCCGTTCGGCGTCCGGCATCGCCGGGGTCTCGTTGCCCGTCGGTCACCGTCCGCGCGCTGAGGCCGAGGACCTTCCCGGGGACCTGCCCGGGGCGGCCGCCTAGACTTGAATGATGGCGGACAAGCTGACCCCCGAGCGGCGCAGCTGGAACATGTCCCGCATCCGGGGCAAGAATACGAAGCCCGAAATGCTGGTCCGCAAGCTGCTGCACGCAAAGGGCTACCGGTACCGGCTGCACGGCAGCGCAGCCGGCGGCAAACTCCCGGGCAACCCGGACCTCGTCTTCGCCGGCCGGCATAAAGTCATCTTCGTCAACGGCTGCTTCTGGCATTTCCACGATTGCCGGGCGGGGCAGCACGCGCCCCAAGCCAATGCGGAATTCTGGGAAACAAAGCGCACGCGGACCCGGAACCGCGACGCCGAGCAACGGCTCCAGCTCGAACGCGATGGCTGGGAGGTTCTCACCGTCTGGGAATGCGAGCTCAAGGACCCATCGGCGCTGGAGGACCGCCTCGAGGCTTTCCTGCAGCGCACGCCGCCGGCATGAACCGGCATCGACGTCCGGCCTAAGCCGGCATCGGCCTCCACCTCGAATCAGCAAAAACCATGAGAAGTCCTGCGTGTCGCGTGGCCCGGCTTCCGGTTCAGGCAGGTGGTCTCCGCTACTATTCGAATTCGGGGACCTTAGGCACTATTCGGTCAGTACCACTACGTACTGCAAACACGGGAGAGCGCATGCCGCACTTGCTGATGTCCAACGACGAGCCCGACACGGCTGCTACGCCGGCAGATTCCAGTCCCTCAGATTACAGTCCCACAGTCCTGCAGTTCCGTCCCCTCAGCCACTCCACACACCGTGCCGTCCGGCCCCGCCGGTTCCGCGGAGCGGACCCGGATCTTGAACCCTTGCGTCGGCAGTCGACCTCAATCATTAATGAGGTTCTCGCATCGACCAACCCGGATGATGCTGAAGCGCAGGACAAACTGCTGTGGCATGTCGCCAACAACCCGGGCCAGCCGGAAAAAGCGCTTCTGGACCACCTGCTGACCGTGGGCGTCCGGCAGGACGAATCCGCCTAACGCGCTGAGCAGTTTAGCTGGCTGACCTGTCGATACTGGCCTGCCGGAGCACTTCGCCCCAGGACTGCTGGGCCAGATCTGCCACCGAGGCAAGAATTTGCGACGGCGGCAAGGACAAATCCAGCGGGAACTCGACAATGTCGATGTCGGTGTTGAGGATCCGGCGCAGCTTGATTTCCCCGGCGCCCGGGTAAATAATCCATGCCGTCGGCACCCGCAGCGATGTGCAGTAGGCCAGCATCCGGTAGTGGTCGCCCGAGAGCGATGCGCCGGCGTCGGCTGCTGCTTTGTACTTGGCGTCGTACACCATGACGGGCCGGCCGCCGAGGAAATGGACTGCCCCGGGCTGCACGACGATCCTGTCCGAGTCGCGGACGGCCTCGTTGAGGAGCGCGTTGTAGCGCAGCCGCATCTCGCCGGGGAAGGCAGCCATGGCTTCGCGCAGGGCCGTCCCGACAAAGTCCTCGAACACTTTCGCCATATCTACCACGAACGACGCCGACTGCTGTTTGCCGTCGCCGGCCTCCGCCGAGGCGTTCCGCAGGATCAGCTCGGCGAGCCGGAGAGCCGCGTGGTAGCGGGTGTTCATCCGGCTGGGCCGCCACTGCGGCAGCGGCGCGCCGGACTGAAGGCGCGTCACGGCGTCGAGCTTTCCCTTTAGCTGGCGCAGCCGGCTGAGGACTTCCGGCCGCACGCGCGGCACTTGGGACATCCGTTCCAGCGCGGCGCGCAAAATCCGGTTCTCCGCGATGTCCTCGGTGAATTCGTCGTACGAGACTTCCAGCGGGACCAGCATTCCCGGCCGGCGGGAAATTTGGTCCGAGATCCGGATCCGGCCCTTGACGGTCCGCAGGGATTCCTCCACCATCAGGTACCCCTGCAGCACGCCGCGGCTCAGCGCCCGGTCGGCAAGCTGCGCCAGGGACTCGGCCAGCGCGCTCCAGAGATCGGTGTGCTCCACGGCGGCGACGGATTCGTCGCGGAACCCTTGATCCCCGGCGTAGCCGAGCAGGAACAGGAGCCGGCTCAGACCGAGCCGTCCCTTCGGCCGCACCTCCAACTGGACGGTGGGGGTGCGCACCGAGCCCACCTTTCCGACGGGTTCAATCCGGTACAGGCCCATGCCCATCGGCGAGGCTTTTGCCAGGCCGCTGGCATTGACGTAGGCCGCGGTGTCCGGATCAAGCCGCTCCACGACGCCGGCGGAGAGCTCGTCGATGACAAGGTGCCGCCCGGCCACCGCGCCGCCGCGCCCGGCCACAGCCGGGCCAGACGCCGCCCGGGCCTGCATGCCCCGTCCGGGCCCGCCCGCCCCGAGTGCGCCCGGCGCGGACGTACCCCGGTCGGCCGCGTTCCGGTCCGCCACTCTCCGCTCCAGCGCCATAGAGCCCCCGGACGGCGTCAGCCTAGACGTGCGCAAGGCGGCCGAGGAGTTGTTCCAGTCCAAACCGCTCCTCGAGCTGGGCGCGGTTGAGCTGGCCGTGATAGTGCTCTTCCAGCAGCGGCATGAGCTCGTACTTCCAGATCCGGCGGAGGCCCTTGGGCGTCTGCGCGGACTTCTTCATGAAGTAGGAGGGCCCGATCATCAGGTCCCGGTCCCATTCATCGATGGCGTCGTTCAAGGCGTCCAGCAGCAAGGCCGGCGTCGTGTCCAGGTCGCGGGCCTGCAGGAAACGCAAGAGTGAGCCCTTCACAGGCTCCGTCTTCGGATGGAGCTCAATGAACGAGAAGCGGCGCCGGATAGCCGCGTCCATCATCGCGATGGAGCGGTCCGCGGTGTTCATGGTGCCGATGATGTAGAGGTTGTCCGGCAGCGTGAACGGCTCATTGGGGCTGTACTGGAGGTAGATCCGGTCATCCCGGTATTCGAGCAGGAAGTACAGCTCACCGAACACCTTGGCGAGGTTTGCCCGGTTCATCTCGTCGATGATCAGAAAGTACGGCTTGCTCTCGTTGCCGGGTTTGGCGGCCTCCTCAGCAAGCCGGCGCAGCGGACCGGCCACGAGCTTGAAGGACACCTGGCCCTCATCCGTCTTGTCCGGGCGGAAGCCCTCGAAGAAGTCCTCATAGGCGTACGAGGGGTGGAACTGCACCAGCTTGACCCGCTCGTCCGTGGTGTCGCCGGCGAGCTCGGCGGCGAGATGTTTGGCGAGGTACGTCTTGCCGGTTCCCGGCGGACCGTAGAGGACCAGCTGCCGGTTCTCCTCAAGGAGTTCTGCGATTTCTTGCAGCGGCTCCAGGTCCATATGCAGGGACGCGGCGAACTCCTCCGTCAGCGGGCGGAAACCTTCACAGGCCGGTTCGACGGCGGCGGCCGGCTCGACGCCGTCGCCGGCCTCGGATTCGGCTTCTGCGGGCAGGAGCGCCTCAAGCGCCTGGATCACGCGGGTGATGTCCACGATGTTGCCGGACGTGGTCAGCTGCCGCTGCACGTGCCGGGGCAGGCCGGTGACGTCGTGTTCCTCATCGAACCAACGGACCTTGCGGCGGAGCTGACGGTTGTCCTTGCCGTGCTCCGGCTCGCCGAGGACCACACCGATCCGGACCTTGCCCGAACTCTGGTAAAGCGCGAGATCGCCCGGCTTCATCACGGTCAGGAAGGCGAAGACGGCGGTCTTGGTGTCCTCCCGCTCCACGTAGCCGAGGTGCTTGTAGTCCTCGTCAACGGCGTTCTGGACCAGCCCGGCGGTAACGCCGGGGTCCAGGAGGCGGAGGTGTTCGACGTCGAGCGTCACTGCTTCCTCGTCCCGCCACTCCCCCAGCAGCTCAGCGTTGTCGTGGTGGGTGCGCAGCAGCCAGGCGCGACGACCCGGATCACCGACCTTCCTCCACTGGCTTACCAGCTGGCGGGAGTACCAGTCGATCCGCTGCCCGGCCTGCTGGTCCAGGTGCAGGCGGATGCGGTGGATGTCCGCGGAAATTTCCTCGTCGCTGTCCCCCTTGGCGCCGCCCACGAGGGATGCGAAGGCGTCGCGGATTTCCTGCCGTTCGACGTCGGCCACGACAGGTTCGAAGTAGCTGGGCCAGACCAGGAACTCGATGCTGCGGCGGATGGCCGGCTGGTCATCCGGGGTCCCGGCGACCAGCCGGTGGAAGGCCAGCGGGTCCTTGACCGCGGCCTGGACGACGCCGGCCGGCCGCTGGGCGACGTGCTGCACGAAGCGGCAGAGCCACTTCAGATGGTCCCAGATGGTCCAGTTGAATTCCGCGGTCCGGTCCCGGATCACACCGTGGTCCGTCATGCCGGCGTAGAGCTCGTCGGGGAGCTCAAGCGGGGGCTCCAGCCAGGACGCGGCCTCGGCGACACGGGCCCGCTTGACCTTGAGTGACTTGACCTCGTGGGCCAGCGGCAGGGACTGGAGGAACAGGAGCTCCACTGCGAGTTGCTTCGCCCCGCGCGTGGCGTCCTCCAAGTTCTGGCGCAGGTTGGTCATCATCGGCGCCTTGGGGTCCGGAACGCCTCGTTCGAGACGTTCCAGCAACTCCGCGGCCGCCGGGACAGACCATGTCTTGGTGCGGCCGTCCAGGGCGGACGCCTTGCCGAGCAACCCCGGGCCCAGCACGAACCACGCCGCGTCTTCAATCTCCTTGGAGATACCGAGGGCACGGTGCAGGGCAGGCTTTTTGGTTGGGGTCATACGTTCAATTTACAGGCTTAAACTGAACGCGCGCATTTAACGCTGCCCTCCAGCTACCTGCCAGTAGATCCCGGGCGGGTGGTTGGCCGTGGCTATTTCGTGGCGGGAAGGCGCTTCACGCCGAAGGTGAAATAGCACCCCGGACCGATGAAGTTCACTAGGGTGGCAGCCCTCCACATCGCTTTGCTGCCGCGGATTTCCGCTGCGGGCCTGCGCGAAATGTCGCGTTGGGCTGCAACGAGCAGCGTCAGTTGGATAACCGCGCCGGCGATTGTTCCGATCTTCGCCCTCGGGGAGAGCTCTTTCCATGTCTTCTTGCGGGGGTGCCTCATGTGCATCTTCTGGTGCATGTCCTTGCCCATGTTCTTGTGCATGTTCTTGCCCATGTTCACAGCGACCACTGCTCCTTATGCGTCGGGATTGTTCATTGTAGGAGCCGTGCCAAGAACGGGGGTAGGGGCTATTGGACCGGGTGGGCGCGGGTATAGGGTGCCAGCCGTTCCTTCTGCTCCGGCGTCAGCCGCAGGACCCGTCCGGTTGCCTCGTCGACGAAGGCCAGATGGCTTGTGGCCCGGACGCAGTCCTCCCGGGTCACCGGATCCTGCACCAGGTAGTGGATATCGAAGCTGGCGCCCTTGACCGCGCCGACCCAGAGCTGGACGACGGCGGGCACGTTCCGGTACTCCAGGGTCCTGACGTACCGGATCTTGTGCTCCACCACGAGCGCCAGAGTCCCCTCCGGGATGTCGTTGAAGAGCGACACCAGGGGTTCGGTCCCGGGCAGCCCGGCTCCGCGCGGCGGCCCGAACCCGGCGATCCGCGCTTCCTCCAGGATCCGGACGATCTGGACGTTGTTGATATGCCCGTACGCATCCATGTCGCTCCAGCGCATCGGCACCTCCACCTCGAGGCGCCTGGGCTCGGTGGCTCCCGCCTCCCCCGCTGCCGGGGCTCCCGCCTCGCCGGCGTGTCCTGCGGCGCTCAACTTCGCACCGCCGTCGCGTCCTCTGCCGCCTCTGCTGAGGCCGGGTCTGCGTCCTCGCCCGCGAATTGGGACATGTACAGCCGGTAGTACGCGCCCTGCAGTGCCAGCAGTTGGGCGTGCCGGCCCTGCTCGACGATCCGGCCGGCCTCCATAACCAGGATGGTATCCGCGTCCCGGATGGTGGAGAGCCGGTGGGCGATCACGAAGCTGGTGCGCTCGGTGCGGAGCGCGGCCATGGCCTTCTGCACCAGGACTTCGGTGCGGGTGTCCACGGAGCTCGTGGCCTCGTCCAGGATGAGCAGTGACGGGTTCGCCACGAAGGCCCGGGCGATGGTGATGAGCTGTTTTTCGCCGGCGCTGACGTTGTTGCCTTCTTCGTCAATGACCGTGTTATAGCCATCCGGCAGGGCGCGGACGAAGCGGTCCACGAAGGTGGCCTTGGCTGCCGCCATGATCTGGTCTTCGGTGGCGTCCAGTTTGCCGTAACGGATGTTCTCGTAGATGGTCCCCCCGAACAGCCAGGCGTCCTGCAGCACCATGCCGACCTTGGCGCGCAGCTCCGACCGGCTCAGCCGGGTGATGTCCACCGCCTCCAGGGTAATGCTGCCGGCGTTCAGTTCGTAGAAGCGCATCACGAGGTTGACCAGGGTGGTCTTGCCGGCCCCGGTCGGACCCACGATCGCCACGGTGTGTCCGGGCTCGGCGGTGAACGACAGGTCCTCGATCAGCGGCTTGTCCGGCGAGTAGCTGAAGGTGACGTGCTTGAACTCGACGTGGCCGTCGGTCTTGGCCGGGAGGTGCTCGGTGGCCGTCTCGGCGTCCTGTTCGTCGGCGTCGAGGAATTCAAAGACCCGCTCCGCGGAGGCGACACCGGACTGCAGCATGTTGGCCATGCCGGCCATCTGCCCCAGCGGCTGGGTGAACTCGCGCGAGTACTGGATGAACGCCGTGGCGTCGCCGAGGCTCATGCTGCCCGAGGCCACGCGCAGTCCGCCCACGACCGCGATCCCCACGTAGCTGAGGTAGGAGACGAACTGCATGACCGGCATGATCATGCCGGAGACGAACTGGGCGCCGAAGCTGGCCCGGTAGAGTTCCTCGTTCCGTTCGTCGAAACGGGCCAGCATGTCGGCGTCGCGGCCGAACACGCGGACGAGGTCGTGGCCGGAGAAGGATTCCTCGATCTGGCCGTTGAGCTCGCCGGTGTTCTTCCATTGGGCGGCGAAGAGCTTCTGGCTGCGGGCGCCGATGATGCCGGCGGCCACCCCGGAGAGCGGCAGTGCGATCAGCGCGATGAGGGCCAGCTGCCAGGACACGATGAACATCATGATCACAATGCCGAGCACCGTCAGGGCCGAGTTCACGAGCTGCGCAAAGGCCTGCTGGAGCGCCTGCTGGATGTTGTCGACGTCGTTCGTGACGCGGGAGAGGACGTCGCCGCGCTGGCGGGTATCGAAGTAGTTCAGCGGCAGCTCGTTGAGTTTCTTCTCAGTGTCGTCACGAAGCTTGCGGACCACGCGCATGACCAGCACGTTCAGGACATAGCCCTGAAGCCACAGGAAGATGTTGGCGACGAAGTACATCACCAGCACCACGCTGATGAGGAACGCGAGCTTCTGGAAGTCGATGCCCGCACCGGGCACCACATCCATCTTGGTCAGCATGTCGGCAAAGTTGTCCTGGCCCTGGGAGCGCAGTCCTTCGATTAACTGCTCCTTGGTGGCGCCGGCCGGGAGCTGCTTGCCGACCACGCCCGCGAAGATCACGTCCATCGCCTGGCCGAGAATCCGCGGGGCGATGACGTTGAGTACGACGGCGACTGTCACCATCGCGAGAACCGCGATGATGCCGGCACGCTCGGGCTTCAGCAACCCCATGAGCCGTTTGGCCGAGGGCCAGAAGTGCTGGGCCTTCTTGGCCGGCACGGCGCCGAACATGCCGCCGTCGGCTTCGCCGGGAGTGAACTCCTCCTCGAGGAAATCATCGTCCAGTACGTCCGTTGCCGGCATCGCGGCTGCTGTCGCGTCCGGTGCTGTCCCGTCCGGGGCCTGGGCCGAGGCGGTGGAGACTTTCTCGTTGGTGCTCATGCCACTGCCTCCGCGCTCAGCTGGGATTCGACGATTTCCTGGTAGGTGCTGGAGCTTTGCAACAGTTCCTCATGTGTTCCGCGGTCCACGATCCTGCCGTTATCCAGGACGAGGATCTGGTCCGCATCGGCGATGGTGGACACGCGCTGGCCGACGATGATCACCGTGGCGTCGGCCGTCTTGGCCTTGAGCGCGCGGCGGAGCCTGGCGTCGGTGGCGACGTCAAGGGCCGAGAACGAGTCGTCGAACAGGAAGACCTTGGGCTCGGTGACGAGGGCACGGGCGATGCAGAGCCTCTGCCGCTGCCCGCCCGAGACGTTGGTGCCGCCCTGGGAGATCCGGGACGCAAGGCCGCCCTTCTTTTCGCGCACGAAATCCGCGGCCTGGGCGACCGTCAGGGCTTCCCACAGGTCCTCGTCGGTGGCCTCGGGCTTGCCGAAGCGCAGGTTGTGCTCGATGGTTCCGGAGAACAGGTAGGGCCGTTGCGGCACCATGGCCACGCGCTGGGTGATCTCGGCACGGTCCAGTTCGGTGACGGGCACGCCGTCGAGCAGGACCTCGCCGGATTCGGCGTCGTAGAGCCTCGGCAGCAGGGCCAGCAGGCTCGTCTTTCCGGCGCCTGTGGAGCCGATGATGGCCACGGTCTGGCCGGGCTCAGCCGTGAAGCTGATGTTGCTCAGCACGGGCGCTTCGGCGCCGGGGTAGGCGAAGGTCACGTTCCGGAATTCCACGCGCCCGGCCTTTGCCGCCGGCGCCACCGGGGTGAGCGATTCGTGGATGGAGGGTTCGACGTCGAGCACTTCACCGATGCGGTCGGCGCAGACCGAGGCACGGGGAATCATCATGGCCATGAACGTGCCCATCATGACGGCCATGAGGATCTGCAGGAGGTACTGCAGGAAGGCCGTCAGCGAGCCCACCTGCATCTCGCCGGCGTCGACGCGCTGGCCGCCGAACCACAGCACGGCTGCGGTGGAGATGTGCAGGATCATGCCGATGGCGGGGAACATGAGCACGAAAAGGGAACCGATCTTCAGCGAGACGTCGGTGAGGTCCTTGTTGGCGGCGCCAAAGCGCTCGGCCTCGTGGGGTTCGCGCACGAACGCCCGGACCACGCGGATGCCGATGATCTGCTCGCGCAGGACCCCGTTGAGCCGGTCGATCTTCGCCTGCATGGAACGGAAGAGGGGCATGAGGCGAACCACGAGGTAGCCCACCACAACCACCAGCAGGGGCACCGAAACCCAGACGAGCCAGGACAGGTTGAGGTCCTCGCGCACGGCCATGAAGATGCCGCCGATGCACATAATGGGCGTGGCCACCATGAAGTTCAGCGTCATGAGCATGAGCATCTGGACCTGCTGGACATCGTTGGTGCCTCGCGTGATCAGCGTGGGGGCACCGAAAACGTTGACGTCGCGGGCCGAGAAGCTGCTGACCTTCCGGAAGACCCCGCGGCGCAGGTCCCGGCCGAACGCCATGGCCGCCTTCGAGCCGAAGTACACGCCGGCGATCGCGGTGGCCACCTGGATCAGGGCGACGCCGAGCATGATGCCGCCGGTGCGCCAGATGTAGTCCGTGTCGCCGCGGGACACGCCCTCGTCGATGATCTGGGCGTTGAGGCTGGGCAAGTACAGAGCCGCGATGGTGGACGCCAGCTGGAAGATGACCACAGCCGCGATATATGGCAGATACGGCTTGGAATAACGCCGCATGAGGGTGACGAGCATGCCCACGAGTCCTTAGGAGTACCGAATGAGGGGAGTCTGACGAATCAGGAGACCGAACAAGACCGAAAAATGAAGTGCGTTGAAGAGCTGATTGGAGACTATCTTTTGGGTCCGACAGCCACAGCCATCCAACTCTACGAAATCCCCCGCCCGGGTGGAACACGGGACACCAAATATCATCCAAACGGTGTACTTAGTGGCTGGCGCCCGTCCCTCGGCTAGAAGGCGGCCCCCCGGCGGATACGCCGAAAGCCCCGCGGCTGCCCAAGGGGCGGCCGCGGAGCCTTGAGGGTCCGGAGCGGCGGACGCGGAACCGGGTGCTACTCGGTCCGGTGCCGCCCGTGCGTGGCGATGTAGTCGGCCGCCGCGCGCTGCATCTTGCGCTGCTTGGCCAACTGCCGGCGCAGGACCGTGAGCTCCTCGGCAACACGGGCCTGTTCCGCGGCAATCGCACGCTGCTCAGCAGCTTGGTCGTACACGGCGCGCAGCGCCTCGGCCAGCTGGAGCTGCTGCTCGGCCAGCAGCTGCTGGGTCTGCAGCAGTACGGGCACGACGTCGGCTGCCTCGGGCCGGTCATCGGCCACAAGGGTCCGGGACCGTTGACGGGCGCCTTCCCTGTCGGCCGCGCGCTCTGCGGCTGACTCCCCCTGGCGAGGCTCCCCTTGGCGGAAAGCCGGGTCGGACGTCAGGCCTGCCTCCTGGCGGGCGGCGTCCGGGAAGCGGGATTCGGCCCGCTCGCGGCTGAGCACCTCGATGAATTCCCGGTCCAGGTCCACGATGCCGGTTCCGGTGGCGGACGAGGCGCCCCGGACGGCGTCGTTTCCGGTATTTCCAAGTGCGGTCGCAGAAGCACCTCCGGCGGCGACAGCAGCAGCGGCGTCGCCTGCCTGCTCGGCCGACTCGGGCCGGATATCGACAGTCCGGCGCAGCGGGCGTTCCTTGATGAACAGGATGGCCACCAGGGCAATCACGCCGATGATTGCCGAGATCATGAAGACCTCCGCGATCGCGTCACCGTAGGCGGCCCGCATGATGTCGCGGATGGGTGCAGGCATGTCCTTGAGGTCCATGCTGGCTCCCGAGGATCCCGCCGGAACCTGGATGCCGGCGGAAGCGAGCCCCTCCGTGACGAGTTCCTTGACCCGGTTGCCCAGGACGGCTCCGAGGACCGAGACGCCGATGGCGCCGCCGACGGACCGGAAGAAGGCAACAGAGGCGCTGGCCGTGCCGATGTCCTTGGCCTGGACGGTGTTCTGCACGGCGAGCACGAGGTTCTGCATCAGCAGGCCGAGACCGATGCCGAGGATGGCGGTGTAGATGCCGGTCAGCCACAAGTCGGTGGTGTGGTCCATGGTGCCGGCCAGGCCGAGGCCGCCGATCAGCAGGATGGAGCCGGCGATCAGGTACCGCTTCCACTTGCCGGTGCGGCTGATGAGCATGCCCGAGGCGACGGAACCGATCAGGTTGCCCGCGATCATGGGCAGCGTGAGCAGGCCGGCTTCCGTGGGGGTGGCACCGCGTGCCACCTGGAAGTACTGGCCCAGGAAGGTCGAGGAGCCGAACATGCCGACGCCGACGGCCACCGAGGCGAGGATCGCGAGGGCGGTGGTCCGCTCCGAGATGATCTTGAGCGGGATGATCGGCTGGGCCACGCGGGATTCCACCAGCACCAGCAGGCCAAGGAGCACGACGCCGCCGCCCACCATGGCGACCGACTGCCATGACCACCAGTCGTAGTAGTCGGGGTTGCCGGCGAAGGAGACCCAGATGAGCAGCAGGCTGACGCCTGAGGTCAGCAGGACGGAGCCGAGCCAGTCGATCGTGGCCGGGCGCTTGACGTGCTGAATCTTCAGGGTGATCTGCAGCAGGATGAGGGCGACGACGGCGAGCGGGACGCAGACGAAGAAGGTCCAGCGCCACCCGAGCGGGCTGTCGACGATGAAGCCGCCGAGCAGCGGGCCGCCGGCTGTGCCTACGGCCATGACGCCGCCCATGTAGCCGGAGTACTTTCCGCGGTCACGCGGGGGGATCATCGAGCCGATGATGGCCTGGGCCAGGGCGGTAAGGCCGCCCATGGCGATGCCTTGGATGACGCGGGCGGTCAGCAGCAGCGGGATGGTCTGGGACAGGCCGGCCATGACGGAGCCGGCCACGAAGATCACGATGCTTAGCTGGACGAGGACTTTTTTGTTGAAAAGGTCGGCGAGCTTGCCCCAGATCGGGGTGGTTGCGGCGTTGGCCAGGAGCGCCGCGGTGATCACCCAGGCGAAGTCCGTCTGGGTGCCCTTGAGCTCGGACATGATGGTGGGAAGCGCGTTGGCAACGATCGTGCTGCTCAGAATGGCGGTGAAGAACGCCGCGAGCAACCCGGTGAGTGCTTCCATGATCTGGCGGTGGGTCATCGCCGCAGGTTCTGCGGCGGTCTGGGATGCGCGGGGCGCCCCCGGCTGAATGCCTGATGGGACCGGGGACGGCCCTGTGGCGGCAGCGTGGCTAGCCATATGTCTACTCCTCAACAATTTCGGTCGTATTCGTGGGTCCGGCCGTCGTTGCCCGGGCTGAGGTCCTGAGGGACTCAGCGAGTTTTTGCAGGGTGCGCGCCGTCTCTTCGACGTCGTTCTGGCTCCAGTCCTGCAGGAGGTCCTGGATGGTTGCCGTGCGATGGTCCTCGATAGCGCGCAGCTTTTCCGCACCGGTGGCGGACAGGGCGATCAGTTGCGCGCGGCCGTCCTCGGGGTCCGGCCGGCGGACCACATAGCCGTGCTCTTCGAGTTCGGCGATGTGGCGGCTGAGCACCGGAGCGCTAACGCCGAGGCGCTCCGCAAGATGCGTGGCCCGGGATTCGCCCTCCCCCACAAAACGGAGAACACCCTGTAGCGCCACTCCGGTGTCCTGCCCGCGCAAGTTAGCGGTGGCAACACAGCGGACGGCGCGCTGGAGGTCGAAGATTTGGTAAACGAGTTTGGCTGCAGCGTTGGATTCAACTGACATGATGGACACCCCTTTTTTGCTTGCCCTAGGCAACCATATCACCAAAATGGTTACTTCGGGAAACTAACCCTTTTTGATGGCCGTGTGAGGTGCCGGTCCGATCCCGAAGAAGGGTGTTTAAACGCCAAACGCGGACCTGCCGGGCCCATCCCTCGCGGTGAGGGGTGGACCCGCCAGGTCCGCGCGGTAAGCGTGCAGGATCCTACGGTGCCAGGCGGCCGGTTGGCCGCCCAAGCCAGGCGGCCGGACGGCCGGCCCGCTTAGGTGGCCAGGTGGGTGGGGCCGAACATTTTGAGCAGGGTTTCGACGACGACGACGTTGGGGCCGTCGGCGGCGAAGCCGGCCTTCAGGGCATCCCCGACGTCTTCGGGGGCGACCCGGACTGCCGGGACGCCGAAGGCCTCGGCAAGTTTGACGAAGTCCGGCCGGGAGAGCTCGGTGGCCGTGGCCTTGCCGAACGCGCCGACCATGTATTCGCGCAGGATGCCGTAGCCGCCGTCGTCCACGATCAGCCAGGTGACCGGGATGTTGTGCTGCTTGGCGGTGGCGAGCTCGGAGATGGAGTACATGGAGGACCCGTCCCCCGAAACGGCCAGCACCCTGCCGGGCTTGCCGGTGGTTTCCAGGCCGACGGCGCCGCCGATCGCGGCGGGGAAGCCGAAGCCCAAGCCGCCGGCGCCCTGCGCGGAGTGGAACTGGCCGTCCCGGGCGTCCCAGCAGCTCCAGGCCCAGTAGGCCGAGATCGTCATGTCCCAGAACGTCTGCATGTCCGCAGGCACGGCCTCGCGGATGTCGGCCATGAACTTCAGTTCCTTGGCCAGGTCCTGGGACTCGAGCCGGGCCGTGACCTTGGCCAGGGTCTCCTTGACCAGGGTCTCGGGGGCGGTGCCGTGCCAGTCGGGGCCGGCTTCGCCGATCACGAGGGCCTCGTCGAGGGCAGCGAGGGCCTGGCCGGCGTCGGCGCGGATGCCCAGTCCGGGCCGGTTGGACTCCAGGACGCGGGGTTCGGCGTCGATCTGGATGATCCGGCCGCGGGGTTCGAAGGTGAAGTAGTTCGACGTCACCTCGCCCAGGGAGGAACCGATCACAATCAGGACGTCGGCGTCCTCGAGAAGCTCGGTCATGTACCGGTCCTCGATCCACGCCTGGAGCGAGAGCTCATGATTCCAGGGGAACGCGCCGTTGCCGCCGGGCGTGCAGATCACCGGGGCGCGGAGCTTTTCCGCGATCGAAAGCAGGGACTTCTCGGCCCGGCCGCGGCGGGTGCCGCCGCCGGCGATGATGGCCGGACGTTCCGCCGTCGAAAGCCATTTCACGGCCTCGCGGACCAGCTCCACCCGGGGCGGGTTGTCCGCGGCCTCGGCCAGGGCATCCTCCACCGGGGGCACCACGATCGGGTCCAGCAACACGTTCTGCGGGATTTCCAGCCACACCGGACCCTGCGGCGAGGAAATCGCCTCGGTCCACGCGTCCTGGATCGCCGAGGGAATGCCGGAGGCGTGCTGGATCAGCCGCTGGCTCTTGGTGACGTTGGCGGCCGAGGCCTTCTGGTCATCGAGCTGGTGCAGCATGCCCTTGCGCCGGGCGCCGAGTCCTTCGAGCGGGATCTGGCTCGCCACGACCACCATCGGCACGCCGGTGGCGTAGGCCTCCTGCAGGCCGGCCAGCGACGTCAGCGCTCCCGGACCCGTCGAGAGGAACAGCACGCCGACCTCGCCCGTGGCGCGGGAGTACCCGTCGGCCGCGAACGCGGAGTTATTTTCCACCCGGGAGGAGACGAAGTGCAGGTTTCCGCGGCCCATGGCGTCGAAGAGGCCCAGGGCGTGCTGGCCCGGGATGCCGAAGACCGTCTTGGCACCGAGAGCCTCAAGGGTCTCGACGACGAGGTCCCCGCCGTTGCGCACGCCGGTCACCGCGAGGCCACCGGCGAAGCCACAGAGGAGCCGAATCCGGCCGGGCGGCGGGATTCCCGGCCGAGGGCCTGGGCGGCGTAGCCGTTCGGCGCGCCGAAGCGGTCGCCTTCGACGGCGCGGTCCGCCATGAGGGTCACGAGTTCGTAGGCGACGTGGCTTGCTGCCACACCGGTGATCTCGGCGTGGTCGTACGCGGGGGCGACCTCGACGACGTCGGCGCCCACCAGGTTCATGCCGCGGAAGCCGCGGATGATTTCCAGCAGTTCGCGGCTGGTGATGCCGCCGGCCTCGGGCGTGCCGGTGCCGGGCGCGTGCGCGGGGTCCAGGACGTCGATGTCCACCGAAATGTAGAGCGGGCGGTTGCCGATCCGGTCCCGGACTTTGGCGACGGTCTCCAGGACGCCCTGGTAGTAGACGTCAGCGGAGGTGACGATGCCGAAGCCGAAGCGGTGGTCGTCGTCGAGGTCCTTCTTGCCGTAGAGCGGGCCGCGGGTGCCGATGTGGCTGATGGCCTCGGTGTCCAGGATGCCTTCCTCGACGGCGCGGCGGAAGGGTGTGCCGTGGGTGTATTCGGCGCCGAAGTAGGTGTCCCAGGTGTCCAGGTGCGCGTCGAAGTGCAGCATGGCGATGGGTTCGCCGGCGCGCTCGGCGGCGGCGCGCAGCAGCGGCAGGGCGATGGTGTGGTCTCCGCCGAGGGTCAGCAGCTTGCTGCCGGACGCCGTCAGGTCCAGGGCGTTCTGCTGGATGGTTTCGATGGCCTCGTTGATGTTGAACGGGTTGACGGCCATGTCGCCGGCGTCGGCCACCTGGATGGCTTCGAAGGGGCTGACGTCCCAGGCCGGATTGTACGGCCGGAGCAGCCGGCTGGCTTCACGGACGTGGTTGGCGCCGAAGCGGGCGCCGGGGCGGTAGGAGACGCCGGAGTCGAAAGGCACGCCAACTACAGTGACGTCGGCCTTGGCCACCTGGTCCAGCCGCGGCAGGCGGGCATAGGTGGCAGCCCCTGCGTAGCGCGGGATGCGGGATGAATCGATGGGGCCAAGGTTGCCATTGGCCTCGATGCGCAGCTCTTCCAAAAGAAGCCTCTCCTTCGAGGATTGACCGACGGTTGTGATAGCCATCATACACTCGAAGTTTCATGTCGCGCATCATTTGTTTACCAAAGGACCCGGCCGCCGGCAGCCTTCCCCAGGCGGGTCCGACATGTTTCGGACCCGCCGGCGCGCCGCCAGAGGCGGCCGCCCCGGCCCCGCAGCCTCACGCGATGGCCGAGGCTCCCCGCTCCCCCGTCCGCACGCGGACGGCGTCGTGCACCTCAATGATCCAGATCTTGCCGTCGCCGAAGTGTCCGGTGCGCCCGCCCTCTTCGATGGCGGCCATGACGCCGCCCAGGGCGTCCTCGTTGGCCAGCACTTCCAGCCGCACTTTGGGCAGCAGGTCGGAGTTGTATTCGGCACCCCGGTACACCTCGGTGTGGCCGCGCTGCCGTCCGTAGCCGCTGGCCTGGCTCACCGTCAGGCCGTTGACTCCAAACCGCTCCAGGGCCGTACTGATGGCGTTGACCCGCTCCGGCCGCACGATGGCGGTCACGAGCTTCACGTGGAGACCTTGCCGCGGACAGCCTCACTTTCGGCCTGGCCTTCGGCATGGGCTTCCGGCTGCGACTGGACCGCTGCAGCGTCAGCCCGGTTGTGGGGGTCTCCAGGGTGGAAGCTGCCGCCAACCATGAGGAGTTCATAGGCCGTTTCGGCGTGTTCCGTCACGTCGATGCCGGAGAGTTCGTCGGCCTCAGAGACGCGCATGCCGATGGTCTTGTGGATCGCAAAGCCGATCAGCAAGGTCATCACTGCGCTCCAAGCCGTGACAATCAGCGCGGTGAGGATCTGCGGCCAGAACTGTGCCAGCCCGCCGCCGTAGAACAGCCCGCCGCCGGTCTTGGCGGACGGGAGGGCGAAGAATCCCAGGGACAGGGTCCCCCACAGGCCGCCGACGAAGTGCACGGCCACCACGTCCAGGGAGTCATCCAGTCCGATCTTGAACTTCAGCCCGACGGCGAGCGCGCAGACGGCCCCCGCGATCGTACCAATCAGGATTGCCCCGACGGGGTCGATGAACCCGCAGGCCGGGGTCACGGCGACGAGTCCCGCGACAGCGCCCGAGGCGGCGCCCAACGACGTGGCATGCCCGTCGCGCAACCGCTCCACGAACAGCCAGCCGAGCAGGGCGGCGCTGGTGGCAAGCAGCGTGTTGGTCCAGGCCAGGGCGGCCGTGGCGTCGGCGGCAAGTTCCGAGCCGGCGTTGAAGCCGAACCAGCCGAACCAGAGCAGGCCCGCGCCGAGCATGACGAACGGCAGGTTGTGCGGGCGGATGTTGGGATCCTTCATGAAGCCGAGCCGTTTGCCGAGCACCACCGCCAGCAGGAGGCCTGCCATGCCGGCGTTCATGTGGACCACGGTACCGCCGGCAAAATCGAGGGCCGAGATCTTGCTGCCAATGACGCCGGTGGGCCCGAAGATGCCGCCGCCCCAGACCCAGTGCGCGATCGGCGCGTACACGAGCGTGACCCAGAGCCCGGCAAAGAGGAGCCAGGGGCCGAACCGGACGCGCTCGGCTACCGCCCCGCTGATCAAGGCGACGGTGATGATGGCGAACGTGGCCTGGAAGCCGATGAACACCATATCCGGCAGGCCCGCCGCCTTGGTGCCGATGCTGGTGGTCAGCCCGCTGAGTCCGAAGTTCGTAAAGGGGTCTCCGACGAAGCCGCCCAAGGTATCCGGCCCGAACGCGAGGCCGTAGCCCCACAGGGCCCAGACGACGGCGACCACGCCCATGGCGCCGAAGCTCATCATCATAATGTTGAGGACGGATTTCATTCTGACGAGGCCGCCATAGAAGAATGCGAGCCCGGGGGTCATCAGGAGGACGAGGGCGGAAGCCGTGAGCATCCATGCCGTCGATCCAGGGTCAAGGGTTTGCGGATCGACGTCCATTCCTACTGCAAGCACAGCGAAGTTCATTGCGGGAGCCTTCCTCGAGGGCCGGCGCTCCGAGGGCGCCGATTCGGCGAGACCATGAGACGAATGGGACTGTTGTGCGTCCCCCCGCAGATGACGCTACCCACCGCGTGTTTCAGGAAGGCTTTCCTCGTTTTGCGGGCGCGTTACGGGACGGCCCCGGGCATGAATTCGCCGTTTCCGGCAGGTTACCGGAATGTGACGTACATCTCACCAAAACTCGCAGCTGTCGGCCGCGCGCGGGTCAGCTGTACTTGAGGCTGAGCAGCAGGCGCTTGAGCTGGGTGTACTGCTCCGTGGTCATCCAGGCTTTCGCGGAGTCGACGGAGGCGAACGCCGGGCTGCCGAACAGTACCTTGGCCTCGGCGCCGCCATTGGGGAACTGGACGTGGGAATAACCGGCTTCCGTGACCGAAGGTGCGAAGTCGCGTTCTTTGCGCACTCCCATATGGAAGTCCGACTTATCGGCGAAGGAGTCAAACGCGAACCCGAAGGCCAACTGTTCGCCGTCCACATCTTTCAGCCCCGGCACCGGAGCGGTGTCCAGGACGGTCCGGGCCACCGGGCCGGACGCACTGCTGCCGTTGGTGCTGCTGACAATCGACGCC
The DNA here is from genome assembly GCF_054062615.1 of Arthrobacter sp. TE12232. Classification (NCBI taxonomy): domain Bacteria; kingdom Bacillati; phylum Actinomycetota; class Actinomycetes; order Micrococcales; family Micrococcaceae; genus Arthrobacter; species Arthrobacter sp. TE12232. The sequence goes on from NZ_JBSSFK010000001.1 coordinate 1,557,370, forward strand.
AGCTCGTTGCCCGTGGCATCGGCGAGGACCGCCTGCACGCCACGCAGCTTGGCGGCATTCTCGGGAGAGCCGACCACCCGGATGGACCAGTCGCTCGGGTAGGAAAAGGACAGATGTCCGTCCGGGAACGTAAAGGTTTTGACGCCGGCTTCAGCACCCGCTGTCGGCGTGGCCGGCGAGGTGGCAGTGACTGCGGGGGCCGGCGTGGCCGCGGTCGCGGAGGGTTCCGCCGACGCGACGGGGCCGGACTCCTGCTGCGTCGGGGCCGCCGCGGTGGCGCTCGCCGTGCCGCTTCCGGTCTCGCCGGCACGCTGGCCCGGCGCGGCACAGGAGCTCAGGCCGAGTCCGGCCGCGAGCGTGGCGGCCAGCGCCAGGGACAGAAAGACGTCGTTGCGGTTCATGAAATCCCCCAGTTGAAGCTAGTGTGAGCGGCTTCCGCTCGTCCTGTATGGTTCCGGCACAGATATTTCCGACAGATATTTCCGGCGGAGCCGGAGTGGTTACTTCCTCACGCTTACCAGCCTTACCGGCTGGCGGCCGGTACCAGCACCCACAGCACCTCGACGGCGTCGTCCGTGGGGTTGACCCAGGTGTGGGGCTCCCGGCCGGGGAACGTCACCGTGTCACCTGTGCTGAGCTCGAATTCCTCGTTGGTGAGGATCAGCCGGATGCTTCCCTTGACCACGTGAAGGACGTCGACATCGCAGTCCACGGCATAGAGTTCGGACTCGCCGCGCCCGCGGGGCTCGATCACGGCCTGGATGATCTGGACGCGGCGCTCGGAGCGGGCAGTCAGCAGCCGCTCGACGATCCCCTCGCCCCCGAGGGAGATCCGGGGGCCTTCGTTCCGCTTCGTGAGGTGGGTCTCGGGGGCGGCGAAGAGGTCGCCGATCGAGATGGACAGGACCTGGCACAGTGTCACCAGGGAGGCGACAGAGGGCGAGGTGAGGTCCCGTTCGACCCTGCTGAGGAATCCCTTGGTGAGCCCGGTGGCGTCGGCGACCTGTTCAATGGTGAGCCGCTGGGACTGCCGGGCGGCGCGGATCCGCGAACCGATGGCAACGGGAACGTTGCTCGGTTCAACTGGTAGAGCCTTCATTTAGGAACCTTTCACGGCCGGCCGCTTGGCCCCATCATTGGAGCAATCCTAGCCGGAGCGGGCGTTGGTGACGCGGAACCGGCGGCGGCACGCGCTGCGCCTTGACTGTTACCGGAGTCACAACATACCCTTTGGCAACATGTGTTGCCTATGAGGCAATACTGGAGGTTCCGACGGACACCTCCTCCACCCCCGTCACGCGCAGCAGCTGACTTGCCGAATGCACCGTTGAGGCCCGGCAATGCCCGCGCACGCTGCCCATCAGCTCCAAGGAGCCCTTTTTATGGACGCAAGTTTCGTCAACATCGCCATTGTGGTGGTGTATCTGCTCGCCATGCTGGCGTTCGGATGGTGGGGCAAGTCCCGCACCAAGAACAACAGCGACTTCCTCGTCGCCGGCCGCCGCCTCGGGCCGTTCCTCTACACCGGCACCATGGCCGCCGTCGTGCTGGGCGGCGCCTCGACGGTCGGCGGCGTGGGCCTGGGCTACAAGTTCGGCATTTCCGGCATGTGGCTCGTGGTCGCCATCGGTTCCGGCGTCCTGCTGCTGAGCCTGCTCTTCGCCAGCACCATCCAGAAGCTGAAGATCTACACCGTCTCCCAGATGCTCACCCTGCGCTACGGCAGCAATGCCACGCAGACCTCCGGCATCGTCATGCTCGCCTACACGCTGATGCTCTGCGCCACCTCCACCGGCGCCTACGCCACCATCTTCGTGGTGCTCTTCGGCTGGGACCGCGCCCTCGCGATCGCCGTCGGCGGCGCAATCGTGCTGGTCTACTCGACCATCGGCGGCATGTGGTCCATCACGCTGGCCGACCAGGTCCAGTTCGTCATCAAGACGGTCGGCATCTTCTTCCTCATGCTGCCGTTTACGCTCAACGCCGCCGGCGGCCTTGACGGGATCCGCAGCCGCGTGGATGCCACCTTCTTCCAGATCGACGGCATCGGCGCCCAGACGATCATCACGTACTTCGTGGTCTACACCCTCGGCCTGCTGATCGGCCAGGACATCTGGCAGCGCGTGTTCACCGCCAAGACGCCCGAAGTGGCACGCTGGGGCGGCGCCACGGCCGGCATCTACTGCATCCTCTACGGTGCAGCCGGTGCCCTGATCGGCCTCGGCGCCCGCGTGGCCCTCCCGCAGATCGACGTCAAGGCCCTCGGCAAGGACGTTGTCTACGCCGAGGTCGCCACCCACCTGCTGCCCATCGGGATCGGCGGCCTCGTGCTCGCCGCCGCCGTCGCCGCCATGATGTCCACCGCCTCCGGTGCCCTGATCGCGGCCGCCACCGTGGCCCGCGCCGACGTGCTGCCGTTCGTCGCCGGCTGGTTCGGCAAGACCGTCAACACCGATGACACCGACAACCCGGAGCACGACGTCAAGGCAAACCGCCTGTGGGTCCTGGGCCTCGGCGTCGTGGCGATCGTGATCGCCATCATCACCAAGGACGTCGTCGCCGCCCTGACCATTGCCTACGACATCCTTGTTGGCGGCCTGCTCGTGGCCATCCTCGGCGGCCTGGTGTGGAAGCGCGGCACCGGCGTTGCCGCCGCGGCGTCCATGGCGGTCGGCTCGGTCATCACTCTCGGCACCATGATCATCCTGGAAATCAACGCCGAAGTTCCGCTGGACGGCATCTACGCCAACGAGCCGATCTACTACGGCCTCATCGCCTCCGCGGTCGTCTACATCGCGGTGTCGCTGCTGACCAAGCCGACGGATCCGGCGGTCATGCAGAACTGGCACCGGCGGGTCGCCGGCGGCGCAGCCGAGGACGAACAGGTCCCCGTTCTGACGCACTGAAAGTAAGTTAATGCTCGACGGCGGCGCTCCCCTTCCGGGGGCGCCGCCGTCGTCGTTTGTTGGCTCGTTGTTTAGTGAACCGTCACCCGGGTGGGAGAATCACTCGTTTTCCTCGGGTTCAAGGAATTCTTCCCCTTCGAGGGGCACTACCGGTTTCTCCTCGCCCAGGAAGTCCTCCCTGTCCAAGGGAACGAGCCGGTCCGCCTCCTCCAGAAGCTCCTCCTCCTCGGTCTCCGCGCCATCACTCACGGGCGCGTCCTCGGCGTAGTCGTAAGCGGGATCGGACTCGAGGGAGTCCCGGGCCGGCGGGATGGGTGATCCGGTGCTGTCCATGGTGCAACCTCCGTGTGACAGGGGTGGCGGCAAGGGCCCCGGAGGGCCCGCCCTGGGTTTCATTCGAACACCGTGAACCCGGGCGGTCAAGGGCCCGCAATCGTTGGCGGAAACTATCTGCGGGCAGCCCTGCCACTGCTCGCCGGTTACGGCTTCCCGAAACTTTCCGCTAAGGATTGCCAGCCGGAAAAGCTCGGAATTACGGGGTACTCTGGAGTCGCAATGGGGCCGGACCATGCCCGACCAAACCCAGGAGTTTTTTCGTGTCTCAGTACACCGAATCGGACCACAACGATTCCCAGCAGCCCCACCCGACACAGGATTCTTCGGACCGCGGCCACACGGACCCGCGCCCCGCGCCGCCGCAGGCCTCGACGCCCGGCCCCGCGCCAACCGCAACTCCGAGCGCTGCGGACATCAAACGCTGGCGGCAGTACCTCGCCGATGAACGCGCCGAGGCATCCGTCTACCGCGATCTGGCGCAGAACCGCAGCGGCGAGGAACATGCCATCCTGCTCGCGCTGGCCGAGGCCGAGGGCCGCCACGAGGCCCACTGGCTTCAGCTGCTGGGCGAACACGCCGGCAAGGACCGGCATGCCTCGCTCCGGAGCCGGTTCCTTGGCTTCCTGGCCCGGCACTTCGGCTCGGTCTTCGTCCTGGCCCTGGCCCAGCGCGCGGAGAGCCGCTCCCCCTACGCCAACGACCCCTCTGCCACGCCGGCAATGGTCGCCGACGAGCAGATCCACGAGGAAGTGGTCCGCGGACTGGCCACCCGGGGCCGCAATCGCCTGGCCGGAACCTTCCGGGCCGCCGTCTTCGGCGCCAACGACGGGCTGGTCAGCAACCTGTCCCTCGTCATGGGCATGGCGGCCTCGGGCGTTGGAAGCCAGGTGGTCCTCCTCAGCGGTGTCGCCGGGCTGCTGGCCGGTGCGCTGTCCATGGGTGCCGGCGAGTTTATTTCCGTCCGGTCGCAGCGGGAGCTCCTTGCCGCGACCCGGCCCACCCAGATCACCTTGGCGGCGGCGCCGTTGCTGGACATCGAGCACAACGAACTCCTGCTCGTATACCTGGCCCGCGGCATGTCCCGGGAGGCCGCCGAGCACCGCGTCGCCGAGCGCATGGGCCTGCTGGACTGCGACTGCGATCCGAGCCTGTCCCTGCAGCCGGAACTGCCGGATGCCGAGGACCAGCATGAGGCTGTCGGCACGGCCTGGGGAGCAGCGGCGTCGAGCTTCTGCTTCTTCGCCTCCGGCGCGATCGTGCCCATCATCCCCTTCCTGCTGGGCATGACGGGAATAGCCGCGCTGGTGGTTTCCGCGGCCCTGGTCGGCTTGGCGCTGCTGCTTACCGGCGGCGTCGTAGGTCTGCTGTCCGGCACGTCCCCGACCACCCGCGGCCTGCGCCAGCTGGGCATCGGCATGGGCGCCGCGGGCGTGACGTACCTGCTGGGCATGGTCTTTGGCGCCGTGGTGGGCTAGTGGACGGTCCTGAATTTCGGGACCGCGGGCCGCAGCACAGCCGGCCCGCCACGGCATTGCGGGTGGTCAGGAACCTGGTCGCCGCTGCCATGATCGCCGGTGCGGCGTTCCTCGCGGCCGGACTCATCTACGGCGATCCCGGGTTCACGGGGCTCTTCGAGGTCTCCCGCGGCACTGGGCACAACGCAGGGCAGAACGCAGGCCACAGCCAGGGCGCTGACGTGCAGCCGGCGCCGCGGACCGGCCAGGTGTCGGGCCAGCCTGCTGTTCCGGCCGGAGAGTCCCGGACGGACACTCCCCCGCCCGGGCTCGAGGAACAGGACAAACCTCTCGGCTCGGCCCGGAAACCGGACGTCGCCAGCACCTCCTACAAGTTCCTCGCAACGAACGAGGACGGCAGCCCGGTGGGCTACTCGCCGTGCCGGCCGCTGCATTATGTGGTCAATGCCGCCCTGGCTCCGCAGGGGTCCGAACGGCTCGTGGACGACTCCATCCGGACCATCTCGGAGGCCACCGGGATTAAGTTCATCAATGACGGCCCCACGGGCGAGCTCCCCTCGCCAAACCGTGCGCCATACCAGAAGGACGTCTACGGGGACAGGTGGGCGCCGCTGCTGATTGCCTGGACCACACCGGAACAGGCCCCGCAGCTCAAGGGCCCGGTGATCGGCACGGGCGGCAGCACCCACTTCAGTTTCGGCGACGGTCCCAAGAGCTTCGTCACCGGCAGCCTCGAACTGGATGCCCCGCAAATCACGGAAGACTTGGGCCGGTCCGACGGGGCGTCGTATGCCACGGCGGTGATCCTGCACGAACTCGGCCATGTCATGGGCCTGGAACACGTCAATGACCCCGCCCAGCTGATGTATCCGGAGATTGGAACCCCCGACGGGCTTGCCGCCGGCGACCTGAACGGGCTGTACGAGCTCGGCCACGCCCAGTGCCGCAAAGACCTCTAGCCGGATGGCACGGGACAGCTAGCGCGCCAGCGCGTCGAGCGCTTCCTCCACGGTGTCGACCAGGAAGATCCGTCCTTCCATCCGGCGGCCGGAGGCCAGGCTCTGCAGGAGCGGCCATGCCGGGAACCGCCGCAGCCAGTGCTCCTCCCCGACCAGGACCATGGGGGTGATGGTTTCGGGGGCGCCGTAGTAGTTCTCGCAGGCGTCCTGGAAGATCTCCTGCACCGTGCCGCCGGAGCCCGGCAGGAACACGATGCCGCCGTTGCAGAGCTCGAGCAGGATCGCTTCCCTGATGGCATTCGCGAAGTATTTGGCCACGTGCGTGGCGAAGAAGTTGGGCGGCTCATGTCCGTAGTACCACGTGGGAATTCCCAGCGACGGCGTTCCCTCAGGATGGCGTTCGACGACGGCGGCGGCCGCCCGTGCCCAGGCGGACACCGAGGGGCGGAAGGCCGGCACCGCAGCGAGGTCGGCCAGGGCCTGCCGGAAGACCGGCTCCGGGGCTTCACTGAGGAAGGCGCCCAGGTTGGCGGCCTCCATGGTCCCGGGGCCGCCGCCGGTGGCAACCACCCGGTTGTTCCGGGCCAGCAGCCGGCCCAGCAGCGCGGCTTCTTCGAAGAGGGCCGTGCCGCGGCGGGCAGCGTGCCCGCCCATGACGCCCACCATCGTGCGGCCCGCGCAGAAGTCCGAGCGGGTCAGCTCGTCGAGGGCATCGCCGATCGAGTGGTCATGCAGGGCCGCGGCCAGGGTGGCATCGAGGCGGTGGCGCTGGCCCGGTCGGATGCTCCACTGGTAGATCCGCGCGTCGAGAGTGTCCTCATAGCGTGACGTGTTGATGCCGGCATACAGTTCCTGCGGCGTGTACAGCTTGCCGCGGTAGGGGTTGAACGGCACGGCCTCGAGCCGCGGAAAGAGCAGGGCCCCCCGGTTGCGCAGCGAATCCTCCACGCCGCCGTCGAACGTGCAGCCCAGGAAAATCGCACCCTGCACGTCCAGCACCTCGAGCTGGTGCCGGCGGCCCCGCAGGTCCAGCGACTGGACATGCCAGCCGTGCATGCTGCGCGCCCCGGCGGCGACAAGCCGGTCGAAGCCGGCCAGGCTCTCGACCTCCAGGGTCCGGGGGCTGGGGTGCAGGCTGCGGGCGGCGCTCATGGAGCCAGCCTAGACCGTGGCCGGCCCCTCCCTCCCCCCGTTGCTCTATCACTTGTGGCGGGCATTCCGGGGTTTTAAGGGCCACAAGTGATAGCGCAACGGGGAGGTTGGGAGGGCGGGGAACGGTCAGGAGACCTGGAGGCCGCCGTTGATGTCGTAGGTGGCCGCGGTGATGTAGCCGGCGTCCGGGCCGAGCAGGAAGGCGATGAGGGCCGCCACTTCCTCGCGGCTGCCGACCCGTCCCATCATGATGCCCTCGGACATCTGGGCCTTGCGTTCCTCGCTCAGCGTGCCGCCCATGATGTCGGTGTCGATGGGGCCGGGGGCGATGGCGTTGACGGTGACCCCGAATTCGCCCACCTCGCGGGCCAGGGCGCGGGTGAATCCGATGATGCCGGCCTTGGATGCGCTGTAGGCGACCTTGGAGTACGTGCCGCCACCCCGCTGTGCCGAAATCGAGGAGATGCTCACAATCCTGCCGAGCCTGCGCTCGATCATGCCCTTGAGTACCCGCTGGGAGACGATGAAGGATCCGCGCATGTTGATGGCGAAGACCTTGTCCCATTCTTCGACCGTGGTCTCCATGAACGGCGTCGGGGAGCTGATGCCGGCCAGGTTGGCCAGGGCAACGATCGGGGGCAGCGAGCCTTCGATCTCCGTGATGGCCCGGTCTACCGATGCGGCGTCTGAAACGTCCGCGCCGACGCCGATGGCCTTGACCGCGCGGTTGGAGCCGATTTCGGCGGCAGCTGCGGCAGCGTCCTCGGCATTGATGTCCAGGATCGCAATGGACCAGCCCTCGCTGGCCAGGCGGTCGGCGGCGGCGCGGCCGATGCCGCGGGCCGAGGCGGCGCCGGTCAGGACTACGGTGCGTTCAGTCGGGAAAGGGGTAATTGATGTCATGACGACGGTTCCTTCTGGGAGTTCGGGGTTAGGAGACTTTGGCGGGGTCGACGGCGGCCGCCGCTGCGACGGCGGGGTCGAGGGCGGCGTCACCTTCGGGGCGCTTGCGGGCGTAGAGGTACGTGGCCGCCGCGGTCAGGCACAGGCAGAGGGAGAGGAACAGCAGTCCGCTCTGGTTGCTGCCGGTGGCGTCCTTGAGGAGGCCGACGGCGTACGGGGAGATGAAGCCGCCGAGGTTTCCGAGGGAGTTCACCAGGGCGAGGCCGGAAGCGGCAGCCGCGCCGGTCAGCGCCGCGGAGGGCATCGAGAGGAACGGGGCGATGGCCCCGTAGATCCCCATGGCCGAGACCGTCAGGCCGATCATCGCCAGGACAGGGTTGACCGGCAACAGGTAGCCGGCGGCCAGAAGTCCCACGCCCGCGAGCACCATGCTGACGGCGGAGTGCCAGGCACGCTTGCCGGTCCGGTCGGCGCGCTTGCTCCAGAAGTAGACGAAAACTGCGGCCACGGCATAGGGGATAAAGACGATGAATCCCACCTCGGCCATGGAGAACTTGCCGAGGGCCGCGACGATGGTGGGCATCCACAGGCCCAGGCCGTAGATTCCGCACACCAGGCCGAAGTACAGGGCGGAGTAGACCAGAGTGCGCTTGTCCTTGAGCCCGGCCAGGAAGTTGTGCTTTCCGGACTGGGACTTGGCCGCCAGTTCGGCGTCCATGGTGGCGGACAGCCAGTTGCGCTCGTCAGTCTCAAGCCATTTGGCGTCCCGCGGGCGGTCCGTCATGAGGAGGGGCGTCAGGACGCCGAGGAGGATCGCCGGGATGCCTTCGATGATGTAGAGCCACTGCCAGCCTTGGAGGCCCATGACGCCGTCCAGCTGCAGGAGGAGCCCGGATACCGGGGCGCCGAGCGCGTTGGAGACGGGCTGGGCGAGGATGAAGATGCCCAGCACGGTCACGCGCTGCGCAGCGGGGAACCATAGCGTCAGGTAGAACAGGATCGCCGGGAAGAATCCGGCCTCGGCGGCGCCCAGCAGGAACCGGACGATGTAGTAGGTGCTTTCGCCGTTCACCAGGCACATGGCGGTGGCGAAGAGGCCCCACGTGATGAGGATGCGGGCCAACCACTTCCGGGCCCCGAACCGGTACATGCCCGCGTTGCTGGGAACCTCGAGGAGTGCGTAACCGAGGAAGAAGATGCCGGCGCCAAGGCCGTAGGCAGCGGAGTTCAGGCCGATGTCCTCGCTCATGGTGAGTTTGGCGAATCCGACGTTGTTGCGGTCCAGATAGGCAACGAAGTAGAGCAGGACAATCAGGGGCATGACGCGGCGGCGGACCTTGCGGAGCGTGCGGTCACCCAGTTCGCCGAGTCCGGAGGACTTGGGGGCTAATAGAGTCATCATCGACCTTCTTACGTGCGGTTCCCTCCGGCAGCTTTGCCGCGTAGGGATTCGTGGGTATGTGGGAGAGGTCCTGTCCGCAGCTGCGACTGCGGAATCAGGATCAACCTTTGAGTCAGATGTCAGACATCTGACTCAAGAACTAGGCACGAGCTTAGAATGTGATCCGGATTACGTCAAGAGTCTGTTGGATCAGGCGAAGAGTCCGCAGGCGGGCGTCAGGACTTGGCGCCCCGGACGTAGCGTTCGTAGTCCGCGTTGGTCTGGTCCATGTGCGCATCCATCGCCTGCCGCGAGCGCTCGGCGTCGCCGCTGAGGATGCCATCCAGGACTCTCTGGTGGTAATCGATGGCGTGCTGCTGGATCACGTCGACGGCGGATGTTTCCCGTCGGGTCATGTACAGCAGCTGGCCCAGCTGGGCGAAGAGGGCACGGACAAAGGGGTTGCCGGAGGCCCTCAGGACGGCGTCGTGGAATCCGATATCCGCCTCCACGAAGCGGTCCAGGTCGCCGGACTCGTGGGAGCGCTTCATGTCCTCGATGCACTCGCGCATCCGCTCGGCGTGCTCCGGGGTATAGCGCGTGGCGGCGAGTGCGGCCGCCCCGGTTTCCACCATGCGGCGCATCTCGATCAGCCCCACGGAGACCTGCTCGGCCGCATTGCCGTGCGAGGCCGCCCTGAAGATCGCGTCGAGGCCGGTCCAGTTGTCCGTGGGATTGACGAAGGTTCCCCGGCCGGCCTTCACATAGAGAATGTTTTGCGCGCGGAGCGCCTTCAGGGCTTCACGCACGGTCAGCCTGCTGACACCGTAGGCCTTGGCGATGTCGGCTTCCGGCGGAATCGCAGTGTGGGGCGGGAGCTTTCCGTCGAGGATCTCGGTCAGCAGGCCGTCGACGAGATCGTCGACCAGTGTCCTGCGGCCCATCCCAGTTCCCACCTTCAGTCGCGGCTCGTGCTTCCATCCACATTACCCAAGTCCCTGCGTGCCCCAAGTCACCGCGCAGCCATGTAGGCGTCGAGCTTGGCCAGCGTCCGTTCCAGGTTGACCGGATGGCGGCGAAGGTAGCCGGCCAACCGGAGCAGGCTCTTGCCGCGGACCCGCCGCGCGTCCCACTGTTCCGTGACGAGGGTGCCGGCGGTGCCGTCCGGACCCGTGGACGGTTCGAGCAGGTAACGCCACACGTGGCCGTAGAAGTGCCGCCAGGCGATCCGGTGGCCTTCCTCGAACTCGCAGACCCTGTTCAGGATCTTGTAGTTCACCCGCATCCTCATTTGCATGCCGAACTTGGCGCCGAGGTAGAGCCGTTCGGGCCCGCGCGGCTGGGCTCCCTTCACGGTGTCCGAGCCGTCGATCGCGCTGTGCAGGGCGGGCGTGGCGAGCACGTCGAAGATGGCATCCGGGGCGGCCGCGATGAACCGGCTGCGGGACACGAGATAGCGGGCTTTCATCTGGCAATCCTAGTCCGGGGATGGTGTTGCAGAATGAGGCATGCAGATTTTCCGCAGCACCCCGGGCAACCGGCCGCGCATCGGCGTTCCTGTCCGCCTCACCAGCTCATCCGATCCCGACCCGCGGGTGGCGGAAGCCAACGCATTGTTCGAATACATCGTGGAGCTGTTGCGTGAGGGCGGCGGCGAACCGGTGCTGCTCACCGCTGCGGTGAGCGACGACGGCGGCCTCGGGGCTGCGCTGGAGTCTCTCGACGGCGTCGTGCTTCCCGGCGGCGGCGACCTCGACCCCGGCCTGTACGGCGAGGAGCGAAGCGGAGTCTGTTACGACGTCAATCATGCCCAGGACGAGCTGGACGCGGAGGTGGCGCGGCAGGCGATCGACGCCGGCCTGCCGCTATTGGGCATCTGCAGGGGGCATCAGCTGCTCAATGTCCTCTATGGTGGGACCCTCATCCAGGACATGGCTCCGGGGACGGTGGCGCACCGCGAGCCCGCGCCGGCACACGGGGCCGGTCCGTGGGCCTGGCACGAGGTAGCGGTCCAGGCCGGCTCCAAGGTGGCAGCCCTCTACGGCGGCGGATCCGGTGCCGTGACGGTGAAGATCGCATCGGGCCACCATCAGGCCGTGGCCCGGGTGGCCGGAGCACTGCGGGTGACGGCCGTCGCCGAGGACGGGACCGTTGAAGCGCTGGAGCATCCGGACCGCTGGGTGGTGTCGGTGCAGTGGCATCCCGAGGCATTGGAACTTTCTGCGGCGGAACGGCTGGCACCGTTCCGGGCCTTCGTCGAGGTGTGCCGGAACCGGCCCTAAGGGAGACAACAGAACCCCCGGGGCCAGTTCAATGAGCCCCGGAGGTTCCGGTTCCTTCAATTCCATCCGGGCCAGGGGTCCCGCACGGGGCCCCGGTCAGCTAACGACGCTCACCGCCACCTCGACCGGGACACCGGTGGCCAGCGATTCCTGGGCCGCGTCCGCCACCCGGGACGCCGCCACGGCATCTTCCGGGGTGCAGGGGTTGTCCCGGCGACCAAGGATCAGTTCGACGAAGGCCTCCATCTCGGAGCGGTACGCCTGGTCGAACCGTTCGGCAAACGTCTGGTGGGGCTTCCCGGAGGGGAAGGTAGTCCCAGCTTCGGCGGAGGCGATCGCCGTCTTGTCGTCCAGGCCCACCATCAGCGAACTGCGGGAACCCTGGATTTCGAGCCGGACGTCGTGGCCTGCCCCGTTGTAGCGGGTCGCGGAGACCGTGCCCACGGTGCCGTCGTCGAACGTCACCAGCGCGAGGGCGGTGTCCACATCGCCGGCTTCGCCGATCGCCGGATCCCCGTTGTTGGAGCCCTTGGCGTAGACCTCGACGATTTCGCGGCCGGTGAGCCAGCGCAGGATGTCGAAATCGTGGACCGAGCAGTCCCGGAACAGGCCGCCTGAGCTGGCCAGGAATTCGACCGGGGGCGGCGTCATGTCGCACGTGACGGCGCGGAGGGAATGGATCCAGCCCAGCTCGCCGGCCTGGTAGGCGCGGCGGGCCTCAAGGTAGCCGGCGTCGAACCGGCGCTGATGCCCGATCTGCACCACGCCGTTGCGCTCCCGGATGTAATCGAGCACCGGCAGGGCGTCGTCCACGTTCAGGGCCACAGGCTTTTCGCAGAACACCGGGATCCCGGCGTCCACGCCGGCTTTGATGAGCTCGGGGTGGGTTCCGGTTCCGGTGGCGATGACGAGGCCGTCCACCCCGGAGGCAAGGAGTGTCTCGACCGACGGCAGGAATTCCGCGCCGAGACCGGATGCCACGGTCCGGGCATGATCTTCTGCGACGTCCGTGAGCCGGAGAAGGACACGGATCCCCTGCGGGTTCAGGACCTCGTTGAGGGCGGCGATGTTGTTGGCGTGCATGACGCCGATCCGCCCAACTCCGACGAGCCCCAGGATTACGTCTTTCATACTTCTACTCTCGTGTGTAGTGCGGGCACGGTGGATGCTGCCCGGAACGTCCCAGGCCTTCCAGCGTGGGGATGGCCGTTATCCGTAGGTCTTGCCGGTCGTCTGAGCCACTTCGGCGACTTCGCCCTGGACTTCTTTGACGACGTCGCCGTGGCCGCCGAGTTGTTCGAGTTCGTGGGCGAGTTCGGCGAGTTCGGCGCCGCCGGCCATCTGGGCGGTGAGTTCGTCGAGGGTGATGTCTTTCTTGTCGTAGTAGCCGATCGATTTGCCGCGCTTGAGCAGCAGGAAGCGGTCACCGACGGGGAAGGCGTGGTGCGGGTTGTGGGTGATGAAGATGACGCCGAGGCCGCGGTCGCGGGCTTGCAGGATGTAGCGGAGCACGACGCCGGACTGCTTCACGCCCAGGGCGGCGGTGGGCTCGTCCAGGATCAGGACCTTCGCGCCGAAGTACACGGCCCGGGCGATCGCGACGCACTGGCGTTCACCGCCGGAGAGCTGGCCGATGGGCTGCTCGACGTCGCGCAGGTCGATGCCCATCGCGGCGAGTTCCTTGAGCGTGATCTCCTTCATCTTCTCGACGTCCATGCTCTTGAACGGGCCGAAGCCGGACGTGAGTTCCGAGCCGAGGAAGAAGTTCCGCCAGATCGGCATCAGGGGCACGACGGCGAGGTCCTGGTAGACCGTGGCGATGCCGACGTCCAGGGCGTCACGGGGCGAGGTGAATTTCCGTTCCTCGCCCATGACCTTCAGGATCCCGGCGTCATGCTGGTGCAGGCCGGCGATGATCTTGATCAGGGTGGACTTGCCCGCACCGTTGTCGCCCAGCACGCAGGTGACGCGGCCGTTGTCCACGGCCATGGTGACCTCGGACAGGGCGATGATGTTGCCGTAGTGCTTGGCGATCCCGTCGAGGGAGAGCAGGTGCACCGGGGTGTGGGTGAGGGGGTCTTTTTCGTTCTGCAGCAGGGTCTGCTGGTCGATCTCTTTGGCGTTCATTGTAGTCCGTGCCCCTTTACTTGAGTTCCGCGCGGCGCTTGACGATGAGGTTGACGATGGTGGCCAGCAGCAGCATCAGGCCCAGGAAGAACTTGAACCAGTCCGGGTTCCACTGCGCGTAGACGATGCCCTTGTTGGCCATGCCGAAGATGAACGCGCCGATCGCGCCGCCGATCGCCGAGCCGTAGCCGCCGGTGAGGAGGCAGCCGCCGATGACCGCGGCGATGATGTAGAGGAACTCGTTGCCCACGCCCTCTCCGGACTGCACGGCGTCGAAGGCGAAGAGGTTGTGCATGCCCAGGATCCAGGCACAGAACCCGACTGCCATGAACAGGCCGATCTTGGTGGCCTTGACCGGCACACCGACGGCGCGGGCCGCGTTCGCGTCGCCGCCCACGGCGAAGATCCAGTTCCCGACCCGGGTCCGCATCAGCACCCAGGTGGCCACCGCGACGAGGAGGAACCAGTAGAACACGGTGATCTTGACCTCGACGCCGCCGATGTTGATGGAGGAGGCGAACACCGCCCGGGCCGAGGCGAAGCCGTCCATGGAGGAGATCGAGGGCGAGGACACCGAGCCGCCGATCAGGCGGGTCAGGCCCAGGTTCAGGCCGGTCAGCATCAGGAAGGTCGCCAGGGTCACGATGAAGGATGGGAGTTTGGTCTTCATCAGGATCCAGCCGTTGATGAAGCCGATGGACAACGAGACCACCAGGGCCAGGCCGACACCGACCCAGACGTTCGTGGTGAAGTACCAGCTGAACAGCGACGCCGTCAGCGCCGAGGAGATCACGGCGACGCCGGTGGAGAGGTCGAACTCCCCGCCGATCATCAGCAAGGACACCCCGACCGCCATGATGCCGATCGTGGAGGAACCGTACAGGATGGTCGCCAGCGCGTTGGGCTGGGTGAACGTCGGGGACACCAACGCGAAGAAGATGAAGAGGACGATGGCCCCGACGAGGGCACCGACCTCGGGACGTCCGAGCAGTTTCTGGAACGGACTGCGCTTGGCGACGCGCTCATCGGGCGCCGGCGACTTTGTCTTTGTCTGGGTGATGGTCATGATGATTCTCCTTGCTGCCGGGCCGGCCAGCGGCCGGCCCGGCCAGCGGGCTGTTAGCGGATACCCTGCTTGGCGAACGTCAGGACATCGGCCGCATTTGACTTGTCGACGATGCTCGGGCCGGTGAGGACCGACTGGCCGCCGCCGAGCTTGAAGCCGCCGCGCTTGTTCTGCCAGAGCGCGTCAACGGACATGTAGCCCTGCAGCCACGGCTGCTGGTCCACGGTGAAGAGGACTGCCCCGTCGACGATCTTCTGGGCGAGCTCCGCGTTCAGGTCGAAACTTGCCACCTTGGCTGAGCTGCCGGCATCCGTGACCGATTTGAGGAGCGTGAGGGTGATCGGGGCGCCGAGGCCGATGATGACGTCGGCGTCCTTGGAGGCCTGGAGCTTGGCGGTCGCGGTGGACTGGACGGCGGTCATGTCCTTGCCGTCGACGTAAAGGATTTCAGTTCCGGGGACCTTGGCTTTGACGCCGGCGCAACGGGCTTCAAGGCCCACGTGGCCCTGCTGCTGGATCACGCAGACGGGATGCTTGTAGCCCTCCGCTGCGAGCCTGGTGCCGACGGCCTCGCCGGCGAGTTGTTCGTTGGAACCGAAGTGGGTGAAGGCACCGAGAGCTTGGGAGACACCCTCGCCGGCGTTGAGGCTTACGATGGGGATCCCGGCGTCGGTGGCTTTCTTGAGGACGTCCTTGAGCGCGTCCGGCGTGGCGAGCGTGACAGCGATGCCGTCAACCTTCTGGTCAATGGCCTGCTGGACGAGCTGGGCCTGGCGCCCGGCTTCGGGATCGGACGTGTAGAGAAGCTCGACGTTGTCCTTCGCTGATGCCTCCTCAGCGCCCTTGCGAACGATGTCCCAGAAGGTATCCCCAGCCGCTGCATGCGTAATGAGGGCGACCTTGAGCCGCGGCGTCGAGACGGCCTGGCCGCCACCGGCCGCATTTCCTGTATCCGCGGGCTTGCCGCCACTGCTGGAACACGCGCTCAGGGCCAGCATG
Source organism: Arthrobacter sp. TE12232 (assembly GCF_054062615.1). NCBI lineage: Bacteria > Bacillati > Actinomycetota > Actinomycetes > Micrococcales > Micrococcaceae > Arthrobacter > Arthrobacter sp. TE12232. Next base: position 1,572,956 of record NZ_JBSSFK010000001.1, read on the forward strand.
GGTACAACGGCAGCCACAAGGGCTGCCTTCCGCCACGAGAACTTGGTCACGATTAATCTCCTTCGATTCTGGGCCACGCCGGCCGCTTCATCGCGTCGGTCTGTGAGCCATCTACAACCGATCATGGTGACTTCAATCACAGATGTCAATAGTTTGTCCTGACATTAGGATGTTTTGACGTAACGCTAAGCGATGAAAACGCCGGTTTCGCGGGCGTGACCAGCACAAAGCTGACAATGCGCCCCCTACTCGCACGGCTCCCCACGGCAGCCCTTGGCTCCTTTTGTCCACCCTGCTACTATCAGAAAAAGGCAGTATGTCCTATCAAGCGAACATGAGCCTGACAAACGCAGACAGACCGCTATCACGGCCGCTGCGGAGCGCAAGGGAGCACGTCCAGTGGCGAATCAACTAAATCTGCGGATCGACCGGTCGTCCCCGGTACCGCTGTACCACCAAGTGGTCCAGGGCATCGAGGCCGCGATACATACCGGACTGCTGGAGCCCGGCAGCCGGCTGGAAAATGAGATCGATCTGGCCGCCCAGCTGAACCTGTCGCGCCCCACGATGCGCAAAGCCATGGATGAGCTGGTCCGCTCCGGCCTCCTGGTCCGCAAGCGCGGCGTTGGTACCCAGGTGGTGTCCAGCCAGGTCCGCCGCCCGCTGGAACTCTCCAGCCTCTACGACGATTTGAGCAACAGCGGCAGCAAACCCACCACCGACGTGCTCAGTTTCTCCCATGAAGAGGCAGACGCCTCGATCCGGAAGGCGCTGCAGCTCCCCGACGGCGCCAAGGTCTACCACTTCACCCGGCTCCGGAAAGTAGGCGGCAAGCCGCTGGCCCTGATGGAGAACTGGGTGCGCGATGACATCACCACGATCGACGAGGCATCCCTGGCATCGCAGGGCCTCTACGGCATTCTGCGCAATGGTGGCGTGAATTTCCGTCTCGCCTCCCAGCGGATCGGCGCCATGATCGCCAACGACTACCAGGCGCCGCTGCTCGAAACAACCGCCGGCTCCGCCCTCGTCACCATGGAGCGCACGGCTGTGGATGACACCGGGCGGATGGTGGAAACCGGCCACCACGCCTACAGGGCCGATTCCTACAGCTTTGAAATGACACTGGTTCAGAGATAAGAGTTCAGAGATAGGCGTTCCGTAACCGGCGCCGTGAGACAAGCGGTCCGACCTAGGCGCCCTGACATCGGCGTCGAGAGAACCACAGTCCGGACACCGGCGTTCAACAGCGAGCACCGCCACCTCCAACCCCGCACACCCGCGCCTTCTTCCGGCGCGACTACGAAAGGGCAGCTTCCATGGCCAACTGGGTCTATCCGCTCGGCACCGCCGCGCAAGGCAAGTGGGACATTTCCATCGGAACATCCGATTCCTCACTGGAGGTGGAGGGCTGGGCCCATACCGGACTGAAGGTCGCCACACTGGCCGCCGGCGGCGCCGTCGAACTGGCCGCCGCAGCGGAGGAACGCATCGTGGTGCCGCTCAACGGCTCCTTCGTGGCGACCGTGGACGGGCAGGAGTATCCGCTGGCCGGGCGGGACAGCGTCTTTAGCGGCCCCAGCGATGTGCTCTACACGGGAACAGACAAGGCCGTGAAGATCACCTCGGCCGACGGCGGACGGGTGGCGGTTGCCACCGCCCCGGCCAAAGCGTCCTACCCGACCCGCCTCATCACGGCCGCCGAGACGCCGGTGGAACTGCGCGGAGCGGGCAACTGCTCCCGCCAGGTGCACAATTTCGGGACCCCCGCCGCACTCGAAGCGGACCGCTTCATCGTTTGCGAGGTCCTCACCCCGGCCGGCAACTGGTCTTCCTATCCCCCGCACAAGCACGATGAGGAAAAGGACGGCGAGACGAACCTCGAGGAGATTTACTACTTCGAAACCCGGGTCACACCGGGAGCGCCGCAGCGCCCGGGCGCCGACGACGCCATCGGCTACCAGCGCGTCTACGCGTCCGACGAGCGGCCCATCGACGTTTCGGCCGAGGTCCGCACCGGCGACGTCGTCCTGGTGCCCTACGGCTGGCACGGGCCCGCCATGGCCACCCCCGGTTACGACATGTACTACCTCAACGTCATGGCCGGCCCGGGCCCGGTCCGCGCTTGGCTCATCAGCGACGACCCGCACCACGGCTGGATCCGCCAGACCTGGGAGGGCCAGGACCTGGACCCGCGGCTGCCGTTCGGCCAGTAGGTCTGCAGGCCGGGCAGTTAGGCCGTCTGCAACTCAGTCGCGGCATCCGCCGTGGAGCTGTCGACGGCGGCCGGCCGGCCGGCGTCGTGCTTCTTTGCAGCGGCTGCCGCGAACACCATGACCGCCAGGCCCAGCACGGTGATCCCGGCCCCGGCCCAGATCGGCGAGGTGTAGCCGAGGCCGGCGGTGATGGTCACGCCGCCCAGCCAGGCACCGAGGGCGTTGCCGACGTTGAAGGCACCGATATTAGCGCCCGAGGCCAGGGTGGGAGCACTGCTGGCGTACTTCATGACGCGCATCTGCAGCCCGGGGACCGTGGCGAAGCCGAAGCCGCCCAGCAGCACCATGGAAGCAATAGTCATCGGCTGGTTGCCGGAGGTCAGGGCGAAGACCACGAGCACCACCACCAACACGGCGAGCACCACGAGCAGGGTGCGGTCCACGTTCTTGTCGGCCGCCTTGCCGCCGAGGGTATTGCCGATGAAGAGCCCGACGCCGAAGAGGATCAGCAGCCACGGCACGGTGGAGGCGGCGAAGCCGGTGACCTCCGTGAGGGTGAACGCGATGTAGGTGAAGGCGCCGAACATGCCGCCGTAGCCCAGGATGGTGACCAGGATGGAAAGCCAGACTTGGCCGGACCGGAAGGCCCGGAGCTCGCTTCGGAGCCCACCGGCGGCCGCCTCGCCGGAGCCGGTTTTCGGGACCAGGGCGAGGATGCCCGCCAGGGCGAGGACGCCAATGACGGTGATCGCCCAGAACGTGGCGCGCCAGCCCGCAGCCTGGCCCAGCATGGTGCCGAACGGGACACCCAGCACATTGGCCGCCGTCAGGCCGGTGAACATGATCGCGATCGCGCCGGCCTTCTTATCGGGCGCCACCATGCTGGCGGCCACCACGGCGCCGATGCCGAAGAACGCTCCGTGCGACAGCGCGGCCAGGATGCGCCCTGCCATCATGATCGGGTAGTCGGGGGCGAGCGCGGAGACGAGGTTGCCGGCGATGAAGAGCACCATCAGCACGGCCAGCACGGGCTTGCGTTCGAATCGCGTCACGGCCGCGGTGAGGCCCAGCGCCCCGACCACGACGGCGAGCGCGTAGCCGGAGATGAGCCAGCCCGCGTTGGCCTCGGTGACGTGGAAGTCTGCGGCCACTTGCGGCAGCAGACCCATGATGACGAACTCGGTGAGTCCGATGCCGAACCCGCCGAGGGCTAGGGCTATCAGGCCAACAGGCATGGGGGTGCTCCTTACAAAGCTGTACGGAAAGGGGTATGACGCGTAAGCTAGTAGTTGCAGACGCGTTATTTATTCTTGCACAAGCAGATACAGCGCGCAAGCAACTATTATTTGATGTGCCTGGCACCACTCCCGCCGGGCACGCTAGCTGAAGGGATTCACCAGATGGGCATCAAGGACGACGCCGTCGAGGTCCGGGCGCAAGGCTGGCGGACCCTCGCGGCCCTGCACGGGCTGATCGAAGCCGAGCTGGAGCGCTCCCTGCAGGCCGAGGCGCAGCTCTCCGTCGTGGAGTACACGGTGCTGGACGCGCTGAGCCGGCAGGACGGCTGGCACATGAGGATGCAGCAGCTGGCCCGCGCCACGGCGTTGAGCGCGAGCGCCACCACGCGCCTGGTCAACCGGCTGGAGGACCGCGGGCTGCTGACCCGGATCCTGTGCGCGGATGACCGCCGCGGGATCTATACCGAGCTCACGCCCAGTGGCATCACGCTGCTCGAGCAGAGCAGGCCGGTCCACGACGCTACCCTGGAGCGCGCGCTGGCCGAGGCTCAGGAAGTGCCGGAACTGGCGCCGCTCGTCGACGCCCTCCCCCGGCTGCACGCCGCGGTCTAACGCGATAACCGCTTCAACCGTATCAACGCAGAAAGCCCCGCCCCCGCTACAGCCCAAGTGACTCGCAGCAGGGGCCGTTATGAAGGCTCATAACGGCCCCTGCTGCTAGCTAGTTGGGTCATGCCGGGGGCGGGGCTTGCTGCTTTGTCAGGCTACGCGGTTGGTAACGCTATACGGTGACGGATTGCTTGGCGGCCGCCTGTTTGAAGAAGTGTTCCAGATCCTCGAGGCTCTTGCCCCGGGTCTCCGGAACCACGCGCTTCACCCAGACGATGGCTGCCAGTTGGATCGCCACGAAGATGAAGAAGGTCACGGAGACGCCGATCCAGGACACCATCTGCGGGAAGAAGAACCCGATCAGGAAGTTGATCATCCACAGGACGAAGACACAGATCCCCATGCCAATGCCGCGGACGTGCAGCGGGAAGATTTCGGCCATCGTCAGCCACGTCACCGTGCCGATGCAGGACTGCATCGAGGCGAGGAACGTCACCATGAACAGCAGCACCAGATAGCCGCGGAGCATGCTTTCCGGGATCGCCATGGAGATGATGCCGATGGCCAGCAGGGACGTTGCCGTGCCGATCAAGCCGGCGATCAGCATGGACTTCCTGGGCAGACGCGACATGAGGGACATTCCGACGACGACGGCGACTACCGAAGTGACGCCGTTGACGACGTTGGCAATCAGGGCGCCCTGATCGCCGAAGCCGGAGCTGGAGAGGATGGAGGTGCCGTAGTACATGATGGCGTTGACGCCGCTGATCTGGTTGATCACGGCCAGCCCCAGTCCGACGACGAAGATGCGCCGGATCCACGGCACCGTGAGGTCGCGGAATGTGCCGAGTTTGGATTGGTAATCTTCCCTCGCGGCCTGCCGGACTTCGTCGAACTCGGTGGAGATGTCCTCCGTGGCGCGCGACCGGCGCAGTACCTCAAGCACTTCACCGAAGCGGCCGGCCGAAGCCAGCCAGCGGGGGCTTTCCGGCAGAACCAGCATGCCAAACCAGAGGACGACGGCGGGCAGCGTGGCAATAACGAGCATCCACCGCCACACGTGGGAGGCCTCCGGGAAGGCGTTGCCCAGTACGGCATTGAACGTAAAGGCCAGGAACTGCCCCGTGACAATCATGAGTTCGTTCTGCGTCACGATGCGTCCGCGCTGGGCTGCCGGGGACATTTCCGCGAGGTAGACCGGAACAATCACCGATGCTCCGCCGACGGCAAGGCCCAGCAGGGTGCGCGAGGCGATGAGCAGTTCAGTGCTCGGCGAGACAGAGCAGGCAACGGTGGCCACCGCAAAGATCAACGCGAGCCCCATGATGGTCCGGCGCCGGCCGAAGCGGTCCGAGAGCCGGCCCGCCGAGATGGCACCGAACGCCGCACCGAAGAGCAGTGTGGATGTCACGAGTCCCTCGGTCAGCGGAGTGAGGCCGAGGTCCCGCTGCATGAACGGCAGGGCGCCGTTGATGACGCCCGTGTCATAGCCGAAGAGGAGGCCGCCAAACGTGGAGAAGAGCGCCACGCGCCGCATGAACCTCTTGGGATTCGATGCTCCACCGGTTCTCCGGACGGCGGCTTCCTGGACATCGGAGTCAGCCTCGGAAACGGGCGCGTCCGTGGGCGGAGCCGAATTCGTCAGTGTTCCGTCGGACTTCGTCATAGACTCGCCTTCTCGACGCGCTGCATCATGGTCTCCAGCTGGTAGCGGGAGACCTCGGCAGCGTTGTCGTCCTCGGCGAAGACGCTGGAGACCATGACGGTGTCCTCGCGGTCGAGGAAGCCGATTTCCTTCAGGCCGCCGAAGAACTCGTCCCAGTTGACGTCGCCGTCGCCGATTTTCAGGTGCTGGTGCACGCGCACCGGGTTCCCGGGCGGGTTGGTGATGTAGCGCAGCCCATGCGAGGCGTGGTGGTTCATGGTGTCGGCGACGTGGACCAGGCGCAGCTTGTCCCCCGCGGCCCGCATGATCTCCAGCGGTTCGTTCTTCATGTGGAAGCTGTGCGAGGCCACGTAGACCAGGCCCACGTTCTTCGAGTTCAGTCCGCGGATCACCCGGATCGCGGCGAGGCCTTCCTCGACGAAGTCGTCCGGGTGCGGATCGATCAGCAGGTCAATCCCCTCCCGCTCGATGATGGGGAGCAGTTCCTCCATCGAACGGTAGAAGGCACGCTCGGATTCCTCGGCCTTCTCCGGTCGGCCGCTGAATTCGGTGTTCATGGTGCTGACGCCGAGGTCCACGGTGATCTGGATGGCGCGCTTCCAGTAGCGGACGGCGGCCTCGCGGGCGTCCTCGTCCGGGCCGGACCATCGCAGCACGGGCAGCACCGAGGCAATTTCGATTCCCGCGTCCTTGCAGGCCTTGTTCAGCTTGCCCACAAGCTCGTCGTCGGCCTTCGGGTGGTTGAAGAACGGGATGAAATCGGCGTGCGGGGTCATCTGCATGTACTTGTAGCCGAGGTCGGCGACCACGCGCGGGAACTCGAGGAGTCCGTGGCTGTGGTGGAACGGCGTGGGGTCAAGGGCGATTTTCACTTCTGAACACTCCATTGTGGATCTGGCGGACGCGCGGCCGGCCGGCGCCGTGTTGTTAGCAGAAGGCGGCCGGCCGGCAGGGTTCCTAGCGGTAGAGGGCAGGCTTGGCGTTGAGCTTCACGGCGACCTTTTCGCCGTTCTTCTGCGCCTCGACGCCGGCTTCGCAGCAGGCGGCGGTGGCGTAGCCGTCCCAGGCGGTGGGGCCGCCGATCTCGTCGCGGAGGGCCGCGTCGACCCAGGACTGGATTTCGACGTCGTACGCCGCCCCGAAACGCTCCTCGAAGCCGGGGGTGACGTTGCCGCCCCAGTGTCCGTTGCTGCGGGTGTACGGGCCCTTGTCCCCGCCGATGCTGACGATGCCGTCCTCAAAGGAGGCCTGGGTGGCCACTTCGTAGCCGAACTTCGCGTTCACGTAGATCTCGACGTCGGCCAGGACGCCGGACTCGGTCTCGATCAGGACGTGCTGCGGGTCGTGCTGACCAGCCGGGGCGTTCCTGGTGGGCTTGCCGAGGCGGACCTGGACCGAGGTGATTTCCTCGCTGGTGAAGTAGCGGATGGCGTCGAACTCGTGGACCACGGAATCGTTGATCAGCATCTCGTTGGTGAAGCCTGCCGGGGTGGTCGGGTTCCGGTGCTGGTGGTGCAGCATGAGCAGCTCGCCGAGTTCGGAGTCGCGGATGATCTTGCCCAGGGCGGCGTATTCGGCGTCGAAGCGGCGCATGAAGCCGACCTGGATGCGCTTGTGGCCGAGCTTTTCTTCAGCCTCGACGATCTTCCACGCGGACTCGGCGTCCGGGGTGAGCGGCTTCTCGCAGAGGATCGGGATGTCCTTGGCGATCGCCTTGAGCAGGATGTCCTCGTGCAGGAAGCCGGGGGTGGCGATCAGCACAGCGTTGACGTCGCCGTTGTTCAGGGCTTCGTCGGCGTCGGCCAGGGCGACGGCGCCCGGGATGCCTTCGATGGCGGCCTGGGCGCGGGCGAGGTCGACGTCGACGACGGCGGCAACTTCGGCGCCGTGGATGCGGGTGTTGAGCCGCTGGATGTGGTCTGCTCCCATACGGCCGGCGCCGATGACAGCTACGCGGAGGGTCTTGGTCATGATTTTGTCCTCAGTTCTAGTTGACGGCGGTGCGGGAGCCGCAGGAGAGCAGGTAGTTGCGGGTGCGCTTGGCGATCGGCATCGGGACGTCGAAGGCCACGGGGTACATGTCCTGTTCCACAATGCCAAAGATCGGGCGGTTGAGCGCCTCGACGGCTTCGATGACGGCGCGCAGGTCCGGCAGTCCGTTCGGCGGTTCGGTCATGACGCCGGCCAGGTTGGCGGCGGCCCAGGTCATGTTTTCCTCGTTGACCTTTTTGAGGATGTCCGGGTTGATCTGCTTGAGGTGCAGGTAGCCGATCCGGTCCGGATAGTTCTTGATCAGGTCGAGGCTGGAGGCCCCGCAGTATTCTGCGTGGCCGGTGTCCAGGCAGAGGTTGAGGTATTTGGAGTCCGTGGCGGCGAGAAGGGTCTCGATGTCCTCCTGTGCGCCGACATGGGAGTCTGCGTGCGAGTGGAACTGTTGCTTCAGGCCGAAGTCCTCCAGCAGGGTCTTGCCCAGACGGTTGTGGCCCGTGAAGAGGTCGCTCCACGCCTTCTCGGTAAGCGTGCCGCTCTCGACGGCCTCGCCGGTGACGTCGTCGCGCCACATCGCCGGGATGACCACGATGTGTTCCCCGCCCATCGCGGCGGTGAGTTCGGCGACCTTGCGGGCCGGCTCCCATGCGGTTTCCCACTGGTGCAGGCCGCGGTGGAAGGCGGTGAACACGGTGCCTGCGGTGACCTTCAGGTCGCGGGCCTTGAGTTCTTCAGCGAGGCGGGAGGGGTCGGTGGGAAGGTAGCCGTAGGGGCCCAGTTCGATCCACTTGTAGCCGGATTCGGCGACCTCGTCCAGGAAGCGTTCCCACGGGGTCTGCTGCGGGTCGTCCGCAAACCAGACGCCCCAGGAGTCCGGCGCGGTGCCGATGATCAGCTTGTTCTCTGTCATTTCCATTCCTTCTCATCGATTGCTCCGCAGGTGCCGTTTTGGACGCTCAAAACGGCGGTTGCGGAGCAATCGATCGTGTCTGTTGGGTGGGCCCACGCCGCCAGGGTTCCCTGGCGGTGGGGACTAGTTGGAGGGGAAGTTGTAGGAGGCGCCGGAGGCGTGATGCGTTTCGGGCCAGCGGGAGGTGACCACCTTGCCGCGGGTGTAGAAGGAGACGCCTTCGGGGCCGTAGATGTGCTTGTCACCGAAGAGGGATGCCTTCCAGCCGCCGAAGGAGTGGTAGGCGACCGGCACGGGCAGGGGGACGTTGATGCCGATCATGCCGACGTCCACGGAGCGCTGGAACTTGCGGGCGCTGGCGCCGGAGGAGGTGAAGATCGCGGTGCCGTTGCCGTACGGGTTGGCGTTGATCAGGGCGATGCCGGCGTCGAGGTCCTCGACGCGGACCACAACCAGGACGGGCCCGAAGATTTCCTCGGTGTAGGCGGTCATCCCGGCCGTGACGTGGTCCAGGACGGTGGGGCCGACCCAGAAGCCGTCCTCGTGGCCGGGGACGACGAGGTCGCGGCCGTCGACCACCATGGCGGCGCCGGCGGTTTCGGCTTCGGTGACGATCCGGACGATGCGTTCCTTGGAGGCGGGGGTGATGACCGGGCCCATTTCGGCGTCGGGCACGGTGCCGTTGTTGACCTTGATGTCCAGGGCGCGTTCCTGGACCTTCTTGACCAGCAGGTCGGCGGCGTCGCCGACGGCGACGGCAACCGAGATGGCCATGCAGCGTTCGCCGGCGGAGCCGAAGGCGGCGGCGGCGAGGTGGTCGGCGGCGTTGTCGAGGTCGGCGTCGGGCAGGATGATCGCGTGGTTCTTCGCCCCGCCGAGGGCCTGGACGCGCTTGCCGTGCTTGGTGGCGGTCTCGTGGACGTACTTCGCGATCGGGGTGGAGCCGACGAAGGAGATGCCGTCCACGTCCGGGTGGGTCAGGAGGCCGTCGACCGTTTCCTTGTCGCCGTGCAGGACCTGGAAGACGCCGTCGGGCAGGCCGGCCTGCTTCCACAGCTTGGCCAGGAGCATGGAGGCGGAGGGGTCGCGTTCGGAGGGCTTGAGGATGAAGGCGTTGCCGGTGGCGATCGCCATCGGGGCCATCCACAGCGGCACCATGACCGGGAAGTTGAACGGGGTGATCCCGGCAACGACACCGAGGGGCTCGCGGAAGGAGAAGACGTCGATGCCGGTGGAGACCTGGTCCGAGTAGTCGCCCTTGAGCAGCTGCGGGATGCCGCAGGCAAACTCGATGACCTCCAGGCCGCGGCCGATCTCACCCTTGGCGTCGGAGAGGACCTTGCCGTGCTCGGCGGTGATCAGCTCGGCGAGCTCGTCGATGTGGGAGGCGACAAGTTCGCGGAACTTGAACAGCACCGCGGTGCGCTTGGCCAGGGAGATATCGCCCCAGGTGTCCGCAGCCTTGCGGGCCGCGGCGACCGTGGCGTCCAGGTCCGCCCGGTTGGCCAGCCGCAGCTCCGCGGAGACCGCGCCGGTCGCGGGGTTGTAGACGGGCTGGGTGCGGGTGCCCTCGCCGGAGGTTTCGGCGCCGTTGATGAAGTGGCTGATGGTGGTGACGGTCGTCGTTGACATGGTGATGGACTTCCTTGGTCTGTGGCTGTTCGTGGTGGTGAGGGGGTCAGCCGAGCAGCTTGCGCTGGCGGCTCTTGTGGTCGACGTAGGTCTGGAAGGCCTGCTTCGTGGATTCGAGTTCGGAGACCTGGGAGACCGGAACGTCCCACCACGACTCGGAGCTGGGGGCATCCAGCAGCGGGTCGGATTCGACGTGGATGACGATCGGGCCGCCGTTTTCCGGGGCGGCCTTGGCGTCGCGGATGGCCTGCTCAAGCTCGGCGATGACCTTCTCGCCGGGTTCGATCCGGATCACCTTCACGCCGAGGGACTCGGCGTTCAGGGCCAGGTCCACCGGCAGCCGCTCGCCGTCGTCGAAGCTGTGGTGTTCCTCATCCAGGGCCCGGTACTGGGTGCCGAAGCGCTGCGAGCCGAGGGACTCGGAGAGCGAGCCGATCGAGGCGTAGCCGTGGTTCTGGATCAGGACCACGATCAGCTTGATCCGTTCGGCGACGGCGGTGACGAGTTCGGTGTGCATCATCAGGTAGGAGCCGTCCCCCACCATCACGACGACGTCGCGCTGCGCCCCGCCCTTCGCGGCTTCGGCCAGGGCGGCACGCTTGACGCCGAGGCCGCCGGGGATTTCGTAGCCCATGCAGGAGTAGGCGTATTCGACGTGGTAGCCGAACGGGTCCCGCACGCGCCACATCTTGTGCAGGTCTCCGGGCAGGGACCCGGCGGCGCAGATGACGACGTCCGCCGCGTCCATGGCGCGGCTCGTGGCGCCGATGATCTCGTTCTGCGCGGGCAGCGGGGTGAAGCGGGTGTCGAAGGCCGCATCGACGGTGGCGTTCCAGCGGGTCTTCTCGTTCGCGATCTGCTGTTCGAGGTCCGCGCCGATCCGGTAGCCGCCGAGGGCCTGGTTCAGCTTCACCAGGGCCTTGCGGGCGTCCGCGACGATCGGCAGGGAGGTGCCGTGTTTGTAGGCGTCGATGGCGGCGACATTGATGTTGATGAACTTCACGTCCGGGTTCTGGAACGCGGTCCGGGACGCGGTGGTGAAGTCCTCGTAGCGGGTGCCGATGCCGATGATGAGGTCCGCTTCGGCGGCGATGGCGTTGGCCGCCGTCGTGCCGGTGGAGCCGATCGCGCCGAGGGAGAACTTGTGGTCCCAAGGCAGGACGCCGACGCCGGCCTGGGTGTTGCCCACCGGGATGCCGGTAAGTTCGACGAATTTGGCGAGTTCCTCGTTGGCGTAGGCGTAGAGGACGCCGCCGCCGGCGATGATCAGGGGGCGCTTGGCGGCGCGGATCGCGTCGGCGGCGCGGCGGACGTCCTCGTCGTCGGCGTCGGGGCGGCGGATCCGCCATTCGCGTTCGGCGAGAAATTCCTCGGGCACGTCGAAGGCCTCGGCCTGGACGTCCTGGGGCAGCGAGATGGTGACCGCACCGGTCTCGGCCGGGTCGGTCAGGACACGCAGGCCGTGGTGGAACGCCGAAAACAGCTGCTCGGGCCGGGAGACCCGGTCGAAGAACTTGGACAGCGGCCGGAAGGCGTCGTTGACGGTGATGTCGTAGGCGTAGGGCTGCTCAAGCTGCTGCAGCACAGGGTCGGCGGCACGGGTGGCGAAGGTGTCACTCGGCAGCAGCAGGACCGGCAGCCGGTTGGTGGTGGCCAGCGCCGCGCCGGTGAGCAGGTTTGAGGAACCCGGGCCGATCGAGGTGCTGATCGCGAACGTCTGGCGGCGCCGGGTGTGCCGGGCGTAGCCGACAGCCTGGTGTGCCTGGGCCTGTTCGTTGCGGCCCTGGTAGTACGGCATGATCGTCGGATCGAGCTGCTGGTACTGCTTGAGGGCCTGGCCGACGCCGGCAACGTTGCCGTGGCCGAAGATGCCGAACGTGCCCGGAATCAGGCGTTCCCGGAAGTCCCGGCCGCCGATCGAATCGACGGTGTACTGCTTGGACAGGTATTCCACGACAGCCTGGGCGACTGTCATTCTGCGTGTTCCTGAGGCAGTTCTCATTCCCATGGGAAGTTACTCCGATGCTTTCAGGGGGATGCGGTCCGACCAGGTCGGCCCAGCAATCCCAGCGTGCTCTGCGGCTGCGGGCACGGACGCTTTGTTGTTTAGCAGCGAGGCGGCGGTTGCCACGGCGCCGGCGACGTCGCCGTCGTGCGGGTAGAGCAGGGTCCGGCCGACCGTGAGGCCCTGGACACCCGGCAGGGCCAGGGCCGCCTGCCAGCTGGCGAAAACGTCCTCCTGGCTGCCCTCGGGGTCTCCGCCCAGGAGCACGGTGGGCATGGTGGTAGACGCCATGACACGTTCCATCTCGGCCACCACGGGGAGCTTCATCCAGGTGTAGGCGCTGGTCGCGCCGAGGCCTTCGGCAATGCCGACGGACTTGATCACGGCGTTGGTGGAGAGGTCGTTGCGGACCTTGCCGTTCTCCCAGACGGACAGGAACGGTTCCACCATGGCGATCAGCTTGCGCTCGGCCAGGGAATCGATCGCCCTCGCCGTTGCCTCGAGCGTGGCCACGGTGTCCGGATCACCGAGGCAGATGCGCGTCAGCATCTTGCCGCCGTCGGCGCCGAGGGCCTCGAGGGCGGCCGCGGTGTGGCCGGTGAAGCGGTCATCGAATTCGTTGACCAGGCCGGAGAGGCCGCCGCGGTTCATCGAGCCGAAGAGCAGTTTGCCCTCGAGCGCGCCGAGCAGGAGGAGGTCGTCCATGATGTCCGGCGAGGCCAGGACACCGTCCACGTCCGGGTTGGCCAGCGCAATCTGCAGGCGGTCCAGCAGCTGGCGGCGGTCGGCCATGGCCACCGGATCGCTGCCGACCGCGAGGGCCCCGCGGGCGGGGTGGTCGGCGGCGACGATGAAGTTCTGCTTGCCGGCCTTGACGCCGGGGTGGCGGCGCCGGGCCTTCGCGGCGCGGGCGATCGCGTCCGGGTCTTCGAGCCGGATGATGCTCAGGTGCTCGTAGCGGCGGGGGTCATCGCCCAGCGTGAGGGTGGCGGCGGCCGGGTTGACACTCACAGTGTTGCTCCTTCGGTGGCGTAGGAACCCGGCGCCAGACGGCCGCGTTCGGCGAGCAGGCCCGTGACTTCTTCCGGCGTCGGCATTGCGTCGGCGCAGGACAGGCGGGAGGCGACCAGGGCGCCGGCGGCGTTGGCGAAGTCGAGCACCTGGGCCAGCGGCCAGCCGGAGAGCAGACCGTGGCAGAATGCCCCGCCGAAGGAGTCGCCGGCGCCGAGGCCGTTGACGGTTTCCACCGGCACCGGGGCGGAGACGATGCGTTCGGTGCGGGTCTTGGCCATGACGCCTTCCGGTCCAAGCTTCACGACCGCGATTTCGACGCCGGCGGCGAGCAGCCGGTCGGCCTGTTCGTCCGGGGTGCCCTCGCCGACGGCGACGGCGCATTCCTTGTCGTTGCCGATTGCCACGGTGACGTGCGGCAGGATCTTGCCGACCTGTTCCCGGGCTTCCTCCTCGGAGGCCCAGAACATCGGCCGGTAGTCGAGGTCAAGGATGGTGAACTGGCCTGGCTTCAGCCCGGTGCGCGGACGTGCCTCGTGGGCCTTGATGTGGGCGGTGCGGCTGGGCTCCTGGCAGAGGCCGGTGACGGTGGACCAGAAGATTCCGGCGTCCCTGATGGCGTCCAGGTCCAGTTCCTCGGCCCTGATCTGCAGGTCCGGCGCCGTGGGGAACCGGCCGTAGAAGTAGAGCGGGAAATCTTCCGGCGGCTTGATCGCGCAGAACGTGACCGCAGTGGGCCACTCCTTGACCGCGGTGACGTAGGAATCGTCCACGTTGAACTTGCGCAGCTCGCGGTGCAGGTACTTGCCGAAGGCATCGTCGCCGGTGCGGCTGATAACGGCGGTGCGGCGGCCATGGCGGGCAGCGGCGACCGCTACGTTGGATGGGGATCCGCCAAGGTACTTTCCGAAGGACGTGACATCCTCCAGATCCACCCCGATGTCGTTCGGGTAGATATCAACGCTGATTCGCCCGATCGTGAGCAGTTCGTGGGTCACGGTGATCGTGGACCTTTCTGGTGTGAACTCGGTACCTTTTCGCAGCCTGAGCTTCGGTGCTTAGGGGCCGGCGTGAGCCGGGCCACATCCACTACTTTGCCCTAGAATCCATGTACTGTCAAAGGTTTGTACTGACATATTTACAACTTGACACGGGACGCACTAACAGCGCCGTGGAGTGGCCGTCCTGACGGCGGCAGGACGGCCCTCGGCTACTGACTGGGGACCCCAAGTTCGCCGGTCATGTACTGGGCCCGGCCAAAGCCGAACGACCAGTCCCCGGCCGTGTTTTCGACGTAGCCAATGAAGACGTCCTCGCCGGAAACCCCTACCGCGGCCAACTTTTCCGCGATGGCAGCGAACAGGGACTGCTTGGCGGGCTGGCTGCGCCCGGCCTGGGTGAAGATCTGGATCATCACAACATCCGGCGTCCGGTCAAAGCCGAGGCCGGCGTCCTGGGCGACGATCTGCCCGGCCGGATGTTCCGTCAGGATGTGGAAGTAGTCCCGTTCCGGAATGCCGTATTCAGCCACGATCGCAGCGTGGATTCCCTGGCTGAGTCCCTGCAGCTGCTCCGTGGTGCGGCCCTGATTGACGTCGATTCGCACGAGAGGCACTCGCGTCTCCTTCGGTAGTTTGTCCTGACATACTAACAAAGTTCGAAGGAGTGGCGCAAGGATTCCCGGGGGCTCACAGTGTTGGGGTATTGCGCGGCTCGGAGTGTCGGCGTAGCGTTAACAACCTAGAGATTGATCAAGCAGTTAGTTGATTAATTAGTTAGTTGATTACTGAGCAGGTGACTACTGAAGAGGAGGCACCCACCCCATGGATTCCAGCGACGACGGCGACCTCGACGCGGCCTTCCTGGCCCTCGCCGATCCCGTCCGGCGCCGCATCATTGCCCGGCTCAGCCGGGGTCCGGCCACCGTCAATGAACTGGCGGAACCTTTCGGGATCACCAAACAGGCGGTCTCGAAACACATCCAGGTCCTCGAGAAGGCGCAGCTGGTCACGCGCACCCGTGACGCCCAGCGCCGGCCCGTTCACCTGAACCCCGCACGGCTTGAGGCGCTCACCGCCTGGATCGACCAGTACCGGCTGATCCGCGAGGGCCAGTACCGCAGCCTTGACGCCGTGCTTGAAACCCGCGCCGCGCAGGGCGGCACACAGGCAAAGGACGCATCATGAGCAACGCACTGACGCTGAAGGTCCCCGCGGGACTCCCCTTCATCGACTTCGAGCGCGACTTCGACTTCCCGGTCTCCGAGGTCTTCCGGGCGCATCAGGACCCCGAACTCGTCGCCCAGTGGCTCGGGCCGCGGAGGATGCGCATGAGCATTGACCACTATGACTTCCGGACCGGCGGCAGCTACCGCTACACCCACACAGCGCCGGACGGCAGCGCGTATGTTTTCAGCGGCGTCTTCCACACCGTCCGCGAGAACGACTTCGCCATCCAGACCTTCGAGTTCGACGGCTACCCGGATGTGGTGAGCCTCGATTCCATGACCTTCGTGGATCTGGGTGGCGGCCGGTCCCGGCTCATCGGCCACGCGGTCTACCCCAGCGTGGAGGCGCGCGACGGCATGGCGCAGTCCGGGATGGAGGGCGGCATGTCCGAGGGCTACGACCGGCTCGAAGAAGTCCTCACCGGGGCAAAGGTCTAACCGGAGCCCCAAATACATCGAACACAAAGTACGACGGCGGCAGTGCCACCTCCGCCGGGAAGGTGGCACTGCCGCCGTCGTACTTGAACAACAACGCGGGGCCACTTCGCGCCCGTCCCAGTGAGTGGGACGGGCCGCAAGTGACCCCGCGTTGCTTTTGGTGCGTGGTGCAGGTGCTTCGAACTAAAGGGTTGCGAAGACCTCACGCAGGAGCTTGGCGGTCTCGGACGGCGTCTTGCCGACCTTGACGCCGGCAGCCTCAAGGGCTTCCTTCTTGGCCTGGGCGGTGCCGGCGGAGCCGGAGACGATGGCGCCCGCGTGGCCCATGGTCTTGCCTTCCGGGGCGGTGAAGCCGGCCACGTAGCCGACAACCGGCTTCGTGACGTGTGCCTTGATGTAGTCGGCGGCACGCTCTTCGGCGTCGCCACCGATTTCGCCGATCATCACGATCGCCTTGGTCTCCGGGTCAGCTTCGAAGGCCTCGAGGGCATCGATGTGGGTGGTGCCGATGACCGGGTCGCCGCCGATGCCGATGGCGGTGGAGAAGCCGAGGTCGCGCAGTTCGTACATCATCTGGTAGGTCAGGGTGCCTGACTTGGAGACGAGTCCGATGGGGCCCTTGCCCGTGATGTTTGCCGGGGTGATGCCGACGAGGGCCTCACCCGGGGTGATGATGCCGGGGCAGTTCGGGCCGATGATGCGGGTGACCTGCTTGCCGTTGGCGTCGACCTTGGACTGGGCCAGTGCCCAGAACTCGGCGGAATCCTGGACCGGCACGCCTTCGGTGATGACCACGACGAGGCCGATGCCGGCCTCGATGGCTTCAACGACGGCGTCCTTGGTGAAGGCCGGCGGCACGAAAACGATGGAAACGTCAGCGCCGGTCTCGGCCATGGCTTCCTTGACGGTGCCGAATACGGTGATCTCGGTGTCGCCGTGCAGGACCGTGGTGCCGGCCTTGCGGGCGTTGACGCCGCCAACAACGTTGGTGCCGGCCTTGAGCATCAGGGCGGTGTGCTTGGTGCCTTCGCCGCCGGTGATGCCCTGGACGATGACCTTGGAGTCCTTGTTCAGATAAATAGACATAGTCGAGTCCCTCTACTTCGCTGCGTTGGCGAGCTCGGCGGCCTTGTCGGCGCCCTCGTCCATGGTGGCGGCCAGGGTAACCAGCGGGTGGTTGGCCTCGGCCAGGATGCGGCGGCCTTCCTCAACGTTGTTGCCGTCGAGGCGGACGACCAGCGGCTTGTTCGCGGAGTGGCCCAGCTCGGCCAGTGCGCCAACGATGCCCTTGGCAACGGCGTCACAGGCGGTGATGCCGCCGAAGACGTTGACGAAGACGGACTTGACCTGCGGGTCGCCCAGGATGACGTCGAGGCCTGCTGCCATAACCTCGGCGGACGCTCCACCGCCGATGTCCAGGAAGTTGGCGGGCTTGACGTTGCCGTGGTTCTCACCGGCGTAGGCAACGACGTCGAGGGTGGACATCACGAGACCGGCGCCGTTGCCGATGATGCCGACTTCGCCGTCCAGCTTGACGTAGTTGAGGTCCTGCGCCTTGGCCTTGGCCTCGAGCGGGTCAGCAGCGTCCTTGTCTTCAAGGTGCGCGTGCTTGGGGTGGCGGAAGTCGGCGTTCTCGTCGAGGGAGACCTTGCCATCGAGGGCAACGATGTCACCGGCGCCGGTCAGGACCAGCGGGTTGACCTCCACGAGGGTGGCGTCTTCCTTCTTGAAGACGTCCCAGAGCTTCAGAATTACGCTGGCGACCTTGCCGCGCAGTTCCTCGGCGAAGCCTGCAGCGGCGACGATTTCGTCGGCCTTGGCCTGGTCAATGCCCACGGCCGGGTCGATCGAGATCTTGGCCAGGGCTTCGGGGCGCTCAACGGCGAGCTGCTCGATTTCCATGCCGCCTTCAACCGAGCACATGGCCAGGTAGTTGCGGTTGGCCCGGTCCAGCAGGACGGAGAAGTAGTATTCCTCGGCGATGTCAGCACCCTGGGCGATCATCACGCGGTGGACGGTGTGCCCCTTGATGTCCATCCCGAGGATGTTGGTGGAGTGTTCAAATGCCTCGTCAGCGGTCTTGGCGACCTTGACGCCGCCGGCCTTGCCGCGGCCTCCGGCCTTAACCTGGGCCTTGACGACAGTTACGCCGCCGATTTTCTCGGCAGCTGCCTTTGCTTCTTCAGGGGTGTGCGCCACGATGCCAGCAAGCACGGGTACACCGTGCGCCTCGAACATATCGCGCGCCTGGTATTCAAACAGGTCCACGGTTTAGTGTCCTTCTACGTCGAAGTAGTTTCTGTACAGCCGGACCCCACGTATTCGCGGTTACCGGGCTGCGGAATAAACGCACCCTGCGACAAGCTTGGAAACGAGCCACACGGCGCAATGCTCCTCTGGGAACTCTAGTCCTTCGATCGGACCAGCCCGTTCCAGAGTACCCGTTATGTGAGTAAGGACACTATTCTATGGAGCGTAGAAAAACCGCTAGATTACGCGGTTTTTGGGGTGTCCGACGGCGTGCGGACCGGCCGTGAGGCCGTGTCAGATGCGCCTTCGTAACGTAGGCGGGAGGAGCCGGCGCAGGCGCCGGCAGATGCGCGGCGGCCGGCAGATGCGCGGCGGCCGGCAGATGCGTGCTCGGCGAGGGCCGGCGAGCGGTCATGCGCAATGGCCTTCTGGCGCGTGCGCTGGCGGTGCCGGCGCCGGGCACCTCCCCTAGGCGTCCAGCTTGGTCAGCGGCGCGTAGCGCAGCAGCAGCCGCTTCTCCCCGACGTCGAACTTCACCTTGGCGACCGTCTTGTCCCCGGCGCCCTCCACGGCAAGGACGGTGCCGTTGCCGAAGCTGGTGTGGTTGACCTTGTCCCCCACGCTGACGGCGACGATTTCCTTCTGCGGCTGGACCCTGTTCTTGGCCACGGCGGCGGGAACATCGGCGTTGAAGCCCGCAGACGGGCTGGCGCCGGCGCCGCGGGGCGTTCCGGCGCCCCAGAATGATCCGCTGTAGCGGCTGGAACCGATCGCGGGGCCGCTCCCCCAGCCGCCGCTCTGGCGGCTGGCGCCTTCCCGCTTCCATTCCACGAGTTCGGCCGGGATCTCCTCGATGAACTGGCTGGCCGGGTTGTACTGGCTCTGGCCCCACATGCTGCGAACCTCGGACCGAGTGAGGTAGAGGCGCTTCCGGGCGCGGGTGAGCCCGACATAGGCCAGCCGGCGTTCCTCGGCCAGTTCCTTGGGATCGGTGGCGGAGCGCTGGTGCGGGAACAGCCCGTGCTCCATACCGGTGAGGAACACGACCGGGAATTCCAGCCCCTTGGCCGTGTGCAGGGTCATGAGCGTGACGACGCCCAGACGCTTGGCCTCGGCCACCGCGGCGTCAATATCTGCCCCGGGAGCATCGGGAATCTGATCGGCGTCGGCCACGAGGGACACCTGCTCCAGGAAGGCGCCGAGGGAGCCTTCGGGGTTGTCGCGTTCGTATTCGCGCACGACGGCGACGAGTTCCGCCAGGTTCTCGACCCGCGATTCGTCCTGGGGGTCCGTGCTGGAGCGCAGCGCCGCGAGGTAGCCGGTCTGTTCGAGCACGGCTTCCAGGGCGGCGGCGGCACCCGAGCCGGAGGCCACCTCGGCGAGGTCGTCGAGGAGTTTCACGAAGCCCAGCACGGCGTTGACCGAGCGGGTTGCCATGCCCGGGGCTTCGTCGGCGCGCCTCGCGGCGGTCATGAAGGAGGTGCGATCGCGCTCGGCAAGGGCAGCGACAGCGCCCTCGGCACGGTCGCCGATGCCACGCTTGGGTTCGTTGAGGATCCGGCGGAGGTTGACGTCGTCGTCGGGGTTGACCAGAACCCGTAGGTAGGCGAGGGCGTCCTTGATTTCCTTGCGCTCGTAGAAGCGGGTGCCGCCAACCACCTTGTACGGCAGGCCCACGCGCACCAGGACGTCTTCGATCGAGCGGGACTGGGCGTTGGTGCGGTAGAAAATGGCGACGTCGCCGGGACGCAGATTGCCCTCGTCCTGCAGCCGGTCGATTTCCTTGGCGATGAACTGCGCTTCGTCGTGCTCGTTCTCGCCGACGTAGCCGACGATCTTTTCGCCGTCGCCCTCGGCCGTCCAGAGCCGTTTCTCCGGCCGGTTGGGGTTGCGCGAGATGACCGAGTTGGCGGCGCTGAGGATGGTCTGGGTGGAGCGGTAGTTCTGCTCCAGCTTGATGGTCCGGGCGTCCGGGTAGTCCTTCTCGAACTCCACGATGTTGCGGATGTCCGCGCCGCGGAAGGCGTAGATGGACTGGTCGGAGTCGCCCACCACGGTGAGCTCGGAGGCCTCCGGCCCCTCGCCGACAATCTCGCGCACTAGGGCGTACTGGGCGTGGTTCGTGTCCTGGTATTCGTCCACGAGGACATGCCGGAAGCGGCGCCGGTACGAGTCGGCGAGCGCGGGGAAGGCCCGGAACATGTAGACGGTCTGGGCGATCAGGTCATCGAAGTCCATCGCGTTGGCCTGGCGGAGGCGCTGGGTGTAGCCCTTGAAGACCTCGGCGACAGCCTGCTCGAAAGGATCGTTGTAGTTGGCGCTGGAGGCGTAGGAGTCGTCGTCGATGAGCTCGTTCTTCAGCGCGGAAATCTTGTGCTGGATGGCCTTGGGGGCGAAGCGCTTGGGGTCGAGGTCCAGGTTCTTGGCGACGAGAGTGATCAGGCGCAGCGAGTCCGCGGAGTCGTAGATGGAGAAGTTGGAATTGAGGCCGACGTTCTTCGCCTCGCGGCGCAGGATCCGGACGCAGGAGGAGTGGAAGGTGGAGATCCACATGGTCTTCGCCCGGGCGCCGACCAGGACCTCGATGCGTTCCCGCATCTCCGCCGCGGCCTTGTTGGTGAAGGTGATGGCCAGGATCTCGCCGTGGTGCGCCCGGCCCGTGGCGATCAGGTAGGCGATCCGGTTACTGAGCACCCGGGTCTTGCCAGAGCCGGCGCCGGCCACGATCAGCAGGGCGCTGCCGGCGTGTTTCACGGCTTCTTCCTGCTGCGGGTTCAGGCCTTCCAGAAGCTCGCTCGCGTTCGGAAGCTGCGGACCGTCCCAGGCGTTGCCAGGGGCGCTGCCGAGAGCATGGCCCGGGCCGAAGCCGTTGCCGTCCAGGCCAAAGCCGGCCTCTGAATCCAGCCCCGGAAGGCCGGTCCCGGAAGGCTCTTTGGTGCCTGCCGCCGCCTTGGAGGCAGCTTGGAAGGGTCCGTCGGCATAAGGGTCAAACAACATATCCATGGTGTATCTAAGTCTAGGCGGTGGCGCTGACAGCCACGTCCGCCCCTCGGGACATGCCCTCCGCCGCCCGCAGCCAGTGGACATGATCCCCTTATGCCCAGTCCTGACCACGAAGAATGAGTATGTCCCACGCAGGTTGGACCGTGGAGTGAGCATGTCCCGCGGAGCCTGCGCTAAAGAATGAGCATGTCCCTGAACATTGGACTGCGCGATGAGCATGTCCCTGAACATTGGACAGCGCGATGAGCATGTCCCGTGGAGGTTGGGCCGTGGAATGAGCATGTCCTGCGGAACCAGCTACCAATGGGCACAACCCCCATATGCCCACGCCTGAGCGCGAAGAATGAGCATGTCCCACGCAGGTTGGACCGTGGAGTGAGCATGTCCCGCGAAGCCTGAGCTCAAGAAAGAGCATGTCCCCTGAACGTCGGACTGTGCAATGAGCATGTCCCGCGGAACCAGCCACCAATGGGCACAATCCCCACATGCCCAGTCCTGACCACGAAGAATGAGCATGTCCCACTGAAAAACTTCGCTAGGGAATGAGCTTGCCGGCTGGCGGCGCCGGCCTGTTTATCGGGAGAAGCTCCAGGCTGGCTTAACGCATGAGGTCCATCTGCGACGCGAGCCGCTTCGCTTCCAAAGCCGTCTTAGTGGCAGTCTTGGCGCCGGCCAGCCTCTGGACGGCCACTGCGAAGTCTTGGGCTGTTGCGGTTGTCCGGTGATCAACAGGAATGGATTCCCAGAATTCCGTGCAAGTGGCGAGCAGTTCACTGGTCCCGGCAGGAAGCCTCTGCTGTTTGGAGGACGTCACCACAAGGGCGGTGAGCACCGGCCAGACACACTCCAGATGACCCTCATAGGCCACCAGCGCCATGGCCCTCGACAGCCGGCCCAGCGATTGGTCGCCGGCCTCGACGCGCTTCCGTGCAGCCATGGCCAGGTGTTCAGCTGACAACTGGCGCCTCGCGGCCATTTCCAGCACCGTTTCAAGGGTGCTGCTCCTGTCGTCCGGGCGGGAACTGGTGAGCATGGCAATGAACCAATCGTGAGTCAGTTGCCCGAGTTCTCCGGCCGTTGCCCCCGCAGGTCCGCCTGCCGCCAGTGCGACGAGCCCGCTGTAGACCACCCGCCTGTCCAACCAGATGGCGCCCAGGTCGGGCCAGAAAGGCACCACCGCCGAGGCCTCAGAGGCGAGCCACGTACCCAGATGTCCGCGTCCGCTGCCACTCCACACCTCTGGCGACAGAAGCTCCGGGGGGATCGACGGAAACCGTTCCAAGGGGACCGGCAAGGTAAGCGGAGCGTCCACCGGAGGGGGCCTGAATCCTCCTCCTCCGACCCACTCGCGCAGAATTCGACCGGCATGCCGCTCCTGCCCGTCCGGACCGTCAAATGGCAGGACGGGCAGTTCAGGGACATCGGCTGCCAGCCGCGCATCCATCGGCCCCAGGCGCAAGAGTGCCTGAAACAGGTCGGCTTCACCATACGCCCAGCCTTCGCGTTCAAAAAGCCGGAGCAGTGACACCAGCCTGCCCAGTTCCACACGGAAGTTGTCATAACTCGGTGTGGCCAGGGAGTAGGGCACGGTTCCTGCCTGGACCACCAGCTCACTTTGACGAAATATGTGGACTGCGGCCAAAGGACTCGACCAGCCAAAAGGGTCGTCCGTATCGGAGGAGCGGGCCAGGGATGCCCGGACCAGGCCGATCAGATTCCGGTGAGCGGCCAGGTTGTGTTGCCCTGATGCCCACATCGACAGGACAACCTCCGGGCCCGGGGCCGCCCAGTGCCGCCAGGTGTTCGGCGACCGCGGCCAGTTCCGGCGATACCAGTCCTGAACGTTTTGGGGGCGGCGGTAGACGGTCCGCAGGAAGCGATCAACATGCTGCTCGTCGGCGATGGAATGCTCGCGCGGTCCGAACCACCGCGGTAACGGTTTGTTCGAATCGACCTCTTGAGCCACGAACAGGGGAATTTCTGGAGGCTGTCGGACCCCCGTCCCCCAGAGCGATGTGGCGTAAAGCGGCTCTTCCCGGGCTGGGTCCAGACCTCGCCCCGTCATCTCCTTCGCTGTCGTCCGGACCAACAGATCGGAGGATCCGGCCGCCGCCTCCCAGCAGGCGGCAAGGACGTCGCCGTCGTATGCCTGCGCAGCCTGGAGCGACTTGAGGTGCCGAACCAAAAGCTCCTGGGGCTTCTTCTCCGTCCTGCCGAACACGGCAACACTCAGGTCCCGGAGGTCACCGCCGTCCAGTGGCGCCTGGAGCAGAAGCCCAAGCGCCGGGAAGGACAGGAATCCGGGGGCTGTGGCGACCACGGACAGCAGGAGCGGAATGCTGGCAGCAACCTCCCCAGGGCTGGGCGGACACCACTTCAGGACATCGGCCAACACTCGCTGGGTCGGGAGTCCATCGTCGCGTGCGAGCGCCGTGCGGAGCTTGTCGAAGACCTCCTCGCTGCTGAAGGTCTCCCGGTTGAGGTAGCCGCCGATTGCGGCCCCGACGGTCCACTCCGTCGGCGTTCCTACCCTGGCCAGGGGCCCCAGCGCGTCAGGCGCCTCAAAGCAACGCAACAGAGTTTTCGAAGCCGTCAGGTCCTGATCCCACAACTCCAGCAACGATTTCTGCATTTTCGGAAAGACCACCGCGCTTCCGGCGGCATTGATGCGGAACCCGAGTCCGGACCAACGGGGGGACTCAAAGTGCGCCGCAAGCTCATCGTTCCAGTCCTCGTGGAGCCGGCCGTTCGCGAGCCCCCGATAGTAGAACGCCCAAAGCCGCGGATAGGCCTCGAAATCTGCAGTGGCAACTCCAAAGTGCAGAATGAGCGGCAGGCAATAGCGGATGACGGTTGTGGCAATCTCCTGCCCGGCTCTCGCGTTCCGGCGGATCGCCGCGGCCACGAAGCGCCGGCACCAATGGTCGCCTTTTGAAACCAGAACATCCAGCAGCGTCAGGATCTGAACGTTGCGGTTCCATCCCATCGCCCGCCAGGGCAGGAATCTGGCGGCATCGGCAGGTGCGCTGACGGCGACGGTGACCATTTCCCTCACAATTGAGCGGGAATGCGAGTCGATGGGGCTGATGGTCCCGTGGAGTCGCCAGTCCAGGTCCTGGGTCAGCAGGGTCCGGCCGCCTTTGGCGAACCACGTCCTCGCCTCGGCGAGTTCGTCCGGCGGGGGCGCGGCAATGTATTCGCGAAGGGCAATCCAGTCTTCGGCTGTGGCGAGCCGGCGTACCTCCTGCACGAGCGGCGGGTCGCCGCGGCCCTCCGGCGCCGTCATGTGTTTTCCAGTACGTGGCCGGGTGCCGTCTCGAGCCGCAGAAGCTGAACGGCGAGCGCATGCTTGCAAGGACCCCTGGAGCCGCGAAAGTCGTACCACCAGGCACAGGTGCACTGGTAGAGTCCGTCCCCGACCGTCACCCGGTAGGCGTATTTTCCGTCTGCGGCCAGGACATCCCAGCAGTCCTCCAACGGGGATACCCCGCCCCGGGCAACAATGCCACGGGCAGCCTGCAGCCGGGGGTGGTCCCTGACGGTACGGCCCGGGTCCAGCGGCAGTTCCCGGTGGAAGTAGGCGTCTTCCACCAAGTCGAACCCCACCTTCCCGGAAGCACCCAACCAGGCCAGCCCCTGGCTGACGCGCTCCGACGAGAGACAGGTCTTTGCGCGGAGCGCCTCTATCGAAATGACCGCCTGCCATCCAAGGAAGTCCAGGACAGTCGCTCCGGCTTCCTTCACGCCAGGGGCGGCGAGTGCCGCAAGGATCCCGCCTTCCCCCGAGAATCCCCGGCCGGCCGCCGGGGACAGCAGCAGCGTGAAGTCGGCACCGGGGAGCCTGAACACCCAGCCGCTGGCCCC
Source organism: Arthrobacter sp. TE12232 (assembly GCF_054062615.1). Lineage (NCBI taxonomy): Bacteria > Bacillati > Actinomycetota > Actinomycetes > Micrococcales > Micrococcaceae > Arthrobacter > Arthrobacter sp. TE12232. The sequence continues at coordinate 1,598,014 of NZ_JBSSFK010000001.1, forward strand.
GTTGTCGTGACGGAAGATGTCCAGGCGGGTGGCGAATCGGGCGACCCGCCTGGCGGCGGCAAGCCGTCCGGTACCTGCCAGCGTGACCGTTGACGGCTTCGCCGCCGCCACCTCGCGCAATCCCCGGGCCGATGGCAGTAGGAAGACCGTGCGTCCGGGCTGGGCTGCCGGCAAGGAGGCCAGAAACTGACTGACTCCGGAGCCGGAAACGGCGGCCAGATGCGTCATGCCGGCAGCGATGGCGGGTGTCTCGGCGAAGCCGCGGACCCACCGGTCAGGCAGGTCCACCTTCCGCTCCACGTGGCTCTCTTCGGGAGTGGAGACCACCAGCCGGTCCCGGCCGACGTCGAAGTGGAGCAGGTCGTTGCGGTGCACGTTGGCGAGCGCAGAGCGAAGCGGGCTGTTGATGTCCACGTTGGTGGTTCCGAAGCCGATCTCGCCGCCATCCAGGCCGCTGCCCAGCAGGTCCAGCCGCGCCTGGACCCCATTGCATGCCGAAAACGACTCACAACGCAGGCGGTCTCCTCCTGCAGTCATGACCGGGTCTACGACATCGCTGAGCCGGAAACCTGCGTCGTAGTACCTCGACGCCGCGACGTCGGCAACGGCGAGAAGCGCGCTGGACACCACGTCCGGCCTTGCCGCAAACCCGTGAAAGAAGCTGGGATTTTCCACCAGTCCTTGTGGGGTGGCGCCCAGACCTGACTCCAGGAGGAGCCGCCTGGCGCCGTGAGCTTCAACGAGTACGGATTCGGCGAGGTAACCGCTCATCCTGCTCCCCGCAGCCGGCGGGTCCGCACCCGATCAGTTCCTCGTCTGGGCAGCACATCAGGCACGTCCGGAATTGGTGATCGGTCCCCCATGTCCGGAAGTATAGGCCGCGTCCCTGGCCCTCCGATAGACCCGGAAACGGAGGAGGGGACCCCCTAGCCCGCGGACCCCCGGGCTCCGGGCTCCGGGGCCCGGGGACCGGGCGGGAAGCTAGCCGACGCTACCGGAGACGAGTGCGGCACGCAGCTGCCGGACCGCCGTCGTGCCTCCCGCGATGAACCAGTCCAGGCCGTTGACTCGCACGACGTCGGTCGCGCCGCCGGCCGCCTCGACGATCGCCTTGCCCGGCAGCCAGTCCCACTCGGGGCAACTGTGCTGGAACCAGCAGCCGAGCTCGCCGTCGGCCACCCGGCCAAGGTCACAGGAGCCGGATCCGAACATGCGAAGGGCCGCTGCCGACGTCGCTGCCGCATGCCAGGGCATGGCACACATCGGATCGGCGAGCCACGTCGGGTGGATGTACGTTGCGGCGCCGAGCTCCGAGACCGGTGTGGCCGACCTTCCCTTGCCTCCGGACGCGCCGGGGAGGAAAGTGAGGAGCTTCTCGCCGTTGAGCGTTGCCGCCCGGGACGTCCCGCCAAGCCAGAGCTTGTCCTCCTCCGGCTGGAAGATGGCGCCGAGCCCGGCACCGGACGGGTCCTTCAAAGCGATGGCCGAGCACCAGTACGTGGATCCATGCAGGAAGTTGTACGTCCCGTCGACGGGGTCGATGACCCAGGTCCGGCCGCTGCTGCCCGCCACGGAGGCGCCCTCCTCGCCCAGGATGCCGTCCTCGGGCCGGCAGCGCCGCAGCTGCTCCAGCACATAGGATTCGGCGGCGTGGTCTGCGGCCGTGACAACGTCGGAGACAGACGTCTTCTGCCTGCCCTCGAGCCCTGCCTGCCGCATCAAGAGCGCGAGCGTGCCGGCCTCGCGGACCAGGGCCTCGGCCAGTTGGTAGTCATCCAGCGACGGGTCAAGATCTGCGGTGCTGTGCCGGCCAAGCCGGTGTTTTCCTAGTTCGGTCACGCGTTCCAGAGTATCGGCGCCCGCTGGCAGTGAACAGCCGGCGCGGGAGGCCGAGCCGGACGGGCGATAATGGAGCCATGGCCAAGACACCCGCGCAGCGGATCAAGAAGCACGGCGCCAATGCGGCGGTCCCCCAACACCACCTTCCGCCGGTGATCAATCCGACCACCGACCGGACCCCGCAGAAGGCACAGAACAACACCCACCTGATTGTGATCGCCGGGGTCGTGGCCAGCCTGTTCCTGTTCTGGTACCTGCATCTGCTCACCCTCAACCAGCTCACGCAACTGTCGGGCGGCCAGGCGATGCCGGATTCGATGGTGGGCGGTTTCGACCAGGGGTTCGTGGAGCAGCTGCGAGCGGCCATGGACTCCGACGCCCGCGGCCAGCTCAGCTATGTCCACAAGACAGCCGGCATGCTCTTCCCGCTGATCTTCGGATTCACCTGGCTGCTCCTGATCGGAACCAACGTGGCCAAAAAATCCCTGCGCTGGGCGCTGTGGGCATTGCCGCTGCTCTTTGCCGTGGTCAGGCTGTGGGGCAACATCGTGATCGATGCAATGATGTCCGCCGGGACTCTCGACGCCGGTCAGGTGGCCCTGGCCTCCGGGCTCACCGTGGCCGGCTGGGCACTTCTGGCGCTGAGCCTCGTGGCCGGCGGCGTGGCCGTATTCCTCGGACGCAAAGCCACTGCAGCTTCCCCCACCACGGGACATGTCCAGCCTTAGTCCCTGTCCCTGGACTTGTCCCTCGAACCCGGCTTCACCCGTAGAACATGTCCAGCCTGGGTCCCCGGCGCTGGACTTGTTCTTCGTACCCTGATTCGACCACGGGACATGTCCAGTCCTGACTCCCGCCATTGGACTTGTCCTTGGCACACTGACTCAACCACGGGACATGTCCAGCTATGACCACGAGCAGCGGGCCCAGTGGTCCTATGCCCACTCCTCGGTCCCTGCACGGGGCATGTCCCGCGAAGCAGCACGAGACCCACGACGGGACATGTCCCCCTTTGGCCGCGGCCGCCGGACATGTTGGCGTTATGTCCAGTCCTCGCCGACAACGAGGGGCATGTCCACTTCGGTGGGAAGTCAGGGCACGTTCGTGAGGAATTCTCGGGCCTGTTCTGCGCGTTGCGGTGCGCCGGCCTTCTCGAAGTGATCTGCGGCTTCCAGCAGGTGTGTCCGTGCCTCGGGAACGTTGCCCATGGCAGCATAGGATCGGCCAAGCAACAGTGAGGCCTCGCCCAGAATTTGCGGCGACGTCTTTTCCGCAACCGTGCTGATCTCGGTCAGGATTTCGATGGCAGACTGCGGGTCGCCCGCCAGGAAATTCCAGTGACCGCGATTTAGCTTCAACAGAATATGGTCCTCGTCGGAGCCGCCAATGACGTCTGTGGCCAGTTCCGCCCGTTCAATGCAGCGGAGTGTGTCCGCGTCGGCGACCTCGGCGGCCAGGCGCATAGCCGCCGATGCCTTGTTGAACTTTGCCCAAACATCAAGATTTCGCGCCGGCGAAAATGTCTCCGCCGCAAGTTCGTGATACTCGAGCCCTTCGATCACTTTGTTGCAGAGAAAAGCAACATTGCCGATGACCCAGTACGCCTTGCCGACCAACTGGTCGTCGACCTCGTTGGATATGTCGTCGGCCAAAAGCAGACTCTCATTCCAGGCTTCCTCCAACCTTCCGCTTTCGGCGAGGGCCGCGATGAGGGCCTGCCGGGCCTTGACGTTATTCTCCACATCGCCAGCACCCGAGGACAAAAGCGCGGCTATTCGCGCGGCGTCGGCCGCCTGCCCCAGCATCCCGGCGCCCTGCCTGGCTTTTGCGAGCAGGATATTTGCTTTGCCACGGGCATCTTCAGCCGGGGCTCCAGGAGCGCCATCCACCAACTCGGCTGCAATCACGGCGCACGCCTCGAAATCGCCGGCGTCGAGCAGATTCTCGGCCTGAAAGAGCCGCATGCCCCAGGCTGCCGCCAAGTCACCATCGTTCCGCGCGATTTCCGAGGCCACCTGCGCACTGCTAGCCGCACGGCCGAAGTCATGGCTGGTTCGATATTCCCGTGCCTGCAGCTCTGCAGCGGCGTAGGAGGGTGAAACAGAGTTTCGTTGCATGCCTCAATTATCCGTTGCCGCGAGAGCGGAATCGAACCAGCCACGCAAGAAGGACCTGCGCAGGCTTCACGCAAGATTCACCCAGGAGCGCGGATATCACACTCCAGCGCAATTCTTTATAAATCGTTACCTTGTGGCGTGTCGATTTCCCCATATACTAAACCTGCACCACATGAGTCACATCAGCCTCTTACGTATCAGGAGTTCAAATGAAGAAAATCCTCGCAACGCTCCTCGTCGCTGGCGCGCTGGCCGGCGCCGGTCTGTCCGCCTCAGCAGCAGTGTCTGCCTCAAGCGGTTCGAGCCAGGGCTCTGTTGTAGCGGTCGGCTGGTGGCCGAACTCCACTCAGAAGTAACGGAGACTGTAGTGACAGGCGGCGGGTGCCGGAAGAAATTCCGGCACCCGCCGTCGCTGTTTAAGCTCAAGGATCAACCAGCATGACCTGAAAGCGGGCCCAAACGCCTACGTCCGCCGGCTCATCAACGCCGCAATATCCGCAGCCGGCGCGGGCCGGCCAAAGTAGTAGCCTTGGCCGCTGCCGCAACCCATCTCGCGCAGGATCTCGGCCTGTTCCGCCGTCTCTATGCCCTCGGCCAGGGCTTTGAGGCCGCAGGCGTGAATGAGATGCAGCACCGCGGCCACAAAGTCCCGCTGTTGCTCGTCAGTGCCCAGGCCGCTGATCAGGCTCCGGTCGATCTTGACGACGTTGACGGGCAGCTTGCGCAGGTAACTGATGGAGGAATAGCCGGTTCCGAAGTCATCGATCTCAAGCTGCACGCCGAGTCGCCGGAGGCCGTTGAGCGAATACTGGTCCACATCCCCGCCGTTGACGGCCATGGACTCGGTCAGCTCCACGATCAGGTTTGACGCATCCACCCCGGTCTCCCGCAGGATGTCCCGGACATGTTCGATCAGTTCGAGGTTCTGCAGTTCGGTGGTGGAAATGTTGACGCGGACGTTGAAGGTGCTGTCCACCTGCTGTTCCTGCTGCCATTGCCGCAATTGACGCACGGAATTACGCAGCACCCAGTGGCCCAGGTCCACGATCATGCCGGTTTCCTCTGCCAGCGGAATGAAGCTGTCCGGCATGAGCAGGCCGCGTTCGGGGTGGTTCCACCGGACCAGCGCCTCCACGCCTTCGATCCTGCCGGTGGCGAGGTCCACCACCGGCTGGTAGTGCAGGGTCAGCTGGTCTTCCCTGATCGCTTCGCGCATTTCCGTAATCATGACGCTCTGCAGCCGGCGCGCGTACAGCAGGGCCGGTTCGAACACTTTGATGCTGCTGTGCGGCTGGGCCTTGGCGGCGTACATGGCCGTGTCGGCTTCCATCACAAGGTCATCAACGGACTGTCCGGGCTCCGCGATCCGCAGGCCGATGCTCGTTCCGCACGTAATTCTCAGGTCCCCGACGTCGAGGCTCTCGTTGAGCGCGGCGAGGATCCTGTTCGCCACCCGGCGGGCGCGGACCAGATTGGACTTGGGCAGCATGACCGCGAATTCATCGCCCCCGAGGCGGGCCACGGTGTCAGTTTCGCGGACGGCGCCCTCCAGCCGCCGCGCGATCACCCGCAGGACGTCGTCGCCGGCGCTGTGCCCCAGGGTGTCGTTAATGCCCTTGAACGAATCGAGATCAAGAATCAGGAGCGCCGGCGGCATCTCGCCCCGCGAGGACTCGGCCAGGGCATGGCTCAGAACCGCGTTGAGTGCTGTGCGGTTGGCAAGTTGCGTGAGGGGGTCGGTCAAGGCCATGCGTTCGAGTTCGACCTGGGCGTCACGCAGCATCGCCGTGCGGCTTTCGACGCGCTCCTCCAGCTCCTGATAAATGGTCTGCAGGTCATCAGCCATCAGGTTAATGCCGGCAATGACGGCGGCGACGTCGTCCCGGGCCCCTGAGTGCGGGATCCTGGTGCTCAGATCGCCGCCGGCGATGCGCACAATGCCCTCCACGAGAGCATGCAGCCTGGGGTCCTGCGCTTCACTCGTCACGGACGTACTGCCTTAGCCATTCGACGGCCGCGGATTCGGAGCTGAAGAACTGTGCCGGAATCGTTTCGCTCCTGGACCGCAGGAGGTAGTGGGCAATGACCCGGTCCACCGGGCTCTCGCCCACCAGGGCGAACGCCGTCGCCGCGATGGATCCCGTGTAGACCTGCCGGGCCTCGACGCTGACACCAACGACGCCGGTAATCACCAGGAGCACCGGCATCCGCCGGCCCGCGGCGAGGGCACGGACGGCGTCACCGGCAATACGCGCTTCGGGCCCCTCGATTTCCTGGTTGGGGGGCAGCAGGACCTCGATGATGGCGCCGTCGATCATCCGTACGCCTATGGCGCGGGCCGCGTCCCCGGCCAGGTCCCGGGCGGCACCGGCGTCCGCGGAAGGCCCGTCCGACGTCGGCACTTCCGACGCCGGGGGTGCCGCAAGCGTCGCGGCCGTCGCCATCGCGGCGGCCGCCGTAAGGGCCGCTGCTGTCTCCAGTGTGGCAGGCGTCTCCGGCATCGCGGCCGCTTCGCTGTCCGCGGCAGGCGAGCCGGCCGTCACCGCCACCTCCGAAGGCACCGCCGCTTCGGCCGTCACCGCCGCACCCTGGGCGGCGCCGGTTTCATCGTCCGGGAGCCGCTCGCCGTGGCCGGCCAGGGCCTCGAGCGTCATCGGATCGCAATTCGACGGCGGCGGTCCGCGGAACCCCGGAGGTCCCGGTTCAGCCGGCGGTCGCCGTGATAGAGAATCGTTTCCCAGTCGACTTCCTCGGCTGTTTTGGCAATCACGGGGCTCTCCTTCACCTTCTTGGGGCGGGGACTGACATAAAGCCAGTTAACCATCCCGAGGAAAACATCCACGGCGGAATTGAAGACGCCGATGTAGGCGCGGATGGCGCCTGCGGCCAGGACGGCGTTCAGGGAGGCGAATGCCACGTTGCCCCAGTTGCCCACTTGGGCGTCCCGCCACACGGTCAACAGCGAGAACGCCACAATCGCGTACGGCGTCAGGACGTAGATGGCCGGGGCCGCGGTGCGGTCCTTGACCTTCGGGGTGCGGGCAAATGGAATCTTGTCGCCGGTGACGGCCTGCTGCAGCGATTTCAGCACGCCCGCCAGGTTCACCGGCAGCAGGACGAGGTTGAAGCCGTAAATCCGGAAGATGTCACTGAACCGGTGGCCGCAGTCGCGCAGGTCGCTGCCCATGGCCAGGAAGTAGGGCAGGGCCGCGAGGAACACGATCGGACTCAGCAGCCGGCTGTCATACGGGTATGCCAGGAGGAACACCAGGCCGAAGCTCGCCCAGGCGATGGAGGCCATGTAGTTCACCCGGAGCAGCACCTCCCGGAACAGGATCTTGCGGCGGTCGGACCGGTGCTGGAGGAGCTGGGCCCACAGTTTGGGCAGGATCAGCAAGCCGCCGTTGGCCCAGCGGCGGCGCTGGACCACGAGGGAGCCGAAGTCGGGAGGGGTGGCGCTGTAACTGAGCCGTTCCGGGTAGTTCACCAGGGTCCAGCCGTGCTGGCCGAGGTCGATGCTGGATTCGGTGTCTTCGATGACGGTGCGGTCCTGGATGTAGGTCCGGATTTCGAAGGCCCCGTTGGTTTCCACCTCCACGATGTCCTCGAGGGCGCGCTTGCGGATGACGGCGTTCGCGCCCACCCAGAACGTCGCACCGTAATAGCTCATGCCCTGGTGCAGGATGTGCTGGAGGTCGGTGGTGGCTCCCGCAACCCGCTCGATGCGGGTGGGGGCGCCGCGGAAGGAGGAATAGGGCGTCTGCGTCACAGCCACGCGCTCGTTGCCGGCCGATTCCAGGAAGTAGACCAGGCGGAGGCAGTAGTCGCGCAGAAGCAGGGAGTCGGCGTCGAGCGTCAACACGTAGGTGGTGTCACGGACTGCCATGACCTGGCCCTGCTCGTCAGGGGCGACGTCGGCGGCCACCTTCCGGAGCACCACGCCGTCGGCGGTGGTCTCCTTGTTCCAGGTGTGGCCCATGAGCGAAATGTAGGCGTTGAGGTTCATGGCCTTGTTGGCTTCATGCGAAAGGCTCGCGTACTTCTTGCGTTCGAATGTCTCGGTGGAGACGTTGAAGATCCAGGTCAGCCGGAGGTACAGCTCTTCGATCCGGGACAGCGGCAGCGATGCCTGCTGCACTGACGCGGCGTTCAGGCCCAGGAGCACGAGCCTCAGTTCGCGGGCCAGGCCCATGAGGACGAGGTCGACAAAGAACTCGTCGACGTGGTCCTCAACTTTTTCGGCCGACGCCATCGCTTCAAGCCATTCGGCGGCTGCCTCGTATTCGGAGACCAGCAACTCCAGTTCGCGCCCCTCGGGGCCCGCGGGCGTCTTTTGCCGACGTCGGTATTCGGCCAGGGCGGTGTTGACGCGGGCGGCCGGGGCGCTGAGTGCGGCGGAGATCTCCCCAGTCAACGCGCGGGTTGTGTCCAGCCGGGCGCGATCGCCGGGGTCCGCGGGGTGCGGCGGGTCATCGAGGAGCAGCACCACTTTGAGATCCGGGAACTCCTGCAGGGCGGCGGACCACAGCGTGGCGCGCACCACCTGGGGTTCTTCGGCATAGGAGGGCACCAGCACCGTGATGCCCTCGGAGTATTCGGCAAAGTGGCGGTCCAGTTCGCCGCGGGGCACCCTGGAATGATCGCGGAAACGATATAGGGCCCCTTGCCGGGCCAGAAGATACATGAGGGCCGAAAACGTCAGGAATGTTACGACGACAAGATAGGAAGTCGTCTCAAACTGAAACCTGAAGCCGGCATTCGGGTTGTCCGCGAGCTCTTTCAGAATGGTGGAAATGAGGTAGGTAACCCAGGCAGCCAACGTGGTCAGAATTCCTAGCCGGCCCAAGATTATTTTGCGCCTGGACGGCCTCGGATGAACAATTGAGAGCGGCTCGGAACGCCGCTCAGCCCCCCATTGACGGCGCCGGACCGCACCCTTTTGTTCGGAAGTCACGCTTTCCGCTTCTACGCGCGGCAAGACAAGCTGATCTGGCATTAGTCCCCATAAGACTGCAAAGTCGGCATATTGGCGCGCGCCTACGGCAAAACCCGCACGCCGCACCGGAATGTTCCGGTGAGTGCCCTTATGATAATGCAAGGTCAGACGCTTGCCGGACATCAGACACTCCGGCAAATGCGCGCGCTGATACCGGCGGCCGGCGCATGCCCGGCTGCTCCATGCAAGACACACAAGGGGGGCCCTGTGTCCGAACGATTCCCAGGCCGCAAGCTGTCGCTGGTCCGGCTGGGCGTACTCATCACCGCCGTAGCGGCAGTCGCCGCCGGCGGCGTCGCCGCGTGGGGCAATTTCCAGGATGTCCGGGCGGCCGAGAGCATCCCGTCCGTCTTTTCGGGATATGTCGACGTCACGGCAACGCCGCGGTATGCCTTCGAGGCCCCGGCGTCCAAGGAAGCCGAAAAAGTCGTACTGTCCTTCGTGGTCGCTGATCCCAAGGATCCGTGCACGCCATCGTGGGGCGCCGCCTACTCCCTCGCCGAGGCAGCGAACTCGCTGGACCTGGACCGGCGCGTGGCACGGCTTCAGCAACTCGGCGGGAGCGTGGCCGTTTCCTTCGGTGGGCTGACCAACCAGGAACTCGCCGTCGCCTGCACCGATTCCGCGAAGCTGACGTCGGCCTACCGGAGCGTCGTCGACCGCTACAACGTCAGCAGCATCGATCTGGACGTCGAAGGCCAGGCCCTGTCCGACCCCGCGGCCCTTGAACGGCGTGCGACGGCCATCGCGGCGCTCCAGCACGACCGCCAGCGCGACGGCAAGGGACTCAGCGTGTGGCTGACGCTGCCGGCGGATCCCAACGGCCTCACAACCGCGGGCAGCGACGCCGTGAAACACATGATCACCGCAGGCGTCGACCTCGCCGGGGTCAACGCGATGACCATGGACTACGGCGGGAGCAAGCTGCCGGGTCGTTCGATGTACGAGAACGCGGTGTCCGCCGCGGAAGCCACCCACCGCCAGCTGACGGGCCTGTACCGGGCAGCCGGCAGTGAACTCGGCAGCGAAACGGTATGGCGGAAGGTCGGCCTGACGCCGATGATCGGCCAGAACGACGTCGCCGGCGAAATCTTCACGCTCAACGACGCGCAGGATCTCAGCGCCTACGCAAGTGCAAAGGGCATCGGCCGCCTGTCGATGTGGTCCCTGAACCGAGACCGTACCTGCAGCCAGAACTTCCCCGACGTCACGAAGGTCTCCGATGGCTGCAGCGGGGTGGACCAGGGCGGCTCATCGTTCGCCACGATCCTCGGCGCCGGGGTGATGGCGAGCCCGTCGGCCGCGCCGGCCAGCGCCGCTCAGCCGACGCCGGTCCCTGCCGTCAGCGATAACCCCTCCACCAGCCCGTACCCCGTGTGGTCTGAGAACGCCGCGTACAACGCGGGCGAGCGGATCGTGTGGCATTCCAACGTGTACGAGGCCAAGTGGTGGACGCGCGCCGACACCCCGGACGATCCCGTACTCCAGGGCACAGCGACCCCGTGGCGCATCATCGGTCCGGTCCTGGCTGGAGACAAGCCCACGCCCCAGCTCACGGCGCCGGCCGGCACGGCACCGGCGTGGCAGCCCAGCACGGTCTACCGCAAGGGCGACCGGGTGCTCTTCGAGGGCAGGGTCTTTGAGGCAAAGTGGTGGACCCAGACCGACAGCCCCGAAGCTTCGCTGCAGGGATCACCAGACTCGCCGTGGTCCAAACTGCGCGATGAAGAACTGCTGAAAATCATGGCCGCCAAGTCGGCGACGCCCGCTTCTCCGGCTCCGAGCACGACGGCGTCCGCTCCGGCGCCCTAGAAGGTCCGGTTCAGCGGGTCCGGGCCCGGCCCGCGTCAGCGTCAAGCGTCAGCGTCAAGCGTCAAGCGTCAGCGGGTCCGGGCCCGGGCCCGGGCGCGCTTGCGGAGCGTGCGCTCATGCTGGACCCGCTGGGCGATGACGAGGCCGGCCGCCGCGACGCCCACCGTAATGGGGTAGCCCATGAGCCGCTCCAGCGTGCCAGGTTCCGGCACATGCATGCCCGTCACGCCGCCGGCAACGAGCGCCGCAAGGGACACTGCGCCGCAACCCAGGATGAGCCACCCCAGCGGGGTCTGCCTGAGCCACAGCCAGCCGATCACCAGGAGGGCCAGGGCGCCGGCCGCGAAGTACATGAGGGCACCGGCCACGTGCCAGGGGGATCCGGTGTTTTCGGGTACGAACCCCACAATGACGGTGCCCACGCCGGCGGTGCCGGTCAACAGCCGTGCCGCAGCCGCGGCGGCCACGCCCGCGCTCCAGCGCGCCGGGTTCTGCGCTCGGCCTGTATTCCCACGCGCCTGGGCCGGCCGGCCGGCGCCCCGCGTGAGCGGAACACCGGGCCGCGCGGCAAGGCACAGGAGTGCCGAACCGAGCAGGAGCGCGCCGACAATCATGCCAAGACCCTGGACCACAAAGGACGCGTTCATCAGCACGTGCGCCGGCGAGCAGACGTCCCGGCCGGAAAAGTCCCCGCAGGCCGAGGCGCCGAGGTCGCTGATGTAGCCGGTGCGGCGGCTGTAGGGGTCCGCTCCGGCCCAGGCGCCGATCACGGCAGACTCCGCCACGAAATACTGCAGCACGCTCAGCTTCGCCAGGGCTCCGACGTAGAACCGGGTGGCGGCCACATCCGGGTAGTAGATGGCTCCGGCGGAAAGTTCGGTGGTTCCTGCGGTCATGCCACGAGCGTAGTACCCCCGCTCACCTTGTATGCTTGTATCCGTGTCCGACTGGGCCGGCCAGTGGCCGGCCGCGGATGCCCGCCCTCGTAGCTCAGTGGATAGAGCACGGCTCTCCTAAAGCCGGTGTCGTTGGTTCGATTCCAATCGAGGGCACTTGAACTTTCCTGCCCCGGAAGAAACCCCGGATTCGGCTCCGGACTTTGACCTCCGCGCCTACCTGCGCGGCTCTTGGTCCGTCGACCGCGCGCTGCTGGACCGCAAGACCGGAACCCGCGGTACCTTCACCGGCGTCGTCCGTTTTACCGACGACGACGGCGGCCTGCACTGGCGCGAAGAAGGCACCGTCCGCTGGGCCTCCTTTGACGGCACGCCGTTCACCGCGCCGGCGAGCCGGGAATATCTGCTGCGGCCGGCGGACACGCCGGCTGTCCTGGACGTGTATTTCCCGGACGGCCGTCCCTTTCACCGCATGGGCTTTGCGGGGCAGGCCAACCGGGACGTGCACTGGTGCGACCCCGACACGTACCGCGTGACCTACACCGTGGCCGGGCCCGACGAATGCGGCTACCGCTGGGACGTCACCGGGCCGGCCAAGGACCAGCTGCTGGAGTCGGTCCTGCGCCGGCTGGACGCCGCAGTGGACACGAAACTCGATCCAGCGCCGAACGCTAGGCTTTCAGAGTGAACCCCCGCATCGTCGTCTCCGCCGTCTGCGTCTTCGATGACGCCGGACGCCTCCTGACCGTCCGGAAAAGGGGCACGGACAAGTTCATGCACCCCGGCGGCAAACCCGAGGCCGGCGAAAGCGCCGCGGAGGCGGCGGTGCGCGAGCTCCGGGAAGAAGTCGGGATTGTCCTGGCCGCTGACCGGCTGGACCTGCTGGGCTGCTGGCTCGCGGACGCCGCCAACGAGGCGGCCACGCAGATCGAGGCCACCGTCTTCACAGCTCCGGGCGTGTGGAGCGCCCGGCCGTCGGCGGAAATTGCCGAGATCCGCTGGCTGGATCTGGCAGGCGAACTGCCCGGCGACCTCGCCCCGCTGCTGACGGACCATGTGCTGCCGGCACTGTCGGCCAAACCGTCCGCGGGATAGGCCCGCCAGCGCCTGAGGGCCCGGGATCATCACACGTGATTCGTCACGATCCACGGCCCCCTTCGCCGTGTTCGGGTTGGCTCAGCTCTTACCGGGTTCGGCCGGTTCGCTCGCCTTGGCGGCTTTGCTGCCCAACAGGGGGATGAAGGCGATGAGCGCGACAACTTGGGTACCGATGGTGAAGGTGATGAGTCCGGTGTACGACGCCGTGTAGAGGGCGCCGATGATGGTTGACCCGGCGAGCCAGGCGAGGCCGTAGATGGCGGTGAAGATGCCGTATCCGGTCCCGCGTCGCGCAGTCGGGACCAGATCCGCGACCGCGGCCCGGAGGGTGGATTCGTGGATTCCCAAGGCCGCTCCCCAGACCACGGCCCCGACCCAGACGAGGGCCGGGGTGGCCGTGAAGGACAGGAAGGGGACGGCAGCGGTAAGCGGTAGGGCGATGAGCAGCCCGCGCAGCCCGATCCGGTCATAGAGCGCCCCGGAGGCCAGTGCGGCCAGCGCCGCTGCGCCCATGGAGACGGCGTAGGTGACCGGTATCAGCGCCGAGGGCAAAACTTTTTGGACTTCGAGGTGGTACGAAATGACACCGAAGGTGGAGAACCCGAACATTGATATGGCCGTGAAGGCGCTGTACCACCAGAAGCGGGCTGGCAACGGGACACGTTCCGGTGCCGGGCCGGTGGCCGCCACGGGTTCGTTGATGGCATGGGTGTCATATCGTCCTGGCTCCGGGGCGGCCCGGCGGAGCAGCAGCACGGCGATGAGAGCGAGCGCGCCGGGGACGGCCAGAACGCCGAATCCCAGCTGGTAGCCGGAGACGGCGATCATCAGTCCGACGAGCAACGGGCCCAGCAGGGCGCCGGACTGGTCGAGGGCTTCGTGGATACCGAAGGCTTTTCCCCGGCCCATGTCCGCCCCGGCGTGGGAGAGCATGGTGTCCCTTGCGGGCGTGCGGACGGCTTTGCCGAACCGCTCCATGATGACCAGCGCAGCTGCCTGCCACAGGGAGCTGGCGAGAGCAAGGAGCGGGACGGCGATCACGGTCAGGGCGTAGCCGGCGATAGTCAGCGGCCAGTACTTGCGGGTCTTGTCGGCCAGGGGGCCGGTGCCAAGCCGCAGGACCGTGGCCACGGCTTCCCCGAATCCGGTGATGAAGCCGACCATGACCGCACTGGCGCCGAGGGTGGCCAGGAACGGGCCGGTGATGGATCGGGCGCCTTCGTAGACGACGTCGGCGAGCATGCTCACCACGCCGAACGTCAGCACGAACCCCATGGGTCCGAGCCTGTTCGGCCCGGTCTTCCCGGCCCGGGCTGCCTCGAGGGGCTGATGGCTCATGTCCGGCAACGGTGCTCCTCGCGGTGGTTCCCGGCTACGGTCGGGCTGGTGTCCGGCCTCATAACAGGCTGGCCACGGCCAGACCGGCTGCCGCGGCACCAACCGCGGCGGAGGCGGTGCCAATGCCGTTCAGAAGGGCCAGGCCGGTGCGGCCGGCCTGGATGAGCCTGACGGTCTCGAAGCTGGCCGTGCTGAAGGTGGTGTAGCCGCCCAGGAATCCGGTGCCGGCTATGGCCTGCAGCTCGGGCGGTGCCGCGTGGACGATCACGGCGCCGGCGACCAGCCCCAGGAGGAAGGAGCCGGTTACGTTGATGGCGATGGTGCCAACAGGCAGGGCTGTCCGGAGTCTGGATCTAACCAGCCCGTCCACCACGAAGCGGGTCCCGGCGCCGAGTCCGCCGGCGAGTCCGAGCAAGACAATGGTCAGGGCGTTCACCGGTTCCTCCCGGGCTTGTTGGGCTGTTGCCGGCCGGTGTGCAGGTCCGTGTCCCGGTGCCGGGCGGCCTTCCTGCGATGGTGTTCGACGGCGGCACGGATCCCGGCCGCTGTTGCCGCGGCGCCGCCGATCAGCGTCGCTGTCACGTAGAGCACAGCATCGGCGGTGCGTCCTGCGCCAAGCAGGGCATTCGTTTCCAGGGCCAGGGTGCTGTAGGTGGTGAACGCGCCCATGAAACCGGTACCGGCAAGCAGCCGGATGATCCGCAGCTTCCCGGCGTCCGGACCGCGGCGGACCAGGGCCTCCAAAAGGCCGCCGAGCAGGAACGCGCCGGTCAGGTTGATGATCAGGGTGGGCAGCGGCCAGCCGGACGGGGACGGCAGGACGCTGCTGAGCCCGAAACGGGCCAAGGCTCCCAACACACCCCCGGCGATGACCACCAGCACGAACCCCGGGTGCAGGTGCACAGGGCGGTGGGCGCGTGCCGCACCCAGCGTCCCCGCGTCTGCGGCGTCGGTCCTTCCGGAAGAGCCGGCTGCTGCCGCGGCCTCGGGGGCGGGCGGTTCCATCAGCGGCCTTCCTTCGGATGGTGCCGGGGCTGGGGAGCAAGCGGGACCACCAGCACGGGCCGGTGTTGACGGTGGGTGAGATGGACAGCCACGGAACCGACCAGCAACTCCTCGAACCGGGCCCCAAAGCCGCGTTCGCGGGTGCCCACGACGATGATGGACGCGTCCCTGGCCTCGGCGAGCCGCCCCAGGGCCCGTGCCGGTTCCCCGGCGAGGGTCAGGAAGGACCACCGGATCCCGGTCCCGCCCAGGGCCTCCCGGAGGTGTTCGGCGATGCCAGCGCTGATGCCTTCGATGTCGTCGTCGACGCCGTCCGGATCAATCGGCCGGGCTTCGACCCGCCCGTCGGGTTCTTCGGCGAGGTAGGTGGTGACATCCACGTAGGCGCAGATCAGCTCGACGTTCAGGCTGAAGGCCAGTTCCGCGGCCCGGTGCGCGACCGCGAGGGGCTGGCCCGGCACCACACCCATCAGCACCGGTCCTGTGATCTTCCGTGGGACGTAGGCGACGGGTCCGGTGGCGGCCCGGGTCTCGTTGTCGGGCTCATTCATGGGCGCTCCTGATACATGGGGTCGGCTCGTTGGGATCGTTGAGGTAGGTCCCGGTCGGACCGTACGGCAGGGACGGGTCCTCGTCGGTGATTTCCAGAAGCCGATTGTATTTGGCCACACGTTCACGGCGGGCCGGCGCCCCGGATTTCAGCTGCACGAAGCCTCCCCCGACGGCGGCAGCGAGGGCATCGAAGGTTTCGCTCCCGGTGGCCGCCCGATTCGGTCTGATCAGCACGGCGGTCGCCGACGCGGTCCGGATGCCCTCCCGGGCCCGACCGTTCGGGACGCCCTGGCCGTGACGCAGCAGGACGAGGTTGCGGGGTGCGGGCAAGGCTCACCTACCTTCGGATCAGCAAAGGTAGGAACCATTAGCCAGGCGGCGGTTCGAACAGCCGCACCTGACGTGCCTGCTGTTCCGGCGGGATCCATCACCGTGAACAGAGACTACAGGCCCGGCGGCGACGGCCGCCACCATTTCGCGGCGGTGACTTCCTCGCCGGGACACTTGGTGTCGGGATCCGTCACCGCTAACCCCGGCTTAGTATCCGGGCACAGCCTCCTGGGCAACCGCGCTGGCCTCGGCAAACTGGGTCCGGTACAGCTCGGCGTAGCGGCCCTCGGCGGCGAGGAGCTCGCTGTGGGTACCGCGCTCCACGATCGAACCGTTCTCCACCACGAGGATCGCGTCTGCTGCGCGGATCGTGGAGAGCCGGTGGGCGATCACGACGGCGGTGCGGCCCTCCAGGGCGGCGCCCAACGCCTCCTGCACGGCGGCCTCGTTGGTGGAGTCCAGCGCGGCGGTGGCCTCGTCGAGGATGACCACCCGCGGCTGGGCGATGAGCAGGCGGGCAATGGTCAGGCGTTGCCGTTCGCCGCCGGAGAGCCGGTAGCCGCGCTCCCCCACCACCGTGTTCAGGCCATCGGGCAGGGACCGGATCATGTCTTCGAGCCTGGCCCGCCGCAGCACATCCCACATTTGCTCATCAGTGGCATCGGGGCGGGCCAGGCGCAGGTTGGAGGCGATGCTTTCGTGGAACAAGTGGCCGTCCTGCGTCACCATGCCGAGGGTCTCGCGCATGGAATCGAAAGTGAGGTCGCGGACGTCCACCCCGGCGCCGGGCTCGGTTCCGCCGAAGCGCACGGCGCCGGAATCGACGTCGTAAAGGCGCGACAGCAGCTGCGCGATCGTGGACTTCCCGGCGCCCGAAGAGCCGACGAGGGCGACCGTCTGGCCGGGCTCCACCCGGAAGCTGATGCCGTGCAGTACTTCCTCGCCGCCGCGGGTGTCCAGGGTCAGCACGTCCTCCAGCGAGGCTAGCGAGACCTTGTCTGCCGAGGGGTAGGCGAAGCGGACATTGTCGAACTCCACCGAGAGCGGACCGGGCGGGGACGCCACGGCGTCCGGCTTCTGCTCGATCAGCGGCTTCAGGTCCAGGATCTCGAAGACCCGCTCGAAGCTGACCAGGGCGCTCATGATTTCGACCCGGGCGCTGGAGAGTGCGGTGAGCGGCGCGTAAAGGCGCGTGAGCAGCAAGGCCAGCACGACGACGTCGCCCGCGGCCAGTTGCCCCTGCAACGCCAGGAAGCCGCCCAGGCCGTAGACCAGGGCAAGGGCCAGTGCCGAGACGAGCGTCAGCGCCGTGACGAAGGTGAACTGCAGCATGGCGGTGCGGACGCCGATGTCCCGGACGCGGCCGGCCCGGAGGGCGAACTCGCGGGACTCCTCGTCGGGGCGGCCGAAGAGCTTGACCAAGGTGGCACCGGGCGCGGAGAAGCGCTCGGTCATTTGGGTACCCATGGCGGCGTTGTGTTCGGCGGCCTCGCGCCGCAGATCGGCAAGTTTTGACCCCATCCGGCGGGCCGGGATCAGGAAGATCGGCAGCAGGATCATGGCGAGCACGGTGACGAGCCACGACTTGTTGAGCATCACCGCGAGGGTCAGCGCGAGCGCCACGACGTTGCTGACCACACCGGACAGGGTACCGGCGAAGGCCGACTGCGCTCCGATGACGTCATTGTTCAGCCGGCTCACGAGGGCGCCGGTCCGGGTCCTGGTGAAGAAGGCGATCGGCATCTTCTGGACGTGGTCGAAGACCTTGGTGCGCAGGTCCACGATGACGCCTTCACCGATTGTGGAGGACATCCAGCGGGTTACGAGGCCGATTCCGGCCTCGGCTACCGCCACGATGGCGATGAGGACCGCGAGCCAGATCACCGTTCCGGCATCCGCGTGGGCAATGATCTCGTCGACCACCTGCCCGGCGAGGACCGGGGTGGCGACCGCCAGGAAGGCCATCACGATGGACAGCAGCACGAAGGCGATCAGTTTGCCGCGGTGCGGGCGGGCAAAACTGAAGACACGCTTCAGCGTCTCCTTCGAGAACGGCTTGGACCCGCTCGAGGCGCGGGTGATGTTGTAAAGGGAGCTCCAGGCGACCCGGTCCATGCTCATGTGATGTTGCCTTTCGGGGCATCGGCGTGTAACTCGGTGACGACGCCGTTTTCGACGTTCCAGCGCACGTCAAGACGGACGTTTTCCAGCAGCCGGCGGTCGTGGGTGACGAGCAGCAACGCGCCCTCGTAACCGTCCAGTGCTTCTTCAAGCTGTTCAATGGCGGGCAGATCGAGGTGGTTGGTGGGTTCGTCCAGCACCAGCAGGTTTACCCCCCGGGCCTGCAGCAGCGCCAGCGCGGCCCGGGTCCGTTCCCCCGGGGAGAGGGAATCGACGGGCCGGTTGGTGTGATCGGCCTTCAGGCCGAACTTCGCCAGCAGGGTGCGTACTTCCGCAGGGGTCTGCTCGGTCAGGACGGCTTCGACGGCGTCCCCCAGCAACAGATCGCCGGCCAGCAGGCCGCGGGCCTGGTCGATCTCCCCGACGGCCACGGACGCACCCATGGAGGCGTCACCGGAGTCGGGCTGCTGGATTCCCAGCAGGAGCCGGAGCAGGGTGGATTTGCCTGCACCGTTGGGACCGGTGATTCCGATCCGCTCCCCCGCATTCAGTTGCAGGTTTACCGGCCCCAGGGTGAAATCACCCTGCCGCACGACGGCGTCGCGGAGGGTGGCCACCACGGCACTGGACCGGGGGGCGGCGCCGATGCTGAACTGCAGCTGCCATTCCTTGCGCGGCTCCTCGACTTCTTCGAGACGGGCAATGCGGGATTCCATCTGCCGGACCTTCTGCCCCTGCTTTTCCGAGGACTCGGTGCTGGCCGCCCGGCGGATCTTGTCATTGTCCGGGTTCTTCTTCATTGCGTTCCGGACGCCCTGGGAGCTCCATTCGCGCTGCGTGCGCGCCCGGGAGACGAGGTCAGCCTTGGTGTTGGCGAACTCTTCGTAGCGTTCGCGGGCATGGCGGCGCGCCACGGCGCGTTCCTCGAGATACGACTCGTACCCGCCGTCGTACACCGCGACCGAATTCTGGGCCAGGTCCAGTTCCACCACCGTGGACACGCAGCGGGACAGGAACTCGCGGTCATGCGAGACCAGGACCACGCCGCCGCGCAGGCCCTGCACGAAGGACTCCAGTTTGGCCAGCCCGTTGAGGTCGAGGTCGTTGGTGGGCTCGTCGAGGAGCACAATGTCGAAGCGGCTGAGCAGCAGGGCTGCCAGGGCAACGCGCGCGGCCTGGCCTCCGGAGAGCCCCGTCATCCCGGCGTCCGGCCCCACTTCCAGGCCCAGGTCTGCCAGCACGGCCGGGATCCGGTCCTCGAGGTCGGCGGCGCCGGAGGCCATCCAGCGGTCGAATGCCAGGGAGTATGCGTCGTCGGCGCCGGGGGCGCCCGAGCCCAGGGCCTCGGCGGTGGACTCCATGGCCGAGGTCGCCTCGGCGCAGCCGGTGCGCCGGGCGATGTAGCCGGCCACCGTTTCGCCGGCAATCCGCTCGTGTTCCTGCGGCAGCCAGCCCACAAAGGCGTCCGCGGGGGCCAGGCTCACGGTGCCTTCCTGCGGTTCGTCGACCCCGGCCAGCAGGCGCAGCAAGGTGGACTTGCCGGCGCCGTTGGCACCGACGACGCCGACGACGTCACCGGGAGCTACTGTCAGGGAGAGCTTTGAGAAGAGTGTGCGGTGATCGTGACCACCGGAAAGGTCCTTGGCAACAAGGGTTGCAGTCATTAGTTCATCCTCTCACCCCGGCCCGGGACGGGCTGCCCCGACGGGCAGAAACCGGTCGTCCCGGCCGACCGAAAACGGGCCGGGCATAGAAGAACCCGCCGGTCCGGACTTGGGGGGTGTACGGACCAGCGGGTTCGACCATTTAGCATAGTTGAATCACGACCTTACTCAAAATCCCAGACCCCGAAGCCACTACGCGGTCCTCCGGCACCGCAGCTCCACCGCAGACCGAAAGCAATACTGCCAACTGCACTGACAACCGACCCTGCAGGAAACCCTAGATGCCCCTACCCGCAAAGGCGTTCCAACTCTGGCTTCATCAGGTTGCCCCGTCAGCGAGCACTGCCGATATCTGCAGGATCTCCGGGATCAAGCGCACCACGCTTGCCCAGCAACTGGTGCGCGGGAAAGTTGCCGAAACCACGCTGGTCAGCATCAGCCGGGCCCTGAATCTGAACCCGCTGGCGGCGCTGGCCACCTTTGAGCACTATGCGGAGCTGGCCACCTCGCCGCAACCGCCGACCCCCGCCGAGCTCGTCAGCCAGGTGGCGACAATGGACCTGTTGCGCGCCGTCATTTCCCGGTCGTCCCCGGCGTACGGCGGCTACGGCGACAGCGGCAGTTCACTGACGCCCGGGCTGGGGCCGGCCCCGCACGCCACCTCCGTCCGAAATTGGGTGGACGCGATCGACGACGGCGAGTTGCGTCACCGTGTTTCGGCCGCCACGGGAGTCGCCCCGCAAAACTATTCGGCCCAGCTCACCGCCAACAGACTGTCTCCCGAACTGGCGGTCGCGACATCCCGCGCGGCGGGCGTAGGCTTCACAGGCGGCCTTGTCGCCACCGGCTTGATCACCGAGGAGGAAGCCGGCTGGCCGCCCGGGGCGAAGCAGTCGGCGTTGGATGCCCTCTCCGACGGAGAACTTGCGTCATTGGCCGGCGAGCGGCTTCAAGCGCTCGGAAAATCGCTGCGACGCCAGGAACAGGAACAAGCACAAACAGAGAAGATTTGGGAGAACCTCGGATGATCGGGATCCTGCAGTGGACCACGCTCGCGGTGTGCGGCGTCGTCACGCTCGCCCGCATTCCAAGCGCCCTCCGGGGCCAGAACCGGTCCCTGTTCTCCATTTTTGCCCTCATGACCCTGGCGATCCTGCTCAGCATCGATGCCCCGTATCTGGCGGTGGACCGGGCCCTGGGCGGCATGAACATCGCCAACCTGGTGCTCCGCTTTGTCATCTTCGCCGCCATCTTCTTCCTTGGACTCCGGGTGGCGCGGGGGTTCAGCGCCAACGACGCCTTGCGGCTCATCACGGGCCCGGTCGGAATCTCCGTGGCCGCCGCGGCATCGCTCGTCGTCATTGCGGTCTTCCTCATGATGGATACAGCGGGATCCTCAGCCGGGCTGGTCGGGGTGGCTGCCAAGGACCACCGCAACGCCGCCTTGGTGGAGTACTACGGAGCCGCCGGACGTCTCTATCCGGCGTTCATCACCGCAGCCCTGTTCCCCGCCATGGTGCGGACCTTCCGCAGCAGGCTCCCCGTCCTGGTGCGGTCCAGCGCGGCGTTGCTGGCGCTCGGTACCGTGGCGATTTCCCTGAGCCTGCTGTCCCCGGTTATTCCGCCGTCCCTCGGATTCTTGCGGTTTGTCTTCAACTACACCGCCATCCTGTGCCTGGTCCTGGGGCTGTGCCTGGTCTGGATTGCGAAGACTCTTGCGGTGCGGGCGCCGAAGAAGCAAGCTAACTTCACCTGAATGTCCAGGGGCTGAACAGGCGAACGATGTGGACGAACCCGGGATGATGGCGACCCTCCAGTGGGGCACCCTGGTCATATGCACCGTGGTGCTCCTCCTCCGCGTGCCGGATGCGATCCAGGGCCGGAACAGGACAGTGTTCGGAATCTTGCTGATTGCGACGCTTTGCAGCCTGCTCTCAGTTGCCGGGCCCTACGAGGCGATCGACGGGGTTCTGGGCGGCTGGAACCTCACCCACCTCATCCTGCGTTTCCTCGTGTTCGCGGCAGTGCTGCTGGTGGGCTTGCGGATGGCCAGGGGGCTCGCGGACGCACGGGGCTACCGCCTCATTGCCGGTCCGGCCGGACGCTGGGCACTGGCTGCGAGCGCCGTCGCCGTGGCGGCTACCTTCTTCCTCATGGATACCCGCGGGTCCTCGGCCGGCCTGCTGGACATAACGGACCACGGTGGACGTAACGCCGTCCTGGCCCCGTTCTACGCCGCGGCCGGGCGCACCTATCCGGGCTTTGTCTCCCTCGCCCTCCTGCCGGCGCTGCTGGCCGCCACCCGCAGCCAACTGCCGCGGCTGGTGCGTGCCGCGGCTTTCCTGACCTGCGTCGGGGCCCTTGCCACCGCCGTCAGCGTCCCTGCCTCGTTCGCCCCGGAAACCTGGACCCTCGCGCAGCAAACGGTCAACTATTTGGCCGTTGTGGGCTATGTCCTGGGGCTGGGCCTGTTCTGGTTCTCCGGGGTCGCTGCACAGGGGCCTGGTAACGCTCGTGCAACATTCCGCAAGAACAAAGGGTAGGGCATTCACAAAATCATTAGACCGTGAAAGAATCATGAATGTGTGAAAGCGACATTCGCTTTGTGTACGGAACTTAGCCGTGCGAAGCAGAGGCAGTCGTCCAAGCGCCATTGGGGGGATGAGTGGTAGCGGTCCAAATGGACCGCTCCCACTCAGCCTGTTTAACGGTGCTTTAGCCGGAACCCCGGTGGTTTCCGTTACCCGGCAGGCAGCACCAAAGCGTCTCTTTGCCCCGCCTTCGGCGCACAAACCTCAGCGCACAAACCTCAGCGTGACCAGCTGGAACGGGCGCAGCGTGAGCTCGGCCGAATCAAGGGCAGCCGTCACGCCGGGCGCATCGACGGGCCGCTCCAGCAGGTCCACGGCGCGCGCTCCTGTCACCGGGAAGTTCGCCGTCAAAAGGCCCGTGGACCGCTCCCCCAGCGATTCGTACAGCCGAACGATCACGTCGCCGGAGCCGTCCTCGGCGAGCTTGACGGCCTCGATGACGAGCGCTTCGTTGGACACGGTGAAGAGCGGTTGAACCCCGTGGGCTCCCCTGGCAAGCCGCGGTGCCAGGTTGGTGCGGTAGCCCTCTTCGACGGCGTCGGCGATGCTGGCACCCGGCCGGATCGTGACCTGGAGCTCGTGCCTGCCCTGGTCCGCGCCGGGATCCGGAAACTTCGGTGCCCGCAGGAGCGAGACCCGCACTGTGGTGGTGGTCCCGCCGTCGTCCTCCCGGATGTTGCGGGTGACGTCGTGGCCGTAGCTGGACGCGTTGGAAATGGCCACCCCGTAGCCGGGCTCCGCAACGTGGATCCAGCGGTGGGCGCAGATCTCGAACTTCGCCGCCTCCCAGGACGTGTTGAGGTGCGTGGGCCGGAACACGTGCCCGAACTGCGTCTCCGCCGCAGAGCGGTCCGCCCGGACGTCCAAGGCAAAGCCGAGCTTGAGCAGCTTTTCGCTTTCCTGCCAGTCCACGACGGTGGAGATCGCGAGGGAGTCGGCACCGGCCGCGAGCGCAATCCGCTGGGTCACAGCCGAGGAGCCGGCCATCCGTTCCACCACGACGACGGCGTTCAGGCCTTCCGGGCCGGGGCCGCGCTCCAGCGTGACCGATCGCGCCTCCACCAGCCGGACGACGTTCCTGCGGTAGAAGGCGTCGATGTCCCACGCGTCCCATTCATTCGGTGTATCCCGGTGCAGCTCCAGGAGGTTGCCGGACTCCCCGGGAGCAATCGCCTCCCGCCCGGTGGCATAGTCCATCAGCGAGGCGAGCAGTCCGTTGGCGTCCACCACGGCCCGGATGAGGCCGTTGTCCAGGATGTAGCCGCCGTTCGTTTCCGTGACGGCCACCGGTTGCCCGGACGGAACCGGCTCGGCAGCGGCCAGGGCCGGCACTCCCTGGCGCTCGTGCGGGGCGGCATTGAGGAGGAATTCCCGGTTGCCGGTGCCAAGCGCCGCACCCGCGGCCTCGGTGATGATGGCTTCAAGACCGCGTTCGACGGCGGCGTAGTTGCGTTCGGCGTCCTGGTGGACCCACGCGATGGAACTGCCGGGCAGGATGTCGTGAAACTGCTGCAGCAGGACCAGCCGCCACAGCCGCTTGAGCTCCGCGGCCGGGTAGCTGTGCCCCGCACGCACTGCCGCGGTGGCACTCCAGAGTTCGGCCTCCCGGAGCAGGTGCTCGCTGCGCCTGTTCCCCCGTTTCGTCTTGGCCTGGCTGGTGTAGGTGCCGCGGTGGAGTTCCAGGTACATCTCGCCCACCCAGACCGGCAGGGGCTCATACTCGGCCTGGGCATGCGTGAAGAAGCTGGCTGCCGAGCCGATCCGCACCTTGGGGGATCCTTCCAGGTCCGCCGTGCGCTGCGCCGCGGCCAGCATTTCGCGCGTGGGTCCCCCGCCGCCGTCGCCGTAGCCGAACGGAACCAGTGAGGTGGTTCCGCGTCCGTGGTCCCGGTAGTTGCGCTCCGCGTGTGCCAGGTCCCTGGCGCTGAGATCGGAGTTGTAGCTGTCCACCGGCGGGAAATGCGTAAACACCCGGGTGCCGTCGATGCCCTCCCAGTTGAACGTGTGATGCGGCATCCTGTTGACCTGGTTCCACGAGATCTTCTGGGTCAGGAACCAGCGGCTGCCTGCGGCCTTGATGATCTGCGGCAGCGCCGCGGAGTACCCGAACGTGTCCGGGAGCCACGCTTCCTGGCAGTCCACGCCGAACTCGGCCAGGAAGAAGTTCTTGCCCTCGAGGAACTGCCGTGCCATGGCCTCCCCGCCGGGCATATTGGAGTCAGACTCGACCCACATCCCGCCGACGGGAACGAACTGGCCGGCCCGGACTTTGTCCACGATGCGGCCGAAAAGCTCCGGATAGTACTCCTTCATCCATGCAAGCTGCTGGGCTGAGGAGCAGGAGAAGATGAAACCTGGGTCCTCGTCCATCAGCGCGACGACGTTGGAAAACGTCCGGGCGCACTTGCGGATGGTCTCCCGCACGGGCCACAGCCAGGCCGAGTCGATATGGGCGTGCCCCGTGGCCACGAGCTGGTGCGCGGAGGCGTAGGCCGGCCGGGACAGGACGCCGGCGAGCGCGGCCCGGCCGGCCTCCGCGGTACCGGCCACGTCCTCAGGGTCCATGATGTCCAGCATGCGTTCGAGTGCCCGCAGGATCTCGTGGCGGCGGGGCAGCTCGGTCGGGAGCTCGTGCATGAGTCCGCTCAGCGTGAGGATGTCCTGTTGCAGCTCCCAGACCGTCCGGTTGAGCTCGGCGATGGCGATCCTGCCGAGTCGGTATTTCGGCTCGCTGCCGGACGTCGCCTTGTCGCCGTAGGGCGTGGCGGCGAAGGTCCAGTTCTGGGACAGGTCCGGGTTGGCCGCGGCTTCGACGTAGAAGTCAACGGCCATGCCGCCGCCCAGGAGCTTGAGCGGGATGTACTGGTTGCGCGGGGAAATCGCCTTGATGATGGTCCCGTCGGACCGCCAGGCGATGCCTTCGCACTGGAAGCCCGGGAGGTCGCCGCCGAACCCCAGGTCCACGAGGATTTCCACCGACGTGCCGTCCGCCGTTCCCCAGGATTCCGGCACCTCGCCCTGCAGCCGGAGCCACTTGGTGCTCCACGGCCGGCCCCAGGCCGCGCCGTGTTCCTGCGGCGTGAACTCGTGCCGCAGGGCCTCCAGCGCCGGCACGGGCTCGTCCGGTGCGTCCCAGCTGCTCAGCCTCAGGGGCAGGGTGCGGGGGTAGACCGCGGGAGCGATGCGGTCACGCAGAAAGCGGTCCAGCCGGACTTCCGTAAGACGGCGGTCGTCGTGCAATGTGATCCTCTTCAGCGCGGGCGGGTCAGCGCTGGCGGGCCCGTTTGACTCCAGTCAATGGATAAAACTTACGTCGCGGGGAACCTTTTGGCCAAGTGCCGCCGTCAGCCGGTCACGCTAGCCGGCTGCGGGTGCCGGCACCGCCACCCTGTGCTGGCCGGCGTAGATGTTCAGGCTGGTCTGGCGGCTAAACCCGGCCAGCGTCATCCCGCTGGCCTCGGCCAGCTCGACGGCCAGGCTGGAGGGTGCGCTGACGGCTGCGAGGACCGGGATTCCGGCGAGGGATGCCTTCTGGACGAGCTCGAATGAGGCCCTGCCGGAGACCTGCAGCACGGTCCCCCGGAGCGGCAGCAGGCCCTCTCGGAGCGCCCAGCCGACCACCTTGTCCACCGCGTTGTGCCGTCCGACATCTTCCCGGAGGCACAGCAGGTCCGCCGAGCCGTCGTCGGAAATCCTGAAGAGTCCGGCGGCATGCACCCCGCCGGTCACGTCAAAGACGTCCTGGGCGGACCGTAGGGCCTGCGGGAGGGCCGCCAGCGTCTCCACGGGAATGGTCAGCGGGTCCTCGGCCGGGCTGTAGTGGGAGGACTTGCGCACGGCGTCGATCGAGTCGGTCCCGCAGATGCCGCAGGAACTGGACGTGAAGACATTGCGCCCCGTCTCGGGCCGGACGACGTCGGGCCGGAGCTGGGCCTCCACAACGTTGAAGGTCTGGACACCGTCGGCGTTTTCGCCCGCGCAGAACCTGAGCGAGACCAGCTGCTCGGGGGTCCAGATGACCCCCTCCGAGACCAGGAACCCTGCGACGAGGTCGAAATCGTTGCCCGGCGTCCGCATGGTGACGGAGAAGGACATGCTTCCGATCCGGATCTCCAGCGGTTCCTCGACGGCGAGGACGTCTTCCCGGTGGCGGACGGGGAATTCGAGGGCCTGCGGGGAACCGTCGAGGACAATCTTGTGCACCTTGCGGCGCTGTGTCACGCGGCCCATCCGATACTCCTAAGCAACATGGTGTGTGATTTTTTGGACGTTACGTTGTTTCCATCATTGCAAGCGCCCGACCCTGAAGCCAGCGCGGCAGAGGCCGGGGGCGGGAGCAGGGTGCCGGGCCGTCGATATTCAGCCCAGAAGGGCGCTCCAGTCCACCGGCCCGTCGCTGGCCGAGGTTTTCCTGGCCGTCCGCTTCACCGCCGGCTTGGGTGTCCCGGAGGCCGCCGCGGCGTCCGGGAGCGGTGTGCCCCATGGAAGCGCGAACGCGGGCACCAGTTCCCCCAACTGGACGCCGTGGGGCGGGACCACCAGTACGCCGTCGGCCGCGGCGAGGCCCCGCATCATGCCCGGGCCCGTGTGCCGCGCCGGGGACGCCATGCCGTACAACAGCCGAAAGGGCATGAGCCGAGTCCGGCCGGGATCGGCGTCAATCGTCGAACCGCAGGGGACCTCGCTGAGCGGCGGAATGGAGCAGTGGCCCAGGGCCGCGAGGAGCGGGGCTCCGATGGTGGACAGAGCCATCATGGCCGCGAGCGGGTTCCCCGGCAGGCCGAGGATGTACCTGCCGTCGGGCAGCTCGGCGAGCACGGCAGGGTGGCCGGGCCGCATGGCGATCCCGTCGATCAGCAGGCGGCCGCCGAGCTCGTCCACCGAGCGCCGGAGATGGTCCGTTGCGGAACGGCCGGTGCCGCCGGTGGTGATGACGACGTCGGCGGGCAGGCTTTCGGCGGCAGGATCGGCAGCCGGAGCAGCGGACCTGCCGCCGGACGCGTCGCGGAACGGGATGTCTGACGCGCTGCTTGACTGGCTGCTTGGCTGGCCGCTCGACTGGCCGCTTGGCTGGCCGCCGCCCGCGGGGACGGGCTCCCCGTCCTCAAGCGCGGCGAGCCATTCGGCGTAGGTATCGCCGATTTTCACCTCTTCGGTACAGATGCCGCCGAGCATCCCCACTACTGCCGCCAGTTGAGGACCGAACGTATCCCGAACTTGCCCGGGCGCCGGTAATCCGGACGTCACCACCTCGGAGCCGGTGAGGACGAGGCGGACGAGGGCCTTGCCGAGCACGGGCAGGGTGTCGTTACCGGCCAGCGCGGCGAGGGCCAGGTGAGCCGGGTTCAGGACGGCGCCGCGTTTGATCAGAACATCTCCGGCGGCCGCCTCTTCGCCGGCTTTCCTGATGTGGTCACCGTTGCGCGGATCCCCCGGCTTCGCGCTGCCGCCGAGCTTCAGGACGGGCAGTCCGTCCTCGTCGGTGCCGATGACGCCGCTTTCACTGCGCAGCACGGCCTTGGCCCCGGCGGGGATGAGGCCGCCGGTGGCAATCCGGCTGGCTTGGTGCGGCGCCAGCCGCTGGTTGGGCTCGGCCAGAATCCACGGACCGCTGCCGTTGACGGCCCAGCCGTCCATGGCGGAGGAGGCGTAGTGCGGCATGTCCTGCAGGGCAACCACGTCCGCTGCCAGGGTCCGGCCCAGTGCCTGGCGGAGCGGGACGGGGGCTGCGGGGATGGGAGTGGCACAGTCGAAGGCGAGCTGCCGGGCCTCCTGCCACGTGTGGGCTAGATGCCGGTGCTGGACGTCGGCACTGTCCTGGTCGGCGGCGTCCTTGTCGGCACTGTCCTGGCCGGCGGCGTCCTGGTCGGCGGCGTCCTTGTCGGCACTGTCCTGGCCGGCGGCGTCCTGGTCGGCGGCATCGTGACCGGCAATGCCCGGCCCGGCAGAGTCTGGTGTGTGAGCGTCCAGGGCGCCGGCTTGGGGGTCGCCGGGGACGGCCTCCAGTCCGTCCTCAAAGCTGTCCCCGGCGCCGCTGTCCCCGGCGCCGCCGTCGACGTTATTCCCGCGGGGGACGCTGGTGGGTCCGCTGCCGTCTGGAGCCGCAGGCGTCATGCCCCGGAAGCTTCGGCGGCTGCATAGTCTGTGGCGAGCCGGCGGGCTACGGCCATGGCGGCCTGCATGGATGAGGCGTCCGAGGCCTTCCCGGAGCCGGAGGCCAGGCCTGCTGCAAAGCCTGCGATGAACGTGGTCAGCGGCGCCGCCGGTCGCACCACCGAGTGGGCGGCTACGCCTGCCAGGGCAAGGACCTCGTTCACGTCAATCTCAACGCCTTCCAACTCCAGGGCCTGGAGCAGGGCACGGCACCAGTCTTCAAGCGTTTCATCCTGGCTTTTCACCGTTTGCCTCCATGGTCGAGTTCAGCTGCGGAGTTCCGGCCCGGAACCCGGACCGGGGTCTGAAGTCCTGCCGGATACCCCTAGTGCGGAAGCGTCATCCCAGGTGTCAACGTCATCCGTGGAACCGGGGGGAACGCGAACTTCCCGCACGTCCAGCCTAGCAAGAAGGGCGAAGACGGACGCGTTTTCCAGGCTGCCCGCACGCGCGGCGTCCGCGGCACTTCGTTGTAGCGCAGCTGTGCCATAAAACCCAACGAGCGGCTGCTTCCGGCCGTCGGCCGACACGGCCATGACGCCGTCGCCCGTCTCCCCCGGCTGGTCAGCGGCTGGCGCCGCGTCCCCGGCCTCTGCCAGGTTCTCGGTCACCGTTTCAATCACTGCCTCCGCCAGCATCTCCGCCAGCGTCCCGGCCAGGGCACGGACCGCCACGGCAGAGCGCGGCATGTCACAGGCCAGGACAAGGGTGAACGGCGCGGGAGCGCCGGCGTCGGAACGGCCGGCGTGCCCGGCGGCCAGCGCGTTCAGTCCCGCGGCGATCGCGGCGGCCGGGCCCGCGAACGGCGGGTCTTCCCGGCAGTTCAGGGTCCCGGCGGGCAGGTCCCCGGGGTCAGGACCGACGACGACGACGCGGCGGGCCCCGCCCGCGGCGCGCAGCGACCGCTCAAGCAGGGTGGCGCCGTCGTAAGTCAGCCGCGACTTGGGCACACCGCCCAGGCGGGCCGACCTTCCGCCGGCGAGAATGATGGCATCGAACTCCACCGGATCAGCCTAGCGCGGCGCGGGCTGCCCGGAGGCTCAGGCGCCACGGCCGGGTCCTGGCCGGGGCCGCCGTAATGCAGCAGCCGGGGCAGCGGTTCAAGCGATGGGTCAGGCGGCCGATTCCGGTAGCAGGAACGGATCCCACGCGGGGGTCGGCTTCTCGAGTTCCTTGATCTGCCAGATGGTGCCCTTCGGGGGACCCGGGACAAATCCGAGCTTCCAGCCCATCTCTGCCGGCGTGTGGTCGCCCTTGGCATTGTTGCAGCGCAGGCAGGCGGCCACGAGGTTCTCCCAAGAATCAGCACCGCCCCGGGACTTGGGCTGGACGTGATCGATCGTGTGGGCTGCCTTGCCGCAGTACGCGCAGTGGTGGGCATCGCGGCGGAGCACGCCGCGGCGGCTGACCGCCGTCATCGTGTTGTACCGCGGCCGGATGTAGCGGTTCAGGAGGATCACGGACGGGCGGCCGAGAATGTCCTGCGGGCCGACAACGGGGTCGTCCCCTTCAGCCACCACGCTGGCCTTTCCGGTCAGGACAAGGACGAGCGCCCGGCGGAAGGTGATGACCGCCAGCGGTTCATATCCAGCATTCAGAACGAGAGTGCGCATCCGCATACCTCTTCACGGCCGCACCCGCCAGGGGCACGAGGGCCGGCTGCCCTGTGCATGGTCGGGCTATGGATCGACAAGACAAGAGTAAACACTCAACTGCCAGATCACCGAATGTTTTTTCGGCGGCGCGGCCTCCTGCGCGGAAAATTCATATCCCGGTAACACGAAAGACCCCCGCCTCAAGAGGCGGGGGTCTTTGAAAGTGCGGGGGCTTGTGCCTAGCCGCCGACGCGGATGAAGACCGGGCCGGAACCGACGTTCACGCTGTAGAGAGCGGTGGTGCCGCCGTTCCAGCCGCCGTGGACTGCCATGCCGTTGCCGACGTAGACAGCGATGTGGGCCATGCCCACGCCACCGTTCTGGTAGTAGGCGAGGTCGCCCGGAC
The DNA here is from genome assembly GCF_054062615.1 of Arthrobacter sp. TE12232. Classification (NCBI taxonomy): domain Bacteria; kingdom Bacillati; phylum Actinomycetota; class Actinomycetes; order Micrococcales; family Micrococcaceae; genus Arthrobacter; species Arthrobacter sp. TE12232. Next base: position 1,628,527 of record NZ_JBSSFK010000001.1, read on the forward strand.
GAGCTTCGGCGGCGCTCACGGTGCGGCCGAGGGACAGGTAACCTGCCGGCCAGCCGTGGTAGTGGATACCGGCCGCGGCCAGGGCGTTGGTGGCAAGGGCGGTGCAGTCCTGCGCCACGCCGAGCTGTGCGTAGGCAGCGGCAGCGATGGTTGCACCGGCGCCGCTTCCGATTCCGGCGGGGGCCAGGGCAGCTGCGCCGCCGTTGACGCCGGCCTGGGCGCCGCCGGCCTGGGTAGCTGCGGCGGTCTGGACCTGCACGACGGGCTTGGGAGCCTCGACGACGGGAGCCGGCGACGTGGTCACGGCGGGCTTCTCGTAGGAGATCGCGATGGTGGAAGCAGCCGAAATCGTGGCCGGAGCCGACGACTGGACTTCCAATGCGGAAGCGGAGGTGGATTCGCGCTGAACATTGGTCTCAGCAGCGTTGGCTGCGATTCCGCTGGTCAGAACCAGACCGGAAGCTGCGGCGATGACCGCGGCCTGACGGCCCATGCCGCCGGCGTTGTCGCCGACTGCCTTGGCAATAACAGCCAGCGAGTTGGTCTTGGTGACCTCGGCGCGGTGCCGTGCAACGGTTGCACGAGTAGTCATTAAGTTCTCTCTTTCGTGATCCTTGGACCGCGCGTTTTTGGGCGCGGACTGAGGACGCTCCGGCATCTTGGGGGTACGCCGGATCGCCCCGAAATGGGTTACTTAGCGAAGGGTGTACTGCGAAGACGCGCCAAAAGCGGAAACTGCATGCTGTCCGGACTCGGTAGAGAATGAGCCAGCGGAACGTGATCCCATCCGGGCGCCGGCAAGGGCGGCACGTGATGTGGAAGTCAGCGGGCTCAAAAGAGCCGCGCCAGTGCGCATACGCGCAGCATTGTGGCGTGAAGACACGAAAGTAGCCTCTCCCAATGCCTACGAGGTGAGCTGTCGGATTCGGATGGGAGTCACCCGGCCGCGCTGCTTCCTGGGAAGCGTTGCGACTTAACCCCTAGGCCTTCTTTCGAAGGCCAAAATTGGTTCCCCCGCCCCTGCCAGACGATGTAATGCGAACGGACCTTGAGCGGTGGCAGAGCTAGGCAATCCACTCAAGAGCGCCAACTTCGGAAAAGTTGGCGTGCTTCAAACCCTACAGGACTCCGGACTCAATGTCACATTCAGATCACGGCGTGTCACGGGAATTTGAGAGCTCTCCATCGTCTTTATTAGAGCCAGCCGAGGGGGTCAACAACGTCGCCGTTGACCATCACTTCAAAGTGGAGGTGGCAGCCCGTGGAGGCGCCGGTGGTCCCGCTCAGCGCGACGATATCGCCGCGGGAGACCTTCTGGCCGACCTTCACCGAGGACGAGGACAGGTGGTTGTACGTGGTCTCCAGACCGTTGCCGTGGTCAATGACCACACGGTTGCCGCCGCCGTAGGGGTGCCATCCGTTGAAGGTCACGGTGCCGCTGGCGGCGGCGTGGACCGGCGTGCCGCACTGGGCGGCGAAATCCTGGCCGCGGTGAAACTCCCCCGGGCCGCCCGTGATGGGGCTGACACGGTAGCCGAAGGGCGATGCCGTGATCAGCTGGTCCAGCGGCGGACCCAGCGTGCCGGCTGAAGCCGCGCGGGTAATGCTGCCGACGGACTGGGCGCTCAGCAGTTGCTTGAGCTTCCCGTCCGGGTCGCCTTTGGTGGCGATGGCCGTCCGGCTGAAATCAAGCTTTGCGGCGGCGGCAGCCGTGACGTCCGGCTGTACTGCGGCCGAGACTGCGGATCCGTCGGTGTTCGAGGCCATGACGGGACTCGTGACGGGGACCGTCACCGTGAGGACCAGACCGGTGGCGGCCAGCGCGATTCCGGCCTTCTGCCCCACGCCGCTGGCGGCGGCAAAGTCCGTTACCTGACGGAACGGGCTGCGGCGGCTGCGGCGCTCGTCGCGGTGTGCGTCACGCGGGCGTTCGGCCGTATGCGCGACGACCGGGCGCGGCTCCGGAGCGGGACCGGTCGCGCGGCGACGGCCCCTGGCGGTCTGGGTGGTCAAGAACGGTTCCTCTCTGAGAGCCTGCGAAGTTAGCTGTCGGATTCGGGTCAGAGAGATCAAAGACCCGGTCCGCCGTTGCAAGCACCCGGTCACCGAGGCGTCCTTAGGGGATCGTTCGATGGAAGCTGCTTGCCGCTGACGGACTTCACCCCAAGGCTGCCGAAGAAGCAGCCGATAGTGGTTCCCCCGCCCCTGCCAGGAGGTGGTTCTGCGACTGATCCGCTGGCAGGGCTCGGCTTCGGATCAGGTAACGCTTTGGTATCGGTACAGGGCACTAACTATAGGTGATTAAGCCGCTCGGTGATAAATCCGTGATCGCGTTTGTGCAGAACTCATGGGTCGTCCCATGACGGTGACGTTTTGGCTGGTCAGGCGACTGTTACAAAGACATGCGCGGCAACCTCTGGCGGCAGCTCCAAGGCGCCCTCGATATCCGGGACCCGGACCGAGATGTACTCCCCCACCCGCTCCAGCGAGACGAGCGCACCGGGGCGGATTCCGCCCTCATCGAGCTGGGCCAGAAGCTCCGGTTCCACCTGGATGGGCTCCGCGAGCCGGTTGACCGTGATCCGCGAATCCGCACCGTAGCCGGCCATGGCCTCCAGCAGGTTCACGACCCCGTCCGCGTGGGCCCCCGAGGGTGCGCCGCCAAGTTCCGCGAGCCCCGGAATCGGGTTCCCGTAGGGCGAAACGGTCGGGTGGTCGAGCATCTCGAAGATCCTGCGCTCGACGCGCTCACTCATGACGTGCTCCCAGCGGCACGCTTCCTCGTGGACGTAGGCCCAGTCGAGCCCGATCACGTCGGCGAGCAGGCGTTCCGCGAGGCGGTGCTTGCGCATGACGCCGACGGCGCGTTTCCGTCCAGTTTCGGTCAGTTCAAGGTGCCGGTCGCCGGAAACAATCACCAGGCCGTCACGCTCCATGCGGCCGATGGTCTGGGAAACAGTGGGGCCGGAGTGGCGGAGTCGTTCGGCGATGCGGGCGCGGAGGGCGACGATGTTTTCTTCTTCAAGTTCCAGAATGGTCCGGAGATACATCTCCGTGGTATCGATCAGATCCGTCATTCAGCTCAGCTCCTCGAGCGCAGTCCTTGCGTCATTCCCACCGTACCGCGTGCGGGCTGCGTGTAAGGATGCGCCCTGGCGAGATCCGCCGTACGTTCGCAGAACAGCCTAGCCTATTTTGAATTACTCCGGATAATTCTTGATCCGGACTGCGGATGCTCCCCCGGCGCCCGCCGGACGGCCCCTCGGGGCCGTCTCAATGACCGGACTATGACAGAGGCTTTTCCGTATCGCCGGGGGCTGTCAGGCAGAATAAAACAGGCAGAATGACAAGGGGTGTCCGTTGTAGCCATCCGGCCAGGCCACCTCCCAGCCACGCTACGAACCAGCCGAAAATTGGAGCCACTGTGAGCGACACCAGCATCACGATCCCCGCCAACCTCCTGCCCAAGGACGGACGGTTCGGCGCCGGCCCGTCCAAGGTCCGACCGGAACAGATGGAGGCCCTCGCCGCGGCGTCGACAAAGCTGCTGGGGACCTCACACCGCCAGGCACCCGTGAAGAACCTCGTCGGTTCGGTCCGCAATGGCCTCAGCGAGTTCTTCCGCGCCCCCGAGGGCTACGAAGTGATTCTCGGCGTCGGCGGCTCCACCGCATTCTGGGACATTGCCAGCTTCGGACTCGTCGAGACCAAGGCGCAGCACCTGTCCTTCGGTGAATTCGGCTCGAAGTTTGCTTCGGCTACCAACAAGGCGCCGTTCCTCGCCGAATCCTCCATCATCAAGGCCGAGCCCGGCACCCGCCCCACCGCCCAGGCAGAGGCCGGCGTGGACGTATACGCGTGGCCGCAGAACGAGACGTCCACCGGCGTGGCCGCCCCCGTCCGGCGCGTGGCCGGCGCCGACGAAGGGTCGCTGGTGCTGGTGGACGCGACGTCGGCCGCAGGCGGACTGGATGTGGACGTGGCGGAGTCCGACGTCTACTACTTTGCGCCGCAGAAGAACTTCGCGTCCGACGGCGGTCTTTGGCTTGGCCTGTTCTCCCCGGCGGCGCTGGAGCGGGCGGCCCGGATCAAGGCCAGCAACCGCTGGATCCCCGACTTCCTGGACCTCCAGACCGCAATCGACAACTCCCGGCTGAACCAGACCTACAACACCCCCGCGCTGGCCACCCTGGTGACCTTGGATGCGCAGGTGCAGTGGCTCAACGCCAACGGTGGCCTGGACTTCGCCTCCGCCCGGACCGCGGATTCCGCCGGCCGGATCTACCGCTGGGCCGAGGCGTCCGGCTACGCCACGCCGTTCGTGGCCAAGGCCGAGGACCGCTCCAACGTGATCGCCACGATCGACTTCGACGAGTCGATCGACGCCGCGGCCATCGCCAAGGTGCTCCGCGCCAACGGCGTCGTCGACACCGAGCCGTACCGCAAGCTGGGCCGCAACCAGCTGCGCATCGCCACGTTCGTGGCGATCGAACCGGACGACGTCTCGGCGCTGCTTGAGTGCATCGACTTCGTCGTGGCAGAACTCAAGAAGTAGCCTCAGCGTCCGACGGCGTCGTCCCGGCCACGTGCCGGTGCGGCGCCGTCGTCGTATCCCGGCATGCTCTCCGGCTGGGCGGCCGGGCCCGCGCCGGCTGCACCGGCCCCGGATCCGCCGGCTCCAATTGCGCCGGCGCGGCTTGCCACGCGGAAGTACCGCAGCCCGCGGGCCCGGCGGTTGAAGTGGAGCCGCAGCTGCTTCGCCCGGATGATCCACAGCAGCCCGATCAGGGCCGCGAGCAGGCCGGCAACGGCCGCGACACCCATGGACCAGCGGGGGCCAGCGATGTTTGCCACCCAGCCGACGAACGGCGCCCCGATGGGCGTTCCGCCCATGAAGATCGCCATGTACAGGGCCATCACCCGGCCTCGCATCACAGGGTCCGTGGTGGTCTGGACGTACCCGTTGGCGCTTGTCATCATGGTGATCGCGAACAGCCCCACCGGCACCAGCGCGACGCCGTACCAGAAGTAGTTGGGAGCCAGGGCTGCGATGCCGGAGGTCACTCCAAACGCCCCGGCCGCCGCGAAGATCACCCGCAGGCGCGGTGTGCCCCGGCCGGCGGATAAAAGGGCCCCGGCGACGGAGCCGATCGCCATGATCGAATTCATGAGGCCGAAGGCCCCCGCGTCGAGGCCGAATTCGGTGCCCACCATGGCCGCGATGAACAGGGCGAAATTCAGCCCCAGGGTTCCCACGATGAAGATGGCCACGAGCACCACGACGAGGTCCGGACGGTATCTCACATAGTGCAGCCCCTCGCGGATCCTGCCCTTGCCGGCCGCTGCCCGCGGCAGCCGGCGCAGCGACGCCGCCGGGATTTTCGCCAGGCTCAGCAGCAGGGCGGCGAACGTGAGGGTGTTGATGAGGAAGACCCAGCCCGGCCCGACGACGGCCGTGAGCACGCCGGCCACGGCGGGGCCGATCATCCGGGCCACGTTGAAGGAGGCGCTGTTGAGGGCCACGGCGTTGGGAAGGTAGTCGTCCTGGACCAGTTCCGAGACGAAGGTCTGGCGGACGGGGGCATCCAGCGCGGAGACCACGCCGAGCAGCAGGGCGAAGGCGTAGACCTGCCAGAGCTGCGCCGCGCCCGTTATCACGAGGATGCCCAGCCCGGCGCTCAGCAGCGCCATCGCGGACTGGGTCAGGACCAGGAGCCGTTTACGGTTGAAGCGGTCCGCGACCAGTCCGGCCACAGGGGCCAGGAAAAGCTGCGGGCCCAGTTGCAGGGCCATCGTAATGCCCACCGCGCCGGCGTCGTGCGCCGTCAGGTGCGCGAACACCAGCCAGTCCTGGGCGGTGCGCTGCATCCAGGTACCGATGTTGGAGATGAGGGCGCCGACGAACCAGATCCGGTAGTTCAGGATGTGCAGGGATTTGAACGTGGACATCAGGCCCAGCCCTCGCTATGCACTCTCCCGGACGCTTCCAACCGCTAGTCGGCCTCGTCGGCGGAGCGTTCCCGAGCATCCTCGGCGTCGTACTCGGCGGCGTCGTCTTCGGTGGCGTCCTGCTCGTCGTCGTCCTGCTCGCTGGCGGCCTGGGCATCGCCGTCGTGCTGGACGTCGTCCTCGGCGTCGGGCGCCTGCGACGGCGCCCGGGCGCCGGCCGCCTCCTCGGTCTCGTCCGTCTGCGCGTCTTCGGGGCGGACCCGTTCAGCCCACGGGACCCAGGCCGGCGCCAGGATGGAGTCTTCCGAGGGCAGCAGGCCGAGCTCGTCGACCGTCACCACTTTGGACCGCGAGTTGCGGGTCAGCACGGCGTACCACTGCCAGCCCAGGTATCCGGGCAGCCTGGATTCGAACAGATGGGTCACCAGGCGGTCGCCTTCGCTGCGGGCACCGAGGTGCTCGCCGATCTGCTCCGCGGGGGCGATGCTTTCCACTGCGGCGCGGGCGACGTCGACGGCGGCGGCCAGAAAGGCGTCAGGCTTGCCGGTGCGCCAGACGGGCACGCCGGCGCGAGGGCGGGGCCCCTGCTTCGGGCCGGTTCCCTTGGATCCGGCCGGCACTTTGGATCCGGCATCCGGCGCCGGCAACTGATCAGGTTCCTGAGTCATCAAGAGCCTTATACGTCCAGCTCGTCGGCAACCTTACGCAGGGCGGCTGCAATCGCCTTGCCCTTGTTGCCTTCCGGGTACTTGCCCGCGGACAGGGTTCCGGACAGGTTGTCCAGCACGCTGACGAGGTCCTGGACCAGAGGGGCAAGGTCCTTGGCGCTGGGCCGCTTTGCTTTGGCGATGGACGGTGTCTTGTCCAGCACCCGCAGGCCGAGGGCCTGGGCCCCCTTGCGGCCGTCGGCTACCCCAAATTCAACGCGCGTTCCGGCCTTGAGGTCCGTGACGCCCTCGGGCAACGCGGACTTGGGCAGGAAGACTTCCTGGCCGTCCTCGCCAGCGAGGAATCCGAAGCCTTTTTCCTTGTCATACCACTTGACCTTGCCGGTAGGCACGTAATCAACCTTCTTCGTTCTGCGGGGACACGGCCGGCGGTCACCGCATCCGCATGGATACGCGGGTTCAGGGTATGACTGCCCGGACCGTGTTGGTCTGTATCTCCAAGGTTATCCTGCCTTGTTCACTTTAGCGGCGTGAGGCGCGGGCGAGGCCGGACTGTTAGCGTTGCCCTCATGACACTGACGCGTTACCGGCGGCCCTTCATGATCCTTGCGGCCGCCATTGCCGTGCTGTCCCTCGTCGCCGTCGGCGCTGTCATGGCCCTGGCGTTCAACCATGTCGTGGCGCCCGTCTGGATTACCTCGGTGGCCCTCTACGGGCTCCCGGTGGCATTTATGCTCATGCTCGCCCTTGTTGTCGACGCGGCGGTCGCCCGGCGCCGCCCGCGCGGGCCCGGCGAAAGGTAACGTTGGATCGATGTCCCTCATCCGCGCGCTCAGCAAGGAACTTCAGGCACGAAGCGACGACTCGTTGCGGGCCCTGTTCTCCGCGCGGCCGGACCTGATCTCTCCCGGCGTCCCGGACTTCGCCGCCCTGGCCGCCCGCGCCAGCGGACGAGTCAGCGTGCAACGGGCACTCGAGCGGCTCAACCGTCCGCAGATGCAGGTGCTGGAAACCTTGCACCTGTGCACCAACGCCGACACCGGACACAGCGCATCCGCGGCAACGCTGAAGAAACTGATCAATGGCTCCTCGGTTGCCGCGATCGACCGCCTGCTCCATTCCCTGCAGGAACTGGCCCTCGTCCACCGCACCGATCCACCGCACGGCGCGACTCCCGCCGCCGCCAAGGCGCGGCACTACCTCCCCGTCGGCAGCCTCAAGGATGTGATCGGCATCTACCCTGCCGGGCTGGGACGCAGCTACACCGAGCTCGTGCGGCTCCAACCGGCTTTTGCGCAGCGCGTGGTGCAACTGGTGGGGGAACTGCACCGTAGCGGGGCATCCATCTCCCCCGCCACGACGCCGATGGAAGCGGCCCTGGCGCTGCAGCACTGGACGGCAACACCGGAGTCTGTCCAGGGCATCCTGGCCAGCGCGCCGGAACGCACGTCCGCGCTGCTGGCCCGGTTCGGCAACTGGGCCATGGGCGCCGTTCCGCAGGCGCAACGCCGTGCCACAGTGCTCCACGAAAGTTCCGACGTCGGCCCGGTGGACTGGCTGCTGGCGCGGGGACTGCTGGTGCCGCTGGACGCCGCGCACGTCGAACTGCCGCACAGCGTCGGCGTGTCACTGCGTGGCGGGTATGTCATTGAGGACTTCTCCCTCGTGCCGCCCGTACCCCGGCTGGGCCTCACGAGCGCCGGGCTGCGCCGCAACGCCGCCCTGGGCGCCATCGCCGAGACGCTGCGGCTCGTGGGCGAAGTGCTGTACACCGTGCGTGAGCAGCCCCTGGCGACGCTGCGCAGCGGGGGCGTCGGGGTACGGGAGATGAAGCGGCTGGCGGATTCGCTGCGGATCGGCGTGCAGGAGGCCGGGGTGCTCGCGGAGCTCTGCGGCATGGCAGGCCTGCTCCGGCTGGATGTCGACAGCTCCGCGTGGGTGCAGCCGCCGCAGCTGGAGTGGCTGGCGCTTCCCCGGCAGGAACAATGGCTGTGGCTGGTCAACGCCTGGCTGGCGAGCGAGCGCGCCCCCTCGCTCGTGGGCCAGCCCGTGAATGCTGCTGCCCCGGGGCCGGCGGGCCACCGGGGCATGGCCGGGACCACTATCAACGCGCTCTCGGCCGAGGCACAGAGGCCCGACGCCCCGGTGGTCCGCAAACGGGTCCTGGAAATCCTGAACGAACTCACCCTGGAGGCCGCGGCCCCCGACGGGCAGGCGCCCGTCCTCGATGCCGGTGCCGTGCTGGAGCGGGCCGAGTGGACCCAGCCCCGCATGGCCCGCCGGTTCAGCTCGCTGATCCGCGGCATTCTCATGGAGGCAGAGATGCTGGGCCTCATCGGTTCCGGCGCGCTCAGCCAGCTTGGGGCCGCCATCGCCGCCGAGCAGCCGGATGATGCCCTCGGAATCCTAGGCGAACACCTGCCGGCAGCCCTGCAGCACATACTGCTGCAGGCGGACCTGACCGCGGTGGCCCCCGGCTATCTCGATCCCGAACTGAGCGACCGGCTCCTCACCATGGCAGCGGCCGAGGGGCAGGGACCGGCAACCATCTACCGGTTCTCCGTTGGTTCGGTCCGCCGGGCCCTCGACGCCGGCCAGGACGCCGCGGCGATCCTGGAGTTCCTGCGGCGGCATTCAGCCACGGCCATCCCCCAGCCCCTGCAGTACCTCATCGAGGACACCGCCGCCCGCCACTCCCGGCTGCGCGTCGGGGCTGCGGCGAGCTTTATCCAGAGCGAGGACGAGACGGCCTTGCTGGATCTGCTCAACGCCCCGGCCGCCGCCGGCCTCGGGCTCGTGCGGATCGCGCCCACCGTGGTCATCTCGCACGCCGCACCGCGGGATACCGCCCAGGTGCTCAAAGGCCTGGGCCTGGCCCCCGTGCTGGAGGACGCCTCGTCCGCCGTCGTCCGGCTGCGCCGCAGCACCCCGGTTTCCGGCGGCGGCAGGCCGGTCTACACGGCCCCGCGCACGGCCCCGCCGGAGGCGGACATCGACGCCCAACTGGCCGTGCTGCGCAGCGACGGGACCCGCGCCCCCGGCGCTGCCGGTGCTCATCCTCCGGCGGCTGCCCCAGGCAGCGAGGAGGCCACCCAGCTGGGGCTGGAAACCCTGCTGAAGGCGATCCGCCTCAAGCAGCGGGTGGTCATGAATGTTGTGGACGGTATGGGGAATGCCAGCCGCGAGAACGTTGTTCCGGTAGCAGTGAATGGCGGGCGTGTCCGGGTGTTCGATCCTGACAAGGAGACCGAGCGTGTCCTGTCCATCCACCGGATTATCGACGTAGAAGCCACAGAGGAATTGCTCCAGTGAATGACGGGCCCCTGATCGTCCAGAGTGACAAAACCATCCTGCTGGAGGTCGACCACGAACTCGCAACAGAGGCCCGGCACGCCATCGCGGCGTTCGCCGAGCTGGAACGGGCCCCGGAGCACGTGCACAGCTACCGGTTGACGCCGCTGGGGCTGTGGAATGCCCGGGCTGCAGGGCTCGACGCCGAAAAGGTGCTGGACACCCTGCTCAAGTACTCCCGGTTCCCCGTGCCGCACTCCCTGCTGATCGACGTCGAAGAGACCATGTCCCGGTACGGCCGGCTCCGGCTGGAAAAGGACCCGCAGCACGGCCTGGTCATGCGTACGTCCGACTATCCGGTGCTCGAAGAGGTCAGCCGGGCCAAGAAGATCGCCCCGCTGCTCGGGCCGCGGATCGACGGCGAGACGGTGGTGGTGCATTCCTCCCAGCGCGGGCAGCTCAAGCAACTGCTGCTCAAGATCGGCTGGCCGGCCGAGGACCTGGCCGGCTACGTCGACGGCACGCCGCACCCGATCATGCTCAACGAATCCGGCTGGAAGCTCCGCCCCTACCAGAGGCTGGCAACGGAGAACTTCTGGGCCGGCGGCAGCGGCGTCGTCGTGCTCCCCTGCGGCGCCGGCAAAACGCTGGTGGGCGCCGCCGCCATGGCCACCAGCTCCACCACCACCCTGATCCTGGTGACCAACACCGTCTCGGCCCGGCAGTGGAAGGACGAGCTCCTCAAACGCACATCCCTGACCGAGGAGGAGATCGGCGAATACTCCGGCTCCGTCAAGGAAGTCCGGCCCGTCACGATCGCCACCTACCAGGTCCTGACCACCAAGCGCGGCGGGCTGTACCCGCATCTGGAGCTCGTGGACGGCAACGACTGGGGCCTGATCATCTACGACGAGGTCCACCTGCTGCCCGCGCCCATCTTCCGCATGACGGCGGACCTGCAGGCCCGGCGCCGGCTGGGACTCACCGCCACCCTGGTCCGCGAGGACGGCCGCGAGGGCGAGGTCTTCAGCCTCATCGGCCCGAAACGCTACGACGCGCCGTGGAAGGACATCGAGGCACAGGGCTACATTGCGCCCGCGGACTGCGTCGAGGTCCGGATCGACCTGCCCCGCGACGAACGCGTGGCCTACGCCATGGCCGAGGACGCAGACAAGTACCGCCTGTGCGCCACCTCGGAGACGAAGACCCGCGTGGTGGAAGAACTCGTCGCCGAACACGCCGGCGAACAGCTGCTGGTGATCGGGCAGTACATCGACCAGCTCGACGAGATCGGCGAGCGCCTCAACGCGCCCGTGATCAAGGGCGACACCACGGTCAAGGAACGCCAGCGCCTCTTTGATGCGTTCCGTGCCGGCGAGGTGCAGACCCTGGTGGTGTCCAAGGTGGCCAACTTTTCCATCGACCTGCCCGAGGCCTCGGTGGCGATCCAGGTCTCGGGCTCCTTCGGCTCCCGCCAGGAAGAGGCCCAGCGCCTGGGCCGGCTGCTGCGGCCCAAAAAGGATGGCCGCGCCGCCCGGTTCTACTCGCTCGTGGCCCGGGACACCCTGGATCAGGACTTCGCCGCGAAACGTCAGCGCTTCCTGGCCGAACAGGGTTACGCCTACCGGATCATGGACGCCAACGACGTCGGTACCGCCGGTTGAGCCGGGGCGGCGCCGCGCTTGGTGCGGCCCCGGCAGTTCCCCGAGGGCGGGAACAGCCCATGCAACACCCATCTTTCATTCAGAAAACTCCCAGAGTCTGGGAGCATCATGGGAGCATGAAGAAGAACGGTCCCGAAGCCAAGCTGCTCGTCGTCGATGATGAACCCAACATCCGCGAGCTGCTGTCAACGTCCCTGCGTTTTGCAGGTTTTGAAGTTGTCTCCGCCGGCAGCGGGCGCGAGGCACTGGCCGCCGCGGAGGAGCACGCCCCCGATCTGGCAGTCCTGGACGTCATGCTGCCGGACATGGACGGCTTCACCGTCACCCGGCGCCTGCGTGCCGCCGGCAAGCACTTCCCCGTCCTGTTCCTCACGGCCAAGGACGACACCGAAGACAAAGTCACCGGCCTGACCGTGGGCGGGGACGACTACGTCACCAAGCCGTTCAGCCTCGACGAGGTGGTGGCCCGCATCCGCGCCGTTCTCCGGCGCACGCAGCCCCAGGTCGACGACGACGCCGTGATCCGGGTCGATGACCTCCAGCTCGACGACGACGCCCACGAGGTCCGCCGCGGCGGGACCGTGATTGAGCTGTCCCCCACCGAATTCAAACTCCTGCGCTACCTCATGCTCAACCCGAACCGGGTCCTGTCCAAGGCCCAGATCCTGGACCACGTCTGGGAGTACGACTTCAACGGCGATGCCTCCATCGTGGAGTCCTACATCTCCTACCTGCGCCGCAAAGTGGACATCGATCCCGATGCCCCGGCACTGATCCAGACCAAGCGCGGCGTCGGCTACGTCCTGCGGACAGCGGAGAAGCGCTGACCTTGCTGTACCGCTGGAAGTCGGCGTCTCTGCGGTCGCAGCTCGTGGCCATCATGATGGCGCTCATGCTCGTGGCCCTTACGGCCACGGGTGCGGGCACGCTGACCCTGCTGCACAGCTTCCTGCAGGGCCAGGTGGATGACAAGCTCCGGGCCGCCGTCGATTCCGCGCGTCAGCAGCAGTCCTTCAGCCAGTTGCAGGAAACGACCTCCACCGTTCCCACCGACTATTCGCTGATGCTCTTCAGCCCGGGCGCGCCCCCTTACACGTTTGGCGGCGACAAGGACTCCCACCCCGCCATCAAGACTTTCTCCACGGTCGAAGCCCGGGAACGCCAGCAGGCGCCCTTCCAGGTGCGCGGCACCGACGGCGGCAACTGGCGGGTCGTGGCGGTCAACGTGGTGGACAACAACCAGCGCAGCGCCGTCGTCGTGATCGGCCTGCCCCTGGACCCCGTCGATTCCGTGATGGAACACGCCGCCTTGGTGGTCGTGGGGGTGGGTCTGCTGACGCTGGTCCTGGCATTCTTCATCGCCACGTGGACCGTATCGCGGTCGTTCCGGCCGCTGGCTCGCGTGGAGAAGACGGCCGCCGCCATCGCCGCCGGAGACTTGTCCCGGCGCGTGGAGGTTGAAAACCCGGGCACTGAGGTGGGCCGGCTCGGGAGTTCGCTCAATGCCATGCTCGCGCACATCGAAACAGCATTCGCCGCCCGGATGGCATCCGAGGCCAAGATGCGGCGCTTCGCGGCCGACGCCTCACACGAACTGCGCACCCCGCTGGTGACCATCCGGGGATTCTCCGAGCTCTACCGGCACGGCGCGCTGTCCACGCCGGAAGACGTGGCCACCGCGATGGGACGGATCGAGAGCGAAGCCAAGCGCATGGGGGCCATGGTCGAGGACCTTCTGCTGCTCGCGAGAATCGACGAACAGCGCCCGCTGCAGCAGAAACCGGCGGATCTGCTGCTCCTGGCCAACGATGCCGTGGTGGACACCCAGGCCAGCGACCGCAGCCGCACCATCACCCTCACCGGACTCGACGGAGCTGCCCCGGCTGCTGCCCCGGTCCTGGGCGATGAAGCCAAGCTGCGCCAGGTGGTGAGCAACCTGGTGGGCAATGCCCTGCGGTATACGCCGGAGGGCAGCCCGATCGAGATTGGCGTCGGGGTCCGGACCGCGCCGGACGGCGCACGGCACTCCGTAATCGAGGTCCGAGACCACGGACCGGGCGTCCCGGATGAGGAGGCGGCCCGGATCTTCGAGCGCTTCTACCGGGCCGATACGTCGCGGACCCGGGAAACCGGCGGCAGCGGACTTGGCCTGGCCATCGTGGCTGCCATCATCGGCGCGCATTCCGGGTCCGTGCGGGTCGAAAAGACCGACGGCGGCGGCGCCACGCTGGTGGTCAGCATCCCGTTCCTGGACGAAGACGCCACGGCATTGTCCGCGCCGGAGTTGTCCACATAGGAGCCGACGGCGGTGTCCGCCCGGTGCGCTGCCTGCCTACGCTCGAGGTGTCCGGAAGATCCGGATGAGGCAGACACTCCCCGCAAGCTTGTCCAGCAAAACTGTGTTGTGAGAAGAGACCACAGTAGATTTTTCGACTGACTCCAAGCGCTGACTGTCACGTTGCCGGGTCCCTGCTGCCTCCTTCGAACATTTGAGAGGGCACGGCCATGAGCATCATCTCCGTCGATACGGAACTCCTCCAGCTGAAATCCGCCAACGTGAAGGCCACGGTGGAGCGGATCAGCGCGGACGTCCACGCCATGAAACACGGGCTGGACGAACTTCAGGGCAGCTGGCGCGGCTCCGCGGCGACAAACTTCCAGAACCTGGTCGCCGAGTGGGCGCTGACCCAAGGCAGGGTCGAAGCATCCCTGGCGTCCATCAACCTGGCACTGAATTCGGCGGCCGCCACCTATGACCAGGCAGAGCTGGGGAACGTGCAGCGCTTCACCTGAGCCTCCCGGGTCCGGGTCAGGCCGCCCCGGGGCGGGTCAGGCCTCGGGCGTGCCCTGGTGGAAGCGCAGCCGCCACTGTGCGCCCTCAAGGACCCACAGGGAGCTGCGCAGGGCTGATCCCTCGCGCGTGTGGCTGCGGTACGTCAGGAGCACGGTCTTCTCTCCCAGCCGGTCCGCGCCCAGCAGTTCCAGTTCGGCGGGTCCGCCCGGGTTGTCCTCCAGGGCCATCATCATGGCGTCGCGGGTCCAGATGCGTCCGGAGCTGCCGATTTCGGTGAAGTCGGGGTGGAGCAGGACTGCTGTGCGGCCCATGTCCGCCCGGGTTTCCGGTTGGAGCAGTTCCCGCTCGAGCGACTCGACCACTGCTTCGGGGCTGGTCTCCGCCAAGGCTGCGGCCGGTTCTTCTTCGAGTTCGCTGAAGAGGTCCGGCTCGTCGAAGGCGCCTGGTGGGCCGAAGAGTTGCTGTTGGCCGGAGGGAGCCGCGGACTGGGTCGGTCGCATGGCCTGCTGCGGGGCCGCCGCCCTGGACGGGGCCGCCGTTGCCTGCGCTGCCTGAGGGGCCGCCTGCGGCGTCGTGGAGACCGCGTGGGCTGCTGGTGGCGTCCCGACTGCCGCTGTCCCGAATCCGGGACCCTGCCGGACGGCCACGCCTTGCTGGTACGCCGTGGCAGCTGCCCGGGCGCGGTCGTCTGCCGCTTCGTTGAGCTCGTGACCTGCGTGGCCCCGCACCCATTCGAAGGTGTACTTGCGGCCGACGAGGGCCTGGTCGATGTCCTTGAGGAGGTCGACGTTCAGCACCGGCTTGCCGTCCGCCTTGCGCCAGCCCTTGCGTTTCCAGCCGGGCATCCACTTGGTCACGGCGTTGATGACGTACTGGCTGTCGCAGAGGATGAGCAGGTCTTCGCCGGGCACGTGAGCCGTGGCCCGGAACAGGTCCAGCACCGCCATCAACTCGCCCTGGTTGTTGGTGCCGTGGGGCCATCCGCCGGCGCGCCAGCAGTCGTCATTCACGTACCAGGCCCAGCCGGCCGGGCCGGGATTTCCTAAGGCCGAACCGTCGGCCGCTGCTGTAATCGTCACTGATCTATCCTGCCAGACCCCGCCGACGTCCACCGACGCCCCCTCACGTCGGCAACAAACCACCCGGCGCCCCTCACATCCTTCCCCCACCACGCAACGCTCCCTCACCGCCGTTCTCAGCAGAGCAGTCGCGTGATCACCGTGATACCTGAGGCGGCGTCGGCTGGATCAGTGCGTTAAGTGAGGGAGGGTGTCCGGGCGGGGATGTGCTTAACCGACGACGGCGGCCCCACCCGAAGGTGGGACCGCCGTCGTTGAACAATTAGTTCAGGTGGCTGGAAGCCGGGTGGTTAGAAACCGCCCATGCCGCCCATGCCGCCCATGTCGTCGCCGCCGCCCATAGCCGGGGAGTTCTTCTCCGGCTTGTCGGCCACAACGGCCTCGGTGGTGAGGAACAGACCGGCGATGGAAGCCGCGTTCTGCAGGGCAGAGCGGGTTACCTTGACCGGGTCGTTGATGCCGGCGGCCAGCAGGTCGACGTACTCGCCGGTGGCTGCGTTGAGGCCGTGGCCTGCGGGCAGGCCGCGGACCTTGTCCACCACGACGCCGGGCTCGAGGCCGGCATTGAAGGCGATCTGCTTCAGCGGGGCGTCGATGGCAACGCGGACGATGTTCGCACCGGTTGCTTCGTCACCGGAGAGCTGCAGGTTCGCGAATGCCTTGGCACCGGCCTGGATCAGGGCAACGCCACCGCCGGCGACGATGCCCTCTTCAACAGCAGCCTTGGCGTTGCGGACAGCGTCCTCAATGCGGTGCTTGCGTTCCTTGAGCTCGACTTCGGTTGCGGCACCGGCCTTGATGACTGCAACGCCGCCGGCCAACTTGGCCAGGCGCTCCTGCAGCTTCTCGCGGTCGTAGTCGGAATCCGAGTTCTCGATCTCGGCGCGGATCTGGGACACGCGGCCGGCGATCTGGTCGGCGTCGCCTGCACCCTCAACGATGGTGGTCTCGTCCTTGGTGACAACAACCTTGCGGGCCTTGCCGAGGAGTTCGAGTCCGGCGGTCTCAAGCTTGAGGCCGACTTCCTCGGAGATGACCTGGCCACCGGTGAGGATGGCGATGTCGGCCAGCTGCGCCTTGCGGCGGTCGCCGAAGCCCGGAGCCTTGACGGCAACGGACTTGAAGGTGCCGCGGATCTTGTTGACGATCAGGGTGGCCAGGGCCTCGCCCTCGATGTCTTCGGCAATGATCAGCAGCGGCTTGTTGGACTGCATGACCTTTTCGAGGACAGCAACCAGTTCCTTGACGTTGGAGATCTTGGAGTTGACGATCAGGATGTAGGGATCCTCAAGGACCGTTTCCTGGCGCTCGGCGTCTGTGACGAAGTAAGCGGAGATGTAGCCCTTGTCGAAGCGCATGCCTTCGGTGAGCTCCAGCTCGAGGCCGAACGTGTTCGACTCCTCGACCGTGATGACGCCTTCCTTGCCGACCTTGTCGAGGGCTTCGGCGATCAGGGCGCCGATCTCGTTGTCGCCAGCAGAGATGGACGCGGTGGCGGCGATCTCTTCCTTGGTCTCGATTTCCTTGGCGGAGGCCAGGAGCTCGCGAGTGACGGCTTCGACGGCCTTCTCGATGCCGCGCTTGAGGGACAGCGGGTCAGCGCCGGCCGCGACGTTGCGCAGGCCTTCCTTGACCAGGGCCTGGGCCAGCACGGTGGCCGTGGTGGTGCCGTCGCCAGCGACGTCATCCGTCTTCTTGGCAACTTCCTTGACCAGCTCGGCGCCGATCTTCTCGTAAGGATCGTCCAGCTCGATCTCCTTGGCGATGGAAACACCATCGTTGGTGATCGTGGGGGCGCCCCACTTCTTTTCGAGGACGACGTTGCGTCCCCGCGGGCCGAGGGTGACCTTGACGGCGTCGGCGAGGATGTTCAGGCCCCGCTCAAGACCGCGGCGTGCCTCTTCATCAAATGCAATGATCTTGGCCATAACGGCAGTAGTCCTTTCGGGACAGTCGTTAAGAATGAACCTTCGCTGCGGTGCCCGCGACGGACGATCCCAACCCGGCGGCCTCTGTATGCCGCTGGGTCCGGGATCTCACCCCAGCAAGGTGTTTCTTTAGCTCCTGGACCGGCCGCCTCACTTCGCGGCCGGGCGGACCGGGCGTCGTGTTAGCAGTCAGTGCGCTGGAGTGCTAACTCAATAATTAGCACTCCCCCGGGGAGAGTGCAAGCAGTGGCCGGCCCGAACCGCCCGCCACGCGGGCCCAATACGCTATGAGCGATCAGCCGCCGTTGCTGCTGGCGGTCTCCGTGCCGCTCATCTTGGCCATGTTGTCCTCGCCGTAGGTGTAGACCACGTAGTTCGCCTGAGTGATGTCCCCGTGGGAATCGAAGCTGATCCGTCCGGACTGGCCGTCGTAGTCCGGACGCTGGCCTGCATGCAGCGCGTCTTCACAGTCCTTGTAGCTCGTGCACACCTTGCTAGCGGCCGGGCTGGCGGTCTGGCCGTCTGCTGCCGCGGCGCCGCCGGAGATGGGGACGAGGGACGCCGCGATGGAGGTTCCGGCGTCGTCCTCTGCCGCGGCGGCAGCGACGGCGGCCAGGATGACGGCGTCGTACGTCTCGGCGGCGAACGTCATGTCCTTCAGCCCGGGATCTACCGCCACGAGGTCCGCCTGGAAGGCGGCGGAGGGGAACACACCGGGCAGGATCCCGCGTGCGCCGTCGAGAGCGCGTGCGCCCAGCCCGGAGCCGTACTGGTTGACTGCTCCGTCGCTGAGGACGAGTTTCTTCCCAGCAAGGCCGGCGTTGTTCAGTTCGGCGATGGCGCCCTGGGCGCCATCGCGCGCGACCAGGACCACGGCGTCGGGATTCGCGGCTTTCGCGGCGGCAACAGCTTGTTGCGCCTGGCCCGGTTTGAACTCCGCGTCCGCCACGGTGTCCATGCCGGACTGCTTGGCCGCACTGTCGACGGCGGCGGCGACATCCTTGCCGTAGTCACCTTCCTCGTGCAGGACGGCCAGGGTATTCGCGCCGCCGTCTTTGGCCAGCTTGGCCAGGACGGAGGCCTGGGCGACGTCGGCCGCCGCGGTGCGGAAGTAGTAGCCGCCGCTCTTGTAGTTGCTGAGCCCGCTGGCAGAGTTGGCCGGCGAAATGAGCGCTACCTTGGCGTTGGACAGCACGTCGATGGCGGCCGGGGCACGGCTGGAATCAGTGGGACCGATCACGACGTCGGCCTTGGCGGCCACGAGCGCTTTGGCCTGGGCGGCGGTGTCCGTGCTGATGGTTTCCGGCAGCAGCTCCACGGGTTTGCCTTTGTGGCCGCCGGCGGCGTTGATGTCCTTGACGGCAAGCTGTGCGGCCGCGAGCTGGGGGGCGTTGAGGAAGTTCTGCCGCCCGGTGTTGTCCAGGATTAGGCCGATGCGCAGGGTACCGTCGCCACTGGCGTCGGCGCTGGCCACGCGGGCGCTGCCCGCAGGCCCCAGGCAGCCTGTCAGTGCCAGGGCCGTTACCGTTCCCGCTGCCAGGGCGCGGCCCAACGGGAAAGCTCCTGTGCGACGCCGGGCGGTGTCCCGCGGGGTGTCCGTGAGGGCGGGAAGTGCCACTAGGCGGGCCGAACGCTTTCAGCCTGCGGGCCCTTTTCGCCCTCGCCGATTTCCAGCTCCACCCGCTGGCCCTCATCCAGGGCGCGGTAGCCTTCCCCGATGATCGCGGACCAGTGCACGAAGACGTCGTTCTCGGACCCGTCGACAGTGATAAAGCCGTAGCCCTTTTCGGCGTTGAACCATTTGACGGTTCCCAGTGCCATGGTGTCCACACTTTCAACTAGCTTGCGTGCGGCCCACGTCGATGTGCGCCGCGGACTGCGAAGAGAAATCCGCAGCCACTGTATCCACAGCGTCCCGCAGTAATGCCGGTGACGGGCAGACCCGCCGGTGAATAGTTATTGAGGCGTAACCGGAATGGGTTACTGGAAGCCGGGGCCGATCACCACGACGAGAGGCATGTTGAACTCGGCGGACTCCACCAGGGTGTCGATGCCCAGGAGCGTTCCCAGAGCCTCGGCGTTGCCCTTCTGGTCCACGCTGCTGTAGAAAATCACCGACGTCTGCTGGGGAACGCCGGGCCAGTTGCCCGTCTGGCCCAGGACCCAGCCGGCGGAACTGACGGTGCCGCCGACCCTGCTGGCGAGGCCGGCGGTGGTGGTCCCGTTATAGATCGTCACCGGCTGCGTCTTGTCCACGCCGGCGGCAGTGTCCCCCGGTGTTGCAGAGGGCGAGGCTTCCGGCGCCGTCGTGGCAGCTTCGGGGCTGGCCGGGGCCGTGCTGGTCGCCTCGGGACTGGGGCTCGCCGGGCTCGTAGCAGACGGGCTGCTGCTGGCGGACGCGCTGCTGCCGGCGGAGACGGCCGATGCCTGGCCCGCAGAAAAGCCGAGCTTGGGCAGGATCAGGAAGGCCACCAGGCCGATGGCCAGCGCTATGCAGCCCGCCGCCAGGATGGGAACCAGGCTCCGGCGGCGCGATTCGGCGACGGTCCGGTGGACACCCTGCCGGGTAGAGGTCTCGGGGACCCGATCAAATTCATCCCGAGCGTATTTGGTCATGGTTAAACGACGTCCTTGCTGATTTCATACGGGGTGCCCGAGGCCGGAAGCGGGCGCAACAGGACCTGCGAATCCGGCTGCGCGTGGCGCTACTTTACGAATCTGTTCCCAGACGACGGGCAGTGCGGGCACGTTGGCGTGATGTACGTAGTCTACGCAATCTCTTGACCAGCATGGGATCGTGGGCCAGCGCCTCCTCGGTATCGATGAGGGCGTTGAGGATCTGGTAGTAGTGCGTGGCGGAAAGGTCGAAGAGCTCGCGGATGGCCTGTTCCTTGGCCCCGGCGTACTTCCACCACTGCCGCTCCAAAGCAAGCATCTGCTGGTCACGGGCACTCAGCGGCGATTCGTCCGCCACCGCCCCCAGGCTGTCCCCCGACTCGGAAATTCCGTCAAAATCCCCCGCGAGCACGTGCTCTTGCGCTGTTTCGGCCACGACACACTCCCTTGGCTGGATCCGGTAAAAAGTCAGTCCCATGCTACGGCCGAACGACAGGGTTGTCATTTGGGCGCGGTCCAGGAACGGGCGGCGCGCGCGGACGTGCGGGAGAATGGGACCTGTGTTTGATTCCGATGCCCTGTTCGAGCTGGAGCCCGCAGCCGCCGACAACCTCAGCTTCGCGGAGCTGGCACGCCAGCCGCTGAGCGAGCTGGTTGCCCAGGACTGGGCCGAGGCGCTGGCGCCGGTGGAGCCACAGCTGCGGGACGTCCTGCACTACCTCGCCAGCGACGCGGCCGCGGGTCATGAGGTCCTCCCGTCGCCGTCCAACCTCCTGCGCGCTTTCCGGCAGCCGCTGTCCGGCGTGCGGGTCCTGATCGTGGGACAGGACCCGTATCCGACGCCGGGGCACGCCGTCGGGCTGTCCTTCGCCGTCGATGGTGGCACCCGGCCGATCCCCCGCAGCCTCGCGAACATCTACAAGGAACTTGAGGCCGATCTCGGCTTCCCGCCCCGCGTCCACGGGGACCTTAGCCGCTGGGCGGAGCAGGGCGTGCTGCTCCTCAACCGGGTCCTCAGCGTCCGCGCCGGCGCGGCCGGTTCGCACCGGAGCAAGGGCTGGGAAGCCGTCACGGCGGCGGCCATCCGGGCTGTCGCGCATCGCGTGTCCGCGGACGGCGCTGGCACGGCTCCCCTCGTCGTGATCCTGTGGGGAAAGGATGCCGAGTCCGTCAGACCACTGCTGGGGTCCGCCGCCGTGATCGCCAGCGCCCACCCCAGCCCGCTCTCGGCATCCCGGGGCTTCTTCGGTTCCAGGCCGTTCAGCCGGACCAACACGCTGCTGCAGGAACAGGGCAACGGGACCGTCGACTGGGAACTGCCGCCGCTGCCGTAACAGGCCTCCCCGCCGGGGTTCCCGGCCGGGGTTCTTGGTTAGGCTTAGCTGCATGACCTCCGTCCCCGCCGCCACCACAGCCAACAAGAACTCGCGCCCCCAGACTGACCTGACAGTCCTGCGCCGGGAACAGCTCTCCCCGCACATGGTCCGGATCATCGCTGGCGGCCCGGGCTTCGCCGGGTATGTCAACAACGACTATGTGGACCGGTACGTCAAGATCGTGTTTCCGCAGCCGGGCATCGACTACCCGGACCCCCTGGACTTGTGGGCCATCCGGGAATCCATGCCGCGCAGCCAGTGGCCGTTCACCCGGACCTACACGGTCCGTTGGGTGGACGCGGCGGCCCAGGAACTCGCCATCGACTTTGTCATCCACGGCGACGAGGGCCTCGCGGGCCCCTGGGCAGCAGCGGCCAAGCCCGGTGACCGCCTCACTTTCACGGGCCCAGGCGGCGGCTACAACCCGGACCCGACGGCGGACTGGCACCTCTTTGCCGGCGATGAATCGGCGCTCCCGGCCATCGGCGCCGCCATCGAGTCGCTGCCCCAAGACGCCCGCGGCCTCGCCTTCCTCGAGGTGGACAGCGACGCCGACATCCAGGCGATCGCGGCGCCTGCCGGCGTCGAACTGCGCTGGCTGCTGCGCAGCGGCGTCCCCGCCGGCGAGAGCGAACTGCTGGTCACGGCCGTGCGCGAGGCCGAGTGGCCCGAGGGCCGCGTCCAGGTCTTTGCCCACGGCGAGCGGGGTTACATGAAGGGCCTGCGCAGCGTTTTCTACGTGCAGCGCGGGCTGGAGCGGACCCAGGTTTCCCTCTCCGGCTACTGGGCCAAGGGCCGCGTGGAGGACGACTTCCAGGCGGAGAAGAAGCTGCCGATAGGCAAGATCTGAGGCCGAATATCTCACGGCACAGGATCTAACGGCGCCAGATCCAAAGGCACCGCTGGCCGGACAGCCTAGCGGCGGCGGGCCCGGCGCCGCTCGTTGCTGGCGAGGCTTCGCGTCAGGGGCCGTGCCAGGGTGTCACCGAGCACAATCCCCGCAGCGACGCCGAGCACGATCGCCCCGGCGTTCAGCATCCCCCCGGCGCCTATGAGAATCTCGGATTCCTCGATGGTCAATACATACATGGAGCGGAATATGGTGAGGCCGGGAAGCAGGATCAGGGCCGCGGGGACGGCCACGACCAGCTGGGGAGCACCCATCCGGAGGGCCAACACCCGGGCCAGCAAGCCGATCGCCACGGCCGCGAGGGCCGGCGCGAACCGGGACCCGATGCCCACGGCGTCGCCCCCGATCAGGACCAGATAGCCCACCACCCCCACGGCCGCCGTCGGCAGCAGCAGCTTCACGCTGGTCTGTTCCGTAATGCCGATCATCAGCACCGCAATGGCGATCAGGACCACGATGACCCACAAGTCATACCTGGGCGGGAATGTTTCCGTGACGTCGATCGGTTCCATGCCGGTCATGTCGCCCACGACGAAGCCGACGGCGATGCCGGCGACCAGCGCCCCGAAGGTCAGCATCGTGGACAGGAACCGGCCCGCCGCCGTGACGGGGAAGCCGTTGATCGCATCCTGCACCGAGGATACGAGCCGTCCCGTGGGCAGGAGCAGCAGGATGCCGCCGACCACCACGATCGCCGGGGCAATCTGTATCCCCACCGGGCTGCCGAAACGCCACAACAGCAGGGCAATGATGGTCACCAGAAACGAACACGAGGCCGTGATGAAGAAGTCCGGAGTACGCCAGCGGCCCAGCTGGCGGGCCAGCAGGCTCACGAACATATTGGAGATGAACGCGACCATGGACGCGCCCAGCCCTCCGCCCAGGACGCCGACGAAGACGGCGGAGAACACGCCGAAAGCCACCGTGACCATCCACCGCGGGAAAGGCTTGGCGCTGCGGGTGATGTCCTCGAGCCGGCGCACGGCTTCCTCGCGGCCGACGCCGCCGGCCACGATGTCCGTCACCAGCTGGTGCACCTGCGAGAGGCCCGCGTAGTTGTTGGTCCAGGACCGCACGACGCGCAGCAAGGAGATGGGGGTCTGGTCCTTCGGGGCATAGTTGATGGCCACCGACTGGTTGGTGATGTCCACCTCGATGTTCTTCAACCCGAGCGCGGCGGTGATGGCAATGATGCTGGTCTCGACCTCGAGGGCGCCGGCCCCGTACCGGAACATGGATTCCGCCAGTTTGAGGGCGAAGTCGATGGTCTTGCGGGCCGAGGCGTCCACCCCGCCGACCTGGATCATGGGGTTGGCATAGGGGCTGCCGGCGAGCCGGTCCACGATGCTCAGCGGCGCCGTCGGCGGGTTTTCACCTTGGACCAGCCGGCGCAGCATCCGCTTAGCGGCGACGTTCTGGCGCACCTGCATGGGCGACATCGGTTCGGTCCGGGGCAGGCCGTCCGTGGGCGGCCTGCGGCGGCCGTCGGGTTCTTTGTTCATTCCGGCCTCCTCACTGTCCTTGACGGTTTTTGCCGATGGCCTAGTAGAACTGCTGGCCCGTGCGCCGGGTGTAGAGCTGGCGTGCCACGCGCTCCCCCGCCGTCATCCAGGCCTTGTACTTCAAGGGGCTCAGCACCTGGTCGTAGCAGCCGACGAAGTCGGTCACGGTCTTGCTGAAGCTCGTCTTGAAGAGGCCCAGCCCGTGGAACGGGTTCGACGTGTCCTTGAGCTTGTCGCTCGGCGGGGTGCCGCAGAAGTCGTACTCGGTGCAGCCAAGGTCCTTGAGCTGGTTGATGGCCGTCCACTGCACAAGGTGCGAGTCGCCGTACTGACCCCGCTTCTGCAGCGACCCGCCGTCCTTGTACGTGCCCTTGCGGCCGTAGTTGATCACGAACGCGCCCACCGAAGGCACGCCGTTCTCGTACACGAAGAGCAGCCTGCCCTGGTCCCGCTTCAGGAAGTTGGTCCAGAACTGGCGGTAGTACTCATACTCGCGGACCCGGACCTGGGATTTGGCCTCCACCGTGGTGGTCATCAGGGCATACATGGCCCGGAAATTCTCATCCGTGGGTTCGACGTTGTGGACCTCCACGCCCTCGCGGATGGCCCGGCGCACGGCATTGCGGCCGCGGGAGTGCAGGTTGCGCAGCAGCTGGTTTTCCTCCGGCGCAATGTCAAGAAGCGCCGTGGAGTCGTTCGGCTGCAGGTTGTGGGTCTTGACGAGTCCGGCGCCTTCAAGGACCCGGGCGGCGTCGTCGGAGAGGATGATGTCCGGCTCGATTTTGATTGCGAAGACGCCCAGCCTGGCCCGCTTCACGAAGTCCGCGTTCGCGGCGGTGATCCCGGGGATGTCGTCGACAGACGCCACGTCGGGGCCCTTGATCAGATACCACAGCTTTCCGAGCAGCGGGAAGGACTTCTCCAGGACCAGGTTGTAGCTCGTGTAGTCCGCCGTCTCGTAGACCAGGTGCAGGGGTTTCCAGCCAAAGTGCTGCTTAACCTCGGCGAAGGCTTCGGATTGCAGGAGATTGCCGCCGTTGGGGTTCGCGGTGACGTGGGCATCCCAGTTGGCAATCTCTTCGGCGGAGGCAAAGCGGGCAGTGAATTCACGCAAGGGTGCGGCATCCAATCATTGCGGTACGAGCGTCGGCGGCATGCGGACATGCAGCCCCAAGTCTATCGGTCCGCACCCTGCCGCCGGTCCGGACAAGACGGTTACGCTGGTCTCATGCAGGCTCAGCAACAACCGCTGGAAGGCCGTCCCGGGGCGCCCGGCGGACGCTCACGAGACGCCGGAAGCGGCTCCCAGGTGATCGCACTGTTCGTGTTCCTCGGCGCGTCGGCGCTCGTTGCGGCCCTGGGCGGCCTGGCCACGGCCAACCACGTCAACGGCTGGTACGCCACGGCGGACAAGGCGCCATGGTCCCCGCCCAACTGGGTCTTCGGCCCGGTCTGGACGCTCCTGTACACCGCCATGGCCGTCGCGGCGTGGCTGGTCTGGCGCAAACACGCCGAAGGGTCCAGGACGGCGCTCACCGCCTACGGGCTCCAACTGGTGCTGAACCTGCTGTG
Organism: Arthrobacter sp. TE12232; assembly: GCF_054062615.1. Taxonomy (NCBI): domain Bacteria; kingdom Bacillati; phylum Actinomycetota; class Actinomycetes; order Micrococcales; family Micrococcaceae; genus Arthrobacter; species Arthrobacter sp. TE12232. The sequence goes on from NZ_JBSSFK010000001.1 coordinate 1,653,876, forward strand.
GACCCCGGCCTTCTTTGCCCTGTACCCGGTCCTCGGGACGCCGGCGCTGTGGATCGCGTTCGGGATCATCGTGGCACTCGCCGTCGCGGTGGCCGTGACCGTGGTGCTCTTCGGGCCCATCAGCCGGACGGCAGGGCTGCTGATGCTGCCCTACCTGTCCTGGATCGTGTTCGCGTCCACGCTGAATCTGTGGGCGGCCCTGCACAACTAGCGTCCGCCGCAAGTGGCCCCGGCGGGCGCCGGCTAGCCCGCTAGCACTCCACGACGTTCACGGCTAGGCCGCCCATCGCGGTTTCCTTGTACTTGGAGCTCATGTCCTTGCCGGTCTCGCGCATGGTCACGATGACCTCGTCGAGGGAGACCCGGTGCGAGCCGTCGCCCCACAGGGCCATCTTGGCGGCGTTGATGGCCTTCGCCGCGGCGATCGCGTTGCGTTCGATGCAGGGGATCTGGACGAGGCCGCCGATCGGATCACAGGTCAGGCCAAGGTTATGCTCCATCGCGATTTCCGCGGCGTTTTCCACCTGCTGGGGCGTGCCGCCCATGACTTCGGCCAGGCCGGCGGCGGCCATCGACGACGCCGAGCCCACCTCGCCCTGACAGCCGACCTCCGCGCCGGAGATCGAGGCCTGTTCCTTGTACAGCACGCCGACGGCGGCCGCGGTCAGCAGGAACTTGACCACGACGTCGTCGCGGTCGGCCTGGGTGGCCTTATCCATGCCGGGTGCGAAGTGCAGCGCGTAGTAAAGCACGGCCGGGATGATGCCCGCGGCGCCGTTGGTGGGGGCGGTGACCACACGGCCGCCCGAGGCGTTTTCCTCGTTCACGGCCAGCGCGATCAGGTTGACCCATTCCTGCCAGTACTTCGGGTCCCGGTCCTTGTCCTCCTTCATGAGGCGCTCGTGCCAGTCGGGGGCCCGACGCCGGACCTTGAGGCCGCCGGGCAGCAGCCCGACGCGCTTGAGGCTGACCTCGACGCAGCCCTCCATCACCGAGTAGATGTGCAGGAGCCCCTCGCGGATCTCCTCCTCGGTGCGCGAGGCTCGCTCGTTGACGAACATGATCTCACCGATCGAGAGGCCCTTGGACTGGCAGCGGCCCAGCAGTTCCGCGGCCGTCCGGAACGGCAGGGGAAGTTCCTTCTTCGATTCGTCGAGTTCCTTCAGGGCCGCCTCTTCCTCGCCCTCGCGGACGATGAAGCCGCCGCCCACGGAGAAGAACGTGGCGCTGTGGAGGACCTCGCCGTCGGCGTCCGAGACGGTGAACGTCATCCCGTTGGTGTGCCGGGGCAGGATGGTGAGCGGCCGCAGGACCATGTCCTTCACGCCGTACGGCAGGGAAACAGCTCCGGCCAGTTGCAGGATGCCGGTCTCCGCGATCGTGGCGAGCCGGCCTTCCACTTCCTCGGGGAGGATCAGTTCGGGGTGGAAGCCCTCAAGCCCGAGCAGGATGGCGGTCATCGTGCCGTGGCCGTGGCCCGTGGCGGCAAGCGAGCCATAGAGGTCAACGCGCAGGGACGCCACCTTGTCCAGGTCGCCGGAAGCCTTGAGTTCTTCGGCGAAGACGGCGGCGGCCCGCATGGGGCCCACGGTGTGCGAGCTGGATGGCCCTATTCCGATGGAAAAGAGGTCAAAGACTCCAACAGCCATTGTCGGTTCCTAACTAGGTCTTGCTGTGGCCCGGCAGAGGGTCTTGCCGGAAGGCGGCGCGGCCGCCGGTCGGCGGCAGTACCGCCGGATGCACGACGCCGGGCGGCGGCTTGTGGCCGCGGCCCGCCCGGCGTCGTGTCTACTTCAGTGATACGTCGCCTAGGCGAGGTTATCAACCGAGGGGTACAGCGGGTGGGCGGCGGCGAGGGCCTCCACCCGGGTGCGCAGACCGGACAGGTCCGCGCCGGCGTCGGCGGTCAGGGCCTCGGCGATGATGTCGGCGACCTCGGTGAAGGCCGCTTCGCCAAAGCCGCGGGTGGCCAGCGCCGGGGTGCCGATCCGCAGCCCCGAGGTGACCATCGGCGGGCGCGGGTCGAACGGGACGGCGTTGCGGTTGACGGTGATGTCGATGGCCGCCAGGCGGTCCTCGGCTTCCTGCCCGTTGAGCTCGCAGTTGCGCAGGTCCACGAGGACCAGGTGCACGTCGGTGCCGCCGGAGATCACGTTGATCCCCTTGGCGGTGACGTCCGGCTGGAGCAGGCGGTCGGCGAGGATCCGCGCGCCGGCAAGGACGCGTTCCTGGCGTTCTTTGAACTCCGGGGACGCGGCGATCTTGAAGGCCACGGCCTTGCCGGCGATCACGTGCTCCAACGGGCCGCCCTGCTGGCCGGGGAACACCGCGGAGTTGATCTTCTTCGCGATGTCGGCGTCGTTGCTGAGGATGATGCCGCCGCGCGGACCGGCGAGGGTCTTGTGCGTGGTGGACGTCGTGACGTGGGCGTGCGGGACCGGGCTCGGGTGCAGCCCGGCCGCCACGAGGCCGGCAAAGTGGGCCATGTCCACCATGAGGTAGGCGCCCACGGAGTCGGCGATCCGGCGGAACTCGGTGAAGTCGAGCTGGCGGGCGTACGCGGACCAGCCGGCAACGATCAGCTGCGGCTTGTGCTCCTGGGCCAGGCGTTCGACCTCGGCCATGTCGATCCGGTGGTCATCCTCGCGGACCTGGTACGGGATGACGTTGTAGAGCCGGCCGGAGAAGTTGATCTTCATGCCGTGGGTCAGGTGCCCGCCGTGGGCCAGGTTCAGGCCCATGATGGTGTCGCCCGGACGGATCAGGGCGTGCATCACGGAGGCGTTGGCCTGCGCGCCGGAGTGCGGCTGGACGTTGGCGTACTCGGCGCCGAACAGGGCCTTGACCCGGTCGATCGCGAGCTGCTCGATCACGTCAACGTGCTCGCAGCCGCCGTAGTAGCGCTTGCCCGGGTAGCCCTCGGCGTACTTGTTGGTCAACACCGAGCCCTGCGCCTGCATGACGGCCCTGGCGGTGTGGTTCTCCGAGGCAATCATCTCCAGGCCCTCGCGCTGGCGGGTGAGCTCGTCATCGATCTTCGCGGCGATCTCCGGGTCCAGGGCGGACAGGTCCGCGTCCAGGCTCGGCGAGACGACCTGCTCAAACGCCAGAGTCTCTGTTCCTACAGCCCCTCCCGCGCTCACAGTTCGCCGCCGTTCTTGGAGGCGTATTCCTGGGCCGAGAGCAGCGGGCCGTCCGAGTCAGCGGCCACCTTGAAGAGCCAGCCGGCACCGTACGGATCGCTGTTGATCAGCGCGGGGTCCTCGACGACGGCGGCGTTGATTTCGGTCACCTCGCCCGTGACGGGGGCGTACAGGTCCGAGACGGACTTGGTCGATTCGACCTCGCCGCAAGTCTCTCCGGCGGTCACCGCGGAGCCGACCTCGGGCAGGTCGACGTAGACAATGTCGCCGAGGGCGTCGGTGGCGACGGCGGAGATGCCGATGGACACGACATTCCCGGCCTCACGCGCGACCCACTCGTGCTCGTCGGAGTACTGCAGTTCAGGGGCAACTTTTGCCATGTGTTTTTCCTAAGTCTTGGAGTGGTCGTTGGTGCTAATTCAATTGTGGTTGGGTTACGTACTGACCGTGGCCGGGTTACGCGGCCGGAAACCGAATTCCTCCGCGTGCTCGGTCGCGAAGGCGCCCGCTGGGCGGACGCGTCGCTCCCTTAGACGCACGCTTCCGGAATCCGCTCCCCTGCCGCTTTCGGTTAGTTCAGTTCCGCGGGCCAACAGTTTCGGACGGGCCACCAGTTCTCCGGAAAGAAACCGTGGCCGTTCGAATCTTCTAGGGCCGGGCTGCTTCTTGGCTTCAAGGGTGTCATCAAGCTCACCCCCCAATGTTCGAGCTTGACAGGGCACCCGTTGGAACAAGCCGACCCCCGGTAGGCGGCTCATCCCCCAGCACCCTTGGTGTTCGAAGGCGCTTGTTCCCGTTGCTCCGGTTCCAGGGCGTGGTCTCAAAGGTGACGTGCCCCCAAGGGGTTGGCCGGCCGCGGTTTTCGAAAGCGTGCGTCTAAGCGAGGAACGAGCGAGCACGCGTGAAAACTGGGGCCAGCCAGCCCCGGAGCCGGGCACCGGTGAGGCACACGGCTCCGGGACCGACCCAGCCGGGCTACTTTTGGCGCTTGTAGAACGGCAGTGCGACAACTTCGAAGGGCTCCGTCTTGCCGCGAAGATCGATGTCCAAGGCCGTGCCGGGTTCGGTGAACTCAACATCGACGTAGGCCATGGCAACCGGGTAGCCCAAAGTGGGTGAGGGCTGGCCGGAGGTGACCTCGCCCACCACGTTGCCGTCCTTGAGGACCGGGTAGTGGCCGCGGCCTGCCCGGCGTCCGAGGCCCTTGAGACCGACGAGCTTGCGGCCCGTGGTGGAGCCGGCGCCGGCTTCCTTCTTGGCGGCCAGGGCCGCCTTGCCGATGAAGTCGCCTTCCTTGGACAGCGCGACGACGGGGCCCAGTCCCGCGGCGAAGGGGTCTCCTTCGAGCGAGAGTTCGTTGCCGTAGAGCGGCATGCCGGCCTCGAGCCGCAGGGAGTCGCGGGAGGCGAGGCCAGCGGGGGTCAGCTCGCCGTCCTCGGCGATGGCGATGAGCGCTTGCCAAAGGGCGGCGGCGTCGTGGTTGTCCACGAAGATCTCGAAGCCGTCTTCGCCGGTGTAGCCGGTGCGGGCCAGCAGGAGGTCCTGGCTGGCGCCGCCGACCATGAAGGGCACCTCGACGGCGGCGTAGTACTTCAGGCCGGTGACGAGCTCATGCTGCGCGGCCGGGACAAGGCGGAGCAGGATGGCCTCCGCTTTGGGACCCTGCACGGCGATCAGCGAGGTATCGGCGGAGGCGTCCTGGACGGTGACCTCAAAGCCTGCAGCGCGCTCAGCCATAGCAGCTGCGACCACTTTGGCGTTGCCCGCGTTGGGGACCACCAGGAACTTCTGCTCGCCACGGCGGTAGGTGATGAGGTCGTCGATGATGCCGCCGTCCTCGTTGCAGATCAGCGAGTACTTGGCCTTGCCGATCGCCATGGCGGAGATCTTGCCGACCAGGGCGTAGTCGAGGAAGGCCGCGGCGTCCGGGCCGGTGACCCAGACTTCGCCCATGTGGGAGAGGTCGAACAGGCCCGCGGAGTTGCGGACGGCGTGGTGCTCGGCGAGTTCGGAGCTGTACTTCAGGGGCATCTGCCAGCCGCCGAAGTCCGTGAAGGAGGCGCCGAGCTTCTTGTGCTCTTCGTACAGGGCCGTGTAATTCTCAGTCATCGTTGGCTGTCCTTAGTTGGCGGAGGCGGAGTCGTCGGAGTGGTCCTCGAAGGCTTCGAGGGGTGGGCACGAGCAGATCAGGTGGCGGTCGCCCGCGGCGCCGTCGATCCGGCCGACCGGCGGGAAGTACTTGTCCTGCTTGAGCGTGTGGACCGGGAAGACGGCCTGCTCGCGCGGGTACTCGCGGGTCCAGTCGGTGCTGATCACGGCGGCGGCGGTGTGCGGCGCGTTGCGCAGCGGGCTGTGCTCCACGGTGAAGTCACCGTGGGCCACCTGGTCGATCTCGGCGCGGATGGCGACCATGGCCGTGATGAAACGGTCGATCTCGCCGAGGTCCTCGGATTCGGTGGGCTCCACCATCAGGGTGCCGGCCACCGGGAACGCCAGGGTGGGGGCGTGGAAGCCGTAGTCAATGAGACGCTTGGCGACGTCCTCGGCGGTCACGCCGGTCTTGGCCGTGAGTTCGCGCAGGTCCAGGATGCACTCGTGGGCAACCAGGCCGCCTTCGCCGGTGTAGAGCACCGGGAAGGAGTCGTTCAGGCGGGCCGCGATGTAGTTCGCTGCCAGGAGGGCCGACTTGGTGGCTTCGGTGAGGCCCTGGCCGCCCATGAGCTTCACATAGGCCCAGGAGATCGGCAGCACGCCGGCCGAGCCGTAGCGGGAGGCGGAGATCGGGGTGCCGTCGGCGCCGTTGGCCGGGTCCGCAGCGTTGCCCGGCATGAAGGGTGCCAAGTGTGCCTTAGCCGCGACCGGGCCGACGCCGGGGCCGCCGCCGCCGTGCGGGATGCAGAAGGTCTTGTGCAGGTTCAGGTGCGAGACGTCGCCGCCGAACATACCCGGCTGGGCCAGCCCGACGAGGGCGTTGAGGTTGGCGCCGTCGATGTAGACCTGGCCGCCAGCGGCGTGGATGGCGTCGCAGACCTCGCGGACGTCGGCGTCGTACACCCCGTGGGTGGAGGGGTAGGTGATCATGATCGCGGAGAGCGCGTCCTTGTGCAGCTCGATCTTGGCCTGCAGGTCCGCGTGGTCGATCGTGCCGTCGGAGGCGGTGGCCACGACAACGACCTTCATGCCGGCCAGCACGGCCGAGGCGGCGTTGGTGCCGTGCGCGGAGGCCGGGATGAGGCAGATGTTGCGCTGGGCGTCGCCGCGGGAGAGGTGGTAGCCGCGGATGGCCAGCAGGCCGGCGAGCTCGCCCTGGGATCCGGCGTTGGGCTGGATGGAGACCTGGTCGTAACCGGTGATCTCGGTCAGCTGGGCTTCGAGGTCCTCGATGAGTTCGCGCCAGCCGGCGGTCTGGGATTCCGGGGCGAAGGGGTGAATGGAGGCGAATTCCGGCCAGGAAATCGCTTCCATCTCGGCCGTGGCGTTCAGCTTCATGGTGCAGGAACCCAGCGGGATCATCGTGCGGTCCAGCGCGAGGTCGCGGTCTGAGAGGCGGCGGATGTAGCGCAGCAGCTGGGTCTCGGAGCGGTGGGTGTTGAACACCGGGTGCTGGAGGTAGTCGGAGGTCCGCTCGACGGCGGCGTCCAGGACGAAGCCATCTACGGAATCCACCACAGTGGCCCCGAAGGCGGCGACGACGTCGGCGACGATGCCCGCCGTCGTGGCTTCATCGGCGGAGATGCCGACAGTGTCGGCGTCGATGGCGCGCAGGTTAATGCCCTTGGCGTCGGCGGCCGCGATGATTTCCGCGGCCTTGCCGGGCACGGAGACGGTGATGGTGTCGAAGAAGGAGGTGTGCAGCACGTCCAGGCCCGCGGCCTTCAGGGAAGCGGCGATGGTCTTGGCGTGCCCGTGGACGGTCTGCGCGATGGCCTTCAGTCCGTCGGGGCCGTGGTAGACGGCGTAGAAGGAGGACACGATCGCCAGCAGCGCCTGAGCGGTGCAGATGTTGGAGGTGGCCTTCTCGCGGCGGATGTGCTGCTCGCGGGTCTGCAGGGCCAGACGGTAGGCGGGGACGCCGGCGTTGTCCTTGGAGACACCCACGAGGCGGCCGGGCATGGAGCGCTCGAGGCCCTTCTGGACGGCCATGTAGGCAGCGTGCGGACCGCCGAAGAACAGCGGCACGCCGAAGCGCTGGGCGGAGCCGACGGCGATGTCCGCGCCCTGCTCGCCCGGGGACGTGATGAGGGTCAGGGAGAGGAGGTCGGCGGCGACCGTGACGAGCGCGCCGCGCTCCTTGGCCTCGGCGATCACGGCGCTGTGGTCGAACACCCGGCCGGAGACGCCCGGCTGCTGCAGGACGACGCCGTTGATGACGCCCTCCGGCAGGCCCTTGGACAGATCGGCGACCTCGACCTCGAAGCCGAGGGCTTCGGCGCGGCCCTTGACGATCGCGATGGTCTGCGGGAGGCAGTCGGCGTCGAGGACGGTCTTTCCGTCGTGCGCTTCCTTGTTCTTGTTGGCGCGGCGCATCATCAGCACGGCCTCGGCGACGGCGGTGGCTTCGTCCAGCAACGAGGCGTTGGCGATCGGCAGGCCGACGAGGTCCTGGACCATGGTCTGGAAGTTCAGCAGCGCCTCGAGCCGGCCCTGGGAAATTTCCGGCTGGTAGGGCGTGTACGCGGTGTACCAGGCCGGGGCCTCGAGAATGTTGCGGCGGATCACGGCCGGGGTCACGGTGTCGTAATAGCCCTGCCCGATCATCTGCACGGCCGTCTTGTTCTTGCCGGCCAGCTTGCGCAGCTCGGCGAGGACTTCCACTTCGCTCAGGGCCGCGCCGAGAGCGAGGTCGGAGTCCTGGCGGATGTCTTTCGGAACGGCGGTGTCCACCAGGGCGTCGACGGTGTCGTAGCCGACAGCCTTCAGCATGGCGTCGACGTCGGACTGGCGACGGGCACCGATGTGCCGGTCGACGAAGGACGTGGAGGCTGGGGTAACAGTCACAAGGAACTCCATAACTCAGGCGGCGCTGGGTACGCCACATTGATTCGGGTTCCTCCCCGCTCTGTATTGGACCTGAGAGTTTCCGCGCAGCCGTGCATATAAGAGGGCTTCGCTTGCACCGTCGGTGAGCACAGCGTGTCGAGGACAGCCTGCCACTTTCCAGAGGTGCCTTGCCGCGGCGGTACGTGGGCCTGAGAGATTCCTGGGGAGGATTTGCTCCTACGGCGCCTGCTTGTACCTACTTGCAGGACTCTCCCGCCGCAGATCAAAGGCGTATTCAATTGGGTGTTCAATCGGGGGTGACAACAGTCACAACAATCATTGTCCTATGCCGGGCGCGCGTCCGCAAACTCCCGCCCGCCTTCGGCCCCACGTTACGAGGAGCGGCGGCACCGCGAATTCGCCGGAAACGTGCCGGGTCGCCGTAACGTTCGAGCGAACTCGCACTCTTCCGGCGACTTCGGCGGACTCGGAGGTCGCAGCGCGAGCAGTTCAGGGCCTCAGCGGCGCAGCTTCTCGACGGCGGCCAGGAGGCCCTCGACGTCTGCCTCGATTTCAGCGGGCGGACCGGCGGGCCCCCGTCCGAGCATGGCGTTGAAGTACAGCCCGTCCCCCATGTACAGGACCGCCTTCGCCATGGCGGGCCCGACGTCGGCCGCCAGCAGTTCCAGCCAGCTCGCCTGGCCTGCGGCGAAGCGGCGCTGGGTTTCCTCGTGCGCCACCTCGGCGAGCCGGGTGGCCGCCACGAAAACCCGGTCCATGGGCGTGTCCGCCCATACCGAGGACTTGATGAAGTACGCCGCCGCGCCTTCCGGAGCCGCGGCCATGGCGGCGACATCCGCGGCCAGATGCCGGTCCAGCCGTTCGAGCAGGACCGAGATCATCGCCTCCTTGGTCGGGAAGTGGTAGAGCAGGCCGCCCTTGGAGACGCCGGCCCGCCGGGCGACGGCGTCCAGCGTCGCGGCGCGTTCGCCCACTTCGATGAGCAGGGATTCAAAGGCGTCGAGGACGGCCTCGCGGGCCACCGGTTTTCTGGGCATGCTTCCCATCATGCCCGTCCGGCCCCGCATTTCTTAACTGTACCGTCCAGACGGTATAGTTATGACTCATGAGCACCACATCGACTACCACAGCCACCAGCAACCCGGCGGCCACCCGGCCCCAGGCACCCTGGCGTGACTGGGTGGCGCTGGCCCTGCTGATGTTCCCCGTTCTGCTCGTGGCCGTGGACAACACCGCTCTGACCTTCGCCCTGCCGGCCATCGCCCGCAGCCTGTCCGCCTCCGGCGTCCAGCTGCTCTGGATCATCGACGCCTACCCCCTGGTCCTGGCCGGGCTGCTCGTCGCGATGGGCAGCCTGGGCGACAGGATCGGCCGCCGCAGGCTGTTGTTCGTGGGCAGCGCGGGTTTTGCCGCGGTTTCGGCCGCGACGGCGTTCGCCCCGAGCGCCGAATGGCTGATCGCCGGCCGCGCGGGGCTAGGCCTCTTCGGCGCCATGCTCATGCCCTCTACGCTCTCCTTGATCCGCAACATCTTTCCCCAGCCCAACCGGCGCCGCCTGGCGGTGGCCATTTGGGCCGCGGGCTTCTCCGGCGGTGCCGCCCTCGGCCCGATTGCCGGCGGCTGGCTCGTGGAACACTTCTGGTGGGGCGCCGTCCTGCTGGTCGCGGTGCCGATCATCCTGCCGCTGCTGCTGCTCGGGCCGGGGCTGATCCCGGAATCCCGAGATCCGAAGCCCGGCCGCGTGGACGCGCCCAGCATCATTTTGTCCCTGCTGGTCATGGTGCCCGTGGTCTATGGGATCAAGGCGCTCGCCACGCACGGGCCGGCGCCGGAGGCCTTCGCGAGCATCGGCGTCGGCCTGTTGATGGGCTATGTCTTTATCCGGCGCCAGCGCAACCTGGCCGAAGGCCACAGCACAGCCCGCGCGACGGGCCACAGTACCGCGCCGATGCTCGACGTTAGCCTCTTTGGCAACCGGATCTTCAGCACGGCCATCATCGCCAACGTCCTGGCGCTGTTCTCCTTCAACGGCTTCATTCTCTTCCTGGCCCAGCACCTGCAACTGCTGGAGGGCCAGTCCCCCTCGGCCTCGGGCGTCGCCATGGTCCCGGCCCTCATCGCCACCGTCGTTGCCGGCCTGCTGGTGGTCCCGCTGGTGCGGAAGGTCCGGCCCGGTTTCGTCGTGGCCGGCGGCCTGCTGCTGAGCGCGGCGGGCTATTTCATGGTGGCGTTCGGCGACCACAGCCACGGGCCGTCACTGCTCCTGGCCGCCCTGATGGTCCTCTGCCTGGGAGTGGGTGCCGCGGAGACCATCTCCAACGACCTGATCCTGGGCGCCGCGCCGGCCGACAAGTCGGGGGCCGCCGCCGCGATCTCCGAGACCGGCTATGAGGTGGGGTCCCTGCTGGGCACCGCGATCCTCGGCTCCATCCTCACGGCCTCGTACCAGGGCAACCTCCGGCTCCCCGCGGGTGTGTCCGAGCTCGCGCCGGCCGGAGCGACGAGCCAGGCCGGCGAAACCCTCGCCGGCGCGGTGGAGCTCGCCGGGATGCTCCCCGCTCCCCTGGCGGAATCCGTGACGTCGGCCGCGCGTACTGCCTTCGACTCCGGCGTCCACATCACGGCCGCCATCGCACTGGTCCTGATGTCCGGGGCCTGCGTCCTGGCCGCGATCGTGCTCCGTACGGTGCCGAAGGCCAAGTAGCAGGCTCAGTTGCCGTCGACGTACTTCTGCAGGGCGTCAAGGAGCTCGCCCGTGCCTTCCTTGCGCCCGGCGACCTGAGCCCCGTCACTTTCCGGGGACCCGGTGAAGAAGGCGCCCTGCTCGGTCAAGGTCAGCAGGGTGCCGTCGCCGTCGGGCTCGAGTTCGACCGTACTGAGCGAGACGGACATGCGTCGTCCATCGAGCAGCATTTCGTAGCTGTAAACGATCCGCTCGTTCTCGACGATGTCGTGGTAGATGGCATGCATGGTCGAAACCCAGCTGCCCACCGGACCTCCGACGTCGGTCTCGCGGCCGCCCTCCCGGAAGTCGAGGCTGGATTCGCCCTGGTACCACTCCGGCGGACCGCCAAACCACTTCTTCTTGCTGGCATGGTCGGCAAACGCGGCAAAGACGCGCGACGGCGGTGCGTTCAGCCGGCGCTCCAGGGAAAAACTCGCGTGCGTAACGGGGACACTCATGACGGACTCCTCATTGCTCAGTGTGGAGGCTGGGATCCAGGAATTGCTCCAGCCGGTCGAGGCGGCGCTCCCCCGGCGTCCGGCGCTGGCCCAGCCAGTCCTCTGCGCGCCGGACTGTGACAGGGTCGATGCTGCAGCTGCGGACCCTGCCGATCTTTTCGCTGCGGATCAGGCCGCTGGCTTCCAGGACCTGCAGGTGCTGCACAACGGCGGGCAGGCTCATCCCGAACGGCGCGGCCAGCTGCGAGACCGAAGCCGGCCCGTCGCAGAGCCGGACCACGATTGCGCGGCGGGTGGAGTCGGCGAGCGCGTGGAAGACGCCGTCGAGCTCCCGCTCACTGAGACCGCGGACCGCTGAATTGTTAAGCACATCGTTAAGTATTCGCCGGTCCGGAGGGAAGTCAAGAGGGCGCTTAAACGCAACGGCCGGCGCCGGGACAACCCGGCGCCGGACACTGTGTTTTAGGGAAGGGCGGGCGGTGGGAGCCGACCCCTACTTGCTTTCAGGTGTGGTCACGCTGGCGGTGGCCTTCATGGTTTCCGCATTGACCATCCAGGCGTACTGTTCAAACTTCGCAATGAACTCATGCAGGAGGTCTGCGGTGGTGGGGTCTTCCTCGTCCACTTCATCGTGCACCTTGCGCATTGTGCCGACGGCCGCTTCCAGGGCCGCGACAATCCGTTCGATGGCGTCCTTGGTGTTGATCAGGCCCGCGGGGAACTCCGCGAGTGCGGTGGATTTGGAAACCGTGGAGCTGCGGCCGTCCGGCAGGGCGTGGAGGGCGCGCATGCGCTCGGCGAGGTCGTCGGCGAATCCCCGGGCGGCGTCGATGATTTCATCAAGCTGAAGGTGGAGGTCCCGGAAGTTGGTTCCCACGATGTTCCAGTGCGCCTGCTTACCCTGGACATGCAGTTCAATCAGGTCCACCAGAACCGCCTGCAGGTTGTTCGTCAGTGTGGGTGATGCTTTCATGCGTCCTCCTCGATAGAACCGGTGCAGTGAAGGCCTCGTGCGCCATCTGGTGGCGCTCCGGCCGGTATCTTCGACGCTACCGCAGGGCATCGCCGCGCCGCGATGGTTCCGGGAGGAATTTCTCAGTCAGCTTACTAAGTAGGCTGACTAACCGTGAAGGGCCCGCTCAGACAGCCTCGTTGAGGACCGGGCCTTGCGGAAAAATGGCCCGGGTGATGCCTCCCGAAGTGGCCTCGGAGAGCTGGCTGAGGTAATCGTTGCGGCGTCGGGGGGTAATCCTGGACTGGGGTTCGAAGGCCTGTTCGGGGTCGTCGGCGTAGTGGGCCGTCAGTCCGTCGCGCATTAGCCGGATGGCCTCGGACCGCTGCTGGGATACTGCGGCGTGCGTGGATCCGAGTTCCGCGGCGAGGTCTTTGACCGTCCGGTCACGGAAGTAGATTTCCTCGACAACGTAGCGCATCCGTTCGGGCAGGGACTTCACGGCGGCCCGGAGGTACTGGAGCCGTTCGTCCGCAAGCACGGAGTGCTCGGGTGAGAGGGTTTCAGCGGCGAGGGTGTCCACCACGGCCTCATCGAGGGGCGTCAGCGTGCGGGACGCATCGGCCAGCGCGGCCTCCACCACGCTTTGCTGGACACCCAGTGCGGACGCGATTTCGTCCACCGTCGGAGTGCGGCCCAGCGCGGACGCCAGCGTTTCCTGCACGGACATGGTTTCTTTGATCCGCCGGCGGGCGGAGCGGGTGGCCCAATCACTGGCCCGCATCTCGTCCGCGAAAGCGCCAAGGATGCGCCGTCGCGCAAACGCGCCGAAGGGCACACCGAGGTCCGGATCGAACGAATCGGCCGAGGTGATCAGGGCAATAGCGCCGGCAGAGGCCAAGTCATCGCGAGAAAGGTGTGACGCCTTTGAGCACAAATCTGAGACGAGATACCCCACCAGCGGAAGGTGCTGCGTGACCATCTCGTTGCGTTCCACGCGATTCACTACTGTGTCCCCCCATGAGACCGGATCCGAAGGGTCGTAGACCCTTAAAACGCCGAGAGCCGCACCCAAGAACGGACCGGTACTCCCCCCATAGGAGTCAGCGTTCGATAGTGGGGTGCAGCACCCATGGTGGAAACCTATCACTTGATCCGCGATCTGCGTGTACCCTCAGGAAAAAGCTTGGCCAAAAATGCGGTAACCGCGCGATCGCCTGTTTCAGCTCTGGTTCAGGCGGCGGCAAGGGAATGGGGCCCATGAGCGCAAGTGATCTCTCCGCAGCACTGTGGCAGGAGCGGCGACAGCTGGAGCTGCTCCTGTTCAGGCTGGAAACGCAGCGGCTGCACGTCGACGCCGGGAATCTGGAGTGGCTGAACTTCATGGCGTCCGAGGTCGAAACCGTGCTGGACCGCCTGCGCTTCGAAGCCCTGGCCCGGAGCGTCGAATCTGCGGCCGTGGCGGCCGAATGGGGCCTGCCGGCACAGACAACGCTCGTGGAACTGATTTCGGCCGCACCCGCCGGGCCCTGGCCCGAGATCCTGGGCGAGCATCTGGACGCCCTGCGTGGACTCCTGGCCCGGCTCGGCGAGGCCGCCCGCGTGAACGAACAGGCGCTGCGGGCGCTCCCGCTGCGGGGACGTCCCGGCCCGGCGGGCACGGCCGGGCTTCTGGATCAGCTCACTACGGCGGGGAACCTGGAGCGGTCCCTGGCCGTGGTGCGGCGCACGTCCCAGCCCCTCCTGGCGCAATACCTGGGCATGGAACGGGACTGATCCGGAGCCGGCTCAGTCGGCGGCGGGGGCTGCGGGCGGCGGCATGAGACCGCGCAGCGCGTCTTCAGTATCCGGTCCGGCTTCCGCCGCGGCGAGGTTTGCCGCCGCGATGGCCTCAATGACTTCCCGGCGCTGGATCGGCACGCCCCGGGGCGCCTCAATGCCTATGCGAACACCGTCACCGCGGCCTTCCAGAACCGTGATGACGATGCCGTCGCCGATCATGATCTGTTCGCCCGGCTTGCGTGTAAGTACCAGCATCCTCTCAATCTACCCTTCGCCGCGGGGAGCGCCGGACGATTCCCGCCGGTTCTGCCATGTCACATCAGGGCCGGCCGGGCGCGCGTCGATCCAGCCCACGGGCAGTCCCAGGGCGTTGACGCTTTCCGGGGTTCCGGTCTCCGAGGCGCCGACCACCGCCACGGCGGTCAGGTTGAGCTGGGCCGCGAGAACGCCGACCCAGCGCGCCGTGTCCTCATGCTTGCGCCCTGCGTCAACCACCACCCAGATCTGGTCGGCCGAGAGCGCGGCCACGGACTGCACCCGGGCCAGGGTGTTCCGGGCCCTGCCGATTCCGAACGCCACCAGGACGGTGCGCTCCGTGACCACAGCGTGCGCGCGGGCGGCCGTGGCGCCTTGGCGGCCGTCAACGTGCAGGTGGCCGTAGGCGGAGAGGTCGCCGGCGGTCCGCACATCGGCACCGCCGGCGGCCATCGACATCGCCAGGGCGGCATCCATGGCGTCGTCCCCCAGCCCGACCAGGGCCACGAGGTCGCCGACGCCGCTCAGCGGGACCGGGACCGGGACCGGGACCGCCGCCAGCGGCGTCTCGGGGCGCCCGGCGTCGCGGGCGGCAGCCACCTTAACGGCAGGGATCCCGGCGTCAGACGCTGGAACGGCAGGCGGGTGAACGATGGAACCGTGAACGGCGGGAGCTTGGGTTGCCGGAGTTCCGGGGGCGGAAAGCGGACCTGCGGGGGTTCCGGCGGCACGCCCCGCGGGACCGGCCACCGGTTCCGCCGGGGCGCGCAGTCCGGCGCCGAGCTGCTCCAGGATCTCGGCGAAGTCCCGCGACTCGGTGGAAACCCCTGCAGCTGCGGGCCGGTGCAAGCTCAGTTCAGCAGCGTCTGCCTCTTCCAGCAGTGCGGCGATGGCGGATCCGTGAAGGTGATGGGCCGGTCCGACGGCGGGCCGGCCCTCGGGCGGCCCGCCCGGCTCCCCGGCGGGGGACGCGGACGGAGCCGCCGCGGCCTTGGCGCCGGCGGCAGCGCCGGCGTCGAACTTCCCGGCATCGGGAAGCTTCCCTGCGGAGGCCGTCGCGCGGGTCCCGCCGGCGGCCGTGCCAATGGCGGGGCTGGCGGCGGGGTCTGCGTCGGCCCCGGCGAGGATGTCGGCGTCGGGCACCACTTCGCCGGTGACGACTTCATGCTTGGGCAGGACCTCAACCATGGCCTCGTAGCGGTCCTGAGCGAAGAGCCCGGCGATTCCGGGACTACTGACCCGTTCGGCGGACACGATCCTGGCGGCCGGCCCGTACTGCTGTTCCGCCTTGCGGCGGATCTCATCGAGCGAGGCTCCCTTAAGCCGATAGCGGTTCGGCATGGCGCACGACTCCTACTGTCTCGATCCGGACATTGGCAGAGGTCACCTCGCGGTAGGACAGCACCGGAACCGACCCCGGCTGTGCCCCCACGAGGCGGTGGATGGCCGGCCGGAGCGCCGGGGCGCACACGAGCACGGCTTGGCGGTTGGCGGCGGCCGCGGCGTCGACGGCGGAGCTCACGGACCGCAGCACGGCGTCGAGCCTGTCCTGCCCCATGACGATCTGGCTGCCGCCTTCCGCGGGCCGCATGTCCTCGAGCATGTGCTGCTCCAGGACGGGGTCGATCATGATGACGTTGAGTACCGGACCGTCCATGAACTTGGCCGTGAGGGCCGGGCCGAGGGCCTGCCGGGCGGCTTCGACGAGCGATTCCGGGTCCGTGGAAATCTTGGCGCGCAGCGTGAGGGCCTCGTAGATCCGGGCGAGGTCGTTGATGGGCACCTGCTCGTCCAGGAGCCCCTGGAGGACGCGTTGCAGCTCGGCGAGGGAGAGCAGAGCGGGGGTCAGTTCGTCGACGGCGGAGGGGCTTTGCTTGCGCACGCCCTCGGTCAGGACGCGGACGTCCTCGCGGGACAGCAGCCGGGCCGCGTTGGCCGAGACGATCGAGGACAGGTGGGTGACCAGGACGGAGACCCGGTCGATCACGGTGGCACCGGTCATTTCGGCGTTGTGGCGCATCTCCCCCGGAATCCACTTCCCGGCGAGCCCGAACACGGGTTCGATCATCGCAGGACCGGGGAGCGAGTCCAGGTTGTCGCCCAGGGCGAGCATCTGGCCGCTGGGGGCCGTGCCGCGCCCGGCTTCCACGCCCGCGATCCGGATCGAATAGGTGGCCGGCGGCAGGTCCACACTGTCCCGGGTGCGCACCGGCGGGATGACGAGGCCCAGTTCCATGGCGATCTTGTGCCGGAGGGAGCGGACCCGGGCCAGGAGGTCGTCAGAGGCGCCCGAGACCATGTCCACGAGGTCCGGAGCCAGCAGGATCTCCACGGGGTGGATGCGCATGTCCTCCAGAAGTTTCTCGTTGGGGTCCATCTCCGGGAAATTCAGCGCGGTGGACTCGGCCTCCCGGGCCCTCTCCGCCAGCTGCTGGCTGGCGGCGGTGCGGCGGGAGGCGAGGATCAGTGCGGCGCCGACCAGGATGAACGGGATGGGCGGCATGCCGGGGATCAGGGCCATGGCCATGGCGGCGACACCGGCGATCATGAGCGCGTTGGGTGACTGCAGCAGCTGGGTGGACGCGGTCCGGCCCATGTCCGACTCGGCGTTGGACCGGGTCACGATCATGCCGGTGGAGACGGCCATGAGCAGGGCCGGGATCTGGGTGACGAGCCCGTCTCCCATGGTCAGCAGGCCGTAGGTGTTCAGGGCGTCGCCGATGTCCAGGCCGCGCTGGATCATGCCGATGGCGATGCCGCCGACGAAGTTGATGATGATAATGATGATGCCCGCGATGGCATCGCCCTTGACGAACTTCGAGGCGCCGTCCATGGCGCCGTAGAAGTCTGCCTCGGCCGAGACCTCGGCCCGCCGCTCCCTGGCCTGGGTGTCGGTGAGGAGCCCGGCGTTGAGGTCGGCGTCGATCGCCATCTGCTTGCCGGGCATGGCATCGAGGGTGAAGCGCGCGCCCACCTCGGCCACGCGCTCGGCGCCCTTGGTGACCACGACGAACTGGATCACCACAAGGATCAGGAACACCACCGCGCCGATGATCATGGAACCGCCGACCGTCACCTTGCCGAAGGCCTCAATGACCTGCCCGGCGTACCCGTTGCCCAGGACCAGGCGGGTGGAGGCGACGTTCAGGCCCAGCCGGAACAGCGTGGCCACCAGCAGCAGGGAGGGGAACACGGAGAAGTCCAGGGGCTTCTTCACGAACATGCTGGTCAGCAGCACCAGCAGTGCCAGCAGGATGTTGCAGACGATGAGGAAGTCGAGCAGGGGCGCGGGCACGGGAACCACCAGCAGCAGCACGATCCCCACGATGCCGATTGGCACCGCCAGCCGGTTCAGCCTGTTGTTCATGGTGCGGTCCTTTCACAGACGCTGATTCCCAAAGTTGTCCCGCGGCGCTTCATCTGCCGTTGCCTCATGCGGTGCCTCATGCAGCGCCTCCCACAATGGCGGCCGGGCGGCTCATGCGGTGCATCCCGGCGGCGGCGCCCCGGGCCTTGAGCGCCATGACGAACGCGAGGACGCCGGCCACCGCCCGGTAGAAGTCCACCGGGATCTCATCGCCCAGCTCACAGGCTCCGTGGAGGGCCCTGGCCAGCGGGATGTCCTGGACCATGGGCACGTTCTTCTGCTCGGCTTCTGCCCTGATCCTGGCGGCCACGTGGCCGGCGCCCTTGGCCACCACGCGGGGGGCTGACTTGCCGGGCTCGTATTTGAGGGCCACGGCCACGTGCGTGGGGTTGACCAGGACGACGTCGGCATCACCGATCGCGGCGATCATGCGGTTCCGGCTCATGGCCATCTGGCGGGCCCTGCGCTGGGACCGGATCAGCGGGTCGCCCTCGCTGTTCTTGTTCTCGTCCTGAACTTCCTTCTTGGACATCCGGGTCTTCTTGCGGTTGCGCCGCATGACGACGAAGAAGTCCGCCGCGGCCAGCACGATGCCGGCGGCCACAGCGAACTGGACCAGGGAGGCGATGCCGCCGGCCGCTGCCGCGGTAACACCGGCCACGGGGAGTCCTCCCGCGGTCAGCAGCACCGGGACGAGCCCCTGCACCACCATGTACAGCACCAGCCCCACCACGCTTGCCTTCAGCAGCGCTTTGATGCCGCCCCACACCGCCTGGGCGCCGAAAAGCCGCTTGACCCCGCTGAGCAGGTTGAAGTGCTCGAATTCGAACCGGAATTTCTTCAGGTGGACGCCGCCCTGCAGGGCGGAGGCGGCCAGGACGGCCAGGAACACGACGACCAGCAGGGGCCCGACAATGCCGGCGATGGACGCAAAACCGTCCTCCAGCGCCTGGACGGCTTTGCCGGGGTCGGGTGCCGAGATGATGCCGCGGATGCTGAAGAGCTGGTCCGCGGCGGCGTTGGCGCCCCGCTCCACAGTGCTGGGCAGCATGAGGGCGGCCGCACCCACGCCTACCCAGGCGGTGAGGTCCTGCGAGCGGGAGAGCTGGCCCTTGGAGCGGACCTCCCTCATCCGTTTGTCGGTGGCTTGCTCGGTTTTCTCCTGTGAATCCGCCATCAGCCCACCCCCAGCACAGCTTTGGCCGCCTGTCCGGCGAGGCTGGAAACGATCCGCGGCAGGGCCAGGAACATGAAGCCGGCCAGCATGAGGGTCAGGAGGATCTTGAGCGGGAAGCCCAGCGAGAACGCGTTCAGCGCCGGTGCAACGCGGGTCAGGAGGCCGAGTCCGACGTCGGCGAGGAACAGGACCACCAGCAGGGGCCCGGCGATCTGCACGGCGGCCAGGAACATGCCGGATACTGCCGCGATGATGGCTTGGACGGGCTGTGTCAGGTCTATTCCCCCGGCCAGGGGCAGGGCCGCGAAACTGCCGGTGAGGCCCGTGATGACCAGCTGGTAGCCGTCGGAGGCGAACAGCAGGGCCAGCGCCGCCATCTGCAGGAGGCGGGTGAACTGGGCGCCGTTGACCATCATTTGGGGGTCGAAGGCCTGGGCCATCTGGAAACCGCTGGCGAGGTCGATCAGGCTGCCGGCGGACTGGATGGCGGAGAAGATCACCAGGACCAGGAATCCCAGGGCAAAGCCCGTGACGAGCTCCAGGACCACTCCGGTGAGGAACCCGGCGGTATCGCGGGGCGTGTAACCGCCCGCCAGGCGCTGGGTCACTGCCAGCCCCAGGCCCAGTCCCAGCATGGCCTTCACGCGCCCCGGAAACGCCTGGTGCGAGAACGGCGGTGCCACGATCAGGAAGGCGGTCATCCGGACCGTGGCCAGCAGGAGGACTTCCAGCCAGCTCGGGTCGATGGGGATGCCCACCTCACAGGCCTCCGAGCAGGGACGGAATCTTCGCGAAGAGGTCGTTCGTGAACGTAACCATCTCCGAAATCATCCAGTGTCCGCAGACGATCAGGGCCACGGCCACGGCGGCGGCCTTCGGCACGAAGGACAGGGTGGCTTCCTGCAGCTGTGTGATGGACTGCAGCAGCGAGATGGCCAGGCCCACCACCAGCGCCGTGACCAGCACGGGTGCGGCGAGCTTGGCGGCCACGATCATGGCCTGGAGGCAGATGTCCAGGACGGCGTTGGCGTTCATCCGCTGCCCGCATAGCTTTGCACGAGCGCGGTGATGATCAGGCCCCAGCCGTCCACGAGGACGAAGAGCAGGATCTTGAAGGGCAGCGAGATCATGACCGGCGGCAGCATCATCATGCCCATGGACATCAGGGCCGCGGACACCACGAGGTCGATCACGAGGAACGGGATGAAGATGACGAAGCCGATGATGAATGCGGCACGAAGCTCGGAGATCATGAACGCCGGAATGAGGGTCTGCAGCGGGACGGCCTCAGGGGATGCCGGGTTCTCGGCCCCGGCGGCGCGGGACATCAGGGCAATGTCCTCTTCCCTCGTGTGAGCGAGCATGAAGTGCTGCAGCGGACCCGACGCGGCGCTGACCGCACCGTTGAAGTCCAGGGTGCCGTTGAGGTACGGCTGGATGCCGGCGGTGTTCATCTCGTTGATGACGGGCCACATCACGAAGATCGACAGGAACAGTGCCAGCCCCGCCAGCACCTGGTTGGGCGGGATGGACGGCAGGGAAAGCGCGTTGCGGGTCATCGCCAGGACCACGAAGATCTTGGTGAACGACGTCATCATTAGCAGCAGCGAGGGCGCAACGGCCAGCAGCGTGATCCCGATCAGGGTCAGGACGGCGGTGGAGGGTTTGCCGTCCACCCCGTTGATCTGGATGTTGACGTTCCCGGTTCCGGGAGTGGCCGGATCGGTCGGCGCCACCGGCGGGGCCGGGTCGATGGGTGCTGCGTGGCCGGTGGAGGCGTTCAGCCACAGCAGGAGGACCGCAAACAGCACGGCGGCGAGCCCCAGGGCCAGGAGGCGGAAGGGTCCAGTGCGGGCGGGACGCAGGCGGGTCGTGCCGGTGGTGAGGGGGCGGATCAATTGCGGCGTCCGCTCCTGAGAGCGGCGGCGGCCTGCTTCCACGTGGAGCCGGCAAGGATGGACCCGTGCAGGGGCGGATGGGCCGGGGCGCCGGCAGCACTGCCACGGCCGGCGGGGCCGCGGGCATGCGGGTTCCGGTGCAGGGAACTGCGTCGCGACGGCGGCAGGTCCGGGCCGCCGTCGGCGTTCTCAACGAACGGGCCGTCAACCACCGGGCCGTCAGCGAGCAGTCCGTTGTGGCCGTCCGCGGCCGGGCGGCCCGGCTGGCTGCTGAAGTGGTCGCCGGCGAGCGGCCGGGCGTCGGCGAGGATGCGGGCGAAATCCCCGAAGCCTCGGCTGATGCCGGGGACCGGGACGTCTTCGGGTTCGGGCGGGATATCCCCCGTGTGCAGGACGTTCACGGCGTGTTCGGTGACGCCCAGCAGGAAGCGCTGCCCGGCGGCGTCGACCACCACCACGGAGGCTTTCTGTCCGAGGCTCTGCCGGCTGACGATGGTCAGGGCGCGGTCAGCCCGGCGCCGCCCGGTGCCCTTGCCCAACCGGCGCTGCAGGAACCACATGAGGCCAAGCACCGCGCCCAGGGCCACGACTACCCGTAGCCCGAGGATCAGTGCGTCCATTCAGCTGAGCCCCTCGGCGACGTCGAGGATGCGGGTGATCCGCACTGCGTAGTCCTGGTCCAGGACCACCACTTCGCCGTGCGCGATCAGGCGGCCGTTGAGCAGGATGTCCGCGGGGGCTCCGGCGGAGCGGTCCAGTTCGATGATCTTGCCCGGTTCCAGGGAGAGCACGTCGCGGACGGACATCCGGGTGCGGCCGATCTCCACGGTCAAGGCCATCTCGATGTTGTTGATGCGGCCGAGCCGGCCGGCCGCCGTGTCCCCGCCGGCGAAGACGTCCCCGGCGCGGTCCTGGCTGTTGCCGTGTTCGCGGAGCCGGACAGCAAACCAGGCCGCGGCGTTGCTGCCGTCGGACAGTTCAAAGACAGCCGTGTCGGGGTCCGAGAGGAGCCCGGAGACATCGGATTCGCGCAGGTCGGACAGGACGCCGGCCCCGAAGACGGAGCTGGCGCTTTCCATGGCCGGGCGCAGCACATCGGTCACGGAGACGTGTCCCAGCTGGGTCCCGGCGCCGGCCGCCTCGTCAAGGAAGGTGCGGTCGCTGAGCATGAGCGCGAGGTCGGCGGTGACCGCGCCGACGAAGGTCGCCGTGACCGCCTGGCGGGCGTAGGCCGCAGCGGCGCGGGCGGGCACCAGGGCAACGACTTTCAGGGCCACCGGGCTGGGCAGTTCCTCGACGAGCCGCTCCGCCGACAATTCGTGCTTGGTCAGGGTGATGCTCATCGTTGGTTCTCCTCGATTGTGACAATGACTGCGGCCGCGCGGGAGCCGTTGCGGGCCGGTGCGGCGGTGGCCAGCCGGGTTCCGTCCAGGGTGAGGTCAAAGGGCCGGTTTTCCAGGTGGGGCAGGGTCAGGACGTCGCCGACGGCGAGGCCCAGGACCTGGCCGGGGGTGACGAACGACGTCGAAAGCCGCACCGACAATTCCACCGGCACCTGCTCCAGCTGGGCGCTGATGCGCGCTGCGGCGTCGCCGCGGTTGTCGGTGGGGTTGACCTTCTTGAGCCGTCCCAGCAGGATGGCGGCCGGCACGGCCAGGGTGGCGGGGGCGTTGACGTCGCCGACACTCATGGTGAAGGAGGCGACGATCATCAGTTCGCTCGGCGCGGCGGCCTGGGCGAACTGGGAGTTGTACTGGATGGTGTCCACCCGGACGGTCTCGCTGAGCAGCGGGCCCAGCGAGTAGCCGAGGTCTTCGAGGGCCTCGTCCATGAGGCCCTTGATCAAGGCCTGCTCGATCTGGGTAAATTTCCGGTCCGGCATGGGCGAATCATTCGAGGCGCCGAGCATGCGGTTGACCCAGCCGAGGGCGGCCGGGCCGGGGAACTGCACCACCAGCTTGGAATCCTGGGCTTCCACGGTGCAAAGGACCATGGCGGTGACGGCGGGCAGCGAGGCGGCGTATTCGTCGTAGCTGAGCATGCTCACGTCTTCGAGGCGCACCACGGACTTGACCCGGACCTTGGCGGTCAACTGGGTTCCCCACTGGCGGGCGAAGGTTTCGAAGGCGAGCTCCAGCACACGGCTGTGTTCGCGCGCGAGCGTCGCAGGACGGCGGAAGTCATAGACGCTGACGGTCCGCTCCCGTGCCACTTCCCGCTCATCCAGAACACTCACGGTTGCCACTATCGGCAAGGGATCCGCCGGCGTAAGCAGTATGCCCTAGGCAATACGGTGCAATCCGCTGTAAGCAAGGGACAGCCTATTTCTCGCTCAGCTTCAACGCTTCCGGAATGAGGGCGCGGACGACGTCGGGCTTGTCCGAAATGACCACGATGTCCACCCGGCGGTTCCGCTCCATGAGCTCCGGGGTGGAATCGTCGTTGACCTGGCGGGCCGAGCCGAAGGCGACGGCGCCGATGGTCGCGGGGGCAATGCCGCCGTCGTCCACCATGTAACGCAGGACGTTGACGGCACGTGCCGAGGACAGTTCCCAGGTGGACGGGTAGGCCGTAATGCCGTTCGCGGCATGCCCCTCGACCATGATTTCCATCCCGGCCGGCTTCAGGACCGGGGAGATGATCTGCAGGACCCGGGTGGCCCGGGACGTGAGTTCGGGCCGGTCGGGCTCGAAGAAGGCCTGTGACCCGACGAGCTTGACCGTCAGGCCGCGTTGGTCGATCTGGAACTCGACGTTTTCGCTCAGCCCGGCCGCTGCCAGGCCGGCCTGCATTTTCGCCTGCAGCGCCTTGAGCCGGTCCACTTCCTTGATCGCCTCGGCCATGTTCTCGGGCGACGCCGTTGCCGCGCCCTTCACGGCGGCGAACGCCTCGAGGTTCTTGTCCACGAGTTCCGGCGGCACCACGGTGCCCGACGCCGTGTCCACTGTCTGCGACGCAACCGCGCCGAAGCCCGTGGCCAGGGAGTTGCGGAGCTTTTCGAACTTGTTGGCATCGACGGTGGACATCGCGAAGAGGACGATGAACATGCACATCAGCACGGTGACCATGTCCATGTAGGACGCCATCCAGCGTTCGTCGACGTGGTGTTCTTCCGGCTTCTTGCGTCCGCGCCGCCTGGGGCTCACGCGGCCTGGTCCATCTTGCCGGGTTTGTCGCTGTCACTCTTCTTGCCGCCCCGAGCCGTGCTCTTGAGCTGGTGCTCCGGGACCATGGCACGGAGCCGTTCGGCGAGCAGCAGCGGCTGGGCGCCGGACTGGACCGACAGCATGCCTTCCATGAGCAGCGTCATCCGTTCGATGTCCAGTTCCGAGAGCCGACTCATCCGGGCGCTGAAGGGAAGCCAGATGAAGTTGGCCGAGAGCAGGCCCCACAGGGTGGCGACGAAGGCTGCCGCGATCATCGGGCCCAGATGGTCCGGGGTGGAGAGGTTTTCCAGGACGTGGGTCAGGGACACCACGGTGCCGATGATGCCCACAGTCGGGGCATAGCCACCGAGGCTGGCGAAGAATTTGGCGTTGGCGTGGTCGCTGCGGGACTTCGAATCGATCTCGTCCTCCATCAGCATCCGGAGGTCCTCGGCGTCGGTGCCGTCGGCGATGTTCTGGAGTGCACGGGCAAGGAAGGGATCTTTGACGCTGGCCGCTTCTTCCTCCAGGGACAACAGGCCCTCGCTGCGGGCCTTTTCGGCGAAGCGGACCATCTGGTCGATGCTTTCCTGCGGCTTCGCCGTCTTGCCTTGGAACATTTTGGGCAGGGCTTTGAACGCCTGGACGACGTCTTTGAGGGTGTTGCCGGCGATCCCGACGGCGAGCGTGGCACCGAAGACCAGGATCATGGGGGCCGGGAGAAGCAGTGCCGACAGGCTGGCGCCTTCAAGGGACACCATGGCGATAACTGAGCCAAAGGCGAGGAGCAGTCCGATGACTGTTGCGGGATCCATGGTTACTTTCTGGGTTTCACGGGCGCCGTGGTTCCGGCTCCGTCGGTGTCGTCTGTGTCGTCGTCCGGCTCAACAGTCCGGACCAGGCTCAGCGGATAACCGGTGATGGCCGGGAAGTCCCGGGCCTTACTCAGGATGTAAGCCCGGTAGTCGGCGATGAGCTCGACCACTTCCGCGAGGCTTTCCAGGACCACGTAGGCGGCGCCGTCGAGCGTCACCAAATGCGTATCCGGGCTCTCGTGGATGCGTTCGATGAGGTCCGGATTGACCGCGAAGCGCGTTCCGTTGAGGCGTGTGACGACGATCATGGGCCGATTCTGCTCTGTGAGGGGAAGGGTGTTCTCCTCCGTACTGTCGGCAGCCCCTGCCCCTTCGTTAGGCGGCCGGGCCAGGCGCCGGCGCTGACGGGTGGCCGAGGCGACAGGATTTACTGTAATTGCCGGTGATTGCCCGTGATTTCCTGTGCGCCGCATGCCGGGCGGTACTAGGGTGGGTCCTGACGGGGCCATGCGGCCCGCCCCGTTGGAGCCTTGGTCCGATGCGGTTGATCCATCGCGTTCACAGCTCTTAGATCTGCCCCACGACGCATCGGCCGCCCGCCTCATCAGGAAGGCCAGCCATGGTGCATTTTCCGGCTCTGGAGCCGTTGAACCCGTTTCCCCAGTACAAAGCCATGCGGCGCAGCGACCCCGTCTTCCAGGATGAGGAGACCGGTGTCTGGCACGTCTTCGGCTATGACGACGTGCAGCGCGTTCTGTCCGAGCACGCCACGTTTTCTTCCCGAATGGGCGGGGACAATCCAACCGAAACAGGGCAACTGTTCGCGGCCAGCCTGATCAATACGGATCCGCCCAGACACCGCCAGCTGCGTTCCCTCGTGACGCAGGCGTTCACGCCGCGGTCGGTGGAAGCACTCGCACCGCGCATCCTGGCACTCACGCACGAGTTACTGGATCCGGTCGTTGCCACGGGCAGCACGGACCTGATCGATCAGCTGGCCTATCCACTCCCGGTGATCGTGATCGCGGAGCTCATGGGCATCCCGGCCGCGGACCGGGACCGGTTTAAGCAGTGGTCTGACATGATCGTGAGCCAAGCTCCGGGCGCCGACGAGTCCGGCCACCCCGATACCCACCGGGAAATGGCGGAGTACTTCATGGGCATGATCGAGGAGCGGCGCCGCCAGCCGGGCAGTGATTTGATCAGCGCGCTCCTCGCGGCCGAGATCGACGGGCAGAAACTCAGCGTCATCGAGCTGCTCGGATTCTGCGCCCTGCTGCTCGTCGCGGGCAACGAGACCACCACCAACCTGATCGGCAATGCCGTACTGTGCTTCGCCGAATCGCCGGGCACGGCGGAGCGCCTTGTCGCCGACCTGGACCTGCTCCCGCAGGCGATCGAAGAGGTGCTGCGCTACCGCTCCCCCGTACAGTCCATGTATCGGATCTCGGCCGTGGACACCACGCTGCGCGACCGGTCGATTCCTGCGGGGTCGCCCCTCGTGGCCTGGATCGGCTCGGCGAACCGCGACGGGGAGCAGTTCCCGGATCCCGATGTGTTCGACGTCGGCCGCTCACCCAACCGTCACCTCGCCTTCGGGCAGGGCATCCACTTCTGCCTCGGGGCTCCCCTGGCCCGGCTCGAGGCCAAGGTCGCGCTGCAGGCCGTGCTCTCCCGGTTGCCCGGGCTGGCAGTGGACCCCGGTGCGCAGCTGGAGCGGATGGAAAGCACGATCGTCTATGGGGTAAAGCATCTTCCCGTGTCCTGGCAGGCTGGCTGACCGCGAGCGCCGCGGCCGCCCTTCCCCTCCTTGTTGCGCTATCACTTATGGCGGCCATTTCGACGTTTTGGCAACCATAAGTGATAGCGCAACGGGGGGCTGTGGATAACGCCGGCAGCATCACGCCTTTGCGGCAACAATGGTCCGCATGCGACCTGCCGAGCCATTGCCCTCCCATTTGTCGGATGCCCCGTTCACCGTGCATGAGGCGAGAGCTGCAAACCTGAGTCGGTCCCGGCTCCGTGCATCCGACGTCGCCCCGGCCGGCCGGTTGATCTATCTGCCGGCCGGCTGGGACTTTGAGATCCGAAGCCTGGCACGCGCACTCTCGGCGGCGACGCCGGGCGGCTGGATCTCGCATCTGACCGCTGCAGTGATCCACGGGCTGTGGCTTCCGGCTTGGTTGTGCGGAAGCCGGGAATTGCATCTCAGCAAGCCCAAAGCGCTGCCGCCGGTCCGGCGGGAGGGCGTCGTGGGGCACACCGTCCTCGCCTTCCCGGACGAGGTCACGGTGCTGGACGGTATCCGCATTTCGACCCCGGCCCGCACTTGGCTGGACCTTGCCCGCGTCCTGCCGTTGGAAGCCCTCGTGGCAGTGGGCGATCAGCTCGTGCGTCAGCCGCGCCCGGGTCTGGAGATCCGCACCGATCCATGGGCGACGCGCGAGGAACTGCGGTCGATGCTCAAGCATCATCCGAAGTTCCAGGGGATCGTGAAGGCCCGCCAGGCGGCCGAGCTGATCCGTGCCGGTGCCGACTCCGCACCGGAGACGTTCTTGCGGCTGGCGCTCACCGCGGCCGGACTCCCGGAACCGGAGTTGCAGCTGCGGCTTGTCCCGGAGGACCCGTACTCACCCGCCGCGGACATGGGCTACCGCAAACAGCGCATAGCCGTCCAGTACGACGGCGCCCACCACCGCACGCGCGAACAGCAAACCCGGGACTACCGCCGCGACGAAGTCTTCCTTGCCGCTGGATGGCGGTACTTCAAGTTGAACGCCGACGATCTGGCCAACGACTTTCGGGGCGCGGTGCGCAAGGTACGGATCGCCCTTGGCACCGGTTCTGCCCGCTAAACACCCGTTGCTCTATCACTTATGGCTGCCTTGCCGCTCAAATAGCAGCCATAAGTGATAGAGCAACCCCGGGGCTAGCGCTTCAGCTGGGTCAGTTCCTGCAGAACCTCATCCGAGGTGGTGATGATGCGGGCGTTGGCCTGGAAGCCGCGCTGCGCGACGATGAGGTTGGTGAATTCCTGGGACAGGTCCACGTTGGACATTTCCAGGGATCCGGCGGTCAGGGTGCCCATGCCGGGGTCGCCCGCAGCACCCAGCTGCACGCCGCCGGAGTTGCCGGTGGCCACGTAGGAGGAGCCACCGGCCTTCTCCAGGCCACCGGGGTTGGTGAACTTGGCGAGGGCGATCTTGGCCAGGACCTGCTTGATGCCGTTGCTGAAGGACCCCACCAGGGAGCCGTCGTTGCCCAGCGTGTAGGACTCGAGCTTGCCGACGGCGGCGCCGTTCTGGCCGCTGACGGTCAGGGAGCTCATGGAGGCGTAGCCGGAGACCTTGGAGAGGTCCACCGTGATGCCGGATACGCTCAAGGCCCCGCTGGGGGTGAGCTGGCCGTTCGACTGCTGCGCGAGCTGAATGGTCGACGTCGTTGCCCCGTCTTTTGCGGTGACGTTCCAGCCGCTAGCGCTCTTGGCGAATGTCACTGTCAGGCTGCGCTCGGCGCCGGCCGCGTCGTAGACATTGACGACGCGGTCCAGTGGAGCGTCGGTAACGAGGGCATCGCTGGGCAGGTTCCCGTCCATGGTCACCGTGTCCGTGGCCTTCGCAACCATGGTGTTGGGGTTCAGCGTGATGTCGCCGACGGGAGAACCGGCGTTGATCACGCCGTTGGTGGCGGTCCAGCCCTGGAGGATGCCGCCGTCGGGGCTCACCAGCTGGTTGGCCGCGTCGGGGCTGAACGAGCCGGCGCGGGTGAAGAGCTGCTGGCCGCCCTTGCTGGTCACGAAGAAACCGTCGCCGGAGATCATCATGTCCGTGGCGCGGCCGGTGCTCTGCGAAGAGCCCTGGCTGAAGTTGGTGGTGACTCCGGCCACGCGGACGCCGAGACCGATTTGGGCGGGGTTGCTGCCGCCGGTTCCGGCCTGCGGACCGGAGGCGCCCTGCTGCAGCTGGGACAGGGTGTCCTGGAACTGGGTGGAGGATGCCTTGAAGCCGGCGGTGTTGACGTTGGCAATGTTGTTGCCGGTGACGTCGAGCATGGTCTGGTGGGCGCGAAGGCCGGAGATTCCGGAGTACAGCGAGCGGAGCATGGGAACTGCCTTTCTACGGGTAAAGAACTGGTTAGGATGCGGCCGGAGCAGTAAGCCCGGTGATGGAGTCGAGGGGAACGGTGATGTCGCCGACCTTGACGGCCGGGACCGAGCCCGCATAACTGACGGAGCTGGCGATGCCGGTCCCGGTGGTGCCGTCCGCGAGGGTGTAGCCCACCGACTGGCCGATCAGCTGGGCTGCCGCCGTCCGCATCTGGAGGGAGAAACCCTCCTTGCTGTTGGTGGTCAGTTCAGTCATTTTTTCCATCGTGGAGAGCTGGAGGGTCTGGCTCATCATCTGGTTGGTGTCCATGGGCGCGCTCGGATTCTGGTTCTTGAGCTGGGCCACGAGCAGGGTCATGAACACGTTGGCATCCATGGACTGAGCGGGTGTCCGGTCA
The DNA here is from genome assembly GCF_054062615.1 of Arthrobacter sp. TE12232. Classification (NCBI taxonomy): domain Bacteria; kingdom Bacillati; phylum Actinomycetota; class Actinomycetes; order Micrococcales; family Micrococcaceae; genus Arthrobacter; species Arthrobacter sp. TE12232. The sequence goes on from NZ_JBSSFK010000001.1 coordinate 1,683,098, forward strand.
GCAGACGCCGGGGCGGCTGCTCCCGCCGGCGTCACTGGCTGGGATGCGATCGGCTGAATCGTCATATGTCGCGTTCCTTCGTGTCAGACAAGAATGTCGAGGGTGGTCTGGGGGCCGTTCAAAATCCTGGCGGCGCGCACGGCTTGGCCATCAGCCAGCGCGTCCCAGCGGTGACCGGGGCGCTGCTCGGCCGGGTCGTTGCGGCCGCTGGGACCAGAGCCGTTTCCGCCGCCGCCGGACTCCCGTCCGGCGGCGTACTGGGTGCCCGCCCGGTCCTGGGCCGTGCCGTGCTGGCCCCCGTTCTGGCCCCCGTTCTGGCCGAGGCCCATGGGACCGCTGTGATCGGACAGGTCAAGGCTGGCCCCGAATCCGGCGTCGGCGAGCTCCTTGCGGAGTTCGGGCAGGATTCCCCGGACCGCCTCACGTCCAGCCTCGCCCGGCGCGAAGAGTTCAATCCGCACACCCGCGGCGTCGATCTGGGCCCGTACCGTCAGCGGACCCAGATCTTCCGGGCTGACCTTGAGCGTCATGATGTGCTCGCCGCGGGGCGCCCCCACCAGGGTGAAGAGCGGTTTGGCCAGCTGAGGCTGAAGGGGTTCCGCGGGCTGGGGCGCCGGCTGCGACGGCGGCTGGGCAGCGGCCTGCGCAGCCGGCTGGGGCATGGTTGTGCCGGCCGTCAGCGACTGAACAGGTACCGCCACTGCGCCAGCCGGACCTCCACTCACCTGATCCGTCAGCGCTTCCGCGGTGCGTGGTGCCTGTGCCTTTGCTTGTGCAGGGTCCGTTAGGGACCCAGGCGGCACCACGGCGGCTGCGGGGGCCACTCTGCTGCCCAGGACATTGCCGGCTGCGGTGCTGCCGGCCGAGGTTATCGCCGATTGTCCGGCGGCTGACGGAGCGACGGCGGTGGCTCTGACGGTCGCTACGGCGGCGGCCTCTCCCCTGCCCGAAAGCGGAGCTCCCGCCATGGCAACAGGAGGGCTGGCCGCCGGGTTGACCGGTGTCGAACTGCCAAGCACCGCACTGCGTCCCGGCCCTGTCTGGGCCGATTCACCTGCCGTGGCCTTCGTTGGCGCCTTCGCTTGAGCCGTGGCCGCCGCGGCCTCGCGCGGCAGCGTGGTTGCCTCGGCCGTGGCGGAAACTGCACCGGCGGGCGAGCCAGTGAGCACCGAGGCGGGACCCGCTGCAGACGCGGCACCTGCCGCGCCGGTGGCGGGCGAGGCCGCTAGCGCAGCCACACCGGGCTCCGGTGCAGCCGCCAGGGCAGGAACGGGTGCAGCGGACGCGGCACCGGCTGATCCGCCAGTGGCTGCAGTCGGCCCCGAGGACGGTACCGCGCCCGCGATCTGCGCGGCAGCAACGGCAGACGAATCACCGCCCGCGACGGGACGAACGGGGATCGCGCCGGGCATCTGGAGCCGGGCGTCGGGCATTCCGGGGGCAGCGGGTACGGCTGTACCCTCTGCCGCGGCGGCCGGCACGCCGGCGGGACCCGCTGCCGCGGGGGCGGGGAAAGCCGGTGCCGCAGCGCGGGGGCTACCGTGACCGTCCGAGGCCACGGCCTGGGCTGCTTGTCCGGGCTGCGCTGGCGGTCCCACCGGGGCTGGCTGTCCGGGTTGCGCGAAAGCGACAAATTGGGCGGGGGCCCACTGGGCGGAGGCATACTGCGCCGGCCATGCAAAGCCGGCAACGGCGGGAGAAGCGGCGTCGGACGGCGCGGAACCTGCTGCAGAGGGCGCCGAATCGGCTTCGTCGTCGGCCGCCGTCGTCGGTTTTGCAGCGGCGCCTGCCGCTGAAGCACCGGTCAGGTCGCCGTCACGCACGGGCACGTCTGGCGTCCGCTCGCCGACCGCCGTTGAGGCGGCTTCGGGGAAGCCGGCGTTGGCGGGCACCCAGTCGGACGCACTTTCCGTGAGTCGGCCGGATGCCTGATTGGCCGGACGGCCGGCGCCCTGAAGCTCGGGCCGTCCGGGCGTGGCGTTGGACTCGTTGTCAGTAGCGGGCTCGGGGTTGGCGGCGGGCTCTGCCTCGGTGGCGGGGTCCGCGAGGTTACCGTTGCCTGCTGGGCCGATCCCTGCCGAACCCTGGACGTCGGTGAGAACCGAGTCGAAGGACGCAGTGTCCGGGCTGCCGTTGCCGGGCCGCAGGTCTGCTCCCTGACGTGCTGCCCGGGCCGGTGCCGAGGCGGCCAGCGCGGTCGCGAGATCCCCCGATGCCGCGGCCTTCACGATGCCGTCCCGGCAGGAACTATGCGCCGGATGGAAGTCAGGTTGGACTGCTGCTCCCAGGCGTCGCGGATCTGGATGGTCTTGCCGGGTACGGGTGCGTCGATCGCCTTGCCGTTGCCCAGGTAGATGGAAACGTGGTTGCCGCCGAAGCTCACCAGCAGGTCGCCGGGTTTCGCTTCGGCGAGGGAGGCCACCGGGGTGCCCTGGCGCATCTGGTCGCTCACCACGCGGGGAATCTCCACGCCGAGGTCTTTGAACACCCGCTGTGTGAAGCCGGAGCAGTCCATGCCGGTGGCCGGATTGGTGCCTCCCCACACGTAGGGAACACCGATGTACTTCTTGGCCGCCGCCACCACGTCGTTACCCGTCGCCGCCGCGCCCGTGTGCACCGTGCCCGTTGCCTGGGCGCCGGTGAGCCCGGCCACGCCGGTGAACCCGGCCATGCCGGTCCCCGTCGTGCTGCCGAGTCCCAGCGAGCTGCCGAGCCCCAAGCTGTCCGTGAGGGAGGATGCATCCGTGGCGCCGGTCCCGCCCATGGCCGCGGCGAGTGCCTGCGTGAAGGAAGCGGAGTCGCCGGTGCCCGTGGCGGTCGCGAGCGAGGTGGCCGCGGCGGCCTTGACCGCGGCCGCGTTGGTCTCCGCCGTGGCCGCCGGCCGGGACAGTTCCGCGATCATCGCTTGGATGCCCTGCATCCTGCCAATTGCCTCTGTCATGCTCATGGCTTCACCTGCTGTTCGTCGCGGTGCCAGAGCGTCGAGGCGATCTCGTCGAGGGCGGACTGTTCGGCGCGCAGGTCGGCGGAACTGATCTCGGCGTCGTGGCGGGCTTGCAGTTTTTCCAGGCCCACGGAGCGCGTGCGGGCGGCGATGAACTCGGCGCGGGCGGCGGCTTCTTCGGCTTCGGCCAGGTGCGTGAGGTTTTGCAGGTCCGCGAGCATGCTGTGGGAGGAGGACCGGGCGGCGGCCACGGCACGCAGGGAGGCGGAGCTGGAGATGGGGTCATCCGTGGCGGCCAGCTCGCGGCGGGCGGCGGCTTCGCGGACCCGGACGGAACTGGAGCGTGAGCGGGCCCGCGCCAGTCCGGTGGCTGCCTGGTCCTGCTGGAGCTGGCGGAGGCGCAGGAGCCCTGCCAGAGAGAATTCGCGGTTCATGCTGCTGCTCCCAGGATCGAAGTAAGGTGGCCGAGCCTCTGCCAGGACTCGGAGTGCGCCGTGGATTCGTCCATCGGCTGTTGGAGGAACGCGCTGACCTCGTGCTCGTGGTTCAGCGCGGCGTCCACCAGCGGGTTGGTCCCGGCTTGGTAGGCGCCGACGTCGATCAGGTCCTGTGCGCCCTTGCGGGCCGCGAGGACCCGGCGGAGTGTGGCGGCGGCGTCGAGGTTCGGCCGGGCATTGACCTTGCTGGCCACCCGGGACACCGATCCGAGCACGTCCACGGACGGAAAATGCCCTGTGACGGCCAGTTTGCGGTCCAGCACGACGTGACCGTCCAGGATGGACCGGGCCGCGTCGGCGATGGGCTCGTTGTGGTCATCACCGTCCACCAGCACGGTATAGATGCCGGTTACGGAGCCGGTTTCGGCAGTGCCGGCGCGTTCCAGGAGACGGGCCAGGATGGAAAAGGTCGACGGCGGGTAGCCCCGGGTGGCCGGAGGCTCGCCGGCCGAGAGGCCGATCTCGCGCTGGGCCATGGCTACTCGGGTGAGGGAGTCCATCATCAGGACCACGTCCTGGCCCTGGTCGCGGAAGGACTCGGCGATCCTGGTGGCGGTGAAGGCTGCACGCATCCGCATGAGGGCGGGTTCGTCGGAGGTGGCGACCACCACCACGGAGCGCGCCAGACCGGCGGCGCCGAGGTCATCCTCGAGGAACTCCCGGACTTCGCGGCCGCGTTCGCCGACGAGGGCAATCACCGAGACCTCGGCGTCGGTGCCGCGGGCGATCATCGAGAGCAGGGAGGATTTGCCGACGCCGGACCCGGCAAACAGGCCCATGCGCTGGCCCTTACCGAGCGTCGTCATGGTGTCCAGGACGCGCACCCCGGTCTGCAGTGCCGTATCGATGCGGGCACGTTTCATGGCGTTCGGCGCCTCGTTGTCAATCGGCACGCGCGGACCGCTGAGCAGCGGACCCTTGCCGTCGATCGGACGTCCGAGCCCGTCAAGTACCCGGCCGAAGAGGCCCCGGCCGGTGGGGACCAGCACGGCGCCGCCCTTGGCACGGACGGGGTCTCCGGCGGCCACACCGGCGAGGCGGCCCAGCGGCATGCAGCGGACGGAGCCCTCCAGCGCGGCCACGACTTCGGCGTCGAGGCCGGGGTTCTCCCCCACCGTGATGAGGTCTCCCAGCGCGCAGTCGAGCCCGGAGACTTCAAGGCCCAGCCCAACGACGGAGGTGACGACGCCGACCCTCTGCGGGGCAGCCGCGGCCAGCGCGGCGGCGTAGTCGGCACCCTTCGGGCGCCACTCGGCGATCATGCCTGGCCCCGATAGGCGCCGGGAAGGCCGCCAGCAGGCAGTCCGCCGCCAATAACGCCGGCGCCGGGACTGGCGTCGGCCTGCCCGGACTCCCCCAGCAGGGCCGTGCGGGCACGTTCCAGGGAACTGCGCAGGCCGGCGTCGAACCAGCCCTGCTGGTATTCGACCTTCGCGTCGCCCCGGTCCAAGGAGGGATCCGGGACGAGCGGCAGCCCGGCGGGCAGTTCCTGCCCTTCCCGGGTAAGGACGTCGATGTCTGCAGGGTGCAGCCGGATCGCCAGCACGGTGGCGGTGTCGCTCCCGGAGAGGGCACGTGCCAGGGCGGCGCGCGCGGTCCTGGTGCCTTCGGCGAGTTCGTAGCCGAGGATGGCCTCGGCCAGTTCCAGCGCGGTGCGTGCCAGGATCTCTTCGGCGTCCTGCAGGGCCTGCACGTTGCGGTGGGCGAAGTCGTTCCGGGCGACGGCCAGGGCGCGCACGGCACGGTCCAGGTCCTGTTGCCCGGCGGCCAGGGAGGCGGCCTGTTCGGCGGCCATGCGGTCCCGCCAGCGGCGCTGTTCCTTCGCGGCGGCCCGCACGCCGGCGGCGTAGCCTGCGGCGTGGCCCTCGGTGTAGCCGGCCTGTTCGGCGGCCGGCCCGTTCGCCCGCAGCGAGGGAAAGACGACGCGCGCCGGGGCAGGGGCCGCGCCGCTGTCAGTAGACATAGTCTTCTTCGTCCCCGCGCTGGATGGTGACCTGGCCGTCGGCCTCGAGCTCGCGGATGGACCGGACGACGGCGGCGCGGGCCTCTTCGATCTGCGAGGCACGCAGCGGGCCAAGGGCAGCGATCTCGGATTCGAGGATTTCGAGGTTGCGCCCGGAGACGTTGGTGGTGATGGTTTCCAGGACCGCCTCGGAGGCGCCCTTCATGGCGATCGCCAGGACAGACGCGTCGAGGCCGCGGAGCACCAACTGCACGTCGCGGCGTTCCAGTTTCACGATGTCGTCGAACGTCACCATCTGGGCGCGGATCTCCACCGCGAGGTCGGGGTCGAGCAGGTCAAGGCCGTCCAGCACGGATCGTTCCGTACCGGCGTCGGTCCGGTTGATGATCTCCAGCAGCGGCTGGATCCCGCCCACCACCTTTGAGGCCTGCTGGGATACGGCGGCGCCGCCGCGGAGTTTGAGGGTATCGGCGACGATCCCGATCGCCTCGGGCGCGCCGGACCCCATGGTGGCGATGCTGAGGGCGACGTCGGCGCGCAGCGAGCCGGGCAGCCCGGACATGACGGCCGAGGCCTTGCGCGGGCTGAGGTGGGCCAGGACCAAGGCGATGGTCTGCGGCAGTTCGCCGTCGATCAGGGCCAGGATCTGCACGGGTTCGATGTCTTCGAGGAACTCGAAGGACTTGCCGGCCATGTTGACCGTGAGGCGGTTGATGAGTCCGGCCGCTTTTTCCGAGCCGAAGGACGCCTCGAGCAGGCCTTCGGCGAGTTCCCGGCCGCCCCGGGCCTGGCGGGAGTTGGTCTGCGCGGCCTGGTGGAAGTCCTTCATGATCTGTTCGGCGACGTCCGGGTCCACTTTGCGGAGCTTGACGATCTCGGCGGCAATCTCCTCCGCCTCCGTGTCAGTGAGCTGGGCCATGACCTTGGCGGCGTTCTCGGGGCTCATCTGCATCAGGACGACGGCGGCGCGCTGGGTGCCGGTCAGGACGGTATCGGCTGGTTTCATGCCGGCTGCCTGTCATCCATGAGGCTGCGCAGGTAGTCTGCCGCCCGTTCCGGGTTGGCGGCGACCATGTTGTCGATCTCCAGCCGGCGTTGCTCGGACTCCAGCTGCTCGGTGGTCGGTCCCGGAAGCGGAGGCAGTGCGGTGATCGGGATCGCCGACGTCGCCGGGGCGGGCGGAAGGGCGGTGACGGGCGCGACCACCGGCATGATCTCCAGATCCAGGCGTTCACCGAGGTCAACGGGCTCGCGCTTCTGGCGGCGCCGCAGGATGATCGTGACCACCAGGGCAAGGATCAGCAGGCCGAGCAGGATGCTGCCGGCCGTGACGAGGGTTCCGAAGAACGCGGCCTGCCTCTCGGCTTCCGCGTTGGCCTGGGCCTCGGCAAGTGCTTTGGCGGCGTCATCGGCGGCCGCGGTGCTGAACGGCACCACCTCAACGGTGACGACGTCGCCGCGCGTGGCATCGACGCCGGCTGCGGAGGTGACGAGGTTCTTCAGCGACACGAGGTTCAGGCCGTTGGCGGCGGCCTGGCTGACCGCTACGGAAATGGTCTGGCGTTTGACGGCTCCCGCCGGGATGACCCGGTCCTCGGTGACCTTGTTGACGGCGTTGTTCTTGGTCTCGGTGGTGGAATCGAAGTTGCCGTTGCCACTGGTGCCGCCGGGAACGGCGATGTTGTCCGGGCCGAGGACGCCCGCGGCCCCTCCCCCGGTTCCCGTGTATTTCTCGGTCTTGGATGATTCGCTCAGCGGCAGGGCGCCGGCGGTGTTGGAGAACGTTTCGCTCGTCTGCTGGGCGGATTCCCCGGTGACGTCGGCGGCGACCGCTACCGTGGAATTCCCGGGACCCACCACTCGGTCCAGGACTGCCTTCACGGCGTCGGACGTACGGTTCTGGTAGTCGCTGGCCTGCTTGGAGGTCGAGCCTGTGGCGCCGCCGCCGACAGTGGAGAGCACATTGCCTTGGGAGTCGACCACCGACACGTTGTCCGGCTTGAGGTTCTCGATCGCGGCGGAGGTCAGGTGGACGATGGCCTGCACTTTGTCGCTGGAGAGCGTGGTCCCCGCGGCGGTTTCGACAAAGACCGAGGCCGTGGTGTCGGGGGTCTTGGACACAAAGACGGTCTTCTCCGGGATCGCGAGCCGGACGGCGGCGGTCTTCACGCCGTCCATGGCTTCGATCGTGCTGGCGAGTTCCCCTTCGAGCGCCCGCTTGTAGGTGACGGACTGCTGGAATTCCGAGGACGTCACCCCCATCTTGTCCAGGAGGGAGTACCCGGTTGCTGCAGCGGTCGGCAGGCCGGCGGAGGCCGCCTTGAGCCGCTCGTCGTAGACCTTGTCCTGCGGGACCAGGATGGTGGCGCCGCCGTCGCTGAGTTCGTACTGAACGTTGTCCTTTTTGAGCTGATCCACGATTCCGCTGGCATCGGTGCTCTTCAGGCCAGAGAACAGCGGGGTCAGGGCCGGGCGGGTGAGCCAGGCGGACAGGGCCACGATACCCACCACCAGCAGGGCAGCACCGATCACGGCGAGGGTGCGCTGGCCGGCGGTGAAGCTCTTCAGGCCCGTGCCGACGCGCTGGAAGAACGCGGTTATCTGCGGAGGCATCAGGCCTGCATCCTCATGATCTCGTTGAACGCGTCAACGCCCTTGTTGCGCACCGTGGACATGAGTTCCAGCGTGACCTGGGCGCGGGTGGCGGCGAGCGTGGCGTTGTGGATGTCGTCCAGGTTGCCGGTGACGGCGGAGACAGCCAGCTGGTTCGACGTCGACTGCAGCTGCTGGAGGTTGTCCACCGCACCGGTGAGGGAGGTGGCGAAGGCGGAGCCGTCCGTGCCGGCGACAGGGCTGGCGCCGCCGACGTAATTGGTCGGCAGGACACCCTGGACGGGGGCGATGGGGGCAACAGTCATTAGGAGCGTCCAATCTCAAGGGCGGCCGTGTACGTTTCGCGGGCGCGGTCCACCACCTGCGCGTTGGCCTGGTAGCCACGCTGGGCGATGATGAGCGCGCCCATTTGTTCAGCCATGTCGATGTCCGGGTACTTCACGTTGCCGTTGGCATCAGCCAGCGGGTGGTCCGGCTGGTAAACGATCCGGCCCGCGGCGCTGCCGAGCTGGGTGCTCTTGACGTACACGCCGGAGCCGTCCGACCCTTCGACGGCCTCGACGTACCGGGCCTGAAAAGCGGGGCCGCTGGTGGCGGAGGCGTTGTTCATGTTGGCGAGGTTGTCCGAGACAGCATCGAGCCACTTGCGGTGGACGGTGAGGGCGGAGCCGGCGATGCCGATCATGTCGAAGGTCATCAGCTGGTCCTCAGGGCGGAGCGTATGGCGGTGAATTCGTTATTGACGGCGCGGGCGGCGAACTGGAAGCGCAGCACGGTGTCGATGTTGGACAGGGTCTCGGTGTCCAGGTTGACGTTGTTGCCGTTCAGCTGGGTGGGTTCCAGGGATTCCGCCGTCGTTGCCTGCACGTGGCCGTCCCCGGACTGCGCTGACGCCGCCAGGGCGTCCTCGAAGCTGACGCGCTTCGCGTGGTAATTCGGTGTGTTGACGTTCGCGATGTTGTTCGCGATAGTGCGCTGGCGCAATGCCAACCCGTCCATGGCGCTGGCCAGGGCGGCGGAAGTCACGGATTCGAGCACAGAGTCCTGCCTGGGAAAGGTGAGGGTGGCCAATCCGTGGCCGGTAAACGAGCGATCCGTGCTCTTACAGTGGTTATCGGCACTGGTCAGCGCTGCGTTAGGAGAAAATGCGACTGTTATCCGAAAGATTCGGGCCGAGGAAACTTCAGCCGTTCACGTCGAGGTAGATCGCACTGGACGGGTCTCCGACGCCCGGTACTGAGGACACCGCCTGGAGCTGCCGGGCCATGTCCTGCCGGGCCTCCTCCAGCCTGAGGGCAACGCGTTCCTGGGCCGCGGCCAGGGCGACGGCGCGGCGCCGTGCTGCGGCCGGCAGCGGCCCGGGCACCGACGGCGGGGACCAGCGTTTTTCCGCCCGGGGCTCCGCCACGGATCCTGCTGCTATGGCGAGCGGGCCCAGCGGATCCTTCAGGGTGCGCTCGGCAGCCTGGACCGCCATTTCAAGCACGTCCAAGACAGCCATCCAAGCGGCCAAGCCGGCGTCGACGGGCATGGCCTCCGCGGGAAGTGATGCGGCGTTGGTGGATCCGGCTTCCCCAAGGCCGGACTCCGTGTCGGTCTGGTTAGCCAAAACCGAGGCTCCCGCCACCTGTGCCCGGCTGGGCGTTCCAGGTCCCGGTGCCGGCAAAGGCGGGTGCAGCCGCTGCGGAGGGGACTGCCGGTGGCGCCGGAACGGACGCGGCGGCTTCATGCCAGGCCTGGCGCAGGGGTTCCAGGAGGTCAATTGCCTCCCGTGTGAGGGCCGGGTCGCGCTGGATGTTGGCGTTAACCAGCGCGGTGAAGGCGTAATTGTAGATGCCGAGGAGTCCGTCGGCACCGTCCCAGGCGTCGACCTTCAAGGACGAGGTCAATTCAGCAATGATGGCCTGTGCATGCAGGAGGTTTTCCGCGGCGACCGGCCAATTGGCGCCCTGCTGGGCCGTCTCGGCCCGTCCAAGATCCAGCAGAAGGCGGTCGTAGAGCATGGTCAGGAGGCGTGCGGGAGGAGCGGAGAGCACAGAATCCGCCAGGTACTGGTTCCGTTGGGCTGCGCTTCCAAAGCTTGTGGTGGTCATGCTGGTGTGCTTCCTGTGGAGGGACCGAAGATCTGCGAGGAGAGCCAGGCAGACTGGGACTTAATTTCACTGAGTGACACTTCGAGCGCGGCCTGCGAACGCTGCAGAACGGACTTTCGGGCGACGAGCCCGCTGTCCCAGCCGGCAGGAAGGTCCGCCGAAGCACCGGCCTGCTCGCCGAATTTTACGTGGGCGCTCTTCCCGTTCAAGTCGGGGACGATCGTTGCAGCCGCACCGGATTTGGACGCCGCAAATTCCAGCCGGTACTGGCCGCCGCCGGCAGGCACCTTACTGGCCGTAACGCCGGCATTTGCGCCGTTGACCGCGGCGGCAACATCGTCAATGGAGCTGGTGGCTGGCGTGACCGTGACGATGTTGCCCTCGCTTTTGATGGTGATGGTGGTGGTGAAAGGCCACACGAAGACCTTCTGCGAGGAGGACACATGGGACATAGCGGCCTGCCTTCCGGGTAGGAACAACACGGCCGATTTCGTGGCCGTGCTTCGGGTAATCCCTGCTTACCTTCTGCTCTCGGCATGCGAGGGGTCATGCGTTAGCAAAAAATGCCGGGCTATCTCCGGCGGGTTCCCGTGAGACGCGGTCACATCCACACGGGAGGTCATGTCAGCCCCGGACGTCAATGAGCAGTGCGTGGCCTGCTCCGGACGATGCCGGGACTAAATTGAGAGCCTCCAGGTGCGCTGCGGCGACCTGCCTGGTCTTCGTGAGGATAGCAATGCTTTCCTCTTGAGCATTCAGGACCCGGCGCGCTCGGTCTTCCAGCTCGGCCGGGATGGGGCCCGGTAAAGCGGGAGGTGCCCACGGTTCGGGTTCCGCCCCTGAAAAGGCCACCGCGATGTCGGCCTCGAGCCGGTCCAGGATCGCGGTCCAAACTGCGTTGGTATCGGCGATCCCCGGGGCGTCACCGAGCGGGCGGTCCGGGCCCCGGCGATAGACAGCGGTGCTGGACATTGGCTAGTTTCCGCTCGAGGACGACGTGGAGAGTCCGGCAAGCTGGCCCGTAAGCCAGGATGACTGCGCCTTCAGCCCACCCAGCAGAACTTCCATATTGGTGAACTGGGCCTGAAGGGTTGCCCGGCGGTTTGTTAGTCGCGTATCCCAGTTGGAGATCTGGTCGTTCAGGTCAGCGACCTCGGATTGTTGACCCTTGATGAGGGACGTCACGGAACCCTGGACCGGGTCTGTGGCGTTGCTCGTCGAGGTGGCGACGCGCGAGGCAATTGTCTGGAGCGCGGCACTGGTCCCGGCCGGGTCGCTCGCCATCGCCGCCGCCAGCTTGTCCTTATCGAAGGTGAAGTTCCCATCGCGGGTGATCACGATCCCGTACTCGGACGGGGACTTGCCGTTGACCGGGGCCGCCATTGCGGTGAGCAGGGCATCGCCGACGGCGCGGACGCTGGAGTTGCCGGTGAAGATTCCGCCTTTGGCGGCCGAGGTTCCGTCCGCGGTTGTGGTGGTGGTGACGGAGCTGTTGTCGGAGATGAAGCCGAGTGCATCATTGACAGCTTTGACGAGATCCGATGCCTTCTGGGATATCGCCGCGGTGTCGCTGGCTACGGTCACGGTTACCGGTGCGGCGCTGACAGCCGTCGCAGTGACCGAGACGCCGGGGAGCAGGTTGGTGAAAGTGTTCGTTGCCGAGGTGATTTTCTGCTCGGCGGCGGTGCCTGCGTACAGGACGGCTTCGGCGTCCTGGGCGGTCCTCACGACGGCGGCGGCAGGATCAGACATCAGGTCCGTGGCGGTGCCGGCAGTGACGTCCGCGGCGCTGCCCTGGTAGATCTGAAACGCGCCAGCTGCGCCGGATGCGGTCGCGGTGAGCTGGAGGCGGTAGGTGCCATTGCCGGCCGGGACTTTCACCGCGGCGGCGCCTCCGGAAGCGCCGTTAATGGCGGTGACGACGTCGTCGAGCGACGTGGAGGCCGGGGCGATCTCGGTCTGCTTGCCTTTGGCATCGACGATTGTCAGTTTCGCGGGTGCTCCCCCGGCATCGACGGGCCACGAGGCCATCGCTGCGGTGACATCGACCTGGGTCTGGGCGAGCTTGGTGACCGTGACATCGAGGGACCCGGCCGCCGCAGAGGTGTTTGCGGTGGCGGTGAGGGACGGCGCCGAGGTGCTCGCAGTGAACAGATTCAGCGCATTGACGGTGGCATCTCCGGCGGCGGTGCTGTTGAGGAGCGTCAGACGGGTGTTGAGGCCCTGCAGCGATGTGATCATCGACTGGTCGGAGGCCAGCTTCGTCTTCAGTTGCGTCTGTGGCAGTGCCTCGACGGCCATGAGGGAGTTAATCATGGACGTTGTGTCCAGGCCGCTGGACAGTCCGTCGATTGCTGTTCCCACGGGGGTTCCTTCCGGAAAAGTTTGGGGCCGTGACCGGCGGCTTAGGTCAGACGCCAGTGGCGGTCAGGCGGGATGGGCCCGACCTAACCGCCACAGGCGACCATGGAATCCGTTGTTACGGTTCCGCTATTGACTAGCGCAGGAGCGACAGAACGCCCTGGCCGGACTGGTTGGCCTGAGCCAGCATTGCGGTACCGGCCTGGGACATGATGTTGGCCTTGGTGAACTTGACCATTTCCTGTGCCATGTCGGTGTCGGTGATGCGGGACGCAGCAGCCGACAGGTTCTCGCCGGAGACCTGGAGGGTCTTGGTGGCGTGTTCCAGGCGGTTCTGGGTTGCACCCAGGTCTGCGCGCTGAGCGGAGACAGCAGCGATGGCGGTGTCGATGGTGCCGATCGTGGTCTGGGCGTTGGCCGCAGTGTCGACCAGGAAGCCTGCAGAAGCGGCAGCGCCAGCCAGCGTGCCAACGGCGGTGGGAACGTCACCGAGGGTGATGTCGATCTTGTCGTTGGCGGTGCCGCCGGTGCCGACCTGGATGCTCAAGGTAGCGCCGCTGTTGCCAGCAGCACCCTGGAGCAGGTCGATGCCGTTGAAGTTCGTGGACTTGGTGAGGCGGTCCAGTTCCTTGCCCAGCGAGTCGCCTTCACCCTTGATGGCGTTGCGGGCAGCCACGTTGTTGGTGTCGTTAGCGCCCTGGACAGCGAGGTCACGCATGCGCTGCAGGATCGAGTGGACTTCGGTCAGGGCGCCTTCGGTGGTCTGGATGACGCTGATGCCATCCTGGGCGTTGCGTGAAGCCTGCGCCGAGCCGGTGACCTGGGACTTCAGGCCTTCAGAGATGGACAGGCCGGCAGCGTCGTCAGCAGCACGGTTGATGCGCAGGCCGCTGGAGAGCTTCTCCATCGACTTGGACACAACGTCCTGGGTGTTGTTGAGGTTGCGGTAGGCGTTGTTCGCCATCGTGTTGGTGTTGATCATCATGCCCATGGTGTTTCCTCCGTGAGTGGGACTGTAAGCGACGGCCCATCCGTGGGCCTTCAGGAGTAGTTATCGCCCGGCGGATAACTCAGGTAAGGGGAATCCGAAAAAAGTTTTCCCAGTTCACGCGCTCTTGTCCGCGCTCCTGCCCGATTGCCAAGAACGCCCTTGTTATCCGCCTCATTGCTGCTAACGCATCCCGCAGCCCTGCCGATAGTTTCTACGAACCCTGCTGGTGGCTGAATCGTCCGCACGATCAATCGGCCTCCCCGGCACCACCGCACCTGTCGCCCGCTACATTCACACATGAGGGAGCCGTCCCGAACATGGCCATCCACGAACTTTCAGCCCTGCTGTGGCGGGAGCGTGAACTCCTGGACGTTCTCACTTTCAAGCTGGAGGAAGAGCAACTGCTCCTCACCTCAGGCAAATCCCGCTGGCTGGCTCACGGCACCAAAGAAGTCGAGCAGGTCCTCGAACACCTCTCCAAGGCGAGCCTGGCGCGCACCATCGAGGCCGCCGTCGTGGCCGAAACCTGGGGTTTGCCGTCGGACGCGTCCCTCGGCGAGCTGGCTGCCGCGGCCCCGGAGGGTGCCTGGTCCGAAGTCCTGACCGCGCACCTGGCCGCACTGACCCGCCAGACGGCCCTCATCAAGGAACTGCGCGACTCCAACGAGCAGTACCTGCGCACCGCAGTCCGCTCCACCCAGGAGTCCCTGGCCGATCTCCGGCCCGCCGCGGCCGCCGGCACTTACGACTCCCATGGCAAGACCGGGGAAACCGCCGGCTCCCGCCTCTTCGACAAGCAATTCTAAGGAAGCGACCATGAGCACCTTTGGCGCCCTGAATACCGCCTACCGGGGGCTGACCGCCGCCCAGCAGGGCCTGAACGTCGCCGGCCAGAACATCGCCAACGCGGCCACCGAGGGCTACACCCGGCAGCGCGTGCAGCAGTCCTCGATTGCTGCCCCGGCCCCGGGTCTTTTCGGCTCAGGCCGCCCGGAGTCCGGCAACGGTGTTTCCGTGGACGGCATCGCCCGGCTCGGCAGCAGCTTCCTGGATGCCGGCGTCCGCTCGGCGGGAGCCCAGGCCGGCTTCGCCAGCGTCCGGTCCTCCGTGCTCCAGGGCATCGAGGGAATCCTGCAGGAACCCGGCGACAACGGGATCTCCGCATCCCTGCAGACGTTCTGGTCCGCCTGGCAGGGCGCGGCCAACCAGCCCGGAGAAACCGCTCCGGCGGGGCAGCTCCTGCAGGCCGGCAATGAGCTCACCGCCAAGATCTCGTCCGGTTACCAGTCGCTCACCGCGCAATGGAGCAGCGTTCGCGGGCAGGCCCAGGACAACGTCGACGCCGTCAACGCGGCGGCCGCTCAAGTGGCCGCTTACAACGCCACCATTCGTTCCACCACCGCAGCGGGCGGTTCGGCTAACGAACTCATCGACGCGCGGGCCAAGCTCACCGAAACGATCTCCCGGCTGACCGGCGGGACCGTGCGCGAACAGGCAGACGGCACGGTGGACATCCATGTCGGCGGCAATGCCCTTGTCATGGGAACGTCCGTCAGGGCTCTGGCCCTCTCGGGCACCCAGTCCGGGGATTCGCTTGGGTCTTCGGTCCAGCTTGAATGGGCCGACCGGCCTGGCCGGGCTGTACCGGTCACCGACGGCGAAATCGCCGGCGCGCTGTCCGTCCTGGCGCCGGCAAACAGCAACGGCACCGGCGGCGCGATCGCCGAGGCGGCGGCGTCGTACAACACGTTTGCCGGAAATTTGCGGGACGCCGTCAACGCTCTTCACAACGGCGCCCAGACTTCCACCGGGGCCGTGGCCGGCGACTTCTTCAGCCCCGCCTCGGGCATGCCGGCGGCGTTGAGTCTCGCCGTGCTGCCCCAGGACGTCAGCGCTATTGGCATTGGCGCCGGCGCAGGGAAGCTGGACAACAGTGTGGCGGACAAGATCTCCCAGCTCGGCACGGGGCCCGGGTCACCGGACAGCCTCTGGGCCGGCGTCGTGACGGGAATCGGCGTCCAGTCGCGGGGCGCCCAGCAGCATGAGTCGCTGACCACCGCCTCGGAGTCGTCCGCCCTCGCCAACCGCGCGTCGTCCGCGTCCGTCAGCCTGGACGAGGAAAACGTCAGCCTGCTCACCAACCAGCACGCCTACCAGGCCGCCGCCCGGGTCATGACAGCCGTGGACGAAGCCCTGGATGTTTTGATCAATCACACCGGACTGGTAGGAAGGTAGCCATGCTGAACCGGGTAACAAACCTGACCATGACCTCTGCCGCCCAACGCAACCTCCAGGCACAGCAGTCCAAGCTCGCCGAGCTGCAGGACAAGGCCGGCACGCTAAACAAGCTCTCCCGGCCCTCGGACGATCCCGCAGCCACGGCCCAGGCCCTCCAGACCCGCTCCCGGATCGCCGCCGCCGCCCAGTACGGCCGGAATATCGACGACGGCGACAGCTGGCTCACGGCAGCCGACTCAGCCCTGTCGCAGGCCACCAACGTGGTCCACAAAATGCAGGACCTCACCGTCCAGGCCGGCAACGGCACGCTCAACCAGACGGGCAGGGACGCGATCGCCCTCGAGCTGGAAGGCCTGAACAAGGACCTGCTGTCGATCGCTAACAGCAAGCACCTGGGCCGCAACATCTTTGCCGGAAGCTCGGACGCCGCCAGCGCGTTCAACCCCGGCAACCCGCCCACGTTCAACGGCGTTGCCAACAGCTCCGTGGAGCGCCGCATCAGTGATACCCAGACCGTCCGGGTGGATGCCGACGGCGCGGCCATCTTCGGCGACGGCACCTCCTCGATCTTCCAGACCGTCAGCGGGATCGTCGACGGGCTGCGGAACAACACGGACGTGACCGCGCTGGCGGCCCAGCTCACGACCGGTGTTCAGAACATCGTCAACGGGCGTGCGGAGGTCGGAACACGCCAAGCCCAGCTGGACCGCGCCAGCAGCGTCAACACAGATTTGGAGGCCACCTTGGATGCACAGAAGACGGGCATTGAGAAGGCAGATCTTGGCAGTGTCATCATGGACCTGAAACTTCAGGAGACTAACTATCAGGTGGCTCTCGCCGCGACGGCCCGGGTCCTGCAGCCCACCCTGATGGACTTCCTGCGGTGAGCACCCCCGTCATGGACACCCCCGTCGCCAGCCTGCCCGTCACATTCACCGCGCCCATGCCGGGCTTTGAGGATCTGCACGACTTCTCGCTTCGGAGCGTCCAGGGCGCGACAGGGCTGTTCGCGCTGGAGGCCGCTTCCACCCCGGTGCGGCTGTTCCTGGCCGATGCCGCCGTGTTCGCGCCGAGCTACGCTCCGCCGATCCCGGCAGCCTCCCTGGAGGCTCTCGGGCTCGACGAGCGGGAGGCACTCCAGGTGCTGATCGTGGTCAACCATGCCCCCGGTTCCACGACGGTCAACCTCATGGCTCCGATCATTCTCAACCGCGGCACGGGACGCTGCACGCAGCTCGTGCTGGACGGTCGGGACTACCCGCTCCGGGCCGAAATCGACTCCCTGTAGTCAGCCGCTGGCGAGCCTGCCACTCAAAGCGGCCCGCCGTCGGACTTACCAGAAATGCGCGACGTCCACCACGAGCCGTGAGCCGGAGCCCGGGCCGGGCAGGGTAAGGACCCGGAACGGCAGCCGCGCGCGGACCCCCAGCCCGAGGCTGCTGTAGCCCTCGAAGCTGCCCGCCCACGCCACCTGCCGGAACGTCTGGTACCCGGCCACGTTGGAGAGTTCATTCTTGTTCGCCGGGTTGTAGGTGGGGTTGCCGGCGTCGTCATAGGCCGGCGCGTTGACCGTGAGCTGAATGAAAGCCTGACCCCGCAGCGGAACCGGTAGCCCGGACCCATCCTGCACCACCTGGGGAACGTAGCGCACGGTGTAGCCAGCCACGGGGCCGTTGAGGTCAATGACCAGCCGGTCAAAACAGTAATGCTGTCCGGTCCGGACGTTGACCACCTTGGCCTGGCTCATGGCCGGATCCGTCTTGAGCAGTGAACCCCATACCAGGCCGCAGTAGGGGTCCGCGGCGGCCGGGGATGGCGACAGCACCCCGAGGCCCACAGCCATCAGCACTGCCCCAAACAACGCTTGGATCTTCTTCAACCGGGTCTTCTTGACCTGAGTCTTTTTCAAAGCCTTCAAAGCCGCCACCCCCTGAGACTGGCTGAACAGCCAGCACGATCAGACCCTCTCAGCGTAGGCGGGCCCGAACCGGCGGGCGAGGCCCTCGACCGTTTCGGCGCCCAACTGTTAAGGTGACGCGTTGCTGATCACGGACTGATGTCACCAGCGAAGGCCATGGCCTCATCGCAGGCCGAGCGGCGGTCCGTGCCGGGAACGGCGAAGCGCCGGCACCCTTGCGGGTCCGGCGCCTCAAGTTGCTTCACTGTGCCATCAGTCTTGGGCCATCATTGTTGGGCCATCAGTGTTGTGTCAGCCGCTGCGGGGAGCAGCCAGACTGCCAGCTGGTTCCTTAGCCTTCGCAGTCGCGGCAGTACTTCATGCCGTTCTTTTCGCGGGCCACCTGGGACCGGTGACGGACCAGGAAGCACGAGGAGCACGTGAATTCATCGGACTGCTCGGGAACAACAATGACGGTCAGCTCTTCGCCGGACAGATCCGCCCCCGGAAGATCGATGCCTTCCGCGGTGTCGTTCTCGTCGACGTCGATCACAGCGGTCTGGGCGCCACCACCGCGGGACGCCTGGAGGGCCTCCAGTGACTCAGCGGGAGACTCTTCTTCTGTCTTGCGTGGGGCGTCGTAATCGGTAGCCATATCGGGGTTCACTTTCGTTGCTGCGCAGCGCCATTTCAGGCACCTCAGTGAAGCAGTTTAGGACATTATGCATGGAGTTGAAGAAAAGTGTGGCCAATCAGACACTATGAGTCATTGGCGGCACCGGAAGCGACGGGGCATAGCCCCTAAACGGCGCCCTAAACGGCGCCCTAAACGGCGCCCTGAACAGCGCCCTGAACAGCGCCCTGGACACGGCGCCAACAGCGCCGGCCGCTCGCTTCCAGACGCCGTTCCGGACATCCTTCCGGCGGTTGTTCCGGCGGGCATTTCAGGCGACCGGCCAGACCACGAGGGTCTGCCATTTTGCCGGGTCCGGTTCAGCGCCCGGATCGCTCAGGTAGTACTCCCACATTGCCTCCCCCGGACTCACTCCGTCTTCCCGCATCCGCTCCATGATCGCCCCGTAGGTGTGCTGCAGCGATTCATAGGAACCAATGTGCAGTGCCTCGTATGCCTGGCCGGCGGGGAGAGTCCCGGCCGTGACCGTAGTGGCCTCACCGCCGGCGTTCGTGAAGGGCGCGGCGAGCGGGAACCCCGCCTCGACGTCGACGACGTCGGTCGGCATCCCCCGATAGAGCGCGAACGGGGGTCCGGCCAGCTGGACATGCTGCGCCTGGACCGCGCCCGTGACGGCGCCGAAGGCACGGCCAAAGAAGTCACGGAGCGCGTTCATCGGAACGGTCTCGCGTACTACCGCCGTCGGCTGCTCCTTGAGTTGGGCGGTCTTGATGTCCGGAGCCGACCCCGGGTTCATTTCAGTCATACGCCCAGAGTCTGCTGTGTCCATTCCATGGTCTAGGGCCTTACGGCCCGCGCCGCGGGGAGGGTTCGCCCGTGGCGGGCCGGCCCCGAGGGCCGGCCGCAAGTACACGTCCCGGCGCTGCCCTGCCGCAGGCGAAGGCCAGCGCCGAATAAATAAATGAACTTTATTCATATTAGGTCTTGCCCCGAGCCGGGATCGCCCCAATACTAAATGAACACAGTTCATTTATGTGATGCCCGTCTCACTGGAGTAGCCATGATCGACATCTTCGATGCGTGCCATCTCTTCGCCCGCGGCGGTGGCATCCACGGCATCACCCGACAGCAACCATCCGTTTCCCAGAAAACAGGTCACCAATGAGTCAAACTATCGGCCGCGAAGACGGCATCACCACCGCGCACGACGTCGTCGATCCGGCCGGTTCCAAGCACGGCATCAGCGGCAAGGGACTCAAGGGCGGCCAGCTGGGCCTGCTCGCCGTCGTCGTCCTGGGCATTTCCTCCGTGGCACCGGCCTACAGCCTCACCAGTTCACTGGGTCCGGCGGTCGGCGCCGTCGGCCTGCAGCTGCCGGCGATCTTCATCGTCGCGTTCATCCCCATGATCCTGGTGGCGTTCGCCTACCGCGAGCTCAATGCCGATTCCCCGGACAGCGGCACCACCTTCACGTGGGCCACGAAGGCGTTCGGGCCGTTCGTCGGCTGGATGGGAGGCTGGGGGTTGCTGGCTGCCAACATCATCGTCCTGTCCAACCTCGCCGGCGTCGCGGTGGACTTCTTCTATCTCTTCCTGGCCCAGATGTTCAACAACCCCGACCTCGCGGACCTGACCTCCAACACGGCCGTGAACATCATTACGTGCCTCGTGTTTGTCGCACTCGCCGTCTGGGTCAGCTACCGCGGCCTGCACGCCACAAAGCTCGTGCAGTACACCATGGTCGGATTCCAGGTGCTGGTCCTGGGCATCTTCGTCGTCATGGCACTCACCCACGCCGCCTCGGGTGACGCGGGCACCTCCATCGCCTTCAGCTGGGACTGGTTCAACCCGCTGAAGATCGGCAGCTTCGAGCAGTTCACCGCCGGCATGTCCCTGGCCGTCTTCGTCTACTGGGGCTGGGACGTCTGCCTCACCGTGAACGAGGAAACCAAGGGCGGCAAGGGCACCGCCGGCCGGGCAGGAACCACGACGGCGGTCGCCGTCCTGGCCCTCTACCTCGTCGCGATCGTGGCCACCATGATGGTAGCCGGCACCGGAACCGACGGCATCGGCCTCAACAACCCGGACAACCAGTCGAACATCTTTGCAGCACTGGCTTCCCCCGTCATGGGCCCGCTGGCCATCCTGATGTCCCTGGCCGTGCTCTCCGGCACCGCATCGTCCCTGCAGTCCACCATGGCCTCCCCCGCCCGCAGCCTGCTCGCGATGGGCCACTACGGCGCGCTCCCGCCGCGCTTCGCGACGGTCAGCAAGCGCTTCGGATCCCCCGGCTACGCCACGATCCTGGCCGGCGTAATCTCCGGCGGCTTCTACGCCGTCATGAAGGTGGTCAGCGAGAACGTGCTGAACGACACCATCATGGCCCTGGGCCTGATGATCTGCTTCTACTACGGCCTCACCGCATTCGCCTGCACGTGGTACTTCCGGCACAGCCTGTTCTCCAGCGTCCGCAACTTCTTCATGCGGCTCCTGTTCCCGGTGGTGGGCGGCCTGGTTCTCACCGTGGTCTTCTTCCAGACCGCTGTGGACAGCTGGTCGCCGGAATTCGGTAGCGGCTCGGAGGTCTTCGGCGTGGGCCTGGTGTTCATCCTGGGGATCGGCATCCTCGCCCTCGGCGTCGTGGTCATGCTCCTCGCCTCGAAAAAGCATCCGGGCTTCTTCCGCGGCGAAACCATCCGGAAGGACACCCCCGCCCTGGTGGTTCCGGAGTAACCTCCGGATTTCCAAACCCGTACGGCCCTGCTCCCCGGACTCCGGGAGCAGGGCCGTACGTTTTTGTGCCTGCGGTGCCCTGCACCGCGTGCGCCGACCCGCCGTGTTCGCCCCGGTACCGCGACCAGCCGACGGCGGCCAGGCCCACCACGGCGCCGGCCAGAATGCACGTATTCCCGGTGCCGTCGATTTCGAAGGCATTGGTGACTGTTCCGAGGTAGAAGGTCTGCTCCAGACCCAAACAGAGCAGGACGAGGCCCGCGAGCGCGGCGACGGCCCAGGCGGTCCGGGCCGTAATGGATGAAACTTTCATGAGCCCTCCGTCTGTCTTCGGTGAACTGAAACGTTACCGACGGGCTGTACCGCCATCGAGCGGCAGGGTGAAGGACCCTCATGTGGGTTGGATGCCGGCTCCGCGGTTGGGCTCACGGCGCCGGTGGTGCGGGCCGCCGACGCTGATGCCGGCGATTCCGCCGCGCCGATGTTCAACCCCTGTTCTTTCCTGGCTGCGCGGCAGGCGGGACGGACCGGCCAAAGCCCCGGGCCACGTCATGCCGTGTGCCCGGGGAGCCGTGGGTTAGCTGGCGATTCGCGCCGCGCTGGTCCGGGAGACGGTCGTGTAACCGAACCGGGAGCCCGTGACGCGGACGGTGAGCTTGGTGCCCTTGTCGGCGGTCCGGACCTTGTAAGTCGACTCCGTGGCGCCCGAGATCGGGACACCGTTGCGCAGCCAGCGGTACGTGAAGGCAGTTCCCCAGGACCAGGTGCCCCGGTTCACGGTCAGGACGTTCCCGGCCTTGACTGTGCCTTCAATCGTCGGGGTGGCCGACGTCAGGGGCAGACCCGCCACCCTCGCCGAAGCGGTGAGCGTCTGGCCATTGCCGCCCGATGTAGTCGGGTTCACGTTGACCGAGAGCTTCGTGCCGGCGTCGGCCTTCGCCAGGATGTAGCTCCAGCCGTCGGCCCCGGCGATCTGGACGCCGTCGCGCAGCCAGTGTACGTCCGAGGAGATCCCCGCTCGGTCATACCAGGGGTCGGGCGTCAAGGTCACCTTCGACCCGACGGTCAGGGTCCCGCTAATGGCCCGCGTCGACTCACGCACGGTCACGGGTTTGGACGCGGCGACTTTTACCCAGGCGGTGGTGTAGCCGGGGGCGGACGCGGTCACGACGACGGTGAGGGTCTTGCCAACTTGGGGCGTGTCCGGGGTGAACGTCGGGCCGCTCGCCGCCGTCACGTCCAGCCAGTTGTAGGTGAACGTCAGCTTGTCGGAGGGCACGGACCAGGTGCCGGCCGACACCTTCATCACAGAGCCGGTCACGGAGTCCCCGGTCACGGCCGGCTTGGTGACGTTCGTCAGCTGCTTCAGCTCCCCGGCCGCCGGCACGGCGACCGGGTTGGAGTAGATGTGGGTGTCGTACCAAGTGCCGGACTCGAGGACCAGGGTGTGGCCCTGGTCCTTGGCCGTGATCTTGTAGGTCAGCGCGGTGGCTCCGAGAATCGCGACGCCGTCGCGCAGCCACTTGTAGGTGACCTCGCCCCGCCAGGCCGTCCACGGAACATCATCTACGGCGGTGAGGACGTCCCCCAGGCCGGTGCCGCCGGTGACCACGGCGCCGGGGGCCGGGTCGAAGTCAGAAACCTTTCGCTGTTTAGAGGTCACGGTGGCCGGCTTGAACCCGGGCGCGTGGCCGGTGATCCTGACGCTGAACAGCCCCGTTGAACGGCAGCCCCTCGGGTCGAACATTTCCGTGGTGGCACCCGGGATGGGTTTGCCGTCGCAGAACCACTGGTACTGGTAGTGGATGTCGGGCGCGCCCTTAAAAGTCGCCCCACCGGACACGAGGCGGCTGGGCCTATCCGGGTGGGTGTTATATGAATAGATACCAACGTACCCCGCATACACGACAGACGGGACGGTGCCGCCGGCGTTCGTGACAGGAGCGGTTTTGGTGGACTGCAGGGTCGTCTTTGCATAGCTCGGTGCTGCCGCCGTGGTCTTGACCCGGATGCCCTGGCCGAGGTCCGCCGTGGTGAGCAGGTAGGTGGGGCCGGTGGCGCCCAGGACCGGCACGTCGTTGCGCAGCCACTGATGCGTGAGCTTGGCGTCGGCGGGATCCCAGTCACCGTCAACAACGGTCAGGGTGCTACCGATCTGGAGGGCCCCGCTGATGCCGGGCCGCGGGCCGGCGACGGCACCGCCGTTGACCTGCACCGGGTACGGATGCCCGTCCGGCGCCGTGCAGAACCTGACGGAGTCGACCACCGGGCCGCAGGAGTCTGCGTTCGGAGTGGCCCACATTTCCTCATCGGCCTGCGCCGGAACGGCGAGGCCCGCAAGCGAGAGCGCGGCGAGTGCCCCGGCGATACCGAGACGGATGGCACGTGTTTTCAATTGTTCCCCCAAGTCTTCGGGCCGGTCCCCC
Organism: Arthrobacter sp. TE12232; assembly: GCF_054062615.1. Taxonomy (NCBI): domain Bacteria; kingdom Bacillati; phylum Actinomycetota; class Actinomycetes; order Micrococcales; family Micrococcaceae; genus Arthrobacter; species Arthrobacter sp. TE12232. The sequence goes on from NZ_JBSSFK010000001.1 coordinate 1,706,488, forward strand.
CGGGCCCATGATGATAGTAGCGCCCGGTATCGGTTTGCGGCTACGTCGCTGCAGGTCAGTGGGCAGGAACGACGGCGTGACCTCTCCGGGTCACCAAGGAGGGGAGAGACGACTGGGGCGACGCCAGGTTCCTTGCCCCGCACCCGGTGAGGACTGCGATCAGCGGGCGAAGTACGCTCCGCTGGTCTGGGTGACGGTCGTATAGCCGAGCCGTGAGCCTGTGACACGGACGGTGATCCTTTTATCCCTGTCTGCCGAACGGACCTTGTAGGTCGACTCCGTTGCACCGTAGATCGGGACGCCGTTGCGCAGCCAGCGGTACTTGAAGGCAGTGCCCCAAGTCCAGGTGCCGGGATTCGCGGTCACCACTGTCCCGGCCTTGACGGTGCCGGCGATCGTCGGCGTGGCCGAGCTCAACGCTGCAGCAGCCACCTTCGCCGAAGCGTCGACCGTCTGGATCTTTAGTGTCCGGCCGTCCAGCGTGGAGGTAACCCGGAGAGAGATTTTCTTGCCGAAGTCTGCCCCTACGAGGGTGTAGCGCCGACCGGTGGCCCCGGCAATCGGGGCACCGTCACGCAGCCACTGGCGGGACTCCTTCACCTCCGAATCACGGAAGGACCAGTCACCGGTGTAGGTGTAGAGCTCCATCCCCACGGTCGCGTTGCCCCGGATGGCCGGGGCTTTGGTCTGGGTCGGGTCCGGCGCGGTCACGGGCTTGGGCGCGGTGACCTTTGCCCAGGCGGTGGTGTATCCGGGAGCGGTGGCGGTCGCTATGAGCGTGACCGTCGTCCCAAGCTGGGTCATGTTGGGGGTAAACGTCGGGCCTGTGGCCGATACCTTCCCGTCCGGGGACTGCCAGTAGTAGATGACGGTCAGATTTTCGGCAGGTTCGGACCACGTGCCGGCCGTCGCGGTCATCGCCGTGCCAATCACGGCGTCACCGGTCAGGACAGGCTTGGTGACGTTCGTCAGCGGCTTCAGCTCAACCTTCGGGGGCTCCGGGGGTGCCGGGATGACCGCGCCCCCGGCCGGCGGGACGGTCACTGCGTTGGAGCTGGCCTCGGGCCCGCCAGACGTGGTCACCATCTCCAGCGTGTGGCCTTGGTCCTCGGCGGTGATCGTATAGGTCAGTTCGTTGGCGTCGGGAATCCGTATGCCGTCGCGCATCCACTGGAAGCGGTGCTCATTCCAATCGCTGGTGTTCCGGCCGGTGTGGTCAAACCAGGGAAGGTCGACAGCGGTGAGGACGTCCCCCACCTCGGTGCCCCCGGTGACCACAGCGCCGGGCGTCTCGGGGGTGAAGGTGCCGCGGCTAGCTGCGGAGGTCACGGAGACCGGATCGAGGCCGGCGGCGTAGCCGGTGACCCGGAGGCTGAGCAGCCCCGTCGGGCCCCATGTTGTCCTATCAAATCTTGGGGCAGTGGCGCCAGGGATGGGCGAGCCGTCACGGAGCCACTGATACCTGAGCTGGACGCCATTCGGGCCCCAGTCCCCCAGCTGGGCGACGACGACGGGCCAGTATTCGCCGTCTTCTACGCCCAGGGGTTCGAAGCCTACAGACCCCGCCCGGACAGTCGGAACGGCGCCGGCGGCGTCCGTGATCGACGGCGTCTTGGCCGACTGGACGGTGGTTGCCTTGTACTCCGGAGCACGGCCCGTGGTCTTGACCCGGATGCCCTTTCCGAGGTCCGACCTGGTCAGCCGGTACGTTGTACCGGTGGCGCCCAGGATCGGTACGTCGTTGCGCAGCCACTGGTGCGTGAGCGTCGCGTTGGAGGGATCCCAGACGCCGTCGTAAACGGTGAGGGTGTTGCCGACCAGCAGGGCGCCCCCGATAATCGGCCGCGGGCCGGCAACCGGGCGGTTGACCATCACCGGCTCCTGGCTCCCGTCCGGCGCCGTGCAGAGCTTGATCGAATCAACGATCGGGCCGCAGGACGGCACGAAGGCTGCCTGCGCCGGAACGGTGAGGCCGGCCAGCAGCGCCGTAAGGGCCCCGGCGGCGCCGAGACGGATGGCCATCTTTTTCAATTGTTCCCCCCAGGGTCTTCGGGCCGGTCCCCCTGGCCTCTTGATGATAGTAGCGCCATGACTTCTATGAACCGCTATGTTGTTGCAGGTCAGGGACGGGCAAGATTCATCACGCCCTCAAAAAGCGAACGCCATCCAAGTCGCTAGGATCAGGCGTCGAAAACAACGGTGTCCGAATCGGGATTGCCTTGGGACGCAGTGGGCGGCAGGGACACACGAGCCGTGTCGGTCGATGACCGACATGGAGCGTCTTGGCCAGGTTTCTTGTGTCACGGTTGGAGGTCAACTGCGCCCGTCGATTATCCAGTGATGCTCATGGTTTTCCCAGCCACGCATCGGAGAATGAAGGTATGTATTTGGTCGAAACCGGCGCCTACGAACAGGCATCGTCGCACATCGCATTGGCATCTGGTTCCGGTTCCTGCTCGTTGTCGACCTTCGAGGGGCGCCGCTGCTGAACCTGATAACCCGGGGTGCGCTACCTGGGCGACGTCAGCGGACGCGTCCTCAATAGCAGCCATACTTGACGCCGGTGATGGAGCGGCCTTTCTTGCGTGCGTTCCAGCCCTCCACTTTGAATAGGATGCACGCTCTCGACACCGGCACTCGTGAACAGCGGCGAGCCGGTAGAACGTGCATCCGGCCGGCAGGTCCGGGGTCTCACCCTTGATGCCGGCCGCCCTGAAAGGAATCCTCGTGACTGTGCTGACGCCTGATCACGCAAGCACGCCATTTTCCGTTGCCGGGCCCTTGAAAAAGCTACGCGCCGCTCCGGTGACGGTGGGCTTTGTCCTAGCGTTCTGGGCTGCGGGAGCATTGTCCTCCTGCCTGATCTCTGGCCCGAGCCCGTCACTGCGGACCCACTTGGCGGCGACAGCGCACTCCCTGCCGGGGAACTGGTGGGCTGTGCTGACGTGTGCGCTCTGGGCACAAAGCCTCGGCGGGTACCTGCTGGGCACGGCGTTGGTCCTCGCCGTCGGCATCCCGCTTGAACCTCGGATGGGAAGCCTGAAGTTCGCCGCCGCAGGTCTGGCTTCACACGTTCTGGGCATCGGCGCAGCCCTGGGCTTCCTGGCCGTGACACAGCAAACGCTGAGGAGCTTGACCCTGGAAATGAGCGGGCATCTGTTACTGGGGCCCAGCGCACTGATCGTGGGAGCCCTGATGGCCGGGACCGCCATGATGCCAACCCTGTGGCGGCGCCGGGTCCGCCTGGTCGTCTTCGCGTTGCTGATACTCCTGGCCCTCTACAGCGGCGGGTTCGCCCACCTTGTCAGGCTCGGCGCCGCAGCGACCGGAGCTCTTCTGGGCCCGATCCTGCTGGGCAGGCTTCCCACGTTCGGGCGCCCGGTGAGCTCCCGGCATGAAGGCCGGGTCTTGATCGCGCTCCTGCTGGCGGTTTCGGCCGTCGGCCCGGTCGTGGCCGGTCTTGTCCCGCATGCCGCCGGCCCCCTGGCGGTCCTGCGATTCCTGTTTACCAACATCCAACCGGTGGATCCGCAGAACCTCCAGAACCTGTGCTCCGACCCCGGCCAGGCCAAGGACTGCGCCGCCGCCCACCTGCAGCTGCGCGCCGGGGCCGGTGGCATCTTCATGGGAATCCTTCCATCGTTTCTGCTGTTGCTGCTTGCCGACGGCCTCAGCCGCGGGCGCCGCTTCGCTTGGACCGGCGCCGTACTGATCCAGCTCGCGCTCTCGCTGCTGGCCGGCATCACTATTGCCGGGGTTCTCCTGCGAGCAGCACCGGACACCTCGGCCATGGAGGGGATCGGCGCCATCGCAGCATCGGGGTACGCACACCCGTTCAGCCTGATGGTTCCGTTGCTGTTGCCAATCGCGCTGAGCCTTCTGTTGCTGATAACGCGCAGGCTCTTCTTGGTGGCGGCTCCGTCTGGGACATACACCCGGCTCTTGTCACGGGTTCTTGCCCTGGGAGTGTCCCTTGGTGCGTTCTACCTGCTCGCGGGACTGGCTCTTGCCGGTGGCTTCGCACCCGTTCCCGGGCCGGCCGAACTGTTGGCGGATATTCCGGACAGATTCCTGCCGCTCGGATACATGGTGGACGTGTCGCCGGCGTTTTTCCCCCAAAGCACCGCAGCGGTTCTGCTGTACGAGGGCATCGGCGTCATCTTCTGGGCCGCGACCGCCGTTCTGGTGCTGAACACCTTCTTGCGTCCGGTCCCGATCCAGCACAACGCCGGCGCTGCGCGCGCCCGGGACATACTGAAAACGCGGGAAGGCAGCTCGTTGTCCTGGATGACGACCTGGCAGGGCAACAGTTACTGGTTCTCCGCCACGGGAGAGAGCTTCGTCGCCTACCGCGTCATCGGCGGGATCGCCCTCACCATGGGTGTGCCGGTCGGTCCCGGGCCGGACCGCGAGGACGCCTTCGCGGACTTCACCAGCTTCTGCACCAGAGAAGGGTGGACTCCGTGTTTCTACTCCGTCCCCCAGGACCTGCGGGACCATGCCGCGTCACTGGGCTGGCGGTCCGTTCAGGTGGCTCAGGAGACGGTCCTGCCGCTGGACTCGATGTCCTTCAAGGGAAAGAAATTCCAAGACATCCGCACGGCCATGAACAACGCCGCGAAGGCCGGCATTCGCACGGAGTGGATGACATACGCCACCGCACCGTTCCCGGTCCTTGCCCAGATCCAGGAGCTCTCCGAAGAATGGGTGGCGGACAGGAAGATGCCCGAAATGGGGTTTACCCTCGGCAGCCTGGACGAACTCAACGACCCTGATGTCCGCCTGCTGCTTGCCATCGACGGGCATCACAGGGTCCACGCCGTCCTCTCCTGGCTGCCCGTCTACCGCAACGGGACCATCGAGGGCTGGACCCTGGATTACATGCGTCGACGCAGCACGGGGTTCCGTGCCGGCATCGAATTCCTCATCGCCTCCGCGGCACTCAGCTTCAAAGACGAAGGATGTGGCTTCATGAGCCTGTCCGGGGCGCCCCTGGCCCGGGCGAATGTGACGTCACCGGACCTGGCCGCCCCGTCGGATCCGCAGACAGTCGGCGGCCTGGACCGGCTGCTGGACCGGCTGGGCGCAACGCTGGAACCCGTGTACGGGTTCAGGTCCCTGCTGGCCTTTAAGGCAAAATTCCAGCCCCGTTACGAACCCCTTTACATGCTCTATCCCGATGCGGCATCACTGCCCGCCATCGGAAACGCCGTCACCCGGGCCTATCTCCCCACCATCAATTTCGGAGAAAGCCTTGCACTGGCCCTGCGAATGGTTCACCGGCCCACCCGAGAGCGGTCCGCAGCGCTCCGCCATCCAGCGCCGGTCCCCGCCGCCAACCACGTCGACGAGCCCAAGGATGAACGGCCCGGTGCCGTCACCCCCGGGTGACGTCCCGCGGACCGCCGGGACGATGCCGGGGCGATGCGACGCGCGGCGCGGCATCGTCGGCGAGTGCGGTCGGGTGTGTGCCGGGTCTTGAACGCCGAGGTCTTCGGCGCGGTGGCTGCGAAGCGACTGTTCAGTTCAGGGCCGGACGAGGCCGAACCTTTGGTTCAGCAGCGGGAGCCCGGATCTGAGGCCGAAGTTAACGGCGTCCCCGAGGTGACCTATCCCGTCGCCGACGAACCGGCTGGTAGTCATGCCGGCGGCCTTAGCGTCCGCCTCGGCCTTGGCGCCCTCCGGCCCGTACCTGGAGTCCAGGGCGCCGTTGGTGAAAATGGCGAGTTCGTCGTTGTATTTGTGTGCTTTGAGGATCGTGGCGGGTTTCTCCGCAGTGAATGCGGCTTTGTCGCCGCCGAAGATGGTCTTCACCGTGTTGTCGGCGTTGCGGTCCACGGGGTTCAGCTCTCCCGAGATGTCCAGCAGCGAGCCGAAGATCTCCGGCCGCTTGGCCGCGAATGAGAGGGCGCATTCCCCGCCGTTGGAGTACCCGGCCACAGCCCACTGGGTCCGGCCGCTGGCCACGTTGAGGTTCTTGTGGATGTAATTGACGACGTCGGTAGTGACGTAGGTGTAGACGTTGCCTTTGGCGGAATCAACGCAAACCGGATTTCGGTAAGGATTGCCCAACTGGTCGATCGTGAGCACGATCGGTGCCAGACCGTTGTTTTGCTGCGCCAGCGCGTCCAGCTGCTGCACGGCGGTTTTGCTCTGTTCCGGGCCGCCCGGCTGGCCCATCATCATGACGATGATCGGCAGGGCCGGCGGATTGTCCACCAGGGCCGCGGGCGGCAGATATAAGAAGGCGTCGCGGGCGTGGAAACCGGACGCGTTCGCGGGTATCGTGACCGAGCCGCTCACTCCGGCTGACGGGATCCCCGCCGGGGGTTTCCAGCTCTGCCACAGCGCTGTCCCACTTTGTGCCTGCGGCACAGGGTTGAGTTTCGGCAAGACCAGATGGCTGGTATGGTCCACGCCCAGCATGGCCCCCAACGTCGGGTTCAGCCCGTAGCCGGCGTTGATCCCCAGCGCCGCCGTCACAACGAACACCAGGCTGGCGGCGATGGCGGCCACTTTGCGCCACCAGCGCGACCGCCACAGGTTCACGACGGCGAGACCGACGCCGGCGAACGCAGCGATGACCCAGGTGCGGGTGCCGGCATCCAGTGGCAGTCCGAAGACGTTCAGCACGACTTCGCAGACGAACAGGGTAACGGCGCCTGACAGGGCGCCGCCGGCAACACCCGCGGTGGCGGTGATGATCCACGAACGGCGTCCTGGCCCCGTGGTCCCGCGGCGCAGCTGCCGCGGCAACAGCACCGGGCGCACGAGCAGGTAGAGCGCTGCCAGAGCGGAAAGGGCATAGACGGTGTAGAGCAGTGACGTGTCGATGACATTGAGGTTGAAAAGCTGTTCCACCCCGCCTCCTCCTGTTTGGCATGGCCCGTGCTGGCAGTCCCGGTCTGGACAGATCCACGGCGGGACCCGGCAGCGGCGACCCCCGGAACGTTATAGCACGGCAGTCATCATGGACGCTGGGAATCCGTCCTCCCAGCCGGCAGCAATCCTCAGCCGCTATGATCAGCGGCGTGACCGGACGGGCAGTCCGGGATGGGTTCAGGGGCGAAATGGCCCCGGCACGCCGGACGATGCCGTTCCGGCGGGACGCTGGCCGCAGAATATGGTCGACAGGGGACATGAAAAAATTCATTCTGGCTCTCAACATCGTTGACGGTCCCTTGATCGTCGCGGCATACGTGCTCAGCGCGGCCTTGTGCGCGGCCCTTCTGGTGCGACGCGGGCCCAAGCCGGTCGCCATGACGGCACTCTGGGGTGCTGCCGGCGCCGTGGTCGGGGCCGTCACCTTAGTGGTGGCGGAGAAGATCGTGCAGGCATTCGGCAGTCCCCTCGACTGGTCCGTTCGGATCTGGGTCATAGTGTTCTTCGCCGGCCTCGGCGTCTGCGGGGCGAACTTCCGGGGATCCGGCATCTGGCGGAAGGTGCTCGCATCCGTGGCGGCTCTCTGCTTTGCTGCCACGGCGACCCTGGGAATCAACGCCTACTACGGACTGAACGTGACGCTGGCCTCCTTCCTGGGGGTCTCCCTGGCCCCAAGGATTGACTTGGGACCGGTCCCGCCCCACGCCGCCGCACCCCAGAAGCCCCTGTGGGATACGTGGAAGGCGCCGGCCGGAATGCCCTCCGAGGGTTCAACCGCCCAGGTGGTCATCCCGCCCCAAATATCCGCGTTTCCCTCACGCCCGGCTGGCCTGTACCTACCCCCGGCGGCACGGGTCCCCAATCCACCGGCCCTGCCACTGGTGGTCCTGATGATGGGTCAACCCGGCGACCCGGACCCGCAGTACGCAGCCGCAGTCCTGGACGACTACGCAGCACACCACGACGGACTGGCACCGATCGTCATCGTCGCCGACCAACTCGGCGACCCCATGGTCGACAACCTGTGCCTCGACTCGGCCCTTCACGGACGCCCGGAAACCTTCATCAACCGCGACGTGGTCGACTGGGCACGAAGCCACCTGAACATCATTGACAACCCGAAATACTGGACCATTGCGGGCTATTCAAACGGTGGACAGTGCGCCATTTCCTTCGCCGCCAAGTACCCCTCGATCTGGGGCAACGTCTTGGACATATCCGGGGAAGAATACCCGGGGGCCGAGGACCCCGAGGGCAACCTCCAGGATGTCTTCGGCGGCAACCAGGCAGCCTACGACGCCCAGAAACCGGTCAACATCATGAAACAACAGAAGTACCCCGATACCCGTGCCATCTTCACGGCCTCAACCGACGACCCCGTCTACCTGGACGCGGCCCGTCACGTCTCGGCAGCGGCAGCGGCCGCGGGAATGACCGTCACCTACTACGAGGTCCCCAACGGGGGACACGTCATCGGGGCGCTGAACGGGGGCCTGAACAAGGGATTCGAAGTCCTCTACCCCCGGCTCGGCCTCTCCCGCCCCACCCCGTAGGAGCCTCCCGGCAGGCGCTTGAACGCGCCGGCACCGGTCTCCTCAAACCCCACGTCTCCCACCGTCATCTCCCACATCGGGGGCAATACCAGCTTCGCGTGGTGGCCGTCCTACCGGATCGAAATGGCCCAGACCTACGGGACCGGGAAGTCACTGCAGTGCGTGGCCCTGCACGAATGCGCCCACATCGCCTCTTTCAGCTAACCGCACGGATGAACGCCATCTACGGCAGCCGGCCGGCGGGCAAGGAGCAACTCGCCGACTGCATGGCGTACGCGATGGGCGCCGACAAGAACTATGGCGGCACCTACACCCGGGACTGCAGCGGCTACCGGGGCACCGCCGCCCGGAAAATCTTGGCCGGACAGAAGCCCTGATGCGGGGGCTGTTGCCCCCTTCACCGGGACGGCGGCCGTCGGCAGTGGCCTCGTCCACCTGCAGGCCATCGGTCCTCGTTTTCCGTGTCCTGACCTGCGAAAACACTGCGCCCGATACCGCGGCCCGAGGATGTTTCGCCGATACGATGGCAGCGCAGAGCCCGGTCGAAAGCGGCGTCCGCTGGTCTAGCCTTATCCACACCATTGAAGGAGCACGATGTCAGGTCTTCAACCTCCGCAGGGCCCCGGCCAGCAGTCGTGGCCGAGCGAGCAGCCGCGGCATACCCAGGGGTGGGCGTCCAACCCGTACGCCGCGCCTGTCTACCCGGGCTCGGTATCCGGGCCGGTGCCGCCCTGGGCACCGTTGTACGGCGCTTCCCTGCCGGAGGCCGTGGCGAGATTCTTCAAGAAGTACGCAACGTTCTCCGGCCGGGCCAGCCGGAGCGAATACTGGTGGGTGGCACTGGTCTCCGGAGTCCTCTCACTCATCCTGAACATCTTCACGCTTGTCGGCGGATCCGCCGGCGCGACCCTGCGACCCGACGGCACCACCGTCCCTGGCCCCGGGTACATCATCGGACTCATCCTGTCCGTCATCATTTCCCTGGCCATCATCGTCCCGTCCCTGGCAGTATCCGTCCGGCGGCTCCACGATGCGAACATGAGCGGCTGGATGTACCTCCTGGTGCTGGTTCCTTTAGTCGGGCCCATCCTGATCCTCGTCTTCCTGGCGCAAGGCCCCAGTCCGGAGGGCCAGCGGTTCGACAGGCCGACCTGGTAGGCAACTTGCTCCACGGTGAAGGCGTGCTGCGCTATCAGGCAGGAAGAAGTTCCCAGCCATCTTCTTCATGGGTCAGGCTCCGGACGATCCGGTAATCCCCAGAGGCCTTGAGCGCCGGTACGGCATCGAGGGCGGCCTGTGCCGCTTCGAGGCTGCCATGAGTGACGACGCCGTTGCGGCCGGGCAGAAACTTCACGCCTACTCGAAGTAGGTCTCTTCGAACTCGGTGAAGTCAGCCTCGAACAGCTCTTTCGTCAGCAACAGTCCAAGGCAGGACGCGGTGACGCCGTTCTCGACGAGTTAGGCGACGATGCTGGCCTGCCGTGCCGGCCGGCCGGTAACGACCCGCTGGAACGACCGTGGTGCACCGTCTTCCATGTCCGGGCATACAGCGCCCTGCTCGCCGAACTGGACCCGGCCGCCTGACCGGCGCGGCGCAGCGGCCCCGGGCACGAACCGCGGGGTAGAACAAACAGGGGGAGTTTCGGCTCCCCTTTCTGCTGTCCGACCGGGCACGCTCTTCTGACCCGCCGAACACATGAGGACCATGACCTTCTCCCGCCGCCGCATTGCCCTGCTCGCCACTCTCCTCGTCACCGCCCTGGTGGTCGTCGGCTACCTCTACACCAGTTCACGAAACTCCCACGCCGCAGCGCCGAAAGCATCAGCCTCCGCAGCCCCGTCAGCGTCCGCCGGTCCCGCGCCTGCGGTGAAGTCGGTGCACTCCCCCGACAAGGTCGCCGTGGACGAGACGCTCGCCGCCGGCCAGTGCAAGGCCCGCACCGTGGACGCCAACGCCGGACTCTACCTGCCCGATCCGGCCTGCACCCCCGGTGCGATTGATCCGGCCGTCACCCAGGACAACCTTGCCTCCACCATCTGCACGTCCGGCTACACGACCACGGTCCGAGCGGGCACGACCCAGGCCAAGAAGCTCAGCCTCCAGCAGTACGGCCAGACCACGGCGCCCTCCACCGAATACGACCACCTGATCGCCCTCCAGCTTGGGGGCACCAACTCTGTCTCCAACCTCTGGCCGGAACCGAACCGTGCCGGTGCCCCGGGGACCACCAACCCCAAAGACGCGATCGAGACCCGGCTGAACAAGGCCGTGTGCGCGCACAAAGTCACGCTCGCCGCGGCGCAGAAGGCGATCGCCGCCAACTGGGTCACCGCCGAGAAAGGCCTCGGCCTCTAAGCGCCAAAAGTCCAGAGAAGGGAGGCGGGGATTGGCTGGCAGACGCAGCGGCACGGCGGAGGCAGGCAGACTCCGTGGGGCAATGGCCCGATGCGCAAACAATCGGCCACGGTCAGACGTCCGGCCTGGCTCAGGCACGCTTCACTGGAACAGCCCATGATGACCATTTCGCGCCTTGGCGGGTAGGTGGCGTAAGAGTTGAGGCGCATCCGCGCCTCTCCTTGGCAGTGCCATCATCATGGCGATCATTCGCTGCAGTCAGGCTAGCCGGACCAAGACGGCGAAGCCGACCGTCGCATCCCAGATCGAGGACTTGGCCCGGCTTAGAGACAAGGGCCTGTTGACGCCCGACGAGTTCGAGTTGAAGCGGCCAGAACTGCCGCGCCGTCCGAGTCGCCGCTTTGCGGTCTATGAATGAAGCGTGTCGTGCCCTGTTGGCACACACAAAAACCCCTCCATCCCGGACAAAATCACCGGAAGGAGGGGTTCGTGGGGCCCCCTGTCGGATTCGAACCGACGACCCCCGCTTTACAAGAGCGGTGCTCTGGCCAACTGAGCTAAGGAGGCATTCCTGCGGCCCGGCCTACCCACATCAGATGCAAAATGGGGCAGATATCAGGACGCTAGACAAGGGTAGCCCACCGACGCCCGGTGAGAAAAACGCGCAACGCCCCCGCCGCGAAGCAACGGCCAACGCGACGGCCACCAGGAAGGCCCGGCCCCCGAGAAAATCCGGGGCCGGGCCTTCGACTGCGGGCCTTTAATAGCTGTCCTCAACAGCCGCTTCAACTGCGGCCGTGTGATGTCCGGTTACTTCTTGGCGTCGACCGCGGCCTGGAGGTACTGGTCGAACGGGGTCTGGGCGCTGTCGCCGACGCCCCACTGCTTGCCTTCGACGAAGACGGTCGGGGTTCCGGTCACGCCGATCACCGCGGCCTCCTGGGTGGTGTGCTTAATCCACGGACGGAACGTCTTGTCATCCACGCACTGGTCGATGCTCTTGGCTCCGACGTCGGTGGCCATCTTCTTCAGCTCGGCATCGGAGAGCCCGGCGCTGCCTTCGGCCGGCTGCTTCGCGTACAGCTGGTCGAAGAAGTCCGAGTACTTCTCCGGGGACTCGTTCACCACGCAGGCTGCAGCGGCGGCCGCGCGGGAGGAGTAGTTGGTGGTGGATCGGCTGTCGAGGAAGCCGAGCGGGCGGTATTCCACCGTGATCTTGCCGTCATTGCGCAGCTTGGTGAGGGTCTCGTTGTACTGCGTCTCGAAGTTCTTGCAGACGGGGCAGATGAAGTCGACATAGAGGACCACCTTGACCGGCTTGCCGGCCTCAGCCTCGGCGCCCGGGGCCGTAACCGGCGACGGCGGCGTGGCCGGCGCGGCGGGGAGGTCGGACAGCTTCACCGTGGCCGGATCGGTCTTGGCAACCTGGTTGTTCGCCAGCAGGGTGACGCCGCCGTGGATGTTGCCGTTGGCCGGGGTGGGCCCCTCGTCGGCGACCGGGGCGTTGTTCTTGATGTTGGACGTGACAACCAGCGCCACAATCACGATGATGGCGACGACGGCGGCAACAATGCCCCAGCCGATCAGCAGCTTGTTGCGCTTGTCCTTTTTCAGCTGCGCCTCGCGGATCTCACGGGCTTTCTCGCGCGCCGCGGCAGTGCGCTCTGCCTTAGACTGTCGGGGTTCGTTTGCGGGGCTCATTGGTTCCTCGGGTCGTTCGGCCAGGGGCGGTCCACTCAGTGGCAACTTCATCATTTTAGGGGAGAAACCCGAGAACTTGCGCTTTCAAGTTTCCCTCCGCCTGCCCAACGGACGAATAGCCCGGAAGATTCCGTACAGCTAGGGTTGATAGACAGCCACGAGCGACCCCAGGGGGCACCAATGGAAGCAACGGACAGCGCCGATCACGGCGCACGAGACACCACTGAAGCGGCGAAAACAGCCACCGACGGGGCAGCAACTGCTGCCGGGACGGGGGGCCAGTTCGACTTCATCGTAGTGTCCAACCGGCTGCCCGTTGATCGCTGCTCCCCCGAGGACACGGGCTGCGAGGACGGCTGGCGCCGTTCCCCCGGCGGACTCGTGACGGCGCTGGCTCCCATGATGACCAAGACGGACGGCGCCTGGGTGGGCTGGCACGGCGCGCCCGATGAAACGGTCAAGCCCTTCAGCCACGGCGGCATCGACCTGGTCCCGGTCCATCTCAGCACGGCCGACATCGAACTTTTCTACGAGGGCTTCTCCAACGCCACCTTGTGGCCGCTGTACCACGACGTGATCGCCCCGCCGGAGTTCCACCGCACCTGGTGGGACTCCTACCGGAAGGTCAACCAGAGGTTCGCCGACGCCGTCGTTCACCACGCGGCCGAGGGCGCCACCGTGTGGGTGCAGGACTACCAGCTGCAGCTGGTCCCGAAGATGCTGCGGGAGGCCCGGCCGGACCTGAAGATCGGGTTCTTCAACCACATCCCGTTCCCGCCGCCGGAGATCTTCGCGCAGCTCCCGTGGCGCCGTGCAATCATCGACGGTCTGCTGGGCGCGGACCTCGTGGGCTTCCAGCGCAGCAGCGACGCCGGGAACTTCATGCGCTCCGCCCGTCGCTTCCTGGGCGCCAGCGTCAAGCAGCAGCAGGTGCACGTCAAGGGGAACGACGGCGACACCACCCACATCGCCCGCGCCCAGGCCTTCCCGATTTCCATCGACGTCAAGCAGATCAGCGAACTGGCGCGGAAGCCGGAAGTCATTGAGCGCGCCCGCCAGATCCGCCGGGACCTGGGGAACCCGAAAACCATCCTGCTCGGCGTCGACCGCCTCGACTACACCAAGGGCATCCGCCACCGGCTCAAGGCCTACGAGGAGTTGCTCGCCGACGGCAAGGTCACGGTGCAGGACGCAACCCTGATCCAGGTGGCCAGCCCCAGCAGGGAACGCGTGGAGCAGTATCGCCTGCTCCGCGAAGAGGTCGAGGGCACCGTCGGCCACATCAACGGCACCTACGACACCATGGAGAGCACGGCCGTCCGCTACCTCCACCACAGCTACCCCATCGAGGAGATGGTGGCGCTGTACCTCGCCGCGGACGTCATGCTGGTCACCGCGCTGCGCGACGGCATGAACCTCGTGGCCAAGGAATACGTCACCGCCCGGACAAACAACGACGGCGCGCTGGTGCTCAGTGAATTTGCCGGCGCTGCCGACCAGCTCAAACAGGCCCTGCTGATGAACCCGCACGACATCGACGGCCTCAAGGACACCATCATGAAGGCCGTCAACATGCAGCCGGCCGAGGCCTCCCGGCGCATGCGCGCCATGCGCAAGCAGATCCTGGATCACGACGTCGACCTCTGGTCCTCGGACTTCCTGGCCGCCCTGGCCGAAAAGGTGGTGCGCGATGACTCCTGATGCCACCGGCAGGAATTCAGACACCAGTAATTCAGACACGGCCCCGCTCTCCCTCTCCCCCGAACTGCTCGAGGCGGTGCGCCGTATCGCCGGCACCGAGCAGCTGCTCGTGGCGATGGACTTCGACGGCACCATGGCCCCCCTCGTGGACCATGCGGCCGACGCCCGCGCCCTCCCGCGTTCGGCCGCGGCCTTCGCCGAGCTCACCGGACTTCCGCGGACGACGACGGCGCTCATCTCCGGGCGCGCCCTGGACAGCCTGCGGGCCGTCGCATCCCCGCCGGAACACACCCTGCTGATCGGCAGCCACGGCGCCGAGGTCTGGATGGGCCCCGGCTCTTCGGAACTGATGCTCGACGACGCCCAACGGAAACTCCTGGCCGAAGTCCGGAAGGAGCTTGAGGGAATCGTCGAACAGGCCCCCGGGACCCTGCTGGAAGACAAACCGGCCGGCGTCGTCCTCCACACACGGCTGGCCGCCGACGACGTCGCCGAGGACGCCGTCGCCGCGGCGCGGGCAGTCCTGCAGGACCGCAGCGGCGTCTTCCTCAAAACCGGCAACCGTGTTCTGGAGACCTCTGTGGTGCACGCCTCCAAGGGAGAGGGCATCGCCTTCCTGCGGCAGGCCACCGGAGCCACGGCGGTAGCCTTCGCCGGGGACGACACCACTGACGAGGACGCCCTGGCCAGCCTCATCCCGGGCGATCTCGGCGTGAAAGTCGGGCTTGATTTCACCCAGGCCGAGTTCCGGATCGAGTCGCCGGTGCACGTCTGCGAACTGCTCGAAGCCCTCCTCCGGGAGCGCAAACGCGCCGTCGGAGGCTGAACCTAAAACCGCGGGGGGGCACGAAAAACGGCCGCCAAGCGGGCCCGGGTGGGCAGCATCACATGTGACATCCGTAACTTTTTGGCCCAATTGCCACAAATCTGACATACTCTGTTTGTGATGTGGCGCACAGCTACCGTGCGGCGTCACTGGATACTCCTCGGCTTCGGCCGAGGAGTATGCGCATGAAAACCCACAATTGAATTAACAACTGCATAAAAAGACCATTCACTACGGATCGTCCGGCACGTACCTGCCGGTGAAGGGATTGATAACTGTGGCTACAGTTACTTTTGATAACGCAACACGTCTGTACCCGGGCACCGATAAGCCCGCTGTTGACAAGCTCAACATTGACATCGCCGATGGCGAATTCCTGGTCCTCGTTGGACCCTCCGGCTGCGGAAAGTCGACCTCCCTGCGCATGCTTGCAGGTCTTGAGGACGTCAACTCCGGCCGCATCCTGATTGGCGATCGTGACGTCACTGACGTTCCGCCGAAGGACCGCGACATCGCCATGGTGTTCCAGAACTACGCCCTGTACCCGCACATGACTGTCGCGGACAACATGGGCTTCGCGCTGAAGATCGCCGGCGTCAGCAAGGAAGAGCGCGCCGAGCGCGTCCGTGAAGCCGCCAAGCTCCTGGACCTCGAGCCGTACCTGGACCGCAAACCGAAGGCACTCTCCGGCGGCCAGCGCCAGCGTGTTGCCATGGGCCGCGCAATCGTGCGTAACCCGCAGGTCTTCCTCATGGACGAGCCGCTGTCCAACCTTGATGCCAAGCTGCGCGTGCAGACCCGCACCCAGATCGCATCCCTGACCCGCCGCCTGGGCGTCACCACGGTCTATGTGACCCACGACCAGGTCGAGGCCATGACCATGGGCGACCGCGTCGCCGTGCTGAAGGACGGCCTGCTGATGCAGGTCGACACCCCGCGCAACCTCTACGACAAGCCGAAGAACGTCTTCGTGGCCGGCTTCATCGGCTCCCCCGCCATGAACCTCCTCGAACTGCCGGTCGTCGACGGCGGCGTGCAGTTCGGCGGGACCGTCTACCCGGTTCCGCGCGACGTCCTCGAAGAGGCCCACGGCCAGACCGTGACCCTCGGCTCCCGCCCGGAAGACCTTGAGACGGTCGCCCAGGGCGAAGGCCTCCAGGTCGAGGTCGACGTCGTCGAGGAACTCGGCGCCGACGCCTACGTCTACGGCCACACCACGCTGGACGGCACGAGCCACGACATCGTGGCCCGCGTCGATGGTCGCCGCCCCCCGATGAAGGGTGAGTCCATCTGGGTCCGCCCGCAGTCAGGCCACGTGCACCTGTTCGACACCAAGACCGGTCTGCGCCTCGGCGACTAGTCCCCACCGGCCCCCTAGGCTGCAACCGACGGCGGTCCTCCCCAGTGGAGGGCCGCCGTCGGGCTTTAATTGCTCCGCGTTAGGCGCGGCACTATAAACACGGAAGAATTGACCCATGACCGAGGAAAACCCCACATGACCGAGGAAAACAGTGCCCAGTGGCACGACGAGCCCACCGACTACGGTCAGATCGGGAAGCTGCCCCGGTTCGAGGCCGCCAGCGCCAATGATGACAAGGCCTCCATGGCGTCCAGTTCGCTGAGCATCACGGCCGCGGCCACCGAGCCCGAGCTCCTGGACCTGCCCTGGCACATTGCCCTCGAGGACTGGCCGGCAGAGTACCTGGCGGCGCTGCCCCGCGGTATCTCGCGGCACATCGTGCGCTTCGCCCATCTTGGCGGGTCAGTCATCGCCATCAAGGAGACCTCGGAGCACGTCGCCCGGCACGAGTACCACATGCTCCGCAAGCTCGCCCGGCTGGACGTGCCCTGCGTGGAGCCGGTGGCCGTCATCACCGGGCGCACCACCCCCGAGGGCCGGCCGCTGAACCCCGTGCTGGTCACCCGGCACCTGAAGTTCTCGATGCCCTACCGCGCGCTCTTCTCCCAGATGCTGCGCAAGGACACCCTGACCCGGCTCATCGACGCCCAGGCGCTGCTGCTGGTCCGGCTGCACCTGATCGGCTTCTACTGGGGCGACGTCTCGCTCTCCAACACCTTGTTCCGCCGCGACGCCGGCGCCTTCGCCGCCTACCTTGTGGATGCCGAGACCGGCGAGCTGTACCCGGATCTCTCCACCGGGCAGCGCGAGTACGACCTCGAAATCGCCCGGGTCAACATCGCCGGGGAGCTCATGGACCTCCTCGACGGCGGCCTGATCGAGGAAAAGGTCGATCCCGTGGCCACCAGCGAGCTCATCATGGACAGCTACCGGCGGCTGTGGACCGAACTGACGGCCAAGGAGTCGTTTGAGATCGGCGAACGCTGGCGGGTGGCCGCCCGCATCCGGCGGCTCAATGAGCTCGGCTTCGATGTCGAGGAATACGCCATCAAGACCACGCAGAACGGCTCCACCATCCAGCTCCAGCCGAAGGTCGTCGACGCCGGGCACCACCAGCGCCGGCTGCTGCGCCTGACCGGCCTGGACGCCCAGGAGAACCAGGCACGCCGGCTCCTGAATGACATGGACTCGTTCCGGGCCGACAACAACCCAGGCATGGACGAGGAATACAGCGCGCACCTGTGGGTCAGCCAGATCTTCGAGCCGATCGTGCGGGCCATCCCCCGCGACCTCTCCGGCAAGCTCGAGCCGGCCGAGGCCGTGCACGAGGTCCTGGAGCACCGCTGGTACATGTCCGAGGCGGAGAACCGGCACATCCCCTTGGCCGAGGCCGTCCAGTCCTACATCGACAACGAGCTCCGCCACCGCCGGGACGAGGCAGCGATCATGCTCAACCCGGACACCGGGCTGCTCAAGATCCTCGAGGTGGAAACCGAGGAATCACGCTACGGCGCCGACGAATCCATCGCCGAATACCCGGACTCCGACGACTAGGCAACGCGCCTAGTTCCAGCGCCGGGCGCGCTGTGGCACGGGCGGGCTAAATCGCCTTTCCGGGGTTCAGGATCCCGGCCGGGTCGAACAGCTCCTTGATTCGGCGCTGCAGCTCACGCACCGGTTCCTTCTGCTCCAGGCCAAGCCAGCGCAGCTTGTACTGCCCGATCCCGTGTTCGCCCGTGATGGTGCCCCCCATGGCCAGGGCCACAGCAATGGACTTGTCCAGGGCGGCGCCGAGCCGGGCCATGGCATCGGCGTCCACGGCGTTGTCCACGCGGTCGATCCAGAAGGTGGGATGGAGGTTCCCGTCGCCGGCGTGGGCCACGACCTTGAGCTGGACCCGGTGCTCGGCCGCGATGGCCTCAAGCTCTGCGACGTAATCCACCAGCCGCGAGCGCGGCACAGCCACGTCCTCGCCCACCCGGTATTCGTCATCCACCTCGGTTCCGCGGCTGTTGCGGCGCAGTTCGACAAGCTGCTCTGCCTCGGCGTTGGCTTCCATGGTCACCACCGCTCCCCCGGCGGCGAGGACCGGACGGATGGCCGCGGCTTCGGCTGCCGCGCCGAAGCCGTCGGTCTGGATCAGCAGCAGGGACGCCCCGCGCGCCGCCAGGTCCGAGCCGTGGATGTCGTCGAGCTGGGCGAGCGAGCCGCCGTCGAGCAGTTCCATGATGGCCGGCTGCACGCGGGCCTTGCCGACCGCCAGGACGCCGGCCGCGGCGCTGCGGAAGTCCGGGTAGAAGGCGGCGATCGTATGGACCTCGCGCGGCAGGTACTTGAGCCGCACGGTCACCCCGACCACGATCCCCAGCGTCCCCTCTGAGCCGACGAACAGCCCCGTGAGGTCGTAGCCGGCGACGCCCTTGAACGTCTGGTGGCCGGTGTGGATCAGGGTGCCGTCCGCGAGCACGACGTCGAGGGCCAGGACCGAGTCCCGTGTCACCCCGTACTTCGCACACCGCAGCCCGCCCGCGTTGGTGGCCACGTTGCCGCCGATGGTCGACATCTTGAAGCTCGCCGGATCCGGGGCGTACATGAGTCCGTGGTCGGCGGCGGCGGCGTTGAGGTCTGCGTTGATGACGCCGGGTTCGACGACGGCGGTCTCGTCATCCGGGTTGAGGTCAAGGATGCGGTTCATCCTCTCGAGGCTGAGCACCACGCAGCCCTCGCTCGCGTGGGCGCCGCCGGAGACGCCGGTACCGGCCCCGCGGGCCACGAGCGCGACACCGCGGGCGGCGCAGGCACGCACGGTGGCCTGGACGTCGGCCACCGATTCGGCGCGGACCACGGCCTGCGGGAGCTGGTAGTCCAGGACGGGTGCCTGGTCCACGGCGTAGGCGGCCAGGGTGGCGGGGTCCACGGCAATTTTCGCCGGGCCCAGGGCAGAGGTCAGCTCGTCGATGATGCTGCGCATGCGGGTCTCCAGTTCGGTCGAATCCGGCTCCCAGTCTAAGACTGCGGGGCCGGCACCCGGGTCCCCGGCAGCACCCACGCCGCGGCCGCCGGGCCCAGGGTGCAGATCCGGGCACTCCCGGCAGCCCCGTCCGCCCTGCTCTGCGCGGCAGACGCGTCCAGTTCCGGTGCACTCCCCGTGCCGGTCTCCCTGTCCGCCTCCGTGTCCGGGCTCAGCGCCACGCTGACCTGGGCCGTCGCGTACGCAGGCGGCCGGGTGAGGGCCGCGAGCTGGATGTCCGAGAGCGCGCCGGGCGCCAGCCGAACCCCGGCGCCGGCCCGGGCCACCACCACCAGCACGGCGCTCTGCGCGGTTTCGCGCACAAACGCCAGGACGTCCCCGTGGGCGTACAGCCAGCGCACGCCGCCGCCGGTGAGTGCGGGCTGTTCCCGGCGCAGCGCGCTGAGGGCCGCGTAGTCCGCCCGGAGGTCGGCGGGGATGCGGCCGGGGTCGTTCCACGGCATGGGTGTCCGGGAGAACTCCCCGTTGTCGCCTGTGAGCCCGAATTCATCCCCGGCGAACAGCACGGGAACCCCCGGCAGGGTGAACATCAGCAGCGCGCCGAGCCGTTGGCCGCCGTCGATCATCGCGGTGGCCGCCCGTGCGGTGTCATGGCTGTTTAGGGCGTTCATGTTCTGCTGCCGCACGTCCCAGCTGAACGCGGAGGCGAGGTCCAGGTGTGTGGCCAGGAAGTCCTCGGCGCCGGTCCGGTTGGGCCCGGGCAGCGGGGTTCCGAAGAAGTTCACGTGCCGGGCGTCCCCGGCCAGCCAGGACCACAGCGGACGGGTGAAGTTGGAGTAGGTCATGGCGCCGTGCCAGTGCTCGCCGCTGAAATCGGGCGCGGCGTCGTTGGTGGCCTCGGCGAGCAGCGCGGCATCCGGGTTGATCGAGCGGACCCGGTCCGCGATCAGCCGGGCGACGTCCTGGTTGAGGTCCGTTCCGCCGAGCCTCCCGGTCATGTTGCCGACGTCGATCCGCCATCCGTCCAGGTTGAACGGCGGCCGCAGCCAGCGCGCCACCGGGGAATCGTCGTCCAGGACGAATTTCTCGCGCAGGCCGCGGGAGGCCCAGTTGAGTTTGGGCAGCGACGGGACGCCGTACCAGGCCTCGTACTCCGTGTGCTCGGCGTTGAAATAGTAATACCCGGCCTCCTCCGAGGCAGGGTCCGCCAAGGCGCGCCGGAACCATTCGTGGGCGGCGCCGGAGTGGTTGGCCGTGAGGTCGCCGATGACCCGCAGGCCGCGGGCATGCGCGGCCTCGACCAGTTCCACGAGGGCCTCGTCCCCTCCCAGCAGCGGATCCACGCAGCTGAAGGTTGCGGCGTCGTAGCGGTGGTTGGAGCGGGCCGGGAAGAACGGGGTCAGGTAGATGACGTCGGCCCCGAGGGCCTGGATGTGGTCCAGCCGTTCGGTGATGCCCCGGAGGTCGCCGCCGTAGTACTGGTAGGGGGTCTGCTGGCCTGCGCCCTCCACGGGGGTGTCGTCCCAACTGCACGGCACGGCCCAGTCGGGGACCTGGCGCGCCGGGCCGGGCGCGGACGCGGAGCGGGCGAAGCGGTCCGGGAAGATCTGGTACATCGTGCCCCGGCGCAGCCATTCGGGCCCGGGCCGGAACGTCGTGAGGCGGAAGTCGGCGTAGTCGGAGACGTCGCGGCTGAACAGTCCCTGCGCGTTCAGGCTCCAGTACCGCGGGCTGCCGCCGGCTTCTGCGCCGGTTCCGGCGCCGTCCGCACCGCAGTCGCCGGCGGCACCGGCGGGGACTTCCAAGAGGAAGCGGTAGCGGGCCACCGGGTTGGTCACCGCCGTGGCGGCCTCCCACCAGACCCAGCCGTCTGCCTCGCCAAGGGAGCTGGCGGGATCGTAGCGGGGCTCGCCGTCGTGGATTGACCGGAGCCACACCTTGGAGGCCTGCCCCCAGCCGGCGGGCACGCGGAGCCGCAGGCGGATCTCCGCCCCCAGGTCCGCGCGCCCGGGCGCGTGGAGAGCCGAGCCGTCGTGGTGCGGCAGGGGGCCCGTGCCGCCCGGCAGCGTCATGCCCGTCCCGTGCATGCCTAGCCCTTCACCGAGCCCTGGGTGAGGCCGCTGACGATGTAGCGCTGCAGGTAGAGGAACAGGGCCATCACGGGGACGGCGGACAGTACGGCGCCGGCGGCAAAGACTCCCCAGTTCTCGGAGCGCTGCTGGGCCACGAAGGAGTAGAGCCCGACGGCGAGCGTCTGGCTGTCCGGATCCGTGAGCACCACGCTGGCGATCACGAACTCGCCGGAGATGGCGATGAAGCTCAGCAGGCCCACCACGGCCAGGATGGGGGTGACGAGCCGCAGGATGATGCCGAAGAAGATCTGCGCGTGGCTGGCGCCGTCGATCTTCGCCGCCTCGTCGAGGGACTGCGGCACGGTGTTGAAGAAGCCGTACATGAGGTAGGTGTTCACGCCCAGGGCGCCGCCGAGATACACCATGATCAGGCCCAGCTGGCTGCCCAGGCCGAGGGCAGGGATGACCTCGGAGATCCCGCTCAGGAGCAGGAAAATGGCGACGACGGCGAGCAGTTGCGGGAACATCTGCAGCAGCAGCAGGCTCAGCAGGCCGATCCGGCGACCTGTGAAGCGCATGCGGGAGAATGCGTAGGCCGCCATGGCGCCCAGGAACACGGTGGCCGCCGACGTCACGCCGCCCACCACCATGGTGTTGACGAACCAATGGGCGAAGGGCCGCGAGGGATTGTTCATGAGCTCGGCGAAGTTGCCGAAATCGATCCGGCTGAAAAGCGCGTTGGATCCCACCAGGGTGCCGGTGGAGTTGAAGGCCGCGGAGAGCACATACAGCAGTGGGAAGATCGCAAAGATGGTGACCACGATCCCCACAACGTGCCGCCAGCCCTTGTCCTTGAACCAGGCGCCGAAGGTCTTGCGGCGCCGGAGGGCTGGGAGCTCGCCGGCGGGCGCGGGTTCAGCGCCGATTTTCTCGCGTGTGTTGTCGCCTGCGGCGGCGGCCAGCGGCTGGTCCGTGATGGAGACGACGCGTTGTGCGGGCCCGTTCATGAGTTCACTTCCTCAAGTGCCTTGGTCTGCCTGAAGCTGATGGCCGATACAGTGGCCACGATGATGAAGATGATGATCGCCAGGGCGCTGGCGAGGCCGTAGTCGCGCCCGGTGCCCTGCCCGAAGGCCACTTTGTAGACGAGCGTGATCAGGATGTCCGTGGCCCCGATGTCCCGGTCCGTGTCCGCGAACCGCGGACCGCCGCCGGTGAGCATGAAGATCACGTTGAAGTTGTTGAAGTTGAAGGCGAAGGAGGAGATCAGCAGCGGAGCGATCGAGACCAGCAGGAGCGGCAGCTTGATGGAGCGGAAGACCCGCCACGGGCTGGCGCCGTCCATCCGGGCCGCCTCGTCCAGTTCAGTGGGCAGGGACTGCAGGGCCCCGGTGCAGACGAGGAACATGTACGGGAAACCGAGCCAGAGATTGACCACCAGCACGCTGATCTTGGCCAGGACCGGGTCCGTCAGCCAGCCGATCGTGGCCCCGCCCAGCAGGGTCTGGTTGAGCCAGCCGAACTGCGGGTTGAGGATGCCGGACCAGACCAGGCCGGAGAGGAACGCCGGAAACGCGTAGGGCAGGATCATGAGGATCCGGTAGACCTTCTTGCCGCGCAGGTCCTCGCGGTTGAAGGTGATCGCCAGGGACAGTCCCAGGGCGAAAGTCAGGGCCACGGACGCGACGGCGAAGGTGAAGGTCCAGAGTATGACGCCGAGCAGCGGACCGCGGAGGCTCGGATCGGTGAAGGCACGCGCGAAGTTCTCCATGCCGACGTCGATCTTCCAGCCGGTGCTCAGGGTCTCGCCGCTGTCCGTGGCGAACGCTCCCTTGCCGTTGTCCCGGTAGACGGCGCCGGTGTCCGTGTCCGTGAAGGTGCCGGCACCGGCGTCATACTTCAAAGCCGGTTTGAACTGGTAGGCGGAGCTGCCGTCGGCGGTGCGCAGGGTGCCGTCGGCGGGGTTGGCCGAGACCGGAACGGTGATGGCCAGGATCCGCTGCTGGTTGGCGACGATCTCCTGGAAGTTCAGGGTCCTGTACCCGTCCAGGGCGTTGGCCTTCCCGGTGGAATCCGTGCCGGCGCCGGAGACCTCTTCCAACGGTTTGCCGGTGCCGCCCAGGGATATCTTGCCATCCGGGTCCGTGAACAGAAGGTAGAAGGACTCGTCCTTCGACAGCACGGCCGCCTTGTACGCCGGGGAATCGGGAACGCGCTTTTGCGCCGTGAGCTGGATGGCCGCGATCGCGTCATCTTTGGTGCTGTTGTGCCCGTCGCCGTAGTTGGTGAAGGCGATATAGCCGCTGAAAAACACCACGAAGACCTGGAACACGAGCAGGAACAGCACGCCAGGGGCAAGATACTTCGCGGGCAGTCCGCCCTTGCGCAGGTAGATCCAGTTGATCACCAGCACGACGGCAGCGGCGACGGCCAGCACACCCCAAGACTGGCTGAGGAACAGCATCATAAGCACGTAGACGGCGACGGCGTCCACGAGGCCCAGCAGCACGATCTTGGCGACCGTTCCTTTGGTGGTGTCGGGGACGAAAGTTCGGCGGCGGGGCACTGCTTGTTTCCCTGCGGCTTTCCCGGCGGGGCTGCCGGGTGCTGCGGGGGCGGAATCGTCGGCCGGGCGGAGTTCGGTGTCTGTCATGGCTGTCTACGGTCCTCGGGAGAAAGCTGGGGGTGGTGCAGGAACGGGCCGGGCGGCATGGTGTGCCGCCCGGCCCGGTGCTGTGCGGTGTCGCGGGTCCTTGGGAGCCGGGGAACCGCGCGGGGGCTGACTGTATTAGCCCGCGATCTTGGCCTTGATGCTGGCAGCCATCTTGGCCCAGTCAGCGGCGGGATCGCCCTGGCCCTTGATGAGGGCGAGCTCGGTGGCTCCCCAGTCCGCCCAGACGGCACTCATTTCGGGGATGGCCGGCATCGGGACGCCGGCGGCGCCGATCTTGCCGAAGGCTGCCACGACGGGGTCGCTGGCGGCCTTCTCGAAGGAGGCCTTCAGGGCCGGCGGACGGCCTCCGGCCTTGTACATCGAGTCCTGCGCTGCCTCGGTGGTGAGGTAGTTGGTGACGAACTCATTCGTGGCGAGGGCGTTGGCGCTCTTGGAGCTGATAAAGAAGCCGTTGACGCCGATGAACGGCTGGGCGGGCTTGTCACCGGCGGTGGGCAGCTCGTCGACGGCGAACTTGATGCCCTTCTTCTGCACGTCCGGCACGTTCCACGGACCGGTCAGGTAGTACGGGGACTCGCCGGCCAGGAACTTCTCCTTGGCGATGTCACCGGTGATGTTGGAGTTGATGATCTTCTCACCGGCGTCGCCCCAGGCGGCCAGCTTCTTGGCGAACTCGACGCCGGCAGCGTCGCCGATCAGCAGCTGCTTGGGATCGTAGCCGCCGTCGGCAGACTTGCCGAAGACCTCAGAGCCCATGGAGGACTGCAGCGGGTAGAGGTGGTACGGGTCGCCCTGCTTCGGGTCCATGCCGACGAGGAACGGGAACTTCGCCTTGCCGTCGGCCACGGCCTTCTTGCCGTTGGCGATGACTTCATCCAGGGTCTTGGCGCTCTGGGGCACGAGGTCCGTGTTGCGCAGCAGTGCGATGTTCTCGATCGCGTACGGGACACCGTAGACGGAGCCGTTGTAGGTCATCGCCTTGATGGAGGAGTCCTGGAACGCGGACTTCTTGTCGCCCAGTTCCACCGGCGCGATCACGCCGTTCTGGACGAACTTGCCTACCCAGTCGTGCGGGCCGACGATCAGGTCCGGGCCCTTGCCGGTGGGAACCTGGGTGATGAAGTCGTCGCGGACTGCGGCGAAGTCCTTGACGACGAGCTTGACCTCGATGCCGGTGTCGGCCTGGAACTTGGCCGTAATGTCCTTCAGCGCGGGTGAGCGCTCGGCGTCGACCCACATGGTGATCGTGCTGGCGCCGGAGGCCTTCAGGTCAGGCTTGGCCGTCGCGGTGGCGGGTGCGGTGGCTGCGGCGCCGCCGCATGCGCTGAGGGCCAGCGCGGCCACTGCGGAGATCGCGCCCGCGGTGAATACGCGGCGGGTCGTCCCGTTTGTGAGGGTGTTCTGCACCTTCATTGGTGTCCCTTTCATAAAATCCTGCATCCACGCATAAGGCCCTGGAAGTCCATTCCAGAGCCCCGTGGCATCGTCGGTGATGTGGCTCACAGCTGCAAGCGCTTCCAAAGTACACGCTAAGTGCGGCTTTGAAAAGTCAGCCTACCGAGCAGTAGCGGGGCCGCGGGGTCCCGCCGCCTCACGACGCGGCAGCGCTCTGGGGGTACCGTTTGCCGCCCCTCCTGGCCTGGACGCCGGGGCTGCGGCCGGCAATAGTCCAATCGCTTGCCGAAAATACTCGGCCGAATATGACTGGAAGCGTTTTCAATTTCGGTGGTCGGGGCTTACGATTACCGCCATGTCCGTTGATTCAGTTCTCTTCTCCCCCGCCGCGCTGGCCGGCTTCCCGGCCGGCCCCCTGACGGGTCCGTTGACCCCGGTGCACGCCGCAGACCAGCTCCCCGGGTGGTGGCGGTCCGCTGTCATCTACCAGGTCTATCCGCGCTCGTTCCGGGACCTGGACGGCGACGGCATCGGTGACCTCGCCGGCATCACCGCTGAACTGCCCCGTCTCGCCGAACTCGACATCGACGCCGTCTGGCTTTCGCCGTTCTACCGGTCTCCGCAGCGTGACGCCGGCTACGACGTCAGCGACTACTGCGACGTCGACCCATTGTTTGGCACCCTGGATGATTTCGACGCCATGATGGCCGAGGCCACCCGGCTGGGGCTGCGGATGATCGTGGACCTCGTGCCCAACCACTGTTCGGACCAGCACCCGGCCTTCCAGGCAGCTCTGGCCGCTCCCGCCCGCAGCCCCGAGCGGGACATGTTCATCTTCCGGGACGGCCGCGGGACGTTTGGCGAAGAGCCGCCGAACAACTGGCAGTCCCACTTTGGCGGACCGGCCTGGACCCGGATTACGGAGCCGGACGGCGCCCCGGGCCAGTGGTACCTGCACCTCTTCGATTCCTCCCAGCCGGACTTCAACTGGGACAACCGCGCGGTCCACGATGAATTCGAGCGAGTCCTGCGCTTTTGGCTGGACCGCGGGGTTTCCGGGTTCCGGGTGGACGTGGCGCACGCCCTGGTCAAGGCCCCGGGCCTGCCCGAGTGGGGCGGCCGCGCCGACGGCAACAGCTGCGACGGCTTTCCCGGCCACGACGCTCCGATGTTCGGCCAGCCGGCCCTGCATGACATCTACCGCCAGTGGCGGCGGATTCTGGCAGAGTACGGCCCCGACCGGATCCTCTGCGCCGAGGCCAATGTGGACCCGCTCCCCCGCCTGGCCGATTGGGTCCGTCCGGACGAAATGCACCAGGCCTTCAACTTCCCGTACCTTCACGCGGGCCTCGACGTGCACCGCATGCGCCACGTCATCACCGAGTCCCTGACGGCGCTGGACGCCGTCGCGGCTCCCAGCACATGGGTGCTCTCCAACCACGACGTCGTCCGACATGCCACGCGCTTCGGATACAGCGGCCAGGCGCCGCGTGACGGTGACGGAATAGGCACCTCGGACCCGCAGCCCGACGAGGAGCTGGGCCGGTCCCGAGCGGCCGCCGCGTCCATGTTCAT
This sequence comes from Arthrobacter sp. TE12232, assembly GCF_054062615.1. NCBI lineage: Bacteria > Bacillati > Actinomycetota > Actinomycetes > Micrococcales > Micrococcaceae > Arthrobacter > Arthrobacter sp. TE12232. The sequence goes on from NZ_JBSSFK010000001.1 coordinate 1,733,554, forward strand.
GCTGGGGCTGCCCGGCGGGGCCTACCTCTACCAGGGTGAGGAGCTCGGCCTCCCGGACGGAATCGACATCCCGGACGCCCGGCGCCAGGACCCCACCTTCGCCCGCACCGGCGGCGCGCGGCTGGGCCGCGACGGTTGCCGTGTCCCGCTGCCCTGGCGGGGAGGGGAACTCCACGCAGGATTCGGCGACGGGCAGGATCCCTGGTTGCCGCAGCCGGAGAGCTTCGCGGGCCTGGCGCGCGATGTGCAGGCTGCTTCGCCGTCGTCGCACTTGAACCTGTACAAGCGCATGCTGGATTTGCGCCGCGGGTTGGACATGGGCCGCGGCTCCCTGTCCTGGTACGAGGACCTTTGCACGAACACGAGCCTGGCCTTCCTCAACGGGACCACGTTGGTGCTCCTGAACACCGGCTCCGAACCGCTGGAGATGCCTGCCGGACGGGTTCTGCTACGCAGTTCAACGCCCCCGGGCGCAGGCTACGCAGCCGGGGACATGTCCAGTGCCGGGGATCAGTTAAGCTCAGGTGAAACTGTTTGGCTGGAAATCTACATCGAGGACACGGAGGGGTAGGAATGCCCGGCATCAAGGACGTCGCAGAACGGTCCGGCCTCTCCATCGCCACCGTTTCGCGCGCCTTGAGCGGCAAGGGCAACGTCTCCGCCCGCAGCCGGGAGCGCGCCCGGGCCGCCGCCGCCGAGCTCGGCTTCGTCCTCTCCTACCACGCTTCCAGCCTGGCCTCCGGGCGTAACCACAATGTCGGCGTCGTGGTGCCTTCGGTCCACCGGTGGTTCTTTTCCTCGGTGGTCGAAGGCGTCTCGGCGACCCTGCTGGACGCCGGCTACGATCTCACGCTGTACAACGTGAGCGAGGGGCAGGAGCGCCGGCACAGCGTACTGAACGACTTCCTGCTGCGCAAACGCGTGGACGCCGTGATCGCGGTATCCCTGGAGCTCTCCGAGGCGGAAATTGACCAGCTGCTGGCCATCCACCGTCCGATCGTGGGGATCGGCGGCCCCCTCCCCGGAGCCTCGACGATCCGCATCAATGACTCCGGCATCGCGGAGGCTGCGGCGCGGCACCTGATCCAGCTCGGCCACAGCAGGATCGCCCACATGACCGGCGACGCGGCCTATGAGCAGGACTTCCGCCTACCGGGGACCCGCCAGGCAGGGTTTAAGAAAGCAATGCGGGATGCTGGACTGGCCGTCCGGCCGGAGTGGCAGGTCTCTGCCGATTTCACGATCCAGGGAGCCTATGCCAGCGCCCGGCAGTTGCTAGGCAGCTCGGCGGAACGTCCCACGGCTGTCTTTGCCGCCTCCGATGAGATGGCGATCGGCACCATTCTCGCGGCCCGGGATTTCGGCCTGAGCGTGCCACACGACCTCTCGGTCATCGGCATCGACGGCCATGAGCTGGGCGAGGTCTTCGGGCTGACCACGATCGATCAGGACGCGCGGGGCCAGGGCGCGCTGGCCGTGCGGCGCCTGCTGGCAGGGCTCGACGGCGGCGAGGACGCGGGGGCCGCAGACACCGAATACCCCACTCGCTTTGTGATCCGGTCCAGCACTGCTGTTCCCCCCGTTGACCAGGGGCCCTTGCGCAACTAGGCATCGGGCTGCGCAGCCGCGTCAGAGGGTGCGGTCGCCCAGGAGTGCGTCTACGGCTCGCTCAGGCGTCCGGGCTGCCGGCACCGGCGCCGCCCATGAACCGGACGAATCGGTCCAGGACACCGGGCCAGCCGGCCGCATAGTCGGCCCGGGCTGCCGCGGGATCCTCGGCGCCTTCCCAGCCGCTGTGCACCAGACGCAGCTCCGTCCCGTCACCGACCGCCTTGAACGCCACCCGGAGCTCAGTGGACCACATGGCCGTGGTTCCGGGGTGCCAGCTGGCGTGGAAGGACAGCGGAGGCTGCCAGTCATCAATCGAGCCCCAGACGGCTGTCCTGCCATCATCCGAGGTCTCCAGGATGAGGCTCTCCTCGAACTCCACGTAGGAGCCGAGGCCATAGACGCTGTGGTCCTCCATCGGCCACCAGAGGTGCGTGTGTTCGGTGAAGCCCATGAACGCCCGTGCGACAGCGCCAGGGACCACAACACTGACGACGACGGGATCAAGTTCGTCGGCCGGCTCAGGTTCCGGCGCGCTCGACGGAGCATGGCTGAAGAGGTTATCCATGGGCAACCACTCTACCCGCGTGACGCTCCCGCACGTTTCGCACTGATCGGTCCGACGCTCCCGCACGTCTGACAGGGATCGCTGCGGTGCTGCCGCACGTCCCGGGGGTGTGCCGGTGGTGGGGGTGGGTCGCGGGGTGTGTGATGTCTCAGGTGATGGGTTTTGTTGGTTAAATGCGGGAGGACCCCCAACCTGGTGGTTGGGGGTCCTCGACCTGAATGGTGTTCCGGCGGTGACCTACTCTCCCACACCCTCCCGGGTGCAGTACCATCGGCGCTGTGGGTCTTAGCTTCCGGGTTCGGAATGGGACCGGGCGTTTCCCCCACGCTATGACCGCCGTAACCCTTGCTCCGCCGCCTTCACCCTGGGGGTGTGGCGGGGAAATCTGTGTGGTTACAACCTGCTGCACCGGTGTTGCTGGTGCAGTTGTGGTGTTGTGTATGTTGTTGTGGTTTTGTTCCTGTTGCAACGTGCCGCGGGTGCGGGTTTGTTGGTTGGGAACCACATAGTGGACGCAAGCAGTCTTGTTTCTTTGTACCCTCCCCTGGTGCGAACCCCTTTTGAAACGGGTTCGCGGGAAGAGTGTGTGGTGTAAGTTATCGGCCTATTAGTACCGGTCAGCTTCACGAGTCGTTAGTCCTCGCTTCCACATCCGGCCTATCAACCCAGTGGTCTGGCTGGGGGCCTCTCACACACAAGGTGTATGGAAATCTCATCTCGAAGCGAGCTTCCCGCTTAGATGCTTTCAGCGGTTATCCCATCCGAACGTAGCTAATCAGCGGTGCACTTGGCAGTACAACTGACACACCAGAGGTTCGTCCGTCCCGGTCCTCTCGTACTAAGGACAGCCCTTCTCAAATTTCCTGCGCGCGCAGCGGATAGGGACCGAACTGTCTCACGACGTTCTAAACCCAGCTCGCGTACCGCTTTAATGGGCGAACAGCCCAACCCTTGGGACCTACTCCAGCCCCAGGATGCGACGAGCCGACATCGAGGTGCCAAACCATGCCGTCGATATGGACTCTTGGGCAAGATCAGCCTGTTATCCCCGAGGTACCTTTTATCCGTTGAGCGACGGCCATTCCACAATGTACCGCCGGATCACTAGTCCCGACTTTCGTCCCTGCTCGAGATGTCTCTCTCACAGTCAAGCTCCCTTGTGCACTTACACTCGACACCTGATTGCCAACCAGGCTGAGGGAACCTTTGGGCGCCTCCGTTACTTTTTAGGAGGCAACCGCCCCAGTTAAACTACCCATCAGGCACTGTCCCTGACCCGGATTACGGGCCGAAGTTAGATGTCCAAAGTGACCAGAGTGGTATTTCAACGATGACTCCACCCGAACTGGCGTCCGGGCTTCAACGTCTCCCACCTATCCTACACAAGCCACTCCGAACACCAATACCAAACTATAGTAAAGGTCTCGGGGTCTTTCCGTCCTGCTGCGCGTAACGAGCATCTTTACTCGTACTGCAATTTCGCCGAGTTTATGGTTGAGACAGCGGGGAAGTCGTTACTCCATTCGTGCAGGTCGGAACTTACCCGACAAGGAATTTCGCTACCTTAGGATGGTTATAGTTACCACCGCCGTTTACTGGGGCTTAAATTCTCAGCTTCGCCTTGCGGCTAACCGGTCCTCTTAACCTTCCAGCACCGGGCAGGAGTCAGTCCGTATACATCGTCTTGCGACTTCGCACGGACCTGTGTTTTTAGTAAACAGTCGCTTCCCCCTGGTCTCTGCGGCCCCGATCCCCTCCCACCAGCGTGTGGTGTTCAAGGTTGGGGCCCCCCTTCTCCCGAAGTTACGGGGGCATTTTGCCGAGTTCCTTAACCATAATTCTCTCGATCGCCTTAGTATTCTCTACCTGATCACCTGTGTCGGTTTGGGGTACGGGCGGCTAAAACCTCGCGTCGATGCTTTTCTCGGCAGCATAGGATCACCGAATCCCCCCCTACGGGGGTCCCGTCAGATCTCAGGCATCATGAACGGCGGATTTGCCTACCGTTCGCCCTACATCCTTAGACCGGGACAACCATCGCCCGGCTCGGCTACCTTCCTGCGTCACACCTGTTAATACGCTTGCCTCCCAGGATCAGGTCCCGCGCTCCACCAAAACCCTCACACCCAAAGGGTGATCGGGCAGGTCTCGGGCGGTTAGTATCCCCTGTTCAACATGGGCGGTTTTTCGCCGGTACGGGAATATCAACCCGTTGTCCATCGACTACGCCTGTCGGCCTCGCCTTAGGTCCCGACTTACCCAGGGCAGATTAGCTTGACCCTGGAACCCTTGATCATTCGGCGGACGGGTTTCTCACCCGTCTTTCGCTACTCATGCCTGCATTCTCACTCGTGTAGGCTCCACCGCTGGTTTACACCGCGACTTCACCGCCCACACGACGCTCCCCTACCCATCCAGACGCCTGAACCACAAGGGCTTAGCTAATATCTGAATGCCACAACTTCGGCGGTGTACTTGAGCCCCGCTACATTGTCGGCGCGGAATCACTTGACCAGTGAGCTATTACGCACTCTTTTAAGGATGGCTGCTTCTAAGCCAACCTCCTGGTTGTCTTCGCAACTCCACATCCTTTCCCACTTAGCACACGCTTAGGGGCCTTAGTTGGTGGTCTGGGCTGTTTCCCTCTCGACTATGAAGCTTATCCCCCACAGTCTCACTGCTGCGCTCTCACTTACCGGCATTCGGAGTTTGGCTGACGTCAGTAACCTTGTAGGGCCCATTAGCCATCCAGTAGCTCTACCTCCGGTAAGAAACACGCAACGCTGCACCTAAATGCATTTCGGGGAGAACCAGCTATCACGAAGTTTGATTGGCCTTTCACCCCTACCCACAGCTCATCCCCTCCATTTTCAACTGAAGTGGGTTCGGTCCTCCACGACGTCTTACCGTCGCTTCAACCTGGCCATGGGTAGATCACTTCGCTTCGGGTCTAGATCACGCCACTGCAACGCCCTGTTCAGACTCGCTTTCGCTACGGCTTCCCCACACGGGTTAACCTCGCGACGTAACACTAACTCGCAGGCTCATTCTTCAAAAGGCACGCCGTCACCAGAATCAGACTGGCTCCGACGGATTGTAAGCACACGGTTTCAGGTACTGTTTCACTCCCCTCCCGGGGTACTTTTCACCTTTCCCTCACGGTACTGGTCCGCTATCGGTCATTAGGGAGTATTTAGGCTTATCAGGTGGTCCTGACAGATTCGCACGGGATTTCTCGGGCCCCGTGCTACTTGGGATACTTCACCAGGCGGTACACAACATTTCGGTTACGGGGCTCACACCCTCTACGGCCGGCCTTTCAAGACCGTTCACCTATGCCTGCACATCACACCTCACCAGCCCGGCAGAACTGGTATGGAAAGTCCCACAACCCCGACCATGCAACGCCCGCCGGCTATCACACATGGAACGGTTTAGCCTGATCCGCGTTCGCTCGCCACTACTAACGGAATCACTATTGTTTTCTCTTCCTGCGGGTACTGAGATGTTTCACTTCCCCGCGTTCCCTCCACGCACCCTATGTGTTCAGATGCGGGTCACCAGGCAGCTCGCGCCCCTGGCGGGGTTTCCCCATTCGGACACCCTGGGATCACAGTCCGGTTATCGACTCCCCCAGGCTTATCGCAGATTCCTACGTCCTTCTTCGGCTCCTAATGCCAAGGCATCCACCGTGTGCTCTTAAAAACTTGACCACAAAAGATCAATCAGAAATTTTCGAGAGAACCATGAAAACCACCACCACCGCCCCGAAGGACAACAGCGACAGATCCAGGTTCATATTCTTGGAAATTGCTTCTTATAAAAGATGCTCGCGTCCACTATGTAGTTCTCAAACAACAACCCCGTACCACACACCCCACACACACAACCCACACGGGCCGAACATGCATGATCGATGCAGCCAGGAAACCAGAAACACAAGTCCCGGAACAATCACGGCCAAAGCCGCAACCACCCGGTCCTGTTGTCTCAGGACCCAACAGTGTGCCAAACACTACCCCGCAGTCCACACCGGCGAGCGTTCCAGAACAGGAACCCCCGAAGGGACCCCGTTCGTACTTGCTGCCGGCACGTGCCGCCAGGCACCTATTTGTTGATATTCCACCCGTGAGCACCCGCCGCAGAACTTGCGTCTGCGCAACGGGCGTACTCCTGACAACCCCGCCACACTCAAATGCATGAGGCACGGTGGTTGTAGGCGCTCCTTAGAAAGGAGGTGATCCAGCCGCACCTTCCGGTACGGCTACCTTGTTACGACTTAGTCCCAATCGCCAGTCCCACCTTCGACAGCTCCCTCCCACAAGGGGTTAGGCCACCGGCTTCGGGTGTTACCAACTTTCGTGACTTGACGGGCGGTGTGTACAAGGCCCGGGAACGTATTCACCGCAGCGTTGCTGATCTGCGATTACTAGCGACTCCGACTTCATGGGGTCGAGTTGCAGACCCCAATCCGAACTGAGACCGGCTTTTTGGGATTAGCTCCACCTCACAGTATCGCAACCCTTTGTACCGGCCATTGTAGCATGCGTGAAGCCCAAGACATAAGGGGCATGATGATTTGACGTCGTCCCCACCTTCCTCCGAGTTGACCCCGGCAGTCTCCCATGAGTCCCCGCCATTACGCGCTGGCAACATGGAACGAGGGTTGCGCTCGTTGCGGGACTTAACCCAACATCTCACGACACGAGCTGACGACAACCATGCACCACCTGTGAACCGGCCCCAAAGGGGAAGGACTGTTTCCAGCCCGGTCCGGCCCATGTCAAGCCTTGGTAAGGTTCTTCGCGTTGCATCGAATTAATCCGCATGCTCCGCCGCTTGTGCGGGCCCCCGTCAATTCCTTTGAGTTTTAGCCTTGCGGCCGTACTCCCCAGGCGGGGCACTTAATGCGTTAGCTACGGCGCGGAAAACGTGGAATGTCCCCCACACCTAGTGCCCAACGTTTACGGCATGGACTACCAGGGTATCTAATCCTGTTCGCTCCCCATGCTTTCGCTCCTCAGCGTCAGTTAATGCCCAGAGACCTGCCTTCGCCATCGGTGTTCCTCCTGATATCTGCGCATTTCACCGCTACACCAGGAATTCCAGTCTCCCCTACATCACTCTAGTCTGCCCGTACCCACCGCAGATCCGGAGTTGAGCCCCGGACTTTCACGGCAGACGCGACAAACCGCCTACGAGCTCTTTACGCCCAATAATTCCGGATAACGCTTGCGCCCTACGTATTACCGCGGCTGCTGGCACGTAGTTAGCCGGCGCTTCTTCTGCAGGTACCGTCACTTTCGCTTCTTCCCTACTGAAAGAGGTTTACAACCCGAAGGCCGTCATCCCTCACGCGGCGTCGCTGCATCAGGCTTGCGCCCATTGTGCAATATTCCCCACTGCTGCCTCCCGTAGGAGTCTGGGCCGTGTCTCAGTCCCAGTGTGGCCGGTCACCCTCTCAGGCCGGCTACCCGTCGTCGCCTTGGTGAGCCATTACCTCACCAACAAGCTGATAGGCCGCGAGTCCATCCAAAACCACAATAAAGCTTTCCACCCCCCACCATGCGATGAGGAGTCATATCCGGTATTAGACCCAGTTTCCCAGGCTTATCCCAGAGTTAAGGGCAGGTTACTCACGTGTTACTCACCCGTTCGCCACTAATCCCCGGTGCAAGCACCGGATCATCGTTCGACTTGCATGTGTTAAGCACGCCGCCAGCGTTCATCCTGAGCCAGGATCAAACTCTCCGTTGAAGAAAAACAGACACAACATGCGCCCCCGGGAAAACGGGATGCACACGCTGCACAAAATTTGAAACCAGCCAAAAACACCAGACCACACCACGGGGTGGCGGGCCCGGCACATTCAACCAATTCAATACAATAAATTGGTATCAACAAACTTGGCACACTATTGAGTTCTCAAACAACAGACACACCCGGCACCACCACAACCAACAAACAGTCGCGGATCGCTCCGGAGCAACTTTTCAAACTTACCCGGCCGCTTCACCCTTGTCAAATCGGCGGTCCCGACTCAGTCTTGCCATAGGCTTCTGGGTCTTGGTGGCCGTTCAACTCCGGGGAGCAGCGCGGAAATAAACTCTACCACCACTTGGCCCCGCTGACAAAGCCGCCTCGAAGAGGGCGCGGAAAAGCCCGGAATCACGGGGATTCCGGGCTTCTCCCAGATGCTCACGCGGGGCTTACGCCGCTCGGGTTCACCACGCGAGGCTGACCGCGCTCCCCCACCGGCTTCGCGCCGGGCGGCGCCTACGCCAGCGGTTTGAAGTAGGCGGCCCCGAGCGGGGGCAGGGTCACGGTGAGCGACGCCGGCTGACCGTCGATGCCCTCGTCCGCGGCAGTCAGAGTTCCGGTGTTTTCCACGCCGGAGCCTCCATAGCTGGCGGCGTCGGTGTTGAGCACTTCCTGCCATGCTCCGGCAGACGGAACGCCCAGGACATAGTCGGTGTGCGGGCCGCCGGAGAAGTTCACGGCGCAGACCAGCGGGTTGCCGTCAGCATCGCGGCGGATGAACGTCAGCACGTTGCGGTCCGAGTCTCCCCCGTTGATCCACTGGAAACCCTCCGGCTGGTTGTCCCGCTCGTACAGGGCCGGCGTGGAACGGTACAGCTCGTTGAGGTCCTTGGTCAGGAGCTGCATACCGTTGTGTGCCGGGATGTCGGCGAGCCACCAGTCCAGGCCGTACTGCTCTGACCACTCCGCTTCCTGGCCGAATTCCGTGCCCATGAAGATCAGCTGCTTGCCCGGGTGCGCCCACTGGTACCCCAGAAACGCGCGGAGGTTGGCCAGCTGCTGCCACCGGTCGCCGGGCATCTTGCGCAGCATGGAACCCTTGCCGTGCACAACTTCGTCGTGGCTGATCGGCAGGAGGAAATTTTCCGAGTAGGCATAGACCATCGAGAAGGTGATGGTGCCGTGGTGCCATCTGCGGTTGTAGGGGTCCTCCGCCATGTACTGGAGCGAGTCATGCATCCAGCCCATGTTCCACTTGAGGCCGAAGCCCAGGCCGCCGCCGCTGGTGGGTGCGGTGACGCCCGGGAATGCGGTGGACTCCTCGGCAATCATGACGGCGCCGGGGTGCGTCTTGTAGACCGTGGCGTTGACTTCCTGCAGGAAGGAGATCGCTTCCAGGTTCTCGCGGCCGCCGAAACGGTTGGGCCGCCACTGCCCCTCCTCACGCGAATAATCGAGGTACAGCATGGAGGCGACGGCGTCCACGCGCAGCCCGTCGATGTGGAATTCGTCGAGCCAGTACAGGGCATTGGCCACCAGGAAGTTGCGGACCTCCGTGCGGCCGAAGTCGAAGATCAGCGTTCCCCAGTCCGGGTGCTCGCCCAGGTTCGGGTCGGCGTGCTCGTACAGGGCCTCGCCGTCGAACCGCGCCAGGGCCCATTCGTCCTTGGGGAAGTGCGCCGGGACCCAGTCCAGGAGGACGCCGATGCCGGCCTGGTGGAGTTCGTCGACGAGGTGCCGGAATTCGTCCGGGTGCCCGAACCGTGAGGTCGGGGCGAAGTAGGAGGTGACCTGGTAGCCCCAGGAGCCGCCGAAGGGGTGCTCGGCCACGGGCATGAACTCCACGTGGGTGAAGCCGAGCCATTTGACGTACTCCACGAGTTCCTTGGCCAGTTCACGGTAGCCCAGCCCCACACGCCACGAGCCGAGGTGGACCTCGTACACGCTCATGGCTGAGTTGTGAGGATCGCGGCCGGCGCGGGCCTGCATCCACTCGGCATCCTTGAAGACATAGGAGGGCTCGATCACGCGGGACGCCGTCAGCGGCGGGACCTCGGTTCCGAAGGCCAGCGGATCCGCTTTTTCCACCCAGTAGCCGTGCCGGGTCCGGATCTCAAACTTGTAGCACGCCCCTGCTACAACGCCGGGGATGAAGAGCTCCCACACGCCGCTGGAACCCAGCGAGCGCATCGAGTGTTCCCGGCCGTCCCAGCCGTTGAAGTCGCCCTTCACGCGCACCGCCTGCGCGTTCGGGGCCCAGACGGCGAAGGACACGCCGTCGACGTCGCCGAGGGAGGACTTGTAGTGCTGGACGTGCGCGCCGAGGGCCTCCCACAGGCGCTCGTGCCGGCCCTCGCCAATCAGGTGCAGGTCGATTTCACCGATTGTCGGCAAGTAGCGGTAGGGGTCGTCCATGAGCTGCGGCTCGTGGTCCTTGTAGGTCACTTCGAGGCGGTAATCCGGCACGTGGCCACGCTCGAGCGGTTCCATCACAGCCACCCACACGCCGCCCGATTCGTGCGTCATGGGCACAGCACCTGCCGACGTCACGACAGAAACTGCCTCCGCCAGGTGCTTCACGGTCCGTATCGTGACGTGGCCGTGGTCATCAAGGTGGGCACCCAGGACTGAGTGGGGCGCGTGGTGTTCGCCGGATGCGACCCTCGCAAGAGTCTCGCCGTCCACGGGCAATGGTGCGCCGGGCCGATCGATACGTGCTGATCCTGTCATTTTTATACCTTCCGCTGTGGCTTCGGCGGCGACGCCGGAACCTGTACTGCCGAGGAGACGACGCGATGCGTTCACCGGGATGGAGAGCCAGTCCGGCCTGTTCCTTAGTTCGTAGATGACTTCGTAGAGTGCTTTGTCGAGCCACAGCGCCACAAAGAGCGGCGAGTCGCGGTCGATGCTGCCGGGGATGACTTCGGCGTAGCCGGCCAGGAAGGCCTCCGCGCAGTCATCCACCCATGTCCCCGGCACCACGGCACCGGGGTTCTCGCGGACGGCGGCGCCGGCGGCGTAGTCGAAGGACCGCAGCATGCCGACGACGTCGCGCAGCGGGACGTCGGGAAAATTGCGTTCGGAGATCGGGCGCAGCGGCTCACCCTCGAAGTCGAGGATGGCCCAGCGCGGCGCAGCCCCGGGCTCGCCCGGGACGCTACTGCCCGGAACCTGCAGGATCTGTCCGAGATGGAGGTCGCCGTGGATGCGCTGCAGCCGCCCGGCGCTGGTGCCTTCAAGCCGGCCGAGGAGCCGGTCCAGCCGGTCCTCGTACGGTCCGACGGCGTTGCCGGCCTGGGCCCAGGACTGGCGCACCCGCTGGGCTACTCCGGGGGCGATGTCCTCGCCCGGCGCGGATTCGGTGGCGGTCCCCAGCGCCTCGGCGAGCCGCCGGTGCACCGTGGCCGTCGCAGCGCCCAGGGCATGGGCCTCAGCGCTGAATCCGATCCCCCGGCTGGCCGCGTCGACGGCGAGCCGCCAGGCATCGAGCCCGCCGGAGAGGAATTCGTGCGCGACGGCGAGCTCGCCGCGGGCGGTACGGACAGCAGCGGACGGGCCCACGCCGAGCGCAGCCGCAGGAGTCTCCCATTCCCCCGTAACCCAGCCAAGGGTCGCCGGGACTTCCTCGGTGCGCCCCGCCGTCAGCGCCGCGCCGATTTCGACCTCGGGGTTCTGGCCCTCGGACAGCACCCGGAAAAACTTCACGATGGCAGCCGAACCGCCGTCGTCCACTATCACCGAACTGTTCGATTGCTCCCCGGCGAGCACCTTCACCTTGCCCGTCGCGAACGGCAGGCGGTAGCCGGACTCCACCAGGTGGCCGGTCGCGTGTCCCGACGGCGTGCTTCCGCCGTCGCGGATGAGCTCCAGCCACGCGGCGACGAAGGAGGCGTCGTGGACGCCGTCGTAAACCCAGCGGTGTGCAGCGTCATCGCGCGTGCCGGGAAGTTCGCCGATCAGCGCACGCTCGCCACCGGGCAGCGGTTCCGTGCGGAAACTGAGCGGCACCTGGACGATGTCGGTCCGGCTGCCGTCGGGGGTGGGATAGGACACCGCCAGCAGGAACACCTCGCACACCGCCGTGCCGGGAGCGCCCTCCCCGCCGCCGGTCTCGAGGCGCAGACCGCCCGCCGGTTCGAAGCTGAACTCCGCACTTTTGACGGGGAACCATCGCTGGCGCGGAAGCCAGGCGCCAAGCAGTGCGCTCAGGGCCGGGGCAAGGGTCGGTCGGGTCATCTCAGCCTTCGATGGACAGGATAGGCATCGCCTGAGTGAACGGGGATGCCGGGTTGGAAGCTGCGGAGCGGATCCGCAGCCAGAAGAAATCGTGGCTGCCCAGGGTCAACGTCAGGGTTCCGTCATCGCCGATGGCCGGGAACGCCTGGCCGCCGAACACGTCCCGGAGTCCCCGGCCGGCGAATTTCGGCACGCGCAGGGTGGTTGCCACGGGGTGCTGCGAGAGGTTGAAGGCGCACAGGATGGTCTCGGCGTCCTCACCGGCGGCGTTGCCTTCCGGGAGCTCGCGCAGGTAGGCGAGGACGACGTCGTGGTCGGCTTCCACGTGCTTGAATCCGCCCAGGCCGAAGGCGGGGTGGTTCTTGCGGACGCTCAGGATTTGGCGGGTCCAGCGCAGCAGCGACCCCGAATGTGCGGCCTCGGCCTCCACGTTGGCCATGCTGTAGTTATAGACCAGCGACTGGATCACGGGGAGGTAGAGCTTTCCGGGGTCCGCGTTGGAGAACCCGGCGTTGCGGTCCGGGTTCCACTGCATCGGGGTGCGGACGGCGTCGCGGTCCTCAAGCCAGATGTTGTCCCCCATGCCGATCTCGTCCCCGTAGTACAGGAACGGGCTGCCCGGCAGGGACAGCAGCAGGGCGTTGATGAGCTCGATTTCGGAGCGGGAGTTATCCAGCAGCGGGGCCAGCCGGCGCCGGATGCCGATGTTGGCGCGCATGCGCGGATCCGGCGCGTACCAGCCCAGCATCGCGGCGCGTTCATCGGACGTCACCATTTCCAGTGTCAGTTCGTCGTGGTTGCGCAGGAACGTGCCCCACTGGGCGCCTTCGGGAATGTCCGGGGTGTCCTTCATCGTCTCGATGATGGGCGACGCCTTCTGGTCCCGCAGCGCATAGTACAGCCGCGGCATGATCGGGAAGTGGAACGCCATGTGGCATTCCGGTTCCTCTTCGGTGCCGAAGTACTCCACCACTTCGGCGGGCGGCTGGTTGGCCTCGGCAATGATCACGCGGCCCGGGTAGCTTTCATCGACCATCTTGCGCAGCTTGCGGAGGAATTCGTGGGTCTGCGGCAGGTTCTCGCAGTTGGTGCCCTCCTCCTCGAACAGGTACGGGATGGCGTCCGCGCGGAAGCCGTCGATGCCCTGGTCCAGCCAGAACCGGACGACGTCGAAGAGCGCGTCAATAACCTTGGGGTTCTCGAAGTTGAGGTCGGGCTGGTGGCTGAAGAACCGGTGCCAGAAGAACTGCCGCCGGATGGGGTCGAAGGTCCAGTTGGATTCCTCGGTGTCCACGAAGATGATGCGGGCGTCTTCATACTTCTCGTCCGTGTCGCTCCAGACGTAGAAGTCCCCGAAGGGCCCGTCCGGATCCTTGCGCGACTCCTGGAACCACGGGTGCTGGTCCGATGTGTGGTTCAGCGGAAGGTCGATGATCACCCGGACGCCGCGGGCGTGGGCCTCCGCCACGAGCCGCTTGAAGTCGCTGATGGTCCCGAACTCGTCCAGGACGGAGTTGTAGTCCGAGATGTCGTAGCCGCCGTCGCGCAGCGGTGACTGGAAGAACGGCGGGAGCCATAGGCAGTCCACGCCCAGCCACTGCAGATAGTCCAGTTTCTCGATCAGTCCGTGAAAGTCGCCCGAGCCGTCCCCGTTTCCGTCGGCGAAGCCCCGGACCAGGACCTCGTAGAACACCGCTTTGCGGTACCAGAGGGGGTCGTGCTGGAGGCCTGGAGCGTTCAGTTCAAAGCTTCCCCTCGGGCTGAAGTGCTGGCTGGGGTTCTGCGGGCTAAAACTCACTGGCACTACCTCCGGATGCTAAGAATGTGGGCGGGCTCGACGTGCGGGTCCAGACGGACGTAGTTGTACTCCCCCCATTCCCAGCTCTCGCCGGTCAGCAAGTCATCGACCATGAAACGGCCGTTGTGCGTGAAGTTCTCCGGGTCCAGTTCCAGCGCCGGCAGATCCAGGGACACGGTGCTCTCCCGGGTGCCGTGCGGGTCCACGTTGACGACGATGATCAAGGTGTCCTTGGTCCCGTCGGGGAGGGTCTTGTGCTTGGAGTACACCACGGTGGACGTGTCCGTGCTCTGGTGCAGCGTCAGGTTCTGCAGGTCCCCGAGGGCCGGGTGCGCGCGGCGGATCTCGTTGAGCCGGGTCAGGTACGGCGCCAGGCTGCGCCCGGTTTCGGCCGCCGCATCCCAGTCGCGTGACTTGTACTCGAATTTCTCGTTGTCGATGTATTCCTCGGCTCCGGGACGCGCCACGTGTTCGTAGAGCTCAAAGCCGGCGTACACGCCCCAGATCGGGCTGGCCGTTGCGGCCAGCGCGGCGCGGATCTTGAACGCCGACGGTCCGCCGAACTGCAGGTACTCGGTGAGGATGTCCGGGGTGTTGACGAAGAAATTCGGCCGGAAGTAGGCCGGTGACTCGTGGCTGACCTCCTGAAAGTACTCCTCCAGTTCTTCCTTGGTGTTCCGCCAGGTGAAGTAGGTGTAGGACTGCTGGAAGCCGGCCCGGCCGAGGGCGTGCATCATGGCCGGGCGGGTGAACGCCTCGGCCAGGAAAACGACGTCGGGATGCTTCTTATTGACCTTGCCAATCAGCCATTCCCAGAACCACACGGGTTTGGTGTGCGGATTGTCCACCCGGAAGACCTTGACGCCGTGGCTGACCCACAGCAGCACGATCCGCAGAATTTCGTTGGACAGCCCCGCGGGGTCGTTGTCGAAATTCAGCGGGAAGATGTCCTGGTATTTCTTGGGCGGGTTTTCCGCGTAGGCGATGCTGCCGTCCACCCGGGTGGTGAACCATTCCGGGTGGCTTTGCACCCACGGGTGGTCCGGCGCGGCCTGCAGGGCCAGGTCCAGGGCGACTTCGAGCCCCAGTTCCTCGGCCCGGGCCACGAAGGCGTCGAAGTCTTCGAAGGTGCCCAGGTCCGGGTGGATCGCGTCGTGGCCGCCGTCTTTGGACCCAATGGCCCACGGGGAGCCGGGATCGTGCGGTCCGGCAATCAGGGTGTTGTTCGGCCCCTTGCGGTGCTGGACACCGATCGGGTGGATCGGCGGCATGTAGATGATGTCGAAGCCCATGGCGGCGACGGCGTCCAGGCGTTTCGCGGCGGTGCGGAAGGTGCCGGAGGTCCACTCTCCGGTGTCGTGGTTGCGCACGGCACCTTCGGAGCGCGGAAAGAATTCGTACCAGGAGCCGCTGCCGGCGAGCGCACGCTCCACCAGCAGCGGGTACGGTTCGGAGACCGTCACGAGTTCGCGGATGGGCTGGCGTTCGACGATGGCGGCGATCTCGTCGCTGAAGCCGGCGGCGAGGCGCTCCTCCGGTGTCCGGGCGGTGTCTGAGAGCACGACGACGGCCATCCGCAGCGTCCGGCGGTCGGCAGAGGGCCGCGTGGCGTCCTCGGAGGCTTCCGCCAGCAGGGCCGCGCCTTCGGCCAGCATGAGCTCGACGTCGATGCCGGCCTCCACCTTGACCTCGGCGTTGTGGTGCCAGGTGCCGTAGCGGTCATGCCATGCCTCGATGACGAAGGACCACTTGCCGGTGGCGGGCGGGGTCAGGAGGCCTTCCCAGCGGTCGGTGCCCATGCCGCGCGGTCCGCGCGGCGGTGCGAGGCGGACCCGCTGGCGCTCTTTGCCGCGGGGGTCGAGCAGGACGGCGCTGACGCCGAGCTGGTCGTGTCCCTCCCGGAACGCGGTGGCACCCACCACAATGGATTCGCCCGCAACGGCTTTGGCCGGGAACTTTCCGTCTTCTACCGACGGCTGCACGGCGGTGATCGGAAATCGGCCAAATCGAAGGCCATCCGTGATCAGGGCCTTGGGCTTTTGCTTGGACAGGGCACTGGTTCGCGAGTTATTCGTCACAGGCTCGACGTTATCTACAAAACGGCCAGAATGCTAAGGCCTCGAACGTTTTGTGAGAGGTTTCCGGTTCGAGTCGGACCGATATCCGTCATTTACCGGAAAGAATCTTAAAGCGGTTCCGGGGCACCGAGTTGTCCGTTAGTGTTTCGCTGGTGAAGGCAATCCGCAGATTTACTGTCCGAACCGTTCTTCCGGAGTCCATCCGGCCGTTGGCCCGTCTCGCCACCAATCTTCGGTGGTCCTGGCATCGGCCCACCCGGGAGCTTTTTGAGGGGCTCAACCCCGGGATCTGGGCGGAGAGCGCCCATGACCCCGTGACGTTCCTGGGCTTGGTCAGCCGGGAAGAGCTGCAGCGCCTCGCGGCGGACCAGGACGTGGTGCGGCGTGTCCATGCCGCCGCCGACGACCTCGACCGCTACCTGGAGCAGCCGCGCTGGTACCAGAGCCTTGGCGACGGCGCCCCGTCCTGCATCGCCTATTTCTCGCCCGAGTTCGGCATCACCGAGGTCCTGCCCCAGTACTCGGGCGGTCTGGGCATCCTGGCCGGAGACCACCTGAAGGCGGCGTCGGACCTCGGCGTGCCGCTGATCGGCGTCGGCCTCCTGTATCAGGCCGGATACTTCAAGCAGTCCCTGTCCCGCGACGCGTGGCAGCAGGAAACGTACCCGGTCCTGGACCCGGACGGGCTGCCCCTGACGCTCCTGCGCGAGGCATCGCCGGACGGCAACGGCAAACCCGTGCAGATTTCCCTTCCCCTCCCCAACGACCGGCGCCTGCTGGCGCACGTGTGGCGGGCCGACGTCGGGCGTGTTCCGCTGCTGCTTCTGGACTCCAACGTTCCGGGCAATGACGAAGCCGCCCGCGGCATCACCGACCGCCTGTACGGCGGCGGCGGTGACCACCGGCTGCAGCAGGAGCTCCTGCTGGGCATGGGCGGGGTTAAGGCACTGCGCGAGTTCCAGCGCCTCACCGGGGTCCCGGCCCCGGAGGTCTTCCACACCAACGAAGGGCACGCCGGGTTCCTGGGCGTCGAGCGGATCCAGGAGTTGATGTCCGGCCCGGCCCCGCTGAGCTGGGACGAGGCCCTGGCCGCCGGTCGGGCGTCCACCGTGTTCACCACCCACACGCCAGTCCCGGCCGGGATCGACCGCTTCGAAATCTCCCAGATCCAACACTTCTTCGAAGCCGGTCTCGCACCAGACGTCCCGGTGGCAAAGATCCTGGATCTGGGCCGCGAGGACTTCACTGACGGCAACCCGTTCGTGTTCAACATGGCGGTCATGGGCCTGCGGCTTGCCCAGCGGGCCAACGGCGTGGCCAAACTGCACGGCGTGGTCTCCCGCGGAATGTTCTCCGCCCTCTGGCCGGGCTTTGACCACTCCGAAGTCCCCATCACCTCCGTCACCAACGGCGTGCACGTCCCCACCTGGGTGGACTCCCGCATCTCGGCGCTGGCGCGGGAAAAGTTCGGCGCCGATGCTGAGGCGCAGGGCCCCTGGGACCTGGCCTACAACGTCACCGACGAGGACCTGTGGGCGTTGCGGCGCGAAATGAGGGTGTCCCTGGTCGAGGACGTCCGGCGCCGGCTCCGGGCCGCCTGGAAGAAGCGCGGCGCGGCCGACGCCGAGCTGGCATGGACGGACTCCGTCCTGGATCCGGACATCCTGACCATTGGCTTTGCCCGCCGTGTGCCCACATACAAGCGGCTGACCCTCATGCTGCGGGATCCCGAACGACTCAAGGCTCTCCTGCTGCACAAGACTCATCCCATCCAGCTGGTGATCGCCGGGAAGTCGCACCCGGCCGATGACGCGGGCAAGAAGATGATCCAGGACCTGGTCCGGTTCACCGATGACCCCGCCGTGCGGCACCGGATCGCGTTCCTGCCCAACTACGACATCGCCATGGCGCGGACCCTGTTCCCGGGCTGCGACGTGTGGCTGAACAACCCGCTGCGCCCGCTGGAGGCCTGCGGAACCTCCGGCATGAAGGCGGCCCTGAACGGTTCGCTGAACCTCTCGGTCATGGACGGCTGGTGGGACGAGATGTACGACGGCGAGAACGGCTGGGCGATCCCGACCGCCAACAATGACGCGTCGCCGGAAGAACGTGACGACATCGAGGCAGCGGCACTCTACGAACTGCTTGAAACCCAGGTGGCGCCGCGGTTCTACGGGCTGACCGTCTCCGACGGGGCCGGCGCTGCCGGGCCTTCGGAGTCCGGCCCGCAAAAGGTGCCCACCCATTGGGTGTCCATGATCAAGCACACGATGTCCCACCTTGGCCCCGAGGTCTCCGCGGAGCGGATGCTCAAGGACTACGTCAACGTGCTGTACCGCCCGGCCGCGATCGCGGGACGCCACGCCGTGGCGGAGAACTACGCCCAGGCCAAGGCCCTGGCGGGGTGGACCTCACGGATCCGGGCGGCGTGGCCCCACATACAGGTGGAACACGTCGACTCCGTGGGGGTCTCCGAGGACCCGCAGATCGGCGATCTCCTCCAGGTCAACGCCTATGTCTCCCTCAGCGAGCTCTCACCGGACGATGTCTACGTTGAGGTGGCCTACGGCCGGGCCGAAGAATCCGACGAACTGGCGGACATCACGGTCGCGGAGCTCAAGGCCGCCGAAGACCTCGGCCGGGGCCGGCACCTCTTCAGCGGCACGCTGGTGATCGACCGTTCCGGGTCCTTCGGTTACACCGTGCGCGTGCTGCCCAAGCATGAGGCACTGGCGTCCAAGGCCGAGCTCGGCCTGATCGTCAACGCGTAGCGTGCCCAGCGTGCCTTGGCGGGCCGTCGTTCTCAACGCCGGCCCGCCGGGGGCTGGCGGCCCGGAACCCGGGCCTAGAGGCAGACGGCGATGACGGCCAGGCTCGTACCGGCGTAGCTCTCGGCGTCCTGCAGGGTTTCGCAGATGACGCCGAAGGAGCGGTCCGCGCGGAGCGCGGCCGGGACCTGCCAGATGAAGGTGACAGGGGCCTCGCCGTCGTCCGTCACGGCATCGGCGACGTCGTGCAGCGAGTCATGCAGGGCGTCCAGGTCCACGCCGTCGTCCTCGGGGAAGGCCAGGACTTTACTGAAGGTCTCCAGGACCGCCTGCTTGGTGTCGGCGGCGGGGATCACTAGGGTGCGGCGGCCGGCGTCGTCGATTTGCTCTGTGAGTTCTTCAATGGTCCAGGTGTCTGCCGAGTAAATCTTCATGGGGTCCTTAGATTGCAGCTGATCAGGTGCGGTAAATATTGATCGTGTTGGCCTGGACGACATCCCGTTCACCGGAGGCAACGCGGGCGCCCTGACGCCGGTCATGGAGCTCGGAGGTGGTGACGCGAAGCTCGAAGCGCCGGTGCCCGGTACCGTCCTCATTGCTGAGCCGCGGCAGGGTGACCTTGACGTCGTCGGCACCGCCGTTGACCACCACCAGGCCGTCCACGTGCCCGTCGTCGGAACCGAGCAGGAGCTGGATGACGCGGTGGGCCGGGTCATTCCACGTGTCCGCCGACATCGGGTTGCCGTCCACATCGAACCAGTGGAAGTAGGACTGGGTGTCGCGCGTGGGGTAGTCATGCGGCTGGCCGGCCAGGAACTCCTTGCGCAGCCTGATGACGCGCTTGGTGGTGCGCAGCATCGCATGGGATTCCGCGGTGTTGGTCCAGTCAATCCAGGTGAGCGCGTTGTCCTGGCAGTAGGCGTTGTTGTTGCCCTGCTGGGTCCGGCAGATCTCGTCGCCGGCGGCAATCATGGGTACGCCTTGGGAGATCATGAGGCAGGCCATGAGGTTCCGCCTGCTTTGGGCCCGGCGGGCCAGGATGTCGAGGTCTTCGGTGGGGCCTTCGAAGCCGTGGTTGTAGCTGCGGTTGTCCCCGTGGCCGTCGCGGTTCTGCTCCCCGTTGGCCTCGTTGTGCTTGCGGTCGTAGGCGGTCAGATCGGCCAGGGTGAAGCCGTCGTGGGCGGTGATGAAGTTCAGCGAGGCGAGCCGGGACCGGCCCGAAGACTCGAACAGCCCGGCGGAACCGGAGAGGGCATCCGCGAGGCGGGCCACGGGGCCGCCGTTACCGCCGGCGTCGATCGCAGCGCGGTCGGCGAGCCAGAAGCTGCGGACGGCGTCGCGGAAGTGATCGTTCCAGTCCACCCAGCCGGCCGGAAAGCGGCCCGTCTGCCAGCCGCCGTAGCCCACGTCCCAAGGCTCGGAAATCAACTTGATCCCGGACAGGACAGGATCGGCGCCCACCGCGACAAGGAAGGGGTGCCGGGGATCGAATTCGTTGGCACTGTTGCGGCACAGCGTGACGGCGAGGTCGAAGCGGAAGCCGTCGATGTGGAATTCGTTCACCCAGTAGCGCAGGGAATCCAGTACCAGCTGCACCACGCGGGGCTCGCCGAAGTTCAGGCTGTTGCCGCAGCCCGTGGTGTCCACATACCTGCCGTGGCCGTCGTTGCGGTAATACTGCATCTCGCCCAGGCCGCGGAAGCTTAAGGTGGGGCCGTCCGTGCCGCCCTCGGCGGTGTGGTTGTAGACGACGTCGAGGATGACCTCCAGCCCGGCGGCGTGCAACAGCTTGACCATGCCCTTGAACTCGTCCTGGACCGCGTGCGCGCCGGCAGCCTGGGCCGCCGCGGTGGCGTAGCCGGGGTGCGGGGCGAAGAAGGCGGCCGTGTTGTAGCCCCAGTAATTCGTCAGCCCGAGCTGCTGCAGGTGCGGCTCGTCGACGTGGAAGTGGACGGGCAGGAGCTGGATCGCCGTGACGCCCAGCGAGATCAGATGCTCGATCATGGCCGGGTGGGCCATGCCGGCGTAGGTCCCCTGCAGTTCCTCGGGAATATCCGGGTGCAGCTTTGTCTGGCCCCTGACGTGGGCCTCGTAGACGATCGTGTTGCGCCACGGCACGCGCGGGCTGCGGTCCAGCCCCCAGTCAAAGTCACTGCCGACCCGGACGCTGGTGATCAGCTCTTCGCGTTCGTCGACGGCCCGGCCGTACGGGTCCATCAGCAGCGGCTGCTCGCCGGCGGCGTCAAAATCCGTGGCGGGCATGGACAGCGGGAGGGCCTCGTGTTCCGGAGAGGCCCGGAAGCCGTAGCGCGACCCTGCGGGGATGCCCTCCACAATGCCGTGGTGGACACCATCGGTGATGTTGGGCAGGGTCTTGACCTGCCAGGTTCCCCCGGGCGGCTGATATGCGATCTCGAGGGTGGTCACGCCGGGCGCGTAGACAGCCACGTTGGCGAACGCGCCGCGGGGATCGTCCACTGCCGGCGACCCGGTGTGCGGAACGCTGATCCCCAGCGGAAACGCTCGCGAAGCGTCTACGGTGGAAGCTGTGTCTATAAAGGGCATAACCATTGCTTAAAGCTTAGCCGGGCCGAACAAATGGCCCTCATTTTCGTTTTCATGACGTTTTGCAGTGTACGGAAGCGCCGCACTGCATACTGGAATGAAGCGCCGAGTTGGAGGTAATTGTGCGCGCAGCATTAGCCCAAATCATCACCGGACGCGATCTGGCCGCGAATCTGGCCCTCATAGAGGACTATGCACGTCAGGCAAAAGCCGGCGGCGCGGACCTGGTGGTGTTCCCGGAAGCCGCCATGCGGGCTTTCGGAAATTCACTTCTGGATATCGCCGAGCCGCTGGACGGTCCGTGGGGATCACGCGTGCGCGCCCTCGCCGCGGAACTCGACATCGTCATCGTCGCGGGGATGTTCACCCCCGGCACCGCCGGCAAC
Organism: Arthrobacter sp. TE12232; assembly: GCF_054062615.1. Taxonomy (NCBI): domain Bacteria; kingdom Bacillati; phylum Actinomycetota; class Actinomycetes; order Micrococcales; family Micrococcaceae; genus Arthrobacter; species Arthrobacter sp. TE12232. The sequence continues at coordinate 1,755,321 of NZ_JBSSFK010000001.1, forward strand.
GGCGCGAAGGTGCGCAACACCCTGCTCGTCACCGGCCGCGGCCTCGAGGCCAGCTACGATAAAATCCACCTCTTCGACGCCTTCGGCTTCGCGGAGTCGGACACGGTCGACGCCGGCGCCGACCCCGTCACCTTTGAGCTCGACGGCGTGACGTTCGGCCTCGCCACGTGCTACGACATCCGCTTCCCGGACCTTTTCACGGAAAACGCGGACCGCGGCGCCGACGTGAACATTGTGTGCGCCTCCTGGGGCTCGGGCCCCGGCAAGGCCGAGCAGTGGAAGCTCCTGGCCCGCGCCCGCGCCCTGGACTCCACCACTCTGGTCCTCGCCTGCGGCCAAGGCGACCCCGCCAGCGTGGGCCACCCGGTCAAGGGCTCCGCCCCCACCGGAGTCGGGCACTCCGTGGTAGTTTCCCCCATGGGCGACATCCTGGCAGAGCTCGACGGCGCCCCCGGACTGCTGTTCGCCGACCTCGACACCGCCACAGTCAAGGAAGCCCGAACCAACCTCCCGGTCCTAGCCAACCGCCATAAGTTCTAGGTCAACATCGGCCAAGTTGGCGGTGGTTAGGTCCCGCGGTCACCGGCGCCCTGCCGTCGCTTAGACACCTCCCGCCGCTTACTTCGGCCGCTGGCCGGCCTCATCCAGCTCTGGTCGGCGATGCGCTCCTTAGCAGGACCCCGGCGCCCGCTGTATGCCGGGGCACCGCCCGCTGGGTTGCCTTTGAAAGAGACGCTCCCGCACGTTTGGCACGTTAAACGGAAACGCTCCCCCACTATGAACTAATGGTGAGAGCGTTTTGCCGTTTACCGCGAAAGGCGAGGAAGCGTCAGAGACGGAACCGGAGTTTTGCTAAGGAGCGCATCGCCGACCAGAGACGATGAAGGCCGCCCGCGGCCGAAAGCGTCGACGGGAGGTGTCTAAGCGACGGCAAAACTTCGGTGACGGCGAACCCGACCACGACTGCAGTTCCGGCGGGACCCAATCCCGCCGAAGCTTGGACTACTTAGCGGCGCGCTGGCGGGAGATCTCGTAGAGGGAGATGCCGACTGCCATGGAGGCGTTCAGGGATTCCATGGCGGAGTCGATCGGGATGGAGACGATCTGGTCGCAGTTTTCGCGGACCAGGCGGCTGAGGCCCTTGCCCTCGGAACCCACGACGAGGCACACCGGCTCTGTGGCCAGGGCGAGATCGGGCAGCGAGACGTCGCCGTCGCCGTCGAGCCCCAGCACATAGATACCCATGTTCTTGAACGCCTTGAGCGTGTTGTTCAGGTTGGCAGCGCGTGCGACAGGGACACGGACAGCCGCGCCGGCGCTTGTCTTCCAGGCCGAGGCGGTAACGCCCACGGAGCGGCGCTCCGGGACGATGACGCCGTGGCCGCTGAAAGCCGAGACGGAGCGGATGATCGCACCGAGGTTGCGGGGATCGGTGATGCCGTCCAGTGCCACGAAGAGCGGGGCGTTGGCCACGTGGCCCTTCTTCCAGGCCTCGAGGGTCTCTTCCGCGAGTTCGTAGGCGTCCTGGTATTCGTACGGCGGAATCTGCAGCACGAGGCCCTGGTGGATGGCGTCATCGGTCATGCGGTCGAGCTCGGGCTTGCCGGTTTCCATCAGCGGGATGCCGCGTTCGGCGGCGAGCTTCAGGGATTCCTTGACGCGGTCGTCCATTTCAATGCGGACGGCGACGTGCAGGGCCTTGGCCGGGATGCCAGCACGCAGCGCTTCGACCACCGAGTTGCGGCCGGTGACGACCTCTTCAGTGGCGCGGCCCTTCGGACCTGAGCGGCCGGTCCGGGCTGCGGTGCTCGTGGTGCGGCTTCCGCTGGCACGCTTGGCCTCGGAGCGTTCCGCGAGCTGCTTGTTCTTAAACGCCTTGTGGTAGGGGCGGTCCTCCGCCTTCGGCGTGGGGCCCTTGCCCTCAAGTGCCTTGCGCCCGTGACCGCCGGTTCCGACGGTAGGGCCCTTCTTCATTTTGACCGACCGGCGACCGTTGTTGGCCATGAGTTCCACCCCTGCTTGTTACGTACTTTGTTGATAAGTCTGACCTCCAGTCTACTGACCCGAGTAAAATCCTCGATCAGGGATGGCCCGAGGCAAGGCCAGACTTGGATGTCAGACGGCGCAGCAGCAGTTATTCAGCCGCGCTTCAGGCTCCAGCTGGCCCCGTCCGGGCCGTCCTCGACGACTACTCCGGCGGCGGCGAGGGTGTCCCGGATGGCGTCGGAAGCAGCCCAGTCTTTAGAGGCCCGGGCCTTGGCCCGCGCTTCCAGCTGTGCCTCGACAAGGACGCCAAGAGCCGTGGTGGCGTGCGCGTCCGCGGCGGGCCCTGCCGTGGCATTCAGGCCCAGGACATCCAGCATGGCGGTGACGCTGCTGAGTGCCTGCCCGGCCGCATCGAGGTCGCCCGCGGTGAGGGCCGTATTCCCGGACCGGACGGCGTCGTGCAGCGCAGCCAGGGCCTGCGGGACGTTAAGGTCATCGTCCATGGCGGCCGCGAACGCCTCCGGCACGGACGCGGCGGGCAAGTCTTCGGGCGGGGCGGGCCTGGCCGAAACCGTGGCCGAGGCGTCAGGCAGGACCCGGCCGGCCCGGTTGAGGAAACCGTCGATCCGTTCGACGGCGGCGGCCGCTTCCTGCAGGGACGTCGGCTGGTAGTCCAGGACCGAGCGGTACTGCGCCTGCCCCAGGTAGTAGCGGACGACGCGGGCCGGGGCGAGTTCGAGCATTTCCGCCGGACTGACGGTGTTGCCGATGGACTTGGACATTTTTTCGCCGGCGTAGGTGACCATCCCGTTGTGCATCCAGAAGTTCGCGAAGCCGTGGCCGGCTGCCTGGGACTGGGCCATCTCGTTCTCGTGGTGCGGGAAGCGCAGGTCCAGGCCGCCGCCGTGGATGTCGAACTCGGTGCCGAGGTACTTGGTGACCATCGCCGAGCATTCGAGGTGCCAGCCCGGGCGGCCGGCGCCCCACGGCGAGGTCCAGCTCGCCGTCGTCGGCTCGCCGTCCTTGTGGCCCTTCCAGAGCGCGAAGTCCCGGGGGTCCTTCTTGCCGCGCGGGTCGGCGTCGGGGGCGCCCTGCATGTCGTCGATCTTCTGCCGGGTCAGGGAACCGTAGGCGGACCAGGAGCGCACGTCGAAGTAGACGTCGCCGGAGCCGTCCAGGGCCGGATAGGCGTGGCCGCGGTCGATCAGCTGCTGGATGAGGGCGTGCATTTCCGGGATGTGGCCGGTGGCGCGGGGCTCATAGGTGGGGCGGGAGACGCCTAAGGTGTCGTAGGCCTTGAGGAATTCCTGCTCGTAGCGGTAGGCCAGCGCCCACCATTCCTCGTTGCGGACGGCTCCGGGTTCGTCCTCAAAGTCGGGGCCGAAGGAGGCCGCGGACTTGGCGAGGATCTTGTCGTCGATGTCCGTGACGTTGCGGACCACCGTCACGCGGAAACCGCGGTACTGCAGCCAGCGGGTCAGCTGGTCGAATGCGATCGCGGAGCGGATGTGGCCCACATGTGGCATGCCCTGCACGGTTGCTCCGCAGTAGTACAGGCTCACCTGGCCAGGTACCAGGGGGACGAAGTCGCGGACTTCGGCGGATGCTGTGTCGTAAAAGCGCAGGGTCACCGCTCCAGATTAGCCGATGGCGGTCCGCGGGCTCACCGGCGTGTGTGCCGCCGCACCTACTGCCTTGCGGCCAGTCCGGGACCGTCGGTCCGGCAGCCCTACTTGCAGTACTGCCCGATCTTGTTGATCTGCTCGGTGAGCTGGGCCGTTTGTGCGTCCGTCTTGGCCCCCGTGGGGCTCGCGGCAACCTGTTTCATGATGTCGGCCATCTGCTGGATGGGTGCGCCCACCTCCGGCGCCACCTTGTCCGCGACCTCCTGGTAGTGCTGCCCGATCTGCGCGGCCTGCTCCTTGGCGGTCCCGGAGGGCACGAAGGTATCGGTGTTGAGGAACTTGCAGCTGTCCTCGACGCTCATCTTCGGGGTGGCGCTGGGGGTCTGGGGCGCCGTCGTCGAGACGGCGCAGCCGCTCAGCATGGTCCCGGCCACAAGTACGACGGCGGTCAGCAGCTTCTTCACGGCAGGTCTCCTGGCAGTTCGGGACGGGATGTCACGGCGGGGTCTTCCCCCCTCAAGCGTAGGTGACGGAGGCCAGCAGTGTTCAACCTCCGGTCATCAGCCGGCCGGATAGACGAGCGCCGTGGCCACCGCCGAGATCCCCTCCCCGCGGCCGGTGAACCCGAGTCCGTCGCTCGTGGTGGCCGTGACGCTGACCGGCGCGCGGGCTGCGTCGCTGAGGACTCGCTGGGATTCCTCCCGCCGGGGGCCGAATTTCGGCCGGTTGGCCACAAACTGCACGGCGATATTGCCGATCTCGAACCCGTAGGCCCGGACAATCCGGGCGGCCTCGGCCAGCAGGGTCACGCCGGACGCGCCAGCATACTCGGGCCGGTCCGTCCCGAAATGCGTGCCGAGATCGCCCACCCCGCAGGCGGAGAAGAGCGCGTCGGCAGCAGCGTGCGCCACGGGATCGCCGTCGGAATGCCCGGACAGCCCGCGTTCCCCTTCCCAGAAGAGTCCGCCAAGCCACAGCGGTTGCGGCTGGTCCTCGGCGGCGAAGGCGTGGACGTCGATTCCGATTCCGGTCCGGGGGATGACGGGCGGGTTGGTGGACATGCTCATCCCTCCACCCAGCGTGCGCCGAGGGGTCCTTCGAGGAGCCCCTCGGCAAGGACCAGGTCCAGGGGCGTGGTGATCTTGAGGGACTGGCTGGCACCGCGCACGGCGTGGACAGGCACGCCGAGGAGTTCCACGAGCATTGCGTCGTCCGTGACGAGGGCGGCCTGTCCGGCGTCGAACCCGGCGGCGGCCTCGTGGGCTCGTTTGAGGGTGTCGAGGGCGAATCCCTGCGGCGTCTGGACAGCCCGGAGCGACTCCCGGGGCGCCGTCCCGGTGACCAGCTCGGGGGCCACCGCGGCGCCGGCGCCGGTGGTCGGTTCGACGGTCTTGACAGTGTCCACCACCGGCATCACGGGAATAACGGCTGCGGCGCCGGCGCCCAGCGCGGCGGCGACCCGGTGAAAGACGGATTCGGGCGTTAGTGCCCGGGCGGCGTCGTGGACCAGCACTGATTCAACACCGGGCAGGAGCGCGGCCATCGCGGCGCGAACTGACTCGGCGCGGCTTGCACCGCCCTCGACGACGGTCACGACCGGACCTTGGAGGGCGTGACCCGTCGCCGCGTTGCGGCGGTGTGCGGCCGCCAGCTCATGCGCGAAGGCCTCGCACAACGCACGCAGTTCGGCATCTCCCGGGGGGATGGCAACGCAGATTTGCTGCGCGATCCCGGCGGCGGCCACGCCCCGCAGGGCGTGGGTGAGGATGCTATCCCCGCCCAACGGCACCTTGGCTTTGGGCATGCCGTAGCCCAGGCGTTGGCCCGAGCCGGCAGCCACAACAATGACCGCGGTGACGGGACCGGCCGGTGACGTGTTCGTCGGTGCAGTATCCATGCGCACAAGACTACGTCCCCGCGCCCCCCGAGCACCCCCCGTTGCCCTATCACTTGTGGCGCTTCTGAGCGCTGAGAGGGACCACAACTGATAGCGCAACCGAGGGGGCCGCCGACAACGGGCAAGAAGAAACCCCGGCGGCCTGATGCCACCGGGGTTCGATTCTTATCTGCGCCGGCTCTTAGGTGAGCCGGCCTTGTGCTAGGAAGCCAAGACCTCGTCGAGAACGCTTGCAGCCTTCTCTTCATCCGTCTTTTCAGCCAGTGCCAGTTCCGAAATAAGGATCTGGCGGGCCTTGGCCAGCATGCGCTTCTCTCCCGCGGAGAGTCCCCGGTCGTGATCGCGGCGCCAAAGGTCGCGGACGACCTCTGCCACCTTGATGACGTCACCGGAAGCAAGCTTTTCCAGGTTTGCCTTGTAACGACGCGACCAGTTTGTGGGCTCTTCAGTGAACTCGGCGCGCAGCACGTCAAATACGTGCTCCAAGCCTTCCTTGCCCACTACGTCCCGAACCCCAACCAGGTCAACGTTTTCTGCTGGAACTTCAATGGTCAGATCACCCTGAGCCACCTTGAGCTTGAGATACATCTTCTCTTCGCCCTTGACGGTGCGCATCTTGATTTCTTCAATTTTGGCTGCACCGTGGTGAGGGTAAACTACTGTCTCGCCGACCTCAAAAACCATGTGGACATTCCCCTTTCCCGCAGACCAGTTTATCACGATTAAGGCATACAACTGGCATCTAAAGGTGCCGGGAACCGCATGAATCCGGGGAAAATGGCCTTAATCCACCCCCTCAAACCCCTTGACGGATGCAGATAATAGTGCCTTCGACGCTAACTGCCAAGAGGTTTCGGACTCCCGTGGAACGGGCCGCTGCTGCCCGGACGCACCCGTCCGCGCGCTTATGTGTAGGCGCCGAATCCTTGTTTGAGGCCGATTGCGGCTAGGCTATGGCTGAATAATGTTTCAAGACTCTCAAGGAGTGCGTGACGTGCGTTTCACTGCGATGAACCGGGGCCAGCGCGGCAAGCTGGCAATGGCAACGGCTGCACTTGGCATCGGGCTGCTGTCCCTGACTGGCTGCAGCTACATCAACCCCCAGCAGACCTCGGAGCAGTACTCGGCGTCGGACGGAACCCGCACTGATCTCGGCCCGCTGCAGCTGCGCAACTTCATCATCGTTGCCGACGGCCAGGACAAGCCGGGCCGCGTGATCGGCGCCGTGTACAACACCTCCTCCAAGGACGTGGTGCTGACCATCAAGGGCGCGGAAGGGTCACAGGCGGAGGTCCCGGTGAAGCAGAACTCCCACACCATGCTCAACGACTCCACCGCCGCGGTACTCCTGACCCCCGCCGGCGCCAAGCCCGGCGCGATGACCGAGGTCACGATCTCCGAGAGCGGCACCAACATGGACGCCAAGTTCAAGGTTCCGGTTCTGGACGGCACGATCGTCGACTACAAGACGTACCTGCCGACGCCGGAGCCGACCCCCAGCAGCACGGCGACTTCCAGCAGCACGGCAACTTCCACCGAAACGGCCACGCCGACGCCGAGCAGCACCGCGGGCCACTAGCCTCAGCCCACTAGATCCGCCCGGCAGCCTTCGCGGCTGGACGAACTGCCAAAGTATTGCAAAAAGGAGGGGCACCCACGGGTGCCCCTCCTTTTTGCATGTCTTTTACATTCCCTGGACTCCGGGCCGCCCCGGCAGCTAGTCCAGGGCGGCGTCTCCCATCCCTACGGCTCGAACTTGTAACCCAGCCCGCGGACGGTGATCAGGTACCGCGGCGCCGAGGCATCCGGCTCAATCTTGCTGCGCAGCCGTTTGACGTGGACGTCGAGGGTTTTGGTGTCTCCCACATAGTCGGAGCCCCAGACCCTGTCGATCAGCTGGCCGCGGGTCAGGACCCGGCCGGAGTTCCGCAGCAACATTTCCAGCAGCTCGAATTCCTTGAGGGGCAGTGCGATCTGCTCGCCGCCGACGCTCACGACGTGCCGTTCGATGTCCATCCGGACGGGACCGGCCTGCACCGTACTGGAGACGAGTTCCTCAGGCTCGCTCTGGCGCCGCAGGACGGCGCGGACGCGGGCCACGAGCTCCCGCGAGGAGTAGGGCTTGGTGACGTAGTCATCGGCGCCCAGCTCCAGGCCCACCACCTTGTCGATTTCCGAGTCCTTGGCCGTCAGCATGATCACCGGGACACTGGATCGCTGCCGGAGTTGGCGGCAGACTTCGGTGCCCGACTGGCCAGGCAGCTGCAGGTCCAGGAGGACGAGGTCGGCGCCGTTGCGGTCGAATTCCGTGATGGCGTCGAGTCCGTTGTCCACCACCTCCACCTCGAACCCTTCTTTGCCCAACAGATAGGACAGGGGGTCGCTGAAGGACTCCTCGTCCTCAACAATAAGAATCCTGCTCAAGCGCTAGCTCCTTGCTCATGGACGCCGGCGGCGTCACGTCGTTGCGGTCTGGGGTCCTGGCTGGAAGGGTGGGCGGCGGCTTTGCCGGCCCCGGCGCCGTCGGCGTCGTCCTGGCCTTCCATCTCGGGAAGCCGAATGGTGAACGTGGAACCCTTGCCAAGCTGGGACCACAGGGTGACCTCACCGCCGTGGTTGGAAATGACGTGCTTGACGATGCTCAGGCCCAGCCCCGTGCCTCCGGTCTGCCGCGAGCGGGCGGCATCCACCCGGTAGAAGCGTTCGAAGACACGCTCCTGGTCCTCGGGGCTGAGCCCCTCACCCTGGTCCGTCACCGAGACAGCCACGAGACCGTCCTTGGAGCGGATGCCGATGCCCACCTTGGTGTTCTCCGGCGAGTAGCGGATGGCGTTGTCGATCAGGTTCCGCAGCGCAGTGACGAGGAGGTCCTGGTCGCCGTAGACCATGGCATTGGCGTGGCCGCCGACCACCAGTTGGATGTTCTTGCTCTCGGCGGGCAGCTGGGAGCGGTCCACGGCCTCGCTGACCACCGTGTTGATGTCCACGGGGCGGCCCTGCTGCGCGACGTTGGCGCCCTGCAGCCGGGAAAGCTCGATGATGTCCTGGACCAGGGCCGCGAGCCGTGTCGATTCCTTGTGCATGCGCTTGGCAAACCGTTTGACGGCTTCGGGGTCGTCAGCGGACGATTCGAGGGCCTCCGCCAGGAGCGAGATCGCCCCGACCGGCGTTTTCAGTTCGTGGGAGACGTTGGCGACAAAGTCGTTGCGGACTTCCTCGGTGCGGGTGAATTCCGTGCGGTCATCGGCGAGCAGGAGGATATATTCCTCTGCGATCACGGCTGCCCGGACCTGCACAACGATCGTGCCCTGGCCGAGCGGGCCGCGTGGCAGCTCCAGCTGCTTTTCCAGGATGACCCCGTCACGGCGCACCTTGGCGGTCATTTCCAGCAGCTGTTGGTGCACCACGGTGTGCCCGCGGACCAGTCCGTAGGCGTAGGCGGCAGGGCTGGCGCGGACCACGCCGTCAATCGCATCGACCACCACGAACGCGCGGCCGAGCACGGCGAGCACCTCCGCGGCGCCCTCGGGCAGCGAGGGTTCCTCGACGTCGACGTCGACGATGTGCCGCTGCTGCTCACTGACCCGGAATGCGAGTACGCCGAACATGCCAAACGAGAGGCCGATCAGGCCGGCGATCACGCCGATGAGCATTGGATCCACGGCTCCAGCTTATGCTCTGCCCAGCGGACGAAACCGAAATCTCCTGCGATTCCGGCGCCGGTTCAGCTAACGTTCACCTATTGGGGCGTAACAGTTCACCAGACACTGAAAGAGTTGACAGTTGGAGCGCCGGTAGGCGAACCGAAATAGGCCCGCCACTTCAATGGCCGGCAATATTTCCGAGGAAAGGACGCACACGTGCGTAAGGTTTTTCAGGAGGAGCTCGCCCAGGTAAGGGAGCAGCTCGTCGAGATCTCAACGCTGGTCACGGAGGCCATCGACAAGGCCACGACGGCTTTCCAGGGCGCCGACATCGACCTCGCCGAGGACGTGATTGCCGCCGATGCCCGGATCGACTTCCTGCAAAACAGCCTCGACGAACACGCCATTGACATCCTGGCCCTCCAGGGGCCGGTGGCCAGCGACCTGCGCATGCTCGTGGGCTCGCTCCGGATGAGCGCTTCGCTGGAACGCATGGGCGACCTCGCCCGGCACCTGGCCCAGCTGGCGCGACTGCGCTACCCCGCAACCGTAGTCCCGGAGCAGTTGAGGGAGACCTTCAAGAGCTTCGCCGAACAGGATCTGCTGATCGCCCAGAAGCTCACCGAACTGCTGGCAACCCGTGACCTCGGCGTTGCCCGGGAAATCATGAGGGCCAACGGTGTTGTCAACGACCTTCACCTGAGCGTTTTCAAGGCGATCGCTCGCAGCGACTGGCAGGAGTCCCCGGCCACCACGGTGGACGTTGCCCTGGCCAGCCGCTACTTTGAGCGCTTCGCCGACCACGGCGTCTCCGTAGCCCAGAAGGTGACCTACCTGGTCACCGGTGCGTGGCAGCCGAACACCATCGAACACATCTGACGGCGGCTTTCCCGCAGACACACGCAGATACAACGACGGCGTCCGGTCACCTTGTGACCGGACGCCGTCGTTTGTTCTTTAAGCTCTTGCGCGTCGCTCCGTGCTGCGCTTTGTGCGTAGGTTTGCGCTCGGCGCAGGGCGGGAACTACTTACTTCTTGCCCTGGTTGGCGACGGCCTTGATGGACTCGGCGGCGGCCTCGGGGTCAAGGTAGGTGCCGCCCGGGTTCAGCGGCTTGAAGTTTTCATCCAGTTCGTAGACCAGCGGGATGCCGGTGGGGATGTTCAGGCCGGCGATGTCTTCGTCGCTGATGCCGTCAAGGTGCTTCACCAGGGCCCGGAGCGAGTTGCCGTGGGCCGTGACCAGGACGGTCTTGCCGGCCTTGAGGTCGGCCTTGATGTCCGATTCCCAGTACGGCAGCAGCCGGATCAGGACGTCTTTGAGGCACTCAGTGCGCGGGACGGCGTCGCCGAGGTCCTTATAGCGCGGGTCCCCGACCTGGGAGAACTCGGAGTCGTCAGCCAAGGGCGGCGGCGGGGTGTCGTAGGAACGGCGCCAGGTCATGAACTGCTCCTCGCCGTACTCGGCGAGAGTCTGGGCCTTGTCCTTGCCCTGCAGGGCGCCGTAGTGGCGCTCGTTCAGGCGCCAGTCGCGCTTGACGTCGATCCAGCCGCGGTCGGCCTTCTCAAGGGCCAGGTTCGCCGTGTTGATGGCCCGCTTCAGCCTTGAGGTGTAGAGGATGTCGGGGAGGATGTTGTTCTCCACGAGGAGCTCACCGCCGCGCACCGCCTCGGCGCGGCCCTGGTCGTTCAGGTCAACGTCCACCCAGCCGGTGAACAGGTTCTTGGCGTTCCATTCGCTGTGGCCGTGGCGCAGCAGAATCAGCTTGTAGGTCATGGTTTTTATCCTAGCCGAGCCCCCGCAGGCGGCGCAGAGCGTTACACCGCGTGCGTTTCACAGCAACGCGGGGTCAGATACGGCCCATTCCGGGGCCTGTATCTGACCCCACGATGGTGGAAGCCCGAACGATAAGCTGGGGCTGTGGTGCAAAAGGCTGAACGGGTGCTGGCCCCCCGGAACCAGGGCGGGGCGAAAAGCGGTGTCCGCGGCGGCAGGCCGGTGGGCAACGTGACCCGGGGAACCACGAACCCCAACCGGATGCGCCGCGTGGACCGCTGGCTGACCGGCCCGCAGGCCTGGCGGCTGCGCGCCGCGGCCGATCCCCTCGCCATCGACCTCGGCTACGGCGCCTCGCCGGCAACCGCCGTCGAACTCTTTGACCGACTCTCCACGATCCGCGCGGACGTGCGGGTGGTGGGAATCGAAATCGAACCGGAAAGGGTCCGGCAGGCCCAGGCACTGGAACGACCCGGCCTGAGTTTCCAGCTAGGCGGCTTTGAGCTGCCTGTGGCCGGAGTTCCTGTGCTGGTGCGGGCCTTCAACGTGCTTCGGCAGTACGAGGAAGCCGACGTGCCGGGCATCTGGCGGCTCGTGCAGGACCACCTCGCCCCGGGCGGGCTGTTCGTCGACGGCACGTGCGATGAAATCGGGCGGCGCGCCGCCTGGGTGGCGCTCGACGCCATGCGGCCGCTGAGCCTGAGCGTGTCCATGCGGTTTGGCGCCTTCGCGCTGCCCTCCGACGTCGCCGAACGGCTGCCGAAGGCCCTGATCCACCGCAACGTGCCCGGCGAAAAGATCCACGCCTACCTTCAGGCGATGGATAAGGCCTGGCTGGAGGCGGCACCCTTGGCGTCCTTCGGCAACCGCCAGCGCTGGTCAGCGATGTGCCGCGCGCTGCTCGACGCCGGCTGGCCCGTCCAAGACGGCCCGTCGCGGTGGCGGCTGGGCGAAGTCACGGTGGGCTGGGACGCTGTGGCGCCGGGGAATTAGCCTGGTGCCGGCGGGTGGGCCCACGGCGGCAGGGTTCCCTCAGCGAGCTTGCGAGCTTAGGGGGCCGGCGGGGACTACCAGGGGCCGTAGGGGCCCATGTTGCGGCCGCGGCCGGCGTCCTTGACCGCGGGGCGAACGTCAGCGAGATAGACGGACGCCGCTGTCACGGCGGCAAGCCCGAAAATGCCGAGCGAGCTGGCTCCGCCGCCGCTTCCCAGCTGCGCGAGCAGGGAGAAGAGGCCCACGGCGAAGGCGCCGCCGGTCAAGGCTAGCCAGAAGGTCTTGGTCCGTTTCGATACGGCCTCGAACGCGTTGGCCTTGTGCCGGAGGCAGTCGAAAAACGCCCATGCCTCCAAGGCAAAGGCCACGATCGCCAGGACCAGGTAGATCCCGGATTCGACATAGAAAATGAGTAAGCGTCCGTCCACTCCCCCAGCCTAGCCGTCTAGCGTCCCCAACGCCTGCTCCAAATCGGCCCAAAGGTCTTCCACGTTTTCAATTCCCACGCTCATCCGGACCAGATTGTCCGGCACGCTCTCCGGCTCGGCTGTGTGCCGGCGCCGGCGTTCGATCAGGGACTCCACCCCGCCCAGGGACGTCGCCGGAAGCCAAAGGTGAAGGGCGCGGATCATGCGGTCCGCCGCCTCCGCGCCGCTAAGGCTGCCCCCGTGACCACGTCCCGGTGCCACCTCGATACACAGGATGGAACCGAATCCCTTCATGTGGGCCTTGGCACGCTCGTGGCCGGGGTCCGAAGACAGACCGGGGAAACGGATGCCGGCAACCCGCGGATGACCGGCCAGCCGCTCGGCCAGGATCTGCGCGGAGGCCTGCGATCGCTCGATCCGCAGTGCCAGGGTCCGGAGCCCGCGCAGGGCCAGCCATGCCTCAAACGGTCCGGCGATCCCGCCGTGGATGGTGCGGTGGTGCAGCAACGCGGCGCGGAGACCGGCGTCGGAGGTCACGAGGGCGCCGAGCACGACGTCGGAGTGCCCGGACAGGTACTTTGTCACCGAATGCAGCACGACGTCGGAGCCCAGGCTGAGGGGCTGCTGCACGAGCGGCGTGGAAAAGGTGTTGTCCGTGACGACGATCGCGCCGGCCTCGTGTGCCGCGGCGGTCAGGGCCCGCATGTCGGCGATGCCGAGCATGGGGTTGGTGGGGCTCTCCAGCCACAGCATGCTGGCGGCACGCCCGCCGGCCGGGGCGAGCGCGGCCAGGACGGCGTCGGTGTCGGCGATATCCACCGTCCTCAATTCGAGGAACCCTTTGGCCGCCAGTTCGGTGGCCATGGTGACCGAGCCCGCATAGCTATGCGACGGCATCACGAGCACGCCTTGGGCGGGCACCAGAGACAGGGCCGAGCTGACGGCGGCGAGTCCCGACGCGTAGAGCAGGCCCGGCAGGTCCGCGCCTTCCAACTGGCCCAGCGCCTCTTCGAAGGGATCCCACGTGGGGTTGGAATAGCGGCCGTAGCCGCGGTCGCCGTCGCCCAGCGGTCCGGTGCCGAAGTACGTGGAGGACAGCACCAGCGGCGGGTTGACCGGTTCGTCGCGGGTGCGCGGCGGGCGCCCTGCTGCCACGACCAAGGATTCCGGCGAAAGCGTTGCGGCCAGTTCTTCAGAAAGACTCATGGAGACAGGGTACGTGTGAGCCCCTCAGGGCACCCAAGCCGTTACGCCGCAGACTCTGGTGTCGGTGATTGTCGGTAGTCTAGAACCGTGACTACCCAGAGCCCCGGAGCGTCCCCTCAACAGTTGCCCGGTCTGTTGCCCGGTCTGTTCATTGCCTTCGAAGGCGGAGACGGCGCCGGCAAGTCCACCCAGGCGGCTGAACTCGCCAAAGCCCTGGAATCGAGCGGCTTCACGGTGCTGCGGACCCGGGAGCCGGGCGGCACGCCGATCGGCGAGAAGTTGCGTTCCCTTGTGCTGGATCACGGGCACGGCCACATCGATGCCCATACCGAGGCCCTGATTTTCGCGGCGTCACGGGCGGCCCATGCGAGCCAGGTTATCCGGCCGGCCCTGGAACGCGGCGAGATCGTCCTCACGGACCGGTACATTGACTCCTCGGTCGCCTACCAGGGCGCCGGGCGCGGCCTCGGGACGGAGGCGGTGCGGGACATCAACGCTTGGGCGACGTCAGGCCTGCAGCCGGACCTCACGGTACTGCTCGATGTCGACCCCGCCGTCGGCCGGCAGCGACGCACCGCCGGCGATGCCGCCGAAGACCGCCTCGAGTCCGAAGCCGACGAATTCCACGCCAAGATCCGGGCAGCTTTCCTGGACCTGGCCGCCGCCCGGCCCGAGGCGTATCTGGTGCTTCCGGCCCGTCTGCCCGTCACCGAACTCGCCGCACGAATCTTTGAGCGCGTCGAATCCCTGCTGGCCGTCGCCCAAAGCAGCACGGCATGACCGTCTGGGGCGACCTCCAGGGCCAGGACGCCGTCGTGGCCCAGCTGCGCCAGGCGGCCCAGGGCGAAGGCCTCACGCATGCGTGGCTATTCACCGGTCCGCCCGGTTCCGGCCGCTCCAACGCCGCCAAGGCCTTCGCCGCGGCCCTGAACTGCGACCAGGAGGACGTCAGCCAGCGCGGGTGCGGCGAGTGCCCGGCATGCCTGACCATTCTCGGCGAAACCCATTCCGACGTCGCGTTCGTGCGCACCGAAAAGGTCACCATCACCATTGATGAGGCGCGCGAGCTCGTGTCCACGGCAGGGAACCGGCCGTCGTCGGCCCGGTGGCGGATCATTGTGGTGGAGGACGCGGACCGGATGGCCGAGCGCACCACCAACGTCCTGCTCAAGGCCATTGAGGAACCCACACCCCGCACCGTCTGGATGCTCTGTGCCCCCTCCCCCGCCGATGTCCTCGTGACCATCCGCTCCCGCTGCCGTCCGGTGGCGCTGCGGCTTCCGCCGGCCGCCGACGTCGCGGCCCTGCTGGTCAAGCGCGACGGCGTGGACCCGGCGGTTGCCGAGCGCGCTGCCCGGGCGGCGCAGAGCCACGTGGGGATCGCCCGCCGCCTGGCCCGGGACCCGGAGGCCCGTGAGCGCCGCCTGGAGACCGTTCGTTTTCCGCTGTCCCTGCGTGGTGTCACGGCGGCGGTCATGATGGCGGAGAAGCTGGTCAAGATCGCCACCGAGGAAGCCACCAGTTCCAATGACGAGCGCGACGCCGCCGAGAAAGCGGCACTGCTGGCCACCCTCGGGGCACCCGAAAGCGGCACGCTGCCGCCGGCCATGCGGGGCCAGGTCAAGCAGCTCGAAGATGACCAGAAACGCCGCGCCAAGCGCTCGATCACCGATTCCCTTGACCGCACGCTGACGGACCTGCTGTCCTTTTACCGGGATGTCCTGATCATCCAGATGGGGAACGCCGTGGAACTGGTCAATCTTGAACTCCGGAACGAACTCGAAGACTTCGCTTCCCGTTCCACCGCCGAAGTGACCCTTGCCCGCATGGACGCCATCAACAAGGCCCGCAAACGGATCACCACCACCAACGTGGCTCCGCTGCTGGCGATTGAGTCCATGGCCTCCAGCCTGATTTGATGGCCGCGGCCACTCCACCGACACCATCGCTTTCGTTCCTATCCTCCAAGGAGATCCGCATGAAGCCTGCTCGACCCAAGTCCGCAAGATCCCGATCCCTGGCGATCGGCATGCGGGCCGTCGGCGCCGCGGCCTTGGCCGTGACACTGGCCTCGTGCAGCCTTTTCGGTGGTGGCAGCGGCGGCGGCTCAGGTGCCGCAACGTCGGGGGCCGCATCGGGACAGGCGGACCCCTCGATCGCTGCGGCGGCGCCCGCGGAACTGCGCAGCTTCTACTCCCAGCGGATCGACTGGAAGCCGTGCGAGAGCAGCTTCCAGTGCGCCAAAATCAAGGTCCCGCTGGACTACAGCAAGCCTGACGGTGACCACATCGAACTCGCCGCCATCAAGCTCCCCACGAAGGGCAACAAGAAGGGCACCCTCTTGGTCAACCCCGGCGGCCCGGGCGGATCGGGCTATGACTTCGTCAGGGACGCGGCCAACACCAACATTTCGGAGAAGGTCCGGTCCGCCTATGACATCGTGGGCTTCGACCCCCGCGGCGTGAAGCGCTCCGCCCCGGTCACGTGCCTCACGGACGCGGAACGCGACGCGTCCCGTGCCAAGACCTATGCCCTGGACACCGATGCCGGACTGCAAGCGGCCCTGGCCGACAACAAGGCCATCGCAGCCAAATGCGCAGAAAACACCGGGCCGGTCCTGGGCCAGATCGACACCGTCAGCGCGGCCAAGGACCTCGACATCCTCCGCGGTGTGGTCAACGACGCCAAGCTGAACTACCTCGGCTACTCCTACGGGACGCTCCTGGGCGCCACCTACGCGTCGCTGTTCCCGGACAACGTCGGCCGGCTGGTCCTCGACGGCGCGTTGGATCCGTCTCTGAGCTACGAGGAACTGACTGCCGGCCAGACCGTGGCCTTCGACAAGGCCCTGCACACCTACGTTGCCAACTGCCAGCAGACCAGCGGATGCCCGATGACGGGAAGCGCCGAGGACGGCGTCCAGCAGATCCGCAACGCGATCAACGCCGCGGAGGCCAACCCGCTGCCGTCGAAGGACGGCCGGAAGGTCTCCGGGTCGACGTTCGTCAGCGGCCTCATCATCCCGCTCTACAACAATGACAACTGGCCGATCCTCACCCGGGCGCTCGGCCAGGCCCTGGCCGGCGACGGCACGGGCATGATGCAACTGGCCGACTTCGGCGCCGACCGGGACCCCAGCGGCACCTACACGTCGAACAGCTCCTTCGCCTTCAACGCCATCAACTGCCTGGACTACCCCATGGTGACCGACACCGCCTCCATGCGGGCCGAGGACCAGAAGCTGCGCCAGCTCTCCCCCACACTGGGTTACTACTTCGCCTACGGCGGAACTAACTGCAAGGACTGGCCGTACAAAAACGTCCGGACCCCGGCCCCAGTGGAGTACAAGGGTTCGGCCCCCATTGTTGTTGTGGGAACGACTGGCGATCCGGCCACCCCCGTCGAATGGGCCAGCTCCCTGCGCAAGCAGCTCGGGAATGCCTCGCTGCTGACGTGGAAGGGCGAGGGCCACACGGCTTATGGCCGCTCCAACAGCTGCATCGGCAACGCCGTCGATGACTACCTCGTGGACGGCAAGACTCCGGCGGACAACACCGTCTGCTAGGTAGCGTCTGCTCGGTACGGTTTGCTGGGCCGGCGGGCGCCGCGGACGCTCATTTTGACCCGGACGCCGGGACTCTATTACAGTTATCTCTTGCATGATCCGCCCGGTTCGCCGGGCTTTCATGTGGTTGCTTCCTTAGCTCAGTTGGTAGAGCGTCTCACTCGTAATGAGAAGGTCGCCAGTTCGATTCTGGCAGGAAGCTCGGGAAGAACCCCGTATTTCCGCTGATTCAGCGGGGATACGGGGTTTTTTGCTGGTGGCCGTGGGATGCCCTTATGACCGCACCGAGCGCGCCGAGTGCGGCCGGACCCTCACCAGCCCCGCCGGCGCTCCTCCGGTCACGGACTTATTTTGAACTCCAGGTGTGCAGCGGCGCCCACCGCGTAGCCGGCTGAGAACAATTCCCAGGACTGCCCGGTAGAATTTCGTCCCATCCTTCATCTCTTTGAGATTTATCCGGGAGCGAGCAGCGAAGGCAAACTGATGGACAACCCGACATCACCTACCCCGCCGCGGCGGCCACCGCCGGACCACCCTCCGCGATCTGGCCGTCCGGGCACAGCACCTGCGAAGGTCGTCAGTTACCCGGTGCCGGGCCCAACCTCGCAGGACGGTCAGCCTGGCCTGTGGACTACTGAGGGACCGGAGGAAGCGCCGGCGAAAGTTGTCAGCTACCCGGTGCCCGGGGCCCCGGCGTCTCAGGAGCCTGCGTCGCCGACTGTAAGCCCGCCTGCGGTGGAGCCGGATCGAGCTAAGCAGCCTGGCCCTCCGGTCGGTCATCCCGGCAAGCGTCCTAAGCGGAGGTGGCGCCGCAAACTCCTGCTGGCTCTGATCGCCCCGCTGGTTCTGGTCCAGATCATTGCGTTTATGTTCAGCATGGGCGTGACCCTGCCGCGCACTGCTTACATGCTGGAGGCCGGCGAGCCCAACGTCTACCAGTTTGTCTCGATCAACCACATCAGCCGGCACCTGCTCGCCGCGACAATCGCCCATGAAGACGAACAGCTCGGCACCCGCTCTGGCGCTTTCGACCTAGGAGACTTCCAGGCCAGGGCGCAGGCGTACTTCCAGGGAAAGCCCGACCCGAGCGGCTCCACCATCCCCCAGCAGCTGGTCAAGAACATTTTCCTCTGGGACGACCAAAGCGCCGCCCGCAAAGGCATCGAGGCCGTCCTGGCAACCCAGTTCAGTTACACGCTGAGCCCCCAACGGGCTTTGGAGCTCTACCTGAACTATGCCCAGTTCGGCCCTCACCTGTACGGTGTCTGCGCCGCCAGCTGGTACTACTTCGGAACACCGCCGTGGAACATGTCCGATTACCAGTCTGCTCAACTGATGGGCGTCCTGCCTCTGCCGGATCTGGTCAGGAGAGACCCCAACGGTGGAATCTACCTCGGCGATGGCGTCCACCCCGCCGTCTGGAACCTGGTGAACGGGGCGGCCAACGTCTGGGTGCCACGGCAGATCACCGGTCTGGGTGGATGGCAGGCGGCCGTCGCAACGGTCGGTATCACCGACACCGCCGACAGTCATGCTGACCGGCGCGCCGACGACGACGCGTGCTCGACCATGCCTCAAAGCGTAAAGGACCGTATCCAGAGCGAAGCCGGCTAGCGTCTCAGCGCCGGGCTTCCTCCGCAACCGGGCCTCGATCTGGCGCTCGGTGTCCCCGGGCGCGGTGGTGTAGGTGAGGGGGATCCCGTCCGCGTCGGCGGTGAAAGAGCCCTGGGCGCTGTCAGTCTTGAGCTCGCCGGGCATCGTGCGAGTCTCGGCGGATGCCAATCATCCAGGTTCACAACGCGTCCCCGAAACGCGAGTTGCTGGCCGCACTGACAGCGGTGGCACAGGAATCAGTTGGCGGGATCGGCCTCGGCGTCCCAGACCGGCAAAATTTGAGGGTCGGGGAACAGCAGGTCCGCCAGCATCGCGCTCAGCGCTGCGGGGACCAGGAAGAGCCCCGCCAAATGGGCGTAGAGCCCGTCAGGAATTTCCGCGGACAACCCTCCGACGACCACTGCGGGCAGCGCCGTCAAAATCGACACCCAGAGCGGCCTTCGCCTCAGCCTCGCCCACACGGCAGCCGCCGCGAACGCCGTAGATCCGAGGAATACCAGGCCGTGCCCTTCCGCGTCCGTGGGTGACCTGACGATGAGGCTGAACGACTCGGCCAGCCCGCACGCCGTCACCGCAACAGCGAACAGGACAAGCAACGACCATGCTCCGTCGGCCCAGCGGACATGATCTCTCATGGACTGACGGTACCCTCTGCCTAGGCGTAGTGCAGGCTCAGCAGCATCGCCTTCAGTTGCGCGTAGCGCTCTGTGCCCATCCAGCCTTTCGCTTCGGCCGGGGAAGCAAAAGCCGGTGTGGACGGCGCATCGGACAAAACGACCCAGGCGCTCAGGACGCCGTTGGGCAGCCGGATCTGGTTGGAACCGGAGGAGTCGGTGGTTGCCAGGAATTCCCTCGCGTTCCGGACGTCCATGAAGTAATAAGGGCCTCCGGTGGCCCCCGGGTACTCGTCATAGGCGAAGCCGAACTCTGTGGCTTCCCCCGCCATGTTGGTAACGCCGGGCACCGGTGCGTGATCCAGGATGGTCCGACTTGCCGGCCCGGCGGCGCCGTCGCCGTACATGCCGCTGTACATGCGGGCCAATCCTGTGCCGGACGCATCCGAGATGATCGCTTCGAATGAGTTCTTCTGGGCTTCCGCGTTGAGCGCCGGACCAGGCTTCACCTTGACCGTCCAGCCGGCCGGGTGAATAAACGAAATGTGGCCGTCCGGGAACGTGAACGTCTGCAATGCTGCAGCCCGGGGTGTCTCCGGGGCGGGGCCGGAGACGTGGTCTCGCTTGCGGCCCGGGCAGAGTCGGCAGCGGTAATCGTTGCAGCGGGTGCAGCCGGGGTTGTGGAGATCGGTTGCGTGCTCGCCTGCGGGTCGGCGCAGGCCGCGGTCGTGAGGAGTATGCCCGTCAGGGTCGCGGTGCCCAGCAGGCGCGTGGTGCGTTTTTTCAAGTTATCCCCCAAAGAAGTGCGGCAACGGAGGCTGGCAGAAGAGAAAACTCGGGCCCGCCGCTGGCCTTAACCATGCGCCGTTTTCGGCACATCTGTCGACACGTCCGGCAGCCCAACCACCAAGGGAGGGCGGCGCTCAGCGTGCGATGAACGCGCCGCTGACCCGGGACGCGGTCGTGAAGCCAAGAAGCGACCCGGTGACCCGGACGGCGATCTTCGCGTTCCGGTCGGCCGCCCTGACCTTGTAGGTGGCCGAGCAAGCATTCGAGATAATGACGCCGACGGCGACGAGCCGGGCTGGTCCGGCTATTTCAGGGTCAGCACCGGGTTGACGGGGGCCATCAGCGAGTCCACCTGCAGGCCCACGGACAGTTTCTGGCCGGCGGCGATCTTGGTGGCCCAGTCCGATCCGCTGCAGGTCACCGACACCCTGGGAATGACCGTGCAGGTGATGCCCCAGG
Organism: Arthrobacter sp. TE12232; assembly: GCF_054062615.1. Taxonomy (NCBI): domain Bacteria; kingdom Bacillati; phylum Actinomycetota; class Actinomycetes; order Micrococcales; family Micrococcaceae; genus Arthrobacter; species Arthrobacter sp. TE12232. Next base: position 1,775,916 of record NZ_JBSSFK010000001.1, read on the forward strand.
AGTTGGCCACCCGGGTGACATTGGCATCGGGCCAGCTCACGCTCCAGCCGGCGGCGGCCCGGAGCCCGGTGACCTCGATGTTGGCCACGTAACCACCGGTCCACGAACTGGTCAGTTTCCAGACCGCGCTGATGGACCCGCCCGACGTCGGCACGGGAGACGCTGACGCCGTCGGCGACGGCGACGCAGTGGCGGTTGGCGTCGCGGTGGTTGTGGGCGTCGGTGTTGCGGTGACCGTCGGCGACGGGGACGCCGTGACAGTCGGCGACGGGGACGCCGTCGGGGATACTGTCGGGGACGGGGTGCTCTTCAGGATCGGTGCGAGGGCGGCGAGTTTGGCGGTCTCCGGGGTGCGCCAGTCCGACTGGACAAGGCCCCCGGTGATCGCGCTGTTCGGGTTGAACGCCCAATAAGCGAAGCTCATGGAGTTGGTCCCGAGGTAGGAGACGATCTTCTCCATCCACTGTTTGTCGGACGTGGTCTGCAGCGCGGTCCCGAACTCGCCGAGCAGAACCGGGGCGATGCCCTGCTTCTGGATGTAGCCCCAGTTGGCGTCCCAGACGGCCGGCAGGTTGTTTGGGTAGCTGGGATCGCTGAACCACTTCTGCGCAAACAACGACGCCGGGTAGTCGTGCGGGGAATACACTACGCGGTTGGGTGTGGCCAGGGTGACGGGCTTGTTCTTGACGTCGGCCAGGCCGCCGCCCCACCAGGTGGACGTGCCGTTGCCTTGGTTCTCTATCCCCTCGATGATGATCAGCAGGTTGGGGTTGGCGGCCAGGACGGCGTTCCCGCCACGGGTGGCTGCGGCCTGCCAGTCGGTGGCGGCGGCCCCGCCCCAGGTCGCTGCGCCGGCGGGCTCGTTGTGAAGGTCGGCGCCGATGACGGTGGGATCGTTCTTGTAGCGCGCGGCGAGCATCTTCCAGTCGGCGATCCACTTCGACTCCGGGTATGCGGAGGTGTACCACAGCGGGGACTGGTCCGCGGAGGACGGCCGGTGCCGGTCCAGGATGATGTGAAGGCCGTTGGCCTTGGCGCGGGCGATCACCGTGTCCATCAGAAACAAGGGTGTCTTGCCTTCGAGCCCGTAGGCGCGGTTGGCCCAGTAGTTCAGGCTTCCCTTGATGGACGTCGCGGCCAGGCACTCATTGGAGAACGGCAGCCGGACGGTGTTGAAGCCCATCGACTTGATGTTGGCCAGGGCGTCGTCGATGGTCAGGGTCCACAGCCCGTGCGGCATGCAGTCAGGGGTTTCCATGCCGAACCAGGATGCTGCCTTGATCGTATACGGGGCGTTGTTCGAGTCCAGGATCGTGCCGCCGGAGGTGTGCAGCCAGCCGGTCGGCGCCGGGGTTGTTGCGGCGATGGCCGGGGGCGGCGCGGCCACGGCGACGCCGGCGAAAGCCAGCCCGGCAGCCACCGCAATTCCAAGAAGGGCGGCAGGCACGGAAGGTCGACGGCCAGCGTGGCGGGACGGGTTGGAAAGCAGCTTCACAGTTCCTCCTGAGAGTGGCGTGCGGGTGCGGCCCTGGTGACCCGGGGCGGCAGGCGGGACGCAAACGGCCCCTTCCGGCCGGTGCCGGAGGGGGCCGTCTGCCGAGTCTTAGCGGTTTGCGGCCGCAGTGCCCATGATTACAACGAGGAAGATCACCGTAAAGGCGATCGACGCGTAGCCGATGACCAGTGCGGCGATGGCCAGGCCACGGCCGCTTTCACCGGTGGTCTTAATCTGGTTCAGGGCGATGTGACCCAGGATGATCCCGAGCAGGCTGATAAAGAAGGATGAAACGAGTGCCGCGATGGCCAGACCGTTGGTCTTCGCGGATGCGGGCGCGTAGCCCTGGTATTGGGGTGAGCTCATGGTTGTGAAGCCTTTCAATCCGTCGGTGTGGGTCCCCCCGGCCCGCACAATGCGGATCGGCTCTCAAAAAGTACCAAGCAGATGCCGAAAACGGTCCACTTCGCCCAATATTTCCTCCCGCGCCACGGCAGGGGCACAGCGCCCTGACCTGCGTATTGTCTTTTTCCGGGTCGTCGGCGAGCCTTAGGGAATGGAACGGCCCGGCCGCAGGCTGCCAGCCCGGCAGCAGCAGGAAAGTCCGCCGGCACGGACCGGCGGACGGCGAGGCCTGCGGGGGCGCCCGCAATGGGGCACAGTGGTGGCGTTCGGCCTAGTCAGCCTCGCCACGGACATGGTGTCCGACGGCGCCCGGCCGCTGGGAGGTCCCCTGCTCGCCCAACTCGGCGCATCAGCGCTGTTTGTGGGTCTCGTGACGGGCGCCGCAGAAGCCGCGGCGCAGGGGCTGCGGCTGGTGTTCGGTCCCTGGGCGGATCGCACCGGGAAATACTGGACTTTCACGATGGCCGGGTACGTGCTCACGGCGGCGTGCGTCCCGCTGCTGGCGTTGGCGCCCTTGGCCGGATCCGCCGGACTGGCACTGGCGGCCGCGCTCCTGATCGGGGACCGGGTTGGCAAAGCCGTCCGTAGCCCGGCAAAGACCGTCCTGCTGGCTGCCGCTGCCGGGCCGGTTGGGCGGGGCCGTGGCTTCGCCGTCCACAAATCCCTCGATCTGGCCGGCGCTCTCCTGGGCCCGCTGCTCGTCTCCGCGGTGCTGGTGGCCACCGGCTCGCTGTCGGCGGCGTTTGCGGTGCTCGTCTTACCGGCGGCGGCAGCGCTGGCGATCCTCGTGTGGTTGCGTCGCAGGGTGCCGGACCCGGGCGACGTCCCGGCAGGACCCGTTGCCGCCGTCACCGAGTTCCCCGCAGACGCCGCGGCACCGGGCTCGGCTCCCGGGTCCGTCCCAGCTTCGGCACCGGGTTCTTCGCCGGCTTCGTCGTCGGGTTCCGTGCTTCTCCCTGCGAACGGCGGCCGGCCGCCGTCGGTGTTTTCCGGCGCCTTTGTCCTGTTTGCCGCCGCCGCCTTCTTCTGGAGCGCCGGCCTGGTGGCTTTCGGCGTCATCTCCTACCATCTGACGGCCGACGTCGCGGTTCCCGTCTCAGTCGTTCCACTGCTGTACGCAGCCGCCATGGGGGCGGCCGCCGTCGGGGCCCTCGCCAGTGGCGTCCTTTACGACCGTGCCGGGGCGGCCGTGCTGCTCGGCCTTCCCGTGCTGATCGCGGGGGTGCCTGTGCTGGCCCTGGCACCGAGTGCCGGCGTCGTTCTGGCCGGTGTCCTGGTCTGGGGCGCCGCCACGGGCATCCAGGACTCCACGGTCAAGGCGTTGGTGGCCGATCTCGTGCCGCAGCCCCGGCAGGGCACCGCCTACGGGGTGTTCGCGGCATTCGAAGGGGCCGGGGCGTTGGCGGGCGGGGTACTGTACGGATCGCTTTACGGCGCGCGGCCGGTGCTCATTGCTGCGGTGGCGGCGCTCCAGGCGGCGGCCCTCGTCCTGCTCCTTATCACCCTGCACAGAAGCCGGCGCCCGTCAGCGGGTCACGGGCGTGCCGAAGCGCTGACTTAGCGGCTCCAGACGGACGCCGCGCCGGAATGCCCTGTGATGACGCTTTGGTAGATGAAGAAAGCGCCCGCGACGGCACCGGCAATGAGGAGGACCACTCGGACGATCCGGTTGTCCCGCAGTCCGCCGAGGAACGCCAGACGCCGGCCGAAGGGCTCATAGGTGACCACCAGCATGGCCGCGACGATGACGAAGAAAATCACCGAAAACACCTTGAGCACATCGCCCTGCTGGGCATGCTCGCGGACCAGGGCCGACGCCGGACGGGCCTTCTCCAACTGCTCGCCGGCCTGAGCCGTCACCACCGTTATGGGAACCAGAATCAGCGACAACACGCCCAGCGGCCAGGCCAGGTAGCTCCGCCAGCGCGGTGCCACGGCGTAGACAATGGCGCCCAGACCCGCAAGCGGTCCGAACACCACCACGGCGTGGACGAGCAGGACGTGGGCCGGTAGCCCGCCAATTTCGATCAAGTGAATACTCCTCAGTATCGGGGCGCCGCCGGGTCTCATGACAAGGCCGCGAGCCGGTGCTCGCGGCCGGGCCGGGACTTCTATGATTCTTGCATGGGAACCCCGGGACTTGCGGGCATTGCCGGGCCGCTGTACGCGTTGCCGTACGGCGAGTTTGTTGCGGCAAGAACGGCTGCCGCCCGCCGCCTCAGTTCCGAGAACATCGCTGCCGCGGGGCAGAGGGCCCTGGCAGCCGAGGTGCGGGCCTTGCCCAAACCCTCCCTGGCCGCGTGGGCGGTGAACATGATGGCGGCGCACAGCCCCGAAATGCTGCGGGAGCTGGCCGAGCTGGGGACGTCGATGCAGGCCGCGCAGTCCGCCCTGGACGCTGCGGGCCTGCGCCTCCTCTCACAGGAACGGCGGCAGCTGCTCTCCGGTGCCGTGAAGGCGGCACGCGAACTGGCAGTTCGGCAGGGCCGGCCGATCAGCGACGCCGTGGCCGCGGAAGTGGAGAAGACACTGCGGGCCGCCACCACGGACGCCGGGGCCGCAGCAGCCGTTCAGAGCGGCTGCCTGCTCCGGGCACTCTCGGCGGACGGGGTCGACGTCGTCGATCTCGCCGGCGCGGTGGCCGTCCCCGGCAGCCTTCCGGCCCGGGAAGCCGACACCCGGGCCGTGCACGGAGGAGCCGACGGCGGGTTACCCGGCGGAGAACCGCCAGCGGTGCAGCCCCGTCTCCGGGTTGCCGGGAAAGCGCAGGTGACCCCGGCGCCGTCGGCGGTGGAACGGGCCCGGGCCCGGCTGCAGGAGGCCAAAGAGTCCGCCGCAGCGGCCGACGACGAGGCACGCGGCGCGGCGGCGGAACTGGAGGAGGCTGCAGCCGATACCAGGCGGTTGGCCGATGAGGCGCACGAGCTCCGGCGGCGCCTTGATCTGGCCGAAGCCGAGCTCAAAGTGGCACGGAAGCGTCACGAGCTGGCCGCGGCCATGGCTCAGCAGACGGCGAGGGCCGCGGACCGGGAACGCCGCAAGGAAGGCCTGGCCCGGGAACGCATGCTGCGGCTCGGCAACACGCCGGAGGCGTGAACTCTTAGTGTCGGAGGTCGGTTGCACACTGGAGTCATGGAGAACAACCAGGATTTCCAGCAGCATTTCCAGCAGCACTGCGACAACGCACAGGACGGCGCGCAGTACTTCGAAGTCACGTACTGGGACACAGACTCCGGCCGGATCCGCACCGAGAGCTTCGATGACGCGGCCGCCGCGGACCGCTTCGCCAGCCGGTGCGTTTCGGGCGAAGACGGCTGGGCGGTCGTGGATGCTATCCCGGGAAAGGTACGCCGGGCCGCCGCCTGAGTCCGGTGCGGCACAGCGCACGCCGGGTCGGCACCGTCCCGTCCTGCGGGAACGGCCGGGCAGCAGAAAGGGCCTCCACCCCGTGCGGGGTGAAGGCCCTCTGCGAACGCCGGCCGGGTCAACCGGCCCGATGCTGTGAAGCGCCGGGCCGGTGCCTTAGGGCTGTTGCTTAAGCGAAGTCTGAGACTGCCGGGTCCGGGCCGATTCGGCCAGCGCCTTCGGCGGAACGGTCCAGTCCGTTGATGGCCTGGACGTCCGTCTCGTCAAGGGTGACATCGAGGGCCGCGTAGTTCTCGCGGATCCGGGATTCGGTCACGGACTTCGGGATGACGACGTTGCCGATCGCCAGGTGCCAGGCGATGACTACCTGGGCCGGGGTGGCACCGTGCTTGGCGGCAATCTGGGCAATGACGGGGCTTTCGAGGAGCTCGCCGCCCTGGCCCAGCGGCGACCATGCCTGGGTGAGGATGCCCTTGGAGGCGTTGAATTCGCGCAGGTCGGCCTGGTTGAAGAACGGGTGCAGCTCGACCTGGTTGATGGCCGGCACCACGCCGGTCTCGTCGATCAGGCGCTGCAGGCCCTCCTTGGTGAAGTTGGAGACGCCGATCGTCTTGACCCGGCCCTGCTTCTGGAGCTCGATGAGAGCCTTCCAGGTGTCAACGTACTTGTCCTGCTGGGGCTGCATCCAGTGGATGAGGTACAGGTCCAGGGTCTCGAGGCCCAGCCGCTCCATGGACTCCTCGAATGCCTTCAGGGTGGATTCGTAGCCCTGGTCCGCGTTCCACAGCTTGGTGGTGATGAAGATTTCCTCGGGCTTGAGGCCGGAACGCTCGATAGCGCGGCCAACCCCTGCTTCGTTGCCATAGATCTTGGCGGTGTCGATGTGGCGGAAGCCGGCCTCGAAGGCCTGGACAACCACCTTTTCGGCCACGTCATCTTCAACCTGCCACACCCCGTAGCCAAGCTGGGGAATGGTGTTGCCGTCATTGAAAGTCAGGTCCGGTGAAAAAGTCATATAACTATCCTGCCAACATCGGTGCAGTCCGGCTAGCGCCAGGGCGAAGCTAAGCTAGGCGCTTAACCGGGAATACCCGGCGTCGGGCCGCTGCCGGTTGCCTCGGCAAGCCGCCGTTCGGCGTCGTGGACGTGTTCCAGTACGGCGTCGGCGCGCCGCCGCACGGACGCAGCGCCCGCCGGGACAGGCCCAACGGCCAGGCGGAGCATCGCCGCCGCTTCCGCCGTCATGGCCAGTGAATTGCCCGCCGTGGAGAGGGCGCGGTGGACACCTGCCAGAGGCCCGGGAATGTCCAGTCCGTTACTGGGATATCGCCGCTGGGCCTCCACGCAGATCTCCCGGACCCTGGGAGCGAGCGCGGAAAGCTGGTTCGCGACCTCGACGAGCTCGCCGTACAGTGCCTCGTCCTCGACCCCTTCGAGGACCTGGTGGTAGCGGTCCAGTCCGCGGTTGAAGCGGTCATGGGCGCGCCGCCAGAGACCCTTGCCAAGTTCGGCGTCGTCCCTGCGCCCTTGCCGCGCCGCGCTGAAGAAGCCCAAGGTCGCGCTAAAGGTACTGGCCGGGACCGTGGTCCGGGTCGGCGGGCTCGGGAGGCTGGGAGGGGTCAGCGCCTCGGCGGGGCGCGGCGGCGCGAACCGGTTCGCCGTTCTCCCCGATGATGACGCCGGGTGCGATCACCGTTCCCGGCGGCAGCTGACGCAGCTGCATCTGCGCGTAGGCGTGCTCTCGGGCGGCGTGCTGAGCCGCGATTGCCGTCTGGATGCCGTGGAAGAGCCCCTCAAGCCAGCCGACCAGCTGGGCCTGGGCAATCCTGAGTTCGGCGTCGGACGGGGTGGCGTTCTCCGGAAAGGGTAGGTTGATCCGCTCGAGCTCCTCAACGAGCTCCGGGGCCAAGCCGTCCTCGAGTTCCTTGATGGAGCGCTCATGAATTTCGGCCAGCCGGACCCTGGCCGCGTCATCCAGGGGTGCCGACTTCACTTCGTCCAGCAGCTGCTTGATCATGGTGCCGATCCGCATGACCTTCGCGGGTTCGTCTACCAGGTCCTGAAGTTCGCTCCCCCGGGGCGGTCTGGGTACGGGGCCTGGAGCGCCGGCGTGGCCGTCCGGGACTGAAGCCGGCAATGCCACCGGCGCTCCGGGCAGGGGCAGGACGTCGTCCACGGGTGTGCCTTCGACGGGCACGTCGTCGGCAGTTTGATCTCCGGGCTGAGTGTCGTGCTGATCGCTCATGGCTTCATACTCTCACGCGTCCGGAGGCGCGGGTCCGGCGTCCGCCGGAAGCGGAAGGGCGCCGTCGGACACGATTGTGCCCGACGGCGCCCTTCCCCCGGATCCTTGACGGCGTCCCGCATTCGGCCGGTCAGCGGCATATGCCGCCCGCCACCACCGGGTACATCACGACTGCGTGTTCAGCAGCGGCGGCTCAGCAACACCGCCCTTGAGGGGTGGCGTCCTGGCGGTCGGTCCGGTCGCGCCAGAACTCCCGCTCCGTCAGGGCCGGACCGGCATGACCGGAGGCCTCGTGGTGTTCCAAGTACTTCTTGTAGGCATCCGCGCCCAGCACCCCGCTGAGATACCCGGCAATCCCCCGAATCCCGGCGATTACCACGTTCATGGCCGACTCCGCATCAGTGGTGTCCGGACTTTTCCAGCCGCTGCCCGGCCGGAAGGCTGTTCCACTCGGCCACGAGTTCGCGCTCCGCCGGGGTGGGGATGAACCCTGCCGGGGCGAAGACGCGGGAGGCCTGGGCGGGGTCTTCGTGCTCGGCGTTGGGCAGCCCCGCGGCCGTGTTCCGCAGGGCCTTGATAGTTGCAATCACGGCCGTGATGATGACGACGATGCTCAGCACCACGAAGATGATCGACAGCCAGCCCTGGATCATGGTGTTGCGCACCACGGCCTCCATCGCCGCCTGGGTCTTGGCAGTGCCGAAGGAGGTCTTACCGTCCGCAAGCGCCTTGGCGAAGGCTGCGTTGTTGGCGAAGTAGCCCACTGCCGGAACGGGCGAGAAGATCTTGTAGAAGCTCGCCGTGATGGTCACGACGGCGGCGAACGCCAGCGGCACCGCCACGATCCACAGATACTTCAGGGCGGTGCGCTTGGCGGCGATGGCCAGGCAGACCGAGAGGGCGATGGCCGCCAGCAGCTGGTTCGCGATCCCGAACAACGGGAACAGGGTGTTGATTCCGCCGAGCGGGTCGGTGACGCCCATCAGCAGCACCGCACCCCAGGCAACCACCATGATGGCGGTGCAGAGCCACGCCCCCGGACGCCAGGAGTGCTCCTTGAACTTCGGAACGAAGTTGCCGATCGAATCCTGCAGCATGAAGCGCGCAACCCGGGTACCGGCGTCGACGGCCGTGAGGATGAACAGTGCCTCGAACATGATGGCGAAGTGGTACCAGAACGCCATCATCGCGGTGCCGCCGATGAACTGCTGCATGATGTGAGCCAGGCCGACGGCGAGCGTAGGCGCGCCGCCGGAGCGGGACACGATGCTCTGCTCCCCCACGTCCTTGGCCGTCTGCGCAAGGTCGCCGGCGGTGATGTTGACCCCGGACAGGCCCAGGCTGTTGACCCACGCGGCTGCGGTTTCGACAGTGCCGCCGGTCAGCGCCACGGGTGCGTTCATGGCGAAGTAGATGCCGCGGTCAATGGAAATGGCGGCCACGAGGGCCATGATGGCCACGAAGGATTCCATGAGCATGCCGCCGTAGCCGATCAGGCGGGTCTGGCGTTCCTTTTCGATCAGTTTCGGCGTGGTGCCGGACGCGATCAGCGCGTGGAAGCCGGACAGGGCGCCGCAGGCGATCGTGACGAACAGGAACGGGAACAGGGAACCGGAAAAGACCGGGCCGTTGTCGCGGCTGGCGAACTCGCTGAACGCCGGGACGGTGATCTCGGGACGGACCACGATGATCGCCAGGGCCAGCATCACGATCACGCCGATCTTCATGAAGGTGGAGAGGTAGTCGCGGGGGGCCAGGAGGAGCCAGACGGGAAGAATTGCGGCGATGAAGCCGTAGATGATGAGGCCCCAGGCGATGGTGACCTTGTCCAGGTGGAAGAACGCGGCACCCCAGTCGGTGCCTGCCACCGCGCCGCCGCCGATGATGGCGGCCATGAGGAGCACGAAGCCGATGATGGAGACCTCCATGACCTTCCCCGGCCGGATGTAGCGCAGGTACACGCCCATGAAGAGGGCGATCGGAATGGTCATGCCCACCGAGAAGACGCCCCACGGGCTTTCGCCCAGGGCGTTGACGACCACCAGGGCGAGGATGGCCACGATGATCACCATGATCAGCAGCGTCGCGACCAGGGCGGCGGTGCCGCCGATCACGCCAAGCTCTTCGCGGGCCATCTGGCCCAGGGAGCGGCCGCCGCGGCGCATGGAGAAGAACAGGACGAGGTAGTCCTGGACGGCACCGGCCAAAACGACGCCGAGGATGATCCAGATGGTGCCTGGCAGGTAGCCCATCTGGGCTGCGATGACCGGGCCCACCAGCGGGCCGGCGCCGGCGATGGCGGCGAAGTGGTGGCCGAAGAGGACGTTGCGGTCTGTGCGGACGTAGTCCTTGCCGTCGGCCTTGTATTCGGCCGGGGTGGCACGGCGGTCGTTGGGCTTGAGCAGGTAGCGCTCAATGACCTTGGAGTAGAAGCGGTAGCCGATCAGGTACGTGCACACTGACGCGAACACAAACCAGATGGCGTTGACGGTCTCGCCGCGGATGATGGCGAGCATGAACCAGGCGACGCCGCCCAGCAGGGCGATGGCCGCCCACAGCGCGATCTTGGCGGGGGTCCATGTGCGATCCGCGGCGTCGCGGACCGACTCATCCACCGACGTCCGCGGAAGGGACGGGTCCGGAACGATCCCGTCGTCGAGCTGTACTGTTCCGTGCGTGCTGACTTCTTGCGTGGTTCTGTGTGTGCTGTCGCCTTGTGTGCCGTCTGGCATTGTGCCCATGTCTCCTCCTCGAGAATCCCAGCTGGGCAGCCCACCGGTGCAGAACTGCCCCCCGCACCCTACCAACGCGGCCGCGCCCCGGCGCCGCACCTGCGCCCGGCGGTGCAGTCCGCGCGACGAGCGGTCGGCCGGACGCGGTGAACGGTCCGGGGGCGCGGCTGGGCTAGGGCCCTTGAGGCCGCGGCCGGGGGCGGCGGGGTAGGCCGGGGGCCGCGGTCTAAGCCGGGGGGTTGCTGAGCTGCATCAGGCGGGCCTCGCAGAGGTCCAGCCAGCGCACTTCGGCCTCGGTCTGGAAGATGAGGGAGTCCAGCACCAGGACTCTGGCGGTATCGGCCGGGCGCTGGAGGGCGGCGGTGTCGCGCCGGGACTTGGTGTACTCCTGCAGGGCCCGGATGGACACGGCGCGCTGGGCCTGGATGATGGCGCCGACGTCGGTTCCGGGAATCGTCAGACCGAGCGCGAGCTTGATGGCCAGTTCATTCCGGGGCGGATTCGCGCGGGAGACCGGGAGCGCGAACCACTCCCGGACCTCGGTTCGGCCGGCCGGGGTGATGCTGTAGATGATGTGCCCGTCGCCGTCGCCGCCGTCTTTTTGGACGAGTCCGTCGCGTTCCAGCCGGTCTAAGGTGGTGTATACCTGCCCGATGTTCAGTGGCCAGGATGCTCCCGTGCGGTCCTCGAACTCGGTCCTGAGCTGGTAGCCGTAGCGCGGCCGGTCCTGCAAGAGGGCGAGGAGACTGTGGCGGATAGACATGGCACTCCCGGAGGGCAGGAAACCACACAGCATACACGCGCCCCAAGACGCGTGTATACCGCGTATGGAATTACATTATCGTCATTCATGGACCGACAGCAAAACAGCGCATGCCATTGATGGAATAAGTCGTTGCCGACCTACTGTTTGACCTGCGGATTAAGACCCGGCGGGGCCGTGGCGTCTAGTCCACAGCGTCCGCTCCGAGCCCGGCGCTACATGACCAACAGGACTTTGCCGACGTGGTCGCCTGAATCAAAGTAGGTGTGCGCGGCGGCGACCTGGTCCAAGGGGAAGGTCTTGGCCACGAGGGGCCGAATCCTGCCGTCGGTCAGCATCGGCCAGACGGCGTCGCGGACGGCGTTCATGATGACGGTCTTTTCCTCGACCGGTCGGGGACGCAGTGCCGTGGCGATGATGGCCGCCCGTTTGCGCAGCAGCTGCCCTAGGTCCAGTTCCGCTTTCGCTCCGCCCTGCAGCCCGATCACCACCAGACGTCCGTAGTCGGCGAGCGCCTCGACGTTCTGCCCAAGGTACTTGGCGCCGACGACGTCGAGTATCACGTCCGCCCCTTTGCCGCCGTTCTGCGCGCGCAGGCTCGCGGGGAAGTCTTCCTCCGCGTAGTTGATGGCGATGTCAGCGCCGAGGAACGCCTTGGCAGTGCTGACCTTCTCCGCGTTCCCGGCCGTCGTGGCCACCCGCGCGCCGATGGCTTTGGCCAGCTGAATGGCCATGGTGCCGATACCGCCGGTGGCTCCGTGGATGAGGACGGTTTCGCCCGGCTGCAGTTGCGCCGTCATGATCAGGTTGGAATAGACGGTGGCCGCGACCTCCGGCAACGATGCCGCAGTGACCAGGTCCACGCCGTCGGGAATCCGCAAAACCTGCCCGGCGGGCACGGCAACCTTCTGGGCGTAGCCGCCGCCGGAGAGCAGCGCCACCACCTTGTCCCCCACCGAGAACGCCTTGGTGACGCCCGGGCCGAAGCCCGCAATCCTGCCGGAGACCTCCAGCCCGGGGATCTCGGAGGCGCCCGGGGGCGGCGGGTAGAACCCCTTGCGCTGCTGGACGTCCGCACGGTTGAGGCCGGCGGCCACGACGTCGATCAGAACCTCGCCGGGGCCGGCCACCGGGGCCTCGACCTCACGGACTTCCAGGACCTCGGGTCCGCCGGGCTCAGAGATATAGACAGCCTTCATGGAGCACTCCCGATTCCTAACTGGCCCCGCGCACCTGCGCCGCGATCGCCAGGTCCGATCAACATCTCTCCCCAGAATATGGCGGGGAGCCATACGCGTCCGCAAGCGCAGCGCGTTTTTTGTGGCAGCCGACTGCCTATGAAAGACTACTCGTTAGGGAAGGTTGTCCGAGCGGCCGATGGAGCTGGTCTTGAAAACCAGTGTGCGGTAACCCCGTACCAAGAGTTCGAATCTCTTACCTTCCGCGAGAGCGCAGAGTCTGCGCGATGCAGTTAGCGCAAAGTTTGCGCGGTTCAGGGGCCGGTTGAGGCAATCGAGAGATTGTCCCAGCCGGCCTCACTCGTTCCCCGGCTCGCTCGTCCGGCATTGCGGCCGAGGGTTTCGCTTTGCATGCCGCAAGATCAGCGCATTCTTTCCGCGTGACTAGCACTCTGATGCCCAAAACGCAAAGCTGGGCGGTACGATCAGCCTCGTGAAGAAGAACACCACCAGCATCACCAGCATCTTTGGCCTCAGCCTTGCGCTGACCTTTGGTGCCATGGCGGTGTCTCCAGCCGCCGGCGCTGCCACCCAAACCACCGCAACCCGCTCCGCAGGCGCAGCGGCCCCCTCGGTCACGGCAGCCCCCATGACCAGGGCCGCATACAATGCATCCTTCGTCCTCCTGGCGGCGGACTATCAGGCCGCCGCCCAGCGTTTCGTTGACGCTCAGGCCAGCGAATACGCCTACCAGGCGAGCCTCCGGCCCACCCTGGACAAAGCACTCGCGGCCAAAAAAGCCGACATTGACGCCACCAACGCGGCCTACGACAAAGCGACCGCGGCGCTGAGCAAGGCGAACAGCGCACAACGGCCCGCGCTCGACAGGGCTCTGGCAGCGGAAAAGGCGGCGTACGCCCAGAAAGCCGCCGAGCACATCAAAGCCATGGATGATCTCGCCACCGCCCAAGACAAAAAGCGGCCCGCCCTGGATGCCGCTATCGCGGCCGAAAACGCTGCCTTCGACCGGAAGACCCAGGCCTACGCCAAAGCCGTCGCCGACCTGACCGAAGCGAATAACCGGGTCAAACCAGCGCTCGAACAAGCCATCGCCAACGAATACGCCAAATACGCCAGCACGAGAGCGGCCTACGACGCGGCAGTAGCCAAAGCCAATACGACGCTCTCCGCGAAGAAAGTCGCCTACGCCAAGGAATACGCAGCGGCGAAAACCACCGCAGCGAAGGACCTGGCCAAAGCGACGTACGCGAAAGCCACAGCCAGCTACACCGCTGAAATCGCCGCACTCAAGGCCGCGTACGCCAAAGAGGCCCCCGCCCGGGACGCCCGCATCCAGGCGCTCCGCGACGGGTACACCCAATCCAAGGCAGCCTACACAGCCGCGCGAGCCCAGCTGGCGGCACAACGCGACAGCGAATACCGCGCCAAATCCGGCCGCATCGAAGCCCTAAAGAACGCCTACACCCAGTCCAAGGCCGACTACAAGAAGGCCCGGACGCAGCTCAAGAACGCCTACGCCAAGGAAGCCCCCGCCCGGGACGCGCGGGTCGCCGCCCTCAAAGACGGGTACACCAAATCCCAGGCCGACTACAGCCTCAAACGGGCCCAGCTGGCGGACGCGCACGCCAAGGCCGTGGCCGACTACAAAGCCAGCACCTCTGCGCTCCGCACCAAATACGCCCGGACAGTAGCCGGCAATGGAACCCGGCTGGCGGCCACCGTCACCGCCTTCGCGGCGGCAGGGACGAAATACACCACGGCGCTGGCGCGTCTGCGCGCAAGCTACCCTGCGTACAAAAGCTGACCCCTGAAGCGAAAGGCCCATCGAACAGCGGGGCCAAGGCAGAACGCCCCACGACCTGATAAAGGAACCCATGGAACGCCGACACTTTCTCACACTCCCGCTGGCCGCTCTGGCGGTCCCCGGACTGATGGCAGCCGGTGCCGGCTCGGCTAATGCGGCCACTCCTGTCCGGGCTCTCAAAGGCGCATCCAACGGCGGCAGTGACGCCCTGTCATTCAGGCAGATCACGAGCCTCAACCCCGACTGGTATTACACCTGGCAGGCCACGCGGACCTACACCGGCAAACCCTTCGTCCCGATGATCAAGGACGGCAGGAGACTGCTCCAACAAGATGCGCTCGGCTTTGTGAACCGGGAGCTGAGCCAGACGAAAACCGCCAACCTCCTCGGCTTCAACGAACCCGACCACCCGCTCCAGGCCAACATGTCCGTCGATGAAGCCGTCCGGCTGTGGCCGCTGCTGCAGACGACCGGGCTGCGGCTCGGTTCTCCGGCCACGATCAGCCCGGACGCCAAATGGCTGGACCAGTTCATGCTCCGGGTCAAGCGGGAAAACCTGCGCGTCGACTTCATGACCATGCACTGCTACGCCTGGCCGGACACCGCAGACTTCCTCAGGAAGGTTGCCCGCCTCCACGACAAGTACCAGCGCCCCGTCTGGGTCACCGAATACGCCGTCGCAGACTGGAATGTCTCCAAGACCCACAAGAACGAGTTCACCCGCCCGATGGTCGAGAAGTTCATGCGCGAGACCGTCGCTGGCATGCGAAAGCTGCCGTACGTCGAACGGTTCGCGTGGAAGAACCGCCCCATCAACGACCCCCAAATGGGCACGTCTTCGCTGTTCAAACTGGACGGCACGTTGACATCAACGGGCAAGCTCTACGCGTCACTCTAAGCGCGCGTGGTGCGCGTTTGCGGCGGTGCTTGACCGCTTGTTGACCGCGCGGGGAGCACGACGGCGGCCGCAGCGGAGCACGGGTTGAGTGCGGCCACGCGTGCTGCCATTTGCGCCGCGGACAGCCTCCCCATTGAAAGTGTCGGGGCCCCGTCATAGTCTCGCTGTGTCTCCACCAGTTCGTCTCCACCACAACGCCTCCAACACGCACACTAGTCCGGCGGCCGCACGACGATGCCAGTCCGCCACAGAGAGCAGGAGTCCCCATGCCCACACCCGACCACTCCAACGGCGCACCATGCTGGATCGACCTCATGACATCGGACGCCGAGAAGGCGAAGTCCTTCTACGGCGCACTGTTCGGCTGGACCTTCCAGACCGGCGACGCGGAAAAGTACGGCGGCTACATCACCGCCTCGAAGAACGGAAAGTCCGTGGCCGGCATGATGCAGCAGCGGCCGGACCAGGCAGCCTGGCCCGACATGTGGTCCACGTACCTGCGGTCTGAGGACGCCGCGGCCACGGTCGAGGCTGCGACGGAGCATGGCGGGCAGGTCTATATGGAGCCCATGGAAGTTCCCGAGCAGGGCAGCATGGCCATGATCGCGGACGCCACAGGCGCGTCGATTGGCGTGTGGCAGCCGGCCGAGATGAAGGGCTTTGAGCTGGCGGCCGAACCGGGCGCGCCGGCCTGGCATGAGCTCCACACCAAGGACTACGTCACTGCAGTCAAGTTCTATCAGGACGTGTTCGGCTGGGACACCGACGTCATGAGCGACACCCCGGAATTCCGCTACACCACGCTGGGCGCGGGACCGGCGGCCAAGGCCGGCATCATGGACGCTTCGGCCTACCTGCCCGCGGAGGTTCCCTCCAATTGGCAGGTCTACTTCGCCGTGGAAGACACGGACGCCACGGTTGCCCAGGCCGTCTCCCTCGGCGCCACGGTGATCCAAGAGGCGGAGGACACCCCCTTCGGCCGGCTCGCGACGCTGACCGACCCCACCGGCGCGATGTTCAAGATCGTGGCTGACACCGGCCAGGGAGGCCAGCCCGCTGCGGACGCGTAGCCCCGGAGCCCGGGACCGCTAACCCCGGCCTCCCCGACAGGCGGGGCCGAAAGGCCTCAGCCACCTAATTACAAAAATTGTTGTAAGAAATACCGGCCAGTCCCTTCCCCGAGGGCTACTGGCCGGTATTCTGCTGTGGAGCGCCCGGTGGAGGCACCCGGACACCGCTCACCTGCATCATCAGTCACCGCTGCCCGGGGCTTTCGAGCCGCTCCGGGAAGGCTGCGGCGCGTCTCGCTGGGGGACGTCCCGCCGAATGCACGTTTAATCCATACGTTGTTCATTCACCCCTGTTTGGATGGGCCCGGCACGACTTGACCAGGAGTTCAGGCCGGCCACTGTCCGCTGCACCCGGCGGACGCACTGCACCCTGCCCTTTACCCGGGGCACCCTAATGAGAGTTAGAGCGGATGAAACAAACACCCTGGAAATCAGTGCTGGGCACAGCCCTGTCGGCGGCGCTCATAGCGGCTCCGCTGGCGGCAGCCCCGGCACATGCCGTGGAGGCTTCCCCGGCGGCAACCGGAACCTCACCGGTGGTCATCAACGAGGCCTACCTCAGCGGCGGCAGCACCGGCGCCGCCTTCAAGAACAAATTCGTCGAGCTCTACAACAGCTCCGACGCGCCCGTTTCGGTGGACGGCTGGTCCCTCCAGTACCGCTCCGCCACAGGCACGGGAGCGCCGAGCTCGGTTGCAGCCCTGAGCGGCAGCATCCCCGCCCAGGGGTACTACCTCCTCAAGGGCGGCAGCAACGGCACCGCCGGCGCGGACCTCCCGGCCGCGGACGCCACCGCCACCGGGTTCAACCCGGCCGGGGGCGGCGGCACGATCGTGCTGGCCAAACAGTCCACCGCACTCAACCCGCTGCTGACCGGCTCGGTCATTGAACCGGCCAACGTCGCGGACGTGCTCGGCTACGGCACGTCGAACACCTTCGAGACCCAGGCGGCCGCGGCGCCGTCGGGCAACACCGACGTCAAGAGCCTGAACCGCAGCAACGGCGCGGACACCAACAACAACTCCGCCGACCTCGCGCTCAACGCAGCCATCACGCCGAAGGCTGCCAACGGCACCGCAGATCCCGGCCCCGTCGACCCGCCCGCGGACCCCGGCACGCCCCCGGCCACCAAGACCATCGCCGAAATCCAGGGCACCGGCGCGGCCAGCCCGCTGGCCGGGTCCACGGTCACGACGCGCGGTAGGGTCACCGCGACGTTCCCCACCGGCGGTTTCGCCGGCTACTACGTCCAGACCGCCGGCACCGGCGGCGATCTCACGCCGGCCAACCACACGGCGTCGGACGCTGTGTTCGTCTACTCGCCCTCCACGGTGGACTCCGTCAGGATCGGTGACTACGTCGAGCTCACCGGCGCCGTCAGCGAATTCTTCGGAATGACCCAGCTGACCGTTGCCGCGGCAGCCGATCTGAAGAAGCTCACCGAGGCCGCCCCGGAGGTCAAGGCCACCGGCTTCGCCCTCCCGGCCGACGAGGCGTTCCGTGAGTCCCTCGAAGGCATGCTGCTCACCCCGCAGGGACCGGTCACCGTGGCGGACAACTTCTCGCTGAACCAGTACGGCGAGATCGGCCTGGCCGGCGGCACCACCGCGCTGGAGCAACCCACCGCCGTCGCGCCGTTCGGCTCCGCGGAATACACCGCCGCTGTGGCGGCAAATGCCGCCCGCGGCATCAAGCTCGACGACGGTGCCACCACGACCTTCCTCAAGGACGCCGCCACGAAGGCCCAGGTGCTCCCGTACCTGACCACGGACGACCACGTCCGGGTCGGCGCGCCGGTGACGTTCAAAACCAATGTGGTGCTCAGCTACGCGAACAACGCCTGGAAGTTCCAGCCCCTGACACAGCTCACGGCCGCCAACGCGGACACCGTGCAGCCGGCAAGCTTCGGCGCCACCCGCGCGGACTCCCCGGCGGCCGTCGGCGGCAACCTCAAGCTCGCCTCCTTCAACGTGCTGAACTACTTTCCCACCACGGGCGACACGATCTCCGGCTGCAAGTTCTACAACGACCGGGCGGGCAACCCCATCACCGTCAGCGGCGGCTGCGACGTCCGCGGCGCCGCGAATGCGGAGAACTTCAAGCGGCAGCAGGACAAGATCGTCGCCGCCATCGCCAAGTCCGGCGCCGACGTCGTCACGCTGATGGAGGTCGAGAACTCGGCCCAGTTCGGCAAGAACCGTGACGACGCCCTTGCCAAGCTCGTGGATGCCCTGAACATCGCCACGCCGGGGATCTGGGACTACGTCCGCACGCCCGCCAACGCACCCCCGCTGGCCGACGAGGACATGATCCGCACCGCGTTCATCTTCAAAAAGGCCACCGCCGAGCCGGTGGGCGAGTCCATCATCCACAATGACACCGTCGCATTCGCCAGCGCCCGCAAGCCGCTGGCCCAGGTCTTCAAGCCCGTCGGCGCCTCGGATGACAAGAAGTTCATCGCGATCGCCAACCACTTCAAGTCCAAGGGCTCCGCCGCCACTCCGGAGGACACCGACAAGGGCCAGGGCGCCTCCAACCTCGCCCGCACCGCCCAGGCCAAGTCCCTGCTGGCGTTCTCGGATGAACTGCAGAAGTCCAAGGGCACGGACAAGGTCTTCCTGATCGGCGACTTCAACTCCTACGCCAAGGAGGACCCGATCAACGTCCTCACAGGCGCCGGCTACGTCAACCAGGATGAGAAGGCAAAGAACGCCGACGGCTCCGCCAAGCATTCCTACCTCTTCGGCGGCCTCGTGGGTTCGTTGGACCACATCCTCGCCTCCCCCGCAGCCAACGCCGCGGTCACGGGCGCTGACATCTGGAACATCAACTCCGTGGAGTCCGTGGCGCTGGAGTACAGCCGCTACAACAACAACGTCACCGACTACTACACGCCGGACCAGTTCCGGGCGAGCGATCACGATCCGGTGGTGGTGGGCCTGAACTTGCCCGTCACCCCGGCCAGCGTTGAGCTGAACTTCCTGGGCATCAACGATTTCCACGGCCGCATCGATTCCAACACCGTGTTCTTCGCGGGGACCATCGAGAAGCTTCGCGCCGCCGCCGCGCCGGGCGCGACGGCGTTCATTTCGGCTGGCGACAACATCGGCGCCTCGCTGTTCGCCTCCGCGACCGCCAAGGACCAGCCGACCATCGACGTGCTGAACGCGCTGGACCTGCGCACCTCCGCGGTGGGCAACCACGAGTTCGACGGCGGCTGGGCGGACCTGCGCGACCGCGTCAGCGCCGGCGGAACCAACGCGAAATTCCCGTACCTGGGCGCCAACGTCTATGCCAAGGGCACCACCACACCGGTCCTGCCGGAGTACACGGTCCTGGACATGAACGGCGTCAAGGTCGCCGTGATCGGCACCGTGACCCAGGAAGTGCCCTCGCTCGTCACGCCGTCGGGCATCGCGGACCTGGAGTTCGGGGATCCCGTCGACGCCATCAACCGGGTCGCGGCAAAGATCAAGGCGGACAAGCTCGCCGACGTCATCATCGTGGAGAACCACGACGGCGCCGGGTCCGGTGCGCCCGAGGGCGCCACCCTGGAACAGGAAGTCGCCGCCGGCGGCCCCTTCGCCAAGATGGTCCAGAAGGTCACCCCGGATGTTGCCGCGATCTTCAACGGCCACACCCACAAGCAGTACGCCTGGGACGCGCCGGTCCTGGATTCGGCGGGCCAGCCCACCGGCAGGACCCGCCCGATCGTCCAGACCGGAAACTACGGCGAGTTCATCGGCCAGATCCAGCTCACCGTCGACACCAAGACCATGTCGGTGACCGGCTACAAGGCCGGCAACGTCCAGCGCACCACGAGTGCCGCGCAGCCTGCAGCGGACCTCGTGGCCCAGTACCCGCGGGTCGCCGCCGTCAAGACCATCGTGGACAAGGCCCTGGCCGAGGCCGCCGTGGTGGGCAACCAGCCTGTCGGCAAGGTCACCGCGGATATCACGACGGCATTTGGCGGCTCCCCGGCCGTGCGCGATGACCGGGCCAGCGAGTCCACGCTCGGCAACCTGGTGGCCGACTCCCTCGTGGATGCGCTGAAGGCGCCGGAACTCGGCGCCGCAGAAATCGGCGTCGTCAATCCGGGCGGTCTGCGCAACGAGCTGTACTACGCGCCCGACGGCACCATCACGTACGCCGAGGCCAACGCGGTGCTGCCGTTCGTGAACAATCTGTGGACCACGTCCCTGACGGGCGCGCAGTTCAAGACGCTGCTGGAGCAGCAGTGGCAGACCAACCCGGACGGCACGGTTCCCAGCCGCGCGTACCAGCAGCTGGGCCTGTCCAAGAACGTGAACTACACCTACGACGCCGCTCGCGCCGCCGGTGACCGGATCACCTCGATCCGGGTCAACGGTGTGCTGGTCGACCCGGCGAAGTCCTACCGAATCGGGACGTTCAACTTCCTGGCCACCGGCGGCGACAACTTCCGCATCTTCAAGGAAGGTGCCGGCACCAAGGACTCCGGGCTGGTGGACCGCGACGCGTGGATCAAGTACCTGCAGACCCACAACCCCGTTTCGCCTGATTTCGCACGGCGCTCCGTGGCGGTCGTGAACACGACGGCGGCCGAGGTCAAGAGTGGTGAGTCCGTCACCTTGGCGGTTTCGAAGCTGGACCTCACCTCGCTGGGCAGCCCGGTGAATACCTCGCTGCGCGCCGAATTCACGGATGCTGCAGGTGCCGTGACGTCCCTGGGCTCAGTTCCGGTGTCCGCCGGCGCCGCCACGGTGGACGTGAAGGTTCCTGCAGCCGCGGCTGCCGGCACGGGCACCCTGGTGCTCACCGCCGTCGAATCCGGCACTGTGGTGAAGACTGCGGTGCTGATCGCGGCCAGCACCCCCGTCCCGCCGAAGTGCGTCCCGCCGGTCAAGCCGACGCGGCCCGCGGACGTCGTGGGCCAGGTGAACTACGGGACAGCCATGGCCGCCTACAGGAAGTGCCTCAAGGGCTGATCCGTGTCCCGGGCTTCCGTAGCCCGGGGCACGTAGCCCCGGGCTCGTAGCTCCCGCAGCAGTGAACATGCCCTCCCCTAGCCCGCAGCAGTGGACATAAGCACCAAGAGTCCACCGCCCGGCGCCACGGGAGGGTATGTCCATTTGTCGAGGTGTCGGGGTGGAACCCAAGGAGCCAGGATGCCGCGGCCACATCACGGGACATGCCCAGCCCTAAGCCTCAGGGCTGGACATAAGCACCAAGAGTCCATGGCCCGGCCCCAGGGGAGAGCATGCCCATTTTTCATGGCCCGCCACATCACGGGACATGCCCAGCCCTAAGCCTCACGAGTGGACATAAGCACCAAGAGTCCACCGCCCGGCGCCACGGGAGGGCATGCCCAATTTTCACGGCCCGCCACAACACGGGACATGCTCAGCCCTAAGCCTCAGGAGTGGACACAAGCACCAAGAGCCCACCGCCGGGCCCCAGGGGAGGGCATGTCCACTTTTCACAGGGGCGGATGCGGGCCAGAGACGTGCAGCTGCGTGTCAGCGGCCCAGGATGTCCCGGGCGATCTCGTCGGCGTCGCGCAGGGTGCGCTGCCCGCTGCGGTAGACGGGGCCCGACGCCGGCCGGGCCTCGGCGGCGATTGCCGTGCCCCATTGCGCGGCGGAGAGCTGGAGCCCGAGCACGTAGATTCCCTCCGTCACGGACCCGTTAGCCCCGAGCGGCCGATACGGATGCGGGACGACATCCAGTCCCGAGGTCTGGACCGGGGTCCCCTCCACGCTCATCATGAGGCGCGGCCGCACCAGCCCCTCGGCCAGCAATTGCTCCAGCAGGGGCGAGGCGTTCGCGGCCACCCGGTTGGCCGGCGCAAGCGCCTCGATCATCGCCGACGCCGCCACGGAGCCCGCCGCGGAGTCGCCCGCCACGGCGGCCCCCAAGCCAGCACCGCCCGAGGCGGTCCCCAGGCCGGCACCGCCCGCGCCGCTCCCCGTCCGGGAGCTCGCGCCGGCACCCCCCGCGCCGCCCAGAACACCGCCGGACCCGCCGTCGACGCTTTCATCGGTGCCGAAGCCCACCCAGGGCGACGCCGCGATGAACGTCCGGGCTCGGCGGTCCACGCCGAACTTGGGGTCCGGGCCCACGAAGCGGACAACCCCCGCGCGGGCCAGGGCCGCGAGCTGCGCGGCACGCAGCGCCGGCGGACCGCTCGCCAGGCCTTCCACGAAAGATTCGAACCAGCCGCGCAGGCCCGCGACCCACGATTCGTCCGTGATGCCACTGTCGGCCACAGCAGTCTTGAGCACCGCCCGGCCGTGGTGCAGGGCGCCGATGGCCATCTTCACGGCGTCGTTCTCGCCGAGCGCCGAACGCCGGGCGTCGTCGAGCAGATAGTCCACGACGGCGGCATCCAGTTCAGACCGGGAGCCAAACGAGCGCCCGGCCAGGGGAGCTGCGAGGCCGAGCAAGTCCAGGCGGTGGGCTGCCCGGACATGGATGGCGACCACGGATTCCATGGTGTTTTCCCACTTGCCGGTCGAATGCGCGTGCGGCCGCAGTGACTCGTCCAGGGCGCGCAGGAACTCGGCCGGATCGGTCAGGACCGCACCGGGCTGCGAGCGCGCGAGCGTCGAGTAGTAGGCCCAGATCGCGTCGCGGTGCAGGAGCGGCCAGAGGTCAAAGTCGAAGGACGGCCGGATGCCGGACTCGGCGAACTTCGCGATCGCGTCCTCGGTGCAGTACCGCAGCTGGACCGAGCCCGGGTAGTAGCCGGTGAGCGTCGCCTTGGCCCGGTAGGGGGTCCCGCGGCGTGAGGCGGCGATGATGAGAGGTTCGCGGCCGGACGGCACGTATGTCAGTTCGGCGTTGTCCTCCGCGGCCAGGAACCGCCCGCCGCGCCCTTCCGTCAGCTGTCCCATCACGTCAAAGAAGTTCAGGCCCATACCGCGCACGAGGACTGGTTCACCGGCCGGCACCACGGACCAGTCGACGTCGGCGGGCGCCGCCGGCGGCAGGTACAGGAGGCCGAGCTCCTCCGCCGCGGTGAGCAGCTCCCGCTGTTCGGCGTTCAACCGCGCGTCCAGATGGCCCAGGGCCAGCACCACGGAGTCGACGGTGAGCACCGTGCCGTCGTCGAGGACGACGTCGAACCGCACCGCAGAATCCTGTGCGGCAACAGGGTCAGCAGCCGCCGGGTCAGCGCCCGCTGCGGCCGCGTGGCGCACGGAGGTCGCCGTCGCCGGGTGGAAGTCCACGGTGACGCCGGCCGGGAGCCGGGTGAGCAGCTCCTCGAGGGTGGAGCGCAGGTAGCGGCCGTACAGGGCCCGGCTGGGGAAGTCCGCCTGGCCGAGCCCGGAGACCTCGGCCCGTTCCTCGTCAGTCAGCGACGGATCAAGGTGGCGTTGCTGGAGGTCGCGCCACTGGTCAAAGGTGTGCCCGGCCACGGGCGCGGCGAGCGCCGGGTCTTCCGGGATGACCGTGGGATAGAACGATTGCGTGTTCATCAGGTACAGCCGCGACTGTCCGGGCTGCCAGACATGCCCGGGCCCGGCAGGGTACGGGTCAATCACGTCGATGTGCAGGGTTCCGGCAGGGCCGGCGGCGGCCCAGTTGGCAAGGAGCCGCTCCAGCACGCTCGTGCCCCGGGGACCGGCGCCAATCACTGCCGTCCGGATGCTTCGCGATATGCCCACGGCATCCAGCGTATCGGCAACCCGGCCGCGGGCCGGACCCGCCGCATGACTTGCTACTGCCGCACCGATGTTCTTGGATGGAAAAATGACCGCCACAGAAGCTGATCACCCGTCCGCGTCCGGCCAAGCCGCCGGCGCCGCCCCGGATGCAGGGACTGCACCCGAACCAATCGACGAGAACATCTGGCTCGAGGACGTCTACGGCCAGGAGCAGTTGGCGTGGGTCCGTGAGCAAAATGCCCGCACCGAAGAACTCCTCGAGGATGCCGACTACACCGACCTCGAAAACAGAATCCTGGAGGTCCTCGACTCCACCGACCGGATCCCCATGGTGGGCAAGCACGGCGAGTGGTACTACAACTTCTGGAAGGACCGGGACAACCCCAAGGGACTGTGGCGGCGGACCGGCTGGGACAGCTACCGGTCCGGGACCCCCGCATGGGACGTCCTGTTGGATGTCGATGCCCTCGCCGCCGCCGAAGGCCAGGATTGGGTCTTCCACGGCGCCAACTTCCTCCGCCCGGCCCCGGGCGAACCGCACCGTCGGGCGCTGCTGGCCTTCTCTCCCGACGGCGGGGACGCGAACCGCTACCGTGAGTTCGACGTCGAGGCCCGCGGCTTCGTGGATCCGGCGGACGGCGGCTTCGACCTCCCGACCGGCAAGGGCAACGCCTCCTGGCTGGACGCGGACACCTTGCTTGTCGCCACCACGGCCGACGGCCTGCCGCGGACCACCTCCTCCTACGCCCGGACCGGGGTGAAGCTGCGCCGGGGCGAATCCCTCACACAGGCCGAGAAGCTCTTCGACATCCCCGAGGACCACATGATGGCGATCGTGGCCCACGACTCCACGCCGGGCTTCGAACGCACGTTTGCCGTCGACTGGATCAGTTTCTTCGAAAAGAACACCTCCGTGCTGCGCGACGGCCAGTGGGTGCAGATCGACGTGCCCGCGGACGTGAACTTGAGCTCGCACCGCGAATGGCTGCTGTTCCGCCCGCAGCGCGACTGGACGGTCAACGGCACCACATACCCCGCGGGTTCCCTCCTCGCGGCCGGCTTCGAGGACTTCCTCGCCGGCAGCCGGGACCTGGCCGTGCTCTTCTCGCCCGATCCGCACACCTCCCTGCAGTCTTGGAGCTGGACGCGGGACTTCCTGCTGCTGAATCTGCTTCGGGACGTGTCCTCGGAGATCCACGTCCTGGATCCGCGGCGCCCGGGAACGGACTCGGCATGGGAGGCCACCGTCCTGGACGCCTGCCCGCCCTTGCACGACGTCAACGCCTTCGCAGTTGACGACGAAGACGACGCCGAAGGCACGGACGACGACGGCGATGACGGCACCGGCGGCGCCGCCTCGGTGTCCGAGGGCGAGTCGCCCGGCGCCGGGAATGACTTCTGGCTCATCGCCACCGGTTTCACGACCCCCACCACCCTGACCCGGGGAACACTCACCCGCGGCGGTGACTCCGGCGCCGGCGCAACCAGCACGCACGAGGTGATCCGGACCTCGCCGTCGTTCTTCAACGAGGCGGACTACGAAGTCCAGCAGCACTTCGCCGTCTCCAAGGACGGCACCAGGATCCCCTACTTCCAGGTAGGCTCCAAGGACCTGGTCCTGGACGGCCAGAACCCCACCCAGCTGTCCGGTTACGGGGGCTTCGAGATCTCGCGGACCCCGGCCTACAGCGGGGCAGTCGGCCGGGCCTGGCTGGAACGGCGCACCGCGGCGTCCGCCGGCGCTGAGGGCGGGGCCCCGCACCGCCGGGGCGGCGTCTACGTGGTGGCGAACATCCGCGGCGGCGGCGAATACGGGCCGTCCTGGCACCGCGCCGCACTGCAGGGCAACCGCCACCGCGCCTATGAGGACTTCGCCGCCGTGGCGAAGGACCTGATCTCCCGCGGTGTCACGTCCCGCGAGCGGCTCGGCTGCGTGGGAGGCTCCAACGGCGGGCTGCTGGTGGGCAACATGCTCACGCAGTATCCGGAACTGTTCGGCGCCGTGTCCTGCGGGGTCCCGCTCCTGGACATGCGCCGGTACACCAAACTCTCCGCGGGCTACTCCTGGATCGGCGAATACGGCGACCCTGACGACCCGGAACAGTGGGAGTCCATCAAGACGTTCTCGCCCTACCATCTGCTCAAGGACGGGGTGGACTACCCCGAGACGTTCATCTGGACGGCGACATCCGATGACCGGGTGGGGCCGGTTCAGGCCCGGAAGATGGCCGCGCGCATGCAGGCCATGGGCATCCCGAACGTCTGGTTCCATGAGGCCCTGGAGGGCGGTCACGCGGGCGCGTCCGACAACCGGCAGGCCGCGGCCCTGCAAAGCCGGAGTCAGCATTTCCTGTGGCGTGCCCTGGCCGGCCGGGAGGCCTGATCCCGCACTCCCGTTGGCGACAAGCAACGCGGGGTCACATCCCGCCCATCATGGGCCGTAGGTGACCCCGCGTTGTCCCGGACCAGCCGTTTTGCACTGTGTGGCACCTTCTGCGTATCCTTGGTTGGCTAGTTAATAGCAATTGGAGACGTGCCAGAGCGGCCGAATGGGCTTCACTGCTAATGAAGTGTGGGGCACAACTCCACCGGGGGTTCAAATCCCCCCGTCTCCGCGTTTGGCCCCGGTCCCTGACCGGGGCCTTTTGCGTTCCCGGGGCACCCGTCCGGTGGCCGGACGCCGCGCGCCCGACGGCGGATCCGGATGGCAGGATAGGCCCATGTCGAGCAACACGGAATTTGACGCGATCATCGTCGGCGGCGGCCACAACGGCCTTGCCGCGGCGGCGTATCTGGCCAAGGCCGGGCGGGACGTCCTGGTCTTGGAAAAGCTGGAGAACGCTGGCGGCGCCGCAGTCTCAGCGCACGCGTTCGACGGCGTCGACGCCCGCCTTTCGCGCTACTCGTACCTCGTAAGCCTTCTCCCGCAGCAAGTCATCGATGACCTCGGCCTGCGCATCGAACTGGCACGGCGGCGCTATTCCTCCTATAGCCCGGACCCCCGGGACAGCAGCCGGGCCCTGCTGGTGGACAACGAGGACGCGGCCGCCACCGCGGCGTCCTTCGCCGCCGTCGGCGCGCCCGACGGCGAATTCGGCGCCTTCACCGCGTTCTACGCCGCCTGCCGGAAGCTCACGGAAGCCCTCTGGCCCACCATGACCGCGCCGCTGCTGCCGCGGTCCGAAGCGCGGTCCCTCGCCGCCCGGGCCGGGGCGTCCGCGGGCTGGGAGGCCATGATCGAACGTCCCATCGGAGATGCCATCAGCCAGGACCTGCACAGCGACCTGGTCCGCGGCGTGGTCCTCACCGACGCGCTGATCGGCACCTTCGCCCGGGCCGACGACGAGGACCTGCAGCAGAACATCTGTTTCCTGTACCACCTGATCGGCGGCGGGACGGGCGATTGGGACGTGCCGGTCGGCGGCATGGGCGCCGTGTCCGGTGAGCTGGAGCGGGCCGCCCGCCACGCCGGCGCGACCATCTTGACCTCGGCAGACGTCACGGCCGTCCGCCCAGGCGGTGTCGTGGGCTACCGCCACGGCGGGGAGGACCACAGGGCAACCGCGCGGTGGATCCTCTCCAATGTGGCACCGGTGGTCCTGGACCGGCTCCGGGACAGCGGAACCCGCAACGGTACCGACAACCCGAACCATCGCCGCGAGGGCGCACAGGTCAAGGTCAACCTCCTGCTCAAACGGCTGCCGCGGCTGCTGGACGGGTCCGTCAGCCCGGAGGCGGCCTTCGGCGGGACGTTCCACATCAACGAGACGTGGTCCCAGCTCGACGCCGCCTACCTCAGCGCCGCGGGCGGATCCGTGCCCTCGCCGCTGCCGTGTGAAATCTACTGCCACTCGCTGACCGACCCCAGCATCCTGTCTCCGGAACTGCAGGCCGCAGGTGCCCAGACGCTGACGGTCTTCGGGCTGCACGTCCCGGACCGGCTGGTCACGGCGGAGAACAATGAGGACCGGCGGGCCGAACTGCAGTCCGCCGTCCTGGCCTCCCTGAACTCCGTCCTGGCTGAACCCATAGAGGATCTGCTCCTGACGGGTCCGGACGGTCGCCCCTGCATCGAAACCAAGACCACCCTGGATATCGAACGCGCCGTCGGCATGCCCCGAGGCAACATCTTCCACGGCGGGCTCGACTGGCCGTTCGTGGAAGACGGCGACCCGCTGGACACGCCGGCGCGCCGCTGGGGCGTGGCCACGGACGATCCGCAGATCCTGCTCTGCGGCTCCGGCGCCCGCCGCGGCGGTGCCGTCAGCGCGATCGGCGGGCACAACGCCGCCATGGCCGTGCTGGAAGCTGAACAGCCGCTCCGCCATGCGTGACCCCGACGGCGGACCCTTGAGCATGAAAGCCTCCTCCCGCAGCAGTGTTCCGGCCGAGGGCAGCTGGAGCCCGCGGCTGGCCCTTCTGGTGGCCGCAACGTTCTTCATGGAATTCCTCGACGGGACCGTCCTGACCACGGCCATTCCCAGCATCGCCGCCGATTTCTCGGTCGCCCCGGCCGACGTCAACATCACCATGACGGCCTACCTGATGACGGTCGCGATGGGCATTCCGCTCAGCAGCTGGCTCGCGGAGCGGATCGGGGCACGCCGGGTGTTCTGCCTGGCCATCGCAACCTTTACCGCCGCGTCATTGCTCTGCGCGCTGAGCCAGGACCTCACCATGCTGACCCTGAGCCGGGTCCTGCAGGGGGCCGGAGGCGCCATGATGGTCCCCGTGGGAACCCTCGTGGTGCTCCGCGGGACGCCGAAGAAGGACCTGCTGCGGGCGACCGCGTTCCTGGTATGGCCCGGGCTGCTGGCCCCGGTCCTGGCCCCGCTCGTGGGCGGCGCCCTGACAACGTACCTGTCCTGGCATTGGATCTTCCTGGTCAACCTCCCCCTGGGCCTGGCGGCGTTCCTGGCCGCGCTGCGCCTGGTCCCGGCGGTCGGCGGCGACAGCACGCGGCGCCTGGACTGGCTGGGACTGGCATTGACCACCCTTGGGGTGGGCTCCCTGCTGGTGGGTCTGGAACTGACGGGCGGCCGGGACACCGGACTGGCGGCGGCCGCGGGGATTGTGACGGGCCTGCTGTTCCTGACCGCCGCCGTGGCCTGGATGCGGCGGTCCAGCACGCCGCTGTTCAATCTGTCCGTCTTCGGCGCGCGGACGTTCCGCGCGACGGCCACGGGCGGCTTTGTGTACCGCCTGACCATCAGCGCCGTGCCGTTCCTGCTGCCGCTGATGTTCCAGGCCGGCTTCGGCTGGGACCCCCTGCACGCCGGGGCGATGGTGTCCGCCGTGTTCGTGGGCAACATCGGGATCAAGCCGGCGACGACGCCGCTCATCCGCCGGTTCGGCTTCAAGCCCGTCCTGGTGTTCGCGTCCTTGGCTTCGGCGGTCACCTTCGCGCTGTGCGCGCTGCTCGACGCCGGCACGCCGGAGCCGGTGATCGTCGCCGTCCTCGTGGCCAGCGGAGCCTTCCGCTCCATCGGCTTCTCGGCCTACGCGTCCGTCCAGTACGCCGACGTCGTCCCGGCCCAGTTGCCGTCCGCGAACGCCGTCTCCGCCACGCTCGTGCAGCTCGCGACCGCGGCAGGGATCGCCGTCGGGGCGCTCCTGCTGCGGGTTTTCGAGTCAAGCAGCCATGCCCTCGCCAGCCCCGCAGCCGGTGACCCGGCGGCGCCGTACCGGGCGGCGTTCGTGGCCATCGCCGTCCTGATGCTCCTGAGCACGCTGGACAGCCTGGCGCTCCCCCGTCATGCGGGCGCCGCGGTCAGCCGGCCTGGCCCAGCACCAGCGGCAAAACGGCGCCGGCGCCCGCAAGCCTGAGGGCGCGCCCGGAGACTGTCAGGGTCCAGCGGCTGTCCACGAGGTCATCGATGAGCATCACGCTCTGGCCGCGGATTCCGGCCAAGGCTTCCTCCAGCTCGGGCCCCACCACCAGGCGGTCCCAGACGGCGGCGAGCCGGTAGGCACTGTTGCCGCCACGCCCGCCGGTGGGTCCGCCGTGGTGGAGCTGCAGCTGGCCGAGATACGGGATGCGGCCGATCTCGGAGATCCCGCGGGCCAGGGAGTCCACCAGCACGGGCTTGCCGCGGGAGGGAAGGCTGATGATCGCGACAGGGCGGCCGGCACCGCTCCAGCCCGGGGTCCGGGGGTCTCCAGCGCCCCATTCCCGGAGCACCTGGACGCAGGCCTGCAGCATGCCGGGGTCCACGGGCCGGTCCGGCGCACCGGCGGCGAAGGCCTCGCGCAGGGCGCCGCCCCAGCCGAGGTCCGTCAGGCGCGCCAGGACCCGACCGTCCGCGAGGGCCTCGTCCGGCTTGATCTTGCCCTTGACGGGCACCCCCAGGCGGTCCATGCCGGTGGGCCACTGCAGCCGCGGTTCCAGCACGACGCCGGCCCGGCGGAGTGTCTGCCCGGCGGCCTCCGTGGCGGCTTCGGCGATATCGGCCGGGAACCAGCGGCCAGCACAGTTGTCGCAACGGCCGCAGGCGTGGGCTGTTTCGTCGTCCAGCACGGAGGTGATGTATTCCATCCGGCAGCCCGCGGTGTCCTGGTAGATGACCATCGAGTCCTGCTCATCCACCCGGGCCTCGGCGATCCGGCCGTACCGTTCGGCGTCGTAGCTCCAGGGCTGTCCGGTGGAACGCCAGCCGCCGCCGACGCGTTCGACGGCGCCGTCCACGGCCAGCACCTTCAGCAGCAGCTCCAGGGGGGTCCGGCGCAGGTCCACCCGGGCCTCGAGCGCCACCGTGGACACAGCCGTGCCGGCCTCGGCAAGGGCCGTCAGGACGGCTGCAGCTTTGTCCTCGGACGGCATGGACGCGGTGGCGAAGTACTGCCAGATGTCGCGGTCCTCGGACCCGGGCAGGAGCAGGACGTCGGCGTTCGCCGCGCCGCGCCCGGCACGGCCCACCTGCTGGTAGTACGCCACGGGCGAGGACGGCGCGCCAAGGTGCACCACGAAGCCGAGGTCCGGCTTGTCGAAGCCCATGCCGAGGGCGGAGGTGGCCACCAGCGCCTTGACCTGGTTGTCCTTGAGGAGCTGCTCGGCGCGTTCCCGGTCCGCGGGGTCGGTGCGTCCGGTATAGGCAAGCACCTCGTGCCCGGCTTCGGCCAGGAGCCGGGCGGTGTCCTCGGCGGCGGACACCGTGAGCGTGTAGATGATGCCGCTGCCCTGCAGGTCCTGCAGGTGGGTCAGCAGCCAGCCCAGCCGTTCGCGGGAATCCGGCAGGGTCAGGACGCCCAGCCGGAGCGATTCCCGGCCGAGGGCGCCGCGGATGGTCAGGACGTCCTTGCCGAGCTGTTCTTCGATGTCGTGGACCACCCGGGAATTGGCCGTGGCGGTGGTGGCGAGCACCGGGACGGTGTCCGGCAGCTGCGTGATGAGGTCCGCGATGCGCCGGTAGTCGGGGCGGAAGTCGTGGCCCCAGTCCGAGATGCAGTGGGCCTCGTCAATCACCAGCAGCCCGGTCCGGCGGACGAGTTCGGGAAGCTGGTTTTCCCGGAAGGACGGGTTGGTGAGGCGCTCGGGGGAAACGAGCAGGACGTCCACTTCATCGGCGGCAAGCTGCTCGCGCACGGTGTCCCACTCCAGCTGGTTCGCGGAGTTGATGGCGACCGCCCGCACCCCGGCCCGGGCCGCGGCGGCCACCTGGTCGCGCATGAGGGCCAGGAGCGGGGACACGATCAGGGTGGGTCCCGCGCCGCGGCGGCGCAGCAGCAGCGAGGCGACAAAGTACACGGCTGACTTTCCCCAGCCGGTGCGCTGCACCACCAGGGCGCGCCGGCCGCCGTCGACCAGTGCCTCAATGGCCTCGAACTGGCCGTCATGGAACTGCGCCTCCGGGTGCCCCACGAGCTCCCGCAGCACGGCCTGGGCCTGTTCCCGGGTCGGGGAGACAGCGGCACCGGAAACTGCGGTGCCGGAAACTGCGGTGGTGGTGGAATCTGCCGGGCTGGAAAGGACATTCTGGTTACTGGCCATTGATTCAGTATCCCAGCCCCCTCCGACACCGGCGCAGCCAGCACCCCGCTATGTGGACAACCCACGCAGTGGACAACCCACGCAGTGGAGAGCACAGCAGTGGACAGCACAGCAGCGGACAGCACCGGCGCGACCACGTCAGCCCGCAGCGTCAGAGCCGCAACGTAAGATAAGACCCGTGACTACGGACAAGACAAAGACTTTTGACCTCTCGGCCTCGTTCAAGGCTTATGACGTGCGCGGAATCGTGGGCCAATCCATCACCGCGGAAATCGTCGAAGCCGTCGGTGCCGCCTTCGTCGACGTCCTGGAGCTCACGGGGCAGACCGTGCTCGTGGGCGGGGACATGCGCCCCTCCTCCCCCGAGTTCGCCAAGGCCTTTGCCAACGGCGCCGCCACCCGCGGCGCCAACGTCCAGTTGCTGGACCTGATCTCCACCGACGAGCTCTACTACGCGTGCGGCGCCCTCAACGCCGCCGGCGCCACCTTCACCGCCAGCCACAACCCGGCCGAATACAACGGCATCAAGATGGCCAAGGCCGGCGCCGTGCCGATCTCCTCCGAAACCGGGCTCAAGGAAATCCAGGCCCGCGCCGAGGAATACCTCAACGCCGGCACCATCCCGGCCGCCGGGACCCGCGGACTGGTGGGCGTGCATGATGTCCTCAAGGGGTACGCCGAGTACCTGCGCAGCCTCGTGGACCTGCGCGGCTCGCGGCCGCTGAAGGTCGTCGTCGACGCCGGCAACGGCATGGCCGGCCTCACCACGCCGGCCGTGCTGGGCGATGCGCTGCTGCCCAAGCTTCCCCTGGAGATCGTGCCGCTGTACTTCGAGCTCGACGGCTCGTTCCCGAACCACCCGGCCAACCCGTTGGAGCCGGAAAACCTGCGCGATCTGCAGGCCGCCGTCGTCGAGCACGGCGCGGACATCGGCCTGGCGTTCGACGGCGACGCCGACCGCTGCTTCGTGATCGACGAAAACGGCGAGCCCGTCTCGCCGTCGGCCATCACCGGCATGGTGGCCCGCCGCGAAATCGCCCGCGCCCAGGCCCTCGGCGAGGACATGCCGACCGTCATCCACAACCTGCTGACCTCCCGCGCGGTTCCGGAACTCGTCGAACGCCACGGCGGCCGCGCCGTCCGCACCCGCGTGGGGCACTCCTTCATCAAGGCCGTCATGGCCGCGGAAGGAGCCATCTTCGGCGGGGAGCACTCGGCCCACTTCTACTTCCGCGACTTCTGGAATGCGGACACCGGCATGCTGGCGGCCATGCACGTCCTGGCCGCCCTGGGCGAACAGGACGGCCCGCTCTCCGAACTCGGCCGCGAATACGAACCGTACCGGTCCTCCGGCGAGATCAACTCGGAAATCGAGGACAAGGCCGGCGCGGTCGAGCGCGTCCGCGAGGACTTCCTTGACGAAGACGTCGAGGTCGACTACCTCGACGGCAGCACCTTCATTGCCACCGACGGCAGCTACTGGTTCAACCTGCGCCCGTCCAACACCGAGCCGTTCCTGCGCCTCAACGTCGAAGCCACGGACACCGCCACCATGGAGCGGGTCCGCGACCGCGTCCTGGCGCTGGTCCGGGGCTAGCAGTGGCCGCGCATCCCGAAGAAACCCCGGACGCCGGCTCCTGGCGCGAGTCCGTGCCGGAAGCCAGCGCCACGGACCTGGAAAACCTGCTCGGTACCGGCGTCGGGGCCGCGCAGGAGCAGCTGGAGCGTAACGGCGGCTTCCTGCCGTTCGCGCTCGTAGTGCAGAACGACGGCGAAGTCCGGCTGGTTGCCGTGACCCCCGCGGACGCGAGCGACGGATCCGACGCCGACTTCGACGCGGACACCATGATCCAGGACCTCCACGAGCTGCTCCGCCAGCACCGGGACGAGTTCCGGGCCGCCGCGGTGGTCTGTGACATCACGCTGATCGAGGAGGACTCGGACGCCATTCACGTGGCCGCCGAACACCAGGACGGATCGCTGTTCGCCGCGGTCCTGCCCTACGCCCCGAACCCCGGGACCCGCGAGCTCGAATTCGGCCAGCTCTCCGCCGATACCAACGAACCCGCCGTGTGGGTGGACTAGACCGGCCGTAAGCTGGGGATATGAAGATCAACGCCTTCGCTGATGTGAGCCTGCGCGCCATGATGGTGCTCGCGGCCGCTCCCGACGGCGGGCTCCTGACCACCCAGAACATCGCCGACGCCGTCGGCACGCCCTACAACCACGTCAGCAAGGCGATGGCGAAGCTGCGCGAACTGGGCATGATCGACGTCGAACGCGGCCGCAACGGCGGATCCCGGCTCAGCAGCGCCGGCCGCGCCGCGACGGTGGGCCAGCTGCTGCGGGAACTCGACACCCGCCAGGACCCGGCCGACTGCGTCGCCGCGGGCGGCACCTGCCCGCTCATCACCGAATGCCATCTCCGGGCCGCGCTTGCCCGGGCCCGCGAGGCCTTCTATCGCGAACTCGACGGGATCGTCATCGCCTCGCTGCCGACCTCCCGGCAAATGACGCCGGTCTTCCAAATGATCGGGCTGCGTCCCGGACTCTAGTCACGGCCCCTCGTCACGGCCCTGCCCACCCGATTTGCATCACTCTTCTACGCCATGTAGAACTGAGGTGTAAATACTCGCATTTCAAATATTAGTATTCACATCGCGGTCCGGTTGAAGACCCCGGGCCACTAACTCAGGAGTCAGCATGCTCTCGGACAAGTCCTTCCCGGTCATCGAGGCCACCCTGCCGCTGGTCGGTTCCCGCATCGGCGAGATCACCCCCAAGTTCTACGCCCGGCTCTTCGCCGCGCATCCGGAACTGCTGGACGGGCTCTTCAGCCGCTCCAACCAGCGCAACGGCAACCAGCAGCAGGCCCTGGCCGGAAGCATCGCTGCTTTCGCCACCCACCTGGTGAACAACCCCGGCACCCTGCCCGAGACCGTCCTGTCCCGCATCGCGCACCGCCACGCCTCCCTGGGCATCACCGAACCGCAGTACCAGGTGGTCTACGAGCACCTCTTCGCCGCCATCGCCGAGGACCTCGCCGAGGTCATCACCCCGGAAATCGCCGAGGCCTGGACCGAGGTCTACTGGCTCATGGCGGACGCGCTGATCAAGCTTGAGAAAGGCCTCTACGCCGCCCAGGCGAACGGCGAGATGTGGACCCCCTGGAAGGTTGCCGCCAAGACCCCCGCCGGCACCGGCTCCACGACCTTCACCCTGGAACCGGCCGACGACACCCCCATCACCGCGGCCCTCCCCGGCCAGTACGTCAGCGTCAAAGTCACCCTGCCGGACGGGCTCCGTCAGGTCCGCCAGTACTCCCTCTCCGGCGACGCCGGCACCAGCCGCAGCTTCACCACGAAGCTCGACGACGGCGGCGAGGTCTCCCCCGTGCTGCACAACACCGTGGAGGTCGGCGACGTCATCGAAATCTCCAACCCCTACGGCGAAATCACACTCAAGGAGGGCGACGGCCCCGTGGTCCTGGCCTCGGCCGGCATCGGCTGCACCCCCACGGCGTCCATCCTGCGCTCCCTCGCCGAGTCCGGTTCGGACCGCCAGGTCCTGGTCCTGCACGCGGAAAGCACCCTGGACAGCTGGGCGCTGCGCTCCCAGATGACTGACGACGTCGAACGCCTCGACGGCGCCGACCTCCAGCTCTGGCTCGAGCAGCCGGAAGCCGGCGCCAAGACCGGCTTCATGTCCCTGCGCGAAGTGGACCTGCCCGCCAACGCGTCCCTGTACCTGTGCGGCCCGCTGCCGTTCATGAAGAACATCCGCAACGAGGCTATCAACGCCGGCATCCCGGCCACGAAGATCCACTACGAGGTCTTCGGCCCGGACATCTGGCTCGCCAGCTAGACACTCATCGATTGCTCCGTAACTGCCCTTCTGAGGGGTCAAAAGGGCCGCTGCGGAGCAATCGATGAGAGCGCGACGGCGGCCCCGCACCTTTCGCAAGGTGCGGGGCCCGCCGTTCGTTGACCGGTACTTGTTACTGCTGGGCTGCCATGCGAGCCTTCAGGCCTTCCAGCTCGGTACGCAGGGCCTCGGGCAGGGAGTCGCCGAACTTGGCGTACCACTCTTCAATCGAGGCCAGCTCGGTGGCCCACTCCTGCGGGTCGACGCGGACGGCGTCTTCAACGTGGGCGTGGGTCAGGTCCAGACCGGTAAGGTCCAGCGCGTGGCCGGCCGGCACGAACCCGATGGGCGTCTCGACGGCGTCGGCCTTGCCCTCGATGCGCTCGATGGCCCACTTGAGGACACGCGCGTTGTCGCCGAACCCGGGCCACGCGAAGTCACCGTCGGCCGTGCGGCGGAACCAGTTGACCAGGAAGATCTTGGGCAGCCGTGCCGGGTTGGCCTTGGACGAAACGCTGATCCAGTGCTTCAGGTAGTCGCCGGCGTCGTAGCCGATGAACGGCAGCATGGCCATGGGATCCCGGCGGAGCACGCCCACCTGGCCCGCGGCCGCGGCCGTGGTCTCGGAGGACAGGGTGGAGCCCATGAAGATGCCGTTGGTCCAGCTGCGGGCCTCGGTCACCAGGGGAACCGTGGTCTTGCGGCGGCCGCCGAAGAGGATGGCGGAAAGCTCCACGCCGTCGGGGCTGTAGTACTCCTCGGCCAGCATGTCGATCTGGGAGATCGGGGTGCAGAAGCGGGAGTTCGGGTGGGCCGCGGGCTTGTCCGAATCAGGCGTCCAGGAGTTGCCCTGCCAGTCGGTCAGGTGCGCCGGGACCTCGTCGGTCATGCCTTCCCACCACACACCGCCGTCGTCCGTGAGGGCCACGTTGGTAAAGATGCTGTGGCCCTTGGCGATGGCACGCATAGCGTTCGGGTTGGTGCCCCAGCCGGTGCCGGGGGCGACGCCGAACAGGCCCGCCTCCGGGTTGGTGGCGCGCAGTTCGCCTTCCTTGCCGATCCGCATCCAGGTGATGTCGTCGCCGAGGGTCTCGACTTCCCAGCCCTCGATGGTCGGATCCAGCAGGGCGAGGTTGGTCTTGCCGCAGGCGGAGGGGAAGGCGGCGGAGACGTAGTAGTTCTTCTTTTCCGGCGAGGTCAGCTTGAGGATGAGCATGTGCTCGGCCAGCCACCCTTCGTCACGGGCCATTACCGAGGCGATGCGCAGGGCGTAGCACTTCTTGCCGAGCAGGGCGTTGCCACCGTAGCCGGAGCCGAAGGACCAGATGGAGCGCTCCTCCGGGAAGTGCACGATCCACTTGTCCGGGTTGCAGGGCCATGCGACGTCGGCCTGCCCCGGGGCCAGCGGTGCGCCCAGGGAGTGCAGGGCGGGGACGAAGAACGCGTTCGTGGCGGTGATCTTGTCCAGGACCTCGGCGCCGATGGTCGCCATGATGCGCATGGAGGCGACAACGTAGGCGCTGTCCGTGATCTCCACGCCGAACTTGGGGTCCTCTGCGTCCAGGTGGCCCATCACGAACGGGATGACGTACATGGTGCGGCCGCGCATGGAGCCGGCGAACAGGCCGCGCAGCTTCTCCTTCATCTCCGCCGGTGCCATCCAGTTGTTGGTGAACCCTGCATCGCGCTTGTTCTCGGAGCAGATGAAGGTCTGCTCTTCGACGCGTGCCACGTCGGCCGGGTCGGAGAAGGCCGCGAAGGACTTGGGGAACAGGTTCTCGTTCAGCCGGGTCAGGGTGCCCGCGGCAACGAGCTCATCGGTCAGCCGGGTGTTTTCCTCTTCCGAGCCGTCAACCCAGTAGATCCGGTCCGGCTGAGTCAGTTCAGCCACCTCTTCAACCCATGCCAGCAGACCGGCATGTGTGGTGGGTGCCTTTTCAAGCAACGGCAGTCGCGCCAGATCTCCCATTACGGTTCCCTTCCTCGGGTTCAGTGGTGTGTCCTAAATGCTAGGGCTCGCCACGGTGCCGATTTTGGGCTCGGACATGGGATGACCAGGGCTGCGCGAATCAAAACCCGCGGAAATCCAAGGAATTTACCGGTGAACAGTAGCACTTTTTGTGACTAAGGTCACGTAGACCGGTCTAGTTGCCCAAATTACACCCGTTTCGATTTGTAACTGGGCCCGGGCTCGCGTAAAGTAATTCGAGGTTCGGGGAGCGAGAAGTTCTCCAAGAGCCGAGAATGCGCCCATAGCTCAGCTGGATAGAGCGTCTGTCTACGGAACAGAAGGTCAGGGGTTCGAATCCCTTTGGGCGCACAGAAGAAGAAGAAGAAGAAGATCCGCCCCGGTTCGCCGGGGCGGATCTTCTATTTTAAGCCTCGGCCCGCAGTCCGCTAACCGTCGATTGCTCCGTAACTGCCCTTCTGACGGGTCAAAAGGGCAGTTACGGAGCAATCGATGCGGGTCGTCGCCGGTTGACGGCGAATCAGGCGGCCAGGCCGTCAGGCGATCAGGCCGTTGTCTGGGCGATGATGCTGCGGATTCCATCGAAATGGCTGTTGAGCCGCTCGGCAGCGAGGACTTTGTCCGCCGAGGCAACAGCCTCGTAGATCTCCCTGTGCAGCGCGGCGGTTTCGTGGAGGTCCACCGCATACAGGCTGCCGACCTCAAGGTGGATCCGGCGGTAGACCTTCCAGAAAACATCCATGAGACTGATCAGGAGCTCGTTGTTCAGCGGCTCGAACAGCCGGCGGTGGAACTCCGCGTCGGCTTCGATGAAGGGCTCCCCGGCAGCGGCCGAGGCTTCCATGCGCTCCACCGATTCCTCCACCGCGGCCAGCTGTTCGGGCGTGAT
Organism: Arthrobacter sp. TE12232; assembly: GCF_054062615.1. Taxonomy (NCBI): domain Bacteria; kingdom Bacillati; phylum Actinomycetota; class Actinomycetes; order Micrococcales; family Micrococcaceae; genus Arthrobacter; species Arthrobacter sp. TE12232. The sequence goes on from NZ_JBSSFK010000001.1 coordinate 1,814,251, forward strand.
CTTGTCCATCGCGGCACCGACCAGGCCGGATTCGAGCGCCTGCCGGACATCGACGAGCTGCATCGCTTCTTCGCCGTGGTGGCGCAGCGACAACCGCGCACGGAAAGTGAGGCCGTCGGTCAGTGCCTCGAAATTGCTCGGGGCCACGAACATGCCGAAGCCGTGCCGGATCTCAATGACTCCCACCGCCTGGAGCGCCTTCAGCGATTCCCGCAGCGTATTGCGGCCGACGCCGAGAGCGGCGGTGAGCTCGCTCTCCGTGGGCAGCGGGTCCCCGGCGACAAGATCGCGTTCGAGGATCAGCTCCAGGATGTCCGCCTGAAGCGCCCGGAGCCGGGCCTGCGCACTGAACCTCGCCATCGGTATGGTCTTGCCTGCTGTGATATTTCCTGCGGCCATGGCCGCCTCCTCCCCCAAGTATGGTCCCAACAGTATCGATGGTCCCCGGTCCTGCAAAGGGCTTTTCCCGGCACATTACGCCGGGCCCCGGCCTCGACGGTGCACGAAGCGCCTGCCCCAGCACCCGCCCCGAGCGCGTCACGGCCCCGGCGTAGGCTGGTGCCATGACGTTACGGCTCGAGCGGGAATTCGATGTCATTGTGATCGGCGCGGGCGCGGTCGGGGAAAATGTCGCGGACCGCGCGGTCCGCGGCGGCCTGACGGCGGTCCTGATCGAGGCTGAACTGGTGGGCGGCGAGTGTTCCTACTGGGCGTGCATGCCGTCGAAGGCGCTTCTGCGGCCGGGCACCGCGCTGCACGGCGCGCAGACCGTCCCCGGCGCCCTGGAGGCCGTCACCCGAACCCTGGACGTGGCCGCCGTCCTTAAGCGCCGGGACTACTTCACCTCGAACTGGCAGGACGACGGCCAGGTCAAATGGGTGGAAGACACCGGGATAGATCTGATCCGCGGCCACGGCTGGATCACCGCCCCGCGGCAGGTGGAGGTGGCCGGGCTGGACGGCAACAGCTACGCGCTCACGGCCCGGCACGCTGTGGTGGTTGCGACGGGATCCACCCCCAACCAGCCCCCGGTCGAGGGACTCCAAGACATCGAATACTGGACCACGAGGGAGGCGACGTCCGCCCGCGAAGTTCCCGAGCGGCTCGCCGTGCTCGGCGGCGGGGTGGCCGGCGTCGAACTGGCCCAGGCCTACGCCCGTCTTGGCGCGGCCGTGACGCTCGTTGCCCGCGGCGCCCTCCTGGGCGCCTTCCCGGAGCCGGCCGCCGAACTGGTCGCTGCCGGACTGCGCGCCGACGGCGTCGACCTCCGCCTCCATACGGGTACACGCAGCGTCAGTGAGAACGACGACGGTTCCCTCACGCTCGTGCTCGACGGCGGGTCCGGGGGCGGTACCGGCGCCAGCGCAGGGGCAGCCGCGGGCGCGAGCCTCACGGCCGACAAACTGCTGGTCACCACCGGCCGGCACCCTGCCCTCGAGGGGATCGGCCTGGACAGCGTCGGGATTTCCGCGCCGGAGGGCGGCCCGCTGCGGCTCACCACCGATTCCACCGGCCTAGTCCACCGCGCCGCGGAAAACGAGGTGTCCGGCAGCCCGTGGCTGTACGCGGCAGGCGACGCCGCCGGACGGGCCATGCTGACGCATCAGGGCAAGTACGGCGCCCGGGCCACCGGCGACGCCATTGCCGCCCGTGCCAAGGGTGAGCTCACCGGCGAGCCGGCACCGTGGACCGGCTTTGCCCAGACGGCCTATGACCACGCGGTGCCCAACGTGGTGTTCACCGACCCGGAACTGGCGAACGTCGGCCGGACCAAGGCGCAGGCCGAGAAGGACGGCTTCCGGGCCTCCACCGTGGAGCTTCCCATCCAGGTTTCCGGTTCCTCCTTGCACGCCGAAAACTACGAAGGGTGGGCGCAGCTGGTCATCGATGAGGACCGCAAGGTGCTGCTGGGCGCCACGTTCGCCGGCCCGGATGTTGCAGAACTCCTGCACGCGGCCACCATCGCGATCGTGGGGGAAGTGCCGCTGGACCGGCTGTGGCATGCCGTGCCCTCCTATCCGACGATCAGCGAGGTCTGGCTCCGCCTGCTGGAGGCCTACGGCCTCTGAACCTGCCGGCGCGTCTCGTTCATCACATCACCGGCATCTTATTTGAACTGACCGGTCAGTTTAGTTAGCCTTGGAGCAGACACCGTTTCTGCGAAAGGCAAGCTTTGCTCTGCGTACAACAACTCTCCGTGACCGGCCGGCGGGATGACCTGCTGCCGCCGACCTCGCTGGAGGCCGCGCGCGGTGAACTCCTGCTCGTCGAAGGCCCCCGCCAGGACCAGAGGACGGCCCTCGCCCTGGCCCTGACCGGACGCATGAGGCCCTCCTCGGGGAACATCGGCTGGGACGGCAGCGGCCGGATCAAGGCGCTCCGGCAGGCCAGCAACGTGGTCGACTCCCCCGGCGTCAACGAGCCCGAGCAGCACCTGAGCGTCCGCGACCTCGTCACAGAGGATCTGTCCCTGATCCCGCGCCGCCACCGCGGCGCCCTGCGCAGCACCCCGTGGCTGAAGCTCAACAACTTCGAGGACATCGCAGGGCTCTGGGCCGAGCAACTGCCGGCCGGCCGGCGGGTCGAACTGCTCACGGCGCTCGCCCTCGCCAATCCGGACACGAGCTTGCTCGTGATGGACTCCCCCGACCGGCACAGCGGCGACGCCTCCGACTGGCTGCCGCGGCTGATGGAACTGGCGCACGACGCCGGGCGGCCGCTCGCCGTCGTCGCTACCGTCACCCGCATTCCGGACGGCTGGACCGGGCCCGCCGCCGTGATCGGCAACGCAGTCCCCGAGCCCGACGACACCCGCCCCGCTGAAACCTTCCTACCCGAAACCGAGGACGCAAAGTGACTGTGCTGCGGCTGGCCCGCTCCGAGCTCAAACGAATGACCGGCGGTCTGCTGCCCAAGCTGACCATCCTGGCCCTGGCCCTGGTCCCGCTGCTCTACGGCGCCGTGTACCTTTACGCGAACTGGGATCCGTACGGCAAGCTGAACCAGATCGATGCGGCCCTGGTGGTCGAGGACTCCGGCGCCGCGTCCGCCGACGGCACCCGGCTCGAGGCCGGCCGGAAGGTGGCCGAAAGCCTTGTGGACGGCCACGTCTTCAACTGGAAGACGGTCGCCAGCACAGCGGAAGCCGACCAGGGCGTCAGCAACGGCACCTACGGGTTCGCCCTGAAGATCCCGAAGGACTTTTCCGCGAACCTGGCCTCGCCCGGCAGCTTCGACGCCGCCAACCAGGCCATGCTCAACGTCACCACCAACGACGCCAACAACTACCTCCTGAGCACCATCGTGGACAAACTCACCACGGCCGTGCACACGACGGTCGCCAAGGAGGTGGGCGAGGAGACCGCCAACCAGCTCCTCACCGGGTTCGGCACCATCCACACGCAGATGCTCAAGGCCTCCGACGGCGCAGGCCAGCTGGCCGACGGCGTCGCCCGCCTCCATGACGGCACGGTGAGCCTGCACCAAGGCACCGGCGAGCTCAAGAGCGGCGCCACCGAGCTCTACAACGGCGAAGTCAAACTCCGGGACGGCGCCACGTCCCTGAGTACCGGGGCCGGCCAGCTCAGCGGCGGCCTCACCCAGCTCAAGGACAAGACGGCCGCCCTGCCCGCCAACGCACAGCAACTGGCCGACGGCGCCGCCCAGGTGGCCGCCGGCAACGCCGCACTCAATACCGCGATGCAGTCCATCCCCGGACAGCTCGCCGCCGCCAACCAGGCCGCGCAACAAGCCGCCGCGCAGGGCCAGCGGAGCCGGGTGGTGGCATCGACCGGCCACCTGGTCGCCGCCGGAGTCCTCACCCAGGAGCAGGCCGATGCGGTCGTGGCCGACGTCGACGCCACCCCCGCGCCGGCCGCGCCCTCGCCGGCTGCTGCCGCTTCCGCCGCGAAACTGCAGACGGCCGCCACCCAGGTCCAGAAACTCGCCGACGGTTCCGCCGCCGTCAGCGCCGGTGCCTCGCAGCTGGCCGGTGCGGCGCCCGCCCTCAGCGACGCCGTCGCCAAGGCCTCCGCCGGGGCGGACCAGCTCGCCAGCGGTTCCGCCACCCTCGCCGCCGGCCAGCAGAATGCCATGGACGGCGCCGGCAAGCTCGTGCAGGGAGCCCAGAAACTCGACGACGGCGCCGCCCAGCTGGAGACCGGCGCGGCCACTGCTTCCGACGGCGCGGGAACCCTCGCCGGGGAACTCGCCCAGGGCGCCGGCAAGGTACCCAACCCGGACGACGCACAGAAGGACAGCCTCTCCAAGGTCATGGCCGACCCCGTCGCGGTCAGCAATGTCTCTCAGGCCAAGGCCGGGTCCTACGGCGCCGGGCTGGCGCCGTTCTTCCTTACGCTGGCCCTGTGGATCGGCGTCTTCATGCTGGTCCAGGCCATGCGCCCGGTCACCCAGCGCGCGCTGGCCTCCAACGCGCCCGCCTGGAAAATCGCTGCGGGCGGCTGGCTTCCATTCCTGGCGGTGTCCGCCGTCCAAGCAAGCCTGCTGACCCTCGTGGTGGACGTGGGGCTCGGACTGGACCCCGCCCATCCGGTACTGATGTGGTTCCTCATGCTGGCGGCCGCGATGGCGTTTAGCGCCATCATCCAGGGCGTCGTGGCGCTGCTGGGCTCGCCCGGCAAGCTCGTGGTGCTCATCCTGCTGGTGCTGCAGCTGGTGTCCTCCGGCGGCACGTTCCCTTGGCAGACCACGCCGGAGCCCTTACACGTCGTGCACCAGATCCTGCCCATGGGCTACGTGGTCAGCGGCATGCGGCACCTGATTTACGGGGCCGACCTCGCGATCATCCTGCCCACCATGCTCGGTCTGGTTGGCTACACTTTGCTGGGACTGGCCATGTCAACCGCGGCCGTCCGCAAGAACAAGTACTGGACCCTCAAGACGCTGAAACCGGAGATCGCCGTATGACCAACAGCCCACGCGGCGGCAGCACGGCGGGCCCCGGGGATCCGGAGAAGAAGCTCCGTCCCGGCCGCACCAACGCCACAAAGCAGAAGCTGTTCGAAGCGTCCATGGAACTGATCGGCGAACGGGGTGCGGCGGGCGTGACCGTCGACGAGATCGCAACGGCCGCCGGGGTGTCCAAGGGCACGGTGTATTACAACTTCGGCAGCAAATCGGACCTTATTGCCCAGCTGCTGCGCCACGGTGTGGACATCCTCATGGCGCGGCTCCTGAGCGTCCGGGACGACTCCGCCGATCCCCTCGCCGCCATGGAGGAGATGATCGGCCAGGCCATGGACTTCATGGCCGAGTACCCGTCCTTCGCCCGGCTCTGGGTCAGCGAGAACTGGCGGACCCCCAGCGAATGGCAGGACACCTTCGCCGAGCTCCGCGGACGCCTGCTCGCGGTGATCGGCTCTGCCATCGACGGAGTCGCCGCCGTCTATCCCGTGGACCCCGGAGTGTCCCGGGGAAGCCTCGAAACGGCCATCTTCGGCGCCTGTTTCGTTGTGGGACTGGACCGCCACGCCTACAACCCGGAGCGGACCCGCGAGCAGAGTGTGGCCGCAATTATGGCCTCCATGCGCGGCTACGTCGTGAAGCAGCCGCCCGCTCAGGCATGATTATTCACATGCGTCACATGGGTATCAGCGGGAAGATCGCCATCGGAGCGTTCCTCGCCGCCGGGGCCCTCCTGGTCCTGACCGGGATCACCCTGAACGAGACCGTGTTCGTGTGGTTCCTCGGTGCGTCGGCGGCGGCCTATGTGGCCTGCGTGGCCGAGGTCGTGATCCGGCGCCGGCACAAGACCCTCGTGGCGAGCGGGGCCGGCAGCATCCTCTTCATCGCGTTCGGAATCGCTTTCCTGCGCCAGTGGGGCCTCGCCTTCAACCCGGACCCCAATGCCCTGTCCACACGCGTCGATTCCGCGCACCCGGATTTGTATTTCTATCTGGCCGGCGCCGCCGGAGCCGTCACCTTGCTGCTGTTGTTCGCCGGCACCGCGCTGCCCGGCAGGAGCCGCGGCCGGCGCGCCCCCGGCCAGGCCCCACGGCGCCGTCCGGCGCCGGTTTCACGGGGCGCGGGGGCCAGGACCGCAAGCCCGCGGCCGGCGGCGTCGCGCACGACGGCGCGGGGAACCACCGCACGTCCGGCGGCTGCGCGGCCGGCCGCCAAGTCTGCGGCAAAGGCACCCGCGAGGGTCCCCTCCGTCAAATCACCGGCGGCAAAATCACCGGTCCGGTCACCCGCAGCAAAAACACCCGCCAAGCCACCCAGTGCGAAAGCGCCCGCCCGGAATTCCGCCCGCCGATAATCACGCCGCCGCGGCCAGCGCAGGATTCCGGCCTTGGAATTCCGGGCGCGGGAATTTGGGTTCCTGATTCCGGGCTCAGAGGTTTCGCGGCCTGTCGTCCGGCGGGTTGGTATCCGTGGTGTGGGTTTGGGCCGTGTCGGCTTGCGTCACGTCGTCCGGGTTGCGCTCTTCACCGGAAACGCGCGCGCCGGGAACCGGCTCGCCGGCCCCTGGTTCACCGGAGACCGGCCCACCGGTGGCCGGCTCGGACCGCAGACTCCGCCGGGTGGGGGTCTCGGCTGCCGCATCGTCGTGCTCGGACGTGACGACGTCGGGGTCCAGTTCGTCGGCCTTGCGCAGTTGCTCCTGCGCGCCGGAGCGGACTTTTTCGGCTTCTTCCTGGCGGCTGCGGGCTTCCTGCCGCAGGCGTTCGGCCTCAAGCTCGGCCTGCTGCGCGTCCGCCTCGGCCCGCGTCGCCTTGGCCTCGCGTTCCCGCGCCGTGAGCTCGTCGGCTTTGGCCTGTTCACGCATTTCAGCAGCGCGATTCCGGTCCGCGGCGACCTTGCGCCTGCGGCTGACCATGACTGCGACCGCGACAATCGCCAGCACCACAACGATGCCGATGATAATTCCTATGAGCTGCCCTGAATCCACGTTGATCCACCTTTTCTCTGAGGTTGCCTTACCTGCCCCAAAACCATTGGAAAAACCACATCAGCAAACAGGAACAGTAAACCGCAGAATGCAGCCGGTAGCTATGGAATCCGGAATCATCGCCCGGGCAGCCGGGCGGTTATTTTGCGCGCGGAACCTTGAAATGGGTGAGCCGGGCGTCCTGCCCGTCCAGTTCGGCCCACGACTTCTCCGTTTCCAGCACGGTCAGCCCGCTGGTCGGATATCGGGTGGCCGCGTCCATGTACGCATCGTGATCGGAATCCCGGGACGCCAGGTGCATGGCAAGGTCCTGGACACCGGGCATGTGCGAAATCACCATGAGCGTGTTCACGGTATCCGGAACGTGGTTGATCACCGCCAGCATGCGCGAGGCGGACGCGGCGTACAGGCCGTCCTCAAGCTTCGGCGTCGGCGCTTTGTCACCGAGCGCGTGGCACACCCAGGTGCAGGTCTGGCGGGTCCGGAGCGCGCTGGAGCAGAGGATGAAGTCGGGGACCACGTCGTGTTTGAGCAGCCACTTTCCGGCGACGGGAGCATCCCTGTGGCCGCGCTCTTCGAGCGGCCGTTCGTGATCGGCCACCCCGCCGGGCCAGTCGGACTTGGCGTGCCTCATGATCACCAGCCGTTTGATGTGATGCGCGCTCATGCCCCAATCCTAATGCGGCAGGCGCCGAGGGATCGTGCCGCGAAAGCGAAAGCGCCCGTCCCCGTAGTAGGAGAAACGGACGCTTTGCGTGAAGCCAAGGCTAGATCGAGTATTCCGGAGCGGCCCAGACGACGACCTCGGGGTGCTCGTAGAAGCGGTAGCCCTGGCCGCGGACGGTGCGGACTGTGTTGGCCAGGCGTCCGAGCTTGGAACGCAGGCGGCGGATGTGGACGTCGATGGTCCGCTCGTTGGGGACCTCTTCGGCGTTCCGCCACAGGCCTTCGAGGAGCTCGTCGCGGCCTACGGTGCGGGTGCCGTTCTCCACAAGGTAGTTCAGGAGCTCGAATTCCTTGAACGTCAGGTTCAGGGATTCGCCGTCGAGGTGCACCTCACGGCGGGCCAGATCGATCAGCACACCGGACGGCCGCGGATCCTGCGGCTGCTGCAGGCGGGCGGTCTCGGTACGCTGGCGGGCAGCGGCGGTGGGGTCGCCGAACGTCGAACGGACGACGTCGAGGGCGGAACCCGGGGCGCTGGCCGGCGCGACGGCGACGGCGGCGTAGCTTTCGGCGCCGGCAACAAGGGACTGGGCGTAGGCCCGGATCTCCTGGGCAAGCTTGGCGATCGAGGTGCCGGCGGCGGCCGCAGTTTCCTCGTCGATCCCCATGTACAGCACGAAGCCGCGGGCGACGTTGTCACTGGGAGCAGGACGGACCGCGCTGCCGGCACCCGGAGCGATCACGGGAGTGGGCGCAGTGGCCGGGGCGGGCGGAACGGCGCGGAGCTGACCGTAGGAGTCAGGGTTGTAGCCCTGGGCTGCATATCCGGGGGCCGGGAAGGTGCCGGCCGAACCGGCGGGTGCGAATGCGGAGCGGCCACCAAAGCCCTGGCGGATCCCGGAGGTCTGGCCGGCCTTGCTGGCGTTACGGACGGAGATGTGGACGTATCCGGATGCAACTGACATGGAATGCTTACCTCAATGTGAATGGCCGTCATCGCGGCTCGAATGCTACTTTCCCCGCAATGAAAACTGGGGAGGGGCGCCCGACTCTGGGCTGGGGGGCGAATGCCTAGAAACTCTTGGGGTGTAAAAGTTAGGCGTGCATTCGACAACAGCGCATCTCGGTACCAGCGGGTGTGCTGACCCAGGAAGCTGCAGCTGCAGGTGCTGTTGAGTTTCTTGTTCACAATTGAAGTGTGCAACGTAACAATGCGAACGTGCAAGTAACAATGGACCGCAGGTTCCACATAGTGAGACGAATTCCGCAAGTGTAGTGCAAATCACAATTTGGTCGGCGTAATAAAATAACAGGTGTTTTTTTGACTCGGCGGTCGGCAAGCGCTTCACTCCGAATTATGTTCGATGAGAGTCGCTGAACTGCGGAAATCGTTCACAGCAGGTCGAATCGGCAAAACCCGGCGTCCCCGCCGTCGCAGTCCACAGAGTGGGCGTGCTGCCGGGCCCGCCGGACCCGGCAACACTGGGCGCCCCAGCGGGGTCAGTTGGACTGACCGGTGGAGGTCGCCGCCACCACCATGACGGACGTTGCAGTGTAGCCGGAGCCATCTTTGGCCGCTACGATCCGCACCGTCCCGCCGGCGACGATGTCCGTCACGCTCAGCTGCGTGCCCGAGCCGCCACCAGCCTGCTGGCGCCGCTGTTGCAGATTGCTCACCACCACGTCACTGCCCAGTGCATAGCTGCGGGTGAAGCCGTCGCTGCTCTTGACCGTGACGGAGGACGAACTGACCGCGCTCACCGTCCCCATCTGCTCGGCCATGGTGACGTAGTCGCTTCCCTGCAGCACGACGTAATCGGCATGCACGGCTGAGTTCAGCCCGCCCATTCCACCGGCCGCGAAGTTGCCGGGACCACCCTGCCCGGACATTCCGCCGCCCGCGGTTCCGCCCTGCGCGGATCCCGGCATGCCCGGGGCGAAACCCTGGGCGCCGGGGCCCTGGGCACCGCCTACCCCGCCCGCCGTGCCAGCGGATGCCGCAGAACTTGAGGTAAGGGCGTAGACGCCCGCCCCGGCGCCGACCGCCAGGACTGCTGCCGCCCCGGCGACGGCGAGGCCCCGCTTGAGCGTCCAGGGCTTGGCCGCTGAGGCGTTTTTGGATCCGGTTCCGGGGGCACCCCACCCGGCAGCTGGAGAGGCCGGCAGTTCCTGACCGGGCATGCCCCAGACCGGGGCCGAGGCCGGAGCTGTCGAATCAGCGGAGGGCGCGCCCCGGCCGGGGGGAGCGCCGTCGCCGCGCTGACCGGCCTGGCTCTGCGAGGCGTCGTACGGCGGGGCGTCATGCTGCCAGGCCGCTTGAGGCCCGACTCCCTGAGGCGTCGTAACGGGCGCGGGTGCCGTGGGTTCAGGGACTGGGCCGGAACCGGCTCCGGGATGCTGACCGCTCATGGTGCTTCTCCTTCAGGATGCGGATCGATATTTACTCCAGAGTGCTGAGCGATCCTGTGCCTGCGCTGTGCGGGCCGACAGCCGCGCCTGTGACCCTCCGGCGGACCAGACGGCCGGGCTGCTACCCACAGTTCTTCCGAAGCAGCCCGGACGGGGCCCGGAAAGGCGTTCAGCTCGCTAGGCTGGGATTCACAGGTGCCGCACAGGGTCCCCAAAGCCCCGCCTAACCGGCAGATCGGAGAGTTGTCCCATGGCCACTTCGCACTCCATGACCAACAACCTTCCCCAGCTCACGCATCCGGACGGCTCCCCCATCCGCGCGCTGGTGGTGGACGATGAGCCCAGCCTCTCCGAGCTCATGAGCATGGGCCTGCGGATGGCCGGCTGGTCCGTGGCCGTGGCGGCCGACGGGCCCAGCGCGGTCCGGCTTGCCAAGGAGTTCCGCCCCGACGTGCTGGTGCTGGATGTGATGCTTCCCGGGTTCGACGGCGTCGAGCTGCTCAGCCGGATCCGCGCGTTCGCGCCGGAGGTTCCAGCATTGTTCCTCACCGCCAAGGACGCCGTCCAGGACCGCATCACCGGCCTGGCGGCCGGCGGCGATGACTACGTCACGAAGCCGTTCAGCATGGAAGAGGTCCTGCTGCGCCTGCATCGGCTGGTCCAGCGCTCCGGGGTGGCCGCCATGGACACCGCCGAACTCGTGGTGGGTGACCTTGTGCTCAATGTCGATACCCGTGAAGTCACCCGGGCCGGCGAGGAGCTGCATCTGACCGCCACGCAGTTCGAACTGCTGCGGTACCTCATGGAGAACCCCAAGCGGGTGATCAGCAAGGCCCAGATCCTGGACCGGGTCTGGGACTACGACTTCGGCGGCCAGGCGAACATCGTGGAACTCTACATCTCGTACCTCCGCAAGAAGGTGGACGCCAACCACGCGCCCATGATCCACACGGTGCGCGGCGCCGGCTACGTCCTGAAGCCGGCGGACTGATACGTGCCCACCCTTTCCGGCGTCACCCGCGTCCCCGGGCGTGACTGGCGCAACCCGTCCACGTGGCATTTGCGCACCCGGCTGGTCCTCGTTGCCATGGGGCTGCTCGTGGCCATCTGCGGCGCTGTGGGATTGTTCAGCTACGCCTCCATGGACCTCTTCCTGACCCGGCAGCTCGATGACCAGCTCGGCGAAGCATCGCACCGCTCCAGCGAGTTCGGCCGGCCCGTGCCCGGCAGCTCCGGCGGCCGCCCCGACCCCCTCGAGGCCCGGGGGCAGGGCGTCGGAACGCTCAACGCCCGCTTGGCGGACGGCGAGGTCAGCAGCGCCGGATTCCTGGCCGGGGACGCCACCCGCAAGAGCCTCTCCCCCGACGACAACGCCGTCCTCCTCACCCTGGCCCCGAACGGTGTGCCGGTGGACCGGACGCTCTCGGCCGGCGCGTACCGGCTCATGGCCGTGCGTGCACCGTATGGCGACGTGATTGTCACCGGGCTCCCGCTGGCGGAAAAGCAGGACACCCTGGCCTCGCTGGTGTGGACCATGGTGGTCGTGTCCGCAGGCGGGCTGGTGCTGATCGGCCTCGCCGGCACGGCGGTCATCCGGCGGACCATGAAGCCGCTGGAGCAGCTTTCCGAGGTGGCCACCAAGGTCTCCCGCCTGCCGCTCGACGCCGGCGAGGTGGCGCTCGGGGTGCGTGTCCCGGCGTCGGCCGCCCACCCCGGCACCGAAGTGGGCAGCGTGGGCTACGCGCTGAACCAGATGCTGGACAACGTCTCCAACGCCCTTGAGGCGCGGCAGGAGAGCGAAATGAAGGTGCGGCAGTTCGTCGCCGATGCCTCGCACGAACTCCGCACTCCGCTCACGGCCATCCGCGGTTACACGGAGCTGATGCGGATGACCGAGCACTTCACGCCCGACGGCGAGAAATCCCTGGCCCGCGTCCAAAGCCAGTCCGAGCGGATGACCACCCTGGTGGAGGACCTGCTGCTGCTGGCGCGCCTGGACGAGGGGCAGCCGCTCAAGGTCGCCGACGTCGACCTCACCCAACTGGCCGTCGAGACCGTGAGCGATGAGAAGGTCATGGCCCCGGACCGGATCTGGCAGCTGGAACTGCCGGATGAGCCGGTGGTGGTGCGCGGCGATGCGGCCCAACTCCACCAGGTCCTCGCCAATCTCCTGTCCAATGCGCGCAAGCACACGGCACCGGGGACCAAGGTGGTCACGGGCGTCATGCGTTCGGCGGACGGCAGCGCCGTGGTCACTGTGACGGACAACGGCAGCGGCATCGCCCCCGAATTCGTCGGCCGAGTCTTCGCCCGCTTCGCGCGGGCTGACGCGTCGCGCACCAATCCGGCAGCCAGCTCCGCAGGCAGCCCTGCGGCAGCGACGGCGGGGGCCCGGTCCGGGTCCGCTGCCCGCGGCGCTTCCGGCTCTTCTACCGGTCCTCTTTCCGGCTCTGCTTCCGGCAGGTCCGGGGGTGCAACCGGCAGCAATGGCAGCGGATATGCCACCGCGGGCGCACCGACGTCCGAGGGCACCAGCGGGCTGGGCTTGTCCATTGTCCAGTCGATCGTGGAGGCCCACGGGGGGACCGTCGAGGTCACGTCCCGACCAGGCCGGACGGAGTTCGCTGCACGGCTCCCGGCCGTACCGCCGTCGGCGTAACCGGCACCGGGGCTACAGGGTCGGCTACCGGCACCCGCGCGGGGAATCCCGCGCAACGCGACACGCCGCCCCTGTGACCGCCGTTACCCAAATGTGACTTAAGCCCAGGAGTCCTGTACCGTTTTTCGAGTGCGGCCTCCATTTGTGCCGCATATCCGGATGGACGCCAAACTCTGCCGCTTCCCGGATTCCGCTGGACCAGGCAGAGGCGGGGGACCCAGAGTTCCCGGGCATTCTGCACACATGCGCCCTTGGGGTGAAGCCGACACGTGATATTCCGTGCGGCCGGATGACCTCATCCGAACCCGACAGCTAACTCCGCAGGCGTTGAGAGGCCATCATGACTGAATTCCAGGTACAAACGCGCCCTGACGGCGTTTCACATTCCCGCGCCGGCAAGTCGCGCCACCGTGCCGCACCGGCCCCGCAGGCGTCCGCCCTGTCGCGACTGGCCACCGGGCTCGGCATCACCGGACGCCGCGCCGCCGTCGTCACCGCCGCCTGCGCAGTACTCGTGGCAGGCGGCGCCGCCGCCAGCCAGGCCGCAGAGCCCGGCAGCTACGGGGCGACTGTTGCGAGCTCCCAAACGGCCACCACGGCCGATCCCCTGGCCAAGCTGAACTTTGAACGGGTCCAGGTCGCCGCGCCGGCAGCTGCAGCACCCAGCGGCGCGGTACCTCAGATCTCGGAGGTCAAGCCCGCCGAAGCACCGGCACCCGCCCCCGCTGCCGCTGCTGCCCCGGCCGCGCCGGCCCCGGCGGCAGCACCGGCGCCCGCTCCCGCAGCAGCCCCCGTTCCCGCAGCGGCTCCCGCGCCGGCGCCGGCGCCGGTCGCCATCGACGACCCCGCCGGGGCACAGGCCTACGCCGCGGCCCAGCTGGGCAGCTATGGCTGGGCACCCGGCCAGATGCAGTGCCTGCAGAAGCTCTGGACCAAGGAATCGGACTGGAAGACCACCGCCACGAACGCCAGCAGCGGCGCCTACGGCGTGGTCCAGTCCCTGCCCGCCTCGAAGATGGCGAGCGCCGGCGCGGACTACATGACCAACTACCGGACCCAGATCAACTGGGGCCTGAACTACGTCAAAACGCGGTACGGCTCCCCCTGCGGCGCCCTGAACTTCCACCTGTCCCACAACTGGTACTAACCCGGCACCAGCCAGCAGCGCCCATGAGGCCCCGGATCCATCGTGATCCGGGGCCTTCGCGTATTTCGGAGAACAAGGTTTTCTCAAGGTCGGGGCGGGAGGCTTGGGCACCGCTGCCTCCATTCACCAAGTACGCGGGGTGCCCGCTCCAGGGCACGGAATCAAATTCCAGGAGCACAACATGAAAAAATGGGCAATTCCGGCGGTCCTCGCGGCCGCACTCTTCGTCGGCGCCGGACCGGCCGGGGCGGTGCCGTCGGGACCTCCGCAGCCCGCCGATCCAGCCACGTTCACATTGGATAATTGTGGCTTTCCGGTCACGGCGCAGCTCACCGGCAAGTTCAAGAACATCGCGACGCCTGCCGGCACTGTCATCAGTACGTCGCCAGGACTGAAAATCACACTGACGGCCAACGGCAAGACCCTCAACTACGTGATCACCGGTACCAGCCGCTACACATTCCTCAGCGACAGCGTTGAGGTAGTCTCCACGGGAAGGAATCTACTGCTGCTCCCCTCGCCGGACGGCCTGTACCTGACCACCGGCAACGTCAACTACGCCCTCAACCTGGACAACTCGGAGCTGAGGAGGTTCAGCGGACCGGGCACTGCAGCGAACGTTTGTCCTCTGCTGGCTCCCTGACGGACCAACCGGGGGCAGTGCACCACCACCGCGTTGTGGGCACCGCCCCCGGTTATCTGTCCGGAGCTCCGGCAGCACGGGCATTGCAGACGACTCCGTGCGTCGCCGGCGGACTTCCACAGCCCCCGCACAGCTTGACCCTAAAGCCCTCATATGGACCGCCGGGACAGTTGAGCCATGACGTTCACAGACCAGGCCTCAGGAACCCTGTCACACTCCACGGCGACGCCGGCCGGTCCGGCAGCACCCGCCGCACTTTCCGGGCTCGCCGTGGCCGACGCGCCCGCCCAGGCCCGGTTCGGCGGGCCGCTCACCAGCCCGGGCGGCCGGCGCTCAGCTATTGACACGCGCACCAGCGAGCCGCTGCTGGACGTCACCATCCCGGTCTTCAACGAGGAGCGGGACCTCGAGGCGTGCCTGCGCCGGCTCCACGCCTATCTTCTGGGCTCCTTCCCGCACTCCTTCCGGATCACGGTGGCGGACAATGCCAGCACCGACGGAACACTCAAGACGGCCGAACGCGTAGCCCGTGAGCTCCGCGAGGTGAACGTGGTCCATATGGCCGAAAAAGGCCGCGGAAATGCGCTGCGCAAGGTCTGGCTTGCCTCGCCGTCGCCGGTCCTGGCATACATGGATGTGGACCTTTCCACCGATCTGGCGGCGCTCGGCCCCCTCCTTGCCCCGCTCATTTCGGGGCACTCCGACCTCGCGATCGGGACCCGGCTGACCCGCAACTCGCGGGTGGTCCGCGGGCCGAAGCGGGAATTCATCTCGCGCAGCTACAACTTCCTGCTTCAGTCCTTCATGGGCGCCCATTTCAGCGACGCCCAGTGCGGCTTCAAGGCGATCCGGGCGGATGTGGCCCGGCAACTGCTCCCGCACACTTTGGACAACGCCTGGTTCTTCGACACCGAGCTGCTGGTCCTGGCCGAAAAGTGCGGCCTGCGCGTCCACGAAGTCCCGGTGGACTGGACCGATGACCCGGATTCGAGCGTGGACATCGTCCAGACCGCCATCGCGGACCTGCGCGGCATGGCACGGTTGAGCCGGGACCTGGTCTCGGGCCGGATCCCGGTTCCCGAGCTGCGCGCCGCCCTCGCCCGCGGACCGCTTCCTGCTTCCTCGCGGGCCCAGGAACAAAGTCCCGGCGGAAGCCTCTTTGGACAGCTCGTCCGCTTCGGCAGCATCGGGGTGGCCTCCACTCTGGCATACCTGGTGATTTTCCTGCTCTGCCGCGGGATCATGGACCCGCAACTGGCAAATTTCCTCGCGTTGCTCACTACCGCCGTGGCCAATACCGCGGCCAACCGGCGTTTCACGTTCGGCATCCAGGGCAGCAGTCAGGCGGCACGCCACCACTTCGAGGGCCTGCTGGTCTTCGGGATCGGCCTGGCCCTGACCTCGGGCGCCCTCGCCGTGGTTCACAACGCGTCAGGAGGGGAACCGGACCGCTGGCTTGAACTGGTCACGGTCACGGCCGCCAACCTCGCCGCCACGGCCGTCAAATTCCTGCTCTTCCGTCTGGTGGTGTTCCGTCACCGGCCCGCCACCGCAGTTCCCGGCCGCACCGGCACTCCTGCCGTGCCCGCCACCACCGCAGGCACTGCTCCGGCGCCAGCTGCCACCGATGCTTCCCTTCCCCGCACAGAAACGGCCCAGTAAATGACGTCAACCATCAGCCCCACCGCCGGAGCCCAGGCGGGCTCCCCCGCCGGCACGCCGGCAGTCCAGGATTCCCCCGCCTCGGCACCCGAGGCCGGCGGGACGGCGCCACAGCCGCCCGCATCCCGCCCGCCCGCATCCCGGAACCGCCGGGAACACCTGATGTTCGGACCGCAGCCCCGCTGGGTGCGGCCCTCGGCAGCTCTGCTCCTGGCCATCACCGCCGTGTTGTACCTCTGGAACCTGGAAGCCACCGGCTTCGCCAATTCCTTCTACGCCGCGGCGATCCAGGCCGGGACCAAGGACTGGACCGCGCTGCTCTTCGGCTCCCTCGACGCCGGGAACGCCATCACTGTGGACAAGCCGCCGGCCGCCCTGTGGATCCCGGCCCTCGCCGGGCGGATCTTCGGCTTCTCGGCACTGAGCATGCTCATTCCGCAGGCACTGATGGGAGTGGCCGCCGTCGGGCTTCTCTATCTGACCGTCAAGCGGGTGACCGGGCCGGCCGCGGGCCTGATGGCCGGCGGCGCCCTGGCGCTGACCCCCGTGGCCGCCCTCATGTTCCGGTTCAACAACCCGGACGCCATGCTTACCCTGTGCCTGGTGCTGGCCGCCTACCTCACCACCCGCGCCATCGAGAAGGCCGGCTGGAAGTGGCTCGCCGCGGCCGGCGCGGTGATCGGCCTGGCGTTCCTGTCCAAGATGCTGCAGGGCTTCCTGATTGTGCCCGGACTGGCCCTGGCATACCTATGGGCGGCGCCCGCCACCCTGGGCCGCCGGCTCTTGCATCTGCTGGCCGCAGCCGCGGGGATCGCCGTCGTGGCCGGAAGCTACATCGTCCTGTTCCAGCTGACCCCGGCCTCGGCCCGGCCGTATATGGCCGGTTCGGAGACCAACAGCTTCCTGGAACTCACGTTCGGGTACAACGGCTTGGGCCGGATCACCGGATCCGGCGGAGGCATGCCCGGCGGGGGCAACATGGGCGGCAACGCCGGAGGCCCGGGCGGCAACGGTAACGTCGGCTTCGGTGGCGCGGCCGGGATCGCCCGGATGTTCGGGACCAGTTTCGGCGGCGAGGTGTCCTGGCTCCTGCCGGCGGCCCTGATCCTGCTGGCGGCGGGGCTGTGGTTCACCCGGCGCGAGACCCGGACCTCAAGGACCCGTGCGGCGCTCCTGCTGTGGGGCGGCTGGCTGGTGGTGACGGCCGGGATCTTCAGCTTCATGAGCGGCACCGTGCACCCGTACTACGCCGTGGCGCTGGCCCCCGCGGTCGCAGCCCTGGCGGGGATCGGCTCCGTGGAACTGTGGCGGGGCCGGGCCTACTGGCCCGCACGGATTGTCCTGGCCGTGACGGTACTGGCCACCTCGGTCTGGTCCGCCGTGCTCCTTGGCCGCGACCCGTCCTGGCTTCCCGGGCTCCGGGTGATCGTCGTGATCCTTGGCGTCCTGGCGGCCGCGGCGCTGCTCCTGCGCGCGGACAGCCTCGCGGGGCTTCCGGCCCGGTTCCGCAAGGCCGCCACGGCCGGCGTCGTGGTTCTCTCCCTGCTGGCCGGCGGACTCGGCAGCACCGCATGGACGCTGGCAACGGTGGCCCAGCTGCACTCCGGTTCGATCCCCACGTCCGGGCCCACCGCGTCCGCGATGGGCGGCGGCTTCGGGACGGCAGGCAGAGCATTCGGCGACCGCACGAACGCCGACACCAGCGGCGCGCCGGGGGCGCTCGGCGGACCCGGCGAGGAACCGGCCTCGGCCGAGCTGACGACCCTGCTGAAGTCCTCCGGTGCCAAGTGGTCCGCGATTGTCTCCGGCGCCACCCAAGCCGCAAGCCTGGAACTCGCCACGGGCACCAGCGTGATCGCGCTGGGCGGCTGGAACGGCGGAGACCCCTACCCGACGCTCGCGCAGTTCCAGGCGATGGTGGACCGCGGCGAGATCGGCTACTTCATTTCCGGCGGCATGGGCGGCATGGGCGGGGGCCGCGGCGGCAACTCCGAGGTCGCCGCGTGGGTCGAGGCCAACTTCCAGGCCCAGACCGTGGGCAACGCCACCGTCTACAAGCTGGGGGCATAGGGCGCCATGACTGACACCCTGAACCCCAGGACAGGCCCTACGCCGGCCCGCACGCCGGGACAGGCGGGCCCGCAAGCCCCGAACCTCCCGCAGGTCCCGCCGCACCAGCAGTCCCCGAAGTCCGCGGTGTCGCAGGCACCCCGGGCGGCCGGGGCTGCACGCCGCGGCCCCGGACCCTGGCGGCCGCGGCTGGAACTGGCGGCCCTGCTGGTGGCCACGGCCGTACTGAACCTGTGGAACCTGGGCGCCTCCGGCTGGGCCAACGCTTTTTACTCCGCCGCGGCCCAGGCCGCGTCGCAGGACTGGACGGCCTGGTTCTTTGGTTCCTCCGACTCCGCCAACGCCATCACCGTGGACAAGCCGCCGGCGTCGCTGTGGGTGATGGGGCTCTCGGTGCGGCTCTTCGGGCTCAGCCCGTGGAGCATCCTCGTGCCGCAGGCGCTCATGGGGGTGGGCACGGTCTGGCTCGTGTACCTGGCCGTGCGCCGGGCCGCGGCCCCTGCCACGGCCGATCCCCGCCTGGCCCACCGGGCAGGGCTTCTTGCCGGTGCGGTCATGGCGCTGACCCCGGTGGCGGTGCTGATGTTCCGCTTCAATAACCCCGATGCCCTGCTGGTGCTCCTGATGACCGCGGCCGCCTACGCCGTGCTGCGTTCCATCCAGGATGCGCGCCTGCGCTGGCTCCTGTTTGCGGGGGTCCTTCTGGGCTTCGGATTCCTCACCAAGCAGCTGCAGGTCCTGCTGGTTGTCTCCGGCTTCGCCCTCGCCTACCTGCTCGCGGCGCCGGCCGGGCTGGGCAGGCGCATCGTTCACCTGCTCGGTGCGGGTGTGGCGATGGCCGCCGCGGCCGGGTGGTGGCTGGCTGCCGTCGAGCTCACTCCGGCGGCGGACCGCCCCTACATCGGCGGGTCGCAGAACAACTCGATCCTGGAACTGACCCTCGGCTACAACGGCCTGGGCCGGCTAAGCGGCGATGAAACCGGGAGCGTGGGCGGCAGCAACGGCTGGGGCACGCCCGGGCTGTTCCGGCTCTTCAACAGCGAGTTTGGCGGCCAGATTGCCTGGCTGCTGCCCTCGGTGCTGCTGCTCGGGGCGGGACTGCTGTGGCTGGGGCGCCGGGCGCCGCGCACCGACGCCGTGCGGGCCTCGGTGATCATCTGGGGTTCCTGGGTGGCGGTCACCGGCCTGACGTTCAGTTTCATGGCCGGGATCATCCACCCGTATTACATGGTGGCGCTGGCCCCCGGGATCGCCGGGCTCGCCGGGCTCGGCGGCGTCCTGCTCTGGCAGCGGCGGGACCAGCCCGTGGCGGCGGCGGTGCTCGCCGCGGCGATCGTGGCGGCCGGGGCCATGGCCTCGGAGCTGCTGGGCCGCACGGCGACGTTCGTGCCGTGGCTGCGCTGGGTGGCGCTCCTGGGCGCGCTCGCCGCGGCCTGCCTGGTGCTGGCCGCCGCCGCCCCGGGATTTCAGCGGCTTGGATTTCAGGGGACCTGTCAGCGGACCGGATTTCAGGGGACTGGGGTCAAAGCGTCCGGCCTGAAGGCGTCCAGGGTCATGGCGCGGACGACGGCGGTCCTCGCGGTGGCCGCTGCCCTCGCCGGACCGCTGGCGTACTCGCTGTCCACCGCGGCCACCGCCCACAGCGGCTCGATCGTCAGTGCCGGACCGGCCGTGTCCGGCCGGGGCGGGGCGGGGATGCCGGCGGCCTTCGGCGGCGGCGCCGGCTTTGGCGGTCCAGCCGCGGGGAATGGCAACGGCACGTTCACGGGTGCCGGCCGCGGCCCGGGGGCCGGTGGCGCGGGCGGCATGGGCGGCCTGGGCGGCCTGCTGGGGGCCAGCACCCCGTCGACGGCCCTGGTGAACGCGCTGCAGACGGACGCCGGCAAGTTCACCTGGGCTGCCGCCGTCGTCGGATCCAACAACGCCGCTGGCTACCAGCTGGCCACACAGCTCCCGGTGATGGCCGTCGGCGGGTTCAACGGCACGGACCCGGCGCCGACGCTGGCACAGTTCCAGCAGTACGTGGCCGACGGCAAGATCCACTACTTCATCGCCGGACGCATGATGCAGGGCGAAAGCGGATCCAATGACGCCGCCCAGATTGCCGCGTGGGTGCAGGACAATTTCACCGCCCAGACCGTGGGCGGGACCAGCGTGTACCAGCTGGCGCGGTAGGCTGCCGCGTCCGGACGGCGGGCGGGCCCTAGAAGTCGAAGGACAGGGTGCGCACGCCGGCGACCGTGAAGTGCGTGGTCACGGCAACCTCGGAGTAGTCGGGGATGTGGAGCACGCCGTCGGGCAGCTCGCCGGCGTTCGGGCCCACCGCCACGGTCCGGATGCCGGCGGCGACTCCCGCAGCGATGCCCGCCGGGGCGTCCTCGAACACCACGGCGTCGGCCGCGTCCACGCCCAGCAGTGCGGCCGCCCGGAGGTATCCCTCGGGGTGCGGTTTGCCCCGGGCCACGTCCTCAGAGGTGACCGCGGCGGCTGGGATGCCGATCCCCGCGGCGGCCATCCGGACCTCGGCCAGATCCCGTGACGCTGACGTCACCAGCGCCACGGCATCCGGCGGGAGGCTCGCGAGCAGCTCCAGCGAGCCCGGCACCGGGACAATGCCGCGGGTCTCGGCCAGCTCCATCCGGCCCAGTTCCGCCGCGAGGGCGTGGATATCCGCGCCGGCCGGGGCGAACCTGCGGACCGTATCCATCGCCTGGACTCCGTGGGAGGAACGCAGGATCTCCGCGATGTCGAGGCCGTAACGCCCGGCAAAGGTGGTCCATACCTGTTCCACGATGCTGGTGGAATCCACCAGTGTGCCGTCCATATCGAACAGAACGGCGCGGGCGGTCAGGGTCGTGGCACTGCGGCGGGAGGGAAGGCTCATGGTTCCATCCTGCCCCATGCCCCCGGGCTTAGGCCCTGCGGTCGGGGGGGGCGCAGGCGTCACCGGGCGCAATGTGGCGGGCTCAGCCGTTGGGCCGGCCGGGGATGTATTGCACGGCCCATTTGTTGCCGTCGGGGTCGGCGAAGTGGATGAAGTGTCCCCAGTCCTGGACGTCGATGTCGCTGACGTCCACGCCGTTGTCCTTGAGCTGCCGGTGCGCGGCCTGGATGTCGCTCACCACGAGCTGAAGGCTCGGCGCCGTGCCGGGCGGGGCGTCGTTGAGGCCCTCCCCGATCGCGATCGAGCAGCCGGAGCCCGGCGGCGTCAACTGGACGAACCGGATGCCTTCCATGGGGCGTTCGTCGTAGTCGGCGTTGAAGCCCACCATGTTGACGTAGAAATCCTTCGCCCGGTCGACGTCGGACACGGGCACAAACACGAGTTCAAGTTTCCAGTCCATGGCGCACAGGCTAACGCGGGCCGCCGCACTGCGGAAGGGATCCCCCGAGGGGAGCCGGCCCTAGCCGGCGATGCCGTAGAGCCGGTCTCCGGCGTCGCCCAGGCCGGGCACGATGTAGGACTTTTCGTTGAGCTTCTCGTCGATCGAGGCCAGGACAATGGTCACGTTGGCCTCGGACAGCTCTTCTTCCAGCTTGGCCAGGCCCTCGGGGGCGGCCAGGAGGCAGATGCAGGTAACGTCGGAGGCGCCGCGCTTGAAGAGGAACTTGATGGCCTCGCGCAGGGTTCCGCCGGTGGCCAGCATGGGGTCGAGGACGAAGATCTGGCGGTCCGTGAGGTCCTCCGGGAGCCGCTCGGCGTAGGTGATGATGTCCAAGGTCTCTTCGTCGCGGGCCATGCCCAGGAAGCCGACCTCCGCTGTGGGGACCAGTTTGGTCATGCCCTCGAGCATGCCGAGCCCGGCGCGCAGAATCGGGACCACCAGCGGGGTGGGCTTGGTGAACGCGGTGCCGATCGTGGTGCTGACGGGCGTCTCGATGGTCACCGGTTCGGTGCGGACATCACGCGTGGCCTCGTAGGCGAGGAGCGTCACAAGCTCTTCGGTGAGCTGGCGGAAGACCGGGGACGGGGTGTTCTTGTCCCGCAGAACGGTGAGCTTATGGGCGACCAGCGGGTGGTCCACAACGAGAGTGCGCATGGGTCAAAACTATCATCCGGATCCCGGGGACCGTCCCGCTGGGCCGGGAGTATCGGCGTCGTCCGTCCCTGCCCGGGCACTGGCGCCGGCGGCGCCTTCGTGCAGGTGCGCGGGGTGCTCAAAGGTCGGCGCGGGGCCGGCGTGTTCGCGGTGCCGCAGCACATGGAAGAGCCGGTGGGCCAGGATCACAATCCCCACCCAGGCCAGTCCCAGCACCCACCCGACGATCACATCCGTCATCCAGTGGTGGCCCAGATAGACCCGGCTGAGGCCCATCGCGATGATGAAGATCGCCCCCGCGGTGATCAGGGCGATCCGGGCGCTAGTCCGTTTGATCTGAAGGCAGGCCAGGTACACCACGAGCGCGATCACCACCGTGGTGTTCAGCGTGTGCCCGCTCGGGAACGATGGCGAGTTTTCGTACGGCGGCACGGCGTCGGCGTGGTCCGGGCGGGCGCGGCCGATCAGTTTCTTGCCCAGGGCCGTGGCGGTCACGGAGACGGCGGCGGCGCCGCCGATCAGAATCAGCGGCCGCCAGCTGCGGGAGGTATAGATCAGTATCGCCGTCAGGATGCTGGCCAGGATGGGCATGCCGATGCCGCCGCCGATGTTGGTGAACCCGGTGATGAAGGCGTCCAGGCCGGGGTTGCGCAAATGCTCCATGAACGCCAGCGTCGGCTTGTCCAGGTTCGCGAGGCCGGCGTCGTCCACCACGTTGTCGTAGACCTCGGCGGTGGTCAGTGCCAGGATCACCACCACCACGCCGCCGATCAGCATGGTGATCCACAGCGCCGCGTAGGGCACCACCCACTTGCCCCAGCGCTGCGTCAGCCAGTTCTCTGTTCTGGTGGTCACGGCCGTCTCCCGGATACTTGACTAGTTTAACCCGTGGGCTGCACAGCCCGGCTGAACAGCATACTTAGGATCGAAACTATCATTGACCCATGACTTCTCCGGAGCCGCGCCATGCCCAATGGATGGGCCTTGCCCTGGCCGAGGCCCGGAATGCCTTGGCCACCGCGGACGTGCCGATCGGCGCCGTCGTGATCGGACCGGACGGTTCCGTGCTGGGTGCGGGGCGGAACGAACGCGAGGCCCTGGGGGACCCGACGGCGCATGCCGAGATGGTGGCCATCCGCGAGGCGGCCGCGCGGTTGCGGACGCGCCGGGCCCTGGAAGGCAAGGACGACGACGGCTGGCGGCTGGAGGACTGCACCCTGGTGGTCACGCTGGAGCCGTGCGCGATGTGCGCGGGGGCGATCGTCCTGGCCCGGATTCCGCGGGTGGTGTTCGGGGCCTGGGATGAGAAGGCCGGGGCCGCGGGGTCCGTGTTCGACATCCTCCGCGAGCGCCGGCTCAACCACTGGGTGGAGGTTTATGCCGGCGTCCGGGAGCAGGAATGCGCCGCGCTGCTGCGGGACTTCTTCGCCGGACACCGCGCCTGATCCGTTCCGGCTACCCGGCCCCGGGGGCTTCTGCAGATGCTGCGAGCGCATCGATGCGTTTTTGCCGGGTGGCCGGCGAGTCGAGGCTGAAGGCCCGGAAATCACCGAGGTCCTCGCGGATCCAGGCTTCCACCTCGGCGATCCGCTGCGTCACGGCGGGCGTGGCGCCGTGGAACAGCCAGGACACGATCCGCTCTTTGGCCGGTTCATACTGCCAGAGCCCGATGATCCGGCCGCGGTCCAGGATGGGGTGGTCCGGGAGGTCCGCCTGCAGCGCGAGCGATTCCAGCGCCGGTTTGTGCTGGTCTTCGTCGGCGAGCAGGTCCGCCGCGTTGCGGCGCAGCAGGAACAGTGAGTCCGTTCCGGCGAGCAGCTGGATCTGTTCCTCTGCCGGTTCTTCGAACGCGGCGAGGAGTCCGACGTCGTCGGGCAGCATCCACAGAGCGTCTCCCCCGGCGAGGTCCTGTGAGGTCTGGGCGGTGGGTACCTCCAAGGCGCCGACGGCGGCGAGCGCCGCCTTGGTCTGCGCCACGGTGAACGCTGTGAACCACTGCGATTGTTTGAAGGTGGCGCCGCCGGTCCAGCCCAGGTAGCGCCGGATCAGCTCGGTGCGAGCGGCGTCGTCGTCAAAGTTGCTGGCCGGCACGCCCCAGGGCTCGTAGGCGTAGCGCTGCTGGTCCAGGCGTCCGTTGGCGGGAACGCGGCGGATCCTGCCGTCGGACTGCAGGAGCCCCAGCGCGGTGGGCAGCGTGGTGGTGGCGCCCTTCTTCTTGCCTTCTTCCCCGAGGTTGCGGACGGAATCGCCGAGCTCGTCCTTGAGCTGCCGCGGATCCAGGGGGCCGTCCGCTTCGGCGAGAGTATGCAGCACCTGCTCTTCCAGCAACGTGATCTCGCCGCGGTCCACACCCAGCCTGCCCACCACCTTGAAGGCCGAATCGGCCGCGTCCCGGCCCAGCTGGAGCGCCCAGGCGAAGTCGTCACGGCCCAGGACGTAGGTGCAGCCGCGGGCGGCGGGGAGCTCGAGGATCCGGTGGGCGAGGACGTCGGCGTCCACCTGTACCCGGCGGATGCCGGCGCGGGCGAAGAGCGTGAGGTACGGATTGGCGCCGCCCACGGACCGGGCCCAGCCGGCCCGGGCGAGCACCTGCTCCGCCGTGCAGCCGGCCAGCGAGCCGTCCAGGCCCTGCCGGTGCCAGGCCCAGGCCCGGAGCCGTTCCCGGGTCAGGCTCTGCGGCTCCGGCATGTCCACGGGCGCTTTGACCGACGGTGCGTGCGTCGTCACAGGCTGGGTGCTCATGGGCTCATTCTCCAACAGCTTCTCCGTCAGCGGTATCAAGAACGGGTATCAACCCGCGCCGTCGGGTTTCCCTGTTCTCCCGCCAGGAACCCGAGCACGGTGCCAGCGGTGGTATCCCAGCCGGGCAACCGGCCGCGTGCGGCGACGGCCGCGTCCCGCCAGCGTTGCCTGAGCGCGGGGTCGCCCAGCCAGCGGCGCAGCAGGTCCGCCAGCGGGGCGGGGTCCGTTCCGAGGCCGACGGCGGCGCCCGGCAGCGGCAGGTTCGGCACCGGCGGGGCGGGCGGCCCCGGCAGCGTGCCGGCCGGGGTGCCGGGAAAGGTGCCTGCCGCAAGCGCCTCGACGGCGCCGGTGCCCTCGCGCACCACCACGGGAATGCCGCGGGCCAGCGATTCGGTGACCACCAGGCCGTAGGTTTCGGCCCGGGAAATCAGCAGGCTGAGATCCGCCGCATCCCATTCGGCGTCGAGCTCTGAGCCCCGGAGCTCGCCAGGGATGCTGACCCTCCGGGCCAGGCCCAGCCGTTGTACCGTGTCCCGGAGCTGCGCGGCGTAGGCGGGATCGGCGGTGTCCGAGCCGATGAGGGACGCCGTCCAGGGCAGGTCCATGAGCCGTGATAGCGCTTCCAGCAGGAGCGCCTGGGCCTTGTTCGGCAGCAGTGCGGCCACGGCAATGAAGTGCGGGACGCCGGAGCCGGCGGACAGGCTGCCCGGTGCCAACGGTGCGGGCGCGGTGCCGGGGAGGGCCACTCTGATGCCGTCCAGACCGTGCCGGGCGCGGATGTCCGCCGAGGCCGAACCGCTCGTGCAGATGACCCCGGCCGCGGCCTGCAGGGCCCGGCGTTCACGCCCCGGGTGGTCTGCCAGGGGCATGTGCAGCAGGATCCAGACCTGCTGACCTGCGGCAGCGGCGGCTTCCAGTTCGTCGGGCGCCCCGCAGGCGAGGAGGCTGTCGACCAGCGTCACGGAACCAGGCGGCGTGCGTGGCGGGTCTGACCCCAAAAGGACGCGACCCGACTCAGCAGGGGCGCCGGCGTCGGGCGTGGCGTGCAGCAGCCGGGCCAGGCGCTCCCGGTCTTCGGCGCTGCCGCCTGGCCAGTCGCCGTCGAGCGGGCACGTCTCCACGTCCGCGCCCAGGGCGCTGAGTTCCCGGGCAAGTGCGGCGTTGTAGACGTTGCCGCCGGAGTTGTGCCGGACGTTCCCGGGCACCACGAACCGGATGCGCAGGCTGACCGGCGGCATGTGCGGCGTCTAGCGGGCGTCGAAGTCCAGTGAGTAACTGGCCCAGGCATCGGGCGTCTCTCGCAGGGTGACGTCCAGCCCGGTGAGCGCGCCGCCGTCTCTGCCCGTGCGGATCTGCGCGGCGACACCCTCGCCGATGTAACGGGCCAGGGCCTCGGTGGTGCTCAGTTTGCCGGCGAAGTCGGGGTGCTCGTCGAGGTTCTTGTAGTTCAGCTCGCCGAGGACCTCGTCCACTACGACCCCCGCCGCGCCGATGTCCAGCACGATCGCGTCGTCATTGAGCTCACGACGGCGGAAGGTCACCTCGGTGACGAACGTGGCCCCGTGCAGGCCCTGGGCGGGGCCGAAGACTTCGCGGGGCAGGCTGTGGGCGATCATGAAGTTACGGCGGACGGTCAGACTGAACACGGGCTACCTCGTGGCTTCGATGGGCTGGGCGATGGATGGATCAGTGGACTGGGCTTCGTCCGACGGGGCTTTGTCTGACGGGTATTCAATGACGTGGCACAGCGCGTTCAGGCTCCCGTCGGCAAGCCGCTGGACGACGTCGGGGAGCTCCGCGAACGCCGAGGATCCGGTGAGGAAGACGTCAAAGACCGGGTCCTGCAACAGGGCCACGGCGAGCGCGAGACGCTCGGCGTTGGTGCGGCGGTGCCGGCGGGCGCGCGCGACCTTGCCCACCTGGCTGGCCCGGATGGACAAGCGGCGGGCGTGGAAGTCCTCGCCCAGCGGCAGGCTGATTCTCCGGTCGGCGTACCAGGACATTTCAATGATGTCGCCCTCGTCGCCCACCAGCTGCAGGCTCCGCTCCAGGCCTTCCTGCGAGGCGGAACAGTGGATCACGATGTCACAGTCCGGAAGGGCATCGTCGGGGTGGCTGAAGTCGACGCCGAGGGCGTCCGCGAACGCGCGCTTGGCGGGGTTGACGTCGATCAGCTGCAGCCGCGCGAGCGGAAAGCCGGCCAGGAGCCTGGCCACCGTTCCGCCGACGAGTCCGGCCCCAATCACGGCAACCCTGTCGCCCAGACGGGGTCCGGCTTCCCAGAGGCCGTTGACGGCGGTCTCCACCGTCCCGGTGAGCACCGCGCGGCGGGCGGGGACGCCGTCGGGGACCACGGTGAGTGATTCGACCGGGACGATGAAGCGGTCCTGGTGCGGGTAGAGGCAGAAGACGGTCTTGCCGGCCCAGCCGTCCGGGCCGTCCTCGACCACGCCGACAGTGAGGTAGCCGAACTTCACCGGGTAGGGAAAGTCCCCCTCCTGGTTGGGGGCGGCCATGGCCCCGGCGACGCACGCCGGGACGCTGGCGTGATGGACGACGAGCTCGGTGCCCTTGCTGATGCCCGAGTACAGGGTCCGGACGAGCGCCTCGCCGGGGCCGCGGGCGGGCAGTTCCTCGCTCCGGAGCTCGCCCTGTTCCGGGCCGACGGTCCAGTAGGCGGTCGCGGTGGCGGGCCCTGCAAAAGTAGTCATGGTGCTTCCGAATCTAGTGCCCTGCCCGTTCGCGGGGAAGGGCGGCGCGCGCGGGCTACGGGTTTGTTCGGGTGCCGTTGCGGCTCGTTTTGTGGATGAGTGCCTTGCTCCGGTACCCTAGTCAGGTTGGTGACGTGTCCGAGCGGCCGAAGGTGCAACACTCGAAATGTTGTTTGGTGTCAAAGCCAACGTGGGTTCAAATCCCACCGTCACCGCCACGTAGCGAGGCCCCTGCTTCCCTTTGTTTACAAGGGAACCAGGGGCCTTCGCTTTGCCCGGAGTGACCTGCTTGGCAAAGAATTGGCAAAACTTTCTTAAGGGCTGCCTCGCCCAGCCGCAACTTTGCGCCTCGGCCCGCTGCCGCGCTTCGGAGAAAGCGTGTAGCTGACCGCCCAAAAGACTTCGATGGCAGTCAGCATAAGAAGGATGGGATACCAGGACTGCAATGCCGCCGTCCGTCCGGCATCAGCGACGCACCAGGCCAGTAGCAACAAGATACCTGCCGAGATCACTGCCGCCAATGCGGTGCGGGCCACATCCGCCCAACACGATTTGATATGTGCCCAGCCGGACAACCGGACCGGCTTGGGGCCTCCGGAGAAATGATAGGCGAACCGGGCATCAGCCCAGCCGATCATGCGGTGCCCGTACGCGATCGAAAAGCCGATGTACACCGCCGCTAGCCCGTGGTGCCAGGTCGCCTCGTTCCCTGACTGAAGGTGCAACGCCGTCGAGATGAGCAAGACCAGATCGACCACGGGAGCCAGGGCAAGCAGGAACAAACCCAGCCGCGGCGCCCGGCCCACGTACCGGGCAGGAAGTCCCAACAAGATAACTACCCTGAAGGCGACCTCACACACGACGATGATCGTCAGGATCAAAACAAACCCCTTGTTAACACAACCGTGTTAGCTCGCGCCTATTACAAGAAGACGCGCGGTCGCCTCACTGCGCAATGAGCCTGCGGACGTTTTCAACGACCGCGGCGCGCCGTGCGGCGGCGTCAGGTAGTTGAGCCCGGCTCATTTCAGGCGTGAGTGTGTGCCAGGTCATCGCCAAGGCACGCACCGCGGTCAGGATTTCGATGGCGGACCGGTCCGCCGGGAGGAGACCTTCCACCTGGGCCTGCTCGATAAGGGCGATCTTGTGGCGGTGGGCGGCCATAAGCTCCTCCAGCTCACCCTCTTCACCGCGTTCCAGAATGTACCAGTTCGTCAACCGGAGAATGTTTGGATACTTCTGGTAGACGTCGAAGGTGCGCCCCGCGTATCCAGCGAGGTCGGCGGCGTCGAACTCGGCCTCGTCGACAAACGCGAGCACGCGCTGGGTGAATACTTCTTCAAAAAGACGGTC
Source organism: Arthrobacter sp. TE12232 (assembly GCF_054062615.1). Taxonomy (NCBI): domain Bacteria; kingdom Bacillati; phylum Actinomycetota; class Actinomycetes; order Micrococcales; family Micrococcaceae; genus Arthrobacter; species Arthrobacter sp. TE12232. The sequence continues at coordinate 1,843,263 of NZ_JBSSFK010000001.1, forward strand.
TTTGCTGTCGAAATAGCGGTAGAGCATTGCCTTGTTCGCCTGCGCATTGTCGGCGATGCGATCAACGCGCGCCCCCGCAATCCCATACCTGGCGAACTCTTCCTCGGCTGCGTCCAGGATTCGTCTCTTGGTTGCTTCTGCATCTCGGGCCACTCCCAGACACTAACAAGTAACTAGTTAGTTGACAAACGCTTCTGCGCCGCTTCATCATGTTAAGCAACCAACTAGTTACTTATAAAGGAGTTCCTATCGTGAGTAGTTCAACACCGGACGTCGAGGTGGGGGCCCCGACCGGCCCGACCGGCCGCGGGTCGCGGGGCGTGGTGCTGGCGGTGATCATGGGCTGCCAGCTGATGATGGTCCTGGATACATCGATCGTGACCACTGCGCTGCCGCATCTGGAGCGCGAGTTGGGGTTCACCACCTCATCGCTGTCGTGGGTGCAGAACAGCTACGCACTGGCGTTCGGCGGCCTGCTCCTTCTGGGCGCCCGGGCCGGTGACCTCCTGGGCCGCCGTCGGGTCTTCATGGCAGGCGTAGCAATGTTCACCGTCGCGTCGCTGCTTGCAGGGCTGGCACCGAATGCCGGCGTGATGATCCTTGCCCGTGTTCTGCAGGGAATCGCCTCCGCATTCGCGATTCCGGCAACACTGGCCCTGTTGGTCCAGTCCTTCCCTCAGCCTGAAGAGCGGTCGAAGGCAATCGGTATATACAGCGCCGTGATCGGTGCCGGCGGAAGCGTTGGCATCATCGTTGGGGGCGTGTTCACCGATCTGCTCTCGTGGCGTTGGGGGCTACTGATCAACGTGCCGATCGGAGCCGTCGTCCTGCTGCTCGCACCCCGCTTCCTTCCGGAGACCGGCAGGAGCAAAGGCAACTTCGACGTCCCCGGCGCACTCACTGTCACCTTCGGCATGTCGTCCCTGGTCTTCGGGTTGGTCAATGCCAGCGAGGCAGGCTGGAAACAGCCGGTAACCTGGGGTCCGCTGCTTCTGGCCGTTCTGCTCATCGCGACGTTCATCGTCGTTGAACGCCGCGCAGCCCAGGCCATCACTCCCCTGCGTCTTTTCAAGGACACGACCCGTTCCGGCGCGTACCTCATCCGGATCCTGATCGTGGGCGCGATGTTCTCCACGTTCTACTTCCTCAGCCAATACCTGCAGAACATACTCGGGTTCAGTGCATTCATCGCAGGCATGTCCTACATCCCGCTCACACTCATGTTCTTCGCGATGGTCTACGTCATTCGGCCGCTCAGCAACCTCATCGGCAAGCCCATGCTCCTGGTCGCATCACTCATCACCGCCGCGCTCGGGATGTTATGGCTGAGCACCATTGGCCCAACCACCACCTACTTCCCCGGCATCCTGCTGCCCCTGATCGTTTTGGGCGCCGGTCAGGGAGCCGCGATCATCCTGCTCACAGAGTTCGGAATGTCGCGCGTGGCCCCGGAAGACAATGGCGCAGGATCCGGTCTGGTCAACACCGCCCACCAACTCGGCGGCTCCATCGGCCTCGCCCTGCTCACCGTGGTGTTCAGCAAGGCCGCAGGCACTGGCACACACCTGGCCCAGACGGAGGCCAACGCCTATGCCGCCGTGTTCAACGCCGCGACGTGGTTCTACGCCTTGGCCATCATCGCCGGAATTGTCATCACCATCGCCAACCGAAGCGCGGCTATAACCATGCCTCCCTCGCCCACCGGCCCCGCCAGCTAACGGCCCTGATGAGGATCGCGCGCCCGCGCGGCATAACGCTGACAGGAAGGCTGCGGCGTCATCGCTGACCGCTAGGAACCGCCGATCCCGGGCAGTATGGCGCCGGCGCGTTTCACCGGGGTGCCGACCAGGCTTACCTCGGCGGCAGCCACCCCGAGAGAACCTAGTGTCTCCGTCACGAACAAGTGCAGAGCTGGCAGGTGCGCGCAGTAATAAGCCAGGAACATGTTGGGCGTTCCGGTCATTGCCGCTACGCCGTGTATTCCCGGCATCAGGGCCAAGGCCTGCCCTACCTCGTTCACCGCGGCGGGCGGGACGGTCAAGCTGATGTTGGCATCAACCTTGAGGCCGAGCGCCTCACGGTCGACAAGTGTGACCGTGCGAAGCAGCCCGTTCGCCGATAGCTTCTCCACGCGCCGGCGCAGCGTTGATATCGGCGTGGATGACCTGCGGGCAAGGTCAGCAAGTGAAGACCGCGCGTTCGCAGCGAGCAGCTCTCGAACCTCGGGATCGTCCGCCGCCCACACGGGAGTCACGTCATGCCCAAGCGGACGGAGGGCGGCAACTTCTTCGGGGGAAAGTAGTCCCAACGTCCATGATGCGGGGTCGGCATATCGATGTAAGCCGGTGTGGCTCCTGATGTCGACTATGTCGCCCGCAGAGGCGAGCCCGGCCCGCAATGCACGCGCTCGGGACGGCGAGGAAGTCATGCTCGAGGCCACGATCTCTTGCCCGTCTTCCATGATGTCCACGAACTGAACATCGTCCCGACGGGCCAGCGCCGACGCGATCCTGACAACCTTCCCCTTCAGGACCCGCACGCGAAGAATCGCGGTGACTGACTCAGTTTCCGGTGCGACGACCTGCGGAAGGATCACCCGGACAGTCCCGGAGTCCAAGAGTCGGTTGATTCTCCGCACGGCCGTCCGCTCGGCCAGGCCCAAGACGTCGGCTATGCCAGCAGCCGACGCCCGGCCATCAAGCTGCAGCGCGCACACGATCCGCCGATCGTCCTCGTCCAGAATGGCGGATTTGTTCACTAGCCGATCATATATGGCGGAACCCGTTCACTTTAGACTCATTACCAGGCGCCGGGTTGATCCGCGGAAGAGGCTTGGGTTCTCGACTACTTAACAAAGGAACGCACATGGTCCAGCTCGACTCCGTCCCAGCCGCTCTCAAAGCGGCAGCAAACGTCATCCGTTCATTTCGCCTTCCGTCAACTCCGCCCAGCGACCGCGCCGAGTTCTTCAAGCAGTTCCAGGACATCAACACGGCCGCCACCAAGGCGGTGCGTGACGCATTGGCCGACGTCGCCCCCGAAATTGGATGGCTCGACCTCGAAGCCGAGACAGGACGGCCCGGCAGGCTACTCCACTCAGGTTCTTGGTGGGTCTGCGACCCTATCGACGGCGCAGTCCAGCTGCTCCAGGGCATGAACGCCTGGTGCATCTCACTAGCCCTCATCACCGACGGCGTGGCAGCGTCAGCATGGGTTTATGACCCCGCCAAAGACGAGATGTTCCACGCCTCGATCGGAGAAGGAGCCACCGTCAACGGGCGCCCCATGAGCGCATCGCCAAAATCCGACCTTGCGGACGCCTTCGTCGCCACGTCTCATGCGCCCGGCCAGAACCAAGACGGGCACTCGAACGCCCTGGCCGGTGCCGCATACACCGCCGCACTGAATACCGTCGGCGCGGTCCGCAACCTGGGACCGACATCCCTACAGCTCGCTTGGGTCGCTGACGGCAGAATCGACGCCTTCTGGGCCTTCGGGGCGGACCAGTCGAACTGGGTCGCTGGCAGCGTGCTGGCCGCAGAGGCCGGCGCCTCGACAACCGATATTCGCGGGGCGGCGCTCACTTCGCAGTCGACCAGCATTTTGACGGCAGGACCGGCACTCGCAGAGTCGCTCCGCCAGATGTTGACCCGCACCAATGAACCACCACTGACCGGTGCCGGTCCTGCTGCTAGGCTCCTCCTATGACCGCTGAGAGCGCCGTCCTCGTTGCTGCCGAGGAACTCCTGGTGCAGCGCCTGCAGCCGGCCATTTTTAACCACAGCGCCCGGGTCTTCGAACTTGCCCGAGCCATCGCGGCGCATGAGGGTTGCCCGGTTGACGTTGCGGCTCTGCGGATCGCTTCGTTGTTCCACGATGCCGGCACCGCGGACGAATATGACGGCCCGCAGCGGTTTGAAGTCGAGGGTGCGGACGCAGCTGCGGCCTTCCTGAGCGCCCAGGGATGGGACGCTACCCGGGTCGACTCGGTGTGGGAGGCCATTGCGCTGCACACTTCACCTCAAATCGCTGAGCGACGAGGCCCTTTGACTCGCTACCTCCGTCTTGGCGTTCGGGCCGACTTTGGGGACGACACCCTGCTGCCTCGCGCGGAGGTGCATCGTTCTTCGGCTCAGGCGAGGTATCCCCGACTCATGATCGAGCAGTGCTTGGGAGATGCGGTTGTTCAGCAGGCATTGCGCAACCCCGGGAAGGCGCCCCCGGCTTCCTGGCCCGGGGCGCTGCTGGAAGCTCATCGGAGCGCTCCTCGCCGCCAGGGCATCAACCCGGCTTTCTAGCCGCAGACCGGAACAGCCGGTCATTCCCGCCCCGCATCCAGCACTGCAGCTCTCCCCTTCGCTGGCGCAGAATGCATCAGCTTGAGCGTCGGGACGGCCCGCGGCGACTGTTTCCGTTGCGAACCTGCGCGTCACGTTTGATGATTAGTGAAGGGCTTCCAGGGAACTGCCCGTCGGTGTACGCCCTGCGCACCCTCCAGGACGGTGAGAAGTGAGTGATCGAAGCCAGGCTATTGGGTTCTTGGTCCACGACAACGTGACGATGGTGGACATTGCCGGGCCCGCTGATGTGTTTCACCACGCAAATGCGTTCGGGGCCCACTACGAGACTGTTTTAGTTTCCGCCGACGGCAAAGCCAAGCGCGCTTCCAACGGACACTATTTGACCGCAGAGACTGCAGCTGGACGGACGGGCGCCTTGGACACAGTCATCGTTCCGGGTGCTTACGGGATGGTGGCCAAGCCTTTCGAACAGGAGCTGGTCGAGGCGGTTTCCGCCCTGACGGATGATGCCGGCAGGATCGCTTCCGTCTGTACCGGCGCCTTCCTCCTGGCGCACAGGGGCCTGCTGAACTACCGCAACGCGACCACTCACTGGACCCAGGTCGAGCGGTTCAGCAGGTCATATCCGCTGGTACGCGTCGTCCCGGATGCGCTGTTTGTGCAGGACGGGGCGATCATCACCTCCGCGGGTGTCAGTTCCGGGGTGGACCTGGCCTTGTTCATAGTTGAAGACGACTACGGTCCCGACGTTGCCCGGGCCGTCGTCCGTCAGATGGTCATTTTCAATCAACGGCCGGGAGGTCAATCCCAGCGCCCGGTCGCGGTCCGCGTAAGCGCTCCCCGTGACCACGTCCTCCGAAAGCTCTTGGACCGTATCGCCGCCGATCCCGCTGCGGATTACTCAATTGGCGCCATGGCCGCCATGACCAATCTCAGCGCAAGTAGCCTCACCCGGCGATTTCAAGAGGCAACCACCACCACCCCCGGTCGATACGTCGAGATGGTGCGCATCGAAGCGGCTCAGGCAATGCTCCAGCGGGGAGCCACTGTCGCGGCAGCCGCAGCCGCGAGCGGTTTCGGAAGTGCCGAAACGATGAGGCGGGTCTTCACGCAGAAGATCGGAATGAGTCCCTCGCTGTATCTGGAACGCCTCACCACCTGACTCTGACGCAGGCTGACGCTATCTGCGGGGTAGTTGACAGCATTTGCGGGTCCGCCGACTCCATCCTTGATCAATGCTGGATACATCCGGTCCAATCCGGTGTATCTACAAAAAAGGAGAAGGTCATGCCCTTCGTAAATGTCAAGCTCGTCGACGGCGTCTTCACGGAAGATGAAAAGCACCGGATGGCGGCTGCCTTAACTGACGTCATGGTCAAGTTCGAAGGATCTGAAGCTTTCCGCGAGGTGGTCTGGGTCCTCATTGAGGAGCTGCACACCGACGGCTGGCACATCGGCGGTTTGCCCTTCAGGGGACCGGCCAGCCTGATGGACGGACTTGCCCGCTCCAAGAGCCTCTACGAGTCCATCGATGGCCACCCGGTTACTCGACCGGAACTGGCCGAGAAGGCCCCCGTCCAAGAAAAGTAACCCCAACTACAGGAAGACCAATCACATCACTCCGTTCGGAGATGTGATGGCGGCGGGAGAGCATTCGTTCTCCGCCTTCGAGACAAGGAACAGAATCATGGGCTTCATCAAAGTCGGCACCGAGAACACCACAGACATCGAGCTCTACTATGAGGACCACGGCACCGGCCAGCCGGTTGTCCTGATCCACGGCTACCCGTTGGATGGTGGCTCCTGGGAAAAGCAAACCGCAGCCCTCTTGGATGCCGGGTACCGCGTCATCACGTACGACCGCCGAGGCTTCGGCAAATCCAGCAAGCCGACCACAGGCTACGACTACGACACCTTCGCAGCCGACCTCAACGCCGTCCTCGAAACCCTGGACCTGCAGGACGCCGTCCTCGTCGGCTTCTCGATGGGCACCGGCGAAGTTGGGCGCTACATCGGCACCTATGGCGAGGCCCGCGTAGCCAAGGCAGCATTCCTTGCATCCCTCGAGCCGTTCCTGCTGCAGACCGACGACAACCCCGCCGGCGTTCCTTCCTCGGTGTTCGACGGCATCCGCACCGCCGCCATCGAAGACCGCTACAGCTGGTTCACCAACTTCTACAACAATTTCTTCAGCACCGATAAGTTCCTCGGGAACCGCCTCAGCGAGGAAGCGCTGCGCAATGCATGGAACGTCGCCGCCGGCTCGTCCTGGTACGCGTCCTTCGCCGTCGTCGACTCGTGGCTGGCGGACTTCCGCTCCGACGTAGAGAAGGTCACCGTGCCGACCCTGATCGTCCACGGAACGGACGACCGCATCCTGCCGATCGACTCGACAGGCCGTGAGTTCACCAAGCGACTTCCGTCCGCCGAGTACGTGGAGATAGAAGATGCACCGCACGGCATGCTCTGGACGCACGGCGCCGAAATCAACGAAATCCTGCTCCGCTTCCTGGCCAAGTAACCACCCCGCCGAAGTGGCGTCCATACATTGCATTCTCAGATGGCCTGCCAGCTTGCAGGTAGATCCAGCAAACCCCGGGAGCGAAATGACCGTCACGAAAGGTGCCGGCCCCGTCTACCACGTGACGGGCAACCAACTTCACCTAGTCGAGAACCATCTCGATAGGGCGGTGGAAATGGCCGTGCAACAGGCCATCGCATCCGGGGGCAGGCACGGCATCCTGGTGACCCGGCACGGGCCAGGCTCATTCACTGTGGCTGTAAGCGACGAAGTTCCCTACGGGACGACTCAGGAACGGGAACGCCACTCCCGGTAACGCCGCCCGGCCGACTCACTCAGCCACGGGCGTGACGAACCAGGGAGTGTGACACCCCTGCCGGCGGAGCCTTCTACTGCTCGTCGCGGTCCCACATATTTGAACTCTTGAAAGGAGCGCAGAAAATGGACAAGTTCTTGCGTGAGGACGAAGTCACGCGATGGATGGATCGATATTTACAGGCCTGGAGGACAAACCAGGTGGAGGACATCTCCACCGTGTACACCCCGGACGCCGAGTTCCACGAACGGCCATACGAGACCGATTGGAATGGTCTGGACGAAATTATCGCCGGATGGAAACTGAGGGCAGGGTGGCGTGGAACAGACTCTTGGACCTTCGGCTGGAAGCTCCTTCACCTTACGGGAGACACCTTCGCTGCCCAGGGAACGGGCATCTATCCCGCTCTTGGAACCTTTGACAACCTTTGGGTGGTGACCCTCAACGCGGACGGGGCGGCAACTGCACATTGGCAGTGGAACAACCAGGTCGCACCACCTGCCGGTGATCCACTCCCTGTCTGAGTACATACGCGGCCGCCTGGGCCCGCCACTGATCCGATCTACCAAGGAAATAAGCCATGACCAACCTCAACTCCAAGACCCTGGTCCTTCTCGACCATCCCGATCTCAGCCGGTCTCGCGTAAATCACGCTCTGGCCGCCGCCCTGGAGGACGCACCCGGGCTGGCGGTGCGCGACCTGCGCCGCCTGTACCCGGACGGCCGGATCGACCTCACGGCTGAAAGGGCTGCGGTGGAAGCGGCGGACAACATCGTGCTGCAATACCCGACACACTGGTACGCCCCGCCTGCCTTCATCAAAAACTGGCTGGATGAGGTGCTGGTCCGCGGCTGGGCCTACGGCACCGGAGCACCTGGGGCACTGGCCGGCAAAACACTGCGCGTCGCCACCAGCACAGGGGGCACCATGGATGCCTACTCCCCGGACGGCTTCCACGGATGGAACTACGCCGACATCCTCATCCCTCTGCAAGCGACAGCACGCCGGCTCGGAATGCAATGGCTCAGCCCCTTTGTCCTGCACGGGGTACGCGACCTGACGGATGAACAGCTGCAGGACCTGGCCCGGGACTACCGGGGCCTGCTGGAGCCAAGCTCCGTGCCCGAGCACGTGTAGTGACACAGGTGCCCACCGGCCCGGGTCAGGTCCAGGGCGGGTGGGCACCTGCGGCTCTGGCTGCCTTCGTCTTCGTAGTCGTCATCGTCGAAGTCCAGGCGCGTCAGGGTCGCGTCCCACAGCTCAGTCGACAGTTGGCCGTACCGGCTGCTGCTGAAACTCAGCTCGCGCCCCCGGTTGTCCCGATGACCTCTCCGAGATCCTGCACGGACGCCCTCCCATCGCTGCGACTCGTGGCTCAGTGAATCACATGGGGCCGCCAAGAACGCCGCGAAATGCTCATGTCGACCGCTCGGATAGGTTGTCCGGATTCATCGACTCTCTGCGTTCTGCGACACGAGATTGTCCTCGAAGGCCGCCGAATGGATTGTCCGTAGACTTGGTTGATGATCGCGGAGGCGGCATTGATCCGCGAGGCGGCCCACGCGATCGCCGGCTGAGACCTGCTGCTGCGGCGATGGCCGAATGCCAACTTGCATCGCGTCGGACCACCTCGCGGGGCGCGCGATTATCCCGTTCTAACGGGCCTCGCGCAGAATGATCGCGGAGGCTTCCGCGACATGTTCGCGAAACCCCTCTCGATCGGGCGAGAGGTATTTCCAGCCGGTTGCCGTCGCGTGCAGAGTCTCGGCCACGGTTCGAGAGTCGTCCACGGTTTCCGATGAAGCTCGTATCGCGGCCGCCAGCTCGCCGATGAACTGCGCGCGCGACTCGGCGAATGTCGCGGCAAGCGCAGCAGCGTTTTCTCGTCCGACAATCGACAAGTCGGAAGCGCTTTCTCCAGAGCCCGGACCGAGCCATTCGTCGAGCGCGCGTGCCACCCGGTCGCTGATGCTTCCGCCCCCTTGTAGCGCGTCCTGAGCGGCACGGAACGCCCGGTCGAGTTCTTGGCGCACCGAGAGCAAGAGGACCTCCTGCTTGTCGGAGAACTGCAAGTAAAGGCCCTGCCGTGACATTCCGGCCGCAGCCGCGAGATCGCTCATCGTCGTCTTCGTGAAGCCGTGCTCCCTGAAGACGCCGAGGGCTGACGCCAGGACTGCCGCGGGAAGATGGGCTCACCTCCCGCGAGCCCAAGGTCGCCGCATACTCCTGGACAAGGCCCAAAGAGCCCCCTTGTGCAATGGCGAACGTCATGCCACAGTGCGCCCATGACTCAATCCATCGATGCTAAGGTCGCGCGCAAACTCAGCACAATTCCAGTTCGTGTGTGTCGCCAAATGAACGCCACCGAGTATCAGGTTCGCGTGGCCGAGGTCCTCAACCTTTTTGACATAGAAGCAGTGGGTGACGAAACGGGTGTGCACTACGGGGGCGAGGGCGTTGCGCTGGAAGATCAGGCTCTACTCGCGGCCATTCGCGTACTCATTGGAAGGCGATTCGGCGTCCCGGATGATCTACAGTAGCCCGACAGTAGGTGCCCTTCGGATCTAGTGTCGCCTTCCTGGGTCTTGGTCCAGGCGAAGGGTGGCATCGGTTGTTCCAGCCGTCGCACCGGTCCTGAATCAAACTGCAATATTCACCTGACTTGGGCCATAGGGGATCCGCCGGTTTCAACCCCGCAGTTATACCCAGCAATAGTTGGGACAGTGTCGCAGGGCGGCACCGGTTTCGCTGACGATGACGGGTTTGGGTGCCCCCGTCGGACGGGGTGGATGTTCACAGGGCGGCCGAGTCCCTGGCTCTGCGAAGGGAGTAGGCGCATGATTGCAACGGATCTCGACCCGTTTGAAGTCATCGCCCTCGACATCGCACGGGCTAACACATGCCGGGACGTGCTACGCTCCCCCACACGACCGCATTTAAGTCGCAATCACTCAGGAGGTTCGCGGTGCCGGACACAACCTGTCACATGTCGATCTCGCTGGATGGCTTCGTCGCCGGACCGGACCAGAGCCGCGAAAACCCTCTGGGCAAGCGGGGGCTGGAGCTGCACGGCTGGCATATCGGCGACCCGCGAGCCAACCATGCCGACAAGGTCGCGAACGAGTGGCTCATGCGCCCGCGGGGCGCGTATGTGATGGGTCGGAACATGTTCGGCCCGATCCGCGGGGACTGGGATGAGGAATGGACCGGGTGGTGGGGAGCCGAACCGCCGTACCACGCACCGGTGTTCGTGCTGACCCATCACGCACATGACCCGATCCAGATGGACGGCGGGACGACCTTCCACTTCATCACCGAGGGCTTCGACGCGGCCTACTCCGCAGCGTGCCAGGCCGCCGGGGACAACGGCGTGGACATCGCCGGTGGGGCCTCGACCGTCCGCCAGGCACTGATCGCCGGTGTGATCGACGAGCTCACCCTCGACATCGCACCGGTCCTGCTCGGTTCGGGCGAGCGGATCTTCGACGGGGTTGAATCCTTCGGCTTCGAACCCGCCGAGGTGCTTCACTCACCGCTGGCCACCCACATCCGGTATCGCCGCGTCGGCTAATTCCGTAGGCGCTGCCGGCCTCCTGCGCAGCATCGTGGAAGAGCGATCAGATCGTCGCCGAGCTCAAGTCGATTGCGGACCAGAGCCGGGATGGGAGAACCTGGATCTCAGCCTCCGGTCGGTGCTGCACTGTGCATCCAGCTTGATGGACCTTCCTCCCAGTACGCATACCGTTGGGGCACTCACCGGAAGTACCGGGAGGGTGACCTGGAGAAGTACATCCAGCAGGTGGGTTTGATGCCAAAGGAGGACAAGCCATGCGTACGGGAGCGGAGGATCAATGCAGGCGGACTGGCGGCCGGGGCATTGGAGTCATCGACGGCTGGAACGTTCGCATTACGATCACTGACTACGGTCAGGACGCGCGTTTGATGAGCCCCCGGGCGTAGATTAGGTCCGTGGCAAAGAACGTCGCTTTCGGACAGTACCTACAGGCCCGCCGTAAGCTTATCCGGCCGGAAGACGTCGAACTGCGCAGCTACGGGCGCCGCCGGGTTCCGGGTCTCCGGCGTGAAGAGGTTGCCGCCCTCGCGGGCATCAGCGTGGATTACTACGTGCGCCTGGAGCAGGGGAAAGACCACCACCCATCCCCGCAAATACTGGACGCTCTCGCACGCGCCTTGCGCTTGGACCCGCCCTCAACCGTCCATCTGCACCGGCTCGCGCAACCGGCCCTGCAGACCCTGGCCCGTCCAGCGCCGACCGGGGTGGCGGAAGGCCTGTCGCATTTGCTGGTCACGTTGGCCCATGTTCCCGCCTTTGTTCAGGACCGCTTCATGAACGTCCTCGCCGCCAACCCGCTGGCCGTTGCCCTTTCCCCTAGAAACGAGCCGGGAACGAACGTGCTGCGGGCGGCTTTCCTGGATCCCGCCGAACGGGAGCTCTACGAGGACTGGGAACACGTCATGGAGGATGCGACCGCGGGACTCCGCGCATCTGTCGGGGAGCGCGTCAACGACCCGCAACTCGAGGCGCTGGTCGTCGAGCTGTCAGAGCGCAGCGCCTACTTCCTCCAGCTTTGGGGCCGCCACGACGTCCGCCCCAAAGTGGCGGGCAAGCGTCTGCTGCATCACCCGCTGGTGGGCGAACTCGAGCTCTTCCACGAGAAACTGGCCGTAACAGGAACCGACGGTCATCTGCTGGTCATTCATCACGCCGAGCCCGGCAGTGCCTCCGAACAGGCACTGGAGCGCCTGGCCCGGACACTCCCGGGCACGACCTGAACCCTCAATTAACGGCGGCTCTGAATCACGCCAAAGGTAGCCCGCGCATTCATATGAATAACGGGGTTCTACCTGTCTGATTACGGCGGGAGCACACTGAATTTCGGAGCTGCCCTTAACCCCCTGCTCCTTCAGGCTTGCAGCCGAAGGACGCCGGGCGGCTCCTATGAAAAACACTTCTCGACCTGCCGAAAGAAGAACAACCCAATGGCAAGAATCACCACCGGATTCGGATTCAGCTCCACCACCTCCGATGTCACCGAGGGCATCGACTTCACCGGAAAGCGCGTCATCGTCACCGGCGGCGCCTCCGGCATCGGAGTCGAAACAGCCCGCGCGTTCGCCAACATCGGTGCCGAGGTCACCCTGGCGGTGCGCAACGTCGAGGCCGCGCGGCCAATAGCCGAAGAATTGCGCGAGTCAACAGGTAACAACAACATCTTCCTGGGCCGGGTGGACCTCGCTGACCTGGCGACCATCACCGAATTCGCCGACGAGTGGACCGGCCCGCTGCACGTGCTGGTCAACAACGCCGGCATTATGGCCCTGCCCGAACTCGAGCGGACCCCGGAGGGCTGGGAAATGCAGTTCGCCACGAACCATCTGGGCCACTTCGCCCTCGCCCAGGCCCTGCATGGAGCCCTCGCCGAGGCGGGGAACGCCCGAATCGTGTCCCTGAGCTCCAGCGGACACCTGTTCTCCCCGGTCATGTTCGATGACCCGCACTTCAACTTCGTCCCCTACGACGCCTTTGTCGCCTACGGGCAGTCCAAGACCGCCTCAGCCCTGTTCGCCGTGGGAGTGACCATACGCTGGGCCAAGGACGGCATCACCTCCAACGCCGTCATGCCCGGGGCCATCGCGACCAACCTCCAGCGACATACCGGAGGGCTGCGCACCCCCATCGAACGCCAGAAAACCCCCCAGCAGGGTGCCGCGACCACCCTGTATGTGGCGACCTCCCCCGACCTTGAGGGCATCGGCGGACGCTACTTTGAGGACGTCAACGAGGCCCGCGTCGTGGACCACCGCGGCCCCGACTACACCGGAGTGGCACCCTTCGCACTCGATCCGGCCAACGCCGAGCGCCTCTGGGACCTCTCGACCGAACTCCTGGCCCGGAAGACTGCGTGAAACCATCAACTACTCCACGCAGAAAGACAATGACATGACCGGTACCGCCGCCACACCCGACGCAATAACAACCACACCAGCGATCACCCCGGGCACTGCCTCGGAACTGCGTGTCGGCTGGGTCGGCCTCGGAGACCAAGGTGCCCCCATGGCACGGGCCATCGCCGAGGCGGGCTTCGAACTGAACATCTGGGTCCGCCGCGAGGCATCCCTGGCCGCTCTCGACGGCCTCCCTTACGTCCGGCACGACACCCTCGCCGCGCTCGGCGCGGCCAGTGACGTGGTCGGATTGTGCCTCCGCGAGGACTCCGACATCGAGGACGTCCTCACCGCCGGCGGGCTGCTCGGAGGCTTGCGGCCGGGCACCATCCTCATCAACCACGGCACCGGACTTCCCGGCTACGCCTCCGCCATGGCCAAGCGGGCCGCCGAAACAGGGGTCCTCGTCCTGGATGCACCGGTTAGTGGCGGTCGCCCCGGCGCCGAAGAACGCCAACTGACGACCATCGTCGGCGGCCCCAGCCAGGCGCTGGCCACGGTCCGGCCCGTCTTTGACGCCTTCTCCAAGAAGGTCTTCTACATGGGCGCCGCAGGGTCGGGACAGACCGGAAAACTCATCAACAATGCCTTGCTGATGATGAACCAGAAGAACGTCCAGGACATCCTCGCTCTAGCCAACAATCTGGACCTCGACCTCGGCGCACTGACGGACCTGCTGCTCTCCGGAACCGGCCGCAGCTTTGCCCTCGAGGCACTCACCGGCGCCGTCACCACCATCAATGCCGACCACCTCAGGGTCCTGCAGATCATCGACATGGACATATTCGCCGGGGCCATGACAAGCCTCGGCCAAGACGTCACCGCCATCGACGACTACGCACGCGCCGGCGCCAGCGGCCTGCCCGCCGCCGCCCACCTGATCGCCAGGGTGACTCACCCCTAGCCGATGAGCGCAACGAAGGAGCAAAACAGGACAGCCCGGGCCGATTACCGGAGCCGGGGCTGTTCTTGGGTGCTTAGGAGTCGGTGACGCGGCTGTCACAGTTCTGCAAAACCCAGTTCTGAGCCCGCCAGATGACGTTGTAGAGGTTGTATGGCGCTACGTCGTAAGTGTCCCAGGTCTGGCCGACATGGGCGGTCCAGTCAGGAATTTCGCCGCAGCAAATGCGGTGCCCAAAGATTGCGAACAAGTGCGAGGCAATGGCGTGCCGAATCACGGAGTGCCTTTCCATTGTCGCCAGCCCCCGTCCGGGGCTAGCGTCTGCACGCGCTCATAACGCGCATCCTAGCGCGGCCAGGTATGAGAACGCCCCAACGCGTCAAGGCCTGCCAGCAGTTCCGCCGCCGTCGTGCGCAACAGTCCGGCAGCGGAAGGACCAACATCGGCGGGATGCGGACGTTCAATGGCGAGGGGCTCCGGGAGGGGACGTCACGGCGGCGGGGCTTTCAGGGACCCGAGTATGCCTTGGATCATGCCTTTCAGGAATCGCTGTCCCTGGCTGCTGGGGTGTTCGTGGTCCGGGCCCAGGAGGGGAGAGTTGGGCCCGGCTATCCAATGCTCCGTGATCGGATCAACAAACTCTGCGCCTGCGTCCAGGGCAACTGTCCTCTCCTGGTCACGGATTACATCAACATCCGCCTTCACCGGCTCAAAGGCCGTGAGGGGGCCGATGACGATCCTGGCCGCGTGGGGGGCCAGGGTTTTGCTTGTCGAAAGTGCGTCCGCGACGGCGGCTTTCAGGGCCGCCGGATCCTGGCCTGCGTCGTTGTCCGAGCCAAAGAACACGACGATGTCTGTCGAGGCATTGAGCGTGGCGGCGATCTGCGACCCGAACGTCTCCCCTCCCTCGCCGGGGGCAAGGTAGCCTGCACCGTTCTTTGCCGCGTTGATGATGTCCACCGGGTGCTGCCCGGACTGCAGCGCCTGGCCCAGTTGGCGAGGCCATGCTTCCTCCGGGGAGGTACCGAACCCCGTACTGAGGGAATCGCCAATGACCACCACACGTTCCGGCGTCGTCCTCCGAGGGGTCTGTAATGGGGCCGGGGTGGGAGTGCTCTGCGGCGGGCTCGCTTGGGCCAAGCGGTGGTCGGCAGCAGGGGCGCAGGCAGCCAGAGCGCAGAGAACCGCCGTCGCACCGAGAGCGGTTGCCAGGGTGGACCGGCGGTGGCCGCTGAGGGTCACAGTGGCTCCCAGATAGCGTCCCCGGCATGTCGCTTTGCCATGGTATCCAGAATAGACACGGGTCGATTCGGTAGCTACCGCACGGCAAGGAACCCCTGTCAGTCGCACTGACAGGGGTTCCTTCTATTTGCGGCCCCGGCTCCGGGGCGCCTGCTCAGGCCCCTCCGTCGAGTTGCTCCATTTCCAGGCACGCGTCCTCGTAGGAGACCTCGCCGTTGCGGAAGGCCTGCTCGAGTTCTTTGGCTCTGCGGCGCGTGTAGGCCGTGCTGACTGTTCCCGTGATGCCGGCCTCGAGATAGTCGAGCCGGGAGTGGGTGGGCCGCTGCTCCCGGGCGGTCAGGTGCCGGTGGATCGATGTGAGGAACCAAGCGCCAGGATGCAGTAAACGCTGTGCATAGGCTCTGGGATCGACTAGGTACATGTTTCCATGGTTCAACTCCCACCTGAGAAGACCATGAGTGTCGTCTGGGTGATCGGCGCTGGCGGTGCTTTCCCGGAACCCGTCGCCACCCAACAGAAAGCCCTGCTTCCCTTTGTTTACAAGGGAAGCAGGGCTGCCCGGCTACTCAGCCGCGCACGATCACCACATCCAGGGTCCGCGGGCCGTGGACACCTTCGACGCGTTCGAGTTCTATGTCGCTCGTGGCGCTCGGCCCGCTGATCCAGGTCTGCGGGCGGGTGGCGTCGAGCCGGCGGAGGGCCTCGGGCAGGATGGCCGTGATGTCGCCGGACCGGACCAGGCAGATGTGCCGGTCCGGAACGAGGCTGATGACCCGGCGGCCTTGGTCCGGGCCGGCGTCGAGGATGATGGTGCCGGTTTCGGCGACCGCCACGGCGCTGCCGGTGACGACGGCATCCACCCCATCCAACTCCTCGACACTGAGCCGGTGGCCGGGAGCGTCGGTGACGCGGCGGCCGGAACCGCCGTCGTGCGCGTCCGCCTCCGCGAACAGGGACTCGGCGAGGCCGTGCGGGACGGCGTAACGGCCGGTGCCTTCGAGGAGCGCGGCGAGCCGCTGCGGCACCGCGGCGGCATCCTCAACGAAGACGTTCGCCTTGTAGTCGACCAGCCGGTCCGTCAGCAGCTCGATGAGCGCGTCCTCGCCCAGTTCGGAGGAACGCCGGTAGTCGCGGGGCACCTCCGGGACGGCCGGGGCGTCCCGGAGGGCCGAGCGGATCCGGTCGAGTATTTCTTCGCGCGCGTTCACGGGTTCTCCTTCAGGCCGGGCGCCGCCGCACCGGGTGCGGCCGCCGGTGCCTGATGGTCCTTGTTCCACCATTGCCGGAAGGACTGCGACGGCGGTGCGGGAATGTCCCGGCTCTGGGTCCAGCCGGCGGCGATGCCCGGCAGCTTGGTGATCTTCTTATCCGGGCCGGCGGCGAGCCGGCCCAGGGGCAGCGCCTTCTCGACCAGACCGAGGTTCTTTCCGGAGGACAGCGCCCAGGAGGCGGCCTTCATGCCGAGGTCCATCTGGCTCGGCAGCCGCTTCTTGCCGCGTTTGCTGTCCACGTCCTCGCCGCGCAGGTGCACCAGGATGTCCGGGATGTTGATCTTCACCGGGCAGGCGTCGTAGCAGGCCCCGCACAGGGACGAGGCGTAGGGCAGGGAGCTGTTCTCCTCCGCCGTGATCCCGGTCAGCAGCGGGGACAGGATCGCGCCGATCGGTCCCGGGTAGGTGGATCCGTAGGCGTGCCCGCCGGTGCGCTCATAGACGGGGCAGACGTTCATGCAGGCGCTGCAGCGGATGCAGTGCAGGGCGGAGCGGCCCATCTCGTCGGCCAGGGCGGCGCTGCGCCCGTTGTCCAGCAGGACCAGGTGCACATTCTGCGGCCCGTCGTCGGTCGTGACGCCGGTCCACAGCGAGGTGTACGGGTTCATCCGCTCGCCCGTGGAGGACCGCGGGAGCAGCTGCATGAACACTTCCAGGTCCTCCCAGGCCGGCAGCAGCTTCTCCACGCCCATGACCGTGATGAGGGTTTCCGGGAGCGTCAGGCACATGCGCCCGTTGCCTTCGGATTCAACGACGGCGAGCGTGCCGGAGTCCGCGAGGGCGAAGTTCGCGCCGGACACGGCCACCTTGGCGCTGAGGAATTTGCGGCGCAGGTGGGCCCGGGCGGCCGCGGCGAGGCGGGCCGGTTCGTTGGTCAGTTCCGGGTCAACACCCTCCATTTCGCGCAGGAAGATGTCCCGGACCTGGGTGCGGTTCTTGTGGATGGCCGGGACCAGGATGTGGCTGGGCTTGTCGTGGTCCAGCTGGACGATGAGCTCGGCGAGGTCGGTCTCGAACGCCGCGATCCCCTGTTCCTCAAGGTACTCGTTGAGGCCGATTTCCTGGGTGGCCATGGACTTGACCTTGACTACCTCGTCGGCGCCCTGCTCCCGGATGAGGGAGGCGACAATGCGGTTGGCTTCGCCGGCGTCGCGGGCCCAATGGATGGTCCCGCCGCGGGCGGTGAAGTTCGCCTCGAACTGCTCCAGCAGCTCCGGCAACCGGGCCATGACGGATTCCTTGACCGCCCGGCCGGCGTCGCGCAGCTCCTCCCAGTCGGGGAGTTCGGACACGACGGCCAGCCGCTTGTCCCTGATGGTCCGGGTGGCGTGGCCGAGGTTTGCCCGCAGCTGGGTGTTGCCGAGTTCTCGGTGCGCGGCCTTGGGGAAGGGCTCGTGTTCATGCAGGTTGCCGATGCCAAAGACCGGCAGGGACGGCATCCCCAGGAATGTGCCGCTCATCGTGCGGTCCTTCCGGTGGTGAGGCGGACGTCGCCGGTGACGGCGGCGGGATCCTCGAAAGTGCTGGCCAGGATCTCGGCGAAGTGCATCGTGGTGACGCCGCTGCCCTGCCGGGACAGGCCGCCGCCGATATGCATCAGGCACGACGCGTCACCCCCGGCGCAAAGGTCGGCGCCAGTGCCGCAAATGTTGGCGGTCTTGTCCGCGAGCATCGCCGAGGACACGTCCGCGTTCTTCATCGAGAACGTGCCGCCGAAGCCGCAGCACTGCTCGGCCTCGGGCAGTTCGGCCAGCTCGATGCCACCCACCGAGCGCAACAGGTCCAGCTGCCGGTCGCCGAGCCGGAGCAGCCGCATACCGTGGCAGCTCGGGTGGTACGTGATCCGGTGCGGGAAGTAGGAGCCCAGCTGGGTCGCGGCGTCCGTGACGCCCAGAACATCCACCAGGAGCTGGGAGAGCTCGTAGGTTTTGTGCCCGACGGCGGCCGCCCGGGCTTCCAGCCCGGCTGCCTCGCAGCGGCGGGCGACCATGGGGTGCTGGTGCTTCACGGAGGCGACGCAGGAGCCGGACGGCGCGACGGCGACGTCGTACTCCTCCGCCTCGAAGGCCTCCACGTGATTGGCGACGACCGGCAGCGCCTCCCTGAAGTAGCCGCTATTGACGTGCATCTGCCCACAGCACGCCTGCCCGGCGGGGAAGATGACCTCATGGCCGAGGCGCTCCAGGATAGACACGGTGGCGCGCGCCGTGCTCGGGTACATGGCGTCCACGATGCACGTGGCAAAAAGCGCGATCCTCACAGGACACCTCCGCTGGTCATGGGGCTGGGGGCCGGACGGCGCGCCGGCACATATTCCGCGGGGTGCTGGGAGGCACGAACCACGGCGCGCAGCTCCCCCAACCCGCCACTGACCACGCCGGCGGCACGGGCCTGGACCAGGACGTTGCCCAGCGCCGTGGCTTCCACGGGGCCGGCGATCACGCGCTTGCCAGTGGCGTCGGCGGTGAGCTGGCACAGGAGCCGGTTCTGGGACCCGCCGCCCACAATGTGCACGACGTCGGCGCTCACGTCCGCGAGCCGCTCGGCGTCGGCGATGGTCCGGGCGTAGCCGGCGGCGAGGCTGTCCAGGACGCACCGCACGATGTGCGCCGGATGCTCCGGGAGGACCGCGCCGGTATTGCGGACCGCGGCCCGGATGCGCTCGGGCATGTTGGCGGGGGCGATGAAGTCGGGGTCATCGGCGTTGATGAGCGGGCCGCCGGGAGGAAGCGCTGCGGCAGCGTCGAGCAGTTCCACCAGTTCCGGCCGGTAGCCCTCCTGTGCCCACGTGCGCTGGCACTCGCTGAGCAGCCAGAGGCCGCCGACGTTGCGCAGGTAGCGGATGGTGCCGTCCACGCCGCGTTCGTTGGTGAAGTTCGCGGCCCGGCTGGCCTCGGACAGGACCGGGTGGGACAGTTCGACGCCGACCAGCGACCACGTGCCCGAGGAGATGTAGGCGAAGTCGCGCCGCTCCGCGGGCACGGCGGCGACGGCCGAGGCGGTGTCGTGCGAGCCCACGGCCACCACCTTCGTGGCGGCGGTCAGGCCGGTCCGTTCCGCGATCTCCGGCAGCAGGGTGCCGACTGTCTCGCCGGGCTGGATCAGCGGCGGGAACAGTCCGGCGGGCAGGCCCAGGGCGGACAGGAACTCCGTGGCCCACTCCCCCGCGACAGCGTCGAAAAGCCCGGTGGTGGAGGCGTTCGTGGCTTCGGTACGGCGCCGCCCTGTCAACAGGAACCCGATGAGGTCCGGGATGAGCAGCACCTGCAGCCCGTCAAGGTGGGCCTCGGTGGCGAGCTGGTAGATCGTGTTGAACGGCAGGAACTGCAGCCCCGTGGTGGCGTAGAGGCGGGCCGGGTCCAGGAGCTGGTGGACCCGGGCGACGGCGGCGCGGCTGCGGTCATCGCGGTAGCTGAAGGGCGCCGCAACGAGGTCGCCGGCGGCGTTGACCAAACCGTAGTCCACGGCCCAGGTGTCAATCCCGATGCTGGCGATGCTCTCACCGCGGGCCGCGGCCGCCGTGGCGGCGGCCGCGAGCCCGGTGAGGACCTCGGCGAACAGGGCGTCGAAGTCCCAGCGGAGACCGCCGTCGAGTTCCCTGACACCGTTGGGGAAGCGGTGCACGGTCTCCAGTTCGGCCTGTCCCGCGCTGACACGGCCCAGAATGACCCTGCCGGACGAGGCGCCGATGTCGACGGCGGCGAAGACACTGCCGGCGGAGACACCGCGGGCGGACGCCGCCGCGGCAAGGGCCGGGGCGGCGTCCGTCGCTGAGGGTTCCGTACTCATCGCAGGAAGGCCGCGGCCACGCCGGCGTCGACGGGGATGTGGAGCCCGGTGGTGTGGGAGAGCTCGCTGCCGGTGAGCACGGAGGCGGCGTTGGCCACGTTTTCGGGCAGGACTTCGCGCTTGAGCAGGGTGCGCTGGGCGTAGTACTTGCCCAGCTCCTCTTCCTGCACCCCGTAGACGGCGGCGCGCTTGGCGCCCCAGCCGCCCGCGAAGATCCCGGAACCGCGGACCACGCCGTCGGGGTTGATCCCGTTGACCCGGATCCCGTACTCGCCCAGTTCCGCGGCCAGGAGCCGGACCTGGTGGGCCTGGTCAGCCTTGGTGGCGGAGTAGGCGATGTTGTTCGGACCGGCGAACACGGAGTTCTTGGAGGAGATGTAGATGATGTCCCCGCCCATGTCCTGGTCGATCATCACCTTCGCGGCGGCCTTGGCCACCAGGAACGAGCCCTTGGCCATGACGTTGTGCTGCAGGTCCCAGTCCTTCTCAGTGGTTTCCAGGAGCGGCTTGGAGATGGAGAGCCCGGCGTTGTTGACCACCAGGTCCAGTCCGCCGAAGGCCAGCACGGCGTCCTGGATAGCTGCGGCGATCTGGGCTTCGTCGGTGACGTCGGCCTGGACGCCGATCGCGACGTCGGAGCCGCCCAGTTCAGCGGCCACGGCCCGGGCGTTGTCCAGGTTCAGATCCGCAATGACCACGCAGGCGCCGTCGGCGGCGAAGCGGGTGGCGATCGCCTTGCCGATGCCCGACGCCGCCCCGGTCACCAGCGCGATGCGGCCGGCGTGGGATTTAGGCTTCGGCATCCGGGCCAGCTTGGCTTCTTCCAGGGCCCAGTATTCGATCCGGAACTTCTCGGATTCCTCGATCGGGGCGTAGCTGGAGACGGCCTCGGCGCCGCGCATGACGTTGATGGCGTTGAGGTAGAACTCCCCCGCCACCCGGGCGGTCTGCTTGTTCGCCCCGAAGGAGAACATGCCCACGCCCGGCACCAGCACGATCGCCGGGTCCGCGCCGCGCAGGGCAGGACTGTCCGGGGTCGCGTGGCGGTCGTAGTAGGCCTGGTAGTCCGCCCGGTAGGCGGTGTGGAGTTCCTTCAGACGGGTTACGGAGTCGTCGATCGAAGCGTCGGCGGGCAGGTCCAGGACCAGCGGTTTGACCTTGGTGCGCAGGAAATGGTCCGGGCAGGAGGTGCCCAGGGCGCCGAGCCGCGGGTGCTCTGCGGCTTCGAGGAACTCCAGGACGGCGGGATCGTCGCTGAAATGCCCCAGCTGCGGCTTGTCCGTGGACGCCAGGCCGCGGATCACCGGGGCCAGGGCGGCCGCCTTCGTACGGCGCTCGGTCTCCGGGAGGGCGGCGTAGCCGGGCAGCTTCGGCCCGAACGGCTCGTTCTTGCCGTGATCCTTGATGTACTGCTCGGCCTGCTCGATGATCCACAGCGAGTTGGCCTCGGCCTCTTCGCTGGTTGCGCCCCAGGCGGTGATGCCGTGGCCACCGAGGATAGTGCCGACCGCGTGCGGGTTGGCGTCCTTGATCGCCGCGATGTCCAGGCCCAGCTGGAATCCGGGCCGGCGCCACGGCACCCAGGCCACCTTCTCGCCGAAGATCTCCTTGGTGAGCGCCTCGCCGTCGGTGGCCGTGGCAATGGCGATGCCGGAGTCCGGGTGCAGGTGGTCCACGTGCGCGGCGTCGACGAGGCCATGCATGGCGGTGTCGATCGACGGCGCGGCACCGCCCAAGCCGAACAGGCAGTAGTCGAACGCCGCCACCATTTCGTCTTCACGCTCGACGCCGGGGTACACGTTCTTGAGCGCCTGCAGCCGGTCCAGCCGCAGCACAGCAAGGCCTTCGGCCCTCAGCGTGCCCAGATCCCCGCCGGAGCCCTTAACCCACAGGAGCTCGACGTCCTCGCCGGTCACGGGATCCTTCTCGGTGCCCTTGGCGGAGGTGTTGCCGCCGGCGAAGTTGGTGTTCCGCTTGTCCGCGCCGAGACGGTTGGACCGGGAGATCAGCTCTTCAACAGTCTTGTTGGCTGTGTTCTGCATGTTCATGCCTGCTTACGCTCCCCATCCGGCTTGCTGGCCGCCGACGCGGTCCTCGTTGATTTTCTTCTGGTAGCCGCTGGCCTTGAAAGCGGCCATCGGGTCCGCGGGCAGGCCGCGGGACTCACGCCACTGCGCCAGCGCAGGACGGACATCGGTGTAGAAGGCATCGTTGAAGATGCCGTTGGCGGCCAGGACATCCCCGCTGCGCTGCGCCTCGGCCAGGGCATCGGTATCGATCAGCAGGGCGCGGGCCGTCATTTCCTGGACATTGAGCACGGAGCGGATCTGGCCCGGGATCTTTTCCTCCAGGTTGTGGCACTGGTCCAGCATCAGGGCCACGCCCGAGTCCTGACCGAAACCGCCGCCGCGGATGACCTCATGCATGATGCGGAACAGCTGGAAAGGATCGGCCGCGCCGACGATCAGGTCATCGTCCGCGTAGAAGCGGGAGTTGAAGTCAAAGGAGCCGAGCTTGCCCAGGCGCAGCAACTGCATGACGATGAATTCGATGTTGGTGCCGGGAGCGTGGTGGCCGGTGTCCAGGCAGACGAAGGCCTTCGCGCCCAGGGCCAGGGTCTGGGCGTAGGAGGTCCCCCAGTCCGGGACGTCGGTGTGGTAAAAGGCCGGCTCGAAGAACTTGTACTCCAGCACCAGGCGCTGCTCCTCGCCCAGGCCGGCATAGATTTCCTGCAGGGATTCGGCCAGGCGGTCCTGCCGGCCGCGCATGTCATCCTGCCCCGGGTAGTTGGTGCCGTCCGCGAGCCAGATCTTCAAATCCCGCGAACCCGTGGCGTGCATGATCTCCAGGCACTCAAGGTGGTGGTCGACGGCGCGGCGGCGGACCGCCGGGTTGGAAGATGTCAGGGACCCGAACTTGTACTCATCGTCCTGGAAGGTGTTGGAGTTCACCGTGCCCAGGCCCACGCCCAGGTCCGCGGCATACTCCTTCAGGGCCGCATAGTCATCTACCTTGTCCCAGGGGATGTGCAGCGCGACCGTGGGTGCCAGGCCGGTGAGTTCGTGGACCTTCGCGGCGTCGGCCAGCTTCTCCTGGACGGTGCGCGGGGTGCCGGGGGTGCCGAACACCTTGAAGCGGGTGCCGGAGTTGCCGTAGGCCCAGGACGGGACCTCGATGGCGAGTTCCCCGAGGCGACCCAGGGCCGTTTCTATGGTGTTCATGATTGTTCCTTCTGCGGTTGGGGGTTGTCCTCAGCGGCGTTGGCCGCGGACAACTGGTCCTCAAGATTGAAAATTTCGGTGAGCTGGAGGAAGCCCTGGTCCGGCGCCTGTGCTTCGTCTTCGAACAGGGTTGCCATCTCTGCCTGCCAGCGTGCGTTCACCTCAGTCAGTGCCATCCGGGCGCGCACTGCGTCGAAGTCATCGCACTCCACATACCCCACCAGCAGCCCGTCGTCGGCGAGGAACAGCGAGTAATTGTTCCAGCCCGCTGCCTTGAGTTCCCGGAGCATCTCCGGCCAGACGGCGGCGTGACGGCGCCGGTATTCGGGAACCTGGCTGGGTTTGACCGAGGAGCGAAAGCACACCCTCATGAGGAATTCTCCTGATCTCGACTCTTGACCATAAGTCGATTGAATCGATTCATTCAGACAATAGCATTGTGCGTGCTGAGTGAAGAAACTCCGGCGCTGATCATGACATCAGCGCCGGAGCGGGGTGCCTAGAAGTTGTACTGGTCCACGTTCGCGGCGGTGAAGACCGTGGGTTCGCCGAGCAGAACGGTGGAGTTGGGGCCGACCTTGAACTCACCCAGGGTGCCGGCCTTGAACGTCTGGCCTTCGGCGCCGGTGATCTGGCCGGAGGCGAGGGCCGCGCCGGCGTAGGCGGCGAGGTAGCCGAGCTTTTCGACATCCCACAGGGCGAACGACTTCATGGTGCCGTTCTTCAGGTACTCCTTGAGCTGGCTCGGGAAGCCGAGGCCCGTCAGCTGCACTTTGCCCTTGTACTCGGACCCGGAGAGGTACTGGGCGGCCGCGGCAATGCCGACAGTCGTGGGCGAGATGATGCCCTTGAGCGTCGGGTGGGCCTGCAGGAGCGCCTGGACTTCCTGCTGGGACTTCTGGGCGTTGTCATCGCCGTACGCTGTGGCGACGAGCTTGAGCTTGGAGTACTCGGGCTTCTCGAGTTCCTTCTTCATCAGCTCGATCCACGCGTTCTGGTTCGTGGCGTTGGCCGTGGCGGACAGAATGGCGATGTCCCCGCCGTCGGGACCGATGGCGTCGGAGATGAGCTTGATCTGGGTGGACGCGATGCCTTCAGCGGTGGCCTGGTTGATGTAGAGGTCGCGGCAGGAGGGGTCGGTGTCCGAGTCAAAGGTGACCACCTTCGCGCCGGCGCTGCGGGCCTCGTCCAGCGCCGAACAGATGGCCTTGGGATCGTTGGCCGAGGTTGCGATGACGTTGGAGCCCTGCTGCGTGAGCGTGTTGATGTAGCTCACCTGGCTGGAGGCGCTGGCCTCTGAGGGGCCCACCTCGGAGAAGACGCCCTTGTACTCGTCCACCGCAGCCTTGCCGCCGCGGTCGGTGACCGTGAAGTAGGAGTTGTTCAGCTGCTTGGGCAGGAAGGCCACCTTCAGGCCTTCCTTGATCGGCGCATTCGGATCCGCTGCGGCACTGGAAGATGCGGCCCCGCCGCCGGCGGTGCTGGAGGTGTTGGTGGTTCCACCGCAGGCGCTAAGCGCCAGCGCAAGTCCCGTGGCGACGGCGATATAGGCCGGCGCGAGGCGGCGGGATCCGGTCGTGGACATGAATTTCATAGTGGTGCCTTTCAACTGAACGTCGTTGTTGCTGTGGTGTGAACGGTGGTCAGGTCGTTGAAGCTTTGTGGGAGAGAGAACGGACCCAGGCGATGGCGTTAGGGGCGACGACGGCCAGGATCAGGAGGCCGCCGGTGAGCATGGACAGCGTGTCCTCGGGGACGCTCGCCAGCTGGAGCGCGTTGCGCAGGATGGCCAGAAGCCCGACGCCGGCGATGACGCCCGGCAGGGTGCCCTTGCCGCCAAAGATGGACACGCCGCCGAGCAGTACCGCCGCGATGACCGACAGTTCCAGGCCCGTGGCGTTGTCACCGCGTGCGCTGCCGTACCGCAGGGTCCACCACACGCCGACCAGCGCCGCGACGGTGCCCGAGATGACGAAGAGCCAGAACTTTGTCCGCGCGACGCCGATTCCCGAGAAACGGGCGGCGTCAACGCTGTAGCCGATGGCGAACAGGGAGCGGCCGAAGCCGGTGAAGTGCAGGGCGACACCGAAGATGATGACCAGGAGAATGACCGGCAGAATCCAGACGGGGATGCCCGTGGTGCCGATCTTTGCCTGCAGGCCCGTGGTGATGGCCCGCGGGAAGCTGGTGACCGCCTGATCCCCCAGGACAACGAAGGCAAGCCCGCGGTACAACGCCAGGGTACCGATGGTCACGGCCAGGGACGGCAGGCCGACGACGGAGACCAGGAAACCGTTGAGCGCCCCGGACACGGCGCCGAGGACAAGGCACAAGGGGACGATCGTTTCCATCGGCATCCCGGCGTTCCAGAGCGCTCCGAAGACGCAGCTGACGAAGCCGGCGATGCTGGCGACGGACAGGTCGATCTCGCCGGTGATAATGATCAGCGTCATCGGCAGCGCCAGCAGCAGGACCGGGATCACGTCGATCAGAAGGAACCCGACGTTGCGGGAGGTTGCGAAACCGCTCACGGTCAGGGAGGCGACGATGATGCTGGCCACGAGGGCCAGAATGATGGCGGTGTCCCAGCTGCGCAGGAAGCCGAAGCGGGGGGCGCGGCGGGTTTCTGCTGCCGGCGGTGCTGTATCAACCAGCATGTGAATCGTGTCCTCTCAGACGGCGCTCGGTGCGCAGGGCAAGGTATCGGTCCAGGACAATCGAGGCCAGGATCAGGACGCCGATCATGGCCCGCTGCCAGAACGGCGAGACGCCCAGGACCGGAAGGGCAGAGGTGATGGTGGTCAGGAGCACGGCGCCGAGGGCTGCCCCGTAGACCGTGCCGACACCGCCGGCAATGGCCACCCCGCCCACCACAGCCGCGGCCACGACGTTCAGTTCAAGGCCCTGGCCCGCCGTCGCGTCCAGGTTGCCGTACTTGGCCGCATAGATCACCCCGCCGAGTCCGGCGAGGGCGCCGGAGATCGCGAAAGCGGAGAAGACCTTCCGCCCGACCCGGATTCCGTACAGGCGGGCGGCCTGGACGTCCGATCCGATGGCATAGAACTCGCGTCCGGAACGCAGGTTCTTCAGGTAGAGGCCGAAAGCCAGGACGACCGCGAGGGCGATCAGGGCCAGGTAGGGGAATCCCAGCAGCGTGCCGGCACCGAGCGCCAGGAAGTCTGCCGGCAGGTCGGAGGGGCTGATCTGCTGGCCCTGGGCCCAGGCGAAGTCAACGCCGCGGAAGATATACAAGGTGCCCAGGGTGACCACCAGGGCCGGCACCTTGGCCACCGCGATCAGTGCCCCGTTGATGGCCCCCAGCGTGGCGCCGAGGGCGATGCCGATGCCGAGCATGGCGATCACGGGAAGATCGGGCAGCGCGATGAAGATTTTTCCGGTCGCGAACGCCGTCAGTCCGAGCACTGAGCCGACCGACAGATCCACGTTCTTCGTCACGATCACGATCGCCTGGCCGACGGCGAGGATCACCAGGATCGAGGAGTTCAGCAGCAGGTCTTTGATGCTCTGCCCGCTCAAGAACCGGGGGTTGGCCGCTACTGTGACGGCGATCAGGATGACCAGCGCGAGGAACACGCTGAATTCACGGGATCGGGTCAACGTCCCCAGCCATGCCGTGGAAGGCTGACGTTGCAGGGTTAGGGTGGTCACGCTGTTGTCTCCTTGGTTTTCGGGTCGACTCCCGTGGCCGCCGTCATGACGGATTCCTCCGTGGCGTCCTTGCGGCTAAGTTCTGCGGTGATCCGTCCCTCGTGCATCACCAGCACACGGTCCGACATGCCCAGGATCTCGGGCAGTTCCGAGGAGATCATGAGGACGGCCAGGCCCGTGCCCGCGAGCTCGGAGATGAGCCGGTGCACCTCGGACTTGGTGCCGACGTCGATTCCGCGGGTGGGTTCGTCGATGATCAGGATGCGCGGGCCGGTGGCCAGCCACTTGCCCAGGACGACCTTCTGCTGGTTGCCGCCGGAAAGAGTCGAGATCGGGGACATCGGGGACCCCGCCTTGATCTGCAGCTTCCTGGCCCATTCCTTTGTGGCCTGGGCCTCGGCCTGGTTGGTGAGGAGACCGAAACGGCTCAGTTTCCGCCGGAGCGTCAGGGTGAGGTTCCGGCTCACGTTCAGCTCCATGACCAGGCCCTGCTTGCGCCGGTCCTCCGGCACGAACGCGAGCCCTGCGGCCATCGATGCCCGCGGGGACAAGGATTTGAGCGGCGCGTCGCGGACCAGGACTTCACCGGAGTCGTATTTGTCGATGCCGAAGACGGCCCGCGCCACCTCGGAACGCCCGGCGCCCACAAGGCCGCTGAGGCCGACGATTTCGCCGGCCCTCACGGTGAAGGATATATCCGAGAACACGCCCTTGCGGCTGAGCCCCTTCACCTCGAGGGCGGTGGGCCCGATCGTCGTTTCCTGCTTGGGGAACAAGGACGCGACGTCACGGCCGACCATCTGCCGGATCACGCCGTCGACCGTCAGTTCGGAGGCCGGGGCGGTGGCGACGTGCGCGCCGTCGCGCATTACGGTGATCCAGTCCGCCAGGGCAAAGACTTCCTCGAAGCGGTGGGAGATGAACATTACTGCGGCCCCCTGGGCCTGCAGGGTCCGGGTGACGGCAAAGAGCCGGTCAACTTCGACGCCGCTAAGCGCCGCCGTCGGTTCGTCCATGATCAGGACGCGCGCGTCGAGCGAAATGGCCTTGGCGATTTCCACCACCTGCTGGTCGGCAATCGAGAGACCCTGCGCGGCCCGGTCGGGATCGATCTTGACCCCCAACTGCTCAAAAAGCTCCAGGGCCTGCTGGCGCATCGCCTTCCGGTCGATCCGGCGCAGGGACCGCAGCGGCTGCCGGCCCATGAAGATGTTCTCGGCGACAGTAAGATCCGGGAACATGGTCGGTTCCTGGTAGATGACCGCAATCCCTGCCTCGCGGGCATGGAGCGGATCGCGGAACGAGACCTCCTCGCCATCCAGCAGAACCTGACCACGGTCCTGCTGGTGCAGTCCGGCGAGGGTCTTGACCAGAGTGGATTTGCCGGCGCCGTTTTCTCCGACCAGCGCGGTGACCTGACCCCGGTACAGGCTGAGGCTGGCGCCGCGCAGCGCGTGCACCGCGCCGAAGGACTTGTGGATGTCCCGCAGTTCCAGAAGCGGAACATCTGCCGCCTGGGCCCTCCGGGTGCTCCGAACCGTGGCGTCCTGTGCTTCGGCCATGTCCGTTACTCCTTTGTAATGAATCGATTCATTTGTGAACCTACTCACACGTTAGGGCTTGTTTCCGCTGCGTGTCAACCAGCAAACATCCGGGCGGCCAATGTGAACGACGTAACATTGAAGGAGTGGATTGATTCGATTCAGTGATTAGGAGGTTCTTACGTGTCAAGCGGCCCGGGTGCAAAGCTGAAGGATGTCGCCGCGCTTGCGGGGGTTTCCGTCGGCACTGTTTCAAATGTCCTCAACCGGCCGGAGCAGGTCTCGGTCGACAAGAAGAGCCGCGTCCTGGCTGCCATCGACCAGCTGGGATTCGTGCGCAACGAATCGGCCCGGTCGCTGCGGTCCGGGTCCACCCGGAGCCTCGGCATGCTCGTACTGGACGTCCGGAACCCCTTCTTCACCGATGTGGCGCTGGGGGCCGAAAACGTCGCCGAAGACCACAAGCACTCCCTGATCCTGGCCAACAGCGCCGAGGACACGGGGCGGGAGTTGGCCTATCTGGACCTGTTCGAGCAGCAGCGCGTCCAGGGCGTCCTGATCACCCCGTTCGGCCAGGTTCTGGAGCGGCTCGAAACCATGCGTGCCCGGGGCATCCCCTCGGTGCTCGTTGACCGGCTCGCACGCACGGATCAGTTCTGCTCGGTTTCGGTGGACGACGTCGCCGGCGGCGCGACAGCCCTGACCCATCTCCTAAGCGTCGGTTCGGTGCGCCCGGCGTTCGTGGGCGGTCCCTTCACGCTGCAGCAGGTCGAGGACCGCTACCGCGGTGCCGCCGACGCGGCCGAAGCGGCTGGGGTATCGCTGCAATTGTTCGAAACGCCCGACCTGAAATTTGAGCGCGGGCGCCAGATCGGCGATCTCATCGGAAATCTTCAGCCCGACAAGCGGCCGGACGCCGTGTTTGCCGCCAATGACCAGCTGGCGCTCGGGCTCCTGCAGTCCTTCGCCGCCAACGGGCTCCGCGTGCCCGAGGACATCGCAATCGTGGGCTTCGACGACATCGACTTCGCTTCCCAATCGAGCATTCCGCTCAGCTCCATCAGCCAGCCGCGGCACCTGATCGGCGAGCGTGCCGCCCAGCTCCTTTTCGACGAAATCGACGACGAGAACGGTCACGTCCACAGCCAGGTGGTGTTCACGCCGGAACTCGTTGCCAGGCAGAGCACCCGGCGCCACTAGCGAGCCCCTGCCCTGCGCCCTTCAGGACCGGGGGCATGTGCCCTTTCGCCCCGTCCGGAGCGCACGCTCGGGCTTCCGCCAGGCCCATTGACCGGACGCACCCTGCTGGGTACGGTCACGTGCATCGATCCGCCCCGGCCGCTGCATCGCCTACGGCTGGCGAACATTTCGGGAGGCCCCCATGGGCAGCACAGACTATGAGTTCCGGACTGTCTGGCGGGTGGCCGGCACGCCGGAGGAGGTCGCGGCCGTCCTCGGCGACGCCACCGCCCTGCCCCGCTGGTGGCCGTCCGTCTATCTCAGCGTCGAGCCGGTGGCCGGCGGTCCGGAACCCGGGCCCGGCGTTCCCCGCCCCGTGCGCCTCCATACGAAGGGCTGGCTGCCTTACACGCTCCGGTGGACGCTCACGGTCACGGAGCCGGTCACCAGCCGCGGCTTCGCCCTCACCGCCGCCGGCGACCTCAACGGCACCGGCCGCTGGACCTTTGAGCCGGACGGGCCGGAAACGGTCATCACCTACGACTGGCGGGTCAGCGCCGCCAAGCCGCTGCTGCGGCGGCTGAGCTGGCTGCTCAAACCCGGTTTCGCCGCCAATCACCGCTGGGCGATGGCCCGCGGCGAGGAGAGCCTGGCCCTGGAGCTGCGCCGGCGCCGGGCTGCAGCGGGGATCGCCACCGGCGCAACGCACCCTGTTCCACCGCCGCCGCGGCCCACCTTCGCCTGGCTGCGGTGGCGGGCCTGAACCGGCCGGCAGCCCGCGCCGGCGCGCATGACAGCGATGCGGAGCGGAAGGCGTGGCGCCCAAACTCCCGCACTGTCCCCGCAACGGACTCCCGCACTGGACTCCTGCACAACGAGACGGAGGTGTCTCATTCAGTTGACCATTGAGCCGACAAGCCATTCCACGGTTAGCTGGATCACATCAACGTTTCCCCGTGACCTTTCAGGAATCCTCATGACTTTGCAGAAGAACCGGCCCTCCGGCGGCCCCGTCCACTGGGACGACGTCGAGATCGGCGACGCCGTCCACCTCCGCCGGGGCGGCCGCATTGAGTACGCCGGACGCGTCGACAACCGCACCGCCGACGGCGCCGTCGTGTGGGTGCTCTCCGACGGCGGACGCCGGCAGCTGTTCCATGTTGCCGACGGCTTCGAACTGACCGTGGCAGACCCCGAAGGAGCCCGTCATGCTGACAACTGAACGCTCCGCACCCCTGGTGCGCCAGCCGACCACCCTGTCCGGCACCGCAGCCGGGACGGACACCTGGGCTTCCGGCGCCGCCTCCTGCCCCGATGACTGCCACTACTGCTCGGGCCCCGAGACCGACTAGCCGCAGCGGCTTCCCTCCCCCGGGCACTCCCGCACCTCCCCGGCGCCAGCCGCCCGGGCCCCTCAGCTCCCGCGCGCCGGTAGAATCTGGTAGGAAACCGCGACCCGCGATCAGCGACCCGTCAGGAGGACTCCGTGCGACTACACGACGCCCGGGTTCCTTTCCATTCCCTCCGGGCCGCCCTCTTCGCCACCACCGCGGTGACGCTGGCAGCCTGTGCCCACGTCGTCTCCGGCGGCCAACTGCCCGGTTCCGGCATCCTGGTTGCCATCCTGGCCCTGACCGGACTGGCCTGCACGGTTGCCACCCGGCTCCATCTTGGGTTCCCGGCCGCGGCCGCCCTCCTGGGCGCCGGGCAGGTGGTCCTGCACGAGGCCTTCACCGCGTTCGGCGGATCCGTTGCGGGGACGCCCGCCGGCGAGCCAACCCACCACGGCCTGGCCGTCATCCCCGCTGGGACCCTCACCCATCTTCAGCCCCATGAGCTGGACTCCCCGCTGGCCCTGTTCATGCTGAGCGGCCACGCGCTGGCCACTCTTGCCTGCGCGCTGCTCCTGGCCAAGGGCGAAGACGCCCTGTGGGCCCTCGCCGCCTGGCTCCGGCCGCTAGTCCAGCTCCCGTCACCGGTGACGCCCGACGCCGGCCCCGCACCGGTGCCGGCCGGCTGGCCGGCGGACTGTGCCCCGCTCCCCTGGCGGAACCTCCGTCCCGATAGCCGCCGCGGCCCGCCCGCCGCCGTCGTACTTCCCTGACATCCCTCCGGCCGCGGCCGGAGCTGTCCCGCTCTGCTGTGCCCTCAACCGGCCCGTTCCGATCCGGCCTGCGCTGCCGTGCGCTGCCCTGCGCTGATCGAATCCGCCCGTTCTGGGCCGCCTGTGCTGCCCCGTCCTGTCCTGGGCTGGGCTGATCCGCACAGCCATGAGCGGTAGGAGCCGCCGCGTCCACCCCCACTTTCGCGCTGCCCCGAGCGCAGCGCGTCCGCCTGAAAGGCACCCTTACCTTGAAAACCACACTGCACGCCTCTGCCCTCCGCCGCACCCTCTCCGTCACGGCCGTGGCCGGCGGAACGGCGGCGCTGATGCTCGCCGGGCTTCCGGCCGCGTCCGCGCACGTCGAAGCCACCCCGGACAAGACCGCCGCGAACTCGTACGCCCTGCTGACCTTCGGGATTCCGCACGGCTGCGATACGTCCGGGACCACCAAAATGACCATCACCCTGCCCGCCGAACTCAACGACGCCCAGCCCACGGTGAACCCGAACTGGACGGTGCAAAAGGTTACGGAGCAGCTGCCCGCGCCCAAGAAACTGGACAACGGGACGTCCATCACCAAGCGGACCAGCCAGATCGTCTACACGGCCAAGTCCCCGCTGGACCCGGAGCTGCGGGACACCCTGGTGCTCTCCGTGAAGCTGCCCGATACTCCGGGGAAGACCCTCTACTTCCCCACCCTGCAGACCTGCGAGCAGGGTCAGACCGACTGGTCGCAGATCCCGCAGGAAGGCCAGGACGAGGAATCCCTCAAAACCCCGTCACCGTCTGTGACGGTCACCGACGCCGTCGCAGGCGCGGACGGCCATTCGGCCCACACTGCCAGCGTTGAGGCCGCCCCGGCAGCAACCCAGATGGCGTCCGTGGACGACGGCGGCGCGCAGGCCCGGAGCTGGGGCGCCATGGCCGCCGGGCTAGGCGGCCTAGTGCTCGGCGGGGCAGCATTCATCCGAAGCCGCACCAAGAACGGCAGCAGCTCCGTGACCCAGAAGTAACGCGCAGCGCGGTTGACCTCGGTTGATGCCCGGAAATCACAATCCGGGCATCAATCGGGGCTCCGTCGCCGTGGCGTCGTTGACTAAGGCATCGGCGGGCATAAAGGTGGAGCCATGAGGTCTCAGCGAATGAATCATGCACTGCTTGTGACAACGGCTGCCGTCGCGGCCCTCCTGCTCAGCGGCTGCGGGGGCAGCGCGGCGCAGACCCAGTCGGCGACGTCACCGGCTACCGCGTCGGCCAGCCCGGCCAGCCTGCCCGCAGCCTCCGGCGCCGCAACGGACACCTCTGCCGCCCCGGCATCGCAGGCGGCCCAGTCCGGCCCCGCGCTGTGCAAGGCCGCGGGCCTGACGGCCACCACCGACTCTACCGGCGGCGGCGCGGCGGGCAGCGTCTACATGAAACTGATCGTGACCAACTCCGGCACCGAGCCGTGCCTGCTCAAGGGCTACGCGGGCGTCTCCCTCACGGCAGGGGCCGACGGCGAGCCGATCGGCGCCGCCGCCACCCGCGACGACTCCACGCCGGTCACCGATGTCCAGCTTGCCCCGGGCCAGGCCGGCGTCGCCACCCTGCGCTATACCCAAGCCGCCAACTACGGGGACTGCACCCGGACGCCCGCGGCAGGATTCCGGGTCTACCCGCCTGAGGACACCGCTTCCCTGTTCCTCCCGCAGCCGCTTGATGCCTGCAGCAACACCGAGATCAACCTGCTGACCATCGGGGCCTTCCAACCGAAGTAGCCCCAGACGCCCCAGGACATTGCCCGGCCAATAGTGTCGGCCGGGTAGGGCATGATGGAGGAATGAAGGGGCAGGAGCTCGCCGGCGGCACACTTGCGGCCGACGCCATGGACCGGTTCAGCCGGCCGACCCGGGACTGGTTCCTGGGCGCCTTTTCCGGGCCCACCCCGGCCCAGAACGGCGCCTGGAATGCCATCTCCTCCGGCTCGCATGCCCTCGTTGTCGCTCCCACCGGCTCCGGCAAGACGCTCGCTGCGTTCCTCTGGGCGCTGGACCGGCTGATCGCCTCCGCCCCGGCCGAGCCCGAAGCCCTGCCCGGCCTGGACACGACGGCCAAGGGCGGCCGCCGGAAAACGGTCCCGCGGAAGACCCGCGTACTGTACATTTCCCCGCTCAAGGCCCTCGGCGTCGACGTCGAACGCAACCTTCGCGCGCCGCTGATCGGCATCACGCAGACCGCCAAACGCCTGGACCTCCCCACCCCGCTCATCACCGTGGGCGTCCGGTCCGGGGATACGACGGCGGCCGACCGCCGCTCGTTGCTCAGCCACCCGCCGGACATCCTCATCACTACCCCGGAATCCCTCTTCTTGATGCTGACGTCCAAGGCGAGGGAAACCCTCAGCGAGGTGGACACGATCATCATCGACGAGGTTCACGCCGTCGCCGGCACCAAGCGCGGAGCACATCTGGCGGTGTCGCTGGAACGGCTCGACGCGCTGCTGCCCAAGCCCGCCCAGCGGATCGGGCTGTCGGCCACCGTGGAACCCAAAGAGCTGGTGGCGCAGTTCCTCGCCGGGTCGGCACCGGTGGAAATTGTGGCTCCTCCGTCGCGGAAGAACTGGGACCTGACCGTTTCTGTCCCGGTTGAGGACATGTCCGATCTCCAGGGCGCCGCGGGGGCTTTCGATTCCGGTCCTGCCTCCGGTCTCCAGCCACAGGCGTCCATCTGGCCGCATGTGGAGGAAAAGATCGTGGACCTGGTGCTGGCCAACCAGTCCACCATCGTGTTCGCGAACTCCCGCCGCCTCGCCGAACGGCTTACCGCCCGGCTCAACGAGATCTACGCCGAACGCCAGCTCATGGCAGCTGGCGGCGGCTGGACCGAGTTTGGCGCAGACGCGCCGGACTTCGAAGCCGGACCGAATGCTGTGCCGATCGCCGTGCAGTCCGGCGGCGCCTCGGCGCTGCCCACCTCCACCGCCACGCCGGCGCACATGATGGCCCAGGCCGGCAGCACCGCGGGCGCCGATCCCGTGCTGGCCCGCGCCCACCACGGCTCCGTCTCCAAGGATCAGCGGGCCCTGATCGAGGACGATCTCAAGTCCGGGCGGCTGCGCTGCGTCGTGGCCACGTCCTCCCTGGAACTGGGCATCGACATGGGTGCTGTGGACCTCGTGGTGCAGGTCGAGTCGCCGCCCTCGGTGGCCAGCGGCCTGCAGCGGGTGGGCCGCGCCGGCCACCAGGTGGGCGAAATTTCCCAGGGCGTCCTGTTCCCCAAGCACCGGGCCGATCTCGTCCACACGGCCATCACCGTGGAACGGATGCTCGACGGCAAGATCGAGCGGCTCAGCGTGCCGGCCAATCCGCTGGACATCCTTGCGCAGCAGACGGTCGCCGCCGCCGCGCTGGGCGCCATCGACGTCGAGGAATGGTTCGCCACGGTCCGGCGATCGGCGCCCTTCGCCTCGCTCCCCCGGTCCGCGTTCGAGGCCACCTTGGACCTGCTCGCCGGACGCTACCCCTCGGACGAATTCGCGGAGCTGCGGCCGCGGGTCATCTGGGACCGGAACGCCGGGACCATCGAGGGCCGTCCCGGGGCGCAGCGGCTCGCCGTCACCTCCGGCGGAACCATCCCGGACCGCGGGCTGTTCGGCGTCTACATCATCGGCACCGAGGTCGAGGGGACCGGCGGTTCCGCCGGCGGTGCCAGTGCGGACGGCAGGGCAGCCAGCCCTGCCACGGCGGCGGCCAAGGGCGGGCGCCGGGTGGGCGAACTCGACGAGGAAATGGTCTATGAATCGCGGGTGGGCGATATCTTCGCCCTTGGCGCCACCAGCTGGAAGATCGAGGACATCACGCACGACCGCGTCCTGGTCTCGCCGGCGTTCGGTCAGCCGGGCAAGCTGCCGTTCTGGAAGGGCGATTCGCTGGGCCGGCCCGTGGACCTGGGTCGCGCCCTCGGCGCGTTCATGCGCGAACTCTCAGCGTCCGACGTCGGACCAGCCACCGAGCGATGCAAGGCCAGCGGGCTGGACGACTACGCGGCGAACAACCTGATCCAGTACCTCGCCGAACAACGGCTCGCCACCGAGGTGGTCCCCAGTGATACCACCCTTGTGGTGGAACGCTTCCACGACGAGCTCGGGGACTGGCGCGTGGTGCTGCACAGCCCCTTCGGCCTGCCGGTGCATGCGCCGTGGGCCCTGGCCGTGGGCCAGCGCCTGCACCAGCGCTACGGGATGGACGGCTCGGCGATGGCCGCCGACGACGGCATCGTGCTGCGGGTGCCCATGATGGAAGACGAGCCGCCGGGTGCGGAGCTTTTCCTCTTCGATCCCGAGGAGCTGGAACAGATCGTGACGGCGGAGGTCGGCGGCAGTGCCCTCTTCGCCTCCCGCTTCCGCGAGTGCGCCGCCCGCGCCCTGCTCCTGCCGCGGCAGAACCCCGGCAAACGGCAGCCGCTGTGGCAGCAGCGGCAGCGCTCCGCGCAGTTGCTCGATGTGGCGCGGAAGTACCCGACGTTCCCGATCGTCCTGGAGACGGTGCGCGAGTGCCTGCAGGATGTCTACGACCTTCCGGCGCTCAAGGACATCGCCGCCTCGGTGGAACGCCGCGAGCTCAGGATCGTGCAGACCACCACCCAACAGCCCTCACCGTTCGCGAAGTCCTTGCTCTTCGGTTACGTGGCCCAGTTCCTCTACGAAGGGGATTCACCACTGGCGGAGCGCCGCGCCGCGGCCCTGGCGCTCGATTCCACCTTGCTCAACGAGCTCCTGGGCCGGGTGGAGCTGCGCGAACTCCTCGACGCGAAGGTCATCGACGCCACGGAACGTGAGCTGCAGCGGCTCGCTCCGGACCGCCGGGCGCGCGGGCTGGAGGGCGTCGCGGACCTCCTGCGCCTCCTGGGCCCGCTCACTCCGGACGAGGTTGCCGCCCGCCTGGAATCGGTGGCGGCACCAACCGCGGGCATTGAACCCGCCGGAACCCTGGCACTGGCGAGCGCCGAGGTTGCCCCGGCGCGGGAGCCTGCTCCAGCGTCTGCCAAGACTCCTGTGGCGGGCGACGCCGTCACCGGGGTCCACGTCGCCGCGGCCCACCTGACCGCGCTGCAGCGGGCCAACCGGGCGATCAAGGTCAACATCGCCGGCGTCGAACGCTTTGCGGCGGTCGAAGACGCCGCCCGGCTCCGCGATGCCCTCGGCGTGCCGCTGCCCATGGGCGTGCCGCTGGCGTTCATTGAACCGGTCGCGGACCCGCTCGGCGACCTCGTCTCGCGCTACGCCCGCACGCACGGGCCCTTCACCGCCGCCGAGGCCGCGGCGCGGCTGGGCCTCGGCGTCGCCGTCGTCGGCACCGCGCTGAAGCGGCTCGCCGCGGACGGCCGCGTGGTGGAAGGCGAGTTCCGCCCGCACGCACCGGCGCCCGCAGTCACGGCGGACACTACGGCAGCCAGCACCGCACCCGGCACCGCGGAATCCGAGGACGCGGCGGCCACGGCCCCGACTGCCGTTGCGCCTGTCGTTCCGCCTTTGGCGGGAGTGAGCGAGTGGTGCGACGCGGAGGTCCTCCGCAAGCTGCGCCGTCGTTCGCTCGCCGCGCTCCGGGCCGAAGTGGAGCCCGTGGACGCCACGGCGTACGGCCGGTTCCTTCCCGCCTGGCAAAACGTGCGAACACCCGGCGGCCGCGGGCAGTCCGCGCTGCGCGGCCTCGACGGCATCATCACGGCCGTCGACCAGCTCTCCGGCGTGCCCATTCCGGCCTCCGCCTGGGAGCCGCTGGTGCTGGCCAGCCGCGTCTCCAATTACCAGCCCGCCATGCTGGACGAACTCATGGCCGCCGGCGAGGTCCTCTGGTCCGGGGCCGGCTCGCTGCCGGGCAACGACGGCTGGATCAGCCTCCACCTCGCCGATTCGGCCGAACTGACGCTGAATCCCGCCGTCGATTTCGAACCCGGCGACGCCCAGCGGCGGCTCCTGGAGCACCTGCAGACCAACGGCGGCGGCTATTTCTTCCGGCAGCTGACCGACGTTGCCGGCGGCATGGACACCGTTCTGAGCGACCAGGACGTGGTGGCCGCGCTGTGGGATCTCGCCTGGGCGGGCCGGATCACGGGCGACACCTTTGCCCCCGTCCGGGCCCTCATCGCCGGCGGGCACACCGCGCACCGGCAGGTGGGGCGCGCCCCGCGGGCTCGCGCGCCGCGGCTCAGCCGCCTCGGGCGTGCGCACGGCACCGGCCTGCTCGGATCGCCGGGGCTCACCGGCGGCAGGTACGGCTCGGTGACCGGCACCGCGCCCGCGCCCCCGCTCGCCGCCGGACGATGGTCCGCCCTGCCATCCCCGGAACTCGATGCCACCATCCACGCCCGGGCCACCGCGGAACTCCTTCTGGACCGCTACGGCGTGGTCACCCGCGGCTCCGTCATGGCAGAAAACATCCTCGGCGGCTTTGGCCTTATGTACAAGGTGCTGGCACGGCTCGAGGAGGCCGGCCGGTGCCGCCGCGGCTACTTCATCGAGCACCTCGGCGCCGCGCAGTTCGCCGTGCCGGCCACGGTGGACCGGCTGCGGTCCTACGTCGAGGACGCCCAGCTGCACAAGGCCGAACCGGTGGCGCTCGCCCTCGCCGCCACCGACCCCGCCAACCCGTACGGCGCCGCGCTGCCGTGGCCTGCGCTTAACGTCGACGCCGGCACAGGCCACCGCCCCGGCCGGAAAGCCGGCGCCCTTGTGGTTCTGGTCGACGGCGCCTTGGCCCTCTACGTCGAACGCGGCGGCAAGACCCTGCTCGCCTTCAGCGACGACGCCGAGGTCCTGGCCGCGGCGGGCACGGCCCTGGTGGGAGTGGTGACCCGCGGCGCAGTGGACAAGTTGATCATGGAGAAAGTCAACGGCCACGGCATCCTCGACACCCCGGTGGCCGCCGCCCTCGCCCAGGCCGGGGCCTACTCCACCCCGAAGGGACTGAGGATCCGTGCCTGAGGGCGATTCCGTCTTCCGCGCCGCGGCGCAGCTGCATGCCGCCCTGGCCGGCAAGGAACTGGTTTCGTCCGACTTCCGCGTCCCGCGCTTCGCCACCCTGAAGCTCGGCGGCTGGACCGTGGACGAGGTGGTGCCCCGCGGCAAGCACCTGTTGATGCGGGTGCAGGGGCCGACGCCGAAGGACCGGCTCACCATCCACTCGCACCTGAAGATGGAGGGCAGCTGGCAGGTCTACCCGTCCGGAGGTCGCTGGCGGAAGCCCGGCTTCACGGCCCGGTGTGTGCTGCGCACCGCCACAGCAGACGCCGTCGGGTTCTCCCTCGGCATTCTTGAGGTGGTCCGCACCGACCAGGAGGACTCGATCGTGGGGCACCTGGGCCCGGATCTGCTGGGCCCGGGCTGGGACGCGGCCGAGGCCGAACGCCGGCTGCGCGCGGACCCCGATGTCCCCATCGGGGTCGCCCTGCTGGACCAGAGCAAGCTGGCAGGGATCGGGAACATCTACCGGTGCGAGGCCTGCTTCCTCTCGGGCGTCCATCCGGCGGCGCCCGTGTCCGCGGTGCCGGATCTCGCCGCCATGATCACGGAGGCCCAGGGACTGCTGGCGGCCAATCTCGGCCCGGGCCGCCGGACGACCGTGCTGAATGCGCGGGGCGTCCCGGTGGGCCGCACGGCCGGACGCCCCGGCTACTGGGTTTACCGGCGCGAGCACCAGCCGTGCCTCAAATGCGGTTCCCCGATCCGCCGCGGAGTCCTTGGCAAGGAGACCGGCACCGGCACGCTCACGGAGGAGCGGGACATCTACTATTGCCCCACGTGCCAGCCGCTGCCGGCCCCCGCAACGGGACCGGCGTAGCCCCCGGTCGTAGGGACCCCTGCGTAGCGACCCCTGCGCGGCGTGATCGGACTCGTGACGCGGAATAGCGTCTGCGCGGCGCTCTTTACCTGAGGACACCTGGATTCCCGCGTCGAGGGGAAATCTGCGC
The DNA here is from genome assembly GCF_054062615.1 of Arthrobacter sp. TE12232. Classification (NCBI taxonomy): domain Bacteria; kingdom Bacillati; phylum Actinomycetota; class Actinomycetes; order Micrococcales; family Micrococcaceae; genus Arthrobacter; species Arthrobacter sp. TE12232. Next base: position 1,883,233 of record NZ_JBSSFK010000001.1, read on the forward strand.
GTCGGCAGGGATTTCCCCCGTCGTCAAGATGCGGGTACCGGATGGACCGCTCAGGATTCGGAGGTCAGGAAGCCGCGGTCAAGAAGTCGCGGTCAAGAAGTCGCGCTCAAGAAGCCGCGACGGCGGGGTCGGCCTCCGCCACCGGGATCTCGGGCCGCTTCGCTTCCGGCACGGTGAACCGCGGCAGCAACAACTGCACCAGCGGGCCGATCGCCAGCGCGTACAGCACCGTGCCCACACCAACAGAACCGCCCAGCAGCCAGCCGGCCCCGAGGACCACCACTTCGATCCCGGTGCGGGAGGCCCGCACCGACCAGCCCGTGCGCCGGGCGAGTCCCGTCATGAGTCCGTCCCGGGCCCCGGGTCCGAGGCGGGCGCCGATGTAGCAGGCAGAGGCGATGCCGTTGAGCACGATGGCCCCCGCGAGCATTCCGATCTGGCCGCCAAGGTGCGAGAACTTCGGGATGAGGGCCAGTCCGACGTCCGCGAACACACCCACCAGCACGGCGTTGCACAGAGTGCCGACGCCGGGCCACTGCCGGAGCGGAATCCAAAAGAGCAGGACGAGGAAGCTGACGATCACCACCACCGTGCCGATGCTCAGCCCGGTCTTGACAGCGAGTCCCTGGTGGAAGACGTCCCAGGGATCCAGTCCCAGGCCGGCCCGGATGAACATTGCGAGCGAAACGCCGTACATGGCGAGGCCGATCAGGAGCTGGAGGAGTCTGCGGGTCAACATGGAGTCCATCCTCCAGGAAAACTGGCCTTGTAATCCATAGCCAGTTTGAAATACTGGCTACATGCCGATCTCTCTGACGCCCGGATCACTGGCCCGCCAGCTGGGCGAGTGGAACGTTGGTGCCGCCCCCGCCTACCGCGAGCTGGCCGACGTCGTCCGCCTGCTCATCCTCGACGGGCGCATTGCCCTGGATGTCGCCCTGCCGAGCGAGCGCTCCCTGGCCGTAAGCCTTGGAATCAGCCGCACGACGGTAACTGCGGCGTACGCTCTGCTGCGCGAGCAGGGCTTCCTCAGCAGCGGTCAGGGCAGCCGTAGCCGCAGCTGCATCCCGAGCCAGGGGCCCGCGCATGCCGGCGGCCCCGATGGCGCCCTGCGGCTCAGCGGCGCTCCCGGCCTGGCGGTGCCGGACGGAATCCTGGACCTGGCCTACGCGTCCCTGCCCGCCAGCGGCGAAGTGGTGCACCGGGCCTTTGCCGCGGCGCTGACGGAGCTGCCGGCACTGCTGCCGGGCTTCGGCTACGACGCCCTGGGCGTGGGCCCGCTCCGCGAAGCTATCGCAGCGCGGTACACCGCCGCGGGTGTTCCCACCACGGCCGGGCAGATCCTGGTCACCTCGGGCGCACAGCATGCCCTGAACATTGTGCTCCGCACCCTGGCCGGCCGCTCGGGCACCAAGGTGCTCGTGGAACATCCGAGCTACCCCAATGCCCTCGACGCCATCCGGGCCGCGGGCTGCCGCCCGGTTCCCGTGGCCATGCCCGCCCCAGGGCCGACGGGCACGGGCCACACCGGCACAGGCCAGACCGGCACGGCGGGCAACGGCGCTAGCCACCACGGAATTGGCCACCACGGCGTTCCTCACCACGGCGCTGGCGGCTGGGACTTCGAGGCCATGGAATCAGCGCTACTGCAGCAGCGGCCCGCGATGGCCTATGTGGTGCCGGACTTCCACAACCCCACCGGGCGGCTGATGCCCGATTCCCAGCGGCGCCGCCTCGTGAAGGCTGCCGCCGCGTCGGGCACCGTGCTGGTGGTGGACGAGACCTTGCGGGAGCTGAATCTCGACGACGCACACTCCACTCCGGTGGCCGCGTTCAGCCCCGCGGTGGTCTCCCTCGGCTCCCTCAGCAAGTCGCACTGGGCGGGGCTGCGGACCGGCTGGATCCGGGCCAGCGAACCCCTCATCCAGCGCTTCGCCGCCGCCCGCACCACCCTGGACCTCGGCGGCCCCGTGGTGGAACAGCTTGCCGCGGCGCATCTGGTCAACGCCATCGCCGAGCCGCTCCCGGCCCGGCTCGCCGCGCTGCGCGAGAACCGGGACACCCTGCTGGAACTGGTGCGCGAGCACCTGCCGGGCTGGGAGCCGGAACGGCCCGACGGCGGCCTGTCCCTCTGGTGCCGTCTCCCGGCGCCGATCAGCACCGCCCTCGCGGTGGTGGCTCCCGACGTCGGAATCCGGCTCGCCGCCGGACCCCGTTTCGGCGTCGGCGGCGCGTTCGAGCAATACCTGCGGCTGCCGTTCACCCTGCCCCCGGACCAACTGAAAACGGCGGTCCTGGCCTTACGGGCCGCGCAGGACCGGCTCGAGGCATCGCCGCAACTGCGAAGAGAGCTCGCCGGCCGCCGGGACCTGACGGGACCGCCAGCTGTCGCCATCGCCTGAGCGCAGCCGTGGCGGGGAACGACACCTGGCGACACCACACTTTCCTGCGCTGCGCTAACGACCCGGCGCGGCCCACCTTTTCCTACGCTGCGCAAACGACCCGGCGACGCCCACACTTTCCTACGCTGCGCTAACGACCCGGCGCGGCCTGCGCTTTCCTACGCCGCGCAAATGCCTTGTCGACGCCCGATTCCGGGTGTCGACAAGGCATTTGCGCGTCGCCGGCCGGGATGCGCGTCACCAGGTGGAGTGCGCCTCGCCACGCGGGATGCGTGTCGCGGCCCTACGCATACACCTTCGCCAGGAACCCGGCCCAGGCCTTCTCCGTCGCCGCGGAGTCCCCGGCGCCGCTGAAGTCGTGCACGGTCATGCCCACCGGCGCCCCGAAGGCGTTGCGCCCGAAGAAGCGGTACATCGTATCCGCGGTCCGCAGCCCAAGGAAGTTCTCGTTGGCGAAGTCCACTTCGCCGGTGAGCGGGCCAACGCCGTCGAGATCCAGCTGGACCGTGTCCCCCTGGGCCGCAGCGCCAACGCCAAGGGCCTTCTTGAGCCGGTCGAAGCCGTCCGGGGTCTGCGATGCGTCCGGCGCCTGGATGTCAGTGAAGACCACGGGCTTGCCGTCGAAGTACTTCAGGTACTGACCCAAAGTGTGCAGATAAAACGCGGTGTGCTTGCTGGCGCCGTCGTACTGCTCATCCCAGTTGTCCGCGAAAATGCCACTGTGCACGTAGTGCAGCCGGGCGCGGCCGCCGTCGAGCGGTTCCAGGACGTGCTCGAGCTGGTTGAACCAGCCATCCGGACCGTCCATCCGGGACACGAGGTGTGCCGGGTACTCATCCACGGTCCGGACCGCCGGCCACTGGTCCGTGGGGAACATCCAGGCCGGGGTGTCCTTGGTGACGGCCTCCCACACCCGCTCCGGGGTGCCGGGGAGCTCGGTGTCGTAGACGATCTCAAATTCACGCTTGTCAGTCATTGTCCTGCTCCTTAGCTTGCGGGTCTGTAGTTTGTCCGTCTGTGGCGTGTGAATCGGCGGGCGCCGGGTTGGCTGCCGGCGCTTTGAGGGCCGGGTGGAGCGCGACGACGAGCCGGTGCCTGCGTCCCGCCGCCGGGGAACCCGCTGCGGGTCCCCTTCCGGCGTCGTGGTATTTGTCCACGAGTCGGGTCACGGCGACGCCGAGCTCCTCGGCAAAGGCCGCCCGGTCCGCCGCCGAGCGGAAAGTGATCTCGCCGTCGATCGCGAAGGTGGCAAGTTTCTGTTTGGCCGCGGCCGCACCGGCGATCAGCTGGCCCATCTCCTGGACCATGCGTGCGGCAAGCGCCAGCAGCCAGAAGGCCGAGAAGCGGTCCGAGAAACGGTGCGGGTCCGGCGCCACGGAAGCCAGCGCCGCCGGCGAAATCAGGTACGACGCCGCCGTCGCCTGCAGGATGCGTTCGGTGACGTTGCCTCGCCGCCGCTCCTCGACGAGCTCGACGAGCCCGTGCCGTTCGAGGGCTTTGAGGTGGTAGTTCACCTTCTGCCGCGGCAGGCCCACCTTCGCGGCGAGCTGCGTTGCCGATCCGGGCTCGGCCAGCTCGCGCAGGATCCGGGTGCGGATCGGGTCCAGGGAGGCCTCCGCAGCGGCCGGATCCTCGATCACTTCGATATCCAACATGCTTCAAGTCTGCTCGCCGACAATTTTATTTGTCAAGAACTTTTTTCTGGTCGGCGGGCCGGCGGACGGCAGGCCCGGTTTCGCGAGTTCGCCGGAGACGTACCAGTTCGCCGTAAGCTTCCGGCGAATTCGCACCCGTCCGGCGAACTGGGCGCAGAGGCGGGGCAGGGGCAGTGCGGGGCGCAGGGGCGGGGCAGGGGCGGGCGGGCAGGGGCGGGACGGTGGGCAAGAGGCGCACACGTAGAATAGACCCGTGATGCAATCCCCCCTCCCCGTGCGCGACGGCGTCAATGCAACGCGCCTGCGCCTGCCGGACGAGGGGCCCTGGGAGACGGCGCTGGATTACATGATGCACCGCTGGGGGCACATTGATCCGCAGGGCATAGAGGACCGGTTCGACGCCGGCGAGATCGTTGGCGAGGCCGGGGTGGCGCTGGACCGCGCCACGCCGCTGCAGGACCACACCTTCATCTGGTACTACCGCACCCTGCCGCCGGAGACGCGGATCCCCGTGGAGCTGACCATCCTGCACCAGGACGATCACCTGCTGGTCGTGGACAAGCCGCACTTCCTGCCCACCACCCCCGGCGGGACGTACATCCAGGAGTCAGCCCTGGTCCGGCTCCGGAACCAGCTCGGCCTGCCGGACCTCATCCCGATGCACCGCCTGGACCGTATGACGGCCGGCATCCTGCTGCTGTCCACGAACCCCGAGACCCGGGGCAAGTACCAAGTGTTGTTCGAAAAGCGCCAGGTCCAGAAGGAATACGAGTGCGTGTCCGCCGCCGAACCGGCCCCGGGCCACCCCGCGGTCGACTTCCCCGTGGTGGTGCGCAACCGGATGACCAAGTCCCGCAGCTACCTGCTCGCCGAGGTCATTGACGGCGAACCCAACGCGGAAACCCGGATCGAGCGGCTGCGGACATTTGACGCCACCGGCGCAACGGACGCCAACGCGCATGTTTCACGCGAGACCGACGGCGGCCCACTAGGCAGTAACGACGGCGGCCCCGGACGCCGGGCGCTGTACCGGCTGGAGCCGCACTCGGGGAAAACCCATCAGCTCCGCGTGCACATGGCCTCCCTCGGGCTGGGGATCGTCAACGATGCGTTCTACCCGGAACTGCTGGACAAAGCCCCGGACGATTACACCAAGCCGCTACAGCTCCTGGCCCGCGGAATCCGTTTCATCGACCCCATCTCGGGGATCCCGGTGGAATACCGCAGCGGCCTGAACCTGAGCGAAGCCCGATAGCAGGCTGGAAGTGCGGTACCTTGTGCCCATGGACTTCGGAAATGCGGACAGCTGGGGCGCCGCGATCTATTTCTGGATCTTCCCCTTCGTGATCGGCGATGCCATCTTTCCGCCCATCCCCTCAGAAATGCTCGTCATCACCGGCGGCGCGCTCTCCGCGGAGGGCCACGTCAACGGCTTCCTCGTAGTGCTCTTCGCCGCCGTGTCCTCCTGGCTGGGGGATCTGCTGGTGTTCCAACTGTTCAAGCGGCGGCTCAGCCACGTGCTTGACCGCTGGAAATGGGGCCTGCAGTTCCACGCGGCTGTGCACTCGGCGATTGCGAAGGCAGGCCGGTCCTCCACGTATGGCGCGATCATCGGCCTCCGTTTCATCCCCGGCGGACGGCTCGCCACGACGGCTGCGGCAGGCATCGCGAACGTTTCGACGCGCGGGTTCAGCCTCTGCGCGGCCCTCGGCGGCCTGCTCTGGGCCAGCTGGTCCGTGGCGCTGGGCTATTTCACAGGTTCGGCCACCCGGCTCCCCTTCTGGGCGAGCTCCCTGATCGGTGTGGGCGTCGGGCTGCTGATCGGCGCGATCGTGGGCGTGATCGTGACGCGGCGGCGGGGCAGCCGGTCCCCCGTCGCGCCCGCCCCCGGCGACCCGGACGAGGAACTCGACTTCTAGACGCCCGAACTTTCTAGACTGGCGCCCAGCGGCCTCGGCTGCGCCGAAGCACCGTCAGCGCACCGGTGAGCGCAACGCGTTCGACGGCGTCGCGCATCATGGCGGCCGATTCGAGCGCCTGGCTGTTCTCGGTGCTGTACGCGGTGGCGTCGACGAGGAAGCGCAGGTTCAGCTGCGGCACGCCGCCGGCGAGATCAAGCTGGTGGGATTCGACGTGGTGCCGCGTCCCGAGCGCCTCGACAGCCGCGGCCATGACCGCTTCCGGGTGGTTGCCCGGCTTGAGTCCGGTGATCTTCAGTCTGGTCTGGAACGACGGCATGAAACAACCCTATCGGCCCTCCGATCCTCCCGCAGATCCTGAGGGAGGATCGAAACGGGGGCCGGTTAGCCCGTGTTGCGTAGCCCGGCGGCGACGCCGTTGACGGTGATCAGCATGGCGCGCTGGAGTCGCTCGTCGATCTCGGCGCCGGAGATGCTCGCCCCGGCCTCGGCCCGGACGCGGCGCAGGAGTTCCACCTGCAGGTAGCTGATCGGATCGAGGTACTGGTCCCGGATCTCCAGTGAGCGCTTGAGGGTGGGCTGGGCGTCGAGGATCACGTGCTCGCCGGTGAGGTTCTGAATTTCCGCCACGGTCAGCTCATACTCTGCCCGGATGGTGTGGAACAGGTGGTGCAGTTCCTCCGGCACCAGGGTGGAGACGTAGTAGCCGGCAATGTCCATGTCCGTCTTGGCCAGGGTCATCTCAACATTGGAAAGCACGGAGCGGAAGAAGTGCCAGCCCTCGATCATCTCCTTGAGCTGGGCCGAGTTTCCGGCCTCCCGCGCGGCTTTGAGGCCGGAGCCGACGCCGAACCAGCCCGGGACGATCTGCCGTGACTGCGTCCAGCCGAAGACCCACGGAATGGCCCGCAGGCCCTCAAGGCCGGCGCCGGAATCGGGCCGCTTGGACGGGCGGGATCCGATGTTCAGCGACCCCAGCTGCTCCACCGGGGTGGAAGCCATGAAGTACGCGGGCAGGTCGGGGTCGTCAATCAGCGTGCGGTAGCGGGCAAACGCGGCGTCGGAGACGGTTTCCATGACGTGGCCGTAGCGCACGCGCTGGTCCTCGGAGGTCCGCGGCGCACGGTGCAGCGCCGAGCCCTGCATCACCGCGGCGAGGGAGAGTTCCAGGTTTTCGCGGGCCAGTTCCGGCAGGGAGTACTTGTCCGAGATGACCTCGCCCTGCTCGGTGAACTTGATCTCCCCTTCGAGCACACCGTTGGGCTGGGCCATGATGGCGTCGTAGGTCGGCCCGCCGCCGCGGCCCACGGAGCCGCCGCGGCCGTGGAAGAGGCGCACCCGGACGCCGTGCTTCGCCGCCACGTCCCGGAGCTTGCGCTGGGTCTTGTAGATTTCCCACTGGCTCGTCATGACGCCGGATTCCTTGTTGGAGTCCGAATAGCCGAGCATGATTTCCTGCACATCGCCGCGCAGCCGGACCAGCTCGCGGTAGGACGAATCCGAGAGCAGCCGGTCCACGATCTCGGCCGAGGCGCGCAGCTCCTCCACGGTCTCCAGCAGCGGGGCGAAGCCGATCTTGGCGTACGGCGCCTCGCCGAAGAGGCTGACCAGGCCGGCCTCGCGGGCCAGAACGGCCGCGGCCAGGACGTCGTCCGCGCCGCGGGTCATGGAGATGATGTAGGTCTCGATCACGTCGGGGCCGTAGGTGCGCAGGGCGCGCCGGATCTCCCGGAAGACGTCGTACGTGCCGTCGGCGACGCCGTCGAGCTTGATCGGGTGGCCCGAGAGCGGGCGCCGGGACGCGAGTTCGGAGCCCAGGACCTCAAGCCGCTCGGCACGGCTGAGCTCCGCGTACCGGACACCCGGGCCGCCGAGGCGGTCCATCAGCTGCCCGACGGCGTCATGGTGGTGGTCGGCGTGTTCGCGGATGTCGAGGGTGGCCAGGTGCAGGCCGAAGGAGGCGATGGCGCGGCGGACCCGGGACAGGGCGCCGTCGGCGGCAAGCGCGGCGTGGTGGTTCCGCAGCGAGCGTTCCAGCAGGCCGAGTTCGGCGAGGAGCTCGGCGGTGGCGACGTAGTCGCGGCCGGGCTCGTGCGCGGATCCGGCGGCGACCCGACGGCCGGTGTTGATCAGCTTGGCCTTGATGCAGGTCAGCTTCAGCCGGTACGGCTCCTGCGCGTTGAGCTCGAGGACACGGCGGTCCAGGCCGGGCAGGTTCTTGAGGTCGACGTCGATCGAGTCCAGGAGTTCCTGGTCCGCCCCGGCCAGCGCGGTCGAGTTGGACAGGATGGAGATCAGCCCGTCGATCAGGCCGATGCTGATCCGCACGGCGTGCTGGTTCTGGATCTGGAGGATCTCGCGGGTGACCGCGGCGGTGACGTTGGGGTTGCCGTCGCGGTCGCCGCCGATCCAGGAGCCGAAGCGGATCGGCGCCTTCTGCGTCGGCAGCGTGACGCCGTGCTCGGCGAGCAGCTCGGACAGGTCCGAGAGCATTTCCGGCATGGCGTCGCTGAGGATGCCGGTGAGGTAGTAGATGGCGTTCCGGGCTTCATCGACGGGGGTCGGCCGGACCTGGCGGAGTTCGTCGGTCTGCCACATCTGGTCGATCACTTCGGACAGGTGACGGTCCTGGCGTCGGCGCGCGGACGTGCCCTCCGCCGTCGATTCGGCAAGGATGTCCGAGAGCCGGCGGATCTTGTCCAGCACCGAGCGGCGGGAGGCCTCGGTGGGGTGCGCTGTGAAGATGGGGCGGACGTCGAGTTCGTTGACGACTTCCTGCAGCACGGAACTGCCGGCCTGGTCCGCGATCTCAACGACGGCTTTGGCGAGCCAGCCGTCCTTTTCCTGCCGGCTGCGCAGCCCGCGGACCCGGTGGACCTGCTCGGCGGCGTTCGCCAGGTGGAAGTAGAACGCGAAGGCGCGGACCAGGTCGGTGGCCTGCTCGAGCGGCAGGGAGCCGAGCAGTTCGCGGACCTGGGCGACGACGTCGTACGAGCTCCACGGCCCGGTGGCGTCGGCCCCGCCCCGGGCGGCCTCCTTGGATTCCTTGGTCAGCAGGCGCACCTGCTCGACGAGGTCCAGGAGCTCGGGCCCGTGCTGGCGGACCAGGGATTCGCCGAGAAGGGTGGAAACGCGGCGGACGTCGGCCCGGAGTTCGGCCGCAAGATCGGTGTCGGAATGCATTGCAGTGTCAGCCATGGAAACTATCTTTCGAGGGTTCGACGTGGCTCGTACACTGCGCTGGATACTGTGAGCCGGATTACTTCTTCCCATGGGATGTTACCCGGAGGCACTCCCGTCCGGAATTCCGTCTCAGATAGTGTCAGTCCCCTCCGGGACCTACCGCGCGATCTTGAAGTTGAACTCGCCCGTGCCCAGCGCGCCCCAGATCCGCAGCCAGATCGGCAGGATCATTTCCGCCCCGCGGGCACTGGTGATGTCGCCGAGGTCGATCACGTCGCGGTGGCCGAGACTCTTGAGGATCCCGGTCACTGCGGCTTTGGCGTCGGCGTCGTTGCCGGAGACGAACACCGAGTGCTCGCCGCCGGCCACCCGCGCGGGATCCACCATCACCGAGGCCGTCATGGTGTTCAGCGTCTTGACCACCTTGGCCTCGGGGAAGGTCCGCTGGATCTGCTCGCCCAGGCTGTCCGTGTTCACCGGGTTCAAGGACGGCGGCATGCCCTGCGAAAAGTCCAGCGGGTTGGCGATGTCCATGATGACCTTGCCGGCGAGGTTCCCGGAGCCCGCAGCGGTCAGGGCTGCCAGGGAACCGCCTCCGTTCGTGGCGTTGACGACCAGTTCGGCCCCGGCCGCGGCGTCGGCAAACGCGGCGACGCCGACTCCGGAGTTCGCGGCGTGCCATTGGGCGAACGGCGGTGTGCCCATCATGTCCGGCTCGGTCCGGGCAAGTGTCGCCTGCGGGTCGCGGGTGCCGATCACGACGTCGTGCCCCAGGCCTGCGAGTGCGCCGGCAATCGTGCGCCCCACCATGCCGGTTCCCAGTACTGCAATCTTCATGGCATCCTCATTCTGAATCAGTGGAGTAGACAGGTTCGTCTACGTGTGGGCAAGACGCTATCAGACAGACCTGTCTACGGCAATAAAAAAGGGCACCTTGGGCGCCGGGAATCGATCGACTGACAAATATTGAAATATGTCAGCTGTCCGCGGTAGTCTCTCTCCATGACTACTTCTCCCCTCGGCCCCACCCGCACCCTGGGCTCCAGGGGCCCCGCCACGGCTCCCATCGGCCTCGGACTGATGGGCATGTCCGATCTTTATGGACCGGCAGACGACGCCGAGAGCGTCGCCACGATCCATGCCGCCCTCGACGCCGGCGTGACGCTGCTGGACACCGGGGACTTCTACGGCATGGGACACAACGAAATGCTGCTGCGTGATGCGCTCCGCGGCCGCCGGCGCGAGGACGCCCTGATTAGCGTGAAATTCGGCGCACTGCGCGACGCCCGGGGCGGATGGAACGGCGTGGACACCCGCCCCGCCGCGATCAAGAACTTCCTGGCCTACAGCCTGCGGCGATTGGGTACAGACTACGTTGACATTTACCGGCCCACCCGCCTCGATCCGACCGTCCCGGTGGAAGAGACCATGGGGGCCCTGGCCGGACTCGTGAAGCAGGGCCTCATCCGCCATATCGGCCTGTCCGAAGTGGGCGCCGAAACCCTGCGCCGCGCCAACGCCGTCCACCCGGTCTCCGATCTCCAGATCGAATACTCCCTGATTTCCCGCGGCATCGAACAGGACATCCTGCCGACGGCCCGCGAACTCGGTATCGGCATCACCGCCTACGGCGTACTGTCCCGCGGCTTGGTATCGGGTCACTGGCCCGCGGCCGGCACCGGAAACCGGCGCGATTTCCGGGCCCACCTCCCCCGATTCTCCGGCGAGAACCTGCAGCGAAATCTCGAACTCGTCGAACGGCTGCGCGGCATCGCGGACCGCAAGGGCGCGACCGTCGCCCAGCTCGCCATTGCTTGGGTCCTGTCCCGCGGCGAGGACATCGTCCCCCTCGTCGGCGCCCGCCGTCGCGATCGGCTCACCGAATCGCTGGGAGCGGCCGACCTGGTCCTCTCCGGCGAAGACCTGGCAGCGATCGAGGCCGCCGTCCCGGCCGGCGCCGCCGCGGGCACCCGCTACGACGCCGGCCAGATGGCCTGGCTCGACAGCGAACGCCGGTGACGCCTGCCGTCGCCGTCCTGACGGAGGAGCGCATCCTCGACGCCGCCGAAGATGTGCTGCGGCGCTTCGGGCCGGCCAAGGCCACAGTGGTGGACGTTGCGAAGGCCCTCGGCGTCAGCCACGGCACCGTGTACCGGCACTTCCCCACGAAGGTGGCGCTGCGGGACGCGGTGGCCCGGCGCTGGCTGGACCGTCTCGTGGAGCCGCTGGATCCTGCCCGGGATACGAACGGCCCGGCCGCGGAACGCCTGCTCCGCTGGCTGGAACGCCTCGCGGCCATCAAACAGGGCTTGGCACTAAATGATCCCGAGCTGTTTGCCACCTTCAGCCAGCTGACCGCCGAGGCGCGGGAAGTCGTGGCGGCCCACGTCGACCATCTGGCCGCCATGATCACTGAGATCATTGCCGACGGCGTCAGCAGCGGCGAGTTTGTGGTGACGGATCCGGTCACGGCCGGCCGTGCCGTCCTGCACGCGACCGCACGGTTCCACCACCCGCTGCACGCGGCGGAATGGGCGGATCCGGCCGTCGGCTCGGAGCTGCACGAGGTCTGGCGGCTGCTCGTGCAGGGCCTGGCCGCACGCCCATAGGCTGGCGACAACACGGGGCAGGCTGGATGCTACATAAAGGACGAGCCGGGCATAGACAGACTTGTCTGTGTACGATTGTGACATGACGTCGCCAGCAGCCACCGCCCCGCCGGCTGCCCGGACCCCCGCCGGGCAGGCCCGGGAGAAGATCCTGGCCACGGCCTTCCGCCTCTTTTATGCGCAGGGACTCCGGGCCGCCGGCATCGATACGATCATCGCCGAGTCCGGCGTCGCCAAAGCCACGTTCTACAAGTACTTTCCGGCCAAGGACGACCTCATCCTGGCGTATCTGGAGAGGGTCGACGGCGTCTGGACCGGGCAGCTTCACGCCGCAGCCGAAGCCGCCGGGGAAGACCCCGCCGCGCAGCTCGTGGGCCTGTTCGATGCCCTGACCACGGCCTGCCGGCGCGACGGCTACCGCGGCTGCGCCTTCATCAATGCGGCCGCCGAGTCGGCCTCCGGCACCAGGGTCCACGACCGGACCGTGGCCCACAAACAGCAGATCCGCGCCTGGATCAGGGATCTGGCCGTGCGCGCTGGCGCGCACGACCCGGACCAGCTGGCCCGCGGCCTGACCCTGCTGCTCGACGGCGGGCTGGCCAGCGGGGTGCTCGACGGCGACCCTGATGCGGCCGCCGCGGCCGGCGCCGCGGCGGCCCAGCTCGTGGCAGCCAGCCTCGAAACTCCACCCACCCCCAACTGACTCGCAGCAGTGGCCGTTTTGAGGCGTCAAAGCGACCCCTGATGCGTGCTAGTTGTGCCGATACCTCTGGAAGTGCCCATGATCACTCCTGAACCAGGGACTCGTTCGAAGCCCACACCTGATTCCATGCCCGCAACTGATCCAGCGAAGGATCCCCAGCTCGCCCGCTGGCAGCGCTTCCGGAACAGCCGCAACGCGGCCCTCGTGAGTGAGCACGGCTGGCTGACGCTGACGTCCTTTCAGTGGCTGGAGGACCGTCCGTCCGCCGTCGAGCTCGCCCCGGGGCTCTGGTCCACGGACGGCAGGGCGGCCCGCCTCACCGCCGCCGCGCCCGAGGGCCTGACCCTCGTGGAGACCGGCGAACCCGTGGACGGGACCGTCAGTGCCGAACTCGCCGACGAGGAATCGTTGATGTGGGTGCAGTACGGCGGCGACGACGGCCGTCAGGTAGTGGTGGAACTCGCCATGCGGGCCGGCAAGTACGCCATCCGCACGAGAGACTCCCAGTCACCGGTGTTCACCGGGTTCGACGGCGTGCCCACCTTCGACTTCCGTCCGGACCTGGTGATCGAGGCCCGGTTCGTGCCCTATCCGGAGCCCGTGGACGTGCCGATCGGCACCGCCAACCCGCTGGTGGACGGGATCCACCGCTCGGTCGGCGAGCTCGTCTTCCGCCTTCCGGGCTCGGAACACGAGTTCCGCCTGCAGGCGGAGGAGGAGAAGCTCGGCGCCCTGACCGTGACGTTCCACGACGAAACCAACGGGGAATCAACGGACGAGTGGCGCAAGGTCTCCACCGCAAAACCCCGGCCAGATGGAACGGTGATCCTGGACTTCAACCGGGCCATCAACTACCCCAGCGCCTTCACCCCGTACGGCACGTGCCCCATGCCGGTGAAGAACAACAGCCTGGACTACCGGATCGAGGCCGGCGAGAAGGAGCCCGGACTCTTCTAAACGGTCTTTTAGACGATCGCGGACACCCCGGTGATGGCCCGCCCCGTAATCAGTGTGTTGATCTCGAACGAGCCCTCGTAGGTGTAGATCGCCTCGGCGTCGGAGAAGATCTTGGCCATCCGGTAGTCGGTGACGATCCCGTTGCCGCCCAGCAGGGACCGGCCCATCGCCACGGTCTCGCGCATCCGGGCGCTGACGTAGGACTTCGCGAGCGCCACCTGCGGCATGTCCGCGGCACCCTGGTCCTGCAGCTGTGCGATCCGGACCATCATGCCCATGCTGGCCACGGCATTGCCGAGCATGGTCACCAGCTGCTGCTGGACCAGCTGGAACTTCGCAAGCGGCCGGCCGAACTGCTGGCGTTCGACGGCGTACTGCCGGGCGACGTCGAACGCCGCAAGCTGCTGCCCTACCGCCTGCCAGGCCACCATGATCCGGGAACCGCGCAGGAGCTCGTTGGTGTCCTCGAAGCTGCTGATGCCGGCGAAGCGGTCCGCCTCGGCCACGCGGACGTCGGTGAAGACGATATCCGCGTTCTGCACGGTGCGCAGGGCGATCTTGTTCTCGATCCGGCTCCGGCTCACGCCGGGCAGGGTGGCGTCGACGATGAAGCCCCGGATGCCGCCGTCGGCCTCGTCCCGGGCCCAGACCAGCATGTAGTCGCAGAACGTCCCGTTGCCGATCCAGCGCTTGGCGCCGTTGAGCACCCAGACGTCGCCGCCGCCGGCCTCGACGCCGGGAATCCGCCGGGCCCGGGTCTCCATGCCGCCAGCGACGTCCGAACCGTGGTCCGGTTCGGTGAGCGCAAAGGCACCCGTCGTGCGCAGGTTCGCCGCGTCGTCGAGCAGGCGCGCCTTCTGTTCGTCCGAGCCGAAGCCGAAGAGCGACTCCACGAAGAGGTCATGATGGACCAGGAAGAAGGTCGCGAGCGAGGTGTCCACGCGGGTCATCTCGGCGATGACGATCCCGGCGAACAGGTTGCTGTAGCCGCGCTGGGCGGGGGCGCTAAGCTCCAGGGCCGCCAGCTTGGGCAGGATATGGGCCGGGAACTCGGCCTTGTTCCACCAGTCCGTGGCGAACGGGGCGACCTCGGCCGCCAGGAACTCCCGCAGCTGCGCCAGTTTGGCCTGCTCCGCGGTGCTGAGCAGGGATTCGTAGTCGAAGAAGTCCGCCGCGGGCAACCCCGCCACAGATGCCACTGCCGCAGCCGGTGCTGCCCCGGCGGCCGGCCCGGTCCGGGTCATTTCGGGCCCATCCGGATGGCGCCGTCGAGGCGGATGGTCTCACCGTTGAGCATGGCGTTGTCCACAATGTGCGCTGCGAGGTTGGCGTATTCGGCTGGACGGCCCAGCCGCGAGGGGTGCGGCACCTGCTGGCCCAGGGAGTCCTGCGCCTCCTGCGGCAGTCCGGCCATCATGGGGGTCTCGAAGATCCCCGGCGCGATGGTGACCACCCGGATGAGCGAGCGCGCGAGTTCGCGGGCGATCGGCAGCGTCATGGCGGCCACGGCGCCCTTGGAGGCGGCGTAGGCGGGCTGGCCGATCTGGCCGTCGAACGCGGCGACGGAGGCGGTGTTGATGATGACGCCGCGTTCGGGACCGCCCAGTTCCGTGCTGACAGGCTCGGTGGCGGCCATCGCGGCCGCGGCCAGGCGGATCACGTTGAAGGTGCCCACGAGGTTGATCTGGATGACGCGGTTGAAGGTCTCCAGGGGCAGCACGCCCTCGCGGCCCAGGACCTTGCCCGGGGTGGCGATTCCCGCGCAGTTCACCGTGATGCGCAGCGGGCCCAGGGCGACGGCGGCGTCGACGGCGGCCTGCACCTGCGTTTCGTCGGTAACGTCGGCGGGGACAAAGACGGCCGTGCGGCCGCGTGCCTCAGCGCCGCCAGTGGACGTGCCACGGTGAGCGGAAGCGGTGAGTTCGGCGGCAAACGCGGCCCCGGCGGAGCCCGGCAGATCCACGAGCACCACCGATGCGCCGGCGTCGAACAGGCGCCGGGCCGTGGCAGCTCCGAGACCGGAGGCCCCGCCCGTAATCAGCGCGACAGTACCCTTGATGTCCATGCATCCTCCTTGATGTGGAACCGAACCCCGGCCGCGAAGCCTCGACGCGGGCGCCGCCTGCAGCAGCGGCCCGCCGGGAACATTAGTTAGTGAATGTTAACTGGAACGCCGGCATTCCGCACCTTTGCCCGCGCCCCACGGAACGATTCCACCGCACGCCTGCCGGCACGATTGCACTGCGACCTCGACTGCACCCCCGGAGGCCGCCGTCACGAACGGTGTCCGGGCAGGTCCCGCGATTAGGCTTGAACCATGACCCGAGCCGACGCCGCCCCCAACTGGTCCTTCCGCGCGGACGAGGCCGCCCGCTCGGTGACCAGGCTCTTCGGACAGCGGCTCTTTTTCCTGCCGGGGACCCACATCGGAGCAATCCTCCGGCCCTCGGGCCGGCTCAAGAGCCTGTCCCGGCCCTGGCACTACTGGTGGCAGGCGCACTACCTGGACTGCCTCGTGGACGCCGGCCGCCGGGAGCTGGGCTCGTCGGGGCATCCGGGCGCCAAGTTCGACGGCGAGAACCGGCCCAGCGCCGGCAGGCTCGCCTCCCGGCTCGTCACCGGGATCCGGCTCCGCAATTTCCTCACGGTGGTCAATGACTACTACGACGACATGGCCTGGCTGGCCCTCGCCACGCTCCGGCTGGACAGGCTCGCCGAGGACTCCCGCAAACGCACCGGCCGGGAGCGCAACGCCAAGGTCCTGCAGAGCCTGACGCTCCAGTTCGACGCCGCTTCCACGGACGATCTGGGCGGCGGCACCTTCTGGAGCAAGAAACGGGACTTCAAGAACACGCCCGCCACCGCACCGGTGGCCCTCTACTACGCGCGGACGGGCAACCGGGCCAAGGCCCAGGCGCTGCTGGACTGGCTCGACGCCCGGCTCTACGCGCCTGAACAGGGCCTGTACCGGGACGGATTGCGGATTTCCGGCACGGGCGAAGCGGTACTGGAAGAGACCATCTACACCTATAACCAGGGGCCCGTCCTCGGCGCCCTGCTGGAACTCGGGGGCGCGGCGAACCTCGAGCGGGCGGCCGCGCTGGTGGAGGCCGTGGCGCGCAGCCTCACGCAGCCGGCGCCGCTGCTGGGCCGAAGCGCGGCGGTGTTGCGCTGCGAGGGAACGGGCGACGGCGGACTCTTCACCGGGATCCTGGTCCGATATCTGGCCCTTGCAGCCCTAAACGAGGGCCTTCCGGCCGAAACCCGGGCCACGGCGGCGACCCTCGTAAATGACACCGCCCAGGCCCTCTGGGAGGGCCGGCGGATTCTCCCGGCCCACGACCGCCTCGCCCGCGGGGGCAGCCATCTGGTCTTTTCCAACCGCACCGAACTGCCGGCGCGCCGCAGCTATCCGGAGGGCGCCGCCGTCGAGCTCTCCACCCAGCTGCAGGCCTGGATGATTCTGGAGGCAGCCGCATCGATTGCCCCGGCACACGCCCCGTAGGCCGCCCCGACGCCGGCGCTAATTACGTCACGCAATAGTTTCGTAATTCATGTGATCCTGATCACTTAACGCGTTCTCAGGTTGGTTGCTTAGGTTTGGCTAACCTACAGTCTTTCTTAGTGAGCATGCCCTAACTTCCCCGCTCACGGGGGTCAGGGCACCTACGACGACTTCCTTGCAGAAAGTAGCCCCATGAAGATCCGCACCAACGCACTGGCGGGCATCGCCCTGGCCGCCACTGCCGCCCTGGGCCTGGCCGCCTGCGGCTCCGGTTCATCCTCCCCGGCCGGCAGCAGCGCAGCCGCCGGCGGCACCCCGTCGGGTGAGATCACGGTCTATAACGCCCAGCACGAGTCCCTGACCAAGGAGTGGGTGGACGCCTTCACCGCGGAAACCGGCATCAAGGTCACCCTGCGCCAGGGCGACGACACCGAGATGTCCAACCAGATCGTCCAGGAAGGCCAGGCGTCGCCGGCGGATGTCTTCCTTACTGAGAACTCGCCCGCCATGGCCCAGGTGGAAAACGCCGGCCTCTTCGCGGACGTGGACAAAGCCACCGTGGACCAGGTACCCGCCGAATTCCGCCCCTCCACCAACAAGTGGACCGGCATCGCGGCACGCTCCACCGTGCTGGTCTATGACAAGAACAAGATCAGCGCGGACAAGCTGCCCAAGTCGATGCTGGACCTGGCCAATCCCGAGTGGAAGGGCCGCTGGGCCGCCTCGCCGTCGGGCGCCGACTTCCAGGCAATCGTCTCGGCCCTGCTGGAGCTCAAGGGCGAAGCCACCACCCAGCAATGGCTCAAGGGCATGAAGGAAAACTCCAAGGCCTACAAGGGCAACAGCACGGCCATGAAGGCCGTCAACGCCGGCGAAGTGGACGCCGCCCTGATCTACCACTACTACTACTACGGCGACCAGGCCAAGACCGGCGAGAACTCCAACAACGTCACGCCGTACTACTTCAAGAACCAGGACCCCGGCGCCTTCGTCTCCGTCTCCGGCGGCGGCGTGCTGAAGTCCTCGAAGAACCCGGCGGCCGCCCAGGCCTTCCTGAAGTTCATCACCGGCAAGAAGGGCCAGGAAGTGCTCCAGAAGGGCACGTCCTTCGAGTACGCCGTCGGCTCGGGCGTCCCGTCCAACGAAAAGCTCGTACCGCTCAAGGATCTGCAGGCACCCACCGTGGATCCGGCCAAGCTCAATTCCGCCAAGGTCACCGAACTGATGACCCAGGCAGGGCTGCTGTAACGGCAGTGACTAACAAGCTGGCGGTCCCAGGTCCATCCGGTGATTTGACGACTGACACGACGACGGCGGGCAGGGTCAAGCGACCCCGCCCGCCTGTCGGCGTCTCTGCTGTGTCCATCGTGGCGGTGCTGATCGCCTTGTTCTCCCTGGTGCCGTTGGCCTACGTGATCGTCATGACGGCCGCCACCGGGTGGGACACCGCCGTCTCCCTGATCTTCCGCCCTCGGGTGGGCGAACTGCTGCTGAACACTGTGCTCCTGACCGTGGTGACGGTGCCCTTGTGCCTGATTCTGGGCGTGGGCGGCGCCTGGCTCGTGGAACGCACCAGCCTGGTGGGCCGGAAGTGGTGGGCTGTGCTGCTCGCGGCCCCGCTGGCCATCCCCGCCTTCGTCAACAGCTACGCCTGGGTTTCCGCGGTCCCCTCCCTCGGCGGGCTGTGGTCCGGGGTCCTGATCGCCACCCTGTCCTATTTCCCCCTCGTCTACATCCCGGCCGCCGCGACCCTCAGCCGCCTGGACCCGGCCATCGAACAGTCCGCCGCGTCCCTCGGCCTCGGCGCCTGGCGCGCCTTCTTCCGCGTGGTGCTGCCGCAGCTGCGCATCGCCATGACCGGCGGAGGGCTGCTGGTCGCGCTGCACCTGCTGGCCGAATACGGGGCCTTCGCGATGATCCGCTTTGACACCTTCACCACCGCGATCATGGTGCAGTACCAGTCCACCTTCAACGGCACCGCCGGGAACATGCTCGCCAGCGTCCTGGTCTTCCTGTGCCTGATCCTGCTGCTCGTGGAGGTCCGCAGCCGCGGCAGCGCCCGGTACGCCAGGATCGGCTCGGGTGCCCAGGCGCGCGCCTTGCGGCTGCCCCTGCACGCGTATCAGGTCCCCGCCCAGCTGTCCCTGATCGCCCTCACTGCGCTGGCGTTCGGCCTGCCGCTGACGTTCGTGCTGCGCTGGGTCATCGCCGGCGGGCCGGATGTCTGGGCCGCGGAGGAGTTCATGCCGGCCCTGCTGCAGACCCTCGCCTACGGCATCGCCGCGGCCGTGGTCACCACCTTGGTCGCGTTCCCCATGGCCTACCTTGCCGTGCGGCGTCCGGGGTGGTTCAGCAAGTCCTTGGAGCTCTCCAACTACATCACCAGCTCCATGCCGGGGATTGTGGTGGGCCTGGCGTTCGTGACCGTAAGCATCCGGATGCTCCCCAACATGTACCAGACCTCGGGACTCCTGATCGCGGCCTATGTGCTGCTGTTCCTGCCCCGGGCCCTGGTGAACCTCCGCTCCGGGCTGGCCCAGGCGCCGAAGGAACTCGACGAGGCCGCGCAGGCGCTCGGCAAGCCGCCCCTGCTGGCGTTCCTCCGTGTGACGCTGCGCCTCACGGCCCCCGCCGCTGCCGGCGGCGCGGCACTGGTGTTCCTAGGGATCGTCAACGAGCTCACGGCCACTCTCCTGCTCTCCCCCAACGGGACCCGCACGCTCGCCACCGAGTTCTGGAGCAAGAGCAGCGAGATTGACTACGCCGGCGCCGCTCCGTATGCGCTCCTGATGATCCTGATCTCGGCGCCCATGACCTACCTCCTTTTCCAGCAGTCCAAGAAAGTGGCCGGACAGTGACCGATTTTTACCCTCCGCACGAGGCACCCTCCCGTCTCCCAGAGCCGCGGATCGCGGCGTCCGTGGCGCCCAGCACCAACAGCCACCTGGAAATCGACGCGGTCACCAAGAACTTCGGGCCCCAGGCGGTACTCAAAGGCGTCAACCTCTCCGTCGCCAAGGGCGGAACGACGGCGATCGTGGGACCGTCCGGTTCCGGCAAGACCACCCTCCTGCGGCTGATCGCCGGCTTCGAACACCCCGATACCGGCACCATCTCACTCAACGGCAGCAAGGTGGCGGGAGAGGACGCCTGGGTCCCGGCCCACAAGCGCCACGTCGGCTACGTGGCCCAGGACGGCGCCCTGTTCCCGCACTTGACCGTGGGCCAGAACATCTCCTTTGGCCTGGACAGCGGCAAACTCCCCGGCGGACGCAGCGGCGTCAAGGCGCGGGTGAGCGAACTATTGGAAATGGTCTCGCTGGACCCGTCCACGGCCAAGCGCCGCCCACACCAGCTCTCCGGCGGCCAACAGCAGCGCGTCGCGCTGGCCCGGGCGCTCGCCCGCGAGCCCGAGCTCATGCTCCTGGACGAGCCGTTTTCCGCCCTGGACGCCGGCCTGCGGGTGGCGACCCGCCGCGCGGTGGGCCAGGTCCTGAAGGACGCCGGGGTCACTACGATCCTCGTCACGCACGACCAGGCCGAGGCGTTGTCCTTCGCCGACCAGGTGGCCGTGATGCGCGGCGGCAAGCTGGCCCAGATCGGCAACCCGTTCGTCGTCTACACACGCCCGGCGGACCGCGCCACCGCGGAGTTCCTCGGTGACGCCGTCATCCTGGATGCCTGGATGGAAGGTTCCCTGGCCACGTGTTCGCTCGGCGGGATCCCCGTGCGACGCCCGCCGGCGCAGGGCCGGGTCCAGCTGATGCTCCGGCCGGAGCAGATCCGCATTTCCGAGGACGGCCCCATCCGCGGCACCGTGGTGGACACCGACTACTTCGGCCCCGAGACCACCGTCCGGCTCCAGCTCCCCGTCCCGCCGGTCCTTGCCGCCGGCGCCGTCCCGGACCACCGCTACCCCGGCGGCGGGGAAATCATCACCATCCGGCACTGGAACGCCTCCATCGCACGCCCCGGCACCGAGCTGAGGCTGCGCGTGGTGGGCGAGGCCGTGGCGTTCCCGATGGACGACGCGCCGGTCCAATAGGACATTGAGCCCTCCGTGGGCCGCGGCATAGGGTGGGCGAATGACTGTTCAGCCAGGCCTGCACCGCCAGCACTGCTCCGTTGCCGCCCCGACGCAGCTGTGGCTCGATCCCGACGGCCGCCTGGCCGGCGAGTCCAACCCGCCAGGCGCCAGGCAGTCCGGTCAGTCAGCCGGGCAGTCCGGCGATCCGGCCGGCGGGTCCACCGATCCAGCCGGGTTCACCGGGCTCCTTCACGGCGACACCCGGATGCTCTGCCGCGCCCTCGTACGTGTCAACGGCCTGGAGCCAGAACCGGCCACCGTCGAGACCCAGCCCGGCGGCGTGCTGCGCGTGCGGGGACTCGTCCGGGGCATCCCGGGGCCCACAGAAGATCCCGCCGTCGAGCTTGTCCAGACTTGGACCGTGACGCCCGGAGTGGTGCGGCATGCCCTGCAGCTGCGCACGTCACTGGATTCCCTCGACGTCGAGATCGACGTTGAGCTGGCCGCCGACTTCACCGACATGGCCCAGATCCGGCTCAGCCGCTTTCGCGACGCGTCCGCGCCGGTCTCGGCCGACCAGTCGGCGTTACGCTGGCGGGAGGGCGGGAAGAGCTTCGCGGTGGCGGCGCCCGGTGCTGTGACCCCGGAGGGCCGGCTCGCCTGGCGCGGGAGCCTGGGCCGGGGCCGGCCGTTCGAGGCCGAATGGCAAGCCGTTCTGACCGACGATGACGACGCCGTGGTGGCGGCGCGGCCGCCCGCCCCGCGGCCGTCGCGGACCGGACCGGCCGGGGCCCTGGGCCTGCTCCTGGACAACTCCCTGGATGAAGTGGCCGGGCTCCGGCTGGCCACCCGCCAGCTTCCGCACGCTCCTTTCATCGCCGCCGGGGCGCCCTGGTACTTCACACTGTTCGGGCGCGACTCGCTGTGGGCGGCGCGGCTGCTGCTGCCGCTGGACACCGGGATGGAGACCGGGCTTGCCGCGGGCACGCTGCGGGCCCTGGCGGCCTTCCAGGGCACTCGGACTGACCCTGCGGCTGCCGAGGAACCCGGCAAGATCCTGCACGAGCTGCGCTCCAAGGAACTCGTGCTCGAGAGCCAGGGCCTGCGCCTGCCTCCGGTGTACTACGGCGCCGTGGATTCCACCCCGCTGTGGCTTTGCCTGCTCGGTGAACTCTGGCGTGCCGGGCCGGACGACGCCGTTATCCGGTCGCTGCTGCCGAATGCGGCACGCGCCGCGGACTGGCTGCTCGCCGCCGGCGCGGGAGCGGGCAACAACGCCGGGTTCCTTAGCTACCGGGACGCGACCGGGCACGGCCTGAGCAACCAGGGCTGGAAGGATTCCCGGGATGCCATGCAGTTCCGCGACGGCCGGCAGGCGGAGGGGCCGATCGCCCTATCCGAGGTGCAGGGCTACGCGTACCAGGCGGCCCTGCAGACGGCCGAGCTGTTCGACGCCTACGGGGAACCCGGTGGCCCGGCGCTGCGGGACTTCGCTGCCGGCCTCCGGCTCAGGTTCCGGGAGCGCTTCTGGGTTGACGACGACGCCGGGCCCTTTCCGGCCATGGCCCTGGACGGGCACGGGGTTCCCTTGGACATCCCGGGCTCGAATATGGGACACCTGCTGGGCACGGGCATCCTGGATGCGGCCGAAGCCCGGATCGTGGCTGACCGGCTGGTGAGCCCGGAGCTGTTCTCCGGCTACGGCGTGCACACGATCTCCCGGCGTGCTGCGGGGTTCTGGCCCTTCAGCTACCACTGCGGATCCGTGTGGAGCCACGACACCGCCATCGCAATCCGCGGCCTCCTGGCCGACGGGTTCATCCCCGAGGCACGGAACCTGGCCGATGGCCTGCTCGGCGCGGCAGCCTCGTTCGGGCACCGGCTGCCGGAGGTGTTCGCCGGGGTGCGGGCCGAGGACTCGGGGGTCGCGGTGCCCTACCCGGCGTCGTGCCACCCGCAGGCGTGGTCCTCAGCCTCGGCGGTGGTGATCGCCCAGGCGATGGGCGTCGGGCTCTAACAGCCCGTCTTCTGACGGGTACTCCTGCGCCGCGTACGCCGGAGCCGGCATTGCCGCCTGCGCGGCCGGGACGGCCGGCGCCGGCAGCCGGGCGGCCCTGGCGGTGCGCAGCCCGTCGGCCAGGATGACGGTCCCGGTGACGGCGAGCGCCAGGCCGATGGAGGCGAGCACGTCCGTCAGCCAGTGATAGCCCAGGTAAAGCCGGCTGAAGGCGACCACCAGCGTCCCCGCGGCCGCGGCCGCGAAGCTGAGGGCCGACGTCGTTCGTTTGCTAGTCCGCGTGCCGCGGCCCGTCACCAGCAGGTAGCTCAGAACGCACAGGAAGACGCCTGCGCCGAACGTATGGCCCGAGGGGAATGACAGGGCGTCGTCCGGGCCAAGCATGAAATCGCTGGCGGCAGGCCGGGGGCGGGCGACGTCGTGCTTGATCAGAGTGGACACTGCAAGGGCTGCCGCCATGGCACCGACCAGCAGGGCCGGACGCCAGATTTCCCGTTTCCACGCCGCCCATGCCAGGGCCAGCATGCAGCCGATCACGGTCATCCACAGTGGCGACGTCACCGTGGTCACGGCCGTCAGGATGGAGGTGGCCAGCGGGTCCCGGGACGCCACGAGCCCGTCGTGCACGGGCCCGTCCAAGGCAGCGGCACCGCTGTTCGACTGCACCGCGGCAAGCATGGTCCAGAAGATCGTCTCCCCCGCGACCAGCAAGCCCGCGGCCACGAAGAAGAGCCGCCGCTGGGACGGCAGCGGCGGGCGGGCGGAGGGTCGCGGAGCACGCTGGGCAGGGAGCATCGCTCCATCCTGCCAGCGGCAACTACCCGTAACCCGGACGGTTTCTGGGAGTTCTCTGGGATCCGCGGCGGGGGCCGCCGTTACTCTTCCCGGGGCCGCTTGGTCTGCGGGTACGGCGTTTCGAACCGGGCGAGCATCTCCACGAACCCGGCGATCTTCCTCTCTCGCGTAGCGGCCTGCTTAACCTCGTTCGTGCGATAGATCAGGGCATACCGGTTCACCGAGGTCAGGACCTCGAACATTGCCTGCGCCCGGGGCTCCGCCGCGATGGCCGCGGCGAGGTCTTCCGGGACCTCTGCCGTGGCCGCGCCCGAATAGGCGGCTTCCCAGCGCCCGTCCGCCTTGGCGCTGAGGACGGCGGCCTGTCCGGCCGGGGCCATCCGCCCCGCCGACTCGAGTCGTTCAACCCGCTCCACGTTCCGCGCGGACCACACGCTCTTGGGTCCGCGCCGTGTCATCCGCTGGTAGGAGCTCTCCTCGTCCCGCCGTCGGCCCTGCCCGTCGATCCAGCCAAAACACAGCGCCTCCTGCAGCGCAGCCTCGTAATCCAGCTCGGTCACCGAGCCGCCTTTCTTGTGCAGCACCAGCCATACGCCGGGGCTCTGCGCGTGATGCCGCTCCAGCCAGGCACGCCACGCGGCGGCATCCTTGACCAGCAATTCCTCCAGTTCAACAGCCATGGCCCTATTGTGCCCTTCGGACCTGACCACAAGTGCCGCTTTGGTGGGACGATATCCCTGCGAACCGAAACCCGTGACCACCCGAGGAGCAACGATGCTGCGCGTCCGCCCGATCCACTTCACTTCCCGCCTTGATGAATGGGAGCGGCTGCTCACCGATCTGGGCCTAGTCAAGACAGTAGACGAGCCCACCTGGCGGGTGTTCGACGCCGGTTCCGGCCGCCTCGCCCTTCACTTCGTCGAGCAGGGCTCCGCAGAGGACGGCACCACATCCTTCGGCGTCGAAGTGGGCGATCTGAAGGAATTCGCCCGGCGGACCACGGAGGCGGGGGCGCAGGGCGGTCCCGGCCCGGCCGGCGGCACCACCGCGGAACTCATCGAAGCGGACCACGGGTCTTCCTGCCGTATCACCGCTGCCGACGGTTTCACTTTCCTCGCGGACACGGCCACGCGCGATGCCGACGGCAGCTGGGGCGGGTCGGCGGAAGCGGACCCGGGCCTCGCCGTCGTCGGCGTCTGGTTCTCCGAAAACGCCGTTGCGGCGGCGCAAACGCTGCGCGATATCGGTGCCCGGCCCCGGCCGGTCCCGGGCAGCGGCGCTGACACAGCGGAGTCCGAGGCGTTCACGGCGAAGAACGGCGGGATCTTGATGGTCGGTGCAGGCGCCGGGACCGCGCGTGCCGGCTTCGGCTTCGAATACGCCGGCGACTTTGACGCCCTGCATGAGCGGCTGAACGAGGCGGGTCACGAGGCGGCGGTCATTGAGGAAGCTGCCATCCCGACCCTGCACGTGGTCAACCCCGATGCGGACGGAGTGGCCGCCCACCCGCCGCTCTGGATTTCCGCGGCACCCGCGGAGGGCTGAGCGCGGCAGGACCCTATGTGCCGGATCCCGTCCGCGCGGTGCACCTACCTGGGGCACAAACAATATCCCCGATCTGAGGCGCGGCGCGGGGAACGGGTCAGGGATGGGGTAGAACTTAACCATGAATGTGCGCACCCCTGACCCGAATCCCGGCTGGCTCTCCGACGACGACTTGTTCGAAGCGCGGGGAAGGCTGCCGATGGTCTACGTCGAGGCCGTTCCGGTCCGGCTGGATCCGCTGGGGTTTGTTAACGAGGTCGGCACCCTCCTGCAGGCCGACGCGGACGGCACCATGGTCCGCTCCCTGGTTTCGGGCCGCGTGCTCTATCGCGAGACCATCCGCGCCGCGCTCCTCCGCCACATGGAGAAGGACCTGGGCCCGCTCGCCTTCCCGCAACTGCCGGTCAGCCCCGTGCCGTTCACCGTGGCCGAGTACTTCCCGTCGCCGTCGCACACAGGCTTCACCGATGACCGCCAGCACGCCGTCGCCCTGGCGTACATCATTCCCGTCACGGGAGAATGCTCCCCGCGGCAGGACGCCCTGGAGCTGACCTGGATGACCCCGCAGGAGGTCATGAGCTCGGACGTGCAGCTTGAATTCAGCGGCGGCCGCGGTGCCCTGATCCGGCAGGCGCTGGCTTTCGCGGGAGTCGGCAACTAGCCGGTTCCCCTGGGTCCGGCGCCGCCCCGGGGACGCTCGGGGCAACAGCAGCGTCCCCGACTTCGGGCACCTGATTTTGTAGACTGTTGGGCGGACTGCAAGAGAACTTTAAGGACTCCCGATGACCCACCCGCCAGCCTCCCGGAACCACAGTGAACTTCAGGCTGGATCTCTACGGGCCGGCGATCACCTGATTCTGCCCGATGGAAACCGCTCCGCCGAGGTCCATCAGGTGGACGTCGAAACCGACGATTTCGGCACGCCCGCCATGGTTCTGGCGACCCTCAGCGGCGGCGGTGTGCTGCGGATCGCGGCAGGATCAACGGTGAGGATCACCGAGAACGCGGAGGAAGCGGAGACGGCTGAGATTGACGCGGAGGACACGACGGCGGCCGCGGAGTTCACTGATTTCGCGGCCGCCGGCACCGCCGATACAGCACCCCCGAATACAGGTTCCGCTACTTCCGATGCCAGCGCATCCGACGCCGATGCCTCCGACGCCGGCACGGCCCCCGCCCCGGGCCAGGAGGGCTCCGAGGCGGCGGCGCCCGGCGTCGTCGTTCCTCCGCTGCCCCTGGTGCCGCCCGCGGTGAGCGGACCCAGCGAGACGGAGCTGGCGCTCATCCCGGCGCCGGACGGCACACCGGAATCCGTGGTGGAGGCCGTGGCAGAGGCCCATGCGGGCGCCGTCGGCGTGCTCCTGCTCAGCGAACGGCTTGCCAAGGGCATCAACACCAAGTCCGGGAGCTGCCTGAAGGACCTCAGCGACCTCGCCCACGAGCTCTTCGTCATGCTCAAGGACGCCGAAAACGCCCTGGCCGTCGCGGACCTGCTCAACGTCCTGCCGTTCGACGGCAACCCTGGCCGCTGGGCCTCGGTGGAGGCGTCCTTGGCGCTCTCCAGCTACATTTGCCGCCAGCTGGGGCAGGACGAGCGCGCCGGAATCTACGAGAAATTCCTTCGCGCGCCGGAGGCCATGGAAGCAGACCCGTTCAAGGCCAGGATCAACGCCAAGGTGCGTCAGCGCTCGCTCAACGAGCCCAATCTGTACGACAAGGAAATTTTCCGCTCGATCGACAACTCCAACCCTGATGCGGAACGCGAATGGCGGCTGCTCCGGCTCGAGGCGCTCCTGTTCCTGCGCGCGCACGGCGGCTCTGAAACCATCGGCGCCGCCGAGCTGGAACGCCGGATCGGCAACGAGCTGGAATCCGTCCGCCCCTAAGGGCCTCGCGATCGTTCCCATCCGGTCCTGCCGGTCTTCTCCGGTCCCAGCCGGTCCTGCCCACCCGTTCGCCCTACCCGTTCGCCCCTACCCGTTCGGGGCCTGGCGTTGTAGATTCACCCCATGACGAACAATCTGAGCGTTGTGATCAATTCGGACGCGCAGCAAGTTTGGACCATGCTGCGCGAACCCGCCAGAATCGCCCAATGGCACGGCTGGAACGCCGATGACCAAGAGGCCGAAATCAACGAAATCTACTTCGGCCCCAATGTGGTCGAAGGCGCGGACCACACCTCCCTGGTGGTCGACGGCGGAGACGTCTTCACCTTGAAACCTGTCCCCACGGGCACGGAAGTCAGCGTCACCCGGGCGGCGATCGACCACAATTCCGAATGGGCCGCGTGGGACGAGGACATCACCCAAGGCTGGCTGACCTTCCTCCATCAGTTGCGCTTCGCCTTGGAACGGCACCCGCACGGCAAACGCCGGACCTTCTTCTTCTCCGTGCCCGGCACCGGCGGCTCGGCGATAGAAAACCTCGGGCTCAGCGACGTCCCGGCGCCCGGGGACACGTATTCGCTCACCCTGCCCACGGGCGAGGAGATCTCCGGCAAGGTCTGGTTCCGCAGCAATCACCAGGTGGGCCTGACGGTCCACAACTACGCCGAGCACGGCGAGGGCCTGCTGATCGTGGCGGACCAGCCCGCCATCGCGGACGTCCGGCCCGACGGCGGATCCCTGGCGATCGTCTCCACCTATGACCTCGGGGCCCACCAGCTGGACGCGATCCGCAATTACTGGGACAAATGGCGGGCTGAGAACTACCCCACATCGGATCCCGTCCACTAAGGCTTAGGCCGCGTTAGCTGGCACACTTGAACCGTGCCAGCCAATCCTGTCTCTGCTTCTTTGCCGCCCGCGCCTGCCCGGCAGTCCGAGTTCTCCTTCCGTGTGGGCAAGCGCCTGAGTGAGGCGTGCCCGCCGTCGGCCGGTCAGATCGCCGCCAACGGCGGGGAGTTCCTGGGCCGGACCGGCACCATCGCCACCCCGCACGGCGAGATCCAGACTCCGGCGTTCATCGCCGTCGGCACCAAAGCCACGGTCAAGTCCGTGCTGCCGGAATCCATCGCCGAGCTCGGCGCGCAGGCCGTGCTGGCCAACGCGTACCACCTGTACCTGCAGCCGGGAGCGGACATTCTGGACGAGGCCGGCGGGCTGGGCGCCTTCATGAACTGGCGCGGGCCCACGTTCACCGATTCCGGCGGCTTCCAGGTGATGAGCCTGGGCTCGGGGTTCAAGAAGGTCATCGACATGAAGTCGGTGGACCATTCAGGGCCGGACGACGCCGTCGCCCCCGGCAAGGAACGCCTGGCCCACGTCGATGAGGAAGGCGTGTGGTTCAAGAGCCACCTCAACGGCGACCGGCACCGGTTCAGCCCCGAGATCTCCATGAACGTCCAGCACCAGATCGGCGCGGACATCATGTTCGCGTTCGATGAGCTGACCACGCTGCAGAACTCGCGCGGCTACCAGGAGGAATCCCTGGAACGCACCCGGCGCTGGGCCGAGCGGTGCATCACCGAGCACTTCCGGCTCACATCCGAGCGCGTCGGGAAGCCCTACCAGGCGCTGTTCGGGGTGATCCAGGGCGCCCAGTACGAGGACCTGCGCCGCAAGGCCTGCCGCGACCTCGGCGCCATGAATTTCGACGGCTTCGGCATCGGCGGCGCACTCGAGAAAGAGAACCTCGGCACGATCGTGCGCTGGTGCAATGAGGAGCTGCCGGAGAACAAGCCGCGGCACCTCCTGGGCATTTCCGAACCCGACGATATCTTCACCGCAATTGAGAACGGCGCAGACACGTTCGACTGTGTCTCCCCCACCCGGGTGGCCCGGAACTCGGCGTTCTATCACCCCACCGGCCGGTACAACCTCTCCGGCGCCAAGTACAAGCGCGATTTCGGCCCGCTCCAGGAAGACTGCGACTGCTACGCCTGCCTGAACTATTCGCGGGCCTACATCCACCACTTGTTCAAGGCCAAGGAGATGATCTCGGCGACGCTGATCTCGATCCACAACGAGCGCTTCGTGGTGAAGATGGTGGACGATGCGCGCCTGGCCATCGAGTCGGGCAACTTCTTCGACTTCAAGGCCGAGACCCTGGGCCGGTACTACTCCTAGGTTCCGCTGCCGCCGTCCAGGTCGCCGAAACAATTCGGACCCGGCGTCGAATTCGCCGGAACCTCTTGAGGTCGCCGCAACGTTCCGGACCCGGCGTCGAATTCGCCGGAACCTCTTGAGGTCGCCGCAACGTTCCGGCGATTCCGCAGCTTTCCGGCGACCTCGCGATTCACCGCACGACGGCGGCCCCTACTCCGGGTGCTGTCCGTCCAGCCCCACAACCCTGTTCTCCAGTGCGCTGCGCCGGGCGGCGTCGAGCACCTCAAGGGTCCGTACCCCCTCGACGGCCGGCACCGGTCCGGGCCCGCCGTCCCGAACCGCGCGGGCGAACTCGGTGTAGAACCCGGCATAGTTGCCCTGCTCCGAGTCCGATGCGCACCGTATGGGGCCCTTTCTGTTCGGGCGCTGTCCGCACCGCCGTCGAATTCGCCGGAAAGCTGCCCGTTCGCCGGACTTTTACGGCGAACCCGGCGCTTTCCGGCGACCTCGGGGTATTGATCGAACGACGGTCAGTTCGTGAGGTGCAGCGACGCCGAGAGCGCCGCGTCCGCGTCCCGCAGGACCTTGGCCGCCACCTGGAGGCCCTCGATCCGGCCCAGGGAGGTGTCCTCATGTTCTATGTTGACGAGCATGTTCGGGTCCACCTCGTACAGCGCGCGCAGGAACTCCGTCCAGTAGGCGGTGTCGTGCCCGCGGCCCAGGGCCACGAAGTCCCAGGCGGAGTTCTTGGGCCACTCGTTGGCCCACTCGTCGCCGCCGAGGTTGGTGCGGTTTTCCTCCGGGGAAAGCCTGCGGAAGCTGTTGTCGAGGACACCGTAGAGCGCGGCGTTCTCAGTGTTCACTCGGACGTCCTTCGCGGCTGCCTGGAAGACCAGCGGACCGAGTTTGCGCACCACCGCGACCGGATCCATCTGCTGCCAGAACAGGTGCGAGGCGTCCAGCTCGACGCCCACGTGGGTCGCGCCGGTCAGCTCAATGAGCTTGTACACATCGGCGGTATTGAACACGATGTTCTGCGGGTGCAGTTCAAGGGCAACCTTGACGCCGTGGTCCGCGGCGAGGCGGTCGGTTTCTTTCCAGAAGTCGGCCGCGATGCTCCACTGGTAGTCCAGCACGTCCAGGGCGGCCGAGTTCCAGGCGTTGACCACCCAATTGACGGTGGTGGCCCCGGGTTCGCCGCCGGGAAGGCCGGACATGGTCACCACCCGGTCCTGTCCCAGCCTGTGCGCCAGCCGGATGGAGCGGCGGATGTCCTCGGCATGCTTCTCGCCGATCTCCCGCTTGGGGTGCAGCGGGTTGCCGTTGCAGTTCAGGCCTGCAATCGAAACGCCGGTCCCCTCGAAAATCGCGAGGTAGTCATCACGGGCCGCATCGCTTTCGAGGATCTGGTCCATGGTGGGAACATGGACGGCCGGCAGGAATCCGCCGGTGTTGATTTCGATGCCGGTCAGTCCGAGGTCGGCGATGACCTTGAGGGCCTCGGGCAGCGGACGGTCGTGCAGGATTGCGTTGTAGACGCCGAGTTTCATAGCGTGATTTTCTTTCCGTTGTTGAGCGCCGATTCGGTGACCGCGCCGAGCAGTTCCATGTTGCGCACGCCCTCGTCGAAGGTGGCGCAGCGGGGCAGCGACTCCGCCTCGCTGAGACCGGCAACTTCCTCCAGGAACGCCCGGGCCTGGTAGCCGAAGGCGTCGTTCTGTCCGAAGCCGACTTCAGGGGCGTCCATGGCCAGGCCGCCGGCGATGTAGGGGTGGCCCGGGCCGAGGATGACCTGGCGGTAGCCGTTCTCGTTGCCGGGGCCGTCGTTGAGGAACAGCTGGACTTCGGCGGGGCGGCGCTGGTCGAACTTGGCGGCACCGTTCTCGCAGAACACTTCAAACTGGAGGCTGTTGGCGTGTCCGGCGGCAACGCGGGAGACTTCAAAGCTGCCGGCACCGTTTTCGAACTCTGCGGAGAACGCCGCGTAGTCGTCGTTTTCGACCGGCTCGAAGGTGTCGCTGACAGCGACGTGGTCGTGGCCCATGACCGCGGCGAGCGGGAGCGGGCGCTTGTCGATCACGGTGCTGAAGTGCCCGCCGCTGATGGACTTGATGTCACCGCAGAGGAATTCGGAGACGTACGTGAGGTGGCTTCCGACGTCGGCCAGCGCGCCGGAGCCCTGGCCGCCCTTGTAGCGCCAGCTCATGGGGGCCGAAGGGCTGAACCCGTAGTCGGTCCAGTAGCGCCCGCTGAAGTGCAGGACGTTGCCCAGGACGCCGTTGCGGATGAGGTCGCGGATGTAGGCGATGCCCGGGGTGCGGCGGAAAGTGAACCCGATGCGCGCGATCGAGCTGGCGTTGCGGGCTGCCTCGGCCATGGCGCGGGCGTCCTCGATCGAGTCGCTCAGCGGCTTTTCGCACAGCACGTGCTTCCCGGCGGCCAGCAGGCCCTCCACGACTTCGCGGTGGAGGGAGTTCGCGATCACGACGCTCACGACGTCGATGTCATCGGCCTCGGCGATCGCCTGCCAGGAGGTGTCATTGCGTTCGTAGCCAAAACGCTTCGCCGCTAGAGAGCCGAACTCGGCGTTGACATCGCCGATGGAGACCAGCCGGATGGGAGGAAGAACCGGGCTGTACAGCGTGGACGCCGTCCGGTAGGCGGCCGCATGCGCCTTTCCTGCCATTCCGGCGCCGATTACGGCAACTCCTAAACTGTCAGCCATCGATTTCTCCTTTGAAATTGCCAGGCCGACGGCCCGACTCTAGAAAATTGGAGCGCTACAAAAATTAGCGCTGATAAGAAGCGTAGCTATGTGAATATGTCCTGTCAATGGTTGGACGGCTATCCTCGAATGACACATGAAAGGCTCTGCAGATGACGCTGAACACCTCTCGAACCCGCCGCCCGACGATCTACGACGTCGCCAAGAGCGCCGGCGTCTCCCCGTCGCTGGTGTCCCTCGTGCTTCAAAACCCGTCGAAAGTCAGCGAGAAGCGCCGGGAGGCTGTCCGGGCGGCCATGTCAGAGCTAGGGTACCGCCCGAGCCGGGCAGCGACCACGCTTGCCAGCAGCCAGACGAAAAGCATCGGACTGGTCATTGACGACTTCCGGAACCTCTGGTTCGTGGACCTCCTGCGCGGCATGGAATCCGCTCTCTCCCCCCACGGCTACCAGGTCACCCTCGCGGATTCCCGCCCGGGCGAGAACCGCATCACCGAAGCCGCGGACGGTCTGCTGTCCATGCACGTCGAGGGCCTTGTCATCGCGGCCGAGCCGAGCGAGTCGATGATGGCGGGGACCTGGGTTCCGGCCGTCGTCGCCGGCTGGCGCAACGGTGTTCCTGCCGGCGCCAGCCTCATTACCAATGACGACGACGGCGGCGGCCGCATGGCGGCGGATCACCTACTGGGGCTCGGCCACACGCGGATCGGACACCTCTCGGGCTCCGGCGGGGCTGCCGCCCACCGGCGCGAGGGCTTCCGCAGCGGCATCACGAAGGCCGGCGTCGAGCATCGGATCGCCGGCGAATCGCAGGGGACCTCCGAGGAGGACGGCTACGCGGCCGCCTGCTGGATTCTTGACCACCACCCGGACACGACCGCACTGTTCGCAGCCAACGACACCATGGCCCTGGGCGCCCTCGCCGCGGCCAAGGCGCGCGGCCTGTCCGTTCCGGCAGACCTCTCCGTGATCGGCTACGACAATTCCCAACTGGCCAAGTCGCGGTACCTGGACATCACGTCCGTCGACAACCGCAGCGACGTCGTCGGCGTCGATGTCGCCAACACCCTGCTGGCCCGGATCCAGGACCCGGCCCTCGAGCCCGAGCGCAAGCTGATCGAGCCGGCCCTGATCGTCCGGGGCACGACGGCGCGCGTTTCCGGCTGATACCGGCGCGTCCCGTTCCGGGCCGCCGGCGAACTCGTTATCCACACCGCCGTTATCCACATAGCGACGGCGGAGCCTCCCGGGCGCGTCGGCGGTACCGGACGCTGGAGCCATGTCGCAAAACCCCTCGCTGCAACTGCCCCCGACGGGCAATCTCTGGCGCACAGAAGAACTGCTCGACCTCGGCTACGGCTCGCGGACCATCCGATCCCTCCTGGATTCGGGCGCCCTCGTCCGGCTCCGGCACGGCTGCTACATCCGCACCAGCCTCTGGAACGCCCAGTCCCCGGACGTCCGGAGCAGGCAGCGCATCTTCGCGCACGCCCACGGAACGCGTACGACGTCGACGGGCACCTTCCTGTACAGTCACACGTCCGCAGCGCGCCTCCGCAGCCTGTTCCTCTGGAACGTGGATGACGCCATCCACGTCCTGCAGAAAGTGCGCCCGTCGAACGAGCGCCATGGCAGGGATGTCCGGTGCCATACACGTCCCTTTGCCGAACACGACGCCGACGTTGTCCGCGGCCTGCGGACGACGTCTCTGGAACGGACGGTTGCCGACTGCGCCATGATGCTGCGCTACAGGCAGGCCTTGATCCTCACCGACCACGCGCTTCGCCTGGGTGCGGATCGAGTAGCCCTGCAGACCATGGCGGACGCACTGGATGGCCGCCGGGGGATCCGGACGTTCCGCCGCGTCCTCATCACGGCCGATCCACGGTCCGAATCTGCCGGCGAAACCCTGACCCGCGAGCTGATTCACCGGCTTCGGATCAAGCCTCCTGAGCTGCAAGTGGAAGTATCAAGCCGCGCCGGGCGCCACCGTCTGGACTTTGCGTGGAAAGAGGAGAAGGTAGCCCTCGAGTTCGACGGCAAGACCAAGTACTTCGACTACAGGCCCACAGCCGAGGTGCTCTTCGAGGAACGGCGCCGGGAGAAAGCCCTGGCTGAAGAGGGCTGGCTGTTCATCCGCGTTGAGTGGGAACACCTCTTCCGCGAGCAGGAATTCAGGAACCGGCTGCTTCGTGCTTTAGCCGGCCGCCCGCCCGCCTGACACGCCCGTGAGTCGCGAATTCGCCGGACGCCCGCGACGTCGCCGGAAACCTACGGCGACCCCGCAGGTTTCCGGCGAACTGGGCCACGGAACGGAACGACGTCGGGCACGACGGCGGATGCCTAAGCGCTGTAGCTCGGTTCGCGCTTCTTCACCCAGCCGATGGCGAGCGTGGTCAGCGGTACGAAGGCGAACTCCACGAGGGTCTTGTAGAGGAAGCCCACAAGGACATAGTTCACGAACATCCCGACGTCGGTAATTCCGATCACGGACGCGGCGATGCTGCAGAAGATCAGCGTGTCCACGAACTCGCCGGCCACGGAGGAGCCCATGATGCGCGCCCACAGGGATCTTTCCCCAGTGCGCGCCTTCATCTTTACCAGGATCCAGGAGTTGATGGTCTGGCCGGCAAAGAAGGCCAGTAGCGAAGCCAGCACGATCTGCGGGACCGGGCCCAGGGCGCCTTCCAGGGCCGCCTGCTTGGAGGCACCGTACTCGTCGCCGAAGCCCGGCAGGGCGATGATGACCCAGTAGCAGAGTGACGCGAAGACGGAGAGCGCAAAGGTGGTGACGATGGCCTTGCGTGCCACTTTGAAGCCGTAGACCTCGCTGATGACGTCGCCCAGGATATATGCCAGCGGGAAGAGGAAGAAGCCGCCGTCCGTGATGATCGGGCCGATCGCCACGCCCTTGGATGCCCCGATGTTGGACAGGATCAGCACCACGGCCATAACGGCCAGCATGATGCCGAAGTACGGGGAACCGATCGAGGCGAACTTCGGCGGCGCGGACACCGGGAAAGTCTTGGCGGACGTCATGGCATTCCATTCGTAGTGGTTCGCTCGGCGGCCCGCGCCCGCAAGGGAATACGCTGGTCCGCCGGCTGTATTAGCACTGGACGGCTCGGGCAAAAGAACCACCCGAACCGCCCTCCATTCTCGCACCCGGCCGTGCGGGCACGACGGTGCGAATCCGGCCCGGAGCCGCGAGTTCGCCGGAGACCTGCCGGTTCGCCGGAAACTTACGGCGATCTCGCACCTTTCCGGCTATTTCGATGCTGCCGGGCCCCGCACTGTGAACGTTCCGGGCATGGTGGCAGGATGGGGGCATGGAGGAGCCCCGTGCCTGACACCGCGGTTTCCACGCGTGCCCTCGTCAAGCGATACCGCGGAGTCACCGCCGTCGACTCGCTCGACCTCGACGTCCGCCGGGGCGAGATTTACGGGTTCCTCGGCAGGAACGGGGCGGGCAAGACGACCACCATCCGCATGCTGCTCGGCCTCATCCGCCCGAGCAGCGGGGAGGTGACGGTCCTCGGGCGGCGCATCCGGCCCGGCGAGACCAACGTGTTTTCGCGCGTCGGCTTCCTCGTCGAGACCGCTACCGCCTACCCCAACCTCACGGTGCGCGAGAACCTCGACATCCAGCGGCGGCTCACCGGCTCGCCAACCCGGACGGTCGCCGACTCGATCGCTCTGCTGCGCCTGGGGCCGTACGCCGACCGGCGCGCCGGGCAGCTCTCGCTCGGCAACAAGCAGCGCCTCGCGCTCGCCCGCGCACTGCTGCACGCCCCCGAACTTCTCGTGCTCGACGAACCCGCCAACGGGCTGGATCCAGCCGGCATCGTCGAGATCCGCGAGTTGCTTCGCTCACTCGCCGACGAGCGCGGCGTCACTGTCTTCATGTCGAGCCACATCCTCGCCGAGGTCGCCCACCTGGCGGACCGCATCGGCATCGTCCACGACGGCCGCCTCATCGAGGAGTCATCACGCGACGAACTCGCCGCGAAGGCGCGCGCCTTCGCGACCGACGCCTACACGTCCGAAGAACGCGAGCAGGCGCTGCTCACACTGGATCTGGAGCGCTACTTCCTCGCGCGCACGGGCGATGGCCCACAGGGCGGCGATGCCTGATGTTCGGTCAGGTTCTCGCCACCGAATTCGTCAAGCTCCATCGTTCCAAGGCAACGTGGGCCACCCTGGCGGTGCTCGCGATGATGCCGCCGAGCGTAGCGCTTTTCATGTGGATCGTCCGCGAACCGGGGCGTGCGGCCGAGCTGGGGCTTCTGGGCACCAAAGCGAGCCTTGCGGGGATCGAGGCGACATGGTCCGCATACTTCTACATGCTCACGCTGATCTTCGGCGTCGGCGGGATGCTGCTGCTGGCGTTCATCGTCGCTTACCTGTTTGGCCGCGAGTACAGCGACGCCACCGCCAAGAACATGCTCGCGCTGCCGGTGGGCCGTCACTGGTTCGTCGTCGCCAAGCTGCTGGTCGCGGCGGCGTGGTGGATGGCAATCGTCGCCGTCGTCCTCGTCGAGGCGTTGGCGATCGGACTGGCGATGGGCCTGCCGGGGTTCTCGGCGGAGCTGGCCGCGACCGGAATCGCACACGTGCTTCTCGCCCCGGCGATTTCGTTCCTGCTCGCACCAGTGGTCGCCTGGATCGCGGTGTTGAGCCGTGGCGAGGTGGCGCCCATCGCCTTCTCGCTCGTGATGCTGGCCCTCGGCAATTTGTTCGGCAAGACCGGCTGGGCGGAGTGGTTCCCCTACTCGATAGTCCCACTGCTGATCGGCATGGTGGCCGGCCCTATCGACTCGCTCCCGGCAGGCCGCTACGCGGTGCTTGCCGCGACATTCGTCGCAGGCGTCGCCGCCACGATCCTGCAGCTGCGGTTCGCAGACAACGCGCAGTAACCTGACGACGGCGGGGCTCAGCGCACCGTCCGTCACCGTGGTCCGCGTGATCCGGGACACTCGGGTTTTGTTCATACTGTTCACGGAATACTTGTTCAAGAGCACAATGCGGTCGGATTTAGCCCAATGGCAGGATGGGACCATGACTTCTACCGCATTCGACTCCGCTTCCCCGGCTGCTACCGAAACCACAGTCTCCCCCGCCATCGCGCTGACCATCGCAGGCTCCGAAGCGACCGGCGGCGCCGGCGCGCAGGCTGATCTGAAGACGTTTCAGGAACTCGGCGTCTTCGGCATCGCGAACCTGACCTGCATCGTGTCCTTCGACCCTAAGGACAACTGGAACCACCGCTTCGTCCCGGTAGACCAGCAGGTCATTGCGGACCAATTGGAGGCGACGACGGCGGCCTACGGTGCCGCGTCCGGCGCATCGACCGTATTGGATACCGTGAAAATCGGCATGCTGGGCAGCCCCGCGACAATTGCGACCGTGGCTGCGGCACTGTCCGACGGGCAGTTCGCCAACGTGGTGCTGGATCCGGTGCTGATCTGCAAGGGCCAGGAGCCGGGGCACGCCCTGGACACCGATCAGGCCCTCAAGGCACAGGTCCTGCCGCTGGCCACCTTCGTCACGCCGAACCACTTCGAGGCCGAGTCGCTCTCCGGGCTGGAGATCACCGACGTCGAATCCCTCACGGCCGCCGCCGTCCGCATCCACGAGCTCAGCGGCGCCGCGGTTCTCGCCAAGGGCGGCGTGCGGCTGGAAGGCCCCGACGCCGTCGACGTCTACTACGACGGCGAAACCCTGGAAGTCCTGTCCACCCCGAAGGTGGGCGACGTGGCCGTGTCCGGTGCCGGATGCTCGCTGGCCGCCGCGGTGACGGCCGAACTCGCGAAAGGCGCGACCCCGCTGGAGGCCGCCCGGACGGCCAAGGCGTTTGTGACCGCGGGGATCCGGAACCGGGTGGCCTCGGGCGCCCCGTTCGACGCCCTCTGGCAGGGCGGCCCGCGCTAGAGCCTTTCCGGCCCGTGTGCCGAGTTCGCCGGAGACTCTCCAGTTCGCCGGAAGTTGGCGGCGAACTCGAGAGCTTCCGGCGACGTGGAGCCCGGCCAGCCGCCCGTCAGCGGGGGTCGGCCACAGTTCCCATGAACAGGGGCAGGCCGGATTCGACGTGCACGATCTGGTAGTGGAACGGCCGGTCGAAGTCGATGGTCTGTTCCGGCTCCGGCGGCAATCCGGTCACCATGCCGTCAATTCGGGTCACCGCCGCGGCCACCGTCCCCTTCTCCGCGGCAGTGATGCTGGCAGCCTGCGCGGCCTTGGTGATAGTGAGTCTGCTCTGGATGGAGTCGAAGTCTTTGGTGGTGGTGAGGGTTGTGTCCAGCCCCAAGGAACCCAGCACTTTCCGAAGGTCGAAGCTGCTCTTGTGGTCCCACCTGGGCAGGGAGATCAGCACGAGGACCTCGGGGGCCGTGTCCAGTGCCGCCGCAATCTCCGCTAGGGTGGCGGCCGTGAGGGTCTCCGGCCCTTCGCCGGGACCGGGCAGCACCAGCCGCATGACAAAACCTTTTGCGTACGGCAGGTCCACGACTCGCCAGCGGGCACCCTCTGCATAGGCCAACTCCAGCATGTTGTGCATCGTCGGGACGCTGATTTCCTCGCCACCGGACTTGGTGAAGGGGCTGTCCTGGGTGTCGTTGGGGTCGAAAGGCGACCGCCACGCCGCGGCGAAGTACAAGGCGTTGAGGAGGCTGAAAGTGCAGTCGCGATCGTACTCCGCAGGCGCTTTCTTGATCCGGCCGCCGGTGTTCTTGTTCACCCAGGCGTCGATTGCAGGCTTGGTGGCGGCCTCATCTTGGAAGTCCACCGGGTACACGCCGGTGCCATAGTGCTTGGCAAGGGTTGCCAAGTAGTTCTTTCCGGTTGGCACGCCCGTGTCCGCAAACAGGCCATTGGCCGCGTGCATGACCGGCTTCCGTGGCGGGTCCTTTTCGTCCACCGAGCCAGGATCGCCGTCGTACGCCGCCAGGAACCCGAGCAGGGCGTTCATTGCCTCATCCCGGGTGCCGGCCGGGAGTCCCAGGACCTTGTCCATTTCGACGGCGCTCTCCCCGGAGGCCCCTGCCCGCAGCATCGCGAGCGCTATCAGCAGGCTGCCCGGGGACGACACCACGTTTCCTTCGGCCCCTTCACCACCGTCGGCCAGGAGAGCCGCTCCCAATGTCAGGGCGGATGCCCGGAATGCCCGAAATTCGGCAGCGTACGCGGCGCGGTCCACCGCAACCCGCTCAACGCCGTCGGCCGTCAACAGCGACGGTGGCGGGGGCGAGTATGCGGCGAGCGCCCCGGCGCTCCGCGCTGGCCCGATTCCAGCCATGCGGTGATTTTTCATTGCCACTCCCGTCGTATCGTTAGTACCCAGTTCGCCTGAATCTCTCCAGTTCGCCGGAAGTTTCCCGCGAGCTGGAGAGTTTCCGGCGAACCCGGAGGGCCTCAGCGCCGCGGGATGTTGCGCAGGTTGCTCCGGGCCATGCTGACGGCCTCGCCGGCGCCCCGGTTGAGGACCACCTTGGACATGGCCGTGGCGAAACCCAGGACCTGGGCGCCCTTGATCTTAGGCGGGAGGGACAGCGCCTTGGGGTCCGTGATGAGCTCCACGAGCGACGGGCCGGGATGGGCAAACGCTTCCCGGTACGCGGCCTCGATGCGGGACGGGTCCGTTACACGCACGGCATGGAACCCCAGGGCCCGGGCGACGTCGGCGTAGTTCGCATCGGGGACGTCCACGCCAAAGTCAGGGAGCCCGTCCACCAGCATTTCGAGTTTCACCATGCCGAGGGTGGAATTGTTGAAGACCACGACGTTGACCGGAAGCCGGTGCGCGGCGACCGTGATGAGCTCACCCAGCAGCATGGACAGGCCGCCGTCCCCCGAGACCGAGACCACCTGCCGGCCGGGGTAGGCCAGCTGAGCGCCGATCGCGTGCGGCAGCGCGTTGGCCATGGAGCCGTGCAGGTACGAGCCGATCAGCCGGCGGGTGCCCAGCGGGTTGATGTACCGCGCGGTCCAAACATTGCACATGCCCGTATCCGCCGTGAAGATCGCGTCCTCTGCCGCCACCTGGTCCAGCAGCGAGGCCGCATATTCCGGGTGGATAGGCTGTTTCTTGCCCACGTTCCGGGTGTATGCGCCCACGGCCTTGTTCATGAGACGGTCGTGCTTCTTGAGCATCGCATCGAGGAAGCGCCGGCTCTTCTTGGCCTTGATCAAAGGCATCAAAGCCGCGAGCGTGGGGAGGACGTCGCCATGCACGGCGACGTCGACGTCGGTCCGCCGGCCCAGTTTGTGGGCGGCCCGGTCCACCTGCGCCGTCCGGGTTGCCGGCAGGAATTGGTCATACGGGAAGTCGGTGCCCAGCAGGATCAGTAGATCCGCGTCCTCGATGCCTTCGGCCGCAGCGCCGTAGCCCAGCAGCCCCGTCATGCCGATGTCATACGCGTTGTCGTACTGCATGAAGTCCTTGCCGCGGAGCGAATGGCCGATCGGCGCCGCGATCAGTCCGGCGAGCGCCACCACCTCATCGTGCGCGCCCTCGACGCCGGCCCCGGCAAAGATGGCTATCTTATCCGCCGCGTTGATGGCGTCTGCCAGCTCTTGAACGCTGGCGGGGTCCGGGGTCAGCGTCGCCGGCCGGAATGCGGCCGGCGCCGGGGTCGGGGCGGTTGCTTCGAGGCCGGCGATGTCGCCGGGAAGGGTCACGACGGCGACGCCCCGGAGCCCGACGGCGTGCTGGATGGCGCTGTGCATGACCCGGGGCGCCTGCTCCGCGGTGCTGATCAGTTCGGAATAGACCGAGCATTCGTTGAAGAGCCGGTCCGGGTGGGTTTCCTGGAAGAAACTGCTGCCGATCTGCTTGCTCGGGATGTGCGAGGCAATGGCCAGCACCGGCGCCCCGGAACGGTTGGCGTCGTACAGCCCGTTGATCAGGTGCAGGTTGCCGGGCCCGCAGGAGCCGGCGCAGACCGCGAGCCGGCCGGTCAGCTGGGCCTCCGCCGCCGCGGCGAAGGCGGCTGCTTCCTCATGCCGGACATGGATCCAGTCGATGCCGCCCTGCTGCGAGCCGCCGGTCTTGCGGACGGCGTCGACGAGCGGGTTGAGGCTGTCCCCCACGATCCCGTAGATCCGCTGCACGCCGGCAGCCTGGAGTTGTTCGATGAGCTGGGTGGCAAGTTCCTTGGCCATGGGTGCACGCTCCCGCGAGGTGGGTCGATGAGCTGTCACAGGCCAATATAGTCCGCCCTGCCGTCAGCCACGCCCAAGGCGACGCTCCCTCGCCTGATGTGCGGGAGCGACGCACTGAACCGCAGAAAATGCGGGAGCGACGGCAGTAAGCGGGCGGGACGGCAGGGTCCCGGAGAAACCCGCAGGACGTGAGGGGAGGATCAGCTTCCGGAGTGCGCCTGCAGGAAGGAGTAGACCTCGGTCTCGTCCACGCCGGGAAAGGCGCCCGGCGGCATGGCGGCCAGCAGGTGGGAGTGGGCCCGGGCCGAGGGCCAGGCGTTGCCGGCCCATTCGGCGGTCAGCGATGCCGGCGGGCGGCGGCAGCAGCTTTCGTCCGGGCAGGTGGATTTGGACCGCTCCGTGGTGTCGCGGCCGCGGAACCACTTCACGTGCGCATACGGGACACCAACGGAGAGCGAGAACTCCCCGTTGGCGGAGCGTTCGGTGCGGGCCGTGCACCAGAAGGTCCCGGCCGGGGTGTCGGTGTATTGGTTGTACGCGCTGAACTTGTCCGGGACGTCGAACACCACCCGGGAGGTCCAGTTCTTGCAGGACGGCTGGCCCTCGATGGCGCCGGTGTGGTCCTGCGGGAACGTCACGCCGTCGTTCTCGTAGGCCTTGTAGATGATGCCGCTCTTGTGGGTCTTCTGGAAGTGCGTGCGGAGGTCCAGATGCTGCGTGGCGAGGTTGGTGAACCGGTGCGCGGCCGTCTCATAGGACACGGCGAAAGCATCCCGGATGTCCTCGACGGCGATTTCCTTGGCCTGCTTGGCCCGCTGCAGGAACTCCACCGTGGCCTGTTCCGGGAGCAGGAGCGCGGCGGCGAAGTAGTTCGTGGCCACGCGCTGCATGAGGAAGTCCCCGTAGTTCGACGGCGTCTGGTGGCCCAGGACATAGTGGCCCAGGGCCTGCAACAGCACCGACCGGGGGTCGTGGTCGCTCCGTGCGTTCTGCGTGAGGTAAATTCTACGGTTCTTAAGATCCGTCACCGAGCGGGTGGAATGCGGCAAATCGCCCACGTGGTGGAGGCTGAAACCGAGGTGCCCGGCGATGTCCGCAATGACGTGGTGGGAGAGGGGTCCGCTCGTGTGGCCCACCGAGGCCAGGACCTTCTGCGCCTCGGCCTCATACTCCGGGAAGTAGTTGTTCCGTTCCCGCATCATGGCCCGCAGTTCACCGTTGGCGCGGCGAGCCTCCTCCGGTGTCGCCACCTGCTCGTTGAGCCGCCGCTCGAGTTCATGCTGCAGGCCCACCATGGACTCCAGCACGTCCATCGGAAGCCGCGAGCTGATACGGATTTTCGGCAGGTTGAGGGACTCGTAGATGGGGCTGCGCTGGTAGCGTTCCAGCTCGATCTCCAGCGCAGCGCGGCGGTTGGGCGGCTCGGCCCCGAGCAGTTCATCGATGCTGACCCCGAGGGCCCCCGCGAGCTGCTGAAGCAGGCCAAGCTTGGGCTCGCGCTTGCCGTTTTCGATCAGGCTCAGCTGGCTGGGGGCGGTCCCGACGGCGGCGCTCAGGTCATCGAGCGTGAGTCCGGCAGCCTTGCGCAGATGACGGACACGGCGGCCCATGCTGATGACGTCCACTTCCGGGACGGCAGGCGAGGCGGCTGAGGCGGGGCGGTTCCAGCTGGCGGGGTGCATTTATTGAGGATATGCGAAGAAGTGCATTTCTTTCCATAGCTTTGGTCTAGAAACCCCTTGGAAAGTGAAGAAAAGTAGATCTCACGGAAAGATTCACTATCCGGAAACAACCGGCCAGGATCTGCAGAGTCGCAGACTGGCCGGTCCCGGACCCATCAAGGAGACAAAGATGACTGCAGCATTTGAGCCCACCCAGCAGACGCCCGAGCAGCAGGCCGCCGCACTGGAGCTCGAGTGGGCCGCCAACCCGCGTTGGGAAGGTGTGACCCGTGACTTCAAGGCTTCCGACGTCGTCCGCCTCCGCGGTCGCGTCTCCGAAGAACACACGCTGGCCCGCCGCGGTTCCGAGAAACTGTGGAAGCAGCTCACCGAGGAGCACAGCACCGGCAAGTACACCAACGCCCTGGGCGCCCTGACCGGCAACCAGGCCGTGCAGCAGGTCAAGGCCGGGCTCCGCGCCATCTACCTCTCCGGCTGGCAGGTCGCCGCCGACGCCAACAACTCCGGCCACACCTACCCGGACCAGTCGCTCTACCCCGCCAACTCGGTCCCCACCGTGGTCCGCCGCATCAACAACGCCCTGCTCCGCGCGGACCAGATCGAGTTCTCCGAGGGCATCCAGACCGTCGAGGACTGGATGGTCCCGATCGTGGCCGACGCCGAGGCCGGCTTCGGCGGCCCGCTGAACGCCTACGAGCTCATGAAGTCCATGATCCAGGCCGGCGCCGCGGGCGTGCACTGGGAAGACCAGCTCGCCTCGGAAAAGAAGTGCGGCCACCTCGGCGGCAAGGTCCTGATCCCCACCCAGCAGCACGTCCGCACGCTGAACGCCGCCCGCCTCGCCGCCGACGTCGCCGGCACGCCGTCGGTCATCATCGCCCGGACCGACGCGGAGGCAGCCACCCTGATCACCTCCGACGTCGACGAGCGCGACCAGGAATTCATCCTCCGCGAAGGCGGACAGCCGGTCCGCACCCCGGAGGGCTTCTACAAGGTCCGCAACGGGATCGAACCCTGCATCGCCCGCGCCAAGGCCTACGCCCCGTACTCCGACCTCATCTGGATGGAAACGGGCACCCCGGACCTGGAGCTGGCCCGCAAGTTCGCCGAGTCCGTCAAGGCCGAGTTCCCGGACCAGATGCTCTCCTACAACTGCTCGCCGTCGTTCAACTGGCGCAAGCACCTCGACGACGCCACGATCGCGAAGTTCCAGCGCGAACTCGGCGCCATGGGCTTCACCTTCCAGTT
This sequence comes from Arthrobacter sp. TE12232, assembly GCF_054062615.1. Lineage (NCBI taxonomy): Bacteria > Bacillati > Actinomycetota > Actinomycetes > Micrococcales > Micrococcaceae > Arthrobacter > Arthrobacter sp. TE12232. The sequence continues at coordinate 1,927,409 of NZ_JBSSFK010000001.1, forward strand.
CATCACCCTGGCCGGCTTCCACGCCCTGAACTACTCGATGTTCGACCTCGCCCACGGCTACGCCCGGGAAGGCATGAGCGCCTACGTCGAGCTGCAGGAGAAGGAATTCGCCTCCGAGTCCCGCGGCTACACCGCAACCAAGCACCAGCGCGAAGTCGGCACCGGCTACTTCGACGACATCGCCACCGCGCTCAACCCGAACGCATCCACTTTGGCTCTCGTGGGATCCACAGAAGAGGGCCAGTTCCACTAATCCCCGCCCAAGGTGAGCTGTTGATTCCGCTCATCTGAAGGCACGACGGCGGCCGGCACCCAGGGTGCCCAACCCCTCGGGGGCCGGGAAAGGTGATCCGGAAGCGTGCGTATAAGGGGCCCTGTCCCCGCCCGGCCGAGCCCTGCGAGGCCCACGGCGGGGATGGGGAATAGCACGCGGAGGATTGCCTTTTTCGGCCCCAAACCGCACCCCGCCGTCGAACATTTGCTTCTCCGAGGAGAGATTGAAATGAACAGCTTCACTGACAACTTCACTATTAACGGGATCACGCTGACCGCGCAGCCAATTTGCCGGCAGAGCGAGGTCCTCACACCGGATGCGCTGGCGTTTGTGGCCAAGCTGCACAAGGCCACGGCCGGGCGCCGGGAGGAGCTATTGGAGGCACGGCGTGAACGCCGCCAGCAGATCTCCAAGGGCCAGGACCCGCGGTTCCTGCGCGAGACCGAGTCCGTGCGCAACGACCCGAACTGGCGCGTCGCTCCCCCGGCCCCGGGCCTGGAGGACCGCCGCGTGGAAATCACCGGGCCGGTGGACAAGAAGATGACCATCAACGCGCTGAACTCCGGCGCCAAGGTGTGGCTCGCGGACATGGAGGACTCCTCCACCCCGTCCTGGCGCAACGTGATCCAGGGCCAGCTGAACCTCACGGACGCCCTGGAGCGCCGGATCGACTTCACCTCCCCCGAAGGCAAAGAATACAAGCTGCGCCCGGCCGGGGAACTGCCCACGATCGTGGTCCGCCCCCGCGGCTGGCACCTGCCGGAAAAGCACATGCTCATCGACGGCACCCCGATCGCCGGCGGAATCGTGGACTTCGGCCTGTACTTCTTCCACAACGCCCGCCGCCTGATCGCCCAGGGCAAGGGACCCTACTTCTACCTGCCCAAGATCGAGAACCACCTCGAGGCCCGGCTGTGGAACGACATCTTCATCCTGGCCCAGGACCTGCTGGGCATCCCGCAGGGCACCATCCGCGCCACCGTGCTGATCGAGACCATCACCGCCGCGTTCGAGATGGAGGAAATCCTCTACGAACTGCGCGACCACGCCGCAGGCCTGAACGCCGGCCGCTGGGACTACATCTTCTCCCTGATCAAGAACTTCCGCACCCGCGGACCGCGCTTCGTGCTCCCGGACCGCGGCCAGGTCACCATGACCCAGCCGTTCATGCGCGCCTACACCGAACAGCTCGTCCGGGCCTGCCACAAGCGCGGCGCCATGGCGATCGGCGGCATGGCCGCTGCCGTCCCCAACCGCAAGGACGCCGCAGCCAACGCGATCGCCTTCGAAAAGGTCCGCGCCGACAAGACCCGTGAGGCCGGCGACGGCTTCGACGGCTCCTGGGTGGCGCACCCGGACCTGGTTCCGGTCTGCCGCGAGGTGTTCGACGGCGTGCTCGGCGACCGCCCGAACCAGCTCGAGCGCCTCCGGGAAGACGTCACCCCGGACGACCGCGCCCTCCTGGACATCTCCTCGACCACCGGAACCATCACCGAACAGGGCATCCGGAACAACATCGAAGTCGGCATCCGCTACATCGAGTCCTGGCTGCGCGGCAACGGCGCCGTGGCCATCCACAACCTGATGGAGGACGCCGCCACCGCAGAGATCTCCCGCTCACAGCTCTGGCAGTGGATCTTCTCCCGCGCCATCACCGACCACGGCGACGTCGTGACCCGCGAGTGGGTGGAGGACATGCTGGATGAGGAATTCGCCAAGCTGGAACGCTTCGAAGGGGACCGGTTCGCCGACGCGCGGGACATCTTCGAGGAGGTCACGCTCAGCAACGAGTTCCCGGCCTTCCTGACGCTGCCGGCCTACGACCGCTTCCTGTATGAAGCGCGCGACGGCGCGGAGCTCAGCGAGAAGGCCGCCCTCATCCCGGCGTAACCCCAGAATTCCGTCAGCTGGACTGCCCGCCCTTCGCAACAGGCAGCCCGAAATCCGGGTGGCAGCCCAGCAACGGAACACAGCCCGACAACGGCGTCGAACTGACAGTGAGGGCCCATGTTTTCGATAAAACATGGGCCCTCACTGTGTTCCCGGCGCAAACTTTGTGGGCGGGAAGGCGGCCGGGGCGGGCATTTCTCGGCGCACAGGCGTCCACAAGCGCGGCCCGAAATGAGCGGGGGCGGGAGGAACCTAGTGCGGCTTCGGCACCCGGCGCAGGGACAACGCCGTGCCCAGGATGAACGCGGTCACGGAGCACAGGATCAGCAGCAGCGGACCGGTCCAGGCGCCGGAGACACCGTGGACGTAGCCCAGAAGGGTCGGCGCCACGGCGCCGAAGGAATACCCGGTCCCCTGGACGACGGCGGACATCCGGGCCGCCGACGCCTGGTCCCGGGCCAGCCGGATGATGGCGAGGAAGATCAGCGTGATGCCGCCGCCCTGGGCGACACCGCCGAGGGAACACCACAGCCACCACAGTTCGGGCGCGAGCAGCAGGCCCACAGGAACCGTGAGCCACAGCAGGCCCAGGGTGAGGCCCACCGCCGTCGTGCTGGCGAACCGGGCCGCCAGCGGGACGCCGAGGCCGCCCACAATGGCAAAGATCTGGAAAAGCGAGGACGCCGCTCCGGCGGCCGACGGCGTCATGCCAAGTTCGTCCACCAGCAGGCTGGGCAGCCAGGCGGTCACACCGTAGTAGGAGAACGCCTGCCCGGCGAACCCGACGGTCAGGGCTGCCGTGATCCACCGCGATGTGAGCTTGCCGGCCGGCCGCCCGGGGTCGGACGCGGGAACGGCAGCAGGAACGAAGGCCGCCCGCTGGCCGACGGCGATCACCCAGACCGCGAGGGCCGCCAGCGCGAACAGTCCGCTCGCGGCAATCGCGGGACGCCAGCCCAGCAGCTCGGCCAGCGGCGCGGACACCATCGACGTAAGGAACGAGCCGATATTGAGCGCCGCCGTGTAGGTGCCCATCGCCGCGCCCTGCCGGGCCGGAGTGAAGTCCCGACGGATGATCAGCGGCACCACGATGTTGCCGATCGTGATGGAAACGCCCAGGATCACGGTGCCCAACATCACGACGGCGCCGCCTCCCGCCGAGCGGACCACGACGCCCAGGAGCACGCCCAGCAGGGTCAGCGTGATGGCGAACTCGGGACCCAGCTTACGCCCGGCCAGCGATGCCAGCGGCGCGGCCAGGGCAAAGCACAGGACCGGGATCCCGGTGAGGAATCCCAGTTCCACCGGAGTGAACCCGAGATCGTGCTGCATCTGCGCGACCACCGGGGCCACGGCCACCAGGGGGCCGCGCATGTTCAGCGCGATGAGCCCGATCGCGAGCATGAGGAGCCAGCCGCGCGGTGCCTTGGCGAGGTCGCTCATAAGGTGGGCCGTCGCCCGGCGAGCGGGCACAAATATGGTTTCATCAGTCCCATTGCTATCACGGGCCACTCCCGCACCCGCGGAATATGACGCCACCCGGGACACGGCCACCGGCGACCACGCATCCGGGGCGACGGCTTCCGGGACGCCGTTTCTAGCCCGTGGCCTGCAGGGTCGCCTCAATGACGGCGGGCGAGAGCACGTGCTGCGTGACCATCTGGCTGGCGCCGAGGATGGCGGCCTGGTCGCCGGCTTTGGACAGGCCGATCCTCAGGTGCGTCGTGGCCAGCGGCAGCGAGCGCCGGTAGACCACCTCGCGGACCCCTGCCATGAGGTGCTCCCCGGCCTGGCCGAGGCTTCCGCCGATCACGATCACCGAGGGGTTTAGCAGGTTGACCACCGTGGAGAGGACATCCCCGAGGTCCCTGCCGGCCTGCCGCAGCGCCTGGATTGCCTGGAGGTTCCCCTCAGCGACGAGGCGCAGGACGTCGCCGCCGTCGTGCGCCGGAAGTCCCTGCTGGGTGAGCGCCTTGGCGACGGCGGGGCCGGACGCCAGGGCTTCGAGGCAGCCGTAATTCCCGCAGCGGCACAGCACGTCGTCGCCGCGCGGAACCCGCACGTGCCCGAGGTCTCCGGCTGTGCCGTTGGCCCCGCGCTGGAGTTCACCGTTGCTGATGATGCCCGCGCCGATGCCGGTGGCCACCTTGATGAAGAGGAAGTTTTCGTCCTGGGGCCAGTGCGCCGTGCGCTCGCCCAGGGCCATGATGTTCACGTCGTTGTCCACCAGGACCGGCACCGGGAGGGACCGCTGGACGTGACGGACGACGTCGAACCCGTCCCAGCCGGGCATGATCGGCGGCTTTACCGGCATGCCGGAGGCGTGTTCCACGGGCCCGGGGAGCCCGATCCCGGCGCCGGCCAGGTCCGAGGTACTCCGCCCCGCCTCGCCGAGCAGCTTCAGCCCTTCCTCGATCACGCGGTCCAGGACAACCACCGGGCCGTCGGCGACGTCCTGCGCCAGCCGGCGCTCGGCGAGCACCTTTCCGTTGAGATCCGTCACGGCGATGATCACGTGCGTGGCCCCGACATCCACCGCCAGGACTACGCGGGCGGCCGGGTTGAAGGCAAAGCGCGACGGCGGCCTGCCGCCGCTGGAGCTCGCCTCCCCTGCCGGGCCGACGAGGCCCGAGACCATCAGCGCGTCGATGCGGGAGGCGACGGTGGAGCGGGCAAGCCCGGTGGTCAGGGCCAGTTCCGCGCGGGTCCGGGCCTTGCCGTCGCGCAGGAGCTGGAAGAGGTCGCCGGCGCGGGACAGGCTGCCGCCGGCCTCGGTGGCTGCGGGTTCGGTGCCGGTGGGCGTACTCATGAGTAAGTGATAGCACGAAGTTCTTCTGTATGTCACTCTTCACAAAGATTGAAACGTAGTTTTCAACTTTTGCTTGACGCTCGTCAAAAGTATGTCTAACTTTGGGTGTGAGCCAGATCACCGGCCCGGCAGCCTGCCTGCCGCTGGACGGTTCCGGGACTACGAAGGGGTATGAACGAACTTGTCGAGCCAAGAACATGCAGCGCCGGCGCCGCTGGGAGTGGGGATTCTGGGGGCGGGTCCCGTCACCCAGGCGATCCACCTTCCCTCCCTCGCCAGGCTGCGCGGCATCCTGGAGGTCCGCCACATCATGGACGTCGATCCGGCGGTGGCCGAATCCGTGGCCGCACGGGTGGGGGCACGCTTCAGCACCAGCATGGAAGAACTGCTGGCCGACCCCGCGGTCGAGATCGTCGCGATCTGCAGCCCGCACCAGTTCCACGCCGTCCAGGTGATCGCCGCCTGCCGCGCCGGCAAGAAAGCCGTCCTGTGCGAAAAGCCCTTCGCCATGAACGGCGAGGAAGCCGCGGCCATCGCCGCCGTGTCAGCCGAAACCGGTGTGCCGATCGTCGTCGGCGCCATGCACACCTTCGACCCCGGCTGGCTGGCTGCCGAAGCCGCGTGGGGCAACCTGCCGGAACAGGTCCACACCGTCCGGTCGTCGATCGTCCTGCCGCCCAACCCCCGCTTCGAGGACTTTGCCACCGAGATCGTGGGCCGCACTCCCCCGGCGCCCGCGGCAAACGCGGCCCCCGACACCGCTGCGGTGAAAGCCATGCTGACCGGCGGCGTCATGGGTCTGGCCATCCACGACCTCCCCCTGGTCCGCAGGTTCGCCCCGGACTTCCGGGCCGTCGAGGTCCTGCATGCCCAGACCGTCATGCCGTTCGGCTATGTCATCTCCCTGCGGGCGGGCGACGTGACAATCGAACTCCGCGCCGCGATGAACGGCACCTGGGAACCGTCTTGGACCTTCGAGGCCATCGGCAACGACGCCTCGCTGTCCATCGACTTCACCCCGTCCTACGTTCACGCGGGGTCGGCGACCGCCCGGATCCGCACCGCTGCCAGCACCACCGTCCTGGGCCCCTTCGGCCACAACGGCTACGAGGGCGAATGGCGCAAACTCGCCGAAATCGCCCGGGGCACCGGAACGGCCCCCCGCCCGGAGACGCTGATCCACGATCTGGAATTCGCCCTCGCGATCGCCGACGCCGCCGCTGCCTGCGTCGATGCCGGCGCCGCCGCCTATGAGGAGGCAAGCGCATGACAACCCCGCTTCTCGTCCAGGCCGGCCCCGAGGCCGAACAAGCCGGTGCCGTCGGCGCCGTGGTCGCTTCCCTGCCTGTTTCCTTCGCCCCGGCGGACGGCCGGGCCGACGTCGTGGCTGTCGCCGGTGTCCCGGGTTGGACCGCCAGCGCCACCGCGGCGGTCCGCAGCGGTGTCCGCGGCGTCGTCGTCGTTGATCCCGTGGCGGAAGACCCCGCCACGCTGGCCGAGGCAGCTGCGGAGGCGGGCGCCGCGGTGGTCCTCGACCAGGCGTGGGCCGGAAACCCGGTCCTCGCGGAGTCCCAGGCCGCGGTCCGGAACGCCATCGCCGACGCCGTGGCCGACGCCGTGCTGCTGGACTCCGTGGCGTGGGGCACCCCCGGAACCGACCCGGCAGCCCTGCTCACGCGGCACCTTGGCGCGGTCCTGGCCTGCGGCGTCGAGCTGGAAGGCCTGCGGGTCATCCAGCGCAACGCCAACGGCTACACCGTGATCGGCAGCCTCCCCGGCGGGGCGCCGGCGGCCCTGCAGGGAATCACCACGTCCTCGCTGCCCGCGACGGCCACCGTGTCCGTCCTGACCTCCTCAGGACGGGCGGACATCACCCTCCCCGATGCCTCCGCAGGCTGGCCCGCGGAGGTCCGCTCGGTCACCTCCGCCGGGGCCGCCGCCTTCCCCACCATCTACGAATCGGCCCACCGGCACAGCTGGAGGCGGCTCCGCGCCGCCATCGACTCCGGCGCCCCGGAGGCCGATCTGGAACGGTTCGCCGCCCTGACCGCACTTGTCGGGCAGCTCCACGACTCACCGCAATAACTGCTCCAACCGCTCTAGCTGCTCTAACTGCACAGCCCGCAATACCTTCCGCATCAACTCACTGTCGAGAAGACCGGCCGCGCCACAGCGTGCCGGTCACGAAAGGAAATCATCGTGACGATCAAGTCCTCTGTAACCTCCACCGCATTCTCCCGCCGGGGATTCCTGGGCTTCGCCGCAGCCGCGGCGAGCGCACCGCTCCTCGCGGCGTGCGGCGGCGGCTCCGCCTCTCAGTCAGGCGGCAGCGGCGTCATCAAGTTCTGGGATATGCCGTGGGCCACCCCCGCGTACAACGACGCCGCCAAGAAGATCGCAGAGGGCTACGCGCCGGCCTCGGGCAACCTCAAGGCCAGCTACCAGACCATCCAGTGGGCGAACTTCTACCAGACGTTCTCCTCGGCCATCGCTTCCAAGACCGGACCGGCAGTGTCCACCGGCGGCGGCTTCCAGGCCTTCCAGTTCGAGCAGCAGGGCCAGATTGCCTACGCGGACAAGGTGGTGGATGAACTGAAGAAGAACGGCCAGTTCGATGACTTCCTGCCGGGCGTGCTGGAGCCGTTCAAGACGGACAAGGGCTATGTTGCCGTTCCGTGGCAGCTGGACATCCGTCCGCTCTGGTACCGCAAGTCGCTGTTCGACCAGGCCGGCGTCGCGGTTCCCACCGACTGGGCATCCCTGCTTGAGGCTGGCAAGAAGTTCAAGAGCATGGGCGCCGTCGGCTTTGCCACGGGCTCCGGCGCCGGCAACAACATCGGCAACCACCTGATGATCATGATGATGCTCAACAACGGCGGCGGCGTGTTCACCCCGTCCGGTGAGCTCGATGTTATGAACGACCGCAACGTCGAGGCCGTTGAATTCCTGCTGGAGCTGGTCTCCAACGGCATCATCGACCCCGCCGCGGTCAGCTACACCTCGGACAACCTCAACGCCCAGTGGAAGAACAAGAAGGCCGCGTTCGGCATGTTGACGCTGGGAGTTCCCGAGCGTGTCGGTGACACATCTGGCGACCTTGTGGTCGCCAGCCCCATGGCCGGCCCGCACGGGGACAAGGCCGCCCTGGTTTTCCCGAACAACATCATGATGTACACGAACACCCCCTCACAGGCGTCGTCCGAGGCCTTCCTGGTCGCCTACCTGGGCCAGCTCAAGCAGCTCTGGCAGCAGAAGCTCATGAACGCGCTGCCGGTCTTCAAGTCCATCACCGAGCTTCCCGAGTTCACGTCCGATCCCAACAACGTCAAGATCGTCAAGGAGTACGTGCCGATCGCCAAGACGTTCGCCGCCCAAGGCACAACACTCAATGCCAATCTTGCCGTCCTCGACGGCGGCCAGGCCCTCAACCAGTTCACCCAGACCATCCTGACCGGCAAGACCGATGCGAAGTCCGCGCTGCAGACGTTCCAGTCCGGGCTGCAATCGGTCCTGAAGAAGTAAGCGGCGCTCCAATGGCATTGACCACAGCCCAGACCGGCCTGAGCCGGGCCCGCCGGGGCGTTGCCCCCGGCGGGCCGGGCAAGCCCGCCAAATCTGTCAACCGCAAGAGCAAACTCAGTTCGCAGACCCGCAAGACGTTCTTCTGGCTCCTGCTGCCCTCGGTCGTCCTGCTGATCCTGATCCACGGCTACCCCCTCATCTACGCCGGCATCCAGGCCACGCACAACGGCTCCCTCCTGGACACAGGCGAGTTCGTCGGCCTGGATAACTTCGCCACGGTCCTGTCGTCCGAGGCATTCTGGAAAGCCGCCCGCTTCACGTTGATCTTCACGATCGTGGGCGTCTTCGGGTCCTGGCTCCTGGGCCTGGGCCTGGCCCTGCTGCTGCGCACCAAAATCCCCGCTGGGGGGACCTTCAAAGTCCTGCTCCTGCTGCCGTGGGTGGTGCCGATTGTGGTGTCCTCCACTGCCTGGAACTGGCTGGTCGGCACTCCGGACAGCCTCATCCCGAGCATTTGCCGGAACCTCGGACTGGGCACGCCGCTCTTCCTCGCCGACCCGACGCTCGCGGCCATTACCGTTTGCATCTTCAAGGTCTGGGTCAGCTTCCCCTTCATGATGATGATGACCTCGGCGGCCCTGGCCTCCGTGGACACCACCGTCTACGAGGCCGCCAGCATGGACGGCGCGAGCCGCTGGCAGCAGTTCTCCGGCATCACCCTGCCGCTGATCGCACGGTCCACCTACATCAGCTGGATCCTCATGACGATCTTCTGCGTCAACGACTTCCCCACCATCTACCTGCTCACCGGCGGCGGACCCGTGGACGCCACCACCTCCCTCGTGGTGCTGGCCTACCGCACCGTCTTCCAGGACTTCCAGACCGGACCGGGCGTCGCGATCGCCTTCCTCATGACCATCACCCTCGTGGTGGTGTCGGTCATCCTGTACCGCCAGATCCGAAAGTCGAGCGTCGAATAATGAGCGCAGTCCTCCACGCCCACCCCGAATCCGGCCCCGCCCTCGGCGTCGCCGACACCGGCAAACCCCGCCGCACCCTTTCCGAAGCCGGCCTGCGCGGCCGCTGGTGGCGCTTCACCGCCATCCTGGCCATCACCGCGATAGTGCTCATCCCGATCATGGTGACCGTCCTCCTCGCTTTCACGCCCGGACCGAACAGCACCGCCACCGGCCTGACCTTCGAGAACATCACCGACGTCTTCTCGAAAACCCTCGCCGCGACCTGGCTTCAAAACAGCCTCATCACCACGCTCAGCACGGTGACCGTCTCGGTGGCCGTCGCCGCCCCGGCAGGCTATGTCCTCTCCCGCGGCCGGTCCAAGGCCGTCTCCGGTTACTCCCTGCTCCTGTTCGTCATGCAGTCCCTGCCCATCATCACCTCCGTGGTGCCGCTGTTCATCCTCTTCGCCGGCATGGGCCTCGTCGACAACCTGATGGGGATAACCATCATCTACGTCGGCTCCACCATGACTGTGGCCACCTGGATGATGGCCGCCTACTTCGACTCCATCCCCATCAGCCTGGAAGAGGCATCCTGGATCGACGGCTGCTCCGTCTTTGGCAGCTTCAGCAAGGTGGTGCTGCGCAACTCCCTGCCGGGCGTGCTCTCCACGGCGATCTTCGCCTTCCTGCTGGCCTGGAACGACTACCTCGTGGCCATCGTGTTCCTGCGCTCCAACGAAATCTTCACCCTGCCCATGGGCGTGCAGTCGTTCTTCCAGCAGAACAACACCGACTGGTCCGGGGTCATGGCCCTGGCCCTAATCATGATGCTCCCGCCCATCATCGTCTTCGCCACCCTGAACAAATACTTCAGCGTCGGCGGCATCGGCGGATCCCTCGCCGGCCGCTAGACACCTGGCTCCACCCCCGACGTCGGCCGGCTAGCCGCAGGGCCGCTCCCCTACTTGAGAACAACCGACTCCCCGCAAAGGAACGCAATGTCCTACTCAATCCAGCTGTACACCCTCCGCAACGCCCTGCAGGAAGACCTGCCCGGCACCATCAAGAAGGTTGCCGAACTCGGCTTCACCCAGGTGGAGCCCTACAACTTCGTCGCCACGGCCGCCGAGCTCGGCGCGGCTCTGAAGGCGAACGGCCTGACCGCCCCGTCCGGCCACGCCCCGCTGCTGAGCCAGGACCAGGACGAGATCTTCGCCGCGGCCAAGGAACTGGGCATCGGCACGGTGATCGATCCCTACCTCCCGGCCGAGCACTGGCAGTCCGCCGAGGACATCCAGGCCACCGCCGCGAAACTCAATGCCGCCGCCAAGAAGGGTGCCGGGTACGGCATCCGCGTCGGCTACCACAACCACGCCTGGGAGCTGGAGTCCAGCATCGAGGGCCAGACCGCCCTGGAGTACTTCGAAGGACTCCTGGACCCGGAACTTGTCCTAGAGGTGGACACCTACTGGGCCGCCGTCGGCGGCCAGGACCCGGTTGCCCTCCTTGAGCGCCTCGGCGACCGGGTGAAGTTCATCCATATCAAGGACGGCCCCGTCTCCACCGATACCAAGGCCCAGCAGCCCGCCGGTCAGGGCAAAATTCCCGTGTGGGATGTCATCGAGGCGGCGCAGTCCCTTGAGGTCGGCGTCGTGGAGTTTGACGACTACTCCGGCGACATCTTCGACGGCATCGCCCAGTCCCTGGGCTACCTGCAGAGCGGTTCCGCCAGCGCCAAGGGCGTGAACGCATGAGCACCGCAGCAACCGGACGCGGCCCGGTGGGCGTCGCCGTCATCGGCGCCGGAAACATCAGCAAGCAGTACCTGGACAACCTGACCGTCTTCCCCGACCTCAAGGTCCACGTGATCGCCGACCTCTTCGAAGAAGCCGCCGAGGCGCGCGCCAAGGAATACGGCATCCCGGAGTGGGGCGGCGTGGATGCGGCCCTGAACCATCCCGACGTCGAGATCATCGTGAACCTGACCATCCCGGCAGCGCACGTGGAGGTGGCGACGGCCGCCGTCAACGCCGGCAAACACGTCTGGACGGAAAAGCCGTTCTCGCTGGACCGCGAATCGGGCCTGGGCCTGCTGAAGGCCGCCGACGCCGCGGGGCTGCGGCTGGGCTGCGCCCCGGACACGTTCCTGGGGGCCGGGCTGCAGACCGCGCGGCGGCTGATCGAACGCGGCGACATCGGCACCCCGCTGACCGCCATGACCACGTTCCAGACCCCCGGCCCGGAATCCTGGCACCCCAACCCGGCCTTCTTGTTCCAGTACGGCGCCGGCCCCCTGTTCGACATGGGCCCGTACTACCTCACGGCTCTGGTCCAGACGTTCGGGTCCGTGCGCCGCGTGGCCGCCACCGGGTCCAAGGCCAAGGAAGTCCGGATGATCGGCTCCGGGCCCAAGGCCGGCGAGGAATTCACGGTCGAGGTCCCCACCCACGTCTCCGCGATGGCCCAGTTCGAGTCCGGCGCGTCCTCCCACAGCGTCTTTTCGTTCGAGTCACCCCGGCTGCGGATGGGCTTTGTGGAGATCACCGGGACCGAGGCCACCATCTCGCTGCCGGATCCGAACTACTTCGACGGGGACGTCAGGCTCTGGCGCGCCGGCGACGAGGAGTGGACTGTTATCCCGGCGACCGGCCCCAGCCAGGGCCGCGGCATGGGCGTGCTGGACATGGCACGCTCCATCCGCGCCGGCGTCCCGCACCGCGCCACCGGCAACCTTGCCTACCACGTCCTGGACACCATGGTCTCGATCTCCGAGTCGATCGATTCCGGCGCGTTCGTCGACGTGGAAAGCTCCGCCCCCGCCTCCGCAGCCCTCCCCGAGGACTGGGACCCCACCGCTTCCACACTCTAGGAACCAGTAATGAACTCCCACGAAACTACCCCCGGATCTTCCCCCTTGGGAGTGGCCATGATCGGGTACGCGTTCATGGGCAAGGCCCACTCGAATGCCTGGCGGAATGTTGCCAGCTACTTCGACGTCCCGGCCTTCGAACGTCGCGTCCTGGTCGGACGCGACCCCGCCGGGGTGGCGGAGGCCGCCGCGAAATACGGCTGGGCCGAGTCCTCCACCGACTGGCGCGAGGTGATCGCCCGTGATGACATTCAGATTGTCGATATCTGCGCCCCGGGCTGGATGCACGCGGAAGTCGCCATCGCCGCCCTGGCCGCCGGCAAGCACGTCCTGGTCGAAAAGCCGCTGGCCAACACCCTGGCCGAGGCCGAGGCCATGGCGGAGGCCGCCCGGGCCGCCCGGACCCGGGGCGTGCAGTCCATGATCGGATTCAACTACCGCCGGGTCCCCGCCCTGGCCCTCGCAAAGGAGCTGATCGCGGAGGGCCGGCTCGGCACCATCCGGCACGTCCGTGCCGCGTACCTGCAAGACTGGCTCGTGGACCCGGACTCGCCCATGACCTGGCGGCTGAACAAGGACACCGCAGGGTCCGGCGCGCTGGGCGACATCGCCAGCCACGCGATCGACCAGGTGCTGTTCCTCCTCGGCGGCCAGGTCACCGAGGTCTCCGGCCGGCTGCACACCTTCACCCCGCAGCGCCCCGGCGCCACCGGGCTGGAGGACGTGACAGTCGACGACGCCGCCTGGGCCACGCTGACCCTCGCCTCCGGGGCCATCGCCTCCGTGGAGGTCTCCCGGGTGGCCACCGGCCAGAAGAACTCGCTCAAGCTGGAGATCTACGGCGACAAGGGAGCCCTGCTGTTCGATCTCGAGGACCTCAACGAGCTCGGCTTCCTCGACGCCACCCTGCCCGTGAGGGAACAGGGCTTCCGCCGCATCCTGGTCAACGAGCCCGAGCACCCGTACGTGGACGCGTGGTGGCCGCAGGGCCACGTGCTCGGCTGGGAACACACGTTCACGCACGAAATCCGCGACTTCCTCGTGGCGGTGGGCACCGGAACCACGCCGTCGCCGTCGTTCGAGGACGGCCTGAACGTCCAGCGGATCCTCGCCGCCGTGGAAGAAAGCGCCGCGGCCAAGAGTTCGCTCATCCAGCTCGCCCCGTCCGCACCGACCACCCAGCCCGCTACCGAAAGAGCCTGACATGCCCCGCCCGTACACCCTGTTCACCGGCCAGTGGGCCGACCTGCCCTTCGAAGAAGTCGCACGCCTGGCCTCCGGCTGGGGCTACGACGGCCTGGAAATCGCCGTCTCCGGCGACCACCTGGACGCCTGGCGCTGGGACGAACCCGGCTACGTCGAATCCAAACTCGCCGTCCTGGAAAAGTACAACCTCAAGGTCTGGGCCATCTCCAACCACCTCAAGGGCCAGGCCGTGTGCGATGACCCGATCGACTTCCGGCACGAGGCCATCGTCGGGGCGCGCGTGTGGGGCGACGGCGAGCCTGAGGGCGTGCGCCAGCGCGCCGCGGAGGAAATGAAGCACACCGCCCGGCTCGCCAAGGCCCTCGGCGTGGACACCGTGGTCGGGTTCACCGGGTCCTCCATCTGGCAGTACGTCGCGATGTTCCCGCCCGTGCCGGAGAAGGTCATCGAGGCCGGATACCAGGACTTCGCTGACCGCTGGAACCCCATCCTGGACGTCTTCGACGAATGCGGGGTCCGGTTCGCCCACGAGGTCCACCCCTCCGAGATCGCCTACGACTACTGGACCACCGTCCGCACCCTCGAGGCGATCGGCCACCGCGAGGCCTTCGGCCTGAACTGGGACCCGTCCCATTTCATGTGGCAGGGCATCGACCCCGTCTCCTTCATCTGGGACTTCAAGGACCGGATCTACCACGTCGACTGCAAGGACACCAAGCTGCGCCCCACCGGCCGGAACACCGTCATGGGCTCGCACCTGCCCTGGGGCGACCCGCGCCGCGGCTGGGACTTCGTCTCCGCCGGCCGCGGGGACGTGCCCTGGGAATCGTCCTTCCGCGCCCTCACCGCGATCGGCTACGACGGCCCCATCTCCGTCGAGTGGGAGGACGCCGGCATGGACCGGCTCCACGGCGCCCCCGAAGCCCTCGCCGCCCTCAAGAAGTTCGACTTCCCGGCCTCGAACACCTCCTTCGACGCCGCCTTCAAACAGTAAGGGCACGTTCATGTCAGGCATTGAAACGCCCGACGGCGGCGACCGTTTTGTCCCGCTGTTCGACGGCACCACTTTGGCTGGCTGGCGATCGGTACCCCGCGTCTATGGCACCGAGTATCCGGGCGGTCCGGCCCTCTCGGAACGCTTTGCCGCCCTGGGTTTGACCCCGCCGGTGGAGCCCGAGAAGCACCCGGCCCGCTGGTTCGTGGAAGACGGCGTCCTGGTCGGCGAGCAGGACTCCCCCGGCAGCGGTTACGGCGGCTATCTGGTGAGCGAGCAGGCATTCGGCGACTTCGAACTCGTGCTGGAAATGCGCCCCGACTGGCCGGCCGACACCGGCGTCATGATCCGGCGCCGGCCGGATACGTGGGAAGGCTTCCAGGTCTTGGTGGACCACCGTCCCTCCGGCGGTATCGGCGGGTTCTTCGGCAACGGCCTGGCGAGCTTCTCCGCCGTACCCTTCGCCGTCAACGTGGCCATGGACGCTGACGGGCGACCCACGGGTTTGATTGCGGACAACCCGGCCACGTCGGTGGAGCCTGTCACGGAAGAAAAGCGTGGCCGCCTGAAGCACGCCGCCGACGTCGAGGACTTCCTCAACGTCTGGCGATGGAACGGCTGGAACGAACTCCGCATCCGCTGCGTCGGCGCCCTGCCGGTCATCACCACCTGGGTCAACGGTCTCAAGATCGCCGAACTGGACACCGCTACGCTGGACTCGCCGAACTACAACCCGGCGGATGTCCTGGGTGTTCTCGGAGAGCGCGGGCACATCGCCTTGGAAGTCCACGACAACGACTCCATGTTCGGCGAGGCCCGCTGGGGCAAGGGCGCGCAGTGCCGGTGGCGGAACATCCGGATCAAGGAACTCTGAGCATGCTGCGTACCCTTCAGACCGGCCAGCGCTGCGAGGTCTGGATAGCGTCCGTCACAGGCGAATCCGAACTTGTCTACAGCACCGACGAGGTCCTCCTCGAAGCGCCCAACTGGACCCTTGACGGCTCGGCCCTCGTCCTCAACGGGGACGGGAAGCTGTGGCGGTTTGAGTTGCCAGGCCGGACCATCAGCCAGGTCCCGCTGACCGGCATCCCCGACCTCAACAACGACCACGTCCTGGCACCCGACGGCACCGGCATCTTCCTCTCGGCGAACGACGGCCACATCTACCGGGCAGCTTTGAGTGGAGGTCCGGCGGAGCGGATCACCGACGCCGACGGCTCCTTCCACTTCCTGCACGGCGTCAGCCCGGATGGATCCCAGCTGGCATACGTCGGCATCGAGGCCGGAGACTTCACGCAGCCGGGCCGCCTCAGGACCATACCGTCCGACGGCGGCGCTACCGCCGGCGTCGATGTCGGCCCCGGCCATTGCGACGGACCGGAATACTCGCCCGACGGAAAGTGGCTCTACCTGAACACGGAGTCCTTCAGCGCTCTCCACGGCCACGCCCAGCTTGCCCGAGTCCAGGTTGACGGAAGCGATTTCGAGCGCCTCCTAGAGAGCGAAACCGTCGACTGGTTCCCGCATCTATCCCCCGACGGCGGCTGGGCCAGCTACATCCGTTTCCCCCGCGGCACGGAGGGCCACCCCGCGGACCTGCCGGTCGCCGTCGTGCTTGTCTCCACCAGCGACTGGACCGCACCGCTTCACACCTGGCCCCTCTTCGGCGGCCAAGGAACCCTCAACGTTAATAGTTGGTCGCCGGATTCCAGGCGCTTTGCGTTTGTGGCTTACCCGCTGGCCACCACCGACTCACCGAAGGACCAAGCACGTGACTAATCAGCCCACCGGCACCTCTGACGGCCGCATCCGCTGGGGAATCCTCGGCACCGGATTCATCGCGGGGCTGCAAACCCAGGACCTGATCGAGAACGGCTTCACCGTCCAGGCCGTCGGCTCCCGGACCCTGGATTCGAGCCAGGCGTTCGCTGAAGAGTACGGTGTGGCAACCGCGCATGGCAGCTATGAGGACTTGGTGGCCGACCCGCTGGTTGACGTGGTCTACATCGCCACGCCGCACCCGTTCCACCACGCCAATGCCTTGTTGGCCTTGAATGCTGGCAAGCATGTGCTGGTGGAGAAGTCGTTCACCATGAACGCCCGCGAAGCCCAGGACGTTGTCGACCTCGCGGAATCCAAAGGGCTCGTGGCGCTGGAAGCCATGTGGTCGCGATTCCTCCCGCACATGATCCGCATCCGCGCAATCATCGAGGAAGGCACCATCGGCGAGGTCCGGAAGGTGGTCGCCAGCCACAACCAGAGCCTGCCCAAGGACCCTGCCCACCGGCTGAACGATCCTGCACTGGGCGGCGGAGCGCTGCTGGACCTCGGCATCTACCCGGTCTCCTTTGCGTTCGACATCCTGGGCACTCCGGAGACTATTCGCGCCAGTGCGTCCATGACCGCTACCGGGGTAGACCGGCAGACTGCAGCCATCTTTGAATATGTTGGCGGTCAGCAGGCCATTGTGGACTGCGAACTGGACGCCGCCAGCGCCAACCGGGCTATGGTCATCGGGACCGAAGGGTGGATCGATATCGAATCCACTTGGTACAACCCCACGCCCTTCACAGTTCATGCCTTGGATGGCAGCGTTGTTGAACTCTATGAGCAGCCTGTCAACAGCCGCGGAATGCAGTACCAGGCCGCCGAACTGGAACGACTGGTCAGGGAAGGCGTAACCTCCGGCACCATCCTTCCGCCCCGCGAATCAGTGGCCGTCATGGCAGCAATGGACGAAATCCGACGCCAGATCGGTCTCAGCTACGACGCCGACTCCACAACGGACGAGACTCTCCATGACTGACACCGACTCACCGCGGATCGCCGAACTGCGCCGGCACGAGGAAGAACTCGTCTTCCCGGGCTTTGATCACCACGATGCCTGGCGCCTCGGCTCGCTCATCGCCAACCGCGCGATCGCCGGGGGCCATTCCGTTGCCATCGATATACGCCGGCACAACCTGGTCCTCTTCCGCTGTGTCCTGCCGGGAGCCACCGCCGACCAGGAGGAATGGATCCGCCGCAAGGCGGCCACGACGCTCCGCTTTGAACGCAGCACGGCCCTGCTCGCCGAGGAGTTCGCGGTCAAGGACTACGACCCCACGCAGGGCGGGTGGCTGGCCCCGGCGGACTACACGCTGGCAGGCGGATCCTTTCCTGTGCGGGTTCGGAACGCCGGCGTCGTCGCCGCTGTGACGGCATCCGGGCTTTCGTCCGACGACGACCACCAGCTGGTGGTCGAGGCCATCAGGCGTCATCTCCAGTCGGCCGCCGGCTAAGAAATGCTGTCCATGTGTTGGCCTGAGATATGTACCCCAGCCACCACCTGCACGCACTCCCGGAGTGCCACTTGACCGAGACAATCCGCACCGCTGCGGTCCGCTAAGGGTGCTGGCCGAACTGGCTACCGGCGCCGAACACCTCCGTACTGCAAGTTCCGCCGACTGTTGACACGGGACTCCGCGGGGTCCGATGCTGGGCTGATCCGGTATTGCTGACCCTCGGTGCGGCTTTGCGCATCGAGTAGGTGCAGGAAAATCCCCCTCCTCGTGCGACCCAG
Organism: Arthrobacter sp. TE12232; assembly: GCF_054062615.1. NCBI lineage: Bacteria > Bacillati > Actinomycetota > Actinomycetes > Micrococcales > Micrococcaceae > Arthrobacter > Arthrobacter sp. TE12232. The sequence goes on from NZ_JBSSFK010000001.1 coordinate 1,945,497, forward strand.
CGGAGAGATAGCAAAAAGGAGCACCCCCATGCACATCGATATGCCGACCCGGTACGACGTGGAACGTCTGGCCGCCGCGCGCGATCCACACAGCGTCACCGTGTATCTTTCGACAAGCAGCGTCCCGGCCCATTCGGAGGACAATCAGTCCAGAGCCCGGTCCTTGTTCAGTTCCGCCGTCGAACAGCTCCGCCAAGGCGGAAACAACGACGCAGTGGCCGCGATAGAAACCTTCCTCGACGAGCTGCTGGGATCCCCGGAGTTCTGGTTTGACATGGGGCGGAGCGTGGCCATCTTCGTGACTCCGACATCAATTCTTGAGTTCCGTTTGCCCAACGATCTCGAGGACCACGTGAGCGTGTCCGACCGCTTCGCCATCACCCCGCTGCTTCGCGCCCTCACCTTCCCGAACGCTGCGCTCGTGCTCGCAATCTCACAGAACGGGGCGCGGCTCATTGAGGTCACGGCGGACCGGCCGGCAGAGGAGGTCACGGTACCGGGCATGCCCCGGGATGCAGCAAGTGCCGTCGGGCTCGAATCGATAGGCGGCCGCTCCGCATCCGGCCGGCTGCAGGGCGACGAGGGACGAAAGGTACGGCTGACCCAATATGCCCGTTCCGTCGACCATGCGCTTCGTCCACTCTTAAACGGGAATTCCCTCCCGCTGGTGATCGCTGCGACGGAACCACTCACCAGCATCTACCGCAACCTCACAGGCTACGCACACCTTGCGTCCGAAGTCATCGAGGGAAACCCCGATGAACTGACACCGGCCCAACTGGCGGAAGCGGCGCGTGGTGTGCTCGACCGGATCTACGCGGCCGATCTTGTTGCTCTGCAAACGACGTTCGAGGAGCGTCGTTCCAACGGCCGTGGCACGACCGACCTCAGCGACCTGGCTCGGGCCGCCGCCTTCGGCGCCATTGCGACGCTCGCCGTGGACATGGATGCACAAGTCAACGGTGCCGTCGGAGACGACGGCGCGCTCACCCTCGACGGGGACACTGGGCAGGACGTGGTTGAGGAAATCGCGCGCCGGGCCCTCGGCGCGGGCGCCCGGGTCCTGGCCGTGCGCCGCTCCGATCTGCCGGAAAACGTGGAGGCGGTCGGAATCCTTCGCTACACCATCTGATAGGTAGCTCTGCCCGGCAACCACGCCATTGATGCCCGGGCTCCGCGGCGGACTAGGGTTTTAGCTATGACGCACCAGATCCGGACAGCAACCGCGGACGACGCCGGGAGGCTGGCAGCGCTTGCTGCCGTCACGTTCCCGCTCGCGTGCCCGCCGGAATCCCGGCCGGAGGACATCGCGGCCCATCTGGCCAACACCCTGAGCGAGGCCAATTTCCGGGCCTATCTGGCCGATCCGGCGGTCACGGTGCTGGTGATCGACGCCGACGGCGAGCTCCGCGGCTACAGCCTGCTGGTGGCCCGCCCCGCCCGGGACCCGGAGGTGGCCGCAGTCCTGGCCGAGCTGCCGTGCACCGAACTCAGCAAGTGCTACGTCCACCCGGACCACCACGGACTGGGCTCCGCCGCCGAACTGATGCACGCCAGCATCGCCGCGGCCGTGGCGGCAGGTGCCCGCGGACTGTGGCTCGGCGTGAACAGCCAGAACGCCCGGGCCATCCGGTTCTACGAGAAGTCCGGCTTCCGCAAGGTCGGCACCAAGTCCTTCCAGCTGGGCGACACCGTGGAGCACGACTTCGTCATGGAACGCCGGCTCACGCCGTGACCGCGGGGACGGCCGGCGCCGTACTCACGCCGGCCTGCCCGTGTCCAAGTCCATGTCCTGCCCGTGGCCGGCCCATGTCCATGTCCAAGCTTTGAACAGCCCGTGACGAAGCCGACAGGGCGCCGGGGAATGAGCGGGCCCCGGCGGAGGTTGTTGCCGGCATGAAGATTGAAATCTGGTCCGACGTCGCCTGCCCCTGGTGCTACATCGGCAAACGCCGATTCGAAACCGCCCTCGCGGCGTTCCCGCACCGTGATGCCGTGGAGGTGCAGTGGCGCAGCTACCAGCTGGACCCCACGCTCCCGGAGCATTACGACGGCACCGAACTGGACTACCTCAGCACGCGCAAGGGCATGGCCCCGGTGCAGGTCTCTCAGATGTTCGAGCACGTGGCGGCCCAGGCCAAGGGCGAGGGACTGAACTACCGCTTCGACGCCGTCGTGGTGGCCAACAGCTTCACGGCCCACCGGCTGCTCCACCTCGCCGCCGCCCACGGCAAGCAGGACGCCGCAAAGGAACGCCTGCTCAGCGACCACTTCGAACACGGCAAAGACATCGGCAGCCAGGAGTACCTGACCGGTCTGGGACTGGACCTCGGACTCGATGCCGGCGACCTCGCGGAGCTGTTCAGCACGGACGCCTACGCCGACGACGTCCGGAACGACATCGCGGAGGCCCGGGCCCTGGGCATCAGCGGCGTCCCGTTCTTCGTGATCGACCGGAAGTTCGGGCTCTCCGGCGCCCAGCCGGCAGACACGTTCAGCGCCGCCCTTGAGCAGGCCTGGCAGGACAGCCACCCGCTGGTCATGGTGGGCGCCGCCGGCACGGAGGCTGCGGATGCCGCCGAAGGGGATGCTTCTGCGGCGTCCGGGGCCTGCGGCCCCGACGGCTGCAGCGTCTGAGCCGCACCGCCTGAGTCCGACGCCGTCGAATTCGCCGGAAACGTCCGAGTTCGCGGGAAACACCCGGGTTCGCCGGAAGTTTCCGGCGACCCCGCAGGATTCCGGCGAATTCGGGGCCGTCACTGCGATCCCCGGCCTAGAGTGAGTCATGGACACTTCGGCCGGACCGGACGGATCCCGGACCTCCCTGTTTACCGATCACTACGAGCTGACCATGTTCCAGGCGGCGCTCCACTCCGGGGCGGCACACCGCCGGTCCGTCTTCCAGGCCTTTGCCCGCGGGCTCCCGGCCGGGCGCCGGTACGGGATCGTGGCCGGCACCGGCCGGCTCCTTGAAGGCATCGCGGACTTCCGCTTCGACCAGGACGACCTCGATTTCCTGGCCGGCACCGGGGTGGTCAATGAGGACACGCTGGAGCACCTGTCCGCCTTCCGGTTCTCCGGCGACATCTGGGGCTACCCGGAAGGCGAGGCCTACTTCCCGCACTCCCCCGTCCTGATCGTGGAATCGACCTTCGCTGAGGCCTGCATCCTGGAGACCTACGTCCTGTCGGTGCTGAACCACGACAGCGCCATCGCCTCGGCCGCGTCGCGGATGACCAGTGCCGCGGGCGGCAGGCCCTGCATTGAGATGGGGTCCCGCCGCACGCACGAGGAAGCGGCCGCCGCGGCGGCCCGAGCGGCCGTGATCGCGGGCTTTTCCGGCACGTCCAACCTGGCCGCCGGCCGGCGCTACGGCCTCCGGACCGTCGGCACCGCGGCCCACTCCTTCACGCTGGTCCACGACTCCGAGCGCGACGCCTTCGCGGCGCAGCTTGCCTCGCTGGGGGCAGGCACCACGCTGCTCGTGGACACGTACGACGTCGAAGCGGCCGTCCGCACCGCCGTCGACCTCGCCGGAGACAAGCTCGGGGCCATCCGGCTGGACTCTGGAGACCTCGTGGCCCAGGCACACTGGGTCCGCGAACTTCTGGACACCCTCGGCAATGTGCACACCAGGATCGTGGTGACCTCGGACCTGGACGAGTTCTCCGTCGCCGCGCTCCGGGCAGCGCCGGCCGATTCCTACGGGATCGGCACATCGCTGGTGACCGGTTCCGGGGCGCCCACGGCCGGCATGGTCTACAAACTGGTGAGCCGGGCCGGTGACTCCGGCGGGCTCGTTGCCGTCGCGAAGACCTCCAAGGACAAAATCAACGTGGGCGGCCGCAAGTTCGCCGTACGCCGCCTGGACGACCGCGGCACCGCCACCCATGAGGTCCTCGGCGTGGGCCATCCGCCGACGGACGACAAGAACGGCCGACCGCTCCTGCAGCAGTTCATGAAGGACGGCGAACTCCTGCCCGGCTGGACCGGGCCGGACGCGGTGGGGCGGGCGCGGGAGCGGCACGCGGCCTCCATGGCGGAGCTGCCCCGGGTCGTGGACCGGCTGCAGCCCGGCGAACCGGCCATCCCGACCATCTATGAGTGAAGCGTTCGACCGTACCGCCCGGCGCTGATCGTTCGCGAGCCAGGTGGCGTTTTCGCGCTCAACGGAGGCCACCGGGGCGGTGCGTGCGAAGGTTTACCCGTCCGGCTTTTCGTCCTCCACCGCGTACGCCCACCACATTAGATGGCACCATGGAGACATGATTTCTGCTCGAGGATTTTCCGGCTTCTTTCGGCGTCCCCAGCCCATCAAACCCAACGCCGGTCAAGAATCGGTGTGGGACTACCCGCGGCCGCCAAGGGTCGAGCCGCGATCGGAACGGGTCATCGTGCGGCTTGGCGGGCAGGTGATTGCCGACACGACCGATGCAGTGCGCGTCCTGGACACGAGTCATCCCCCCGTCTACTACTTGCCATTGGACGCATTCCCTGCCGGTGTTCTCCTCCCTGTCCAGGGCACCAGCTTCTGCGAGTTCAAGGGAGAAGCGCATTACTTCGACGTCGTTGCCGGCGGAGTCGTCGTTCCCCGTGCCGGGTGGACCTACCCGGAACCCACCTGGGGGTTCGAGGCGCTCAGTACCCGAGTGGCCCTCTACCCGGAGCACATGGACTCCTGCGAGGTCAACGGCGAGCAGGTGACCTTCCAGGAGGGTGACTTCTACGGCGGTTGGATCACCAGACAGATCGTTGGCCCGTTCAAGGGTGGCCCGGGCACGGCCGGGTGGTGAGCACGTCGTTCTCGCCCGCCGGCAAGACTCGACCCTGACTTCGCGTCTGGCTGCTCCGTAGAAGGTGCGCTGGCCAGCATGACTTCCGCGGAACTGAGCGTGCCCGGCCGTGTCGCAGCCTCCCACCCGCCCGATTTGGTGACAGATCGCGCTAAAGTGTCCGTATGCCTAGGATTTCGGCCGCGAGCAACGCCGCCCAACGTGCCGAGACCCAGCGCCGCATCCTGACCGCATTCGGAGAACTCCTGTTCACCCACGGGCTGCCCGGCCTGACCATGACCGATGTCGCGCGCCACGCCCGGATCGGCCGGACGGCCGTCTATAACTACTACGCGGACATCGAAGAGCTCCTCATCGCTTACGCCCTGGACGAGACCGAGCGGTTCCTGGTCGACCTGCGCGAGTCGCTGGATTCGCTGGAGAACCCGGTAGAGCGGCTGGCTGTTTACGTCCGGGCCCAGGTGGAGGACCTGAGCCGGCGCCACCTGCCGCCGGGGCCGGCCATGGCGGCAGTGCTCTCGCCATCGTCGTTCGCTAAACTCGCCGACCACGTGGGCGAGCTCAGCGTGCTCCTGCAAGGCATCCTGCGCGACGGCATGGCCCAGGGCTACCTGCCCGAGTCGGACATCGCCCAACTGGCCCAGCTCATCCACGGCACGCTCTCCTCAAGCGCGGCCCGGGGCGACGGCGCCGGCCAGGACGCCGAGGCCGAGGCCCGGCTCGCCCGGACGGTGCGGTTCATCCAGCTCGGCGCGGGGGCCAGGTTCGACGACGCCGGCCGGCCGGTCCGCCGCGGCAGCTAAGCGGCGGCGCCTACCCGGCCGTCGGCGTCGCCGACGGCGCAATCGGCCAGGTGCTCTCATCCACGATGCGCCGGTTCTCGCGGGGGCAGCTAAGCTGGCCCGGCGTCTGGTCCACGAGTTCCGGCTTGGCCAGTTCCTTGAAGTCGCCTGTCAGGATGACATCCACGCTGGGATCCGTGCGGTTGTCCTGGAAATAGTCCGAGCCCGGCAGGTTGCGCTGGACGCTGAAGGCGGCCGACTGTCCGGCGGCGCCGGAGACGATCAGCGCCACGCCGCGGTAGCTCGACGTCGTGTTCCCCACGGCGCCCACGATGAACTTCCGGGCGGCAAACTGGTCGGCGACGCTCCGCGCCAGTCCGGGCCGGCTCGTGGAGTTGTAGATGTTGAGGTTGATCTTCTCCGGCGGCGTGTAGTCGAAGGTGGCCGCCGGGCACACCGACACTGGCGCCTTGCTCCGTTCCGCCGTGGCAATCTTGATCTGGCCGTTCATGATGGCGAGCGCCACCACGATCGCCGCCACGATCACGCCGACCAGCATCACCAGCACGACGCCGTGCAGGATCCTGCGGCGCAGCCGGACGGGGTTGTCCTCGGCACCGTCCTCCTCCACGAACGTGGCCCGCAGCTCGGAGCCACTCACGACGCGGTGCCCGTGCAGGACCGTCGAGTCAGCCCGCTTCCTAGCCATTTATCACGAGGACCCGCGCGTGGATAGCGGTGCGCTGGTGCAAGGCGGTGCGGACTGCCCGGTGCAGGCCGTCTTCAAGGTAAAGCACGCCGCGGTACTCCACGACGTGCGGAAAGAGGTCACCGAAGAAAGTGGAGTCCTCGGCCAGCAGAGCTTCGAGGTCCAGCGTGCGCTTGGTAGTCACGAGCTCATCAAGCCGGACCGGACGCGGGGGCAGGGCCGCCCAGTCCTTGGGCGTGTTGTAACCATGGTCGGGGTACGGGCGTCCCTCGCCCACAGCTTTGAATATCACCATGCCAGCCTAAGGAACTTGTACGCGCAAAGGAATGAAAGTCCCGGACCGGCGTGAGGTTGTGGCCAAACGGTAACCATTTGTCACAGGCCGCATTGACACATCCGGCGCACGGCCATCGATCTTCTCCACACTTCGCGCAAAGGTTCCCGACGGCTGACAGAATAGCGGTATGACTTCACCCGAGACTTCCCCTGTGCTGGCGCTGCTGCTCGACGTCGACGGTCCGGTCGCGAGCCCGGTCACCCGCGATGTGCAGCCCGGCATCATTGCGGACCTGCTGGCCCTGGCCGCCGCCGGCGTGCCGGTCATCTTCAACACCGGCCGATCGGACACGTTCATCCGCGAGCAGGTCATGGAACCGATGATCGCCGCCGGCATGCCCGCCGGCACCGTCATCCACGCCATTTGCGAAAAGGGCGCCGTCTGGTTCAGCTATACGGCCGAAGGCCCCGGCACGGTCCACGTCGACCGCGAGCTCGCCATCCCGCAGGCCTTCGGCGACGACGTCCGCCGCCTGGTCGCCGAGGACTACTCCGCCCACATGTTCTACGACGAAACCAAGCGCGCCATGGTCTCCGTGGAGCAACATATCGCCGTCGCCAACCCGGACTATCGGGCCGAGCAGGAACTCTTCGACGCCGACGCCATGAACCTCATGGCCCGGCACGGGCTCGGCGTGGTGCGGCTGGACCACCACGTCCCCGATTCGGACGACCAGATCGACTTCCGCGTCGACCCGACCATCATCTCCACCGATATCGAGTCGGTGCGGCTGGGCAAGGATCTGGGCGCGAGCCGGGCGGTGGAGTTCCTGGCCGCCCAGGGCATCACACCGCAGGCCTGGCGCACGGTGGGCGACTCCCGCACGGACTACGCCATGGCCGACTGGCTGCACCACAATGACCACGCCGTGAAGCATGTGGACGTCCGGCCGGCGGACGGCATCCCGGTCAAACCCTACGAGGTCCTCACCGCTGCCGACCTCGGGCTCGGCGAGGACGTGATCCACGACGACGCCGGTGCCGCCTTCCTGCGCCACTGGCTTGCCGTCGTCACCGGCTGAGGTCCGCTGCCGCCGCTTTCTGTGCGGCCACACACGCGCCTTTCTGTGCGGCCACACACGCGCCCGGTGCGAGCGGGATTCCGCGGCAATTTTGAGGGCCGCGTTATCATGCAAGTAGATATCAACGCACTCAAAGAAACGGGAGATCCGACATCACCGACGCAGCGATCCAAGACGAGATTTACTATGGCAGCCAGGCATCCGAGGACGCCCACGCCGAGGTCACGTCGGCGGCCGCAGTCGCCAGATTCCGGACCCGCTCCGACGTCGTCCGCCACCGCGGCCGGTATGCGCTGATCAATGAGAACCGCACGCCGTATCAGGCCATGGTCGAAGACCTCATGTTCCTGCGGTCAGTCCTGGCCGGCGCAGGCCTCGGCTACCTGCTGGTCCGCGGCAACAACCACCGCCCGGTGATCGCCGTCGACTGGAAGGACCGCAAGGTGCTGCGCGACGCCCTCGTCGAAGCGTGCCGCGACGAGCCCTTCTACTCCATGAGCGTGGACGCAAAGAAGAAGTCCTCCGTGCTGGTGGCCGACGGCGAGCTCTCGCCGAACCGCCAGGCCCGGATCTTCCGGCTGTACCGCCCCCGGGTGGAGCCGGAGGGCGGCTTCGAGTTCGGCGCTTCCGCCGGCGTCCAGCTGGAGCTCTGGAGCTTCGAGGGCGACCAGCTGATCCTCCCCATCGAGAACTCCCTGACGCGCCGCACCCTGCTCGCCCAGGACGCCGTGCGCGGCACAGTGGAACGCTACGGCCACACATGGCCCACTATCGAGAACATGTTCGCGGACCACGCCAGCGACATCAGCTTCGACATCGACCTCGTGTTCTCCTGGGTGGACGGAAGTTCCCCCGAGTACATCGCGGCCCGTCGGGCCCGGATGGCCGGCGTCGTGGTGGGCGAGGGCGATGACCACGAGGCCCGCTTCCGCCAGATCGACGAGCTCAAGTACGCCCTGCGCTCGGTCTACATGTTTGCGCCGTGGATCCGCAGGATCTTCATCGCCACCGACTCCCCCGCACCGGCATGGCTGGCGGACCACCCGAGCGTCACGATTGTCCGCAGCGAAGAGTTTTTCGCCGACCCCTCGGTCCTCCCGACGCACAATTCGCAGGCCGTGGAGTGCCAGCTGCACCACATCGAGGGGCTCTCCGAGCACTTCCTGTATTCCAACGACGACATGTTCTTTGGCCGGGCCGTGGGACCGGACATGTTCTTCACCCCGGGCGGGATTACGAAGTTCATTGAGGCCGAGACGCGGATCGGGCTGGGCGACAACGACGCCGAACGCAGCGGCTTTGAGAACGCCGCCCGGGTGAACCGCAAGCTGCTCTGGGACCGCTTCGGGCGCATCACCACCCGGCACCTGGAGCACACGGCGGCCCCCTTGCGGCGCAGCGTAGTGGAACAAATGGAACAGGAGTTCCCGGCCGAGTTCGCCAAGACCGCCGCGAGCACGTTCCGGGCCGCGGACAACATCTCCGTGACCAACTCGTTCTACCACTACTACGCGCTGCTCACGGGCCGCGCCGTGACCCAGACGGCTGCCAAGGTGAAGTATGTGGACACCACGGCCCGGGCAGGACTGAACTACCTGCCCAAGCTCCTGGCCAAGCGGAACATGGACTTCTTCTGCCTCAACGACGGCAGCTTCCCGGAAGTCCCCGCGGAAGAGCGCGCCGAACTGGTCACGGATTTCCTGGAGAAGTACTACCCCATCAAGGCGCCCTGGGAAAAGTAGCCCAAGGAGCAGCGGCCCGGGGCGAACCGCGGGGCAAGAGTTGCGGGCTGTGCCCGCAGACCGGTGAACCAGCAGTGCGGCGAATCAGTTCAGGGTGGTGTACCTGCGGTGCGCCGGCGTCCGGGACGGCGCTTCGAGCTGGGCCTGCTCCGGAATCGTGATGCCCGCAGCAGCGAGCCGGCGCTGGACTTCCGCCGGAGGGACGAGTTCCCCGACAGCCGGGGTGTCGCCGAGCAGCACCACGGAGTGCACGATCGTGTGCTCGTAGACATGGACCAGGTTGAACGCCTGCCCGCCGTCGCGCCCGCGTGTGCCGCCCACAGCAACGTTCAGGTCCTGTGTGTAGCACGTCGCAGATGCCACGGACACGGGGATGCCGGCGAACGTTGCGGTGGTCGAGTAGTGCAGGTGACCGCCGAGGATGGCCCGGACATCGGAGTTGCGCAGGACTCCGGCCAGCGCCGACTGTCCCCGGAGTTCCACCAGCACGGCAAGGTCCAGCACGGACGGTACCGGCGGGTGGTGCAGGGCGAGGATGGTCCCGTCCGGGGCCGGGGTGGCGAGTTCGGCGGCGAGCCAGTCCAGCTGGTCCTGGCTCAGCTCGCCATGGTGGAAGCCGGGCACTGAGGTGTCCAGGGTGATGATGCGCAGCCCGTTGACGAAGTAGCTGTGATCCACCGGGGCGTCGTTGTCCGCCTGGTCCAGGAGCCCGGCCCGGAAATTGGCCCGGTCGTCGTGATTGCCCATCGCCCAGATGACCTTCGCTCCCATGGCCCTGCACGCAGGCTCCACGATGGCGCGGAGCTTGGCGTAGGCTTCCGGTTCGCCGAGGTCGGCGAGGTCGCCGGTGAAAATCACGGCTTCGGGGCGTGCACCTGAGGCGTGGACCTCGTCGAAGAGTTGCTGGAGCAGGGCTTCGCTGTCAACGACGCCGTACAGGGGTTGCGGACCCCCCAGCAGGTGGGGGTCGCTCAGATGAAGTAGGAAATGACGTGGCCGGGGGTGCTCGGCCTCGATGCGCTCCATTGCTACCTTCTTGGTTGGGTGGAAGCGGTGCCTCCAGTGTCCCTCTCAGTAAGGACTATCCAACCAGACATTGGGCAAACAATGTAAAAACTCGGTCACGCATATTCAAAAATCGCAGGTTAACAGATGGCCGCCCCTCACATGCTCCAGACGGCATATGAAGGCGGAGGCGGCCCGGCGGCACACCGAAGCCCCAGCTCAACGGGGCAACGGCAGTGCCGCCGGGTTCCGGGCCTGCTAGCTCAGATACCCATTGGGGTTGAGCACGAACTTCGTCGCCGCGCCGGCGTCGAATTCGGCGTAACCTTTCGGAGCATCCTCCAGGGCAATCGCCTTCGCGTTGACGTTCTTGGCGATGTGCACCTTGTCATGCAGGATGGCCATCATCAGCTGCCGGTTGTACTTCATGACCGGACACTGTCCCGTGGTGAAGCTGAGCGACTTTGCCCAGCCCGTTCCAAGGCTGAGCGAGAGAGAGCCCTTCTTCGCGGCCTCGTCCACGCCGCCCGGATCACCGGTGACGTAGAGCCCCGGAATACCCAGGGCGCCGCCGGCGGCCGTCACTTCCATCAGCGAGTTCAGGACGGTAGCGGGGGCTTCATGCGCTCCGGCCCCGTGACCCTTGGCCTCAAATCCCACCGCGTCCACGCCACAATCGACTTCCGGTACGCCCAGAAGCTGCTCGATTTGCTCGGCCGGGCCGCCCTTGCTCAGGTCGATGGTCTCGCAGCCGAAGCTGCGTGCCTGCGCCAGGCGGTCCGCGTTCATGTCACCCACAATCACGACGGCGGCACCCAGGAGCTGGGCACTGGTCGCCGCGGCGAGTCCCACAGGCCCTGCGCCGGCCACGTAAACTGTGGACCCGACGCCTACGCCTGCGGTGACCGCGCCATGGAATCCGGTCGGGAAGATGTCCGAGAGCATGGTCAGGTCCATCATCTTTTCGAGGGCCTGATCCTTGTCAGGGAACTTCAACAGGTTCCAGTCGGCATACGGCACAAGAACGTAGTTGGCCTGGCCACCTACCCAGCCGCCCATGTCCACGTAGCCGTAGGCGCTGCCCGGACGGTCCGGGTTAACGTTCAGGCAGATGCCGGTCTTGCGCTCTTTGCAGTTCCGGCAGCGCCCGCAGGCGATGTTGAAGGGGACGGAACAGATGTCCCCCACTTTGATGAACTCAACATCGGGCCCCACTTCGACCACCTCGCCGGTGATCTCGTGGCCCAGCACCAGGTCGGTGGGAGCTGTGGTGCGCCCCCGGACCATGTGCTGGTCTGAGCCGCAAATATTCGTGGCAACGGTTTTGAGGATTACGCCATGGCGCACCGAACGGCCCACGTTGGCGGGGTTGACCCCCGGACCGTCCTTGAGTTCAAAGGTGGGGTAGTCAATGTCGATCAGTTCGACCTTGCCCGGCCCCTTGTAGGCAACGGCTTTGTTCCCTGTCATCTATTTCCTCCTGCTTTCACGAGCCCCGGTCTGGGCGCCCTGGTGTGATTCACGAAGTTCTTTGATGCGCCCTCCATAGGGGCACCGTGACCGCACTGCCGACGGGCTGCTGCCAGGGATGACTGTGCCGCGGGGATGCCCGGAATGTTGGAGGGTCTGGCCAGTCTAGGCGCTAAGCATGCTTAGGGATAGGGGTCGATTTCCTCTGGAAGCCGGGCCGTCCGATTCAGCCAAGGGCCGGCTGGACAGCTTCGATGATTTCCGGTGCGTCCGGCTCCACCGTGGGTGCGAAGCGGGCGATGATGTCGCCGTCGCGGTTCACTAGGAACTTCTCGAAGTTCCACTTCACCAGGCCCGGCAGGATGCCGTTCTTAAACTTGGTGAGCTCGGCGTAGAGCGGGTGCTGGTTCTTGCCCCGGACGTTGGCTTTGGCGGTCAGCGGGAAGGTCACGCCGAAGTTGCGCTGGCAGAATTCGGCGATCTCGGCGTCTGCCCCGGGTTCCTGCCCCGCGAACTGGTTGCACGGGACGCCGAGGACCTGAAACCCCTGGTCGCGGAACTTGTTGTGCAGCGCCTCAAGCCCCGCGTATTGGGGCGTGAAACCGCACTGTGATGCCACGTTCACCACCAGCACCACCTCCCCCTTGAAGCGGCCGAAGTCGGTCTCGGTGCCGTCGATGAGGGTCAGGGGAATGGAGTGCAGAGCGGTCATGGGTGCGTCCTCGCGGTGTCGGTGGTCCGAAGCAGGGCCCGGAACTGGTCACCAGTGTAATTCGGCGCCGACGCGCGCAGGTATGGGTGTGCCTTCCGGGCGGAGGTCCAGGGCCGAAGCTGGCCACCTGCCCCGAACCCGGACGCGTGTTCGGGGGAAAGTCCGGCTGGCGGCTAGCGGGTCGGCGTTGCGGTGGGCGTTGCGGTGGTTTTCGTTGTGGTTTTTGTCGTGGTTTTTGTGGTGGCGGACTGCGTGGTGGTAGCCGGCGCAGGGTCCCCCGTGGGCGCGGTGACCGGTGCCGGCGCCAGGGGTTTGGCTGGCGGGGCCGACGTCTTGGCGGCGGCCTCGGTCGCGCTGGGAGAAGCCGATGCGGTTGTCGGGGCCGGTGCAGACGGCGCCGCGGAGGCGGTCTTCATCGGCGTCGGCGTAGGCGTGGCGGTCGGCGTCGGGGAGGCGGTTTTCGTCGGCGTCGGGGTGGCAGTCGGCGTCGGGGAGGCGGTTTTCGTCGGCGTCGGGGAGGCAGTCGGCGTCGGGGAGGCGGTCTTCGTCGGCGTGGCGGTCGGCGTCGGGGAGGCGGTCTTCGTCGGCGTCGGGGGACTCGTGGACGGCTTGGCCGCCACAGCGGCAGGCTGTTCTTGAAGACCGCCGGCCACCACGTGGGTCAGGTCCTCCCGGACGGGAATCGCCCATCCAAGCCCTGCGTTGGCTGGATTGCCGGCGTCGGGCGCGTAACTGGTCAGTTCGATCGGGCCGAGCTGGTCCACCTGCTTGATGGGGATGAACTTCCAGCCCATCGGGTCGGTGTGAGCGCCGTTGAGGATGGTTTCGAAATGAAGGTGGCAGCCGGTTGAGGAGCCGGTAGTGCCGACCAGGGCAATGACCTCCCCCACCCGCACGGAGTCGCCCTTCTTGACGGCAATCCCCTGGAGGTGGTTGTACGTCGTGATAAGACCGTTGCCGTGGTCAATTTCCACCCGGTTACCGCCGCCCCACGGGTGCCAGCCGACGGCCCTCACCACACCGGCGTCGGCCGAGTAAACCCGCGTTCCGCAGGCGGCGGCGAAGTCCTGGCCCCAGTGGAATTCGCCGGCAACGCCCGTCAGGGGGCTGGTGCGCAGTCCGAACGGGGAGGACGGCACCAACGTCTCCAGGGGGGCCATGAGGAACCCGGCCGCGGGCCGGCTCAGGCCTGCCGAGGCGACATTGAGCTCGCCGCCAACCCCTTCCTTGGTCACCGTTTCCACCGTGCTCCTGCTGAAGGCCACGAGCGCCTGGGGGTCCGCGGTCACAGCACCTGGCGTCGCCGATGACGCGGTCCCGGCGGGCTGGGTAACCGGGTCCAGCGTTTCAGGTCCGACGGCGCCGGCGGCCGGCACGTCGGCGGGCGCAACGTAGGACACGCTGGCGCCCAGTCCCTGAAAGCCGCCGAATGTCAGAACGGCCAGGGATAGGCAGAGGCCTCCGGAAACGCAGCGCACGGCAATAGTGCGTGCCCTGGTTGATTGCTCACTCGATGAGTTTCCCCAGTGTTTTCCCACGATGTGACTCCCGCTATATGCCCGCCAGACCCCAATCTTCACGGACTTACCCCACTATGTGACCACAGACCGCCGGGTCTGTGAACCGTCGGCGGGCCCCTTTTGCCGCCGCACCCGCGGGACCGGGCCTGTCCCGAGTAGCGGGCCGACGGCGGCCCAGTAGTCCGCCGCGGACTTGCAGGTGCCGAAGACCCCGGAGCCGGGTAAGAATGGAGGATGCGCAATGTCCTCAGGGAATGGCAGGCGGAACTCAAACAAACGTTCACCGGGACGCGCGACACCGTGCCTGAATGGGTTCCCCGGCTTGCCGAGGGAGACGACGCCGGCTACCACTTGCCAGGCTCCGCGGTATGGACCGTGCACGGGGACATGCCAACCATCGTCGCGGGAATCCGGGCCCTGCTGATGCAGGCCCTCCATCCCGGGGCGCTGGCCGGGGTCCACGATCACTCCCGATTCCGCGAAGACCCCCTGGGCCGGCTGGCGGGCACCATCCGCTGGATTTTCACCGTTTCCTACGGCTCCACTGGCGCGGCCCGAGCGGCCTCTGGCTGGGTGCTCCGGCTCCACCAGACGGTCCGGGGGGAATTCGTGGACGGCCACGGCGTCAGGCGCTCGTACGCGGCCAACGATCCCGAGCTGCTCCGCTGGGTCCACATTGCCTTCACCGACGCCTTCCTCTCGGCCCACAAGCTGTGGGGACGGCCGATTCCGGGCGGACCTGACGCGTATGTCCGTGAGTGGGCCCAGGCCGGCAGGCTCATGGGCGTGGAGGCCCCGCCTCTGAGCGAGGCGGAAATGCGGCAGCAACTGGACCGATGGTACGACGACGGCGAGCTCCGCAGTGATGAAAGGGTCGCCGAGACGGTGGCTTTCATCCGTGATCCGCCTCTCCACCCGGTGCTCAGGCCTGGCTACCGGGTCCTGTTCGCGGCCGCCGTGGCCAGTCTCGAACCCAAATACCGCGAGATGCTGGGTCTCCGGACCGCGCGGCTGGGCCCGATCCCGCTGCCTGTGAGACTGGCTACGCGGGTCACCCTGGGCGTGGTGCACCTTGCCCTGGGCCGGATGGGCCCGAGCGAACAGGCCGCCCGGACCCGTCTGCGCCGGCTGGGCTACCTGGCCTGAAACGGAGTGAGATGTGGTGCCGCTGGCGCGGGCGCGGGCGCACAATCCCGCCGGCGAAGCTACTGGCCCCCGACCTCAGGGCCCGCAAGAGCTGGGCAGCACGCAACTGACACGCCGGGAATTACACACGTTTTGTCCTATAACCCAAGCCTGTGGACGCAAAAAGGCCCCGGTCCAATGGACCGGGGCCAACCGCGGAGAATGGGGGATTTGAACCCCCGAGGGCGTTAACCCAACACGCGTTCCAGGCGTGCGCCATAGGCCGCTAGGCGAATTCTCCAGTTGCTTCTGAATCAAAAGCAGATACTAGAATACCTGAACTTTCCGGCATCGCCCAATTGAGCCCTCCCCGCCCGGCCAGAGGCGCCTCCGAGGGGGACATGCCCCACGGTCCACGCCCTCACCGCCGGACATGCCCCGCGGTCCCGCCAAGGGCTGGACATAATGCCAAACAGCCCAGCCCTCCCCGCGAAGAATGAGCATGTCCCGCACTACATGCCTCACCCAAAGGGCATGCTCCGCACTGGGCGCGATGGCTGGATGTATTCCTCCCCGCGCCGACCCGGGCACGCAGCCCCCGTCCCTGGGTTGCACTGTCCTGCTCACGCCCGCCCACCCGCCGGCCTTCCCGCAAAGATGCGCAAAGAACGGACATGCCCCGCGGTCCCGCCAAGGGCTGGACATAATCCTCCCCGCACCGACCCGGGCACGCAGCCCTCCCGTCCCTGGGTTGCACTGTCCTGCTCACCCCCACCCACCTCCGGGCCGCGTGCAAAGACGCGCAAAGAACGGACATGCCCCACGGTCCACGACCCGAGCGAAGGACATGTCCCCCGTTCCTGCCAACGCTTGGGCATAATGCCAAACAGCCCAGTCCTCCCCGCGAAAAATGAGCATGTCCCGCCGGAGATAGCGGGGGAAACGGGGTGAAAACAGGCCAATTCGGGGCACACTCAATCGTCAGGTAAACTTGCTGACGGCCCCTCATGTGGCGTCATCCTGTTGAACTCCCCCAGGACCGGAAGGTAGCAAGGGTAAATGGGCTCTGGCGGGTGCATGGGGGGTCTTTTATGTCTGTGCCGATTGGTAGGGTTAAATCTGTGACTGTTACTACCGCGCTTTACCGTCGATACCGCCCCGATTCGTTCGCGGACGTCATCGGGCAGGAACACGTCACCGAGCCGCTGATGACGGCCCTGCGTAAGAACCGCGTCAACCACGCCTACCTCTTTTCCGGCCCTCGTGGCTGCGGCAAAACCACCTCGGCCCGCATCCTCGCCCGCTGCCTGAACTGCGCCGAGGGACCCACGGACACCCCCTGCGGCAAGTGCCCCAGCTGTGTCGAGCTCGCCCGCGGCGGTTCCGGCTCCCTGGATGTCATCGAGATCGACGCCGCCAGCCACGGCGGCGTCGACGACGCCCGCGACCTCCGCGAGCGGGCCACGTACGCCCCGGTCCGGGACCGCTACAAGATCTTCATCATCGACGAAGCCCACATGGTCACCTCGGCCGGCTTCAACGCCCTGCTCAAGATCGTCGAAGAGCCGCCGGAACACATCAAGTTCATCTTCGCCACCACGGAGCCGGACAAGGTGATCGGCACCATCCGTTCCCGCACGCACCACTACCCCTTCCGGCTGGTACCCCCGGAGCCCCTCATGGCGTACCTGGAGCTGCTCTGCACCCAGGAGAACGTCCCCGTGGCGCCCGGGGTGCTCTCGCTCGTTATCCGCGCGGGCGGCGGTTCCGTCCGTGACTCCCTGTCCGTGCTGGACCAGCTCATGGCCGGCGCCGGACCAAACGGCCTTGACTACGAGCTCGCGGTCGCCCTCCTGGGCTACACGCACGCCTCGCTGCTGGACGACGTCGTCGAGGCCGTGGCAGCGTCCGACTCCGCCACGGTGTTCCGCGCGGTGGACCGGGTCATCCAGACCGGCCACGATCCGCGCCGCTTCGTCGAAGACCTGCTTGAGCGCTTCCGCGACCTCATCATCGTCCAGGCGATGCCAGAAAGCGCCCAGTCCATCCTCCGCGGCATACCGGCGGACCAGATCGCCCGGATGCAGAACCAGGCGCATAATCTCGGGGCGGCGGAGCTCTCCCGCGCCGCGGACGTCACCAACACGGCGCTGACAGACATGACCGGGGCCACCTCGCCGCGCCTGCATCTGGAGCTGCTGTGCGCCCGCATCCTGCTTCCCAGTTCCGAACAGACCGAACGCGGCATCGCGGCCCGGATCGACCGCGTCGAGCGCCGTTTGAACTACGCCGGGAACGACGTCGGGGCTCCCCTCGCCAGTGCCCCGGCCGTTGCGTCGGCCCCGCCCGCGCACGCTGAACGTCCCCCTGTCCCCCGGCAGTCCGTTCCCCAGGTGCCCGTTGCCCAGTCTCCCGGGGCGCCTGCTGACGCGGCCGCCACCGCCGCTTCCGTCCCGCCACCAGTTGACCAAGCGCCCGTTGACCAGCCACATGCCGCACAGGCGCCGGCCGCTGGCCCCGACGCCGCGCCGGCCCGGCGGGACGAACCTGTCCGGGAACCGCTGACGGCGCCACGGGTCAGCACCAACGACTGGCCCGTGGACGAGTCCGCGGCCGCCAGCCGGCTCGCGTCCGCCCCAACGTCGCCGCCTGCGGCCCGGTCACATGCCGCGCCGTCGCCTGCAGCCCCGCCCGTCGAGCCCGCCCCGGCGCCTCCTGCTGCCCCAGCGGCTGCTGCTCCGGAAGCGGCAGCAGCAGCACCGTCCGCCCCTGTCCGGTCCGAGGCCGCCGCAGCACCTGCCGCGGTTGCCCGCCCGGTGTCCGGCCCGGGTGCCGACGTCGAGGTCCTGCGCCGTGCCTGGCCCGACATCCTGCAAACCCTCACCAAGATCAAGCGCAGCACCTGGGCGCTGGTGGAGCCCAATGCCCAGGTCGGCCATTTCGAGGACCACGTCCTGACTCTCGCGTTCACCACTCCGGGCCTGGCAGGCGCCTTCGGCCGCGCCGACCACGCCGAGAACCTCCGGCAGGCGATCCACAAGACGATCGGTATCGACTGCCAGATCAGGGCCGTCGCCGGCGGCAGCAACAGCCCAGCGAGCTCTGAGCCAAACCCAAAAGCGCCCGCTAGCCCGGAGACCCCGGCGACGTCGGCCGACGTCGCCTGGGGGCTGAGCCCGGCCCCCCAGTCCCCTGCGTCAGAGTCACCGTCACCGTCCGAGGCATCCGCCGAAGCCGTCCCAGTGGCGGCGCCGGTACGTGTTCCGGCGGCCTCCACGCCGGCTGCGCAACCTGCTCCGGCCCCGGGCCCGGCTGGCGGCCGCCCCGCTCCGGCACCGGAAGCGCGGACGCCGGTGCCGGCAGTCGGGACTGAGGCTCGCGCCGCCGACGAGGCCGTCGGACCGGACGGCCCTTCGGAGCCTTCCGGATCCTACGCCTACCCTGACGACGACTGGGGACCGCCCCGGGATGAAGACGCCCCGCCGCTGGACGAAGAACCCCCCATGGACTGGGACCCTTCCCCCGCCGCGGCGCCGCACCGCGCCGCCCAGTCCCCAGCCCCAGCTCCTGTCCGGAAATCTCCGGCGCCGACGCCGTCCCGTGCCGCCGGCACGGCGGTCGGAGCCATGCCAGGAGGCCCGGACACCTCGGCCGACCCATCGCCCGACCCGTGGGCCCGCGCCGTCGAGCAGTCGCCCGGCATATGGACGATCGGCACGGAGTCCAACGTCGGCCGGCACGCGACGCCGGATGCCGAGCCCTCAGCACCGGAGTCCGCACCGGCGCCGGTGTACTACGAGCCGGCGGCGGCACAGATCCCGGAATACGCGGGCGTCGTGTCCGGACCGTCCGGACTGACGTCGGAACAATTTTCTGCAGTTGCGCCGGGCCCGGCATCGGCCGGCCCGCAGGCTGCTGCGCCATCCGCGGCCCCCTCAGCCCCGGCCGCTGCGGTGACGGCGGTTCCCGACGCTGCCACTACGACGGGCCGGCAGAGCCTGTACCAGCGGCTGTCGAACAGCCCGGAGGCCGAAGCCGGCCGGGCGAAAGCCCCCGCCCGCGCGGCCGCCGCAACCACCGTCTACGTGCAGGACATTCCGAGCGCCGACGATGAAACGATCGAGGAATCGGGAGTCTTCGGCCGGGCCGCCGTCGAGCGAATTCTGGGCGGGAAACTGGTGGAGGAACGTTCCCTGGACGGAAGCCCGCTGCCGCCACGCTTCTAGCAGACCACCTGCCGGCTGGCGCCGGCCCCATTCCAAACGAACGAGGACATTGTGTACGAAGGTGCAGTTCAAGAGCTGATCGATGAGCTCGGACGCCTTCCCGGAGTCGGGCCCAAGTCTGCCCAGCGACTGGCCTTCCACATCCTCGAGGCGGATCCGCAGGACATGAAGCGGCTCGTCGACGCCATCACCACGGTGAAGGAGCGGGTCAAGTTCTGCACGGTCTGCGGGAACGTGACGGAGCAGGAACTGTGCAATATCTGCCGTGACCCGCGCCGGGACCCCTCGGTGATCTGCGTCGTCGAAGAATCCAAGGATGTCCTGGCGGTGGAGCGGACGCGGTCGTTCCGCGGCAGGTACCACGTGCTGGGCGGGGCGATTAATCCGATCGCCGGGATCGGCCCGGAACAGCTCCGGATCCGTGAGCTGCTCACCCGGCTCAACGACGGCGCCATCCAGGAAATCATCATCGCCACCGACCCCAACCTGGAGGGCGAGGCCACAGCGACATACCTGGCCCGGATGCTCAAGTCGATCGGGATCGCCGTCACCCGGCTCGCGTCAGGCCTGCCTGTGGGCGGGGACCTCGAATACGCCGACGAAGTCACGCTCGGCAGGGCCTTCGAGGGACGCCGGAACGCGCTGAGCTGACGGATCCGTGACGGTTTCCGGCAGCGACACCCCCGCCCCGCTCCTCACGGGGCGGCTGCTTCTGCGCCCGCTGACAGCGGACGACGCCGGCGCCCTCCTCCGGTTCCGCGGCGACCCTGCGGCGACGCGGTACCTCTCCCACGGGCCGCTCACGCCTGAGCAGAACAGTGCCCGGATCCAGCAGGCGCTGTCCGCTGCGGAATCCTCGACCGCCGAGTGGTTCTACTTCGGCTGGGCCTTCGAGCTCCGCGCCACCGGTGACGTCGTTGGCGACGGCCGGACCTGGAACACCGCCGAGCCCCCGGCACCCGGCCGGATTCCTTCCTGGTCCGCGAGCCTGGGCTATGTCCTGCACCCGGAACATCACGGGCTCGGTCTCGGCCGTGAGGCGGCGGCCGCCCTAGTCCAGTGGCTCTTCGACGTTCGCGGCAGCGAAACACTTTTCGCGGGGGTCTACGAGCCCAATCTGCCTTCGCGCAGGCTGCTGGAAGGCCTGGGCTTCCGGAAGGACCGCTTCTTCCCGGTTGCCGAGGACACGGCGGGCAAGCAGCTGCCGTCCTGGCGCTACCGGCTGGACCGAGGCTAGCTCCTTCCGGCCATCGGACATGTCCCGCGCCCGGTGCCGGGAATGGACACAATGCCCTTATGCCCACCCCTGGCCGCGAAGAATGAGCATGTCCCCGGCACGGGAGAGCATGCCCTTCCTGGTCCGCAGCGCCGGGCATCTCCGGCGGAATCGCGCCCGCGGAAAGGCCCGGTTGTCTACTATTCGGTCACAATTCAACGGCGCAGGGCGCGCGGCGATAAACTGGGAGGAGAAGTTACGCCGTCGCGCCGTTTGGTTGCCTGGCCCAGAACCCCGATGATCCAGTGAGGGTGCGCGAATGAGTTTGCCCACTACCGAAGTCCAGCCCGGATCGCAGCCGCAGACGCTGCCCGTCTCGGCCGCCACCACCAAGCACCTTGTCGTGAAGAAGTTTGGCGGTTCGTCGGTGGCGGACGCGGAGGGCATCAAGCGCGTCGCCCGCCGGGTCGTGGACGCCCACAACGCCGGCGACGAGGTCGTCGTCGTGGTCTCCGCCATGGGAGACACCACCGATGAACTCCTTGACCTCGCCGGACAGGTGACCGATTCCGCCCCGGCCCGCGAAATGGACATGCTCCTTTCCGCCGGGGAACGCATCTCCATGGCGCTGCTGGC
Source organism: Arthrobacter sp. TE12232 (assembly GCF_054062615.1). NCBI lineage: Bacteria > Bacillati > Actinomycetota > Actinomycetes > Micrococcales > Micrococcaceae > Arthrobacter > Arthrobacter sp. TE12232. The sequence goes on from NZ_JBSSFK010000001.1 coordinate 1,966,791, forward strand.
CATGGCCATCAACAAGTTCGGCGCTTCGGCCCAGTCCTTCACCGGCTCGCAGGCCGGCATGATCACCGACGGCATCCACGGCAAGGCCCGGATCATCGACGTCGACCCGCACCGCATCCGCACCGCCCTGGACAAGGGACACATCGCGATCGTTGCCGGCTTCCAGGGCATGAGCCGCACCACCAACGAGATCACCACGCTCGGCCGCGGCGGTTCCGACACGACGGCGGTGGCCCTCGCCGCGGCGCTCGACGCCGACGTCTGCGAGATCTTCACCGACGTCGACGGCGTCTACACGGCCGACCCGCGGGTCGTCCCGTCGGCCCGCAAGATCGACCGCATCTCCAGCGAGGAAATGCTGGAGCTGGCCGCCTCGGGCGCCAAGATCCTGCACCTGCGTTGCGTCGAATATGCCCGCCGCTTCGGGGTACCCTTGCACGTCCGTTCCTCATTCAGCCAGAACGAAGGCACCTGGGTCCTGCCCGGCGCCGACGACAAGATCACGACCCAAGAGGGAGTTGCCTTGGAGCAGCCAATCATCTCCGGTGTTGCACACGATCGTTCCGAAGCCAAAGTCACGGTTGTCGGTGTACCTGACATCCCCGGCAAGGCCGCCGCGATCTTCCAGGTCATCGCTGACGCCCACTCCAACATCGACATGATCGTCCAGAACGTCTCCACCCACGGCACGGGCCGGACCGACATCTCCTTCACCCTCCCGATCGTCGAGGGCGCCGAAGCCCTTGCCGCGCTGCACGCCGCACAGGACCGGATCGGCTTCGAGAGCATCGAATACAACGAGAAGATCGGCAAGCTTTCGCTGATCGGCGCCGGCATGCGCTCCCACCCTGGGGTCTCCGCGCGCTTCTTCGCGGCCCTCTCCGAGGCCGGAATCAACATCAACATGATCTCCACCTCGGAGATCCGTATCTCGGTGGTCACCCACGCGGACCTGCTCGATGACGCCGTCCGCGCCATCCACAGGGCGTTCGACCTCGACAGCGAGGACGAAGCCACGGTCTACGGCGGCACCGGCCGCTAACCGGCAACGGGCAACCAAGGGACACCACAAGCCGGCTGCGTGGCCGGGAGCGGGATTCCAGCCGGCATGTGCATGAGGAAGGGAGCGGCCAGCGCCGCTCCCTTCCTCGTTTCTCCGCACCCTTCTGTCCGGCGTGTCCGGGCGGCCACGGCCGCCCTGATGCCGGATCGGGCTCTCAGACCTCTTCTTTCCAGAGATCCGTTTTCCGGACCGCGTAGTGGTGTCCATGCGAGTCTGTCTCGACCTCGAAGCCTGCCAGGTCTTCTTCCGAGGCGTGCTCGTAGTCATCATGATGGTGAACGACAGGCGCCGCAGTGTCGCCCCGGTTGGCGGGTCCGAACAGGAGCCTCAGCTTGTCGGTCTTGTCCATAAAAGCTTTGACCGCACGTGTCACTAGTCCCACCCCCTTTCTTCGTCGCGGGTGGTTCAGGATGCTGCACAGCGGTGTGTCAGTGTCCTCATTTTACGCCCGACGGCGGCAAAAGGCCCCTGTGCGAGGCCGGGAAAACACGCCTAGCGCAGGGACTTGTCCTCCGGGTTGCGGGGCACCACATAGGTGCTGCCGTCGGGCCGGTGCATGGTCTCCCACTGCGCGGTCTCGGCCTCCCGCATCGCCAACAGCCGCCTGTTCTGCTCGGTCATCTCATGGCCGAGGGAACTGCGGTTGGCCGGCCCGAAAATCATCCGAAGCTTTCCGGTTGCCCGCATGAACCTCTGGGCGCCGTTTTCCTTGGCCATGGCTATCCTTTCCTGGGAACAAGACAATGCTCCCAGTGTACGCTAATCATTAGTGCACTAATCATTTGAAGGAGTCAGTGTGACCGAAGGAATCCCAAGAAACCAGGCAGCCCGCGTCCCGCAGGGCACCCGGGACTCCCAAGCGGCGCAGGATGACCTCCTCCTGGAACAACAGCTCTGTTTCGCCCTGACGGTGGCCTCCCGGAGTGTGGTGGGCGCCTACAAGCCCGTGTTGGACAAGCTCGGCCTGACCCACCCGCAGTACCTCGTCATGTTGTGCCTCTGGGAGGCCAGCCCCCGGTCCGTCCGGGACATCAGCGACGCCCTGGCCCAGGAGCCGGCCACCATCTCGCCGCTGCTGCGCCGGCTCGAAACCGCTGGACTCATCACCCGTCAGCGGATGGAGGGCAACGAACGCATGCTGGATGTCCGCCTGACGCCCCGCGGGGCGGCCCTCCGGGAGCAGGCCACCGCCGTTCCGGGCATCATGATGGCGCGGCTGGGGCTGACGCGCGAGCAGGTGAAGCAGCTGCACGCGTCCATGATGGACCTGATCGCCGCCACCCGGCCCGACCCGGAAGACGCACCCCGGCGGTAGACTGGGCAAAACTGAGGAGGACTGCTGATGCGCACTCGATCGGGCCGCCCGGCACTTTTTTTGGCGGCCGCCCTGATGGCCGCGGCCGGACTGGCCGCGTGCACGCCGAACAGCGGCCCCGCGCCGTCTCCCTCAGCCAGCACGACGGCGGGAACATCCTCCAGCTCCCCGACCGGCTCTCCGTCGCCGGAGACTGAGACGACGTCCCCGGCCCCGTCGCCCTCCGCGGCCCCGCTGCCGTCCGGCCCGGGACAGGGGAACGCCGAGCTCGCCATCATGATTAAGCCGACCGAAACCGCCGCCCCGACCAACTTCACGCTCGTGTGCCAGAACGGGGTTCCCGCGGCCGAAAGCCAGCACCCCAACCCTGCCGCAGCGTGCCTCGCCATCAAGAACAACCCGTCCATCCTCAGCCCCGTTATCGACAAGGACCGGGCCTGCACCCAGCAGTACGGCGGTCCGCAAGTCGCGACCGTCACCGGCGTCGTGGACGGGCGGCAGGTTCAGGCGACCTTCAGTTTGAAGGGCGGCTGTGAAATCGCCGCGTGGAACGCCGCCAAGGACGTCCTGGGCTCATCCGGCTGGCCGAGTTAAGCCCGTGCACTTCCAGCAGGAAGAGTGGCTGCCACGCCAGGCGGCCCACCAGCAGCGCGTCCGCCGCTATGCCGATCCTTACCTTGAGCGGCGCTCCGCCGGCCGGAAGCACCCGGTGGAAGATTTCCTCTTCACCTACTACACCCAGAAACCCGGCCAGCTGCTGCGCTGGCACCCGGGCGCCGGCGTCGTGCTCTCCGGGCCTGAGGCGGAGGCGCGGACCGGCTGGAAGTATTACCGCGCTGCCGACGACGCCGAACTCGCCGCCGCCGGGCTGCCGGCGGACTCGCCAGCCGTGACGGTCGACGTCGACGCCTTCCTCCGGGATCGGCGGGAGGCGCTGCAGTTCGCCGGAATCATTCTCGCCGGGACTGCCGCGCGGGCCGCCCAGTTCGGCTGCTTCGGGCTGCACGAGTGGGCCATGGTCTACCGGCAGGACAAGTTCGACCTTCGGCACGAGTACCTGAGGCTGCGGCTGGGGACTGGGCGCACCGACGAGGTGGTGGAGGAGAACCGGATCCGGTGCTCGCACTTCGACGCCTTCCGTTTCTACACTCCGGACGCCGTTCCGCTGAACAGCCTGGTTCCCAGCAGGGAGAACCAGCGGACCTTGGAGCAGCCCGGCTGCCTGCACGCCAACATGGACCTCTACAAGTGGGCCTACAAACTCTCCCCGCTGCTCCCCAGCGAGCTCGTCATGGACTGCTTCGAACTGTCATGGCGGATCCGGGCCATGGACATGCAGGCCTCGCCGTACGATCTCGCCGACTGGGGTTATCCTGCCATTCCCATCGAGACGCCGGAGGGCAAGGCCGAATACGTTGACCATCAGCGGACGTTCGCAGCCGAGTCGCAGCAACTCCGGCACCGGTTGCTGCAGGAGCTGAGGCCCCTGCTCGATGCCGCGGCGCAACACCGCGGCCAGGACAGCCCCGGAAGCGGAGGCCGGCACGCGGCTCCGGCTCCGGCTCCGGCTCCGGCTCCGGCTCCGGCTCCGGCTCCGGACAAGAGTCTGAAAGGACCAACATGACAGGCACAGCCGCCCCGCAGCACGACATCGACCTGACCATCCGCCTGACCGAGGCGCCCGGCGCGCCGGAATACACCTTCCGGCTCGAAGCCGCCGACGGCGAACCCTCCGCCGCGTCGACCCTTCCCGATCCGGCCGCCGCACTTGAGGCGGTCCGGCGCCACGGCGAGGCCGTCTTCTTCCCCAAGCCGGGGCCCCCGCAGTTGTGCACGCAGCAGTATGGCGGCCCGCAGACCGCCGTCGTGACCGGCTGGTATCTGGGACGGCAGGTCAATAGCCGGTTCAGCCGGACGGACGGCTGCGAGATCGCGCGCTGGCGCGCCATGGCGGCGCTGCTCGGCGGCAGCGTAGGTTCCACGGGCGCCGTCTGACGCGGCAGGAATCCGACCCACGGTTCCTGCTTCCGGCGGACGGTGTCCTGCCTCCGGCGGGCCGCTGCCCGACACCTGATGTCTGACCCGGCGGTTTAAGGCGGTTTAAACAGCGACGGCCGGCGGTGCGAACCGCCGGCCGTCGCCGTTCTTGGTGCCGTTATGCGCCTAGATGGCGTTGTCCGGGGCGAAGGACTGATCGCCGTTCTGGATCTTGCCCTTCTCCTTCTTCACCTTCTTGCCCGTGTCGTTACCGCCGTCACCGTTGTCTCCCGGGCCGTCGTTGGAGTCCTGGTCCTCCGCGGTGGGCGGGACCGCGACGGCCCCGGCCGGGGTGACCAGGACGGAGACGAATGTCGGCTCGCTGGCACCGGCGAAGGTGACGCGTCCGATGTATGAACCTTCGGACAGGCCCTTCCAGTTCATCGTGACGCTGCCGGCCTTGCCGTTGGCCAGGCGCAACGGGTTCGGGCTCAGCGAAGCGTTGCCGACGTTCGCGCCCAGCACCGCGGCATCCACTGAGGCCTTGGTGGTCTGGCTATTCGGGCTGGCGTACAGGTTCGCGTAGATCGTGTACTCGCCCGGGGCGGGGTCGGGGATGGCTACCGATTCACTGGCGGACGACGTTGCGACCGTCAGCGGGCCCGTCGGGGTCATGACGTACATGTCGAAGTCGGCCTTAGGGTCGGCGGAAATCACTGAGAACTTGGCCAGCGGGGCTCCTGCGGGGACCGTGACCGTCTTGACGAGGTTCGAGGCATCCGTGTCACCCGTGAACGGCCCCGGGACCAGCTGCACAGCGGTGGAATCCGCCTTCGAGAGGCCGTCGAGGGTCATGCTGATCGGCGCATTCGTGCCCGAGACCACCTTGATCGCGCCGGATCCCGTCCCGCCCTGCGAGGTGAAGGCGACGTCGGACAACGCCACTGCCGACTGCGGACGGACCGCGATCGGGGAGGTGACGGTCTTGTTGGCGCCCTGCCACGTCAGCGAACCCGTGGCGAACTTGCCCAGCGGCGCTCCTTGGTTTTCGAAAGAGACCTTGAAAGTCTGTTTCTCTCCGGCTGCCTTGAAGTTCAGGGCAGCCGGGGTCACGCTGACCTTGATGCCGGGAACATCAAACTTGGCCTTGTAGACGCCCGGCGTCAGGGCGGTCACCGTGCGGGTGACCTCGATCTTCCCGGCCAGGTTGCCCAGTGCGAAGGACGGCAGGTTCATGTCCCGCGGCCTGGTGGTGCCCTGGATGAACGCCTGGTAGTCCGCCGTGGTGGCGTCGTAGACGAGGCCCGGATCCAGCACACGTGCCGGGTCCACCTCGCCCGCACCGGTGGCGAAGACATCGGTGTTTTTCGACCCGTCAGCATTCTTGACGTCGCTCGTGGTGGTCATCATCGCGGACTTGACGGCCGCCGGGGACCAGGAGGGGTTCTTGGCCAGGATCAGCGCCGCGAAGCCGGCCACGTGCGGGGACGCCATGGAAGTGCCGGACAGGAACCCGAAGTTGTCCCCGTCGGTGCCGATCGGCGAGACGCCGGCCAGCACGGCCACGCCGGGCGCGGTGACGTCCGGCTTCAGGAGATCGGAGCCTGCGGCTAGCAGCGGGCCGCGGGAGGAGAAGCCGGCGATCTGCGGCTGCGCCTCGAGGGGCAGACCCGTGGTGTCCTTGTTGACAAGGGAGACCGTGATCGCCGGGTTGGCGGCGACCTTGGCTTTGATGGCCTCGGTGGCAGGCGGGTTCACGTGGACGGTGGGGACCGAGTGCTTGTCCGTGTCCAGCGAGGACTCGCTCAGGTTGACCAGGATCATGCCGACGCCGCCGCCGCGCTTGACTTCGGCGCTCTTTGCGACGCGGTCTACGACGCCGCGGTCACAGACCACAACCTTGCCGGCGATCTTGGCCGGGTCCAGCGAGCCGTCGCCGCACAGGGCCGGGTTGGTACTCCCGGCGGCTCCCGCGTTGGCTGCCAGCACGACGCCGGCGTTGGAGACCTGGCCGTTCATGATGCTGGCGCCGCGGTATTTGCTGCCGTCGGAGAACTCGACCGTGCCCTGCAGTTCCTGCGAGAAGCTGCTGGCAGCGACCGTCGTCATCCACGGTGCGCCGTGGTTGACGGTGCTGGCGGTCGGGCCGGAGTTGCCGGCGGACGCCGCCACGAAGATCCCGGCCGAGGCAGCGGACAGGAAGGCCAGGGAGACGGGGTCCGTGGTGGTGTCCGTAGCGCCCGAGATGGAGTAGTTCAGGACGTCCACGCCGTCCTCGATGGCCTGGTTGATGGCCTCGATGGCCGACGACGAGTAGCAGCCGCCGGTGTTGGGATCGGTATCTTCCCAGCAGACCTTGTAGATGGACAGCTTCGCGGCCGGTGCGATGCCGCTGGTCTGACCGAAGCTCCGGCCGTCAACCATGGCTTCGACATTGGCGTTGCCTGCAGCCGTGCTGGCCGTGTGGGTTCCGTGGCTGGCGGCGTCGACCGGCGACAGCCGCTCGCCCGGCGCCCAGTCCGACTGCGGGACATAGCTTGCGAACTCGTCGCCGAAGTAGCGGGCGCTCAGGACCTTGGAGTTGCAGGCCGTGCCGTCGAAGTCAGTGCCGGTCTGGCAGTCGCCCTTGAAGAGCTCGCCGTCGGCTTTGAGCATCTCGATCTTGCCGTCCGCGCTGCGGTATGGCACGCCGACGACGGGATTTCCCGTGAGTGGTTTAACCGCGTCGCCGGCAAAATAGGCGCTGGACGGGGTGTACCCGGTGTCGATGACCCCGACCACAACGCCCTTGCCGGCCCCGTCCTGGCCGCCGAACTGGGTGTTCCAGGTGCCGTTGGGCCCGCTGAGCTTGAGGAAGTCGGTGCTGGAGTAGTCCGGAGCGTTCTCCGTGTCCGGCGCGACCACCAGGACGGAGGGGTCCCTGGCCAGCTTGATGGCTTGGTCCGCCGTCAGCTTGGCGCTGAAGCCGTTGAGGGCTGCCGTGAACTGGCGCTGGATCTTGACGCCCTGCTGGCCGGCGACCTGGGCCTGCTTCTGTTCCAGGTGGGCCCGGTACTGCTTGACTTCAGCCTTGTTGGCGTCCAGCTTCTTGCCGGAGGCGGGCTTCGTGGCCGGGAGCCCGGGCGTCCCGCCGTCGTAGGTTGCGGACGGCTTTTCCGCCAGAACCACAATGTAGCGGCCGTCCTTGTAGTTGTTCGGATCAACATTCTTCTGCGCGACACCGGCCGCGGCCGGCCCCTGTGCCGGGGCCGCGTTGGCAGGTGCGATCGCGATGGTGGACAGAAGTACCGGCAATCCCAGGGTCAGCGCCGCGACCCTCCGGAGTCCCCCGCTTCGAAGGAAGCTCTTTCCTGGTGATGTCACGAGTGATGAACCTTTCGTAAAGGAACGGCCCGGCTTCTATACCGGGCCCAGCAGACTGGCGGGGCCGCACCGGGCGATTGCCCGGCCTGCCCCGACGGATACCAGCCGATTCATACAGTACAGACTGAGAGCCGGATATGACATAGACCACAAGAAGCTATCTAAAATTTGTCACGCAATACGACACGATGCGTCGACGAAGCGTCTGAGCTGCGTCGATAGTCAGGAGGTCGATAGGAAATGGGGAGGAATGTGCGGCCCGGGCGGGGTGGCCTACTGGCGCGGAGTCCGGACAACCTCGCTGATCCAGGCCCGGGTCTTCTCGTCCAGCGGTCCGGCCACCTTGGTCTGCTTCGCTGCACGGTCGGCCCTGATCTTCTGCAGGACCATTCGGCCCAGCCCGGCGAACACGGCGGCGGCGACGACGGGTAACAGCACGGATTTCGGTTTCGGAGCCATGCGCACATCCTACTGACCCGCGGCCGCGCGGGACCATAGGCCGAAGCGCGCCGCGCGGCGGCGTTTGTCCAGTTCAAGGACCTCCCGGGGAGGCCACGTTCACACTGCCAGCCCGAATGCGGCCGGACGCACCGCGGCCGGTAGAATGGGCATGCAAGCTCGCGGAGCGCCCTTTCACGCTGTGTTCACTAACAGTCCTCAACACACAGCGGACCGGCGTGAGACGGCACTACTCCGCTGCGCCCTTACCCAATGCTCACGCACAGGAGTTACCGGATGCCCCGGATCGTTGTCGACGTCATGCCCAAGCCCGAGATTCTGGACCCGCAGGGGAAGGCCATCGTCGGTGCGCTGCCCCGGCTGGGTTTCACCGCCTTTAGCTCTGTCCGCCAGGGCAAGCGCTTCGAACTCACGGTCGACGGCGAGGTGACCGAGGAGATCCTGGCCCAGGCCCGCGACGCCGCGGAAACCCTGCTGTCCAACCCGGTCATCGAGGACGTCGTCAACGTCGAGGTCGTTGAGGCCTGAGATGACTGAACTCCCCCTGATCGGCGAGGCTGTTGCCGTCGCCGCTAACCCACAACTCGCGGGGGCGCGGATCGGCGTCGTGACCTTCCCCGGCACCCTGGATGACCGCGACGCCGCCCGCGCGGTCCGCCTGGCAGGCGCCACCCCGGTGGAACTCTGGCATGCCGACACCACCTTGGGTGACGTCGACGCCGTCGTGATTCCCGGCGGTTTCTCTTACGGTGATTACCTCCGCGCCGGCGCCATCGCCCGTTTCGCGCCGCTGATGTCCAAGATCATCGACGCCGCCAATTCGGAGGCTAAGCTGCCGGTCCTCGGCATCTGCAACGGTTTCCAGATTCTGACCGAGTCGCACCTGCTGCCCGGCTCCATGATCAAGAACGACCACCTGAAATTCATGTGCCGCGATCAGGTCCTCCGCGTGGAGAACAACTCCACCGCGTGGACCGGCGACTACGCGGTCGGCCAGGAAATTACTGTGCCGCTGAAGAACCAGGACGGCCAGTACATCGCCGACGAGAAGACCCTGGACGCGCTTGAGGCCGAAGGCCGCGTCGTGTTCCGCTACGTCGGGTTCAACCCGAACGGTTCCCGCCGCGACATCGCCGGCATCTCCAACGCCGCAGGCAACGTGGTGGGCCTCATGCCGCACCCCGAGCACGCCGTGGAGGCCGGCTTCGGCCCGGAGGAAGGCTCCGGCACCGAAGGCCTCGGCTTCTTCACCTCTGTCCTGAACAAAATCGTGGGAGGCAACAAATGACGGAGACACCCGCAGTGGCGGCGCCCGCGGAGACCGCCCGGAAGTTCAACATCGACACCGTGGAGAACGCGGCGAAGACTCCGGACACCGAACTGCCCTGGGCCGAACTGGGCCTGAAGCAGAACGAGTTCGACGAGGTCGTCAAGGTCCTGGGCCGCCGCCCCACGGGCGCCGAGCTCGCCATGTACTCCGTGATGTGGAGCGAGCACTGCTCCTACAAGTCCTCGAAGAACCACCTGCGCCAGTTCGGCGAAAAGGTCACCGAGGAGATGAAGAAGGACATGCTCGTGGGCATCGGCGAAAACGCCGGTGTCACCAACCTGGGCGACGGCTGGGCCGTGACGTTCAAGATCGAGTCGCACAACTCGCCGTCGTTCGTGGAGCCCTACCAGGGCGCGGCCACCGGCATCGGCGGCATTGTCCGCGACATCATCTCCATGGGCGCGCGCCCGGTGGCCGTGATGGATCCGCTGCGCTTCGGCGCCATCGACCACCCCGACACGGCCCGCGTCATGCACGGCGCGGTCGCCGGCATCGGCGGCTACGGCAACTCCCTGGGCCTGCCCAACATCGGCGGCGAAATGGTCTTCGACTCCGTGTACCAGGGCAACCCGCTGGTCAACGCGCTGGCCGTCGGCGTCATGCGCCACGAGGACATCCGCCTCGCCAATGCCTCCGGCAAGGGCAACAAGGTGGTGCTGTTCGGTGCACGCACCGGCGGTGACGGCATCGGCGGCGCCTCGGTGCTGGCCTCGGAGTCCTTCGACGACACCAAGCCGTCCAAGCGCCCCGCCGTCCAGGTGGGCGACCCCTTCGCCGAGAAGGTCTTGATCGAGTGCTGCCTGGAGCTGTTCAAGGGTTCCCTGGTGGAGGGCATCCAGGACCTGGGCGCCGCGGGCATTTCCTGCGCCACGTCCGAGCTCGCCTCCAACGGCGACGGCGGCATGGAAGTCGAGCTGACCTCCGTCCTGCTGCGCGATCCCACCCTGACCCCGGGCGAAATTCTGATGTCCGAGTCGCAGGAACGCATGATGGCCGTGGTCACCCCGGAGAACATCGCCGCGTTTGAAGCGGTCATGGACAAATGGGCCGTGGAATACTCCTGGCTGGGCGAGGTGACGGACACCGGCCGCCTGATCATCACGTGGGAAGGCGAAGTGATCGTCGACGTCGACCCGCGCACCGTCGCGCACGACGGCCCGGTCTACGACCGCCCGTATGCCCGCCCCGAATGGCAGGACGCGGTCCAGGCCGACTCCTTCACCGGGTCCGTTCAGGACGCAGGCCGCCCCTCCGCTCCCGCGGACCTGGCCGCTGCCATCACCGAGCTCGTGGCTTCGCCGAACATGTGCGACAAGTCCTGGATCACCAAGCAGTACGACCGCTACGTCGGCGGCAACACTGCCATGGCGTTCCCGGACGACGCCGGAGTGGTCCGGGTGGACGAGGAAACCGGTCTGGGCGTGGCCCTGGCCACCGACGCCAACGGCCGCTACACCTACCTCGATCCGTACCACGGCGCGCAGCTGGCCCTGGCTGAGGCGTACCGCAACGTCGCCACGTCCGGCGCCGTGCCGATGGCCGTCAGCGACTGCCTGAACTTCGGCTCCCCCGAGGATCCCGACGTCATGTGGCAGCTGGCCGAGGCCATCCGCGGCCTGTCCGACGCCTGCATGGTGCTCGGCATCCCTGTCACCGGCGGCAACGTCTCGCTGTACAACCAGACCGGCACCACCCCCATCCACCCCTCCCCCGTGGTGGCTGTGCTGGGCAAGTTCGACGACGTCGCGCGCCGCACGCCCTCGGGCTGGAAGGAAGACGGCCAGGCCATCTACCTGCTGGGCACCACGGCGGCCGAGCTGGACGGTTCGGAATGGTCCAACCTGCGCGGACACCTCGGCGGCCTGCCGCCCAAGGTTGACCTCGATGCCGAACGCGCACTGGGCGAGATCCTGATCAACGCCTCCCGCGACGGCATGGTGGACGCCGCCCACGACCTCTCCGAAGGCGGCCTCGCGGCGGCCCTCGTGGAATCGTCCCTGCGCTACGGCGTGGGTGCCCGGATCGCGCTGCAGGACGTCCTGGACCGCGACGGCGTGGACCTGTTCACCGCGCTCTTCTCCGAAACCCAGGGCCGCGCCGTCGTCTCGGTGCCCCGCTCGGAGGAAATCCGCTTCACGGACATGTGCACCGCCCGCGGCTTCGCGCACGTCCGGATCGGTGTGGTGGACGCCGAGGGCGGCACGCTGGAGATCAACGGAGTCGAACCCATGAGCCTTGACGCGCTCCGCGAAGCCCACGAGGCGACCCTGCCGAAGTACTTCGGCTAGTCCCCACAATGCAACGCGGGGTCACTTGCCGCCCATAAATCCCCTGGGGACGGGCGCTAAGTGACCCCGCGTTGCTTTTAATCGTCGCTGCGGAGTTCCCGCTGCCGGGCGCTGAGCAGCTCCATTTCCGGCCGGGCGGCCATGAAGCGTTCGACGCCGGCCAGCACCTCCACGAGGTGGGCCCGGTCCGCCGCGACCAGACCGACGCCGATCACGGTGCGCCGGTGCTGGTCATGCAGGTCCGCCTCGGTCACGGAGACATCAAAGCGCCGCTTCAGCTCGGCAAGTACCGGCCGCACCACGGAGCGTTTCTCCTTCAGGCTGTGGACATCGCCGAGGAGGAGGTCGAATTCAATCCAGCCGATCCACATGCCCCAATTTTCCCCTCGAGTTGGAGGTCCTAGATGGTGAGTTCGCCCATCCGGTCCCAGCCTTCGCCGTCGAACTGGCGGCTGATGATGCGGGGCGTCTCCACGAGGGCCTGCGGCATGTCCGCCATGGCTTTCTTGAAGTGCTCGCTGTTGACGTGGTCACCTGCGGCGTCGTCCTTGAAGGCTTCGACCAGGACGAACTCGTTGGGGTCTTCCACGCTGCGGGACCAGTCGAACCACAGGTTGCCCGGCTCCTGACGGGTGGCCTGGGTGAAATCGTCCACGAGGCCGAGCCAGCGCTCGGACCATTCGGGCTTGACCTTGAATTTGACGACAATGAAGATCACGGGACTGTGCCTTTCGGTGTGGCGGGACGGTGTTCCATTCTTGCAACAAGACACCGCGGGGTCACATCCAGCCCATTGCCGGCATTTATGGGCCGGAAGGATCCCCGCGTTGGTGTTACGGAACGGGGTCAGCAGGCCTTGATGGCCTCGCGGGCCAGTTCCTGCTGCCGCGGGGTCCCGATCCTCCCGGCCCACTGTTCGGCGAGCTGGAACTCCACCATGGCCTCGGTGCAGCGGCCGGCGTCGTGCAGCGTCCAGCCGAGGTTGTTGTGGAGGGAGACGATCCACCGCTTGGTCCGCTCATCGTGGACCGTGGACGCGTACTCCAGGGCGCTTCGGGTCCACGTCACGGCGTGCGCCGAGTCGGCTAGGGCGAGCATGTGCAACGCATCCACGGCCAGGAATTCCTCGCCCAGGTGGTCCGCGAGTTCGGCGGCCTGTTCAAAGAGCGGCACGGCCATCTCCGGATGGCCGCTGGTATTGAGCACCCGGCCGCGTTCCAGGAGCACCCGCACCGCCACGGTGGGCTCGTCGCCGTCGACCGCGTCCAGAAGCGCGTCGGCTTCCTCGAAGCGGCCCTGCAGCCCGATGGCCCGGCCCAGCTGCGTGGTGAGTTCGGCACGTTCATCGGCGTCGTAGCCGGGCCCGGCAAGTGCCTCGCGGAAGCGGGCTTCGGAAAGCGCCGGGTCATCGAAATTCCACAATCGGTCAAGGGTCTGTTGATCAAGCATCCATTGGCTCCTGCTCAGCTCACACCTGCGGCCAGTTCTTGGGCACTCCTAATGTATCTGGAAGTGACGTGCCGCCGTGCCCGCCTGGTCACGGCGCCGCCCGCCGCGTAGAACCAGTTGGACGGCCCGCCGAACGCGGTGATCGCGATGGTCACCATCCCCTGCACATCGATCGAGATCTCGAACGCCTCTTCGCCGCGGACCGGATGTCCCGGCAGGGTGCCGTAGCCGAATCCGGCGGACTGCGGGCCGTCGCCCGCAACCAGCCGCCGCACCCAGACCACTTCGCAGGGGGCGTCGATGCGGAACGGCCCGACGCCGAAACCGCTCACCACACGGGTTCCGGGGACCACGACGCCGGACTCCGCCCGGACCCGCAGCCCTGACCGCTTCTGGAGTTGCCACGTCAGCATGCCCTGGACCGCACGCCGGTAGGCCGCCACTCCCTCCCCCACATGGGCCTGCGTGACAAGGCATTCGACGCCCTCGGGCGGCGGGCCATGTTCCGTGGCGCCGATGCCCGCATAGTTCAGCGCACCGCCGGCGATCCTGCCGGCGGCCGGGCCGCTCGCTGGTCCGCTCGGCGGCAAGCCCACGAGCCGGCCCAAGAAGCCGTTCACCTCTCCACCGGCCCGGCGTCACCCAGCGCCAGCCGGGCCCAGCCGAGCTGCTCCTGCTGGCGCCGGCTCAACGAAGCCACCACGAGGTCGTAGGAGTCCTCCACCATGTCCCGGATCATGGCATCGGGCAGCGAACCGTCCAGCCGGACACCGTTCCAATGCGTCTTGTTCAGGTGCCAGGCACCGGTGATTTCCGGATGGGCGGCTCGCAGCTGCTGGGCCAAGACCGGCTCACATTTCAGGCTGACCGAAAAGTCGGCCTCGTCCATCGCGGACAGGGCGAACATCTTGGCCGCCTGCCGGAGCCCGCCGGAGACGGCGGAGCGGACCTTGAAGACCGACGTCTCGGGCCCGAAGGGAAAGTCCTCAAAGGCACCAGGGAACCCGAGGCAAAGCGCCCGGAGTGCAGTTGCGTCCATGCTTCGAGCCTACTGCCAGGCGCCGACGTCGTGGCCACCCGGCACTTCGCCGCCGGCCGACCCGGCTCCGTCCGGCACCATCGGACCATAGCGGCAGCCCCTGCGCGCTCAGGCGACGCCGAGGAAGTTTTCCAGGAGAACGACGTCGAGCCCGGCAGAAAGCTGGGCCTCGCGGAAGGCGGCAAGGTCCGCAGCGAACTCCGGCCGAAAATGCATGAGCACGATGTCTCCGGGACGAAGTGAATTTCCGTACTGGTAATCCATGCGGCCGGCGTTGGCTTTGGCTTCCCATGTCACGATGGCTTTCATCCCGGCGGCTGCAACGGCCTGCCGCATGGCATTGGAGTAGTCTCCGCCCGGCGGCCGGAAGAGCGTGGGCCGGCGTCCGAACTGCTGCTGGGCGTAGTCCTGCATACCGGCGATCGCGGCAAGCTGTTGCCCGTAGCTCAGCTGGCGGGACATGTTCACGTTGTGGCTGACGGTGTGGTTTTCCACCAGGCTTCCCTGGGCCTCGAACTGTTTGAAGAATCCGGGATCGTTCTGCACGAAGTTCCGGGTCAGAAACAGGCTCGCGGGGTAGTCGTACTCGTCCAGCAACTGGGCCATCCGGGGGATCTTTGTCACGCCGTCGTCGATGGTCAGGAACACCACGGGCTGCTTGGTCAGGACCCGCGTCAGGACCGGCGCCATTCCCCCTTGGACCGGGGGAAGCCGGAAATCGGAGACATAGGTGCGCTTGGGGCGCCTGCCGGGGCGGCGCAGGTCGTTGGGGACAGTGGAGTCGAGTCCGTCGACTGTCAGGACGGACAGCGTCGGCTGCCCCGGGCCGGCCGAAAGACCGGACGATGCTTCGGGGCCGCGAGCCGTAGCCCCCGGAACTGCGCAACCGCCCAACCCACCGACCACAGAAGCGCCCAGCAGGCCCAGAAGCGCCCGCCGGCCAAGGGCCGAGTGAGGTTCAGGGGCCGCCGCCGGAGGCAGCGTCGGGTGGTGCTCGCACATGGCTGCTCCTTGCGTCGCGGGGAAGATTCCGCTGAACGGTAGCAGGCGAAAATGACACTTTAGGGTTAAGTTACGGAGGCTGCAGAATACAGCGGCTATAAGCCAAAGCGCACGGCGTCCTGCGCCGGACACGCATTCATGATCACATCGAGGCCGGCGGCCTTGGCGCGCTCGGCGGCCGCCTCGTCAATGACGCCCAGTTGCATCCAGATGGCCTTGGCGCCGACGGCGATTGCCTGGTCCACGACGGCGCCCACCTTCTGCGAATTCACGAAGCAGTCCACGACGTCGATGGGCAGTTTGCTGTCCGGGATGTCGGCGAGCCTGGCATAGCCCGTTTCGCCGTGCACGGGATCTCCCGGCAGGTTCACCGGAATGATCTCCATGCCCAGCCGGTCACGGATGAACAGGGAGGTGTCGTAGGCGGCGCGCCATTCGTTGGTGGAGAGGCCGACGATGGCCCACCGCCCCTTGGTGCGCATCAGCCGTTCGAGGACTGCAGGATCGTTGACATGGGGCATGGGCAAAGCCTACGCGCAGTACCCGCGGACGCGCCGGTCGGCTGGCAGCAGCGGCACCGGCGTCGAAGAAATGACCGCCGAAAAGCCACAAAATTCTGCAGAGCCGAATATTACGTGGCACAAGACGGCAATTTCACCATCGGGACGCGCATCCGTTTAGTGTGAAGTACAACCATCCCGAGCGGCCAAGAGACCTGGATCGATGCAGCCGCAGCAACCCTGGCCATCAGCAGGGTGCTACCGCCAGGACCGATGGAGCACACCTATGACTGTCTATTCCGTGTCCGCGCCCGAGAACACGACGCCCGCCCTCATGCCCGAGGCGGAGCGGATCGCTTTCTGGGAGGAAGCCGCCCTCCGGCTCGACTGGGCGGACTTTTCCGGCGATGCCTCCGGCGGCAAGCCCTGGCACACAGCCCACCGTCTGATTCCTGCCGACGTCGAAGCCGGGCTCGGCCCGCAGATCAGCTGGTTCGACGGCGGCAAACTCAACGTCGCCTACAACTGCGTGGACCGCCACGTGGCCGCGGGACGCGGGGACAAGGTGGCCCTGCACTTCGAGGGCGAACCGGGCGACCGCCGCACCATCACCTACGCGGAGCTGCAGCGCGAGGTCTCCAAGGCCGCCAACGCCCTGCTGGATCTCGGCATCGCCAAAGGCGACCGTGTGGTGATCTACCTTCCGGTCATCCCGGAGACCGTGGTCATCACCCTCGCCGCGGCCCGGATCGGCGCCATCCATTCCCTCGTTTTCGGCGGGTTCTCCGCCGAGGCCCTCCGCTTCCGGGTCGAGGACACCGGCGCCAAGCTGCTGGTCACCACGGACGGCCAGTTCCGCCGCGGCGTGCCCGTGCCGGTCAAGGAAAATGCGGATGCCGCCGTCGCCGGCAAGAACGCGATCGAGCACGTCCTGGTGGTCAACCGGACCACGGCACCGGAACTGCTCGACACCGTCCCGATGACCGCACGCCGCGACGTCTGGTGGCACGACGCCGTCGGCACCGCCTCCGAGATCCACGAAGCCGAGGCGTTCGACGCCGAGACGCCGCTGTTCATCATGTACACCTCCGGCACCACCGGTAAGCCCAAGGGCCTGGTCCACACCTCCGGCGGCTACCTCACGCAGGCCTCCTGGAGTTTCGAGCACCTCTTCAGCAACCCGGACCCCGCGCTGCGGGACCAGGACGTCCACTGGTGCACAGCCGACCTCGCCTGGGTCACCGCGCACACCTACGAGCTCTACGGCCCGCTCTCCAACGGCGCCACCCAGGTGATTTTCGAGGGCACCCCCAACACCCCGCACCCGGGCCGGCACTTCGAGATCATCGAACGCTACGGCGTCACGCAGTACTACACCGCACCCACCCTGGTCCGCTCCCTGATGGGCTGGTTCCCGGACGGCGTACCGGACACGTACGACCTCTCCTCCATCCGGCTCCTCGGCACCGTCGGCGAGGCCGTCAATCCCGCGGCCTGGCGCTGGCTACGGGCCAACCTCGGCGCCGGCACCGCCCCGGTGGTGGACACCTGGTGGCAGTCCGAAACCGGCGCCACCATCCTCTCCCCCGCCCCGACCGACACCGAGTTCAAGCCCGGCTGCGCCGCCCGGCCGCTGCCGGGCGTCAGCACCCGGATCGTGGACGACGCCGGCACCACCGTGCCGCCGGGCGTCCAGGGCTTCATCGTGGTGGACGCGCCCGGCCCCGCCATCGCGCGGACGGTCTGGGGCAACCCGCGCCGCTACTTCGATTCGTACTGGCGCCAGTACGCGGCGCAGGGCTGGTTCCTCGCCGGTGACGGCGCGAAATATGACGACGACGGCGACATCTGGATCCTCGGCCGGGTGGACGACACGCTCAACGTCTCCGGCCACCTGCTCTCCACCATCGAAGTCGAATCGGCCCTCGTCTCCCACCCGGATGTGGTGGAGGCCGGGGTATGCCCCGTCGCGGACCCGAAGACCGGGCATGCCATCGTGGCGTTCGTGGTGCTGAAGGATTCGGCGGCCACCGCCGACATCCACGGCGCCCTGAAGGCGCACGTCACGAAGGCAATCGGCCCCATCGCCAAGCCGCGCGACGTCGTCGTCGTCCCCGATGTGCCGAAGACCCGCAGCGGCAAGATCATGCGCCGGCTGCTGACCCAGCTGTTCGAAGGAACCACGCTGGGCGACACCACCTCCCTCCAGAACGAGCCGGCCATCGCCGGCATCCAGGACGTGCTGCGCGAACGCGCCGCGGCCGTCCCCGCAGCAGCCATCCCCACCCAGAAGTAAAGGAATCCCCATGACTGACATCAGCAGCGTCGCCCGTCTTTCCGAACCCCTGAAGTTCGCCTACTGGGTCCCGAACGTCTCCGGCGGCCTCGTGGTCTCCACGATCGAACAGCGCACCGGCTGGGACTTCGAGTACAACAAGAAGCTGGCCCGGATCGCCGAGAACTCCGGCTTCGAATACGCCCTGACCCAGACCCGCTACGCCGCCTCCTACGGCGCCGACAAGCAGCACGAGGCCACCTCGTTCAGCCTGGCGCTGCTGGCCGCGACGGAGCGGCTCAAGGTGATTGCCGCCGTCCACCCCGGCATGTGGCACCCCGGCGTGCTGGCGAAGTACCTCATCACCGCGGACCACATCTCCAACGGCCGGGCCGCCGTCAACATCGTCTCCGGCTGGCTCAAGGCGGAGTTCGAGAACTTCGGCCTCGAATGGCTCGAACACGACGAGCGCTACGTCCGCACCGAGGAATTCATCCGCGTGCTCCGCGGACTGCTGACCGAAAAGAACTTCAGCCAGTCCGGCAAGTACTACAACATCACCGATTTCACCCTGCAGCCGGCCCCGGTGGACGTGCCAGGCCGGGCCCACCCCGAGATCTTCTTCGGCGGCAACTCGACGGCCGCGCAGGCCACCGCCGGCCGTGTGGCGGACTGGTACTTCTCCAACGGCAAGGACCTTGAGGGGTTCAAGGAGAACATCGCCGGCGTGGTTGCCGCGTCCAGCGAGACCCGCCGCGGCACCGACGGCCAGTTGCCTTCTCCGAAGTTTGGCCTGAACGGCTTCGTCATCGCCCGCGATTCCGAGAAGGAGGCCCGGGACACCCTCCGCGATATCGTCGAAAAGGCTCACAAGCCCGCCGTCCAGGGTTTCCGCGACGCTGTCCAGGAAGCCGGACCGTCCACCAAGGATGGCAAGGGCATGTGGGCCGACTCGAGCTTCGAGGACCTGGTCCAGTACAACGACGGCTTCAAGACCCAGCTGATCGGCACTCCGGAGCAGATCGCCGAGCGGATCGTGGAGTACAAGAAGATCGGCGTGAACCTGTTCCTCACCGGCTACCTGCACTTCCAGGAGGAGGTGGCCGCGTTCGGTCAGGAGATCCTGCCGATCGTCCGCGAACTCGAGGCCGACCTCGCCCGCAAGCACGGCACCGAACTGGACCTGTCCGGCACGCCCGTGGCACAGGTTGAGGTGGCCGCGTAGTGGCCGAGCGCAGCTTCGGCTTCCGCACCCGCGCCCTGCACGCCGGCGGCACTCCCGACGCCGAGCACGGCGCCCGCGCGGTGCCGATCTACCAGACCACGTCCTTCGTATTCAAGGACACCCAGGACGCCGCGAACCTCTTCGCCCTGCAAAAGTACGGCAACATCTACTCGCGGATCGGCAACCCCACCGTGGCCGCCTTCGAGGAACGCATCGCGTCCCTCGAAGGCGGGATCGGCGCCGTGGCCACGTCCTCGGGCATGGCCGCGGAGTTCATCACCTTCGCCGCGCTGACCCAGGCGGGGGACCATATCGTGGCCGCCTCCCAGCTCTACGGCGGCACCGTGACCCAGCTGGACGTCACCCTGCGCCGCTTCGGCGTGGACACCACCTTCGTTCCCGGCACGGACCCGGCGGACTACGCAGCGGCAGTCCGGGAAAACACCAAGGCGATCTTCGTCGAGGTGGTGGCCAACCCGTCCTCGGAAGTCCAGGACCTTGCGGCCCTGGCGAAGGTGGCGCACGACGCCGGCATCCCGCTCGTCGTCGACGCCACCTTGAGCACGCCGTATCTCGTGCGGCCGATCGAGCACGGGGCGGACATCGTGATCCACTCCGCCACGAAGTTCCTCGGCGGCCACGGCACCACCCTGGGCGGCGTCATTGTGGAAAGCGGCCGCTTCAACTGGGGCAACGGCAAGTTCCCCACGATGACCGAGCCCGTCGCCTCCTACGGCAACGTCTCGTGGTGGGGGAACTTCGGCGAATACGGGTTCCTCACCAAGCTTCGCTGCGAGCAACTGCGCGACATCGGCCCGGCGCTGTCCCCGCAGTCGGCGTTCCAACTCCTGCAGGGCGTGGAGACGCTCCCCCAGCGCCTGGACGAGCACCTCAGCAACGCCCAGGCCGTGGCCGAATGGCTTGAAGCTGACGAGCGCGTGGCCTACGTGAACTTCTCCGGCCTGCCCTCGCACCCGCACTTCGAGCGGGCCAGGAAGTACCTGCCGCTGGGTCCCGGCTCAGTGTTCTCCTTCGGGGTCAAGGGCGGACGTGCGGCGGGCCAGAAATTCATCGAAGCCCTGCAGCTGGCCTCGCACCTGGCCAATGTGGGCGATTCCCGGACCCTCGTCATCCACCCGGGCTCCACCACGCACCAGCAGCTGAGCCCCGAACAGCTGGAAGCTGCCGGCGTCCCGGAGGACCTGGTCCGCATTTCGGTGGGCCTGGAGGATCTCGAGGACATCCTGTGGGACCTCGACCAGGCGCTGACGGCGGCATCGGAACAGTCCGAAGAATCCGTCCCGGGCGTCCTGCCGGCGGACAGCTGCACGATCGGAGCAAACGCATGAGCGCGGAAGAAACCAGAACCTGGACCGGGCCCTCGGCGCCGGAACGGCTGAACCTGCTGCGGCAGGCGAAATCCATCGCGATTGTGGGGGCCTCGGACAAGCCGTCCCGGGCGAGCTATTTCGTGGCGACCTACCTGCAGTCCTCCACCCGGTACAAGGTCTATTTCGTGAACCCCGTGGTGAAGGAAATCCTGGGCGAGCCGACCTACCCGTCGCTCGCGGACCTTCCGGAGAGCCCGGACATCGTGGATGTGTTCCGCAAGCACGAAGACCTGCCGGGTGTCCTGGAGGAGTCCATCGCGGCCGGCGCCAGGACACTATGGTTGCAGCTGGGTTCGTGGCACGAGGACGTGGCGAAGGAGGCCGAGGCCGCCGGGCTCGACGTCGTAATGGACCGCTGCGTGAAAATTGAGCATGCCCGTTTCCATGGCGGCCTGCACCTGGCCGGCTTCGACACCGGCGTCATTTCCTCCAAACGGCAGATCCTGGCCTAGCCTCCATCCCGCCGCCACCCCGACGTTGCGCTATCACTTAGGGTCGTTCTCAGCGCTGAGAACCACCCTAAGTGATAGCGCAACTGCTTTAACGGACTAGGAGTGGTCGGGGGCCTTCGTCGGAACAATCGCGGGCAGGGTTGGCGTGATGTGGCCGGGGACGCGGGGCAGGTCCTCGCCGCCGTCGGAACCACCGGGAATGCCGGGCATCGTGGGTAGGCCAGGCGATTGCGGCCCGTGGCCCGGAGACGGCAGGATGCCGTCCCGGCCGACGGCTGGGGGCGAGACGGGCGGCGTGTGTCCGGTCTGCTCGGCCGCCTCCTTGCGGGCGTCCGGTGCCGCGCCGGCGGGTGCGCCGCTGGACGGCAGCGCAGTGCCCGGCGTGCCCGAAGGGGCAGTGCCGGCAGGCGCGGGGAAGGCCGGGACGGAAGCCGGCGACGGCTGGACATGTTCCGGGGCCTGAGTCGTGCGCCCCGAGGGCTGGAAGATGACACCGACGGTTTGGCTGACGCTGTGCCGGAAATCCTCGCTGGAGGCCGCCACGGCCCCCGCGCCCAGGCTCATGGCACCGATCACGGCGCCGCCCACGATCGCGAGGCGGCGGTTCCGTGCCCTGCGGCGATCAGCAAGTTTGACGACGACGGCGTCCGGCCCGGCTGCTGCGGTGGGCATCGCGCGGGTGGGCATCGCCGTCGTCGCGCTTGCGCCCGGACCGGCTGCTCCGACCACCCCGGCTGTTCCGGACGCGAGCAGTGCCGCGAGGTCGGCGCGGGGTGCCGGCGCCGCCTCCGGAACGAGGGCGTGGAGCTGTTTGAGCGCGCTCCGGAGTTCGGCCGCGGTTTCGAGGCCGGAGTCGCTCAGCATCGCGTGGATGCTGCCATCCTGCTGGGGGTCGCGGGTGCCCGTCATGATGCTGCGTGGTCCTTTTCGGTTACGAGTTCGCGCAGGGCACTGAGCCCGCGCCGCTGAAGCTGTTTGATGGCCCCCGGTGTCTTGTCCATGATGCCGGCCACCTGTTCGATGGAAAGGTCCGCGACGATGCGCAGGACCAGAACTTCCCGTTGCTCCTCGTTGAGCTTCGCGAGAGTGGCAGAGATACCGCCCAGTGAGCCGAGCGCCTCGTCTTCGGCGGATGCCGAGGACCGCGCGTCGTTCAGGGGGTCGTATTCGGCCAGATGCGGCGCGCGTTGCTCGCGCCGCCGGTAGTCCACCAGCCGGGCGTGGGCGACGGAGAAAATAAAAGTCCGCAGACCCGTGTGGCCGCCCGTGACGCCGGCCAGTTTCGGCAGGACGTCCACGAACACATCTTGGGTCAGGGCCTCGGCGTCGTCCACTCCCCTGGCCCGGAAATATCCCAGCACGGCGGGGGAAATAGCCACGTACACCGCGCTGAAGCCTGATGGGTCGCCAGCTAAAGCGGCTGACAAGTCGTCGTCGCTTAGCTGCTGTGCCAAGAGGCTGTCCTTCCGTTACTGCTGGGGTGCGGCCCCCAAAAGTCTAGCGGCCGCACCCCCGGGCCCCTCAAAGCGAGGGGTTCCTTCTTGCGGACCCAACCGGGTCCGGGCTCAAGAGCCGGAGATTACTTGTCGTGCTGGGGCAGCTCGACGGACGGCGTTGCCGGCACGGCGGGAACGGCCGGGGTGGCCGGAACGCCGTTGGCTCCGGGGACAGCAGGAACTGCGGGGACCGCGGCCTTGACGTTGGCGTTGGCGCGCGCTTCAGCGGCAGCACCCTTCACGCTGGCGTCGCCCTTGACGGTGGCGCCGTCCTGGTCAGCATCGACGGAGCCTTCGCCTGCACCCTCGGTGCCCTTGACGTCGGCGTCGGCGGCGGTGTGGCCCTTGGCCGAGCCATCGGCCGACGGTGCCGCGGGAACTGCGGGGGTGGCGGGGACGGCAGGCTTTGCCGGGAGGGTCGGGGTAGCCGGGACCGCAGGGGTCGCCGGGGTGGCGGGCGTAGCGTGGGTCACTTCAGACTGCTGGGTGCTGGACATCTGGGCCGCGTTGGCGAGTCCGATGCCGGAGAATCCTCCGACTGCGAGGATGGCGGCGCCGACAGCAATCTTGGTGGTCTTGCTAACACTCTTCATAACAGACATACATCCTTTGTTTTTTGGTGGAAGGCGGGCTGAGGCCTCGTGGGCCGTCGACAGCCCGCTCTCGCCGTGGAAGGCTGGCCGGCGCCCGATGGGGGCAGGCGCCGGCAAGCGCTTACGGTAAAGGGCCGACCGGAGACCAAATGGGGGGAAGGCGCCGGCCTGCGCTTACGGTGGAAGGCCGACCGGAGACCCGATGGGGGGTCCGAGCTCCGGAGGCGCTTACAAAGGAGTAATCGTCGGGGTGACCCGAAAGGTTACGCACCAATCGGAGATTTCTTTATTTCTTTCTTCGGGCCGGGCGCTGCGGGGGATTTTAGCGGCGGATTGACGACGGCGGGCTCCTCGCCAGGCGGCGGTTTCAAGGGGACCCGTCACCGTCGGAACCGTTGGGCTCCCAACCGTTGCGCTATCACTTAGGGTCGTTCTCAGCGCTCAGAAGGACCCTAAGTGATAGCGCAACAATCAGGACCGGAAGAGCCCGCTGTAGGCGTTGAGGGCGATCTGCCCGCCCAGGTGGGCGTAAAGGACATTGCTTCCGGCCGGAATATCGCGGCTCTTCACGAGGTCGATCAGCCCGGCAAGGGACTTGCCCTCGTACACGGGGTCGGTGATCATGGCCTCGAGCGACGCGCCAAGGCGGATGGCCTCCAGGGTGGAGTCGACGGGAATGCCATAGAGATCCCCGGCCCAGCCTTCCATGACGGTGATTTCGTCGTCGCGGAGGTCCCGTCCCAGACCGATCAGCTCGGCGGTGTTCCGGGCGATGCGTTCCACCTGGTCGCGGGTCTTTTGCAGCGTCGCTGAGGCATCGATGCCGATTACCCGGCGCGGTTTGTCCTGGCCGGCGAAGCCCGCGATCATGCCGGCGTGGGTGGAGCCCGTGACCGTGCAGACGACGATGGTGTCGAAGAAGATGCCGAGCTCGCGCTCTTGCTGCTCCACCTCGTAGGCCCAGTTGGCGAAGCCCAGCCCGCCCAGCCTGTGGTCGGACCCGCCGGCCGGGATGGCGTACGGCTTGCCGCCGGCGGCCTTGACCTCTTCGATGGCGTTTTCCCAGCTGCTGCGGATGCCGATGTCAAAGCCCGCACTATCCAGCCGGACATCGGCCCCCATGATGCGCGACAGCAGGATGTTGCCCACACGGTCGGACAACGGATCCGGCCAGTCGACCCAGTTTTCCTGGACGAGGCGGGCTTTGAGGCCGAGTTTCGCGGCCACCGCCGCGACCTGGCGGGTGTGGTTGGACTGGTAGCCGCCAATCGACACCAAGGTGTCCGCGCCCTGAGCCAGGGCCTCCGGGACGAAGTACTCCAGCTTGCGGGTCTTGTTGCCGCCAAATGCGAGGCCGCTGTTGACGTCCTCCCGTTTCGCCCAGATCCGGGCACCGCCCAGATGCGCGCTGAGCCGCGGCAGCGGGTGGACGGGGCTCGGTCCGAACATCAGGGGGTAACGCTCAAAATCGGTGATGGCCATCGACGGTCCTTCGCTCGTGGTGGGAAAGGGCATGGTAAACATCCAACATGCAATATATTGCATTGTCCGATAACGGCTCCGGGAGGACAAGAGGGATATACGATATGTTGCATGCCCGTCCCCTCGCTCTCCGGAGTCCACAAGCGGCCGCTGCTCCGGGACAACGTCTTCGAATCGATCCGGAACGCGATCGTCGACGGCACTTTCGAGCCCGGCGAACGGCTGAAGGACACGGAACTGGAGGCATGGCTGGGCGTCAGCCGGACCCCCATCCGGGAGGCGCTGCTCCGGCTGGAACACGCCGGCCTGGTCATCGCACTGCCGGGCAAGGCGACCATCGTGGCCCCCTACGACCAGGCATCGACCGAGAGCACGCAGCAGGTGGTGGGCGGGCTGCACGAGCTGGCCGCGCGCCTGGCCGTCCCGCTCCTGACGGAGGACCACATTTCCGCCATGGCCGAGGCCAACTCGCGCTTCGAACAGGCCCTGCAAAACGCCGATGTCGAGTCGGCACTGCAGGCCGATGACGATTTCCACGCGGTCTTTGTCGCCGTCAGCGGCAACCCGGTGCTCCGGGACCTCCTGGAACAAACCACCCCGGTCCTGCGCCGGGTGGAGCGGATGCGCTTCGGCTCCTTTGCCGCCCGGGGATCCGTGGCCCAGCACACCGAAATCATCCGGCTCGCCGGCCTCCGCGACGCCGAAGCCACCGCCAGGGCATGCCGGGAGAACTGGCTTTCGCTGCGCTTCACGTCCTCGCAGTAGGCCCTCGGAGTAAGCCCGTCTTAGCCGCGAACCTCAGCACGGCCCTAACAAGGGCCGTAACAGCGACGGCGGCGGGCCGCCCTGCCAGGGTGACCCGCCGCCGTCGGGCGTCAGCTTCTAAAGCGTTAGTCGTTGATCAGGTCGTTGACGACGATCGTCTGGTCGCGGTCCGGTCCGACGCCGATCGCGGAGAACCGGGTGCCGGAGAGCTTCTCCAGCGCCAGGACGTAGTTCCGGGCGTTTTCCGGCAGGTCTTCCAGGGTGCGGGCGCCGGTGATGTCCTCGGTCCAGCCTTCGAAGTACTCGAAGATCGGCTTGGCGTGGTGGAACTCGGTCTGGGTCATGGGCATTTCGTCGTGCCGCACGCCGTCGACGTCGTAGGCCACGCAGACCGGGATCTGCTCGATACCCGTGAGCACGTCCAGCTTCGTGACGAAGTAGTCGGTGAAGCCGTTGACGCGGGAGGCGTGGCGGGCCAGGACTGCGTCGTACCAGCCGCAGCGGCGGGGGCGGCCGGTGTTGACACCGAACTCACCGCCGGTCTTCTGCAGGTACATGCCCATCTCGTCGAACAGTTCCGTGGGGAACGGTCCGGCGCCCACGCGCGTGGTGTACGCCTTGATGATGCCGATGGAGCGCGAGATGCGGGTGGGACCGATGCCGGAGCCCACGGAGGCGCCGCCGGCGGTCGGGTTGGAGGACGTGACGAACGGGTAGGTGCCGTGGTCGACGTCGAGGAAGGTGGCCTGGCCGCCCTCCATGAGGACCACCTTGCCCTCATCCAGGGCGGTGTTCAGGACGAAAGTGCTGTCAATGACCAGCGGACGGAGGCGTTCGGCGAAGGACAGGAAGTACTCCACGATCTCGTCCACCTCGATGTCGCGGCGGTTGTAGACCTTGACCAGGAGCTCGTTCTTCTGGCGCAGCGATCCTTCGACCTTCTGGCGCAGGATCGAGGCGTCGAAGACGTCCTGGACGCGGATGCCGAGCCGGGCCACCTTGTCCATGTATGCCGGGCCAATGCCGCGGCCGGTCGTGCCGATGGCGCGGCTGCCGAGGAAACGTTCGGTGACCTTGTCCAGGACCTGGTGGTACGGCGCCACGAGGTGGGCATTGGCGGAGACGCGCAGCCGGGACGTGTCCGCGCCGCGGGCCTCGAGGCCGTCGATTTCCTGGAACAGGGCTTCCAGGTTCACCACGCAGCCGTTGCCGATGATCGGAACCGCGTTCGGGCTCAGGATGCCGGCAGGAAGGAGCTTGAGCTCATACTTCTCACCGCCTACGACGACGGTGTGCCCGGCGTTGTTGCCGCCGTTGGGCTTGACGACGTAGTCAACCCGGCCGCCGAGCAGGTCGGTGGCCTTTCCTTTACCTTCGTCGCCCCACTGGGCTCCGACGATCACGATTGCTGGCATGGGATCCTCCCCCATTCGTTCGGGCCGAACTGCGTGCGATTGACCAGGTGGCCACCGCAGCTCAGCGCCGTTCATGAGAATGCCCCGAATCTACCGCTGTGCTCTTACCCAACGCCAGAGTTCCGGGGCTCTTACCACCCAAGTTTAGCCGAAAACGGTGACAGGCATCGCTTTAGGTCCTTGCTCGGACCGGGAGCTAGGCTGCGGTGAACGCCAACTGCATCTTCCACCAGTCCATGCCCGACACATAGTGGGCGCGACTTGCGGGACGGGCCGGTGTGGAATTAAGTGAGAGTGACCATCCCGAGCGGCCGAGGGACCTGGACCATTGACGCCGCAGCAACCCTCCCGGACACAGCCCGCCAAACCGCGGCCGCCGTGACCGGCACCGGTGCTACTGCCAGGACCGATGGAAAGGAAACCGCGCCATGTCCGAAAAGACCGAGCCCCAGAACAAAACTTCCCGGAACATCGACCACATCCGCGTCACCCACGCCGGCTCTTTGCCCCGCACGCCTGAGCTGATCGCCGCGAACGAGGCCAAAGAGGCCGACGGCATCACGCCCGAATTCCTGGACCTGCTGCAAACCTCGGTGGTTGACGTCGTCCGGCGCCAGAAGGATCTCGGCATCGACATCGCCAACGACGGCGAGTACGGGCACACAATGTCCAGCTCCGTGGACTACGGCGCCTGGTGGAACTATTCCTTCTCCCGCCTCGGCGGCCTGGAACCGACCGACGTGGACCGCTGGGCCGACGCCAAGGTGCACCGTTCCTCGCCGGGCAACATCGTCCTGACCTCGTTCCCCGACCGCCGGGACCGGCAGAAGTTCAATGACGCCTACAACGACCCCTCCTCGGGGATCCTGGCGCACCGTCGTGCCGTGACGCAGCCCAAGATCGCGGGGCCGCTGACGTACACCGGTCAGGCACTCGTGGCCTCGGACGTCGCCAACCTCAAGACGGGCCTGGCCGCGGCCGGCCTCACCGAGGGATTCGTCGCGTCGCTCTCCCCCGGTTCGTGCGCCCGCGTGGCCAACGAGTACTACAAGAGCGACGAGGAACTCCTCTACGCCTGCGCCGACGCGATGCGCGAGGAATACAAAGCCATCATCGACGCCGGCCTGACGGTCCAGCTCGATGACCCGTCCCTGGCCGAGAGCTGGGACCAGATCAACCCCGAGCCGAGCCTCGAGGACTACCTGAAGTTCATTCAGCTCCGGGTCGAAGCCACGAACTGGGCGCTGCGCGACCTCCCGCAGGACAAGATCCGGTTGCATGTCTGCTGGGGTTCCTGGCACGGCCCTCACACCACGGACATCCCGTTCGCGGACATCGTCGGCTCGGTCCTGCAGGTCAACGCCGGCGGCTATTCCTTCGAAGCGGCCAATGTCCGGCACGAGCACGAGTGGCGGGTGTGGGAAGACACCACGCTTCCCGAGGGTAAGGTGATCATCCCCGGTGTCGTCTCCCACGCCACAAACGTCGTGGAACACCCGGACCTCGTGGCGGACCGGATCGTGCGCTTCGCGGAGCTCGTGGGACGCGAGAACGTGATCGCATCCACCGACTGCGGGCTGGGCGGCAGGGTGCATCCGCAAATTGCCTACGCCAAGCTGGAGGCCCTCGGCGAGGGCGCCCGCCGCGCCACCAAGCGCCTCTGGTAGCAGCGCCCGGACGCCACCAAGGCACCGGCCGGGCCATCGTGACGCCGTCCCCAAGGCACCGGCCGGGCCGCCGGGGCACGGGCCGGTGCCGCATTTCGCGGGGCTTGATAGACTGATAAGGATCGATCACGAATCGGTCCACACCACATTTTCAAACCACACCAATGCTCTTCATGCCCTGTATTCGGCGTGCCCGCGTCCGGTGTGGCAGCTTTGCCAATCCCGCAGGAGACCCAGCAACATATGACAGCCCTGGCCACTGAAAATTTCCGCGAAGAGCTCCTGAGCCGCCGGTACGAACCTAACGTCGCCCCCGTCAATGAGCTCTGTGACGCTCTCCAGGCAACCAAGGCTGGCACCTCTGTCCCCTACGTGGACCCCATGCACGATGTCGATGAGTGCCGCATCATCAGCCTCTACTCCAACATCGGCACCGCGGACTCGTCAGGTTTCATCACCGCCGGCGACGACGAGGCGGCCACCCGCATGCTCGGCATCCAGTGGAAGCTGGGCCTGCGCCCCGAATTCGTCATGCCGTGGAACGTCCACCCCTGGTACGTCCCCGGCGAGGCCAACGGCAAGTTCACGCCGGACCAGATTTCCGCCGGCCTCAAGCCGCTGCTGAAGTTCCTGGCCCTCGTGCCCCGCGCCTCGGTGATCGTGGCCCATGGCACCGAAGCCAACCGCCTGGCCAACCTGCTGCTCAAGACCGAAGTGCCCATGATCTGGCGCCGCGGCCTCAAGACCTACAAAGTCCGCTCGCTGAGCGGCCGCGCCTTCGCCGGGACCCCGGTCCGCCAGGAGGAGTACCTGGCGGAAATGCACACGGCCTACGCGGATGCCATGGCCCGGACGGGCCTGGCCAAGGCCAGCTGATCCCCACCCGCCCCCTAACCTCGCAAGCTCGGCCAGGGAACCCGGCGGGCGTGGGCCCTCCCACGAATCCGCCGACGGCGGGTCCTCACCTCACGGTGGGGGCCCGCCGTCGCACGTTATTCCGTCGCTTAAACCACAACGCGGGGTCACGTACCGCCCGTCCCGGTCACGGGAATGGACGGTAGGTGACCCCGCGTTGCGTCGTCTGGCGTCTTCTCAGCCCTGGGCTTCGATGGCCGCCTTGGCGCCGGGATCGGAATCGTTGAGGAACTTTTCGATCCGCTCCGGTTCTTCGGCCTCGCCGATAGCGGCGGACGCGCGGCCCAGCGAGTAGAGGGCGCGCAGGAAGCCGCGGTTGGGTTCGTGCTCCCACGGGATCGGTCCCAGACCGCGCCAGCCGTTGCGGCGCAGCGAATCCAGGCCGCGGTGGTAGCCGACCCGCGAGTACGCGTAGGAATCGATGGTGCGGCCCTCTGTCCACGCCTCCTCGGCCAGGATGGCCCACAGGAGCGAGGAGGTGGGGTACTTCGCCACGAGGTCCAGGGCTTCCTGGCCGAGCGCGAGGTGCTGGTAGATCTCAGTCTCGGCAGGCAGGAGCGTGGGCTCGGGACCCATCAGGTTCTTGCGGAACTCGTCGGACATGACTAGAAGGTCTTGCCGGTGGAGCCCAGCTGCTGGGCGGCCTCGACCACTCGGGCGGCCAGACCGGCCTCGGCGGAGGCGCCCCAGACGCGGGGGTCGTAGAGCTTCTTGTTGCCGACCTCGCCGTCGACCTTCAGGACGCCGTCGTAGTTGCGGAACATGTGGTCCACCACGGGGCGGGTGTAGGCGTACTGGGTGTCGGTGTCGATGTTCATCTTGATCACGCCGTAGGACACGGCGTCGGCGATCTCCTTCTCCGAAGAGCCGGAGCCGCCGTGGAAGACGAGGTCGAACGGGTTGGCCTTGCCGATCTTGGCGCCCACCTGCTCCTGAATGTCCTTGAGGATCTCCGGGCGCAGCTTGACGCCGCCGGGCTTGTACACGCCGTGCACGTTGCCGAAGGTCAGGGCCGTGATGTAGCGGCCGTTTTCGCCGGAACCGAGGGCGTCGATGGTGGCCAGGGCGTCCTCGACCGTGGTGTAGAGCTTGTCGTTGATGGCGTTCTCGACGCCGTCTTCCTCGCCGCCAACCGTGCCGATCTCGACCTCGAGGATCATCTTGGCGGCCGCGGTGCGCTCCAGCAGTTCACGGGCGATGCGGAGGTTTTCCTGCAGGGTCTCGGCGGAACCGTCCCACATGTGCGAGTTGAAGAGGGGGTTGCGGCCGGCCTTGACCTCGGCCTCGGACGCGGCGAGGAGCGGGAGCACGAAGCCGTCCAGCTTGTCCTTGGGGCAGTGGTCCGTGTGCAGGGCGATGTTGACGCCGTAGTTCTTGGCGACCTCGCGGGCGAACGCGGCAAAGCCCAGGGAGCCGGCAACCATGTCCTTGGTGGAGGCGCCGGACCAGTAAGCCGCACCGCCGGTGGAGACCTGCACGATGCCGTCGGACTCGGCCTCGGCGAAGCCGCGCAGGGCCGCGTTCAGGGTCTGGGAGGACGTGACGTTGACGGCCGGGAATGCGAAGCCGCCCGTCTTTGCACGGTCGATCATCTCGGAGTAGATCTCTGGGGTTGCAATGGGCATGCTGACTCCTCGTCGAAAGCAGTGGTAGCTACATGGCTATGTACATCCTAGCCACGTGCGCCCCGGAGCCGAATACGTGAAGCCGGGTCCAGGAAATGTTCCCGGACCCGGCGACAGACGCAGGAAGACGTGTTAAGCGGCCGCCGTTGGCGGTGTGCCGTCGTGCGGCTACTGTCCAGCGATGCTCGTCGCGAACGGGACGGTCATGCTGCCGACGCCGGTGACGTCGTCATAGCCTGGCGAGGTGGACAGTGAGGTGTCCTTGTCGGTGCCGACCAGGTAGCTGTTGCCGCTGACCGGGCTGGAGAAGACCATGGCCTGGGGGTTGATCTGGGGCATCACGTCCCGCGCTCCCGAGGCGGCCGGCTTCACCGCCGCGTAGATCGCCGGGTTGGCGAAGCCGACCGTTTTTCCGGTCGCGGACTGTGCGATCGCCATCTGCGCTGCGGTCAAGGGGCACGCCAGCGAGGTTCCGCCGTACCCGGTGGTTTCATAGGAACCGGTGTTGAGAGAGTGGTCGTTGGTGATCGGGCTGATCCCCACCTGGTAGCCGGTGTACGGATCGGCAAGGGAGGCGACATCCGGGGAGACCCTGTAGCCGTTGGCCAGCGCGGCCGGGACCGTGCCCTTCTGGTAGTCGGGCTGGTCGAACACCGCGCTCGTCCCGCCGCCGGCGCCGAAACGGAATACACCCGGCAGGTCACCGGCGTAGCCGAGGCTGCCGTCGGGGTTCGGGACGATCCGGTTGCGGGTGGTTCCCCAGCCGGTTTCGAACAGGTAATCGTTGTTCTTGCCCACGGCCAGGCTGGTTCCGCCGACGGCCGTAACGAACGGCGAGCTGGCCGGGAAGTCCGGCGACGCGTAGCCCAGGCTCGCCTTCTCGTCCCCGTTGTCTCCGCTGGAGAAGTAGAGCCCGACGCCTTCGCCTGCCGCCTGAAGGTGAATGTTCTGCATGCCCATCAGCGCGTTCGGGGAGACCGCCTCGCCGACGTAGCCGTAGCTGTTGCTGACGATGGTGCTGAGCTTCTGGTCCAGGATGGTGGACATCGCGACGTCGATGCCCGCGCCGCAGTTGTTCCCCCCGACGTAGAGGATATTCGCGGCGGCGGCGAGTCCGTGCACGGCCTCGACGTCGAGCGTCTGCTCACCCTGCCAGCCGCTGGGCTGTCCGCACAGGGCCTGGTCCATGAACAACCGGGAATCCGGCACGATTTGCTGGTACTGCCCGGTCTTGAAGGCCGGGAGGCCATTCTTCTGCGAATACGTGTTCGCGTCCGATTCGATGCTCGGCGAGGCGTAGGCGTCGATGATCGCCACAGTCTGGCCCGCGCCGGCCGTCGACGGGGACGTCACCCCGTAGGCGCCCTGCAGCTGCGCCGGGGTGTAGCCGCAGATAGCGGTGCCGAAGCTCGTTGCGCCGTACGCCGCAGGAACGGTCACTTTGTTCTGTTCCCAGTAGTTGGAGCACGGCGCGTCAACCGGCGCCGGGCCGACGGGCTTGCCTGATGTCTGGGCCTGATCCGAGGAGCCCGCGGTTGCCAGCGAGGGGCGGGTGAGCAGCCGCCCCTGGTCGATGGAGATCGCCTGGACCTTGGCGGCGAGGTTCGCCGGCAGGGACGGCGCGGTAGACGGGCCGATCAGGCTCTGGCCCTGGAAGGCATAGGTCTGCTCGGTCGTGCTGAAAGCCGCATTGATCTGGGCGACGGTGCCGCGGAAGACCACGTAGAGGCCGCTCGCAGGGACCGAGGTGACCACCATGCCCTGCCCCTTCAGGTAGTCAACGAGAGCAGCGACGTCGGTCTTGGCCGGCCCGTACTTGGCGATCCAGTCCGGGGGCGAAAGGTACTGCTGGTACTGCGGACTTCCCGGCGTGGACACGGCCGTCGCAAACGCCTTGGCTGCTCCGGCGTCGGGGAGGTTCAGGTAGATCTCGCCCTCGACCGTCGTATTGCTTAGCGGGATGCCGGTCTTGGCGCGGGAGCCTGCCCACGGGGGCACTGAACCCGGGTAGTTGTTCGACGGCGGCGGCGTCGGCGGGGCGGCGACCGCGGCCGTCGCGGTCAGCCCGACGGCAAAGGCAAGTGAAGTTCCAAGGGCCAGCAGGCGCGTGGCGCGCCGGGAATGCGAAGTTGAGACCTTCTTCATGAGATGTCTTCCCCTAGGCGGGCGCCCTTTGCGCCCACACAGGCCAGAGCCTAAACGGCAAACGCCGATCTGACTATAGGTGCCTCAGGAAACTACCTGCCCGAACACGTGGCGGCGGATCCACGCGTGCATCGCGATGGCCGCGGCGGAGGCGGCGTTGATGGAGCGGGTGGAGCCGAACTGCTCGATCGACAACGTGGCGAGGGCGGCGTCGTGGACCTCCGAGGTCAGGCCCGGTCCTTCCTGGCCGAAGACCAGGACGCAGTCCTTGGGCAGTTCGTAGGTCTCCAGCGGCACGGAATCCGGGAAGATGTCGATCCCGATGATCGCGAGCCCCTCCCCCTGCGCCCAGGTCACGAAGTCCTCCACGGTGGGGTGGTGGCGGATGTGCTGGTAGCGGTCGGTAACCATGGCCCCCCGCCGGTTCCAGCGGCGTCGTCCGATGATGTGGACCTCCTTGGCCAGGAACGCGTTGGCGGTCCTGACCACGGTGCCGATGTTGAGATCGTGCTGCCAGTTCTCGATGGCGATGTGGAAGTTGTGGCGTCGGGAGTCCAGGTCAGCGACGATCGCTTCGTGCTTCCAGTAGCGGTACTTGTCCACCACGTTGCGCCGGTCGCCGTCCGCCAGGAGGTCCGGGTCCCAGTGCTCGCCCTCCGGCAGATCGCCGTCCCAGGGGCCGACGCCAACCTCCGGCTTGGGTTCTGTCTCTGTCGCAGTCGCTGCCGCAGTCTCTGCCGTCGAGTCGGCCGAAGGGTCGGCGTCAGGCGTTGCACCGGCGGCGCGGGGGATCTCAGGTTCAGTCACGCCTCAACATTAGACTGGACTCTGGAAGCGGCACACTTACGGCGGAGGACACCATGGCAGAAGAGCGCGAAGACCAGCTGACAGAGTCAGAAGAGGCACGTTCCCGGGCTTCGATGTACCGCAGCGGCCAGGAAATCGAGTGCTGGCTGACGGACATGGACGGCGTGCTGGTCCACGAGAACCAGCCCATCCCGGGTGCCTCGGAGCTGATCCAGCGTTGGGTGGATACCTCCAAGCGGTTCCTCGTACTGACCAACAACTCGATCTTCACGCCCCGGGACCTCGCGGCCCGGCTGAGCTCCTCCGGCTTGGAAATCCCCGAGGAGAACATCTGGACCTCGGCCCTGGCCACGGCCCAGTTCCTCAAGGACCAGGTCCGCGGCTCGGAGTCGGGGAACCGCGCCTACACGATCGGCGAGGCAGGGCTCACGACGGCGCTCCACGAGGCAGGCTTCATCCTCACCGACCAGAACCCGGACTTCGTGGTGCTCGGCGAGACCCGCACCTACTCCTTTGAAGCCATTACCATGGCGATCCGCCTCATCCTGGCCGGCGCCCGCTTCATCGCCACGAACCCGGACGCCACCGGCCCGTCGAAGGACGGCCCCATGCCCGCCACCGGCGCCATCGCTGCCCTCATCACCAAGGCCACGGGCCGTGAACCGTACATCGTGGGCAAGCCCAACCCGATGATGTTCCGTTCGGCCATGAACCAGATTGACGCCCATTCGGAAACCACGGCCATGATCGGCGACCGCATGGACACCGACATCATCGCAGGCATGGAAGCGGGACTGCACACGGTGCTGGTGCTCAGCGGCATCACGCACCGTGACGACATCGCCGCGTACCCGTTCCGGCCGAACCAGATCCTGAATTCCGTGGCGGACCTCAAGAACCAGATCTGACCCCTTCAGACCACGGCTTTCTTCCCGCCGCCGGTGGGCAGCGGGAAGAAATCGTCCTGGAGTTTTTCGACGATGGGGCGGTAGACGAACGGGCTCCAGCCGGGGCTGGCGTGTTCCGGCTTGGCCCCGTCGGTGCGCAGATTGTCCGAGACCATGTTGGCTTTGAAGGTCAGTGACCACGCGTCCCGGGCGGTCTCGTAGTCCACCGTCTGGTCCCGGGGGTTGCCGATGAAGGCCATCTTCGTGCCCCCGAGCTTGCCGACGAACCTGCCGGCGTCAAAGTGGTAGATGAAGGCGGATTCGGACTGGATCAGCACGCTGGAAGGCGCGATGGGCGACAACTGCTCCAGCGTCTGGTCCAGGATCTGGCTCCAGCTGCGCTCATTCTTGTGCAGCATCCTCTCGCCGAGCTCGTAGCCGCCGCGCAGGACGGTGGGGAAACGGAAGCCGCTCTCGTAGAGCAGCACCACACCCTCGAACCAGCTCTGATCCAGCACGTCATACCGGCTCGCAGGGCTGGAGTCGAGCAGGATGAACGCCACTTCGACGCCGTGGAGCTCGCGCAGCCGGGCGGCCACCTGGGTTGCCACCATGCCGCCGAAGCTGTGGCCGTAGAAATAGAGGGTGGTGAGCTGGTGGGCGCGGACGTGCTCGATCACGGCGATCACCACTTCATCGATGTCCAGCCCCTCGTTGGAATACCCGACGGCGGCCAGCTGGCCCCGCTTGTTCAGCGAACCGCGCAGGGCGTTCAGGATCCACAGTGCTTCTTCCCAGCTCGTCTTGTAGCCGGGGAACAGTATCCAGCTGGCGTGGGGAAAATACCGTTCCGCGACATCGTCCTTCACTTCAAGGATCCGGTTGACGCGCCGCTCCTCCTGCACGCGCTGGGTGAACAGCATGTCGGCCGCCAGCAGTGACGCGGACCCGGCGCCGACCAGGAACGTGCGCCGGGAAAACCGCTTGAGTTCGACGGCGTGGCGGAGCAGGCGGGCCTCGGCAGAACCGGGGCCTCGCGGATGGTTCGGTTCCATCTCTGCCGGCACATCACTACCGTAACCACGCTCCGGCGGGGAAGAGAAACGGCGCCCTTCCGTAGGACTGGAACGCCGTACAGAAGGCCAAACGGAGCGCAGTACTCAGTGACGTTCTGGGCCCCGTTGGCGCCGTCCCGGACCCCGTCGGGACCCCGTCGGCACCGACATCCGGGCCCTTGACCGGCTACGCGGGTTCGGGCTCGCGGCCGACCTCGCGGCGGCTGATTTCCATGCCGATCTCGTCATAGGTCGCCAGGAGTTCGGCGCGGGCCATGCGGGCGGGGTCGTCCAGCAGGCCGAACACGGAGTCACTCGCGGCGAGGAGTTCGTCGTCGGAGAACCGGGTCAACCGCCTGGTGCCCGAGGCGTCCACTGAAGCCATGAGCTCCCCGGACATGTCCAATGTCTGCAACGCGGCGGGGTCATCAAAGCGCGGGGTCAGTTCCAGGGAAACGCCGCTGCCGGACGCCGGTATGCCGGCGGTCTCCGAGCCGGCGCTTCCGCCGTCGATCGCGTTGAGGTCGTTGCGCAGGCCGGCCAGCGCCGACGATTCCACGAACGCGGCGCGGCCGAGGTCGACGCGGATGTGCGCGGTGATGCCCATCCGGCGGACGCGCTGAATGATCTGCATCAGGGAAGGGCGGGAGATCTGCGTGAGGCTCCCCCGGACGTCAATCCGGACGACGTCGGAAACGACATCGAGCTTGACGTGGGCTTGCAGTGACTGGTCCATAGGTACTCCAAAGAAGGATGTCTATGGCCGACGGCTCAACCGCAACCAGCGTATCCGCACCGCTGGTTGGGCACAAGTCATAGGAGACTGCCGGTTTAGCCGGCCTGGCGCCGGCCCGGCTCCTCGTAATGGGTCCGGGTATCGGTTCCGCCCACGGACTGCACGAGCGAGGTGGCGATGTCGCGCAGCTTCACGTTGCCGTTGCTGGAGGCATCCGTGAGGATCCGGACCGCGGTTTGCTGGTCGCAGCGGTTTTGCGCCATGACGATCCCGATCGCCATGTCGATGACGGTCCGGGACTCGAGGGTGGCGCGCAGGTTCGTGGCGCTGTCCGTGTGCAGGGAAAAGCGCACGGCCATGCGCAGGGCTTGGGATATCTGCCGGGTGTAGTCGCGCGCCCGGTCCGCGACGTCACCGTCGAACTTGCGCG
This sequence comes from Arthrobacter sp. TE12232, assembly GCF_054062615.1. Classification (NCBI taxonomy): domain Bacteria; kingdom Bacillati; phylum Actinomycetota; class Actinomycetes; order Micrococcales; family Micrococcaceae; genus Arthrobacter; species Arthrobacter sp. TE12232. Next base: position 2,003,937 of record NZ_JBSSFK010000001.1, read on the forward strand.
GCACGTCCGAGTACAGGTTCAAGGCGGCCTGGGCTTCGCCCTGGAGATGGAACGGCACGGAGAGCACCGAACGCAGCCCGTGCGAGGCCACGGCGTTGGCGTAGTCCGGACCCCAGCGGTCTTCCTCAAAAAGGTCCGGCACGTAGACCTCGCGCTCCTCCTGCGCCGCCGTCAGGCACGGCCCCTGGGCCAGCCGGTACTGGATCTCGTCCACTTCCCGGGCAGACTCACTGCTCCAGCCGATCGTCGCGGCCTTCCGGTCCCGCAACAAGGTGATCCCGCACAGCGCGTCGTCGCCCTCACCGGCCACCTGGTGCGCGGAAAAACGCGCGAGTTCGTTCAGGAACTCTTCAAAGTCCGCACTGTCCAGGATCAGGTTCTGGACCTGGTCGACAGTGCTGATGGACTCAGTCGTCAAATCTTCATTGGGCGGAAGCATGGCGCGTTTCTCCAGAGGCGGGTACCGATGGGGGTATTTAAGAAATGATAAGTCACCCCCAAAGCACGGTCCATACGTGTCCGCCGCCGGTGAAACGCCTAACTCAGGCCCAGTTCGTCCTTGCCGAACGCGAAGAGGTACGGAACACCGGCTTCGGCTTCGATCTTTTCCTTGGCTCCCGTGTCGCGGTCCACGATCACGGCGACGGCCACAACGTTGCCTCCGGCCTTGCGAACGCCCTCGACGGCGGTCAGCGCGGAGCCGCCGGTGGTTGACGTGTCTTCCAGGACCAGGACCCGGCGGCCCTCGACCGAGGGGCCTTCCACCTGGCGGCCCATGCCGTAGGACTTCTGCGCCTTGCGGACGACGAACGCGTCCACCGGACGGCCGGCGTCGACGGCGGCGTGCATGACGGCCGTGCCCACCGGGTCTGCCCCCATGGTGAGCCCGCCGGCGCAATCAAAGTCGATCCCGGCGTCGTCCATCAGGGAGAGCATGACCTGCCCCACCAGCTTGGATGCCTCGTGGTGCAGGGTGATGCGGCGCAAGTCGATGTAGTAGTCCGCCTCCGCGCCGCTGGAGAGGATGACCTTGCCGCGGACGACGGCCAGCTCCTTGATCAGTTCCAGGAGTCGGGCACGGGCAGAGGCAGCGTCGGCTGCGAAGTCACGGGTGGCAGTCATGGGTCCCAGTTTAGTGGCTGGTCCGCCGCGGATTCCCAGCCGGGCGCCCATATGTCGGGGGCCGGGACCTTTTACTCTTGGCGGCACCGGCGCACGGGAGTCCGATGGAACCATGACGGCAGGAACCGAACCATCCATCCGCTGGCCTGCGATCACCAAAGACATCGGCAGTTTCCGGATCCGGCCGAACCTGGTGGATTATGACGCGGCCTGCGCGGCATTTACCTGGGATGAGGGCCGCCGTGCACTGTCCGGGCTCCCCGGGGGCCGCGGCCTCAACATCGCCTACGAGGCCGTGGACCGGCACGCAGCCGGCAGCGGCGCCGGCCGGGAGGCCCTGCGGTTTGTCCGCGCCGATGGCAGCACCCATTCACTGAGCTACGCCGAACTCGCCGAACAGACCAACCGCTTCGCCGGGGTCCTCCGCAGCCTCGGCGTCGGCCGCGGGGAACGGGTGTTCTCCCTCACCGGCCGCGGGCCCGACCTGTATATCGCCGTGCTCGGCACGTTCAAGAACGCGAGCGTGTTCTGCCCGCTGTTCTCCGCGTTCGGCCCCGAGCCCGTGCGGCAGCGCCTCACGCTGGGCTCCGGCCGGGCGCTGGTCACCACGCGGGCGCTGTACCGCAAGAAAATCGCGCAGCTGCGCGGGCAGCTCCCCGACCTGCGCCACGTCCTGCTCATCGACGCCGACGGCGATCCCGAGCCCGGGACCCTGGACCTCGCAGCCCTCATGCGCGAAGCCCCGCCGGACGGGGACATCGCCGCCACCCAGCCGGAGGACATGGCCCTGCTGCACTTCACGTCCGGCACCACCGGCACCCCGAAGGGCGCCATCCACGTGCACGACGCCGTGACCGCCCACCACGCGACCGGCACCTTCGCCCTGGACCTGCACCCCGATGACGTCTACTGGTGCACGGCCGACCCCGGCTGGGTCACGGGAACCTCGTACGGCGTGATCGCGCCCTTGAGCCACGGGGTGACGGCCATCGTGGACGAGGAGGAAATGGACGCGGACCGGTGGTACCGGATCCTCGCCGAACAGGGGGTCACGGTCTGGTACACGGCCCCGACGGCCCTGCGCATGCTCATGAAGGCCGGGGCCGACCACGCCGCGGGACACGACCTCTCCGCCCTGCGCTTCGTCGCCAGCGTCGGCGAGCCGCTCAACCCGGAGGTGGTGGTGTGGGGGCAAGAGGCCTTCGGCCAGCCGGTGCATGACAACTGGTGGCAGACCGAAACAGGCGGCATCATGATTTCCAACTACGCCGCCACCGAGATCCGGCCCGGCTCCATGGGCCGGCCGCTCCCGGGCGTAGAAGCGGCCCTCGTGGTCCGGGACGCGGACGGCAAGGCCGTCATCCGCGACGGCGAAGCCGTGCTGGTCACGGCCCCGGACACCATGGGTGAACTGGCCCTGCGGCCCGGCTGGCCCTCCATGTTCCGCGGCTACTTGCATGAGGAGGAACGCTACCGCCGCTGCTTCGCGGGCGGCTGGTACCTGACCGGGGATCTCGCCAAACGCGACGCCGACGGCTACTACTGGTTTGTGGGCCGGGGCGACGACGTCATCAAATCCTCGGGGCACCTGATCGGCCCGTTCGAGGTGGAGAGTTCCCTCATGGAGCACCCCGCCGTGGCCGAGGCCGGCGTGATCGGTGTCCCGGACCCGGTGGCGGGCGAAGTGGTCAAGGCCTTCGTTGAGCTCCGGAGCGGCTGGGAGCCGTCCGGGGAGCTGGCGCTGGACATCATCGGCTTCGCCCGCAAGCGGCTGGGTCCGGCCGTCGCGCCGCGGCTGCTCGACTTCACCACCGCGCTGCCCAAGACCCGCAGCGGAAAGATACTCCGGCGCCTGCTCAAGGCCCGCGAGCTCGGGCTGCCCGAGGGTGACACCTCCACCATCGAGACTCCCCCGCCGAACGCTACCCCGCCTGACGCGGCTGGCACAGGGCTGGAACCGAAATGACCGGCACCCCAGGCCCGGGCGGGGGCGCCGTGGACGCGGCCCAAGGCCGGCACCTGCTGCTGCAGATGCTGCGCGTCCGCCAGCTCGAAGAGAAATGCGTCGAGCTCTACAGCGCCGCCAAGATCCGCGGCTTCCTGCACGTCTACATTGGCGAGGAGGCCGTTGCCGCCGGTGTCCTGGCGTCCCTGGGACCGGAGGACGCCGTGGTCGCGACGTACCGGGAGCACGGCCACGCGCTGTTGCGGGGCGTCTCGGCCGGGGCGATCCTCGCCGAAATGTACGGCTACGTTGAAGGGTGCTGCCGCGGGCGCGGCGGCTCAATGCACCTCTTCGACGCCGCCACCCGGTTCTTCGGGGGGAACGCGATCGTCGCCGGGGGCCTGCCGCTCGCCGTCGGCCTGGCGCTCGCCGACAAGATGGCGGGACGCTCCAATGTCACGGCGTGCTTCTTCGGCGAAGGTGCGGTGGCCGAAGGCGAATTCCACGAGAGCCTGAACCTGGCGGCCTTGTGGCAGCTGCCTGTGCTGTTCTGCTGCGAGAACAATCTCTATGCCATGGGAACCGCCCTGGCCCGGTCCGAATCTCAGACGGACATCGCCCTCAAGGCCGCCGCATATGAGATCCCGGCGTGGGCCGTGGACGGCATGGATGTCCTGGCCGTCCAGGAGGGCGCACGGCGCGCGGTGGACGCCGTCCGCTCCGGCGGTGGCCCGCATTTCCTGGAGCTGCGGACCTACCGCTTCCGGGCCCACTCGATGTTCGATCCCGAACGCTACCGGGCCAAGGACGAGGTTGCGCGGTGGATGGAGCGGGACCCGATCACGCTGCTGCGGACCGCGCTGGAGTCCGCGGGCCAGCTCTCGGCCGCCGAGTGGGAGCAGCTGCAGGCGGACGCGCAAGCGGAAATCGCGGCCGCCGTCGACTTCGCCGAGGCCGGAACACCGGAGCCGGTGGAGGAACTGACCCGCTTTGTGTACAGCGAGCGCGACACCGGAGACGGTGCCGGCCCCGGCACCGGCACGCAGCCTGCAGGGAAGGAAACCGGCGCGCCATGAAGTCCAGCTACCGCGAAGCGCTCCGCGCGGGCATCCGCGACGCCATGATCCGCGACGAACGCGTGTTCCTGATGGGTGAGGACGTGGGCGCCTACGGCGGCTCGTTCGCGGTCAGCCTGGGCCTGCTGGAGGAGTTCGGCCCGGACCGGATCCGCGACACCCCGCTGTCCGAGTCCGGGTTCGTCGGCGCCGGCATCGGGGCCGCGCTTGGCGGCATGCGCCCGATCGTGGAAATCATGACGGTTAACTTCAGCCTTCTGGCCCTCGACCAGATCGTGAACAACGCCGCCACCTTGCTGCACATGTCCGGCGGGCAGTTCCACGTGCCGCTCGTGATCCGGATGACCACGGGTGCCGGCCGCCAGCTCGGCGCCCAGCACTCGCACAGCCTCGAGGGCTGGTATGCGCATATCCCGGGCCTGCGGATCCTCGCCCCGGCTACCCTCGAAGACGCCCGCGGCATGCTGTGGACTGCGCTTCAGGACCCGGATCCCGTGCTGATCTTCGAGCACGGCTCGCTGTATAACGTCCCCGGGGAACTGGCCGACGACGCCGGACCGGTAGACATCGACACGGCCGCCATCCGGCGCCCCGGCAACGACATCTCGCTGATCACCTACGGCGGGACCCTCCCCGCCGTGCTCGACGCCGCGGAACAGCTCGCGGCCGACGGGATCGATGCCGAGGTCCTGGACCTGCGCACGCTCCGCCCGCTCGACGACGCCGCCATCATGGCATCCGTGACCCGGACCCACCGGGCTGTGGTGGTCGATGAAGGTTGGCGCAGCGGCAGCCTGTCGGCCGAGGTGAGTGCCCGGATCACCGAGCAGGTGTTCTTCGACCTCGATGCGCCGGTGGGCCGGGTCTGCAGCGCCGAGGTGCCGATCCCCTACGCCAAGCACCTCGAGCTGGCCGCCCTGCCTTCCGCGGCACGGGTCGTCGCCGCCGCCAAGGAGACGGTGGACGCCGGTGGGTGACTTCCTCATGCCCTCGCTCGGGGCTGACATGGAGCACGGCAAGCTGGTCGAATGGCTCGTCAAGCCCGGTGACTACGTGCGCCGCGGCGACCTCGTGGCAGTCGTGGACACGGACAAGACCGTCATGGATGTGGAGTCCTTCCAGGAAGGCGTCGTGGCAGACCTCCTGGTGGGCATCGGCGAAACCGTTCCGGTGGGAACCCCGCTGGCCCGGATCACCCAGACCCCCGCCGAGGTGGGGGCACCGGGGCATGAGGCGCCCCCGGCGCGGGCGCCGTCCAAAACCCCCGCTGTCAAGCCTCACGCTCCGGAAGCACCGGCGGCCACGGCCGGTCCCCCGATCGCGCCGCCGGTGCGGCATCTGGCGCACCGGCTGGGCGTGGACACCGGCAGGATCCATGGCACCGGCAAAGCCGGCGCCATCACGCGGGCGGATGTGGAACATGCCAGGGCGGCCCGGCCCGCCAGCGCGGCCAGGGTGCGCTCCACGCCGCGGGCCCGGCGGCTCGCGGCGGAACTCGGGATCGAGCTTTCCGCCGTGACCGGCACCGGCCCGGACGGCGCCGTGACAGTGACCGACGTGCAGGACGCCGCAGCAGCCGTTCCGCCGGCAGGCCCCGCGGAGGCGCGTCCCGAAGCCGGTCCCCCGGGGGCCGTCCTCCCGGAGGCCGCCGTCGCGGTTTCCGGGCCTGAAGCCGCACCCGCTGTACCGGAAGCCGCACCCGCTGCTCCGGAACCGGAAGCGCCGGCTAAAGGGAAGCCGTCGTCGGAGGCCCGCGAGCGCGTGGCAAGCCTGCGCCGCGCCATCGGCGCCCTGATGACGCGTTCGAAGCAGACCATCCCGCACTACTACCTCAGCACCACGCTGGACCTCCGGGCCGGCGTCGAGTGGATGCAGTCCGTCAACGCGCACCGGCCCGTCGCCGCCCGGCTGGTCCCCTCCGCGCTCCTGCTCAAGGCCGCGGCGCTCGCGGCCAAGGAAGTCCCCGAAGTGAATGGCTTCTACGACGGCGGGGGGTTCCGGCCCAGTGCGGCGGTGCACCTGGGCGTTGCGGTGGCCCTGCGACAGGGCGGCCTGGTGGCCCCCGCCATCCACGACGCCGACACCCTGCCCCTGGACGTGCTGATGGAGCAGTTGCGGGATCTTGTCAGCCGGGCCCGGGCGGGGCGTCTGTTGCGCGCCGAGATGGCCGATCCAACCCTGACGGTGACCAACCTCGGAGACCTCGGCGTGGACAGTGTCTACGGCGTGATCTACCCGCCCCAGGTCGCGATGGTGGGTTTCGGCCGCGTGACGGAACAGCCTTGGGCCCAAAACGGGCTCCTCGGGGTCCGGCACGCTGTCATTGCGACGCTCTCGGCGGACCACCGGGTCAGCGACGGGTTGCGCGGCGGCCGCTACCTGGCCCTGATCAACGAGCTGTTGCAAGAGCCCGAGCATCTGTGACACCCAACGCCAGGAAAGCGGAGGAACCATGAACGAACAGGACGCCCGGGCGGCCGTGCACGCCGCGATCGGCGAAGTGGCCCCCGACGTCGACTTCGACGACGTCGACGAGGACGCCCGGCTGCGCCAGGACCTGGAACTCGATTCGCTGGACTTCCTGCGGCTCGTGGAAACCATCGACAAGGCCACCGGCGTGGACATTCCGGAGCGCGACTACCCGGCCGTTGCCACCGTCAAGGGCCTGATCGGCTACCTCGCGGCACGCGGCTAACCCCCAGCGACTGCTCCGTAACCGCCCTTTTGGAGGCTCTAAAGGGCGGTTACGGAGCAATCGACGGCGGCGAGGGTCGACCCATAGGACCTGTCCTACCGCAAGACGACGGTCCGGTTGCCGAGGAGCAGGACCCTGCCCTCGCAGTGCCAACGCACGGCATTGCGCAGGGCGGCGCACTCGGCATCCCTGCCCACCGCCACGAGGTCGTCGGCGGTGTAGGTATGGTCCACGTCGATGACCTGCTGCGAGATGATCGGGCCCTCATCCAGCTCGGCATTGACGTAGTGGGCGGTGGCGCCCACGGTCTTCACCCCACGGTCGTAGGCCTGGTGGTAGGGCTTGGCCCCCTTGAAGCTCGGCAGGAAGGAGTGGTGGATGTTTATGGTCCGTCCCGCGAGTTTGGCTGATAGTCCGTCACTGAGGACCTGCATGTAGCGGGCCAGGACCACGAGTTCCACGTCGAATTCGTCAACGATTTCCAGAAGCCTGGCTTCGGCCTCCGGCTTGGAGTCCTTGGTCACCGGCAGGTGGAAGAACGGGATGTCGTGCCACTGCACCAACCCCTCCTGATCGCGATGATTGGAGACCACGGCGACGATTTCCACGGGGATGTCGCCGGTCCGCGCCCTGAACAGAAGGTCATTGAGACAGTGGCCCATCCTGGACACCATGACCAGGACACGGCGTTTGCGGCCGTGCGGCTCCAATTGCCAGTTCATCTGCCATTTCTCCGCCAGGACCGTAAAGTCGCGGCGCAGCTGCTCGGTGCTGAAGGACTCCGGGGCAGAGGAGAAGTGGACGCGCATGAAGAAGTGCCCTTCCCCGCGGTCTCCGTACTGTTTGTTGTCGATGATGTCGCAGCCGTGGTCCAGCAGGAACCCCGAGATCGCGTGGACGATACCGGGAGACTCCCGGCAGTCGAGAGTGAGCACGTGTTCAGACGTGGCTGTATGTTCCATGGGTTCCTGGGGCGAACCCGTCGTCGGTGTGGTGTTCATTGCTCAGGCTTCCTGTTCCATGTCCCGGGCGAGTTCGGCCTGGAACGTCGCGTAGCGGGCTAGGTGCGTGGGGCGGCGGCGCAGGATGTACCATGCGATGCCGAGCAAAATGAACCAGACCGGGGTGAATAGCAGGGCCGTGAGCGTGTCAGGCTGGGTGGTCAGCGTCCAGAGCACGAAACCGAAGAAAGCGAAGACAACCCAGACCATGGCAATGCCGCCGGGCATCTTGAACTTGGAGGCGTCGTGCAGCTGCGGGCGGCGCCGGCGGAAGGCGATGTAGCTGGCCAGGATGATGGACCACACGAAGACAAAGCAGACAGCGGACACGGTGGTCACCATGTCGAAGGCCTTGCCGATGTCCTGTCCCGCGTACATCAGCACCACGCCGGAGAGCAGCAGTACGCAGGAGAGGAACAGGGCGTTCTGCGGGACCTTCCGCCGGGAGAGCCCGCCGAACACGCCGGGAGCGTCACCTTCCTGGGCCAGTCCGTACACCATGCGTGAAGTGGAGTAGATGCCGGAGTTGGCCGAGGACATCGCCGAGGTCAGGACCACCAGGTTCACCACGGTGGCGGCGGCACCCAGGCCGGCCAGTGAGAACATGGCGATGAAGGGGCTGTGGCCGGCCTGGAACTGGGTCCACGGAATGACGGACATCAGGATGATCAGGGCGCCCACATAGAAGAGCAGCACACGGATGGGAATGGAGTTGATCGCCTTGGGCAGATTCTTCTCCGGGTCCTTGGCCTCGGCAGCCGTGGTGCCCACCAGCTCAATGCCCACAAAAGCGAACACGGCAATCTGGAAACCGGCCACGAAGCCCATGAATTCATTCGGGAAGAAGCCGCCGTGACTCCACAAGTTGCTGAAACTGGCCGGTCCGGCGTCGGAGCTGAACCCGCTGAAAATCATGAACAGACCCACCACGATCAGTGCCGCGATGGCGATAATCTTGATCAGCGCGAACCAGAACTCCGTCTCGCCGAACGCCTTCACCGTGGCCAGATTCAGCAGCAGCAGGATGGCGATGGTAACCAGGCCGGGGATCCACAAAGGTAGCGCCGGCCAGAGTTCCTGCGAGTAGCCCGCAATGGCGATGACATCCGCAATCCCGGTGATCACCCAGCAGAACCAGTAGGTCCAGCCGGTGAAGAAACCTGCCCAGGGGCCCAGTAGGTCCGCGGCAAAGTCGCTGAAGGACTTGTAGTTCAGGTTGCTCAGCAGCAGTTCGCCCATCGCCCGCATGACAAAGAACAGCATGAAGCCGATGATCATGTACACGAAGATGACGGAGGGTCCGGCCGCCGAAATCGTCTTGCCCGAGCCCATGAACAGGCCGGTGCCGATGGCGCCGCCGATCGCAATTAGCTGGATGTGCCTGTTGCTGAGCTGCCGCTCAAGGTGCGGTTCCTGGTGGGAAGTTACGACTCTAGTTGTCACGTGTTGCCCTTCGAATCAATGCCGGCTGAAGTGCTGCTGGGGTTAACGCTTGATCAGGCCCGTCAGGGACCGCGTCAAGGTTGTTGAAGCTGTAGAGATGGATGCCCGCGATGCTGCCGGGCTGGCTTTGCAGACCCGTCACCAGACTCTGGGGCGAGTACCTGTCCCCGCTCAGGAGCTTGCGCGCCAACGGCCCCTTGCGGCTGAGGAACTTCAGGGAACTTCCGACGCCGATCTGCGCGGCGAGGGAAACCAGCTTGGTCCGCGGGACGGCCCCGGCCACCCCGGCCCAGACGGGCAGTTGCACGCCTTCCCGGCGGAGGAGCGCCGCGTAGTCAAGGATTTTCGGCGCGGAGAAGCACATCTGCGTGACGACATGCGTGGCCAGGTGCTGCTTGGCCAGCAGGGCGTCCACGAGGTCCAGGGCACCCACAGCGGGGTGTCCCTCCGGGTAGCCCGCAACGCCTGCCCGCATCACTCCGCCGGTGTACTGCGCGATGTCTTCCAGCACCGGGAGGGCGGACCCGTACGGACCCGCCTGCTGCTTCCGGTCTCCGCCGATCACGAACACCTCACCGATGCCGGCAACATTGCAGTCGCGGAGGATTTCGGTCAGCTCGACACGACCAGGCAGGCTCCGCGCCGCGAGGTGCGGAATGACGGAGTAGCCGTGCAGGCTAAGCTGCACCGCGGCACGCATGGTCCGCTCGATGCCGTGGTGGGGCAGGCACGTGACGGTAAGCGTGGTGCTCAAGGGCACCAGGGCCGTGACCTGCTCCACGATTCCCTCTGAAGGGATGATTTCGATTCTGGTGGGGATCATCGTTAGTCCTCTGCAGGTGTCAGACGCCGGCGTGCGCGGCGAGGATGGAGCTGGCTTCCTGGCGGGTGCTGCCGGAGCTTTCGATGTGGGCGAGTTGGGCCGGGATTTCCCAGCCCTTCTTGCGCATCGCGGTGGCCCAGAGCCGGCCGGCGCGGTAGGAGGAGCGCACCAGGGGTCCGGACATGACGCCCAGGAAGCCGATCTCGTCCGCTTCCTGCTGCAGGTCCACGAATTCCTGCGGCTTGACCCAGCGGTCCACCGGCAGGTGCCGTTCGGACGGGCGCAGATACTGGGTGATCGTGATGAGGTCGCAGCCGGCCTCGTGCAGGTCCCGCAGGGCCTCGGAAATCTCGTCGCGGGTCTCGCCCATGCCCAGGATCAGGTTGGACTTGGTCACCATGCCGTGCTTCCGGCCCTGGGTGATGACGTCCAGGGACCGCTCGTAGCGGAACGCGGGACGGATCCGCTTGAAGATCCGCGGCACGGTTTCGACGTTGTGGGCGAAGACCTCGGGCTTGGAGTCGCAGATCGCCTCGATGTGCTCGGGCTTGCCGGAGAAGTCCGGGATCAGCAGTTCGACGCCGGTGCCCGGGTTCAGCTCGTGGATCTTGCGGACCGTCTCGGCGTAGAGCCAGACGCCCTCGTCGGCGAGGTCATCGCGGGCCACCCCGGTCACGGTGGCATAGCGCAGGGCCATGGACTGCACCGAGCGGGCCACCTTGGTGGGCTCGAAGACGTCCACCGGGGAGGGCTTGCCGGTGTCGATCTGGCAGAAGTCGCAGCGGCGCGTGCATTCGGAGCCGCCGATCAGGAAGGTGGCTTCCTTGTCTTCCCAGCATTCGAAGATGTTGGGGCAGCCGGCCTCTTCACACACCGTGTGGAGGCCTTCCTTCTTGACGAGGTTCTTGAGCTGGACGAACTCGGGGCCCATCTGGACCTTGGCCTTGATCCATTCCGGCTTACGCTCCACCGGTGTGGCCGCATTGCGCTGCTCAATGCGCAGCAATTTCCGGCCATCTGGAAAGGTGGGAGGGGACGACTGAATGGCCATGAAGGAACTCCATAATTCAGGTGGCATTTTGGGTGCCACGATGATTCGGGTTCCTCCCCGCTCTGTATTGGACCTGAGAGTTTCCGCAGACCCTGCTGTTACAGGGTGCCGCTTGCACCGTCGGTGAGTCCGGTGACCGGACTGCTTTCCAGAGTTGCCTCGCCGCGGCGGTACGTGGGCCTGAGAGATTCCTGGGGAGGATTTGCTCCTACGGCGCCTGCTGAACGTACCGGCAGGACTCTCCCGCCGCAGATCAAAAGCATGTATGACTTGTCGTGATACTGATCACACGGTAGCCCTTGACTGGACCGCACGCAAAAATTACGTCACGCGAGTCACATATTTCCTCGCCCGGCCAGCGTCCCTCTGCCATTGTGGGATGGCGGTGAAGCGCCCAATGGGGCAGTATGACCGCCCAGCGCGGCTAGGGCTGCGGCTGCGGTCGGGGTTCGGCGCGCCGGGCGAATGCCGGGGCATGCTCGGGCCGCGGACCAAAGGCAATAAACCGGGGAATGATGGTGCGGACCGCTGGAACGCGCCGGGCCACGAACAGCGCCGCGGCTGGAACTTTTGTCCGCTTCCCGGACATGATCGGGCCGAAGATTGCCCGCTGCATCACCCTCTGGGCAGTCTGCACAATGACGGTGGGCAACCGCCGCCGTCGTTCGACTTTCTTGAGGTCTGCCGTGGTCACATGGCCCCGGAGCAGTGCGGGGGCAAGGGACTCGGCGGCGGCCGCGGCGTCCTGGATCGCGAGGTTGATTCCGACGCCGCCGGCCGGGGACATGGCATGCGCGGCGTCGCCGATGCACAGCATGCCGTTGATGTACCACCGGTGCAGCCGGTTCAGGCGCACGTCCAGCCAGTGGAGGTCATCGAGGGAACGGATGGCGTCAACGCGGTCGGCGAGGTCCGGGCGCAGCGCCGCGACCCGGCGTCGGAATCCCTCGACGCCTTCCGCGCGGATCCGGGCGTCGGTGCCTTTCGCGGCGAGGTAGCCCATTTGGTAGTAGTCATTGCGGAACAAGGCCAACAGCGCCTCGCCGGGTCCGAATGCCGGCACGAGCCCGGCCACCTCGCCTGCTTCGGAAGGGTTCCGGGGCAGCCGGAACCACCAGGTGTCGAAAGGCACCGGAAACTCCTTCGGCGCGAGGCCGGCCTCGGTGCGGAGCACGGAATGGCGTCCGTCCGTCGCGACGACCAGGTCCGCCAAGAGTTCGCCGTGAGTGCCGTCCGGGGTCCGGAAGCGGATTCCGCGGACACGGCCCCCGTTGCGGACCAGCCCGGTGGCGGTGTGGCTCATCAGCAGGGTGAACCCCGGTTCCTCGGCCGCGGCGGCGCCGAGGAAATTCAGGAAATCCCACTGCGGCATCATGGCGATGTAGTTGTACGGCGGCGGCAGCGCATCAAAATCACCCATGGTCACGGGCGGCCCGCCGGGAACCGGAAAAGCAACATTCTTCAGGCGACTCTGCGGCAGCCGGCGGAATTCCTGGCCGAGGCCGAGTTCGTCAATCAGCCGGATGGTGGAGGGGTGCACCGTGTCGCCGCGGAAATCCCGCAGGAAGTCCGCATGCTTCTCCAACACCGTGACCCGCACCCCGGCCCGGGCCAGGAGCAGGCCCAGCATCATCCCCGCAGGCCCGCCGCCCACCACCGCGCATCCGGTCTTCTCCATGGCCCCCACGCTACGCCTGCGACGGGCGCCGCGGGAGTGGTTTTCGCGTCGGTTTTTCGTGTGCGCTACGGCTTCAGACTGGCGCTACGGGGATCCGCGTAGCGCCGGTCCGAAACCGCAGCGGCGGCCCGGCTGGAGGGCTCAGAGCCGGGTCAACAACTACAACGTCATCTGGCGGGCTCAGCACTGGGTCTTGCAGAACTGCGACGACTAGCCGGCCGATAGCCAGCCTCCGCGCGTAGGAACTGCCCCGGCATCTGTCATGGGCCCGGGGCTTTTCTTTACCCGCGAGGGCGGTCGGGGCCCATTCCGGCTCCAGGAATTGCTCGGGGGAGAACAGCAGTGGGCACAGCGCCTGGGGTTCTGATCAGGGTGATGATGACGGCATGGCTCATGGCGCCGCCGGTGTGGTGCCCAAGCGCGCCTCCTCGGCGGCGTGGGTGTGTTACGGGTGCGGGAAAACTGCGGAAACATTGCGTGTAGACTCACGGCACCGCACATGGGGTGCGGAGCAGCATTCTTTGGGGGGAACGTGGCTGAGAAACTCACACATTTGGATGACCGACACGATCGGGTCGTTGAGCACTACGAAATGCCGGCGCTTATCGAGCGGATCCAGAATGTGTTGGATGTCAACGGCGTCCTGACCGTTGCGGACTACCGCAGAGAACTTACGGCAGCCCGCAACGATGCGCAGGAGCACTCGGCCAGCTACGACGCCTAGGACACGTAGGCGAACGGGATATTGCCGACTCCCTGCGGACTGGTGCCATTCAGTCGGCAGAGAGCCTGCTCTAAAACCTCTAGAATCCCAGGTAAAAGGGCTCAGAGCCGGGTGTCGAAGGAGTCGCAGAAGACGTTCTCGTTGAACGTGCCCTGGAACTCCGATTTGCCCTGGATCTTCTCGATGGCAGCCCGGATGGCCTCCGGCGTGCCCGCGTGGGCGTGGATGGCCGTCTTCACCATCGGCACGTCAATGAGGTGGTTGGGCTGATTGAGCGAGACGAACACCGTGGGCACCTCGGTGGCGTACCAGGGGATCTCGGCCGCCATGGGCGTTGACCACTTGATCCGGATGGCCGCCTCCTGGGCGAAGCCTTTCACGTTGGCGAAGACGAACGCGGCGTCGTACTTCTGCGCGTAATCCCCCGTGGCTTCCTCGGAGATGACGGACATGAAGTTCACCCCGGTCTCGCCGGCAATCTGGCGCTGCTCGGCTGTCTTGAAGACATGGACTTCAAAGCCGGCTTTTTCGAGCTCGTCGCGGACCACGTCCAGATAGGCCAGCGGGTCGGCACGGGTGAAGTCCGCGCCGCCCGAGATGCCGTAGAGGCGGATGCGTTTGTGCGTCCGGGGCGTGATGGGCAGGTTGCTGGCAGTGTCCTTTACCAGGGTGACGGTCTTGTCGGCGATCTCCGCGGCAATCGCCCGGTGGGCCTCGCTCCCGATCAGCTGCAGCGCTTCGACCGGCGGGACGAGGGATTCCCGCGCGGCCTTGTGCAGGCCGAGTGAGGCCTTCAGTCCCAGAATCCGGCGCAGGGCGTCCTGCAGCCGTGCTTCCGTGATGACCCCGGACTTGTACCCCTCGAGCATGTACCCGAAGTCCTCGGCCGGGTTCCGGAAGAACAGGAACATGTCGCACCCGGCGGCAATGGTGGCAGGGACGAGCTCGCTGCGCTTCATGGCCTGGGTGAGGCCGATCATCTGGGACGCGTCGGTCAGGACGAGCCCGTTGAAGCCGAGCTCGCCGCGGAGCAGGTCCTGCAGTAGCTCGGGCGCCAGGGTCGCGGGCAGGATGTCCTCCGCCGCCAGCCCGGGGCGGAAATGCCGTGACAAGTCCGGCGCACCGATGTGGCCGACCATGATCGACTGCACCCCGTGCCCGATCATCTCCCGGTACACGTGCCCGTAGGTCCGGTTCCACTCCTCGTAGCCGAAGGTGTTGTAGGAGGTGACCACGTGCTGATCGCGTTCGTCCAGACCATCACCCGGGAAGTGCTTCATGGCGCACACGGTGGGCGATTCGCTGATGCCGTCGAAGTATTCCTTGGCCCGTTCCACCACGATCTCCGGGGTGTTGCCGAAGGCACGGGTGGAGATGACGGTGTTCCGCCAGTTGTAGTGGATGTCCACGATCGGCGCGAAGGCCCAGTTGCAGCCCAGCGCCGCGGTCTCCACACCGGCCACGCGCCCCATCTGGCGGGCGATGTCCTTGTCCGGGTGCGAGCCCGCCTGCAGGTGCGTCGAGACGAACGTCCCGTCGTCGCAGCTTCCGGCTCCCCCCATTTCCGGGTTGGAGGCCACCAGCAGCGGGATGCGGGTCTTGGATTGCGCGTAGCGGATGTGTTCCTGCACGGCGGCGGCGGGGCCGGGCCGGTAGCGCATGC
The DNA here is from genome assembly GCF_054062615.1 of Arthrobacter sp. TE12232. Lineage (NCBI taxonomy): Bacteria > Bacillati > Actinomycetota > Actinomycetes > Micrococcales > Micrococcaceae > Arthrobacter > Arthrobacter sp. TE12232. The sequence goes on from NZ_JBSSFK010000001.1 coordinate 2,019,158, forward strand.
CGCCCACGTGATACTGCTCCAGGACACCGTCGAGGTATTCCTGGGAGTAGTCGTTGTTGTGGTTGATGAACAGCTGCCCGATCTTTTCCTCGAGCGACATCGAGTCGATGGTCGAGTCCACCCATGCAACGGCGGCGTCGTCGAGGTTGAACGGAGCGGCCTTCAGGTCCACAAGGAACCGGGTGGCATCGACCTGCCGGCCGCCGAGGGCCGCTACAGCTTCGTCAACGATCTGCTTCACTGGCGTGGCGATGTCCACTACAACACTCTTTTCGTCGGCCTGGAGTTCTTCGAGGGTTTCCAACTGCGATTCCAGCAGTGAGAGCGGCATGAAGTGCCCCGGACGCGCGGCCATGCGGCTGCTGAGCAGTTCCCGGCTCCCGTGCAGGTGCACGAACACCACGGAGGGATCGCCGCTGCGGATGATGTCCCGGTAGGCGCGCTTGAGCGCGCTGCACGCGATGATCAGGCCAGCGTCCGACGCCGCGAAGCGCCTGCCGATTTCGGCCAGCCACGGTGCCCGGTCGTCGTCGTTCAACGGAGTGCCCGAAGCCATCTTGTCGATGTTCGACTGCGGGTGCAGTGAGTCGCCGTCGAGGAATTCCGCGCCGAGGCGCTCGGCGATGGCCGCGCCCACGGTGCTCTTGCCGCAACTCGTCACACCCATCACCACAATGTGGCGGGGGGCGGAGCCGGCGGGGTTCAGCTCACCAGTCATGAACGGTGCCGTCGACGAGGCGGTTGTAGGGCAGGTAGGCCTGCTGGTACGGGAAGGCCGCCGCGGCTTCCTCGTTGAATTCGACGCCGATGCCGGGCTTGTCGCCCGGGTGCAGGTAGCCGTCCACGAACGTCATGGACTGCTCGAAGACCTCGTTGGTCTTGTCCGAGTGCTGCATGTATTCTTGGATGCCGTAATTGTGGATGGCCAGCCCGACGTGCAGCTGCGCGGCGAACCCGACCGGGGAGATGTCAGTGGGGCCGTGGAAGCCGGACTTGATCTGGTACTGCGCGGCGAAGTCCATGACCTTCTTCAGCGGCGAAATCCCGCCGAAGTGCGTGGACGCGGCCCGGACGTAGTCGATCAGCTGTTCCTTGATGATCGTCTGGTAGTCATACACGGTGTTGAAGATTTCACCGATGGCCAGCGGGGTGGTGGTGTGCTGGCGGACCAGGCGCAGGGCCTCCTGGTTTTCGGCCGGGGTGCAGTCCTCGAGCCAGAAGAGGTCGTAGGGTTCCAGCGCCTTGCCGAGCTTGGCGGCCTGGATCGGGGTCATCCGGTGGTGCCCGTCGTGCAGCAGCGGGATTTCCGGGCCGAACTCGTTGCGCACGGCCTCGAACACGGTGGGCAGGTGGCGCAGGTAGGCGCGGGTGTCCCAGTCCTCTTCCTGCGGGAACGCCCCACGGCCGGCGGGCTCGTAGTCGTACCGCTCCCCCGAGGCCTGTGCCTGCGCGGCGACCCCGTAAACGGCCTTGATGCCGGGGATGGCGGTCTGGATCCGGATGGACTTGTACCCGAGCTCCAGGTGCTCGCGGACGGAATCGAACAGGGAGGGAATGTCCGCGCCGGAGGCGTGGCCGTAGGCGCGCAGCCCGTTCCGGGACGCGCCGCCGAGGAGCTGGTAGACCGGCATCCCGGCCAGCTTGCCCTTGATGTCCCACAGGGCCATGTCGACGGCGGCGATCGCGGCCATCGTGACCGGGCCGCGGCGCCAGTAGGAGCTCCGGTACAGGAACTGCCAGGTGTCCTCGATCCGGTGCGGGTCCTTGCCGATCAGCAGCTGCGCGACGTGCTCCTTCAGGTAGGCGGCCACGGCGAGCTCGCGGCCGTTGAGGGTGGCGTCGCCGATGCCGGTGACGCCGTCTTCTGTGGTGATCCGCAGGGTCACGAAGTTCCGGGAGGGGCTGGTCACGAAGACTTCAGCGGCAATGATTTTCACAACAGGTCCTTGTCTGGGTGGTGGGTGGCTTAGTTGCTGGGGGCCAGCGGTGCGGCATCGGCGGGAACGGTGCCGTCGGCGTCGTTCCGGGAGGTTCCGACGGCGATTCCGACGGCGCTGCCGGCACCGGCGGTGCGGCGGGCCTGGATTTCGGTGAGGATCCGGGCGTGCATGGTGTCGGTGAGCGTGTACTTGGCCATCACGAGCACGGCCAGGATGGTCATGATGGCAGGCAGTGCGCCGGCGGCCAGCTGGATGCCGAAGACGGCGTCGGGGGTCTGGACGGCGCCGGATTTGTAGCCGCCCAGGGCCAGGGCATAGGCCGCGAGCGCTCCCCCGACGGCCTGGCCGGTCTTGCGGGTGAAGGAGAACAAGGCGTAGGTGATGCCCTCGGTCCGGACGCCGGTCTTCCATTCGCCGTATTCGACGGTGTCGGCTTCGAGGGCCCACACCACGATGTTGACCGCGAGGACGCCCACGAGGCTGATGACCAGGCCGCTGAAACCGATCCAGACCTGGCTTGCCGGGGTGAAGAAGACGATGGCGCCCCCAATGACCGTGACCAGCGACGAGAAGATGTAGACGCGCTTCTTGCCGATGTTCCGCACCAGCTTCGGCATGAAGCCGGCCAGCACGAAGGTGAGGACGAGTTGGATGATGGAGAGCGCGGGGTACAGGTCCAGCCGCCCCAGGACATCACGGAGGTAGTAGAGCTGGACCGAAGTCAGGGCCAGGTAGCCGGTCAGGAAGAAGAAGGAGCTCAGGCACAGCATCAGCAGCGGCCGGTTGCCCCTGAGCGTGTCCATGCTCTGCTTGAACGTGACGTTGGGGACGGCGCGGTGGACCCGCTCCTTGGTGGTCAGGACGGTGAACAAGTACAGGGCTGCACCGATGACGACGAAGATCAGGGTGATGGTGGTGAACGTGGCCTGCAGGTTGGCGCCCGGCTTGATCAAAGGGGCCACGAAGATGCCCAGGGCGGAGCCGACCAGCATCCCGCCGATCATCCGGGCCGAGCCCAGCTTGGCGCGCTCGGCCGGGTCCTGGGTCATGGCGCCGGCCAGCGAGCCGTAGGGGATGTTGACCAGGCTGTAGGCCAGGCCCAGGGCGGCGTACGTGACGTAGGCGTAGAGCAGGGTGCCGGATTCGCCGAGCGCCGGGATGGAGAAGGTCGCCACGCTCAGCAGCAGCAGCGGGATGGAGCCGAACATGATGAACGGGCGGAACTTGCCGAACCGCTTGCTGTAGGTCCGGTCCACCACGCGGCCGGCGAAGACGTCGGCGAAAGCGTCGAAGATCCGCACCACCAGCAGCAGGGTGCCGGCGGCCGCGGCCGAAATCCCGGCCACGTCGGTGTAGTACACCAGCAGGAACATGGTGGCGGTGGTGAATGCGAGGTTGTTGGCAGCATCGCCGGCGCCATAGCCGATGATGCTGAGCTTGGAAAGCTTTTTCATAATTGGGCTCCTTTACCCGTTGCCGGACTCAGACCCTGGTCCGGGCCCGGCGAAAAAATGTGCGGTAAGGCCTACGCCTCGGAAGTGTTGTTCGGGGTTCCGGCCAGCGCCGTCCACCGTTTGCGCAGGGCATAGGCGGCGGGCTTGGGCCGCCTGTCCCGGGTGAAGACGCCCTTCTTGTTGCCGTCCACGCGCATGATGCCGTTGGAGGTCTGGAAGTCCGCGAAGTTCCAGACCTGCTCGCCCACCATGGCGTCCACGCGGTCGAAGACCCGGTGGTACATGGCCAAGAACGCGGCCTGGTATTCCTCGCTCCAGGGCTGTTCATAGATCGAGTGGAAACCGGGCATGGTGTCCGGTCCGTACTCGGTCATGATCATGGGCTTGCCGTACTTGGCGTCCCACTCGCGCAGTTCCTTCTCGAGGGACTGCTCGGCTGTTTCGAGGTCGCCGTTGTTGAGGTACCAGCCGTAGTAGCGGTTGAGCAGGACGACGTCGAACAGGTCCCCGAGCAGTTCCTTGTCCGGGGTGTCGAACATGACGTTGACGTAGCCGACCGGCCGGGTGGGGTCCAGCCGGCGGGTCAGTTCCGCGAGGGGCGCGAAGTATTCGCGGGCGCCCTCTTCCGAGCCGTTGGGTTCGTTGGCGATCGACCAGATGACCACGGACGGGTGGTTCTTGTCGCGGGCGACGAGCTCGGAAATCGCCTGCCGGTGGCTGGCGGCGGTGTTGGCGTCCACACCGCCCTCGACGTAGGTCTTCTTGGCAATGCCGCCGAAGACGGCGCCGAAGCCCAGGTGCAGCCCGACGGCGGCGGTTTCGTCGATCACCACGATCCCGTGCCGGTCCGCGAACTCCATGACTTCCTCGGCGTAGGGGTAGTGCGAGGTCCGGAAGGAGTTGGCACCCACCCAGTCCAGGAGCTGGAAGTCGTTGACCATCTGGGCGTTGCTGTGGCCCTTGCCGATGGCCACGTGGTCCTCGTGCATGCCGAAGCCGGTGAAATAGAAGGGCTCGCCGTTGATGAGGAATTCCTTGCCGTGGACTTCCACGGTGCGGACCCCGACGGGCAGGGTGTAGCTGTCCAGCAGCCGGCCGCCGTCGCGGATCTCGGCGGTGAGGCTGTAGAGGTAGGCGGCACCGGGCTTCCAGAGCACGACGTCGGCGATCGTCAGGGTGCCGCGGGCGCCGTCGGCGCGGGCAACCTCTGCGCCGTCGGCGTCCCGGAGGGAAACGGTGACCGTTTCACTGCCGGTTCCGCCGGCGGTGGCGATGGAGTACTCGACGCTGCCGGCCGATGCCTCGAAGCCGGTGACCACGGTGATGTCATCGACGGTCACCGCGGGGGTGCTGAACAGCCAGACGCTGCGGTGCAGTCCGGCGTAGTTGTAGAAGTCGTGGAGGTAGCTCTGCTGGCGGCGGCCGTCCTCCGTGACGGTGATGGTTCCCGGCGGAATCGTGGCCTGGGTGAGCTCGTTGTTGACGGAGATGGTGAGGCGGAAGACCTGCCCGGGCGTCACGTGCTCGGTGATGTCCGCGCTGAACGGCATGTAGCCGCCGGTGTGCTGGGCCACCAGGGTCTCATCAACCCACACCATGCCCTCGTGCGTTGCGGAGTCGAGGCGGACGTGGATGCGCTCCCCGGCCCAGCCGCGCGGTACGCGCACGTCCCGCTGGTACCAGACGTAGCCGACGTGGTCCCTGATGGCTTTGTCCGGGAAGACGTCGTTGTAGCTGGCCGGGACACCCATTTCCAGGTCCGAGTCCAGCGGCGCCCGGAACCATTCGTCCCGGTGGCTGGAGCGGTCAAAGTCCACCTTGAAGCGGTACAGGCCGTCGAGATTGACGATCTCGCGGGTTTCACTGGCCTGGGGCTTGAGCATCGTGGGGAATCCTTACGCGTCGTTGCGGGGCGGGCCTTCCGGTGCGGCTGGCGGTGCCGGTTGCCACCCGGTGGCTTCTTCGTCTGGATGTAATCCTAGTCACTTGGCAATCTTTTGGCAAGCGGTTGCCATAAATTTCTAGTAGACCCGGTCTGCCCCGCGTCCGGCACAGCATTGCCCGGGAACCGGCAAGGGCCGGCGCCCGGGCAGCAGTGCCTGCAGAAGGTCCCCTTACTCCGGGACAGCCGGCCCGGAGAAGGTTCCCCGGAGGTTCTCGACGAGCTCGGCGACGGGACCGCCGGCGGGTGCCGCAGTGTCCACGAGGCCCGGGGACAGCAGGGCGAGCAGGGCGCGGGTGCTCTCCGCGCCGCCAAGCGCGTTGGCCGCGGCTACCTCCGCAGCGAGCGGGTCCTGGAACTGGGCCGCCGAGGCGCTGAAATCCATCCAGGCGGCGATCATGCGGGCAGCCGCTGCGCCGGAATGGCCCCGGGCACGCTCGGCCAGCAGCACGGGAACCGCGCGCATGCGCAGCTTGGTGCTTCCGTCCCTCGCGATCTGGGCCAGGTGGTGCGCGATCCGGCCGTTGCCGAAGCGCTCCAGCAACGCGGCGCGGTACGCGGGAATCTGCAGGTCGGGGCCGTGCAGGTTGGCTTCGGCCTCGTCCCAGAACCGTTCCACGGCGTGCCGGCAGAGCTCGTCCTGCAGGGCCTCGGCCACGGTGGCGTGGCCGCGCAACTGCCCGGCGTAGGCCAGCAGCGAGTGCGCGCCGTTGAGGAGCCAGAGCTTGCGGTTTTCATACGGCTCAATGTCGTCCACGAACACGGCCCCGGCGTCCTGCCAGCGCGGGCGCCCGGCGGGGAAGTCGCCGCTGAGGACCCAGTTGCGGAACGGCTCGGCCACCACGGGCGAGGTGTCCCGGTAGCCGCAGGCGGTCTCGACGGCGGCGATGTCAGACTCCGTGGTCCGCGGCGTGATCCGGTCCACCGAGGTGCTGACAAAGCTGATGTTGGCCTCGATCCAGGCGGCGAGCCCGGCGTCCCAGGCGGCAGCCAGGCCGGTGACGGCCCGGCGCGCGACGGTGCCGTTGCTGGCGAGGTTGTCGCAGCAGACCACGGCCAGGGGTCCGGCCCCGGCGGCGCGGCGGCCGGCGAGGGCGAAGACCAGCCGGCCCAGCGGCGTCGCGGGGCTGCCGGTCCCCCGCGCGAGCACGGCGAGGTCCGTCTCGACGTTGGGGGCCCGGAGGTCCAGCCGGCCGTCGGTGCCAAGCCGATAGGCGGCCTCGGTGATGGTCAGGGTGATGATGGCGGTGGCGGGTGCGGCCACGAGTTCGGCGAGCCGGCCGACGTCGGCCCCGTCCACGGCAGCAACAATGCTGCCGATCACCTCGAAGGAATCCCCCGCGTCGCCGCGCTCCACGAGCGTGAACAGGCCGTCCTGCTCCGCCAGCGCCAGGGCCGCGTCCGGGCGCCGGCCGGTGAAGGAGGCGATCCCCCATTCCGCGGCGTCGCCGGCCCGGTGGGTGTACCACGCCTGGTGTGAGCGGTGGAAGGCGCCGAGGCCCAGGTGGACGATCCGCACCGGGGCCTTGGCCGCGGGACGAAGGCTGCGGTTCAGCCGCGGCAGGTCTGCCGCCGGGTCCCCGGTAACCGCCGCGGCCGCCGGATCTGCCAATCCTGCGGGGCCAGCGGCTCCGGCATTTTCTGTCATGGTCATAGCTTGAAAACCCTTCGCGGGGAGCCGTCGACGAGGTCGACGATGATGTCGTGGGCGCGGTCCTCGCTGATCCGGTGTTCCGCCACGAGGCGGGCCAGGAAGGAGGCCTCGATCCGGCGGGAAGCATTGTGCCGGGCGGGGATGGAGCAGAAGGCGCGGGTGTCGTCGATGAACCCCGAGGACCGGGAGAACCCTGCGGTTTCGGTCACGGCGGACCGGAACCGCAGCATCGCATCCGGTGCGTCCAGGAACCACCACGGGGCGCCGAGGTACACCGAGGGGTAGAAGCCTGCCAGGGGTGCGAGTTCGCGCGAGTAGACCGTCTCGTCCATGGTGAAGAGCACCAGGTGGAAGTCCTTGCTGTTGCCGAAGTCCTGCAGCACGGGCCGGATGGACTCGGTGTAGTCGATTGCAAAGGGGATGTCATGCCCCGTGTCCGCACCGAACTTGCTGAAGGTCTCCGTGTGATGGTTGCGGAAGGACCCCGGGTGGATGGTCATGACCAGGCCGTCCTCCACCGACATCCGGGCCATCTGGTACATCATGTGGGCCTCGAAGTCTTCGCGCTCGGCGGCACTGGCTTCGCCGGAACGGGCCCGCTCGAAGAGCCGTTCCGCTTCTGCGGCGTCCAGCTTGAGGGTGCGCGGGGTGCGCACGCCGTGGTCGGCCGACACAGCGCCATGCTCCACAAAGTAACGACGCCGGTTCTCGAGGGCGGTGAGGTAGCCGGCAAAGCCGCTGCCGCCGTCGCCCGCTGCCGCGATGAGGCGTTCAACGTTGCCGCCCCAGGCGGGGTTGGCCGGGTTCAGGTAGGCGTCGGGCCGGAAAGTCGGGAGCACGCGGCCATGGAAGGTGGCATCCCCTGCCAGGGCCTTGTGGGCCGCCAGGTCATCCAGGGGATCGTCCGTGGTGGCCAGGACCTCGATGTTAAAGTCCTTGAAAAGCTGGCGGGGGCGGAAATCCGCCTCCTGGAGCCGGGCGGAGATGGCGTCGTAGGAGGCATCTGCGGTGGCGGCGCTGATCTCCTGGTCCAGGCCAAAGACGCTGTGGAACTGGTCGCGCAGCCAGTAACCCGAGGCGGTGCCCTCGAAGAGCGGCCATGCCTCGCAGAACGCACGCCACACGCTGCGCGATTCCGGTGCCGCGGCGGACGGGTCCGTCTGGGCGCCGGCCTGCGCGCGCAGCTGTTCGAGCGGCACACCGCTGGCGTGGATCAGGCGGGTGACGTAGTGGTCCGGGCTGACCAGCAACGCCGCCGGATCGGGGAAGGGCGTGTTCTGCTCGAGCACGGCGGCATCGACGTGTCCGTGCGGGGAGATGATCGGAAGGTCCTGGACCCGGCCCAGGAGATCGCGGGCGATGCTTCGCGTTCCGGGATCCGCGGGCAGGAGCCGGTCTGGGTGGGCAGAAATCGACTGTGACATAGCTCAATGGTCGTCCCGCCCCTGCCGCTTGTCAACCGGTTGCCAAAAATTGCCAAAGGATTCCACGGGGCGTTTTCCGCGCCTAGTACGGATCCCCGCGGCGGAAACGGACGTCCGCTGCCAGGATCCCGGCCGCGGATTTCCAAAAGTGGCGCGGCATGCAGAAAGGGCAGCGGATTGCGAGGCGTCGGCGCCTACTTGGCCGCGATCAGCCTGCCGCTGGAACCGCGCAGCACGAGCTCGGTTTCCACCCGCAGCGTCTCCGGGGTTTCCGCGCCGGTGCCGGCGAGGTGGTCCAGGAGGATCGTTGCCGCGCCGGACCCGCATTCGCCCAGCGGGGAGCGCACGGTGGTCAGGGGCGGGGTGGTGAAATCCGCCCCGAAGATATCGTCAAAGCCCACGATGCTGATCTGGTCCGGGACCATGAGTCCGGCGGCCTGGAGTTCCCGCATCAGGCCGATGGCCAGGAGGTCGTTGTACGTCAGCACGGCCGTCGCGCCGCTGGCCAGGACCTCGCGCGCGGACTGCCGGCCGCCGTCGACCGTTGGCTTGCTGGATTCGAGCCGCACGGCTTCCAATCTGGACCATTCACAGGCGGAGCGGACTCCGTCCCAGCGCTGCGTGGACATCCAGGACTGGGACGGCCCGGCCACGTAGGCGACCTTTTTGTGCCCGTTCGCGGCCAGGCTGCGGACGGCCTCGCTGATCCCCTTGTTGACGTCCGGGACGACGCACGGCACACCGTCGACCTCGCGATTGATGACCACCACGGGCTTGTCGCGGGCGAGGGCGCGGATGTCGTCGTCGTCCATGCGCGGGCTGGCGAGGATGAGCCCGTCCACGGTGGCCATCATCCGCCGGGCCGTTGTCAGCTCGGTGACGGCGGACTCGGCCGAATCCGCGAGGACCAGGGTGTAGTCGCGGGCGGTGGCAGTGGCGCCGGCGCCGCGGATGATGTCGAAGAACGTGGGGTTCGTGATGTCGGCGACGATCAGGCCGAAGGTGCTGGTCCGTCCCGTGGGCAAGGCACGCGCGAACGGGTTCACGTGGTAGTTGAGCTCGGCCGCGGCGTCCTCGATGAGTTTCTGCGTCTTGGCGCTGACCCGCCCCGGCTTGCTGAGGGCCCGTGACACCGTGGACGGGTTGACTCCGGCGACCCTGGCGATGTCGTAGATGGTGGCGCTGGATTTCCCGTCCCGGGCGTGCTTCTTGACCGGTGCTGGTGTTGCGGCAACGTCGGGCTTCGCGGGTTCAGTCACCGCCCCATCCTACCGATGAAACCGGGCCCAAGTAGCTCGCAGCAGGGGCCGTTTTGAGCCCGCATAACGGCCCCTGCTGCGAGTCAGTTGGGCTGGGTGCACTAGGCGCGCTCGGGGAACTTCCCTTCCCCGGCGATCCGCTTGTTGAGCTCGGTGAGGAACTCGTCCTCGTCGAAGTCCAGGCCCACTTCGCGGCCCGTCCAGCTGGAGAGGTGGATGGCGTTGGCCAGCCGGACACCCTTGATGCCGTCCGAGCCCGGCGCCAGCAACGGGGTGCCGTCCAGGATGTTGGCGGCGAAGTTTTCCAGGACACCCGCGTGCTGGGCGCCCCAGACGGACTCGAACTCGATGACCTCGGTGCTGTAGTACGCCTCAGGGTTCAGCTCGCCCATGAAGAGCTTCCGGACGTCATCCATGTCCATGCCGTCACTGAGTTCCCGCTCCGGCTTGTGCAGGCGGGTCACGGTGGCCGTTTTGGAGTTTTCGACCACGATCTTGCCCTGGTCGCCCAGGATTTCGAAGCGGTCGGTGCCCACGAGGTCGTGTGTCGCCGTGACGAAGACGCCGGTGGCGCCGTTGCCGTAGTCCACCACTGCGGTCACCTCGTCCTCGACGGCGATGTCACGGCGGAAGCCGTAGGCAACCTTGGAGTAGACAGACTTCGGCACGCCACAGATCCACTGCCACAGATCCAACTGGTGCGGCGCCTGGTTGACCAGCACGCCGCCGCCTTCGCCGCCCCAGGTTGCCCGCCATTCGCTTGAGTTGTAGTAGCCCTGCGGCCGCCACCAGTTGGTGATGATCCAGTTGGTTCGGCGGATCGCGCCGATTTCGCCGTTGTCGACGATTTCCTTGAGCTTCTGGTACAGCGGGTTATTGCGCTGGTTGAACATGATCGCGAAGGACAGTTCCGGCTTGCCGGCGGCAAACTCGTTGAGCTCCTTGACCTGCTTGGTGTAGACGCCGGCGGGCTTCTCCACGAGGGCATGGATGCCGCGCTTGAGCGTCTCGATGCCCATCTCCGGGTGCAGGAAGTGCGGCACGCAGGTGACGACGGCGTCGACGTCGCCGCTGTCCAGCATGGCGATGTAGTCCTCGTAGAACGGAACGTCCGGGTATGTTGCCGAAGCACGTTCCTTCTTCGCCGGATCAATGTCGCAGATGGCGCCGATCACCATATTCGGGACCAGTCCGTCCGCGATGAACTTCGCGTACATGCCGCCCTGCTGGCCCAGGCCGATGATGCCGAGGCGTACTTTCTTACCCATGTGGGGGTTCTCCCTAATCTAGAAAAGGTTCGAGTGGCCCATGGCCACGAGGTTGTCGTAGGAGGTCTGCAGCGCGTCCCACACCGTGCGCCCATAGAGTTCGTCCTGCTCCACGAGCAGGTAACGGGCGCCGGCGGCCTGCGCGGCCGGGATGATGGCGAGGAAATCCAGGTTGCCCTCGCCCACTTCGGCGAACTGGACCACATCCTTGAAATCGGCCATGAAGCCCTTGAAGTCCCCGGTTTCCAGGAAACCAAAGGCGCGCTCGGGCAGCTGGCCGATCCGGTAATCCTTCAGGTGCACCATGGCCGTGCGCCCGGCATACTTTTCCAAGGTGCGGACCGGGTCCAGGCCGCCGCGCTGGACCCAGTGGACATCGATTTCCAGGCCCATGGCCGGTGAGTTGGCGGCGATGATGTCCAACATGGAGGTGCCGTCAAACTTCGCGAACTCGATGTGGTGGTTGTGGTAATACAGGCCGATCCCGTGCCCGGCCAGTCGCTCGGCGTATTCGTTGGCCTGCTTGGCGAAGTCCACCACGGCGCCGATCGACTTCATGGCCGGGAACGGCAGCATGCCGATCCGCAGGAGCTTGGCGTCAAGACGCTGTGCGTCCTCGACAATCTTGTCGAAGTGGTCCTTCAGGGAATCGGCGGCCATGCCCTTGGGGGTTTCCATGGCCACCGAGAGGGCGGCCACGTCCATGCCGAGCTCGGTCTGCGCGCGGTCCAGTTCCACCACGTTCTCCGGCGTCATGGGGATCTGGGAGACCTCGACGGCGTTGTAGCCGATTGCGTTGACCTTCCGGAGCGTCTCGAACGCCCCGAGTTCGGCAAAGCTGTCCTTCAGCATCATCGCCTGCACGCCAATTCTGGCTGTTGTTGTCACGCCTGTTCCTCCATTGCCTGCCGGATCCTCGAAGAGAATCCGGCCGTTGTGTTCGTTTGCCGTTGTGTTCGTTTGTTGTGGTCTTTGCCTGAAGCGGCCCCTCAGGCGGGGACGCCCGCTTGTTCGTGCTGCATCCGCTGCGCTTCGAGCAGGCGGTGCCGGTCCGCGCGGCGCTGTTCCTGGCGGTCCGGGTCCGGGACCGGGGACGCGAGCAGCAGCCGCTGGGTGTAGGGGTGGTCGGGGTCGGTGGTGACGACGCCGGCCGGGCCTTGTTCGACGATCTCGCCGTGGTACATCACGGCGACGCGGTGGCTGATGTGCCGGACGACGTCGAGGTCGTGCGAGACGAAGAGGTAGGACACGCCGGTGTCCTTCTGGATCTGCAGGAACAGGTCCAGCACCCGGGCCTGGGTGGAGAGGTCCAGCGCGCTGACGGGCTCATCGCAGACAATCAGCTTCGGCGAGAGTGCCAGGGCCCGTGCGATCGCCACGCGCTGGCGCTGCCCGCCGCTGAATTCGCGCGGCAGCCGGTTGATGGCATCGGAGGGCAGGCCCACCTGGTCCAGGAGTTCCTTCACGCGCTTCTTGGCCTGCGCGGCTTCCATGCCCTGCACGCCCAGTGGTTCGGCGAGGATGTCGCCGATTTCCAGTGCGGGGTTCAGCGAGGTGTACGGATCCTGGAAGACCACCTGTAGCTCCCGGCTCAGGACCCGCCGGTCCTTGCGGGTGGCGTGGCTGATGTCCTTGCCTTCGAAGCTGATCTTCCCGGCGGTCACCGGGGCCAGCCCCAGGATGGCGCGGCCCAGGGTGGTCTTGCCGGACCCGGACTCTCCCACCAGTCCCAGGGTTTCGCCCCGGCCGATGGAGATGTTGATGTCCGTCAGGGCGCGGAAGGGCTTGGCCCGGAACTTCTTGTTGGGGTACTCCACCACGAGCTGCTCTACGGTGAGCAGCGGCGTGTTCTCCACGGTGCTCATGCGACGGGCTCCTTCTGCAGGGTGGAAACGAGCGTGGACATGGGTTCCTTGCCTTCGAGCATCGACGCCAAAAGCGTTTGTGTATAGGGTTCCTGCGGATTGCGGAGGATGTCGCGGACGGATCCTTCCTCCACGAGCCGGCCGTTCTGCATGACGGCCACGCGGTCGCAGAGGTCCGCCACCACACCGAAGTTGTGGGTCACCAGGATGACGCCGATGTTCAGGCGCTGCTGGAGTTCGCGCAGCAGGTCCAGGACGTCCGCCTGCACCGTGACATCCAGGGCCGTGGTGGGCTCATCGGCGATCACGAGGTCCGGTTCGCAGCTGATGGCTCCGGCGATCAGCACGCGCTGGGCCATGCCCCCCGAAACTTCGTGCGGGTAGGCGTTGAAGGTCCGGTCCGGGTTGGCGATGCCGACGTCCGTGAGCAGTTTCAGGGCCCGTTTCCTGGCCTCGGCCTTGGAGATCCCGAGGACGCGCACCATGGGCGTCACCAGCTGGTAGCCGATGGTGAAGGCAGGGTCCAGGTTGCTCATGGGCTCCTGTGGAATATAGGAAATCCGTTTACCGCGCAGCTTGGACAGCCGCTCCTGGCTGACCCGTTCATCGCCCGGGGCAACGGTGTAGTCGCCGTCGAACTGGATGGAGCCGCCCACAATGCGCGCGTTGTCCGGCAGCAGCCCCAGGATGGAGAAGGCGGTCTGGGACTTGCCCGAGCCCGATTCGCCCACAATCCCCAGGATCTCCCCGCGGTCCACGTGGAAGGAGACGTCGTCAACGACTTTCTTGATGGAACCGTCTGCCTGGGGGTACCCGACGCCGAGATTGGTCACCTTGACCAGGTGGTGCTCGGTTCCGGCGACGACGGTGGCCACCGGCTTCCGGGACGTCCGCACGGCGGCGGGTGCCGCCGTCGTGCCTTCCGGCGCGGCCTTCTTCTTGCGGTGGTTGATCTTCTCGCCGTCTTCCAGGGCGTCGCGGAGGGCGTTGCCGAGCAGAACCAGGCCGCCGATGGTCAGCGCCATGGCCAGTGCCGGCCAGAAGAGCAGGGTCGGGTTCAGGTAGACGTTCTTGAAGCCCTCGGAGAGCATGACGCCCCAGGTCGCCTTGGTGGGGTCGCCAAGGCCCAAGAACTCCAGGCCGGACTGGATGGCGATGGCCACGCCGGCAATCGCCGCGGTCTGGATGATGATGGGGGCCCGGACCACGGAGAAGATGTGGCGGGCGATGATGCTGAGGTCCGACAGCCCGGAGACCCGTGCGGCGTCAACATAGAGCTCGTTGCGCACCGACTGCACGGCCGTGCGGGTCAGCCGGAAATAGGACGGGCTGATCAGGACGCCGAAGGCGATCATGGACATCCACACCGAGGGGCCGAAGGCAGCACGGATGGTCAGTAGGACGATGAGGCCGGGAAGGCTCATGAGGATGCCGACCACCCAGTTGGAGGCTGCCTCGAACTTCCCGGCGTAGTAGCCGGCGATCAGACCGGCCGGCAGGCCGATGGCAATGGCCACGCCCGCGCAGAGCAGGGCGGAAAGCAGCGTCAGCTGCGCCCCAAACAGAAGCCGGCTCCAGACATCGCGCCCGGCGCTGTCCGTTCCGAGTATGTTCACGGAGTCCGGAGCGGCGAGGGTCTTGGCAATATTGGCGTAGTTCTGGTCAAAGGGCGCCAGGACCGGCGCCAGGATGGCCAGGACCGCGATCACCGTCAGGATCGCGATGGCAGCGATCCCCAGCGGGTTCCTGAACAGGCGGCGAATGACGGCGGAGCGGACGACGGTGCCGCTCTGACCTGCGCCGGCCTGCCCTGCGCCGGCCTGAACCGGCGGGGCGGCCGGGGCCGGGGCGGCGGCAGCCGCAGTTTCTAAAGAATCGCTCATGACACACGCACCTTCGGGTTGAGCCAGCCATTAAGAATGTCCACCAGCAGGTTCACCACGATGACGACGACCACCGTGTACATCACGACGCCCATCACCACCGGAAGATCCGACTGGCCGGTGGCGGCGACTGCCAGCGGGCCCATGCCGGGCAGGGCGAAGATCTGCTCAATGATCACGACGCCGCCCAGCATGCCGATCAGCTGGAGGCTCAGCACGGTGAGTCCGGCGGGGGCGGCACTGCGCAGGACGTGCTTGAAGAGAATCTCGCGTTCGCTGATGCCCCGGCTGCGCAGGGTGCGGACGTAGTCCCGCTCGAGTTGTTTGATGACGGCGCTACGGATCTGCTGCGCGCCTCCGGTGACGCCGTTGATCAGCAAGGCGATCACGGGAAGTGCCATGGAATAGACCCACGCGTCGGGTCCGGAGTCAGGCGAGATGGTGCTGGTGGCCGGGAAGAGGCCCAGCTGGATGGCCAGGAGGGTGACCAGGATGACGCCGATCACGAACCCCGGAACGGAGTCGCCGATGATGGCGCCAACCTGGACCACCCGGTCCACCCAGCCGCGCTTGACGGCAGCAAGGACGCCAATGAGGGCGGCGCAGATTGCGATCAGGATCATTGCGGCGAAGACCATGGTCATGGTCACCGGGATCCGGCTGGCCAGGGAGTTGGCCACCGGTTCCGAGCTGAACCAGGAGGCTCCGAGGTTTCCGCTCAAGGCATCGGTCACCCAGGCGAGGTAGCGGGCCACCAGGGGCTGGTCCAGTCCGAGCTCGTGTTCTTTCATCGCCACCTGCTCAGCGGTGGCCTGGTCACCCAGGATGTTCCTGGCGATGCTCCCGCTGGAGATGTACAGCAGGAAGAAGGTGAGCGCCGAGACAACACCCAGCACCACCAGCCCGCTGCCCAGCCTTTTCGCAATGAACCTGATCATGGCGTCCTACTTGGCGGGTGAGTAGTTGTAGATGGACGGAACGGCCTGCTGGATCTGCGGGGTCACGTTCACCTTGGCGTTGTGGTAGTACATCTGGTTGACCCGGAACAGCGGCGCGAACCACGCCTGCTCCACCACATACTTGTTGACGTCCTGGGCCAGCTTCCCGACATCGGCGCCGCCGTTGCGCACGGCGTCAATCTTGGCGTCGAGCTCCGGCGTCGCGTTCTTGAACGGGTTGTAGAGCCCCTTGGTGGAGACGATCTGGTTGATGGCAACCGTCGGCTCACCCTGGAAGAGCGAGAAGTACATGGTGGTGAACTTCTGGGAAGCCACATCGGACGTGAAGGTGTTGGTCAGCGCGGCGCCCACCTTGAGGGTGATGCCCACGTCTGCCAGCTGCTGCTGGACGACGGAAATCTGGGTTTCGAACCCGGGGACGCTCGGGACTTCCAGGGTGACGCCGTTTTCGTAGCCGGCGTCCTTCAGGAGCTGCTTGGCCTTGGCGGGATCGTAGGTGTAGTAGTTCTCCAGCGCCGGGGTCCAGGCCCCGCTGGCCTTGCCAAACGGCTGCGAGGTCGGCGTGCCCTGTCCCAGCATGACCTGGTCCAAGATGGTCTTGCGGTCGAAGGCGTAGTTGATGGCCTGGCGGACCCTGACGTCCTTCAGCGCCGGGTTCTTGGCACCGTCACGGTCCATCAGGAGCAGCCCCTGCCAGTCAACCTCGTTGGCGGCCAGCTGCATCTTGGCGCCCTCGGCCTGCTTGCCGGTCTTGGGGTCCAGTAGGGTGGCGTCCACCTGGCCGGACACCAGGGCGTTGGTGCGGGCGGTGAGATCGGTCAGGATCTTGAAGGTCAGCTTGGAGTACTTCTGCAGATCCTTGTTCCAGTAATCCTTGCGTGCCGTGAAGACCGTCTGGGAATCCTTGACGGACGCGGCCTTGTCCATCACGTAAGGTCCGGAGCCGACCGGTTCGGTCTTGATGCCCTCGGTGCCGAGCGCCTTGGGGCTGCCCATCAGGCCGGCGGCCTGGCTGAGGAAGTATTCCAGGGCCGGGTCCGGGGTAGTGAGGTTGATGTCAATGGTGTCGGCGTCCACAACCGTCACATCCTGAACGGAGGACAGCTGCGCCATCTGCGGGCCGTTGGCCGTCTTGAAGTGGTCGATGTTGGCCTTGGCGGCCTCGGCGTCGAACCTGGCGCCGTCGCTGAAGGTGACGTCCGTGCGCAGGTCCACCGTCAGTTTGGTGTTGGTCGCGTTGTATTTCCAGTCCGTCGCCAGCATGGGGCTGAGCTTTCCGTCCGGTTCCCGCAGGATCAGCGTGTCATAGACCGCCTGGTACGGCTGGAGAAGGTGGCCCACGTGCGCCTGGGCGGGATCCCAGGACCGGACGTCCTGGATGGTGCCCAGCGTCAGGGACGTGGCGGGGGTGCCGGCGGCCGCGCCGCCGGCCGCAGCGCCGCCGCCACAGGCTGTGAGCGCGAGGGACGCGCTGAGGATGAGGGCAGCTGCTGCTGCCTTGGGACCGAACTTCATTGTTGGCTCCTATCGCTTGACGAGGTCCGTGTCACCGGACGCTTGCTGCGGCACTGTGGCCTGGACCACAGTGCCGCTTGTGGGTTCAGCGTACGTTGGGTTGCCATATCTGGCAACCGGTTGTCATTAACTTTCGGCTTTGTTGCTTTACAACGCGTTTGAAGGCGCAGCACGACGGCGGAATGGCGCCACTTAGCGGGCATGCGGGGGCGCTCCGGAGCTCTTGGGGACCGGCGGTTCCGGGTAGGAGCCCGCGGCCCGCGCCGGGGCGCTCCGGGCGCCCTCTGCTTAGGAGACCTTGGCCTCGGAGCCGGGGTAGGACTGCCGGTACAGTTCCTTCACGATCCGCAGCGACTTCGCCCCTTCGGCGGCGTCAATCCAGAACGGGCCCGGTTGCGCCAGCCCGGCATAGAAGTCCGCGATCAGCAAGGCATGCGAGACGCCCCAGTAGGAGCGCCCGCCCGAGCCGATGGCGCGTTCGCGCACCACCTCGCTGCGCCCGTCGGCGTACGTCACCGTCAGGTCACCGCGCAGGCTCAGTGCTGCCGTTTCGGTGCTGATATCCAGGGTGACGGGTGCGTTGACCGCGTTGGCGAGGGTGGCATAGAAGACGCTACGCGCGCCGTTGCTGTGGAGGGCGGCGAACTCCGCCGTGTCCTCCACCTCGATGGCTTCTGCGAGGGCGCGGGTCGAGGCGCTGCCGGAGAGCGACACGATGTCCCCCACCAGCCATTGCAGCAGGTCAACGGTGTGGATGGCCTGGTTCATCATGAGGCCTCCGCCGCCACCGCCCCAGCTTCCGCGCCAGGGCCGGCTGAGGTAGTAGTCGGCGTCACGGTGCCACATGACGGTGGCCGAGGCCCCCAGCACGTTGCCCAGCCCACCGGAGTCCAGCAGCCGCCGCATTTCCTGCACCGGGGCGTTGTAGCGGTTTTGGAAGCACAGGCCAATGCGGGCCGTGCTTTCCGCGGCAGCGGCCAGTAGCCGCTCGCCCTCGGCCAGGGTGTGCGCCAGGGGTTTTTCGAGCACCACGTGGATGCCGCGGCGCAGGCAGTCGATGGCGATCGCAGCATGCTCGTGATGCGGGGTGGTGATGTGCACGACGTCCGGGGCGGCCGCCTCCAGCATGTCGCGGTAGTCCTCGAACGCCGGGACCCCGTGAGCCGCCTGCGCCGTGGCGCGGCGCTCCGGATCCGTGTCGCAGACGGCCACCAGTTCGGCGTCGTCCATCCCGGCAAGCGCGTCAAAGTGAACGATCGACACGTCGCCGCAGCCGATGATTGCCGCCTTTGGCATCCGTAGCTCCCTCATTCATCTAGTGCTTCATCCATTGGCTGATTCATTCGTTGGGTGCTGCTGCGCTCCTGCTAGATGAGGTCGATGTGGTTTGTCGCGGCCAGCCCGGCGAAGGCGCGCGCCGCGGAACCGAAGGCAACCGGGCCGGAGAATCCGCCCAGTTCATGGGCGCTGGCCAGGTGCGGCTCCAAGGAGGCGAAACCGCGGTAGCCGTCGGCTTTCAGGGCCGCGACGGTTTCCTTCAATTCGCCGTCGCCCTCCCCGGCCGGGACCACTTCGCCGGTTCCCGCCAGCGCATCCTTGACTTGGAAGTATTCCAGGTAGGGGCGCAGCATGGCGTAGCCGTCGGTGAACGGCTTGACGCCGACCTGGACGAAGTTCGCATTGTCCCAGGCGAGGCGCAGGGACGGCGAATCGACGGACTTCATGATGTCCAGCACCCGCTCGGGCGTATCGCCGTAAATGCCCTTTTCGTTCTCATGCAGAAGCACGACGCCGGCCTCCGCGGCGAGCGCCGCCAGCGCCGCCATGCGGGTCATCACGTCCTCGCGGATCTCTTCCTGGCTCTGTCCCTCGGCCCGGTAGAAGGAGAAGATACGGATGTACTTGGTGTCCAGCGTCTTGGCGGCCTCAATAATCCGGCGCAGCCGCTGCACTTCATGCTCAACCGGAAGGGACACCTCCACCTTGCCGATGGGGCTGGCGACGGCGGAGACCTTCAGGCCCTTGGCGTCCAGAACCGCTTTGAGTTCGACGAGCTGCTCCGCCGAAAGCTCGGAAACGTTGGTTCCCCAGGCGCTGCGCACCTCAATGTGCTTGGCGCCGATCGCCAACAGCACTGCCGCCTGGACCTCGGGATTGGGGTCAACCTCGTCGCCAAAGCCGGAGAGGGTGAAGCTGGTTGATGCTGACGCTGTTGTCAATTTGGGCTCCCGATTCAAGTGCCCCGCCACCGGGGCAGGGTGAGTCAGTTCACAGTGATGGTCTCGATGCGAGTCTAACCGGACTGCCAATTCTTGACAACCGATTGCCAAACGTTTGCAACTGTGCCATTCTTTGTTCACGACGCCCCCATAGCACGGCTCACTCGGCACGGTTACCCAGCAACGCGCGCCGTGATCCGCGCCTGGTGGTTTCCGGCAGATTTCCTTGTGTGCTCAAAAACCTAATGCGCGGAAACCCGAACATCACTGCCCAGAGACACTTGCTCAGAGAGGAGCCCCGTGTCGACGCATCCGGACCAGGCCGAGCGGCCCGCAACCATCCATGACATTGCAGCGCTCTGCGGCGTGGCGGCCTCCACCGTTTCCCGGGCGCTCTCGACGCCGGAGCGGGTCAACGTCCGGACCCGCGCGCGGATCGAGGAAGCGGCCGCCATGCTCAACTACACACCCAACAGCCAGGCCAAGGCACTCAGTTCCGGCCGCACCGGCGCCGTAGGGGTCCTGGTACCCGACATCACCAACCCCTTCTACTTCGATCTCATCCGCGGCACGCAGCTCCAGCTCAAGGCCGCCGGGTACACCCAGCTGCTGGTGGACACGGAGGAATCCGATGAGGTGGAAGCCAGCGCCATGGAGCAGCTCCGCAAGGGGGCCGACGGCATCATCGTGGCCGCCTCCCGGCTCAGCGACGAGGTCCTCCTGGCGGCGGCGGCGAAGATCCCGGTGGTTGCGGTCAACCGCGACGTTCCCGGAGTGCCCGCAGTCATCATCGACACCCCCTCCGCGACCAGCCAGGCACTGGACCACCTGATCTCGCTGGGGCACACCCGGGTGGCCTATGTGGCAGGTCCCGTGTCGTCGCAGTCCAGCGAACGGCGGTGGACGGCCTTGTCCGAGGCGGCCGAGGCGCGCGGCGTGGAGGCCCATCGGCTCGGGCCCTTCGCCCCGACAACACAGTCCGGCGCCGCCGCCGCGGATGCCGCCGTGCACAGCCGGGTCAGCGCCTGCATCGCTTTCAACGACCTCATTGCCATCGGGATGCTCCAGCGGCTGCGCGAGCGCGGGATCCGCGTCCCGGAGGACATGAGCATTGTGGGCTGCGACGACATCTTCGGCGCGGACTTCTGCAATCCGCCGCTGACCACCATGGCCTCCCCCATCGAGCAGGCCGGCCGGGTGGCCGTGTCCATGCTGCTGGCCCGGTTGAATCCCCTGGCCGGCGGAGCACGACGCAGCCGCTCGGTCATGCCCACCCACTTGACGGTGCGCGGTTCCACCGGCCCGGCTCCGCAGGATCGATAAGCAAGGCCGGCGATCGACGGCGCCGGAGCCGCACGGCATTCGTGGTTTTCGCGCCGCTTCCGGACGCGTGCACCGATTCCGGCAGTGCGCACCGGGGATCCGCGTGGCGGTTGTCCGAAAGCGCAGCGGCGGTCCGGCAAAGCCGCGCAATTCCGACCCCGGTGCGGCGCCTGACCCGCCGTCCCGGCTGCAACAGTTGAGCGTGGTTGACACCGCTGACTAGGCTGTGAGGCATGCGTGAACTCCAGGCGAAGATCATCGAAGAAATGGGCGTGCAGCCCCGGATCGACCCGGCCGGGGAGGTGCGCAAACGCGTGACGTTCCTGAAGGAATACCTGACGGCCACCCACACCAAGGGGTTTGTCCTGGGCATCTCGGGCGGCCTGGACTCCTCCCTGGCCGGGCGGCTGGCCCAGCTGGCGGTCGAGGAGCTTGAGTCCGAGGGCGTCGAGGCGAATTTCGTAGCCGTCCGGCTCCCCTACGGCGTCCAGCACGACGAGGACGATGCCCAGGCGGCCCTGGACTTCGTGCGCGCCAAGACCGAGTGGACGTTCAACATTTCGGCCGCGGTGGACGGCTTCGAGGACGAGTTCGAGAAGACGGTCGGCACCGGGATTTCCGACTTCCACAAGGGCAACACCAAGGCCAGGACCCGGATGATCGCCCAGTACGCCCTGGCCGGCGAGCACAATTACCTTGTGATCGGCACAGACCACGGTGCCGAATCCGTCACCGGATTCTTCACCAAGTACGGCGACGGCGGGGCCGACATCCTGCCGCTGTTCGGGCTCAACAAGCGCCAGAACCGCGCGCTGCTGGCCGAACTCGGCGCGCCGGCCCGGATCTGGGAAAAAATCCCGACGGCGGACCTTCTGGACGGGACGCCCGGCCGCACGGATGAGGATGAACTCGGCCTGAGCTACGACCTGATCGATGACTACCTCGAGGGCCGCGAAGTGCCGGACGCCGTTGCCGAGCGGATCGAGGGAATGTACCTGCGGACCCGCCACAAGCGCACGGTTCCGGTCACGATTTTCGATACTTGGTGGAAGTAGCCGGCACCCCCAAGGGCTGATGCGGCGCCGGCAGTCACCTGCCGGCGCCGCAGAATCCAGTCTGCCCTATTCCGGCCCCCTACTCCCGGACTTCGACGGTGCCCACCATGCCCATGAAGTCATGCAGGGCGCAGATGTACTTGAACTCGCCGGCCGAATGGAAGGTCACGGTGAAGTGGCTGCCTGGCGGCATCAGCCCGGAGCTCAGGTCCCCGCCGGTGAAGTGAGCGGGGTCGCCGAGCGGCGCGAAGATGTTGGCCGGTTCCTTGCCGAACGTGACGGTGTGCGGGGCTCCCATGCCGTTGTTCACGAATGTCACGCTTTCACCGACCTTGATGCTGATTTCCTGGTGCACAAACCGCATCACCATGGAGGTCCCGTTGTCCGTGCCGGCGATGACCGTGTGGTTGGTGGCTTGGTCGCGGGCCGCGTCCCAGGACTTGTGTCCGTCGCGCAGGATGCGCTGTTCCTGTTTCTTGGCGTGGCGGTCGTACTGCGACTGCGTGTACGGGTAGTCAGTTCCTGCGTCCCGGACATGGACCATGCCTTTCATGGCCATCCCGTGCACCAAACAGTAGTACGTGAATTCACCGGTGTGCGGGAATTTCAGTGTGTACTTCGCGGCTTCCTTAAAACCGCTATTGGACACGTTGGACATGACTCCGGAGCTGAAATATGAGTGCCCGTCGTAGACGTTGCTGCCCTGTTTAGAGATCTCTTGCGGATCCGTGGGGTTGAACGGCTGTGTGGATTCCAGTGATTGGCCGGCGGCCAGGAACGTGACGGTGTGGATCTCGGCGGAGTTGGCCTTCCACGTCACCTTGTCGCCGGCGTTGATGTAAATATGCTCGGGCAGGAATGCCATGCCTTGAATCGCCTGGTCTTCGGATTCGGACCCGACCTGCACGGTCCACGTTCTTGACGGCTTGCTGCCGGTCGCCTGGGCGGCGCCGCTGAGTGCCAGAGGCAGCACCAGTGCCATCCCGGCAGCTATCAGGAGGCGCACAAGGCGCGGCATTGCATGTATTGCGGGGTGAGGAGCCATACGACTCACTCCTTTGGGGGGATTCCAAATGTACGGCCGGGGACCGGCCTGGTGTTCGTTTCACGGCCGACGTCGACCACGGCGCCGGCCGGCGCCGGCGGAGGGCGCGTCCGCCGGACCGTTCCTCCCCGGGACCCCGTGGCGGGGTCGGGGAGTACGGCCGCCGGACCGTGCCCGCTGGCCGGGCACTGGCGATCATATCGGTGCGGGTAACCTCAGCTCACAGAGCGGCAGCTGAAGTCTCCGGATGCAGTTATCATCGTGCTCCGCGGCCCTTGTTTTGTCGAGGCGTCCGGGCCGGCCCATAAAGCACAGCGACACTCCGATGGGTCCTAGCGGGTGCCTTGCAGCTGCGTCGAGATGCGGTGGGCCTCGTCCATGAGCAGCCGTCCCAGCTGCGGGCGACGGTCTTCCCGGAAGCGCGGCTCGATGCCCGTCAGGGAAAGGGCCCATGCGGGGCGGCCCCGCTGGTCGAAGACCGCCGCACCCATCCCCCAGCTTCCTTCCAGGATCAGCCCCGGGTTGACCGCATAGCCGGCCTGCCGCGTGGCTTCGAGGTTCTCACGGACAAGCGCTTCCGTGTGCCCGGCCGCGAAACTGCCCGCGTGGGCTGGCCAATCCGAGAGCAGTTCCTCCTGCTCTTCCGCCGGCAGGAACGCCATGATGGCGGTGCCCGCGGAGGCGACGCCGAGCGGAAACCGCACGCCCTCGTGCAGCACGAAGGACCGGACCGGGAAACTTCCTTCCTCCCGGAGCAGGCAGACCGTTTCGTTGCCGCGGCGGATGGAAAAGAAGGCGCTCTCGCCAGTCTCCTCGGCGAGGCGGCGGAGGCTGGGCCGGGCGATGTCCTCAAGCGGGAAACGGGCCGAGGCCACGGACCCCAGCAGCAAGATCTCCGGACCCAGCACCCAGTTGCCGCCCTGCGGGTCCTGGTCCAGCAGGCCCTCGGACGCCAGAGACGAAAGCAGCCGGTGCACGGTGGGCCGGGTGAGCCCGGATTCCCTGACGAGTTCCACGAGCGGGGAGCCTTCCGGTTTTCTTCCGACTATGCGCAGCAGCGACGCGACGCGGCTGACGACTTGTGCGCCCTGGACAGGTAATGAAGACATGTTCTTTCCTCGGATTTTGCGTTAGACCCACTCAAACTATCCATATTGTGGACGCTCACCAGTGTACCGTCCACACTGTAAAAACGGCATGGATGAGGCCAAAATCATCCATTGACAGCCGTCATTTCGGCACCGTAGGCTCCAACAGCAGGGTAACGGTCCACAAAGTGGATTGCGTCAAGAGCTCAATGAGGAGATGCGATGTCAAAGGTGAAATCCGGAGCGGCCGCGGCGCTGCAGGACGTACTGCGGGACGGCATGACGCTCGCCGTCGGAGGCTTTGGCCTCAGCGGCATCCCGGCTGACCTGATCGAGGCGGTGCGCGATTCGGGCGTCAAAAACCTCACCGTGGTGTCCAACAACATGGGCGTGGACGGCAAGGGCCTCGGCATCCTGATCGAAGCCGGACAGGTCCGCAAGGTGATCGCCTCCTACGTCGGGGAAAACAAACTGTTCGCCGAGCAGTACCTGGCCGGCAAACTGGAGGTGGAGTTCACCCCGCAGGGCACACTTGCGGAGCGCCTCCGTGCCGGCGGCGCCGGCATCCCGGCCTTCTACACGAAGACCGGCGTGGGCACCCTCGTCGCCGAGGGCAAGCCGCTCGCCGAGTTCGACGGCGAAACATATGTTCAGGAACGCGCCATCAAGGCCGATGTCGCCCTGGTGCACGCGCACACCGCTGACACCGACGGCAACCTGATCTACCGCTACACCGCGCAGAACTTCAACCCGGTGGTGGCCACGGCCGGCGCCGTGACTGTCGCCGAAGCCGAGGTGATCGTGGAGCCCGGCCAGCTGGACCCGAACCACATCGTCACCCCAGGCGTGTTCGTCCAGCGCCTCGTCCAGGCCAGCGCCCGCGTCAAGGACATCGAACAGCGGACCGTCCGTCCCCGCACTGTAGCTGCCGAAACCGCCGAAGCCACATCCGTGCCGGCCTGAGCGCCGCCCTACTTTCTTCAGGAGAACCATCATGGCTTGGACCCGGAATGAAATGGCTGCCATCGCGGCCGAAGAATTGAACGACGGCGACTACGTCAACCTTGGCATCGGCATCCCCACGCTGGTGGCCAACAACCTGCCCGAGGGCGTCCGCGTTGTCCTGCAGAGCGAGAACGGGCTGCTCGGCATGGGCCCGTTCCCCTATGAGGGCGACGAAGACGCGGACCTCATCAACGCCGGCAAGCAGACCGTCACCGTCCTGCCCGGCGGCAGCATCTTCGACTCCGCCACATCCTTTGGCATGATCCGCGGCGGCCACGTCAAGGTCGCGATCCTGGGCGCCATGCAGGTCTCCGGGAACGGCGACCTCGCCAACTGGACCATCCCCGGCAAGATGGTCAAGGGCATGGGCGGCGCCATGGACCTCGTCGCCGGCACCCCGCGCGTCGTGGTCCTCACGGAGCACAACACCAAGGACGGCACCGCGAAGATCGTCAAGGAATGCACCCTGCCGCTCACCGGGCTCAGTTGCGTGGACCGCATCATCAGCGACCTCGCGGTGTTTGACCTTGTGAAGAATGAACAAGAAACAGGCGGCGGGCGGCGGCTCACGCTCACCCGCCTCGCCCCCGGCGTCACGGTGGAAGAAATTCGCTCGAAGACCGAAGCCGACTTCGACGTCGCGCCCGAAGCACTTGAAGTAACCGAAGAGACAACAGCATTCGAAGGAGCCACGGCATGAGCCTCAAAGACCAGTTCGGCAAGGACGTCCTGCTCACCGGCTGGGGCCACAGCCGCTTCGGCAAACTCACCGACGAGACCCTCGAGTCCCTCATCGTCCAGGTCGCCACCGAGGCGATCGGCAACGCCGGGATCGAGCCCGGCCAGATCGACGAGATCTACCTGGGCCAGTTCAACTCCGGCATGATGCCGCTGGCCTTCCCGTCCTCGCTGGCACTCCAGGTCTCGGACCAGCTCGCCAACGTCCCCTCCACCAGGGTTGAGAACGCCTGTGCCTCCGGCTCGGCCGCGTTCCAGCAAGGCACCAAGTCCCTCCTGGCCGGCACCGCCAAGACCGTCCTGGTGATCGGCGCCGAAAAGATGACCCAGGCCGGGGCCGACGTCGTGGGCGCGGCCCTGCTCGGCGCCGACTACGACATGGCCGGCAAGACCTCCACCACCGGGTTCACCGGACTCTTCGCCGAGGTCGCCAAGCACTACGAGAAGCGCTACGGGGACGGCAACGGAAAGCTCGGCGACGCCCTTGGCACCATCGCAGCCAAGAACCACCGCAACGGCGTGGACAACCCCTACGCCCAGCTCCGCAAGGACCTCGGCGAGGAGTTCTGCCGCACCGTCTCGGACAAGAACCCGATGGTGGCCGATCCGTTGCGGCGCACCGACTGCTCCCCCGTGTCCGACGGCGCCGCCGCCGTCGTCCTCAGCGTCGCCCCGACCGGGGGCGCCACCGCGCCGGTGCGGCTCGCCGGGTTCGGCCAGGCCAACGACTTCTTCCCGGCCGAGCGCCGGGATCCCACCGAATTCGCCGCCACCCGGGTCTCCTGGCAGCGCGCCCTGGGGATGGCCGGCGTCGGCCTGGAGGACCTCGACTTCGCGGAAGTCCACGACTGCTTCACCATCGCCGAGCTGTTGATGTACGAGGCCATGGGACTGACCGAACGCGGCCAGGGCGCCCGGGCCCTCGAGGAAGGCTGGGTCTTCAAGGACGGCAAGCTTCCCGTCAACGTCTCGGGCGGCCTCAAGGCCAAGGGCCACCCGGTCGGCGCCACCGGCGTCTCGCAGCACGTCATCGCCGCCATGCAGCTCACCGGCACCGCCGGCGCCATGCAGTTGGCCAGCCCGCGTCGCGCCGCGGTGCAGAACATGGGCGGGGTCGGCATCGCCAACTACGTCAGCGTCCTCGAAGCCGTCTAAGAAGAACCAACGCGGGGTCAGATGCAGCCCATTCCTCATGTCTGGATGGACCACATCTGACCCCGCGTTGCTTGTGGTGGGGGCGCCGGGGGCAGGAATCCGCGGGAAGGGGCGGCCGCTGGTCACCGCTGTCTTTGATGCCGCGGTTCCCATAGGATTTCAGAGGGCTAAATGCATTCCCGGCGACCGCCGGACCACAAGGAGGTGGCGGATGCCGACAGGACCACCCAGTGCGTCAAGCAAGTTCCGCGCGCCCGAGCCTGTTGGCCAGTGGGTTCACCGTGCGCGGCTGACCGAGATGCTCCACTCGGACCGGAAACGGCGGCTCGCGTTGATCCACGCCCCGGCCGGTTTTGGCAAGTCGACCCTTGCCGCCCAATGGATGGAAAGCCTCGCGTCCCAGGGGCTCGTCACCGTCTGGTTGTCCTTGGACCGGGACGACAACAACACCATCTGGTTCCTTTCCCATCTGCTCCAGGCAATCCGCAAAGCCCGGCCCGGACTCGAGGAGGAGCTGCAGCAATTGCTGGAGGAGCGCCCCGACGACGCTGAGCAATACGTGGTTCCCGCCCTCATCAACGCCATCGATGAGGGCGGCGAGGACATCGTCATCACGCTGGATGACTGGCATCTGGTCACGGAGCCCAGAACCAGGGCGGTAGTGGAACGGCTGCTCGATGCCGGCGGCTCACGTCTGTCCTTCATCATCACCAGCCGCACCCGCTCAGGCCTGCCACTGGGCCGGCTTATGGTGCGGGACCAGCTGCTCGAAGTGGACGCGGTCGCACTGAGGTTCGATGAAAACGAATCCCAGGACTTCCTGGTCGGCATCAACCGGCTCGATCTGGATGCGGGAGACGTGGCCAGCCTCCACCGGACGACTGAGGGCTGGATCGCCGCGCTGCAACTGGTCTCCCTGTCACTCAGGGACCACCGCGAGGCCTCAGAACTGATCGAACGGCTCTCCGGCAGGCACGCCTCGATCGGTGAATATCTGGCCGAAAACGTCCTCGACACCCTCGACCCCGAAACGCTGGATTTCCTGCTGACGACGTCGGTTCCGGAACGGCTGTGTGCGGGGCTTGCGTCCGCCCTCTCGGGAGTCGAACTGGGCCAGGCGATGCTGGAGAAGATCCAGGCGCAGGATCTTTTCCTGCAGCCCCTCGACGAGGACGGAACGTGGTACCGCTATCACCACCTGTTTGAGGACTACCTGCGCCGACGTCTGGAGCGGGATTACCCGGGCCGGACCAAGGAACTGAACCTGATCGCTGCCCGCTGGTATTCGGAAAACGGATTCCCCAGCGACGCGGTGGACCATGCCCTCGCCGCCGGGGACGTTGAGCTCGCGGTGGAGATCGTCGAATTCCGCGCCATGTGGCTAGTGGAACACTCCAGCATGTCGACCCTGTTGGCTCTCGTCGGCAAGATCCCGGCTGACCATGTGGCCGGGCAAGCCCGGCTCCAGACGGCGATAGCCTGGGCCCATACCCTGCTTCACCAATCCGCAGCGGCGCAGAGTGCCTTGGACCGGGCTGAAGCAGTGATGCCCGCCGATGCGACCCTGACCGAACACGACCGCTTTGAACTGGGCGTCGAAGGGCTCGTTGTGCAGAGTTGCATCGACATGTATGGCGACAGAGTAAACCACGTGGATGAACTGGACGAGAAGTGCTTCGCCCAGGCGGATCTGCTCCGGCCCTGGATCGTGTCGGTGGCAGCGAACGTCTCCACGTTCAAGAAGATCCACGACGGCGATTACCCTCTCGCTTTGGAACAACAGCGCTGGGCCGCGAAGTTCCACGGTCTCACCTCGGGGCCCTTCAGTGGCGTGTACGGACAGTGTTTCGCGGGGCTTGCCGCCTACGCCCTGCTCGATCTGGACAGCGTGGACCAGCACTTCACCGCGGCTGTGGAACTCGGCCGGCGCAAGGCCGGGCGATACTCGCACGCGGCGCGGCTGGCGGGAGCAA
The DNA here is from genome assembly GCF_054062615.1 of Arthrobacter sp. TE12232. Lineage (NCBI taxonomy): Bacteria > Bacillati > Actinomycetota > Actinomycetes > Micrococcales > Micrococcaceae > Arthrobacter > Arthrobacter sp. TE12232. The sequence continues at coordinate 2,047,922 of NZ_JBSSFK010000001.1, forward strand.
TGATGGGCCAGCTCCTCTATGAACGCGGCGAACTCGACAAGGCCGAGAAGTTACTGGAGGAAACCCGCGAGCTGGGCTCCGAAGGCGGGGTGGTTGACTTCATGTTGTCCACATACGGGACGCTGGCAAGAATAAAAGCACTTCGGGGGGACACTCCGCGGGCCCGGGAAATACTCGATGAAGGCGATCTGGTGGCCGACAGCCTCGGCCTGGACCGGCTCAAATTGGTCATGAATCTGGAACGCGTGCAGTTGGGCATCAGCCCCCGGACCATCGACGCCGAACCCCACAATGCCGTGCTGGGCGCGGCAGTTGCCCAAGAAGCGGCGGACACTACCGGGCCACGGCTGGAAGGGCTGGCCGAGGCCAGGCACCAGATCCAGCTGGCCACGCAGCTGCGGTCCGCCATGGCTGACGCCGAGCACGAGGGACCGGCCTCCCCCAGGCCACTGGCCACGGTGGAAGGCGCCCGCCGCCTGCTTTCACGGGCCGCAGCCTATTTGGGGCCGAGGGCGGAGCTAAATGCCCGTATCCTGCTGGCGGCCGCTCTGGAACAGGCGGGGAACCGTGAGGAAGCCGAAACGACGCTCTGGCCTGCACTCGAGACGTGTTGCCGGCTGGGCCTGGTCCGGCCCGTCCTCGATGGCGGCTCAGGCTGCCTGGATCTGGTGCGCGCCACCTCGGCCAGGCTGCGGCGGGAGCCCGGCCCGGAGGTGAGGAGCCACGAGTTACCGCGTTTCCTCAGTATCCTCATCCGGCTGGATTCCCAGGCCAAGACGAACCGTGATGCCCGGTGGTCTGCAGAGGCCGTCTCTCCCCCCACGGGCGCGGGCACCACCGTTCCGGAACCGGGCTTGTCGCAGCGCGAACAGATGATCCTGCGTCTTGTCGAGAAGGAAAGGTCCAACCGCGAAATCGCCCAGGAGCTGCATCTGGGCATCAACACCGTCAAGTGGTATCTCAAGAGCCTGTTCAACACTCTCGGCGTCAGTGACCGAAGGGCCTGCGTCATAGAGGCCCGACGGCGGCATCTGCTCCCGCCGAAGTAACCCGACGTCAGTTACCCCAGGGTTTCCAGTCTGGCCAGCACGCCCTCCGGCGATGCGGCGCTGGGGATCTCGCCCAGGTAGAAGTCCCCGGCCGGGAGTTCCGCATCCGACCCCAGCCAGAACCCTGCAGGAATATAGGCGCCAACCGCGGCGTCCCCGTGCAGACGCGCCTGATCGTCGTCGAGCTGCCCCAGCGTCCAACGGTAGTTGCCGGCCAGATTGGCAATCGGAGTGTAGGTCTCCAGCGGAACGTGCACGCCGCGGGAGGCACCGGCAGAGGTTCGGTTGTCCAGCAAGAGTCCCGCGACGGGCAGCCCCGCGAACGCCCGCAGCCAGTCGCTGACATACATGGAGGCATTCTCGGCGTTGTCGGCGTCGAGGGCGCTGGTATCGTCCGCGCCCGAAAAGTGGTGCGTGTCCGTGAGCCACATCATCGGCGACGGGATGCGAAGCACCACAGGCTGGCGGGCTGTCTTGGCGAACAAGGTAACGAAGTCCAGCACCGCCCGGTTGAGGTCCTCGTCGCCCAGCAAAGTCCTCAGCGCGAACCCTGTCCGGGATCTGGCCGCCATGCCGGTCTCAAGCCTGGTGTTGCCGGCGGTCAAATGACCGTACAGCCGGTCCAGGTCCAGGAGCGCCACGTCCGGCCGGAGCAGCCCCTGTGCCTGGGCGAAGAAAGCGGCATACGCCGTGGCGTTGTCCCACGGGACGGGACGGCCACGAAGAATCACGGAAGCTGCGTACTCGTGGTGGTCGAACACCATGGCTTTCGGCCGCCCCGACGGAGGGGAGGCAACAACGTTGGCGAGGGTGGTGGCGGTGGAAGTGGTCATGACGTCTTTCTCCATACTTTGGCTGATATAGGCCTTAAGCGCCGCACCGTCCTGGCTGGGGAGGATGCGGCGCTGAAGGCTTCTGGGGTTGCTGTGTCGCAGCCCGGGACGTGCCGTAACGGGCTAGGACTTACGGTGGACAACTTCCCCGTGCTTCTGCTCGAGCTCGCGGATTCGGTCCTCCAGGGCGCTGATCTTCACTTCCCTGCGATCCGGAAGCATGATCAGCGGCAGCTTGTCGATGGTCGCCTTGACCCGTTCCGGTCCGTTATTCGTGAAGTGCGTGGCGGTGAGCTCCTCCGTGTCGTCGCCCCAGGACCCGTAGTAGAGCAGGTCCTTCGGGGGCTCGGTTTTCACGTAGCCCTCAAGGAACTCCTTGTACGGCTTGCCGCGGGCGATCCGGGCCTGCCGTGAGTCGTGGCGCTGCCGGGTGGTTGCCTCCTGGTCCACCACAAACGTTTCAGGATCCCAGACGACGCCGTAGATGCTGGTGGCGACCTTCGGTGAAATGCGGCCGAGTTCCAGATCCTTGGCCACTGCTTCCGGATCACGTTCCAGAACGTCGCCGTACCCGCCGCCGGAGCCTTGGGCGATCATGTACATCTCGCCGTCCTTGGCGACGTCGAACTGCAACCCCATATGGGAAGTGGTGTATTTACCGCCCTCGTAGGGCTGCTCGTTCATGATGCGCTCCATGGACAAATCGAATTTGCTGGAGTCCTTGCGGATGACGTCGTAGATGTTGATGCCCTTCACCATGGCCAGCGGTGTCGTGCTGCAGCCGTAGCCGCCGAACATTCCCGTGACGGACGAGAACTTGGATCCCGAGGTAACGGTCATGAAGCCCCACATCGGCGTTCCCTCGGCGGCGACGATCATCTCATAGCCCATGCCGCCGCTGTTCTTGCCGAAGCCCTGGTTGTCGCGGACGATCCGCTTGCTGACCAACTGCATGAAAGGAACTTCCTCTTCCATGACTTCCTGTTCGGCAGTGTCAGCCATGGCACAGAACAGCGGTGAGACAGCGTCTTCACCGTCACGGAATGCCTTGGCACCCCCACCCATGCCGTTGAGGTCGGCACACAGGTTTCCTACCTGGTCGCCGTGCTGGGTCAGGCCTCCCCACAGGAAGGTGTTGATCTGGTTGAACCACGGAGCCAGGACATTGGAGAACTTCTCCGGGTTGGAGAACTGCATCTTGGCGAAAGCTGTTTGCAGGGCCGAGAATCCTCGGAACGACGCCTGCAGCGATTGCCCCATCGGAGCATCGTAACCAGCGTCTGCCCACGTGTGTTCATCCGAGATGATGTCGATAGGAGACATCGCCGAGGTGCAGCGGGGCAGGTCAGGCCACCAGAACGCCAGGATTGCCTGCATCATCATCGATTTGACCGAGCACAGCGGGGAGTTAATGGCCCGGTTGAGGATTTCGGGACCCGTGCCCCTCAGGTCCACCGTCATTTTGTCACCCTTGACCGTCACCTTGCAGGCGAACTTGATCAGGATGTTCTCCTTGAGCGTGGAGTCCATGAACTGGTTAAAGGACACGGTCCCGTCCGGCAGTTCACTGATGCGGCGCTTGACTTCCTGCTCCACGTCTTCAACGGTGACCCGCAGGGCAGCGACGAAGGTCTCCACTCCCACTTCGTCGATGATGCTGTCGACGCGTTCCTGGATGCGCTGGACGGCGCCGATCTTGACCTTGAGGTCAGCCAGTTGCAGCTTGGGGTCGCGAACCGAGTGCTGCAGGAATGTCAGCAGGTCCCGGCGCAGATCTCCCTTCTCGACGATCTTGAACGGGGACATCCGGAGTCCGTCGTCGAACGGGGTCTCGGAACCTGACGGCATTCCGCCGGGCTCGCAGGCCCCGTTCTCGCCTTCGTGGATGGTCGCGGCGACCCAGGCAATGATCTTTCCCTCGCGGAAGATCGGCATGATCATGGACTGGTCCGTGTTGTGGACGTTTCCGTACCGGGCATCATTGTGGATGAACCCATCGCCGGGGTTGATCCCCACCGTCGGCTCGTCCTTCCAATACTTCATGATGTAGCGGATCGGGTGATGCAGGATCGCCGAGAACGCGATCACGCCGTGGCAGGACAGGTAGGTGACATCCCCTTCGGCGGTGTAGATCGCCGTCGTCAGGTCCCCCCATTTGGCGCCGGGAGCGGCACCCATGGCCTCGCACATTTCGTAGCCCTCATCCAGGGCGCCGGCCAGACGCTTGCGGATGCGGTCTACCTTGATGGGGTCCACGCCCTTGGAGATGCACTCTTCCTCGTAGGCGGAGCGGGACGTGATCTGGTGGCTTCGCATGATGGCCGGGTCCGGGCCGAGAAAGAGGGTTGTTTCGTCCATGAATTGGTCCACCCACTGCTGCTCCTGGGCAGTCAGCGGCTGGGAAGCGTCGTCGGCTTCGCCGGACGTGCTGGGTTCATTTGCTGTAAGCGTCATTGCTGTCGAGCTCCTTCAATGGGATTAGCTGGAAGGCCTGGATGGGATCCGTGAGGCACGGGATCAGTCTTTGAGGAACCACACGGCTCCCTGGGATGTCGGTTCCAGGCGCCATCCCGGTTCCACCAGATACGTGGTGTTTTCCGTGGTGACGATGGCCGGGCCGTGGATGACGTGTTGGTGGTGGAGGGCCTCGGCGTCGTACACCGGGGTGTCGACGGCCCCGTCGATCTTCACGAAGTGGACCTGCCGGGTGCCGACCGGGCTGGGCATGGTCCTGTCGTGTCCGGAGTCGATCGAATCGAACTTAACCACGTCCCCGTCCACGTAGGACGACACCCGCACGGTCTGGGCACGGATGCCGGCCTCGGGAGCCTGGCTGCCGGCACCGTAGCGCTTGCCATAGATGTCCGAGAACGTCCGGATCAGGTGAAGCACGTCGGCGACGCCGTTCACACGGTTGATGTCGAAAACGACGGCCGTGGTCACCAGCTGATTGCCGTAGCGCATGTCCATTTCGAGGCTGTAGCGGATGTCGGCGGCGTCGTACCCCTGGCGGATCAGGTCTTCCTTGCCCTTGGCTTCCAGCTCCTGGATGACGTTGTTCAGCTCGTCGTAGCTCTGGTAGAGGCTGCGGTCCGTGGGGTTGTAAAGCACCACATGGGAGCCGCGCTCATGGATGTGGAGGGGTTTCATGTTGCCGGCGCCGCAGGCCGAGAACACCGAGGAAAAGGGCGGCGCGAGGATCCTGCGGATGCCGGCGTGATCGGCGATGCCGCAGGCGTGCAGGGGTCCGTTGCCGCCATAGGCCAGCATGGTGAAGTCTTCCGGAAGGTATCCCCGGACCCGCAGCTCTTTGGCCATTCCGATCGCCATCTGCTCGTCGACCGCATTCTTGATGATCTTGGCGACCTGGATGGTATCCATGTTCAGGTCATCAGCGAGGACCTCGTCGATTGCGTAGGCGGAGCGCTTTTTGTTCAGCTTGATGTAGCCGTTGGCGTAGTTGTCCGGATCCAGGTACCCCAGGACCAGGTCAGCGTCCGTGACTGTCGGTCGGAGGCCGCCGCGGTCGTAGCACGCGGGGCCTGGATCCGAGCCGGCTGATTCCGGCCCAATCTGTACCGCGTGGTGGATGCGGTCATAGCTGGCAATCGAGCCGCCTCCCGCGCCCAGCGTCAGCAAGTGGATCATGGGAACCGATACCAGCCAGCGGCCGATGGTCGGCTGGAAGTCGTAGTGCTTGACTCCGCCTTCCGGGACCAGGCCGATGTCGAAGGACGTGCCGCCCATATCGGTCGAAATCACGTTTCCCAGGCCGGTGCTGTCGGCCAGGTGCTGGGCGGCGCCGACGCCGGCGATGGGGCCGGAATGGATGGTCTGCAGGGCATCAGTCGAGTTGGACTGCGCCATGCCGCCTGAGTTGTGGATGACAAGCATGGGCTTGTCGTAACCGGACGAACGCAGGTTGTTGGACAGCTGCCCCAGCGCGTGGAACATGATCTCGTGCAGGAATGCGTCCACGATCGTCGACGTCGCACGGACGTACTCGCCCTTTCGGCCCGACACCTGGCTTCCCAGCAGGACGGGGATGGCTCCGAGCTCGTGGGCCGGGTACTCGTCCAGGATGATCTCCAGGATCTGCTGCTCATGGACCGGGTTCTCGGTCGAGTTGACCAGGGAGACCACGATCGCTTCCGCACCGGCGTCCACGAGTTCGCGCACCTGGGTGCGGACATCGTCCTCCATCAGCGAAACGACCACCTTGCCGGCGGAGTTGATTCGCTCCTTCACCGAGCGGATCAGGGCGCGGGGAACGAGCGGATCAGGGCGGGTGGCATCAGGCATGTTCTGCTGCTTGGAAGGGTCCAGTCCTTCACCGTAGCCACGGCCGCGGGACAACGGGATGGTGTCCTCGAAGCCGTGGGTGACCAGTGCCCCCACCCGCGGGCCTTTGCCTTCGATCAGGGCGTTGGTGCCGAGCGTCGTGGCATACCGGACGGAATCGACTTCCTTCAGGACGAGGTCCCGGTCCAGCCCGGCGCGTGAGCAGGCGAGGTCGAGTGCTTCGTTGAAGCCTTGGGCCAGGTTGTGGTGCGTTGTGAGCGCCTTTGCTTCAACGTACTGGTCTTCCCAGGCAAAAAAGCAGTCGGTAAATGTGCCGCCGATGTCGACGGAGATTCGTTTCATGACCAGTGGTCTCCTTTATTCCAAGTACTAGCTGAACGAATGGGGGGAATGGTTGTGGGTGTTGTACGAGCCGAGGGCCGGGGTGAAATCAGCAACAGCCTCTTCCCCGGGTCCGTAATTGATGACGACCTCAGGCTTGGTGCCCCGCTTGATCCATGTTTCGCGGAGCGAGTCGATGTCCCACAGCATGTCCACCGTGGGCGGGTGTCCCGGCGGTACGTACTCCGTTTCCAGTTGCGTCCCGCAACCCGGGCAGTAGAACTCGAGAATCCGGCAGAAGGTGGGGTCCGGAGCGAACGTGAATTCGTACTTCTCCGGGTCCAGGATCGACTGGTGGATTTCCGTGGGGTCCCGGTCGTAGACCAGTGTCCCCTCCTTGTAGTTGCCTCTGGCCTCGCCGAGGTCCTGGTTGCATACCCTGCAGTTCCACCGCTCGGTCTCGAGATCGATGATCAGATATTCCGTCATTGGAATTCGCATAGCGTGTCTCACCTGTTCTTGCTGGTTGTGTGGGGTCACTTCTGGAGGGAGTCTGTGAGCATGAGGTCGCCGGAGACCGTCACGTCGAAGACCCAGCCATGGGGCACGCGGGCCGTGAAGTAGGGGCCTTCGACGATTGCCGGGCCCGACGCCGATGCTCCGGCCGTTTGGCTGTCCAGGTCGAAGACCTGAACCTCGTCCACTTTGTCCACGGCGGAGCGAACCTTTCGGGTGGAGGCGGCGACGGCGGCCGTCGTCGCCACTGATTCGGCCCGCCTGATTGATGCGTGCGGCAGTTCGTACCGGGCGGTCAGGGTCAGCATGGTGTTGTGTTCGCTGGTGCCGGGCTGCGGATCGGAAGCCAGGTACGGCAACTCAGAAACCAACTGCCCCTCGGCATCTTCCAGCACCACGTTCCATTCGAGCCGGCAGTCGTCAATTTCGTGGCCCTCCTGGAACATGTCCCGCGCAGCCCGGGCCAGCAGCATCGCCTTGGTTGCACCGAAGTCCTGCGCGCCCATTCCCGCGACATTCGCCTCATAGGTCTGCGCAACGTCGGAAAAGCCGATTCCGAAGGCTGAGAAGACTGCCGCCATCTTGGGCACCAGGACACGGCGAACGCCGGCGATCCGCGCGGCACCGCAGGCGCTCATGGGTCCGGCACCACCGAATGCGGCCACCGTTGTGGCATCCGCATCCTCGACGTCGGCGGCAAAGGACTGCGCCATGCGTTCGAAGTAGGCTGCTTCCATCCGGATCAGGGCGTCATTCAGGGTGATCCCCAAAGGTTCTGCGATGACTTCGGTGATGACGGCGCGGGAGCGTTCCGCGTCCAGACTGAAGCCTCCATCGAGGTACGTGTCCGGATCGAGCACCCCGAGCAGGAGATTTACGTCCGTGATGGTGGCCTGCTTGCCCCCAAAACCAAAACAAGCAGGGCCAGGGGCGGCTCCGACGCTCTCCGGGCCGACTGTGATGACGCCGTCGCGGACGGCGATGACGGAACTGCCGCCGACGCCGCTGGAGTGGACGTTGCTCATCTCGAAAGACACCGGGACACCCTGGATGGAGCCCCTGCGGTCCGTCGAGATGGTCGAGTTCTTGACCGAGCCGACGTCCGTGGTGGTGCCGCCGACGTCGATCATGAGAACGTGCGCGAGGCCATAGGCCTCCGAGAGGGCCTTGGTTCCTTCCAGCCCGCCGCGGGGGCCGGAGGAGTAAGTCTTCAACGCGACGGACTTGGCCACCCGTGACGAAGCTCCGTCATTGCGGTAGATGAGGAGCGGGTTTTTAACTTTGTGGTCCCGCAGCCGGTGCTCGGTGCTGTAGAGGAACCGCTCCATGGTGGGATGCAGGAAGGAGTTGATGATTCCGGACCACACCCGGCGGGCCTGGACGGTGTCGGGCGTGAATTCCCAGGAGAACAACATGGGTACCGAGCCCAGCAGGTGGCGGGGGAACTTCCGGAGCAGAACGCCTTTGACGGCCTTCTCCTTGTTGCGGTCCGCCATGGCGATGACAAGCCGTGCGGCGCCGTCGGTCGTCAGCCGGTTGACATGCTTCACAATTTCCTGGGCGAGCTCCTCCACGTCCTGTTCAGCGTTGATGACTGCCACCCGCGTGCCAACGAGGTCTTCGAACAGCTCAGCTGCCGCCCCGCTATTGCGGAGCTCGCCGGCCAGCGTGGGGCTGTCTGTGAGGATGCCAATCCGGGGACCCTTGCGCTCCACGAGGGCATTGGTTCCCTGGGTGGTGGAGTACCGGATGTGACGGGTTGAGTGCAGAAGCCCGGGGAGATCCTCTTCGCCGAAGATCTCCTTCGAAGCTTTGGCCATGCCGTCGAAGAGACACTGGGAGAGGTCAAAGGGCGTCGTGAGGGTCTTCGTGAACGAAAAATTCTCACCGTCCCAGACACAAATATCGGTCAGCGTCCCACCGTTGTCGATGTTAATGAGCCGTTCCATTGATACTCCTTTGTATGTTGAGGCGCGGTGACACCAGCGGCGTATTCCTCAACTTGTGACTGTGATCCAAGCCACACCGAGGACTGGTCTCAGTGTGGCTCAGCAGCCGGAGTGGCCCGCAACCACCTGACCGGGTGGACTATGCGGGGCCGGAGCGACTACCCGGGTGGGCGGGCGTGGGCATCACGAATTACGTCAGCGGGCTTGAAGCCCGCCAAAAAGCAACGCGGGGATACGGCCGATGCCGGGCGGCTTAATGGGCCGGTTCTGACCCCGCGTTGCTGGTGGTGCGGGTCGGGTGTCGGGGTCAGGCGTAGTCGTTGTAGAAGCCGCGGCCGCTCTTGATCCCGAGCCAGCCGTTGGCGATGTACTCCTCCAGCATCGGGGCCGACTTGTTCTCCATGCCGGCGAGCTCGCAGTAGTGGTTCTCGATGTCCAGGACGACGTCCAGGCCCACCTCGTCCATGAAACGGAACGGCGTGGTCTCGGATTTGAAGACGTCGGCGAACAGTGCGTCCACGTCCTGGGGGTCCGCGACGCCCTCGGCCACCACCAGGAGGGATTCGCGCTTGATCGCTGCCCAGATCCGGTTGAAGATGAAGCCGGTGCTTTGCCTGCGCACCCGGTGCGGCATCAGCGCGTACTTGGGCAGCTCGGCCATGAGCAGCTCGATGATCCGCGGATCGGTGTGGCCGCTGGACATCAGCTCCACCGAACGCACCGCCGGCGGCATGTAGAAGTGCATGTTCAGGACCCGCTCCGGGCTGCCCACGCCGCCGATGAATTCGGAGGAAGCAAACGAGGACGAGTTGCTGGCCAGCACGGCGTCGGGGGCCGCCAACTGGTCAAGGTCGGCGAAGAGGGCCTGTTTGAGGCCGAGCTTCTCCGGAACCGCCTCGACCACGAGCCACGCATCGCGGAGGGCATCCACCAGGTTGTCCTTCGCGGCGAGCCGGACCGCCGGGTTGCCCCCGAGCTCCTCCACGGCGCGGTGGCGCTGCGTGGCGATGTACTCGATGGCGGCCTTGGCCACGGCGAGGTCCGTGTCGAAGACACGCACCTCGGCACCCTGGAGCGACAGCATCAAGGCGATGCGCCGGCCCAGGGTTCCGCCGCCGATGATCGTGATGGGCCGGTCCGCGATGTTGGCGGGGAGCGTGTAGGTCATGTCGATTCCTTTCAGGAGGCTGCTGACGGCGCAGCGGCCAAGTTGATGCGATTCGTACGGGTGCCCTTGGCGATCAATACAAGGGCAGGGACAGCGGCAAGCACAAGGGCCAAACCGTAGATCAGCGTGGTGTTTTTCATGCCGGCGACCGGGACCAGCAGGCCCGCCGCCACGGCCGGGACGCTGAAGCCGAGATAGCAGATGACGTAGATGCTGGAGAGCATGCCAATGCGCTCGTGCGGGCCGCACAAGGGCAGCGTCATGCGCATCGCACCGAAGTAGCCGCTGCCGAACCCAACGCCGGCGACGGCCGTGCCGCCGAAGTACAGCGGCGCGGAGCCAAGCTGGACCGCCAGCACGGTGAGCAGAATGCCCGAAATCAATGCGATGACGCCGGTAAGCAGGGTTTTCCGGTCCGACCAGCGCCGGACCACGAGGATGGCCAGGGCACCGGGCACGAAGAGCGCGACGAGCGCCAGGCCGCCGACGAGGACCGAGCCATCCTTCGTCATGGCGTGCGCCAGGACGGGCCCCAGCGAGAGGTAGAAACCGGCGAGCGCCCACGTGGCCGCCGCGACAGGCATGGTGGCGGCCATCGTCCGGCGGGCGGATCTGGGAATCCTCGCCTCCGGAACCAAGGAGCGGATGGCGCCCGGCGCCTTGCGGCCCGCACTCGGCAGCCACACGAGGGCCGCGCCCAAGCCGAGGAGCAGCGCGGCCACGAGGAAGTACACGGCCTTGGTGGGCTCGGGCAGGAACCGGACCAGCGACGCCGAGCCGAGCGCCCCGACGGACAAACCCACCGGGGACGCCGCGCTGTTCACTAGAGATCCGCGGCCGTTCCCGCCGGCGCCTTCGAAGGCAAGCAGCGCCGCCCCGGCGGCCCCCATGGCCGCTCCCGTGGCGATCCCCTGCAAGGCCCGGGCGGCGACGAGGACTCCCGGCCCGGAGGCAAAGGCGAAGGTCATCATGGCCGCGACCTGAAGCCCCACCGCGCCCAGCAGGACCGGACGGGTGCCCACGTGGTCCGCGAGGGATCCGACAACCAGCAGCGTCAGGAGCACCGCCACGGCGTAGACGGCAAACACGACCGTCACGGCCGCCGGGCCGAGCCCCCATTCCCGGGCGTAAAACTCGTACAACGGCGACGGAGCAGACGAGGCCCCGATGAAGACCGTCAGGAGGGCCGCGTGCAGCCAGAACGCGGTACGGGTGTTCTTCAAAGCTCTTCCCTACCTACTAAAAGCACAATCTGTGCATTAAGAGTCTAGTATCCTCACGACCACCTAAAGCGAATAATCTGCATTAAGCTGGTGTGATGATGGCTACAGCGACACCCCGGCCCGGCGGACGCAGCGCCCGGGTGCAGCAGGCAGTACACGAAGCTGTCCGCGCCCTGCTGGAGGAGCACGGTGGGGACCGTGCGGCCCTGTCGGTGCCCGTCGTGGCCGAACGCGCCGGCGTGAATTCATCGACCATCTACCGACGCTGGGGAGATCTGCCGCGGCTCCTCGCCGCCGTCGCGTCCAACCGGATGCTGCCCGAGCAGGTGGAGGACACCGGGACCCTGGAAGGGGACATGCAGGCCTGGTTCGTGCCCTACGTCGAGGAGTTCTCCTCGTCGCTCGGCCGCCAAGTGCTGCGGGACATGCTCGCCGACGGCGCGGTGACCCGGGACTACTTCGCCCTGATGCAAGGCCATGTCGAGGAGATCAGGAACCTCGCCCGGGCACGCGGAGAAACCGCGCCGGCGGCGCAGGAGATCATCGACGTCGTGGTGGCCCCGGTGATCTACCGGATCCTGTTCAACCACGAATCCGCCCCGGAACTGCGGGTTCGGGACAGGATCGCCCGGCTGCTGCGCCCCGAGGAGACCTCGGCGGACCAGGAGGACTAAACTCGGTCCCAGCCCACCCACCATCATGCGAGGAGCACCCATGCGCGCCACCATCATCCACGGTCCCGGCGACATCCGAGTCGAAGACCGCGACTACCCCACGGTCCAGCTGCCCACCGACGTCGTCGTGAAGGTCACCGCCTCCTGCGTCTGCGGCTCGGATCTGTGGCCCTATCGCGGGGTCAAGCCCACCCACAAGCCCTCCGCGATCGGACACGAGTTCATCGGCACGGTCGAAAGCGTCGGCGCGGACGTCAAAGACCTCGCCGTGGGCGACTTCGTGATCGCGCCGTTCGTAGTCAGCTGCGGCCAGTGCCCCCAGTGCCTCAACGGCGTCACGGTGGCCTGCGACCACCTGGCCGGCTGGGGCGGCAAGGATGACACCGGCTTGAGGATCGACGGCGCCCAGGGCCAGGCGGTCCGCGTGCCGCTCGCCGAATCCACGCTGGTCAAGGTTCCGGGCGTCACGGATCCGGACGATGCCCTCCGTGCCAGCCTCCTCACGCTCTCCGACGTCATGGCCACCGGCCACCACGCGGCCCTCGCCGCGAAGGCAGGCCCCGACCGGACCGTGGTGGTGGTCGGCGACGGCGCCGTCGGACTCTGCGGCGTGCTCGCCGCCAAGCGCCTCGGCGCGGAGCGGATCATCGCGATGTCACGGCACGCGGACCGTCAGGCGATCGCCCGCGAATTCGGCGCCACGGACATCGTCGCCGAACGCGGGGACGACGGCGTCGCCAAGGTCCGCGAACTGCTCGGCGGCGTACTGGCCGACTCCGTGCTGGAGTGCGTGGGGACCAAGGAATCCATGGACCAGGCGCTGCACAGTGTCCGCCCTGGCGGCGCCCTCGGCTTTGTCGGCGTCCCCACCGGCGGCGCCGAGGCTCCACTGCGCTTCCTGTTCGACACCAACATCTCGATCGCCGGCGGCATGGCCCCGGCACGGACGTACATCCCGGAACTGCTGGCCGACGTGCTGGACGGCACCATCAACCCGGGCCGGGTGTTCGACTCGGTCATGCCCCTCGAGGAGGCACCCGAGGCCTACCGTGCCATGGACGAACGGCGCGCCATCAAGGTCCTGCTGACCCCGTAGCCGGGCTCTCGACGGCGGCGCCCCGGGTCCCTGCGCGGCTGCGTGCCCCTGCTCTTGCGGCTGCCCTTGCACGTGCAGGAGCGAGGGTCTAGCGTGAAGCGCATCAGCATCCGCCGCCGTCGAGGAGCCGTCATGGCCAGGTTTGTGCAGATCATTGAATTCCAAACATCCCGCATCGAGGAGATCGAGCAACTCGGCCGCCCGTCACGAACCGAGGGGTCCACTGCCCCGACCTTCGGACGCATCATGGCCACCGCCGACCGCGACCGCCCCGGTACTTACCTCACCATTGTTGAATTCGAGTCCTACGAGTCGGCCATGGAGAACTCGAACAGGCCCGAAACCTCAGAGTTCGCCGCGAAGATGGCCGCCCTGTGCGACGGCCCGCCGGTCTTCCGCAATCTCGATGTGATGTGGGAGGACACCGGCGAGACCGACGCCGGACAGTAGGCCTGCAGCCTCACTCTGCAGAAAGGCCCTGCCGCCGGAAACGGAGCCGGCAGCCGGCCGTGAATTGAATACGCGGACAGGACGTGGGACAGGGAAATGGGGTCTGCACAGGGCAGAGCGCCGGAAACTCTTGTGGCGGATCTCAGTGAACTGGGTTCCGCTCCCCTGCCGCTCGTGGGCGGCAAGGCCATGAACCTCGGCAGGCTCGCGGCGGCCGGATTCCCCGTGCCGCGCGGCTTCTGCCTCACCACCGTCGCCTACAAGAAGGCCGCCCCGCCGGGACTGGAGGCCCTGGCGGCCCGGCTGGACGCCGAGCTGCCGGGATGGTCCCCCGACGGCGGAACAGCCCACCCGGCTTTGGACCGCCCCGATTTGGACCATCTCCAGCTTGATTTGGGCGAACTGGCGAGGCAGGCCCGGGAAATGATCGTGACCGCCCCAATTCCCGCCGATGTCGATGCCGCGGTCCGCGCCGCCTATGCCTCGCTGGGCAGCGGGGCCGCCGTCGCGGTCAGGTCCTCCGCCACCGCCGAAGACCTGCCCTTCGCCAGCTTCGCCGGACAGCAGGATTCCTTTCTCAACATCTCCGGGGCAGATGCCGTCGTCGAGTCGGTGCGGCGCTGCTGGGCCTCCCTCTGGACCGAACGCGCCGTGGCCTACCGTTCCGCCAACGGCATCAGCCACCGCGACGTCGGGCTCGCCGTCGTCGTCCAGGACGTCGTCCCCGCGGTCACCGCCGGCGTGCTGTTCACCGCCAACCCCGTCACGGGCACCCGGACCGAAACGGTCATCGACGCGAGCGCCGGACCGGGCCAGGCGGTGGTCTCCGGCAGCGTAAACCCGGACCATTTCGTCGTCGAGACGGCCACGGGACGCGTCCTGCTCCGCTCTCCGGACGGGGCTGGGGCCGAGACTGGGGCTGGGGCCGGCCGGGCCCCGAGCCTGGACGACGCCCGGGTCCGCGAACTCACGGCGCTGGGTGACACCGTCCAACGGCTGTTCGGTGCACCGCAGGACGTGGAATGGGTGATCGACGCGGGCAAGATCTGGCTGACCCAGTCGCGGCCCATCACCACGCTGTATCCGTTGCCGGACCCCGCCGCCGCCGAACCACTGGGCACTGAATCGGGGGCCGCCGCTGACACACGCGTTTACCTGTGCGGCACGCTGTTCCAGGGCTTGACCCGGCCACTCACCCCGCTGGGACTCTCCGTGCTCGGCTCAATGCGGAACCGCAAGGGACCGTGGAAGTACGTTAACCCGGGGCTGCGCATGTACGTGGACGTGACGCCCGCGATCCGGAACAAGTACGGCCGCCGCTACCTACTGCGGATGCTCCCGCTGGCCGACGGGAGGACAGGCGCGGTCTTCCCGGCGCTGCTGGAGGATCCACGGTTCGGCCTGCGCCAGCGGCGGCCCCGGCGGAAGCCCGGACCCGGCAGCGCTGCAGCCCGCAGCACGGAAGCAAGGGGCAGCGTGGCCCTGGTGGGCCGGCTGATCCCGGCCCTGCTGCGGGCCGGGGTGCGGCCGGCGGCGGAACTGCGCCGCGCCTTCGACTACGGAAAGCAGCTCGAGGCCGACCTCGTCCTGCCGGAACCCGCCACTGCGTTTGGCCGGCTCGATTACGCCGAGCGCATCCTGGACCGCACCGTGGACGGGCTGATCCTGGCGACGCTGCCCGGGCCCTCCGTTGGTTACATCATGCTGGCGGCCGCCCGCAGACTGTTGCGCGGCATCGCGAAACCGCGGGAACTCGAAGCGGTGCTCCGGGGGCTGCCCAACAACGTCACCACCGAGATGGATCTTGAACTTTGGCATCTCGCCGTTACCATCGGAGCGAATGCCGCGTCCCGTGAGGTATTCCTGGCCCACAGCCCGGAGGAACTGGCCGCCCGGTACGCGGCCGGCACCCTCCCCGCCGTGGCCCAGACCGGCCTGCGCGGGTTCCTGGACCGCTACGGCCACCGCGCCGTGGCGGAAATTGACCTCGGCATGCCCCGGTGGTCGGAGAAGCCGGACCACATCCTCGGCATGATCTCGAACTACCTCCATGTGGAGGACCCCGAACAGGCCCCCGACCGGCAATTTGCCCGCGCGGAAGAACACGCCGAAGCCAGAATCCGCGACCTCGTGGAACGGACCCGGGCGCGCAGCCGGCTCCGGGCCCGGCAGGTGGAGTTCTGCCTGCGCCGGACCCGGCAGTTGTCCGGACTGCGCGAACTGCCGAAGTTCTACATCGTCCTCGCCCTCGCCGAGATGCGCCGCCAGCTCAACAAGGTGGGTGCCGAACTGGCCCGATCCGGTTCGATCGCCGCCGCGGACGATGTCTATTTCCTGGAATTCGACGAGATTCGCGTAGGCCTGCGCGGCGCTGACCTTCACGGCATCGTCGCGGACCGCCGGCGACTGTACGATACGGAACTGCGACGCCGGCGCATCCCGCGCCTGCTGCTGTCCGACGGCACCGACGTCGAGGCCGCCATGCTGGCGAAGTCTCCGGCGTCCGGCGCCCTCGCCGGGACACCGGCCTCGGCAGGCACCGCCACCGGACGGGTCAGGGTCATCATGGACCCCGTGGGCGCCCACCTCGAGCCCGGCGAAATCCTCGTGGCACCATCCACCGATCCCGGCTGGACTCCGCTGTTCATGACCGCCGGCGCCCTGGTCATGGAGATGGGCGGGGTGATCTCGCACGGAGCCGTGGTGGCCCGCGAATACGGTATCCCGGCCGTGGTGGGCGTGCCGGACGCGACCACCCGCTTGCGGACCGGCCAGACAGTCACCGTTGACGGGGCCGCGGGCACCATCGTCGAAGAGCCTTGAACCGGCGGCAGCGGGCAATCATCCAGGCCCCGAACCGGCCATAGCGTGAGGGCAGGCTGGCCTCACAGCTGTAGCACGGGTGTGCCAGATAGAATCGATGCATGACCGCCCCGGCCCGTTGGCCAACGCACCATGATTCATCCTTTCAGGCGGCCCGGCCACGGAGAGCGCAGCACCGCAACACCTTCACTCTGGCCCGCAAGGCCAGGAAGGTCCTGCGCCGGGTTCCGGTGTGGACCTGGCGGGTGCTGATGCGCTGCGTTCGCGCCAGCGAGACCGCCCGCTTCAACGCCGACCCCATTACCGGCGTCGCATATGTCCACGACATCGATTTCGTGGGCGACGGCATCCGGGCTCACCGCCTCGACGTCATCTCCCCGTCCCCTGCCGGCGGCACCGCCGCGGCCGATGCAACCGCGCCCGGCGAGTCCGGCGCCGTGCTCCCCGTTTACGTGTACTTCCACGGCGGCGGCTGGACCTCCGGGGACAAGTCCTCGCTGACCAAGTACTGCGCGAGCCAGGCCGAGGGCGGCATGGTGGTGGTCAACGTGAACTACCGGAAGGCGCCGCGTTTCCACATGGCCCATGTCCTGGCGGATGCGAATGCCGCGCTGGCCTGGGTCCGGCAGAACATCGCCGGCTATGGCGGCGACGCATCGCGGCTCGTACTGGGCGGCGACTCCGCCGGCGGCCAAGTCGCGGCGCTCCTGACCGCTGCAAGCTTCCGTCCGGAACTGGCACGGCACCACGGTCTGCTACCGGCCGTCCCTGCATCCGACTTCAAGGGCCTTGTCCAGCACTGCAGCGTGGTGGACTTTTCCGTCTTCTTCGAAAAGGGCTTCGTGCTGAGCCTGAACTTCGTCAGCATGCTGCTGCCCGCGCTCCGTTCCGGCGGCCAAAACGCGGGCATCGGTGGACGCCTGCGCCGCGGCTTGGGCGGCCTGTTCGGTCTGGGATACGGCACCGGCCACTTGGAGGCCCTCCGCAAGGGCGCGGGTTTCCTCTCGCCGATCGAGTGGCTGGATTCCCGCTTCCCGCCGGTCTTTGTGACCACCTCGGAACGGGACTTCTTCTACGCCGCCAACGTGAACTTCATTGCCCGCTTGCGCGAACATTCCGTCCCCGTGGACAGCCTCATCTACGGCTGGGACAACTCCAACACCGAACACACCTGGCAACAGAACTTCCGCTACCCGGAATCACAGGAGGTTTACCGCCGGCTCCACGCCTTCGTGCGCAAAGTGGCGTGAGCGCCGCCGCTCCTGCCCAATCCGACCCGGCCCGGGCCGGACCGGGCTATGTTTAGTCCATGGTGTCCGCCGACAGCAACGCGCAGAGCGAGCAGGAACCCGAGGGATTCGGATCCGCGCTGGTCGATGAAGCCGCCCGCCGGGACGCCGCGCTGGGCGACGTGGACTGGGCCTCCTTGCCAGAAGGCGCCGTCCGGGGCGCCTTCGAGGCCCCCAGCGGAAGACTCGCGACCATCTCCATGGGCACACCGGGAAACCCCCGGGTGCTCCTGATTCCGGGGGCGACCGGTTCCAAGGAAGACTTTGTGCTGATGCTCCCCGGACTCGCCGCGGCCGGGTACTTCGTCCTGAGTTGCGACATTGCCGGCCAGTTCGAGTCCGCGGCGGCGGGCCCCGAAAACCTCGTGCCTCCCCGCGCCCACTACGACTACGACTTGTTCACCAATGACCTGATCGCCATGCTCGACGCCGAGGCCGGGCCGGCGCACGTCGTCGGGTATTCGTTCGCCGCGATCGTCGCCCAGTTGGCCTTCACCCGGCGCCCGGAAAAGTTCCGGAGCCTCACCCTGATCAGCTGCCCGCCGGAGCCCGGCCAGAGTTTCCGCGGCGTCCAGCGCGTCGGCCGGGTCAGCCGCTGGGTCCACCCTCGGATCGGCGCCGCGCTGATGATCTGGGGCATCCGCATCAACGTCGCGCACGTGGCGCCCAACCGGCTTCGGTTTGTGCGGTACCGCTTCCGGTTCACCCGCCGGAGCTCTGTGAGTGACATCATCGGGCTGATGCAGCATGCACCGGACCTTCGGGCGGCACTGGCCGCCGCGTCGCTGCCGAAGTTCGTCACGGTCGGCGAACATGACCTCTGGCCGCTTGCGCTGCACCGCCGCTTCGCACAGTCCATCGGCGCGCGGATCGCGGTCTACCGGGGCGGGCACAGCCCGAGTGAGACCTCGCCGTACCAAATGAGCCGGGACCTGATCGCGCTTTACGGTTCCGTCTGACGCGAGTGGGTTCGTTCCCATTGCCGCCGGCGCCGGCGGCGCCGGAAAGGTCCCTCCTGCCGGAATTCGATGCCGAACGTCGTCCACGCCATCGACAACCGGCGCCCGACGGAGTGCCAGCTCGCCAGCGGCCGCGCGGAGACCCGCACGCGCAGCCCGGGGTCAGCGATCACCTTCACGTCGGGCGGAATCTGGTAGGAAATGTCGAGATCATCGTGGACCGGCGGTATGCCCCGGTGAACGGAGCCCCGGATCCGGTCCCAGACGTCGGACCGCAGGGCGAAATTCGAGCCAAACAGCGGAGGATGACCCAGCAGCCACCCGATGGCCCAGAAATACCCGGGAATGTAGACGCTCCCGCCCACCCACCGGGCGAACCGGGTCTCGCCATAGAAGTCGCCGGGGCCGGACACGGCGGACAACGGTCCTGCCTTCTCGAGAATTGCTTCAACCCGTTCGAGCCAGTCGGCGGGCGGGATGGAGTCGGTGTCCAGCCGGGCAATCAGCTCGGAGCAGGCTTCATCGAAGCCGTGTGCCGTGCAGGCGGCGATGCCCGGGAGTTCGACGGCGAGCCGCCGCGCCCCCGCAGCGGCGCAGACCTCCGCGGTGTTGTCCGTGCTGGCGTTGTCCACGACGACGATTTCGTCGGCCGGGCGGGTCTGGCCGGCGAGCGCAGCCAGGCACGCGGCGAGCATGCCGGCGTCGTTCCTGGTCGGGATAACCACCGAGATTGTTGTCATCGTGCCCCGACTATAGTCCCGGGACGGGACGAAATGCCCCCGTCGGCCTCTTGCACCATGGCCCCCGGCCCCGT
This sequence comes from Arthrobacter sp. TE12232, assembly GCF_054062615.1. Classification (NCBI taxonomy): domain Bacteria; kingdom Bacillati; phylum Actinomycetota; class Actinomycetes; order Micrococcales; family Micrococcaceae; genus Arthrobacter; species Arthrobacter sp. TE12232. The sequence goes on from NZ_JBSSFK010000001.1 coordinate 2,067,388, forward strand.
ACGTTGGGGGACAGCGGACGAATGTCTCCGCAGCCGTTGGCCTCATGGCCGCCGGAGATCAGCAGCATTTCAGAAGGATAAAGGCATGGCTACAGGCACAGTTAAATGGTTCAACGCCGAAAAGGGTTTTGGCTTCATTGCCCCGGATGACGGGTCGGCCGACGTTTTCGCCCACTACTCGGCAATCGCAACCAGCGGCTACCGCTCGCTGGACGAGAACCAGAAGGTTGAATTCGACGTCACGCAGGGCCCGAAGGGCCCGCAGGCTGAGAACATCCGCCCGCTCTAAGTACACAGGACAAGCCCCGGCCGCCCGGCCGGGACACCGTCCCCGAAGACCACAACAACCCTCCGGAGGATTCCTCCGGAGGGTTGTTTGTGTGCGGGAGCGTTTATGCCCGATGGCAACTATCTGCCTGAGCGTCAGCCGACATGGACCCAGGGGCGCCGCGTGACGTCAGGCTCGGCCTCGCGCAGCACTTCACGGGTTACCGGGGCGATTTCACCTTCGCCGAAGGCCAGGAACCGCATGAGGTTGGTGATGGGGTTACCCTCCGTCCAACGGAAGTAGATGTGCGGCATCAGCCCGGTGACGTCGCGGATGTGCAGCAGTACGGAGGCGATCGTGTTGGGAACCACGGGCCCATGGACTTCCAGGATCTGGTACCCGTGCCGGATCACCCCGCGGACCTCGAGCTCGGTCTCGAAGTCCGAAGAGTCGTCGACCACCACTTCCAGGAACAGGGCCTGGTAGTCCAACGGCAGGTGGCTGACCTCGATGGCCGACGTCAGTTTGTCCCGGTACGCCTCAGCACTGAGCCGCAGCGGTTCGTGGGCGATGATCGCGATGGGCCCGGTTTCGTTGGCAGCCAGGAATTCCAGGGCCGGGGTGTCCATGCGCACATGGGTGGCGTGGAGCTCGAAGGAGCGGCGGATGCGCGAGAGCAGCGAGATGACGATGATCCCGAGGATGAACAGCGCCGCGATCCGGATGCCTTCGGGGCGCTCGAAAATGTTGGCCACCGTGGTGTAAATGAATACGACGGCGATGATCCCGAACCCGATGCTGCGCTTGCGCTGCCGTTTGCTGCGCGCCGAGAAGGTCACGGCGACCGCGGCAGAGGTCATCAGGACGAGGACGCCGGTGGCGTAGGCGCCGCCCTGGGCGTCGACGTCGGCGTCGAAGAGCCAGGTGATCAGGAACCCCACGAGCGTGAACACCAGGACCAGCGGCCGGACGGCGCGGGCCCATTCCGGCGCCATGCCGTACCGGGGCAGATAGCGGGGAACCAGGTTCAGGAGCCCGGCCATGGCGGAGGCGCCGGCAAACCACAGGATGGCAATGGTGCTGATGTCATACACGGTGCCGAAGCCCGCGCCCAGGTATTCGTGGGCCAGATAGGCCAGGGCGCGCCCGTTCGCCTGGCCGCCCGGCTGGAATTCCTGTTCCGGAATGAGCACCACGGTGGTGAAGCTCGTGGTGACGAGGAACGCACTCATGATGACGGCGGCCGTGGTCAGCAGGCGGCGGGCGCCCTTGATCCTGCCCTCGGGGTTCGCCTCGGTGTCCGTGGCGTGGCCGCGGATCTGCGGCATGACCGCGACGCCGGTCTCGAAGCCCGACAGGCCCAGGGCCAGCTTCGGGAAGACCAGCAGCGCGATGCCCACGACCATCAGGGGGTTTCCGTGCTGGGTGGTCAGGGCCAGCCACCAGTTGTCGACCGCCACCGGGTGCGCGATGACCTCGAAGATGGTTGTGATAACCACAATGACGTTCAGGCCGAGATAGAGCCCCACGAGGACGACGGCGACGCCGATCGCTTCCTTGAAACCGCGCAGGAACACCGCGGCGAGCAGGGCGAGCAGGAACAAGGTGACCGGGACGTTCTGGCCCTGCATCCAGGCGGGCGCAAACGGGTTCTCGATGGCGTGCGCGGTCGCGTCAGCTGCGGAGAGCGTCATGGTGATCATGAAGTCGGTGGCCGCGAACCCCAGCAGGACCAGGACCAGGAGTTTTCCGCCCCACCTCGGCAGGAGCCGCTCCAGCATGGCGATGGACCCTTCGCCGCGCGGGCTTTCGCCGGCCACCCGGCGGTACACGGGCAGTGCGCCCAGCAAGGTCACGGCAACCAGGACCAGAGTGGCCAACGGCGAAATCACACCGGCCGCGAGCGCGGCGATGGCGGGCTGGTAGCCCAGCGTGGAGAAGTAGTCCACACCGGTCAGGCACATGACCTGCCACCACGTGTGCTTTTTCAGGTGGCTGTCACTGACGGCCCCCGGCCCCTGGTGGGTTCCCTTGCTGTCCTGCAGCCCGAACAGGAGCCAGTTCCTGAAGTGGTCCCCGGCGCCGGGCCGTGGCGCGGAGGGGTCTGCCGGGGGTCGGCTGAGCGTGGTCATTTTGTCCTTTCCACACGACGCACCGCGCCGCTTCCGTCCGCGACAGTACCAGCCCCCGCAACCGCCGGCGCCGTCCAGCGCCGTCCAGCGGACAATCCTGACGGTTCCTTAACGCGGCGCTTGTGTACCCGGCCTGACTCCCCGCGGCCGCCCTTCCTGCTGGCCCGGACGAGCCGCCGCATTAAGATAACGCAAATTCTGGGGCCGCCTGCATATGGAAAGCATTAAGGCCCGATCCGGTCGGGCTTCGGCGGTGATGTCATGAAACAAGGGGACACTGCGGCCACTGTGGTCGCGGTCAGATCCTCGGCAGGAGCTAAACAAAATGAACACCAAGTCCCGGCGGATGCGGGAAGCATCAGGACTTCCGGCCGGTGCCGGTGGCGCTCGGGATTTCGTCGCCGTCGACGACAGCGGGGATTTCTCCTACCACCGATCGGAGGAGGAACTATTGACGGCGTTTGAATACGTCGGGGAAGCTGCATGCATCATCGACCGCGGCGGCAGCTCTTACCGCCTGGTGCTGGATGGAAATCGTCACCTGTCCGTTGGGCCCGCGCTGGGACCGGTGGAATTCCATTGGCTCCGTCACGCGTGGCTGGACGCTCAAAATGCCCATCCGGACGAGCACCGGCTCCGGCGCTTCTACCCCGTCACGAGCGACGAAGTGGTGTCGGACTTGTTCGAAACCCTTGCCTTGGAACGCCCGAGGGAACCGGCCGAGGGAGCATGGTCTCTGGACATCCACGGCTTTGCCTCGCGGCCGTCCAGCCTCGGGGAACTCGATCGTCTGCTCGCCCGGCAGAAACGGCTGGTGCACGTCCACGTGACGGACCCGTTCGGACACATCTACCGGCCGGCGCGACACCGGAGTCACTGGTATCTGCCGGCATCCGCCGGAGCCATCCTTTACGTCGAAGTCCCGGCCCCGGTCACGGCCCGCTGACCGCGGTGCCCTGCGGGCCGGCCCGGCGTTAAGGATCCGTCAAGATCGTTCCCGGGTCGGGAACGGCGTCCGGCTCCGGTGTTATCGTCGGCACTAAACACGATGGTGGGCATCGCGCGGAGAGGCACAGATGACCACGATGAGCAGACCGCCTTCGGATCCCTCAGCGGTACGGCCGGGAGCCGGGGACAACTTCAGAAGATGGCTGCTTTTCGGCCTGCAGGACGCCAAAGGTGTCCATCAGGGACCCGGCGCAGTGAGCGACTCGCATCTGAAGAAGCATGCGTGGTGGCAGGTCATGTGCCTCACCGGCGTTGATTACTTCTCAACTTTGGGCTACCAGCCGGCCATCGCAGCCTTGGCTGCGGGCGTAATCTCGCCGCTGGCGACCATGGTCCTGGTGGCTGTCACCCTGCTTGGGGCCCTACCGGTTTACCGCCGGGTTGCCGGTGAGAGCCACCGCGGCGAGGGCTCCATCGCCATGCTGGAACGGCTGATGCCGCGCTGGGGCGGGAAGTTGTTCGTGCTGGTCCTGCTGGGGTTCGCGGCCACCGACTTCATGATCACCATGACGCTCTCCGCCGCCGACGCCACCGCACACGCGATCCAGAACCCCCTCGTTCCGGGCTGGATGCAGGGCCAAAACGTGCCGGTCACGCTCTTCCTGCTCGCCCTGTTGGGTGCCGTCTTCCTGCGCGGGTTCAAAGAAGCGATCGGCGTTGCGGTCGTCCTGGTCGGCATCTATCTGAGCCTGAATGTCGTGGTCGTGATCACCACCATCCTGGAATTATTCACTCACCCCGTTGACGTGGCTAACTGGTGGCTCGCCCTGACAACCTCGCACGGGAACCCGTTCATGGTGGTCGGGATCGCCCTGCTCGTCTTCCCCAAGCTGGCCCTTGGCCTGTCCGGCTTCGAAACCGGCGTGGCCGTGATGCCACAGATCCAAGGACGCCCCGGTGACACCGAAGAGAAGCCCGTAGGCCGGATCGAGGGCGCCCGCCGGCTGCTGACAACCGCCGCCGTCATCATGAGCGCCTTCCTCATCACGACCAGCTTCACCACGGTGATCCTGATCCCGGCACAGGAATTCCAGCCCGGCGGCCAGGCCAACGGCCGCGCCCTGGCCTACCTGGCCCACGAATATCTGGGAAACGGATTCGGCACCGTCTACGACATCAGCACGATCGCCATCCTCTGGTTCGCCGGCGCTTCCGCAATGGCCGGGCTCCTGAACCTCGTGCCCCGCTACCTGCCCCGCTACGGCATGGCCCCCGGGTGGGCCCGGGCCGTCCGGCCGCTGGTCCTGGTGTTCACCGCCGTCGGGTTTCTGATCACCTGGCTCTTCAACGCCGACGTCGACGCCCAGGGCGGCGCCTACGCCACCGGCGTCCTGGTCCTGATGACCTCAGCCGCGGTTGCCGTGGCGCTGTCCGCCCGGCGCGGGAAACAGCGCAAACGCACCATCGGGTTCGGCATCATCGCCGTCGTTTTCATATACACCACAGTGGCCAACATCATTGAACGCCCCGAAGGCATCCGGATCGCAGCGTTCTTCATCGTGGGCATCATCGTGATTTCGCTGCTTTCGCGCATCCGGCGTTCTTTCGAGCTCCACGCCACCCATGTCCACATGGACCGGCAGGCTCTGGAGTTCATGTCCTCCAACCTGGAAGGGCCCATAGCGATCATCGCCCACGAACCGCTGCGCCTCAGCGCCGAGGCGTACCGGGACAAACTGACGTCTGCGATCGAGGTCAGCCACCTGCCCGTGGACTACCAGGCATTGTTCCTGGAAGTGACCGTGGACGATTCCTCCGACTTTGAGACGGCTTTGGAGGTCCACGGTGTGACCCGGCACGGCTACCATGTCCTGGAAGTCCACGGACCCGTCGTGCCGAACACCATCGCCTCGGTGCTCCTGCACATCCGGGACGTGACCGGGCTGATGCCGCACATCTACTTCCGCTGGACCGAAGGGAACCCGGTCACGAACCTGCTGCGCTTCCTCGCGTTCGGCGAAGGCGAAATCGCCCCGGTCACCCGCGAAGTGCTCCGCGAAGCAGAACCCGATGTCACCAAACGGCCCTGGGTCCACGTCGGCTGAGCGCCGCGGCCCGGAGGACAAGACGGGCTCCGGCCGCAGCCAAACAGGCCGAGTACGGATGCAGGACGGTCCGGAATTTCCGCGCACATTAAGGCTGCGTCAAGATCCCTCCTCAGGGCGTTAAGAAACCATCAGGAACCGGCCTTCTCCTTCTGGAGAGGAGTTGACTTTCAGTAGCCCCGCAAACGGGGCACAGATGAAAGGAACCTGCTATGGCCGACCTGGCTGTTATCGGAATCCTCATGGTGTCCATGGGGTTCGTCATGTGGATCGGCCACGTCCTGGCCGGGATGGTCGGGGGTGCCGATGACAGGCCGGAGGGTGGACGTTGAGCGCGGACGCGATCATGTGGCTCGTTCTGTTGCTGGCCGGGCTGTGCCTCTTCGGCTACCTCCTGGCGGTCCTGATCCATCCGGAAAAGTGGTGAACGGATCATGACCTTCAACTCCGCATCCTTTGTAGTCCAGGTGGCGGGACTGCTCATTGTCCTCGCAGCCCTGCACAAGCCCTTCGGCATCTATCTGGCCCGGGTTTTCGAGGGCACGACGTCCAGCCGAACCGAGCGTCTTTTCTACCGGCTCGCCGGGATCGACGCCGGCACCGAGCAGAGCTGGTCCGTCTACCTGCGCAGCGTCCTGGCGTTTTCCGCTGTCTCCATCCTGGCCGTGTTCGGCCTGCAGCGGCTGCAGGGCGTCCTGCCCGGCAGCGGTTCCCTGCCCGGCGTCGACCCGTGGGTGGCCATGAACACGGCCATTTCCTTTGTGACCAACACGAACTGGCAGACGTATGTACCGGAGACCACGCTGGGCATCTTCGTGCAGATGACTCTGCTGGCAGTGCAGAACTTCCTCTCGGCCGCGGTCGGCATCGTCGTCGTCGTCGCCCTCATCCGCGGCATCGCCCGAACCAGGACGCAGCGGCTGGGGAACTTCTGGGTGGACCTAGCCCGGACCACTTTCCGGATCCTGCTGCCGATCGCGTTCGTCGCGGCAGTGGTGATGGTCCTCGGCGGCGTGGTGCAGAACTTCTGGCCCACCGACGTCACCAACCAGGCGTCCGGGATCCACCAGACCATTCCCGGCGGCCCGGTCGCGTCCCAGGAAGCCATCAAGGAGCTCGGGACCAACGGCGGCGGCTACTTCAACGCCAACTCCGCCCACCCGTTCGAGAACCCCAATGCCCTCATCAGCTTCTTCGAGGTGTTCCTGCTCCTGCTCATCCCCTCTGCCCTGCCCTACGCCTTCGGCCGGATGGTGGGTGACCAGAAGCAGGGCTACACGGTGGCCGCGGTGATGGGCGCCCTGTGGCTGGCATCGGTTTCCCTGATGGGATGGGCCGTGGCTTCCGGCCAGGGAACCGCGACGGCGGCGGCCGGCGGCCTGGGCGAAGGCTTTGAACAGCGCTTCGGACCGGTGCAAAGCGCGATCTTCGCCACGTCCACCACGCTGACCTCCACCGGCGCCGTCAACGTCGCCCATGATTCCCTGCCCCCGCTGGCCGGCGGTGTGGCCATGGTGAACATGATGCTCGGCGAAGTCGCCCCGGGTGGAACCGGGTCCGGGCTCTACGGGCTGCTGATCCTGTCCATCATTTCCGTCTTCATTGCCGGGCTGATGGTCGGGCGCACCCCGGAGTACCTGGGCAAGAAGATCGGCCCGACGGAAATGAAACTCGCCGCCATGTACATCCTCGTCACCCCGACCGTGGTCTTGGCCCTGGCCGGCATTACCGTCCTGTTGCCGGACGCCATGGCCAACGCCCCGGCCACCGGCCCGCACCAGTTCAGCGAAGTGCTTTACGCCTTCACATCAGGGGCCAACAACAACGGCTCTGCGTTCGGCGGCATCACCACCTCGGGCCCCTACCTCTCAGTCATGATGGGCCTGGCGATGCTGCTGGGCCGATTCCTCCCGATTGTCCTGGTCCTCGCCCTGGCCGGCTCCCTCGCCCGTCAGGGCAAGGTTCCCGCCTCCGCCGGCACCGTCCCCACCCACGGTCTCCTGTTCGGCGGGCTGCTGCTCGGCGTGACAGTGATCCTGACCGCCCTGAGCTACTTCCCGGCCCTTGCCCTGGGCCCCCTCGCAGAAGGACTCCTGAAATGACCCGGTCTAGCACGGCATCAGCCTCGGACCTCGCCGCCCAGACCTACGCCGACGGCAACCCCCTCGGCACCCCCGGCGAGCACAAGCACCACACCAAAGCCCCGGCAAAACTGACGATCACGTCCGTCGCCGCCGCCCTGCCACTTGCGGTCCGGAAACTTTCCCCGCGGCAGATGATCCATTCTCCGGTCATGTTCACCGTGTTGGTGGGGGCCGCCCTGTGCACGGCGATCTCCCTGTACAGGCCGTCGGTGTTCGGCATCGCGGTCACGGCCTGGCTGTGGCTCACCGTGCTCTTCGGCACCCTGTCCGAATCCATCGCCGAGGGCCGGGGCAAGGCACAGGCCGACAGCCTCCGCGCCAGCCGCATAGGCGTCCAGGCCCGGCTCCGGCAGCCCGACGGCAACACCCGGGACATCCCCGGTACGGAGCTGCGACTCAATGACATCGTGATCTGCGAAGCCGGAGACGTCATCCCCTCGGACGGCGAAATCATCGAAGGTCTCGCCAGCGTCGACGAATCGACCATCACGGGTGAATCAGCCCCGGTGATCCGCGAATCCCGGCGGTGACCGGTCCTCCGTCACCGGCGGCACGAAGGTCCTCTCGGACCGGATCGTCATCCGCATCACTGCCGAGCCCGGCCAAACGTTCATCGACCGGATGATCAAGCTCGTCGAGGGCGCCGTGCGGCAGAAGACCCCTAACGAAATCGCCCTCCACGTCCTGCTGGTGTCCCTGACCATCGTGTTCCTTGCCGTCACCATGTCCCTGGCCCCGTTTGCCGCCCTGGCCGGCGCCACGCCGTCCCCGATCGTGCTGGTGGCCCTGTTGGTCTGCCTGATCCCCACCACCATCGGGGCGCTGGTCCCGGCGATCGGCATTGCCGGCATGGACCGGCTGGTCCAGCACAACGTGCTGGCCACCTCAGGCCGTGCCGTGGAGACCGCCGGAGACATCACCACACTGCTGCTGGACAAGACCGGCACCATTACCTACGGCAACCGCCGTGCAGTCAATTTCTTCCCCGCCGATCATGTGGACAGGACCCAACTCATCGAAGCGGCCCGGGTCTGCAGCCTGGCCGACGAAACCCCCGAGGGCCGCTCCATTGTGGACCTCGCCGCGGACAAGGGCGTGACCGGGGCCGATCTGGCCGCACTCGAACGCAGCTCCGGCAATTTTGCCGTGGTCCCCTTCAGCGCCAGCACGCGCATGAGCGGACTGGACCTTGACGGCCGGCAGATCCGCAAAGGCGCCGCCTCCACGGTGACGGCCTTCGTTGCCGAATACGGCGGGCACTCCCCGGCGGAAGTCGACCACCGGGTAACGGAAATCTCGGCACAGGGCGGAACGCCCCTGCTCGTCGCCCAGGTGGGAAAGGACGGCCGCGCCGAGATCCTGGGGACCATCCACCTCGCCGACGTCGTCAAACCCGGCATGCATGCCCGCTTCGCCGAACTGCGGCAAATGGGCATCCGGACGGTGATGATCACCGGCGACAACCCCATCACTGCCAAGGCCATCGCCGCCGAGGCCGGGGTCGACGATTTCCTGGCCGAGGCAACCCCGGAGGACAAACTCGCGGTCATCAAGAAGGAGCAGGCGGCAGGGCGGCTGGTGGCCATGACCGGGGACGGTACCAACGACGCCCCGGCCCTGGCCGCGGCGGACGTCGGCGTCGCCATGAACTCCGGCACCCCGGCCGCCAAAGACGCTGCCAACATGGTGGACCTCGACTCCGACCCCACCAAGCTCATCAACATCGTCGGCATCGGCAAACAGCTGCTCATCACCCGCGGCGCCCTGACCACCTTCTCCGTCGCCAATGACGTCGCCAAGTACTTCGCGATCGTTCCGGCCCTCTTCACCGCCGCGTTCCCGGGGCTGGGACTGCTGAACATCATGGGACTCGCCACCCCGTCCTCGGCCATCCTGTCCGCGGTGATCTTCAACGCCCTGATCATCATCGCCCTGGTGCCGCTCGCGCTCCGCGGCGTCAAATACCGTGCCGTCTCCGCCAACCAGGCACTGGGGCGGAACCTGCTGATCTACGGGCTCGGCGGGCTCATCGCCCCCTTCATCGGCATCAAGATCATCGACCTCATGATTTCCCTCATCCCCGGAATCGGCTAGGAACATCCCCATGAACACACTCACCGGCTACCTCCGGCAGGCAGGCACCGCCGTCCGGTTCTTGCTCTTCGCCACCTTGGTCCTCGGCGTGGCCTACCCCCTGGCCGTCTTCGGCGTCGGACAGCTCATCGCCCCGTACCAGGCCAACGGCTCCATCATCAAAGACAGCGCCGGCACCCCGGCCGCGTCGGCCCTGATCGCCCAGGCATCCGCCAACGACGCCGGAGCCCAGGACCCGCGCTGGTTCCATGCCCGGCCCTCGGCCGTGAAATGGGACCCGGCATCGTCCTCGGCCAGCAACCTGGGCCCCAACGACCCCAAACTGGCAGAGGCCATCGCTGCCAACCGCGCGGCCGTCGCGAAGGCCGAAAACGTCCCCGAAGCGGCCGTTCCTGCCGATGCCGTGACCGCCAGCGGCTCCGGACTGGATCCGGACATCTCGCTGGCCTACGCCCGACTCCAGATACCGCGCGTTGCCGCCGCCCACGGGCTCAGCACGGAGACTGTGACCGCCCTCGTCGCACAACAGACCAGCGGCGGCGCCGAGGCATTCCTGGGGCAGCCCGCGGTGAACGTGACGGTCCTGAACCTCGCAGTCGCCGCCGCGTCGCCTGTGTCCGCCTCCAAGTGACAGAATGACGACATGGCACGTGGAACGCTGCGGATCTTCCTGGGGGCCGCGCCCGGCGTAGGTAAGACCTACGAGATGCTGGAGGAAGCCCACCGACTCCGCGAGCGAGGCGAAGATGTGGCGGTAGCGTTCGCGCTCGACCACGGCCGCGCCGACACAAGGGCACTCATGGCCGGCCTCGAGGTCATTCCGCCCCGGCAGCTGCGCTACCGGGGGGCCGAGTTCGAGGAAATGGACCTGGACGCAGTTCTGGCCCGTGCCCCCAAGACCGCGGTAGTGGACGAGTACGCCCACTCCAACGTCCCGGGCAGCCGCAACCAGAAGCGCTGGCAGGACGTGGATGAACTTCTCAACGCCGGGATCAATGTCCTATCAACGGTCAACATCCAGCATCTGGCGTCCCTGGGCGACGTCGTCAGCGCCATCACCGACGTCCGCCAGGCAGAAACCGTGCCGGACGACGTCGTGCGCCGCGCCGACCAGATCGATCTGGTCGACATCCCGCCGGAACTGCTGCGCCAGCGGCTCAGCGACGGAAAAATCTACGCCTCGGATAAGATTGACGCGGCCCTGTCCAACTATTTCCGCCTGGGCAACCTCGGCGCGCTGCGCGAGCTCGCTTTGCTGTGGCTGGCCGACAGGGTGGACGAAGGGCTGGCCAAATACCGGGCCGAACAGGGCATTGAAGCCAGCTGGCCAGCCCGCGAGCGCATCGTGGTGGGCCTGACCGGGGGCCCTGAGGGCGAGGCACTCATCCGCCGCGGGGCCCGTATCCTGACCAGGGTCAGCGGCGGGGACCTTCTGGCCGTCCATGTGCGCGCCGCCGACGGTGTCGCTTCGGAGTCACCACAGGCGCTCGAACGGCAGCGGCGGCTGATCCAGGATCTGGGCGGCAGCTACCATATCGTATCCGGAGAAGACCCTGCGGCCGCACTGCTGGACTTCGCCCGCAGCGTCAACGCCACCCAGATCGTGGTCGGTATTTCGCGCCACAAGAACCTCGCGGGCGTGGTGGGCGGTCTCTTGGGTGGCGGGGTGGGGACGCGGGTGGTGCGGGGCTCCGGAGACATCGATGTCCACATGGTCTCTCACCCCCTCGGCGGCCAGGGCACGGGGGTGCCGCACCCCCGCGATCTCGGCCGGGTTCGGGTGGCAGTAGGCCTGATCTTGGCGGTCCTGTTGCCTGCGCTGCTGCAATTGCTGCTGCTGGCCCTGAACCCGGAGCGCAACGTGGCCACAGCGATGCTGGTCCAACTGACCGGCTCCGTCGTGGTGGCCCTGGTTGGCGGACTATGGCCGGCGATCCTCGCCGCGCTGTGGAGCAGCCTCCTGGTCAACTACTTTTCCACCCCGCCGGTCGGCAACTTAACCATCAGTGATCCGCAGAACTTGTTTGCCCTGCTGGTGTTCGTGGGCGTCTCGGCGGCCGTCGCCGTCGTCGTCGACCTTTCGGCCCGCCGCTCGAAGGAGGCTGCGCGGGCCCGTGCCGAGGCAACGACGCTGGGTGACCTGACCCGCGGCGCCGCCGGGTCGGAGGACACCGTTCAGGCGCTGCTGGAGCAGGCGCTGGGTGTTTTCCAAGTCCGGGGCACTGCCTTGTTCAGCCGCGAGGCTGGCGCCGGGTACGGCGCCGGAAGCACGGCCAGCGGCCGGCCGTGGCGGCTGCTCGCCTCGGCTGGAGAGATCCCGGCTACTGCCGAGAGCGCTCGGGGGGACGCCGCCACCGGCGACAACGTCGAGGAGATTGATGCCGCCACCCGGCTGGTCCTTTACGGACGGATCCTGCCAGCAAGCGACCGGCGCCTCCTGGGGGCCTTCGGCGTCCATTTGGCGGCCCAGCTTGAACGCCAGCAGCTGGTTGTCAGCCGCCGGGAGATGCTGCGCCTTGCCGAGAGCAACACGATGCGCACTTCCATTCTCCGCGCCGTGTCCCACGACCTGCGCACCCCGCTAGCCGGGATCAAACTCGCCGTCGGTGGCCTGCGCCACGACGGCGTCCGCTACACCCCGGAAGAGGAGCAGGAGCTGCTGGCTACCATCGAGGAGTGCTCGGACCGGCTGGACGCCCTGGTGGGGAATCTGCTGGACATGTCCCGGCTCACCTCGGATGCCGTCAATCCCCTCCTCAAACCGGTGCGCTGGTTCGAAGTGATCCCCGGAGCCCTCGGCGCCGTCCCTCCGGGCAGGGTGCGGGTGGACCTGCCCGCCAACATGCCGGAGATCGACGCCGACCCGGGAATGCTGGAACGTGTCATTGCGAACATCGTCGAAAACGCCGTGAAATACGCCCCGGACTCAGATATTGTCCTGGTGGGGACGGCCGGCGGCCTCAGCTCGGCGACACTCGAAGGGCACCCTGCGGGCGAGCTGCGGATCATCGATCATGGTCGCGGCGTCCCGGCGGAGAGTGTCGTCGAGATGTTCCGTCCGTTCCAGCGGCTCGATGACACGCCGCAGGCCACCGGGATCGGACTCGGACTGGCCGTGGCGAAAGGATTCACCGAAGCAATGGGCGGAACGCTGGCCGCGGAAGAGACGCCAGGTGGCGGTTTGACGATGGTCATCCGGCTTCCCCTGTCCACGGGCGTGCCGTTCGACGCACGCCCCGCCCAGGCTCCGCTCGAGCCGCAGTCGGCCGTGGGGCGCCGCCATGCACTGCCGCTCAGGCCTGGACCGGACGCCGGATGACCGCCGTCCTGGTGGTCGATGACGACCCGCACCTGCTGAGGGCACTCCGAATCACGCTGCAGGCCCACGGTTACTCGGTGACCACTGCGGCAGACGGGCGTTCTGCCCTGCTGAGCGCATCCCAGCACCCCTTGGCGCTGGTCATCCTGGATCTCGGTCTGCCGGACATCGACGGCACCACAGTCCTGCGGGAGCTCCGGTCCTGGAGCCAGGTCCCGATTCTGGTGCTCTCAGCCCGCCACGGCTCCGAGGACAAAGTGGAAGCGCTCGACGCCGGCGCGGACGACTACATCACGAAGCCGTTCGGCCTCGACGAGCTGCTGGCCCGGATCCGTGCCCTCCTGCGCCGCAGCGTTGACCAGGAGCAGGCACCCGTGGTGACCGCCGGGGCCTTCACCGTGGACCTGGGCAAACACCGTGTCATCCGCGACGGCCAGGATGTGCGGCTGACCCCCACCGAATGGAACATTCTGGAGGTGCTGGTCCGGAACCCGGAAAAGCTCATCACACAGCAGCAGCTGCTCTCCGAGGTCTGGGGTCCGGCGTACGCCAAGGAAACCAACTATCTCCGGGTCTACATGGCCCAGCTGCGGCGCAAACTCGAACCGGACACCGCCAACCCGCGCCATCTGCTCACCGAGGCCGGCATCGGCTACCGGTTCATGCCCTGAGAGTTTTTCCTGGCTGTGCTTGCTCAGAGCGACTGCTGAGTTTTCGCATGCCGCGGCCGGCAATGGATACTGGGGCAATGACAAATCGCAGCCCGCTCAACTGGGACGATGCCGGCCCGTCGCCGCTGCCGGAGATCCCGGCGCAACTGCGGGCCGTCCTCAACGGAATCCCGGCCATGGTGGGCTACTGGGATACGGAGCTCCGCAACCGCCTGGCCAACGACGCCTACGGCACGTGGTTCGGCATTGAACCCGGCCAGTTGTACGGCATGCATATCGGCGACGTGCTCGGGGAGGCAGTCTTCGAGGCGAACCGGCCGCACATCGAGCTCGTGCTCGCGGGAGAGCCTCAGAAGTTTGACCGGACCCTCGTGGATGCCGCGGGCGAATCGCGCTTCACCGAGGTGACGTACACCCCCGATGCCCGGGACGACGGCGCGGTACAGGGGTTTTTCGTCCAGGTCACGGACATCACGGAGCGGGTGCTGGCCGATCGGCGCAGGCAGCAGGACATGGACCGGTACCGGGCCCTGGCGCGCAGCGTCCCCGGTGTCTTCGTGCTCCTCTTCGACGCCGATCTGCGGTACCTGATCGCCGAAGGGCAGGAACTGGAGACGTTCGGCTACCGCACGGAGGAGCTGGAAGGCCGGCGCATCCAGGACGTGCTCAAGGGCGATCTCGCCAGCGAGCTCGAACCGCGCTACCGTGCGGCCCTCGCCGGCCGGGAAGTCTCCTGGAGCCGTCAGATCGGCCACCGCACCTACCGGCTCAAAGCCGGACCGGTGTACTCCGACGACGAGGCCACGGCCGGCATGGTCGTGGCGGTTGACGTCACCGAGCGCCTGCAGCAGCAGCAGGTCTGGGAGGCCCTCCACGAAATAGCGACCGCTGTCGCCCGCAACGCCGCCCCCGCCGACATCTCCGAGCGGGTCGCGGCCATCGTCCTTGAGCTGTTCAATGTGGACTCCGCCGCCGTCGTCCGTTTCACGGGTGCATCGTCGGCGGAAATCGTCGCCATGGCCCCCGCCCTCCCGCCGACGCTGAGCCGCCGGCACATCTTTGCCCCGACTGACGAGTCGGCCACCGTCCGGGTGGCGTTGACGGGCAAGCCTGCCCTCGTTATTTACGGGCCGGAGGGCGGACCGGCGGCGGAGCAGATGCGCGCCGGCGGCTTCCAGTCCGCGGCGGCGGCGCCGGTCCGGGTCGGGGGAAGCCTGTGGGGCGTGGTGACCCTGACCTCGAAATCCCGCACGGGTGTCACGGAAGCCATGATGGCGCGGCTGGCCCAGTTTGCGGAGCTCGTCGAGATCGCCATCGGAAACTCGGAGGCCCGGACCGACCTCGAACTGCAGGCCACCACGGATGCCCTGAGCGGCCTGCCCAACCGGCGGGCCCTGGAACGGCACCTCGCCGAACAGGTTGCGCTGGCCGGGACGCGCGGCACCAGCCTGAGCGCGGTCGTCCTGGATATCGACCACTTCAAGAGGGTCAACGACACCTACGGCCACCTTTTGGGCGATGTCGTCCTGGCCGAGGTCGCGGCGAGGCTCCGGAGGGTCGCCCGGAGCCAGGACATCCTGGCCCGCTTCGGCGGCGAAGAGTTCGTGTGGCTGCTCCCGGAGACGAACGGCGCCGAGGCCCTGCAGGCGGCGGAACGGGCCCGGGAGGCCATCGCGTCCGAGCCGTTCGGGGACGTCGGCTTCCTGACGATCTCCGCCGGCGTCTGCGAGCAGCGCGACGCCGCGGCCGGGACCCTCCTGGACTGCGCGGACCGGGCTCTCTACGAGGCGAAAAACGCCGGCCGCAACCGCACCTCACGCTACGGCCACGCCACCCGGACCGCCCGTGCCGGGGACGGCCCGGGCGGACTCCGCGCCTAGCTCAGCGCTTAAACGAAGGCCGACTTTCCGGTCACGGCCCGGGCCACGATCAGTGAATTGATCTCGTAGCTGCCCTCGTAGGTGTACAGGATCTCGGCGTCGCCAAAGAGCTTGCCCATCTCGTAGTCGCTGCTGATCCCGTTGCCGCCCATGAGCGACCGGCCCATCGCCACCGAGGCCCGCGCCAGCCGCGTGGTGGTGGACTTGGCCATGGCGGCCTGGACCATCTCCAGCTTGCCCTCCTCCTGGATCCTCGCCAGCTGGGCCATCAGGGCCAGCGAGGCGGTGGCGTTGCCCAGGATCTCGGCGAGCTGCTGCTGGATGAGCTGGAAGCGGGCCAGCTCCTTGCCGAACTGCCGGCGCTGCAGCGAATAAGAACGCGCGACGTCGAACGCGGCCAGCTGGATGCCGGCGCCCTGCCAGCCCACCCAAGCGCGCGAATCACGCAGAAGCTCGTTGGCCTTGGAGAAGTCGGTGGCCCCCGGCAGCAGGTTGGCTTCCGGGATGCGGACCTCATCCAGGACGATGTCCGCGTTCTGCATGATGCGCAGGCCGATCTTGTTGGCGATCTTCGTGGCGGTGTACCCGGGCCGGTCCGTTTCCACGATGAAACCCTTGATGTGCTGGTCGGCGACGTCGCGGGCCCAGACGAGGGCGAAGTCCGCAATGGTGCCGGCTCCGATCCAGCGTTTGGCGCCGTTGATGACCCACTCGCCGTTCTCCAGCCGCGCCGTGGTTTCCAGCCCGCCGGCGATGTCCGAACCATGGTCCGGCTCGGTCAGGGCGAACGCCCCGAGCTGGGTGAAGGCGGTGAGGCCGGGAAGCCAGCGGGCCTTCTGCTCCTCGGAGCCAAGCTGATCGATCATGCCGACAATCAGCTCGTTGTGGATGCCCACGAGCGCCGAGAGCGAGACGTCGGCGCGGGCCACCTCGACGTACATGAGGCCCTTGAAGAGCTTGGACGTGCCGTCCGTCTGCAACCCGCCCAGGCCGTACTTGCCGAGTTCCGCGAGCAGACCGAAGGGGAACTCCTCGCGGTTCCAGTAGTCGATCGACGCCGCCCGGATCCGGGACTGCAGGAATTCCCGGACCTCCTGGTACCGGAGCTGTTCGTCCGGCGGCAGCAGGTCCACGATGTACATGAGGTCGGCGTCGGGAAACGGCGGCTCTGCCGCGGGGCCCGCCGCAACCGTTCCGGCTGGGGCTGATCCGGCTGTGCCTGATTCGGCTGTGTCTGATTCGGCTGTGGCCGACTGTCCGTTGGCACGTCCTGGTGACTGCACGGGCACGCATCCCTTCGTCATGCGCCGCCAGCAGAGCGACGCCGCTCTTCCAAACCCTTGGATGTCCTAGTATATTGCAGAGTGACGGGGATCACTAGGCGGGCGCCGCGGCGGCCTGGCGGGATCCCAGGCAACGGCGTTGTGCCACGGACCGCCCGGAACGGCTGCGCCAGCGAACTTCGAAAGGTGCACCATGACCGTAACTGAGGAATTCCGGGCCGCCAGGGACCGGCTGCTTGCCCTGCGCGGGGACTACGAGGCCGCCCGCAGCGAATTCCAGTGGCCGCGCTTCGAGGAATTCAACTTCGCGCTGGACTGGTTCGACCAGCTCGCGGCAGACCCGGCCAAGGCGGACAACCCGGCCCTAGTGATTGTCGAGCAGGACGGATCAGCGACGCGGCGCAGCTTCGCGGACCTCTCCCGGCGCTCTTCCCAGGTGGCCAACTGGCTGCGGAGCCGGGGCGTGCGGCGCGGGGACCGGATGATCATCATGCTCGGCAACCAGGTGGAGCTCTGGGAACTCATGCTGGCCGGCATCAAGCTGGGCATCGTCATGATCCCCACCACCACCCTGATGGGGCCCGCGGACCTCCAGGACAGGGTGGAGCGCGGCGGCGCGGCCTGGGCCGCCGTCGGAAGTGCCAACATCGCCAAGTTCGTTGACGTCGCGGGTGACTACACGCTGATCGAAATCGCCGACGCCGCCGCAGAACCGGCCGGACCACAGGACACGGCGCTGCAGTACGCAGACGCCGCCGCGGCCAGTGAGGATTTCACCCCGGACGCCCCCACCCTGGCCGACGAGACCCTCCTGCTCTACTTCACCTCCGGCACCACGTCCAAGGCCAAGCTGGTGGAGCACACGCACACCTCCTACCCGGTGGGTCACCTCTCCACGATGTTCTGGATCGGGATGGAGCCGGGCGACGTCCACCTCAACGTCGCCTCCCCGGGCTGGGCAAAGCACGCCTGGTCCAACGTGTTCACGCCCTGGATCGCCGAGGCCTGCGTGTTCATCTACAACTACGAGCGCTTCGACGCCAAGGCCCTCATGGAGCAGATGGACCGCGAGTCGGTGACGAGCTTCTGCGCCCCGCCCACGGTCTGGCGCATGCTCATCCAGGCCGACCTCACGCAGCTGAAGAACCCGCCCACCAAGGTGGTGTCCGCCGGCGAACCGCTCAACGCCGAAGTGATCGACCAGGTCCACCGCGCCTGGGGCCAGACCATCCGGGACGGCTTCGGGCAGACCGAATCGACGGTGCAGATCGCGAACACCCCGGGCCAGCCGATCAAGATCGGCGCCATGGGCAGGCCGCTGCCCGGCTACGACGTCGTGCTCGTGGACCCCGCCACCGGTGAGGAGTCTGACGACGGCGAACTCTGCCTGCGTCTGGACCCCCGCCCCGTGGGGCTCATGAAGGCCTACTACGGCGACCCGGAGAAGACCGCGGAGGCTTTCCGCGACGGCTACTATCACACCGGCGACATGGCCAGCCGGGACGAGCGCGGCATCATCACGTATGTGGGCCGGGGCGACGACGTCTTCAAGTCCTCCGACTACCGGCTGTCCCCGTTCGAGCTGGAGAGCGTGCTGATCGAGCACCCGGCGGTGGCGGAGGCCGCCGTCGTCCCGTCCCCCGACCCGCTCAAGCTGTCCGTGCCGAAGGCGTTTGTGGTCCTGGCCGCCGGGCACCAGCCCGGCCCGGAGCTCGCCGAGGACATCCTGCGGTACTGCCGCGAACACCTGGCCCCGTTCAAGCGGATCCGCCGCCTGGAGTTCGCCGAACTCCCGAAGACCATCTCCGGCAAGATCCGGCGCGTGGAGCTCCGCCACAGCGAGGAAATGCGCCACGGCGGCGGACCCGTTCCGGAGGGCCTGGGCATCGAGTATTCCGAGGCCGATTTCCCGGGACTCAAGGGGCAGAGCTGACCGTGGGAACGCCGCTGCCCCGAGATCCGATCGCCGACGCCCGGCTGAACTGGGAGCGCCACGGCTGGGCCGACGTCGCCGCCCCGATGGCGGCCATCACCGCCATCATGCGGACCCAGCAGATTCTGCTGGGCCGGATCGAAGCCGTGCTCAAGCCGTTCGGGCTCACGTTTGCACGGTATGAGCTGCTGGCATTGCTCAGTTTCGCACGCAGCGGCGCGTTGCCCATGAATAAGGCGAGCGCGCTGCTTCAAGTTCACCCCACCTCGGTCACCAACGCCGTGGACCGGCTCGAGAATGCCGAACTGGTGGTCCGTTCCCCGCATCCGACGGACGGCCGGACCACGCTGATCGAGCTCACCGCGGAGGGCCGCGCCCTGGCCAAACAGGCGACGGCGGTGCTGAACTCCGAGGTCTTCGGCCGCTCGGGCTTCGCAGACCAGGACGTGGACCAGCTGATCCGGATCCTTGGCACGTTCCGCCGGAACGCCGGGGACTTCAGCGATTAGAGGACCGGTCAGCCGCCGACGCCGGCAGGGACGGGCCTGCGGTCGAGATGGATGCCGGCGATCATGCATCGCACGGACCCTCCGGCCAGTTCGATCGTGGGAACCTCCACGGGCAGGAGGGTGCAGCTTCGTTCGATGACGGCCTTCTGCTCCGCCGTCAGGGTTCCCAGGGCCCGACGGGAGAGCGCCAGCACGCGGCCTTCGACGCCTTGCAGCTCGATCGCGTTGCCTGCGAAATTGCTGATCTGGTAGGGGCTCAGCTCGATGACCCTCCGTCCCCCGGCGGCAAGCCGTTCCATCACCTCACGCCGGCGCACCGCCGAGGGGATCAGGTCCGCTCCGACCATTGCGAAGCCCGTCGCCACAGTCATCATCACGTTCGTGTGATAGACGGCAGTGCCGTTTACGTCGACCGCGTCGAACAGCATGGGCTCATAGCCGAAGTTCGTACAGAACCGCTCCAGCGCCACGGGATCGGCGCGGCGGGAACGTGCGGCATAGGCCACACGGGCGCCGTGGTCCAGGACCATGGCTCCCGTTCCCTCCAGGAAGACGCTGTCCATTTCCAGCCCGGAATAGTCGATGACGTCCTGCACCCGGTAATGGGTCTTCAGGAAGTCCAGGATGTCGCTGCGGCGTTCGTGCCGGCGGTTGGGGGCGTACATCGGGAAGATCCCGATCCGGCCACCCGCATGGGTGGAGAGCCAGTTGTTGGGGAACACACTGTCCGGGCGGGTTTCGTCATGGTCCTCGAAGAGGTGCACCGTGACACCGGCCGCCTCCAGCGCCGCGGCCAGCCCCGTCACCTCGTGACGGGCGGCGGCGGCCAGCGTTTGCCGGTCCCCGGAGTGAGCCTGCGTCTGGAAGGCCGTCTGGAAGGCATTGTCCACTGCCGTCGCCTCGTTTGGCATGAAGTTGTGCGGCCTCACGAGAACGACGGCGGAGGGGGCTTGAACTGACATCGCAGGCTTACGAGCCAACCGGGGAAAGGGCGCCCACGAGGCCGAACAGGTTCTTCGGGTCCTCCGGGCTGGCAACGAGGTCGATCTCCACAAAGAAGTCGGTGCCGGCGACGGCGTCGCGCACGAACCGCAGGGCGGAAAAGTCCTCAATGGCAAAGCCGACCGAGTCGAAGATGGTGACCTGTGCATCGCCGGTTCGTCCGGGTGCTTTGTCGGTCAGGACCTGCCAGAACTCCGTGACGCGGAAGTCGGCCGGCATGTGCTGGATCTCCCCTTCGATCCGGGTCTGGGGGGCGTATTCGACGAACACGTCGCCGAGTCCGAGGATCGCCGGTTCAAGCTCGGTCTTCCCGGGGCAGTCCCCGCCGATGGCATTGATGTGGACGCCCGGTTCAATCAGGTCCGCCGTGAGGATGGTGGCGTTGGCCTTGTCCGCGGTGCACGTAGTGATGACATCGGCATCCCGCACCGCATCCGCGGCGGATGCGGCGATTGTGATGTCGAAGCCCAGCGGCGCCATGTTGGCCACGAACTTCTTGAGCGCGGCGGGATCCGTGTCCCATACCCGGAGTGTGGAGATCCCCAGGGCACTCCGGAACGCGAGGGCCTGGAACTCGGACTGGCTTCCACTGCCGATCATCGCCATGACGCGCGAGCCGGCACGGGCGAGCTTCTTGGCCACCATGCCGGACGTCGCTGCGGTGCGCAGCGCTGTCAGGACTGTCATCTCGGTGAGGAACGTGGGATAGCCGTTGTGGACGTCGGCCAGGACGCCAAACGCTGTCACGGTCTGGAAACCGCGTGCGGGGTTGGACGGGTGGCCGTTGACGTACTTGAAACCATAGGTCTCGTGATCGCTCGTGGGCATGAGTTCGATGACGCCGAACGGCGTGTGGCTGGCGATCCGGGGCGTCTTGTCGAACGACTCCCAGCGCCGGAAGTCGTTCTCAACGTACTCGATCATGCCGGAAATGATGGTCTCCGGTCCGCGTCCGGCTGCCCAGCGCACCATGTTGTGGACATCGACAAAGCGCGTCATCGCGCCTCCTCATTCTCTAGTTAGTTGCTGATGCCACAACTCTAGGATTCGGCGATATGCAGTCTCAATTGCCAAACAGCAAGCTTTTTGTTGTGCAACTAATCATAATGACGACGCTGGTTGCATATTTTGTTGGCTGGATCTTCTGGGCCCCGTGATCCCTAGCGCAGCACGGAACTCAGCAGGAGGCTCGTTTCGCTGTTGACAACGCCGTCGACGCCGCGGATCCGGCCCAGGACTTGGTCGAATTCGACAAGACTCTCGGTGCGGAGCTCAGCAACAAGGTCCCACCCTCCGTTGGTGGTGTGCAGTGCCGTGATCTCGGGAAAGCCCCTGAGCTGGCGGATAACCCTGTCTGTCGTCCTGCCTTCCACAGCAATCAAGGCAACGGCGCGGATCGCCAGCGGGTCGAGTTCATCGCGGACTCGGACCGTGAATCCGACGATGGTCCCGGATGCCACAAGCCGCTCCAGCCGGCTGTTGACGGTAGCCCGAGCAACGTCTAGCCGGCGCGCCAGACTGGCCACCGAGGCCCTGCCGTCCTCACGGAGGGCAGAAAGGAGCCGGCGGTCAAGATCATCAAGGGCGGTCATTGTCATAATGTACGTCGAGCTTCACTATTTTGCGATTTCCATCAATGAAAAGTGAAGCCCCTGACCGTTGCGTCGGCATATCGCCCACACCTCGGTCCCGACCTATCGCCCCTATTGCCCGGGATCTGAGCGGAGTATCGTGGATCCGGGCAGGCCGGTCCCGTCCCGTCCCGTCCCGCAGGAATCCCAGAGGAAACAGTGCTCACAAGCGTCATATCGGCGACCGCTTAGGAGGGCCCATGCCTTCAACTCCCGTCCCCATACCGCAGCCTCCCCCGCGGCCGGTAGTCGGCAACTTGCCCGATATCGACTCCAGCAAGGGCATTCTGGGGCTGGTCGAGGTGGCCGAGCAGTACGGCCCCATCGTCCGCATCCAGTTCTTCAACCGCAGCATCATCGCTCTCTCCTCCCAGGAGCTCGTCAACGAAGTGTGCGACGAATCCCGCTTTGGCAAGGTGCTCGGCGTCGCGCTCCGGGAGGTGCGGCAATTCGCCGGCGATGGCCTGTTCACCGCGGAAACACGGGAGCCCAACTGGCAAAAGGCGCACCGGATCCTGATGCCGGCGTTCGGACCGGCGGCGCTGAAGCGGATGTTCGTGGGCATGGACGACATCGTCGAGCAGCTGCTGCTCAAGTGGGAACGGCTCGGCCCCACGGCCCGGATCGATGTTCCGGACAACACCACCCGCCTGACGCTGGACACGATCGCCCTGTGCTCGTTCAAATACCGGTTCAACAGTCTCTACCGGGAGGAGATGCATCCCTTCGTCGGGGCCATGGTCCGTGCCCTGGTCGAATCCGGGGACCGGGCCCGCAGGCTCCCGGTGCAGAACAAGATCATGCTGCGCCGGCGGCACCAGCTCGAGGAAGACAATGCTCTAATGTTCGAGGTCGCCGAGCAGATGATCAGCGACCGGCGGCGCAATCCCAGCCCTGCGGGCAGCGAGGATATCCTCGACACCATGCTCAACGCCGCTGACCCGGTGACCGGCGAGCGGCTGTCCGATGAGAACATCCGCTACCAGATGGTCACCTTCCTCATCGCCGGCCATGAGACCACCAGCGGCCTGCTGTCCTTCACCCTCTACGAGCTGATGCGGCATCCGGCAGTCCTGGCCAAGGCGCACGCCGTGGTGGATGAGGTCCTGGGCACCGAAAGCGCCAGGTTCGAGCACCTGCCCCGGCTGGGATACCTGGACCAGGTCCTCAAGGAAACCCTCCGGCTTTGGCCCACCGCCCCCGCGTTCAACGTGGCCCCGTTCGAAGACACGACGCTGGGCGGACGCTACGAAGTCCCCGCGGGGCAGCCGATCCTGGTCCTGCTCCCGCGGCTGCACCGGGACAAGGCGGCGTGGGGCGAGGACGCCGCCGTCTTCGACCCGGAGCGGTTCTCGCCCGAGCGGGCCGCGACCATCCCGGCCAATGCCTGGAAACCGTTCGGCAACGGGCAGCGCTCCTGCATCGGGCGGGGCTTTGCCCTGCAGGAGGCCATGCTGTTCCTGGCCAAACTCCTGCAGCGCTTCGATATCACCCCGGCGGACCCGGGCTATGAACTGCAGATCAAGCACACGCTGACGATGAAGCCTGAAGGGCTGTTCATCCATGTGCGCCGGCGGGACGTCCGGATCGACGCCGCCAGCCATGCCGCCGTCGAACATGCCCGGCAGGCGGAAACGCCGAGCGCCGCCCCCAACGGCATCCCGATCCGGGTGCTCTACGGTTCGAACGCCGGCACCTCCCAGGACTTCGCCCAGCGCATTGCCAACGACGCCGGACGGCGCGGCTACAGCCCCACCATCGGCCCGCTCGACGAGGCAGCCGGCGGACTGCCGACGGAGGGGCTCGTCGCGATCGTGGCCTCCTCCTACGAGGGGCAGCCGCCGGACAACGCCCGGAAATTCCTGGCCTGGACCGTAGGCCTACCGCCGGGCGGCCTCAGCGGGGTGCGGTACACGGTCTTCGGCAACGGCAACAAGGACTGGGCGCGAACGTACCAGCAGGTGCCCAAGGCCGTCGATTCCCGGCTCGAGGCCGCCGGCGCCGTGCGCGTCTATCCCCGGGGCGAGGCCAACGCCCGCGGCGACTTCTTCGGCGATTTCGACGAGTGGTATGCGGGATTCTGGCCCGCCGTCGACGCCGCCCTCGGGCAGCGGACCAGCCCACCGGCCGCGCAGCCCCAGCTTGAACTTCAGTTCGTGGGCAACGTCCGGGACCCGCTGCTGCGCCAGAACGGCCTCGCCCTCGGCACCGTCGTCGCCAACCGGGAGCTGGTCGATCTGGCCAAGCCCGGCGCCCGGTCCAAGCGGCATGTCGAGATCGCTTTGCCCGAAGGGATGAGCTACCGGACCGGTGACTATCTGGCCGTGCTGCCGCTGAATCCCAGCGGACTCGTCCAGCGCGCCCTGGCCCGCTTCAACCTCGACTACGACTCGCATGTCCTGTTGAGCATGGAGCGCGGCGACACGTTCCTGCCCACCGGCGCGCCTGTGGCCGTGGGCGAACTGCTGAGCAGCTACGTCGAGCTGGCGGTCCCGGCCACGCGCACGCAGCTCGAGGACCTGGCCGATGTCGCGGCGGATCCGGCACACCGCAGGGAACTTGAGGCCCTGGCACAGGACCGCGAGCGCCATGCGGCCGAGATCCTCGACAAGCGCGTCTCCCTCCTGGATCTGCTGGAAACGTATCCGTCGTGCCAGCTGTCGTTCACCTCGTTTCTGCAGCTGCTGACCCAGCTGACACCCCGGCGGTATTCCATTTCCTCTTCCCCGCTGTGGAGCCCCGACCACGCGACCCTGACGTTCGCCGTCGTCCAGGCGCCCGCCTGGTCGGGTCGAGGCGTCTTCGAAGGCGCCTCCTCGACCTATCTCGCCCAGGCCAGGCCGGGATCACGGATCGCGGTGACCGTCCGTCCCTCGAATGCGGCCTTCCACCCGCCCGCATCCTTGGCGGTCCCGCTCATCATGGTCTGCGCCGGGACCGGGCTGGCGCCGTTCCGCGGCTTCATCCAGGACCGGGCGCTGCGGGCCCAGGCCGACGGTTCGGCGCCGGCGCCCGCCCTGCTGTTCTTCGGCTGCCGCGCCCCGGACACGGATTTCCTGTATCACGACGAACTTGCGGCGTGGGCGGACGAAGCTAACCTGGACCTCCGGCCGGTCTTTTCCACCGCACCCGAAGACGGCATGAAATACGTCCAGGACCGGCTCTGGGCCGACCGGGCAGACGTCGTCGAGCTGGTCAAGCAGGGCGCCACGGTCTACGTCTGCGGCGACGGCAAGCACATGGCGCCGCAGGTGCGCGAGACGTGCGTGCAGATCTACCGTGAGGCCACCGGTGCCTCCCTGGCGGACGCCGAGGCGTGGATGGATGAGGTCGAACGCACCCACGGCAGGTACGTGGCCGACATCTTCACCTGATGATGCGCAGCCGCTCCCGCAGCCCGGCTGCGAGTCCGGCTATGGTCAGGAGGTCGAACAGGCCGACGCCAATTTTCACGAAACGGCGGCGTTTGACCCCGGCGAGCCGGAGCCGGAGATGTACCCGGGTCCCGGTCCGGGCGCCCGGACCGTCACTCGGCTGCGGTCCAATGCCCGGCGCCGGCCGCAGCACGATCGCCCAGCTGACTGCCAGCGCGCCGCGTTGCGAACGGTGCACCAGGACCTGTGGCGGGTCCACGGCCACAATCTCGAAGGTGGCCCCGGGGCCGCCCCAGTCGGCAATGACGTCTCCCACGCTGAGGTCCTGCAGCTCCGGGTCAACGGTCCGGAGGGCCCTGCGCCTGGCGGGGATCAGCGCTTCCGCCCAGCCGGGCAGGTACCAGCCGGAACGTTCCTTGCCCAGCTGGACGATCCACGGCCAGACGGTCTCGGGCGGGGCCGGCAGGTCGAAGGCTCGGTCCATCACCACGTCCGGGGCGGGGACCAGCGCATCGCCCGGCACGAGGGCCCGGACCTCGTCCGGGGACGGACCGACTCCCAGGAATCCGGTGTTCATGCGTGCCTTCCTGCCAGCGCTTAGCGGTGGTTGAACTCCGGCTGCCGCTTCTCAGTGAAGGCCGCCATGCCCTCTTTCTGGTCCTCGGTGGCGAACAGCGAGTGGAACACGCGCCGCTCGAACAGCACGCCCTGGGCCAGGCCGGTCTCGAAGGCCGCGTTCACGGCTTCCTTGGCCACCATCGCCACGGGCTTGGACTTGGAGGCGATCACCGTGGCGGCCTTCAGGGCCTCCTCGACGACGTCGGCGGCCGGGACCACCCGGGACACCAGTCCGGCACGTTCGGCTTCCTCGGCGCCCATGAACCGCCCGGTCAGGATCATGTCCATCGCTTTGGATTTGCCCACCGCGCGGGTGAGGCGCTGCGAGCCGCCCATGCCCGGGAGGACGCCGAGGTTGATTTCCGGCTGGCCGAACTTGGCGTTGTCCCCGGCGATGATGAAATCGCACATCATGGCCAGTTCACAGCCGCCGCCGAGGGCGAACCCGGACACGGCCGCGACCACGGGGATGCGGAGCCGGGTGAAGTCCTCCCAGCCGCGGAACCAGTCCGCCGCGTACATGTCCATGTAGCCCTTGGACTGCATTTCCTTGATGTCCGCGCCGGCGGCGAAGGCCTTGGCGGAGCCGGTCACCACCACCGCTCCCACGTCCGGGTCCTTGTCCATCGCGGTGACGGCCTTCACGAGCTCGTCCATCGTGGCCTTGTTGAGGGCGTTCAGGGCCTCCGGCCGGTTGAGCGTCACGAGGCCCACGCGGCCGCGGCGCTCCACCAGGATGTTCGCGTACTGTTCCGTCATGCGTGTTCCCCTTAGCTGGTTCTGAGCCTGCGTGGCCCTGAGCCTGTCTGGCTCCAGATGCTGCTGCCGCCCGGGACTAGTGCCCGGACGCGCCGGATTCTGATTTGTCGCGGATGTCGGTGATGATGCCGGAGAAGTCCCGCCCGGCACCGCCCTCCGCGGCAAAGGTATCGTAAATTTCGGAGGCGAGCGGACCCAGGCGGGCCGCGACGCCGGTGCTCTGGAGCGCGTTGAGCGCCAGTTTGAGGTCCTTGGCCATCAGTGCCCCCGCGAATCCGGGCTGGTAGTCCCGGTTGGCGGGGCTCGTCGGGACCGGCCCCGGCACGGGGCAATTGGTGGTCAGCGCCCAGCACTGTCCCGAGGCTGCGGAGGCGACGTCGAACAGCGCCTGATGGGTCAGCCCGAGCTTCTCGCCCAGCACAAAGGCCTCGCTGACAGCGATCATCGAGACGCCCAGGATCATGTTGTTGCAGATCTTGGCCGCCTGGCCGGCACCGTGCCCGCCGCAGTGGACCACACGCTTGCCCATGACGTCCAGCAGCGGCTTGACGGCCTCGAAATCTTCAGGGAGGGCACCGACCATGAACGTGAGCGTGCCGGCCTCGGCGCCCACCACGCCTCCGGAGACGGGGGCGTCGACGGCGTGGTGCCCGGCCGCGACCGCGAGCTCCGCGGCCTCGCGGGCCTCGTCCACGTTAATGGTGGAGCAGTCAAGGAACATGGTGCCCGGCGCCGCGGCCTCCAGCAGACCGGGCTGGCCGCCGGTGCCCCGGTAGGCGTCGAGCAGGTGCTGCCCGCTGGGCAGCATGGTCAGCACGACGGCGGCCCCCGCCGCGGCCTCGACGGCCGTCCCGGCGGTCGGAATGCCGTGTTCCCGGGCGGCGTCCAGGGCCGCCGGGACGACGTCGAACCCGGTCACGCCGTAACCGGCCTTGACCAGGTTAACGGCCATCGGGCCGCCCATGTGGCCGAGCCCGAGGAAAGCGATGCGGCCTTCCCGTGGTGTGGTCTCAGGCATTGTTCTTCTCCTTTGAAGAGAGCTTCAGTTCACGGTCGCCCAGCGGCGCAAAATAGGACTCGACGTCCTCGTTCGTCACGTCTGCGAGGGTGGCGGGCTGCCAGTGTGGCGTGCGGTCCTTGTCCACCACCTGCGCCCGGATGCCCTCGCGGAAGTCGGGGCCGGCAAGGAACCGCAGGCCCACCCGGTACTCCTGTTCCAGGGCCTCCGCCAGGGTCAGCCCGCGGACCCGGCGCAGGGATGCCAGCGCCACTTTCACGGCCGTCGGTGATTTGGCTGTAATCGTGTCCGCGGCCTCGGCGGCTGCTTCTCCCCCAATAGTGCGCAGTCGGCGAACGATCTCCCCGGCGTCGTCACTGGAGTAGCAGGCGTCGATCCACCCGCGCTGTCCGGCGAGAACAGACTGCGGAGCCGGTTCGGCGAACCGTGCGACGACGGCGTCCGCCGGTTCGGTTTCGAGCGCCGCCGCCAGCTCCGGCAGCCGGGCCGAAGGCACGAAGTGATCTGCAAGGCCCAGGAACAGCGCGTCCGCCCCGCTCAGGTGGGCGCCGGTCAGGGCCGTGTGCGTGCCGGTCTCCCCCGGTGCGCGGGACAGCAGCAGGGTGCCGCCGACGTCGGGCACGAACCCGATGGTCGTTTCCGGCATGCCCGAGCGGGTGCGTTCGGTGACGATCCGCACCGAACCGTGCGCGGAGATGCCCACCCCGCCGCCGAGGACCAGCCCGTCCATGAAGGCGACGTAGGGCTTGGGGTACTCGGAGATGAGCAGGTTCAGCCGGTATTCGACGGCCCAGAAGTCCGGGGTGGCGTCCCCGCCATCGAGCATGTCCCGGTAGATGGCCACGATGTCGCCGCCCGCGCACAGGCCCCGGTCGCCGGCGCCCCGGACCAGTACCGCCGCGACGGCGTCGTCCTCGGCCCAGACCGTGAGCTGGTCCAGCATCGCGGCAGCCATTCCGGCGGTGAGCGCGTTGACGGCCTTGGGTCGGTTCAGCGTCACGACGCCGAGGCGGCCGCGGCGCTCGAACAGGACGTCGGCAGTCTCGTCGGCCCCCTGGTCAACCATCAGCTGCCTTCCGGCATGACGAAGCTGGCGCCCGTGCGGATGCCAGAGGGCCAGCGGGTGGTGACGGTCTTGGTCTTCGTGTAGAAGCGGAAGGCGTCGGCGCCGTGCTGGTTGAGGTCGCCGAAACCGGAGGCTTTCCAGCCGCCGAAGGTGTAGTAGGCGATCGGCACCGGGATGGGAACGTTGATGCCCACCATGCCCACCTGGACCCGGCTGGCGAAGTCGCGGGCAGCATCGCCATCGCGAGTGAAGATGGCCACGCCGTTGCCGAACTCGTGCTCGCTGCACAGGCGCAGCGCCTCGTCGTAGTCCTCCGCGCGAAGCACGCTGAGCACCGGGCCGAAGATCTCTTCCTTGTAGATCTTCATGTCCTTCGTGACGTTGTCAAACAGTGTGGGACCCACCCAGAAGCCGTTGTCGTAGCCCTCTACCTTCAGGCCGCGTCCGTCAGTGACGAGGCTGGCCCCCTCCTCGACGCCGGAGGCGATGTAGCCTTCGATCCGCTCCTTGGCGGAGGCCGCCACGACGGGGCCGAAGTCGGAATCCTTGGCCAGGCTGTGGCCGACCTTGAGCACGGCGATGCGCTCCTGCAGCTTCGCCACGAGGGCATCGGCGGTCTTCCGGCCGACCGGGACGGCCACCGAAATCGCCATGCAGCGCTCGCCCGCGGAGCCGAAGCCTGCCCCGATGAGGGCGTCCGCGGCCATGTCCAGGTCCGCGTCCGGCATGATCACCATGTGGTTCTTGGCCCCGCCGAAGCACTGGGCGCGCTTGCCGTTCGCCGCGGCGGTCGCGTAGATGTACTGGGCAATGGGCGTGGAGCCGACGAACCCGATGGCCTGGACGCGGGGATCCGCGAGCAGCGCATCCACCGCTTCCTTGTCCCCGTTGACCACGTTGAAGACGCCGTCGGGCAGGCCCGCCTCGGTGAAGAGCTCGGCCAGCCGGAGCGGCACGGAGGGGTCCCGCTCGGAGGGCTTGAGGATGAAGGCGTTGCCGGCGGCGAGGGCCGGGCCGGACTTCCAGAGCGGGATCATGGCCGGGAAGTTGAACGGCGTGATGCCGGCGACGACGCCGAGGGGCTGCCGCATCGAGTGCACGTCGACGCCGGTCCCGGCGCTGTCCGAGAACTCGCCCTTGAGCAGGTGCGGGGCGCCGGCGGCGAATTCCACGACTTCGATGCCTCGCTGGATGTCACCCTTGGCGTCGAGGAAGGTCTTGCCGTGTTCGGAGGACAGCAGGGTGGCGAGCTCGTCCATGTTCTGGTTGACCAGGTCCACGAACTTGAGCAGGATCCGGCCGCGCCGCTGCGGATTCATGGCGGCCCATGCCAGCTGACCCTTCTCCGCGCTGGCAATGACGTTGCCCACCTCCTCGGCGCTGGCCAGCGGCAACCGGGCCTGGACCTCGCCGGTGCAGGGATCGTACACATCGCTGAACCGGCCGGAGGTGCCGTCCACCCGCTGCCCGTCAATGTAATGGGATAGCTCTCGAACCATGACCGAATGCTCCTTTGCATGTGACCTAGATCATCTCTCCAGCCGAATATACTCGGACTTCCTACTAATTTCCAGAGGACCGGTGGGAGGCGGCCGCTTCGTCCGCGGGCCAAGTTCGGTAAGTTAGGGACTGTGAAGATTGCTACCTGGAATGTGAACTCGCTCCGTGCCCGCGCCGACCGCGTGGAGGCTTGGCTTCAGCGCACTGACTGTGACGTCCTGGCCATTCAGGAAACGAAGTGCAAGGACGAGAACTTCCCATGGGAGCTCTTCGAGAACCTGGGCTACGAGGTGGCGCACTTTGGCCTGAGCCAGTGGAACGGCGTCGCCATTGCCTCCCGGGTGGGGCTCGACGACGTCGAACGCACCTTCCTGGACCAGCCAGTGTTCGGCAAGAACGGCAAGGACGCCGTGCAGGAGGCCCGGGCCATCGGCGCCACCTGCGGCGGCGTCCGGGTCTGGAGCCTCTACGTCCCCAACGGCCGCGCCCTCGACGACGAACACATGCCCTACAAGCTCAACTGGCTGGACACACTGAAAAACCATGCCGGAACCTGGGTCAAGGACGACCCCGAGGCACAGATTGCGCTGATGGGCGACTTCAATATTGCGCCCCTGGATGAGGACGTCTGGGACATCGACTACTTCCGCTCCGAGGGCCTCACCCACGTCAGCGAGCCCGAGCGCAACGCCTTCCATGCCTTTGAGGAGGCGGGCTTCCAGGACGTGGTCCGCCCGCACGCCCCGGGGCCCGGCGTCTACACCTACTGGGATTACACGCAGCTCCGCTTCCCGAAAAAGGAAGGGATGCGGATCGATTTCATCCTGGCCTCCCCGGCGCTGGCAGCCCGGGTGACCGGTGCGATGATCGACCGCGAGGAACGCAAGGGCAAGGGCGCCTCGGACCACGCCCCGGTGATTGCGGAACTGGCGGACTGATGGCTGCCGCCGAGGGAAGCGTCGTGATCCAATGACGGGGAACATCTACCGCGGACAGGCCGGACTGCCGTTCTCTTCCGCGCTCCGGATCTACGAGCCCCTCGAGGCATTCCCCGCGCAGCAGCAGGAAACCCTGCGGGCAGCCGGCGCCGGGCAGGGATCGCGCGCCGCCGTGGAGAACGCCGAGCTGATGGCGTCCCTGGGCCGGATCACCCGTCCCGACGGGGATCCGTTTCCCACCGGCCGGACCGACCTCGTGCGCGTTGTCCCGGCCCCGGCCAAGCAGGCCTCGGCCGGGGCAGCGCACGACGCCGCGGAGTCCGGCAGCGGCACGGCCACGGCGGACCAGGCCGACCGGCTGTTGTATTGCCCCAGCCAGCTGGTCCTGCGCGCGGGGCTGGCGGCCAATGCGCTGATGGAAGGCATCCACGGGCCCCTGGCCCAGCTCCTGATTCCGGAGGAGCAGCGGGACAAGCATCAGGAGCGCATTGATGAGGTGCGGGCCCACGATGGTGTGAGCCGGGTCCACACCCGGGCGTCCACGTGGGGTATCCCGTTCAGCTGGTTCTGCCTTTTCCAGGAATCGGACCCCACCGACGTCGTGGAGTCCGAGGGTCACATTGTCACGGTCCGTATCCGCGCCGGCATCGGCAAGGCGCTGGAGCGCGTGAGTTATGCGGTGGCGCATCTGGCCATGGCCGCGCCCGATCTCGACATGCTCGAGGACCTGACCCAGCTCACGGAGTGGCTTGAGCTCTTCCACCCGGATTCCGTCGTGGAACTCGATTACGGCGCTGTGGCCGACAAGGTCTACCCGGACGATTCGCCGTTGGACGTGCGCTTGGGCATCGAGTGCCTGGCGGAAGGCGACATGACCGGGGCCGCCGCGGCCTACCGACGGCTGGCCTCGCGCTGGGTGCCGATCCGGCAACTGGCCCGCGCGTCCTAGATCCGAGGGACGGCCGCCGTGCCGGCCGGCGCTAGGCGGACAACACTAGGCAGACGGCGCTAGGCGGACGGCTCCGGCCGGCGGTGCGGCGGCGCCGTCGTCCTCCGCACGATCAGGCGGTGCGGCGCGACCGTGGACTGCACGGCCCCGGCGATTCCGTCGAGTTCGTCCAGCAGCATCTTGGTGGCGAGTTCGGCCTGTTCGTCCGGTTGCTGCCCCACCGTCGTGAGCCCCATGGCCTCGGCGAAGTCGTGGTCGTCGATGCCGATGACGGACAATTGCTCCGGCACCTTCACCCCGGCCTTGTTGGCCTCGAAGATGACGCCCATGGCCATCTCGTCCGAGGCGCAGAAGATTGCGGTGGGCTTGGGTCCGCTCCGGGCCCACAGGCGCCGGAACGCCTCCTGGCCGCTGCGAACGGTAAAGTCCCCCCACTCGTCCCATTCCGGCCGAACAGGCAGCCGCGCTTCGCGCATGACGTCCTGGAAGGCCTGGATCCGGACCCGGGGGACGTCGAAGTTGAGGTCGGTTTCGTCGTCGCCGTGCAGGAGCGCGATATCGGTGTGGCCGAGCCCGATCAGGTGCCGGACCGCGGTGGCCGCAGCGGCGTAGTCGTCGATGCCGATGTAGG
This sequence comes from Arthrobacter sp. TE12232, assembly GCF_054062615.1. Classification (NCBI taxonomy): domain Bacteria; kingdom Bacillati; phylum Actinomycetota; class Actinomycetes; order Micrococcales; family Micrococcaceae; genus Arthrobacter; species Arthrobacter sp. TE12232. The sequence goes on from NZ_JBSSFK010000001.1 coordinate 2,100,160, forward strand.
GGCATTCCTCGACGTGCCCGCCCACGACCACGAGCGGGATATCGATCTTCTGCAGGTGCTCGATTTCCTCATGGGTGAGCGCCATACAGAGGACAAGCAGGGCGTCGATCTGTTTGTAGACCATGGTCTTGCTGAAGAGCCGCTCACGGTGGCTGCCGTGGCCGCCGAGGTTGAAGAGCGAGAGGTTGTACTGGCGGGCGTGCAGCTCGCGGTCTGCGCCCTCGATGGCCTTGGAGAAGAACCAGCGGCTGACGAACGGTGCCAGCACACCGATGGTCTTGGTCCGGCCTGTCGCCAGGCCGGACGCCGAGGACGAGGCAACATAGCCCAGGGATTCGGCGATGCCGAGGATCTTCTCCCGCGTCGCCGGGGAAACGCGGGGCAGTCCGCGGACGGCCCGGGAGACCGTAGCCGTGGAGACGCCGGCGGCGGCAGCGACGTCCTCGATGCTGACGCCGGAGTGGCCGCCGCGCTGCGCCCGTTCTACCCGTGCCACTTGTGTCCCCTTACTGACGGTCCGTGGATCCCTGACGGCTGTCCGCAGACGTGCTGCGCCCCGCCTCCCCCGCGGCAGTTGAATAAAAGTGCTGGCCTCGCGGCCTAGCCGCGCCTGCTGGCTGTCCGGCGCGGCAGGCGCCGGCGCAGCCGGATCATCCCGTAGAGGGCCAGCAGTGCGACGAGCAGGCCCAGGGCCCAGCCGAGGGCGTCCTGGGCGGTCACCTCCATCCAGACGGTGACTACCAGCAGAACCAGGGCCCAGAAGCCGAGGAACCCGATGATGATGTCGAAGTCCTCGCCGGAACGCACCTTTCGACGCGATGCCGGCACATGGCCCTGGTTCTGCTCGTCTGTCACGACGCCGCCCTCACTCGAGGCCATCCTCACTTGACGGCGCCGGCGGTCAGGCCGGCCACGATCTTGCGCTGGAACACCAGCACCAGGATGACCAAGGGGATGGTCACGATGGTGCCCGCCGCCATGATCGCGGTGTACGGGATCTGGTTGGGCTGGGCGCCGGCGAAGCTGGCGATGGCCACAGTAACGGGCTGCGTTGCGTCGCTCGAGAGCTGGCTGGCGATCAGGAATTCATTCCAAGAGGAGATGAACGCCAGGATGGCGGTCGTGAAGATCGCCGGCGCGGCCAGCGGCATGATGACCTTCCGGAAGGCCTGCCCCTGTGTGCAGCCGTCCACCCTCGCCGACTCCTCGAGCTCCCACGGCATCTCCCGGAAGAAGGACGTCATGGTGTAGACGGTCAGCGGCAGCACGAACGAGATGTTCGGGATGATCAGGGCCTGGTAGGTGCCCATCCAGCCGATGTTGGTGAAGAGCTGGAACAGCGGCGTGATGAGAGCGACGCCGGGGAACATGGAGGCCCCCAGGATGAAGCCCAGCACGAGGTACTTGAACTTGAAGTTCAGCCGTGCCAGCGCGTACGCGGCGAACACGCCGATCAGCAGCGACACCACGGTCACGACGGAACCGATGAACAAGCTGTTGAGCAGGGCTTGGCCGAAGTGGTTGCCGAACGAGGTGTCGAATGCGGTCTTGAAGTTGTCCAGCGTCACGTGGGTGGGCAGGATCGAGGTGTCGTAGGTGTAGCCGACGTCGCGGAACGCCGTCACTACCATCCAGTAAGCCGGGGCCAGGCACCAGATGAGGATCACAACCGCACTGATGTAGGTCCGTCCCTGGGCCCACTTCTCGCGGTTCTGCGCGGTCTTCCGGCCCCGGTCCTGCTCTGCGCGCAGCTCGGTTGCGGCGGTCGTCGCGGCGGTCATTTCTTCCCCTTACCTGCGCCGGTCTGCTGCTCCACCACGTTCGCCCCGAGGAAGCGTACAAAGATGAAGGCCACCAGAAAGATGATGATGAATGTGATGGTGGACAAAGCCGCCGCCGCGTTGAAGCCCTGCCTGATCTGGTTGATCACCAGGATGGACAGCGTGGTGGTGTTGTTGGCTCCGCCCGTCAGGATGTACGGGAGGTCGAACATGCGCAGCGCGTCCAGGGTGCGGAACAGGATAGCCACCATGAGCGCCGGCTTCACCAGCGGCAGGGTGATCATCCGGAAACGCTGCCAGGCGGAGGCGCCGTCGACCTTGGCCGCCTCGTACACTTCCGCGGGAATCATCTGCAGGCCGGCCAGAATCAGCAGCGCCATGAAGGGAGTGGTTTTCCAGACGTCGGCGATGATCACGGCCCACCTCGCCGGCCATTCGCTGCCGGTCCACAGGATGGACGTGTTGAAGAGTTTGTTGCCGATGCCTTCGAAGGCGAAGATGAACAGCCACAGCTTGGCCGTAACGGCGGTGGGGATGGCCCACGGCACCAGGACGGCTGCGCGGACCAGGCTGCGGCCGCGGAAGGCCCGTGCCATGATGACGGCCATCCAGAAGCCGAGCACGGTCTCGAGTGCCACCGTGACGATGGTGAAGAAGAACGTGGTGGCGGTGGCGGACCAGAACTGCGCACCTAGGGTTCCCGGCGGGCAGTCGACGGTTCCGCCGGACGGAGCAGGGCACTGCTGGAAAATCCAGTTGTAGTAATTCGAGAAGCCGGCCGGGCCACCCTCTACGAAGAGACCCGTGGCGGGGTCCAGACCAGCGTCCTTCTGGAAAGACATCACAATGGCGGTGATGATCGGGTACACGATCACCACTGACAATGCGAGGATGGTCGGCGCCAGGAGCCAGGCGGCCCAGCGCCCCTGCGTCGCGATGCGGTTGTCCTCTCCCACACCCTTGGGTGCGTGGTGGATCGGAGCACCGCCCGACGCCGGTGCCTTGACCGACGTCGGGCCTACTTCAGTTGCCATGATGAACCTACTGTCCCGCGCTAGCGGACTCGATGGACTTCTGCATGTCGGACAGGGCAGCGTCTACGGTCTTCTCGCCCTTGATGGCCGAGTACGCGTTTTCCTGGATGGCCTTGGTGACGGCCGGGTAGAACGGGGTGACCGGGCGCGGCACGGCGTTCTCGATCGAGGTCTTCAGGACCGGAAGGTACGGCAGCTTGGCGACGAGGTCCTTGTCTTCATAGAGCGCGCCGAGAACCGGGGCGAGCGAACCCTGCGTGGCGAAGAACTTCTGCGTCTCTTCCGTGGTGAGGAACTTCAGGAAGTCCAGCGCCGTGGCCTTGTTCTTCGAGTAGACGCTGATCGCGGCGCTGTGGCCGCCGAGGGACGAGGCGCCCGGACCGTCCTTGCCCGGGAGTGCGGTCATGCCCAGGACGTCCTTGACCTTGGATGAACCTTCCGTGGTGGCCAGGTTGTACACGTAGGGCCAGTTGCGCAGGAACAGCAGCTTGCCGTCCTGGAACGCCTGGCGGCTCTCTTCCTCCTGGAAGGTGATGGCTTCCTTCGGGATGCTGCCGTCGGCGTAGGCCTTGGCCAGGTTGGCCATCCCTGCCTTTGCCTCAGGGGTGAGCAGGCTGGGCTTGCCGTCCGCGTCCAGCACGGCCCCGCCGGCGGAGTTGATCGCCTCGGAGGCGTTGACTGTCAGCCCCTCGTACTTCTTGAACTGGCCCGAGTAGCAGCCCATGTTGTTGGCCTTGGCGATGGAGCACATGCTCATCATCTCGTCCCAGGTCTTCGGGGGCGTGGGAACCAGGTCCTTGCGGTAGTACAGGATGCCGCCGTCGGAAGATTCCGGTGCCGCGTACAGCGTGTTCTTGTAGGACGCGGCGACGACGGTCGGCTTCAGCATGGCCGAGGTATCCAGCGCCATCTTGTCCTTGAGCGGCTGCAGCCAGCCCTTTGCCGCGAATTCGGCGGTCCAGACGACGTCGACGCTGGCAACGTCATAGCCGGCGTCCTTGGCCTGGAAGTGCTGGACGAGGTCGTCGTGCTGCTGGTCCGCCTGGTCGGTCTGCTCCTTGAAGGTGACCTTCTCATTCGGGTGGGCGGCGTTCCACTTTTCGATCAGCGGCCGGACCACGTTGCTGTTGTCCTTGCCCTGGACATACGTGATGGGACCGCGCCCGTCCAGGCCCTGCGAGGCAGCGTCGCTGCCGCCGCTGGAACTGCCGCCGCCTCCGCCGCCACAGGCCGAAAGGGTCAGTGCCAAAACGCCTGCTGTGGCGACGGGAAGTAGGAAATTGCGGGTTTTCATACTGGAGTGCTCCTCGCTGAGTACCGGTAAAAACGGCCGTGCAGTTGGTGTGTCGACCATCACAGTAATCAACAGTCTGCGGGGAATGCAAGCGTTTACATGAAACCTTAATACAAAGGAGACTTAGTAGTTCCGCTGGGGCCACCGGCCCTGGGGGCGGCCGACCCGCCGGTTCGGCCGCCCGGCACGCCCGGTTCAAGCGCCTACCGGGTATGTTGCGTCCACTTCACCGCGGCTTATCGGACGCGCTCGGCCCGGCCAAACCGCGACCGCGTCCCGGAGCCGATATGGATCAGGACCGGGGTGCGCTTGCCGATGACGGCGTCGAGCGCTTCCACGAGTGCGGAGACTTCGGCGGCGAGCGCGTGCGGCGCGACGCCCTGGCGCGGCTCAACCCGGATCTTCAGGGCAGGTTCCCCCCGGATCTCGTAGGCGGCAACGGTGACTCCCGCCAGGTCGGGCCGGTCCGCGAGGGCCGCGCGGAGCGCCTGTTCCGCCACTCCGCCGCTGATCCCGACATTGCCCGGGACGCCGCCCGGGTCCTCCTCGGCCGCGATCAGGCTGGTCCGGCCTTTGCCCTGCTGGGCGACCCAGGCGACCATCAGGGCCAGCACCAATACGAGCGCACCGCAGATGGCAAACCATAGCCAGCTCCCCTGGTGGCGGGGGAACTGCGTCCGTTCGAACAGGTCGAGCCAGTATTTCAAGACGCCGCCCGCCCACTCGTGCCACCAGACGCCGACGGCGGGGACGCTCGCGAGCAGCATCAGCAGGACGCCGATGGCGAGCAGCTTGATGCCGAGGATGCCGATCAGGATGCGGTTCAGGACTCTGGGAGTGTTGTTCATGCCCCCACCACCCCTGACGTGGCTACGTGGATCCGAACTTCCGGAGTGGGCGAGGGGCCCATGTCCTGCAGCTCCCGCCGCACGGCCTCAAGGACGGCGTCGGGGCGCAGCGGCACACCTGAGGTGGGCCGGACGTTAACCTCTACCCGGTTCCGCGAGACGATCACCATCACCTGGCCCTGTGTCACGTTGGCGGCCAGCCGCGCGCGGCGTGCCAGGGCCGCCGCGATCACTTCATCGTCGACTACGACGCCGGCCCGGCGGTCTGCGAGAAGGTGCCGCGCACGGCGTCCCGGCAGGACGGCATTGAGGAAGAAGAACAGGCCCGCCATGGCCACCACGGCGCCGGAGACGCCGAGCAGGAGCGGCGGAATCCCGGCCGGGAGGGCGACGGCACGCTCGGCCGCGGTCTGCGGATCTATGAGCCACGGTGGTTGCCCGAAGGCACGGACCGCCGTTTCAAGCAGCGCGTACCCGCACACCACAATAACCAGGGCGGCCGCCATCACGGAGACAACGGCACGCGATGAGTGGGTCTCCCGTTTGAGGATCCGTGCCATGCCGGCCGCACCGGAGCCTGGCATTCCGCTCTCCGTCACCGCGCCGGCGTCGTTTGGGCCCGAGCCGACAGTGGCATCCCGGGTATCCTGGCTCAACGCACCCGCCCTCCCCCGTGTACGGTGGCCCCACTGATGCGGATGTCCACCCGACTCAGCTGTGCCCCGGTCAACGCGGTGACCCGGTGCAGGATTTCGGCCTTGGCGGCGACGGCTCGGTCCCAGATGGCGCCGCCGAACCCGGCCACGCGCGCGGGGTCCCGGAGAACCGTGGTGAGGGGCGGGATCCCGATCGGCGTGACCAGCGAGAGCGCCAGCAGCCCGTCATCATCCGACCACTCGGCACGCACGCCCTGCGCCGGTACGCCGAGCGCCTCACCCGCGGCCGCCCGCGCCACGCTCGTCAGGGCCTGGGTGCTGATGCGGTTGTGCCCGGCCACCGCGGCGCCGCGGATCGGCGCCCCAGCCGTGATGCTCATGAGGAAGAACGCCGGCCCGTGAGGGCATCAAACACGCTGCGCAGGTCCAGTTTCCCCGCTGCGGCCCGGCCCAGCAGCGCGCCGATACCCATGAAGAAGAGCGCGCCAAGGAAGCCCCAGGCTCCGAACTGGAAGGACATGAAGGCCACGAAGGCGCCCATGGCGATTCCCACAACCGTCAGATTCACTGGATTGCCTCCCTTACCGGCCGGACCTCGCCGGCGACGGCCGGTTTGGCCGGACCGGGCACATGAACGTCGTTGATCTCGATGTTTACCTCGATCACTTCAAGCCCCACCAGTTCCTCCACGGCGGAGTAGACGGCCGCCCGGATCTGGTCGGCGAGAGCCTGCAGGGGGGTGCCGTAGACCGCGACGAGGTCGATGTCCACGGCGACCTGCGTTTCGCCGACTTCGACGCGGACCCCCGCGCCGTGATCGGCGCTGCCGACGGCGTCGCGAATGGCACCGAGGGCCCGCGACGGTCCGGATCCCAGTGAGTAGACACCGGGTACCGCGCGGGCGGCGATGCCAGCGACCTTGGCGACGGCGGCTTCGGAAATGACCGTGCGTCCGGTGCCCGCCAGCGCGGGCAGCCCGTCCACAGGACTGGCTACAGGACTGGCTACTTGACTGGGCGCTTGGCTGGGCGCCGGGCCGGGCGCCCGGCCGGCCATGCGACCCGCCACCGGCTGAGAATCTTGGTATTCCATGGAGCACTCCCCCTTCTCTTTGACACAACCCTAGTCCCTGCCTTGGGCCGTGCGGGGGAATCTTGCCGCGCCCGGTTACCCCGGCCGCCGCGAGGGCCGGAACTGGGAGGTGCGTGGCGACCGCGGCGGCAAGGGCGGATCCGGTGGGCCTACTTACAGTTGGTGGCGATCCACTGGGTCACGGGCGCCATGGCGGCCTGGAGCTTTCCGCTGGAGAACACCGTCTGGTCGGTGACACCGGCGATTGCCACGTCCTTGAGGTTGGCGAAATCGGCCTTAAGGCTGTCCGGAACGCGCTCGGCGGTCTCGGCCAGCTCCGCCTTGGACTGTTGCAGCTCCGCCGTCTTGCCCTGGGCGGCCGACAGCGGCAGGAGGGTGGCGCCGGCGGCCTGCTCCGAAATCTTGGTGCACGCCTCGGCGGCGCTGGCGAAACCGCCGAAGGGTCCGGACGTCGCGGTGGTGCTTGGCGTGGCGGACGCGGGCGCCGGGGCCGCGTCTGTGGCGGACGACGGAGCGCTTGCGGCCTGCGGTGCCGAGCAGCCGGTGAGGGCCAGAGCGGCGAGAAGGGCGGTTGCGGCGAGAGGACGGGCAATATTCTTCGAAGTCACGTTGCAGAATCACTTTTCGGTTGAGATTGCGCCGCCGGCCCGGACAGGGCTGCCGGCGGCCTTGGTGTTCTTTCCCCAGCGTGCGAGTCTAGCCCGCCCGCCTGAAGGGCCCGCAAACGGGCTCCCGCCGTCGGCCTCCCGCCGACCCATGCGCCGATTGCTCCATAACGGCCCTTTCGACCCGCCAGAAGGGCCGTTATGGAGCAATCGCTAACCCATCGTCGAGGGTGAGGTGGGGTTAAAGAAGAAAAGCACCAGTTCTAAAAGAACTGATGCTTCCCAGTGGTGGCTCCGACCGGCGTCGATCCGGTGACCTTTCGATTTTCAGTCGAACGCTCTACCAACTGAGCTACAGAGCCTAGGTGACATGTCACCTTGACGGCCGGAATTTCTTCTGGCAATCAGAGCGACCCTGACGGGACTTGAACCCGCGACCTCCGCCGTGACAGGGCGGCGCGCTAACCAACTGCGCTACAGGGCCTTGCTTGTTTACTGCTTGTACTGCGTGTTTCTTGCTCACTGCGGTATCGCTACCGCAATTTTTCAAGGCCTTTAGCCTACCAGACTTTTTCATCCGGTTTGACCACTTCCTTGCGTACCCCCAACGGGATTCGAACCCGTGCCGCCGCCGTGAAAGGGCGGTGTCCTAGGCCGCTAGACGATGGGGGCCAGGACGCCATCCGGTTGAACACTTCTGGGCAAAAATTAAGGGCCGAAGCCTTTCGTTTTTGTCCTTTCGGGTTCCTCCGAACTGGACTATAAAACTATAAGGGCAGACCCCCGGTTTATCCAAAATCGGCCAGGAACGGCCATCGCCGGGGGCCGCGCCGCCCGCCCGTCCGGGAAAGCCCGCCCGGTCACGCGCGCGGGCCGGCTCAGCTCAGCAGGAGCACCGCGAGGGTGATCATCACGACGGCGATCCCCGCGTCGAGCACCCGCCACGCCGCCCGCCGCCGGAACACGGGCGCCAGGAACCGGGCCCCCGCGCCCAGTGCAGTGAACCATGCGATGCTCCCGAGTCCGGCCCCGGCAGCGAACCACCAGCGCCCGGACTCGCCGTGAGCCGCGGCGAGGGACCCGAGCAGCAACACGGTGTCCAGGTAGACGTGCGGGTTCAGCCACGTGAAGGCCAGGCAGGTGCCCAGTACGGCTCCCCGGGCGCCGCCCGGCCTGTCTCCGGAGTAGTCCATCTGTTCGCCCCGGACCGCACGCCGGGCCGCGAGCGCCCCGTAGGCGAAAAGAAACGCTGCGCCCGCCCAGCGGATCACCACGAGGGCGGCGGGCGCCCGGTCCAGGAGGACGCCGATGCCCGCCACGCCCAGCAGGATCAGGACCAGATCCGACGCTGCGCAGACTGCCACGACCATGGCGACGTGCGAGCGCTGGATGCCCTGGCGGAGGACAAAGGCGTTCTGCGCGCCGATGGCAACGATGAGGGACAGTCCGGCGGAGAGGCCGGAGAACAGAGGAAGGATCACCGTTCCACGGTAGGTGTCCGGCTCGGATGAAACCAGTTAAAGTTTCTTCCCGAACATAAGATGATCTAATGATCGACATTTCCCCTGAACAGGCCCGGACGCTGGCCGCCATTGTCACTCACGGAAGTTTCGACGCCGCGGCCGCCCACTTGTCCGTGACGCCCTCGGCCGTCAGCCAGCGTATCCGCGCCCTCGAGACGGCCGTCGGCAGGCCGGTCCTGACCCGGGCCCGGCCGGCCGGTCTCACGGAGTCCGGCCAGGCTGTGGTGCGGTTCGCGAGGCAGCTTGAGCTGCTGTCGGCCGACCTTGCCGAGGAGCTGCAGCCCGAGGAATTCTCGGGGCGGACGCGCCTGACGCTGGTGATCAACAGCGATTCCTTGCACACCTGGGCGCTGGCCGGTCTCGCGGCGGCCAGCGACAACATCCAGCTGGAGATCGTGCGCGAGGACCAGGAGCACTCGCTGGATCTCCTGCGCGCCGGCGCCGCGGCTGCCGCGATCACGGCTACGGCGACGCCCGTGCCCGGGTGCTCGTCCCGCAAGCTCGGCATCATGCGCTACCTGCCCGTATGCGCGCCGGACTTCAGCCGCCGCTGGTTCGATTCCGGCGTGAGCGCGGCGGCCCTGGCCAAGGCCCCCGTCCTGGTTTACGACCGCAAAGATGATCTGCAGGACCGCTGGCTGCGCCGGTTCAGCCGCACACCGCCCCAGGCACCACGGCACTACGTACCGGCCGCCCAGGAGTTTGGCGATGCCATCCGTTGGGGCATGGGCTGGGGGATGATCCCGGAGATCGAAATCGGCGAAGACCTCCGGAACGGAACGCTCGAGACGCTCACTCCCGGCGCGCATGTGGACGTCGCCCTCTACTGGCAGCAATGGCGGCGCGGCTCGGCGGCGCTGACGGAGGTCGCGGGCTCGGTCCAGGCGGCGGCCCGCGTCCTCCGCTGAAGCCGCCTGCCGTCCCGGGCCATGTACCTTGGCGGCACTTTGGCAGAAGTTTGGCGGAAAACCGTCTAGACGTGACCGATTTCCGCCAGCTGAGGCCGGGTGCGAGAGGCTAGATTTGCAGCATGGCAACAACCGCCGAAACAGGCTCTCCCAGTCCGGACCACACCCAGCCGGCCGGCACGCACGACGTGCCCAACCAGGCGGTCACCCCCGCCCCCGTCCGGGCGGTCACCTCCGCCACCGTCCAGCCGAAGGGCCCGACCGGCACCCGCCGCCCCGGAACCCCCGGCCAGCCGGCCCCGATCAGCAGGCTCGGCATCGCCGCCGTCGTCGTCACCGTGGTGCTGTGGGCTTCCGCTTTCGTGGGCATCCGGGCCGTGGGCCCGAGCTTCTCCCCCGGCCCCCTGACGCTCGGGCGGCTGGCCGTCGCCGCCGTCGTACTGGGCCTCCTGGTGGTGCCGAAGCTCAGGGGACTGCCCCGGGGCCGCGAATGGTGGCCCATCCTGGCCTACGGCGTCATGTGGTTCGGAGGCTACAACGTGGCGCTCAACGCCGCCGAGCACATGCTCGACGCCGGCACGGCCGCCCTGCTGATCAACGTCAACCCCATCCTGGTCGCCGTGATGGCCGGTGTGATCCTGAAAGAGGGCTTCCCGCGCTGGCTGATCATCGGCAGCCTGATCGCTTTCGGCGGCGTGGCCGTGATCGCCCTCGGTTCCGGCCAGCGGTCGACGGCGGACGTGGCCGGCGTGCTGCTCTGCCTTCTCGCGGCCGCGCTGGCCGCAGTAAGCGTGATCGTGCAAAAACCGGTGCTCCGGAAGTTCCCGGCCGCCCAGGCCACGTGGTTCGGCATTATGGTCGGCGCCATCTGCTGCCTGCCCTTCAGCGGCCAGCTGATCAGTGAACTGCAGGCCGCTTCCCTGCCGGCCACGCTGGGACTGGTGTACCTGGGCATCTTCCCCACCGCGATCGCCTTCACCACGTGGGCCTACGCGCTGTCCCTGATTGACGCCGGACGCCTCGCCGCCACCACCTATTTGGTCCCGGGCACCACGATCCTGATCTCCTGGCTGGTACTGGGCGAGATTCCGACCATCTGGGGCCTGGTGGGCGGCGTGATCTGCCTCGTGGGCGTGGGGCTGACGCGGCGCCGGTCCCGCTAGAGTTTCCCCATGACCCCGTCCCTGCCGCCCGGCCTGCCGATCATTCCAAACGGCGGGGACGACGGTGACGGTCCGGAAGGCGGCCCGTTCCCGATGTCCGAGGACGACTTCGAGGCCGCCGTGAGCGACGCCCTGGACCGGATCCCGCCCGAACTGGCACATACCATGAGCAATGTCGCGATCTTCATCGAGGACGACTACACCCCGCAGCCCGGCGAGGACCCGGACACCGTGCTGCTGGGCCTCTACGAGGGGGTTCCCCTGACCGAGCGGGACTCCTGGTGGGACGCAGGCTCGCTGCCGGACCGGATCACGATCTACCGCCAGCCCATCCTGGAGATCTGCGCATCCCGCGAGGACGTGATCGAGGAAGTCACCGTGACAGTCGTGCATGAGATCGCGCACCACTTCGGCATCAGCGACGAACGCCTGCACGAGCTCGGCTGGGGCTAGCCTTAGAGGCATGGGACACGACCACAGCCACTCGCACGGCATCACCGCCACCGGGAAACATCGGAAGCGCCTGATCGCCGTCCTGGCCATCACGCTCGCTGTGGTGCTCGTGCAAACCATTGGCGCCGTCATCTCGGGCTCCCTGGCGCTGCTCGCCGACGCCGGCCACATGCTCTCCGACGCCGCCGGCGTCTTCATCGCCCTGCTGGCCGCATGGATCGCCACCCGGCCCGCCAGCGACCTTCGCACTTACGGATACCAGCGCGCCGAGGTCTTGGCCGCACTGGCAAACGCCCTGGTCCTGATCGTCATCTCGGTGGTGATCTTCACCGAAGCGATCCGCCGGCTCGGCTCGGCCCCGGAGGTCCACACCGACGTGATGCTGTCCGCTGCGATCCTCGGCGCCGTCGCCAACCTGGTCTCCCTGCTGATCCTGCGCGGCGCCCGGAAGGAAAGCCTCAACGTCCGCGGCGCCTACCTGGAGGTCCTGGGCGATCTGCTGGGATCCTTTGCCGTCATCGCGGCGGCGCTGGTCATCATGATCACCGGATTCCAGGCGGCAGACACCATTGCCTCGATCCTCATTGCCCTCATGATCCTGCCGCGGGCCTGGCACCTGCTGCGCGACGTCGTGGACGTGCTCCTCGAGGCCACCCCCAAGGGCGTGGACGTCCAGATGATCCGCGAGCACATCCTCGCGGTGGACGGCGTGGTCTCCGTCCACGACATCCACATCTGGACCATCACCTCGGGCGTCCCCGTGTTCTCCGCGCACGTGGTGGTGGAGGACGCCGCGCTCGGCGCCCGTGGCGCCGACCGGGTCTTGGACAAGCTCACCGCCTGCCTGGGCTCCCACTTCGACACGGAACACTGCACCTTCCAGCTGGAACCCGCCACCCATTCGGAGCACGAAGCGCACCAGCACGCCTGAGCGACGGGAGCGCGTTAACCCGGGGCAGGCCGCCGTCGCCGCTGGCGTTCAGGCCGCTGGTCCGGCCGCTGCCCCGGGCGCCGTTTGCTGCATGCGTTCCTCCCTGCGCTGCCCCGGGCCCGGCTGACGCGCCGCCGATATCCTGTCCCCGGCCGGACACACCCCGCGCAAACGTGGCTAAATGACACCAATGTTGTTTATGTTGTTGGTGTGACTCGTGTTGCCAAAGTGGTCTTTGGCACGTAGCCTCATGCCTGCTGGGTGATCCGCAGAGGGGCTTCTTCACGTGCCAAATCCAACCTCGCTCATTCCAGCCTTAGACTTCAGCGAGGTTTGCCCATGAGCTGGACCGGATCCGGTCGCAAGACGGCTGTGCTGTGCACCGCCGTCGTCCTCCTTGGAACGCTCGCGCTCCCGGCGCAGGCCTCTGCACTGACTCTTGGGCAGGCACGCGGATCCCTGCCGGCCGCCGGCCGGGTTCCGGCGTCGCCGGAGATCCCCTCGCCGGAAGAGATTGCCGCCGCCAAGTCCAGTGAAAGCGCGACGGCGGCGGAGGTCACCAGGATCGACGGGCTCCTGGCCGATGCCTCGGCCGCCCAGGAAACCAGCCTGGGCGCATCCCTGCAAGCGAACAACGCCTACGGCGAGGCCCTCGTGGAGCTCGCCACCCGGCGTGACGCGGCAACTGTCGCAGCAGCCAGGGCTGCCGCCGCCGAGGCCGAACAGGCCAAGACCCGCAAGCAGGTCGGCCAGCTGGCCGGCGATTTGTACCGCAACGGCGGCCTGAATCCGGCCCTTAGCAGCTTTGTCAGCGGCACCGGGCAGGCGCTCGAAGATGCCGCCACCCTGGAGGCCGTGACGGCCGGACGCGCCCGGGCCTTCCAGTCCGCGGAAACCGCCGCCGCCGCCGCGCAGTCGTTGACGGAGGCCGCGGCAGATGCCAACCGCGCCGCCGACGAGGCGGCCACGACGGCGGAAGCCCGCAAGACCGACGCCGACCGCGCGACGGCTGCCCAGCGCCAGGCCGTGGCAGATGCCAAAGCCCAGCGGTCCGCCCTGGTGGACCAGCTGGCAAGCCTCAGGAACACGACCGCGGCGCTGGAGTCGGCCCGGGTGGACGCCCTCGACCGGCAGCGCCAGCAGGAACGGCTGGCGGCCCTGACCGCCGCTGCCGGCTCCGCCCCGCAGCCGGGCACCGGCTCCCAGCCTGCTTCAGGTTCCCAGCCGGCCCCGGCATCACCGGGAGGAGGCGGTTCGGCCGCCCCGCAGCCAGCCGCGCCGGCCCCCGCCCCGGTCGAGGTGCCGCTCGCTGCCGCCCCGGAGCCCGTTCCTGCTCCTGCGCCTGCGCCGGCTCCTGAGCCCGTTCAGGCACCGGCACCCGTACCGGTTCCTGTGCCTGTCCCGGCACCGGTCCCGGTTCCCGCGCCGATTGCGGGCGGGTCAAACCAGACGGCCATTTCGGTGGCGCTTGGCAAGACCGGATCGCCGTACTTCTACCAGTACGGCGGAACCGGGGCCTACGGGTTTGACTGCTCGGGCCTGGTGCAGAATGCATTCGCCGCGGCCGGCAAGTACCTGCCGCGCACGGCCTCCCAGCAGTTCGCGCAGGCCCCTGTTCACGTACCGCTCTCCCAGGCCCGTCCCGGCGACTTGCTCGTCTGGGGTTCACCTTCGGGGTTCTACCATGTGGCCATCTACCTCGGCGGCGGCCGCGTGGTCCAGGCGCTCAATCCCGACGCCGGCATCACCGTCACCGATGTGGCCGCCATGTCCGGGATGCAGCTCTATGGCTACGCGGCCCGCTACTGAGAGCCGCTACTAGGTCCCGCTAGCCGGGTCCTTCGGTTGGTCCCGCTCGTGGGGCCACGCCCCTGGGCGCCGGGTTTTGAGACGCGAGGGCCTGGTCCCGGAGCTAGGAGAGCACGTCCTTGGTGATGAAACGGCCGTAGGCCAGCGCACCGAAAACGGCGACGTAGCCGGCCTGCAGGACGGCGTTGGCGGCGAAGGAATCCCAGGAGAGCGGCTGGCGGAGGAGATCGCCAAAGTCCAGCCAGTAGTGGCTGAACAACCAGGGATGCAACCACTCAAGTTGCGGCAGCGCGTCCAGGACCTGCGCAACGACCGAGAGCACCACGGTGGCCGCCATGGCCCCGACCGGAACGTCCGTCAGGGTGGAGATGAAGAGTCCGATCGCGGACAACCCCAGCAGCGAAACCGCCAGATAGGCGGCGATCAGCAGCAGCCGGACCATGGCCTCGCCGGTACCGATCGTGTCGCCGGAGAGCAGGGTCACGGGTCCCACGGGGAAGAGCGCCGCGCCGATGCCTGCTCCGACCAGTGCCACGACGAGCGGGGCAACGACCACGAACAGTGCCGCGCCGGCATATTTGATGAGCAACAGGCGGACCCGCCCGGCCGGAGCCACCAGCAGATACCTGAGGGTTCCCTGCCCGGCCTCGCCGGCGATCGTGTCTCCGGCCACCACGCCGACAGTCAGCGGCAGGAACAGCGGAATGGAGACCACCATCGCCGTGACGCCTACGAACAGGCCGTTCTGGGTGATCCTGTCCAGGAAGGCGGGCCCCCGGCCGGCCGGCACGGCCGAGGAGACCCGCACGGCCACGGCAATCAGGATGGGGATGGCCGCCAGCGCGCACAGCATGGCCCACGTCCTGCGGCGGCGGAACAGCAAGCCGAGCTCAGAGGCCAGCAGGCCCCCGGTCACGGACCGGCGTCGGCCCGGCAGGCTCGCCGCCGTAACGTCGGTGGCGGCGTCACCGGCCGCTCCGCTGGGGCCGCCGGTCGGGCTGCCTGATGGGGCCCCCGACGGGCCGCCCGCGGATGAGCCGTTACTGGACAACGTCGAACCCCTCCCCCGTCAACGCCACGAAGCGGTCCTCCAGGCTGACCTGTTCGGTCGCGAAGCCGCGGACCCGGACCCCCGCTGCCACGAGGGCGGCCACCACGGCTTCGGGTTCCACGTCTTGCGGCCCCGCGTCCGCGGCCCCTGCCGTTTCCCGGGCCGCCGGGGCCGGCGCTGCCGCCGGTGCAGGCAGCGGCGCGAAAAGGACCGCGTCGGGCCCCGCGGAAGCGGCGCCGTCGGGACTCACCGAGGCGGTCAGTCCCAGCCCGGCTAGCACGTGTGCCGCGGTGCCGGGGTCCGGCGTCAGCACGCGGATCCGCGCCTGGCCGGCCCGGCGCAGCTCTGCCAGGGTTCCCTGCGCCACTAGGCGTCCCGCGCTCATGATGGCCGCATGTGTGCAGATCTGTTCCACTTCGGCGAGCAGGTGGCTGGAGACGAACACCGTGGCGCCGTCGGCCGCGAGCGAACGCACCAGGCTGCGCACTTCCCGGGTGCCCTGGGGATCCAGTCCGTTGGTGGGTTCGTCCAGCACCAGAAGGTCCCGCGGCGCCAGCAGGGCGTTGGCGATCCCCAGCCGCTGCTTCATGCCCAGTGAATAGGCGCGGACCTTCTTGTCCGCGGCGTGCGTCAGGCCCACCCGGTCCAAGGCCGACTGGATCCGGGCCCGCCGCGTGGCGGCCACCCCGTAGGGATCCGCGGCGTCCATGCGGTGCAGGTTGGCGGCGCCGGAGAGGAAGGGGTAGAAGGCTGGCCCCTCGACCAGGGCGCCGACCCGGGGCAGGACGTCATTGAGTTTCCCGGGCATCTCCTCGCCCAGGACGCGCATGGAGCCGCCGGTGGCCGAGGCCAAGCCCAGCAGGAGCCTGATGGTGGTGGTCTTCCCCGAGCCGTTCGGGCCCAGGAAGCCGAAGACGGCGCCTTTCGGCACGGCGAGATCGACATCGTCGACTGCCAGTTGATGGCCGAACCGCTTGGTCAGGCCCCTGGTCTCAATGCTCAGCTCGGTGCGCAGCTCGGCCGCCGGCCCGGCGGCGCTCACGCGGCCGTCACCGGCAGGTCCCCGGAAACCGGGCCGGTATTCACTTCTGCGCGGCAGCGGCCTGGAGCCGCTCCACAGGCACCGAGCCGGCAAAGATCCGCCCGTCGTCGAGCATCAGGACGTTCACCAGCGCGGTGGACAGGAGCCGGCCGCCCTGGACCGGGACGGTGAGCTGTTGGAGCGGTGCCGCCGCGTCCGACGTCGGCTTCTGCGTTCCCGCCGGGAACTCAACCACCGCGTCCCAGCCGGACCCCGTGACGGCCGGCTTGCGTGCGCTGTCCTTGGCCGGGGGCGTCCCCTTTTCGGAGTCAGTGCCGTGCTTGTGTTCCGGGACCGGGATCTCCTTGACCGTGGCGCCCGGCGGCGGGCTGAACGCGAAGACGGACGCGTCGGGGGCCGCAAGGGTCAGGCTCGTGTAGGCGACGCGGAAGGCGGGGTCCGCCTGTCCGCGGGCTTTGACCTCAACGCCCAGCGGCAGGCCGGTCTGGCCGTCCACGGCAACTGCGATGGACGAGACCAGGGTCGCGTCGGACTTCGGCGTGAGCACCAGGTTGTATGCGGGCCGGCCTGCCACTTGGACGTCGGCGCCCACCGTGACGTCAGTGCTGGGGTCGATCTTGGCCAAGAACATTGCGGCGAGCTGGTCCGGGGTGGCCGTGGCGTCCTTGCCGCTGTTGTGGGCGCGGCCGGCGTCGGCCGGGAGCTGGACGTGGGAGGCCGTGTTGTCCTTGGAGTTGTAGAACCACACGTCGTTGCCGTTGCGGACGACGTTCCGTTCGGCCAGCTGGTCCATCACCTGGATGCGGGCGTGGTCCGGGCCGTCGCGATAGACGCGCGCGGTGTGCGGCCCGGTCAGCAGTTCGAGCCAGGCGGTGCTTGAAGAATCCGTGCCGGGACCGGTCTTGGGGAGTTCGGGAAGGCCCAGCTCCGAGGACTGTTCCAGGGTTCCGGAGAGCGCGGGCTCGCTGTGCTGGGCGATCAGCTGCAGCACCTGTTCGGGCGTCTTGGGCGGCAGCGGGTCCCCGGCGCTGGCGGGCAGGGATCCGGCCAGCGCACCGGCGGCGATGACGGCGGGAACGGCCACGGCGGGTAGCCACCGCAGCCACTTGCGGGTCATCGTGACCGCGCCCCAAAAAGAAGTGATTCACAATTCCGCGTCTGAAGAACGCGTGCTCCAGCAGTGCAGCTCATACATCAACAGTACGCCTGGCCCCGGCCGCGCGGTGTCCTACTTCAGCACGTTGATTGTCAGCTCGACGGCGCCGAGCAGGAACGCGAGCACCGAGGTGCCAAGACCGGCGACGAGCAGCAGCCCGGGATGGGCGAGGCCCACCACCACCCGCTTCAGCCGCGGCCTGTCGCGAAGGAACTTCTTGGGCACGGTGCCGGATCCCGGGGCTTGTTTCCAGCCCCGGAGCCGCCGCAGGAACCAGGCACAGCGGATGATGAAGGCCAGCCACAGTACCGAGACCACCAGCGGGATCGCGGCCAGCAGGAGGTTGAAGCCCACCGCGGTGACCTCGCGTTCGGACGCGCCGACGAGCGACTGAAGGGTCGTTGAGATCGAGGCGCTCATGACCACGGACACGCCCCACACGAGGAACGCGGCAATCAAGGCGAGGAAGCGGACAAAGAAGTGGCCCAGCACGGAGTCCCGGCGCGGCTTCAGGTACCGGCGCGGGGTCGCGTGCAGCAAGGCGATGCTGGCCAGCAGGGTCGGCAGCGCGGCCATGCCCACCAGCACATACCAGGACCAGCCGGCCAGGTCCAGGAACTCGTCGGCCACGATCAGGGCCGCCCAGAACCCGGCCCACGCCCAGCCGGCCGTCAGCGGATGCTCCACGAGCCACGCCGGCAGCCATGCATCGCCGTCCAGGGACCGGAGCCGGCCGGGAGCTTCCGGGGCGCGCGCCTCCGGCCCGGGGGTTTCGGGCGCAGGGGTTTCGGGCGGTGCGGTCTCGGCTACCGGGGCGCCCGTGCCGGGCATCCCGCTTGCCCCGGGATGCTGGCCCTCCGAACCGCGTGCTTCGCTCATGGCCCCACTGTAGCGAGCAGCGCTACTGTGACGGCGTTACGGTGCCAGCGTCACTGTGACGGAGTCACCGTGCCGGCGGCGCCGTCGACAGTGATGTCGTCGCCCGTGGCGATCCGAGATGTCGCGTCGGGTACACCCACCACCGCAGGGATGCCATATTCCCGCGCGACGACAGCGCCGTGGGAGTTGGGGCCGCCCATTTCCATCACGAGGCCGCCGGCTGTCAGGAACAGCGGCGTCCAGCCGGGATCCGTGGACGGCGCCACGAGGATCTCGCCCAGTTCCAGATGCGCGCCCTGCGGGTCCAAGATCACGCGGGCCCGGGCGCTGACAGTCCCGGCCGAGGCAGGCGTCCCGGAGAGCACCCCCGCCGATCGGTCCGCGTCCCCCGCCCCCCGGCCGCCGGCGTCGGACTGCACGGCTTCGGGCTCGGTGCCATCGGAAAGCAGCACGCGCGGAATGTGCCGCCGGCCCAATTCGGCCACGTACGCCTCCCGGCGCTGCTGCACGATCCCGCGCAGCGCGGCGCCGCCCAGGCCCGCGTGCGCCTCGCCCAGGTCGAGGAAGAAGATGTCGTCCGCCGCGTCGATGGTCCCCGCTGCGGCGAGTTCGGCCCCCACCGCCGCGAGTTGTTGCCGGACAGCGCCGAGCGCCTCCACGAGGTGGTACTTGGGCAGTTCACGCAACCCGGCGAACATCCGGGTCCGTCTCAGCGCGGCCCGGACAAGCGCTCCACGCAAGCGGCTGCGCTGCTTCGCCGCAGCCACAAGCCGCTCCACCTGCGCGTCCGCCTCCCCCGCCGCCTTCTCGAATTGCCGGTCCGGGGCGAGGGCCGGGTCGTCCACGCGCAGATAGTTGGCCAGGACGCCGAGGATGTGGGTCGGGTCGTCAGACCAGCGGGGCATGCCGAGGTCGATTTCCGCCACGGCCCGGTGGCCGTACCGGCTCAGGAAGCCGGAGAGCCCGGACTGCACGACGCCGGGAAGCTCCCCTGTCCGGTAGCGCCGTGCCAGCTCGGGCAGTGCGGTCCAGCCGAACACCTCCGCCGCTGCGGGGTCCTTCCGAATGGCGGCAGCCAGCGCCCACAGGTCGAGGTCCATTTCGGTGGTCACATTGTTGGGCAGGCCCCGCAGGACGTCCTGCAGTGCCCCGTTCCCCGGGCTTCCCGCGAGTTTCCCGGCCGCGGCCAGCAGCGCGAACCCGAGCGCGGGCAGAGGCATGAGGGCGGGAACCACCGGAAAGACGCTTCGGCCGAGGATCCGCTCAACGTGGTCCAGTCGCTGCGCGGCCGTGGCGGCGGCGGGCGCTGTGAGGGCAGCCCTGAGCTGTTCGCCCACACGGTCGGCCCGGCGCAGCGCGTCCTCGGGCCGGAGCAGGCCGCGGACCAGGGTCTCCGGGACTCTCGCCCGCGCCGCTACCGGGGCGACGCGGCGCAGGAGCCGCCACGGCGAGCTGGTGACGACGGAGAACCTGGGATCGGCGAAGAGCTGGCGCAGCACAACCGCCGACCGCGCCTCCATGATGTCGAAGACCCGGGGGACGAACGCGCGCCCGGCCTTGCTCCGGACCACGGGAGTGAGGTCGAAGAAGATGCGTTGTCCGGCCTCCGCGTAGGGCGAGGGCCCGTCCCGGGGCACCGGCACCGGGAAATGCGCCGCCTCCGCCACGGAGGATGCAATCAGCCGGATGCCGGCGAGGCCCATCGGCGTCAGCGGCCGGGTCAGGCCCTGGGCCAGGCTAAAGCACAGATAGACGCGCGGCCCCGGCCCGGTCGGCGGCTTGTCCGGCATCGGATAGAGCGTGGTGATGGGCCTGGACTGGGTCAGCCACACGGCACCGTCGCGGCCGATGGCCCATTCGAGGTCCTGCGGCGAGCCGAAATGCACCTCGGCACGGCGGCCCAGGAGTTCCAGCGCGGCCAGCTGGGCATCGTTCAGGCTTGGCCCGGACCCGGCTCCCGGCTGGGCCACCCGCTCGGTTCCGCCGCCGGGGAGGGGCCGGATGAGCAGTCCTTTGTCCCCGATCCGCCGCTCCAGGATCGTTCCCGTGGCACCGTCGATCACGAAGTGGTCCGGGTTGACGGCCCCGGACACCACGGCCTCCCCCAGCCCCGGGCTGGCGTCGATGACCGCCTCATGCCGTCGCCCGGTGACCGGGTTGGCCGTGAAGAGCACCCCCGCCACGGCCGCGTCCACCATGCGCTGGACCACCACCGCGAGGGACACAGCGGACGGGCTGATTCCCTGCACCGCCCGGTACGTCACCGCGCGGTCGGTCCACAGCGAGGCCCAGCACTGCCGGACGGCGGACAGCACGGCATCCGCGCCGACCACATTCAGGAACGTGTCCTGCTGGCCGGCGAAACTGGCAAAGGGCAGGTCCTCGGCGGTCGCGGAGGACCGCACCGCGACCGCCGTATCGTCGCCCAGCCCCGCATAGGCGGCCCGCACGGCGGCATCGATGCCGGCCGGGACGGCGGCGTCGAGCACTAGTGCCCGGGCCTTTGCGGCGAGCAACGCCAGTCCGGCCAGGTCATCGGGGGCGGTTGCGGCGATGGCATGGTGCACGTCCGCCAGAGCCGGGGAGGCCGTGGCGTCCAAATAGGCCCGCGTCGTCAGACAGAAGCCGGCGGGAACGGGCAGGCCTGCCCGGGCCAGCTCGCCCAGGTTGGCCGCCTTGCCGCCGGCCTCGGCCAGCATGTCCTGGCCAAGACGTTCCAAGGCCAGGACCGGCGCGTCCTGGGCCATGACCGCGTCTCCGGACGGGTCCGGCCTCCGGGGGTGCTCCATGTGCGGACCGTCCTTCCGGCGTCGAGCCCGTAGCCTCAGGCGGTTAGGAGTCGCCGAGCATCGGACCGAAGCTGGCTCTGTCCGCCAGCCGGGGGTCGTCGCGGTCCGGCACCACCATGACCGGTCCCTTGGCGTGGTGGAGGACGCCGTCGGTTGTGGAGCCCAGTAGCATTCCGGCGAAGCCGCCGCGGCCGCGGGTGCCGAGCACCACGAGTTCCACGTGCCGGCTGGCGCCCACGAGAATGTCAACGGGAGAACCATCCACGAGCTGGGTCTCGACCTCGAGGCCGGGGAAGTGGCTCCGCACCCAGGCCACGCCGGCGTCAAGCTGGACCTTGATGTCCGCGAACAAGGCATCGCGGTCCATCGGGGTGGGCACCCAGGCCAGTGAGCCGGTGTACTGCGGCACGGCGCACACCAGCCGCAGCCGAGCGGAGAGCCGTTCGGCCTGGGCTGCGGCCTCCAGCACCGCGATGCGGGCCTGGTCGGAGCCGTCGACGCCGGCCACCACGACGTTCTCGACAGGCTGGTGGCCTGACTTCGCCCGTTCGGCCAGGACGTGCTTGTCGTCAGTGATTTCACCCAGGCGGTCCGCGCAGATCAACGGCACGGTGACGGTAGGGCACTTGGCGTGGGCGGGCAGAGCGCTGCTGACAGAGCCGAGCAGCCGGCCAACAAAGCCGCCGCGGCCGCGGGTTCCGAACACCAGTAGTTCTGCCGTTTCGCTGATGTCCAGCAGTACGCCGGAGGCATCGCCGTTCTCCACGGACGCGTCGACGTCGATGTTGTAGCCGGCCACCTTGTCCAGGGCGTGCTTGAGGATGGCTTCGGCGCCTTCGCGGATCACGGAGTCGTCCACGGTGGCGTAGCCGCCGTCGAGCCCGGATGCGGCAAAAATCGGAACCGAATAGGCGGTCACGATGTGCAGCGGGCGGCGACGGCGCTCCGCCTCGCGGGCTGCCCACACGAGGGCACAGTGGCTGTGGTCGGAGCCATCCACGCCCACCACGATGCCACGCGGAGGCGCCTGCTCGCCGCCGGTCTCCCCTGCCGGGTCCGGATGCACCTGTTCACGGCCCATGGGGTCCGCCTCCTCGCGATTCTTGCCTGATGTTGCGGCTATTCTGCCAGAAGTACCGGCGCCCGGCGTTCACCGGCGAGGCGGCCCCGAATCTGCGCCCAGGAACCCCTGATTTTCCTCACTATTCCCCCTAAATTTCGAACACACAAGACGGCCGTCCGGGCGGGTCCGGCGGCCCTCGGCCGAAGGATTTACGCAGAGTTAACACGCTGTTTGCCGGCCCGGTTTCCCGGGCATTCGGGGCCGGATCCCCACGATGGCCGGCATGAAATCCGCGAAAATCCGGGACTTCGGCCAATGTCCTACCTCCCCTATCCATCGGCGCGAATCTTGGGTATCCTTCGAGGCGTTGCTGAACCGAGACCGGCATTACAGAACGCAGCTACTGGGGTTGCTGCGGCCGGAACCAGGTTTCGGTCAGCGTCCGGGGTTTCACCCCGCGACTGGCACCATTTCGAGGAGGAACCCTGCAGTGTCGAGCATGCCTTTGTACGGCGGGATTGAGCGGACTACGGCCGTAGTCATCGGGACGGGTCTGTCCGGGCTGGCTGTGGCCAGCGAGCTCCAGCGCCGCGGCGTCGCGTCCATCATTGTGGACGGCCTGGACCTTCTGGGGTCCGGCCATCCGGCCAACACCTCCTCGCTCCAGCGCTGCGACGCGGCGGATGCCGCGAGCCTGAAGGAGCGCAACGAAATCCTGCGGCACCTGCGCAATTACGCGGCAAGCCACAAGCTCGATGTGCGGAACAACATCCGGGCCCTGCAGCTGGACCACCTTGAGGCCGGGGCCGACGGGGCCCCCACCGAACAGTGGGCCGTCCAGACCCCCGGCGGCGTCCTCCTGGCCGACCACCTCGTCCTGACCCGCTGCGCCCACAGCCAGCTGCGACGCATGCTCTCGCAACTCGGCATGGCGGCCGGACAGAACCTCATGACGGCGATGCATGCCCTCGGGATGTACCTCGTGGGGGTCGGCGAGCTCATTACCCCCACGCCCAAGGAGGTCCTGCGCCAGGCCAAGGTGGTGGGGCAGGCGATCTCCGCCAAGGTCTACCCGGACGGCCTCCCCACGCTCCTTCCGGGCGGCTTCGCCCTGGCGGCTCCCGCTTAGCAACGCGGGGTCAGTTATGGCCTATCAGAGGGCGCCTGATGGGTCATAACTGATCCCGCGTTGCTTTTGGTTCAGCTGTCGGCGTCGCTGCCTGAGTCGTCGGCGGTTTCGCTGTCCGCGTCCGGGGTGAGGCGGCGTTTGGCCATCAGGCCCAGGGCCACCAGGATGCCGACCCCCACCGCGACGAAGCCCATGACGCTCCATGGAAACGGCTGCGATGCATCCGGCACCGGGGCTGGCGCCTGCGTTGCGCCCGGCTGGGCGGTGCCCATCGTTGGGACTGCGGAAGCCGCCGTCGTGCCCGATGCGGCGGCGGTGGCGGTGAATGTGAAGCTGCCCTCGATCGGGTGGCCGTCGGAGCTGGCCACCCGCCACCGCACGGTGTAGAGCCCTGCAGGGGCGCCGGACTTCAGTTTCTGTGAAGCGACGTTGTCCACGATCTCCACGGAACCGTCCGCCCAGTTGGCGCCCGTGGCGTCGTTAACCAGGATCTCCGAGCCCAGGGCCAGCGGATTGTGGGTGAACGTGACGGAGACCTTGTCCGGAGGTGTGGCCACGGTGGCTCCGGAGGCCGGGCTCGTGGACTCCGCGGTATCGTGCGCCGACGCCGGGCCGACGGCTCCCAGCAGGACGGCCGCAAAGACGACTGCGCCCAGCAGGGCACTCAAAAGGTGTCGGACAGGGCGCATGGGCAGGCTACTCCTAGTGTTGTCTTCCTTACAGACTAGGCGAAAACAAAGGGTTGGCCGCGGGGCTCCCAATAGGATTTAGGCAACACCCATCACTCCCGGAGGACTAATGCTCAAGCAGGGCTCTGCACTCGACCGGTATTTCAAGATTTCCGAGCGGGGGTCGAACTTCTCGCGCGAGATCCGCGGAGGGTTCGCCACGTTCTTCGCCATGAGCTACATCGTGGTGCTAAACCCGCTGATCCTCTCCGGGCCCGACTCGACAGGCACGACGCTCGGCTTCCCAGCGGTCGCCGCAACCACCGCCTTCGTGGCCGGCATCCTCACGATCCTCATGGGCGCGTGGGCTAAGCATCCCTTTGCCCTGGCAACCGGACTCGGCGTCAACGCGTTCGTCGCCGTCACGGTGGCCACCAACCCCGGGCTGTCCTGGCCGGACATGATGGGCCTGGTGATGCTCTCCGGCATCACCATGCTGATCCTGGTCCTCACCGGCTTCCGGACGGCCGTGTTCAAGGCCGTCCCCGACGGGCTCAAGACCGCGATCGTGGTCGGCATCGGCCTCTTCATCGCCCTGATCGGCCTTGTCAATGCGGGCTTCGTGCGCCGCATCCCGGATGTCGCCGGCACCACAGTTCCGGTCGGCCTGGGCTTCGATGGCAAGCTGCTGGGCTGGCCCACCTTCGTGTTCGTCTTCGGCCTGATCCTGACCATCGCCCTGGTGGTGCGCAAGGTCAAGGGCGCCATCCTGATCGGCATCGTGGCCTCGACCATCCTGTCCGTGATCCTGGAATCCACCCTGCACATTGGTCCCAGCTTCGACGGCAAGACCCACAACCCGCAGGGCTGGTCCCTTGTCGCGCCCAAGTTCTCCGAGTGGGCCGCCCCGGACCTGTCCCTGATCGGCAACGCCAACCCGTTCGGCGCCTTTGAGCACCTCGGCTTCGTCGCCGCCACCCTGCTGGCCTTCGTGATCCTGCTCAGCATCTTCTTCGATGCCATGGGCACCATGGTGGGCCTGGCCACCGAGGCCGGCACGATCGACAAGGACGGCAACATCCCCAACGTTGACCGTGTGCTGCAGGTGGACGCCCTCGGCGCGATCATCGGCGGCGGCGCTTCCGTCTCCTCGAACCAGATCTACGTCGAATCCGGCGCCGGCATCGGCGAAGGCGCCCGCACCGGCCTGGCATCCATCGTCACGGGCCTGCTGTTCCTCGTGGCCATGTTCTTCACGCCGCTGATCAACCTCGTGCCATTCGAGGCCGTGGCCCCGGCCCTCGTGATCGTCGGCTTCATGATGGTCTCGCAGGTTGGCAAGATCGACTGGCAGGACTTGGGCATCGCGATCCCGGCGTTCCTGACCTTCACCCTCATGCCGTTCACCTACTCGATCGCCAACGGCCTGGGCGCGGGCTTCATCACCTTCGTGCTGATCCGCCTGTTCCAGGGCCGGGCCCGCGAGGTGCACCCGCTCATGTGGGTTGTGGCTGCCGCGTTCACGCTGTTCTTCGCGATCGGCCCCATCGAGGCGGCCCTCGGCATCCACTAGGGTCCTCCCGCCTTTTCCATGCGCCGAGTTGGCATTTCGCGGCAGTGTTCTTCGAATACATTGCCGCGAAACGCTAGCTCGGCGCTGCTGTTTGGCCGCCACCGTTTGTCCCCCGCCAGGCGGGGTTTCCGGGATTCCGGACAGTCCCGGCGCGCAGCGGCTGGTGTTCGGGTGCCGGCTGAGGTGAGGTAGAACCATGGATTCTTCTGCGCTCACTGTCGATGTCCCGCCGCAGCCCTGGACCGGACGGTTCGATGGCGACGGCGCCGAGCACCGGCGCTGGTGGCAGGCCGTGGCCCCCTACGCCCCGCCCGCAAACCCGGCCACGGCCTCCTCCCGGACCCGGCCCGCCGTCATCCTCGGCTTCGGCAGCGATGAGGGCGTGCGCCGCAACAAGGGCCGCACCGGCGCCGCGGCCGCTCCCGCCGCCATCAGGGCCGCCCTGGGTCCGCTCGCCTTCCACCTCGACCGGGACGTGCTCGACGCCGGCGACGTCACCGTGCGCGATGAGTCTCTCGAGGCCGGGCAGGCACGCGCCGGGCAGGCCATCTCCCGGCTCATCGATGCCGGGCAGCTTCCGGTCGTTCTGGGCGGCGGCCACGAAACCGCGTTCGCCAGTTACCTCGGCGTCGCCGGATCGTCTGCCGTGCGCGGGGGCCTGAGAGTGGGCGTCCTGAACCTCGATGCCCACTTCGACCTCCGTGACGAGGCCGTGCCCAGTTCCGGGACGCCGTTCCTGCAGATGGCCCGCGCGGAAGCCGCCGCCGGCCGCGAACTGCGCTACGCCGTCGTCGGCATTTCCGAGCCGAACAACACCCGGGCGCTCTTCCGGACCGCCGCGGAACTCGGCGTGGACTACCTGCTGGACGAGGACTGCTCGGCGGAGGCCGCCCAGGCGTTTGTGGCCGCGTTCCTGGCGCAGGTGGACGCGCTGTACCTCACGATCGATCTGGACGTGCTGCCGGCCTCGGTGGCCCCCGGGGTGAGCGCCCCGGCCGCGTACGGGGTGCCGCTCCCGGTGATCAATGCCGTGTGCCGGCAGGTCGCGGCGAGCGGGAAGCTCCTGCACCTGGATGTCGCCGAACTGAACCCCGAGTTTGACATCGACGCCCGCACCGCGAAGGTGGCCGCCCGGCTGGTCAACACGCTACTGGGGTAGGCGTCAGCCGGCAGCGGCCGGCGGGGGCCCGGACACGAGGGCCTGCCGGAGGAGTGCCTGCGCGGACCAGCGCATCGACGCCATGGCCTGCTCCGGTGAGAGCCCGCCGATGTCCGTCAGCCAGACGAGGGCCTCAATGCCGATCGCGCTGCGCACGGCCAGGGCCAGCGCCCGGATCCCGGGACCTGACAACGTCCCTTGGAGCGGAGCGAGCGCTTCCTCGATCCAGGCGATCGCCCGGCCTTGCCGCAGCGGCAGAGCCTGCGCCGGCTCCGCCGGGTCGCGTTCCAGGGACAGCCTGAGCATGGTGCGCTGCTGCGCCTCCGTGTTGACGATCAGCCTGGTGAACTCCAGCACCACGGCGTCCAGCCGCTCCGCGGGATCCTCGGGGGCGTCCGCCGGCAGCAGGGACTGCCGGACCGTTTCCGGGTGGGCCGCGGCGAGGAGCTCGCGCTGGCTCGGGAAGTACCGGTAGGCCGTGCTCCGGGCGACGCCGGCCGCTGCGGCGGTGCCATCAACAGTCGGGGCTTCCCCCGCCGCCACCGCCTCGCGGGCGGCCGCTACCAGAGCCTCGAACGTGCGGCGCTTCTGGCCCGTCCGGCCTGCGTCCTTGTAGGGGGTTGACATGGAATTCATGGTACTCCAGTCTTGTTATGGGACAAGAGTCCCATAAATTCCTCAGAAGCGATCCCGAAGAGGCGATCCCATGGAAGCGGTCAGCAGCCAGACAACCATCATCCGGACAAAAGGACAGGGCGAGCGCCGCTGGTTCTTCGGCGGAGGAGTTCACACCTGGAAAGCCAGGGCCGGTGAGACCGGCGGGGCGTTCCTGCTCTTCGAGGACCAGATGGCCGGCGGCAAGATGACACCGCTGCACAGCCACCCCGATTCAGACGAGACGATGTTCATCCTCGAGGGCGAGATCCTCATGCACGTCGACGGCGAGAATCACCGGATCGGCGCCGGCGGCCTCGCCGTGGCCCCGCGGGGAGTTCCCCACGCGTTCATGGTGGTGTCCGACTCCGCGCGGATGCTCTGCCTGCACACGCCCGGCTGCTGCGAGGCCTTCTACTGGGATGCGAGCACGCCGCTCTCCCCCGACGACTCTGCCGATGGTTCGTCCGGCGGCTCGGCGGACGGTTCAGCCCCGGCGGGCCCCGTGGACTTCAGCAAGGTACAGGAGTCGGCCCGCAGGAACGGCGGCATCGTGCTGTTGGGACCGCCGCCATTTGCGGCGCGCTAGCCGCGGCCGGGGGGGCAGAGCCGGCCGCAACCGGGCCTGACAGCGTCCGGTCCCGGCCGTGCCGGGGCCGTCGAACGCCCTCCCGGAACGCAGAAAGTCCCCGTCCCCTCCCGGACCGCGAAGTGCGGAGCCGGGGAAGGGCGGGGACTTTCTCGTGCGAGTTAGACGCGGCGCACCTGGACGCCGTCGGACTGCAGGAAGAGCTGCGTCTCGGACGGCCCGGCGGGGACCAGCCAGAGGACGTTGCCGCTCAGTGAGACTTCTTCAACCTCACCGGCCGCAATGACCTGTGCGTGCTTGACGATTTCGACCCGTTCGCCGACCCGGAGGCCGCTCCAGTCGGAAACCGTGGCTGCGGATGCAAGGCGTCTGGACAGTACCGTGCCGCGTGCTTTCATTGAACTTCTACCCCTTTGTATGTGTTCTTTGCCACAACTTCGTTGGTGTGGACTTCCATTTGTACTACAGTTCCCGGGCCCCCGCTGGCCGTGTCGCCAAAGATTTCGGGGGCGCCGGGAAATGTTCAACTGCAGTGCACTTTGTTTCTTCTCAGGCGAGATTTCCAACAGCCGATTCGGCCGCCGCCCGGACCGCACCCGACGCCACCAGGGCGTCCGCCGCTTCGAGCTCCGGCGACAGGAACCTGTCGGTGCCAGGACCGTTGACGACGTCGCGCAGCGCGGCGATCACGGCAGTACCCGCGGGGCCCGGAGTCAGTTCGCCGCCGGAGACCTGGGTGCGGATGTCCAGCGCCCGGGCCGAGGTCACGAGTTCGATCGCCAGAACGCGGCGCAGGTTCTCTACGGCGCGGCGGAGCTTGCGGGCCGCGTGCCACCCCATGGAGACGTGGTCCTCCTGCATCGCCGAGCTCGGGATCGAGTCCACCGACGCCG
Organism: Arthrobacter sp. TE12232; assembly: GCF_054062615.1. Lineage (NCBI taxonomy): Bacteria > Bacillati > Actinomycetota > Actinomycetes > Micrococcales > Micrococcaceae > Arthrobacter > Arthrobacter sp. TE12232. Next base: position 2,128,902 of record NZ_JBSSFK010000001.1, read on the forward strand.
GGACGGCCAGCCGCTTATTGTCCGACACCAGGCCGGCCTGGGTGTACTGGGCGATCATGAGGCCCGAGTCGACGCCGGGGTCCGAGGCGAGGAAGGCCGGCAGTCCGTGCGAGCGTGCCGGGTCCAGCATCCGGTCGGTCCGGCGCTCGGCAATGGAGCTCAGGTCCGCGACGGCGATGGCCAGGAAGTCCAGCACGTAGGCCACCGGGGCGCCGTGGAAATTGCCGTTGGAGCTGACGCGGCCGTCGGGCAGGACCACCGGGTTGTCGATCGCGGCGGCCAGTTCGCGGGAGGCGACCAGGGCTGCGTGGTCAACCGTGTCGCGGACGGCGCCGGCCACCTGGGGTGCGCAGCGCAGCGAGTAGGCGTCCTGGACCTTGGTGTCGTTGATCCGGTGCGAGGCCACGATCGGCGAGTCGGACAGGACCCGGAGCATGTTGTCCGCGGAGGCTGCCTGGCCCGGGTGCGGCCGGAGCGCGGCGTGCAGCTCGGGCAGGAACACCTGGTCCGTGCCGAGCAGCGCCTCAACGCTGAGCGCAGCGGTGATGTCCGCCGTCGTGAGCAGCTGGCGGATGTCCGCGATGGCCATCAGCAGCATGCCCAGCATGCCCTCGGTACCGTTGACGAGCGCCAGGCCCTCCTTCTCGGCCAGGGTGACGGGTTCAATGCCGTGGGCGGCGAGGAGTTCGGCTACGGGGCGCGCGCCCTTGGCGCCGTACAGCTCGCCATCGGGGCCCATCGCTTCGCCTTCGCCCATCAGGACCAGGGCGCAGTGGGACAGCGGCGCGAGGTCGCCGGAGCAGCCGAGCGAGCCGAATTCGCGGACCACCGGGGTGATGCCGGCGTTCAGGACATCCACCATGGTCTGCAGGACCACGGGGCGGACGCCGGTGCGGCCGGAGGCGAGGGTCTTGGCGCGCAGGAACATGATGCCGCGGACCACTTCGCGTTCCACGGCCGGGCCCATGCCGGCGGCGTGGCTACGGATCAGCGACTTCTGCAGCTGGGTGCGCAGCTCGTTGGGGATGTGCCGGTTGGCCAGCGCGCCGAAGCCGGTGGAGATGCCGTACGCCGGGACCTCGCTGTGGGCGAGGTCGTCGATGTGGGCGCGGACCTTGGCGACGGTGTCCAGGGCTTCCTGCGAGATGGTCACCTTGGCGTCGTGGCGGGCGACGGCAACGACGTCCTCGGGCGTGACGCCGCTGGAGCCGAGGGTGACGGTGAGCGGTTCGTGGGTTGTGAGAGTCATTGAAATCTACCTAAATCTGGTGGTTGAGCCAAGCTCCCCCGTCGATTGCTCCGCATCTGCCCTTTTCAAGGCTCAGAACGGCATTTACGGAGCAATCGACGGGTTTAGCGGCTGGGTTAGCGGGACTCGGTCATGGGGATGCGGACGCCGCGTTCCTTGGCGACCTCGAGGGCGCGGTCGTAGCCGGCGTCGGCGTGGCGGATGACGCCCATACCGGGGTCGTTGGTGAGGAGGCGCGCGAGCTTTTCCGCGGCGAGGTCGGTGCCGTCGGCGACGGAGACCTGACCGGCGTGGATGGAGCGGCCGATGCCGACGCCGCCGCCGTGGTGGATGGAGACCCACGTGGCGCCGGAGGCGGTGTTGAGCAGGGCGTTGAGCAGCGGCCAGTCGGCGATCGCGTCGGAGCCGTCGGCCATGGCCTCGGTTTCGCGGTACGGGGAGGCGACGGAGCCGGAGTCGAGGTGGTCGCGGCCGATCACGATGGGGGCCTTGACCTTGCCTTCCTTGACGAGTTGGTTGAACAGCAGGCCGGCCTTGGCGCGTTCGCCGTAGCCGAGCCAGCAGATGCGGGCCGGGAGGCCTTCGAATTCGACGCGCTCACCGGCGGCGTCGATCCAGCGGTGCAGGTGCTTGTTCTCGGGGAAGAGCTCCTTGATGGCCTTGTCCGTGACCGCGATGTCCTCGGGGTCGCCGGAAAGGGCAACCCAGCGGAACGGGCCGAGGCCTTCGCAGAACAGCGGGCGGATGTAGGCCGGGACGAAGCCGGGGAACTCAAAGGCGCGGTTGTAGCCGCCCTTGCGGGCCTCGTCGCGGATGGAGTTGCCGTAGTCGAAGACCTCGGCGCCGGCATCCTGGAACTCGACCATGGCCTGGACGTGCTTGGCCATGGAAGCCTGGGCCTTCTTCGTGAAGCCTTCCGGGTCCGCCGCGGCCTCGCGGTGCCATTCCTCGACCGTGATGCCCTCGGGCAGGTAGCTCAGGGGATCGTGTGCGGAGGTCTGGTCCGTGACGATGTCCACGGTGAGCTCGCCGGCGTTGTGGCGGCGCAGGATCTCCGGGAAGACCGTGGCGGCGTTGCCGACGTAGCCCACGGACCAGCCGCGGCGCTCTTCCTTGGCCTTGAGGACCTTGGCGATGGCGGCGTCGAGGTCGGTCTCTACCTCGTCGAGGTAGCGCTTGCCGACGCGGCGGCGCAGCCGGGTCTCGTCGACGTCGACAATCAGGCAGGCGCCGTCGTTCAGGGTGACGGCGAGCGGCTGGGCGCCGCCCATGCCGCCGCAGCCACCGGTGAGCGTCAGGGTGCCGGCGAGAGTGCCGTTCTCGTCCCCGGTGAGTTTGCGGGCGATCGCCGCGAAGGTCTCAAAGGTGCCCTGCAGGATGCCCTGGGTGCCGATGTAGATCCAGGACCCGGCGGTCATCTGGCCGTACATCATCAGGCCCTCGGCTTCGAGCCGGCGGAATTCGGGCCAGGTGGCCCAGTCGCCGACGAGGTTGGAGTTGGCCAGCAGGACGCGCGGCGCCCACTCGTTGGTGCGGAAGACGCCGACCGGCTTGCCGGACTGGACCAGAAGGGTCTCGTCCTTTTCCATGGTTTCCAGGGTGCGGGTGATGGCGTCGAACGCGGCCCAGCTTCGGACCGCGCGGCCGGTGCCGCCGTAGACCACGAGGTCATCGGGGCGCTCGGCGACCTCGGGGTCGAGGTTGTTCATGAGCATGCGCAGCGGGGCTTCCGTCTGCCAGCTCTTGGCGGTGAGCTCGGTGCCGCGGGCTGCTTTGACCGGGCGGGCACCGGTGGTGAAATCGGCGGGTGCCATGAGGGGCTCCTTTGTTTCGTGGTGGTGTCTGTGCTGAAGGTGTGTGCTGAAATGTGCTGCTGAATGAATCAGAGGGAATGAGGTTCTGTATCAACTAAAGCCTGTTCGAGGCCGCGTAAACAGGGCTTGCGGACGGGTGCTGTCCGGGATTTCAGACGCCTCCAATGCTCCCCGCTGCCGCATCCCCTCTCCCCCGTTGCGCTATCACTTATGGCGCCTAAAACACCCGAATAGGAGCCATAAGTGATAGCGCAACGGGGGGTTGGCGGGGCGGGTCAGGCGGGGCGGCCGTGGATCCGGATCGAGAGTTCGTCGGCGACCTTCTGGATCCGGGCGGCCAGAGCCGGCCACTGGTCTGCGGGCAGCTTGTCCTCGAGGAAAGTCACGGCGACGGCGGCGGTCGGCCACCCGACGTGGTCCGTCACGGCGGCGGCGATCGAGCCGAAGCCCGGCGTCACCTCACCGTGTTCGGTGGCGTAACCGCGCTGCCGGACCTGGTCCAGATGCGAGGACAGCGCGGAGTACTTCATGATGGGCGACTCGGTTTCGTGCCGGGCCGTGAATGCGGCGGCGTTCGGGTACAGGGCCCGCACCTGGGACTTCGGCAGCGCGGCAAGAATCGCGCGGCCGCTCGCGGTGAGGTGGCTGGGCAGCCGGACCCCGACGTCGGTCACGAGGGACGGGCGGTTTTTGGCCCGCTCTTCCACGATGTAGAGCACGTCGCGGCCGTGCAGCACGGCCAGGTGCGCGCTTTCGCCGATCACATCCACGAGCGAGGCAAGCATGGGCCGGCCCAGCCGGGACAGCGGCTCCTGGCGGGAATAGGCCGAACTGAGTTCGAACGCGCTGATGCCCAGGCCGTAGCGCTGCTCCTCGTGGAGGTGCAGCACAAATCCGTTCGCCTCCATCACGCCGAGCAGGTGGTAGACGCTGGAGCGCGGCAAGCCCAACGCGGTGGCAATGTTCGACGCCGCCATCGGCCCCCGCCTGGAGGCCAGCAGTTTGAGGATGCGCAGTGTGTTTTCCGCCGCCGGCACCTTCGAGGCCACCTTTCCGGCGGCGGCCCGGCGGACGGGCTTGGGTGCAGGCGCGCCGGGAGCGGCGGGGGCGATCACGGTCGCGGCGTCAGGAGCGGTTCCGAGGGTGCTCACGGCGCCTCCCGCGGCGCTGCTTGCCGGGCCGGCCGGGGCATTTCCGGGCGCCGCGGAAGCGGGCAGATGGTTCAGGGTAGGGCTGGTGGCTGGCATGGATCCTCTTCGAAAAACGGTTGGTGTCCGGTATCCCGTACTTAAGCATGCGCCCGGCGGGGCAGGCCCGCCAGACCGTCAGCCGCACGCCCTGTCTGGAATACCGGACAATCCCGCGTTCGACGCATCCGCCCGCCGGCCCCGCCCCGCAACCCTGCCCCGCCTATCCCGCCGAAGGACTACGATCTGGAGCATGAAGCAGACGTGGGAGCCGGCCCAGGACGGCGTCCTGGTTCTTCCTTCCGGCCGGAGCATCCGCGGCCGCGGTCTGCACTATCCGCTGCCCGCCGGCCCGCTTCCCGAATTCGGCCTGTACCTGCTGGGGCAGCAGCCGCCCCCGGTGGAATGGGATTCCAGATGGCTCCTCTGGCCGGACCTGCGGCTGCCCGCGGACCGGCCGGACGCACTTGACGCGTTCCGGGAAGCCTGGCGCCGGGCCGCGACCGAACGGGTTGAAGTGGCCTGCTGGCGCGGCATCGGCCGGACGGGCACCGCACTGGCGTGCATCGCCATCCTCGACGGCGTCCCGCCCGGCCAGGCGGTGTCCTACGTCCGCCGCCAGTACCGGCGCCTGACGGTGGAAACGCCGTGGCAGCGCCTCTACGTGGCCCGCTTCCGCGGGGACACACCGTAGGACGCGCTCAAACAGCAAAGACGGTCACACGGTGACGACGGCCTTCCCGCGGACCTGGCCGTCGCGCAGGTCCCGGATCGCGGCCGGCGCGTCGGCCAGGGCGTAGCACCTGCCGACAACCGGCGTCACCGCGCCGGCCTCGATGAGCCCGGCCAGGAACCGGAGGTCCTCGGCGCGCTCTGTCGACATGACGCCCTTGAGCTGCTGGCCGACGAACGCGGAGAGCAGTGCCGCGCGGAGGGACCGTTCAAATCCGCCCGTGAGCCGCCCGCCGCCTTCCCCGCCGACGATGGCGAGGGTTCCCTTGGGTTTGAGGGCCCGTCGGAGGACGGAGAGCCGGCGGTTGCCGGCGGTGTCGACAATGAGGTCGAACTGCCTGGCCCCGTCCGCGAAGTCGTCGTGCGTGTAGTCAATGACATGGTCCGCGCCGATCGACCGGACCAGATCGGTCTTCGCAGTGCTGCACACCCCTGTCACCTCCGCCCCGAACGCCTTGGCGAGTTGCACCGCGTACGCGCCGACGCCGCCGGCCGCGCCGATGACGAGGACGTCCTGCCCGGGCTGGACCTTGCCGGTGTCCCGGAGCGCCTGGAGGGCCGTGACGGCGGAGATGGGAACGGCGGCGGCCTGCTCGAAACTGAGGTTCTTCGGCTTCAGCGCAAGACGGCTTTCCTTCGCGCACACGTATTCGGCGAAGGATCCCTCGCACGTCCCGTATACCTCGTCGCCGGGCCTGAAGCCGACCACACTCCGGCCGACGGCCTCCACGCGGCCCGCCACGGCCCGGCCCCGGATGCGCGTCTTCGGTTTCGTCAGCCCGTAGCCTGCAACCCGGGTCAGGTACGGCAGGCCGGTCATGAGGTGCCAGACGCCCTGGTCGACGCCGGCGGCCCGGACCCGGATCAGCACGTCGTCGTCGCCGGGGACGGGAACGTCGACGTCGCGCAGCTCCAGCACCTCAACGGAACCGTAGGTGTCCTGAATGATCGCTTTCATGATGCTTCTCCTTCAGAGTCGGGGTACTGGAAGACGTCGTCGAGCGGAACGTTGAGAACATGGGCAATCTGGAACGCCAGCTCCAACGACGGCGAGTAGCGGCCCTGTTCGATCGCGATGACAGTCTGCCGGGTCACGCCGATTCGATCGGCGAGTTCCGCCTGGGTCAGTTCGCCGTTTTCGAACCGCAGGCGCCGGATGGAGTTCGTGACCCTGGTCGGCTTCACCACGTCTGGAAGCCCCGCCGGTAGGCCACGATCTTCGCCACGGAGGCCAGGATCGCCGAGGCCACGAAGGCCAGGTAGATGGCGTTGGCGATCCAGAACTGATTCACCTCGGCCATGGCCATGATGAGCGCCGCCACCGCCCCGATGACCACAAAGGACTGGCCGATATGCTCGCCGAAGCGATAGATCTCCCTGTCCCGCTGGTCCTTCATGCCAGCGCCCTTGGCGGAGAGGCTGCGGATGAGAATGTGGAGGACGATCGACAGGACGATCGAGCTGCCGACCGTCCAGAGCAGCGGCGCCACGTACGGCACGTCCGTGAGCGGCATGCTCCCGGCCAGCCCGAGGACTGCCGCCAGATACACCGCGTAGGCTCCGGCCGCCAGCACCCCCATGATCCAGGCGCTCTTTTCTTCGAATGACATGTGCCGCTCCCGCGCGATGAACCGGATGTAAAACAAACCTGACATGGCAAAAGTAAAGAAAACCTAACATGATGTCAAGAGTTTTCGACTTTCTCGGGTTGCCCGCGCGGAATTTCCCCACCTTTGACCCCACGACGCCGGGACGCGCCGGCGTCACGGCGCCACGCGCCGTCGAGCCCCGGCAAAGGTGGGGAAACCCGGGCGCGGCCCGCCGCATAGTCTGAAATCAAAGACACGAAGTCCCCGTGAGGCTCATCACAGCAGTGCCGGACATGGTCTGCTGGATAGCGATCCCCCTCCCAATGACGAGAAGGTATTCGCATGCAACAAGCCCAAACCGCCACCAAGCCGGCACCTGCAGAGGCAGGCACCGGCGGCGCAGCCACCGCCGTCGGCGCCGCCGTCGATTCCGTACTCAGCAGGGGGCTGAACGTCCGCCACATCCGCTTCATGGCGCTGGGCTCGGCGATCGGCACGGGGCTGTTCTACGGCTCCGCGTCCGCCATCCAGAAGGCCGGCCCCGCCGTCCTGCTGGCGTACATGATCGGCGGCGCCGCGGTCTTCATGGTGATGCGCGCCCTGGGTGAAATGGCGGTGCGGCATCCGGTGTCCGGGTCCTTCGGCCAGTACGCGAGCCGCTACCTGGGCCCGCTCGCCGGGTTCGTGACCGGCTGGACCTACGTCTTCGAGATGGCAATCGTCGCCATCGCGGATGTCACGGCCTTCAGCATCTACATGGGATTCTGGTTCCCCGGCGTGGAGCGCTGGGTCTGGGTCCTGGCCATCATCTTCTTCCTGGCGGCCCTGAACCTGCTCAGCGTCAAGGTCTTCGGCGAACTGGAGTTCTGGTTCTCCCTGATCAAGGTGGCGGCCATCATCGCCATGATCGCCGGCGGCGCCGCGATCATCGTCTTCGGCTTCCAGACCGGCGGCGCCACCGTGGCGCCTGGGCTCGGCAACCTTGTTGATCACGGGGGCCTGTTCCCCAACGGGTTCGAAGGGCTCCTGGCCTCATTCGCGGTAGTGATGTTCGCGTTTGGCGGGGTGGAAACCCTGGGCATCACCGCCGGTGAAGCCGCCGATCCGAAAAAGGTCATCCCCAAGGCCGTCAACACCGTCCCCGTGCGCGTCCTGCTGTTCTACGTGCTGACCCTCGGCGTGCTGATGAGCCTGTTCCCGTGGGACGAGATCGGCAGCAACGGCAGCCCCTTCGTGCAGATCTTCAGCAGCCTGGGCATCCCGGCCGCGCCCCACATCCTCAACGCCGTGGTGATCACGGCGGCGCTCTCGGCCGTCAACAGCGACATCTTCGGCGCCGGCCGGATCCTCTTCGGCCTGGCCCGGCAGGGCCACGCCCCGGCGAGCTTCGGCAAGGTCTCCCGTCACGGGGTGCCGTGGATGACCGTGGTGATGATGACGGGCATCCTGCTCGTGGGGGTCGTCCTGAACGCCGTGATCCCGGAGGACGTGTTCCTGATCATCGCCTCGATCGCTACCTTCGCGACCGTCTGGGTCTGGGCCATGATCCTGGCCTCCCATGTCGCCATGAAACGCGAGATCGCCCGCAAGGGACTGCCGGCGTCGGAGTTCCCGTCCCCCTGGTGGCCCGCCGCATCCGTGCTGACCATCGCCTTCATGGCCCTGGTGATCGTGATCCTGGGCGCCTTCGAGGACACCCGGGTGGCCCTATACGTCGGTGCCGTCTGGCTCTGCCTCCTGGTGCTCGCCTACCGGCTCTGGGTCCGCGGCCACGGCCGGGCCCGGGCCGAACTCACCGACGAAACGGCCCAGCTCCAGCAGGTTCCTGCGGGGCGGTAATCATGTCTCCCCCTCCCGGGCCCCTCCCGGGCCCCTCCCGGGAGCGCCCCGGGAGGGTTAAGATCAGGCATGGTTCCCGCCCCAAATCTTCTGGCTTTTGCCCTCGCGGCGCTCGTGCTCATCGCCGTCCCGGGGCCCAGCGTGCTGTTCGTGATCGGACGGACGCTGGCCCTGGGACGCAAGGGTGGTCTGTTGAGTGTCGCGGGGAACGCGGGCGGCGAGTTGGTGCAGATCGCCGCGGTGGCCGTGGGCGTCGGGGTGGTGCTGGCCCAGTCGCTCCTGCTCTTTAGCGTGGTGAAGTTTGCCGGCGCCGCCTACCTTGTCTACCTGGGGATCCAGGCCATCCGGCATCGCGGCAGCGGCGCGACGGCGGCAGACCCTGCCAACCCGTCTTCGACGGCCCGGGTGCTCCGCGAGGGATTCATTGTGGGCGCGACCAACCCGAAGTCGATTGTTTTCTTCGTGGCCGTGCTCCCGCAGTTCGTGGACTATTCTGCCGGCGCGATTCCGGTCCAGCTCGCCACGCTGGGGGCGGTCTTCCTGCTGATCGCCCTGGTCTCCGACAGTACGTGGGCCCTCGCGGCGGGAACGGCACGGCACTGGTTCGCCCGGTCGCCCCGGCGGATCGCCGCGCTCAGCACCACCGGCGGCGTGATGATGATCGGCCTGGGCGGCACCCTGGCACTGACGGGCAGCAAGAACTAACTGGGCTGCCCGCAGTTGGAAGCGGGCGGCGCCCGCCGGCGGACTACCGCGCCGACCAACCGCCGTCCATCGTGTAGCTGGCGCCGGTGACCATGCCGGCGTCGTCCGAGGCGAGCCACGCCACCAGCGACGCCACTTCCTCGGGCTCCACGAGCCGCTTGACCGCTGATTCGGTCAGCATGATCTTGGCGAGGACCTCGGACTCCGGAATGCCGTGCACCTTGGCCTGGTCTGCGATCTGCGACTCGACCAGGGGCGTGCGGACGTACCCGGGGTTGATGCAGTTGGACGTGACGCCGTGCGCGCCACCCTCCAGCGCGGTGACCTTGCTCAGGCCTTCCAGGCCGTGCTTGGCCGAGACGTAGGCGCTCTTGAACGGCGAGGCACGGAGGCCGTGAACGGAGGACAGGTTGATGATGCGGCCGAAGTTGTTGGCGTACATGTGCGGCAACGCGGCCCGGATCAGCAGGAACGGCGCCTCGAGCATGAGGGTGATGATGCGCCGGAAGTCGGCCGGATCGAAGTCCTCGATCGGGCTGATGCGCTGGATTCCGGCATTGTTGACCAGGATGTCGCAGTCCAGGCTGAGCGTCTGGAGGGATTCGACGTCGAGCAGGTTGACGGCCCACGAGGTGCCGCCGATCTCGTCGGCGAGGGCCGCGGCGGCGGACTCGTCCACGTCCGCGATCACGACCTTGGCCCCGCGTGCGGCCAGGGCGCGGGCGCTGGCGGCACCGATCCCGCCGGCCCCGCCGGTGACCAGTGCCTTGCGTCCGTTCAGCGTGTTTTCCATTACTCAGCCTTCCATGTCATAAATCTAATGAGGCGGCCGGCCCCAGCATGGCTGGGGCCGGCCCAAACTCAAGCAGCCCGCAAACTCAAGCCGCCAGGTAACTCAAGCAGCTCAGCGTACGGCTGCTACGGACAGGCCCTCGCGTTCGGCGTCGGCCCGGTCCACGTCTTCCAAGGCGATGCCCTTGGTTTCCTTCAGGCTCAGGACTGCCACGGTGGTGATGGCGCAGGCGACCACCAGGTAGACCGCGGTCGGCAGCCAGGAGCCGGTGTCCTTGAGCCACTGGGTGGCCAGGAGAGGCGCCAGCGAACCGGCGAAGATCGAGGTGACCTGCGAGCCCAGGGAGACGCCGGCGTAGCGCATCCGGGTCGGGAACAGCTCCGACATCAGGGCCGGCTGGCCGGCGTACATGAAGGCGTGCAGGCACAGGCCGATGGTGACGGCCAGGACGATGATCACCGGGTTGCGGGTGTCGAACATCGGGAAGGCGAAGAACGGCCAGGTGGCGCCGCTAATGGCACCGACGAGGTAGACGGGCTTGCGGCCCCAGCTGTCCACGAGCCGGCCGATCTGCGGGATGATCAGGAAGTGCACGAGGTGCGCGATCAGCAGGGCGAGCAGCAGGGATGAGGTGTCGTACTTGTCCACTGTCTTGAGGTAGACGATCGAGAAGCTGACCACGAGGTAGTACATGATGTTTTCCGCGAACCGGAGGCCCATGGACTGCAGGATGCCCTTCGGGTACTTGCGGATGACCTCGCGGACGCCGTAGCTGACAGCCTGCTCGCTCTCCAGCTGGGCTTTGGCTTCGAGGAAGATGGGCGATTCGGAGACGTGGGTGCGGATGTAGTAGCCGACGAACACGATCACGGCGGAGAGCCAGAACGCCACGCGCCAGCCCCAGCCGAGGAAGTCGGCGGCGCTGAGCATGTTGGACATGATGAACAGGACCAGGGTGGCCAGCAGGTTGCCCACCGGGACGGCGGCCTGCGGCCAGCTGGACCAGAAGCCGCGGGTCTTGTTGGGGCTGTGCTCGGCGACGAGCAGCACGGCGCCGCCCCATTCGCCGCCCAGGGCGAAGCCCTGGATGAAGCGCAGGAAGACCAGCAGTGCCGGCGCCAGGTATCCGAGGGTGGCGAAGCCCGGGAGGCAGCCCATCAGGAAGGTGGAGACACCGATGATGACGATCGTGAGCTGCAGGGTGGGCTTGCGGCCCAGCTTGTCGCCGATCTGGCCGAAGACGATGCCGCCCAGCGGGCGTGCCACGAAGCCGACGGCGTAAGTCAGAAACGCCTGGATAATGCCGTCCAGCTCATTGCCGGTGGCGGGGAAGAAGTACTTGCCGAACACCAGGGTGGCGGCGGTGGCATAGAGGAAGAATTCGTACCACTCGACGACGGTTCCCACCATCGATGCTGCGACGATCTTCTTGAGCCCGGAACCCTTGGATGCGGGTGCGGCGGGGGATGTTGCAGAGCGTTCGTTTACGCTCATCTGGTTCTCCTTAGTGTCCACGGTGACACGCGCTGTGACGCACAGCACTGAAATGGCTCCATTGAGTATTGCCGCACATCCGCGGCGGTTCAATGGCCAAACGGGCACCCTATGTGTGCAGAATTGCAGATATGAACGCCAATCCTGATGACCTGCTGGTCCTGCTCGCCGTCTCCCGTTCGGCGAAATTCACGACGGCGGCCCAGACTCTCGGACTGAACCACACCACCGTCTCCCGGCGGATCGCGGCGCTGGAGAAGTCGCTCGGCGGCCGGGTGCTCTCGCGCGCGTCGGGCGGTTGGGAACTGACCGAACTCGGCGCCGAGGCCGTGCGGGTGGCCGAGCAGGTCGAAAGCGCCGTCCGGACCCTGGAACAGCCCGGGCACACGCCGGATCCCATCACCGGAGTGGTCCGGATGACGGCCACGGACGGCTTCAGCGCCTACATTGCCGCCCCGGCGGTGGCCCGGCTCCGCCGCCACCATCCCGGCCTCAGCGTCGAGATCATCACAGTGACGCGCCGGGCGCTGCAGCAGCGCTCCGGCCTGGACATCGAGGTGGTGGTCGGAGAGCCGCAGGTGCACCGGGCAGAGGCCGCACAGCTGGGCGAGTACATGCTGGGGATGTATGCCTCCCGGGACTACCTGGCCGAGTACGGGACCCCGGCCACCGTGGAGGAACTGACGGCACATTCGCTCGTTTACTTCGTCGATTCGATGCTGCAGGTGGACGATCTGGATGCCCCGCGGCGGCTGGTGCCGGCGATGCGGGACGGGCTGAGCTCCACCAATGTCTTTGTCCACGTGGAGGCCACGCGCGCCGGCGCCGGGATCGGGTTCCTGCCGTGCTTCGCGGCCGACCTCCATCCGGACCTGGTCCGTCTCCTGCCGGAGGAATTTGCCGAGATGCTCCCCTATTGGATGGTGCTGCGGCCCGATTCGATGCGCCGCCCGGCGGTCGCGGCCCTCGTTCAGGCCCTGCGGGAGCAGACCGCAGCCCACCGCGATGCCCTGCTGGGCCGGGGCGGAACCCCATCGACTGCTCCGTAGGCGCCCTTATGGAGCCCCAAAAGGGCCGTTACGGAGCAGTCGACGGCTGAGGGGGTTCGGACGGCCCTGGCGCCGGGACCTGGCCTGCCGGGTCGTGGCGGACGGCGGCACCGGCCGCGAATGCCCGCACCTTCTCGTCGTTCCAGATGTGGGCCGGCACCGCACCGCCGAGCAGGCGCCGCGCAAGGCCGGGATCGTCGTCGAACGGGAGGTCACTGCCGGCCATGATCATGTTGCCGTAACGCCGCCCCTTGAGCATGGCCGGATCGGCGATGAGCACCGTGTAGGCGAAGGCGTCCGCGATGGTGGCGGCGTCTTCGCGGGCATTCTTGAGGTCCGGGGCGTCGCCGGAATTCACGACGTAGACCCCTCCCGGCGCGAGGACGCGTTTGGCGTGCTCGGTGAATTCCCTCGTGGTGAGGGGGCGCGGGGTCAGTGATCCGGCGAAGACGTCGCGGATGATCAGGTCCCGGGTCTGCGGGGTCAGGCTCTCGGTGACTTCCCGGGCCTCCCCCACCCGCAGGCGCAGCAGCGGGGCTTTGGGCAGGTCAAACCAGCCCCGGACGTAGTCGGCCAGCTTGCCGTCCAGCTCCACCACGACCTGGCGGGCGTCCGGGTAGGCGGCGTGGAAATAGCGGGCCAGTGAACATGCTCCCCCGCCGAGGTGCAGGGCGCGCAGCTTGGGCTTGGACTCGCGGGGCCAGCGCGACTCGACCAAGGCAGAGATCCAGCGCATGTACTCGAAGTCCAGGAACAGCGGGTCCGCGAGGTCAATGTGCGAGCTCATGACGCCATTGATGCGCAGGAGCCAGCCGGTGGAATTGTCCTGGTCCGGGATCAGCTCGCAGTCTCCGGTGTCGATGTAGTACACCCCCGCCACGGGACCGGCCGGACGGGAACCCTTGGGTACGTCCACGACTCCCGGCTCGGCGGCTCCTGCGACCCGGCCCCTGCCCCGCTTGGCCATCAGCTATCCCCCGCATCTTCCATGGTTCAACCCTAGTTCACCGGCATCCCCGGCCACTCCGCCCGGCCGGGTAACCCACATCCGCACCAAAATCAACAAACAAGGGTACTTACTATTTATTAGTAATCATGCTTACTATTTAACTCCAGCATGGCTGGCGTCTGATCAGCAGCCGATCTTTTTGAAAGAGAGCGAAGATGACAGAGAACCCATGGCCCCAGGATGGGAGCCTCGGCACCCCTACGGCTACCCAGCAGACTCCCCTCCGGCAGGCGTCCACGTTTCCGCCCGTCGCCGACGGCGAAATCTACAGCGCGACTCCGGACGGAGGGCCGTTAACGTTGCCCCCGACAACGGCCACCGGTGCTTCCACCACCGACACCACCAGGCATGAGGCCGCGGAGGTCTCCCGCCTGGCCGCGGATTCGGCCCAGAATGTGGCCGAGACGGCTAAGAGCGAAGCCACCCAGGTGGCTGCTGAGGTCAAAACGAACGCCCGACACCTCCTGCACCAAGCGCAATCAGACCTCACTGAACAAGCGGGTGTGCAGCAGCAGAAGGTGGCCCAGGGCCTGCGGTCCGTCTCGACCGAACTTCACTCCATGGCTGCGGCCTCCGAGCAGCCCGGCGTCGCCACCGACCTCGTACGCCAGGCCGCCGAGCGATCCTCCGCCGCGGCAACGTGGCTTGACGGCCGGGATCCCGGTTCGCTCCTGAACGAGGTGAAGTCCTTTGCGCGGCAGAAGCCGGGGACCTTCCTGTTGCTTGCGGCAGGAGCGGGTGTCCTGGCCGGCCGGCTCAGCCGGAGCCTCAGCGCAGGCGCCCCGGAGCCGACCGGCGCTACGGCCGCCGCTCCGTCGGCCACCGGCACTCCAGCGGCGCCGATCAGCCGGGTTCCGGACACCGGAAACGCGGTTCCGCCGCCGCCGGTCCAGATGCCGGCCCCGGAAACGACGACGGCGGGCTTCGCGGACCCTTACCCGCCGAACCCGCTGGATGTTGATCAGGTGGGCGACGGCAAGCGTCAGGACCCTTGGGCCTCCGAGCCCGTCGTGACCGACCCGCTCGGGCAGGATCCGCTCCGCAGTGACCCTCACGGCAGTGACCCCTTCGACGGTGGCCGTCGATGAGCGATATGCCTCCGACCGCCGCGCATGCCAAGGCCGAATCGTCGTCCCTCGGCGACCTATTGGGCGAGGTAACGAGGGACATGTCCATCCTGATGCGGCAGGAAGTCGAGCTCGCCAAGGTCGAACTCAAGCAGTCGGCCGCCCGGGCCGGCAAGGGCGCCGGCATGCTCGCCGGCGCCGGCGTCGCGGGACACTTCGTGCTTCTGTTCCTGTCCCTGGCGCTCTGGTGGGCGCTCGGGAGCCTGATGGGGCTGGGCTGGTCCGCCGTCGTCGTCGCCTTGATCTGGGGCATCGTTGCCGCCGTCCTGGCCACGACCGGCCGCAAGGAACTCAAGGCAATCAACGGCCTGCCTCAGACCTCCGAGACCCTGCAGGAAATCCCGCCCACGCTCAAACCCAACCCCTAGTTCCAGCGAGGAAACACGATGAGTGAAAACCCGGATGTCATCCGAGCAGATATCGAAGCTACCCGCGCACGTCTTGGCACCAACGTCGACGCCGTGGCCGACAAGGTCACGCCGTCGCACATCGTCCAGCGGCAGACTGACAGGGTCAAAGAAAACGTCAAGGACGCAGTCTTCGGAGTGAAGGAGAAAGTCATGGGCACGGCCGACCACACTGTCGGGAGCATGCACGCGGCTGCCGGCAGTGCCGGCGCACACGTGGGTGACGCCGGCACTGCGATCGGGGACGCCCCGGCGCAGGTCAAGACCAAAACCCAGGGCAACCCCCTGGCCGCAGGTCTGATTGCGTTCGGGGCAGGCCTGT
Organism: Arthrobacter sp. TE12232; assembly: GCF_054062615.1. Classification (NCBI taxonomy): domain Bacteria; kingdom Bacillati; phylum Actinomycetota; class Actinomycetes; order Micrococcales; family Micrococcaceae; genus Arthrobacter; species Arthrobacter sp. TE12232. Next base: position 2,144,218 of record NZ_JBSSFK010000001.1, read on the forward strand.
TGGTCTCCTCCCTGATCCCGGCGAGCCAGAAGGAACGCGAAGCCGCAGATGCACTGAAGACCGCGGCCGAACCGCTGACCACGGAACTCACCGAGGCCGCCAAACACGTGGCGGAAGGCCTCAGGGAGCCGGTCCAGGCCGCAATGGAAAACGTCAAGGCGACAGCCGCCGACGCCACCGAGCATGTCAAGACCGAGGGCCAGGGGGCAGTTGCTGACGTCAAGGATCGCACCGTCGAGGCCAAGGACAACGTCCAGCGGGCCTGATCCCGTTCGAACCCGGCCGGCCGTCCTGCGCTCACGCGCCGGACGGCCGGCTGATGCACTTAACCCCGAAGGAAGAACTTCCATGTTCAAGAACCCCGCCGCGGCCGCCACTTCAGCCGACGCCGAAACCCCGGAGAGCAGCACCGCCAAGGCCCGGACCGCACCCCCTCCGGACGACTCCCGCAAGCCGGACAGCCCCACCGAGGTGACCAAGCCGTCGTGGAAGTACATCGCGAAGAAGACGCTGCGGGAATTCACCAAGGACCAGTGCCCCGATCTCGCCGCGGCCCTCACCTACTATTCGGTCCTCTCAATCTTCCCCGCGCTCTTGGCGCTCGGGTCCCTGCTCGGCATTTTCGGCCAGGCCGGGAAGACCACGTCGGCGCTCCTGGAGATCGTCCAGGGCTTCGCGCCCGCTGAAACTGTGGACGCCATCCGCCAGCCGGTCGAGCAGCTCAGCAGTTCCTCCACTGCCGGATTTGCACTCGTGATCGGCATTCTCACCGCACTCTGGTCCGCCTCCGGCTATGTCGGGGCGTTTGGCCGGGCTATGAACCGGATCTACGAAATTGACGAGGGCCGGCCGTTCATCAAGCTCCGTGGCACCATGCTCGCCGTCACCGTTGCCACCTTGCTGATCGTCGTCGCCCTCGCCTTCATGCTGGTTCTCAGCGGGCCTGTGGCAGAGTCCGTCGGCAAGGCGATTGGCCTGGGCGGGATCGTCCTCACCGTCTGGAACTTTGCCAAATGGCCGGTAATCCTGCTGCTCGTCGTGCTCGCGATCGCCATCCTGTACTACACCACCCCCAACGTGAAGCAGCCCAAGTTCCGGTGGATGAGCCTGGGGTCCTTCATCGCCCTGATGATCTTCCTGCTGGCTTCCCTGGCCTTCGGGTTCTACGTGGCCAACTTCAGCAGCTACAACAAGACTTATGGCGCTATCGGCGGCGTCATCATCTCGCTGCTGTGGCTCTGGATCCTGAACATGTCACTGCTGTTCGGCGCGGAGTTCGACGCCGAGATGGAACGCGGCCGGCAGCTGCAGGCCGGAATCGAGGCGGAAGAGACCATCCAGCTGCCGCCCAGGGACACCAAGCAGAGCGACAAGCTGCAGGCCCGGGAGGAAGAGGACATCCGGCACGGACGCGAACTGCGCGAGCAGCAGGCCGGCTCGCGGGACCAAAGCCCCTAGCCATTGACGGACCGCCGCGTTCTACTGGGGCTGCACGTATAGCCGGGCGAAGGGGTGCGTCCGCCGAGCCGGGAGGAAGAATGTCGGCACCCGCAGAGCATCAAGGCGGCGTCGTGGCAGTCGGCTACGGCGGATCCGAGGCGGCCCGGCTTGCCGTCCGCTGGGCCGCCGGCTACGCGGCCGCCACCGGGCTCGACGTTCGGGTGGTCCACGCCTGGGTATGGCCGGTCTTCACCAAGAACCTGGGCCCCGTCAAGGGAGTGGCCGGCAGCGGACTGCGGCACTCCGCCGAAGCCATCCTCGCGGAAGGCGTCGAATTGGCCCGCAGCGCCCTCCTGGAGGCAACCGGGGTGGGGGCAGCCGGCGTCGAACCCGCCACTGAACCGGGCACCCGGCCCGGCGTCGAACCCCCTACCGAACCCCGTGAAACAGCGCCCGGCGACGCGGCCGAGGCCGGGCTCGAAGCGGCTGGCATCGAACGATTCACGTCCCTTACCGACCCGGAACACCCCGGTCCCGCCGTCGACGGCGTCATCGAGGCCGGGCTCGCCGCGCCCGTCCTGCGCGACGCCGCCCGGGACGCGCGGCTACTGGTGGTCGGCAGCCGGGGACTTGGCGCCGTCCTGGGCCCCGTGGCGGGTTCGGTCTGCCTTGATTTGGCCGGCTCGGCACACTGCCCCGTCATGGTGATCCGGCGCCCGAGCATCCCCGGCGGCCCCGTCGTGGTGGGGGTCGACGCCTCGCCCCGCAGCCACGCCACTCTGGCCGAGGCCGTCCGGCTGGCCGGAATTCTCGGCGCCCCGCTGCACCTCGTCCATGTGGACACGCTGCGGGGCGGGGCACGGGAGGAACACGGCCGCCATGCCAGGCTCCTCGGCGAAGAGCTGCTGGACCACGCCATCGACGAGGCCCGGGGGTTGGCCCCCGGGCTGGAAGTGTCCGGCGTCCTGTTCGGCAGCCATGCCGCCGCCCGGGAGCTCCTTGCCGCCGCAGCCGACGCCGACGTCCTGGTACTCGGGACCCATAACCCCTCGGCGGGACCCGGCAACACGGTCTCCGCCGTGCTGCACAAGGCGCGCTGCAACGTGCTCGTCAGCCGCTGACCGCCGCTTACGGATCCAAGGGAGCGGCGACGAAGCGCATGGAAACCGCATGAAACAACATCGGGACTGCAGTAAAGGAGGCCGCGGTGCGCGCCTGGCGGGTTGAACGTCCGGGGCCGATTTCCGGCGGACCCCTCGTGGCTGGCGACTGCCCGGATCCCGTGCCCGGGCACGGGGAGGTCTTGCTCAAAGTGCGCGTCTGCGGCGTGTGCCGTACAGACCTGCACCTGGCCGAGGGCGACCTCGAACCCCGGCACCCCGGGACCATCCCGGGCCACGAAGTGGTGGGTGAGGTGATCGGGCTCGGCCCGGGTGCGGCCAGGTTCGGCCTCGGCGAACGGGTGGGGGTGGCCTGGCTGGGCGGCACGTGCGGCGCCTGCCGCTTCTGCGTGCGCGGCCAGGAGAACCTGTGCCTGTCCCCCACGTTTACCGGCTGGGACCGCGACGGCGGGTACGCCGAGCTCGTCACAGTGGCCGAGAACTTCGCCTACCGGATCCCGGAGACGTTCGGCGACGAGCAGGCTGCGCCGCTCCTGTGCGCAGGCATCATCGGCTACCGTGCGCTGAGCCGGGCGGAACTGCCGATCGGCGGCCGGCTGGGCATCTACGGCTTCGGCGGCTCCGCGCACCTGGCGGCCCAGATCGCACTCTACCGGGGTGCCCGCGTGTACGTCATGACCCGGTCCGCGGAGGCCCGCCGGCTGGCCCTGGATCTGGGCGCGACGTTCGCCGGCGGCGCCGAGGAACAGCCACCGGATCCCCTCGACGCCGCGATCCTCTTTGCCCCCGCCGGCGGGCTGGTGCCGGTGGCGCTTCGCGCCCTGGACCGCGGCGGCACGCTCGCCGTCGCCGGCATCCACCTGAGCGACATCCCGCCGCTGCACTACAGCGACGAGCTCTTCAACGAACGCCAGCTGCGCAGCGTCACGGCCAATACCCGGGCCGACGGCGAGGAATTCCTCCGGATCGCCGCCGAGATCCCGCTCCGCCCCACCACCATGGCGTACCCGTTCGAGGCCGCGGATCAGGCACTGCGGGATCTGGCCGAGGACCGGATCACGGGAGCGGCCGTGCTGCACATGGAGCACACATAGCCCGCACGTGGCGTCAGCCGGACGGCCCGGCGGCGCGAAGGAACTCGTGCTCCCGGCCAGCCCGGATCAGCACCTTCTCCGCGCCGACCCGCACCAGCACCGGGGCGGCGTCCCCCGGGGCCGCGGACACCCTGAGCCGGTCCGGTCCGAGGTGCACCGCCAGCAGCTGGTCACGGTAGCGGACCTGGAATTCCACCCGGTGCAGCTCCGCCGGCAGCCGCGGGGTGAAGTCCAGGGCATCGCGGGTGATCCGGAGTCCGGCGAAGCTGCGCTGGACAACGTCGATCGAGCCCGCCATGGCGCCCAGGTGGATGCCTGTGCTCGTGGTGCCCCCCTGCGTGTCGTCCAGGTCCGTGTCCAGCGCTTCCCGGAACGTGGCCCACGCCCGCTCCGGGTCCCGCTGCGCCAGCACGGAGGCGTGGGTGACCCGGCTGAGCGTGGAACCGTGCGCGGTCCGGGCCAGGTAGAAGTCCACCGTGGCCGCGATGTGCGCCGGCTCGACGTCGTAGCCCATCCGGCGCAGGAACCCCAGGAGCTGGTCCTCGCCCAGGACGTACAGGAGCATCAGGACGTCCGCCTGTTTGGCCAGCCGGTAGTGGTTGGTGCTGTCGCCTTCGGCCTCGAGGATCAGGTCCAGCCGTTCGATGTTCCGGTAGGCGCGGCGGTAGTGGTTCCAGTCGAGTTCCCGGAGTGCGCCGTAGCCGTCGAACTGGCTGATGATGCCGTCGTCGTGGAAGGGGACGAACATGCGCCGGCTCAGGTGCGCCCAGGCGTCGATTTCCCCCCGCGTGATCTCCAGCCGTGACCGCAGCTCCTCCATGTCGAACCCCTGCACGGAGTGCATGATCCAGACGGCCTGGTCGAACACCCAGGCCGCCATGATGTTCGTGTACGCGTTGTCGTCCAGGCCGCCGCCGGGGTTGCCCGGATGGCCGGTGTGATACTCGTCGGGCCCCATGACGCCCTTGATGTGGAAGCGGTCCTCCGCAGCGTCATGCGCTGCCATGGATGCGAACAGCCGGGCGACGTCCACCACAATCTCAGCACCGTGCCGGGTCAGCCAGCCCCGGTCCTGGGTCGCTTCGAAGTACTGCCATGCGTTGTAGGCGACCGCCAGACCCACATGCCGCTGCAGATGGGAGTAGTCAGGCATCCAGTGACCGGAGAGCTTGTTGAACAGGAACTTGGGTGTCTGTTCGGTGCCGTCGCTGCCGCTCTGCCAGGGAAAGAGGGCGCCGCGCAGCCCGGCCTTGCGGGCCGCGTCCCGCGCCGTTCCCAGGCGCCGCCAGCGGTAGTCAATCAGTTCGCGGGCCACCGCGGGCAGCCGGGAGTTCAGGACCGGCAGGACGAACAGCTCATCCCAAAAGATGTGGCCCCGGTAGCCTTCGCCGTGGAGCCCGCGGGCCGGGACCCCCGCGTCGAGCTCGGCCGTGTGGGTGGTGAGCGTCTGCAGCAGGTGGAAGACGTGGAGGTTCAGGATCAGCTGCGCCTGGGACGGGGCATCGGATTCGATGATGAACGGCGCCAGGAGGAGGCTCCACGCCGTCTCATGGGCTGCCAGCAGTTCGCCGAAGTCCTGGGGTGCGCGCGCCAGCACGGCGAGCGCGGCCGAGACCGGCGAGGCGATCGCGTGGTCCCGCGACGTCGCGACGGCCACCGTCTTGGTGACCGTGACGGGGACGGCGTCCGTGACCGGCAGGTCGAAGCGGTGTCCGTGCAGGCCCCCGGCCGGCTCGGTAATACCGGCCGGAACCCCGCCGGCTCCGGGTTCCGGCTGCGGCTGTCCGCCGCCGGAAATCCGCGTCCGCAGCGCCAAGGCGATCCCGATCTTGCTCCCGCTCGTCTGCATCTCCACCGTCAGCTGCGAGGCGTCCGGCCCGGCCCCGGAGGAGGAGGACACCGTCACCGCCGTCAGGTGCCGGTTGGCCAGCTGGGCGTCCTCGGGCACGTTGGAGTTGGTGACGCCGGTGTCGCAGCCGCTGCGGACGCTGACGGTTCCGCTCCACCCGACGGCGGTCAGCGTCGTCTCCAGCGCGGCCAGATGGGGCTCGGCCATGGAGACGAGCCGGCGCTGTAGCACCTGAAGCTGCCGCCCGGCGTCGTCCTCCAGAACCGCTTCCCGGGTCAGCAGGGCGCGTTTGAGGTCCAGCGTGCGGCGCTCACTGCGGAGCGTCAGGCCGCCGTCGGACCACCAGTTGCCGTCGCCTATCCTGACATCCAGCGGCAGCCAGTCCGGGATGTTGACCATGTGTTCGTCCACTGTCACCTCGCCCTGGACATTGCTTGTCAGGCTGTTGTAAACGCCTGCGAGGTAAGTGCCGGGATAGTGGACTTCGCCCGCGCGGTGCTCCGGGGCGGCGCCGCGGGTGGCCAGATAGCCGTTGCCGAGGGTGGTCAGCGCCTCCCGGTGCCGTTCGTGGGCCGGGTCGAATCCCTCGTAGACCAGCAGCCACGGGTGCGTGATGACCAGCCCGATGTCCAGTTCGCTGACGTCTTCAACCACGACGTCGGCGCCCGCGGCTTCCAGCGCGGCCCGCCGCCCGGCCCGGTCGAGGCCAACTACGAGCCCGAAGCCTCCGCGCCGCCCCGCTTCCACGCCGGCCGCGGCGGCGGCGATCACCATGGCCCGGGCCGGGGTGATCTCCATTCTGCGGACGGCCTCCAGGACCAAAGCCGGCGCCGGCATTCCGGCGACGTCGTGGTCCAGGGCCGTCTGGCCATCCACGATGTGATCAAAGCCGTCGCCAAGGCCCGCGGCGGCCACGATTGCGGCGGCATTCCGGCTGGAGGTGGCGAGGACGACCGGGATCCGCCCTGCGCGGAGCCGCTCGAGCAGCGCCACGGTACCGGGGAAGACCGGAACGGGACCGCCCGCGAGCATGTTTTCGAAGATCCCGCCCTGGCGCTGCGCGAGTCCGAACGCCGTCCACTCCGCCGGGCCGTCCGCGGGCGAGCCGCGGGGAATGGCGACGCCGCGCGAGGCCAGGAAGGTAGCCACGCCGTCCTCCCAGGTCCGGCCCTCGACGCAGCGTGCGAAGTCGCCGTCCGTGAAGGGCCCGCGCCGCGCGTCGGCGGGAAGCCGGGGGTCCTTCATGATGTCGTCGAAGAGCTGTTTCCAGGCTGCCGCGCGGAGCTCTCCGGTGTCGGTCACGACGTCGTCGAGGTCAAAGATCACGGCGTCGACGGGGGCCAGCGCGGCGGCAACTGTGGGCGACTCCGTCATGGCCCAGTCCTATCAGCGATCGGTGCGCCGCGACAGTGGCGTTCGGCCCGGGATGCGCCCTTAGCCCACGAGTGCGTCGAGGGTGGTGAAGCCATAGCCGGCCTGGCGGATGCGGTTGATCAGCCGGGGCAGGGCATCGGCGTCCAGGGTGGTGCCGTCGTCGGGGTTGGAACCGATATGCATCAGGACAATTTCCCCCGGCTGCAGTGCCGCCAGGACCCGGTCAGCCACGAGTTGCGCTGTCACCCCGCCGCTGGTGCCTTTCCAGCCCAGGGTGTCGACGCTCCAGCGCACCGGAAGGTAGCCGAGGTTGTTGACGGTGGCGATGGTCCTGGCGTCGCGATCGCCGAAGGGAAACCGGAAGAGCGGCCGCGGGTCCGCGCCGGCCGCCCGGATGGCCCGCTCGGCCGATGTAACCTGGTCCGCGATGCCGGCGTCCGGCAGTCCGGTGAATGCCGGATGGGTCATGGAATGGTTGCCCACCCGGTGCCCTCCGGCGACGATCGCCGCCACGCCTCCGGGGTTCGCGGCAGCCCAGCTGCCGGTGAGGAAAAACGTGGCCCGCACGCCCGCGGCGGCGAGGCTTTGCAGGATGCTGGGAAGTCCGGCCGCGTTGGCGCCGGCGTCGAACGTCAGGGCCACCACCCGGCCCGCGCCCGGGATGGTCTCGACATCGCGTCCGGCGAGCGCGGCGGGGAACGGCGCCGCGGGCGGCACGGGAGCAGGAACGGCCGGCACCGGGGGCGGAGCGGTCGGTTCAGGGGCTGGCGGGACGGGAACGGCCGGAGCAGGCACGCTGGTGCCCGGGGCCGGCGAAGCCGCGGTCGGCGAGTCAGGGGACGGGGTCTCGGAGGCGGATCCGGACGCCGGCGAGGTGACGGGCGCAGATGCGGGCGGGGACGCCGTCGGCGCCCCTTGCAGCAGCAGGACCGCGGCGCCGAGCAGCAGCACCGCGGCGGCCACGACGGCCGCGATCAGCCACCACCGGCGCCGGCTGCCAGCACTCGTGGACCCCATGATTCACTGTGGCCCCACGGGTCACCGCCGGTCTAGTGCTGAAAGGCCCCCGCTGCCGTGGCGTCCCCTAGGGCATTGCCGGAATCAGGCCGTCCGCCCGGTACCGGTCGAACAGCCGGAGGAAGGCGTCTTCGGTTCGGCGGTACCCGGTGAAGCCGGCAAGTCGGCTCTTGCTCATATCGGTGACCACTTCGAGGTTCCGGCCCAGGTCACCGTCCGTGTGCCACCAGGAGGCGACTCGTGCGAGGTCGGGTTCCGCCAGCCCGTGGCGGGCGGCGATGCCTGCCCACACGCCTTCCATGCCGCGCATTTGCTGCTCCAGGGGGCGGGGTTCGTTGGCGTAGCCCACTGGCTCGACACCGAAGTAGGCGGCCAGCGCCGGCCACATGCGCCGCCAGCGGAAGACGTCGCCGTTGACGATGTTGTAGGCCTCGTCGCTGACGTTGTCCGCTGTGGCCGCCCAGATCATGTGGTCCGCCAGCAGCCCGCTGTCGGTCATGTCCGTGAGGCTGTTCCACTGCGTCTCGGAGCCCGGGAAGATGAACGGCTGTCCCAGTTCCCTGCAGATGGAGGCCTGGACGGCGAGCGTGAGTCCCATGTTCATGGCGTTTCCGACTGCATGTCCGATCACCGTGTGCGCCCGGTGCACGGACCAGCCAAAGCCCTGCGTGCCGGCGGCTGCCCACAGTTCGTCTTCCTGGGCGTAGTAGAAGTTGGGCGTCGGCAGTCTGGGCTCGCTCTCCCGGAACGGGGTGTCCGGCATTTGCCCTGCCGCATAGGCTTCAAACGGGCCCAGATAGTGCTTCAGCCCGGTCATGAGGGCGACGTGCTTCACGGGCTTGCCGCTGAGGCTCGCGAGGACGTTCCGCAGCATGCCCGCGTTTGTCTCGATGTTTTCCTGTTCCGTATTCATCCTGGACCACGCCGTGTAAAACACGTGGGTGGGAGATTCGCCGGCCAGACCCTCGCGCAGATCCTCCACGGAATTCAGGTCCGCGCTCACATGGCGTACGTCGCGGCGGCGCAGCGGGTTGCGGGAGAGCCCCACCACGTCCCACCCCTCGTCAGCCAGCCTGTCCACCAGCGCCGACCCGGCAATTCCGCTGGCCCCCACCACCAGGGCCGACCGCGTTTCGACGGTGTCTGAACTGCTCCGCACGTCATTCCTCCTGGTGTCACTGATACTGCGCCGCGGCCCGTCGGGCTCGGCTCGCCGCCCGTTTGGTCGGGACGGGTGCTCTTCCAGCCTCTCATGCTGAGTCTGCGTGGCTGCCGGCTGCGGCGCAGTAGGATTCAAGTAGTTCAGGACACGCCGTCGAAGGCAGAAAATCCGTGAAAATCGTTCTCCGGTATCCGCTCGTAGCGGGGACCCTGCTTGTCCTGCTGGCGGTGGTGGCCCTCCTGGCCGCAGGCCAGGAGGGCATTGCCCAGGCCGCCGCGAGCATCTATGCCCTGGCCGTGGCTGCCTACCTCGCCATCGGAATGGTGCGCCGGCTCGCAGGCGGCCAGTGGGGCATCGACATCCTGGCCGTCACCGCAATCGTCGCCACCGTCCTCGTGGGTGAGTACATCGCCTCGATGATCATCGTGCTCATGCTCGCCGGCGGCACGGCGCTCGAGGACTACGCCGCCGGCCGGGCCAAGCACGAACTGACGGCACTGCTGGAACGCGTCCCGCAGACGGCCCACCGGGAGCGCAACGGCACCTCCGCTGCCGGAACCAACACTGCCGGAAACCACACTGCCGAAGCCCACACGGACGGCCAGCACGAGGACGTGGCGGCCACCGACGTCGACATCGGCGACATCCTGCTGGTCAGGCCCGGTGAGGTGGTCCCGCTGGACGGCGTCCTGCTCTCCGATTCGGGCACGTTCGATGAATCGTCGCTCACGGGGGAAAGCCTGCCGGTGGAGCGGTCCGCCGGGGAAGGGCTCATGAGCGGCTCGTTGAACGGTGAGGCCGCAATCCGGATGCGGGTCACGGCGCGTATGGAGGATTCGCAATACAGCCGGATCGTCGCCCTCGTGAAGGAGGCGGCGGAAAGCAAAGCGCCCATGGTCCGGCTGGCCGACCGCTATGCCGTGCCGTTCACGGCCCTGGCCTACGCGCTGGGTGCCGTGGGCTGGATCATCAGCGGCAGCCCGGCACGGTTCGCCGAGGTCCTCGTGGTGGCCACGCCGTGCCCGCTGCTGATCGCCGCTCCCGTGGCGTTCCTAGGCGGCATGAGTCGCGCCGCGCGCTCCGGCGTCATCGTCAAGTACGCCGGGGTGCTTGAACAGCTGAGCCGGATCAAGACGGTGGCGTTCGACAAGACGGGAACCCTGACCTACGGCCGCCCCGCGTTGGTGGCCGTTCGGACCGCCGGGACCCTCTCGGAAGATGAGGTCCTGGGGTTGGCGGCGTCCGCGGAACAGTACTCCTCCCATGTCCTCGCCGCCTCGGTGATGGACGCAGCCCGTTCCCGGGGGCTGCCTTTTGGCGCTGCCACCGAGGCCACGGAATTCGCCACGCACGGGGTGCGGGCCCGGTTTGACGACCAGGACGTGGTGGTGGGCAAGCCCGCGTTCGTGGCCGAGTGGGCCTCCGGCGTAGCGGAGACGGACCTGGCCAGCGGTGAGCTCGCCATCTACGTCGGTACCGGCGGCGAATTCGTGGGCTCCCTCGTGATGAGCGATCCCATCCGCAAAGAGACCCGCCGCACGCTCAGCGAGCTCAAGGCCCTCGGCGTGAATCGGACGGTCATGCTGACCGGCGATGCGCTCGCCACCGCCCGGCACATCGCGGACGAGGCCGGACTCACCGACGTCCGGGCGGAGTGCCTCCCGCCGGACAAGGTCGAGGCCGTCAGGTCGCTGCCGGACCGTCCGGTCATGATGGTCGGCGACGGCGTCAATGACGCCCCCGTCCTGGCGGTCGCCGACGTCGGAATCGCCATGGGCGCCCGCGGCTCGACGGCGGCCGGCGAGTCGGCCGACGTCGTGATCATCCTAGATGACCTCTCTAAGGTGGCGTCGGCCGTCCGGATCGGACAGCGCACCGTGCAAGTGGCCCTGCAGAGCATCTGGATCGGCATCGGGCTGAGCGTGGCCCTCATGGTGGCCGCGGCCGCGGGGTACGTGCCGGCCATCGCAGGGGCCCTGACGCAGGAGCTCGTGGACCTCGCCACGATCCTGAACGCCTTGCGGTCCCTCGGACCGGGTCGCCACGGCGCCGTCAGCACGGCGCGGGCCAGGGAAGGCGCGCGCCGGGCACCGCTACCGGGCTGAGGCTGTCGCGGCTGACGCTGCCCCGGCTGGCGCTGTCTTCTCCGCCTCCGCGATCCGCGGCACGGTCCTGAGATAGCTGTCCGGGTTCAGGGAGATCGAGTCGATCCCTTCGCGCACCAGGAACGCCGCGAACTCCGGATGGTTGCTGGGACCCTGCCCGCAGATGCCGATCTTGATGCCGCCGGCGTGGGCCTTGCGGATGGCCTCGCTGATCATGACCATCACGGCTTCGTCCCGCTCATCGAAGAGCGCAGCGAGCTGGCCGGAATCGCGGTCCACGCCCAGGACCAGCTGCGTGAGGTCGTTGGAGCCGATCGAGAACCCGTCGAAGCGGGTGGCGAATTTCTCTGCCAGGACCACGTTGGACGGGATTTCACACATCATGTAGACCTGCAGCCCGTTGCTGCCGCGGACCAGACCGTGCTCGGCCATCACGGCAAGGACCTTGTCCGCCTCCTGCGGCGTGCGGCAAAACGGCACCATGACGATCACGTTGGTGAACCCGAGTTTCTCGCGGACCCGCTTGAGCGCGGCGCATTCGAGCGCGAACCCCTCGCGGTAGCGGGCGTCGTAATAGCGCGAGGCACCGCGGAAGCCGAGCATCGGGTTCTCTTCCGGCTCCTCAAAGGCGGCGCCGCCCAGCAGGTGGGCGTATTCGTTGGTCTTGAAGTCGCTGAGCCGGACGATCACGGGGCGCGGGTAGTACGGCGCGGCGATCTTGGCGATGCCCAGCGACAGGGCGTCCACGAAGTACTCGGTCGGGTCCGCGTACCCCTGCGCCAGCTCCCTGATCTGCTGCGCCTCGGCGGGGTCGGTGACCCGTTCCGGATGGACCAGGGCCATGGGATGCACGCGGATCAGGCTGCTGATGATGAATTCCATCCGGGCGAGCCCGACGCCGTCGGCCGGCAGCCGCCACCACTGGAAGGCCGCAGCCGGGCTGGCGATGTTGACCATGACGGCTGTGCGGGTTTCGGGGAGCGCGCCGAGGTCCACGTCTTCTGTTTCGAAGGCCAGGGTGCCGTCGTACACCCGGCCCGTATCGCCCTCGGCGCAGGAGATCGTCACGGGCCGGCCCTCGGCCAGGACAGCCGTGGCATTGACGGTTCCGACGACGGCGGGCACGCCCAGCTCGCGGCTCACGATCGCCGCGTGGCTCGTGGGGCCGCCGTGGTCCGTGACGATCCCGGCCGCCCGCTTCATGATGGGCACCCAGTCGGGGTCGGTCATTTCGGTCACGAGGATGGCGCCGTCGCGGAATGCCGCAATGTCCGCCGCGGTCCGGATGACGCAGGCCGTGCCGTGCGCGATCGAATCGCCGATCGCGGCCCCGGTGGCCAGCACCGTCCCCTGCTCCAGCAGATGGTGGATGGTGAAGTGGGGACCGGTGCGGAGCGACTGGACGGTCTCGGGGCGGGCCTGGACCATGAAGAGTTCCCCGGTCTCGCCGTCGCGGGCCCATTCCATGTCCATGGGCCGGCCGTAGTGGTTTTCGACGCTGACAGCCCAGCGGGCGAGGGCGAGGATCTCGGCGTCGCCCAGCACGAAGGCCCGGCGCTCGGCCGCCGAGGTGTCCATCATCCGGGTGCGGGCGCTCCCGCCGCGGCCGTAGACCATCTTCCGGGCCTTGGAGCCGAGGGATTTCTCGATGATCGGGGTGACGCCTTGCGCGGCCGCGGACTCTGAGAGGAGCGGTTTGAAGACCACATACTTGTCCGGGTTGATGGTGCCTTGGACCACGGTTTCGCCCAGGCCCCAGGCCGCGCTGATGACGGCGGCCCGGGGAAAGCCCGAATCGGTATCGATGGAGAACATCACCCCGGAGGCCCCGACGTCGGAACGCACCATCCGCTGGATGCCGATCGAGAGGGCGACATCCAGGTGGTCAAAGCCTTTGACTTCCCGGTAGCTGATGGCCCGGTCTGTGAAGAGGGAGGCGTAGCAGCGGCGGCAGGCGTCCAGCAGTTCGTGCTCGCCCGCGATGTTCAGGAAGGTCTCCTGCTGTCCGGCGAAGCTCGCGTCCGGGAGGTCCTCGGCGGTCGCGCTGCTGCGGACCGCGACCGAGAGCCGGTCCACGCCGGCGCGCTCCCCCAGGGTCCGGTAGTGGGCGCGGATGGATTCGGCGATGTCCTCGGGGAACTCGCTGGCCAGGAACAGCTCCCGGATGGCCTCGCCGGTGGCGCGCAGCGTGGCGTCCCCGGACCGGTAGGCCGCGATGCGCGACCGCATGGCGGCGTCAATCCCGTTGGCCGCAATGAAGGTGCGGTACGCGGCGGCCGTGGTGGCAAACCCGTCGGGGACCCGGACGCCCTCGCTCTGGAGGTTCCGGATGAGCTCGCCGAGGGAGGCGTTCTTGCCGCCGACCCTCGGGACGTCGCCCATGCCGATCTCGTCAAACCACATCACGGGGGAATCAGCCATGTCAGCACTCCTGTGCGTTGTCGGTGGACCCATACTGCGCGGGACCGGTGTCCCGGGGTCAGGGGCTTTGGACCCGCGTGCCGCCCCCGGCCGTTCCGGGGCCGACCGTTCCGGGGCCGCCGGCCGGTGAACCGGCCCGGCGGTGGCGGACGATCTTGTACAGCCAGTCGGCGATCAGGACGGCGGGGACAGCGGCCAGAGCCACCGCCAGCCCTCCAGGCGTCGGCGGGGCGTGGCCCAGCAGCGCCGCCACCGGACCGAGGAACAGGAACACGCACAGCAGACCCAGCTCCGCGAGCACGGCCCACAGCAACAGCCGGTTGGTGAACCAGCCCAGCCGCCAGGGCGGGACGGTGGCGCTGCGGCAGGCGAAGGCGTTCGCCAACTGGGCCAGGACGACCGTTGTGAAGGCCGCACCGGAGGCCGCCATGAGCACGTCCATGGCCGGCAGTTCCGTGCCGGGCCGCCACCCCGCGCCCAGCAGCACCACCGTGTACGCGGTCATCTCCATCACGGCCTCCACCGGTCCCAGCAGCCCGAACACCCGGAATATGAGGGCTCGGTCCATCAGATGCCGGCGCTCGGGCGGCCGCTTCAGCGTTCCCTTGCTGGGCGCCTCGCTGCCCAGGGCGAGGGCGGGCAGCAGGTCGGTGCCGATGTCCAGGGCAAGGATCTGCAGTACGCCCAGCGCCAGCGGGAAGTGGCCGCCGGACAAGGCCCAGATGATGAAGGGGGTGAGCTCGGCGACGTTGTCCGTCAGGTGGTAGGTCAGGAAGCGCCGGATGTTCGCGTAGGTGGCCCGGCCCTGTTCCACCGCGGCAATGATGGTGGCGAAGTCGTCGTCGAGCAGCACGAGGTCGGCGGCCTCACGGGCGACGTCGGTGCCGCTCAGGCCCATGGCGACCCCGATGTCGGCCTGCTGCAGCGCCGGGCCGTCGTTGACGCCGTCGCCGGTCATGGCCAGGACGTGCCCGCGGCCTTGCAGGAGGCGCGCCACCCGGAGTTTCTGTTCCGGCGTCACTCGGCTGACCACCACTCCGTCACGGTCCAGCAGGGCCGCCAGGACGGCGTCGTCCTCGGGCAGGTCCGGTCCCTGCAGCACGGTTTCGGTGGCGCCGAGCAGCCCGGTCTCCCGGGCGATGGCGGCGGCGGTGAAGGCGTGGTCGCCGGTCACCATGGCCACTTTGATGCCGGCGTCGCGGGCGGCCTGGAGGGCCACCTTCACCTCGGTCCGGGGAGGATCGTGCAGGCCCATCAGGCCCATCAGCGTCAGCCCGGCCTCCGCGTCTTCGAGCCGGAACGTGGCGCCGGGTGCCCCGGGCAGGCTGCGCTGGGCGACGGCGAGCACGCGCAGGCCGCGCGCGGCCATCTCGTCGACCATGCCCAGCGCCCGGCGCGCGCCCGAAGCCCCCGCCCCGGATGGAGCCCACGTGCCGTCTCCGGTGCACAGCGGGATCACCGATTCCGGGGCGCCCTTCACGTAGAGGGTGGTGCCGACGATTGCCGATTCCCGCAGCCGGCGGGGGTCGAACGCGAACCGGTGCGACGGCGTCGGCTGCTCCCGGTGTTCGCCCCGGTCAGCGGGCCCTTCGGCGGGGACGGCCGTGAGGCGGGCGGCGAGCGCGTCGATCGCGGCCTCCATCGGGTCGCCCTCTGCTATCCACCGGTCCTCGTGGAGGACGGCCCGCCCCACCGAGGCGGCGCGCGCCGCGACGCTGAGCTGACGGGCGTCCTCCGTGCCGGTGCCGGTGATATCGGCTTCGGGGCCGTAGCCCTGGCCGTCGATGGTCAGCAGCCCAGCCGGGGTCCAGACCTCGACGACGTTCATCCTGTTCTGTGTCAGGGTGCCTGTCTTGTCGGTACAGATGAACGTGGTGGAGCCGAGGGTCTCCACCGCCTGCAGGTTGCGCACCAGGGCGTTGCGCTTGGCCATGCGCTGCGCACCGACAGCCAGGGAGAGCGTGACCGTGGGAAGCAGGCCTTCGGGAACGAGCGCGACGGCCACCCCGATGGCGAACAGGAAGGCATCTCGCCAGGAAATGCCGACAAGGAGCGAGATGACGAAGAACAGCGCACCGATGCCCAGGGCCATGGAGGCGGTGATGCGGACGATTCTTTGCAGTTCCAGTGCCAGCGGGCTGGTCGGGGCTTCGACGTTGCCCGTCAGGGCCGCGATTTCCGCGAGCCTGGTCTGGCCTCCCGTCACCAGGACCACGCCTTCGGCCTGCCCGTTGACCAGGAACGTGCCGCCGAAAGCGGTGTCGCCCGGGGACTTGACCACGGCCTCGCTTTCGCCTGTCAGCATCGACTCGTCCACCTCGCAGCTGGTGGCAACGGCCAGCCGGAGGTCCGCGGGGACGCGGTCGCCGGCCACAAGCACCACGACGTCGTCGGGAACCAGTTCGGTGGCGTGGACCTTGATGACGCGGCGGTCTCGGCGCACGGACACCATGGCGGGGAGCAGTTCGCGGAGCTTGGCGGCGGCGTGCTGGGCCCGCTCCTGTTGGATGTAGGCGAACACCCCGTTGACCCCGATCACCACGATGATGGCGATCCCCAGTTGTGGCATGCCGGCAATGAATGCGAAGACGGCCGCCACCCAGAGCATGATCGCGAAGAAGTGGGTCAGCTCGGCCAGAAGCCTCCGCCAGCCGGGGACCGATCGGGGTTCGGGCAGTTTGTTGGCGCCGAATTGCTGCAGCCGCCGGGCTGCCTCGTCCGCGCTGAGGCCGGCTACGGCTGACAGCGAGTCCTGCCCCGCACCGGGGTTCACGCCCGCGCTCCGCCCCTCACGGACACCGCCGGCCGCCGGCCCTGATCAGGTACCTCATGGGTCGAGCATCCTGCCGGTGGCCCGGGCCGGTAAGGGCCAAAGGTCCGCTGTCCACGGCCGCCGGGCCGGTCCCGCCTGGCTGCCGCCGTCGAAATCGCCGGAATGGTGCGGGCTCGCCGGAACTTTACGGCGATTTGACGCGTATACGGCGAACTCGAGGCTGCCAGGGCGCGTTAGTCGCCGGCGGTGCTCATTCCGAATTCTCTCTGGATCCGCACGCGGGCACCCCGTTCAACCAGGGTGGGGATGAACGTCCTGATCCGGCCCGCGTCCAGGGCCTCGAATTCCTCGCCGACAATCCCGGCGATGTGTACCCGGGGGACGTGCGGGAAACGGGCCGCCAGGCGGTCAACAACCTGATTGATGCTGGGTTCGTTAGCAGCGTCGGTCACGTTATCAGTGTGGAGGGGCCCGATCCCGGCGTCAACGGGTCCCGGGGTCGGTGACTCGTCAGCCGGCTGGTGGCGGCGGCACCCGGTCCAGACTCCGCAGGTAGGTGCCAAAGCCGTGCGGTGCCCGGGCGTGGGTCCGGCCGGAGGTCACCACCCGGTTGCTGTCCGTCGCCGTGACCGTGAAAGCGCGGCTGCGAAGGCCGTGGACGAGGGCCCGGTCCTCTTCGGATGTGATCCGTGCGAACCCTCCGGCGGCCAGATAGGCGGATGCCCGGACGCCGAAATTCGCACCGTAAATGTGGGGATGGTCCTCGTGGAACGGGTGGCGTTCCCGCCACCGCCGGAGCAACTCAGGGTCCATTCCGGCCGGGTCCGGCTCCACGGACCCCAGTACGGCATCGGCGCCTGCCTCGGCGAACTCAAGCTGGCGGACCAGCCAGTTCTCCGGCACCCTGGAATCGGCGTCGGTGTTGGCCAGCCAGGTCCGGCCGGCCCAAGCCGGCGGCGTCCAGCGCTGCCCCGGCGGCCGTCGCCGGGGGATTCCGATGCCCGACGCCCGGGCTCCTGCGGCCCGGCTGGCACCGGCGCTGCGGTAGCTGACCTCAAGGGCACCGATGCGCCGGTCTGCACCAACAAAACCGGCCACGGTGGCGGCGGATCCGTCCGTGCAGCTGTCCAGCACCACCGTCAATCGGACGTCGACGTCGGGCCGGACCCTGTGCAGGGCGTCCGCGGACTGTTGAAAGGCCCGCAGCGCGTCCTCCAGGTGCTCTTCCTCGTTGTGCGCGGGCATGACGACGGCAACCCGTTCGATGCCGTACCCGCGCGCCAGCGGCAATGCCAGTGCTGCCACCCCGGTCACCGTCCCCGTTCGCGGGCGCCGCGGTCCGGCACGGTGTCCGGCGCAAGAAGCACCTCGAGGACAAAGTCGCGTTCCCGGTAGATCCCGCCGCCGGCCCAGCCCAGCTGGCGCCGGGCCGCGGCGTGGACCGCGTCGCCGTCCAGTTCCCAGCCGGAAACGGGGTGCCGCCAGTGGCACAGCACCAGGGTCCCGCCGGGCCGGAGCGCGTCCCGGATCCGGTCGAGCAGGCCGCCGAGCTCTGCCGGCGAGAGGTAGTACCCCACCTCTGAGACCACGATCAGGTCAAACGATCCGTCGGGCCACTCGTCAGGGACCGTCAGGTGGCGCGTCTGTGCCGCGGGCAGGTGGGCGAGCCGCCGGGCGGCGTGGTCCAGGGCGGTGCTGCTGGCGTCAACGGCCAGGAAACTTCCGCACCGCGGCGCGAGCTCCACGCTCAGCGTTCCAATCGAGCAGCCGATCTCCAACCCGGCCGCGTAGCTGCTCGCGGGCAGCGCGGCAAGCGTCAGGGCACGCTTGCGGTGCTCGTACCAGCTCGAGGTGTACTGCCAGGGATCCTCCTCCCGGGCGTGGACGGCATCGAAGAGTCGCTCTGCGTCGCGCGCGGCGTAGGGGTGCGGGGACCCGCCGTCGGACGGGGCATCCCTGGACGGGACAACTCTGGACGGGACATGCCCGGACGGGGCACTCGCCGGGTACCAGGCGAACGTCTCCCATGGCCGCTCAAAGTGCGCCAGAAAAGCCGCCGGCAGGAGCACCTCATCGCCCGGCAACCCGGAAAGCGGCTGGACCTGGGATCTGTGCGCCGCCATGGCGGCGGCCTTGGCCTGTTGCTCGGCCGGGGTCAGCGGCAGCCGGAACCAGCCGCGCCACGCCGCACCGGCGGAGCCAGCGGAGGATGCAGGATCAGCCGGGTCGCCGGTGGAGACGGGAGCGTCCGGTGCGGCCCACAGCCAGTACCAGATGGGGTATTCGAGAAGAGCGCAGCCCTCCGCGGCGCTGAAGTCGGCGGCTACGGATCCGAGGACGTCGTGGTCGGTGTGGCCGTCCGAGCGGTAGGGCGCTACAAGAACCACGTCGCCGGCGGCGGCCCCGCACGCGGTTGACACCTCGCTGACCGCCTCGTGGACGGCGGCGCGGATCTGCTCCCGGTGTTCGGCGAGTTTGCCGTCGGGCAGGCCCAGACACTGCCATTCCCTGCCGCCAAGCAGCTGCGTCATGGCGCCGCCGAACTCCTGCAGCCGGACCGCTGCCAGCTGCTCCGGAGTCGTCGTCGGCGAACCCGAGTGCGAGGCCTCCCCTGCCGTGCACAACAGCACCCGGACGGCGGCGCCGACGGCGTGCAGCCGGGCCAGCAGCCCGCCGGCCCCGAGCGTCTCGTCGTCGGGGTGGGCGGCCAGGACAATGAACGCCCGGCCGGCGAGCTCCCCATGATCCAGTGGCAGCTCCGGCAGCTCCGCCGCACCGCCGGTAGCCCATACTGCCTCGCTGGTCCCTGGGTCGTCATGGGTAAAGCTCACCATGGGGCGTTTCCGTTCAGTGAGAGGGCGCCCAGCTGTGCGTCGTCGCGCATGGCGTGGTGCTGGCGGATGTACAGGGCCAGATCCGCCATCCGTTTTCCGTAGCTCTCATCGAAGGCGAGCGGGGCCGGCCCCAGATTCTGGCTCACGAGCGTCTGGATGCGTTCGACGGCGGCGGCCGCGGTTCCCCGCACCCGCAGGGCCTCGCGCCATGCGCCGGCGTCGGAGAGTTCCCCCGCGTCGATCCGGGCGGCTGTCTGCGCCAGGTACCCGGTCAGGGCGGCCAGGGTCCGGTCAATCTCGCCAAGGTGCGCCAGGGCAATCTGGTCCGGTTCCCGTCCGCCGTCGGCAGCTTTCTGTAGGGATGCGGTGAAGCTGCGGGCCACCGCGACGGCGCCGCCCAGCCAGCAGGCGGCCACGCCCATGCCGCCCCAGGCGAAGCCGGGGCGCTGGTAGTACCAGCCGGTTCCTCCCAGCGGCACGACCGGGACACCATCGAAGTGCACCGTGCCGCTGGGGATTTCCCGCAGGCCCCGGCTGGTCCACTCAGGATCGGCGAAGCTCACACCCTCGGCGTGGAGGTCGACGGCGAACGCGGCGCGGCCGCCTCCGACGTGAGCGGTCAGCACCGCATGGTCAAGTTGTGCGGCCAGCGAGCACCAGGGCTTGGAGCCGTGGAGCCGGAAGCATCCGTCGGCCTCGGTTGCCTCCAGCCGGAGTCCCGGGGCCTCGGCCGCGAACACGCCCCAGGCGCCCTCAAAGCCGATCCCGTTGAAGTCCGGGCAGTCCCGGCCCTCCCCCGCGGCCGCGCCCGCTGCCTGCCGCAGAATCGCGGCGGCGTCCAGGTGCGGTTCCAGGACCCGGCCTGCGGCGACGTCGACGGCGGTCACGGAGGCCAGAATCTCCCACAGGAACGCGGTCCGGCCCTCCCCTGGCTTTGGCGCCTTCTCCGCTGCTGCTTTGGCGAGGTCCAGCAGGGCCGGGACATCGCCGACGGCGGCCCGCGCGCCGGTCAGCAAAGGGCCGATCGCGTTCAGGTCCGGGTCAGCGGAACTGATCCTGACCGGGCTGAACGTGGCGGGACTGGTCATGACAGGACGGGTCCTGGCGGGGAGGGGCTGGTGGGAGGTCGGGGTCCCGTTCATTTCGGCTGCCTGTTTTCCTTCGGGCTGTGCGATTGTGGGAGGTGAACGTCCGGGCTGCGTATTTCCAGTCCTTCGCGTCAGCGGCTGCCCGCCGGGCCGCCGCCAAGCAATCTAAGCATACTTAGCACTTGGTGTTGGGTGCCCCGGCCACGCCACGGCAGCCTCTTGCCCGGCAGTTTCTCGCACGGCGAGCATCTCGCACGGCCGGCCCTACCTAGCGGACGATCGCGAGGGCGAACCCGTCCCAGCCCTTCGAACCGACGGTCTGCATGACGGTCCCGTCCAGCCGAGCGTCGTCGCCGAGCATCTGCAGCGCACTGATGATTCCCGGGGCGTTCACCGTGTCCATGGACGCGTCCAGCACGACGCCTTCCCACACGACGTTGTCCATCACGATGGTGGTGCCGGGCCTCCCGAGCCGGATGGCCCAGTCCAGGTAGTGGGGGTTGTTTTCCTTGTCGGCGTCGATAAACACGAAGTCGAAGGGTGGCCCGGCCTCGCTCTCCAGCGCGTGCAGGGTGTCCAGCGCCGCCCCGATCCGGATGTCCACCTTGTGGCCCAGGCCGGCGTTGTCGATGTTGGCGCGCGCGATACGGGCGTGCTTGGGGAGGTACTCGCAGGTGACCAGGCGGCCGTCGGCTGGCAGTCCCTGGGCCATCCAGATGGTGCTGAAGCCGGCCAGCGTGCCGATCTCCAGGACTCGCCGTGCGCCGGAGAGCTGGACCAGCAGCTTCAGGAGTTTGCCGGCGTTGGGTGCCACTTCGATAGGCGGCATGCCCGCCTCCAGGGCGCTGGTCACGGCGCGCTGAAGCGCACTGTCCGGGCGGACCACGACGTCGGAGAGGAAGTTCTCCACGGCAACCCAGCCGGGGGCGGGCTGATGCTCGATCATGCCCCCAGTGTCCCAGCCGGCCCGCCCCGGCGCTACAGTTCCTGGCCTACTGGACCCTGCCCGCCGATGGCGTTTTCCAGCCGCTCGACCTTGCCGGTCAGCTCGCCGCTGTACCCGGGCCGGATATCCGCTTTGAGGACCAGCGAAACGCGGGAGCCGTAAACGCCCACGGCGTCGGTGGCCCGTTTGACGACGTCCATGACCTCGTCCCACTCGCCCTCGATCTCGGTGAACATGGAACTCGTCCGGTTGGGCAGCCCGGACTCCCGGACGATCCGCACGGCAGCAGCAACGGCGTCGTGGACCGAGGCGTCACCGGGCGCCTGGCCGCTGGCGGGGTCGCCGGAGGGTGCTACGGAGAATGCGACGAGCATGTGATGGGTCCCTTCACTCGGTCCGGACAGCCGGGGGAATTTTCGGGCTGCCCGGACCAGTCTTTCACGCGCTTCCGTCACCGGGGCGCGCGGATTTGGGGCGGAACTCGTCACATAACGCACTACCCGGCGGTAACCGCTTCGCTCGCCGCGCGCATTGCTAACCTAGGCAAATGAACCGGGCAGTAGACCGCAGGCCGCTTCGCGCCGACGCCGCGCGCAACGTGGACAAAATTATCTCCGCGGCCCGGCAATGCTTCCGCGAGCACGGGCCCGAAGTGCCGCTGCAGACCATCGCCGTCACGGCCGGGGTGGGGCCGGCCACCCTCTTCCGGAACTTTGCGGATAAGGAAGAACTGGTGCTCGCGGCCCTGAACCGGCAGCTCCGGCTCCAGGTCGATCCTGCCATCGACCAGGCCCTGGCCGATCCGGACGCCGCCGCCGGACTTTTCCGGGTCATCGATGCCACCATGCGGGTTGCCAGCGAGGAAGCCAACCTCCTGGGCGCCGTCGCAGGCCGGCGCGGGCTGCTGACCGGGATCACCGGGGGCCTGATCGAATCCATCGCCGTGCTCCTGGGCCGAGGGCAGGGCCAGGGCACCCTGCGCAGCGATATTTCCATGACGGACATGATCCGGCTGCTGGCCATGTTGATCGGCGTCGTGGACACGATGGAGCCAGGATCCGACGCGTGGCGGCGTCCCGTGGCGCTGGTCGAGGACGCCATCCGCACGGAGCGGCCGGACCGGGCGCTCCCGCCCCAGGCTCCGCTGCCGGGCACCGCGTTCGACGCCATTCTTGGCTAGCGAAGCATCCCTGGCCAGGTAGGTAAGCTCTTGCCTATGGGATGGGAAACCCTCGCCGGGGTCATCGGCGGCGTGCTGGTGATCTACGGGATCCTGTTGCTGCTGCTGTGGGCCTATGCCCGCCGGCACCCCGAGACCGTCACCATGAAGGACGCCCTGCGGCTGCTGCCGGACCTGCTGCGGCTCATCCGACGTCTGCTGGCCGACCGCTCGGTGGCGGTGGGGGTCCGGGTTCGGCTGGCTCTCCTGCTCATCTACCTTGCCTCCCCCATCGATCTCGTTCCGGATTTCATACCGGTGATCGGATACGCGGACGACGTCGTGATCGTGGCACTCGTGCTGCGCTCGGTGGTGGCCCGCGCCGGCGCCGGCGCCGTCCGGCGCCACTGGCCCGGCACCCCGGAAGGCCTGGCCGTCATGCTGCGGCTCGCCGGGCTCGGGACGGCCGCCTGACCGCCGGAATACCATCGCGCGGGAAGTAGTTGTCGTACATCATGAAAGCGATGACATACAGCCAGTACGGAAACCCTGACGTCCTTGAACTAACGGAACAGCCCCTGCCGAAAGTGGGGCCCGGAATGGTCCTGGTGAAGGTCAAGGCGGCGTCCGTGAACCCGGTCGACTGGAAGATCATGGCGGGCTACCTCGACTCGATGATGGACCTTCAGTTCCCGGCCATTCCAGGCTGGGACGTGGCCGGGGTCGTCGAGTCCGTGGGCATCGACGCCCCGGAGTTCCGGCCCGGCGATGAAGTCATCTCCTACGGCCGCAAGGACTTCGTCCACGGCGGCAGCTTCGCCGAGTACATTGCGTTGCCGGAGCGGCTCCTGGCCCGGAAACCGGAATCCCTGGACTGGGACGAGTCGGCAGGGCTTCCGCTCGCCGGGCTGACTGCCTACCAGGTCCTGACCCGGCTGGGCGTCAAGGCCGCAGACACTGTCCTGATCCACGGCGGCGCCGGCGGCGTGGGCTCGCTGGGAATCCAGATCGCGGCTGCGCTCGGCGCCCGCGTGATTGCGACCGCCTCCGAAAAGAACCATGATTTCCTCCGTGCCCTCGGCGCGGAACCGGTCACCTATGGAGAGGGCCTGGCGGACCGTGTCCGGGCGCTGGCGCCCGGCGGCGCCGACGTCGTTGCCGACTTCGTGGGCGACAACCTTGACACCACCCTGGCGGTCCTCGCCGAGGGCGGACGGCATGCCTCCATCGCGGACAGCGCGGTGGAGCAGCACGGTGGCACGTGGATGTGGGTGAATCCCGTCGGGGCCGACCTGGAGCGCCTGGCGCGGCTGGTGGACGAACGCCGGCTCAAAGTCGAGGTGGCCCGGACGTTCCCGCTGGATCAGGCCGCCGAAGCGTTCCGGCTCAACATGGAGGGCCACACCCGGGGGAAGATCATCGTGAAAGTCGACGACGCCGGCTGACCCGCCGGCGGGCCCGCCCCCGCTGTTTGGTGCTGCCGCCTTCAGGCCCGGGTGCCAAAGTCGGTGGAGTAGGGTCCGGACTCAAACCGGCGCAAGATCTCCTCAGCCACGAGCCGGAGCTTGACGTTGCGGTTGTTCGAGACCTTGCTGAGCAGGGTGAAGGCCTCGGCCTGCGAGCACCGGCTCTGGGCCATGAGGATGCCGGATGCAAGGTTGATGGTGGTGCGCGACTTCATGGCCTGGAGCAGATCGGCGTTCATGTCCTGGACGGTTCCCAGGCGCACGGCCAGGCGCATGGACTTCCCGGCGGTGGCGGCAAACGCCTCGCAACTGGCGGCCGCCCCATCGTCGAAGGCGTCCGGGTCGGCGGCGAGATACGTCAGGGCGGCCGCGGCGCCCTGGTCCAGGGCCACCGGCACGCTGAGGACGCTATGGATACCCCACCGGGCCGCCGTCCGCCGGTAACGGTCCAGCCTCGGCTCCGTCGGGCCGCCGGCCAACAGGGCTGCCCGGCCGGTCTCCAGGACATCCAGGGCCGGCCCCGCCGCGCGCTCCTGGAGCTGCTCCAGTGCCAGCGCCGCGGGATCGCTGCCGGCCAGGACGGCCGGCTGCCGGTCGCGGACAAGTCGGACCGAACTGACCATCCGGCAGCCTGCCACGGATTCACCAAACTCGGCAATTGCGCCGGACAATTCCTGCAGGAACTCGTCGATGCTGGCATTTTCAAGCACCAGATCCTGGAGGTGCTCGGACAGCCGGGCGCCCGGCACTATTCCTCGACCGGTTTTTCTTTGGCCTCGAGAAGGTGGTGCTGCAGCTTCTCTTCAGCTTCCCGGCGACGTCGCGCCATCTCTCGCAGTTCCCTGGTGGATTCAGCCCCTGCGGAAACAAACGGCTCGTGCTGCTTGGAGTGCTGATCTTTGCGTGGCTCCGCAGCCTCCGGGTCGTCATGTTCACTCATGTTCGAATGGTCCCACGCGATACCGGCAGCAAGTAGGGACTAAAGACCATTCCCGCCCCACCCCGCGTCACGTAGGCAAATTCGCGTCAACGGGTTCGCCCGGGCAGACGCAGGCCGGTCCTTGGCACAGCCCAGCGTCCCCGCCAAGCGTCCCCGCCGAGCGTCCCCGACGAGGGTTGCCGCCGAAGGAGTCAGTCCCAGCCAAGCAGCCGCAGGCCGGCGGCCGCGGCGGCACCGGCGATCACCACCACCAGGAACGGTGCCCGGAACCACAACGCAACGGCCGCCGCGGCCAGTGCGCCCAGCCGGGCGTCCAGAGCGAGTGACTGGCCGGAGGCGACGGCGTTGACCACCGTCAGGGATGCCAGCAGCCCGATCGTCATGGTCCCGGCGATCCTGGACATCCGCGGATTGCGGAGCAGGCTGGCCGGCACCAGGTAGCCGAGCAGCTTCCAGGCATACGCCAGCAGGCAGGAGAGGATCAGCCACATCCAGAGGTTCATGCGTTCTCTCCAGGGCGGTCTTCAGGGCGGCCGCCGGAGTGCTCTCCGGAGTGGCCGCTGTGGTGGTGCGTGTGGTGTTCGGCGTAGGGGTCGACGTCGGGCTCAAGGCCTTCGTCGCTGCGGCCATGGCTGAACCAGCCGATCCCGGCCGCCACGACGGCGGCGACGAGGATCGGCACGCCCGGCGGCACGAAAGGCACGGCAAGCACGGTGGCCAGCGCGCAGACCACGGCGATGGCCACCGGTTCCCTGCCTTTGAGCCGCGGCCAAAGCAGGCCCAGGAAGGCTGCCACGGCGGCGCCGTCGAGTCCCCATTGTTTGGGGTCCCCGAGCGCACCGCCGGCCAGCGCGCCGAGGGCCGTGAACAGGTTCCAGAGCACGAACACGCCGATCCCGGCGGTCCAGAATCCGCGCTTCTGCTCAGCCGGGTCCGTTTGTCCCGTGCTGGTGGCGGTCGACTCGTCGATGGTCAGTTGGGCCGCGGCGAACCTGCGCCACCCGCGCGGCTGCAGCAGGGCGTTGATCTGCATCCCGTAGATACCGTTGCGCATGCCCAGCAGCGTCGCGGCGCTCATGGCCGCGACGCCGGACCCGCCGCCGGCTACCACGCCGATGAAGGCGAACTGCGAGCCGCCGCTGAACAGCAGCAGGCTCAACGCCATGGTCTGCCAGAAATCAAGGCCGGAAGTTACAGAGAGCGCGCCGAAGGAAACGCCGTAGAGGCCGGTGGCAATGCTGATCGACAGGCCGATCCGTACTGCCGGTGACTGCAGGATTTTCACCGCCGCCGGTCCCGCCGCGTCAGGGTCCAGGCCCATGCGATCAGGGGCGCTTGAAGCGGGAGGCGCACGGTGTGCAGCCGGCGCCGGCCCGGCGTGCCGTCCGGGCCGTAGGCCTTCCGCAGGGCGTCGACGTGGCCGACCAGGAACGCGGCGAACATCGCCGTCACTCCGACGGCGGCGGCCGGCCGCGTGGCCGGGATCAGGAGCCCGACGGCGGCAGCCGCTTCCAGCAGGCCGCTCGCCGCCACCCATTCCTCACGTGAAAGTACCGCCAGCGGGCCGTTCGACTGCCCGCCGGAATCGTCACGGCACAGCATGTCCGGGACCACCGGGTGGAAGAACTCGGGTTCACGGAAGTGCTTGGCGGCACTGGCGAGCAACAGCGCGCTCATCGCCGCCGCGGACAGCGTCTGGGAGGCCCGGCCGGACCAGCGAAATGGCATGCAACCACTCAACCACAGCGGCCACGCCGGCCGTAATCCGCCGGGGATCCGCGACACTCCGGGCGATTACCGGAGGGGCTGGCTGTCCGCCATGAGTTGGGACAGGACCCGGGCCGGACAGTTCGTGGTGATCTCGTGGATCCCGAGTTCCCTGCACAGCTTGACCTCGTCCTCGGCGTCGACGGTCCACACCCGGAACTTTCGTCCCGAGCCGAGCCAGCGCTGCACGGTGCCGGGGTGCGCGCGGACGTACCCGATGCCAGGGCCGGCAATGCCGGTCTCGGCCGCGTCCAGGATCCGTTCGGCTTCGGCTTGTGCGGCCTTCATGACATTGGCCAGGGCCCCGCCGGTCAGTGCACCCAGGCCCAGTTCCTCACGGATGTCTGCCACGTTGACGTCGTCCACAAGCTGGCACACGGCCCCCGCCGGCGCCGACTCAAGCAGGTGCTTGACGGCGTCGGGGCTGAAGCTCATGAAGGAAATTCTGATGTTGTCCAGCATCGATGTTTCCGGATCCCAGCCCTCGTCCCTCAGGAGTTCCAGGACCCGGTCCTCGAGTCCGAGATGGTAGGGGCTGGGGTGCTTGAACTCAATCGCCAAGCCGATCCCGCGCCCCGCAGCGCGCAGGATTTCAAGCAAGTCCGGCAGGGTCAGGAACTGCTCGGACTTGGCACCATAGGCTTCCGGGATGCGTGCCCCCTTCCAGGAGGAGAAGTCCAGAAGCCGGAGCTCTTCCAGGGTCCGGTCCGCGACCTGCCCGGTGCCGTCCGAGGTACGGTCCAGGGTGGCATCGTGCAACAGCACGGCGTGCTGGTCCCGGGTCAGGTGGACGTCGCACTCCACGCCGTCGGCGCCGTCGGCGATTGCCTGCAGGTACGCGGCCCGGGTGTGCTCAGCGAAGGCTTCGCTGGAGCCCCGGTGGGCATAGACCAGAGGACGGGCGGAGGCGGACACGTCAGTCGTCATGGTGCCACGTTAGCGGACGGCCGGCTCCCCGGCGGGGCTAGGCTGGGCTCATGCAGGTGAATACTGAGCCAACTTCCCTGACCGGTGCCGCGGGACTTCCGGGCGGCGTGCAGCCGGACGGTCCCGCCGGACGGCGTCCCGCTGCGTCCAGTGACGCCGACAAGGCCGCGGCGCTGCGCCGGATGAAGCTCCTGGCGCTCTCGCTCCTGATCGTCATGGCCGTGATCTTCGTCGTCGCGTTCGCCCTGCAGAAGTACTATCCATGGCTCGAATACGTCCGCGCCGCGGCCGAGGGCGGCATGGTGGGGGCCCTGGCCGACTGGTTCGCCGTCACGGCCCTGTTCAAATACCCCATGGGAATCAAGATCCCGCATACCGCGATTATCCCGCGCCGCAAGGACCAGATCGGCGCCTCGCTGGGCGACTTCGTGGAGACCAATTTCCTCTCCGAGCAGGTGGTCCAGGAGAAGCTGGCGTCCGCGGACATTGCCCGCAAGGCCGGCGCCTGGCTGTCCAGCCCGGCCGGCCCGGACCGGGTCGCCAAGGAGGGTGCCGCCGTGATCCGCGGCGCGTTCAAGGTCCTCAACGACGACGACGTCCAGGCCGTGATCGAGGCCATGGTCCGCAAGCACCTGCTTACCCCGCCGTGGGGGCCGCCGGTGGGCCGGCTCGCTGAGCGGGTCTTCGACGACGGGCACCACCACGCCCTGGTCGATCTGCTCGTGGACCGCGCCGTGGACTGGGTCCGGGACAACCAGGAGACGGTCAACAGGCTGGTCACCGACCGCTCCCCGACCTGGGTGCCGTCGTTCGTGGACGGGCTGGTAGGCGACAAAGTGTACGTGGAGATCCTCAAGTTCACCCGCGCCGTGCAGTCCGATCCGCAGCACCAGGTGCGCCTGTCGATCGACAAATACCTCAAGGAACTCGCGCAGGACCTGCAGCACGATCCCGTCATGATCGCCCGGGCCGAGGGCATCAAGGCCCAGGTGCTCGGCGACCCCGAGGTCCGGGAGCTCGCCTCCCGCACCTGGGACACCATCAAGACGGCGCTGCTCACCGCCGTCGATGATCCGCACAGCGAACTGACCATCAAATTCAAGGCGGCCGTCCATGACTTCGGCACCCGGCTGGTGGTCGATCCCGAGCTCGCCGGGAAGGTGAACGCCTGGATCGGCGACGCCGCGGCCTACCTGGTGAAGACCTACCGCTCGGACATCGCCGGAGTTATCACGGACACCGTGGCCCGCTGGGACGCCGAGGAAACCTCCCAGAAGATCGAGTTGCAGGTGGGCAAGGACCTGCAGTTCATCCGCATCAACGGCACGGTGGTGGGTGCCCTGGCCGGGCTGGCCATCTTCACCGTGGCGACCCTGCTGTTCGGCTAGCAAGCGCCTCTGCTGGCACCCCCGGGCGTCGGTTCAGGCGGGGCCGCCTCACCGTGACCGTCAGGGACGGCCGGCTAGGCGAAGCTCTCCAGTTCGACGCCGGCGGCCTCCAGGGCCGTCCGGATCGCCGTGGCCGTCGCGATGGACCCGGGCGTGTCGCCGTGCAGGCACAGCGAGTCCGGCGCCAACCGGAGCACGGTGCCATCGACGGCCTCGACTTCGCCCGTCGTGGCCAGGCGCACCGCCCGCTCGGCGATCCGACCGGCGTCGTCCAGCACGGCACCCTCCTGTGAGCGCGGCACCAGGGTGCCGTCCGGGAGGTAGGCGCGGTCGGCGAAGGCTTCGGAGAACACGGGGTGGCCGGCTTCCTTGGCGATGCCCAGCAGGGCGGAGCCCGGGAAGCCGAGAACGGGCAGTCCGGGATCATAGGCCTGGATGGCGGCGATCACGGCGGACGACTGTTCGGCGTCGCGCACGGTGCGGTCATACAGCGCCCCGTGCATCTTGACGTAGTCCACCGAGGCGCCGACCGCGTGCGCCACGCCGTCGAGGGCGCCGAGCTGGTACAGCACGGCACCGAAGAGATCATCGAAGGTCATGTCCAGGGCGCGGAGGCCGAACCCGGCCAGGTCCGGGTACCCGATGTGGGCCCCCACCCGGACGTCGAGCTCGTACGCGGCCCGGCACGTGTCCAGCATGGTCACGGGGTCGCCGGCGTGCATGCCGCAGGCCACGCTGGCGCTCGTGACAAGCGGGAACATGGCGGCGTCGTCACCCATGGTCCAGGTCCCGAAGGAGTCCCCCAGGTCAGCGTTCAGATCCAAAACGTGCCGCCATCCTTCGTTGAAGCCTTCGCTGAGACGTTCCGGGCGCCGCTGGCCGGCGGCGAGTCGCGGTCATCGTCCGGCGCGTCGTACAGCGCGGCCGGCCCGGAAGTTTGCGCCAGGGCCCGCAGTTCTCCCGGAATCGTGTCCGGTATGGGACCAAACGCTTCCTTGGCGTTGGCGACGACCGCGCGGGCCATCAGCCGGTTGCCGACGCCACCCACGACGGCGCCGACGCCGAAGGGCAGGGCGCGGCCCAACCAGGCCGTGCCCTGCTTTTTCAGCAGGGAGCGCAGGAACATCGTCTGGATCCGCTCGCGCACGGTGCCGAAGCCGGCGAGGGGAACGCGGCGGGTGAAGGCGGCGGTCCAGGCCTGGGACGGGCCCTTGCCCCGGCCGGCTGCCTGTCCGCTCAGCGAGCTCAGCAGCTCGGTGCCTTCCTCGCCCAGCATGATCGCCATGACGAGCGTGCTCGCCCGGTCCGGATCCACCATCCGCACGCCGTGCAGTTCGGCCAGCGCCGTGGAGTACAGGGCGGTGGCCTCCAGGAAGCCGACGGCCGCGGCGGCCGAGAGTCCCAGTGCTGCCGCGGTCCCGACGCCCGGGATCACAGCCGCTCCGCCGACCAGCGCCCCGCCACCGGTGACGGCCAGCAGGTAATCGCGCTCCAGGATCGCGGCGAGCTGCGCCGACGAGGCCTGCGGGTGCCTGCGCTGGAGCCTGCGGATATTGGCCAGCACCAGCGGGCGCTGGACTTCAACAGCGCGCAGGAGCACGTTGTGAAGGCCGGGCCGGGGCTGGCCGGCGGCGTCGAACATCGCGCTGTGGGCTGTTTCCTGGGCAATCTTCATTGCCGGGTTGCTGCGCTTGGCCATGATCGCCTCTCGTCGGAACCGTAAAAGTAAGTTCACTTAACACTAGGGCACGCGCCGGGCAGACTCGGCCCCGGCCCCGCCGGCGGCGGACGGCCCGGGTGGCTAGCGCGGAGTGCGGATGAGCTTCTTGTTGACGAACTCGTCCATGCCGAACCGGCCCAGTTCACGGCCGACGCCGGAGCGCTTGACGCCCCCGAACGGCAGGTCCGCCTGGGTCTGGGCCACGGAGTTGATGAACACCATGCCGGTATCCAGCTGGTCCGCGACCTCCTGTGCCCTGGCCACGTCGGCGCTGAACACCGAGCCGCCCAGGCCGTACGGGGAGCCGTTGGCCAGTTCGATCGCCTCGGCCGCATTCGCCACCTTGTAGATGACCGCGGCGGGACCGAAGAGTTCCTCGGAGAACGCGCGCATGTCCGGCGTCACGTCGGTCAGAACGGTCGGTTCAACGAACGCTCCCGGACCGTCCACGTGGTGTCCGCCCGTCCGGAGGCTGGCGCCCTTGTCCACGGCGTCCTGAATCTGCTCGATGAGGCCGTCGGCAGCGCTTTGGGAGGACAGGGGGCCGAACGTCGTGTCGGCCTGCAGCGGGTCCCCCGGCTTGATCCTGGCCATCCGTGCCGTGAACTTCTCCACAAAGGCGTCGTAGAGGTCCTCCACCACAATGAACCGCTTGGACGCCGTGCACGCCTGCCCGGCGTTACCCATGCGGCCGCCGACGGCCGCCTTGACGGTGGCGTCCAGGTCCTCGGAATCAAGCACGATGAACGGGTCGCTACCGCCGAGTTCCAGGACATACTTTTTCAGGTTCCGCCCGGCCACCTCGGCGACAGCGGAACCGGCCCGCTCGCTCCCGGTGAGCGAAACACCCTGGAGACGGTCATCCGCGATGATTTCCGCGACCTGCTCGTTGGTCAGGAACAGGTTGACGTAAGCGCCGTCCGGGAGACCGGCGTCTTTGAAGATCTGTTCGATCGCCAGGGCGGACTGCGGGCAGCTTCCGGCGTGCTTGAGCAGGATCGTGTTGCCAAGGACCAGGTTCGGAGCGGCAAACCGTGCCACCTGGTAGTAGGGGTAATTCCACGGCATGATGCCTAGCAGCGGTCCCACCGGAGCGGAGCGGACCACGGCCTCGCCGCCGCCCCTGACGTTCAGCGGCTCGTCCTTGAGGAATCCGGGGCCCTCGGTGGCGTAGTAGGAAAAGATATCGGCAACAAGTTTCACTTCACCGCGGGACTGGGCCAGCGGCTTGCCCATTTCGGTGCTGATCAGCCGGGCCAATTCGTCCTGGCGTTCCAGGTACAGCTCGGCGACGCGCGCCAGAATCTTCGCCCTGTCTTCGGCAGGGCCGGAGCGCCAGGCGCGGAAGGCCTCCTGCGAGGCGGCGAGCGCCTGCTCCACCTCGGCTGCGGTTGCAACCGGGAATTCCTTCAGCGTTTCTCCGGTTGCGGGGTTCACTGTCTTGTAGGCAGTCATTGATCCACCATCTCCGTTTCGTGGCTAGTCGAGCCGAATCAGGCGCAGTCCGTCGGGGCGCCGGGACGGCGCCGGCGTCGGTCTCCGCCCAGTGCACGGGGCCAGCCTGCCTCATGAGCAGAACCGGTCCCATTAGGCGGCAACCCCGACGCGGCGCTGACTATTCCGTGAGAGACGACGCTCACGGCACGGCGGCGCAACGCCGCCCGGGCGCAACGCCCGGGCGGCGGCTCAGACCGCGGCCCGCACCACCGGGATCGACGCCGTCGGGAGGCCGCTGGGGAAGATGGTGGGCTCGGGGGCCGCGACCGGGGCCAGCGGAACCCGGACGGGTTCGGTGCCCACGGTGAGCAGTTCCCCGCGCACGTCGACGTCCAGCGGTGCGCCGTCCCGGACGGTCAGGGTGATGGAGCCCTGATCGAGCCCGACGTGCAGGAGCCGGCCCTGGATCTTCAGGCAGAACTCGAGTCCGTCCCATTCGGCGGGCAGGCGCGGGTCGAAGTACGGCACGGCGCCCTGGTCCCGGAGGCCGGCGAAGCCGCTGACCAGCGAGCTCCACACGCCGCCGGTGGAGGCGATGTGCACGCCGTCGATCGTGTTGCCGTGGGTGTCGTCGAGGTCGATGAACAGAGCGTGCGTGAAGTGGTCCAGCGCGGCCTTGCCGTAGCCGACCTCGGCGGCCATGATCCCCTGGACGCAGGCGGACAGGGTGGAGTCGCCGGTGGTGATGGGGTCGTAGAAATCGAAGGCGCGGCGCTTTTCCTCGGCCGTGAAGTCCTGCCACTGCAGGAACATGGCCAGCACGGTGTCGGCCTGTTTCAGGACCTGGTGCCGGTAGATGACCAGCGGGTGGAAGTGCAGCAGGAGCGGGTACTTGGACCGGGGCGTGGTCCAGTCCCACGGCTCCAGGGTCATGAAGTCGTTGTCCTGGGAGTGGACCTGAAGGTCCTCGTCGTAGGGCAGCTGCATCCGGTTCGCGGCCTGTTCCCAGAGCTCGCGTTCGGCGTCGCCGATCTCGGGGTGGTCCAGGGCGGCGGCGGCGCGGAGGTTAAAGCGGGCCATGACGTTGGTGTAGAGGTTGTCGTTGACCACCGCGGTGTATTCGTCCGGGCCGGTGACGCCGTGGATGTGGAAGAGCCCGTCCTTGCCGAAGAAGCCCAGGGACACCCACATCCGGGCGGTTTCGATCAGCAGTTCGGCGCCGAGGGTTTCTTCGAAGGCCCGGTCCCCGCTGGCCCAGATGTACCGGTTGGTCGCGAAGGCGATTGCTGCGGCGATGTGGAACTGGGCAGTACCGGCCGCGTAGTAGGCGCTGGCCTCAAGCCCGTTGATGGTCCGCCACGGGAACAGGGCGCCGTCGACGCTGAGCTCCTTGGCCCGGATCTTGGCCTCGGGCAGGAGGTCGTGGCGGAATTCCAGGACCTGCCGGGCGTTGCCCGGGTTGGTGTAGGTCAGGTAAGGCAGCAGGTACACCTCCTGGTCCCAGAAGTAGTGGCCGTCATAGCCGGAGCCGGACACTCCCTTGGCCGGGATGCCGGCCACATCGGCGCAGGCCGTGGCCTGGGCGAGCTGGAACAGGTTCCAGCGGACGGCCTGCTGAAGCTCGGACTGGCCCGCCACCACGATGTCGCTCGTCGTCCAGTAGGCGCGGTAGTGGGCCTCGCTCTGGGCGAAAATCTCGCTAACCGGCTTGAGGCCGGCTTCGGCGTTGTCCGCGAGGTCCTCGGCGGCCTGGCCCACGGCGTAGCTGACGCTCTTCTCCAGCACGAACGGCTCATCCGCGCTGACGGCGAGGACGTAGCGGACGCTGCTGTCGTCCTGGTCCACCAGGGTGTCGAACGGCTGCACCCCGGCCGAGGTCCAGTGATCCACGGCCATCCCGAGCCGCTGCTTGGATTCCGCGGCCTCCCAGGACAGGCGCAGGGAACCGTCTCCGCCGTCGAGCCGCAACGGCAGCAGCACCCGCCCGGCGTGGCGGCCGGCGCGGCGCGGGTCGTGGGCGGAGTGGTCCTCCACCGGCTGGTCCTGGCGGTTGATCACCGAGGACGTCACGTCCGCGGAGATGTCACGGTCGGCCGCCACCTCGAGGCTGATGCCCAGCGCGCCGCGGGATTCGTAGCCGACGGCGCGGCGCTCGGTGGTGGTCACGGTGGCGCCGGAGCGGCACTGCCACGTGATCCGGCATTCGTAGAGGCCGGTGGCGAAGTCCACGCTGCGGCGGTAGTCCAGCACCGTGGACTCCTCCAGGCTCAGCGGCTCGCCGTCGATGATCACGGTGAAGTTATTGGCGTCCGGGACGTACAGGATCCGCTGCCCGGTCCGGGCGAACCCGTAGGCGTTCTCCGCATGCTTGATGTCCCAGGTCTCGTGGAAGCCGTTGATGAAGCTGCCGGGAAGCTCGGCGTCGGCGGCGGCCCAATGCGCGCCGCGGATCCCCAGATGCCCGTTGCCCAGGCTGAACAGGGTCTCCAGGGTGCCGGCATTGCCGGGAAGGTGGACGGTCTCGACCAGTTGCCAGGGATCGTTGGGGAACCGGGCGCGGTCCGAGGTGATGAGAGCCATGGTTGAGGGGTTCCTTCGGGGGTGAGCGGTGCGGGAGGGTGCTGCGGGCAGGCGGTGCGGGCGGCCGGGAACGGGCGCCGGGCTAGAGCAGTTCGGCGAGGTCGTTGACCACTACCGTGGCGCCGGCGTCGAGCAGGGTCTGCCGGCCGGCGCCGCGGTCGACGCCGATCACCGAGCGGAAGTCTCCTGCGCTGCCGGCCTGGACTCCGGAGACGGCGTCCTCCACCACGACGCACTGATCGCTCGGCAGTCCCAGCAGGCGTGCGGCGTATTCGTAGGTGGCCGGGCTGGGCTTGCCGGGCAGGCCCTCGGTGACCGCGACGACGCCGTCGACCACCACCGGGAAGTAATCGGACAATCCGGCCGCCTTGAGCACGGCCGGGGCGTTGCGGGAGGAGGAGACGACGGCGAGCTTGAGCCCGCGGACCAGTGCGGCGTCGACAAAGCGGACGGAGCCCTCGTACGGCTGGACCCCGCCGGCTTCGACGATGTCGTTGAAGACCTTGTTCTTGCGGTTGCCGAGTCCGTGGACGGTGTCGTGGGCGGGGTCGTCGTCCGCCGGGCCCTCGGGCAGCACAATCCCGCGGGAGGCCAGGAAGTCCCGGACGCCGTCGAACCGCGGCTTGCCGTCGATGTGGTCGAAGTAGTCGCTCTCCCGGTACGGGGCGGCGTCGGGAACGGAGGCCAGGAAACCGTCGAAAAGTTGTTTCCAGGCATGCTCGTGCACCACCGCGGTGGGCGTCAGGACGCCGTCGAGGTCAAAAAGAATGGCGGAAGCGCCGGAAAGCGCACCGGCGAGGCCGGAGGTATCGGGAACTGAAGTCATGGGTCATAGTCCTTTCAGACGGCGGGCATGCAAGACGGCGTTGTTCAAAAACTCTTGAGGTGCCCGGTTCACGGGCGTTGGCTGAGACCGGTTGTTTGAGGTCATCCGGCGCGACGGCGGCCGCTGCCCGTGGTGCTCTGTCAGGGGCACCGGGCCTCCGGCGCCGGGAGCCATCCGGTTGGCCTGATTGGCCTGGTTCAGCGGGTTCAGCCGGTTCAGCCGGTTCAGCCGGTTCAGCGGGGGATTGTGCTCGTGCGCTCTACCAGTTTCGTTTCCAGCAGATGGTTCGACGGCGGCCCGGCCGGTGGCGGATTGGGGAGGCCCGAGCGATGAAGTCTGTCAATCAGCAGGCTGGCCGCGAAAGCGCCCTGGTCGGCCACGGGCTGGGCCATTGTGGTCAGGCCCAGGAACCAACTCATCTGATGATCGTCTATTCCTATGATGGACACGTTTTCCGGCGCTGACAAACCGAACTCCCGCAAGGCCATGAGCGCGCCGAACGCTGTTTCGTCGCAACCGGCGAAGATCGCGGACGGCATCCGGCGTTTCTCCATGAGCTCCACCATGGCCAGCCGGCCGCCCTCGATGCTGGAACCGGCGTCGACCACAAGGTCCGGATCGGCTGTGAGGCCGTGGTCGGAAAGGGCCAGTTCGAAGCCCCGGCGTCGTTCGCTGGCGGTCACGAGGGAGGGCGCGCCGGTTTCGCTGCCGGCGAGGATGGCAAGGTCCGTGTGGCCCAATCCCAGCAGGTGGTTCGTGGCCGCGCGGGCGGCGCCCTCGTTGTCGATGCCCACGTTGTCCCACGGGACGTCGTGCATCCCGACGCTGGCCACGGCGAGGCCCGAAGCCGCGAGAGCGGCCATTTCGGCCTCACCGAGGGCAATGTTGAGCAGCAGGACGCCGTCCACGCGCTGCGCCAGGCCGGCGAGGTCGCCGAAGAGTTTCTGCTGCACAGTGGGCCGGTTCCTGAGGCTGATCAGGACGGTGTCGTAGCCGCCGTCGGCAAAGACTTCCTCGGCAGCTTCCACCGCCCGGGCAAAGAACCAGGCTGTGGCGGTCGGGGCGATGATGGCCACGGAGCCGGTGCTTCCGCCGGCGAGCCGGGATGCTGCGGACGAGGCTTTGTAGCCGAGCTGGGCCGCCGCGTCATTGACCCGCGCCCTGGCGTGTTCGGAGACGTTGGGAAGCTGCCGGAGCGCACGGGAGACGGTGCAGATGGATAGCCCGGAGAGCGCGGCGACGTCCTGGATGGTCACGCGCGAGGTCTTGGCCTGCGGCACGGGCTCAGCCCTTTCTTCCCCCTGAAGTAGTGGGCCCGGTGTTCATGGCCGAGGTCGATTGTAAACGCTTACAAATTTGGCATGCAAGTGGACGATCCGGACTGCCCGACGGATAGTCAGCGGACCGGTCAGCGCAGGTCAGCGGCCTGACCAGCGGCCCGGTCAGCGCAGGACGTAGTGGCGCAGAAACGCGCCGACATCCACGAGTTCGGCCTTCGAAATCGAATGGCCCATGCCGGGGTAGGTCCGGGCCGTGAGCTGGGTGTTCCGGTGGAGCCACTCCTCGGTGTGTTCGGTGGCGGCGTCGTTGATGACGACATCGCCCCTGTCCCGGCCCCAAAAGAACGGCGGCCGGGAGGTAAAGGATTCGCTCATGGCTAGGAGTTCGTTGTCCAGGACAAAGCCCGAGAGGCCCACGACCGCGCGGAACTGTTCCGGCCGGAGCCGCAGAAGCGTACTGGCCATGGCCATGCCCTGCGAAAATCCGAGCAGGCTGACACTGCTGTGCCGGGCCTTGACCGATTCGATCCACGCGAACACCGAGTTCGTGGAGGCGATGACGTCGGCAAAGTCATGCGTGAGGAAGTAGTCCAGCAGGAACCAGCCGTAGTGGTCTCCGATGTCCTTGGGCCCGCGCAGGGCGGCGCAGCTAAACTCCGGCGGCAGGGCACCGAACAGCTTGGCCATGCGGGATTCGTCCGTGCCGTAGCCGTGCAGCATCACCAGCAACGGCGTGCCGGCGCGTTCGTGTTCGGGCTTTGACCAGACGACCGTCTCCATGGGCTCAGCCTATCCAGACCTGCCGCGCG
Source organism: Arthrobacter sp. TE12232 (assembly GCF_054062615.1). Lineage (NCBI taxonomy): Bacteria > Bacillati > Actinomycetota > Actinomycetes > Micrococcales > Micrococcaceae > Arthrobacter > Arthrobacter sp. TE12232. Next base: position 2,181,741 of record NZ_JBSSFK010000001.1, read on the forward strand.
CTCCGGGCGCGGGGTCTGCTCCTGAGGATCGGGTCCGACACTTCCTCGGATATCTGACCTGCAGGGGTTTCCGCTACGAAACCGGATTCTCGCACCCCGGATCCGCGGTGCGGCCTCCCGAAAGCGCAGCGGTGGTCCGGAAACGGTGCGTAAAATTCCCGGCGAGGCGGAGTGCGTTTCATTGAAACAGCCGGGGCGGGGTTGTAGCGTGACGCTGGACAGCATGCTTATCATTCCCCATTCGCCCCACAGGGCACCAAGGAGCACTTCATGAGAATCGGTTCCGCAATCTTCCTCATCGCCCTCGGCGCCATCCTCGCCTGGGCCGTCACCCCGGGGCTGATCCCCAATGTGAACCAGGCCATGATCGGCTACATCCTGATGGTGGTGGGAGTTATCGGACTCATCGCATCACTCGTCCTTGCCTCCCCCGGACGCGGCCGCACCCGCCGCGTCAGCGAAAGCCGCACGGTTGTGGACCCCAACACCGGCGAGACCATCACCCGCAATGAGAGCCGCGACGCCGGCATCTGAGCCCTGCCCGCGCACCCTGCACGGCGCGGAATCCAACGACCCGGAAGCCGGGCCGGACTTCAATGTCGGGCCCGGCTTCCGCCATGTTTCCCACCAAGCAGCCGCCCAGACCGCACATGCCCAACCCTCGGCGCCATCACTGGACATGTCCCCCCGGATCTCCCGCCCGCAGGCCCGGGCCGGGCGCAGCACATGCCCAACCCCGGCGCGAGCAACGGACATACTCCCAAATTGCCCACCGCCAAGCCCGACCACTGGACATGCCCCCCGGCATCTCCAGGCCGCAGGCCAAGCCCGAACGTCAACCCAGAGTGCACACGCCCAATCCTCGGCACCATCACCGGACATGTCCCCCGGAGCCCGGCCCGAGCGCAGCACATGCCCAGCCCCCGGGGCGAAGAGTGGACATAGTCCCATCCTGCCCACCCCTCGGCGCGAGCACTGGACATGTCCCGCGGGGGCCGCGCGTAACTTCTGCGTTCATGTTGTTTTTCATTGACAAACCAACAAGAACAAAGATAAAGTCAAACAATTCCACTTCATGTGATGGGAGTCACTGAAGCCCCAGGAACGCAGAACAAGAACCAAGTCAGATGCAGTACGCAATGGAGGGTAAGTGTTCGCCGAAGAACGCCAGCAGCTGATCGTGGGGCTCATCTACGCCAGCGGCCGGGCCAGCGTCACGGACCTGGCCGAGCGCTTCAGCATCACCACCGAGACCATCCGCCGGGACCTCGCCGCCCTGGAAGCTGCCGGCAGCGTCCGCCGGGTGCACGGCGGCGCGGTCTCCCCGGACCGCTTCAGCACCACGGAAGAAAGCATCCTGGAGCGGACCGTCCAGCGGCAGCCCGAAAAGACCCGCATTGCCGAGGCCGCCCTGGCCCTGATTCCCCAGAGCCTCAGCGGCAGCATCCTGATCGACGCCGGTTCCACCACGGAGGCCCTCGCCGAACTCCTCGCCGCCCGGGCCGCCGGGGCCGCAGCAACGGGCAGCCTCCCGGCGACCGGACCCGAGGCCGAACTCGTCGTCATCACCCACTCCCTGCCCATCGCCTCCCGGCTGTCCGGCGAACCGGGCATCGCCCTGCACCTGCTCGGCGGCAAGGTCCGCGGACTAACCCAGGCCGCGGTCGGCCAATCCACGGTGGAGGCCGCGCGCCGGATCCGGCCGGACATCGCGTTCATCGGCACCAACGGCATCCATGCAGCCTTCGGGCTGAGCACACCCGATCCTGAAGAAGCCGCCGTCAAGGCGGCCTTCGTCCAATCAGCGCGCCGCATTGTGGTGCTGGCTGATTCCTCCAAGCTGGATGCAGAGACGCTGGTCCAGTTCGCCTCGTTGAAAGATCTGGACACCGTGATCACAGACACGCAACCTAGCCGGGAACTCGCCGACGCCCTTGCGGAAGCCGGAGTGGAGGTGGTGGTCGCGTGATTGTCACCCTCACCGCCAACCCCAGCCTGGACCGCACCGTGGCGCTGCCCGGCCCCCTCCTCCGCGGGGAAGTACAGCGGGCCGTCTCCGTCCGCCAGGAATCCGGCGGCAAGGGAGTCAATGTCTCCCGCGCCCTCGTGGCCTCCGGGCTCAAGACCATCGCCGTCCTTCCCGGCGCCGAGGCCGATCCCGTCCTCGCCGGGCTGCGGGATACGGAGGTGCCGTTCGCTGCCCTCCCGATCGGCGAACCGCTGCGCAGCAACGTGGCCCTCACCGAGCCCGGCGGCGTCACCACCAAGATCAACGAACCCGGACCGGTCCTCAGCGAGGACCAGCAGGAGGCCCTGATCAGCCTGTTGCTGGACCACGCCCGCGGTGCCGCCTGGGTTGTCCTGGCCGGCTCGCTCCCACCCGGAGTTCCGGCCGAATTCTACGCCACCGTCATCCGGCGGCTGCGTTCCCTGTTTGATGGCGAGGCCGCACCCCGGGTCGCCGTCGACTCCTCCGGCGAACCTCTCGCCGCAGCGGTCTCCGGCGACGCCTCGGGAATGCCGGACCTCTTGAAACCCAACGCCGAGGAACTGGCGGAACTGGCTGCGGCAGCCGGCTTCGCCACGCACAAATCCGCCGAGGAGCTCGAAGCGGACCCGGAGGCTGCAGCAGCAGCAGCCGCCGCCGTCGTGCGCTCCGGAGTGGGTGCTGTACTGGCCACCCTCGGCTCCAAGGGTGCCGTTCTTGTAACGGCCGACGGCGCGTGGCTGGCCACGCATCCGCCGGTCACCGCGGTCAGCACTGTCGGCGCCGGCGATTCGTCGCTGGCCGGATACCTGCTCGCCTCCAGCCAGGGCGCCGCCCCGGTCGATTGCCTCCGTCAGGCGGTGGCCCATGGTGCCGCCGCCGCTTCCCTGCCGGGCTCCACTGTCCCGGCAGTCAACCAAACCACCCCTGATGCCGTAACCATCACGGCCCTCCGGAAGGATTGACAGTGACTCAGCTCATTACCACCGAACTGGTCGAGCTCGACCAGAACCTGGGCAGTTCGCCCGAGGACGTGATCCGGCACCTGGCAGGCAGAGTTGCGGCCAACGGACGCGCCACCGAGGTCGAAGGCCTCTTCGCCGACGCCTTCGCCCGGGAGTCCAAGACCGCCACGGGTGTCCCGGGCGGCATCGCCATCCCGCACTGCCGCTCGACGGCGGTCACCGAGCCCACCCTGGCGATGGCGCGGCTGTCCCAGCCGGTCGACTTCGGTGCCAAGGACGGGCCCGCGGACCTGATCTTCTTCATTGCCGCTCCGGAGGGCGCGGACCAGGAGCACCTGAAGCTGCTGTCGAAGCTGGCCCGGTCCCTGATCAAGAAGGACTTCACGGCCAGCCTGCGCGCCGCGACCTCCCCGGCAGAGATTGTCGAGCTCGTCGAAGCCGCACTGGCGGACAAGCCCTCCGCCCACGCCGCTGCCGCGCCGGCCGCTGCCGCCGCAGGCGCTGGCGCTGGCACTGGCGCTGACGCAGCCACCGGGGCCGCAGCTGGCACTGCCGGGGAAGGCACGGGCACGGCGAAGGCCAAGGGACCCAAGCGCCTTGTCGCGGTAACGGCCTGCCCCACCGGCATCGCCCACACTTACATGGCCGCCGACTCGCTGGTCGCCGCAGCCAAGGAAGTCGGCGTGGACCTGCAGGTGGAAACCCAGGGGGCCTCCGGCGCCAAGGCCCTTGACCCCGCCGTGATCGCCGCCGCCGACGCCGTGATCTTCGCGGTGGACGTGGACGTGCGCGGCAAGGAGCGCTTCGCCGGCATGCCGGTGATCAACGCACCGGTCAAGCGCGGCATCGACGAACCGGACAAGATGGTTGCGGAAGCACTGGCGGCCGCGGACAACCCGCACGCCCGCCGCGTCCCGCACTTCGCTGAAGACCAGGCCGAACACAACGCCGAGGAAAAGGGCGAGCACATCGGCACGAAGCTGAAGAAGGCGCTGCTCACAGGTGTCAGCTACATGATCCCGTTCGTGGCAGGCGGCGGTCTGCTGATCGCCCTCGGCTTCCTGTTGGGCGGCTACACCATCACCGGCTTCGCGGACAAGATCCTGGCAGAGAACAGCCTCTTCAATCTGCCCACCGTGTACCCGGAACTGGCGTGGGGCCCGATGGGCGCGTACCTGGGTGCCGTGTTCTTCAAGATCGGTGCCCTGTCCCTAGGCTTCCTCGTGCCCGCACTGGCCGGCTACATCGCTTACGGCATCGCTGACCGGCCCGGCATCGCCCCGGGCTTCGTGTCCGGCGCCGTAGCCGTCTTCATGGGCGCAGGCTTCCTCGGCGGCATTGTGGGCGGCCTGCTCGCCGGCTACGTGGCGCATTCGATCGGCAAGCTCAACGTGGCCCGCTGGCTGCGCGGCCTGATGCCGGTGGTTATCATCCCGCTCGTGGCGTCGCTCGTTTCATCGGGCATTCTGTTCATTTTCCTCGGCAGGTACGTCGCCGCCGTCACCACCGGGCTCAACAACTTCCTGGCCGGCCTGACCGGCGCCAGCGCCATCGCCCTGGGCATTGTCCTGGGTCTGATGATGTGCTTCGACCTCGGCGGTCCGGTCAACAAGGTGGCTTACTCCTTCGCCGTCGCCGGCCTGGGAGCCGCGTCCATCACCAACCAGGCACCGTGGCAGATCATGGCGGCCGTCATGGCCTCCGGCATGGTCCCGCCGCTGGCCATGGCGCTGGCCTCGACCGTGCTGAACAAGCGACTCTTCAGCCTGGCGGAACAGGAAAACGGCAAGGCCGCCTGGCTGCTGGGAGCCTCGTTCATCTCCGAAGGCGCCATCCCCTTCGCCGCCGCCGACCCGCTCCGCGTCATCCCCGCCAGCATGCTGGGCGGTGCCGTGACCGGTGCCATCTCGATGGCAGCAGGGGTGGGATCGAAGGCCCCGCACGGCGGAATCTTCGTCTTCTTCGCGATCGATCCCTTCCTGATGTTCGTCGTCGCGATCGCGGCCGGTACGGTCGTGAGTGCCTTCGCCGTGATCGGGCTCAAGCGCTGGGCAGTCAAGAAGCCGGTTGATACGGTGGAAACGGTTCCCGTAGCCGCCTAAGCCAGTCCAGGGCGACTTTCCAAGCAGATATTCACAGCTGATAAACACCCAAGCTGACTTCAAGGAGCAGAAATGACCGAACGTAACGCCACCATTGCCAGCCGCGTCGGGCTGCACGCCCGCCCGGCCGCCATCTTCGCCGAGGCTGCGGGCGAGTTCGACCACCTCGAGATCACGATCGCCCGCCTGGGCGAGCCGGAGGACGAGGCCATGGACGCCGCCAGCATCCTGTCGCTGATGAGCCTGGGCGCTTCGCACGGCGAGGTTGTGGTGTTGCGTGCCGAGGGCGAAGGCGCCGACGCCGCCCTGGATCGCCTCGTGCAGATCCTTGAGACGGATCACGACGCCGAATAGCCGCACCGTCCGGCGCCTGCGCCCGGACACCCGGCAGTAACAAGCAGCATCAGAAGGCCCGGCCGCCCCCGACAAGGGGGCGCGCCGGGCCTTCGTGTTCCCGGGCATCGCCGGGGCCCTGTGCGCTATCCGCGATCGTTGTCAGTGGGCTTAGTAAGTGCTTGTCACCGCCTTGCGGCGCGGCTAGTTTGGAATCCGCGGCGGCAGCGTCCGCGGGCCGTCGCGGAATGGTTCCCAGCCGAAGGAGATGATCGCGTGACACGCGTGCAAAAGAGCATCGGGGCGGACGTTGCCGTGCCGCCCACCCGACGCCGGCAGCAGCCGTTCATGGAGATCGCCGCCGGACCGGCCGCTGACGAGACCCGGGGGCGGTAGCCATGCCGACGAAGAGGGGCGGACCCCGCGGCGCAGAGAGCCCAAGCATCAAGGACCCCGAGCTCTACGAGAAGCTGGTCGAGGACGGCGCGTCAAAACAGAAGGCTGCCCGGATCTCCAAGGCGGCGGCGAAGCGCGGCCGGTCCGCGGTGGGCCGCAAGGGCGGCAAGGCCGGGGACTACGAGGACTGGACGGTCCCGCAGCTCAAGGAACGGGCCAAGGAGATCGGCCTCAAGGGCTACTCGGCCAAGAAGAAGAGCGAGCTCATCTCCGCCCTGCGGAACTCCTGAGTCTGATGGCCGCGGCATCCCTGTCCACGGCCTCAGGCACCCTTGCGCGCCCTTGCCGCCGTGGTCTTGGATGGCGTCGCTTTGGGAGCCGCCTTAGGCGCCGTGCCCTTCGCAGTGGCGGCCCGGCTTTCGCCGGCGCTGCTTTCAGTGGCGCCGCCTTCTCCGGTCTTCTTGGCGGCGGCCTTGGGGGCCGCAGCCTTAGAGACGGCCCCGGCCGGTGCCTTGGCCGGCGCCTCGACCGCGGTCTTCGACCCGCTCCCGGCGGCCGCCGGCCCACCTCCGCGCTTCTTCTCCAGGCTCCGTTTGAGGGCCTCCATCAGGTCAATCACTTCGCCGGTGCCGGTTTCGGCAGCGGCGGCGCCAAACGTTTCTTCGGTGTCCAGGGACTCCCCCTTCTCCAGCTTCGCGTCGATGAGCTGGCGGAGCTGGAGCTGGTAGTCGTCCGTGAACTGTTCGGGGTCAAAGTCCGCGGCCATCGAATCCACCAGGGCGGCGGACATTTCGCGTTCCTGGGCGGAGATGCGGATCGAGGTTTCGAGGGCCGGGAAGCTGGCCTCGCGCACTTCGTCGGCCCAGAGCAGCGACTGCAGCATCAGGATGTCGCCGCGGATCCGCAGGGCCCCCAGCCTGGTCTTTTCCCGCAGCGCAAACTGGACGATCGCCACCCGGTCGGTGTCCTCGAGGGCCCGGCGCAACAGCACATAGGCCTTGGGCGACTTGGAGTCCGGTTCCAGGTAGTAGCTCTTCTCGAACATGATGGGATCGAGCTGGTCCGCCGGGACGAACTGCACGACGTCGATCTCGTGGCTGTTCTCCGCGGGGATGGACTTCAGTTCCTCCCGGGTCAGGATCACTGTGCGGCCGTCGTCTTCATAGGCCTTGTCGATGTCCTCGTAGTCGATGATCTTGCTGCAGACCTCGCAGCGGCGCTGGTAGCGGATCCGTCCGCCGTCGGCGTTGTGGACTTGGTGCAGGCTGATGTCGTGGTCCTCAGTGGCGCTGTAGACCTTGACGGGGACGTTGACCAGCCCGAATGCGATCGCGCCCTTCCAGATGGCTCTCATGGGACTAGTGAACACCAGAGCGGTTCGGAGGTGAAGACTGTTGGCTGAGCGAACCACGCAGCCGGCCGCCGGGCGGGATGCCCAGCGGGAAAACACGCCCCCGGCAAACGGCCGGCAACGGGTCCTCGTGGAGGGCCGCGAGCTCGTCCTGACCAATCTGGACAAGGTCATGTACCCGGAAACCGGCACCACCAAGGCAGACGTTCTGGCCTACTACGCCGCCGTCGCGCCGGTGCTGATCCCGGCGGTCCGGAACCGGCCGGCCACCCGGAAACGCTGGGTCCACGGCGTGGGAACGGCCGAGGAGCCGGGGCAAGTGTTCTTCCAGAAAAATCTGGACGAATCGGCACCCGGCTGGATTTCCCGGGCGGCCATCAAGCACAAAGAGCACACGAACCAGTACCCCTTGGTCAACGATGCCGCCACCCTCGCCTGGCTGGCCCAGATCGCCGCCCTCGAAATCCATGTCCCCCAGTGGCGGGTGGATTCGCACGGCCGAGCCCTGCCGCCGGACCGGATGGTGCTGGACCTGGACCCCGGCGACGGGGCCGGGCTGGCCGAATGCGCGGAAGTGGCCAAACTGGCCCGCGCCATCCTGCAGGACGTCGGCCTGGACCCCGTCCCCGTGACCAGCGGAAGCAAGGGCATCCATCTCTACGCCGCACTGGACGGAACCCGGGGCTCTGAGCAGATCTCGGACTTCGCCCATGAACTGGCCCGCGCCCTGGAAGCGGACCATCCGGACCTGGTGGTCAGCGACATGAAAAAGACCCTTCGCACCGGGAAGGTCCTGGTCGACTGGAGCCAGAACAGCGCGGCGAAGACGACGATCGCGCCCTATTCGCTGCGCGGGCGGCTGCGGCCCACCGTGGCGGCGCCGCGGACCTGGCGGGAGCTCAGCTCGGCGTCCCTGCGCCAGCTGGACTACCACGAGGTCATGAAGCGCGTGCAGTCCGGCAAGGACCCGTTCGCCGCGGTCTCAGGCGGCAGCGCCGCCGATCCCCGGCTTGAGTCTTACCGCGCGAAGCGGGACGCGAACTCCACCCCCGAACCCTTCGCGGCGGACGCCCGCGCCGCCGGCACCGTCGCTGGCGCCGGTCCGCTGCGGGAGTCGTTTGTCATCCAGGAGCACCACGCCAGCCGGCTGCACTACGACTTCCGCCTTGAACGCGACGGCGTGCTGGTGTCCTGGGCGTTGCCCAAGGGCGTCCCCACCAGCAAGGCCACCAACCACCTCGCGGTCCAGACCGAGGACCATCCGCTGGACTACGCGGACTTCGAGGGTGTCATTCCCAAAGGCCAGTACGGCGCCGGGACGGTCAGCGTCTGGGACCGCGGCTACTACGACTGCGAAAAGTGGATCGCCGGCAAGGAGGTCATTGCCACGCTGACCGGCGCGGAAGGCGGCGGCCTCGGCGGCACCCGCAGGTTCGCCCTCATTCACACCGGCCAGGCCGACGACCAGTGGCTCATCCACCTGATGGACCCGGCCGGGCCGCACAAGGGACACCGGACAGCAGCGCCCGCAGACCAAGAGACAGGACAGGACGCCGCGCCCGACGGCGGGCAGGAGGCTGCGCCCGGCGGCTCCCCCGGGCAGCCGGCGGCCCCGGGACTTGATCCGCCACCAGGCCGGGCACAGGTCCCGGACCCTGCACCGGCACCCGATGTCTCCGGCTTCAGCCCCATGCTGGCCAGCGCCGGGACCGCTGCCGACCTCGCCGACAAGGACTGGCAGGTTGAGCTCAAGTGGGATGGCGTCCGGGCCCTGGTCATCGGCGATGCCACGACCGTCAGGCTCGTCAGCCGCAACGGCAACGACATGTCCGCGAGCTACCCGGAACTGACGGACCGGCCCCTCTGGCCGGAACAGGACTTCGTCGCGGACGGCGAGATCATCGCCGTCGGGCGCACGGGCCGGCCGGACTTCGGCCTGCTGCAGGGCCGCATGAAACTGACGAAGGCCGCCGACGTCGCAAAAGCGCAGGACTCGACTCCGGTGCGGCTGATGTTGTTCGATCTCCTCTTCGACGCCGGCGAGGACCTGCGGCCCCTGCCGCTCAGCGAGCGCCGGCTCCGGCTCGAGCGCTTCTTCCGCCCCTCCGGCGCCCACATCGAGCTCTCCGGCGTGATCGACGCCGGCGACGCGCACAAAATCAGCGTCAGGCACATCCTGGAAAGCGTCGCTGAGCTGGGACTGGAGGGGGTCATGGCCAAGCGCACGGACGGCCGCTATGTCGGCCAGCGTAGCCGGTCCTGGCTCAAGCTCAAGCTTGAGCGGACCCAGGAAGTGGTGGTGGGCGGCTGGCGGACCGGAAACGGCGAGCGTCGGGAATCCGTGGGCTCGCTGCTGCTGGGGATCCCGGATGGCTCGAAGCTCCGGTACGTGGGGCGCGTGGGCAGCGGCTTCAGCACCCGCGAGCTGAAGGAACTCCGGCAACAACTGGACGCCCTGCCCCGGAAGACATCCCCGTTCCGGGAGGTGCCGGACGCCGATGCCGCAGACGCGCATTGGGTGAGTGCAAAACTCGTCGGCGAGGTCAGCTACGGGGATTGGACCGGGGGCGGGAAGCTGCGGCACCCGGTGTGGCGCGGCTGGCGCCTGGATAAGACGCCAGCCGACGTCGTGGTCGAACCTGTCGCCGGTCCTGCCGCGGGACCTTAGTCGTGGTGGGGCATCTGCGGACGGCTCTGCCGGTGGATTGCCGCGTCGGCCACTTGCTGGCCTTGCCGTCCGCGAGTGGTGTCACGGTCCTTGGGATGACGGTGTTTGCCGCTGCCGTCCGGCCATTGCTGTCCTTGTGCTGCCGCCGGGGGAACGTGGTGCAAGGCCTCCGGTCCGGGAGCCTCATCCATCGACTGCGCCAGATGGCTCGCAACCTCGGGCTCGATTTCTTCTCCGAACTGATGATCCGCCATCGATCTTCCTTTCCGCTGTAAATAACCGCTGTGAAATGAAGTGTTCATCAATCGTAGGACTGCAGGGATGAGATGTCTGTAGCAGGTGCCGGCGGACTTTCCTTCGGCCTGAATCCGGCCCAAGAACAAGCGTTTGCGGGGGGTGGTGAGGAAAATTTTGGCCGCGGCACCGCGGGCAGTGCCGGTTCCCAGTAACCGCGCGGTGAAACAGGGCAAAAGAATATGGACAATTGCCCCCAAATAGAACCTCAAATGCCGGATGATACGGCACCGAACTCGGAAACTCCAGAGAAATCCCGTAAAATTGAAAGCCTGCCCAGAGCGGGGCAGCTACAAGTCGCAAGCAAATGACCTCCATAGGAGTGGCCCAAATGCCCACAGACCGAAGCATGACCGACTCTTCAGCAGGCGTTTTGAACGCCAGCGGAACCAACCAAGTGGCACCCAACGGTGCGAAGAAACCAAAGCTGCGTCGCCGTCGACTCCGTGAGTCCGACGTCAACGTTGTCGACCAGCCGATGCTCAAGAAAGCGCTCGGCGGCACCATCGTGGGTAACACCATGGAATGGTACGACGTCGGCGTGTTCGGCTACCTGATCACCACCATGGGACCGGTGTTCCTGCCGGACGCGGACAAGTCCGTCCAGACCCTGTTCCTGCTGGGAACCTTTGCCGCCACCTTCATCGCCCGCCCCCTCGGCGGCGTCGTGTTCGGCTGGCTCGGCGACAAGGTAGGCCGCCAGAAGGTGCTCGCCGCGACCCTGATGATCATGGCCGCCAGCACCTTCGCCGTCGGGCTCCTGCCCGGCTATGCCCAGATCGGCATCTGGGCCGCGGTCCTGCTGGTCCTGTTCAAGGTCATCCAGGGCTTTTCCACCGGCGGCGAATACGCCGGTGCCACCACCTTCGTCAGCGAGTACGCCCCGGACAAGCGGCGCGGATTCTTCGCCAGCTTCCTGGACATGGGCAGCTACCTCGGCTTCGCCCTTGGCGCGGCACTCGTTTCGGTGCTGCAACTGACCCTCGGCCAGGACACCATGGAGCAGTGGGGCTGGCGCATTCCGTTCCTCCTTGCCGGTCCGCTCGGCCTGATCGCCGTGTACTTCCGGAGCAAGATCGAGGAATCGCCGCAGTTCCAGGCCACCCTGGATGCCCAGGAAAACCTCGCCAAGGACGCCACCGCCTCGGACACGGCAGCATCCAAGGGCCCGGTGGGCATCGTGAAGGCCTACTGGCGCTCCCTGATCGTGGCGATGATCCTGGTCGCGGCGGCAAACACCGCCGGCTATGCCCTGACCTCCTACATGCCGACGTACCTCACGGAGTCCAAGGGCTACGACGAGCTGCACGGCACGCTGCTGACCATCCCCGTACTGGTCATCATGAGCCTGTGCATCCCGCTGACCGGCAAGCTCTCTGACCGGATCGGCCGCCGCCCCGTGCTGTGGATCGGTGCCATCAGCACGGTTGTCCTGGCTACCCCGGCGTTCCTGCTCATCGGCATCGGCGAAATCTGGTCCACCCTGGCCGGCCTCTCCCTGATTGCCTTCCCGGTGACCTTCTACGTGGCCAACCTGGCCTCTGCCCTGCCGGCCCAGTTCCCGACGGCCAGCCGCTACGGCGCCATGGGCATCGCGTACAACTTCTCCGTGGCCATCTTCGGCGGCACCACGCCGTTCATCGTGGCCGCCCTCATCAATGCAACCGGCAACGACATGATGCCGGCCTACTACCTGATGGCCACCTCGGCGATCGGCGCAGTGGCGATCTACTTCCTCAAGGAGTCCGCCCAGATGCCGCTCCCGGGCTCCATGCCGAGCGTGGACACCCAGGCCGAGGCCCGCGAACTGGTCGCGACACAGGACGAAAACCCGCTGATCGACCTCGAGCACATGGACATGCCGATGGTCCCGGCCCCGGCCGCAGACTCGGCAGCAGGGCGCGTCGACGCCGGGAAAGTCCCGGCTCGGGCCTAGTCCGGCCCGTCCCGGGCCGGCAGCATTAGTCCGGACTCCGTAACAGCCCCGCCCTTTGAGGCCTGTTCCGTATGCTTACCCGTTGGGGATCCATACGGAACAGGCCTTAGGCGTGTCCGCCCTCCGATCAACCCCCGGGGAATCCCGGAGAACCCGGGGAAACCCCGGAGAAAGCCGAGAGGCAGTCTCATGTCCCTGCAGCGCCACGTGCGTTCGCTGCACAGCCTGGCCCCGGCCAACAAAGACCACGTGTCGGCGTGGCGGGTGGCGATCAGCGTCGCCGTGCCGTCCCTCGCGCTGCTGGCAAGCGGGCGCCCGGAGCTGATCGCCTACGCCGTCTTCGGCGCACTGACCGGCATGTACGGCCGCACCGAGCCCCATCAGCTCCGGCTGCGGCACCAAGGCCAGGCGGCTGTCCTGCTGCTCACCGGCGTAGGAACGGGAGTCCTTCTCTCGGTCCATCACATCCACTCGTGGGCGCTGGTGATCACGGAGGCCGTGTTCGCCGGCGCCGGGTCGCTGTTCGCGGACAGGACCACCCTGAAACCGGCCGGGCCCTTCTTCGGGATCCTGGCGCTGGGGGCGTGCGCGTCCGTTCCCGCCACCGTCCCCTGGCATGCCGCCGTCCTCATCGCCGCCGGGTCGGCCGCGTTCTCGATCGCCGTCGGCTTTGTCGGCTGGTTCCGGGGCCGGACCTGGCAGCGCGGCCGGCGGCGGGATGTCACGGTACTGCGCGGGGAACGCCGCCGGGCCGCGTGGCTTCACGCCGCCCGCTACGTCAGCGCCGTCGGCGCAGCCGGGGCCATCGGTGTCCTCAGCGGCAGCGGCCACCCGCACTGGGCCATGGCCGCCGCCGCGGTGCCGCTTGCCGGGGCGGATCTGCCCAGCAGCGTGTACCGCGGCATCCACAGGATCGTCGGCACACTCCTGGGCCTCGTGGTGGTGGCAGCCGTCTTGTTCCCCTGGCCGGGATCACCGCTGCAGGCCTTCCCCGGCCAGGCGGCTGCCGTCATGGCCTGCCTCGTGATCGTCCTGCAGTTCAGCACGGAGCTGTTCATGACCCGGCACTACGGCCTCGCCATGATCTCCTTCACCCCGGTGATCCTGCTCATCGGACAGCTTGCGGCGCCGGCCGACCCGCAGGTCCTGGTGTCCGAACGGGCCGTCGAGACGCTGGTGGGCGCTGCCGTCGGGATCCTCGTCGTCGTACTGATCCGGCCCAGACTGATCCGGCCCAGACTGATCCGGCACGGTCGCGCGGCCGGCCCCGGAGGAACCCGCCGCTCTTACTTCGCGCGGCGCGGCGGTCCGGCGACGAGCCGCGACGGGAGCACCCGCGAAACCGATGTCAGGACCTTGTAGCGCCTGCTGGGAATCGAGACGGCCTTGCCCCTGGCGTTATCGGCCAGGGCCTCGCTGACCACCTGGCGGGCCTCGAGCCACATCCAGCGCGGCGCCACGGTCTTGTCCATCCCCATCCGGTCGTGGAACTCCGTGTGGGTGAAGCCGGGGCACACGGCAGTGACCTGCACCCCGCGCGCCGCGTAGGCCATATTGGCCCAGCGCGAGAAACTCAGCAGCCACGCCTTCGCCGCCGAGTATGTGCCGCGGGGCAGGAAGGCCGCCACGCTGGCGACGTTGATGATCCTGCCGGACTGCCGGGCGAGCATGCCCTGCAGGGCGGCATGGGTCAGCTCCATGGCGGTTTCAACATGAAGTTTCAGGTGCCGCTTCTCCTCGGCAATGTCGTTGTCCTCGAACGACCGCAGCAACCCGATTCCCGCGTTGTTGACCAGGATTTCCACGGGCCGGGCGGGATCAGCGAGGCGCGCGACGACGGCGGCGACCCCGGCGTCGTCCGTCAGGTCCGCGGCGATCGTCTCCGCCGGGGACCCGTACCGGTTCTCCAGCTCCGCGGCAGTGGCCGCGAGGCGACCGGCGTCGCGGGCCACGAGCACGACGCGGTGGCCCTGCTCTGCAAGCTGGCGGGCGAACTCGGCGCCGAGGCCAGCTGTTGCGCCCGTGATGAGAGCGGTGCTGCCCGGTGTGGACGCTGTGTGTGGGTTCATAGCGACAGCCTAGCCTCGTGCAGGCTCAGGCCAAGGCCGTGTCCGACGCCAGTTCTTCCTCCTCGGGGCCTTCCCCCTCCGTCAGGTGGCGGTTCTGGAGCTCTTCGGCCGCGAGCTCGTACCAGGTATGCGCGCCAAATGACGGGCTGCTGGTGTCGAGGTGACGGTAGAGGGCGTCCGCGAGGCGGCACAGCGCGGTGTCGGACAAGGCACGGACCGTGGCGGCTGGATCGAGCGTGCCTTCGAAGTACTCCGAGAGCGCCAGCCCGTTGATGGTGCCGAAGTCATTGACTCCGCCGGTTTCCGCGGCCAGCGGGCTGTTGGCATCCCCCGGCCCGGAATCGGGTCCGGAACCGAACCCGACGTCGAGCAGTCCGGCCGGTTCGCTGGTGCCGGCCGAGACGGTGACAGGGCCCGCTCGGAAATCGGTCTCGAGTCCGGCGAGGACTTCGGCGTCGGGTCCCACGTGCAGGAGGCAGATGGGCAAAACGGCCGGCTCGTCGAGGGTGAGTCGGACCAGCACGGGCACGGCCGAGTCCCTGGCGTCAGGGGCCGGCAAGGGTCCGCTGTCCGCGAGCCGCCGAAGGTCAAGCAGCACTTCCGGATCCAGGTGGGAGGCGCCGTGGAGGTTGATCACCACCTCGGCTCCCGCTCCGAGACGGCACGCGCGGCGCACGATATGCAGGAGCGCAGCGGAATCAGACTGGGTAACGCAGCCGGTGACTTCGAGGGTGACATGTGCGGGATCGACGTCGACACGGACAAGCACACGCAGTTTATGGTTCATGGGGTTCTCCAAAGGGACCTGTCCAAGAGCCAACTGCATAACTCTGCTCAAACCTTACGAGGTTGTTGTCCGGCTCACAAGCCGGGCCCGGCGCCCATGGCAGTTCCGGGCCCCTGCCCGCTGGGCCGCGCCCTGCCCGAGGGGCTAGGCTCCCTCGGGTGCCCGTTCCGGCCAGTCCACGTACTGGTGGTACGTCTCATGCCTGCGCAGATAACGGTACATGAACGGGCAATTGGGGATGATCCGCTTGCCGGAGGCCACCACGTCGTCGAGGGCGAAATGCGCCAGCACTTTCGCGAGCCCCTGGCCCTGGAACTGCGGTGACGTGTCCGTGTGGATGAAGTCGATGTGACCCGGCCGGTCGATGAACCGCACCTGGACGGCGAGCTTGCCGCCGACGTGGAGCTCGTAGCGGTGCAGCTCGTCGTTGCGGGTGGTGGCAACGTCCGGGCTGAAGGGGTCTTCCGTGGCTGCCGAGTTCTCCGTCATGGTTCGACATTGGCACTTAATGGCGGGTGTGGCAATGGCGGTTCTGGTCCGCCGGACCGTTCGGCCGGCGACATGAGCCGGGCCGGAATCCGTCCCAGCAGCACGACCGCGAGCGCGAAGCACCCGGCGCCGCCGCCCAGGAGCCCCAGCGTGAGCCCGTTGAGCGCCGCTTGGACCGCCGGAACAAAAACGGCGACGGCGGCCAGCAGCACAGCCGCCGCCGGGCGGCTCGGTGACGGGCCGGACGACGTCGGCCGATTCTCCAGCCGGCCGAACAGCGCCACAACCGGCAGCAACAGCGCGATGACGGTCATCAGCACCAGCGGACGCCCCCACCACCATGCCGCGGAGCCGCCGGCCGGCTGGGGAAAATCTGTCAGCAGCAACACCCCGGACATCGCCCCCAGCAGGGGCAGGTGCCACAGGTAGACCGTCATGGATCGGCTGCCGGCCACGCCCACCAGCCGGCCCACCCAGGCCAGGGACGCGATTCGGGACAGCACCGGCCGGAAGAGCTGGAGTGCGGCGGCTTGCGAGATCCCCAGGAGCACCAGCGTCAGATTGGGCGGGTTGAGGTTCACCAGCATGTTCCCGGAGTACAGCCCCAGCAGCACGAGAAGTCCCAGCAGCAGGTTGCAGGCGACCATGAGGCCAAACAATGCCAGCCCGCCCGGCTTCGGCCCTCGAGTGTCGGCCACGATGAATCCGAACTGCTGGACAGCGCACCACACGAACACCATATTGAGGTAGGCAAGTTGCGGCAGCACCCCCCGCAGGCAGTCGACCGTCACCACCAGGGAGATCAGCCCGGCGAGGGTTAGCCAGGGCGCGCGCGCATGCAGGCCCGCCAGCCAGGGAAGGTTGAGTTGCGCGGCGAGGTACGCGGCGAGGAACCACAACGGCATTCCCGCCCCGCTGGTGAGTAACTGGATCACCTGAGGGTCAACCCCCGAAAGCAGGGCCAGCGACAGGCCGGTGAACATAACGGCCAGCAGTACGGCAGCAGGACGGATCAGCCGCAGCAGCCGCATCTGCATGAAATCGAAGGCGCTGCCGCCCCTGGCCCGCAGCCGCCGCCAGGACTGCAGCCCGGTGATTCCGCCGGCCACAAAGAACAGCGGCATGATCTGAAGGACCCACACGACGGGTTCGAACCAGTGCTCATTGCCCAGGGTGTTTTCGCTGGTCACAGTGCCGTCAGCGTGCAGGACGGGACTCACCATCATGGTGTGTCCGACCACCACAAGTGTCAGGCAGAAGAACCTGGCAAGGTCAATCACCGGGTCGCGGACCGGCATCGGGGCCGGGCCGCGGGTTGCCCGCTGCTGTGGAACCATGGCGCCCCCTGGGAAGGCCTGCTGTGTTGCCTCCATTGTCGGCCTTGGGAGGCCTATCGGCGAGGGGTCCTACGGCCCGGTTCCGCACCGGCGATCAGGCGGTGCGGACCCGGGGGCCGGGACGACGACGGGCAGTGGCGTCGCGCACGCCGTGGCGCGCTGCCGGCGGGCTCAGCGCGAGAGCGTCGCGAGGGCGGTGGCCGCGAAACCCCGGGCGGAGGCATCCCACAGGCCCAGCAATGCCTGGAGGTTCTCGCCGTCGGCCCGGTGGGCGGCGGTCTGTTCCTCGAGGACGGCCAGGACGCCGGTGCGCAGTTCGGTGTTGAAGTTGACCTTGCCCACGTTCATGGCCGCGGCCTTGACCAGTTCCGCCGCCGGGATGCCCGAGGCGCCATGCAGGACCAGCGGGATCCGGGTCCGCACGGCGATGTCCTGCAGCACGTCCCAGCGCAGCCGGGGTTCCCCCTTGTACTTTCCGTGGACGTTGCCCACGGCCACGGCGAGCAGCTGCGCCCCCGTGCGGGCCACGAAGTCCTCCACCTGGGCGGAGTCGGTGAGGCCGGAGGGGTCCTCCCCTGAGGCGCTGCCTGCGCCGTCTGCGGCGCCGGTACCGAAGGCCCGGTCCTCGTCCCCGGCCAGTCCGCCGAGTTCTGCTTCAATCACGACGTCGGCATTGCCCTGCGCGGCGAGGTCCGCTCGGACGCCGCGGACCAGGGCGATGTTCTCCTCGTAAGGCAGCGAGGATCCGTCGACCAGCACCGAGTCGGCGCCCGCGGTGACGGCTTCGGCGATCACCTGGGGATCGGTGGCGTGGTCCAGCTGCACCGCAACCGGTACTCCGGCCGCGTCGGCGAGCCCGCGGAGGGCGGCGATCAGCCGCAGCCCGTTGGGCGTGGCCGCGGTCTTCGGCGCGACAAGCAGGATGGCGCCCCGGCCGGCCTCTTCGGCCGCCGCCACAACGGCGAGCGCGGTGGTGAAGTCGTAGCAGGTGAACGCCGGCACGGCCGAGCCCTGCTGCAGGGCGGCACTGACCAGGGCGTCGAGTCGGGTACGCATCAGGCGCTCAGGCCTCCCACCAGCATCCAGGCCACGAACGTCAGGGCGAACCCTGCCAGTCCCAGCACGGTGGTGAGCACGGTCCAGGTCCTGAGGCCGTCGGCGACGGTCAGGCCGTAGTACCGCACAACCACCCAGAAGCCGGCGTCGGTCACGTGGGACAGACCGAGGGCGCCGAAGCCGATGGCGATCACGATCACGGCAATCTGGGCCGGGGTGTAGCCGCCGCCGGCGACGGCCGAGGAGAGCAGGCCGGCCGTGGTGACGATCGCGACCGTGGCCGAGCCCTGGGCGGCGCGGAGGGCAAGCGAGATGATGAAGCCGAGCAGCAGCAGCGGAACCCCGAGGGTGTCGAGGGACTCGGAGAGCGCCGCCCCGATGCCGCTGACCTGCAGGACGCTGCCGAAGACGCCGCCGGCGGCGACCACCATGAGGATGGAGGCGATCGGGGGCAGGGCGCCTTCGAAGATTTCTCCGGTTGCTGTCAGCGACCACCGGCGGCGGACGGCCAGGAGGAAGAAGCAGAGCGCCACAGCGACGAGGAGGGCGAAGACGGGGTTGCCGACGAAGGCAGAGACGCCGTACCAGAAGTTGTTCTTGTCGATCACGAGGGTTCCGACGGTGCCGAGGAGGATCAGCACGATGGGGGTGGCGATGAGGAAGATGATCAGTCCGGGGCGGGGCGCGGCCATGGCTTTGCTGCCCGGGCCCTCGTGGCCGACGCGGACCAGGGAATCGGAGCCGAACTCGTCCACCTGGGCTTTGACGGTGGGCAGCAGATCGTAGTTCTTGCGGTTCATGATGGACGCAACCCAGTAGGACAGGAAGCCCAGCGGGACACAGATCGTCAGCGAGATCAGGGCGATCAGTCCGATGTCGGCGCCGAGCACGCCGGCACCGGCCACAATGCCCGGGTGCGGCGGCACGGCCACGTGGATGGCCAGCATGATGCCGGCCATGGGCAGGCCGAACTTGACCGGGTGGACGTTGGCGATCTTGGCGAACGCGTAGACGATCGGCACCAGCACGATGATGCCGACTTCGAAGAACACCGGAATCGCGACGAGGAAGCCCACGGCGGTGAGGGCCACGGCCACGCGCCTGGCGCCGAGCTTGGCGGTGAAGTGGTCGGCGAGGGACTGCACGCCGCCGGAGATTTCGATCATGCGCCCCAGGATGGCGCCGAGGGCGATGAGGAGCGCGACCTTGCCCATGGTGCTTCCCACGCCGTTGGCCACCACGGTGAAGACGTCTTTGAGCGGGATCTGCGCGGCGACGGCCACCAGGATGCTGACGGTCAGCAGGGCCACGAAGGCCTGGATCTTGAAGCGGATGATCATGATCAGCAGCAGGGCGACGCCGGCAGCCGCGATGGTCAGCAGCAGCGGAGTTCCCAGCTGCACGGCCGGCTTGATGACGGGCGCGTCGGCGGCGCGCACCATCAGGAAATTGAGCAGGGGGGTCATGAGGGAGTGTCTCCTTTGACAGGAAGGTCGTCGATACGTCGTCGGGAAAAGTGGCGGGGAGGGGGCCGGTGACGGCGGAGGGGATCCGCCCTCGCCGGCTGATGAAGGGCTGTCTAGGCGGTGCGCTTACTGGGTGCGACGACCTTGATGACGGCGGAGTCGTCAGCGGCGGCGAGGCCCTGGGCCTGGCCGAGGAGGTAGAGCTGCTCGGCGGCGGCGGCCACGGGGGCGGCGAGGCCGGCGGCGCGGGTGGCCTTGCCGACAATCCCCATGTCCTTGACGAAGATGTCCAGGCGGCTGAGAACCTCGGCGCCGTCCTCGGTGTAGGCCTCCAGGATGCGCGGGCCGCGGTTGGAGAGCATGAAGGAGCCCGCCGCGCCGGCCTCGAGGGCGGCGAGTGTCTTGGCCTGATCCAGGCCCAGGGCGTCTGCCAGCGCCATTGCCTCGGCAGCGGCGGCGATGTGGACGCCGCAGAGCAGCTGGTTGACGGTCTTGAGAGCCTGGCCGTCGCCGGGCTTCTCACCCACCACGGTCAGGGTGGAGGCGAGGAGCTCCAGGACGGGGCGGGCGGTTTCGAGGGCGGCCGGCTCGGCGCCGACGACGATCAGGAGGTCGCCTTCCCCGGCGCGCTTCGGGCCGCCGGAGAGCGGTGCGTCAACCAGGGCCACGCCGTGCTCGGCGAGGCGGGCAACGGTGGCCGGGATGGCTTCGGTGCCCACGGTGCTGCCAAGGATCACGACGGCGCCCGGCTTCAGGACGGCGGCCACGCCGTGCTCGCCGAAGAGGACGTCGTCCAGCTGTTCGCCGTTGCGCACCGCCAGCAGCAGGGCGTCGGCGCCCTCGGCGGCTTCGCGGGCGGAACCGAAGGTGCGGACCCCTGCTTCCTGGGCGAGCGCGAGGCGGGGCTTGGCGATGTCGAAGCCGTGGACGGTCAGCCGGGTGGCGAGGCGCGCGGCCATGGGCAGTCCCATGGCGCCCAGGCCCAGAACGGTGACTTTGTAATCGGTGGTCATGATCTTCTCCATTGAAATTGAAGCGGGGAAAGAGGCGGAAGGAAAGCGGGGTTCAGAAGGTGCTGCTGAGCTTGCGGGTGACCTGGGCCAAGGACTGGTCGTCGCCGACGTTGCCGGCGAAGACGATGTACGGGATGCCCTTGGCCGGGCCGTCCATCGGCTCCCAGAGGCTCACGATGCCCGGCAGCATGGGTCCGCGGACGATTGCGTGGCGGATTTCCAGGCCGTGCGCGGCGACGTCCGAGGACGTGATGCCGCCCTTGGCGATCACGAAGCGGGGCGGGAAGGTCTTGAGTGTGCGGTTCACCACGGCGACGACGGCGGCTGAGACGGTGCGGGCGATCCGCAGGCTTTCGGCGGCGTCGGAGGTCTTGATCAGCAGCCGGCTGGTGTGGACGATCACGTCGCCGGCGCGGAGGGCAGCGACCACCGTGCCGACGGTTTCGTCGAGGTACGCCCCCGCGTTGTCGCCGAGCAGCTGTTCGACGTCGATCTCCACGATCCGCGCCGCGCTGTGCTGCTCGGTGAGTGCGTTGAGCTGGCGGGTGGTGACGCCGACATGGGAGCCGACGACGATCAGGCCGCCGGCCTCCGACGGCGTGTTGCCGGCATATGCTTCGTCTCCGCTGAGTTCGGTGCGGATTTCCTGGCCGATCCGTGCCCGGACAAAGGGCGGCCCTACGCGGTAGAGCAGTTTCTTGCCGCGGCGCTCTGCTTCTTCCAGGCCCAGGGCCAGGGCGCGGAGATCGTTTTCGGTGACGATGTCCGCCACGATCGGCGTGGAGTCGGTGGCCGGTTCGATGGCGTCGGCAATGGCCTTGGCGGAGATCAGCGGATCATTTGAGGCACGGATGATGTCCAGATCCAGCACGATCACCGAATCCGCGGGGAACCGGCCCTTCGACTTTTCCTCGACGTACTTGGCCATCTCCGAATTGGCGAAACCGAAGCTGGCGTCCCGGGCGAATTCGGTTTCGGCCACGGGGGTGAGCTGTTCGGCGTCCTCGCCCGTGCCGCGCATGAAGTGCACGCCGCCGATGGTCACGCGGCCGGCATCGGGGAACGCGGGAACAATCACGACGCCGTCCGTCGTCTCGCCGTTGACGGCGGTGACGGTGGCGGCGATGACGTCGGGTTCGAGCGGGTAGTGGCCGCGGAGGGTGGAATCGCTGCGACTGACGAAGCTAAGCCGCAGTGCCGGATCAGCCGATGCGGCGGCCGCGAGGGCGTTCCGGACGATCTCCTCGTTGCGGGACGCCGCCTCTGCCGGGTCAAGGCTGCGGGTGTTGGTCAGCACGTAGACCGCGCGCTGGCGCTGGCCGTTGACTTCGTAGCCGAAGGCCCAGGCGAAGTCCGCCACGTCCCAGCGCGTGAGAACCGGCAGGTTCGCCACGGACTGGGTGCCGGTGGGGTCGTCGTCGAGCACTACCAGGACGCGGGGGGACGCCTCGGACGAGGCGGCCACGCTGTCTGCCACTAGCCGGGCGGGGATCTGTACTTCCGCGGGGAAAGCGGCCAGCACGTCTGCTTCGAGGGGCACTATGCACTCCATTGTGTGGGGATCTATCGGTGAAAAGCTACGGCCCGGGAGGGAACCGGAGTTGAGGCTAAATGTAAGATGTCAGACATCTTATTTCCGAGTGTTAGTGTGGCATATGGCACAACGACGCGCAAGTAGACTTGGCCATCAGGGAACATGCCGTGAGACAAAACATCAGGCAGAGCTTCAGGCAAAGCGGAGTCGCTGGACGGGGAGAATTGGCTAGGAAATCGCTGGTCGGCGTAGTGGCCGATGAACTGCTGGACCGGATCATTGCCGGCGAATTTCCGCCCGGCGCGAGCGTCCCCGGCGAACTGGAGCTCAGCTCCCGGCACGAGGTCAGCCGAATGACGGTCCGCGAGGCCATGAAGACCCTCGAAGCCCAGCGGATTCTCAGCGTGGAACGCGGCCGGGGCACGTTCGTGAACCCGGTAAACCGCTGGGGCTCCCTCGACGCGGTGCTGCGGGCGGCCTCGGAAGGCACCAACGACGCCTCCGCCGCTATTCAGCTCATCGAGCTGCGCCGGATGCTGGAGACGGGCGCCTGCGAGCTGGCCGCCGGACGGATGGCGGATTCGGACATCCAGACCCTCCGCGCGCACGTGGAAAAGATGCGGCTGGCGCACGAGCGCAACGACCTGGCGGCCTTCGTGGAGGCGGATCTGGCCTTCCACGACCTCATCCTGCAGGCGTCGGACAACGTCTTCGTCGCTGTGTTGTTCGAGCCGCTGCACCGCGTCCTGGAGAAGCGGCGGACGGAAACGTCCAAGGTGCCGGACATCCAGGAGCATGCAATCGGACACCACCAGAACATCGCGGATGCCCTGGCCTCACGGGATCCGCACCGCGCCCGCGATGCCATGGACGCGCACATGCAGCAGACCCTGGATGACTTGAAGACCTATGTCCTGGGCGACGGTACCGCCTGACACCGACGCACCGGTCCGGGCGGGCCACAGCGGACGCGCCCGGTGGAAGCACTCAGGCGAGCGAGAGGAAGAGCTTCTCCAGTTCGGCCCGGTCCAGGCTTGGGTCCTCCTGTTGCATGCACTGCTGCAGGCCCGTGGCGATGATGGAGAATCCGGCTTTGTCCAGGGCGCTCGATAAGGCAGCCAGCTGGGTCACGACGCTCTTGCAGTCACGGCCCTCCTCGATCATCCGGGTGACCGCGGCAAGCTGGCCCTGGGCGCGGCGAAGCCGGTTGATGACAGGCTTCATGTCTGTGGGATCGAGTTCCATTTGTTCCTCCGGGTTCGATGCGTCAGCTTTTATATCATACCCCCCTGAGTATTTGGAGGACCTCGTCGCCGCGACGGCGACGCGGGCTCCGGGACAGGCTCCGGAGCGGCCATGGGAGCGTCTCCACGACGGGTCGCTAGGGGCATAAGTACCTTGTGCGGCATGCATTATCGGCGTATTGCTGGTGATGTGAACGCCGCCAGGTTCCCCGAGCCGGACGCCGGCCATACCGGCTCCAACACCCCCTCCCCGGGGCCATGGCCGCCGGGGAAACAGGGCTCCGCACGGGGGCAGTACGGCGCCTGGCATTCACAGCCGTGGAGCCGGTACGTCGCCCTGGGGGATTCATTCACGGCAGGCGTCGGCGACCCGGAACCGCTGAGCCCCGGCGGCATGCGCGGGTGGGCCGACCGCATTGCCGAAGAACTCGGCGAGGGTCGCGAGTTCGGCTACGCCAACCTGGCCATCAGCGGCCTGGTCCTTCGCGACATCCTTGACCAGCAACTCGGGCCGGCCTTGAACCTGAAGCCGGACCTCGTCACCCTCTCGGCCGGCGGGAATGATCTCGTGTTCCATCGCGGCGATCCGGACCGGATGGCCGCCGCCCTTGACGATGCCGTGGCCGCGCTCTCCGCCACCGGGGCGACGGTGGTCCTGTTTACCGGCCCGGACTGGGGCGAGACACCCGTGTTTGGGCACATCCGCGGCAAGGTCGCGGTGTTCAACGAGAATATCCGCGTCATCGCCGCCCGGCATGACGGGGTCATCGCCGATCTGTGGGCGCTGCGGCAACTGAGCGATCCCCGGATGTGGGACCCTGACCGCCTTCACTTTTCGCCGCTGGGGCACCACACCATTGCCGCCATGGTCCTGGACACGCTCAGCGTGCCGCACCGGCTGCGGCCGCTGGAACCCAAGCCCATGCCGCCCGGCAACTGGCGGGAAACCAGAGCCGGGGACCTCGCCTGGATGGCGCACTACATGTTGCCCTGGATGGTGAGCCGGATCAGGCCGCGGGCCGACACCCTGCCCCGCCAGGCCAAGCGCCCGCTGCCGGGGCCGCCCCCCGGGTCCCGGCCCCCGGGCCCCGCACCCCTAGTCCGGCCGGGTTCCGTGGGCTAGTCTGCAGGAACGGCCCACAGCCGGGCATCGATGGCGATCACGAGGAGCGAAGTTGTCTAATCACACCTACAGCATTTCTGAAATTGTCGGAACCTCGAACGAGGGTGTCGATGCGGCCGTCCGGAACGGCATTGCCGAGGCCGCCAAGACTCTGCGGAACCTTGACTGGTTCGAAGTCAAGGAAATCCGCGGCCACCTTGAGAACGGTCAGGTCGCCGACTGGCAGGTCACCATCAAGCTCGGGTTCCGCCTGGAACGCTGACCCCCGCTTCGGAGCGGCAACGGCGCGCACCGGGCCGCCTTCGGAGCCAACCCGCAACGCGTCAGGGCGGAGGAGGTCAGGACGGAGAGGAACGCTTCATGCGCTATACGCATCTGGGCCGCTCCGGCCTGACAGTCTCGCGCCTGTGCCTGGGCACCATGAACTTTGGCCCGCAGACCGGGGAGGCGGAGGCTTTCGCCATCCTGGACACCGCGCAGGCAGCCGGCATCAATTTCGTCGATACCGCCAATGTGTACGGCGGGTCGAGCCACCGCGGCTGGACCGAGGAAATCCTCGGCCGCTGGTTTGCCCAGGGGGGCGAGCGCCGTGAGCGCACGGTGCTCGCCACCAAGCTGTTCGGCACCATGACGGACAGACCCAACGAGTCCAAGCTCTCGGCGCTCCACATCCGCCGGGCGCTCGACGCCAGCCTGAAACGGCTGCAGACGGATTACATCGATCTCTACCAGTTCCACCACGTGGACCGGAACACGCCGTGGGAGGAGATCTGGCAGGCCGTCGAGGTCGCCGTGCAGCAAGGCAAAATCCTGTACAGCGGCAGCAGCAACTTCGCCGGCTGGCACATCGCCCGCGCGCAGGAAGCAGCGGCACGCCGGAACTACAACGGGCTGGTCAGTGAGCAGTCGATCTACAACCTGCTGACCCGGGACGTGGAACGGGAAGTGATTCCGGCCGCGCAGCAGTACGGCCTGGGGCTCCTGCCGTGGTCGCCGCTGCACGGCGGCCTGCTGGGCGGGGTGCTGAAGAAGGAGCGCGAAGGCGTCCGCCGCATCGCCGGCCGCGCCCACGAGGCACTCAAGGCACACCAGAAACAGATCCGACGCTACGAGGACTTCGCCGACGAACTGGGCCAGGAGCCTGGCGATGTGGCGCTCGCGTGGCTGCTCCACCAGCCGGCAGTCACCGCTCCGATTATCGGCCCGCGCACGCTCGAGCACCTCGAAGGTTCCATCCGGGCGCAGAAATTGAAGCTCGACGCCGACGCGCTCAAGCGCCTCGACGAGATCTTCCCGGGACACCGCACGGCACCCGAAGACTACGCCTGGTAGGCCGTGACAGCGCCCGGCACCCTGTGGGCAATGGAACGATTTCCGAATCCGCGATGAATCCCGAGTGAACCTTCCGGCCGTTTTCAGCCGTTTTAGCCGTGTACCGGCGAAACCTGCCGGTAGTCGGGTGGCTCTTTTATACTAAGCATGATTAGTATTAGGGCAGAAGGATGAAGCGCACCCGGCGATCCGGGTGCCTCCTCAATGAAAGAAGAAGGAACGATAAAATGGGTTTTTTCGCATTTCTGATTCTGGGCCTCATCGCCGGCGCAATCGCTAAGGCAATCCTCCCGGGACGTCAGGGCGGTGGCATCGTGATCACCCTGATCCTGGGCGTCGTCGGCGCTCTCCTGGGCGGATTCATCGGCAGTGCACTGTTCGGTGTTGGCATCAACGAGTTCTTCTCGCTGTCGACCTGGCTGCTGGCCATCGGCGGTGCGATCATCGTCCTGCTCGTTTACGGCATGATCAGCAAGCGTTCAGTCCGCTAACACGGAAACTGAACGGAAACCGGTCCCGGGTGATCCCCGGGGCCGGTTTTTTCGCACAATTTTGGCAGGACGCAATGGCGTCACGACCGCATATTTCGGCGGCACGGCCATTTCCCGGGAACCTCCACTTCTTCACGCACGACCGTTCTCATACGTCCCTAAAGAACAGGAGTACAGCATGAAGGGCAAACTTCTTTTCGGCGCCGGACTGGCAGCAGGCTATGTTCTGGGCTCGCGGTCCGGCCGCGAAGCCTACGAAAAGCTCAAGTCCCGGACTACCGACCTCTGGCACAGCAAACCGGTCCAGGACAAGCTCACGGCGGCAGCCGAGACGGTCAAGGATAAAGCCCCCGAGGTCGCCGGACAGCTCACCGAGGCCGCCCGCCGTGCACGGACGGTCATTGGCTCAGCCGTCCACCGCGACGCGGGCCCGGAAATGTCAGTGCCGGTGGCCGCCGATGTCCAATCCGACCCGGCGCTCACTGACCAGGACGGACAGGACTGGTCTGATGAAGGCGGCGCCACCCCTGCCGGTCCCGCCACCAGCGTTGAGACGGACAAACTGCCCTAGGCAGCTGCAGCGCCTCCCGGTTGAGGGCACCGCCCTCAACCGGGAGGCGCCAGGGTACCGGCCACCACGATAGCGCCGAGCTCCTCAGAGACCAGCACCCGGGCCGTCAGTCCGTGGCGGCGAAAGATCCCCGCCGTCTGCGCGGCCTGCCGGCGGCTGGTCTCGATGAGCACGTGGCCGCCAGGCGCGAGCCATTGCAGCGCCCCGGCGGCCACCCTGCGCTGCACGTGAAGCCCGTCGGCACCGCCGTCCAGGCAGGTCCGCGGTTCATGCAGGCGCGCTTCCTGGGGCATGGTTTCGATCTCCGCTGATGGCACGTAGGGGGCGTTGACCGCCAACACCCGGACGCGGCCACGGAGTCCTGCCGGGAGCGGAGCATAGAGATCACCCTCGTAGACCTCCCCGCCCAGCGGCCCGACGTTGGTGCGTGCACACGCCACGGCTGCGGGGTCGATGTCGGCGCTGTGGAGTTCGAGTGGGCCGCCGAGCGCCGAAAGCGCGGCCCCGACGGCGCCGGAACCGCAGCAGAGATCGATCACAACGGGTGCCGGGCGGGCGACCCCGAGCGGTTCCAAGCGCCACTCGGTCAAGAGCGCGGCAGCCTCCCGGACGAGGAATTCCGTCCGGCGCCGCGGGACGAACACCCCGGGGCCGACGGCGATGCGGCGTCCGCAGAATTCGGCCCAGCCAAGAATGTGTTCCAGCGGCAGGCCGGCTATCCTCCGGCGTGCCATCGCTTCGAGTGCTTCAGGCGTCGGAGCTGCGTCGAGGAGCAGTCGGGCTTCGTCCTCGGCGAAAACACAGCCGGCGGCCCGGAGCCTGGCTGTGAGGGTGCCGTGCGGGGAATGGTGGCGGATTACTGGCATGGGAGCGCCCTTCGGTCTGATCTCAGACGCCCTCACCGTGAGCTAGCCGCGGCCGGCAGGCCGGCAGCGCCAGGAGGGCACCCTGTCTGGACTTGTGTAAACGGGACCCACCTCCTTTTGCTGCAGTTGCTCGAACTCCCCCATGCTACCCAAGGACAGACCGTCGCGCGGTGATTAATCCGGCGGCATTGAGTCCGGGGTTTGTGACGGCGGTTGACCGCGGCTTCCCGGTCCGGGCTGGCAGGATGTCACCATGGACTCCTTCCCGGCACACGACCTCATCTGGACCGGCTCTTACACGGCAGACTCCGGCGGCAGCGGCACGGGGATCGGCGCAGTGGCCGCGGCGGAGGACGGCACCCTGCGCTGGCTGGGTGTTGCGGCGGCGGCTGACTCTCCGTCCTTCCTGGCTGCCCACCCCTTACTTCCTGTGGTCTACGCCGTTGCCGAGCACGCTCGGACGGTCAGGGCCTACCGCAGGGCCGGCGCGTTTGGCCTGGAGCCGGCCGGCCCGGCGTGGCCGGCCGGCGACGCGGCCTGCCATGTCGCCGTCGAGCCCTCCGGCCGATTCCTGGTGGTCTGCTGCTGGGGCGACGGCCAGGTGCTGTACTACGAGCTCGACGCCGACGGCGGGATCATGGACCGGGCCGCCGCCGCGGGGTCCCGAGATCCCTATCGAGATGCTTCCGGGGGCGCCCAGCGGCCCAGCCGTGCCCATGCCGCGCTCATGCTTGCGGACGGCCGGGTGATGACCACGGACCTCGGTCACGACCTTCTGCGGATCTGGAACGTCCGCCCCGGGCCGGTGCCCGGGCTGGTTCTGGACCACGAGGTGGTCCTGCCTCAGGGCAGCGGTCCCAGGCACCTGGTTCAGCACCCGGGCGGGCATGTCTTTGTGGTGACCGAGTATTCAATTGAGGTGGCCGTGGCGGCAATGTCGCCGGGCTCGGGGGACTTCCGGCTCGGCTTCGTTGGACCGGCCACGGCCGGCGGGGCGCTGCCGGGAGATTCCGCGGCCGAGATCGCGCTGGCGCCCGACGCCGGGCACGCCTACGTGGGCGTGCGCGGCTCGAACCGGATCAGTGCGCTGGTGGTTGAGGCCGGAGGCGCGGCGCTGCGGCCGGTGGCCGATGTGCCCAGCGGCGGGGACTGGCCCCGCCATCACCTGGTCCGCGACGGATGGCTGCACGTGGCCCACGAACGGTCCGGCGACGTCGTGACCTACCCCTTGGACCCGGAAACCGGGCTGCCGGGCTCCCCCTCGGGCCGGCTGCGAGTGGCGTCACCCACCGCGCTGGTGCCGGCCCGGGCCCGGCTCACGCCACGGGAGTGAGCGGCCGGCGTCTGGAAGCGGGAGGAGCCGCCCTCCACCCGCCGGCGAACAGCCCGGCGGCGTAGTCCCGCAGCGGCGGTACAGGCCGCTGCACCATGGCGGCGGCCGCGGCGGAAGCCTCTTCGGCCGAGGGCCGGTCAGCGGCCTCCATGGCCGTCATGGCCGCCAGGAGCGACACCCAGCGCGGTCCCAGTCCCTGCGGAATTGCGGGCCCCCTCAAGGTGCGCGCCACCAGCGACTCCACATGCGTCCCGGGAAATGCCCTGGCCGCCGTCAGGCACTCCAGGAGAACCAGGCCCAGGGCATAGACGTCCGTCGCCGGATCAGCCGGGCCCCCGTTGGCCTGCTGCGGGCTCATGTAGTGCACGGTGCCGGACGACATTCCCGGCTCGAGCACGGTCCCCGCGGGGGCCGCAATGCCGAAGTCCGCAATCCGCACCGGGGACCTGCGCAGGGAACTCAGCAGAATGTTGGCGGGCTTGATGTCCTGGTGGACGAGTCCGAGCGCATGCACGTGGCCGAGCCCGGACAGGGCCGCCGCGGCCCAGCCGGCGACTTCCCCGGGGTCCCCCGGGCCTGCGTGGATCCGTTCCGCCAGATTGCCGCCAAAGGCGAATTCCTCCACCAGGAAGGGGCGGCCGGCCCACGGGCTTCCGTCCGGAACGCGGCCCTCACCTGCGAACGCGACCACGGCCGGATGATCCAGCCCGGACAGGATGCGGGCTTCTTCATGGATCCTGCGCGCGTGCCGGCCGTCGGGTCCCTCGGCCACCTTGACGGCCACGGGGCGCTGGTTCGCGAGATCAGTTCCGCGGAAGACGGTGGCGGTGGCTCCCCTGCCCAGGAGTTCGTGGATCAGGAAGGATCCCGGCTCGCCCGTGGGCCGGCGTGCCGGAAGGACGCTGCCCGCGAGTACCGGGCGGGCCGCCGCCGGAGCGGTCACCGGCTGTGCCAGTAGGCCGCGGCAAGCGACGCGCCACGCTGGTCGACGCCGTCGAGCTGGAAGCCACAGCGGCAGCGCCACAGGGCGGGCAGGGCCGCGGAGTGGCCGGCGGGCTCGAACGAGTAGGAGGCCATCGCACCCGGTTCCGGGGACCGCCATTCCATGGGTGTTCCGCAGTGCCGGGGGGCCTGGCTGTCCGCCGCCCAGGGCCGAACAGTGTGCGCCAACCTCATCTCGGGCAGCGCCATATCCGCGTCGGCCAGGCCCACGTGCCCGGCGGACAGGGAACCGTCGCCGGCTCCCCCGTTGGGAGTTGCGGATTCAGTCACGACGCCTACTCTCATTCGATGGTGAGGAACAAGTAGTAAGCATACATATAACTAGTCCGGCTAACTAGTTTGGCGTACTAGTTTTCGCCAGGGGGCTAGGGCTGGTGCCGCTCTTCACTAATGGCCGAGCTCATCCGCCGTAGGAACGTGATGACAACCCGGGCCTCTTCAGCGCTCATGGACTCGGCAACTTCCATCATCCGGCGGTGCATCTGCCCAAGGGTGGCGCGGACCTCGGAGTCTGTCGCGACCGTCGGCACAATCACGAGCGAGCGCCGGTCGGTGGGGTGCGGCTCGCGCCGGACATGTCCACTGGCAACCAGCCGGTCGATCAGCGAGGTGGTGGACGCGGTGGTGATCCCCAGGGCGCGGCTGAGATCCTTGGGGCCGGCCCGCTCGCCGGTGGACTTGGCCCGCAGCAGGTAGCGCAGGGCCAGGAGGTCGGTCTCGCCCATGCCCATCGAATCGCGGGTGGACCGCCGGGTCGCCACCTCCGAGGCCCTGTAGTCGCGGAGGGCCTGCAGGATGGCCGCGGGGGGATCCAGCCTGTCATCGGGGCCATACCAATATCCGGAGGCCGGCGTGCCGTGGGAGTCCATCCGGCAATCCTAGCGGAACTGGTAACTAGCCTGCCGTACAATCCAGGATGCCTCGTTGAAGTGCCGGGCCCCCAAGCCCTTCCTGCCCTGGCGGGCGCGTCCGGGGCCGCGCACGCAAAAATCCCCGGCGTCCTGTTGCCAGGAAACCGGGGATTTTCCACTCTTCACGAGAAAGAGTGGGCCCTGTGGGGATCGAACCCACGACCCACGGATTAAAAGTCCGATGCTCTACCAACTGAGCTAAAGGCCCCAGCCAAAAGCGCCCAAGCCAGCGGACAAATCCGTAGCTGCGGCGCGTTTCAGCCCAGTCCATTTCTGGACGATTAATACTGTACCCCAGACCCGGGCCGGCTTTTCACCGTGGCGGGACCGGCGTCGGCCGTCACCGGGGGGACCGCCGGCCGATCCTCGATTACCCGGCGGCACTGGAGTAGCGTGGTGGCATGAGCGAGCAAGCAGGATCCAGCGCCCCCGGCCCGCGGCACCACAAGCCGAAACCTTTCGCGCCGATCGATTTTGAACCGTTCGCCGGCGGGGCTGATCCCGCCCGCGTTTCGGAGGCGGCCCATCTGGCCGCCCAGGCGCTCGTGCGCCGCGGCCGCGACAGCGATGACCCCAGGGTCACCAAGCGGCTCGTGAAGCTCGCCGACGAGCAGGGCCTGGAAGCGATCGCCGAAATGTGGGCCGAGAGCCCCGCACGCTCACTCCCCGGTGCCCTGTGGCGCCTGTATGCCCTGCGGGCCGCCACGATCCAGGATCCGGAGCGGATTTCCGTGTACTTCAAGGCGGGAAAGGACACGGCCCAGGTGTCCCATGTGGTGGCCGGCGCTGCCGAGCCGCCGGGAGCGGACGAGATGAAATCCATGGCGGACGCCATCCTCTCCGGAGCCTTCGACGGCGACTTCGACGTCGCTCTGGAACGCTCTGCCGCGTTCTGCCGCGTTGTGGCTCTGGGCCAGGTAACCCTGGCCGACGGCGCCGAGCACAGCAACGAGAACCATGCCAGCAAGCTCACCCGCAACTCCCACCTCCTGGTCAAGACGGCGGAGGACCTCGAACACGCCGCCAACGCGTGGCGGCTCGGCGAACTGGACTAGACGACGGCCAGCCGGGTCTGGCTGGGATGCCTGCGATGCGCCTGCGGACAGAGTTCCGGCGCCGCGACGGGCACGCACGGCGGGGGCAGGCTGTCAATGTTGACTT
Organism: Arthrobacter sp. TE12232; assembly: GCF_054062615.1. Classification (NCBI taxonomy): domain Bacteria; kingdom Bacillati; phylum Actinomycetota; class Actinomycetes; order Micrococcales; family Micrococcaceae; genus Arthrobacter; species Arthrobacter sp. TE12232. The sequence continues at coordinate 2,213,558 of NZ_JBSSFK010000001.1, forward strand.
GATTGAACCTACGTAGAAAACTAAAAGCGGTGCCGAACCGCGAAACCCCCGGGCTTCAACATTTAGCCGCCTAGAGCGGCCTACCGCCGAGAGGCGTATCCGGTTCGGCACCATTTTTATGCCCTTTTGACGGTGACTTTCCCTACGGCTTTGACGGCTGTTTTGCCTGCGGTTCAAACTGCGGCGTTGCCTGCGCAGACATACGCCGCGTCCGGACGGTCCGGGCCGGGGGCGGACGGTAAAGTAATGCGTATGCGCTGGTCTCCGTCAAGTCACACGGCCGGCCGAGTCCACCCGCGAACCTCTCCCCGGAAGACCGGTGACACCACGTGAAGCTGCGCCTGTTCCCGCAGGAATCCGCCGGGCTGAACCTGCTCTCCCAAATGGCGCGCCAGATCGTGCTGGCAACCGGAACCCTGTCGGAGATCCTCGGCGTCCCGGCCAGTGAGCATGCCCGGCTGGTGGAGGACATGCACAACCATGAAGCTAAATCGGCGGAGCTGCACTTTGCGCTCCTGACCCACATGCGGACCAGTTTCGTGAACCCGCTGCCCCGCGAGGACATGTACGCGCTGTCCCGGTATCTCAACGAAGCGATCGAGAAACTCGATGCCGCCGCCGAGCTCGTCTCCCTCTACAAGCTGGAACGGCTGCCCAAACGCGCTGCGGACCAGCTGGAAATCATCAGCCGGCAGGCCGAGCTCACCGTCGACGCCATGCGGAAGCTGAACAACCTGGACGACCTTGAGGACTACTGGATCGAGATCCTGCGCCTGGCCAAACGTGCAGAACGCACGCACAGGGTCTGGGTTGCGGACATGCTCCGCGAGATGAAGTCGACGCAGTACGCGCGCAACCGCGACATCGCGAACCAGCTCGTGGAAGTCACGAAGGACATGCGCCGGATCGCCACCCAAGTAGGCAGCATCATCGTCAAGGAATCCTGACGTGATGATCTTCTTCTTTGCCCTGGTGCTGATCTGCGCCGGTGCGTTCGCGTTCCTCAACGGCTTCAGGGACGCGTCCTCGTCGGTGGCCCTGGCCGTGCGGACACGGGCGCTGACCCCCACCGTGGCGGTCCTGCTGGCCGCCCTGTTCAACTTCATCGGCGCCGGACTGAGCGCCGCCCTGGCGCTGGCTGTCAGCCAGGCGTGGGTGTCGCTTCCGCCAGGCACGAACGGCCTCACGATCCTGCTGGCCGGGCTGCTCAGCGCCATCCTGTGGGGCATCTACATGTGGTGGCGCGGGATTCCGACTTCCTCCACGCACGCCCTGGTCGGCGGTCTCGCCGGAGCAGGGGTCGCGAGCGTCGCCGTCGGCGGTCATCCCGTCACCGGTGTTGACGCTTCCCTCGTGTACCAGGTGGCGCTCCCTCTGCTGCTCTCACCGGTGATCGCCTATATCGGGGCGTACCTGCTGGTCTGGCCCGCCAGCTGGGCCGCCCGTTACACGCCGCCCAGCGTGGTCAACTCCCGGTCGCGGCGCGCACAGGCCATCGCCGCGGGCGCCGTTGCCTTCGGCCACGGGCTGCAGGACGGCCAGCGCACCAGCGCTGTGGTGATCCTCGCGCTGGTAGCGGCCGGGCTCTCCGACGGCGGTTCCGTGCCGGCGTGGGTGGCCGTGCTGACCGCCGTCCTGCTGTCGGCCGGAACGCTGGCCGGGGGCTGGCGGATTTCGTACACGATCGGCTACCGGCTGACCCGGATCGACCCCCTGCGCGGATTTGTCTCGCAGATGTACAGCTCGGTGATGCTGCTCGTGGGCGCGATCGGGTTGCATTGGCCCGTCTCCACAACGCACACCGTGACGTCGGCAGCCCTTGGCGCCGGCGCCAACCAGAGCTTCCCGGGCACCAACCGCAAGCTGGTGATCCGCATCCTGGCGCTATGGGCCCTGACCCCGGTTGCCACCGCCGCCGCCGCGTTCGTCCTTCAGCTGGCGCTCTCGCCGCTGGCAGGGCTGTAGGACTCCTCGATTGCTCCGCAGGTGCCCTTTTGAGGGCTCAAAAAAACGGCACCTGCGGAGCAATCGACGAGCGGGTTGGTCTATCCGAAGCGGCCGGAGACGTAGTCCTCGGTGGCCTTCTCGGTGGGGTTGCTGAAGATGGTCGGGGTGTCGCCGAACTCGATCAGCTTGCCCGGCTTGCCGGTACCGGCAATGTTGAAGAAAGCCGTCTTGTCGGACACGCGGGCCGCCTGCTGCATGTTGTGCGTCACGATCACCACCGTGTACTGGTCCTTGAGCTCGTTGATGAGGTCCTCAATGGCGAGCGTCGAGATCGGGTCCAGGGCCGAGCAGGGCTCGTCCATGAGGATCACCTGGGGCTCCACGGCGATGGCACGGGCAATGCACAGGCGCTGCTGCTGGCCGCCGGACAGGCCCGAGCCCGGCTTGGACAGGCGGTCCTTGACCTCGTTCCACAGATTCGCGCCCTGCAGGGAACGCTCCACCAGGACATCAGCCTCGCCCTTGGAGATCTTCTTGTTGTTCAGCTTCACGCCGGCCAGCACATTGTCCCGGATGGACATGGTGGGGAACGGGTTGGGGCGCTGGAACACCATGCCGATCTGGGAGCGGACCGTGACCGGGTCAACGCCGGGGCCGTAAAGGTTGTCGCCGTCCAGCAGCACCTCACCTTCAACCCGCGCACCGGGAATGACCTCGTGCATGCGGTTCAGGGTGCGCAGGAAGGTGGACTTGCCGCAGCCCGAGGGGCCGATGAAGGCCGTGACCGACTTGGCGTCGATGTTGATGTTGACGTCTTCGACGGCCAGGAATTTGCCGTAGTAGACGTTCAGGTCCTTGACGTCGATGCGCTTAGACATGGTGTTCCTTCACTTGCTGGAGGTATTGACGGCGGGCGCGGCGCTGGCCTAGCGGCCGGTCTTTGGGGCGAAGAGGCTTGCAACCAGGCGGGCGCCCAGATTGAGCAGCATCACCAGGATGATGAGCACCAAGGCCGCGCCCCAGGCCCGCTCGGAGGACGGGTCCGGGTTGGACGGTGAAGTGGGGTTCAGGATCTGGGTGTAGATGAAGGTGGGCAGCGAGGCCATCCAGCCGCTGAACACGTTGGTGTTGATGGTGGTTGCGAAACCGGCGGTGACCAGGATCGGCGCGGTTTCGCCAATTACGCGGGCGATCGCGAGGGTGATGCCGGATGCGATGCCGGAGATCGCCGTCGGAAGGACCACCTTGAGGATGGTCCGCCATTTGCGGACGCCAAGGGCATAGGCTGCCTCGCGGAGCTCGTTGGGGACAATCTTCAGCATTTCCTCGCTGGAGCGGACCACCACGGGGATCATCAGCACGGAGAGTGCGACGGCGGCGACGGCACCGGTCTTGGTGCCCGGGCCGACCACGGCGAAGAAGGCGGCCGCGGCGAACAGGCCGGCCACAATCGAGGGGATGCCGGTCATGACGTCCACGAAGAAGGTGATGGCACGGGCCAGAGCGCGGTCCTGCCCGTATTCCACGAGATAAATCGCGGTCAGCAGTCCCACAGGGACCGAGATGAGGGTCGCGAGCACCGTGATCAGCAAAGTGCCCACGATCGCGTGGTAGATGCCGCCCAGCAACGGGGCGCCTTGTTCCACGGTCTTGTTGTCGAAGGCGCCGGTAACGCCGTTCATGGAGGTGGTGAGGAAGCCGGGATCCAGGAGCCCGGGGAGCCCGTTCACCAGCACGGTCCAGATCACCGAGACCAGGGGCAGCAGGGCAATCAGGAAGGAACCCACGACGAGGCAGGTCGCCAGCTTGTCCTTGGCCTTGCGCGAGCCTTCCACAACGAGGCTCCAGCCCACCAGGCCGGCGGCGAAGAGGATGGCGGAGACGAGTCCCCAGCCGAAGGCGTTGAATCCGATCAGGGCCAGGATAGCGGCGCCGAGGATTAAGGCAACGGCCAGGACGATATACGGTGCGGTCTTGGGCAGCTGGCCTTTGGTGAGGGCCGAGCGCTTCCGGACCGGGGTCAGGGTGGAGGTCATTTAGTTGGCTCCCGAGAATTCTTTGTGCCGGCTGATGATGCCGCGGGCGATCACATTCACGCCGAGGGTGATGACGAACAGCACCAGGCCGGCGGCGATCAGCGTGTTGACCTTGAGCCCGCTGGCCTCGGGGAAGTTCAGGGCGATTTCGGCGGCGATGGTCTGGTTTCCGGTCTGGATCAGGCTGGCGGTGAGGGCGCCGGAGGAAAGGACCAGCGCGACGGCCATCGTCTCTCCTAGTGCCCGGCCCAGTCCCAGCATCACGGCGCTGATGATTCCGGGCCGGCCGAAGGGCAGCACGGTCATCCGGATCATCTCCCAGCGGGTGGCGCCTAGTGCCAGCGCGGCCTCTTCATGCAGCTTGGGGGTCTGCAGGAAGATCTCGCGGGTCAGGGAGGTGATGATCGGCAGGACCATGACGGCGAGGACGATTCCAGCGGTGAGGATGGTCTTGCCGGTGGCCGAGGCCGGGCCCTGGAAGATCGGCAGCCAGCCCATGTTCTTGGCCAGCCAGTCGTAGGACGGGGAGATTTCCTTGGCGAGGAACGCAACACCCCAGGCGCCATAGACCACGGAGGGGATGGCGGCGAGCAGGTCGACCACATAGCCGAGGCCGGAGGCGAGGTTGCGCGGGGCGAAGTGCGAGATGAAGAGCGCCACACCGATGGCGAGCGGGGTGGCAATCACCAGGGCGATCACGGCGGCGATGAGGGTGCCAATGACGAGCGGCCAGATATAGGTGAAGAATCCTTCGCCGCCCTGAATCTGGTCGGCCGGAGCCACGAGGGCCGGGATCGCCTGGACGACCAGGAACAGTGCCACGCCGAAGAGCACGGCGAGGATCAGACACCCTGCCGCCAAGGTGGCGGCGGAAAAGACTTTGTCACCGGTGTGGCCTGCGCCCCGGGACTTGGTCAGGGAGGTGGTGGTCACTTCATGGTCCTTCGGTTTGGGTGGGAATCCGGGCTGGGGACGCGTCTGCGCCGGGGTCCGGCAAATCCTGGTTCTTCGAACAAATGCGTCGGTTCCCTGCCCCGTCGCGGCCGCCGGTGGCGGCCGTTTCGGAACAGGGAACCTTCGTCAGGCTGGTGTCTCCACTATGCCTTTGAGCGCAACGTTTCCCTAGGCCTTGCCCTTGACTGCCTCGAGGGCCGTCTTGACCTTGCCCTGGAGTGCCGCGGAGAGCGGTGCCGACTTGGCGGAATCGGCGGCGGCCTTCTGGCCGGCGTCGGACGCTGCGTAGTTCACAAAGGCCTTGACGAGGTCGGCGGTGGCCTTCGTGTCATAGGTGGTGCAGACGATGTGGTAGGACACCAGGACGATCGGGTAGGCGCCCGCAACCGTGGTGGTGCGGTCCAGCTTGATGGCGAGGTCGTTGGCGTTGCGGCCCTCGACCGGCTTGCCCTGGTCAACTGCCTTGGACGCGGCGTCGGCGGAGATCTTGGTGAAGGAGTCGCCGACCTTCACCTGCGCGGTGCCGAGCTTGCCGCTGACTGCGGAGTCATCGGCGTAGGTCACGGCGCCCGGGGTGTCGGTGACGGTCTTGACGACGCCGGAGGTGCCCTTGGCGTTCTCGCCCTTCAGGCTCGCAGGCCAGACGCCGGCGGCCTTGTCGGTCCAGACCTCGGGGGCGACGGCGGCCAGGTAGTCGGTGAAGTTCGTGGTGGTGCCGGAGTCATCCGAGCGGTTCACCGGGGTGACCTTGAGGTCCGGCAGCTGGACGCCCGGGTTCAGGGCCGCGATGGCGGGGTCGTTCCAGTTGGCCACCTGGCCGCGGAAGATCTTGGCAATGGTGGTGGCGTCGAGCTTCAGGTCCGTAATGCCCGGCACGTTGAACGCCACGGCGATCGGGGAAATGTAGACCGGGATGTCGAGAGCTCCGTCGGGGCCGCACTTGGCCTTGGAGCTGGCGAGCTCGTCGTCTTTGAGGTAAGCATCGGAGCCGGCGAACTGGGCCGAGCCGTCGAGGATCGCCTTGCGTCCGGCGCCGGAACCGTCCGGGGAGTACTGCACGGTGGCACCCGGGTTCGCGGAGGCGAAGTTGGTCTTCCAGACATCCATGGCCGCGCCCTGGGCGGTGGAGCCGACGCCGGTCAGGGTGCCGGTGACAGCGGGACCCGAGGCGGTCGGCGCGGCGGATGAAGCCGCGTTCGTTGCGTTGTCCGAACCGCAAGCGGTCAGCGCGAGTGCGCCAACGGCGATAACAGCGATAGCCGCGTTGCGGCCGAAGCGGAGTGCCTTCACTTAGATGTACCCCTTCCAGGGCTTTGCGTGCCGGGCCGGAGAAGGCCCGCAAGGATGCGTACGGTTTGTACCTTTACCGAAGGTAGGTCGCCCAGATGAAGAGAATTGCGGTCCAAGGTGAACGGCTGGTTAACGACGCCGGACTATTGGTTTACATCTGCCGGGTCACCATTGTGTTCTGTGCGTCACAGTCGTATCGGTGAAGCCCCACAAAGAACCCTTGGGACAGACCCGCGTGCCGCACTGCCGCGCCTGCCCGTTGCGCCCGTGCATTGTGCCGTCCCGGCCCGTGACACGGCCGTGAACGGCCGGCGCGGGGCAGCAAATAGACTGGAGGGCATGGCCTCCGCGACTGGACTCTCCGCAAGCGCACGATTCCTGCGCGGCCGGGTCCGCACCGGCTTTGTCCGGAGCCGGAACTCCCTCATGCCGGCCATCCAGATGACCGCGTGCGCCGTGGGCGCCTACGCGTTCGCCGAATACGTCCTGGGGCATAGCGGGCCGTTGTTCGCTGCCACCTCATCCCTGATTGCCCTCGGTTTCTCCCGCGACCCCAGGCTTCGCCGCGTCATCGAGGTGGGCCTGGGCTGCACCCTCGGGATCGTGGTCGGGGACTTGCTGCTGCACTGGCTGGGCTCCGGGATCTGGCAGGCCGCCGTCGTTCTCCTGTTTTCCATCCTGCTGGCCCGGTTTCTGGACAGCGGGACCATCTTCACCACCCAGCTGGGTCTGCAGTCAGTGCTCGTGGTGCTCCTGCCCGCGCCGGCCGGGGGCCCGTTCACCCGGAGCATCGATGCCGTGGTGGGCGGAGTGTTCGCGCTGCTCGTGACCATCCTCGTGCCCAAGGACCCCCGGCGTGAACCCCGCAATGACGTCAAGAAGCTCCTGCACGAGCTCGCCGAGGTGCTGCGGGAATGCGCCTCGGCGCTGAGCTACAGCGACGCCACCCAGGCCTGGCATGCGCTCATCCGCGGGCGGAACTGCCAGCCCCTCATCGACGCCATGCGGCAGTCGCTGCGCGCTTCCGGCGAGGTGGCCACCCTGGCACCCGCCTACCGGCGGCACCGGGACGAGCTGGACCAGATGGATCAGTCGCTCGACTATATAGATCTCGCGCTTCGCAACAGCCGGGTCTTTGCCCGCCGGCTAACCAGCGCCATCAACCATGCGGCGCTCTCGGACGAGGCCACCCAGAACATCGCCGAGATCCTGCAGGAGACGGCCGCCGCCGTCGACGAACTGTCGCTGGGCCTGGCCGAGGTGCACGACGGCACCCGCCGCGCCCACCTGCGCACGGCCCGCTCCGAGCTGCGGCAGATCGCCGGGCGCCTGCATCCCCGGATCCTGGACGTTCACCGGCTCGAGGGCGAAACGGTGGTCATGCTGTTCCGGCCGCTCATGGTGGACCTGCTCGAAGCCGCCGGCGTGGATTCCGGGGAAGCCCGGGACATCCTTCCCCCGCTCTAAGTACGGCCCCTCACCCCGGCCGCGCCGTTCGTTGTCGCTGCCCCCGGATAGTGTGGACCAATGGCTACAAAGACTTCCCGGGGGCCGAAGGCACCGGGCTACAAATGCGCCGAATGCGGCTGGACGACCGTCAAGTGGGTGGGCCGCTGCGGCGAGTGCCAGGCGTGGGGCAGCGTCGAGGAGACCGGCACCGCCGTCGCCCGGACGACGGCGGCCACCACGGTCCTTGAACCTGCCCGCCGGATCGCCGACGTCGACGCCACCACGGCGGCCTTCCTGCCCACCGGAGTGGACGAACTCGACCGCGTGCTCGGCGGCGGGCTGGTGCCCGGCGCCGTGATCCTGCTCGCGGGCGAACCCGGGGTGGGCAAGTCCACCCTCCTGCTGGACGTTGCCGCGAAGTTCGCCCGCACCGCGCAGGACGTCCTGTACATCACCGGCGAGGAATCCGCCGCCCAGGTCAAACTCCGCGCGGACCGGATCGACGCCGTCGCCGAATCCTTGTATTTGTCGGCCGAAACGGACCTCGGGCAGGCCCTGGGGCAGGTGGAAAAACTCGAACCGCGACTGCTCGTGGTGGATTCGGTGCAGACCCTGAGCAGCGCCGACGTCGAGGGAAGCGCCGGCGGGGTGTCCCAGGTGCGCGAGGTTGCGGCCTCCCTGATCGCCGCGGCCAAGCGCCGGAACATGACCACGCTGCTGGTAGGACACGTGACCAAGGACGGCTCCATTGCCGGGCCCCGCCTGCTGGAACACCTCGTGGATGTGGTCTGCCAGTTCGAGGGCGAACGGCACTCCCGGCTGCGCCTGCTGCGCGCCGTCAAGAACCGCTACGGACCTACCGACGACGTCGGCTGCTTCGACTTGAACGAGGACGGCATCGAGGGCCTCGCCGATCCCAGCGGCCTGTTCGTCTCGCGGACGAAGGACCCGGTGTCCGGAACCTGTATCACGGTGACGCTCGAGGGCCGCCGGCCGCTGCTCGCCGAAGTCCAGGCGCTGCTCGCCGAGAGCGCCAGCTCGCAGCCCCGCCGCGCCACGAGCGGCCTGGACAGCTCGCGCGTCGCGATGCTGCTCGCCGTCCTGCAGCAGCGCGCGGGCTGCCTGCTGAACAAAGATGACTCCTATGTGGCAACGGTCGGCGGAGTCAAGCTCAGCGAGCCCGCCACGGACCTCGCCGTGGCCTTGGCCGTGGCTTCCGCGAAGGCCAAGAAGCCCCTCCCCCAGCGCCTGATCGCCTTCGGCGAGGTAGGCCTGGCAGGCGAAGTCCGTCCTGTCCCCGGCATTAACCAGCGCATCCAGGAAGCACACCGGCTCGGCTTCACCCATGCCGTGGTGCCGTCCAGCCCCAACGGGCACGGGCCGGTGCCCGCGGGATTCACGGTCCGGGAGGTCGGCCACCTGGCCGAGGCACTGGGGCTGCTGATCAGCTGAAGCCCGGGCAGCCCTGGAACGTGGCGCCTGCAACCGGAGCCTCCGGTTGCAGGCACAAAGACGACTTAGGGCCCTAGCACTGGAGCGCCGGCGGACGCACGATTGGATTGTGGCCAGGGACGGTTGCACGGGATGCGGCCGGCCCGGCCGGCGCGACCGCGGCGAAGGGATGCGTCATGATGTGGGGTTACGGGTACCAGATCGGCTGGATGTGGCTTTGGGGCGTGTTGCTGCTCGCCGGGATTGCGGTGCTGGTCATCCTGGCCATCCGGCTCGTGACAGGCGGGGTTCGCCATGACGGCGGGGGCGTGGCGCCGGGCCCGGGCCAGCATGGTCCCGGGCAGTATCCGCCGCCGGGGCAGGTCACCCCTCCCGGTTCTTTTCCTGCTCCCAACGGACCTGTTTCCCCGCTCCCCGGACGGTCCCAGGCCCGCCTGATCCTTGACGAACGCTTTGCCCGGGGCGAGCTCTCCGCCGAGGAGTACCGCGAGAGCCTGAAGGTGCTGGGTGAGGAGTCCTAGTGCAGCCGCTCAGCCGCCGCAGCGCCCTGCTCCTGGGCGGTCTTGGCGTGGCCGGAGCCGCGGCCGGCGCAGCGGGGCTCGCCTGGACGCTGACTTCCCTCGGCGCGCCGGTTTCCGGGGCTGCCCTGACGCACCCGGCCGAACTTCGCAGCGCTGGCGGCAGCCTCGCGCTCGAGCTGGAGGCGGCCCGGGGTCCCGTGCAGCTTGCCGGCCGCCAGGCCACGGCCCTTGGCTACAACGGGACCAGCCCCGGCCCCACGCTGCGCCTGCGCGCAGGTGACGTGCTCAGCATCCGGCTGACCAACCGCTTGGCTGAACCCACCAACCTTCACGTGCACGGGCTCCATGTGTCCCCGGCGGGGGCTGGGGACAACGTGTTTGTCGCGGTGGACCCCGGCGGCAGCTTTGATTACGAATACCGGCTGCCGGCCGACCACCCGCCCGGCGTCTACTGGTACCACCCCCACCACCACGGCATGGTCGCGGAGCAGATCTTCGGCGGCCTTTTCGGCGCGATCGTCGTCGAGGACGCCGTCCCCCTTCCGGTGTCTATGGACCGCGTCCTGGTGGTGTCCGACACGGACCTGGACGCCGCCGGAAACGTCCGGGACGTTCCGCCATCAGAACGCATGGCCGGCCGGGAAGGCGGGCTGGTGCTCGTCAATGGCCAAAGCAACCCTCTGCTTAGCGCCCTTCCCGGGCAACGGGAGCGGTGGCGGCTGGTCAACGCCTGCGCTGCCCGCTACCTGCGGCTGCAGCTGGACGGACAGAGCATGCAGCTGCTCGGCATGGACTCCGGGCGCTTCCAGTCGCCGGCAGCCGTGGAGGAGGTGCTCCTGGCGCCGGGGAACCGGGCCGACCTTCTCGTGACGACGATGGCCGGCGAGTCCGTTCTCCGGTCCGCTTACTATGACCGCGGCAGCATGCCCGGCATGATGGGCCGGGGTCCCGCCGGACGGGCCCAGGGGGACCCCTCCCAGGGCGTCTCCCTGGCGACGCTCCAGGTAGCGGGCGAATCCGTCCCCGGCCCCTCCGGGGTGCCGCCCCAGCCTGCCCCCGCGGATCTGCGCCAGGCACCTGTCGCCGCGCACCGGCAATTCCTGCTGGCAGCCGGCATGGGCGGAGGGAGCATGGGCGGAGACGGCACCGGGATGATGGCCTTCACCATCAACGGCCGGGAATTCGACGAGGCCAGGACGGACACCACCGTAGCGGCCGGCAGCGTGGAGGAGTGGACCGTGGTCAACACCAGTCCCATGGACCACCCGTTCCACCTGCACGTCTGGCCGATGCAGCTCATCTCGGTCGATGGCGCAGCCCCCGCCTCCCCTGCCTGGCAGGACGTGGTCAATGTGCCCGCGAACGGACGCGTGACCGTCCGGATTGCCTTCAGAGACTTCACCGGACGATCCGCGTATCACTGCCACATCCTGGACCACGAGGACCTCGGGATGATGGGCGCCATCGAGGTCCGCTGAATCACTCGACCTCTTGCGCGAAATACCCCCCCGGGGTATGTTGGGGCGTAGCCATCAATGACTGAGCACCCTTCAGGAGCATGCATCATGGAACACCGGCACACCGGCCCCGGCGTTGACAAGAGTGTCGACCAACACACCCACAGCCACGGCCCGCACGGGACGCCGCACGGTGGCCACGGGGTGCATGCGGCCGCCCCCGCCACGGCAGGCCCAGCCGGGGACAGCCACATGGTGCACAGCCAGGGACAGCATGCCGGGCACAGCGTCGCGATGTTCAGGGACAGGTTCTGGCTGAGCCTGGCCCTGGCCGTTCCGGTGGTCTTCTTCAGCCCCATGTTCGCGGATCTCCTCGGCTACGAGCCGCCCGTCTTTCCCGGCTCGGCCTGGATTCCCCCGGTGTTCGGCACGGCGATCTTCATCTACGGCGGCCAGCCCTTCCTCAAGGGCGGCCTCAGTGAGCTGAGGACGCGCAAGCCGGGAATGATGCTGCTGATCGCGATGGCCATCAGCGTTGCCTTCATCGCCTCCTGGGTGACCAGCCTGGGCCTGGGCGGTTTCGACCTCGACTTCTGGTGGGAGCTGGCGCTACTGGTCCCCATCATGCTGCTGGGCCACTGGATCGAGATGCGCGCCCTCGGCTCCGCCCAAGGCGCACTGGATGCCCTGGCAGCTCTTCTGCCTGACGAAGCCGAACGCGTCACCGGCGCCGGGACGGAGACTGTCAGCGTCTCCGAGCTCCGCGCCGGAGACACCATCCTGGTCCGCCCCGGCGGCCGGATGCCGGCCGACGGTACGGTCAGCGACGGCCAGGCCGAATTCGACGAATCCATGATCACCGGCGAATCGAAAACTGTTCTGCGAACACCGGGGGATCCCGTGGTGGCCGGCACCATCGCAACGGACAACTCCGTGCGGGTCCGGGTGTCAGCCATCGGCGAGGACACCGCCCTCGCCGGGATCCAGCGTTTGGTGGCCGAGGCGCAGGCATCGTCCTCCCGGGCCCAGGCCCTCGCCGACAGGGCGGCCGCGTTCCTCTTCTACTTCGCCGCCGGAACCGGCCTCCTCACCTTCGTCTTCTGGACCTTGATGGGCAGCGTCACCGACGCCGTCACCCGCACCGTGACCGTCCTCGTGATCGCCTGCCCCCACGCCCTGGGCCTTGCCATCCCGCTCGTCATCGCGATCTCCACCGAGCGGGCAGCCCGGGCGGGCGTCCTGATCAAGAACCGGATGGCGCTGGAGCGGATGCGGACGGTCGACGTCGTGCTCTTCGACAAGACCGGAACCCTGACCCGGGGCGAGCCGGAGCTCAAGGGAGTCGTGAGCGCCGCAGGCGCCGGCACGGCAACCGGCCAGGACGCAGTCCTGGCCCTCGCGGCCGCCGTGGAAGCCGACAGTGAACATCCCGTAGCCCGTTCCATCGTCGCCGCCGCGCGGGAACGGGGGCTGGAGATTCCGACGGCGGACGGGTTCACCTCGCTGACCGGCCGCGGAGTCCGTGCCACGGTCGGTGGCCGCACCGTTTACGTGGGCGGCCCGGCACTGCTCCGGGAACTCGGTCTGCAGGAGCCCCCGGCTTTGGCCGCCGCCACCGGGGCCTGGCTGGAGCGCGGCGCGGCTGTGCTCCACGTGGTGGACGGCGGCACCGTGCTGGGCGCTGTCAGCCTCGAGGATGCCGTACGGCCCGAGTCCCGCCAGGCCGTCCGGGCCCTCCAGGCCCGCGGCATCAAGGTGGCCATGATCACCGGCGACGCCCGGCAGGTCGCGCAGGCCGTCGCCGCCGAACTCGCCATCGACGAAGTGTTTGCCGAGGTCCTGCCCGCGGACAAGGACAAGAAGGTGGCAGAACTACAGGGCCGGGGGCTGAGAGTGGCCATGGTGGGCGACGGCGTCAACGATTCCCCCGCGCTGGCACGGGCGGAGGTGGGGATTGCGATCGGCGGCGGCACGGATGTGGCCGTGGAATCCGCCGGTGTGGTCCTGGCCGGCAACGACCCCCGGGCCGTGCTGTCGATGCTCGACCTGTCCAAGGCGAGTTACCGGAAGATGTGGCAAAACCTCGTGTGGGCCACCGGGTACAACATCATCTCGGTGCCGCTGGCGGCCGGGGTTCTGGCCTTCGCGGGGATCGTCCTCTCCCCCGCCGCGGGCGCCGTGATGATGTCGGCGTCGACAATTGTGGTGGCCCTGAACGCGCAATTGCTGCGCAGGCTCAAGCTCAATCCGGCTGCGGCCGGCTGAGCGGAAGAAGCCAGGCATGCCGGAGACGAACCCCCGCGATTCATCATTCGGGCGATCCTTTGCCCGCGTGGGCCCGCGGATGGACGCCCGTGGGGCGGCGGAGCACCGTCGGCGCCTCGTGGAAGCGGCGTACGGCGTCGTCGTCGAAATCGGAGCGGGCTACGGGGCCACCTTCCCGTTCTACCCTTCCGCGGTAACGGGCGTGCTGGCCCTCGAACCTGATCCCACGCTCCGGGGGTTGGCCCGCGCTGCTGCCAGCAAGGCGCCGGTGCCCGTCACCGTACAGGACGGCGTGGCGGAAGCGCTGCCGGCGGCGGACGCCTCGGTGGACGTGGTCGTCTCCAGTTTGGTGCTGTGCAGCGTGGCGGACCAGGCGACCGCCCTGGCGGAAGTGGTCCGGGTCCTGCGGCCCGGCGGCGTGCTGCTGTTTTATGAACATGTCCGTTCGGCGCACCGGGTGCTGGGGGCCGCCGAAGACCTGATCACACCGTTGTGGAGCCGCGTGGCAGGCGGATGCCACCCGAATCGGGACACCGCTGCCGCGATCGCCGTGGCCGGCCTCACCGTGGAGGGCCTGGAGCGCTTCGGCTTTTCGGCCCTCCCCGGCAACCCGCGGCTGGCCCACGTCCTTGGGGCGGCGAGCAAAGCCTGAGCCCCCCGCCGGCGTGACGTTCCGTCCAGAGCGGCTCCGTCCCAACCTCCCGGCCCAACGTTCCCGGGCTCAAACGCTCCCGGGCTCAAACGCTCCCGGCCCAACGTTCCCGGGACGGCACGCAAAAGGACGCGCCACGCGAAAGGGACGCCCGCCACTATGGCGGACGCCCCTTTCGGCGATGCTCTCCGGGCGGACCCGGCCTTGGTGGCTAGGCCTTTTTGGGAGGCAGGGCCAGCTTGAAGATCTTGGCCCATGTGGAGCCGACCTGCTTCAGGAGCGGGCCCGTGGTGTACGGCAGTCCGTAACGCCGGCAGATCTCCTGCACCTTGGGCGCCACTTCCCCGTAGCGGTTGGACGGCAGGTCCGGGAACAGGTGGTGCTCGATCTGGTGCGAGAGGTTGCCGGTCATGAGGTGCATGAACTTGGAACCGGAGATGTTGGCCGAGCCGATCATCTGCCGCACGTACCAGTCACCGCGGGTCTCGCCCTCGACCATTTCCTCGGTGAAGGTGTCAGTACCTTCGGGGAAGTGGCCGCAGAAGATCACCGCGTGCGCCCACACATTGCGGACGGCGTTGGCTGTCAGTGTGCCGTAGAGGGCCTGCTTGCCTGAACCGGTGAGCATGGCGACGGCGGGCGTGGCGGCGTAGTCCTTGGTGAACTGCTTGAGAGCCTTGCGGCCGAGGGCCTTCAGGTCCCGGACGAGGGCTTCCTTGGATTTCCTGCCCTCCTTGAAGTCCTGGAGTTCGAGGTCGTAGATCGCGATGCCCCACTCGAAGACGGGGGCCAGGAGCGCGTTGTAGACCGGATTGCCCAGGTTGAACGGCGTCCACTTCTGCTGGGGATCCATGCGCAGCAGGTTGTATCCGACGTCGTTGTCCTTGCCGATCACGTTCGTCCAGCGGTGGTGGAGATCGTTGTGGGTGTGCTGCCAGGAGCGCGCGGGGGTGACGAAGTCCCACTCCCACGTCGTGGAGTGGATGTCCGGGTCCCGCATCCAGTCCCACTGGCCGTGCAGGATGTTGTGCCCGAGTTCCATGTTTTCCAGGATCTTGGCGAGGCTCAGCAGGGACGTGCCGGCGACCCAGGCGGTCTTGTTCTTGCTGACCAGCAGTGCGGCGCGGCCGGAGATTTCCAGGCCTCGCTGGATTTTGATCATGCGGCGGATGTAGGCGGCGTCGGAGGATCCGCGTTTGGCGAGGATGTCGTCCTTGATGGCGTCAAGTTCGCGGCCCAGCTCCGCTACCTGCTCGTCAGAGAGGTGCGCGGCTGCCGGCGGACGCACCAGCGGACTGCCGGACTCGGCAAGGGCGCCTGGCCGCTTCTTCGCGGTAGTGCGCACCTTTGCTGCCGCGACATCGACGGCTGAACCGCTGGCTGGACCGCCTGCGGCGGGGGTGTTCGCGTCGGGGGTGTCGGCGTCGGATAGATCAGGCGTGTTGGAAACAATCGTCATACGGTAATACTCCTCAGAGGTCGAGGTTAACGGGGCCGGCGGCTGCCGACACGCACGTCTGGATTAGTTGGCCCGGCTCGCCGTGCACTTCGCCTGTGCGAAGGTCGCGGACGTGGCCGGCCCGCAGCGGGATGAGGCAGCTGTGGCAGATGCCCATGCGGCAGCCGCTGGGCATCAGGACTCCGGCGTCCTCGCCGACATCGAGCAGCGGGGTGTCGCCGTCGGCCTCGACTTCGCGGTCGGAGGCCTCGAAGGTGACCAGGCCGCCGTCGTGCCCGGCACCGGCGGCGAGGCTGGTGGTGAAGCGTTCGATGGTCAGGGTGCCCGGCCGGACTGCCGCGGCCGGCGCGGCGTCCTCGGCTTCGGCCTCCCA
This sequence comes from Arthrobacter sp. TE12232, assembly GCF_054062615.1. Taxonomy (NCBI): domain Bacteria; kingdom Bacillati; phylum Actinomycetota; class Actinomycetes; order Micrococcales; family Micrococcaceae; genus Arthrobacter; species Arthrobacter sp. TE12232. The sequence goes on from NZ_JBSSFK010000001.1 coordinate 2,229,413, forward strand.
GAGCGCCTCGGTGTCGTTGAGGAAATCCTCCGGACCGCACGCGTAGGCGGCGCGCTGGCGCCAGTCCGGGCACAACCGGTCCAGATCGGCAGCGGAGGTGAAGTCCAGCCGTCCGCGGTCCCCGGTGAACCAGTGCGTGACGCGGAAGTTGGGGAACTGGTCTGCGAGCTCGGCGAGTTCCTCACGGAAGATGGCGTCCGCGGCGGTGCGGGCCGTGTGGATGAGGACGACGTCGGAGTCGGGACGGTGCGGCACGAGGGTGCGGATCATCGACATCACGGGGGTGATTCCGCTGCCCGCGGTGAGCATGAGCAGCGGGCGCGGGTGTTCCGGCAGGACAAAGTCGCCCTGCGGGGGCGCCAGGAACAGGATGTCGCCGGGTTTGGTGCCGCGGACAAGAGCGCCGGAAACGGCTCCCATGTCGGTAACCGTGATGGCCGGATCCTGCCCGGCGGGGGCGCTGAGCGAATACGACCGCCAGTGGCGGACACCGTCGAGCTCGACGCCGATTCGGGCCCACTGGCCGGCAAGGTGCGCTTGCCAGCCGCGGCCGGGGTGGAAGAAAATGGTGGCGGAATCGGCCGTTTCTGGAACCACCCGGGTGACTACGCCACGCAATTGGCGTGCGGAGAACACAGGGTTGAACAGCGACAGAATGTCTTCTGGAGCTAGGGGGGTGGTCAGTAGAGATGCGGCGCGCGCCAGCTTACGGAGCCGGATCATTCATTAACCATATGTCAGTTTGCGCCATACTTCTTCACCCAAGGCATACGATCGACTGTAGAAAACTATCCCGCCGCAACAACTCGTTGGATTGTCTATGAACGCCTCCCCTGTCCGGGAGCCCGCCGGCTCCGCTCCCGCCTACGATCCGCCGTGGCTGGCGCTGCCCCGGGAGGTCAGCGACATGCTGCGGCCCAGGATGCCCGGCATCGTCGAGGCCATCATCGAGGCCGTCCCGCAGCTTGTTCCGGCGTATGCCAGGCCGATTGAGGGGCGGTTCGGCCGCGGCCTGAGGAGGGGTGTGGCCGCGGCGCTGGACCGGTTCCTGCAGCTGCCCGGGACCCGGCTGCCGGCGCTGTCCCAGGAAAGCCGGGATCTGGTGGCCGGGCTGGGCAGCGGGGAATTCCGGCAGGGCCGGAGCATGGACGCCCTGCTGAGCGCCTACCGCATGGGTGCCCGCGTGACCTTCCGGGAAATGTCCCGGGTCTCCGTGGAACACCATCTGGGCCAGGGCGTCGTGGTGGACCTGGGGGAATCGATCCTCGCCTACATCGACGAGCTCTCGGCCGTGAGCGCCGAGGCCTACGCCTTCGAACAGTCCGAACGCGCCGGAGCGGTGGACCGCCGGCGCACCGAACTGCTGGACCTGCTCCTGCTCGGCCAGGCCGACGAGGCGGCCCTGCGCCAGACGGCGGCGATGGCGGACTGGTCCCTGCCCCAGCGCATGGCGGTGGTGACCCTTCCGCTGGACCGGGCAGCCGGGCTGCGGCTGCGGCTCGGCCCAGGAGCCCTGGTGATTGAACGCGAGACCGACGTCGTGGCCCTGGTGCCCGCGCGGAAGTCGCAGTCTGCCCGGGAGGAGCTGGACCGCGCCCTGAAGGGGCGCGGAGCCTCCGTGGGGCCCTCCGGCGGCTGGGAAAGGGTCCCGGATTCGCTGCGGCTGGCCGTGCTGGCGGCCGCGGCGCTGCCTCCGCGCGAGGGGCCCGAGGACCCGCCGATCTGGGCTGACGAGCACCTGGCGCAGGTGGTTCTCGGAGCGGAGCCCTCGGCGATTACCGAGCTGGCCAACCGCCGCCTGGCACCGCTGGAAGGACTCCGGCCGGCGCAGCGGGAGCGGCTTGCCGAAACCCTGCTGTCCTGGCTGCGCCACTGGGGCCAGCGGGCCCCCGTGGCCGCCGAACTCGGCATCCATCCGCAGACCGTCGGTTACCGGGCGGCGCAGTTGCGCGAGCTCTTTGGCGACGCCCTCGAGGACCCGACGGCGCGCTTCGAGCTTGAGCTGGCCCTGCACGCCGGCCGGCGGTAGGCCGCTTACCCGGCGAGTTACCCGGCGAGCGCCTGCCGGCTGTGGAGCCGCAGTTCCAGGTCATGCATCACGAGCGCCGCCAGGTCCTCCAGCGCTGAGGTGTCCTCGTCGCTGAACTCGCGGGGCTCACGGTCCAGGATGCAGAAGGTGCCCAGGTTGTAGCCGTCCGGAGTGCGCAGCGGCACCCCGGCGTAGAACTGCAGGCCGAAATCGCCCGCCACGAGCGGATTGGACAGCGTCCGGGGATCCTTGGTGGCGTCCTGGACAATCCAGGCATCGCCCTGCAGGACTGCGGAGGCGCACAGTCCGGGATCGCGGCCGATTTCGCTGACGTCCGTGCCGTGGTGGGCCTTGAACCAGATACGGTCATGGTCCACCACGCTGACAATCGCCACGGGCACCGAGAACATGCGTGCGGCGAGCGCCGCGATGCGGTTGAAGGCTCCGTCCGCCGGGGTGTCCAGGATCCGGTACCGCTCGACCGCCTGCATGCGCCCGTCTTCATCGGTCAGCAGAGGAGCCGCGTCCCGGCGGTGGCGCCCGGCGCCGTTGATGACTTCCTGCCGCAGGGCCAGGGACACTTCCCGGGCCGGCGGGCGGGCCGCCGGATCCCTGTCCAGCATGGAGGTCAGCAGGGCCACCCACATGGGCGCGAGCCCTTCGGGGATGTCCGGGTCGTTGAGTAGGCGGGCCAGCGCGGACTGGACCGGCGCGCCGGGGTAGGCCATCTTCCCGGTCAGGCCTTCCAGCAGGACCAGCCCCAGCGAATAGACGTCGCTGGCGGGGCCGGCCGGTTCTCCGGCGGCCTGTTCGGGGCTCAGGTAGGCGGGGGTGCCTGAGCTGTCGTCCGGGTCTCCGTGGTGGCCTTTGCGGATGGTGATCGCCACGCCGAAGTCGCTGAGTTTGGCGCGCGGACGCCGGTCCTCCACGCTGTAGTCCACAAGGAGGATGTTGGCCGGTTTGACGTCCCGGTGGATGATGCCGTGGTGGTGGATGTGTGCCAGTCCGTCGGCGAGATCGTGTCCGATCAGCGCCATGTGGGCTGCGGACAGCGGTCCCTCGGCCGAGCGGCGGCGGAGGTCGGGCCCGCGGACGAGTTCCATCACGAGGTAGCTGAGCTTGCGGTCGGGGTTGCTCAGATCCGTCCCGGCGTCGAACAGCGTCACGAGGGCATGGTGGGCCATCCCGGCGAGGATCCGCACTTCGTCGTTTTGCCGGAGGATGCGTTCCTCCTCCACCGCATTTTCGTACACGGCGCCGTCTCTGAAGAGCTTGACTGCCACTTCGCGTCCCAGGACCTCGTCCGTGGCACGGTACACGCTCGATTGGCTGCCCCGGCCAATGAGTTCTTCGATCCGGTAACGCCCGCTCAGCAGAAAACCGGGGTCCATGGTTATTGTCAAAGGTTTACGTGGTCCCTCTAATGGGGCCCGCCGGCGAGTATCGGGCGGATCAGTCCAAAGCCGGAAACCGACCCGGCGCCCGCATCGTTAGCAAGGTTACTTATGATAACGCGGAAACCGGATTCCGGAAGACTCTCCGGGGAATCTTCCGGCACCGGCGCCTTGCCGCTATTTGGCGGGGTTGTGCGTGCCGATCGGAACCAGGGTGAGGTCCGGGTGGTTCTTTTCGATCCGGCGCAGGGCCCAGACGTCGTTGAACAGGGCCAGGTATTCCCCGTCGGACCGCAAGAGAACCTCCGCGCCGGGCACGTTGGCCAGCGCAGGCATCGCATCCGCCGTCGAAATCCGGGCCAGGGAATACGGGAGCCGCTCCAGCCGCATGGGCGCGCTGAAGTCGTGCGCCATGCGGTCTTCAACCACCTCGAACTGCATGGGGCCGACGGCGGCCAGAACGGGCGCCTGGTCGCCGCGGATGTCGGAGCGGAGCACCTGGATGACGCCCTCGTGCTCGAGCTGTTCGATGCCGCGGCGGAACTGCTTGAACCGGCTGGGGTCCTTGGAGCGCGCCACCTGGAAGTGTTCCGGGGCGAACAGCGGGATCGCGGGGAACTCCACGGGCTGGTCCAGGAACAGGCTGTCCCCCACACGGAGGGAGGAGGCGTTGACGAGGCCCACCACATCGCCCGGGAAGGCTTCATCGATCACCTCGCGTTCGCGGCCGAAAACCTGCTGGGCGTACTTGGTGGCGAAGGACTTTCCCGTCCGGCCCTGGGTGACCACCATGCCGCGCTCGAACATGCCGGAGCAGACCCGGATGAAGGCCACGTGGTCGCGGTGGGCCTTGTTCATGCCGGCCTGGACCTTGAAGACGAACCCGGCGAAGGGGGCATCGACGGGGCGGGGCTCGCCGTCGACGTCGGGCCGCGGCGCGGCCGGCGGGGCGAAGTCGACAAGGGCGTCGAGGATTTCCTTCACGCCGAAGTTGAGGGCTGCAGAGCTGAAGAGGATCGGCGTCGCTTTGCCGGCATGGAAGGCCTCGACGTCGAACGCGAGGTTGGATTCGATGACCAGTCCGGCCTCGTCCACCGCGTTGGACCAGTCGTCGCCCTGGCTGGCGGCGGCCTCGTCCGGGGTGAAGTACTCGGTGAGGGCGATGTTGGCGCCGGCGTTGTTGCGCTTGAACTGCGCGAAACGGTCGTTGCGCAGGTCCCATACGCCGCGGAAGTCGCCGGAGATGCCCACGGCCCAGGTCAGCGGCATCGGCTGCAGCCCGGTGCGCTCGGTGATCTCGTCCATGAGGGCCAGTGCGTCCAGGCCCGGCCGGTCCCATTTGTTGATGACGGTGATGATGGGCAGGTTCCGCTGCTTGCAGACCTCGAAGAGCTTCATCGTCTGGGTTTCCAGGCCCTTCGCGGCGTCGACCAGCATGACGGCGCAGTCCACGGCTGCCAGCACACGGTAGGTGTCTTCCGAGAAGTCGGCGTGCCCGGGAGTGTCCAGGAGGTTGATGACGGTGTCCCGGTAGGCGAACTGCAGTGCGGCCGAGCTGATGGAGATGCCGCGGTCCTTTTCCATCTGCATCCAGTCCGAGACCGTCTCCTTGCGGTTGGCCTTGCCGCTGGAGGCACCGGCCGTGCCGATCACCTTGGCGTGCAGCGCGAGGGCCTCCGTGAGGGTGGATTTGCCGGCGTCGGGGTGCGAAATGACCGCGAAAGTCCGGCGCCGGGCCGCCTGCTTGTGAATCTCCTGGACTCGGGCGGGGCTGAGGACTTCTTGAGACACGATGCTACTTTCGCTGCGGCTGTGGACGGGTCACGGCGCGGAGAGCCCGCGGTACACCCAAGGATCCAAGTTTATCGCAGGCCGTGGACCCGCACGAAGTGGCGGCCAAACACCTTGGACCAACACCGCGCAGGGCACCACGCGCGGCGGCCGCCCGGCTGCACCAAAGTGCCGCCGCCGACGGGACCCGCGACAGCCATTCCGGGGGCTTCGCGCGCACGTCGCAATGGACCACTTTAAGGCTTGCCTGTGCGGAAGTGGCTCTGCTTTACCCCTATCATGGGGAGAGCGGGGAACTGAGTACTTTTGATCCTGCCGGTGGACCCTGGAAACCGGCGTACCTGCGGGCCAGTGCCCGCACCTTTGAAGGGAAATCTATGGCTCGGAGCCCTGAAGATTCGCTCAAGGCGACTCTGGCCAGAGTGGCACCGGGCACCGCCCTACGAGACGGTCTGGAACGCATTCTCCGCGGACGCACCGGCGCGCTGATTGTGCTCGGCATCGACCGGACCATAGAGTCCATCTGCTCGGGCGGCTTCGAGATCGGTATCGATTTCTCCCCCACGCGGCTGCGCGAACTGGCCAAAATGGACGGCGCCATTGTCTGCGACAAAGATGCCAGCAATATCCTGCGCGCGGCGGTCCAGCTCGTCCCGGACTCGAGCATCGAAACCCAGGAATCGGGCACCCGGCACCGGACCGCGGAGCGGGTGGCCATCCAGACCGGAGTCCCTGTCATTTCGGTCAGCCAGTCGATGCAGATCATCGCACTGTACGTGAACGGGCTGCGGCATGTCCTGGAGGGCTCGGAGAAGGTCCTGGCCCGCGCCAACCAGGCCCTGGCAACCCTGGAACGCTACCGCTCGCGCCTGGACCAGGTGACCAGCTCGCTCTCCGCCCTGGAAATCGAGGCCATGGTGACGGTCCGCGACGTCGCGGTCACGCTGCAGCGCCAGGAAATGGTGCGCAGGATCTCCGAGGAAATCTCCCAGTACGTCCTGGAACTGGGCGAGGACGGCCGCCTGCTCTCGCTGCAGCTCGACGAACTCACCGTGGGACGAGGCCCGGGCAGCGACGTGATCATCCGCGACTACTCCGGCCCGGCGGCAACCGCCGAGGACATTGAGAAGGCGGTCAAGGCCCTGGTGAGCCTGGGCCCCACCGAGCTGATCGATCTGGGCAAGATCGCCGGGATCGTCGGCTTCGCCGGCGGCGAAGCGAACCTCGACGCCGTCGTGCAGCCGCGCGGCTACCGCCTGCTCTCCGGCCTCAAGGCCGTGCCGAAGGCTGTCGCCGACCGCCTGGTGGACCACTTTGGCGGCCTGCAGTTCCTGATGGCGGCAACGATCGATGACCTCATGACCGTGGATGGGATCGGTGACCAGCGGGCCAGGACCGTCCGGGAGGGCCTGAGCCGCATGGCCGAGGCCAGCCTGCTGGACCGCTTCCTCTAGCCCGCCTCACCTTTCCAACACCCTTCGACGGGAACTAGTTGAGCTGGAATACGGCCTTGTCGCTGGTCTTGTTCGCCAGCCGGGCCGTGAAGACGTAGTAGGCGCCGCCGGCTCCGGGCTTGGCGGCGACGGGTTCGCAGCCCTGCACCGTGCGGTTGCGCTGCCACGGGAAGTTCGCGGTCTCGCTCTTGCCCGGCGCGATGGTCTTCATCAGGTCAGTGCCCTCCGCCTGGCAATCCTTGGACGAGAAGATCCGGTCCGAACCGCTGGTGATCATGTATTCCATCTGCGACGTCCCGATGTTGACCGTGCACGGCACCTTGTTGTTGTTGGTCACTTTGAGGGTTAGCAGCGGCTTCTCCCCCGCGGCATAGACCTGTTGGTCGGTGGCGGCCGTGACGATCAGCAGATTCTGCTCGCAGCCATCGCCCGATGTTGTGGGGATGGGAGTGGCCGACGGGTCCTCCGAAGCCCCGGGGCTCCCCGACGCTGAGGCTGTTGGCTGGTTCGACGGCGCGGCACCTGCCCCGGACGGCTCGCCCGACGGCGCCGTTCCCGCTCCGGAAGGCTGACCTCCGCCCAGGGCGTTGGAGACGGCGGCAAAGCCGCCGAAGGCGACGGCGAGGACGATTAGCAGGACCACGCCCGCAAACAGCCGGCGTCGGCGGTACACCGGGCTGAGCGGACGCCGTCCGGGCCTTCCGGCGGATTGTCCTCCGCCGGGTCCTTTCGGCCGTGAACCACCCGTTGCTGAACTGCCTTGCCTGACCATTCTTCTAGCCTAGAGAACCCTGCAGGCTATGGCGTCCGACCACGCCGCGGGACCCGCAGCCGTCCGGATCGGTTCGCCGGATCTATTACGCTGAATGGATCGAAACTCTAACCCACACCCCTTCCGTCAATGCCGTGGCGCCACCCGGATCCCGGGCCGCCGGGCCGCTTCCCTCCGGCGAGCTTGCCGCCGGAGGGCTTGCCGTTGCCGCGGATCTGCCCGCCCTCCACACCGCGCTGGATGACTGGTTCGCGTCCAACGCCAGGGAGCTGCCGTGGCGGGCGGCGGAGTGCACGCCCTGGGGCGTGCTGGTCAGCGAGGTCATGCTCCAGCAGACACCGGTGGTCCGGGTCCTGCCGGTCTGGGAGCAGTGGCTGCGCCGCTGGCCGGAGCCGTCCGCCCTCGCCGCGGAACCCGCGGGGGAAGCCGTCCGGTCCTGGGGCCGGCTGGGGTATCCGCGGCGCGCGCTGCGCCTGCACGCGGCCGCCGTCGCCATCAGGGACAGCCACGCCGGGACGGTCCCCGGCGCCTACACCGAACTCCTGGAACTCCCGGGCGTGGGCAGCTACACAGCAGCCGCCGTTGCCGCCTTCGCCTTTGGGCGCCGGGAAACGGTGGTGGACACCAACATCCGCCGGGTCCATGCACGCCTGGTCTCGGGCTCGGCGCTGCCGTCGCAGGCCCTGACCGCAGCCGAAATGCGGCTGGCGGCATCGCTGCTCCCGGAAGACCCGGCCGCCTCGGTCCGCTGGAACGCCTCCGTCATGGAACTCGGCGCGATGGTCTGCACGGCCCGGGCCCCCAAGTGCGGGCAGTGCCCGGTCCGTGACTCCTGCGCCTGGCTTGCCGCCGGCGAGCCGCCGCCGACGTACACGCCAAAGGGCCAGTCATGGCATGGCACGGACCGGCAGGTGCGCGGCGCCGTGATGGCTGTCCTGCGGGTGGCCGAGGACCCCGTGGCGCCGGAACTGTTCCACCGGGCCCCGGCGGACCTGGGCTTCGAACCGGATGGAATCGGGATTCCGCTCGCGGCCCTGCACCGGCTCAATGCGGCTCCCGAACAGCTGGAACGCGCGCTGGCCGGCCTGCTGGGAGACGGGCTCGCGGAGCTGCACCGGGGCGGCTTCCGGCTCCCTGCCTGAGGATCTACGCTGGAGCATGCGCAAGCTGGCGGCCGTGGCCGCTCTGGCCCTCACCGCCGTCCTGGTCACCTCGTGCCGGCCGGAGGCCGTTTGTCCGGCGATCGCGCAGGCGCCGGTGGTGTCGTTGACCGTGGACCGGGAGTACGCCCCGTCCGTGAAGACCATCCACCTGTTGGCCTGCCAGGACGGCCGCTGTAAGGAAGCGGACCTGGAACTGGTCCCGGGGAGCGTCGCCGTGGACCAGGGCTGCAAACCGGGCCCCTCGGGCCTCGACGGCGTCTGTTCGGCCACGTCTTCCCCCGACGGCACCCTGACCGGGATGCTGATGATGGAGACGTTGACCGCCAACCGGATCGAGGTGACGGCCACGGGCACGTCCAACACCGGGGCCCCGCTGCCGGCACGGACTGCGGCTTTCACACCCCGGGTGGCGCATCCGTTTGGAGAGCAGTGCGGAAGCTTCATCACGGCCCACGTGGTGCTCGACGCGGCCGGCCTTCGGCCGTCGCCCTAGCTCATATTCCCCGGACTCCGAGGTGCCCGGCCCGGACATCTCTCCGCGCCCGGGCTACGCCCGGCCGGACAACGGCTACGGCTCGCCGAACCCCGAGCTGACGAGGCGTTCCAGATAGCCCACCGCTTTGGCGGCGTCCGGGCCGCTGGCCTCCACATGCAGGACGGTTCCCTTGCCGGCGGCAAGCATCATGAGCTCCGTCATGGAGGCCCCATCCGCCCCGTTGACGGTGACGTCGGCATCCATGGCGGACAGTCCCCCGGCGATCTTGGCTGCCGGCCGGGCATGCATGCCGGCCTGGTTGACGAGCTCGAAGTCCCCCGTGGCGTCCGGCGGCTGCTGGTGCACGTGTTCAGCCTCCGCGGGGTGGACCGGGGGCCGGTAGACGGCTTCGGCGGCGTCCTTCACCGCCGCTGCGTCGGCCCCCGTCTGTGCCGCCACCGCTGCGGCCACGAGTCCTTCCACCAGGGGTGCGTCCGCGAGCAGCACGGATTCCGGATCCGCCGCGAACTCCGCTGCGGACTCGGCCGTCATCACGGCGGATCCGAGGTCGGTGAGGACCACGACGCCGTCACCGGCGGCCTGTTCGAGGGCCGCCATGACCTTCTCCAGGCTGGTGCCGATCCGGCCGTCGTCGGTGCCTCCGGCGGGGAGGATGAGGACGTCAGGCGCCATTTGCGCGGCGAGTTCGGCGGCGCCGTCCGCGATTTTTGCACTGTGCGAGACGACGACAAGCCGGACTGTCATTCGGCTGCTCCGGCCGCGGCGCGCAGGATCAGTGCGCTGGAGACCGCTCCGGGGTCGCGGTGGCCGATGCTGCGCTCCCCCAGGTAGCTGGCACGGCCCTTGCGGGCGAGCATCGGATCCGTGGAAACGGCCCCTGCCTCGGCCGCTTCCGCCGCAGACACGAGGACTTTCCGGACGTCGCCGTCCCCTGCCGCGGCAGCGGCCGCCTCGATCGCGGGCGTCCACGCGTCAACCATGGTCTTGTCCCCGGACTCTGCCTTTCCACGGGCGACGATTCCGTCGCGGGCGGCCTGCAGGGCCGTGGCCAGGGTGGCGGCGTCGACGTCGGAAGTGTCTCCCAGCGCGGTGGCGGCCCGCAGGAATGCCGTGCCGTACAGCGGGCCGGCGGCCCCGCCGACCTTGGACATGAGCGTCATGGCGGTCAGTTTCAGGGCCGCGCCCGGGGTTTCCGGCGGCGCCTCGGCGAGCTTAACCATTACGGCCTTGAAGCCGCGGTCCATGTTCTCGCCGTGATCCGAGTCTCCGATTGGCCGGTCCAGCTCGATCAGCTCAACCCGGTGCTCCGCCATGGCCTGCGCTGACAGAGTCAGCCAGCGCACGGCCCAGCCGACATCCAGCCCCACGGTCAGACGCCCCAGCGGAGGGCCGCGGTGTGCACGGGAGCGTCCCAGAGCGACGTCATTTCGTCATCGAGGCGCAGGACCGTGATGGAGCAGCCCTGCATCTCAAGGGACGTGATGTAGTTGCCCACGAGCGAGCGGGCCACGGTGACACCCTGATCCGCCAGCCTCTGCGCGGCCCGGCGGTAAACGATATACAGCTCGCTCGCCGGGGTGCCGCCCATGCCGTTGACGAACAAAAGCACCTTGTCCCCGGAACTCAGTCCGAGGTCGCTGACCACGGGGTCCAGAAGCCGGTCGGTGATGCCGTCGGCGTTTTCCATGGGGATCTTGTGCCGTCCCGGCTCGCCGTGGATGCCGATCCCGATCTCGATCTCGTTTTCCTCGAGCTCGAAACTGGGGACGCCCGCGTGCGGAACGGTGCAGGCGGACAATGCCACGCCCATGCTGCGCACGTTCTGGTTGACGCGGTCACCGATCGCGGCGACGGCGTCCAGGTTATCGCCGCGCTCGGCGGCGGCGCCGGCGATCTTCTCGACCAGGACCGTGCCGCCGACGCCGCGGCGGCCCGCGGTGTACAGCGAGTCCTGCACGGCGACGTCGTCGTTGACCAGGACGGTACGGACCTCGACGCCTTCGGCCTGCGCGAGTTCGGCGGCGGTCTCGAAGTTGAGGACGTCGCCGGTGTAGTTCTTCACGATATGCACAACGCCGGCGCCGGAGTTCACGGCCAGCGTGGCCGGCAGGATCTGGTCGGGCGTGGGCGAAGTGAAGACGGCGCCGGGAACGGCGGCGTCGAGCATGCCCATTCCCACATAGCCGCCGTGCAGCGGCTCGTGTCCGCTGCCGCCGCCGGAGACGAGTCCGACCTTCCCCGCCACCGGCGCGTCCTTGCGCACGATGTACTTGGGGTCGGCAAAAACGGTCACGAGGTCGGCATGTGCAAGCCCGAACCCTTCCACTGACTCGTCGACCACGGCTTTGGGATCATTGATGAGTTTCTTCATGGCGGTGCTCCCTGGATGGTGTCCTGGCTGCTTGCTTAGACCCTACTACCGGGGCACGGCCGGCGGTAGGCTCCCGTTTCCCCTTGTGAGGCTTCCCGCCGGGGCTGCGAGCGCCCGTGCCGGCGGGACGGTGCCGCGGCGGGCTCTTGGGCTCCGACGACGATTCAGACTTGCGTGTCGGCCCATGCCGGAAAGTGCGGCCAGGCATCGCCGCCCAACCAGGAAAACGGCGGCGCGGCGAGACGGCCCTTGCGGGTGCGGGACGCGGCCGGCGGCCCGGAGGCGGATCCGGGGCCGGCCGTTCGTCCGCCTACGGGTGCATCGGCATCGGGCGACAACTGATTCGCAGGTTCCGGCGATGGCTGGTCCGGCGTATCGAGCGAGTGGACCCGCGGCGCTGCCGGGGCGCTGGCGGCTGTCCTGCGCATATCTTTGCTGGGCGAAGCGGAGAAATCGGGAAAAATCACGTCGTTATGCAATTTTTTGCCTCCGGAAGTATGGCGGCCCACCCCCTGGGCCGGCATCAGTTTATCCACCAAATTTATTGAATGGAAGCCCCCGTCCTGCGAGGCGCTGCGGGGTGCGGCGGGGTGCGGCGACTGCCCGCCGCCGGCCCTAAAACGCCGGGGCCGGCCCCGGAACTGCCGGGGCAATCGCGTGGCCATGCCGGAACAGATTCTGCGGATCCAACTCTGCTTTGGCTTCGCTGAGCCGGCGGCGGGAGCCTTCCGGCCAGGCCCTGGCGGCGTCGTCGGCGGATTCGACGTGGCCGTGCATGTTCACGGCGGTGCCGCCGGTTCCAAACGGTGCCAGCGTCCGGCGGGCGGCCGCGATGGCTGCCGGGACAACGTCGGCGCTCTCGGGCATCATGACGCCCACCGCGAAGAACGACCACGCGGCGTCCCGCCCGGCCACGTGGTCGCCGTGGCTCGAAGGCGCCACCGGGGCTGCGAGGGCTCCGCCCATCAGCCGGATCTCAGCCAGGAGGAGGGGTGCGTTGCTGTCCGGGCCGGCGACTTCCAGAAGGGCCTCCGCGAGTGCCTCGTCCAGTTCATTTAGCAGCATGCCGCCTTCGCGCACCGGGACGGGATTCTCCGGATCCAGGTGCACCGCATCGACCTGCGTGAATGGCAGCGGACCGGAGAGGTCGGCCAGGACCGGGGCCACGCCGCGCATCGGGTCAAGGAGGCGTCGGCCCTCAGCGGCAGTCCCTTGCCACGCGAACCGCAGGTGCATCACGAAGCGCCCACGCAGTAACTCCGGGATGTCCTCGAGTTCGGGCAGCCGCAGGAAGGCGAGCGAAGCCGAGGCGTCCGCAGGAAGCGCCGGCGCCCATTCACGGAAGGCCGCGAGGACTTCCCGGGCCCGTTCCCCGGGATAGAAGATTCCGCCCGCGTAGAGCTCGCCGGCCGGGAAGAGCCTGAACTCCATGGCGGTGACGATGCCGAAGTTGCCCTTGCCGCCGCGCAGGAGCGCAAACAGCCGGGGGTTGTTGTACTGGTCCACGCGGTGCTGGACGCCGTCGGGCGTCACGACCTCAACGGCCAGCACATGGTCTGACGCGAAGCCATACTTTCGGCCGAGCAGCGGCAGCCCTCCGCCCACGGTGTAGCCCACGACGCCGACGTCGGTGGCGGATCCGTGCAGGCCCATCAGCCCGTAGGGTGCGGCGGCGGCCACGACCTCGCGCCAGCGGATGCCGGCGCCGACCCGGGCCGTGCGCTCTTCCGGGTCGATGTCGAGGTCCAGGAGCCTGCGGGTGCTGACCAGGAGCCCGTCCGTGATGGCGTTGGCGGCACCGTGCCCTGTGGCCTGGACCGAAATCGACATGCCGCGTTCGGCGGCCCAGCGGACGGCTGCTGCGACGTCGTCGGCGTCGGCAGCGGCGAGGACCAGGTCGGGGGTGTGGCGGGTGGCGAGGTTGAAGGCCGCGGTTTCCTGGTCATAGGCGGAGTCTCCGGGGAGGTAGACGAGTCCGCGGACGCGCAGTTGGAGGGAGGTTCTTTCGTGAGCGGAGGCGTGAGGGCGCATGGGGTACTTTCAGCTAGGCGGATCGCTCCCCAGCGAGCTCTTAGAAGTTTATAGATCGAGTGGATATATCGGAAGATCTACAAATCAGGCATTTTGGGCGCGCCCTACAGCTCCTTGATCATCCGGGTGTTGCCCAGCGTGTTCGGCTTGACCCGCGCCAGGTCCAGGAACTCGGCGACGCCTTCGTCATGGGAGCGCAGGAGCTCGGAATACACCACAGGGTCGACGGCGGTCTGGTCAGCCATGACTTCAAAGCCGTGCTTCTTGAAGAAATCCACTTCAAACGTCAGGCAGAAGACGCGCGACACGCCCAGGTCCCGGGCGTCCTCCAGCAGGCGCTCCACGAGCGCGTGCCCCACGCCCTTGCCGCGCCAGGCATCGGAGGCCGCGAGGGTGCGCACCTCGGCGAGGTCCTCCCACATTACGTGCAGCGCCCCGCAGCCGATCACCTCGCCGTCGTCCGACTCGGCAATCCGGAATTCCTGCAGGCTTTCGTAGTAGGCCACGGTTTCCTTGGCCATGAGGATCCGCTGTTCGGCCAGCGGCGCAACCAAGGTCTTGATGGCGGCGACGTCGCCGGTGCGGGCAGGGCGGATACGGATCGTCTCAGTCACAGCCCAATCTTACGGGTGCCCCGGGGGCCGGCCCGCGGCCGGCCCCCGGGTCCGCGGCGTCAGAGACCCAGTTCGTCAGGGACGGGGAGGTCCTTGTCCAGCAGGTGGCGGGCGAGGAAGTGCTCCACGACGCCGTACCAGACCTTGGCGTGCTGCGGCTGCAGGATCCAGTGGTTCTCGTCCGGGAAGTACAGGAAGCGGTGGTCGGTTTCGCCGTTCGCGTCGGCCGCGAGCTGTGACTTGGCCAGCAGTTCGTACCAGAGCCGGAGCCCCTCGCCGATCGGCACGCGGTAGTCCTTGTCGCCGTGGATGACCAGCATGGGAGTCCGGATGTTGTCGACGTGCAGATGCGGGGAGTTCTCCATCGCCATCTCGGCCGTCATTTCCTTGAGCCAGTACTGCGCAGCGTCCGTGGTGGGCCCGAACTGGTCCAGGGCCCAGAGGCTGGCGTGCGTGATGATGGCCTTGAAACGGTCCGTGTGCCCGGCTACCCAGTTGGCCATGTAGCCGCCGAAGGACCCGCCCATGGCGGCCGTGCGCTCCTGGTCGATGTCGGGGCGCTGCACGACGGCGTCGGTCACGGCCATCAGGTCCGTGTACGGTGCCTTGCCCCATTCGCCCCAGCCGCGTTGGATGTGGTCCTGGCCGTAGCCGGTGGAGAGGGCCGGGTCCGGCAACAGCACCGCGTAGCCGCGGGCTACCAGCAGCCAGGGGTTCCAGCGCCAGGTCCAGGCGTTCCAGGATCCCAGCGGGCCGCCGTGGATCCAGAGCAGCAGCGGGGCCGGGTTTGCGGCGGACGCGCCCTCCGGAAGGGCCAGGTACGCGGGCACCCGGGCGCCGTCGGCCGCCGTCGTCTCCACTCGTTCGAGCGTCCCCTTGAACTGCGGTCGCTCGGCCGGCGCCGGCAAGCGGACGACGCCGCCGGAGGCGAGGTCGATCCGCACGGGTTCGGCGGGAAATTCGTAGGAGCTGCGCAGGGCGTAGGCGCTGTGCCCGTCCGGTGCGACCACGACGTCGGTGTACGCGGCGTCGTCGGCTGTCAGGCGGGACACCTGGGAAGCCTGGCCCGGTCCCCCTGCGACCGGGATCCGGAAGACCGGCGCGGCGCCGTCCTCGTCCGCGGTGACCAGCAGGGCCGATCCGTCCGGCAGCCAGGCGGCGGGGCGGGCCCAGCGGTCCCAGTCGTGGGCAAGGGGCGTCAGCGCGCCCCCGCCTGCCGGTACGGCGACGTCGAGAAGGTGGAGCTTCATCTGCGGGGCCGCAAACGGGGTGGTATCGCTTTCACTGACCACCACGAGGCTCCGGTTGTCCGGGCTGACAGGTCCCGGGTAATAGTGCATCCCGTCCGTGTCCAGCAGCACCGTCCGGGTGCCGGTGGCGACGTCGATCGCCACCAGCACGGAGCGCGAATCGGCGTTCGCCAGCGGCTTCGTGAAGCTGCTGTAAATGGTCCTGCCGTCCGGGCTGATCACCGTCTGGGCGTCCCTGAGCCTGTTGCCGGCGTCGGGCGTCAGGTTGCGGAGCTTCAGCGGCGGCGCGGCGTCGACCGTCGTCGGCTTTCCGGACTCCAGTGGCTCTCCGGGTTCGACGGCGAACAGCCGCGGCTGCGCCGGGCCGAGGTCGGCGTCCCAGTAGCGGACGGGGTAGCCGCTGTGCAGGATCGCCGCGACCTTGTTGTCCTTGCGGGCCTTGCGGCGTTCCTCGTCGTTGTCCTCGTCGGTGGAGCCGGCGAGGACCGGGGCCGCGACCGCCAGGGTGTCTGCATCCGCGGCTGCCAGGACGCTGCTGATCCCGCCGGCGCGGGAAAAGGCCACCCGGGCTTCGCCGCCGCCGGACGGGAGCATCCACAGGGCATTGACGGGGTCGGCCTCGGGGCTCTCCGGATCGGGACGGGCGGAGGTGAAGTAGAGGTCCCCGTTGGCTGCAAACACCGCGCCCGCTTCCCCCTTGGCGCTGCGCGTGATCCGGCGGGCCTGCCTGGACCCATTCGGGTCAACTTCCCACAGCGCGGCGCAGTATTCGGTGCCCTTGGCGTTAAGCGTGGCCACCGTGGTAACCAGCCGCCCGCCGTCGGGGCTCAGTGCCAGACCGCTCACTCGGGGAATTGCGAGGTAATGGTCCAGGTCATGGAAAGGGGTCTCGGGTTGTTCGCTCAGGGTCACTGAGTCCTTGGCAGCCATGCACCGATTCAACACCTCCTGTGGCGTCGATCACAAAAAGTTCACTGAGAGTGAACCGGCCGCTTCAGAGTGCCCGGGCCCTTCCGGGACACACGGGCCGGGTCGGCCTGCCGCCGGAATCGCAGCGTCCTTTCAGGGGGGCTTGGCATGATGGGTCCATGAACCCTGAAAAGTCCCTGCCCAGACGCTCCATGTTGCTCGGTGCGGCCGCCACGGTTGGTGGCGGCCTGGCCCTTTCCGCATGCGCCGCCCAACCCTCGGACAGCGCGGCCCCCTCGACGGCCGCCGACGCATCGGCGCCTGCGGGCACGCCTGTCCGGGTCGGCAAGCTCAGCGAGGTTAAAGTGGGCGCCACTGCCACCGGGACCGCCAACGGAAAGACAGTCGTCATTTTCCGGTCCGCGGATCAGAAGGTCCTGGCTTATGACGCGACGTGCACCCACGCCGGCTGCCCGGTGGCCCCGTCCGGCCAGAATTTCGAATGCCCGTGCCACGGCTCCGCCTTCAAGGGCGCGGACGGAAGTGTCATAACGGGTCCGGCGCGCAGCCCCCTCGCGCCCCTGACCGCCGCCATCGACGGGGACTGGATCACCGTCACCGCCTGACGGCAACCGCAGGGCGCCTGTTGGCGCCCGGCTGGCATCACACAGCAAGAGGCCCCGCCCACTCTCTTTCGGGAGCGGACGGGGCCTCTTGCTGTGTGGCGTTGAGTTATCGCGCCTTTGGAATTGCTGCTTAGACGCTCGGAGCGATCTCCGGGATGCGCGGCTTGGCGTTGCCCGCGAACGTGAACTTCGCGTCGTCGCCTTCGCCTTCGACGTCCACCACCACGATGTCTCCGGCGTGCAGCTCGCCGAAGAGGATCTTCTCGGAGAGCTGGTCCTCGATCTCGCGCTGGATGGTGCGGCGCAGCGGCCGGGCACCCATCGCGGGATCGTAGCCGCGGGTCGCGAGCAGGATCTTGGCCGCGGGCGTGAGCTCGATGCCCATGTCCTTGTCCTTGAGGCGCTTCTCGAGCCGGGCCACGAACATGTCTACGATTTCGATGATCTCGTCCTGGGTCAGCTGCGGGAAGACCACAACGTCGTCAACACGGTTGAGGAACTCGGGGCGGAAGTGCTGCTTGAGCTCCTCGGTGACGCGGGCGCGCATCCGGTTGTAGCCGGTCTGCGTGTCCGTGCCCGACTGGAAGCCGGTGGCAACGCTCTTGGAGATGTCCCGGGTGCCGAGGTTGGTGGTCATGATGATCACGGTGTTCTTGAAGTCCACCACTCGGCCCTGCGAGTCGGTCAGTCGGCCGTCTTCCAGGATCTGCAGCAGCGAGTTGAAGAGATCGGCGTGTGCCTTCTCCACTTCGTCGAACAGGACCACGGAGAACGGACGACGGCGGACCTTCTCGGTCAGCTGCCCTCCCTCTTCGTAGCCCACGTAGCCCGGAGGGGCGCCGAAGAGCCGCGACACGGTGTGCTTCTCCGAGTACTCGGACATGTCCAGCGTGATCAGCGCGTCTTCCTCGCCGAAGAGGAACTCCGCGAGAGCCTTGGCGAGCTCGGTCTTGCCGACGCCGGTGGGTCCGGCGAAGATGAACGAACCGCCCGGACGCTTGGGGTCCTTCAGGCCTGCACGGGTGCGCCGGATCGCCTGGGACAGGGCCTTGATGGCCTCGTTCTGGCCGACCACACGCTTGTGCAGCTCGTCCTCCATCTTCAGCAGGCGCGAGGACTCTTCCTCGGTCAGCTTGAAGACCGGGATGCCGGTGGAGTTCGCAAGCACCTCGGCGATGAGATCCTCATCAACCTCGGAGATGTCGTCCATGCCGCCGGTCTTCCACTGGCGTTCCTTCTCGGCGCGTTCGGCAATGAGCTTCTGCTCCTTGTCACGCAGCGACGCGGCACCTTCGAAGTCCTGCGCGTCAATGGCGGATTCCTTCTCCAGCTTCATGGCGGCGATCTTCTCGTCCATGACTTTGAGCTCCGGCGGAGCGGTCATGCGTCGGATGCGCAGCCGCGCACCGGCCTCGTCGATCAGGTCGATCGCCTTGTCCGGCAGGAAGCGGTCCGAGATGTAGCGCTCGGACAGGGCCGCGGCCGAGGCGAGGGCGCCGTCGGTAATGGTGACGCGGTGGTGCGCCTCGTACCGGTCGCGGAGGCCCTTGAGGATCTCGATCGCGTGTGCAACGGAGGGTTCCTTGACCTGGATCGGCTGGAAGCGGCGCTCCAGCGCTGCATCTTTTTCGATGTGCTTGCGGTATTCGTCCAGCGTGGTGGCACCGATGGTCTGGAGCTCGCCGCGGGCCAGCATGGGCTTCAGGATCGAGGCCGCATCGATGGCGCCTTCGGCGGCACCGGCACCCACTAGGGTGTGGATCTCATCGATGAACAGGATGATGTCGCCGCGGGTGCGAATCTCCTTGAGAACCTTCTTGAGGCGCTCTTCGAAGTCACCGCGGTAGCGGGAGCCGGCCACGAGGGACCCGAGGTCCAGGGTGTACAGCTGCTTGTCCTTGATGGTCTCCGGGACATCGCCACGGACGATCGCCTGGGCGAGGCCTTCGACGACGGCGGTCTTGCCGACGCCGGGCTCGCCGATCAGCACCGGGTTGTTCTTGGTGCGGCGGGAAAGGACCTGCATGACGCGTTCCATTTCCTGCTCGCGGCCGATCACCGGGTCCAGCTTGTTCTCGCGCGCCGCCTGGGTCAGGTTGCGCCCGAACTGGTCCAGGACGACGGAGCCCGCGGGGGTGCCTTCGGCCTGGCTCGAACCGACGCCGGCTCCGGTGGACTCTTTGCCCTGGTAGCCGGACAGCAGCTGGATGACCTGCTGGCGGACCCGGTTGAGGTCGGCGCCGAGCTTGACGAGCACCTGGGCGGCCACACCTTCACCCTCGCGGATGAGGCCGAGGAGGATGTGCTCGGTTCCGATGTAGTTATGGCCCAGCTGCAGGGCCTCGCGCAGCGAGAGCTCCAGGACCTTCTTGGCGCGCGGGGTGAAGGGGATGTGTCCGGACGGGGCCTGCTGGCCCTGGCCGATGATCTCCTGCACCTGCTCGCGGACACCGTCGAGCGAAATGCTCAAGGATTCAAGGGCTTTGGCAGCAACACCTTCACCCTCATGGATCAGACCCAAGAGGATGTGTTCGGTACCAATGTAATTGTGGTTCAGCATGCGTGCCTCTTCTTGGGCAAGCACAACTACGCGACGGGCACGGTCCGTAAATCGCTCAAACATTTCGCCACACTCCTAGCTACGACGTACTTTGATGCTACGTGCCCGGGTTCCAGATTTGGGGCTTGTTCGCCACAGGGGAAACCGAAGGGTTGCGCTCCCCGGCCCGGACGCTGTCCGGATGCCACACGGATCCCGCCTGCGGCCGTTCGGACGAGCGCAGGCGCGGGACCCGGGAAACAGTCCGGCGGCACCCTCGCAGCGGCGCCGGCCGCCCCGCCGGGAGCGCCCGGGCCGCCGTTCCGCACATACCGCCGTCGGCATAGCAATGCCCCCGTCAGATAACGGGGGCATTAGCATTTGATGCGCAGACTTGATAGGGCCATTGATACTGGCCCTGGCACGGAGGTCCGGACTAGGAATTAGCCTTTTGGTAGGCTTCCTGAATTTCAGCCTGGATACGTCCGCGGCTGTTTACCGCATAGCCGTTGTCCCGTGCCCACTGACGGATCTGGGCAGAGTCCTGATTCCGTCCGCTTGAAATTTTGGTGCGCGTGGCGCGGCCGCTTGATGTCTTGCGTGCATGCCCCACAAACCGCTCCAACGCGGAACGCAGGTCTGACGCATTGCCGGACGACAGGTCTATTTCATAGCTCACGCCGTCCAGGCCAAACCGGACAGTTTCGTCCGCGGATCCCCCATCCAGATCATCAACGAGGATGATTTTCACTTTCTGTGCCATAAATGACTCTCTTTCCAAAAGGACGAGCGTTTAGAAAAGCAGGATGTATCTGTAAAAAGTATCCTCCGGGTTACAGCAGAGAGTCAAAGCGTATAACTCCGGTCAAAGGAAACCCGCTCACAGCAATAGGGACTATTGCCCCATTCAGGGGAATTAGCCCCTGGCGGGCCCGGATTCCTGTCCCGGGTTTTGAGCTTCCGCTCGAGCGTCCGCTTCGGCCTGAGCGCGGGCTTCTGCCTGGCGCTCCGATTTATCGGCATTGAATATGGATTTCATGGCAAACCAGAAAAGCAGGCCCACCACGATGGGGGGCACCAATACGGCGATGTAGTCCATGCTCAGTGCCCTTCAGGCTTCAACAGGGGGAAGAGGATGGTCTCGCGGATGCCGGCGCCGGTGAAGAGCATGACGAGGCGGTCGATGCCCAGTCCGATCCCGCCCATGGGCGGCGCCCCGTACTCGAGCGCGCGGAGGAAGTCTTCATCCAGCTGCATGGCCTCGACATCGCCCGCGGCGGAGCGGCGGGACTGCTCGGTGAGCCGTTCGCGCTGGATCACAGGGTCGATCAGTTCGGAGAACGCCGTGCCGCGCTCCATGCCGCCGATGATGAGGTCCCATGCCTCGATCAAGCGGCCGTCCTCGCGGTGATGGCGGGCCAGCGGCTGGGCGGACGGCGGATAGTCGTAGACGAACGTGGGGTTGAGCAGAGTGGGCTCCACCAGCTCGCCGAAGAGTTCGACGACCAGTTTCTCGGCGTCCCAGGCGGCGTCCACCTTGACCTCGTGCTTGGCGGCCAGTTCCAGCAGTTCAGAGACCGTGGTGTCGGGGGTGATTTCCCGGCCGACGAATTCGGAGAGCCCCGGGTAAACCGCCATCCAGGCCCAGTCGCCGTCGAGGTTGATCTCCCCGGCTTCCGTCTGCAGGACCCGGCCCACGCCGGCGGCGTCGGCGGCGTCAAGGATGATCTCCTTGATCCGGTCCGCCATGACGAACTGGTCGGCCCAGGCCTCGTAGGATTCCAAGGTGGTGAACTCGGGGCTGTGGGTGGAGTCGACGCCTTCGTTGCGGAAGACCCGGCCCATGTCATAGACGCGGTCGATCCCGCCGACCACCGTGCGCTTGAGGTAGAGCTCGGTGGCGATGCGCAGGGTCATCTTCTGGTCGAAGGCGTTCATGTGCGTCTCGAAGGGACGGGCCGTGGCGCCGCCGTGAACCAGTTGCAGCATGGGGGTTTCCACCTCGACGTAGCCCTGGCGGTGCAGGGTTTCGCGGATGGAGCGTGTGATCGCGGCGCGGGTGTAAACCATCTCGCGGGCTTCGTCACGGACAATGAGGTCCACGTAGCGCTGGCGGACACGGGTTTCCTCGTTCAGCCCAGCGTGCAGCACGGGCAGCGGGCGCAGCGCCTTCGAGGCCATGGTCCAGGAGTCCGCCATGACGGACAGCTCGCCGCGGCGTGAGGAGATGACCTCGCCGGTGATGAAGACGTGGTCGCCGAGGTCCACGAGGGACTTCCAGTCCGCGAGCGCCTCCTCACCGATGTTGGCCAGGCTCAGCATGACCTGCAGCCGGACCGCCTTGCCGTCCAGGCCGCCCTCCTGGAGGGTGGCGAAGCAGAGCTTGCCCGTGTTGCGGACGAAGACAATGCGGCCGGTCACGCCGACGACGTCGCCGGTGGTTTCGTCGGCCTGCAGGTGGGCGTATTTCTCGCGGATTTCCGTGAGCGAGTGCGTACGCTCGACACCCACCGGATAAGCCTCGACGCCGCGTTCGATCAGCTTGGCGCGCTTCTCCATGCGGATGCGCGTCTGTTCGCTGGCATCGTGCGGCTCGGCGGCGTTGTGCGGGGCAGGGGTGTTTTGGGAAGTCACAATCCCCAAGTTTACCGTCGATTTCCACCCGGTCAGGTCCCGGTCGGGTCCCGGACAGGTCCCGGCAAGTTCGGCCGGGCGTTGACTGCGCAGTCCGGGTGCGGGAATAGACTCAGGGCTGTGGAGACGTGGACCGTGAAGACCGACGACGGCGAGGGGCACCTCGAGCTGCATACGTTCCGGCCGGAGACGCCCGGGCCGGGCGGATCGGCCGCCGCGGGCGCCACAACGGGCGCCACAACCGGCGCTGGACCCGGCGCTGGATCCGGCGTCGTCGTCGTGCACGGGACGCTGGTGACCGATGCGCTCTACCGGCCCTTTGCCCGAAAGCTCAGCCGGCTGCTGGGCCGGCCGGTGCACTGCTACAACCGGCGGGGGCGCGCCGGTTCCTCCCCCCAGCCGGCAGACTATTCGGCGGCCACGGAGGTGGCCGACCTGGCAGCGGTGCTGCGCGAGACCGGCGCCAGCGACGTCGTGGCCCACAGCTATGGCGGGTTTGTGGCCCTCCAGGCCGCCCGGAGCCTGCCTATCCGCAGGATGGTGACCTATGACGCGGCCGTCAGCCTTTCGGGGAACCTCAGCCGGCGCTGGCGGCCCGAGCTTGAGCGGTCGGTGGCTGCCGGCAAGCTTGACGAGGCCTGGGCCCATTTGGTGCAGGGCCTGGAGACGGCGGGCCCGGTGTCCCGGCTGCCGTTGGGCGCGTTGCGCATGCTGAGCATCGTCTCGGCGAGGACCAGCCTGGGCGCCGAAATGCGGGAACTGCTGCCCACGGCCGTCGCCGAGATGCGGGCCGTGCTGGATGCCGACGCCGAGGTCGCCGATTTCACCTCCATCACCACCCCCACGCTGATGCTCAGCGGCGGCTGGAGCCCGGCGTACTTCGCCGAGACGGGCCGCCAACTCGCCGCCGCCGTCCCCGCGCTGACCTTCGCCGTCGTTCCCGGGCAGCTCCACGAGGGCCCCATCCGGCCCGGCAACAGGCTGGCCCTGCGGGCAGCGCGGTTCCTGCTCGGCGGGCCCGGTGCTGCGTCCACGGCTACGGGCCGAGGGATAGGCAGCATTACCGGAACAATGGCTGGCGGCATGCCCGGCATCTACGGGCGCATCCCCGGGCGGATCCCCGGCCGAACGCGGCGGCCCGGGCCGGACCGCTGACGGGCCGCTAGCGCGGCCTGCCGTTAGAATCGGGGGCGACCCTTTCGAAAGGACCCCCTTGGCCAAGCTCTATTTCCGCTACGGCGCCATGAACTCCGGCAAATCCACGGGGCTGCTGCAGGCGGCGTTCAACTATGAAGAACGCGGACAGCGGGTGCTTCTGGCCAAGCCGGACGTGGACACCAAGGGCGACGCCGACGTCGTGTCCCGCCTCGGCATGACCCGTTCGGTGGACTTCCTGATCCCCGCCGGCGCGTCAGCCCGCGCCCTCTTTACGGCCCAGGCCCATGGGGACGATCCCGATGCCCTGCTGCAGCACGTGGAGACCTCGCCCGTGGCCTGCCTGCTGGTGGACGAGGCGCAGTTCCTGGAACCGGCGCAGGTGGACGACCTCTTCCGCATTGCGGTCCTGGACAACGTCCCCGTGCTGGCGTACGGCATCCGCACCGACTTCCGGACCCGGGCTTTCCCCGGTTCGCTGCGGCTGCTGGAAATTGCGCACACCCTCGAAGAGCTCAAGACCATCTGCCGCTGCGGACGCAAGGCCATCTTCAACACCCGCCGGATCGGGGACCATGTGGTTTTCGACGGCGACCAGGTGGCGATCGACGGCCAGGACGTCTGGTACGAGTCGCTCTGCGGCGCCTGCTACCTCGAGGTCTCCGGCGGCCGGCTGGGCAACTAGCACCGGGACTTAGTGCACCGTCTACTGCATGGCGGCGTGTGCTCGGCTAGGCTCGGAGCATGACCCGCGAGAACATCAGAACCCCCGACGGCGGAACGATCGAGCTTTTCAGCACGGGCGCCGAGCTTGCCTCGGCGGGCTCGGGCATCGTCGTCGTGCCGGCCTCGATGGTGACGGCCGCCGATTACACGCGTTTCGCGCAGAAGCTCAGCGCATCGCTGGGCCGGCCGGTGCACACCTTCAACCGGCGCGGACGCGGCTCGTCATCCCCGCAGCCGGAGGACTACACCCTGGACGTGGACATCCACGACCTCGACGCCGTCATGAAGCACACGTCCAGCACGGACGTCTTCGGCCACAGCTTCGGCGGTGCGGTGGCCCTGCACGCGGCCCGCACCCTGCCGGTGGAACGCCTGGCGGTCTACGACCCCGCCGTGTCGGTCAACCACAGCGTCACGGCGGACTGGACGCCAGAATACGAGCGGGCGACGGCGGCCGGCGACGACGACCGCGCCCTTGCCGTCCTGCTCAAGGGCTTGGAAACCGGGAGCGCCCTGTCCCGGATGCCGTTGTCCATGCTGACGCTGGCGAACAAGCTTTCGGCGGGCACCCCGATCGGCAAGCAGCTGCGCGACCTTATGCAGACAGGTGTGCGGGAGATCAAGGCGATCATCGCGGCGGACATGCCGGCGGAGCCGTTCCTGGAACTGCCGCTTGAGACGCTGATCATCGTCGGCGAAAAGAGCCCTGCCTACTTCGGTGTGGCCTGCGCCCAGATCCACGACGTCCTCTCCGGATCCAGCTACACGATCCTGCCGGGCATGGGCCACGACGGCGTCAACAAGGCACCGGACAAGCTCATCGCCGAACTCAGCGCGTTCTACGCCGGCTGACTCCCGGCCACCAACACCCACGAAGCAACGCGGGGCCACTTCGCGCCCGTCCCGGAAGTCCGGACATGGCCGCGAGGTGACCCCGCGTTGCTTGTCAATTGCGGCTAGTGCGCGACGGGCTGTGCCACGCCTGCGGTCTTGCGCATCATGGCGGACAGCACGACGGCGCCGAGCGCTATGACGGCTGCCGTCAGGAACGCCGCATGCATGCCGGCCACCATGCCCGAGGCTGCGGCCACGAACGCATAGATCGAGACCAGGAGCGCAGTGCCGGCGGCGCCGGCCACTTGCTGCAGGGTGCTCATGATGGCCGAGCCGTGGGAGTACAGGTGCGGGGGCAACGGGTTCAGGCCGGTCGTGAAGGCCGGGGTGAACACGAGCGCGAGGCCCAGGCTCAGGGTCACATGCAAGGCAATGATCCACCCCACCGGTGACGCGGCGTCCAGCATGGAGAACTGCCACAGGGACAGCACCATCATGACCGAGCCCGTCACCGTCAGCGGCAGGGGGCCGATCTTGTCGAAAACGCGGCCGATGAAGGGCCCCAGCAGGCCCATGGCCAGGCCGCCCGGAAGCAGCACCAGGCCGGTCTCGAGCGACTTCAGGCCGCGGATTTCCTGCAGGTACAACGGCAGCAGGATTACCGCGCCGAACAATGCGACCATGGCCACGACCAGCAGGAGTACGGACACCGTGAACATCCGGAAGGTAAACGCGCGCAGGTCCAGCAGGGGCCGGTCGCTCTTCTGCAGCTTCAGCTGGCGCAGGACGAACGCTGCCAGGGCCAGCACTCCAGCGGCCAGCGCCAGCACGGCGGGCGTGCGGGATCCGGCGTCGCCGCCGCCGATCTGGCTGAGGCCATACACGAGGCCGCCGAACGCCGGGACCGTCAGCACTACCGAGAGGGCATCAAGCCGGGTTTTCTCCGTCTCGCCGATGTTGGTCAGGTACCTGGCCCCGATGGCCAGTGCGGCGAGCGCGATCGGCAGCACGAAGACGAACATGAACCGCCAGGAAAAGTGCTGGAGGATCAGGCCGGAAACCGTGGGGCCGAGCGCCGGCGCCACCGAGATGGCGATGCTGACGTTGCCCATGACGGCGCCGCGGCGTTCCAGCGGCACGAGCGTGAGGATGGTGGTCATGAGCAGCGGCAGCATGATGGCCGTGCCGCCGGCCTGGACGATGCGGGCCAGCAACAGGACTTCGAAGCCCGGGGCGACGGCGGCCAGCAGAGTTCCACCGGAGAACAGCCCCATGGCCAGCAGGAACACGGCACGGGTGGACAGCCGCTGCAGGATGAAGCCGGTGGTGGGAATCACGACCGCCATGGTGAGCATGAAACCGGTGGACAGCCACTGCACGGTGGGGGCGTCAACACCGAGGTCCACCATCAGCCGCTGCAGGGCCACGTTCATGATCGTCTCGTTGAGGATCACGACGAACGTGGCCACCAGCAACGTCACGATGATGGTGACGGACTCCCGCGACATCTTGGCCGGCGCGGGAGCTGAGGCGGGCGCGGTCGGCGTCGGTCCCGGGCTGGCGGGACCAGCGCCCGGCGCGGGGGCGCCGGCGTTGTTGGAAGAGACGTCTGTTGACATGGGAATTCCCTCAGGGCGTTGGGTGTGGGTCCGGCGAGCGTCGGCGCTGCTGCAGGTTGCAACAGTCTAAGCCCTGGGCGCATTCCCGTCACCGGAGCAGAATTCCACCGCCGGAAAAGCAACGTGGGGTCACATCCGGCCCTCGGCATGGGCCATGTCTGACCCCGCGTTGCTGTTTGCTGGTCCGGCTGGCGTCAGGCCTTCAGCGGTACGTTGTCGATCAGCCGCACCGGACCCACCTTGGCCGCAATGATTGCCAGCGCTTCGCCGCGGAACGGGGTTTCCTTGCAGTTCTCCGCGAGGGGTTCGAGGGTGCGCGGATCCACGACCTCGAAATAGTCCAGTTCCACGAGCGGCTGGGACCGGACCAGGGCCTGCGCGGACTCGACGTCGAGGGGCTGATGGGCGTTGGCGCGCTCCTCGATGAGCCGCAGCGCCCGGGAGAGGACCAGGGCGGCCCCGCGCTCGTCCGCGGAGAGGAAGCGGTTGCGGCTGGACAGCGCCAGGCCGTCGGACGAGCGCACAATGGGCACGGATACGATTTCCACCGGGAAATTCAGGTCCGCCACCATGCGTTGGACCAGGGCCAGCTGCTGGGCGTCCTTCTGGCCAAAGTAGGCGCGGTAGGCCGGCTGGCCTCCGCCGGGGAGCCCGGCGCCCGGCAGGCCATAGTGGAGCAGTTTCGCGACGACGGTCAGCGCGCCGTCGAAGTGTCCGGGCCGGGACGCACCCTCCCACTTTTCGCCCAGGGGCCCTGCCGTGATCCGCACGAGGGGCTCCCCGCCGGGGTAGACCTCCTCCACCGCCGGCGCGAACGCCAGGTCAACGCCTTCGGCGTCAAGCAGGGCGAGGTCGGCCTCCAGCGTCCGGGGGTACCGGTCCAGGTCCGCGGCCTCGCCGAATTGCAGCGGGTTGACGAAGATGCTGGCCACGACGACGTCGTTCTGGACGACGGCGGTGCGGGCCAGCTGGGCATGCCCCTCGTGCAGGGCGCCCATCGTGGGCACCAGCCCCTGGGATGTGCCGCCCTTCTGCGCCAGCAGCCGGGCGCTTGCGGCGCGGAGCTGGGCAGCGGTGGTGACGAGTTGGATTGCCATGTCAGGGTCCTTCCGGGGCGCGGGTCCCGTTCTGGTCGGGGCCGCGGAGCGCCTGTTCGATGCCGTCGAGTTGGTCCGGCTTCAAGAGCCCGCGGCTTCCTGCCCGGCGGGCTGTCGCCCGGGCCATGGCCAGGTACGCCTCCAGAATATCGCCGCCTGAGCCGCCGTCGTACTCGCGGAGGGCACCGGCGTGCGCGGCGACCGTGCCGGTGTCGCCGCGGGCCACGGGCCCGGTCAGGGCCGATTCGCCGGAGGCGAGCGCGTTCTCCAGCGTGGCGCGGAGCAGCGGGCCCAGCATCCGGTCCGGGGCTTCGACGCCGACGTCGCGGAGCAGCTGCGAGGCCTGCGCCACGAGCGTGACCAGATGGTTCGAGCCATGCGCCAGGGCAGCGTGGTAGAGGACGCGGTCGGCTTCTGCAATAGCGACGGGTTCGGCACCCATTTCGACGACGAGTGCCTGGGCGATCGGCAGCATCGCGGCGTCGGCCGTGACGCCGAAGGTGCAGTCCAGAAGCCGGGTGAGGTCCAGGCTCATGCCCGTGAACGTCATGGCCGGGTGCAGGGCGAGCGGCACGGCGCCGGCGGCGCGGACCGGGTGCAGGATCCCGACGCCGAAGCGTCCGGAGGTGTGCGCCACGAGCTGGCCGGGCTGCCAGGCGCCCAGCTTGGCAAGGCCGTCCACGAGGGGGCCGAGGGCGTCATCCGGGACGGCGAGCAGGACCAGTTCGGCGCGCTCCACGATGTCCTGCACTTCCAGGATGGGCACGCCCGGCAAGAGTGTTTCGGCGCGTTCGCGGCTGGCGTCCGACACGGCGGACACCCCAATGACGGCGTGCTCGGCTCCGCGCAGCGCCGCCCCCAGGACGGCACCGACCTTCCCTGCACCGATGATTCCGACGCCGAGGCGTCCTGGTTTAGCCATGATGCGGGCCTTCCTGAGTGTCTGGTGCGGGTGATTGCGCGGGCTGCGTGGTTGGTTCCATCCAGTGTTCGCTCGTTTGGCGCTTGCGTGCGGCGCGGGCGCGGGCGGCCTGGGCATCCAGGAGGGCCCGGGCCTCATCGAGGCCGGCCTGGATGAGCCGCGGGGCGACCGGGCCCGCGGTGGTGTGCAGGACCAGGTCCGCCACCCGGAACCTGCGGGCGAGCGGCCCCTGCTGCAGCGCCATCGACTGGGTGCGCTGGTGCGGCACCACAACGAGGTTCCGCCACCACCGTCCGGATCTCAGCAGCAGTGCGGTCTCCGTTGCGGTGAAGCCGTTCCGCCGCCAGCCCAGCGGTGCCAGAAGCCGGGCCCGGCGCGGCGTGGTGACGAAGCCGCCGTCGGCGTCCTGCCGGGCCGCTGTTTCCTGTGCTCCGGCGTCCCGTGTTCCGGTTGGGTCCGCGAGTCCGTTGATTCCTGCCGTGAAGACGCCCGCCGGGTCCGCGGTTCCGGGGTCCGGGAGCACCAGGGAGAGGAGTTTCAGGACGTCGGTGAGGGATCCCACCGGCAGCAGGGTGGTCCGGTGGGAGCCTTCCCGGGCGCTTCCGGCCAGGCCGTAGCCGGCCACATTGATCTGGATCCGGTACCAGCCGAACAACCGCCACAGCGGCGGCTGGCTGATCTTCAAGGCCTGGATCCTGCCCGGCGGCACGGTCTGCGCCTGGGTGTCCAGCAGGCCGTAGCGCAGCCGGATGCCGTCCGGGGAAACGGCGGCGGTGAAGTTGTAGCCCTTGTTGAACGAGGACCAGTAGGAGGCGGCGAGTCCGATCACGGCGGGGATCAGGAAAACCGTGAAGCTGCGGTTTTCGGTGATGGCGGACAGCAGCACGGTGGCGACGCCGCCGGCCACGATGGCCAGGCCTTGTTCACTCAGGAGCACTGAGCCCATCAGGCGCGCCGGCGGCACGGTCAGGACGGTCCGTTCCGGTGCCTCAACAGCGGCGGCCCCCGGTTGCCCCGGTTCCGTCGCCTGCGACGGCGACAGCGTCCCACCGGAGGCACCGGAGGCACCGGCGAGGATTGTCGCGCGTAGCTGGCGGGCCTCGTCCGCACGCAGGTAGGCCAGGTGCACAGCGGATTCTCCGGCGTCGGCGACTTCGAACCTGAGTTCCGCCAAACCGAAAATCCGGGCCAGCAGGGGCTGCACGACGTCGATGGCCTGCACCCGGTCCGGCCGGGCCTGGCGCTGCTGCCTGAACAGGAACCCGGTGTTGACCCGGACGTACCCGTCCGCCACCTGGTAGCGGGTGAAGTACCAGCTCAGGACGAAGCCGAGCACGGTCAGCAGCAGGAGGGTGCCGCCGCCGAGCAACAACCACGGCGCACGGCCGGCGAACCGCTCGTCAAAGACCGGGCCGCCCTGGAGCAGCCGTTCGAAGGAGTCCCGTCCGAAGAAGAAGAACAGCGCGGCCACTGCCACCCAGCCGCGGACGAACGGCGATCCCGGGTGGACACGCAGCCAGCCGGCGTCGGCGGTACGGGTGTCTCCCGAACCGGGGCCGGTTTCCCCCGCGGCACCGGTGTCTCCCGAACCGGGGCCGGTTCCCGGCTCCCGCGCCGCCGGGAGACCCTCCGGTGTCAGCGCCATGCCGTCATGGCCTTCCCGTCACAGCCCGGCCAGACGGGCTTCGCCGCGGGCGGACAGCTGTTCGCGGAGCCGGGCTCCCTCACCGGCGGGCAGTCCGGGGATCTCGGCGTTGGTCCCGGCGGAAGCCGTGTGCAGCTTCAGGGTGCACAGGCCCAGCGGGCGTTCGACGGGTCCCACCGCGATGTCCACGTACTGCATCCGCCCGTAGGGGACCACAAGGGTTCGTTGGAAGAAGATGCCACGGCGGACCAGGAGGTCATCGTCACGCTCGGCGTAGCCGATCGAGCGCACCTGCCGGGGAATCAGGACGAGCCGCCAGACCGCCAGAAGCAGCCAGACGGCGGGAACGGCAACGGCCAGCCAAAGCGGCGGCCACGTCCAGGCGCCGTTGAGTACCAGCACCAGGGGAAGCGACAGCAGGACCACTGCGATCAGGTTGCCCAGCGCCCACTCCGCGAGGCGCACGGTGACGTACTTCGGTGACACCCTGAGCCAGTCGATGCCCGGCGGGTCAATCGCTTCGGTAGGCATATTCGCCTTCTGCGGAGGGCTTGTTGCGCTTTCCCTGCACCTCGTGCCCGGATTCGGCGTCGCCGTCCTCGGGCGGAATCCGGCAGAACCGCTCGACGACCAGCCCCACGACCACCATGATCAGCCCGCCGCCGGCCATCGCAAGGGCCTGCCAGGTGATGTCCTGGTTGCTGCGCAGGTTCCACAGCCGCAGCTGCTCGATCACGATTCCCGCGTGCCAACCCAGCAGGACCGTGCCGGTGTAGGCGCAGGCCTGGGCCAGGACCAGGGTCCACGCCGCGAGGATGGGGTTGAGGATTTTCTTCTTCTTGCCGTTGCGCCAGCGCAGCACGCGGATGCCCAGCACGAGGGTGAGCACCACGATCACGCCCATGGTCAGTAGCCCGGTGAGCGGCAGGACGGGGGTGGCCAGGCTGTAGCGGCCGGCCATCACGGTGGCGAACCAGCCCGCCACGGCCAGGACAACAGCAATGGCCAGCAGGAGCAGGGGGTTGGTCAGCTTCACGGCCGGTCCACCCTACCGGGGACGCCGGCGGCGTCTGCGCCTGTGACGTCCGCGGGGGCCGGGGGCCGGAAGCCGTCAAACGGTGCGAGGTCGGCGAAATCGTCGGCTTTGGCGGCGAGCTCGCCCACGCGTTGGCCGTTGAGCTCAGCCGCGGGATCGATCAGTGACCACGGGTAGAGCACGAACGCCCGTTCCGCGGCCCGGGGGTGTGGCAGGGTGAGCTCGGGGTCGGAACTCACCAGGTCACCGTAGGTGATGATGTCCACGTCCAGGGTCCGCGGTCCCCACCGGACTTCACGCACCCGCAGGTGCTTCTGTTCCACGGCGTGGCAGTGCCGCAGCAGTTCTCGAGGCGGCAGGGACGTCTCGACCGCAATCACCATGTTCAGGAAGTCGGGCTGATCCGCCGGGCCGCCCACGGCCTTCGTCTGGACGATCGGCGAGATGGCCAGGAGGCGTACTTCCGGCGGGTCGACGAGATCGGCGACGGCGGCGGACAGCGTGTCGCTGCGCTCACCCAGGTTGCTGCCGAGCGCGATCACCGCGCGGGTGTAGAGCGGGCTCATGTGCGTCTCCGGTGCACGCTGACGGAGACATCGCCGAACTCGACCTCGATCGGGGCCTTCGGCTTGTGCACGGTGATGTCCACGGCGGCCACG
This sequence comes from Arthrobacter sp. TE12232, assembly GCF_054062615.1. Classification (NCBI taxonomy): domain Bacteria; kingdom Bacillati; phylum Actinomycetota; class Actinomycetes; order Micrococcales; family Micrococcaceae; genus Arthrobacter; species Arthrobacter sp. TE12232. Next base: position 2,261,179 of record NZ_JBSSFK010000001.1, read on the forward strand.
CGGAACTTCTGCAGGACGTCGTCGGCAATCCGCACGGCCAGTGCCTCGATCAGGTTCAGCGGCTCTCCCGTGATCCAGTCCCGGATGCAGCCGGCGACTTCGCCGTAATGTGCTGTGTCCAGGACGTCGTCCGACGCTGCAGCCTTGCTGAAGTCAAGGTGCAGCACCGCGTCAACGACGAACGGCTGGCCGTCGCGGCGCTCGAAGTCGAACACTCCATGATGGCCGACGGCGGTGACGCCGCGCAGCGTGATCTGGTCCATGACGCCGGCCGGATCAGTTGGTGCCGGCGGCGGCCGGTGCGGAGTGCGCCGGGGGTGCCATGCGGGCGGCGACCTTGACGGCGTCCAGGCTCGGGCCGACGTCGTGCACCCGCACCGCCCAGGCGCCGCGGAAGGCGCTGATGGCGGTCACGGCGGCGGTGGCGGCATCGCGTTCAACCGGCTGGGCGGCCTTGCCGGCCACGGTCAGGAGGCTGCCGAGGAAGCGTTTGCGGGAGCCGGCCACGAGGACCTTGTGGCCCATGGCCTGCAGGACGTCCAGGCGCTGCAGCAGTTCCCAGTTCTGGACGTCGTTCTTGGCGAAGCCCAGCCCCGGGTCCACGATGATCTGTTCCGGGCTGACGCCTGCGGCGTAGAGCTTGTCGCGGACGCCGGCGAGTTCGGCGACGACGTCCCGGGCGACGTCATCGTAGTCGGTGAGGTCATTCATGGTGCTGGCGTCGCCGCGGCGGTGCGTCAGGATATAGGGCGCCTTGGTCCGGGCGGCCAGTTCAGCCATTTCCGGTTCGAGGGTCAGGCCGGAGACGTCGTTGATGATCGCGGCGCCGGCTTTCAGGGCGGCGGCCGCCGTCGCGGCGTGGGTGGTGTCGATGCTGACCAGGGCGCCGACCTTGACGAGGGCCTCGATAACCGGCAGCACGCGGCGCTGTTCCTCGTCCACGCCGACCGCCGTGGCGCCCGGACGGGTGGATTCGCCGCCGACGTCGATGATGTCCGCCCCGGCGTAGAACATCCGCAGGCCCGCCGCGATCGCGGTGTCCGGCGTCGCGTAGTCGCCGCCGTCGCTGAAGGAATCGGGGGTGACGTTCAGGATTCCCATGACGAGTGTCCGGTCCGTGGGCAGGTCCTGGAACTTCGCCGCCGGGCGCGGCTTGCGCAGGATGGGCAGGGGCGAGGTTGCGGGGCCGGTCCCTGGGGCTGCAGCTAGGGAGTCCATAGTCTGTTTACTTACCTTCCGAGTATGAGGCTCATGGCTTCGGCGCGGGTGGCCGGGTCGTGCAGTTGCCCGCGCACTGCGCTGGTGACGGTCTTGGCACCGGGCTTGCGGATGCCCCGCATGGACATGCACAGGTGCTCGCATTCGACGACGACGATCGCGCCGCGCGGTTTGAGGTGGGTGACGAGGGCTTCGACGATCTGGGTGGTCAGGCGTTCCTGGACCTGGGGGCGCCGGGCGAACATGTCCACCACGCGGGCCAGCTTGCTCAGTCCCGTGACCTTGCCGTCGTGCGAGGGGATGTAGCCCACATGCGCCACCCCGTGGAACGGCACCAGGTGGTGCTCGCACGTGGAGTAGAACGGGATGTCCTTGACCAGCACGAGTTCCTCGTGGTCGAGGTCGAACGTGGTGGCCAGGATCTCCGCGGGGTCGTGGTGCAGGCCGGCGAACATTTCGGCATAGGCCTTGGCCACCCGCTTCGGGGTGTCCAGGAGTCCGCCGCGGTCCGGGTCCTCGCCGATGGCCAGCAGGATTTCCCGCACGGCCGCCTCGATCCTCGGGCGGTCCACTTTGGTGCTTGGATGCTGGGCTTCCCCGTCCCCCGCCGAAGGGTCAGCGGGGGCGGGAACGTCGTCGTCGAAGTTAGAAGTCACAGAAGAAGCCTAGCTGGGAAGGCCGTCAGTCCCGATATCGGTAACGCCGCCGGCTCCTCCTTCGAAGGACTCCTGTCCCGGGACACCCTGGGCGTGCGGCGGCAGGGCGTCCAGCGGCTCTTCGAGCCGGGCCTGGGTTGCTTCCTCCTGTGCTTCGCGTTCGGCCTTCTCCCGGCGGGATTCCACCGGGCCGGCGGACAGGATCGGACGGGTCTCCTTGGAGAGCCAGACCTCGCGGAAATCGCGCTTGCGGATGTGGGTGAAGACCTGGGCGATTTCGGCCTGGTTCAAGGTTTCGCGTTCCAGCAGTTCCAGCGCCAACTGGTCCAGTACGTCCCGGTTTTCGGTGAGGATCGCGTAGGCCTCGTCGTGGGCGCCCTCGATGAGGCGGCGGACCTCCTCGTCGACGATGTAGGCGATCTGGTCCGAGTAGTTGCGCTCGTGGCCGGCGTCGCGGCCCAGGAAGGGCTCGCCGCCGCCCTGGCCGAGGCGCACCGCGCCGACGCGTTCGCTCATGCCGAACTCGGTGACCATCTTGCGGGCGATCCCGGTGGCCTTCTCGATGTCGTTGGACGCGCCGGTGGACGGGTCGTGGAAGACGAGTTCCTCGGCCACACGGCCGCCCATGGCGTACGCCATCTGGTCGAGCAGCTCATTGCGGGTGATGGAGTACTTGTCGTTTTCCGGGACCACCATGGTGTAGCCCAGGGCACGGCCGCGGGGCAGGATGGTGATCTTGGTGACCGGGGCAGAGTTCCGCAGGGCCGCCGCGACCAGGGCGTGGCCGCCTTCGTGGTAGGCGGTGACCTTCCGCTCGTGTTCCTTCATGACCCGGCTGCGCTTCTGCGGGCCCGCCATGACGCGGTCAATCGCCTCGTCCAGCGCGCGGTCATCGATCAGGTTGGCGTTGGAGCGCGCCGTCAGCAGCGCGGCCTCGTTGAGGACGTTGGCCAGGTCCGCGCCCGTGTAACCCGGGGTCTTCTTGGCGACAGCCTTGAGGTCGACGCCGGGAGCCATCGGCTTGCCCTTGGCGTGCACCTGCAGGATCTGGTCGCGGCCGATCAGGTCGGGGGCCTCGACCGAGATCTGCCGGTCGAAGCGGCCAGGACGCAGCAGGGCGGGGTCCAGGACGTCGGGCCGGTTGGTGGCGGCAATCAGGATGACGTTGGTTTTGACGTCGAAGCCGTCCATTTCAACCAGCAGCTGGTTGAGGGTCTGCTCGCGCTCGTCGTTGCCGCCGCCGATGCCGGCACCGCGGTGCCGGCCGACGGCGTCGATCTCATCGACGAAGATGATGGCCGGCGCGTTGGACTTGGCCTGTTCGAACAGGTCGCGGACGCGGGAGGCGCCCACGCCGACGAACATTTCCACGAAATCGGAACCGGAGATGGAGAAGAAGGGCACGCCGGCCTCGCCGGCGACGGCGCGGGCCAGGAGGGTCTTGCCGGTGCCCGGAGGGCCGTAGAGCAGCACGCCCTTGGGGATCTTGGCGCCGACGGCCTGGAACTTGGCCGGCTCCTGCAGGAATTCCTTGATCTCCTCAAGTTCCTCGACGGCCTCATCGGCGCCGGCGACATCGCTGAAGGTCACCTGGGGCATGTCCTTGTTGACGAGCTTCGCCTTGGACTTGCCGAACTGCATGACTTTGGACCCGCCGCCCTGCATCCGGGAAAGCAGGAACCAGAACAGGACACCAAGGAGCAGCACGGGCACCAGCAGGGAGAAGAGCCCCGAGAACCAGTTGTTCTCGATCGGCTGGTCCGTGAAACCGCCCGACGGCTTGGCATCAGTGACCGCCTTGACGACGTCCTGGGCGCGGGCGTTGACGAAGTAGAACTGGACGTTCTTACCCTTGTCCTGGCCGTCGACCTGCAGGTTGTCCTTCAGGACCAAGTCCACGCGGTTCTCGGCGTCGAAAATCTTGGCCTGTTCAACCTTGCCGGCGGAATTCAGCAGTTCAAGGCCCTTGTCGGTGTCAATCCGGCTTGCGCCGCCCGGCGCCAGGGTGGCGAAGGCAAGCAGCAGCATGGCCACCACGACGACAATCCAGATCCCCGGGCCCTTGAAGAAACTCTTAGCTTTCATCTGTTCGGGGCTGGCCCCGTCCCTCCTGGTAGTGCTGCACGGCGACCGTTCTGCGCGCGTGTGGTGCTGCGTCAGGTTCTAGCTATACACCGTCGCACTAACTCACGCACGGTGAAGTGCAAAAGTTCCCTGTGGGCGTAGCGGGACGCGGCGTCCTGCCGCCCGGTCCCGGGCGGGGGCGTCTCCGCGTGAACGATCTATTCGTATACGTGCGGCGCCAGGGTGCCGACGAAGTCCAGGTTGCGGTACTTCTCGGCGTAGTCCAGGCCATATCCGACGACGAACTCGTTGGGAATGTCATAGCCGACGTACTTGACGTCGATCTTGACCTTCGCGGCCGTCGGCTTGCGGAACGCGGTGCAGATTTCCACCGAAGCGGTGCCGCGGGATTCCAGGTTGGTCTTGAGCCAGGAGAGCGTGAGGCCGGAGTCGATGATGTCCTCGACAATCAGGACGTCTTTGCCCATGAGGTCGGTGTCGAGGTCCTTCAGGATGCGGACCACGCCGGAGGACTGGGTGCCGGAGCCGTACGAGGACACGGCCATCCAGTCCATGGAGACGTGGCTGTGCAGTGCGCGGGCGAGGTCTGCCATGACCATCACGGCGCCCTTGAGCACGCCGACGATCAGCAGATCGCGGCCCTCGTAGTCCTTGTCGATCTGCGCCGCGAGTTCGGTGATCCGTTGCTGGATCTGTTCCTTGGTGTAGAGAACGTGCTTGAGGTCTGCCTGGACGTCGTTTGAATCCACCAATGGCTCCTGTGTAGATGCGGGGTGCGACTATTTTCGGGGCGGCTGTTGAGGCCGGAATACAAGCTTCCCACAGCGGGCGGCTTCGCGGGGAACGCCGCCGGCGGCGGACGTCTGCTCCGCCAGGAGCTGCGAGAGCGAGAGTCGGAAGACGCTGACCGAACCGGGAAGCTCCACCGGGCCGGCCGATCCCTGCCGGCGCAGCAGCGCTTCGGCGGCAAGCAGTCGCTGGTAGCTGGGCTGTTGACCGCCGACGGCGGCGGCGGCCTTGGCGATCACCCGGAACCTCACGGCCGGGGCCAGGTCCCGCAGTGCCGCCTCCGGAAGGCTGATTTCCTGCCCGTCCTGCTCCCGCAGCCGGTCAAAGGTGTCGTTCGCCACGTCCTCCAGATAGTCGGCGTCGAGCTGCAGGATCGCGGCCGTGCGGGCGAGGGATTCGGCGACGCCGGGGCCGAGCTTGTCTTCCAGCAGGGGCAGCACCTCAACCCGGGTCCGGGAGCGGGCGTAGGCGGGATCCGTGTTGGACGGGTCGTGCCAGGGTTCCAGGCCCTCCGCCTGGCAGATCTCCAGGGTGTCCGCGCGCCGCAGGCCCAGGAAGGGGCGCAGGAGCCGGCCCCGGGAGGGCCGCATCCCGGCGAGCGACCGGGTGCCGGAGCCCCGCGCCAGGCCAAGCAGCACTTGCTCGGCCTGGTCATCGAGGGTGTGGCCGAGCAGGATCACGCCGGCGCCGGCCTCGTCCGCTGCGGCGTCCAGGGCCGCGTGGCGGGCGTCCCGGGCGGCCGCCTCCGGGCCCATGCCGGTGGCGGCGACGTCGACTGTGCGGATCTGCACGGGAGAGAGCCCGAGGTCCTCGAGGGTCCGGGCGGTGGTTGCGGCGACCGCGGCGGAGCCGGGCTGAAGCTGGTGGTCCACCACGACGGCGCCCACGGACACGGGGTGGCCGTCCACATGGCCCCGGCGGCCGAAATAGGCGGCGACGGCCGCGAGGGCCAGCGAGTCAGGACCTCCGCTGCAGGCGACCAGGACACGCTCCGGGTAGCCGGCGGCGGCAAGCGCGTCCTGCAGCATTTTCCGCGCGGTGCCGACCACCGGCGCAAGGCGGCCGGGCCGGCGTCGTCCGCTGGACACCGACGACGAACCGGCGGGATTACGGGCTGTCATGACCGCTAGAGGCCCATCCGGATGAGCCAGAGCCTGGAGTCGTGGATCTCGGCTTCGGTGGGGAGCCGGTCAGCTGACTCCCAGACTTTGTTGAAGCCTTCCATGCCGACGGCGTCCACTACTTCCCGGACGAATTTGGAGCCGTCACTGTACTGGCGCATCTTCGCGTCGAGGCCGAGCAGGCTGCGGATGAACTTCTCGATCATGCCGCGATCCTTGCCGCGGGCGTTGAAGCGCTGCCGGATGGTCTTCACCGAGGGCACGATGCTGGCGTCCACGGCGTCCATGACCACGTTGGCGTGGCCCTCGAGCAGGCTCATGAGCGCGGTCAGGCGGGACAGGGCGGCCTGTTCCTCCGGGTTCTGGAGCAGGTCCAGGATGGCGCCCCGGCCGGGGGCCGCGCCGGGTGCGGCGCGGTCCTTCAATGACTTCGCGGCCGCGGAGGCCCGTTCCATGAGGGAATCGACGTTGCCGAGCAGCTGGCCGCTGAGGTTTTCGATCTCGTCGAGCATGTGGTGCCGGAGCCACGGGGCGGCGGCGAACTGCACCCGGTGGGTCTGTTCGTGGAGGCAGACCCAGAGCCGGAAGTCGGCGGGGGTGACGTTCAGTTCACGTTCCACGGAGATGATGTTCGGCGCCACGAGCAGCAGGCGGCCGGCAGCGGGGGCCGTGGAGCTCTCGGCGAGCGCGGAGAAGGGGTCGTACTGGCCCAGGACCTTGCTGGAGAGAAACGCAAGGATAGCCCCGAGCTGGCTGCCGGTGATGGCGCCGCTGACACTCGCGGCCCCGGGGTTGAGGGTTCCGCGGCCCTCGAGCATCTTTTCCATGGCCGGCCCGAGCATGACGGCGAAGCTCTGCGTGTTGGCTTTGGCCCAGGAGGCGCGGTCCACCACCAGGACCTCGGAATCGCGCAGGTCCCGGGCGGCATCGAGGCCGGTGATGTCGTGGACGTGCGGCACGGAAATGTCCGCCATGAGCCGCAGGTTCTCAACGGCGGCGCCGATCTCGGCAGGGCTCAGGACGGGACCGGCCGGTGTCAGCCGCGCGGCCGTCGAGGCGGCAAGCTCCCAGTTGATCAGATCCTGGGCCTGGACCGGTGTGCCGCCTGAAGTCTGGCCGTACGGCTTGCTGCTTGTCGTGCCTGTGTTTGTCTTGCCTGTGTTTGTCTTGCCTGATGTCTCGCTCGCAGAGGACTCCATGGGGTCCATCAGATCACAGGGCCCCGACAATCCGCCTTAATTTTCGCTGACCGGCGAACCGGCCGGCGAACCCGGCAGTTGAACCGGCCGGGCGCAGGTTCAGGGCGGCACTCCGCCGGTCAGCGGCAGCCGCAGCCGGCCAGGACGGCGGCGGAGCGGTCCAGGGCGGCCTTGTTCGCGGCGCCGGGGGTCAGCCCGTTGCCCACGAAGGAGAAGACCAGCAGCCGGCCGTCGGCGTCCACGACGTACCCGCTGAGCGCGATGACCGTGTTCAACGTGCCTGTTTTGGCGCGCACCAGCCCCGCCCCGGCGGCCGTCGCGGCGTCCGTGTACCGGCCCCCCAGGGTGCCGGTGAGCCCGGCGACCGGGAAGCCGGCGAGGGCGGCGCGCAGCCTGGTGTCCGTGCCGGAGGTAATGGCCCGGACCACGTCCGTGAGTTGCCGGGCCGAGACCTGGTCGGCCGGGGCCAGGCCGGAGACATCCGCGGCCCGGAGGGCATCCGTGGAAACGCCCAGGTCCTTGACCTGCTGCAGCACGGCGGCGATGGCGTCGTCGCCGCCGCCGGGCCGGCCGGCGCCGAGGGCGGTCATCCGTCCCATCACCTCGGCGAGGTAGTTGTCCGAGGTCTGCAGCATGAGGTCCACCTGCTGCCCCACCGTGGCGGACTGGACCTCGGCCAGGACTTTCGCGTGGGCACTGTCCGGCGTGGCACCGGCCTGAACGCGGGCGACGCCCGGTGCCACGGTCAGCCCCGCGGACGCGGCGGCCGCCGTGAGCCGGGCGGCGAAGGCCTCGGCGGCGGTCATGGCGGCGTCCTGCGGGCGGGGTCCGGTGGTTTTGGCGGGATCGAACCGGGCCGAGTTCAGTGCCAGCGGATACACCGGGGCCATTTCGCCGGCGGCGACGTCCTCGGGACTCCAGGCCTGTCGGAGCGGCGGGCCGGTGAAGAGGGAGTCATCGAGCAGGACGCGCACGGTGCCGGTGGCTGCGCCGCCGCCGTCGCCGCTGCCGGCGGCACCGTCCTGGAGTGCCCGGACGGTGGCCTGGGCGAGCGTGGCCAGCCCGGCACGGCCGAGGACCGCCCCGGGATCGGATTCGCCCGCCCCCAGGAGTACGTCTCCGCCGCCGGCCAGCACCACCGACCCGGGCGTGGGCCCTGCCAAAACCCGGGTGCTGAAGCGGTGGTCGGGGCCCATGACGCGCAGGGCCGCGCTGGCTGTGAGGAGCTTCATGTTCGACGCCGGAATGCGGGCCTCGTCGGCGGACCGGTCAAAGAGCACCTGCCCGCTGGCGGCGTCCTGGACGATCCCGGTGAAGGTGCCGCCGCCGTCGGTCTTCAGGGTCTCGTTGAGCCGGTCCGAGAGGGCGGCGCCGGCGGGAACGGGTGCGGTATCAGTGAGGGGACCGATCCCGTCTGATCCGTTGGAATCGCTCAGTGTGGCGGGGACCTGCTGCCAGGGCGGGGCTGCCCGGGATGCGTCCGGGGACCGGTCCGGGCCGAGGAAAGCCGGGGCGACGGCGATGCCGGCCGGCAGTGCCACGGCCGCCACCAGGAGGGCCTGGAGCAGTAGTACGAGGATCCCCCGACGCCTGCCGGGCACCGGCCTGGTGCCCTCGGGGCTGGTTCTCGGTTTCATGCTGCTGCTGGTCCTTATAGTCCTGAAATGTCCCCACTAGTTCCTGAAACCAGCGCCTCTCGCTATATCCTCAATAGTAGTCGGCGGCACCGACAGCCTTTATGCACGTGCCGCGCACCCCCTGAAGTCGTCAAGGAGCATTCCATGAAGCATGACGTGACTATCGAGATCCCCAAGGGATCGCGCGTCAAGTACGAAGTCGACCACGAGACCGGCCGCGTCCGCCTGGACCGCGTCCTTTTCACGTCGATGCAGTACCCCACCCACTACGGTTTCTTCGAGAACACCCTGGGCGAGGACGGAGATCCGCTGGATGCGCTGGTGCTCCTGCAGGACTTCGACCTCTACCCCGGCGTGATCGTCGAGTCCCGCCCGATCGGCGTCTTCAACATGACCGACGACGGCGGCGGCGACGCCAAGGTCCTCTGCGTGCCGACCGATGCGCGCTTTGACCACATCAAGGAAATCAGCGACGTCAGCGAGTTCCTGATCAGGGAAATCGAGCACTTCTTCACCCGCTACAAGGACCTGGAGCCGGGCAAGTGGGTCAAGGCCGAGGGCTGGGGCGACCGCGCCGCCGCCGAGGCCGAGCTCGAGGCCTCCATCAAGCGCTACGTTCCGGCTGCCGGACACTAGTCGTTTCCGCACTGCAACGCGGGGTCACATACTGCCGTTCCGGAGCTCCGGAACGGGCGGTGCGTGACCCCGCGTTTTTTCATGGCGTGCGGGCACGCCGGTGAGGACCCTCGGCGTCGACCTCGCGGCGGCTGCGAAGAAGACGGCCGTGGCCGTCATCGAATGGGCCGACGGCGCCGCACACCTGGCGCATCTGTCCCTGGACGTCGGCGACGAGGAGATCGTCAGGCTCTTCTGCAGCAGCGATATGACCGGGATTGACTGCCCCTTGGGCTGGCCGGACGCCTTCCTTCCCTTCCTTGCGGGGCACCTGGCTTTCGACGCCGGGCCGGTGCTCGGCTACGACGGGATCGAGGGCCGCCGCCTGCTCGCCTACCGGGACACCGACCGGTTCGTCACGGCCAGAACCGGGCTGATTCCGCTCAGCGTGTCCGCCGACCGATTGGCCCACCCGGCCATGCGGTGCGCCGTGATCCAGGCCAAGATCGCCCGGGACGCGGGGCCGCAGGCCCGCGACGGCTCCGGCCGCCTCGCCGAGGTCTATCCCGCGGCATCCCTGAAACTCTGGGGGATCCAGGCGCGCGGCTACAAGGGACGCGGGGCCCCGGAAGCGGAGAAGCTGTCCTCGGCGCTGGCGGATCTGACCCTGAAAGCCCCGTGGCTGGACCTGGCGGGGTACCGGGATGACCTTGCCGCCTCCGATGACATGTTTGATGCCGTCATCGCCTCGCTGACGGCACGGGCCGTCCGCCGGGGGCAAACACTGCGCCCCGGGCCCGGCGATGCCGCGGCAGCCGTGAGCGAGGGCTGGATCCACCTGCCGTCCGGGCATCTTTCCGGGCTGGCGGGCGGCTAGCCGCCTCTGTTACGGCCCCGGCATGGCGGCCCTGCCGGCAACTTGCCCCCGAACTGCCACCGGGTAGTGTGTGATCCAGAATGTTCACGCTGACCATCAATCAAACCGACAGCCGGCGCGACGGCGACCGCGTGCCGCAGCTCCTGAAGGACCTGCGGCACATCCCGGCGCGCCTTGATTTCGACCGCTCCGTGGAGGACGAGGTCCAGGGCATCGTGGACTGTCCGCATCAGGCGGTGGAGGCGGCCATGATCGCCCTGCGCAGCGGCAGCTGGTATGTGGGCATCGGGGTGGGCCCGGTGAACGAACCCCTGCCGAACCAGATCAAAGACGCCTCCGGCCACGGGCTGATCTATGCCCGGCGCGCCGTGGACCGCCTGCGGAACGGCAAGGACCGCATCCGGGTGGCCGTGGAGGGCCCGCTGGCGGACCTCGCCGCGGAAGCCGAGGCCGTGCTGCGCCTCCTGGGCCACATTGTGCACGACCGCAGCCACGCCGAATGGCGGGTCCTGGATCTGCTCACTCCGGGAGTCCGCGGCCAGCAGAAGGCCGTCGCCGAGGAACTCGGGATCACCACGCAGGCCGTCAGCAAGGCCGTGGCCCGGTCCCAGTGGAACGAAGAACACGCGGCACGTCCCGCGGCGGCCCGGCTCCTGGGCCTCATCCTCGACGTCAGCTAGCCCGACATCCGCTGGCCGCGGCGGTCCGGGCTCCCGGACCGCCCGGCCGGGCGTCTAAAGGAGGCTGCGCAGCACGTGCGCGGCGCCGTCGTCGTAAACCGACTTCGTCACCTCATCGGCCGCGGCAATCACTTCCACCGGGGCCTGCCCCATGGCCACACCGCGGCGCGCCCAGGTCAGCATCTCGATGTCGTTGCGGCCGTCGCCGACGGCGATTGTGCGGTGTGCTTCGATGCTGAGCCGGCCGCGGAGGTGTTCCAGCGCGCTGGCCTTCGTGACGCCGGCGGCGGCAATGTCCAGCCACGCCGTCCAGCCCACCGAATAGGTCACGCCGGCAAGCCCGATGTGGCGGATCGCGGCGTTGAACTCCTCCGGGGTGTTCTCCGAGCTGAAGACCACCACGCGGACGGCGGTTGCCTCCAGCATGGTCTGGAAGTCGACGCCGACCGCCTCGACGCCGAAGCTGGCGTCCTGAAAGCGCTCGGTGGACAGGAAGTTGCCGGATTCGTCCTCGAGGGCGTACTTGGCCGAGGGCAGCCGCTTGCGCAGGGCGCGGAGGGCCGGACCGGGGTCGAAGGTTGCCTTGTGGATTACCTCGTAGCCGTCGGACAGTCCGGAGTCGACGCGCAGGATCACGCCGCCGTTGGAGCAGACCGCGTAACCGTTCTCGATTCCGATGTGCTCGATGACCGGCAGCGTGGCGTTGAGCGAGCGGCCCGTGGCGATCGTGACGTGGTGGCCCGCGGCCACGACGGCCTGGGCGGCCTCGCGGACCGGGACCGACATGTGGCCGTCGTGATCCACCAGGGTGCCGTCGACGTCCAGGGCGACCATCATCTTGTCGCCGGGGCTCTTCGGGGCCGTGTTGTTCCGGGCCTCGGTGTTCTGCATGTTGTTCTCGTGTGTGGTGCGCCGGTCATCGTTGCCGGCGACTGAGGATTCAGTCATGGTTGTCATCTCACAAGTAGAGCAGAGAGCCCCGACTGCCGCTAGGACTCAGGCCACAGCAGGGCGTGAATTTGCGGTAAACACCCACAGCCTGTCCACAGTGTGAATGTTTACCCGGCGGCGGGCGGAGGCCCGGCTGGTAGTTAGGGGTCGGCGGTTAGAGAACGGGGAAGACCGTCATGCCGCCAAGGTACTTCTGCAGGGCGGCGGGGACGTTGACAGAGCCGTCGGGGTTCTGGTGGTGCTCCAGGATGGCGACGATCCAGCGCGTGGTGGCCAGGGTTCCGTTGAGCGTGGCCACGGCCCGGGTGCCCTTGGGCGCACCGTCCTCGTTCAGGACACGCTCGCGGATGTTCAGTCGGCGGGCCTGGAAGGTGGTGCAGTTGGACGTCGAGGTCAGTTCCCGGTACGCGCCTTGGGTGGGGACCCAGGCTTCGCAGTCGTACTTCCGGGCCGCAGAATTGCCCAGGTCCCCGGCAGCGGTGTCAATCACGCGGTACGGGAGCTCGCACTTGGCCAGCATTTCCTCTTCCCACGCCAGGAGGCGGGCGTGCTCGGCAGCCGCCTCTTCGACCGTGGTGTAGATGAACATTTCGACCTTGTTGAACTGGTGGACCCGGATGATGCCGCGGGTGTCCTTGCCGTGCGAGCCAGCCTCGCGGCGGTAGCAGGAGCTCTGGCCCGCGTAGCGGATGGGACCGTCCGACAGGTCCAGAATCTCGTCGGCGTGGTAGCCGGCGAGGGCCACTTCGGAGGTGCCCACAAGGTAGAGGTCGTCTTCGGCGAGACGGTAGATCTCGGCGTCGTGCTTGACGTCAAAGCCCGTGCCCTGCATGGTTTCCGGGCGGACCAGGGTGGGCGTGATCATGGGGACGAACCCGGCCTCGATCGCCTGGTCCATGGCCATCTGGAGCAGCGCCATTTCCAGCCGGGCGCCGACGCCGCGCAGGAAGTAGAAGCGTGAACCGGACACCTTCGCCCCGCGTTCCATGTCGATGGCCCCGATCAGCTCGCCGATCTCCAAGTGGTCCCGGGGCTCGAAGTCGGAGAATTCGCGTGGCGTGCCGACGGTCTTGACAACGATGTAGTCATCCTCGCCGCCGGCCGGGACGCCGTCCTCGATCAGGTTGGGGATGGTGCGGAGCAGCTCCTCCTGGGCGGCCTGGGCGACATCGGCCTCGGCCGATGCGGCCTTGACGGAGGCGGCAAGGACCTTGACCTCGGCGAGGAGGGCCTGCTTTTCCTCGCCCTTGGCCTGCGCGACCTTCTTGCCGAACACGTTCTGTTCGGCCCGCAGGTTCTCGAACCGGATCAGCGCCGCGCGCCTGGCCGAATCCGCGGCGATGATCGCGTCCACCGCGGATTCGTCGGCGCCGCGGGCGCGCTGGCTGGCACGGAACTTGTCCGGGTTTTCGCTGAGGTCTTTTACGTCGATCACCAGACAAGAGTATCCAATCCGGCCGGCGTTAGCGGGCAAGCAGGTCACGGGGCGCTGGCGGGATACTGTTGGATCACAATGCGCGACTGGCTGCTCTACCTCGTCATCGCTGGGGTCCTGGCGTTTGCCGCCTCCAGTTGGTGGGGGGTGCGCCGGCTGAGGGCCAAGCACACCCGCAGTGCCGTGTGGGAGCAAACCCACAGCCCGGACCTGGGGCGGCAGAAGGTTGCCGTGGTCCTGAATCCCATCAAGGCCCGTTCGGCAGAGGCGCGGGCACTCGTTGAAGCGGCGTGCGCCGAGGCCGGCTGGGAGCCGCCCGGCATCTTTGAAACCACCGCCGAGGACCCCGGATTCTCGCAGGCGCGGGCGGCGGTGGCCAGCGGGGCCGACGTCGTCCTGGCCTGCGGCGGGGACGGGACGGTGCGCGTCGTGGCCGAGGTCCTTGCCGGGACGGACACCGCCATGGGCCTGATTCCGCTCGGCACCGGCAACCTCCTGGCCCGCAACGTGCATCTGGAGGTCAACGACCTCCAGGGCAACGTGCAGGCGGCCCTGTTCGGTCACCAGCGGTTCATCGATACGGCGCGGATGACCGTTGAGAATGCGCGGACCGGGGAGTCAGCGGAGCACACTTTCCTGGTGATCGCGGGCATGGGCATGGACGCCGAGGTGGTCAGTGATACCAATGACGGTTTGAAGAAGGCCGTGGGCTGGCTGGCGTATACGGAAGCCGGGGTGCGGCACCTCCCGGGGCGCCGCAAGAAGGTCTCGATTGGGCTGGATGACCAGCCTGAGCAGTCGCGGAAGATCCGCAGTGTGTTGTTCGCGAACTGTGGCCTGATTCCCGGGGGAATCGACTTTATCCCGCAGGCCATGATCGATGACGGGATGCTCGACGTCGTGGTGATGAGCCCGCGCAGTGCAATCGGCTGGCTGGCGATGTACACAAAGATCGTGCTGAAGCACAAGAAGGATCTGCCGGTCATGACGTATTACCGTTCCGGCAAGATCACCATCCGGTGCTCCGAACCCATGCCTACCCAGATCGACGGCGATCCTTCCGGCGAGGCCACGACGGTCACCGTCCAGGTGGCCCCGGGATCCCTGCTGGTCCGGGTCAAGGACGGGGCGGGAGGCGACTAGGCCCGCGCCGGTTAGTCTGACGGCGGCTCCTCTGAGGGGACTAGGCGCTGGCGGCCTTCTTGGCGTCTGCGGCCTTCTTCGCATCTGCTGCAGCTTTGGCGGCCCTGGCCTCGGACTGCTCGCGGATCATTGCCTGCTCTTCTTCAAAGCGCAGACGGTCCGCGCGGTCGGCGTCGTCGCCGTCCCAGTCCTGGTTGTCAGCTGTCGGCTTGGGATTGACAATCATTCCCTGGCCGTCATTGTCTGTGCTGGTTCCTGACATGACCCGCTCCCTCCGGTAGAGGACTTCCCCAATATGGATCAGGCAAGCATACGCACAGTTGGGAAGCGGTGGAAGTGCACCGGAAGGCATTTGCCTACGCTCTGGGCGAAGCCCCCGGGGTATATTCCGCCACGGCAGATGCGCCACTCAGTATGTCTCTGACCCACGCATGCGCGGCCCGGAATGCTTGGTCCGAGGTATGCGGCGCCACGATGCTGCGGTGGCCGTCCGCACGCTGGTAGGAGCCGAGGAAGCGAGTTGCCGGGCTGATCCGGTGGAGACCCGCGAGCGCGTCCGCCACCCGGGCGTCGGCCACGTGGCCGTCGGCATCAATGCTGAAGAAGTAATGGCCCAGATACTGCCCGGTAGGGCGGGATTCGATCCGGCTCAGGTTGACACCGCGGGTGGCGAACTGGTCCAGGATCTCCATCAGCGCACCGGGCCGGTCCTCGGGCAGCGGGACCACCACCGTGGTCTTGTCCGCTCCCGTGCGGGCGGGCAGTTCGCCCGGGCGGCCCACCAGCACGAACCGGGTGACGGCGCCGGGGTTGTCGCCGATGTTTTCGGCAAGAACGGACAGGCCCGGCTGTTCCTGGGCCACGATCGGGGCGCAGATCGCGGCATCGTAGTGGACGCCGTCGGCGTCCAGCAGGCCCATGGCGGCCGCGGCGGTGGAGGACCCCGGAATGTATTCCGCATTGGGAATATTGGCGTCCACCCAGAGCCTGCACTGGGCCCAGGCATGGCCGTGGGTGGAGACGCGCCGGATGTCCCCGATCTCCACGCCCGGCCTGGCCACTAGGACGAAGCTGATGGGCACCAGGGCCTCCCGGAGGATCCTGAGTTCCTGGCCGGTGGCGATGGCGTCGAGGGTCGCAGTGACGCCGCCCTCGACGGAGTTCTCGATCGGCACCATGGCCGCATCGGCGGAGCCATCCCGCACTTTGTCCAGCGCCGTGTTGACATTCGAGGACGGAATGCGGATGGCGTGCGCCGCGTCCGGAACCTGCATCAGGGCCGCCTCGGTGAAGGTCCCCTCGGGGCCGAGGAATGTGTACGTGACGGTTGGTGCGGGCATCGGCTTTTCCTTCTTCGGTTACAGGATGACTGGCTTGAGGCCGTTGTCGGACACGAGCGGCATGCCGGTCTCTACCCACTGGTCCATGCCGCCGGCCACGTTCAGCGCGGAATATCCCATGCCGACGAGCCACTGGGCGGCCCGGTGGGAGCGGCCACCTGTACGGCAAATGACATAGACGTCCTCGTCCGGGTCGAGCTCCTCGAGCCGGGCCGGCAGCTGGTCCAGGGGAATGTGCAGGGCGCCCTCGGCGTGGCCCGCGACCCATTCGTAGTCCTCGCGGACATCAAGGATCTTGGCGCCGTCGGGGATGCCAGACACGCTGACGGTGTGGAAGTCGCTCATGTTCGCCCTTTCCGCAGATTTCAAGGTCCGTTCCCAGCGTATCCCCCGCCGCTGGCCGAGCGCCCCCGCAGTCGGCACGTTACGCTTCTGGAGAGCGCAAAGGAGACCTCATGGCTGCCAAACACCCCGCGGAGCGGTCTGTCCGCGGTTCCCGCCGCGGGACATGCCCTCCCCTCGCCGCCAGGGTTGGGCATGATGCCACAGTGCCCGTCCGCAGTCCCCAACAATGGACATGTCCTCCCCTCGTCGGAGCGGCCGCAGGGCACACCATGCCTGCCGGACGGTTCCGGGACGGCCTGGAGCCCCGTTTCCTTGGCTGAAATCCACGAGCTCTCTGCCGTTCAACTACGGGATGCACTTCGTTCCGGGGAGCTCTCCGCCCGGCAGGCCACGGATCATTTCCTGGACCGCATCGAAGCCCAAAACGCGCACCTCGGGGCCTTCATCACCGTCACGGCTGACCAGGCCCGGAAGGATGCCGCAGCCGCAGACCAGCTCCGTGCCCTCCGAAGCCAGGACCCGAGCGACGGCGGCCTGCCGCCGCTGCACGGCATGCCGCTCGCTTTCAAGGACCTGACAGATGTGGCAGGGGTGATCACCACGCATGGGAGCGCCGCTCTGGAGCACAAACCGGCGCTGACGGACGGCGCACTCCCCGCCGTGCTCAAGACCGCGGGGGTGGTGTCGCTGGGCAAAACGCAGGTCCCGGAATTCGGCCTGACAGCCTACAGCGAGAACCGGATCGCCCCGCCGTCGCGCAATCCGTATGCCCTCAGCCGCAGTTCAGGCGGATCCTCGGGCGGCAGCGCTGCCGCTGTGGCCGCGGGGCTGCTGCCGTTTGCCCCCGGATCCGACGGCGGCGGCTCGGTGCGGATTCCGGCCGCCGCCTGTGGACTCGTCGGGTTGAAGCCCGGCCGCGGGCTCGTGCCGGCCGGGGAAAGCTCAGGCGATCCGGCCCAGCTTGTGGTTGCCGGCCCGCTCGCCCGCTCCGCCGCCGATGCTGCCCTGATGCTCGATGCCCTGGTGCCCGGCCCGGCGGATGCCAGCTACCTCGAATTGACCGCCCGGGAGCCGGACCGGCTGCGGATCGGCGTCAGCCTGGACAGCCCGTGGCAGACGATTTTCCCTTTCACCCCGGACCGCGAGGCGCTCGATGCGCTGGCCGACGGCGTCGCACGGCTGGAGGCGTCCGGCCACGAGACCTCGGAGGCGGCGATCCGCTATGACAACCGCTACCCGGATGCCTTCACCACTGCCTGGACCGCCGGCGTCGGCAGCGCGCGAATAGCACCCCAGCGCGAGGCGCTCCTGACCCCGCTCACCAGGACGTTCCGGCGGCGCGCGCAGCAGCGCAATACGTCCAAGCTCAATGAATGCCTCGGGTTCCTGCGGCAGTTCCAGCGGGACACGATCGCCCAGTATGCCCGCTGGGACCTCATCGTGACCCCGGCCCTGGCGCAGACGCCCCGACCGGTGGGCTGGTTCACCGGCGCGGCCCACGGCGTCGGCTACTGGCCGGCCGCTGAATGGGCGGGCGACGCCGACGGCGACTACCGCAAGCAATGTGAATACGCGCCGTGGTCCTCCATGGTGAACGTCTGCGGCCTGCCGGCCATCACGATCCCGGTGCACTGGACGGGCGGCGCTCCGGGTTCCGGCCTGCCGATGGGCATTCAGCTGATCGGGCCGATGGGCTCCGAGCGGCTGCTGCTGCAGGTGGCCGCCCAGCTGGGTTTCTAGGCCGGGGTTATTCGTGTCCGTGCGAGGACGCTGACCGCGCCAGATCCCCGCCGTCGTGTACCGGCCCGGTGGTGGTCCGGATCGCGATGCCGTCCAGGTTCGGCAGAGCGTGGCCGAGTCGGTGCCTGGCATCCGCGGCGACCTGTTCGGCTGCGGAGACCGGCATGTCTGCGACCTGGATGCTGGCGTTGCCCTGGAGGCGGTGGCCGATCCAGCGCAGTTGCAGCGCCGGGACGGCGTGCACGCCGGGGGTGGAGGCCAGGGCCGACCGTGCCCGGTCAACAAGGTCCGGTTCAATGCCGTCCATCAGGCGCCGGCCGATGCTGCGGACGGTTCCCCACAACAGGATGACGATGGCGGCCGCGATCAGCAGCCCCACGATCGGGTCGGCCAGCGGGAACCCGGCCCACACCCCGATCACGCCCAGCACCACGGCAAGAGACGTGAAACCGTCCATCCGGGCGTGGACACCGTCGGCCACCAGTGCGGCGGAGCCGATCTTCCGGCCGATCCGGATCCGGTAGATGGCCACGGCTTCGTTGCCGGCGAAGCCCACCAGTCCCGCTGCCGCAACCCACCACAGGTTCTGCAGCGGCTGGGGATTCAACAGCCGGTCGATCGACTGCCATGCGGCGACGGCGGCGGAGAGCGCGACGACCACAACGATGAAGAGCCCGGCCAGGTCCTCGGCACGCCCGAAGCCGTAGGTATAACGGCGGGTCGCCGGCCGGCGGGCCAGCAGGAACGCGATCCACAGCGGCACAGCCGTCATGGCGTCGGAGAAGTTATGGATCGTGTCCGCGAGGAGTGCCACCGAACCACTCATCAGCACCACGATGAATTGAAGGACAGTCGTGCCAAGAAGCATGAAGAGGCTGATCTTCACCGCCCTGACGCCGTGCTCACTCGCCTCAAGGGCGTCGTCGACAGAGTCCGCGGCGTCGTGGGTGTGCGGGACGAACAATCCGTACAAGAAGCCCTTGATCCCCGTCGGATGCTCATGGGAATGGCCGTGCCCATGGTCATGATCATCGTGGCCGTCGTGCCCGTGGCTGTGGTGGGCATGGCCGTGGTCATGGCCGTCGTGCCCATGGTCATGATCATCGTGGCCGTGGTCCTCGGACCCGTGATCATGGCTGCCAGCGTCCGGCTGTGCGTGGACGGGCGCGGTTGCCCCGGGACGGTGGAGGTCATGGGATTCGGTCACGATAGGTCCGCGCTTTCGGGGTGGTGGTGGCGGGGGGTTCCCCCCAGTGAGTGTTCGGCCTGGAAGATGGCGTCGGTAACGAGCTGGCGGGCGTGCTCATTCTCCAGGCGGTAAAAGACGCGTGTTCCGTCTTGCCTGGTGGTCACCAGGCGCGCGAGGCGCATCTTTGCCAGGTGCTGGGAAACGGCCGCCGGAGATTTGTGGACGATCTCGGCCAGCTGGTTGACCGGCAGTTCGCCCTCCCGCAGGGCAAGAATAATCCGGACACGCGTGGCGTCGGCGAGCATGGCAAAAATCTCAACGGCGAGTTCGACATACTGGCTGTCCGGCTCGCGCCCGCATATCTGCTTATCTGCATCCATACGCAGATTATTTCACACTTGTTCCCCCAGGGGATCGACCAGCCGGGCCCGGGTCGATGGGCCTGAGGAGTTCGCCGGCAGCGCACGGGCAGCACAGCGGCGTCCGGCACTTCTCCAGGCGCCCGTGGACATGTCCGGCCGTGGTGAGGGGCGTTGGACATGTCCGGCGCCGGTCCGGGGACATGCTCCGCGTTGACGCCATGCGTGGGACATGTCCGGCGCCGGCCCGGGGACATGCTCCTCCATCGCGGCGAGACTTGGGCACAATGCCATCATGTCCACGCGCGGGTGCCAGGAATGGGCATGTCCCCCACGGGCCGTTCAGCAGATCCGCGGTTCAGCAAATCCCCGGCTCAGCAGATCCGCTGCTCCGCGCCTGCCTGTTCTTCAGTTCCCCGGTTCCGCGAACTGCCGCACCCACACCCGCTACCGCTACCCGCGGAAGTAGCCCGCGACGTCGGCGATGATCTGCACCGAGCCGCTCGACGTATTCGTAATTTTGACGTTGCCGTCCGGCCCCACGGGAACCACGGCGAGGTCAGCGACGATCTGTCCTGGCAAATAGAACAGGCTTGAGACTTTCGGGGTGGAGGACCCCGAGGCGAATGCGGTGAGGAGTCCGTAGGACTTGCCCGCTGTAGCCGTCACGTTGACCACCACGGCGGCCACGGTGGTGGGTATCCCCTTGACGCCGCGCACATGGAAAGTGACCGACCCTCCCGCCGGGACAGCTCCTGAAGAGAGCCGCGTGTCCAGGAACCGGGTGGGCGCCAGGGCTCCGAAGGCGCCGGCCTGGACCGGTTTGCCGGACAGGTAATACCCCTCGACGTCGGCAATGACCTGCGCCGACCCGGACGACGTGTTCGAGACTGTTACCTTCCCGTCGGTCCCGAGCGGGACCACGACGAGGTTGGACACGGTCTGCCCCGCCGAGTAGTTCAGAGTGGACGAGCTCGGTTTCGAGGACCCCGCGGCGTATGCGGTCAGGAAGCCGTACGACTTTGTCTCGGTCGCCGTGAGGTTCAGGACCACCGCCGAGGCATTCGTGGGGATCCCCGACTTCCCGCCAGCCATGAAGGACACCGAGCTTCCGCCGGAAACGGCCCCGGAAGACTTCCGCGTGTCCAGCAGCCGGGCGGGCGCCACGGCACTGAACGTCCCGGGCGACGACGGCGTGCCGGCATGGAAATACGCGGACACACTCACAATCAGATGCACGGAGCCTGACGAGGAGTTGGTGAGCGTCAGCCGGCCGTCCGTGCCGACGGGCACCGTAGCGAGGTTCGAGACGGTCTGCCCGGCAACGTAGTTCAGATTCGAGGTCCCGGGTTTGGCCGTCCCCGAGGCATAGGCGGTGATGACCCCGTGCGACGTCGGCGACGTCGCAGTCAGGTTGATGACAACCGCGGACACGCTGGTCGGCACACCCCTTACGCCGGCTACCCGGAAGGAAACCGACCCGCCCGCGGCCACGCGCCCCGGCCAGATCCTGGTATCGAGGAATCGCGTCGGGTCCATCGCTATGGCCCGGCCCGCGCAGTTCGGCACAGTGAGCGCGGGGGTGGCGACCGCGGACGCCTGGGTGTTCGCGGCCGCCTGCCGGTACGCGGCCAGGTATGCCCGTCCCAGATATTCGATACCCACCCGGGAGAAATGGGTCGTGTCCCCCGAATTCAGGGCACAGGGCAGCGAGGGCGCGAAGCCGGTGTAGGCGACGCGGCCCGGCGTTTGGTAGTGACTCGCGTCCACATTGGTCCTGCCCGGCGTGGCCGCGATGCCCTCCGGTGACATGCGCCCGAGGACGAACGGCAGCTTCGGGGCCGACAGCCGGTCCCGGAAGAACGCAATGAGCTGGTCCAGCTTGGCGCTGTAGGCCGAGGTGCTTGTGGAGGAATTGCTCTCGCCCTGATGCCAGAGAATGCCCTTGAGCTCCACAGCATAGCCGGCCGCCTTCGCCGCTGCGAGGCCGCTCAGCGTCTGTTTAACGGCCAGTGTCGGCAGATCGTAGTCCGGGGCCGAAGCCGCACCGACGGACCAGGTCAGTGTCCCCGGCGCGCTGGTGAATCCGGTGTCGCCGTGCGCCGCCGGGATGATGAGGACCCCGACGTCGGCGGGCTGGGTCTTCAGGTATTCCCTGGCCATCGTTGTGGCGGGGGAAAGGCCGCTGGGGGTGTCGTGCATGTCCAGCGGGACCGAGGCGGCCCGGAAGGTGCGGGTCTTAGCTCCGAACTGGAAGATGCGCGGGTCTTCGACGTCTGTCGCGCCATCGATGGGAAGACCTCGCCCGGACATGTTCGACTGTCCGACCGCGAGAAACACGTGCAGAGTGGTGGTGGCCGTTGCAGCCCGCGCCGGCACGACGCCCGCCGCCACCAAGGCGAAGACCGCGAGACCGATCAGGACACGGTGGAGGCTCCGGGCCGTGGGCCGCGTCGGGGGCCTGCCACCCGGGTGCCGGGGCTGCCGTAGCCCAGAGGCCGCCGTTGAGGAAGGTAGTGTCCGCACCGGCGGCTGCGCCGCATTCGGGGGACGACAAAGCTTGCCCCAATCAGCCATGGACCACACTCTTGCCGAGCCACCTTGGGGTTTTCTTGCCCCCGCCAAATGGACGCTGGCTCCGGCCGGCGGCTATCGTTCACTCAAAACCGACGAGGCCGCGAAAGAGGATCGATGAAGATCACCGGTGCAGTACTTGAGGAAATCGGCCGCCCGCGCCCCTTCACGGAATCCAGGCCGATCAGCATCTGCGAGCTGGATCTGGCCGCTCCCGGGCCCACCGAGATCCTCGTCCGACTGGAGGCCGCCGGGATCTGCCACTCGGACCTGAGCGTTGTCGATGGCAACCGGGTCCGGCCGGTGCCCATGCTGCTGGGCCACGAGGCGGCGGGCCGGATCGTCGAGGTGGGGTCCGGCGTCGGGGATCTGCAGCCCGGTCAGCGCGTAGTCATGTCCTTCCTGCCCCGGTGCGAGAGCTGCGCGAACTGCGCCGAGGACGGCCGGCTGCCCTGCGCGGCCGGCTCGAAGAGCAACAACGACGGAACCCTGCTGCACGGGTCCCGGCACTTGAGCCGAGGCGGGGAGCCCGTCCACCACCACTTGGGCGTCTCGGGATTCGCCACATACGCCGTGGTGGACCGAGCCTCGGCCGTGCCGGTGGACGACGACATCCCCGCAGACATTGCGGCGGTCCTGGGCTGCGCCGTGCTGACCGGCGGCGGCGCCGTGCTCAACGCGGCCCGGCCCCGGCCGGAGGACAGCATCATGATCGTCGGCCTGGGCGGGGTGGGCATGGCGGCCCTCATCACCGCCGTCTCCCAAGGAATCTCGCGGATCATCGCCGTGGACACGCTGGAGCAGAAACTCGACCACGCCCGCCGCCTCGGCGCCCACGAAACGTACACGCCGCAGCAGGTCCTCGACGGCGGGGTTAAAGCCAGATTCGTGATCGAGTGCGCCGGCAATCCGCGCGCCTTCGAAACCGCCTTCGCCGCCACCTCCCCCGGCGGCACCACCGTGACGGCCGGGCTGCCCTCCTCCGACGCCCGCGCCCAGCTGCCGCCTCTGACAATCACCGCAGAGGCAAGGACGATCGTGGGGAGCTACCTTGGCTCCGCCGTCCCGTCGCGGGACATCCCGAAATACGCCCAGCTGTGGCGGGACGGGAAGCTGCCGGTCGAGGAACTGATCTCGGACCGCATCGCTCTGGCCGATATCAACCGGGCCATGGACCAGCTGGCAGACGGGCACGCCATCCGGCAGATCATCATGTTCGACGCCGGCGGTCCCGCCTGACGGCCGGCTCCGGGCCAAGCCGGTGCCCTGACCGGAGGGGGTGGGGCGGCGTCCACACGACCGAACAGCGGGAAAATAGGGGCGAAACACCGTCAGGGTTACTTGCCCCGGGGCGCCGCGAATGTGACAATCGCGCGTCATAATGTCAGCATTAAGTAAATGAGCACAACTCATTTAGAAACTCGCCCCGCTACAACGCCGGGCGATACCTCGTTTTTTGGCCACCCAAAGATGCTGGCCAGCCTCTTCTCCGTAGAAATGTGGGAGCGCTTCTCCTTCTACGGCATGCAGGGAATCCTGCTCTACTACATGTACTTCTCGGTCGAGAAGGGCGGCCTCGGGATTGAGCAGGGCCTGGCCGCCAGCCTCGTCGGCGCGTACGGCGGCGGCGTCTACCTCTCAACGATCCTGGGCGCGTGGCTCGCTGACCGGCTGTTTGGCTCCGAGAAGGTGTTGTTCGGCTCGGCCATCATGATCATGGGCGGCCACATCGCGCTGGCCCTCGTGCCCGGCGTCCCCGGCCTGATCGCCGGCCTGGTGCTGGTGGGCGTCGGTTCCGGCGGGCTCAAGGCCAATGCCACCGCCCTTGTCGGCAGCCTGTACGGCGAGAAGGACGAACGCCGCGATGCCGGGTTCTCCATCTTCTACATGGGCATCAACGCCGGCGCGCTGATCGGCCCCCTCGTCACCGGCTGGCTGCAGGAAAGCCAAGGCTTCCACTGGGGCTTCGGCGCTGCCGCCGTCGGTATGGCTGTGGGCCTGACCGTCTACGCGCTGGGACGCAACAAGCTCCCCGCGCAGACCCAGCGGGTTGCGCATCCCCTCCCGGCTGCGCAGCGCAAGCAGTATGGACTGATCTTCGTCGGCATCGCCGCGGTCATCGCCGCGCTGTTCATCTCGGGCACCGTGAACGCCGAGAACCTGGCCACGTCCATGGCGTACGCCGCCATCGGCGCGTCGGTGGTCTACTTCACCCTGATCTTCCGGAGCAAGAAGGTCACCGCCACCGAACGCGGACGGGTGGCAGCGTTCATCCCGCTGTACATCGCCTCGGCCGCGTTCTGGGCCCTGTTCCAGCAGCAGTTCACCTTCATCGCGGTGTACTCGGAGGAGAAGCTGGACCGCAACTTCTTCGGCTGGGAAATGCCTGCCGCCTGGGTCCAGTCCATCAACCCGGTGTTCATCATCATCTTCGCCGGCGTCATGGCGGCCCTGTGGACACGGCTCGGCCGCAAGCAGCCGGGATCGGCGCTGAAGTTCTCCATCGGCCTGTTCGTGATGGGCCTGGCCTTCCTGGCCTTCATTCCGCTCTCCGGCGACGGCAAGACTCCCCTGCTGGCTCTGGCGGGAATCCTGCTGCTGTTCACGCTGGCGGAATTGTTCCTTTCGCCCATCGGGCTGTCCGTCACGACCAAGCTGGCGCCGAAGGCCTTCCACACCCAGATGGTGGCGCTGTTCTTCCTGTCCGTGTCCCTGGGCACCACGCTGGCCGGCATCCTGTCCGGCCTGTACAACCCGAATGACGAGCTGCCGTACTTCATCGGTGTGGGCGGAACGGCCATCCTGCTGGCCGTAGGCATGGCGGCTGCCTCGCCGGCCATCAAGAAGCTCATGGGCGGCGTACGCTGACCCGATGAGCTCCGCACATCGCGTCCCGGTTGCAGCGCGCGTCTACGTCCCCGCCCCAGGTGAGGCGTCCGACGTCGAACTCATGCCGGCGGGCGATGTCACCGACGGTGTGGTGCGGGTTGGCGGAACCATCCGCCGCCCGCACCAGCCGCAATCCCTGGCCGTGGCCGGCTACCTCGACTGGCTGGAAGACGCCGGCTTTGAGGGCTCTCCCCGGTTCCTGGGCCCGGATGATCAGGGCCGGGACGTCCTGACCTTCGTGCCCGGACAATGCGCCGGGGCCCTGCCGGAAGCCTGGGCACAGTCCGCGGACCTTCTGGCCTCGGTGGGCCGCCTGGTGCGGCGGCTCCACACGGCGTCGGCGGGCTACGTGCCGCGGGACCATCCGTTTCCGCGCAGTCCGCTCCGGCCGAACCCCACTGAGGCTTCCGGGCTCATCTGCCATCTGGACGTAACGCCGCAGAACGTGGTGGTCCGGGACGGCCTGGCCGCCGGTTTGGTGGATTTCGACCTCGCCGGACCGTCCACGGCCTTCCACGATTCGCTCAACACCGCCATGCACTGGGTGCCGCTCCGCGACCCGTCCGACGCATGGCCGGGCTGGGAGGACCAGGATCCGTTCCGCCGGCTGCGCCTCTTCGCCGACGCCTACGGCTGGTCCGAGGAGGAACGACGCCGGGTGCCAGGTGCCGGGATCGACGCCGCGGAGCTGAGCTACGAACGGATGCGGCACAACGCCGCGACGCTGGGCGGCGGCTGGGCCCGGATGTGGCAGGACGGCGTGGGCGGCCTCATCAATCGACGGCGGGCCTGGCTTGAGGCCAATGCCCGCCCGCTGGTGGCCGCGCTGACACGCTGAGCCTCCGGCGGCCGCCGCGGCCGCCGGCCCGGGTACGGCGCAACCGGCGCGGGACGCCGTCCTTAGACTCCGTAGCCGCGACTGCGCGCACTGCCGATGACCAGTCCGAAGATGACCATCACCAGCACCGTGACGGCGATCGCCACGTACCCCATCACGAGACCGGCGATCGCCATGCCCCGGCCGGCCGGTTCGCGCCGCAGGGCCAGGTGTCCCAGGATGACCGCAGCCAGCTGCGGGAGCAGGAAGAACCCGAATCCCACTAGTGCGGCGATGCCGCAGCACATGCTGGCAATGCTCAGGCCTTTCGGCGCTGCCGGCACGCTGTAGTAGGCGGGCTGGCCGTAGGCGTTCGCGCTGCCCGGCTGGGCGTACGGCGACTGCTGGCCGTACTGCTGGGCCGGTTGACCGTAAGCCCCCTGGCCGGGCGCATACGGCGTCGTGTAGGACTGGCCGTAGATCGGCGGGTACGGGCTGGAGAACTGGCCTTGATCCTGTGCGGGCTGGCCGTAGTGCTCCTGCCCGGGCTGCCGGCCCGCGGAGGGCTGCTGCGGGTAGTCCGGCTGTTGCGGCGGCTCGGGCTGCGCGAACTGGTGCGTCGCCGGTTGGCCGGCCTCCTGGCCGGTCGCCTGGCCGGAGTCCTGGCTGACGGGGGCTGCCTGCTGCGGCGGAACGTCCGGCTGGTGGTCCGGGAGACGCAGCGTCGGCTGGTAGCCCTCGGGTATCCCGTCTTTGCCTGGCTCGTCTTTGCTCTCGTCTTTGCCCTGTTGTGGCTGTTCAGTCATGGCGTGTCCCCTCAAGAAGTCCCTGGATCCAGACTACCGCCGGAGGGTTGCGTTGGGGCCGGCCCGGTCTGCGGCTTTCTTGCGTCACAGGAGCGGGTTTGGCGCGAAAGCGTGTTGCACCCCGCCGTCGTCTGGCATGCTGGTGCCATGGCTAGCCGCGCGGGCACAGTTGCCCAACCCCAAGACCTTGTTGACCTCACTGCGCTTTTGGATGCGTACTACGACGTTTCGCCGGATCTCACGGACCCGGGCCAGCGGGTGGCCTTCGGCACCTCCGGGCACCGTGGTTCGAGCTTGAAGGCGTCCTTCAACGAACCCCATATCCTCGCCATCACGCAGGCGATCGTGGAATACCGTGCGGGCCAGGGAATTACCGGGCCCCTCTACATGGCGAAGGACACCCACGGCCTGAGCGAACCGGCCCAAAACTCCGCCCTCGAGGTGCTGGCCGCCAACGGCGTGCACGTCCTCATCGACGCCCGCCACGGCTACACACCCACCCCTGCACTGAGCCACGCCATCCTCACGCACAACCGCAAGGCCGGCCCGGGCGCACCGCAGGCGGACGGGATTGTGGTGACCCCCAGCCACAACCCTCCCGGCGACGGGGGATTCAAGTACAACCCCCCGCACGGCGGCCCTGCGGACACCGACGCCACCGGCTGGATCGCCAACCGCGCCAACGAGCTCCTGGAAAACGGCCTGCGCGGCGTCAAGCGGATCCCCGTGGCCGACGCCCTTGCCGCCGGGACCACCGGAAAGTTCGACTTCCTCAGCAGCTACGTGGATGACCTCCCCTCCGTCCTGGACCTCAACGCCATCCGTGAGGCCGGCGTCCGGATCGGCGCGGACCCCATGGGCGGGGCGTCGGTGGACTACTGGGGCGAGATCGCCGAACGCCACCACCTGAACCTCACGGTGGTGAACCCGACCGTTGACCCGCAGTGGGCCTTCATGACCCTGGACTGGGACGAGAAGATCCGGATGGACTGCTCCTCGCCGTTCGCGATGGCGTCGCTGATCGGCCGGATGTCCGACGGGGCGAAGTTCGACGTCGCCACCGGCAACGACGCCGACGCCGACCGCCATGGCATCGTCACACCGTTTGTTGACGGTCAGGGCGGGCTGATGAAC
The DNA here is from genome assembly GCF_054062615.1 of Arthrobacter sp. TE12232. Classification (NCBI taxonomy): domain Bacteria; kingdom Bacillati; phylum Actinomycetota; class Actinomycetes; order Micrococcales; family Micrococcaceae; genus Arthrobacter; species Arthrobacter sp. TE12232. The sequence continues at coordinate 2,288,778 of NZ_JBSSFK010000001.1, forward strand.
CCGAACCACTACCTCGCCGTCGCCATCGATTACCTGTACCGGCACCGCACCGGATGGAACCCGCAGTCCGTGATCGGCAAGACCCTGGTGTCCTCCTCGATGATCGACCGCGTGGCCGCGAGCCTGGGGCGCAAGCTCGTGGAGGTTCCCGTGGGCTTCAAGTGGTTCGTTCCGGGCCTGTTGTCCGGCGAAGGGGCCTTCGGCGGCGAGGAATCCGCGGGCGCGTCCTTCAATAAGATGGACGGCAGTGTTTGGACCACCGACAAGGACGGGATCCTGCTGGCCCTGCTGGCTTCGGAGATCACGGCCGTCACCGGCAAGTCGCCGTCGCAGCTCTACAAGGGCCTCACGGACCAGTTCGGCGACCCCGTCTATGCCCGGATCGATGCCGCCGCCACACGTGAACAGAAGGCCGCACTGGGCAAGCTGTCCTCGTCGGACGTCACCGCCACCGAACTCGCCGGCGAAACGATCACCGCCAAACTGACCGAGGCGCCGGGCAACGGCGCGGCGATCGGCGGCCTGAAGGTGGTCACCGAAAACGCCTGGTTCGCGGCGCGGCCCTCCGGTACGGAGGACGTGTACAAGATTTACGCCGAATCCTTCAAGGGCGCCGAGCACCTCAAGCAGGTCCAGGCCGAGGCGAAGGCCCTGGTGGACGGGGTTATTTCGTAGTTCCGCCGACCGCGGCCACCACGGCGCGGTCCCTGCCAAGCGTCTTTGCCTGGTAGAGGGCCGCGTCGGCCGAGGCCACTACAGCGTCGAGGCCGCCCGGTCCGGCATCGGTGGATGCAATGCCGTAGCTCACTGTCGGCAGCCGGGGGATGACTTCCGAGCCGGATTCCTGAAGCCGGAGGCTGATGTCGGAGGTGATTTCCCGGGCCTGTTCCGGCGTGACGCCTGGGAGCAGGAGGATGAATTCCTCGCCGCCGTAGCGGCCCACGAGATCGGTGGAGCGGACGGTGCCGGCGCAGGCTCCGGCGAACGCCTGCAGGGCGGAGTCCCCGGCCGAGTGGCCGAACTGGTCGTTGATCGTCTTGAAGTGATCCAGGTCCGCGAGGATCAGCGAGGCCGTGGTTCCGGTGCGCCGCAACCTGCGCAGTTCGTTGCCCGCGAGGTCGAGGAACGCTGAGCGGTTCAGCAGGCCGGTGAGGCCGTCCACGGTGGCGCGTGCCCGGAGGTCGCGAGTCTGTTGTTCATAGCTCAGCTCGGCCATCGTGAACGAGGCCACCACCAGCGTGACCGTCGAGAACACGGTCATGGGCGCGGAACCGAAGAACGATGTGAAGACCGCCCCGCCCGGCCGGTCCGTCAAAAAGGCGATGAGGCGGCCCAAGTAGAAGACGGCCAGGATGCCGGCGCCCACGGCGAGGGGCCGGTGCACGCGCGAGTAGTCGCGCTCAAGCAGGAACAGCTCCCGGGATCCCATGCCGATCAGCACGGCCATCAAGGCCAGGTACACCGGGCCACCCGCCCAGATGTTTGTGGCCGGGTGGTCGAACACCGACACGACGCCGACGACGCCGGGACCGGCCGCGAGCTGCCAGGGCCGGGGTGAGGGTGCCCGCAGCGAGCGGGCGCCAGCCCAGACGCTGGCCGCGCCGGCGACCAGCAGGATGTTGCCGGCGGGGTTGGACCAGGCCTGGTACACCGTCCCGTCCAGCAGGTACGCGGCGTTGCCGACCAGGAACAGCAGGAGGGCCATGCACCACCAGCCGCTGTGGGCGGAGCGGGTGCGCCGGAAGGTAATGAAGTAGAAGAGCATGAGCAGCGTGAGGTCGACCAGCGCCAAGGCAACCCGCAGCGTGGCGGTGTCAAGCATCATCTAGTGGCCCCCCGGTCCGCTGTAATTTGCCCGCAATGCGTCACTTCACCGTCGAATAACCGCCGAAGTTGACCCAAGTATGGCACCCGTCGTCGGGAAAGCCTCGTGGTGGCCACGATATGACGTGCGGATTCTTGTTGCCGCCGTCCCGGGGCTTATGCCGGGCCGTCGGTCCACAGCGTGAGGATCCGCCGGGTGGAGTGCCCGCCGCCGGGCGCCATGTCCACGAGTGCTATCCGGTCCAGCGCGACGGCGTCGCCCTCGCGAAGCCGTTTGTCGCCGTGGTGGGAAACATGCGGGCGGTACCCTGCCAGGGTATAGGCGGGTGTAGGGATCCTGCCGGGCAGCTGCTCCACGATCCCGACCAGGGCATTGTGCAGGGCCTGCAGGTGCTCGTTGGGTTCGATCAGGCTGACCGGGATGGACCCTGCCCGCCCGAACCGCGCTTCCCCGCCTACCCTCACCCGGCAGCCCAGGGCCGCGGCCACGGGGTCCGCCATGAGCTCGGAGATCTTCGCGGCGAGCGGATCGCCGGAGCCGGGTGGCGTCTCGATTTGTGCGCCGGCCGCTGTCTGGGGTTCGACGACGTCGAACTTCACCAGGGTGATGTGCAGCGGCCAGTCGTCCCGGGGAAACTCGAGTCCCTCGACAACCGGTTCCACGAAGGCCACCGCGATCAGGTTCCGCATGGGAAAAGTGTGCCACGCCCGGCGGTCGGGGCGGCGCCCGGGTCCTGACCGGGGTCGGCGACGTCGCGAACGCCCCGTGCCGGAGGCTGCGGTGCGGACTAAAATAGGAAGTGGCCCCGGATGCAGGCCATGCGCTGAACCGCAGAATTGCGTCCCGTGTGCCTCCGGCCTGTCCCCCATGGTGCCGGAGGCACCTCCGCGGAAGAACAGTGCCAGAGGCACCTCCGCGGAAGAACAGTGCCAGAGGCACCTCCGCGGAAGAACAGTGCCAGAGGCACCTCCGCGGAAGAACAGCGCCGGAGGTGCTTAGACAGTCCTTATACGGTGCGGACGACGTCCTCGTAGGCGAACTTCGGCTTGGCCGCACCCCAGGCGTCCGCACCGGGCTGGCCGATGTTGACCACCAGGAAACTCTTCTGGCTGCCGTCGGGGAAGAATGCGGCGTCGATGGCGGCGAAATCCGCGCCCGTCATGGGACCGGCGGCGAGGCCCAGGGAGCGGACCGCGAGGATGAAGTAGCCGGCCTGCAGGTGGGCGTTGTTGTTGCCCGTGGCCGCGGCAAGGTCAGGCGCGGCGTCGTACATGGCTTTGGGGGCGTTGTAGCCGGGGAGGAAGTTGTCCCACTGGTCCTGCCAGGCGGTGTCGTAGCTCAGAATTGCGACGAGGGGCGCCGATGCCGTCTTGGCGCGGTTTCCAGCGGAAAGTGCGTCCACAAGCGTGGCCCGGGCTTCATCCGAGCGCACGTACGTGACGCGCAGCGGCTGTGAATTGAAGGCGGTGGGGCCGAACTTCGTCAGTTCGTAGATGGCACGGGCCTGATCGTCGGTAACGTCGCCGGTGAAGGCGTTCGCCGTGCGGGCCTCGGCAAAGATGGCGTCCACCGCTGCGGCGTCGATTACTGCTTCTTCATGGGCGATCGTCATTCGCGTCCCTTTCGCTGGGCCGGCGCACCGTCAGGCCGCTGGCGTCTCCTGCTGTCCATAGTTGCAACTTCAACTAGCAGCGCTTGCTTCCCGCTGCGCCCTGTGATGTCCGGCACAGCAATGCAGGGTGCGCAGCCCCGTTGCAAGGCCTATCAAGGCAGACAGGAGCCTGACACGCCCTCTTAACGAGCGTGATCTCTCCGGCGAGATGGCCGACGGCGAGGCCCGCGTGCACCCGGACTGCATCAACCAGGCAATCGTCGTCCGCATAAAACCCGGGGCTGTGGTTCGGGAACAGCCCGCGGCCACCCTCCACCGGCCTTAGCTGGTCGCCGTCGATCCGTGTGTCTTGGACCCCGTAGCTGAGGTACGCGCCGCCGTAGGCGTTGACGAACTCCGACACATCGTCATAGCCAAGCGTCACGGGCACCTCGACGATCCTCTCCCGGCCGACAATCCACTCCCTCTGGTTGATGACTCCCGGAACAGATTGCAGGAACTCAACATCGGCCGTGCTGCCGAAGGCCTCCGTTGGTGCATGGCCAGCCGGCGCATCCCCTGCTGGACTACACCCATGTCGGCGTCGATAGTGCAGCGTATGGTTCCGAACAGGTTGACGGTCTGCCCGATGATGTTGAACCGGCCGACGTCCTGGACGTGGCCAATGCTGACGGATGTCGCGTGCTGCGCGGCTACCTGCCGGTAAAGCTCGCCGACTCCGGTCTTCCCCGGTCTTCCCCGGAGTATGGCCGGACTTCCCGGAAAACGCAACGGTCGCCGACGGCCGCTCCACATATCCGCGCCCGGACCTGTCGCGGCGCCGGACGGCGCCGGACGGCGCCGGACGCGCCCGGCCTGCGCGGTAAAGTTGCCTGGAAGATTCCTTCCGCTCCGGCCCCACATTCTCTGAAAGGCTCCCGGCAATGAGCATGCTCGGCACCAAATGGAAGCTCCACGGCACCGGCAAGTCCGTCCGCCCCGGCGAGGTCGTCAGGCCGGATGAGCGGCTCACCTGGCCGCTGACCATCGGGATCGGCATGCAGCACGTAGTGGCCATGTTCGGCGCCACCTTCCTGGTCCCGATCCTCACGGGCATGCCGCCGGCCACCACCTTGTTCTTCTCCGGCATCGGCACCCTGTTGTTCCTGGTCATCACCCAGGGACGCGTTCCGAGCTACCTCGGGTCAAGCTTCGCGTTCATCGCACCGATCCTGGCCTCGCAGCAGCAGTTCGGCATCCCCGGGGCGCTGGGCGGCGTCGTGCTGGCCGGTGCGGCCCTCGCCGTCGTCGGCGCCGTGGTGCAGAAGTTCGGCGCCGGCTGGATCAACCGGCTCATGCCGCCGATCGTGACCGGCGCGATCGTCGCCCTGATCGGCCTGAACCTGGCGCCAGCCGCGAAGAGCAACTTCGACAAAGCCCCCGTCACCGCCTTCATCACGCTGGCCGTCATCATTGTGGTCAGCGTGCTGTTCCGCGGCATCCTGGGCCGGCTGAGCATCCTGGTGGGCGTCGTGGTGGGCTACCTCGTCGCGATGATCCGGGGCGAAGTCGACTTCGCCAAGGTGGACGGCGCCACGTGGGTTGGCCTGCCGCACTTCCAGACCCCGGAATTCCACTTCGGCGTCGTGGGCCTCTTCGTGCCTGTCGTGCTGGTGCTGGTGGCGGAGAACATCGGTCATGTGAAGTCCGTGTCCGCCATGACGGGCCAGAACCTCGACGGCGTGTCCGGCCGGGCACTGCTGGCCGACGGCGCCGCCACCATGCTGGCCGGGTTTGGCGGCGGGTCCGGAACCACCACCTATGCCGAGAACATCGGCGTCATGGCTGCCACCAAGGTGTACTCCACCGCGGCGTACTGGGTGGCGGGCATCTTCGCGGTGGTGCTGAGCTTCTCACCGAAGTTTGGCGAACTCATCGCCACTGTCCCCGCCGGCGTCCTGGGCGGCGCGGCCACAATGCTGTACGGCATGATCGGCGTGCTGGGCGTCAAGATCTGGGTCCAGAACAAGGTGAACTTCTCCAACTCGATCAACCTGACCACGGCCGCCGTGGCGCTGATCATCGGCATCGCGAACTACACGTGGACCGTCGGCGACCTGACGTTCAACGGCATCGCGCTCGGCTCGGCCGCCGCGCTGGTGATCTACCACGGCATGAAGGCGATCGCGAAGGCACGCGGCACGGTGGCGGAGCCTGAAACGGAGGATCCGGCGTCCGTTGCGACGGCGGCGGTGAAGGCCGCTGCGAAGCGCACACCGAAGAAGCGCCGCTAGCGGCATCCCCCGTTACCGCCCGCCCCGCCGAAGCCAAGAGGCCGGGGCCGGGCCACCGTGTGGTGGCCCGGCCCCGGCCCGGCTGGTTGTGGCGGCGGCCGGTTTAGCCGGCGTCGAACGGTTCCTCGTCGTCGCTGCCCTTCTCCGGCGACTTCTCCTTCGGCAGGTCCGTGCCGGAACCATCGGGCAGCCCGGCCGCATCCTGGCCGGACTCCGAGGAGAAGGGCCGCCCGGCGTCGGGCTTTTCGGTGTTGGAGGCATCCATTTCGGCGTCAGCCGAGGGGACCGCGGCGTCGCCGCTCCTGGCACCGGATCCGGGCTCGGTAGTGGTGTTTTCTGAACTCACGTGTTCCTCCGCTCCGCCGGAGCGTCCTGCTCCGGACTCTCTTGCACTTGTCTTGCACTTGTCTTGGTCTTCTGCGCCGAACTGGCTCAGGCCCGGCGCTCCGGCCGGATGCGTCCCGCCGTCGGGGTACAGCTCAGAGGCCCTTGCCACCGGTGACGGGCAGGACGGCGCCGGAAATGTAGGAGCCGTGGTCCGAGGCGAGCAGCACATAGGCAGGCGCGAGCTCCGCGGGCTGGCCTGCGCGCTGCAGGGGTGTGTCCTGGCCGAACGACGGGAGCTTGTCCGGCCATGCGGTCGCAGGGATGAGCGGCGTCCAGATGGGCCCCGGGGCCACGGCGTTGACCCTGATCCCCTTCGGCCCGAGTTCCTGCGCCAGCGCCTTGGTGAAGGCCACCTGAGCGGCCTTGGTCATGGCGTAGTCGATGAGTTCCGGCGAAGGCTTGAATGCCTGGATGGAGGCCGTCGTGATGATCGAGGCGCCGGCGTTGAGGTGCGGGACGGCGGCGCGGGCCGTCCAGATCAGCGAGTACAGATTGGTCTTGAACACGCGGTCGAACTCCTCTGTGGGCAGCGACTCGAAGCTGTCCCGGTTCTTCTGGTAGGCCGCGTTCAGCACCAGCACGTCCAGCCGGCCGAATTCGGTCAGCGTGTCGTTCACGATCTTCGCCGCGAAGTCCTCGCTGCGGCCGTCGCCTGGGAGCAGCACGGCCTTCCGGCCGGCCTTCCGTATCCACGCGGCGGTGTCCTGCGCGTCTTCTTCCTCTTCCGGCAGGTACGAGATGGCGACGTCGGCGCCCTCCCGGGCGAAGGCGATCGCCACTGCCTTGCCGATCCCGGAGTCGCCGCCCGTGATCAGGGCAGCCTTGCCACTGAGCGCGTCGCTGCCGCGGTAGCTTTCCTCGCCGTGGTCCGGCTTCGGCTCCATGGGCGCCGTGAGGCCTGGCTGTTCTTGCACCTGCTTCGGGAAGGACCCGGAGTAGTAGCCGGTGCGGGGGTCCTTCGGCTGGTCCTGCTGTTTCTGTGCGGCGCTGCTTGAGTCACTCATAGTCCACCTACCCAACGTGTCGGTTTTCCAGGGAAGCTCCTCGGACCGGCGCTGACCGGCCGCTTGGAAACTATCCCGGCGAAGTACGCAGTTTCTACCCTAACCGCAAAGTAGTCAGCAAACTTACTACCAACTTGTTTTTGGCAACTCTCAAGCCTAGGTTGAGGGTGGGGCGCACGCCGCGCCCCGTTGACAAGGATTTCAGCGTTCCTGGGGAGTCCAGGGATTTCAGTTTGCGCGGAGGAACAGTCATGACAGGCCCGGCGGCGCCGCAGGATGACGGCAGGGACGAATCTCGGGCTGAGCGGATGGACCGCAATTGGGTGGAACTGCTGCAGGAACTGCGGGTACTCCAGACCGGGGTCCAGGTTCTCGCCGGCTTCCTCCTGACGCTGCCGTTCCAGGCTCGTTTCGAGACGCTGGATGGATACCAAACCGGGCTGTACCTCGCCAACGTCATCGTGGCCGCTCTCACCACGGCCTCGATCCTGTTACCGGTGAGCCTGCACCGCCGGCTCTTCCGGCAAGGGCTGAAGGCTACCCTCGTGGCCAGCGCCGACACCATCGCGAAGGTGTCATTGGGCGGCGTCATGCTGCTGAGCGTGGGAACCACGTCCCTCATTTTCGATCTCACGTTGGGCCGGGCGGCCGGCGTCATGGCCGGCGTCGGCCTGCTGGCTGTCCTACTGCTGCTGATGGTCTTTGTCCCTGCCGCACTCCGCCGGAGGGGCCTGAAAGAGAAGCCACAATGACAGACGTTTCACAGGCGCGGCGCGCCGCAGGCACGGGAGGAACCATGGGCAAGTGGGTCAAGGAACGCGGGCTGCTGCTGGCCAACGCTGCGCTATTCATCGCCTTCTTCGGCGGCATGGTCCTCAGCGGGGCAGCCAGTTACAGCGAGGACCAACTGGCCCACGGCCAGCCGGCGGTGAGCGTCCTGCAGTACCTGGGCACGGGGGCCTTCGTGGAGGCGACGTTTGAGAACTGGGAGTCGGAATTCCTGCAAATGGGCATGTATGTCCTGCTGACAGTCTTCCTGTTCCAGAAAGGGTCCTCGGAGTCCAAGCCCATGGGCCGCGCCGCCCCGCAGGACGAGGATCCCCGGCCGGCCAAGCTCAGGCCGTCCACGCCCTGGCCCGTCCGGCGCGGCGGGTGGGTCCTGAAACTTTACGAACACTCCCTGTCGATCATGTTCCTGCTGCTCTTCCTGATGTCGTTTGTTCTGCACGCACTCGGCGGCAGCGCCGATTACAACGACGATCAGCAAGCCCACGGCCAGCCGACGGTCACGGTGCTGGGCTACCTCGCCACGAGCCGATTCTGGTTTGAGGCGTTCCAGAACTGGCAGAGCGAATTCCTGGCGGTCGCCGTACTGGTGGGCGCGTCGGTCTATCTGCGGGAGAAGGGATCCCCCGAGTCCAAGCCGGTAGCCGAACCCCACTACGAGACGGGCGCCTGACCCCCGCGGCCATCGGTCAGCGGGTTGCGGACCCGGCGTTCGGCGCTTTCTCCGCTGCTGCTTTCGTCGCCCCTGCTGTCGGAGCCGCCGTCAGGCCCCTTCGAGGACCTGGCTGGTGGCCCAGGCAAGGTATTTTGCGGCGTTGGCGACAGCGTCGTCGGGGCTCGCGGCGACATCCAGCAGCTGGGCCGCAGCCACCACGCCGTGCCGGGCAAGGTCCTCCGGGGTGACGAGAATCCGGCCGGCCACCACGATCACCGGTATGCCGCGGGCGTGGGCGGCATCGGCCAGCGCGATGGGCGCTTTGCCGGTCAGCGACTGGCTGTCCATGGAGCCTTCCCCGGTGATGACCAGATCGGCCACCGCGAGTTTTCCGGCCAGCCCGGTGAGGCCGGCCACGAGCTCGAATCCGCCCTCCAGGGCGGCGTTGCTGAAGGCCAGGAACGACGCCGGGAAGCCGCCGGCCGCACCGGCTCCGGGGACGTTGACGTCCCGGCCGGTGGACTCGCGCAGGACCGAGGCCCAGTTGCGCAGGCCAGCGTCGAGCAGCTCCACCGCATCCGCGTCGGCGCCCTTTTGCGGGCCGAACACGTGCGCGGCACCGTCGCTTCCGAACAGCGGGTTCCGCACGTCGACGGCGATCCTGAACTTCACGGCGGACAGCCGCGGATCCAGCCCGCTGACATCCACCGTCACGACGTCGGCAAGCGACCCGCCGCCGAGGGGTACCACGTTGCCGGCGGCGTCCAGCGGCTTGAGGCCGAGCGCCCGGAGTGCGCCGCTGCCGCCGTCGCTCATGGCCGAACCGCCCACGCCCAGCACGATTTCCGTGGCCCCTGCGTCCAGGGCGGCGGCGATTAGCTGGCCGCAGCCGTAGCTGTGGGCCCGCAGGGCGTTGGCCGGCGTCGGTTCCATGTGCGCCAGGCCGGATGCCTGCGCCGTTTCAATCACCGCTGTGGCCCCGCCGAAGGCGTCCTTGCGGATAGCCCACGCGGCACCGATCGGAGCCAGGATCGGGCCCACGACGGCGTTGAGCCTTTCCTCGTAGCCTGCCGCGACGGCCGCCTCCAGGGTCCCTTCGCCGCCGTCGGCCACCGGAAACTGGATGGCTTCGGCGTCGGGATAGACGCGCAGGGCGCCTTCAGCGATGGCGGAGGCGGCTTCGGCGGCGGTCAGAGAGCCCTTGAACTTGTCCGGGGCGATGAGGATACGCATGGCACTATCCTGCCAGTCCGGAGGGCCCGGCACGCTGACAGGACGCGGTGTTTAGGCCCAGGTCCCGCGCTCCGTGAGGACCGTCTTGAGCAGGTCGGCGCGGTCCGTGACGATCCCGTCGACGCCAAGATCGAGCAAACGGTGCATTTCCGCCGGTTCGTTGACGGTCCAGACGTGCACCTGCAGCCCGTGCCGGTGCGCCCGCCGGACAAATCCGGGCGTCACCACGGTCACCGCGCCGTAGCGGACCGGTACCTGGAGCGCCTGGACACCCTGCAGGGCCCGACGCGCCACGAAGCCCATCAGCGTCGCCGGCAGTACCGGGCCCAGCAGGACGAACACGGCGTTGGACACCGTGCCCGCAGAGCCCGCGGCCGGCCGGCTCAGCTGCCGAAGCACGGCGCGGCGCCGCCGGTCCGAGAAGCTGGCAATCAGCACGCGGTCGTGCAGTGCGTGGCGTTCGATTGCCGAGGCCAGGGCGTCGACGGAATTCCAGTCCTTGACGTCGATGTTGAGCCGGACGTCGGGAAAGGCCGCGATGAGTTCCTCAAACAGCGGGATCGGTTCAGTTCCGCCGATCCTGGCCCGGGCCACGGCCGCGGCGGGCAAGTCGGCGATACGGCCGCGTTCCTGGGTGACCCGGTCCAGGGTCTTGTCGTGGAAGAGCACCAGCACGCCGTCGGCGGTGGTGTGGACGTCGGTCTCCAGGTGCCGGAATCCGAGGTCGACGGCGGCGCGGAACGCGGCCATCGAGTTCTCCAGCCCGTCCAGGGAGAAGCCGCGGTGGGCCATCGCGAGGGGTGCCCGGGCCGTGCCCTGGCCCCCCGGCACGGCGTGCTCCGGGCCGCCGCCGCGGGTGCCGCCGGGGTTCCCGCCGGGGGCAAAGTAGGGGTGCGGGTTCGTCACTCCTGAAGCGTACCCGAGCCCCGATCCGGCCGCGCGGGACCCCGATCCGGAGCGGGCTGAGCGGAACGCGGCATGGGCGACCCGGCGTTAGAGGAAGCTGGCGTCAGGAGTCGTGCGGCCGGATTTCGACGCCGTCGCCGCAGTGCAGGAGCGTCCGGCCGCGGCCGCCGTCGAGGTCCACCCAGACGACGCTGTGGTCGGCCGTCACGGCGTCCACCAGGCCGCCGGTCTCGAAACCCGGGGCCAGCCGGACGCTGACGCGGTCGCCCTGGCGCAACTGCCGCCAGTGCCGGTCCGGCTCCGCCGGATGCAGAGGTTGGTCGTCCGTTTTGTTGACGCGGTACTTGGCCATGATTTCCCCACTATCGGTCAAACGATCTGTCGCGAGCCTTCAGCCTAGGAGGCCAAGGTGAACGCCAGTTGACCGCCCGCTGGGAATCCGGTGACCGGGACGTCACCGCGGGGGTGCTGTTCGGGAGTGGAACTCAGGGAAGCCGGAGGCCGAGTTCCGCGAGCTTGGCCTCGAGGATCTGGGCGACGCCGTCGTCGTCGAAGTGCGGCGCTTGCTGGCCGGCGGCGCGGATTGCCTCGGGGTGGCCGCTGGCCATGGCGTAACCGTCCCCGGCCCAGCGGAGCATCTCGATGTCGTTGGGCATGTCCCCGAACGCCACCACGTCTGCGGGGCCGATGCCCAGTGAGGCGGCGTATTCGGCGAGGGTCACGGCCTTGTTGACGCCGGGCAGGGACAGTTCGAGCAGGGCCATGTTCGGCGCCGAGTGCGTCGCGGCGGCCAAATGGGCGACGGCGGGGGTCACCTCGGCCAGGAAGTCGTCGGCGGTGCCCTCGCGAACGATGGCCATGAACTTCACCACGGAGTCGTCGGCCGTGAGGGTGCTGTGCAGCGGGGCGGGCGTGAATTCGGCCAGCAGCGGGCTTGTGCCGGAGTTGAGGAAGCCCGGTTCCAGGTGGAAGCCGGTCAGGGTTTCGGCGGCGAACAGTGCCGTCGGGCGCAGGCGCCGGATGATGCGGCGGGCCTCGAACACTGCGTCCAGCTCCAGCGCACGGGCTGAGAGCATGCGGTCCGCCTCAAGGTCCCAGACCACGGCGCCGTTGGAGCAGATGACGGTGCCGGCATGCCCCAGCTGGTCCTGCAGGGGGTGGAGCCAGCGCGGCGGGCGGCCCGTGACGAAGACGAGTTCCACCCCTGCGTCGCGGCAGGCGTGGAACGCGCGGACGGTCCGGTCGCTGATTTTTCCGTCATGGCCGAGGATCGTTCCGTCGATGTCGCTTGCTACGAGCCGCATGCAGCAAGTCTACGTTGGCCGCGGCGGCCCCGATCCCGCCTGCCGGACGTGGAACTGCGCGGGCCCGTGCGCCGGGGTCGCCGGAAAGTGTCGAGTTCGCCGGAACGTTCCGGCGAACTCGAGCGTCTCCGGCGAATTCGACGGCGGCGCGGCCCTCTAGCGCTGTTCGTAGTGCCCGGTCAGCCTGGCCCGGCCCAGGGTGTGGCTGAATAGGGCAAAGCCGAGGCTGGCCGGGCTGCCGTGCCCGCCGACGTCGAGCTTTTCGACGTCCACGGCATGGACCACGATCAGGTAGCGGTGCGGACCGTGTCCCTTGGGCGGGGCGGCGCCGACGTAGCCGGCGAATCCGGCGTCGTTCTTCAGCTGGAGCGCGCCGGGCGGAAGGGCCGCGCCGTCGCGGGAACCGGCACCCGCGGGCAGTGACGTGACATCGGCCGGGATGTTGAGCACGGCCCAGTGCCAAAAACCGCTGGCCGTGGGGGCGTCCGGGTCGAAGACCGTCACCGCGTAGCTCTTGGTGCCGGCGGGGGCGCCGCTCCAGCTCAGCTGCGGGGACTCGTCCTTGCCGCCGGCGCCCATGACGCCGCTTCGCTGCGCGGGAGGAAGCGTGTCGCCGTCGTGGAAGGATGCGCTGCTGACGTCGAAAGCGGGGACGTCGGGCAGCGGCGCGTAAGGATCGTGGGCTGTCATGGCTGCCTTTCCTGAACTGGTTGCTGTTCGGTACTGCCTGCTGTTCGGGTACTGCCTGCTATGCGTTGCCGGTCCCCACGCCACCAAGCTCCATCCGGGCCAGCTCGGCGCGCGTGGGCGGGTTGGCGCCGGCGCGGGACACGGTCACGGCGGCCGCCCTGGACGCATGGGCGAGGATGTTGCGGAGGCTTTCGGCGGAGAGCTCGCGCAGGGCCTTGCGGTTTTGCGCCCCGTCCAGGCCCAGGTCCACCACGCCGGACAGCAGCGCGGCCATGAACGAATCTCCCGCCCCGACAGTATCCGCGACCTCCACCCTGGGAGCGTCGAACTGCGCAACACCGGCGGCGTTGATACCCCAGGGGCCTTTGCCGCCACGGGTCACCACCACCATGGCCGGCCCCTCCGAGCCGCCCAGCGCCAGCCAGCGGCGGGCCGAGTCCAACGGGTCCGTTCCGGGGTAGAGCCATTCAAGGTCCTCATCGGAGGCCTTCACCACGTCCGCGAGGGCCACAAACTTTTCGACCTGCCCGCGGGCATAGTCCACGTCCGGGATGATGCTGGGGCGGCAATTGGGGTCAAAGCTGATCGTGGCGGACGGGTGGGCACGCTCGACGGCGGCAAGCACCTCGGCCGCGCCGGGCGCCAGCATCGTGGCGATGGAGCCGGTGTGCAGGAGCGTGGTTCCCTGCAGGAGGAACGGGAGGCGCGCCGCGACGCCGGGGAGCTCCCAGGCGAGGTCGAAGGTGTAGGTGGCGGCGCCGGCGTCGTCAATCAATGCGGCGGCCACGCTGGTGGGAAGCTCGTCGGGTGCCAGCGGCAGCAGCACGGAACTCGACTTCAGGTGCGCCGCCAGGGCTTCGCCGTAGGCATCCCGGCCGTAGCGGCCAATGAACTGGACCGGATGGTCCAGCCTCGCCAGCCCCACCGCCACATTGAGGGGGCTGCCGCCGACATGGGCCTGGACGCCGGAGGAACGCTGGACAACATCAACCAGCCCCTCGCCAATAACTGTGAGCATGGTCATACTCTGCCAGAGATTCGGGTCCGGTGCCGTGTGTTGCCCCACCTGCCCGCGGGCCGCCCCGCGTGTCCGGGGCGCGGCTGCGCAGCCCGGCACGCCGGGCCGCCCCGGCCGCTCAGGCTCAGGCCGCGGCGGTGTCCACGGCGATCCCGGCGGGACCGGCGTCGGCGAACCTGGCGTCGATGTGGACCACGTCCCGGCCGGCGCGCTGGAGGAGGCTCGCGGCGACCCCTGCGCGATACCCGGACGTGCAGTGCACCCAGAGCTTCCCGGCAGGGACGTCCTCAAGGCGCAGCAGCAGTTCATGTAGCGGGATGTTGACCGCGCCCACCACCCGGGACGCCGCGAATTCATCGGCACGGCGCACGTCCAGGACGGTGTCCCCGGCGGCCCGGCCGGTCAGCACACCGCCCCAGTCCACGCGGGGGTACGACGCGAGTGCGGCCTGCGGCGCAAGGGCATGCGGGTCGGTTCCGACGGCGGCGTCCGGGGATTCGATGCCGATCCGGGAGAGGTCGCGGATGGCCTTCTCGATACCCTCCTGCGAGCCCACGAGGGTCAGCGGTTCACCCCACGGCAACACCCAGCCCAGGTAGGTGGTGAAACTGGAACCCGTGCCGTATTCGAAGCTGACGCTGCCCTTGAGGTGGCTGCTGGCGAAGGCCACACGATGCCGCAGATCCACCACCCACTCGCCGCCGTCCAGTCGCCGGGCGAGCTCGGCGGCGTCGAGCGATTCGGGGACTGCCAGATCGGCGGGGCCCGGTCCGCGGACGTTGGCCGGGCTCATGTGGGCGTAGTAGGAGGGGTGGTCCGTGAGGTTGGCGATGAGCTGGCGGACGAAGTGGTCCTCGTCGGGGTCCGTCAGGGCATGGTTGGCGGCGAGCTGCTCGCCGATCGTGGAAGACCGGGCACCGGAGGCCGGCCCGGAGGAGCAGAACGAGCCGAACCCGTGGGTCGGGAACAGCGCGGCGTCGTGCCCGGACTCCGCGACGAGGCGCCGGACCGAGGCGTACTGATCGTGGGTCAGGCCGACGGTGTCCGCCGCGGCAACGAGGTCCGTGCGCCCGACCGAGCCGTAGAGCAGGCTCCCGCCCGAGAAGACGGCCTGCTTCACGCCGTCGTCCACGATGTACGACATATGGGTGTGCGTGTGGCCCGGGGTGGCGACCGCCTTGACGGTGAGCGCGCCCACCCGGACCGTCTGGCCGTCGGTGACGGGCGTGCGCTCGAACGCCACGGGATCGGCGGCGTTCACCAGGTAGTCGGCGCCGTGCGCGCGGGCCAGAATGAGGCCGCCGGTGATGTAGTCGTTGTGCAGGTGGGTCTCGGCCACATGGGTGATGGTGACCCCGGCGTCGCGGGCGGCCGCTTCGATGCGGTCGGTGTCACGCTGCGGGTCGATCGCCAACGCCACCGAGCCGTCGTGGACCAGGTAGCTGCGGTCCCCGAGCTGCGGGGTCTCGATGACAATGACTTCCATGGCCCCTCCCGGGCTGTCAGCCCCGGTTGACGGGGTGTCCCTCATCCTGCCACTGCATGATTCCGCCGGTGACGTTGACGGCGTCGTACCCCTGGTCTTCCAGGTACGTGGTGGCCTGGGCGCTGCGGCCCCCGGCGGCGCACATGACGTAGATGGTGCCGCTGGCCGGAACCTCGTCGAGGGACTGCACAAACCGCGAGAGCGGGATGCTCCTGGCCCCGGGGACGCGGACCGCCGCGAATTCGTCGTCCTCGCGGACATCGACGATTTCAGTGGCTTCGCCCAGGGCGGCCAGGTCCTTGACGGAAATGCTCTTCATGCCTGTTCCTTTCGAGGGCGCCGGTGGCCCGGCGCGCTTAATCCAGCTCAATAATGATACCCCTTGGGGTATCATACGTGCTCCGGGCGTCGCCTTCGGCCCCACCGCCAAATCTACTCCCCCGGCTAGCCTGCAGCGCTAGCCTGCCGGATGGCCCTGCTGATAGACGTCGGGGATGCCGTCGTGGTCCGAGTCGATCCTTTCTTCCTCTTCCGCGCGGCGGTAGTGCGTGTTGCGGATCCGGAGTACCGCGCTGGCGAGCAGCGCGGCGAGCAGCGAGGCCGCGAGGATTCCGACCTTTGCGTGGTCGTCGTGGACAGTGCCTTGCCCGAAGCTCAGCTCGGCCACCAGCAGCGACACCGTGAAACCGATACCGGCCAGGATCGACAGGCCGAAGACGTCGATCCATTTGAAGGAGCCGTCCAGCCTGGCGCGGGTGGCTTTGGTGATGAGCCACGTCGTGCCCAGGATGCCGGCAGGTTTTCCGAGCACGAGGGCCAGGATAATGCCGACCGCAACGGGATCGGTCAGGGCGGCGCCGAGGCCCTGCAGGCCGCCGATGGCCACACCGGCGGAAAAGAATGCGAAGACCGGGACAGCGACGCCGGCCGAGATCGGGCGGAACCGGTGTTCGAAGATCTCCGCGAGGCCGGGGCCGGCCTCGGGACCGCCGCTGGCCCGGGAGCGAATCACAGGAACGGCAAAGCCGAGCAGGACACCGGCCACGGTGGCGTGGATGCCGGACGCATGGACCAGCGCCCACGTTGCGGCGCCGAGCGGCAGCAGGATCACCCAGGCGGCCAGCCCGTGGGTGCCGAAGAACCGCCGGTATTTCTGCACCAGGAATGTGTAGAGGCCGAGCGGGAGCAGAGCCAACAGAAGCGGGAGCGGGTGGAGTTCGCTCGTGTAGAAGACCGCGATGATGGTGATGGCGAGAAGATCGTCCACGACGGCCAGGGTCAGCAGGAAGATGCGCAACGCGCTGGGAAGGTGCGAACCGATGAGCGCCAGCACGGCGACCGCGAACGCGATGTCCGTGGCGGTGGGGATCGCCCAGCCCCGCAGGGTCTCGGCGTCCGCAACGTTGACGGCCGCGTAGATGAGCGCGGGAACGGCCACGCCGCCCACGGCCGCAGCCACCGGCACCACGGATTTGCTCAGCTGCCGCAGGTCTCCCGCGACGAACTCCCGTTTGAGTTCGAGCCCGACCAGGAAGAAGAATACCGCCAGCAGCCCGTCGGCGGCCCAGGCTCCCAGGCTCAGGTCCAGGTGCCAGGGCTCGTAGCCGATAGTGAAATCGCGCAGCGCGAAGTAGCTTTCCGACGCCGGCGAGTTGGCCCAGATCAGGGCCGCCACTGCCGCGGCGACCAGAAGCGCGCCGCCGACGGTTTCCTTGCGGAGGATTTCGCCGATGCGCAGCGCTTCGGCGTAGCTGCCGCGGGCGAAGACGGTGAGGCGAGGAGGTGTGGGAGAAGAGGGCAGGTCGCTCATGGGGTCCTCAAAGTGGGGTCGACGAAACTATGCCGACCAGACTTCCCGGCGCACCTGGGCTCCAGTCTATGCGCTTTCGGCCCCCTGGGGGCGGCGGCCGGCCTGAGCCGCCGCCCGCACAAATCCACCACCCGGCCTCGCAGCCCGGATGTCAGGCCAGCATCTGCTGCACCAGTTCGCGGCACTTCCGGTAGGCGGGCGCCTTGGGATCAATGAGCGCGAAGTGGTCGCCTGGCACCTTGAGCAGCTGCACCGGCGCACCGGCTGCCTTGGCCGCTCCGGCGTAGGTCTCGGACTGGCTGAACGGCACAGTGTCGTCTTCAGTGCCGTGGACGGCATAGATCGGCACGCTCAACGGCACCGCACTCATGGGGTCCGCGTATTTATGCCGTTTGGGGTATTTCTCCGACGAGCCGCCGAGGAAATTGCTGACCGCGCCGTTGCTGAGGTTGAGCCGCTCGGCGGCCGCCAGGTTCAGCACCCCTGACTGGCTCACGACGCCGGTCAGGTGCACCGCGCCGCCGTCGTCGGCCCTGCGCGCCAGCTGACGGTCCGCGTCCGGGGCGCCGAGTCCGGAGAGCCGGCTGCGTCCCGCCGCCCAGACTGCAAGGTGGCCGCCGGCCGAGTGTCCCAGGGCCACCACCCGGTCCAGGCCGAGCCCGTGCTCGTCCGCGAGCTCGCCGAGCTTGTCGATTCCGGCCAGGACGTCGGCAAAGGTGTTGGGCCAGCCTCCGCCGTTGCCGGCCCGCCGGTACTCCAGGTTCCAGGCGGCCATGCCGTGCGTGGCGAGGTCCTTGGCCAGGGGTTCGCCGAGTTCCGCACCATACTGCGAACGCCAGTAGCCGCCATGGATCACCACCACCACGCCCTTGGGCGCGGCCACGTCCGGGAGGAAAAGCTCGCCCCACTGGCTGGGGTCCTCGCCATAGTGATACTTCTGCCTCTTCACAGCGTCCTCCTTGGGGCCCGGTGAACAGGCGGCGGAGACTGCCCCCAGCGTCACCGTCGCTGCGGCCGCGATCCAAGTCCGCCGCCGCACATCAGCCATGTGCTGAGCCTACAGTGGACGCCGCGCGGCCCCGCGCAGGTCGGGCTCCTGCATGCCGCGCGGAGGCGCCGGCGTCGGGGGTGGCTGCGACCCGGCCGCGGGAGTGCCTGCCGCCCGGCGTCGGGGGTGCGCCGTAAGCTGGACGCATGGCGAGCAACTGGGAGCGTTTGGACCCGAGCCTGCGCGATTCCGTGCAGGAAAACGTGGAATTGTACGAGCGGGTCCGGCCTGCGCTGAAACTGGTTACCCGGGAGGTCCTGCTCACTCTGCGGACCATGTTCAAGGACACCGAGGTCATGCCGCTGTTCGTCACCGGCCGCACTAAGACCGTCGAATCCTTCCGCGAGAAGATTTCCCGCACGGAAAAACCGCTGGAGCCGGGCGGGCCGCTGGTGCTGAAGTTCCCGGACCCCTTCCGGACCCTGAACGACATGGTGGGCATCCGCGTGATCACCAAGCTGCCGGCGGAAAACGCGGTGGCGGCCAACCTCATTAAGCGCCAGCGCCAGCTCTTCGACTGCCGCGGAGACCGCGAAAAGGACATCGGTTCGATCGAGTCCGGCACCTACGGCTACTCCAGCCGGCACCTGATCCTGCGGACCATCCAAAACGAGGCGGTCAAGGACTACCAGCAGGTCTTCAACCCGGATGTCCCGCCGAACGGCAGCTACTTCTTCGAATGCCAGATCCGCACGGTGTTCGCCCACGCCTGGAGCGAGATCGAGCACGACATTCGCTTCAAGGCCGAGGACCCCCGGGCCTGGACCCCGCACTTCGACCGCCAGTTCACCGCCACGGCAGCCATGCTGGAGACCGTGGAAAGCGCCTTTTCGGACCTGCACGAGCGCTATGAGGAGGTCCGCAGTTACTGGGATGTGGAGGGCGAGGGTGCCGCACCGCTGACGCCCAACCGGATCCGCGACGTCTGGCGGACTCTGCTGCCGCACGTGGACCGGAAGGTCGACGACGACTGGGGCTGGGCTGCGGAACTCATGGCAGCCCACGGGCTCAACCAGACCATGCAGCTCGCCGGTCTTCTCAGCGCCAACCGGATCACCGAGGTCCGCCAGGCCCTGGACCACCGCTACTCCCCCGGCCCGGACCGGCTGCTCGATGACCTGCTGCTGTGGCAGTACGGCACCGAACACATCGAGCTCACCGCCGAGCCGGCCGACGCCGTCCCCCACCCCCGGCGCGACAGCCTGCTGCGGCGGCTCAAGCAGATCGAACGCTACCGGCTCACGCAGGGGTAGTGGCGGCCTCGCGCAGGGGTAGTGGCGGCCTCGCGCAGGGTGGGTGCGGCGGCGTTACACAGCGGCATTACCCAGGGGCGGCCCGGTGCACGCAATCAGGCCGCGCTCAGGCCGCGCTCAGCCCTCGAACGCCGCCCGGAACGCGGCCAGGGCGGCATCGCCTGCAGCCAGTCCTTGCCCGCCGACGGCGCCGGCTTCAAGGCCGATGACGCCGGAGTAGCCGGCTTCCCTCAGCGCCGCCGCAACAGCGCGGTAGTTGATTTCCCCGGTGCCGGGTTCGAACCGGCCCGGGACGTCGGCCACCTGGATCTCCCCCGTCCACGGCAGCGCAGCCCTGACGAGTTCGATCAGGTTCCCTTCCCCGATCTGGGCATGGTACAGATCCAGCATCATCTTCACGTGGGGATGGTCGACCGCCGAGACCAGGGTGAGGGTGTCCTTGGCCCGGGCCAGCGGGATGCCGGGGTGGTCCAGGATGGTGTTGAGGTTCTCGAGCGCAAACGTCACACCGTGCTTCTCGCCCAGGACTGCCAGGCGTTCGAGGGTCCGGAGGCCGGTCAGCCACATTTGGCCCGTGGACCGGTACGTTGGCCGGACGGCGCGGCCGCCTTCCCCGAGCTCGGCCGGGTGGACCACCATCCGCTCGACTCCGAGTTCCAGCGCGGTGGGAATCAGCTTTTCGGCCGAAGCCACCACCTCGTCGGCGCTTTCGGGGTCGATCAGGCTGCCGCCGAAGTAGCCGCTCATCGAGGAGAAGCGTGCACCAGTCGCGGCGAGGGCGGAAATGTCCCGCCCGCGCGTATCCCAGAGTTCCACCTCGAAGCCTTGACCGTGGATCCGCCGCACCCTCTCGATGAGGTCCAGCTCGCCATAGACCATCTCGGCGCAAACGGCCAGGCGGAAGCTCATTCTCCCTGCCCTACGGCGTGGAGCGCGGGCTCGGCGGCCCGCAGTTCGGCGATCGAGGAAACCTCCACGGGAAGCCCGGTCTCGTTCGAGCGGATCGCCGCGAGTGCCACGGCCAGGGCGTTGCGGGCGTCGGTGCCGCCGGGGCCCGGGGTTCCGGGGGCCGCCTGGTTCCCGCGGCGCGCCTTGACGGCGTCGACGAAGTGGGCCAGCTCCGCAGTGTAGGCATCATGGAAAAGATCCACGTTCAGCCGCACGGTGGAGGAGGCGATGCCGGCCGCGGTGTAGCTCGTCGCGCTGGACGCCTGGGGCCCGCCGGCAGTAACCATGCCCGCCGAGCCAAAGACTTCGCCGCGCACGTCGTAGCCGTACAGGGCGTTGAAATTGGCCTCGGCCACCGCGATGGCACCGTTGCTGTACGTCACCGTCACCACCGCCGTGTCCAGCAGTCCGCCTGCTTTCCGCTCAGGGGCGACCAGCGCGTCGGCGACCGCGTGGACCCGGACCGGCACGGCGCCCGGGTTCAGCCAGTTCAGGGTGTCGAAATCGTGGATCAGGGTTTCCAGGAAGATGGTTCCCGGCGCAATCCGCTCGGGGGCGGCAAGGCCTGCCACGGTGCCCGGATCCCGCGTCAGCGACCGGAGCAGCTGGGGGACTCCCACGGCGCCGTCGTCGATCAGATTCCGTGCCGCGGCGAAGTCGTTTGCATAGCGCCGGTTGAAGCCGAACTGAACAATGACGCCGGCAGCATCGGCTGCATCAAGGGCACCGTCCAACTCCTCAATAATCCGGCCACCCGGCTTCTCGCAGAACACGTCCTTCCCGGCCCGGGCCGCAGCAGCAATCAGGTCCGAATGGAACCGGGCCGGCGCCGCGATGAGGACCGCGTCAATGTCCGGATCATTCATCACGTCTGCCGGGTCCGTGCTGATTTTGCGCACTCCCAGCCGGCCAGCGAGGGCTTCGACCGCGGGGAGGGCGGGATCGGCAATGGCCTCCAGACGGGCACCCGGAATCCGGTGCGCCACGGACTCTGCGTGGAACTTGCCAATCCAGCCGGCGCCGATGAGTCCGACGCGGACGGGCCGGTCGTCGCTGACCGGGTGCTGCAGATAGCTCATGAAAACTCCTAGCCTGGGTTGTAGATCGTTCTAGTAGAACCATGATGTACCTGCTGCCGGTGAATGTCTAGAACGTTCTATAGACTGGTTGAAAGCAAGGAGCAAGAATGACCGAACAGCAGCGCCGCCCCACGCTCATGGACGTCGCCGAGGCCGCCGGCGTCTCACGTGCCCTGGTGTCCATCGTGATGCGCGGCGCCCCGGGCGCGGCCGAGTCCACCCGGAAGAAGGTGCTCGAAGCGGCCCGGGAACTCGGCTACCGGCCGGACAGCCGGGCCCGGCTGTTGCGCAGCGCGCGGACCAGGCTTCTCGGGTTGAGCTTCTTCACGTCAGAGCCGTTCCACGCCGAGATCGTCGACGCCGCCTATGCCGGCGCCGCGGAACGGGGCTACGAAATCGCCTTGAGCGCCGTCGCCAGCGGCCGGCCGGAAACGCGTGCGGCGGAGGCTCTCCTGGATATGGGATGCGAGGCGCTGATCCTCATCTCCCCGACGCTGGGCAGCCAGGAGCTCGCCGGGTTTGCACGCCGGGCACCGGTGGTGAGCCTCCTGCGCGACGACGTCGGAGACCAAGTGGACTCCGTCAGCAGCGACAACCACGCCGGCATCCGGCTGGCCGTTGAACACCTCGCCGCCTTGGGTCATCGAAGAATTGTCCATGTCGACGGCGAGGCGGCAGTCTCGGCCGACCAGCGCCGGGATGCCTTTCGCACCGAAATGCTCCGCCGGGGGCTGGAGCCTTTCGTGGTTCCGGGCGGCCTCACCGAGGAAGACGGACTCAGGGCCTGTGCATCGCTCCGGGGCAACCCCCCGTCCGCCGTGATCGCCTTCAATGACAGGTCGGCCCTCGGGGTGATCGAGGGCCTCCGGACCGCAGGGCTGCGCGTGCCGGCGGACGTATCAGTGGTCGGCTATGACGACAGCCAGTTTGCCCGGCTCAGCTACGTGCAACTGACTTCTGTCAGCCAGGACGCGCCCCTCCTCGCCACTGCCGCCGTGGACAGGGCAGTCGAGCGGCTGGCAGGAGCCGACGCCCCGGCTCACCTGGTCAGGACACCGCATCTGGTGGTCCGCAACACCACCGGACCGGCGCGCCCAAGCTGACCCGCCGCCGAATCTCCCCACCCTTAGAGGCACGACGCCGCCAATCGCCGGCGGTTCGGCGCAACACGCCGGCAGGAACTTCCGAAGGCGGGGAAACTCCGACGCCAGCAAGCCGCCACTGCCGGCCTGCTAGTGCCCGGCGCCGAGCTTTCCGGCGAGCCGCTCGCGCATCGCCAGGCTGGCGTCGTTGAGGCCCACCACTTCGACGCTCTTGCCGTGCTGGCGGTACTTCTCGGTAATGGCATCCAGTGCGGCGATCGTGGAGGCATCCCAGAGATGGGAGTCGCGCATGTCGATAACCACGCGGTCAGGGTCCAGGGCGTACTCGAACTGGGTGTAGAGGTCGTTCGAGGAGGCGAAGAACAGTTCGCCGTCCACCTTGTAGGTGGCGAGTTGGCCGCCATCGCCCTCCGCCAGGGACCGCTCCACGGTGACGAAGTGCGCCACCCGCCGGGCAAACAGGACCATGGCGACCAGGACGCCGACGCCGACGCCGATCGCCAGGTTGTGCGTGGCCACGGTGACGGCGACAGTGGCGACCATGACGAGCGTTTCGCTCTTGGGCAGCGCCTTGAGCGTGGAGGGCCTGATGCTGTGCCAGTCGAAAGTGGCAACGGAAACGAAGATCATGACGGCCACGAGCGCGGCCATCGGGATCAGCGACACGATGCCGCCGAGAGCCACCACGAGGATGAGCAGGAAGACGCCGGCCAGGAAGGTGGAGATCCGGGTGCGGGCGCCGGAGGCCTTGACGTTGATCATGGTCTGGCCGATCATCGCGCAGCCGCCCATGCCGCCAAAGAAGCCGGTGACAATGTTGGCCACGCCCTGGCCCCAGGCCTCGCGGGTTTTGGGCGAGCGGGTGTCGGTGATGTCGTCCACGAGCTTCGCCGTCATGAGGGATTCGAGCAGCCCCACGAAGGCCATGGCCAGCGCGAAGGGGAAAATCACCTGCAGCGTTTCGAACGTGACCGGCACACCGGGAAGGGACAGGGAGGGCAGCGAGTCCGGAAGCGCACCCTTGTCCCCCACGGTGGGAACGGCGACGGCGGCCAGGACGGTGATGAGTGTCAGGACAATGATGGCCACCAGAGGCGCCGGAACGGCTTTGGTCAGCCCGGGCAGGCCGAAGACGATCAGCAGGCCTGCCGCGGTGAGCGGATAGACCAGCCACGGGACGCCGATCAGCTCGGGCACCTGGGAGAGGAAGATCAGGATCGCCAGGGCGTTGACGAAGCCCACCATCACGGAGCGCGGGATGAAGCGCATCAGCCTTGCCACCCCGGACAGGCCCAGGATGATCTGGAAAAGGCCGGCCAGGATCACCGCCGCGACAAGGTAGTCCAGCCCGTGGGACTTCACGAGCGGGGCGATCACCAGGGCGACGGCGCCGGTGGCCGCCGAGATCATCGCGGGGCGCCCGCCGACGAAGGAGATGGTGACGGCCATGGTGAAGGAGGCGAAGAGTCCGATCCGCGGGTCCACTCCGGCGATGATCGAGAAGGCGATCGCCTCCGGGATGAGGGCCAGGGCCACCACAAGGCCGCCGAGCACTTCGGTTTTGAGCCGGCGAGGGGACCTCAAGGCGCCCCGGACGGATTGCAGTTGCTCGGGCGTGAAGGCCGGGGCATCTGCGGCAGTTTTGACGGCCATTGCTGGCTCCGTTCGTGGTCAAGAAGGCACAGTCAGCCTTCGGATTTCAATGATTGTGGGGCGCCGCGCCGCGCCGGAGGGAGTGGGGAGTTCGCCGTCCTGGGCTCACCCACTCATGAAACCCTACCCAAGTAGCCCCGCCGGGGGCGGAATGGCTATAAATCTGACATATTTGTCCACCAGGTGGTCACGAAGTCGCCAGTCCGCGGACGGCGGTGGCACCATGCTTGGATGCTTGAGGCAACTAAAACTCAGAATTCCTCCCGGGACGCGGGCACCGCCGCCGCCGTCCCCCTCAATCCCGCCCTCGCGGCCGAGGCAAAGATCGCGCGCATCGCGGTGACGATCTTCCCCATCCTCGTCGTGGTGGCCGGCGTTGCCGGCTTCCTGCTCCCCGGAGCCTTCAAACCCCTGGCGCCCAGTGTGCCGTTCCTGCTGGGCATCATCATGTTCTGCATGGGCCTGACCCTGACCCCGCCCGATTTCGCCTCAGTGGCCAAGCGTCCCTGGGCGGTGGCCCTGGGAATCGTGGCCCACTATGTCATCATGCCGGGCGCCGGCTGGCTGATCGCCGTCGCCCTGCACCTCGAACCGGAGCTGGCTGTGGGCCTGATCCTGGTGGGCTGCGCGCCGTCGGGCACCGCCTCCAATGTGATGGCGTTCCTCGCCAAGGGCGATGTGGCCCTGTCCGTGGCCGTCGCGTCCGTATCCACCCTGATTGCCCCGATCGTCACGCCGCTGCTGGTCTTGTTCCTGGCCGGCTCGTACCTGAGCATCGACGCCGGCGGCATGGTCCAGGACATCCTCAAGACCGTCCTCCTGCCCGTTGTCGCAGGGCTGCTGGCCCGCCTCTTCCTCAAGAAGGTCGTGGCCAAGGTTCTGCCGGCACTGCCGTGGGCGTCCGCCGTCGTGGTTTCGCTGATCGTGGCGATCGTGGTGGCCGGAAGCGCCAGCAAGATCGTCGCCGCGGGAGGCATCGTGTTCCTAGCTGTGGTTCTGCACAACGGCTTCGGGCTCGGCCTGGGGTACCTGGCCGGCAAGGTGGGGCGCCTCGACGACCGGGCGCGCAGGGCCCTCGCCTTTGAGGTCGGGATGCAGAACTCCGGCCTCGCCGCCACCCTCGCCACGGCGCACTTTAGCCCCCTGGCCGCGCTGCCGTCCGCTGTCTTCTCCCTGTGGCACAACATCTCCGGCGCCATCGTGGCCGCGTGGCTGGCCCGGCGCCCCGTCCGGGACGCCGCAGCACAGGAGACCACCGCGCCGGAAGCCGCCGCGCTGAACGCCTGAAGTCGGGGCTGGCTGTACTGCTAGCTCCGCAGCCGGCCGAGCAGCGCAGTGACGGCGCGCTCGGCCAGGGCCTCCGGGCTCTCGGTTCCCGCGGGCACGACGTCGTATCCCGCCTGAACATCCGGGATGCCGTCCGGGTTGGCGTCTAGGGTGCCGGCGCCGGCGTCGTCGGTGATGAGCACCTGGGCCACGCCGCGGGCGGCGAGTTCCGCCATGGCTGCGGAGTCTTCGGCGGTCTCGGAGGCGCCCGTGCGGATCACGCCGTCGGCGCCGCCGGCGAGCATGAACTGCCGCCAGCCCCCGCCCAGCAGGACGACCGTCTGGTAGCCGTGCTCCGGCAGGATGGCGGCCAGCAGCGTGGCGAGGGCGCGGTCCCGGGGGTCCTCGAGGTCCGCGACGGCCACGGCCACCAGCTCCGTCCGGCCCCGCCGCATGCCGCGGGCGCTCCGGTTGGCCACGTAGCCAAGTTCGCGGACCGCGGCATGCACCCGGTCCTGGGTGGCCTCGCTGATCCGGGTGGTGCCGCCGGACCGGCCGGACAGCACGTAGGAGACTGTGGTGACGGAGACCCCGGCCGTCTCTGCGACGTCTCGGATGGTGGGCTTGGATCCATGCCGCACTGATGACTCCCGGCTGCTTCTCCGCCGTTTCGTGGCGGCTCCTGAATGCTTCGTCCTAGGGGTAGACCCCATGTGGAACTCTAGCCCGAAGCAACGCTCCCCGGCCCATGGCAGGCTGCGCCACGAGCAAGCAACGCGGAGTCACTTAGTGTCCATCCCGAGGCCTTGGACGGGCGCTGAGTGACTCCACGTTGGGGTTCACCTTGGGGTTTCAGTTGGGGAGGTCCTTGGTGAATGCGAGCGGCCCGATGGTTTCGGGATCGGCGGAGAGGTCGAACTGAGCCTCGTAGCCGGTGTTCAGGTAGAGGTGTTTCGCCTCGGGCTGGCGGGGGCCGGTGGTCAGGTAGACGCTGCGGTAGCCGCGGCGGGCGGCCAACGCCTCCAGCTCGGCGAGGACGAAGCGGGCAAGTCCGCGGCGCCGATGTGCCGAATGCGTCCAGATCCGCTTGAATTCTGCCGTGTTCGTGCCGTGCCGGCGGAAGGCGCCGCCGGCCACGGATTCGCCGTTCTCGCGCACAATGAGAAGGGCCCCGCCGGGCGCAGCGAATTCCTCGGCCGGGTAACGGTTCAGTTCCTCCGCGGCGGCTCCCTTGCCAAAGAGGTTGCCGTAACGGGTGTCGTATTCGAGCGCGAGTTCGTCCAGGAGGGGCCGGACCCGGGGGTCGCTCATGGGCAGGTTCAGGACTGTCAGCGCTGACTTGTTCGACGGCGGAGTCTCCTCCGGCGGGGTCGGCGGGGTATCCGCGTTGTCCGCAGGCACGGCGCGCAAGGGTGAGTGGTCCGGTGGTGACGGAGTCATGGCCGGTCCTTTCCGCGCGCGGCGGCCTGCGGCACCGCGTGGCGGTTGCTGCCGTGGTTGCCCGTATGACCGGCCAGCAGGTTCAGGATGCGCCGGGCCAGGGCGTCGTTTTCACGGAACGGCGCGGCGTTGCTCTTGGGCCGCGCGAAGGCCCCCGCGCCCCAGCCGGAGGTGCCGGGCCCGACGCCGAACAGCCTCTCGCGCCGCTCCCCGACCGGGCTGATGAGCTCGTTGTGGGCGGACACCAGCAGACGGCCCGTCGCGTGGGTGCCGTCCGCGGTCAGGAGCTGCTGTTCGGTGCCGAGCCCGGAGGTGTGCAGCTGGCGCAGCAGCGGATTTGCGGAGCGGACCACCGACGGCTCCGGAAGCCGGGCCTCGATCAGGGCCGCCGCCGACACCGTGATCCTGGACTGCGCTGAGGTGGCAACGAACCGGCCCGAGTACTCTGCGGCCTCGATTTCCAGCCCAGGGCCCAGGAACTGCAGCAGTCCGGCCCGGTGGATCGCCAGCATCTCCCGGAGCCTGCGCGGCGGTGGCCCGGAATCGACGAAGCTGAAGAAGCCGTGCCACCAGCCCTGGACCTCGCGCTGCGACCGCGCGTTCAACCGCTCGGACGGAACCAGCCGGCCAAGGTCCATATAGGACTTGAGCAGGGAGATGAACAGGGCCAACGTCTCCGAATGGTCCGGCCCGGTCCGCAGCTCAAGATCGCGGCCGATGTGGGCGGCCACCGCTGCCTGGACTTCCGCAAGACCAGCAAAAACGCGGCCCTCGAAGGGACGGTCCAGCCGCTCAAGGTCCAGGTTGAGCTCCGCGTCGGGGACGGATTCGACAACGAGCCGGTGGCGCTCCCGGCTGTACCAGTCCGCGGCGGAGAAGCGCTCGGCGAATTCCTCCCAGCCGGTCCGGACCCGCTCGGGGTAACCGGTGAATAGCTCGCGGTAGTACGCATAGCCGGCGTCCTTGGCGATCAAAGGCCAGAGCTGGGCGCGGAAGTCCAGCTCGCCGGATGCCTCCAGCAGCGCCTCGACGGCCCCGGCGGTAAAGAACTTGGGCTCTCCCGCAGCGTCACCGCGCAGGGTGGAGGTGATTTTGGAGTGGTAGGGCACGCCGCGGCGGGATCCGGCCCACAACCGCGGCTCGGCACCGGAGGGCAGGTAGCGCAGGCCGCCGTCGGGCAGTTCCTCGAAGCGGCCGCCGCGGCCCTCCATGAGCAGCACCAGCAGGTCCACGAACGCCAGGCCCATGCCGGAGACAATGACGTCCTGCCCGGGGGCGATCGGTGAGTAATCGACGTCGGTGGTGTAGCTGGGCGCCGCGTGGAACGCGCCGTGCCGGGCGGCAAAGCCGGCCCAGGCGGCAGACTCGCGGTCCGGGAGCGAATCGGTGTGCCCCAGGGAGGCCACCACGACGTCGGCGTGCAGCGCCGCGCCGCCGGCCAGCCGGACGCCGTACCCGTCCACGCCAGGGTCGCCCTGCTCCGGGTCTAACTGTCCCGGGTCGACCCGTTCCGGGCCCCCCTGTGAGGGTTCGACGGCGGACGCCGTGTCCCGGTGCACCGTCACGGTGGTCTCCGGTCCGAGGGCAGCAACGGCGCGGCGGAAGAACCATTCGAGGTAGACGCTCTGCAGCTGCCGGGTGGGGAAGGTGGCGCCGGTGAGGGAACCGAGCTGGGCCCGGAGTCTCTCCGGGAGCTCCGGCACGTCCGCGATCGAGCCGTCCAGGACCCCGGCGGCCCATTCGGCCAGTCCCGGACCATCGACGGCAGGTCCCTCGCACTGGACCGAGGCGTCCGTGAACATCGTGACGTCTGCCGCGGTGGAATTGAGCATCAGCCCGGCGTCCTGCTCGTAGCGCCAGATCCGGCCGGACCCCGGCGTGTGGGGTTCCACAACATGGACGTGAAGCGGGCCGGCGAAGAGTTCCTGCCGGTTGGCGGCCAGGCGTTCCAGCAACCCGGCCGTGCGAGGGCCGCCGCCGATGAGGACCACGGACGGGGAATTCGCTGGCATGAGGGCCTCCTGGGTCTGGTTCGGAGCCCTCATGCTAGGCACCCGAAACGGGGCCGGTCGAGGCGCCGGTCACGGCCGTTCACCCCGCGTAACGCGGCGCAAATCGAGGCAATAATTCGTCGTGTGACGCCGTGCGAACCCGCGTGAACGCATGCAACTTGGCGCCTTGCCCGCCGTTTTCGCGCGGCCCTAGATTGGCAGCCAACCGAACCCCCACACCAACTGGAAGAAGCGAGGTGGCGCATGAGTTCAACAGCAACCCCGGTGGCGCAGTCCGCCCCGGAGCCGGCGTCCCCCGGTGCCGGAACCACACCCGACACCACACCCGCCGGATCCTCCGGACCCGCCGTCCTGGAACACGACGTCCCGGAACCCGCCGCCCCGACACCCGCCGATCAGCCCGGCACTGGGTCAACGGCCCGCAAGGCCGCCACCGATTACGCCGACTACCGGCTGGTCGCGGCCCGGCACCCGTGGCGCTGGGTCGGTACGGCCGTCGTCGCCTTCGGCGTCGCCGGCATCGCCTGGTCCCTGGCCACGAATCCCCGCTGGGAGTGGGGCGTGGTGGCGCAATGGTTCACCGCGCAGTCGATCGTGAACGGCCTGCTGGAGACCCTCAAGCTGACCGCGATCTCGGGCGCGCTCGGCTTCATCCTGGGCTTCATCCTGGCTCTGATGCGGCTCTCCGCGTCCCCGTTGCTGGTCTCCGTGTCCTGGACGTTCTCCTGGATTTTCCGCTCGACGCCGCTGCTGGTGCAGATGCTGCTCTGGTACAACCTGGGCTACCTCTACGAGAAAATCAGCTTAGGGCTCCCCTTCTCGGACGTGCGCTTCTTCGAGGCGCAGACCACCACCCTGATCAGCCAGTTCGCCGCGGCCGTCCTCGGCCTCACCCTAAACCAGGCCGCCTATTCGGCCGAGATCATCCGCGGCGGCATCCTCTCCGTGGACCAGGGCCAGTTGGAGGCGGCCGCCGCGCTGGGCATTCCAGCCTGGCGGCGCTCCACCAGGATCGTCCTGCCCCAGGCCATGCGCGCCATCCTGCCCACCGCATTCAACGAGGTCATCGGCCTGGTCAAGGGCACCTCGATCGTCTACGTCCTGGCCTACTCCGAGCTCTTCTACACGGTCCAGGTCATCTACAACCGGACCCAGCAGGTCCTGCCGCTGCTGCTCGTGGCCACGCTCTGGTACATCGTCATCACCTCGGTCCTGAGCGTCTTCCAGTACTACATCGAGCGCCACTACTCCAAGGGCGCGGTCCGCACACTGCCCCTGACCCCGCTGCAGAAGGCCCGCAAGTTCCTCGCCACCCATGCACCCGCAACAAGGGAAACTACCCAGGAAAGAGGCACCCGATGAGCACCTCGGTCCTTCCGGCCGCCGGAGCCTTGGAAACCACCGCAGCCCGGGAATCCACTCGGGGCCTCGTTGAGATCACGAAGGTCCGCAAGTCCTTCGGCGCCACGGAAGTCCTCAAGGGCATCTCGCTGACGGTCGAGCCCGGCGGAGTCGCCGTAATCGTCGGCCCCTCCGGGTCCGGCAAGTCCACCCTCCTGCGCACCATCAACCACCTGGAAAAGGTCGACGCCGGGTTCATCGCCATCGACGGCACCCTGGTGGGCTACGAGGTCCGGGGCCGCAAGCTGCACGAGCTCCGCGAGAAGGAGATCCTCAGGCAGCGCACCGAAATCGGCATGGTGTTCCAGAACTTCAACCTGTTCCCGCACCTGACCGCACTGGAGAACGTCACCGAGGCGCCCGTCGTCGCACCCCGTGCCGGCAAACCCCGGCTCTCCAAAGCCGAGGCCCGCGAACGGGGGCTGGAACTGCTGGACCGGGTGGGGTTGAAGGACCGCGCCGGCGCCTACCCCCGCCAGCTGTCCGGCGGCCAGCAGCAGCGCGTAGCGATCGCCCGGGCGCTGGCCCTGGACCCGAAGATCCTGCTCTTCGACGAGCCCACCTCGGCGCTGGACCCGGAACTGGTCAACGAGGTGCTGGACGTCATTCGCGAGCTCGCCAACTCCGGCACCACGCTGATCATCGTCACGCATGAGATGGGCTTCGCCCGCGACGTTGCCGACACGGTCGTGTTCATGGACCAGGGCCAGATCGTGGAGCAAGGCACACCCGAACAGATTTTCACCAACCCGCAGGAAGACCGCACCCGGAGTTTCTTCTCCAAGGTGATCGAGCCCGCTTTCAACATCTAAGGAAACCCATGGCAATCCGTCCCGCCCTCCGCACCGTCCGCCGTCGAAAGCCCGCGGCGCTTCCCGCCGTCGTCCTCCTCGGAGCCCTGTCCGGCACGCTGGCCCTGACCTCCTGCTCCGATCCCGGCGCTTCCGCCGCGTCAGGCGGGCAGCCCGCGACGACGGCGGCGCGCAACGGCGTCGTCTACAACACCTCGCCGGACCAGCAGCGTATCCGGGTCGGGAAGGACGCGGCCGCGGCCGCGGAGGTCCCCGCGCTGATCGGCAAGGACGGCAAGCTCACCGTCGCCACGACGGCGGGCGCGATCCCGCTGTCCTTCCACGCCACCGACGACAAGACCCCGATCGGGGTGGAGGTGGACCTGGCCCAACTGGTCGCCGACAAGCTGGGCCTGGAGCTGGATGTGCAGGTCACTTCCTGGGAGAACTGGCCCCTGAAGACGCAGTCCGGCGACTTCGAGGCCGTGTTCTCCAATGTGGGCATCAACGCCGCCCGCGTGAAGCTCTTCGACTTCTCCAGCTACCGCGCCGCGTACATGGGCTTCGAGGCCAAGAAGAGCTCCACCTACAACATCAAGGGTTCCGATGACATCTCCGGCCTCAAGATCTCCGTGGGCTCCGGCACCAACCAGGAGAAGATCCTGATCGCCTGGAACAAGGAGCTGGAGGCCAAGGGCAAGGCCCCGGCGGTGCTGCAGTACTACTCCTCCGATGCCGACACCATCCTGGCCCTGTCCTCCGGACGCACGGATCTGAACCTGGCGCCCTATCCGTCCGTCACCTACCGGGAAAACACCCGCGACGACCTCAAGGTGGTGGGCAAGGTCAACGCCGGCTGGCCGTCCGAGACGCTGGTCGCGGCCACCACGCTCAAGGGCAACGGCCTGGCCCCGGCCATCACGGACGCACTGAACTCCGCGATCAAGGACGGCTCCTACGCCAAGGTCCTGGACCGCTGGGGACTCTCCGAGGAAGCCCTTCCCGAGTCCAGGACCTTCACCGAGGCAAACTTCGGGACGGGCCCCGCAGGGAAAACAGAGACAGGGAAAACACAGTGAGGTTCCAGGTCCTCGACATCATCCCGCACCTGAAAAACCCCGTCACCGGGGAGATCGTCTCCACCGCGGACCGGCTCAACCAGGTGGTGGAAACGGCGCGCCGGGCCGAGGAACTCGGCTACGACAGCTTCTCGGTCGGCGAACGACATGCGGGCGAGTTCATCTCCTCCTCCCCCACCACGGTGCTCGCCGCCATCGCCGCAGTCACTTCCAGGATCCGGCTGCAAAGCGGCGTGACCGTGCTCTCCGTACTGGATCCGGTACGGGTCGCCGAGGACTATGCCACGATCGATCAGCTCAGCCGCGGCCGGCTGGAACTCGTGATCGGCAAGGGCAATGAAGTGCTGCAGTATCCCTTATTCGGCCTGGACCTCGCGGATCAGTGGGAGCTCCTCGCCGAGAAGTATGGCCTGTTGCACCGGCTGTGGACCGAGGAGAATGTCACATGGTCCGGCCGCTTCCGGCCAGCCCTGACCGAGCCCACCACGACGACGCCCCGTCCGTTCGCCGGCGCGCCGCGGGTGTGGCACGGTTCGGCCACCAGCCTGACCTCTGCGGCCCTGGCGGCGCAGTGGGGCGACCCGCTGTTCACGGCCAACGCGATCCAGCCGCGCGAAAACTACAAGGTGCTGATCGACCACTATCGCGAGGAATACGAACGCCACGGCCACGATCCCCGCCACCAGTACCTGGGCTCCGGCTCCGGCGCGGGCGGGGTGTTCATCGCGGACACCACGCAGGAGGCCAAGCGGCAGTTCGGCCCGGTCTACGAGGCCCTTACGACCGGCCGGAACGTTCCCGGGAACAACTCCCCGTACCGCGACATCGACCACGCCGTAGCCGAGGGACCGGCCCTGGTGGGCAGCCCGGAGCAGGTGATCGACAAGATCCTCAGCTACCACTCGCTCTACGGCCATGACCTCCAGTCCATCTCCCTGCCCACCACGCTGCCCTTCGACCAGCAGCTGGAGATTCTGGAGCGGTTCGCGCTCGAGGTCATTCCGGTCGTGCGTGCCGCCGCGCCCACCACACTCTGGGGCTCCGGGGACCCCTACGCGGGGCGTCCCGAGTCCGGCCCCGCCGGCACAACAGGTGCCGAACCCGATGCCGCGGCCCGCGTCGCAGCCGACCACAACACCCACAGGAGCTCGCATGTCTACACCCACTGATACAAGCCACCGCTCCCCGGGGACCGGCACCACGGACGCCGGAAACACGCCGGACCGAGGCTTCGAAGCCGCATGGGCTGACTGGCACGCCGCGCACGAACGCCACCGCGCCGATCCCCACGGCTTCCTCGCCGTCACCCATCTGCACTGGCTCGACGCCTCGCCCGCCCGCCTGGCGCGCCCGGCACGTGGAGCGTCGAGGACGACGTCGTCCGCCTGGTCTTGGGGGCAGGCGAACGCGTCCTCCGCGACGGGCAGGAACTGGACCCGGAAGGGACTGGCGCCACCGTGTTCCTCGGCCCGATCTCCGAGCGCGAAGGGCTCAACCTGCGCGTGGAGGACGCAGGAGCCGGACACACCGTGATCGAGCTCGCCAAGCGCGGCGGCCGATATGTCGTGCGGCCCCGTCATCCCCTCAATCCGCTGCTCACGGGCTACCGCGGCACACCGGCCTACGCACCCGACGCAGAATATTCCGTTCAAGGAATATTCGTCCCGTTCGCCGAACCTCGCCCCACTACAGTGGGCGCGGCGGTCGAGGGCATCCACCACGTCTACGAGGCACCGGGCGAGATCCGCTTCCGGCTGCATGGTGAGGACCTGAGCCTCACCGCCTTCAACGGCCACGCCCCCGGCACACTGTCCGTGCTGTTCACGGACGCGACGTCGGGCAAGTCCACCTACGCTGCCAACCGCTCGCTCACCGTGCCGGCGCCGGGCCCCGACGGGACAGTTTCTCTGGACTTCAACCGGGCCGTGAACCTGCCGTGCGCCTACACCGACCTCGCCACGTGCCCGCTGCCCCCGGCCGAGAACCGCCTTCCGGTGGCGGTTGAAGCCGGCGAACAGATCCCCTATGAACGTCAGGACGCATCATGAGCACCCTTCCCCCCAATGACCAGCCGCGGGGCCGCGGCCTCCTGCTGCTGGAGCTCGACGGCGCCGGCAGCCACCCGGCCGCGTGGCGGGCTTCCCGCACGGTGCCCGGCGCCGTACTGTCCCCGGACCACCTCCGCGGCGCCGTGCTCGCCGCCGAGTCTGCCGGGTTCCACGCCGCGACGCTTTCCGACCCCGGCCTGCCCGACTCCGCCCTGCCAGGGCAGCCCGGCCCGGATAATACCGCCCGGCTCAACGCCCTGCAGCGTGCCGCGTTCGCCGGTCCCGTGACGCGGTCCCTCGCGCTCATCCCGGAAGTGGACACTGTCTACACCGAGCCGTTCCACATCGCCACCCAGCTGGCCAGCCTGGACTACGTCTCCGGCGGACGGGCCGGCTGGCTCGTGGCGGCGTCGCCGAGCGCGGCCGATGCCGCCGCCGTCGGACGGGACACGGTGCGCGGGGCGGGTCTCTCCCGGGAGGCCGCCGATTCGATCGAGGTCAGCCGCCGGCTCTGGGACTCCTGGGAGGACGACGCCGTGATCCGTGACGTCTCCACCGGGCGCTACCTCGACGTCGACAAGCTGCACTACATCGACGTCGACAACGGCAACTATTCCGTGAAGGGTCCGTCGATCATTCCGCGGCCGCTTCAGGGCCAGCTGCCCGTGCTGGCCCCAGCCGGGCTCCTCACCCCGGAGGCCGTCGCGGCCGGGGCGGCCGATGCGCTCCTCGTCTCGGCCCCGGCGCCCGAGCTCCTGGCCGCCGAGCTCGCGGAGACGCGGGCGCACCTCGCCGCCGGCGGGAGTGAGCCTGCGCTGATCGCCGAACTCGACGTCGTGCTGGACTCCCGTGGCCAGGCCGCCGCGGACAGGCTTGCCGCACTGAACGGCCACACCGCGTGGGAGAGCCCGCGGGCGCGGTTCGTCGGAACGGCCGCCGAGCTGACCGAGCTGCTCACTGAGGTGCTGGCGTGGGCCGACGGCGTCCGCCTGCACCCCGCCGTGCTGGACACAGACCTTGAGGAACTCTCGCGCCTGGTCCTGCCGGAGCTGCGCCGCCGCGGACTCCTGGCACCCACTACCCCGGACGCCACCTTCCGCGAGCAGCTCGGGCTGGCGCGGCCCGCCAGCCGATACGCCGCCGCCAGCACCCCGGCGGGCGCCGCGGGCAGCACCTCACCGACCGCCGCCGTCGCCGAAAATTAAGGAGCCCACCATGAGCCACAGCACCGCCACCGAATTCACCCCGTCCGGGCAGATCCAGCTGGGTGTCTTCTTCCAGGGCGTCAACTCCGGAACCGTCTGGAAAACAGCCGAATCCGGGTCCCAGACGGACTTCGAATCGTTTCGTCGCATCGCCCAGACCGCCGAGCGCGGCCTGTTCGCTGCGTTCTTCCTCGGCGAGGGCCTGCGGCTGCGCGAGCACCTCGGCCGCCCGCACGCACTCGACGTCGCCGGCCGGCCCGACGCGCAGACGGCCCTGGCCGCCCTCGCCGCCGTGACCACAAACATCGGCCTGGTCGCAACCCAGAACACCACGTACAACGACCCCGCAGACCTGGCACACCGGCTCTCCACACTGGACCTGCTCTCGGGCGGCCGCGCGGCCTGGAACATCGTGACCACGGACAATGCCTGGACCGGCGCCAACTTCCGGCGCGGCGGCTATCTGGACCACGCGGACCGGTACACGCACGCCGAGGCCTTCGTCGAAACCGCCAAACGGATCTGGGACGCGTGGGACGACGCCGCCATCGCGGCCTCGGCTTCCTCGGCCCGCTGGTCAGCGGAGGGCGCCGTCCGGCGCGTGCGCCACACCGGCCGGCACTACTCCGTGGACGTCACCCCGCGGCTGCCGCGCAGCGCCCAATACCGGCCGGTGCTGTTCCAGGCCGGGGATTCCCCGGAGGGCCGGGACTTCGCCGCCCGCCAGGCGGACGTCATCTTCTCCGCGCACCCGCAGCTCGAGGACGCCTTGGACTTCCGTCGCGACATCGTGGAGCGCACACTCCGGGCCGGCCGGGGCGCCATTGACGTAAAGATCATGCCCGCCAGCGAGTTCATTCTCGCCGCCACGCCGCAGGAAGCCCTCGAGAAGAAAGCCTGGGTCCGCAGCCTGCAGATCGGCCCGCAGCAGGCCATCGCCTACCTCGAGCAGTTCTGGGGACGGGAGCTGCAGGGCTACGACCCCGACGGGCCGCTGCCGGAGATCGACCCCGTGGTGGAGGAAACCTCGGAAACCCGCGGCAGCGGCTTCCACGGCGCCAAGGCCCGCCAGCTCGCGGACCAGTGGCGGGCCGAGGCCAAGGAGAAGGGCCTGTCCATCCGCCAGTTCGTGTCGGCCAAAACCAGCCGGGGCGACTCGACCTTCACCGGCTCCTACACCGAGGTGGCGGACCGGCTGGCCGAGTACGCCCGGACCGGCGCCGTCGACGGCTTCAACATCTCTCCGTGGCTCATTCCCACCGGACTCGATGACATCGTCAACCACCTCGTCCCGGAACTGCAGGAGCGCGGGGTGTACCCCACGCAGTACGCTGGCGGCACGCTGCGGGAAAACCTGGGCCTGGCCACGCCGGTCCGCACGGACGCCGCCGTCGAGGCCAGCCCGGTCACGGCCTAAGGGCCCGCGCCCCAACCATCAGGCAGACACAAGTAATCCCCGCCGGAGACGTTCCCGGCGGGGATTACTTGTCACCATCGATTGCTCCGTAGCCGCCGTTTTCAGACCCCAGAAGGGCGGTTACGGAGCAATCGATTGACTGGCTACTTCTTCGGCAGGCCCGGCGGGTTCAGCTCCGACTTCGCTACGGCCTCGTCGGAAAGCCCCCAACGGTCCAGGATCTTGGCGTAGCTGCCGTCCTGGATGAGGTGGTTCAGTCCGGCCTGGGCCGCAGCGGCAAGGCCGTTGTCCTTCTTGGTGGTGACGGCGATGTTGGCCTTCAGCGGCCAGCCGCCGGCCACCAGGCCCACCAGCTTGGTCTTGGCGTCCGTGGCGGCCTTGTAGGCTGACGTGGCGTTGGGACCAAAGGTGAGGTCCGCACGGCCGGACTGGATGGCCAGCTGGGAGGCGGAGTCGTCGTCGTAATACTGGAAGTCCACGGGCTTGAGGCCGTTCTTCTTGTTCTCCTCATCCCAGCGCAGGAGGATCGCTTCCTGGTTGGTGCCGGAGCCGACGATCACGCGTTTGCCCGCGACATCCGGTGCCGACTCGACCTTGGTGATGCCACTGTCCGCCTTGGCGTAGAAGCCCAGTTTGTCCTCGCGATAGCTGGCGAAGTCGAACTTGAGCTTGCGCTCCTCCGTGACGGTGACGTTGGAGAGCACGGCCTCATACTTCCCGGATTCGACGCCGAGCGGCCAGTCGGCCCACGCGGTCGGAACGATGTCCGCCTCCAGCCCCAGGGACTCGGCCAGTGCGACGGCGATGTCCACCTCGTTGCCCACCGGCGTCTTGTTGTCGGTCGCGTAGACGGCCAGCGGCGCCGCGAACGGGCTCACGGCCACGGTCAGCTTCCCGTCCTTCTTGATGGTGTCCGGGACAAGCTTGGCTGCCGCGGCGTCCACTGTGACCTTGATGCGGTCCTGCTGCGGCGAGAGGTTGAACTGCTTGACACCGGAGGAGGACGACGGCGCCGCCGTGGTGCCGCTGGCAGCTGCGGCACCGGGATCGGAGCAGGCCGCAAGACCCAGGAGGGTGCTGGCCGCTAGGGCGACAGTGACACCCGATTTGAATGCAAGACTGGACATGTTTTCCCCTTGAGAGTAGTTGTCGGTGGTGCTGGTGCCAGCAACTATCCGGGGCCTACGAAAGCCGGTCAAAGCGCCGTGAAACCGGGTGAAACCAAGGGATACAGGCGGTAACAGCCGTTCATCCGGAGTCCGCTGGCGGGGCCTGGAAGGGCCCAGTGTTACCGCACGTTGCACTTCGTGACGCGGCGGGACGGAATTGTTCACGGCGGGGCTCAACTGGCCTAGCCTGCATAGAAGACCGGCAGAAAGACAACGCGACACAGGAGGGGTGAACTTGTCAGTGAGCACGCCGCGCATTGCGCACCGGACCACGCACCGGCTCAGCATCAACGCCCCGGCGGACCTGGTCTTCAGCATGCTGCGGGACGCCTCGCACTGGCCGTACCTCGACGGACTGACGGTCTATTCGGAGCGCGTCAGCGGCGACGAGACCACGCACGAGCTCCGAACGTCGGTGGTGTCCAACGGCTCGCTCAGTTCAAGCCACTGCTGGCGCGTCTTTGATGCCGCCCGCCACCGCGCGGAGTTCCAGCAACTGAATCTGGAAGCACCGCTCCAGCAGCTCGGCGGCGACTGGGAGATCCGGCAGGCGGACGGGCTCACGGTGGTCACGCTCAATCACGCGTTCGAGGTCGACGACGAGCACCTCGCCGAGCGGATCAACGGGATTATCGAGGACTACGGCCGACGCGAACTCGAGGCTCTCCGGGTCAGCTGCGAACGGCTGTCGCTCCTGCTGCAGCACCACGCCCCGCCGGGACAGCCCGCGATACAGCCCGAAACTCATCCCGCAGAGCAGCCCGCGCCCCAATTCACAGCCCAATTCGCGACAGGGGAGGCCTGAATGGCAGAGGACAGGTTTACGACCGAACGGGACAGCTTCGGCCGGCTCCTCGCTGATCGTGAAGTCTGGCGGCAGGCCACCAGCATCGCGGCCGCCGGCGAACTGACCGCCCGCTGGCTCGAGGGCAACAGCCAGTACCAGCCGGGGGTCTTCTCGCCCGGGTTCGACGACGAGACCACGGCCATCGCCGGCGAGCTCGCCCGCCTCAACCGGAACGGGCTCTTCACCAAGGAATCACAGCCGGGTGTGGAGGTCGAAGGACTCGCGCAGCGGGCCTACGTGACGGCGTTCTGCACCCCGGAGACGGCGTCGGCTTTGCTGGCGTTGTCCACCCGGACCGAACTGGTGACGGTCGTCCATGCCCCCGGGGAGGCCAGCACCGCTTCCATCCCCGTGACCGTGCAGGACGACGCCGTCGTGACCGTGCTCGGTAGCAGCGAGGAACCGGTGGGCGAAGACCAGCTCAGGGACTGGGCGGCCGAGACCAACGAGACCCTGGCCCTCGTCCTGGCGGATGCCTGGTACGTGGAAATTTTCGACCCCTTCTGGGGCAGGAACGATGTCCTGCTGCCCGCCGTGTTTGAGGCGCTGCAGTCCGAATAGTCCGCCGGAACGGGCGTCGCTGCGCGGCCACCCGGCGCCGCCGGCCGGCCTCCGTGCGTGCCGGCTTCCGTGCGGGAGAGGTTACATGTCGGTGGCATCCCAGCCGATGCTGGCCGCCTCGTCCAGGGTGCGGGACTCGAAGTGCTCGAGCATGTCCTTCATTGCCTCGACGCTCTGCTTGAACAGGGCAGAATCCCGCCACTGCTCTATCTGTTCCAGGGAATCCCAGGGACCGGTGCTGATGAACCGGTTCTTGACGTCACGGTCGTGCATGAGCACGGCTTTGGCGTTGGGAAAATCTTCCTTGGTTTTCCGGGCCAGATCCCGCCAGGCCTGCACAAAATCGTTCTCGCGGCCGGGATGCACCAGCCAAATTCCGAGCGTGTAAACAGACACGTCGACCACCTCCATGCTCCGTACAGGGTTGATACGGCGATTATGTTCCTGTCCCCCGCACGGCGGTAGGGCCGGATTGCCCGAGGCGTCGCTGCCGCCCGTCAACGAACCGTTGTATGGGTGGGGGCGGAAGGCCTAGCATGTGGGCAAAGCCCCGCTCTGGGGCCAGCCTCGGACCATCCATCGTCGGGTAGCGGGCACACCTGCGGAGGCCAAGATCCTGGGCATCACAGGATAGGGAAAACCATGAGCAAATATCTGTTCGAAGCAAACTACGTGGGCGACGGCATCAAGGGCCTCATGCGTGAAGGCGGCACGAAGCGGCGTGATGCGGTGGTCGAAGCCCTCAAGTCGGTGGGCGGCACCCTCGAATGCTTCTACTACGCCTTCGGGGACACCGACGTCCTCGGGGTCTTCGACATCCCCGATCAGGCCAGCGCCGCCGCCCTGTCGCTCATGATCAATTCCACCGGTGCCGTGAGCCTGACCCTCAAGCCGCTCATGACGCTGGAGGATCTTGACGCAGCAGCCAGCAAGACGCCGTCGTACCGGCCGCCGGGGCAGTAGATCAGCACTGCGGTCCCGCCGCGGCCACCCCGGGACCCGCCCGCGGCGTTGCGGGTCCCAGGTCCAGTAGGCTCGGGGCATGTCACTGAGCAGGTCGCTGGGCAAGCTGCGCGGCGGGGGAAGACATTGGATGCGGGGCGTGGCGCTGCTGTTGGCTGTGGCCGGCGCGGCAACGGCTCTGGCGGCGTGTGAGTACTCGGACGACGTGGGAGATACGACGGCGGCGCCCACCAGGACGCGCCGCGCGGCGCCTCCGCCGCCGTCTCCTGTGGGTCCGGAACTCGCCATGGCGGAGACCCGCAACCTTCACGACCTCGGGGCCGTGCTCGGCGCCCGGCCGGACGGGATCGTCCTGGAAGGCGCTGGCGGGCTCGGCGGCGCCGGGGTGCGCAAGTCGGTCAAGGCTTTACCGAAGGGGACGTACACGGTGACGGCCGCCTGCGTCGGCGCGCCCACCGGCAACATTTCGATTACCCAGGACGGCCTCCGGGACGGCGGGAAGCTCGAGCTGGCTCTCGACTGCGGAAAGGCGACGCAGGCACAGGTGGACCTTGCCGCGGGGCCGGTCTACGCCCAGGCCTATCGGCGCACGACCGGGCCCGGCGCCGGCGAAGTGGCAGGTTTCTGGATGGTCCCGGCCACCCCGGGATCGTAGCTGGATCCCGGCCGGGACCATCCGCGTCACGTCGTCCGCGACAAGACCATTTACTCAAAACCACCGGCTCAAAACCACCGATGATTGGGCGTGCGGTTGCGGGGCCCCTCGGGTGGGTGGAGGGACCCCGCAATGGCAGCGCCGGTGTTTGGAACTGGGTGCTACGTGGCGCTGTTGTATTCCTCGTCGGTGACGAGGTCGCCCCATTCGGACTCCGGCTGGTCGCTGTCGGGACCGACGCCTTCCCACATGGCAAGGTGCGTCATGAAATGATCCGGTGCGGCGCCGTGCCAGTGCCATTCGCCTGGCGGGGTGTAGATGGTGTCGCCGGGCCGTATCACGGTCACTTCGCCGCCGCGGGCCTGGACCAGGCCGATGCCTTCGGTGACGTGCAGGGTCTGCCCGACGGCGTGCGAGTGCCAGGCCGTGCGGGCGCAAGGGGAAAAGTGAACCGCGTTGACGCGCATGCGGGACGGCTCGGGCTGCGGGGCCGCGATGACGTCAAACCAGACGTCGCCGGTGAACATGTGCCCCGGACCCTTGACGCTCGGCTTCTTGGCTTGGATTTCCACTGGCACTTCCTCTAGTTCAGGGTGGCGGTATCGATCACGAAGCGGTAGCGGACGTCCGAGGCGAGGACGCGCTCGTAGGCGTCGTTGATCTTGCCGGCCGGGATCACCTCGATCTCGGCACCCAGGCCGTGCTCGGCGCAGAA
Organism: Arthrobacter sp. TE12232; assembly: GCF_054062615.1. Taxonomy (NCBI): domain Bacteria; kingdom Bacillati; phylum Actinomycetota; class Actinomycetes; order Micrococcales; family Micrococcaceae; genus Arthrobacter; species Arthrobacter sp. TE12232. The sequence goes on from NZ_JBSSFK010000001.1 coordinate 2,330,420, forward strand.
GTTGAGCATCTCCTGGGTTTCACGGATGCCGCCGATCATCGAGCCGGCGAAGGAACGGCGGCCGCCGATGAGGGCGAATGCGTTCACCGGGAGCGGCTCAGCGGGGGCGCCGACGTTGACCAGGGCGCCGTCGAGGGCCAGAAGCTGCAGGTAGGAGCTGATGTCGATCGAGGCGCTGACCGTGTTGATGATCAGGTCGAAGCTGCCGGCGAGCTCGGTGAAGGTGTTCTCGTCGCTCGTGGCGTAGTAGTGGTCGGCGCCCAGGCGCAACCCGTCTTCCTGCTTCTTCAGCGACTGGGAGAGGACCGTGACCTCGGCGCCCATGGCGTGGGCGATCTTGACGGCCATGTGGCCAAGCCCGCCCAGGCCGACGACCGCGACCTTCTTGCCGGGGCCGGCGCCCCAGTGGTGCAGCGGCGAGTAGGTGGTGATCCCGGCGCACAGAAGCGGCGCGGCGACGTCGAGCTCGATGCCCTCGGGGATGGTGACCACGAAGTCCTCGGTCACCACCACGTGGGTGGAGTAGCCGCCCTGGGTGATGGTGCCGTCACGGTCGACGGCGCCGTAGGTGCCGGTGTTGCCGGAGAGGCAGTACTGCTCCTCGCCGGCCTGGCAGTTGACGCACTCGCCGCAGGAATTGACCATGCAGCCGACGCCGACCCGGTCTCCGACAGCGTGCTTGGTGACGGCGGAACCGATCTCGGCGACAATTCCGGCGATTTCGTGGCCCGGGACCAGCGGGTAGGACTGGGGTCCCCAGTCGCCGCGGACGGTGTGGATGTCCGAGTGGCAGATCCCGGCGAACTTGATCTCGATCAGGACATCATGCGGGCCCACATCGCGGCGCTCAATCGTGGTGGGGACGAGCGGCTCGGTCGCGGAGGGTGATGCGTAAGCGTTGACGGTGAGCAATGAATCTCCTGCTTGTTGGTCTTTGGGGGGGTGGTTCCGTCGTTTGGGGGTTGTTCAACGGAACACCATCCATCAAACCGCGGATCGCGCCCCCAAGGGAGTCCCTGCTGATAGGGGTACTGGCAGGGTCTCCCTTAGAGGCCCGTAGCGCCTAACGTTGATGGCATGGATAATCGAGACGCGGTCCGCGAGTTCCTTGCCTCGCGCCGGGCGAAGATCACGCCCGAGCAGTCGGGGCTGCCGGTCTACGGGGCCAAACGCCGGGTGCCTGGGCTGCGCCGCGGGGAAGTCGCCATGCTGGCCGGCGTCAGCGTCGAGTATTACACCCGTTTGGAGCGGGGAAACCTGTCCGGGGTGTCGGAGGGTGTGCTGGAAGCCGTGGCCAGGGCTCTGCAGCTCGACGACGCCGAACGTTCCCACCTCTTCGATCTGGCCCGGGCGGCGGCCCCGGGGAGTCGGGCCCGACGTCGTCCCCGGCCTGCCGAGTCCGTGCGCCGGAGCGTTCAGCTGTCGCTGAACGCCATCACCAGCGCGCCCGCCTTTGTGCGGAACGGGCGCATGGACATCCTCGCGGCCAATCCGCTGGGCTACGCCCTGTATTCGGAGATGTATGCGGGCGCCGCCCGCCCGGCCAACCATGCCCGGTTCATCTTCCTGGACTCCCGTTCCCACAGCTTCTACCCGGACTGGGAGCGTGCGGCGAATGACACCGTCGCTATCCTGCGGACCGAGGCCGGCCGGGACCCCTATGACCGCGGGCTGACCGACCTCGTCGGCGAGCTCTCGACCAGGAGCGAGGAATTCCGCACCCTGTGGGCAGCGCACAATGTGCGCGAGCACTACACCGGGGTCAAGAACCTGCACCACCCGGTGGTCGGGGACCTCCATCTGATGTATGAGGCGATGGATGTCTCGGCCGACGCCGGGCTGTCCCTGCTGATCTACACGGCCGAGCCAGGCTCGCCGTCAGAGGATGCATTGCGGCTCCTGGCCAGCTGGGCCTCGACCAACCGGCAGGTCAAGGAAGCCGAGGCCGCCGCCGCTGTAGACAAGGTGTAGGTGCGGACAAGGCTTAGCGGCCCGGACACTGACGAACGCTAACCGCGACCCGGCCGCGGCTGTCACGTCAGGGCCGAAATGCCGTCCGTGTATCCGTCGGGCCGGCTGACGCTGGCGGCGAAGTTGCTCAGCCAGGCCATGGCGTCGTCCCGGGACGTGAAGAACTCGTGGGGATACCGGGTGTGCCGGCTCATTGCCGCCGCGACTACTCGGTCCACAGTGCTGGATCCGAGCACCGCAATCGCCACAACACCCGCAGTCTGCGCGAACTCGTACCTGGCCGCCGCGCTGATCTCCACGTCGGTCATTTCAGAGAGCATCGGCATCGGGATTCCCCCGCTGATCTGCTCGACGGCCCGCATGGCGTCTCTGGCGTCGTGGACGTCAACAATGGAGCCGGGCAACCAGACCGATGTGATGATGCCCGCGCTGACGCTCAGCACGTTCTTCCCATTAGCAGCGGCTATATGTCCTGACATCATCGTGACCATTCTAGGCCCGGCCCTCGTGCGCCAAGGCTATGCGGCCCGGTGCGCGTGGCGGACCGCAACGGTGCATGGCCGGGGCCGCCCTGCGCCTGCCTAAAGGGGACATGTCCTCCGGCGCTACCCAGACTTCCTGCTTTGCCAAGCAATGAACAGGTTCCTCGCCGCGCACCCGGAACGGACATGTCCCGCGGCCAACTTGGGACATGCCCCGCGCTAGGCCTGAGCAATGGACACAGTGGGCTTATGTCCATCGCCGGGCGTCAGGGGAGGGCATGTCCCGTGGATTGAGGCTCCCGTGGCCCGGGAAGCCTCCCGTGGGCGCGGGCGTCAGGCCTTCCGGTGGATCGACTTATAGCTCAGATAGGCGTTCAAGCCCTCGACGCCGTATTCGGTGCCGAGGCCGGAGTCGTGCCGTCCGCCGAAGGGTGCGGCATGGTTGGAGGCGAAGAAGTTGATGCCCACCGATCCTGTGTCCATCCGGTCCGCGACGGCCAGCGCAGCCTCCGGATCCGTCCCGAACACCAGGCCGCCCAAGCCGAACTCGGTGTTGTTGGCCAGCTCAACCGCCTCATCGACACTGCCGTCGGCATCGTCGTACTGCAGGATGCAGATCACCGGGCCGAAGATCTCCTCGCGGGAGATCCGCATGTCCGGCGTGACGTCGGCAAACACGGTGGGCTCCACGAAATACCCGCCTTCGAGGCCGCCGCCCAGGGTGGCCGCCCGGCCTCCGGTGGTGGCCCGGGCGCCTTCGGCCAGCCCCGACTCCACGTACTCCAGCACGGTCCGGTACTGCGATTCCGTGGCGCACGGCCCGAAGACGGTCCCGGGATCCAGCGGATCCCCCTGCTTGCCGGCGGCGATCGTGGCGGTGACCATGTCCACCACTTCCTCGTATCGGCTGGCCGGGGCAAGGATCCGGGTGGAGATATAGCAGGTCTGCCCGGTGTTGCGCATGGAGGAGCGGATCAGGACCTTGGACATGGCGTCCAGATCCGCGTCCGGCATCACGATCGCGCTCGACTTCCCCCCGAGTTCCAGGGTGACGGGACGCAGCAGCTCCCCGCAGGCGGCGGCGATCTTCCGGCCCACCGGCGTGGAGCCCGTGAAGGCCACCTTGTCCACGCCAGGGTGTTTGACCAGTGCGTCGCCCAGCCGGCCGGAACCGGTGACGAGGTTGACCACGCCGGCCGGAACTCCGGCGGCGGCCACGGCGTCGATGATCACCCGGAGGGACAACGGGGTGGGCGACGCCGGTTTGATCACCACGGTGCAACCGGCCAGCAGTGCGGGGGCCAGCTTGATGACCACGAGGTTGATGGGGAAGTTCCAGGGCGCGATCAGCGCGCACACACCGATGGGATCGCGCCGGACCACGGATTCGCCACCGCCGCGCGGGAAGGCGCGCACATCATCACGCTCGAGATAGCCGGCGAGGGTCGCGAAGTACCGGAAGATGCCCGCGGCGTTCGCTGCCGCGCCGGAGGATTCGGAGACGGGCGAGCCGTTCTCCCGGGTGTTGGTGAGCGAGAGCTCGTCGGCGCGTTTCTCCACTTCCTCGGCGATGCGCACCAGATAGGCCGCCCGCTCGGAGGGCGCGAGCCGCGGCCACTCGCCCTGGAAGGCGCGTTGGGCGGAGCCGACGGCGGCGTCCACGTCCTCCGGAGTGCCGTCCGGGACGGAGCCCCATACTTCGCCGGTGGCCGGGTCGGTGACCGGGTTGCGGCCGGTGCCCCGGGCCGGCGTCCAGGCCCCGTCGATGAAGATGCTGTCCACGTGGGTGTGCGGCAGGGTCAGTGCAGCGCGTGCGGCCAGTGCGGGAGCGTCATGGGTAGCCGCAGTCATCGGATCACCGCCGTCTTGAGCAGGGCGGTGGAGCGGGCCAGGTCCGCGACGGCCATGTCGTGCGCCGCCTGGGTAATGAGTTCGGGCACGATTTCTGTGGCCAGCCTGTCCGTGTAGGTGGCCGGGTCCATCCCGAACCAGGAGGATGCCAGGGCGATCCCGGCGTGGTCGAAGCGCCACAGCCTGTCCGCGTCGCGCATCAGCGCGTCCTCCAGCGAGTGGGCCGCGGGGCGGGTGTCGTGGCCGTCGATGATGTCGCAGACCCGCTCCACGAACTCGGCGGAGTAGCCCAGGCCCGGGAGCACGCGGCGGGCGACGTCGCAGCCCTGTTTTTCGTGTTCATAGCGGATCGCGGCCTTGCGCCAGTCGCCGGCGAAGCCTTCGGAGATGATCCGCGATTCGTCCACGTGGGCCCAGCCGGTGTCGTGCAGCAGCGTGGCCACGCGTACGAGCTCGGCGTCGGCATCGGGGTAGGCCCGGCAGAGCCGCTCGGCGAAGGCGAGGGAGATCGGTAGGTGGATGTCGTTGCCGCGGGTGCGGGTCTCGTGCACCACGGCACGCCACAGCGGGTCGAGTTCCTCCAGCGCGGCCGGCGTCGTGGCGATCGGGGCGGTGTCCACCGGTCCCGGCGCAGGGACGGGCCGGACCGGGTAGGCGGCGGCAAAATCCGCAGTCGCGGAATCAACAGCCGCGGGATTGGCGTCGGCCCGGTGGGCGGCGGCAGCGGCGGCAGTCCCGGCTGCGCGGCCGGCGTCGGCAACCGGGGTCTTGGGGGTGGTCATAATGCTCCTTCGGGGGCGGCCAGCCGCAGGGCTAGCTGTCCGTCGTGATCGTCTTGAGGGGTGTGGCCGGATCGGCAGCAGCCTCGGCGGGGATGTTCTGGCCCTTGGCCAAGGCGTTCTTGACGGCCATGAAGTCCAGCGGCGCATTGACGCAGTCCGCGGCGATGATCCGGCCCTGACGGTAGTAGAGGACGCTGAATTTCCCGCGCTCCGCGTCGCGCCGCAGCACGGTCTGGTCGTAGCCATTGCAGAGGCCGGCGATCTGGAGTTTGAGGTCGGCCTGATTGGACCAGAACCACGGGATGCCGGCGTATTCCTCGCGCCGGCCGGTGAGCGAGTAAGCCGCCACCTTGGCGTGTTCGATCGCGTTGTTGACGCTTTCCAGCCGGATCCGCTCCCCTGGCGCCGAGCCGGGCACCGGATTGGGCATGTTGGCGCAGTCGCCGATCGCCACCGTGGTGCCGTCCGAGGCCAGCGCGAAGCGGTCCACGACGATCCCGTTGTCCACGGCCAGGCCGAGCTGTTCGGCCAGCTGGGTGTTGGGGATGACGCCGATCCCGATCAGCACGATCTGTGCGGGCAGCACGGTGCCGTTCTGGAGTTCGACGCCGGCCACCGTCCGGTGACCGTCCGCTGGCGCGTCGTTCGCGGTGAAGCGTTTGGCGCTCGTGGCGAGCCGAATGTCCAGGCCGCGGGCGCGGTGTGCCTGCAGGAAGTACTCGGCGGTTTCCTCGCCGACGGCGCGGCCCACCAGTCGCGGGCCGAATTCGAGCACGGTGACGTTCTTGCCCATCTTCTGCAGGCTGGACGCGGCTTCGAGGCCGATGAAACCGCCACCGATCACCACGACATCGTGAGCGTCCCCTACCCGGGCCTTGAGGGCCAGGGCGTCGTCGGCGTTGCGCAGGTACAGCACGCCGTCGAGGTCCCCGCCCTCGATTTCCAGCTTCCGGGCCCGGGCGCCCACGGTAAGGGCCAGGCGTTTGAAGGGGAACTGCCCGCCCGAGGAGGAATGGGCAACGCCGGAGCCGTCCGCTTCCTTATCGATCTTGACGATGTATTCGCCCTTGATTAGGTCCACATTGTGTTCGGCCCAGTATTCGTTGGACCGGAAGATCAGCGATTCGCTCTCCACCGTGCCCTGCAGGAACTCCTTGGACAGGGCCGGGCGCTGGTAGGGGCGGTGGTCCTCGTCGCCGAGCAGGGTGATGTGCTCGTCGAAGCCGAGAGCCCGCAGCGATACCGCGAGCTGGACGCCGGACTGGCTCGCCCCGATGATGAGCAACCCGGTGCGGGCCGGGGTGCCCGACGGCGTTGCGTCCTCAGCTGCCGCCGCGGGGGCGGCCTGCTCAACCGCGTTGGTGCCCACGGCTATACCTGGGTTTCCGGGGTGGTGACGAACAGTTCGAACTCATCGGTGAGGCGAAGCTGGCAGGACAGCCGCGAGTTGTCCTCGCGGTCCACGGCGGTGCCGTAGAGCATCTCGTCCTCCATGTCCTCCATCGCCGGGAGCTGTGAGAGGCAGTCCTCGCGGACGAAGACGTGGCAGGTGGCGCAGGACAGCGAGCCGCCGCATTCGGCGACGATGCCGGGGACGCCGTTGCGCACCGCGGTCTCCATGACGGAGTCGCCGGCGTTGCCCTGGACGTCGCGGACGGCGCCCTCGGCGTCGGTGAAATGAACCGTTGGCATTGGTCCTCCTTGGGGACGAACTTGGGGTTGAAGTCGGGAAGTTGGCAAAAAAGGGCAGAGTCAGATGAACTGGCGGCCGCCGTCGACCACCATGGTCTGGCCCGTGTAGTAGGAGCTGTCCGGCCCGGCCAGGAAGAGCGCCGCGCCAACGATGTCCTCCGGCTGGCTGGCCCGCTTGATGGCGCCCCGGTCCACCCCGTAGTTCTCGGCGTTCTCCATTAGCCCATAGCTGGCCTCGGTGAGGGTGAAGCCGGGGGCGATCGCGTTGACCGTGATCCCCCGGCGGCCCAGTTCCTTGGCCATCACCCGGGTCAGGGCCACCACGCCGCCCTTGGAGGCGACGTAGTGGAGCCACTGTTCCGAGCCGCTGAAGATCGTGGCGCTGGAGAGGTTGATGACGCGGCCGCCCTCGGGCAGGTACGGGCTGGCCGCCCGGGTCACGAGCCAGGGCCCCTTGAGGTTCACGTTCATTACCAGGTCCCACTCGGCCGGATCGATGTCCTCGAACGGGCTGCGGGTCACCCCCGCATACACGGCGGCGTTGTTCAGCACGACGTCGATGCTCCCGTTGCCGAAGTCCGCGCAGCTTTTCGCGAGGGCCTCTGTGGAGTCGAGGCTGGTGACGTCGGCGTGGAAGGCCGCCGCCTCGGCCCCGGTGTCCAGGACCAGCTTGGCCGTTTCCTCCGCGCCGTCGAGGTTCACGTCCGCCACCGCCACGCGGTAGCCGCGGCGGCCGAAGCCGAGCGCGAACGCCCGGCCCAAGCCGCCGGCGGCGCCGGTGATCAGGACGGTGCGGGCAGGCCGGCCCGCACCGTCATATTCCGCAGCAGGCATGTTCGAGTCATTCATCCGCTGGTCAGACATGGCTGTGGCTGTGGGCCCCGGGCCCGGCGACCTGGAGCTCCGGTTCCCCGGTATCGGGAATCAGCGCGTCGAGGATCTGGACTGTGCCCTTGGTCCCGTCCACCCGCAGCCGCTGGCCGGTCTTGATGGTGGTGGACGCCGATCCGGTCCCGGTCACGGCCGGGAGGCCGTATTCGCGGCAGACGATGGCCGCGTGGCTCATCATGCCGCCGATGTCCGTGACGGTGGCCTTGATCTTGCCGAAGATCGGGCCCCAGGACGGCGCGGTGACGGTGGCGACGAGGATTTCTCCCTGCTGCACCTCGGAGAGCTGGTCCGCGTCGGTGACAACGCGGGCCAGGCCTTCCACGACGCCGGGCGAGGCCGCCATGCCGCGCAGGCCGCCGCCTTCGACCGCTTCTCCGGCGCCCAGCCACTGCTGGACCTGCTCGGTGGTGATGCCCCAGAGCATCCGGGTGAAGGGTTCGGTGATGGATTCCGGCGGGGTGTTCAGCGCCGGGGCCGGCCGGGCGGTCTTGAGCGCGTCCACGATTCCGCGGCGTCGCTCGATCTCCTCCGGCCAGTAGTCGGGGCCGATCGGCTTGGCGCCGACGCCCCAGCCGGTGACGAGGTCGAACAGGGCGTCACGGACCTCGTTGCGGCCCAGATAGAGGAGGTCGTCCGGTTCGGTCCAGAAACCCTCGGCCTGCATCATGCGGCTGAGTTCACGGATCTTGCGCCAGAAGACGCCCATGGTCCAGTGCTCGATGTAGAAGTTGTGGTTCTCCACGTACGGGTAGGCGGTGGCGGCGAGCCCGCGCTTGGCGTCGAAGAGGGCCTGGTTTTCGCCTTCCAGGAGGTCCCGGTATTCCTCGATGATGCGGTCGCGTTCGGTAATCAGCGCCTCGACCGGGCGCATGATTTCCTGGCCGTCGTCCACCCGGCGGATGTAGTCCGCGATGTAGCCGAGCGGGATTTCCTGGTGTTCGTTCCAGTACTTGTCGTGGCCGTAGAAGCCGTTGCCCACGGTGAAGTTGAACCACGGGTCCTTCGCGCCCTCGTACTGGGCCATCCAGCGGTCCCCGCCGGGGGCGGCGGCGACGGCTCCCAGGGTGGCGTCGACGTCGTCGGTGTTACCAAAGTGGGACTGCAGCCCGAGTTCGACGGCGAGCTTGGCGAGCTGCTTGAGCTCGTCATCCGGGCGGAAGAGCTCCATGTCCACGCCCTGCACCATGGTGGCGATGGACTGGTCCGGGATGTTGGGGAACACCTGCTTGCAGAAGTTGAAGAAGTCCAGGTAGGCGATGTAGCCGAGGTTGAGGAACTCGAAGTGGTACTGCCAATTCTGGTAGGCCAGTTGGATCAGCCGGTCGTAGCTTTCCAGCAGCTTCTCGGAGCCGTCCTTGCCCTTGCCGGAGAGGATGTCCTCCATGGGGACCATGTCCGGGAGCCTCGGGAAGGAGATGGTTTCCATCTCATCGATGGTGCCCTTGACCTTGACGTGCCACTGCTTGAGGAGCTGCTCCCAGTTCTGGAAGTAGTGGCCCACGCGCTGCTCGAACAGGGGCACTCGGGCGGCGATCTGGTCCGCCGGGACCGGGATGGGCGACATGTAGAGGTAGCCCAGGTGGATGCGGAACTCGATGCCGTTGGCGTTGGGGATCATCAAGTGCCGGGCGTTGTACTGACCCAGGCACTTAACCGCGAACTCGCCGCCGATCGTCTCGAAGGGCTTGAACACGGTAGGCCAGTGCTGGCTGTCGCAGAACCAGAACTTGGCGTCCTCCTGCTCCTTGAGCTTGTCCTGGAAGACCAGATAGTACGGGTAGATCTTTTCCCAGCCCTCGGCGCCGGCGGGAACCGGAAGCTCGGAGGGCTTGGGGAAGGACTTCAGGGACATGGCGGTCCTTTCAATACGGGCTCAGCATTGAGCCTGGGTGACGGAGCGGACTAGCGGGTCAAAACGTCTAGAAGGAGGGCTTGAGCAGCGAAGCGGTGATGCTGCCGAGGCTGAATCCTGAAGCCGACGGCGCGTTGCCGGCCGGCGGCGTCGTGGCAGCGGGTGAGGCGGCGGGTGCGGGTGCGGCGGGGGCGGGGCTGAGTCCGCTGAAGTAGCCGCCGGCAACGGCCGAGGACGGGACAACTGGCTTGGAAGAGTGCACGGTTTCCGGGCGGGACTGCAGCAGGAGCAGGTTTTCGCCGTCCGGCAGATCAGCGTCGAGGGCCCATTCGATGTCCTGCGGGCACTTGTAGTGCTTCTCCGCACGCTTGGCCATCTGGGCGACGGCGGTGAGCTCGGCATCGGTGAGGCTGCGGCGGCCGCGGCGTTCGGCGTCGACCTCACGCTCCACCAGACGGCCGGCCGCGGCATCCGGGATGAGTTCGGCGTGTTTGTCGCCGAGGTGCTCGGAGACGACGGCCAGGGTGACTTTGTCCAGCATGATGTTATCCGGCGTGACCTGGCCCGAAACCACCATCTCCCCGACCCCGTAGGAGGAGTCGATGGTGATCTTGGAGCGGTCGCCGTTGGTGGGGTCCATGGTGATCGCGACGCCGGAGACGCGCGCGTTGACCATCTTCTGCACCACGACGGCCATCGAGAGGCCCTCGTTGGGAATGTTGTTCTTAAGCCGGTAAATGATGGCGCGGGAGGTGAACAACGAGGCCCAGCACTGGCGGATGTGCTCGGTGACCGCCTTGACGCCGTCGAGCCAGAGGTAGGTGTCCTGCTGGCCGGCGAAGGAGGCGTCCGGGAGGTCCTCCGCGGTGGCGCTGGAGCGGACGGCCACCGGGACCGGCGCCTCGAAGCGGGCCATCAGGGACTCGTACGCGGTGACGGTGAGTTCGCGCAGGGCCTGCGGCACCTGGCGGGAGCGGATGTCCTCGCGGATGGCGGCGGCGACCTTGTCCACCTGGGCCATGTCCTCGGGGTCCAGGCCGGCGAGGAGCTCGTGGATGTCCCGGGTGATGCCGGCTTCCTCCATGAAGGCGTCGAACTGGGCGGTGGTGACCACGAAGCCGGGCGGGACGGGCATGCCGGCGGAGGTCATGGTGACCAGCGAGGCGCCCTTGCCGCCGAGGTTTTCGAGCTTCGGTTCAATGCCGCCGTCGAAGAACTGGATGTATTCGTTGCTGTGCATATTTCTCAGGCCTTCCAGCTGACGGGGACGGTCTCGGGGACGCGGAAGGAGAGGTTCTCGCGGAAGGCGATGGCTTCCGGGTTCTCCAGCTGCAGCTCCGGGGCGAGCCGGGCCACTTCCTCGAGGGCGATTTTGGCCTGGAGCTTGGCGAGCATGTTGCCCAGGCAGTAGTGGATGCCGAACCCGAAGGAGAGGTGCTCGCGGGCGTTGGGCCGGGCGATGTCAAAGTCCTCGCCGGCGTCAAACTTCGTGTCGTCCCGGTTGGCCGAGCCCATCAGGAGCAGCAGCTGGGCGCCTTCCTTGATCGCGACGCCGCCGACTTCGGTGTCTTTGAGGGCCTTGCGGCGCCAGCCGACGATCGAGCCCGCGTAGCGCAGGACCTCGTCGATGGCGGCGGGGATCTTCTTGGGGTCCTCCACAAGCTGCTGCCACTGCTCGGGGCGGGCCAGGAGTTCGCGGAGGGCGTTGGAGATCAGGGTGGTAGTGGTCTCGTGGCCGGCGAAGAGCAGGCTGTAGAGGACCGAGGCGATCTCGTGGTCGGAGATTTCGGCGCCTTCCTGTTGCGCCTTGACCAGGTCCGCGGTGAGGTTATCGCCGCCTGACTCGTGGGCCACCCGGACCAGGCGAAGGCATTCCTGCCAGTACTCCACGAGGTTGTGGGCGTGCGGGATCTGTTCCTCGTCGCTGAGGTCGCCCCAGGTCATGGCGGCACGGGAATCGCTCCAGCGCTTGAAGGTGTCCACCTGGGAGACGTCGGCGCCGATCAGGGTCAGGATGGTGATGGTGGGGACGTCGTAGGCGAGGTCCTTGACCATGTCGCCGCGGTGTTCCGGCCGCGCGAGCATCGTTTCGAGCAGCTCGACGACGTTCTGCCGGATGAAGGGCTCCAGGGCCTTGTAGCGGCGGGGGGTGAAGGCCTTCTGGACCACGGCGCGGATGCGGGTGTGCTCCGGCGGGCGGCGGGCGGAGAGGCCCGAGTAGGCGGTGAAGCCGCCGTCGTCCATGATCTTCTTGGCCGCGGCGCCGCGTTCACGGACGGGCGCCTGGGCGTTTTCACTGGAGAAGGTCTCCCAGTCCTCAAAGACGGCTTTGATGTCGTCATAGCGGGAGACGACATAGAGGCCGATCCGCTCGTCGAACATGACGGGCTGCTCGGCCCGGAGTTCGGCGTAGGCGGGGAAGGGATTCTTCATCTGGAACGGCTCGTAGCCGTGGTGCCCGGCGGGGGCTTCGGCGCCGTGCCCGAAGGGACAGCGGCCGGCCGTTTCAGTCGACGATGACATCTGGGCTCCTTGGTTTTAGGTCCCGCCGGCAGCGCCACTGCATGCCGCGGGTTCTTATTCACCAGTGTGGCCCCGATCACGCCGGAATGGCAGGGCTCACTTCCACTGAGCGGAAGCCAGTTGATGCAGGGCCTGTTGCTGCCAGGGATCCTGGCCTAGTCCGTTCCCGCAACATTGCTGCCCAGCAGCGTTTCCAGCGGGATCCGGGCGGTGGCGCGCTCGATCTGCGCCGCGATGCCCCTCAGGACCGGCAGGTGGCGGGTCATCGTGGCGGCCTGGTTGGTGGGCAGCACCAGCCCGATCGCGGCGCCGATCCTGCCGGTATGGAAGACCGGGACGGCGATCGAGCAGGAACCCAGCCGGACCTCCTCGAGGGTGGTGGCGTAGCCCTGCTCCCGGATCTGGGCGAGTTCGGCCGCCAGCTTCTGCGGGTCAACGTGGGTGTGCGCGGTGTGCCGCTCGAGCTGCCGGTTCAGGTAGGCGTCGCGGACCCAGTCCTCCTCGAAGGCCAGGATGACTTTGCCGACGGCGGTCGCGTGCATGGGCAGGCGGCCGCCGACGCGGGAGGCCCGCGGCACCCGCTTGGAGCCGTAGACGCGGTCGATGTAGAGCACCTCGTGGCCGGCCCGGACCGCCAGGTGCGCGGTTTCGCCGGTGAGCGAGAAGAGGTCCTGAACGTACGGCCGGGCCGCGTCGCGGAGCTGGCGGCCGGTGTTCTGGGCGAGCTCCCAGAGGCGGATGCCGAGCTGGTAGCGGCCGTTGGGCTCCCGCGAGAGGAAGCCCCAGTCAGTGAGCTCGTTGACCAGCCGGTGCGCCGTACTCAGCGGGAGCCCGGATTTTTCGGCGATGTCCGTCAGGCTGAGGGCTCCCCGGGACTTTTCGAAGGCTTCCAGGATGGAGAGGACCTTCGAGGTCACCGTCCTGCCGGGTTCGCGGCTGCCGCCGGCCATCGTGACCTCCTCGTCGGGGATGAGCGTGGATCCGAGTCTAGAACGGAGCGACGGAGTCTGCATGCCGGGGAGTTCGCTAGGCGGTCCGCGCCGCCCGGCTAGCATGCATCGATGAATATCAATATACTGATGAATGTGACGCACTCGTTCGCAAGCCGCATCCCCTTGGGACAGCTGCCTCAATGAGGACGGCACAGGGTTTCGGCACTGGATCGAACCACCGCAAGAGCCAAGGAGAACTGCATGCCTGCCATCCGAATCTATGAATCCGCTCTCTGCTGCGACACCGGCGTCTGCGGCCCCGACGTCGACCAGTCCCTGGTGGACGTGACCGCAAACGTGCGCCACCTTCAGGGCCTCGGCGCCGACATCGCGCGGCACAATCTGGCCAGCGACCCGACGGCCTTCGCTACGGATGAGACGGTCCGCGGCTACATGCACACCGTCGGATCCAAGGGCCTGCCGCTCACTGTCGTAGACGGCGTCACCGTCGCCACCGGCGCCTACCCGAGCAGGGCGCAGTTGCTGACGTTCGCCGGACTCGGCGAAGCGGCAGAAGAGCCGACCCCGCGCCCGGAGTTAGGCCTCACCGAAAAGAAGTCCGGCGGCTGCTGCGGCGGCTCCACGAGCTGCTGCTAAGTTCCGGCGTGAAGTTCCTTGAGAACCTGCCTCGGTTTGTGTTTTTCACGGGAAAGGGCGGCGTCGGCAAGACCTCAGTGGCCTGCGCGACCGCCCTGACCCTGGCAAGAGCGGGAAGGCACGTGCTTCTGGTCAGCACCGACCCCGCGTCGAATGTGGGTCAGGTCTTTGGTGTGACCATCGGAAATACCGTCACGCCCATCCAGGAGGTGCCGGGCCTCTCCGCACTGGAAATCGACCCGGAGCAGGCCGCCGAAGCCTACCGTGAGCGGATCATCGCACCCGTGCGCGGCCTCCTGCCGGAGACCGAACTGGCCAGCATTGCTGAAGGCCTGTCGGGCTCGTGCACCACGGAGATCGCCTCGTTCGACGAGTTCACCAACCTGCTCGCCGACGACCTGGCCTACGCGGAGTATGACCACATCGTCTTCGACACCGCCCCGACGGGCCACACGATCCGGCTGCTGCAACTGCCCGGTTCATGGACCGACTTCCTCGAGACGGGAAAGGGAGATCCGTCGTGCCTAGGCCCCCTCTCAGGGCTCGAGAAGCACAAGCAGGTGTACGCCAAGGCCGTGCAGGCTCTCACCGACCCGGCCCGGACACGCCTTGTCCTGGTCAGCCGCGCGCAGACGTCATCCCTGACGGAGATCGAACGAACCTATCGGGAACTGGGCGAGATCGGCATCGGCGGGGGTTACGTCGTCCTCAACGGCGTCCTGCCGCCCGCTGCCGGCGAGGAGGAACTCGCGCAGGCCCTGCGCGCCCGGGAAGCTGCCGCCGTCGCCGCCATGCCCGGCTCGGTTGCCGCCCTTCCGCGGGACGTTCTGGATCTGAAGCCGGGCAACATGGTCGGCATTCCGGCCCTCGAGACCTTGTTCGCGGCCGCCGGGGCCGGCATGCCTCCCGGCGCGGCGGCGGACGCCGAGGTCGAAGATGCCCCGCTGGCTGCCCTGGTGAACGAAGTGGAGCTCGACGGCCACGGTCTCGTGATGTGCATGGGGAAGGGCGGGGTCGGGAAGACCACCGTCGCTGCCGCCATCGCCGTCGCCCTCGCGAAACGGGGACACCCGGTCCACCTGACCACGACAGATCCGGCTGCCCATCTGACCGAAACGTTGCAGGGATCCACCCCGGGCCTGAAAGTCTCCCGCATTGATCCGGATGCGGCCATCCAGGAATATCGAAGCCACGTGATGGAGACCAAGGGCCGGAGCCTGGACGACGAAGGCCGCACGGCGCTGGCCGAGGACCTCATGTCCCCGTGCACGGACGAGGTGGCCGTGTTCCGGCAGTTCTCCAGGGTGGTCCAGGAATCCCGCCGCCACTTCGTGGTGATCGACACGGCGCCGACCGGCCACACACTGCTGCTCCTGGACGCCACGGGGTCGTACCACCGCGAGATCTCCCGCCAGGTCGGCGACACGATGGGGTTCGTGACACCGCTCATGCGGCTTCAGGATCCGGCACAGACCAAGGTTGTCCTCGTCACCCTGGCTGAGACGACACCTGTGCTCGAAGCCGAGGTTCTGCAGGATGATCTGGAAAGGGCGGGCATCCATCCGTGGGCCTGGGTCATCAACAACTCGATCGCAGCCGCACACCCGCAGTCGCCGTTCCTGCGGGCCCGCGCCGCGAGCGAGATCGAACAGATCGCGAAGGTGCACACGTTGGCAGACCGGGTCGCCCTCATTCCCATGCTGCCCGAAGAGCCTGTGGGTGAAGACAGATTGTCGGCGTTGACCGCTCTCAGCACCCAGCCTGCCTGACCCGCCGCAACGGCCCCGCCGCACCGTGTGCGGCGGGGCCGTTGCCTTCCCGGCTAACCGCCCAGGCGCTCGGCCAGCAGGGCTTCGATGTCCTGGGCGGTGGCGTCCAGCCTGGCAATCGTGTCACGCTGGATCGCCCGCAGGTACTCAGCATCCGACTCGCCGTCCTGCACCCAGTCCTCATCGCCGGGGGCGTCCATCGCCTGGCGCGTGTTGGCGGTTGCTGCCTTGATGTTCTCCAACATGGCACGCAGCCGGTCCTCGGTGGTGGGAGTCCTGGCATTCATGGTGTCCTCCTGGGTCGCGGCCGCAATGTCAGCTCTTGGGGACTACCTTTGCCCCCGTCGTGCCCCCAGGGCAAGAACTAAAGGGCCTGTGTGCGCCGTTCGATCAGGACCGTGTCCCGCCACTGGCCCGCGGCAGGGCCGCGGGCCATCCGGGCAATCTTTTCCCGTCGCCCCACAACCCTGAAACCATGTGCGAGGTGCAGCTTCAAGCTCGGTTCGTTCTCAGGAAAGATGCTCGCCTGGATGGTCCAGATGCCGCGCTCTTCCGTCGAGGCGATCAGGGACCGGAGGAGGACTGATCCTATCCGTTGGCCGCGGGCGGCCTCGGACACGTAAATGGAGTGTTCCACGACGCCGGAGTACACAGGACGGGTGGAAACGGCGGAGACCGCCGCCCAGCCGAGGACGCTGCCGTCGACCGCCTGCGCCACGAGGCGGTGGTCGGTGAGCCGCGAATCATCGAAACTGGGCCAGTCCGGCGCCGCGGACTCGAACGTTGCCTGCCCGGTCGCGATTCCCTCGCCGTAGATCCGTTGGGCCGCGGGCCAGTCTGATTCCTGCATCGGACGGATCGTGAGGTCGGGCTCCGAATTGCGACTCACAGGGAGGCCAGGATGCCGGCCGTCTGCTCCATGGCGCCGGGAACCAGGGAGTAGTAGGCCCAGGTGCCGCGCTTCTCGCGGTGCAGCAGGCCGGCGTCGACCAGGATCTTGAGGTGGTGGGACACGGTGGGCTGCCCCAGGTCCAGTGGCTCGGTGAGATCGCAGACGCAGGCTTCCCCGGCTCCGGCAGCCTTGACGATGGAGAGCAGCCGCAGCCGGTTCGGATCGGCCAGGGCCTTGAAGACCAGGGCTTTCTGCTTCGCCTCCTCGGCACCCAAGGCAGGCACTCCTGCCGGGGCGCAGCAGGATTCATCTGTGGCCGGCTCGAGTAGAGGCAGGGAGTTCATGTACCCATTATGCCTTGATATTGACAATCATCAATGTTAGGGGAGCCCCCGGGCGGGAGTGGCTGGGGCGCATGCCGCGTTGGGGTGGAGACGCAGAGGGGTCGGCCCGCCAGGGGCGGCGACGGCTAGGATCTGGCCGTTTCGGAACTGCGCGGGAGAACGGCGTCGTCCGCGGTGCGGGCCGCGGAGGGGAACAGGATCAGGAGGAGGCCAAGGCCGACTGCCGTGCCGACCAGCTGCGCCACGACGAAGCCGGGAACGGAGGCCGGTGCGATGCCGGCGAAGGTGTCGCTGAAGATGCGGCCGACTGTGACCGCCGGGTTCGCGAACGACGTCGAGGACGTGAACCAGTACGCGGCCCCAATATAGGCGCCCACCGCCGGCGCGGCGAGCACGCCGCGCGAGGTGGCTGCGAGGGCGAAGATCAGCAGGATCAGACCCGCGGTAGCGATAACCTCGCCCAGCAGATGACCTGGGGTTGCGCGCTCCTTGGCAGAGATGGACGTGCCCACCTCGAACATGGCGTTCGCGAGCACGCTGCCCATGACCGCACCCACGGTCTGGGCAACCGCATAGGTGACAAGCTCGGGAAGGGTCAGCCCGGCGCCGCTGCGTCGACCCAGAATCCAGTCGGCGAGGGAGACCACAGGATTGAAATGCGCGCCGCTCACGGGTCCGAGCACCAGAATCAGCACCGTCAGGCCCAGCACCGTGGCCGTGCTGTTCTGGAGCAACTGCAGGCCAACGTCGCCGGGGGAGAGTTGCTGGGCGGCGATTCCGGAACCGACGACGATCATCACGAGCAAGCTGGTGCCGAGCAGTTCAGCGACGGCACGACGCCACAGCGGCGGTTGGTGGGAAGTCATGGCAACAGCTTGACCCAAAGAATTAACTCAGTCAAAATTGAATCAATGACTATTGAGGCAATCAAGGATCTTCGGGCGCGGGCAGCCAAACATGCGGCCCTCGCCGATCCCGCGCGGCTGCGCATCGTTGACCTGCTGACCCTGGGCGACTTCTCCCCCACGGAACTGCAGGCAGAGCTGGGGATGCCGTCGAATCTGCTGTCCCACCACCTGCGCGCCCTGGAAGATGCAGGACTGGCAACCCGCCACCGCTCCGAGGCCGACAGGCGCCGCAGCTACATCCGGCTTGCCGCCGGCGCCTTGGAGGGCCTGGTGCCCGGCGCGGAACACGGGGCCCGCCGCGTCCTGTTCGTCTGCACGAAAAACAGTGCACGGTCCCAGTTGGCCGCCGCACTGTGGCAGCAGGTCAGCGAAATCCCGTCCGCGTCGGCAGGAACGCATCCCGCGGACCGCATCGCCCCAGGTGCCATCGAAGTCGCCCGGCGTCACGGCGTGGACCTCGCCGACCTTCCTCCGCGCAACCTGGAGCAGATGGCAGGGGACGGGGACTTCGTCGTGACCGTCTGCGACAATGCCCATGAGGAGCTGCCCGGACTGGGCGGCGTGCACTGGTCAGTGCCGGATCCGCTGCGCCTGGGCACCGAGGAAGCCTTCGAAAACGCCTTCAATGACATCGCCCACCGGATCAATGACCTCGCGCCGCGCGTGCTCGCCGCCTGATTACCCGACCCCGACCGCCCACTCCTTCCCGCTGCGGACAAGGGGCATGTCCCGCCGGTTCATCCGACGCCGGCCGGGATGCCCGACGGGGGCGGTGAAGGCGATTTTGCAAATATTGACAATCATCAATCTATCGTTCGATACTTTCTGCATCGATCATCATCAATGTTCTGCCGAGCGCTGCACGTGTCGGGCACAGGACCTCAACCGGACCGCGACGCACCCGTCACCCAACTGATTCCAGGAGAAACCCCGTGAGCACCGAAACCGCCAAGAAGCCCTCCGTCCTGTTCGTCTGCGTCCACAACGCCGGCCGCTCCCAAATGGCCGCAGCGTTCCTCACCGCCCTCGGCCAGGGCCGGATTGAGGTCCGCTCCGCCGGTTCCGCCCCGGCGGACAAGGTCAACCCCGCAGCCGTCGAGGCCATGGCGGAACTTGGCATCGACATGTCCGCCGAAATCCCGAAGGTCCTCACCACCGAGGCCGTGAAGGAATCCGACGTCGTGATCACCATGGGCTGCGGCGACACCTGCCCGATCTTCCCCGGCAAGCGCTACGAGGACTGGGAGCTCGAAGACCCGGCCGGCCAGGGCGTCGCCGCCGTCCGGCCGATCCGCGACGAGATCAAGGGGCGCATCGAGGACCTGATCGCCTCCCTCGCCCCCGCCAAGTAAACGGCCCCCAAGGAGGACCGCCATGAGCGCCGACGTCGTCACCGCCGACATCGTTAGTACAGAACAGCTGATCATCATCGGATCCGGCCCTGCCGGCTACACCGCTGCCATCTACGCCGCCCGCGCCGGCCTCAAGCCGCTGGTCATCGCCGGAGCCGTCACCGCCGGCGGTGCCCTCATGAACACCACCGAGGTGGAGAACTTCCCCGGCTTCCCGGCCGGCATCCAGGGTCCGGAGCTCATGGACGGGCTCCAGCAGCAGGCCGAGAAATTCGGCGCACAGGTCGTGTTCGACGACGTGACCGAGGTCCGGCTCACCGGTCACCTCAAGCGCGTGGTCACCGCTGCGGGGCAGGCCCATGAAGCGCCCGCGGTCATCCTCGCCACCGGGTCCGCCTACAAGGAGCTCGGCCTGCCGGAGGAGAAGAAGTTCAGCGGCCACGGCGTCTCCTGGTGCGCTACCTGTGATGGCTTCTTCTTCCGTGACCAGGACATCATCGTGGTCGGCGGCGGCGACTCGGCGATGGAGGAAGCGACGTTCCTGACCCGCTTCGGCAAGACCGTGACCGTCGTCGTGCGCAAAAACGAGCTGCGGGCCTCCAGGATCATGGCCCAGCGTGCCAAGGACAACCCCAAAATCCGTTTCGCCTGGAACTCCGCCGTCACCGGGATCCACGGCAACGGAAAGGTCACCGGCGTCACCCTGACCGATACCGTCACCGGGAAGACACGTGAGCAGGCGGCCACGGGGATCTTCGTCGCGATCGGCCACGTGCCCCGCACCGAACTGCTGGCCGGCCAGGTGGACCTCGATGCTGAGGGCTACATCAAGGTCGACTCCCCGACCACAGTCACCAACCTGACCGGAGTCTTCGCCTGCGGGGACGCCGTCGACCACCGCTACCGCCAGGCCATCACCGCCGCCGGCACCGGTTGCGCCGCCGCCCTCGACGCGGAACGCTATCTCGCCGCGCTCGAGGACGCGGACAGCATCGCCACCGCCCTGGTGGAGGACCCCACCCACTCTTGAACTGCACCACGCAGCACCCCGCATCCCGGCCTGCCCAACTAGCTCGCAGCAGGGGCCGTTTTGAGCCCTCAAAACGGCCTTAAGTGAGAGCTAGTTGGGTGCCGGACCGCAACCCCACCGGATGAAGAGGACACCATGGTTGTAACCACTACGCTTCCCGTAGCTGTCATCGGAGCCGGGCCCATCGGTCTCGCCGCGGCAGCGCACCTGCTCGAGCGCGGCCTGCAGCCGCTCATCTTCGAGGCCGGCCCGACGGCGGGCGCCGCCATCGAGCAGTGGCGCCACATCCGGCTCTTCTCTCCGTGGCAGTACAACACCGACGCCGCCGCCGTCCGCCTGCTCGCCCGTACCGGCTGGGAAGCACCTGAGCCGACGGCGCTGCCCACCGGCGGGGACTTCATCGACCAGTACCTCACCCCGCTCGCCGCGCTCCCGGCGATCGCGTCCCGACTGCACACCGGCGCCCGCGTCGTGGCAGTGACCCGGCAGGACATGGACAAGACCCACAGCCGGAACCGCGACACCGCCCCCTTCGTGGTCCGGGTCGAACACGCCGACGGCGAAGTCCGCGACTACCAGGCCGCAGCTGTCATGGACGCCTCCGGCACGTGGTCCACCCGGAACCCGCTCGGAACCTCGGGCCTGCCCGCCGTGGGAGAAGCTGCCGTGGCCAACCACGTCTCCTCACCCCTGCCGGACGTCTTGGGACGCGACCGTGAGACGTTCGCCCGGCGCCGGGCCGTCGTCGTCGGAGCTGGGCACTCGGCAGCCAACACCCTCCTCAACCTCGCCGAGCTCGCAGCCCAGGTGCCCGGGACGAAGATCGTCTGGGCGATCCGCGGCGCCTCCGCGGCCAAGGTCTACGGCGGTGGCGACGCCGATGGGCTGGCCGCCCGCGGCCAACTCGGCAGCCGGCTCCGCAGCCTCGTCGAGTCCGGTGCCGTGGAACTTCACACCGGCTTCGGGATCGCCTCCCTTGCAGTGTCCGACGGCACCGTCACCTTGACCTCCACGGACGGCCGCACCCTGGAGGCCGACGTCGTCGTTCCGGCCACCGGTTTCCGCCCCGACCTGGGCATCCTCCGGGAACTCCGGCTGGAACTGGACCCGGGCGTCGAGGCCCCGCGTGACCTCGGCCCGCTGATCGACCCCGAATTCCACTCGTGCGGCACCGTGGAACCGCACGGAGCCAAGATGCTCGCCCACCCCGAGCAGGACTTCTACATCGTCGGCATGAAGTCCTACGGCCGCGCCCCGACCTTCCTGCTCGCCACCGGCTACGAGCAGGTCCGCTCCGTCGCCGCGGCCTTGGCCGGGGACCGGGAAGCGGCCGACGCCGTCCAGCTCGAACTCCCCGAGACCGGCGTCTGCTCCTCGGACATCGGCACCAGCTGCGACGTCCCGGCTGCCACTGCGGGGTTCGTGGCTGAAACCTCCGGCGGATGCTGCGGAGCCCCTGAGCCTGTGCTGGTCGGGTTCCCCACCGGGCTGGCCCACGGCCGCTCCGGCGAGAACTGACCTCGTTCAGCTGCAGGACAATACCGAGGTCCTGCAACGGATTAGTGCGCGGCTGGCAGACCCGGCCGGCCTGCCCGTCGCGGCCGTGCGGATCATCGGTGATGAGATCCATGACCGGGTCAAGACACTGACAGCAGCACTGCTCAACAACCCAGGCTCAGACAAGGAAGAATTAGACACATGACCCAGACCGCGAAAAAGCCCAGCATCCTGTTCGTCTGCAGCAAGAACGGCGGCAAGTCCCAGCTCGCTGCCGGGCTCATGAAGCAGCTCGCCGGCGACGGGATCACCGTCCATTCCGCAGGCACCAAGCCGGGTGCGTCATTGAACGCCCAGGCCGCGGAGTCCCTGGCCGAACTTGGGATCGACATCACGGGTGAACACCCCAAACCGGTCACCGACGCGGTCCTGGACGCCGTGGATGCCGTGATCGTCCTGGGCACCGAAGCCAAACTGGAACCCCGCGACGGCACCCGTTTCGAGGTCTGGGAAACGGACGAACCCGCCGAGCGCGGTATCGAGGGCATGGACCGCATGCGCCTGGTCCGGGACGATATCAAGGCCCGGGTCCGGAAGCTGCATGCGGAGCTCACTGGGAACTAGGCCATGCCCGTCCCGGCGCTATCCCGCACACTGGCCCCCGAGGGTGTGCATTCCCGTGCCGGATGAGGCCTGGCCGGACGGTCCGATCGTGCTCTGCGTCGAGTGGATGTTTCCAGAGCATCTGGTCCGCACGGCCGCTGATCTCGCGAGCGGGCTGGGACAGCACCTTGTCTGCGCCTTTGTAGACCCCTCCAGTTTCCTGACGGAATGGGAGCCGGACGGCATCCGGACGGCGCATTCACTCGACCCGGTGGTGAAAGAAGAGACCGATTTTCCGTCCGGGCAGCTGCTGCGGAACCTTGAAGCGGTCCTCGGACAGCCCGGGGAGTCGTGGTCCTTCCGCGTCCTCAACGGAGACGTCGCCAAGGCCCTTGGCCGTCTGGCGGACAACGTCGGCGCATCCTTGCTGGTCGTGGGCGCCGAGCGACCTGGTGCCTTGGCGTGGATAGACAGGCTCCTCGAAGGATCGGTTGCCGCGGCCCTGGTCAGCCGCCGGGAGTGGCCGGTCCTCATCATTCCGGACACCACCGCGTAGCCCCGCCCGCGTCCGTTCCGCAGCGGGAAACGGGGGTCACCGGATGATGCGACCATCGTGGATGACAGTCCTCGGCCTGTTCTGGTCCCAGAGAACTTCCGGGTCCGCAAAGGGGTCGCCATCCAGGATCACGGCATCGCCTGCCATCCCGGAGCTGATGCCCCCGATGCTTGGATCCTGAAGGAGTTCCGCGTTTACTGAGGTCAGTGACCTCAGCGTCTCCAGGACGCCTGCCGCCTCAATCTGAAGCCGAATGCCGACGAGCTGATCGTCCTCGAGGTCCCCCATCAGGTCGGATCCGAAGCCGACTTTGACTCCGGCCTGCAGGGCCAGTTCCACAGCGACCTTCCCGGCCTCAAGTACCTCGGCGTTCTTGGCCTGGGATACGGGGTTCAGACCCAGATCTGCTCCCCTTCTGCTCATGGCATCGTAGGCGGCAAGCGTCGGCACCAGGAAGCTCCCGCGCTCGGCCATCAGCTGCGCGGTGTCCCGGTCCAGGAGATTCCCGTGTTCTATGGAACGTACCCCGTTTTCCACTGCATGCCTGATTGCCTCGGGCGAATACGCATGGGCCGCCACGTAGCTCTTGCGCCGGGTGGCCTCGTCCACCACCGCCCGGACTTCTTCCGCTGAATACTGCGGCAGCCGGATGGGATCCGTCAGGGACACGACCCCTCCGGAGGCCATGATCTTGATGGCGTGGCTTCCCGTGCGGAACCGTTCACGGACTGCCTTGCGCAGATTGTCCACTCCGTCCACTACGGCACACATGTGACCGTGATCGAAGCAGACGTCCAGGTCCGCGGACCGAGGATCGCCATGGCCGCCGGTCTGGCTGAGTGCAGGGCCCGTGTAGTAGTACCTCGGCGCCGTGACCAGGCCGCTATGGATGGCGCGGGCCAGCCCCCTGTCCCCGCCAGCCACATCGCGCACGGTAGTGAATCCCCGCCGCACTGCGGCGCCCAACCGGCGCGCCCCCACCAAGGCTGCGTAGCTCAGGAGCGAGCGCTCAACCTCAAGGCCGCCCAGTCCCACGGCGTACGCGTGAAAATGTGCATCGATGAGACCGGGCACCACCACCCTGCCGCCGGCGTCAATCACCTCACCTTCGGGGATGACGTCGCCGATCTCCTGAATAAGCCCGTCCCGGAACACGATGGATCCTCGCGCCAGCTCGGGCGAATGTCCGTCAAAGATCCGGGCATTCTGGATGGTCAGAGAGGGTGCGTTGGTCATGGTGACAACTCCTCGGGAGGGACGTTGGTGGTTGCGGCAACTCGTCGGATCGGCGCCCTAGGTGCCGGCCGGCTCAGTGGAACCGCGCACGATCAGTGAACTTTGGAGGATCAGCTGGGGCTCTTCCAGGCCGTTGCCCTCCATGAGCCGGCGGAGCTGTTCGCCGGCCTTGGCCCCCAGGGCGTCGCCGGGCAGGTGGACGCTGGTCAGACCCGGGCTGGACGTGGCCGAGTACGGCAGGTCGTCGAAGCCTGCCACGGCCAGTTCCTGCGGAATGCGGACACCGGCCACCCGGGCTTCCTGCAGCACCCCGTAGGCATGGGTGTCGGTGGCGCAGACGACGGCGGTCACGCCATCCCGCTGCCAGGCCGGCCACGCCGCGGCGAACGCTGACGCGGCCGCGCCCACGTCAATGGTGGTGCCGATGACATGGTCCGGTGCCACGGTGATGCCCAGTGCGGCGGACTCGGCCAGGAACGCCGCCCGGCGGATCTCGAAGGTCGCGGTGCCGGTCACGCTGTCCACGTACGCCGCCCGTTCGTGTCCGGCGTCCGCCAGGTGACGGGCCAGCAGGCGGGCTCCATGGCCGACGTCGAGGTTCACCGAGGGGGCGAAGGACTCCAGGCCCGGGGCGTCCAGCAGGACCAGCGGTCCCGCGACGGACAGCTCGTCCAGGAACGCCGCGCTGGGCGCGTCCACCAGCAGCCCGGCCGGCCGCAGGGCCAGCAGCCGGCGGACGTCGTCGACGCGCGGAAACTCCCCGGCGTCCGTGACGGAGAGCAGCAGCTGGTAGTCGGCGCCGAGAGAGCCGCGGACGCCGGCAATGACCTTGGCGAAGAACGGGTTGGAGATGTCCGGGGCCACGAGAATGACGATCGAACTGATGCCCTTGGCCAGGGAACTGCCGATGCTGTCGACCACGTAGCCGAGTTCGGCAATGGCTTCCTGGACCCGCGAAATGTTGTCCTCCGACACCCTCCCCCGCGTTTTTCCGTTGGCCACGAGGGAGACCGTTGCGGTGGAGACCCCGGCCCGCGCGGCCACCATGGCCGCAGTGACGCGCGGGGTGCGCCCCCGAAGTTCTTGCACGCGATCGCCGGATTCCATACCTCGATCGTATCCGGGCGCGGCGGGATGTATGCGCCGCAATACATCAAGCGCTTGACGTAATGAACGTTAAGCGCTTGACGTATCTCCCGGCAGAGTGCCAAACTCTCACTGAACGCTTTAGTGCACCGCCCCGGCGGACCCCCAACGACGTGGAGATATACGTGGATCCCATCACCTTGAAACCGGAACGTCGGAAGATCATCCTGGACTGCGACCCGGGACATGACGACGCCGTGGCCATGCTGCTGGCTCACGGCAACCCGGACATTGAGCTCCTGGCCGTCACAACGGTCGTCGGCAACCAGACCCTCGAGCGGGTCACCCGCAACGCCCTCTCGGTCGGCACGATTGCCGGCATCACCGGTGTCCCCTTCGCCGCCGGCTGCGATCGGCCGCTGGTCCGCAGCATCGAAACCGCCCCGGACATCCACGGCGAGAGCGGCATGGACGGCCCCGCCCAGCCAGAATCGAGCATCGAACTGGACCCCCGCCACGCCGTCGACCTCATCATCGACACCGTCATGGCGCACGAGCCCGGCACCGTGACCCTGGTGCCCACGGCCGGACTGACCAACATCGCCATGGCGGCCCGCAAGGAACCGCGCATCGTGGAACGCGTGAAGGAAGTCGTCCTCATGGGCGGCGGCTACCACGTGGGCAACTGGAGTGCCGTGTCCGAATTCAACATCATCATCGACCCCGAGGCCGCACACATCGTCTTCAACGAGCCCTGGCCGGTGGTCATGGTGGGCCTGGACCTCACGCACCAGGCCCTGGCGACCCCCGAGGTCGTGGAAAAGATCGCTGCCGTGGGCACCCGGCCCGCCCAGTTCGTGCTGGAACTGATGGAGTTCTTCACCAAGACGTACAAGGACGCCCAGGGCTTTGACTACCCTCCCGTCCACGACCCCTGCGCGGTGGCCTACGTCATCGATCCCACCGTCATGACCACCCGCAAAGTGCCGGTGAACATCGAACTGCAGGGCCAGCTGACGCTCGGCATGACCGTGGCCGATTTCCGGGCCCCGGCGCCGGCGGACTGCCACACCTCCGTGGCCGTGGAACTCGACCACGGGAAATTCTGGAACCTCGTCACGGACGCCCTGGTGCGCATCGGCGACGTCGACCCGTCCGCCGCCGTCAGCGTCGACGCAGGAGCAGCCAACTCATGAGCACCCTGACCTACGAACCCAAGACCACGCGGCGAAGCGTCACTGCGCTCACGGCCGCACTGCTGACCGCCTGCGTTGCCTTCCAGCTCAACGCCTCCATGCTCAGCCCCGCCCTGGTCACGATGGGCACCGAACTGCACACGGACCAGGCCGTGATCGGCCTGTCCCAGACCTGGTTCTTCACCGCCGCAGCACTGTTCTCCCTCTTCCTGCCACGCCTGAGCGACATTGTGGGACGCAAGAAAATCCTGCTGGGCATGATGGTGATGATGGCCGTCGGCTCCCTGATCGCAGCCATGGCCCCGGACATCACGTGGCTCTTCGTCGGCCGCATCGTCCAGGGGGTCAGCGGCCCCACCGTGCCGCTGTGCCTGATCATGCTGCGCTCGGCCGTCAGCGACCCGCGCAAGTACGGCGCCCTGATGGGCCTCATCACCGCCGTCAACGGCGGGGTTGCCGGCGTGGACTCGTTTGTGGGCGGCTACTTCGCCGAACACTTCGGGTTCCGCAGCATATTCTGGCTCATGGTCGCCCTGGCAGTCCTGGCCGCGGCTCTCGTCGCTGTCCTGGCCGGCGAAAGCAAGCCGGCAGTCGGCACCAAAATGGACTGGCCCGGCGTGTTCTTCATCGTGATCGCGGTCGGCGCCCTGCTGACCGCCCTCAACGAAGCCTCGAAACTGGTCAGCGCATTTTCTGCCGGCACACTCACCCTGGCCATCGCCCTGGTCGCCGTGGCCGCGATCGCCTTCTGCGGTTTCTGGATCGTGGAAAAGCGCACCCCGCAGCCGATGGTGGAAACCGCGCACCTGCGCCGGCGCTCCACCTGGGCGCCCTTGTTGACCACCACCCTGACGATGACCGGCGTCTTCGCGGTCATCAACGGGATCGTTCCCGCCTACGTGCAGGCCACTGCCCCCGGCTTCGGCGTGGGCCCCACCGAGATGTCGCTGATCATCCTCACCCCCTATGCCCTGCTGGGCTGGATCGTCGGCCCGATCACCGGCCGGCTGGCCCCGGTTCTTGGCTACACCAAGGTTCTGCGGATCGGCATGGCCGGCAGCGTCGTGGCCCTGGCCATCATTGCCTTCTTCGGCCTCAGCAGCCTGCCCATGATGATTGCCGGAACAGCGTTGCTGGGCATCATGTACGCGGGCACAGTCAACATCATGCTCAACGGCCTGGGCGTTGTCCTCTCCCCCGAAGGCAACCCCGGCTTCCTCCCCGGCATGAACGCCGGCGCGTTCAACCTGGGTGCGGGCCTGAGCTTCCTGGTCCTCCCGGCGGCGCTCGTGGCCTCTTCCGCGTTGGGCGACGCCCAGGCTTCCTACCTGACCGCGATCGCGGTGGGCCTTATCATCACCGTGGCGGCATTTGCTGCTTCACTGCTGATTCCCAAGCCCGTGGAAGCTGAGGCGAAGTGACCATCGCGACCCCTGCCCCGATCGTCGTCGTCGGCTCGCTGAACGCGGACCTGACCATCTACTGCGAGCGGCTACCGCTTCCCGGCGAAACGGTGCACGGGAACGGTTTTGCGGTGAACCCGGGAGGCAAAAGCGCCAACCAGGCCGTCGCCGCGAGCAAGCTCGGCGGCCGGGTCGTCCTGATCGGCGCGGTCGGCGACGACGCCAACGGCACCATGCTCCTGGCCTCCACCGCCGGGGCGGGCGTGGATGTCTCCCGCGTCCGCCGCTCCCCCGAGGCGGCCACCGGCGTCGCCGTCATCTCCGTGGACGCGAGCGGCGAGAACAACATCATCATCTCGGCCGGTGCCAACGGCACGCTGGCACCGGAGGATGTTGCCGGCTCAGCCGACGTGTTCGAGCGCGCATCGGTGGTGTGCCTGTGCCTCGAGGTTGGCCTCGACACCGTTGAAGCGGCGGCCCGGTTGGGGCACGACGCCGGCGCAACAGTCCTGCTCAACCTGTCGCCTTACGCCGAGATCCCCGCGAGTCTCGCCGGCCTCTGCGACGTTCTGCTCGTGAATGCGCACGAGGCGTCGCTGTTCCTGGGCGGCACCGCCGTGCCCGACGCCGGCGCGGACACGGCGGCGTGGGCGCCGGTCCGGAGCAGGTTTGCCGATCGCGGACTGCAGCGCGTTGTGGTCACCTTGGGCGCTGACGGCTCCGTGGTCCTGGACTCGGGTGCCGGCGCCGGGGGCCACGTCACCCGGATTGAACCCACCAGGGTCAACGCCACGGACACCACCGGCGCCGGCGACGCCTTCACGGGGGCCGTCGCGGCACGCCTGGCTGCCGGGGAATCCCTCCCGGCCGCTGCCGCCTTCGCCTCGGTTGCCGCCGCCCTGGCAGCGACCAGGAAAGGGACGCAAACGGCCTACCCGGAAGTGGCGGACGTCGAGGCAATGCTGGCGTAGCGGCCGCCCAGCTGGCTGGGAGCGCCACAGGGCCGGGCGCCGCAGATCATGTCTGCGGCGCCCGGCCCTGGTTAAGCACGCAAGCAGGGCCGGGGCCGCTTGGCCGAGCAACCAGCGGCTGCACAGCACAGCCCTTTCAAACTAGGGCGCTGTTGCACTTACCCCAGAAAGGCCCACAATGGTTCGATCGGATAGGAGTATCTGCCGGGCGATGGCGGCCGCGACTTACTGGAGCGTCAGTGGCGAGCGTCTTGACCTTTTCGGCCGGAAAGCAAGCGAACTTGTACCGACTAATGATGGGGCTCCTCGGCATGATCACTTTGCGCAAACACGTCCTCCCCTCAGTCCTCGCGGTGATTCTGCTCTCGACGTCGGCCTGCACCTCCGAGACCGCGGCCGGCACCCCGACCGGCAGCGCGAGCAGCAAGCCCGCCAAATCCGCCAGTGCTGCGCCTTCCCGGCCTGCTGTTCCGCCGCTGGATCCGGTGAGTCCTGTGGACGCGCGTACGGTGCTGGCCGCGTTCAAGTCCCGGGGCATGGTGGACCACCTGAAGGCCCTGCAGCAGGTTGCTGATGCCAATGGCGGCAACCGCGCCTCGGGCACCTCCGGGTATGAGGAATCGGCCCGCTACATCGAGAAGCAGTTGCGGGCTGCCGGGTACTCACCAGTCCGGCAGACCTTCAGCTTCAAAGGGGAGGGACGGGGCAAGCCGAAGGTGGAGTCGTTCAACATCCTGGCCGACACGGAGGGCAGCGCCGAGCGCACCGTGGTGGTGGGCGCGCATCTGGATTCCGTGAAGGACGGCCCGGGAATTGACGATAACGGCAGCGGGGTGGCAGCGGTCCTTGAGACCGCCCGGTGGATGAAGGAGTCCGGGATTACGCCGGCCAATAGGGTCCGGTTTGCGTTCTGGGGTGGGGAGGAGGACGGCCTCTACGGGTCCCAGCACTACGTCGATTCGCTGAGCACGCAGGAGCGCAGCCAGACCCCGGCATACCTGAATGTGGACATGGTGGCCTCGCCCAACGGTGTGCGGTCCGTGCACGACGGCGACGGTACCGATTTCGGCCACGCCGGGCCGGCCGGGTCCAAGGCGATCGAGGACATCCTCTTCCGCTTCTTCAAGGAGAACTCGCTCCCCGCCGAAACCACGCCCTTCGATGGCGGTTCCGACTACGACGCCTTCCTGACGGCCGGCATTCCGGGCGGCGGGCTGTTCACCGGCGATGAGAAGAAGAAAACCCAGGCCCAGGTCCAGGCCTACGGCGGCGAGGCCGGCAAGCATCTGGATCCCTGCTACCACGAGGCCTGCGACACCATCGCGAACACCAACCCGGATCTGCTCAAGGACATGTCCGCCGCACTCGCCTACGCCACCGCGGCCTACGCGATGGCCAAGCCCGCGTAAGCGCAGAGAGGTCCCCGGCACGGCCACCTCGTGATGAGGGGCCGTGCCGGGGACCTGTGCTTCCTGACTGCGACAAGTTCCATAAGTTTCGGCTCCGGGTCGCGCTGGCGTTCCCTCCGCCTGCCTGCCGCGCTAGAGGGCCGCGCGGGTGGTGTCCGGGACCGGAAGGTCGGTCGCCTGGGGCATGACAACCTCTACGGTCAATTCGCTGACGGCGGGAACGTCGAGGAACTTGCGGTGGAACCGCGGGCCGAGGATGGCGTAGGACGCGGCGCTGGCCAGTCCCCCGGCGAGCCAGGACAGGTCCCATCCGCCCAGGGCGACGGCGATGGGTCCCTGCATTGCCGGCACCAGCCCATACATGAACAGCCACGTGGCGTAGATGCCGATGAGCAGGGAGGCGATGCCGGCCGGATTCACGCCCGGCAGGCGTTTGGTGCCGATCGCGTCGAAGAGCCTGTCAGGGTTGCCGGGCCAGCGCTTTTCGATCCAGAAGTAGTGGACCAGCATGACTCCGCCCCAGGCGGCCACCCAGGCGACCAGCCCGATCAGCCAGGCATCCAGTACGGAGGCAAAATCTTCCTGGAAGATGAAGAAGATTACGGCGGCAAGTGAGAAGACGCCGACGAACAGGTTCAACTTGCGCCTGCTGATGGAGATGTCCAGTGCCTGAGTGGCCACGGAGAAGGTGTAGATGTTCAGGATGTTGGTCGCGATGGGGCCGTGCAGCACCATTAGCAGCACGGGCAGGGCCAGCGCGCCGAAGTTCAGCACGATGAGTTTTCCGGGGTCGATTTCGCCGGTGTTGGTGGCCAGGCTGGCCCCCAGGATGCCCAGCCAGACGACGGGGATGAACTGGCCCAGCACCGAGGCCAAGTAGACCTTGCGCTTGGGCACCGAGGTGCTGACGAAGCGGGAGTAATCTGCGGCGTAGGTGAACCAGGTGATGCCCCAGCCGATGCCGATAGCCGTCATGACGGCGCTCATCGCGGCGATGCGTTCGGAGCCTTCCAGGATGTGACCTGCCGGGCCGGCGTAGGTCCAGTTGATCTGCATGCCGAACCATGCCACTGCCGACATCACGGTCAGGATGATGATGGTCGGCGGGACGGTCCATTTCTCGAACGCGGCGATCGCCTTGTAGCCGAACCAGGCAATGGCCACCTGGGCCGCCATGATGAAGGTGGCGATGCCGATCTTCCACGCATAGTTGTGGGCCTCCGGGTCAACCCAGCCCAAGGTTCCGAACAGCGCCATGACCAGGTCCAGGATGATCCAGGTGTTGACTGCGCACCAGCCGATCACCAGAAGGGCCTGGATGGCCGCCGGCAGGTAGTTTCCGCGCCGCCCGAAGGCTGCGCGGGCCAGCACCATGCCGGTCGCTCCCGTCTTTTGGCCCAGAAGGACAAAGCACCCGAAGAGCAGCATGCCGATCAGGTTTCCAAGGACAAGAACGGTGACGGTGTCCGCGAACCCCAGCCCGAGCTGGATGCCGAGCGCACCGAGCACCCAGTTGATCGGGGCGAGGTTGGCGCCGGCCCAGATCCAGAACTGGCCGGACACCTTGCGGGTGCGCTCTGATTCGGGGATGGGGTGAAGCCACGCTTCGTGGTCTTCGCTGGCCGCTGGTGCGGTGCCGGCCGAAACCAAGGGGGATTTTTCACGCATTGGAGCCTCCGTGAGCGATTGGGGTGCTTCAAGATTATGTGGCACATGCCACATCCGCCTATATATGATGTGTCTAGTTAATGGTTGCTTTACGCGACGGAGTGTCATGTCAATACGTCTTCAAGATGTCCTGCACCACCCGACGCTGGCGGCCGCCGATCCCGTCGTCCGGGCGGCCAGCAGCAGAGCTGCCCGGACCCAGCTCCGGTGGGTGCACTCGAGCGAGATTCTGGACATCGCTCCCCTGCTCGACGGCGGTGAGCTCCTGCTGACGGGAGGCGAGGCCCTCGCTCTCGCCTCTGAGGACCGGCGGGTCGCTTACATCCACCAGCTGGCAGAGCGGGGAGTGGCGGCCTTGGCCATCGAAACCGGCGTCGCTCTTCCTTCGCTCCCGTCCTTGATGGTGTCAGCCGCCGAGGCAGCCGGGCTTCCTCTGATCGAGCTCCGCAAGGTGGTGCCGTTTGTCAGTGTTATGCAGGCCATCAACTCGTCCCTGGTCAGCGAGTCGGTGTCCCAATTGCGGCGGGCAGACGAAGCCAGTCACGCGATGGCCGTTGAGCTGGCACATGGCGGCAGCCTGGACCGGATTCTGGCCGTACTCGCCGGAATCACGCACGCCGAGGTGGCCCTCGCTTCCCTTACAGGTGTGACCCTGGCCAGTGCAGCGCCAGAGAACACCGTTGTCGGCGACACAGTCGGCGGCTCTATCCCCGCGCCGCAGGAACATGCTCGTCTGATCCGGATCGATGTGCCCGTGCGCGGAATCCTTGCGGCTCAGCTGATGCTCCGGGTCCCGGCGGACGAGGATGAGAACCTCGCGCGGACTGCCGGCAAACGTTCCGTGGATATCCTGGCCCTGGCCATGCTGCAGCGGATGTCCCCCGGGCTGCGGGAGGTTGCGGGAGCTGCCTTGATCCGGGCGGTGGATTCCGGCAGCCAGCCGTGGAGGCTTCAACAGCTGGCCTCGGCAGCAGGAATTCCGGCCTCCGCGCCGCTCGCGGCTGTGGTGGTCCGCTCGGATCTCTCGCAACAGTTGCGTTCGTCGGTGGAGCAGCTTCTGGCCCGGGCGGCACGGTTCCATGCGAGCTATGTCGACAACGCCGAGCTTCTCGCAATAGTCGGCTTGGCAGGGGATGCCCCGGAAGAGAGCCGGCAGAGGCTCCTGGCCGCCCTGCTGGAGCTTCCGGCCATAGATGGAATGCAGGCCGCGGTGGGACCACTGGCGACCGGAATCTCGGACGCTCCCTGGTCGCTGTCCGAAGCCAAGCTCACCCTGGAATTGGCCGCCTCGCGGGAAGAATCCGGTCCCGGCGGCGGGCCCCATCCGGTGGTCGACGCGGAGGCATTCGCAGTGGAACGTCTTTCCGTCCAGTCTCTGGATCCCGATCAGCGGCGCACCTTCGTGCGCCAGCAACTGGGCGCGCTCCTGGATCATGATGCGCAACGCCATTCGCGACTTCTCGACACACTGGCGGTGTGGATGGATTCCGGGTGCAACACGGCCCACGCAGCCCGGGAGCTGCACGTCGAGCGGCAGTCCATGCACCAGCGGCTGCGGCGGATCTTCGATCTATGCGGCGGCGACCCCCGCACCACGGGCCGGCTGGCTGCGCTGCATCTGGCGGCCAGGCTGGCCCGGCTCAGTTGAGGCTGGTGCGGAAGCGGGTGCGGTTGTGCGGGCGCGTTAGTTCTTGCTCTGGGGCGCGCGTCCGCCCAGGCGTGTGGTGACCTTGTGGGCCGCGGCGGCGCATGCTTCCCCCAGGCTCTGCAGCCTTTCCCGTGAAACGCGGAACCGGGGTGCCGAGATCAGGACGGCCGCCACGATGTCACCGCGGTGGTCGTAGACGGGGGCCGCGACGCCCACTTCGTCGATCGATGATTCGCCGTAGTTGATGGCCCACCCGCGGCCCGTCACATCCTTGAGCTTGATCTGGTAGCCGTCCAGGCCGGCGTCGTCGAGTCCCGGATAGCTGATCGCTCCGCTGCGCAGCAGCGTCCGGACACGTTCTGACTGCTCGGCGGACAGGAAGACTTGAACGGAGGCGCTCATGGCGTCCGTGTACCGGGCACCCAGCGGGGTGGTGTGTTTGATCTGGTGGTGGCTGGCGATCTGTTCCACGCACATCGATTCGGCGCCGTTCCACACCATGAGGGCGCTGGTTTCGCCGGTCTGTTCGGTGAGTTCGCGCAGGACCGGGTAGGCCACGCGCCGTTCTTCCAGCTCGGCCAGCAGCGGTCCGGCGACGGCGATCAGTCCCAGCCCCAGCCGGAAGCGGCGGCTCTCCGGGTCCCGTTCCACCAGGTGTTCTTGTTCGAAGGTGGCCAGGATCCGGGAAACGGTGCTCTTGTGCAGGCCGACCCGGTTGGCGATCTCGGTGACGCCGAGCAGTGGCTCGTCGGCGGTGAATGTTCGCAGCACGGCGATGGCGTTGACTATGACGGAGGTGCCCTTGGTGTCGCCGTTGCCGGTGGTTTCGGGAGATTCTGCTGGGGTCATGGTGTCTACCATCATTCCGTATGAGGGCCGGGAAGCGGCGCCACGGTGGATGTGGCGCCGCTTTTGCTGTCGGTCCCTTTCAGGGGGTGTGGGCGGTTAGGCGCCGATGATGTTGTATTCGGGGCCGAAGGGGAACTTCGTGATGTTCTCGGCTCCGTCCTGGCCGACCACCAGGATGTCGTGCTCGCGGTAGCCGCCGGCGCCGGGCTGGCCGTCCAGGACGGTGATCATGGGCTCCATGGAGACCACCATGCCGGGCTCCAGCACGGTGTCGATGTCCTCGCGGAGTTCCAGTCCGGCTTCCCGGCCGTAGTAGTGGCTCAGGACGCCGAAGGAGTGGCCGTAGCCGAACGTCCGGTTGGCCAGCAGGCCGTGGCCGACGTAGATCTCGTTCAGCTCGGCGGCGATGTCCTTGCAGACAGCTCCGGGCTTGATGAGCTCCAGGCCGCGCTTGTGGACTTCCACGTTGATGTTCCAGAGCTCGAGGGAGCGGGCGTCGGGTTCGCCGTAGAACAAGGTGCGTTCCAGTGCGGTGTAGTAGCCGGAGGTCATCGGGAAGCAGTTCAGGGACAGGATGTCGTGTTCCTGGATCTTGCGGGTGGTGGCCCAGTTGTGGGCGCCGTCGGTGTTGATGCCGGACTGGAACCATACCCAGGTGTCACGGATTTCCGAATCCGGGAAGGTCCGGGCGATTTCGTGGACCATGGCCTCGGTGCCGATCAGGGCGACCTCGTACTCGGTGATGCCGGCGGTGATGGCGTTGCGGATGGCTTCGCCGCCCAGGTCCCCGATCCGGGCACCGTGCTTGATGACCTCGATTTCCTCGGCCGACTTGATCATCCGCTGGCGCATGGCGGCCTGCGCCACGTCCACCAGGGTGGCCCCGGCGAAGGCCGCCTGGATCTTGTTGCGGTTGTCCAGCGGGAGCGAATCGTCTTCGACGCCGAGCCGGCGGGGGTTGATGCCGCGGGTGCGCAGGGCCTCCTGGATGGCGAAGATGTAGTTGTCCCGGCGCCAGTCGGTGTAGACCACGTTGTCGCCGTAGCTGCGGCGCCACGGCATGCCGGCGTCGATGTTGGCCGTGACGGTCACGGTGTCGTCCTTGGTGACCACCATGGCGTAGGAGCGGCCGAAGTACGTGAAGAGGAAATCGGAGTAGTACTTGATGGAGTGGTAGCTGGTCAGGACGACGGCGTCCAGGTCCTTCTCTGCCATGATCCGGCGCAATCCGCCGAGCCGGCGCTCAAATTCAGCATTGGAGAAGGTCAGCTTCTCCTTCTGCCCGTTGTGCAGAACTTTCAGACGCTCCAGCTCGGCGATGGACGAAGCGTTGTCGGACGTGGTGATGCTCATTATGGTGGTGCCTTTCTGCAGTGCTGTTCTTTAGAGGGGAAATTTAGAGGCCGGCCGGGGCTACTCGTGGCGCAGCGGTTCCTTGCTGGTTTCACGGGAGAGCACGACGGCAATCAGGGAGACTGCCGCGGCGCCGGCCAGGTACCAGGCCGGAGCCAGGGCGTTGGCCGTCGCGGCGATCAGGAGGGTCGCCATGAAGGGTGCGGTGCCGCCGAAGAGGGCGTTGGAGAGATTGAAGCTGACGGCGAAGCCGCTGTAGCGGACGCGGGTGGGGAACATTTCCGCCAGGAAGCTCGGGAGTGTGCCGTCATTGAGCGTGAGCATGCCGCCCAGCAGGATCTGGACCAGGACGATCACCAGGAAGTTCCCCGTGCCCAGCAGGGCGAAGGCCGGAACGGTCAGCACCATGAAGCTCAGGGATGCTGAAATGAGGACTTTCTTCCGGCCGTAGCGGTCCGAGAGCATTCCGGTCAGGAAGATGAACCCGATGTAGGTCACCAGCGCGATGGTGGTGGCCAGGAAGGATTCGGCTGCGCCGAGGCCAAGTTCCGAGGACAGGTACGTGGGCATGTAGCTGAGGATCACGTAGAAGCCGACGGCGTTGAGCAGCACGGCTCCGACCGCCTTGAGCAGCAGCCGCCAGTGCTTCCGGAACAGGCTGGAGACCGGCGCCTTGATGGCGTGGTCCTCTTCCGCCAGTTCGCGGAACACCGGGGTGTCTTCGAGCTTGGTGCGGATGTAGCGTCCGATCAGGCCCATCGGGGCTGCGAGCAGGAACGGCAGGCGCCACCCCCAGCTCTGCATGGCCTCGGCGCTGAGCAGGACGGTCAGCAGGCCCGCGAGCAGGGAGCCAAGCAGCAGGCCTGCGGCCGTGCTGGCCGGGACCACCGCGGCGTACAGGCCGCGCTTGTTGGCCGGGGCGTACTCCACCAGGAAGGCGGATGCGCCGGCGTATTCGCCCGAGGCGGAGAAGCCCTGGACGACGCGCACCACCAGGAGCAGGATCGGGGCCCAGATCCCGATGGAGTTGAACCCCGGGATGAGGGCGATGCAGAACGTCGCTCCAGACATGATCAGGATTGACAGCGAAAGCGCTGTCTTGCGCCCCACGCGGTCGCCGATATGGCCCCAAACGAAGCCGCCGAGCGGCCGGACCAGGAACGAGATCGCGAACAGGGCGAACGTCAGCAAGAGCGCGGTCTGGGGACTGGATTCGGGGAAGAAGACCGCCGCGATGGTTGCGGCCAGGTAGCCGTAGACGGCGTAGTCAAACCATTCGACGAAGTTGCCGATGAAGCTGGCGGCGACCACGCGCCGTCGGGTGTCCCGGCTAACTCCGTCACCGTTGCCGGATGCGGCTTGACCGCCCGGGGCGGTTCCGCCGCTCAACGCGTTGTGTCCGGAGGAAGTACTGCCATGCCCGTTATTCGACTCCGGGCTGGTCGCTCCCGCAAGAGTGGCGGGGGAGGAAGATTCGTTACTCATGTGTCCACCAAAGGGTTTTGGAGTTGCAATCAGTGCAACGCTGTTGCATCAGATTAGGCGTGACCTATGACACAGTCAATGGGTTTTTGTTTCGAGCGCGTGAATTAATTCAAGACAGACTTATTGACCACCCCTCTGAGCACCCTGCCCGAGTGCAAATCACAGTTGCGCCCAGTGAGACGTAGTTGCACTGAAAGCGCAGGTCAGGTACCAGCTTGGGAAAAGCTTGAGCCCTGCGGCAACGCCGTTCCCTCCTGGGCGACGCGGTGGCAGACTGGGTGGACTATCGAGTGACTGGGGGGATCCACGTCAGGAGATCGTCATGGGCATCCGGTTACACATGCACACTGCGGGGCGGCGGCCGGAGGCCACGCCATGATGGCCGGATGGGCCTACCTCATGGCGGCAATCATGACAGTCGACTCGCTCCTACTGGGATTGCTCCTGCTGAACCTGAAGTGGCCGAAGCGCTGGAAGAAGAACGGCTAAAGTTCCCCAAGTCCGTCCCGACACACCAATGCACCGCGGCGACGTGTCGCACTGCGGTGCATTCATGATGCTGCATAGGATCGCGCTCGGCCGGGCGGCCGATGTCCCGCTACCCTGAAACGGCCGCCCCGACGGGTTCGCGGACCAACTCGCGGGCGAGGTCGGCGGCCAGGTCTTCGACCACCTGCTCGTACAGCAGTTCGCCCTTGGCGGCGCTGGATCCGGCGGCTGAGGAAAGGCAGCCGGTGGCCGGCGTGCGCTCCGGCACCACAGGGAGCCTGTCGAAGCGCGGCAGGACAGCGGCCGGGCCGTCCACCAAGCGGTCCATGGCAACCCGGGCCGATTCGAGGTGGAGCATGAGCGAAGTTTCCAGGACCCCCCCGTGTTCGATGTCCCACCCCGGGAATCCGTCCGGGTAGACCTCCGTCAGCGTGTCCTGGCTGACAAAGTCCCAGTAGGAGAGCAGCAGCACGCTCTGCTCTGCCCCGGGCTTTAGCCCCAGATCTTCCAGGGCCAGGTCGATCCCCTCATACAGGAACTGGTAGTTTTCGAAGTGGCCGTTGACGAAGACCACGTGCCTGACGCCCTGGTTGAGGAAGGACTTGACCAGGTTGCGCGCCACCCCGATGAGCGTGGCACCATCCAGGCTGGTGGTACCGGAGAGGTGGTTGCCGCCCCCGGATTTCTGCTGCGACTTGTACCCGTACGCGATGGGCTGGGCAACGAGTGCATCCAGGCGCCTGGCGACCCCCTCCGCGAAGTGTGACGACAGAAGGGTGTCAGTTCCCAGCGGCAGGTGCGGCCCGTGCTGCTCCAGGGACCCGACAGGAATGAGGACGACCGCGTCCCCGGAGGCCAGCGCTCCCCGGTATGCGAAGGCGTCCAGGTCTTCGAGAAATACTGACGTGTCCATGTTGGTGGTGCTCCTCGTTCATGGTGTGCCGGGAAGCGGCGCCACGGTGGATGTGGCGCCGCTTCTGTTGTCGGCCCCCTTTTTTGGGGGGTGTGGGCGGTTAGGCGCCGATGATGTTGTATTCGGGGCCGAAGGGGAACTTCGTGATGTTCTCGGCTCCGTCCTGGCCGACCACCAGGATGTCGTGCTCGCGGTAGCCGCCGGCGCCGGGCTGGCCGTCCAGGACGGTGATCATGGGCTCCATGGAGACCACCATGCCGGGCTCCAGCACAGTGTCGATGTCCTCGCGGAGTTCCAGTCCGGCTTCCCGGCCGTAGTAGTGGCTCAGGACGCCGAAGGAGTGGCCGTAGCCGAACGTCCGGTTGGCCAGCAGGCCGTGGCCGACGTAGATCTCGTTCAGCTCGGCGGCGATGTCCTTGCAGACAGCTCCGGGCTTGATGAGCTCCAGGCCGCGCTTGTGGACTTCCACGTTGATGTTCCAGAGCTCGAGGGAGCGGGCGTCGGGTTCGCCGTAGAACAAGGTGCGTTCCAGTGCGGTGTAGTAGCCGGAGGTCATCGGGAAGCAGTTCAGGGACAGGATGTCGTGTTCCTGGATCTTGCGGGTGGTGGCCCAGTTGTGGGCGCCGTCGGTGTTGATGCCGGACTGGAACCATACCCAGGTGTCACGGATTTCCGAATCCGGGAAGGTCCGGGCGATTTCGTGGACCATGGCCTCGGTGCCGATCAGGGCGACCTCGTACTCGGTGATGCCGGCGGTGATGGCGTTGCGGATGGCTTCGCCGCCCAGGTCCCCGATCCGGGCACCGTGCTTGATGACCTCGATTTCCTCGGCCGACTTGATCATCCGCTGGCGCATGGCGGCCTGCGCCACGTCCACCAGGGTGGCCCCGGCGAAGGCCGCCTGGATCTTGTTGCGGTTGTCCAGCGGGAGCGAATCGTCTTCGACGCCGAGCCGGCGGGGGTTGATGCCGCGGGTGCGCAGGGCCTCCTGGATGGCGAAGATGTAGTTGTCCCGGCGCCAGTCGGTGTAGACCACGTTGTCGCCGTAGCTGCGGCGCCACGGCATGCCGGCGTCGATGTTGGCCGTGACGGTCACGGTGTCGTCCTTGGTGACCACCATGGCGTAGGAGCGGCCGAAGTACGTGAAGAGGAAATCGGAGTAGTACTTGATGGAGTGGTAGCTGGTCAGGACGACGGCGTCCAGGTCCTTCTCTGCCATGATCCGGCGCAATCCGCCGAGCCGGCGCTCAAATTCAGCATTGGAGAAGGTCAGCTTCTCCTTCTGCCCGTTGTGCAGAACTTTCAGACGCTCCAGCTCGGAAATGTTTGATGCAGGGGCGGTGGTGGAGATTGTCACTGGTTATTCCTTTACGTGTGGATGGACTTTAGGGTTGGCGTTTCCGGTTTTCAGGCGACCCGGGCCGGCTCCTGGACCGGGTGCTTGTCTTCGCAAGCGTCGCCGTGCTCGGCCAGCACTGCTTCTTCCTTCAGGTCGAGTCGGATGCCCAGTGGCACACCGGCCCGGATGCGCTTGCGGAAGCGCGGGTAGCCGAGGGCGAAATAGAGGACGGATGAGGTGACGGTTCCGGCGAGCCAGGAGAAGTCGACGCCGCCCATGGCCGTCGCGATGGGACCCTGCAGGGCCGGGACTCCGCCGTACATGAACATCCAGGTCATCAGGATGCCGGCGA
Organism: Arthrobacter sp. TE12232; assembly: GCF_054062615.1. Classification (NCBI taxonomy): domain Bacteria; kingdom Bacillati; phylum Actinomycetota; class Actinomycetes; order Micrococcales; family Micrococcaceae; genus Arthrobacter; species Arthrobacter sp. TE12232. Next base: position 2,370,401 of record NZ_JBSSFK010000001.1, read on the forward strand.
AGAACGCGATGAATGCCGACGGGTTCACTGCCTTCAGCGCGGTCGTCTTCGAATCCGTGCACAGGTAGGAGAAGTCCTTGTGGTGGCGCTCGAAGATGAAGTAGTGGACCGCCATGATGCCACCCCAAGTGGCCACCCAGGCCACAATGGCACCGAGCCAGGAGTCAAGGATCATTGCGAAGTCCTCCGCGAACATGAAGCCGATGACCGCGAACATGGACAGCACCCCCACAATGATCGACAGCTTGCGCCGGGAAATCTTGACGTCCAGCGCCTGGAAGGCGACGCCGAAGGTGTACAGGTTGATGATGTTGGTGGCAATTGGTCCATGGATAACCAAGAGGATGACCGGGATGGCCAGGCTGCCGAAGTTGGAGACAATCAGCTCACCGGGATCGGCCTGTCCGTTCTTGGTGGCGAGGCTGGCGCCGAGGATGCCGAGCCAGACGACGGGCAGGAACTGGCCAAGCACGCTGACCATGAACAACTTGGCAGGCTTGACCTTGCGACTGACGAAACGGGAGTAGTCCGGGGCGTAGGTAAACCACCCGATCCCCCAGCCGATGCCAATGACGGTCATGATCGAGGACATTGCCGCGATACGCGGCAGGCCCTCCAACACGGCTCCGGCCGGCCCGGCGTAGCTCCAGTTGATGTCGAGCTGCGTCCAAGCCACGATCGACATGCCGACCAGGACCAGGACGGTGGGCGGCATGGTGATCCGCTCGAACTTGGAGATGGCACGGTATCCGCGGTAGCAGATGGCCACCTGGACGGTCATGATGACTGCGGCGACGATGATGCGCACCATGATGTTGCGTTCGTGGGGGTCGACCCAGCCGATCATGCCGAAGAGTGCAAGGATCAGGTCCAGGATGACCCAGGTGTTGACTGCTGACCAGCCGATGGCGATGGTGGCCTGGATTGCGGCTGGCAGGTAGGCCCCGCGGCGGCCAAACGCGCCGCGGGCGAGCAGCATGCCGGTGGCCCCGGTCCGCTGGCCGAGGATAACAAAGAACCCGAAGCCGGCCATGCCGATGAGATTGCCGACGATCAGCACCAGAAGAGTGTCGCCCAGGCCAAGGCCGAGCTGGATGCCAAGGGCTCCGAGGATCCAGTTGATGGGAGCGACATTGGCCCCGGCCCAGATCCAGAACTGTCCGGAAAGTTTGGTGGTCCGTGCGGATTCCGGGATGGGCTGCAAGACGTCTTCAACCTCGACGGTCGCCGCCTCGTGCGAGCCTTGTTGAGCTTGGTTCATGCTGTGTCTCAATTCACTACGTTGAAATGCAGAACGGGAGTTCATTCAGCTTATGGGTGACCTACGCCACAAAATAGAGACATTATGCTTACACTTAGCGCGTAACAGACGACTAAATGTCACCCCAAGACATCGCGTAGTAAAAGGGCCCAAATGATTACGCTTGCAGAAGTACTCGCTTCCGCGCCCATGCTTGCCGCCGACCCGCTGCTCCGCAGCAACGTGCCCGGGACGCTGGAGAGGGCTGTCCGGTGGGTGCATTCCAGCGAGGTGCTCGAGATTGCCCCGCTCCTGCGCGGAGGGGAACTGCTGCTCTCTGGCGGGGAGACGCTGCTGGCGCTGGGCCCTAAGGAGCAGGAGGACTACATCCGCAGCCTTTCAGCACGGCACGTCGCGGCCCTGGCGTTGCAGACCGCCGGTCAGCCCGCCGCTTTGCCGGAGCAACTGATATCCGCGGCGGACCGGAGCGGCCTGCCTCTGATCGAACTGCGCTCGGTGGCACCCTTCGTGGACATCGCCGAGGCCGTCAACCGGCTGGTGGTCAATGAGCAGGCGGCCGCCCACCTGGTGGTCGACGACGTCTCCCGGCAGATCGCGCGCCAGATCACCGACCGGGGTCCCCACCTTCCGACCATTCTCGAACTGCTGGCCACCGCACTGGAAGCGGAGGTTTCCCTCGTGGCCCCCGACGGAGTCCTCCTTGGCCACGCAGGCAATGCCGTCGACGACGCGGGCTCCCGGGCCATGGCCGGGATCGTGGTAGGCGGACAGCTTGCGGCACAGTTAACGCTCCGCTCCCGGTCGGATGATCCGCTGCTCCTGGAGCTCGCGGCCGACCGCCTGTCTGGCATTCTGGCGCTGGCCCTCGCACAGGCATTCCGTCCCACCCCGGCCCAAGTGGCCGACGCGCGGCTGCTGGAATCCGTGATCGAGGGCGGCGACGCCGCGACCATCCGGCACCTGTGGCTGCAGGCAGGGCTCCAGCCCGGTCAGGCAGCGGTCATGGCTGTCTTCCGCACAGAGAGCAGGGACGCCAATTTCTCCGCCGTGGAACGTGCACTGCACATGCGTGGAGTGCACGTGAAGTCCCACTTGTGGGACGGCGAACGCGCGGTGCTGCTCGCCCTGCCGCGGACAGGCGCAAGAGCGGCGCGTGAAGCGCTGATCCGGGCCGCGCGGGACGCCGCGGCCGGCTCGGACACCTGCGGCGCCTTCGGGCCAAACGTGAGCGAGGACTTCCGCGCGCACGACTCCTACGTCGAGGCGCAGGAAGCCATGCGGCTTGGGATGCCTGCGGCGGGCGAGGTTGCTGATGCCATGGACCTCCTGGGCCGCCGCATCCTGGCCGCGGTCCCGGACCCGGCATTCATGGACTCTTATGTGGAGTCGGCGCTGGGGGAAGTGCTGGAGTGGGACCGAAAGCATGGCACTGCCTTAATGGCCACCCTGCTGTGCTGGCTCGATTCCGGGTGCAATACGACGGCGTCGGCCGCTTCCTTGAACATTGAACGCCAGACGATGCACAAGCGGCTGAGCAAAATCCAGGCGCTCTTGGGCGGCGACGACCTGCGCACTTCCGGCAGGTTGCTTGGCATCCACATAGCTGCGGCGGCGGCCGCAGCGGGGCCGGCACCGCGCCAGCCGGGACGGACTCCCTAGAGCACCTTGCGGATGGTCTCTTCGAAACTCGTGACGTGGTGCAGGGCGAGCTCGGCCGCCTTGTCCGCCTCCCCGGCAGCCACCGCCTGGAGCAGCTCCACGTGCTCGGTGATGTGGCCGCTGACTGAGGGCACCTTGTCCAGGACCAGGCACCAGATGCGGGTCGCCAGGTTGTCGTAGCGGATCAGCGTGTCTTCGAGGTGGGGATTGCCGGCGGCGCGGTAAATCAGCCGGTGCACGGTGAGGTCGTAGCGCATGAGGTCCCGGGACTCCCCCGGACTCGGGTCCAGCTCCGCGATGACATCGGCGACATGCAGCAGTTCCCGGCGCATGGCAACACTGGCCCGGGCGGCCGCACGGCGTGCCGCCAGCGGTTCCAGCAATTCCCGGATCTCCGAGACGTCGGCCAGCTCTGTGAAATCCACACTGGTGGCAAATGTTCCCCGGCGCGGATAGGAAACCACCAGGTGGTCCACCTCCAGCCGCTTGATCGCCTCGCGCACCGGCGTGCGGCCGAACCCGAGCTCGATCGCGAGCTGGCCGTCATTGATGGGCTCACCCGGCCGGATCTCGAGCATGATCAGCTTGTCGCGCAGCTGCCGGTAGGCGGCCTCCGCCTGGGATATGGCCTCGTCCTCTGCGGGCGGCAGGGCAGGAAGTGCATTCACGGCGCGGCTCCGTTCCTGGATTCTAAGCGGAAGCCCGGTTCCACTTGGCTTCAGCTATTGACTCTGTTGTGATCCCGATCATACCATTGACCCCACACTGATATATCAGTCACAGCAACAATGGTATTTCAAAGGAGCATCCGTGGTTGAGCAATTGAACGAGCGACTTTCCGCAGTCGATCCCGAGGTCGAACAGGCGGTGGCAAGGGAGCTGGAACGCCAGCAGTCCACCCTGGAGATGATTGCATCCGAGAACTTCGCCCCCGCCTCGGTCATGGAGGCACAGGGCTCGGTCCTGACCAACAAGTACGCCGAGGGCTACCCGGGCAAGCGCTACTACGGCGGCTGCGAACACGTCGATGTGATCGAACAGCTCGCCATCGACCGGGTGAAGGCCCTGTTCGGCGCGGAGGCGGCCAACGTGCAGCCCCATTCCGGCGCGCAGGCCAATGCGGCCGCCATGTTCGCCCTCCTGGAACCGGGCGACACCATCATGGGACTCGCCCTGGCCCACGGCGGCCACCTCACCCACGGCATGCGCATCAACTTCTCCGGCAAGCTCTACAACGTGGTCCCGTATCACGTGAGCGAGCACAACCACCTGGTCGACATGGCCGAGGTCGAGGCCCTGGCACTCGAGCACCGGCCCAAGATGATCGTTGCCGGGTGGTCCGCCTACTCACGGCAACTGGATTTCGCGGAGTTCCGGCGCATCGCCGACCTCGTGGGCGCCTACCTGATGGTCGACATGGCACACTTCGCCGGCCTCGTGGCCGCTGGGCTGCACCCGAACCCCGTCCCCTACGCCGACGTCGTCACCACCACCACGCACAAGACCCTCGGCGGCCCGCGCGGCGGGGTCATCCTGAGCAAGGAGGAGTATGCGCGCAAGATCAACAGCGCCGTGTTCCCCGGCCAGCAGGGCGGCCCGCTGGAACACGTGATCGCGGCCAAGGCCGTGGCCTTCAAGATCGCGGCGTCCGCCGGGTTCAAGGAACGCCAGAACCGCACGCTCGAAGGGGCCAGGATTCTCGCCTCCCGGCTCCTGAAGGACGACGTCGCGGCCGCCGGGATCTCGGTGGTCAACGGCGGCACCGATGTGCACCTGGTCCTGGTGGACCTGCGGCACTCGGAACTGGACGGACAGCAGGCCGAGGACCGGCTGCACCGGATCGGCATCACCGTCAACCGAAACGCCGTCCCGTTCGACCCCCGCCCGCCGATGGTCTCCTCCGGGCTGCGGATCGGCACACCCGCCCTGGCCACCCGCGGCTTCGGTGCCGAGGAGTTCACCGAAGTGGCGGACATCATCGCCTCCGCCCTGACCGCACAGGCCCCGGAGAACGAACTCAGCGACGAAACCGTCGCCGAACTGCGCGGGCGCGTCAGCGCCCTGGCCGCAAAATTCCCCCTCTACCCGCACCTTGGCACCAGCGCAGCGGCAACCGGGCTTGAAGCAGAACTGATTGGAGCAGCACAATGACCACCGAACACCTTCCGGAGCACCCGGACTTCCTCTGGCGCAATCCGGAACCCAAGCCCTCCTACGACGCCGTGATTGTGGGCGGCGGCGGCCACGGGCTGGCCACGGCGTACTACCTGGCCAAGAACCACGGGATGACCAACATCGCCATCCTGGAAAAAGGCTGGCTCGCCGGCGGCAACATGGCCCGGAACACCACCATCATCCGCTCCAACTACCTCTGGGACGAGAGCGCGGCGATCTACGAGCACGCCCTGAAGCTGTGGGAGATCCTGCCGGAAGAACTCGAGTACGACTTCCTGTTCAGCCAGCGCGGGGTCATGAACCTGGCCCACACCCTGGGCGACGTCCGCGAAAGCATCCGCCGGGTCGGGGCCAACAAGCTCAACGGCGTCGACGCCGAGTGGCTGGACCCGCAGCAGGTCAAGGAACTCTGCCCCATCCTGAACATCAACGACAACATCCGCTACCCGGTCATGGGTGCCACATACCAGCCGCGCGCCGGGATCGCGAAGCACGACCACGTCGCGTGGGCGTTCGCCCGCAAATGCGACGAGCTCGGCGTCGACATCATCCAGAACTGCGAGGTCACGGGCTTCCTCAAGGACGGCAACAAGGTGGTGGGCGTCAAGACCAACCGCGGCACCATCCACACCGAAAAGGTCGGTCTCTGCGCCGCAGGGCACAGCTCAGTGCTGGCGGAAATGGCCGGATTCCGGCTCCCTATCCAATCCCATCCGCTCCAGGCGCTCGTCTCCGAACTCCATGAGCCCGTCCACCCGACGGTGGTCATGTCGAACCACGTGCACGTCTACGTCTCCCAGGCACACAAGGGCGAGCTCGTCATGGGGGCCGGCGTGGACTCCTACAACGGCTACGGCCAGCGCGGCTCATTCCACGTGATCGAACACCAGATGGCCGCCGCCGTCGAACTCTTTCCGATCTTCGCCCGGGCCCACGTGCTCCGGACCTGGGGCGGGATCGTCGACACCACCATGGACGCCTCCCCGATCGTGGGCACCACCCCGGTGGAAAACATGTTCGTCAACTGCGGCTGGGGAACCGGCGGGTTCAAGGGCACACCGGCCGCCGGGCTGACCTTCGCACACACCATCGCCACCGGAACACCGCACCAACTCAACAAGCCCTTTGCCCTCGAGCGCTTCGAAACCGGCGCCCTGATCGATGAACACGGCGCCGCCGCCGTGGCCCACTAGAAAGAGGTACGGACATGCTCCTGATTTCCTGCCCCAACTGCGGCCCCCGGGATGAGACCGAATTCCACTACGGCGGCCAGGCCCACGTGCCCTACCCCGAAAACCCGGCAGAGCTCACCGACCGCGAATGGGCCGAGTACCTGTTCTACCGCGACAACACGAAGGGCGCTTTCGCCGAGCGCTGGCAGCACAGCACCGGCTGCCGTCAGTGGTTCAACACGCTCCGTGACACCGTCACCTACGACATCCAGGCCGTGTACCCGATGGGCCAGCCACGTCCCGACAGGGAAAACGCAGCCAAGGAAAACGCAACCGCCGGAACCACAGCCCCCACCGTCATCCCCGCTTCCCCGGAAGGAACACTCAAATGACCGCTCAGCCGCAGCCCGCGCGTCTTGGCACCGGCGGACGCATCGACCGCAGCGTCACCTGGCGCTTCACCCTGGACGGCCGCGCGTACACCGGCCACCCCGGCGACACCCTCGCCTCCGCCCTGCTGGCCAACGGCCGGCACCGTGCTGGTGACTCCCTGTACGAGGGACGGCCCCGCGGCATCATGTCCGCCGGCGTCGAGGAATCCAACGCCCTGGTCAAGATCGCCGCCCGGTTCCCGGGCCACGTCGCCGAATCCATGCTCCCCGCCACCACGGTGTCCCTCGTGGACGGACTCAGCGCCGAACTGCTTAGCGGCCTCGGCAAGCTCGACCCGGCCGAGGACCACGCCGAATACGACAAGAAGTACGTCCACACCGACGTACTCGTGGTCGGCGGAGGCCCGGCGGGCCTCGCCGCGGCACGCGAAGCCGTCCGCTCCGGCGCCCGGGTCATCCTGATCGACGACCAGCCCGAACTCGGCGGAGCGTTGCTGTCCGGTTCCACCGATCCGGCCCTCACGGACACCATCGAAGGCCAGCCCGCGCTGGAATGGGTGGCCAATGTTGAAGCCGAACTGATCTCCGCGGCCGAGTGCACCGTGCTGAACCGCACCACGGCGTTCGGCTCCTACGACTCCAACTACGTCATCGCGGCCCAGAACCGGACGGACCACCTCCTGACCCCGGCCGCGCCCGGCGTGTCCCGCCAGCGGATTTGGCACATCCGTGCCAAGCAGGTCGTCCTGGCTCCAGGCGCCCACGAACGGCCCCTGGTCTTTGAGAACAACGACCGCCCCGGCATCATGCTCGCCTCCGCGGTCCGCACCTACCTCAACCGCTACGCCGTCGCCGCCGGGTCCCGGGTGGTCATCAGCACCACCAACGACAGCGCCTACGCCCTGGCCGCGGACCTCCGCGCCGCCGGCATCAAGGTCGAGGCCGTCGTCGACGCCCGTCCGCAGCTGAGCGAAACCGCCGCGGCAGCCGCCGCGGCCGGAACACGGGTGCTGATCGGCAGCGCCGTCGCCAACACCACCGGGCAGGAGCGCCTCCTCGGCGTCACCGTCCGGAGCATCAACGACGCCGGTGAGCTCACCTCGGGCGTCGAACAGCTTGCATGCGATCTGCTGGCCGTCTCCGGCGGCTGGTCACCGGTGGTGCACCTGCACTCCCAGCGCCAGGGCAAACTCCGCTGGGACGAGGACCTCGCGGCGTTCGTCCCCAACAGTGTGGTTCCCAACCAGCAGGTGGCCGGCTCCGGCCGCGGCAGCTTCGAGCTCGAGGACTGCGTGGCCGAGGGCATCTCCGCCGGGGCCGCGGCCGGCATCGCCGCCGGCTTTAGCTCCGCCGTCGAGCCCGTCGCCCCTGCGGCGCCGCGCGCGTCCGCCCCGACCCGCCAGCTCTGGCTGGTTCCCGGGCAGAAGGGCGGCCCGGAGGACTGGCACCACCACTTCGTCGACTTCCAGCGCGACCAGTCGGTAGCCGACGTCCTGCGCTCCACCGGGGCCGGCATGCGCTCGGTGGAACACGTGAAGCGCTACACCTCGATCAGCACCGCCAACGACCAAGGCAAGACCTCCGGCGTGAACGCGATCGGCGTCATCGCCGCTGCGCTGAAGCACGGCGGCGGGGAAACGGCGGGCATTGGGGAAATCGGCACCACCGCGTACCGGGCCCCGTTCACCCCCGTGGCGTTCGCAGCCTTGGCCGGCCGCCAGCGCGGCGAACTCTTCGACCCCGCCCGCCTGACCTCCATCCACCCCTGGCATGTCGCCCAGGGAGCGCTCTTCGAGGACGTCGGGCAGTGGAAGCGGCCGTGGTACTACCCGCAGGATGGCGAGGACATGGACACCGCGGTCCTGCGCGAATGCGCGGCCGTCCGGGAGTCCGCGGGTTTCATGGACGCCACCACGCTGGGCAAGATCGAGATCCGCGGCAAGGACGCGGGCGAGTTCCTGAACCGCATCTACACCAACGCGTTCAAGAAGCTCGCCCCGGGCTCGGCCCGCTACGGCGTCATGTGCACCCCGGACGGGATGATCTTCGACGACGGCGTCACCTTGCGCCTGGACGAGGACCGCTTCTTCATGACCACCACCACCGGCGGCGCCGCCAAGGTGCTGGACTGGCTGGAGGAATGGCTGCAGACCGAATGGCCGGAACTGGACGTGCACTGCACCTCGGTTACGGAGCAGTGGTCCACCATCGCCGTCGTCGGTCCGAAATCCCGCGCCGTCGTGGCGAAGCTGGCACCGGAACTGGCGGCCGACGGCGGCCTGGACGCCGAGGCCTTCCCGTTCATGACCTTCAAGGAAACCACCCTCGCCTCCGGCGTCCGGGCCCGGATCTGCCGGATCTCGTTCTCCGGTGAACTGGCCTACGAAATCAACGTCCCGTCCTGGTACGGGCTGAGCACCTGGGAAGCCGTGGCAGCGGCCGGCGCGGAGTTCAACATCACCCCGTACGGCACCGAAACCATGCACGTGCTGCGTGCCGAGAAGGGCTACCCGATCGTCGGCCAGGACACCGACGGGACCGTGACCCCGCAGGACGCCGGCATGGAATGGGTGGTCTCCAAGGTCAAGGACTTCATCGGCAAGCGCTCCTACACCCGCACGGACGCCGCCCGCACCGACCGGAAACACCTGGTCAGCGTCCTTCCCGTGGACGGCACCATCCGGCTCCCCGAAGGCACCCAGCTCGTGGAACAGGGCATCACCGTCAACCCTGCCTACGGCCCCGTCCCCATGGAGGGGTTCGTGACCTCGAGCTACCACAGCGCCGCGCTGGGCCGGTCGTTTGCCCTGGCCCTGATCAAGAACGGCCGCAACCGCATCGGCGAAACCCTGGTGGCTGCCGCCGGAGACGAACTCGTGGACGTTGTCGTCGCAGAAACCGTACTTTTTGACTCTGAAGGGACCCGCAAAGATGGCTGACACAGCAGCACTCGAAAATTCCAAGAAGATCCAGACCCTCCGGAAGAGTCCGGCAGCGCTCCTGGCCGCAGCCTTTGAAGCGGGATCGGTTACAGGTGTCGTGGAGCTGCGCGAGGTGCCGTTCCTGACCATGGCGGGGCTCCGGATCAATCCGGCCGGCGACGCCGGGCAGCGGCTAGGCGCCCTCACCGGCGGCCTGCCGGCCGCTTCCGGGGAGGTCCGCAGCAGCGGCGACACCGCGGTACTGTGGCTGGGTCCGGCAGAATTCCTGCTCGTGGCGCCCGCCGAATCCCACGAAAGCCTGGGCGGCGAGCTCCCCCGGACGCTCACCGAAGCACTGGGCGACGGCGAAGGCCAGGTGGTGGATCTCTCCGCCAACCGCACCACGCTCGAGCTCTCCGGTCCGCGGGCCCGGGCCGTGCTGGAAAAGGGCTGCGCCCTGGACCTGCACCCACGCGTCCTGAAGGCCGGGACGGCCCTATCCACGGAAATCGGCGGCATCCCCGCCATTCTGTGGAAGACCGGGGAGGAGACCTACCGGATCTTCCCGCGGGCATCCTTTGCGGAGTTCCTGGGCCGCTGGCTCCTGGACGCCATGCGCGAATTTGCGACTCCTGAGGTCCCCTGATGGCGCTCAGCGTCCTGGACCTGTTTTCTGTTGGCATCGGGCCGTCCTCCTCCCACACGGTCGGCCCGATGCGGGCAGCCAAGCGTTTTGCCGACGGACTGAAAAGCGACGGGCACCTGAGCTCGACGACGCGGGTGCAGGCCGAACTGTTCGGTTCGCTCGGTGCCACAGGCCGGGGGCACGGTTCGGACAAGGCCGTGGTCCTGGGCCTGCAGGGCCAGGACCCGGAGACCGTGGACACCGGCACTGCCGATGACCAGGTGGCGGCCGCGGCCTTGGATGCGGAGCTGCGGATCGGCGGGGACCACCGGGTGGACTTCAACTGGGACGAGGACGTGGTCCTGCACCGCCGCAAGTCGCTGCCGGCCCACCCCAACGGCATGACCTTCCGGGCGCTGGACCACTCCGGGGCGGTGCTGAAGGAACGCAGCTACTACTCAATCGGCGGCGGTTTCGTCGTTGACGGCACCGCCCAGGGTGCCGACCAGGTGGTGGCCGACGACACCGTGCTGCCCTACCCCTTCAGCACGGCCGACGAGCTGCTGGAGATCTGCCGGCGCGAGCACATGTCCATCTCCGACGTCATGCTCGCCAACGAACTCGTCTGGCGCAGTGAGGCCGAGCTCCGCGAGAAGCTCCTGGCGCTGTGGGCGGTCATGCGCCAATGCGTGGACAACGGCTGCGCTGCCGAGGGAATCCTGCCCGGCGGGCTGAACGTCAAACGGCGTGCCCCGTCCCTGTTCCGGACGCTGGCGGCTACCGCCGTTAGCGCCGAGACAGACGCCCGGACCCCATCCCTGGCCCAAGTGCCCGCCGACCCGCTGCTCGCCATGGAATGGGTGAACCTGTTCGCCCTGGCGGTCAACGAAGAGAACGCCGCGGGCGGCAGGATCGTCACGGCCCCCACCAACGGCGCCGCCGGAATCGTGCCCGCCGTGCTGCACTATTACGTCAAGTTCGTCCCAGGAGCCGACGACGACGGCGTCATCCGCTTCCTCCTGGCGGCGGCCGCCGTCGGGATCCTGTTCAAGATCAATGCCTCGATCTCCGGGGCAGAGGTCGGCTGCCAGGGTGAAGTGGGATCGGCGTGTTCCATGGCGGCGGCGGGATTGTGTGAAGTGCTGGGCGGTACCCCGGAACAGGTGGAAAACGCCGCCGAAGTCGGGATCGAACACAATCTCGGCCTGACCTGCGATCCCGTCGGCGGGCTGGTGCAGATCCCCTGCATCGAACGCAACGCCATCGCCAGTGTCAAAGCCATCAACGCCGCCCGCCTGTGCCTCCACGGCGACGGCAGCCACAAAGTCTCGCTGGACAAGGCGATCAAGACCATGCGTGAAACAGGAGCGGACATGAAGACCAAGTACAAGGAGACCTCCCGCGGAGGCCTCGCCGTGAACGTCGTGGAGTGCTGAACCGTGGATACATCAAATAGCAGCACGCCTGAATACGTTCTGACACTCGATTGCCCGGAAACGCGCGGCATCGTCCACGCCGTGTCGGGATTCCTGCTGGAACAGGGCTGCGACATCCTGGAAAGTAAGCAATTCGATTCGCAGCCGGACGACCACTTCTTCATGCGGATCCACTTTGCCTCGGCCGGGGATCCGGCCACCCTGGAGTCGCTGAGCGACGCTTTCGTGCCGGTAGCCGAAAAATTCGGCATGCACTGGGAGCTGCGCCGGCAGGGCACCAAGCGGCGGGTCCTGATCATGGTCTCGAAATTCGAGCACTGCCTCAACGATCTGCTGTTCCGGGCCCGCATCGGCGAGCTGCCCATCGACATCGTCGGCGTCGCCTCGAACCATCCGGACCACCGGGGCATCGTGGAATGGCACGGGATCCCTTTTTCCCACATTCCCGTCACGGCCGAGACCAAGGCGGTGGCCGAGGACGAACTCTTGAAACTGGTGGACGGCCTGGACGTCGAGCTCGTGGTGCTGGCCCGTTACATGCAGGTCCTCAGCGACAACCTCACGCGCCGGCTGGATGGCCGCGCCATCAACATCCATCACTCCTTCCTTCCCAGCTTCAAGGGCGCGAAGCCCTACCATCAGGCGCACGCCCGGGGTGTGAAGACAGTCGGCGCCACCGCCCACTACGTCAACGCGGAGCTGGACGAAGGACCGATCATCGCCCAGCAGGTCGTGGAGGTGGATCACACCTACGGGCCCGATGAACTCGTGGCTGCCGGCCGCGATACCGAGTGCAAGGCCCTCTCCAATGCCGTCCGCTGGCACTGCGAGGGACGCGTCTTCCTCCAGGGCAACCGAACAGTCGTGCTGCGTTAAATTCCGCGCCGCGCCGGCCTCCGGTTTGCGGCCGCCCGGTGGCCTCCTGGCCTGCCCCCCTCGCCTGCGGGGGCAGGCCAGGAGCCTGCGGGGGCAGGTCAGGAGCGGCCGGCCGCGACGGTGTCCGTCATCAGCGCGCACATCTGGCGCAGCAGCGACGCGCGCTCCTCGGCCGACACGGCGTTCTCCGGGAGCCCGACCTTGAAGCCCGTGATCGGCAGTTCGCCGGCGGAACGCAGGCACCGGGCGATTTCCCGGGCGTTGAGCAGGGAACTCACCGGCGCTCCGTCGACCTCGACGGCGGGGAGGTGGGCATCAACCCATGGATAGCCGAATTCCGTCGCTTCGCCGGAGCAACCGGAGAACATCAAGCCGCTGAGAACCCCCGCGTCGCGGGCATAGGCGATGTGCTCCGAGGCCGTGCGGCTCTGCCGGGTCTCGATCACGGACCGCGCCCAGTTCACGAGCATGCCAATCCCGTACCCCCGGTCTTTGAGCGAACGGACGACGTCGACCTCCGCCTGGATGGAGAGGAACCCCTTTTCGGGATCCCGCCCCTGCCGGGGAGCGTCGCAGTGTTCCACCACGAGGGACGTGCCGGACCAGTCCCAGTCCAGGATCTCCGCCAGGGACTCCGCGAAGGCCGGCGCCGCGCCCCGCCACGGCGGCGCGGAGTGCAGCGCCACCGCCTCCACTTGATGTCCTTGATCCCGCAGCCCGGTGACGTACTCCCTGACGCCCGCCGTGAAGTCGATGGCCGCCCGCCGCCCGTCCGGGTCCACCGATGCGAGGCCGAAGTGCCGGTCCAGGCCCACCCTTTGCATGGTTCCCGGAATCGCCGTGACCACGGCCGACCACCCGGCGGGAGCTCCGGCCGGCCAGGGATCGCCGCCGGTTGCCCGGTAGGGAACCTCAAGGCCGCGGATAGCCGGGATCTGCGCTATCGCTTCGAAAAACTGCCTCTGTGTGAAGCCCTCCGGCTGGGCGGGATAGGCGCCGACGATCAGTGACATGATTCTCTCCTTTGGTTGGAACGCGGACCGGGTCTGGCTCCGGAACTCACCGCAAGGCGACGTCACGGCCGGCCGGAGGCCCTCTCACGGGCCTTCCCGCAGTCGCGTCCGTCACCGCTTGACGGGCCGGTGTGATGGCCCTTACAGTTTTCCCTACAAGCATCGGACGTCCTACATCCGATAAATATACTCGAATGGTGAGGCAACTTATGAGCAAGACAATCAAGAACTTGCCGCTGGTCAATGACGCCAGCCGCCGGAGCTTCCTCAAGCTGTCGGGCGCGCTGGGCGTGGCCGCGGCTTTCACCACTTCCCTGTCTGCATGCGGCGGGGCCGCCAGCACGACGGCGGGAGCGGCAGCCAACACCGCTCCGATCAACAAGGACCTCATTATCGAGGCAGGCATCTCCTACGCCCTGTCCACCGGCTTTGACCCGCTGTCCAGCTCCGGGGCAACTCCATTGGCGGCCAACCTGCACGTCTACGAGGGCCTGGTGGAACTCCACCCCGCCACCCGCGAGCCGTACAACGCCCTCGCCGCCGCCGACCCCAAAATGGTCAACCCCACCACCTACCAGGCGACCCTGCGCGACGCCGCCAAGTTCCACAACGGCACCCCGGTCACCGCCGAGGACGTCGTCTTCTCCTTCACCCGCGTCATGGACCCGGCCAACAAGTCGCTGTTCTCGCAGTTCATCCCGTTCATCAAGGACGTCAAGGCCATTGACGCCAAGACTGTCGAGTTCTCGCTGAAGTACGCCTTCCCGGCCTTCCCCTCGCGCATTTCAGTCGTCAAGATCGTGCCCAAGGCACTCGCCAACTTCCCGCTGGGCTCCGACCAGCTCAAGGCGTTCGACGCCAAGCCCGTCGGCTCCGGCCCGTACAAACTGATCTCTGCCGTCAAGGACGACAAGATCGTGTTCGAGGCGAACCCCGACTACAACGGTCCGATGCCCGCCCTCGCCAAGGGCATGACCTGGCTGCTGCTCTCCGACGCCGCCGCCCGTGTCACGGCGATGCAGTCCGGCCGTGTACAGGCGATCGAGGACGTCCCGTACCTGGACATCGAGGGGCTGAAGTCCAAGGCCACGGTGGAATCCGTCCAGTCCTTCGGCATGCTGTTCCTGATGTTCAACTGCGCCAAGGCCCCGTTCGACAATAAGCTGGTCCGCCAGGCCCTGCACTTCGGCCTGGACAAGGACTCCATCATCAAGAAGGCCCTCTTCGGCAACGCCAAAGCCTCCAGCTCCTACTTCCAGGAAGGGCACCCCGACTACGTCAAGGCCAAGAACGTCTACGGCTACGACCCCCAGAAGGCCGCGGACCTGCTGAAGCAGGCCGGCGTCACCAACTTGGAATTCGAGCTCCTGACCACCGATACGGCATGGGTGAAGGATGTGGCCCCGCTGATGCTCGAATCCTGGAACAAGATCCCCGGCGTCAAGGTCACGCTGAAGAACCTCCAGTCCGGCGCGTTGTACACGGACCGGGTTGGCAAGGCCGATTTCTCCGTCGTCGCGGCCCCGGGCGATCCGTCGGTCTTCGGAAACGACGCCGATCTGCTGCTGAGCTGGTTCTACGCCGGCGACACCTGGATGAAGGGCCGGGCCTACTGGGCGGCCACGCCGGAACGCGCCACGCTCGTTGACCTCATGGCGAAGGCCGGCCAGTCAGCCCCGGCAGATGCGAAGAAATTGACCGGCGATATTGTGGATCTGGTGTCCGAAGAGCTCCCGCTCTACCCGGTCTTCCACCGACAGCTTCCCAGCGCCTGGGATGCCAAGAAGCTCAGCGGCTTCAAGCCGCTGCCCACCACGGGTGTCGGCTTCGTCGGCGTCGGCCGCACCGCCTGATTCCTCCCCCACCGCCGGTCCGGACGGGTCCCCCACCCGTCCGGACCGGCATGTCTTGCCACCCGTGCCAGCTGAGGCCGGGACAACCTTCCACGAATTCCGGAGACAACATTGGTCACAATATTGCGCCTGCTGGGCCGCAGGCTTGCGGCGCTGCCCCTGATGATCCTGGGCATTACCCTGCTGGTGTTCCTTGTCCTGCAGGCCGCCCCCGGTGACCAGGCGAGCAGCGCCCTCGGCGACGGAGCCAGCGAGGAAGCCAAGGAACAGTACCGCCAGAGCAACGGGCTCAATGATCCCCTGGTCCTGCAGTATTTCCGGTTCCTGGGCAAGCTGCTCCAGTTCGACCTCGGCGTCACCACGCCGCCGGCGAAATCAGTGGCGGCCATGATCGCGGCGGCCTTCCCGCTGACCCTTCAGCTGACCTTCCTCGGCGTGCTGATCGCCGTCGTGGTGTCCCTGCCGCTCGGGATCGCCGGCGCACTGTACCGGGACAAGTGGCCGGACCAGATGGTCCGGGTCTTCTCGATCGCCGCCGTCGCAACGCCGTCGTTCTGGCTCGGCATCCTGCTGATCCAGTGGTTCGCGCTCGGCACCGACCCCGCCTTTCCCTCCGGCGGCATCGCGGCGCCGGAATCGGGCTTCGGCGGGTGGCTGAACTCAATGACGCTCCCGGCCCTGGCCCTCGGCATTCCGGTCGCGGCCTCGCTGATCCGCGTGGTCCGCACCTCGATGGTCGAGGAACTGGACCGCGACTACGTCCGCACCGCCGTCGGCAACGGCGTCCCTTACTGGGAGGTCGTTTCGCGGAACGTGCTCCGCAATGCCCTGGTCACCCCGGTGACTGTGCTGGGGCTGCGGGTCGGCTATCTCCTGGGCGGCGCCGTCGTCATCGAAATGATCTTTGCCCTGCCCGGCATGGGCCAGCTGATCCTCAACGGCATCACCAACCTCGACGTCAACCTGGTGCAGGGCGTCGTCCTGACCATCTCCGTCACCTTCGTGCTGGTGAACATCGCCGTCGACCTTCTGTACCTGCTCATCAACCCTCGAATCAGGACGGTCTGACCCATGCGCAGCAAACTCGCTGAACGCCTCAGCGCCCCGGGAGTCCGCTTCAAGGCCCTCCCGTGGAGCTCCCGGCTCGCCCTCGTCTTCCTGGTGGTCATCACTCTTGCCGCCGTCTTCGCGCCTGTCATCGCCCCGCACGATCCGCTGGAATCCTTCATTCCGGCGACCCCGCCCGGCGGGGAAAACCTGTTCGGCACCGACCGGCTGGGCCGCGACATCTTCTCGCGCCTGCTCTACGGTGCCCAGTCCTCCCTGATGATCGGCCTGGGCGCGGTCTCGCTGGCCGTCCTCGCCGGCGCCCTGCTCGGCTCCCTCGCCGCGACCTCCAGCAAGGGCGTCAACGAGGGCATCATGCGCCTCATGGACATCCTCATGGCCTTCCCCGGCATCGCCCTGGCCGCCGTGCTGCTGGCCGTCTTCGGCAACACCGTGCCCACCATCATCGTGGCCATCGCCGTGATCTACACGCCCCAGCTCGCCCGGGTGGTGCGCGCCAACGTGCTCTCCCAGTACGGCGAAGACTATGTCCGGGCCGCCCGGGTGATCGGCGCCGGCCGCTCGTACATCCTGCTCAAGCACATCGTCCGCAACACCGCGGCCCCGGTCTTGGTGTTCGCCACGGTGATGGTCGCGGACGCGATCATCCTGGAGGCCTCGCTGTCCTTCCTTGGCGCCGGCGTCCAGGACCCCGCACCGTCGTGGGGCAACGTGATCTCCTACGGCCGCAACCTCGTCCTCTCCGGTGGCTGGTGGGCCACCACCTTCGCCGGCCTGACCATCCTGCTCACGGTCCTCGCCCTCAACATCCTGGCCGAAGGGCTCACCGATGCCATGGTCAACCCGAAGCTCCGCAAGGCTCCCGTCGTGAAGGATGACGACGGCTTCTCCTCCCCCGTCGCCGCCGTCGACGCCGAGATCGGCACGTCCGTGGCCCAAGGCTCCGTGGCGGAGCAGCATGAGCTCGACGGCGTCCGCGACGCCGCCGGCGACGCGGTCCCGGAGGCCGGTTTTCCGCAGGGACAAAACGTGGACCACGCCCTGCCGGGCGGCCTGCGGGACCGCGCACTGGACGGCGTACTGGACGGCACACTGGACAGGGAACTGAAGCTGCTGACGGCCGTCGAGGCCGCCCGCACGGACCGCCTCCCCCAGGTCCCAGACGCGGCCCGCACCGTCCTGGAGGTCAAGAACCTGTCCATCCGCTTCCCGGGCCGCTTCGGCGACACCGCGATCGTGGACAACGTCTCCTTCAGCGTCCGAGAGGGCGAAACCATGGGCCTGGTCGGCGAATCCGGCTGCGGCAAGTCCATCACCTCGCTGGCCATCATGGGCCTGCTGCCCAAGACGGCCAGGATCTCCGGCTCCATCACCTTCGACGGCAAGGAGCTGCTGGATCCAGCCACCGGCAACAGCAGTGACAAGGCCTACGAGGGCCTGCGCGGCCAGCAGATCGCCATGGTCTACCAGGACGCGCTGAGCTCGCTCAACCCCTCGATGAAGATCAAGGACCAGCTGCAGCAGCTCACTCGCCGCGGCGGCCGCAAGACCCCCGCCGAACTCCTGGAACTGGTCAAGCTCGATCCCGTCCGCACGCTCGCCAGCTACCCGCACGAGCTCTCCGGCGGCCAGCGCCAGCGCGTCCTGATCGCCATGGCCCTGTCCCGCTCGCCGCGGATCGTCGTCGCGGACGAGCCCACCACCGCGCTGGACGTGACCGTGCAGCAGCAGGTCGTGGAACTGCTCAACGAGCTGCGCGAGCAGCTGGGCTTCGCCATGGTGTTCGTCAGCCACGACCTCGCGCTGGTGGCCTCGCTCGCGCACCGCATCACCGTGATGTATGCCGGGCAGGTTGTGGAATCCGCGCAGGCATCCGCGCTGCTGCAAAACCGCCAGCACGAATACACCCGCGGACTTCTCGGCGCCGTACTCTCCATCGAGGCCGACGCCGAGCGGCTGCACCAGATCCCCGGTACCGTGCCCTCGCCCCGGGACTTCGCCGCCGGCGACCGGTTCGCCGCCCGCTCACTGCGGCCCGACGCCGACCCGGACCAGCGGCTCGTCCTGACGCCCGTTCACGAAGACAGCGACCACTACTGGGCCAGCCACCTCAAGGAGGACCCCAAGTGAGCACATCAACCGGCAAGCCCGTGATTGAACTCAAGAACGTCAAAGTCCACCACCGGGCCCGCACCGGCGGCCTGTTCCGCCCCAACATCGTCAAGGCCGTCAACGGGGTGGACTTCACCATCAGCCGCGGCGAGACCGTGGGGATCGTGGGTGAATCCGGTTGCGGCAAGTCCACCCTGGCGTCCGTACTGGTGGGGCTGCAGGCGCCCACCTCCGGTGAGGTGCTGTTCCACGGCAAGCCCGCCATCAAGCGCAACGCCGCCCTGCGCAGGGAATTCGGCCGCGCCGTGTCGGTGGTCTTCCAGGACCCGTCGACGGCACTGAACCCCCGGATGACCATCCAGGACATCCTCACCGACCCCCTCCAGATCCACGGGATCGGCACCGCGGCCACCCGGGCCGCAAAGGTCAAGGACCTCCTGGCCCTCGTCGGACTGCCGTATTCCGCCGCCGAGGTCACGCCCTCGCAGGTCTCCGGCGGCCAGCGCCAGCGCGTGGCCATCGCCCGGGCCCTGGCCCTGGATCCGGACATCATCGTGGCGGACGAGCCGACCTCGGCGCTGGACGTCTCCGTGCGGGCACAGGTGCTGAACCTGCTCTCAGATCTGAAGACCCAACTGAACCTCGGCATGGTCTTCATCTCCCACGACATCCAGACCGTCCGCTATGTCTCGGACCGGATCTGCGTCATGTACTTCGGCGAAATCGTGGAAGAGGGCCCCGCCGGACAGGTCTTCGACAACCCGAGTAACGACTACACCAAGAAACTGCTCGGCGCCGCGCCCAGCCTGCTGCACCCCTGATTCCTTCCCCTTTCCCCCGTTTCAACAACCATCATTGGAGTTACCTGTGTCTACCCAATTCCAGGGCGTTATTCCCCCGGTCGTCACCCCCCGCCACGCCGACGGCAGCATCGACACCGATTCGCTGAAAAACCTCACGCGGCACCTGATCGACGGCGGCGTGTCCGGCCTCTTTGTCCTGGGCTCCTCCGGCGAAGTCCCCTACCTGAGCAACGCCGAGCGCGAACTCGTCGTCAGCACCATCGCGGCTGAGAATGCTGCTGGCGCAGCGAGCGTGCCGCTGATCGTCGGCGCCAACGAGCAGACGACCAACCGCGTCATCGAGGAGGCCCGGAAGGTGATCGACCTCGGCGCCGACGCGATCGTCGTGACCTCGATGTACTACGCGATCGGCAACGCGGAGGAGACGGAAACCCACTTCCGTACCATCCATGACGCCGTCAGCACGCCGATCTTCGCCTACGATGTCCCGGTCCGCACCCACTTCAAGCTCCCCACGGACCTGCTGGTGCGGCTTGGCCGGGACGGCGTGATCGCCGGCGTCAAGGACTCCTCCGGTGACGACGTCGGCTTCCGCCAACTCCTGCTGGCAGCCCGCGACATCCCCAACTTCGACATCTTCACCGGCCACGAGGTCGTAGTGGACGGCGCCCTCCTCGGCGGAGCCCAGGGCGTCGTCCCGGGCCTGGGCAACGTGGACCCCCGCGGCTACCGGAACCTCATGGATGCCGCGGCCGCCGGCGACTGGGCCAAGGCCACCGCCGAGCAGGACCGCCTCGCCGACCTCTTCGAGATCGTTTACACCCCCAACGGCAGGGTCTCCGGCGGCGCGGCCGGGCTCGGCGCCTTCAAGACCGCCCTCCAACTCATGGGCATCATCGAGTCCAACACCATGAGCACGCCCATGCCGTCCCTGAACGAGGACGAGACCACCGCCATCAAGGTCATCCTCGAACGCAACGGCCTGGTCTAGGCACCGGCCGCCACGCCCGCACGGACACAGGACTGAGGAGGAACATGGCGCACGCTATCGGGATTGACCTGGGCGGCACCAAGACGGCGGCCGGGGTGGTCTCCGCGGACGGCGAACTGCTGTTCTCGGAGACCACTCCGACGCTCAGCCGCGCCGGCGGCGAGGCCGTCCTGGACGCCACCGCGGCTCTGGTGGCCGGGCTCAGGTTGCGGGCGGCGGCGGATGGATTCTCCATCACCGGAGTGGGGGGTCGGTTCGGCAGGCGTGATCGACGCCGGTCGGGGTGTGGTGGTCTCGGCAACGGACGCCATCCACGGCTGGGCCGGGACCCCTCTCACGGAAGGCCTGGCACGGCGGCTGGGGATCCCCCCGGGCGCGGTCCGTGCGGTCAACGACGTCCATGCCCACGCGCTCGGCGAGGCCTGGCGAGGGGCGGCGGCCGGGACGGCGAGCTCGCTGCTGATCGCCTTCGGAACCGGCGTTGGCGCCAGCCTGGTGCTCGGCGGCCGGCCGGTCCTCGGCCACCGGTACGTCGGCGGTCACGTCGGGCACATCGCCTCCCCTTACGCGTATGCCGACGGCGGCGCACTGCCCTGTTCCTGCGGCGGTGAAGGTCACGTGGAGGCCGCGGCCTCCGGTCCGGCCATCCATGCGGCGTTCCTGCGCCTGGGCGGATCCCCCGCCGTCCCGGACACCCGGGCGGTGTTCGCGCTGGCGCACGACGGCGACCCTGCGGCCCGCCACGCTGTCCGCACCGCCGCCGAGGCCGCCGGCCAGGCGGCCGGGGGCCTGGCCAACGTCCTGGACCCCGAAGTCCTGGTGATCTCCGGCGGACTGGCCGACGCCGGCGACCTCTGGTGGAATCCCATGAAAGCCGCCCTGCGCCGGGAACTGCTGGACCCGCTGGTCCGCGTGCCGGTACTCCGGGCCACGCTGGAAAACTCCGCAGCCATCGTCGGTGCCGCACAGCTAGTCTTCAACTGACCGTTCCCATCCGCTCACACCGGACCGCCGAGAAACACAGAAACCAGGCACCATGATCCTGACCCCCACGGGCCTCGAATCCCTCCGCTCCCAGCTCATCGTTTCCTGCCAGGCCTACCCCGGCGAGCCGATGCGGGATCCCCGCACCACTGCGCAGATGGCGGCATCGGCCGTCATCGGCGGTGCCGCGGCCGTCCGGGTCCAGGGGCTGGCCGACGTCCAGCACACCCGCGCCGCCGTCGAGGTCCCGGTCATCGGGCTTTGGAAGGACGGCCACGACGGCGTCTTCATCACCCCGACGCTGCGGCATGCCCTCGCCGTGGCCAACGCCGGCGCCCACGTAGTGGCGATCGACGGCACCCGCCGGCACCGCCCCGACGGGCTGAGCCTGGCCGCCACAGTTGCCGGGTTCCGCGCAGACTCCCACGCCCTCGTCATGGCGGACTGCGCCTCCTACGATGACGCCGCAGCCGCCGTCGACGCCGGCGCGGACCTGATCGGCACCACGCTGGCCGGTTACGACGGTCAACGCCCGAAAACCCACGGCCCCGACCTCGAACTGCTGGAGCAGATCGCCGCCGCCGGCCTTGGGAGGCCGCTCATCGCCGAAGGCCGCATCCACACCCCGGACCAGGCCCGCCAGGCGCTCGACGCCGGCGCCTACGCGGTCGTCGTCGGCACCGCCATCACCCACCCGGCCACCATCAGCGGCTGGTTCGCCACCGCACTGCACTCCTGAGGACTGTCCCGATGCCGGAATCCCGCGACCCCGCCACTGCTCCCGCCTACCTCCTCCGTGGCGCGCTCCTCAGCAACGGTGCCGCTACCGCGGACGCCGTGGTGGCAGTGTCCGGCGGCCGGATCGCCTACGCCGGACCCGGCAGCGGCTTTGACGCCGCGCAATTCCCGGGCGCGGCGGAGCTCCCGCTGCCGCCCGGCACGTCACTGCTTCCCGGGCTCGTGGACATCCACTGCCACGGGGCGGCAGGCGGCGGATTCCCCACCGGGGACAGCCAGGCCTGCCGGGAGGCCGTGGACTTCCTGCACCGCAGCGGGACCACCAGCCTGCTCGCAAGCCTCGTCACCGCCTCCGGCGAGGAGCTGCTGCGGTCGCTCGGCATCCTCAAGGTCCTGGCCGCCGAGGGACTCATCGCAGGCGTCCATTCCGAGGGCCCGTTCCTCTCCACCGCCCGCTGCGGCGCCCAGAATCCGCTCTGGCTCCGGGACCCCGATCCTGAAATCCTCGGGCACATGCTTCAGGCCGCGGGCGGAACCCTGCGGACCATGACTTACGCCCCCGAACTGCCCGGCGCCAGTGAACTGCTCCGGATGCTCGCGGACCACGGCGTCACCCCCTCGCTGGGCCACACCGACGCCGACGCCCGGCTGGCGGCCGCCTCGCTGACGGAAGCCGCCGACCTCGTTGGCAGGGCCGCAGCGGGCGGGCGGTTCGGTCCGCAGGCCCGGCCCACGGTGACGCACCTGTTTAACGGCATGCCGCCGCTGCATCACCGGAGCCCCGGGCCGGCCGGCGCGAGCCTGCGGCTGGCGGCCGCCGGCACCGTCGTGGTCGAACTGATCGGCGACGGCGTCCACCTCGACCCGGAGACGGTCCGGATGGTGTTCGAGGTGGTTGGGGCCGCGAATATCGCGCTGGTGACGGACTCCATGGCGGCCACAGGACTGCCCGACGGCGACTACGAACTGGGACCCTCCGCGGTGGTGGTGCACGACGGCGTAGCCACCCTGAGAAGCAACGGCGCCCTCGCCGGGGGCACGGCGACCCTGCTGGAGGTTGTCCGTGCCACCATCGCGGCAGGGGTGGATCCTGCGGAGGCCGTTCTCGCGGCGACCCTGGTCCCTGCCAGCGTCCTGGGCCTGGAAAACGAGATCGGCGCCCTCCGGACAGGAATGCGCGCCGATATCCTCGCCGTCGACGCGGATTTCGAACTGGTGAGGGTCCTGCGCGGCGGCCGGATTCTGGACGCGTCCGCCTGACCGGGTGCGGATGCCGCCGCGCAGGGTGGCATTCGGTCTTAGGCGACGGCTGCCCCGGCACGCACCTTGACTATTCCGGGCCCGCGGAGGGATCCTGCCGGGACGTCCGTAAGCCGGGCGGCCGCGGCCTCGTCCGCCACCACCGTGACATGCGGGTGCAACTGCAGTACCGAGGCCGGGCACTCGGGCGAAACGGGACCGGCAAGTGCCTCGCGGAGGATGTCGGCCTTGTCCGCCCCGTTGACCACCAGCAGTAGCTGCCGGGCTTCAAGGATGGTTCCCAGGCCCTGAGTGATGCACCGCTCCGGGACGTCGTCAGGGATGTCAAAATAGCGGGCATTCGCCTGGCGCGTGCGCTCGGTCAGCAGTTCCACCCGGGTCCGGGAATCCAGGGCCGAACCCGGTTCGTTGAAGGCCAGGTGCCCGTTGTGTCCGATCCCCAGGATCTGGACGTCTATTCCGCCGGCCTTGGCGATCGCACGGTCATAGTCACGCGCAGCGACGTCGGGGTTCTCGGCGCCGCCGTCGGGAACGAAGACGTTGGCGGGGACAAGGTTCAGCCGTTCGGTCACTTCGCGGCGAACCACCTCGGCGTAGCTCTCCGGATGGCCCGCCGGCAGCCCGACGTACTCGTCCAGCGCGAAGCCGCGGATACCGGACATGTCCAGCCCATGGCCGGCAAGCGCCTCATACACCGGCAGCGGCGAGCCGCCGGTGGCCACGCCGAGAACGGCGTCGGGACGGCTGCGGATCACGGCGGCCAGGATGCCGGCAGCAACGGCCCCGGTTCCCTCGGCGTCGGGCACTACAAAGATATCCATCATGAGTGGCGCTTTCTGTGGTTCCTAATGCGTCGCGGCCCGCCTGCACGAGCTGGCCGGCGGTCCGGCTAACGGGCAGCGACGTCCTTGAGTTTTTGGCGGATGCCGTCGAAGTGGCGCTGCAGGCGCTCGGAGGCCAGGGTCTTGTTCTTCTCGGCGACGGCCTCGTAAATTTCCCGGTGCATACGGGCCTGCTCCGGGAGGTTGACCGGGCCGGTTCCCAGGGCCTGGTGGATCTGGCGGTACACCTTCCAGAACACGTCCATGAGGTTGATCAGGAGCTCGTTGTTCAGGGGCGCATAGAGGCCGCGGTGGAATTCCGCGTCCAGTTCGGCCAGCGCTTCCCCGGCAGCCGCGGCTGCTTCCATCTGCTCCAGGGTGCCGCGGAGCTGGCCGAGGTGCTCGTCGGTCATGAGGTCGATCGCGGAGCCAATGAGGCCCGATTCGAGCGCCTGCCGCACGTCGATGAGCTCCATCGCTTCCTCGCCCCTGTGGCGCAGCGACAGCCGCCCGCGGAAGGCCAGGCCATCGGTGAGTGCGGTGAAGTTGTTCGGTGCCACGAACATGCCAAAGCCGTGGCGGATCTCGATCACGCCCAGCGCCTGAAGGACCTTCAGCGACTCCCGCACAGTGTTGCGCCCGACGCCCAGAACCGCGGAGAGCTCGCTTTCGGTGGGCAGTGCATCCCCAACGTCCAGCCCTTGTTCTAGGATGAGGTCCATAATGCGTGTCTGCAGCGCATGGGACCTGATTTGAGCGCTGAAACGGGCCGGCGACACTACTCGGGATTCGATGCTCACGACACTCTCCTTCTGGCCGCAGCCGGGACCGGCCACTCCTACCTCCAGCGTACAGGAGATGGGACGTCCAATGTCCTTTTGTTGCCGCGAGTGGAAAGAATTTTCCCGCGAGTGCCTGCGGAGGCCACTGCGCGGCACGTTGGTGGCGGGTTCCGACCCGAATTCCGGAGCCCGCCACCCTGGCACCCTTTGGGGCTGCCAGACCCAGAGCCCTTGACCCTTAGAGCTTTTGGCCCTTCGGCGTGATCTGGAGCCTGTCGAAGGTGACTTGCCGGCCGAGCGAATCGAGCACCACCACGTCGTCGCGGCCGTTCTTCAGCTCGTCCGGCAGAATGATGTCAACGGTGTTGTCCTTCCCCGGGAACATCCAGCCAAGCCTGTAGAGGCTCTTGTTGAGGTAGACGTAGTACCACTGACCGTGCTCAAGGTTCCGGAGGGTCATTTTCTGCCCGGTCCGGTACTTTGCGTCGGTGCCCAGGTCCGTCGGGGCAGCCAGACCGTCGAGATCCTGGGTTCGGAGGCCCGGCGTGGCCTCGGGCCGCGCAGGCTGTGCGAGCAGGGCGAGTGCCCCCCGCGTGACCTTGAGTTCGACACTCTTTGCCCCGTTCCTGGCAGTTGCGGTGAAGGTCGCGGCGGACAGTTCGCCGGCAGCGACGTCTGCGGCCGTCAGGATGTAGTCCTGGCTCCTGGTGACGGTGGAGCCGGAGGCGAATACCGGTTCGGACATGCCCATCTCCGGCGCCTCCAACGCGGTCAGCCCGACGTTTCCGGCATTGCCGAGGGTATAGGTGAAGGTGACTTTCTCTCCGGGAGTGGCGTAGCCGTCGTCGTTCGAATCCTCCCAGGAGGCCGTGGCAGTGCCTTCGAGCAGGGCGTTCCTGGCAATCAGGTCCACCTCGCCGCCGTCGACGTCGAGTACCCGCGGGCTCTGTCCGGCTGCCGTAAGCGTCCACGACGTGCGGGGCACGAAGAAGCCCTGGTCCACTTCGGCCTGGGTCACGGTGTGCCGCGGCGTGGTGCAGCTGTATTTTCCGGCCGGCGCCAGGTTGCGCCACCGGCAGTTGCCGGCGCCTTCAGGGACCAGCGGTGAGAAGTTTCCGGCAGTCGGCGTAACCGTGGTGGTCAGCGGACCGCTGTTTACGACCGCAAACGTGTAGGGCACCTGCTCCCCGGCAGTGTAGGGCTGCAGTGTCAGATCCCTGCCGGCGTCGCTGCGCTGCCCGGTAATGTCGGCCGCGGGCAATCCGTCGCGCAGCGGGACTGCGGAGCCGTTGAACACCACCGTCTGCGTCAGGGTCGGCGTGGCGGATGCTGTCACCGTGAACGTCGCCTGGGGTGTGAAGTAGCCGCGTGAGATGTCCTCGGCCGTCACGGTGTGCCTGGCCGTGGTGCAGCTGTAGCTGGAGCCGGCCGGGAGGTTGTTGTACCGGCAGTTCGGCGCGGTCGGCGGGAGATAGCCTGCCTCGAAACTGCCGGCGGCGGGGACGGCATTCGAGGTCACGGTGCCGGTGTTCTTGACAGTGAACGAATAGGACAGCACGTCGCCGGCGGCGTAGGGCGAGTTGATGACATCGCGGTCCGGGGCCGTGCCGGTGATGCCCAGCCCGATCTGCTGGGCCTGGGGCGCCGTCGCAACGAACGCAGACTGGGCAACCCTACCGTCGGCCGCGGTGAACGCTGCGGTGAGATTCTGCGCACCCGCAGCCCCGGCCGGGGCGGTCAGGTTCACGCTGACCGTGGCAAAGGTGCCGGGAGCGACGTCGGGAACCGGCACGGTGGTTGCAGACCAGCCCGCGGGGGTGAGAATGGTGGCGGACGCTCCGGAGAGCACGGCGCTCTCCTGGTTTGTCACCGTGACGGCGACAGCCTTGGTTGCGCCGGGGGTCACGGTCTGTGCGGCGACGCCGGGAGGAGCGCAGACGTAGTTGAGCCACTCATCGTTGAACTTCGCGAAGGGAATGTTGTCGGTGTAGTTGGCCTCGTAAAGCACGCCGAACTGTCCGCCCTCCAGACGGGTGACGGTGGAGTAGGCCGAGAATCCGGAGCGGAGGGTGCGCACGCCGGGCCATGTCGCCCCGTCGTCGCAGGAGACCCTGGCGGAGACGTTTTCCCGCGCTGTCTTGGAATTGGCGTTTGTGAAGATCAGCTTCCTGGCGTCGGCAGATCCCGCCGGGGCATCGGGGAACATCCGGGCGATCGAGCCGTTGTTGGCCGGGTCCGGCAGTTCGGTGTCCTGGCTGACGGGACCGTAAGTGGCGCCGCCGTCGTCGGAGACGGCAACTTTTCGATACCCTCCGTTGGCACTGTCACGGGAGTTGAGCATGACCCGGCCGTCCGAAAGCTCAACCGTCTTGTTCTCGTCCATCGCGGCGCCCACCGGGGTGCCCTTCTGCCACGTGGCGCCGTGGTCGTCGGAGAAGACACTGTAGGCCTGGAATGCCTGCGTGCCATTGGCCTGCTGGACCTGTCCGGAGTACTGCTGGATGAGGCGTCCCTTGTGGATTCCGTATTTCAGTTGGATCCCCTCGCCCGAGGCAGCGAAGTTGGCACGGACGTCGCCCGGCTGGGGGTTCGTCCGGCTCGTCCCGGGCTTGGTCACGTTGGTGATGAGTCGAGGGGAGCTCCAGGTCTGCCCGCCATCGTCCGACTCCACAACCGCCGACGAGATCACCGAGCGGTCGGCGTCGTCATTGCCAAAGACGCTGGCACCGAAACCCTGGTCCTTAGAGTAGACGAAGAACGCGAAGACTTTTCCGGCTTCAGAGTCGTAAACGTACGACGGATCGCTGTAGCCAAACTTCAGGCCTGTCGCGTCACCGATATGACCGGCGGCAATTACTTGAAGCGGGCCCCACGTCTGCCCGCCGTCGGTACTGCGCCGCTGCACGATTGAGTTTGGGTTTGGCGCATCGGCCGAGCTCCCGGGCCGGGCGTCCCATGCCGCCAGAACTACCCCGCCGCCGAGGTAGGTCAGCGCAGGGATCCGGTAGAAGAAATTGCTGGAAGTGCGATCTGCGGCGAGATTCGATTCGGAGAACGCGCCAGGACCGTCGGTCGGCGTCGTTGGCGGGATTGGAGCGGCGCTTGCCGACACACCGGATCCGGCGACCAGGCACAATCCAAGGATGCCGGCGACGGCACATGCCCCTGGCCGGGGAACGCGGGCTTTCGTGCGTGACTTCACATCTAACCTCTCATTGGTAGGGAGACTTGTCAGCGCTCAACGAACCGGAACATCAGTGCATCCCACATTCGATATAGAACGTCCTACAACCATAATGTGTAGTGCTCACATATCCATCGTGTGGGGGAAACTGGTGATCGGACGTAGGATCACCTTCGGACCGTACGCCTCACATCTGGAGACCTCATGCCCCTCTTCGACATGCCGTTGGATCAGCTGCGCAACTACACCTCATCCGCCGTCGAACCCGAAGACTTCGACGACTTCTGGGACCGGACCATTGCCGAGGCCCGCCAATTCCCGCTGGACGCCGTCTATGCCCCGGCAGAGAACCACCTGAGCGTCATTGACAGTTTTGACGTCTCCTTCACGGGCTTCGGCGGGGCCCGGATCAAGGGCTGGCTGCACCTGCCGGCAAACCGCGACGCCGGGAGGGCGTTGCCTGTGGTGGTGCAGTACGTCGGCTATTCGGGCGGCCGCGGGCTGGTCCAGCAGGACACAAAGTGGGCGCAGGCCGGGTATGCGCACTTCATCATGGACACCAGAGGCCAGGGCTACGGCGGCAGCCTGGGCGAGAGCGCGGATCCGCACCCGTCGGCCGGAGACGTTGCCTACGCCGGGCTGATGACGCGCGGCCTCTCCTCCCGGGAGGACTACTACTACCGCCGCGTCTTCGTCGACGCCTTCCGGGCCATCGAAGCCGTGCAGAACCATCCCGAGGTGGATGCCTCGAAGGTGCTGCTGGCCGGCCTGAGCCAGGGCGGAGGCTTGGCCATCGCGGCCGCCGGGTTGGCGGCCGGGCGCCTTGACGGCGTGCTGTGCACCATGGCCGATGTGCCGTTCCTGCAGGACTTTCCGCGCGCTGTCGACATCGCCCCGCGCGGGCCCTACCCGGAAGTCGCCGGCTTCCTGGCCCGTCACCGGGACCGTTACGAGCCCGCGCTTGCGGTCCTGAACTATTTCGACGGCGTGCACCTGGGCCGGCGTGCC
This sequence comes from Arthrobacter sp. TE12232, assembly GCF_054062615.1. Lineage (NCBI taxonomy): Bacteria > Bacillati > Actinomycetota > Actinomycetes > Micrococcales > Micrococcaceae > Arthrobacter > Arthrobacter sp. TE12232. The sequence continues at coordinate 2,399,535 of NZ_JBSSFK010000001.1, forward strand.
ACGGCGCCGGCGCTGTTCTCGGCGGCGCTGATGGACGACGTCTGCCCGCCGTCGACAGTCTTTGCAGCGTACAACGCCTATGGCACGGGCGCGCCGGCAGGGCCGGGCGCGCGTTTGGGTGAGGCAGCGGGTGCGGCAGCCCCGCGGGCTGTCCCGGCGAAGGCCATTGAGGTGTACCGCTTCAACAATCACGAGGGCGGCCAGGAACACCACTGGGTCAGCCAGCTCCGCTACGTCGCGGAACTTCTGGGCCGCTAAGTGCTTGTCTTGCTAGCAGCTCCCGGCCAGCCGCCCGGGAGCTGGCTGGCGGGGGTTATTCCCGGGTGATGGGGAGTTTGGTCGCTTTGGACTCGGCCAGGGCGCGCTCCGGTACAGGCGTGCGGACTTCGAGGACTCCGTCTTTGTAGGTGGCTTTGATGTCTTCCTCTTTCACGTCCGCGGGCAGCGGCAGGGTGCGGAGGAAAGAGCCGTACCGGAACTCGGACCGGTAGCTGTCCTTGCCCTTCTCTTCCTTTTCTTCCTTGCGCTCGGCGCGGATCTGGAGGGCTCCGTCAACCACCGAGACGTCGATGTCCTTGTCCGGATCCAGCCCGGCGCTTCGGCCCGGATAACAAGGGTGTTGCCGTCAAGGAACTCCTCGACGCGGATCGGCATCGGCCGGTTTTCTTCCTGGAAGAACCGGTCCATGAAGTCCATCAGATCCGACGGTGACCTGCGGAACGCGTCAAAGGGGCTGGTGCGGGATGTGTCCGGCCAGCGGTGGAACGGTGACCACTTGTGCAAATCAGACATGACAGACCCTCCGGAGAGTTGTGGTTGGTTGCCCAAAACGGCTGGTACCTCCAGTAGACGCCCGCGGACCGGGTCCGGGCAGGGACTAAAGACCCGCGCCAGGTGCCGGCAGCACTGCCCGGACTCAGCCGACGGGGCAAGAAACCGCCAGCCTGCAAAATGCTGCCCTGCGCGTCGGGCCGCCGCGGCTGCGGAAGCATCGCGCCGTCCGGATTGTTGTTCTGATAGTGGCAAGAAAAAATCCGCCGGAAAGGAGTCCGCCATGATTCGCATCGCTATCGTGCTCGGGAGTACCCGGCCCGGACGCCTCGGACAGTCCGTCTGCGACTGGGTAGCTTCACGGGCAGCGGAACGCGGCGATGCCACCTTTGAGGTCCTCGACGTCGCCAATTTCCGCCTCCCGATCCTCGACGAGCCACTGCCGCCCTCCTTCGGCCGGTACAGCCACCCGCACACCAAGGCCTGGTCCGAGGCTGTCGACGGATTCGACGGTTACATCTTCGTCACCGGCGAGTACAACCATTCAATCCCCGGGGCACTGAAAAACGCCTTGGATTACTTGTACAGGGAGTGGAACAACAAGGCAGCCGGGTTCGTCAGCTACGGAAGCAGCGGCGGCATCCGCGCCGTCGAACACCTGCGGGGAGTTGCCGGCGAGCTGCAGATGGCAGACGTCCGGGCGCAGGTGGCACTACCCTTTGCCACAGAGTTCGAGAACTACCGCACCCTGATCCCTACCGCGGCCGCGGAGAAGACTCTGCAGATCCTGTTTAATCAGGTCATCGCCTGGGCCGGCGCCCTGAAGGTCCTCCGCCCGGACCAGTCCCACGGCAATGAACCCGGCATTGCCGCCTGAGCATCTGCGGGTTCGCCCTGCGCCTAGGCCGGGCTCTCCACCCTCCGCCGCCGTCGACGGACAGGCGGAGCGTCCACAGCGCGGGGCACTGGGGCCAGCGGTGGGCTGGTCTGGGGCACTTCCGGGTCCTGGCCGGAATCGGCACCCAGGACATGGACCGTGCTGCCGGCGGGTTCGCGCACAGGGCCACCCGCGACGCTCCGAAGATAGTCCAGGGCTCCCTCTTCACTAAACCCGTAGTCCCGCACCAGCGTCCTTAAAGCCAGGCCGGCCAGCACCCGGGAGAGCTGCGCCGAGGATAGCTCGGCACTCCCCGCGTACCTGAGCATCATCTGCTGGACCAGATTCAGGGCCCGGGACACCTGGCGGGCCAGCCGCACCGCTGCAGTGATGTCCGCACTCGTGAAAACATGCGGCCACGGGGCATAGAGGTTCACCGCTGCACGGAAACTCTCCGCGGGGACCAGCGGAACGGATACGAGCGACCGGACGCCCTCGGCAGCTGCGGTGCTGGCATACCCGGGCCAGCGGCGCTCCAAGGAGGTGTCCCCCATGACCACAAATTCTCCGCTACGAACCGCCTCGCGGGCCGGGCCGTCGTCGAACGAGCGCTGCGCTTCGTCCGCCGCCCGCGACAGTGCACTGCCCGCGATGAGCGTGCTGGTTTCCCCGGACCGGAGAAGTGTGATTGCCCAGCTGATCCCACGGCCGGGACCGCCGATGTCGTGGACGAGCCCCGTGACGACTTCGCCGAGGAAGGCACCGATATCCGGATCGTTGAAATGCATGTCCCAGAACGCGGCATGCGGATCCCGCCTGCTGTCTGGTGCAGTTCCTTGGGTCATGGTCCACGCTCGAGATCGAAGCACGCAGTTCGTTGCTGAACCGATGAAAACAGCATACGTCCGCACGGGCACCGCGGCGCCACCCAATCTGTCAGCGCCCAAGATCCCCTTCAACGGCCGCGCCGCGGCGGCCCAGGACAGCACTTGCGTGCCGCCCTGGACCGCCTGCCCCGGCTTCAACACCAGTCGCGGACGACCCCTTCCGCCGTGGCACCACCATTCTTACCCGCGGCCGACCGGTCCCAAAAGAGCCATTGTGCCCTGCCCGGGCTTTGGTTGGGCGCCCATCCATTTCACCCCCGGCGGATGAGGTCCATGCCCGCGTCGGGGCACAGGATGAAATATGGCCTCCGATGCGCGGAGGCGACACCCAGCGGGGAGAGGATCTTCCAATGTCGAAACCCCACCCAATTCTCTTCGGATCCATCGCACTCGGGACCGCCGTCGCACTGCTCACCGGATGCAGCCCCGCCAGCACACCCGCGGGCACTTCCAGCGCGCCCGCGTCCGCCTCAAGCCCGCCGCCGAGCACGTCACAGGTCTGCGCTGCGGCCGATGCCCATGCCGCCGCGCTGACAAATTTCAAGGACACACTGAAGCCTGATGCCACGCTGGAGCAGGTCCGCACGGCCCAGGAGCAAGTCACGAAGACCTATGATGACCTCGTCAAGGCCACCGCGGACCTCGCCCAACAACGGGCGGACGCCGTCAAGGCGGCCGAAGCCAAGTTCAACGACGCCGTCAAAGCTGTGCCTGACGACGCAACTTTGACCCAGGCGACCAATTCCCTCCGCGACGATGCCGCAAACGTCCAGGCCGCGATTGTTGACCTCCGGACTGAGGTCAAGTGCTAATGCGCTGACGTCGCGGGGCAGACGTCATTGGCCTGGCGGTCAGGCGGGCGAAAAGTCCACGGGGATACAGGAACGGCAGGCTGCGTTGAGACTGCAGCCTGCCGTTCAAACGGTGTTGATTACTTTGTCGGGGCCACGGATCAGCCGATGCGCGTGCGGGAGCGCAGGACGGGCGCGAAGAACGCGGCGAGCTCCGCCGTCGCCGTCAGCGGCAGGACGTTGGCCACGTACTGGTCCGGGCGCACCACCACGATGACGCCGCCGCGGTCGACGCCGCGCAGCTCGAAGATGTCCGACGCCGGATCGGTGCCGTAGACCTTCTCAAGGTACGGGAGCTTGAACGGCCCGACCTCAGGCTTGAACACCGCCGGCACCGCGCCAATGTCGATTCCCGTGTGGTCCTGCTGGTAGATGACCTTGACGTCGAACCAGGCGTCGGCGTCGGCGCCCTCCGGCGTGGCGGCAAGCGGCGATTCCGGCGCGTTGGCCAGCCACGCGGCCAAGTCCGTGGTGGGCGACGGGGAGCCGGCCGCTGCCCCGTCGGCGAAGACGTAGATGCGCCAGCGGCCGTCCGCCGTGGCCTGGTGACCGAGCTGGACCGGATTGGTGTCGCAGACGCGCACAACCGGGGCGGACTTGAAACGCTTGCCCACAGGAAAGCCGGTCGCCAGGTTCTGGTGCGCCGCCTCGGCGACGATCATCGACGGCGAGTACTCGGTCATGAAGCCGGCGGGGAACTCGGCCGTGCGCACGTAGAAGTCCTCGAGTTCGGAGGGGTTCTCAAACTCCTCGGGCTTCTTGGCCATGAGCGTCGACCACACCTTGTCGAAGTCAATGAGGTCCTTCGCGACAACCTGGCGCTCGGCTGAGTAGGTGGAGAGCAGGCTGACCGGGCTGCGGCCCTCAAGCACGTGGCCGAGCTTCCAGCCGATGTTGAAGCCGTCCTGCATGGAGACGTTCATGCCCTGGCCGGCCTTGGCGCTGTGCGTGTGGCAGGCGTCGCCGGTGATGAACACGCGCGGCGTGCGGGTGCCGAGCTCCTCCGGGAGGACGTCGTCGAACCGGTCGGTGAGGCGGTGGCCGACCTCGTACACACTGTGCCAGGCCACGTTGCGCACGTCGAGCGTGTACGGGTGGATGATCGCGTTGGCCTTGGCAATGATCTGCTCGATGGTGGTCTTGCGGACGGCCCCGTTGTCATCCTCGGCGACCTCGCCGAGATCCACGTACATGCGGAAGAGGTGCCCGCCCTCGCGCGGGATGAGCAGGATGCTGCCACCGTCATGGGACTGGATGGCGCATTTGAGGCGGATGTCTGGGAAGTCGGTGGAGGCGAGCACGTCCATGACGCCCCACGCGTGGTTGGCCTGGTCGCCGGCAAGCGTGCAGCCGATCGAGTCCCGCACCTTGCTCCGCGCGCCGTCGGCTCCGACAACATACTTCGCCCGGACGGTGCGCGTCCGGCCCTCGTCGGGTCCGGCGGTGTGGACGAGGGTCACGGTGACGGGGTACTCCCCTTCACCGGCGACCTCAAGGCCGACGAACTCGTAGCCGTAGTCCGGCGTCATGCGGGTGGGCGAATTCGCCATGAACTCGCCGAAGTAATCCAGGACGCGGGCCTGATTCACAATGAGATGCGGAAACTCGCTGATTCCGCCCGGGTCATCGAGGGTGCGGGCGCTGCGGACAATGTTCGCGGGGTTCCGGGGGTCCGGCTTCCAGAAGGCCATCTCGGTGATGCGGTAGGCCTCGGCGATGATCCGCTCCGCGAAGCCGAAGGCCTGGAAGGTCTCGACGCTCCGGGCCTGGATGCCGTCGGCCTGGCCGATGGCGAGCCTTCCGCCGCGGCGCTCCACGATCCGGGTCGTGACGCCGGGGAACTGGGACAGCTGGGCGGCTGCGACGATGCCCGCGGGTCCGGTGCCGACGATGAGCACGTCGACCTCGTCTGGAAGTTGCGTGGGCCGGTCGATGCCGACGCCGGCGGCCGGCTGGACTCGCGGGTCACCGGATACGTAACCGTGGTGGTGGAAATGCACGGGCTTTCCTCACTTCGTTGTGTGGCGGTCAATCGCTGCTTATTGTGTTCGATATCAGAACTTCGTGTTCGATAATCGAAATGCACCTTTGATCAAAAACTGTACGGCAGATATGACATGGGTTACAAGTGTCTTGAAAACTCCCGGAAAACAGGGGGTTGACGCGCCCCGGGCTGCCGGGTGATAGTTATCGTATACGATTTCGTACTCGATGAGGAGTAAATCTTGGAACAGGTCACCGACCACATCCTGGCCGCGGCCCGCAAGGTCATCGCGGTGCATGTCAACTACCCCAGCCGGGCAGCCCAGCGCGGCCGCACCCCAGAGCAGCCGTCCTACTTCCTGAAGCCGTCCTCCTCCCTGGCTGTCGGTTCGGCAGGAGCCCCGTCAACCGTGGAACGCCCGGCCGGCTGCGAGCTCCTCGGCTATGAGGGCGAGATCGCCTTGATCATCGGCAAGCCCGCCCGCCGCGTGGGCATCGAGAATGCCTGGAGCCACGTCGAGTGGGTCACGGCCAGCAACGACCTCGGCGTCTATGACCTCCGCTACGCGGACAAGGGCTCCAACCTCCGGTCCAAGGGCGGCGACGGCTTCACCCCCGTAGGTCCGGCCCTGATTGCCGCCGACACAGTCGACCCGGCCAAGCTGCGGGTCCGCACCTGGCACAACGGCGACCTCGTGCAGGACGACACCACCGCGGAGCTGCTTTTCCCCTTCGCCCGGCTCGTCGCCGACCTCTCCCAGCTCCTCACCCTCGAAGAGGGGGACATCATCCTCACCGGCACCCCCGCCGGGGCGTCGGTGGCGAAGCCGGGCGACGTCGTCGAGGTGGAAGTCAGCAGCGCTGACTTGACCACCGGCCGGCTGGTCACCCGGGTGGCGGAAGGCACGACGCCGTTCGCGGACTTCGGCGCCCGGCCCAGGACTGATGATCTCCAGCGGGAGGAAGCCTACGGTTCGCGTGAAGCGGCCGGCCTGCCGGCCCCGGCGGCCATCCTGTCCCCGGAGCTGAAGGCGAAGCTGGAAAGCGTGTCCACGGCCACCTTGTCCTCGCAGTTGCGCAAGCGCGGCCTGAACAACGTCAGTATCGACGGCCTGACCTCGACGCGGCCGGACCGGCGGATCGTCGGCCTGGCCCGCACGCTGCGCTACGTCCCCAACCGCGAGGACCTCTTCAAGGCCCACGGCGGCGGCTTCAACGCCCAGAAGAAGGCCATCGATTCGGTCAACGAGGGCGAAATCCTGGTCATGGAGGCCCGCGGCGAAAAGGGCACCGGCACCATCGGCGACATCCTGGCCCTGCGCGCCCAGGTCCGCGGCGCCGCGGCCGTCATCACCGACGGCGGCGTACGTGACTTCTCCGCCGTGGCCGCCATGGACATGCCCACCTACTATGCCAACCCGCACCCGGCCGTCCTGGGCCGCCGGCACATCCCGTGGGACACGGACATCACCATCGCTTGCGGCGGCACCACCGTGCAGCCCGGGGACATCATCGTGGCCGATGCCGACGGCATCCTGGTGATCCCGCCAGCCCTGGCCGAAGAGCTCGCGGACGATTCCATCGCCCAGGAACGCGAGGAAGTCTTCATTTTCGAGATGGTGCAGCAGGGCCACAGCGTGGACGGCCTCTACCCGCTCAACGCCGCATGGCGCGCCCGGTACCAGGAATGGGAAGCAGGCAAACCCAATGACTGAGACGGCCAGCGCAGCAGGCGCGGGGGCAGCCACCGTGTCCTCAAACGGGATACCCGGGAGCAAGTCCGAGCAGGCCTACGCGACCGTCAAGGCCCGGATCGTGGAGGGCACCTACTCCCCCGGCTACCGGCTGGTGCTCGCGAAGATCGCCGAGGACCTGGGCATCAGCGTGGTCCCGGTCCGCGAAGCCATCCGCCGGCTCGAAGCCGAGGGCCTGGTGACCTTCGAACGGAACGTCGGCGCCACCGTCTCCGGGATCGACCCCACCGAGTACCTCTACACGATGCAAACCCTCAGCATCGTCGAGGGCGCCGCCACGGCCCTATCGGCTCCGCTGATCGGGGCGGGGGACGTGGCCCGCGCCCGGGCGGTGAACGCCGAAATGCGGGAGTGTCTCGAGCACTTCGACCCCGTCCGGTTCACCCGGCTGAACCAGGACTTCCACAGCGTCCTGTTCGAGCACTGCCCCAACCCACACATCCTGGACCTCGTTCACCGGGGCTGGAACCGGCTCGCGTCCCTGCGGTCCTCAACCTTCCGCTTCGTCCCGGGACGGGCCCACGACTCCGTCGACGAGCACGAAGCTCTGCTGCAGCTCATCGAGTCCGGCGCCAGCCCGGATGAGATCGAGAAGGCCGCCCGCCTCCACCGCAGCGCCACCCTGGACGCGTACCTTGCCCAAAGCAACGCGGGGTCACTCAGCGCCCATTAAGCGGCCCAACATGGGCCGTAGATGACCCCGCGTTGCACTCTCAGTTAGTTAGGAAGACAACAATGACGTTCCCTGCCGCAGAAACCCGGACCCATTACGTTCCGCAGGACCTTCCCACCCACATCCAGCACTACATCAACGGCGAATTCGTTGATTCCGTGGGCGGGGCGACTTTCGATGTCCTGGACCCGGTGTCCAACACCAACTACGCCACCGCCGCCGCCGGGCAGAAGGAGGACATCGACCTCGCCGTCGCCGCCGCCCGCGAAGCGTTCACCAACGGCCCCTGGCCGAAGATGAAGCCGCGGGAGCGGGCCCGCGTCCTGAACCGGATCGCCGACGCCGTCGAAGCCCAGGAGGCACGCCTCGCCGAGCTCGAGACCTTCGACACCGGCCTGCCGATCACCCAGGCCAAGGGCCAGGCGCTCCGCGCGGCCGAGAACTTCCGCTTCTTCGCGGACCTGATCGTGGCCCAGTTCGACGACGCCATGAAGGTCCCCGGCGCCCAGATCAACTACGTCAACCGCAAGCCGATCGGCGTCGCGGGCCTCATCACGCCGTGGAACACGCCCTTCATGCTCGAGTCCTGGAAGCTCGCCCCGGCGCTGGCCACCGGCAACACCGTGGTGCTCAAGCCGGCCGAATTCACACCCCTGTCCGCCTCGCTGTGGGCGACGATCTTCAAGGACGCCGGGCTCCCGGACGGCGTGTTCAACCTGGTCAATGGCCTGGGCGAGGAAGCCGGCGACGCGCTCGTGAAGCACCCGGACGTGCCGCTGATCTCCTTCACCGGCGAGACCACCACGGGCCAGACGATCTTCCGCAACGCCGCGGCCAACCTCAAGGGCCTGTCCATGGAGCTCGGCGGCAAGTCCCCGTGCATCGTGTTCGCCGACGCCGACCTCGACGCCGCGATCGACTCGGCCCTGTTCGGCGTCTTCTCGCTCAACGGGGAACGCTGCACCGCCGGCTCCCGCATCCTGGTGGAGCGCGCCGTGTACGAGGAATTCTGCGAGAAGTACGCCGCCCGGGCCAAGAACATCGTGGTCGGTGACCCGCACGACCCCAAGACCGAGGTCGGCGCCCTGGTCCACCCGGAGCACTACGCCAAGGTGGCCTCCTACGTCGAGATCGGCAAGTCCGAAGGCCGGCTGCTGGCCGGCGGCGGCCGCCCGGACCACCTCCCGGAGGGCAACTACATCGCCCCCACGGTGTTCGCCGACGTCGCCCCGGACGCGCGGATCTTCCAGGAGGAGATCTTCGGCCCCGTCGTCGCCATCACCCCGTTCGACACCGACGACGAAGCCCTGGCCCTGGCGAACAACACCAGGTACGGGCTCGCGGCCTACATCTGGACCCAGAACCTGACCCGCGCGCACAACTTCTCCCAGAACGTCGAGGCCGGCATGGTCTGGCTCAACAGCCACAACGTCCGCGACCTCCGCACTCCTTTCGGCGGCGTCAAGGCCTCGGGTCTGGGCCACGAGGGCGGCTACCGCTCCATCGACTTCTACACTGACCAGCAGGCCGTCCACATCACCCTGGGCCCTGTTCATACCCCGAAATTCGGCGCCTAAACTTTCACGCCAGCGCCAAGCAGACCCCTTTCAAAGAAGAGAGAACACCATGACCAACTTCGTCCCCACCCCCACGGTCCCGGCTCCGGACATCGTCCGCTGCGCCTACATGGAAATCGTCGTCACCGACCTCGCCAAATCCCGCGCCTTCTACGTGGACCTCCTTGGCCTGCACGTCACCGAGGAAGACGAGAACGCCATCTACCTGCGTTCGCTTGAGGAGTTCATCCACCACAACCTGGTGCTCCGCAAGGGACCCATCGCCGCCGTCGCGGCCTTCGCCTACCGGGTGAAGTCCCCCGCCGAGGTGGACGCCGCCGAGGCCTACTACAAGGAACTGGGCTGCCGCACCGAACGCCGCAAGGACGGCTTCACCAAGGGCATCGGCGACTCCGTACGCGTCGAGGACCCGCTGGGCTTCCCCTACGAGTTCTTTTACGAGGTGGAGCACGTGGAGCGCCTCACCCAGCGCTATGACCTCTACTCCGCCGGGGAGCTCGTGCGCCTGGACCACTTCAACCAGGTCACCCCCGACGTCCCGCGCGGCCGCAAGTACCTCGAGGACCTCGGCTTCCGCGTCTCCGAAGACATCCAGGACTCCGACGGCGTCACCTACGCGGCCTGGATGCACCGCAAGCAGACCGTGCACGACACCGCCCTGACCGGCGGCAACGGCCCGCGCATGCACCACGTCGCGTTCGCCACCCACGAGAAGCACAACATCATCCAGATCTGCGACAAGATGGGCGCCCTGCGGATCTCCGACAGGATCGAGCGCGGCCCCGGCCGGCACGGCGTCTCCAACGCCTTCTACCTCTACATCCTGGACCCGGACGGCCACCGCGTGGAGATCTACACCCAGGACTACTACACCGGCGACCCGGACAACCCCACCATCACCTGGGACGTGCACGACAACCAGCGCCGCGACTGGTGGGGCAACCCCGTGGTCCCGTCCTGGTACACCGAGGCCTCCCTGGTCCTGGACCTCGACGGCAACCCCCAGCCCGTCATTGTCCGCGAGGAAAAGAGCGAGATGGCCGTGACCGTGGGGGCCGACGGGTTCTCCTACACCCGCAAGGACGAGGACGGCCACGCCGGGGAGAAGACCGGGTTCAAGCTCGGCGCCCAGCTCTAAACGCGGCTGTAAACCCCGAACCGGGCCGCCGGTCCCGCCTCCGACAGGCGCGGGACCGGCCGCCGGCCGTCCCCCACACCGCCCGACCACCTGAGGAGCACCCGAATGCTTGACTCCGCGACCATCGAGGCCATCGCAGACGAACTGCTGGAAGCCGGCCGCAGCCGGACCCCTGTCCCCCGCCTGACCGCCCGCTACCCGGGCATGACGGTGGAGGACTCCTACGCCGTCCAGCAGCTGTGGCGGCGCCGCAACGAGGCCGCCGGGCGCAGGCTCGTGGGCCGCAAAATCGGGCTCACGTCCAAAGCCATGCAGGCCGCGACCGGCATCACCGAGCCGGACTACGGCGCCATCTTCGATGACATGGTCCTGGAAACCGGCTGCTCCGTGGGCTGGGACCGCTACACCCACCCCCGTGTGGAAGTGGAACTGGCGTTCGTGCTGAAGAAGGACCTCGCCGGCCCCGGTTGCACCATATTCGACGTCCTGAACGCCACCGACTACGTGGTCCCGGCCCTGGAGATCCTGGACTCCCGGATCGAAATGGAGGGCCGGACCATAGTGGACACCATCGCCGACAACGCCGCCATGGGTGCCATGGTAGTCGGCGGCCGCCCGGTAAAGCCCGACGCCGTCGACCTCCGCTGGGTTTCCGCCATCCTCTACAAGAACCAGACCGTCGAGGAAACCGGCGTCGCCGCCGGCGTCCTGGACCACCCCGCCAACGGGGTGCACTGGCTGGCCAACAAAATCGCCGCCCACGGAGACGGCATGAAAGCCGGCGACATCATCCTCGCCGGCTCCTTCACCCGGCCCCTCTGGGTGTACAAGGGAGATACCGTCCACGCCGACTACGGACCCCTGGGAGTCGTAACATGCCGCTTCGAGTAAAACCAGATGAAACCTTCCGGGACGCCCTGCGCAACCAAACCGGCGCTGCCGGCCGCCCCCTGGCCGGAATGTGGGTCTGTTCCGGCAGCCCCCTGATCGCGGAACTCTGCGCCGGCTCCGGGCTGGACTGGCTCCTGATCGACGCCGAGCACAGCCCCAACGGACTCGAATCCATCCTCGCCCAGCTGCAGGCCGCGCACGGCTACCCGGTCCAGGTCCTGGTCCGGCCGCCCGTGAACGACACCGTGGTCATCAAGCAGTACCTGGACCTGGGCGTGCAGAACCTGCTGATCCCCATGGTGAACTCGGCCGCCGACGCCGAAGCCGCCGTGGCCGCCACCCGCTACCCGCCCCACGGGGTCCGCGGCGTCGGGTCCGCCCTAGCCAGGGCCGCGCGCTGGAACCGGATCCCCGACTACCTCGCCCGCGCCTCCGACACCATCAGCGTCACCGTGCAGATCGAATCCGAAGCCGCGGTCGCGGCCGTGGAGGAGATCCTGGCGGTGGACGGGGTGGACGCGATCTTCCTGGGCCCCTCCGACCTCGCCGCCTCCCTGGGACTGCTCGGCCAGCAGGAACACCCCCGAGTGCGCGCCGCCGTCGAACACTGCATTGCCGCCGCCACAGCGGCCGGAAAACCCGCCGGCGTAAACGCCTTCAACCCGCCCACGGCCCGCGCCTACCTGGCCGCCGGTGCCGCCTTCGTGCTGGTGGGCGCCGACGTCGCCCTGCTGGCCCGCGCCTCCGAAGCCCTTGCGGCCCAATACATCCCGCCGGACCCGGTGATTGGCCCTGCCGAAACCCCGACCAGCTACTGACTCCCTTTAGGACCTCCTCATGACTGTTTCCGCGATCACCCCTGCCATCTCACCCGAGCGCGAGGCGTTTCTGCTCGCTTCCGTGCCTACCGGCCTGCTGATTAACGGCCAGTGGCGTGACGCGTCCGACGGCGGCACGTTCGACGTCCACGACCCCGCCACCGGCGAGGTCCTCGCCACGCTCGCCTCCGCGACGAGCGAGGACGCCCTCGCCGCGCTCGACGCCGCCGACAAGGCCCAGGCCGCCTGGGCCCGGACGGCACCCCGTGAACGCGCCGAAATCCTGCGCCGCGCCTTTGACCTGGTGACCGAGCGCGCCGAGGACTTCGCCCTGCTCATGACCCTGGAAATGGGCAAGCCGCTGGCCGAGGCCCGCGGCGAGGTGGCCTACGGCGCCGAGTTCCTGCGCTGGTTCTCCGAGGAGACGGTCCGCGACTACGGCCGCTACCTCACCACCCCCGAAGGCAGGAACAAGATCCTGGTGCAGAAAAAGCCCGTGGGGCCGTGCCTGCTCATCACGCCCTGGAACTTCCCCCTCGCGATGGCCACCCGCAAGGTCGCGCCCGCCGTCGCCGCCGGCTGCACCATGGTCCTTAAACCGGCCAAGCTCACTCCGTTGACCGCCCAGCTCTTCGCGAAGACCATGCTCGACGCCGGCCTGCCCGCCGGGGTCCTGAACGTTGTGGCCTCCTCCAGCGCCGCCGGGATCTCCGGGCCGCTGCTCGCCGATTCCCGGCTCCGGAAGGTCTCCTTCACCGGTTCCACCCCGGTGGGCAAGCGCCTCATGGCCGACGCCGCCCAAAATGTGCTGCGCACCTCGATGGAGCTCGGCGGCAACGCCCCGTTCATCGTCTTCGAGGACGCCGACCTCGACGCCGCGGTCGAGGGCGCGATGGCCGCGAAGATGCGGAACATGGGCGAGGCCTGCACCGCCGCCAACCGCTTCCTCGTCCAGGAATCCGTAGCCGCCGAGTTCACCCGCAAGTTCGCCGCCGCCATGGGCGCCCTGACCACCGGCCGCGGCACCGACCCGGACACCACGGTGGGCCCGCTGATCGACGCCGGCGCCCGCGACGACGTCCACGCCCTGGTGACCGCCGCCGTCGACGCCGGGGCAACCGCGCTCACCGGCGGCTCCCCCGTGGACGGTCCCGGCTACTTCTACCGGCCCACCGTGCTCGCCAACGTCCCAAACGACGCCGCGATCCTGGGCCAGGAAATCTTCGGGCCCGTGGCGCCCGTGACCACCTTCGGCACGGAAGAGGACGCCATCCGGCTGGCCAACGCCACCGAATACGGGCTGGCCTCCTACCTCTACAGCCGGGACTTCAACCGGCTCCTGCGCGTCGCGGAACAGATCGAATTCGGCATGGTCGGCTTCAACGCCGGCGTCATCTCCAACGCCGCCGCTCCCTTCGGCGGCGTCAAACAATCCGGCCTGGGCCGCGAGGGCGGCACCGAAGGCATCGCCGAATACACCACCACCCAATACATCGGCATCGCCGACCCCTGGGCTGCCAAGGGATGACGCGGGGCAGCCATTACCGGCCCCTTTAGGGATTTACGGACAGCCTGGCCACGGCGGCAATGTCCGCCGGGGTAGTTCGACAGCACCCGCCAACGAGCCGGGCGCCAAGTTCACGCCAGATGGGGGTTCCTTCCGCAAGGCTTGAGGGCTGTTTACTAGCGGGTCCCGCTAGGGGGTGCGCCGTCGCGGCCGGCCGCCATGTCTTGGTGACTGCGTCGTAGCTTTCGCCCGAATTTGGATAGGCGATGAGGGGCGTATCGGTGGCTTTGCCCAGTGCCTCCAAAGAAGGCGAGACCAGCTCCAGCGGCACACAGTTCACGCCGATTGCCGCCACGAGCGGCTGCTCTCTGCACAGCAGAGCCACGTGAGCCAGCGGCGTACCGTCGCTGATGTGCCCTCCGTCCCGCAGCGTGAAGGAGAGCCAGGATTCGACGTCGAACTCCCCTATGAGTGTCAACAGGGCCTCGGCCTCATCCAATGAAGGCAGCGTCTCACAGGCAAGGAGGTCCACTCCCGCCTCCACCAGTGCCGCGATCCGAGGCCGGTGGAACTCCAGGAACTCGTTTCGGCCGAGAACGTAGTCACCCCGGTATTCGGATCCGTCCGCGAGGTACGCGCCGTAGGGCCCGACCGATCCTGCAATCAGCAGGGGGCCCGAATCCGGGTTTTCGGCCAGATACTCGCGGCGCGCCTCGTCGGCCAGGCGCACACTCAATGCCACCCGTTCCAGGGCCTCTTCCTCGCCAATGCCGCGCCGTGCAAAACCCAGGGGTGTGGCCTGATAGCTCGCTGTGATGGCGACGGCGGCTCCGGCGCGGAAGTAATCGCGGTGTACGCGTTTGATGAGCTGGGGTTGCTCCAGAAGGACTTTCGCCGACCACAAGGGGTCTCCCAGGTCGCAGCCATGCGCTTCAAGCTCGGTGGCGAGTGCACCGTCCACCGTCAGGTTCGCTCCGGCGTCGAGCATGCGTGAAAGCTTGCTATCAGTGGGCATCGTTAGGGCTCCAAGCGGTTCGGGTCGTTCTTGCCTGCCGGCCGGGCGTGCACCTCATGGTCCGGCAATGAAACGTAGCACAAGGCAGCGACCTCCGTCCGAATGATGTGCGTAATAAGCATTTTTTAATGCTTGTAATGACCATCACTCTATGCCACCATGGCTGTCAAACACGTTTTGCGACCCGCTCAGGAAGAGGCTTCCCGTGAAAATTGAAATGAAATCAGTCCGCAAGCTGCGCGTGCATTGGCCCATAGCGCCGGAAACCTTCTCGCGGCTCGCGACTGGCGACGTGGAAGCCTTCACGGATGAAGCGGGCATCGCGGCCCTGCTACAGGCTTTGTCGGATTCCCCCGACTTAGGGGACTTTGGCAACTACCGGCATGTCTTCGAATCCGGCCTGGGTTTCGAGGGATTCACCTGCACGGAAGGCGCCAACCCTACTTTGGGGCAAGTGGGCCAGCGGACAATTTCGCCTACCTTTGTCTGCACGACGTATTTCGATGCCGCGCTCGATGACGCTGCCGTGGAACGGTTCCTGGAGCACATCGTGGAGATCCACCCCTGGGAAGTACCGGTCATCGAACTGGCAGGACCCATCAGCGTCTCCAGCACTGCCCTTCCGGCAGTCCTTGAGTGCGAGGCCGCATCATGATTGAAGCAGCAACGACCGGACTTTGGGACGGCTTGCAGTCGCTGCTCGCAGGCAGGTTCTTTACCGACCTCACGCACGCCTTTCACCCCGGCCAGCCGCATTTCCCGGCATTCCCCGATGAAACCCGGGAGACCGTTTTCGATCTCGACAGGGGCGACGGGTTCACCGCTCACCGTTATTCGATCATCGGCCAATGGGGAACACACGTTGACCCTCCCTCGCATTTCATCCGCGGGGGACGAACCCTGGACCAGATCCCTGTCGAGGAGATGGTCCTTCCGCTGGTCGTCCTGGACATCACCGCTCGGGTCACCGCCAATGCCGACGCCACCCCCACGATCGAGGACGTTCAGGCGTGGGAGCGCCGCAATGGTGCCATCGCGCCCGGGTCCTTTGTGGCATTGCGGACAGGGTGGAGTCACCGTTGGCCCGACACTGGCGCCATGGCAAACAGGGATGAGGAGGGTGTCAGCCACACGCCGGGGTGGTCGCAGGAAGTCCTCTCTTTCCTGATCGAGGAGCGCTCGGTGACTGCCGTCGGGCATGAACAGACGGACACGGACCCGGGGAGTGCGACGTCCCGCCAGGATTTCAGCCTGGAGACGTATGTCCTGGCGCAGAACCGGTGGCAGATCGAGCTGATGGCAAATCTGGAGGGACTTCCGGAAGCGGGCGCAGCCCTCGTTGCGAGCTGGCCGAAGCCGCTGCAAGGCAGCGGTTTTCCGGCCCGAGTCTTCGCCATCCACTAGGACACGTTCGTCCAGTGACTAGAATCGGTTCCATGTCTAAGACGTCCAGCATGGGCCGGGGAATCATGGCTGTCCTAGCGGTGGGCGCCCGCAGCGCAGGAGGCCTGCCCGGCGGAACGGTCGCTGACATAGCAGCCGACCTGGGTAAGGACCGCAGCCAGGTTTCGCGCAGCCTGCGGACCGCCGAGCAGGAGGGATTTCTGGCACGCGGAGAACACCGGTCCTACACCCTGGATTGGTCGCTGCTGACAGACGCACAGCTATTGACAGACCAACGGCTGCAGACCGATGGTGTGACCGCCCTGGAAGGCCTGGCGGGTGAAACTGATGAGGGATGCTTCCTTGGCATTCTGCGCGGCGACAGTACGGTCACCATCGGTGAGCGTGTTCCGGAAAGTAGCAACATGGTCGGTTCCTGGCTTGGCCGGCCCTACCCGGCCTTTTGCAGTGATGCCGGCCAGGCACTGCTGTGGGAAGCGTCGGACGCCGAGGTCCAAACCATATTCTCCGGCGTTCCCTTTGTGCGCTATGGCCCCAATACTCCCCTTGACGTCGAGGACTTCCTGACACGACTGCGCGGTGCGCGGCACCGGGGGTATTCCATTGTCGATGAGGAAGCCGAGCCAGGGCTGTACTCCCTGGCCGTTCCGATTCACGATTTCAAAGGCGACGTGGTGGCAGCGCTTCAGGTCGTGGGCCCAAAGGCACGCTTGGAGCCAGAGCGGGAGTTCTGCGCCACAGCTCTCAGGTCTTGGGGAAAGTGGCTCGAGTCGGCGCTGGGCCATGCGGTACCGGAGAACCACCTTTAGCCGGCACGGTCCTTCCGGCCCGCGGCGCCCCGGATGCGGCCCTCGCAGGATCCCAGCCGTTCGGCCGCGGCCGTGAGGGCCTTGACAATGTCATCGATGCCGGATGCGATCTCAGCCCGGCTGCCCAGGACGCTGAGCGCGGCAAGAATGGATCCCTCAGCAGTGCGGACCGGGACAGCGAGTTCGTAGACTCCGTGCTCGAATTCTTCCTCCGCGACAATGAAGCCCCGGGCCCTGTCCCGTTCCATCAGTTCGGCGACTTCCTGGGGCGAATGTGCCGCTCCCGGACCGCCCACTCCGATGAAGTTGACGTCCTGGAGGAGGGTTTGAACGGCTGGCTGCTGCTCGTCCCACAGCAGCGCCCGGCCGGACCCGGTACACCATACGGGCGTCACCATGCCGGGTTTCACGAAGCTTCCGGGGACCGCGTCATTGCTGGAGGCACGCAGGAGAATGACTCGGAAGCCCTCGCGGACGGAAACTCTCGCTCTCAGGCCGAAAGAAGCCACCAAGGCCTCAAGTTCGGTTCTTGATTCGCGGACCCAGCCGGCATTCAGCGCTGCGGCAAGGCCGAAAAAGCGCGGGCCGGTTCGGAAAGGTCCGCGTTCGACACGTTCCAGCAGTCCCAGCTCGCACAATTCCTGCGTCAGCCGGGAGACACGGCTTTGTTCCATGTCCAGCTCGGATGCGAGCTGGGAAACGCCGAGAAGCCGCCTGCCCCACTTCTCCCGGTCTGCGACCAGCCGAACTATTCGAAGCCCTTGGGCCATGGACGACGCTTCCGAGGAAGAATCCATGCTCCATGCCCCTTCCGCCCGATAACTACGCCTATTCTCACATGTGTTCGTCGTTGACCAGGACGCGGTTTCCTTGTGCCCACACGGTGTAGAGGTCCGCGAGTATCGCTGAGTTCGCTGCTTCCAGTTCAGCGGGAGCGATTTCTGCGCTTCCCTGCCGCCCGAACAGCACGACTTCGTCTCCAGGGGAAACGTCCGCCACGTCGGTGACGTCGACAACCATGGAATTCATCGAAACGACGTCGACAATGGCGGCGCGGCGTCCGCGGACGAGCACGCCGCCTTGGCGGGCCAGTGCCCGCCGGTAGCCGTCTCCGTATCCTGCTGTAACTGTCGCCAGTTTGGAATCCCGGTTCAGGGTACGGGTTAGCCCGTAGCCGACCTTAGTTCCGGCTGCGTAGCTGTTGATGGACGCGATCCGGGCCTTGAAGGCCAGGCACCGTTGGAAGTGCCCTGCTCTCGGATCCGAATCGCCGTAGAGGACTGCCCCGGCACGGACCATGTCCAGCCACGAGCCGCGTACGTGCAGGGCGGCGTAGGAATTGGCGCAGTGGAGCAGCACGCCCTCCCGCGGAGTCCCGGTCAGGCGGAGCAGCGTTAACGCTTGGCTTTTAAATCGCTCAAGAGCTGTTTCAATATGGCCGTTGTCGTCCTTGGGGAAATGGGTCATGATCCCGGCCAGTTGAAGTCCAGGGTGGCTCACGATCGCGACCGCAGAGGCGCGCCCAAGTGCGGACGAGACATCGAGGCTGTGCCTGCTGATGCCGGAAGAGTTGATATCGAGGTGGATGCGGACCAGCTTCCCGGCTTCGGCAGCGATCTTATGCATCTCCCACGCGCTCTGCGGGTCGGCAACGAGTTCTTCGATGTCGTGCCGCAGACCGGCCTTGATCTCTTGCGGCGCCGCGGCCCGGACACGCAGGATCCGTCCCGTAAAACCGCAGCGGCGTGCGATGGCAGCCTCTTCGTTGCTTCCCACTCCCACGAAGGGAACGCCCAGACGAACAAGGGACGGCAGCAATAGCCCAGCTCCGTGCCCGTAGGCATTGGACTTGACCACTGCACACAGGAGCGCAGTGTCATCGATCATGGTCAGGAGGTTCCGGACGTTTGACTCGAAAGCGGCGGCGTCAATCTCCAGCCAGCTGCCGGCGTCCTGGCCCGAACTGCGCATGTGGTGCATCAGGTCTTGTGAAGTCATGGTTTATCCGTTGAACAGCTTCACGGCCGGGGACGAGAGTCCCCGGCCGCGAAGCTGAGTAGGCGTTGGTTGATGATGGCGTCAGGACAGCTGGTCGGTGCGCGTCTTGCGTCCGTATTTGAAGTAGAAGAAGGCGTAGCAGGCGCCAACAAATGCAACACCGAAATAGAGGGCTGCTACCTGGTTCGGGTCAAAGGCGATGCCGACGAGGGAAATGAGGCAAAGCGAGAAGGCCAGGATCGGCACCAGCGGGAACAGCGGGGCCTTGTACGGAAGGGCAGCCACATCGCCGCCGTTCTTGACGAAGGACCTCCTGTGGAAAAAGTGCGAGGCGGTGATGGACATCCAGACCCCGACGACGGCGAAACCCGCCACAGAGACGAGAGCCAGATATACCGTTTCGGGCGCCACGACGCTGCTGATCAGTGACGCCAGGCCGCCGAGCATGCTCACCGATAGCGCGGTCATGGGGATCCCCCGCCGCGTCAGCTTCTTCAGCGCCCGGGGGGCGTGCCCCTCGTCGGCAAGGGAGTAGAGCATCCGCGCGCAGGAGAAGAGCCCGCTGTTTCCGGCCGAAAGGAGTGCAGTGATGATGACGAAGTTCATGATGTCGGCGGCAAAGGGAATGCCGATGGATGAGAAGACCGTCACGAACGGGCTCTCATCCAGTCCCACCTCCGCGAAAGGGATGGTGGCGGCGATGACAGCGATTGCCCCGACGAAGAAGATCAGCAGACGGATCACTGTGCTGCGCATCGCTTTGGGGATGCTGGTGGCGGGATCGGCCGTTTCGCCCGCTGCCACGCCGATGAGTTCAGAGCCGGAGAAGGCGTAGAAAACTGCCAGCGCAGTGACCAGGACACCGGCGAAACCATTGGGGAAGAGACCGCCGGAGGTGTTGAAGTTCTCAAACAGGAAAGGGTGGTTTGCCCCCTCGCTGAGCGGGTGGAAGCCGAGCAGCGCCGCGCCGCCGAAAACGATGAGGACCAGGATGGCGCCCACCTTCACGATGGCGAACCAGAACTCGGACTCGCCAAAGAACTTCGACGAAACTGCGTTGAAGCCGAAGAGGACCGCGGCGAAGATGACGCACCAGACCCAGACGTCAACACCCGGGAACCACCGCTGCATGAGGAGACCGGAGGCCGTGAACTCCGATCCGATGGCCACTGCCCAGCACAGCCAGTAGAGCCAGGCGGTGGTGAAACCGGTGGCCGGCCCGATCGACCTCGCCGCGTAGATATGGAAGGCGCCTGAGACAGGATAAGCGATGGCCAGTTCGCCGAGGCACGCCATCACCAGGTACACAACAAAGGCGCCGATGAGATAGGCGATGACAGCCCCGAGGGGCCCGGCCTGGGAAATGGTGTAGCCCGAGCTCAGGAACAGCCCGGAGCCGATCACCCCGCCCATGGCGATCATGACCAGATGCCGCGCCCCCATGGACCGCCGGAGCCCGGAGTCGGTCGACGGTGGAATCGTGGGCTGTGGTTCTAGCTGGACGGACGATGAGGGTTCCATGGTTTCTCCCGGATGAGTGGACAGGTCTGATGCGAAGGGTGCGCCCGACGCCCCGGCGTGCGGGACAGGCCGCCTCGAGCTGCGCAGCACCGATAGTGATGAAAGTAACACGAAAACCACTTTTTGGTCATTAAAAACATTTAAACATGCCTATGTTGCACGCAGATTACCTCGAGGTGTAGATGCCGAATCGGCAGTCAGATGGTCAATTCGCCCTGTTTTTCGGTCACAATCACATGCACTGACGGACATGGAATGCAGACAGCATTGGAGGACCGATGTAACTGATTGAAGGAGCACCATGACCACCTACGACATTGCGCTGATCGGCTTTGGCGGCGTTAACAGGACGCTGGCCGAACTGATCGCAACACGCGGCGAGACACTTCACACCGATCTGGGCTTCGGCCTGCGGGTCGTGGCCATCACCGACCTGCGCCTGGGCTCCCTGGTCCAGCCCGAGGGCATCGACCTCTCCATCGCCCTCAAATTGGACGGCGGCAGCGAAACCTTCGCCAAGTACGGCGGATCCACGGACACCAATAACGAATCAGTTATCCGCAGCTGCACCGCTGACATCATCTGCGAGGCCACGTTCACGAATCCCGACGACGGTGAGCCAGCAGTTTCGCACGTGCGGTGGGCACTCGAATCCGGCAAGAGCGTCTGCACGACGAACAAGGGCCCCGTTGCCCTCCGCGGCGCCGAGCTGACCGCCCTGGCCGAACAGAACGGCGTGCACTTCGAGTTCGAGGGTGCCGTCATGAGCGGCACCCCCGTCATCCGCCTCGCCAAGAAGATGTTCGAGGGGCTGAAGCTGAACGGCTTCGAAGGCATCCTCAACGGCACCAGCAACTATGTGCTCGGACGGATGGAGGCCGGACTGGACCTCGACGCTGCCATCGGTGAGGCACAGGACCTCGGCTACGCCGAGGCAAACCCCGCAGCAGACATCGAGGGGTACGACGTTCAGCTCAAGGTCCTCATCCTTGCCAATGAGCTGCTCGATGCAGGCATAGAACTCAAAGACGTCCAGCGACAGGGGATTTCGGCCGTGACGCCGGAGAATATCCGGAAGGCAGCCAGCGAGGGACGCCGGTGGAAGCTCGTCGGTGCAGCGCGGCGGAACCCGGACGGGTCAGTGACGGCAGGCGTATCCCCCGTAGCACTCCCCCTCGACCATGGGCTGGCTGGGGTTTCCGGCGCGACCAATGCCGTGTCGTTCGACACCGACCTTCTGGGCGCGGTGACGGTCTCAGGACCGGGGGCCGGCCGTGTGGAGACCGCCTACGCTCTGCTCTCTGACATCATCGCCATGCACGCAGCCAGGACGGGAGTAGTTGCAAATGCCTGAATCCACACTGTGTTCGACGGAAACCGCGCTGCCGCAGTTCCGCGATGTGACGAGCCCCTTTGACGGCAGAGTGGTCGGCGCGGTTTCGCTGACCGAATCCTCTGCCGGCAAAGCCGTGATCGAAACGGCTCGCATCGGCGCCCGGAAAGCACGGGCACTGTCCCGCAACGCACGCGGGAAGATACTGGACGGCGCCGCAACGGAGATTGAGAGGCGCAACGAGGAGTTCGCGCAAACCATTGTGTCCGAAGCCGGTAAAACAATCCGTCAGGCCCGGAAGGAAGTCCTGCGCGCAGTCAACACGCTCCGCCTCTCCGCTGCCGAAGCACGCCGGAACGCAGGCGAAGTCATCCCTTTTGACTCGTACGAGGGCTCGGAGGACCGCACCGGGTGGTACTCGCGCGAGCCCTTGGGCATCATTGCCGCGATCACTCCGTTCAACGACCCCCTCAACCTGGTGGCGCACAAAGTCGGGCCCGCAATCGCGGGAGGAAACGCCGTGATCCTCAAACCCTCGGCCCTGACGCCACTATCGGCCCAGATGCTCACGGACGCCCTCGTGAACTCCGGGCTCCCGACGGAAGCCCTCACGATTGTTCATGGCGACCGGGAAGTGGCCGAAACAATCATCAGGTCCCGGGACGTAAGAATGGTGTCCTTCACCGGGGGGTTCTCCACGGGTGAGAGTATCGCCCGCACCGCGGGCCTGAAGAAGCTTTCCATGGACCTTGGCGGAAACGCTCCCGTGATCGTCCTGGACGACGCCCACATCGAGAACGCAGTGGAATCCTGCGTCTCCGGAGCGTTTTGGGCCGCCGGGCAGAACTGTGTGGGAGTGCAGCGGATCCTGGTAGCCGCCCCGGTGTACAGCGCGTTCCGCCAGCGCTTCCTGGAGGCAACGGCACAGTTGGTTACCGGAGATCCACTGGATGAACTGACGGATGTCGGGCCGATGATCAGCCCCGCTGCCGTGCACGGGTTGCAGTCCAAGCTTGACGAGGCCCTCGACGCCGGCGCTGTCCTTCTCGCAGGCAATGTCACGGACGGCAATGTGCTTCACCCGACCGTTCTGGAAGCCGTCCCGGAAGACAGCCGGTTGTGGACGGAGGAAGTTTTCGGGCCGGTGGTCATGCTTCGAAAATTCAACACCTTCGAAGAGGCCATCGGCGTCGCCAACGCCATCGATTTCAGTCTCCACGCCGGCATATTCACCGACTCCCTGGCCAGGGCCATGGAGGCAGCCCACCGCCTCGAAGCGGGCGGCGTCATGATCAACGATTCCTCGGACTACCGGTTCGACGGCATGCCGTTCGGCGGCGCGAAGTACGGGAGCATGGGCAGGGAGGGCGTCCATTTCGCGTATGAGGAGATGACCCAGCCAAAGGTCATCTGCATCAAGAAATGAT
The DNA here is from genome assembly GCF_054062615.1 of Arthrobacter sp. TE12232. NCBI lineage: Bacteria > Bacillati > Actinomycetota > Actinomycetes > Micrococcales > Micrococcaceae > Arthrobacter > Arthrobacter sp. TE12232. Next base: position 2,422,769 of record NZ_JBSSFK010000001.1, read on the forward strand.
CGAAGCGGAGGGGCGCGGCCGGCCCTTGCGCCCCTCCACTTCCTCCGAGTAAGCAGCACCCAACTACGCCACCACCCACACTTTCACGCAGAGGATCGAAACCCATGACCACCCGCATCGAGACGGATTCGCTCGGGAACGTTCCCGTGCCGGCCACAGCCTATTGGGGGGCACACACTGCCCGCGCCTTGGAGAACTTCACCATCAGCGGCATTCCCGTCTCCCGCCACCCCCATCTGGTGCGTGCCCTGGCGATGATCAAGAACGCTGCGGCGCAGGCCAACTGCGAACTCGGCATCCTCAACCCGCGTGAAGCGACAGCGATCCGCGAAGCATGCCAGGAAATCCAGGAGGGACATCACCACGAACAATTCTGCGTGGACGTCATCCAGGGCGGTGCAGGCACCAGCACGAACATGAATGCCAACGAGGTGATCGCGAACCTTGCGCTGGAAAAACTGGGCCACCGCCGCGGTGAATACCAGCACCTGCACCCCATTGACCACGTCAACCGGTGCCAATCCACAAATGACACCTATCCCACGGCGATCAAGCTGGCACTGAGTTTCGCTACTGCAGAACTCAACCGGGAGTTGGGGAAACTTGCCGAATCCGCCCGCAACAAGGGCGCCGAATTCGCCGACGTCGTGAAGATGGGCAGAACACAGCTCCAGGACGCCGTCCCGATGACCCTTGGGCAGGAGTTCAATGCCTTCGCCGCGACGCTGGAAGAAGACCGCTGCAGGCTAATGGAATCCACAGCGCTGATGCTCGAGTGCAGCCTCGGTGCCACCGCCATCGGGACGGGCATCACCGCCGAACCTGGATATCAACAACTCGTCCTTCGGGCACTGTCCGAAGTGTCCGGCGTCCCGGTCTTTCCCGCTGCTGATCTCATCGAAGCCACGTCCGACGTCGGCGTTTTCATGCACATGTCAGGCATGCTGAAACGCACGGCCATCAAGCTCTCCAAAATCAGCAGCGACCTCCGGCTGCTGTCGAGCGGTCCACAGAACGGCTTCGGCGAAATTATCCTGCCTCCGCGCCAGGCCGGGTCATCAATCATGCCGGGAAAGGTCAACCCTGTCATCCCGGAGACCATGAACCAGATTGCCTTCGCAGTGGCCGGAGCTGACACCACCGTGACGATGGCTGCAGACAACGGCCAGCTCCAGCTCAATGCCTTCGAACCTGTCATTGCCCATGTCCTTCTTCAGAGCATTTCGTGGCTCGAACAAGGATCACGCGTTCTCCGTCGGTACTGCATGGAAGGCATTGAAGCGAACACCGGACGCCTCGCCCGCCAGGCGGCCGCCTCAGTAGGCCTCGCAACAGCTTTGATACCGGCCATCGGGTATGCCGCCGCTGCAGCGGTGGCCAAGGAAGCCCTCCAGGACGGGTCCGCCATCCTGGACATCGTCACCAGCAGGAACCTCATGGACCGGGACGCAGCTCAGTTACTGCTTGAATCCGCCGTGCTGCCTGTCAGAACTGCGGACATGTCCGGCGTCTGATCACTTCACTCGCTGGCGCGGACCCCTCCGGTCCCGCGCCTGATGAAACTCGAAAGCGTCATGGCCGTCACCGTGTCCGTCACGCCGGGAATTGCCGCGATCTGCTCCCAGATCTCCTGAACCCTTTCCAGCGACCGGGCCTCGACCCGGACCAACAGGTCAAAGTCACCGCTCACGACATCACACAGAACCACCTCCGGAATCGACCGCAGGACGGTGATGACGTCCGACCCCCGCACCCGGTCCTTCCTGTAAACCATCAGGAAGGCGGACACCGGACCCTGGCCCGGCGGCCCGGCAACAATCGTGTACCCCTGGATATACCCCTGCCGCTCCATCCGTTCGATCCGCTGGCGAACGGCATTCCTCGACAGGAGGACCTTGGTCGCCAGCTCCGCATGGCTCATGCGGGCGTTCTTAGTGAGCTCCGCAAGAATCCTCTGATCAATCTGATCAAGACTCACTCGATCCACGCCTACCCTTCACCGCAACAATCCCCCGGGCACTACCGGAACGGAACCAATATCAAGACCGAAAGCCCGCGAAAAAATGACACCTCTGCACCAGGCCCGTCCCTCTCTCACTGGCGTTAGCTGCATCTTGTTCGACATGGACGGCACGCTCCTGGATTCAGCTCCCGGCGTGACAGCAAGTGCTGCCCAGGCCCTGGCAGCTGTAGGTGCGCCAATCCCGGCGATGGACACTCTGCGCCGGTTCGTCGGCCCGCCGATGATCGAGTCCTTCAGAACAGTCTCACAGTTGGACGAAGAAACCGCCCAAAAGGCCCTCCAACATTACCGCAAAGCGTATGCCGCTCATGGCGCTGAACAGTCCAGTCCATACGACGGGATCAAAGACTTGCTTGAGCACCTGCACACGGCCGGTATTCCTATGGCCGTAGCCACTTCCAAGGTGGAAGACCAAGCAGTACGACTTGCACGACGGTTTGGGATTGAGCGCCACTTCATCAACGTATGCGGGGCGTCAGACTCCGATGGAAGAGCGAGCAAGGCTGAGGTCATCGCCGAATTGCTGCTCCGGCTCCAACGCGAAGGCGTGGACATCTCCCGTCCCGCAATGGTCGGAGACCGAAGCTACGACGTCGCGGGGGCAGCCAAACACGGCATCCCCACGATATTCGCACTCTGGGGGTATGGGGAGGCCGGGGAAGCATCACAAGCGGCCGCCGTCGCTGCCTCCCCCGAGGCCCTGCTGCCACTGCTCCTGAAACACGACCACACATGGAGGGCGCTCGTAGTGCGAGGCTTGGCAACGAGCGGATCGCCGGTTACAGGCTCCGGTGGTGTTCGATCAGCCAGCGGGCCATTTGCTGCGCCCGCTTGGAAGCCAGAATGTCGCCTTCGGTCGCCGAGATGATGGCGCCCTTCATCAGGATGTGCCAGGAACGGGCAAATTCCTCGGGGCGGTTCAGCCCGGCTTCCTCGGCCAGAGCCTGGATGTGGTCCCTGATCCTGCTGAGGTATCCGATGCTTGCCATCCCCAAGGGGTGCCCCGGTCCCATCTCCAACAGGACGTTGATAAACGTGCACGCCTCGAAGTCTTCCCGCTTGAACCAGTCCCCGAATACGTCAAAGACGGCCAGTAGCCGTTCCTCGGCAGTGGTGCCGCGGCGCCTGGCCTCGGCCACGATGAGGTCCACGGTCCACACCTGGTCGCGCAGCTCCAGGAAGGCAAGCACCAGAGCGTCCTTGGATGGAAAGTGCCGGTAGAACGTTGCTTTGGAGACGCCTGAGCTGTCGATCAGCTCGTTAACCCCGACGTCGCGGATGCCGCGGCGGGAGAACAGTTCGTAGGCGGTGGAGAGAATGCGGTCCACTGGATCATCGCGACCGGCCATCGCCGCGGCGGGCAACAACGTGGGACTGGCAGCTTCGTTGGCGGTCATTGTGGAAGAAATTTTACACCGGACCCGCGGAGCGGACTTGTGTGTCGTAAGTCGGGCTTCCATCGTCCAAAGAGTCGACCCCCGGCCTCATGCGGTACAAGGCCGGGTAAATACCCGGACGTCCCTCCCGTGGACGGCACGGGAGAATCCGGGGTTCAGCAAGGGCTCAGCCCGGCCGGGGTGGCTCCCGCTCCCGGGGCTCGGCGCCACCGCATCATCATCTGGTGATTCCGGGCAACGGCCCGCCCGCCAAGAAAATGTGCGGCGGAAGGGATACGGATGCGTGGCAGCCGGGCACGGGCCCCGGATGCTCCATCAGCGGCCGGGCCCTCCTGCCGGACTCGGTTCTGTGCAGCTGCCCCCGAAGGAACCTGGACCGCCGCGGGTTCCTTTACGCCGTCGTCTCCCGGTGCCGGGATTTCACAAACCAGCCCCATTCCGGCGTACTCACGTACGGCGGCGATTCCTGCCACTGCGGACGGCTTGTCGGGGAATGATCTGGAGAGCGCCATCACCGTCCCGTCCGGGGCAGTCAAACGAAATCGATAGGAAGCATCGGAGCCGGTAAACAGTTCGAACATTCCTGCCATTGAACCCTCCTGAAAGTTGGGATCATTCTGCTCCGGTGACGCCGTTGTCACCGGAGGCAGCCTGAATCCACCTGTAGGACGCCGGCCGCTAGCAGAGGGCCGGATCGGATTGATGAATTCATGAAAGTCTGAACTACCCCCGCCGTCTGCGCAAGGGGCGCCCACACACCTGCCGCCGGCGGCGACACGACGGTACTCCGACGCTACGATGTATGTGCGAGCGGGCCCGCCAGAACGAGTGGGAGACAGACTTTTCTGTCTCGCGTGTGCTAATTTCCTCGGACCAGGTCCGGCACGGGCCTTGGGCCGTGAGTATTGGATGCGAAGGAGAAGGCCCCCATGGCGGACGGATTGCCTGCAAGCCTTGTCCTGTCCGATGTGAAGGCCGACCTCTTCAAGGCGATGGGGCACCCTGCACGGGTCCAGCTCCTGGAAATGCTTGCTGACGGCCCAGTGGCCGTCAGCACGCTGCGCCACAACACCGGCCTCGAACCCTCCAATCTGTCCCAGCATCTCGGTGTGCTGCGCCGCCAGCACCTGATTCTCCCGACCCGGCGGGACGGGCGGCTGTTTTATGAGCTTGCCTGCCCCGAAGTGAACACCTTGCTGGGCGACGCCCGCTCCTTGCTCGGAACCCTCCTTCGCACCGCCCGGTTGAGCCTCCCTCACGGCGAAACCTCAACGGACGACGCGATCCTGTAGATACCGGCGTGCCGAGACGAGCGGCCGCTCCGCGGTTTCGACACAGACGCGAGACAGACTGGTCCAACGTTCGATATCCTTTCCTGACCGCCGGGTGCGGCCCGTCATCGGGCACGAATCGCTTCCCGGCTCAACTGCAATGAGGCAGAGACGGGACTGGAGGACAACCGGTGATCGATAGTGAAATCCTGGCTGTGGAAGCGGCTGCCGCCCGGCTTGAGACGTCCAGAACCAGCGAGGAGAACGCGGCCAACCTGCAGTCCGCCGTCGCCGCGGCAGTCACACACGGCAAGTCCATAAGGGACGTGGCCGCCGCCGCACACCTCACGGCACTGGAGGTCCTGGACGCCGCCGACGCAGTCACCTACCCGGGACCGGCGTCGCAGGCGCCGAATATGACGCAGTGAGCGTCACCCGCCCCACACATATTCGGAACGCCGGAACGCATACTGCCTTCCCGGGCCTCTCATCCGGGCCGGGCGTTGCCGCCGTTGCGCCCGGACGGCCGGCACCCGGACAATGGTGCTCATGACCCTCGTGACCCTGCTGGCCTTTGGCGGGCTGTGCCTCCTGCTCTCCGTCACCCCCGGCCCGGATACGTTCCTGGTGCTGCGGATCTCGCTGCAGAGTGCCGGGGCCGGCCTTGCCGCCGCGCTCGGCTCGGCCGTGGCATCCATGGTCTGGGCCGCGCTGGTGGGCGTGGGGCTCGCCGCCGTCCTGGAGGAATCCGCGGAAGTGTTCCGCTGGCTGAAGATCGCGGGCGGGCTGTACCTGCTGTACTTGGGAATTTCTTCGCTGATCCGGGCCCGCCGCACAAAGTCCTCCGCGACGGCCGGCCGCACTCCCCGCCGAAGCTACAGCCGGCGGGCAGGGTTCGGCGCCGGCGGCCTCTCCACGCTGCTCAACCCGAAGGTGGGCCTGTTCTACCTCGCCGTCGTGCCGCAGTTCATTCCGCACGGCGGCAACACGCTGGACACCGCCATGGTGTTGGGTGCCATCGAAAGCGCCATCGGGTTCCTCTATCTGGCGGCCGTATCCATCGCGGCGGCGAAGGCCATGGCCTGGCTGCAGCGCCCCCGGGTGAGCAGTTGGCTCGAACGCGGCAGCAGCGGCATCATCGCCGCGCTCGGCCTGGGCGTGCTGGCATCCAGCGCCAGCTCGTAGCCGTGCCGGAAGTGCGTGCCGGGGGTTTGAGGTGACGTTGGCTAAAGGCAGTACCGACAGGACGTTGCTGGACAAGACCTTCAGGGTCAGCCTGATTCTCAAAGGCCTTGACGGACTCTTGGAACTCGTGGGAGGAATTCTTCTGCTGCTGGTCTCCCCCGCGCAGATCGGCGCCTGGGTCCGGTTACTGACACAGCACGAACTCTCCGAAGATCCGCATGATCTGGTTGCCACCACCTTGGTGCACTGGGCCGGGACCATGACCGTCTCGGCGACCCTCTTCGGCGCCATCTACCTGCTGTTGCACGGAGCGGTGAAGGTGGTCCTGGTCTGGGCGGTGCTCAAGGATAAAATGTGGGCTTACCCGTGGATGATTGCCTTCCTGATGGCCTTCATCCTCTACCAAAGTTATGAACTCCTGGTTGCCTTCTCCTGGGGGCTAGCCCTCCTGACAGCCTTCGATATCTTCATCGTCTGGCTCACCTGGCGCGAATACAGGGCCCACCGCACCCGCAACGCGAACACCCCCGCCGGCAACGCTGCGCGCCAGGCATAACACTGGCTGATCTAGATCCAGTCCCGCCTCTTGAACCCCAGATACAGGAACACTGATCCGGCGACCATCAATGCGGTGGACAACCAGAGACCGTAATCGCTCTGGAAGCCGAAAAACGGCACGTTCTGCCCGAAGAACCCCGTGACCGCGGTGGGTACGGCGATGATCGCAGCCCAACTGGTGACCTTTTTCATGACCAGGTTCATCTGGTTCCCCTGAATACTGATGTGGGTCTCCAGAATGGTCGTGACCAAGTCACGGAGCGACTCCGTCCATTCCGTGGCCCGCAGTACGTGGTCGTAGACGTCCTGCAGGAACGGCTGCATGGCGGGGCTGCAGCCGACGAGGTCGTCCCGCCGGAGGAGGGTGTTGAGGACTTCGCGCATGGGCAGGACCACCCGGCGGAGCCGGACCAGGTTCTTGCGCAGCTCGAAGGTCTTTCGCTGCAGGTCGTGGTCGGGTGAGTGGTCATCGAAGAGCGATTCTTCAAGGGCGTCGATGTAGCCGTCCAGTTCCTGCACGGCGTCGAAGTGCCCGTCGACGATCATGTCCAGGAGGCCCCAGAACAGGAAAGGCACCCCGTGTGCGGCCAGGTCCGTCTCGGCATCCCAGTGCGCCATCAGTTTGTCCGTATCAAACCCTGGCCCGTGCACGGTCGCGAGGGCGTTCCGGGTCACGAATGCCGAGACCTCGGCAATGTCCACTTCCCCGCTGCCGGGCCGCAGCCCCGCCTGATAGGCCGAGAGGAACAGGTGGTTGGCGTAGCGATCCAGCTTGGGCCGCTGGAAATCATGGACGGCATCCTCAACGGCGAGGCGGTGAAACCCGTACACCGTCTCGACACCCAGAAGGTCATCCGCCGTCGGGTCCGTGAAATCGATCCACAGCACCACGTCGTCCTGGTGCGCCAGGGCCTCGATCTCGTGGGCGCTGACGTCGTCGCGTTCAAGTTTTCCTTCGCGGTACAGCCGTATGAATACCATCCGCGTCATGCTACGGGAGCTGCCTCCGAACATCCTCAACGTCGTAAACACGCCGGCTCAGCGCGCCCGGGCCTGTCCGGGGAGTGGGGCCGGTGTCTATTCTGTTTATGGACCGGCGTGACATACCGTCCGCAGGAACGGGCACCGGAGGCACGCCGGATCCGGCGCGGGAGTATGTGTTCGCCGGGAAGGGAATCCGGGTCTGATGAACCGAAGACGAGCGTTCCTTTGCATCGCCGTGGTCCTGCTTGTGATCCTTGGGGCCGGCGTCAGCCAACCGGACGGGCCGGCCGGCCGTCTTTCGCCTGTCCGCCACGTGTTTGTGATTGTGCTTGAGAACGCTTCCTACGCGCAGTCGTTCGGGCCGAATTCGCGCCTTCCGTATCTGGCCCAAACGCTTCGCGGCCAGGGCGTTTTGCTGGACCAGTACTACGGGACCGCGCACTACAGCCTGGGAAATTACCTGGCCATGCTGGGCGGTGTCGCTCCGAGCCCCGACATCCAGATGGACTGCACGGCCTACACGGACATGGTGCACCCGTCCGCGGAACGCTTCGGGCAGGTCAAGTCCGACGCCGGCTGCATCTTTCCGGCGTCGGTGCCCACCCTGGCGGGCCAGCTCGCGGCACGGAACCTGACCTGGAAGGGCTACATGGAGGACATGGGCAACGTCCCGGGGCGGGAAGAAGCCGTCTGCGGGAAGCCCTCCCTGGGTCCCGGATCCACGGACCTGACGCAGGAAGCCACGGCCGGGGATGCCTACACGGCCCGTCACAACCCGTTCCTGTATTTCGCGTCAGTGGCAGGAACCGCGGCGTGCGCCGCGAATGTCGGGTCCCTGGCCCGGCTGCCCCAGGATCTGACGGCCGTCTCAACCACCCCCAACCTGTCGTTCATCTCCCCCAGCCTGTGCAATGACGGACATAACCAGAACTGCGACGGCCAGCCTGCCGGTCCCGCGGCGGAGGATGCCTGGCTGCGCACCTGGGTGTCCCTGATCTCGGCATCTCCCGCCTTTCAGGAAAGCGGTGCCATCATCATCGTCAACGATGAGGCCGACGGCGACACCAGCGCCTGCTGTAACGAGCCCTCCGGCCCCAACGTTGCCGCGCCCGGCCTGCCGCCGTCGGCCGCGAAGGATGGCACGTTTGCGGCCGGGCCCGGCAACGGCAAGGGCGGCGGACGCATCGGCGCGCTGGTGCTCTCGCCCTTCGTCCGTCCCGGGACGACGAGCTCCACACCGTATAACCACTACTCGCTCCTGAAAAGCATCGAAGACCTGTTCGCGCTGCCCTACCTCGGCTATGCAGGAACTCCCGGGCTCGCCGGATTCGGGGCTGACGTATGGACCGACGGGCGCGACGCCGGTCGCTGACCATGCGAACGGCCCGCGTGAGGCGGTCCCCGGCCGCGCAGCATGGGGCTTTGGCAACGGCTGCAGCTATGGCCCCCGGCCTGCGGCAGTGCCAGTATGTTGAGAGTCACGCTCAATGATGGCGCCCCGGCTCCCGGCAGAAAGGTGCTCGGTCATGACCTACATCAACAACCTCGGCGATGTGGGACAAGGCGACGTCGCCATGGCCGGCGGCAAAGGCGTCGGCTTGGGCGGCCTCGTTCAGGCCGGGCTGCCGGTTCCCCCGGGGTTCGTGCTGAACACCGCAGCCTACGCGGATTTTGTGGAAGCCAATCGCCTTCAGGCCGGCATCCGTGAGCTCGACTCGCTGTCACCGCTGGCATCGCCACAGGATTACGAGGATGCCTCGAACCGGATCCGCGCCCTGTTCGCCGGCGGAACCATGCCGGCCGCTATCGCAACTGAGCTCGGTGCCGCCTACCGGCTGATCGGCGACGGGGATGCAGCCGTGGCGGTGCGCTCCTCCGCCACGGCCGAGGACCTCCCCTCCGCCAGCTTCGCGGGGCAACAGGAAACCTACCTCAACGTCGTCGGGGCGGAAGCCCTGGCCGCGGCCGTGACCGATTGTTGGGCCTCCCTGTGGACGGCGCGCGCCATGGCCTACCGGGCCCGCGAAGGCATCGGACCGGACGCGGTGCGCCTCGCCGTCGTGGTCCAGCGGATGGTCGAGGCCGACGCCGCCGGGGTGATGTTCACCGCCAATCCGGCCAACGGGCGCCGCGACCAGATCTTGATCAGCGCCGCGTGGGGCCTGGGCGAATCCGTGGTCAGCGGCACGGTCACCACCGATGACGTCGTCGTCGAAGCGGGCTCTGGCCGTGTGCTCTCGCGCCGGACCGCCGACAAGGAAGTCATGACCGTCGTCGCGGACCACGGCACCCGGGAGCAGCCTGTGCCGGCGGGCCGCCGTCGTCAGCCCGTACTCGACGACCAGGCCGCGGCCGAGCTGGCCGGCTACGGAACCCGGATCGCGGATCATTTCGGGGCCCCGCAGGACATCGAGTGGGCACGGGCCGGTGGCGAGTTCTTCCTCCTGCAATCCCGCCCGATCACCGCACTGCCGGAACCGGCAGCTGATGCTCCGGACACGTGGCCGGTGCCCTATCCGAAGGGGCTCTACTTCCGGGCGAGCATCGTGGAACAGCTGCCTGACCCGCTCTCACCGCTGTTCGCCGATCTCATTGACGGCTCGGTGTCCCGGTCGCTGAGGGCCTTGATGGCCGGCGCCATCGGCAAGAACGTCATTGGGGAGGACGACGTCGGACTGCCCACTATTAATGGCTACGCCTATTACTACTACCGCACCTCGGCAATGTTGCGCGTGACGGCCATGTCGCTGGCTGCGATGCGCGCGCTGATCCGCGGCACGGCGCACATGGGAGTGGCCGGCTGGCGGGAGTATTCGCATCCCCGCTACGAACGGGTGATCAAGGACTGGTCGGCGAAGCCCCTCGGGGGGCTCTCCGGGGAGGAATTGTTGGAGGGTGTGCAGACGTTGCTGGACGCCGGCACCGTCTACTACACGGCGGTGCAGTCAATCATTCCGGTCGCCGCGACAAGCGAAATCTCCTTCCGGGCCTACTACGACAAGTTAGTTCGGCGCAACGGAGACGCCCCGGCCCAGACGTTCCTCCTCGGCTACGACAGCGAACCCATCCGGGCCGAGAAGTCGCTGTACGACCTCGCAGCCTGGGTCCGGGGTGTTCCGGGCCTCGCCCCGGCGATCCTCAACGCACCGACGCCGGCCCTGGTCGAGTCGCAGCGCACCGGGGTGCCGCCGGCCGCCATGGACCAGGCACTCTGGGGGCAATGGCGTCCCCGCTTCCAGGACCACCTCGGCCGGTACGGCCATGCAGTCTACAATCTGGACTTCGTCTGCCCGGTGCCCGCAGATGATCCCTCGCCGCTGCTGGAGACGGTGAAGTTCTACCTGCGGGGACAGGGCACGGACCCGCATGAGCGCCAGCGGTTGTTGGCCGCCCGCCGGGAAGAGGAAACCGGCCAAACGGCCGCCCGGCTTGGGCCGCGGCGCCGGGCCGCGTTCCTCCGGCTGCTCCGGTGGGCGCAGAATGCCGCCCCGATCCGCGAGGACGCCCTGGCCGACGTCGGACTGGCCTGGCCGCTGCTGCGGCGGATGCTGCTCGAACTCGGCCAACGGCTGGTTGGCTCCACCGTCATCGCCGAGCCCGGCGACGTCTTCTGGCTCCGCCACCGGGAGCTGCGAAGCGCCGTCGAGTTCGGCCTCGCCGCGCCGGGCGCACCGGCGGCCGTGGCCATTACCGGGGCAGACCGGCCCGTCCGGGCGGCCGCCATCGAGGAGCGCAGGATGCTCTGGCGGGGCCAGGCCAAGGCCTCCGCCCCGCAACTGCTGCCCGAGAGCCGGTGGATGGAGCGGGCCTTCGGGTCCATGATGCCGGCAGCCTCACAACAGCAGCCGGGCGACGTCATCAAAGGCACCGGCGCCAGCTCGGGCCGGGTCAGTGCTCCCGCCCGCGTCCTGCGAGGACCCGAGGATTTCGCGACGATGGTTCCCGGCGACGTCCTGGTCGCCCGCATCACCACTCCCGCGTGGACCTCGCTGTTCGCGATGGCCTCCGCCGTGGTCACCGACGTCGGCGGCCCGTTGAGCCACAGTTCGATCGTCGCCCGGGAGTACGGCATCCCGGCCGTGCTCGGCACCGGCGTGGCCACCCAGAGGCTGACCAGCGGCCAGCGGATCCGGGTCGACGGCGATGCCGGCACTGTCACGATCGAGCGGGGGCCTCGCCCAGCGGACGGTGGATCCGCCTAAGCCCTGCGCAACTGCTCCGCCCGCTCACATCCCGCCGCCACCCTCGCGTGGCTTCGGGCCGCATCATGTCCGAGATTCGACACCGGCGCCCGGGCCGCGGCGCAACCTGCCGTTCACCCACCCCGCCCGCATCGACGATCTGCGCCACCGCGGCCGCCCAGGCGGCAGGCAACACTGACCAGCACGAGGGCAACGCCCAATGGGAATCACCTCACGATGAAGGTGGCAACCGATAACGGCGACGAAGGCGACGGCGCCAAAATCCTCACCTGCGAAGCCGCCGTTACCCCCGCCAAATAGGGCAATCCGGCGGCGGCCGGACCGCGACACCGCGGATCCCGGCCCATCCGTGGCGACCGACACTAAGCAGGCTTTCTTTGGCCTCGTGCCGTTTACCGCGGATTCATGACGAGCCCCTACCGTCGGCGATGAATGCGAAGCCGGCCTTTGACGGCCGGTACCCCTGAACCGGAACGATTGGATAACCCATGCCTCATCCAGCACAACGTTTTACCCGAAAGCGCGTCGCCGCCGCCACGGGCGCTGCAGCCCTGGCGGCCACGGCGCTGACAGCCGGAGCGATCGGCTTCGGCGCAGGGCCGGCTTCTGCCGGCGAAAATCACAGCGGCACCGCGACGCCGATCAAGCACGTGGTGGTGATCTTCCAGGAGAACGTCTCGTTCGACCACTACTTCGCCACCTACCCCCAAGCCGCCAACACCCCGGGTGAAGCCCAGCAAGGCACGGGCACCGCAGCAGCTTCCTTCACCGCCGCGAAGAACACGCCCAAGGACATCAACACTTTGGCTACAGCGGGCCTCCTGGCACCGAACAATCCCAACGCGGTGCAGCCGGCCCGGCTCTCGCCGATGCAGGCCGTCACCTGCGACCAGGACCATGGGTACACTGCCGAGCAGAAGGCGTACAACGGCGGCGCGATGGACCAGTTTGTCCAGTTCACCAGCCGGGACTCCTGCGGCACCAACCAGTACGGCCGCCCCGGGCTGACCATGGACTACTACGACGGCAACACCGTCACCGGCATTTGGAACTACGCCCAGAACTACGCCATGAGCGACAACCACTTCAGCACCGTCTTCGGGCCATCCACTCCGGGCGCGCTGAACCTGGTCTCGGGCCAGACCCACGGGGCCACGGAATACACCGCCGCCGGGCAACCCGTGGCCACACCGGCAGCCGGAAGCAGCACTGTCCGCCAGCCTGACGCGAACGGCGTCGGGACTGTCATCAACGATCCGGACCCGGTCTACGACGACTGCTCGAACAATAGCCACGCCAAAACCAACAACCTGGCCGGCATGACCGGCAGGAACATCGGGGACCTTCTCAGCGCCAAGGGCACATCCTGGGGCTGGTTCCAGGGCGGCTTCACACCGACCACTGCCGCTACAGGGACCACGCCGGCGTCGTGCCTGTCCAGCCACACGAACGCCGCCGGAGCCAGCGTCGTTGACTACTCCCCGCACCACCAGCCGTTCCAGTACTACGCCTCGACCGCCAACCCGCACCACCTGGCGCCGGCGTCGGACGCGGAAATCGGCCACAACGGCCAGGCGAACCACCAGTACGACCTCACCGCTTTCAACAAGGTGGTCAACACCGACAACATGCCCGCCGTGTCCTTCCTGAAGGCGGGAATGTACCAGGACGGCCACGCCGCCTATTCTGACCCGGTCGACGAGCAGAACTTCATCACCAACACCGTGAACCAGATCCAGAACTCCAAGAACTGGGAGAACACGGCCGTCGTACTCGCCTACGACGACTCGGACGGCTGGTACGACCACGCCGTCGCCAAGGTGAAGAACTCCTCAAACTCCGCCGACGACGCCGCCTGGTGCCAGACCGCTGCGGCCAGCGGGATCCCGATGGCCAGCGGTTACGCTGACCGCTGCGGCCCCGGCCCCCGCCAGCCGCTCGTGGTCATTTCACCGTATGCGAAGAAGAACTATGTGGACCACACCCAGACGGACCAGGCCTCGATCCTTCGCTTCATCGAAGACAACTGGCACACCGGCCAAATCGGCGACGCCTCCGCGGACGCGACAGCCGGCTCGGTGAACGCCATGTTCAACTTCGACAGGCAGCGCACCGACAAAGTCCTGCTCAACGAACAAACCGGCGCCGTCGCCTCCATCACCAAGACAGAGGACGGCAACAACTCCGGCCACGACGACGGCGGCAACAACCGCGGCAGCAACTCCGGGGAGTAACTGCCCGCAGCGGACCGGTCCGTGGCCGCCAGGAAAACATCACTCCAGGAAACGCCATCCGGCCGGCAGCCGGGTGGCGTTTCCGGTACCTCCTCCAGCTGGCAGCCGGCCGGAGGGACGGCCACTAGAATTGGCCGGTCCCTGTGCTTTGTTCCGGCCCTGCAGACGCCCGGCCACCGACGGAAAGACCCCATGACGACCACTTCTGACCACGCCGTACCGGCCCAGGTTGACCTTAAGCAGGCCGCAGCCCCGGACCGCAAACCCCTGGTCCGCTGGCTGCTCGCCAACCAGGTCGCACCGGCCGGCCCCGAAGCAGAGGAAGATCACAAGCCCAACGCCTGGTGGAAGGTCATGTGCCTGACCGGCGTCGACTACTTCTCCACCCTGTCCTACCTACCAGGCATCGCGGCCCTGGCCGCCGGCGCCCTGTCCCCGCTGGCGACCCTGCTGATCGTGGCACTGACCCTGCTGGGCATGCTGCCCATGTACCGCCGCGTCGCGCAGGAGAGCCCGCACGGGCAGGGGTCCGTTGCCATGCTGGAGAAGCTACTGCCGTTCTGGCGCGGCAAGTTCTTCGTCCTGCTGTTGCTCGGGTTCGTCGCGACCTCGTGGATCATCACCATCACCCTGTCGGGCGCCGACGCCACAGTGCACCTGCTGGAGAATCCGATGATCCCGCAAGGCCTGAAGGGCAGTGCCGTCGTCATCACGGTGATCCTGCTGCTGATCCTGGGCGGGGTATTCCTTCTTGGCTTCAATGAGGCCGTCGGCGTCGCCATCCCGCTAGTGGCTGTCTACCTCCTCCTGAACGCCGCCGTCGTCGCCGCCGGGTTCGCGCACGTCTTCTCGGACCCCTCCCTGATCGCCGGCTGGCAGGACCGGCTGCTCTCCAGTGCCGGCGGCGGGCCGATGAGCCTCATTGGTCCGGCAGTCATCGCCTTCCCGTTGCTGGTTTTGGGGCTCTCCGGCTTCGAGACCGGCGTGTCCATGATGCCGCTGATCAAAGCCACCGGGAACACCCCGGAGGACGTCATGGCCTCCAGGGTCAAGAACACCCGCAAACTCCTCACCACGGCGGCGGCCATCATGAGCGTCTATCTGATGTCCACCAGCTTCCTCACCACGGTCATGATCCCGGCCAAGGAATTCCAGGACGGCGGACAGGCCAACGGCCGCGCCTTGGCGTTCCTCGCCCACGACCTGTTCGGCGCCGGATTCGGCACCGTCTACGATATTTCCAGCGCCCTGATTCTCTGGTTCGCCGGCGCTTCCGCCATGGCCGGGCTCATCAACATCGTGCCCCGCTACCTCCCCGCGTACGGCATGGCACCGGAATGGGGCCGGGCCGTCCGCCCGGTCGTGATCGTCTACACCGTGCTGAGCGTCGGCATCACCATCGCCTTCAACGCCGACGTCAACGCCCAGGCCGGCGCCTACGCCACCGGCATCCTGGCCATGATGGTCTCCGGTGCGGTCGCCGTGACAGTCTCAGCGGTCCGCCGGCACAGCCGTGCCGGGACCCTGGGATTCGGCGCGCTGACCCTGGTCCTGCTGTACGCACTGGTCGCCAACGTCATCGAAAAGCCCGACGGCATTGCGATTTCGGCATTCTTCATCGCCGGCATCATCATCGTCTCGCTGATCTCGCGGGTGAAGCGCACCACCGAACTGCGCCTGGAAACCATCGAGTTCGACGAGGCAGCCCGGCAGTTCATCACCGACTCGATCGCCTTCGACGGCCAGCTGAACGTCATTGCCAACAAGCGCCAGGCAGGCGACAAGGCCGAGTACGCCGACAAGGAGTACGAGCAGCGCGGCCTGAACCCGGTCCCGGGTCCGGCGGACGTCATCTTCCTGGAGGTGGAGATCTCCGACCCGTCGGCGTTCAGCCACACGCTCCGGGTCGAAGGTATCGAAGTGGGCGGCTACCGGGTATTGCGGGTGAAGTCGCCGGCGGTGCCGAACGCGATCGCAGCGGTCCTTCTGGCCATGCGCGACTCGACCGCCACCAAGCCCCAATGCTATTTCGAGTGGTCGGAAGGGAACCCGATCAGTCACCTGATGCGGTACCTGTTCCTGGGCCAGGGCGACACGGCCCCGCTGGTGCGTGAGATCCTCCGCGAGGTCGAACACGACCCGGCCCTCCGCCCGGGCATCCACGTCGGCTGATGGCCGCCGGGTGGGCCGCCGCACCCACCCGTCTGTTCCTGCGCCGGACTGGGGCTCGACGCCGGATTAGGGCTCGACGTGCATCTTCGCGGCTTCCTCAAGTTCGGTTGCCTGGGTCTTTGCCAGGCGCCATTCCGCAGCAGTGTCGATGCGGCGGGTGAGTGCCCAGTAGAGGACGGCCGAGACCGGCAGGCCAATGAACAGGGAGATGTCAGCGCCACCCATTGCCTCGGCCGCGGGTCCGACGAAGAGTTTTCCGGCGGAGAAGAAGGGAATCATGACCAAGAAGCCCACGAGGTAAGACGTGATTCCGGGCCAGCCCCAGCGTCCGTAAATGCCGTGAGGATGGAAGATCTCCGCGATGGCATAGTGGCCCTTGCGGACGACGAAGTAGTCCGTAAGGTTCACCGCTGTCCACGGGATGAAGAAGTACAGCACCAGCAGCAGGAAGTCGTTGAAGTTGGCGAGGAAGTCCGCGGATGCGAAGTTGGCGAAGACGAGTGAGATGGCCGCGGTGATCACGATCGTGACGACGCGGATTTTGACGGTGGGCCGGATGCGGCGCAGGCTGTCGATGGACGAGATCAGGGTCAGGGACCCGCCATACATGTTCAATGCCGTGACCGACAGGAGCCCAAGGGAAGCGATGAACAATGCGATCGCCCCGAACCCCGGGAACAACTTGTTGGCAGTGTCCTGGATCGAGGTGATGGTATCGAACTCCGTGCCGGCTGCCGCGGCAATGAATGATCCCAGGAACATGACCCAGATACCGCCCAGGGCACTCCCCCAGAACGTCCACTGGAACGTCCCGCGCCCGGATTCCGGGGGCAGGTAGCGGGAATAGTCCGAGACGTAAATGGCCCAGGAAATTTGGTAGCCGGCCGCCACGCCCAGTTGTCCCAGGAAGGGGACGAGATGGAAATCGGCCAGATTGAACGCGCCGCCGGGCAGGTCAAGGTGGGTGAGGACAGCCACCGTCAGCAGCGCCAGCATGATGATGGTCAGGTAGGTCAGATAGCGTTCGAAGCCGTGGATCAGGTCATAGCCGAACAGTGCGACGGCGGCGGCGATAATCGTGATGACCCAGAACCAGAGGGTTGCGTTTCCGATGTGAAGGGACCCGGTCACGGCCTCGCCGGCCAGGACGGTGTTGAAGACATTGAATCCCGCGTACTGCAGGTAGGCGAAGAGCCACACCAGCAGGGCCCCCACGTACCCGAACTGTGGACGGGACTGGATCATCTGGGGCAACCCGAGCTGCGGACCCTGAGAGGAGTGCGCCGCCATGAACAAGGTGCCCACCAGCACGCCGATGGCGATGGCGATCAATGACCAGATCAGGTTCCCTCCGGTCGTGATGCTGATCAGACCCACCGCGAGCGTGGCGATCTGGGCGTTGCTCATGAACCAGAGCGGCCCAATGTGCGAGACCTTTCCATGCCTCTCGTTGAGCGGAACATAGTCAATCGACCGGACCTCGAGTCCTCCGCCCGCCGCCTGACCTGTGGCTGTACTCATGACATGTCTCCTGGATGGTGCGATGCCGTCAGCATCGGTGCGGGATCGAAGGCTGCGGCCGGAACCTGCGGGGCCGCCCTAAGGGTATGAAGAGAATCACGTGCAGATCGCGGGCAAGAGTAAACTCGAATCGTGTCGTTCCCCTGGTAGGGATGACAGAATCGTGGTCGCCATATCGTGCGAATGTCAAGAGCTGTCGGAGGGCACTATTGGGCTCAACGGCAGGCATCGTCGGGTCTCTTGCCCCACAGACCGGCGGGCGGCCGGAAGCGGATCGGGCGATGCGAGCCGATCCCGCCGTCGGCCGTCCCCCATAGCCGTCCGTTCAAAGGTAACCGCCGATGTCGAACCTTGCTGTTGCAGCCGTCCAGGCCCCGGGGCGCCCGATTGGCGGGCCCTTCCGCGGCTTCGCCGATGAAGCCGCGCGCGTTCTGGCGGAATACCCCGAAACGCAGCTGATGGTTTTCCCCGAACTCCACCTCTTCAGCGACGGAGTCCCGGACAGGCAACGAACCGAAGCGCTCCAGGAGGCCGCGCAGCCGCTCGACGGGCCGCTCGTTAATGAGTTGAGGCAACTCGCCGGAGACCTCAAGCTCTGGCTGGTCCCCGGGAGCATCTGCGAACGCGGGCCGCATGGACAGCTGTTCAACACGTCCCTGGTGCTCTCCCCCGAGGGTGCCCTGGCGGCAAGCTACCGGAAGATCTTCCCCTGGCGCCCGTTCGAACCCTACGACCCCGGAGACACTTTTGTGACGGTCGATCTACCCGGATTCGGCAGGGCCGGCCTGTCCATCTGCTACGACGCCTGGTTCCCCGAGGTCACCCGCCAGCTGGCCTGGATGGGAGCCGACGTCATCATCAATGTCGTCAAGACCACCACCCCGGACCGGGCCCAGGAGCTGATCCTCGCCCGCGCCAACGCAATCGTCAACCAGGTGTTCATGATCAGCGTCAACTGCGCCGGGCCCACCGGCCAGGGACGCAGCATCATCGTGGACCCCGAGGGCGCCGTCCTGTCCGAAGCTCCGGACGACTCCCCCTGCGTGCTCTCCGCAGCGCTGGACATGGGGCACCCGGGGCGGGTCCGTTCAGAAGGTACTGCAGGATTGAACCGGATGTGGTCGCAGTTCCGGACCGATGACCCTCCCATCGAGCTCCCCATCTATGGCGGCAGAATCACCCCAGCTACCTGGACACCGGAAGCCCACACGAAGCACCAGCCGTAGCCTGGCTCGCCTGCCGCTGGAAGTTCGGATACGACGAGGCCGACGCAGTCGAAGTGTGGACCGGTCCGTGGACCGCCGACGACGAGTACGCCATCAACACGTGGGATTCCATGCTGGCCCGCTCCGTGCGCACCGGCGGCCGCTGGCTTCCGGCCATGGGCAACAGCGACGCCGACAGCGCCCCGCAAGGTCAGGGCATACACGAAAGCGGCGGCCGGTCCCGTGTGTGTTGGACCGGCCGCCGCCGAAGGAGATCAGTTGAGCCTCAGGCCTTGGCCTTCCGCTTCACCCAGCCCCAAACAGCCGTGGCCACGAGCAGCACCAAGCCGATGATGGCCAGCCAAAGCAGGCCCTTCACGGCGAAGCCAAGGATCGAAAGAAGGAGCCAAATGATAAGTAGTGTGATTATTAGTCCCATGCCGTAAAGCCTAAGCCACGCCAGAGGTCGCGGATGGCATTTTGGGCAGGGCGCTGGCCAGCTCCACCGCGGACATCGGCTCCTGGCAGTGGCGGTAGGCGTCGTCGCGGCGTACGGAGCCGCCACTGTCCCCGTCCCATCCCGGGATGGCTGCGAGGAAGGCCGCAGTCGTAGCCACCACATGCGAGTTGCCGCACTGGGTGCAGCTGATGGCGGCGGCAAGGGTCTCCTGCCGCGGATTCATCATGGTGACGGAGTCCGCGGTCAGGTGCCGGTCGGTGTCGCAGCTCGCGCACCAGGGCCGGCGGCCCCGGGGCTGATGGGCGTCCCGGGGCAGGTAAGTGCTGGATGTGATTGACATCCGGCTCAGACCAGGACCGGGTAGCTGGCCAGGATGTAGTCCGCCGCGGCCGGGCCTTTCATGCGGAGGCCGGTGCCCTTGGGGTGGACCTGTTTCTTCTTCATGGCCGCCCAGAATGCGTCTTCGGAGCGGGGCGCGGCCTGGCTCAGGAAGCACCAGCTGGTGTACAGCCCGTAGAGCGGGTCCCGGCCCAGGGCGCGATCGGATGCAGGGTCACGGGTGGTGGCTTCCTGCAGGAATTGGTCATAGTGAGAAGTTGCCATATGTGGCTCGATTCCTCGCGGTGCAGTCTGTGCCGCCGTGTGGCTACAGCAGCTGGACTTCAAGGCCGTGCACGCGGCGTCGAAGCATGATCCCGGGCTGCTGCGTAGCCGCAGATCCGGGGATAGAAGGTTATCGGGCCGGAAATCCACGTGCCGCGGAGGTCAGCCAAGCAACTTTTCTACAATGTAGACTGTATGCGTAGACTACATATTAAGCAACCTGTCTATTTTCCTGGCAGTGTGACTTGTCCCCGACCCGAACGGACCACCATGTCGCCCGAAGCGAACCCGGCGCCCCCAGCGGCAACCGGCAAGAAGAAGCGGCTCAGTCGTGAGATTGTTCTGTCCGCGGCGCTGGCCCTGGTGGACGCTGAAGGACTCGACGCCCTCACCATGCGCAGGCTCGGCCAGGAACTGGGACGGGATCCCATGGGCCTGTACCGCTACGCCGAAAACCGCGCAGCACTGCTGGACGGAGTCTCAGAACTCGTCCTGAATGAACTGGCCATCTTTCCCGATGATCCCGACTGGCAGGCGCAGCTCCGCCGCATCGCCCACGACCTGCGGCTCCTGGCGCTCCGGCACCCCAATGTTGTGCCCCTCCTCGTGACCCGGCCCCTATCAACGCCCTTGGGCCTCAGGCCACTTGGGACACTGCGGCCGCTGGAGCAGATCCTGTCCCTGCTGATCGACGCCGGATTCGCGCCCGCCGATGCACTGCACGTCTACCGCGCCTACTACGGATTCCTTTACGGGCACATCCTCAACGAACTGCAGGAATTCATCGTTGACCCCGACGAAAACGAAGCGCTTCTCCGCCTGGGCCTACACCGCCTGCCACCGAAGGACTTCCCTCACCTCCGCGCCCTCGCCCCGGTCCTCGCCGACTACGACGGGATGGCTGAACTGGATGAAGGAATCACCATCCTGCTCTCAGGCCTGGCCGCGCGCCTCTCGCTGCCGGAAGCTCCGGCCAAACTCTGACGGTCGAGAAACCCTAAGCGCCGGCGCCGGCATCAATCCTGACGTTTCCGGCGCCCGCAAGGGCCCGCAGCTCGCGAAGGATCTCCAGCTGTTGACTGTTGATGGCCATCAGCAGGTCGATCTCCTCCTTGGACTTCACGTTGGTGTCGCGGTCGTGCTGGGCCATCGCTGCGGCAATCGCGTCCTGCCGCTTGGCCGCGATCAGAAGAATCGCTCCCTGCAGCCCCGCCAGCATCGAAAGAAAGAGATTCAACAGAATATACGGATACGGATCCCAGGCGTTGTTCGCCAGCGCCCAGCTGTTGACTGCCGCCCACACGATCATGAAGCCGATGAAACCGCCGACGAACGGCCAGCTGCCCATCCCGTTCCGCATGACATCCGCAGCCCGTTGGCCCCGCGTCAAGGATTCCTTATGGGTTTCGTGCCAAGTCTTTCGCTTATCGATCATGCCCCACCCTAACGCCGGGACTCCGATGTGGGCCCGGCGGGCCGCGGCGTCAGCCCCCGGTGGCCGCGCCGAGGGTGACGTCAGTGCTGTGCTGCCCGCCGTCGCGGTCGAAAGTGGCCTTGACGGTGGCCCCGGCGGCCTGTTCCCGCGCTGCCGCCGTGAGCTCGGAAGCATCAGTCACAGTCCGGCCGCCCAGCTCGGTGATCACGTCGCCGGCTTTCAAGCCGGCCTTGTCCGCCGCGGAGCCCGGGGTCACGGCAGCCACCTCTGCCCCGGTCGTGAATCCCGACGAGGTTCCCGCGGCCTTGTCCTGCACCGAGAGGCCGAGCTGGCCGTGCGTGGCCGTGCCCGTGCCGATGATCTCCTGGGCGACGCGTTTCGCGTTGTTGACCGGGATGGAGAAGCCGACGCCGATGTTCCCCGACTGGGCTGAGAAGGAGGACGTGGATCCGGCCGAGGCGATGGCCACGTTGACTCCGATGATCTCGCCGCTGGTGTTCACCAAGGCGCCGCCGGAGTTTCCCGGGTTGATGGCCGCATCCGTTTGGATGACGTTGATGCTGATGGAATCCTGCGCGGCACCGGAGGACCCGCTCTGCGAGCCGGGCGCGGCCGAGGAAGCGGTCTCGATGGTGCGGTTTGCTGCCGAAACGACGCCGTCCGTCACCGTTCCGCTCAGCCCCAGGGGTGCTCCGATAGCAATGGCGGTGTCACCGACCTTGACCTTGCCGGAGTCGCCCAGGGATGCCGCCACCAGCCCCGGGGCAGTGATGTGGACGATGGCCAGGTCCGAGAGCGGATCCGTTCCGACAATGGTCCCGGGGTAGACCTTGCCGTCGTTCGTCCGAACCTCGATGGCCGCGTTCGCGGCCTGTCCGTCCAGGGTGACCACGTGGGTATTGGTCAGAATATTGCCGGACGTGTCCAGAATGATGCCCGATCCGGTACCGCCGGAAGTGCCGGAGCTGGCGCTGATAGTCACCACACTGGGCGAGGCCTTCTGCGCGGCCGCTGTCACGGCGTTGACGCTCTCGGGATTGTTGACAATCACCGGCGTGTATTGGGTCGATTGGGTGGTGCCGGCGGCCGGGGCTGCGGTGTTCCAGATCGACGTCGCCGCTGCAGCCACACCCCCGCCCAAGGCACCCGCGGCCACCAGGCAGGCAACGAACACGCCGGTGCCAACCCGCCTCCCGGGTTTCCGGCCGGTTGCCGCGACTGCTCCTGCCCGGGGCGCCTCCGGCCGTGCCGGGTCTGCACCGGCTCGTGCGTTGTCGCTGTGCGTGAGATGGTCGTGCTCGCTCATGGGTCATCCTGATCTCGTCGTTATTGCCTGTGTCGACCTCCCGCCTGACCTGCGGGCGAACGTGTGCTCATGTCTTCTGTGAACGTCCACTGCCGGCCGGGGCCGCCAGGGGACGCCGGCTGGCATTCGTGGGCTTGGGGCGGACGCACCCCCGATGCTGCGTCCGCCCCCGGAGTCCCGGTCAAGCTGTGTCCCCATCCTCAAACCCGGGACTGTCGACCGTCTGTCGCGCCGCTGTGAACAGACTGTGAGCCTTTTCGCCGGCGACGACTGACAGGCCGCTGCACAGCCAGGGCAAAGGTTCCCCTCAGCCCCCGACAATTCCGTGGCAGGAAAGTGGTTACAGGAACACCGCTCCAAGGAGGACCCCGATGATCGTCTACCGCCCCATCCCGCCGCTGACGGCCGGCGGCACCGGACTCAAGGCGGCGCTGGTCGCCATGGCCTTGACCGCCGTCCTCGGCACCACCTGGCAGGTCCCCGGCGACAAGTCGGGGACACAGGAGAGCCCGCGGAAGGGCTGAGCAGACGATCATCCAGCTAAATTGGCCGTTGACCGGCGACAGTCTCCGATATATCGTTAACTATCGCCGAAGGATCGGCGATCATCTGAGGAACGCACCTCAAACGGAAGGACGATGCCGGTATGAAAGGCATTCACGACGACAAATTCACGGACGGCGGACCCGCCCAGGGACGCTTCGGGCGCGGCAGAAGCCGCCGCGGACCCCACGGACACGGCGGTTTCGGGCCGGGCCGCGGGTTTGGGCCAGGATTCGGACCCGGTCCCGGGCCGGGCTTTGGACCCGGCTTTGGCCCCGGCGGTTCACGTCGGGCCAACAAGGGCGATGTTCGTTCGGCGATTCTCTCCCTCCTGGCCGAATCACCATCCAACGGCTACGGCCTGATCAAGACAATCGCGGAGAGGACGTCCGGGGCCTGGCGTCCAAGCCCGGGCTCCGTCTACCCGACGCTGCAGCAGCTCGTTGATGAAGAACTCATCGCGCCCGTCAGTGAAGGCCGGCGCACGGAATTCACTCTCACCGATGCGGGCAAGGCCTATGTAGCCGACCACGCCGAGGAGCTGGACAATGCGTGGAGCACCGATTCCCAGGGATCCGGACCGGCATTTCACCAGAGCGTAGGAAAGCTCATGGGCGTCATCCACCAGTTCCGCTTCTCGGCCACCGAGGAACAGCGCAATGCCGCGATGGAGAAAATCGACGAAACCCGCCGCGCGCTGTACCACATCCTCGCCGACTAGACCCATTCCGGAGCCTTCGTCGGGAGGAACCGGCGCGAAGAGCTCATGCCGCGGGGAACCCATGGAGAGGCAGATCGGCGATGCCGCCTGAGAGCCTGAGTCCGGACAGCGCGGGCCCTGACAGCACGGGCCCGCCGGTGCCCGGAATGGCGCCCGGGGCTCCGCCTCCGCGGCGTGCGGTTGACCTATTGCGGGCGCTGCGGGTGCGGAACTTTGCGCTCTTTTGGACGGGGCAGCTCATCTCCGGCACGGGCACTTGGATGCAGATGGTGGCGATGGCCTGGCTTGTGCTGGACATCAGCGGGTCACCGGCAGTGCTGGGTCTGGTGACCACGTTGCAGTTCCTGCCGCTGCTGCTGTTCGTGCTGCCGGCGGGAGTCCTGGCCGATCGCTTCCCGAAGCGCACAATAATGCTGGCAGCCCAGGCCCTCGCCACGGTGCAGGCGCTTGTCCTTGGCTTTCTCGCCCTGACCGGGTCCCCGCAAATCTGGCAACTGGCCCTCCTGGCGTTCATCCTTGGAGTCTCCAACGCGTTCAACAATCCCGCACAGCAGGCGTTTGTCCCCGAGATGGTGGGCCTCACGCTGGTGCCGGATGCCGTGGCCATGAACAGTGTGCAGTTCAATTCCAGCCGGATGATCGGCTTCGCCCTTGGCGGGCTGGCGGTGGCCCAGCTTTCGGCCGCGGCGGTCTTTTTCATGAATGCGGCCAGCTTTGCCGCGGCACTGACCGCGTTGCTGGTCCTGCGCACCGGCGAGCTTCGCCTCTCCCGGAGCAAACCGGCCCGTCACGGCGCCCTGCGCGAGGGCCTGCAGTATGTCCTCCACACCCCCGCCGTCCTCTTTGTCCTTGGGGCTTTGGCCGTGGTGGGGACATTCGGCTACAACTGGCCGGTGGCAGCGCCGTTGCTGGCCCGCGACGTGCTGAACGTGGCGTCCGTCGGCTTCGGCGCGCTCATGTCGGCGTTCGGTGCCGGTTCCCTGGTAGCCGGCATCGGCTTGGTCGTTGTAGGCGGCAGCAACGATCGCCGGATGATCGTCTCGGGCGCTGTCCTTGCAGTGATTTTGATCCTCCTGGGCATCTCACAGTCCTACCCGGTGAGTCTGGGGCTCATGGCCCTGGCCGGCCTCAGCGGCACGGTGTTCACGACCACTGTCAACACCCGTCTCCAAGGACTCACGCCGGACCGGCTCCGCGGCCGGGTCATGAGCCTGTTCGTGCTGCTGCTGGCCGGCACCACCCCGTTCGGTTCGGCCCTGCTGGGGCTGGGCGCGGAAGCCTTCGGCATCTCGTCCGCCATCATCGGATTCGGCGCCGTCACTCTGGCAGGACTGGCCATGCTGCTCGTCCTTCGCGCTCGAAGGGACGGGCCTGCCGCGGCAAGACATCGGCCCTCCTGAGTGCCCGGGCATTGCCGGTCAGGACTCCAGGACCAGCAACTGGGCCTTGTCCGCGCGATACGTGGCGACCCTGCTCAGTCCCGCGAGTCCCCTTCGGACGGCCTGGTCATTGCGGTGTGCGGATTGGCTGGGGCCGGTTCGATCGGGCGTTTTCCGGTTGCACTCCAGCGGGTGAGGAAGTCGAGCTGCTCCTGGGCATGGCTTCCGGGTTCGGCGGTGTAGGCGATGAGGGTCAGGCCCTCGCCGGGGAGCTCGAGTGCGTCGCCGGTGAGTTCGATGTCTCCAACGAGCGGGTTGTGAAGGGTCTTGCGGGCTGAGCGGTGGAAGCGGACGTTGTGCCGTGCCCATCGTGTCGAGAATTCCGTGCTTCCAGTGGCGAGGTCCCCGATGAGGTTACTCAAGGCTCTGTCGTGTGGGTTGCGTCCGGATTCGGTGCGGAGGGCGGCGGCAAGATCATCCGCAAGGGTGGCCCATTCAACGAAGAAGTCCTGCGACCGCGGGTCGAGGAACATGAACCGTGCGAGGTTCAGCGGCAGCGTCGCAGGGCTAAGGATGTCCGTGTACAGGGTGAAGCACAGGCTGTTCGCGGCCACGATATCCATCCTGGCGTTGCGGACGTAGGCCGGCGTCCCCGTCATCCCAGCCAGGATCCGTTCCACACTCGGGCGCACTTCTGTCCGCAGCCGGCGCGCGGCCGGGGCCTCCGATGGCGCGGAGGCCCTGGCCAGGTCCAGCAGGTGGGTTCGCTCAGCCTCGTCGAGCTGGAGGGTGCGTGCGAGGGATTCGAGGACGGAGTCGGACACGCCTCGAAGGTTTCCCCGTTCGAGGCGGGCGTAGTACTCCGTGCTGACGCCGGCAAGCATCGCGACTTCCTCGCGTTTGAGCCCGGGCACCCTTCTGGCCCCGCCGTAGGCGGGTATCCCGGCCTGGGCCGGCGTGATGCGTGACCGCCGGCTCGTCAGGAACTCGCGGACGTCCTTGCTGTTGTCCATGGCTACTACGTTACGAGGCCCTTTGTGGCTCTAACAGGAACTGACAGTACACCGCACAACAGACACTCCCGCGTGCACGCGAGGGCTGGTTCCCTTGAATCAGTTCCGTTTCTGCCTCGCCGTCTTCGGCGCCGTTCTCGCCGGGCAGAGCAACTACAGCAAATGCGGCAGCGAAGATCCCCAAGCAAACGACACATGACCACAGGAATACAGGAATCCCGGATGAAGCTCACACCTCCCACCCCCGCGGCCAAGGGCCCGACGTCGAGGTTTACCGGAGACGTCTTCGTCAACGCGCTGCACAACGGCGAGGCCCCCTCCAGACTCGTGGCTGCAATGGTCCGGTTTACCCCGGGCGCCCGCACAAACTGGCACTCCCACCCCCTCGGCCAGACCCTGCACTGCACCGACGGGACCGGGCTCGTCGGCACCCGCGACGGCACAGTCATCGCCATGCGCCCCGGGGACACGGTCCACACCCCGCCCGGCGAGGAACACTGGCACGGCGCCACCAGGGACAACATGATGTGCCACCTGGCCATGGTCGAGCATCACGACAGGCAGAGCGCCACCTGGCTTGAACCCGTCACCGACCAGGACTACGAAACAGCCCACACCCAAACAAAGGAAACCCCATGAAAACCGTGACCCTCAACAACGGCGTCCAGATGCCGATCCTGGGCTTCGGAGTCTTCCAGATCCCCGACGGCGAAACCCAGGCCGCCGTCGAAGCCGCCCTCGCGGCCGGTTACCGCCACCTGGACACGGCGGCCTCCTACGGCAACGAGGAAGCCGTGGGCGCAGCGATCAAGGCAAGCGGAATCGCGCGCGAGGAACTCTTCGTCACCACCAAGCTCTGGATCCAGCACGCCCCGACCGGCAACGTTCAAGAGGACACGAAGCGGGCCTTCGGAAACTCACTCCGCCGGCTCGGCCTGGACTACCTCGACCTGTACCTGATCCACCAGCCGCTCGGGGACTACTACAGCGAGTGGCGGGCCATGCAGGACATCAACAAGGAAGGCCTGGCCCGTGCTATCGGCGTGTCCAACTTCCACCCGGACCGGCTGGTTGATCTCATCGACCACAACGAGATCGTCCCGGCCGTCAACCAGATCGAGACCCACCCCTTCCACCAGCGCGCCGCCGATCAGGCGCTGATGCGCGAACGCGGCGTCCAGATCGAATCCTGGGGCCCCTTCGCAGAAGGCAAGAACAACCTCTTCACCAATCCGGTCCTCAGCGCCATCGCCGAGGCACACGGCAAGTCCGTCGCCCGGGTCGTGCTCCGCTGGCTCATCCAGCGCGAGGTCGTCGTCATCCCCAAATCCGTCCGTCCCGATCGGATGGCCGAAAACCTCGACGTGTTCAACTTCGAACTCACGGAGGAGCAGATGAGCCAGATCGCCACCCTGGACACCGGCGCCAGCCTCTTCTTCGACCACCGCGACCCCGCCATGGTGAGCTGGCTGGGAGGCCGCAGGATCGACTGACCCTGCTCCTTCAGAGCGGACAAGCCCGCCAGCTTCATCTCCGCTCGGCGGCTACCAACCTGCTCTTCACATCTCCCGAAAGGACTCCATTATGAGCGATTCAAACCAGACCCGGGCCCAGCAACTCATCGGCGACTTCGCCCCCAAACTCGTTGACCTCACAGACCGTGTGCTCTTCGGCGATATCTGGGAACGAATCGAACTCTCCCCGCGGGACCGCAGCCTCGTCACGGTCGCCAGCCTCATCACCAGCGGCAGCACCGAACAGCTCCGCGGACACCTCGTCCGGGCCAAGTCCAACGGCCTGACCGAGACCGAACTCAAAGAGGCCATCATCCATCTGGCCTTCTACGCCGGCTGGCCCAAGGCGATGTCCGCCATCACGGTGGCCAAGGAAATCTTCGCCGCCCCGTGAACGCGTCTCCGGGCGTGGTCGCGCCCTGGAAAGGAGCCGGACGGGCATGGCGCCCGCAGTGGAGTGGGAGCAGTATGAGGGAATGAATCCGCCCAGCGCCGGGACCTGCTCAGAAGCGACTACGCAGTCTCCATGATCTCCGGTAGCACCATGAGTCGAAAGGAACGGGAAATGCGCCAGACAGGTGCCGCCATCGCCTTCTATGCGCTCAGTATTGTGCTGCTACCGGTCTCGCTACTCGGCTATGCGATCTGGGTGGTCAAGCTCCGGGCCGCGAAACCGTCCGGTGTGTCGACCAGTGCGCAAGCCCCGCTCTCGGCCAGGTGGGCGATGCACAATTTCGGCGTGCGCGAAGACCAGGCCGCGAACCGGCTGTTGCCCGTCCTGCCCGGCGTGCCCTGGCTGGGCATGCGGCTGGCATTCTGGCCGACGGTCTTGGCGCACCGCGTCACCGGATACGTCCCGAAGACCTTCCGTTACCCCTTCGAGGGCAATGTCCCTCCCCAGGCCGAGGCGTCGGCCAGGGTCACGTTCTTCGACAGCGCCGTGGACCGCTTCCTTCCCGCGATCGACCAGCTGGTCATCCTCGGCGCCGGTTTCGACACGCGTCCGTACCGACTCCCGCAGGACACGCCCGTCAGCTCCTTCGAGGTCGATGCCCCGAAGACACAGGCGGTCAAACGCGCCATGCTGGACAAGGCAGGGATCGACGCACGCAAGGTCACGTTCGTACCTGCTGACTTCGAGAAGGATGACTGGCTCGCCAAACTTGCCGACGCTGGGTTCGACCCCGGGCGCCCGGTGCTGTTCCTCTGGGAAGGCGTGACAATGTACCTCGAGCAGGCAGCGATCGAGGACACGCTGAGCAAGGTCGCGGGCTGCGCCCGGGGCAGCCTGCTCGCCTTCGACTACTTCACGACCGAGACTCTCGAATCAACCATGCTGTACTGGCGGTACGGGAGGGCGGCGGCCAAAGCAGTGGGCGAGCCGTTGAAGTTCGGTGTGGACAGCACACCGCCGTCGCGGGAGCGCCTGTCCGAACTTCTCCGATCCTGCGGGTTGGCGATCTTCGAACAGCATGTGCTCGGTCGTGAGACCACGAAGAAGCGCGCCTGGGGTGGCTTCGCGATTGCCGTGGTGCAGTGAAGCCGATGCCGAACGCGGCCGACAGCGGGGACGAGCCCGGACTGAGGCGTCAGGCGCGGAGGGATGCCAAGGCGTGGGAGAGGGGCATGGCTAACGCGGGACCGTGGCCCGGAAGAATGACCGACGCTTCTACGCCGTCGAGGACATGGGTCGCGGACAGCACGGTGCCCGGCTCGGTATGGAACATCGGATGGAGCATCTGCGGGCCTCTTTGCCGCGTCAGGGGGTGCCCAGTGATCAAGGAGTCGCCGGTGGCGATCACCCCGGCGCCGCGGAAATAGATGGAGGCGTTGCCCGGCGTGTGGCCGGCAACCAGAATCGCCTCAGGGCTGCCCGGGAGTTCCCGGAGCTGCTCCGCCGTCCAGGCCCGGGCCTCGGTGGCTGGATCGGCGTTCAGCGCGCCGGCGCGGATCGCGTGACTCATCCAGCGCAGGACGCGCGGACGCCAGGCGCGGAGGACAACCTGTCCCAGGCCGACCTGGTGCTTTTCGTGTCCCTGGACGTGTGCCAGCTCTTCGGGACTGCACAGGATCGGGGTCCCGAACGTTCGGGAAAACAGGGCCGCCGACCCGGTGTGGTCGACGTGACCATGCGTGATGAGGATGGCGCGGGCCTTGGCCGGCTTCAGCCCGGCGTAATCGATGGATTTCAGGACGAAGTCCGTGTCGCCGGGGTAGCCGCTGTCAACGAGGATGAAACCGGACTCGTCCCGGACGATGATCCAGTTGGATGCCGGGCCTTCGACAAAGAAGAAGCCGGGAGCCGGTTCGGAAACCTGCGATGAGGGCTGCCATGCGGTGTGGCCGGAATGCGCAAAAGGGTCGGGCAAAGGACTGTACTCCTGAAGATGGTGATCAGATGACGCTTTGTACAGCCTGCCGGGCATCCGCCAGATGGGCTTGGTAGACATATGATGCCAATCGGTTCAGGCAAACTCAAATCCACAAGTCGTGATCCTTGACCCTTGGCGGCACGGTTTTGACAAAAAATATGACATAAGCCCCAAATGGTGGAAGATGGCCCCCTGGTCATGCCAATTGGTTGCGTCATAATGGGCGGCGGCAACGACCCTATATGAGCGACGGGCGCAGGAGTCATGAACACGTTAGGCGACACGCGAGGCCGATGGGTCCTGGTGGACTATCTCAACAAGGAGCAGCCCGGTCTCCTGAGCATCGGTGCGGTGAACTACTCAGGGTCCAGTGTCCGCAAGAACCTCGATCCGCTGGGCCGCGAACTGCTGATGGACCGGATCAAAGCCGTCGCTGAGACCGGACGGCAAATCCACGACCCAGTCCATCATCGGGGCATCAATTACCGTGTTCTCGCAGTGCCGATTAGCTCTCCGATGACGAACACGGTTCTTGCAGTTCTGGCCGTCTACACTGCGGCGGGAGACAACCCGCCACCGCGCCCGCCGATCGGCGCCCTGGAGTGGACGATCTCCTCCACCGGGCACATTGAAACGTCCTGGAATGATGACCTCTTCGCCATCTACGAGATCGATCGTTCCGGGGAGAGCCCCACCGGGGACATGAACCAATGGGTCAGCGAACTGATCTCCCCTGAGGACAGAACCCGGATGAAGGTGACCATCGACGCGGCCATCACTTCGATGAACGCACAACGCTACCTGGTGCCGTACAAGATCATCACCAGATTCTCGTCTGCTTTGCCCGGGATCAAGAACCTCGAGGTGTCCGGTCGGGTCATCCCTGACGAACAACGGCAGGGCAAGTGGCTGCGTGCCATCACACGTGAGGTTCAGGAGGCCACCCCGTCCCCGATCACGCCTGGTTTCGGGGACTTCCAGTCCAGCAGCCTGCTACGCGCCGTCTTCGAACTCGCCGAGGAGCGGGTGCTGATGGCCGTCGACACCGCCTGCTGGCAGACCTTCATGACGTCCGGCTCTTGGCAGCGGTTCGGCATCCAGTCACCGAGATTCGGCTACCTCCCCCACGTCATCCATCCGGACGATTACCGCGCCTTTAGGGACACCGTTGAAAAGGCTCAGCCCGCCATCCGCGCGACAGTGCGCCTCCTGCACACAGACAGCACGTACAGGCCGTACACCGTTTGCGCCAGCAGCGGCCAAAGTGGACACGGCGACACTGACCGCTACGCCGTTGTGGCCTTGTCCCGCCTTACAGGGCCGTAGGGCCCCATGAGGGTTCGGGTGTAACCTGCTCAAAACCTCTGGCCGAGTGAAGGAGCTGGTGTGGACACACGAAAGCTGAAGTATTTCTTGGCCGTCGTTGACCACGACGGATTCAACCGCGCCGCAGAGCATCTGCTCATCGCCCAGCCGTCTCTTTCCCAGACCATCGCCGCCTTAGAGAAGGAACTGGGCGTGCCGCTTTTCCACCGGATCGGCCGCCGGGCAGTTCTGAGTGAGGCGGGCAAGGAACTCGTCGGGCCGGCACGTCTGGTGATGCGGGACCTTGATGCGGCGCAGTCCGCGGTCCAGGCGCTGCGGGGCGTGCGGAGCGGACGGCTGGACATTATCACCATGCCGTCGCCCGGCATCGAGCCGCTGACGTCCATGA
The DNA here is from genome assembly GCF_054062615.1 of Arthrobacter sp. TE12232. NCBI lineage: Bacteria > Bacillati > Actinomycetota > Actinomycetes > Micrococcales > Micrococcaceae > Arthrobacter > Arthrobacter sp. TE12232. The sequence goes on from NZ_JBSSFK010000001.1 coordinate 2,454,581, forward strand.
TCGCCGGGTTCACCCGCGCGTATCCGTCGGTCCGGCTCAACGTCAGTGCCGCGTTTACGCCGGAAGAAGTCATCGAATCCGTCCGCAGCGGCAGTACGGAGATCGGCCTTGCCGGCTCGCCCACGCCCATCCGGGTCCCGGGCGTCCAAGTCCTGGAACTGGAACGCCAGCCGCTGATTCTCATCGTCAATCCGGAGGCCGACACTTTCGCCCCGGGGACGGCCATCCAGCGTGATGACCTGGGCGGACACCGGCTGATCGCCAGCCAGCGCGGTTCCCTCATGCGCTGGCTCGTCGACGATGCGCTGGCGCGCGGGGTCGACGCCGAAATCGTCGTCGAGGTTGCCCACCGGACCTCGATCCTGCCGCTGGTCCTGGCAGGCGTGGGCCACGCCGTGATGCCCTCATCGTGGGCCCCGCTGGCGCACAAGTCAGGGTTGCGGACCCTCCTGATTGAACCCGTGTCCCATCTTGACGTGGCCATTCTGAGCCGTAAAGAAGGCCTGACGCCCGCCGCCAGGGCATTCCTGGACGTCGCAGCCCTCCACACCAAGTAACCCGCCCGTCGATTGCTCCGATAACGCCCTTTTGCGCGTCCAAAAGGGCGACCTCTCGGCAGTCGATGGAACAGACCAATAGGCTGCGCCTATCTACCGGATCGGATCTTGGTCTTGGACGGCGGGTGTCGCCTGACCGTCTACTTGAAGAGGACAGGCAGTGTGACGCTGCTAACACACTCAACAAGGAGGTAGGCCCGTGAGCGCCACCCAGATATTCAGCATCGCTTCCATCCCTGCCGATGGCGTCGGCAAGGAAGTTGTCTCCGCCGGCCGCCGTGTCCTGGACGCCCTGGCCCAGAATTCCGGCGGGAAGTTCGCCTTCGAATGGACGGAATTCCCGTGGGGCTGCGGCTACTACGAAAAGACCGGCCAGATGATGGACCCGAAGGGCCTTGAGGCCCTGAAGAACTTCGACGCTATCTACTTCGGCGCCGTCGGCTGGGAAAACGTCCCGGACCACATCAGCCTCTGGGGCCTGCGCCTGAACATCACACAGAACTTCGACCAGTGGGCCAACATCCGCCCGGTAAAGTTCCTCCCCGGCATCCAGTCCCCGTTGCGCAAGGCCGACCACACCGAACTCGACTGGATTGTGGTCCGCGAAAACAGCGAAGGCGAATACGCCGGGCTCGGCGGACGGAACCTCAGCGGCCGCGGCCCCGGCAACGAGGTCGCCCTCCAGACCGCTCTGTTCACCGAAAAGGGCTGCGAGCGGATCATGCGCTTCGCCTTCGACCTCGCCCGCACACGCACCGTGAAAAAAGTCTCCTCCGTCACCAAGTCCAACGCCCAGCAGTACGGCATGGTCCTCTGGGACGAAACCTTCCAGCGCGTGGCCCTGGACTACCCGGACGTGGCCACCGAAAGCGTCCTGGTCGACGCCATGAGCGCCAAGTTCATCCTGCACCCGGAAGACCTGTCCGTCGTCGTCGCCTCGAACCTGAACGCGGACATCCTCTCGGACCTCGGCTCGGCCCTGGCCGGAAGCCTCGGCCTGGCAGCCAGCGCCAACCTGAACCCGGAACGCCGCTTCCCGTCCATGTTCGAACCCGTCCACGGCTCCGCCCCGGACATCGCCGGCAAGGGCATCAGCAACCCGATCGGCGCGATCGCCAGCGCCGCCCTGATGCTGGACCACTTCGGCCTGCACGAGGAAGCCCGCCAGGTCGAGGCCGCCATCGAGCAGGCCACCGCCGCCGGTTACCTGACGCGCGACGTCGGCGGCGACGCGAACACCGATGACGTCACCGACGCCATCATCAAGACCCTCACCCACACCCTGGCTGCCGTCTAGCCTTGCCTGACCCGGGGCGGGCGGCGCCGCGCACTGCCGCCGCCCGCCCCGACCTACTTTTTTCATTCTTCAAGCACCACGCCACTCACATTCCACAATGAGGTAGGAATCATGGGACACATCACCACCGCGGGCAGAGCCGCGGCATCCAAAAAAGCGGCCCCCAAGACACGCTGGTACAGGCAGCTGTACTTCTGGGTACTGACCGGCATCGTCCTCGGCATCCTGGTCGGCTGGCTCGCCCCGGCCGCGGGCATCGCCCTGGAACCGATCGGCACCACGTTCGTCAACGCTATGAGAATGCTGATCGGCCCGATCGTGTTCCTGACCATCGTCGGCGGCATCGCCAGCGTCGCGGACCTGAAAAAGGTCGGCATGACCGGCCTGAAGGCCCTGACGTACTTCCAGATTGGCACCATCTTCGCCCTGCTCTTCGGCCTGGTCGCCATCAACGTCTTCCGCCTCGGCGACGGCGTCAACGCCAACGCCAGCGCGATCAAGACGACGGACTCCGCGGCCAAGCTGATCGACGCCGGCGCCCACCAGGAATGGTGGCAGTTCCTGACCCACATCATCCCTACCAGCATCGTCGCGCCCTTCGTGGAGGGCGACATCCTCCAGATCATCTTCATCGCCGTGATCTTCGGCATCGCCCTGAACGCCATGGGCAAAGTCGGCGCCCCTGTCCTGGACGGGGTCCAGCGCCTCACCGGCGTCATGTTCAAGATCCTGGGCTTCATCATGAAGGCCGCTCCCTTGGGCGCATTCGGCGCGATGGCCTTCGCCGTCGGCAAGTACGGCGTCTCCTCCCTCTCCAGCATGGGCGGGCTGATCGTCCTGTTCTACGCCACCTCCATCCTCTTCGTCGTCGTGGTCCTCGGATCCGTTATGGCCTTCCTGAAGCTGAACATCTTCAAGATGATCCGCCATCTCAAAGAGGAATACCTGCTCATCCTCGGCACCTCCACCGCCGAACCGGCGCTGCCGGGCCTGATGCGCAAACTCGAGCACGCCGGGGTCAAGAAGGAAACGGTCGGGCTCGTGGTCCCCACCGGGTACAGCTTCAACCTCGACGGCGCCGCCATCTACCTTTCGCTGGCCGCCGTGTACATCGCACAGGCCACCAACACGAACCTGACCATCGGCCAGCAACTGGGCCTCATCGCGGTCATGCTGCTCACGTCCAAGGGGGCAGCCGGGGTCGCCGGGGGCGGGTTCATCGCCCTGACCGCCACCCTCGCCACCCTTGGAACCATCCCGGCCGCCGGCATCATGCTCATCTTCGGCATCGACAAGTTCATGTCAGAATGCCGGGCCCTGGTGAACTTCACCGGCAACGCCGTCGCCACCTTGTTCATCGCCTGGTGGGACCGGACGCTGGACGCGGACCGGGTGCGCCGGGTCTTCAACGGGGACACCGTTGAGCCAATGCCCAGCGAGGACCCGACACCCGATGAGTTCACGGACATCGCTGCAGACCTAACCGACCCGCACGCGGAACCGGGCGACGACGTCGACCTGCCCTACGGGAACGGCCGCAGCCCCGCCTACTCGAAAAGCATCTGACATGCTCACACCAACCGCTCCGACAACCGTGCGGGCGCTCATCGCCCCGGACAAATTCAAAGGCAGCCTCACCGCCGCCGAGGTGGCCGATGCCCTGGCAGCGGGCCTTCGGTCCGCAGGATCCGGATCCGGGTCCGTCCACTGTGGACTGCTTCCCCTGGCGGACGGGGGTGACGGCAGCGTGGACGCCGCCGTCGCCTCCGGCTTCACCCGGCGCAGCTACACCGTCGCGGGGCCCACCGGCCAGCCCATTCGGTCCAGCATCGCGTTCGACGGCTTCACCGCCGTTGTCGAGGTGGCCAACACCTGCGGCCTGGGACTCCTGCCGGACGGAACACTGGATCCTCTGGGTGCCTCCAGCCGCGGTTTCGGTGAGGCGGTTCTGTTCGCCCTCAGCCTGAAGCCGGCCAGGATCGTCCTGGCCCTGGGCGGCAGCGCCAGCACCGACGGCGGCATGGGCATGCTCACCGCCCTGGGCTACAGCTTCCGCGACGCCGACGGCGGACAGCTCTACGGCAACGGCCGGGCGCTGGCACAGATCCACACCGTCCACCGGACCGCGCTCCCCGAACTGGCCGACACCGAACTCATCGTCGCCAGCGACGTGCACAACCCTCTGCTCGGCACCCAGGGGGCACCGGCCGTCTTCGGACCCCAAAAGGGCGCGTCACCACAGGACATCGCGATCCTCGAGCAGGGTCTGGAGCACTTCGTGGCCAAGCTGGCCGAAGCCGGGTTCGCGGATGCGGCCGTCCTGGTCGGGCACGACGGCGCCGGCAGCGCTGGAGGGCTCGGCTACGCGTGCCTGCTGCTCGGTGCCAAGCAGGTCTCAGGCGCCGACTACTTCCTGGACCTGCTGGACTTCAACACCCGCAAGGACAGCTGCGACGTCGTCATCACCGGCGAAGGCAGCATCGACCAACAAACCCTCGCCGGGAAACTGCCCGCCGCCGTCGCCCGGCGGTCGGGCGCCCGTCCGATCATCGCGGTCGCCGGCCGCTCCCTGCTCCCGAAGGCGCGGTGGCCCGAAATGGCCGTGACACGGGTCTACGCGCTGGCCGATTACACCAATCAGGACTCTGCCAAGGACCCCAAACTGTCCGCCACCCTGCTCCGCAGGATCGGACGAGACATCGGAGCAAGCCTTCTATAGGCGGTCTCCATACGCAGGAGAGGCAACGCCCGCCCGGGGTACCCGGACGGGCGTTCGTAACTCGTCCAAAGACTGTCCTCGATCCGGCGGGTCTCCGATAGAGGAATCCTTGGCCAATCCTTGGGATCTGCTGCCCCTGATGGCTCCCGGTGCGGTACGTTCCTGACGGACACTGGACGTTACGGCTTCCGGTAGGCAAGCCTCGTCCCGCCACGACGCCCCGCACTACCGGGGCCCGGTCAAGGAGTCCCGATGAAGCCACTAAGAACCCTGGCCTGCATCCTTGCCCTGCTGGCCTTAGCCTGACACTCGTGGAGGTACCCGCGCAGGACGCATCCGCGTCCCTTAGCCTCAGCCCGACCAAGGGGCCACCCGGAACCATCGTCACCGTCACCGGCACCGGTTTCCCCAAGAAGAACGCCGGAACACTCAGCGCAGGCGTCAATTCCGTCGCCTTCAAGGTCAGTGCCTCGGGATACTTCACGGCCGACGTCGTGATCCCGCCAACGTCCCAGCCGGTCCTTGATATTCAGGCCGTATCCGGCACCGTCAAGGCTTCCGCGGCCTTCACCATCGTCGCCACGCCGGTAACACAACCATCGCCGCCGGCCAGCAGCAGCGCGCCGCTGCGTTTCGGCGTCGGCACCCCGGGCGGGCCGCTGGCCTCGGCAGAACTGGACCAGGCCGCGTCCCTCGCCGGCGAGGCACCGTCCGTCATTTTGTCCTATAAGGACTTCAATCAGGCTCCGCCCATCGCGGAGTTGGATGCCGTCCGCAGCCGCGGCGCCGTGACCCTCCTGACCTGGGAGCCATGGGCCTGGGGCGGCGGAACCGAACAGCCGGCCTATGCCCTTGGACCGCATAACGGCCGGAAACTTCGATCCCTACCTGCGGCAGTGGGGCGTGGCCTTGGCGTCCTGGGGGCACCCGGTGATGCTGCGCTTCGGGCACGAGATGAACGGCAACTGGTACCCCTGGTCGGAGGAAATCAACGGCAACGGCCCCGGTGATTACGTTGCCGCGTGGCGGCACGTTCACGACGTCGTCTCCGCCACGGGCGCCTCCAACATCACCTGGGTGTGGAACCCCAACGTCCCGTACTGGGGGTCGACAGCGCTCGACGGCCTCTATCCGGGTCCCGTGTACGTGGACGCGGTGGCGCTCGACGGATACAACTGGGGCACGTCGGCGGCCTGGAGCAGCTGGATCTCGCCCTCGGAGCTCTTCGGCCCGGGCCTGTCCGAACTACGTCGCCTCGCGCCGGGGAAACAAGTGCTCGTGGCAGAAACGTCGTCGGCAGAACAAGGCGGGTCCAAAGCCGACTGGAACACGGCACTGATCAGCTATCTGGCGTCCCAGTCCGACGTCACCGCGGTGGTCTGGTTCGATTTCAACAAAGAAACAGACTGGCGGATCGACAGCAGCACCGCTTCCGCCACGGCGCTGGCGTCCGCCCTGGCTGCCCGCCCCAAGTAGCGGCCGGCCAAGCAGAGAGGTCTTGAAGTCTGAGGCCGTACCGGCTACACCACTAAGTGAATATCCCGACAAAGCTGAAGGCTGTCCCACCAGTGACTGACAGCCGTAGGAATGATCGTATCTATGGCCGATCAAGACCTCGGATCCTCCGGGTCCAGGAACATTCTGCCTACTCCCTTACGAATGAATGTCCACGTGATTGGAGAACACCATGAGCGACAAGCCAGCTACCCGTCCATCTTTCGCTGAGGACAGCGTCCCGCTGCCCGGTTCGGAGCGCCACGGGGTACCCGAAGTCCGGGCCGAACACGGACCAGTTGATCCGGCCCGCAGGATCGAGGTCACGGTGATCCTGCGCCGGAAGGCCCCGATGCCGGAGACGGTCAAGGAACCCATGTCGGTCGAAAATCTGGCAGCAACCCACGGCGCCGGCCAGGATGACATGCAACTCGCCACGGACACTTTCACGAGGCTCGGGGCGGAAGTCCTGGAAGCTGATCCGGCCTCGCGCCGGCTGCGCCTGGCAGGAACTGTTGAGACGCTCAGCGATATCTTCGGCACCAGCCTGAATGAAGTGACGAGCGCCGGACCCCATGGCGCCGAGGTCATCCACCGCCACCGCACCGGAGGACTAAGAATCCCAGCGGCGCTGGATGGCATCGTCACCGCTGTCCTCGGCCTTGACGACCGGCCGCAGGCCCGGGCCCAGTTCCGCGCGATCCCCCTGGCCACGGCGGGCACCAGCTACACCCCGCCGGAGCTGGGAAAGATCTACAAGTTCCCGGCCGGCACCGATGGCGCCGGGGAGACCATTGCCATCATCGAACTCGGCGGGGGCTACTCGACGTCGGACCTGAACGTCTACTTCAACGGCCTTGGGATCACGCCGCCAAACGTCACGGCTGTCGGGGTCGACGGTGCGGCCAACCAGCCAGGGATGGATCCGAACGGGGCGGACGGCGAAGTGATGCTCGACGTCGAGGTCGTCGGCGCCCTCGCACCGAAAGCGGACATCTTGGTCTATTTCGCTCCGAACAACGACGCCGGCTTCCTCGATGCGATCATCACCGCCTCGCACGCGAACCCGACGCCTGCGGCGATCAGCATCAGCTGGGGCCAGAGCGAGGACGGCTGGACCGCGCAGGCGCGCACGGCGTTCGACCAGGCCTTCGCCGATGCCTCAGCCCTCGGCGTCACCGTCACCGCCGCGGCCGGCGACAACGGCAGCGCCGACGGAGCCAGTGACGGAAAGGACCATGCCGATTTCCCCGCTTCAAGCCCGTATGTTCTCGCTTGCGGCGGCACCCGGCTCGAGGCCGATCCGGTTACCGGAAACATTGTCCGTGAAACGGTCTGGAATGACGGACCAAACTCGGCAACCGGCGGCGGCTTCAGCGACGCTTTCCCTGTTCCTACCTGGCAGAACGGACAGGTCGCCCACGCCAAGCATCATAAGCCTGGCAAGCCCGTCAAGAAATTTCTGGGCCGTGGCGTGCCGGATGTCAGTGGGGTCGCGGACCCGCAGACCGGATACAAGGTAAGGGTCAACGGCACAAACATGGTCATTGGAGGCACCAGCGCCGTGGCACCGCTCTGGGCAGCCCTGGTCGCGCGTTTGGCGCAGGCGAGCAACCGCCGGTTTGGTCTTATGCAGGCCATCATTTACGGCCACATGGCATCCTCCAACACGGGCTTCCACGACATTGTCGTCGGCGACAACGGCTCCTATAAGGCCGCGCCAGGCTGGGACCCCTGCACCGGCTTCGGCAGCCCCGACGGAACGGCCCTGCTCGCCGCTATCCAATCCGGGGCAGGGGCCGGGACCCCATGATCTGGTCCTGCACGCCCTGCTCCGCCACGCCGGGAAGGACATCGAGACAGGCCTCCTGGCGGCGGGATTCATCTGCAGGCGACAGCAACGCCCGCCCGGGATTAACCCGGGCGGGCGTTTTTGGACGCTTGGCGACAACCGGAGACCCGGAGGGCCAATAAATCAGCCGGCTAAGGTGCGAGCGTGTGGGCGAGCCCGGCAAGAACCGGTTCACGGCCCAGCTCAATGTGCGAATATGCCAGCGAATAGGCGAGATCGGGGCGGCCCTTGAGGATGGCATTGCAGAGCTCGACATGCTCGTCGCGCTGGAGCTCATTGCTGCGGTTGTGGGCCAGGCCGAAGATCCAGCGCATGCGGCCAAAAAGCGGCTTAACCGATTCGACAAGCAAACGGTTGCCGGAGAGCCGCACTATCTCGGCGTGAAATTCCGCGCTGAGACTCGCAACCTTCACCTCAGGACCTTCGTCGATGGCCAACCGCGTTTCGTCCACGAGTTCCTGCAGCCTTGCGCCGCTTTGACCCTCAGCAACCCGGACCGCCGCGGTCCGCGCGGCGAACGTCTCGAGGCAAAGCCGGACATCGAAGAGTTCGTTGACGTCCGTGAGCGTTAGCCGACGCACCGCCGCACCCCTGCGGGGGAAAGTTTCAACGAAGCCGTCCTGCTCCAGACGTTGGATGGCCTCCCGTACGGGAATCCTGGACACGTTGTGCAGTTCCGACAGTTCCCGTTCGCGCAACCGCATGCCCTGCTCGTATTTGCCGGTCACGATCCCTTCAAGGACCAGTTGATACACGTGTTCGGCCCGGACTTCGTCATCCCGCCCGTTCAGCGCATCACCTTTCGGTTCAACCACACTCACACCGCCGTTCGTCACTCACCCCGTGGCCCTGGCGGACGGTGCCGCTCAGCGTTCCAACTGAGCATACACGCGCTCAACTGCCGGTTCCGGCCACATGCAAAGGCTCCCGCGCAACTAACCCCCAAGTGCGTTTCCACCGCGATCGGCGGGCCGGCCAAGTCACGACACCGTCCAAGCCACACCTCTCTCTGGTATTCCAGATGATGCTAAGTTGTGATTTACATCGCACAAATCGTGCCCTAATCTTTGTTTGGTATACAAAATGTTGGAGCTTGCTCCTTGGACCCTGAATCGAGCGTTCCCGATGACCCAGCTTCAGTCCGGTGCCACACCAACTGCTGCGAGTCCTTTGCCCGGCGCCAGCGACGATGGCAGCAGCGGCGTCAGCCGCCCCATGTCCCCCGTCGACCAAACGACCGCCAGCACGGGTCCCGCCCAGGCACGGTCGCTGCTGGCCACTGCCTGGCTCAGGATCCGCAGGAGCAAGATCGCCCTGCTGAGCCTCTGTGTCGTGGTCGCAATCGTGCTCTTTGCCGTCCTCGCGCCTGTCCTCAGTGCGTGGTCCGGAAATGATCCCTTCACCTCCAACACCAGCCCGGACGTCCTTGATGACTTCGAAACCCCGGGCCTGCCTCTCCCCGGCTACATGTATCCCTCTGAGCAGCACTGGCTGGGGGTCGAGCCCGGGCTCGGGCGGGATCTGTTCGCCCGGCTTGCCTTTGGCGGTCAGGTCTCCCTCACCATCGCCCTCCTTTCAACCGCCGTCTCCGTCGTCCTTGGCACCGTGCTCGGGGCGGCGGCCGGCTACTTCGGTGGCAAGACGGACGCGATCATCAGCCGCGTCATGGATCTCTTCCTCGCCTTCCCGCACCTCCTGTTGGTGCTGTCGCTGACGCCCATCCTTCAGTCCAGGCTGCGCGGCACGCCTCTGGGCCAGGGCAGCTTCCTGCCCATGGCCTCGCTGGTCATCATCCTAGGATTCTTCGGCTGGGCGTATCTTGCCCGGATCGTCCGGGGCCAGGTCCTCAGCCTCCGGGAGCGTGAATTTGTTGAGGCGGCCCGCTCGTTCGGCGCCTCCCACCTCAGCGTGCTGTTTCGGCAGATTATCCCCAACGTGATGGGCGTCGTGCTGGTATACGCGACCATGCTCATCCCCACCAACATCTCCGCGGAAGCCGCGCTGTCCTTCCTCGGCGTCGGCGTCAAAGACCCGACTCCGTCGTGGGGCCAGATGCTCAACGCCGCCCAGTCCGGCAACTGGTACCTCAGCGATCCATGGTTCCTGGCCGTCCCCGGCGCCATGCTCATCGTCACCGTACTGGCGTTCAACCTGCTCGGCGACGCCGTTCGCGACGCCTTGGACCCCAAGGCCTCCCGCCACTAGCACCCATCACCATCACCCACCCGTATGAGGAGAACCATGAAATATCCATCCAGAGTGCTGGCACTTGCCGTGCTGATCTCCGTGGCCGCCACCGGTTGTTCCGCGGCCCAGGGCCAGTCGGCCGCCAGCAAAGCCAGCGGTTCAGCGACGGATTCGGCCGCGTCGGTGGTCAAGCCCGGCTTCACCACCAAGGGAGGCAACATCAACATCCTGATGTCCTCCGACTTCCAGACACTTGACCCTGGAAACAGCAACTACGTCCAGACGGCCAATGTCGGACAGCTGTATTACCGGACACTCACCATGGCCAAAGAGACGGCAGGCCAGCCGCCCACCATCGTCCCGGACCTCGCCACGGATACCGGGAAGGTTTCTGCCGACGGCCTCACCTGGACATTCACGCTCCGGGACGGTGTCAAGTTCGAGGATGGCCGCCCGATCACATCAGCCGACGTCAAGTACGGCATCGAACGCACCTTCGCCCAGGATGTCTACACCCAGGCGCCCCAGGAGCTCAATTCCGCGCTCGACGCCGGCGGCTACAAGGGACCCTACAAGGATCCTTCCGCCGTACTCGAGGCAGTCGAGACCCCGGACCAGCGCACTGTCGTCTTCCACCTGAAGAAGCCGTTCGCTGAATTTCCTGCGCTGGCCTCACGGTCCAACACCGCTCCTGTGCCCCAGGACAAGGACACCAAGTTGGACTACACGAACCATCCGGTCTCATCCGGCCCCTACATGGTGGAATCGTACAACCGCGGCAAGTCGCTCAAACTCGTCCGCAACCCGCACTGGGATCCCGCGACGGACCCCAACCGCACGGCACTCCCGGACACCTTCAACTTCTCCCTGTCCACGTCGCAGGCCACCATCAGCCAGCAGTTGCTGGCCAACGCCGACACCAACGCCATCACCCTGGACTCGAACGGCGCCCTCCAGACCTCGGATTCGGCCAAGCTGGCCGACGCCCAAGTCAAGGACCGGGTCGCCTCAGGGCTGCTGGGCTGCAACGACGTGCTGAGCCTGAACACGCAGAAGATCACGGACCCGGATGTCCGCAAGGCAATTGCGCTTGCCCTGGACCGCCAGTCGATCCTGGTCCAGTACGGGGGCCGCCGTTTCGGCGAGCTCACCCAGACGCCGCTGAACGACAAGATGCGCGGGTACGTGGCCCAGGAGTTGGAGATCGATCCCAGCGGAAAGCCCAAGCTGGACGAGGCCAAGAAGCTCCTCGAAGGCAAGACCTACCCCAAGACTCTCACCTTTGGCTACGCCAACAACCGGGACGCTTACAAGAACACAGGCACCGTGGTCCAGGAGAACCTCAAGGCCCTGGGCATCGACGTCCAACTGGTGCCGATCCCGGCCCCGAACTATTACTCCGTCATGGCCAGTGAGCAACTGCCGGACATCGGACGGTCAGGCTGGTGCGGTGGCGCCGATCCGTCTTCGATCCGGACCTCGGCGGACCCCATCCTCGGCCCGAACAACGATGGCACCAGTTACGGATTCTCCAACACGTCCCGCTACTTCGACCCGGAGGTGTCCAAGGCCATGTTTGAGCTGCGGGACACCGCGGGGACCTCGGAGGAGCTGGGCAAGAAGTGGTCCGAGGAATTCGGAAAGGCACTGAAGACCTACCCGATCATTCCGCTCGTCCGCAGCCACACGAACAGCGTCGTCGGCTCCAACATCCGCAACGCCCAAGTGGGCTACTTCTTCGGCGGCATCGACCTGTCGATTGTCGGCGTCGAGCACTAACCGGTCCTCACAGAAGGAGACGCGGGCCGCCCGGATTCAGGCGGGCGGCCCGCAACCACAATGATCAGATTCATACTTCGCCGGACAGGCTCCTTGGTCCTGCTACTCATAGCCGTCAGCTTCATCACCTTCACTCTCTTCCAGCTGGGCCCATCCGATCCGGCCTCGGCCGCGTGCGGCCAGGAATGCACGCCGGAACGTGTCGCCGAGGCGCGCGTCGCCCTGGGCATGGACCAGCCGTTCTTCCTTCAGTACGCCGACTACATGCGCGGGCTGGTGTCGCCGCGCATGATTGGGGCCCCCGGCGCCGAGTCCGTCTGCCAATGGCCCTGCCTCGGCAAATCGTTCCAGACGAATGAGAACGTCTCGGACATCATCAGCCGGTCGCTGCCCTACACGCTCTCGATGGCAGTCGGCGCCCTGGTCCTTTGGACGGTTTCCGGCGTGGGCCTTGGCCTGCTCGCAGCCCTCAGGAAAGGCAGCGCTACAGACAAGTTCATCGTCGGCGCCGCGTCCGTGGGCGTCTCGCTGCCGATCCCCGTCACGGGCCTGTTCCTGCTGCTGGTGTTCGTCAATCAGCTGCATCTCCTGCCGTTCACCACCAACGAGATCAACAGCCCGTTCGGCGCCCAGGGGCCGTGGGCCTGGGTACTCAACTATCTGCTGCCATGGATTGCCCTCGCCGTGCTGTTCAGCGCCTCCTACATCCGGGTCACCCGCACCAACATGATTGAAACGTTCGGCGAGGACTTCATCCGCACGGCGCGGGCCAAGGGACTGGCCCCGCGGACCGTGACGTTCAAGCACGGTGTCCGGGCCGGCATCACCCCGATCGTGACCATGCTCGGCATGGACATCGGCCTGCTGCTCGGCGGCGCCGTCCTCACAGAACAGATCTTCTCCGTGCCGGGGCTCGGATTCACCGCCGTCCGGGCCGCCATCTCCGGCGACCTGCCCGTCACCATGGCCATCACCATGCTGGCCGCTTTCTTCGTGATCGTCGCCAATGTCGCCGTCGACCTCGCCTATGCCGCCATCGATCCCCGAGTGAGGCTCCAATGACCCAGACCTATCCCGGCGCGCCCGCCGCTTTCCCGTCCCCCGCGCCAAACCCTGCAGCGGACGACGGCGGGGCTCGCGCCTTCCTGGACGTCCAGAACCTGTCAGTCGCATTTCCCACCGACGACGGCCTGGTCTCGGCCGTCAACGGCATGGACTTCACCCTTGAGCGCGGGCAGACGCTTGGCATCGTAGGCGAATCCGGATCCGGAAAATCAGTGACGAGCCAGGCACTGATGGGCCTGCTCAAAGGCACCTCGGCCCGGGTCTCCGGCCAGGCCCTGTTCCAAGGTAAGGACCTCATCACGATGTCCGAGTCAGGGATGCGCCAGCTGCGTGGCCGGAACATCGGCATGATCTTCCAGGACCCGCTGTCGGCACTGCACCCGTTCTATACCGTCGGGCACCAAATTGAGGAGGCCTACCTCGTCCATCACCAGGCGAGCAAAAAGCAGGCCCGGGCTGCGGCCATCAACATGCTCGGCCGGGTGGGGATTCCCAGCCCCGAGCAGCGCTACGACGAGTACCCGCACCATTTCTCCGGCGGCATGCGGCAGCGGGCCATGATCGCCATGGCCCTCATCTGCGAACCGGAACTGCTCATCGCGGACGAGCCCACCACGGCCCTGGACGTGACGGTCCAGGCGCAGATCCTGGACCTCATGGCCGAACTCCAGGCGGAAACCAACTCTGCGCTGATCCTCATCACCCACGATCTGGGCGTCGTGGCCGAGGTCTGCGATTCCGTGCTTGTCATGTACGGCGGCCAATGCGTCGAGTCCGGACCGGTGGACGAGATCTTCTACGACACCCGGCATCCGTACACCCTGGGCCTTCTCAATTCCATGCCGACGCTCACCGGCACCTCCGGCCTCCTCAACCCGATCCCCGGCCAGCCGCCGTCGCTGCTTGACCTGCCGTCAGGCTGCATCTTCAGCTCCCGGTGCGACTACGCCGCCCTGGCCGGGGCCGACGTCTGCCGGGAGCAGAGGCCCGAGCTCCTGGTGGAGGTCGGCCACGGCAAGCGCTGCCATCTGAGCAGCCGCCAGCTCATCACTATCCGGACTTCGCGTTAGGACCCGCCATGGACAGGCAGCCAATTCTCCAGGTGGAGAACCTTCAAAAGCATTTCCCCGTCAAGGGCGGGCTCTTCTCCCCCAGCGGCGGCCGCACAGCCAAAACCGTCAAGGCCGTCGACGGCGTCTCGTTCAGTCTCGACCGAGGCCAGACGCTCGGACTTGTAGGTGAGTCCGGATGCGGTAAGTCCACGACGGGCCGCATGGTCGCCCGCCTGCTGGATCCCACCGGCGGGCGGATCGTCGTCGACGGCGTGGACATCAGCCAGCTGCGCGGTGCGGATCTGTACAACTTCCGACGCAAGGTCCAGATGATCTTCCAGGACCCGTTCGCGTCACTCAACCCGAGGCAGACGGTCGGCACCGCGATCGCCGCGCCGATGGTGGCGCAGAAGATCAATCCGCCCGCAGGACTGAAGAACCGCGTCAAAGAACTCATGGAACAGGTGGGCCTCAAGCCCGAACACTACAACCGCTTTCCGCATGAGTTCTCCGGCGGCCAGCGCCAGCGGGTGGGCATCGCCCGGGCCATTTCGTTGAACCCCTCGGTAATCGTGTGTGATGAACCGGTGTCCGCCCTGGACGTCTCCGTCCAGGCGCAGGTAGTAAACCTGCTCCAGGAGATCCAGCGCGACACCGGCGTCGCCTATATCTTCATCGCCCACGATCTCTCCGTCGTCCGGCACATCTCCCACCAAGTGGCCGTCATGTATCTCGGCAAGGTTGTCGAACAGGGTCCCCGCGAGGAACTGTTCCGCCTTCCCCGGCACCCCTACACGCAGGCGCTCCTGTCCGCGGTGCCGCTGCCCGATCCTCGCGCAGCTCGGCGACAGGTGAAGATCCGGCTCCGTGGAGATCTCCCGTCACCGGCCAACCCACCCAGCGGTTGTGTCTTTCGCACGCGCTGCCCGCTGTTCGGCACGCTGCCCGAAAGCCGGCAGCAGCTCTGTATCAGCGACATTCCCTCGCCGGCCGGCCTCGCCGCCCCGGCCTGCCACCACGAGGGTCTGGCAGCAGCCTCCCCCGCCGGTGTCCAATAGTCCCAACACAAAGGAGCATTACATTGACTACCCTGATCCGCGCCGTCCGTCCCTGGGGACAGGCGCTGAGCGACGTCCTGCTCAAGGACGGCAAGATCGCCGGCATTGAACCGCATAACCCGGCTCGAACGCCGTCGGACTCGACCGGCACCCTGGGCGAGGCTGTCACGGTCGTGGAGGGCCGCGGCCGGTTGCTGCTCCCGTCCTTCTCGGATGTCCACGTGCATCTGGACTCGACCCGCATCGGACTGCCGTTCCGCGAACACACCGGCGGTCCCGGCGTCTGGACCATGATGATGAACGACCGGGAGAACTGGCGCCTCGCCGAGGTCCCTCTTCAGGACCGTGTCAACAACACACTCGGCCGAATGATCGCGCGCGGCACCACCCGGGTCCGCTCCTACGCCCAAGTCGACGTGGACTGCCGGCTGGAACGGTTCGAAGCCGTCCTGGCGGCCAAGGAACAGTTCAAGGACCAGGCCGACGTCGACATCATCGCCTTCCCGCAGGCAGGCCTCCTGCTCGAGGACGGCACCGTACCCCTCATGGAGGAGGCCCTCAGGGCGGGGGCCAATGTCATGGGCGGCATTGATCCGTGCAGCCTGGACCGGGACCCCGCCCGGCATCTGGACATCGTTTTCGGCCTGGCCGAGAAGTACCAGGTCCCTATCGACATCCACCTCCACGAACCGGGCGAACTCGGCGTCTTCAGCACGGACCTGGTCCTTGAGCGCACCCGCGCCCTGGGGATGCAGGGCAAGGTCACCATGTCCCACGCCTACCAGCTGGGCAGCGTCTCCGACGCCACCACGCACCGGCTCATCGAGGAGTTCGCGGAGCTGGACGTTTCGATGGCCTCGGTGGCCCCGGCGGTATCCGGCCAGCTCCCGCTCCCGCTGCTGGCCGAGGCCGGCGTCCGCGTCGGTCTCGGCGAGGACGGCCAGCGCGACTACTGGTCCCCCTACGGCAATACCGACATGCTGGACCGCACCTGGCAGCTCGCGTTCACGCACGGATTCCGCCGGGACGAGCTGATCGAACACTGCCTGGCGATCGCCACCGTAGGCGGCGCCAGCGTTCTGAATCCGGCCGCCACCCGGCTGAAAGGCACCGCGCACCGGCCGGGCCTCGAGGCCGGCGATCCCGCCGAGCTGCTGCTGGTCGACGGCGAAACGGTGGCCTCCGCCGTCATGGACAGGGGCACCGACCGCACCGTGATCCACCGTGGCCGCGTCGTGGCGGACCAGCTGCAGTTGGTTCCTTAGCCCCGCAACAAGAAGTGGCAGGGCCCCTCGTTTGAGGGACCTGCCACTTTTCCTATTGCCGGCCGTACATCTTGGTCAGCTTCCGACGCCGGCCGGCCGCACCTCTCCGGCGGGCACAGTTCCCTCCTCGACGGACGCGATGCGTCCGTTCACCGCGAAGTATCCCGCCAGCGCCAGCAGCATGGCAACTCCTGCCAAGGCCCAGAACGCAGCCCCCCAGCCGCCGGTCACATCGTGAAGCAGGGCCACCCCCAAAGGCCCCAGCGAGGCGAGGGCGAAACCCAGGCCCTGGCTCATCGCCGAGAGTTTCCCGGCGGTTTGGGGCCCTGTCGATCGGAGCACCACGAGCGCAATGGCAAGCCCGAATCCCGCGCTCTGGACAACCCCCAGGACACCCACCAGCAGGAACTGCAGCTCGGCCGGGCCCGCCAGCACCCCGAGCAACGCGGCCGCCACGAGCACCCCCAAGCCGGGCGCCATGATCTTGAGAACCGCCGGCCGGCTGGCCAGCACGGGTGCCAGCAGGCTGGCCGGAAGGCCGGCCACGCTGAACCAGGCAAGGAGCGCCGCAGCATCGCCAGCCGTGAGGCCCTTCGACACGAGGAAGACCGTCAGCCACGAAGTAACCGCGAAATACAGCAGCGCCTGGAGACCAAAGAATGCGGTCACCGCCCAGGCAGTTGCCTGCTGCCGCAATGCGCGGGCGGCACGGGGCCGCGCCTCCGGGTCAGCAGTCGAGCTGCCGGGCTCGACGGCACGGGCAGGCGGACAGGACCCCGGCGCCACGGGTCCTGTCCGCATGCCGCCGTGCCGGAGGATCAGTACTGCCCCCAGCACAGCAGGAACAGCCCACAGGGCCAGAGCCCCCGGCAGGCTTCCGCCCAATACGTGCTGCAGCGGCTGGACCAGCCCTGCTCCCAGTGCCGCTCCGAGACCGAAGCCCATGCTGCACAGCCCCGTCCACCAGCCGGTTCCCTGATTGGCCTTGACGATCTGGGGCAACAGCACGCTCGCCGTCATGATGGCCATCCCCGCAAGGAAGGTTCCGGGGAGCATAAGGGCCGGCAGCAGCACGCGGGCCGCCAGTGCAACGGCCAGCATCAGCATCGCAAGAGCGACAGCCCTCCCTGCACCCACGCGCCGTGCGAGCCATGGCCCGCACGGGGCGGAAATCCCAAAAGCAAGCACCGGAAGCGCCGCCAGGAGCGGAATCGTCTGGGGAGCTATCCCGAGCCCCTGTTCCAGCTGGCCCATGGATCCGGCGACGGTCGTAATCGCCGGCCGAAGGTTGATGGAAACGAGGCTCAAGGCAATGAGGGTCCATGCGATCTTTGAAGCCGCAGGCGTCCGGGGCCGCTCCCAGGGCGCTTGGGGGGTTTCTTCCACAGTCGTCTCCTGACAAGTATTTGGTATACCAAGAATACCTTGGGATTAAGGTTCGTGCGCCGGGATACGGATTCTCGTGGCACTGCCTGCGCCCGAAAAGGCCTTTTGGAATACCATCGAGCCCCTGCGGAAGGCGCGCCAGGGGCGACGGCGGTTTCCGCCGTCGCCCCTTCCACGCCACACTGTTTCCTGTTTTCCGGAGGTTCCGCGCCGGATCCGTTACCGCCCGAGAGCCATCTGTCCCAAGGCGGCCGCCGCAATGAAGGATGCACTGTACGTCACGAGGGCGACCACGATGATCTTCCAGCTCAGGGACTTCAGCGCTTTGATGTCCCGCCCGACGGTGAGCCCGATCAGCGTCAGCGCAGGCAGCCCGATGAGAATCACGTCCAGATGTTGGGTCAGCCCGGCGATGAGCCCCGAAGTGGGCAGGGACGGCGCCGAAAGCACCGTTGTGATGGTCAGCACCCACACGCTTGACGGCACCGACGGCAGCAACCGGGCCAGACGGAATGACAGGCCCGTCAGCAGCAGCAGGACGATCACGCCCGCCGCGTCATTCCAGGCGAAGTTCTTTGTCCCGACGACGTTCATGACCAGGGCCGAGGCACCGGCGATGGCAAAGGCGAGAATGGTGATCCGCGGCGTCACCTTGAGCGTGGGATCCACCTCCACTGCGACCGGGGCGGCAGGCTGCGTTGCGCCAGGCAGCTCCGGCTTGCTGCGTGCCCCGCGGGTGGACCTGCCGTCGTCGTCCTTTCCGAAGAGCCGGCTCCAGAAGGTGTAGAGCCGCCGGCACAGCGGCAGGGACAGGAAGACCCCCGCATAGAAGCCAACGATGTTCGTGACGAGGTTGGACAACGCGGCCAGCGCCATGATTTCGCCGGCCTGATCCGGATAGAGCAGAGACAGCGCCCCGACGCCCCCGAGCATCATCGACGCCGAGCCGAGTCCCAGCCCCAGGGCCAGTGCGCGGGGATCGAAGATGTTCAGTCCGCCGAGGAATCCAGCGAGCAGGGAGATGAACACAGCACCAAAGAGGCTGCCGAGCAACCACACGGAGAAGACGCCCCGGTACTCTCCGGAACGGACTCCGAAGCGCTGTATGGCGAAGGCGAGGAAGGATTCGCGGTCGATTGACCACGTGGCTCCGACCGCCACCCGGCCCAACCCCATGGCCACGGCAATCGGCAGCGCCAGTATGACGGTGCCGAAGATGTGCCCTACTTCCTGAAGAAGGATGGCTGGACCAGTCTCAGTGACTTTGGCGAGCGAGGGTCCGATCTGCGTGCCGAGCCGGGCAAGGAAGAGAATGATCCCAATCTCCAGGAGCAGCGTTGCAACGGCCCGGCTTGCCCCGGAGACACGACGGATTCGCTGCGTGCCGAGGATCCCGCCGAGGACCACGGCCCAGATGATGGGGAAGAGGACCACTGGCGCGGGCCCCAGCTGGAACTTGTACGTGCCAATCAGGACGGCCGCCACCGAAACAAGCAGTGACACGGTTACCACCGTCCACCAGTGTCGGCGCGTGATCTGTTGATCCGAGACCGGGGCGGATTGGTTGATGAGCTGGGCTTCTGAGGCCATGGGAGTAACTGTCCTTTGGGGAAAGACCTGCCACCCGTACTAGGCGGTCGCTGGGTCAGGGGAACGTGTCGTGTCAAGCTCACAAACCGGTTTGTATACCAAAATAGAATAGGTCAGGGCCGGCGAGATGTAAATCACTTTCAAAGACTAGTTTTTAGAGGTTCTGAGGAAGGGCGGTCTCCCGAAAACCTCGATGGCCCTTGGCGGTGGTATACCAAAATGAGTATGGTTTGATTTGTGCGGTCCGCTGAGTGGCCGCCCCCATCATCGAATCGGAGGTTGGTTTGCGCACCAAATTCAGCGCGGAATTCGTGCTCGGGCATGAATCCGGTCAGCACGTACTCATCCGCGACGGCGACGTCGTCTTTGAGGACACTCGCATCGTCTATGTCGGACCGAACTACGAGGGTCCGACGGACCAGTCATTCGAACTTGGCCGGTCCCTCATCACACCGGGCCTGATCGATCTCGATGCCCTCACCGACATCGATCACCTGCTGATCGATTCGTGGGCTTCCACGGACCGGGCCAACGGCCTGCAATGGTCCGAAGATTACTTCCACAACCGCCGCGCGGACGTCTTTACAGCGCAGGAACGCCAGACCATCCGGAAATATGCTTTGGTGCAGCTGGCCCTGCACGGCGTTACGACGTATATGCCCATAGCATCCGAGATCCATTCCGCCTGGGCGGAAAGCTTCGAAGAGCTTGCCGGTATGGCCGATGCCTCCCGCCAGATCGGGCTGCGGGGATACCTTGGCCCTGCCTACCGTTCCGGTGTCAATGTTCTCCGTGCTGATGAGGAGCGCGACGTCGCATTCGATGAGGAGCAGGGGCGTGCCGGGCTTGCCGATGCCGTCCGGTTCCTGGACTACGCGGAGGACCTGGCGGACCCCCTGATCAACGGTGTTCTGTTGCCGTGCAGGATTGAAACGCTTACCGCGGAACTTCTGCGCGCAACGGCTGAAATCGCTCGCGAACGGCACGCGCTTGTGCGGTTGCACTGCCTTCAGGGGGCCCTGGAGCGGGAGCTGCTGCAGCGCTGGCACGGGCTGACCCCCCTCCAGCTCCTGAAGCAGACAGGGCTGCTGGCTGAGCGCCTTCTCATCCCGCACGGGATCTTCGTGGACCGCAACCCGCTCGTGGATGGCACCGACCTGGGTGATCTTCAGACTCTGGCGGAGGCCAACATCTCCATCATCCATTGTCCGCTCACGTCCTTCAGATACGGCATGGCCCTCGACTCGTTCGCCGCCTTCCGGGAGGCCGGCGTCAACCTGTGTCTCGGAACGGACTCCTTCCCACCGGACCTCATCCGGGGCATGGACACGGGCGTGCACCTGGCCAAGCTTCTTGACCACAGGCCCGACGCAGCTCCGGCGGAGCACTACTTTGAAGCGGCAACCCTTGGCGGCGCCCGCGCCCTGGACCGCCCGGACCTGGGGAAACTGGAAGCGGGAGCCCAGGCCGACCTCGTTGCGTTCTCCCTTGACGACATCAGGGACGGAGTCCTGGACGACCCGGTTCGAACCCTCCTGCTCAACGGAACAGCCCGGCAGGCCACCCATTCCGTCGTCGCAGGGCGCCTGATCATGAGCGACGGCGTCATCCCGGGCATCGATATCCCGGGCCTGCGAGCGGAGGCCCAACGGCTCTTCGAGAAGATGAAGGAAGCGTACTCGGAGCGCGACAGTGAACACCGAACGCCCGAGCAGCTGTTTCCTCCTACTTTTCCTGAAGCGAGGCAGATCCAGCTGGTCATCGACCAATAGTCTATTTCGCGTGAACTCAACGCCGGTATCCGTTCATCTGTCAGCCATCCGGGACGGGGCACCGTGCCGCGATTCGGACCGGCGGATCACCGGCGGTATTCGGCCCAGATTCCTTCCACGGCCGCGTCACGGGCATGCAACGAGGCCCCGGCCAGGGGCCCTTCTGTGCCGAGATCGCTGACGGTCACCAGTGTTGAGGGATCCAGCAGGTGCGGCACCAGGATGACGCGCAAACGGTCCACAAACGCCGGGCAGTCCACCAGCGGCCCGCTCAGCACGACGGCCGCGGGGTCGCTTAGGGTGGCCGTGTTGCCGATGGCTTCGCCCAGCAGTTCGAGGAAGTCGTCGGCCGCCGGGGAGTCAGGCTGTTCCGTAAAGAGGCCGCGGTAACGGTCCATGTCCAGGGAAAGCCCGCCGGCCGTGGTGATCCCGAGATCGAGCAGACGCTCCATCAGCGTCCGTCCATTCTGCCGCAGATAGGCGATCTCTCCCGCGATGCCGTGTGAGCCGCGGCGCACGTCGCCGCCCATGACGAGGGACGCACCGATGCCGGCACCGACATAGACCATCAGGAAGTCCTCGACGCCGCGCATCGCTCCGGACTCGCGCTCCGCCAGGGCCGCCCAGTTGACGTCGTTGTCAACCCGGACCGGCCCCCGGCAGTCGCCGAGAAAACGTTCGCTCAGGTTCCACTGCCCTTCGGGGAAGGGCGCGTTCGGCAGGCTCAGCACGGCCTGTCCGGCGGCCTCGACGGGGTTGGCCTGGGAGATGCCGGCGGCCAGGCACGGTGTGGAAACATCGCGCCGGTACTCGGCGAACAGGCCGGAGAGGGCGGACTCGAGCTGATCCCGGGTCTGCGGCGTTCCCGACGAGACCTGGTAATCACCCACGACGCTGCCGCGCAGATCAGTGGCGCGGAGCTGGGCGCGGCCGGTGGCCACCGCGACGGCGAGAGCATGTCCGTAGCCGGGGGCGATGTCGTAGATCGCCGCGGTGCGGCCGCGCGGCCCGGCCGACTGGCCCGTCTCACTTATCAGCCCGGCTTCCGTCAGCCGGGTGGCCGCCTCGGAGGCGGTGGGCTTAGACAATCCGGCGGCCGCTGCGATGGCCGCCCGGGAGCTGGGCCCGTTGCGGCGGAGATGTTCGAAGAATCGCCGGTCAGTGACCGTGGCCAATGCCTGCGGCGTCGATGCAGCCGGGGCCAGGGAGTGCGGGGAACGGGTCAAGGCAGGGGTCCTCCGATAGGGGTCTTCCCCATCGTAACGGAGTGCCCTACACTGGAAAAAGGAATTAGTTAGGATTCTTTACTATAGGAGGAATTGCTGTGGAACCGACGCCCGCCACCCCTCAGATCCCGGCCGATCTCCCCGGCGCCGGTGACCGCCGCCGCGAGCTAGGCCTTCGCGAAGTCCGGGGTCACGAGCTCCCAGGGATGTGTCACGGACAGTGCCCTCGGACGGCAGGCTTCCCCCTTACATCGAAGTGCCCGATGCAAGAAACCGCAGTCTAGGAATGACGACAGAAGGAACGATGAAAATGAGCGAACAGGACACAGTCCACCAAGCCCCTCAGGTCCCCGCTGATGTCCCGGGCCAGATCCGCGCCCTCAAACGCGAACTGCGCGACCGGATCGGCGATGTCGAAGGAGTCTTCCGCCGGCTCGAGGACCGCATCCGGGTACAGGTCGAGGAAATCGAGGCCATCCGGGCCCGCGGCGAGGAGGTCTGGCCGGTTATCAGCTTTAGGGACATCGAATCCGGTCAGGTCAGCGAGGCCCAGCTGGCCGCGCTGAAGCGGCGCGGCTGCGCCGTCGTGCGCGGTCACTTCCCGCGCGAGACCGCGCTGGGATGGGACCGGCAGCTCGTGGACTACGTGGAGAGCAATGACTTCGATGCCAAGTACCGCGGCCCGGGCGACGACTTCTTCGGCACCCTGTCCGCCTCCCGCCCGGAGATCTACCCGATCTATTGGTCCCGCCCCCAGATGGAGGCGCGGCAGGACCCGCGGATGGCGGCCGTGCAGTCATTCCTGAACCGCCGCTGGACTTTCGAATCGGAGGGGCGGTCCTGGTTCGACCCTGACCAGGACTCGATGTACCCGGACCGGATCCGCCGCCGCCCGCCGGGCGCCGATTCGAGCGGCCTGGGCCCGCATACCGACTCCGGCGCCCTGGAACGGTGGCTCCTGCCGGCCTACCAGCGGGTGTTCCGGCTCGTGTTCGACGGCGAACCGGAGAAGTACGACCCCTGGGATGCCGCCTACCGCACCGAAGTCGACGAGTACGAGGGCGGATCCACGATGTGCTCGGCCTTCCGCACCTTCCAGGGCTGGACGGCGTTGTCCGACATGAACAACGATCAGGGCGTGCTGCAGACGGTCCCTATCCCCGAAGCGATGGCCTACATCCTGCTTCGTCCGCTGCTGGATGATGTGCCGGAGGACGAGTTGTGCGGCGTCAGCCCACGGCGCGTCCTGCCGATCAGCGAGCAGTGGCACCCTCTGCTGATGCGCGCGCTCTCGTCCATCCCCGACGTACAGGCCGGCGACTCGGTGTGGTGGCATTGCGACGTGATCCACGCCGTCGCCCCCGTGCAGGACCAACAAGGATGGGGCAACGTCATGTACATCCCGGCAGCCCCCCAGTGCGAGAAGAACACCCGGTACGCCGCCGTCGTGGCAGAGGACTTCAAAGCCGGACGCTCACCGCGGGACTTTCCCGAGGAGCACTACGAAACCGACTGGGATAACCGGTTCCCCGAGAACGACCTCAACCCCATCGGCAGGCGGGCGCTCGGGCTAGGCGTTTAGCCGCGCCGCCCGGTCGGCGCCGGCGCACCGGTCCCTAGACCACCGCGCCGGCGCCGACAGGGCCACCAGCCAGCCCCACCGCGACCCACCCACGGAAGGACAGCAGTGCCTGAGATCCAGGACAACAGAACCGGATACCCCGCAGCGGTGCTCTGGGACATGGACGGCACGCTCGTGGACACGGAGCCGTTCTGGATCCAGGCCCGCGCCGATCTCGCCGCCGAATACCACGTGCCCTGGAGCGACGCCGATGCCGCCTTCTTCGTGGGCAAACCCCTGCCGGTGTCCGCGGCCGAGATGCGCAACCGCGGAGTCCCCCTGGCTGGACCGGAGCTCATCGACCGGCTCGTCCACCAGGTCCTGGACACCATCCGCGACCGGATCCCCTGGCGGCCCGGAGCGCAGGAGCTCCTCGCACGCCTCGCTCAGGCCCGGATCCCCTGCGCACTGGTCACCCAGGCGTTCCGGCCGGTCGCCGGATACATCGCCCAAAGCGCCGGTCCCGACGCCTTCCTCAAGGTCGTGGCCGGTGATGACGTCACCCACGGCAAACCGCACCCCGAGGCATACCTCACGGCCGCGGCATCCTTGGGAATCCGCCCCCGAGACTGCCTCGCCATCGAGGACACGGACACCGGGGCGGCCAGCGCCGTGGCCGCCGGCATGACAGTCCTGGTCATCCCACATCTTGCGCCTGTCCCCGACGGCCCGTTCCGGTCAACCCGGGAGACCCTCACCGGGATTACCCTCGATGATCTTCGCCTCCTCCGGCCCGCGCTGCGCCGTTAGCAGCGCCTGACGCTGCGGCCACAGCGTCACCGATTCCAGCGCCGACAACGCCCGGGCCATGCCCTGCGCCTCTGCCGTGAACAGGTGTCCGTGGACGCGCTGGCTGCACAGGCGCATGGCCTGGCCGCGGTCGAGTCCGAACCAGTCCATCACGGTGTCGATGCCGTGCGGGCTGAGCCGCCAGGTCTTGTCCGCGTCCTTGACGATCGCGTCCTCGATCGAGAGCGCCTCGCGCCGGGAGTCGTGGCCGTCGATGATGTCCAGGATGGCCGGCACTTTACCGGCATCGTACCCGGCCGCGGCGAGGATCCCGGCGGCGAGCCGGGCACCCTCCTTTTCGTGCAGCAGCACCAGGTCCGGTCTCCCGCCTCCGGGCGCGATCGCCTGGAGGACTTCCGCCGGCGGCACCTGCGACCAGCCGATATCGTGCAGCATGATCGCGGGAAGGACGACGGCGGCATCCGCTTCCGGGTGCCCATCCAGCAGCGCGCGGGCCAGCCCCACCGCGTAGAGCGTATGGGCGTCGTTGTCGCGCACCGTCAGGAACGGCGCCGCTAGCTCCCAAAGGGCCGACAACTCCGGATCCAGGGCGATCACGCCGTCCGGCTGCGCCTCGATCCCCGCCGAGACGTCAAGGCCGGACATGTTGGCAGCAGGCTGCAGTTTGGTCATCCAGCCAGCGTGCCCGCCCGCGGCACGCAGGGCAAGGGGCCGTTTCCGCTGGGCGGAAACGGCCCCTGTACTCCAAGAAACGAACTAGCCGATCAGCGCCAGGACCGCTCCGGCCGTGACCACTCCACCGGCTTCGGTGCGGACGTCGGTGACGGTCCCGTCCCGGTGCGCGGAAACCTGGGTTTCCATCTTCATGGCTTCAAGGACAACCACCGGGTCCCCGGTCGCAACCTCGCCGCCCGGTTCGACCAGCCACTTCACCACGGTGCCGGCCATGTCGGCACGCAGTTCCCCCGGGTCGGCAGCGGCGGCCGTACCGCCGTCGGACACTACCGCCAAACCGGCAGGTGCCGGGCCTCCGGAGCGTGCCCAGCCGTCCAAGAGGTCGGCCGGAAGCCCGACGGCCAGACGGCGGCCGTCCACCTCGACGGTGATGGTGCGGCGTTCGCCGTCGGGCGCGGTGGTGTTGTAATCGGGATCGGCCGAGATGGAGACACTGTCCGCGAAGTCGGTTTCGATCCAGCGGGTGTGGATGCCCAGCTCGTCCTCGGAGGTGAAGTCCGGGGACGCGAGCACGGCCCGGTGAAAGGGCAGCACGGTGGCGACGCCGGTGATGCGCATCTCGGCGAGGGCGCGGCGGGCGCGGCGCAGAGCCTGCTGGCGGTCCGCTCCCGTGACGATCAGCTTTGCGAGCAGGGAGTCGAACTGCGGCGCCACGAAGGAGCCGGAGCGGACCCCGGTGTCCAGCCGGATGCCCGGGCCGGTGGGGCCGGCGAACTCGCCGATGGTGCCGGGCGAGGGCAGGAAGCCGCGGCCCACGTCCTCGGCGTTGAGCCGGAATTCGAAGGCGTGGCCGCGCGGTGCCGGGTCCTCGGTCAGGCGCAGCGGCTCCCCCGCGGCGATCCGGAACTGTTCCTGGACGAGGTCGATTCCGGTGGTTTCCTCGGTGATGGGGTGCTCCACCTGAAGGCGCGTGTTGACCTCGAGGAACGCCACCGTTCCGTCGGCCGCGACCAGGAATTCCACCGTGCCGGCGCCGGAGTAGCCAGCCTCCCGGCAGACGGCCTTGGCGGCGTCGTAGATCAGCGTGGTCTGCTCCGCGCTGAGGAACGGTGCGGGAGCCTCCTCGAGGAGCTTCTGGTGCCGGCGCTGGAGGGAGCAGTCGCGGGTTCCGACAACGACCACGTTGCCGTGCGCGTCCGCCAGGACCTGCGCCTCGACGTGGCGGGGGCGGTCCAAGTAGCGCTCGACGAAGCACTCTCCGCGGCCGAACGCGGCGATCGCCTCACGGACGGCGGAGTCGAAGGCTTCCTCGACCTCGTCGAGGACCCGGACCACCTTCATGCCGCGTCCGCCGCCGCCGAAGGCGGCCTTGATGGCGATCGGCAGGCCGTGCTGTTCGGCGAAGGCGCGGGCCTCGGCGGCCGTGTCCACGGGACCGTCGCTGCCGGCGACCAGCGGCGCGCCGGCCCGGACCGCGGCGTCGCGGGCCGTGATCTTGTTGCCGAGCAGCCGGATCGCCTCCGGGCTGGGGCCGATCCAGGTCAGCCCGCCGTCCAGGACGGCCTGGGCGAAGTCGGCGTTCTCGGAGAGGAAGCCGTAGCCGGGGTGGACGGCGTCCGCTCCGGACTCGGCGGCCACGGCGAGGAGCTTGGGGATGTTCAGGTAGGTGTCCGCGGGCGAGTTGCCGTTCAGGCTGAAGGCCTCATCCGCGGCGGAGACGTGCAGGGCATCGGCGTCGATGTCGGCGTACACGGCGACGGACGCCAGCTGCGCGTCATCGCAGGCCCGGGCTATGCGGACCGCGATTTCTCCACGGTTGGCGATCAGGACCTTGCGCATCAGTTACTCACTTCTTTTTCGGTGGTGTTGTGTTCGAGGGTGCTGGATTCGGCCCAGCGGAAGCGGATCTTCCCGCCGATGGGGACCTGCGCGGCGAGGTCCAACTGGGAGTCGACCACCACGGCGATCACCGGGTAGCCGCCAGTGATCGGGTGGTCGGCGAGGAACAGAACGGGCAGCCCCTCCGGCGGGATCTGGAGGGCGCCCGCCACGGTGCCTTCGCTGGGCAGCTCGCCTTGACGGGTGCGCTGCAGCGGCGTCCCGTCCAGCCGCATGCCGACGCGGTTGGACTGCGGCTTCACCTCCCACTCCTGGCCGGTGAAAGAGTCCAGAGCGGCCTGGCCGAACCAGTCGGCGCGCGGGCCGGGGACGACGTCGAGGACGGTCACCCCGGTGCCCGGGTAGTCCGGCTGCAGCTCGGGGTGCCCGACGACGCCGGACTCGGCCTCGCCGCCGGCGGCAAGGAGCTGCCCCGCGGTCAGGGGTGCGGGGCCGATTCCGGACATGGTGTCCGTGGAGCGGCTGCCCAGCACCGGGGAGACGCCCACTCCGCCGCGGACAGCGAGGTAGCTGCGGAATCCGCTCTGCGGGGCACCGAGGCTGAGCGTTTCGCCGTCGAGCAGCGCGAAGGGGGTGGCCATCGGCGCGGTGCGGTGCCAGGTCTCCCCGGCGCTGTCCGGCGCCGACTCGATGCTCAGTTCCGCTGGCGCCCCGGTGACGGCGAGGACCTGGTCCCCGGCGGCCTGGACTTTGAGGCCGCCGGCGACGGTCTCGATGGCGGCGGCCGACGGCGCGTTCCCGACGAGGCGGTTGGCCCGGCGCAGCGAGGCCCGGTCCAGCGCTCCGGCGGCGGAGACGCCGAGGCCCGAGTGGCCGTGCCGGCCGAGGTCCTGGACGAGGCTCTGCAGGCCCGGCGACACGATCCGGAGTCCGGCGGTGATGCCCTGCATAACGGCGGGTTCCGGCACGGATCCGGAAATTTCCATGGCGGGCTCCGGGGCCGGCCCGGCGGCGGACTCGGCGGCGGACTCGGCGGCTGGCTCCGCGACTGGCTCAGCGTCCGGCTCTGCTGCAAGCGCGACTGCATCCCGGACGGGGCGGAACTGCACCCGGTGGCCGGGGGCGGCCAGGGCGGGCTGCTCCCGGTCCAGGTCCCACATCCGGGCGTTGGTGCGGCCGATCAGCTGCCAGCCGCCCGGGGAGCGGCGCGGGTACACAGCCGAATAGTTGCCGGCCAGCGCCACGGAGCCCGCAGGGACAGCGGTGCGGGGCGAGCTGCGGCGGGGCACTTCCAGCTGCCCGTTCTCCCCCACCATGTAGCCGAAGCCGGGTGCGAAGCCGGCGAAAGCGACGGTCCAGACCTGGCCGGAATGGGCGGCGATCACGCCCTCGGCTCCCAGACCGGTGAGCCGGCCGACTTCGGCGAGGTCCTCGCCGTCGTACACGGTGTCGATGACCACCAGCTCGCCGCCGCGCTGCGCGGTGGCGGTGAGGTCGAGCTGCAGCAGCCGGGCGGCGATCCGCCGGGCCGAGGCCGGGGAATCGGCTTTGACCAGGACGGTCTCGGCGGCGGCCAGGATGTCCTGCTGGCCCGGCAGCGGCGTCTCGAGGAGGAGTGCCTGCAGGGCAAGGACGTCCTGGGTGCCGGAGAGCTCGGCCAGGACGGCACGGGTGCCCACCGCCCGCACGGAGCGGACCTTGTGAACCGTGCCCTGCTGAACTGCGTCGTTCTGAACTGCCAGGGTTTCCATTGCTGTCTCCATCATCGCCACCGTTTTCCTGAAAGGATCCGCGCCGCTCAGGCGTGGGCTACCTGCAGGAGCCGCTCTTCCTCCTGGGTCTGCGGGTTCCGGCCGATGGCCAGGCCGATCACGGTTACAACGGCGGCAACGGCCAGGTAGCCGGCGATCAGGTACCAGTTGCCGGTCGCGGCGAAGAGTGCGGTGAAGATCAGGGGCGCCACGGCGCCGCCGATCACACCGGCAAGGGTGTAGGCCAGCGAGCTGCCGGCGTAGCGCAGGCGGGCCGGGAACTGCTCGGTGATGAAGGCGGCCTGCGGGCCGTACATGAAGGCGTGAAGCGCCAGCCCGATCACGACGCCGATGGTCAGCATGAGCACGGACTTGCCCTGGATCATGAGGAAGAACAGCGGGATGTACAGGGCGGTTGCGACCGTCGCGATGCCGTAGACGAGGCGGCGGTTGAAGCGGTCCGTGAGGGCACCGGCGGCGGGGATCAGGAACAGCTGGAAGGCGGAGCCGATCAGGATGGCGCCGAGGACGTTGCCGGTGGTCATGCCCAGCTGTTTGGTGGCGTAGAGGGCCACGAACACCGTGAACAGGGAGTAGAGCACGTCGGGGCAGATCCGGGACAGGGCGGCGGCCACGAGGGCGCGGGGTTCTTTGGTGAAGACCTCCTTGATGGGGGCCTTGGGTGCCTCGCCGTGGGCCTGGATGGCCTTGAAGACGGGAGTTTCCTCGAGCTTGAGCCGGATCAGGAGGCCGAAGACCACTAGGAGGGCGGAGGCGAGGAAGGCCACGCGCCAGCCCCAGGAGAGGAAGGCCTCGGTGCTGAGGGTTGCCGCGAGGAGGGCCAGGACGCCGTTGGCCATCAGGTTGCCGGCGGGCGGCCCGATCTGGGCGGCCGAGGACCAGAAGCCGCGCTTCCTGGCATTGCCGAATTCGCTGGAGAGCAGGACGGCCCCGCCCCATTCGCCGCCGACGCCGATACCCTGCGCCAGGCGCAACAGGACCAGGATCGCCGGGGCAGCGACGCCGATGGCCGCGTAGCCGGGCAGCACGCCGATGAGTACGGTGGCGACGCCGATCAGCATGAGGGTGACCACCAGGACATGCTTGCGGCCGATCTTGTCGCCGAGCCGGCCGAAGATCACGCCGCCGATGGGGCGGGCGAGGTAGCCGACCGCGAACGTGGAGAAGGACAGCAGCAGGCCGACCAGCTCATCGCCCACGGGAAAGAAGATCTTCGGGAAGATCAGTGCCGACGCCACCGAGTAGATCGCGAAGTCGTAGTATTCCAGCGACGTGCCGGTGAGGCTCGCGATGTAGGCCTTGATGGCGCCGGGCGGCAGCTTCCTCTTGCTGGCGGCCGGGGTGGCCTGCTGCGGTGTGGTCATGATTTTTCCTCCAGGTGTGCGGGGTGCTGCCTGTTGCGTGGTGTGGGGTCGGGGGGAACCGGGTGGATCCGGTGTGATGCTGAGGTGCTGCGATGCTGTGAGCGTCGTCCCGGACGGGTGCCTTGCCTTCCGGGAGCTGTCCTAGACGAATGCGGCGGTGGTGATTCCGGCGGCGTTGAGCGCCTCGCGGACGGCCGCGGCCATGGTGACGGCTCCCGGGGAGTCTCCGTGCACGCAGATGCTCTCCGCACGGATCTTCAGGATGGAGCCGTCAATCGTGCGGACGGCGGAATCGGTGGCCATCCGGAGGACATGCTCCGTGACCTCCGTGTGGTCGTGCAGGACCGCACCGGGGAGCGTGCGGGAGACGAGCGTGCCGTCCGGGTTGTAAGCCCGGTCGGCGAAGGCTTCAGTGACGGCCCGGAGACCGGCGGCCTCGGCCAGGCGCAGCACCTCCGAGCCCGGGAGGCCCAAGATCGGCAGGTTCGGGTCCACCGATTTCACGGCCTCGACGACGGCGCGCGCCTGCGCGGTGTGCGCCACGATCGCGTTGTAGAGGCCGCCGTGCGGCTTCACGTAGGCCACCTTGCCGCCTTCTGCCGCTGCCAGGGCCTGCAGCGCGCCGATCTGGTAGACGACGTCGTCCGCCAGTTCGCCGGGATCGATGTCCAGGAATCGGCGGCCGAAACCTGCGAGGTCGCGGTAGCCGACGTGCGCTCCGATCATGACGCCTGCAGCAACGGCCTCGCGGCAGGTCAGGCGGATCACGCTGGGGTCGCCGGCGTGGAATCCGCACGCCACGTTGGCGCTGGAGACGGAGCGAAACATCGCCATATCGTCCCCCAGCGTCCACCGCCCGTACGACTCGCCGACGTCGCTGTTCAGGTCGATCGTTCCCATTGTGATCCTCATCTCATGATTGGGCCCCTATCTAGGATGCACCAAAAGTTCGGATTGTTCAACGATTCTTCAATCCAACGATGTGACGATCGTGTAAATTCTGGAGTATGACCAGCTCCGAAGCAGGATCCCGAGTCCTTCCCGCCACGCCTCGAAGCGGGGCGGGCGCCGGCGCCGCGGCGGATAAGAAGCGCGAGGCCGCGGCAGGGGCTGCCCTGGGTGCGGCGGCACGGCTGCGCGTGGCGGTGCCGTCCGTGGCGGACCGCGTAGCGGCTGAACTCCGCCTGCAACTGGCGGAGGGGCTGCTTCTGCCGGGAGCCCGGCTCACGGAATCGACCATCGCGGAGGATCTGGGCGTCTCCCGTAACACCGTCCGCGAGGCTTTCGCTGAACTGGCGGCCGAGCGCTTGGTGGTCCGCCACCCGAACCGGGGCGTCTTCGTGGCCAGCCTGGAGGCCGGGGACATCCACGACGTCTACACGGTGCGCCGCGCCGTCGAGGTGAGCGCAATCCGCGGCGGGGGCAGCCCCGAGCGCGTGGCAGCGATCCGCGCGGCCGTCGAGGAGGGCAAAGCCGCGGCCGCTGCCGGCGACGAAGAGGCCTTGGGCAACGCCAACCAGCACTTCCACGGCGCGATCGTGGCCCTGGCAGAGAGCCGCCGGCTGGACACGATCATGGCCCAGGTCCTGGCCGAGATGCGGCTCTTCTTCCACAAGGCCACTCTGGATGCGCACTTCTACCGGGGTTACCTACCGGACAACGAGGAAATTTGCGCGGCCCTGGAAGCCGGCGACCTGGACCGTGCCGGGGACCTGTTGCTGGCCTACCTGGACCGTTCCGAGGAGCGCCAGGCCGCCGTCCACGGGGACTGAGCGGCCGGTCAGGACAGCCCGGCGACGCTCAGTCGGCCCTGCGACGCGCAATATTCCTACCGACACCTGGATTCCGGCATCGGTGGAAACTTTGGGTGTCGTCGGAAAATCTCCGCGTCATGGACCCGGTCAGGGCATTCAGTCGGTGGCGCCGGTTAGCCTCACGCCCGCGGTCAGGACAGGCACTCGTCCACGATCTTGCCGGCAACGCCGCCGATGACCGTACCCAGTCCGGCCCCGGCCGGCCCGCCGAGGATGCCGCCGATCGCGGCTCCGGCCCCCGCGAGTGTCTCCTGCCAGTTGCCCCCGGACTTCTTGTAGACCACGGTGGTTCCGCCGCCGCTGTCGGTGCCGTCCGTGGCCACGTAGGAGCCGGCCGACGCCGACGCGAACGCCAGCGCTACGGGGCTGGCGCCGGGCTTCAGGAGCATTTCGTCGTAGGTTTTCCGGACCTCGTGGTACGCGGCAGATGCGTCCTTCTTCCCGGATGTGGCAGCGAATCCTTCGTCACAGATCCCGGCCGGTACCGGCAGTTCGGATTCGGTGATCAGGCCCATTTCCAGGAGCTTGTCGAGGATGATTTTGTGGCCGCCAGCCGGTCACCTTTGGCCTCCCGCATGATGCGCTCAGTTTCCCGGGCCACCGCGCTTTGCCGGTCTTCTACGCCGACCCCCACCGCCGGAGCCTTGTGCCAGGGCCGATTTTCCAAGGGCTGCTTGTCCATCATTGTGCCGCACCTCCATTAAATACGGTCTTGCAGATTCGCACAGGTTACGCCCGCGGGATTCCCTCCGGTTGACCTTTCCGTAATCGCGGCGGACCCCGGAGCAGGAGGAAAATCGGCTACCAGAAAATGCCGGTGGCGGCTGTGGCCTTAGTGTCGGGCAAACGGCGTCGGGGTTTCCCCATGTTTGCGGGATCCGGCCGGCGTGTTGCGCCGAACCGCCGGCACTTGGCGGCGTCGCGCCGTTGAAGGTGGGGAATCTCCGCGGCGGTCCCCGGAGAGTTCAACGGCACGCGAGCCTAGCGGCGCCGGATGTCCAGCGTCCGTACCCTCGCCCCGTGGCCCTCCGCGAACAGCGCCATTCCGGTGCTGGATTCCGCCGGGAAGACGAGGTCCGTGAGGACGGCCAGGCCGTCTTGGGCGAAGACCTCCACCGAGCAGGCGTCCAGGTGCACCTGAAGGCGCAGCCGCCCGGCGTCGAGAGGCACGTGAGCGTCTTCTACCGACGCGAAGTCCTCGTGGAATTCCACGGCGCCGGACTCCCGACGGTCCAGGGACAGCCTGGACGTGGCGGTGTCGTAGGCCAGTACGGTCCGCTCGGCGCCGCCCGTCCGGAGCAGGAGACCCACTCTGGCGGCGGTTCCGGGCTCAATCTCGACGTCGATGCGCGCGGCGGCTGAAGCGGCGGTCGATACAGCGTCCCCGACGGCGGCGTCCGAATCCGGCGCTAGTAGGTCCACGGTTCCGGGGTGCAGTTCCCGGGAACCCAGGGAGATCCGGTGGACGTCCGGGGCGCCGTCCAGTCCGTCGAAGGGATCGACTGCCGCCTGCCGCAGGACGACACCGCCGGAGGGCAGCCGTGTCAGGGTGACTTCCCGCGCCAGGGACATGGCGCCGCGCCAGCCCTTGGTTGGTGTCTTGCCCGCGTAGTCCCAGTTGTTCATCCAGCCGATCATGATCCGGCGGCCGCCGGGGGCGTCATTGAACGAAACGGCCGCGTAGTAGTCCCGTCCCCGGTCGAGCCAGGCATAGTCCGGCATCCGGCTTCCGTCCGGCTGGAGGCCCTCGGTGACCGTGGTCTCCGAACGGAAGTGCACGCCGTCGAACGTGCCCACAAAGTACTGGGCGCCCGAGCCGCCGGCAATGCCGCCCGGATTGAGGTTGACCACCAGGACCCATTTGGTGTCGGCCGGGTCGCCGTCCACCGCGAGGGGAAAGAGATCGGGGCATTCCCAGTCGCCGCAGGTGGCGTTCGCGGGGCCAAAGCTGCTCAAGTATTCCCAGTCCTTCAGGTTCGCCGACCGGTAGAGGACCACCACACAGTCCGTGGCCTCCACCGCGGCCATCACCCAGTAGCTTCCCGCGGGGCCGTCGTAGCGGAACACCTTGGGGTCGCGGAAGTTGGCGGAAGTGCGGTCCAGGACGGGGTTGCCGACGTACTTGGTCCAGGTCTGCCCCCGGTCCAGGCTGTAGGCCAAAGACTGGGCCTGCCGCCCGCGCAGCGGCGAAGCGTCGGTGTATGCGCTGGTGTAGACCGCCACCAGCGGCGGCTTCCCGGGGGTGCCGAAGCCGCTGGTGTTGTCCGGGTCGAGCACCACGGAGCCCGAGAATATCGCCTCGTTCCCGTCGCAGGAAATGGCGACCGGCTGTTCTTCCCAGTGCAGGAGATCCGCCGATGTCGCGTGACCCCAGGACATGTTCCCCCAGGCGTCTCCGGAGGGGTTGTGCTGGTAGAAGAGGTGGTACGTGCCGTTCAGGTGGATCAGCCCGTTGGGATCGTTGAGCCAGTTCTTGCCGGCGGAGTAGTGCCACTCGGGCCGGAACGGGTCGGAGGATAGCGGCAGGGACGCGGCCGCTTCCGGCACAGCAGAAACAACAGCAGATGGGGGGACATTCATGTGGACCTCTGGGGTTCGGCAGGGCGCGGCTCATCAACGCGCCCGGCATGTGGAACGGGGAACGGTACGGAGAACGGGAGGACGTGCGGGCGGGAACCTTAGCTGGCAGGCCTGGCAGGCAGACCCGGAGCGGCCGCCGCGGGCACGGGCACGCAGCCGCAGGAGGCCCGGAGGACCAGGTCCACGGGGAAGATCCTGTTCCGGGTTGGAGACACGCCGTCGAAGTCGATGAGCGCTTCGACGGCGGCCTCGGCCATGGCCTGGACTGGCTGCACGACCGTGCTCAGCGGCGGCCAGCTGTACTCCGCCTCGGCCGAGCCGTCGAAGGAGAAGACCGCCAGGTCCTCTGGGACCCGCAGGCCGGCCTCGGACACGGCGCGCAGCAGCCCGACCGCTTGGAGGTCGGAGCTGACAAAAACGGCGGTGGGCCGGTCCGGGGAGGCGAGCAGCCGCTGCCCGGCCCGGTAGCCGCCCTGCCGGTCGAAGTCGCAGCGCAGAATGGGCCCTTCCGGGAGTCCGGCTTCCGCGAGGCCCTGCTGCCACCCGACCTCGCGGGCATCCAGATCGTTGCCGGAGTTCATACCCATGACCAGCGCGATGTTGCGGTGGCCGTGGCCCACCAGGTGCTCGACGGCACGCCGGGAGCCTTCAAGCAGCTCCACTCCCACCGAGTTGAAGCCCGGCACCTCGCTGCTGTGGTTGAGCAGCACGGCGGGGATCTCGGAATGCTCGAGTTCGGTCAGGTCTGGTTCGAACAGCACGCTGGAGAGGAAGACCCCGTCCACGCGGCGGCTGGCGAGGTTCCTGACCTGGCGGCGCTCGTTGGCCGCCGATCCGCCCGAGTTGGCCAGCAGCAGGGCGTAGCCGCGCGCCGCCGCGGCTTCCTCCACGGCGCGGGCCAGAGTGGCGAAGAAGGGGTTGGTCGTATCCGGGACCACCATGCCGAGCATCTCGCTGGAGCCCAATTTGAGTGCCCGCGCCGCGGCGTTCGGCCGGTATCCGAGGGCGCTGATGGCCTCGCGCACCTTGGCGGCAGTCACCGGGGAGACCCGCTTGGGTCCGCCGTTAACCACATAGCTTACGACGGCGGTGCTGACGCCGGCCAGCCTGGCCACGTCTTTGCGGGTGATCGTGG
The DNA here is from genome assembly GCF_054062615.1 of Arthrobacter sp. TE12232. Taxonomy (NCBI): domain Bacteria; kingdom Bacillati; phylum Actinomycetota; class Actinomycetes; order Micrococcales; family Micrococcaceae; genus Arthrobacter; species Arthrobacter sp. TE12232. The sequence goes on from NZ_JBSSFK010000001.1 coordinate 2,490,430, forward strand.
GCCTGGCGGAAGCTGGCGAGTGTGGCACAGTGACCATGCTACCGCCGGGCTTCCCCGGCAATGCCTTCCCCGTCAGACGCCTCTCCAACAGGTCCGTGCGTGGGCAGCCGGGCCGGGGCGTCGCCGTGGTCCGGCACGGGCAGCCGCTCCCCGCCGCGGAGGGCGGACTCGTGCGCCACTATCCCCGGGAGGGTGTAGCGGGCTGCCTCCCAGGCGTTGACAGGCGGGAGCGTCCCGGTATCGACGGCGGTGGCGAAGTCGTCCACCAGGAAGTGGTGGCTGCCCTCGTGCCCGTTGTGCAGCCCGCGGAATTCGGCGGGCAGCCGGCCGGCGTCGTGCACGGCGGCCATTCCGGAGGTGAAGGCGTCCCGCAGGGCGGGTGCGACGCCGGCCAGCGCCGGATCGTCGGCGTCGAGCGTGGCGTGTGTGGCCAGTTCCGCACTGACGTCGGTCACGGATTCCTTGTCCTGCCACACGCTGACTAGGGCCAGCTGCTCGAAGCTGGCGTCGGTGCCGAAGTAGCGGAAGCGGCTTTCGCGCAGGTGGGAGGGGTAGCCGACGCGGCGCATCTCGTTGATGCGCATGGACCCGCCGGTGGAGAGTTCGAACAGTGCGGTCGCGTTGGAGAAATCGTTGCCGAACATGCTGACGTCTTTGTCGAAGACGCCGTCGCCGCGCTCGTCGGGGACGCCAATGCAGCTGACGCTGACGGCGTGGCCGCCGATCGCGCCCAGCACCCCGCCGGTGGAGTGGGTGGGGTACAACATGGGCGGGTAGCTGGCGGTGCGCTTCCAGTCCTCCCCGCCGCTGTACTGGTAGGCCTCATAGAAGCCCAGATCCATGTCGTGCACGTAGTCGCCCTCGGCATAGAAAATGCCGCCGAACGCGCCCTCGGCCCGGCGCTTGCGGGCGTACACCGTGGCGGGGTTGTAGTAGCTTGTCTCTCCCATCATGTAGGTTAGGCCCGTCTCGCGGACGGCTTCGATGATCCGGGCGATCTCGTCCTCGCTGACAGCCATCGGCACGGCCGAATAGACGTGCTTGCCGGCGCGGAGCGCCTGCAGGACCAGCGGCCCGTGCGTCCAGCGCTGGGTGAAGATCGCCACGGCGTCCAGGCCGCTGTCGAGCATGGCCTCGAAACTGGGATAAGTGCCCGCGAGGCCGAGCCGCTCCCGGAGGGCCGCGGCCCGTTCCGGCAGGACGTCGGTGACGTGGACTTCTGAAATTGCGGGGTGGGCGTCGAAGAGTTTGGCGAAGGCACCTGCGAACTGCCCGGCGCCGACGATGCCTAGTGAGAACGTCATGCACGCAAGTTTCACATCAGTTTCTACTCGAGTCAATACCTGATGATGAGCGGAAAGTTTCACCCCGGAAACATGAAAGAAACTGTTGCGCATTCAAAAGTTACTCGTGTAGATTCAAGCCTCAGTTGTAATCCACCTCACAGCGGAGGAACCTCAAATGACCACCACAACTGCCCGCGGAGCCGCCCCGGCCCGCAAGGCGACCGGCACGGGAACAGGCGATGCCGCCCCCCGCCGCCGGCGTCGACCCCGGAGCGACCTGAGGGTCGCCCTTCTCTTCATCGCCCCGGCCATGCTCGGCTTCGTGGTGTTCTACCTTGTGCCGAGCATCCGGGGCCTCTACCTGAGCTTCACCGAATACAACATCCTCGGAACGCCGAAGTGGATCGGCGGCGCCAACTACGCCGCAATCGCCAAGGACCCGCTGTTCTGGAACGCGCTGGGCGTCACCACCCAGTACGTCCTGATCAACATCGTCCTGCAGACCGTCCTGGCCCTGGGCCTGGCCCTCCTGATGCACCGGGTCGCCAAGTCGACCTTTATCCGCGGCAGCCTGCTGCTGCCCTACCTGATGGCGAACGTCATCGCCGCCCTCCTGTGGTTCTGGCTGCTGGACTACCAGATCGGCATCGTGAACAACGTCATCGACGCCATCGGCCTGCCCCGCATCGCCTTCTTCGGCAGCGAGGAATGGGCCATCCCCACCCAAGCCCTGATCAACACCTGGCGGCACATGGGCTACACGGCCCTGCTGATCTTTGCCGGTCTCCAGGCCATCCCCCAGCACCTGTATGAGGTCGCCAACCTGGACGGCGCTTCGCCCTTCCAGACCTTCTGGAAAATCACCATGCCGCTGCTCCGGCCCGTCGTCGTGCTGGTCCTGGTCGTCACCGTCATCGGCTCGTTCCAGGTGTTCGACACCGTCGCCGTCACCACCCAGGGCGGCCCGATCAACGCCAGCCGCGTCCTGCAGTACTACATCTACCAGCGGGCGTTCACGGAGTCTGACTTCGGTTACGGCTCGGCCCTCGCTGTCATCCTCTTCGTCATCCTCGCCCTGGTCGCCTTCATCCAGATGAAGTTCCTCAAGGGCAACGAGTCGGACCTGGACTAAGGAGTCCCAGCATGACTACTGCCACGTCAGCCATCCCCGCCCGGCGCCGCCGCCGCTTCAACTGGCGCCGCGCCGGAGCCTGGACCCTTGTGGTCCTTGCCGTCGCCGTCTCGGTACTGCCCTTCTACTGGGTCCTGCGCACGTCGCTGTCCTCCAACAGCGCACTGGCCAGCAACGCGTCCAACCTGCTGCCGGCCGACTTCAACCTCGGCGCGTACAAGCGGGTCTTCGGCCTCCAGACCGCCCAGGAAGCCATGGCGGAGGGAGGCTCCGGAGCCAAGATCGACTTCTGGATCTACCTGCGCAACACCGTCCTCTTCGCCGGGATCACCACCGCCGGCGCCGTCTTCTTCAGCGCCATGGCCGCCTACGCCTTCTCCCGCCTGCGCTGGCGGGGCCGGAACGCCGTGTTCAGCCTCTTCCTGGCCACCATGATGGTCCCGCCGATCTTCACCGCACTGCCCAACTTCCTGCTGATCAAGAACCTCGGCCTGCTGAACACGATGCTCGGCATGGTGCTGCCCTACCTCTTCATGACCCCGTTCGCGATCTTCTTCCTGCGGCAGTTCTTCCTGAACATGTCCCGTGAAGTGGAGGAGGCCGCCATGCTCGACGGCGCCAAGCACCTGCGCATCTTCTTCCAGATTGTGCTGCCCAACGCCGCCGCCCCGATCGCCACCCTGGCGCTGCTGACCTTCATCGGGCAGTGGAACGAGTACTTCTGGCCGCTGCTGGTCGGAAACCAGGAAAACGTCCGCGTTCTCACGGTCGGCCTGGGCGTCTTCAAATCCCAGTCACCGCAGGGTGCGCCGGACTGGTCCGGTCTCATGGCCGCGACCCTCATCTCTGCCCTGCCTGTCCTGCTGCTCTTCATCGCCTTCGGCAAGAAGATCGTCAACTCCATCGGATTCTCCGGAATCAAGTAACCCGCCCCAACCTGTGCTGGACGTTCCACCCGCACCCGCATCCCAAAAGCCCGTCCCTAAAGCGCCTTCCCGAAAATACCGTCCCGAAAGGACCCCCATGAACAAGAAAGCAGTCGGCGCCCTCGCCGCCGCGGCCGCCGCTGTCCTCGCCCTCTCCGCCTGCGGAAGCGGCGGAGAGGCCTCAGGTGCCTCCGGCGATCAAGCCAAGGGCGAGATCAGCTACTGGCTCTGGGACTCCAACCAGCTCCCGGCCTACCAGCAGTGCGCCGATGACTTCCACACGGCCAACCCGGACATCACCGTCAAGATCACCCAGCGCGGCTGGGACGACTACTGGAGCACCCTGACCAACGGCTTTGTCGCCGGCACCGCCCCGGACGTCTTCACCGACCACCTGGCCAAGTACCCCGAATTCGCCAAGACCGGCCAGCTGCTGGCCCTGGACGACGCCGTCGCGAACGATCACGTCGACCTCACCCAGTACAACAAGGGTCTCGCCGATCTCTGGGTCGGCGAGGACGGCAAGCGCTACGGCCTGCCCAAGGACTGGGACACGATCTCGCTTTTCTACAACAAAAAGCTCGCCGCCGGCGCCGGAATCAGCGATGAACAGATGAAAACCCTGACCTGGAACCCGCAGGACGGGGGCACCTATGAAAAGGCGATCGCGCACCTGACCGTGGACAAGAACGGCAAGCGCGGAGACGAGCCCGGCTTCGACAAGACGAAGGTTGAGGTCTACGGCCTCGGCCTGAACAGCTCCGGCTCCGGCCAGGGCCAGACCGAGTGGAGCTACCTTACCGGCACCACCGGGTGGACCCACACGGACAAGAACCCGTGGGGCACCCACTTCAACTACGACGACCCCAAGTTCCAGGAATCCATCGCCTGGTTCGCCGGGCTGGCGGAGAAGGGCTACATGCCCAAACTGGAAACCACCGTCGGTGCGAGCATGGCGGACACCTTCGCCGCCGGGAAGTCTGTCATCAACGCCCACGGGTCGTGGATGATCGGCCAGTACACCGGCTACAAGGGCGTCGACGTCGGAATCGCCCCGACCCCCACCGGCCCCGACGGCAAGCGGTCCTCCATGTTCAACGGCCTGGCCGACTCCGTGTGGGCCGGCACGAAGAAGCCCGCTGCCGCCGTGAAGTTCGCCGAGTACCTGGGCTCCGCCGCCTGCCAGGACGTCGTAGCCTCCAAGGCCGTGGTGTTCCCCGCGATCAAGTCCTCCTCGGACAAGGCAGAAGCCGCCTTCAAGGCCAAGGGCGTGGACGTGACGCCCTTCACCCAGCAGGTCAAGGAGAGCACCACCTTCCTGTTCCCGATCGCCGACAAGGCGGCCAAGGTGGACGGCATCATGAAGCCGGCCATGGACGCCGTGGTCTCCGGGAAGCAGCCAGCCAGTTCCCTCTCGCAGGCCAACGACCAGGTCAACTCGCTGTTCAACAAGTAGGCAGTTCAACAAGTAAGCCGTTCAACAAGTAAGCCGTTCAACAAGTGAGCCTCTGAAGCCACAGCCGCCCGCCACGGCGGCGCCCGGTGCGCGGGGTCCCTGTCCGGGATCCCGCGCACCAGCACCTGACTTCCGCACTACTGAAAGCGAATCCCATGCACCCCGTGCACCTGCGTTCTGCCGGCACCAGCCTCCTGCTGGCCTTCGACTCCGGCGAGGCCGAGATCGTCCACTGGGGTGCCGACCTCGGGGAGCACCTCCCCGATCTGGCGATCCTCCGCGGGCCCGTCCCCCACTCCGCCCTCGACATCACCGTCACCGCCGGACTGCTGCCGCAGGCCTCCTCCGGCTGGGCCGGTCGGCCCGGCCTCCGCGGGTACCGGAGCGCCGACGGGGTCCCCGGCCGGGACTTCTCGCCGGCCCTGCGGGTGGTTTCAACCGACGTGCGCGACGGCGGCCGCGGCGTCCTCATCATTCAGCGGGATTCCGACGCCGGACTGGAGGTCAGCACCGAGCTCACCCTGCACCCCGGCGGCCTCCTGGAGCTGGCGCACACCCTGAGCAACAGCGGCACGGCCGCCTACCAGCTCGAGGAACTCGCCGCAGTACTGCCGGTACCGCGGAATGCCACGGAACTGCTTGACCTCACCGGGCGCTGGTGCCGGGAAAACCACCCGCAGCGGCACGCCGTCCAGCAGGGCACCTGGGTCCGCACCGGCCGGCACGGCCGCACCGGCCACGATTCCTCACTCCTGGTCGCCGCCGGCACCGCCGGCTTCTCCAACCGGCGAGGCCAGGTCTGGGCCACACACTTCGGCTGGAGCGGCAACCACGAGCAGTACCTCGACAGCCTCGCCGACGGCCGGCGGATGCTCGGCGCCGCGGAACTGCTCGGCTCCGGCGAAGTGCTGCTTCACCCCGGCGCCAGCTACCGGACGCCGTCGCTCTTCGCCGCCTACTCCGGCCACGGCCTGGACGGCATCACCGAGGCCTTCTACGACTGGTTCCGCGCCCGGGCCCAACACGTGGACACCACGTCCGGGCGGCTCCGCCCCGTGGTCCTCAACACCTGGGAGGCGGTGTACTTCGACCACCGCCTCGAACCCCTGCTGGAACTCGCCGACTCCGCCGCCGGGCTCGGCGTGGAACGCTTCGTCCTCGACGACGGCTGGTTCCGCGGCCGCCGCGACGACCACGCAGGACTGGGCGACTGGTACGTCGACGAGGGTCTGTGGCCCAAGGGCCTGACCCCGCTGATCGACGCCGTGACCGCCCACGGCATGGAGTTTGGACTCTGGGTGGAGCCAGAGATGGTCAACCTGGACTCCGACGTCGCCCGCGAACACCCGGACTGGATCGTGGGCCCGTCGGCGCTTTCCCACAAGGACGGCGGCCGCCTCCCGCAGCCCTGGCGCCACCAGCATGTCCTGGACCTCGCCAATCCGGAGGCCTGGCAGTACATCTACGGCCGCCTCGACGCCCTCCTGCGCGAGAACGACATCGCCTACCTCAAATGGGACCAGAACCGCGACCTCACCGAGCACGGGAGCGGCGGACGCCCGTCCGTCCATGAGCAGACGCTGGCTGCCTACCGCCTCTTCGACGCGCTCAAGGCAGCACATCCGGACGTGGAGATCGAGAGCTGCTCCTCCGGCGGGGCACGCGTGGACCTCGGCATCCTGCAGCGCACCGACCGCGTGTGGGCATCGGACTGCAACGACGCCCTGGAGCGCCAGACTATCCAGCGGTGGACCCAGGCGGTCCTCCCGCCGGAACTAGTCGGAGCGCATATCGGCCCCACCACCTCGCACACCACGGCACGCACCCACGACATCTCGTTCCGCGCCATCACGGCCCTCTTTGGCCACTTCGGCATGGAGTGGGACATCCGCGCGGCCACGGATGACGAGCGGGCCACGCTGCGCCGCGCGATTGCGCTCTACAAGCGCCACCGGGCACTGATCCACTCCGGCAAGCGCGTGAACGCGGACACCGGCGAGCCCACCCTGAGCGTCCACGGTGTGGTCGCGCACGACGCCGGCGAGGCCCTGTTCGCGGCCGTGTCGCTGGCGTCCGCCCCGGCAGAGGTCCCCGGGCAGGCCTCACTGCCGGGCCTTGATCCGAAGCGGACCTATCGTGTCCGGGCCGAACTGCCCACCCCCCTTGACGGCGACTACGCGCACACCTTCACGCAGATCAGCCCGCCCGCATGGCTGGAAGACGGGGCCGTTGCCTCCGGCGCCTTCCTCCAGCACGTCGGCCTGCCCCTGCCGGTCCTGAATCCGGAGCATGCCCTGCTCCTGCACGTCCAGGCCGTCTGAGCACCGGCGGGCTGCCGGCCGAGGGGCACGGCGGTTGCAGTCAGCCCCGCGCCTCACTCACCGGGAGCCCGCCGGCGCAACGACGCTACGGCCCAGACGGACATCAACAGCGCCACCAGCAGCAGCCCGGCGTCGCCCAGGTCCACCGACCCGAGCCAGCTGGTCAGCGGGTCCCCGAGTCCGAAGGCCTCATGAACGGCCCCGCCCAGGGTGATCACCGCGATGAAGAGGGCTGACACCGCTGAAATGCCCGTGATGACGGCATTGAAGCCGAGTTTGCGGCGCGGGTCCGTCAGGGCCGAGCGGTACATCCGCATCATGGCCACGCCGTTGACGGTGTCGCACAGCGTCATGGCTGCCGCAAACGCCAGCGGGAGCGCCAGTAGGGCGAAAGGGGACACGCCGGCCAGCGAGGCCGCCGTCGCCATGACCAGCAGCCCGATCGTGGTGGCGGTATCGAACCCCAGCCCGAAGAGGAAGCCGATCACGTAGATGTTCCGGGGATGCCGGACCCGGGCCAGCGGACGGGCGAGCAGCCGTGCCACGAAGCCCTTCGCAGCCAGGTCCTCAGGCGAGATCGGTGCACCATTCCGGGCGCCGCGGTAAACCTTGAGCGTCCGGAGGAACGCCGAGCCGTTGAAGGCACCCATCGCCAGCAGGAACAGCCCCGACACCCCGCTGCCGATCAGCCCCAGCAGCAGGTTCCCGGGGCTCCCCTCGGCCATGAAGCTCCCCACCAGGGATGCACCGGCCACCACGAGCACCCCGGCGAGGACCACCACGGAGCTGTGGCCCAGGCTGAACGCAAAGCCCACGCTGACCGGATCGCGGTGTTCGGCCGCGAACTTCCGGGTGGAGTTATCGATCGCCGCGAGGTGGTCCCAGTCGTAGCTGTGCTTCACCCCGGCCAGGTAGGCCGTCAGGACCAGCCCGATCCCCAGCGGCTGACCGCCTCCGGCGGCTCCTGCCACCAGGAGCACGACGGCGGCTGCGTGAAGTGCGGCCACCGCACCGAAGGTCACCAGCAGCCGGGTCCTCACCGGCAGGCTCGCCCGGTCCCGGTAAAGCCGATGCAACGCCGTCATCTGCGCGGTCGTGGCCATCAGTACTTCCTCAGGTCCAGGGGATCCTGCCCGTACCAGCGTTTCCGCAACAAGGAAGTGGCGGCTCCCGTCACGCGCCGCAGTTCCTCCGTGCTGTTGGAGAGCGACCTCAGCACCAGCCCGGCCGTTCCCAGCACCGTGGCCGTGAGCGAAATGCCGGTGTGGGCCCCGTAACCCGCAGTGATCTCGTACAGCTCGTCGGCAAGGGCCTGGTCCACCCGCGGATCCACCACGATCAGCGATCCCAGATGGCTGAAGCCCTCCATGAACGCCATACCGGTGACATCCTTCAGGGTCGGCCGGATGAGCACGTTGTCCAGGACCATCACACGGCTCTCGCCCCCACCAGAATCCCCGGATTCAACCCGGATCTCCGTCCGCAGCCGCAGCTCCTCGTACCGGAACGAGGCCCCGTCCGGCGACCACCCGGGAGTGACGATTTCGGCCATGATGAGGCTCGACGACGGCCGTACCGTCACGTGCGTGTTCTGCCGGTAGCTGGCCTCCCGGTAGGCAATCACCTGGTCCGGGGCGAACTCCAGCCGCGCCCCCTCGCCCAGGCGCAGCCGCATCCGCTGCTCCGCAAAGGACCCCGGAGTCCGGTAGATCTTGGTGGCCGACTGCGTGGCGAGCAGCAGCTTCGCCCCGTCCGCCACCTCCACGTCAATCACGTACAGGTCAGCCCCCAAATACGCCCCGCCGGGATTGACGAGCACATAACAAACCTGCCCGGACCCATCCAAGTAATGCGGCCGCAAAACCCTCAAGGCCCCCCGATGGTACTGATGCGTGGCCACAGAACGTCCTGCACGGTTGGTGACGACGAGTTCGAGCTCTCCCATGTTTTCTTGGGCGCTCTGGCCGGCTCCGGCGGCTTCACCGGATTTGGGGCCGTGCCCGTCCCCAGCCGCTCCCAACTCTCGCAAGCTCGAGTCGGGGCCCTCGCGGCGGTGGGCCCCCCGCGGTGCCCGCCACGCCGCGGCCCCAAAATCCGGCCTCGCCGCCTCAGCTGTTAGGTCGCCAGGACTGACCCCGAGAACGCTCATGGCGCCAGGTCGAGCATCAGGACGTCCCGCCGCACCCAGTCGATGACGCGCTCCAGCCCTTCGTCGGTCTTGAGGTTCGTGAAGCAGAACGGTTTCTCGCCCCGGAATTCCTTGGAGTCCCGTTCCATGACGGAGAGGTCCGCGCCCACGTGGGGTGCGAGGTCGGTCTTGTTGATGATGAAGAGATCGGACTTGATCATGCCCTGGCCGGCCTTGCGCGGGATCTTCTCGCCCTGGGCGACGTCGATGATGTAGATCGAGAAGTCCACGAGTTCCGGGCTGAAGGTGGCGGAGAGGTTGTCGCCGCCGGATTCGACAAAGATCACCTGCAGGTCCGGGTGCCGTTTCTTCAGTTCCTCGATGGCCGCCGTGTTCATGGAGGTGTCCTCGCGGATGGCGGTGTGCGGGCAGCCGCCGGTTTCGACGCCGATGATCCGGTCCAGCGGGAGGATCCCGTTGGCGGCAAGGATCTTGGCGTCCTCGATTGTGTAGATGTCGTTGGTGATGGCCGCCATGGAGATTTCCCCGCTCATGTGACGGGTGAGGCGCTCCACGAGCTGGGTCTTGCCGGCACCCACCGGGCCGCCGATGCCGATTTTGATGGGCTCAGACATATTCTTCTCCAGACATATTTCCTGTATTGGACCAACTTGTACTGCTCGGTCAGCTCAGCTCATGAACATTCGGGCGCGCTGGCGTTCGTGCCGCATCTGCGAAATTTCCAATCCGGGGCTGACGGCCCCGAAGTCGTCAGGCGTGAGGTGGACGGCCCGCTCGGCCGCGGCAGCGACGTCGTCGGCCGCCTTCCGCAGGAGCCGCTGGCCGGCGTTCTGCCCCAGGGGGATCGCCCGGACGGCGTTTTGCGTCAGCGACGTGACCGTGGCGAACAGGTAGGCGGCGAGGGCCTCGGGCAGCGGGACTCCCAGGGAACGGGCAATCACCGCGAACGCCAGCGGCTGGTGGCCGGCGCCCCGGCCCGAAGTCACCCACGCCCGGTATTCCGCCAGTTCAGGGGAAGGAAAGACCTCCGCGCCAATCTCGAGTAGCCGGGTTCCCATCTTGGTGCTGGCCTCGCGCATCTGCCGCGGCAACAGCTGGGCGGTCAACAACGCGTCCAGTTCAGCCAGAGCAACGCCCTCATAGAGGAACCGAATGGCCAATGCGTCCGAATAGGTCAGCTGCTGCCCCACAAACGCAGCCAGCCACACCCCAAACGACTCCTCATCGTGCACCAGCCCGCGCTCCACATACGTCTCAAACCCCAAAGAGTGAGCAAACGCCCCGGTAGGCAACGCAGAATCCGTCAGCTGCTGCAATGCCAACCGGTACCGCGTCATGGCAGCCTCCGAAGGCGCGAAGCTGGGAAGGGGGCCGCGGCGTGGCGGGCACCGCGATGGGCCCACTGCCGCGAGGGCCCCGACTCGAGCTTGCGAGAGTTGGGAGCGGCTGGGGACGGGCACGGCCCCCAATACGGGGTGGCGCACCCAATCGCCACCCGCTTAACTGCGGAACTAGTGCGAATGTTCGGCATGGCGGAAGGGGACGGGCATCACGCGTTCCTGTCGGTCGTAGGGCGCTCCGACGTGTTTGAGATAGTCCTCCACGGTGTGGTCGTACTGGCACACCATTACCTCTGCCCCATAGTCCGAGGACGCATCGAAGAACTGGGCCTGCAGGTGCCGGTTGCCCAGGGAGTGCGCCACCACGCCCATCTCGTGGATGGAGCGCGGGGCGATCACCAGGACGTCGGTGGGCAGCACCGAGACAACGATCATGTTGGTCTCGGCCACGTGCAGGATGTCGCCGTCGCGCAGGTCCCCGGAACCGGAGGGGAGGCGCAGGCCCAACTCTTTGCCGTGGTCGGTGGTGACGCGTTGGATGCGCTTGACCAGTTGGGCGCTGGGCAGGATGACCTTTTCCTGGTGCAGCCCGGCGTACGGGTCCGGCCCGGGAGGAAGGTCGTGTGTGTTGCCGAGGATCTTTTCGATGATCATGTTCGTCTCCTCTGGAAGCCTAGAAAAGGAAGTAGCGCTGCGCCATGGGCAGGACGTCCGACGGTTCGCACGTGACGTCCTCGCCGTCGACCGTCACCTTGTACGTTTCCGGGTCCACCTCGATCTCCGGGGTGGCGCCGTTGTACTTCAGGTCCGCCTTGGTCAGGCTGCGGATGCCGGACACCGGCCGGATGACCTTCTCCAGTCCGAGTTCTTCCGGGACCCCGGCCTCTATGGCTGCCTGGGACAGGAAGGTGATGGAGGACTGCTGGAGTGCCTTGCCGTTGGCGGCAAACATCGGCCGCATGGTGCGCGGCTGCGGGGTGGGGATGGAGGCGTTGGCGTCCCCCATGAGGGCGTAGGCGATCTGGCCGCCCTTGAGAACCAGCTCCGGTTTGACTCCGAAGAACGCAGGATCCCACAGCACGAGGTCCGCGAACTTGCCGACCTCCACGGAGCCGATGGAATCGGCCATGCCCTGCGCGATGGCCGGGTTGATGGTGTATTTCGCCACGTACCGCTTCAACCGGAAGTTGTCGCTCTCCGCGCCCAGACCGGACGCCGCACCGTGCACGCCACCGTCAGGATCCTTCAACACGCCGCGCTGCTTCTTCATCTTGTCCGCCACTTGCCAGGTGCGGATGATGACCTCACCCACCCGGCCCATGGCCTGGGAGTCCGAGGACGTGATCGCGAAGATACCCAGGTCCTGCAGGACGTCCTCGGCGGCGATGGTTTCGGCGCGGATGCGGGAGTCCGCGAACGCCACGTCCTCCGGGATGTCCGGGTTCAGGTGGTGGCACACCATGAGCATGTCCAGGTGCTCTTCGATCGTGTTGCGCGTGTACGGCAGCGTGGGGTTCGTGGAGGCCGGCAGCACGTTGGGCAGCCCGGCGATCTTGATGATGTCCGGGGCGTGGCCACCGCCGGCGCCCTCGGTGTGGAAGGTGTGGATCACGCGGCCGTCGATGGCCCGGATGGTGTCCTCCACGAAGCCGCACTCGTTCAGGGTGTCGGTGTGGATGGCCACCTGGACGTCGTACTGGTCCGCGACCTGCAGCGAGGTGTCGATCGAGGAGGTGGTGGAGCCCCAGTCCTCATGGACTTTCAGCCCGATCGCGCCGGCGCGGATTTGTTCGGCCAGGGGTTCGACGGCGGACGCGTGCCCCTTGCCGAACAGGCCGATGTTGATCGGCAGCCCTTCGGCGGCCTGCAGCATCCGCTGGATGTGCCATTTCCCGGGCGTGACCGTGGTGGCCTTGGTGCCTTCGGCGGGGCCGGTGCCGCCGCCCACCATCGTGGTCACCCCGCTGCACAGGGCGGCGGGGACCTGGTCCGGGGAGATGAAGTGGATGTGGGAGTCCACGCCGCCGGCGGTCAGGATCTTCCGTTCGCCGGCAATGATCTCGGTGCTGGCACCGATCACGATGTCCACGCCGTCAGTGATCTGCGGGTTGCCTGCCTTGCCGATCCGGAAGATGTGGCCGTCCCGGAGCGCGACGTCGGCCTTGTAGATGCCGGTGTAGTCCAGCACCACGACGTTCGTGATCACGGTGTCCGGAACTCCGCCGCTGGAACCAACACTGCCGAAACCAGTACTGTCGTCCCCGTCCCGGGTCAGTTGGCCGTTCTGGCCCATGCCGTCGCGGATCACCTTGCCGCCGCCGAACACCACTTCCTCGCCGTAGACGGTGAGGTCATTCTCGATCTCAAGGAACAGATCGGTGTCGGCCAGGCGGATGGAGTCGCCAGTCGTCGGGCCGTAGAGGTCCGCGTACTGCCTGCGGGACAATTCGAAACTCACTGTGCGTCACCTGTCCCCTCGGAAACGTGGAGTCCTGTCTCGCGGAGTCTGCCATTGACGGCGTTGCTGAGGCCGTACACCTCACGGCGGCCCGCGAGTTCGATCAGCCGGACGGTCCTGCTGTCCCCCGGTTCGAACCGTGCGGCGGTGCCGGCCGGAATGTCCAGGCGGCGGCCGTAGGCGGCCTGCCGGTCGAACTGCAGCGCGGCGTTCGCTTCGGCAAAGTGGTAGTGCGAGCCCACCTGGACGGGCCGGTCACCGGTGTTGGTCACGGCGACGTCAACCGCCTCGCGGCCGGCATTGATCGTCAGCGGCGCGGTGCCGAGAACGTATTCTCCGGGAATCATCAGGGCTCTCCTAGCGGATGGGATCGTGGACGGTGACGAGCTTGGTGCCGTCCGGGAAGGTGGCCTCGATCTGGACGTCGTGGATCATTTCCGGCACGCCCTCCATGACGTCGTCGCGACCCAGGAGGGTGGTTCCGTAACTCATGAGCTCTGCCACGGTCCGGCCGTCCCGGGCGCCCTCGATCAGTTCATAGCTAATGACGGCGACGGCCTCGGGGAAGTTCAGCTTCAGGCCGCGTGCCTGGCGGCGCCGGGCGAGGTCCGCCGCGACCACGATCATGAGTTTTTCCTGCTCACGGGGCAATAAGTGCATGACGGAATCCCTTCAAGAACCGGCCGGCTGGCGGACCGCGGATGCTGCGGTGTGACCAGCGTAGGCCGGGAAGATTTCCCGCGTGTTTCCGGCGTCACATGCGCCGGCGTCCGGCACGGATTCCGCATCCCTACCCGGGGGTCCGCCAGCGGGCCTGGAATTCGGGGTGGTCGGCGTACGGCAGGGCCAGGGTGTTCAAGGACAGGGTGGTCCATTCGATCACGTCCGGCACCCATCCGGCGTCGGCCAGTTCCTGGCTGACCAGCGCCGCCAGGACGGACTGCCGGGCGGATTCAATGATGTCGATCAGCCGGCGTTTGGCCTCGCACTCGCGAAGCAGGCGGCGTTCGTACCACTCGCCGGAAACGGCCAGGGTGGGGTCGCCGAGCAGCTTCAGGGCGGCAGCTTCGTCTTCTCTTATCCGTGCGGTCAGGAATTCGACGATGTCCACGGACCGAGCCTATGCGTGCCGGCCCTCACTCGGCTACGCCCTAGCGTTTGCCCTTTTTCCGGGATCCCTTGCCGCGGCCCTTGTCCGGGTTCGGCGCGTACCGCTGGGCCACCTTGGGTTTCTTGACCGCGGGGCCGCGCCGGTCCGGCTTGGGCTCCCGCTTGGGCTTTTCCTGCTGCGCCGAGGGCTGGCGGGAGCTCGCCGCGGTTCGCCCGCGGACAATCCCGATGAATTCCTCGATCACCTCATCCGTGGAGTCGCTGGGCCACGCCAGGGCGATCTCCGTGACGGGCGCACCGGTGAGTTTCCGGGCCACGGTGTCTTTAACATTGAAGTGCCGGGCCACGGACATCGGCAGGATCACCAGCCCGGCACCGGTCGCCACCACCTGCAGGGCCATCGCGGCGCCGCCAAGTTCCTGCACGTCAAGGAAGGTCTCCTTGGAGAGGTCCGCCAGGTCCACTTCCTCGAACACCGAGATCTCGTGTCCCTTGGGTGCCACCACCACCGGCTGTTCCTCGTACAGCGGGATCACACTGAGGCCGTCGCGTTCCACCGGCAACCGGACGAAGCTCAGGTCCGCGGAACCGTCGCGGAGCACGGCGAGCTGGGCGCCGTCGTCGGACATAAAGGAGTGCAACGGAACATCGGGCATCCGTTCCTCCCAGCGCCGGATCCATTTTCCGGGCGTGACGCCGGCGACGTACGCGAAGCGCAGCTCCCGCGCTGCTGCTTCGGCCGGGACGGCGGTTTCGTCGGGGGTCTGGGGTGTTTCATCGGCTGCGGACACATGTTCACAGTACCGCCCGGGCTCGTGCAGGCCTCAGTGCCGGTGCCCGGTCAGCCTCTGGCCGGATACCCTTGAAGCATGACCTCTGCAAACTCCCAGTCCATGAAGCCGGCCACCGTTGCCAAGAAGCTTGGCATCTACCTGCCCGCAACACCCCAGGAGTTCCAGGATTCGGTCATCACCCGCGCCGATTTCGCCGAGCTCCAGGCCAACCCGCCGGAGTGGCTCGCGGAACTGCGCCGCAACGGCCCGCACCCCCGCCCGGTGGTCGCGCAAAAGCTCAACGTCTCCATCAGCGGCCTGGCCCGCGGCGGCGTTGAGGAAGCGCTGACGACGGCGGAAATCACCGCGCTGCTGCAGGCTCCCCCCGCGTGGCTGGTCGCCGAACGCTCCACCCACGCCGCCGTCCGCGCCGAGGCCCAGCGGGTCAAGGACGAGGCCGCCAAGAAGGACGCCAAAAAGGCCCGCGCCAAGGCCGAATAGCGGCGGAGGGCTCATCCCGGTTTCTATCTTCATCGCGCGGACGCAGGACTATGCTCGCGGGGTGAGTCGGGACCGCCGGTCCGATCCCCATGTTCGCTTCCCATCCACCAGCCACCAGCCACCAGCCACCAGCGGAGCATCGGGAAGCAAACAGGCCATGGCAATCGCCGCGTCCGACGGCATCCTGTTTGTCTCGCCCGAATACAACCGGTCCATTCCCGGGGCGCTCAAGAACGCCATCGACTGGGGATCCCGGCCCTCGGGCACCAACTCCTTCTCCCGCAAGCCGACCGGGATCATCGGCGCCTCCCCCGGCGGCATCGGCACGGCCGTGATGCAGGCCTCGCTCCGGAGGTCTACGGCGAGGACGGCGAGGTCAAAGACGAGGCCACGGCCAAGCTGCTGCGCCACTACATGGAGGAGTATGCCTCCTTCGTGGAGCGGGTCCTGGCCGCCACCGCGCCCGGCCATATCGGCGACGAGCACCCGGACAAGGACAAAGTGAGCCGCTGATATGACTTGAGTGGGGCTGATCCTGGGCCCTCCCGCCGAACCTAATGCGGCCGGTCCTGGGGTGGCTAGTCCTGGTGCAGCTGCACGTAGTTGCCGCAGCCGTCATCCAACACTGCGGTGGTCCCGCCGGGGCCCTCGGACGGCTCCGCCTGGAACATCACGCCCTTGGCCGCCAGCCGGGCATATTCGGCGCGCACGTCGGGCACGCCAAAGACGATCGCCGGAATTCCGGCGTCGTGCAGGCCGTTCATGTAGGCGGCCCCGATCGGGTTGTCACTGGGCTCCAGCAGCAGTCCGGCGCCGCCGGCCCCGTCCGGATCCTTAACGATGAAGAGGTTGTGCTCCGGCATGGCCATCAGCGTTTCAAAGCCCAGGATGCCGGTGTAGAACTCATGGGCCGAGGCCGGGTCCTTGACGTGGATACTGCACATTTTCAGTCGCATGGCCCCTAGGGTACGCCGGGAGTACCCCTGAAGGAACCGTGGCGCGGCCTCCGTGACTGCCTCAGCGGCGGCCGTCCCCGGCTCGCCGGCGGGGGTCCTGCCGGCTGTCCGGCAGGGTCGAACGGCCATTGACGGCCCCGCCGCGAGGGATTCCAATGGAACTAGCGGAATAGCGCCCGTCCGGGACGGTTCCGCCGGAGGTGTGCAATGACGTCGCTCTCACAATCCGGTGCCCTCGCGGCCGGGCAGTTCCTGGCCCTTGCGCTCGTGGTTGCCGGGGCGGCATCCGTCTCGATGTACCTGGCCCGCAAGCACCTGGCAGCCGGCGAGGGACGCTCAGAGGGCGCAGACGGCGCATTTTGGGACGTTTTCGCCGGACTCGCCGTTGTGGTTCCCGCCGTCCTGATCGCCTGCTTCACGTGGCCCTGGGCAGGCCTGGCGCTCGGCATGCTGGCCGCC
Source organism: Arthrobacter sp. TE12232 (assembly GCF_054062615.1). NCBI lineage: Bacteria > Bacillati > Actinomycetota > Actinomycetes > Micrococcales > Micrococcaceae > Arthrobacter > Arthrobacter sp. TE12232. The sequence goes on from NZ_JBSSFK010000001.1 coordinate 2,507,297, forward strand.
GTGACGGCCCTGGCGGCTTTTGCGGCCGCTCCCCGGCTGCTCCGCCGGCAGGAATCGCGCCGGGCAGGCCGGAAGACTCGGCTCATGAATGAGGCCGCTGCTGAGCGGCACAAGAACGCCCTCGCCCGGTGGCAACGCTACGAGCTCGATCCCGGGTACTCGATTGACTACCCGGCGATGAGCGATCCCCGGCAGCCGGAAACGGCCGCCCTGATCCGGGCCATCAAGGCCGCCGGCCGTCCCGGCGGCCGCACGGACCGCGGCTCGGCTGACACGGCGTACGCTCCGGCAGTGGACCAGCTGGAACGTGCCCTGGCTGCCGCTGAACGCGCGGCCGGCGTCAACCCCGCGGGGCTCCACGGACCGGACCGCGCCCACAGCTGACCTCCGGAATTGCTGATTCCGCAGTTCCCGCCCAACCTCGGAAGGAACCACCATGACTGACATCACGATCATCGGCAGCGGAAATATGGCACGGGCGATCGGAACCCGGGCCGTCGCCGCCGGCCGCTCCGTCCAGGTTCTGGACCGGACGCCGGAGAATGCCGCCAAGCTCGCTGCTGAACTTGGCGGCACCACCACCTCCGGCGGCCTGAGCGAGGTTCCCGAGGGCGACATCGTCGTCCTGGCGCTCTACTTCGGCCCCGCGAAGGAAGTTGCCACGCATTTCGGCGACACGCTCAGCGGCAAGACGGTCGTGGAGATCAGCAATCCGATCGACACCGAAACTTTTGATTCCCTGGTGGTCGGCCCGGGGACGTCAGCGGCCGAAGAAATTGCCGCGCTGCTACCAGGCGCACGGGTGGTGAAAGCGTTCAACACCACCTTCGCCGGCACGCTCGGCGCCGGGACCACCGGCGGCATGCCGCTGGATGTCTTCATCGCCTCGGACTCGGAACAGGCCCGCAACGAGGTCGCAGCCTTCGCCGAGGCCGCAGGGCTGCGTCCGCTCCAGGTCGGCGGACTGCGCCACGCCCGCGAGCTCGAAGGCTTCCAGCTGCTGATCATGGCGCTGCAGGCCAACCCCGCGTATCCCGACTTCAACTGGGGCACCGGCCTGAAAATCATCGACTAGGAATCGGCCGGCAGCAGCCCGGATTCCCCGCCGGCCCGGTCCGGCACGCTACAGCTCTACGGTTGCGCTCTCGCCGACGCTCATGCGGCCGTTGGTGACCTTGGACTTGATCCACTGCAGCGCGGTGGCCGCTGTGCCGCCCGGGCTGGTCCAGTACTCGGCGGAGTCCGAGTCGACGTGCAGCAGAACCACCTCCGGGGTGTCCGGTCCGTCCGGGAACCAGGCCTCCACCACCTGGTTCCACATGTCATGGATCAGCTGCAGGTCGGTCACGACTTCGGCGGTCCCGGCAACGGAGACCCATTCGGTGCGCTTGCCGAAGGAAACGTTCACGGCCGGGTTCGCCCGGATGTGGGCCACCTGCGAGGTGGTCGCCGACGTGAAGAACCACATGTCGCCGTCGTCCTTGACCTCCTGGACGGCCAGCGGCCGGCTGACGAGCGCGCCTTCTTCGCTGATGGTGGTGAACATTCCGATGTGCGAATCGTTGATGATGTCCGTGACTTTACTGATGCTGGCGGCATCCGACATGCTCTCACCTCGTTCTCGTTCCACGGAGGAAGGTCCCCCTCCGGACAGCTTATTGGTAAGTGTGCTTACTTTCCAAGGGCTGCCGGATGGGGACCTCTCTGACCGGAACAGGCCGCGGACTCAATTTCCCCGGGACAGGACCTCGCCCTTGAAGAACTCGGGCCGCACCTTGGCCATGACCAGCATGAGCACCACGCCCAGCAGGATGACGCCCATGCCAAGGATGAAGACCAGTCCCAGACCGCCGATCGAGGAGCCTGAACCGTATGCCGGATCCATGGAGTCGTAGGCGGTCTTAAAGAACATGACCAGCAGGATGACGCCGCCCAGGAGGGGCGCGAGGAACTTGAAGAAGAACGCATGCGCTCCGCTGAACGCCTCGGCGCGGAAGAACCAGACACAGGCCAGCGCGGTGATGCCGTAGTAGAAGCAGATCATCATGCCCAGGGCCGTGATGGTGTCCCACAGCGCGTTCTCCGACGTCGTGCGGGTAATGACGTAAAACGCGGCGGCCGCCACGGCCGAGGCGATCGTGGCATAGCTCGGCGACTTGTGCGTGGGGCTGATCCTGCTGAACTTCTTCGGAAGGGCCTTGTAGTGGCCCATCGACAGCAGGGTCCGCGCGGGCGAGACGAAGGTGGACTGCAGTGACGCGGCCGAGCTGCTGAGGATGGCCAGGGACATCAGGATGGCGAAGGGGCCCATCACGGGTCCCGCGAGGACGGCGAAGATGCTGCCCTGGTTCTCCGGGTTGCCGGCGCCCAGGCCTTCCGTACCGATTCCGGCGTACGACAGCGTGGCCAGGGCAACGGTCATGTAGATGATCACGATGACCAGCACGGTGACGGTAGCGGCGCGGCCCGGGGTCTTTTCCGGGTTCTTGGTCTCCTCATTCATGGTCAGCGTGACGTCCCAGCCCCAGTAAATGAAGATGGACAGCGAAACGCCGGCGGCAAAGGCGGAAAAGGATTCGACCGCGAAGGGGTTGAACCAGTCCGGCGCGATGGCCGTGGCGTCAAAAGCGGTTCCGTTGGCGACGTGGCTGAACGCAGCCACGGCGAACCAGCCGAGCACCAGTAGCTGGAATCCCACGAGCACGTACTGGACCGTCTTGGTGGTTTCCATGCCGCGGTACGAGATCCAGCACGCGAGCGTAATGAACACCAGCGTGGTGGCGATATTCAGCGGCAGGTTCTTGGTGAGATCGGCGAGGTCCGGATTGCCGAAGATCTGCCCCAGCATCAGGTAGAAGAAGTCCACCGCGACGGCGGCCAGATTCGAGAGCACGATGATGGTCGCCGCAACGAGCCCCCAGCCGCCCATCCAGCCAAGCCACGGGCCAAAGGCCCGCGAGGCCCACGTGAAGGAGGTGCCGGCGTCGGGCATGGCGTTGTTCAGCTCGCGGTAGCCGAACGCCACGAGCAGCATCGGGACGAAGCCCACCAGGAAGATCGCCGGCAGGTGCACGCCGACCTCGGCGACGGTGGGGCCCAGGGCCGCCGTCAAGGTATACGCCGGGGCGATGCAGGAAACGCCGATCACAACGGCGCCAATCAGGCCCACCGAGCCTGCTTTCAGGCCCTTCTCGCTGAGTCCGTGCTGGTCTTCGGGGTTCTGTCCGGGGTGCTGTCCGGTTTGCGACGTATTGGACATCGCGTGGTCGGCGCTCATTTTTGTGCCTCTCGGGGGACGTCATTCGACGCTGAATGGTTCATCTGCTTGAGTTCATAGTCACTCGGGACCACAATCATCGGCACCGGCAGGGCGCGCAGAATGCGGTTGGCCGTGCTGCCGAGGAAGATGGACCGGCTCGTGGCAAGCCTGCTCGATCCGATCAACAGGACCTCGCCGTCTTCCCAGTCCAGTCGGTCCACCGCTTCCTCGATGCTGCGGCCCTGCGCGACGACGACTTCCGTCTTCGGTTCCTCCCGGACGTCCTGCTCGCCACCGGGCAGGGCGGCGGCAAGGTGCTTCGTCGCGTACTCCCGGGCCGCTTCGGCGGCGCTGGCGGCACCGGCAGCATCGCCGCCGTCGAGCGCCAGAAGAGACACCACGCGCAGCGGGACGTCCCGGTTCGTGGCCATGCCGAGGGCGAAATCGAGCAGCTTCTCGGCGCCCGCCCGGGTGCCGAGCCCGCAGCTGATCCGGGTCAGGGCCTCCTGCCGGTGGTAGCCATGCGGTGCCAGGGCCACCGGAACGGTGGATGCGTGGAGGAGGGCGCTGGCCACCGACCCGATCGAGAACCGCTTGAAGATCCCGCTGCTGGTGGCACCGATGATGAGCAGGTCCGCCCCGAACTCCTCGGCGGCCGCGATGAGCGCGTGGGCGTCGGAATCGCCGCTGCGGACGTGGGCCCGGGCCGGGACACCGGCCGGAACCAGTGCCAGCGCCTGGTCCAGCCACTCCTGCGCCTGCTCATTGAGCAGGTGCTCGAATCCGACCCTGGGTGCGTGGGCGGCCCCGAACTGCTGAACTTCGGGAACAACCAGCACAAGTTCCAGGCTCGCTCCGCGCCCGAGAGCCAGGGAAACGGCCAGATTGACCGCATCGTGGCCTCTGGCATTGGCTGAGTACCCCACTACGTAACGCATCCGGCCGCTCTCCTTACTGAACTGAACAGGACTGTTGGGCGATTTTTAAGAGGTGACGGACGCGCGGTCCGCGGCGGCGACGATCCGTGCCGCCGTGATCTGCCCCATCCGCACGGCGCCGTCGACATGCTGGTAGCCCTCGGCCGCGAGGTCGGAGGAGGACCAGTAGATCGGACCGACCGGCTTGAGCTGGTCCTTGCCGTAACGGTGCAGGCCGCCGAGGTCGTAGCTCGCGGCGTAGGCACCGCGGGTCCATTCCTCCGAGCCCCAGTCGGACTCGTAGTAGACCTCGGGATCCAGGGCCTTCTCGCCGAGGAAGGACGCGATCGATTCGAGGATGGCACGGCGGCGGTCCTCTGCGCTGAGCTCGAACATGGCGTCGGCTTTCTCGTCCGAGACGAAGCCCACCAGCGTGCCGCGGGGGTCCTCGTGGTTCGTGTTGTCGTAGACCTCCTGCACCAGGGCGCCGGCGCCGAACGCGGTGCCGGAGAGGCCGTCTTCACGCCAGAACGGCGTGCTGTAGACGGCGTGAACCTTGATGACCAGGCCCAGCGACTGGTGCTGGTGCATCTGGTGCTGGCGGCGGGGCAGCGGCGGGTTGAAGGACACCCGGGAGTAGAGGTTCGGCGGCACGGCCATGATGACGAAGCGGGCGTTCACGATGGCCCGTTCGGAAACGGCCGTGACACGGTGTGCGCCGCTCGCGTCTTCGGCCCAGTTGATGGTGCGGACCGGGCTGTCCAGGACGACGTCGTCCCCCAGTTCCGCCGCCTGCAGCAGCGAAACCTGCTGCATCCCGCCGACAACCCGCTTGTCCAGGATGAAGTCCTCATCCGTGAGATTGGTGAAGGACCCGGCGGAGGCTGCCATCAGGACGGCCTGCAGGGCGGAGAAGGCGTGGGCGGGCTTGGTCAGCATGCCGCCGGCGATGAACAGGCCGATGTTGTTGCAGGCTTCCTCATCTGAGGAATTCTCCCGCAGCCAGTGGTGGAAGGAAATGGTGTCCAGCTCGCGGGCCTTGGGGTGTGCCCACGGCTCCTCGGGACCGATTTCCGCGGCCAGGGAGTCCAGCAGGGCCGTGAGCTTGTCCATTTCGGCGGCCGTGGTTTCGCTGACCGGGAAGGTCTCACCGGTGTAGAGGGTGCGCTTGCCGTCCGCGCCGATGTAGACGGACTTGCCGTCGCGGTAGCGGGAGTACGTCTGCAGTCCAAGATCTTCGATCAGCGCCAGAAGCGCCGTCTGATCCGGCGAAACCCACTGGCCGCCGATTTCGAGCATGGCGCCGTCGATGGTGTCGGTCCAGGTCCGGCCGCCGACGCGGTCCCGCGCCTCGAGCACTGCGACGCTCAGTCCGGCCTTCTTCAGTTGGCGTGCGGCGGTCAGCCCGGACGGGCCTGCTCCGACGATGACGACGTCGCGGTCAAGTTCCAGCATGATGATTCCTCCCCGTGGCCGCTTAGGTGATGCGGACCACTAAATGAATGACGTTCATTTATGATGATAGGACTTTCTGCCGGATTGGGGAAGACCCCCCGGCTAAAGAAAATTTCGCCCGTAAAGTGGGAGCAGAATGGGAACATCCGAAACCGCCAGCCAAGCTGAGCAGAAAGGCCCGGAATGACGGCAGCAACCAGCGCCCCCGCGGATCCGCACAGCTCCGCTACCAATCCGCGCCGCCGCGTGGGCCGGCCGGCCGCGGCCGTGCTGGACCAGGCGGGCATCACGTTGGCAGCCCTGCAGCTGATCGGCAAGAGCGGCTACGACGGCTTCACCATGGCGGCTCTGGCGAGAACCCTCAACGTTGCGCCGTCTGCGCTGTACAACCATGTCTCCTCCAAGCGGGACGTCCTGGTCCTGGTCCAGGACCACCTGACCTCGTTCGTGGACGTCGCCGCGTTCGAGTCCGGGCCCTGGGAGCAGGCCGTGCGGGACTGGGCCTGGAGCTACCGCGACGTGTTCTCCAAGCACACGCCCCTGATCCCTGTCATCGCCGTACTGCCCGTCGCCGATGCGCCCAGGACGCTTGCCATGTATGAGGCCGTCAGCGCCGGCTTCAGCCGCGCGGGCTTCCCGCAAGAGCGCATCATTCCGGCCATCGTGGCGCTCGAGTCCTTCATCTTTGGCTCGGCCTACGACGCCACGGCGCCGGCGGACATCTTCGATTCCGGCAGCATGGCGTCCTCGACGCCGAATTTCACCTCCGCCGTCCAGCGCCTGGCCGAGGACAGCCATGAAAAACCGGCCGACGTCGCTTTCAGCCTGGGACTCGAGGCACTCCTGGCCGGACTCGGGGCGCTGCGGACCGCGTAGCGGGTTAGAGTTTCCCCACCTTCAACGCCAGGGGACCGCCAAACGCCGGCGGTTCGGCGCAACACGCGGCCCCAAGCCTCTGAAGGTGGGGAAGCCCCGACGCCATTGGCCCGTCCAGCTTCGTGGATCGGTGATTCCGGCCGCGTGGGTTAAACGAAAGAACCCCGGTCCGAAGACCGGGGTTCTTACGATTGCGTGCGCGAGGGGGGATTTGAACCCCCACGCCCTTTCGGACACTGGCACCTGAAGCCAGCGCGTCTGCCGTTCCGCCACTCGCGCGCAACTTCTTCCACTCGGATAGGGCCGGTTTCCCGGACCGCCAACCTCGTAAAAGCAGCGAGATCAAGCATAACGGACAATTGCGGGAAAACACCAATCGGGCCGGATGGGTGGCCGTTCCGGGTGTATTCCGAGGTCCGGGCGCCCTGCTGCCTGGCCCGCGGCGGGTACCGCCGGGACGGCCGCACCGGGGATGTCCCCGCACTTCAGGGCGTGGCCGGGGCTGTTTTCGGCGTCGCACCGGGGGCGTCCATTGAGGCCATTCCCAGACACGCCCAGTAGTATCTGATGTAGGAGTGTCCGCGGACAGCGGGCTCGCAAAAGTTGGAAACCGAGTTCCGGAACGAACGCTGCCCGGCAGCCATCAGGAAAGGAGAAGGACCATGGGATTGCTGGACAAAGTCGAGCGCGGCATCGAAAAGGCCGTCCGCGGCGTCTTCTCCACCGGCTCTCGCGCCCAGGTTGAGCCTGTCGAAATCGCAAGCCGGCTCCGTGGCGAAGTGGACAACAAGGCCATCACCATTGCCGCGGGACGCACGCTGGCCCCCAACGTTTTTGATGTTCTCCTCAGCCCCGACGATTTCCAGCGCGCCCAGGAATGGGGCACCCCGCTTGCGGAAGAACTGTGCGACGTCGTCATCAACCACGTCCGCAGCCAGGGCTATACCCTCCAGGGACCGGTCCGGATCAGTTTCCGCCGCGATGAGGAGCAGCGCGCCGGAAATTTCGACATCACCTCGCGGACCGAAAAGGCCACTGCACCTTCCGTCCCGGCCCATCCGGGAGTTCACGGCAATGTGCCGGCCGCTCCAACCCGCCAGCCCGCGCAGCTTCAACCCGTGCTTGACATCGACGGGCAGCGCTATTCTCTCAACGCGCCGTCGATCGTCCTCGGACGGTCCTCGGACGCAGACATCCTCATTGACGACACCGGTGTTTCGCGCCGCCACCTGGAAATCCGGACGGGGCCGGGTTCGGCCCAGGCGATCGATCTCGGCTCCACGAACGGCAGCTATGTCAACGGCCAAAAGATCGTGGGCAGTTCGGAACTTACTGACGGCGCCACAATCACGATGGGACGGACCAAAATCATTTTCCGCCTACTGCCCGCCACAACAGGCGGACGCGCATGAGCGAACTGACCATTACGGCCCTGCGTTTCGGGTTTCTTATCCTCCTGTGGGTGCTGATCTTCGGCATCGTCTCGGCCATGCGCCGGGATCTGATGATCGGCCGCAAGGCAGCGGCCGGAGCCCCCACGGCACGGCAGGTGCGCAAGAACCCATCCCTGGCCGAGCCCCCGCCCGCACCCGTCAAGCAGCAGGCACGCCAGCTCGTGGTGACAGAGGGTCCGCTCAAGGGCACCACGCTCCCGCTGGCGGCGAGCCCCATCCTCTTGGGCCGGGCGCAGGAAGCCACCCTTGTCCTGGAGGATGACTATGCCTCGGGCCGCCACGCCCGCCTGTTCCCGCAGGGCAGCCGCTGGTTCATCGAGGACCTCGGCTCCACGAATGGCACGTATCTGGCAGACCAGCAGCTGACCCGGGCCCTCCCGGTGGAGCTGGGCGTCCCCGTGAGAATCGGCAAGACGGTCATTGAATTGAGGCCGTAGCCATGGCTGCCCCGGATCTTCCCGCAGACAGGGCCGAAGGCAAGGCAACTGCCCCGAAGCGGCCACTCATCATGCGCTACGCCGCGCGTTCGGACGTCGGCCGTGTGCGCGCCAAGAACGACGACTCTGCCTACGCGGGCCGGCACCTCGCCGTCGTCGCCGACGGCATGGGCGGCCACGCCGGCGGCGATGTCGCCTCGGCAGCGACCGTCCTGGACATGATCCACCTGGATCATGATGACTACGACAGCGACGCCGGCACTGTCCTGGCCGACGAAATCCAGACCGCAAACTCCCTGCTGTCCGAACTGGTCCATATCAATCCGAAGCTCGCCGGGATGGGCACCACAGTCACCGCCCTGTTGCTCGCTGAGGGCAAGCTTCATTTCGCCCACATCGGAGACTCCCGGGCCTACCGGCTGCGCAACGGCGAGTGGGAACAGGTCAGCATCGACCACACCTTTGTCCAGCGCCTCATCGACGAAGGCCGCCTGCGGCCCGAAGAAGCCGAAACGCATCCGCACAAGAATGTCCTCATGCGGGTCCTGGGCGACGTCGATGCCAGCCCTGAGCTGGACCTTGATACCCTCGCCGTCCAGCCCGGGGAACGCTGGCTGCTGTGCTCGGACGGTTTGAACTACGTGGCGGGCCATGTCGTGGAGCGCACGGTTCGGGAAACCAAGGACCTCAACGAATGCGCCGACCTGCTCATTGAACTGACCCTGGAAGCCGGCGCCCCGGACAACGTGACCGTTGTGGTGCTGGACATCGGCGAGCAGACGCCCGACGACGTCCGGACCGCCGCCGTCGACGTCGTCCCCGCGCCGGCAGCCCCCGGCGCCGGGCCTTCAGCCGCCGCGTTGCCCGGAGCACTGGCCGGCAGTGCCGTCGGTGCGGCGAAGTCCCCCGGCGAGCCCGTGAAGAAGAACGACGCCGGCGCCGCTGGACCCGCTGGCGGGTCCCCGGCCGCGACGGGCAAGCAGGCCCCCGCCCCCGCGTCCGAAGGCAAGGAAGCGGACAAGACGGCTGGCAACAAAGAACCCGAGACCACTACGGACCCGCATCTGGGCGAACATCTCTCGGCCGAAGTCCTGCGCGAAGAGCTCTCCACCCGTCCGCACGAACTTGTTGGAGCCGCCGCCGCAGCGGCGGAATCAGGGTCCATTCCGTCGATCGCCGGACGCACCGTGGCCCGGCGCGCGGCCACGGTCCTCACGCACAAGTCGGAACAGACCCGCGAGGACACCGAAGAATTCAAGGCTGCCGGGCGGCCGCGCCGCTGGCTCACGGTGTCCATTGCCGCCGCCATCGTCGCGCTGCTGGCAATCGGGCTCTGGCTTGGCTACGCCTGGACCCAGACGCGTTACTACATCGGCGAGCACGATCAGCATGTGGCCATCTTCAACGGGGTCTCCCAGCGCCTGGGACCCATCCAGCTTTCCACTCTCGAAGCGGTGACCGATATTAAGATGTCCGACCTTCCGGAATTCTCGCAGCAGCGGGTCCGCCAGACGGTGCCTGCCCGAGATCTCTACGACGCACAGCGGATCGTCAAGAACCTTGAGCGCACCGGTACCACAGCCCCGGCCGATGAGTGCCTCACGCCGTCCCCCTCCGTGACGGCCGGCGCCAGTGCCACCCCCGGAGCCAAGGCCTCGCCGGGCGCCACCGCGACACCCGGGGCTACAGCTGCGCCGGGAGCGGCCAAGCCTTCGGCGTCCCCCGCTCCGACAACGAACTGTGAGGGGGCCAAATGACACCCATCGACCCCGTGCCCAAGCCGCGACGGAACGTGGAGCTTGTCCTTCTGGTCCTGGCCCTCGCCGTCGGGATCGGCGCCCAGGCCCTCGTAGGCGTGGACCGGCAAAAAGCGTTCGACACTGACTTCTGGTTCCAGTCCGGCCTCCTGGCGGCAGCCGCATTGGCCTTCCACGTGGTGCTGCGGATCCGCGCAAAATATGCCGATCCAGTAATACTTCCGCTCGTGGTCGCTCTCAACGGGCTGGGCCTTGCCATGATCCACCGGCTGGACAGGGTGGGCGAAGACACCGGCAACAACCAGCTCCGCTGGACCCTGGTGGCCATGGCGGTCGCGATCGCCGTCATTTGGTTCCTCAAGGACCACCGGATCCTGCGCCGCTTCACCTATATTTCGCTGGCCGTCAGTGCGGCGCTCCTCGTCATGCCGCTGGTTCCGGGCATCTCGGCCGGAGAAGTCCTGGGCGCGAGCGTCTGGATCAAGATCGGTTCCATGACCTTCCAGCCGGGTGAAATCGCCAAGATCACACTCGCCATATTCTTTGCCGGGTACCTTTCCTCAAACCGGGACCTGATCCTGCTGGCCGGCCGCAAGATCGGCCCGGTGCAGTTCCCGCGGTTCAAAGACATGGGACCGATGATCACGGCCTGGCTCGTAAGCATCGGTGTGCTCGTCTTCCAGCGCGACCTCGGCACCTCGATCCTGTTCTTCGGCCTGTTCCTCGTCATGATCTACGTCGCGACGAGCCGCATCAGCTGGGTCATCATCGGACTCGTCCTGATGGTGGTAGGCGGCTTCGTGGCAGCCAAGGCGTTCTCCCACGTCGCCCTGCGGATCGACGGCTGGCTCAATGCCTTTACCCCTGAGGTCTACGGCCGGGAGTTCGGCGGCAGCCTCCAAATCGTCGAAGGCCTGTTTGGCATGGCCAACGGCGGCCTGGTCGGCACCGGCCTCGGCCAGGGCCGCCCCAACCTCGTCCCGTTCGCCAACAGCGACATGATCATCGCCTCATTCGGTGAGGAACTCGGGCTGATCGGCGTCTTCGCGATCGTCCTGATGTACCTGCTGCTGTTCACCCGGGGCTTCCGCGCCGCGCTGGGCACGCGCGACGCCTTCGGCAAGCTGCTGGCCACCGGACTTTCCTTCGCGATCGCGCTGCAGTGCTTTGTGGTGATTGGCGGCGTCACGCGCCTGATCCCGCTGACCGGACTCACGACGCCGTTCCTCGCCGCCGGCGGATCCTCCCTCCTGGCGAACTGGATCATCGTGGGCCTGCTGCTAATGATCTCGCACACCGCGCGCCGGCCGGTCGATACGACGCCGCTGCCACCCGGCCAGGAACCAGGCGCCGGAAAGAACCTCCCCGCGGAGCCTTCCAGCGCTCCCGCTCCCCAAGCCAGTCCCTTCGCACCCACCGAGGCGGTGAAACAGCTATGAACCAGGCCATCCGCAATTCATGGATCGCCGCCATCGCGATGTTCGTGCTGATCTTCGGCGCGCTCAGCTACGTGCAGGTGGTCGGCGCAGACGAGCTCCAAGCCAACGCCTGGAACAGGCGCGCCATCCTGCAGAACTACTGCAACGACCGCGGCGCCATCATTGTCGGCGGCACCCCGGTGGCAGAATCCGTGCCTGCCACGGAAAGCTGCAAATTCCAGCGGACCTACTCCCAGCCCGAGCTCTACGCGGGAGTCACCGGATACTTCTCCAAGAACTACGGCCTCACTGGCCTTGAGAAGTCGATGAACGACGTGCTGGCCGGCAGCTCGGACCAGCAGTTCCTGGACCGGGTTGGCCAGTTGTTCCTCGGCAACCAGCCCAAGGGCGCGTCCGTGGAGCTGACACTGGACCCCAAGATCCAAAAGCTTGCCTACGACCTCATCCCGGACGGCCAGCGTGGTTCCATCGTGGTCACCAACCCGAAGACCGGCGCGATCCTGGCCATGGTCTCCAAGCCCTCTTATGACCCCAACCTGATTGCCACACAGGATCCGGTGGCCGAGCAGTCCAACTACAACGAGCTCAACCAGATCCCCGGGATCAACCTGAACCAGAACGTCAGCGGCCCCACCGGGGCATTGCTGGCGCCCGGATCGGTGTTCAAGCTCATCGACACCGCTGCGGCGCTGAAGTCGGGCAAGTACAACAAGGACAGTGTCCTGCCTAACCCGGCGGAGATGTCGTTCCCGGGCATCGAATACAAGCTCCCCAACTATGCGGGAGGCAACTGCTACACCCGCAGCACGGCGTCGTTCGCGTTTGCCCTGCAGCAGTCCTGCAACACCCCGTTCGCCAGCATCGCGCTGGACCTGGGCCAGCAGGCCATCGGGGACCAGGCGTCAAAGTTCGGCTTCGGGCAGGACTTCGGCGACCAGTTGAAGCTGGACTCGGCGCCGAGCTTTTTCCCGAGCGATCCGCTGGACGACGCAGGACTGGCGCAGTCCTCGATCGGCCAGCGGGATGTCCGGGCCACCCCGCTCCAGATCAACACGATGACGGCCGCGATCGCCAACGACGGCGTGCAGATGCAGCCGAGCCTGATCAAGGCCGTACGCGCCCCGGACCTGCGGACTATCAGCGAGCCGAAGCCGCAGGCCCTGCGCACCTCCACCACGCCGGAGATCGCGCGGCAGATCAACGAGTGGATGGTCAGCGTCGTTGACGACGGCATCGCCAAGCGGGCGGCCGTGCCCGGCGTCCAGGTGGCCGGCAAGACCGGAACCGCGGAACTCGGCAACGGCTTGAACAACTCATGGTTCACCGGGTTTGCCCCGGCGAATGACCCGCAGGTGGCTGTCACCATCGTCATGGAAGGCGTAGACATCACCACCGGCGCAAACCTAACCAGTCCGAACGCGAAGAAGATTTTTGAGGCGGTGTTGAATAAGTGAGGCCTACTTCAGGAATCACCCTCGGCGGCAGATTCCAGCTGACCACACGCATTGCGATCGGCGGCATGGGAGAAGTCTGGAAAGCCAAAGACCTGATCCTTGGCCGCATTGTCGCCATCAAGGTGCTCAAGGAGGAATACACGGGTGATCCCGGGTTCCTGCAGCGGTTCCGCGCCGAGGCACGCCATACCGCGCTCCTGAACCACGTGGGCATCGCCAACGTCTTCGATTACGGCGAGGAAGAGGGCTCCGCCTACCTCGTCATGGAACTGGTACCGGGCCAGCCGTTGAGCAGCATCATCGAACACGAGCAGGTCCTCTCCCCGGACCGGACCCTCTCGATGATGGCGCAGACGGCGCGTGCCCTCGCTGTCGCCCATGCGCAGGGCCTCGTGCACCGCGACATCAAGCCGGGAAACCTGCTCATCACCCCGGACGGCCGCGTCAAGGTCACCGACTTCGGCATCGCCCGCCTGGCCGACCAGGTTCCGCTGACTCAGACCGGTCAGGTGATGGGCACCGCCCAGTACCTGGCACCGGAACAGGCCACGGGGCAGACGGCCACCGGAGCCTCGGATATCTACTCCCTCGGCGTGATCGGCTACGAGTGCCTCACGGGCCACCGGCCGTTCTCCGGGGAGTCCCAGATCGCCATCGCGCTGGCCCAGGTCAATGATGCGCCGCCGCCGCTGCCGGAGACACTGCCCCGGCCCGTCCGGGCGCTCCTGATGTCCATGCTGGCCAAGGATCCGAAGAACCGCCCTGCTGATGCCATCAAGCTGTCCGAGGCGGCCGAGGCCATCCGCAACGGTGACATCGCGGCGGCCCACGCAGCTGTTCCGGGCATGCTCCTCTTCGACGCGGCAACCGGGCCCATCACGGCCCCGGTCGATCTCCCCACGGCAGCCACCAGCGTCATTGCCTCCAGCGCCGCGGAGGACAGGTCGACGTCGGCAACCTCCGCGCTGCCCGTCGTCGGCGCCGCCGGTGCCGGCGCGGCGGCAGGCCTTGCGGCCGGCGCGGCAGCAGCCAGCGGCTACGGGGCACGCAACGCGCTCAACCGCGCCGACGCCCTGGCCGCCGAGCGCAACTGGGTGCAGGACGAAGCAGAGTACGACGAGGAAGACGAACACGCCGAGGAACCGCAGCGCCGCAAGCGCAGCCCGTGGACCTGGCCGCTGATTGCGCTGATCCTGCTGGTGGTTTTCGCCCTGGCCGGTGTGGTCATCAGCCAGGCCGGTAACCTCTTTCCCTCACAGGCGCCGGTCACAAGTGCCCCCACGTCCAACAGCGTGAAGCCGAGCAGCGCCAGCCCCTCGCCGTCGTCCGCGTCGCCCTCCGAGACCCCCACCCCCACTCCCTCTTCCGCGACGCCCACCGAGTCCACCCCGGCAGCCATCAACCTGATCCCGGACGCCTACCTGGGGCGCCCCTACGCCGACGTCCGCAACGAGCTGGTCGGCAAGGGGCTCCAAGTCACCGGCGCCGAGGTCTTCAACGACGCGACGCCGGGTACCGTCACCAATATTGACCCCTCCGGTCCGGTCCAGCCCGGGACCACCATCACCGTGAGCTACTCCAAGGGGCCGGAAATGGTCGCCGTCCCGTCCATTCCGGCAGGCGCCAGCGAGGCCGAAGTCCAGCAGGCCATCCAGAACGCCGGACTGCGCTGGGCCAAGGGAGCCGACGTCAGCCCCACGAACAAGAAGGAAGACCCGGGAACCTTTGTGAGCTCGGACCCCGCGTCCGGGAGCAAGGTGGCCTCCGGGAGCGTCGTGACCTACCACCTCGCCAAGGCCTCGGCCGCAACGCCTTCACCTACCAAGTCCGCACCCTAAGAAATCATGAACAACACACCCCGCACACCGTCGCACAGGGAGGATCGCCCTGTGAACACGCAGCGCGTCCTCAGCGGACGCTATGAGCTGGGTGAGCTGATCGGCCGCGGCGGCATGGCGGACGTGTTCCGCGGTGTCGATACCCGGCTGGGACGCACTGTCGCCGTCAAACTGCTGCGCCCGGACCTGGCCCGGGATCCCCAGTTCCAGGCCCGGTTCAAGCGCGAGGCCCAGGCCGTCGCCGCGCTCAACCATCCCTCGATCGTGGCTGTCTTCGACACCGGGGACCATGCGGTCCCCGGTGACCGCGAAGACAACGTCCGGGTGCCCTACATCGTGATGGAATTCGTCTCCGGCAAAACCATTCGTGACCTGGTCCGGGCCAAGGAAGTCACCATCGATCAGGCCATCGACTTCACCCTGGGTGTCCTGTCCGCCCTCGATTACAGCCACAAGGCCGGAATCGTGCACCGCGACATCAAACCCGCCAACGTGATGTTCTGCCCGGAATCGAACAGCGTGAAGGTCATGGACTTCGGGATCGCCCGCGCCATTGCGGACTCCTCGGCAACTATGACGCAGACGCAGGCTGTGGTGGGCACGGCCCAGTACCTGTCTCCGGAACAGGCCCGCGGCGAAACGGTCGACGCACGTAGCGATCTCTACTCCGCCGGATGCCTCCTGTATGAAATGCTGACCGGCCGACCGCCGTTCATCGGGGACAGCCCGGTCTCTGTGGCGTACCAGCATGTCCGTGAAATCCCTGAGCCGGCCAGCAGCCTCAACCCTGAGGTCTCCGACGCGCTGGACAGCGTGCTGATGAAGGCGCTGCAGAAGAACCGCGCGGACCGTTTCCAGGACGCGGCTGCCTTCCGGCGGGCCCTGCGGGCCGCGCGCAACGGTGTAGCGGTAACCGCGCCGGCGGCCAGTGAGGCCCCAACCGACCCCACCAACGCCGTTTCCCGTCAAGACCCGCTGGCGCCCACGGCAGCCTTCTCGCTGACCGGGGCCAAGTTCCTGGACGAGTCCCCCGGCGGCCGGCTGCGGCCCGCCGAGGAAGCGCCCCTGGACGATCACATGCTGCAGCCTGCCGGCACCGAACTGTACGGCACCGCGGACACCGGCAGCCTGCCCCTGGCGCTGCCGGTCGAACGCGAACGCACGCCGCGGCAGAAATCCCGCCGCCGCACCTGGATCGCGACCCTGGTGGTCCTCACGATGCTGGTGCTGGCCGGGGGCGGCCTGTGGCTATACAACCTCATGAACCAAAGCCCGCCACAGGCGACCAAGGTCCTGATACCCACCGTGACGTCCTTGACGGAATCAGAGGCTCTGCAGAGGCTCTATAACGCCGGATTCAAGCCGCAGCTCAAACGGCTGCAGCACGACACCATCCCGAAGGGGACTGCAATTGGTACGGTGCCGTCCTCGGGAAGTTCCCTGGAAGCCAACTCGGACATCATCCTGAACATCTCCGAAGGCCCCAGCACCATCGCCATTCCGACGGACCTGCCCGGCCGGACGGAGGCGGCGGCCCGCGACCTCCTGCACCAAGAGGGACTGACCGGTTCCCTCACCACCAAGACATCCAACAACCCCACGGTCCCGGCCGGCATCGTCATCACCACCAACCCGGCCCCTGGCCAGGTGGTGGCCGTGGGGGACGCCGTCGAAATCGTCGTCTCGACCGGGAAGGTTGCCGTGCCGCAGCTGATCGGGCTGCCCCTGGCGGACGCGGAGGCGGCCCTGACGGCCCAGGGCTTGAAGCTCAATGCCACCGAAGTGGAGAATTCCCAGGTGGCTCCGGGCAAGGTGACAGGGCAGGCTGATGCCGCGGATTCGCTCGTGGAACAGGGCAAGACCATCACGGTGACGGTGGCGAAGGCGCCGGCTCCGGCGCCAGCTCCCACACCGACGCCCACGCCGAGTCCCACCAAGACCGCGTCCAAGGAGGACGCCGTCCTGAACGGGTTGTTCCCCTAACCCGGGCTGTTTCCTACCTAGGTTGTCCCTGACGGGTCAGTGCTTGATGAGCGGGCTCAGGTCCGCTGCCCGTTCGGCGGCGCCAGCCATGCCCAGCGACTCGAGCCAGTTGCCGAGCATCTGGTAGCCGCCTTCGGTCAGGACTGATTCCGGGTGGAACTGGACACCGCACAGCGGGGCGGTGCGGTGCTGCAGACCCATCACAACACCGGTGGCCGTTTCCGCGGTGATCTCCAGGACCTCCGGGATGCTCTCGCGGACAGCGGCCAGTGAATGGTAGCGGGTGGCCGTGAGGGGCGACTGGAGCCCGGCAAACACACTGGTTCCGTGGTGTTCGACCAGGGACGTCTTACCGTGCATCAGTTCGGGCGCGTGCGTCACGATTCCCCCGTAGGCCTCCGCCAGCGCCTGATGGCCCAGGCATACGCCCAGCATGGGCTTTGCGTGGCGGCCGCACCATTTAATCAGCTCAATGCAGACGCCGGCCTCGGCCGGATTCCCCGGGCCGGGGGAGATGAGCACGCCGTCGCGTGCCTCGGCCATTTCGATCGCCTCGGCGAGCGTGACGTCGTCGTTGCGGACCACCGTGGTCTCCGCGCCGAGCTCCTGGAGGTAGCCCACCAGGGTGTAGACAAAGCTGTCGTAGTTGTCTACGACCAAGATCTTGGTTGTGCTCATGGGTGCCTTGCTGAACCAATCGTTGAATCTGTTAACTGGGTGAATTGCGCCAGCCAGGGAAAAAGGAACTGAACCATCAATACCAGTGCTCCGGCCGCAAGCACCAGCGCCGTCACAATCCTGAGCCACAAGGGCCCGGGAAGGTGGCGGAATAGCCAGCTGTACATGCCTCAGCCTTCCCCGGCCGCGCGGGCCGCCTGGGGAGCGATTTCGGCCGGCGGACCCGCCGACACAGGTTGCCACCGCTCCAGCAGTGCGTAGGCGACAAAGCGTTCCTGCGAGCCAAAGCGCGGATTGCAGCTCGTCATAGTCAGGTAGCGCTCGGTGGCTATTGCGCCCGGCTGCATCGGCACCGGCAGCAGTACATCTGTCCGCGAGGGCAGGACTATCTGGCTGTTCCGGAACACGTAGACATAGTAGCCCTCGCGGGTCTGGACGTAGATTCGGTCCCCGGGCACCAGGGCATCAATGTTGTCCAGGACCGCGCCGTGAGTCTGCCGGTGGCCGGCCACCGCGAAGTTTCCCGCCGCGCCCGGCATCGCGGTGCCCTGGTAGTGCCCGATGCCAAGGGTGTCCAGCAGCGCCGGAGTGGTTCCCTGAACGATGGGGCGTGTGTATCCGGCACCGAACCGGGGAACGTACATGATGCCGATCGTCGCGCCCTCTTCTGGTTCAGGGGCAACGACGGGTTCAGCGGCGGCGGACGCCGGCACGACGTCCTGCGCGGCTCCGCCGGATTCCGGCACGCCGAACGCCGCGGGAGCGGCTACTGCGGTCCCACGGGCGAATTCCCTAACGACGTCGCGCTGCCGGGCGTCGGAGGCTACATTCGTCCACCACAACTGCCACGCCACGAAGAGCAGGAGAATGACGCCGACCGTCATGAGCAGTTCACCTGCGATCCGGACACCGCGCCGGAACAGTCCCCGCCGGCAGCCGGTCCGGCCGGATCCCTGCTTCAACTGCAGCACTACGGGTTCTCCTCGTGGGCGATTGGGGGTCAACGGTGTGGCCTGAACTACAGCTAGAATTGACTGCGAACGAGAATTCAAACTTGACCAAGAGCGCGCTGGCCGCCGGGGGCTTACCTCCTGCACGATACCAAGCCGCCCTTGTTCCGGCCCGCCAAGGAGGATCAGTGCCCGTCTCGAAGCCGCGTAAGAGGACTACCAGTGTGGCGCCGCAGACTTCTGCTGCGGCCTACAAGCCCAATCCGGTCTGGTTCAAGCCCGTCATGTTTGGCCTGATGATCGTTGGTCTGCTGTGGATCATCACGTTCTACATCACTCAAGGCGCCTTCCCGGTGCAGGCCTGGGCCTCGTGGAACATCGTCGTCGGGTTCGGAATCGCGATCATCGGCTTCCTGATGACCACGCGCTGGCGTTCCTGAACCACGCCTCCGCGGAGCATGTCCCTGATGGGCCGGTACACACTGTGTACCGGCCCATCAGCGTTAATCCCGGCGCTCGAGCGCCCGGCTGTCCAGGCTTCAGGCGGCCGTGTCCTTATGACCGATAATGCTGGGAGCGGCATTAACCCAGCGAAGGATTCCAGATGACCCCGGCAGTAAGCGGCTCAATTATTGGCGACGACGGACTGGCGCGGCCTGTGTGGGCAGCCGTGGATCCCATGCTGCGTGAGTACTACGACACCGAGTGGGGAATGCCCGTCCGGGATGAGCAAGGTCTCTACGAACGAATCTGCCTCGAAGGGTTCCAGGCCGGGCTGTCCTGGGCGACGATTCTGCGGAAGCGGCCCGCTTTCCGTGCGGCATTCAAGAACTTCCACCCGGAGACGGTAGCGTCCTTCACCGACGCCGATGTGGAACGGCTCATGCTCGATGCCGGCATTGTCCGGAACCGGCTCAAGATCCAGGCAACGATCACCAACGCCAGTGCCACTCTGGCGTTGCGGGACGACGGCGGCCTGGTCGACTTCGTCTGGGCCTTTCAGCCCTCAACCACGCCCCGGCCGCATTCGCTGGATCAGGTCCCCACGACCTCGGCCGAGTCTGTGGCGCTGTCCAAGGCGCTGCGCAAGAAGGGTTTCGCGTTCGTCGGACCCACCACCATGTTTGCGCTCATGGAAGCCATCGGCATGGTGGATACCCACCTGCTGGACAGCCACCGGCGCGGAACGTCGGGCGTCTGGCCGCACTGACGCCGCGGTCCGGCGGGACGGCCTGACGCGGTGCCGCGCAGCGCCGGTTTCACGAGCCGGCTTTATCCACAGCTGTGCACAAGTCTGGGGAAACTTATCCACATTGTTCATAAGTTTCCGTTCATTCGCGCCTTCCAGCCCGGGTAAAAGGCCGCAGCTGGCCAGCCCGGAGGCGGCGGTATCTCCGCCGGGCCATGAATTACAACTCTGTAAGTTATTAACAGTGTGGATTCCCTGTGGAAAAGTGCCGTGGATCGGCCGTCCGTCCCGTCCGGTGCTCCGCGGCCGTGCCAGGCCACGCCAGAAGCGACTGTCCCGGCCGGCGGAGTGCGACGAATAAGTTATCCACTTAGTAACAGTGTTCTACCCACAAGTTATCCACAGCTGGGGATAACCGCCGGCTCGGGGAACCGGCATGCCTTGCTAGCGGGCCATGAGCCGGATTTCTTCGCGTGGCTACTAAGCGCATCAAGTTATTAACACTGTGAATAACCCTGTTGAAAGACCTCGGCTCGGCCAGCGGTGCTTGCGGCCTGAAGGGCGGCCGGATCAAACGACGTCACCGCTGCACATTGCGGCGATGGCGCACGATCCAGCGACACGGGGCGACGGGCCGGCGGGAAGCCGCCAGCGCGTCTGCAGTTCCTGGGGACGCATTGTTGGAGGGCGAAGCAGCGGACCCGGCGAACAAACAGAGTTATCCACTTACTCACAGGGCTACCCACAGAAGTTATCCACAGGTGTGGAGATCCATCGGACGGCGTCACCACGCTTCCGGAAATTCGCCAGCTGTGGCCTTCAGATCGGGAAACCCGGGACGAACTACACGCGTGTAAGTTATTAACAATGTGGATAACCCCTGTGGAAAACTTCCACCCGCGGCCGGGGACATCGCCGCAGATCGGACGGGTTTTCCCCGGGGGTTCAGACGGGTGGTGCAGACGGGAACCCGGGTCGCGCCGGCAGGGCTGTCAGGGTGCGCCGGCAGGACTGGTGAGGTGCGCCGTCCGGGGCGACTTTGCGGGCCGGAGACGGCGATAGACGGCCTGGGAGCGGCGTTTTCACGTCGAAGTGCCACCCGGACAAAACTGCCCGGAACCACGCCCTGATGGATTGGCACGAGTACGGCGGGGCGCAGACGGGATGGACGGCAAAAGGGCGCCGCCGGGGTAGGCGGCAAAGGTGGTGGAGGCGGGCCCGACTTAAGCGGCGCCGGCCATCCGGACGGCTGAAACGACGATCACCAGGGCCAGGACGCCGGCGAGGCCGATCACCTGGATCAGAGTCTGCCGGGGTCCGCGGGGAGTGTAGGCAATGACGACGGCGCTCAGGGCGCCGGTGACGAGGCCGCCAAGATGGGCCTGCCACGCGATCTGGGGGACCATGAATCCGATGACGCCGTTGATGGCGATCAGGACCAGGAGTTGGCGGATATCGCCGCCGCGTTGCCGCTGGACCACCAGCAGGGCGCCGAACAGGCCGAAGATGGCGCCGGAGGCTCCTACGAGGCCAACGGGGCCGTTCACGGGATAGACCGGGGTCAGCAGGAGGAAGCCGGCCGAGCCGCCGACGGCGGAGAGCAGATAGATCGCCAGGAAGCGGACATGGCCCAGCAGCGGTTCAAGGATCTGGCCGAAAATCCACAGCGTGTACATGTTCAGGACGATGTGGAGCAGGAATCCCTGGGAGTGCAGGAACGCCGAGGTGAGCATCCGCCACGGCTCGCTGTCAGTGAAGGCGGGGGCGTATGCCAGCTGCTGGTAGATCCCGTCGTTGGGGACGATCCACTGCAGGGCATAAACAAGGGCGCACAGCCCGATAATCACGAAAGTGACTACCGGTTTGCCGATGGTCGCGGCGCCGCCGTAGACGGTCCTGACGGTCGGCGTCGTGCGTTTGGTTTCATTGACGCAGTCAACGCATTGGAATCCGACGGCGGCCGCCCGCTGGCAATCGGGGCACGCAGGGCGCCCGCATCGCTGGCAGCGCACATAGGCGGGCCGGTCCGGGTGCCTGGGGCACACCGGGATCTCCGCGGACGGCTCTGCCGCCGGAACTCCGTAGCTCATGGTGTGGGGTTAGAGCTTCTCGATATCAATGCTGTTGATGGTGACGTCCTCGACGGGGCGGTCGCCCATGCCGGTGCGGACGCCTTCGATCGCGTCGACGACCTTCTTGGATTCGTCATCGGCGACCTCGCCGAAGATGCTGTGCTTGCCCTGCAGCCAGCCCGTGGGGATGGTGGTGATGAAGAACTGCGAACCGTTGGTGCCGCGGCCCATTTGGATGCCGGCGTTGGCCATGGCCAGCTTGTACGGCTCGTTGAACGTCAGTTCCGGGTGGATTTCGTCGTCGAACTTGTAGCCCGGTCCACCCGTGCCGCGGCCCAGCGGATCGCCGGCCTGGATCATGAAGTCCTTGATGATGCGGTGGAAGATGGTGCCGTTGTAGAGCGGCGTGCCCGTCTTGTCCTCGCCCGTTTCCGGGTGGGTCCAGGCCTTCTCACCGGTGGCCAGTCCGACGAAGTTGTCGACGGTCTTCGGCGCGTGGTTGCCAAAGAGGTTGACGACGATGTCGCCGAGGCTCGTGTGGATAGTGGCTTTTGCGGTTGCGTTGGCAGTCATGGGGCCTATTCTTCCATGACGGGTCCATGCGCATAGGGCCACGCAGTCAGTTCCGCGCTGGGTGAAATCCACTGGAAATCGGCCTGAAGAATAGCCGGTGCGTTCCTAGACACGTAGGCTAACAGCAGAACCGTCACATTAATCGGGAGGTAGTTGTGAAGAAATCGGATCGTATTGCCCGTGACCTTGAGCAGTCAGTCAGCACCGGAGTAGACAACGCCAAGGATTGGGCGGCACCGCGGGTTGAAGCGGCCGTGAATTGGGCTGTTCCCCGGTTGCAGCATGGACTGGACACCGCGTCCCCCAAGATTCAGGAAGGGCTCAAGTCGGCAGCCCACAATCTGGCCGGCAGCGTTGCCACCGTCACCCCCCGCCTTCAGGACAGCCTGGCCCACCTTGCGCCGAAGATCACCGAAGCCGCCGAGGGCGCGACTCCGCGCCTGCACGAAGCCGTGGACAAGGCGTCCCCCGTGATCGCCAGCGCACGCGACCGGGTGGTGGTCGAGTACCTGCCCAAGCTTTCCGACCAGCTCGGGTACGCTTCCGAGGCCGTCCACCGCACGCTGGAGAATGCTCCGGCCCATGTGGACGCCGTGGCGCAGAAGCTTGTTGACTCCGGCGTCGTCCGCAGCGTCCAGGAGCAGGCCAAGGTCACCAAAAAGCAGGCCAAGGCTGCCGGAAAGAACATCAAGGCCGCCGCCGCCGAGGCCGGTAAGACCGCCAGCGCGAAGCTCGCCAAGCCGCAGAAGCCCAAGCACAAGCACCGCGGGCTGCTGATCTTCGGCATCATCGCTGCCGCAGCTGCTGCCGGTGTTGCCGCCTGGAAGGCTTCCAAGCCGGTGGAGGACCCCTGGAAGGTGCCGACGCCGGTAACGCCGGCCCCTGTCGCGGCCAGCAGCGTCAACGAGACCCTCAAGGACGCCGCCGACAAGGCCGGCGCCGCCACTGTTGCGGCAGCCGACGCCGCGGCTGATGCCTCTGCGGAGGCAGCCGACGCGACAGCTGCAGCGGCCGACGATGCAACGGAGGCGGCCAAGGACGTTGCCGACGACACCACAACGGCTGCGACCAAAGTTGCCACCGATGCCAAGACCGCCGTCCGCAACATCGCGTCCAACCTGAACAACGGCTCGAACAAGCCGGGCCAGTAGCACCGGCCGAGCCGAGGCCATTGAGCCGAACCGAGGGAGGGATTCCGCCATGGGGCGGGATCCCTCCCTTTGTTTCGCCCGGTCCGGCGCCGGGCCGCGCCGCGGCCCGGCTTCAGCCTGCAGGCTAGATGCTAAATTTGTGGTGATGTCACCCCATAGATCACCCCAGGACGACCTGCTTACTGCTCCACCGCCGTCTGTGTCTATTGTGATCCCGGCGTACAACGAGGAAAGCGTCATCCGGCAGTGTCTGATTGCCGCGGTCTACCAGTCGGTGCCTGCCCACGAAATCATTGTGGTGGACAATCTGTCCAAAGACCGCACGGCGGACATCGTGCGCCAGATGCAGCTTGAGTATCCGGAGAGTCCCATCATCCTGCTCAGCCAGCACAGCGCACAGGGGCTCATTCCCACACGCAATTTCGGTCTGGACCACGCTACCGGCGACATCCTCGGCAGGATCGACGCCGACTCCGTGCTGGAGCCTGACTGGGTGGAGCAGGTCCAGAATGCCTTCACGGACGACTCGGTGCACGCCGCAACGGGTCCGGTGGTCTACTACGACATGCCGATGCGCCGCTTCGGGCTCAAGGCCGACGACAAAATGCGACAACTGATGCTCAAGCTTGCCAAGCACCAGTATCACTTCCTCTTCGGCTCCAACATGGCCCTCCGCCGTTCGGCCTGGGAAACCATCCGGGCCGACACCTGCCGGGACGAACGGGACGAAATGCACGAGGACATCGACCTCTCGCTGCACCTGGCGGACCACGATCTCCGGATCCAGTACTGGCCGCAGATGATCTCGGGCATGTCCGCCCGGAGGCTCGAGGATTCACCCCGCGACTACCGCTACTACGTGACGCGCTTTGACCGCACCTACAAGGCCCACAACGTCAAGAAGATGGCCCTGAAGGCGCCCATGGTGGTGTTCTTCTCGGTCTACTTCCCGGCAAAGCTGCTCCGCGCCATTCACACCGTCAACACCGCGCAGCCCGCCCGCCGCGGTGGCCAATAGGCGCGAGCAACAGGCGCTACCAAGAACCGCCAGCAATAGCCGCGGTCTAGTCCGTGCCGAGCTCCGCCAGCCGTTCAGTGCCTGGTCCCTCCCCGCCTGGTACCACCGCGCCGCCCCGGGCCAGCCGTGACCTGCGCTGCCCCAGAACGACGACGGCGAGCCCCACCAGGATCATCGCCAGTCCGGCATAGGTCCCGGCCGGCAGCGTCTCGCCAAGGAACGCGGCAGCCAAGAGCGCCGCACCCGGAATTTCCAGCAGGATGATCATTGATACGAGCAGCGGGCTCATCGTCGCCAGCAGGTGGTTGAACGCTGTGTGCCCCACGAGCTGGGCGCACACAGTGACGGCAAGGATCCCCAGCCAGCCAGCCGCCTCGAACCCTGCCAGCGGCTGTCCGGCCAACAACGCCATCCCCGCCACAATCGCGGCGCACATGCCATAGCAGAGCGTCGTATAGATGCCGGTTCCCATGGTCTGCCGGGCTTTGCCTCCGGCAAGCGTGTACATGCCCGCCAGGGCGCCGCCGGCCACCGCCAGGAGATCACCCAGGAGCGCCTGCGGAGAAGTGCCCATGTCGAAGCCGGTAATCGTCACGACGCCGGCGAACGCGATCCCCAGCCCCACGAGGACCGGCCACGGGTGCCGAACGCCCCGGAACATCTGGAAAACTGCGATCCAGCCCGATTGCAGGCACACCAGCGCCGTCGCCGCCGCAACCGATGTCAGCTGCAGCGAGGTGATGAAGCAGGCAAAATGCAGCGCCAGAGCCACCGCCGCGGCGAGCGACCAGCGGAACTCAGCTCCGGTCACTCTGCCGAACTGGCGCGGGTTGCGGACCAGCACGGGACCAGCCATGACGACGGCCCCAATCGCGTTGCGCCAGAAGGCGATGGCGAGGGCACTGACCGATGTGGCACCCAGCGTGGCCGCAATGAGCGGCCCCGACGAAGCCACACCAAGCACCCCGACGGCAGCAAGTAAAAAGTTCACGCTCCCACACTAGTGGGACCGACGGCGGCGGCCCTTCCGTCCGCTACTCCTTGACCCGTACATACCGCGGTGCCAGTCTTAAATCGCGGTCTCACAGTCCGGTCTCACCATTACCAAAGAAGGAGACCAACATGGCGTCAATGATCCGCAAGAGCCTGGACCAGCCGGAAGAAACACGCCCCGTTGCCGAAGGCATGGGTCAGGTGGACCTCGTCAACCTCGACGCCGGACCGGTGGCGCGAGCGACCTTCCTGCCGGGCTGGAAGTGGTCCCAGCACGTCAAGCCGATCGCCCAAACGGACAGCTGCATGGTTGCCCACAAGGGCTACACCGTCTCGGGCCGCCTGAAAGTCGTCATGGACGACGGCGAAGAAATCGAATTCGGTCCCGGCGACTTCGGGGTCATCCCGCCGGGTCACGACGCTTGGGTCCTCGGCGACGAACCCTATGTGTACATCGACTGGCAAGGGATGTCGGACTACGCCAAGCCGAAGGAGTGAGTCTGCAGGCAGGCGCCCTTGCCCGGATATGCAAAAAGTCCCGGACCGCGTTTCCGCGATCCGGGACTTTTCTCATGGTGGAGGCACGGGGACTCGAACCCCGAACCCCCTGCTTGCAAAGCAGGTGCGCTACCAATTGCGCCATGCCCCCATAAGAAGCAACCCGTCAATCATACCCTAGTTCCGGAGAGCTGATGCAGCTTCCATCCCTGGGTCCGGGCTAATCAACCGTATCGGTTGAGTTGCTCCAAACTACTTTCCGGGCTTCGGATTCCTGCACCTTCCGGTAGAGGAAGACGCCTGCGACCGTGGCTGCGATAACCAGCAACTTCTTCACACGCACCCCGTTCCGGTCCAGTCATCGACGAACCTTCACTAACCTCTATCAGAACCAGTACAGGTTCCGTGGGCGTACCAGGACTTGAACCTGGGACCTCTTCGTTATCAGCGAAGCGCTCTAACCGCCTGAGCTATACGCCCCGATGCCTCATCGGGCCGAGATATGACTGTACAGCACATCCCGGCCCGATCTCAAATCGAGGAACTTTTCCGCAGGATTCCGCGGAAAAATACGGGTTTAGTCGTCCGTGAGGGTCACACCGATGCCGCCCACGAGCGTCGCCGCGATGTTGTACAGCACCGCGGAAAGCATGGACAGGGCCGTCAGCAGCACCACGTTGATCACGGCGATAATGGTGGCGAACGACGCCACCTGCCCCAGGGATGCCACCTTCTTCAGTTCGAAGCCACCGCCTTCGGAGCCCGCGAGGGTCCCGAGCAGGCTGTCCACCTGGTCGAAGATCCCGGTCAGGTCCAGGACGGTCCAAAGCACGATTGCCGCCACGACAGTGACGATGCCCAAGGCTACGGAGAGCAGGAAGGCCATTTTCAGCACGGACCAGGGGTCCACCTTGCTGATCAGCAGTCTGGCCCGGCGTACCTTCGCCTTGGGGGCAGGCTTGATCAATCCGGCCGAGTTCTGCCCGCCGGACTGAGCGGGGCGCTGTCCCGGCACGGCGGGGCGCTGGCCGGGCACGGCGGGGCGCTGGCCGGGGGCCGGCGGCCGCTGGCCTGCAGCCGTGGCCGCGCCGGACACGCCGGGGCGCTGCTGCGGACGCGAGGGAGCGCCCACACGCGGTGCTGCGGCAGGTTGCCGCACTCCGCCCGGCACGCCGCTGCTCGGTTTGGGATATGAGTCGGAATTACTCACTCGTTACCTCCGGTGTTGTCTTCGTCCAGCTCGGCATTGCCTGATGACTCATCTGACTCCGGGGCCGGTACTGATTCTGCCGCTGCGGACCTCTCGTGCAATCCGCCATCTTCAGCCAACGTTACGTCATCCGGCGAGGAAGCCCGAGTTTGAGCGTCGCCGCCGGCCTCTTCGCCGGTATCTTCACCGTCGGTAGGCTCGTCGCCTTCCAGCCCGCGTTCGCTGTTGCGCGCAACGGCGATGATGCGGTCGTTTTTGTCCGGCTTGGCGAAGATCACACCCATCGTGTCCCGGCCCTTGGCCGGCACACCGCTGACCGAGGAGCGGACCACCTTCCCGCCCTCCATGACCACCAGGACCTCGTCCTCTTCCTGGACGATGAGGGCGCCCACCAAGTGACCGCGCTCCTCCTGGTATTTGCCGACCTTGATGCCGAGGCCGCCGCGGCCCTGAAGCCGGTATTCCTCTACCGCGGTCCGCTTGGCGAAGCCGCCTTCGGTCACGATGAACACGAACGAGCCGTCCTTCACGACGTCGGCTGCGAGCAGTTCGTCGTCCTCACGGAACTTCATGCCGGTAACGCCGGAGGTGGCGCGGCCCATCGGGCGCAGCGCCTCGTCCGTCGCGGTGAAGCGGATGGACTGGCCCTTGCGGGAGACGAGCATGAGGTCATCGGTTTCGGACACCAGTTGGGCCGAGACAAGCTCATCGCCGTCGCGCAGGTTGATGGCGATCACGCCGGCGGACCGGTTGGTGTCGTAGTCCTCCAGGCGGGTCTTCTTGACCAAGCCGCGCTTGGTGGCGAGCACCAGGTACGGGGCGTGCTGGTAGTCCTTCAGGTCCAGGACCTGGGCGATGTGCTCATCCGGCTGGAAGGCCAGCAGGTTGGCCACGTGCTGGCCCTTGGCATCGCGTCCGGCTTCGGCGAGCTCGTAGGCCTTGGCCCGGTAGACACGTCCCAGGTTGGTGAAGAAGAGCAGCCAGTGGTGCGTGGTGGTGACGAAGAAGTGCTCCACGACGTCATCCCCGCGCAGCTGGGCACCCTTGATGCCCTTGCCGCCGCGCTGCTGGGAGCGGTAGTTGTCGCTGCGGGTGCGCTTGACGTAGCCGCCGCGGGTAATGGTGACCACCATTTCCTCTTCGGGGATCAGGTCCTCCATGGACATGTCGCCATCGAAGCCCATGAGCACCTTGGTGCGGCGGTCATCGCCGTGCTTGGCTACGATTTCGCCCAGTTCGGTGCTGATGATCTCGCGCTGGCGCTCCTCAGAGGCCAGGATCGAGTTGTACTCGGCAATGAGGGCCTCGAGTTCGGCATGGCGGTCCTGGATCTTCTGGCGTTCCAGGGCCGCAAGCCGGCGCAGCTGCATGTCCAGGATGGCCCGGGCCTGCAGCTCATCGATGTCCAGCAGTTCCATGAGCCCGTCGCGGGCGGCCTCGGTGGTGTTGGACGCGCGGATCAGGGCAATGACCTCATCGAGCGCATCCAGCGCCTTGAGCAGGGCGCGCAGGATGTGCGCCTCTTCCTCGGCCTTGCGCAGGCGGTACCGGGTGCGGCGGGCGATGACGTCCATCTGGTGGGTAACCCAGTGGCGGATGAACGCATCAAGGCTGAGCGTGCGCGGCACGCCGTCAACGATCGCGAGCATGTTGGCCGCGAAGTTGTCCTGGAGCTGGGTGTGCTTGTAGAGGTTGTTGAGCACCACCTTGGCCACGGCGTCGCGCTTGAGCACGATCACCAGGCGCTGGCCTGTGCGGCCGGAGGTCTCATCGCGGAGGTCGGCGATGCCGGAGATCTTGCCGTCCCTGACCAGCTCGGCGATCTTGATGGCCAGGTTGTCCGGGTTGGCCTGATACGGCAGTTCGGTGACCACCAGGCACGTGCGGCCCTGGAGCTCCTCGACGTTGACCACGGCGCGCATGGTGATGGAGCCGCGGCCCGTGCGGTAGGCGTCCTCAATGCCCTTGTGCCCGAGGATCGTGGCACCGGTCGGGAAATCCGGTCCCTTGATGCGCAGGATCAACTCTTCGAGAAGCTCTTCGCGGCTGGCCGTCGGGTTCTGGAGGTACCACTGGACGCCGTCGGCGACCTCGCGGAGGTTGTGCGGCGGGATATTGGTGGCCATGCCGACGGCGATGCCCGACGAGCCGTTGACCAGCAGGTTCGGGAACCGGGCCGGAAGAATGGTCGGTTCCTGGTTCTTGCCGTCGTAGTTGTCCTGGAAGTCGACGGTTTCCTCGTCGATGTCCCGGACCATCTCCATGGCGAGCGGGGCCATCTTGGTTTCCGTGTACCGCGGGGCCGCGGCCCCGTCGTTGCCGGGCGAACCGAAGTTCCCCTGGCCCAGCGCCAGCGGGTAGCGCATGGTCCAGTCCTGGATCAGGCGCACCAGGGCGTCGTAGATCGCGGTGTCGCCGTGCGGGTGGTACTGGCCCATGACCTCGCCCACCACACGGGCGCATTTGTTGAACGAGCGCTCCGGGCGGTAGCCGCCGTCGAACATCGCGTACAGCACGCGGCGGTGGACCGGTTTGAGGCCGTCGCGGACATCGGGCAGGGCCCGGCCCACGATGACGGCCATGGCGTAGTCGAGGTAGGAGCGCTGCATTTCGGTTTGCAGGTCCACCTGCTCGACGCGGTCGGTCAGCACGTCGCCGTCGAGGATGGCGCCTTCAAGGACGGGCTCGGAGCCGGTCGAACCGACCGGCACCTCGGGTGTTTCGTCACTCATAGTCTATATTTTCCGTTTCGGGTATATATCAGCTCTGGAATATTAGGGGGTTTTCGCCGCTAGATATCCAGGAACCGAACGTCCTTGGCGTTCTGCTGAATGAAGTTCCGGCGCGATTCCACGTCCTCGCCCATCAGGACGGAGAAGATCTGGTCCGCTGCCAGGGCGTCGTCCATCGTCACCTGCAAGAGGGTCCGGTGGTCCGGGTCCATGGTGGTGTCCCACAGCTCCGTGTAGTCCATTTCGCCGAGGCCCTTGTAGCGCTGGATGCCGTTGTCCTTGGGGATCCGGCGGCCGGCGGCCTGCCCGGAGAGCAGTTTCGCGTCCCGTTCACGGTCGCTGTAGACGTAATCGTGCGGTGCGTTGGACCACTTGATCCGGTACAGCGGCGGCTGGGCGAGGTAGACGAAGCCGTTTTCGATCAGCGGGCGCATGTAGCGGAACAGCAGGGTCATCAGCAGCGTCGTGATGTGCTGGCCGTCGACGTCGGCATCGGCCATGAGCACGATCTTGTGGTACCGCAGCTTGGCAAGGTCGAAGTCCTCGCCAATGCCGGTGCCGAAGGCCGTGATCATGGACTGGACCTCGGCATTGCCGAGTGCCTTGTCCAGGCGGGCCCGTTCCACGTTCAGGATCTTGCCGCGGAGCGGCAGGATGGCTTGGGTCTCCGGGTTGCGGCCGCGTTTGGCCGAACCACCGGCCGAGTCACCCTCCACGATGTAGACCTCGCACTTCTCCGGGTTCTTGGAGGAGCAGTCGGAGAGCTTGCCGGGCATGCCGAAGGATTCCAGCGGGCTCTTGCGGCGGGCGTTGTCGCGGGCCTTCCGGGCCGCCATGCGCGCCTGGGCGGCCGAGATCGCTTTGCGGATGACGTCCCGGGCGGGGCCGGGGTTGCGCTCGAGCCAGTCGCCCAGCCCGTCGGTGACAACCCGCTGGACAAAGCCCTTGACCTCGGAGTTGCCGAGCTTGGTCTTGGTCTGGCCTTCGAACTGCGGCTCGGAGAGCTTCACGGAAATGACGGCCGTCAGGCCTTCGCGGATGTCGTCACCGGTGAGGTTGTCATCCTTTTCCTTGATGATGTTCTTCTCGCGCGCGTAGCGGTTGATGAGCGACGTCATCGCGGCACGGAAGCCTTCTTCGTGGGTGCCGCCCTCATGCGTGTTGATGGTGTTGGCGTAGGTGTGGACGCTCTCGGAGTACGCGTTGGTCCACTGCATCGCCATTTCCAGGGCGATGTGCCGTTCCGTGTCCTCGGTCTCGAAGGCGATGACGTCCTCATGGACCACATCGACCTTCTTACCGGAGTTCAGGTGCTTGACGTAGTCCAGCAGGCCGTCGTCGTACTGGTAGACGACGGTGTGGAACTCCGCGGGGACTTCGCCCTCGACGGCAACGGCGTCCAGATCGAGGTCCGCGTCATCGGACGGCTCCTCCGGGGCGCGGCGTTCGTCAGTCAGGGTGATCCGTAGCCCCTTGTTCAGGAACGCCATCTGCTGGAAACGTGCGCGGAGCGTCTCGAAGTCGAATTCCGTGGTCTCGAAGATGCCGGCGTCCGGGTAGAACGTCTGGGTGGTTCCGGTCTCGGAGGTTTCCTCGCCCTGAACCAGGCCGCCCTGCGGCTTGCCGCCGTCGGCGAAGGACATCCGCCAGACGTGCCCCTGGCGTCGGACTTCGGTGTTGACCCTGCTGGAGAGCGCGTTGACCACCGAGATGCCGACGCCATGCAGGCCGCCGGAGACCGCGTAGCCGCCCCCGCCGAACTTGCCGCCGGCGTGCAGGATGGTCATGACGACTTCCACAGTGGGCTTGTGTTCGGTCGGGTGCATATCGACCGGGATGCCACGGCCGTTGTCCACCACTTTGACGCCGCCGTCGGCCTGCAGCACGATTTCGATGTGGGTGCAGTAGCCGGCCAATGCCTCATCAACTGAGTTGTCGACGACTTCGTAGACCAGGTGGTGCAGGCCGCGGGGACCGGTGGAACCGATGTACATGCCCGGACGCTTCCGGACTGCCTCCAGGCCTTCAAGCACCGTGATGTCGCTGGCGCCGTATTCGTGCGAAGTCGCGGTCCCGGACGACCCCGCTACCGCCGCCTCTTTCACTACGTCTTCCACTACATCTTCCGCTGACCGGATGTCTGCATTGTCGTTAGCCACAGGCGCTTTCGACTCCTCTATGTTCGTTGAAGGCCGGCCCTTGCCTCTAGCGTGGAAAGGGCTCCTGCCAACAGGCACGTCACTGACGGCTCCGGGGTTACGCCGACTTGGGAATCCGTCCGCCGCACGCTGAAATTGCGTCGGAAACGGACTCAGTCAACGTTTCACCGGCGCCCAGTTATCTTCAACGATTCTATCGTGTTATAGGGCGCAAACCCGCATTCCAGGGCGCCAAACGGGCGGGAAAGTGCCGCTGAGAGGCCGCTGGCTCCCCCTGCAAGGCTTTCGGGGTCCAGCCCTAGGGTGCCTATACGACTCGGGGGCGTTCGAGCGCCCTACACGCCGTTCGGGGATTTTTCAAGGGTTTTTGCAAGAAGTGCTTCAGATCCGGCGCGCGCCGTGCCTTCCGGGGCTATCCGTACGTGTCACGGGGTCCTCGGCCGTTGACGGTCCGGAGGCCCTTGCGCCAGCTTGGTGCGGCCGGTCCAAGCACTTGAATGCTGGTCACGACGCCGTCGCCGAGCTCGGTGCGGAATTTTTCCAGCAGGCTGCTGCTCAGCAGCCGCAGCTGGGTTGCCCACGCCGTTGAATCGGTCCGCACATGCAAGGTGGTGTCCGTGAAACTCTCGGGAGTGCAGTGGGCGGAGATTTCCGGCCCCACCAGGACGGCCCACTGTGCCATGACGGATCCGACGGCCACCGGCGAGGTCCAGCCGCGTTCGGCCACAAGGCGTCCCACGACCTTGCCCAGGCCCAGCGGATCCCGGCCGGTGCCGTGGAATTGGGTGAACCCGCGGGTTCCGCGCGCGCTGCGGGCAGGTTTTTGGGTTCCGGTGCCGGAGCGCGGGACCGCACGCCGGATCTCGCCGCGGGCTGCGGCGGCGTCGCGCATCCTGTTCAGGGCTGCCTGGGCCGCATCGATGTCGTCGGGGTCGCGGCCCGGCTGCAGGCCGCCGTCGGTATCCTTATTCATCGATTGTCCTGCTCATCGATTCCTCCCGGGATGACCTTCACCCGCCGTCCGGTCAGTTCCGCCGGGATATCGTCCTCGACGGCGGCAGTGACCAGCACTTGCTCGGCGCCGGATACTATTGCGGCCAGTTTACGCCGCCGCTGGACGTCAAGCTCGGCAAAAACGTCGTCCAGGATCAGGATCGGAGGCGATCCGCCGGTGCGGGCGTCGTCAAGCATGACGTAGTACGAGGCCAGGCGCAGCGACAGGCACATGGACCAGGTTTCACCATGCGAGGCGTAGCCCTTGGCCGGGGCCGATCCCAGCACGAGCTCCAGCTCATCGCGGTGCGGTCCCACCAAAGAGATACCTCGTTCCAGTTCCCTGCGGCGGGACGCGGCAAAGGCCTGGATGTAGCGGTCGGTGAGCTGCCCGACGTCGAGCAGGCGCAGGTCTTCCGCGGGCGCGGCGGCCCCGGCCTCGACACCGTTTCCGGAGTCTCCCGCGGGCCGCGATGCGGCGCCGTCGTCGTCCAGGATGTCCTGGAGCGTGGACCGGTACACCGCGGACGCTTCCTTTGAGCCGTCGGTGAGCTGCGCGTAGGCGTTATTCAGGTGCGGCTGCAGGCGGTCGACAAGCTCAAGGCGGGCATGCAGGAGTTCGGCCCCGGCCCGCGCCATGTGCTGGTCCCAGACATCCAGTGTTGCCTCATGCCCGGCCGTGAATTTTCCGGCCCGTGCAGATTTGAGCAGGGCGTTGCGCTGCTTCAGGACCCGGTCGTAGTCACTTCTGGTGGCGGCGTGCCGCGGCATGAGGCTGACCAGGAGTTCGTCCAGAAACCGGCGGCGGTTCGACGGATCGCCCTTGACCAGCGCCAGGTCTTCCGGCGCGAAGAGCACCGTCTGGCAGATGCCGAGAAGATCCCGGGCGCGGACCGGATTGCTGCGGTTGATCCGTCCGCGGTTGGCCCGGGAGGCGTTGATTTCCAGTTCCAGGAAGGTGGCCTGCTCGCCGCGGACCAGCTTGGCCCTGATCATCGCCCGCTCGGTGCCGAACCGCAGCAGCGGCGCATCCGTGCTGACCCGGTGCGAGTTGAGCGTGGCCAGATACCCGATGGCTTCCATCAGGTTGGTCTTGCCGATGCCGTTGGATCCCACCAGGACGGTGACTCCGGGCTCCAGGCTGAGATCAACCTGGGCGTAGCTGCGAAAATCTGTGAGCGAGAGCTTTTCTAGGTACACGCGGGATTCAGGACCTCACGGGCAGGATTACTTGGCCGGCCGGGTCGCGTGGCCGCCGAACTGGTGGCGCAGCGCGGACACCATTTTCATGGCCGGCGAGTTGTCCTCGCGGGAGGAGAACCTGGCGAACAGCGCAGCCGTGATGGCCGGTGCAGGCACGGCGTTGGCGATCGCTTCCTCGACAGTCCAGCGGCCTTCGCCCGAATCCTCGACGTAGTCGGAGATCGATTCCAGTCCTGGGTCCTCGTCGAGGGCCTTGACCATGAGGTCCAGGAGCCAGGAGCGGACAACCGTGCCCTTCTGCCAGGCCCGGAAGGTCCCGGGAAGATCGGCGACGATGTCCTTCGCGGCCAGGAGTTCGTACCCTTCCGCGTAGGCCTGCATCAGGCCGTATTCGATCCCGTTGTGGACCATCTTGGCGTAGTGGCCGGCGCCGATGCCGCCCACGTGGACGAAGCTGTCGGCGCGTTCGCCGGCAGGACGGAGGGCATCGAAGACGGGGAGGGCGCGCTCGATGTCCGCAGCATCGCCGCCCGCCATGAGGCCGTAGCCGTTCTGGAGGCCCCATACTCCGCCCGAGACGCCACAATCCGCAAAGCTGATGCCCTTTTCGGCCAGCGCGGCACCGTGTTTCTGGTCTTCAGTGAACCGCGAGTTGCCGCCGTCAATGACGAGGTCGCCGGCGTCGAGCTTGTTGCCCAGTTCGGTGATCACGGCGTCGGTGATGTCGCCCGAGGGGACCATGACCCAGATGAGGCGCGGAGCCGGAACGGCGGCGATGAGCTCGTCCACGGTGGCGACGTCGGTAATGTCCGGGTTCCGGTCAAGACCGGTGACCTCGATGCCGCCGTTGCGCAGGCGTTCGCGCATGTTGAAGCCCATTTTTCCAAGGCCGATTAGTCCGATGTGCACGGGATGAACTCTTTTCTGCGCTGGGGGTGCTTCGTTGGTGACGTCACCGAGCTGACTGGCAGTTGTGGCCGTTTTGAGGGGTCAAAACGGCCAGATCTGTTAGTTAGTTGGGGAGCCTGACGGGCATGACGAGGTAGCGGTAATCGCCCTGGTCTTCACCCTCGGCGTCCTGCTGGGCCGTGATCATGGCCGGTTTGGGCGCGGTGGTGAAGGAGAAGCGCACGAATTTGGTTTCGATGACGCTCAGGCCTTCGATCAGGTAGTGCGGGTTGAAGGCCACCGTGATGTCCTCACCGGTCAGCTGGGCTTCGAGTTCCTCCGAGGCCTGCGCGTCTTCGCCGGTGCCGGCATCCAGATGCAGCTGGCCCTGGGTGAAGGCGAGGCGGACAGGGGTGTTCCGTTCGGCGACCAGCGAGACGCGGCGCACGGCCTCGACCAGTTCCTGGGTCTGCACGGTGGCGTGGATGGGCGTGGATTCCGGGAAGAGCGAACGGATCTTGGGGTAGTCACCATCCACCAGGAGCGAGGTGGTGGTCCTGCCGCCGCTCTCGAAACCGATCAGCCGGCTGTCGTCGTCGGCAAGGGCGATGTTGATGTCGCCGCTGCTGCCCAGCGTTTTTGCCACTTCGTTCAGTGTCTTGGCCTTGACCAGGGCGCTCGTGGAGATGCCGGGAGTCACGGGCTTCCACGGGACTTCCCGCATGGCCAGGCGGTAGCGGTCGGTGGCCAGGAGGGTGATGAGATCGTCCTCGATCTCCATCCGCACACCGGTCAGGATCGGCAGGGTGTCGTCTTTGCTTGCCGCGATGATCACCTGGGATACCGCCTGGGCAAACGAATCGCCCGGAACGGTGCCGCTGATGGTGGGCAGGGCCGGAAGGGGCGGGTATTCGGCCTCGGGCATCGTGGCCAAGTGGAAGCTGCTTCGGCGGCACGTCAGTGTCACCTTGTTGCCGTCGGTTTCGACTTCGACGGGGGCGGAGGGCAGGCTGCGGCAGATGTCCGCGAGCAGGCGTCCGGATACCAGGATGGTGCCTTCGGTGCTGATGTCAGCAGGGATTTCGAGCCTGGCAGAGGTCTCGTAATCGAAGCTCGAGAGGCTGACGGTACCGGCTTCAGCCTTCAGGAGCAGGCCTGAAAGTACGGGAACGGGCGGCCGCGGAGACAACGACCGGGCGGTCCATGTCACGGCTTCTGCCAGGACGTCCCGTTCGACTCTGAACTTCACGGAAGGGTGCCGCCTTTCATTGCTGCTGTCAGTGCTGAAAATCGCTAAAACATCTCAAGCTGCCGCGGACCCCGGCAGGACTGCCGAACTCCGTCAACAAGGGAAGCGTCCGCCCTCCCCGGCTCCATGGCCCGGTGGGAACCACAAAAGATGTCCGGGACGGACGCACTGCAGACAGCTTAGCCCCAAGGTGAGCGTTTCTCCCATCCCCGGCTTACACGAGTGTGGTTCGCGGGGCCGGTGTCCGGCGCCGGTCCGGAACGGGCCTGGGCGCTGCGGGGAGGCGGAAGGAGATTGTTGTTTGAGGGAATTTCATTTTCTTGGGATTAGTAGTGTTAATAACTGCTGTGGAAACTGTGGATAACTCGATCCTGCCGTGCGAATCCGCGGTTAAGCCCTGTTCATGGGCTGTGGGTGGAGCAGGTTTTAAACAGGGTGTGGATGGGGACAAGATTTTTGGCCGGATCGCCGATCCACAGGCGCCTTAAGGGTTTTAAGCCCATTAACCGCGGTTGTCCCCTTAAGTATCCACAGGGTTGTCCACAGGGCCCTGTTAATAAGGTAAGAGTGCGCCGGCCGTCGGCTCAGGAATTGCGCTGCTGCTGCTTGATCCGGTTGGTCAGCTCGGTCACCTGGTTGTAGATGACCCGGCGCTCGGCCATCAGTTCGCGGATCTTTCGGTCGGCGTGGATCACGGTGGTGTGGTCGCGGCCGCCGAGCTCCTGGCCGATCTTGGGCAGGGACATGTCCGTGAGCTCCCGGCACAGGTACATTGCGATCTGCCGTGCGGTCACCAGCGTGCGGGTGCGCGACTTGCTGCAAAGCTCTTCCATGCTGAGCTTGAAGTAGTCGGCTGTCTGGGTGAGGATCTGGGCCGAAGTGATTTCCTGCGCACCGTCGTCGGTGATGAGGTCCTTGAGCACCATCTCGGCCAGGGCCACATCCACCGGCTGCCGGTTCAGGCTGGCGAAGGCCGTCACGCGGATGAGGGCGCCTTCAAGTTCGCGGATGTTGCTGGAAATCTTCGACGCGATGTATTCGAGGGCGTCATCCGGGGCGGAGAGGCCTTCGCTGAGGGCCTTCTTCCGAAGGATCGCGATGCGGGTTTCGAGTTCCGGGGGCTGGATATCGGTCAGCAGGCCCCACTCGAAGCGTGACTTCATGCGGTCTTCGAATCCGGCGAGCAGCTTTGGCGGCTGGTCGGAGGTGATGACCACCTGCTTGTTGTTGTTGTGCAGGGCGTTGAACGTGTGGAAGAACTCCTCCAGCGTCCGATCCTTGCCGGCGAGGAACTGGATGTCGTCGATCAGCAGCACATCCACGTTGCGGTACGTGGTCTTGAAGCTGGTGCCTTCATCGTCACGGATGGAGTTGATGAAGTCGTTGGTGAATTCCTCGGAGTTGACGTACCGGACCCGGATTCCGCTGTAGAGCCGGCGTGCGTAGTGGCCGATCGCATGGAGCAGGTGGGTCTTGCCCAGTCCCGAGTCGCCGTAGATGAACAGCGGGTTGTAGGCCTTCGCCGGCGCCTCCGCCACAGCCACGGCAGCCGCATGGGCGAACCGGTTGGAGGATCCGATGACGAAGGTGTCAAAGACATACTTCGGGTTGAGCCGGCCGAATTCGTGTGAGGTGCTCGGCAGCATCGGCTGCGGCTTCAACTCCACAGTCGGATCGGCGGCGAGGGAAAGCTCGACGGCGGGTTCGGGTTCCGTGTGCAGCGGCACCAGATCCGTGTCGACGTCGATCGCGCAGCGGATTTCGTCGGAGAAGACGCTCCGGAGGGCGTCATCCAGGGCTTCCTTGACCTGGGTCTGCAGGACTTCGCGGGTGAGCTCGTTGGGGACAGCCACCAGAAGGGTGGAACCGATCAGGCCCTGCGCCTGGGCCAGGATGACGAAGCCGCGCTGCCGGGGAGAGACACGGTGGTCGTTCTCCAGAAGGCTGACAACCCGCCGCCAGGAACTTCCGACAGTGTTGGCTTGGTTGGCTTCGTCTACTGTCATCAATCAGTTCCTCAAACTTGCTGGCCTGCATTACGTGCATCCACGCGGTCCGGAGCTGTGCGCCGGCCCGGCTCAATCCACAGGGTTATGCACAGTCCGTGGATAAGGGGTTACTGAGACACTGTAGGGGATGAAAACGCTAGAAGATAGCTGGGTTCTGTCCTGTGGATAATTACACCGTTGTGGTTCTCAAACGGGGCGCGTGACGCACTTCATCCACAGGCTGCGACGGCAGTTAGCCACAGCTGGGGAAACGCAGCGAGCCGACCCTCGGTTTGACTCCGGAGGCTGGCAAGCCCTAACGTTGTGAAGTCCCATGTGTACGCTTTTCGCCTCATTTGATTCTTTCTCGACGCCCTGCGCCGTGCGAGTTACGAGGGAAGCGGCACATACAAAACTTAGCGTCGGCCAGTTCTTCCCCTTGATCGGGTGGGCGCACCTTTGATCCACTGGAGTAACTAACGTGAGCAAGCGGACTTTTCAGCCGAATAACCGCCGTCGAGCCAAGAAGCACGGCTTCCGCCTTCGTATGCGTACCCGTGCCGGCCGTGCCATCCTGGCAGCCCGTCGTGGCAAGGGCCGCACCGAACTGTCGGCCTAAATAACTGACTCGTCGGTCCACATCCCTGTGCGAGTTTAACGGTGCTAGCCACCAGGAACCGTCTGCGGACATCAACCGATTTTTCAACAACTGTACGTTCCGGTGTCCGCAATGGACGCCGGAACGTAGTGTTATATACGGCAGCTCTCGCTGCCGATGAACCAAGCCGGATCGGATTCATCGTTTCCAAGAGTGTCGGGAACGCTGTTGTCAGAAACCTCGTTAAGAGGAGACTGAGAGAAGCCGGCGCCTTGTCGTTGCAGAAATACGGCAGCGGGTTTGCCATCGTGGTCCGGGCGTTGCCCGCCGCGGCGGGGGCCAGCTGGGACCAGCTGCTCGCAGACTATGACGCCGCTTTGGAAACAACCATGAAGCGGCTGGGCAACCGCCTTCCCAAGGCTGCTTCATCAGGTTCTTACGAGACAACACAGGAAGGGACCCCCGCGTGCGTAACTCAACTGCCGCCGTCGTCCCCCGTCTGAGCGTTGTGACTCTCGGATCTGCACTGCGCTGGTTGGGCAAGGTGGTCTGGAACCTGCCCCGCAACATTCTCATCCTGCTGCTGATGGCCTACCGCAAGGTGGTCTCGCCGCTGTACGGCCAGGTGTGCCGCTTTTTTCCCAGCTGTTCGGCCTATGCCCTTGAGGCAATCACGGTACACGGTGCCGTGAAGGGAAGCTGGCTGGCTGCCCGGCGCCTGTTGCGCTGCCACCCATGGAATGCCGGCGGTGTGGACCATGTCCCCGCCGGGCACCGGGAGTGGCCGGCCGACCACACCCCCACAATTGTTGTGCTGAACAACCCGGACAAGTACTTGGCTGCTCAGCCTGATGGAGAAGGCCGCCCTGCGGCCTGACGAATAGGGAATCGTATGGACATCTTTGGAACAATCCTGGCCCCATTTAAATGGCTGGTCTCAGCCATCATGGTGGGCTTCCATGACGGCCTCAGCGCCATCGGCATGTCGCCGGCCAACGGCTGGACGTGGACCCTGTCCATCATCGGGCTCGTGCTGGTCATTCGTGCGGCCCTGATTCCCGTCTTCGTCAAGCAGATCAAGGCCCAGCGCGGCATGCAGCTGCTGCAGCCGGACCTGAAGAAGATGCAGGACAAGTACAAGGGCAAGACCGACCAGCTCTCCCGCCAGGCCATGGCGCAGGAACAGATGGCGCTGTACAAGAAGCACGGCACCAACCCGTTCTCGGCCTGCCTGCCCATGCTGATCCAGATGCCGTTCTTCTTCGCGCTCTTCCAGGTGCTCTCGGGCATCAGCAGCGCCAAAGTCAGCGGCCAGGGCATCGGCGCCATGAGCGCCGAGCAGGTCAAGCAGTTCGATGAGTCCACCATTTTCGGCGCACCGCTGTCCGCGTCCCTGCTCCATGGCGGCGGCGGCAACCAGACGGCCGTGTGGATCCTCTCCATCGTGATGATCCTGGCCATGACGGCCTCGCAGTTCATCACGCAGAAACAGATCATGGCCAAGAACATGTCCGAAGAGGCCCTGGCCAGCCCGTTCATGCGCCAGCAGAAGATGATGCTCTACATCCTGCCGGTCGTCTTCGGTGTGGGTGGCATCAACTTCCCCATCGGTGTCCTCATCTACTGGACCACCACCAACCTCTGGACCATGGGACAGCAGTTCTTCGTGATCCGCCGGATGCCTACGCCCGGATCACCGGCCGCCAAGGCTCTGGCCGAGCGCCGGGCAGCCAAGGGCCTGCCCGCCATGCCCCTTCTGGGTGGCAAGAAGGCCGACGCCGAGGCAGCCGAGGCTTCCGCCGCTG
The DNA here is from genome assembly GCF_054062615.1 of Arthrobacter sp. TE12232. Classification (NCBI taxonomy): domain Bacteria; kingdom Bacillati; phylum Actinomycetota; class Actinomycetes; order Micrococcales; family Micrococcaceae; genus Arthrobacter; species Arthrobacter sp. TE12232. The sequence continues at coordinate 2,548,113 of NZ_JBSSFK010000001.1, forward strand.
CCGCAGTGGAGGCTAAGGCCCAGCGCGTCCAGCCGCAACGTAAAAACAGGAAGAGGAAGTAATGTCCGCCGAGAGCACCGAACACGCTATTTCCGCCGAGTTTGACGACGAGCGGGACGATGCCCAGGAGGCATCCCACGATGCGTCACAGGACACGGGAACCAGCCCCGTCAAGGGTGTTTCCGCAAGCCGCCTCGAAGAAGAGGGGGACGTGGCCGCTGATTACCTCGAAGAACTGCTGGACATCGCCGACATCGATGGCGACATCGACATCGAGGTCCGTAACGGCCGCACCTACATCTCAATCGTTGCCGAGGAAGAATCCGCGGGGCTGGAAAGCCTCGTCGGCCGCGACGGCGAAGTCCTTGAGGCGCTCCAGGAACTGACCCGGCTGGCCGTCCTGTCCGCCACGGAGAACCGGTCCCGCCTGGTGCTGGACATCAACGGGTACCGTGCCGAGCGTGCCGGAGACCTGCAGAAGATCGCTGAAGACGCCGTTGCCACGGTCAAGGAATCCGGCGAGGCCGTTGCACTGGCTCCGATGAGCGCCTACGAGCGCAAGATCGTGCACGACGCCGTCGCCGATTTGGGGCTCGTGAGCGAGTCCGAAGGCGAAGGCGCCGACCGGCACATCGTTGTCTCTGCAGACTGAACCGTTGACTAGCTTGATGGTTGAAATTACCGCACCCGAACTCAAGGCAGCACAGTCGATCTTCGGCGACCGCCTGGACCTGGCTAAGCGCTACGTCGAGCACCTGGCGACCTCCGGGACCGAACGGGGCCTCATTGGCCCCCGGGAAGTGCCGCGGCTGTGGAGCCGGCACGTCCTCAACTGTGCCGTCATCGAAAGCCAGATTGCTCACGGAAGCCATGTTGCCGACGTCGGCAGCGGCGCCGGCCTGCCCGGCCTGTGCCTGGCCATTGCCCGGCCGGACCTGGAACTGACCCTGATCGAGCCGCTGGAGCGCCGGGTCATCTGGCTCCAGGAAGTGGTGGATGATCTCGGGCTCGAGAACGTCACGATCATGCGCACGCGCGCCGAGCTCGCCGTCGGGCTCGTGAACGCCGACGTCGTTACGGCCCGCGCGGTATCCGCGCTCTCCAATCTCGCGGGACTGACCATTCCGCTCCTGGCCGGCAAGGGCGAAGTCGTGGCCATCAAGGGCCGCAGCGCCGGCGAGGAAATTGAAAAGGCAGCCAAGGTTATCCGCAAGCTGGGTGGCATTGAGACGTCTGTGGTGGTGGTGGGAGAAGACCTGCTCGAAGAACCCACCACTGTGGTCCGAATCGTAGTAAACAAGCCTCAAAAGATTGCCTAGCATCGGCCCCGGTGCCCGGGGAGTCTGAGGGGAAGAGGTTAGGCTAGTAACCGGCAGTAAGAGCCGAATGAGAGTGAGCGTGTCATAGTGAGCAGTAGCGAAGCCTCCACACAGCGGATCCCGCCGTTTATGTCCCTGGGGTCCGCACGTGCGTTTACGGCTCCCGCAGTCGCTCATGACTACTCCGGAACTCACACGGGTTCGGTTGCTAGGGCAACGGGAATGGCCGGTGTTTCACGTGAAACATCCCTTCCTCACACGGGCAACGTGCTGGACTCCATCGATGATTCCAGCCCCATCGCCCGCGAGCTCGCGCACGAGAACAAGCGCCGCGAACGGCTGTTGGGACGGCAACTGCCCAAGCCGGAAAAGACCCGCATCTTCACCGTGTCCAACCAGAAGGGCGGCGTCGGCAAGACGACGACCACCGTCAACATCGCGGCTGCCCTGGCGGCCGCCGGCCTGAACGTGCTTGTGATCGATATCGATCCGCAGGGCAACGCTTCGACGGCCCTGGGCATTGAGCACCACGCCGACGTCGACAGCATCTACGATGTCCTGATCAACGACGTCCCCCTGAAGGACGTTGTGGCCCCGTGCCCCGACATTGACAACCTCATCTGTGCTCCCGCCACCATCCACCTTGCCGGCGCGGAAATCGAACTCGTGAGCCTGGTGGCCCGCGAGCAGCGGCTGCGCCGTGCAATCGATGTGTACTCCAAGGAGCGCGCCAAGAACGGCGAGGAGCGGCTGGACTACATCTTCATCGACTGCCCGCCGAGCTTGGGGCTCCTGACGGTGAATGCCTTCTGCGCGGCCGGTGAAGTCCTGATCCCGATCCAGTGCGAGTACTACGCCCTTGAGGGACTGAGCCAGCTCCTGAAGAACATCGAGATGATCCAGAAGCACCTGAACGCCGATCTGGTTGTCTCCACGATTCTCCTGACCATGTACGACGGCCGCACCAACCTCGCGGCGCAGGTTGCGGCGGAGGTACGTGAGCACTTCCCGCAACAGGTGCTGGGGGCTGTGGTGCCGAGGTCCGTCCGTATTTCCGAGGCTCCGAGTTACCAGCAGACTGTCATGACATATGATCCTTCTTCCAGCGGCGCCTTGTCCTACCTGGAAGCCGCAGCGGAAATCGCTGAACGTTAGAATCTTTTCAAAAATTGCACTAGCCAGAGCCAGGTGAGTCCCGGCTCTTCCACTGGAGGGATTTATCCATGAGCGATAAGCGACGCGGCCTCGGCCGTGGACTTGGCGCACTCATTCCAAGTTCCGCCGCGGCTAACGCCTCCGGAAACGGCGCTGCTCCATCCCGGCCCGTGGACCTCTTCTTTCCCGAAGCCCGGAAGAAGACTTCCGAGTCCGCGACGGAAACTCTCCTGGACGTCCCCGCCCCGAAAACCAAGGCGTCACCGGCTGCGGCCGCAACGTCGGACGACTCCGCCGACGTCCCGGCTTCTGTTCCTGATTCGGTTTCATCCGGTGGTGTCGATGCTGCTGCGGGGGCTGGCGTCACGGCCGGTGCGGCGGGGACCAAGAGGGCACCCGCCCGGAAGACGCCCGCGCCGAAGGTTTCAACTACCGCTGCCAAAGAGGCGGCCGCCGGGGAGCAGTTGGCCTTTGATTCCACTCCCGAGCACGATGACGACGGCGGCGTCGAACTCGTGGCCGTACCCGGTGTCAGGTTTGCCGAAATCCCGGTCACGGACATTCATCCCAACCGCAAACAGCCCCGGTCTGTCTTCGACGAGGACGACATGGCGGAGCTGGTGCACTCCGTGCGCGAAATCGGCGTCCTCCAGCCAATTGTGGTCCGCACTTCAACCGAAGAAGGTGGCGAACCCTATGAACTCGTCATGGGTGAAAGGCGCTGGCGTGCAGTGCAGGCCGCAGGCCTGGAAACTATCCCGGCGATTGTCCGTGATACGACCGATGACGACCTCCTGCGCGATGCCCTGCTGGAGAACCTGCACCGCAGTCAGCTGAATCCGCTCGAAGAGGCCGCGGCCTACCAGCAACTCCTTGAAGACTTCGGAACCACCCATGAGCAGCTCGCGGACAGGATCGGACGTTCGCGCCCTCAGGTGTCCAACACCCTCCGACTGCTGAAGCTTCCGCCCCTGGTTCAGCGGCGTGTGGCCGCCAACGTGATTTCGGCAGGTCATGCCCGCGCCTTGCTGGCCCTCCCGGACGCCGCGGCCATGGAACGCCTGGCGCAGAAAATTGTCTCAGAAGGCATGTCGGTCCGCGCGACCGAGGAAGCAGTGACTCTCTACCAGAGCCCCGCCACACCGGCCAAGAACAACATTCCACGTCCGGGAGCACGCCACGAAAGGCTCGACTACTTGGCGTCGTCGCTGTCCGACCGGCTGGATACCAACGTCAAGATCTCGCTTGGTGCCCGCAAGGGTCGTGTCAGCATCGAGTTCGCCAGCGTCGAGGACCTAAACCGGATCATGGACGTCTTGACTCCTGGGGCTTCCGGCTAAAGTCGCCGAGTCGTTTGGGGTGGGTCTGTTTCACGTGAAACAGACCCACCTTCTTTTAATGCCTTGCCTTTATGCCCTCGTTTGCCGCTGCAGGGGTGGGGGCCGAATCGTCTCACTGCCAGCGGCGCATTAGTTATACCCTGCGTGGCTGATGCCGCCGCCGCATCCGGCAGTAGTCCATCGTGGCGCTTGGGGAAATTGGTGAGGTGCGTCCGTGCCGCCCTGAACGTGGTTGAAGGCCGGGTGTTGGCCGTAAGCTGCTTGCCCGCGATGCGTAGATTAGTGCAGCAGGCCGCGGGTGGCTCCGTCTTCCGACTGGGTGGTAGATCCTGCAGCCCGCAATGGATGTTCCCCCAGATCCACACCGCAAGGCAAGCTCCCGCGGTCGCAGTTCTCTTCTCCTCTAAATCCCGATGCCGCCCTCCAAAGCCCAATGCCGGCCTGCTCCTCGTGTGGACTCGCACCGCCGGACACGACTCCTTATCAGGGTTCACCGGCGCGACGGAGGAGCACCGTGTTCACTTGGCTAGCCAGGGTGGACGCAGGTGCCTTGGTCACCGGGTCTCCGCCATTCGCCGCTTATGGTCATGACATGGAGTACCGGACTAGTGGTTGTCCGTGCACGTGACATCACACGCACTGGTTCGCCTCCAGGCGGCGAGGCTCTCGCGGATGGACAGCAGGTGGTCGGCTCTACAGTTGCTGACTGCGTCCACGACGGATCGCCGCTCGCCTGCGCGTGCGGATCATGAGGTTGTGTTCGCAGCGAACTCATGGGGGGCCACGGGTGGCCCCTGGGGACCTCGGCCGGATTCCGTTTGGACAGAAATGACTCGGTGACGTGATGACCGCCTGGATCCAGATCCATGACTAACGCAAGTAGCCGGGGGCAGAAATGACGCCCCGTCGCCGGCTCCCGGTGCGCGGTACCCGTGCACCGTTTGACATCCGGAACGCGTGGCTCCTGTTTCACGTGAAACAGCGCCAGCCGATCCGAGGCCGGAGCGTGCATACCAAGGCCTGGAAGCCTGGTACAAGGGTTCTCCAAACAGGACGGACGCGGGCAGTAGTGCCTGCCGTGCGGCAATTCGATCTCGGCAACTGGATCTCGGGAATCCGACTCGGCCCTGGCGATGGGGCGCCGGCAGGGCGACGGGTTCCGGTGAGTCGCCTGCACCTCGGAATTCTGGCCAGTGCCGGCAGGGCGCCTCGACTTCGCAAGGAGGACCGGGAGCAGGCAAGTCCCCCTCGCAAGACAAAAAACAGGGAGCATTGGACATCATTCGGTGCCTCTGGCCGACTGAACTCGCCGGATGAGAATGTCGCCCCGATCATGAGGGGATGGGGCTGCCAGGAGGAAGGCACAGCCGACCCTTTGGGTCACACTCCGCTGCCCGCACAGGATAGCCCAGCGCGTGCCGTTGGATTCACTGCCCTCCAGCCGGACCTCCGCCCAGACGGCGGAAGACTCTTGAACAGGACACACTCTGGGGCGCCGGTTTGCGGCAAGAGGCCGGCACTCCCCGACCACGATGGGAATCCGCTACAGCGAAAGTACTCCGTCACGACGTCGATGGACTGCACTAGCCCAAGCGAGAGGTGCGGGAGCCCCGGACCAAGCCTGGGGGTGTGCCATCATCACTGTGGGCGTGAGCTCGGGTCTGTGGGCGTGGGTGAGGGTATGTGGGTGCGGGGCCACAAGCCCGGACCTCCTAGCTGCGTTTACGGCGACCGCCAGCAATGTGGCCGTCTTCGTCGCGGCTGAGTCGGAATCCCCCGCGTAGGAGCAGTAGAGTGACTGCCCTGGTCGATCGCGCTCCCCGGCTCTCCCGGTCATTTGCCTGGTCGCCTGGCTACCTTTTGTCCGAGCTCCGTCTTTGGTATTTCTCCGTGCGCAAGGCAGCCCCTATGCGTCGTACGAGAGGGCGGCAGCGGCTCTCCCCCGTTAGGGGTGGCAAGCGTTCCCTCGATCGCGTTGGCTCGGACTTACCCTCCAGCGGCATGGTCGCCGCCTAGTGCAGGTGCTGGCACTGTTCGCCGATGCCGATGCCGATGCCGATGCGGACCAGCGCCGCGTAAGTCACGTCTATGGCCCACGGCAGGAGCAGGGACGTCCACGGGGACGTCCACAGGGACGGTAGAGCTTCACCCCGTGATCGAGGCGTTCGTCGGCGGACAATGCGGCGCGAAGTCGATCCATCTGGCAAGAGCGCGGATGTTTCACGTGAAACGATGCCGACTCCCGGCGCTAGGAAGGCTGGCCACATTTGTGATCCATGAACTGGTCCGCGCGAACTCCGACGGCCCAACAGCGGGACGTGATTCCGCTTGAATGCCCCGACCTCGCGTCCAGCGGCTGTGCCGATCTGGAAGCCCTCCGCAGTGCCCGCACCAAGTGTCCGACCGGCAGCGGCCGTGCTCGTCCGGCTCCGTCCGAGCGGGGGTCTACGGCGCGCGCTATCGCTCCCGCTGCCTCGGTCCATGGAAGTGGCTTGCCGGTCATCCTGACTCCTCCCTCGGTCCGCCCTCCTGGCCGCCTTCCCGCCAGGCTGACGCCCATCGCACTCCCCCCGCCGCTGGCGGTAGTAGTCCCGTTGCACCAATTCTTCCTTTGGCCAGCCCTCGGCTCTGGCCTGGCGGTCACGCCGACGCTACCCGCTCTGTCTCCGTTGTGTGCGGTCAAAGGTAGCCCTTGGCAGGGCTGCCGCTCTCGAAGACCGGTACAGACCGGAGAGGCAGAGAACGAGTTCCTGTCCGGCATGCGAGCTTCGAGCGACAATATTGGACGGCGTCAACAGACGGAGCGGGGAAGGAATCCGTAGCTCGTCAGGCGAACTATTCCGCCCGTGGCCGTTCACGTTGGTTCCACGGCTTCTTCTTCGATGGCGCGGCCAAATGCAAGGCGGCGCACCTCTTGGGGGGTTGGCCATCGGTGTCGCACGGAGGCGCAACCCGGTGGGGAGTGGCGTCGGCGGATCGTGATTTCACCGACGCTGTGATCTGGAGCTATAGCGCTACTGGCGAATCAGCCGTGAGGCACCAGCTGGATGGATTGTCGACGTGGGGCACTCCCCAGATGATCTAAGGGGTCCCACGGAGACAGCAGACACTCCCAATCCACAGTGGATACATCGGTGGATATAACTGTGGATAACTTTGTGGATTAGTCTGCGAGGAATCCCGTCCGCCAGAGTGGATGAAGGTGAGGCGGCAGCGGCTGTCCGGCGCCGCTGCTTGGCCAGGATCGTGGAGAAGAGTTTCACGTGAAACATAATCTCCGTCAATGGTCGGGCTGCTTAAGGCAACACGCCGCACCTATCTATTCGCAGTGGAATGGTTAATTTTCCAGGGATTTTGCCCATCTCTTGTGGGCATTTCTTGACTGTGACAAGAGCCAGCCGTCCGGCTCCGCGAAGACCATTATCGAGCCCGAGATGCCGCAGGCGTCATTGCGTGTTCGCATTTCGACACGGCCCTGTGGTGTGCATCATGCGGTGTGAATAATCTCTCAGCACCTGTGGATAACCATGTGAATAACTTCTGTGGAGAACCTGGTGGAGACAGACGATGAGACAGAGCAGATCACTGGCCGGAGGAACCGGTCATCCCACAAGAGGGCAGTCGCTGCTCCCGCTTGTCGCCGGTCCGAGCCAGCCGCGGAGGGTCTGTGGACGTTGACTGGTGGCACCAGTGCGGGCCGTCACCAACCCCGCCGAAGGCTATTGGATGGATTACTGACGGCGCCCGGACACACTCCAAGTGACACTGATGGAGTCTCACGGCGTAAGTCGACAGAGGATTCGTGACGCCTCGAGATGCCGTGGAAATCTCCAACATGTATTCGAGCCGGCTCCAATTCGCCGAGTCAGTAGTGCGGAATCCAGGATGGAGCGAACCCTCCCCTGTGGGTCGGAGGACGGCACGTGGGGACCTCGCGCTGCACGGGCTATCGCATCGTCGGGTTCCTCATCAGACTCGCGAGGCCGGTCATCGTTGCTAGCCAAGCATGTGGAGTGCCGATTACGGGGAGCCCAGGGGGCTTTGAAGGGCGCTGGGATGCACGCGGCGTGAGATGAGTAAAGCACTGCGCAGTGCCTGCTCGTAGAGTCTTGTCCTGAACTGAAGGAAGTACCATCGGGCTGAGCTCCACGCTGGAACGGGCCGGAGGCGAGGACTCGCTGGCGCCGTCGAGAACCACTTAGGAATCCGGCCCCGGGCCAGTACCGAGGGTGGGTTGACGAGTCCTTGCGACTGAGCCAACTGGGGCCCCGATCGGAGTTTGCGGCTAAGTGGCTTACGCCCTGCTGCGGATCGGTTTTTTGCCCTGGCGTTCTTCGTGGCATGGGAACCGGGCTTCACGTCCTCGGTCCCTTCGGCTCCTGAGGAGCCAATCGGGGGATTGTGCGCGACGAGTCTCGCGAGCCGGCTCGGGGGTACGTCTGCCACCGCTGGGGCGACGTAGGCGGAGGCGTTGCTGAGGTACCGTCTCGGAGCTGAATCGCTCCCCCGCTGTCCTCTGTCCGGGATTGGTTCCTCCCTCGCGTGGCCGGCAAGTCTGAGACCGCGACATTCGAGGCCGCGACGTTGCGCGCCAGCGCGCGCTGCCGCCCGGCCTGAGTCAGCCTGTCGCGCGGTGTGTGCAGAATGTTTCACGTGAAACGGCGACGCCAAGGCTGCCGGGCCGTTAGGGAACAGTGTGGAAAGACCAGTGCGCCGCCAACAGGGTGACTTGTAGTCACGGCTTCGCGTGGAATCTTGGACCGGGGCCAATCAGGCTTGGGCTGGATGAGGGCCAACCGGGATTCAGCGAGGAGCCCAGGTGCTCCAGAGACCCCTGTCCCCCATCCCGTCGGAGCCCGGCCGACAGGGAGCCTGAATGCTCGACGCTTTCATGAGTGTGTCAGACGGCGAACGACAGACGACGACAAGCACGGCCCCGGCGAACTTCAGCGCACGGAGGGGCAGCCGGGGGTTTAAGTAATAGTGCACAATCATTTACGCATAGGTGTCGATGTTCTTCTTAGTTGTTTCACGTGAAACATGACGCCTGCCCTTCTTAGCTTGGCGCCTCTATTCGGTCCAGACCATACGCTCGGATGGGTTCGGCCCTTTGAATAGAACGGCGGGACGGCCTGCGTCTAGAGACTGAATCCTTCCTCACGGATGTTTCACGTGAAACACTGTCAGCGCCGGCTGATAGGGCAGCACCGATTGAAGGGGTGGCGGCGGGCTTGCGGTGGGCAGGAGGGTCGTCACGGCTGATGAACTCGCCTGCGGGGCGCCGGCGGCCGTACCTAGCACCACGGTTTGGGCGGGCAGCACCTGACGAGCGGGCTGTGCCTCCGTCAGGGCTACGTTGTGGGCCTACTGCCGAAGCGGGCGCACTGCCGTTCCGTACGCCTTCCCCGCGGCGCATCTACGAGCAAATAACGCTCAACCGGTGCTGTCAGAGGGAATCTGATTTCAGCAGAGAACATCGCCCAACCTCGGCGAGGTTCAAAGGCATCATCCACATTCACTACATTGCCGTTCGTGGAATGCGGGCCGTGTGCATAATCCAGCCACGATGATCATCTCCGAGCCTCTTGCGGGCACTCGACGTTTCACGTGAAACATCCGCGCTTCTGGCGAGCTTCCGTTTCGGGTCCCGAGTGGCTGGAATTTTGGCAGAATCGCCTGTTGCGATTGGTGAATGTATAGGACGCTCCGGACGGAGCCACTAGGGAGTATGCGATGGCCACGCGCCGGCACGCGAGCAGCCAATGTTTCACGTGAAACGCAGGTGCATTCCCAGGAGGCCCGTCGACATTCCCCGAAATGTCGGTTTCCAAGAATTCGCGTGGCCGGTGATGGGCTGAAATTCCGCCACCGGACCCCGCTCGATCACGGTTTGCCGAACGCTGGTGAGGAGGGCCCGCTTCCTGAAAAACCAAATGATTGGGCAACTCAGTAAGACTGATGACACCTCAACGAGGACGCCTCTCTCAATCGAGAACATCCCAATCGGCCGGGCGCACCCACTCGTCCCTCCGAGCCCACTCCCCTCGGCCAGCGGCAGCCATGGCAAGCGACCAGAGCCGTGACCGGCACCCGGGCAAAAAAGTGACCCCCGCCAGAAGCGGGGGTCACCACGAGCCAACCGGACACTACGCCCCGAGCTGCTCGGGCCTCAGCAAGTCCCTCAAGAAGCTAGTTGCGAAACTACCGGTGAAGCCGAGCCGGAATTAGGACAGGACGTCCGCGAATTCCTTCTCGAAGAACTGCTTGGGTCGGGCGCCGATGACGGTGCTCTTGACCTCGCCGCCCTGGAACAGGTAGACAGCCGGGATTGACGTGATGCCGTACTCGGCGGCGATGGCCGGGTTGTCGTCAACGTTTACCTTGACTACATCAACCTTTTCGCTGTACTCCACAGAGATCTCGTCGAGAATCGGGCCGAGCTTGCGGCAGGGGCCGCACCATTCGGCCCAGAAGTCCACAATGACCGGCTTGTCGGAGGCCAGTACGTCGGTGCTGAAGCTGGCGTCTGTTACGTCTTTTGCGTTGCTCATGACCTTTGTCTCTCTCTTCGGTTGGTTGCTGCGCGCCGTCTTAGGCGTGAAAATCTGCCAGGTAGTGCTCGACGTCGAGAGCCGCCACACAGCCGGAACCCGAGGCGGTGATGGCCTGGCGGTAGGTCGGGTCAATGACGTCGCCGGCAGCGAAAACACCCTGGATGCTGGTCTTCGAGGTGCGGCCGTCGACGGCGATAGTTCCCTCTGCGGTCAACTCGAGCTTGCCCTTGACGAGGTCCGTTCGGGGGTCATTGCCGATTGCCACGAACACGCCTGTCACGGCCAGTTCAGTTTCCGTGCCGTCTACCAGGTTCTTCAACCGCAATCCGGTGACTTTGTCATGTCCAAGGACGTCTTCGACGGCGGTATTCCACACGAAGTTGATCTTCTCGTGGGCCAGAGCACGGTCGGCCATGATCTTTGAAGCGCGGAGGGCGTCGCGACGGTGCACCACAGTGACGGACTTGGCGAACTTGGTGAGGAACAGCGCCTCTTCCATGGCAGAGTCGCCGCCGCCGATGACCGCGATGTCCTGATCCTTGAAGAAGAAACCGTCGCAGGTTGCACACCAACTAACGCCGTGGCCGGACAGCCGCTTCTCGTTCGGCAGTCCGAGCTCGCGGTAGGCGGAGCCGGTGGAAAGGATGATGGAACGGGCCTTGAAGGTCTCCCCCGTGCCGATGGTCACCGTCTTGATCTCGCCATCGAGGTCCAGCTCGGTGACGTCCTCGAACTGGATCTCCGTGCCGAAGCGCGCAGCCTGCTTCTCGAAGTTCTCCATGAGGTCCGGACCCATGATGCCTTCGGGGAATCCAGGGTAGTTCTCCACGTCCGTGGTGTTCATCAGTTCGCCGCCGGCGGTGACCGAGCCTGCCAGGAGCAGCGGCTTCAGGTTCGCGCGCGCCGTGTACACCGCTGCGGTGTAGCCCGCCGGGCCGGAGCCGACGATGATGACATCACGTACTTCGGAGGCAGTGTTTTCTGCGTTGCTCACTGAACGGTGAACCTCTTCCTTTGTCGATGCGCCCGCCTCGATGGCCGGCCACATGGCACAACTATTGCCGGGCATTGAATATTCCGGCCGACATGGGCGTCACGGAGCGACGCCACTACTCAGGGTACCGGTTTGGCGAGGTCGAGGCCGGAGAAGGCGCCCGGATGACAGGCCCGCTACTGCACGGTGTGCCCTAGCGAACGGTGTCCCCTAGTGCACTGCGTCCGCTAGCGCACTGCACCCGCTAGTGCACGGTGTCCGTTACTGCACCTTGATCTCGGCCAGGCGGAGACCGTAGCCATAACGGGTCTTGGGAGCGGCGAGCTTGGGAAGCGTCTTGATGGACACGATCACGTATTGCGCCGTGACCGGTTCCGGCAGCGGCATCGTCAGGTCCGGCGAGGTGAAGCTGTTGCTGCCGACCTGCTTCGCGCCATCCAGGGAAGGACGGTCGTTGGTGTAGACGCTGATGTTGCCGCCGGACGCACCAAGCTGGCTCAGAGTGACGGAAGAGACCTTGGAAGGGCCCTTCAGCTTGACGACGAGCGGAACTTCGGAGGCAAGGCCACCCCAGTCCTCCGTGGCGAATTCCATGTCGGACCAGTAACTCGCGCCGTTCCCGTCGAAGGTTTTCACGAGGTCGGAGTCGTAGTTGCCGGCGAAGTCGAAGTTGCCCAGTCGCGTCACGTCCTGAATGACGGGCGGCCCGGCCGCGGGCGCCTCGCTGGCGGTCGACGAAGGTTGTCCCGTTGACTGTTCCGGCGCGCTGGTCGACGACGAGGAGGAGGACCCGGCGTTCGACTGGGGGCTGCTCTTGAAAAGGCTGCCGAGATTGGTGACCGCAAAGATGAGGACCACCACCAGGACGACAGCCAGTAGGCCGCCAACCAGCCACCGCATGGAGCGAGGCTCCCGGCGGGGCTCGTCGTCGTACTCCACGTACTCGTCCTCGTCCACGGCGGACCGGGCGGAGGCGGGGAAGTTGCCAGGAGCGCGGTCCGCGCTGTTGAATCCGGTTCCGGCCAGTCCGGCGGAGGCGGCTGCGGCGGCGCCGCGGTGGTCACCGCTGTCTTGGTGGTCTTCGACGCCTTGCTGAATTCCGTTGCCCTGCTGATCGGTACCGGCGTAGTCGTCGTCGGACCACAAGGAGACCTTGGGAGCCGCGGCAGTTGGGGGCTGCGGCGCTGCCGGCTCGGCAGGGCGGGGAGCTGCGCTCTCCTGGACGGGCTGGGGCGCCGTTGTTTCTTTGGCGTGGTGTGCAGCAGTCTCCTGCGGCGCAGTCTTTGGGGCCTTGGGAGCCCTGGCGGCCGCGGCCGCGGCTCCGGCGGCTGCCGCTGCTGCAGCGCCGGACGAGGGTGCGGACGCGGGGCGGGACGGCATTCCGGCGGCCGGGGCGGCCGGGGGCGCCGGCTGGTGTCCTGCGACCGGCTGGGTGTGCCCGTAATTGATGTACCCGGCGTCGACTTCCTCGTCGTCGTAGAGTCCGTCATACGTTTCGGGTTCGTGGGAGCGTGCCTGCCCGAAGATCTCGCTGCCCAGGGTATCGGTGAAGAAGGGCTCGATGTACGGCGGGTTGGAGGACACCACAAGGTCCAGCAGATCCGCCGCGGAGGTGTGGTTGGTGATCAGATACGTGGTGGCATCGCTGACGCCGAGGTCAAGGATCTGAACGCTGCCCGGCCGTTCGCCCGTGGCCACTTCGCGGGCGCTCTGGGCCACCTGCTCGGCGTTGCCCGGCCCGGCGACGAGGATGCTCACGGGACGGTTGAGCACCTGGTCCACACCGTCCAGCACCAGATCCTGGTCATGTGAGGTCAGTACAGTGGCAGTGACCTTGTAGCGGCCACCGAGTACTGATCCGACATCGATCGGGTGGGACACGGGCTCCTCCTAGACTGTCCGGGACCTGCCGACGTGGTCACTCTGTGAGCGACCCTGTGCCCTCCGGCAAGCCGGTTGACCGCTGGTCCGCAACTCCCCTTGTTAGTCTTCGATCCTAGCCGATGCTCTGTCCGGGCCGCGTGAGCACGGCGGTTTGAAACGGAGCCGGGCTCATTTTTTCTTTTTCCGGTTGAACGGGAAATAGGGGTTGTGACCGGCCGGTCCCTGATAGGTCCGGCGCCCCGGCAGGGGAACGTCGCCCCGGCCCAAACCGCCTTGCGCGGTGCTGGGCAGGTCTTCGGCCGGCAGGTAGCCGCCTTCCGGACCGGCTTGGCGGCTGTAGGGGAACGTATCTTCATCCGGGATGTCGGGACCGGCCCGGAAGGACGCGGCATCGAACTCGCCGGAAATTCGCGGAATCAGGCCGGTGTCCACCGAGACGGTGGCCCGCTCCGGCACCCTCCGCACCTCCGCCGCCCCTTGGGCGCGGGGCTCGGTGCCCTGCTCTGCCGGGGCTGCCCGGCGCCGGAGCCGTCCAAGGAGCGGCTGCAGGAGGTCCTGGAGCTCGGTCACACGGAACATTTTCAGCAACAGGAAGTATACGGCCAGCATGACGGGGCCGACGACGACGATCGTCACCAGAGCGGCGATCCGGTCGCTCCAGGCGAAGCCGTCCGGGTTGTAACTGCCCAGCAGCCACAGGGCCACGGCTCCGGCCAGGGCGGACCCCAGGGCCGCGTAGCCCATGCGGATGTAGGAGCTGGCGATGCGGGGGCCGTCCAGATGGCCCAGGAGCCGGCGCAGGAAGATCGCGCTGACGATCACCGAGAGGATATTGCCGCCGGTATAGAGGATGGCGATGGCGAAGATGATCTGATCAAACGGCAGGAACTGGATCACGAACGCGGCCACCACGTTGACCAGCGCCAGGACCAGCTGGATGAAGAAGGGTGTCCGGGCGTCCTCGTTGGCGTAGAAGACCCGCGACATCATGAAGTTGGCGCTCATGAAGGGGGTGCTGAGAGCCAGTATGGTGAGCGTTTGGGCCAGCATGACGCCGTCCTGACGCACCCCGCCGGAGAAGAACATGCCCAGCGGCCCGGCCAACGCGAAGAGCGCCAGCGCGCCGAAGACGGTTGCCACGGCCATGGTCCGCAGCCCGTGGGAGAGCGCGCTGCGCAGCGCAGCCCGGTCGCCGTCCTGCGACGCCCGGGTCATCCGGTTGAACAACACCGTGGCAAGGGACAGCGCAATGATGGAGTGCGGCAGCAGATACAGCTGGCTGGCCACCTCCAGCACGGCGTTGCCCGGGATGCTTTCCGCCGCGGGGTCCCCGGCCTGTGCCAGGCGGAGCCGTTCCCCGCCCGGAATCGTTGCGATGCGCATGACGTAAAGGAACGCCAACTGCCCGACGGCGGCCGTCGCCAGGGTCCAGACGCTCAGCTTCGCGGCATGGCCCAGCCCGACCCCGCGCCAGCCAAAGCGCGGCCGCAGGCCCAGGCGCAGCCGGAACACGGGAATGAGCAGGATGGCGGTCTGCGCGACGACGCCGATAGTGGAGAACCCGGCTACCAGCAAGGTCTGGGAGGACCCCCAGTTGTCGACCGTGTGGGGGTTGACGGCGTTCGCCCCCATGATGGCGATGAACATGCCCAGCCCGGCGATCGCCACGATGTTGTTAACGATCGGCGCCCACATCGCGGGCCCGAAGGCGCCGTGCGCGTTGAGGACCTGGGTGAGCAGGGCGTACAGGCCGTAAAAGAAGATCTGCGGGAGGCACCAGAACGCGAATGACACCGCGAGGGCCTTCTGCTGCGGCGAGTAGCCCTGGGTGGTCAGTTGAATGACCGACGGCGCCAGCAGCGTGATCGCCAGCGTGAGGACCAGCAGCACCAGCACCGCCAGGGTCAGCAGCCGGCTGATATAGTCCGCTCCCTTGTCCGGCGCCTTGCTGGCCTTGATGATCTGCGGCACCAGAACAGCGTTGAAGACCCCGCCCGCCACCAGCAGGAAGATCAGGTTGGGGAGATTGTTGGCGTTGATGAAGGTGTCATTGACGGTGGAACCCAGACCCAGGGCGGCCGCCAGCATCCACGTCTTGGCGAAGCCCAGAAAACGCGAAACGAGCGTTCCCGCGGCCATGATGGCGCTGGAACGGGCTTCTCCGGACTGGACAGCTTTGGAATCGGCGGGGCCGGAGGGAACGGGGGCGGGTTTGGCTGATGACATCGTCTTCATCGTCTCACCCGCGCGGGGCATTAGTCGCTATCCGGGGCCGTGACCGGCCGCTCCGGGACCTCAGCGGTCCGCCGGGAGGACTTCCTTGGCCAGATCCGCGATGCGGCGCTCATTAGGGAAGGACAGCTTGCGCGCCAGTTCCTGGATGGGAACCCAGGCGACGTCCACCGCTTCCTTGTCCGGATCGTTTTCTATGGTCAGTTCCCCGCCCGTGGCGCGCAGGAGGTAGTGGTGCACAGTCTTGTGGACACGGTGCCCGCTCACGGTGAACCAGTAGTCGATGCTACCCAGCGGCGCCAGAATTTTCCCTTCGATCCCGGTTTCCTCGGCGATCTCGCGGACGGCAGCTTCCTCGTTGCTTTCCTTGCCTTCCGGGTGCCCTTTCGGCAGGCACCACTCGAGCCGGCCGCCGCGGTTGAGGCGGGCGATAATCGCGACCCGGAGTTCGGCGTCGGACATGTCCACAACGACGCCGCCGGCGGAGATTTCCTCCACGGTGGGAAGGGAAGCCTGGCCCGAGTGCTGGACGGGCGCGACATTGGCACCTATTGCCGACGGCAACGGTGCGTTTGTCCTCCTGCCGGGAGCGCTCGGTACGGGATGGGCCATGATGTCCACTCTAACGACTCTTGCCCGCTGTTGATGACCTAAACATGGCCGGAAAATGGACTGCTGGAAAACTGGGCTTGCGGTGGTTCGTCCGCAATCGTGACGAACCAGGCGGATCCCGGAAGGCTCCGGTGTGGTGCTGGCGCGGATTTCTGACAAGCTTAAGTAACTATGGCGCACGCACATCACAAGACTGACTCCCACACCGTTGCCTTCCAGGTGGGTCCGGTGGTTCTGGAGCTTGGGCAGCGCTTCGTCGACGCCGGCCACGAGCTGTCGCTCGTGGGAGGGCCCGTCCGTGACCTGTTTCTCGGCCGGATCTCCCCCGACCTGGACTTCACTACCGACGCCACGCCGGACCAGACCGTCGCCCTGATCAAGAAATGGGCAGACAACTACTGGGAGATCGGGCGCGCCTTCGGCACCATCGGAATGCGCAAGGGCGATTTCCAGATTGAAATCACCACCTACCGGGCCGACGCCTACGATCCTGAATCCCGGAAGCCCGTGGTGGCCTTCGGAACGTCGCTCACGGATGACCTGCTGCGGCGGGACTTCACGATCAACGCCATGGCGCTGCGGCTGCCCATGCTGGAGCTCGTGGATCCGTTCGGCGGCGTCCGCGACCTGCACGCCTCCGTCCTCAACACACCGGGACCGCCGGAAACGTCCTTCTCCGACGACCCCTTGCGCATGATGCGCGCCGCCAGGTTCGCGGCCCAGCTCGGAGTCTCGGTGCACCCGGACGTCCGCGAGGCGATGGCCCGGATGGCGGAGCGGATCAGCATCATCTCGGCCGAGCGTGTGCGTGATGAACTGACCAAGCTCATTTGCGCGGCACACCCGCGGGCCGGCGTGGACCTGCTGGTGGACACCGGACTCGCCGACCTCGTGCTGCCCGAAGTCTCGGCCCTGCGCCTTGAATCGGACGAACACCACCGCCACAAGGACGTCTACCAGCACTCGCTCCAGGTGCTGGAACAGGCCGCAGCCTTGGAGACGGGGACAGACGGCCCGGTTCCCGGCCCGGATTTTGTGCTGCGGTTCGCCGCTCTCATGCACGACGTCGGAAAACCGGCCACGCGCCGTTTTGAACCGGGCGGCGCCGTGAGCTTCCGCCACCACGACATGGTGGGCGCCAAGCTGACCGCCAAGCGCATGAAGGCGCTCCGCTTCGACAACGACACCATCAAGGCCGTCGCCAGGCTCGTCGAGCTGCACATGCGCTTCTACGGCTACGGCGAGGCCGGCTGGAGCGATTCCGCCGTCCGCCGCTATGTCACCGACGCCGGGCCCCTGCTGGAACGCCTGCACCGGCTCACCCGCTCCGACGTCACCACCCGGAACCAGCGCAAGGCGGACCGGCTGTCCTTCGCCTACGACGACCTCGAGGACCGGATTGCGGCGCTGCGGGAACAGGAATCCCTCGACGCCGTCCGCCCGGACCTGGACGGCGGCCAGATCATGGCCCTGCTCGGGCTCAGGCCCGGCCCGGTCGTGGGACGCGCCTACAAATTCCTGCTGGAAGAACGCATGGAGCACGGTCCGCTCAATCCCGCCGTCGCCGAATCCCGCTTGCGGGAATGGTGGGCGGCCCAGCCCGAGGCGGCGCCCGCCGGCGCCGAACCTTCCACCACCGAGGAGTCCTAAGTGATTGCACCTTCCAACGGCCCCCGCCCCCAACTGTGGATCCTGCGGCACGGGGAAACCGAGTGGTCCAAAAGCGGTCAGTACACCGGGCTCACCGACATGCCCCTCACGGTGGAAGGCGAGCAGCAGGCCGTGGAGGCGCGCAGGGTGCTCGAGACTGTCGACTTTGACCTCGTGCTTACCTCGCCGCTGCGCCGGGCGCGCCGGACCGCCGAACTCGCCGGCTACCCCGACGCCCAGCTGGAGCCGCTGGCGGTCGAATGGGACTACGGCGACTACGAGGGCATCAGCTCGGACCTCATCCGCAAGGACAACCCCGACTACCTGATCTGGACGCACGGCGTCCCCAACGGAGAGGCGCTTGACGACGTCGCCGCCCGCGCCGACAAGATCGTGGCCCGCGTGCTGGAATCGGGCCTGGATAACGTGCTGATCGTCGCGCACGGACACTTCTCCCGCATCCTGACCGCCCGCTGGCTCGGACTGGACCCCCACGAGGGACGGCATTTCGTGTTGGGGACCGCCAAAGTGTGCACGCTGGGATGGGATAAGAAGACGCCGGCAATCGTGCGCTGGGGCCTCTAAATTCACTTAACAAAATAAACTTCAAAAAACTTTATGAATTCGGTAGGCAACTGCCGTATTCGTAGTGTATTTTTATTCATGACCCCAGAGCGACTTGCCAGGGTCACGGCGCACGTCGCCCGGCCAGTCAGCCGGAGCCACGGCAGGACAGAAAAGGAGGTTGGGAAATGATGATTACTTTGACTAGCGGATGGATGTACTCCACCACCGCCACCCCGGCCTCGTTCGCTGTACCGCGCCCAAATTTTGGACTGACCGTCTCCTAACCGCCCATCCCTCCCCGGTAACGCAGCCTGGGGACGGCGGCAGCGGGCTTCCCTGAGGGGAAGCCTTTTGACCTCAGCCTGAACAGGCGGAACCACGCGGTTGCGCAGCGCCCCCATAGTTCGGAACCCAGCTTCTTGTTGGGGTTGCGGCACCACCGCGTCCAGGGCCATTCTCCATCGAATATCTCTCCGCACCCGGGGAATTCCGACTCAAATTAAAGCTCCGGAATTTCACGCTTAATTGTTGTGTCCGGACGGTGCTATTCGAATTCAATGCACATATGGCTTTATTTGTTGTGCCCAATAACTGCCGCCCGTCCGTTTGGCCCGGCCATTTCCGTTGCGCCCCGGCCGGCCGGCGGTTCCCCGACCGAAGGGTCTCCGTGACCACAGCAACCACCGCCCCAGTCCGCCGCACCCGCCGCGCGGCCGCACCGATCAAGCCTCGAGAGGAGGTGACCACCATGATGACCAAGCTCTACAAGGCCCTGTTTCTGACCAGGAAGCCGACCCGCAAGGAGTCAACACGCTTCAACGGGCAACTCCTTGACCAGAAGCGCGACGACGTCTTCCTCGCCATTCACCAGGCCGGCCTCTTCCGCTGACCCCCCGATGAAGACCGGACGCTTCCGCCGCGGTCCCGTACAGGGATGAAATCGCCGGGATGAAATCACGGACCGGCAGGACTGTCTGCAGCGAAGGAGGAGCTGATGGCTGACATCGGAACCGAACCCCGGGGAGCCCGTGCGGCGACGCACGGGCTCCCTCATTTAAGCCCCTCCGCGGGCGCCTCCGGCGCGGCTCTGGCAGTGAACCGACGTGCCGGCCGGGCCGGAGCGCGGCGAGCGGCAACGGCCCCCGGTAAGCTCAAGGTCATGCAGGAGACAAAGGCGCCGGAACACCGCAAACGGGTCCGATTGGTCATCCCGAGCCGCAGCGACCCTTTTCTCCGAAACTTCACGGAACTGGTAGGCGGCCCGTTGGGGCACCGCTCGGCGCCCGGGATCGTTTCGCCCGGATTCTTCACGGTGGACCGCGTGCTCGTGATCCTCACCGTCATCGCCGCCATGACCGGCATTGTCCTCAAGAACTACTGCCGCACCAACGGCTGGGAAACCCCCGGACAGTTCTACGCCACGTGCTACTCGGATTTTCCGGAGCTGTTCCGCAATCGGGGCCTTGGCGACGGCGCTTTCCCGTTCATCACCCAGGGGGCTCTCTTTGAGTACCCCGTGCTGATGGGACTCATCGCAGGCGCCACGGCGCTCCTGGTGCCCGGCGCCGGTACGGGGAACCCGAGGGTACTGGGGTACTTCGACGTCAACGCCACCCTGATCGCCGCCGTCTGGATCATCACGGTCCTGGCCACGGCACGGACGAACCGGCGGCGGTCTTGGGACGCGGCGATGGTTGCCCTGGCCCCCGGCATAGTCCTGGCGGGCGTCATCAACTGGGACATGTGGGCAGTGTGCCTGCTGGCCCTTGGCATGTATTTCTTTTCCCGCAACAAGCTGATCCTCGCCGGAGTCTTCATCGGCCTGGGCACGGCCACCAAGCTCTACCCGGTGTTGATTCTCGGCGCCGTCCTGCTGCTTGCACTGCGGACCGGGCGCATCCGGGCGCTCGTGATTACTGCCGGTGCCGCGATCGCAGCCTGGCTGGTGGTCAACGTTCCCGTGGCCGCCGCGAATCCGGACGGCTGGAAATACTTCTACCAATTCACGCAGGAGCGTCCGGCCGGCTACAGCTCACCGTGGTTTGCCTTCAACCTGGTGGCCGGCCGCCTGGGCTGGAACCAGCTTCAGGCCGAAGCCATCAACTCCCTCGCATTGGACCTGTTCCTCGTGGCCTGCGTCCTGATCGCGGTACTCGCCCTGACAGCACCGCGGCGGCCGCGGATCGCGCAACTTGCATTCCTGATCGTGGCGGCCTTCATCCTTACGAATAAGGTCTACTCGCCCCAGTTCGTTTTGTGGCTGATCCCGCTGATCGCCCTCGCACGGCCCCGCTGGCGGGACTTCCTGATCTGGCAGGCCATCGAAGCACTGCACTGGGGCGCCATCTGGATGTACCTCGGGCAGGCCACCAGCGGCGGCTCCACACAGCACAACATCGATATGCCGTACTACGTCCTGGCGGTGGTTGCCCACATGCTTGCCACCGGCTACCTGATGGTTCGTGTCGCTTGGGACATCTGGGATCCGTCCTCGGATGTCATCCGGCGGCTTCGCGTGGATGATCCCCACGGCGGCCCCTTCAACGGCGCCCCGGACTGGCTGCGGCTGGATCTCCGCCGACCCGCGGCGTCCCTGCTGCCGTGGCAGAAGGCTGCAGCAGGTGACTGACGTCGCCGTCGTCGGTGCCGGCCCTAACGGGCTGGCAGCGGCGGTGACCATGGCGCGGGCCGGGCTCAAGGTCCGGGTGTTCGAGGCCGCGCCCACCCCCGGCGGCGGACTGCGCACCGCCGAACTCATGGAACCGGGCCACTTCCATGACGTCTGTTCGGCCGTGCATCCGATGGTCCTGGCCTCGCCGTTCTTCCGCCGGTTCGAGCTGTCCCGGCGGGTGACCCTCGCGGTACCGGACGTCTCCTACGGGTCCCCGCTCGACGGCGGCCGCGCGGCGCTGGCATACCGCTCCCTGGAGCGCACGGCTACTGAACTCGGCCGAGACGGCGCCGCCTACCGCCGCCTCATGGCCCCGCTCGTGCGCGGGGTGGAGGGAGTGGCCGATCTGACCCTGAACCAGCTGCTGCGGATTCCGCGGCACCCCGCGGCAGCCGCCGCATTCGGCTTCCGGACGCTCGAACAGGGGTCGCGGCTGTGGAATGCGAGGTTCCGGGAGGACCTGGCCCCGGCCCTGCTCAGCGGCGCCGCCGCGCACGCCGTGGCACCGCTGCCCTCGGTGACCGCCGCCGGCGCCGGCCTGATGCTGGGTGCCCTGGGGCACGTCGGCGGCTGGCCCGTTCCGCACGGCGGATCGGCCGCGATTGCCCGGGCGCTGACCGCCGACATCGAAGCCCACGGCGGAGTTATCGAGACCGGGCAGCGGATCAGTTCGCTCGCCGAGCTGCCCCCGGCCCGGGCCACCCTGCTGGATGTGGCGCCCCCCGCGCTGCTGGGCCTGGCCGGGGACATGTTCCCGGCGGGCTACCGGCGTGCCCTGAAGGCCTTCCGCTTCGGGAACGCGGCCTGCAAGGTGGACTTCATTCTCTCCGGGCCGGTTCCGTGGGCGGCTGGCGGCCTTGCCGATGCCGGGACGGTCCATGTGGGGGGCACCCGGGCGGAGACTGCCGACGCGGAGAACCAGGTTGCGTCCGGCCGGCATCCTGACCGGCCGTACGTGCTGGTCTCCCAGCCCTCACGCTTCGATGCCGGCCGCGCTCCGGCTGGCCGGCACATCCTCTGGACCTATTGCCACGTTCCGTCGGGCTCCACGGTGGACATGAGCGAGGCTGTGATGGCGCAGCTGGAGCGCTTCGCGCCCGGATTCCGCGACTTGGTTATTCAGTTCAAGGTGACGACCGCCGCCGGGCTGGCAGCGTATGACGAGAACTACGTCGGCGGGGACTTCAGTGCCGGCCGCATGGACCTTCGCGGCATGTTGCGCCGGCCCGTGCTCAGCCGCGTTCCCTGGCGGACACCGCTGCCCGGCCTGTACCTGTGCTCGTCTTCCACCCCGCCGGGCCCCGGGGTCACAGGGATGCCCGGCTTCCACGCGGCGAGCCATGCGCTGAAGGACATGTTCGGGCTAGGCGTCCCGGACCTCGGCCACCGGGTCCCCTAGCCCCAACCCGGTTAACCCGGCCCACACGAGGCGCTATCCCAAGTGCGGCACCTCCACGGCCGCGGCGTCGTCCCCACTCGTCGCCGTGTTTTCCGCCGCCGGGCGCGGGGCCGAAAGCCGTCCGTCGCGCATGCTTGCCACGGCATCCGTGAACGGCACGAAGTCGGTGTCGTGGGTGACCATGACGGTCGCCACGCCGAACTCGTCCGTAACCTCCCGCAGCAGCCTGACAATCGCCTCGCTGCGGTCGTGGTCCAGGGCCGCCGTCGGCTCGTCTACGAGCAACACCGCAGGGCTTCCCATGAGCGCCCGGGCAATGTTGACGCGCTGGCGCTGCCCGCCGGATAGCTGGTGGGGCCGCTTCGCGAGGGCCTGTCCGAGACCGACGCGTTCCAGGAGTCCCGCGGCGCGGTCGGCCCCCGCGCGGGCGGCCCCTCCGCGGAGACGCTGGGTGATCACCAGTTGTTCCACCGCGGTGAGGGAGGGCAGGAGATTGGGCTGCTGGAAGATGATGCCGATCTTGTCCCGGCGCAGTGCCGTCCGTCCGGCGTCGGAGAGCCCGCCCGCATCCTGTCCGTCGATCACCACCAGGCCGGCGGAGGGCCGGACCAGGGTGGCGGCGACGGCCAGCAGGGACGACTTGCCGGACCCCGACGGGCCAATCAAGGAGACAAACTCCCCCGCGTGAACCTTGAGGCTCACATCATCCAGGGCCTTGAGGGTGCCGTCTCCGTCCGGATACTCCAGTGTGACGTTGACAAGGTTCAGGGCGGTATTGTTCCGGACAGGGTTGTTCAGGGTGGAATGCATCAGATATGCCTTTCTGGGAATATAACGGGCCGGGGCGTGGGCAGGTCAGCTGCCGCCGAGGGCGATGAGCGGATCCACACGCGCAACGCTGCGGACGGCGAGGGCAGCCCCGGCCAGGCCCAGGAGCACGATTCCGGCGATCGGCAGCAGCGTTGTCCACGGCGTGAGGAGGAACGGGGCGGCCCGGGATGCGAGGACCCCGCCGGCCATCCCGGCCAGGCCTCCCGCCGCGGCGCCGGCCAGCAGTACCAGAGCCGCCTGGGCCATGGCATCCCGGAGGATGTAGCGGGCGGACCCGCCCAGCGCTTTCAGGACGGCGATATCCCGGGTGCGCTGGACCGTCCAGACCGTCAGGAAGGCGACAATCACGAGGGCAGAGATGCCGTACAGGAACGCCTGCATGAGCAGGAGCGAGCCGTTCTCGCTCTTGTAGGAGCCGAGGGCCTGGAAGGATCCGTCCACGGTGGTGCTGACGGTTCCCGCCGCCGCGTTGGCGGCGTCAAGATCCACGCCGGCGCCGGCGGCGGAGTTTCCTGGGCCAAACGTCACGGCGAGCACCGTTGCGGCGCCCCGGTCGGGGACGTGGGCGAGCTTCTGCCAGTCGGCCAACGTGGTCCAGACGACGCCGGTGTGCGAATACCATTGCTCCGGAACGACGGCCGTCACGACGAGCTCGGTGCCGCCCACCGAGGCGCGGCTGCCGACGCTGAGGTCCAGTTCCTGCGCCAGGACGGCTCCGACGGCGACACTTCCCTCCGTCAGTTCGCCGGGCGCCAGGCCGGTGCCCGGCTCGGTGCCGAAGACCGCGACACTGGCTGTGCGTGCCGGTACGCCTCCTGCGCCCAGCGCCTGGAATCGGCTTTGGCTGATTCCCACGGCGTCGGCGCGGGCGACGCCGTCGCGTGCCGCCCACTCGGCCTGTTGGGCGCGCGTGACTTCGGATTCGGTGAACGAGGCCTTGGGCGCGCTCCCGGCCGGGGCGCCGAAGACCAGCTGGTCGGCCGGGAGAGCGGCGAGGGCCGACGTCGACTGGTTGCCGAGTCCGGCGGTGAGCCCGGAGAGCATGACGAGCAGGAGCGTGATGAGGGCGACGACCGCCCCCATGAGGGCAAACCGCCCCTTGGCGAAGCGGATATCGCGGATGGCGAGATACATGGTTGTCCTTTTTTCGTGACGAAGGAGGCGTTTCTTCCAGCCTTCCCTTCGCCCGGCTCCCGGACATCGGCCGCCCGGCTGGACCGGCCACACCGTGAGGACGGCTCTGCGATCAACCAAATGGTTGATTCCGCCGTCGCCGCGCCGATTTCCGCAGGCGGGCCGCCCGCCCGGCACTAGGCTGGAAGCATGGAGGGCGACGCCGGCAACACGGTCCACGACGGCACACGTCACAGCGGTCAGACCGAGTCCACCGGGGCGGCCGTCATTCTGCGCGTTCTGCGGGTGAGCCTTCACGTCGGTTTCGCTGTGCTGCTCCTGGTGGCGCTGGTCCGGCCGGTGGCCGGCGGAATTACGGGCCCGGGCTGGATCACCCTGCTGCTGGCCCTGTTGCTCGCCGCTTTCTATCTCGTGGGTACCATCCTGGAGAAGCGGCATGCCGCCGGGCGTGCCCGGTTCGATCCGAGGCCCTATTCCGGCTGGTGGCTGGGCGGTGTCAGCGTCCTGTGGCTTCTGCTGATCTGGACCAGCGCCGACTTCGTCTGGCTGGCTTTTCCGCTGTTCTTCCTGCAGCTGCACGTGCTCCGGCGGCGGCTGGCGCTGCCGGCGATCGCCCTAAGCACCCTTCTGGTCATTGCGGCGCTCTGGTTCCACAACGGCGGTATCGCACCTTCGGAGCAGGCCGGTGCGGAGCCGGCCGGCATGGCGCTGCAGCTGCCCATGGTGCTCGGGCCGGCGTTCGGCGCAGCCTTCGCTGTGGTCACGGGCCTGGCCTACCGGGCGCTGTTTCTGGAGGCGGATAACCAGCGGCAGGCGGCGGAGGAGCTCCGCCGCACGCGCGCCGAACTTGCCCGGACCCAGCACGATGCCGGCACCCTCGCCGAGCGCGGCCGGCTCGCCCGCGAAATCCATGACACCCTCGCCCAGGGCCTGTCGAGCATCGTGCTGATGGGGCGCGCGGCCGAGAAGGCGCTGGACGACGGCGAACCCGCCGTGGCCCGGGAAAGGCTCCGTATAGTCCAGGACACGGCCGCTGCCAACCTTGCAGAGGCCCGCAACTTCGTCCGGGCCCTCCAATCCCCCGATCTTGAGGACGGTTCCCTCGTGGCCAGTCTCCTTCGGCTGTGTGAAAAGACTGAAGCGGAAGCCGCCGCCCGCGGCGCGGGCCTGTCCTGCCGCCTCGACGTCGAGGGTGCGCCTGTGGACCTTCCCGCAGCGCTGCAGACCGCCCTGCTCCGCGCCGCACAAGCGAGCCTGGCCAATGTCGGGGTTCATGCGAAGGCGAGTACCGCCGTCGTCACCCTGTCCTTCCTGGGATCGGACGTGGCCATGGACATCTACGACGACGGCACCGGGTTCGATCCCGCGGCGCTGACCGCCCGGCCGGACGGGTCCGGCTATGGATTGACGTCGCTGCGGGGGCGCGTGGCGGCCCTGCACGGCCGGTTGGACATCGAATCCGCCCCGGGAGAGGGAACCGTGGTGGCCATCCGGCTGCCCCTGGGCGAAGCCAACCGTTCCGCCGCCGGGCCCGCGCACGTCAAGGAGCGATGGCAGTGAACAACATCCGCGTGTTCCTCGTGGACGACCACCCCGTGGTCCGTGCCGGGCTGCGGGCCATGCTCGGGGATCTGGAGGGCATCACCGTCGTGGCCGAGGCAGCAGACGGCGGCGCCGCCCTGGCCGGACTGGCCAGGCTCCACACCTTGGGCGAGCCCGCGGACGTGGTGCTCATGGACCTGCAGATGGGCACGGGCATGGACGGGGTCACCGCCACCGGCAGGATCAAGGCCGGAGAAACCGGCCAGCCCGCGCCGCCGGTGCTCATCCTTACCACCTACGACTCCGATGCCGACATCCTCGCCGCCGTCGAGGCCGGCGCCAGCGGCTACATGCTCAAGGACGCCCCGCCCGAGCAGATCCGCCAGGCGGTACTGTCCGCCGCCGCGGGCGGAACGGCGCTGGCCCCCGAGGTCGCGGCCCGGCTGATGGGCCGGATCCGGAACCCGGAGCCGGCCCTGTCCGCCCGCGAGATCCAGTTGCTGGAACTGCTGGCCACGGGCATGGGAAACCGGGCGATCGCGAAGCATCTCTTCATCTCCGAGGCAACGGTCAAGACCCACCTGGTCCACATCTACGGCAAGCTCGGCGTGGACAACCGCACCGCCGCAATCGCCGTGGCCACGCAGCGGCGCATCATCCGGAGGCCTTAGCCGGCGTCATGCGGGGAAGTTGGGCGGTCCTGCGGTGCGATCGCGTTGTGTGACTGCGTTGTGTGACAAGGGCGTAGTCCGTGGCCCGGGGCATAATGTCGCCATGGGGAACTCACCAAAACTTGCACTGGCCCTTGTGGGCCTTGTTCTTAGCGGCTCGCTGGCCGCCTGCGGCGACGGCCGGACCGGCGCGCAAGATGCTGCCAAGCAGCTGGCCACCGCAGTATCCGCGCTCGACGTCGGATCCGTCGCCTTTGAGGGCAAGGACTCGGGCGCCGCAAATGACCAGCTCAAGGAAATTTTCAAGGGACTT
Organism: Arthrobacter sp. TE12232; assembly: GCF_054062615.1. Classification (NCBI taxonomy): domain Bacteria; kingdom Bacillati; phylum Actinomycetota; class Actinomycetes; order Micrococcales; family Micrococcaceae; genus Arthrobacter; species Arthrobacter sp. TE12232. The sequence goes on from NZ_JBSSFK010000001.1 coordinate 2,574,981, forward strand.
GATCCGGACAAACCGGCCGTGCAGGCCGGAGATCTTGCATTCGACGCGGACACGGCCACATTTCCGCTTAACTACATCTGGAAGGTCGGGGCGGAGGAATGGAAATATACCGTTTCCGCGCAGCTAAAGAAGTCCGGCGACAAATGGCTCACCGTATGGAAACCGGCCATCCTTGTCCCGGACCTCGCTGACGGGGAGGTCGTCACCCGCGCCACCCAGACGCCGCAGCGGGCCGACATTCTGGGCGCCGGCGACGTCCCTCTGGTCACGTACCGGCCCGTGGTCAATATTGGCATCGACAAGCCCGCACTCGGCGGCGCGGACCCCGCTGACTCCGCCACGAAGCTTGCCCAACTCGTCGGCGTCGACCCGGCCGCCTACGCCCAGCAGGTCGCCGCGACAGGTCCTGAGGCATTCGTCCCGGCCATCACCCTGCGCGAAGACGGCTCCCGGACCGTCACCGACGAGCAAATCTCGGCCATCCCGGGCGCCCGAACCATCCCGGACACCTTGCCGCTGGCCCCCACCCGGACGTTTGCACGGGCCCTGCTGGGTACCGTCTCCGAGGCCAACGCGGAGCAGATCGAAAAGTCCGGCGGCGCACTCAAGTCCGGCGACACCACCGGAAACGGAGGCCTGCAACAGCAGTATGACGCGCAGCTGCGGGGAACCGACGGCATCGTGATCCGCGCGCAGAAAGCCGGCCTTACCGCCGCGGAAATCCAGGCGACCTCCCCGGATCCGCGGCGGGTGCTCTTCCAGACCGGGATGAAGCCCGGAACCGCGCTGAAAACCACCCTGGACCCGAAGTTACAGCAGCTCGCGGAGGACGTCCTCGGCAACGTCGGTCCGGCGTCGGCCATCGTGGCGCTCCGGCCTTCCAGCGGCGCCGTCCTGGCAGCGGCTTCCGGCCCGGGCAGCAACGGCTATGACACGGCAATGCTGGGCCAGTACGCCCCCGGCTCGATCTTCAAGATGGTTGATTCCCTGGCCATGTTCCGCAACGGAATGACCCCGGACTCCAAGGTGGACTGCCCGCCCACTCTCACGGTGGACGGCCGCACCTTCAAGAACGCCGAGGGGTACCCCGCGTCCTCCCTGGGTTCCGTGACGCTGCGCGATGCCTTCGCGCACTCCTGCAACACCGCCTTCATCAACGCCCGGGACTCCGTGAGCCAGGCGCAGCTCGAATCGGCCGCGACCTCCCTCGGCGTGGCCGTCGAGGCGCCCGCGCTGGGAGCGGCCGCGTTCCTTGGCTCAGTCCCCGGTGAAGCCGCCGGCACCGAGCACGCCGCGTCCATGATCGGCCAGGGCAAGGTGCTCCTGTCCCCACTGGCCGCCGCCATCATGGCCGGCTCCGTGGCCAAGGGTGCCCCGGTGGCAGCCCAGCTGGTGCTGAATCCAAATGCGGGCGTCACTTCCCCGGGCGCCGGGAGCACGCCCACGGCCGGCACCGGAGCCTCCGGCACGGCGCCGGCAGCGCCGCCGTCCGGTGACGCGACGACATCCGCTGCTGCGGCACCGGCCACGGCCGCCGGGGCGCCGATTACTGCGGCGGAGGCGGCGTCACTGGCTGACATGATGCGCGCCGTCGTGACCAGCGGGCACGCCGGGTTCCTGGCGTCCGTCCCGGGCGAGCCCGTCGGAGCAAAGACCGGAACGGCCGAGTTCGGCAATGACACCCCGCCCAAGACCCACGCCTGGATCGTCGCCGTGCACGGTGATCTGGCCGTCGCCGTCTTCGTGGAGGACGGCGGCCTCGGGGCCACCACGTCGGGTCCGCTGCTCAAGGAGTTCCTCACCCGGGCCAGCTGACCCGGCCGCTCCCTCACGTCCTGCGGGGGCGTCCGCCGGGAGTCCCGCGCGGCCGTGGGAAGATTGAAGGCGTGGCTCATATTGACGTTTCCGGCATCGATTACTTCCTCTCCGACGGCACCCAGCTGCTCAACGGGGTGACCTTCAAGGTCCCGGACGGCACCAAGACCGCGCTGATCGGGCCGAACGGAACCGGTAAGACCACGCTGTTCCGGATCATTTCCGGTGACCTCGTCCCGGACGAAGGCGTGATTGGCCGCTCCGGGAACATGGGCATCATGCGCCAGTTCGTTGGCCAAGTCCGCGACGACTCCACGGTCCGGGACCTCCTGGTGTCAGCCGCCCCGCCGGCGCTGGCGGCTGCCGCGCGCGCCGTGGACGAGGCAGAATTGGCCATGTTGGAGCACGACGACGAGCCCACGCAGATGAACTATGCCCAGGCGATCGTGGACTGGGGCGATGCCGGCGGCTACGACGTCGAGACCGTCTGGGACGAGGTGTGCATGGCGGCCCTCGGCCTGCCGTTTGACCGCGCGCAGCACCGCCCGGCGTCGAGCCTCTCCGGAGGCGAGCAGAAGCGGCTGGTGCTCGAGGCTCTTTTTGCCGGCCCCGATGAACTGCTGCTCCTCGACGAACCCGACAACTACCTCGATGTCCCGGGTAAGCGCTGGCTCGAAGCGAAGCTGAATGACTCGAAGAAGACCGTGTTCTTCATCAGCCACGACCGTGAACTGCTCAACAACGCCGCGGGACGCATCGTCACGCTGGAACCGGGTATCAACGGTGCCGGCGCGTGGATCCACGGCGGCGGCTTCGGCTCCTACGTGGACGCCCGCGCGGACCGGAACGCACGCTTTGAGGAGCTGCGCAAGCGCTGGGATGAGGAGCACGTGAAGCTCAAGGAACTCGTCAACATGTACAAGAACAAGGCGGCATTCCGCTCAGACATGGCCAACCGGTACCACGCCGCGCAGACCCGCCTGGCGAAGTTCCTCGAGGCCGGCCCGCCCGAGGCCCTGCCGATCGAGCAAAACGTGCAGATGCGGCTCAAGGGCGGGCGCACCGCCAAGCGCGCCATCGTGGCCGAAAAGCTTGAGCTGACCGGCCTCATGAAGCCCTTCTCGACGGAGATCTGGTTCGGTGACCGCGTGGGCGTCCTCGGGTCCAACGGGTCGGGCAAGAGCCACTTCCTGCGCCTGCTCGCCACCGGCGGCACCGACCCCGAACGGGAGCACCTGCCGGTGTCCGACGTCGAGATTGCGGAGGTTCCGCACGAGGGCACCGTGAAACTCGGCGCCCGGATCCGGCCCGGCTTCTTCGCCCAGACCCACGTCCGGCCCGATCTGTTGGGCAAAACCCTGCTGGAGATCCTGCATCGCGGCGACGAGCACCGCTCCGGGCTCGGCCGCGAAGCCGCCGCCGGCGCCCTGGACGGCTACGGCCTCGCCGGGCAGTCCGAGCAGAAGTACGAGTCGCTCTCCGGCGGCCAGCAGGCCCGCTTCCAGATCCTGCTCCTCCAGCTCTCCGGCGCCACGCTGCTGCTGCTCGACGAGCCGACGGACAACCTGGACCTGCATTCGGCCGAGGCCCTGGAACGGGCGATCGACCACTTCGAGGGCACCGTCCTGGCGGTCACCCACGACCGTTGGTTCGCCCGCACCTTCGACCGCTTCCTGGTCTTCGGCTCGGACGGCAAGGTCTATGAATCGGCCGAGCCGGTCTGGGACGAAAAGCGCGTCGAGCGCGCCCGCTAAGGTAGACCCTCCCTCGCGTCCTGCACTTCCCCACGTTGCCGTAGGGACATAGCTGCCCTCCCGTCCCATACGGTGTGATCGCAGTTGCGCATTCGATGATCAAATGATCACCGACTGCTATCATTTCTTCATGAATACTGATGAGCGGCATCGCCTGATCGGCGAGCTGCTGAGGCATCGGGACCAGATGACCGTGGACGAACTGATGACCGCCTGCGGCGCGTCCGGGGCCACTATCCGGCGCGATCTCGACGTGCTGGCGCTCCATGGCGTCCTCCGCAGGGTGCACGGCGGCGCCCGAAGCCTGGTGCTGCGGGGAGAAAACCCTGCCTACGGCCAGCGCGAGCTGGAGGACCACGCCGTCAAGGTCCGGATTGCCGCCGGCGTGGCGGCCATGCTCCAGGACCGGGGCCACATCTGGCTGGACAGTGGCACCACGGCGACCGAGATCGCCCGCCAGCTGCGCCAGCGCGACATGACCATCATGCCCATGTCGCTGCGGGCCGTCAGCATACTGTCCCCTGAGGATGCGCCCGCGGGTCGGCGTCCCGAGCTCCTGATGCCCGGCGGCAGCCTCATCCCCGGCGAGATGTCCTTCCGCGGACCGATGACGGAATCGAACATCCGCTCGCTGCGCTTCGACACCGCCGTGGTCACTCCCTGCGCCCTGAACCTCAAGGACGGGCTGTTGGCTCACGATCTTGACGACGCCGCCGTGAAGCGGGCCGGCCTCGAATCCGCCGGCAGGGTGATCGTCGCCTGCGCAGGATCCAAGTGGGATGCCAGCGCCGTCGCCCTCGTGGCATCCCTGGACGCCGTGGATGCCATCGTGACGGACCGGCGGCTCAGTCAGGAAGAACATGCCCACCTCGCGCAACACTCAGTGGAAGCAGTGATCGTATGACCAGCACCGCAACCGAGCCGCAACTGAAGGCCGCCGCCGGGGCCACGTTCCTGGTCTTCGGGATCAACGGACTGGTCTTCGCCAGTTGGGCCGCCCGCATCCCCGCGGTGACGGAAATCCTGCACATTACCTCGGGGCAGATGGGAACACTGCTGCTGTGCCTGGCGGTCGGCTCGCTGATCGCCCTGCCCACGGCCGGATTCGTCGTGGGCCGGATCGGCACCGCCAATACGGTCCGCAGTGCAGGGCTGTTTGCCGCGGCGGCCGGCGTCGGCGTGGCGCTGTCCCTGATGGCGGCCTCCGTGCCGGGGACTGCCGCTTCCCTGTTCCTCTTCGGGATCGGCGTCGGGTTGTGGGATGTTTCGCAGAACATCGAAGGCGCCGACGTCGAACACCGGCTTGGGCGCACCATCATGCCGCAGTTCCACGCCGCCTACAGCGGCGGCGCGTTCGTCGGAGCCCTCATCGGTGCCGGACTGTCCACCCTGGGGGTCGGGCTTCCGGAGCACCTGCTGGTCGTCGCCGCGATCGTCGCCGTCCTGACCACCGTGGCCCCGCGCTACTTCCTGCCGCATCAGACCGACGCCGGGTCCGCCGCCGGAGAAACGGGCCGTGGCAAGGCCGTCTCCGCCTGGCGGGACGGCCGCACGCTCCTGATCGGCGTCGTCGTCCTGGGCGCCACCCTGACCGAAGGCGCCGGCAACGACTGGATTGCCAAGGCTGCGGTCGACGGTCTCGGCGCTGAACAGTCCACGGGCGCGCTCATGTTCGCCGCCTTCGTGCTCGCCATGACGGCCATGCGTTTCTTCGGCGGCCGCGCGATCGACGCCTACGGCCGTGTGGCCGTACTCCGCGCCAGCATGGCCGCAGCGGCTGCGGGCCTCTGCCTCTTCGTGTTCGCCGGCACCATCTGGCTGGCCGCCGCCGGTGCCGTGCTCTGGGGCGTGGGGGCTGCCCTTGCGTTTCCGATCGGGATGTCCGCCGCGGCGGATGACCCCCGGAAGGCGGCCGCACGGGTGTCCGTGGTGTCCACGCTGGGCTACATCGCGTTCCTCGCCGGGCCGCCCCTGCTGGGCTTCCTGGGCGATGCGACGGGGATCAGGACCGCACTGCTGGCGATCGGGATTCCCATTCTCGTGGCCCTGCTGCTCGCCGGCGCCGCGAAGCCGCTGCCCGCCAAGTAGGGAGCCCTGCGAGGCTGATAGCCTGCCGCGGGGCCCTGCCTGCGGCGCTCCGGGTCCGGCAGTATGGTGGTCAGATGCGAACCATGCTGAGGAAAGCTCCCGGCCGCCTGTCGACCCTCGACCGCAAACTTGTGCGCGCCGTGTCCAAGCTGCCGGGCGGTGGCCACGATGAGTTTTTCCGCGGCTTGTCCGCAGCCGCCAACAAAGGCAAGCTCTGGTTCGGCATCGCCGGAGTCCTGGCCCTCGTGCCCGGAAAGACGCGGCGGGCAGCCGCGCACGGGCTCATTGCGCAAGGCGTGGCGTCGGCCGTCACCAACGTGGTGTTCAAGACGCTCCTGCCCCGGCGGCGCCCCCTGCCCGAACACCTGCCGGTCTTCCGCTTCGTCAACCCCCAGCCCACCAGTTCGTCGATGCCGTCGGGCCACTCCGCCTCCGCGGTTGCCTTCGCGCTGGGCGTCGGCATGGTCCGGCCGGGACTCGGAGCGGCGCTGGCCCCTGTCGCGGCCGGGGTGGCCTACTCGCGGGTCCACACGGGGGCCCACTGGCCCTCGGACGTGCTGTTCGGCTCCGCGATCGGCGCCGGGGCGGCCATCGTGACGCGGAAATGGTGGCCTGTCCGGCCGCCGTTCCCGGAGACCCGCCGCAGCGCCCTCCGGGCTCCGGACCTTCCGGAGGGTCAGGGCCTCGGCATCGCGATTAACGCCCTCGGCGGCTCCTATGCCGACGAGACCGCAGACGCCCTCCAGAAAATATTCCCCAAAGCGTATATACAGGAAATCGGCCAGGGCGAGGACATCGCGGCGGAAATAGCCGGCGTCGCGACCCGCCCGGGGATTGTGGCCCTCGGCGTCTGGGGCGGTGACGGAACCGTCGGTACCGCGGCGGCCACCGCTGTCGAACATTCGCTCCCTCTCCTGGTGCTTCCCGGCGGAACGCTCAATCACTTCGCCCGCGACGCCGGGACACCCACCTTGGAGGCGGCCGTCCGGGCGGCATCGCGCGGCGAGGCGGCCGTGGCCGACGTCGGCCACGTGAGCGTTGAGCGGGGGCTCCCCGACAGCCCCGAGCACCTCGAACTGAGCATGCTCAACACCGCCAGCATCGGCCTCTACCCGAACCTGGTCCGCCGGCGCGAACAGCTCCAGCCGGCACTCGGCAAACCCCTTGCCGGTGTGGTGGCCATGTTCCGGACCTTCGCGGCCGGCACCCCCACCACGCTGATCGTCAACGGGGTGCGGCACCGGCTGTGGATCCTCTACATCGGCCGCGGCCGCTACTACCCCCGCGACCACGCGCCGCTGGTGCGCCCCGTGCTGGCCGACGGAGTCCTGGACCTGCGGATGATCACCGCCGACGAGCCGTTCGCCCGGCTGCGGCTGCTCTGGGCCGTGCTGACCGGCACCGTGGCCACCTCCGGGATCACCCACCTCACCGAAACGGACCGGATCACGGTGGAACCAGGGGACGGGCCCATGGTCCTGGCCGTTGACGGTGAGGTCATGCCCGGCGTGCGGAGCGTGGAGTTCGCGGTCCGCCGCGGCGCGCTGACGTACTATTCGCCGCTCGACTGAACCACGCTCGTGCCGCCCCGCTCGCGGGCGGCCTGTCATCCTCCCGGACTACCCTGATTCGCCCCTGAATCATCCCTGAGACCGGCGAAATACGCCCCCGGCGTCGGTAGCGTGGTGTGCAGACGGGCCCGTGACTGCGGCGCCCCGGACAACAGCCCGCTACGTAAAGGAACGCTTCCATGATCGAAGCACGAGGCCTGACCAAGGTTTACGGCGACAAGACCGCCGTCGCCGGCGTCAACTTCACCGTCGAAGCCGGCCGGGTCACCGGCTTCCTGGGCCCGAACGGGGCCGGAAAATCCACCACCATGCGCATGATCATGGGACTGGACCGGCCGACGTCGGGCTCCGTGACCGTCAACGGATCGCCACTCACCAAGCACGCCGCCCCGCTGCGGGACGTCGGCGCGCTGCTGGACGCCAAAGCCGTCCACACGAGCCGCTCCGCCTACAACCACCTGCTGGCCATGGCCGCGACGCACAGCATCCCCAAGAAGCGCGTCCACGACGTGATCGAGATGACCGGACTGGCCGAAGTGGCCAGGAAAAAGGTCGGCGGCTTCTCGCTCGGCATGGGCCAGCGGCTGGGCATCGCCGCGGCCCTTCTGGGCGACCCGCAGACCGTCATCCTCGACGAGCCCGTCAACGGTCTGGACCCGGAGGGGGTGGTGTGGGTCCGCAACCTGGTGAAGTACCTGGCCTCCGAGGGGCGCACGGTCTTCCTCTCCAGCCACCTCATGAGTGAAATGGCCGTCACGGCGGACCACCTGATCGTGATCGGCCGCGGGAGGATCATCGCCGACGCCCCGATCCAGGAGATCATCACCGGCAAAGGCCAGGGCCGCACGCGGGTCCGGACCGACCAGCCGGACCGGCTCATGCAGCTGCTGGCCGGAACCGGCGTCTCGGTGGAGGTCCAGGAACGCGAGCTCCTGGAAGTCAAGGGGCTGGACCCCCGGCAGATCGCCACCGCCGCGCTGGAACACCAGGTCATGATCTACGAACTCACGCCGCTCCAGGCCAGCCTCGAGGAGGCCTACATGGAACTGACCAAGGATGAGGTCGAATACCACTCGCTGATCACCACGGGCGCCGATCCCGTCGAAGCCGGAGGCAAGTAAGCCATGAGTTCCACTACCGTTGAATCCACGCCCTCGCCCCGCGGTGCCGACGCCGGCCCCCAACGGTCCGGAGACGGCACCAGTACCGGGCCCGGACCCAGCTTCCCGCGGGTCCTCAACTCCGAATTCATCAAGTTCCGCACCCTGCTCTCCACCCTGATCCTGCTCGGGTCCACGATTGTGGTGATGGTGGGGTTTGGGGCACTCTCCGCCTGGGGAACGGGGCAGTTCTCCGAGGCCGCGGCGCGGGACCCGCAGGCGGCCGCCAGGATCGCGGCGCAGGGAGGGGACCTCGCCGTCGGCGTCCCGACCTCCGGCATCGCCTTCGCCCAGCTCATCCTCGGCTCCCTCGGCGTGCTGCTGATGAGCTCGGAATTCACCACCGGCATGGCCCGGTCCACGTTCGCGGCCGTGCCCAAGCGCATCCCGGCGTTCGCGGCCAAGCTCGTGGTGGTGGTGCTGACGTCCTTCGTGGTCACGGCCGCGTCCACCTTGGCCGCCGGTTTCGTCTCGGTGCCGATCCTGGACAACTACGGCCTTGGCCTTGACCTGGGCAGCTCGCAGTCGGTCAAGATGCTCATCGTCAACAGCATCTACGTGGCAGCCGTCGCGGCGATCGGCCTGGCCCTGGGAACCCTGATCCGCAACTCGGCGGGCGGCATCATGAGCCTGGTGGGCCTGTTCTTCGTGGCACCCATCGCCTTCCAGCTCATTCCGGGGGACTTCTTCGTGGAGGCCCGCAAGTACCTGCCGGGCAACACGGTGGATCCGCTCACAGCTTTGGACCACGTCCCGGACACCCTGGAAGCCTGGCAGGCCGGCCTGGTCCTGGGCGCCTGGGTTGTTGTTCCCGTGATCCTCGCCGGCGTCATGCTCAAGAGGCGGGATGTCTAGGCCTGCAGATCCCGCAGTCTAGGCTCAGAGCATGATCGATGCTGTGCCCGTGAAGGACGCGTCAGCCGCTCCGGCCGACGCGTCCTTCGCCGAAATCACCGCACGCCGGCGCGGTTGGCTCCGCCGCTACCTGTTGGCCCGTCCGCGGGTCATGGATGTCCTGGTGGTGCTCTGCTACCTGCTCCTGGTCACGCCCACGGCGGTCGAGTCACTCATTCACGGCGAATGGCAGGTCACCGTGCTGCTCGCGGCGGCCGCTCCCGTCCTGCTTTTCCGGCGCTCCCGCCCGGTGCAGGTAACGGCGGCCGTGGGGGCGCTGGAACTGGCCGTCACGTTCCTGCATCCGTGGGGATCCAATGTCTCCGCCGGGCTCTGGTTTGCGCTGTACGCGGTCGCGGTGGTCCGCACCCGGCGTTTCGCCCTGGCGGCCCTCGCCGTGACGACGGCCCCGCTCGTGCTCCTGTACTTCATGCTCGCGGTTGGCCCGCTGGACGGGCGGCTCCCGGACATGGCCGTCAGCACGCCGGAGAACTTCCAGCTGATCACGAGCATCGCGGCCGCCATCAGCATCACCCTTTCCAACGTGATCGCCACGGGGATCGGGATCTCGGTGCGGCAACGGCGCGAGCACGAGCACGAGATAGCCGCCTGGGCGGCCCGCGCCCAGCAGCTCGGCTCGGTCACCGAACGCAACCGGATCGCACGCGAAATGCACGACGTCGTGGCGCACTCGCTGACCGTCATGATCAGCCTGTCGGACGGCGCCGCCGTCGTGGTCAAGAAGGATCCGCAGCGCGCCGCCGGTGTTCTGGAGGAACTCTCCCGGACGGGACGGACCGCGCTGGCCGACATGCGGCGCGTCCTCGGCGTGCTGCGCGACGATTCCGGCGCGGGACATGCTCCGCGGGAACCGCTCGTGGACGGCGGCAGCCTCGCCAAACTGCTTGAAGGCTTCCGCACCGCAGGCCTGCCGCTGCATTACACGCACACCGGTCCGGCGCTGCCCGGCGATGCAGCGTTCCAGCTGACCGTCTACAGGATCGTGCAGGAGTCGCTGACAAATGTGCTGCGCTACGGGCGTGCGCTGAGCCGCGTGGACGTGGGCATCGTCCGGAACGGTTCGCTCGTGACCATTGACGTGGCCGACGACGGCCGCGGAACCGTGGAATTCGGCGTTCCGGGGGCCGGCGCGCACGCCGATTCACGGGAATCGCTCGGCACCGGCCAGGGAATTGCCGGGATGCGGGAGCGGGCCAAGATCTACGCAGGCACGGTGCAGGCAGGGCATACCGGCAACGGCGGCTGGCGGGTGCACGCGGAACTGAACTGCAATGAAGACGCCGCAACACCAACAGCCGCATCACCAACAGCTCTAATCCCAACAGCCGCAACACAAACAAGGGGGAACAGTGGCCGACAAAGAAGCCATACGCGTTCTGCTGGTGGATGACCAGCCGCTGCTTCGGATGGGGTTCCGTCTCATCCTCGAGGGCGAAGATGACTTGTGCATCGTCGGCGAGGCGTCCGACGGCGCCGATGCGGTCCGGCAAGCCCGGGAGCTCGTGCCCGACGTCGTCCTGATGGACGTCCGGATGCCGGTGCTGGACGGGATCGAGGCGACCCGGGCCATTGCGGCCTCGGCGTCCCGCGCCAAGATCATCATCCTGACCACCTTTGACCTCGATGAATACGCCTTTGCCGGGCTGCAGGCCGGCGCCTCGGCGTTCCTGCTCAAGGACGTCGCCCCTGCCGAACTGATCAGTGCCGTGCGGGTCGTGGCCAGCGGCGACGCCGTCGTTGCTCCGCGTGTCACGCAGCGGCTGCTGGAGACCTATGTCCGCGGTGCCGGGGGCGGCGCCGACCCGGCGGGGGCGGGCCCGTCCGGGGTGGACGGCGGCGGCGGCCCGGCCGATAATCCGGCGCGTCCGGCGAGGGATCCCCTGCTGGAGGACCTGACCCCGCGCGAAACCGAAATGCTGGGGGCGATGGCGGAGGGTCTCTCCAACGCCGAAATCGCGCACAGGTACTTCCTGTCCGAGGCCACGGTCAAGACGCACGTGCGCCGGATCCTGACCAAGCTGCACCTCCGCGACCGCGTCCAGGCGGTTGTGTACGCCTATGAGACCGGGCTCGTGGTGCCGAGCAACGCGGATTACTAGCGACTGCTAGCCGAAGCGGACGACTGGCGGAAGCACCCCCTCGGACGGGCGCCTGCCCGACGGCTGGCGGGACAGGCGACCTGGTTACCGGCCGGTAGTTTTGAAGCAGTGGTTTCAGGCACATTACCAAATTGCCCTTGAGGCAACTTTGGTTGCTTCTTACACCTCTTTGTTGGGTCATGGCCCGGTCCGACCCCGCGTCATTTGTAGGACTGCACAAGACGGGCAGTGCGCGAGGCGGTCTAGGGTGAAACGACATTGTGGCCCGCCGCACAGTATGGAACCCATGCATTGCCGGCATAAGAACGGGCCCGGACCCCCCACGAAGGACGGCGCTTCCATGCACGCTGACCAGCAGCTCTCAAAATCACTGAAACCCAGGCATCTATCCATGATCGCCATCGCCGGCGTGATCGGCGCCGGACTGTTTGTCGGTTCGGGCGCCGCGATCCAGCAGGCCGGCCCCGGCATCCTGGTGGCCTACGCCGCGGCGGGACTCGTCGTCATCCTCGTCATGCGCATGCTCGGCGAAATGGCTGCGGCCAACCCGGAAACCGGCTCATTCTCGACCTACGCGGACAAGGCGCTGGGCCGGTGGGCAGGGTTCAGCATCGGCTGGCTCTACGCATGGTTCTGGATCATTGTCCTCGGCATCGAAGCCACGGCGGGGGCGGCCATCATGCACCGCTGGGTACCCGGTATTGACCAGTGGGTTTGGGCGCTTGCCCTGATGGTGCTGCTGACGCTAACCAACCTCGGCTCCGTGAAGTCTTACGGCGAGTTCGAATTCTGGTTCGCGTCCATCAAAGTGGCGGCAATCGTGCTCTTCCTGCTCTTCGGTGTCGCCGCGATCCTGGGCCTCATCCCGGGCGTCCCGGCACCCGGGCTGGACAACCTGATCGGTCACGGCGGGTTTATGCCCAACGGACCCGGCGCCGTCCTGGCCGGCATCCTCGTCGTCGTCTTCTCCTTCTTCGGGGCGGAAATTGCCACCATCGCCGCCGGCGAATCCGAGAACCCGGTCGACGCCGTCAAGAAGGCCGTGAAATCCACCGTCTGGCGCATCCTCGTCTTCTATATCGGATCCATCGCGATCGTGGTCACCCTGCTTCCCTGGAACTCCGCCTCCGTCGCCAAGAGCCCCTACGTTGCAGTCATCGAACTGTTCGGGATCCCCGGAGCCGGCACCATCATGGACATCGTGGTGCTGACCTCGGTGCTCTCCTGCCTGAACTCGGGCCTCTACACCGCCAGCCGCATGCTGTTCTCGCTGTCGCGGCGCGGGGACGCCCCCCGGTCCTGGATGCGGATCTCCAAGACCGGCGTGCCCTCCTCCGCCGTGCTGGCCTCCACGGTGGTCGGCTTCGTCACGGTCGGCCTGAACTACATCGCCCCGGACACTGTCTTCCTGTTCCTGGTTAACACCTCCGGCGCCATCGCACTGTTCGTGTGGCTCGTGATCGCCGTCTCCCAGCTGATCCTGCGCCGCCGCATGGGCGCCGCCGCCAAGGACCTCCAGCTGAAGATGTGGCTCTTCCCCTACCTGACCTGGGCGGCCATCGTCAGCATCGTCGCGCTCCTGATCGGCATGGTGATCCTGGAATCCACGCGGGAATCGCTGGTCCTCTCGCTGGCACTCGCCGCCGTCGTCGTGGGACTCGGAGTCTTCCGCTACCGCAAGAACGGCGCCAAGGCCACCGTCCCCGGCATAGCCGAGGTCCCGGCCGACAACTCCACGGTGAATCGTGCCGGGACTCCTGCCGGGGAATCATCGGCTCCTGCCGGAGCTGCGACCGAGGAAGCAACAGTAGGCGCCCGCCCGATGTCATAGGCTCCCCCCGCTCCCGCAGCGGTCCCGGACCACCGGACATGCCCTCCCCCGGCGCCCATCAGTGGACATAATGCCTTCATGTCCATTCCTTGGCGCTAAGGGAGGGCATGTCCGTGTGCACCGACGCGGTCGCCCCAGCGCCCCGCGCGGCTCGGGCTAGACTCGAAACCATGCCAACACCGAGCTCTGCCGCAGACCACATCCAGGACCTCGGCGCCTACGTCAGCGCGTCGCCGTCGAGCTTCCACGCCGTCCACGAGGCCGCGCGCCGGCTGGACGAGGCAGGCTTCACCGGCCTCGACGAGCTGCAGCCCTGGGCGGCACCCGCCGCCACGGCCGGCAAGTTCTACGTGATGCGCGACGGCGCCCTCATCGCCTGGGTGCTGCCGCCGGCCGCCGGCCCGACCACGGGATTCAATATCCTCGGCGCCCACACGGATTCGCCGTCGTTCAAACTCAAGCCCAAGCCCACCACGGGCAAGTTCGGCTGGCTGCAGGCCGGCGTCGAGGTCTACGGCGGCCCCCTCCTGAACTCCTGGCTGGACCGCGAACTCCAGCTCGCCGGCCGGCTCGTCATGCGCGACGGCACGCAGCACCTTACGGCCACCGGTCCGCTGCTGCGCTTCCCGCAGCTCGCCATCCACCTGGACCGGGCCGTGAACGAAGGACTGGCCCTGGACAAGCAGCAGCACATGAATCCGGTGTTCGGGCTGGGCGATCCCGCCGCCGAGGACTTGCTGGGCCTCCTCGCGGCGAAGGTCACGGATGCCGCAGTGGATCCGGCGCAGATCGGCGGGTACGACATCGTCATCGCGGACACCCAGGCCCCCGCGGTGTTCGGCGCGAAACGCGAATTCTTTGCCTCCGGCCGGCTCGATAACCTCTCCGCGACGCACGCCGGGCTCACGGCGCTGATCGCCCACGCCGGCACGCCCCTGCCGGAGGGTGCACCGATCGCCGTGCTGGCAGCCTTCGACCACGAGGAAATCGGCTCCGCATCACGCTCCGGCGCCTGCGGACCGGTCCTTGAAGACATTCTGGTGCGGATCTCCGACGGGCTCGGGGCTTCGGCGAGCCAGCGGCGGCAGGCCTTTGCGGGGTCGTTCTGTGTCTCCGCGGACGCGGGCCATGCAGTCCACCCGAACTACCCGGAACGGCACGACCCCGCCAACCGGCCGGTCCTGAACGGCGGCCCCCTGCTGAAGATCAACGCCAACCAGCGCTATGCCACCGACGCCGCCGGGGCCGCCCTCTGGGCGCGGCTGTGCACCGACGCCGGCATCCCGTACCAGGAATTCGTCTCCAACAACGTGATGCCGTGCGGCTCCACGATCGGCCCCCTGACGGCCACCCGGCTGGGGATCCGGACGGTCGACGTCGGGGTGCCCCTGCTCTCGATGCACTCGGCGCGCGAGCTGTGCGGGGTCGAGGACCCGCACCGGCTGGCCACGGTCACCCGGACGTTCTTCCGCGCGCCGGCGTAACAGCCTGCGGCGTAACAGCAGGTCAGCAGGGGGTTGGGCGGCAAACGGCGGACCCACATGGATCCTGCGGATACCCACAAAGTTGACTCCGATGCTCTGGCAGGGGTTCCGGGGCGGTCCTAGAGTTCAAGGCGTATGGAAGCCCCGTAGGTTGGTGGTCCAGGTTCCGGACTGCCGCGGAGAGTCACCCCGACGCCTCCACGTGCGAGCGGCTTCAAGACAATTGGATAAGCACCAAACGACAGGACTCCTAGGTATCGGCGTCCTCGTCAGGCCAAGGTAGTGCAGACACCGCGGCCGCGCCCTTGAGTGATCGCGCCCCAGCAGGGAGTCCATCGTGAAGTCTGTACACGCCTTTTTCCCCCTCCGGATTGTCCGGCCGACAGTCTTGGCCGTGATCATGGCACTACTTGCCGCCGCGTTATCGGTCTTCGCAGTCCCGACGGCGAATGCAGCCGCACCGTGCACGGCCCCGATCGTGAGCAAAGTAGCCTGCGAAAACACCCAGCCGGGCAACCCGGCGTCTGAGTGGCAGGTCGCCGGTGCCGGCAGCAGCACGATCCAGGGCTATGCCACGTCCATGAGCGTCAACATTGGCGACACCGTGAAATTCAAGGTCAAGACGCCGTCCACGTCGTATCACATCGATGTATACCGCCTTGGGTACTACCAGGGGCTGGGCGCCCGCAAGATCGCGGCCAACGTGCTCCCGAGCGCTGCACTTCCGCAGACCCAGCCGGCGTGCGCGACGTTCTCCGCCACCGGCCTGATCGACTGCGGCAACTGGGGCGTTTCGGCCAGTTGGCAGGTTCCGGCGTCAGCCGTGTCCGGCGTGTATATCGCACGGCTCGTACGCAATGATGCCACCGGCGTCAGCGTCGTTCCTTTTGTGGTCCGCGACGACGCCGCTCACTCAGACGTCATGTTCCAGACCTCGGATACGACGTGGCAGGCCTACAACAGCTACGGGGGGAACAGCCTCTACGCCTGCACGGTGTCATGCCCACCCGGCAGCCCGCTGGCTTACAAGGCCGCGTTCAAGGTCTCCTACAACAGGCCATTTTCGACTGCGGGGGATGCTCAAGGGCAGAACTGGCTGATGTATGCCGAATATCCCATGATCCGGTTCATGGAGGCCAACGGCTACGACGTGAGCTATATGAGCGGTCTTGACGTCGCCACCAAGGGGCCATTGCTCCTGAACCACAAGTCATTCATGTCCGTGGGCCACGACGAATACTGGTCTGCGGACCAACGGACCAATGTGGAAGCCGCCCGGGACGCCGGGGTTCATCTTGCCTTCTTCAGCGGCAATGAGGCCTTCTGGAAGACCCGTTGGGAACCCAGCTCCGACGGGACGGGTACGCCGGGACGGACCCTGGTGTCGTACAAAGACACGCACTTCAATGCCCCTACAGACCCGGTCGCGTGGACCGGCACCTGGCGCGACCCGCGTTACGGAACTGCGACGGGCGGCGGCAACCCAGAGAACGCCTTGACCGGACAATTCTTCCTGGTCAACTCCGGCACCACCGATATCACCGTTCCCGCCAGTTTTGGCAAGTTGCGGCTGTGGAGGAACACGACGATTGCCGGGCTGTCCGCGGGAACCACGGCCACTTTGGGCGCCGGGTTGGGCACGCTTGGCTACGAATGGGACTCCGATTCGGATAACGGCTTCAGACCCGCCGGATCCTTTAAGTTGTCTCAAACCACCAGCACGACGGCTGAAGTCTTCACCGACTATGGATCCACCACAAAGAATCCTGGCACAGCGACTCACAACCTCACGACCTACAAAGCGGCTAGCGGCGCCTTGGTCTTCGGCGCTGGCACAGTGCAGTGGTCCTGGGGACTCGACGGCTACACGACTGGAAAAGCCGTGGACAAGAACATGCAGCAGGCCACCATCAATCTCTTCGCTGACATGGGAACCCAGCCGGTGACCATCATCGCCGGACTGACGCCGGCCGTGGCGTCAACGGATACCACGGCGCCGACGTCGAGGATTACGTCTCCTGCGGGAGGCGCCACAATAGCTGATGGCACGGTCGTGACCATCAGCGGCACCGCTGCGGACACCGGTGGCGTCGTGGCGGGCGTCGAGATATCCACCGATGGCGGCAAGACCTGGCGCCCCGCCACGGGAACCACAAGCTGGACCTATCAGTGGATTGCACACGGAAACCCGACGTCGACCCTGCAGTCTCGGGCAGTGGACGACAGCGGCAACCTTGAGTCTCCAGCCCCAGGATCTGTTACTAACATTTCGTGCCCGTGCTCACTGGTCGGCGTGAATGTCGCCCCGGCGGCGGCGGACTCCGGTGATGGGTCCGGCGTCGAGGTCGGCGCGAAGTTCTACACGGATGTCGCCGGAACCATCAGCGCCGTGCGATTCTACAAGGCCGCGAAGAACACCGGCACACATGTGGGGAATGTCTGGAACATGTCCGGGCAGCGCCTAGCCACTGCCACCTTCACCGGAGAGTCGTCCACAGGGTGGCAAACCGTCAGCTTGTCGCCGGCCCTTGCTGTTGCAGCCAACACCATGTACGTGGTTTCCTACTATGCGCCTGCCGGCCACTATTCCCAAGACGAGGGATTCTTCTATAACCACCCGTCTCCGCCACCGGCGGGGAACGGCAGCACGGACAGCGCCCCTCTGCATTTCACCCGCAGCCTTCCTGGCACCCCCAATGGGTTCTTTCGGTACGGCACGTCGTCGACCTTTCCCAACCAGATCTACGACGCGGAGTACTACTGGGTGGATGCTGCCTTTAGCCCGTCCGCTCCGGCGGCGCCGGCTGTTTCGTCGGTGTCTCCGGCGAGCGGCGCGACGGGTGTGGATGTGGGCGTGAAGCCGGCGGCGACGTTCAATCAGGCGGTGACGGCGTCCTCGGTGGTATTCACGCTCAAGGATTCAGCCAATTCGTCCGTTGCCGGGACGGTTTCCTACGATTCGGCGAGCAAAACTGCGGCGTTCACGCCGGGAAGTTCCCTGGCGTACGGCACGACGTATACGGCTACCGTCAGCGGGGCCACGAACGCCACGGGCCAGACCATGGCGGCACCGTATTCCTGGACATTCACCACGGCCGCGGCACCGACGGCGCCGGCTGTTTCGTCGGTGTCTCCGGCGAGCGGTGCGACGGGTGTGGATGTGGGCGTGAAGCCGGCGGCGACGTTCAATCAGGCGGTGACGGCGTCGTCCGTGGTGTTCAGCCTGAAGGACAGCGGCGGCAATGCGGTGGCTGGTACGGTTTCCTACGATTCGGCCAGCACTACAGCGGTGTTCACGCCGGGAAGTTCCCTGGCGGACGGCACGACGTATACGGCTACTGTCAGCGGGGCCACGAACGCCACGGGCCAGACCATGGCGGCACCGTATTCCTGGACATTCACCACGGCCGCGGCTCCGGCGGCGCCGGCTGTTTCGTCGGTGTCTCCGGCGAGCGGCGCGACGGGTGTGGATGTGGGCGTGAAGCCGGCGGCGACGTTCAATCAGGCGGTGACGGCGTCCTCGGTGGTATTCACGCTCAAGGATTCAGCCAATTCGTCCGTTGCCGGGACGGTTTCCTACGATTCGGCCAGCACTACAGCGGCGTTCACGCCGGGAAGTTCCCTGGCGTACGGCACGACGTATACGGCTACCGTCAGCGGGGCCACGAACGCCACGGGCCAGACCATGGCGGCACCGTATTCCTGGACATTCACCACGGCCGCGGCACCGACGGCGCCGGCTGTTTCGTCGGTGTCTCCGGCGAGCGGTGCGACGGGTGTGGATGTGGGCGTGAAGCCGGCGGCGACGTTCAATCAGGCGGTGACGGCGTCGTCCGTGGTGTTCAGCCTGAAGGACAGCGGCGGCAATGCGGTGGCTGGTACGGTTTCCTACGATTCGGCCAGCACTACAGCGGTGTTCACGCCGGGAAGTTCCCTGGCGTACGGCACGACGTATACGGCTACTGTCAGCGGGGCCACGAACGCCACGGGCCAGACCATGACGGCTTACGCGTGGCCATTTACCACAGCCGCGGCGCAGGCGGGTTGCCCGTGCAGTGTGTTCAGTGCCAAATCGGTGCCGTCCACCGTCACGGTCAACGACGCTAACGCTGTGGAACTGGGCATGAAGTTCCGTTCCGACGTGGCCGGGACTGTCACGGGTGTCCGGTTCTACAAGGGAAGCAGCAATACCGGGACCCATACCGGCCATCTGTGGTCCGCCTCCGGGACGTTGCTGGCCTCGGTGACGTTCTCGGGTGAAACCGCCTCCGGCTGGCAGCAGGCTACATTCTCCAGTCCGGTGGCCATCACGGCCAACACCACCTATGTGGTTTCCTACCAGGCCCCGAACGGGTTCTATTCGGCTAACGGAGGCTACTTCAGCAGTGCTGCGGACACCCCTCCGCTGCACGGCCTGGCCAGCGGGACCGACGGCTCCAACGGCGTCTACAGCTATGGAGCCACTGCGTTCCCCAACAACAGCTACAACAACACCAACTACTGGGTCGACGTCATCTTCAACGCAACAGGACCCGCAATTTCATCAGTTGGTCCGGCGAGCGGTGCGACGGGTGTGGATGTGGGCGTGAAGCCGGCGGCGACGTTCAATCAGGCGGTGACGGCGTCGTCCGTGGTGTTCAGCCTGAAGGACAGCGGCGGCAATGCGGTGGCTGGTACGGTTTCCTACGATTCGGCCAGCACTACAGCGGTGTTCACGCCGGGAAGTTCCCTGGCGTACGGCACGACGTATACGGCTACTGTCAGCGGGGCCACGAACGCCACGGGCCAGACCATGGCGGCACCGTATTCCTGGACATTCACCACAGCTGTCGCGCAGGCGGGTTGCCCGTGCAGTGTGTTCAGTTCGACTTCGGTGCCGTCCACCGTCACGGTCAACGACGCTAACGCTGTGGAACTGGGCATGAAGTTCCGTTCCGACGTGGCCGGGACTGTCACGGGTGTCCGGTTCTACAAGGGAAGCAGCAATACCGGGACCCATACCGGCCATCTGTGGTCCGCCTCCGGGACGTTGCTGGCCTCGGTGACGTTCTCGGGTGAAACCGCCTCCGGCTGGCAGCAGGCTACATTCTCCAGTCCGGTGGCCATCACGGCCAACACCACCTATGTGGTTTCCTACCAGGCCCCGAACGGGTTCTATTCGGCTAACGGAGGCTACTTCAGCAGTGCTGCGGACACCCCTCCGCTGCACGGCCTGGCCAGCGGGACCGACGGCTCCAACGGCGTCTACAGCTATGGAGCCACTGCGTTCCCCAACAACAGCTACAACAACACCAACTACTGGGTCGACGTCATCTTCAACCGCTAGATGAATGGAGACCGTGCCCACTCAGCCGTGGTTCAGCCCCCGGCTGAGTGGGCATCCCAGGATTCGTTTTGCGGAGGAGCTCCCGTTTGGGGCATGGGGGACTCTCCAGCGCCACCGCCGGTGGTCGTCCACGATGGGACCACCGGTCGCTTTGGTCAGGATCTGCGGGTCAGGCCTTCGCCGTCCGGACGGCACTCGCCGCCGACACTGACGCCTCTGACGACGAGGATCCTGAATGCTTTCGACCGGCGGCACACGGTTCGGTAGAGCTTTTGGGTTCCCGCCCGTCCGTCAGCCTTCAACCAGGGTCTGGGGTTCCGCTTTCACCGCGGTGGAGTCATCGACCGCTAAGATCTCCGCCAGCCGGCCCGCAGGAGCATCGCTGGGCCCAGGGGTTGTCCGATGCGGCGCCCGTAGACCACGTCCAAGACCTGGCCGGTGTCCTGGTCCACGATCCTTGTCGCCCCGACTCTTCATGGTTCGTGGAACGGGTACTCTAGGGGACCGGCAACGGGGATGTCGCGGATCCTTCGACGCGGTGGTCCTTCCGCCGCGAATCCGCGACACGCAGGTGTGGCACCCCGCGCTGGCTCAACTGTTTCGACAATGACCTGGCCGCGTCCGCCGGCCGGCAGGCTGCCGGAAATGACACGGTCGTCGGGAACGTTGATGCGGTGGTGCCAACGTCAGAGCGCGGCCCTTTTTCACGTATGCCACGGAATCAATTCCCCCACCAGTAAGAACCGGGTTACATCGACCGGTCCCGTGCCACCGCCGCGCGCCGGGAACGACCGGAGCGACATGAGCTGCTGTGTAAGGAGTCGTCGCGGCAGGCCCCGATTCCCAGAGACGCCGCGCTAGAACGACACTTTGTAGGTGTGATGAGAATATTCGCCGGCAAAGGTGTCGCTGAATGCATTACCCGAAACCGGCAGCGTCCGGTTCTCCCCGACGACTTCCACAGTCGACCCAGTGACTCCCGGCGGGAGGACGAAGTGCTTAAGACCCGGAGACTGACCCAGACCGATATCCGCAAAGATATATGCCGATCCTGCGTAAGCCTTAAGCATTGTATTCGTCGTGTCGTTGAAGCTAAATTGATACGACTGGGTGTTGATCACAGGGGCAAGTGACTGGACGCCGGCGTTAATCTTCCTGATTTCGTCTAGCCTGGCCTGATCACAGTCGACCAAAGAATAAAATCCACACGTCGAACCGTTATTGTGCTGAAAATAGGCCAATCCACGGGCTTCGTGAATGATAGCGGACCAAACTGCCCCCTCGATTTGCGTCGGGGTGATTGTTAGGGATCCGGGATCATTGAGCAGAGGCATGGCCGCCTCGATGAAGACCCAATTGGGGTGGACTCCGACAGGATTCTGATAGGCCCGGAGTCGATCCGCCAACCACCCGTATGAAGCGGCCGCCACCGGATTTGCTCCGACCGGCCAGTGAGACGATTGGAGCATCTGGTTGTCGACAAATGGACTGGTGTACGCGTACTTGTCTACGCTGGCCACATCGACGAGGTTCACTAGTTCCGCCATGGAACCTTGGGCCCAGTAGGTGTCCAAGACGCCGTTCGAATAGTTTGCCATTGTGAAGCGGCCGTCGCCAAAGGCGTGAACCCGATCTACCTTATTTCTCTGATCTACGAGGTTTTCTTTCGCATTTGCGCCCGTGCACCCCACACCAATATCACATTCGTCGGATATGAACCAAGCAACCGTGTTGGAATCACTTCCGATTTCGGTTTGCGTCCATTCATCCTGCGCAATGACAAAGACGCCTTGATTCGTAATCATGGAAATCGGTGAGCCGTCATGTTCGGCGCCCATGTAGGTGTTGATGCCAATGGACTTCAGTTCCGCAGCGTGCTCCGGCTTTCCCATGAATACAGATATGGGGAAGAATCCTGGATCAGTCCATCGTGCGGCATTTGCCTTTGGGAACTTGCTCCAGTAGGCCGGACCACCCTCCCAAGGAATCGTCGGAAGGCTTGCGAGCGGGTTAGGCGGTTCAGTGACGCCGGCCCCGATCGCATTAGGCGCGAATCCTACTTGCCCCATCCCCGGAGTTGTTACGCCGATCAGGGTGGCCGTCAGCGTCAGACCGACGGCCGCCCACACTCCGAAGAGGCTGCTGCGGTGCCTCTTATTACTGGAAAGCTTTGGGTGAGCAATTTTTGGCATGAGAACTCCACACTATTCTTTAGTTGAATCTAAAACTCGGCGTGCCGTTGAATATTTTGCGGTCCTGACTCCAATAGCGGGGTCCGTTGTCCCGCCGAATTTTGCTCCGAAGCACGGGAAGGTTCACGATTTTCGGCAAGCGCCGGATATTTCACGGAACGGGCGCGGCGCCTCATGCCAAGCCGCGCATGGTCGTTTTGCCTCCAGCTCGCTTCGGGGGATTCCTCTCCCACGCTAGTTGCACGAACCATGCGTGCGAGGACTTCCCCGCTTCGCCGGTAGTTGAATGAAGCCTGCACGCGGCGGTGCCCCGCTTCGCTGAGGTTCCGGGCCAGAGTTGGACCATGCATGACGTGGAGGACGGCCTCTGCCAGCACATCCGGATTGCCAGGGTCGACGAGCAAGCCGCTGACCTTGTCCTCGACCAGTTCTGCCACCCCACCGGCATTCGTCGAAACGACGGGGACCCCCATGGACATCGCTTCCATGATGGCCACGCCGAGCGGCTCGGCGTGGCTGGCCAAGGCGAACACATGTGCTCGACTAAGTTCACTCTTGACCGACACCGCTGATACGGCTCCGAGCAGACGGACGCGATCGCTGATGCCAAGCGCTATCGTCAGTCGTTCGAGGTCCTGACGATAGCCGTTCCCTCCCGCGTCGTCCTCGCCCGCTATTGTCAACTGCACGTCCGCGCCGCTCCGCACCATCGTGTCCACGGCACCCATGAGAACATCGTGGCCTTTGCTGGGATTCAGGCGACCGCATGAGAATATCCTGAACGGTTCCTGACCCGACCAAGGCACATAGGGTTCGTCCCTGCTGAACTCCTGCACATCCACGCCCATCGGCGTGACTTCAATGGTCCCGGGGAGCGAAGACCCGAGTGACGTCCTAATCTCGCGACGTAACCGCTCAGTGATGACTATTGCAAACGCCGCGCGGTTCCATTTCAAGCGCTGATTGTCTCCGTAGTCGCTCAGCGGTCCGTGGAGCGTCAGGCTGTAAGGTAAGCCGCTGAGCAAATTTGCATACATGGCAACGTATGCGGAGTTTCCACACGAGTGAACGTGGACGTGCTCCCACTCCATTTCACGTGCGACGGATGCGATCCGTGCTCCCATCATCACCCACCCGATTTGGGTCGCAAAGGCCTGGAACCGGCCACCGGGGCCTTTGGACTGCGCCCCTCCATTGGCTGCCAGGCTGGCCACCCGAACTGCGCCCGCGAGAGATCGCGGGGGCGTGCGGAGAAATTCGCCCACGGTTGCCATGACGGCAGAAATGGACAATGGAGCCAAGTAGGTTGTGAGCTCCTGTGCCGTGGCCGCCCACTCCTGGCCCGCACATCGACCTGCGGGACGTCGTGTGGAAACCACATCCGGAGAAACGTCAAGTTGCCGCAGCACGCCGAGCTCTCGCCAGAAGAAGCTGTGCGTCTGTCCCGGGAATTCAGGGACGAGGTAGCCAAGCCGTACATTGCCGCTGAGACGATGCCCGCTCATTTTGCGAGCTCGGAGAGTCGCTGGGCGTCATCCGAGCCCGCTTGTTGGGCTCCGGGCGATTCAGGAGCGAACTCATGGCGGCCACTCTTCATGGATGGCTCTTGGGGATCCGAATCCTGCGGGGGTTTGGCCTTCCTTCGGACTCTCCTTTTCCTAACAGCATCCGGCAGCTCTCCTCCCTGGGAAGTGCGTCGATTGCGGGACACCGAGACCGATCGGGCGATCGAGACGGAACCAAACATGAGCACCACTCCGGCCAGGAATATTGCAATGACGGACCGGAGCCTGCTGGAGAATTGTTCCGTGGCCTTATCAGGAGACGCCACGACGATCGAGGTGAAAAGATACGTATCGTCAGCACCATTGATCTTTTGCGCGTCGTAGAGATCTTTCTCGAGCATTTCCCCCAGGGCTCGAGTCGTCGCAAATGACTTTCCCGGAGTTTCAGCGGTCCCGGTGATGTCGACCAGGAATCCATTGACCCCGCCAACGCCGCGACTGACAGTGTAGTCGGAACTGAGCCCCTGTTCCTTCAGCCTATCGGCGGTGGAACTGTCATTGAGTCGAGTGAGGAGGACTTGAACGATTAGTGACGGATCCGAGGAGCGGAGGTACGGGTTCTTCTTGTTGAGCTGCTCCAGGGCCGGATTATTTTCAATCTCCTGCTGCGTTGGGACGTCCGGATTTATCAAAGCGTAAGTAGTAGAGGATTCATAGGATCGGGGAGCAAATTCGAATATGTATATGGCTGCGGCAAAAGTCAGTAGCAGTATGGGCAGGGAAACGAATCGGTGGTGCCATAGTGTTTTCAAGACTGCTATCGGATCCATGGCTGCCCTCCCAGTAACTTATGACCGTCAGTTTTAAATTCTTCGATTCCTGCTTGTTTGCTGCTGGTCGAGATATCGGCCTCGATACCTTTCTTTGTCATTATCCATACAGCTCCACCTAAGCCGACTAGAACCGGATAGGTGAGGGCAAAAATGGGGAAAGACAGAGAATCGAATGTGAGGGAGCATATGCCTGCAACGAGTGCTCCGGCGCCCACGGCCCCAGCCAACGACTTCAGTTGGGGGTTCGGTGCGGCCCGCGCTGCCATTATTGTGGTCGCGCCCGGAACAAGGAGATAGATCGAGACCGCAAGAAGGCCCACGAGGCCTAGGGTCACAGCTGCGTTCAAGTACTCGTTATCAAGAATGTGGATTGCGCTGTCAGCTTGGTAATTTCCTGGACCCGCACCAAGCCACGGTCGCTCTGCCACCATGGACTCGACCCGGGGATAGTTGTTTGTCCGGGTGGAAATTGAAGGATCCGAGTTCGAAGAAGTGACCGTCTCAGTGAGGGTGGTGATTAGCCCAGGCACACTGAGAAATAGGCCGGCAAGGGCCACCGGAGACGCAAGTAGCGCCCAGGTGCGGGGAATTTTTGGAAGGAAAGGTATGAATACTGAGAGTCCAACCATGAGACCAAGGACTCCGGATCGCGAGACCGTTGATGCGATCGCAAATACCAAGAGCATGGTGCCCAGCAACTTGAAACCGATCCATCCCCGTCGATCGTATATCAAACGCCAGATAGACAGCGGCAGGAGCATAGCGGCAACTACGGCCAGTTCTATGGAGTGGAAGGTGCTACCCGCAACGCGCAAGAGCGCACCCCGTGCCTGAAATGGGGTGTCCCCTCCGTTGTAACTAAACCCGGGCATGACGTACTGGAACCACTCCATGGGGTTGATGTGAAGGAAGAACTGGACAATAGCAACCAGGCAGCAGAAGAGTGCTCCCGACAGTAGGGCTCGAGTGAGTACCATGGCGTCGTCAAGCGTGCGGACGACTTCGCCAATAACGAGGACTATGCCGGCGGTGGCCATCAAAAGGATCAGCCAACGATCGGCGGAAGAACGGGCTGCCTCGGTGCTGGCACCGGAGATGCCAGCGTAAAGGGCCGAATAGGAGGCGCATATCCCTAGAAACAAGGCCGTCAAACTGACTCGTCCAGGATGCCGGAACGCCACGGGATCGTGAAGACCAAAAAGTACGGAGCAGATCCAAAGGACGAAGATGAGCGTTCCCAAGAGCATCGGCACGGTGCCGGCTGCACCGACGGGCTTTATCACCATGGATGATGGAAAGAAAAAGATGCAGAAGGCAACCGCTCGAACAAGTGGGGGCACGCTTCGTCCCTTTGTTGCTCCGGCTACGGGTCCGATCGGCAGGATAGGGCTACGGACGGCATGGCTACGACCCATGATAGAAGATCGCGTCAGGGCCAAGCGATGCCAGGTCATGAGCCCACCCCTGTTGCGTCGTACAGGGCCTGACGCGTGGAGGGTGGACTGCAGACCCGTTCGATTTCCTGACAAACAAGCGTTGACGGTTTGCACCAGTCCTTGCGAACGGTTTCAGCCAGGAGCTGGGCGCGGCCGTCGACATCCGTGGCGGTAACAGCAGAAGACAGGCCGTCGGCAATTGCCGAGGGCGTGGCTGGCGCCCAGATTGCGTGAGGAGCGGATAGGTCGGCTCGGGAGAATGGATGGTCGTTCAGGACAGGTACATTCCCGGCAGCCATGAGTTCCTCGGCAACCAAGCTGATGTTGGTGAACGAAAGCGCCAGGCTCGCAATTGTCTGGTTGTACAGCACATTTAGCTCGGTGGGGCTCAAGGACCCATGATTCGTAACGGGGAATGGCCAGCCGGAGACGGTGTCTCCGAAGATATGAATTTCTTGCTCCGGGTGCCGACGATGAAAGTCCTCCAGCGCCAGCTTGGCCAGAAGATATCCCCTCCGGTCAACGGTCCTTTTCGCATAGTAGACGATGCCAGCCCGTGGCGTTGCGGCAGCGTCGCGGGGGAGAATCTTGTAGTCGCTTGTATCGCAGCCGAACGGAACGATGGCATCGGCCGCGATTCCCAGTTCGTGCAACAGCCTGGATGCCACCATCTCCCCCAGGGCAATGTTTGTGAACCCGAATCTGTACGTCTCTTCGGCGAGAGCATACAAGGCTCCCCGTGGATAGAAGTAAGGTTCGTAATCCTGGATGAAGTAGAAACAGTTCACCGTCGAGGGAGCCCGCTTGGCGACCACATGGGCCGTCCCCCACGAACTGGCGACGAGGGCGTCGATGCCCTCGATTCGCCCTGTGGCACTTCGAATTTCTGCTCTGATTTGGGGCCAGTACCGTCTGATGACCTGTTCATGGCGCGCCACATCGTCGGAGTTCTTGTCGTAAAGGAACAGCGTGCAGACGTGCCCGCGCGCCTCTGCCTCTTCCACCATTCTGAAGAGCGTCGTGTGTCCCCCGGAGCCGGGCCCAGGGGGCGCGCAAACCCATCCGATCCGTAGCGCGGACTCGGCCCGCCAAGTGGGGGCGGTCAAGGAAACGTTTCTTGATTCCATGAGGTCCTCGACACGAACGGGCAAGTCTGCCGTTCCTAAGTCGAGTCGCTGGTTGATCTTATTGGCTGTTCGCCTCCATGCTGCCGTGGCGATTCCACGAGCACCATGGGTCTGTACAAGCCGCCAAAGATCGGTGGCCTGTCGATACGAGAGAGTCACGGGGCACCTCCATCAAACCCGGAGTGGCTTTCTGCAAGGTATTCGGCATAGTCATCCAGCGCGTTCGAACGGACGTCCTCCGGAATACCAGCCTTGGCTGAAATCATCACGGCGAGAACATCGGTTGGACCGGCACGGAGTAACCCACTCAGTTCGGCCGAACTCAGGGCCACTTCGTCCGAATAGCTGATGCTCTTCATGTCCGAAGTTGCCGCCGGCGGGCCGCCCAGAACTTCATCGACGTAAGTTCCGTAGAGCATCATCTCGGAGAAGTGAAGTTGGGCGGCGATGGCCGACTGCCATGCCATGCCGGTGACTTCCTCGATCCTTCCGAGCATGGCACGGACAGTCTCGGCGTCCCAGATGCACGGCCAGCAGATGTAGTCCGTTAGGTTCCCGGCATCGGGCGGCTCCAGACCCAGGAGGCTTCTTGCGGATTCGAGCCACAGGCGATGTCTGGGCAATCCTTCGTGGACCGCCTCAGGCTTGCGATACATGGCCAACTTCCCGTCCTGCTGAAAGGAAGCCAACTCAGTGGGGGCGACTAGGACCATATCGGAGTCTATGAGCAGGACTGCGTCGGCGTCGAGGGTCGCGGCAGTGGAAAGTTTTACCAACTGCTGAGTAATCCAGCCGCGTATTGGTGGCCACGGGCGTTTGATGTTGACCCACAGGTTGACGGCTGGCATTTTCAGCATGTCGGAAGGCAAAAACTCCCCCACATCGTGGATGACTGTTCTGCTGCTGGCTAGCGCTCGGAAAAGCGGTAAGTCCTTTCGAGGTACCACGATGTGGTGCTGAACGTGCTCGGGCATCCAGGCGACAATTGAGCGATTCAGATCCCGGCACAGTTGGTAATCCCTGGCGTAACTGGGCGTCACCACGACCAGTTGGCCGCTTTCAGATTCCATAGCTCCTCCACTCACGCCACCGGATCCTTGACCCTGGAACTTGCTGGCCCGATCTAGGCCGGGCGGCGAATCCACCGGCAATGCTCCCGCTGTCGGCTGCGTCAGGCTGCCGAGGGCAGGCCTGACACGCGCCGAAGGACTCATCCTCGTAAACATCAGCCGGACTGGTGAGCCCTCGCATGTCAGTAGACTCCGTTCCGATGCCAACGATTCCATCTCACTTGCGATGTGAACCGTCCGCGGAGGCGGCGGGCGAGTCCCATCGTCCTGAGCCACTGGGTCGAACTGCGGCGGTTCGTTTTGGTAAGAGCCCGCCATAGGGGCCTTCGGGCCACGCCGGGATCTAGCTGGATGGCCAGATCCAGGCAGGACGAATGCAGCTGGGAATCCCGGCTGCCGCGGTCCCGCTCGTGGCGTGCGGTTGAGAGTGCTTCGCTGACCAGGGCCTGAGTTGCGGCCTGGCGAAGAAACGGAGCCTCGGAAATTCTTCCCGCGGGCCCGTTGAACAGGACATCGAATGCCTCACGACGTTCCTGCAGGTCCACCAGAACGTCCACTTCCCGTGCCGAGAGGCTCCCGCTATGTTCCCTGTGCCAGGCCTGATCCGCACCGTGGATGTAGGCAACGTCCGCGAAGGCTGCGATGCGGAACCATAGTTCCATGTCGTGAGTGTGCTTAAGCGGCGCTTGGTAGCCGATCTCCTCCAGAACTGACCGCCGTACGAGTGCCTCCGGCGACGTGATGACGTTTATCCCGCTCCGGCAACGGTCCAGAAGCCATGAACGACCGGGCCAAATCGTCCACGATGCCGCCCTGGATCGCGGCGACGGCAGCCCTTCGCCTGAAAAGTGGAGAGGGTGTCCGTATACCAGCCCCACTGATGGATAGGCCCGGGCGACAGCCACAGCTCGCCGGAGGGAGCCCGGCGTCAGCAAGTCATCAGCGTCCAGGCGCACCAGGAACTCGCCTGAAGCGGCTTTGGCGCCGTCGTTGAAAGTCTTCACGACTCCTCGATTGCTCGCATGAGCCAGCACTTGGACAGACCCATAGCTGGATGACAACTCCCGCGCGACGCGAAGGCTGTCATCCGTGGACGCGTCGTCAACGATGATGACGTCGACCGCTACTCCGTCCTGGCTGACCGCGCTTTGCACTGCCTGGCGAAGGTACCGGGCGTAGTTGAAACAGGAAATCACCACTGTCACCGTTGGCGGATCGCCACGATGCTCTCGGGCGCGCACGCGGATTCTGTCAGTCACCTGCGCTGCCGTTGCGGTCATGGATGCTCACCGCCCCATGGCAATGAGCAGCTGGTCCACGACGTACGTCTGTTCATCGTGCGTAATCCCGGGATAGATCGGCAGGGACAGGATTTCGCCCGCCAGACGCTCGGCGCAGGGGAAGTCCCCGACCCTGTGGCCCAGGCCCGCATACGCCGGCAGGAGATGAACCGGCGTCGGATAGTGGATTGCGGCACCTACTCCCGCCGACTGCAACCGATTGACCACCCGATCCCGGCGCGCCACGCGGATGACATACAGGTGGAATACGTGGTCGTTGCCGGCCGCGACCTTGGGAGGGATCACTCCATCAAGATCTGAGAGCAGCTCGTCATAGAAAGCCGCGGCAGCCTGACGCTGGCGGTTCCATTCGTCAAGAAGATCCAGCTTCGCCGAGAGCACGACAGCCTGAAGACTGTCCAACCGGGAGTTAAAGCCGATCTCCGGATGGTCGTATCGCTGCGTCCCGCCATGGTTTCGCAGTTTCGCGGCCATTTCCGCGTACTCCTCCGAGCTGGTCATGAGTGCGCCGGCGTCGCCGTAGGCTCCCAGATTCTTGCCCGGGTAGAAGCTTGTCGCGGCGATGTCTCCCAAAGACCCGGCACGACGCCCGAAGCGCCTGGCACCCTGTGCTTGCGCCATGTCCTCTATAAGCACGACATCGTCGCCAATCTCGTCCCGGATAATTTCCATGGGTGCAGCCTGGCCATAGAGATGGACCCCGAGTACGGCCCGGGTGCGCGAGGTCAGCTTCTGCGCGACGTCCCGGGGCGACACGAGAAAGTTATCGTCACAATCTGCAAGGACCACATCAGCGCCGGCACGGACAACCGCGCCGGCTGTCGCCACAAAGGTGTTTGTCGGCAATATCACTTCGTCGCCTCGACCGACACCCGCGGAACGGAGCGCAAGTTCGATCGCGTCCGTGCCATTGCCGACCCCGACGGCGGCGGCGGCGCCGCAGTATCGGGCCCAAGCCTCCTCAAACTCTGTGACTTGGGGACCGAGTATGAAGCTGCTCTCCGCAATGACGCGATTGAATCCTTCGCGTATGGCGTCCGCAACCTGTGCCTGCTGCCTCGAAAGATTTACCAACGGTACTAGGTGCGTCATGTCACTTCCTTCAACGTGGTGATGTGTTCCTGAACCGGCTGGCCCGCTACTGGCACAGTCGGATCCTGTCGGTTGGTCAGCTGCTTTGCCTCACGGATTTGTCTCCGGAACCACCGGGCAAGAATGAGCGCGTAGACAGTAGCGCAGACAGAGCCGCCGGCGAGGAAGCTCCAAAACGGGCCCGGCACTACTGCCTCAACCGCCATGGACGCGGCTCCTGCCGGCAGCCCGGCAACCACCGGAGGCCATAGCTTGGCGCCGACAGCGCGAAGATCAGCACCACATCGCTGCAGCGCCAAAGCGTAGGCAGGACAGACGACGAGGACAGCCGTAGCCAGGTGTGCAGCTGCGACTCCCGGGCTGCCGTCGGCTCGTAGCCCAAGGACCACTGCGGGGATGAGCGCCACGATCCAGGCAATCTGGACCAGGAGCGTCGCCTTCGATGCTCCGCGGGCCAGAAGATAGGAAGCGGAGAGATCGAAGAGAGTGCGCAGCGAGCCAAAGACCCCGAGCCAAGCCAGGACTGCAGCGGCAGGCAGCCAACCTGGTCCGTAGACCAGTTCAATCACGGGGTGAGCGAGGACAGAGAGCAGGAGGCCGACAAGCAGCGATATCGCCCACACCGGACCAACAAGGACCGCAAAGTTACGGTCCGGTCTGCTTGTGGCCAGCCGTGAAAACGTCGGGATAGAGACGGACCGCACCACCTGACCAACAGCGCTCATCGGCCAGTTGGACACATTAAACGCCAGAAAATAGAAGCCAAGAGCCACTGGACCCGAGAGCCGTGAGATGGCCACATTGTCTACGTTTAACAACGCCCAAGAGAGCATGTTGGCGAGGGCTACGGGGACCCCAAAAGAGAGCACGGCAGGCGCTACTGCCCTGTCAAAGCCAAAGCGGACTTTCTCTCCGGAGAGGACGAACTGGAGTACAAGAGTGACGCTTTGGGAGACGATCCGTGCGCACGCCAGACCCATGACTCCCCAGCCGGCCAGAATCAAGACAATCGTGAGGGCCGTCCCGATGATGAAATCTGCGGCCGCGATCCCGAACAGCTTCTTTTGCGCAAAACGGCGCTGCAGGGAGGCATAGGGCACCACTCCGGCGCCAGCTAGCAGAAGGGAGAAGGCCATTACCGAAATCACGGGTCCAGCGTCCGGACTGCCGAGCAGATCGGCCACCCCCTGGCCGGACAGGGCCATAGTTATGGCCAACGTCGTACCAGATGCCAGAGCCAGCGTTGCAACGGTTGGAGCAATGCGTTCGGGATCTGCGGACCTGATCAAATCTGCGCTCATGCCGAGGTCCGCGAGGGTCATCAGCACTGCCTGGACAGTCAGGGCCACGGCGAAAACACCGAACTGTTCTGGGGCGAGAATCCGCGCGATGACTACTCCGACGGCGAAGCTCCCCAGCCGGAGAACCAGACTATTGATGGTGCTCCATGCCAGCCCGCTTCCCAGCTGCCGCCCCAGATTTTGCTGGCTCATTGTCGTGCCCCCTTGGCGAGGCGCAGACCTGATGTCTCAAGGTTTATGACAGTGCGAAATTTAGCCACTTCATACCCGGTGCGGATCAGAGATCTGCTCCTCAGCACGGTTGGCTGAGGTGCCTTTACGGCACGAAGGTAAATAGACTCAAGCCGCTGGGCTGCATGTTCAAGGCTGAATCTGTGCTCAACCAGCCGCCGATTGTAGGCACCGAGCGACGCCCGAAGCCCGGCGCTGTTGATTAAACGGACCAGGACATCTTCAAGTGGAACAGCACCGTCCCCGCCAGAGCCGTGGCCGAACCATCCGTCCATAAGAAACTGCTCTTCATTTTCAGGACAGGAAAGCCGCCAGAAACCAGCTGTACCCTGCACAATTAGAGGCTTCCCGTACGACATCCCGCGCAGTGCGGAACTGCCCATTCCCACTACCACATCAGCCGCGTCGTAAAAGGGCCGCGGATCCACCACATTGCCTGCTGCACGAATGACCTTGCGGCCGTGCTGGCGGTTAATGTCTTGCTCGGCCGTCCTGACCTCCCGGAGCCCGGGCCCATCGCCGGCGACCAATAACGTGACGGGGAAGCGGGCGGCCAGGCGATCGACCACTCTGACGGCAGTCCGGACACCTTCTAGCTTTCCAAGATCGGTGCTGAGCCTGCCCACAATGGTGATGACGAACTCGTCGTCGGGAATACCCAGCTGCTGGCGTGTCATCGCCGTGGCCCCGGGTTTGTTGTAGGCCGTGTCGATGGGTGGTTCTATGACGTGGATATTCGTTCGCCGCCGTCGCTCCTCTTCAGCGAGTCCCTGCGTTCCGACGATGAGCGGAAAGTGCCTGGGCAGAAAGTCGGGCACGTCCATGGAAAGTACCGTCATGACGGACGTGGTGCCGTAACGCAGCGCTGGCCCGAAAGCTGTTTCCACGCAGGGAGCCCACTCATACGGATGAACCAGGTCTATGTCCAGACTCCGGACAGTGGACGTCAGTTTGCGGATCGTGGCCGGGTCAACGCCATGCCTCCGAGGAGGCGCTTCGATGAACTGAAGTGATAATTCCTTTACTTTTTCGATCAGAATTCCGGTAGTGGCGAAAACGAACACTTCATGGCCGAGGTTCCGCACGGCAGAGGCGAGTTCAAGTGCATTAATTTGGCTTCCCCCCATACCCAGCTCGTGGGGGTAGACGAGAATGCGCATGCTGTTTAGACCGCCTCTCGGAGAGCGTATTGAACTGGCCGCCCGCGGTTCACAGCTGCCCCGCCACTCCGCTGAATTCCCCGCGGTCGACCGGTTGTGCCGGGACACCCACCCACGTTTCGCCGTCGGGGACATCGCTCAGGACTGCGGCACCCATGCCGACCGTCGCGTACGCGCCGATCGACGTCCGTTCCCGAACACTGGAATTCATGCCGAGGTGGGCGGCACGGCCTATCCGGACACCTCCGCCAAGAGTGGTCCCGGCGGCAAACGTCGCGAAGTCCGCCACGACGTCGTCGTGCGTGAACGTGACCCCGGGCATGGCCACCACGTGCGAACCCAAGGTGACAGAGGCGGTCAGTGTCACGTTCTGCAGCAGGATGCTGCCCCGCCCGATCCGGCATCCTTCGGGCATTCGGACCGACGGGTCCAGCACTGTGGCATAGCGGTTGCGGCCAATGCCGAGGGCACTCAGCCGTTCAACTACGGCCTCGCGGGGACGGCCGGCGTCCAGACAGACCAGAAAGAAGGCGTGCGTGTAGTGGACCGAGTCGTCGATGGTTCCCAGGACTGGCGCTCCGTCCACGTCGGTCCCGGCCAGCTCGTCGTCGTCAAGGAAACCAACGACGTCGTAGCGTCCGCCGCTGCGAACGGTCGCCAGTACCTCACGGCCCAGGCCGGTGGCGGCGATCAGCAGGAGCTCACTCACCTGGTCACACCCGCCCGCTGCTCAGGACGCCGGCGCGGGGATGCGGAGCCTGCGCGGTGGACACGGTCGTGAAGTTGGCTGGCAGCATCCGGACGCGGGTTCCGTCAGCTCCGGATACCGCCAGCTCCTGTTCGCGGGTTCGTTGTGCAGCAACGGACCCGGCAATCCGGCCGGTAGGGGCCGGATTGAATCTGAGACGGGCGGCTGCGGCCCGTGCAAAGCGGCGTTCCGCGCCGGAAGCCGGTCGATTTCCGCCGGGTTGCCTGTCCCGACGCGCCGCTGTCCAAACCGCCATCCCCCACCTTCTCTCTCACCGGACCTACGCGGCGCGGCGCCGATTCTTTGCGGATCCAGCCGGCGGTTGCCGGTCTCATCGACCCGGTTCAGCAATTCACTCTGTGTGCCTAGGGAAAAACTAGCGCTGACGGACCGGAAGAAACCGGAATCGGCGGCTTCATGTGGTCCGGGCGGGAGAAGTATGCGGGATCTGCGGGATTGTGGATGTGGCGATCCCTCGGTCGGCTGCGAGCCCGCTCCGGGCAGGACAGAGGCTCCGAGCAGGCGCATCCCTAGACGGCCAGGACGGACGCCTCACGGGCTGGCTCCGGTAATGGAACTGTTCCTCCGGTAGACACAAGGCACGTCAGTTGGGAACGTGACTGGACCCCCAGCTTCCGATATATCGCGGTGAGGCGCACTTCGACCGTCCTGACGGAGACGAACAGCGAGGCTGCAATTTCCTTGTTGCGCCGGCCGCGGGCGACGAGCTGGACAAGTTCGCGTTCCTGGTCCGAGAGCAGCGGCAGCGCCGGGCCGTGGATCTCCGGGACATCCTGCAGGTGGTCGCCGAGAAGCATTGCGTCCACGGTCTGTGTCCACGACGCGGCTCCCGCCTCTTCGAACAGCGCTTTTGCCTTCAGCAGGGCGTTCTTGGCGTCTTTGTGCCTGCCGGAAGTCTCCAGCCGCTCGGCGTAGCAGAGAAGCGTCCTGGCACGTTCGAACAAGGAATCATCCTTCTGCCAGGAATTCAGGGCCTGGACGAAGAGTTCCAGGGAGTGGTCTCCTTCCGCGACCAAGGCCCGGGACCGGGAGACAGCGATCCGCAGCCATTGGGACCTCAGGCCGGCGGCCCGGTACTCCATCCCGGTGAGGGCCCGGGCGGCCTCGCGTCGGTGGCCCGTCCGGGCCAGCACCTCCACCAGGTCGGCCTCGCAGCGCAGAAGGGCCGGATTGTTGAAGCCGACTCCAATTTCGACAGCCCTCGACAGGAAGGTGCAGGCCTCCTCAAGGTCGCCCCGCATCAGCGCAAAATGCCCCTGGCACGCAAAGAGCTGCGCCGCCGCCGGCGGTGGCGCGTCGGCGCTGACAAACGTTTGAGCCTCGGCGAGGCAATCGTGGGCCGCCACCTGGTCCCCGACCGAATGGGCCCGCCAGAGCAGAAAATTGTTGCGCATCCCGCGGTGGTACTGCTGGCTTGTCGCTGAACTGGCAATTTCATCTATGAGTGCAATGGCGGAGCGAAAGTTTCCGGCGCGGATTTCATTGTCCGCTGCGAAGTATCGCGCCGTCTCACTCCAGTTCGCATCGCTGGCCGCGCTTAAGTTCCGGACAAGGGAAAAGAGGTCGCGGGCTCCCTCGTAATTCTCGGCATATGTCAGAGCGCGCCCCTTGAGTAGTAGCGATGCCGGGGAACTGTTGGCGTCGCCGTCGGCTGCTCGGGATATCTGTTCAACGCTCCCTTTTACGGCGCCGGCCAGTAGTCTTGCGCGCTGGTTCACGGCCAGGGCCTCGCTGGACGCTTCGCCCAGGAAATGTTCCGCGTGCTCCAACAGTTGCTCGGCATCCTCGACCTGCCAGCGCTCGGCCATGTGCAGGGCGCCGATGGAGAGGAGACAGGCGGAGAGCCCCGGATCATGATGCCCGAATTCCTTAATGAGCCGAAGCATCATGCTCGGCCGCACGGAATTGCCCTTCATCAGCTCCATCTGGAAATCGAGCCCGGTGAGGCGCAGTGTCAGCGCACGGTTTTTCGTGATCCGTTGTGCCCAGTCCAAGTAGCGTTTCGCATGGACGAATTCCCCCCTGCTGAACAGCACTTCCGCGACTGTGCCTAGCCTGGCAGCCGTCTCTGCCTCCCAGGGATTGATGGTGAGGGCCCGCTCGATGTACTCGACCGCAGATTGCGTCTCCTCCGCCCGCACAAGTTCAATGGCGTGGCGGAGCAAGGTGAATGATGTGTCCCGGCGCACGGCCGGGGTGTAGCTCAAGTGCCACGGCCAGGCCTGTCGATCCGCTTTTTCGGCGACTGCAGCCAACGCGTGGTGATGTGCGGTTCTTTCCGCAGGTTGCATAGCTGAGAAAACGTGCGCGCGTAGCATTTGATTCTGAATGCTGAGGTGCGAACCGGTTTGGACGGCTATTCCGGCGGAGACAATTTCATCCACGCCCGCCCATAGGTCCCCGGGCATTTCCTCCAGAAGAGCGGCGCTGCTCCGGTAAGAAAGGGAAAGGAGGTCAAGTGCCCGCCGTCCTCGTGGCGAAAACGCCGAAATCGATGCCGCCAGATCAGGCTCGAAGCTTCCGTTCCAGTGCAAGGGGACAGGGAGGGCGTATTGCCCCTGCAGTTGGCGCTGCATCAGCTGATTGTAGAGGTTGATCGATGCCAACGGATTGCCGTGAGTGGCCGCTGCAACAGCGTGGATTACTGCTGTGCTGCCCACTCCGGGCGTTATGGCTTCGAGCATTCGTACTGCGTCGCTGAGGCTCAAATTCTCCAATTGAAGAGTGGCCAGCCGGGCAAACGGACTCTCCGGCGCCTCGCCGCGCATGCTTGCAATGAGCACCAGTCCTGTTCCTGCAAGGCGGCGAGCCAGGAAGCCGAGGACAGTCTGGCTGGCAGGGTCGAGTTGCTCGGCGTCGTCAATCACGACAACCGTCCGGTCCGCGGACCATTGCCGGAGAGCGGAGAGGAGCATCGTTGAAATGTCCGCGGCGTCGAGGTTTCCGCGTGGTGACGTGGCCACATAGTTGGTGAGGGGCGCCAGCGCGGGGTCGTCAATTCCGTTGAGCAGCGCGGTAAGGCCGGAAAAGGGCCAACTTGACTCTGAAGGATTAGCGCGGAGGAGGACCGTCCGGTACTCATCCCACTTAGCAATTTCCGCGAGCAGCGACGACTTGCCGCTTCCATGACCTCCCGTAACCGTCATCGCGGACTCGCGGGGGCTTCGGATCAACGCAAGGACGCGGGCGATTTCCTTGTCTCGGCCAAACAAAACCATGTGCCCCCCATTTCATCCCTCGAGACCGTTCAGAACTGGCATCATCTCCTTCTGGGAAAAGAAATAATGAAGCCAATCTGAGCTGCTAATCCTCACAGTCCAATGCTTCTTCCAAAGCAAAGGTCCGAAATCGTGCTCCGGGGCGGGAGCGGAATCCCTGACCAAATGGCCGTGCTGAAGCAAATATAGCTTTGGGCCTGCCGGACTACTACGGCGCACGAATAATCGAGTAGTGGTTCGGGCGAATTCGAGTAGTGCGACCGCAATGTATGCGGAGCATTTGAAGCGGACGCCGACTGCCCCCCGCCGGCCCCAATCGGCACGAGGGTTAGGCGGTCAGCCCGACCACGAGGTTGAGTGTGGCGGCCAGGATGATGGTCCCAAAAACGTAGGACAACAGGCTGTGCTTGAGCGCCTCGGCACGCACGCCATGGTTTTTCAGCGCGGTATCCGAGACCTGGTAGGTCATCCCGAGGCTCGTGGCGAGGTACGCGAAATCCGTGTACTGCGGGGGTCCGTCCTGATTGAAGTCGATCCCGCCAACGGCCCCGCCCGCACGTGGCTCAGTGCCGTAGTAGAGCTCCGCGTACCGCAGTGTGAACAGGGTCTGGACCAGCAGCCAGGACAGCGCCACCGATGCCAGGGCCAGCACTCCGCCGCCGAGGCGCGCCACGTTGTCGCTGCTGTGTGAATCGATGACGACGGCGACCACCGCCACAAGGCTCGCCGCATTCGTGGCCAGGATCAGCAGGTCGGTGACGCTGCGGGACGGGTCCTCCGCCGTGGCGTGAGCCCGGGTTTCGGCGGGGCCCAGCCGGCCCACGACCAGCCAGACCCAGATCACATAGCAGGCCGCGGCGCAGCCCCATCCGACCGCCGGGGCTTCCACCCAGTGCCCTGCCATCCCTGTTGCCGCGGCGGCGAGGAGCCCCACCAGCACCATGACGGCGAAGCGAAGCCGGCTGCGGCGGACCGGCGGCAGCGCGGCTGCGGGGTCGGTGTCGGTGTCGGTGTCCATTTTCAGATCATGACACAGACCAGCGGCCGGCTTCCCGACCCCCGGCCGCGCGGCGGTTTTCCACATGGGGGTCCTAGCCCGTTCCCGCCGCCGGGCGCCCGGGCTAGCGTTGACCCGTTAGGAATCGCCGAAACAAGCCACGATGCACTAAGATATTGAAGTCTGTGCTGCGCCCTGCCTCCGTTCCGGTGGCCGGGCATCGCACGGCACCGCAAATGAACCTCCTGTTACGGAAATGCCGTAACCGCTTAGCCCAAAGGAGGTGGGTTCACATATGCGTCCTTACGAATTGATGGTAATCATCGACCCCGAGGTCGAAGAGCGTGCCGTTGAGCCGTCGCTTCAGAAGTTCCTGAACGTCATCACCAACGATGGTGGAACCATCGAAAAGGTTGACATCTGGGGCCGTCGTCGCCTGGCTTACGAAATCCAGAAGAAGTCCGAAGGTATCTACGCCGTGGTGAACTTCACCGCTGAGCCGGCTACCGCCAAGGAACTTGATCGCCAGCTGAGTCTCAACGAGACCATCATGCG
Source organism: Arthrobacter sp. TE12232 (assembly GCF_054062615.1). Lineage (NCBI taxonomy): Bacteria > Bacillati > Actinomycetota > Actinomycetes > Micrococcales > Micrococcaceae > Arthrobacter > Arthrobacter sp. TE12232. The sequence goes on from NZ_JBSSFK010000001.1 coordinate 2,613,811, forward strand.
CACCAAGATCACCCGCCCTGAAGAGCAGAAAGTTGTTGCTGAGTAATTCAGCGGTCAACCTTCAATCTTCATCCCCGCAGGAACGCACAAGGAGGCAGTAGATGGCAGGCGAAACCACTATCACGGTCATCGGTAATCTCACCAGTGACCCCGAACTCAGGTTCACACCGTCCGGTTCGGCCGTAGCGAATTTCACCATCGCTTCTACTCCCCGTACCTTCGATCGGCAGTCCAATGAGTGGAAGGACGGGGAAACCCTGTTCCTCCGCGCGTCGGTCTGGCGTGAAGCAGCCGAAAACGTCGCCGAATCCCTGACCAAGGGCATGCGCGTGATCGTCTCCGGCCGGCTGAAGAGCCGTTCCTACGAAACCAAAGAAGGCGAGAAGCGCACCGTTATCGAGCTCGAGGTCGATGAAATCGGCCCGAGCCTGCGCTACGCCAATGCCAAGGTCAACCGCACCCAGCGCTCCGGCGCTCCGGGTGGACAGGGCGGCTTCGGCGGCGGCAACAGCGGCGGTTTCGGTGGCAACTCTGGTGGAAACCAGGGCGGCAACGCCGGTGGAAACTGGGGCGGCAACCAGCCCGCTGCGCAGGAAGACCCCTGGGCCACGCCCGGGGTCAGCAATGCAGGCGGCGGCTGGGGCAACGGCCCGGATTCCGAACCTCCCTTCTAAACAACATTTAAGGTCCGGCAACGAAAGCCGCCGGGACGCCGCAAGGCGGCCGGGTGCAGACTGCGCCGGATCACCACCATCCCGTGGATCAATATCCACGGGCTCCATCGAATAGGAGCTCCACGATGGCTAAGGCTGAACTCCGTAAGCCCAAACCAAAGTCCAACCCCTTGAAGGCCGCTGACATCACTGTCATCGACTACAAGGACGTAGCATTGCTGCGCAAGTTCATCTCCGACCGCGGAAAGATCCGCGCCCGTCGCGTCACTGGCGTCACGGTGCAGGAACAGCGCAAGATCGCCCAGGCAATCAAGAACGCCCGCGAAGTTGCTCTGCTGCCTTACTCCGGCGCTGGCCGCGGCTAAGGAAGGGATTAACTAACATGGCAAAGCTCATTCTGACCCACGAAGTAACCGGTCTCGGTGCTGCTGGCGATGTTGTCGAGGTCAAGGACGGTTACGCACGTAACTACCTGCTGCCCCGCAACTTCGCCCTGACCTGGTCCAAGGGTGGCGAGAAGCAGGTTGAGTCCATCAAGGCTGCCCGCGTTGCCCGCGAGCACGCTTCCCTGGAAGACGCTCAGAAGCAGGCCGCTGCACTCTCCGCCAAGCCGGTCAAGCTGGTCGTCAAGGCTGGCGCAACCGGACGCCTGTTCGGCACCGTCAAGCAGGGCGACGTGGCCGACGCTGTTGAGGCCGCTGGCCTGGGCCGCATCGACAAGCGCAAGGTTGAACTGCCGGCACACATCAAGTCGACCGGTTCCTACCAGGCAAACGTCCGTCTGCACGACGACGTTTCCGCTGTGATCGAACTCGACGTCGTCGCAGGCAAGTAGTCTTTTCGACTACTCGCCTCCCCGGCTAGGCAGTCCCGGACTGCCGGAAGGCCCCCGCTGTCGGATCCCTCTGAGGATCCGACAGCGGGGGCCTTCTGCTTTAACGTCAACGCGGGTCACTCACGGCCCCTATTGGGGGCGCTGATGCTAGCCTGCTGCGGTGAACCCTGATCCCGCCGCGTCGCCCCGCCTTCGTCCCTTCAACCAGGTCGACGTTTTCTCCGCCGAGCCGTACCGCGGAAACCCGCTGGCCGTCGTCGTCGACGCCGAGGGGCTCGCGGCAGGGACAATGCAGCAGTTCGCCAACTGGACCAATCTTGCGGAGACCGCGTTTCTGCTGCCGCCCACGCACCCCGACGCCGACTACCGGGTGCGGATCTTTACCGGCAGCGAAGAGTTTCCCTTTGCCGGCCATCCCACCCTGGGCTCGGCGCACGCCTGGCTTGAGGCGGGCGGCATCCCGCAGCAGGACGATGTGGTGGTCCAGGAATGCGGTGCCGGACTGGTGAGGGTGAAGCGCGACGCCGGACGCCTCGCGTTCGCGGCCCCGCCGCTGACCCGCTCGGGAGCGGTGGCGGAGGAAGACCTGGGGCGTATCGCCGCCGGCCTGGGGCTGCCCCGGGAAGCCCTGCTGGATGCGTCGTGGCTGGTCAACGGCCCGGACTGGATCGGTGTGCTGCTGGAATCGGCAGAACAGGTGCTGGGCATCCGCCCGGACTATGCGGCGATGGCCGGGCTCAAGGTGGGCGTCATCGGGCGGCACCGGGCCGGATCCGCCGTCGACTTCGAGGTGCGCACCTTTGTTCCGGGGGACGCCGCCGCGGAAGACCCCGTCACGGGCAGCTTCAACGCCGGCGCGGCCCAGTGGCTGATCCGCAGCGGACGTGCTCCGGAGGCCTTCGTCGCGGCGCAGGGGACCGCCTTGGGTCGCGCCGGCCGGATCTACGTCGAGGCCGCCGGTGAGGACATCTGGGTGGGCGGAGATTCCACGAGCTGCATCGAGGGATGGGTCATGCTCTGAGCCGTTGCGCCATCAGCTGCGGTTGTTATTCCCCCCTCTTGGGGACCAGGAATGATGGCGCAACGGGGGCGGGAATAAATCCATGCGGCCGCCTCTTGTGTAGGTAGATGCAAATGCATGTATTAGCATTGCTGACCTTGATTCAACTTAGGAGCACTCCGTGGAAACCCGCCGTATCACCGTTATCTCCGCCGGACTCGGCGTCCCCTCGTCGAGCCGACTGCTGGCGGATCAGCTGGCGGCTTCGGCCGAGCGGCAGCTTGCTGCGGCCGGCTACGCCGTGGACATCGAGGTCGTGGAACTGCGGGACCTCGCCGTGGACATCGCCAACAACTTCGTCACCGGCTATGCAGCTCCGCGGCTGGCAGACGTGATCTCCGGCGTCGAGGCCTCCGACGGCGTCATCGCCGTCAGCCCGGTGTTCAGCGCGTCCTACAGCGGGTTATTCAAGTCCTTCATCGACGTGCTCGATCCCAAGGCACTGGAGGGCAAGGCGGTTCTCCTCGGTGCCACCGCCGGCACGGACCGGCACCAGATGGTGCTGGACTTCGCGATGCGGCCGCTGTTCACCTACCTTCGGACCCGGATCGCGGCCACCGCAGTCTTCGCCGGTCCCCAGGATTGGGGAAACAACGACGACGGCGGCTCGCCGCTGTCCGTGCGCGTGGATCGGGCGGCAGGGGAGTTCGTCCGCCTGCTCCAGGACTCAGGGTCGCAACAGAAGCCGGCCATGCTGGAGTCCCTGCCGTTTGAGCAGCTGCTCGCCGGGATCTCCGGCCAGCGGTAGCGTCTACAGGCCGGGCAATCCGGGCCTCTTCGAGCTGTCCGTGATCAGTCGTCGAGCAGAGCGATAAACTCTCTGGCCTGCTTCATGGAAATATCCGAGTGGCGGGTCAGTGCGGTCGCCGCCGCCTCGGTGTCGCCGCTCTTTGCCAGGGTGCGGATTCTCCCGTAGATCTCGTCATTGAGCATGTTGCTGCTCACCTCGCGCGTGACGTCGCCCTTGCTCGCGATCGCGCGGTAGCGGTACGAAAACCGCTGCGGCACCTCGTCCTCGTCCGGGGCCGGCTCCTTGACGGCCTCTGGGGCACGGAACGGCTGGGGGTGGGCCGCTAGAGCCGCGACAGCGTCGCGGGACGCCCGGAGGCCTTCTCCCGTGGCTTCGAGGTACACCTTGATGGCCGCCATGGCCTGTCCCTGCGCGATCAGTGCGTACAGCCGCCGGTGTTGCTCCTGGTTGAGCTTGGCGGCCGCCGCCCGGGCGAGCTCCGCGGAGTCGGGGTCCGGCTGTGGCATGGCCTCCGGTCGGGAGCGTTGGCCGCGGCGGCTCCATGCCCGGACCGCCAGCAGCACGCCAGCGGCCACGAGCACCAGGATCAGGACGGGGATGAGCAGTGCTTCCATGTGCTACAGCCGATCTACATAATTCTTGGCGGTCTTGAGGTCTGAGTGCGTCGACTGCCGAAGCAGCCGGGTGGCCTTGATCTTATGGCCGCTGCGGGCCAGCGCCTGCAGCTCCTGGAGGAGCTGGGGACTGAGGTGTCCGACGGCGAGCAGGGGGTCTCCGTGCCGCGTCCCTGCAGGGGCCGAGGCGTTCCGGGAGAGCAACGCTGAGCGGGCATGGTCCTCTTGTTGCGACTGCTGCTGGGAGTTCTGGCTTGGGCGCGTGGTCGCTTCAATCCGGGCTCGGGCGGCCACGGCAGCCTCGACTTGCGCGGCATAGTGGGCCTGGGACTTTACTGCCAGTTCCCGCTGGTAGCGCTCGGCGTCTGAGATGCCGAAATTCCGCGGTTTCAGGACCGTGGTGACCGCCCAGAGCACCGCCGCCAGAATGAGGGCAGGCAACATGACTATCAGTACATCGCCCATGGTTAGAGCTTATGCCAGATTGCGGTTATCCACAGCATGTTCTGCACCCCGTCTACAGTGCGCCGCGGCCCGCGTCAACTCCACCTCAATCCTCCCCAATGGCGTGAGTCCGCTCACAAAATGCGTGCATCAGGCCGCGAATGTGGCCTCCCATGCCGCGGCGTATCCCCAGCCGCAAGGTGCAGGCTGTGGATGAACCTTGGCGAAAATAGTTTTGTGTCCACAAGATGAATCCAATGTTTCCGCAGGTCAAGAACGGATTACGGACTCAACTTTTTTTCTATCCACAGCTCTACCCACAGACTGTGCACAAGCATCTGCCACTAGTGCACAGGTTATCCACAGGGCGGCGCACCGTCCGGGTTGGTGCCTGCCCGATCGGGGGATAACGTTGCAGGACATCGGGCTTTGGAAGCGGAAATCCTTCGGTCGCCGGGCGGTGCCCATTGAGGAAACCCGCCCCGGGATCCCGGCGGCGTACGGCCGCACCAGTGCTGTGGAGAACCGCGCAGGGAGGACCGGCGCGAATTGTCGGAGCTGACCGATACGAATTGGGTGGCGCCAGGCAATGCTGTTGGGAATCACCGCTGTTGGGAATCACAGCAGTTTGGAATCACTGCAGTTGGGAATCGCAGCAGTTGGGCATAACAGCCGCTGGGCACCCCAGCAGTTGGGCGTCACCACAGCGGGTGGGCACCGCAGCAGTTAGGCATCAGGGCAGCTGGGCATCACCGCACAGCGCTTACGCGCCGCGGCGAAAGGATATCCGCCGCGGCACACAATGAAGGACGGCAGTTTTGTCAGTTACGCATCTGGACTCAGTCGAGGGTACGCGGGGAGCCGAGGGCAGCCGCAAGCCCCCGCAGGACATTCCCGCGGAGCAGTCAGTCCTGGGTGGCATGATGCTCTCCAAGGACGCCATCGCCGACGTCGTCGAGATCCTGCGCGGCCAGGACTTCTACCGTCCGGCACACGAAACCATCTACGAGGCCATCATTGACCTCTACGGCCGCGGTGAACCTGCCGATGCCGTGACGGTCTCGGACGAGCTGACCAAACGCGGGGAAATCAACAGGATCGGTGGACCCGCCTACCTGCACGAACTCATCCAGACGGTCCCCACCGCCGCCAACGCCGGATACTACGCCGAAATCGTGGGCGAACGCGCGGTGCTGCGCCGCCTTGTCAACGCCGGCACCAAGATAGTTCAGCTCGGCTACGGGCAGGACGGCGAGGTGGAGGACCTCGTCAACCAGGCCCAGGCCGAGGTCTACGCCGTCGCCGAACGCCGTACCGCCGAGGACTACGTGGTCCTCAAGGACGTCATGGAGTCCACGGTGGACGAGATCGAGGCCTCGGGACACCGCGGCGAGGGCATGGTGGGTGTCCCCACCGGCTTCTACGAGCTCGATGAACTGACCCACGGCCTGCATCCCGGCCAGATGATCGTCATCGCCGCGCGCCCCGCCGTCGGAAAATCCACGTTCGCGTTGGACTTCGCCCGCTCGGCCGCCATCAAGAACAACCTCGCCACCGTCATGTTTTCCCTCGAAATGGGCCGCAACGAGATCGCCATGCGCCTGCTGTCCGCCGAGGCCACGATCGGCCTTCAAGACCTCCGCAAGGGCACCATCAAAGACGAGCAGTGGTCCAAGATCGCCACCACGATGGGCCGCATGAACGATGCCCCGCTGTTCATCGATGACAGCCCCAACATGTCGCTTATGGAAATCCGGGCCAAGTGCCGGCGCCTGAAACAGCAGCATGACCTCAAGCTCGTGATCCTGGACTACCTGCAGTTGATGAGCTCGGGCAAGAAGGTGGAATCCCGTCAGCAGGAAGTCTCCGAGTTCTCCCGTGCGCTGAAGCTCCTGGCCAAGGAACTCCAGGTCCCCGTGATTGCACTGTCGCAGCTGAACCGTGGCTCGGAGCAGCGACAGGACAAGCGGCCCATGGTCTCGGATCTGCGTGAATCCGGCTCCATCGAGCAGGATGCCGACATGGTGATCTTGCTGCACCGTGAAGATGTTTACGACAAAGAGTCCCCGCGCGCCGGCGAGGCGGACATCCTGATCGCCAAGCACCGTAACGGCCCCACGAAAGACATTGTTGTGGCCTTCCAGGGCCACTACTCGCGGTTTGCCAACATGGCGGCCGACGCCGGCGGTGGCGGCGGCTTCTAGCCGGCCCGCCCGGCTGGCCCGGCCCGCCCGTCAGCCCGACCAGGACCAACCCCGCCCGCCGGCCCGGCCAGGACCTAGCTGCCGCCTGCCGCGAGCAGATGGTTGGGCAGCCGGTTCCCGGGGGCCCGGCCGCGGATTTCCAGCAGTTCGCGGGCATGGGCGTGCAGCCGCTTGTCTTCGTCGGAGACCGGAACCCACTGCGGGATCGGGACCGATGTGCCCGTCTCGTCGCGGGCCACCATGACCGTCAGGCAGTACGTGGTGAGGTTCAGCTCGCGTCCCTTGGGGTCTCCCGAACGGACGTGCACGGCGATGTGCATGCCTTTCGTGCCGGTGTACACCAGCCGGGCCTCCACTTCCACGACGTGGCCGATCAGCAACGGACGGTAGAACCGCACGCCGCCGGAGAACACGGCGACGGTGTCCTTTCCGCAGTACCGGGAGGCGCAGACGTACGCGGCCTCATCGATCCACTTCATAACGATTCCGCCGTGGACCTTGCCGCCCCAGTTCACGTCCGTGGGCGCCGCCATGAACCGCAGCACCACGCGTTCGGCCGTGCCGGCATCGGTGTATTCCTGCTCGCTCATGGCTTGGACGATCTCTTCGCGGACCTTGATCCGGGCCAGCGCGTCGTCCCGCTGCTCGATTTCTGCCGGCGTCGCGGGTTCAAACTGCGGCACCGGTATGGGCTTGCCGTCTGCGCCCACGGCCACGAAGATCACGATGCACTGACTGCGCATGGTGGCGGGTCCGCCCTTGGGATCGCTCGAGGACACCACGGTGCGGATGTGCATCGAGGACCGCCCTGTGTAGACGATCGTGGCCTCGACCTCCACCATGTCACCGCTGTTGACCGGATCTGCGAAGTGGATGTTTCCCACGTAGGCCGTTACGCAATAGGACTTTGCCCAGCCGACGGCGGCCGCGTAGGCCGCCTTGTCCACCCACTCCAGCACGGTGCCGGCGTCGACCGAACCGCTGTGGCCGACGTCGGTGGGGGCCGCCAGGAAGCGCAGGGTCACGGAATTGGGCGCGTTCTCGCTCATGCTGTGAGTTTACTGAAGGGCCGGCCGGGAGCCGTGGGCCGGCGACACAATCGCTGTCCGGGACGCCATAAGCCGCGGCATGCGAACCGCCGGCATCCGAAGCCGGTGACATGCGACGGCGGGCGGCCACCGCGAGGTGACCGCCCGCCGGGAGCGCTGAAAGGTGCCGGGAAAAACGCCTCAGGCGAGGACGCGGAGCCGGGATCCGCTACGGCCAAAGAGCGCCTTGTCCACAGAGACCGTGCCGGCGCCAACGAGGGCCACGGCCAGAGCGGCGGCCGCCAGGATCAGCACCAGCTCGTAGCCGCCGGTGGCGACGAAGACGCCGGCGGAGGCGTGGACCAGGAAGAGGGCGCCGAGCATGTCCAGTGCGAGGAGGGCGGCGAACACGCGGGTGAGCACGCCCAGGATCAGTGCGACGCCGCCGACGAGTTCGAGGGTCGCGACGACGGGTGCCACCGCCTGGGCCGCCGGGACGCCCATCTGGGTGAAGGCAGCCTGGGTGCCGGCGATGGTGAATTCGTTGAATTTCTGCCAGCCGTGGGCCGCGAACAGGAATCCCGTAATAACGCGCAGGATGGTTCGGGCGGAGGTGGTCAGTGCGGGCTGGTTCATGGGGGCCTTTTCTCGAGTGGACCGCCGCGTCGGCCGGGGCGAAACGATGGGATCCGCAAAAAGCGGAGTCCCCAAACTGCGGAACGGGCCGAAGCAGCGAGGAAGTTGTACTTTCAACTTAAGGGTTACCCAGTTTAGTTGAAAAGTCAACTAAATGACGCCGGGCGACGTCGCGTGCACCCCGCTAGGGTTAAGCCGTGCCTGCCTCCGCTTCCCTGCCCAAGACCCTGCCGCCGTCCACGGGGCACCGCCGGGAAATCCTCCGCCTGGCAGTGCCGGCCTTCGGAGCCCTGATTGCCGAACCGCTGTTCCTGCTCGCGGACTCGGCAATCGTGGGCCACCTCGGAGTGGCCGAACTGGCCGGCGTCGGGCTCGCATCGGCGGTCCTCCACACGGCCGTGGGACTCATGGTGTTCCTCGCGTACTCCACGACGCCGGCGGTCGCGCGGGCCATCGGCAACGGCCAGCTCGCAAAAGCCCTCGCTGCCGGACGGGACGGCATCTGGCTGGCCCTCCTGCTGGGCATCGTCCTGGCGACCGCCGGCTTCCTGGCCGCCGGGCCCCTCCTGGACCTGATGGGTGCCCGCGGCGAGGTGCACGGGTATGCCATGGACTACCTGCGCGGGTCCATGCCGGGCCTGGTGGCGATGCTGCTCATCTTCGCGGGCACCGGCGTGCTGCGCGGGCTTCAGGACACCCGGACCCCGTTGGCCGTCGCCGCTGCCGGATTCACGCTGAACACCGTGCTGAACCTGTTCGTCGTCTACGGGCTGGGCTGGTCCGTGACAGGTTCCGCCGTGGGCACGAGCATCGCGCAATGGGCCATGGCGGCCGTGTACGTGCTGATCGTCCGGCGCAACGCCCGCAACCACGGGGTGTCCCTGCTGCCGGACTGGCGCGGGATCCGGGCCCTGACCAAGGTCGGCTCCTGGCTCATGCTGCGCACGCTCAGCCTGCGCATCGCGATTCTTGCCACGGTAGTGGTGGTGACGGCCCAGGGTCCAGTCAATCTTGCCGCGCACCAGCTGGCAATGACCATCTTCACGTTCTTCGCCTTCGCCCTGGACTCCCTGGCGATCGCGGCCCAGGCCCTGATCGGCAAGGAACTCGGGGCGGCCCGGCCCGGCGCCGTCCGGGCGCTGACGCGCACCATGACGCGGTGGGGACTCGGCTTCGGCGCCCTGACCGGGATCCTCCTCGCGGCGGCGGCGCCGTGGGCGGGCGCCCTCTTCACGTCCGACGCCGAGGTCCGGGCGGCGCTTACGCTCGCCCTGTGGGTCCTTGCCGCGGGCCAGCCGGTCGCCGGCTACGTCTTCGTCCTCGACGGCGTCCTCATTGGAGCCGGCGACGCCCGCTATCTCGCGATCGCCGGCGTCGTGAATCTCGCGGCCTATCTTCCCCTGCTCCTGGCGGTGCGGCACTCCGGCGCGGGCGGCGGCGCGGGGCTGCTGTGGCTCTGGGCCGCCTTCTCCCTGGGCTACATGGCGGCGCGGGCGCTGACGCTGGGCCTTCGGGCGCGGACGGACCGCTGGATGGTACTCGGCGCGCGGTGAGCCGGACCGGCCGGCCGACGCCGCCCGCCGCCGGACCTCCGCCGGCTGGCGTCCTGGTCCCGGCGCGCGCAGTGCCGGCTTCGCACTAAACTGGACGGGTGACTCTTCCCGCAGCGCCTGACGCGACCCCTGCCATCCGCGCCGCGGCCGACCTCTGGAAGCCCGTGCTGGTCAGGGCTGCCGTTGCGCTCGTGTTTGGCGCGGTGACCGTGTTCTGGGCCGCGCCATCCGAGGCGGGCATGGGCTGGGCCGGCGGCCTGTACCTGCTGGCCACCGGCGTTGTGCTGATCTGGACGGTGACGAAGTCCGGGTACCGTCCGCGTGAACGTGCTGGCAGGATCCTCTCTGCCGGCGGGGCCGTCCTGGCCGGGGCCGGTGCAGCCGTGGCCATGATCCCCAGCTCCCTCGTCTTCGGAACGATCGCCGCAATCGGTCTCGGCGTTGCCGGTATTGCGGAGCTGCTCGCGGGCATTCTGGGCCGCGGACGTTCCGTCCTGGCCCGGGACTGGATCGCCTCCGGCGTGATCGGGCTGGGCACGGCGATCGCGCTGCCGTTCTTCATCGGCCTTGGTGCGCACGCGCTCCTCGGCGTGGCCGGCGGCGGGGCCATCATCAGTGGCGTCCTGTGGATGTTGTCCGGGCTGACCCTGCGGCATGATGCTCGGGGCGATTCCGCGGAGGCCGTAAACTAGTACCGACAGGTTCTACCCGGCGTAGAACAATTGCGGTAACAAGACAGCCACGCTTCCCGCGCAGGCTGCAGGAGGAAAACACCTTGGCACAGCAGAAATCCGGAGCGTCCCGCAACGTGCGGACCTCGGTCAAGGGAACGCTCATGTTCTCCGCGTTCTGGGCCGTCGTGGTGTTCTTCGGCGTCCTGATCTTCGCCTCGGGCGGCAGCGCCCGTTCGCCCCGCTTTGACCTGGCCTTCATCGGCGCCGGGATCGCCTTCATTGTGATCCTCGTGGTGGCCGCCATGCTCTCGATGAGCTACAAGGACAACGCCGAGCACTTGGGGAAGGGCTCCGGCGTCAACCTCAGCTCCAAGCGGTCGCCTTCCGGCCACGGCGGCCCATCTGTGCAGCCCGGGCCCGAAACCGGTGGCCCCGTCGATTCGGCCGATTCCGGCGACAACGGACCGCACGCCTGACGCCGCAGGCCTAACCACGCAACACCGGGGCCCCGCAGGTCAGGACACCGCCTTGCGAGCCCGGTATGCCGCCACGTGCGCGCGGTTGGCGCAGTTTCCCGTGTCGCAGTAGCGCTTGGAGCGGTTGCGGCTCAGATCGAGCACGACGGCGTCGCAGTCTTCCGCCGCGCACACCAGCAGGCGGTCCATTTCCTTGCTGCGGATCACGTCCACGATCGCCATGGCCGCCTCCGTGCTCATCCGGTCGGCCAGCGGGGCCTCGGGCGTGGTGGCGTGCAAGTGCCAGTCCCACGGATGGTGCTTGACCAACTGGGGGAGTGCCCGGGCCTCGCGGAGCAGCCGGTTCACGGTCTCCGCGGCAGCGGCCTCCTCCGCCACCCAGAGCTCGGCGAGTTCGCCGCGGAGCCGCCGTATGCTTTCCAGCTCGGCCTGGTCCCATGTCCGGGAGCCAGTGAAGCCCTCAGCCGCCAGGAAACCGTCCAGGTCCTCGACCGTGGCCAGATGTTCCTGGCCGTTCGCGGCGGTGTTGATGAGGTTGACCACGGAACGCAGGGCAACTTCTGTGTCAGGGGCAAAGACCATCTTGACTCCTTACCTTGCGCGGGCGTAATGTCATGACCATAACCCCACTTTACTCCTGACAGGAGAATGCCGTGTCTGCCCCCCGCCGCACCGTCGCCGCCCCGGTCCAAGACCTTGCCGCCCTGCGGCCTGCCTCGGAACCGGCCGGCAGCGCAATGGGGGAGACAACGGGCACGGCGCGGGGCGCCACGGCCGGCACCAGGCGGTCCGGTGTTGCGTCCAGCTTCATGGCCTCGGGCCTGGGCATCGCGTTGTTCTCCTCGGCGGTCTTCGGCATCTCCGGATCATTCGCGAAGGCCCTCCTCGAAACGGGCTGGACGCCCGGGGCCGCCGTTACGGGCCGTCTCACCGGCGCCGCGCTGATCCTCGCGGTTCCCGCCATCCCGGCGCTGCGCGGCCGCTGGCACCAACTCAAGGACAACTGGCTGACCATCCTGCTTTTCGGCGTCATTGGGGTCGCCGCGTGCCAGCTGTTCTATTTCAATGCGGTGTCCCGGCTGTCGGTGGGCGTCGCCCTCCTGCTGGAGTACCTCGCGCCCGTCATCATCGTGTTGTGGCTGTGGGCCGCGAGCCGGAAGCGTCCCCGCCCGCTGACCATCGCCGGCACCCTGCTGTCGCTGGGCGGACTGGTGCTGGTCCTGGACCTGACGGGTGCCGTGAAGATCGACCTGATCGGCGTGCTGTGGGGAATAGCGGCCGCGGTCTGCCTCGCGATCTACTTCTTCATCACGGCCAAGGAAAACGACACCCTCCCGCCGATTGTCCTGGCTTCCGGCGGCCTGATGGTCGGAGCCGTCGTAATGTGGCTCGCGGCCGCCACCGGTCTGGTGCCGATGGCCTTCGGCACGGCCGACACGCGGCTGGGACCCTGGATCACCCCTTGGTGGGTCGCCCTCGGCGGCCTCGTGGTCCTGGCCACGGTCCTGGCGTACGTGTCCGGAATTGTCGCCGCGCGGGCCCTCGGATCCAAGGTGGCGTCCTTCGTGTCGCTGACCGAAGTCCTCTTCGCCGTCATCTGGGCCTGGCTGTTGCTCGGCGAACTGCCCGGCACCATTCAGCTGCTCGGCGGTCTCTTGATCGTCGGCGGTGTGGTCCTGGTCCGGCTGGACGAACTGCGCGCCGCCCCGGTGCCGGCCCCGTTGGACCACGCGAACGACGTCGAACCCGTACCGTAGGCGCGTTCCGCCGGCGCCGGCCCCAATGCGGGTCCGGCGTCGTGTAGCGGTGCCCTCGTTCCCGGGCCTCGGGACACCTAGCATGGAGCTATGTGCCGAAATATCCGGACCCTCCATAATTTTGAACCCCATGCGACCACCGCCGAGGTGGAAGCCGCCGCGCTGCAGTACGTGCGCAAGATCAGTGGCAGCACCAGGCCGTCCAAGGCGAACGAAGAGGCCTTCAACCGGGCTGTACACGAGATTGCCCACGCCACCCAGCACCTGCTCGACTCCCTCGTGACCCACGCGCCGGCAAAGGACCGCGGAGAGGAAGCTGCCAAGGCCAAAGCCAAAGCTGCCGCCCGCTTTGGCGCGGCCTGAGGGGGACCCGGGCGAAGGCCGGCCTACCTGCCGAAGCTGCGCAGCCGCAGCGAATTGGCCACCACCAGCACGGAACTCGCGGCCATGGCGCCCCCTGCGATCATCGGATTCAGGAGTCCCAGGGCCGCTATGGGAATGCCGATGGCGTTGTAGAAAAAGGCCCAGAAGAGGTTCGTTTTGATGGTCGCCAGGGTCCGGCGGGAGAGCTCGATGGCCTGGGCGACCTGCCCCAGATCGTTGCCCATGACCGTCAGGTCGGCGGCCTCGATTGCAACATCCGTGCCGGAGCCCATCGCGATGCCCAGATCCGACTGGGCCAGCGCGGCGGCGTCATTGACGCCGTCACCGGCCATGGCGACAGTGGCGCCGTCGGACTGCAGCTTCCGCACCGCCTCGACCTTGCCCTCCGGCAGCACCCCTGCGAACACATCCTCCGGAGCTATGCCGACGGCGGCTGCCACCTGCGCGGCCACGGCGGCGTTGTCCCCGGTCAGGAGGATCGGCCGGAGACCCAGCCCGCGCAGCCGCGAGATCGCGGCTGCGGAGCCCGGCTTGAGCGTGTCCCGCAGGCTGATGATGCCGGCGGGCTCCCCGTCCACGGTGAGCCAGATCGCTGTGGCGCCGGAGGCTTCGGCGGTGCTGAGTGCCTCCAGTTGCGCGGCGGCGGGCGCGATGCCGTTCTGCTCCAGCCAGCCCGTACGGCCTGCCGTCAGGAGCCGGCCCTCGACGGTGCCCTGGACGCCGCCGCCGGGCGCGGAGCGGAAACCGGCGACGACGGCCAGGCCGGCGCCGCCGTTCGCGACCTCGCGGTTCCCTGCAGCCGGCGCCCCGGCCGCGGCGTCCGGTGACGTACCCGGTGCCGTAACCAGTGCCGCGTCCCGTGCCGCGGCAGTGATGGCGCGGGCGATCGGGTGTTCAGACGCGGCCTCCAGGGCTCCGGCCAGACGCAGAACCTCCGCAGGGGTGAACGCTCCGAAGGCCTCTGTTCCGTCGACGGCGAGGTGGCCGGTGGTCACGGTGCCGGTCTTGTCCAGCAGGATGGTGTCAACGGTCCGGGTGTCCTCGAGGACCTGGGGGCCCCGGATCAGGATGCCCAGCTGGGCGCCCCGGCCGGTTCCGGTGAGCAGCCCCACCGGGGTGGCCAGGCCCAGGGCGCAGGGGCAGGCAATGACGAGTACGGCGACGGCGGCCGTAAACGCTGCCCGGAGTTCGGCGTCGCTGATCTCCGGGCCGGCCGCGAGCAGCCAGGCGCCAAAGGTCACCACGGCGATGGCGAGGACCACTGGCACGAAGACGGCACTGATCCGGTCCGCGAGGCGCGCAATCTGCGCCTTGCCGGTCTGCGCCTCGGAGACCAACCGGCCCATCTGGGCCAAGGTGGTTTCGGCGCCGACGCGCGTGGCGCGGACCAGCAGCCGGCCGGAGGTGTTGATGGTGGCACCCGTGACCGAGCTGTCCGGGCCGACTTCCACCGGCACCGATTCACCCGTGACCAGCGACGCGTCGACCGCGGAGGACCCTTCGACGACGATGCCGTCAGTCGCAATCCTCTCGCCGGGGCGGACCACAATGAGGTCGCCTACCCCCAGCCGATCGGCGGGAATCTGCTGCTCCTGGCCGTCGCGGAGCACTGTGGCATCCTTGGCACCCAGATTCAGCAGTGCCTTGAGGGCGTCTCCGGCTTTTTGCTTGGCATTGGCCTCCAGATACCGGCCCAGCAGCAGGAACGTGGTGACTACCGAGGCAACCTCGAAGTAGAGTCCGCCGGAGTCCATCCCCGTTCCGTCCATCTCCGGGTGGGCGGTCATTAGCGGGTCCGCGAAGAGCTGCCAGGCCGAGAAGACGTAGGCCGCCGTCACGCCAATGGAGACGAGCGTGTCCATCGTGGAGGAGAGGTGCCGGGCGTTGACGGCGGCTGCCCGGTGGAATGGCCACGCCGCCCAGGTAACCACGGGCAGGGCGAGGAGGGCTGCTGCCCAGCCCCAGTTGGCGAAGTGGAAGGCCGGGAACATCGAAATGAGAAACACCGGGATGGTGAGGACGGCTGCCCCGACGAGCCGGGGGCCGAGCTTGGGGCTTTCGGCGGGGCCACTCGCGTCAGTCGGGTGCTTGGGGGGCCGGATCGTGGCCTTGTAGCCTGCCGCGGCGACGGTGGCGGTGATTTGTTCGTCTGTGATGGCCGCCGGGACGGTGACGTGGGCGGTCTCAAGGGGCAGATTGACGGAGGCTTCGACGCCGTGGAGTTTTCCGAGTTTGCGTTCGATCCGGTTGACGCAGGAGGCGCACGTCATGCCCTCGATATCGAGGTCAATGACACGGCTTCCGGATTGGTGCAGCAGTTGCTCGTTACGCACGGCGCCCTTCTGTTCTCATCGCTCGGTCCGTTCTGTGCCGTCCGCCGGCCCGCAAGGGCGCTCAGGCCTCGGTGGCGACCACGAGGTAGCCCGCTTCAGCGACCGCCTCGCCGATCTCGGCAAACGACAATGCTTCGCTGGAGGTGATCGTGACGCTGGAAATGCCGCCGGCCTTGAGGTCGACGTCGACCTTTTCGACGCCTGAGAGCGCCTCAAGTTCTTCGCTGACGGAGGACACACAGTGGCCGCAGGTCATTCCGGAAACGTTGACGGTAGTGGAAACGGTGCCCATGGCGTGCTCCTTGTCGCTGGGCAGGGGATGGTTCCCCGGCCCGGTGGTGGGGTGGGTGGTGCAATTCTTAGCGCAGGAGGCGGCCGATGGCATCGGCGGCCTCTTTGACTTTGAAATCGATGGCTTCGGCCCGCAGTTCCGGATCCGGCTCCGAGGCGGCGCCGACGACGCAGTGGCCGATGTGCTCTTCCACGAGCCCCAGGCTCACCGCGTGCAGGGCTTTGGTGACGGCGGCAACCTGGGTGAGGATGTCGATGCAGTATTTGTCCTCATCAACCATGCGGGCGATGCCTCGCACCTGGCCTTCGATCCGCTTGAGCCGGCGCAGGTAGGCCTCCTTATTGGAGGTGTAGCCGCGCTCCTCGTGGGGCGCCAGGGGGGCTGTGACGGGAACTTCGGACTCGCTCATGCCCTCAACATATACCCCCTAGGGGTATGTTTTCAAGCGTTCGGGGCGGCCCGGCGGTGAATTCGGCGCATGGCGGAAATTAAAGAGCTCCGGAGTGCGTTATTGGGGGATACGCACTCCGGAGCAGCTATTGGGTAGGCGGTTCATCCGGCCTACGTATCGAGCTTACTCGGCGGTAGTGGGATAGCGCCAGCACCCCGAATAACTACTTTCGCTTTATTTTCCTGCCGCCGGAACGATCAGGATTGGATGCTCCTGATGGTGGCTCAGCCATGCCGCCACGGAGCCATTGAGCGCCGCCGAAATGCGGTGGCCGAGTCCGGGTTCCGGGGTCCCCACCACGATCATGAGCGCGTTCGTCTCGGTGGCCAGCCTGCCGATCGCCCGGGCCGGGTCGCCCGCCAGGGTGCGCAGGCACCAGTCGATGCCCAGGCCGCCGCAGCTTGCCTCAATGGTGGAGCGCAGCTCCTGGGTTGTCGCCCGGATCTCGTCGTTGTCCGTGTCCGGATGCAGCGACAGTCGGTGCGCGGACCGCTCAGGATCCCACTCCACGAGGTAGCTGGCCTCGTCCACATACGCGCAGACCAGAGGCGCGGCGAGGCGCTTGGCAAGCGCTCCCGCGGTCTGCAGCACCTCGGGATGCTGTCCCGGAAGCACGGCCACCACGACGGGCGAGGGCCCGGCGGCGGACTCGGCGGACTCGGCAGACATACTTCATTCTTGCCCGGCGGTGTCGCATTGAACAGGGACTTACTTCCCGGTCCCGCGGCCGGACCCGTTGCGGTGCCGGTCCCGGCGCATCCCTTGTACACCCCGGGGGCGGGGCCTACGGTTGAAGAACACAGGAGGAGGTGGCTGCCGTGGAGATCTATATGTGGTGGCTGGATCTGGATTTGGCGAGTAAGGAATGGCTCCGGGAAAACCTCCGGACCATCGAGCTGCCCGAGACCGTCAAGCGGGGGATCTTCGACGCCGGCGGCGCCGGATCATTGACGGACGCGGACTGGGACTTTATCGAGACGCAGTCGGAGTTCGTCGACTGACGGCGGGGCCCGGCACGCCGGCGCACCGTCCCGGGACCACGGCGGCATCGCAAGAAAACCGTTGCGGCCTTCCGGTGCGGGTGGTTGCATGGGGGGCATGGCTACTGCAGAGAGTTATATCCTGGCGATCGGCACCAAGAAGGGTCTGTGGCTGGCGACCAGCCCGGACCGGAGGGAATGGTCCCTGTCCGGGCCGCATTTTCTGATGAGTGAAGTGCCCAGCATCGGCATCGACAGCCGCGGCGGGCGGACCCGGATCCTGGTGGGGGTCCGCTCCGAGCACTGGGGTCCCACCGTCTTTCACTCGGATGACCTGGGCGGGACGTGGGAGGAGCCCGAAAACGGCGCCATCACGTTCCCCGACGGCACGGACGCCGCCTTGGAGCGAATCTGGCAGATCCACCCCGATGCCGAGTCCCGGCCCGGCGTCGTCTGGGCAGGGTGCGAGCCGATCTCCGTCTGGAAATCGACCGATGGCGGCGAGCACTTCGAGCTCAACCGCGGCCTCTGGGATCATCCGCACCGCAGCGAATGGGGTGCCGGCTATGGCGGCGCCGCGGCCCACTCGATCGTCGTTGACCCCACGGGCGAGAAAGTTCACGTCGCCATGAGCACAGGCGGGGTCTACCGCTCGCTCGACGGCGGAGCTTCCTGGGAACCCCGCAACAGGGGGATTTCCGCCTACTTCATGCCGGACCCCAACCCGGAATTCGGCCAGTGCGTCCACAAGATCGCGGCGGACGCCGCCGTCGACGGCCGCCTGTATGCGCAGAACCACCACGGCGTGTACCGCAGCGACGACGACGCCGAATCGTGGGAATCGATCGCCGAAGGGCTCCCGGCGGACTTCGGCTTTGTGATGCTGACGCACCCGCGCCGGGCCGGTACGGCCTGGGTGATCCCGCTGAAGGCCGACGGCGAGCGGATTCCGCCGGACGGCAAGCTGGCGGTGCACCGGACGGACGACGCCGGTGCCAGCTGGAAGCGGCTCGACTCCGGTCTGCCGGACCCCGAGTACAACGCCGTGCTGCGCGATGCTGCGTGCGTCGACGAGGCCGAGCCCGCCGGCGTCTACTTCGGAACGCGGGGCGGCAGCGTCTATGCCAGTGCCGACGAGGGGGAGCACTTCAGCGAAGTGGCCTCGCACCTGCCGGACGTGCTGTGCGTGCGGGCTGCCACGGTTTCCGCTGCCCTGCTCCCGATGCAGCTGTGAGCCAGTGCAGCCGTGAAGGGCTGGAAACGCATGAACGGCGTCGTGACTAACGGCGTGCCCGTGCCGGCGGATTCCGCGATCAGTGTGGTCCTGCCGAGCGTCCTCCAACCGCTGGCCGGCGGGCAGTCCATCCTGACTGCGCCCGCGGAGGAAGCGGTGACGGTGGAGTGGGTGCTCGATACGGTGACCGGGGATTATCCGGCGCTGTCGCGGCGGTTGCGGGATGAAACCGGAACCGTTCGCCGTTACGTGAATATATACGTCAACGGGAATGAGATCCGGCGGCTGCAGGGCTTGGTGACGACGGTGGCACCGGGCCAGGAAGTCCTGATCATCCAGTCCGTGGCGGGAGGCTGACGCTTCAGGCGACCCGCCAGACGGTGCATTCGTCCGCGTTGATGGCCTTCCGCATGCCGGAATGGCGGTCCATGATCCAGACGACGCCGATTCCGGGCGCCGTCTCCTGGACGCGGCCGCGGCGGATCACGACATCGTCGTAGTTCGGGCCGACGCGCAAACGGGCCTCGATCTCGTCGCCGCGGTGCAGCTGGTCGAGGGCACGGATACGGGTTACATGGGCTTTCGCTTCCTTCAACATGACGGGGCCTCCTGGACTGGAGTTGGTGCCTGCTCTTGCCGGCCCTTCCAGTGTCCTGCGCCAATGTTGCGTCCGCGTTTCAGTGCGGTAAGGGGACGGTTAGTTTTCGGCGGCGGCCCGATTTCCGGCCCCGGCTCCGGTCCGATTCTTGCTCCGATGGCCGCCTGGGCACGTTCTTTGACCGCCTGCACGCGCGACGGCGGCCCGCCCCCGAAGGGACGGGCCGCCGTCGTAGGTGCGGAACTTCCGGTTGAGCGCGGTGCCGGTCAGGAGCGCCGCGGCCGGACTACTTGACGCCGAGCTGCTTGGTGGGCACCTTGAAGGTTTCCTTGGCCGTCAGGGCCGCAATGGTGGCGATCAGGCAGATGACTGCGGTGAAGATGCTGATCTGGACCCAGCCGCCGGGCTGGATGCCGCCCATGGCCGCCACGATCGCGGGGGCGAAACCCGCCATGAGGAAGCCCAGCTGGGTGCCGATGGCGAGGCCGGAGAAGCGGACGTTGGTGCTGAACATCTCGGCGTAGAAGGAGGGCCAGACCGCGTTGGCGGCAGCGTAGCCGAAGGAGAAGAACGCGATTGCCGTAAGGAACATGAGCGGGACGTTGCCGGACTCGAGGCTCAGCAGGAAGACCGGGGTCAGGGCTGCGCTGGACAGTGCGCCGTAGATGAAGACCGGCTTCCGGCCTATCTTGTCGGCGAGCATGCCGAAGAGCGGCTGGGTGCCCAGGGCCATGAAGTTGGCGCCGACGACGAGCCAGAGCGTGGTGGTGCCGTCCACGCCGGCAACGTTCTTGGCGTAGCTGATGGCCAGGGTCCCGAAGACCGTGGACACGGCGGCGATGAAGGCGCAGGCGATGACGCGGAGGACATCGCGCCAGTGGCCCTTGAGGAGGTCGGCCACCGGGAGCTTGGAGATCTGCGCGGTCTTCCGGGCTTCCTCGAATGCCGGCGGTTCGTGCAGGGTGCGGCGGATGAAGAACGCGACCAGCACAACCACGGCGCTGAGCCAGAACGGGATGCGCCAGCCGATGCTGTACTTGATGTCATCGGGCAGCGCCAGGACGGGGATGAAGACGAGGGCAGCGAGGATCTGGCCGCCCTGGGTGCCCGTGAGCGTCCAGGAGGTGAAGAACGAGCGACGGTTGTCCGGGGCGTGCTCCAGCGTCATCGAAGACGCACCGGCCTGCTCACCGGCCGCGGAGAAGCCCTGGCAGAGACGTGCCAGCACCAGCAGGACAGGGGCCCACCAGCCCACCGTCTTGAAGTCCGGAAGGCAGCCGATGACGAAGGTGGAGGCCCCCATCAGCAGGAGCGTGAACATGAGGACCTTCCGGCGGCCGATCCTGTCGCCGAAGTGGCCCAGGACGACGGCGCCGATCGGGCGGGCAATGTAGGCGAAGCCGAAAGTGGCGAACGACATGATCGCCGCGTTGGTGTCGGCGTCGGGGAAGAAAACATGCGGGAAGATCAGTGCCGCTGCCGAACCGAAGATGAAGAAGTCGTAGTACTCGACGGCGCTGCCCAGGAAGCTGGCAAGGGCCGCCTTCTTCGGCGTCCCTCCCGTGGTGGTGCCCGTCGCGGACGGGAGAGTCTGGCTCATGGTGTTCCTTTTGTGTGACGACGTTGTCGCGGATGGATCAGGAATGTCTCGACTGCCGCTTGCTTAAGTTTGGTGCAGCCGGAGGTCCGTGGAAAGACCCGGACTAGTAGCCACATGGTGGAAGCTACTTGTGCGATGTAGCAATCATGACTGTGAGCGTAGTCACCTGTCAAGAAAAATAATCACCATCTAGAAATAGTTCTCACTATGTGGGAGCATCGTTGTATGAGTGTGAATCAAGGCACAGAAGAGTCCGCCGTCTCCGCCGCCCCGGGGGAGGCCCTTGTGAGGCCTGCCAAGGCCGCCAAGGAGGACTCGCGGACGGACATGGTGGGGAAGGCCCTGGGCCTGCTGGTTCTCCTGGGCGACGAGCCGCGCGGCGCCAGCGCCGCCGAGATCTCCCGCCGGGCCGATCTGCCGTTCAGCACCACGTACCGCCTGCTCGGCTCGCTGACGCGGGACGGCTTCGTGGACTACGAGTCCGACGGGCGCCGCTACCACCTGGGCCTGCGCGTCTTCCAGCTTGGCCAGCGGGTTTCCAATCATCACGGCTTTGCGGGCACGGCACTTCCCATCCTGCGCCGGGTGACCGAGGAAACGGGCGAGGCCACCATTCTTTCCGTGCGTGACGGCATCCACCATCTGACGGTGAATAAGGTGGATGGCCCGCGAACCTTCCGCGTCACCAGCGATCCCGGCCATCTGGGGGCGCTGCACACCACCTCGGTGGGCAAGGCGCTGGTGGCGTTCGCCGATGACGCCACCCGCGCCCAGCTTCTCGATGAACTGCCCCTCGATCCGCTGACAGAGCATTCCATTACCGATCGCGACGCGTTCCGGGCGGAGATCGAACTGGTCCGCCGCCGTGGCTACGCCACGATGGACGAGGAAAACGAGGCCGGCATGCGCGCCGTCGCGGTTCCGGTGTTCAACGCCCAAGGTCACGCGTTTGCCTCCCTCGCCACGGCCGTGCCGGTGTTCCGGCTCAGCATGGAGGACCTGGTGGCCTGTGTGCCCCTGCTCCAGTCGGCCGCAGCTGAGCTCTCGGCCCGGCTGCCCCAGCGGTGACGTGCTCCGCCCGCCGCCCGGGGGTGCCTCGGGATGGCAGGCGCCGTCGTAATAATATGTTCGTCATTCGAACAAGTGTGCAACATGTGAACAAAGTCTGTAGTGTAATCCCCATCACCCGGCCCGCCGCGGACGCCTCAAGCGCCACGGCTCGCCGAGTGCAGTTGTCAAAGGAGCTAACCGGATGAGCAATCGAGCAGAATCCTTCCTCGTGGGACTCGTGGGAGACGGTGTCATGCCGTCCCTCACGCCCTACATGCATGAACGCGAAGGTGACGTCCAGGGCCTCCGGTACCTCTACCGCCCCATCGACCTGATCGAACTTGGCCTGCCCGGTCAGGCCGTGGGGGAGCTGCTGTCCGGTGCCCGGAGCCTCGGGTTCAACGGACTGAACATCACCCACCCCTGCAAGCAGCTCGTGCTCGACTACCTTGACGAGGTCTCCGCCGACGCCCGGCGACTCGGCGCCGTCAACACCGTGGTCATCCGGGACGGCCGCTTCATCGGGCATAACACCGACTTTTCCGGCTTCGCGGCGGCCCTGGCCTCCGGCCTCCCCGGGGCCGCCCTGGACCGTGTGGTCCAGCTGGGAGCCGGCGGCGCGGGATCCGCCGTCGCCTACGCCCTGCTCACGGCGGGTGTCCGGGAACTGGACCTCGTGGACACGGATGCGGCGCGCTGCGCCGCCCGGGCTGCCGAGCTCGCCGGGTTCTTCCCGGACCGGACGGTCACGGCCCGCACGACGGCGGAGCTGCCGCAGCTCATGCCCCGGGCCGACGGCCTGGTGCACTGCACCCCGGTGGGCATGGCCGCCCATCCGGGTGTTCCGCTGGACATGTCCCTCGTGGAGTCCCGGCACTGGGTGGCCGACATCGTGTACCGGCCGATCGAAACCGAGCTCGTCCGCGCGGCCCGGGCCAAGGGCTGCGACGTCCTTGACGGCGGCCGGATGGCGGTGGGGCAGGCCGCGGACGCGTTCCGGATCTTCACCGGGCGGGAGCCCGACGCGGACCGCATGCGCTCCCACTTCCTGGAACTCGTGGCCGCGGAAGAGGTGGCAGCCTGATGCGCACCGGAATCGCGACCGTCTGCCTCTCCGGCACCCTGCGGGAAAAAATGCAGGCCTGTGCGGTTGCCGGCTTTGACGGCATTGAAATCTTCGAACAGGACCTCGTCACGTCATCGCTGAGCCCGGAGGATGTCCGGAAGCTGGCCGCCGACCTCGGACTCACGCTGGACCTCTACCAGCCGTTCCGCGACTTCGACAGCGTTCCCGAGGACTTGCTCGCCGCCAATCTGCGCCGCGCGGACGCCAAGTTCCGGCTCATGTCCCGGCTGGGCATGGACACCATGCTGCTGTGCTCCAACGTGGGCACGGCCACGATCGACGACGACGAACTCCGGGCCGCCCAGCTCTCCCGGCTCGCGGACCTCGCGGGCGAACACGGTGTCAAGGTCGCCTACGAGGCCCTGGCCTGGGGCAAATACGTCAGCGACTACGAGCACGCCCACCGGCTGGTTGACATGGTGGACCACCCCCATCTGGGCACCTGCCTGGACTCCTTCCATATCCTCTCCCGCGGCTGGGACACCGCGCCGATTGAGGCTTTCAACCCGGCGAAAATCTTCTTCGTCCAGGTGGCCGATGCCCCCAAGCTGACGATGGACGTGCTGTCCTGGAGCCGGCACTACCGGGTGTTCCCGGGCGAGGGCCAGTTCGACCTTCCCAAGTTCATGGGCCACGTGGTCCGCGCCGGCTATACCGGACCGGTATCGCTGGAAGTGTTCAACGACGTGTTCCGCCAGTCCGACGTCGAACGCACGGCTATCGATGCCATGCGGTCGCTGATCTGGCTCGAAGAGCAGAGCGCCCGATGGCTCGAGGCCAACCCGGCCGCGGCTGAAAGCGGTGCGGCCGGCACTGCGGCCCGGCGCCGTTACCCGATGGAGCTTGCCACGCTTCCCCGGGTGGCCGAGCCCGCCGGCTTCAACTTCGCCGAAGTCCGGGCCGGGGACACCGCCGGCCTGGAAACGCTGCTCAGCCAGCTGGGATTTGCGTTCAACGGGCGCCATCGCACCAAGAACGTGCAATTGTGGACCATGGGCCGCGCCCGCTTGATCATCAACGAAGAACCCGCCGCCGGTCAGCACGCGGCCGCCGCCGCTGCCATTTCCACTGCTATTTCGGCCGTGGGGTTCGACGTCGACTCTCCCGTCATCGCCGCCGCCCGCGCCCAGCAGCTCAAGGCCCCCGCGGTGCCGCGCAAGAGCCAGGCCAACGAGGAAGTCTTCCAGGGTTTCGCAGCGCCGGACTCCACCGAGATCTTCCTCTGCCAGGGCAGCCCGGACGGCGCGGCAGCCTGGGTCGGCGAATTCGGGGAGCCTCATGAACCCGGCAACGCACGGCCTCCCGTTGTTGCAGCCGGCGGAACCGCTCCCGCCGCGGGCCCCGCAGCCGGTGCCGTGATTGACCACGTGAACCTCGCCCAGCCGTGGCAGCACTTCGACGAGGCCGTGCTGTTCTACACGAGCGCCCTCGCGCTGGAACCGCAGCCGTATGCCGAGGTGGCGAGCCCCACCGGGCTGGTCCGCTCCCAGGTGATGCTCACCGAGGACCGGGGCGTCCGCCTGGTGCTGAACCTGGCACCGCTGCTGCAGCAGGAGGCCGCCGGAACAAAAGAACCCGGCGAGTCCGGGACCGGCCACCGCCGCACCTACCAGGAGCACGTGGCCTTCGCCGTGACTGACCTCGTGGCCACCGCCCGCGCCGCCCGGGACCGCGGCCTGGACTTCCTGCAGATTCCGGCGAACTACTACGAGGACCTCGACGCCCGGTTCGCCCTGGACCCGGACTTCCTGGCCACGCTCCGCGAGCTCAACCTGCTCTATGACCGTGATGCCGACGGCGAATTCCTGCATTTCTACACGGCCACCGTAGGCAGCGTGTTTTTCGAAATGGTGGAACGCCGCGGCGCCTACGACGGCTACGGCGCTCCGAACGCACCCGTGCGGCACGCCGTCCAGTACGACCACCTGCACCAGCTGACACGCAGTTCCTGATCCCCACCCGACCAACAATCACACCCAGGAAAGGAGGTTGCTGTGCCTGAAGAATTGAACCTCGAGATCTTCAACGCCGACCCGATCACCGAAGACGTGTCCGACGAAGCCATGGAGGCCGCACCAAAGACGTACGCGCCGCTCGATGCCGCCGCAGAGCCGCAGGCGGACCTCAGCGCCGAGATGAAGGCGATCGGCGAAGCGTACGCGCAGGCCCTCAAAGGCGGAGCCCCGGCCGAAACCCAGCCGCGGCTCGACTACGCGCCGTACCGCAGCAGCGTCCTGCGCCACCCCACCAAGGATCTGCACCACGCGGATCCGGAAACCATCGAACTGTACTCGCCGGCGTTCGGGCACATGGACGTGCACGCGCTGGAAGCAGACCTGACCATCGCGCACAACGGCGAGCCGCTCGGCGAACGCATCGTGGTCTCCGGCCGGGTGCTCGACGGCGACGGACGCCCCGTCGCCGGCCAGCTTGTCGAAATCTGGCAGGCGAACTCCGCCGGGCGCTACATCCACAAGCGTGACCAGCACCCTGCACCGCTGGATCCCAACTTCACCGGCGTCGGCCGCTGCATCACGGGCGCGGACGGCTCCTACAGCTTCACCACCATCAAGCCCGGCGCCTACCCGTGGAAGAACCACCTCAATGCCTGGCGGCCGGCCCACATCCACTTCTCCCTGTTCGGGCAGGAGTTCACCCAGCGGATCGTCACCCAGATGTACTTCCCCGGTGACCAACTGTTCCCGCTGGACCCGATCTACCAGTCGATCGTGGACCAGGATGCCCGCGACCGGCTCGTGGCCACCTACAACCACGAGCAGACCAAGCCTGAATGGGCTCTGGCGTACAACTGGGACATCGTCCTGACCGGGTCCAAGCGGACCTGGACCGAAAACGAGGCATTGGGCGCAGGAGGCGATGAGGATGAATAGCAACGCCGTGGGTAAACTCACCCCGACACCGGGCCAGACCGTGGGGCCGTTCTATGGCTACGCCCTGCCCTTCGCCAAGGACCGCGAGCTCCTGGCTCCCGGATCCCCGGGTTCCATCCGGCTCCAGGGCACCGTCTATGACGGCGCCGGGCACCCGATCCCGGACGCGATCCTGGAGATCTGGCAGGCCGACGCGGACGGCAGGGTCCCGCACCGCACTGGCTCCCTGGTCCGGGACGGCTACACCTTCACCGGCTTCGGCCGCAGCGCTGTCGGCAACACCGGCGCCTTCACCTTCACCACGGTGAACCCCGGCCCCACCGAGGAGGGCGCGGCGCCGTTCATCGCCGTCGCAGTCTTTGCCCGGGGCCTGATTAACCGCCTTTTCACCCGCGTCTACCTGCCGGAAGACGAGGAAGCCCTGGCCAAGGATCCGCTGCTCAGTTCGCTTGACCCGGACCGCCGCGAGACCCTGATCGCGCGCCGGGATCCCGACGGCGGCCTGACCTGGGACATCCGCCTCCAAGGCGACGGCGAGACCGTGTTCCTGGATTTCAGCGACGTCGAGGGTGCCTCGAAGTGACCTCCTTCGAGACCGGCGGCGGCGCCGGCCTGCACGGCGACTTTGGCCTGCTGAACCCCGTGTCGGCGTCGCCCCTGGTGACGGCGCTGACCGGGGACCGTGCAGTGCTCGCCGCCATCCTGGAGGTCGAGGCGGCCTGGGCGGCGGTCCTGGATGAGGCGGGCCTCGCCCCGGCCGGGTCCGCAGCGGTGGTGGCCACGGCCGCGCAGGTGCAGCGGTACGACGTCGCAGACATCGCCGTGCGCGCTCAGGGCGGGGGAAACCCGGTCATCCCGCTGCTCGCTGACCTCCGTGAACAGGTCAGGGCCCTGGACGGCGCCGGCCTTGGCGCGGTACGGGCCGTCCACACGTCGCTGACCAGCCAGGACGTCCTCGACTCGGCCCTGATGGTGCTCGCCACCAGGGCCGTGCGCGAGCTGCTCACCGAGCTCACGGCGGCGACGTCGGCCCTCGCCGGCCTGGCCGAAGCCCATGCCCGGACGCTCTGCGTGGGCCGCAGCCTGACCCAGCACTCGCTGCCCTTCAGCTTCGGGCTCCGGGCCGCGCAGTGGTTTGCCGGGCTGGCCGCCGCCGGCCGCCGGCTCGAAGCACTCGAACTGCCGGTCCAGACCGGCGGCGCCGCCGGGACCCTGGCCGCCGGCACTGTACTGACGTCCGGCGCTGCACTGACGTCCGGCACCGGGCTCATCGCCGGGCCGCTGTCACCCTTCGATCTCTCCGACCGGCTGGCCGCCCGCCTCGGACTCGCCACCGTTCCGGCGCCCTGGCACACCAACCGTGTTGCCGTGACCTCGCTCGGCGATGCCCTGGCCACCGTGACGGACGCTGCCGGAAAGATTGCCGCCGACGTCCTGTTCCTGAGCCGGCCGGAAGTGGCCGAGCTCGCCGAACCGCGTGCCGCGGGCCGCGGCGTGTCCTCGGCCATGCCGCAGAAGCAGAACCCGGTGCTGTCCGTTCTGATCCGCAGCGCCGCCCTGCAGGCGCCGGCCTTGGGCGCCCAACTGCACCTTGCCGCCGCCAATTTCAACGACGAGCGACCCGACGGAGCCTGGCACAGCGAATGGGCGGCCCTGCGCCAACTGCTGCGCCTGGCCCTCGGCGCCGCGGGACAGCTCCGCGAACTGGCCGAAGGGCTGCAGGTGTTCCCC
The DNA here is from genome assembly GCF_054062615.1 of Arthrobacter sp. TE12232. Classification (NCBI taxonomy): domain Bacteria; kingdom Bacillati; phylum Actinomycetota; class Actinomycetes; order Micrococcales; family Micrococcaceae; genus Arthrobacter; species Arthrobacter sp. TE12232. Next base: position 2,641,187 of record NZ_JBSSFK010000001.1, read on the forward strand.
GGTTCCATGCGACGCAACCTCGACCTCGCCGGCCCGCTGCTTCTCTCCGAAGCCGTCAACTCCGCCGTCGCGCCGCTTCTGGACGCCCGCAGCGCCGGGGCGGGACCGGGCCGTGCCGGCAAGCAACTACTGCAGGAGGTCGTCGACCAGACCCTCCAGGCCCCGGCCTCGGAGCAGGCGGCCATCTACCGGAAACTGCTCCGGGCGGCCGTCCCTGAGGAACTGCTCGCGGACAGCCGGCTTGAGGAGCTCCTGGACCCGGCCAACTACCTCGGCCAGGCCGTTGAGATCACCCGCCGCATCCTCGCTGCGTACCCGGAATACGCCGCCGGCCCGGCCTCACCCGAATATGACCGTGCCACCGCCCACCAACTCCAGAACGGAGCCTCCCGTGGCTAGACCTACCGTCAAAGCAGTCCTGCTCTCGCCCCAGCGCGCGCTCGGCGACAAGCCCCTCCTGATCGTGGGGCCCTCGCTCGGAACGTCCTCCCTGCTGTGGAGCCAGGCCGGCACCCTGCTGGGGTCCGACGTCGACGTCGTGGCCTGGGACCTGCCCGGCCACGGCGTCTCGCCCGCGGCGCAAGAGACGTTCACTGTCGCTGAACTGGCCGACGCCGTGATCGGCCTGGTCGATTCGATCGCCCCCGGCGCACGCTTCCACTACGCCGGGGTGTCGCTCGGCGGGGCCACCGGCCTGCAACTGGGCATTAAGCACGGCGACCGGCTCAAGAGCCTCTCCGTGCAGTGCTCCGGCGCGAAGCTCGGCACTCCCGAGGGCTGGCTGGAACGGGCCGAGACTGTGCGCACCCAGGGAACCCCGGTGATGATCCAGGGCTCCGCTCAGCGCTGGTTCGCCCCGGGGTTCATGGACCGTCAGCCGGAGCTCAGCGGCCGGCTCCTGCACACCCTCCGTGACGCCGACCGCTTCAGCTACGCCTTCTGCTGCGAGGCCCTGGCGGGCTTTGACGTCCGGGACCAGCTCGGCACCATCCGCGTCCCCACCCAGGTGATTGCCGGCGCCCTGGACTCCGTGGCTCCGCCCTCGATGGCCGAGGAAGTGGCCGCGGGCATCACCGCCGGCGGCGGCACCGCCACGGCCGTCAGCCTGGAGGGCGTGGCACACCTGGCCCCGTTCGAGGCACCTGCCCACGTTGCCGATCTACTCAAGAGCCTCATCACCTGGACCGAGACCCAAGGAGCCGGCGAATGAGCGGCCCCGAGCTCGACGGACCCCGGCGAAACGGCGTAGTCCAGCCCGGCGCGACAAGCCAGGAAATCTACGACGGCGGCATGAAAGTCCGCCGTGAAGTCCTCGGCGCCGCGCACGTGGACCGTGCCAACGCCAGCAAGGATTCCTTCACCGAGGACTTCCAGGACATGATCACCAGGATCGCCTGGGGCGGCATCTGGACCCGGCCCGGGATCAGCCGGCAGATGCGTTCCGCCGTCACCATCACCGCCATGGTGGCGCACGGGCACTGGGAAGAACTGGCCATGCATATCCGCGCCGCCATCACCAACGGCCTGAGCCGGGATGAGATCAAGGAAATCCTGCTCCAGACCGCCATCTACTGCGGAGTCCCCTCCGCCAACACCGCCTTCAAGACCGCCCAGCAGGTGTTCCATTCCATGGACAACGAAGCAATGGAAACTGCAGAAATGGACGACGAATCATGAACCAGGCCTTTATTTACGATGCCGTGCGGACGCCGTTCGGGAAGTTCGGCGGCGGGCTCGCGGCCGTGCGTCCGGATGATCTTGCCGCGCACGTGATCCGCGAGGCGGTGAAGCGTACCCCGGGCCTCGATGTCGAGCGGATTGACGAGGTGGTGTTCGGCAACGCGAACGGCGCGGGCGAGGAAAACCGCAACGTCGCCCGGATGGGCACCCTGCTGGCGGGGCTGCCGGTCTCAATCCCGGGCACCTCGGTCAACCGGCTGTGCGGATCCTCGCTGGACGCGGCGATCATCGCCTCCCGGCAGATCAACACCGGTGACGCCGAGCTCATGCTGGTCGGCGGCGTCGAGTCGATGTCCCGCGCTCCTTGGGTGCTGCCCAAGACCGAGAAGCCCTACCCGGCCGGGGACCTGACCCTGGCCTCAACCACGCTGGGCTGGCGCCTGGTGAACCAGGCCATGCCGGCGGACTGGACCATCTCCCTGGGCGAGGCCACCGAACGGCTGGCCGAGAAGTACGGGATCACCCGCGCGGCGCAGGACGAGTTCTCCGCGGCCTCCCACAACCTGGCCGCCGCGGCGTGGGACGAGGGCTTCTATGACCGCCTGGTCACCCCGGTTCCGGGCACGGACCTGGTCCGCGACGAAGGCATCCGGGCGGGTTCCTCTGCGGAGAAGCTCGCAGGGCTCAAGACCGTGTTCCGGACCGTGAACGGCACCGTCACCGCCGGGAACGCCTCGCCGCTCTCCGATGGCGCGTCGGCGGCGTGGCTGGGATCCGAGAGGGCCGCAGGGCTGCTGGGGATGGACCCGCTGGCCCGGATCGCGGGGCGCGGCGCGCACGCGAACGATCCCCAGTTCTTCGGCTACGCCCCGGTTGAGGCCGCGAACAAGGCCCTCGCGAAGGCCGGGATCGGCTGGGACGAGGTCGGCGCCGTCGAACTGAACGAGGCGTTCGCCGCGCAGTCCCTGGCGTGCATCAACGCCTGGGGCATCGACCCGTCCATGGTGAACCGGCACGGCGGCGCGATCGCGATGGGCCACCCGCTGGGCGCCTCGGGCGGCCGGATCCTGGGCACCCTGGCCCGCACCCTGCTGGCCACCGGGGAACGCTGGGGCGTCGCCGCGATCTGCATCGGCGTCGGCCAGGGCCTCGCCGTCGTCCTCGAAAACGTCACCACCGCCGCATTGGCATAACCCGTCGGCCTAACCCGCCGGCCTAACCCGCCGGCCCAAGGAGAACACAGCCATGCTGAATTTCATTGACACTGTCGGCGAGGCCGTCGCCGGCATCAAGGACGGCTCCACCGTCATGATCGGCGGCTTCGGCAACGCCGGCCAGCCGTTCGAACTCATCGACGCGCTGCTGGAGTGCGGCGCCACCGACCTCACCGTGGTGAACAACAACGCCGGCCAGGGCGACCAGGGCCTGGCCCTGCTGATCAAGGAGGGTCGGGTGAAGAAAATGATCTGCTCCTTCCCCCGCCAGTCTGACTCCTGGCACTTCGACGCCAAATACAAGGCCGGGCAGATCGAGCTCGAACTCGTCCCGCAGGGGAACCTCGCCGAGCGGATCCGCGCCGCCGGCGCCGGGATCGGCGGCTTCTTCACGCCCACCGGCTACGGCACCATGCTCGCCGAGGGCAAGGAAACCCGCTTCCTGGACGGCAAGTGGCAGGTGTTCGAGACCCCGATCCACGCCGACGTCGCCCTCATCAAGGCGCTCACGGCCGACGGCAAGGGCAACCTCGTCTACCGCAAGACGGCCCGGAACTTCGGCCCCATTATGGCCGCCGCGGCCACACACAGCATTGTCCAGGTCTCCGAGATCGTGCCCACGGGCGGCCTGGACCCGGAGGTCATCGTGACCCCCGGAATCTACATCAACAGCATTGTGAAGGTGGCCTGAGATGAGCATCCCGACAAATGACCAGGCAAGTGTCCGGACCATCCAGACGTCCGACAAGCCTCTGGGCCGTGACGACCTCGCCCGCCTCGTGGCAAAGGACATCACGCCCGGATCCTTCGTGAACCTCGGCATTGGCCAGCCCACCCTGGTCTCCAATTATCTGCAGCCGGAGCAGAACGTCACGCTCCACACCGAGAACGGCATGCTCGGCATGGGCCCGGAAGCCACCGGGGACCAGATCGACGGCGACCTCATCAACGCCGGCAAGATCCCCGTGACCGAACTGCCCGGGGCATCCTACTTCCACCACGCGGACTCCTTCGCGATCATGCGCGGCGGGCACCTAGATATCTGCGTGCTCGGCGCCTTCCAGGTCTCCGCCACGGGCGACCTCGCCAACTGGCACACCGGCGCCCCGGACGCGATCCCCGCCGTCGGCGGTGCCATGGATCTCGCCACCGGTGCCAAGGACGTCTTCGTCATGATGACGCTCCTGACCCGCGACGGCGCGTCCAAGCTGGTGGAGACGTGCACCTACCCGCTCACCGGGATCGGCTGCGTGACCCGCGTCTACACCGACAAAGCCGTCTTCCTGACCGGACCCGATGGCGTCCAGGTCCGGGAAACCTTTGGTTGCACCCTCGAGGAACTCCAGGACATGGTTCCCGTCCCGCTCCGGGCCGCGTCCGCGGACGGAAGCTGACGGCCCTGCACGGGGATACCCTGCGCCCGGATAAAGTGATGCGGGACCGGGAGGCGAGAAATGATTGAGGCAGCCAAGAGCGGCGGCGCGCCCGCGGCCAGCGACCAGTACGTGCAGTCGCTGGCACGCGGGCTCGCCGTGATCCGCGCCTTCGATACCGAACACCCCAAGATGACGCTGACCGAGGTCGCGGCCCGGACCGAACTGACCCGGGCCACGGCCCGGCGGTTCCTGCACACCCTCGTGGAACTGGGCTACGTCCGCACCGACGGCAAGATCTTCGCCCTGACCGCCAAGGTGCTGCAACTCGGCTACGCCTACTTGTCCGGGTTGTCCCTTCCCCAGCTCGCCCAACCGCACCTGGAGAAACTCTCGCTCGAACTGGGGGAGTCGACGTCGGCCGCGGTGCTCGAAGGCACCGACATCGCCTACGTCGCCCGGGTATCCACCCGGCGGATCATGACCGTCGGGATCACGGTGGGCACCCGCTTCCCCGCCTACGCGACCTCGATGGGCCGGGTGCTGCTCGCGGCCCTGCCGCCGGCCCAGCTGGATGAGTACCTCGCGGCCGCCGAGATCCGGCCCCTCACGCCCGGGGCCATCGGGACGCGGGCTGACCTCCTGGCGGAACTGGACACGGTCCGCGCCCAGGGCTGGTGCCTGCTGAACCAGGAACTGGAGCTGGGACTGATGTCCATCGCGGCGCCCGTCCACGACGGACCCAAGGTGGTGGCAGCCGTCAACGTCTCGCTACAGGCCCAAACGGTGTCCGCTCAGCCCGACCCCGGGGCCTATCTGGCTGCGGTACGTGAAGCGACTCTGGCCACGGCAGAACTCATCTCAGAGGACCTGACCTCCGGCCGATGAAGCCCCCTTGAGGACCGGCCAGCCGGTCAGGCAGGCGGACCTGAGATGGGCCCCGTTGAAACCCGGATCGTGACGCCCGCGGGATCGTCACTGATTTTCAGGTGCAGATCCCGGCCCACCAGCAAGGTGTGGATGTCGTCGCTGCCTTCCGGCGCGATCTGCTCGGCCAGCCGCGTGACGGCCAGTGCCATGGCCCGGCCCCAGTCGTGGGGATCCATGCTGGATGATTCAGCGGTCGCTGAATACTTCTCTGGTTCAGTCATCTGCCCCCGCTTTCGGTGTCCGGAGCGTCGGCTCCGGCACATCAGGAGGCCCAGTCTAGTGACACCGCCCAGCCGGCGTCCACGAATCCCGCCAGCCCTGCACAGATTGCGCGGGCACTCCGGCTAGGATTTCACTTCGGGACCTCTCCCGCCATTCGCCCCGAAGGACGCCATGACTGAGAACAACACCGCGACGTCGGAGACCCCGGACAGCACAGGGTCCAGGCGCGCCGCCGTGGTCATCAACCCCATGAAGTCACCCGGAGAGAGCTTCCGCGCCTCCTTCTTCCGCCTGTGCGAGACCCAGGGCTGGGCCGAGCCGCTCTGGCTGGAGACCACCAAGGAAGACACCGGCCTCGGCCAGGCCCGCGAGGCCTTGGAGGCGGGAGTCGACGTCGTGATCGCCGCGGGCGGCGACGGAACAGTCCGCTGTGTGGCGGAGGTCCTTGCGGGCACCGGGACTCCGATGGGCCTGGTACCGATGGGCACCGGCAATCTGCTGGCCCGCAACCTCGGGGTCGACATCACCGACCCCGTGGCCGCCAGCTACGACGTCCTGAGCGGCACGGACGCCAAAGTGGACGTGGTGAAGGCCAGGCTGGACCACGCCGAGGAGGAGCACACCTTCCTTGTCATGGCAGGACTTGGGTACGACGCCGCGATCATGGCCAACACCGTGGATCAGCTCAAGGACCGCGTGGGCTGGCTCGCCTATGTCGAAGCGGGCATCCGGCACCTGCCGGGCAAGCCCATCAGGGCGAAGATCAGCATTGACGGCCAGCACCCGGTGCGGCGCCGGATCCGCAGCGTCATGGTCGGAAACTGCGGCAAGATCATGGGCGGCGTGGAGATCTTCCCCGACGCCAAGGTCGACGACGGCATCCTCGACGTCGTGATCCTGGCCCCCGTCGGCCGGTTCGGCTGGCTGGGCGTGCTGGCCGGCGTCTTCGGCCGGAACAACCCCAAGAACTCCTCGGTCGAGTACTTCGCCGGAAAGTCAGCCGAGATCGAGCTCGCCCACGAGCAGGAATTCCAGCTCGACGGCGACCCCCTCGGCAAGGCCAAACACCTCAGTGTCACGGTGGAACACGAGGCACTCACGGTCCGGATGACGGCCGTCTAGCTGGGGGCCAACCGAGTACTACCCGGACGCTGAGCCGAACGGTCGTTCGCAAAGGCAAGTAATCAGCACTCGTGACGGGCGGCACGGGCACCGGCTTGTATAGGCAGTGGCATCACAGAGATGCTGCCGTCTAGCAGTAGGGGTTGGCCGTGGCGATTCCATCCGAAGAATCCGAGCTCATGGCCTCGCCGGCCCCTCTCCGGGTCGCCGTCATAGGCGCAGGCTACTGGGGACCCAACCTGGCCCGCAATTTCAAGGCGGCACCCGACTGGGAACTGGCGGCCATCGTGGACATGGACCGCGCCCGGGCCGCTAAACTCGCCGCAGCACACGGCGACGTCGCCGTCTGCGGATCCGTCCAGGAGCTCCTGGACACGGTCGACGTCGACGCCGTCGCCATCGCGACACCGGCCCACACCCACCACGGCATCGCCCTCACGGCACTGCGTGCCGGAAAGCACGTCCTGGTTGAAAAGCCGCTCGCGGACGCCCGGGCCAAGGGCCTGGAAATGGTCGCCGAAGCCGAGACCCGCGGCCTGGTCCTGATGGCGGACCACACGTACTGCTACACCCCGGCCGTCCTGAAGATCCGGGAACTGATCGCCGACGGCTCCCTGGGCGAAATCCTGTTCATCGACTCCGTCCGGATCAACCTTGGGCTCGTCCAGCCGGACGTGGACGTCTTCTGGGACCTTGCCCCGCACGACTTGTCCATCCTCGACTTCATCCTTCCCGGCGGCCTCAGGCCGGCCGAAGTGTCCGCTCACGGCGCGGATCCGCTCGGCACCGGCAATGCCTGCGTGGGCCACCTGACCTTCGCACTGTCCGGCGGCGGGATGGCCCATGTGCACGTGAACTGGCTCAGCCCCACCAAAATCAGGCAGCTGGTGGTCGGCGGTTCCCGGCGCACGCTGGTCTGGGACGACCTGAACCCGCAGCAGCGGCTCAGCGTGTACGACCGGGGGGTCAGCCTGGACGCCCAGTCGCGGTCCGCGGCGGAGCGGAAGGCATCGGCCATTTCTTACCGGCTGGGTGACACCTGGTCCCCGGCCCTGCCCGAACACGAGGCACTCGGCCAGATGGTGGCCGAATTCGCCAGCAGTATTTGGCAGCAGCGGCCCGCACGGACCAGCGGGGCCGCCGGGCTCCGCGTACTTTCGGTGCTGGAGGCAGTCAGCAGCAGCCTCGGCGCGGCCGGGCGGCCCGCCGCCGTAACAGGGAACGAATTTCAGCTGGAAGGAACACGATGAGCACACTGCAAGGGGCCACGGTCCTGGTGACCGGCGGGGCCGGAACCATCGGGTCCACAATTGTTGACCATTTGCTCGCCGCCGGAGCCGGGCGGATCGACGTCCTCGACAACCTCGTCCGCGGACGCCGCGCCAATCTCGATGACGCCATGGAAAGCGGGCGGGTGCACCTGGTCGAAGGCGACCTCCGCGACCGGGACCTCGTCCACGACCTCACCCGCGGCACCGACATCGTGTTCCATCAGGCCGCCATCCGGATCACCCAGTGCGCCGAAGAACCCCGGCTCGCCCTGGAAGTCCTCGTGGACGGAAGCTTCAATGTGCTCGAGGCCGCGGCCGAACACCGGGTGGACAAGCTCATTGCCGCCTCCAGCGCCTCCGTCTACGGCATGGCAGAGGAGTTTCCGACCACCGAACGCCACCACCACCACAACAACGACACCTTTTACGGAGCGGCCAAGTCCTTCAACGAAGGCATGGCCCGCAGCTTCCGGGCCATGACCGGGCTGGACTATGTCCTGCTGCGCTACTTCAACGTCTACGGGCCCCGGATGGACGTCCACGGCCTGTACACCGAGGTGCTGGTGCGCTGGATGGAGCGGATCGCGGACGGCCAGCCGCCGCTGATTTTCGGTGACGGGTTGCAGACCATGGACTTTGTCCACACCCGGGACATCGCGCGGGCCAACATTCTGGCCGCGGGAAGCGGAATCCGCGAGGGCGTGTACAACGTCGCCAGCGGTTCCGAGACGAGCCTGCTGGAACTCGCCGAGGCGCTCCTGAGGGCGATGGATTCGGGCCTGCAGGTCGAACACGGCCCGGACCGCGCCGTCAATGGCGTCGTCCGCCGGCTGGCGGACACGACGGCGGCAGAACGTGATCTCGGCTTCACCGCCGAAACCGGGCTGGAGGAGGGGCTGCGCGAACTCGTCGACTGGTGGCGTCCGCTGCGCGGCGAGATCGCCGCCGCCCGGGTGGGAGGCGTCCGGTGACCATCGAGCAGGACCAGCTCCAAGACCAGGTGCTGAGCCGGATCAATGTCATGAAGCCGTGGCTAGGAACCGAGGAAGCCGAGGCCGTTGCCGAGGTGATCGCCTCCGGCTGGGTGGCGCAGGGCCCCCGGGTGACCAGGTTCGAGGACGCTTTTGCCGCAGCGCAACAGGCGCCGCACGCCGTCGCCGTCTCCAACTGCACCACCGCACTGCATCTGGCGTTGAAAGTTGCCGGCATCGGGCCCGACGACGACGTCGTGGTTCCCTCCCTTTCCTTCATTGCCACCGCCAATGCCGCCACGTACGTCGGGGCCCGGCCGGTGTTTGCCGACGTCGAAGCGGACACCGGGAACGTGTCCGCACGCAGCCTCGCGGCGGCCCTGACCCCGGCCACCCGGGCCGTGATCGTCGTGGACCAGGGCGGCATGCCTGTGGACCTCGACCCGATCCGCGAGCTCTGCGACCCACTGGGTATCACGGTGATCGAGGATTCCGCCTGCGGGGCAGGATCCACCTACCGGGGGCGTCCGGTCGGGGCGGGGGCCGAGCTCGCCGCCTGGTCCTTCCATCCCCGCAAAATCCTCACAACAGGCGAGGGCGGCATGTTGACCACCAAGAACCCGGAGTGGGCCGCCCGCGCGCGCCAGTTGCGGGAACATTCCATGAGCGTGTCGGCAAACGACCGGCATGCAGCGCTGCTCGCCCCGGCCGAAGAGTATCTGGAGATCGGCTTCAACTACCGAATGACGGATCTGCAGGCGGCCGTCGGGCTCGTGCAGCTGGGCCGGCTTCAGGAAGCCGTCGCCCGGCGCCGCGGAATTGTCGCCGGCTACCGGGCTGCCCTGGCCGATCTCGACGGCCTGCGGTTCAGCCAGGATCCCGCCTATGGCACCAGCAATTTCCAGTCGTTCTGGTTCGAGGTCCTGCCGGACTTCGGGCTGGGAAGGGAGGAGTTGCTCGCTCATCTCGCCCGCGACGGCATCTCGGCGCGGCGCGGCATCATGGCGGCGCACCGGCAGCCGGCCTACGCCGGACGGGACACCGGCACGGCCGATTTGTCCGTGACGGAACGGCTCACGGACAACACCGTCATTCTTCCCGTCTACCACCAGTTGACGCCGGACGAGCAGTTCCGGGTAATCCAATCCCTTCGGATGGCCGGCGGGCGGAACCATGGATGAGCTGCTCCTCATCGCCGCGAGCGGCCTGGCGCGTGAAGTGCTCGCCGCGGTCCGCGAGGGCGGACGATTCAATGTCATCGGGATCCTAGACGACGACGCCGGCAGGGCCGGAACCGTCGTGGACGGTGCCCGCATCCTTGGCCCGGCCAGCGACGCCCTCCGCTATCCGGAAGCCGGCATCGTGGTGTGCGTCGGCGCCGGCAGAGGACGCGCCCGGATTGTGGAGCGGCTGGCCGCCCTCGGCGTCCCGGACCGCAGATACGCCACGGTCCTCGATCCTTCTGTCCGGATCCCGGCTGGATGCACGATCGGCCGCGGCAGCGTCTTGCTGGGCCACGTCACCCTGACCGCCGGGGTGACGCTTGGTGAGCACGTGGTGGCGATGCCTGGCGTGACGTTCACTCACGACGACGTCGTGGAGGACTTCGCCACGTTCGCCGCCGGGGTTTCGCTCGGCGGCGGTGTCAGGGTCGGGCGCGGCGCCTACCTGGGCATGAACGCCAGCGTGCGGGAAGGCTCCTCGGTGGGTGCGGGCGCCACCGTCGGCATGGGCGCGGCCGTCCTGGCCGACGTGCCCGAGGACGAGACGTGGGTGGGCGTGCCGGCACGGGTCTTACGGGCCGGAATTCAGAGCGGAACGGCGGCCTAGCCCCATGGGAATCCGCACTACAGCCCCAGATCAAGTGATGCGTGCACCGCAAAACCTCCACCCGAACGCGCGCCACGGAGTGCTCGTGCTGCTGACCCTCTATCTGGCAGCCCTCGGTTGCATCGGTTTCTGGCCCACGCCGGTGGACCGGCCCCTCTCCGGCTTCCTGAACGACATTCTCTCGGCCTTGCAGGAGCACAGACTGACAGCTGGAATCGACTACCACGTTGTGGAGGGCACGGCCAACGTCCTTCTCTTCATCCCACTTGGCCTCTTCCTGGCCCTCTTGTTGCCGGTGCGTAAGTGGTGGTTGGCTGCTCTGGCCGGCCTCTTCACTTCCGCGGCGATTGAAGCTGTCCAGTTCCTGCTGCTCAGTCAGCGCCAGGCCAGCATCCGGGACGTCATCAACAACTCCCTCGGCGCGTTGCTGGGCGCCCTGATCATCAGGCTGGCGCGCACCCGGCCCCGGGCAGCGAAACCTCAGCCAACCCCCAGTCCAGGAACCCCCGACGGCAGGAACGACATGACAACGGTGGCCAACTCAGCAGACGTGGCCGAAACGGCCAGCATCGGTGAGGGCACCCGCATCTGGCATCTTGCCCAGATCCGCGAGGACGCGGTTCTGGGCAAGAACTGCAACATCGGCCGTGGCGCGTACGTCGGACCGGGAGTGGAGGTGGGGGATAACTGCAAGCTGCAAAACTATGCGCTGGTCTATGAGCCCGCCCGCCTGGCCGACGGCGTCTTCGTCGGCCCTGCAGCAGTGCTGACCAATGATCTGCACCCGAGGGCCATCACCCCCGACGGCACGCTCAAGGGCTCGGACGACTGGGTGGCCGTCGGGGTCAGCATCGGCAAAGGGGCCTCCATCGGCGCCCGTGCCGTGTGCATCGCCCCCGCCTGCATCGGCGAGTGGGCCACCGTGGCGGCAGGCGCCGTCGTGACCAAGGATGTACCAGCCTTCGCCGTGGTTGCCGGCGTGCCGGCACGCCAGATGGGCTGGGTGGGGGAGGCCGGGCAGCCGTTGAAGCAGGACGACGGCGGAAGCTGGCTCTGCCCGGTCACCGGGCGCCGGTACGTCGAATCCAACGGGCAGCTACGGCCCGAGAAGATCTCCTGAGGGAGCGAAGACTTATGGCTGACAAAGTGGTTTTAGGCGGCACCCCTGTGGATCTTGTGGATCCGGAGGCGGCCCTGGATGTCATTCTGGACAGGGCGGCCCGCCCCGGTGACCGTCCGCTTGCCGTGGCGTCCGTGAATCTGGACCACCTTCATCATTTCGGCACCGGGGGGCGCTGGGCGGGGACCCTGCACGCGGACCCCGCCAGCACCGCCGACTGGCTCTATCTACTTGACGGCGCACCCCTTGTTGCCCAGTCGCGGAGGCTCACCAGACGCCACTGGCCCCGCCTGGCCGGCAGCGATCTCGCGGCTCCCCTGTTGGCCCGCGCGGAAGACCGGGGCCTCCGCGTGGGGTTCCTTGGCGGGTCGGACGAGAGCCACCGGCTCCTGACGGCCAAAATCGCCCGGGAACATCCGCGGCTTAGAGTCGCGGGGATGTGGTCGCCGTGCCGGGAAGACCTCGCCTCGGCGGAAGAATCGAAACGGATCGCCGGCAGCATTGCCAGTTCCGGCGCGCAAATACTATTTGTCGGCCTGGGCAAACCCCGCCAGGAGCTCTGGATGGACCGGTACGCAGGGCTCACCGGCGCGGGCGTCCTCCTGGGCTTCGGTGCGGCGGTTGATTTCCTGGCCGGTCGGGTGAGTCGCGCGCCCCAATGGGTGAGCGACCACGGACTGGAATGGGGCTTCCGGCTGGCCTTGGAACCTCGGCGCTTGGCCGGACGCTATCTTGTCGACGGGCCTCCGGCGTACGTCAAACTCCGCACCCGGTCCCGCGCGGTTACGCCCACCCTTCCCGAACAACCGCCTACCGGCGTGCCGGCCTACAGAACTCCGGGCCACTTCACCGGGCCCGATGGATCGGCGGACGTTGCGGCCGTCATCGTTACGTACAACAGTTCCCGCGACATCAATGGCCTGCTGATGAGCCTGCGCACCGAAACGCGGGATCTGACCCTGCGAGTCCTGGTCGCAGACAACTCCTCCAGCGACGGCACGCTGGGGCTGGTCCGCCGCCGTCACCCGGACGCCATCGCGTTCCCGACCGGAGGCAACCTGGGATACTCCGGCGGCATTAATGCCGCCATGCGGCGGGCTGGGGACGCGGCCACCGTGCTGGTGCTCAACCCCGACCTGCGGGTGGAACAAGGCAGCGTCAAGACAATGCTGCACAGGCTACAGGCCTCAAAGGCAGGTGCCGTTGTGCCCCGGTTGGTTGATCCGAGCGGGGCGGTCAGCCCCACGCTGCGCCGCGAACCGAGCATTGCGCGGAGTCTCGGTGATGCGTTCCTGGGCCGGCGCGCGGCCAGCCGGCCGGCGTGGCTGGCAACGAGTGATTTCGACACCGAAAGCTACGCCCATCCACACACTGTTCATTGGGCAACGGGTGCCGCGCTGATGGTGCGGCGTGCGGTGGCAGATGCCCTGCCGTGGGACGAATCGTTCTTCCTCTACTCCGAGGAGGTCGATTTCTTCCGCCGCCTGCGGATGCTGGGTGAAACCGTCTGGTACGAACCTGCCGCGACCATGACCCATGTGGGTGGGGGGTCCGGCGCGTCACCGGAGTTGAACGCCTTGCTTGCCGTCAACTGCATCCGCTACATCCGCAAATACCATTCGACGGCCTACGCGGGGGCCTTCCGCGGCGCCGTGGTCCTGTCCGAAGCTCTTCGGTCCTGGAGGGCCGACCGCAAGGGCGTCCTGTGGACGGTGCTGAACGAACAGCTCTGGACCAGCCTGCCCGGGCCCACGAGCGAGGCGCATGTTGAAGACTTCCCGCACGGTTCCGTGATTATCCCGGCCCACAATGAGTCCCAAGTGATAGCGCGAACCCTGGCGCCTCTCGCTCCGTTGGCGGCAGCCGGAGTGGTGGACGTTTTCGTCGTCTGCAACGGCTGCGTCGACGACACGGCCGAGATCGCCCGCGGCTTCGACGGCGTGACGGTGCTGGAGATTGACCAGGCGTCCAAGTCCGCTGCGTTGAACGCTGGCGATGCCGCCGCCACCCGGTGGCCAAGGCTCTACCTGGATGCCGACATCCAAATCACCCCGGCAGCGGTTCGGGACGTGCTGGACGCCCTGGCTCCCGGTGGCCTTCTGGCGGCGCGCCCGGCTGTCCGGTTCGACCTGGAGGGTGCCCATCCGCTGATCCATGCCTACTACGGCACTCGCCTGCGGCTGCCGTCGGCACGAAGCGGGCTCTGGTCGGCCGGCGCCTATGGCATTTCTGAGCGCGGGCATGACCGGTTCGCGGAGTTTCCCGACGTGATCGCGGACGACCTCTTCGTGGACCGGCTTTTTTTGCCGTCCGAGAAAGCCGTGCTCGACGTGGAACCGGTGGTGGTGCGCCCGCCGCGCACCCCTGGTGCCCAGTTGGCGGTGCTGAACCGGGTCTACCGAGGCAACGCCCAGCAGAACAGCATGGAGGAACGTCACGGCACGGCACTGGGCACGCTGAAGGAGGTGGCACAGTCCATCCGCGGCCCCCTCTCCGCCGTCAACGCGGCGGTGTATATCGGGTTCGCGGTCGCCGGCCGTCGAGGCGCAGTGCCGGCGGGCGGGTGGGAACGCGACGAAAGTAGCCGCTTGCCTGCCGCGGACCGTCACGATTCCCATGACGATTCCGCTTCCGGCCGGCCTATCACGCGTGTTCCGGTCACGGGTATTCCGGCTAGTGGAGTCCCGGTCCGGGGAGCCGGCCCGCTCCATTCCAGTCCTCCGTCGTCAGCTTCCGTGGGATAGCTTCTGCCGCCGGGTGCGGATTAGGCGGCGACGCCGGCCGGTGCGCCAGGATCTCGGCGAGTTCGGCAAGCCGGTGCGCGCGGGCGGATTCGGCCGGCGTGAACGGCTCGCCGGGGCGGAAGAACGTAATGGGCCCGTGCCACGCCGTCGGAATTTTCAGGACCGTACCGTTCGCGGGGGTCGCCTCGGCGCTGCCGGAGGCCTGTCCCGTGATGATCCGGGCCCGCAGCAGTTCCGCGACCGCCAGCGGGAGCTCCTCCGGGCTGGCCGCGATCCGGGCGGCCAGGCTCAGCGCCCCGGTTTGGCCGTCGGCCATGGCAAGGGCCGTGGTCGGCCAGACATGAGGGTCCGCCCCGCCGCCCGCCCGCAGCGCTCGGAGCAGATCGGCCTCGCGGACTTCACCCGGTGCGGAGAGCACGAACTCGTCCAGCACGCCGCCGGCCACGGGGTGAACGTGGATACTGAGAATGTTGGTGTCCAGCCCGGCCAAGGCCTGAGTGAGCTTCTGCAGCGACCCGGGCTTGTCCTTCAAGACGGTCCGCGCCCGCCACAGGGCAGGCGCCGCGACGAGCCGTTTGCGGTGGCGCAGTGCCGGGGCGTGCAGCCAGCCCCGGAGCATCCGGGCCGCCGAGGGTTCCGCCACCCAGATCACAAGGATGGTCGCGGTCATCGTCAGAACCAGGACCTTGGCAACATAGGGCAGGTGCGTTCCCACCACCGCCGCATGCACCAGCAACTCGATCGGAAGCATCACGGCGATATTCGCCAGGGTCAGCCGGGTCTTGGTCGGTTCCGGCATCTGGCCGCACACTTCGCAGCTCAACTCGGAAGAGGCAGGGTGCCGGGTCGTGCCGGGGGACTTGCCTGAGGTCTTACCTGGGGTTTTGCCAATGGCATCGCGCGTCATGCTCCCATGATTCCGGCCCGCTGTTTCGGCCGGATTGCCGCCGGGTGACGGTTTCGGACCGCCGCTGCCGACCTACCCGCGGCAGGCCTGCGGCAGGACGCGTCTAGCGGCTGGCCACGTGGCGGGGACTGTCCTCGTCCACGGTCCCCGCGAGGTTGCCATCCCCGTCGCTATCCCTGCCGCCCTCCACGTTACGGTCGCTGCCGCCGTCGGGTTCCGGGCCTGCCAACCGGGCCAGCAGGTCGCGGATTTCGGCCAGCAGCGCGGTGTCGGCCGGGATCGGCTCTTCCTCGGGCTCCGCTGCGCTCAGCCGGTACTTGACCATCCTGTTGATCCGGTTCATGGGGGCCACGAAGATGAAGTACACCACCGCGGCGGTGATGAGGAAGGTCAGGAAGGCGGTGACCACAGCGCCGATGTTGACGAAAGTCTTGTCGTTGCCGGGCCAGATGTGGAAGCCCAGGCCCTGGGTCTCGACTCCGCCGGCCGCCGCGATGATCGGGTTCACGATGTTGGCGGTGAAGGCGCCGACCAGGGCTGTGAAGGCGGTGCCGACGACGACGGCGATGGACAGCTCGATCACGTTGCCGCGCAGGATGAAATCCTTGAATCCTTTGAGCATGGGAACCTCCGGTGTGCGTTGCTGGATGTCTCTGCCGTGAGTCGCTTGTCTGATTCACAGGTGCTTGATTCAGTTGCCTGATTCAACCGATAGACGCTACCACTTCGCCCGGTGCCCGTCAGATTCCGATCAACGGGTCACTATGCGGCGGCGGCGACGTTCCGGCGTAAAATCCACGGTGGATGCCAGTGCCGCCGTCGTAATATACAGACCGCAACGAAAGGCGCCCCAAGCTATGGAGGCCGGCACCGTGAAGCTGTTCGCCGAGATGTTTACCATCGCTCCTGCCAACAAGGACCACCAGGTTGCCCTCCGCTGCGCCGTGGGCGTCTTTGTCCCGCTGATAACCCTGGTGCTGCTGGGCCGGCTGGATCTGGCAATCTTCGCCTCCTTCGGTGCCTTCACCGGGATCTACGGCCGGAATGAACCGCACCCCCGGCGGCTGACGCTCCAAGTGCGGGCCGGAGGACTCATGCTCCTGGTGATGTTGCTGGCCGCCCTCACCGCCCGTGTGGACGGGCTCCTCGCCACCTGGCTCCTGGTTGCGGCCACCACCGTGGTGGCGGGCGGTTGCTCCCTGGTCGTCGCCATGTGGCGCCTGCGTCCCTCGGGTTCGCTGTTCCACATCTTCGCGTTCGCGGCCATCGCGTCGATCCCCAACCAGCCCCCGCTGTGGCAGTGCATGCTGGTGGCCGTGCTCACGGTCGCGTTCTCCCTGCTGATCGGCCAGTCCTCACGCCTGGCCCGGAGCCGCCGGACCCCGTGGGTCAGGGCCAAGCCCGTGAGCCTGACGCCGGCTGAGAAGCGCGCCGCGTGGCAGGAGAGTGCGGGTTATCTCGTGGCGGCGGGCCTGGCCGGAACGCTGGGGACCCTCGCCGGCGAATGGCTCGGGGTCGGCCACAATTACTGGGCGATGGTGGCCGCCGTCGTGCCACTCGTGGGGCACACCACCAGGCACCGGGTGAGCCGCGGCCTCCAGCGTATCGCCGGCACGGTCGTGGGACTGGTACTGCTCGCCGGGATCCTGCTGCTGCAGCCGACGCCGTGGCAGACGGTGCTGGTCATTGCCGCGTGCCAGTTCGGCGCTGAGATGTTCATCGCGCGTCAGTACATGCTGGCGCAGGTCTTTGTCACGCCGCTGGCCCTGATTTCGACGCTTCTCGTGGCACCTGTACCGCCCGGCATCCTGCTCCGCGACAGAATCGTGGAGACCGTGATCGGTGCCGCCGTCGGCATCGCCGTCGTGCTGGCGCCAGGGGCGTGGCGCCGCCTGAGGGGCCGTCGCGGGATGGCTGCGCCAAGGCGCCTCACCTAGGATTGCCCGACGCTGGCACCAGTGCGGGACGTTGCGGCGATGGTCTGCGGCACGAAAGCCAGGGCGAGAACCGCCAGGACCGCGGCGGCGGCGAAAACGTAGAAGCCCCACGGGTAGGCGATGCCGGCGGCGACCAGCGCGCCGGTGACGGCCGGACCCAAAATGGCACCCAGCCGCCCCACGCCCGCGGCGAAGCCCAAGGCGGTGCCACGCAGTCGAGCAGGGAAGAGTTGGCTGACCCAGGCGTAGACCAGGACCTGGGAGCTGAAGACGAACACGCCGGTGACAAAGACAGCGGCGTAGAGCACCACTTCGTTCTGGATCTGGATGCTGAGACCGGCGAGGAACACGGCGGAAAGGCCAAACCAGAGCAGAACGATCCTCTTGGTGCCGTGCCGGTCGGCCAGGACTCCGGCAATCAGGAGGCCCACCACGGCTCCGACATTGAGGACCAGGAGCAACGCGAGGCCGGCGTTCAGGCTATAGCCGGCGGAGGCCATGAGCTGCGGGAGCCAGGTGTTCAGACCGTAGACCAGCAGCAGGCCCATGAACGAGGCCACGGCCACGCCGGCGGCGATCAGCGGGTAGGGTTTGCGGCCCAGGTCCCGGAAACGGGCACGCTCGTCCTCCGGCGCTGTTTGCGGCGCAGCCTTCGCGCGGACCGGGGCGTTGGCCGGGGTAGTGGTGGCCGGTGACGTGGCGGCTACGGGGACGTGGTGCACCGGCGGGAGGGTTTCCGGAAGCTTGAACCACAGGAAAGGGACCAAGGCAAGGCCGGCTAGGCCGCCCACAACGAACATTGTCCGCCAGCTTGGAATCACCATGATGGCCAGGAACGCGGTGGCAATGGCGCCGGCGTGGTATCCGGTCATGGTCCGGGTGGTGGACTTTCCAGCCGTTCCGGCGGGCGCGTAGTCGTTCATGTAGGCAAGCGCTGCTGGCAGGCAGGCGCCAAGGCCGAGGCCGGCAAGCAGCCGGAACGTGCTGAACCATGCCACGTTCGGTGCGAAGACGACGGCGATCGTAAAGATGGAGAACCACGTCACGCAGGCCACCAGCAGGTTCCGCCGGCCGAAGCGGTCCGATAGCGGGGAAATGAAGAGCGCGCCGAGCCCCACACCCACCAGGGAGATGGTCGCAGCGAACGTCGCCCCGATTGCGTCGAAGCCAAGTTCATGCGACTTGATGAGTGTCGGGATGACCGTGCCGAGGACCACCAGGTCAAAGCCGTCCAGCACCATGGCCAGCCAGCAGAGCCACACGGGCCACCTTGATTTGTTGCCCAATGACGACATTGACATTGCTACCTCAGCGCTATTCTTGACGTGGTTCCTTGCGCCCGGCCAGCGTTGGCCGGACTTTCCTATCGTGAGAGTTCTATCACTCGTCGGTGTTGTATGGGACACTTCATACCATTGAACGGAAGGAGTATCGTGGCCAATTCGACCTCCGGCGACTCGGTGGTGGACCGGATCCTGCGGCTCATTGCCGCCTTCCCGGAGGGTGTCACGGCACTGCAGCTTTCCGACCTTGCCGCCAGGGCAGAGCTTCCCCTGACCACTGCGCACAGGCTGGTCCGGCAACTCGCCGGACATGGACTCCTTGATGTCGGCCCTGGCGGCTCGGTCAGCCTCGGACTGCGGCTTTGGGAGCTCGTCAACCGCAATTCCCCCACGCTTGAGCTCCGCCAGGCTGCGCTGCCCTTCATGGAGGACATCCAGCAGGTGCTGAACCAAAACGTGAACCTCGCCGTGCTGGATGGCTGGGAAGCGCTCTTCGTGGAACGGCTGTCCCGCCGGGGTTCTGTTGCCAACCGTGCCCAGGTGGCCGGCCGGATGCCCGTGCACGTGTCCTCCGCCGGGCTGGTGCTCATGGCCAACCAGACCCACGCCGTCCAGATGGACTACCTGGACGGGTTTAGCGATCCGACCGGCAAGCTGGTCAGGGAGGATCTGCGCGCCCTTCTGGGGGAAGCTGCCCATCAGGGATACGCGCAGCTGGCCGGCGTCGTGGACCCGGACACCTGGGGGATCGCCGTCCCCGTGCTGGACCGCAGGAAGCGTGCAGTGGCGGCCCTCGGCGTCGTCGTCCCCCTCCGCGAAGTGCGCCTGCAGGCGCTTGTTCCCGCTCTCCAGACCGCGGCCCGCGGGATCGGGAGGAGGCTTGGAGAGCCACGCGAGACCATCGAATTCCATTCAACGGAATCAATGTAACGCGTATCACGCATCGGGGTCCACACTGGTAGCCAGACGACCAAACCGGCCCAGTTCCCGACCCCCGGGACCCCGCAACGAAGCGAGAAGCACATGGCACAGCGAAAAGTCATCACCACCCAGGTAGCGATCATGGGGGCCGGCCCGGCCGGGCTCATGCTCTCCCACCTCCTGGCCAAGGCCGGCATCGAATCCACCGTCCTCGAGATCCGCAGCCACCAGGAGATCTCCGAGACGGTCCGTGCCGGGATCCTGGAGCACGGCTCGGTGAACATGCTCGTTGACAGCGGCGTCTCGGACCGCGTGCTGCGCGACGGCGACCGCCATGACGGAATTGAACTTCGTTTCAACGGCGAAAGCCACCGCATCGATTTCCAGGACCTCGTCGGGGAGTCGGTCTGGCTCTACCCGCAGACGGATGTGTTCCTGGACCTCGCCGCACGCCGGAAGGCCGACGGCGGGGACGTCCGGTACAGCGTCACGGACACCACTATCCACGACATCGAGGCCAAGCCCAAGGTCTGGTTCACGGATGCGGACGGTGTGGAATACGAACTCCAGGCCGATTTCATCGCCGGTGCGGACGGTTCGCGCAGCCATTGCCGCTTCCAGATCCCCGAGGCACAGCGCAAGTGGTACTTCCACGAATACCCCTTCGCCTGGTTCGGCATCCTGGCAGAGGCGCCGCGCAGCTCGGACGAGCTGATCTATGCCAACTCCGAGAACGGCTTCGCTCTGATCAGTCAGCGCACCGAGACGGTCCAGCGGATGTACTTCCAGTGCGACCCCAACGAGGACGTCAACAACTGGAACGAGGACCGCATCTGGGACGCCTTCCGCAGCCGCGTTAACGGCAACGGCTTCGAAGTCAAGGAAGGGCCCGTGATCGACAAAACGGTCCTGAAATTCCGCAGCTTTGTCCATGCCCCCATGCGCCACGGCAACCTGTTCCTTGCCGGCGACGCCGCGCACACCGTCCCACCCACCGGGGCCAAAGGCTTGAACCTGGCGCTGAACGACGTAAGGGTCCTCTTCGAGGGATTCGACAGCTTCTATTCCACCGGCTCCACTGTGCTCCTGGATGCCTACAGTGACCGTGCCCTGGACCGGGTGTGGAAGGCCCAGCAGTTCTCCTACTGGATGACCTCCATGCTTCACACCCCGGCCGACGCCGACGACTTCGCCCGCGCCCGCCAGCTCGGCGAGCTCCACTCGGTGGTGTCGTCCCGCCACGGCCGCGCCTACCTCGCGGAGGCCTACACCGGCTGGCCCGGCGCCCGCTAGGACGTCCGCCAGAGCCCCGGATCGGGCTCATATTTCCGTCGACAGGCCCCGGCGCCAGGACTAGCCTTTAACCGTCCCAGCATGACCCCACAAGGATGACGGAGAGGTGTCCGATCATGGGAACCGCAGAGAATGTTGAACTGGTCCGGCGCGGGTACGAGGCCTTCAACTCAGCAGATATGGCGACCCTCAGCGACATGTTCGCGGAGGACGCGGTCTGGCACGTTGCCGGAAGCGGCGTGCTATCGGGGACGAAACAGGGGCGAGACGCTATCCTGGCCTACTTCGGTGAACTCGGAGCACGCACCCAAGGTCACTTCCAAGCCAACGTCCAGGACATCGTCGGCGGCGAGAAACACACTGTCGCAATCCAGCAAACTCACGGGGAAGCCAACGGCAAAACCCTGGACATGCCCACCGTGATCACGTTCGTGGTTCGCGACGGACAGATCGCGGAGGGGCGGGAATTCTTCGAGGACACGGCCAAAGCCGACGATTTCTGGACCTGATTTAGTCCTGTTCGAGAGTTCCGGTCAGGTGATGCGTGGGAATCCGGTCCCGGTCATAGGTGATCTCCGTGTATCCGTGCGGCTCCGGCCTCCCGGACGGGCTCAGGTTCACGAAGACGATTTCCTCGATTGTGAGGATGCTCTGCCGGGTGATCATGTTCCTGACTTCGGCGCGCATGGTCAGCGATGTCCGGCCGAAGCGGGTCGCGGTCAGGCCCATTTCGATCAGGTCGCCCTGGACGGCCGAGCTGACGAAGTTGATTTCTGAGATGTACTTCGTGACGGCCCGGCCGTTGCCCAACTGCAGGATGGCGTAGATGGCGGCCTCTTCGTCGATCCACTTCAGCAGGCTGCCGCCAAACAGGGTGCCGTTGGCGTTGAGGTCCTCGGGACGGACCCATTTGCGGGTGCGGAAAGTGATGTCGGCCGATTCCATAGTGCGAGATTAGCCCACTCCATTCCGGGCGGCGTTGTATGACGCCTCACGCCATGGCGGTGTGCGCGGCGCTGTGCGAATCGATCGGCTTCGCGTAACAGTAGGAGTGTTGGACCCCGATGTACGGTCCAAAGTTCGGCACGGGCACAAAGCCCGAGTTCTCGTAGAACTGCCGCCCGTCGGTCTGTACCGAGCCGGCCTCCGCGGTCAGTGTGGTGATGCCCAGCGCGTGGGCGTGGGCTTCGAGGGCCGCGAGGATGGAGCTCGCCACCCCGGAGCCGCGGGTGTAGGGCAGAACGTAGAGGCGCTTGATTTCGGCAGTGCGCGCGTCCAGCATGCGCAGGCCGCCGCAGCCGACCGGCTGGCCCGAGGCTTTGTCATGCGCCACCAGGAATACCGCGGTGTCCACTTCCGACGGCGGCGGCCCGGGTTCGTGGTCGGGCCGGCCGAAGCGGGCGTCGAGTTCTGCCTGCTGGGCGGCCCTCAGGTCCGCACCAACGGGGTTCGCCCAAGTGACCTGACGGATGTTGAGCCGCGGGTTGGTCTGCATCACTGCCTCGATTCGCCGAAGGGTTATGCAGTCCAAGGCTAGGCACCAGCGGTTTCCGCCGTGTTTCCTTCCGGTAAGCGTCGGGAGAACTGTGGATTGTGGTGCAGATAGTGCTTCGGGCTCTACGTCCTGGTAGATCCGGGGCAGCACAGCCTAGCGTCGCACCAGTGTCCGCAGGAGTTTCAGTGCCACGGAGATTGAGGCGATATCCACCTGCCCCGGTTTGGTCACTTCCGCGAGAGTGTCCTTGATCCGCGCCAGCTGCTCCTGATGCCCGCGTTCCCAGGCCACGATGCGCTCCACAGCGTCGGACGTGCCGGCCTCTGCGCCACTGTGGTCTTGGGTGGTCTGCATCACCGAGACCGTCATGTCCGCTACGGCGGAATACACATCATCGCGCAGGGCGGCCCGGGCAAGGGCCTCCCACCGGCTCTGCCGCGGCAGGTCGGTGATGCTGAGCAGCAGGTTGGCGGCCCCGATCCGCTGGAACACCGCATAGTACAGGTCTGCGATGGTGGTGATCGGTTCGCGCACCTGTTCGGAGATCAGGGAGATGTCCAGCAGCCCGAAACTCTCCAAGAGGTCCGAGGCGCGCAGGCCCAGCTCGCGCGGCATCCCCACGGCGTCCCAGTGCGCGAGCCTTCCTTGTGCACGGTCGAGGTCGGAGCCGCGGAGATAGTCCAGGGTTCGGGTCCGCAGCAGTTCCAGGGTTGGCATGATCCTGTCCAAGGCCGCGCCCACGGGCTGGTCCCGATGGTCGTGCGTCACGTACCACCGAGTGGCCCGGTCGAGGACCCGGCGCATATGCAGGGTCGCCTCGGCGACGTGTTCGTTGGGATATCCGGCGGGGAGCGCGGCCAGCCGGTTAACGATCCACGGCAGGTCATAGGCCTCGCGCGCCACCACAAAAGCCCTGGCGACAGCGGCGGCCGTGGCAGTCGTTTCCTCGATGGCGCGGAACGCGAACGTGATTCCGCCGAGGTTGATCATGTCGTTGGCCACGACAGTGCACACGATCTGGCGGCGCAGCGGGTGGCCCGGCAGCTCTGCTTCGAAGCGTCCGGAGAGCTGGCGCGGAAAATAGCCGCGGAGGACGCGCAGGAACCACGGGTCGTCGGCAAGATCGCTGGCGTTGAGCTCCGCCGCCAGTTCGATCTTGGCGTAGGCTGCCAGCACCGACAGCTCCGGCGGGGTCAGGCCCTCACCTGACCGCAGCCGGTCCTGAAGCTGTTCGTTGCTGGGCAGGCCCTCCAGCCTGCGGTCGAGGTCAGTGGCGTTCTCGAGCCAGTCCATGGTCCGTTCGAAGCCCGGGCTCCACTCCCGCACCAGGTGCCGGTCGTTGAGGAGCAGGACATTCTGATTCGTGTTGTTGGCCAGAACAAGACGAGCCACTTCGTCCGTCAGGGAATGCAGGAAGCCGGCACGTTCCGCCGTCGGCATCCTTCCCGCCGCGATCATCCGGTCCACGAAGATCTTGATGTTCACCTCATGATCCGAGCAGTCCACGCCGGCTGAGTTGTCGATCGCATCGGTATTGAGCAGGACGCCGGATAGGGCGGCCTCAATCCGTCCGAGCTGCGTGATTCCCAGATTCCCGCCCTCGGCGATGACCTTCGCCCGCACCTCATTGCCGTTGACCCTGATGGGGTCGTTCGCCTTGTCGCCAACCCCGGCATTGTCCTCCGAGGAGGCCTTGATGTACGTTCCGATGCCGCCGTTGTACAGCAGGTCCACGGGCGCACGGAGGATGGCCTGAAGCACCGTGTGGGGCGGCAGCGACTTGATGCCCGGCTCCAGGCCGAGCGAGCTCCTGACCTGTTCCGTGATGCTGATGGCCTTGGCCCGGCGGGAGTGAACGCCGCCGCCCTCGCTGATCAGTGAGGGATCGTAGTCCGCCCAGGATGAGCGGGGGAGGGCAAAGAGCCGCTGCCGTTCCTCCCACGAGGCCTCCGCCTCCGGCGCCGGGTCAAGGAAGATGTGCCTGTGATCGAAGGCCGCCACCAGCCGCATGTGGCGGGAGAGCAGCATTCCGTTCCCAAAGACGTCGCCGCTCATGTCGCCGATGCCGGCGACAGTGAAGTCCTCTTCCTGACAGTCCACCCCCAGTTCGCGGAAATGGTGTTTCACCGATTCCCACGCCCCGCGGGCCGTGATGCCCATCTGTTTATGGTCATACCCCACGGATCCGCCGGACGCGAAGGCATCGCCCAGCCAGAAACCGTACTCCTCGGCCACCGCGTTCGCGGCGTCGGAAAATGACGCGGTTCCCTTGTCCGCCGCCACGACGAGGTAATAGTCGTCGACGTCGTGCCGCACCACCCGCGCGGGAGGCGCCACTGTCTCGCCTTGCGCGGTGGTGACGAGGTTATCGGTGAGGTCCAGGAGCCCGCGGACGAAGATCCGGTAGCACTCCAGTCCCTCCGTCAGCCAGGCCTCGCGGTCCGCGGCAGGGTCCGGCAACTGTTTGGGATAAAAACCGCCCTTGGCCCCCGTGGGCACGATCACGGAATTCTTCACGTTCTGCGCCTTGACCAGGCCAAGGACCTCGGTGCGGAAATCCTCGCTGCGGTCGGACCAGCGCAGGCCACCCCGCGCCAGGGCCCCGAAGCGCAGGTGGACCCCCTCCACGCGGGGCGAGCACACCCAGATTTCGTATTTGGGCCGCGGAAGCGGCGCACTCGCGACGGCGGCGGGATTGAGCTTGAAACTCAAGTGAGGCTTCCCCTGGAAGTAGTTGGTGCGGAGCGTGGATTCCACCAGGTTCATGAAGGTGCGCAGCAGCCGGTCGGCGTCGAGGACCGGAATGTCGTCGATCGCAGCCAACAGATCCTTCCGGGCCGCGGCGGTCTCCCCGACCCGATCCGGGGCCTCCAGATCGGGGTCAAACTTGGCCCGGAACAGTGCCAGGAGACCGTGAGTTGCCCGGACATTGGCTAGCAAGGTGTCGGCCATGAATCCGTAGGAGTTCGTGGTGCCCAATTGCTGCAGGTACTTGGCATAGCTGCGCAGGATTTCCACCTGGCGCCAGTGGATGCCCTCCCGGAGGACGAGGCCGTCAAAACGGTCCGATTCCGAGTCCCCGCGCATGGCAGCTCCGAAGGCATCCCCCAGCAGCCCGCTGGTCCGGGCAGGATCCACACCGGCCGGATACCGGACGCCAAGATCATAGAGGAACAAAGGCCGGTCGTTCCCGCGCACCACATCGAAGGGACGCTGGTTCAGGACCTCCAGTCCGAGGTTGTGGAAGAACGGCAGGATCCTCGTCAGGCTATGGGCGGAGGTCAGGTAGAGACGGATCCGCGCGTCTTCGGCCAGCGTCGGGGACGCGCTGGCGCGGACATAAACGGCCAGCTGTGGATCGTTCAGCGGCCGTCCGCCTGTGCCGTCGAGATCGAACTGCTCAAACCGCCTGATGTCTTCAACGGCGTCCTCGACGTCGAAATCAGCCCGGTAGCTGGCCGGGAAGGCCGCGGACCATAGTGCCGACAACCGGCGGCTCTCCGCGGTGGACAATCTGTCCCGGAGCGCTTCGTCCAGGCCCTCGGCCCAGGTCCGCGTTGTGCTGACAATGCTCCGCTCCAGTGCAGCGGGATCGACGTCGGGCATCGCGCCGGGAGGCAGCAGGATCCGGAAGAAGACGCGGGCCATGGGGGATTCACTCAGCCGGACTTCAAATTCGAGCGAGGAGGACTGGAAGGCCTGTTTGAGCTCGTGTTCGATGCGGAGGCGGACGGCGGTGCTGTACCTGTGGCGGGGGAGGAAGACCAGTGCGGTCATGAAGCGGCCGTAGCTGTCAGCGTGCAGGAACACCCGTGTCTGGTGGTGGGCTTGCAGGCGCAGGATCTCACGGGCCAGCCCGGAAAGTTCCGCCAGGTCCCGGTGGAACAGCTCGTCCAGCGGGAAGCACTCGAGGACGGTGAGAAGCTGCTTGCCCTGGTGGGATGATTCGGTGAAGCCGAAGTTTTCCTGGATGGCGCGAACCTTGTCCCGGATGACCGGGATGCGCCGCACGGACCGGCCCGTGGCGCCCGGAGCGAAGAGGCCCACAAACCGCACTTCTCCCGTGGCCGTCCCCGCGCTGCCGAAAGTCCGGACGAGGATTTCATCCAGGTAAGCGGGGCGGGGGACGGACGATCTCAGATCCGAGATGGAGAGCGTGAGAACCTGCGCATGGGGGAGCCCCGTGACGGGCTGGCGGGCCTCCGGCCGTCCGTCCCTGAGCAGGCCCAGCCCCGTGCCGGCCCGCACCGTCACGACATCCGGGCCCTCCGCCGTCGAGTATTCATATTCGCTGTAACCCAAGAACGTGAAGTTGCCCCGGTCCAGCCAGCCCAGCAGCTCCACGAGCTGCTCCGGGGTCGGAGCCGTGGCCGCCGGCAGCCGCTCCAAGGAGCCGACGGTGCGCGCGAGACTGGCGTGGATGGCGGGGGTGTCATCAGCGACCAATTGGACGTCCGCCAGGACGCGCCGCACGTTATCCGTAAGCTCCGCGATGGCCCGCGGCCCCGGCAGGCGGCCTATCTCTGCCGCCACCCAGATTTCGGACGACCAACCCGGCGGGATCTGGGCGGCCTCGGGGGCGCCCGGAATGCCCGGGATTCGGCCCGTCGGTGCGGACTGCGGCAACCCGTGCCGTACTTCCAACAACCGGCCGGTACGGGGATCGCGCCGCACCAGAAAATTGGGATGCACCAGCAACCGGATGGACTCGTTTTGGCGCGTCAGTTCCGCGGTGAGCGAATGGATCAGGTGCGGTATGGCGTCGGCAACCACCAGCAGTACGCTGGCATCGCTTTCGTTCAAGACGTCTACGATGGCCGTGCCTGCCCGGTGGCTGCCCGCAAGTTCCGCATGGCGCCTGGCCCGCTTCGCCAGGTTTTCGGGACTGTAGCCCTGGAGGTCCTCCGGCGCTACGTGCTCGTAGTACTCCGCGAGGAACTGTTCATCGAGGCCGTCGAGGATGCTTGCGCGCGCATGCCCCGGATGTGCAGATTTGGGTGACATAAGCCTGCGCCTCCACTGCGCGGGATCAACCGCATGCCGCCGGCCATTCCATCCCCGCGCCTGCTTTCATCATGGCCGCGTTGAGGGGTGCAGTCCAGCCCCTGTGGGCAGGGTGCGCGCCGCAGGGAACGCGCCGCAGGGTGCGCGCCGCCCGCTACGCCGGACGGCCGGTGGGATCTTCCGCCGTCGGGTCTGCCAGGGCCAGGCCTCCCACGGGGCTCTCGTCCCAGTGGATGAGCCGCCATCCGGCGTCGGGATCGCCCTCCAGAGCCACAATGCCGGTGTTGGCAACTACGTGGCGGACAGCGAATTCAGGTTCCACGTTGACGGCCCGCACGCCCGCCCAGACCCTGATGGCGGCGCCATGGCTCACCACGGCCACAGCGCCGGACCCGGCAGTTGACCCGGCCGCGGCCGCAATCCGGGCAATCGAGTCGTCGAAGCGTTCAAAGAAGTCGTGGCCGCTGGGCCCGGCCGGCATCCTCCGGCCCAGGTCGCCCTCGGTCCACGCAGCGACCGTACTGAAGTAGCGCATGTGGGACTCGCGGTCGGTGAGTTTCTCCAGTGAGCCTGCTTCGATTTCCCGCAGGCCCGCCAGGACCTCGATGTCGAGGCTGCGCATGGCGGCCAGCGGTTGTGCCGTGATCTGGGTGCGGATCAGGGTGGACGCGTAAAGCAGCCCGATCTCCTCATTCGCCAGCGACCTCGCCAGGGCAGCGGCCTGCCGCTCGCCGAGCTCCGTCAGTCCGGGGCCGGGGTGGGCGGTGTCCAGCTGCCCAAGCACGTTCCCGGGCGTCTGGCCGTGGCGGATGAGCAGGAGCCTCACTTGAGGTGGTCCACCAGCTTGTCCGCGATGCCCGTGTAGCGGCCGGGGGTCAGCGCAAGCAGCCGGGCTTCGGCGTCGGCGGACAGGCCCAGGCCCTGGACGAATTCCTGCATCCGGGCGGCGTCCACGCGGTGTCCGCGGGTCAGGTCCTTGAGCCGCTCGTACGGGTTCTCCATGCCCTCGACGCCGGCGATCGCCTCGGCACGCATGACCATCTGGATGGCCTCGCCCAGGACCTCCCAGTTGGTGTCCAGGTCCGCGGCCAGGACGTCCTCGGCCACCTTGAGCCGGTCCAGGCCCTTGGCGACGTTGGAGATGGCGAGCAGCGAGTGGCCGAACGCCACGCCGATGTTGCGCTGCGAGGACGAATCGGTGAGGTCGCGCTGCCAGCGCGAGGTGACCAGGGTGGAACCCAGCACGTCCAGCAGCCCCGAGGAGATCTCGAGGTTGGCCTCGGCGTTTTCGAACCGGATCGGGTTCACCTTGTGCGGCATGGTCGAGGAGCCGGTGGCGCCCGCGACCGGGATCTGCACGAAGTAGCCGATCGAGATGTAGCTCCAGATGTCGGTGCAGACGTTGTGCAGGATGCGGTTGAACCGCGCGACGTCGGCATAGAGTTCGGCCTGCCAGTCGTGGCTTTCGATCTGGGTGGTCAGCGGGTTCCAGGTCAGGCCGAGGCCTTCAACGAAGCTCTTGGCAACGTGCTCCCAGTCGGCGCCAGGGACGGAGGCGACATGGGCGGCGTAGGTGCCGGTGGCGCCGTTGATCTTGCCGAGGTATTCGGTCCGGGCAATCCGGTCCAGCTGGCGGTTGAGGCGGTGCGCAATGACGGCCAGTTCCTTGCCCAGCGTGGTGGGGGTGGCCGGCTGGCCGTGCGTGCGGGAGAGCATCGGCACCGCGCGGTTGTCCTCGGCCATGGCACTGATCTGGGCAACCAGGGCGCGGGCCGCGGGCAGCCAGACGTCCTCCACGGCTCCCTTGACGCCGAGGGCGTAGGAGAGGTTGTTGATGTCCTCCGAGGTGCAGCCGAAGTGCACCATGGCGGTCAGGTGATCGATCCCGATGCCGGGCAGGCGGCGGCCGATGTAGTACTCCACAGCCTTGACGTCGTGCACCGTGACCGCCTCGATCTCGGCCAGTTCGGTGACTGACGCGGCGTCGAACTCCGTGACAATCGCGCGCAGCTGCTCCTGCTGGGCCGCCGTGAGCGGGCCAGCGCCGGGCAGGACGCTGTTGCTGGTCAGGTGGATCAGCCATTCGACCTCCACAGCCACGCGGTCGCGGTTCAGTGCTGCTTCGGAGAGGTAGTCCACCAGGGGGGCGACGGCGGACTGGTAGCGGCCGTCCAGCGGGCCGAGCGCGATCTGGTGGTCGGACGCGGCGAGGGCCAGGCGTCCGGACGGCGTGCGGGTATCAGCTGTGGCGGCAGTTTCAGGCATGTTCCGATTCTTTCACGAAGTGACGCCGGGCCTTAAGCGCCCCCGTCCTTATGACATCACCGTGTGACAATGCCGGTTCGCATCGCGCGGCGGTCCGCGCCGATGTCCACATAGCCGGACTGTCCACATAGCCCGACGCCGCTCTTCAGCGGGTGCCGGCCGCCCGCTAGCGTCACTTCCATGACCAGCATGATGCGCCCCGGTTCGGCGGGCAGTGCGGCTATTTTCGGCGTGACGGCCGCCGACGCCGTTGAGTGCGCATCGCGCAGTTACGAAGTCCAGCAGCTCGCGGCGCGCGTGGCGCGGTGCGCCGATGAGGCCGACGCCGTGCTGGCCGCACTGGGCCGCCTTGAACTGCAGACCTGGCAGTCGCCGGCCGGGCGAGCCTACCGGCTGACCCTGTCCCTGCAGGCTGCAGCCCTGCGCCGCAGCCGGGACGCCTTGCTGGACGCTGTGGCCGTGGTGCGCCGGCACGCCCAGAACGTGACGCTGTCCTCGGGCCGGCTAGGTTCCTGATGGCCGAAGCAACACCGGCAGACTCTGGCGGGACACCCCGGGTTTCCGCGCCGCCGTCGGACGGCAGCCTGCGCATCCGCGGCGGAATCGGAGGGCTCAGCTTCCAGTTCGAGGAGCTCCTTGCCGGCGCAGCGGCACTGGACGCGCTGGTCCGGCAACTGCAGTCGGTTGAACTGGAGGCTGACACCGTGAAGCACGCACTCTTCCCCTATCAGTCCGACTCCTACACCAGCGGCAGCAACGCCATCATCGCGGTGGGAGAAGCTGGTCGGGATGTCGGCCGTGTCCGGTCGCAGCTGCAGCGGATCGGCGACGACGTCCGTGCCAGCCACCGGGAGTACGAGTTTGCGGAGGCACGGAATGCCCTGTTCCTGCGGCTGGGATTCCACGGCGCCGAGTACGGTGCGGCCCCGGAGCCTTTCGCCCTCCCCGGCGTGCGCGGCGTCGTAGAGGACTGGGTCGCCACGGCGCCGCGGAATCTCGCCGCGCTGCTGGGCCTGCCCGCACCTCTGGCCGCCGTTCTCGGAGCCCTCAGCGGACCCGCCGACGTCCGCAGCCTGGTCCGGGATGTCTCGGAGGCGCCCGGGCTCGAGTTCCTCAAGCCCCGGCCCGTCAGCATCGTGGGGCGGGAGACGTATTCCGCGGCCGTCGACCTCTCCCCGGCCGGATTGCTGCGGAGAGCCGGAACGGTGGGCCAGCAGGGCGGGCAGATCGAAGTCATCGAGGTCGACGGCGGCGCCCGGCCGGCGTGGGTGGTCATCATCCCCGGAACCCAGCTGGACGGCCCGCCGGAAGGGGCCAATCCCTTTGACCCCGCCGGAGTGGCCGAGGCCCTGGGCTACGACTCGGCCTCCACGGGTGCGGCCATCCGGGAGGCGCTCCGGCAGGCCGGAGCCGCGGCCGGCGACCAGCTCGTCGCGGTCGGCTACAGCCAGGGCGGGATTCATGCGATGAATCTCAGCAGGGACCGCGCCGTCCTGGCCGACTACGATCTCAAGTTCGTGCTCACGGCGGGCTCGCCGGTGGGTGGTATCACCCCGGAGCCGGGGATCCGCAGCCTCCACCTCGAACACGCGCAGGACTGGGTGCCGGGGGCGGACGGCCTGGCCAACCCGGATACCAGGGACCGGGTGACCGTGACGCTCACCAACCCGCTGGAGATGCCGCCGCTGAAGGACTTCGGCTTAGGTCCCGGGCACCGGCTGGAAAACTACGCCGACGGAGCCGAACTCATCTCGGCGAGCCGGGACAACACGCTGCGGGATTCGACGGCGGCGCTGGCCGCTGTCGTGGGAACCGGCGGGGCGGCGACGGTGACCCGCTTCTCGCTCCGGCGTGAAGCACGCCCGACATCGCGGGGAGTGCCCATGGCTCCGGGGCCAGCTCCGGAGCAGCGGACCGGGCCGGGCGCGGCTAGCGATCGAGGGCCGGCAGGAAGCTCGCCACGAGGGACACGCCGCTGATGATGAGGGCGGCGAACACCGCAGTCCACCAGAAGCTGTCAATGGTGAAGTGCACGGTGGTGTAGCTGCTGATCCAGGAGGTCAGGTAGAGCATTCCCGCGTTGATGACCACCGTAAACAGGCCCAGGGTGAGGATGGTGATCGGAAGCGACAAGAGGCTGACGATTGGCTTGACGAAGGCATTGACCAGGCCGAAGATCAGGCCGATGAACAGGTAGCCCAGGACGATGCTGAAAATGTTGTTATTCGCGGTGGAAATATCCAGTCCGGTGAGGATCCAGCACGCGATTGCCAGGGCCAGCCCGTTGATGATGACTCGTGCGATGAATGAGCTCATGGCCCCCATGCTGTCATACGCCCCCGGGCGGCGGCAGGGACCATATCCCCCTATTGATCCCCCTATTGCGGCAGAGACCCGAAGTAGGCTAGTGAGCATGACTTCATCAGAGAACACGGCCGGGGGCATCAGGCCCCGTCCGGTGGTAGACCTCCTTCCCCGCTACGCGGCCGGAAAACCGCCCGTCCCCGTAGAGGGCCTGGTCAGCTACAAGCTTTCCTCCAACGAAAACCCGCTGCCCCCGATCCCTGCAGTGCAGCAGGCCATCGCGGCGCAGACCGACTTCAACCGCTATCCCGATCCGCTCAGCAGCAAGCTGCGCGCATCGCTCGCCGGCTTCCTGGACGTTCCCGCCGAGGACATCGTCACGGGCGCCGGCAGCCTGGGCGCCCTGAACCAGTTGCTGACCACCTTCGCCGGCCAAAACGACGACGGCAAGGCCGACGAAGTCATCTATGCCTGGCGCTCGTTCGAGGCATACCCGATCTGCGTCGGACTGGCCGGCGCCGAGAGCGTACGGATCCCCCTGACCGCGGACGGGCGGCACGACCTCGACGCCATGGCGGCCGCGGTCACCGCGCGGACCCGGATGATCCTGCTGTGCACGCCCAACAACCCGACCGGACCCATCCTGACCACTGAGGAAACGGAGCGCTTCATCAAGGCCGTGCCCTCGGACGTCGTGGTGGTCATCGACGAGGCCTACCAGGAATTCGTGCGCGCCGCCGACGCCGTGGACGGCATTGCCATGTACCGCAAATACCCCAACGTCGT
The DNA here is from genome assembly GCF_054062615.1 of Arthrobacter sp. TE12232. Classification (NCBI taxonomy): domain Bacteria; kingdom Bacillati; phylum Actinomycetota; class Actinomycetes; order Micrococcales; family Micrococcaceae; genus Arthrobacter; species Arthrobacter sp. TE12232. The sequence continues at coordinate 2,673,859 of NZ_JBSSFK010000001.1, forward strand.
CGTCCTGCGGACGTTCTCGAAGGCTCACGGACTCGCCGGGCTCCGCGTGGGCTACAGCGTCTCCCGTCCCGAACTGACGCAGCACCTGCGGGTTGCCGCCACACCCTTCGCGGTGTCCCAGATTGCGGAAATCGCCGCCGTCACGTCGCTCGAGCACTTCGCCGACGTTGTAGAAAGGGTACAAAGCCTGGTTGATGAGCGGGATCGGGTCACCGCCGGACTGCGCGATCTCGGGTGGTTCGTTCCGGAGGCGCAGGGCAACTTTGTGTGGCTCAACCTGGGCGCAAACAGCGCGGAATTCGCCGCCCTGGCAGCGGAACGTGCGCTTTCCGTGCGGGCCTTCGGCGACGAGGGGGTGCGGGTCAGCATCGGAGAAACGGAAGCCAACACCCGGTTCCTTGAGCTCTGTGCAATCTATACAAAACCACCACGGCGTTCCTAGTGCTTAACATGACGCGTTGTGGCCGCCCCGTGCGGATAAAGTAAGGACGAGTAAGCCAAAATATATGCCAAATTCGGAATGTATTCCCAGTTCGGCATATATCCCAGCGATTGCGGCGCATTCGGATGCGGCAAGCAAGGAGACGGTATGGGCGCCACACATCTGCCCTCTACCGAGTTCGACGGAACCGATATCGATGACCAGCTCGAGGCGGAAGCCGAGGCCCAACTGGGCGCGCCGGCCGAGCCGATGGTGCAGCTGCTAGGCCCGGACGGCACCCTGGGCTCGGACCCGGTTTTCTCAAAGTACGCCGAGAAGCTCGATCCCGAGACCCTGCGCGGCTTCTACGCCGACATGTCGAAGATCCGGCGCTTCGATGTGGAAGCCACCGCTCTGCAGCGGCAGGGCCAGCTGGCCCTGTGGGTCCCGCTCACCGGGCAGGAAGCAGCCCAGATCGGCTCCGGCCGGGCCAGCCAGCCGCAGGACTACATCTTCCCGACCTACCGCGAACACGGTGTGGCCCTGACACGCAATGTGGACCTGGCCGAGCTGCTGCGACAGTTCCGCGGCGTCTCCAACGGCGGCTGGAATCCCAAGGACACGAACTTCCACCTCTACACGCTGGTCCTGGCCGCCCAGACGCCGCACGCCGTCGGCTATGCCATGGGCATCCAGCGGGACCAGAGGCTGGCGGCCGCCAACGCCGTCGGGGAAGCGGGACAGCCCGCGGAGCCCAAGGCCGCCGTCATGGTGTACTTCGGCGACGGCGCCAGTTCAGAGGGCGACGTTCATGAATCCATGGTGTTCGCCTCGTCCTACCAGGCCCCCGTGGTCTTCTTCTGCCAGAACAACCACTGGGCGATCTCCGTGCCGAGCTCCGTGCAGACCCGCGTCCCGCTGGCCAACCGCGCCAAGGGCTACGGCTTCCCGGGCATCCGGGTGGACGGCAATGACGTCATTGCCGTCCACGCCGTCACGGAGTGGGCGCTGGAGCAGGCCCGCGAAGGCAACGGACCCGTGCTGATCGAGGCGTTCACCTACAGGGTGGGGGCGCACACCACCGCCGATGACCCCACCAAGTACCGCGGATCCGCCGAAGAAGGCCTCTGGCGGGCCAAGGATCCGCTGGAGCGGCTGGAGAAGTACCTCCGGGCCGAGGGCCTCGCGGACGATGCCTTCTTCGAACAGGTCAGGGCCGACGGCGACGAACTCGCCGCCTACGTCCGCAAGACCACCCACGACCTGGAAACACCGGACATCCGGACTGCCTTCGCCAATACGTATGTGGAGGCCCACCCGCTGGTGGCCGAAGAGCTGGCCTGGTTCGAGGAGTACAGCGCAGGGTTCGCCGACGAGGAACCTGCAAACGCTGACCAGACAGACAAGGCGGCCCGCTGATGACCACCATGACCATTGCGAAGGCCATCAATGAAGGCCTGCGGGCGACGCTGACCAACAACCCCCGCTCGCTGCTGATGGGCGAGGACATCGGGGCCCTCGGCGGCGTCTACCGGGTCACCGACGGACTGATCGGCGAATTCGGCGGCGACCGTGTGGTCGATACGCCGCTGGCCGAATCCGGCATTATCGGCACCGCGATCGGCCTGTCCCTGCGCGGTTACCAGCCCGTGTGCGAGATTCAGTTCGACGGTTTCGTGTTCCCGGGCTTCAACCAGATCACCACCCAGCTGGCCAAGATGCACTCGCGCAGCAACGGCAACCTGACCGTTCCGGTCGTGGTCCGGATCCCGTACGGCGGCGGCATCGGCTCGATCGAGCACCACTCCGAATCGCCGGAGGCGCTGTTCGCCCACACGGCCGGCCTGCGCATCATCACGCCGTCCAATCCGCACGATGCCTACTGGATGATCCAGCAGGCCGTCGAATGCCAGGATCCCGTGATCGTTTTCGAGCCGAAACGCCGGTATTGGCTCAAGGGTGAGGTGGACACCGAGAACCCCGGCGCGTCCGCAGACCCCTTCAAGGCGCACGTGCTGCGGGAGGGGAGCGACGCCACGGTCGTCGTCTACGGCCCGCTGGTGCCCGTGGCCCTCGCGGCGGCCGAAGCCGCGGCTGAGGACGGCCACAGCGTCGAAGTGATCGACCTCCGTTCCATCTCTCCGATCGACTTTGACACCGTCACGGCCTCGGTCCAGAAAACCGGCCGGCTGATCGTGGCCCACGAGGCCCCCACCTTCGGCGGCATCGGCGGCGAAATCGCGGCCCGGATCAGCGAGCGTGCCTTCCACTCGCTTGAAGCCCCCGTGATCCGGGTCGGCGGTTTCCACATGCCTTATCCCGTCGCCAAGGTCGAAGAAGACTACCTGCCGGACATCGACCGCATCCTTGAGGCGCTGGACCGCGCCCTCGCGTACTAAGGAGGACCCATGACGCTTAACAAGTTCAACCTCCCGGACGTCGGCGAAGGGCTGACCGAGGCCGAAATCGTCGACTGGAAGGTCAAAGCCGGCGACACCGTGGCCATCAACGACGTCCTGTGCGAGATCGAGACGGCCAAGTCCCTCGTGGAACTGCCCTCACCGTTCGCGGGGACCGTCACCGAACTGCTGGTTCCCGAGGGTGTCACGGTGGAGGTCGGCACGCCGATCATCAGCGTGAGTGACGACGCGGCGGCCCCGCCAGCTGCTGCACCGTCGCCTGCTGACCAGACACCTGTTGCCCAGGCACCCGCCGTTGCCGCGCCGATGTACGGAAAGCTGACGGCCGACACCTCCGACGACGGCGAGACGTCCGGACGCCCGGCCGGCGGCCCGCTGGTCGGTTCCGGTCCCAAGGCCGACGCCGTCAAGCGCCGGCGGCGGATTTCGGCCCCGGCGGCTGCTCCGGCCACAGGCCGCGAAACACCGGCGGCCTCGGCAGCCACCGGTACTTCCGCCACGGTGGCGGAGCGGGTGGGCGTAGAGACCCACGACATCTGGATCAACCCGGACACCGTCGGCCGAACGGCTGACGAAGCCGCTGGCCCCGCCGGCGCCATCGACCCGCGTCCCACGTTCAGCGGTGCCATCAGCGGCCTGGTCGGCAAGGTGCTGGCCAAGCCGCCCGTCCGCAAGATCGCCCGGGATCTCGGGATCAACCTGGCCGACGTCGTGCCCACCGGCGCCCGCGGTGAAGTGACCCGTGAGGACCTGGTGAGCTACCAGGCCCAACGTGACGCCGAGGTGGACAAGGCGGACTCGTTCTGGGGCAAGTCCGGCCGTCCGCAGGACCAGCGGATCGAGCGGATCCCGGTCAAGGGCGTCCGCAAGGCCACCGCAAAGGCCATGGTTGAATCAGCCTTTGCGGCGCCTCATGTCAGCATCTTTGTCGACGTCGACGCCAGCCGCACCATGGAATTCGTGAAGCGGCTGAAGGCCTCCCGTGATTTCGAAGGCATCAAGGTCTCCCCGCTGCTGATCCTCGCCAAGGCGGTCATTTGGGCCGCGGCGCGGAACCCGAGCGTCAACGCCACCTGGGTGGACAACCCCGACGGCAGCGACTCCGCGGAGATCCACGTCAAGCACTTCATGAACCTCGGCATCGCGGCGGCCACCCCCCGAGGACTGATGGTGCCGAACATCAAGAACGCCCAGGATCTTTCGCTCAAGCAGCTGGCCCTGGCCCTGAACGAGCTCGCCACCACGGCACGGGCGGGCAAGACCCAGCCCGCCCAGATGCAGGGCGGCACGCTCACCGTGACCAACATCGGCGCCCTCGGGATCGATACCGGCACGCCGATCATCAACCCGGGCGAGGTTGCGATCGTGGCATTCGGCACCATCAAGCAGAAGCCCTGGGTCCTGGACGGGGAAGTCATTCCGCGGTGGATCACCACCCTCGGCGGCTCCTTCGACCACCGCGTGGTGGACGGGGACCTTTCGGCCCGTTTCATGGCCGACGTCGCCGCCATACTGGAAGAACCGGCACTCCTCCTGGACTAGCCCCCGGAACGGCCGCCGGACCAGGGCCAACAGAACACGGAACCCCGCCGCTGAATGCTTCAGCGGCGGGGTTCCGTCAGTGTCAGGCCTCTGCGCCCGGATGCCTCAGTTTCCCGAGTATGCCGTCAGGACCTGAGCCAGGGCAGGATCGCCGCTGATGCCGGCGAGGGCGGACGCGGCGGCAAACATCAGTCCGGCGAGTCCCAGGCTGCACGCGCTGGCGCCGGCGAGGAACTTCCAGTCCTCGCGGAGCACGCTCCGCACGGTGTCCGGCATGCGCAGTCCCGGGGCAATCAGGTTGGGGGCGCTGTCCGTTGATCCGTCGTCCAGAAAGGCGACAACGCGGCCTGCGCCGCGGTCCACCCGCATGGTGCTGATGTGGTTGCCGTGGCGGGCCAGCAGGATGTCGTGGCCAACCAGCTGGCGGCGCTGAAGAGTGATCATGGGGTCCCCTTGGTAGGTGGATTCTCGGATGTCCGCACCATCGCAGGGCACTTCCCATTTTACCGAGCCGGGCTCTTCCGGACGGGGCGCAGGGCGGTGAGGCTGCCCACGGGAGGGGGTGATCCTCATCAACTCCAATCACGGCCAAGTCCGGTCCCGGTCAAGTCCGTGCCGTCCTGTCCGCCGGGTGCACCGCGGCACTAGAGTGACACCAGCCGCCGCCAGCCCGGCGGACGCGGATCAAAGGAGATGTTGCGTGTTTTCAAGCCCGTACCCCGACGTCGATGTTCCCAACCTCGGTATCTACGACTACCTCTTCGGCGACCTGGCCGAAGAAGACCTGGACCGGGTCGCCGTCGTCGACGGCGCCAGCGGTGCGGAAACCACCTACCGTACGCTCCGCGGCCAGATCGATGCCCTCGCCGGCGCCGTTGCCGCGCAAGGACTCGGCGTCCACGGCGTGGCAGCCATCCTGTGTCCGAACATCCCCGCGTTTGCCACTGTTTTCCACGGCCTGCTGCGGGCGGGCGCCACGGTCACCACGATCAACTCGCTGTACACGGCGGAGGACATCGCCAACCAGCTCACCGACGCCGGTGCGGGCTGGCTTTTCACCGTCTCGGCGCTGTTGCCGGCTGCCCGGGAGGCCGCCGAAAGGACCGGGATCCCTGCCGAGCGGCTCGTGGTGATCGACGGCGCCGACGGCCACCCCTCCCTTGCTGACCTCCTCGGCGCCGGGGCGCCTGCGCCCCAAGTTTCGTTTGATCCGGCCACCCATGTGGCCGTGCTGCCGTACTCCTCCGGCACCACGGGCCGGCCCAAGGGCGTCATGCTCAGCCACCGGAATCTGGTCGCCAATGTGGAACAGTCCCGGGGAATGCTCGACGTCGGCCCAGAGGACCGCGTCCTGGCGCTGCTCCCGTTCTTCCATATCTACGGACTCACGGTGCTGCTGAACATCGCCCTGCGCCAGCGGGCCCGGCTCGTGACCATGCCCCGGTTCGATCTGCCCGAGTTCCTGCGGATCATCCAGGACCACTGGTGCACCTACCTGTTCATCGCCCCGCCGGTGGCCGTGGCGCTGTCCAAGCACCCGCTGGTTGCCGAGTACGACCTCAGTTCGGTCCACACCACCCTCTCCGGCGCGGCGCCCCTGGACGGGGAGCTCGGTACCCGACTCGCGCAGCGCCTGGGATGCCGCGTGCTGCAGGGCTACGGCATGACCGAGATGAGCCCGGTGTCGCACCTCATTCCGCGCGATGGTGTTGATGTTCCCGTCAGTTCGGTCGGGTACACGGTGCCCAACATGCAGTGCCGCCTCGTGGATCCGGCCACGGGGGAGGAGATTCCGGTTCCCGCGGAAGGAACTAGCGCGCCGGGGCACCTGCTGTGCCGCGGACCGAATGTCATGCTCGGTTACCTCAACCGGCCGGAGGAAACCGCGGACACCCTGGACGCGGACGGCTTCCTGCACACCGGGGACATCGCGACGGTGCGGGCGGACGGCGTCGTGACGATTGTGGACCGGCTCAAGGAACTCATCAAGTACAAGGGCTACCAGATCGCTCCGGCGGAGCTGGAGGCGCTGCTCCTGACCCACCCCGGGATTGCCGACTCCGCGGTGATCGGAGCCCTCGACGCCGACGGCCAGGAAGTTCCCATGGCGTTTGTGGTGCGCCAGCCCGGACCGGACGGCGCCGCCCTGGATGAAGACGCCGTCATGGCGTTCGTGGCGGCCAAGGTGGCGCCGTTCAAGAAGGTGCGGCGCGTGGAGTTCATCGAGGCCGTGCCGAAGTCGTCGTCAGGAAAAATCCTGCGCCGGATGCTCAAGACCACGGCTCCGGCTGCGGGGGCAGCAAAGCAGTAGGGCCTAGCCGACGTCGGTCTTGGCGATGTAGACGTCGCAGGGGGCGTTGTGGGCCACGCTGTTCGCAACGCTCCCCAGCACCCGGCCGATTCCGCTCATGCGCCGGTTGCCGACCACAATCATCCGGGCGCCGGTCCGTTCGGCTTCGTTGATGAGGGCCTCCGCGGGTTTGCCCCGGGCGGCGGCGTAGGAGACGTTGGTGCCGGGGCGGCGCAGGCCGTCCGCGACCGTGCGGGCGACCTTCTCCGCGTTGCCGGCGTCGGAAATGATCCACGTGTCGCCGCCGCTGCTGATGACCTCGGTCCTGTCGCTGTCGAAGGCGCTGACCACGTGAAGGGTCGCCCCCATCGACGCCGCGAGGTCACGCGCGGTCTGGGCCGCTCGCAGTGCAGTCTCACTGTCGTCGACGCCGACAACGATAATTCCGGTCATGGCTTCAGCCCCTCTACAGCTTCGCGCAGGACCGGCGCGAGGCGCCGCACGCCCTCACGGATGGACTCGGGCGGCACAGCGCTGAACGCCAGCCGGATCTTGTTGGACGGGTCGTCCGAATGCGTAAATGCCGCTCCCGGGATGAACACGACGCCGGCGTCGATCGCCTTCCTCAGCAACGGGTAGGTATCCACGCCGTCGGGCAGCGTGACCCACACGAAAAAGCCGCCGTCGGGGCGCGTCCAGCTCAGCCCGTCCGGCATGAATTCTGCCAGGGCGGCAAGCATTGCCTCGCAGCGTTCCTGGTACAGCCCCCGGTAGGTCTCGATCTGGCCGCGCCAGTCGTAATCGCGCAGATAGGCCGAGACCAGCATCTGGTTGAACGTCGGCGGGCAAAGAGTGACGGCCTCCGAAGCCAGGTAATAGCGGCGCTGCAGGTGGGCAGGCACGAGGGCCCACCCGATCCGCAGGCCGGGGGCAAAGATCTTCGAGAAAGACCCCATGTAGATGACGTCGTCAGGATTGGCTGCCCGCAACGGGATCAGCGGCTTGCCGTCGAAGCGGAGCAGACCGTAGGGATTGTCTTCCAGCACCAAGATATTCGCGCGGCGGCATATATCGACCACTGATTGCCGGCGTTCCGGGGAAAGCGTGATGCCGGAAGGGTTGTTGAAGCTGGGAATGGTGTAGAGGAACTTGACGTTTTTCCCCGCGGTCTGGAGGGCGGCGATCTTCGCCTCCAGCAGGTCAGGTACGATGCCGTCCCCGTCCATCGGCACGGTTTCGACCTCCACCTGGTAGGCCTCGAAGGTGTTGAGGGCGCCCACATACGTGGGGTCCTCCACAAGGACAACGTCGCCCGGGTTGCAGAAGACCTTGGTGGCTACATCCTGCGCGGACTGGGAACCCGCGGTAATGACGATGTTCGCAGGATCGGCATCGAGGATCCCTTCGGCTGCCATGACCTCGCAGATCTGGGTGCGGAGTTCCTCGGTGCCCTGGCCGCCGCCGTACTGCAGGGCGGTCATGCCCTGCTCGGCGATGATCTTCGCGGCCGTCTGGCCAAGGCGCTCCAGCGGCAGGGACTGCAGGTACGGGCTTCCCCCGGCCAGGGAAACGAGGCCCGGGCGCATCGAGATGTCGAAAACATCCCGCACGGCCGACTGTTTGATATTTGCTGCGCGCTCCGAGAACAGGATCTCGTGGCGGTGGGCGGACGTAGCCGCACGTTCGATTGCGTCAATGGCCTCGGCCGGAAGTACTGCTGCGGCGGCATCAAGTGTTTCGTGGGTCACAGTCCCAAGGATACTACCCTTGTTGTCTATGGGGAAACGATTGTTTTCAATCCGGCCTATGCCGGGTGCCATGCGACGGCATCTGCCGGCTGACCGTAAAGTCCAAGGCCCCCGGCAGCCGCGGCTGCCGGGGGCCTCAAGGGAGCAAGAGCTCGGTGTGGGCTACGCCGCTTCCGGGGTGCGGGCTTCGGCCAGCGCGTCGAAGACGCCCTTGATCTGCTCGACAACTTCGGCGTCGTCCTTCGGGTGAACTTCGGCAAAGCGGACCATCGAGCCGGGGACTGCCATCTTGACGTTTTCGAGGACCTGGGCGCCGGCGATGCCGACGGCCTTGCGGGCCTCGTCCTGGGCCCAGACGCCGCCGAACTGGCCGAAGGCGGTGCCGACGACGGCGGTGGGCTTGCCGGCGAGGGCGCCGGCGCCGAACGGGCGGGACAGCCAATCAATGGCGTTCTTCAGGGAGGCCGGGACCGTGCCGTTGTGTTCCGGCGTGACCAGCAGGAGGGTGTCGGCGTCGTTGGCTGCTGCGCGCAGGGCGGCCGCCGCTGCGGGCACCTGGCCTTCGACGTCGATGTCCTCGTTGTAGAACGGGATGTTGCCGAGGCTCTCGTGAATGACGACGTTCACCTGGTCCGGCGCGTTGAGCTGGATGGCCTCGGCCAGCTGCTGGTTGGTGGAGCCGGCGCGCAGGCTGCCGACGAGGGTGAGGACGGTCTTCTTGGACATGTGTACTCCTATGCGTCACGCCGCGGGACGGTTCCTGCGGCTGGCTGGTCGTGAGGCTTTGAGGCCTTCACCCAGATTAAACGGACCGCGGTCCGGTTGTATTCCCAGGCGCTAGAATCAGCGGTGTGAGCCTCATCCCGATCCGTCCCGGTGCCCAGCCCGGGGGAGGGCGCGCCCCCGGGCCCGCCGCAGAGTCCGAGCGCCGTGACGCGGCGCGCAACAGGGAGCTCCTGCTCTGCGCGGCCCGGGAAATCGTTGAGGAATCCGGCGCCGACGCGCTCACCATGGACCGGCTGGCCCAGCGTGCCGGCGTTGGCAAGGGAACAGTCTTCCGGCGGTTCGGCAGCCGTGCCGGGCTGATGATGGCGCTCCTGAGCGGTGCCGAGGCCGAGTTCCAGGGCCGGTTCATGTTCGGCCCGCCTCCGGTGGGCCCCGGTGCGCCGCCACTGGAGCGCCTGATCGCCGTCGGGGCCGCGCGCATATCCTGGATCCTGGAATTCGGGGAGCTGGCCCGGGCCGCCGACGCCTCGGTCTACAACAGGTTCGATGTCCCGCCGGCCGTCCTCTGGCACCGCCACCTCGAGATGCTGCTGCGCGAAGCCGGCGTGACGGCGGACCCGTGGCTCATGGCGTCGGCCCTGGGCGCTGCGCTGGAGCCGGAACTGCTGCTGCACGCTGTCGGCGTGCACGGGATCGCGCCCGAGCGGCTCGCGGAAACGTGGCGGGAACTCGTCACGCGCGTAGTGGGTGGCGGGTAGCGGCCGGAGCGGTAGCCTAGGCACCATGAGCAACGATTCAGCCCGGCCCATCCGCACCGGCGTCGCCGGGTTCGGTCTCTCGGGCAGCGTCTTCCATGCCCCGTTTCTTGCCGCGAACCACGCCTTCTCGCTGGATGTCATCTCGACGTCCGACGCCGGCCGGAAGTCTGCCGCCGCCGCCAGCTACCCGGCGGCCAGGATCGTCGACACCCCGGCCGGCATCCTGGAGCTCGCCGGCGAGCTGGACTTGCTGGTGCTCGGCACGCCGCCGGCCACCCATTACCCGCTCGCAAAGGCGGCGCTGGAAGCAGGCCTCGACGTCGTCGTCGACAAGCCGTTCGCGGTGCGCAGTGCGGAAGGACAGGAACTCATCGACCTCGCCGCGCGGCGGGGCCGGGTGCTCACCGTGTTCCAGAACCGGCGCTGGGACGGCGACTTCCTGACGGTCAAAGGACTCATAGACACGGGACTCCTCGGCACAGTGACCCGGTTTGAGTCCCGCTTTGAGCGGTGGTCGCCCGACGTCTCCAAAGCGTGGAAGGCGGCCGCGACCTCGGACGACGGCGGCGGGGTTCTCTTCGACCTCGGCACCCACCTGCTGGACCAGGCGGTGCAGCTCTTCGGCCCGGCGACGGTGACGCATGCGGAACTGGAGGTCCGGCGGCCGGGCGAGAAGGCCGACGACGACGTCTTCGTGGCCCTGCGCCACGGGTCAGGAGTAATCAGCCATCTGTGGATGAACATGCTCTGTGCCCAGCAGGGTCCGCGCTACCGCGTGCTGGGCAGCACTGGAGGTTTTTCCAAGCACGGTGTGGACCCGCAGGAGCCCTACATTGTGGCCGGCGGCAGCCCGCTGGACGCCGACTACGGCGTCGAGGACCCGGACTGGGCCGGGCTGCTGGGACGCGACGGGCACCTGGACCGGCTGCCCACCGAACGCGGCGCTTACCCCGAGTTCTACCGGATCCTGGCGGCGAAGATCGCCGACGGCGGGGCGGCCTCGGCGCTGCCCGTCCCCGTCGACCCCGCCGGGCCCGTCGAGGTGCTGCGGCTCATCGAGCAGGCTCGGGCTTTGGCCTGACGGGCTTCACTGACCGGGCTTAAAGAGCAATCGACTGCTCCGCAACTGCCGTTTTGGGGGTCCAAAAGGGCGGTTACGGAGCAGCCGATGCGGTGATGCTTACGCGGAGACCAGCTGGTGCCAGTCGGCGACGAGGGGCAGGTTGTGCGCCTCGGAGACGGAGTGGTGGGCAACCTTGCCCGCGGCGATGTTCAGGCCGGCGGCCAGGGCAGCGTCACGCTCGAAGGCAGCCTTGACGCCCAGGTTGGCCAGGGCCACGGCGTAGCGCAGGGTGACGTTGGTCAGCGCGTAGGTGGAGGTGTTCGGGACGGCGCCGGGCATGTTGGCCACGCAGTAGAAGATCGTGTTGTGGACCTTGTACGTCGGTTCCTGGTGCGTGGTGGGGTGGGTGTCCTCGAAGCAGCCGCCCTGGTCCACGGCGATGTCCACCAGCACGGAGCCGGGCTTCATCCGGGACACGAGTTCGTTGGTGACCAGCTTGGGGGCCTTGGCGCCCGGGATCAGGACGGAGCCGATCACGAGGTCGGCGTCCACGACGGACTTCTCGATTTCGTAGGAGTTGGACGCGACCGTCTTCAGGCGGCCCTGGTACTGGGCGTCGAGCTCGCGCAGGCGGTTGATGTTGATGTCCAGGATGGTGACGTCGGCGCCGAGGCCCAGGGCCATGGCGGCAGCGTTCGTGCCGGCAACACCGGCGCCCAGGACAACCACCTTGGCCGGGCGGACACCGGGGACGCCGCCGAGCAACACGCCCTTGCCGCCGGCCGGGGCCATCAGGGAGGTCGCGCCGACCTGCACGGACAGGCGTCCGGCAACTTCGGACATCGGGGCCAGCAGCGGCAGGGACCGGCCTTCCTGGACGGTCTCGTAGGCGATCGCGGTGACGCCGGAGTTGATCAGTTCCTGGGTCAGTTCCGGCTCGGCAGCCAGGTGCAGGTAGGTGAAGAGGATCAGGCCCTTGCGGAAGCGGTGGTATTCAGCCTTGACCGGTTCCTTGACCTTCATGACCATGTCGGCGCGGGCCCAGACGTCGTCGGCTTCGGCGACGATCTCGGCGCCGGCAATCGCGTATTCCTCGTCAGTGATGCCGGAGCCCAGGCCGGCGCCGCGCTCTACGAGGACAACGTGGCCGTGGGTGCGGAATTCGTGAACGCCCGCTGCCGTGATGGCGACGCGGAATTCGTTGTTCTTGATCTCTTTGGGGACACCGATGATCATTTTTTTGCTCCAGTAGTGGCGGCCTCGCGGGCCTGGATGAGCGGGGGATTTCGTAATTCCAGAATAGATCCGGCTGTGAGGCAGGCGACAGGAGTGTCTGGCCGGTCCAAGGCCCCGGCCCCGTCTTTCCGGGGTTTTCCGAATCCTGTGGTAGACATTTGTCGAGATAGCGGGCGTCAGGTGTCGGCTCGTGTCCGTTCGTGTCCGCATTCGCAGTGCGGCCGTCCGGCGCAGTAGTGTGGCAGCATGCAGCAGCAGGACGTGGAGCAGCTCGTGGAGCAGGTGGCGCAGCGGCTGGGCCGCGGTCTCTCGCTCGAGGACCTGGACGGTTTGCTCCTCGCTTACAGTTCCAACCAGTCGCATGCGGACCGCGTGCGGGTGAACTTCCTGCTGAGCAAGCGCGTCCCGGTGGAAGTCAGTGCGTGGCAGCTTTCCCACGGGATCGCGACGGCGGTCCGGCCGGTGGTCGTGCCGGCCAACGCGGATCTCGGCATGCTGGGCCGGGTGTGCGTGCCGCTGCTGGTGCGCGGCTTCCGGGTGGGGTACCTGTGGGTCCAGCTTGATCCCGAGGAACCCAGCGCCGCAACCGTTCTCGCCCAGCTGCCGGACGTGGCGCGGGAGCTGGAACAGCTGTCCTCCCTGCTGCTGGATTCCAACACTGCAGAGTCCGAGTTCCGCCGCCGCCGCGAGCAGGAGTTCCTGGCCGCCTGCGCCGGTGAAGCCAACGCGGCCGCGGCTGTGGCGGGCTGGAAAGAGGTCCAGGGCAAGGGGCCGTGGCAGCTGGTGACTGTCCTGGACGCAGACGGCTGGGCCGGGGGGTCGGATCCCATCGCGGACACGCTCATCCACCGCTCCGCGGCACTGCAGGCCACCATCGGCGTCGACGCCGCCTTGTTCAGTGCCGGCACCGAAACCCATGCCGTGGTGCTCTTCAAGGAATCCACCGGACGGGCTGACCACGCCCAGGTCCTGGTCCACTACCAGCTGGAACTCGCCAAACGCTCGGGGCGGACGGTCCGGCGGATCATCCTCGGCACCAGCGAGGGATTCGCCAAGCCGCGCGAACTCGCCGAGGCCTACCGGGAATCCCGGCAGGCGGCCCAGGCGGCGGCGGTGGATCCCCAGCTGGGAGAGCTCGTCGACTGCCGGGCCACCGGCGTCTACCAGCTTTTGGCATCAGCCGGCGGCGGCGCGGGCGCCTGGGCGGACGCGGGATCCGTGTATTTCCGCATCCTCGAAGACCATGACCGGAACCACGAGCTGCTTCCCGTCCTGGAGCTGTTCTATGACAACGACGGCTCGGTCCAGGAGGTCGCGACCAAGCTGCACCTCCACCGGAGCAGCATCTACAACCGGCTGGGCCGGATCCGGCAACTGCTGGGCGTGGACCCGCTGAAGGGAATGGTGCGGCTGGAGCTTCACGCCGCGCTCAAGGCCCGGCGCTGGGCCGGCCGGCCCCGGATTTAGCCCTCGCGGTTCGACGCGTCGGCGTCGAGGACCAGTCCGGCGTCCGGGCCGGCAACAGCGGCGTCCGTCCCGGACTGGCGGGCGGCGCTCCGACGTCGGGATATCCGGCTATCCACCCAGAGGGACACGGCAACGAACGCGACGCCGCTGGCCATATAGGTGGCGGTGTTGTTCAGGCCCATCGCGGTTCCGACGAAGCCGGCGAGCAGCATGGCGGCGATGCCTGCCACGATGTGCCATCCTCTGAATTTACCCACAATTCAAGAGTAACCCGCGGCCTTTCTGTGTTTCGGCGTCGGACTGTGATCGTTGCTTGATCCTTATCACTGCTTCATGAATCGCCTGTTTATGAAGCATCTGGGTCGTCATCCTGGCCGGGCAGCGTGCCCGCGCCCGCACTATTCTTCTTCTGCGTTTCGAGCCAGGCCATGATGTCGGCCAGCCGGATCCGCCGGTGCGTTCCGCGGTACTCCACCGGAATCTCGCCGCGGTCGGTCATGTTCCGCAGATAGGTGTGCGAGATCCCCGCCAGCTCCGCGGCCCGCGACGTCGTCAGCATCTCCTCGACGCTGCTGACCGTGACGGCCTCGCCGCGGCTGAAGCGGCCCAGCATATCGACGACGGCGTCCCTCGCCTCGGGCGGGAGGCGGTGGACGGTGCCGTCCACGAACACCGTGATGTCGTGGCTGCCGTCGAGGGCGTACTTGAGTTTCTCTGCGTCCTCGGCCGGAAGGCCGGCCGTCACCCTGGGAGCTATCAGTGCCATGAGTGCATCCTAACGGCTGCATTCTGGCGGCCGGATCCGCCGGCGGGGACGCCGGCGGTCCAGCCGTTGGCGCTTCGTCCGTTACAGCCCGAGATCCTCCAGGACCGGCAGCTTGGCCCGGACCCAGGCCCGGGCCTCCGTTGCGCTCGGCGCGGACAGGGCCAGCTTGGCCAGCTCCTGGGCTTCGGCCAGGGTGACGGTCTTCAGTACGGCAGCGACGGCCGCGATGGAGCGCGCCGTCATGGACAGCGTGGTGACGCCCAAGCCCGTGAGGACGACGGCGAGGGCCGGGTCTGCGGCGGCCTCGCCGCACACGCCCACGGGCTTGTTGTGGCCCTCGGCCCTTGAGCCCTCCACCGTCAGGCCCACGAGCCGCAGCACGGCCGGCTGCCAGGGCGTGTTGAGGGCAGCCAGCGGGCCGAGCTGGCGGTCCGCGGCCATGGCGTACTGGGTGAGGTCGTTGGTGCCCAGGCTCGCGAAGCCGACCTCGCGGAGAATGGCCTCGGCGGTGAGCGCGGCGGACGGGACCTCCACCATGACACCGGGGGTCTTGATCCCCGCCGCGGCACACAGCGAGGCGAAGCGGGCGGCCTCCTCCGCGGTGGAAATCATCGGGGCCATCACCCAGACGTCGGCTTCGGAGGCTTGCTCGGCCAGGGCGATGGCCTGCAGTTGGCGCTCCAGGACCCCCGGCGTGGTGAAGTCGGTCCGGTAGCCGCGGACGCCCAGAGCGGGGTTGGGCTCAGTGGCGTCGGTCAGGAACGGCAGCGGTTTGTCCGCGCCGGCGTCGAGCGTGCGGAGCACCACTTTCTTGCCCGGGAAGGCATCGAAGACGCCCTTGTAGGCGGCGGCCTGCTCCTCCACGGTCGGTTCGGTGTCCCGTTCGAGGAAGCAGAACTCGGTTCGGAACAGGCCCACGCCCTGGGCGTTGAGCCCGGCCGCGGCTACAGCGTCTTTGGCGCCGCCGACGTTGGCCAGAAGCGGGACCAGGTGACCGTCCGCCGTCGTGCCCGTCCCGTCGAAGGCGGCCAGCAGTGACGCGGTGGCGGCCCAGTGGGCCGCGGCGGCGCGCTGGCTCTCGCCGGGCTCCGCGGTGATGAGCCCGGCGGCGCCGTCCACGTATACCTCGGTGCCGTCGGCGAGCTCATCGACTCCGGTGGCGGCCACGACGGCGGGCAGGCCCAGCGAGCGGGCAATGATGGCGGTGTGGGACTGCGGACCGCCGCCCGCGGTGACCAGGGCCAGGATTTTCTCCGGATCCAGGGTGGCGGTGTCGGCCGGGGCCAGGTCCTCGGCGATCAGGATGAAAGGCGTGGCGGATACGGGAATGCCCGGCGCGGGCACTCCGCGCAGTTCCGCAACGATGCGGGCCCGGACATCCAGGACGTCGGTGGCGCGCTCGGCCATGTAGCCGCCCAGGTTGTGCAGCATTTCCGAGACCGAGGCGCCGGCTTCCCAGATCGCCCGCTGCGCGGAGGTGCCGCGGCCGATCAGCTTCGTGGCGGATTTGAGCAGCATGGTGTCGGTGGCCATGAGTGCCGTGGCCTCAAGGACGGCCTTGCCGTCGCCCGTGACGGTCTCGGCGCGGGCTTTGAGCTCGTCGTGGACCGCCTTTGCCGCGGCCTTCAGCGCCGCCGTCGCCTCTTCCGCCGTGACGCCGGCGGGCAGTTGCTCTCCGGCGGGCGGTTCGCTGATCGGTTTGGGCATCTGCCGGACGGTGCCGATGATGCGGCCGGGGCTAACGCCTACTCCTGGGAAGTTCTGCACTGAAGGTCCTCATTCTCTGTCGTAGGCCAATGGCCACTAAGCCGGTTAACCAGGTGCCGCCGCTGATCCTGCTGATCATTTGTGCTGCGCGTGACGGCTACGTCTGCGGGCGGATCACGGCACCTGCAAAAATTGTATGTGATGTAGTTCATATAGCGTTGCTATAGGTGCTAGGGTAGCGGTTATGAGTATCGATGGCCAGCTACCACCCAAAGCCCGGCTGCTGCGTGCGGCCGCCGAGCTGCTGGCCAACTCCGGCGGGTCCGCAGTCTCGACCCGTCAGATCACGCAATTGGCCGGTGTCACGGCGCCGACCCTTTACCACCACTTTGGCGACAAGGAAGGGCTGTTCGACGCCGTCGTCGCAGCGGGTTTTGACGAATATGTCGCGGGCGAACGCGACTTCGCGCCCTCTGGCCAGCCGCTGGAGGACATCCGGAGGATGTGGGACAACCACGTACAGTTCGGGCTGAAACAGCCGGAACTGTACCTCGTCATGTTTGGCAACATCCGCCCTGAGAGCAGGCCGGCGATCGTCGCCGATGCCGAGGCCCTCATGGAGGAGATGCTCAACAAGGCGGCTGTCTCCGGCCAGCTCAACGTCCCGCCCCGGGAGGCTGCCCGGTCCATCCTGGCGGCCAACGTGGGTGTGACCCTCATGTTGATCGCGGAAAAGGCGCCCGAACGCAACCTCGAGCTGTCCACCATGACCCGCGACGCCATGATCTTTGCGGTTTCCACGGAACAGGCCCGGACCAACGATTCTGATGACAGCGGAAAATCCTCCGTGGTTGTGGCGGCAATCGCATTGAACGCAGCACTCCAGGCGTCCCACTCGGACCAGCTCTCCAGTTCGGAACTCAAGCTCTTCCTCGAATGGCTCCACCGGATCTCCACCAGCTCCACCAGCTAGCTCGGCGAAATTATCGGACCATCCTGCAAAGCAGCGGGAACGACGGTTAGGAATTCACATGGCAACAGAGACAGTTGCGAAACCAAAGACCAGCGTGCGGGTACACGTCCAGAAATTCGGGACGTTCCTGTCCGGAATGATCATGCCCAACATCGGTGCTTTTATCGCCTGGGGCTTCATCACGGCGCTCTTCATCCCAGCGGGCTTCTTTCCCAATGCGGACCTCGCCAAGCTTGTCGGTCCGATCATCACGTACCTGCTCCCGCTCCTGATCGGCTACACCGGCGGCCGGATGGTC
This sequence comes from Arthrobacter sp. TE12232, assembly GCF_054062615.1. NCBI lineage: Bacteria > Bacillati > Actinomycetota > Actinomycetes > Micrococcales > Micrococcaceae > Arthrobacter > Arthrobacter sp. TE12232. The sequence goes on from NZ_JBSSFK010000001.1 coordinate 2,691,274, forward strand.
TACGGCGTGCGTGGCGGCGTGGTGGGTGCCGTGGCCACGATGGGTGTGATCGTCGGTACCGACATCCCCATGTTCATTGGCGCCATGATCCTAGGGCCGCTCACGGCCTGGCTCATGATGAAGGTCGACAAGATCTGGGAAGGCCGCGTCAAGCCCGGCTTCGAGATGCTGATCGACAACTTCTCGGCCGGCATCCTTGCCGCCATCATGGCGGCCGTCGGCATGCTCGTGGTCGGCCCGGTGGTGAAAGCGTTCAGCAACGGCGCCAGCGCCGTGGTCGAATTCCTCGTCGTCAACGGGCTGCTGCCCTTCACCAGCATCTTCATCGAGCCCGCAAAGGTCCTGTTCCTGAACAACGCCGTCAACCACGGCATCCTCACGCCGCTGGGCACGCAGCAGGCGCTCGAACAGGGCAAATCCATCCTGTTCCTGCTTGAAGCAAACCCCGGTCCGGGCTTCGGCATCCTCCTCGCCTACTCATTCTTCGGCAAGGGCCTGGCCAAGGCGTCCGCGCCGGGCGCAGCCGTGATTCAGTTCATCGGCGGCATCCACGAGATCTATTTCCCGTACGTGCTGATGAAGCCGATGACGATCTTCGCCGCAATCGGCGGCGGCATGACCGGCATCTTCACCCTGGTGGTCACCGGCGCCGGACTCCGGTCCCCGGCCGCCCCGGGCAGCATCATCGCCGTCTACGCCGCCACCGCACGCGACAGCTACGTCGGCGTGACCCTCTCGGTGCTGTTCGCCACCACGGTGTCCTTCCTCATCGCCTCGGTGATCCTGAAAGCCAGCAAGGCACCCGCGGAGGACGACCTCGACGAGGCCACCCACCGGATGGAGGCCCTGAAGGGCAAGAAGAGCTCGGTTGCCTCCGCCCTCACCGGTGCCGGCATGAATGCCGGCGGCGTCGCGGTCCTCGCGGGCCCGGTGAAGAACATTGTCTTCGCCTGCGACGCCGGCATGGGCTCCAGCGCGATGGGCGCCTCGGTGCTGCGCAACAAGATCAAGGCTGCCGGCTTCGCGGACGTCAAGGTCACCAACTCCGCAATCGCCAACCTCAGCGACACCTACGACGTCGTCATCACCCACCAGGACCTGACCGAGCGGGCCAAACCCGCCACGGCCAGCGCAGTGCACGTGTCCGTGGACAACTTCATGAACAGCCCGCGGTACGACGAGATCGTGGAGCTGGTGAGGGCCAGCAACACGGACGGGGGAGAGGCTCCCGACGCCGGGGCTCCGGCTACCGCATCTCCTGCCGTCGGCGGCACACCGGAAGCCACCGCTGAGGCTCCCGCCGAAGAGGCTGGCCCGGCGGGCATTCTCGTGGCCGAAAGCGTCATCCTCAACGGCACCGCAACCACGCGGGACGCCGCGATCGATGAGGCCGGGCAGCTCCTGCTGGACCGCGGCGCCGTCGACTCCGGCTACCTGGACGCCATGCACGAACGCGAGGAATCCGTCTCCACCTACATGGGCAGCTACCTCGCGATCCCGCACGGCACCAACGCCGCGAAGGACCACATCATGAAGTCCGCGGTGTCGGTGATCCGCTATCCAAACGGCATCGACTGGAACGGCAAGGAAGTGAAGTTCGTCGTCGGCGTCGCCGGCATCAACAACGAACACCTGCAGATCCTGTCCTCGATCGCCAAGGTCTTCACCAACAAGGCACAGGTCGCGCAGCTCGAAGCGGCCACCACGGTTGACGAAGTCCTCGCCCTCTTCGGAAAGGTCAACTCCTAGTGAAGGCTGTTCATTTCGGAGCGGGAAACATCGGGCGCGGATTCGTTGGCCTGCTGCTGCACGATGCCGGGTATGAGGTGGTGTTCGCCGACGTCGCGGACGCCCTCATCACCCAGCTGGCTGCCGCGGACAGCTACCAGGTCCACGAGGTGGGAGACAACCCCGCCGTCCGGACCGTCGACAACTTCCGCGCGCTGAACTCCGGCACCCAGGAAGCCGACGTCGTCGCGGAAATCGCGACGGCGGACATCGTCACCACCGCCGTGGGGCCGCACATCCTGAAGTTCGTGGCGCCCGTGATCGCCAAGGGGATCGCGGCCCGCGCGGCCGGGCTGGGGCCCCTGCAGGTGATGGCGTGCGAGAACGCCATCAACGCGACCGACATCCTGAAATCCGAAGTCGCGGCCCAGTGGGATCCGGCCGCCGGATCCCTGGACGCTGCCGCGGTGTTCGCCAACACGGCGGTGGACCGGATCGTGCCCAACCAGGAGGCCGGCCAGGGCCTTGACGTCACGGTGGAGACGTTCTACGAGTGGGTGATCGACCGTACCCCGTTCGCCGGGAAAGAGCCGGTCATTCCGGGAGCGACCTTCGTTGACGACCTCGAACCCTACATCGAGCGGAAGCTGTTCACGGTGAACACCGGCCACGCGGCGGCGGCCTACTTCGGTTTCGAAGCGGGCCTGGGCAAGATTTCCGAGGCCATGGCCGATCAGGACGTCGCGGCAGACGTCCGCGCCGTCCTGGACGAAACCAAGGAACTCCTGGTGGCCAAGCACGGCTTCAACCGCGAGGAGCAGGAGGCCTATGTGGAGAAAATTCTGGGCCGCTTCTCCAACCCGCACTTGCCGGACACTGTCACCCGGGTGGGCCGCGCCCCGCTGCGCAAACTCGGCCGGCACGAACGCTTCATCGGCCCCGCCGCCGAGCTGGCCGAACGCGGGATTGTCCCGGAGGCACTGCTCGGGGCGATCGCCTCGGCCCTGCGCTTCAACGATCCGGCGGACGCCGAGGCCGTGGAGCTGGCGAAAATCCTGTCCGCATCCACGCCCGCCGAGGCCACGGAGAAGATCACGGGCCTGGCGCCTGGCCACCCGCTCTTCGCCCCTGTCTCGTCCCTCATTGAGGAAGCCAAGGCGGTCGTCTAGCCTCTTGCGATAACGCCGAGCACTAAACGCCGACGCCGCAGCTCGCCTGAGTTGCGGCGTCGGCGTGTTTAAGCCCCCGCAGAGGTGGGCCCACCGTCACCCGCCCGTTGCGCTATCACTTATGGCTCGTATTCGGCGGTTTTAGCGGCCATAAGTGATAGGGCAACCCACCCCCATTGACCATTAGGGCGCCTAACTGTTAGGCTACCTAACTATGAACGCTGAACCGGCCGACCCCGGCCTCCTCGCCCTCGCCCAGGACTTCCGCGAGGCCCTTCGCCACAGCATCTACCTCGTCCGCCGCCTGGACGCCGACGGCGAACTGAGTGCCGCGCAGCTCAGCACCCTCAAGATGCTGATGGACTCCGGCCCCGCGTCCGCCGGGGCCGGCGCCTCCGGGTCCGGAGTGCGCGTGGGGGAGATCGCCCGGAACCTCGGCGTCAAAGTGCCCAGCGCCACCGAACAGATCATCAAGCTCGAGCGCGTCGGCCTCGCCCGCCGGGAACCGGACCCCAACGACTCCCGCGCTGTCCGCGTCACACTCACCCGAGAAGGCCGCGCCGCCGTCGAGTCCGCCAATGAGCGTCGCAACACCGTCATGGCCGGCATCCTCTCGTCCCTTTCGGACGACGACCGCGCCGCGCTTGCGGCCGCGCTGCCGGTCATCGGGAAGATCAACGCAACCCTCCAGGCCTGATACTCATCCGCAATCCGGATACTCACCCACAAATTCCAATCACTTAGGAGTGCCCCCCATGCACGGCCAGTCCGCCGACATACTGCCGGCAGCGGAAGTTACCCTCGAGGCCGAGAAAGCCTCACTACTCAAACAACCCAAGGCGGTTTGGGCGACGGCCCTCGCAGCCGTGTTCGCCTTCATGGGAATCGGCCTGGTGGACCCCATCCTGCCCGCGATCGCCAAGAACCTGGACGCCACGCCGAGCCAGGTGTCGCTGCTCTTCACGAGCTATTTCCTGGTGACCGCCGTCGCCATGCTGATCACCGGCTACGTCTCGTCCCGGATCGGCGGGAAGCGGACGCTGCTGATCGGACTGGCGGTGATCGTCGTCTTCGCCTCACTGTCCGGCACCTCGGTCAGCGTGGCTGAACTCATCGGCTTCCGCGCCGGCTGGGGACTGGGCAACGCCCTGTTCGTGGCCACGGCGCTGGCCGTGATCGTCGGCGTCGCAAGTGGCGGCGCCGGCACGGCAATCATCCTGTACGAGGCCGCCCTGGGCCTGGGTATTTCCCTCGGCCCGCTCCTGGGCGCATTGCTCGGCGGCTGGCAGTGGCGCGCACCGTTCTTCGGCACCGCCGTGCTCATGGCCTCGGCGTTCATCGCTCTCATTGCCCTGCTGCCCAAGACCCCGCTGCCCGAGCGCAAGGTCCGTCTCCGGGATCCGTTGCTGGCCCTGGGACACAAGGGGCTCAGGACGACGGCGGCCAGTGGCCTCTTCTACAACTATGGCTTCTTCACCGTCCTCGCCTTCACGCCCTTCATCCTGGGCATGGACGCCTACGGAATCGGCGGGGTGTTCTTCGGCTGGGGCGTCGCCGTCGCCGTCTTCTCAGTGTTTGTTGCTCCCGTGCTGCAGAACCGCTTCGGAGCTGTCCGGGTCCTCACTGGCACCCTGTTCCTGCTGATGCTGGACCTTGTGGGACTGGGCCTGTCCGCCGGGCACTCGGTGCCCGCCGTGGTGGTCCTCGTGGTCATTTCGGGGGCGCTCCTGGGCGTCAACAACACGATCTACACCGAGCTGGCCATGGGTGTTTCCGATTCGCCCCGGCCTGTCGCCTCCGCCGGCTACAACTTCGTGCGCTGGATGGGCGGCGCCCTGGCACCGTTCGCTGCCGCGCAGTTGGGCGAGCACTTCGGCCCGCAAGTGCCGTTCTACGCCGGTGCAGTGGCCATGGTGGTGGCTATTGCCGTGGTCTTCGGCGGACGCCGCTACCTGGCAGCGCACGAGCCGCACGTGGTCTAGCGAGCCGAGGTAACAGAAACGCCCATGTTCCGCGGAACATGGGCGTTTCTGTTACCCCCTGCGCTCGCAGGGAAGGCCTCAGGCCTTGGCGGAATCCTTGGCGGATCCCTTGGGCACGAACAGTGTCTCGGCCTGTTCCAGGGACATCCCGTTGGTCTCGGGCACCTTGAACGCGACGAAGAAGAACGACGCCGCGGCGAACAGGGCGTACATGGCGTACGTCAGGGGCAGCGAGGCCGCGGCCATGACGGGGAAGCTCAGCGTGATGGCGAAGTTGGCGATCCACTGCGCGGCAGCGGCCAGGCCGAGGGCGCGGGCCCGGATCCGGGACGGGAAGATTTCGCCCAGCAGCACCCATACCAGCGGGCCCCACGAGGCGCCGAAGCTGATCACGAAGACGTTGGCGGCCACCAGGGCCGCGGGACCCCACGCGCCGGGCAGCGTGATGGCGTCACCGGAGCCGGTGGCCGAGCCGAAGGCCAGGGCCATGGTGCCCAGCGAGACGGCCATACCGATGGAACCCGCGAGCAGGATGGGGCGGCGGCCGATCCGGTCCACGAGGGCGATCGCGACCAGCGTCACCAGGATGTTCGTGACGGCGGTGGCCACGGAGATGGTCAGGGAATCCTTTTCCTGGAAGCCCACGGCCTTCCACAGCGTGGTGGAGTAGTAGAAGATCACGTTGATGCCGACGAACTGCTGCAGCACGGACAGGACGATGCCGACCCAGACAACCGGCTTCAGGCCCAGGACGTTGCCGCGCAGGGACCCCTTCTTGCCGGCGAGCTTGTCCTCCTCGATGGCCTCCTTGATCTCGCGCAGGTGGCGGTCGGTGTCCTCGCTGGGGGCAATCGACTGGAAGACCTTGAGGGCCTCGTCGTCCTTGCCCTTGAAGACCAGGAAGCGCGGGGACTCCGGCAGGGTGAAGGCGATCCAGCCGTAGATGACGGCGGGGACGGCTCCGGCCAGGAACATCCAGCGCCAGGCCTCGATGCCGACCCACAGGTTCTGGTCCGCTCCGCCGGCAGTGTTGGCGAAGACGGCGTCGGAGAGCAGGGCGGCGAAGATGCCGGTGGTGATGGCGAGCTGCTGGAGCGAGGCCAGGCGGCCGCGGACGTGCCGCGGCGAGATTTCGGAGATGTAGGCCGGTGCGATCACCGATGCCAGCCCGATGCCCAGGCCGCCTATCAGGCGCCAGAAGATCAGGTCCCAGACGCCGAAGCAGAAGCCGGTGCCGATGGCACTGGCCAGGAACAGCGCGGCGCCCAGCTTCATGGCCGGGATCCGGCCGTAGCGGTCGGCCACCTTGCCCGCGAGGTAGGCGCCGGCCGCGCAGCCAAGCAGGGCTACGGCGACGGCGAAGCCGGTCACGGCCTCGCTGAGCGCGAACTCCTCCTTGATGGCATCGACGGCGCCGTTGACCACGGACGAGTCGAAGCCGAAGAGGAAGCCGCCGACTGCGCCCGCCACGGCCAGCCAAATGACCCGTTTGGGGATCCTGGCGGTGGTCTGGTCCTGGGTGATGGTCATAAGGCTCCCTCGGCAACTCGCGGTCCACGGCCTGCGCCGCAGCTACCAAGTCTTACACCGGACCCGGTGCGGTGCCTGTCACAAGGCCGGAAAATGAGAGCAAGCTTACATTCCGGGGAAACAGCGACGGCAGGCAGTCCAAACGACTGCCTGCCGTGACGCATTGCTGCATTGAAGCCCTAGTGGGCGGCGGCCGCGGCGCTCTCCCTGGATACCGTCTTCGGGTCCGTGAGTTTCTTGTTCGGCAGGGCGAAGGTGATCAGGAAGGCGATGCCGGTGAGGACAGCGGCCGTGAGCATGACGGCGTCAATCGACTGCGCGAAGCCCTCCGTGATGGGCCGGGTCAACGTCGAATTGGCCGTGTGCAGCCAGCTGGTGTCATTCAGCGAGTCATTGCTGGCGCCGTTCTTGAAGAAGTCGTACAGCTTCGCGTTGGCGGGGTCCGCAGCCACGGCCGGATCCTTCAGCACCTTGAGGTATTCAGGGTCCTGCACGGCGTCCTTCATGCCGGTGGCGATCTTGTCGGCGGCGAGGCTGAAGAGCATGGAGATGAACACGGCCGTTCCAACCGCGCCGCCCATGGACCGGAAGAACGCGGCGGCGGAGGTGCCCACACCCATGTCCTTCGACGGAACGGAGACCTGCATGGCCAGCGTCAGGGGCTGCATGCAGAAGCCCAGTCCCAGGCCGAAGAACACGGCGATGAAGCCCGGGACCCACAGCGGCGTGTCGACGCCGAGGGAGAGGCCCATGACGACGGCGGCGCCGGTCAGGACGGCGGTGCCCAGGATCGGGAAGATCCGGTAGGTGCCCGATGCCGAGATGGTCCGGCCGGCCGTGATGGAGCCGGTGAGGATGCCCACGGTGAAGGTGATCATCATGAGGCCGGCCTCGGTGGGAGTCAGGCCCTTGACCAGCTGCAGGTACATCGGAAGCATCGCGATGGCACCGAACATGCCGATGCCGATGATGAAGTTCAGCAGCGAGGACAGGCCGAAGGTGATGTTCTGGAACAGCCGCAGCGGGATGAGCGCGTAGTCAGCGGCGTGCTTTTCGGCCAGCAGGAACGCAATGATGCCCACAACACCCAGTCCGTAGCAGAGGAAGGAGTTGGTGGAGCTCCAGCCCCACGTGCGGCCCTGCTCGGCGACGAGGAGGAGCGGGACGATCGCCAGGGTGATGGCGGCGGCGCCCCAGTAATCGATCTTCTGCTTCACATGCTTGGCGGGGAGGTGCAGGTACATGAACACCACCGTGAGCGCGGCGATGCCGATCGGCAGGTTGATGAGGAACACCCAGCGCCAGCCGTCGATTCCAAGGATGGTCTCGGTGCCTGCGAAGGCGCCGCCGATCACCGGGCCCAGGACGGAGGAGACGCCGAAGACGGACATGAAGTAGCCCTGGTACTTGGCGCGGTCCTTGAGCGCCACGATGTCGCCGATGATGGTCAGGGCGAGGGCCAGAAGGCCGCCGGCGCCCATGCCCTGGATGCCGCGGGCGATCGCGAGTTCGGTCATGGAGTGGACCGATCCGGCATAGAGCGAGCCGGCGAGGAAGATCAGGATGGCGATGAGGTACAGCGGGCGGCGTCCGAAGATGTCGCTGAGCTTGCCGTAGAGCGGCGTGCTCACCGTGGAGGTGATGAGGTAGGCGGTAGTGGCCCAGGCCTGCAGGGACAGGCCGTCGAGGTCGTTTGCGATCGTGTAGATCGAGGTGGACACGATCGTCTGGTCCAGCGAGGACAGGAACATGCCGAGCATGAGTCCCACCATGACGGTGATGGTCTGACGGTGGGTCAGGACCTCTCCTGCGGCGCGCACGGAGGTGGTTTTGGACATGACTGCTCCAAGGGGAAGTGTGGGGATCAAGCTGATAGTTGCTTTCAGTAACTATGTTACTGGCAGATTTGTTCCCGCTACTACCGTCCGAAGAAGAAAGTCCTTAGCGTTCCACCAGAATTCCGTCCGGATCGCACCAGATCATCGCGCCGGGCCGGATGGTCACGCCGCCGATCTCCAGCGGAACATCCACTTCCCCGGCGCCTTCTTTGGCGCTCTTGCGCGGGTTGCTGCCGAGCGCCTTCACGCCGAGCGGCAGCCCGGCGATGGCGAGCCGGTCCCGGATGGCCCCATTGATGACGACGCCGGCCCAGCCGTTAGCGACGGCGCTCGCCGCGATCATGTCCCCCATCAGTGCGGTGCGGAGAGACCCGGCGCCGTCGACCACCAGGACGGAGCCGCTTCCGGGAGTGGCCAGCAGGGACTTGACCAGCGCGTTGTCCTCGAAGCACCGGATGGTCCGGACCGGTCCGCTGAAGTGCGTGCGGCCGCCCAGGGACTGGAACTGCGCGGACACGGAGTCGAGCTCCTCGCCGCGCTCATCGTAAAGGTCTGCGGTATTGACGGCGGAAGCGTTCACGGTCACTCCTTCGGTGTCGGCAGCACGTGTTGGCTGCGGGTGTCATCCCCGAGACTCGCACATGCCCGGTTCCCGTGCCACCGCGGACAGTCCGCCGGGCAACTCTGCTGCGCGGTTCCGCCGCGCAACTCCGCCGCGCAACGCTGCCGCGATAGTCTGGCTCCGCACTGATACATATGCCTGATCATCAGTTCCAGGGGGAGCCATGAGCATGTCCGATACCACCGCGCCGGCGCTCGCCGAGCCAGAGCACCGCGTCCGGCCCGTCTGGACCGCAGGGGTGGTACTGGTCAACGTCGGCATCAACGCGGCATTCTTCGGCCCGATCCAGGTGCTCCTCGGCCAGCAGGCGGCAGCCTTCAGCGAACCGGACAAGGAAGCCATCCTCGCCCTCGTAACAGGCGCAGGGGCCGCCGTCTCGCTCGTCGCCAACCCTCTCGTGGGCGCCTTCAGCGACCGCACCACCGCGCGCCGGGGCCGCCGGGTGCCGTGGGTGATTTTCGGCGCCATCCTGGGCGCCGCGGCACTGATCGCGCTGGCGGGCGCCCCTAATGTCGCCGTCATGACGCTGCTCTGGTGCCTCGTCCAGGCCGGCTGCAACGGCGCCTACGCGGCCATCACCGCGGCTATCCCGGACCGGGTGCCCGTCCCGCAGCGCGGCACGGTGGGCGGACTGGCTGCCATGGGGCAGACAGTCGGGATCCTGGCCGGGGCAGTGATCGCCGCCGCCGTCACCGGAAACTTCGCCGCGGGGTACCTCGTCTGCGCGCTGGCGCTGCTTGCCGGCGTCGTGCTTTATTACTTCAAGAACGACGACGTCCCGCTGCCTGCGCAGGTCCGGCCGCCGTTCAGCCTGGCCGGGTTTGTGCGGGGCTTTTGGATTTCCCCGGCCCGCCACCCGGATTTCGCCTGGGCCTGGCTGACGCGGCTGCTGGTGAACATCGGCAACCACATGGTCACCCTCTATCTGTTGTTCTTCCTCAATGACGCCGTCCGCGTCCGTGAAACCCAGGGCATCGAGCCCGAGTTTGGTGTCCTGATCCTGACCGGCCTCTACGCGGTCATGGTGATCGCCACCAGCGTGGTGGGCGGCCGGCTGAGCGATCGCCTGGGGCGCCGGAAACCGCTGGTCATCATCTCGTCAGCCGTGATCGCCGCGGCCTCCCTCATCCTTGCGTTCGCGCCCACGTGGCCGGGCGCGCTGATCGGCGCCTCGGTGCTGGGTATCGGCTTCGGCTGCTACTTGGCGGTGGACTTCGCGCTCATCACCCAGGTGCTTCCCACGGCACTGGACCGGGGCAAGGATCTCGGCGTCATTAACATCGCCAACTCGCTGCCCCAAGTGATCGCCCCGCTCATCGCATTTCCGTTTGTGGCTCTCTGGGGCGGCTATGTCTCGCTGTATGTCGCGGCCGCCGTAATCGGACTTCTGGGCGCCGTGTTCGTGGTGAAGATCAAGGGCGTGGACTGAGCCGGGCTCGTCCCCTTCCGGGGCTCCTGCGGCCCCGGCTGACTCGCCGGACGCCCGGTTTCGTGGCGTATAGTGGACGGCAATTGCCGCGGCAGCGCTGTGGGGGATAGCTCCCGGCTGCCGAGAAAAACGACCCCCGGAACGCTGCTGATGCCTGACTTTCACTCAGATCTTCCACCGATGGCCCCTCCCCCCACTCTGCCCCGGCAACGGCTCCGCTACGTGCGGATCCTGGACGTTGCCGCAGGGTTTGCCCGCAAGGGCCTGGACTCCGTAGTCCTTTCCGAGGTGGCGGCCAAGGCGGATGTTCCCCTGGGGACGCTGTACCGCTACTTCCCCTCGGCCACCCAGCTGGTCCTGGCGCTGTACCGCAAGCAGCTGGGCGAACTCCTCGCGGGGAGCTCGCCGGCGGCGGGAAAAGCTGCGGCCCAGGCGCTTGTGGGGGTAGTGATGGAGATCTTCCACATGCGCCTTATGCAGCCTGCCGTGGAGCAGTGCCTCAACCGGGCGGTATACGTCAAGGACACGGACACCACGCGGCTGCTCCGTGAGATCGATGCGACAGCCGAGAAGGCCGTGACGGCCGCGTGCGGCGACGCCGCCGTCGCCAGGGTCCTGTTGCTGACGGTCACCGGGCTGGTCCAGGCCGTCCGCTGCCGCCGGCTGTCCCTCTTCGAAGCCGAAGAGGACCTCAAGAAGGCCTGCTCGCTTCTGCAGGGGGCACGACAGGCCGCGTAACTGGTCTAGACCGGTAGAGCTACAAACTGCACCGTGAGTGTGATCTAAGTCACATAAGGCGATGGTCAAACGTTTCACCGTTGCGCGGAATGACTGCAGTGCCGCCTCATCGCCAGGGCGCGTTGTTTACCATGGCTAGACCGGAGAACGCTGACGCCAGCAACTCCGGGGGTTCCACCGGCGACCGCCACCTCTGGTTGCCGCCGACGCCCCCGACAGACCAACTTGAGCATCTGACGTGCTCAAGCTTCCATGTGCCGTGCGCCCACGGTGATTCCCAGGAGACAACGACGTGTCCACTGAAACGATCATTCCCGCCGATTCCGCTTCCCCGGCCGAGACAGTTGCCGCGCTCAGCGACGAGGAAATCTTCGCATCCCACCAGGGCGGCAAGCTGTCGATTTCCAGCACTGTCCCGCTTGCCAGCAAGCGCGACCTCTCCATCGCCTACACGCCCGGCGTCGCCCAGGTCAGCCGCGCCATCCACGCCAACCCGGAGCTCGCCAAGACGCTCACGTGGGCCCAGCGCCTCGTGGTCGTCGTCAGCGACGGCACGGCCGTGCTGGGCCTGGGCAACATCGGGGCCAGCGCCTCGCTGCCCGTGATGGAGGGCAAGTCCGCGCTCTTCAAGGCCTTCGGAGAGCTCGACTCCATCCCGCTGGTCCTGAACACCACCGACGTCGACGAAATTGTCGAGACGCTCGTCCGGCTGCGCCCGAGCTTTGGCGCCGTCAACCTCGAGGACGTCGCCGCGCCCCGCTGCTTCGAACTCGAAGAAAAGCTCATCGAGGCGCTGGACTGCCCGGTCATGCACGATGACCAGCACGGCACCGCCGTCGTGGTCCTCGCCGCCCTGACCAACGCCGCCAAGGTGACCGGCCGGACGCTCGAGAGCCTGCGCGTGGTGGTCTCCGGCGCCGGAGCCGCCGGCATCGCCGTCGCCGAAATCCTGCTGACGGCCGGGGTCGGCGACGTCGTCCTCCTGGACTCCCGCGGTGCGATCAGCAAGGACCGCGCGGACATCGCCGCGGATCCGGCCAGCAAAAAGGCCGAGCTCGCCGCCCGCAGCAACCCGCGCGGCGTGACCGGCGGCCCCGGCGAGGCGCTGCTTGGCGCCGACGTGTTCGTCGGCGTCTCTTCCTCGAAGCTGGACGAGGAGCACCTGAAGCTGATGAACCACAGCTCGATCGTGTTCGCCCTGTCCAACCCGGACCCGGAAGTTCTGCCGGAGGTCGCTAGCAAGTACGCGGCCGTCGTGGCTACCGGACGCAGCGACTTCCCGAACCAGATCAACAACGTCCTGGCCTTCCCCGGCATCTTCCGCGGAGCCCTGGACGCCGGCGCCCGCCGGATCACCCCGGCCATGAAGCTCGCCGCGGCCCGCGCCATCGCCGAACTCGCCGAGGACGACCTGTCCGCCGACTACATCGTGCCCAGCCCGCTTGACCCCAGGGTTGCCCCGGCGGTCTCCGCAGCAGTCGCCGCGGCGGTCGAAGCCGAGTAGCCACAGCTGACCAAACGACGACGGCGGCGCTTCCTTGGGGGGAGCGCCGCCGTCGCCGTTCTAGACTGGGGCCATGAACCCCGAGAGTGCCGTGACCGTGCTGTGCGGCCTCGCCATCCTGGTGGGCGTGGCCGGAACCATCATCCCCGTGCTGCCCGGCAGCATCCTGATCGGGCTGAGCCTGTTCGCCTGGGCGTTGTGGGGCGGCGCCGGAACCACGGGCTGGGTGGTTTTCGGGATCGGCCTGGCCTTCGTCCTGGCCGGCATGGCCGCCAGCACGGTGCTGACCGGCCGGAAACTCAAGCAGCACAGCATCCCGAGCCGTTCCGTGGTGGTGGGGCTGGTGCTGGGCGTCGCCGGCATGTTCATCATTCCCGTCGTCGGGCTGTTCGTGGGCTTCGCCGCCGGGCTTCTGCTCAGCGAGCTGCAGCGTACGCGGGTGTTCAGCACCGCAGTGGCCTCGAGCTGGGCGGCGCTGAAGGCCACTGGCCTTGGCATGATCGTGGAGTTCGGCCTCGCGTGCCTTTCCGCGAGCACCTGGGTGATCGGCCTCTGGGTGGCCGCGGCCGCCTAGCAGGGGCCGGCCGGTCCTACTACCATGAGGGAATGAGCGCCACATCTGGCGAATCCGCCCACCTGAAGCCCAGTGTTCCCAGCCCCACGGGCCCGATCGGCACGGGTCCCATCCCCGCCGGCGGGTCCCGGGGGCAGGGCAGGCCGTATACCGAAACCCGCGATCTGACCCCCTTCCGCAAAGCCGTGGTCCGGACGCCCGTCCGCGGCCTGGCCGGCAACGTGGGCGGTGTGGTGACCGGACTCATGGCGGGCCGGGTCCCGGGGACGCTGGCCGCCGAGGGCGGGGTGCCCCGCCTGGGCAGAATGTCCGGCCGGATGCCGGGCAAGACGACGAAAGCCGTACACGCCGCCGTCTTCGGCAGCACCGAGCCGGACGGGCTGATTGCCCTGGCCCGCACCTATCCCGGTTGGTCCGGACTTTGCTATCTCATGGCCGGGCTGCTGGCGTACTCACACGGCGGGCATCTTCGCGCCTCCGAGCTCTTAAGGCATGGACTGAGCCTCCGGAACGACGCCGACGCCAACCGCTACGCCGCCGTGTACCTGGCGGGTGTGGTCACCAGGGTAGAGGTGGCCGAGCGGATCGAAGTTCCCGTGCTCTTCAGCGAGGAGGCCGTGGTTCTGGCCCTGTCGCATTCCCTGCGCGAGACCGGCCAGACGGAGGAGGCCCTGGCGGCGCTGGCCGGTCTGCCGCCGTCGTTGCCTCTGGCTCTGGCCCGGTGTTCCCTTGCGGCAGAGCTGGGACACGACGTCGACGTGGTGGCAGACACCGAGGGGCTGCTGAACGCGGACGATCTGGCCGCCGCCCTGTTGCTGGTGCGTGCCCGGTGCCTTCGCAGGCTCGGAGCCTACGGCGCGTCCCGTTCCGCCCTTCAGGAGGTCCTGCGGCGCCGGAAGACGCACCTGGCCCTGCGCAGCGACGCGCTGACGGACCAGGCCTTGCTTATCCTCGAGGCGGGCCGCAAGACGTTCGGCGGCCGCGAATGGCAACGCCGGAAATCGACAGAGGTGGAACATGTGGAGGTCGTCCGCAAGGACGCGGAACTGCACGAACTCTGGGACCGCGAATACGGCAGCGCTAGCGACGGCTGACAGATCACCGTGCCCACCTGGTGGCCAAATCCACGTAGCCACTACCCTTGCGGGCCTCCGTGGCGGGTAGTACAAACGAGGCATGAGAGATGCCGTGGCGCGCTGGATGCAGCACTACATCACGGCGTGGACGACGAACGACCCGGAGGACATCCGGGCGCTGTTCACCGAGGACGCCATCTATGCCACAAGCCCCCAAGAGCCAGAACCGTGGCGGGGCCGCGAAGATATCGTGGAGCACTGGCTCGCCGGGCGCGACGAGCCGGATGACTGGACGTTCGAGTGGAAGCTGCTTGGGGTCGACGGCGGCCGGGCATTCGTACAGGGCCTGACCACCTACCGCGGCAACAGCCGAAGTTATGACAACCTGTGGATCATCCAGCTCACCGCGGACGGCCGCGCGTCGTCCTTCACCGAGTGGTACATGCAGCGCAAATAGCCTCTGCCATGGATTCGCCGGCTCAGGCGCGGGTCATCGCCGCGCTGACGGCGGGCACGATTTGTTCAGCGAGCAGCATGGCGCCCAGGATCAGCATGATGATCCCGCTGGCCAGCGTCACCTGACGGGCGGCGCCCGGCCGAGCGTGCAGCAGTTTCCGGGCCAGAAGGGCCACGCAGCTGTAGATGACGCCCACGAGCAGCACGAACGTGAGGCCGAGCAGCCCCGACTGGACGGGAACCGGCAGCGAGGCGTCCGGGCTGACGAATTGCGGCACCAAAGCAACAAAGAACAGCAGGCCCTTGGGGTTGATCCCGCTGATGCCGATGCCCTGGAGGAAGATCCGGAACTGGCTCGCAGGGGCCGCCGCCGGGCGAGCGTCCGTGCTGAAGGTGGCGCCGCGCCAGGACCGCAGGGTGCTGTAGCCCAGCCACAGCAGGTAGAGGGCGCCCGCCGCCGTCAGCCAGCCGAGCACGCCGGGCATTCCGGCCAGCAGTGCCGCCAGTCCCAGCACCAGGAGCACGGTGTGCAGGGCGTAGCCGCCGCACAGTCCGGCGACGGCGGGAGCGAAGCTGCGCTGCCTCAGCCCCGCGGCAATCGAGTACGCCCAGTCGACACCGGGGGTGCAGGCCAGGGCGACGGCGACAACCAGGAAGGCGAGGAAAAGCTGGGGGTTCACGGCAGACTCCAGGGGATGCAGTACCTCGTAGCAGGTACAAGGAAAACTCTAGGCAAATCCGGCCCGGAAGTGTTCGCCTATTTACCGACGAATCGCCCCATCACGGTAAGATTCTTGCGTGATTGACAATATTGACAGAAGTATTTTGCGTCACCTCCAAACGGACGGACGAATGACTGCCACGGCGCTGGCCTCGAAGGTCGGGCTGACCGTGGCCCCGTGTCATCGCCGGCTGCGGGATCTGGAGGCCGCGGGGATCATCCGGGGCTACCGGGCGGACATCGATCCGGCCGCCGTCGGGCTCGGCTTCGAGGCGATCGTTTTCGTGACGTTGCGCCAGGTGGACCGATCGACGATGGAGATCTTCGAGAACCGGGTAGCGGACAACCCCAACATCGTCGAAGCCCAGCGGCTCTTCGGCTCGCCGGACTATCTGCTCAAGGTCATCGCAGAGGATCTTCCGTCCTACCAGCGCTTCTACGACAGCGAGCTGACCTCCCTTCCCGGCGTCGAACGCCTGACGTCCACGCTGGTCATGAAGAACCTGAAGTCGAACGCCGGGCCGCCGGTCTGAACGGCGACTTCGGGGCTGCCGGGCTCAGGCGCCCAGGAGTCCCGTGGTCCGGTAGGGGATGACCTCGCGAAGGAACATGCTCGTCGAGGTCCGGACGATGCCGGGACACAGCCGGATTTCCTCGGACACGCGGTAGAGGTCGTCCGGGCTCTTGGCCACCACCCGGATCAGGAGGTCGGTGTCCCCGGCCGGGGCATGGCATTCGAGCACCTCGGGGATGTTGCGCAGGGCTGCGATCGCCTCGTTGAGGTGGCTCTGGTCCAGTTCCGCGCTCACCGCAGCCGCCACGCCGCGACCCAAGGCGGACGGCAGGACCCGGCTGCTGTTCGGCCGGAGCGCGCCCGACGCCGACATCCGCTCCAGGCGGGACTGCACAGTGCCCCGGGCCAGGCCCAGCTTTTGCGCCAGCAGCATGACCGGCACGCGGGGATCGTCGTCCAGCGCGGCGAGGATCCGCCGGTCGGTCGCGTCGAGCTCCTGCAAAATGACCACTTCCTGTTCACTCTTCCGGCTGTAGTTGATCAGACTGACTACTCCGGGCCCGGTCCGTTGCGCCAACTGTAGGTCTTCTGCTCAAATGGTGACAACAAAGGGACGCGGCCACCGCCACGGTCCCGAAGGCTACAGAAACCCCGGCACACCACCCGGACCCTGGATGAGGATCCCGCAAGGAACCTGCCGCTGACTGACTCTTGTTCACGCATCGTCATTCCGCACAGCACCACAACACGGCAAGAGCCCCTGAGCTACCGACGTCGGACGTCCCGAAGTCATCGGTAGCTGAGGGGCTCTTGTTCTGCCCGGCATAGGCTGGACCCATGACCTCTGCCGGCCGCTTCGCCCCCAGTCCCTCCGGAGAACTTCACGTCGGCAACCTCCGGACGGCCATCCTGGCGTGGCTCTTTGCCCGGTCCACGGGGCGGCGCTTCCTGATGCGGGTGGAGGACCTGGACCGGGCCCGGGCCGGTGCCGAGGCGGAGCAGCTCCGCGATCTTGCGGCGATCGGCGTGACCTGGGACGGCGGCATCGTGCGCCAGACGGACCGTGAGCACCTGTATGCCGAGGCGATCGCGCAGCTGACGGCAGCCGGGCTGACCTACGAGTGCTTCTGCACGCGCCGCGAAATCCAGGAGGCCCCGTCCGCGCCGCACGCCCCGCTGGGCGCCTACCCGGGGACCTGCCGGAACCTGAACGACGCGGAGCGCGACGCCAGGCGGGCGGCCCGGCCGGCGGCGGTCCGGCTCCGTGCCGCCGTGGCCGAGACGACGGTGCGGGACGTGCTCCACGGCGACTACACGGGGGTGGTCGACGACTTCGTGCTCCGGCGCAACGACGGCGTGACCGCCTACAACCTCGCCGTGGTGGTGGATGATGCCGTGCAGGGCATCGATCAGGTGGTCCGCGGGGACGACCTACTTCCCTCCACGCCGCGCCAGGCCTACCTGGCGTCCCTGCTAAATATGCCCGTTCCGGAATATGCGCATGTTCCGCTGGTGCTGAACTCCGACGGCGCTCGGCTGGCCAAGCGCGACGGCGCCGTTACGCTCGCGGACCTGGCACGGGCCGGCGTGGGCGCCGACGAGGTCCGGGACACTCTGCTGGCGTCGCTCGGGCTTCCCTCCGGCCCCCTTGCCGATGCCCTGGCCGTATTCGACCCGGCCGCGCTGCCACGGGAGCCCTGGGTGTGGCCCGGCGCGTAGGCTGGATCCATGACCGAGCCCGCACACTCCCAGCCCCGCTTCACCGTTGAGACAGCCAAAGTCCTGGCCGAGGTGGCCCACAACCGCCAGAAGGACAAGCTCAAGCGGCCGTACCGCGAGCACGTGCTCGCCGTCGGGGATGCGCTGGTGGACTTCGACGACGACATCCAGATCGCCGGATACCTCCACGACATTGCCGAGGACACTCCGATGACCCGGCAGGCCCTCTTGGACATGGGGGTTTCCGAGCGGGCCGCCGACATCATTGAACGCGTCACGAAGCGCTTGCACGAGAACCCCGACGACTACCAGGCGGGCATCCGCTACATCGCCGAAGACCACGACGCCACCCTGGTCAAGATTGCCGACAACGCGCACAATTCGCTGCCCGAACGCGTCAAGGCGCTAGCGGAGAAGTGGCCGGACAAGCCGCCGGTCACCCGCTACGACGAGGCCCGCCCGGTGCTCTACGCCGCGGTCCCCGTGGAGGAGACCCGCAAGATCCTGGCCCGGATCAACCCGTGGCTGCTCCAGGAACTGGACGACATGCTCGACGAGGCGGACGACACCGACTACGAGAACCTGGCCTACGACAACCCGGACGCCGTCGTCTAGCGGATTCCCTCCCACAGCGAGCGTTCCCAGGACCGGGGGTCGTTCACCACACCCGGGGCGACGTCGAAGCGCATGGTGGCCCTGCGGGCGGGTTCATACCCCGGCCAGCCGGGGTCCCCGGTGGCGGCGAAGGACACCCAAGCGGCGTGCAGGGAATCGGCCAATGCCTGCGGCGGGTTGTCGCCCAGAAGCGGCCCGAACAGCCGGGCCGTCGTGTCCAGGTTGTCAAAGACGAACGGCACTTCCAACGCGTGGACCGCACCGAGGCCCGGTGCTGCCCACGCGAACTCGTACATGTAGGTGCCCGCGCCGGTACCCTGCGCCGCCTCGGCGTGGGCCTCGGCCAGGCGGATGGCCGGGATCCGCACCCACCAGTCAGTCTGCACGGCGGCAAGAAGGTCGCCGGGGCCGGCATCGGGGTAGTGGGCCCGGTACGATTCGAGCCCAGCCTGGACCGGGAGGCCGTAGGCGGCAGGCGGCGGGAAGCCCTCAATGCTGTCCGTGCCGCTCAGGCTCTCTTCCGTAACCCTGCCGAGCACGCCGGTGATGGCCAGGAACAGTTTCCAGTCCTCGGTGTTGGTGCCGACGATCACGTCGACGTGCGCGCTGGCCCCGGCGGCGATCCGGTCGATCGGACGGCGCGGAATGACCTCGCCGTCGATCACCGGCTGCCAGGGCATCAGGCTCGCCACGACGTCGTGGCCCCAGCGCTCCGGATCCGGATGCACCAGCAGCTCGACCTTCAGCTCCGCCTGCGCCGCGAGGAACCGCTCGACCGGAACCGCCGCCATGGCCTCGCGTGTCTGCGAAACGCCCAGCTTCACGGCAAGGGACCGGCCGATCCGTTCCGCGGCCGGTTCGGGGATCACGTGGTGGGCCGCCCCGCTCTGCAGGATGGCCCGCCGGAACAAACCATCGGCCCGGGGCATGGACAGCAGGATGCCGATGCTCATCGCGCCGGCGGACTCACCAAAGACGGTGACGTTTCCCGGGTCGCCGCCGAAGTCAGCGATGTTGTCCCGGACCCACTCCAGGGCCGCGACCTGATCAAGCAGACCTACGTTGGTGTGCCCGTCGCCGAGGCAGAGAAAGCCGTCGGCGCCCACCCGCCAGTTGATCACGACGCACACGACGCCGTCCCGGGCGAAGTTCCGGCCGTCGTACGCCGCCGTCGAGCCGACCTCGAAGGCGCCGCCCTGGATCCAAACCATCACCGGGAGTCCGGCCGCCCCTGCGCTTGACGTCCCAGCGGCCGCCCTCTTAGCGGGGGTCCAGATGTTGAGGTTCAGGCAGTCCTCCCCGGTCAGCCCAGTGTCCCAGTCGGTACCCGCACCCAAGGGCGGAGCAACCTGGGGAGGCGACGCCCCGAAGTGCGTGGCATCCCGCACGCCGGTCCACGGCTCAACCGGTTGCGGCGGCCGGAGCCGGTTCGCCCCGGACGGCGGCGCCGCGTAGGGGACGCCCAAGAAGGACGCGACGCCGTCGGTCTCCGCGCCCCGCAGCGAGCCGTTGTGGGTGGTGACGACAGCGTCCATGGCCATAACCGCCACTCTGGCAGGTCCCGGGGCGCACCGGAAGGGGCCGAAGGTCACCGGCCGGACAGCTGTGTCCCTGCGGGCATCAAACTGCCGGCATCAAAGGGCGTCGGGCCCGCCAAAGCAGCGCGATGTACGCCAGATCGAAGACGCTGCAGAGTCCGCCGAGGCCCAGAATCAGCGGCGAATTCCCCAGCCAGCCGAACGCCACCGTGGGGGCCAGCGTGCCGATCCACTTGGCGGTGCCGATCAGCAGGGACTGTCCGCGGAGTCCGGCGCGCGCGTCACCCATGCGGGCAGTTCCGCCCTGCCGAACTTCAGGAAGGTGACGACGATGACGACGTCGGCCAGCCCCCGTTGCTTTGGCTACACCCGGCCCAAGGCGTCGATGTCCTCGAGGAAGTCCTGGTGCACCTCGTCGCTGACCGTCGTCCGGGTGTCCCGGATGGCATCGAGATAGTCCTGGGTGGAGGGGCCCTTGCGGACAGCCGCACGGGAGGCGGGATCGCCCCCGGACGCCGCGCCGCCGTCGTCGTACACCGCTTTTTCCAGCGCCCGCTGGGAGGCGCTGCGGGCCGCGTACTCGATGTCCGCGGGGGAGAAGCCCTCGGTGCGGTCCACCAGGAGCTCGACGTCGACGTCGTCCACCACGGCGGCGGGGATGAAGCGCTGCCACATCGCCTCGCGGGCCTGCCGGTCCGGCAGGCCGATCGGGATGACGTAATCGAACCGGCCGTGCCGCAGGAATGCCGAATCCAGGGCGCGGATGAAGTTGGTGGCGCAGACCAGGATGCGGCCGGGCTGTTCGCGGAAGGCGGGGATGATCTTGAGGAGTTCGTTGGTCACGCCCTGCAGGGGGGAGGGCGGCTCGCCCGAGCGCTGCGAGGCGATTTCCTCGACCTCGTCGATGAAGACCACCGCGTGCTCGAGTTCGGCGATCTCCAGGAATGTTTCGCGCAGCGCCCCGGCCAAGCCCTGCGGATCGGCGGCCAGCCGGGAGGGGAAGACCTCCACGAAGGGCCACTCGAGCCGGGACGCGATCGCCTTGGCGAACGTCGTCTTGCCGGTGCCGGGCGGACCAAAGAGGACGACGGCGCGCGGGGGAACCACGCCGTATTCGTCGGCGAGGTCGGCCTCGGCGAGGGGCAGCACCAGCCGGCGTTCCAGCAGTTCCTTTTCGCGGCGCATGCCGGCCACGTTCTCCCACAGGTCGCGGGCCAGGATGCGGCCGCCAAGCTGGCTGAGGGGTTCCAGCTCCTGGCGCTGGACCGGGATCTTCCGCTCAAAGTAGCGCAGGTTCTTCTTCAGCACGAAGCCGCGGCCCAGGAACGCCTCCACCCGGGTTTCAGATTCCGGCATCAGCGCGGAGAGCTTGTTCAGCCCGTGCGGGGCCATCCGGTTCTCGACGGAGGCCAGCAGCGAGGTCCCGATCCCGCGGCCCCGGAACTCGGGCAGCGTCGCCAGGAAAACGATCCAGCCCTGGTCATGGGCGGCACGTCCGACGGCGGCGCCCACCACCTGCTCGCCCTGCACCGCCACGACGGCATGGTCCTTTTCGCACGAGGCCAGGACCTCGGAGAGCGCGTAGACGGGCTCCACATTCGATTCCTTGAGGGATTCCCAAAGGTGCAGGATGCCGTCAAGATCTGCCGAGTGGAAGTCCCTGATCCGCCAGTTGGTCATGAAGTGTCTCCCGGATGGTTCGTCGCTGAGCCGGTGGGCGCCAGTGTGAGCTGGTCTGCTGAGCATATGCGAACCGCCTCGATCAGAGGTTGCGGGGGCGTTGCATTACGCCGACACCCCGCCCAACTAGCTCGCAGTTGTGGCCGTTTTGAGCGCTCAAAACGACCACAACTGCGAGCCAGTTGGGCAGGCGGGCGAGGTGCTAGTTGCCGCCCGGGGCCCCCGGGCCAGGCCGGTTGGCCACGAGCGGGTACGGGCCGGTGAAGCCGTCGCGGACGGCGGCGATTTCCATGATGCGGTGCCGGCAGAGGCGCCAGCCGAGCATCAGGAGCGGGATGATGACGGCGAGGGACGCGATGGTCCACGTTCCCACCGGAGAGTCGAACGCCATGAGGACCAGCACTGCCAGGAGGAAGGCCAGGGTGATCCAGCCTGTGACGGGGGCGCCGGGCATCCGGAAGGAAGGCCGGAGTAGTTCCCCGCGGGCCGCGAGCCGGGCCAGCTGCATCTGGCACAACACGATCATGGCCCACGTGCTGATGATGCCCAGCGACGCGACGTTCAGGACGATCTCGAAGGCCTCGGCGGGGACCACGGCGTTCAGGACGACGCCCAGGACGGCCACACCGGCGGTCAGGGCGATGCCTCCGTAGGGGACGCCGGCCTTGTTCATGCGGGCGGCGAACTTCGGCGCGGACCCGGAGACGGACATGGAGCGCATGATCCGGCCGGTGGAGTAGAGGCCGGCGTTGAGCGAGGACAGCGCGGCGGTGAGGACCACCAGGTTCATGATGGCGTCCACGCCGTCGACGCCGATGGAGCCGAAGAAGGTCACGAACGGGCTCTCGCCGGCCTTATAGGAGCTGTAGGGCAGCAGCAGCGAGAGAAGGACGAGCGAGCCGACGTAGAACACCGCGATGCGCACGATCACTGTGTTGATGGCCCGCGGCATGATCTTCTCCGGGTTTTCCGTCTCGCCGGCGGCGGTGCCGATCAGCTCGATCGAGGCGTAGGCGAACACGACGCCCTGCATCACCACGACTGCCGGCAACAGGCCGTTGGGGAACAGGCCGCCATTGTCCGCGATCAGGCTGAAACCGACCTCGTGGCCGCCGACGGGCGTGCCAAAGATGACGAAGTAGATGCCCACGAGCAGGAAGGACACCAGCGCCACCACCTTGATGAGCGCGAACCAGAATTCGAGTTCGCCGAACACCTTGACGCTGATGAGGTTCAGGGCCAGGACCAGGATAAGGGCGGCCAGGGCCCAGGCCCACTGAGGCACGTCCGCGATGGGGGCCCAGTACTTCTTGAAGAAGTTCATGTAGAGCGCGACGGCGGTGATGTCCACGATCGCGGTCATGGCCCAGTTCAGCCAGTACAGCCAGCCGGTGACGAATGCGGCCTTTTCGCCGAAGAATTCGCGTGCGTAGGACACGAACGAGCCCGACGACGGCCGGTGCATCACGAGTTCGCCGAGGGCGCGCAGGATCATGAAGGCGAAGAAGCCGCAGACGGCGTAGCTGATGATCAGGGCCGGTCCGGCGGTGGCGAGACGGCCTCCGGCGCCCATGAAGAGGCCGGTGCCGATGGCGCCGCCGATCGCGATCATCTGGACCTGTCGGGGTTTCAGGCTCTTGTGGTAGCCCTGGTCCTCGGCGTGGAGCGCGGCCTCGGTGGCGTGGGCATGCGCCGGAATGGTGTGGTCGGTGACGGCCGGCCGCTGATGGGCGGGCTGTTGGTCCTGCTGTTTTTGGGCGCGGGCAGTGTCGGGATGAGTCATGGGGGTCCTTCGGGGTTCGGAAGTACGCTACTTGCTCAGGTTGGCCAGGCGCTGCGGGCTGAGCAGCTCGGTAAGCTGCTCCGCGGTCAGGAGACCGTGTTCGAGGACGAGCTCCGCGACGCCCTTGCCGGTGGCGAGGGCCTCCTGCGCGATGGCCGTGGCCGTGGCATAGCCCAGGTGCGGGTTGAGGGCGGTGACGAGGCCGATTGACTGTTCCACCGTGAGGCGGAGCCGCTCGGTGTTGGCGGTAATGCCCCGGACGCAGCGGGCCGTGAGGGTGCGGCAGGCGGCTTCCAGGTGGGAGATGCTCTTGTGGAGGCTGTGGACAATGATCGGTTCGAAGGCGTTGAGCTGGAGCTGGCCGGCCTCGGCGGCCATGGTGATGGTGACGTCGTTGCCGATGACCTCGTAGGCCACCTGGCTGACCACTTCCGGGATGACCGGGTTGATCTTGCCGGGCATGATCGAGGAGCCGGACTGCACGGCGGGCAGGTTGATTTCGCCAAGCCCGGCGCGCGGGCCGGAGGAGAGCAGCCGGAGGTCATTGCAGATCTTGGACAGTTTCACGGCGACCCGCTTCAGCACGCCGGAGAGGTGCACAAAGGCGCCGACGTCCTGCGTGGCCTCGATCAGGTCTACGGCCGTGACGAGCGGAAGACCTGTGATGTCGGCCAGGTGCCGGCAGGCGGCCGCGGCGTACCCGGCCGGGGCGTTCAGGCCGGTGCCGATCGCCGTGGCACCGAGATTGATTTCGTGGATCAACAGGTCGGCTTCGGCCAGGCGGAGCCGGTCCTCCCCGATCGTGACGGCGTAGGTGCCGAATTCCTGGCCGAGTGTCATGGGGACGGCATCCTGCAGCTGGGTGCGGCCCATCTTCACCACCGTGCGGAATTCAAGGGCCTTGGCGGCGAAGGCGTCCTCGAGCTCGGTGAGCGCTTCCAGCAGTTCCCGGGCGGCGAAGATCGTGCCGAGCTTGACCGCCGTGGGATAGACATCGTTGGTGGACTGGCTGAGGTTGACGTGGTCGTTGGGGTGCAGCCGTGCGTAGTCGCCCTTGGGGTGGCCGAGGATTTCCAGGGCCCGGTTGGCGATCACCTCGTTGGCGTTCATGTTCGACGACGTCCCGGCACCGCCCTGGATGACGTCCACGACGAACTGCTCGCTGAGCTTGCCGTTCATGACGTCGGCGCAGGCATCCTCGATGGCCCGGGCGCGCTCGGCGTCGAGCAGCCCGAGCTCGTGGTTGGTGCGGGCGGCAGCCAGTTTCACGGCGGCCAGCCCGCGGACCAGGTACATGTTGGAGGACAACGGCTGGCCGGTGATGGGGAAGTTCTCCACGGCCCGGAGGGTATGGACACCCCAGTAGGCGTCGGCGGGAACATCCCGGTCGCCGAGGAGGTCGTGTTCGGAGCGGAAATCCGGGCGTTCGTCGATCGAGGTCATGGCGGTCCTTACTGGGCGTCGGCGGCGTGGGAGGTTTCGGGAGCGGCGAGGAAATCGGCGGCCTGCAGGAGTCCGACGGGCCGCCCGCCGCCCAGCACAGGGGTCGCGGCGAGGTGCCCCAGGGACGAGGTGTCGACGTCGAGCGCCGCCAGGATCCGCACGGTGACGGGCATCCGGGCGCGGTCCCCGCCGTCGGAGATCTTCACGGCGATGGCGCGGCCGTCCGGGAGGCCCACCAGCTGGACACCCTCGAAGCCGTCCTTGGCCAGCAGGCCGGGGACGAGGCGCATCAGCGCGGTGACGTCCCGGTCCTCGCCCGCAACCATCTCGGGGTGGCGGCGCATGGCGCGTGCGACGGCGGCTTCCGCGCTGTCTCCGGATGCGCCGGGGCCGCCTGCCGCGGCCAGCCGGCCGAACGCGCGGGCCATGCCGCGCAGGGTGAGCGCGAAGAGCGGGGTGCCGCAGCCGTCAGTGGAGGTGCGCTCCGGTTCCTCGCCGGTCAGCTCCGCCACGGTCCGGGCCGCGAGCTGCTGCAGCGGGTGCTCCGGGGACAGATAGCCGCGGACCGGCCAGCCGTTGATGACGCAGGTGGCGGCCATCGCTGCGTGCTTTCCGGAGCAGTTCTGGGCCAGCTGGGTGGCCTTTCCGCCGCCGGCGAGCCATTCCTCGCGCTCGCGGGCGCCGTAGGGGAGGTCTGTGCTGTTCTCGAGGTCCTCCGGGGTCAGGCCGTGCAGGTCCAGGATGCGCCGCGCACCGTCGCGGTGGGCGGCGGCTCCGGAATGGCTGGCGGCCGCGAGGGCCAGGAGTTCGTCCGGGAGGTCCAGCCCGGCGCGGACCATGGCCACAGCCTGCAGCGGCTTCAGGGCCGAGCGCGGGTAGAACGGGGCGAGGGGCTCGCCGGCGGCCAGCAGGGTCCGGCCGTCCGCCGCCGTGGCGATCGCGGAGCCGTAGTGGACGCTCTCGACCAGGCCGTCGCGGGTCTGGACCGCAAGCGGGGCGTGCTGCGGGAGCCGTTCCGGGGCCAGCGGGGTCGGTAAGTGCGCGAGGGCAGGAGAAATCATTGCGTCCTTTGGCGGTGGAGTTGTTGGTGTCTGGTCGGGTGCCGGCGGGGCTGGCCGAAAGCCTGCCGTGCCTTCTGTTAGGAGTTGAGGATCGAGTCGAGGGCGACGCCAACGGCGTGGAGGTGTTGGCTCATGGCGATGCGCGCCGTCGCCGCGTCGCCGGCTTCGATGGCGGCCAGGATGCGCCGGTGTTCGTCGTCGGAAGCGTGCTTGCGGTCCGCCACCATGTTCAGTGTCTCGGACTGGTAGGCGAGGGCCTCGCGGATGTCCGCGACGACGTTTTCGAACACCTTGTTGCGGCTGGCCCGTGCGATCAACGCGTGGAAGCTGGAGTCCAGGCCCACCCATACTTCGGGGTCGTCCTCGGCGGTCATCGCAGCGACGATGTCCCGCATAGTGTCCAGTTCCTCGGGCGATCGGCGTTCCGCGGCCAGTCCGGCGGCAGGAACCTCGATGTGGGGACGCGCCTCCGTGAGGTCGCGTGCCGAGTACTGGCCCAGCACCAGGTCCTTTGCCACGTGGTTGGCGACGACGAACGTGCCTCGTCCGGTCCTGGTGACGGTCAGGCCCAAGGCGGTGCAGGAGCGCAGGGCCTCGCGCACCACCGAGCGGCTCACCCCGTACTCCTGGGCGAGCGTTGCCTCGGAGCTCAGCTTGGCGCCGACGCCGAGCTTGCCGGATTCGATGTCGGAGCGGAGGACGTTGAATACCGCTTCGGCCGCGCTGAGGCGGGCGAGCGGCTGTCCTGCTGTCCGGCTGTCTGACAGGTTCACGCTTTAAAATATGGCAGGGGTCACACCTGGTGTCAACTGTGACGACGGCCCAGGGGCCGGATGACCGCCAGCCCGAGGGCCGGTTGCCAGGGGCCGGGGCCGCCGTCACGGTTGGTGCTCTGGTGCCGGCGGCGCCTACAGGGCGGCGAGCAGTGCCTTCATGTCGGCGATTTCTGCGGTCTGGGCGGCCGCGATGTCCTTGCCCAGCTGGACGGCCTCGGCGCTCTTGCCGCTGCGGACCTCCGCGTTCGCCATCTCCACGGCGCCCTCGTGGTGAGCGATCATCTGGGTCAGGAAGAGTTTCGCGGCCTCGGTGCCCTGGGCGGCGTCGAGTTCCTTGAGGTCATCCTCGCCCATCATGCCGGACATGGCGTGGCCGCCGGCCGTCTGCGTGGATTCGTTCCAGGCCTTGAGCCATCCCGTCATTCTCTCGATCTCCGGGCCTTGGGCGGCCTTGATTTTCGCGGCCAGAGCCGTGATTCGCGCGTCCATGCCCTGCTTCTGCAGCATCTTCTCGCTCATTTCGACGGCCTGTGCATGGTGGGGGATCATGCCCTGGGCAAAGAGCGTGTCGGTGCCGTTGTGGGTGGCGCCGGCAGCGGCCGGCGCGGAGCTCGCAGCCATGCTGCCGCTGCCCATTCCGGACATCGTGCTGCCGGAACTCGAGCCGGAGCCGGTGGAGCAACCGGCCAGGGCGATGACGGCGGCGAGGGCGGTCGCGGAAATCGTGAGGGTCTTCTTCATGTCAGATCTGTCCTTTGAAAATCCGGCAGGGAACGCCGGCGTCGGGCGGGCTGCGGCGCAGGAGGGCGGCGCGCCCCGATGGCATGCAGAGGCGCCGGAAAATCAACGGCGCGGGCCCGGGTTTACGTTCGGCTAATGGACAGATCGTTGGGCGTGGGTGAGCCGGGGATGCGGGCCGAGAGCGCCCACTGGGCCGCAACACCTGTCGCCCAGGGCTGGGTTCGCTTCACTGCGGTGCCCGGTGGCGGCACGCTCAGCGAGACGCCGGACACGGAGGGGGTGCAGTCCACATGGGCGGCCGGCTTCTCGGCGCAGCTACCTTGACAGGTGCACGACGCCGGCATCGGCGTGCCGCCGACTGTCACCGTTGTAGCGAACACCGGAGGGGCCGCAGGAGCTGTCGCGGCGGGTGAGTGTCCAGAGTGAGTCCGGGCGGCGGGCATGACGCTAGAAGCGCTTGCCGGGTGGGCGGTTTGGCCGTGCGTTCCGTGGAGGCCGGCAAGGATGTGCATGCCAAGGAAGCCGGCAATGACTGCGAGGATGCCGGCCAGCAGTGCTGCGCGGCGGAGGACCGGCACGGCACCGGCTGCGCGGGCAGTGGCCATGGAGATCCTCCTAGCTGGGTCGTTGGGCGGCCATCCCGTTTCACGGCGTTCTCGTGACCCGGAGGCACTTTCAGGGTACCCGGATTCAACGCCCGGCTGCGGAACTATGTTCCCGTCAGTAGGCTGCTACTTCAGATCCCGAGCGTCGCCAGGCTCTGCTGCAGCGTTTCTGCCGAGTGGTGGAGGGATGCGAGTTCGCCGTCGTCCATGGGGGTGTCCAGCACCTTCAGGACGCCGCCGTGCCCCACGATACTGGGCAGTGAGAGCGCCACACCGGAGATTCCGTACTGCCCGTCCAGCAGCGTGGAAACTGGAAGGACCGCGTTTTCGGCGCGCAGCAGGGCCTCGACGATGCGTGCACCGGACAGCCCGATGGCGTAGTTGGTGGCGCCCTTGCCGGCGATCACCTTGTACGCGGCCTGTGTCACCTCGCGCGCGGTCTCGGCCAGGAGTTCGGAGGAGAAGATCCGTTCGCCGTTGACGGTCCAGTTGCGGATGGGGACCGGGCCGATCGTGGCGCCGGACCAGATGGGGAACTCCGTGTCACCGTGCTCGCCCACCATGCTGGCGTGGACGCTGGTGAGCGAGACTCCTGCGCGTTCGGCCAGCAGCCAGCGGAGCCGGGAGGTATCCAGCACCGTGCCGGAGGAGAAGATGCGCGACGTCGGCAGGCCGGAGATCTTCTGCGCGGCGACTGTCAGGACGTCGCAGGGGTTCGTGACGAGCACATAGACGGCGTCCGGGGCATGCTCCAGCAGCCGGGGCATGAGGTCCTCGAGGATCCGGACATTCGTGCCGGCCAGGTCAAGGCGCGTCTGGCCCGGGGCCTGTTTGGCGCCCGCCGTCACGACCACGACGTCGGCGCCCTCCGTGGCGGAGATGTCACCGCCGCCCGTGACGGTGGCCGCCGCGGCGGCAAACTGCGTCCCGTGGGCCAGGTCCAGCACCTCGGCCTCGGCCTTGATGGCGTTGACGTCGTACAGGGCGACGTGGCTGGCCGAGCCCCGGATCAGCGCCGCATAAGCGAGGGAGGTACCGACGCTTCCGGCACCGACCACCGCCAGTTTTGAACCACTCTTCCCGGACATGGTGCCCCTTTCGGGCTAGTTCTCCGGCGCGTCGGCCGGGTTTGCCGCGACCGACCCCGCGGTTTCGCCGCCGTCGATCACGAATTCGGCCCCGGTGACGAAGGAGGATTCGTCCGCGGCGAGGTAGACGGCGAGGTCCGCAACTTCCGTCGGCTGGCCGACCCGGTGCAGCGGGACGTGGCCGGTGTCGAAGGTCATGCCCTCCGTCATGGGTGTCTGGATGACCCCCGGGTGCACGGAATTGACGCGGATGCCCAGGCCGCCGAGATCCAGGGCCGCGCTCTTGGTCAGGCCGCGGACCCCGAACTTTGACGCCGTGTACCCCGCGAGCTGTTCGTATCCGCGCAGTCCGGCGATCGATGAGACGTTGATGATGGCGGCGGGACTGGAGCGGGCCAGGGCCGGCACGGCAGCTTTGATGCCGTTGAAGACGCCGGTGAGGTTCACCTCGATGATCCGGGCCCACTGCTCGTGCGGATAGTCGTCGATCCGGCCAAAGTTCACTATTCCGGCGTTGTTGACCAGGATGCTGAGCCCGCCAAAGGCGTCGACGGCCTCGCCCACGGCCTGCTCCCAGTCGGCAGGTTTGGTCACGTCCAGATGCACGTACCGGGCGCCGTCGCCAAGCTGTGCCGCAAGGGCGGCGCCGTCGTCGTCCAGGACATCGCCGACCACCACCTTTGCCCCTTCCTGCAGCATCCGGGTGGCCATGGCCCCGCCGATGCCGCGGGCGCCTCCGCTGATCAATGCCACTTTGCCGTCCAGCCGTCCCATGGCTTGTCCTTCCGGGCCGCTCCGCGCTCGGGCACGGGCACGCCGCCCGCCCTTGTCCAGCATCTCGTCGGGCCCCCGGCGCGGGCAGGGCCGTTGGACCCTAGGGGCGCCGACACCTCCTGCACCGCCGGTACGAACGTGCCGAAATGGCTCTGTACGGGCTCGCCCGGCCGCCCTACACTGGGATTGCGGGAAAAACGGCACGTTCGTACCTATGAAGGCGGCCGTTCGGACGCATGGTGATCAAAGGGGAGGATGCGGTCATGGGGAAGTCCTTTCCGGACCAGCTCGCTGCGGAGGTCCGCGCGCGGCGCGCCTCGCTCCGGCTGGGGCAGCGTGAACTGGCCGAACTGGCCGGAGTCTCCGAACGCTTCGTCCGTTTCGTCGAGCAGGGCAAACGCACCGTGCAACTGGATTCCCTGCTCGCGCTCCTGGACACGCTGGGGCTGGAACTCCGGGTGCAGACACGGACCAGCGCGGCCGCCCGCGCCCTCGCCGGGCAGCAGGCCAACGGGGAACTGCGGGCACGCGGGGAACCGGATCAGAGTGCGGACGCCCGGCCATGAGGCACCGCATCGCCGACGTCTACAAGGCCGGTGTGCTGGCGGCCCGGCTGGAACGGCACGACGGCGGCACCAGGTTCAGTTACCTGCCGGCGTATCTGGCGTCCGGGGCACCTGCCGTCGCGAGCTCCCTGCCGCTGACGGCGGACCCTGTGCTGTCAGCGGCGGGCGCGGCTCCGCCGTATTTCACCGGGCTTCTGCCGGAGGGCCGACGGCTGAATGCCCTGCGCCGGTCCGTCAAGACCAGCGTCGACGATGATCTGTCGCTGCTCATCGCGGCCGGAGCCAATCCGGTGGGTGACGTGCAAATTGTGGGCCACGGGGAGAAGCTGGATCCGGACGAACACGCCGTCGAGCTTGAACCCGGAACCCCCGTGGATTTCGATGCCCTGCTGGGCGATTCCGGCCTGATCGACCCGGTGGCCCTCGCCGGCGTGCAGGACAAGCTGTCCGCGGGAATGATCTCCATGCCGGTGGCCAGCGCCGGCCGGCGCTACATCCTCAAGCTCAACGCGCCCGAGTTCCCGCACGTCGTCGAAAACGAATACGTCATGTTCCGCTATGCGGCGCGGCTGCGGATCCCGCTGAGCCGGGTCCGACTGATCCGCGACGTCGCCGGCCGCCCGGGACTTCTCGTGGAGCGCTTCGACCGGGTGCCCATCTCAACGGCTGCGGCGGGCGCGCCGTCGAATGCCGTGCAGCGGCTCGCCGTCGAGGACGGGGCGCAGGTGCTGGGGCTGTACCCGGCCGACAAGTACAACGTGGGGTACGGGCAGGTGTGCCATGCGCTCGCGGCGTACTGCGCGGCGCCGCTGCCGGCGCTACGGAATCTGGCCCTCCAGGCGGCGTTCGCGTGGCTGACGGGCAACGGGGACCTGCACGCCAAAAATGTTTCCATTGTGCAGCAGCCGGGCGGCGAATGGTCAATCGCGCCGGTGTACGACATCCCCTCCACCGTGGTCTACGGCGACAAGACGCTCGCCCTGACCCTGGACGGCAAGCGGACGGGGATATCCCGGAAGCACTTTTTGGGCTGGGCCGCGGGGTTGGGGCTGACGGAGCGGGCCGCCGTTCAGGCGCTGGAGCTGGCGCTGAAGGCCGCGGGGCCGCTGCTGGCGGACCTCCAGGCGGGTACGGCGTTCAGTTCCATGACGAACGACGACGGCGCCTCGCCGTTTTCGGCGGCCGTCACCCGCGATTGGGTCAAGGAGCTCAAACACCGGCGCAGGCTGGTGGAGGGGTGAAGTCCTGGCCCTAGAGGTGCTGGATGCCGGCCCGCTGCATGGCGTCCCTGTAGACCTCAACGTTCTTGGCCAGGAGCTCTTCCTGCTTGGCGGGGGAAACGGCGAAGGCGCGGCCGCCGAGCGCGGTGGCTTTGTAGATCTTGACGCCGTGGTTCTTCAACGAGGAATGGTAGGTCTTCTCGAAGAGCGTCAGGAAGGAGTGGGCGTCGGCGCCGTGGGCAATGACGGCCGAGACGCGCTTGTTGATCTTCAGGAACTGGCGGAAGGGCCGGAGTCCGTCCGTCTTCTCCTGGACATTCAGGGCCGATGCGGCGTCCGGATCTCGGACCCACGGGTAGGCGTTCCACGGCATTACGTAGCGGGGGTCCAGCTCTGCGGCCTCGTAGATGGAGGTGGCACGGCGGGCCGTTTCGTCGTCGTTGAAGTGCGAGACAAAGCCCGACTCCGTGCCCTTGCCGGGGCTGATATGCAGGCTGACAATCCGGCATTCGTCCTCGTCATGGACGGGATCGATGTAGGGGACCACGGATCCAGGCTTCTTTTCCATGAGCTCGTCGCACAGCTTTGTCACCGCGGCGATGTTCGGCTCCTGCAGCAGGGCCTTTTTTTCGTCCCAGTCAATCGTCACGATTTCTCCCTCAGCACTCGGCGTCCAGAATCAGGCGGCTTCCTCCACTCTACGCTTTCGCGGAAGAGCGTGTTTTTGTGGCGGGGTCCAGAGGCTTTCTTCCTCTCGCCACGGTGGGGAGGCAGGCGTACGCTTAAAGCGCCTGCAGGTAACCACTTGATTAAGCCGGGTCGTTCTGGTCATGCAAATGTCCGAGCCGTCTCATAGCGAGATCGCGAAGGTACCTGCAGGCCTCACGTGTTGCAGCTGGACGAGGCAGTGGGACAGTCCGTTCCCCTGGCTGAGGTTCAGTTTCCCGCAGACCAGCCGACGCTCGTCGGTGCTGCGCCGGGACCGATAGCCGTAGAAGCCGTGTTTGAGCGGCTCCGGTCTTCCGATCACTCATTGGCGTTGCGCGCGATGTCCTTAATGAGTGTGTTGATCCGCTTGAGGATTTTTGCGGTTCTTGGATTGCCGCCAAACACGGTCTGCGCCCGAGCCCGGGGGCTCGGATTGTTCTTGATCTCCCAGCCTCTTGTGATTGCAAACCCAGGAGGGTTTCAGGCCGCTGCCGCGGCCCGGGGCCCGGCTGGTTTGGGCGCCTTGGCGAGGTACCGCAGCTTGCGACGGCGGAGCGGTGTCGCTGTCTTGGGATACGGCGTTCCCGGGAGCGGCGGGGCCGTGGACTGGTAGGTGTGGCCGGTGGGGGTGGTGAGCTGGATGGTGTGTCTGGGGCCGGGGCGGGGCTGGGCGTTCCAGCCGGGGGTTTCTTTGGTGTGGTTGCAGGCTTCGCAGAGCCCGGCGCCGTTGGTGCCGGTGGTTTCTCCGCCGTGGTGCCAGGGGATGATGTGGTCCAGGTGCCGGATCGGGGCGTCGCAGTAGGGGGTGCGGCAGGTGTCGTCGCGGGTTTGGATGAAGCGGCGGAGCCCGGCGGGGAAGATCCGGGCCCGGGAGTCCATCCCGACGAGGTCCCCGGTGCCGGGGCGGGTGTAGAGGCGGCGGAGCCGGATGTCCGGGGCTGGGTTCTCGTCCGGTGTCAGGATTTTGCGGGCCCAGCCGGCGGGGACGGTGCCGTAGCCGGTGAGGCGGGCGGGTTCGGAGTCGGCCTGGAGGAGGGTGCGGTCGGTCATGATGAGTTGGAGTTCGATGCCGGCGATCCCGCCGGGGGTGCCGGTGATGCGTTCGACGAGCGCGTCGGCCATGGCCTGGCCGCGGGTGCGGGGGTCGCCGGCGGAGCGGCAAGAGTCGGCGTGCCGGGTCAGGGCGTTGTAGACGGCCACGCCCTGGGCGACGGGGAGCAGGGCGGTGAGGCAGGTCATGGTGTCCGGGGCCGGGCGGAGGCTGACGTGCCGGTCGGTGGCGGCGTGCGCGGCGCGGTCGGTGACGGAGCGCGGGTCGCGCCGGTAGGCGGCGGTGCGGGCCGCGGCCATCAGGCCCCGGTCCCCGGCCCCGGCGAGGGCGCCGGTGTCGGCGGCCATTTCCTCATCGACCCCGGCCCGGTCGGCGGCGGTCAGGCAGGCGGTTTCGCGCACGAGCAAGGTGGCGCGCCATTCGTTGAGGTTCCCGGTTTCCAGGGCGGTGAGGGTGTGCGGCATTTCGGTCACGAGGGCTTTGGCCAGGCCCAGGAGGCGGCTGCCTTTGGCGGGGGATTCGCGCCGGGCCAGGGCGATCTGCGCGCCGACACCGGCGCCGAGCTTGTCGGCCGGGACCCCGGCGGCAGCCTGCTCGCGGCGCTGAAGCGCATCGAAGGCCACGCTCAGGCGGGCCTGTTGTGCGGCCGCGGCGGATTTCAGGTCCTCGAGATCCCGGATCTCGTCGATCAGTGCGGCGGCGGTGTCCGGGGCTGGGAGGAAGGCCAGGATCCGGGCCAGGTCAGCGACCGTCACAGCACTTGCCGGTGCCGGGTCTGCCGGCCCCGTCTCGGGCCCTTGGATGCCGTCCATGAATCCAGTCTCCCTCGAGGGTCTGACACTGAAGGGAGAGCCCGGGGGGAGGAACCAGCAACGCGCCACAACGGTGATCCTCGCATCAGCGAAAGCGCCGCGAGATGGTGTTGGAACCACTTCGGGCCCCTGATTGCCGTCCATGAATCCAGTCTCCCGTCGACCACTGACAAAATGAGGGCCGCCGAACTTGCGCGTCGGTAAGCTTCGAAGGAACGCCCCCGCCCCGATCCAAGGAATCCATGCCGATCAACAGACAGTCACTGAAAAAGGACGGGTTCACAGGATTCCGGCTGCTCGGGGATCTTGACATCAACCGGATCCCGCAGAAACCCGGAATTTTCGCGGTGTTAAAGCCCGAAGGGTACCGCCCGCAGTTCCTGGCCAGGAGCACGGCTGGCGTCTTCAAGAAGAAGGACCCCACCCTGAAAGCCGAAGCGCTCGACGCCGAATGGGTCGATGGCGCCGACGTCCTCTTCGTGGGCAAGGCCGGTCCCGGGAGCAAAGGCAACCGCGGGCTGCGGCGGCAGATTCAGGAATTCGTCGACTTCGGCGCCGGCAAGCCGCCCGGCCACTGGGACGGCCGGCTCATCTGGCAGCTCGCCGCGGCTGGGTCACTGATCATCGCGTGGAAAGAGCTGCCCGTTGAGGAGCTCAACGCGGCCGAGGCCGGCTATCACGCGGCGTTCGTGGCGGAGTATGGCCGCCTGCCGTACGCCAACCTCGTCCAAGCGCGGGTCAAGGGCAAAGACTAGTCGCCAGCCAGACGCCGTCGCGGTCAACAACTAAACGCCGCCGTACGTAAATCTCCCCGCCATCAGCGTGGCGGCCACCGGCATCGCGGCAAACTCTGCCTCGGACGCAGTGAACGGGTCGACGTCGAGCACCGCGAGATCCGCCGGATCCCCGACCCGAATCCTGCCCCGCCCGCGCGTTGACGCGGTGAGTGCCTCTTGCCGGGTGAGAGCCTGCTCGGCATGCCAGGGTCCGCGGCCGTCCTGCCGGGCGCGCGTTGTTGCGGCGGACATGGCGGTCCAGGGGTCCAGCGGAGCCACGGGGGCGTCGGAGCCGAGAGCGAGCCTGGCACCGGCGGCCACCAACGAACGCAGCGGGAAGGAACGGTCCGTGCGGCCGGGCCAGTTCGCCTCGGCCGCGTCGCGGTCATCGAGGGCGTGCGCCGGCTGGACGCTCGCGATCACGCCCAACCGGCCGAAGCGGGCGAAATCCTCGTTCCGCACAAACTGGGCATGTTCCACCCGTCCGGCAATTCCTGCCGCCTCAAACGCGTCCAGCGCCACGCGGTTGGCCGCGTCGCCAATCGCGTGGACGGCTGGCACGAATCCTGCTTGCCGCGCCCGGAGCAGCAGGGCGAGCAACTCTGCCTCGCCCACCGTCAGCAGGCCGTGGCCGCCGTTCGGGTACTGGTCAACGCAGTATGCGGTGCGGGTGTTGAGCGAGCCGTCGATCAGCACCTTCAGCGGGCCCACGGTCAGGAGTCCGCCGCCGCCGGCGACCTCCAAGCCTGTCCGCAGTCCCTCGGCCACGGCCCTGTCCAGATCCTGCGGGTAGACCCCCGCTTCGACCCGGAGCGCATCGAAGCCTCCGGAGATCCGCCGTAGCCAGGGGCTGCGGTTCCACGTCATCTCGAAGTCCACGATCCCGACCACGCCCCGCGCGGCAGCGGCTTGGGCCGCCTTCTGCACCCAAGCGTCCACCACCGTGTCCGGAAGCTTGCCTAGCTCGCGTGTCAGGGCAAACGCCGGTTCTTCCCGGAGCAGGCCGCCCGCGTCCACCTGCACGCCGTACCGCCGGGCCGCCGCGGAGTTGAGCCAGACGCAGTGGAGATCATGGCTGATCAGGGCCGTCGGCCGGCCGTGCGTCACGCCGTCGAGGAGGTCCAGGCCGGGCAGGTCCGTCCAGACGGCATCACGGAAACCGACTCCCACCAGCGTCTGGACAGCACCCGGAACGGCGTCGCGACCTCCGGCCCCGGCCAGGTGAGCCCCGGCCAGGTGCGCAGCGACGACGGCGACCGCCTCGCGTGCCGAGCCGGCCCCGGAGAGATCAAGGCGATTAGACGCTAACGCCCACTGCGTCATGTGGACATGCTCATCCCAGAGCCCCGGAATGATGTAGCGGCCGTCGAGAGCCACCACCCGGGTGCCGGCGACGCCGGAATTCCCGGTTGATGGACCCACCGCCGCCACGACGCCATTTCGGATATGCACATCGGAGCATGTGTCGTCCCCCGGCTGCCGCACGGCAGTCAGCACGAGGTCGGGCGAAAGGCGGGAATCGAGCTGTTCAGACATGGAAATCAGGCTAGGCGCGAAACCGCGAAGGACCTAAACGCCCATAAGGGACTTTCGCCCCTTACCCCTTCATCCCGCACCCCCCAAGCTGAATTTGGGGCGGTTCCTGCACGGCCAGTTGGGGGATGAACCGCTTGCTTATCAGGTGCACGGTCTCGCTTAAAACCTTGGGGAAGGAAAAGGCATTCCGCCCTTTCCCGCGTCTGCGGGAACAGGGCAGGAGACCGAAGCCAACATGACTTTTGACAGCGATTCTTACATTATTGAGTGCGCTGACGGGCTGCGCGGGAGCTCTGACCTCACGTGACTCACAGGCAATACGGAAACCGATCCAGCGCCTACTACGCACACCCCTCGCATGGGGATCCCCGCATCAAAGTCCTTATTCGGATCGACGCCATTGAGCAGTCGGCGAGGGTCAACGTGCGGGGCGTCGTCACCCCCGCAAACATCCGGGCCCTCTACGTTGTCTGCCGCCGCGTGGCGGCCAAACTCCCCGGGTACGAAGTCGTGGTGGACCTCGCCCACTCCCGCGTGACGGACGATGCCATTGAAGAACTCTACGAGCATGCCCGTCGCTCAGTCATGTCATCCGGCATCGACGACTCGGTAACGCCGTGCCGGCTGCGCATCGTGGATCCGCCGACCATCCTCAAAACCAAGGAGCACGTATGAAAGCCCTCGTCTATGGCGGCCCTGGAGAGAAATCCTGGACCGACGTCCCCGACCCCACTATCCAGAGCCCTAGCGATGTGATCGTCAAAGTGGACACCACCACCATTTGCGGCACGGACCTGCACATCCTCAAAGGCGATGTTCCGGCGGTGACAAAGGGACGCATTCTGGGCCACGAAGGGGTCGGCACCATTACGGAGATCGGCGCGTCCGTGACCAGCCTGAAGGTCGGGGACCGTGTCATCATCTCCTGCATTAAGTCCTGCGGGCACTGCGCCAATTGCAAGACCGGCCTGTACTCCCACTGCTTGGGAGATGAGGGCACCTCCGGCATCGGCTGGGTCTTCGGGCACCTGATCGACGGCACCCAGGCCGAGTTCGTCCGCGTCCCTTACGCCGAGAACTCACTGCACCTCCTGCCCGAGGGAGTCAGCGACCAGCAGGCCGTCATGCTCTCGGACATCCTGCCCACCGGCTTTGAGATCGGCGTGCAGTATGGCCGGGTCAAGCCCGGTGACACGGTGGCAGTGATCGGCGCAGGTCCCGTGGGGCTGGCCGCGATCTCCACGGCGGGTCTCTATGGCGCCGCCACGATCATCGCCGTCGACCTCGACGCGAACCGGCTGGAGAAATCCCGCGAATTCGGCGCCACCGATGTGGTCCTCTCCAGCGATCCCAATTGGAAGGAGCAGGTGATGCTCCTGACCGACGGTCAGGGCGTGGACGTGGCGATCGAGGCCGTCGGCATCCCGGCGACTTTCGCCATGTGCACCGACATCGTGCGGCCCGGCGGGAATGTGGCCAATGTCGGCGTGCACGGCAAAGCCGTGGAGCTGCACGTCGAAAACCTCTGGATCCAGAACATCAACATCAGCATGGGCCTGGTCAACACCAACACCACCCCCATGCTGCTCAAGCTCGTGGCGCAGCAAAAACTCCCAGCGGACAGTTTCGCCACCCACCACTTCACCTTTGACGAGTTCATGGAAGCCTACGACACCTTCGCCCGTGCGGCAGAGACGAAGGCCCTCAAAGTGGTGATCACGGCTTGAAAGCCTTCATTGTCTACGACTCGGCCTTCGGCAACACGAAGGCCGTGGCCGAGGCAGTGGCCGGTGAGCTCGAGGGACTGGACGCCGCGGCCGTCCCGGTCGACGACTTCAACGCCGGAGAGTTGGCAGCGGGGGACCTCCTCGTCGTCGGCAGTCCCATCAACGGATGGCGTCCGACGCCGAAGGTCACCGCGCTGCTTTCGGGCCTCGGCAAGGACCGGCTCACGGGGGTTAAGGCGGCCGCCTTCGACACCCGCGTGCGCATGTTCATCCACGGCGACGCCGCCAAGAAGATCACGCATGCCCTCCGTTCCGGCGGAGCCGACATCATCTCCGAGCCCATGCCGTTCTACGTGGGCGGCACCAAGGGCCCGTTGCGCAGCGGTGAAATCGAGAAGGCTGGCAGTTGGGCAAAGACCCTCCTGACCTCGCTCGGTCGGTAGCGGCGCGGCCAGGCGCACCCTGCATCCGGAAGTCCTGCCCGACCGGGCAGGACAAACGGACCATCTGAAAGGACGGCGGCCATGAAAGCAGGCCGGATTGTCATGCTGGTCCTCGGTGCGCTGTGCGCCTTGGTGGGGCTCGGACTGCTGGCGGGAGCCGGCGTCACGGGATGGGCCAACTACCAGCAGCGCGACGGCAGGTACTTCGTCACGCCGTCGGAGCAGTTCTCAGGCGATTCCTTCGCCCTGACGACCCCGCGGCTGGACCTCATGACCGCAGGCGGCCTGCCCGAGGGCACCCCCGTGGACCTTGCAGGCAGCGTGCTGCTCCGCGGCTCCACCAACGACCCCGGCAAAGAAATCTTCATTGGAATTGCCCCGCGGGCCGACGTCGCGGCGTACATGGCCGGGGTCCGGCATACCGAGATCGTCGACGTCAGGTTCGATCCCTTCCGCACTATCTACCGCGAAGTGGACGGATTCAAGCCCCCGGCCGATCCGGCGCGGCAGAGCTTCTGGGCCGCGACCGCCACGGGCCCAGGTGAACAGGAACTCACCTGGAACCTGCGCTCCGGAAGCTGGGCCGTGGTGGTCATGAATGCCGATGCGAGTGCACCGGTGGCGGTAAATCTGCAGGCAGGGGCACGCTCCGACCTACTGTGGCCGATCTTCATCGGCCTGCTGATCGGCGGCCTTGTGATGCTGCTGATCGGGGTGCCGCTGATCGTGCTGGGCGCGGCCGGCCTCGGCCGCGCCGCACGGTCCGGCCGAGGCGGCCCGGGCAGCGGCGTCCCTCCCGGCAACCTGCCGCCCCAGCCCGGCCAGCCGCATCCGGTGGGTGCGTACGCGCCCGGGGCCCCAGGGCAGTTGAACAGCGCAGTGCCGCCGGGCGCGGCAGGGTCCTCCGGAGTCCCGCCAGGCGCCGTAGCAGCCTACGCTGCCGCGCCGGGAACTCCCTATCCGGTGCCTCCGGGCGGCCCCTCGCACTACGTGTATCCGGCCCGCCTCAACGGCTACCTCGACCCGAACCTGTCCCGCTGGATGTGGCTCGTCAAGTGGTTCCTGGCCATTCCGCACTGCATCGTGCTGTTCTTCCTCTGGTTCGCTTTCGGCGTCGTAACTCTTGTGGCCTGGTTCGCGATCCTGTTTACGGGCCGCTACCCCCGCTCACTGTTCGACTTCAATGTTGGCGTGATCCGCTGGAACTGGCGTGTGGCCTTCTATGCCTTCAGCGCCATCGGCACCGATGCCTATCCGCCCTTCACCCTGGCCCGTACCAACTACCCGGCCGACTTCGACGTCGACTATCCCGACCGGCTGTCCCGCGGCCTGATCTTCGTGAAATCGTGGCTGCTGGCCATTCCGCATCTGCTGATCATCGGCGTGCTGACCGGGACGGCGAGGTCATGGGAGTTCCGCGACGGCCGCTGGGTGCAGGAAGGCGTGGGCATCTCGCTCCTCGGGCTGCTGGTCTTCATTGCCGGCGTGATCCTGTTGTTCACCGGCCAATACTGGCGGGGTTTGTTCGATCTTCTGCTCGGGCTGAACCGCTGGATCTACCGCGTCATCGCATACGTATCCCTGATGCGGGATGAATATCCGCCGTTCCACCTCGATATGGGTCCCGTCGATCCGGGCGACATGCCGGTGCCGGCCTATGCCGGACCGCCGGCCGGGCCTTATGCCGGCCCGCCAGCCGGGCCTTATGCTGGCCCGCCAGCCGGACCCTATTCCGGCCCCCCAGCCGGGTCCGCCGCGGCAGCCCCGTATCCGGTCCCCGGTCCATCCCCGTATCCCCCAGCAGCGCCAGGTCCAGCCCCGAGTCAGGGTCAGGCGACCGTGCGTGGCCCGGCACCCGAGCGTGAGGCTCCAGGCGGATCGCCCGGCGGCCCCCCGTCCGGTCAGACTGGCGGGCCGGCTGGTGGCCAGGCGGGCTTCTACGGCATCGGCGGCCCGGCGGCCGCGGTCAACGCTGAAACCCCAGAAACCCCAGAAGCCCCTGAAGTCCCCAACAACCAGGGCGGCCAGGGTGACCCTAAGCCGTGATGAGTTGGATCATCCGAACACGGAGCTGAAGTTCCCCGGTTGACCGCCCGAGCGGTCCTGGGAACGGCGGATGCGTGCGGCGAGGCGATCTGCCAAGAGTTCCGCGGTGACCTCGACCTCATTGAGGAAGTCGGTCCGCCTGAGTGCCCTGACGACGCGCTCCGGATCGAGCTCCGGGAAGAATGTGCCGGCCAATTCGGGGGAGACGATTTCCTGCTCGTGGCGCAGGACCATGTGGGCAAACTCGTGGAGGACAATCTGCTGCCGGTGGACCTCGGAGGCCGCCCGTGCGTGCAGGATCAGGTCCATGTGGTCCAGCCCGAACCACAGCCCGCAGACTTTGTCTGTTGCCCCTTCGATGGGGTTGATGACGATCTTGCGGCCCCGCTGCCGTTCAAGGTGTCTCTGGATTGAGGCAAGGGACACCGGCTCGGCGAGGGCGAGGCCGGCTTCTGCTTCCCGTGCCCGCGACCGGGCGGCGTCGTAATCCATGTACCGAGTCCTTGGCAGTTGAGAGCGTCAGCATGCCCGCGATCATAGCCGCCAAGCTTCGCCAAAAGCATATCAGCGCAGGTCAAAGCATGGTTGGCGGCCTACTCAGGGCTCGTCCGTATCCCCGCGCGAGAGCTGTTCGTCGATCAGGTCCCGGATCTGGAGCAGGGTTTCGGGGGAGAGGCCGTCCAGTTGGCGGGCGGCAAAGTTACGGACTTTGTTGGCCCGCATCGAGGCGAGCAGTTCAAGCTGAGCCTCCACCCGGGGCGGAAGTTCGTCGTCACCATCGATCAGGTAGTTCTCGTTCACGCCGAAGAACCTGGCCAGGTTCTGCAGGAGTTCGACCTTCTTGACGGCGGGGCCGGTGCCCGATCGCATGTAGTGCCATCTGGCGCGAGAGAGCGGCGTCCCGGCCTCGGTCATGGCGTCCCTGACGTCATTGAACGTGATTTTCCGGCCCTCGGCCTCAGCGGTATCCAGGAGAATGTTCAGTTTGCGGGCGAGGGCTAGGCCCGGCGCCGAGGTCGACTGGTCACTGCTCACAGTGGCTTCTTTCATCAAGCGAATATGGTCGGACGCGGCTCTTCACGTGTCGTCAGTTCGCGTGCAATCCTAACAGATTGGACATGTCTAATCTGTTCCGGTTACGCTCAGGGCGAGGAATTGGACGTGTCCAATTCCTCGCTGGCAGGACGGCGGTAAGCCGTCAGGCGCGCCGTGATTCGGCCAGGCGTAAGCATTTGGGGGGCTCCTGGCCGGGTCCCGGCGTTGCCCCGGCCCCTCCCCGGTGTTGTCCCGCGACGGCCCGCACGGGACCGGGCCTCTTGCCACCGACGTCCGGCAAGAACATAGTTGAGGGAATTCACGAACTCCGCGGCACTAGGCAGGCGACCATGCTGAATAACGGGCTTCCGGACAACGGCTTGCTGCACGGCAAGACCGCACTGATCTACGGCGGCGGCGGGGCGGTCGGCGGGGCGGTGGCCAGGGCCTTCGCGGCCGAAGGCGCGTCCGTCCACATCGCCGGCAGGACCGAAGCGCGACTGGAGAAAGTGGCCCGAGACATTCGCGAGGCCGGCGGCACGGCGGAGACCGCCGTCGTCGATGCCCTGGACGAGGAGCAGGTGGATGCCTTCGTGAACCGGGTGGCGAAAAAGAGCAAGAGGATTGACATCTCCTTCAACGTGATCTCGTTTGGAGATGTCCAGCAGCCGCTCATGGACATTGATGTGGACGACTTCACCCGGCCCATCAGCCTGGCTGCGCGCACCCACTTTCTCACCACCCGCGCGGCCGCCGCCCACATGGTCAAACAGCGTTCCGGCGTGGTGCTCATGTTCGGCGGCTCGGGCCCGCAGACCGTACCGGGCCTGGGCGGGTTCAAAGTGGCGCTCGACGCGATGGAAGGACTGCGCCGGCAATGGGCCCTCGAGCTGGGAAAGCACGGTATCCGCGTGGTCACCATGGTGACCGGCGGCATTATCGAAACCATCCCGTGGCAGGCCGAAGGTCGGGAAGAGATCGTGGTGGAGATCGCCAGGACGGCCCATCTGAACCGCACCGCCACCCTGACAGACGTCGGGAACGTGGCCTCGTTCATCGTTTCGGATAAGGCGGCAGCCATCACCGACGCGACGGTCAACATCTCCGCCGGCGCGATCGTGGACTACTGACGCCGGCTAGGCGACGAGGTTCGCCGCGGCGACGTCCATGTGTTCGAGGACGGTGGCGCGCGCCAGCATTGCGTCGCCGGTCTCGATCGCGGCGACGATGTCGTGGTGCCGGTCAACGCTCATGTTCTTGACGGCCCGTTCGATCCCGGCAAACATGATCGACATCCGGATGGAGCCCTCAAGCGATTCCCAGGAGTGCAGCAGGGTCTCGTTTCCCGTCAGCCGGCATATCGTCCGGTGGAACTCGAGATCGGACTCGATCCGTTCCTCCAGGGTCCCCTCCGCGGCCGCCGCCATGGCGTCGATCGCCGAGCGCAGGGACGCAATCACCGGGATCCG
Organism: Arthrobacter sp. TE12232; assembly: GCF_054062615.1. Lineage (NCBI taxonomy): Bacteria > Bacillati > Actinomycetota > Actinomycetes > Micrococcales > Micrococcaceae > Arthrobacter > Arthrobacter sp. TE12232. The sequence goes on from NZ_JBSSFK010000001.1 coordinate 2,734,367, forward strand.
GTCCGGCAGTTCACACAGCGTCCGGACCGCGAGCGACTCCAGCGCCGCCCGGACGGCGTAGATATCCCGGATTTCCTTGCTGTCCAGATGCCGTACGGACAGCCGTCCCCGCGCTCCGGCCGAGAGCAGCCCTTCCTGCTCCAGCTGCCGCAGGGCCTCGCGCAGCGTTCCCCGGCTGATCTGGAGCATGTCGGATAGTTCGGTCTCCACCAGATGCCGGCCCGGCTCAAGTTCACCGCTCGTGATCGCCGTGCGCAGGGCGGACAGCGCCTGCTCGCGAAGGCTCTTCTTTTCGAGTCCGAGCAGCGGGGCTGTTGCTCCGGCCATGGTGTGTCCTCACTGTCAGTGGTCAACTGTCTACAGTTGGTGTGTTAACAGTTGATGGTACGGCACCCGCGCGGGACCGGCGGCTGCCGGGCCCGCGCGGCGACTCTTCTTCGGGCTTAGCCCAGTTCGGCGAGGACCTTGGCGACGATCCGCTGCACCGAAAGCCCGTAGCGTTCGTGCAGAGTGGGCAACGCCCCGGCGTCGAGGAACTCATCAGGCAGCGCCACCGGCACCACCCGCTTGCCGAGTCCCGCCGTGACCACGGCCGAGGCGACGGTCTCGAAAAGGCCGCCCACCACGCTGTGGTTCTCCAGCGTCACCGCGAGGCGGTCGGTGTTCAGCTCGGCCAGGACCGTTGCAGAGTCGAACGGCTTGATGGTGGGGGCATGGACGACGGCGACATCCACGTTGTGCGCGGCCAGCGCCTCGGCCGCCTGAAGCGCCCGCATGGTCATGAGTCCGCTGGAGATGAAGACGACGTCGTTGCCACCGCGCAGGACTTTGGCCTTGCCGAGTTCGAACGTGTAGTCGTACTCGTCCAGCACCGTGGGGACATTGCCGCGCAGCAGGCGCAGGTACGTGGGGCCCTCGCTGGCCGCCAGCTGGGGGACGGCCTGCTCGATGTCGAGGGAGTCGCACGGATCCACGATCGTCAGGTTGGGCATGCCGCGGAAGATCGCCATGTCCTCAGTGGCCTGGTGGCTGGGGCCGTACCCGGTGGTCAGTCCGGGGAGTCCTCCCACGATGTTGACGTTGAGGTTCGGCTCGGCGGCGTCCAGGCACAGGAAATCGTAGGCGCGCCGGGCGGCGAACACCGAGTATGTGGATGCAAACGGGACCAGGCCCGTCTCCGCCAGCCCGGCCGCCGCGCCGAAGAGCAGCTGCTCGGCCATGCCCATCTGGAAGAACCGTTCCGGGAAAGCCTGGGCGAAGATATGCATGTCCGTGTACTTGCCCAGGTCCGCGGTCAGGCCCACGATCTTGTCGTTCTCCTGTGCGGCTTTGACCAGGGCGTGCCCGAACGGTGCGGGCGCTGTCTTCTGGCCCGGGTCCGCGAAGGATGCAATCATGGCCGACGTCTTCAGCTTCGGTGTTGCGGCGGTGCTCATCGTGCGGCCTTTCCTTCGAATCCTGCGGTCAGCTGCTCGCGGCAGAGCTGCCATTCGTGCTCTTCAATGCGCATGAAGTGCGCCTTTTCGCGGTCCTCGAGCAGCGGGACGCCGCGTCCCACTTTGGTGTCGCACAGGATCACCGAGGGACGTCCGGTGGCGGCCGCCCGGGCAGCGGCGTTGTCGAACGCGGCCAGCAGCGCGCCGACGTCGTTCCCGTCCACGCGCTGGGTGTACCAGCCGAACGCCTCCCACTTTTCGGTGACGGGCTCGGTGCGCAGCACGGTGTCGGTCTTCCCGTCGGCCTGCAGGGCGTTGATGTCCACCATGGCGGTGAGGTTGCCGAGCTGGTGGTGGTGCGCGCCCATGGCGGCCTCCCACGTGGAGCCCTCGTCGAGTTCGCCGTCGGAGAGGAAGTTGTAGACCCGGGCGTCCGACCCCTGGTAACGCAGGCCAAGGGCGGCGCCGACGGCGATCGAGAGGCCGTGGCCGAGGGAGCCGCCAGAGATCTCCATGCCTGGGGTGTAGGTGGACATCCCGGACATCGGCAGCCGGGAATTGTCCGAGCCGTAGGTCTCCAGTTCCGTGACGGGGATGGTCCCGGCCTCGGCGAGGGCCGCGTAGTGGCCGATCGCGTAGTGGCCCGTGGAGAGCAGGAACCTGTCCCGCCCGTCCCATTCGGGATCGTCGGCGCGGAACCGGAGCTGGTCCGCATAGACAACCGCCAGCATGTCGGCCGCGCCGAGGGCCTGGCCCACGTAGCCCTGGCCCTGGACCTCGCCCATGTTCAGGGCGTGGTGCCGGATCCGGAACGCGGCCCCCTCGACCCGTTCAAGGCGTGCTGCCTCGACGTCGGAGGGTTTGCCCCGGGCTGCTTTTTCCTGTGTGAGAACCACAATTCTGCCTTTCAAAATTGACGTGATGAGCTACTGCGGGAGGCCGTCGACGGCGTCCGGTGGGGTGCGTCCCTACGCGGTCACGTGGGTGGGGGTGCTTTTGGTGGCCTCGTCCGCGAGCTGGCGTTCGCGCTTGCCCCAGGTTTCCCGGGTGGCGAGGGCGGCCCAGAGGCCGATGGCGGCGTAGGTGCCGAAGAGCAGTGCCGGGCCCATCCAGCCGAAGCTGACGAACAGCAGGGTGGTGATGAACGGGGTGAAGCCGGAGACCATGGCCGAGATCTGGTAGGCCAGCGAGGCGCCCGAGGCGCGGGTCTTGGCCTGGAAGAGCTCCGGGAACCAGGCGCCCTGGGCGCCGGCGAGCGAGTTCTGGCACACGGCGTAGGAGATCACGAGGGTGGCGATGATGAAGATGAACAAGCCGGTGTTGACCAAAAGGAACATCGGCACGGCGAAGGCCACCGCGAAGGCGCAGGACCAGATGTAGAGCGGGCGCCGGCCGATCCTGTCGGTCAGTCGTGCCCAGGCCTGCGTGGCGAAGATGCCGATCGCGGAGGCGATGCACAGTGCGACGAGTGTCTGGGTCTTGTCGGCCAGGTGCTGGCTGTTCAGGTAGGAAATCATGTAGGTGATGGACACGGCGTAGCCTGCGGTCTCGGCGATGCGGAGGCCGATGCCCTTGACGATGTTGCGCCAGTCGGTCTTGAGGACCTCCGTGATGGGCGACTTCACGATGTTGCCGCTGTCCTTGACCTCGTCGAAGACCGGGGACTCGGGGACCTTGGAGCGGATGATCAGGCCGACGACGACCAGCACGATGCTGGCGAGGAACGGAATGCGCCAGGCGAGTTCGCCGCCGAGCTGGACGCTGAAGAGGAACACCAGGTTGGCCAACAGCAGCCCGACCGGGAAGCCGGCCTGGACCATGCCGGTGTACTTGCCCTTGGATTTCCACGGCGCGTGTTCGTAGCTCATGAGGATGGCGCCGCCCCACTCCGCGCCGAAGGCCAGGCCCTGGACGATGCGGACGAACACCAGCAAAGCAGGAGCCATCAGGCCGACCTGGCTGTACGTGGGAAGCAGGCCGATGACGAAGGTGGCGACGCCCATGAGGATCAGGGACGCCACCAGGACCGGTTTGCGGCCGAGCTTGTCACCGAGGTGGCCGCCGATGATGCCGCCAATGGGACGGGCCGCGAAGCCGACACCCAGGGTGGCGAAGGCGGCCAGGGTCCCGGTCACCGGGTCGCCCGTGGGGAAGAAAGCCGTACCGAAGTACAGGGCTGCTGCCGTGCCGAAGCCGATGAAGTCATAGGTCTCGATAACTGCGCCGACGCTGGAGCCGACCGCGACGCGCCGGGCGTCCTTCGTGCCATGCACAGGGCCTCGCATGGTGAGAGCTTCGTTGCTCATGTCAATCCCTTTCGAAGAGAGCTGTCGACGCTTCAGCGCCAACACTGTCGACTGTTAACAGATGATACGCCAGTGTGACCCGCGACATAAGTAATGTCAACAGTCAACTTCAAAGGTTGACTGTTGACAGTCGACTTTGTAGTGTGGTCCGTATCACCACCGCCCTCGGGGCACGACCAGAGGATCAACGACGATGTTCAATTCCCGACTCGGCTGCTCGTCCATCAGCTTCCGCCACCAGGACTTGCCCACGGCCCTGCGCACCATCAGCGGCCTGGGTTTCGAGGAAATCGATCTCGGCGCCCTTCCCGGAGTGTGCGACCACGTTCCCTACGACCTTGACGCCGCTGCCGTCGCCGCCGTGACGGCCGACGTCGTTGCCTCCGGGCTGCGGGTCCGTTCGGTCAACGGAGACATTGGGGACCTCAACGCCGTGCTCGACGCCGACGCACAGTCCGCCCGGAACCGGCACCTTGACGCCCTCCTCACCCTGGCGGCCGGAATTGGTGCCAAGGCCCTTGTCCTTCCCTGCGGCGCCCTCGGCCACGAGCCGGTCCGCAGCATCGACGAGGATCTGGACACCATTGCCGCTCAGCTCCTCGGGGCCAGGCGACGCGCGGACGAGTTCGGCGTCGAGCTCTGGACCGAGTCACTGCACTTCCTGCGCTTCTGCTGGAACCTGGAGCGCGCGGAACTGCTGGCAGAGCGGCTGGCCGGAGCCGGCGTCGGGATCGTCATGGACTTCAGCCACATCGTGGCCGCCGGCGAGGACCCGCTGGACTACCTTGAGCGGCACCGGGGCCGGATCGCCCACGTCCACCTGCGCGATGCCGCGCCGGGGAACATCAACCTCAGCATCGGCAACGGCGACGCCGATTTCGCCGCCGGCCTGGGCGCACTCGCTGCCCACGGTTACGCCGGCCACTTCTCCCTGGAGCTGGAGACCCGCGACGTCACGCACGACGAACGCCCGGCAGCAGCCGCCAAGGCCGCCAGCTTCATCACAGACCTCATCTGACCCATCGACTGCTCCGAAACGGCCGTTCTGGACCGCCAAAACGGCGCCGTTGGAGCAATCGATTCCATCAAAGAGACACCACACCAACTCCAAGGAGCATCATGAGCACCACCATCCAGCGCACCGCCGTCCTCACCGGGGCAACCTCGGACCGGGGCATCGGCATCACCACCGCACGCCGCTACGCCAGCCAGGGCTGGGGCGTGGTGATCCTGGACCTCGACGGCGAGAAGTCCGCCAAGGTCGCCGCGGAGATCGGCAACGAATTCAACGTTCCCGCCTTCGGCCACGAGATCGACGTCGCCAACGAGGACTCCGTGAACGCCGCCTACCAGGCGGTTGCCGCCGAGGTCAGCGCCGGCAACCTGCCCGCCGTCGGCGCCCTGGCCAACATCGCCGGCATCACCTCGCCGGTGCCGTTCCTGGAAACCACCCTCGAGCTCTGGAACAAGGTCATGGCCGTCAACGCCACGGGCACCTACCTGGTCACAAAGGCGTTCCTGCCGGACATGATCGCCAGCGGTTGGGGCCGGATCGTGAACATGTCCTCCGTGTCCGCGCAGCGCGGCGGCGGCGTCTTCGGCAAGGTCCCCTACTCCGCAGCTAAGGCCGCCATCCTGGGTTTCACCAAGGCCCTGGCCCGTGAGCTCGGAAGCACCGGCGTGACCGTCAACGCCATCACCCCCGGCGCTGTGGACACCAACATCCGCGTGGGCAGCACCGAGGAGCAGGAAGCGGCCATTAACGCCGGTATCCCGCTCGGACGCAACGCCAGCACCGAGGAAATCGCTGCCGTCATCACCTTCCTGTCCTCCGAGGAGTCCGCCTACCTCACCGGAACCACCATCGACATCAACGGCGGAAGCCACATCCACTAGCAGCCTCAACGTCTATTGGACAGAGCGGCAGACGACCGAGTTCAGCTGAGAGAGCCCATCATGACAAGAATCTTTAACGACCCGTCCGATTTCGCCGAGGAAGCCCTTGCCGGCTTCTGCGACGTCCATGCCAACCTGGTCCGCCAGGTGCCCGGCGGCGCCGTCCGCCGGCACCGGCCCCGCCAGCCGAAGGTGGCCGTACTGGCCGGCGGCGGCTCGGGCCACTACCCGGCCTTCGCCGGGCTCATCGGCACCGGCATGGCCGACGGCGCCGTCGTCGGAAACATCTTCACCTCGCCGTCCGCGCAGCAGGCGTATTCCGTTGCCAAAGCCGCGGACAGCGGCGCCGGCGTGGTGTTCACCTACGGCAACTACGCCGGCGACGTCATGAACTTCGGCCTGGCCAGCGAACGGCTGGCCGCCGAAGGGATCCAGGTGGACAACGTGCTCGTGATGGACGACATCGCCAGCGCACCGCCGTCGGAATCCGGCAAGCGCCGCGGCATCGCCGGCGACTTCACCGTCTTCAAGATCATGGGAGCCGCCGCCGAGGCCGGCGAGACCCTGCCCGAGGTTGTCCGCTTGGGCCGCAAGGCCAACGACCTGACGCGCAGCATCGGCAGCGCCTTCAGCGGCTGCACCTTTCCGGGCGCCGACGCTCCGCTGTTCACGCTGGAGGACAAAATGATGGGGCTCGGCCTGGGCATCCATGGCGAGCCCGGATTGTTCGATACCGAACTGCCGCCGGCACGGGAGCTGGGCGAGGAACTGGTGGCGCGCGTGCTTGCAGAGACGCCGCACGGTGCCGGCCCGCGGATTGCCGTGCTCCTGAACGGGCTCGGCTCCACGAAACAGGAAGAGCTCTTCGTGCTGTGGCTGACCGTCGCCCCGCTGCTTCGCGCCGCAGGCTACACACTGGTGATGCCGGAGGTCGGCGAGCTCGTCACGAGCCTGGACATGTCCGGCGTCTCACTGACCGTCACGTGGCTCGATGACGAACTCGAACCGCTCTGGACCGCTCCCGCCGAGACCCCTGCGTACCGGCGGGGCAACGCAGCCCTCCCCGGCGGCGTGGCGGAGGAGCCGACGCCTGCCGAGGACACCACGGCACCGGAGACCTTCACCGCGGCGGACGCTTCACGTGATTACGCGCTGCGCTGCATCGCCGCCCTAACGGCGGCCCGGGACGCACTCCACGACGCCGAGAAATCCCTCGGCGACCTCGACGCCATCGCCGGCGACGGCGACCACGGGCGGGGGATGGTCCGCGGCATTGACGCTGCCTGTGCCGCCGCCTCGGGCGCTGCGTCCCGCGGCGCCGGAGCCGGCGCCGTCCTGGCCGCCGCCGGCGATGCCTGGGCCGACAACGCCGGCGGCACCTCCGGAGTGCTGTGGGGCGCCGGCCTGCGGGCCTTCGGTGAGTCCCTCGGCAACGACCACGCGCCCGAGGCGTCTGAGCTCGCAGCGTCCGTGGCGGCTTTTGCCGCCCGGATCGCGGAGCTCGGCAAGGCCGATGTTGGGGACAAGACCATGGTGGACGCGCTTGTCCCGTTCACCGAGACCTTGAGCCGGCTGGCCGGCGAAGGCGCCGGCGCGGATGCCGGCTGGGCAGCAGCGGCGCGCGAGGCCACCGCCGCGGCGCAGGCCACCGCGGCCCTGCGCCCGCTCAAGGGGCGTGCCCGCCCCCTGGCCGAAAAGAGCGTGGGGACACCGGACCCGGGGGCCACGTCCCTGGCCATGGTGTTCGGCGTGTTCGGTCCACACCTCGCCGGTGTGCGGCAAGCTGCCGGAGCACGCTCATGAGCCCGGCAGGCATCCGGCTCATTGTCGGCGCGGACGAAGCCGGCGTGGACTACAAGGACCAGATCCTGGCGGACCTCCGGACCGATCCACGGGTCGCGGAAGTCATCGACATCGGGGTAAACCGCGACGACGCCCCGGATCAGTTCACCAAGCCGTATCCGTACGTGGGCATCGCCGCGGGGGAACTGATCCGGGACGGGCAGGCAGACCGGGCCATCCTGTTCTGCGGCACCGGAATCGGCGTCGCCATTGCCGCCAACAAGGTGGACGGCATCCGGGCCGCGACCGCCCATGACTCCTTCAGTGTGGAGCGCTCCGTGCTCTCCAACGACTGCCAGGTCCTCACCATGGGCCAGCGTGTTGTCGGGTTGGAGCTGGCACGGCGGCTCGCGCGGGAATGGATCGGCTACACCTTCGATCCCTCGTCCGCCTCCGCGGAGAAGGTCAAGGTGCTCACCGACTTCGAGGGATGCTGAGGGTCTTCCAAGGAAAGGCGCCTATCATGGGCCAGTGCCACCCCTTGATGTAGTCCTCACCGCCTGGCAGATCGACTGGGCTGCCGCTGCCCTCATCAGCGCTTCGGCGGTGCTCTACGCCCTCGGCCTGAAGGCCGCAGCGGCGCGCGGGCACCGCCAGCCCGTATGGCGGACACTGGCGTTCTATCTCCTGGGCCTGGGGTTCCTGACAGTGCTGACGTGCGGGTTCCCGGGCGTCTACAGCGCCCAGCTCCGGTGGGCCTTCACGCTCAAGATTTCGCTGATGCTCTTCGTGGTGCCGCTGCTGGTCGGCCTGGGAAAACCCATCACCCTGGCGCGCGCCGCCCTGCCGCCGGGGGGCGTGAACCGGCTGAATAATGTACTCGCGCACCGCGCCGTGCGGTTTGTGAGCAACTCCATGGCCGCCCCGCTCCTTGGCCTTGCCCTGTTCTCCACTTTCCTTACGCCGGCGTTCTACACCCTCCGCACTGCGCCGTTGGCCGAGTCGCTGCTGACCGTCGGGGTTCCGCTGCTGGGCATGCTGATGGCCCTGCCGATCATCGAGGAAGCGGATTTCCGCCGGTCCAGCGCGTTCTTCATCCTGGAATTCGTGTTTGTCTTCATTGAGCTGCTGGTCGACGCCGTTCCGGGGATCCTGCTGCGCCTCAACGGCCAGGTACTGGATCACGTCACGACGCGGCAGTCTTCACTGGGCTGGTTTCCGGACGCCCTGCGCGACCAGCAGCTGGCGGGCGACGTTCTATGGTTCATCTGCGAGATTGTCGATTTGCCGCTCATCATCCTGATGTTCATCCGCTTCTCGCGCAGCGACAAACGCGAGGCCCGCGGCTTCGATGACCTCACGGACGCGCAACTCGACGAACTGAACGCCGAGCACCTGGGACGCGGCCGCTAGGTCCCGGCCCCGGGGGCACCGCACGCGGTTTACTGCCCGACGGTGACCTTGATCCGCTGGACCACGTTGTTTCCCATCCCCTGGTAGTTCCACACCGGCTCCAGCGGCTGTACCGCGCCGCTGGCATCGGTGGCGCGGCAGCTGAGCTCGTGTTCGCCCGGGTCGGCCACCCACGGCATTGACCAGGCGGACCACGCGAACGGCGCGGGCGGGTGCTCCAGATGGGCCGGAGCCCACTTGCCGTCGATCCCGACGTCGACGCGCTGCACGGCGCCCTGCCCGGACCAGGCCCGGCCGGTCAGCAATACCGGTCCCGGGGGCAGGATCCGGCTGCGGCTGAAAAAGTCCGGAACGCCCGGCGGAACCATCAGCGAACGCACCTTCATCCACGTCACGGGAGTGCCGGCGTCGTCCGCGTCCTCCTGGTAGCGGTACGCCACGGCCTGCTGGAAACCGTCGTAGGGTCTGGTGAGGACCTTGATCGAGGACAACCACTTCACGCTCGCCATGCCGTACCAGCCCGGGACCACCAGCCGGAGCGGATAACCGTGCTGCGGCGGCAGCTCTGCGCCGTTCATCCGGTAGGCGAGCACGACGTCGGGCCGCAGTGCCTCCTCGATCGGGAGGCTCCGGGCGAACTGCTGGCGGACGCCGCCCTGGACCCCGGTGTCCGCTCCGCTGAAGAGCACCTCCACGGCGTCGTCCTCCACGCCGGCCTGGGTCAGCAGATAGGCGAGCGGGACGCCGGTCCACACAGCGGTGCCCACTGCTTCCAGGACCCACGGCTGGCTCAGCGGGCGGGGCCGCAGGAGGGACCGGCCGTTGCCGGCGCATTCGAGCGTGACCGGGATGGTGATGCTGGGAGCCCGAAGCAAAGCCCGGAAACTCAGCTCCAGGGACCGCTGCACGGCGCCGCCGATCTGCAGGTGCCAGTGGTCGGTATCGATGAACGGGATGTCGAAGTGGGTGAGCACATAGTGCAGCCCCGGCGGCGTGGTGTCCTTCCGCAGGGCTTCGAGCGGCATTGAATGGTTCCGCACGGCGAGCTGGAGTTCCTCCGCTGTCAGCGGGCCGTGGGTGGGTTCGCCGGAATGCGGCCGGGGTTTCCCGGCCTGCCGGCGCGGACTCTTCAGGACAGCGGAGTGTCGGGACATTTGCTTTGGCATGGCGCGCTGCGATTCTTATGAAGGCCCAGCCCGTTTTTGGCCGGTGTCACCTGAATTCAGGTCTACGCCGCGCCCCGGACGCCGTCAATACTGGGTTCTGTAAGTCCAGTGCGGCGGCCTACAACGTGTGGGCCTCCGCAAGGAACTGTTCGAGGCTCAGCGGCTCGCGGCCCGTCAGCTCGTGCACGGCGGAGGTGGGGCCCGCCAGTTCGCCGGCCGCGATGGCCGTGTATGTGCTCACCCAGGCGTCCACCTGCCACGGCGGTGCACCGTAGGAGGCGCGGGAGGCATAGGCCTCCTCCAGGGTTTCGTTGTGGAACGTGATGGTCCGGCCGGTTCCGGCGGTCAGGAGTTCCGCGCCGCGGGCCAGCGAGATGTCCTCCGGGCCCGTCAGATCGTAGGTCCGTCCCACGTGCAGGACCGGGTCCCGCAACACGGCGACGGCCGAGCGGGCAATGTCCGCCCGCGCGACGGCGGCCATCACGCCGTCGCCCGCGGGGCCGCGGATGACGCCGTCGTCCCCGGCCAGCAACGGCAGGAAGTCCAGGTAGAAGTTGTCGCGCAGGAACGTGTAGTCCATGCCGGAGGCCTTGATCCGCTCCTCCGTCGCGAAGTGGTCCCGGCCCAGGGTGAACGTGGCGTCCGGCGCCGCCCCGAAGAATGAGGTGTACACAATGTGCCGGACGCCCGCTGCGGCCGCAGCATCGACGAAGGCGTAGTGCTGTTCCAGCCGGTCCTCGGCCTCGGCGGCGGAGACCATGAACAGCGTCGTCGCGCCTGCCAGGGCCGCCTTCGCCTGTTCCCGGTCGGCGTACGTGGTCACAAACGGGACGGCGCCGTCGAGCTCCGGCGCCCGCGCGGCGTCCCGCACCAGCAGCCGCTGCTGACTGCCGGCCCGGGCCAGCAGCCGGGCCACCAGGCCGCCCAGGTGGCCGGTGGAACCGGTGACGGCGAGCTCGGGGGCGTTGGTCATGGCCCTAGGCTTCGCGGGAGGCCGGCGACTTGGTCTGCGCGGGGTCGCGTTCGGCCAGGGCTCCGATGACGCCATCGATCTTGTCCATGATCGCCGGGTCCAGCGTCACGCCCGCGGCCGCCACATTCTTCTCGATCTGCTCCGGCCGGGACGCGCCCATGATGGCCGAGGCGACGTTCTTGTTCTGCAGCACCCAGGCAATGCTGAGTTGGGCCATGGTCAGCCCGGCCTCATCTGCGATCGGCTTGAGCTGCTGGACGCCGGTGAGGACCTCGTTGGACAGCCAGCGCTCGATCATCCGCGAGCCGCCCTTCGTGTCCGTGGCGCGGCTGCCTTCGGGAGCCGGCTTGCCGGGGTGGTACTTGCCGCTCAGCACGCCCTGCGCCATGGGGGACCAGACGATCTGGGACAGGCCCAGCTCTTCCGACGTCGGAATCACCTCGGCCTCGATCACCCGCCACAGCATGGAGTACTGCGGCTGGTTGGAGATCAGCTGGAAGCCCAGTTCCTGGGCAAGGGCATGGCCGTCACGGATCTGGTTGGCAGTCCACTCGCTGACCCCGATATACAGGGCCTTGCCCTGCCGCACGATGTCGGCGAAGGCCTGCATGGTCTCTTCCAGCGGCGTTTCGTAGTCGTAGCGGTGAGCCTGGTAAAGGTCCACGTAGTCGGTCTGCAGCCGCCGGAGGGAGCCGTTGATGGCTTCCATGATGTGCTTGCGGGACAGGCCGAGATCGTTGTGGCCTTTGGGGCCGGTGGGGCCGAACACCTTGGTGAAGACTTCCAGTGACTCCCGGCGTTCATCCTTGAGGGCTTCGCCGAGGACCGTCTCCGCCGCGGTGTTGGCGTAGACGTCGGCCGTGTCGAAGGTGCTGATACCGGCGTCGAGCGCGGCACGGACACACTGGGTGGCGACGTCATTCTCCACCTGGGAGCCATGCGTCAGCCAGTTGCCGAACGTGATTTCTGAAATCTTGAAGCCGCTGTTCCCGAGGTATCTGAATTCCATGGGTTCCAACGTAGCGGACTTGCCCGCCCGGGGTAAGGGCTCAGCCGGCCTTGCGCTCCGGGGCCTGCTGTTTGGCCTTCCCGACCGGAAGGCCGCCGTGCAGCGATACGAGCGAGCCGGTGTCCAGCATGGACTTCGCGGCGGGCATAGGCGGCTTCTTGAAAGCCCGGGGGACGGCGCCGAGCGTCCCGTTGGAGTCCATGGCCGACTCGACGAGGGCTGAGACTTCCGTGATGTCCCGCGCCGGCGCCTTGGGGTTGGGCAGGTCCCGGACGGAGACCCGGACGTCGGGGCCGGCCTCGGCCTTGGCCCTCGCGGCGGCGCGGGCATCGGCCCGGGCCACGGCGGCGGCCCATTCCGGGGACAGCGCAGCTTCCTTCTTGGCGGGGTTCCTGGTTGGGTTCCTAACAGACTTCCCGCCTGTCATGGAAGAACGGGCCGGCTTGGCTGCCGCGGCAGGGCGCCCGGGTTTCGTAGCTGTCGAGGGATTGTCGCGTGTTTCAGGGCGCCTGCCGAGCCCGGCGACGGCCATCACAACAACAGCTACCAGCCGGCCGATCCCGGCAATGACGAGAGTTGCGGCAAACACCAGGAAGAGACCAAGGAACATGACGAACGCCACCCCGAGGGTCCCGAAAAAGGTCAGGTGCAGCGCAATGGTCGTTGGATCTTCCATGTCACCTCTCCTTGCCGTCCTGCTGCAGCGCGGTCCCTACCGCAACCATGTGGCGGGCAGGAGCCGCTCTTAACAATACGTACTTTTCGCCCGGCCACGTGTCGCCGCCGCTGCCCCCGGCGAAGATGTGTCGAAGCCGTTACCCGCGAGCGGGGATCGGCGCCGCGGGGCAGGCGTCTATAGTCAAAGTCAGCCCCGCCGGCGTCGTCCGGCCCGCAGGAAGGACACCTTGTGACGCACACCGCAGCAGCAGATTCAAACCCCGACGGCGCGTCGCCGGCGAACCCTGGTGGGAGCCGGGCGGCCGTGCCGTACGAGGGGAACTGCCCGTGCCTGTCCGGTGAGCAATACGCCGACTGCTGCGGCCGGTTCCACCGCGGGGACGCCGAGGCGCCGACGGCCGAGCAGCTCATGCGGTCCCGGTACAGCGCTTTCGTCGTCCGGGACGAGGAGTACCTCCTGCGCACTTGGCATCCGACCACCCGGCCCGCTGCGCTGGGGCTGGATGCCGACATGCAGTGGCGCCGCCTGGACATCCTTTCCACCAGCCGCGGCGGTCCGCTGGACACCGAAGGTACGGTGGAATTCGCGGCGCACTACCGGCACGACGGCGAACGCGGCGTGCAGCGCGAAACGAGCCGCTTTGTGCGGGAGGGCAGGCGCTGGTACTACCTTGACGGCGTAGTGTCCGGCTGACGTGAGTTTCCGGCGGGGTGTTCTTCGGCCGTAGTTGCCGGCGCGAAACCGGCCCGGTCCACCTTGCGGTGGAAACGCATGCCCGCGAGGCCGCCGAGCACTGCGCCCACCAGGGCAACCACCGCAACGACGACCGCCGCGATAATGCTCATGGTGTTCAGCTCGCCCTCGTTGACCGGAATGCGCGGGAAGCTGTTCAGGTTTGCCAGGATGTTGAAGCGCTGCCCGGCGACCATGCCCAGCACGGCGACCACGATCGCGGCGATCAGGGCCCAGACCCAGACCATGAAGCCCTGCCTGGCGCCGTTGAAGCGCGCCATCCGGCCTGCCACGTACCCGCCGCAGTAGTAGGCGACCAGAAGGATCACCAGCAGCACGATGATGCCGGCCAAGCCGATTGTCTGGTTGCCCGCGGCCTGGTTGACGGCGTCGTTGACGTCGGTGTTGGTGGCCAGTCCGACGGCGGTGCCGCCGGCGGCGACCAGTGCGGTGAGCAGCACGGCAGTGCCCGTGGCGGCCAGCCAACCGAAGAACGCTGAGCCGACCTTGATGCCGCCGAACTGCTCCTTCTCGCGGGCCACGACGGTTTCGCGGGTCGGCGCCTCGGCCACCGCGGTATCACGGAGTGGTTCGTGGACGGGGTGGACCGGTTCACGGACGGGTTCGTCGTGCCGCCGGACGGCCGTCACCGATGTGGCAGGAAACGGGCGCGTGGCATCGGTCCGGTTCGCGCGCGGCGGCGCCTCTTCGACCCGTTCTTCGCGCGTGGCGTCCTGCATGGCGTCATGGATGCGGGGTTCTCGCGGCGAAGCCGTGCCGTCCTCCGGCACGACGCGGCGGGTCGTGTTGTCGTCAGGGCCTGCTGTGCTGCTCATGAGGATTGCTCACTTTCGCTGGTTGACCCGGGCACGGTCAGGGTGCCGGTCTCGGGTCCACCTAACCATGGCGGATTCCGGTTAGCAAGGATGCTTACTATCCGTTGTTGGTACGTCGGGGGTGGCTCAGCGATCTGTCAGCGGTACTTGCGGTGCAGGTCTTCCTTTACCGAGGCGCGTGGGCTGGCGTCCGCGATCCACGGCCCGGTCCCTTCGGACTGGTCAAGGACGCCGGCCTCCAGCCAGGTGTAGTCGCCGCCCAGTGTCTTGCGGGCCAGGGCATGATCGGCGTCGTCGGTATTCCGCCACAACCGGTCGAAGTATTCGTCCACACGCACACGGGCCTGTTCGCAGTATGCCTCGGCGAGTTCGTACGCGGAGGCACCGCGTTCCGGCTGCGTCCGCAGGAGCATCTCGGCGCGGGAACAGCATGCCGCCATGGCAAACAGCTCCGCACCGATGTCCACGATCCGGCCCAGGAATGCCTGCTTGTGCTCGAGCTTGGCCTGCCAGCGGCCCATCCCGTAGAAGGTCTGCCGTGCCAGCCGCCGGGAGGAGCGCTCCACGTACCGCAGCTGCTTGGCGAGCCGGCCGAAGTCGCTGTAGGACCTCGGGTCCATGCCGGCGCCGGCCACGAGCTTGGGCAGCCACTTCGCGTAGAAGCCGGAAGCGCCGACGGCGGCCTTCGCCTTGTCCGACAGGGGGGCGTCTGCCGAGGCGAGGTCTCCCGCGGCGGCCAGGTGCGCGTCCACGGCTTCGCGGGCGATCAGCAGCTTCATGATTTCCGAGGACCCCTCGAAGATCCGGTTGATCCTCAAGTCGCGGAGCTGTTGTTCAGCCGCAACGGCGCGCTCGCCGCGGGCCTCGAGGGAATCGGCCGTTTCAAAGCCGCGGCCGCCGCGGATCTGCACGAGTTCGTCGGCGATCAGGCAGCTGATCTCCGTGGACCACAGCTTGGCCAGCGCCGCCTCGATCCGGACGTCCTTCTGCCCGGCGTCGGCCATTTCCGCGCAGAGTTCGAACACGGCGTCCAAGGCGAAAGTGCTGGCCGCGATGAAGGCGATCTTCTTGCCCACAGCCTCATGCTGGCCGATCGGGCGCCCCCACTGGGTGCGGGCGTTGGACCATTCCCGGGCGATCTTCAGGCTCCACCGGCCCGAGGCGACGCACAGTGCGGGGATCGAGAGCCGGCCCGTGTTGAGGGTGGTGAGGGCGATCTTCAGGCCCTGGCCTTCGCGGCCCAGCCGGTTGGCCGCGGGGACCCTGACCTGATGGAAACGTGTGACTCCGTTTTCGATCCCGCGGAGACCCATGAAGGCGTTGCGGTGCTCCACGGTGATGCCGGGGGTGTCCATTTCCACCACGAATGCGCTGATGCCGCCCTTGTGGCGGGTTCCGTCCGCGTCGGTGTGTGGCGGCACGAGTGCCATGACCACGACGAGTTCGGCGATGACGCCGTTGGTGGTCCACAGCTTGACGCCGTCCAGGACGTACGATGCGCCGTCGTCGGACGGGACGGCGGTGCTGCCCATCCGGGCGGGGTCGCTGCCGACGTCGGGCTCGGTCAGCAGGAACGCGGTGATGGCGCCGGCGGCGCAGCGGGGCAGGTACTCCTTCTTCTGGGCCGGAGTGCCGAAGACCTTGACCGGCTCCGGGACGCCAATGGACTGGTGCGCGGACAGCAGGGCGCCGAGGCTTGGGTGCACCGAGCCCAGCAGTGCCAGAGCGCGGCCGTAGTACACGAGGGTGAGGCCCAGCCCGCCGTATTCCCGGGGGATCTTCATTCCGAAGGCGCCGAGCTCGGCGAGCCCCCGGAGGTATTCGTCCGGAATCCGGGCGTCTCGTTCGATGGTGCGTCCGGACATTGTGCGGCAGTAGTCGGTCAGGCGCGCCATGAACGCCTCACCGCGTTCGACGTCGTCCGCCGGGGCCTCAGGCCACGGGTGGATCAGGCTCAGGTCGAAGCTGCCCAGGTAAAGGCCCTTCGCGAAACTGGGCTGGCTCCAGCTGGTCTCGCGGGCAGCCTCGGCAATGGCCCGCGCGTCGGCGGCAGTTGCGGCGGGGCCGATGTGCTCCGGCGGCACGGGAGAGTCTTGCTCAGGAGAGTCCGGCGTCGGAGTGCCCTGCGCGGGATTTTGGGGAGCGGTGGCGGGGTCTTCAATGGCGGAGCTCACTGGGCATCTCCTCTAACCGGGTGGCCGGCTTGAGCCCTGGATCCGCCTGGGGTGGAGGACCCTTCAGCTGTCCCGCAATACTACTCGCGGGTAAGTGCCTGTGCTAGGGGCGGCCTGCCCCGGATACTCGGCCCGGAAGTCCGTGCCGAAGTCGACCTGGAAATCGCCTGGCAAATCCACCGTGGAGGCGTGGTGGACCAGCCGGTCCCAGCCGTGGTTGATGGCGTGGACCATGCCCACCACCACGACGGCCACGAGGTACCAGGTGAGACGTCCCACGCCCAGCAGAAACATGGCCACAAAGGCGGACACCATCATGAAGAGGCCGATTAACAGGGCAAACACCAAGGTCCCGATGACCACCATCGTGCCCGTCTCCACTGCGCTTAGGTCGAACTGCATTCTTCCCCCTGCACCATCGCTTCGGTTTGAACCAGTAGCCCGAGACTAGGGGGCCGGAGACGTGCTCAACTAGGGTCCTTTGCACATTCCCCGCCTCTTGATACGGGATCGAAATGCTACCGATGCGTAGGTCACGGCGCGGTTGCGGCAGCCCCACCAGTCCCAGGCGTCTCGTCATTCCAGGTCGGGGAGGCCACGATTAATGCGGCCGAAGCCCTGCGTTAACCTTGTAGCTGGCAGTTTTTCGAATCCGCTGCCCCGCAACACCAACCCCAACCAGCCTCTGGCAGCCGAAGGAGAGTGCGTGTCCCGCTCCGCCGTGTCATCAGCCGACGCCATCAGTGCCCGGCTCCGGGACCTCGAACTGCTCACCAAGGGACCCGCCTGGGCCCTCACGCGCTCGGCGCCGTGGGTGATCGCCGTGCTTCAGGCATCCTTTACGCGCACCCGCGCCCAGCTGCCGCTCGAGGAGTTCCACGCCGACGTCGACGCCTTCCTTGAGCAGCTGCGCCGGCAGGCCCCCGGCACGGGAGAGCAGCAGAGCGGCCCGGCCAACGGCACGCCATCCGGCAAGAAGTACGCGGACGAGTGGACCCGCAAGAACTTCCTGACCCGCCGGAACCAGTCGGGTCAGATCGTTTACGAAGTCACCGAACCCGCCGCCCGCGTGCTTGCCTTTCTGGACAGCCTCTCCAGCGAACGGTCCACGCTGAACGGTTCCCGGCTCGGCACCCTGCTGGGCGACGTCGAGAAACTCGCCAACGAGACCAACCCGGACCAGAGCGCGCGGCTCGAATCCCTCGAAGAGGAGATCGACGAGCGCCGCCAGCTGATGGAGGACATCAGCTCCGGGGACTTCGACGGACTTCTCGACGACGACGAGGCCGTGGAAGCCGCCGGCAACATCTTGGACCTCGCCGCAAGCCTGCCCGCGGACTACAAGAAGATGCGTGACCGGATCGAAGAGCTCGTGGGGGACCTTCGCAACCAGATCATCGAGGAATCCCTCAGCAAGGGGGCCACCATGGCCCAGGTGCTCGAGGCCGACAAGCGGCTCCGGCAGAGTCCCGAAGGCCGGACCTTCCGCTCCTTCACCGCGTTCCTGGAGGACCCGCAACAGCAGCTGCGGTTCCGGTCCGCGATCGGCGAAGTCCTGAGCCGTCAGTTCGCGGACGAACTTAGCCACGACGAACGCGAGACCCTCAAGAACCTGGTGGCCGAACTCCGCAGCCAGCACAGCCAGATCCAGAGGATCTACGGCAAGCTCAGCGAGAGCCTCAACACGTACGTCCAGAGCGACGACTTCCGCCAGTCCGTCCGGCTCCGCAAGGTCCTACGGGAGGCTGAGCAGGCCATCCGCTCGCTGCCCTACGAGCGCGAACGTCCCGGCCTGGTCCCCGGCCCGGTGCTGTACAGCGCCGGCTTCGAGTCCCTGGCCATGGTCAAGCTCTTCGACCCGGACGAGTTCGCGGCACCGCCCAAACTGGCCGACCCCATCGCTTTCTCCGACTCGGACCGCGCTCGCTCGCCCCGAACCGCCAAAGCCAAACCGGAAGCCATCCGCGCCGCGCTCGCCGGAGCCTCAACCCTGGCCGAGGCCTGGGCGCAGCTCCCCGCCGGGGAACGCCACATCAACTCCATCCGGGCCCTGCTCTCGCAGACCCTCCACGACGGCGCCGGGTTCGACCGCGAGGCCTGGGGGCCCATCGAATTCGAACAAATCGACGGCACCACCCGCACGGCATTCCTGCCTGTCGTCACGCTCACGAAGGATTGAAGATGACCGAACTCTCCCAAGAAGCGCCTGACGCAGCGGACACGGTGGACACGGCCCCGGAGCCCGCCCCGGCCGCACCGGCTGCATCAGCCGACGAGCCCGCCCAGCACGTCCACGCCGCCCCCTTCACAGTCACCCCGCGGGACACCTTCGTCGACGGCGCCGCGCTCTTCCCGGGCGACACGGGCGTGCTTCCGATGAAGGTCCGGCAGGCGCTCGTGAAGCTCCTCAAGGGCCCGTACATCGACGGCGGCCGCGACGAAAAGCTCTGGACCACGCTTCTGGACAACCAGCTGATCCTGCGCAGTCGCCTCTCCGAGCTCTTCCTGACCCTGCAGCTGGACCACGAGCGCAAGGTCGCCGTCCTGCGCCCCGTGGACCCCGAGGCGATCGGCGGCAACACCCGGTCCAGCATCCTGCGGCAGCAGCGCGCCCTGAGCCGGGTCGAAACCATCGTCCTGCTCCGCCTGCGCCTGCTCCTGGACCGCCACGTCACCGCCCAGACCGACCCTACGATCACGCGCGAGGAAATCGCCGACCTCGTGGCCCACTACCAGCCCTCCGGCCAGCAGGACGCCCTCCGCGACTCCGACGTCGTCAACCGCGCCATCACCAAACTCCTGGCCCGCCAGCTCCTGCTCACCACCGGCCTGGACGAGGTCTACACCATCTCCAACGCCCTCCCCCTGGCCCTCCCGTTCGAGAACATCGGCGACATCCCGGCCCACATCCAAGCCCTGGTAGCAGCCAGCACCGACCAGTCCGGCACGGAACCCCTGATTGAACTCGACGGCGACGCGCCGGCAAGCGCGGAGGACGACACTGACGACGACGGCGATGCCGCCCCGGGAGTGGCATCGGGCCTGTCGGAGCCGGACGGCCTGCTGCTTGCAGCAGAGCCGTCCGGCGAAGGGGCGGGGGCGGCATCGCCGTCGGCGTCCAACGCAACCACGGAAAGAAATGAGGCCAACAAGTGAGCATCGCAACCATGCTGCCGATGGGCGAGCTCACGAACCCCGGCCAGATGCGCCTGGCCCTCGTGCAGGTGGTCAACTGGGGCACGTTCCATGGCGCCCACACAATGCACGTGGACCGCAACGGCACCCTGCTGACCGGCAACTCCGGGGTCGGCAAGTCCACGCTGTTCGACGCCATGCTTCGGGTCTTCGATGCCCGTCCGCGCTCCAATGAAGCCGCGGCACAACGGGTCGGGGGTGCTGTCGAGGACAAGCGCACCACGTTCACGTACATGCGCGGCAAAGTGGGCGACAAGGCGGTCGGGGAGGGCTCGGCAAGCGCCTTCCAGCGCCCCGGGGCGACCTGGTCCGCCGTCGCCCTGACGTTCGACAACGCCGTCGGCACCAAAGTCACGGTCTCGGCGCTGTTCGACCTCCCCAAGAACGGCACGGAATCCAGCGTCGGCCGGTACTACCTGATCGACAACAAGCCGCTGGACCTCGCAGCGATCGAGGGCATCGCGGACAAGCGGTTCACCAAGTCCGCACTGGACGCGATCTTCCCGGATGCCCAGATCTTCGATGTCCACAAGGCGTTCGCCGAACGCTTCCGCCGCCTCCTGGGGATCAACTCGGACCAGGCCCTGCCGCTGCTGCGCGTCATCCAGGCCGGCAAGGGACTCGGCGGCAGCGTGAACACCTTCTTCCGCGATCAGGTCCTCGATGCACCCGCCACGCTGGCCGCCGCCGACGACGTCGTCGAGGAATTCAGCAACCTCATGTCCATCCGGCAGCGCCTCGAGGACGTCCGGCAGCAGCGTGACCAGCTGGCACCCGTCCCCGGGCTGAACAAGGAGTATGCGCAGGCGCTGTTGGACGCGAACCGGCTGCGGGAGCTTTCCGGCGAGGAATTCGAGGCCTACAAGCAGCAGCTCGCCGTCACGGTCCACGAGAAGACCCTGGCCCGGTTGAAGGAGCTCGCCCAGGCCAAAGCCAGCGACCTCGCCGCCGAACGCGCGGTCCGCGACGGCTTCGCCAAGGAGCTTCGGCAACTCGAGGGCGAGTACAACAACCAGGGCGGCAACGCGATCTCCGCGATCGAGCAGTCGCTGGAGAACGCCCGGGTGGGGCTCAAGCTCCGCCAGGAGGTGGAGGAAGCGGCCCGCAGGGCGCTCTCCGACGCCGGACTGGACCTTCAGTGGTCGGCCGCCGGCTGGGACCAGGCCCACGCCCATGCCGCCGCGCGCTCGGCCGAACTCCAGGACGATTCCGAGGCCCTCAGGGAGCTGAGGTTCGAGGCGTTTGACGGCCATGCGACCAAGAAGCGCGAGCTTGCCGCGGCCCAGCAGGAACTGGTGTCGCTGAAGACGCGCAAGTCGCTGCTGCCGCCGTCGAGCATTGAAAACCGCAGCGCCATCGCGGCGGCCACCGGGGTTCCGGAAGAGCACATGCCCTTTGGCGGCGAACTGATCGACCTCGCCGAGGGCCAGGAACAGTGGCGCCCGGCCGCCGAGCGCGCGCTCCGGAGCCTTGCCACAACGCTGCTGGTCCCGGGAGAGCACTTTGCCGCCGTGACCCGGTACCTCAACGACCACTCCGTGCGAGGGGCGCTGCGAGCCGTGGACGTCTCCCGGCCACTGGCCGGCGGTGCACTGGCCGTCGAGGACGTGGCAGACGGCGACCTGCTGACCAAGCTCAGTTTCCTCACCGACGCCGGGCTGCCCGCTGGCCCTCAGGCCCACACGCTGGCGGACGCCAGCGTCTGGCTCCGCGAACGGATTGCGCTCGACTTCGCCTACCCCTGCGTGGAAGACCCGGACGAGCTCGCCGGCCTCGACAAGGGCCTGAGCCTGGGCGGCGTGGTCAAACGCAACCGCCACACGGTGGAAAAGGACGACCGCTTCACGTCCCGCCAGGATTACGTCCTTGGTTTTGACAACGCCGCCAAGCTGGAGCTTGTGGCGGCACAGGTGGAGGACCTGCAGCAGGAGCTGGCCAAGGCCGCCGAGCTCGCGCAAACCCGGGAAGAGTCGCACCAGGGCATGACCCGGCAGTTGGAGGCCCTGCGCCGGGTGGCCGAGGACCACCGGCCCTGGGACCAGGTCTCGGCAGCCGTGGCCGCGGAGGAGCTGGCACGGATCGAGCAGCGCCTCAAGGACGCCCTCGCCGCGCAGGCGGACCTCGAACCGCTGCGGGCCAACATCGAGGCCGTGCGGCAGAAGCACCAGTCCAGCACGGAGGCGGCGGCCGTGCTGCAGAGCGAGTACAAGGCTCTTGATTCGCGGCTGACTGAGGCTGATTCACTGCTCGACGGTGCACGTGACCGGCTGGCGCAGTCGCCGCCCTCGGACACCAGCGCCGCCGCGCTGGAACCGTACTTCACCGGCGTCGGTGACGTCCGGGAAATGTACGAGCTGGACAACCTCGCCAACCAGGTCCGCACCCGGCTCCTGGCCGAACTGCACGCGGCCGAGTCCCGCGGGCAGGCGACCTCGGAGCGTCTCACCCGCATCTTCGAGGGCTTCGTCCGCGAATGGGGCACGGCGATTTCCGCGGACCACGGCACGTCGATCGGCGCCGCGGGGGAGTTCGAATCCCGCTACCACGCGATTGTCAGCGACGGACTGCCCGCCCAGGAGGCCGAGTTCCGGCAGTTCTTCAACCAGCGCACGCACGAATCCTTTAGCACTCTGCTGCACCTGCTGGATGAGGAACGCCGCTCCATTACGAGCCGCATCCTGCCGCTGAACGGCATCCTGTCCGAGGTCAACTTCCACGAAGGCAGCTTCCTGGAACTCGACATCAAGCAGACACTGCCCCCGACGGCGAAGCAGTTCAAGGACGCCATCCAGAACGCGCTCAAGGTCCGGCACACCCGGCCGGGCAAGCCCGCGGCGGCCGGGGCCTCCGGGACGGAGGCGGACGACGACGCCGAGCTCACCAACCGCTACAAGTCCCTCGAAACGCTGGTGAAGCGGCTCGGCTCACAGACCCCGGAGGACCGGCGCTGGCGGGCCGAGGTGCTGGACGTCCGCGGGCACCTGTTCATCCAGTGCAAGGAGCACCGCGAAGTGCAGGGCAGCGGTGCCCGGGGCGCCGGGTCCAAGACGGCAGGTCCCAAGGGGGAAGGGAAGGCCGCGAAGAAGACCGAGGTCTTCATGCACGCGGACACCGGGTCCATGTCCGGCGGCGAGCGGCAGCGCTTCACCGCGTTCATCATGGCCGCGGCACTGAGCTACCAGCTGGGCATCGCCGAGCAGGGCTTCACCACCTACGGCACCGTCATGATGGACGAGGCCTTCGTGCTCGCCTCGGAGGAATTCGCCGGCGCGGGCATCAAGGCCCTGCACGAGTTCGGCTTCCAGCTCCTGCTGGCCGCGCCGGAGAACGTGATCGACCTCTCCCGTCACCTGGGGTCGGTGACGGAGATCCTCCGGGACAAGCGCACCAACCGTTCCGGAGTCCTGACCGCGCCCGTGATTGCTCCGCGTCCGGGAACCGAGGGCACCTGGCGGTCCGAGGCAAACCCGGTGGACATAGTCCTGCGCTGACCCGACGATGCTTGTGCTGGGGCTAAGGGCCGGGGCGGAGCAGGCTCACCGGGAGTAGCTGTACCAGCCGGAGCCCGACTTGCGGCCCAGCTTCCCGGCCCTGACGAGGGCGGCAACAGACTCGTCCGGGGCGTCAGCCGGGTCGCCGGTCGCCGCATACGTGGCCTGGGCGATGTAGTCCACAACGTCCAGCCCCACCAGGTCCATCAGCTCAAATGGCCCCATCGGATGCCGTAGCGCGGTCTTGGCCGTGGCGTCGATGTCTTCCATGCTCGCCACACCGCCGGCCAGCAGCGCGAGTGCCTCCTTTTGCACGGCGCCCATCAACCGGTTGGCCACGAACCCCGGCACCTCCCGGTTGATCAGCACAGGTGCCTTGCCCAGGCTGCGGGCCAGTTCGAGGGTGGTCTCCACGGTTTCCCGGGACGTTCCGGCATGGCGGACCACTTCCACGCATTCCATGACCAGCACGGGATTGAAGAAGTGCATATTGCACACCTGTCCGGGCCGGCCGCTGGCCGCGGCCACGGCGGAGGAGCCGATCGTGGAGGAGTTGGTCGCCAGGATGGCGTGTGGCGGGGCGAGCCGGCCCAGCCGGGCAAAGATGGCCTTCTTGGTTTCCAGCCGTTCGGTGGCGGCCTCAATGACAAAGTCGGCAGCGGGCGCCACTGCGTCAAGATCGGTGCTGAACGCCAGCCGGTCATGGGCGCGCTCGGCGTGCTCTGCGGCCAGTCTTCCGGATTTCACCATTTTGTCCGTGCGTTCACGCAGTTGGGCCGCAGCGCCGTCCAGTTGGCTCGGCGACACGTCCTGCACGGTGGTGGTGTACCCGGCCAGGGCAGCGGTCAGCGCGATCTGGGACCCCATGGCGCCGGCGCCGATAACGAGAACATGCGTAATGGTGGTGGGGGGTGGCATCGTTTTCTCCGGTTCGGTGGGGACGGACTGCTAGGACTGTGCGCCGGACAGGGGCCGGCCGCCCCGAAGGTAGACGGTGGTGGTGTGCGTGTAGAACTCCTTGGCGCTCTGCCCCTGCTCCTTGGGGCCGTAGCCGCTCTTCTTGGCCCCGCCGAACGGCACATGGGGATCGGCGCCGGCCGATTCGGAGTTCACGTGCAGGATCCCGACGTCCAGTTCCTCCATTCCCTCCAGCGCCAGGGTGACGTCCTGCGTGAAGAGTGCTGCGGAGAGCCCGAAATCGCTGTCATTGGCCAGGTCAAAGGCTTCCTGCGTTGAGGCTGCCCGGCGGACGCTGAGCACGGGCCCAAAGAGCTCATCGCGCCAGACATCAGCGTGGCGTGCCCCCGTGAGCTCCAGGATCGTCGGGGCAACGAAGTGGCCTTCGGCCCGGGCCGCGTCGTCATAGGGGAGGCCGCCCGTCAGCAGCCCGGCGCCCTGGTCCAGCGCCGTCGCGATGCCGCGCTGGATGGATGCCCGGGCGTCGGCGCTGACGACGGGTCCCATCTGGGTGGACGGATCTGCGGGGTCGCCCACCAGCAGGGACTGGGCCCGGGCGGCCAGCCCGGCGAGGAATTCATCCGCGACGGCGTCCGCCACGATCAGCCGCGACGTCGCCGTGCACTTCTGCCCTGTGGAGCGGAAAGCGCCGAGCATGACCTGTTCCGCGGCTAGTTCGAGGTCCGCGTCGGCCAGGACGATGGCGGCGTTCTTCCCGCCCATTTCCGCCTGGATCGGCACGCCGCGGCCCGCCGCCGCGGCGGCCAGGGTGCGGCCCACGCCGGTGGAGCCGGTGAATGACAGCCCGTCCAGCGCCGGATGCTCCACCAACGCGGTCCCGATGGCGCCGGGGCCAATCACCAGATTCAGGACGCCGGCGGGCAGGCCGGCCTGTTCCAGCGACTGGGTCAGCCGCATGGCGAGCAGGGGCACCGTGCTGGCCGGCTTCCAGACCACCGTGTTGCCGTATGTCAGGGCGGGGGCGATCTTCCAGGCCGGGATGGCGATGGGGAAGTTGAACGGCGTCACGACGCCCACCACTCCCAGTGGTTTGCGCGTGACGAAGATCTTTTCGCCCCGCCGCGGGGAGGCGTAGATCGCCCCGGCTTCGCGGTCGCCGTCGTTGCCGTAGTAGCGGAAAATCTGCGCGGCGCGCAGCACCTCGCCCTGGCCCTCGGCCAGCGTCTTTCCTTCCTCACGGGCCAGCTCCAGCCCCCAGGCCTGCGAGTTCGCTTCCAGGATCGCCGCCGTGCGCAGCAGCACTGCGCCGCGTTCATGGGCCGGGGTGCGGGCCCAGCCATGCTTCGCCGCTACAGCGCTGGCCATGGCGCGGTCGACGTCGGCCGGTCCGGCCTGCAGGCCGTGCGCCACCGTCTCGGCCGGGCGGGCGGGATTGACGGAGGTGATGAGGCCTCCGTCGCCCTGAAACCAGGTGCCCGAGACGTAATGCTGCAGTTCGACTGCTGTAGTCATTGCTGTTCCTTTACTGGCTGCGCCTTAGCGGAAGG
Source organism: Arthrobacter sp. TE12232 (assembly GCF_054062615.1). NCBI lineage: Bacteria > Bacillati > Actinomycetota > Actinomycetes > Micrococcales > Micrococcaceae > Arthrobacter > Arthrobacter sp. TE12232. The sequence goes on from NZ_JBSSFK010000001.1 coordinate 2,759,920, forward strand.
CCGGGATGCCGGTGATGTGGTTGCCGAGGATCAGGGTGTGGACCTCGTCGGTGCCCTCATACGTGCGAACGGATTCGAGGTTGTTGGCGTGCCGCAGCGGCGAATAGTCCAGCGTGATGCCGTTGCCGCCCAGCATGGCGCGGGCATCACGGCAGATCTGGATGGCCTCGCGGCAGTTGTTGAGCTTTCCTACGGAGATGTGGTGCGGCTTGAGCTGGCCGGCTTCCTTGAGGCGGCCGATCTGCAGTGCCAGGAGCATGCCCTTGTTGATTTCCAGGGCCATGTTGACCAGCTTTTCCTGGGTCAGCTGGTAGCCCGCCAGGGGCTTGTCGAACTGCAGGCGCTCCTGCGAGTAGCTGACGGCCGTCTCGTAGCTGTCGCGCGCGGCCCCCATGGCTCCCCATATGATGCCGTAGCGGGCTTCATTGAGGCACTCGAACGGACCGCGGAGTCCCTTGGCGTTCGGCAGTATCGCGGTGGACGGGAGGCGGACCTCGCTCAGTTCGATGTCGCACTGGATGGAGGCGCGCATGGAGAGCTTGGGCTCAATCGGGGTGGCCTTGAACCCGGGGGTGTCGGTGGGCACGATGAAGCCGCGTACGCCGTCGTCGGTCATGGCCCAGATGATGGCGATCTGGGCGATCGAGGCCAGGCCGATCCAGCGCTTGGAGCCGTTGATGACCCAGCCGTCCCCGTCGCGGCGGGCGAAGGTCTTCATGCTGCCGGGATCGGAGCCGGCCGTGGGTTCCGTCAGGCCGAAGCAGCCGACGACGTCGCCGGCGGCCATCCTGGGCAGCCACTGGTTCTTCTGCTCCTCGGAGCCGTGCTTGTAGATGGCGCTCATCGCGAGGGAGCCCTGCACGCTGACGAAGGTGCGCAGGCCTGAATCGCCTGCCTCAAGTTCCATGGCGGCGATGCCGTATTCCACGGCGGAACGGCCCGGGCAGCCGTAACCCTTCAAATGCATGCCGAGCAGGCCCAGCCCGGCCATGTCCTTGATGATCTCGACCGGGAAGATGGCCTGCTCGTACCAGGCGGCGATATTGGGCCGGATGGTGCTGTCCACAAAGGACCGCACCTTGTCCCGCATGGCCAGTTCTTCGGGGGTGAAGAGGGAGTCGATGTTCAGCAGGTCAGAGGATTCGTTCATGGTGTTCTCCAAGAGTTTGCGGGGCTGGGGACTTAGACGGCTGCCAGTGCCGCGGCACTGGCGGTGTCCGTGTCTGTCTGAGCGGCATTGGCGGCCACGATGGCGTTGCGCAGCACGCCGAGGCCGTCCCGGATCAAGTCCGGACCAATGACCAGGGGCGGCAGCAACCGGATCACATTGCCGTGGGTGCCGCAGACCAGGACCAGGACGCCCTGCCGGTGGCAGGCGGCCGCCACCTGGGCCGCAAGATCGGCGCGCGGTTCCAGCGTGTCCTTGTCCGCGAATTCGACGGCGAGCATGGCGCCGCGGCCGCGGAACTCGGCAATGATGGCCGTGCTGTCGACGAGGGGCTGCAGCACCTCGCGGGCGGTTGCCTCGATGGTCACGGCGTTCGCCAGCAGCGTGCCGTCTTCGAAGGCCTCGAAGACGCCCAGCGCGGCGGAGCACGCCACCGGGTTTCCGGCGTACGTGCCGCCCAGGCCGCCGGCGTGCGGGGCGTTCATGAGCTCGGCCCGTCCGGTGACCGCGCTCAGCGGCAGGCCGCCCGCCAGGGCCTTGGCGGTCAGGGTGAGGTCGCCGGCGACGCCTTCGTGCTCGCTCGCAAAGAGCCTGCCGGTGCGCCCCATGCCGGTCTGGATCTCGTCCATCACCAGCACGATGCCGTATTTGGTGGCCAGCTCCCGCAGTCCGGCCAGGAAGCCGGGGGCGGGCACCAGGAAGCCGCCTTCACCCTGGATGGGTTCGATGACCATGGCGGCAAACGACCGGGGATCGTTCTCCAGCAGCAGCGCCTCGACGCCAGCCAGGGCGGTGGCCGCCGTGGCGTCCCCGCCGCCTCTGGCCCACAAGCGGGTGGCCGTGGGAGCGCGGAAGACCTCTCCCGGGAACGGGCCGAAGTTCTTCTTGTACGGGTTGACCTTGGCGGTCATGGCCATCGTGAGGAGAGAGCGGCCGTGGTAGGCGTCGTCGAATACCAGCACGCGTTCCCGGCCCGTGGCAGCGCGGGCAATCTTGACGGCATTTTCCACGGCTTCCGCGCCGGTGGAGAAGAGTGCGGTGCGCTTTTGGAAGTCTCCCGGGACATGCGCGTTCAGCCACGCGGCCACCTGCGTGAAGGAATCGTACTCGGTCACCATGAAACAGGTGTGGGTGAACCGGGCCATCTGGGCGGCCACGTGCGCCTGGACCTGGGCGTTCACGGCGCCCACGCTGGTCACGGCGATGCCGGAGGCGAAGTCGATGATGCGGTTGCCGTCAACATCTTCCAGGATTCCACCGGAGGCACGGTTGATGAAGACGGGCATGGTCACGCCGAAGCCGGAGCTGACCTGCGCTTCGCGCTCGCGGTGCAGGGCTGTGGAGACGGGGCCGGGAATGGCGGTGGCAAGGTGACGGGTCTGGGGGAGGCTGTCTGTGGAACTGGTCATGTAGACAAGGTAGTGTGCCCTCCCTCGCCTGACATTGGATGGTGCATCCAATTTTGAGTCCAATTTGGTTAGAATATCCAAAGGATTCGTGTCTGCCCTGAAAGGACCGCCGAGTGATCAGCCTGGCCCAACTGCACAGCCAACTCGGCAGCGATCTCCGCCCGGCCGCGGGAGGCGCGGTGGCCGTGCGGCAGATCTCGGGTGTGCACATCTCCGAGCTCGACGATCCCACGCCGTATCTGGAAGGCGGCGAGTTGCTCCTCACGACGGGCATCCCCGTCTCGGGCGGAGAAGCCAAGGTGCAGGCCTACGTCCGGCGACTTGTGGAGCGCAACATCGCGGCCCTGGGCCTCGGCCTGGGGGCCGGCGTGGATGAGGTGCCGCCGGCTTTGAGTGCCGCCTGCGCCTCGGCCGGGCTGGAGCTTCTGGTGGTGCCCGACGGCACGCCGTTCATGAACGTCTCCCGCGCCTATTGGGACCTCGTGGGCCGCGAAGGCCAGGCCGACCTGACCGCCAGCCTCGGCACGCAGACGGCGCTGGCCCGGGCCGCGACGCAGGCGGATGCGCTCCCTTCCGTGGTCAAGGCCCTGGCCCAGGCGCTGGGCGGTTGGGTGGCGTACCTTCCGGCCGACAGCGGGGCGGAAACACTGTGGCCGGCGGACAACCACACGATTGTGGAGCAGCTGCGCAGGGAGACCTCGCGGCTTGACATGGCCGTGACGCATTCGGCCTCCACGTTTCAGATCCACGGCACCGACGTCGTGGAGTATCCCGTGCTGGCGGGGCGGCGGACGGTCGGGTTCCTGGCCATTGGTGCCGGGCGCAAACTGACCCGTGCTGACCGGCAGATCATCATGACGGTGTGTGTGTTGCTCTCGCTCAAGGCGGCCCAGCAGCTGGAGAGCGACGCCACCGCTGCCGCGCTCGGCTCGGCCGTGACCAAGCTCTTCCTCACCGGACATGTTGACGCCGGCCGGGCCCTTGCACCGGACCTGGGCATCGTCGCGCCCACCGGCGCCGTGCGGCTCCTGGTGGTGCGTGGCGAGATCGATCCCGCGACGGTTTCCGGGGAGCTGGAGTCGAGGCTGCGCGCCGGGACCGGATGGGCTGGCTGGACTGAGGCCGGTGGTGCCCTGCGCTCCTGCCGCCTGCGCCACGTGGCCGGCGGCCTCAGCTATTACGTGCTGGACGCGGAATACCGCGACGCCGGTACTCCCGGCATTCCCGGCAGCGACGGCGGCAGCGCCGGCAGCACTGCGCAGCCGGAGCAGTACGACGGCGGAGCCGGCAGCAGCGCCGGCAGCACTGCGCAGCCGGAGCAGTACGACGGCGGAGCCGGCAACGCCGCTGTTACGGCCGTGCTGAGCCGGCCGATGCCGCTGGAACGGGTGCACGAGGAGGCCGGACAGCTGGCCGCCACGGTGCGTGCGCTGGCTGCCGGGCAGATTGTCGACGCACCGGAGGGGGCCCTGGATCCGCGGGCCCAGGGCTGGGTGGCGGCGCTGCGCGGGTACCAGCGCGCCGACCTGGTCGGAACCGTCCGCGCCTATCTGCGGCACCGGGGCCAGTGGGAGGGCGCCGCCCGCGAGCTGGGGATCCACCGGAACTCGCTGCGCCACCGGATGGGAATAGCGGCGGAACTGCTGCAGGCGGATCCGGACGATCCCGACGTCGCGGCTAACCTCTGGCTGGCACTGCGCTGGGCCTAGCGCCGGACTGGTTAGCGCGGTCAGCGCGGTCGGACAGCCACGCCCGGACGGGGTCGCTGTGTTCGCCCAGCGACGGCGGGGCCGCTGCGGGGGGCGGGAACGCCGGCGTCCAGGTAATGGGATGGCGGATCTGCCTTCCGGCCGGCTGGCCGGCCGCGTTGCGGACCTCGATGGTCGGTTCAAGTCCCAGTGACTCGGCGTACTCAAGACCCTCGTCGATGCCTGCGACATGGCCGGCCGGGACGCCGGCGTCGATCAGCTTGCCCTGCCAGGTGAGGGCAGACGACGCGGACAGGGCATCCTCCAACAGGGGCACCAGCTCGGTGCGGTGTTCCACCCGCGCGTTGTTGGTCGCAAAGCGCGGGTCACTGGCCAGCCTGGCAATGCCCAGAACCTGGGTCAGCTTGGCGAACTGTCCGTCGTTGCCGCAGGCCACTGCCAGCGGCGCATCCGCACACTCCAGCAGCTGGTAGGGCACGATCGAGGGGTGGGCGCTGCCCATCCGGTGCGGAACCTTGCCCGCGCCCAGGAAGGCCTGGCCCTGATTGGCCAGCGCGCCCTGCAGGCTCGAGAGCAGGTTGAGCTCCAGGTGGGCCCCGCGCCCCGAGACTCTACGGGCCGCCAGTGCGGCAAGGACGCCAATGGCGGTGTCCTTGGCCGTCAGGACGTCGACGAGCGCGACGCCGGCCTTGGTGGGGCTGCCGTCTTTCTCCCCGGTGATGCTCATCAGTCCGCCAAGGGCCTGGACGATGAAGTCATAGCCCATCAAGTTGGCCCCGCCCGTGCTGCCAAAACCCGTGATCGAGGCGTAGATCAGGCCGGGGTTGGCGGCGGAGAGCTCCGCATAGCCCAGGCCCAGCTTCGCCATCCCGCCGGGCTTGAAGTTTTCCACCAGGACATCGGCACGCAGGGCCAACTCCCTGGCCAGCTGCAGGTCCCCGGGGTCGGCAAGGTCCAAGCAGACGGATTCCTTGTTGCGGTTCGCGCTCTCAAAGTAGGTGGCCCCGGTGGGGGAGTACGGCGGCCCCCAGCTGCGGGTGTCGTCACCGGCACCGGGGCGCTCCACCTTGATCACCCGGGCGCCCAGATCTGCCAGCGTCATGGTGGCCAGCGGTCCGGCCAGGACACGGGAGAAGTCGGCCACCAGGAGACCCGACAGCGGTCCGGCAGGCATGTCCGCGGGCTCCTGGGCGGCGTCCCGGGCGGCGGAACCGGGCTGGGCGCCGGGCGTCGGAATCATGGGGAGTCCCTTCGTGGAGTGCCCGCGGCACATCGCCGTGCCCGGGCATCTGATCAAGGATTCGAAGCCTAACAAGGCGCAACCACCCGAACATTGGATGAACCGACCTAGCACTGGCTGCTCTGCACAACAACCATCCGCCAACGAGCGTGGCGCTGCGGCGGGCGGCCACGGCGGACCGTGCACCCGCGCGGCCGATAGAGTGGCGCTATGGAAGCAGATCCTTCGGTTCCGGCCAGCCCGGAACGCGGCTGTCCGCAGGCGCCGCGGTGAGCCAGGAACCATCCGCCGCCATGCCGTCGCGCGGGGCCCGGGCCGCCGTCTTCGCCCAGCTGACCGGCGCCGGCAGGTCCGAGCAAGTGGCCCAGCGGCTGACCGATGCCATTCTGCTCGGCGTGCTGGCCCCCGGTGACCGGCTGCCCAGTGAGGCCGAGCTGGCCAAGCGCTTTGGCGTGGCCCTCGTGACGGCGCGCGACGCGCTCGGGGCTGTCCGCGAGGCCGGGCTGGTGGAGACCCGGCGCGGACGCGAGGGCGGCAGCTTTGTGCTGGCCACCGAACAGACGCCGGAAAGGCTCCTGCAGGCCCGGCTGCGCGGACTTTCGCAGGTGGAGATCGCCGACCTCGCCGTCTATTTCGGCACGCTGGCCGCCGGCTGCGCGGAACGGGCGGCCGAGCTCGCGTCCACCGATGAAGCCGAACGGCTCACCGCCTGGCTTCGCGATGCCGACTTCAGCTCCGCCAGCGATTCCGGCCGGAACGCCGGCGGTTTCTACCTCGAGATCGCCGTCGTCAGCCAGTCGCCGCGCCTGGTGCGCGAGCAGATCCGCCTCCAGGCCGAGTTCGGCCCCATGCTGTGGCTGTGCCTGACCGACCCGGTCATGCGGGCGCGGGTCTATGCGCAAAACCAACGCACCGCCGCGGCGATAGCCGCCCATGACGCCGCCGCGGCCCGCGCCTCGGTCCGGGCACAGATCAGCGACCTTTCCGCCTGGCTGCTGGCAGCCAAGGAACGTCTTGAGCAAGGAGCAGCAGCCGATGGCTGAGAACCACAGTGCGGATTCCGTGCAGGCGCGGGCGCGCAACTGCGCCGCGGCCATCGGAGCGTTGTTCAACGGCGTCTTCGGAACCCTGGACCACTGGCGCAGCCGGGTCGAAGCCTCAACCGCCTGGGGTGCGGGAGAGATCGATCCCGCCGTGTACGCTATGGTCGGTCCGGAACTCACGGCCGCCGACCCGCTGCTGATCGGCGCCGGATTCATCGCGGCACCGGGCGTGGTGCGCGGGAAGGGCCTCCATTTCGCCTGGTGGCTGGGCCCGCTGGAGGACAATCCGATCCTCGGTACCACCACCGAGCCGAGCCAGCTGGATCTGGCGTCGCGCGAGTACGCCGACTATCTGCGGGACCTCAGCGCACTGGAGTGGTACCGGGTTCCCGAAGCCACCGGTGCCCGGCACATCACGGGCCCGTATGTGGACCACTTGTGCACGTGCGACTACATCCTCACGCTCACCGCGCCCGTCGTCGTCGGCGGATCCATGGCTGGAGTGGTGGGCGCGGACGTCCTGGTGCGCCGGCTGGAGCGGGACGCCCTCCCGCTGATGCGCGCCGTGGGCGCCCCGACAGCTCTGGTGAGCGCCGCCGGCCGGGTGATTGTGTCCACCGATCCGCAACTTCCCGTGGGCACTCTTGCCGCCGCAGATGCGGGCCCGGCCTGGACCGGCGCCATCACCTGCCCCGGAACCAACCTGAAAGTCCTGGTGCGCACAGCTCAATAATTTAAACATCCCATTTCAGATGAATAAGGTGTAGTCTCACCATGTGGCCGTGAACCAGGTCACATCGTGGCAGGGTTCGCGGCGCGGACCGGCCACCCAATTCATTGAAGGGAACCACATGAGCGTGCGGAATTTGCGGAACTTCGTCAACGGCCAGTTTGTTGACTCGGCCGCCACCAGCCGGCTGGAGATCCACAACCCGGCCACCGAAGAAGTCATCGCCACAACGCCCGTTTCCACCGCCGCCGACGTCGCTGCCGCCTACGCGGCGGCCGCGGCGGCGTTTGAAATCTGGAGCGAAACCACTCCCGCAGAGCGCCAGCGGGCGCTGCTGCACATTGCCGACGCCGTCGAGGCCCGGGCCGAGGAACTGGCCGACCTCGAATGCGCCGACACCGGCAAGCCCCGGGCCGGGATTGTCCCGGATGAGATCGACGTACTCGTGGACCAGATCCGCTTCTTCGCCGGCGCAGCCCGGACCCTGGAAGGGCGCGCCACCGCCGAGTACCTCGCGGACCACAGTTCCTCGATCCGGCGCGAGCCCATCGGCGTCATCGGCCAGGTGGCCCCCTGGAACTATCCGCTGATGATGGCCGCATGGAAGGTCATTCCCGCGCTTGCGGCGGGTAATACCGTAGTCCTCAAACCCTCCGATTCCACACCGAGCTCCACCCTGCTGTTTGCCGAACTGGCCAGCGAATTCCTCCCTGCCGGCGCGTTCAACGTGGTGCTGGGGGACCGTGAGACCGGCAAGGCCCTGGTGGCCGACGAGGCTCCGGAAATGGTGTCCATCACCGGCAGCGTGCGGGCCGGCATGGAGGTGGCCGGAGCGGCCGCCGCCGACGTCAAGCGCGTTCACCTCGAGCTGGGCGGCAAAGCCCCGGTCATCGTGTTCGACGACGTCGACATCGCCACCGCCGTGGCGGGGATCGTCCCGGCGTCGTTCTACAACGCCGGCCAGGATTGCACCGCGGCCACGCGGCTGCTCGTGCACGAGGACATCCACGATGAGTTCGTGGCTGCTTTTGCCGAGGAAGTGCGGCGCAACGCCAAGACCGGCGGCCCCGCCGAGGACGGCATCCTGTACGGCGCGCTCAGCAGCGCCGACCATCTTCAGCGCGTCGCCGGATTCCTGGAGCGGCTGCCGGAACACGCCACCGTTGAAGTCGGCGGCAAACGCCACGGAGGGGTGGGCTACTTCCACGAGGCCACCGTGGTGTCCGGGCTTAACCAGGACGACGAACTCGTCCAGAGCGAGGTGTTCGGCCCCATCGTCACGGTGCAGAAGTTCTCCACCGACGCCGAAGCCCTGGCCATGGCCAACGACGTCGACTACGGGCTGGCCTCCTCCGTGTGGACCAAGGACCACACCCGGGCCATGCAGTTCGCCAAGCGCCTGGACTTCGGCTGCGTCTGGATCAACACCCACATCCCGCTGGTGGCCGAGATGCCCCACGGCGGATTCAAGCACTCCGGGTACGGCAAGGACCTGTCCATGTACGGGCTGGAGGACTACACCCGGATCAAGCACGTCATGAGCTACATCGGTTAAGCCGCCCCGCGAGCCCCCGGCACCCGGAAACCACCGGCATCTCCGGCCGGCACCCCCACCAGCAACTCCCGCCAATGTCGTCGGAAGGAAACCATGTCTACCGAATCACGCAGTACCACCGAGCTCAACGATAGTGAGCACCTTGCCGTCCTGGGCTACCAGGATTCCTTTGACCGGTCCATGTCCCTCTGGGCAAACTTCGCCCTCGGATTCACCTACCTTTCACCGCTGGTGGGGGTGTACTCCCTCTTCGCGATCGCCATGGCGGCCGGCGGCCCGCCGTCGGTTTTCTGGATTTTCATCGTGGGGGCGGGACAGATGCTGGTGGCTCTGGTATTCGGCGAGGTGGTCTCGCAGTACCCCATCCACGGCGGCATCTATCCGTGGACCAGGCGGCTGTGGGGCCGGCGCTACGCTTGGATGGCCGCCTGGGTCTACATCTGGGCCATGATTGTCACCATTACCGCGGTGGCCGAATTCGGCAGTGGCTTCCTGGCCAGCCTGTTCGAGGTTGAGGTGACCCGGGAAACCACGCTTGGCCTGACGGTACTGCTCCTTGTTGTGGCGCTGGCCTTGAACTTCACCGGTACCAAGACGATGGCGCGGGTGGCCCGGATCGGGCTGGCTTCCGAGCTGATCGGCGTGATCGCCGTCGGCCTCTACCTGTTGATTTTCCAGCGCAAGCAGAGCTTCGGCGTGTTCTTCGACTCGATGGGGGTGGAGGGCGATGGCAGTTACCTGCACGCCTTCATGGGGGCCGCCCTGGCCGGGCTCTTCCTGTTCTACGGCTTTGAAGCCTGTGGCGACGTGGCGGAGGAAGTCGCCAGTCCGGCGCGGCGGATCCCGCGGGCCATGATGATGACCATTGTGGTCGGAGGCGTCTCGGCTCTGTTCTCCTTCGGCGGCTATGTGCTGGCGGCGCCCAACCTGCAGGAAATCGTCAACGGCCAGGATCCTGACCCGATCCCCGCCATCCTGGAATCGGCCCTCGGGCCGGTGGGTGCCAAGATCTTCCTGGTGGTTGCGATCACGGCCTTCCTGTCCTGCGTGCTGAGCCTGCAGGCAGCGGCCAGCCGGCTGATCTTCTCCTTTGCCCGTGACGGCATGGTGCCCGGCCACCGCTGGCTCTCCAGGGTTTCCGGCACCGCCAGGGTCCCCGCAAACGCCCTCATCGTCGCCGCGAGCATTCCGTTGGCCATCTGCGTCATCATCTATCTGGGGTCCGACGAGCTGCTCACGCAGATCACCTCCTTTGCCGTGCTGGGCATCTACATTGCGTTCCAGTCGGTGGTGCTCGCCTCCCTGCGCCAGCGGCTCAAGGGCTGGCGTCCTGCCGGGCCGTTCAGCCTGGGCGCCGCAGGGTTCGCGATCAACGTCGCGGCCCTGGCCTACGGCATCTTTGCCATGGTGTTGCTGGCTTGGCCCGGCTCCACGGGCGTCTTTGTCACCGACTGGACCGTCCTGATCGGCCTTGCCGTTGTGGCCGGCACCGGCCTCCTCTACCTCCTGCTGGCCCGCCCGGACGCCAAATCGACGGCGCCGGCCGGCGACGCGATCGACGTCGCCGCCAAGCTGCGGGCCGGCAGTGCCCGGCAAGCAGCGGTCAACTAACGCACCAACGAAAGAGCAGACAGTGAAAAGTATTGAACGCGATGTTGTCATCATCGGTGCCGGCCCGGCCGGTCTCAACGCCGCCCGGGACCTGAAAGCGGCGGGCCTGACGGTTGCCGTGCTGGAGGCCCGTGACCGGGTTGGCGGCCGGACCTGGACCAGCACCATTGACGGCGCCATGCTCGAAATCGGCGGCCAGTGGATATCACCGGACCAGACGGCACTCAAAGGCCTGCTGGGCGAGCTGGGCCTGGAAACATTCAGCCGCTACCGTGAGGGCCAGTCTGTCTACGTCGCCCCGGACGGCACCCGCAGCCTCTACACGGGGGAGATGTTCCCGGTGTCCGAGCGCACGGAGGCCGAAATGCGCCGGCTGATCGGCATCCTGGATGAGCTGGCCGCCGAGATCGGCGCCGCGGAGCCGTGGGCGCACCCCCGGGCGCGCGAACTCGACACAGTTTCGCTGCATCACTGGATGCGCCAGCTCTCTGACGACGAGGAGGCCTGCGCCAACATCGGCCACTTTCTGGCCGGCGGCATGCTCACCAAGCCGGCGCACTCCTTCTCCGCCCTGCAAGCCGTCCTGATGGCGGCATCGGCGGGCTCATTCTCGAACCTGGTGGACGAGGACCTGCTGCTGGACCAGCGCGTGGTGGGAGGGATGCAGCTGGTGTCGGAGACCATCGCCGCCGCACTGGGGGACGACGTCGTCCTTGAGTCCCCGGTGCGGACCCTGCGCTGGGACGAAAACGGCGTCACCGCCGTCTCGGATCGGGCCACGGTGAACGCCCGGTACGCCATCATGGCCGTGCCGCCGAACCTGTACTCGCGCGTGAGTTTTGACCCGCCGCTGCCCCGTCGCCAGCACCAGATGCACCAGCACCAGTCGCTGGGCCTGGTCATCAAGGTGCACGCCGTCTACGAGGCGCCGTTCTGGCGCGAAGAGGGCCTCTCCGGCACCTGCTTCAGTCCCGATCTGGTGGTCCAGGAAATCTACGACAACACCAATCACGAGGACCCGCGCGGAACCCTGGTGGCCTTCGTGCCGGATGAGAAGGCAGACGCGATGTTCGCCCTCGACGCCGGGGAACGGCGCCGGGTGATCCTCTCGGCCATGGCGGAGTCCTTGGGCCCGAAAACCCTGGAACCGGTGGTGTATTACGAGTCCGACTGGGCCTCCGAGGAATGGACCCGCGGCGCCTTCGCCTCCAGCTACGATCTGGGCGGCCTGCACCGCTACGGCGCGGACCAGCTCACCCCGGTGGGACCCATCTACTGGGCGTCCTCGGACCTTGCAGCCGAGGGCTACCAGCATGTGGACGGCGCGGTCCGGATGGGTCGGGCCACGGCGGCCCGGATCCTGGACCGCGACGCCGCCAGCACGGAGGCCGCCGCGTAGCGGCCGCACCGCCCGGCCTTCCAGCGACGCGGGTTCACTTACGGTCCATAATTCCGGGCCGCAGGTGACCCCGCGTTGCTTGTGCCGTCGCTACCTTCCCTGTACGCGCTCCACGAATTGGGCGGCGCGGGCCGCCAGCCCGTCGATCTGCCGCAGCACGACGGCGGCGGGGTCCGGATTGATCTCGTTGGCCGGAGGCTCCACCCGGACATTACGGCAGCAGAGGAACTCGGCGCAGATCAAGGTGCCCAGGGTGTTGCCGTTGCGGCCGGACTGCCCTGCGCGCTTGGCCACCCAGAGCAGGACATCGTCCTTGGAGAACACATCCCGGCACAGCTCGCAGAGCACGGAGCGATTCTTCTTGGCCCCGCCTTCAGGGGCCCGGAGCATGATTCCGGTGGGACCCTTCATCCCGGGCACCACGAGATAGCCGCGCAGGGGCATCTTCTCGTCCCGCCAGGCCAGGAAGTCGAGCTTTTCCCAGTCCAGGGTGTCGAAGTTTTTGGGCAGATTGAGTTTCGCGGCTTCCGACCGGCTCGCGTTGATGAAGGACGAGCGGATCTGCTGCGGCGTGATTTTTTGCATGACGGAAACTTTCGGAATCGAAGAGGTGCCGCCCGGGCGGGCCTACTGCGCGCCAAGGCGGAACGGGGGCAGACGACTGCCAGCCTGCGACTCCGGTTAGGACCGGGCGTCTCCGCGTGGTGATTCAGCAGCGGGACGGGATTGTTCGGAAAGGGCCGGCAGCAGCGCGGGCGCGTAGCAGGCCACAGCGGCCACCCCGCTAACCGTGGCAGCGGTGATCGTCGCGATCCGCATGCTCACCCCCCCGTTCCAAGAGTTCCCCGGTTCTGATCATCCGGGTCCGTTTATCCGGAGAGCCCATCCTTGCAAAGCCCTGGATTCCTGTCCAGCCGACTGCAAGAACCCGGACCAGCCCGCAGGGTGGTCTGCCGTTCTCCAACTGACGCGCCCGCATCATCTCAGGCAGTGGGCGACGCAACCAGGGGCGCGGTATCGCTCAGCCGCCGCAACTTCGGAATGGGGATCCGTTTGTTGATGGCGACGGCGGTGCCCGAGTCGTCGTCGTGGGACCACCGCATGAGGGCAGGGCCGCCGGCGGGATCGCCTTCGAGGAACTCAGGGGCACCGGCTAAGGGCAGGAAGCCGCTCGCCTTCAGGCTGAGGCCGAACTGCTCGGTCCAGAAGTAGGGCTGGAAGTCGAACTCCGGTGCTTCATCACCCCGCACGAGAGCCAGGGCCGCGGCCTTGCTCTGCTCGATGGCGCTGGTCCACAGGGGAACGCGCTGGATGCCGTGCTTGGTCGGGAACGCGGCCACGTCTCCTGCGGCGATGATGCCGGGCCGGACGCGCCCGCGGGCGTCGACTTCGAGCCGGCCGTTGGTCAGTAGGCCGCTGGAGGCGAGCCACTCGACGTTGGGGGCATCTCCTACGGCACTGACCACGAGTTCGGCTTCGATGGTTGAACCGTCCGCGAGGACAACCAGCGGACGCCCGTCGGCCGTGCGCCCACCGGTGCTGCGCAGTTCGACCGCGTGGGACGGCGCTAGCTTGAGCCCGTGGCGGCGGGCAGCGGCCACGAAGACACCGGACAAGTACGGGCCCAGCTGTCTGGTCAGCGGACGATCATGAGCCACCAGGGTTACCTCGCAGCCCGCGGAGAGGCACCCGGAGGCGATCTCCATGCCCAGGGCGCCTCCACCAATGACGACGACGGACGGCCGGTTCGTGAGCCGGCGGCGCAGAGTCAGCGCGTCCTCCAGATTGCGCAGCGTCAGTTCGCCGTCGCAGCGGCCTGCATTTCCCCCGGTCTTGGGGCCGGTCCCGAGGAGGCGTGCCCGGGAGCCGGTGGCGATGACCACGGCGTCGTACGGAAGGCCGCTGCCATCGTCGAGGTGCACCACTTTCCGGTCGGCATCAAGCCCCGTCGCGCTCACGCCCCGGACCTCCAATGCCTCGTGGGTGGACGCCGGCAGCTGATGGGACGTCATGTCGTCGGCGTCCAGCAGGGCAGCCTTCGACAGGGCGGGGCGGCTGTACGGTGCATGGGGTTCGTCGCCCACGATGGTCATATCGCCGTCGAAGCCTGCCGCCCTCAGGGAGTCTGCCGCGGTAAGGCCGGCGATGCCATTTCCGACGACGACGATGCGTTTCAGTGCCATGCTCATGCCAGCCGCAGCGCGGCAACCGGGCAGACGCGAACCGCGGCCTTTGCCGGTTCCACGTCGTTGTCGACCGTCTCGATGTCCAGCACGAGTTCGCCCTCTTCGTCCAAGTGCATCAGCTGTGGGGCAACGTCCTCGCACAGGCCGTGGCCTTCGCAGCGCGGTCGATCGAGGACAATCTTCATGGCTTTCTCCTTTGAAAACGGTGGCGTGGATCACAACCAGAGCGTATGTTGAGTTTCCCAGCTGCATAGCATGTTCACAAATGAATAATGCTCATCCTTGATATGCATCGTATGAATGGCCGGGTAGGCTGGGCCACGCGCCGGAAAAGCGGCGTGCGACAAGTGAGGTGTGCAATGGCAATGAAGCCGGAAATGACCTGGAATGCGAAAGACAGTTTTGTGTCGTATGTGGAGGCCCTCGACCTCGCATTGCCGGACCCGCGCATCCAGCAGCTGAGTCCGCTGCACGCTGTTTTCCCGGCGAGTCATGCCCGGTAGCTTGGGAAGATCCGGGATGGACGGAGAGCTGGCCCGGCTGGCTTCGGTCGACCTCAACCTCCTGGTGCCACTCCTGGCGCTGCTTGACGAGCGGTCGGTGACGAACGCTGCGGCCAGAATCGGTCTGTCGCAGCCGGCCATGAGCCATGCGCTGACACGCATGCGGCGCATGCTCAGCGACGAACTCCTCGTGCGGCAGGGGCGCGGAATGGTACTGACGCCGCGGGCCGCGGAGCTTTTGCCGGCTTTGCGCCAGACGCTGACGCAGACGGCCCGGCTCGTCAATGCCGCCCCGTTTGACCCCGCAACCGACGAGCGCCTGATCACTGTGGCAATGACCAACAGCACCGCGTTCGTCATCGGCAGCGCGCTCACCCGGCTGCTGGCCGAGCGTGCGCCGAACACGGTCCTGCGGTTGCGAACCACGTCCTCGCCGACCATCGCGGTGTTCGCGGACGATGCGGCGGACGTCATTCTGCTCCCCGAGACGTTCGCCACGCCGTATCCGCGGGAGCGCCTGTACGACGACCGCTGGGTCGTCGTCACTTCGTGGGACTCACCGCGGCAGGCCAGCGCGCTGGAGCTCCTGGAGACGGTGCCCCATGTGGTGCTGGACGCGGCCCCGGAACGCCTGCGGCCCTACGAAATCCTCGACGAGCGCAGGGTGCCGTACACGGTCCGGCAACGCGTGTCCGACTACCTGTTCATTCCCCACCTGATCGCCCAGGCCGGCGGGGTGGCGGTCCATCGGTACCAGGTCGGCTTGGCATTCGAGGGCCGGTTCGACCTGCGCATGGAGGAGTTCCCCTTCCCCATCCAAACCCTGGGCATCGACATGGTTTGGAACCCGTGGCTCGCGGAGGACCCGTTCAAGGACTGGCTGCGGGGGATCCTCCTGGAGGCCGCCGTCCCTCTGCGGGCTCGGTACGGTCCTGTGCCCGCCAGATCCGGGCCGCCCGCGTGACCCATTCAGTGCCTGCACCGGCCTGCCTGGGGCGAATGACACCCGCCTGTTAACCCCGCTGTTCCCTGATGGCCGGATGGACTGGCTACCGTGGACGCGTGGTTGGAGACATTCTTGGTTCGGGTACGGGGGGCCGGCGGCTGTTCGTTGCCCTGGGCGATTCCTTCACCGAGGGTGTGGGCGACTATGACCCCCGGTTCCCCAATGGCGTGCGGGGCTGGGCGGACCGGGTCGCGGAGAAACTGGCCAAGGCGCAGCCGGGGTGGCAGTACGCCAATCTGGCCATCCGCAGCAAACGGCTGCGCCACATCATCGCCGAACAGCTCGGACCCGCCGTGGCCATGGAGCCGACGCTCATTACGCTGTACGCGGGCGGCAACGACATCCTGGATTTCGGCACGGACATTGCGGCCCTCATGCAGGACTATGAGTCCCTGGTGGAGGCGCTCGCGGGCACGGGGGCGACGCTGGTGCTGTTCACCGGCTTCGACGTCAAGGTCTCCGCGCTCCTTGAGCCGCTGAAGAAGCGCAACGCCTTCTATAACGAGCGGGTCCGCGAGATCGCCGGCCGCTACGGCGCGGTACTGGTGGACTACTGGTGCTTCGACGCATTCCATGACCCGCGGATGTGGGATTCGGACCGGCTGCACATGTCCAAGGCGGGCCATAAATACCTTGCCGCGCAGGTCCTGGATCATCTTGGGGTGCCCCATACGATCAAGCCCAAGCAATGGGAGCCGCCGGTGAAACAGGGCCTGCGCGAGTGGGAACGCCGGCAGCGCCGCTGGGTGCGCGACTGGGTGTTGCCCTTGTTCGGACGGAAGCTTCGCGGGGTCACTCTCGGCGACCAGCTTCGGCCGCGCTGGGCGGAACCCGTAAAGGTCCCGCGGAAGGGCGGCCTGAAGAAACTGTTGCAGGCGCAGCGCGACGGCGGTTAGGCCGGATCCCGGCAGACGCCCGGCCCGCGCTCCGGGCCGGCCTCGACTCAGCTGTCCAGCAGGTTTTCGAAGCCGGGGGCCACCCTGTTGGCGTGGAATTCCATGACCTCGAAGTCAGCCACACCGTTGACATAAAACGGGTCCTTGGCGAGGGCGGCGTCCAGGCTTTCCCTGTCCGCGTTGGAGAGCAGCAGGCCGCCGGTGCGTGGGATCTTGCGCCCGGCGACCATGAAGATGCCCTCATCGAAGGCCGCCTGCAGCCACGTGACGTGGGCCGGGAGGTGGAACTCCACAATGTCGTCGGGGACCTTGTATGTCAGGGAGACTACGTACATGCGGCCAGCCTACCGGTAGCGGGTCGCGGACAGGGCGGAACTTTTCCGGGAATCCCCGGCCGAAGTTGAATCGTCAAGCTTCAAGTCTCCTAGAATGTAGCCATGACCGAACCCCGCTGGCTCAATGCCGACGAACGCCGGGCCTGGCTGGCCCTGCTGAGCATCACTACGCTGCTGCCGGCCGCCCTGGACACCCAGCTTCATGCCGCGGGGAAGCTGTCCCTGTTCGACTACAACGTGCTGGCGATGCTCTCCGAGGCCGAGGGGCATTTCCTGCCCATGAGCGAGCTCGCCGCGCGCACCAGCGCTTCGCTGTCCCGGCTCTCCCACGTGGTCACCAAGCTGCAGAACCGCGGCTGGCTTGAGCGCCGCCCGCACCCCGGCGACGCCCGCGTCACCACAGCGCACCTGACCGACGCCGGCATGGAGACGATCGTGAAGCTCGCTCCGGGCCATGTGGAGGCTGTCCGGTCGCTCTTCCTCGACGCCTTGAGCCCCAAAGACGTCGCGGACCTGGCCCGTATCGGCGAGAATATCGTCGCCCGCCTCGACGACGATCACTGGATCCTGCGCGACAACTAAGCGCGACAATTGAGCGCGGAAGCTGGACGCGCCGCCGTCTTTGTTGCTTGCGGCAACTGCTGGCAGACTTGGTTCATGGATTTCACGTCCCGCTATGTAGCCCTTGGAGACTCGTTTACGGAAGGCGTCGGCGACGACGACCCCACCCGTCCCAACGGCGTCCGGGGCTGGGCGGATCGGGTGGCAGAGCAGCTCGGCACCGCCGATCCGGGCTTCGGCTACGCGAACCTCGCCATCCGGGGCAGGAAACTGCGCCAGATCATGGCCGAGCAGGTGGACGCCGCCGTCGCACTCAAGCCCACCCTGGTGAGCATCTACGCCGGCGCCAATGACATCCTCCGGCCCAAGATCGACATTGATGACCTGCTCGTGGAATACGACGCCGGGATCCGCAAGCTCGCGGCCACCGGCGCCACCGTGGTCATGTTCACGGGCTTCGACGCGCGCGGCTCCAAGATATTCGGCACCATGCGCGGCCGCACCGCCATCTACAACGAACTGGTGCGCGGAATCGCCGGCGACCACGGTGCCCTACTGGTCGATTACTGGCGCTTCAGCGAATACTACGACTGGGGCATGTGGGCCACGGACCGGATGCACATGTCCGCCGCCGGCCACGCGAACATGGCCAAGCGGGTCCTGACGGTCCTGGAACACGAACACTCGATTGACGTCCCGCCCATGACGCCGGTGCCGGAACTCGGCCGCGCGGACGCCATCCGCGCCAACGCCCGCTGGGTCCGTGAATTCGCCGGCCCGTGGGTTGTCCGGCGCGTCACCGGCAAGTCGTCCGGGGACGGTCTGCAGCCGAAGTACGGCCAGCTCACGCGTCTCTAAGGGGAAGACCCGGCAGTTCAGGCGCGGAATCCCGGCGTCGCGAGCAGTTCCCCGTCGCGGCGGACGGCGAGCACATCGATTTCCCAGCCGTCCGTGGCCCGGTGCAGCATCGCGGTGCCGCCCGCGACGATCGCCGTGGCCAGCACATCGGCCGTCACAATGTCCGCCGCGGCGACGGAGACCTGGGTAAACTCCGCGCCGCCGGCGCCGGCCGTCCAGATGTGGTGACCCCGCTCCGCCGAACCCGACGTCGCCAAGGCGCACCGGGCGCCGGGGCCGCCCAGCTCGAACGCGGAAAGCAGAGCCGTACGGTCCTGCGGGTCAACCACCCCTGCCGCCCAGGAGGCTCCGCTGCCCGGAACGGGCGAGCCCATCACCAGCACATCGCCCCCGGCGTTCAGGCACCAGTCGGTGATCCCTTGGGACTGCAGCGTCTCGCCTGCCTGCGCGATCGCGTAGCCCTTGATGAGCCCGGAAAGGTCCAGCACGCCGTCGGGCCGTTCCGGTGAGAACGCACCCTCCGTCATGAGCCGCCAGCCCACGGCATCCGCGTACCGGTCCCGCATCCCGGCGGACGCTTCCCGAAGCGAAAGCTCCCCGCGGGCCAGCCTGCTGGCCTCGGAAGCGGGGCGGTACAGGCTGAAGGATTCATCCAGCCGGGCAAACACCCGTTCGACGGCGGCGACGGCGGCGTCGAGTTCGTGGTCGGCGACGCCGGCCCCTCCCCCGGTGGCGATGGCGGCCCCGGCAGGAACGGTCAGACTGATGACGGTTCCCATGGAGCCAAACGTCCTGGCCTTCAAGGCCGAACCACCCAGCTTAGAGGTGGGCTGCATCGAGGGCCGCCTGCAGGGAGGAGAGGTACGCGTCGCTGGTCACCGTGGCACCGCCGATGGTCTGCACGTTCGCGGACTGGGCCTGAAGCACTTCCGATCGCAGCAGCGGCGCCGCCCGGTTGCTGATGGCGACGGACCTCCGGTCTTCATCCGTGAGCTGGAGGGCCGTTACATCGGTGATTTTCCCTCCACTGACCGTGATCTGCACCTGGACGTTCCCGAAGCGGGTCTGGCTCACGGAGCCGGCGAAGGTTCCGCCATTCCCGGCGCCGGCCGCTGAGGTGGTGGTTTCCGTCGAACCGGTGGATCCGGTTGTCCCGCTTCCGGAAGCTGCCCCGGAGGTGCTTGTGCCGGAGCTACTCCCGGACCCGCTGCCCGTGGCGGCAGACGCGCCGGTCGATCCGGTCGTTCCGGCGGAGGTGCCGATGGACGAACCTGCCGCCTCCGTCACGTGGCTGCCGGACTGCCATCCGACCAGGAGGATTCCGGCCGAAGCCAGGGTTGCTGAAACTGCTGCGCGAATTCTCACCAGTCAAACCTTTCGTAGTGAAGCTGTTCTTCCCGCACGCCTGCTGCTCGTGCGTCTTTGAGGACGTTTTGGGCCCAGGCTGCCGGTCCACAGACGTAGACGTCGGCCTCGGCGATGTTTGGTGCGTAGCTCCCCAGCCGGTATCCCGAACGGGTGGCGTCGGCGGGAAGCCACGTCTCGACGCCCGCCGGGCGGCGCCCGGTGAGGTGGTACAGGGTCGCGCCCCGGCGTTGGCAAAGGTCCATGATCTCTTTGCCCAGGTACAGCTCCTTTTCGCTGTGGCCACGCAGAATGACGGTGGCGTCGCCTGGGTTGAAAGGTGTGCTTTCCAGCAGCGCCCGGATAGGGGTGATCCCGATGCCGGCACCGATCATCACGACGTGATTCCGGCTCCTGGCCGCGGTGCTGAAGAGTCCGTAGGGGCCTTCAATGGCCACTTTTGTGCCGCGTTTCAGCCGGGCCAACTGGGACGAGCCCCTGCCGAGGTTGCGGACCGTGATCCGCAGGGAGCCGCTGGCGCCGAGCTGGACGGGCTCCGCGGAGAGGCTGAAGGGGTGCGGGTGCCACCACATGCCGGGAGCGAGGAACCGCCAGATGAAGAACCGGCCGCCGGCGCCCGTCAGTTCGTCAAGGTGACGCCCGGTCATCTCAATACTGACGACGCCGGGGGCCACCTGCACAACGCGGCTGACGCTAAGTTTGTGCCGGGTAGTGGCCACAATCGGCTCCAGAACCCGGTTATGCAGGAGCGCTGCGCCGGTACCGATGCAGGCAGCCAGCCAGTACCAGCGCTGCCAGGTGCCCGGTGCGAAGAGGCCTCCGACGCTGAACTGATGTGGGATGGACGTCAGCACTGCGGCATAGGTCAGCAGGTGGACGGCGTACCAGAACTCGTAAGGGAACCGGCGCCGGACGGCCACCAGGGAAGTGACCACGACGGCGATGAACAGAACCATGGAGATGTAGGCCAGCCACATGTCGGGGACCTGGACCCACAAGTTCACGGCCTCAGTGACGGGATCCAGCCCTTCGGCCATGCCGTAGCCGATCGCAATGAGGATCCCGTGCGCCAGCAGGAGGTACAGGGCCGGCTTGCCCAGCTTGCGGTGGAACTCCAAGGCGCGGTCATGGCCGACGGCGCCGTCAATGAAGGGAAGCCGGGCGGCCAGGAGCAGCATCAGGAGCACCAGGTCCATGCCGGCGAGACCGGCCACAATCCCCAGTGCGGTGAAGGAACCGGCGGGAGTCGAGAATCCGGATGCTCCGCCGTCGGCCAGCCACAAAGCGATGGCGCCCGCCAGGGACGCCCAAAAGAGAACAGTCAGCAGATCCGCTCTCAGCAACCGCCGCCGATGTTGCCCCTTAAAGGGGTTCACGGAGCCACGAGAGCTGCGGCGAACCTCGGGACGGGTCGTCAGAAGTTGTGTGTTCATGTATCCAGAGTCGCCCCCCTGCCTATCATTTGGCTGTGAAAATGCTTCGTCCGGCATATGACCTGGAGCGGTTCCCCTCTTTGCGCAGGAGCCCCGGCGGGCATTTTCCGGTACCCCACATGGCGGCGGATTGGTCTTTAATTAGTCGAACTCGTAGACTTGGTAGGCGCTAGGTGGCGCGGAGCGTGTGCAATTGCTCCGGTTGGCAGGACTCGTCTGAGAAATCGACGGTCGTGGCGGCCGGTAGTTAGGGGCTCAAGTTGCGCGCATTCCTGTATTCGCCCAGCATCCCGGCACTTCGCATTGGCTGTCCCACGGACCGCGACCGCCCGGTGCCCGTGGCCCACAATCTTTGCCGCAGTGAGGAAATCAGCCGGTTTGCGCCGGCTTCAGATTCCTGCGGATCTGGTGATTGGGGCGGGAGCTGGATGCGGACGCCGCCCATCGCACGGTCAGTGGGAACTCCGCTAGCCGTTTCATTTATTTTTTGAGGAGAGTCGTCATGGCAGCACACTGCCAGGTGACCGGAGCCGAGCCGGGCTTTGGACACAGCATTTCGCACTCGCACCGTCGCAACAAGCGCCGGTTCGACCCGAACATCCAGAAGAAGCGCTACTGGGTTCCGTCCCTGCGCCGTAACGTCACGCTGCAGGTCTCTGCTCGTGGCATCAAGACCATCGACGTACGTGGCATCGACGTAGTCGTCGCCGCCATCCTGGCACGAGGAGTGAAGCTCTAGTGGCAAAGGACAAGGACGTACGTCCGATCATCAAGCTGAAGTCGACCGCGGGCACGGGCTACACCTACGTGACGCGCAAGAACCGTCGTAACGACCCGGACCGCCTGGTTCTGAAGAAGTACGACCCCAAAATCCGCCAGCACGTCGAATTCCGAGAGGAGCGCTAAACACATGGCTAAGAAGTCAATGATCGCTAAGAACGAACAGCGTAAAGTCATCGTCGAGCGTTATGCTGCAAAGCGCCTCGAACTGAAGAAGGCTCTGGTTGACCCCGCTTCAACCGACGAAGCACGCGAAGCTGCACGCCTCGGCCTGCAGAAGCTGCCCCGCAACGCCTCCCCGGTACGTCTGCGTAACCGCGACATCATCGATGGCCGCCCGCGCGGTACCTTCCAGAAGTTCGGCATCTCCCGTGTTCGCTTCCGCGACATGGCTCACCGCGGTGAGCTCCCGGGCATCACGAAGTCTTCCTGGTAATTCAGCACTCCTGAAGCCAGTGGCTTGAGAAGGGCCGGCAACCGTTTGGTTGCCGGCCCTTCTTGCGTTAACGGCCCGCACCAACAGCCCGTGGCGCGCCCTTCGTCCATGCCCGCACCGCGGTGACGCAGCGCACAACCGTCATTTGCGACGCCGGGGCGCCCGGTTGGGTGCCTGGCGACCGTTTTAGGCCCGCGCCGGCGGGGTTTTTGGGGTGCTGTGGGGGTGGGTTTGCGGTGGGGGCGTGGTGGGTGTATTGTTTTCTAAGTCGCCGCGAGGGAGACCAGCGGAAATGCTGGGAACCGGAGGCGGCCAATCCCCTAAATTTCAAGGCCTGATCTGGTCGGCGTTTTGTGCGCTCCGGGTTGGGTGGGGCGGGTTGGATGGTTTGCGGGTCGCGGAAACGTTGATTTGCAAAGCGGTCCGGACTCGGGTAAGTTTGAAAAGTTGCTCCGGAGCGATCCGCGACTGTTTGTTGGTTGTGGTGGTGCCGGGTGTGTCTGTTGTTTGAGAACTCAATAGTGTGCCAAGTTTGTTGATACCAATGTATTGTATTGAATTGGTTGAATGTGCCGGGCCCGCCACCCCGTGGTGTGGTCTGGTGTTTTTAGCTGGTTTCAAATTTTGTGCAGCGTGTGCATCCCGTTTTCCCGGGGGCGCATGTTGTGTCTGTTTTTCTTCAACGGAGAGTTTGATCCTGGCTCAGGATGAACGCTGGCGGCGTGCTTAACACATGCAAGTCGAACGATGATCCGGTGCTTGCACCGGGGATTAGTGGCGAACGGGTGAGTAACACGTGAGTAACCTGCCCTTAACTCTGGGATAAGCCTGGGAAACTGGGTCTAATACCGGATATGACTCCTCATCGCATGGTGGGGGGTGGAAAGCTTTATTGTGGTTTTGGATGGACTCGCGGCCTATCAGCTTGTTGGTGAGGTAATGGCTCACCAAGGCGACGACGGGTAGCCGGCCTGAGAGGGTGACCGGCCACACTGGGACTGAGACACGGCCCAGACTCCTACGGGAGGCAGCAGTGGGGAATATTGCACAATGGGCGCAAGCCTGATGCAGCGACGCCGCGTGAGGGATGACGGCCTTCGGGTTGTAAACCTCTTTCAGTAGGGAAGAAGCGAAAGTGACGGTACCTGCAGAAGAAGCGCCGGCTAACTACGTGCCAGCAGCCGCGGTAATACGTAGGGCGCAAGCGTTATCCGGAATTATTGGGCGTAAAGAGCTCGTAGGCGGTTTGTCGCGTCTGCCGTGAAAGTCCGGGGCTCAACTCCGGATCTGCGGTGGGTACGGGCAGACTAGAGTGATGTAGGGGAGACTGGAATTCCTGGTGTAGCGGTGAAATGCGCAGATATCAGGAGGAACACCGATGGCGAAGGCAGGTCTCTGGGCATTAACTGACGCTGAGGAGCGAAAGCATGGGGAGCGAACAGGATTAGATACCCTGGTAGTCCATGCCGTAAACGTTGGGCACTAGGTGTGGGGGACATTCCACGTTTTCCGCGCCGTAGCTAACGCATTAAGTGCCCCGCCTGGGGAGTACGGCCGCAAGGCTAAAACTCAAAGGAATTGACGGGGGCCCGCACAAGCGGCGGAGCATGCGGATTAATTCGATGCAACGCGAAGAACCTTACCAAGGCTTGACATGGGCCGGACCGGGCTGGAAACAGTCCTTCCCCTTTGGGGCCGGTTCACAGGTGGTGCATGGTTGTCGTCAGCTCGTGTCGTGAGATGTTGGGTTAAGTCCCGCAACGAGCGCAACCCTCGTTCCATGTTGCCAGCGCGTAATGGCGGGGACTCATGGGAGACTGCCGGGGTCAACTCGGAGGAAGGTGGGGACGACGTCAAATCATCATGCCCCTTATGTCTTGGGCTTCACGCATGCTACAATGGCCGGTACAAAGGGTTGCGATACTGTGAGGTGGAGCTAATCCCAAAAAGCCGGTCTCAGTTCGGATTGGGGTCTGCAACTCGACCCCATGAAGTCGGAGTCGCTAGTAATCGCAGATCAGCAACGCTGCGGTGAATACGTTCCCGGGCCTTGTACACACCGCCCGTCAAGTCACGAAAGTTGGTAACACCCGAAGCCGGTGGCCTAACCCCTTGTGGGAGGGAGCTGTCGAAGGTGGGACTGGCGATTGGGACTAAGTCGTAACAAGGTAGCCGTACCGGAAGGTGCGGCTGGATCACCTCCTTTCTAAGGAGCGCCTACAACCACCGTGCCTCATGCATTTGAGTGTGGCGGGGTTGTCAGGAGTACGCCCGTTGCGCAGACGCAAGTTCTGCGGCGGGTGCTCACGGGTGGAATATCAACAAATAGGTGCCTGGCGGCACGTGCCGGCAGCAAGTACGAACGGGGTCCCTTCGGGGGTTCCTGTTCTGGAACGCTCGCCGGTGTGGACTGCGGGGTAGTGTTTGGCACACTGTTGGGTCCTGAGACAACAGGACCGGGTGGTTGCGGCTTTGGCCGTGATTGTTCCGGGACTTGTGTTTCTGGTTTCCTGGCTGCATCGATCATGCATGTTCGGCCCGTGTGGGTTGTGTGTGTGGGGTGTGTGGTACGGGGTTGTTGTTTGAGAACTACATAGTGGACGCGAGCATCTTTTATAAGAAGCAATTTCCAAGAATATGAACCTGGATCTGTCGCTGTTGTCCTTCGGGGCGGTGGTGGTGGTTTTCATGGTTCTCTCGAAAATTTCTGATTGATCTTTTGTGGTCAAGTTTTTAAGAGCACACGGTGGATGCCTTGGCATTAGGAGCCGAAGAAGGACGTAGGAATCTGCGATAAGCCTGGGGGAGTCGATAACCGGACTGTGATCCCAGGGTGTCCGAATGGGGAAACCCCGCCAGGGGCGCGAGCTGCCTGGTGACCCGCATCTGAACACATAGGGTGCGTGGAGGGAACGCGGGGAAGTGAAACATCTCAGTACCCGCAGGAAGAGAAAACAATAGTGATTCCGTTAGTAGTGGCGAGCGAACGCGGATCAGGCTAAACCGTTCCATGTGTGATAGCCGGCGGGCGTTGCATGGTCGGGGTTGTGGGACTTTCCATACCAGTTCTGCCGGGCTGGTGAGGTGTGATGTGCAGGCATAGGTGAACGGTCTTGAAAGGCCGGCCGTAGAGGGTGTGAGCCCCGTAACCGAAATGTTGTGTACCGCCTGGTGAAGTATCCCAAGTAGCACGGGGCCCGAGAAATCCCGTGCGAATCTGTCAGGACCACCTGATAAGCCTAAATACTCCCTAATGACCGATAGCGGACCAGTACCGTGAGGGAAAGGTGAAAAGTACCCCGGGAGGGGAGTGAAACAGTACCTGAAACCGTGTGCTTACAATCCGTCGGAGCCAGTCTGATTCTGGTGACGGCGTGCCTTTTGAAGAATGAGCCTGCGAGTTAGTGTTACGTCGCGAGGTTAACCCGTGTGGGGAAGCCGTAGCGAAAGCGAGTCTGAACAGGGCGTTGCAGTGGCGTGATCTAGACCCGAAGCGAAGTGATCTACCCATGGCCAGGTTGAAGCGACGGTAAGACGTCGTGGAGGACCGAACCCACTTCAGTTGAAAATGGAGGGGATGAGCTGTGGGTAGGGGTGAAAGGCCAATCAAACTTCGTGATAGCTGGTTCTCCCCGAAATGCATTTAGGTGCAGCGTTGCGTGTTTCTTACCGGAGGTAGAGCTACTGGATGGCTAATGGGCCCTACAAGGTTACTGACGTCAGCCAAACTCCGAATGCCGGTAAGTGAGAGCGCAGCAGTGAGACTGTGGGGGATAAGCTTCATAGTCGAGAGGGAAACAGCCCAGACCACCAACTAAGGCCCCTAAGCGTGTGCTAAGTGGGAAAGGATGTGGAGTTGCGAAGACAACCAGGAGGTTGGCTTAGAAGCAGCCATCCTTAAAAGAGTGCGTAATAGCTCACTGGTCAAGTGATTCCGCGCCGACAATGTAGCGGGGCTCAAGTACACCGCCGAAGTTGTGGCATTCAGATATTAGCTAAGCCCTTGTGGTTCAGGCGTCTGGATGGGTAGGGGAGCGTCGTGTGGGCGGTGAAGTCGCGGTGTAAACCAGCGGTGGAGCCTACACGAGTGAGAATGCAGGCATGAGTAGCGAAAGACGGGTGAGAAACCCGTCCGCCGAATGATCAAGGGTTCCAGGGTCAAGCTAATCTGCCCTGGGTAAGTCGGGACCTAAGGCGAGGCCGACAGGCGTAGTCGATGGACAACGGGTTGATATTCCCGTACCGGCGAAAAACCGCCCATGTTGAACAGGGGATACTAACCGCCCGAGACCTGCCCGATCACCCTTTGGGTGTGAGGGTTTTGGTGGAGCGCGGGACCTGATCCTGGGAGGCAAGCGTATTAACAGGTGTGACGCAGGAAGGTAGCCGAGCCGGGCGATGGTTGTCCCGGTCTAAGGATGTAGGGCGAACGGTAGGCAAATCCGCCGTTCATGATGCCTGAGATCTGACGGGACCCCCGTAGGGGGGGATTCGGTGATCCTATGCTGCCGAGAAAAGCATCGACGCGAGGTTTTAGCCGCCCGTACCCCAAACCGACACAGGTGATCAGGTAGAGAATACTAAGGCGATCGAGAGAATTATGGTTAAGGAACTCGGCAAAATGCCCCCGTAACTTCGGGAGAAGGGGGGCCCCAACCTTGAACACCACACGCTGGTGGGAGGGGATCGGGGCCGCAGAGACCAGGGGGAAGCGACTGTTTACTAAAAACACAGGTCCGTGCGAAGTCGCAAGACGATGTATACGGACTGACTCCTGCCCGGTGCTGGAAGGTTAAGAGGACCGGTTAGCCGCAAGGCGAAGCTGAGAATTTAAGCCCCAGTAAACGGCGGTGGTAACTATAACCATCCTAAGGTAGCGAAATTCCTTGTCGGGTAAGTTCCGACCTGCACGAATGGAGTAACGACTTCCCCGCTGTCTCAACCATAAACTCGGCGAAATTGCAGTACGAGTAAAGATGCTCGTTACGCGCAGCAGGACGGAAAGACCCCGAGACCTTTACTATAGTTTGGTATTGGTGTTCGGAGTGGCTTGTGTAGGATAGGTGGGAGACGTTGAAGCCCGGACGCCAGTTCGGGTGGAGTCATCGTTGAAATACCACTCTGGTCACTTTGGACATCTAACTTCGGCCCGTAATCCGGGTCAGGGACAGTGCCTGATGGGTAGTTTAACTGGGGCGGTTGCCTCCTAAAAAGTAACGGAGGCGCCCAAAGGTTCCCTCAGCCTGGTTGGCAATCAGGTGTCGAGTGTAAGTGCACAAGGGAGCTTGACTGTGAGAGAGACATCTCGAGCAGGGACGAAAGTCGGGACTAGTGATCCGGCGGTACATTGTGGAATGGCCGTCGCTCAACGGATAAAAGGTACCTCGGGGATAACAGGCTGATCTTGCCCAAGAGTCCATATCGACGGCATGGTTTGGCACCTCGATGTCGGCTCGTCGCATCCTGGGGCTGGAGTAGGTCCCAAGGGTTGGGCTGTTCGCCCATTAAAGCGGTACGCGAGCTGGGTTTAGAACGTCGTGAGACAGTTCGGTCCCTATCCGCTGCGCGCGCAGGAAATTTGAGAAGGGCTGTCCTTAGTACGAGAGGACCGGGACGGACGAACCTCTGGTGTGTCAGTTGTACTGCCAAGTGCACCGCTGATTAGCTACGTTCGGATGGGATAACCGCTGAAAGCATCTAAGCGGGAAGCTCGCTTCGAGATGAGATTTCCATACACCTTGTGTGTGAGAGGCCCCCAGCCAGACCACTGGGTTGATAGGCCGGATGTGGAAGCGAGGACTAACGACTCGTGAAGCTGACCGGTACTAATAGGCCGATAACTTACACCACACACTCTTCCCGCGAACCCGTTTCAAAAGGGGTTCGCACCACGGGGAGGGTACAAAGAAACAAGACTGCTTGCGTCCACTATGTGGTTCCCAACCAACAAACCCGTACCCGCGGCACGTTGCAACAGGAACAAAACCACAACAACATACACAACACCACAACTGCACCAGCAACACCGGTGCAGCAGGTTGTAACCACAGTTTTCCCCGCCACACCCCCCAGGGTGAAGGCGGCGGAGCAAGGGTTACGGCGGTCATAGCGTGGGGGAAACGCCCGGTCCCATTCCGAACCCGGAAGCTAAGACCCACAGCGCCGATGGTACTGCACCCGGGAGGGTGTGGGAGAGTAGGTCACCGCCGGAACACCATTACAGGTCGAGGACCCCCAACCACAGGTTGGGGGTCCTCCCGCATTTAACCAACAAAACCCATCACCTGAGACATCACACACCCCGCGACCCACCCACACCACCGGCACACCCCCCGGGGGACCTCCCTCACCTGTGGAACGTCCGCGGGCGGGACTCTCCTTCACTTCCGGCCCAGCCCCTGCACCGGGAAGGCGCGGGCGTGGACCCGGGCCAGAACCTCGACTCCGAGGCCCCCGGCGGCCCCGCATGCCACCGCCGCGAGCAACAACCCGCCCGGAGGCCGTGAGAGCAGGAAGAACTCTTGCGCGAGCGGCAGGTTGAGCAGGGCCACCAAGGAGGCGCTCATGGCCACCACCACAGCAAGACGCCCTGCATTGAGGGGCCGGGACACAGCCGAGAGGATCCACAGCCCAACGATGGACAGCGTCAGCACCGAGGCGCTGCTGACTTGTTCTGGCGTCGCCGTGCCGGACAGCGGCGCCAGGGCATTGAGCGTGAGCAGCGAGGCCGTCACGATAAGTCCTGCCGGCACGGAGAACCAGAGGGCCCGGCGCAGGAATCCAGGCTGGTAGCGGCGCGGGTTCGGCATGAGCGCCAAAAAGAACGCCGGGATTCCGATTGTCAGGCCGTCAGTGAAGGACAGCTGGCGGGGAAGGAAGGGGAACTTCCAGTCCAGGAGCCCGAACGTCACTGCGATAGCCGTCGCGTAGACGGTCTTGCTCAGGAAGAGGCTCGAGACGCGTTCGATATTGGCGATCACCTGCCGGCCTTCAGCAAGGACCCCGGGAAGTCGGTCGAAGCGGCCGTCGAGCAACACCAGACGCGCCACGGCCTTTGTTGCGGGCGCCGCGGAGTCCATGGCGATGCCAAGGTCGGCTGTCTTCAGCGCAAGGGCATCGTTGACGCCGTCGCCGGTCATTGCCACGGTGTGTCCCCGGCGTTGCAGCGCCTCGACCATAGCCCTCTTCTGGGCCGGAGTCACCCGACCAAAAACCATGTTCGACTCCATCACTTCCTCCAGGTGCAACGGATCCTCGGGGAGTGAGCGTGCGTCGAAGCCCTCCGTGACCTCCAGGCCAATCCGGCGCGCAATGGCGGCAACGGTCCGGGGATCATCGCCGGAGATGATCTTCAAACCGACGCCCTCGTCGCGGAAGAACTTGAGGGTCTCCCGGGCATCGGCGCGGGGCTGTTCCCGGAACGTCAGCAGGGCCACAGGATGGAGGGACCCCGGCAGCTCCTCCAGCTTCCCATTGCTCGGCAACTGATCAGCGCGGGCCAGAAGCAGCGTCCGTAGCCCTGTCTCAGCCAGTTCGCCGGCCTGACGCAAGATGTCGCCCCGGCTGGGTTCGTTGCTCTGGGGCGGGACGGCGCCGTCGGGAGCAGAGACCGGGGACGTCTCAAGTCTGGGCGAGTCCTCCCCCTGCACAAGCATCATCTCCGGCGCTCCGAGAATCCAGGTGCGCGCCGCACGCGTGCGCCCGTTGAAGCTGACTCCGCTCCACTTCCGGGCGGAGGAAAACGGCACTGACCGCACCGGCTGCAGGCTGCCGTCGTACTCAAAAGCCGTACTCAGGCAGCGTGCCGTGGCGTTTGCCTCGGGCTCTGCGCCAAACCATGCCAGGACCTGCTCCCATCCCGGTTGCGGCGCCAACGGGTGGACGGCATCGAAGACCAGCCCTCCCTCTGTGAGGGTTCCGGTCTTGTCCATGCACAGTACGTCTACGCGTGCCAGTCCCTCGACAGCGGCGAGCTCCTGGATCAGCACATTGTGACCGGCCAGCCGGAGCCCGCCCACGGCGAAAGCCACGCTCGTGAGCAGTACGAGTCCCAGCGGGACGATCGCGATCATGCTGGCAATGAGGCCCACCAGAGCCGGCGTCCAGGCACCGGTGGAATAGGCGGTCTGCCAGCCGCCGCGCGCCTGGATCTCGCCGTTGATCACGAGGATGGCCACCGGCAGCAGGATCCAGGCAATCCAGCGCAGTACGCGGTTAAGGCTGTTGCGGATCTCGGAGTTCACCAGCGAGAACCGACGCGCATCGACCGTCAGTCGGCTCGCGAACGACTCCGCCCCTACCCGGACAACCCGGGCAGTGCCGTGGCCGGCCACGACGATCGATCCGGAGAGCACTTCCGTCCCCGCGTCCTTGTCCACGGGGTCTGCTTCGCCCGTGAGGAGCGATTCGTCCACCTCGAGGCCGGACGACTCGAGTACTGCGGCGTCGGCAGTGACCTGGTCCCCTGCCCGCAACACCAGGACGTCGTCCCTCACGACGTCGGCCGTGGCGATGTCGTGGATCTGACCCTCGCGCAACACCCTTGCCAGCGGGGCGTTGAGAACAGCCAACCGGTCCAAGGACTTCTTCGCCCTGTATTCCTCGACAACGCCGATCACGGCGTTGCTGACGGCGGCGAGGCCGAACAGTGCGTCTTGCCATTGTCCCAAGAGCAGTAGCAGCAGGAAGCTCGTGCCGACGATTGCGTTGAAGAGCGTGAAGACGTTGGCCCGGAAGATCTGCCACAGGCTCCGGCTGGTGGTGTCCGGGACGCGGTTTGTCAGCCCGTGCTCGACCCGCGTGGCCACCTCGCCCTGTGACAGGCCGGTGACGGTCGGCTGGCGTTTGGTGGCCGTCCGGGAGGCACGCCGATGGAGAAAGGCTCGTCTCCTGCGCCGGCGGTATGCCCTCACCCTCCGATGGTATCCGGCGTTGCGTCAGGATGTGACGGAGGGTACAGAACTGAAGAACGACGCCGGGTCGCTATTTTCGGGGTCCATGCCCCGGTTCGCCCCGGATTTCCGGGCCAGACGCCCCGAGGACCGTGCTGTGGGGGTGGGTTTGCGGTGGGGGCGTGGTGGGTGTATTGTTTTCTAAGTCGCCGCGAGGGAGACCAGCGGAAATGCTGGGAACCGGAGGCGGCCAATCCCCTAAATTTCAAGGCCTGATCTGGTCGGCGTTTTGTGCGCTCCGGGTTGGGTGGGGCGGGTTGGATGGTTTGCGGGTCGCGGAAACGTTGATTTGCAAAGCGGTCCGGACTCGGGTAAGTTTGAAAAGTTGCTCCGGAGCGATCCGCGACTGTTTGTTGGTTGTGGTGGTGCCGGGTGTGTCTGTTGTTTGAGAACTCAATAGTGTGCCAAGTTTGTTGATACCAATTTATTGTATTGAATTGGTTGAATGTGCCGGGCCCGCCACCCCGTGGTGTGGTCTGGTGTTTTTAGCTGGTTTCAAATTTTGTGCAGCGTGTGCATCCCGTTTTCCCGGGGGCGCATGTTGTGTCTGTTTTTCTTCAACGGAGAGTTTGATCCTGGCTCAGGATGAACGCTGGCGGCGTGCTTAACACATGCAAGTCGAACGATGATCCGGTGCTTGCACCGGGGATTAGTGGCGAACGGGTGAGTAACACGTGAGTAACCTGCCCTTAACTCTGGGATAAGCCTGGGAAACTGGGTCTAATACCGGATATGACTCCTCATCGCATGGTGGGGGGTGGAAAGCTTTATTGTGGTTTTGGATGGACTCGCGGCCTATCAGCTTGTTGGTGAGGTAATGGCTCACCAAGGCGACGACGGGTAGCCGGCCTGAGAGGGTGACCGGCCACACTGGGACTGAGACACGGCCCAGACTCCTACGGGAGGCAGCAGTGGGGAATATTGCACAATGGGCGCAAGCCTGATGCAGCGACGCCGCGTGAGGGATGACGGCCTTCGGGTTGTAAACCTCTTTCAGTAGGGAAGAAGCGAAAGTGACGGTACCTGCAGAAGAAGCGCCGGCTAACTACGTGCCAGCAGCCGCGGTAATACGTAGGGCGCAAGCGTTATCCGGAATTATTGGGCGTAAAGAGCTCGTAGGCGGTTTGTCGCGTCTGCCGTGAAAGTCCGGGGCTCAACTCCGGATCTGCGGTGGGTACGGGCAGACTAGAGTGATGTAGGGGAGACTGGAATTCCTGGTGTAGCGGTGAAATGCGCAGATATCAGGAGGAACACCGATGGCGAAGGCAGGTCTCTGGGCATTAACTGACGCTGAGGAGCGAAAGCATGGGGAGCGAACAGGATTAGATACCCTGGTAGTCCATGCCGTAAACGTTGGGCACTAGGTGTGGGGGACATTCCACGTTTTCCGCGCCGTAGCTAACGCATTAAGTGCCCCGCCTGGGGAGTACGGCCGCAAGGCTAAAACTCAAAGGAATTGACGGGGGCCCGCACAAGCGGCGGAGCATGCGGATTAATTCGATGCAACGCGAAGAACCTTACCAAGGCTTGACATGGGCCGGACCGGGCTGGAAACAGTCCTTCCCCTTTGGGGCCGGTTCACAGGTGGTGCATGGTTGTCGTCAGCTCGTGTCGTGAGATGTTGGGTTAAGTCCCGCAACGAGCGCAACCCTCGTTCCATGTTGCCAGCGCGTAATGGCGGGGACTCATGGGAGACTGCCGGGGTCAACTCGGAGGAAGGTGGGGACGACGTCAAATCATCATGCCCCTTATGTCTTGGGCTTCACGCATGCTACAATGGCCGGTACAAAGGGTTGCGATACTGTGAGGTGGAGCTAATCCCAAAAAGCCGGTCTCAGTTCGGATTGGGGTCTGCAACTCGACCCCATGAAGTCGGAGTCGCTAGTAATCGCAGATCAGCAACGCTGCGGTGAATACGTTCCCGGGCCTTGTACACACCGCCCGTCAAGTCACGAAAGTTGGTAACACCCGAAGCCGGTGGCCTAACCCCTTGTGGGAGGGAGC
This sequence comes from Arthrobacter sp. TE12232, assembly GCF_054062615.1. Lineage (NCBI taxonomy): Bacteria > Bacillati > Actinomycetota > Actinomycetes > Micrococcales > Micrococcaceae > Arthrobacter > Arthrobacter sp. TE12232. Next base: position 2,793,098 of record NZ_JBSSFK010000001.1, read on the forward strand.
TGTCGAAGGTGGGACTGGCGATTGGGACTAAGTCGTAACAAGGTAGCCGTACCGGAAGGTGCGGCTGGATCACCTCCTTTCTAAGGAGCGCCTACAACCACCGTGCCTCATGCATTTGAGTGTGGCGGGGTTGTCAGGAGTACGCCCGTTGCGCAGACGCAAGTTCTGCGGCGGGTGCTCACGGGTGGAATATCAACAAATAGGTGCCTGGCGGCACGTGCCGGCAGCAAGTACGAACGGGGTCCCTTCGGGGGTTCCTGTTCTGGAACGCTCGCCGGTGTGGACTGCGGGGTAGTGTTTGGCACACTGTTGGGTCCTGAGACAACAGGACCGGGTGGTTGCGGCTTTGGCCGTGATTGTTCCGGGACTTGTGTTTCTGGTTTCCTGGCTGCATCGATCATGCATGTTCGGCCCGTGTGGGTTGTGTGTGTGGGGTGTGTGGTACGGGGTTGTTGTTTGAGAACTACATAGTGGACGCGAGCATCTTTTATAAGAAGCAATTTCCAAGAATATGAACCTGGATCTGTCGCTGTTGTCCTTCGGGGCGGTGGTGGTGGTTTTCATGGTTCTCTCGAAAATTTCTGATTGATCTTTTGTGGTCAAGTTTTTAAGAGCACACGGTGGATGCCTTGGCATTAGGAGCCGAAGAAGGACGTAGGAATCTGCGATAAGCCTGGGGGAGTCGATAACCGGACTGTGATCCCAGGGTGTCCGAATGGGGAAACCCCGCCAGGGGCGCGAGCTGCCTGGTGACCCGCATCTGAACACATAGGGTGCGTGGAGGGAACGCGGGGAAGTGAAACATCTCAGTACCCGCAGGAAGAGAAAACAATAGTGATTCCGTTAGTAGTGGCGAGCGAACGCGGATCAGGCTAAACCGTTCCATGTGTGATAGCCGGCGGGCGTTGCATGGTCGGGGTTGTGGGACTTTCCATACCAGTTCTGCCGGGCTGGTGAGGTGTGATGTGCAGGCATAGGTGAACGGTCTTGAAAGGCCGGCCGTAGAGGGTGTGAGCCCCGTAACCGAAATGTTGTGTACCGCCTGGTGAAGTATCCCAAGTAGCACGGGGCCCGAGAAATCCCGTGCGAATCTGTCAGGACCACCTGATAAGCCTAAATACTCCCTAATGACCGATAGCGGACCAGTACCGTGAGGGAAAGGTGAAAAGTACCCCGGGAGGGGAGTGAAACAGTACCTGAAACCGTGTGCTTACAATCCGTCGGAGCCAGTCTGATTCTGGTGACGGCGTGCCTTTTGAAGAATGAGCCTGCGAGTTAGTGTTACGTCGCGAGGTTAACCCGTGTGGGGAAGCCGTAGCGAAAGCGAGTCTGAACAGGGCGTTGCAGTGGCGTGATCTAGACCCGAAGCGAAGTGATCTACCCATGGCCAGGTTGAAGCGACGGTAAGACGTCGTGGAGGACCGAACCCACTTCAGTTGAAAATGGAGGGGATGAGCTGTGGGTAGGGGTGAAAGGCCAATCAAACTTCGTGATAGCTGGTTCTCCCCGAAATGCATTTAGGTGCAGCGTTGCGTGTTTCTTACCGGAGGTAGAGCTACTGGATGGCTAATGGGCCCTACAAGGTTACTGACGTCAGCCAAACTCCGAATGCCGGTAAGTGAGAGCGCAGCAGTGAGACTGTGGGGGATAAGCTTCATAGTCGAGAGGGAAACAGCCCAGACCACCAACTAAGGCCCCTAAGCGTGTGCTAAGTGGGAAAGGATGTGGAGTTGCGAAGACAACCAGGAGGTTGGCTTAGAAGCAGCCATCCTTAAAAGAGTGCGTAATAGCTCACTGGTCAAGTGATTCCGCGCCGACAATGTAGCGGGGCTCAAGTACACCGCCGAAGTTGTGGCATTCAGATATTAGCTAAGCCCTTGTGGTTCAGGCGTCTGGATGGGTAGGGGAGCGTCGTGTGGGCGGTGAAGTCGCGGTGTAAACCAGCGGTGGAGCCTACACGAGTGAGAATGCAGGCATGAGTAGCGAAAGACGGGTGAGAAACCCGTCCGCCGAATGATCAAGGGTTCCAGGGTCAAGCTAATCTGCCCTGGGTAAGTCGGGACCTAAGGCGAGGCCGACAGGCGTAGTCGATGGACAACGGGTTGATATTCCCGTACCGGCGAAAAACCGCCCATGTTGAACAGGGGATACTAACCGCCCGAGACCTGCCCGATCACCCTTTGGGTGTGAGGGTTTTGGTGGAGCGCGGGACCTGATCCTGGGAGGCAAGCGTATTAACAGGTGTGACGCAGGAAGGTAGCCGAGCCGGGCGATGGTTGTCCCGGTCTAAGGATGTAGGGCGAACGGTAGGCAAATCCGCCGTTCATGATGCCTGAGATCTGACGGGACCCCCGTAGGGGGGGATTCGGTGATCCTATGCTGCCGAGAAAAGCATCGACGCGAGGTTTTAGCCGCCCGTACCCCAAACCGACACAGGTGATCAGGTAGAGAATACTAAGGCGATCGAGAGAATTATGGTTAAGGAACTCGGCAAAATGCCCCCGTAACTTCGGGAGAAGGGGGGCCCCAACCTTGAACACCACACGCTGGTGGGAGGGGATCGGGGCCGCAGAGACCAGGGGGAAGCGACTGTTTACTAAAAACACAGGTCCGTGCGAAGTCGCAAGACGATGTATACGGACTGACTCCTGCCCGGTGCTGGAAGGTTAAGAGGACCGGTTAGCCGCAAGGCGAAGCTGAGAATTTAAGCCCCAGTAAACGGCGGTGGTAACTATAACCATCCTAAGGTAGCGAAATTCCTTGTCGGGTAAGTTCCGACCTGCACGAATGGAGTAACGACTTCCCCGCTGTCTCAACCATAAACTCGGCGAAATTGCAGTACGAGTAAAGATGCTCGTTACGCGCAGCAGGACGGAAAGACCCCGAGACCTTTACTATAGTTTGGTATTGGTGTTCGGAGTGGCTTGTGTAGGATAGGTGGGAGACGTTGAAGCCCGGACGCCAGTTCGGGTGGAGTCATCGTTGAAATACCACTCTGGTCACTTTGGACATCTAACTTCGGCCCGTAATCCGGGTCAGGGACAGTGCCTGATGGGTAGTTTAACTGGGGCGGTTGCCTCCTAAAAAGTAACGGAGGCGCCCAAAGGTTCCCTCAGCCTGGTTGGCAATCAGGTGTCGAGTGTAAGTGCACAAGGGAGCTTGACTGTGAGAGAGACATCTCGAGCAGGGACGAAAGTCGGGACTAGTGATCCGGCGGTACATTGTGGAATGGCCGTCGCTCAACGGATAAAAGGTACCTCGGGGATAACAGGCTGATCTTGCCCAAGAGTCCATATCGACGGCATGGTTTGGCACCTCGATGTCGGCTCGTCGCATCCTGGGGCTGGAGTAGGTCCCAAGGGTTGGGCTGTTCGCCCATTAAAGCGGTACGCGAGCTGGGTTTAGAACGTCGTGAGACAGTTCGGTCCCTATCCGCTGCGCGCGCAGGAAATTTGAGAAGGGCTGTCCTTAGTACGAGAGGACCGGGACGGACGAACCTCTGGTGTGTCAGTTGTACTGCCAAGTGCACCGCTGATTAGCTACGTTCGGATGGGATAACCGCTGAAAGCATCTAAGCGGGAAGCTCGCTTCGAGATGAGATTTCCATACACCTTGTGTGTGAGAGGCCCCCAGCCAGACCACTGGGTTGATAGGCCGGATGTGGAAGCGAGGACTAACGACTCGTGAAGCTGACCGGTACTAATAGGCCGATAACTTACACCACACACTCTTCCCGCGAACCCGTTTCAAAAGGGGTTCGCACCACGGGGAGGGTACAAAGAAACAAGACTGCTTGCGTCCACTATGTGGTTCCCAACCAACAAACCCGTACCCGCGGCACGTTGCAACAGGAACAAAACCACAACAACATACACAACACCACAACTGCACCAGCAACACCGGTGCAGCAGGTTGTAACCACAGTTTTCCCCGCCACACCCCCCAGGGTGAAGGCGGCGGAGCAAGGGTTACGGCGGTCATAGCGTGGGGGAAACGCCCGGTCCCATTCCGAACCCGGAAGCTAAGACCCACAGCGCCGATGGTACTGCACCCGGGAGGGTGTGGGAGAGTAGGTCACCGCCGGAACACCATTCAGGTCGAGGACCCCCAACCACCAGGTTGGGGGTCCTCCCGCATTTAACCAACAAAACCCATCACCTGAGACATCACACACCCCGCGACCCACCCCCACCACCGGCACACCCCCGGGACGTGAGCGAGGAGCGCGCCGGCACTGCAGGACGTGCGGGAGCACCGCAGCGATCCCTGTCAGACGTGCGAGAGCGTCGGAATGGGAACAAGGCCCGCAGACTGCCCGGATACCGGCCTGGCCGTGCCACCAGGGGTTGGCAAGTCCGGCAGCACGGACGGCGACGGACTGCGGTGAAAACGGCACTGATGGAGGGGCGTCCGCTCTCGGCGCAATTTGACCGCGATCGGCGTCGAATCCAGTGATTTTCCCCAAAAAACGCCGAAAACACGCGGAATTTGCCACCTCGGCGGCGCCAAGCTGGTAAGTTTTCGAACAGTGGTTTGTACGCATGCCGTGTGCAGGCTCCAGAAATCATGACCGTCCAGGAGGACATAAATGGCTAAGAACCGTAGTGAACTTGTTGCAGAGGTAGCGGGCAAGGCCGGCACCAGCCAGGCAGCAGTCAACTCCGTGCTCGACGCACTGTTCGAGGTCTTCGAGACCTCTGTCGCCGCGGGCGAGAAGATCACCATCCCGGGCTGGCTCGCAGTCGAGCGTACCGACCGTGCAGCTCGCACCGGCCGCAACCCGCAGACCGGCGAGACCATCCAGATTGCCGCTGGCCACAGCGTCAAGCTGACCGCCGGCTCCAAGCTGAAGGCTGCAGTCGCCAAGAAGAAGTAGTCTTCTTCTTGCGCTTGAAAGGAGCGGCAACCCTCGGGTTGCCGCTCCTTTTGCGTCCGCACCCGGTTCGCCAGATTTGTTTAGCCGGTTCAGCCGTTCGAGGGGTCGGGACCGATTCGCTGAGCCGGGCGGCGTAGCGGACAATGGAAGGGTGCCTTCCGCAGTAAATCCCACTCCCACAACCGCAGCGCCCGTCCCCGGGGACGCGCGCGGCCCCGGCCAAGGCCCCGACGGGATTTCCCGGCCGTGGCTGATTGCCGGCCTCGCCGCGTTGTTCGTGGGCCTGGCCGCGGCACTCATCTTCTCCGGCGCTGCAGCCGCACGCGAAGTCTCTGATCCCGGGGCACTGGTGCGCTGGGGTCTGCCGGTGAGCAAAGCAATCCACAACGTCGCCGTGGCCACCGTGATCGGTGGCCTGATCTTCGCCGTCGGCATTCTCCCGCGGGACAGGACCGGCTCCCGGTCCAAGCAACGGGACGCCCCGGAACATCCGGCCTTCACCCGGGCACTGGCCGTGGCCGCGGCCGCAGGCGCCGTCTGGACGCTCTCCGCGATCGCCGTGCTGGTCCTGGGCTATGCCGACATTGCAGGGCAGGGCATTTCCGGGGATCCGGAATTCACGCGGTCCCTCGTGTACTTCATGACGGATATCGAAACGGGACGCGCCTGGCTGACCGTGGTGATCATCGCCGCCGTCGTTACTACCGTCCTGTTCGGGGTGCGCTCCCGCGGCGGGCTGGCACTGACGCTGATCCTGTCCTTGATCGGGTTGGTCCCGGCCGCCCTGATCGGACACTCGTCGAGCTCCAGCGACCATGAGGGTGCCATCAACTCGCTCGGCCTGCACCTGGTAGGCGTATCTGCCTGGGTGGGGGGCATCATCATGCTGGCGCTCCTCTCCGGCGTGCTGGGCGGCGCAGGTGCCGGCGGCCGCAACAAGGGCGCGTCGGCGGGGACACCAGACATCACCGAGCCGACACTCCGCCGGTTCTCATCACTCGCAGGTTTCGCTTTCGCCCTGGTCTTTGCCTCAGGCGTGATCAATGCCAGCATCCGCCTCACCACGTGGAGCGACCTCTTCGGCTCGGCCTACGGACAACTGATCCTCGCCAAGACGGCAGCGGTCCTGGTGCTGGGCGGTATCGGGCTCATGCACCGCCGCTGGGTCATCCCGCAGCTGGGCAACCGCGCAATGGGCCGGTCCGCCCGCCGGGTGCTGTGGCAGCTCGTGATCGTGGAACTGATCATCATGGGGGCGACGTCGGGGATTGCCGTGGCGCTGGGGCGGTCTGCCCCGCCACAGCCCACCACCTTTGCCCCCGATGCGTCGCCGGCCTTCCTTCTCTCCGGCTACGAACTGCCGCCGGAGCTGACACCGGAACGGTGGCTGACGGAATGGCGGCCGGACTGGCTCTGGATCGCCGTCGTGGTCTTTGCCCTCGTCGCCTACGTCCTCGGTGTCTGGAAGATCCTGCGACGGGGCGACTCGTGGCCCTGGTTCCGGACGGTCAACTGGGCGGTCGGACTCGTAGTCCTCACGTACGTGACCTCGGGTCCGCCCTCGGTCTACGGCCGCGTACTCTTCTCCGCCCACATGGTGGACCACATGGCCCTGACCATGGTGGCCCCTATCTTCCTGGTTCTCGGCGCTCCCATGACACTGGCGCTCCGGGCGCTGACGCCGCGGCGCGACAGCTCCCGCGGACCGCGTGAGTGGCTGCTGATCATCATTCACTCCAAGTTCTCGCAGCTGGTGACCCACCCGCTGTTCGCGGCGGCCAACTTCGCCGGCTCGATCGTGCTCTTCTATTACTCGGACGCGTTCGGTTACGCGATGCGGGACCACGTGGGCCACGAACTCATGAACCTGCACTTCGCCCTCACCGGCTACATCTTTGTGCTCACCATGATCGGCACCGACCCGCTGCCGCGCCGCGCCCCATACCCCATGCGCCTACTGCTCCTGTTGGCCACCATGGGCTTCCACGCGTTCTTCGGAGTCGCTATCATGGGCGGCACCGGGCTGCTGGCCGCAGACTATTTCGGCAACCTCGGCCGCCCGTGGGGGCCCTCCGCGCTGCTGGACCAGCAAATGGGCGGTGCGGTGGCCTGGGGCATCGGCGAAGTGCCCACGCTTCTCGTTGCGATCGGCGTCGCCATCATGTGGTCCCGTTCCGACGCCCGCGAGTCCAAACGCACCGACCGTGCGGCGGACAGGAATAACGACGCCGATCTCACCGCTTACAACGACATGTTTGCCAAGCTGGCAGAACGCGATGCCAAGCTCGCCGAACGCAATTCAAAGCTGGAAGGACGCTGATGACCGACACCGTACGCACCCACCTCCGGGTCCGGGCCTCTGAACTCGTGGGCCGTAACTGGCTCAACACCGGCGGCAAGTCCCTGGACCTCGAATCCCTGCGCGGCAAGATCGTCCTGCTGGACTTCTGGACGTTCTGCTGCATTAACTGCCTGCACGTCCTGGACGAACTCCGCCCGCTCGAGCAGCAGTACTCCGACGTCCTCGTGACCGTGGGCGTGCATTCGCCCAAGTTCGAGCACGAGGCTGACCCCGTGGCGCTGGCGGCCGCCGTCGAACGCTACGAGATCCGTCACCCGGTCCTTGACGACCCGGAGCTGGAGACCTGGAAGGCTTACACGGCCCGCGCCTGGCCGACTCTGGTGGTCATCGACCCCGAGGGCTACATCGTGGCGCACCTCTCCGGCGAGGGCCACGCCGACGGCCTCGCCGTGCTGATCCCCGAGCTGATCGCCGAGCACGAGGCCAAAGGCACGCTGCACCGCGGCTCCGGCCCCTACGTGGCGCCGGAGCCGACGTCGGGAACGCTTCGCTTCCCCGGTAAGGCCCTGTACCTCCCGGCCGGCCGCGGCGTCGGAAGCGCCACGGAAGCCGGCTCCTGGCTCGTCACCGATACCGGGCACCACCGCCTCGTGGAGCTCTCCACCGATTTCCAGACCGTCCTGGCAACCTACGGTTCCGGCGAAAAAGGCCACACTGACGGTACGGCCGCCGCGGCCCGGTTCAATGAACCGCAGGGCCTCGTGCTGCTGCCCGCGGAGGTCGCCGCGGAGACCGGCTACGACGTCTTGATTGCCGACTCCGTGAACCACCGGCTCCGAGGGCTGTCCCTGGCGGACGGAAGAGTCCGCACGCTTGCCGGCAACGGCGTGCAGCGGCTCCTGGAGACGGGTCCTGCCCGCGTGGACGAGGAAGGCGCCGCCTACGGTGCCCGGCTGGAGCCGGATCCGCTTGCGGTGTCCCTGAGCTCCCCGTGGGATGTGGTCTGGTCCGCCAAACTCCAAGCCGTGGTGGTGGCGATGGCCGGCGTGCACCAGATCTTCAGCTTCGAGCCGACGTCCGGTGCCGTGAAGATCATCGCCGGCAACGGCCTCGAGGGGCTCCTCGACGGCCCGGCAGCCGAAGCCTGGTTCGCCCAGTCCTCCGGCCTCGCCGAGGACGCCGACGGCAACATCTGGGTGGCCGACTCCGAGACTTCTGCCCTGCGCAAACTGGTGATTGACGACGCCGGCAGCATCATCGTCGAGTCCGCCGTTGGCAAGGGTCTGTTCGATTTCGGCTTCCGCGACGGCCCCGCCCCAGAGGCACGGCTGCAGCACCCCCTGGGCGTGACGGTGCTTCCGGACGGCTCCGTAGCGATCGCCGACACCTACAACGGCGCCGTCCGCCGCTTCGACCCCGCGACGGGGACCGTCTCCACGCTGGCCCGCGGGCTGTCCGAGCCCTCGGACGTCATTGTGGACCACACCCAGGTGGCCGGGACCGAGCCGTTGCTGGTGGTGGTCGAGGCCAACAAGCACCAGCTGGTCTACGTGCCCATCCCGAAGGAAGCGCAGCAGGTGGATGAGGGTGCGGCACAGACCCACCGGCCCAAGAGCCCTGTGGCGCCCGGGCTGCTTGAACTCGCAGTCCGCTTCACGGCGCCCACCGGGCAAAAGCTGGATGACCGCTGGGGCGATCCCACCCAGCTGAAGATCTCGTCCACGCCGCCCGAACTGCTGGTCTCCGGCGGCGGGACCTCCGTGGGCCTGCAGCGCACCCTGGAGCTGTCCTCTGACGTTCCCGAGGGCGTCCTGCACATCACCGCCCGCGCGGCGGCGTGCGATGGCCCCGAAGACGCCGACGGCGAGATCCCGGACCACGCGGCCTGCCACCTGTACCAGCAGGACTGGGGCATCCCGGTGCTCCTGCAGGCCGACGGCGACACCGAGCTGGTCCTGGACCTGCGCGGAATGGACTGAGCCGGCGAGTCTGTGCCCTGAGTCGATTGCGCCGCTGAGCCGACCCTGAAAAGGCTGCTGTCCGTGACCTGCCGTCACGGACAGCAGCCTTTTGGCTTAATCCCGGCCGGGCGGCCCCGGATTCCGGGAGTTCTGAATCCTGGACCGGGCAAGAACCTCTTTGGTGTGACACGAGACTATCCACACCCGTTCCGGGAGTCCCTGATCATGGTCGAGTCTGCCGTCGGGAGGGGCGACACGACGTTGGATTTCTTAGGCGGCGGCTTCCCGGGACGCGCAATGGCCGGGCCCGGGGTGTCCTCACACGGGCATGACGGGAGGGGCCGCCCGGCGGGCCCGCACCTGTGGTTCTAGTAGTTGAGCTGCGGCGTGATCTTCACGGTGTCGCCGTCGATATCCAGACGGGTCGTGAAGCTGAAATCATGGACGGTGTTGATGTCGGTCACGGCGCCGGTGAACAGATCCACCTGGCGGGCTTTGATCCGGGCCTTGCCGTCCAGGGGCGCCACCACCCAGCGGCCGCCAAACGGCTCGATGCTGACGGTGGGGTAGTCCGTGATGCTCCAGTCAATGGTCCCGTCAAGCACCCGGTTGTTGGTGGCGTGGTAGAACGGGCAGTCGGGTTGCAGCTTCTGCTGTTTGTCGGCCTCGTCGGCGCAGGAATCCAGGAACTCCTTGACCTTGCCGCTCACGGCGGCCTTCAGGGCGTCTGTTGCCTCGGTCAGCAGATTCAGCGGAGCCGGGTGCGAGTCCCCCGCGGTCACGGTGGCCCGGGTGGGCGAGGCGGAGAAGTACTGGCCGTTCAGGGCGGCCTCGTACTCGCCAGGGTAGAAGACGGCGAAGGAGTTGCGGCCGTTGGGCATGTTCACCGGTACACCATTCAGGGTGGCCTCGCTGGAGTTGACTACGGTCACGTCCAGGACGGGCAGCGCCGCGGGCACGAAGGACCATTTGTGGAAGAACAACCACTCGGTGCCGGACCGCTCCAGCAGGAACTCGGTCCGCGACTGGCTGCCGTCGATGGTGTAGTTGACGGGCACCATGACCTGGTCCGCGCCGCGCTCTTCAGCGTCGCCGACCTTGACGTCGGAGAGACGTGCGGCTGCGGTCTGCAGGGCGGATCCGTCGAGCATTGCAGGATTGCTTTGCGGCACGGAGGCGTGCAACAGGCCTAGCGCCTTTTCGCCTTCGCCCTTTTGCAGGGCACTGAGATACTCTCGGACGGGCTGCTGGGGACCGGCAATGGAGTTGTTCACCAGATTGATCGACACGATGGCTCCGGCCACGGCAAGCATCAGTCCCAGCAGCCACACTGCTGCGATTTTGACCAACGCCTGACTCATTTGCACGATTCTTACGTTACCTGCACGCCGCAGGAAACCCGGTGTCACGGTCCGCGTCTGTGACGCGGAGCATTGCCGCCCGCGGCCCGGACACCGTGGCCCCGGTTCGCCGGCGCCGGGATCCTAGCGGCGGCGGCGTTTCGAGGACGTGCCGAAGACTCCGCGGAGCAGCTCCCGGCCAAGCTGGGTCCCCAGCGAGCGGGCCATGCTCTTGAGGCCTCCGCCCAAAGCCCCCGCAAGGTCATCGCCGATGCCGCCGCCGATGCCACCGCCACCTGTCGGCTGTGCCTGCCGGGGCGCCTGCTGCTCGGGCGCGTCCCTGTATTCGGGCTGCTTCGGTCGCTCCGCTGGCCGGCTGCTGGGCCGGCCAAGGATTTCTTCTTCGATCCGGCGGGCCTCGGCGTCGATGGCCGTCGGATCCAGGGCGGCGCCGGGAGCTGCGCCGCCGTCGCCAGCGCCGCTCTGCCCCCTGCCGCGTGAGCCGCCCGGATGCGCGGCGCCGCCCGCCGGCCCGGTGGGGGCAGCGCCTGTGTAGTCACCGCCTTCGGCGGTGATTTTCTCGTAGGCGGAGATGTTGTCGACGGCGGTGCCGTACTTGGGCAGGAGGGCGGAGCCGGCCACGGTGCTGGAGATCAGGGCGTCGGTGCTGGGGCCCATCACGGATTCCGGGGCGCGCAGCCGGGTGAGTGCCACGGGGGTCGGGGCGCCCTTCTCATTCAAGACCGTGATGACGGCCTCGCCGATGCCGGCCGTGGTGAGGGTCTCTGCGAGGTCGTAGTCGCTGGTCGGGAAGGTGGAGACGGTGGCCTTGAGGGCCTTGGCGTCCTCCGGGGTATAGGCGCGCAGGGCGTGTTGCACCCGGTTTGCCAGCTGGCCCAGGACATCCGCCGGGACATCCTTGGGAGTCTGCGTCACGAAGAAGATGCCGACGCCCTTGGACCGGATGAGCCGGACGGTGGTGGTAATTGCGTCAAGGAAAGCCTTCGAGGCGCCGTTGAACAGCAGGTGGGCCTCATCTAGGAAGAACACGAGCTTGGGCTTGTCGAGATCCCCGGCTTCCGGCAGGTCTTCAAAGAGGTCTGCGAGCAGCCACATCAGGAACGTTGAGAACAGCATGGGCTTGGTCTGCAGCGTGGGAAGCTCCAGGCAGCTTACGACGCCGCGGCCGTCCGGGGCAGTACGCAGCAGTTCGGCGGTGTCGAACTCGGGTTCGCCAAAGAACTTCTCCATGCCCTGCGCCTCGAGGGTGATTAGTTCACGCAGGATCACGCCCGCGGTGGCCTTGGAGAGACCGCCCAGTTCCTCGAGCTCGTCCTTGCCCTCGGCGGAGGTCAGGAACTGGATTACGGCGCGCAGGTCCTTGAGATCGACCAGCTCGAGGTTGTTCTTGTCCGCGAAGTGGAACACGAGCTGGAGGCTGGATTCCTGGGTCTCGTTCAGGTCCATCACACGGGAGAGCAGGATGGGGCCGAAGGAAGTGACTGTGGCGCGGACCGGTATGCCCTGGCCGTCGCCGCCGAGGGCCAGGAATTCCACCGGGAAAGTCTTGCCGGACCACGGCTGTCCGATGCTCTCGGTGCGGGCCAGGAGCTTGTCGCTGCCCGTGGCGGCGGTGGCCAAGCCGGAGAGGTCGCCCTTGATGTCGGCCAGAAACACCGGCACGCCCGCAGTGGAGAGCTGTTCGGCCATCATGTGCAGCGTGACGGTCTTGCCTGTGCCGGTTGCTCCGGCCACCAGGCCGTGCCGGTTCATCATGGCAAGCGGCAGCCGGACGGGAGCGTCCTTGTGGAGTTCGCCGTCGACGATTGCCGCTCCGAGCTCGATGGTCGGGCCCTCCAGGGTGTAGCCCTGGACGATCGTGGCGACTTTATCAGCAGTGGATTTGATGGCCATGCGGTTAGCTTAGCCGGGTCCGGGGTTCCCGGACCCGGCTAGGGCTGGCCTATTCGGCGAGGGCCTTAAGGACTTCCTTGGCCACGTCCTCGCTGGACTGCGGGTTCTGTCCGGTGATGAGGTTTCCGTCCCGCACGACGTGGGACGTCCACGCCGCACCGTTCTCGACGATCGCGCCTTTCTCCTTCAGCGCGTCCTCCACGAACCACGGTGTGTTGGGGCCGGTGCCGCCGCCCAACTCCTCCTCGTTGGTGAAGACGGTGAGGCGGCGGCCCGCGAAAGTGAACGAGCCGTCGTCGTCCGTGGCGCTCAGCAGCCCGGCAGGGCCGTGGCAGAAGGGCGCGATGATTTTGGCTGCCGCGTTGGCGCCGGTGAGAATCCTGCCGAGGTCGGCGTCCTGGTAGAGGTCGGCCATGGGGCCGTGGCCCCCCGGCATGACGACGGCGTCGTAGCCGGCGACGTCGACGTCGGCCAGCACCAGCGGCGCGGACAGCTCGGCGTCGATCGAATCCAGGTACGTCCGGAAGCTGTCCGCGCGGTCCTGGCCGCCGGCGGACTCGGCCGCGAGGCTGACCTCGTCCACGGTGGGCTTCCGGCCGCCCGGGGTGGCGATGTGCACGGTGTGCCCGGCGTCGAGGAGGGTCTGGTGCGAGACGACGAGTTCCTCGGCCCAGTAGCCGGTGGGGTGTTCGCTGCCGTCGCGCATGGTGAGGGAATTTGCGGCCGAGACGACCATCAGGATGTTAGCCATGGTGTTGTTCCTGTTCTGCCGGCAGGGCCGGCGGGTAGCGGAGGGGTTTAGCGGGCCGCGTGGAGTTCGGCGTAGGTGGCATCGTCAAGCACGACGCCGGCGGCGGCGAGGTTCTCTTCGAGATGCTGAAGGGAGCCGGTGCCCGGGATGGGCATCATGACGGGGGAGCGGCGCAGCAGCCACGCCAGAGCCACCTGGGAGGTGGTGGCGCCGAGCCGTTTGGCGGCCTCGTCCAGCGGTCCGCCCGGCCGGGCGAGCTCCCCGGCGGAAATCGGCGCCCACGGAATGAAGCCGATGCCGTTCGCCTCCGCGTAGTCGAGGACGTCCTCGGAGCTGCGGTCGGTGAGGTTGTAGCGGTTCTGCACCGTGGAAACGGTGAAGTACTTCCCGGCTTCCTCCAGCTCCTCCACGCTGACCTGGGACAGGCCGAGGGCTTTGACCTTGCCTTCCTTCTGTAGATCGCGCAGCACCGTGAACTGCTCTTCGCGGTCCACCTTGGGGTCGATCCGGTGCAGCTGGAGGAGGTCCAGGGAGTCGACCTTGAGCTTGCGCAGGCTCAGTTCCGCCTGCTGGCGCAGGTATTCGGGCCGGCCGACCGGTACCCAGGCGTTGGGTCCGGTGCGGGTGAATCCGACCTTGGTGGCGATCGTGAGGCCGTCCCGGTAGGGGTGCAGCGCCTCGGCGAGGATTTCCTCGCTGATGTTGGGGCCGTAGGAATCGGCGGTGTCAATGAAGTCGACGCCGAGCTCCACGGCGCGGCGCACGACGGCGATCGCGGCAGCACGGTCTGCCGGCTCGCCCCAGACGCCGTCACCAACAATGCGCATGGCGCCGAAGCCCAACCGGTGGACAGTTCCCAGGTCCTTTAAGTCGATCGTGGCGGATAGTTCCGGATGCTGTGGATTGTCATGGCTCATAGGGTAGGGAACATCCTCAGTCTGCTGACTATTCCATCGGGCAATTCTTTCGGGCCCGCCGGCCGGGCGCTGCGGGGCCGGCAGGAGGGGGGCATTGGCGGGCATTGCGACCCGTGCCGAATTACGCCACCGATTTGAAATTTTGCCTTAGACTGTGGCATGCCCAAATCGCACCCTCGCATCGTACTGGCCTTTGTAGTGACGCTCGGCCTTGTCCTCCTGGGTGGAGGACCGGCCTCGGCCGCCACCGCCAGCTCCCCGGGACCGGGCATCGACGTCTCCTGGCCGCAATGCGGCACCACTTTGCCAAAACAGCCCGCCTTCGCGATCGTTGGCGTCAACCACGGCCTGGCGAACAACACGAACCCGTGCCTGGCGAGCCAACTGGCTTGGGCGAAGACGGCAAAAGCCCCCGCGACGACAGCGCAGCCGAGGGTGGCGCTGTACGTTAATACCGCCAACCCGGGCCGGCAGGGGTCCTGGTGGCCGACGTCGAACACCTACAACGGTGTAAAGGTCACCAACCCCTACGGCAGCTGCGCCGCGGGGACGTTCAAAGCCTGCTCCTACATGTACGGGTGGGCGAAAGCCTCGGACGACGCCAAACGCCGCGGTGTCAGCAACCCGCAGTCCTACCTCTGGTGGCTGGATGTGGAAGCGGAAAACACCTGGCAGACCGACAAAGCGGCCAACGTGGCTGTCCTGGAGGGCATGACTGCGTATTTCAAGAGGATCGGCGCCCGCGTGGGCCTCTACTCGACCGGCTACCAGTGGGGACAGATCGCCGGAACCGTGAAGTCGACCAGCCCGCTGGCAGGATTGCCCAGCTGGCTTGCAGGCGCGGGATCAGCCGCCAAGGCGAAGGCGAACTGCACCCTTCCCGGGTTGACACCAGGCAGCCGCGTCTCGATGACGCAGTACATCTCCGGAGGCCTTGACTACAACTATTCGTGCGGCTGATCCGACCGCTGAAATATCCGGGGGGCCGCCGTCGTTGACCCCAGTGTGCCCGCGCCGGAAACCTGGCGCCGCCCGGACCGTGGCTCCCAACCCTGGTCCGAACACTGCTCCGCTACGAAAGGCCGGCTTTTTCCGTGACTGTTCCGCTTTCCATCCTTGACCTCGCAACCATCGGCCCGGGCCAGACGGCGGCCGAGAGCTTCGCCGGAAGCGTGGCCATGGCACAGCTCGCCGAGGACCGGGGCTACCGGCGGATCTGGTACGCCGAGCACCACAACATGTCCTCGATCGCGTCCTCCGCCACGAGCGTGCTGATCGCGCACGTTGCGGCCCACACCTCCAGCATCCGGCTCGGCGCCGGCGGCGTGATGCTGCCCAACCACTCGCCGCTGACTATCGCGGAACAGTTCGGCACGCTCGAAACCCTGCACCCGGGCAGGATCGACCTCGGGCTGGGCCGGGCGCCGGGCAGCGACCAGAACACCCTGCGGGCCCTGCGTCGTGACCCGATGTCGGCAGACAGCTTCCCGCAGGACGTCCTGGAACTCCAGGGCTACTTGACCGGTCCCACCCGCATCCCGGGCGTCGAGGCCACCCCGGGCAAGGGCACCAACGTGCCGCTGTACATCCTGGGCTCCTCCTTGTTCGGGGCCAGGCTGGCCGCGCAGCTGGGCCTGCCGTACGCCTTCGCCTCGCACTTCGCGCCTGCCGCGCTGCAGGACGCGGTGGCGACCTACCGCCGCGAATTCCGGCCCTCCGCGCAGCTGGACACCCCGCACGTGATCGCCGGCGTGAACGTCATTGCCGCGGACTCGGCCTCCGAAGCCCAGGCGATGTTCCAGGCCACCAAGCGGGCCAGGGTTTCCCTGTTCTTCGGCAACGGGCGTGTGTTCAGCGACGACGAGGCGGACATGATCCTGGACTCGCCGCAGGGCCAGCACATGGCGCAGATGATGAAGTACTCCGCTGTTGGCACCCCAGATGCCGTCCTCACCTACCTCGAGGAATTCACGGACCACGCCGACGCCGATGAACTGATCGTGGCGCATCAGAGTACCGGCACCGAAGCCCGGCTGCGTTCCGTGGAACTTCTGGCCGACGCTGCCCGGCTCGTGCGGGCCTAACGGCCGGTCTTTCCTATGGCCTCGCGGAGCCGGGCGGCGGCCGTTTCCGGCGGGATGTCCGCGATGAACGCGCCCATCGCCGCCTCCGAACCCGCCAGGTACTTGAGCTTGGTTTCCTCCCGGCGCGGGGAGGTCAGCTGCAGCATGAGCCGGATGTCGTCCCGGTGGGCGTGGACGGGGGCCTGGTGCCACGCCGAAATATACGGGGTGGGGGTGTCGTACAGGGCGTCGACGCCGCGCAGCAGCCGGCCGTAGAGCCGGGAGAACTCATCGCGTTCCTCGTCCGTGGTGGCGGCGAGGTCCGGGACGTGCCGGTGCGGGAGCATGTGCACCTCCAGCGGCCAGCGCGCGGCAAACGGCACGAACGCCGTCCAGTGGTCGCCCTGGAGCAGCACCCGCTCGGATTTCTGTTCGAAGCTGAGGATGTCCTCGAACAGCGGGCCGCCGTAGTCCTCGATCGTGCGGATCAGCTGGGCCGTGCGGGGCGTGATGTACGGGTAGGCGTAGATCTGCCCGTGCGGGTGGTGCAGCGTCACCCCGATCGCCTCCCCGCGGTTCTCGAACGGAAAAACCTGTTCGACGCCGGGCAGCGCCGACAGCGCCGCCGTCCGGTCCGCCCACGCCTCCACCACCGTGCGCATCCGGGACAAGGGCAGCCCCGCGAGGGAACCGGTGTGTTCGGGGGAGAAGCACACCACTTCGCACCGGCCCACGGACTGCCGGCTGCGCCCCAGCCCCACCCGGGCGAGGTCCGCCAGGCCCTCCGGTGCGGCGGCGCCCGCCAGCTCGGGTCCGAAGGACGGGGATTTGTTTTCGAACACGGCAACGTCGTAAAGGCTCGGAATTTCCGAGGGATTCTCCGGCGACGCCGGGGCCAGCGGGTCCAGGTGCGAGGGCGGCAGCACCACACGGTTCTGCCGGGCGGCCGCGATCGAAATCCACTCGCCGGTCAGGACGTCCTGGCGCATGGTGGCCGTGGGCGGCCGGACCGCCGGCTCGCGGAGATCGTCCCCCCGCTCCGGCGGCAGGACGGTGTCGGCGTCATCGAAATAGATGATGTCCCGGCCGTCGGAGAGCTTGTAGGCGCGTTTCGTAATCCGGCCCATGCTAGGAGCCCCTCACGGGGTGGCCGCCCGTAGCGGCGGGGCCGCCGGATGGTTCGCAGGCCGGTTCAGCAGCGGTGACGCGGCGGACGGACAGGAGCAGCCCGTGCTCGGGGTTCAGGACGGGCATCGGCAGGCCGGACTCCGCCAGGAAACGGCCGGTCGCCTCGACGCCGCCCCCGAGCCACCCCGGCGGCACCGCCTGCAGGAACGCCCGGCCATCGTCGGCCGCCGGGTAGACCGCGTCCACCCGGTACCCGGCGTCCGGCAGCAGCCCCGGCAGGCAGACCCTCCCGGGGACTTCGGCGAACGACGTCGCCACGGACACCAGCGCGTAGAGGGCCTCGCCGCCGTCATGGGACACGACGCCGTGGAGCCGGAGGGACGGGTCCGGTTCGTCGGCCCGCACCATGCGCCCGCTGTGCAGCAGGGGACGGTACTTCTTGAACAGTGCGATCGCCGTGGCAAGCTCGGTGCGCTCGGAATCGGCGAGGTGCCGGACATCCCATTCGAGGCCGAAGTGGCCAAACATGGCCGTGATGGCCCGGAAGGAGAGGTCGTGCGTCCGGGCGGTGGTGTGGCTTGTGGTAGGCCCGATGTGCGATCCGACGAGCTCCGGCGGCACCACCATGCCGGTCCACCGCTGGATCGTCTGCCGTTCCAGGGCATCGTTGCAGTCCGAGCCCCAAATCCGGTCGGTGCGTTCGAGAATGCCGAGATCCACACGGGCGCCGCCGGAGGAGCAGCTTTCGATCTCCACACCGGGGTGGGCTTTGCGGAGCTCGTCGAGGAGGCGGTATACGGCCTGTGTCTGGGCATGCACCGAGGGGCGGCCGGCATGGCCCATTTCGGTCAGGTCCCGGTTCTGGTCCCATTTGAGGTAGCTGATCCGGTATTCGCTCAACAGGGCATCGAGCCGGTCGAAGATGTACTGCCAGGCCTCCGGATTGACGAGGTCCAGCACCTGCTGGTGCCGCCAGCGCTCCGGAAGCCGGCCAGCCGGGCCGCCGGGAACGGGCTGGCCGCCCCCTGCCGCCGGGCTGCCCCCGGCGGCCCGCGGAGCCGGTCCGGCGATCCAGTCCGGGTGGGCCCGGGCCAGATCCGAGTCCTCGTTGACCATTTCGGGTTCGACCCAGAGCCCGAATTCCATGCCGTGGCCGGTGACCGCGTCGATCAGCGGGCTCAGGCCCTCGGGCCAGAGGTCCTCGTCGACGTACCAGTCGCCGAGGCCCGCCGTGTCGTTGCGCCGGCCGCGGAACCAGCCGTCGTCGAGAACGTAGCGTTCCACGCCCAGCCGGGCGGCGGATTCGGCGAGGTCGAGCAGCACCGGCATCCGGTGGTCGAAATACACCGCTTCCCAGACATTGAGCACCACGGGCCGGGCTTTGCCGGACCGCACGCCGGGGTGGTGCGGGCGCCCGCGGAACCAGGCGTAGAAGGCCTCGCTGATGCCGTCCAGCCCGGCGGCGGAGTACGCCGCGAACAACCACGGGGTCTCGTAGCTGGCGTTTGCCGCCAAGGTGATCTCGCCCCCGCCGAGCAGCTCCGAAGCGCCGATAACGGTCCGGCCGTCCGCTGAGGCATCAACGAAGCTCTCGTGGTTGCCGCTCCAGCCCAGATGCACGGCCCAGACCTGCCCGTGGCGGTTGCCGAAGCCGGCGCTCCCGGCGGCCAGGAGGAGCGAGGCATCATGTCCCGTCCGGCCGTGCCGGCCCGAGCGGACCCACGTTCCCTGGCGCAGCGGCAGGCGCTGGGGGTGGGACTCCCGGCACCAGCGGCCGGTCAGGTCCAGGATCTCGGTGGCGGCGCGGCCCAGCGGCAGCACGGCAGCGAGTTCGTCGAGGCTGTAGGGATCCGCGCCGTCGTTGTGGAGCCGGTGCCGGAGCTGCAGCAGGCCGCCGTCGTTGATCGTCACCTCCGTGCGGACGGTGACGCCCGCATCCGGGTCTGCCTGGGTGATGACGGCGGAGCACCCGTCCCCTTCCGCCCGTTCGACGGCGACAACCCGCAGGCAGGCCGAGAACGCCTGGCCGTTCCGGTGGCCCCGGAGGCCGGGACGCCCCCGCCAGCCGGAGGACGCCTGCGGGATCAGCCCCAGCGTGACCGGGATGTCGAGGGCGGAGTGCGGCACGGCGTCGCCGAGCAGTGACAGATCCGGCAGGGCCGGGCCGAGGTCGGCGCCAAAGTGGAGCATGGCGGGCTCGCCCGTGCTGAAGTCGATGAGCAATGACGTTCCGGAACGGCGCAGGTAGAGCGGCTCCACATGCGGGACGCCCAGGGGGGAACGGGTCTCGGGGACAAGAGTCAGGTCCGGATTGTTCACGGTAGCTCCAGGCGTAGTGGTTTGGGGGTGGGCGGGGCCGTGCCGGTCAGCCGGAGGCGGCGCTCTGGGCAATCGTTGTCGGCGCCAGGTGGAGCCGGCCGACGCGCTCGCCGAGTATCCGTCGGGCCTCACTGCCCAGGAGGTCGTCGCTGATGAGTTCGTCAGCGTCTTCGAGGGCGGCGATGGTGCTGATGCCCAGGGTGCCCCATTTCGTGTGGTCGGCCAGCACCACCACCCGGCGGGCCGCGGCGACGAAGGCGCGGTCCGTTTCGGCTTCCAGCACGTTCGGAGTGGTGAACCCGGCGTCGGCATCCACGCCGTGGACGCCGAGGAACAGCACGTCCAGGTGCAGCTGTTTCAGCGAGGAGGTGGCCAGCGGCCCGACGAGGGCATCGGAGGGGGTGCGCTCGCCGCCGGTGAGGATCACGGTCGACGGGGAGGAACTTTGGTGGAAGACGTCTGCGATCCGCACCGAGTTGGTGACCACCGTGATCCGGGGCCCGGCGGACAGCAACTGCGCCAGCGCCCAGGTGGTGGTGCCGGCGCTGAGCCCCACCGCCATGCCCTCGCGCACCTGGGCGGCTGCCTCCTGCGCAATCGCCATCTTTTCGTCTTTGAGCTGGGTTACCTTCAGCTCGAAGCCCGGCTCGTGGGTGCTGGCCCCGCCCGGCAGCTTCGCCCCGCCGTGGATCTTCTCCACCGCGCCCGCCGCGTCGAGGGCCTCGATGTCCCGCCGCACGGTCATCAGGGAGACGCCGAGCATCTTGGCGAGGTCCGCGACACGGACGATCCGTTCACGCTGGACCTCCGCGAGGATGGCGGAATGGCGGGCTGCGGCTAACATGTGGAGTCCTTACGGGCGTGAGTGGTTTGACTGGATTGATTGGCTGGCGGACGTGCCGACCAGTTGGGCGGCACGTGAACGGACGACGGCGACACTTCCGGCGGCGAGGCCGAGCCCGCCGTCGAGCTCGGTGCCGGTGAGCACGTCAACGCCCTCCAGCGGGAGCCGGACGTCGTGCGCCCCGTGGTTGATGCAGAACGTCC
Source organism: Arthrobacter sp. TE12232 (assembly GCF_054062615.1). Lineage (NCBI taxonomy): Bacteria > Bacillati > Actinomycetota > Actinomycetes > Micrococcales > Micrococcaceae > Arthrobacter > Arthrobacter sp. TE12232. The sequence goes on from NZ_JBSSFK010000001.1 coordinate 2,813,716, forward strand.
AGTCGGTCCCGTCCTTGCTGCGCCGGGCAACTTCGACGTCGGCCGGCAGGTCTGGAACGAGCGGCTGCACCCCGGCATCGGCGCAGACGACGGTGAGCAGTTCGCCCAGGCCCTCCGGCGCGAGCGTGGTGGCGACATAGTAGGCGCGGCCGCTTCCGGCGCGGTTGCGGGTCACGGCCGGCGAACCTGCGGCCGGTCCCTCATCCACGGCAGCGAGGACCTCGGCTGTGGTGGCCCGTCCCAGTTCGTTCCAGCAGCTGCCTGCGCCGAAGCCGCTGAGCCGGACGCTTTCCCCGGCGCGCAGCGGGAAGAACTCCTCCATGTGCACGCCGAGCAGGCCGCTGAACGCGCCCGGGTAGCTGCCAAGCCTGATGTGGTCATTTTCGTCCACGATACCGGAGAAATACGTCACCACGAGGTGGCCGCCGGCGCGCACGTACGCGTCGAGGTTCGCCGCCCCGGCATCGCTGATGAGGTACTGCATCGGCGCGACGACGAGCCGGTAGCCGGAGAGGTCGTCGGTGCTTTGGCGGAAGTCGGTGGGGATGCCGGCCCGGTAGAAGGCATCATGCCAGCGCCGGGTTTCGGCGATGTTGGAGGCGTCCACGCTCGGATGCGAGTCCAGCTCCGAGGCCCAACGGGCGTCGGTGTCGTGGAGGATGGCGACGTCCACGCGGCCGGATGCTCCCGTGACCACCGAGCCGCTGACTTCGGCCAGGCTGCGCAGCGTCTGGCCCAGCTGGACCACTTCGCGCCAGATATTGGTGTCTGTGCCGGCGTGCGGCAGCAGCCCGGAATGGAACTTCTCGGCTCCGGCACGCGAGGCCCTCCACTGGAAGAAGAGCGCGCCGTCGGCGCCCCGGGCAACGTGCTGCAGGGAGTTGCGCAGCATCTCGCCGGGGGCTTTGGCGATGTTGCGGGGCTGCCAGTTGACGGCCGACGTCGAATGCTCCATGAGCAGCCACGGCTTGCCCTTGGCCCAGCCGCGGGTGAGATCCGCAGTGGCCGCCAGCTCCTGGAAGTTCCGCAGATCTTCGGCGATGAGATAGTGGTCGTTGGAGACCACATCCATCTCCTCGGACCAGCGCCAGTAGTCCACCGGCTGGTGCAGGCCCATGTTGAAGCCCATGAAGTTGGTGGTCACGGGATGGCCCGAGTGCGAGCGGATGATCGCTGCCTCGGCTTTGTAGCATTCGAACAGTTCGTCGGAGGAGTAGCGGGCGAAGTCCAGCTGCTGGGTCGGGTTGACCCAGGTCCCGGAAGTCCGCGGCGGCAGGATCTCGTCCCAGGCCGAATAGCGCTGGGACCAGAACGCGGTGCCCCACGCGGCGTTCAGCGCGTCGAGGGTGCCGTAGCGGTGTTCGAGCCAGCGCCGGAAACCGGCGGCGGCGCCGTCGGAGAAGTCCGGCTGGTTGTGGCAACCGTATTCGTTATGGACATGCCACATGACCACGGCGGGATGGTCCTTGTAGCGGAAGGCGATCTGCTCGGTCAGCGCCGCGGCGGCCCGGCGGTATTCGGGGCTTGAGGCGGCGAAGGCCTGCCGGGAACCGTAACTGTGCCGCACGCCGTCGGCCGTTACCGGCAGCGACTGGGGGTACTTGTGGCTGAACCAGGGCGGCGGGGACGCCGTGGCGTTCGCCAGGTCCACGCGGATCCCGTTGGCGTGCAGCAGGTCCAGGACCCGGTCCAGCCAGCCGAACTCGTAGACGCCCTCGGACGGTTCCAAGAGGGACCAGCTGAAAATGCCGACGCTGACCAGGTTGACGCCGGCCTCTCGCATCAGCCGGACGTCCTCGTCCCAGGTCTCCTCGGGCCACTGCTCCGGGTTGTAGTCGCCGCCGAAGGCCAGCATCGGGGAACCCTCGGAGCCGAGGCGGGCGGTGATGTAGTCCATGGCTGAGTTATTGGGGGTGGTGTCGTTGACGGTGTTGTCCACTTTTATCCTTTGCTGGAGCCGAGGGTCAGGCCCGCCACGAAATGGCGCTGCAGGAGCAGATAGATGACCAGGGCCGGAACCGCCGTGATCATGGCGCCGGCGGCGATCAGGTTGTAGTTGGAAAGGAACTGGCCTTGAAGGTTGTTGATCGCGGTGGTGACCGGAAGGCGGTCGCCGCTTTGGATGAACAGCAGGGGCCAGAAGAAGTCGTTGTAAATGAAGATCACTTCGAGGGTGCCCATGGCGGCCAGGGCCGGCCGGCACAGCGGCAGGATGATGTCCCAGTACTGGCGCCAGACGCCGGCACCGTCGACAAGGGCCGCCTCGGTGAGTTCGGGGGAGAGGGCCTTCATGTAGTTCGAGAGCACGAAGGTCACGAAGCCGATCTGGAAGGCGGTGTCCACGGCGATCACGCTGATGTAGGTGTTGAGCAGGTTTCCGGAGTCGCTGATGGCGTACGGCAGCTCGAAGTGCTTGAACATTTCAAAGAGCGGGGCCGCGAGCACCTGCGGGGGCAGCAGGTTTCCGGCGGTGAACATGATCAGCAGGGTGATGTTGAACTTCCAGCTCACGCGGCTGACGGCGAACGCCATCATGGAGGCGAAGAACAGGATCAGGAACACGGACGGGACGGTAATGAGCACCGAGTTCCAGAATAGCTGGCTAAAGCCGCCCTGGGTCCAGGCCTGGGTGAAGTTATCGAAGTTGAAGGCGCCGCCGGTGCTGAAGTAGCCGTATTTGTCCGTGTCCGCCTTGGGGCGCAGAGCCGTGAAGATGGCCCAGCCCAGGGGCACCAGCCAGATCGCGGCCATGACGATGAGGAAGACGTGCGTGCCGTAGTGCCGTTTGCCCTGTTTGTTGTTGGCCGGGCGGCCGGGCCGGGGGCCGGTGCTGCCAGCGCCGGAGCTGCGGGGCCCGGCGTCGGCCGGGGTGCCTGCCGCAGCGGCATCGGTTGGATGGGCGATGCTCATGCCTCTTTGTCCTTTCCGAACGCGCGGGACAGGTAGAAGGTGATGGGGATCAGGGAGATGACGAGCAGGATGACTGCCAGCGCGGAGCCGATGCCGATCACCTGTCCCTCGCCCACCAGGTTCTGGATGACGAGGGCACTGATGAGTTCCAGGCCGTTGGTGCCGCGGTTGATCACGTAGACGATGTCGAAGGCCCGGAGGGATTCGATGACGGTGATGACGATGATGATGACGTTGACCGGGCGCATGGCCGGGAAGATCACCTGGAAGAAGGTCTGGACCGAGTTGGCGCCGTCAATCTGGGCCGCTTCGCGCAGGGTGGGGTCCACTCCCTTGAGCCCGGCCAAGTACAGGATCATGACGTAGCCGGCGTGCCGCCACGTGGCGGCGAAGAGGGCCGCCCAGATGTTGACGCTGGAATCCCCGAACCAGTCGACGGCCTGGGGCGTGCCTGCCGTGCCGAGGACGAAGTTCAAGAGGCCGCTGTCACGGTTGTAGAACAGCTGCCAGATAATCCCGATCAGGGCCAGGGACAGCATCACCGGGGCGAAGAAGATGCTCTGGTAGATCCTGGTGCCGCGGATGTTCTGGTCCAGCAGCACGGCCAGCAGCAGCCCCAGCGGTGTGGCGACGAAGGCCAGGAACGCCAGCCACAGCACGTTGTGCTGCATGGCGGGCCAAAACGGCGGGTAGTCCTGGGCGATGAACTGGTAGTTTTCGGCCCCGGCGGGTTTGATGTCGGTCAGCTCCAGCCCGTTCCAGCGGGTGAAAGACAGCCCGACCGACATGAGGGTGGGGATCCAGACCAGGACGAGCTGGATGAGCGTGGGGATGCCCACCATCAGGCCGAGCACCAGTTTGTCGCGGCGGGACAGCCGCCGAACCCGCCGCGCGGGGGCAACTGCTTTGCGCCCCCGCGCCGACGGATTGGTAGAGACACTCATGGAGATTCCTTGCTTTGATAACTGCTGGGGAAAAGGCGCGCAGGAAATGCGTGTCGGGACACGCCGCTACTGGGCGGCGTACAGGGACTTGGCCTGGGCTTCCAGGTTCTTGACGTCGACCGTGCCGTCCTTGATGAAGGTCTGCAGGGCCGGGATCATCACGTTGTTGGCCATGGCGGGCAGGGCATCACGGTCGAAGAACTGGCTGATGTTCTTGGCGCCGCTGATGGCATCGGCCAGTTTCTTGTTGAGCGGCGTGAACTTCGAGGTGTCCGCGCCCTTGGCGGTGGCAATGTTGGACGAGTCCACCGAGGCGTACACATCCTGGCCTTCCGGGGTGCCTACGTAGGCCAGGAAGTCCTTGGCGGCCTGGTTCTGGCCGCCCTTCTTGGAGAGGAGGAGTCCGTCGATGGGCGCCTCGATGGAATCCCGGCCCTCCACCGCGATCTCGGGGAACGGGAAGAAGTCGATGTCGTCGGCGATTGCCTTGTCCGTGTACTGCTGGGTGAGGAAGGACCCGAGGAGGTACATGCCCGACTTCTTGTCCGCGAGGGACTTCGCGGAGTCCTGCCACGTCATGCCGAGGGAGTTCGGGTTCTGGAACGGCAGCAGGGCCTTCCATGTGTCGAAGACGTCGCTGACTTTCTTCTGGTCCCAGCTTTCCTTGTGAGCGGTCAGGTCCATGTGGAACTGGTAGCCGTTCAGGCGCATGTTCAGGTAGTCGAATGTGCCCATGGCGGGCCAGCCGTCCTTGTCCGCAAACTCGATTGGGATCAGGCCGTCGGCCTTCATCTTGGTGGCCAGAGTCTTCAGTTCGTCGAACGTCGTGGGGACGGTGTAGCCCTTTTCCGTCCACAGGCTCTTGCGGTAGAAGAAGCCCCAGGGGTAGTTGTAGTTCGGGATCAGGTACATCTTGCCGTCGGCGCCGGTCGACGCCTTCTTCAGGGCATCCGAGAAGTTTCCACCGACCTTCTCCCAGACGTCATCGATCGGGGCGAGCAGTCCCTTGCCGGCGTAGTACTGCATGCGGTAGCCGGCGAACCAGGTGAAAGCATCGTCCGGGCTGCCCTGGAGGTAGGTGTTGATCTTGTTCTGGAAGTCGTTGTGCGCCACAACATTGGTGGTGATCTTGATGCCGGATTTCTTCTCGAAAGCGTCCGTCACGGCCTTGTAGGCTGCCTTGGGGACCTCATCCGAGGAACCCGAACCGAACGTGGCGGTGTTGGCGCCGCTACTGGCAGGAGCGCTGCCGCCCGTGCAGGCCGTGAGCAGGGGAATGCCTGCCATGGCCACTGCTCCGGCACCGAAGGTCTTCAGCAGCGTCCGCCGGTCCCACCCGCCTTGGCTGGAAGCCCGGAGCAGTGCGTCCTCATGCATGGTCATAATTTCTCCTTTGAAATAACGCGGGTGACGTGAAGCAGCTCACATAATTAGATATCATAATCGCACAATAAGGAACGTCAAGTGGCAAAAAAGAACATTTCGGTTCAGTCGGCCGCGGCCAGGGCCGTAACCGCCGCGGCTGGCGGTCCGCTCCGTTGACTTAGTGCTGGCGCGCTCTTAGCGTTAAGCCCCTCAGGGTGCCGATGCGGTCCGCCGACGGCGGTGGCACTCTGATCCGCGGATACATGGCGAAAACCTAGGTGCACCCATGAAGATCAAGCCCACGGCCGCCGCCACCCTGGTCATCCTGCTGTTCCTGGCTGGACTGCTCGGCGATGCATCCGCGCCGGCGTCGGCCGCTGGGGTCACGTACTACGTGAGCGCGGACGGCAGCGACACGAGCAACGGAACATCACCCGCATCCGCCTGGCAGACCCTCGACAAGGTCAACGTCGCCGCGCTGCAGCCTGGAGATTCCGTCAGCTTCCGGCGCGGAGACGTCTTCTCCGGAGGCCTTGTGGTCAGCCGGAGCGGCACAGGGCGGCTCCGGATCACCCTGAACGCCTTCGGCGACGGGGAGCCGCCCGTCATCACGGGGGGACTGACGGGCACCTGCGTCCGGCTGGACGGCAGTTTCATTGCCGTGGACGGCCTGCGGGCGGACTCGTGCGGATACGCGGGATTCAGCGTCTATGGCGACCACAGTTCCGTGCGGAACTCCGCCGCGGCAAACAACGCCGCCGGAATCAAGGTGAGCGACGGCTCCGACTTCGGCAGCTACACCAACAACACACTTACCGATAACAACATCATGAACGTCAATACGCCGGGGACAGGCTGTGGCACCGCGACGGCGCTGAACTGCAGCGACGACTCTGGCGCCTTCGGCTTCCTCATCAACGGCAGCGATAACGAGTTCTCCGGCAACACCGTCTCCGGGTCCACCGCGTTGTCCTACGACTTTGGCCATGATGGCAGCGCATTTGAGATATTCAACGGCAACCGGAACAGAATCCACCACAATGTGGCGGTGGACAATAACGTCTTCTCCGAAATTGGGCGGGGAGGGGACGGAACCGCGGACAACAACACGTACAGCTACAACCTCATCAGGTCCACCTGCGTCCCCGATTGCGGCCAGGCCATGGGGCTGATTGCGCGCGGCACGACGTCGTCCTTCGGCCCGACCAACGGCACCACGTTCGAACACAACACCGTGTGGCTGGACGGTCCGGATTCCCAGGCCGTGGTCTGCCACGCCTCGTGCCCCACCTCCACCGTCATCCGGGCCAATATCCTCGTGGCGGTCCGCAACTCGCTGTGGATGGATAATTCGGGATGGACCGAGGAGCAGAACGTCCTCAACGGCCCCACCAACATCGTCCCAAGCGCGACATCCACCACCGATCCTGCCGGCTTTGTGAATCCCCCCGCCGATCTCCACCTCACCGGAGCGAGCCCGGCGATCGACCGCGCGGGCGAGAGTCCGTTTCCCATGGACCTGGACGGGCGGCCGACCACCCAAAGTGCCGGCTGCCAGGGCGGCGGAGCGGCCGACGCCGGAGCGTACGAGTACAAGCCGGCCAACTGCTGAGCGCCTGCGCAACCGGGGCGGGTTCTCCGACGGCGGCGTCAGGGTGACCCTGCCAAAGGTCCGCTCGCGGGCCCTGTCCATCGGCCAGCCGTGCCAAAGGACATGTCCATTGGCACGTTTTGCGCCGAGGGGGACATACCCGGCCGCTCATTCCGCCGTGGGGCATGTCCATTCGTGGGCAGGTTTGTTGAAGGACATGCTCATTGTTGGACGCGATCAGCGGGCGTAATGGCATTCTGTCCACTGATCGTGACAGCGGCGGGGCATGTCCGTCCGCTGGCCGCGCAGCGCGCGTGCGATCTGCAGTGTGCGCCGCTGGCTGCGGCGGGTGTTGCACGCCCTGTGCCCGTGGCCCGGGCGTGTTCCGGCTCTTGCAGACGTTACACACTTGCAACAGCCGGGACACCGCGGCGAAATCGGCCCGGGATGATACTTGGAATATGCCCCCCCGGGGGCAATCTCATGCAGGCATTGGGGACTACTAGAAGGACCGCGCCGATGCCCACTCCGCTGAACCAGTCGCTCGCTGACTCCGCCCTACTGACCAAATCACTCCCGCTGGGCCTGCTCCGGGCCTTTGTGCAGACTGACGCCGCCGACGACGGGCTGACCCCGCAATTACTGGCCGAGCTCAAGATCCTGGCCCGCACTCCCGGGTTGCTCGTGGCATGCAACTACGGCGGAACGCTCTGTACCGCGGAGGGCATCTCGACCGAGACCCTGCCGCTGGGCAGCGCAGCTATTGCGCTGCGGGCGCTGGCCGCCCTCCCGAATACCCATGCCGCCGTCGTCTCGGGGCGCTCCCTGCGCGATCTGGCCGCCGTCTCACGCCTGCCCGCAGAGGTGCATCTGGTGGGCTCGCACGGTGCCGAGTTCGACATGGGCTATGCCCACAGCCTCTCGCTGGCCACCGAGTCCGTGCTCCAGCAGACCCACCAGGCGCTCGCCGAAACGGTCGGGGCCTACCGGGGCATCACCATTGAACGCAAGCCGGTCGCCGTCTCCGTCCACACCCGGTCCGCGGCGCCGGACATCGTTGCCCTGGCTACCCGGCAGGCGTCGGACATTGCCCAGGCGCACGGGCTGCACTTCATCGTGGACGGCTCGGTGCTGGACCTTTCCGTCGTCGAACCGTCCAAGGCCACCGCCTTGGAGCACCTGCGCTCCGTGCTCGGTGTCAGTGCCGCACTCTACGCCGGCGACGCCTCCAGCGACGAGCTGGCCATGGCGACGCTGCGCGGGCCGGACATGGCGCTGCGCGTGGGGGAGGGGCCAACCGTGGCGGCCCACCGGCTCCGGGACCCGGAGTCGTTCGCCCGCGTCCTGGCGATACTGTTCGAGCTGCGGCGGGCGTGGCTTTTCGGCGAGGACGCCGTTGGCCTGGAACGGCATTCGATGATCGGCAACGGATCCTCCACCGCGCTGATCACGCCGGACGCGAAAATCTGCTGGATGAGCCACCCGCTGCCGGACTCAGGGTCGCTGTTCGCCCACCTCCTCGGCGGGGATGCGGCCGGACACTTCTCCGTGGAACCGGTGAAGTCCTCGCAGGTCCTGGGCCAGCGCTACGTGGACAGCACCATGATCGTCGAAACCCGCTGGGCCGACGTCACCGTGACGGACTACCTGGAACCGGCGCCGGCGGGCATCACCAGCCTGGTCCGGGTGCTTTCGGGCACCGGCACGGCCCGGATCGTGTTCGCCCCGCGGCCGGACTACGCGAATGCGCCGTTCAGCATGGAGGCGCGCGGGACGGAGCTGCACGTGGTGGGAACTGCGGATCCGATCATCCTGCGGGCGCCCGGCGTGAGCTTTTCCATCACGTCGGATGGCCGGCACGCCACCGCCACGGGCGACGTCGACCTGCGGGACGGCCCTGTGGTCCTCAACCTGCGCTGCGGCGATACCGAACCGCAGCCTGCGGTGGTCGAAGACGAGACGGAGCGGCGCTCCGCCGTCGCGCATCATTCCCGGCGCTGGGTCCATGAGCTGCAGATGCCGGGCGTGAAGCCGTCGCTGGTCCGCCGGTCCGCGCTGGTGCTGCGCGCCCTGGTTCACGAGCCCACCGGCGCGGTGCTGGCCGCGCCCACCACCTCGCTGCCGGAGGGAATCGGCGGAACCCGGAACTGGGACTACCGGTACTGCTGGCTGCGGGACGGGTCCATGACCGTCAACGCCCTCGTGGACCTCGGCTCCACGGCCGAGGCCGAGGGCTTCCTGGCCTGGCTGGGCCGGATCCTGGACCACGCCCCGGGCCCGGAATGGCTCCATCCGCTGTACTCGGTGACGGGGGCGCCGCTGTCCACCGAGGCCATCATCGAGAGCCTGCCAGGCTACGCGGGATCACGCCCGGTCCGGATCGGCAATGCGGCCGACCACCAGGTGCAGCTGGACGTGTTTGGCCCGATTGCCGAGCTGATCGACGCCCTCAGCGCCCGGCAGGGTGTGCTCTCCGACGACCACTGGGAGCTGATGGTTCAGATGGCCGCGGCCGTGCTGGCCCGCTGGCATGAAGCGGACCACGGCATCTGGGAGGCCAGGCGGGCGCCCCGGCACCATGTGTACACGAAGGTGATGTGCTGGGTGGCACTGGACCGGGCACTGCGCACGGCCGCCCGGCACGGCCGGGAACCGCTGCCGGCCTGGGAGTCCACGGCGGCGACCATCCGCGAGGAGGTCCTCCGCGAAGGCTGGGACGAGTCGGCGTCCTCCTACACCGTGGCGTACGACAGTCCCGACTTGGACGCAGCCGTGCTGCACATCGGGCTCTCCGGCCTGCTGGACGTCAACGACCCCCGCTTCCTGGCCACGGTCACGGCGGTGGAGCGGGAACTGCGGGTGGGTCCCACCGTGTTCCGCTACAGGTACGACGACGGCCTGCCGGGCCTGGAGGGCGGCTTCCACATCTGCACGACGTGGCTGATCGAGGCCTATATCGCCGTGGGCCGGATCGAGGAGGCCTGGGACCTCTTCGACCAGCTGGTCAACCTCTTCGGGCCCACGGGGCTGCTGCCGGAGGAGTACGATCCCGGCACGGAAACCCACCTGGGCAACCATCCCCAGGCGTACTCGCACCTGGGCTTCATCCGCTGCGCCCGGCTCCTGGATGAACACCAGAAGAACTGATCAGCAGCCCAGGTCCTGACCGGAGTTACTCGCAGCCGACGCCGTCACCGTCGCGGTCCAGCTTGCTGCTGTACCCCGGCTGGCCGACGTGGATGGGTGCCGCACCGGCGGCGCGGACCGCGGTGCAGTTCGCGTAGTACACGCCGGCCGCCGGTGCTGGCGCGGGCGCGGGTGCTGGTGCGGGGGCCATCTGGACCTGCGCCGGGACCGGCTGAGGCGCCGGCTGCTGTGCCGGCTGCTGTGCTGGGGCCGGGGCGGCCTGCGCGGGAGCGGTGGCCGGCTGGTTGGTGGGCGCTAGGGCATTCGGGCAGTCGGACAGGACCCGCGCCATGGCATCGTGCTCGGCCTGAGTCACCCAGAGGCCGTAGCTGGACTTCACCGAAATTTGGCGGGCGACGTAATCGCAGCGGTAGGACTTGTTCGGCGGGAGCCAAGTGGCGGCGTCGCCGTCGCTCTTGCTTTGGTTGGCGGGGCCGTCCACCGCCAGCAGGTTCAGGGGATCATTGGCGAAGGAGAGCCGCTGCCCGGGGCTGAGTTGCTGCGCGCCCTTCTGCCAGGCGTCGCTGAGGGCCACGACGTGGTCGATCTGGACCGCGGTGCTGGTGGCGTTGCCGCGCAGGAAGTTGATGGCGGCGGCCGTGTAGGGGTCGTTCAGGACGCCTGAGAGGACCACGCAGTCCCGCGTTCCGGGCTTGAGCGCGACGGATTTGAGGTCGCGGCGGAGCACATCATTGCGGGTATCGCAGCCGTTGTGGTCGACGTCGGACCACGCCGGGCCGAACTGGTCACGGGAATAGCCCGTTTTCGGCGCACGGCCCTTGACGGGGAGCGTCGCCAGCACCGCGAGGGCCTTGCTGGCGAATGCGGGCTGCTGGTGCGGGGCGTCGACGCCGGGGGCATCGACTCCGGGGGGCGTGTCGGGATCCAGCGGTGTGCTGTCCGCGCCGGCCGTCGCGGTGGCGGAGGCCGCCGCGGTGCCGGGGCCGACGACGCCGGTCCCGGCCGCCGGGGTTAGTGTCCCGGGGCCGGCGCACGCCGACGTCGCCACGAGCAGCAGGCCCGCCACGCCGCGGGCAATCCAGTCGACAGCGCCGATCTTCCGCCCGCCTGTGGCCTGTGCCCGGCGGTCAGTTGCGGGACCGCTGCTGGCCGGGACGCTGAGTGTTCGGGTGCTGCCTGGTGTGACGCTGCCTGATTGGACGCTGTGCAATTCTTCCCCACTTCATGCTGTTGCCCCGGGTATCCGCGGGGCTGTTCAAGACCGGTCCCAGCCTACCGGCGCACAGGGCAACGCGGGGTCACATCGCGCCCATGCTGGGGCCCGGGATGGGCGCGAAGGATCCCCGCGTTGCTTCGTGCAGGGCCGGACAGAACGTCGATTCGCCCCCGCGGGAGTCAGCGCACCCGTGCCCGGGATGCCGAGAAGATGGCCGGCGCGCCGCCGTCGCCGGTGGCGAGGTCGGCCAGGATCCGGCCGACGGCCGTAGTGAACTTGAACCCGTGGCCGGAGAAGCCCGCGCCAATGACCACCGGGCCGATCCTGTCCAGGACAAAGTTCTCATCCACAGTGGTCGTGTAGGTGCAGCTGACGTCGGTGAGGGCGTCGGCGTCGACCCCGGGCAGCCACTCCCGGGCGTACCGTTGCAGGGCCGCCCGCTGTTCGGGCTCCGCCGTGAAGGACCGGTTGTCCGGGTCCACCACGGGGCCCGCCCCGTGCCAGCCGGCCTTGATGCCCTCGCCCGGCGTGTGCATGCCGTAAACCGGCGAACGCCAGTACCGGTAGGCATCCCCGTGGCCAGGCATGTGGTTGAACCCCGGCCACTGGGCGCCGGGGTCCGTGATGACGAAATGCGCGGGCTGCTCCTGGGTGACGGTCAGCCGGGGCACGGGGGCCACACCGGCGAGCAGCTTGGTGGTCCAGCCGCCGGCGGTGACCACGGCCTGCCGCGCGGAAAGCACCCCCGTTACGCCGCCGGACTCGAACGTGAGCCGGACGCCGTCGTCGAGCACTTTCAGCTCCAGGACCTTCACGTGATGGCGGATCTCGGCGCCGTGGCCGGCGGCGAGGCGCTGCATCGCCGGCAATGCGGCGTCCGGGTTCAGCTGGCCGCCGTCCGCCATGTGCAGGACACGCTGGTCGAACCGGATGCCCCGCCAGCGCTCTGCGGCTTCCTCGACGGCGAGGAACTCCGCGCGGAGCCCGGCGGCGAGCAGGGCGCTCCGGATCTCGGGCAGCCGCGGATCGGTGCCGTGGTTCACGACGCCGGTCCGGGCCAGCAGACGCTCGCCGCTGTCCGCTTCGAGCTCGTTCCACAGCCGCACGGACTCGGCCAGCATGGCGACGTAGTCCGGATCCGCGTAGCCGGGGTTGAAGTTCCGGGTGGTGCCGTGGGAGGCGCCGTTGCGGTGGCCGGGCCCGAACTGCTCCAGCAAGGTCACGTCCCGGCCGCGCCGGGCCAGCGCCCAGGCGGTGGCGGAGCCCATCGCGCCGCCGCCGATGACGACCGTGTCCAGGGTTGTATTCAAGGGTCCTCCTCGGGGATTGGTGCCGGGCCGCCAAAGCGGGTCAGGCCAGCAGCAGGGCCACGCCGATCATGGCCGGCACAGCTACTACGGTAGTGATCAGCACCGTGTCTTTGGCTACTGTGACGCCGGTGCGGTACCGGCTGGCCGCGACAAACACGTTTTGTGCCGTGGGCAGGGCTGCCGTGACGACGGCGGCGAACAATGCCTGCTCCTGCATGCCGAGGGCAAAGCGGGCAAACAGGTAGGCCACCAGGGGGTGGACAACGAGCTTGAAGAAGCTCGCCAGCAGGGTGTCCAGCCGGCGCCCGGTGGCCGGATGCAGGGGCCGGGATCCGTTCAGGCTCATGCCGAACGCGATCAGCATGGCAGGGATGGCGGCCCCGCCGATCAGGTGGATGGGCTCCATGACCAGTGCCGGCACCTGCCAGCCGGTCCCGGCCACCACGAGGCCCAGCGCGGACCCCACGATCATCGGGTTCCGCAGGATCATGAGCAGGAATGTCAGCGGCGTGGTTCGGTGCGAGCTGGTGGTGGCATCCAGCGCCATGAGGAACATGGGAGTGAAAAAGGCCAGCTGGAAGATGAGCAGGGGCGCCACGTAGCTCGCGTCTCCGAGCACGAAGACGGCGATGGGAATGCCGAGGTTGGCGGAGTTGGCAAGGGACGCGCTCATGGAGGAGATGAGGGCTTCCGGGGCCGGGCGTTTGAGCGCGAAGCGCACAATGCCAAAGAACAGCACCGCCGTCGTCAGGGCTCCAACGGCAGTCACGAGCAGCGGCGCGGCAAAGACGTCATGCAGTTTCGCCTTGCTGAGCGTCTCGAAGAGCAGAGCTGGGCTCGCGACAAAGAAGGTCAGGGCGCTGAGGACGGAGCGGGCGTTCTCGCCCAGGATGTTGCGCCGGCCCACGAACATGCCGACCAGGATGATGGACCAGACGACGAAGAAGCCTGCCAGAACCCCTAGCACGCGGCCCTCCGCGGCGGGGCGGAAGGGCGGCGGGCGAAGGTCACCGTTCCAGAGTAATCAGCTTTATTCTGCGGACCGCCCTATTACGCCCGGAGGGGGCGATTCTTAGTTCAGCGCTGCGTTGTTCAGCGAGTGCGGCGGGCGCAGGAGGCCCGGCGTCATGCCCTCCGCGGGGTCGTTGCCGATCTGGACAATCTTGTTGTCCTGATCCACGTGGACCACCTTGGGGTTGTACGCCTTTGCCTCGTCCGTGGTCATCTGCGCGTAAGTGATGAGGATGACGATGTCGTTCTCGTGCATCAGGTGGGCGGCGGCGCCGTTGATGCCGATCACTCCAGACCCGCGTTCGCCGGCAATCGTGTAGGTCTCGAGCCGGGCGCCGTTGGTGACGTCGACGATCGCCACGAGCTCGCCGGGGAGGATGTCGGCGGCCTCCAGCAGATCCAGGTCCACGGTGACGGAACCGACATAGTGAAGGTCCGCGTGCGTGACCGTCGCGCGGTGGATCTTGGATTTGAACATTGTGCGATTCATAACGTCACCAGTCTAACGCGGGGCCGACGCCGGCGCTGTGGCCCACTGCACACCCCTCCGGTCAGCCGGGCCGGTCCGCGGGGGCCGGGTCCAGCGTGCCGGCGGCCGCCGCCGGAACGATGGATGCCGCCGTCGCCGCCAGGATTTCCCGGGCGGCGAGCAGGGCCGGCCGTTTGGCGCTGGAGCGCCGCACCGAGGTGAACACCGTGCGGTGCGGATTCCCGGGCAGGTCCAGGAGCTGCGCGCTGGTGCCGCGGCCGGTCCACACGAGGTCCGGCATCAGGGCCACCGCATTTCCGGATTCGATCAGCCGGATCTGGGCCTGCAGGTCGGCGGTTTCGAAGCGGACATCGGGCTCAAATCCGGCGCTCCGGCACGCCTGCTCGGCCCAGTGCCGGGAGGCCGCCCCGCGGGGTTCCATCACCCAGGGCAGCCCCGCGGTATCCGCCAGCGTCCTGATGGCGGTGCGCCCCGGCGAGGAGGGCGGAACGGCCAGCCGGATGGCGTCCCTGGTCAGGGCCACGCGGTCCAGTTCGGCGTAGTGCGGGGCGGCGTGGCCCGGATACTGTTCGGCGATCACGAGGTCGAAGTCGCGAGCCCACGTCTCGTGGAGGGCCGTCTCCGGTTCCCGCTGGGTCATCTCTACCCTGACCTCCGGGTAGCTGGAGGTCATCCGGGTCAGGGTGCCCGGCATGAGGGCCAGTGCGGCGGACTGGAACACGGCGATCCGCACGGTGCCGGTGACTGTGGTCAGGGACGCTGCCAGGTCCGCCTCGGCCTGCTCCAGGGTCTCCAGAAGCTGGGACGTATGGGCTACGAGGACTTCGGCCTGGGGGGTTAGCTGCACCCGGCGGCCGGTTTTCCGGAGGAGTTCCACCCCGGCCTCCTTCTCAAGGAGTGCCAGTTGCTGGGAAACTGACGATGGGCTGTACTGGAGCGCTTCGGCCACTTCGGCCAGTGTGCCCCGGATCTTCAGTTCGCGCAGCAGTCGCAAACGCCGGACGTCGAGCATCGGTAATCCTTTGGTAATTCTAATGGTTATTACTTAAGAGAATTCACTTTATCTAATGCAATCGGGCTTGCATACTGTTGTCGCTCGGTTACCCCCATCACAGGGTGGATTGATGGGCATCACACCTAAATTAGGAGGCCCTGGTGGCTACACAAGATTTGGCGCGGTCGATCATGCGGCGCAAGCCCATCGACGACATTGAAGAAGAAAACAAGCACAGCGGATTGCACAGGAGCCTGGGGCTCTGGCAGCTGACGGCCATCGGCGTCGGCGGCATTATCGGCGTCGGCATCTTCTCGCTGGCGGGCCTTGTGGCGCATGGCAGTGCGAGCGAGCCCGGCGTCGGCCCGGCGGTGCTCGTCTCGTTCCTGATCGCGGGACTGGCATCCGCTGCCGCGGCACTGTCCTACGCCGAATTCGCCGGCATGATCCCGCGGGCCGGCTCGGCATATACCTACGGCTACGTTGCCCTCGGCGAGGTAATCGGCTGGTTCATCGGGTGGGACCTGCTGCTGGAGTACATCGCGATCGTGGCCGTGGTGGCCATCGGCATCTCGGGCTACTTCGATGCCTTCCTGTCCGGCATCGGCATCCATATGCCCGCCTGGATGACAGCGACGCCGGATGAGGGAACGGGCGGCATTATCAACCTTCCCGCCATCCTCGTCTGCCTGCTGGTGACCTGGATCCTCTCCCGCGGCACGAAGACCTTTGGGCGCTTCGAGCTGATAGCCGTAGCCATCAAGGTGGTACTGATCCTGTTCATCATCGGCCTGGGCATCTTCTACATCAACACCAAAAACTACGACCCCTTCATGCCCAGCGGTTTCGGGCCCGTGGTGGCTGGCTCCGCGACCGTGTTCTTCGCCGTGTTCGGCTACGACGCCATGAGCACCGCGGCGGAGGAGGCGACGGACGGCAAGAAGCACATGCCGAAGGCGATCATCTACTCGCTGATCATCGCCATGCTGCTCTACGTCGCCGCCACCCTGGTGCTCACCGGAATGCAGCACTACACGGAGATCGACCCCAAGGCCGGCTTCGCCTCCGCCTTCAACAGCGTCGGACTGCCGGTGATCGCAACGATCATCTCCGTGTTCGCGGTCCTGTCCATCCTGACCGTAATGCTGACCTTCCTACTCGGCGTCACCCGCGTCTGGTTCTCGATGAGCCGCGACGGCCTCCTGCCGGGCTGGTTCGCCAAGACGGACCGGCACGGCACGCCGCAGCGGGTGACCTGGATCGCCGGCGCCGCCTCCGCCATCCTGGCCGGCATCCTCCCGATCAAGGCCGTGGCGGACTTGACCAACATCGGTATTCTGGCCGCGTTCGTCGTCGTCTGCACATCGGTGATCGTGTTCCGCTACAGGAAGCCTGAGGCCCCGCGGACCTTCCGCCTGCCGCTGATGCCCGTCGTTCCCGCGTTCGGCGTGTTCGCCTCGCTGTTCCTGATGTTCCAGCTGCACTGGGAGACCTGGCTGCGGTTCGGCGTCTGGCTCGTGGTCGGCCTGATCATCTACTTCACGTACGGCCGCAAGAACTCGCTAATGAACCCGGACAGCCCGCGGCACGAAGAAATCGTGGAGATGCACCGCCCTCTGGCATAAGTACCCCACCTCCCCGTTGCGCTATCACTTATGGCTCCCATCCACAGGTCTTGGGGACCACAAGTGATAGCGCAACGTGGTTGAAGGTTCAGTTTTTCTAACTGGTATTGCTCAGAAAACATCGCTTTATCTTATGAAAATACGGTCGCATACTGATTCATAAGAGGTCCACATCTTGAGAAAGAACGAGTTTCAGCCATGACCAACATCTCCACTGAGTCCGGCGCGACCACCGGCAGCGCCGCGGGCAATGAAGCCGCGCACGCCGCGGTTTCGGAAGGCTCGACGGTCCTTGAAGCCGCAGCCCTGGCCGAGGACACCATCGCGCTGGTGCGCCACTGGCTCACCGAAGCCGCCACGGTTCCCGTCGACGCCTCGGCCGAGCAGCTCGCCGGAGTCCTGAAAGACCCGAACGGCCTGGACTTCACGGTCGGATTCGTCGACGGCGTCGTCCGTCCGGAAGACCTGCAGGTTGCCGCCCGCAACCTCGCCGCCCTGGCCCCCAAGGTCCCGGCGTTCCTGCCCTGGTACATGCGCAGCGCCGTCCGCCTCGGCGGCACCATGGCCCCGGTCCTGCCTCAGGTGGTCATCCCGGTGGCCCGCCGCGTGCTCCGTGAAATGGTCGGCCACCTCATCGTCGACGCCACTGACGCCAAGCTCGGTCCGGCCATCGCCAAGATCCGCAGGGACGGCATCAAGCTCAACGTCAACCTCCTCGGCGAAGCGGTCCTAGGCGAACACGAGGCCTCCCGCCGGCTCGAGGGCACCCATGCCCTGCTGTCCCGCCCGGACGTCGACTACGTCTCCATCAAGGTCTCCTCCACGGTGGCCCCGCACTCCGCGTGGGCGTTCGATGAGGCCGTGGAGCACGTCGTGGAGAAGCTGACCCCGCTCTTCACCCGCGCGGCGTCGTTTGCCGCCGGCGGACAGAAGGCCAAGTTCATCAACCTGGACATGGAGGAATACAAAGACCTGGACATGACCATCGCGGTCTTCACCCGGATCCTGGACAAGCCCGAGTTCAAGAACCTCGAGGCCGGCATCGTGCTCCAGGCGTACCTGCCCGACGCCGTTGCCGCCATGATCCGCCTGCAGGACTGGGCCTCAGCCCGCCGCGCCGAGGGTGGCGCCGCGATCAAGGTCCGCGTCGTCAAGGGTGCCAACCTGCCGATGGAGCAGGTGGAAGCCTCCCTGCACGACTGGCCGCTCGCCACCTGGAACACCAAGCAGGATTCGGACACCAACTACAAGCGCGTCATCAACTACTCGCTGCACCCCGACCGGATCCAAAACATCCGGATCGGCGTCGCCGGCCACAACCTCTTCGATATCGCCTTCGCCTGGCTGCTGGCCAAGCAGCGCGGCGTGGAATCCGGTATCGAATTCGAGATGCTGCTTGGCATGGCCCAGGGCCAGGCTGAAGCCGTCAAGAAGGACGTCGGCTCCCTCCTGCTCTACACCCCGGTGGTCCACCCGGCCGAGTTCGACGTCGCGATCGCTTACCTGATCCGCCGCCTCGAAGAGGGCGCCAGCCAGGACAACTTCATGTCCGCCGTCTTCGAGCTCAGCGAGAACGAAACGCTGTTCGAGCGTGAGAAGCAGCGCTTCCTCGCCTCCCTCGCCAAGCTCGACGACGAGGTTCCGCCGCCGAACCGCCGGCAGAACCGCGCTCTCCCGGCCGCGCCGCTGCCGCACGATGCGTTCGAGAACACCCCTGACACTGATCCCTCGCTGCCCGCCAACCGCGACTGGGGCCGCGCCATCCTGGGCCGCGTGGCAAACTCCACGCTGGGCAACGCCGCCGTCGAGGCCGCCACGATCAACGACGAGGCCACCCTGAACGCGGTCATCGCCACCGCCGTCGAAAAGGGCAAGGCCTGGGGCGCACTCTCCGGCGCCGAGCGCGCCGAAATCCTGCACCGGGCCGGCGACGTCCTCGAGGCCCGCCGCGCCGACCTCCTCGAGGTCATGGCATCCGAGACCGGCAAGACGATCGATCAGGGCGACCCCGAGGTCAGCGAGGCCGTCGACTTCGCGCACTACTACGCCGAATCGGCCCGCAAGCTCGACGACGTCGACGGCGCCACCTTCGTCCCGTCCAACCTCACCGTCGTGACCCCGCCGTGGAATTTCCCGGTCGCCATCCCGGCCGGCTCCACTCTGGCCGCCCTCGCCGCCGGCTCCGCCGTCGTGATCAAGCCCGCCAAGCAGGCCCGCCGCAGCGGTGCCGTGATGATCGAGGCTCTCTGGGAGGCCGGTGTCCCGCGGGACGTCCTGACCATGGTGCAGCTGGGCGAGCGGGAACTCGGCCAGCAGCTGATCTCGCACCCGGCCGTGGACCGCGTCATCCTGACCGGCGGCTACGAGACCGCCGAGCTGTTCCGGTCCTTCCGCAAGGACCTGCCGCTCCTGGCCGAGACCAGCGGCAAGAACGCCATCATCGTCACCCCGAGCGCGGACCTGGACCTTGCAGCCAAGGACGTGGCCTACTCCGCGTTCGGCCACGCCGGCCAGAAGTGCTCCGCCGCCTCGCTCGTGATCCTGGTCGGTTCCGTTGCCACGTCGAAGCGGTTCCACAACCAGCTGGTCGACGCCGTCACCTCGCTGAAGGTCGGCTACCCGGAGGACCCGGCGACCCAGATGGGTCCGATCATCGAGCCCGCCAGCGGCAAGCTCCTCAACGCGCTGACCACCCTCGGCGAGGGTGAAACCTGGGCCGTGGAACCGCGGAAGCTGGATGCCACCGGCAAACTCTGGAGCCCCGGCGTGCGCTCGGGCGTTCGGCGCGCATCTTACTTCCACCTCACCGAATTCTTCGGTCCCGTCCTGGGCGTCATGACGGCGGAGACCCTGGAGGAGGCCATCGCGATCCAGAACCAGATCGACTACGGCCTCACCGCGGGCCTGCACTCGCTCAACAGCGAGGAGCTCGGCCTCTGGCTGGACACCATCCAGGCCGGAAACCTCTACGTCAACCGCGGCATCACCGGAGCGATCGTCCAGCGCCAGCCGTTCGGCGGCTGGAAGAAATCCGCCGTCGGCGCCGGCACCAAGGCCGGCGGCCCGAACTACCTCGTCGGCCTCGGCGAATGGGCCAGCAAGCCCAGCACCGCCGCCGTCACCCCGGCCGCTGCACCCGCCCACACGGGAGTACGCCGGATCGAAGACGCGGCCAAAGGCTTCCTGACAGCCGACGAGATCGCGCCGCTGCAGCGCGCCCTGGCTTCCGATGCCCGGGCCTGGGCCGAGGAATTCGGCACCTCCAAGGACGTGTCGGGCCTGAGCGCCGAACGCAACGTCTTCCGCTACCGCGCCCTGCCCGTCACGGTCCGCCTCGCCGAAGGCGAACCGCTCGCCGGCCTCGTCCGGACCGTGGCCGCCGGTGTCCTCGCCGGGTCCGCCCTCACAGTCTCGACCGCCGTCGAACTGCCCGCCCAGCTGAGCGCCGTCCTGTCCGGCCTCGGCATCGCCGTCACCGTGGAGAACGACGCCGACTGGCTGGCTTCCGCCGGCACGCTCGCCGCGGCAGGCAAGCTGTCCGGCGCCCGGATCCGGCTGATCGGCGGAAACGCCAAGGCACTGGCCGAGGCCACCGGCGGCCGCCCGGACCTGGCGGTCTACTTCCACCCGGTCACCGAAGCCGGACGCGTGGAACTGCTGCCGTTCCTGCACGAGCAGGCCATCAGCATCACAGCGCACCGATTCGGCACCCCGAACCACATCTCGGATGCCCTGATTTAGCCCGAGCGTGCCAGAACTCTAGGCCGGGCGTGCTAAAACGCCGTCGCCGCCGTGCAGCACCGTTGGGTGCGGCGCGGCGGCGATGGCGTTAAGCGCGGAGCCGCCTAGCCGAAGTACCAGCCTGGCGGCACCCACGAGGCCGGGACCGCGTGGGCCGAGAAGTCATCGCAGCCGGAGCAGAAGTAGGTGACCTCGCCGAGCTTGCTGACGGAGCCGTCCCGGCGGTGCGCGGCCGGGATGAAGGTCTCCAGGTAGATGAATTCGTCCGTGCCGCAGCGTTCGCAGAACGGGCTGGCAACAAAATCGGACTCCGCCAAGGTGGCCGGGCGAATTCCCCCGCGGCCCAGGCTGGAGTACTGGGTGGTAGCGGGGTGCTGAATCGTGGCGCCGTGACGCATCGGGGACGTTGCCGGTCGGGCGGACGTAGTCGCGTGGGCGGCGGCCGGTGCGGACAGACGGGGGTGGTTTATGGCTGGCATCATTGTCGGCCTATCCCGAACGCTCTGGCGCCAGCCACAGGGCATCAGCGACGGACAGCGTTCGTTTTTTCGAATCGTTGTCGTGGGCCTCTGCTTGACCTCGGACGATTAATCTTGAGTAGTGTCAGGATAGATGAAGTACCTGCACCGTTCAATGGTCAAGTAAGTACTCCTCGCTACCTTCGTGGTCTGTCAGGTAAGTACCCCGCCCACGTGTGCCGCAGACTAGATGCCATGGACGGGCCGGCGGGCCGCCCGCGCCCTAGGCCGGGCGCTTCAAAGTTCGGCCCACGATCGCCTGGGTGAGCGCATCGATCACTTCGGTATTGGCCAGGGGATTGCGGATGAGGGTGAAATCGACGTCGCCCACGGGCGGCAGATCGAAGCGGCGGGTAATGATCTTCAGATCCTCCGGGACCAGCGAGAAGGGCATCACGGCCACCCCGATGCCGGCCCGGACGGCGGCCAGCACGCCGCTGATCTGCCGAGTGGTGCAGGTGATCCGCCAGGTCCGGCCGGTGGCCTCAAGGGCGTCGATCGCGAGCTTCCGGCTCAGGCTGGGGGAGGGGTACGCGATCAGCGGCACCGGATCGGCCGGATCCAGCACGGTCTGCTCCAGCCCCACCCAGGCAAAAACGTCCTGCTGGACCACGGTCCCGTCCTTGGCCCCCGCCACCCACTTCACAAAGACCAGGTCCAGCTGCCCCGCGTTGAGGCGCTTGTAGAGCTGGTCGCTCTGGCCCACCGTGAGTTCGAGGTTGATCTGCGGATAGATCTGGCGGAACTCCCGGAGAATGCGGGGCAGCCCGGTGATGGCGAGGTCGTCGGCCGTGCCGAAGCGCAGGCGCCCGCGCATGGCCGATCCGGAGAAATACCGGGCGGCGGCGTCGTGCGCGGCGAGGATGCTCCGGGCAAACCCGGCCATGGCATCGCCGTTGTCCGTCAGCCGCACGTCGCGGGTGTCCCGGGCGATCAGCACGCGCTTGGCGGACGCCTCCAGCTTGCGGACGTGCTGGCTGACGGTGGGCTGCGCAAGGCCGAGGCGTTCCGCGGCCTTGGTGAAACTCAGGGTTTCGGCCACGGCCAGGAAGGAGCGGAGCTGGGCGGGTTCGAACATGTTGGTCTCCCGGATCGGGCGGCTCGGGGCGTGCATTGCGAACGATGTATTGCGTTTTGTAATGCTAGTTATGCGCTGAATAGGCTTCCATAATCTCTTGGGGCCAGCCTAGCGTTAAGTCCATCCCGCTCACCCGCTCTTTTGAGGACTTTGCCGTGGCACCCCCTCCGCCGCTCGAGGCTAACGCAGCCGCCCTGCCAGACACCATCACCCAACCGATCGCCGTCGTCAACGAGCGCCTGCCGTGGCGCCACACGTTCATCTCCCTGAAGGTCCGCAATTTCCGCATCTTCGCGATCGGCCATTTCATTGCCGTGATCGCGCTCTGGATGCAGCGGATCGCCCAGGACTGGCTGGTGCTCCAGCTCTCCGGGTCCGTCACCGCCGTCGGGATCACTGTGGCCCTGCAGTTCCTGCCGTCCCTGTTCCTCGGCCCCTGGGCCGGCATGATGGCGGACCGCTTCGCAAAGCGGAAGATCCTCATGCTGTGCCAGTCCGTCGCCGCCCTGTTGGCGGCAACGCTCGCCGTGCTGGCCCTCAGCCAGCAGATCGAGGTCGCGCACGTTTATGGGATCGCGCTGGTCCTGGGCCTCGTGACCGTGCTGGACCAGCCGGCCCGTCAGGTGTTCGTCAACGAACTCGTGGGTCCCCGCTACCTGCGCAACGCAATCAGCGTGAACTCCACGATCTTCCAGCTCGGCGGACTGATCGGTCCTGCCGTCGCCGGGATCCTGCTGACCGCCGTCGGTGCGGGCTGGGCCTTTGCCGCCAACGCCGTGGCCTGCTGCTTCACCGTGTCCATGCTGCTGAGCCTGCGGAAGGACCAGCTGCATGTCAGCAGCCCGGTCGCCAAGCGGCGGGGCATGCTGAGGGAAGGGCTGAACTATGCGCTGAGCAAGCCCACCATCTACTGGCCTTGGCTGATGGCCGGGTTCATCGCGGTGTTCGCGATGAGCCTGCCGGTGCTGCTGGCCGCGTTTGCCGACCACGTGTACGACGCCGGTGCCGGCGGCTATGGCCTGCTCAACACCCTCGTGGCACTCGGGGCGCTGGCCGGGGCCATCACCTCGGCCCGGCGGCGCGAACTGCGGCTGCGCTCAGTAGTCCTGGGCGCCGGAATGTACGGCCTCATGTTGTGCCTGGCATCCCTGGCGCCGTCGATGCCCTGGTTCGGTGCGGCGATGGTGCTGGCCGGGTTCTGGTGCCTCATGTTCCTTACCGCCGCGAACCAGCTAGTCCAGGTCAGCGCCAACCTGGCAATCCGCGGGCGCGTCATGAGCCTGTACATCATGGTGCTGATCGGCGGGCAGGCGATCGGCGGCCCGATGATCGGCTGGCTCGCCGAACACGCGAACCCGCACACGGCTGTCCTCATCTCCGGAGGGGTGCCGGTGCTCGCCGCGGCAAGCGTCGCCGTCGTCCTGGCACGGCGGGGGCAGCTCATGCTCAAGGTGGATCTGAAGGACCGGCGCCGGCTGCTGCGGATCGTCCCGAGCCAGGGCCGGCGGCAGACATCCGCCGCGTCCTAGCTTTCCGCGCCGATACCGGACAGCCGCGGCGTGGATCCACGCCGCGGCTGTCTTTTTTCGCAGCGGAAAGCACGAAACCGTGCCGAAACCCGGGTCGAGCCGCCGGCGGTACTAACCGGCCAGCGGCACGTGCGGGTAGTCCGGTTCCCGGTGCTGGAACTGCAGCACATCCGGGTTCTGGACGACGCCGCCGCGGATTTCGATCGCACGGCGGATGGTCTCGTTCGCGTTCCAGGCTTCGGGGCCGGCAATCACGGTCTCCAGGAACGGCAGGAGCGCCTCGCTGATCTCCCAGCTGGAGGAATCCCAGAGGTAGGACGGGCTGTGGTCCACGGCGTAGTAGTCGATGTGGTCCCCGACCTTGAACATCGGCTTGGCGAACGTGGTGGTTTTCGCCCAGCTGAAGCCCATGCCCTCGTCGCAGGACACATCCACGATCAGGCTCCCGGGCCGGAAAGCGGCCAGGTCCTCCGTGCGCAGGTAGGTCAGGGGCGCGTTGGGGTCCTGCAGGGTGCAGTTGACCACGATGTCGCTCTCGGCGAGGAATGGTGCCAACGGCACGCGCCCGCGCTCGGTGATGACCTCGCTGAGGTACGGCGCTTCGCTGTCGTGGTCGAACTGCGCGATCCGGACCGAGTGGATGGGCGAGCCCACTGCGGCAACACCGCGGTTGGTCAGCACCTGCACGTCGTGGACGCCGTGGGCGTTCAAGGCAGTTACCGCGCCGCGGGCCGTTGCGCCGAAGCCGATCACGACGGCGCTCAGCCGGCGGCCGTAGTCCCCGGTGGACCCGGTCAGCGCCAGGGAATGCAGCACGGAGCAGTAGCCGGCGAGCTCGTTGTTCTTGTGGAAGACGTGCAGGCCGAAGCCGCCGTCGCTGGCCCAGTGGTTCATGGCCTCGAAGGCGATGAGCGTGAGTTTCTTATCGATCGCCAGCTGGGTGATGGCCCGGTCCTGGACGCAGTGCGGCCAGCCCCAGAGGACCTGACCGTCGCGGAGTTCGGCAAGGTCTTCGGGCTGCGGCTTGGGCAAGAGGACGACGTCGGCGTCCGCCAGCAGCTGCTGCCGCGGCGCGATGCGCCCCACGAGGGGCGCGAGGTGCTCGTCCGACACGCCGAAGCGCTCGCCGTAGCCTTCCTCGAGGATCAGCTGCTCCCGGATCTCCGGCGCGATGCGGTCCAGGTGCAGGGGATGGATGGGGAGGCGTCGCTCGTCCGGCTTTCGGGTGCTGGCGAGGATGCCGAGGGTGAGGCGGTTCGGGGACCCGGTCACTTCTTTTTGGGGCTCGCCGTCTTGGCAGCGGTCACTTTGTCGAGGGAGCTGGCCGGCGCTGATGCGGCCCTCTTGTCAGCGCGCTTTTCCTTGATGGATTTGCCGGATTTCTTGGATGCTGCTTGACGGGGGGACTTGTCAGCCATGATTGCTCCTGTAGCGGAACCGAAGAGGTTCCTGACTTCTGACGATACAGGTAGGAACCTAATGGCAGGCCGGAGCGGGGCGGCGTAGCGCCGGAGGCGGAGGGGAGGATTGGAGCGGCTGACGGGAATCGAACCCGCGTATCAAGCTTGGGAAGCTAGCGCTCTACCATTGAGCTACAGCCGCAGTGGGACTGTCCAAAGTGCTGGACTTTTGCCCCGGTGAAACAACGAGATTTACATTACCCCAGTCTGGCGGCGAGGTTGAACACGCCACGTCCGCGCGTTGGCGGATAGGCGGCCGGATCGCCGTCCGCCACGTCTCATAACTCTTCGGACACTCTTGGGCGAAAGCCCGTCACAGGACCCGGTGCGGTGGCCGGTGCTGTCTATCCTGAAATGGTTAGCTGCAGTTCCGGGGAAGCGGGCTACGCCCAATAACCGTCCGCCGAGCAAGGATTTCCGTGGCATTTGCAGAGTACGACGTCGTTATCCGCCGCGACGCCATGAGCGTCTATAACTACCTCATGGACCCTGGCCACCTGCCGCTGTGGCGGGACGGGGTCCGGAGCGTAGAGCTGCTTTCCGGTGCGGCCGGCGCCAAAGGCGCCGTGTACCGCCAGACGGTTGCCGGACCGGGCGGACGCCCTGTGGCCGCGGATTTCGAAATCGTCGAGGCGCGGCCGGGCGCGGAAATCCAGTACCAGGTCATCGCCGGGCCGGCCCGGCCGCACGGCGGCTACTACCTGAGCACGGAGGGACCCGGCACACGCGTCCGCTTCGCCCTGAACTGCGAGCCCAAGGGATTCCTGGCCCGGCTGACCAACCCGTTGCGCCGTCGGATGAAGGCTGAGGTCGGCCAGCTCGACCGGCTCAAGTCCATCCTGGAACATATGCCCGCCGCGGAATAGACGGGCCGGGGAAGTAACACTCGGCGTCCGTGCCGGTCCGTGAAGCCGGGTCGGGCGCTGTGCGGTATTTTTGAACCTGTGCTGATCTCTGACCGCGACATTCGAACCGAAATCGACTCCCAGCGGATTGTCCTTGAACCGTTCGACCCGGCGATGGTCCAGCCGTCCTCGGTGGACGTCAGGATCGACAAGTTCTTCCGGCTGTTCGACAACCACAAGTACGCCCACATTGATCCGGCCGAGGAGCAGCCCGAGCTGACCCGCCTGGTGGAGGTGGAATCCGGCGAGCCGTTCATCCTGCACCCGGGCGAGTTCGTCCTGGGCTCCACCTACGAGACCGTGACGCTGCCGGATGACATTGCGGCCCGGCTCGAGGGAAAGTCCTCGCTCGGCCGGCTCGGTCTCCTCACGCACTCGACGGCGGGATTCATCGACCCCGGGTTCTCCGGCCACGTCACGCTGGAGCTGTCCAACATGGCCACGCTGCCCATTAAGCTGTGGCCCGGCATGAAGATTGGCCAGCTGTGCTTCTTCCGGCTTTCCTCGGCCGCCGAGCACCCCTACGGTTCGGGGGAGTACGGCAACCGCTACCAGGGCCAGCGCGGCCCGACTGCCAGCCGCAGCCACCTGAATTTCCACCGCACCGACATTTAGGGCCGTTTCCGGCGCAGTCTCAGGCTTACGCTTGCCCCGATGTCCGGACAGCCGGGCGCCGGACCGGGCGGCGCAGCAGCCGGACGACTGGTTCCACGAAACGGGCGGCCAGCGGCCCCGCGATCGCCATGATCAGAACATAGGCCGTGGCGAGGGCCGCCAGATCCGCGGGCACCACACCCGAGGCAACGGCGAGGCCGGCGATGACAATGGAAAATTCGCCGCGTGCGATCAGGGCGGCCCCCGCGCGGAAGCGGCCGGGAATTCCAATGCCGGCCCGTTTGGCCGCCCAGAATCCGGTGATCATCTTGGTGGCTGCCGTCACCAGGGCCAGCAACAGCGCCCAGCCCAGGACGGGCGGGATGGACCGTGGGTCCGTGTTGAGGCCAAAGACAACAAAGAAGATCGCCGCGAAAAGGTCCCGGAGCGGCTCCAGGATGCGGGTGGCGCTGTGGGCCGTGGCGCCGGAAATCGCGATGCCGAGCATGAACGCGCCTACCGCCGCGGAGACCTGCATGGCGGCCGCGAGCCCCGCCACCAGCAGCGCAGCACCGAGCAGATTGAGCAGGAAGACCTCGGAGTTCTCACTGTGCACGGCTTTGGACACGTGGTGGCCGTGCCGGAGGGCCACCACCAGGACCAGGGTGACGACGGCGAGGGAGATGCCCACGGTCTGCAGGCCCATCAGGAAACTGACTCCGGCCAGTGTGGCGGTCAGGATCGGGAGGTACACGGCCATGGCGAGGTCCTCGAACACCAGGATGGCGAGGACCACCGGGGTTTCCCTGTTGCCGATCCGGCCAAGATCGGTGATGACTTTCGCCGCGATCCCGGACGATGAAATGTACGTCACCCCGCCCATCACCATGGCTCCCACGACGCCCCATCCCAGCATCAGGGCGAGCCCTGCGCCGGGCAGGAAATTGAGCAGAAGGTCCAGGACGCCGGCCTGCCAGGACCGCCGCAGCCCGGTGACGAGCTCGGCCGCCGTATATTCCAGACCCAGCATAAGCAGCAGGAGGATGACGCCGATCTCGCCGGAAAGATGGGCGAACTCGTGCATCCCTTCGAGCTTGACGAGGCCTCCGGCGCCGAAGAACAGACCGCCCACCAGGTAGAGCGGAATAGGGGACATGCCGATCCGCCCGGCCAGTCTGGCCAGCAGGCCGAGACAGAAGACGACAGCCCCCAGCTCGATCAGGGTCAGCGCGAGCGGATCCATCCCGCTTATCCGTTGCGAAGAATGCTGGCCGCCGTGTCCAGGCCTTCTTGCGTTCCGACTGCGACGAGGAGGTCGCCGGGGTGGAGGACGACGTCGGGCCCCGGCGAGGGGAGGACCTCGCCCTCGCGCATGATGGCCACGATTGAGACGCCGCTGCGGGTCCGGATGCAGGCCTTTCCCATCGGCTGGTTGTGGAAGGGGGATTCGGCACTGATTGAGAACTGGCGCGTCACGATGCCCGGGACTTCCCGGTGTGCTTCCGAGAGCTGCATGGCGAGGCGCTGGCCACCCAGGAGGTTGCCCAGGGCGGCGGCCTCGTCCGCCGTCAGCGGAATGGAGGCCTGGCAAGTATCAGGGTCGTCCCAGGTCGAGACGATGAGTTCCGTTTGGCCTTCACGGTATTCGACCACGCCGATCCGGCGTCCCGAGGCAGTCATGAAGTCCTTGCGCCGGCCGAGGCCGGGGAGGTCCGTCTCATCCACGTTCATATCTTCAGCCTAGTGCGCGAACCGGAAATTCGGACGCCTCAGGCCGCGGGGACGACCGCGATTTCGGTTCTGTCCGGGGCCTTGACCGGCAGGAGGACGAGCAGGCCCGCAAGCAGCACCACCATGATGCCCAGGATGCCCCAACGCTGGGCCTCGCCGGTGGCCGTGAGGGGGGTGGCGACGGTGATGCACAGGGTAAAAAGGGCCGGGGCAAGGAAACTCACGGCCCGGCCTGTGGTGGCGTAGAGCCCAAAGAGCTCGCCGGATTCCCCGTGCGGGGCGAGCCGGGCGAGGTACGCGCGGGAGGACGACTGGGCCGGTCCCACGAAGAGGCACAGGAAGAGGCCGAAGATCCAGAAGGTGGTGGTGCCGGCCCAGGCCAGGCCGAGGAATTCGTAGCTTCCGTTGCCGAGCACCAGGATGGCGGTGCCCGCGAGCAGCAGTCCGGCCAGGGACGCAATGATCACGGCCTTCGGCCCGATCCTGTCATCCAGGAAGCCACCGAAAACGGCCCCGGCGGCCGCCACGACATTTCCGAAGATCGCGAAGAAGATGACGTCCTTGAGCTCGAAGCCAAAGGTTCCGGCCGCGATCACGCCGCCGAAGGTAAACACGGCGGCCAGACCGTCCCGGAAGATGGCGCTGGCGAGGAGAAAATAGATGGTGTGCGGGCTGGTCCGGTAGATCGCCTTGATGCGCCTGACCAGCAGGCCGTAGGAGGCGAAGAAGCCCAGCCGTGTGTCCCGCCCGGCGCGCGGCAACTCCGGCACGGCGAAGAGCACGGGCAGGGCGAAAATGAAGAACCACAGGGCCGAAAACACTGCCACAAGCCGGATGTTGAGGCTGTCCGTGGTGGAGGCGCCAAACCAGTCGAAGCTGGGCTGGACAAACAGCTGGAGCACAATCAGCAGCGCCACAATGCCGCCGAGGTACCCCATGCCCCAGCCGAAGCCGCTGACCTTGCCGATGTTCCGCGGGGTGGAAATCTGCGCGAGCATGGCGTTGTAGTTGACCCCCGCGAATTCGAAGAAGACGTTGCCCAGCGCGATCAGCGTGACGCCGAGAAGCAGGAATTCCGGCCGCGGGAAGACGAAGAAACACAGCCCGGTCAGGACCGCGACGGCGGCCGTGTTGACCCCCAGCCACAGCTTGCGCCGGCCCCCGGTGTCCGAGCGCTGCCCGGTGACGGGGGCCAACAGGGCGATGGCCACGCCGGCAACGGCCAGCGCGGCGCCCAGGACCGCCGAGGCTTGGTCCTCGCCGCCGAAGGCCCTGGAGGTCAGGTAGACGGTGAAAACGAAGGTTGTCATGACGGCATTGAAGGCTGCCGAGCCCCAGTCCCACGACGCCCACGCGAGGATCCGACCCTTGTGCGAGACGGGACTTCCCGCTTCCAGTTCCGACGACGGTCGCATGGCCTCGGGGGCGGCGGCAGTGTTCATAGCCAGAATCGTAGCCGCCCAGGACGCCCGCGGCCTGTCCCCCGCGGGAGTCCCTGGCGGCTTTTGCTACGAATTATTCAGTGGCCGGCGTCCCTGCCAAAAGAATTTGTACACGCTTGGTAAACTGTCCGCACCGAACCTAACAAATGAACCGCCTGCTCTAACTTGCTGACAATCGAATTTCTGACGTTGCGGAGACACCAGTGATCACAGTCCTTGCCGTGCACTTTGCGGTGGCTGTCGTGGCCCCGCTGCTGTTCCGAAAGTTCGGCAGGAATTCGTTCTATACCCTGGCCGCGGTTCCCGCGGCCTCCTTCATCTGGCTGCTCCTGCAGCACGATGCCGTTTATTCAGGGGCAGTCAATTCAGACAGCGCGATCGCCGAGGCGATCCCCTGGGTTCCCGCCCTCCAGCTGGAACTCGCGTTCCGGATGGACGCGCTGGCCTGGGTCATGTCCCTGCTGGTTCTTGGGGTCGGCGCGCTGGTGCTGGTCTACTGCGCCCGTTACTTCAAGAACAAGGACGACTACCTCGGCGGGTTCGGGGCCCAACTTCTGGCCTTCGCCGGTGCCATGTTCGGCCTCGTCACCGCTGATGACCTCCTGCTGATGTTCATCTTCTGGGAACTGACCACGGTGCTGTCCTACCTGCTGATCGGCTACGCCCGGACCAGGCTGTCCGCACGGCGCTCGGCGCTGCAGGCCCTCATGGTGACCACTGCCGGCGGACTGGCCATGCTAGTGGGGCTCATCATCCTGGGTTCGACGGCCGGAACCTACCGGATCCAGGCCATTCTGGACATGGCCCCCGCGCTCGTCACCGGCCCCGCGGCAGGCGCCGTGAGCGCCGCCGTCGTCCTGATCCTGATCGGTGCGATCACCAAATCCGCCCTGGTTCCGTTCCACTTCTGGCTCCCCGGAGCGATGGCCGCCCCCACGCCCGTGAGCGCCTACCTGCACGCCGCGGCCATGGTGAAGGCGGGGATCTACCTGGTGGCCCGGCTCGCCCCCGGGTTCGCCGGGATCCCGCCGTGGCTGCCGATCGTGCTGGGCCTGGGCCTGGCGACCATGCTGGTCGGCGGCTACCGGGCCCTCCGGCAAACCGACATCAAACTCATCCTCGCCTACGGCACCGTGAGCCAGCTGGGCTTCCTGACCATGGTGGTGGGCCTCGGCACTCCCGACGCGGCGCTCGCCGGACTCGCCCTGCTCTTGGCGCACGGATTGTTCAAGGCCACGCTGTTCCTGGTGGTGGGCATCATCGACCACCAAGCGGGGACACGGGACATCCGCAAGCTCTCCGGCGTCTACGGCTCGGCCCGGGCACTGGCGGTGGTAGCGACGATCGGTGCGGCCTCGATGGCGGGCGTCCCCCCGCTGGCCGGCTACGTCGCCAAGGAATCGGTGTTCGAGGCCTTCATCCAATACAGCTCGGAGTCCGGGACCGGGCCCTGGCTGCTGGGAGGCGTGGTCCTCGGCTCCGTCCTGACCTTCGCCTACAGCGCCCGCTTCATGTGGGGCGCCTTCGCCGTCAAGCCCGGCGTGGAGCCCACGGCATTCAAACCGATCAAACCCGCCTTCCTTGCCGCACCGGCAATCCTGAGCCTCCTCACGATCCTGTACGGCCTGTGGCCCGCCGCCGTCGACGGCTGGATCCAGCCCTATGCGGAACTCTTTGTGGACGGCTCCGGCTCCTCGCCCGGCCACCTGGCGCTGTGGCACGGCGTCACCCCGGCCCTGGGGCTGACCGCGGTGACGTTCGCCCTGGGCCTGGCCATGTTCTACGGCCGCAACGCCGTGGCCCGGCTGCAGGCCTTCGTGCCGGGCTGGATCGACGCCGACCGCGCGTACCAGCAGACGATCGGCGCGCTGGACGACACCGCCGTCTGGGTCACCGGCCGGACCCAGCGAGGCTCGCTGTTCTTCTACCTCTCCGTCATCCTGACCGTGGCGTTCGTCCTGCCGCTGACGGCGCTGCTCGTGGCCAACAAGCCGCTCCCGCCCGGACTCTATGTCATCGATCCGGGCTCGCCGCTGCAGCTGGTGGCCGGTGCGGGAGTCGTGATCGGCGCGCTCGCCGCGGTCCGCGCCAACAAGCGGTTCCTGGCCGTCCTGATGGTGTCCGTCACCGGCTACGGCATTGCCCTGATGTTCGCGCTGCAGGGCGCCCCTGACCTCGCGCTGACCCAGATGCTGGTCGAAACGATCATTCTGGTGGCGTTCGTGCTGGCCATGCGGAGCCTCCCCGCGGGGCTGCGGGACCGCACCGGCGGGAAATACCGGGTCATCCGCGTGGTGATCGGCCTGGCGTTCGGCGCCACCATGATCTTCGTGGCCATCTATGCCCTCGGCGCCCGCGTGGCCGAGCCGGTCTCCCTGCAGTTCCCGCAGCTGGCCTACGAGGGCGGCGGCGGCCTCAACGTCGTCAACGTGACCCTCGTGGATATCCGCGCCTGGGACACCTTTGGCGAGATCTCCGTCCTGGCCCTGGCCGCCACCGGCGTGGCCAGCCTCATCTTCGTCCGAGGCCGCGGCGACCGCATCCGGACGGCCGCCACAGTCGCGGAAGGGACCGTCGGCCGGTTGACCGGGGCCCGGGGCAGCACCCGGGACGATGCCGCCCTGGCCATGAACCGTCGGTTCGCTGCAGCCACCCGGGACGCCTGGCTGGTGGCCGGCCGGACTCTGGCCCCCGAACGCCGCTCGATCATCTTCGAGGTGGTCACCCGCCTGATCTTCCACTCCATGATCGTGTTCTCCATCTATCTGCTGCTCGCCGGCCACAACCTGCCCGGCGGCGGCTTCGCCGGCGGCCTCACAGCCGGACTCGCCCTGACCATCCGCTACCTCGCCGGCGGCCGCTTCGAACTGCGCGAAGCCACGCCGGTCGGCGCCGGTACCCTGCTGGGAATCGGCCTGGCCACCGCCGCGGCCGCCGGAATGACGCCGCTGCTGCTGGGCGGACAGGTGTTCCAGAGCGCCATCGTCGAACTGTGGCTGCCCGTGTTCGGCGACATCAAGTTCGTCACCTCGACCATCTTCGACATCGGCGTGTACGTCGTCGTGGTCGGCCTGGCCCTGGACGTGCTGCGCAGCCTGGGGGCCGAAATCGACGAGCACTTCGAGGAACAGCCCGAGCCATCCGACGAAGGGCCGTCCGACGAAGGGCCGTCCGACGGCGATGAGGTCGGTCTCCCGGCTGAAACAGCCGACGCGGAAACGACAGCCAGGGGGAAAGCATGAGCGTCAATCTGACCCTGCTGACTGTCATGGGGGCCCTGTACGCCTGCGGCATCTATCTCATCCTTGAACGCAGCCTCACCCGGGTCCTGCTGGGCCTCATGCTGCTGGCCAACGCCACCAACCTCCTGATCCTCGCCACCGGCGGGTACGCCGGTCTGGCGCCGATCTTCGACAAGAACACCCCCGCCGGGGACTACAGCGACCCCCTCCCGCAGGCCCTGATCCTGACCTCGATCGTGATCTCCTTCGCCGTCACGGCGTTCATGCTGGGCATCATCTACCGGACCTGGGTCCTGGCCCGCCAGGATGAAATCCAGGACGACGCCGAGGACCGCCGCGTCGCGGAAACCCCGAGCTTTGACGCCGAGGACGATTCCGTGATTCCGGTCGAGACCTCGGAGTTTCCGCTGGCGATGATCGGCTCCGACGGCGCCGGGCTGGTGGACACCCCTGTCGGTGGAGGTCCGGGTCCCGGATCCGGTTCCAGCCAGGGAAGCGGTGCGGCCGCGGTCATGTCCGGCGACCGCCCGGTGCGGGCCGAACAGGCCGCCTCCGAAGAACAGCCCGGCTCCCTGAACGTTGACCCCAGACCGGAAGGAGGCGGACAGTGAACATCGCCAGCTTTGCCCCGCTCGCCGTCGTACTCCCCATCCTGGGCGCCGCCCTGACGTTCCTGCTGATCCGGCACTCCCGGGCCCAGCGGGCTGTCAGCATCGCCATCCTGACCGTGACCCTGCTGCTGGAATGCTGGCTGCTGGCCTCCGTTTGGGAGGGCGGGACGGCCGCGGTGAATATCGGCGGGTGGATGCCGCCCTGGGGGATCGTGCTGGTGGTGGACCAGTTCTCCTCGCTCATGCTCGTGGTGTCCTCGGCCGTGAGCCTTGCAGTGCTGATCTACGCAACCGGACAGGGCATGGCCGACGGCGACCGCGACGCGCCGGTCTCGATCTTCCACCCGACCTACCTGATCCTCGTCGCCGGGGTATCCAACGCCTTCCTCTCCGGAGACCTCTTCAACCTCTACGTCGGCTTTGAGATCCTGCTGACCGCCAGCTACGTGCTCATCACCCTCGGCGGCACGGGACCGCGCATCCGGGCCGGCGTGACCTACGTGGTGGTCTCCGTGGTGTCTTCGGTGCTGTTCCTGATCGCGATCGCCATGATCTACGGGGCCACCGGCACCATCAACATGGCGGACCTCGCCATCAAGCTCGGCGACCTGGACCAGGGCACCCGGACGCTGCTGCACGTCATGCTCCTGGTGGCCTTCGGCATCAAAGCCGCCGTCTTCCCCCTCTCTTTCTGGCTCCCCGACTCCTATCCCACCGCGCCGGCCCCCGTCACCGCGGTGTTTGCCGGGCTGCTGACCAAGGTGGGTGTCTACGCCATGGTCCGCACGGAGACGCTGCTCTTCCCGGGGGATGCACTCAACGCCCCGCTCATGGTCGCGGCGCTGCTGACCATGGTGGTGGGAATCCTCGGCGCCCTGGCCCAAAGCGACATCAAGCGACTCCTGTCGTTCACCCTCGTCAGCCACATCGGCTACATGGTGTTCGGCCTGGCCATGTCCACGGTGGCCGGGTTGGGCGCCGCGGTGTTCTACGTGGCCCACCACATCACCATCCAGACCAGCCTGTTCCTGGTGACCGGCCTGATTGAACGCCGGGGCGGCAGCTCGTCCATGGACCGCGTCGCCGGGCTGGCCAAGCTCTCCCCGGTCCTGGGCGTGCTGTTCTTCATTCCGGCCATGAACCTGGCCGGCATCCCGCCGTTCTCGGGCTTCCTGGGCAAACTGGGGCTCCTGCAAGCGGGCATCGAACTCGGGACGCCGCTGGCCTACGCACTGGTGATCGGGGGAGTGCTGACCAGTCTGTTGACCCTGCTGGCGATCGCCAGGGTCTGGAACCGGGCGTTCTGGCGCAAGCCCGAGGACGCGGAACACCCCGATCCGGTGCTCCTGGCGGCACCGGAGGATTCCGCGACCGGAGACCGGGCCGGCCGGACCAACGTGACCCTCCTGCCGCGCACCATGGTGGGCTCCACCCTGGGCCTGGTGCTCTTTGGCGTGGCCCTGACCGTCTTTGCCGGGCCGTTGTTCAAGGTCGCGGACCAGTCCGCCCACGAGATGCTGGACAGGTCCGCCTACATCCACGCCGTGCTTGGCGAGGACGCCCCGGTCCCGCCGGTGCCGTCGGCGGTCCGGCCCGGCCAGCAGCAGGGCGGCGGGAAATGAACCGGAAAAGGATCTCCCTGCGCCAGGAACTGCCGCTGCTGGTGTGGCTCGTGTTTGTCTGGGGTGCCCTGTGGCAGAACTTCAGCCCCGGCAACCTCCTCTTCGGCGCCCTCATCGCCGTGGTCGTGGCGCGGGTTTTCTACCTGCCCCCGGTGGAACTCGGCGGCCGCTTCAACGTGCTCCGCGCCGTCCCCTTCGCCGTCGTCTTCCTCGGAAAAGTCGTCGCGGCCAGTTTCCAGGTCCTCTACCTCGCCGTGGTCCGCGGCCCGGACGTGGTCAGCGCAATCGTCGCCGTGCCGCTGCGGAGCCATTCGGACCTCCTCGTGACGGCCACCGGGCACGTGATCTCGCTGATTCCCGGATCACTCGTGGTGGAGGTGGACAGGTCCACGTCCACCCTCTACATTCACGGCATCAACGTCCGCAACGCCCAAGACGCGGCCAAGCTGCGCAAGGAAGTCCGCGACACCGAGGCCGGGCTGATCAGGATCATGGGGACCAAAGAGGAACTGTCCGCACTTGCCCAGGAGGCCGCCGCATGATGCAGATCGTCCTGACGGTGACAGCCGTCGTACTTTCCCTGGCCGCCGCGGGGGCGATCATCCGGATCGCGCGGGGCCCGTCGCTGCTGGACCGGGTGCTGGCCGCCGACGTGCTCCTGGCCATCTTCGGTGCGGCCCTGTGCATCGACATGGCCGCTAACCGGCACCTGAACAACCTGATGCTGCTGGTGGCTATTTCCCTCATCGGGTTCGTCGGCTCGGTCACCGTGGCCAGGTTCGTGGCCGACCGGAGGGAGAACGTCCGTGAATCCTGAAACAGTGATCGACGCCGTCTCTGCCGTGTTTATGGTGGTCGGCGCCCTGATGTCCCTCGGCGCGGCCGTCGGACTGCTGCGGTTCCCGGACCTCATGAGCAGGATGCACGCCGCCACCAAACCGCAGGTCCTGGGGCTCTTCCTGCTCCTGGCCGCCCTTGGCCTGCAGATGCGCACCTGGTGGGTGTGGCCCGTCCTGGTGGTGGCGTGGCTCTTCCAACTGCTGACCGTCCCAGTTTCAGCCCACATGGTGGGGCGGGCCGGCTACCGCACCAAGCACCTTCACCCGGAACTGCTGAGCGCCGACGAACTTGAGGCCGTCGTTCAGAAGGCCGCCCGGCAGGCGGCTGCCCGCCATGGAACGGACGACGACGCCGACCGTTGAGGGTGGACCGATACGAAAATAGTGGCGGCCGCGCGGCTGCTTGCGTGCCAGAATCCTCACATGACCAAGGAACGCAGTGAACTGAAGAGCATCGGATACGAGATCTTCATCGGTATCCTTTCGATCCTGTCGATCGTGAATCTCTTGCTCTTGTATGCCGTGCAGGAGAAGTCGCTCGACACCGTACTCACCGTGATGAACTCCGTTTTCAGCGCGATCTTCGTCGCCGACTTCCTTTACCGGATCTTCACCGCGCCATCGGCGGGCGCCTATTTCTTCAAGCACTTCGGCTGGGCCGACCTCTTGGCGAGCGTGCCTGTGGCGCAATTCAAGATCCTGCGCATCTTCCGGCTGATCCGGGTGTACCGCCTGCTCCGCGATGTCGGCATCCGCACGATCGGCCGCGCGCTGAGCAAAGATCGGGCCGGCAGTTCCCTGTACATACTGCTGCTCATGGGCATATTGGTGCTGGAATTCGGAAGCCTCTCGGTGCTCCGCGTCGAGCAGGGCGCCCCGGGGGCCAATATCAGGACCGCTTCGGACGCCCTCTGGTACACGATCGTCACGATCTCGACAGTCGGATACGGAGACCAATATCCGGTCACGGATGCGGGCCGTATTATCGGGGCAGGCATCATTGTCATCGGTGTCGGCATCTTCGGTACGTTCACCGGTTACCTTGCCAACTTCTTCCTGTCGCCCAAGAAGAAGGAACCCGCGCCGCTAGTCGATGCGGCCGACACGGGTACGGTCGAAGGACTCCGCCTGCGCCTCGAAGAGTCCGAAGCCAAGCTCACCGAGATCAGGAAGCTGCTCGTCGAGCCAAGCTAGTCAACGTCCTTGAAATGCCCTCGTTAGACGACGTCCTGGGTCTTGGCGAAGCGGGTGATCGCGCGCTGGGTGCCGCGGTTGGCGAGCACCTGGATGACGGTGCTGACCGCGGCCGAGATCAGCGCGAACGCCAATGCGTGGTGCAGCGTGGTGGGGACGTCGTCGTTGTCCGTGGGCGGCTTGCTGCCCGTGGACTTCTCCCAGACGGTGTCAACGAGCTTGGCGCCGGCGTAACCGGCCAGGAGGCTGACGCCGGTGCCGAGCAGCTTGATGAAGAGGTTCATTCTTCGTAACTCCTTAAGGGAGGAAACAGGGCTGCCCCTAGCCTAGCGTTCCTTGCCCGGGCATCCAGACAGGGCCAACGCCCCTGTATTGCCTCGCCCGCCGGACGTACTTTTGAGCATGGAACAGCCCCGGACCCGCCCGCTCGGCCATGCCCGGGGCGCCGCGGCGGACAGTCAGAGCTGGCGGCAACTCTACTTCTGGGCCGGAATCTCCGCCGTCGCGTTCGTGGCGTTGTTGATCGTGGCAGTGGTTCTGGACGCCATTGCCCCGCCACCGATCCACGGCGGTGCCGAAACCCTCGAGTTCATCGCCGGGCACACGGCGGTCTACGTCGCCGAACAACTCCTGTGGACCGTGCCCAACATTCTTCCGGTTCTGGTATTCGTGACCCTCTTCGTGGCACTCGCCCCGCTGAACAAGAGCCTGGCCCTCATGGCCACGGTGATCGGCGCCCTGCCGTGGGCGCTGTTCCTGGCCGTTCCGGTCACGAGCCGCGGATCGATGATCCTGGTCAATCTCAGTGACAGCTACGCGAACGCGATCGGCACCGCCGGGGCCGATGCCCGGCTCCGCTATGCCGCCGCGGCGGAGGCGCTGATCGCCGAGAACAACACGCCTGCCGCCGTCGGCGTCCTGTCCGCGCTCGGCATCCTGCTGATGTCGCTGACCATGCTCAAGGGCGTGCTGCCCCGTGCGGTGGCCTGGCTCGGCGTGGCCGCGGGCGCGGTTGGCGTGGTGGCGGAGGTACTCCGGTTCGCCGTTCCGGAGGTCTACCTGGTGTACGGCATCCTGATGTGGGCCTGGTTCACGGCGGTGGGGATTGCGCTGATCCGGCTGTCCCGGAGGACGCCGCGCGCGGACGGCGCCGCCGCCTAAGCTCCCGGCGTGAGGACCGTCCGTAAAGCCTCGACCACGAGGTCGTGGTCTGCCTTCTGCGGCAGCCCGGAGACAGTCACGACGGCTACGGCACCGGTGCCGCGCACGTAGATGGGGAACGCTCCGCCGTGGGCGGCGAACTCCATCTGATCGAACCAGGCGTTGTCCTCGATCCTTCCGCCGGCAGCGCGGGCCCGGAGGCCCACCAGCAGGGACGGGACCTCGTAGCGCTGGGCCGTGCGCTTCTTGGCGTTGATCCAGCGTTCGTTGTCCGGAGTGGCGCCGTCCAGCGCCGCGTGGAAGAGCACCTGCTCGCCCTTGGTGATGTCGACGGCGATGGGCAGCGAGCGTTGCCTGCCCAGTTCGACCAGGAGCAGCCCGAGGTCCAGGGCATCGTCCTTGCTGAACGATGCGAACTGGAGCGCATCCATTTCGGCCAGCACGCGGCCAATGAGCGCCGCCAGGGAACCGTGCGGTTGCGGCTCGCTCGAGTCCGGGTCGTACTCGGCGGAGGGATCTGGCGTGGCCGGTGTGTGCGTCAAAATGGTCCAGCTTTCCGGTGGGCGACAAGGCCGCCCGCTCGCGGGTCCGGGGGCCGACACGTCGACTCTACCAAGCGGCTCTTCCCGGCCGCGGGGTGCGCCTGGGGCAGGCCGCGGATTGTGACAGCACTCCACTGATAACCCGGGCCGTTCGGGTGTAAACTGAGCCAGCCCACAAGGGCGAAATAATTACGACAGGGGAGCGCCGCCGTCGGGCATCGCCGGAAGAGTCCGGGGAAACCAGTGGTGGGCGCTGAGAGTGCGGACAGCCGCAGACCCTCGAACCTGATCCGGTTAGTACCGGCGCAAGGGAGTCGAGTTCTCAGGGTGCGCGGAGGGCGGCGGAAGCCGAGGCCGGCCGGAGCACCCTCCCCTCCTGTTCCTCAGGAGGACGACATGACAGATATTTCAGCACAGCATGGTTCCAGCAGCCGTTCATCGGCCCGGCGCACCTACAACTGGCGTGTGGTGGACATTGTGGTTGCCGCCTTGATCGCCGTCGCCGGGGGCGTCATCTTCTGGGCCTGGGATCAGGGCGCGAACCTGATTTCCACCCCGGTCAACACGATCTACCCGCCGCTCAGCGGACTCTACGCCGGCGGATGGATGATCCCGGCAGTGCTCGGCATGCTCATCATCCGCAAGCCCGGGGCAGCCCTCTTCTGCGAGACGGTGGCGGCCACGGGCGAGCTGATCATGGGCTCGCAGTACGGCACCACGGTCCTGATCTCCGGAGTCCTGCAGGGCCTCGGCGCGGAACTGGTGTTCGCGGCCTTCCTCTACAAGAAGTTCAACCTCCCGGTGTCCCTCCTGGCCGGAGCCGGCGCGGGCCTCTTCTGCGGCCTGAACGACTCCTTCCTGCCGTGGGGCTGGAACATTGCCTACGAAGCCGGCGACAAGCTCGCCTACATCGTCTTCACCACCATCTCCGGCGCCGTGATTGCCGGCGGACTGTCCTGGCTCGCCACCCGCGGCCTGGCCAAGACCGGCGTGCTGGGCTCCTTTGCCTCCCGCAAGGCCGCCACGGAGCCTGTCTTCTCCTGAACCACGTTCCTGCACCCACTCCGGAACGGCCCTCTTGGAATTGCACAGGCGACTCATGACATCTTCACCAGGCGTACGCCCGGCCGCCGTCACAGCCCGCGGCTGGGGCTGGCGGCACGCCGGAAGGCTCCGGCCTGCGGTCAGCGGACTTGACCTGGACATCCGGCCGGGGGAGCGCGTGCTCCTGCTGGGCCCGTCCGGCGCCGGCAAATCAACCCTGCTCCACGCCCTGGCGGGTGTGCTCGGGGACGGCGCGGTGGGGGAGGCTGGCGACGCCAAAGAATCCGACGAGACCGGCAGCCTGCTGATCGATGGCGCTGCGCCCCGTGCACAGCGCGGCCGCGCCGGGCTCGTGCAGCAGGACCCGGAAACCCAGGTGGTGCTCTCGCGCCTCGGCGACGACGTCGCCTTCGGCGCCGAAAACCTCTCTGTCCCGGCCGGGGAGATCTGGCCGCGGGTCCGCGAGGCGCTCGACGACGTCGGGCTGGGCAGGCTGCCGCTGGACCACCCGACGTCGGCGCTGTCGGGCGGCCAAAAGCAGCGCCTGGCGCTCGCCGGGATCCTCGCGATGCGGCCGGGGTTGCTGCTGCTCGACGAGCCCACCGCCAACCTGGATCCCGCCGGCGTCCTGGAAGTCCGCGACGCCGTTGGCCGCTGCCTGGACAAGACCGGCGCCACCCTGGTGGTGGTGGAGCACCGGGTGGCGGTCTGGAAGGACCTCGTGGACCGGATCGTGGTGCTGCAGCCCGGGTCCGCCACGGACTCCGCGGTCCTGATTGACGGGCCGCCGGACCAGGTCCTGGCCGAGGCGCGGGACATGCTCATCGGTGCGGGCGTCTGGGTGCCCGGCTACGTGCCCGCAACACGTTCCCGGACCGCCCCGGCCTCCGGGCAGCTCCTGCTCTCGTCGGACGCCCTCGCGGTCTCCCGCGAGCGGCCGCGGCGGGCCGGACTGCGCCAGGGTTTCCGCACGATTGCGCCGCGCCCCGTGCAATCCGGGGTCATGGCCCGGGTCCGTGCCGGAGAGGCCTTGACCATCACCGGGCAGAACGGTTCGGGCAAGTCGACCCTGGCACTGACGCTCGCCGGCCTCCTGCGCCCCGTGGCGGGGACGGTCTCCGCCACGACGGAACTCAGTGGTTGCGCCATCGGTCGCGTAGGTGATGGCGCCGGGACCGACCCGTACCGGTGGAAAGCCCAGCAGCTGATCGCCAGGATCGGGACCGTGTTCCAGGAACCCGAGCACCAGTTTGTCACCGGCAGGGTCCACGACGAACTTATGTTCGGGCCCCGCCACCTCGGCTACGGCGAGGACCGTGTGGACGAGCTCCTGGAGCGGCTGCGGCTGACGGAGCTCGTGGACGCCAACCCCTACACGCTCTCGGGCGGCGAGAAACGGCGCCTCTCGGTGGCCACCGTGCTGGCTGCGCACCCGCAGGTACTGGTCCTGGACGAGCCCACGTTCGGCCAGGACGCCAACACCTGGGCCGAGCTTGCCTCGTTCCTCTCTGAACTTCTCGACGCCGGCACCGCCGTGGTCTCCGTGACGCACGACGCCGAATTCAGCGCTGTCCTTGGCGGCACCGAACTGCGCCTCCACGGCCGGGACACCGCCGGGTCGGGGGCCGTCAACGCCGCCGGCCCGGACCGGGAGCTGCCGGAGGCGGCCGCATCATGAGGGACGAACTGAGCGTCCGCGGCAACCATGCGCTGCTGACCCGCGCCAACCCGCTCGCGAAGTTCACGGCGGTCACCATGGTCACCCTGGTGCTGGCTCTGTCCATCGACTGGGTCTCTGCCTCGGTGGCGCTGGCCTTCGAACTGATGCTTCTGCCGCTGGCCGGGCTGACCGTTGCCCTGCTGTGGCAGCGCGGCTGGCCGCTGATCCTCGCGGCGGCGCTCGGCGGCTGGAGCACCGCCATCCTGGCGCCCGACGCCGGAGCCGTCCTGTTCGACGCCGGGATCTGGTCCATCAGCGCCGGCTCCCTGCAGCTCGGGATCGGTTTCATGCTCCGCGGGCTCGCGATCGCCCTGCCTGCGGTGCTGCTGATGAGCTGCACCGACCCCACGGACCTGGCCGACGCCCTGGCCCAGAACGCGAAACTGCCGCACCGGTTTGTCCTGGGCACCTTGGCCGCCATGCGGCTCGTGGGAATCATGGCCGAGCAATGGCAAACCATCGGGATGGCCCGGCGCGCCCGCGGCGTGGGCTCAAGCGGCAACCCCTACCAGCGCTTCCGCGCCACCATGGGCCAAAGCTTCGGCTTGCTGGTGCAGGCGATCCGGAGCGCGTCCCGGCTCGCGGTGACCATGGAGGCCCGCGGGTTCGGCGGCGCGGCGCGGACCTGGGCCAGGCCGTCCACGTTCAGCGGACTCGACGCCTGGGTGCTTTTGGGCGGGCTGGGCATTGCGGCAGCCGCCGTCGCGGCAGCCCTCGGCGCGGGCACCTGGAACCTTGTCTTCCTCACCCGCCAGTAGCCGCGGCAGCGTCCGGCGCGCCTGCGCGCTGCCGCTTGTCACAGCGCCGCCGCGCCGGTTATCGCATGATGCGGGTATGCATGTGAGATTGGCGCCATTCCGGCGGCAAATACCGGGTGCGGTAGATCATGCGTGATATTTTCGGGACATGACTCAACAGACTGCTGAACATGTCGGCCTCCTGCTCCGCGAGGCCCGCGGGGACAAGGGCTGGACCCAGGGACAACTCGCGGCCGAGCTCGGCACCAGCCAGAGCGCCATCGCCCGGATGGAGCAGGGCAAGCAGAACCTGAGCCTGAAGATGATCCAGCGGCTGGAGACGATCGTCGGGCACAGCATCGTCAAAGTGGGCCGGCCCCAGATGACCCACCTCCGGGTCGAGGGCGGTCGCACGCTTTCCGGCGCGGTGGACGTCAACAGCAGCAAGAACGCCGGCGTCGCCCTTTTGTGCGCCAGCCTCATCAACCGCGGCACCACCACCCTGCGCCGGCTGGCCCGGATCGAGGAAGTCAACCGGATCGTCGAGGTGCTGACCAGCATCGGCGTCGAATGCACCTGGCTCAACGCGAACGACCTCCAGATCCGCCGCCCCGCTGTCCTGGACCTCGCATCCATGGATGTGGAGGCGGCCCGCCGGACCCGCAGCGTCATCATGCTCCTGGGCCCGCTGCTGGACGAGGCCGACACATACCGTCTGCCCTACGCCGGCGGCTGTGACCTCGGCACCCGCACCGTGCAGCCGCACATGCAGGCGCTAAGCCAGTTCGGGCTCAGCGTGGACGCGAAGTCCGGGTTCTACGCGGTCCAGGCACCGCCGTCGGACAGCCACGACCGCTCCTTCGTGCTCAGCGAACGCGGTGACACCGTCACCGAGAACGCCATCATGGCCGCCGCGCACCGCCGCGGCACCACCATCATCCGCAACGCCAGCCCCAACTACATGGTGCAGGACCTCTGCTTCTACCTGCAGATGCTCGGGGTGGAGATCGACGGCGTCGGCACCACCACGTTGAAGATCACGGGCCGCCCGTCGATCGACGTCGACATCGAATACTTCCCCTCCGAGGACCCGATCGAGGCGATGAGCCTCATCACCGCCGGCATCGTGACGAACTCGGAAGTCACCATCCGCCGCGTCCCGATCGAGTTCATGGAAATCGAGCTGGCGACCCTGGAACAGATGGGCCAGCGGCTCGAAGTGTCCGGGGAGTACTTTGCCCGCAACGGCCGCACCCGCCTGGTGGACGTCACCACCAAGCCTTCGGAACTGCGGGCGCCGGAAGACAAGATCCACCCCATGCCCTTCCCGGGCCTGAACATCGACAACCTGCCCTTCTTCGCCGTGATCGCGGCCAACGCCCACGGCCAGACGATGATCCACGACTGGGTATACGAGAACCGGGCCATCTACCTGACCGAGCTGAACAAGCTGGGCGCCCAGGTGCAGCTGCTCGACCCGCACCGGATCTACGTCAACGGGCCCACCAAGTGGCGTGCCGCCGAGGTGGGCTGCCCGCCGGCCCTGCGCCCCGCGGCCTGCCTGCTGCTGGCCATGCTCGCGGCTCGCGGCGTCTCGGAACTGCGGAACATCTACGTCATTGAGCGCGGCTACGAGGATCTGGCCGAACGGCTCAACACCATTGGCGCGAAGATCGAGTATTTCCAAGACTGATCCCAAGCAACGCGAGGTCTGATCGCGCCCGTCCGCAGGGGGATGGGCGCGAAGTGACCCGGCGTTGGCGTAGGGCGTGTCGGCGGTTCCTGACGCACAATAGATTTATGCGCACCTTCGGCGTGGAGGAAGAACTGCTGATAGTCGACCCGGAATCGGGCCGGCTGCTTGCCCTCGCCGACCTCATGCTGGCCAGCCTGCTCCCGCCGAAGCAGGACGCCGCCCAGGTTCTCCCGGGGCAGCAACCGGTCCACGAGGGCGGCGCCGACTTCAGCTACGAGCTCAAGCTCGAACAGATTGAGACCCAGACCCGGCCGTGCCTGGACTATAGGGAACTTCTTCGGCAGCTCAGGCAGGGCCGGGCCTTGGCAGACCAGGCCGCCCGCGTGCACGGCGGCCGAGTCGCGGCCTTGGCCACCTCGCCCCAAGGCGCCGCCACGCACCTCACCCAGAATCAGCGGTACATGACCATGCAGGAACGCTTCGGGCTCACGGTCCGGAACCAGCTGACCTGCGGCCTCCACGTCCACACCTTTGTGGAATCGCCGGAGGAGGGCGTGGCCGTGATGGACCGGATCCGCGACAAGCT
Source organism: Arthrobacter sp. TE12232 (assembly GCF_054062615.1). NCBI lineage: Bacteria > Bacillati > Actinomycetota > Actinomycetes > Micrococcales > Micrococcaceae > Arthrobacter > Arthrobacter sp. TE12232. The sequence goes on from NZ_JBSSFK010000001.1 coordinate 2,858,311, forward strand.
TGCCGTCCTGATCGCCCTCAGCGCGAATTCCCCGTACTGGAACGGCGCAGAGACAGGGTTCGAAAGCTACCGCACCCAGGCCTGGAACCGCTGGCCGGGCTCGGGCCCCACGATGATCTTCGGCAGCCTGCCCGTCTACCGGCGGCTGGTGACCCGGCTGGTGGAAAGCAATGTCCTGATGGATGAAGGGATGATCTATTTCGATGCCCGGCTGGCTCGGCTGCATCCCACCGTGGAGGTCAGGGTCGCCGATGTCTGCCTGCGGGCCGAGGATGCGGCGCTGATCGCCGTGCTGGTGCGCGCCCTCGTGGAATCGGCGTCGCGGGAATGGAACGACGGCGTCGAGCCCGCCCCGGTACCCACGTTACTGCTGCGGATGGCCGCATGGCAGGCCAGCAACTGCGGACTGCGCGGGCAGCTCCTGGACTTTGGAACTTTCACCCCTGCCCCGGCCGCCGACGTCGTCCGGGCACTCGTGGACTTCGTTGCCCCGGTCCTTGAGGAACAGGGCGAGCTGGACCTGGTGCGCGCGGGCGTCGAGCGGATCCTGGCGGAGGGCACGGGCTCGCAGCTGCAGCGGGAGCCGTTCCGCGCCGGCGGGCTGGCCGCCGTCGTCGAACGGGCCGTCGAAGTGACGACGCAAGGGGACGCCGGCGGAGAGCCAGCCGGGCACGAGCCATCCCTGGGCCGGGTGCGCCGGGGCTAGACCTGCTTGAGCGCCTGGCCGAGGTCGCGGATCAGGTCCTCGACGTCCTCCAGGCCGACTGAAAGCCGCACCACGCCGTCGCTGAGCCCGATTGCCGCGCGGCCTTCCGGGCCCATGGCGCGGTGCGTCGTGGTGGCCGGGTGCGTGATGAGGGACTTCGAATCACCGAGGTTGTTGGAGATATCGATGATCCGCAGCGCATCCAGGAGCGCGAAGGCGGCCTCCTTGGCGGTGCGGCCCGGGGACGGCGAGAGTTCCAGCGTGAGCACGGTGCCGCCGGCCTTCATCTGCTTCGCCGCGAGATCGTACTGCGGGTGGGAGGGCAGCAGCGGGTACTTGACCCAGCTGACCGCGGGCTGCTGCTCAAGCCAGCCGGCCAGCCGCAGGGCGGAGGCGGAGGAATGGTTGACGCGCAGGGCCATGGTCTCCAGGCCCTTGGTCAGGACCCAGGCGTTGAACGCGGAGAGCGAGGGGCCGGTGTGCCGCATGAGCTGCTTGACGGGCCCGTCGATGAATTCCTTGGTCCCCAGGATTGCCCCGCCGAGCACGCGTCCCTGTCCATCGATGTGCTTGGTGCCGGAGTAGACGATCACGTCGGCCCCGAGGTCTCCGCAGCGCTGCAGCAGCGGGGTGGCGAAGACGTTGTCGACCACCACCGTGGCGCCGGCCGCGTGTGCCAGTTCGCTCACGGCGGCGATGTCCACGATCTCCTGCATCGGGTTCGACGGCGATTCGAAGAAGACCGCCGTCGTCGGCTCGGACAGCGCAGACTTCCACTGCTCGAGGTCCGGACCGTCCACGAAGACTGTCTCGACGCCCCAGCGCGGCAGGATCTCGTTGAGGATCACAAAGCACGAGCCAAACAGCGAGCGGGCGGCGACCACCCGGTCGCCGGCCCCCAGCAGCGCGCCGAGGGCGGTGAAGACGGCGGACATGCCGGACGCCGTCGCAAAGCATGCCTCGGTGCCCTCGAGCAACCGCAGCCGCTCCTGGAAGGTTGCGACGGACGGGTTGCCGTAGCGGGAGTAGACGAAGCGCTCGTCCTCCCCGGTGAAGGCGCGCTCGGCGGCGGCCGCGGACTCGTAGACGAATCCTGAGTTGAGGAAGATCGGCTCGGCGGTTTCCTGGAAGCCTGTACGGTCAAGGCCTCCGCGGACGGCCTGGGTGTCGGCCGCCCATTCGGCGGCGTCTGGATTGAAAGTCACTTAAATCTTTCCGAGGTTGGTGGGCAGGCCGCGGTTCTTCCAGCCGTTGACGGTGCGTTCGCCAAAGCGGTCGGTCTCGCCTTCGAAGCCCTCAAGGACGTTGTAGGAGGTGTAGCCGGCCTGCGTCGCGGCCGTCGCTGCGGCGATCGACCGGGCGCCGGAGCGGCACAGGAATACGAGCTCGACGGCGGTGTCCTCGGGCGCCTGGCGCTGGAGCTGTTCCACGAAGTGCGGGTTGGGCACCCCGCCGGCGAGGGTCCACTGGATGAAGAGAGGATCGTTGTCCGTGGCCTTCGTATCCGGGATGCCGATGTGGGCCCATTCGGCCTCGGTCCGGACGTCCACCAGGATGGCGCCGGCCTCCAGCTTGGCCCACGCCTCGTGCGGGCTGAGGTCTCCGGCGTAGCTCATGCGTGGCCCTCGAAGGCGTCTTCGGCACCAAACTCGTCACTGTCGAGTTCATCCACGGCGTTGGCCACGGCGGCGTCTGCGCTCGCAATTGCGGCCGGCAGGACCAGGGCCTGCGCCACGATCACCGTGCTGCCGTTGAAGGTGGCGGCGGGGCTTCCGTGCAGGACATAGCCCTCGGCCAGGGCGGCCGACACGCGCTCACAGAAGGCGCGGTCGTCGGCGCCGGTGAACAGGCGGTAGGCCAGTTTGTCCTCGCCGGCGGGAGCTGCGGCGGGGGCTGTGCCGGGGGCGGCTGCTGTACCGGGTACAGCGGGTATGGATGTGTCGGGCACGACGGATCTCCTCTTTCACGCTTGCAGCTCGAATGGTCGATATGCCGAGTATTCACCTGAGGCACCCCGCCGCGAAAGGGAGGGTTGCCGACCGGCCAGTCAGGGCTTGGCACCGGTTCTCATTACTCCCCAAAAACGTAACACTTACGACGCCGGCCCGCACCGCCGCCGTCGTCATGTTCCGTAACCGGACCGCGTTTCCGCGGGGTGACACACGCGGCGGACTGAGAAATCAGAGTTGCGGGGTGAGAACCGGGTGCGGCGCCAAGGCGAGTAGTAGCGGGCTCCAGTTTCGGGTACTGCCCACTCGTGTCCGCCGGGAGTTTGCGCAGTCTACTGAGGGGATCGGACTGACACGTCGGCCCGTCCCACGTTTTCTGTGGATCAAGTTATCTCTGCGTGCAGTTGTCTGTCCCTCAATTTTTGTCTGAATCGGTGGCCCGAACCGCCGGAGCCGCAGCCGCGGCCCTGCGGGTGACGGCGGAATGGAGCAACCGTGGGCCCGCGCATACTGGTTACTGGCATTGCAGGCGCCGCCGGCCGGGCCGTCGCGGCCCAGCTAGCAGCCCGCGGCATCCCGTGCCTCGGCTCCGACGCCCGCGACGTCACCCGGCAGGGCGAGGACGCCACCACCGCAGCGGCAGTCAGGCTCCTGCCGGCGACGGACCCGGACATGGTCCTGGACCTGCGCCGGCTGGTGGACCGGGAAGCCATCAACGTCATCATTCCGACCCTCACCGTGGAACTCCCGGTCCTGGCTGCGGCCCGCGCCGGATTCGGCCGGGACGTGCGGATCATCGTCGGCGACCCTGCCGCGGTGGCCCTCGCCAACGACCACCTGTTCACCGCATGGGCGTTGCAGGCAGCCGGCATTCCCGTCCCGCGTTTCGGGGTTCCGGGCGACCTCGCCGCCGCGCCGGCGTCCCTGGCCGACCTCAACGGTCCCGTCGTCGTCAAGCCGCGAACTTTCAAAGGCACCCACGCCGTCCACCTGCTGGCCGGGACCGGCTCCGTCAGCTGGAAGAACCTGCCGGCCGGGCAGCTGGTCCAGGAGTTCATCCCGGGCGCCGACTACGTGGCCCTGGTGTTCGGCACGCCGCCCCGCAACGCGATGGCGCCGGTGGCCGTGGTCCTTGAGAAGACAAGAACTCCGTACGGTCGGGCCGGCAGCGACGAAGTCAGCCGCAGGGTGCCGGCGGCCGAGGCCAACGATGTGCGGAAGCTGGGCCTGGCCGCCGTCCGCACGCTCGGGCTGACCGGCCCGGTCCAGGTCCAGATCCGCCGCCGCGCGGACGGAACCCCCGTGGTGCTGGGCGTCTGCCCGACACTCGGGGCGAACAGCACGTGGGCGCCCGAACTGCTCGACGCCGTCCTGGCAACGTTCATGCTCCCGGCATTCAACCCGGCGTCCTTCCGGCGATGCCCGGCGATTCCCGCCGATGCCCTGGGGTGAGGCGCCGGTGCCGGTCGGCCCGGCACAGGAACTCGTCCTGGTGTTCATCGGATTGCCCGTCCTGGCGGCGGCGGTGATGGCGGCTGTTGTTCTGGCGCTGGCCGTCTCTTTTGAGGTGCGGTCCGCGCGGTGTCGGCGCCGCCACGCGCCTACTCTCTGGCAGCAGTGGCCCACCGTGTCCATCATTGTGGCGGCGCACAATGGGGGCGGGCTTCTGGCGGACTGCATCCGGTCAGTCCAGGGGAGCCGGTATGAGCGGTACGAGCTGATCCTGGTGGATGCCGGCTCCACGGACGACACCCCGGAGCTCATGGCGGGGTTCGCCGCCGAGGACGGACGGATTGTGTTTGCGGGAAGGTCACCCGCCGCGGCGGCGGGATACGGGGCGGCACTGAACCTGGGCGTGGGCCGGGCCGCGGGGGAGGTGCTCATGTTCCTTCCCGCGGACGCCGTCCTCACCCGGCGGACCGTGGACCGGATGCTGCAAGCCTTCGACGTCGGGAGTGGCGGTCCCGACGGAGTCGGCGCCGTGTGGGGCGGCGAACGGACCCTCACTGCCGGTCCTGCCGCGCGGATCGTAGACCTGATAGGCCGCGGCTGCGGCGGGATGGCCCGGCGGGCGCAAGCGGCCTCCGGTTTCCTGCCCGTCTTCGCGGCAGGTATGGGCGCGGTGCGGCGTGACGTCCTGACGGAGATCGGCGGCTTCAGGGAGGACACTGGTGCCGCGCAGCTTGAGTTGGGCTGGCGGGTGCGAAGCGCAGGCTACCGGGTGGGATTCGCCCCGCGGGCCGTCATCACGGGCCAACACCCGGTGCGCGTCGGTGAGCTGTGGAGGCGGCGGGTGGCGCGCGAACGGTCGCTGCTTCAGTGCCTGGGGATCCACAAGTCAGCCGTTGGTGACCTCCGTCGGCGTCCGATGGGCGACTGCCTGGCGGCCATCACGGTTGCCGCCATCATCCTGCCAGCGGTCCGGACCGCCGGCGTGCTCGCGCTGGCCTGCCTCGCGCCGGCGAACCTCCTGTCCGGAGCCCGTCCCGGAGCCGAACCGCTTCCGGACATCTGGGCACAACCGGAGGCCTGGGGGCTCGGCGGCGCAGTCGTCCTGGCGGTGTTCTGCGCCGGGGCTCTCGCACTTGCCGTCGACGGCACGATCAGCAACCTGCGTCACTTGTGGGCACTCCCGGCGCTGCCGCTCTACGCGGTGTTCTCGGGGTTCGCCGTGCTGGCTGCCATCGGTGCGGAGTTCCGTGCCGCCGGCTATTCGATCGTGGCGAAGAGGGCGTTGAGCTCGGCCGTGAGCTGCCGGCGCAGTTCCGGGGTGCCGATTTCCTGGCCGTCGATGTGGTTTACCGGCGCCAGGAGCCGGATGCTGGAGATCAACCAGACGGCGTCGGCGTCCAGCAGGTCCTTGGGCTCCAACGGGCCGTAGCCCAGCTCCCAGCCGGCAGCCTTGGCGGCCGTGAACAGGGCGCCCTGCGAGGTGCCCGGGAGGATGCCGCTGTCCAGCTGCGGGGTGATGAGCCGCCGGATCGTGCGAACGCCGCCGGCGCCGTCGTCCGTCGTTTCCAGGTGCGCCAACAGAACAGTCGACGTCGGTCCCTCCAGGACCCGGCCGTCCGCGGATGTGAAGATGACATCGTCCGCGCCGTGCTCGTGGGCGTAGCGCAGCGCTGCCATGTTCACGGCGTAGGAGAGGGTCTTGGCGCCGAGCAGCAGCCAGGGCGCGCGCTCGCCGACTTCGCTGTCGTAGCCGCGGTCCAGCAGGATGACGTCGATTCCGGTCTCGCGCTGCCGGCGGCCCGCCGCCCCGGGGGCGGACGCCTGGACCCAGCAGGTGGGGGCGGCGGCGCCTTCCGGCCCGCGGGTGACCAGCAGCTTCACCACCACTTCATCATCGTCCGTGCCGCCGGCTGCGGTCACGGCAGGATCCTGGCGCCGGTACTCGCCGATGGCGGTCTCCACCGCGCGCCTCCAGGCGTCCTCGGCGGGGATATCCAACTCCAGCAGGCGGGCAGAGCCGGCCAGCCGGGTCAGGTGCGCCTGGATCTTGCGGGGCCGGCCGCCCACGGCCAGCAGTGATTCGAAAACGCCATCGCCGCGGGTGGCGCCCAGGTCCGTGGCCATCAGTTGCGGCTTCGATGCGTCAGCAACGCGGCCGCCCTCGAACGCCGGATCGAGGAAGACCAGCACGGTCGCGGGCGCGGGCATAGTGGCAGGAGAGGTCATGGCTACAGCTTAGTCTCGGTAGTCCCGGGATAGGATTTGCTCGTTGCCCGTTCCGGAACTGTTCCGCGGGCCTGAAGCTTGAGGGGTTCGCCTGTGCTGTGGCCATTTCCGCTGGCGGAGACTTTACCGTCCTGGGCGGTCCTGATCCTGACCCTGGTCGACTTCGCCATCCGGGTGCTGGCCCTGGGCATCATCCCCGGGAACCGGCGGCCCACCACCGCGATGGCGTGGCTCCTGGGCATCTTCATCGTGCCCACCCTGGGCCTGGCCTTGTTCCTGCTGTTCGGCAACTTCCGGCTTTCCCGCCGCCGCCGTGCCCAGCAGGAGGCCGTCAACACCCGGGTCCGGGCGGGGACATCGGCGCTGCAGGCCGTCGAAAGCCGCTACAGCGGACCCGAATGGGTGGCGTCCGCCTCTGAACTGAACAAGACGCTGGGATCGCTGCCGATGGTGGACGGCAACAGCGTGGAGCTGCTGCCCGGCTACCCCGATTCCATCAAGGCGATGACGGAGGCGGTCCGCGGCGCCAAATCCTTCGTCAATGCCGAGTTCTACATCATGAGTTCGGACCACGTCACGGACGATCTGTTGACCGCGATGGAGGAGGCGGCGGAGCGCGGTGTCGAGGTCCGCGTCCTGTTCGACCACCTGGGCACACTCCGTATCAAGGGTTACCGCAAGCTGAAGGACCGGCTCAAGGCCAGCAAGATCCGCTGGCGGCCCATGCTGCCGCTCAGCCCGGTGCACGGCCAGTGGCGCCGGCCGGATCTTCGCAACCACCGCAAGATCATGGTGATCGACGGCGAGATCGCCTTCACCGGATCCCAGAACCTGATCGAGCCGTCCTACAACAATCCCAAGCACCGCAAGGTGGGCCGCGAATGGGTGGAGCTCATGGCCTGCCTGCGCGGGCCGATTGTCACCACCCTGAATGTGGTTTTCGCGACGGACTGGCTCAGCGAAACCGACGAATCCCTTGAAGCGCAGTTGGCGCACCAGCCGGAGTCCCACCCCGGAAACATCACGGCACAGGTGGTTCCCAGCGGCCCCGGGTTCATCACCGAGAACAACCTGCGACTCTTCAATACCCTCATCTACTCAGCTCAGCACAAGATCTCCCTCTGCAGCCCCTACTTCGTCCCGGACGACTCGCTGCTCTATGCGGTGACGACGGCGGCGCAGCGCGGCGTCGAGGTGGAACTCTTCGTCTCGGAAAAGGGTGACCAGTTCTTGGTCCACCACGCGCAGCAGTCCTACTATGAGGCGCTGCTCGAGGCAGGGGTACGGATATTCCTCTACAAGGCGCCGTATGTACTGCACGCCAAGCACTTCACGATCGACAACGAGGTTGCCGTGCTGGGTTCCAGCAACATGGACATGCGCTCCTTCTCGCTGAACCTCGAGGTCTCCGTGATGCTCCTTGGCGAGGACATCGTCCAGCGGATCCGTGCGGTCGAGGACACCTACCGCAGCATTTCGCACGAACTCGTGCTGGACGACTGGATCAAACGGCCCATGAAGGTCAAGTACGTGGACAACGTGGCGAGGCTGACGGCAACGCTGCAATAGCGCCGGCGTTGCTGGAACTGCTGTGTGGTGCCGTCCAGCGTCCAGGGACGTCAGATCTGGCGGAACTCAGCTTCGGGGAAACTCGGTCCTCGCGGAACTCAGCCTCGGGGAAACTCGGTGCCGAGCGCCGAGAGGACCCCGAATGCTTTGGTCCGGATTTCCTCGTATTCCTCCTGCGGGGACGAATCTGCGGTGACGGCACCGCCGACGCCGAGACTCAGTACCGCCGTTCCGTCGCCGAGGGCCCGGACCACCAGGGTCCGGATCGCCACGGCGAGGTCGGCGGCCCCGTTTAGGGAGAAATAGCCGATCGCCCCGGAGTACACGCCGCGCGGGGCGGCCTCCAGCCGGTCCAGGATGGCCATGGTGCTGACTTTCGGGGCGCCGGTCATCGAACCGGCAGGGAAGCAGGCGGCGACAGCCTCGGCCCGCGGCATTCCGGGCCGGAGCTGAGCGTCGATGGTGCTCACCATCTGGTGCACCGTGGCGTAGCTTTCGATCGCGCACAGCCGGCTGACGGCCACCGAACCCGGGACGGCGAAATGGCTCAAGTCATTGCGCAGCAGGTCCACGATCATGATGTTTTCCGCGCGGTCCTTCGCCGAGGTCTCCAGTTCCTGCCGCAGGGCCGCGTCCGCACCCGGGTCCGCATCCCGGCCGCGCGTCCCCTTGATCGGCTCGGCCCGCATCCTGCCGTCCGCGGCAATCTGCAGGAAACGCTCCGGAGATGTGCTCGCCACGGCGAGGCCGTCGAACCGCAGATAGCTGGCGAAGGGAGCCGGGTTACGGCGCCGGAGCTCCAGATAGGTCTGCCACGGATCCAGGCCGTCCGGGCCTACGCGGTGCGGGACCGCGGATGTGGCCGCGGTGAGCGCGGTGGTCAGGCAGACCTCGTAGGTATTGCCTTCCGCGATCTCCCGCTGGGCCTCGGCGACCTTGGCCTTGTAGCCGGCTTCCGCGTCTCGGGCCGTGAACTGCGGCGAGGCGAGCTGAGGCGCGGTCGAACGAAGTGCCGCGGATCCACTGGAGCCGGACACTCTGGAGCCGGACACTCCGGAACCGGGCGCCGCTGCGGCGGCCACGGCCCCGCGGGCGGTCCTCAGCCAGTCGTCGGCGTCGGGCGTGTCCAGGGCCAGCAGCCAGGCCGTGCCCTCGGCATGGTCCAGGACTACGGCGCGGCCGGCGAAGATCAGGCAGGCGTCCGGGGTGGGGGACGCGACGTCGGTGCCGCCGGTTTCGCGCTTGAGTTCGTAGCCCAGGTACCCGAGCCAGCCCAAGGTGAACCCGCACGGATAGTCTTCGGGGGCCCGGAGCGCCCGGCGACCCCAGACGCCGTCGAGCCAGCGGAAGAACGGGCCGTCGGTGGTCGCCGTGGCCTGGCCCGCGCTGACGCGGGTCAGGCCGGAACTGTGCCGGACCGCCTGGCCGAAGCGGCCGCCGTCGTCGGCCAGGATGCTGAAGCGGCTCCGTTCCGCAGCCTCCGGGGCGAGGCCCGCCGGATCCAGCGAGGAGTCGAGCCACACGGCGTTGGCTGAGCCGCCGAAGAGCGCATCGAACAGTTGCGCGGCGTCAGGCTCGGCGTCGATTCGTTCAGCCCGCAACTGCAGGGCGCGTCGGATGGCGAGTTCGGGCAGCAGCGCGGGCGCGACGGCCGGAAGGTATTGAAGGGCCTGCAGGACGTCGTCGGGGGCGGCGCCGTCCGCACGGTTCAGCACGTGCACATCGGCGCGGGCCGGGACGTCGTCAGCCGCCAGCCACTGATCTTCCTGGGCTGCCCACTGGTCCCAGAACGGTTCATAGGTCTCGCCGTCCCGGGCCAGCGCCCGGGCCCGGCGGTCGGAGTCGGAAGAATCGGCCCAGATCACCGCGTCCAGCAGCGGGCGTGCCGCTGCGGCGCCGGCGCCGACGCCCTCCACCAGGACAATTTCGGCCGGGCGCGTGGTGCGGACTTCGCCGTCGTAGTGCCGCTCCCAGTTCCAGCTGACCCACTCCGCGGCCTCCCCGCGACGCAAGGGCGACAGCACTGTGGTGACGTAACGTTCAATGCCGGCCGCCAGCCCGTTCCAGCCGGGGTAGATGTCCTCCAGGTGGAAGAGCGAGACTTTGTGGTGTTCCCGGAGGCGCGCCGCCAGCTCGATGGCCAGGGTGGTCTTGCCGGAGCCGGACCGCCCGTCGATTGCGATGATGACGGGTGCGGGGCTCATGAAATAGAGCGTACCCGCTGCTGTGCATTGGGTTGATCACTGCCGTGATGGTGCCCGTCCCGGCGCTGAAGCTCGGTGCGGACGTGCTCCACGATCCCCGGAACGGAGGCCCGGATGAGGTTCCAGGTGGTGTCGAAGTCGGTGTGGCCGCCGTACCACGGGTCCTCGATGCCCTGCTCCAGCGGGTCCTTGTCCGCCACCGCGGGGTCGAAGCTGCGCAGCATGCGGATTTTGGCCAGCGACTCGCGGTCCGGTGCCGCCTGCCGGAGCCAGCCGTAGTGGTCGACGTCGAGGGCCAGGATCAGCTCGCGGCTGACGAACCATTCAGGGCGCCATTCGCGCGCCACGTGGCGGTCCGAGGCTATGTTCTGGGAGGTGAGTTTGCGCGCGGCCCGGGGATCGATGGGCCGGCCGGCCTCATACGCGGTGGTTCCTGCGGAATCCACCACCGCCCGGGTGAGGCGCTCGGCACGGAATGCCTCCGCCAGCATGAGTTCGGCCATCGGGGACCGGCAGATGTTTCCGGTGCATACCGCGATGATCCGGTACTGGCTCGGCATTGAGGTCATAGCTAAGCATGAACGATCCCGGCCCTCTTGGCTAGCGGAGGCCCTCGTCGTGTTACAGAAATTGTCAATTACCTATCGGCTTCTGTCATGCTCCCGTCCTTCGGAAGCTGTCCTCAGGATCGTACGTGCCCGCTGCTCCGCCAGCAGCGAAAAACAACGGGGGACGGGGGACTGGCCGGTCACCTGAGCCGCCTCCGGTCACGGAATCCTCAGCAAAGGACACAAGAACCCATGAGGGTGCGGTCGAAGAGACCTAAATGCGGGTGCCTTCGGAGTTTTGGCGTGCTGTCACGAAGGGACCGAGCAGCGTGCTGAGGTGGGAGTGGACTTGTTCCAGCGTTTGCCCGGATTCGAGCATGCGGGTGCCGGCGTGGACGACGGAGTTGATCATCTCTGCCAGCGACTCGGGGTCCGGAACCCCGAGTTCTGTGAGCGTCTCGATGAGCGGTTCCTGAAGCTGGCGATGCATGCGGGTGGCTTGCTCGTCGAGTTCGGCCCCCGGGGCCAGCGCGGCCAGCGCCGAACCCACGGCGTGGGCTCCTTCGGCGACAAGGTCCACGTTGGCTGTGGCGTAGGCCAGTATGCGGTCGGCTTTGGTGGGGGCATCGGCCATGGCGCCGGTGACGCGCTCGGTCCAGCGCGGAAAGATGTCGCGGACCAGCGCCTGGAGGAGGTCCTGGCGGGAGCCGAAGTACTGGTAGACACTGGGACGTGAGAGTCCGGCCCGCAAGGCCACGTCGGCCATGGTGGGCGCTTCGGAGGTTTCTTGTAGGAGTTCGTGGGCAGCGTCCAGTAGTGCGCGTTCTTGTGCGGCGCGGTGTTCCGCGACGGTGGCGGCACTGATTCTGGGCATTGCGGGGATCCTTTGACGCTGGCTGACGTACGCATCAAGAGTACGGCGCGAGACGGCGGCGTGCTGAGGGGGTCGCCGTCTCGCGCCCGGGGTCGGGTGTGTTAGCGGACCGGGGCCGGGGCCCCTAAGCGGCCGTCCACCATTTCGACGATGCGGTCGCAGTAGCCGAGGACGTCGTGGTCGTGGGTGACCATGACGGTTGCGACGCCGTGCTCGTGGCTTTGACGTGCGAGGAGTTCCACGACTTCGCGGCTGCGCGCCCGGTCCAGGGACGCGGTCGGTTCGTCCACGAGAAGGAGTTTCGCCCCGGAGACGAGTGCCCGTGCGATGCCGACGCGCTGGCGTTCGCCGCCGGAGAGCTGGCCGGGACGGTTGGTCGCACGGTGGGCCATGCCGACGGAATCCAGTAGGGGAACCGGGTCGAAGGTCTTCGGGCCGCCCGCGAGCCGGTTGACCAGGCGGAGCTGGTCCGCCGCGGTCAGTGCGGGGATGAGGTTGCCGGACTGGAAGACGAAGCCGATATTGGACAGCCGGAACGCAGCGCGTTTGCCCTGGCTCAGTTGGGAAAGGTCCTGGCCGTTGACCGTGACCGTTCCGGAATCCGGGGATGCCAGGGCGCCGGCGACGGCGAGGAGTGAAGACTTGCCGGAACCGGACGGCCCGACGACGGCGAGGAACTCGCCTGGGGCAACATCGAGGCTGACGTCATCGAGGGCTGTCACCCGGGTGTCGCCGTCGCCGAGTTCCATCACCGCGTGGCGGATGGACAGGCCGGCGGCCTGCGGTGCGTCGGCACGGCTTGCCCCGGCTGCGGGAAAGGTGGAGCTGGTCATCGCTGTCCTCCGAGGGCGTTGAGCGGGTCGATCCGGGAAATGCGCACCACGGCCACGGTGGCACCGATCAGGCCCAGCCCGATGGTGAGAGCCGTGGCGATGGCGATCGGTGCGGCCTCGAGAGCGAACGGCATAGCGTCCGGCATGGCGGCGCCGAGTCCCAGGCCGGCGGCCACGCCCAGCGCGGTGAATCCCACCAATAGGATGGCGGCCTGGGCCAGTCCATCCCGCAGCAGGTACCCCGTTGAGGCTCCGATGGCCCGCAGGACCGAAATTTCGTGCTTGCGCTGGATCGTCCACACGGTGAAGAACGCGCCGACCACTAGAGCGCAGATCGCGTAGAGGAAGACCTGGATCATGCTCAGGGTCATGGTCTCGGCCTCATAGCCGGGAGATGCGTTGAAGGCAGCGGACAGGGACTTGCTGGTCGTTCCGGCGGCAGTGTCGCCGGCGGCAAGGTCCAGCCTGGCGCCGGGCTGGGCCTGGACGGCAACAACGCTGGCGGTATCAAATTTGACTGCGGACAGGCGCTCGGCGCTCGGGGCTCCGGCGGCGGCCTGGCCGGAGGCGATCAGCTGCCAGGTTTTCAGGGGCAGGTAGGCCACCTCGACGTGTCCGAACGTGGCCTGCCCATCGGTGAAGCCAACAACTCTAAGCTTCGTGCCGATCCGGTCCAGCGTCACGACCGTGCCGAGGTCGATGCCTTCAGCCTTCGCGGTCGACGACACGACAATGCCGTCAGGATCTCCGAGGCCGGTGCCTGCTGAGCGGGACGGTTCCAGGAAGGATCCAGGCTCGATGCCGAAGAGCGTGAGGTCAATCTGCTTGCCGGAATCGGTCGTGGCATTGGCCATACCGACGCCCATCTTCTCGGCGGCGGCCACGCCCTCGACGCCGCGCCAGGCGCTGAGCTGCTGGTCATCGATCACGGAGCGGGAGAAGGCGTTGTCGGTCTTGGTGCCCTGGTCGAAGGCGATAGTGGTCACGGGCATCGACTTGAGGCCGGACACGCCATCGTTGACGAGGCCCGAGGAAAGGCCGGAGAGCATCACCATCAGTACGGCGATGAGTGCAATGACACCGCCCATCAGGCTGAAGCGGCCACGCGCGAAGATCAATTCGCGGAGTGCAAGGAACATTGGCAGTCCTAGGTTGCGGGGGCGGAAAGTATGAAGTTGCTGACAAGCTGTCGGCATCTTTCCGACAACTTGTCAGGAAAATGCATTTGTTTCAAATCTGGGACCCGGTCGCGTGGCGCGACAACGCGGTTACGGTGCGGACCCACATCCAACGAGGTAAATGGTTTAGCGGCCAACTCGACAATGCGAAGGTCAAGCTTCTGAAAGGTAGGGCAGCAGTAGTGCGGAGGGCTCCACCTGCCCGCCAGTGGGCACAACCCGGACAACGCGGCTTAGGCGGCTGTCGCTACCCGGTCAGCGCTGCAGGCACAGCAGGGGATTGTCCCCGCCCCGGGTATGGCGTACGTGGTCCCATGCCAGAAGGCATCCGGGACGCCGGAGCGGCACACCAATATCCGTTGACAACATCATTGAGATTCCGTCGGATTTAGCTCCCCCGCTGGTGCCACGCCGAGTCCGAGGTGCCGGAGGAGCGCGTCGAGGATCGGCAGTTGGCCCTTCACCAGCCGGTCCCTGGCTTGTTCTTCCGTGGCCCATTCGGCGTGGTCGATCTCGGGGAAGCTGCGGAGGGCGCCGGATCCCTTGGCCCACTCCAGGGTGAAGGTGTTGCTCACGATGCGGTCGGGCTGAAAGTCCGATTCGGCCGCGTAGACCGTGATGACCTTGCCGGAAGGCTGCCGGAAGTCGCCGAGCCGGTGGTAGTCGGCCGGGGGTGCAGGGGTGCCTATTTCCTCCGCGAACTCCCGGTGCGCGGCCTCCAGCGGGTCCTCGCCGGCGGGGTATTCGCCCTTGGGGACGGACCAGGCGTGGGCGTCCTTGCCGGCCCAGAACGGTCCGCCCATGTGGGCGATCCAGACCTCCAGCGGAGAAGCGCTGCCGTTTTTCGGGGCACCGGTGTGCGGGGAAGCGCTGCCGGGTCCGGGCGTGCTGCCCAGCCGGTAGAGCAGAATGCCGGCGCTCCGAACGGTCATGGCTCCTCCTGTCCCAACGCTATCTCAACCGGCATAGTCAAAGCGCGTGGCGGGCTGTGGCCTCCCCCCGAAAGCTGGGTCAATCAGGCGGGCCGGCCCCGGTGGAGGAAGAACTACGCGGCCGGGGCCCGGTCCTCAGAGGTAATGGTGGTGGTCCTGAACCGGCGCGGCATTCCGGGACCGCCAGCGCCCGGCCTCAGCTGATCCTGCGACGGTAGATGGCGATCGCGAAGGCGTAGGCGACAACGAGAATGCCGACGAGCCAGGCGAGGGCGATCCAGATGTCGCTGCCACTGGGTTCCTGGGCGAGCAAGGCTCGGATGGTGTTCACGATGGAGGTCACCGGCTGGTTCTCGGCGAACCAGGCGACCGGGCCGGGCATCGAGTCGGTGGGTACGAACGCCGAGCTGATGAACGGCAGAAAGATCAGCGGGTAGCTGAACGCGCTCGCGCCGTCGACGCTCTTCGCGGACAGCCCTGCGATGACGGCGATCCAGGTCAGTGCGAGGGTGAACAGGATCAGGATGCCAGCGACGGCGAGCCAGCTGGCCACGGAGGCGCCGGTCCGAAACCCCATGATCAGCGCGACGCCGATGACGATCGCGACCGCGACAAGGTTGGCTGCCAGGGATGTGAGCACGTGCGCCCAGAGCACGCTTGACCTTGCGATCGGCATGGACTGAAAGCGTTCGAAGATACCGCCCTGCATATCGAGGAACAACCGGTAGGCGGTGTACGCGACGCCGGACGCGATCGTGATGAGCAGGATGCCGGGGAGCATGTAGTTGACGTACGACTCGCCGGATCCGGTGTTAATCGCGCCGCCGAATACGTACACGAACAGCAGCATCAGCGCGATCGGGGTGACGGTGGTGGTCATGATCGTGTCCGGGCTGCGGAGGATGTGGCGCAGCGAGCGGCCGGTCAGGACGCCGGTGTCGCCAAGGACGCGGGTGGTCATCGGGGTGTCTTTCGTGCCGGGACCGGGTCGTTGGTGCGGTCGTCGTCGGTGCGGTCGCCGCCGGTGGCGCCGACGAGGGCGAGGAAGACGTCCTCGAGGGAGGGCTGCTTCTCGACGTACTCGACCGTGGCGGGCGGGAGGAGTTGCTTGAGTTCGCTGAGGGTCCCGTTCTGGATGATCCTGCCTTCATGCAGGATCGCGATGCGGTCGGCGAGCTTTTCGGCCTCGTCGAGGTACTGCGTGGTGAGCAGTACCGTCGTGCCCTGACCGGCAAGTTGCTTGACGGTCTGCCACACCTCGATGCGTGCCTGGGGGTCGAGCCCGGTCGTCGGTTCGTCGAGGAAGACGACCGGCGGGTTCCCGATCAGGCTCATCGCAATGTCGAGTCGGCGGCGCATGCCGCCGGAGTATGTCGACGCCTTGCGGTGTCCTGCTTCGGTAAGTGCGAAGCGGTCGAGCAGTGTGTCAGCGATCGCACCCGGGTTTGTCAGATGACGCAACTTGGCGATCAGCACGAGGTTTTCCCGACCGGTGAGCACTTCATCGACCGCGGCGAACTGGCCGGTCAGGCTGATCGACTCGCGCACGTCGCCGGGCTTCGCGGCGACGTCGAAGCCGTGAACCGTCGCGGTGCCGGCGTCGGTGTTCAGCAGCGTTGACAGGATCCGCACCAGCGTGGTCTTGCCCGCACCGTTCGAACCGAGCAACGCGAAGATGCTCCCCGCACTCACGGTGAAGTCGACGCCCCGCAGAACGTGCAGGTCCTTGAATGATTTCTCGATGCCCTGCACCCGGATCGCGGGTTCGAGGGCCTGCCCGGTGGTCATATCCGGTTCTCCGTTCCCGGTGCGTTCACACGCCGTCGGCGGCGGCCTGATCGATGGCGTCGGTCAGGCGCTTGCGCTCCTTGTTGATCCACTGGCCGTCGGAGTAGTTCTGGATGAAGGTGTCTGCGAACTCCACCGGGTCATCCCCGACGATGTCGCGGATGGGGGTGCCGTCGACGGCGGCCCGCTCGATCAGGTCTGCGAGGTCCTCGAGCATCTGCAGGAGCACATCGCCCTTGACGATGGACCCGGCGTACATGAAGTAGCGCTCGAGTCCGTCGATTGCGGTTCGATAGCTGGCGGGGAGTTGTTCTTTTCGATCCTTGTACCGGCGCCAGCGCTTCTTGTCCTCGAATGATCCCGTGATCTTTTCGATCCATCCTGCGGCCATGGTTACTCCCCTTCGCTTTGTGGGTGTTCTATGTCGTGGTGGAGCTGTTCGATCCGCATTTGGAGGAAGCTCCAAGTCCTCCAGAACTCTTCGAGGTACTCGCCGCCCAGTGCGTTGAGGGAATAGACCTTGCGGGGCGGCCCTTTCTCGGACGGGACCTTCGCCACGTCCACGAGGCCGCGCTGCTCGATCCTGACCAGCAGCGCATAGACGGTGCCCTCGACGATGTCGGAGAAGCCCTGCTCGCGCAGCCGCGCCGTGATCTCGTAGCCGTATGCCGGCTGCGCGGCCAGGATCGCGAGGACGATGCCCTCGAGCGTGCCCTTGAGCATTTCGGTCATCTGCTTGCCCATGGAACCCTCCCTACAGCTACTCGGTGTTACTGACTACCACTAGATAGTAACACTGAATAGCAACCTGGCAAGGGGCGGCAAGGGGTGGATTCAGCGCGTCCGATTGCGGATTCCGGCGCCCGGGCGAATGGGCGCGCGCCGTGCGGGGCGGATCAGGCCGCCGGCCCCCACAAAGCCTTGCGCAGCAGCCCCTTGAGGGCTGCGATCTCGGTGTCGCTGAGGCCGGCCAGGGCTGCGGATTCCGCCTCCCGTGCCGCAGCCTCGGCTTGCCGGAAGACCGCCGCGCCTTCCACGGTCGCGGAGACGATCTTGGCGCGCCGGTCCTGTTTTCCGGGCGCGCGGATCACCAGGCCGCGCTTCTCCAGCTCATCAATCAACGCGACGATCTGGCTGGGATCCAGGCTGAGGAATTCGGCCATCTCCCGCTGGGTGGGCTCCAGCTCACTGGTGGCCAGGGCCAGCACCGAATAGGAGCGCTCCTTGAGGCCGAATCCGGCCAGCGCGCGGTTGTTCAGGACCGAACCCGCGGCATGCAGCTTGGCCAGGAGGAAGCCTGCATCCCGGCTGATGGTTGCCGCCATGAGCTTCTCTGCCGGGACGGTGCCCGGCGCGTCGTCAACTTCTGTCGGCATGCCAACTCCAATGGTCCAAAAAATAAATCATTGACTTTTTCAACTATCCATATTTACATGGATGCAGACCAGCATCCCACGCCGCAGGGTCGGATGCACGCGGCAGCTAGCAAAGGAGCGGCAATGAGCCTGTCAGGAAAAGTAGCAATCGTCACCGGAAGCGGACGGGGCCTCGGCCTGGCCTACGCCCGGGAGTTGGCCCGCCAGGGCGCCGCCGTCGTTATCAATGATGTCGACGCTGCGGTGGCTGCCGAAGCGGTCCGGGTTATTGAGTCCGACGGCGGCCGGGCCGCCGCCGTCGTTGCCCCGGTGGGCAGTTCCGAGGTGGCCAAACAGCTCGTGCAGGCAGCCGTTACGGAGTTCGGCCGGCTGGACATCCTGGTCACCAACGCCGGCATCCTGCGGGACAAGAGCCTGCTGAAGATGACGGACGAGGACTTCGACGCCGTGATCAACGTCCACCTCAAGGGCACCTTCACCTGCGCCCGGGAAGCCTTCGGCTACTTCAAGGAGAACGGCATTGCCGGCCGCATCATCACCATCGGTTCACCGACCGGCCAGCGCGGCAACTTCGGCCAGACCAACTACGCCGCCGCCAAGGCCGGCATCGTGGGCATGGTCCGCACGTGGGCCCTGGAAATGAAGAAAGCCGGCGTCACGGCCAACGCCGTCATCCCCGTGGCCGCCACCGCCATGACCAAAACCGTCCCGTACTTCCAGAAGGCCGTCGAGGCCGACGAGCGCGGCGAGGCCATGCCGGCGTTCTTCCGCCACGACCTCGGGTTCGGCACGGCCGACGACGTCGCCGGCCTCGTGGCGTTCCTCGCCTCCGACGCGGCCGCGGGAATCACCGGCCAGGCGATCGGCGCCGGCGGCGACCGGCTGCAGCTCTGGACCCACCCCGAGGCCGCCGCGACCGAATACCGCGAGGGCGGCTGGGGCTACCAGGATCTCGTGGAGAACTTCGGGAAGCTCTTCGGCGACAAGCTGCAGAGCGTCGGCGAAGAGTTCCTGCCGCTGCCGGAGGAACTGCAGCCAGCAACGGCTCAGCCCGAGCCCGCTGCGCCGGCGAAGGTCGGCTAGCCATGTCCGCGCAGCGCTATGAACTGGGCATCGACGCCGCCTCGCTGGATGCGATCGACATGCACGTCCATCTCGAAGTGGACGGCCACGGCCACGAATCCCTGCCGCCGGCACTCACGGAAGCCTCCGCCAAGTACTTCAAGGCCGAGGACCGGACCCCGTCGCTGGACCGGATCGCCGAGGTCTACCGCGAACTGAACATGGCCGCCGTCGTCTTCACCGTCGACGCCCGGACCCAGCTCAAGCACGAGCCCAACAGCATCCCGGAGCTTATTGCAGGGGCGGCACGGAACAACGACGTCCTGATCCCGTTCGGCAGCGTGGACCCGCGCACCGGCGCCGAGGCCATCCAGGGCGCCAAGCACCAGGCAATCGACCTCGGCGCGCGCGGGTTCAAGTTCCACCCGAGCCTGCAGGGCTTCGACCCCTCTAACGAGCAGTTCTACCCGCTCTGGGAAACCCTGCAGGAACTGCGCCTGCCGGCCATTTTCCACACGGGCCAGAACGGCATGGGCGCCGGGCTCCCCGGCGGGTACGGCATCAAGCTGGCCTACTCCAACCCGCTCCTGCTCGACGCCGTGGCCGCGGACTTCCCGGAACTGCAGATCATCATGGCCCACCCCTCGGTGCCGTGGCAGGACGAGGCCAACTCGATCGCCACGCACAAGTCCAACGTGTTCATCGACCTCTCCGGCTGGTCCCCGAAGTACTTCCCGGAGTCCCTGGTCCGGATGGCCAACTCGGTCCTGCAAGACAAGGTCCTGTTCGGCACGGACTTCCCGCTGATCACGCCGCAGAAATGGCTGGGCGCCTTCGCCGACCTTCCGCTCAAGGACGAGGTGCGGCCCAGGATCCTCAAGGACAACGCCGTCCGCCTGCTCGGGCTGGGAAGCTGAGATGTCAGCGACGACCGAAAACCAGACCAGGCTCTACGGCGTCTGCGACTACTACGATGCCGAGTCCCTCCTCACCGCGGACGAGCGCCGCGTGCTCGGCAGGCTGCGGGCCTTCCTCGATGAGAAGGCGAAGCCGCTGCTGGCCGACTACTGGGAACGCGGCGAGTTTCCGGACCAGCTGGCGCGGCCGCTGATCGAACTGGACCTCATGGAGCCCGCCGAGCTCACGACCGACAGGCCCGCCCGGGGGATCTACCAGGGTTTCCGGATCTTCGAACTCGCCCGGACGGACGCCTCGCTGGCCACCTTTTACACCGCCCAGGCCGGGTTGTTCCGGACCGCCATCAGGGTCGGCGCCTCCGCGGAACAGCAGGCCGAGTGGATGCCCAAGGTCATCGACTTCTCGCTCAAGGGCGTCTTCTCGCTGACCGAGCCGGAATCCGGCTCGGACATCGCCGGCGGTCTAGCGACCACCGCCCGCCGGGAGACCGGTCCGGACGGCGACACCTGGGTCCTGGACGGCGCCAAGCGCTGGATCGGCGGCGCCGCCACGGCCGACGTTCTGGCGGTGTTCGCCCGCGACACGGCCGACGGGCAGGTCAAGGCCTTCCTCGTGGACCGCGACGCGGCCGGCGTGACCCTGGAGAAGATCCACCGCAAGACGGCGCTGCGGATGATGCAGAATGCCCACATCACGCTCGACGCCGTGCGGGTTCCCGAGGCCAGGCGGCTGCACAACGTGAACTCCTTCAAGGACGTGGCCGCGATGCTGCGGGCCATGCGCTCGGACGTCGCGTGGATCGCCACGGGCATCCAGGCCGGAGCCTTCGAAGCCGCGCTCGGATACGTCACCCAGCGGCAGCAGTTCGGCCGTCCGGTGGGCTCCTTCCAGCTGGTCCAGGAAAAGCTCGCCCGGATGCTCGGCAACCTCACGTCCTCGCTCTCCCTGGTGGTCCGGCTGACCGAACAGCAGGACAAGGGCATCTACCGCGACCAGGACTCCGCCCTGGCCAAGATGCAGACGTCCCTGCTGATGCGCGAGACCGTGGCGCTCGCGCGCGAAGTGGTGGGCGGCAACGGCATCACGCTGGACACCGACGTCGCCAGGTTCCATGCCGACGCCGAGGCCGTCTACTCCTACGAAGGCACCCACGAAATCAACGCCCTGATCGTCGGCCGCGCCCTCACCGGCGAAGGCGCCTTTACACGCTGACCGCGCCGCCGTCATCCATCAACCCATCCCCATCAGCACAGGAGCCAAAGATGCCCAACCTCGTCGTCGACTTCGACAAACTGCTCACCCTCGCCGGCACCGACCTCGGTGTCACCGACTACCGCGAAATCACCCAGGAACAGATCAACAAGTTCGCCGATGCCACCGGTGATGACCAGTGGATCCACGTGGATCCGGAACGCGCCAAGGACGGCCCCTTCGGCGCCCCGATCGCCCACGGCTTCCTCACCCTCTCGCTTATCATCCCGTTCTGGGGCGAGCTGTTCGACGTCGAGGGCGTCACCATCAAGGTCAACTACGGCCTCGACAAGGTCCGGTTCACCTCCCCGGTCAAGGTGGGCTCGCGCATCCGCATGCGGGCCACCATCGCCGAGGTCACCGAAGTCAAGGGAGGCGCCCAGATCAAGGTCGCCAACACGATCGAGATCGAAGGCCAGGAACGCCCCGCCGTCGTCGCGGAGTTCCTCGCCCGCTTCTACAAGTAAGCCGCTACGGCCGCCACACCACTCTCCGTCCCATTCCTCTGCACCCCATTCCTCTGCACTTAAAGGAACAACGATGTCCCAAATTTCGCAGTTGCAGGCCCTGGACGCGGGTACGCGTCGCCGTGAAGCACGGACCGTTATCGCCTCCAGCTATCTCGGCAGCACCATTGAGTATTACGACTTCCTGCTCTACGCCACGGCCGCCGCCGTGGTCTTCCCGAAGGTGTTCTTCACCGGCATGGACGAGTGGGTGGGGGTGGTGGCCGCCTACGGCACCTTCGCCGCAGGCTACGTGGCGCGGCCCCTCGGCGGCATCATCTTCGGCCACTTCGGCGACCGGCTGGGCCGCAAAAACATGCTGATCATCTCGATGCTGGTCATGGGCATCGCCTCCACCCTGATCGGGCTGGTGCCCGGCGCCGCGGTGGCCGGAGCCTGGGGCGCCGTGATGCTCGTGTTCCTCCGCGTCTGCCAGGGCATTGCCGTGGGCGGGGAGTGGGGCGGCGCCGCGCTCATGGCGCTTGAGCACTCGGAGTCGGGCAAGCGCGGCTTCGCGGCCTCGTTCGTCAACGCCGGCGCCCCCACCGGCGCGGTCCTGGGAACCCTTGTCATGGGTGCCTTCGCGGCCCTGCCCAATGACCAGTTCCTGGCCTGGGGATGGCGCGTGCCGTTCCTGCTGTCCTTCGTCCTGCTGGGCGTCGGCATGTTTGTCCGGCTCAAGGTCACCGAAAGCCCCATCTTCAAGGCGGCACTGGAGCAGGAGCAGGCCGAACGGGCAAAGGCCGAGACGGCGCCGGGCACAGTCCCGGGCGGTGCGCCGGTGCGCCGCGAGATTCCGCTCCTGCAGGTCCTGCGCCGGCCCAAGACGCTGATCTTCACCATGCTGGCCGGCGCCGCGGGGTTCGCACTCCAAGTGGTGCTGGCGACGTTCTCCGTGACCTATGCCGTGTCCAAGGGCGCGGACCGGCAGGGCGTGCTCTATGCCTTTGCCGCAGCTTCCTTCGTGTCCATCGCGTTCGTGATCATGGGCGGCCGGCTCTCCGACAAGCTGGGCCGGCGGCCCGTGATGATCGGCGGCCTGGTGCTCTTCATCCTCTACCTCACGCCGATGTTCCAGCTCCTGTCCTCGAACAACATCGGGCTGATCTTCGTGGCCTTCGCAATCGGCCTCATGATCCACTCCACCCTGTTCGGCCCGCTCGCGGCCTTCGTGTCCGAGCAGTTCGGCACCACCTCGCGCTACACCGGCGCCTCGCTGGGCTACCAGCTCGCCACCCTCCTCGGGGCCGGATTCACGCCGGGCATCGTGGCACAGATATTCAAGGATTCCGGCCAGAACACCGCCGCCGTGGTCTGGTACCTGGCCATCATGTCCGTCGTGTCGATCGTCTTCATCCTGCTGACCCGCGAGCCGAAGAACAACGATCTGCAGACTGTCCGGTCCTAACCCGGTCCCCGCGTACTACCGTCTAACTAGAAAGGATTTGCCGTGGAGAATTTTGGCATCGGCTCGTGGCTGCAACGGCGCCGCCCGAAGTCGGGCACCAAGACCGCCGTCATCACCGGGGACAGGGAGCTCAGCTACGTCGAACTCGCGGACCGGTCCGCCCGGCTCGCCAACGCCCTCCGGGACCGCGGCGTGGCCAAGGGCGACCGCGTGGCCTACCTCGGCGAAAACGATCCCTCCTTCCTGGAGACTCTGTTCGCCGCCGGCCTGGCCGGGGCGGTCTTCGTCCCGCTGAACACCCGGCTCGCGCCGCCCGAAATCCAGTTCCAGCTCCGGGACAGCGGCGCCGTCCTGCTGGTCCACTCGGCGGCGCTCGCGGAACTCGCGGATCGCGGCTCGGTGGGAACCGCGGTGGGGGGGCGGATCGTCGTCGACGATTCAGCGGTGCCCGGCACGACAGTTCCCGGGAAGACAGGGCCCGACGGCGGAACCACCCTGGAGGCGTTTGAGGCCGTGATCGCCTCCGGGGCGGCGCTGCCGCCGGACGAGCCCGTGGGTCTCGAGGACGCCGCCATGATCCTCTACACCTCCGGAACCACCGGAAACCCCAAGGGTGCGCTCCTGACGCACGGCAACATCACGTGGAACTGCGTCAATGTGCTGGTCGACTTCGACTTTGCCTCCACGGATGTGGCCCTCATGATCTCGCCGATGTTTCACGTCGCCTCCCTCGACATGGGCGTCCTGCCCACGCTCCTCAAGGGCGGCACGGTGGTCCTGGAAGCCAAGTTCGATCCCCGCCGGACGCTGGAGCTGATCGAGCGGCACCGCGCGACGACCATCAGCGGGGTGCCCACCACGTACCAGATGCTGTGCGAGCACCCGGACTGGGACGCCACGGACCTCAGCTCGCTGAACAAACTGACGTGCGGCGGGTCCGCTGTGCCCCTGCGGGTCCTGGAAGCCTACGAACGGCGGGGGCTGCGCTTCTCCAACGGCTACGGCATGACCGAGACGGCGCCGGGCGCCACCACGTTGCCGGCGGCCAGGTCCCGGGACAAGGCGGGGTCCTCGGGGCTGCCGCATTTCTTCACCGAGGTCAGGGTGTCCGATCCTCTGGATCCGGAGGCCGGCCCGGCCGCGCCCGGAACAGTGGGGGAGATCCAGATCAAGGGTCCCAACGTCATCCACCAGTACTGGAACCGACCCGAGGCCTCCGCGGATTCCTACACCGCCGACGGCTGGTTCAAGTCCGGCGACATGGGCTACAAGGACCCGGACGGCTTCGTGTTCATCTCCGACCGGCTCAAGGACATGATCATCTCCGGCGGGGAGAACATCTACCCGGCCGAGGTGGAGCAGGCGATCGCCGAACTCGAGGCCGTCGGAAGTGTCGCGGTGATCGGCGTGGCGGACGAGAAGTGGGGCGAGGTGCCGCGGGCCGTGGTGCTGCTGCGGGAGGGCGCACGGCTCACGGAAGAGCAGCTGCGCTCGCATCTGGAGGGCAGGCTCGCGCGATACAAAATCCCCAAGTCGGTGGTGTTCGTGGCGGAAATGCCGAGGACGGCGAGCGGCAAAATCCGGAAGGCCGATCTGCGGAAACTCACGCCCGGCCACGTCTGACAGAGGGCGGGGCTCCCGGCGGACAGCACGAAGCCGGAGGCTGCGGTGACGCAGCCTCCGGCTTTCCTTGTGCCCGGCGAGGCCGGCGGCCGCTAATCCCCGCGGCCCGTTAGTCGACAGTGAAGATGCTGATGACCACCTGGCCGGGCTGCCGGACGCCCGTCCCGAGCGTAAGGCGCGTGTTCAGCCAGTCCAGGGCGGGGGAGGCGGTGGTGAGCCGCGGCCAGCAGCGGAAGTAGATCAGGGACGGGTCGACGGCGACGCCGGAGTTCAGCAGTTCGATGTTCCGGGCCGAGCCGTGCCGGAGTGCCGTGTTGTGCACGAAGATCCGGTGGCCGTCGTCGGTTTCCAGCACGTACCGGGCGTCGAGTTCCGTCAGGGTGGGGCCGCGGAGGAACTGGTAGTCGGCGCCGCCGGGCAGGACGCGCCCGTTGAGGGAAGACCCTCGGACGGTTCCGCCGGTGATAGGAACCATTCGGCGGTGGCCCTCCGGCGTGGGCCCGACCTCCACCGGCTCCCCGACGCTCACGGACACCTCCGTCAGGAAGGAAAGCCCGGGAGGGAATGGCAGTCCCGGCGGTGCCGGAGGAGGGGCCGGGACAGGATGCCGGCCGTCAGCCGGCTCGGGTGGCCCTCGCCGAACAGGACGGACTGCCGGGCAACGATTGTCTCGGCGGAGTCGTAGGCGAGCTTGCCCGTGTTGAGGTTCCGGTCCCAGCGCGGATAGCAGCTGGACGTGATCTGCACACGGAGCCGCTCACCGGGCGCAAAGGTGTACGCCGTCTGCCAGAGACTGACGGTGTATTCATACGGCTTACCGGGTTCGATCGGGGAGGGCTCGTGGCCGGGCTCCCAGAGCCCGTTGCCTGCGTAGCTGTCCCGCCAGGACGCACGGATGATCCCATCGGCCAGGCCCAGGGACGTGCCGTCCGGGGTGACCCGGCAGAGGCGCACCACGAAATCGGTGTCGACGGCGGAGGACGCGGCGAAGAAGGTGGCGCTGACCTCGCCGAAGATGGTCACAGGTGCGTCGAACGGCGCCGTCGTGAAGGTCAGGACGTCGTCGCGCGCCTCGACGGCCTGCTGGTGCGCCGGCCCTGCCGGGACGGAGCCGTGGATCATGGTGGCCCCGCCCGCCGTCGGGACGGGGTCGAGGGGATCGTAGGCGTAGCTTTCCTGCCCGGCGGCGCCCGGCACATCCCCGAGGGACCCGCCGGCGCCCAGGAACCACGAGCGCTGCCGGGACGGGGCCGGAAGTTCCTCGAAGCCGTGCCACCGGTTTTCCCCCATGACGTACAGCAGGACCGGCGGCACTTGGCGCAGCCCGTCGGGATCGCCCTTGAGGACGGCATCGAACCAGGCCGTCTGGAGTCCGGACAGATCGCCGAGGCCGTTCATCACGCCGGCGGCCGCGTTGAGCCCGAAGCTGACCTCCGGGTAGACCCCGGAGAAGTTGGTGTGGGTCCACGGGCCGATGATGAGCCGCGGCGAGGCCTCGGGATTGGCGTGGCTGTGCTCGAGCTGCATCCGGTACTGCGCGAGCGTGCTCGGGGCAAAGATGTCGAACCAGCCGCCGATGTGCAGGGTGGGCATGTCCACCGGCGCGGCCGACGCGGCGTCCCACACGCGCGTGAAGCCGCTCCCCGGGTTTTCTCCGGCCGAGGGCAGGACGTGGCGCCTCATGAAGGTGCCGAGCCTTGGGGACAAGTCCCGGAGCGGCAGTGTGCCGAAGGCCGTGGCGTCGGAAAACGAACGGTCGAGGTCCAGCCACGATTCCATTTCCTTGGCCCGGAGCTCGGGGTCATCGGGGAACTCCCGGAGCAGCTCATTGGCGGCGATGGAGGCATGGCCCCACGTGAGGCGGCTGCCGAGCTCGAACGCGCCGCCGCGGTAGAGGGAGCCGTTGTTTGCGTTGGCTCCTGCGGAGATGCCGGGGGCCAACGCGGCCAGCCCGGCGGGCCGGCGCGAGGCCGCGCGCCACTGGGTTTCGGCGAAGTATGACCGCCCCCACATGCCCACCACGCCGTTGGAGTACGGCAGCCGCGCTGCCCACTCGACTGTGCTGGCGCCGTCGGACGCCTCATTGACGGAGGGGTCGAACGTTCCGCCGGAACCGAAGCGCCCGCGGCAGTCCTGCAGGATCACCACGTAGCCCGCGGCGGCGACCGTCGCCGGGTTCAGGTAGGCGGAATTGACGGCAAGGTCCCTGCCGTACGGCGTCCTGGTCAGCAGGACCGGGCAGGGTTCTCCGTCCGCGGGTCGGTACACGGTGGAGCGCAGGATGGTGCCGTCGGGCAGCGGTGTCTCGACGTCATGGTCAATAAGCACGGGGCGGGGTGTCACGGAAGGGTCCTAACGTGGAACGGAGATGCGGATAGACATGCCGGGAGGGGCCGGGGCGCGGTGCACGCGTCCCGGCCCCTTCGGGTGAGTGGCGGGTGAGTGGCGGGTTTTAGGCAGGGGTGCCGGCCGATGCCTTGGCGCCGAGGGCCTCGGTGGGCACCTGGTAGGTTTCCTTGACCCAGATCGCGGTGACGGCCGCGGAGACCAGGCAGCAGGCTGCCGTGAAGGCCGCCACCGGGACCCAGCCGACGGGGCCGGGCTGGACAATGGCGGCCGCAATTGCCGGGGCGAAGCCGGTGACGACGAGTCCCAGCTGCGAGGCCGTGGCGGCGCCCGTGTAGCGGATCCGGGTGGGGAACATTTCGGCCGTCATGGCCGGCCCCAGCGGGTTGACCATTCCGTAGCCCACGGTCATGAAGAGGATGCCGCTGGCGAAGATCAGCGGGATGACCCCGGTACTGATGGACCAGAAGTAGGCGAAGGCGGCCACGGCACAGATGATGTTGCCGGTGATGAAGACCGGCTTGCGGCCGATCCGGTCGGCCAGAATACCGGCGTAGGGCTGGGCGATGATGCCCAGGGCGGCCGTGGCAATGGTGACCCCGAGCATGGCGGCGGAGGGGACGCCGAATTTTCCGGTCGCATACGCCAGTCCGAAGGCCGCGAAGACCGAGGACACCACGCTCCAGAGCCCGAAGAAGATGACTTTGACGATGGTGCGCCAGTGATCGCGCAGGACCACCTTGAGCGGCAGTTCCTGGCTGGCGCCTTCCTCCTTCGCGGCTTCGAAGACCTCGGATTCGGGCAGCCGCAGGCGGATGTAGAGGCCGACGGCGACCACCAGGATGCTGGCGAGGAACGGCAGCCGCCATCCCCAGCTGAGCAGGTCTTCCTGCGGGAGGAGAGACACTGCGAGGAAGGCCAGGGAGGCGAGCATGATCCCGGCCACGGCGCCGGTGTTGACCCAGCTGCTGTAGAAGGCCCCCTTGTTGCTGGGCGCATGCTCCATGGTCATAGTGACAGCGCCGACGGACTCTCCGGCCGCGGAGGCGCCCTGAAGTGCGCGCAGAACCACCAGGAGGACTGGGGCGGCGGCGCCGATGGCGGCCGCCGGCGGTAGGCAGCCGATGAGGAAGGTGGCCACGCCCATGACGACGAGCGTCAGGACCAGCATCTGGCGCCGACCGAGGCGGTCGCCAAAGTGGCCGATCACGCTGGCCGCGAGGGGCCGGACGACGTAGCCGATGCCGATGGTGGCCATGGACAGGAAGGTGCCGAGGGCGGGATCGATGCCGGGGAAGAAGATCTTGTTGAAGATCAGGGCCGACGCCGAACCGTAGATGAAGAAGTCGTAGTACTCCAGGGTGCTGCCGATGAAGCTGGCGGCGGCGGCACGGCGGGCATGGGTGGTTCCCTCGCGGGAATCGGGGGCCTGTTCCGCGGGCGGCGTCAACGGCGACGGCGGAACGATGGGACCAGCGGTCATTGCGGATCTCCTAGATGGGCAGGCAAATAGCACCTGAAACGGTGAGGCTGGGAAAGATCTGTGGCTCGCATGCTGAGCAGGGCGGCGGGGTCGGCTGTGGCCTCCGTCACCCTGAAAGCAATGTTATGCACTTGGTTCTACGTCCGTCAATCTAAGTGCAAAATAACAATGACAGTGGATGCGGCTGGCATGATGGAGGCGTGATGAGCGAGCGGCCGGCCTCCGTGCCCGGCATGGATCCGGACCTGGCCATCGACTTTCCGCGGCCGTTGAAGGGGCCGTCCACCCAGCACCAGTTGGTCACCCTGCTGGTCGATTACTGGTTCACCAGCGAGGAATGGCTGCCGTCCCGGCTTATCGCCGCACTGGCCGCCGGCCTCGGGATCACGGGCTCGGCGACGGCGACGGCGCTAAGCCGCCTGGCGTCCCGCGGGGTGCTGGAACAGTCGAGTGCCGGGCGGACCTCGCGCTACCGCATCACCCAGGGCGCACGGAACCGGCTGCGCCAAGGTTTCGCGCAGGTCTCCGCCTTCGGCGAGGAGTCCCGCCACTGGGACGGCAACTGGACCGTCATCGCGTTTTCCATTCCGGAGACGTCGCGGGATGTCCGCGAAATGTTCCGCTCACGCTTGCGTTGGCGCGGATTCGCACCACTGTTCGGGGCGCTGTGGGTCTCGCCGCGCGACCACTCCGAGGAGCTCGAAAACACCTGCATGGGCTATGGCGTGGACGACTACGTCATCTTCCGCACGGCGGAATCCAGCCTCCGCGGCAAACGGCTCGTCGAGGCCTGGTCGCCGCAGGAGTTCAAGGAACAGTACCGTCCGTTTACCGAGAAATTCACGCCCTGGGCGGAGCGCCTCGACGCCGGTACGGTCAGCCCGGCGGAGGCCTTCAGGGTCAGGACCGAGCTGATGGACGCGTGGCGGGCCTTCCCGTGGAGTGACCCTGACCTTCCCGCCGAACTTCTGCCGGAAGCCTGGCCCCGGACTGAGGCCCGGGACCTGCTGGTGCTCCTCTACGACGGGCTCGCGGACGCTGCCACCGCCCACATTGAGGAAATCGTGGCCCGGGAAGCGCCCGAACTGGCGGGCACCGCGCGGGCACTGTCGGTGGCTTCGGGGCTCTAAGCCCGTCCGCGGTGACGGTGTCTAGTGGATCGAGGCCAGCAGGACGCCGACGCCGACGAAGAGCACCCCGAACGTCCGGTTCAGGACTTTCTGTCCGCGGGCGTCATGGGTGAAGCGCTGGAAGGACCTGGCCGCCGCCGCGAAGAAGAACCACATGACTAGGATGTCGATCACGATCACGGTGGCGGACAGGACCGCGTACTGCGGCAGCAGCGGCTGCTCCGGCCTGATGAACTGGGGCATGAAGGCCAGGAAGAACACCACGGCCTTGGGGTTGAGCAGATTGACCCAGAGGCCGCGGCGGAACATGGAGAAGGCCGGCTCATTGCGCAGGGCTGCGGCCTTCTCCTGATCCAGATCCGGTTTGTGCAGGAACTGACGGATGCCCAGATAGACCAGGTAGGCGGCGCCGGCGTAGCGGATCACGTTGAAGGCGAGCGGCGAGCTCGCCACAAGCACTCCGACGCCGAGGGCCACGATCAGGATATGCACCACGAGGGCGGCCTGCTGGCCCAGGATGCCCCAGATGGAACGGCGGAACCCTGAGTTCAGGGAGTTGCTCATGGTGTTGATGGCGCCCGCGCCGGGAGTAAAGCTGATCAGGACGCCGGCGCCGGCCAGGGCCAGCCAAAGGGAGGGTTGCACCAGCCAAGTTTACGGTCCCGGCCGTGACCGGCCGGAACGGACGACGCAGCCGGCCCCGCTAGTTGGCCGGCCCCATTGGCCGGACTGCTTGTCCGCCCCGATGTCCAGCGGGAAGTCAGTCCCCGCGGACACCGTAGCTGAGGATCATGTTTCCTTTGCTGGTCTCCTGAGACTGCTGCAGCACCAGCCGGGTGAGGGGGTCGCCGTCGTTGAAGAGCCGCCGCCCGCTGCCCGCGACCACGGGATGGACGATCAGCATCAAGGTGTCGAGCAACCCGGCGAACAGCAGCTGGCGGACCAGCGAAATGCTGCTAAAGACCCCTATTTCACCGCCGTCGCTGTTCTTCAGGCCCGCCACAAAGTCCTCCAGCTGACCTTCGATGAGCCGCGAGTTTTGCCACTCAAGCTCGCCGGTCAGGGTCCGGGAGGCCACAAATTTGGGCAACTTATTGATGAAGCCGCCAAAGTCGGCGTCGCTTTCGGCGTTCGGCCAGTAGCTCGCCCACTGCTGGTAACCGACGCGGCCCAGGAGCCCGGTGTCGATCCGGCCCATCATCTCGCCCATCCCGGCGCCCAACTCCGCGTCGAAACTGTCGAATTGCCACAGGAACGGGTCTTCAACCACCCCGTCCACCGAACAGAAAAGGCCGGCCGTCACTTTGCGCATGGGTTCTCCTTACCGATGTGTGTTTCAGTGCACCCTATCCGCAGATCAGGGAGCAGGGAATGGCTGTCAGCAACCTCGTTCGCGACTGCTCCGGACAACGGCGGTGCCGCCGCCCGGAGCAGCGCTTGCCTGCGGTGAGGTGCTGGCTGGCGGGACCGTCCCGTCAGAACCGCCAGCGCGTCGCCCGCCAGGGGTTAGCCGTTGGAAGTGGAGCCGCCCGTGGCGGCATCGTCCGCATCCCCGTCATTTGGGCCGCCATGGCCGCCGGCGCCGGGGCCACCCTGGCCTTGGTCCTGGGTCTCGGTCACGGTGAAGTTCGCATCCAGCAGGACGGTGGCGCGGCTGCCGTCCGCCTTCGTGATGTGGGCTTCGTAGGTGGCGCCGTCGGCGTCGGTCTCCATCCGTTCGATCGTCGCATTTGGCTGGGCAGCCTTCACCGCCGCCTCGACCTTCGTGGCGGTGTCACCGGTGAGGACCTCCTCCGTCTTGCCGTTGGCCTGGTGCGGGCCGCCTTGGCCTCCCGTGCCGCCGGGCATGCCGTAGCCGCCACCGTAGCCGCTGTTGCCGTCAGGGGCCGCGGTGCTCGACGAGGAGGACGTGCCGGTGCCGTCGTCGGCCACTGCGGGGATGGCCGCCGCGCCGATGGCGCCGCCGCCGATCACCGCGGCAAGCATGATGCCGGCCGTCGTCTTGTTGATCTGTGCCATGGTGAAACTCCTTTGCTGGGGCCCGGGCATCCGGGCCGGCCGGGGATCCGGCCTGTCCCCAGCCTCTGCGCGGCAGGTATGGCGGCACTTTGGCGGCGCTGTGCCCGTGCTGTGAGGGCTGACGCGAATCGAACGTGCCCGGAAGGCGCGTCAAAGCCACCCTGCTGCCGTCTCAGATTCGGAGTGGGAGCGGCTCAGGCGCGGCGGCCACCCCGGACGGGAAAACCCAGGCCTTCCACCACTAGCCGGGAGTCCGGACCAAGGGACCCGCGCCTCAGGCCCGGGCGATGACCTCGCCGTTGGGAATCAGGAACCAGCCGTCCTCAGTGGAGCCCCACCGGTGCCACCCGGCGGAAATCCGGGCCAGGTCAGCCTCGCTGGCAAAGCCGTACTCGAGCGCCTGGTCGGCAAAGGACGAATGCAGCACCCGTTCACCCCACACCCGTGCCTGCCACCGCCGCTGCTGCCCGGTGGCGTAGAGCCAGTTGCTGCTCGACGGCGCCACGTCGGTGAACCCGGCGGTCTGTGCCCAGGACACGAGCCGGCGGCCGGCATCGGGTTCGGCGCCGTTACGGCGCGCGATCCGCTGATACAAGTCCATCCAGTCGTCGAGTTCGGGGATGGCCGGGTACCAGCTCATGCCGTGGAAATCGGCGTCGCGCACCGCCACAATGCCGCCGGCTTTGGCCACCCGGCGCATCTCGCGGAGGGCCGCGACGGGGTCCGTGAGGTGCTGCAGGACCTGATGAGCGTGGACGACGTCGAACGACTCGTCCGGGAAATCGAGGTCGTAGACGTTGCCGGTGGCGAAGTCGACGTTGTCCACACCGCGCTCGGCGGCGAGGGCCGCTGCCTGGGCGATGATGTCGGGGGAACGGTCCAGGCCCGCGACCCTGCCCGGTGCCACCATCTCCGCGAAGTCGCAGGTGATGCTGCCCGGCCCGCAGCCGACGTCCAGGACGGAGACCCCGGGTGTGAGATGCGGGATCACGAACGCGGCCGAGTTCTCCGCCGTGCGGGAGGCGTGGGCGCGGACCACCGACTCGTGGTGGCCGTGCGTGTACACATCGTCAGGCTGCTGCGCACTCATAATGGAACGCTACCCTCCCGGGATCGGAAATGGGTGGACCCACCCAACTAGCTCGCAGCAGGGGCCGTTATGAGCCCTCAAAACGGCCCCTGCTGCGAGCTAGTTGGGGGAGGCGCGGAAATCAGCAACAGCAATAAGGGACTGGGCCTGTTCCGGGCCACCGGGATCTACGTCGGGGCGATCCTCGGTTCGGGTGCCCTGGTGCTCCCGGCGATGGCGGCCGACGTGGCCGGCCCGGCATCACGGGTCCCCGTAGGCCTTGGTAGCCCTTGACACGGTGAGATGTCTAACCGAGGCGAGGCGTAGGAGCCGCAAATCGTGCCGGCTCCTACGCCCTAAATCGCACCTACCGGCGGGAGAACTGACCTTCATATAGGCCGGCCGGATCGATCTTGGACCGTCAAACGACTGCTGCTGTGGCGGCGGAGGTCTTCGCGGTGGTGGTGTAGCCGGTCTTGGTTCCGGTGACGGTGATGGTGAGGGTCTTGCCGGTATCGGCCGCGGCGGGCTTGTAGGTCGCGGCGGTCGCGCCGATGATGGCGACGCCGTTGGCTTTCCACTGGTACGTCAGGGTCACCGGTGACGGTCCCCAGGTTCCGGGGACTGCGGTCAGGGTGGAGCCGACCTTGGCGGTGCCCGTGATGGTCGGCACCGGCGCCGTCAGGGAGCCTTTCGCGACTATTGCTGTGGCGGTGGAGGTTTTCGCGGCGGTGGTGTAGCCGGTCTTGGTTCCGGTGACGGTGACGGTGAGGGTCTTGCCGGCGTCGGCCGCGGCGGGCTTGTAGGTCGCGGCGGTCGCGCCGATGATGGCGACGCCGTTGGCTTTCCACTGATACGACAGGGTCACCGGTGACGGTCCCCAGGTCCCCGGGACCGCGGTCAGGGTCGAGCCGACCTTGGCCGTGCCCGTGATGGTCGGCACCGGCGCCGTCAGGGAACCTTTCGCGACTACTGCTGTGGCAGCGGAGGTCTTGGTAATGGAGGGGTACCCGGCCTTGCTGGCCGTTACTTTCAGAGTGATGGTCTTGCCGTAGTCGGCGGCAAGCAACGCGTAGGTTTTCCCTGTTGCCCCGGTGATGGCCGTTCCGGAGCGGAACCACTGGAAACCCAGTACATCTGGCGTCGGCGACCAAGTTCCAGTGACCGCTGTCAGGGTCCGCCCCACTTGGGGCGTCCCGGAGATGCTTGGTACGGCCGTTGTGGACCAAATCCAACCCGCGTTGAGGGTGTAGGTCTTGCCCCAGCTTGCCCAGCTGTTGTAGCCGTCGATTCTGATGTAGGCGCGGCCAACAGGGAGGCTGACTTGTTGGCCGGCGAGCCAGCTGCCGTCAGCGGCGGAGCCGTCGAGGTCGAAGCTGTAGAGGTTGGTGCCGTTGGCGTTGTAGATGCTGAGTGTGTAGGTGGGTCCGGTTCCGAGCCCGGCGGGGAACTTGAAGTTCAGGCCGAGCCGGCCTGCCCTGGGCAGGTCGACGGCGTAGTAATCGGTGTCGTAGGAGATTGCGCTCAGTGTTGAACCGGAAATGGTGGTTCCCAGGGGCACCACTGTTGCGTTTGCGGTGCTGCTGTTGGGTTCGAGTTCGACGGTCCCCGCGCTCAGCGTGCTGTTGAGGGTGTAGGTCTTGCCCCAGCTTGCCCAGCTGTTGTAGCCGTCGATTCTGATGTAGGCGCGGCCCGCGGGCAGGAACGTGCCCTGGCCGGCGAGCCAGCTGCCGTCAGCGGCGGAGCCGTCGAGGTCGAAGCTGTAGAGGTTGGTGCCGTTGGCGTTGTAGATGCTGAGTGTGTAGGTGGGTCCGGTTCCGAGCCCGGCGGGGAACTTGAAGTTCAGGCCGAGCCGGCCTGCCTTGGGCAGGTCGACGGCGTAGTAATCGGTGTCGTAGGAGATTGCGCTCAGTGTTGAACCGGAAATGGTGGTTCCCAGGGGCACCACTGTTGCGTTTGCGGTGCTGCTGTTGGGTTCGAGTTCGACGGTCCCCGCGCTCAGCGTGCTGTTGAGGGTGTAGGTCTTGCCCCAGCTTGCCCAGCTGTTGTAGCCGTCGATTCTGATGTAGGCGCGGCCCGCGGGCAGGAACGTGCCCTGGCCGGCGAGCCAGCTGCCGTCAGCGGCGGAGCCGTCGAGGTCGAAGCTGTAGAGGTTGGTGCCGTTGGCGTTGTAGATGCTGAGTGTGTAGGTGGGTCCGGTTCCGAGCCCGGCGGGGAACTTGAAGTTCAGGCCGAGCCGGCCTGCCTTGGGCAGGTCGACGGCGTAGTAATCGGTGTCGTAGGAGATTGCGCTCAGTGTTGAACCGGAAATGGTGGTTCCCAGGGGCACCACTGTTGCGTTTGCGGTGCTGCTGTTGGGTTCGAGTTCGACGGTCCCCGCGCTCAGCGTGCTGTTGAGGGTGTAGGTCTTGCCCCAGCTTGCCCAGCTGTTGTAGCCGTCGATTCTGATGTAGGCGCGGCCCGCGGGCAGGAACGTGCCCTGGCCGGCGAGCCAGCTGCCGTCAGCGGCGGAGCCGTCGAGGTCGAAGCTGTAGAGGTTGGTGCCGTTGGCGTTGTAGATGCTGAGTGTGTAGGTGGGTCCGGTTCCGAGCCCGGCGGGGAACTTGAAGTTCAGGCCGAGCCGGCCTGCCTTGGGCAGGTCGACGGCGTAGTAATCGGTGTCGTAGGAGATTGCGCTCAGTGTTGAACCGGAAATGGTGGTTCCCAGGGGCACCACTGTTGCCGTCGCCATAGTGCCGTTGGGCTCACCCTCCGACGTCGCAGCTAGGGAGGGCGCAGCCGTGATAAGTGAAAGGAGCACCGCAAATAGTGCTGTGAGTACTGTGCGTGCCGGACTGAAAATGCGACGTACGGCGCCGCCCCTATTTGATATCAATTTATCCCCCTGAATTGTGTGTTTGCTCTAGTGAAGTCGACAAAGTACGTGAAGAGTGTTTGCTCAAGATAATGAATGCCCCCGAAGTGTCATTCAGAATTGTGCTAGCTGACCGGCTTCGTCGAGTCGAAACGGAATTTCTCAAAGCCCTTGAGGCGCGGCTTGTTGGCCAGGTGTGTGCGGGGACCTCGCTTCGCTGGGGGCGGGCATCGCTATTTTTGCGGAGAAAAGACGTCGTGGCATGCCGTTGGCTGCGTTGCTGTGCCACGACGCAACGGTAGGTTTTTAACCTGTACCTTTTCTTGGATTTCCGTCGAGTCCCGAGTGCTTTCTCGCACGATGGAGGGCCTATGCAATGAACGGGAGGGTGGTAATTCCGCCCTCCGCGAATTGGATCGCATCGACTTCATTCATCGACATCACTTCCAATTCAGCATCCTCCCAGTCTTCCCGCCCAGTGCCCCGGCAGCTCAGGTGGATGCTGCCGAAGCCCACTTCAAGAAGGCTCTGCTCACTCGAAATCGCTCTCGCGCCGGATGAGCTTCTGGCACTGGAGTGTCAGACGGCACAGGCTGCGGATCAGCAGCGGCTGTAAGTCAGCCCGGGCTGCTGTCCGGCGCGGGGCCACGCGCCGCTTCTTCGCCGGCCCGGACGGTGGCCTCGATCATGGAGTTCATGAACCGGGTGACAATCTCCAGTTCCTCCGGCGTGAAGTTTTCGATCGCCGCGCCCATGTGGCGGGCCAGCGGAAGGAACATGGCGCCGCCGTCCCGGTAGGCCTTGGGCGTCATGCGCAGCTGCACCTGCCGGCGGTCCGCGCCCTCGCGTTCGCGGACCACATGGCCGGAACTGTGGAGCCGGTCGATCAGCGCGGTGGTGGCGGGAGAGCTGAGGTTCAGCTCCTTCCGGAGCACGCCCGGGGTAACGATCTGGTCCCGTGCCGTGTGCTGCATGATGACGGCCAGGGCGTTCAGGTCCGTGCGGTGCATGTCGTTGCGGCCGCCGGCGGAGTCCACGTAGCGGTTGGCTTCGAGGTTGAATTCCTGCAGGAGCCGGACGAGCGGAGGCGGGCCGGCCGCGTCGGGGGGCGCTGTGTCTTCGGATGGGCCCCGGGATTCGGCTGACACTGCGGACCTCCTTTGTCCCTAGATGTGGCGTCCCTGAATGCGGCCGCGGCGGTCTGACCGCGGCCGGTCGGCGTCGTCGACGGCGCCCTCGGGAGTTTACTGCAGTGTTTGCTGCAGCGTTTACCGCAGTATCTACCGCGAGCGGGCCGGCGCCGGCTGTGCTTCCATTCTCCTCCGGCACACGCGCTTCGGGGTTATCTCCATGATGGAGATAGTCTACTATGGAGTTGATTCCTCGTCCCCTCCGAATCGCACCCTAGAAGGACACATGAAAACGACTTCGCCCCCGACGACGCGCGTACCGTTCTGGCTGCGTTGGCTGATTCCCGCAGTGCTGGTAGTGGCCTGGCTGGCGATCGCCGGCATAGGCGGCCCGACGTTTGGCCGTCTGAGTGAGGTTTCATCCAACGACCAGGCTTCCTTCCTGCCCGCCGGGGCCGAGGCCACCGAGGCCCAGGACTGGCAGGCCAAGTTCCGGGACTCCAAGGAAATCCCCGCCGTGATCGTGGTCGAGAGCGATACGGCCTTCACCCCGGCCGAGCTCGGCGAAGCCGCCGCACTCAAGGGCAGGCTGGAGGCGATGCAGGTCGGCAGCACGGTGATCGGCCCTATCCCCTCCGCGGATGCCAAGGCGGTTCAGTTCGTGGTGCCCATCGCTTCCTCGGCAGAAGTGAAGGCGGTGGTCAAGGAACTGCGCAATGAGGTTCAAACATCCGCGCCGGCGGGAATGCAGACGTTCGTCACCGGGCCGGCTGGCCTTGCGGCGGACCTGGCGAGTGCCTTTGCCGGAATTGACGGCATCTTGCTCCTCGTGGCCCTCGGCGCCGTGTTCCTGATCCTGCTGATCGTCTACCGCTCCCTGCTGCTGCCGATCATGGTGCTGCTCACCTCGGTCTTCGCGTTGTGCGCCGCGATCCTGCTCGTGTTCAGCATGGCGAAAGCTGGCTGGATCCAGCTGAACGGCCAAAGCCAGGGCATCCTGTCCATCCTGGTGATCGGTGCGGCCACTGATTACGCCTTGCTGTACGTGGCACGGTTCCGCGAAGCCCTGACGCACACCGCCAACCGCACGGCTGCCGCAATCACGGCGTGGAAGGCAGCCTGGGAGCCGATCCTGGCCTCCGGCGCCACGGTGATCATTGCGCTGCTTTGCCTGCTGTTCTCCGACCTCAACTCCAACAAGGCGCTCGGGCCGGTAGCCGCCGCGGGCATCCTCTGCGCGCTCTTCGCGGCCTTGACCCTGCTGCCCGCCCTGATGGCGCTTTTTGGCCGCGCCGCGTTCTGGCCGTTCCGGCCGAAGCTGCTTCCGGAAACCGAACGCGAGCCGGAACTGGTCACGGGACTGGAGGGCCAGAAGGGACTCTGGCGGGCCACAGGTTCGCTCGTTTCGCGTCGGCCGCGCACGGTCTGGGTGGCCTCGGTCCTTCTGCTTCTCGTGGCGGGGACCGGCCTTCTGCAGCTCAAAGCCAACGGCGTCGCCCAGACCGATGTCATCCTCACTGCCTCCAACGCCGTCGACGGGCAGGAAGCCCTGGGCCGGCACTTCGACGCCGGATCCGGCAGCCCGGCGGTAATCGTGGCCGACGAGGCAAAGGCGCAGGAGGTTCTGGCGAAGGCCAAAGCCAGCGACGGCGTCGGCGACGCCTACCTGCTGGCCGAGGGCGGCGCCCCGGTCATCACCGGAGCCCCGGGCGCACCGGCCGCCCCGGCAGTCAGGGATGGCAGGGTTCTGATCAACGCGACGCTGAACTACGCTGCGGACTCAAATGACGCCGAAAACGTCGTGGTGTCGCTCCGCCAGGAACTGAAGACGATTGACAGCGGCGTGCTGGTCGGCGGCGTGACGGCCACCGCGCTGGATACCAATACCACCGCACAGCGCGACCTCGTCACCATCATCCCGGTGGTCCTGGGCGTCATCCTGGTCATCCTCATGCTGCTGCTGCGTTCGGTGCTGGCGCCGGTCCTGCTGGTCGCCTCCGTGGTCCTGTCCTACGGCGCGGCGATGGGCGTTTCGGCCTTCGTCTTCAACAACATCTTCGGATTCCCGGGAGCGGACGCAACAGTGCCCCTCTTCGGCTTCGTCTTCCTCGTGGCGCTGGGCGTCGACTACAACATCTTCCTCATGAGCCGGGTCCGGGAGGAATCGATCAAGCACGGCACCCGGGCCGGTATCCTGCGCGGCCTCGCCGTGACGGGCGGGGTCATCACCTCGGCGGGCGTGATCCTCGCGGCCACCTTCGCGGCTCTGGGGGTCATCCCGATCATGTTCCTGGTGCAGCTGGCCTTCATCGTCGCGTTCGGCGTCTTGCTGGACACGGTGCTGGTCCGCTCGCTGCTGGTGCCCGCGCTGGCCTACGACATCGGCCCGCGGATCTGGTGGCCGGGCAAGCTCGGCCGGCCGGAGAACGACGCCGCGGCCCGAGCCGACGTCCCGTTCCCCCGGACTGCGGATAACGAAGAAGCCGGAGTCCGCTAGCCGGACCCCAAAACCGCAGCCGCCGTCACTGTCCCTGGTCCCCCCACCAGGCGACGGTGGCGGCGGCTGCTTCGTGCAGCGGCGTGGGCGCCAGCCCCAGAGCGGCCTGGCTCGCGGCGGAATCCATCACGAACGGGCGCTCGAACTGGTACAGCGTCTCCACCAGTTCCCGCATATCGGGCGAAAACAATCCCATCGCCTTTAGCGCCCAGCCGGGCAACGCCGTGACGCGCGGGGACCGGGCGCCGGCCGCGTTGGCGAATGCCCCGGCGATCTCGCGCTGGGTCAGCGCCGGTCCGGTGGGCGCATGCCACACCCGGTTCCACACCTGCGGCTTGTCGGCCGCCGCAATCATGGCGGCCGCGAGGTCAGGAACGTAGGTAAAGGAATGCGGCTGATCCGTC
Organism: Arthrobacter sp. TE12232; assembly: GCF_054062615.1. Classification (NCBI taxonomy): domain Bacteria; kingdom Bacillati; phylum Actinomycetota; class Actinomycetes; order Micrococcales; family Micrococcaceae; genus Arthrobacter; species Arthrobacter sp. TE12232. The sequence goes on from NZ_JBSSFK010000001.1 coordinate 2,897,646, forward strand.
CGTCCGATCACCGTCAGGGATTTGCCTGCCAGTACGGGCTTCACCATGCGCTCGCCGGAGTGCGCGGTGCGGACCCGAGGCCCGAAGAAATCGCCTGCCACCACGCTCACGGTGTCCGTTGCGGACTCGGCCCGAGCCTTCAGGAGTGCCGTCCGGACACCCCGTTTGCCGCCCTGCGCCTCGCGGGGGCCCTCCTCGGTCATGGGCCGTTCCGGCGCGCTGTAGGAGTACAGGCTTTCCGGGAAGACGGCGACGGCGCCCGCGTCTCCCGCCGCGGTGAGCACGCTTTGCTCCGCCTGCGGCAGTTCCCTGGCCCAGGCTTCGGCGCTATACCGCGAGCCGTGGATGCAATGGAAGACGGCCGAGGCGCCGCGGAAGGCCTCGCCGAGCCGGGCCGGGTCCGAAACATCAACGGACATTCTCTCAACCAGCGGGTGGGCGGGCCCGCTTCCGGACCTCGTCAGGACGCGCACGCGGTGACCCGCCGCTGCCAGTTGTTCCGTCACCGTCCAGCCCACGGGGCCGGCGCCGGTGACGACGAAGAGACGGGATGGGGTACGCCGAGGGGCTCCGGATTGGGTCATTCTGATCTCCTTAGGATTATGAGAGCAGTGCTCTCGTAATTCAGAATGCGCCGCCAAGTGAACGTAAGTCAAGAGCAGTGCTCACATTTGTTGACAGTGCTCTTGTTTGTGACATGCTGGATGCATGCCCGAGGACAGTGCCAATGCCGCCGTTGAAGCCGCCAAGGAGTACGCCGGGGCCGCCGCCGCGGCTTCCCGGCCCCGGACCCCGCGGGAACGCGCGCGCGCCCGGACTGTGGCCGACATCCTCCGCCTGGGCCGGGAGCACCTGGCGCTGCACGGTGCGGCCGCACTGTCCCTCCGCGCCGTCGCCCGGGACCTGGGCGTCGTCTCCTCGGCGGTCTACCGCTACGTGGAGAACCGGGAAGAGCTGCTGACCCTCCTGCTGATTGACGCCTATAACGAACTCGGCGATGAAGTGGATGCCGCTGTCGCGGCCGTGCCCGAAGGTGACTTCGGCGGCCGCTTTGCGGCGCTGGGCCGCGCGGTCCGGGGCTGGGCACTGCGCGAACCGTCCCGCTATGCCCTTCTCTTCGGCAGCCCGGTGCCCGGGTACCGCGCGCCCGCCGAGCGGACCACCGGCCCCGGGACGCGGGTGATCTTTGCCCTTATGGCAATTCTCGACGGCGCCTTCCGGGCCGGTCAGCTTTCGGTTCAGGGCTGGCGGAGCCCTGCCGTCGCCGCCGGACTTGGCGGGGATCTGGCGAAAATCCGCGCCGAGTTCGGCCTGGCCGTCCCGGATGACCTCTTGGCCCGCGGCGCCCTCGCCTGGACCTCGCTCTTCGGCGCCGTCAGCTTCGAAGTCTTCGGCCAGTACGGCCAGGAAACGTTCACCGCCCGGGAGGAGCTCTTCGACCATCACCTCGCGGTGCTCGCCGACGTCGCCGGGTTGCCGGCGGCCACCGCCCGGTGAAGCGGGCTCCCCTGTTGCCCCGCGGTGACGATCGGTAGACTGCCCCTGCGCCCGCACGGGCGCACCCGATGCTTTCAGGAAGGATCCATCCATGTCTGAAGAGAACATGTCCGAAGAGAACATTTCTGAAAAGAACACGCCTGAAGAGGATATGCCGGAAAAGAACGTGTCGGGCGAGACCACGTCCGGCGAAGCAGAGGCCGAGGGGCAGTATGTCGAGGGCGACTACGGCACCGCGGGCACGGCCGGCGAAGTCCCGCCCACGGCCGTCGAGGGGGAGTATTCGGCGGGGGACTACGGCGACGCCGGCCTGGCCGGTGCGGCCGCTGTCGGCCAGGTGGAGGGCGACTACGCCGCGGGGGACTACGGCGACGCCGGAGTCTCGGCGCCCGAGGCCTCCGGTGAGGAGTCCGTCGCCGAGGAAGCAGAGTACCCGGAGGGCGACTACGGAACCGCCGGAACGGCCGGCGCCGAGCGTGCAGGCCGGCAGGCAGCGGGCGAATCGTCCGGGGACGTCGACCGATAAGTAGTGCAGGCAGTGGTCCCCCCCGCGGGGCCCTCTGCCGCGGGGGTCCGCGCGCTGAAGGTTCGCGCAGGGCGAAACACGGCCCCGGAGCGCGCCGGAAGGCCTGAAATCCGGGGAATTCAGGCGGCAAGGAGAGGCCGCCGACCGCGGCTGGAGCAAAGTTGAGTCGATTGCGCTCAACTTTGGATTGACTTAAATCCGGGTCTGGGTAAAGTTGAGTGTAGATCGCTCAATAACGGTCGGGCCCTTTGTTGTTAGAACCCTTTGCGGTTAGAAGCACTGTGGTCCGCGGATTCCTCAAAGATTCCAAGGAAAGTAAGGAAGCAACCCATGTCACGTGCAGTAGGTATTGACCTCGGAACCACTAACTCCGTCGTCTCCGTTCTCGAAGGTGGCGAGCCCACCGTCATTGCCAACGCCGAGGGTGGCCGCACCACGCCGTCGGTCGTTGCGTTCTCCAAGTCCGGCGAGGTCCTTGTCGGCGAGATCGCGAAGCGCCAGGCCGTCAACAACATTGACCGCACCATCGCGTCCGTCAAGCGCCACATGGGCACCGACTGGACCGTCGCCATTGACGACAAGAAGTACACGGCGCAGGAAATCTCCGCCCGTATCCTCATGAAGCTGAAGAACGACGCCGAGTCCTACCTCGGGGAAAAGGTCACCGACGCCGTCGTCACCGTCCCGGCCTACTTCAACGACGCCCAGCGCCAGGCCACCAAGGAAGCCGGTGAAATCGCCGGCCTCAACGTCCTGCGCATCGTCAACGAGCCCACCGCGGCCGCCTTGGCCTACGGCCTGGACAAGGGCAAGGAAGACGAACTCATCCTGGTCTTCGACCTCGGCGGCGGAACCTTCGACGTCTCCCTCCTGGAGGTCGGCAAGGACGAAGACAACTTCTCCACGATCCAGGTCCGCGCCACCGCCGGTGACAACCACCTCGGCGGCGACGACTGGGACCAGCGTGTCGTGGACTACCTGCTGAACCAGCTCAAGGTCAAGGGCATCGACCTCACCAAGGACAAGATCGCCCTGCAGCGCCTCCGTGAGGCAGCCGAGCAGGCCAAGAAGGAACTGTCCTCCTCCTCCAGCACCAACGTCTCCCTCCAGTACCTGTCCGTCACCCCCGACGGCCCGGTCCACCTGGACGAGCAGCTGACCCGCGCCAAGTTCCAGGACCTCACCAAGGACCTGCTGGACCGCACCAAGAAGCCGTTCCAGGACGTCATCAAGGAAGCCGGTATCAAGCTTTCCGAGATCGACCACATCGTGCTCGTCGGCGGTTCCACCCGCATGCCGGCCGTGTACGACCTCGTCAAGGAACTGGCCGGCGGCAAGGAACCCAACAAGGGCGTCAACCCGGATGAGGTCGTCGCCGTCGGCGCCGCCCTGCAGGCCGGTGTCCTCAAGGGTGAGCGCAAGGACGTGCTCCTGATCGACGTCACCCCGTTGTCCCTGGGCATCGAAACCAAGGGCGGCATCATGACGCACCTGATCGAGCGCAACACGGCCATCCCCACCAAGCGGAGCGAAACCTTCACCACCGCGGATGACAACCAGCCGTCCGTGGCCATCCAGGTCTTCCAGGGCGAGCGTGAGTTCACCCGCGACAACAAGCCGCTGGGCACGTTCGAACTGACCGGCATCGCTCCGGCCCCCCGCGGCGTCCCGCAGGTCGAGGTCACCTTCGACATCGACGCCAACGGCATCGTGCACGTCTCGGCGAAGGACAAGGGCACCGGCAAGGAACAGTCCATGACCATCACCGGCGGCACCGCGCTGTCCAAGGAAGACATCGACCGCATGGTCCGTGACGCCGAGGAGCACGCAGCCGAGGACAAGGCTCGCCGCGAGGCAACCGACACCCGCAACACGGCCGAACAGCTCGCCTACTCCGTAGACAAGCTGATCGCGGACAACGCCGACAAGCTGCCGGAAGAGGTCAAGACCGAGGTCAAGGCCGACGTCGACGCCCTCAAGGCAGCCCTCGAAGGCACCGACGACGCCGCCGTGAAGACCGCGTTTGAGAAGCTGCAGGCTTCCCAGAGCAAGCTCGGCGAGGCCATCTACGCCCACGCAGGATCCCCTGACGGCGCCGCCGGCGCCCACGGTGCCCCCGCAGGCGAGCAGGCAGCGGGCACCGACGAGGACATCGTCGACGCCGAAATCGTTGACGAAGACGAGAAGAAGTAATCATGCCGCACCACGGTAACGAAGAAGAGCACGGTTCTTCCGAGAACCGGCGTGACGCTGAACAGCGGGAAAACGAGCCGCAGAAGCCGGTGATCCACGACAACCGCAAGGTCGATCCGAAGACCGGCCAGGCCCGCCACCCTGACCAGGAACATCATGCGGACTCCGGGGACGCACTGTCCCAGGCGGAGGACATCCTCAACAGCGTTGAGGTGCCCGCCGCCGACTCGGTGGCCCAGGGCGCAGCCGGCGCCGCCGAGGCGGAGGAGCTCAGGGATGACCTTCGCCGCCTGCAGGCCGAGTACGTCAACTACCGCAAGCGGGTCGAACGCGACCGTGCCGTCGCGGGCGAGATGGCCGTCATCGGCGTCCTGAACGCCCTGCTGCCGGTACTGGACGACGTCGATGCCGCCCGCCAGCACGGTGACCTCGCGGACGGACCTTTCGCCGCGATTGCCACCAAGCTGGAGACTGCGCTGAAGACGTACGGACTGGTCCGCATCGATGAGACCGGCGTGGAGTTCGACCCCACGATCCACGAGGCCCTCATCCAGCAGCCCGGCACGGATATTGACTTCGATACCGTCAGCCAGGTCCTGCGTTCGGGCTACAAGTCCGGCGACCGCGTCCTCCGTGCGGCACAGGTGATCGTCGCGGTACCTGCCTAGGTTGCGTTCGGCGCTACGCCGGATAGGGGGCGGTGCCCTCCACACCGCCGCCCCCTATCCGGCCTCCGCGCCAGCGTGTTGCTCGCCTAAAGTGAGTGGACAAACAGCGCGAAGCAGATGATGGGCCCCGGGAGTGGCATCGGGCCTGCCGGAGCGTGGTGGCTGGGTCCGTCAGGACCAAGCCACCACGCGAAGGGGCGGGGGCCCATCATCTGCGAAGCGCACTCTGCATGACTTTTGAAAGGAAACGCCATTGGCTAGCCAGGATTGGGTGGACAAGGACTTTTACAAGATCCTTGGTGTCGCCAAGGACGCTTCCGACGCCGATATCAAGAAGGCTTACCGGAAGCTTGCCCGGCAGCACCACCCGGATACCAACGCGGGCAATGCGGCGTCGGAGAAGAAGTTCAAGGACATCTCCGAGGCCTATTCCGTGTTGTCCGACGCCGATGAGCGCCAGCAGTATGACGCCATCCGGGCGATGGGCGGCGGCGCGCGCTTTGCCCCCGGTGGAGGCGGCGGGGCTGCCGGCGGCGCAGGCTTCGAAGACCTCTTCGGCGGACTCTTCACCGGCGGCGGGGGACGCCATTCCGGCAGCTACAGCACCGCCGGCGGCATTCCGCCCGAGTTCGCCGATCTCTTCGGCGGCGGTGGGTTCGGTGGCGGCGGCCAGTCGTTCCAGCGCGCTCCGCAGAAGGGCGCGGACCGCACCGCGTCCACTTCGATCTCATTTGCCGGGTCCATCCGCGGTACCACCATCGGCTTGCGTGAACCCGACGGCGAGGTCATCGACGTCCGCATTCCGGCCGGCATCAAAGACGGGCAGAAGGTCCGCGTTCGCGGCAAAGGCCAGCACGGTCCCGCCGGCTACGGCGACCTCATGGTCACCGTCTCCGTAAAGCCCCATGATTTCTACGTCCGCGATGGCGAAAACCTCCGCATCCACGTCCCCGTCTCCTTCCCGGAGGCGGCCCTGGGCGCCGATGTCGAGGTTCCGACGATCGACGGCGACAAGGTCAAAGTCAGGGTCCCCGCAGGGACGCCGTCCGGCCGCACGCTGCGCGTCAAAGGCCGCGGCGTCAAGCACGCCAGCGGCACCGGCGATCTGCTGGTGACAATCGACGTCGCTGTCCCGCGGCGGCTGAGCAAGGAAGCGGAGGAAGCCGTGAAGGCCTTCGCCGCGGCCACTGCCGACGAGGACGTCCGCGCGGGCCTGGCAGCCAAGGCCCGGCTCTAGGAACGGAGTCCCGCCATGGCCATCGACTTCGATCAGCCGATCTTCGTCATCTCCGTTGCCGCCGAGCTGGCGGACATGCACCCGCAGACGCTGCGCCAGTACGACCGGTTGGGGATCGTCTCGCCCAGCCGCGCCCCGGGCAAATCGAGGCGCTATTCGCAGCGCGATGTGAACATGCTCCGCGAGGTCCAGCGGCTTTCCCAGGAGGGCGTCTCGCTCGAAGGCATCAAACGGATCCTGCAGCTGGAGAACCAGGTGGCAGCCCTGCAACGGCGTGTTGCCGAGCTGAGCGAAGAACTTGAACGCCGCCCCCGTGCCCTGGACTCCCGCATCTTCGCCGCGGGAGCCGCGGGCGACGTCGTCAGCCTGGCCCGCGGCAAGCGCCCCCAAGCGAGGTCGCAGGCGTTGGTGGTGTGGCGGCCGCGGGGGATCGAAGACTGAATCCTGGCTTAACGCAGGAGTGCCCGGGACCCTGAGGGTCCCGGGCACTCCTGCGATGTGTCAGAAGGACGAACTCGAGCCTGCCACCGGGGTGACGGCAAGGGCGTTGCCTGCTACGTCCCGCATGCCACCTGTGGGCGTGTACGTCGGCACAGCGGCCTTAACCGTTCCATTGTTCGCGCTTCCCGTGGCCAAGGCCCCCAGTGTGATGGTGAGCATCCGGGTGGCGGGGCTCCAGCTGACCGTCGAGGCGGACCCTCCGGCACCCTTGTAAGTGAGTGTTCCCGACGGGGAGTAGTTTCCAGCGAGGGCGACGCTGCCAATTCTCGACGTCGGGCAGGCCGAGCTGTCCACGCTGACGCTGAGGACGTTGCCCGCGCTGATGGTGACAGTGACCTGGTTGTCCCCGCTGAGGGTCCCTGCGGCACCGGGGGCCCAGCTGCTGCAGATTGTCGAGGAGTCCAGGGCTTCGAAGAAGGTGATGGTGGCCTTGTCGCCGGGTTCGATCTTGCCGCCCTTGCCGCCGCCGTCGGCCAGCACCACCCCGGACACCGTCGGGGCAGTGACGTCCTTGACGGAGGTTACTGTGCCCGGCGGTGTGGGATTGCCCTGGTTGCCCGCGGTGTCGGTCGCGACGGCGCTGTACGTGAGCGTCCCGTCAGCCAGAGACGAGAGGTTCACAGCGGTGTTCCAGGCTCCGGACGCGTCCGCGGTCACAGCAGCGGTGACGGTATGCACGGGGGTGCCGGCGTCCTTGACCGTCAGGGCAATGGATGCCCCGGGTTCGGTGGTGCCGCTGACGGGTACGGTGGCGACGGTGGCGGAGTTGACATAGGCCGGGGCCGAGACGGTAGGGGCGGCTGGCGGGGTGGTGTCAACGGCGGCGCCTGCGCTCCGGACGCTCTCGGGTCCTTGCCACTGCCCGAGTACGGGGGTGACCGTGTAGTACCAAGTGCCGGTCGGGACGCCTTGGTCGGTGCAGCCCAGCCCCGCGGTAACCGTGCCCGTGCAGGTTCCCCCCGCGGCGATTCTGGTGCCGCCGGATGCGGAAGCATAGCGGGCCAGCGTGTAGCCGCTGACAGGGCGGCCGGCAAGGGTGGCGGCGGCCTTCCATGCCAGCGTGACATTTCCCGCAGACACGCTGGCCGAAGGCGTGGCGCCGGCGGCCACGGCATCAGCGGCGGCCGCCGCGGACCCCCCGTTCGCGACCGACGCCCAGAAGGCGTTGGCCCCCGGACCGGCCCACGAGAGCAGGGCAACGCCGGCAACGATGACGGCAACGCGGCTCCGGATGCTCGGGTGTGCCTGGCGGGTGTTGCGACGGCTCATCGTCGGGCCTCCACGGTGACGGGAATTTTGAAGGTCGCGCCCTGGCAGGCGGACTGTGACTGGGCGGACATGCCGGCCGCGCCCGGCAGGGTGACCAGCAGGGATGAGTTAGCCGGGATGGTCACGGCAGGTGCGAGCGGTGCGGCCGGGGCCGTGAAGGACACCCCGGTGGTGGTGCATCCGGAATGGGCGGCATCGGCCGTGATTGCCCCGCTGGAGGCCACCGAGTACAACTGAACCGCGAACGCGTTGGGGTTGCTGGCGCGGAGGATGACGTCAGCGCTGCCGCCCGGAACCAGACTGGTCCGGTTCGAGTCGCCGGCAACAAACGCGTCGACGGCGACGGTCTGCATCGGGGCTGCGGCTGCGGCACCGGAACCCGTGCCGGTAGTGGCCCAGTAGGCGTAGGCGGTGCCGCCACCGGCCAGCAGACAGAGCGCGGCGGTAGCGGCGGAGGCAGTTCCGGCGACTCTGGTGCCGCGCAGCATGGATCGTGTGGATTGCATGTCAGTTTCCCTGCCCTGATCCCGAGTAGGCCAACTGGAGGACTGCGCCCTTGCAGCCGTCCTGGAGACGAGGAGTGTCGAGCATTGCGATCCGCGGCCATTGGGCGGATGGAACGCCAAGTTGTGAGAGCGAGCTGCTGCCGGCCGGAACCGCCAGGGGATAGCGCCCGCTGAACTGCACCACGGCATAGTCCTGCGCCGTGCAGGGCAGGCTAGCCGCGATCGCCTTCGCGGTGCGGACTACACCCGCGATCGAGACCGTCAGGTTGCCGACGTCGATGCTCTTATCCGGGTTGTTGAATCCGAGGTCCAGCGGCCGGCTCGTGCCGGGGGCGAGCAGTCCCGCCACATCGCCGGAGAGCCCGAACACCCGAAGGGGAGCCTTGACCCGCAACTGGGTTTGTACGGAAGCCGACTGGATCGCGCCGCTCTGGCCCGTCACGGTCAAAGCGTAGTCTCCGGCGGCAGTAGAGGATGCCGTGGATACATTCATGCTGAGCTGGGCCGTACCCCCGGCCGTCAGCTTGACGGACGACGGCGAGAAGCTGGCCGCTGCCCCCGCCGGGAGGCCGGCGACAGCCAGCACTACCGTGCCCGCAAACCCGCCCGTGGAGCTGACGGTTGCGGAATAGCTTGTGGCCTGTCCCTGGTCCACGTTCCGGCTGGACGGCGTGACCTGCACCAGGATCCCGGGCTTTTGCGGGGCCGACTGCTGCCCGGCCGCGTAGAGCGTGCCCGCCGGCAGGAAGATGGCCAGCAGGCCAATGATGAGGACGCGGCCGGCGAGGCCCGCGTGATCCCCTGCGAGCCGGAAGAACCGCAGTAGATGCTGCATTCCCTATCCTCCTTCGACCCGGCGGCATGGCGCGGATCGTGGGTGTCGGCGGTGGCTGATGCGTTGTTGTGCGGAGGCCCGAAGGCCGCCCCGGCGGGCCGCGTGTCCGGCCCGCCGGGGACGCCAGCTATACGCTGCCGACTGTGACCGTGACGATGGCCGACTTGCAGGCATCCTGGTTGGCGGCGCTATTGAGGAACTCCAGTGTTCCCGTCCCCACCTGGGTGCCTGTGCTGTTCGCCGCGACCGGGGAGTTCGACGTATCGGCGCTGACCGTGAACCATGCCGGCAGACAGGTATCCACGCTCGTGGTCACCTTTGCGGTGAGGGCGCCGACGACGGTGCCGGTGTTGGTGCTGTTGTCGGCCGTGTACGTCACGGGCACCGAGTTGCCCGGTGCCAGGCCGGCCGCGAAGCTTGCATGCAGGGTCACGGTGCCGCCGCCGGTGGAGTTGGCAGCGGTGCCGGTGCCGGCGCCGGTGGTGGTCCAGTAGGCGTAGGCAGTGCCGCCGCCGACGGCCACGAGGGCGACTGAGGCTGCAACGGCGATGACCTTGCTCTTCTTGGTGAGCTTGCGCATTTGTGAGACTCCTTGTGTGGGTGGCACCCGGACAGGAGTCAACAGGCCTGAGCCGCATTCCCCCCAATCCTGCGGTTGCCGCGCTGAATCGATGGCCCAATCGTTGCGGGGAAGAGCGGACGGGACAACGCGTAGTTGTACTCGTCTTTTCGCCCCGGGATTACCTACTCCCGAGTAAGGTACTCGCGTTTCGGCGCGGAGAGCTTCTGGTTTCCGCACGGAAACTACGTGCGCGGCGGGACGAAACGGTGCGACATTACGCGCGTGCGGACGGCCTCGAGCCGCCGTGTCCGGCCTGGATTAGTGGAGCAAGTAGTCTGCTTTTATCCGCAGCTCCGGGCGGATTCAGCAGACGCGGTGCCGGCATGCCGTGGCGCCCGGGCAAGTAGCCGCGGCAACGAACTGAGTACTGCGGAGCGGAAACGGGTAACGTGCCTTCCGATAGTCGGGTACCTGAAGCGCGTGACTTCAGGCTAGGGCCGCGCGTTGAATTGGGGTGTCAGAAAGTCTGGTGTGACACGCTCGCAGCTCCTTCGGGAAGCCCGGGCGGAGCCAGCACAGCAGCGTAGAGGCCGGGGGGCATCGCATGCATGAGTCAGCTGAGTTTGGACCGTCCACGTTCGCGGGCACGCGATGAGCCCGGGGCTCCAGGCGGCCGTCCTGTTTGCCGGCTCGCTGCCAGGGCACATTCTCATGTCCCTGGGGCAGGCGCTCGTGGTGGTATGCCTGTGCTTCGACTTCGTCCGCGCAGTCTCCGTCCCGCGGTCCCACCGCCGCTATGTGGCCAACACCGTCTTCCGCACCCTGGCCCTGCCGTCCATCCTTGTCATGGCGTTCAGCGTGCTCCTCGATGCCGCGTCCGGCTCCTGGACAAACGTCGCCGCGGGCGTCTTCATCCTGGTCGCCGTGATCTTCCGGTGGCACCACGACACCGACGAAGACAATTGGTGGAAGGGCAAAGGAAAGGCCCTGGGCCGCTGGCTCAAGGACCGGGCGGCCTCCGGATCCCTGGTTGCTCCGGCCGCGGCGTGAAAAAGCCCTTGCTGTCCGGGCGTCCCAGGGTGTCCAATCCTTAACGGAAGGCCCTGCGGGGCACGAGTGGACGCCACGCCAGGAGGATTTCATGCCATCGAAAGCCGCCAAGACTCCGTCGAGGGGTCCGGCACGGGGCACGTCTGACCTCCGGCGGGCCGACGCCAACGGCTCCGCGCCGCCGGAGCAGCCGGACAAGATCCGCAATGTGGCACTTGTAGGCCATTCAGGTGCTGGAAAGACGATGCTCACTGAAGCTCTGCTTGCCGCCACCGGGGCCATCACGCGCAAGGGCTCGATCGCCGACGGCACCACGGTGAGCGACTCGGATCCCGCCGCCATCGCCCAGCAACGCTCCGTGGCACTGGCCGTGGTGCCCGTGACGGTCGGCGGCATCAAGGTGAACCTGCTGGACACTCCCGGTTATACGGATTTCATCGGAGAACTGCGCGCCGGGCTGAGGGCGGCGGACGCGGTGCTGTTTGTCGTATCGGCCACCGACGACGTCGACGCCGCGACCACCGCGCTCTGGAACGAGTGCCAACGGCTCGGAATGCCCCGGGCCGTGGTCATTAGCCGTCTGGACCATCCGCGCGCGGATTTCGACGCCGCCCTTGCCCGCTGCCGGCTGGCGTTTGGCGACTCCATCGTGCCGCTTTACTTACCGGTCAGCGCCGACGGTGCCGTCACCGGCCTGCTGGGGCTGCTGACCGGCACGGTTTCCCAGTACGGTTCGGACGAAGCGGCACCCGCAGCCCGCGCCGCGACCGACGTCGAGCTCGCCGGGTCGGAGCCCGCGCGGGGCGCGCTTATCGAAGGGATCATCGCCGAGAGCGAGGACGAGACGCTCATGGACCGGTACCTCGGGGGTGAAGAAATCGCCTCCGAAGCCCTGATCGCCGATCTGGAGACCGCCGTCGCCCGCGGGTCCTTTCACCCCTTGCTGCCGGTGTCCGCGGAATCAGGACTTGGCCTGGCGGAACTGCTGGACGTCCTGGTGCGCGCTTTTCCCACGCCGGCTGAGCGCGGGGTCCCGACAGCCACGGACCTCGACGGCGTGGCCGCCGGCCCGCTGGCCTGTGACCCTGAAGGGCCGCTGCTCGGCGAAGTGGTGCGCACGACGATCGACCCATTCCTCGGCCGGGTCTGCCTGGTGCGCGTCTTCTCCGGCGTCGTGCGGGAGGACACCGCCATCCACGTGGGCGGCCGCGGCATGGCGGACCGCGGCCACGAGGACCACGACAGCGACGAGCGCATCACGCACCTGTACTCGCCGCTCGGATCCGGTCTGCGGCCGGTAGCGTTCTGCGTGGCCGGGGATATCTGCGCGCTGACCAAACTGGGCACCGCGGAGACCGGCGACACGATTTCGGCCAAGGAGTCGCCTTTGCTGGTCGCCGCCTGGGACATGCCGGATCCGCTCATGCCGGTGGCCATCGAAGCGGCCACACACGGCGATGAGGACGTCCTGGCCAGGAACCTGGGCAAGGTCATCGCCGGGGACCCGACGCTGCGGGTGGAACGGAACTCTGAAACCCACCAGCTGATCCTGTGGTGCATGGGCGAGGCCCATGCCGACGTCGTCCTGGGCAGGCTGCGGGACCAGGGAGTGAACCTGCAGACCGTACCGGTGGTCACCCCGCTGCGCGAAACGTTCGCCGCGCCGGCGGCCGGCCACGGGCGGTATGTCAAACAATCCGGCGGCCACGGCCAGTACGCCGTCTGCGACATCGAGGTGGAGCCCCTCGAGCGCGGCGCCGGATTCGAATTTGTCGACAAGACGGTGGGCGGGGTGATTCCCGGGCCCTTCATCGCCTCGGTGGAAAAAGGCGTGCGGGCGCAGATGCAGAAAGGCGTCTCCGCCGGATTCCCCGTGGTGGATATCCGGGTGACGCTGGTTGGCGGCAAGACCCACAGCGTGGACTCCTCCGACGCGGCCTTCCAGGCGGCCGGTGCCCTGGCCCTTCGCGAAGCCGCAGCGGCCACCCGGATTCAGTTCCTGGAACCGGTCTCGGCTGTGACCATCAGCGTTTCGGAGGACCACGTGGGCGCCGTGATGAGCGACTTGTCCTCCCGCCGGGCGCGGCTGACGGGAACGACGTCCGCCGCGGACGACAGCACCGAGATCAGCGCCGAGGTTCCGGACCAGGAGCTGCTGAAGTACGCGGTGGAGCTGCGGGCCTTGACCGCCGGCAGCGGCCGGTTCCGGCGCAGCTACCTGCGGCACGAACCCGTGCCGCAGGTAGCTGCGCCGGCCCCCAATAAGAGCGGCGTCAGCCGTTGATGACCTGGGGCACGCCGAGGGCTTTGAGGCCTTCGACGCCGAATTCGAGGCCGTAGCCGGATTGCTTGGCTCCGCCGAAGGGGATGCGGGGGTCTACGGCGCCGTGTTTGTTGATCCAGACGGTGCCGGCTTCGAGCCGGGCCGCGACGGTGCGGGCTGCGGCGGGGTCGGAGGACCACACGGAGGCGCCGAGTCCGACGTCGAGGGCGTTGGCGTTGGCGACGGCTTCGTCGACGGTGCTGTAGCGGATGATCGGCAGGGCGGGGCCGAACTGCTCCTCGGCGACGAGCGGGTTGTCGTTGTCGATGTCCGCGATCAGGGTGGTGGGGTAGAAGTGGCCGGTCCGGTCCGGGTCGGGGTTGCCGCCGAGCAGGACCCGGGCACCGGAGGCCTTGGCGGCATCCACGAGCCGGGCGACGATGTCGTATTGCTGGCGGTTCTGCAGCGGGCCGAGCACGTTGGCCTCGTCCAGGCCGATGCCCATGGGCATCGCGGCGGCGACGTTGGTGAGTTCCTCGCAGACGGCATCGTAGATGTCGGTGTGGACGTAGAGGCGTTTGAGGGCCGCGCAGGTCTGGCCGGTGTTGATGAACGCGCCCCAGAACAGGCCTTCGGCGATGGCTTTGGGGTCGGCGTCGGGCAGGACGATGCCGGCGTCGTTGCCGCCGAGTTCCAGGGTGAGGCGTTTGACGGTGTCCGCGGAGGACTTGATGATGGCCTTGCCGGTGGCGGTGGAGCCGGTGAACATGATCTTGCCGATGCCGGGGTGCCCGGCCAGGGCCTCGCCGACCTCCCGGCCGCCGGAGACCACGGACAACAGGCCCTCGGGGAGTTCCTCGTTGATAACGGCGGCGAGGGCCAGGACGGAGAGCGGGGTGTATTCGGAGGGTTTGACCACCACGGCGTTGCCCATCCGCAGGGCGGGGGCGAGCTGCCAGACCGTGATCATCATGGGCCAGTTCCAGGGGCCGATAGCGCCGACGACGCCGATGGGCCGGTAGTGGAGTTCGGCGCGGGTTTCGCCGTCGTCCACCACGGTTTCCGGCTCCAAAGCTGTGGTGGCGGCGACGCGCAGCCAGGCGGCGCAGGCGCCGACTTCGAAGCGGGCGTTGGGGCCGTTAAGGGGCTTGCCCTGTTCACGGGAGAGCAGGCGGGCGAGTTCCTCGGCGGAGCGTTCGACGGCGTCGGCTGCCCTGAGGAGCGCGGCGGAGCGGGCGTCGTGGCCCAGGGCGGCCCAGGCCGGCTGGGCAGCCGTTGCGGCCGCGATGGCCTGCTCCAGGTCCTCAACGGTGTGGACCGGGGCCTGTCCGACCGGCTGGCCGGTGGCGGGGTCCAGGATGGTCCGGGTTTCCCCGGACGTCGGGGAGATCGAGGCGAGAAGGGCGTCGTAGGTTTCCATGGGTGTACTCCACATCGAGTAGTTGAGGCGCTGGTAGTTAAGGCACAGGTAGTTGAGGGCTGGGTCATTGAAGCGCTGTGTTGTTGAGACGCTGCACGCGGCGCAAGATGGTTCCAGAGCGCCCGTACTGTCATGTCCGAGTTTCCTCCGGTGCCGGACCTGCAGTCTTGTCTTTGCGCGAACTGCAGTTGACCCGCTGCGAATGATCGCGAGGGCCCGGGATTCCATTGCGCTGGGGAACAACAACCGATCGCTGAGCGACAAGAGCGTGACGCGCGCCACCTGCCATGCTGGATTTCACGGTGCAACGCACCCCCCATATTCCCAGACCGAAATTTCCCAGACTCATGACCGTTAAGAAGGATCCGATGAGTATTTCAAAATCCGAGTCCCCGACCGCAGAAGCCAGTCCTCGCACGGAGCACTCCACCGCGCTGCGCGCCGGAAGCGTCGGCGTCATGGGCATTCTCTTCTTTGTGTTGTCCGCCCAGGCGCCGTTGACCGGAATCGTCGGGGCGTCACCGCTGGCCGCGGCCCTCGGCAACGGTCCCGGCGCGCCCGGCGCGTATCTGGTGGTGGGCATCGTGATCGTGATCTTCGCCGTCGGGTTCGTCGCGATGAGCCGCAAGATCCAGGCCAACGGCGCCTTCTACGCCTATGTCACCGCCGCCTTTGGGCGGAAGATCGGGGCCGGAGCGGCGTGGCTCGCGCTCCTCGCGTACAGCACGGTCCAGGCTGCGATGTACGGGCTATACGGCGCCGCGTTTTCGGGCGTCCTCGGAACCGCCGGGATCGTGGTTCCCTGGTGGCTGCTGGCCATGATCACCATGGCGGGCGTGCAGGTGCTGGGATCCCTCAACATCGAACTCGGGGCCCGGGTCCTGGCGGTGCTCGTAGGCCTCGAGGTCGCGATCCTGCTCATGTTTGGCTTCACCGTGCTGCTGCGGGGCGGAGGACCGGAAGGGCTCAGCCTGGCTGCCTCCTTCTCTCCCGCGGCGATCGGCGCAGGCGCCCCGGGCGTAGCCATCATGTTCGCTGTCGCCTCGATGTTCGGCTTTGAATCCACGGCCATCTACTCGGCCGAGGCCAAGGACGCCCACCGCACGGTGGCCCGTGCCACCTATCTTTCGGTGGGGGTCATCGCGGTCTTCTTCTCCTTCATTTCGTGGATGCTGGTCAGCTACTACGGCCCCTCGCACGTCATCGACGCCGCGGGCGCGGCCCTGGAATCCGGCGACTCCACGTCCTTCGTGCTGACACCCATGGTGGAGCTGTTCGGGCCGTGGGCCGGAACCGTCACCGGCATGCTGCTCGTGACTTCCCTGCTGGCCGGCATCATCGCCTTCCACAACGGCATCAACCGCTACCTCCATTCGCTGGCCCTGCGCGGGTCGATGCCCCGCGGAGTGGCCCGGACCAACCGGCACAAGGCCCCCGCCGTCGCCGCCCGGATCCAGACCGTGGTCGCTTTCCTGCTCGTGGCGCCGTTCGCCGTGCTGTCCCTGGACCCTGTCCTGACCCTCTTCTCCTGGTTCAGCGGGTTGGCCGTGGCGGCGCTCCTGGTCCTGTACATGCTCTGCTCCCTGGCCGTCGTCGCGTACTTCCGGCGCGAAAGGGTGCCCGGCCAGCTCTGGCAGACCGTGGTGGCACCGGTGCTCGCCACCGTGCTGCTTGGCTGGGTCCTGTCCCTCGTGATCAGCAACTTCACCGCACTGATCGGCGGCAGTGCCGAAACGGCCGTGGGCCTGCTGCTGACTGTGCCCATTGTGTTCGCCGCCGGCGTGCTGGTGGAAGTTGCCGTGGAACGCAGGGCCGCGCGAGCCGAGGTCTCCGCCTAGCTGTCGGCGCTGGACACCAGCCTTGGACACAGAAGGGGCGGTGCCGGACACATCCGGCACCGCCCCTTCCGCGTCCGAATCCGGGTGGAAGGCCAGGCTCAGGCGCCGCGCCGCCAGTCGCTGGGGGATTCGCCGAAGGCATCACGGAAGGTACGGCTGAAGTGGGCGGCATCCAGGAAGCCCCAGCGCGCGGCCACGGCCCCTACCGGCATGCCGGCCAGGAGCGGATCCCGCAGTTCGCGGCGCGCCCCTTCCAGCCGCTGGGTCCGGATCCAGCTAGCCACGGTGGTCCCGGATTCATGGAAGACGTTATGCAGATGCCGGGTGGAGATGAAGTGGGCCGCCGCGATGGACGCCGGCGAGAGCATGGGATCGGCCAGGTTGGCGTCGATGTACTCGCGGACGGAGGCCGCGAGTAGGGCCTGCGGCCGCATCCGGTCCGGGGACATGTCCAGTTCTGAGTGCAGCATCGTGGAGACGAGATCGAGGGCGTTCGTCGCAAGGCGCGAGCCGCTGGGGCCGCTCAGCGCATCCAGGTTCTCCGCGAGGTGGGAGATGAACGGCCCGACGATCCCGGCGAGGCCGCTGTCCGCCGCCATCCGCACGGCCGAAAGCTGCGCGATGCAGTCCGGCGGCAGGGACAGCGCATCCCAAGGGAACATCACCACCATGAGCCGGGCGTCCCCCTCGAAGGCAAGCGTGTACGGGCGGCTGGTGTCGTAGATGGAGAGGTCGCCAGGGCACAGGAGGGCCTCGCGGTTGTCCTGGATGAGGAGTCCGGTGCCCTGCAGTTGGAGATTGAGCTTGAAGTAGCGCTGGTTGGACTGGGCAATCAGTGCCGGCGTGCGGTGGACCTCATGGCTCGTGGAGGAGACTTCGACGATCGCCACGCGGTCCAGCCTGCGGGACCGCATGCGGCCGCGGAAGTTGTCCGCATCGCGGCTCGAGGCGCCCAGGGGAACGAAGGACTCCGCGATGAGGTGCCGCCAGTGCTCGAAGGAGGCTGCCGTGCTGGTCTGGACGTCCTGCCCGGCGGGACTGGACGATGGTCGGGCTGCAACTGCGGTCATCGAAGATCCTGACGCCGTCGTATTTTGGGGACTGTGTCATGGGACACACTCCTTTTAGGGTAGCCCCGCAGCCCGCCGATGTCATTTTTTTCGACAGCTGGCGAAAAAAGACTGTTGCAGGCGCCTAGCAGCCGAGCAGGGTCAGGAATCCCTCCAGCTGCTCGTTCAGCCCGAGTTGCACCTGGCCTTCCGGGGCGAGCGCCGCCGCGATCTGCGCGCCGAGGAGGAGGTTGAGCAGCTGGCCGGCCAGGGCGGCGTCGTTGACGGCGGTGGTGACGGCCCCGGCGTGCCGGGCCTCGGCCAGGTACCGCCGCATGGCCGCAAGCCACTGCTCCATCGAATCCCGGTGGATCCGGGCCTTGTCGGGGTCGTTGATGGCCTTCTGCCAGAACGGGATGACAATCCGGGCCTCATTGATCCGCTCCTCATCCAGCGGCAGCACCTCGACGCAAAATGCCCGCAGGGCCGCGAGCCCGACCTGCCCGGCGGTGACTTCCGCGATGCGCTCGTTGGTGCGGTTGAAGACGTGCCCGAACGCGAAGGTCAGCAGGTCATCCTTGGTGGGAAAGTACGGCTTGAGGGCGCCGTTCGCAAAGCCGGCCTCGAGGGCAATTTCCCGCATGGTGGCACTTTCGATCCCGAGCCGGGCGATAATCCGCCATGTGGCGTCGACGAGTTCGAGCCGCCGCTGGTCGTGGTCGACAATCTTTGGCACCGGACAGCTCCCCAATTATTTTGCGTCGGACTCTTGTGGCACAGCTTACATTTCCGTATTCTCTACAAGTATAGAAAATAAAGTTCTGACCCGCCAGGGTCCCCGATCGAAGGCCGTCATGATGACCGCACAAACTGACACCCGCACTCCGTATGGCCCGTACAGTCTGGCCGCGGACGTCGAAATCACCGCAGTCCAAGGCATCCTGCGAGCGGCGGGCCTGCTGGGCGAGAGCAAGCGCATCGCGTACCTGGGCCTGGTGGACCCCGCCAGGAACGCGCCGGAGGCAAGCGAGGACCGCCGGTTCCGGGCCTTCATCCACGACGTCTCGGGAGGGCGCCCGGCCGACGTGACCGTCTCGGTGTCCAGCGGTGCGGTGGTCTCCGTCGTCGAGCTGGACACAGCGGTGACCGGCGAGCTTCCTGTCCTGGAAGAGGAGTTCGAGGTCGTCGAGCAGCTCCTGGCCACGGACGAGCGGTGGCTCAAGGCGCTGGCCAGCCGCGGCCTGGACGTCAGCAAGGTCCGCGTCGCCCCGCTGTCTGCCGGTGTGTTCGAATACCCGGAGGAAAAAGGACGCCGAATCCTGCGTGGCCTGGCCTTCGTTCAGGATTTCCCGGAAGACAGCGCCTGGGCGCACCCCGTGGACGGTCTCGTGGCGTACGTCGACGTCGTCAGCAAGGAAGTCACACAGGTGCTGGACACCGGCGTCGTCCCGATTCCCGCCGAACACGGCAACTACACGGATCCTGAGCTGACCGGGCCGCTGCGGACCACGCAGAAGCCCATCAACATCACCCAGCCAGAGGGGCCCAGCTTCACCGTCACCGGCGGGAATCACATCGAGTGGGAAAAGTGGAGCGTCGACGTCGGCTTCGATGTCCGCGAAGGCGTGGTGCTCCACAACCTTGCGTTCCGGGACGGCGACCGGCTGCGTCCCGTCATCAACCGGGCGTCGATCGCCGAAATGGTGGTCCCGTACGGGGACCCGTCGCCGATCCGGTCCTGGCAGAACTACTTCGATACCGGCGAATACCTCGTGGGCCAGTACGCGAACTCCCTGGAGCTTGGCTGCGACTGCCTCGGCGAGATCACGTACCTCAGCCCCGTCATCAGTGACGCCTTCGGCAACCCCCGCGAGATCCGCAACGGCATCTGCATGCACGAGGAAGACTGGGGGATCCTGGCCAAGCACAGTGACCTCTGGACGGGCATCAACTACACCCGCCGCAACCGCCGCCTGGTGATCTCCTTCTTCACCACCATCGGCAACTACGACTACGGCTTCTACTGGTACCTCTACCTCGACGGCACCATTGAGTTCGAGGCCAAGGCCACCGGCGTCGTCTTCACCTCCGCCTACCCGGAGGGCGGATCGGCCAACATCTCCCAGCTCGCCCCGGGCCTGGGCGCCCCGTACCACCAGCACCTGTTCAGCGCCCGCCTGGATATGGCGATCGACGGCCTCACCAACCGGGTTGAGGAAGAAGACGTGGTCCGGCAGGCGATGGGCGAAGGCAACGAACGCGGCAACGCCTTCTCCCGGAAGCGCACCGTGATCGCCCGTGAATCCGATGGCGCCCGCGAGGCCGACGCCCGCAGCGGCCGGACCTGGGTCATCTCCAACCCGGAATCACGCAACCGCCTCGGCGAACCCGTGGCCTACAAGCTCCATGCCGAAGGGCAGCCCACCCTGCTGGCGGACCCGGAGTCTTCCATCGCCCGGCGTGCCGCCTTTGCCACGAAAGACCTCTGGGTGACCCGGTTCGCCGAAGACGAGATGTACCCCACGGGCGACTTCGTGAACCAGCACGCCGGCGGAGCCGGTCTGCCGGCCTACATCGCCCAGGACCGGGACCTGGACGGCCAGGACATCGTCCTCTGGCACACCTTCGGCCTCACCCACTTCCCGCGGCCCGAGGACTGGCCGATCATGCCCGTGGACACGGCCGGCTTCAAGCTGCGCCCCGAGGGCTTCTTTGACCGCAGCCCCGTCCTGGATGTGCCCGCCAACGCCCAGCAGTCCTCCGGTTGCCATGGCGACGCCGGCGGCCACTGCCACAGCTAGTCCGACGCCGTGAGTGTCGCCCTCAGATGGGGCCGCCGGTCCGGCATCGTGCTCCATCCCCGGATCTGCGCCGCCGTGACGGCGGGGTCGTGCCTCGCGCACCTGTGGCTTGTCGCCGGGAACCAGCACGGGACCTGGCTAAACGTGCTCATGCTCGCCATGGTGGCGGTGTGCCTGCCGTGCGCCGTGCACATCTGGCGCCACGGACGGGTCAGCTCCCTGCGCCAGGTCATGGCCTCGGCACTGGTGATGACCGGGGTCCACGCGGTTCTGCTCCTCGGCGTCGGGTCCGGCGCCGAGGGCCACAGCCATCATGGTGCCGCGGCCGCTGCCTCCGGTGCGGCGCCGTCCGGTGCCGGTGCGCTGCTGGCGGTCATCGTGCTGGAAATGACGACGGCGCTGCTCGCCGCGACGCTCCTGGCCCGGCTCCGGACCCGGCCCCGCGGCTGAAGTCCGGGCCGGGGACCCGGCCGCGTTGCTGGCCAACCGTGTCAGTCGTTGAAGAGCCCCGCCAGGTCCTCGGCGGTCAGGGCGCCGCCGCTGAGCGCGTCGCCTTCCATGACGTCGGCGAAGAGCTGGGATTTTTTCGCCTTGAGGGCCATGACCTTCTCCTCGATGGTGTCCTTGGCGACCAGCCGGTAGACCATGACGTTCCGCGCCTGGCCGATCCGGTGGGTCCGGTCCACGGCCTGGGCCTCCGACGCAGGGTTCCACCACGGGTCCAGCAGGAACACGTAGTCGGCCTCGGTCAGGTTCAGGCCGAAGCCGCCGGCCTTGAGGCTGATGAGAAACACCGGTGCGGCGCCGTTCTTGAACTCGTTCACGACGTCGGAGCGGTTGCGCGTGCTGCCGTCGAGGTAGCAGAACTCGATGTTTTCCTCGACCAGGCGCTCCCGGACCTTGCCCAGGAAGCCGGTGAACTGGCTGAAGATCAGGGCCCGGTGGCCCTCGGCCACGAGGTCCGCGAGCTGCTCGAACAGGACATCAAGCTTGCTGGCCCGTACCCCGGAGAGCGAGGGGTCGATCAGCGACGGGTCCAGGCTGAGCTGCCGGAGCAGGGTCAGCGACTGGAAGATGGTGAAGCGGTTCTTGTTGACGTCGTCAATCAGGCCCAGGATCTTTTGGCGTTCCCGCTGTAGGTGCGTCTGGTAGACCTTCTGGTGCCGCGGATTCAGCACGACTTCCAGGATCTGCTCCTGCTTGGGCGGCAGGTCCCGGATGACCTGTTCCTTGGTCCGCCGCATCATGAGCGGCCGGACCCTGCGCCGGAGCTTGTCCAGCTGTGCCTTATCGCCGTTCTTTTCCACCGGTTTCTGGTAATACTCGGCGAACCGTTTGGGGCTGGAAAAGAGCCCGGGCGCCACGATCGAGGTCAGCGCCCAGAACTCCATCAGGTTGTTCTCCAGCGGGGTGCCGGTGATGGCGAGTTTGAAGGCGGCCGGCAACTTGCGGGCGCACTGGTAGGCCTTGGACTGGTGGTTCTTGACGAACTGGGCCTCATCCAGGACCAGGCCCGCCCAGGTCCGGGACGCATAGGCCTCGTAGTCGATCCTGAATAGGGCATACGAGGTGATGATGATGTCTGCGCCGGCCATCGCCTCGGCCGGGTCCGCACCGTTCTTGGCGAAAGTTTCGCCAATGGCACGCGCCGTCAGTCCCGGCGCGAACCGCGCCGTCTCAGCCTCCCAGTTGCCCACCACGCTGGTGGGGGCGACGACGAGGAAGGGTGCGGTCCCGGCGTCGGACTGGGCTTCATCTCCTGTGGCCGCATCCTTCGCGGCGCAGATCAATGCCAGGGCCTGGACGGTCTTGCCCAGGCCCATGTCGTCAGCCAGCACGCCGCCCAGCCCGTGGCGGTACAGGAAGCTCAGCCAGTTGAAGCCTTCCAGCTGATACGGGCGGAGCTCGGCGTTCAGCGTCGCGGGTAGCGGCAGCCCCTTGATGTCGCCTTCCAGCAGGCCGCCAACGGATTCGCGCCAGGCAGCCGCCTGTTCGTCGACGATGCCGAGGTGCGCGAGCTCGTCCCACAGTCCGGCCTGGAAGCGGCTGATCTGCAGGGGCGCGTCTTTGTCGCCCGGGTTGTCCTGCAGCGAGCGGGCCTCATCGATCAATGCCCGCAGCTGGTGCAGCTCCGGCAGGTCCAGGGAGAAGTACGCCCCGCTGGGCAGCAGCATGCGGGTCTGCCCGGCCGCGAGGGCGGAAAACAGCGCCGCGAAGGACACCGGCTGGCCTTCCAGGGTGATGACAATGCCCAGATCGAACCAGTCGCGGCTGTCCGTAGCCTTCGTGGAGATCGCGACCACGGGCGCTTCCTCGGCTTCGCGGTAGTCCGCGATTTCGCCGGAGGTGTCCACCGCGACGCCGGGGAGGTCGCGGAGCCGGGGGAGCACGTCCTCGGTGAAGGCGAGCGTGTCCAGCCCGGACAGTTCCGCCGTGGCCGCCAGGCGCGGCGTGCCCCAGCCTCCGGTCGCGGATTCGCCCAGGGCCGGGACCACGTCCCAGGGTTGCCCGACGGCTTCCAGGATGCGGGCCTCGGCGGGGTCGTCCCGGTAGCCGTGGTCGCCCGGATGCCGCCACAACGGCTGCGCCGTGACGAGGTTCCCGGACTTGTAATGCCATTCCCAGTGCAGCCGGACCCGGTGGTCGGCACCGTAGTTGGCCAGCAGGGACAGGGTGGGGACGGCAAGCGCGGGCAGTTCCACGGACTCGTCCGAGGCCGTTACCCGGGCGGTCTGCTTGAGTTTGGGATAGAAACCGGTCAGGAAGCGGCTTTCGTCCCGGGCAGGGATGTGCAGGGTGGTCCCGCCCGTGACGAAGGTCAGCAGTTCCTCGCTGAGCCCGCTTTCCAGCGGGGCGAGCGTGATGATGGGGTCGGTCGGGGCGCCGCCGGGCAGGGCGCCGCCGTCGGACGTCAGGAAGATTCCATGCGCCGGGCGGCCGATGGTCTCCACCGACGCCGGATCCACCACTTCGCCTTCCACCGTGATGGTCGGCGCGAGTTCCAGCCCGCCGTCGTCCCCGCCAGTGCCGAACCGCGCCAGGTTGAGCCCGACGGCGGCCGGCTCCTGAACTAACCGTACCGGCTCCGTCCCGCGGCTGTGCACCAGGGCGAGGCCGATCTTCTGGGCCTGGGACAGCAGGCTCCACAGGTTCTTGCCGGCGTAGGTGTTGAGCCCCAGCCACAGCCCGGTGCCGGCATGCTGGCGGTTCGCCACGGCGGTGTGCGAGGCGAGGAACTCCTGCATCCACTCCACATGCGCCTCGTTGCATTCACGCCGGTAGTTCAGGTAGCTCAGCGTGCTCCAGGAGACGTCGCCGCGGATCCACTTGCCCTTGGCCCCCATGATCACGGGCCGTGCCTTGAGCTGGCGGACGCTGCGGAGCGGATCGCGGCGGCCGGTGTAGGAAAAATGCGGGGCGGGTTCCTCGACGTCGAACTGGAGCGCCAGGGGCGTGCCGTTGGCGGACGGGGTGATGCCCGGGCTGGCGATCAGCGGACTGAGCGCCTGCTCCCAGTCGGCCAGCTCCGGCGGCGCGCTCTGGCGGGACAGCCTCGTGGACTCCGCCGGGGCCAGCAGCTGAATCCGGATGGCCGGGTTGTCTTCGGCCGAGAACAGCAGGGCCGCCACGTGCTTGCAATCCTTGCGTACCGGGCAGCTGCAGACGCCCACCGTGCAGCTCCAGCCGCCGGTTTTCCGCACGAGCTTGG
The DNA here is from genome assembly GCF_054062615.1 of Arthrobacter sp. TE12232. Taxonomy (NCBI): domain Bacteria; kingdom Bacillati; phylum Actinomycetota; class Actinomycetes; order Micrococcales; family Micrococcaceae; genus Arthrobacter; species Arthrobacter sp. TE12232. The sequence continues at coordinate 2,921,570 of NZ_JBSSFK010000001.1, forward strand.
CCGTCGTGGAGTAGGGAACGTCGGCGCCGCCCCGCACCTTGCCCAGGAGCAGCCCGGTGGCGGCATCGAAAGACATTCCGGAAACGCGGCTCCCCATGGCGTAAGCAAGTCCGGCCGCAAGGGAGCGGTCGTTGATCGCGGGAGTCTGAATTGCCAGTGCCGCACTCTCGTCCGGATGGGATGGCATGTGCGCGCTACTTTCGGCAGGAGGTCATCTGATCCATCTTAGCGAGCCTTTAAGGTCCCCGGAACTTCGCCGGCCGCCGGGGAACATCCCCCAAACTTCGCCTGACGTTCAACTGGGGCACGGCTCCCGGCAGGGACGACGGACCTACCGTGGAGGGGTCCGGAGTATCAGCAGTTCCAGCAGTAAGGATTTCGCATGACCAACGGTGAGCCCACCAGCCAGTCCGCCCACAGCTACCCGACCGTGCTGACAACGGAAAGCCTCAGGGGTGGCAACGAGGACGTCGTCGACGCAAACGTCAACGTGGTCAACGCCATGTTCGAGGAGTTGCTGGATGCGGACGAGATCTCCCCGACCGCGCTGCGCAGCTACTACGTGGACTTCTACCTGACGCAGGCGCAGGCCGGCGGCTTCGCGCAGTACGTGTTCACCGTGCCGGAACGCGAGGAAATCGATCCCTATGTCCGGGAAGGGCTGGCGGGCATGGGCGCGGCCGCGCATCTGGACCTCTTCAACCGAACGGTGGCGGCTTTCGGTGCCCTGACCGACACCGACGTCGACACCTACCTCGACGGCGGCAGCAGCTGGGTCGCCGGAGGCGACACGGAGGCCGACGACCCGGAGGGTGACGTCTCCGACGCCGTGCGGCGCATCGAAGAACTGGACGGGGAATTCGAAACGGTCCTCGAAGCGGAGGACATCGTGGCACTGAATGCCGCGTGGCTGCGCGGCCAGCCGGACCTGCTGGTCCTTGACGACGATGACCTCGATGCCCACATCGCCGGCAGGGTGGCCCGCATCCCCGACCTCGCAGAGCGCCAGGCCGCCGCAGCGGCCGAAGCCCTCCTGGACGCGCCGGAGTTCGAACAGATTATCCGGGAGCTGTGCGACATTGCCGGGCACAGCCTGGAACGGATCACCATGGGCGATCCCAACTACGAGCACAACGGGGAGACCACCCTGGCCTGGCACTTCACCACCGAACAGGGCGAATTCCTCATGCTCGAAGACGACGACGAGGCCTTCATGCTGAACCCGCGGACCAACGAGATCCTCGCCGCCGTGGAGTTCGAAGAGACAGTGGAGTTCGAAGAGGCTGGCGCCTAAGCGGCTTTCCCTGCGGTCTCGGCGGCGGCGCCATTGCGCGTTGCTGCCGAGACCGCCCCTGCCGCACGGCGCATTGCCCGGGTGCCTTTTAGTAGCCGCCCGCCGCGCTCTTGATCATCTCCCCGGACGGTGCCACGAGGTACCAGGCCCCGCCGACGCCCTGGCCCGTGATGTCTCCCGCGGCCTGGTCCTTGGAGTAGTAGTAGATCGGCATCCCGTTAATGGTCACCTGCAGCTTTCCGTCAGCTGTGGGAATGGTTCCGACCTTGCCGGTCACGCCGTCAACGGTGGGGGTCGCCGACGTCGATGTGACCGGGGGCCACGTCGTCGCGCACCCGGCGGTGCAGGTGCTGGTCCCGGAGTCCTTCGTGTCCTTAGTGAAGGAGTAGACGCTCAGTCCCTTGCTGCCCACCACGATCGCACCGGCCGTGGACTGGGCCACCGTGAGGTCCGCAGCGGACGTGGACGCCGGCGCCGAACTGGCCGCAGCGCTGCTGGAGGAGGGGGCCGGCGCTGCCGACGTTGACGTCGTTGTGCTCGCGCCGCCACAGCCGGACAATAGCGCGGCAAGGGCGAACGCGGTCAAGCCTAGGCTGAGATGCTTCTTCATTGCTGCTCCTTGACTCGAGCCAGCCTGACTCGCCAGGCCGGCGCTACCCCCTAAGACGTATGTGGGGCGCCAAATGGTTCACGTAGGGGCAGCCCTGTTCACGTCAGCGCAGTCCCGGGGCACACTGAACTATTGGGCGCGCCCGTACGTCTTACAGGGGGCAGAGCACAACTCGCGGGAGGTGGGACATGCCGCTGGACGAGGACGTCGTGGCCGCAATCTACCGCGACCACGGTGCGGCCTTGAGGCGGTTCGTCCTTAGCGCTTCCCGGGACCCGCAGCTCGCCGACGACGTCGTCCAGGAGACAGTGCTGCGGGTCTGGCAACAGGCGCCGCAGATCACCGGCAGCCTGCGCAGCTACCTGTTCCGGACGGCCCGGAACATCATGATCGACAACTATCGCAAGGCCCAGCGGCGCCCGCAGGAAACCGGCGACCGCGAAGTTCCGGCCACCACCGACGGCGCAGGCGCCGCCGGACGCATCGACGATCTACTCAACAAGGTCCTGATGGAGGAGGCGCTCCTGCGGCTCAGCGCGGAGCACCGCGACGTCCTGGTGGCGCTTCATTACCGCCGCTGCACGGTCCAGGAGGCAGCCGCCCAATTGAAGATCCCCAGCGGCACAGTGAAGTCCCGGGCGTTCTACGCCGTGCGGGCCCTGCGGACAATTCTCGACGAAATGGGGGTGCAGCGGTGAACGGCGGCGGACTGCACGAGCTCCTCGGCGCGTATCTGCTCGGCGGGCTGGAACCGGCCGAGGCCGCCGCCTTCGAACAGCACCTGGCCGTCTGTGCGGACTGCCGGCAGGAACTGGACGAACTTGCCAGCCTCCCCGCGCTGCTCGACGCGGTCCCGGTGCCCGACGCCGTCAGACTCACCGCGGCGGCTACGGCCGCCCGGGACCGGGCTCTTGTTCGGCCGGAACCCATGCCGGTCCCGCGCAGGCTGCTCGACGAGCTCGCGCGCCGGCGCCGGACTGTGCGGCGCCGGTGGGTGTCGGCCGTGGGCGGCGCCGCCGCCGCATGCCTGGCGCTGGGGATCCTGGCCGGTCCGCTGCTGAACCAGCCGGCCAAACCTGACGCAAGCTACTCTGTGACGGCAAGCAGCGGGCTGGAGGTCACGGTGGGACTCGTCAGGAAAACCTGGGGCACCGAACTGGCCGTGGACGCCCGCAGCCTGCCCGTCGACGGGACCCTCTCGCTGTGGGTGAAGGACCGCGACGGCGGCGAAGACCGCGCCTGCGCATGGACGGCCACGCCCACCGGAAAGGTCCGGATCACCGGGGCGACGCCGGTGCAATTGGCCAAGATCACCAGCGTCGAGATGCGCAATGAGCAGCAGCAGACCGTGGCCGTCATCGCCGTGCCGCAGGGTTAGCGGACACCGTTCGGGCATGAACCCCGGCAGGTCACGCCCGGGCCCCTTAACTTCGCGGACCTACATCTTCGCGAGCTTGGCGCGCAGCGCCATGAAGATGCCGTAGCAGATCAGGCCGACCCCGACGGCGGCCAGCAGATACACACCGAACGGCTGTTCGCGCAGGGCCTTGAGGCTGCCGTCGAGCCCGGTTGACTCTTCCGGGTGGGCCTTCACGGTGGCGATGATGATGAGCAGGCCCACCAGCAGCAGAGCGAAGCCCTTGGCGGCGTAGCCCACGACGCCGACCACCGTCACCGCGGTGCGTGCCTGCTTCTGGGACGGCATGCGCAGGTACTTGATGAAGGACTTCCGAAAGCCGCGGATCGCGTAGACGATCCCCGTGACGGCCACCGCGGCGCCGATGACAATCAGGAGCGCGACGCCACCGGGCGCCTTCATCAGGTTGATGGTCAGATCGCTGGTTGACTGGCGGTGGTCGGCGTGTGCGCCGGTGGCGACCGAGGCCAGGGTGAGGGCAAACCCGGTGTACACCACGGCCTGCAGGCCGGCTTTGAGCTTCTTGCCGACCTTCTTCTTGGTGGGCAGGTGCTCGAAGTCGAAGATGGCGTCGCTGGCCTGCCAGATGGCCAGCGCCACGCAGGCGGCAAACGAGGTCCAGAGCAACAGCGGCCCGGCCGGCTGCCCGGCGAGTTCTTCCACAGCGCCGCTCACGTCGGCCTGGCCCTGGCCGCCCATGGCGAGCCGGATTGCGACCAGCCCGATGAGGAAGTGCAACAGTCCTGACACGGCGAACCCGGCCCGAGCCACTACTTCAAGCGGCTTGGAATTGGTGACTTCCTCGGCGACGTCCGCGGCGTCCTTCATTTCTTCTTTGATGATGGTTCCTTAGTACTAACTGGCAAGCCGCGTCCCGGAGCCCCGGCAGCCCCGATAACCGAACTTCTTCCGTAATCGTGCCACGCGCAGGCGTTCAGCAACAGATTCCCGCGGGCCGGTCTTAGCTAACGGCGGCGGTAGCTGAGATCGAAGATCAGGCGCCCGGCTTCGTGGGCCTTGTTCTCGAAGCTGGTGAGGATCCGCCCCTCAAACCGAGGCGCCCAGCCGCCGGTCCCGTCGACGCCTTCGTTGGGCCCGGTGTGTTCGGTGCTGACCGGCGCCCGGCCCTCCTTGACGGGCGCTCCGCCCACCCGGGATTCGACGCCGGATTCCCATACCTGGGTCAGGGGGCTGTCCGCGCCGGCGCGCTCACCCTCGTGCAGGTTCTCGAACTCTGCGGAGCCCGCCATGACTTCGCGGACGTGGACGGCGTAGTTGGACCAGTCGGTCGCGATCCGGAAGATGCCGCCGGGCCTGATGGCGCGGGCCGCGAGGTCGGCGAAGGCCGGCTGGATGAGGCGGCGCTTGTGGTGCCGGGACTTGTGCCACGGGTCAGGGAAGAACACCCACAGTTCCGTGACCGAGCCGGCCGGCAGCATGGTGGCGAGCACCTCGGGGGCGTTCGCTTCCACCACCCGGACGTTGCTCAGCTTGCGGCTGTTGATTTTGATCAGGGTGTTGGCCAGGCCGGGGGTGTAGACCTCCACGGCCAGGAAGTCCTTGTCCGGGTTTTCCTCGGCGGCGTGGCAGACGGCGTCGCCCAGCCCGGAACCGATCTCCACAATCAGCGGAGCCTTGCGGCCGAATTCGGCTTCGGCGTCGAAGACGTAGTCCGGGTGCACGGAGGTGTTGGCGACGTGGCGCGGGACCTCCACCGCCCAGCGGTCCGCGTGCTCCTCCCAGGCGGCCTGGCGGCGTCCCTGCAGGCGTGTGCCGCGGCGGACGAAGCTGACCGGACGGCCCCCGTATGTGCCGAACGAGGCCTGGCTGCCCGGGGTCACGGGGCGGGGCGACTGTGTCTCGTCCGGGGCGCCGGACAGCGGCATTTCCGGCGTGCCGGGGGTTTCTGGGGATTCGCTCATCCTTTCCAGAATAGTTGAGTTTGCGGGCCCGGCCCGCCCCGGGAATCCGCCAGGCGCCTGGCAACGAGGCCGCCGGGGCCCCGGACTGCAAGAATGGGGCGGGTGACCTCAGCCGGGAAAACTGACCAGCAGGATCTTTCGCCACGGGCCGTTCCCAGGGACGAGCCCGCCGGGCCGCCGCACGCGGCCAGCCGCCGCATGCTCGCGTACTTAGGCGTCTGCCTGGTCCTGATCGGGCTTAACCTCCGCACGGTGTTCTCGAGCTTCGCCGCGGTCCTACCCGAGGTCACGGCCGACGCCGGGCTTCCGGCCTGGGCGGTTATGGTGCTCACCACCGTGCCGGTGACGCTGCTCGGCGTGTTCGCCCCGCTCGCCCCCGGACTGGCACGCCGGTTCGGTGCCGAGCGTGTGCTGCTCGGTGCCATGGCCGTGCTCACGGCAGGGCTGCTGCTGCGGCCCGTGGAGCTGCCCGGAGTGGGGCACCTGCCGGCCATGCTGGCCGGAACCGCCGCGTGCGGTGCCGCGATTTCGCTCTGCAACGTGCTGCTGCCCGGCGTCGTCAAACGTGACTTCCCGCACCGTCTGGGCCTCATGGGCGGGCTCTACACCACTGCGATCTGTGCCTCGGCCGCCCTCGGTGCAGGCTTCACGTTCCCGGTCTTCCGGGCGACCGGGCAGTGGACAGCGGCGCTCTGGTTCTGGGCGGTGCCGGCCGGCGTCGTGCTTCTCTTGTTCCTTCGCCCGGCGCTCCGGGCCCGTCCGGGCGGGCAGCCCCGCACGGGCGCCGGGGTCAACGTGTGGCGCTCCGCCGTGGCCTGGCAGGTGACGTTGTTCATGGTCCTGCAGGCCATGATGTCCTTTAGCGTCTTTGCGTGGCTGGCCCCGATCCTGCGCGAACGCGGCGTGGACGGCGGCACGGCCGGACTGATCGTCTCGGCCTCGATTGTGCTGCAGATGCTGGGCTCGCTGTTCGCGCCGGCGCTGGCCACCCGGTTCCGGGACCAGCGCGCCATCAACACGGTGGTGGCCCTCATGACCGGGGGAGGGTTCGCGCTGAGCATCTTCGGTCCCACCGAATTCCTCTGGCTGTGGACCGGCCTGCTCGGCCTGGGCCAGGGCAGCCTGACCGCCGCCGCACTGACCCTGATCATGGTCCGCACCCGCGACGGGCACACGGCCTCCCACCTCTCCGGCATGATGCAGGGCGTCGGCTACGGGCTTGGCTCCAGCGGCACCCTCCTGGTCGGCCAGCTCCACCAGGCCACCGGATCCTTTGCCGCGGCGGGCGTGCTGTTCCTGCTGGTGGGCTCGCTGGCCGCCGTGTTCGGGTACCGGGCCGGGCGGGCCCGCTTCGTCGGCGGCTGACCCCTTCAACACGATGCGCTGGCAGTTATGGCTGTTCTGAGCCCGCCAGAAGAGCCATAACTGCCAGCGCATCGGGAGCCGACCCTGCTACAGAGGGCCGACCCCGTTTCAGAGGGTGAGGTCCTTGCCCTTCGTCTCCGGGATGGTGAAGACGAACACCGCGGAGATGGCGAGCAGAAGCACGGCGTACACATTGAACAGCTGCGGCATCTGCACCGTGGTGCCGAGCCACTGCTGGAGGTAGGGTGCGGTGCCGCCGAAGACCGCCACGCAGATCGAGTACGGGACTCCGACGCCCACGGTGCGGATGCTCGTGGGGAACAGCTCGGCGTAGACGGCCGGCACGATCGCAGCGCTGGCGGCGATGAAGATCAGCATGACGGACATGCTGACGGCCAGCTGCCAGGCGGAGTCCTTGAGCAGGGCGGTCATCGGGAAGTGCATGATGCCTGCGCCGATCGCACCGGCCCACAGAACCTTCTTGCGTCCGATGCGGTCCGCCAGTTTGCCCCAGAAGGGCAGCGCCGCGATGAACACGATATTACCGATCACGCCGGCCCACAGGGCCTCGCCGCGGTCGATCTTCAGCGCGGTGGTGGCGTAGCTGGGGGCGACAACACCCCAGATGTAGTAGATGACGGTCAGGCCGACCGTCAGGCCGATCACCTGAAGGGCCTGCTTGCGGTGGCGGACAATCTGCGGCCAGATCGGGGCGCGCTTCTCCGCCGAGGCTTCGCCCTCAAAGACGTCCGTTTCGTGCAGCCGGGACCGCATGATCAGCGCGTACAGGCCCATGGCCGCGCCGATCAGGAACGGGACGCGCCAGCCCCACGCGTTCATGACTTCGGTGCTTAGGGTCATGTTCAGCACGGCACCCAGCAGGGTTCCGAACAGGATTCCCACCGTGCCGGAGGTGTAGATCAGGGTGGCCCAGTAGCCGCGGTGTTCCTTCGGCGCCATCTCGGACAGGTAGGTCTGCGACGACGGCAGCTCCCCTCCGTGCGCCAGTCCCTGGATCAGGCGCGCCACCAGGAGCGTCAACGAGGCCCAGGCCCCCACCGCGGCGAAGGTCGGCGCGATGCCGATCATCAGGCTGCCCACCGACGCCAGCCCCACGGCCAGGGTCATGGAGGCCTTGCGGCCGATCCGGTCGCCGATCCAGCCGAACAGGAAGCCGCCGAACGGGCGGGCAACGAAGCCGACGGCGAAAATCGCCAGCGTGGACAGCACCGCGGACGCAGGGTCTGACTTGCTGAAAAGCTGGCTGGCGATGAACGGCGTGAACGTGGCGTAGATGGCCCAGTCGTACCATTCAACGGCGTTGCCGATGCCGGTGCCGATGATCGTCTTGCGGGTGGATGTCCGGGTTGCCGGCGTCGTGGACGCGGTTGTAATCATGGTCTTCTCCCTCGGGGGTGGGGCTAGGAAAGGGTGGAGGCAGCGGCGACAGGGGCAGTCGCGGCGGGGGCGTCTGCTGCCGCAAGCGCGGTCAGCCTCGATATGGCGAGCTCCGCGTAGAGTGCGGCGCCGTCAGCCAGCACGCCGTCGTCGAACGTGGCGTATGGGGAGTGATTGAACGCGGACGCGGTGGGGTCGGCGTCCCGGGGGACGGCGCTGAGGCCGATGAACGTCCCGGGGACCTCGGCGAGCACCCTGGAGAAGTCTTCGGAGCCGCTCAGTGGGGTGGCCCAGCGGGCGAGCCGGGAATCGCCAAACAAGCCCTCAATGACGTTCTCTGCGGTGTGCGTTTCGTCCTCGTCCGTGATGGTGAGGGGGTACTCCTGCTGGTAGTCGACGTCGACGTCCAGGCCGTGCGCCGCTGCGATGCCCTTCAGCAGGCGCGGCACGGCGTCCATCATCTTCTGTCGGGATTCCTCGGAGAAGGTCCTGATGGTGGCCTCGATGCGTGCGGTTTCCGGGATGATGTTGCGCTTGGTGCCGGCCTGGAGAACCCCGACGGAGAGGACGACTGGATCGAACATGTTGAACTGGCGGGTGACCATGACCTGGAGGGCGGTGACCATCTCGGCCGCCGCCGTCACGGGGTCCTTGGCCGAATGCGGGGCCGAGCCGTGGCCGCCGGCGCCGAGTACCGTGACCACCAGCCCGTCGGACGAGCTGAGCATGACGCCGGGTTTGGTGCAGAACGTGCCGTGCGGTTCGAGGGCGGAAAAGACGTGCATGCCGTAGGCGGCGTCCACGCGCCGGCCGGCGGCATCCAGCACGCCTTCGCGGATCATGTGGCTGGCGCCGTCGAAGCCTTCCTCGCCGGGTTGGAACATCAGGACGACGTCGCCGGCCAGCCGGTGCCGGCGTTCGGCCAGGAGGGTGGCGGCTCCTGCCAGCATGGACGTGTGGAGGTCATGGCCGCAGGCGTGCATGGCGCCGTCGATCCTGGACGTGTAGTCCACGCCCGTCTTCTCCTGTACCGGCAGACCGTCCATGTCCGCGCGGAGGAGGACGGCGGGGCGGGAGCAGGCGCCCGTTCCGGGAGCCTGCCCGCGCAGCACCGCGGTGACCGACGTCGTGGCCTGGCCCAGCGTGATCTCGTAGCCGAGCCCGTCGAGCGCCTTCAGCACTTTTTCCTGGGTCCGCGGGAGCTCCAGGCCGATCTCGGGCTCCCGGTGCAGCTCATGGCGGAACCGGGCCAGGTCCGCCTGCATTTCCCGGGCGTCTGCGGTGATCGGCACGTTTTCTCCTTGCTTGTCGTTTGTCGGAATCGCGTAATTGACGAATTGGTTTTGTCGCTGCGGCTTGGTTTGGGTCTGGTGAGGACTGCCTGCGTCTATTCTCAAGTGACATGGTTCACATGCTGCTAAAGGCCTGAAAAAAATGCAAAAACCGGCTGGAGTCGCAGTTTTCGTGCACGAATGAGGGGAAGAATAATGGAACTCAGCGAGGACGACCTCGCCCTGATCAACGTCCTGCAGATCGCTCCGCGCCTGAGCTGGGCGGATGCCGCGGAGGTGCTGGGTGCCCACGCCACCACCCTCGCCGCCCGCTGGGAACGGCTGCGGGCCTCAGGCGTCTCCTGGGTCACCGCCCACCTGATCGGCGACCCGCACCAGATGTGCCTGGCGTTCGTCGCCGTGGATTGCGAAATGAACCGGCGCCAGGACGTCACCGCCCGGCTCGCCGAGATGCCGGAAATCGTCACGGTAGAGGAGGCAGCCAGCAACCGGGACCTCATGCTGACCGTCATTACGCCCTCCCTGGACGACTTTAGCCTGAAGGTCATCGCGCGATTGAAGGAGATCGACGGCCTCGTCAAATACCAGACCGCACTGTGCACCAGGCTGCACGCCAGCGGCGGCTCCTGGCGGCTCAACGTGCTGAGCCGGGCACAGCAGGCCGCCGTGCGCACATTGGCCGGCGCCGAGACCGCCGGAGCCGCCCAGGCCGCCGCCCTCGGACCGTTGCCGGAAAGCCACTTGGCGCTCCTGCCGTTCCTGGCCAGGGACGGACGCGCCACGGCGGCCGACATTGCCCGCGGTCTGGGCCGGCACCCTGCGACCGTCCAGCGGCAGCTCAACCGGGTGCTCGCCAGTGGCATCCTGTCATTCCGGTGCGAGGTGGCTCAGAAGTTCTCGGCCTTCCCCGTGACCTGCCAGTGGTTCGTCAACGTCCCCGCCGGCCGGCATGAGGCAGCCGCGGCCGAGCTGAAGACCATGCGGAACGTGAGGCTCAGCGCCTCCACCACAGGTCCGACGAACTTCGTGATCATCATGTGGTTGCAGTCCCTGGCCGACGTCATGACGATCGAGCTCGCGTTGCAGCAGAAGGTGCCCGGGATCGAGCTCGTGGAAAGCGTCGTCATGTTGAGCACCGTGAAACGTGTGGGGTGGATGCTGAATCCGGACTCGCGGGCGAGCGGCGCCGTCGTGGTCCCGGCCCAGGGACTCGATGCGGCCGGCTGACCCGGCCCGCTGACGTGGCCGGACGGCCGGGGCCGGGGCACGCAGCTGATGTGCGCGGCGTGCCGCTCTTGTAGGCTGTGGCACGTGCCCCGAACCGACCCACACGACGGTCAGAAACTCAGTCGGAAATCCAGTCAGAAACCTAGTCGGACCTCCAGTCAGAAATCCAGCCAGGAATCCGTCCCGGAATCAGCCGGCATCTTCCACCGCAGCTACCTGCTGGTGACGCTCGGCGCCTGCGCCCTGGTGTTCCTGGCGGCCTTCGAGTCTCTTGCGGTGACCACCATCATGCCGCTCGTCAGCCGGGAGCTGGACGGCGCAAGCCTCTATGCGTTGGCCTTTGCCGGGCCGCTGGCCACCGGGGTGATCGGTATGGTGGCCGCCGGCAGCTGGTCCGACCGCAAAGGACCCGTGGCGCCGCTCCTGGCCGCGGTGGGCATGTTCGTGCTGGGCCTGCTCATCGCCGGTACCGCCGGGACCATGCCGGTTCTCGTGTCCGGCCGGCTAGTCCAGGGACTGGGCGGGGGTGCGCTGACGGTGGCCCTCTATGTGGTCATCGCCCGGGTCTACCCGCCGGTGCTGCATCCGAAGATCTTCGCCGCCTTTTCCGCGGCCTGGGTCATCCCGTCCCTGGTGGGCCCGTTCGCTGCCGGCGTCGTGGCGCAAGTGGCTGGCTGGCAGTGGGTTTTCCTCGGCGTGGTGGGACTCGTGGTCCCGGCCCTGCTCCTGACGGCCCCGTCTTTGCGCGGCCTGCACGGAACCCCGGGCGCCGCAGCAGCCGCCCCGCCAGCCCCAGGGTCGGCAGGCGGTGAGGCGGCAGCCGTGGAGACTGCCGGGGGTGCCCGTCCGCCGGGCGGTCCGGCCAAGTTGGCGTTGGCAGCCCTGGCAGCGCTCGCGGTGCTGGGCCTGAACCTGTCCGCCGAGGTCCCGGGGGCCGGCGGCGTGCTGGCGGCGGCCGCCGTCGCCGTCGCACTACTGGCCGTCCGTCCCCTCATGCCGCGCGGGACCCTGACCGCCCGGCGCGGCCTGCCGAGCGTCATCCTCACGCGCGGGCTCGCGTCCGCCGCATTCTTCGGCGCCGAGGTCTATCTGCCGTACCTGCTCGTGGAACGCTATGCCTTTGCCCCCACTTTTGCGGGCCTCACGCTCACCGGCGGTGCCATCGCCTGGGCGGCGGCCTCGGCCATCCAGGGCAGGCTGGGAACCCGGCTGGAGCACCGGCGGGCGGTGCGGATCGGCTCGGCCCTGGTCCTCGGTGCCGTTGTCCTGGCGTTCGTGACGACGGTACTGGCCTGGCCGGCCGCTGTCGCGATCGCGGGCTGGATCCTCGCCGGGGGCGGCATGGGACTGATGTATCCGCGCCTGAGCGTCATGACCCTGGCCCTCTCCACCAGGGACACAGAGGGCTTCAACAGCTCGGCCATGTCCATCTCGGATTCGCTCGGCGGCGCCCTGGCCCTCGCCGGCACGGGAGTCGTGTTTGCCGCGTTCTCGACGGCGACGACGGCGGCGGCGTCGTTCGCCGGAGTCTTCGCGCTGACGGCGGTGATCGGCGTCGCCGCCGTGGCTGTCTCGCCGCGCGTCGCCGTCGTCCCGGCTGCCGTCAGGACACGGGAGTAAAGGCACCGCAGGCGATCGCACGATCAAGGGCAGGAGCCCCGGCCGGAAGAATCCGGTCGGGGCTCCTGCACATCCCGTCACGGCGTGTCCGTGCCGGGGTGTCTCTGTCGAGGCTTAGCGGAGGCTCAGGGGTCAGACGGTGGTGCGGACGACTTCCTCCGAGCGGACGGCCTGCCATTCCACAATCCGCGCCTGCTGCAGCGGTGTCTTCCGGTTGAAGTGCCAGGCGGCACCCAGCAGGAGGAACCAGATGGGGGCCACGAAGAGTGCCAGGCGGGTGTCATCGGCCTGGGCCAGCGCCACGAGCATGAAGACGAAGAACGCGAGGACCACGTACGGCATGAAGGCGGAGCCGGGCATCTTGAACTTCGACGCCGCGTGCAGGGCCGGCCGACGGCGGCGGAAGACGATGTAGCTGATCAGGATCATGGACCACACGAACATGGTCAGCACGGAGGCCACGGAGGTGACGATAGTGAACGCACCGATCACGGAGTCGCCGGCGTAGAGCAGGACGAGTCCGGCGAGCAGGAAGATGCAGGAGAACAGCAGCGCGTTCTGCGGGACCTTGCGGCTGCTCAGCTTTCCGAAGGCTTTCGGCGCGTTCCCGTCCTGGGCCAGGCCGTAGATCATGCGGGAGGTGGAGTAGATCCCGGAGTTGGCGCTGGAGGCCGCGGAGGTCAGGACCACAAGGTTGATGACCACGGCGGCGATCCCCAGCCCGGCGAGCGTGAACATGCCGATGAACGGGCTGCTGGCGGGATCGATGGTGCGCCAAGGGTTGACGGCCATGATGACCACCAGGGCGCCGACGTAGAAGAGCAGGACACGGACCGGGATGGAGTTGATGGCACGCGGCAGGTTCTTCTCCGGGTCCTTGGTCTCGGCGGCGGCAGTGCCCACCAGTTCGATGCCGGCGAAGGCGAAGATCGCGATCTGGAAACCGAGGATGAAGCCGAACATGCCGTGCGGGAACATGCCGCCGTCGTTCCACATGTTGGCGAGGTTGGCTACCGCGCCGTTGGGGGACGTGAAGTGGGTTGCAATCATGATCGCGCCGGTGGCGATCAGGGCCACGATGGCCACTACCTTGATGATGGCAAACCAGAACTCCGCTTCACCGAACGCCTTCACGGTGGGGAGGTTCAGGAGGACCAGCACCACGGGGGTGAGCAGCGCCGGGATCCACAAGGGGGTGCCGGGCGCGAGCTTGTCCACGTAGCCGGAGATGGCGACGATGTCCGCCACTCCGGTGACAACCCAGAAGAACCAGTAGGACCAGCCGGTGAAGAAGCCGGCCCAGGGGCCCAGGAGGTCGCCGGCGAAGTCACTGAAGGATTTGTAGTTCAGGTTGGAGAGCAGGATCTCGCCCATGGCCCGCATGACGAAAAACAGCATGAAGCCGATGATCATGTAGACGAAAATCACGGACGGGCCGGCGAGGGAGATGGTCTTGCCGGACCCCATGAACAGGCCGGTGCCAATGGCGCCGCCGATGGCGAGCAACTGGATGTGGCGGTTGCCCAGGGCTCGGGCGAGGTGCGGCTCGCGGCTCCCGGCGCCGGATGCGCCGTGGGCGGAGACGGCGGTTCCAGCAATTTCAGATGGTGCAATGTCGGATTCTGCAGTGGCCGGAGCGGCCGTGGTGATGCGTTCAGACATGAGGCTTCTTCCTTGTCACAGGCGGTCGCAGCGGGCGGGGGTTCCGCGATGCGGTCCGCACGGATCCGTCAGAGTGTGACGGAGGTAACAGTTTTGGCGGGTAGATCAAGATTAGGGCCGGTATTTGGCGGTCCCTGTTGCCGCGGCAGTCCGCGTAGGTGAACCAGCCGGTCGGTGATACGCCGTGCTGATGCCCGCCGCACGGAGGTCCGGCGAGGTGCCGGAACGGGCCCGGAACCCCCGTCTTTCCGGGGCTTTGGGGGAAGAGGCGACGCCGGTGCGGCCGTCCGTCGCAGCCGTCGGCGCCGCTCTTCCACCACTCACCCATCCGCAGGCGCCTTCGACAACTGTCGAACATCTTAGCCTCAGTTGTCGTCCGCTGTCTTTTGTCACATTTTTTGCGCTGCGAAGGCGGCTCCGCCGGCGCCTGCAGCCTAGTTGGTGCCGATTTGGTCGCCGCCGATGTGGACGATGGCGACCTCGACGGACACGGGCTGCGGGCTGAAATGCTGCCGCACTGCGGCGGCCACCGCCCGGGCCACGTCCGGCGCCGGGTACGCCCCGCTCACTCCGATGCGCGCCTTGACCGTCGTTATCGCTGTGCCGGTGCCGGCCTCGGTGACGTCCACCGGAGACGGTGTTGCTCCGCCCACGGCGGACCGGGCCGCCCCGGCAATCGTCTGCCACAGCGGGCGTGCCGGATACACCGTCGTCACGCCGTCGACCGCCAGGATGATCTCACGGAGTTGTGCCGGCAGCGACGCCGCGGAGAACGCTGCGGGAGCGAGCACTCCGGAAGAGCGCGCTGCAGCGGGTGGCGCCACGGGTGTTCCGTTCCCGGGAAGCAAGGGCTCGGTCATGGCTCCTCCTGTGGAGTCGGCGGGGCGCCGGGCCCGGGGGGCTGCTCCGGATGCTGGGGTTCGGGGTTCAGGGGCTCCGGCTTTCGGGGCTCCAGGACATCGGTGATGGTGACGTCGATCGCCGTGATGTTCAGTTCGGTCTGCCGGGCAAGGGCGGCGGCCAACTTCCAGCGCAGGGTGGCGGCGCGGTCCTCCAGCGGATGCCCGTACACGACGGCGAGGTCGACGCCCACGGTGATGGGCGCCCCGGGCCGGGTAACGTCCCCGTACAGGCGGCATTTTCCGGCGGCGGTGCCGGGAAGCGAATCCGCCACGGAGCGGATCAGCGCCGAAATTGAGCCCTCTGTCTCGGTGAGGACGTCCCCGGGTGAGTCGGAGCGCAGGGGAATGATCCGGCCCGGCCGCAGTTCCAGGCGCAGGTTGCCCAGGATCGTCTTCATCCAGTCATCGCTTCCGCTGCCGGCGGCGGCGGTGTCGGCGTCGAGCAATTCATGGCCCAGAGCCGAGAGGCTTCGCAGGGATGCCAGTCCGGACTGGCATTCGGGACAGTCCGCAAGGTGGCCCGGATCGCCGATCCGTCCGGTGTCCAGGTATTCGCTCAGGTCTGCAAGGCTGTGCCCGCAGCTGAGCATGTCGCCGGGAGCGCTCATCGCCAGTCCTCCATTTCGCGGGCCAGGGTGATGCGTGCCCGGGCAAGGCGGCCGCGGACACTGGCAGTGCTGATGTTCAGGGTTTGCGCGATTTCCTCATAGCTCTGGTCATTGAACTGCTTCAGCACCCAGCAGCGGCGCTGCTCCTCGGGCAGGGCGGCGAGGGCGGCCTTGAGGGCGTCCATTCGGGAACCGCTCAGGGCGGCGCTCTCCGGATGGTCCTGGTGAGCGGTCCCCGCGCCGGCCTCTACCCTATGGTCCAAATCCCCGAGGTTGGAATGGTTTCTCCGCTTCCGCAGGTGGTCGATGCTGCGGCTGCCGGTAATGCGCAGCAGCCAGCTCTTCACTGCGTCGCCGTCGCGCAGGGTATCGAGCTGTTTCCAGGCCTGCATGAGCGATTCCTGCACGACGTCGTCGGCGTCGGCGAGGGAGCCCGTCAGGCGGCGGGCGCAGGCCCGCATGAGGGGGCCGTGCCGGCGGGCCAGCGCCTCAAAGGCTGCCGTGTCGCCGTCGGCGGCCCGTCCGGCCAGGAATGCGTCCGGTACGAGGTCCAATTGATGTGGCGCCGAGGGTGAACCAGTCACGAGTCTGTCGCTTTCCTCTGCTTCCATAACGGGCCTTCCGTGCGGGGAGTCCGGCCCTACTCCTTGCTGAAGCCTTCCTTGAGCTTCCGCGCGGCGTCCTTGAGGTTTTCTCCGATGTCGGCGGCGGCGTCCTTAAAACGTTCGCTGGCCTCCTGCAGCTTGGCGCGGGCCTGCTCCTGCTGGCCTTCGCGCTTGAGGTCCTCGTTGCCCGTCAGCCTGCCGGCACCTTCTTTGGCCGCACCGATGTGGTGGATGACCGTGTTGTTGGCCTTGTCGTCGGTTCCCATGATGTTCCTTTTTCTGTCATTACTAGGTGACGCGGTAGAGCCGTAGGTCCGCCCGGGTTAGCGGGCGCGATCAGGTCCAGCCACCTTTGTCCTGGTGCCACTGGTGATTCGGACCAGAACCGGAAGCGGATGGCCCAGCAACGCGTCGATACCCTGGACCAGGTCCTCTGCGGTATCCGCGATCTCCCGGGGGGATGCTCCCTGCCGGGCCTGCAGCCGCAGCCGGAGCCCCGTTTTGCCCCTGGATTCCCAGGCTGAGACCGATGTCCCGAGTACCAGGCGGTTGCCCTCGAGTGCTTGCTTGACGGCCGCCGCGATGAGCCCCGTTTCGACCACGGTGGTGCCGCGGTCGCCGTCGGCCTCCCGGCCGACCCTGGGTGTCCGGCCGCCGCCCTGCGATGCCAGCCAGGCGATGCTCAGCCCGGCCGCCAGGATGAGCGCGGCGACTCCCGCCACGGCCCACCAGGAGCGGGCCGGGCCCGGAAGCGGTGCCGAGTCGAGGAGACTTCCGGCATGGTCCATGAGGGACGATCCCGTGGCCGCCCAGCTGGCCGCAACGCCACGCATCATCCCGGCGGCAGCCGTTGCCGCCCCGGCTGCGAGCAGCACGAGCCCGGCCAGTGCCAGTATGATCCGGTTCAGCGCCCTGTTGGTTTGACTCATTGCCCCAGGGCTCCTTCCTTTGAGACGTGGATTGTGGGGGTGATCCGGCGGTTCAGGGAGTACGCGGCGAGTTCGTCGTGGACCGCAGTGCCGATCGCGTCGCGGTCCACGGCAACGCCCGACGTCGGACGCACCTGGACCCGGACGGCCCGTTTGCTAACCGTGGTGGTGACCTGCCCTGGTGCGAGCCCCGCGCTGAGGCACGCCCGCCGGGACACTGCAGATGCGATGACCTCGTCATCGACCACCACGGCGCTCCGGTCGCTGTGGAAGGCATGCCGAGACCGGCGGCCGCCCGCCGTTGCGGCGGCGAGCAGCACCAGGCCAAGGACCGCCAGACCGGCTCCGGCGGCAACCAGCCCGGCAGGGATTGTCTTGTCCGGCACGCCGGCGAGCCAGTGCCCCAGTTGGCCGGGGCTGGCGAGGACCGGGTTATCCCGGAGCAGCGCCAGCACTGATTCGAGCGCAAGCCAGAGGAAGACGACAGCGAGAACACTCGCCGTCAGTACTGACGCTGTGGCCCGGGAGGAGTGGATTTCCCGGCGGACCAGGCGCCGGAGGGATCGTTCCTGGTTCATGTGACCCTCCTCTGGTGGTTCCTGCCGCCCGGCGCGTCCACCCTGGCCGTGTCGGAGGACTGTTTGGCCCCGCTGAGTCGGATGTCCACCCTGCCCAGCGTCCTGCCGGTGAGGTCCAGTCCGCGGGCGATGATGGTTGTCCGGGCCGCCCGGGACCGGTCGAACAGTGTGCCGCCGTCCTTCCCCTGGCGGCTCATCCCCTGGGGGCCCAGCAGCGGCGCGAGCGCCAGCTGCACGGAGACCGTTGCGGCGAGCCGGCCCGAATCGTCGTCCAGCGCCGCCGCGACGTTGGATCTCGGAACGCCGAAGGCGCTGGCGGCGATGGTTTCGACGGTGTGCTTCAGGGCTGCCGGGGTGATGCGTGTCTGCCCCGCCCGCGTCATGAGGAGGAGCGCTTGCCGCGCAAGGCGTCCATTACGCCGCCGAGGTCCAGCCGGCCTTCGGCGGCGCGGCCCAGCACGGCCCCTGCCCCCATGAAGAGCGCGGTGAGCAGGAAGCCCCAGAACCCGAAGGCCAGCGCCGCTGCGGCCAGGACGGCTCCGATGGCCACGCCGGCCGCCGTGGGGCTCAAGCCACCCTCGGCTCAGTCCGGGCGTCCTCGGCATCCTCGTCATCGGAGGGCACGTGGATGTCGGTGATGGTGATGTTGACCTCCGTCACCTCCATGCCGACGAGGTCCTCGATGGCCGTGTAGACGGCGTCGCGGGCGTTGTCCGCGACTTGCTGGAGCGGGTGCGGATATTCGACCACAAGGGTGATGTCCACCGCGACCTGGGTCTGGCCGACTTCCACGCTGACGCCCTGGGTGAGGTCCTTCTGGCCGACCTTTTCGCGCAGGGTTCCGAGCGCGCGGGCCGCTCCGCCGCCCAGGGCGTGCACTCCGTCGATTTCCTGGATCGCGATGCCGGCGATCTTTGCCACGACGCCGTCGGCCACAGTGGTGGCGCCGCGGCCGTCGTGGCCGGCTGGCTGCGCAGAGCTCTCCAGCGCAGAGCTTTTCAGTGCAGGGGTCTTCTGGGCAGGGTTGTTCAGCCCGGGCGCCTTCGAGGTGGCTGCCGGGCCGGTCTGGCCGTGGACGTCTGCCGGGGTGTGCGTCTGGGTCGTCAATGCAATCACTCCTGATCGGTTGGGGAAGGCGCTCCGTGGCGCCGTCATAAGTAAGACGGGTCCGGAGCGGACTTCCTCACGGTCGAATCAGGGTGAGCTGCATCACATGAGGTTTGGGGGGCAAGCCGCGCTATTGGGCGGCCAGCCGGGTGGCGCGCAGTACGGCGTCGGTGAGGGACGCCGCCTCGCCTTCGGGGCCGGTGACGCTGCGATGCCGGCTGTCGAGGACTTCCAGGCGCCATTGGGGCTCCTCGATCCGGAGCTCATGTGCAAGCTCCTCGGCGGTGAAGAACTTCTCCGGCGTGTGGTGCCCGCCCCACGGCGGCAGGCCGTCGGGGTGGTGGCCGACGATCAGCAGGGTGCCGCCGGTACGTACCGCGGCCGCGGCGAGCTGCAGCGCCTGCTGCCACGGCATCTGGGTGGAGTGCAGGAACTGGGCCGTGACGAGGTCGAACAACCGGTCCGGGACCCACGTGGCCAGATCCTGCTGCACCCACTCGATCTTGGCCGACTGGCCCCGTTCCTGAGCGTGGGCGGCCGCGCGTTCAAGGGCGACCGCCGAGACGTCCAGGGCGGTCACGGACCAGCCGCGGGCCGCTAGCCAAATGGCGTCCGCGCCCTCGCCGCAGCCCAAATCCAGGGCCTCGCCGGGACTCAGATGCGCAACCTCCGCGATCAGCTGTGGATTCGGTTGCCCGCTCCACATCCGCGGGCGGCTGCTGTACTTTTCGTCCCACATCCGGGCGGTGCTGACCGGCTCCGCAGGATCGGCGTGATGCTCGTGGCTGTGTTCCGTCATGGTTTCCCCTCATCGTGGTGGGCGGCCGCGTTAGGAAGGCCGTTTTCCGATTGGCTGTTTGCCGGCGCTCCGGTCTCCGGCGCAACGGTTTCCTGCGGACTGTGCCCGACGGCGGCAGGCACGACGGCGGTGACGAACCCGGCCGGCGCGGACCGCCGTCGGGTCTCCCGGCCGAAATTCCTGTGTTCCTCGAGGACCAACCCGTAGGACCCGACAAAGTCCGCGGCACTCTTCCTGGCCGGGGGAGGGTTGTCGATGCCGAAGGTCAGGGGCTCGCCGACAAAATTCGTCGCAGCCCGCGCGTACCGCATGTAAGGCGACCGCGAGGCGACGATTTCCTGAGAGAAGTAGTCAAAAGCCACGACGCTACCGGGGGCGGTCCCGGCGATCCTGCGCAGTGTCGCTTCGACGGAGGCCCGGTCCAAGTACATGGTCACCGCCTCCCAGAGGAAGAACGCGGGCCTGCCGGGGTCAAACCCCGCGGCCACCAGCTTCTCCATCCAGTCCTCGGTCTCGAAATCGGCGGACACATAGGTGGCCAGGTTTGTGGGTAGGCCCGCCTTCTCGAGCATTGCGATTTTGTGGGCCTGGGTTCGGGGCATATCGATTTCAAAGTAGCGCACGCGGTTCTCCGGTGACAGTCTGAACACCCGGGTGTCGAATCCCGCCCCGAGGACCACGAGCTGGTCCACGCCGGCAAGATGCCGCTGGATGGCGGCGTCGTAGTAACTGGTCCGCGCTGTCGACTGGTGGTGCATGGGCGCGCGCCCCCGGTAGGGATAGCGGTAGATCCTGGGAACGTAGCCCGTCAGCAGGTGGCCCACCAGGGTGGGTGCCGTCTCCAGCCGGAACCCTTCCTGGGACACATTCGGCATCACCGCCATGAGCCGGTCCGCAGGGCCATCCGGCCTCGTCTGCAGCCGGTGCTGCATACAGCGGGTGTAGAGGGAGGCGAACACGGTGGCCGAGACGCCGGTGCGCCGGCTGTACGCGAGCATTCGGGGGACGGTCGCGACGTAGGCCGCCACCCCCAAGGGAAGCAGGGCCAGTTGGATGACCCTAAAGGTTCCAGCGGCAACTATTCCCGGCATCGTTGCCCGTCTCCTCTCGCCACCCCATCCGCCCACCATGCTCCTCCGGGACCGAAGCGCGGTCAACAACGACGCGGGTCAAGGGCGGACGGACCTGCGGACACATGGAAATCACGCTCCGGAAACCATTCCGAAACCTCCATCGTGAATGCTGGGCACAGGACGTTGGACCGCTGGGGAAGGCACTGATCATGGACGTTGAAGAAGCACGGCACATCCGCAGCTCAAGTGAGCTGAACGTGGGGGACGAGATCGAGGCCTGGCACAACGGCAAACTCTTCCACCGGGGCACCGTAACGCAGACGGTCACGGCCGTGGACCTGTTCTGGATCCTGGACTCCCGGACGGGGACGCGTCGCCTGATCGACGCCGAGGCACTCGTTATCCTGCGGGCAGCGGACCCGGGCACAGCCAAGGCGGCGTCCCGGGCAGCCGCCCGCACGCCCGCCCAGCCGTCCCACATGCCGCTGTTCCAAGCGCCCAGCCTGGCCGGCTAGGAGCTGCACCAAGGTCACGGAAACGGGATCCGGCCCGGCCGGATGCTAGACTGGTGAAACTTGATGTGCAGTGATGCCCACTCATATTCGGTTGACCGGCTTCGGTCCATCAACCGGATCTCCTGCCGGATTCCTTCGGGGCCCGCCCGCAGGGAGTGGGTTTTTTCATGTGAGAGGCACATCCTGCGTCGATGAACGCGTTCCATTTGGTCCTGGCCGCCGCTAGCTGAAGTTTGGCAGCAGCCCGGTTGACCACCTGACTTTTCTTCGGCGAACCCCTGAGCCAACCGGCGCCGGGGGCCGATATCCGCATGGATACCGCCTGAAAGACCCTGAACTTATGACTACTTTTGCTGCCCTCGGCACGCCCAAGGCCCTCGCTGACACCCTCACCGCACAGGGGATCGTTGAACCGTTCCCCATCCAGGTCAAGACCCTCCCGGACACCCTGGCCGGACGCGACGTCCTGGGCCGCGGCCGCACCGGCTCCGGCAAGACCATCGCCTTCGCCATCCCGCTCGTGGCACGACTCGCAGAGCGCGAAGCCAAGCACTTCCGCAAGCCAGGCCGCCCGATGGGCCTGGTCCTCGCACCGACCCGCGAGCTGGCCACCCAGATCAACGCGACCATCGAGCCGATGGCCAAGGCCATGGGCCTGAACACCACCGTGATCTACGGCGGCATCTCCCAAGCCCGCCAGGAAAAGGCCCTCCGCGCCGGCGTCGACATCGTCATCGCCTGCCCGGGCCGACTGGAGGATTTGATCCGCCAGCGCATCTTGACCCTCGAGGGCGTCGAGATCACCGTCCTTGACGAGGCCGACCACATGGCCGACCTCGGCTTCCTGCCGGTCGTCAAGAAGCTCATGGACATGACCCCCAGCCAGGGCCAGCGCCTGCTGTTCTCCGCCACCCTGGACAACGGCGTGGACAAGATCGTCCAGCGTTACCTCTCCAACCCGCTGACCCACGCGGTGGATGAATCACAGGCCGCGGTGACCACCATGGAACACCACGTGCTCGTGGTCAACGACCAGACCGTCAAGAAGCAGCTGATTGTCGAGCTCGCCTCGGGTGCCGGCCGCCGGGTGCTCTTCCTGCGCACCAAGCACCACGCCCGGAAGCTGGCCAAGACCCTGACCGACGCCGGCATCCCCGCCGTCGACCTTCACGGCAACCTCTCGCAGAACGCCCGTGACCGCAACCTGGCCGAGTTCGCCTCCGGCGAGGTCCGCGTCCTGGTCGCCACCGACGTCGCCGCCCGCGGTGTCCACGTCGACGACGTCGAGCTCGTCATCCACGTGGATCCGCCCACGGAGCACAAGGCGTACCTGCACCGTTCAGGCCGTACGGCCCGCGCGGGCTCCGACGGCACCGTGGTCACGCTGACCCTGCCGGAGCAGCAGTCCGACGTCAAGAAGCTCATGAAGGCTGCCGGCGTCGAGGTTAACTTCGAGCGCGTTACCGCCAACTCGCCGCTGGTGGCCGAGCTCGTGGGTGAGATGGCCGACAAGATCGATCCGCGCACCCGTGCCGCACTGCTGGCCGCCAAGGCCGCCCAGCACGGCGGCGGCACCTCGACCGGCGCCAACGCCGAGCGCAAGCGCGCCCGTCGCACCACCCAGGCTGCACCCACTGCGGGTGGCCGGGGCGGCCGTGGCGGACGCGGACGCGTCGGAGCCGAGGCTCCCCGCACCGATCTGCCGCGTGCCGAGCGCCGCGCCGTCGCCTATGAAGGCCAGGCCGCTGCCCGGAACGCCGCAGAGCGCGTCGCGGAGAAGAACCAGGACCGCGCCGACGCCGAGCGCGCCGAGCGCCGGAATGCGCGCGGCCGTGGCCGCGTGACCGCTTACGGGCACCACAACGATGTCCCGGCCGCCGGCGGACGTGCCGCTGCAGGCCGCGGTTCGGACGGACGCGCCGCAGAAGGACGCAGCGACGCCCGGGGCGCTTCGGCTCCCCGCAGCGGTGCTCCCCGGACCGGCGGCGCTCCCCGCACGGGTGGCGCTCCCCGCACGGGGGCTTCGGCTGGCGGCCAGCGCAGCGGACGTCCGGCAACGGGCCAGCGTGCCGCTGCCGGTGCCAAGTCCGGCGCAAACTCGGCGGTCTGGTCCTCCAACACCGGCGGAACCTCCGGCGGATCCTACGCAGGCGGCGGCAACGGCCGCTCCAGCGAAGGCCGTCCGGCACGCAGCGGCGGCCCCCGCCGCGCGTCGGCCCCGGCGTCGAACGAACGCCGCAGCCGCTAGGGTTCGGGTTTTCGCTACATAAAGTAGCTGGCGATACGCAAAATGCCGGTCGCTACGGGTATTCCCGCAGCGACCGGCATTATGCGCAGCGCAACTCACGAAGCCTAGCGCCAGCTACCAGCCGCGGGCGCGCCACTCTTCCAGGTGCGGGCGTTCCGCACCCAGTGTGGTCGGCTTCCCGTGGCCCGGGTGCACCACGGTGTCATCCGGATACACGTCGAACAGCCGCTCACTCACATCGGTGATCAGCTGGGTAAACCGCTCCGGATCCTTCTGGGTGTTGCCCACGCCGCCGGGAAACAGCGAGTCTCCAGAGAAAATATGAGCTGGGCCGTCCGGGTCCTGGTAGACCAGGGCCACCGAGCCTGGCGTATGACCCCGCAGATGGACCGCGGTCACGTCGAAGTTGCCGACGTCGCCGTGGTCCAGCAGCACATCGACCTTCACCGGCAGTTCGGGGGCGTCCTCCGTCCCGGCCGCCGTCTTCGCCCCGGTTGCTTCCGCCAGTCCCGGCAGGGCACGGACGTGGTCCCAGTGCTGGTGGGTGGTGGCAATCAGCTCCAGCTTCGGCGTCGCGGATGTATCCGCGGCGGCGTCCGCGAGCAACCCCTGGATGGCGGCCAGATCATCGGCCGCATCGATCAGGAGTTGCGCGCCGGACGCCTTGGCCGTGAGCAGATACACGTTGTTGTCCATCTCGCTGACCGAAATCCGGCGGATGGTGATGTCACGTAGCGAGTGAATGAGTGAGTCCATGGGCTTCAGTCTAGGACGCGCTATTCCCGGCCCTGGGACACCCAGTTGGGGTCTGCGGAACGGGAACCGACGACGGCGTCCGCGGCGGCGTCCAGCGTCTCCAGTTGCGCTGGCGTCAGGTCCAGCGACAAGGCGCCGAGGTTCTCGTCGATCCGGTCCGCCTTGCGCGTGCCGGGGATGGGGACCACCGGAAGCCCGAGCTTTCGGCCCTGGGCCAGGAGCCAGGCCAGCGCCACCTGGGCCGGCGTTGCCGGTTTCCCGGACACGGAGAGCTCAGCGGCGACGGCCCGTACTGCGTCCACCACGTCCTGGTTTGCCGCGGCAGCGTCCTGGGCGAAGCGGGGGATGTTGCGGCGGAAGTCGTTGCTGCCCAGCGTCGAGGCGTCCAGGGTGCCGGTGAGGAATCCCCGGCCCAGCGGCGAGTAGGGCACGAAGCCCACCCCGAGCCCGGCCGCGGCAGGAACAACGTTGCGTTCCACATCGCGGCTCCAGATGGACCACTCGCTCTGGACAGCGGCGATCGGGTGGACGCTGCTGGCTTCACGCAGCTCCTCGGCCGTCACTTCGGACAGGCCCAGATGCCGCACCTTGCCGGCCTGCACAAGCTCCGCCATGGCCTCCACGGTTTCCACAATCGGAACGCGGAGGTCACGGCGGTGCATGTAGTACAGGTCGATGGTGTCGGTACCGAGCCGCTGCAGGCTGCGATCCACCGCCTGTTTCACGTAGGCCGCATCGCCGCGAATATCCGTGTAGCCGGCCGACGGGGTCCCGACCAGGCCGAATTTGGTGGCCAGCTGGACGTCGTCCCGCCGCTCCTTGAGCAGCCGCCCGATCAGCTCCTCGTTGCTGCCGCCCCCGTAGATGTCCGCCGTGTCCAGGAACGTGACGCCGGCGTCGAGGGCGTGGTGCAGGGTCTTCAGGGCCTCGGCCGGGTCAACGTCCCCGTAGACAGGGGTCAGGGCCATGCCGCCGAACCCCAGGGGGCTGACCGTGAGGCCGTCGCCGAGCTGGACTTGTGTTGCCGTCATCTGGGTCTCCATTCGCACTGTGAGTGGTTCCGTCCTTGCCAAGAACCCCTGAGTGCGCGCGGCTATTCCGGGCCGTGCCGGAGGATCTTCCCCACCTTTGACGCTTGCGGGGCCAGTCCGACGGCGCGTCCCGGGGGCGCGCCGTCGTCCTGCCTCAAACGTGGGGAGATTCCGCTGGGGACGGTGACAGCTCAGCCTCCGGAGCTGCCGCGTCCCCGGCCGGCAGCAGTTTCAGTCCCGCTGCGCAGCCGACAATCCCGGCGATGAATACCAGCTTGAGCGGACTGGCCGGTTCGACGCCGGTGGCCATCGCCCAGCCGACCGTCAGCGCCGCGCCGATCCCCACCCAGACCGCGTAGGCGGTGCCGAGCGGGATGCGCTTCACGGCCGTGCCGAGCCCCACCATGCTGAGCGTGGCCGTCAGCGCGAACACGAGGGTGGGCAACGGCCGGCTGAGTCCGTCGGACAGTCCCAGGGCCGTGGCCCAGACCGCCTCCAGCACGGCGGAAGCGAGCAGGATCAGCCATGCGGCTGGTGATCCCGGTGTCCTTTTCGTGCCCATCCTCACGCCACCAGCTTCAGGCCGACGACGCTCGCGGCAATCCCGCCGAGCAGCAGGAGGCGGGCCGCCGTCGGGCGTTCAACCTTGGTGATGATGGCGTACGCGGAGGTCAGAACGACGCCTACCCCCACCCAGACGGCGTAGCCGGTGCCGGTCGGGATGGACTGCAGGGCGACGGCGAGGCCGCCGGTGCTGGCGAGGACGGAGACGAGGAAGATGAGGGCCGGGACCAGTCGGCGGCGGCCCTTGGCCTGCGAGGTGCGGTGCAGGGCGGCGGCCCAGACGGCCTCCAGGGCCCCGGAAAGGATGAGTATTAGCCACGACATGACAGCTCCTGTGGCCAGTCTTGTCGCGTGCCGGGTACTGAACCGTCGTCCGGAGGCCCGGAAAAAGGGGGCCTTGGAATCCAAGTTTAGCAACTTCGGCGTCACGGCCCGGCGTCGGAGCCCGCGGATGAGCCCGGCGTCACAGTCCGTTGTCACAGTCCGGTGGCGTCGCTCCAGACCGTGAACGTGCGCCCCACAGGGTAGTGCCTGCACGGCTCGTCCGGCGCGGTGAGGTCTCCGGCGTCGATGTCGGACGCCGCTGAGGCCACGGCCCGGCCGTCGGCGTTGACCAGGGTGGCCCGGTCTCCGATGCGACGCAGGGCCGGCATGGCCCCGCGTTCAAGGCGCTGAACCGTGACGTCAATGCCCACGATTCCTGCGACCGGCCCGTCCGGATGGGTGAACACTGGGTGCGTGAAGGTCAGGACGTACTCGTCGCTGCACAGGAAATCCACGTAGGGCCCGGTGACATGAGCCTGGCCTGTTTCCACCGGGATCCGGAACCATTCAGCCTTGACGTAGCGGCTGATGGAGTTGGGGCTGAAGTTCGCCAGGGCGTCCACGGGTTCCAGGTCCGGGCCCTGCCACCACGCGATGTAGCTGCGCTCCGGGCCGAGCAGCCCGGCGTTGGCAATGAACCCCGCGCCCGCCGCGTAGCCGTCGGGCAGTTGCACCAGGTCCTCGACCACCGGCCGGATGAGTTTGTCCACGGCGGTGCCCGTAACCTTGCCGGACATGGCGGCCAGGGCTGCCCCGGCATCGGCGGCCCACGCCGCAAGCCGGTGCTCGATGCCGGCGATGGTGGAATCGAGCTCGGCGACGGCCCGCTCGGCGGACGCCTGGGCCGGCCCGGCCCCGGCTGGCGCGGCGGAGGGACCTGCTGCGGAGGGACCTGCGGTGGAGGTGGTGTCGGACATGGTTGCTGCCTTAGCTCGAGGGTGCCGGTGCGGTTAGGGAAAGCGCTCAGTGGGGTGCAGTCAATAGCGTTTGGCCTGCTCGGTCAGCAGCCAGTCGGTGGTGGCGGCAATGAGGGCCTTGACCCCGGTTTCGGCAGCCGCCGGCTGGTGGGCTTCGATGGCTGCCGCGACGTCCTCGAGGATCAAAGTGGTCCGCCCGCGGTAGCCGGAGTCCGCGCAGGGCAGCAGCGTGAGGGTGCCGAGATCGGCCTGCAGCCGGATCAGCTCGCGGGCCAGCCGCGCGGAGCGGGCAATCGCCGCGACTTCCAACAGGAACTCGGACAGCGCCAGGCGCCAGCTCAGGGAGTCGTCGTCTGCCGCCGGGATGAACGAGCGCAGCGTGGCGACGTCGGCGGCGTCGGAACGCCGGGCCGCGACACCTGCGCAGGCCGCCGCGATCGCCTGGTAGTGCAGTGCCAGGTCTCTGATCTGCAGCCGGCTCACCTCGTGCAGTTGGGCCAGGGCCCGTTCCCGGGAGGGCAGCACGTTGTCGGCGATGAAGCTCCCGCCGCTGCGGCCGCGCGCGGTCCGGATGATTCCCGAGGCCCGCAGCTGGGACAGCGCTTCCCGTGCCGTCACGGCGGACACCCCCAGGGCCGCGGCAAGTTCGGTTTCGTTCGGGAGCCGTTGGCCGCTGGTCAGCAGCCCTGTCTCCACCGCCTGTTCGATCCGGGCGCACACTTCGTCCACGAGCCCGCGGGATTTGATCGGCGTGAACACGGCCGCCAAGCTCCGGGAGGCGCCCTTCGGCGACAACAACATCAGGGCCTCCCTTCCCTCCGGCGGTCCGCGGCCGCCCCCGGCCGGGGCATCCGTGCAGGAACCGAACGCAGCGTCCAAGTGCAGCGTCCGAGACCGTCTTCCGGGAGCGGTGCCGCCGTGCGCCGTCCGGGCTGATGTCATCCTAATCCGGGCTTTGCCGGAGGGTCTATACATAAAACCTATGAAGTAATAGCATTTTGGCCAGCAGCCCAGTGTGGACTGGATCACATGCCGCTGCGTGGCTTTCCCGTGGACGATCCGGCAACGAAGTAAGGCGCACCATATGACCGAAACACTGGCCGCTGGCACCTCCACCGCAACCGACGAGGTTCCGGCGATCCGGCTGCGCAAGCTCACCAAGGTTTTCGGGGATACCGTCGCGGTCAATGCCGTGGACCTGGACATCCGCCACGGGGAGTTCTTCTCCATGCTCGGCCCGTCCGGCTCCGGCAAGACCACGGTGCTGCGGCTGATCGCCGGCTTCGAACTGCCGACCTCCGGCACCATTGAACTCGAGGGCAAGGATGTCACGGCGAAGGCGCCCTTCCAGCGGGACGTCAACACCGTCTTTCAGGACTATGCCCTGTTCCCGCATATGTCCCTCGTGGACAACGTCGCCTACGGGCTGCGGGTGCGCGGCATGCCCGGGAACCAGCGCCGGGAGCGGGCCCGGGAGGCCCTGGATCGCGTCCAGCTGGGGAAGTTCGTCGGCCGCAAACCCGCCCAGCTCTCCGGCGGCCAGCGACAGCGCGTTGCCCTGGCCCGGGCGCTTGTTGTCGAGCCGAAGGTCCTCCTGCTGGACGAGCCGCTCGGTGCCCTGGACCTGAAGCTGCGGCAGCAGATGCAGGTCGAACTCAAGGAATTGCAGCGCTCGCTGGGCATCACCTTCATCTTCGTCACCCACGACCAGGAGGAGGCCCTGACGATGAGCGACAGGATCGGGGTGTTCAACAACGGCAGCATCGAACAGATCGGTACGGCACACGAAATCTATGAGCGCCCCGGCGACATTTTCGTGGCTAATTTCGTCGGCACCTCCAATATTTTCGACGCCGGCCAGGCCCAGTCCGTCTACGGCCGGGCCGAGCCGCTGTGCATCCGGCCCGAGCGGCTGCGCGTCGCCTGGGCCGGGGAACCGGAGCGCCGGGCCGGCGTCACGTCCCGGTCCGGATCGGTGACGTCGTTCGTGTACGTCGGGCACGCCACTCAGGTGCGCGTGCAGCTCGACGGCGGCCCCGCCGTCGTCGCGCTCGTCCCGGAAAAGCTTCCCGGCAGCGACGCCGAGCTGGTGAACCGGCCCGTCACCGTCAGCTGGGACGACGACGCCGTCGTCTGGCTGCCGGCGCACGGCTCCTGACACCGGGCCGCGCCGGGCAGACACCCGGCCGTCCGCGCGGCGTTTCCACCCCGCGGATTTTCAGTCCCAGCGATTTACCCCTACATCGATTCACCCCCATCGAAAGGTAAGGATCATGGCACCAAGAACTAAGGCCTCCCTCGTGGTCGGGGTGGTAGCGGCGGCAGCGCTCGCGCTGTCCGGCTGCGGAACCAGCGGCGGATCGGGTTCCTCCCCGTCGGCACAGCCGACCAAGACCGAGATCGGCACCGGTGAAGGCCAGCTGTCCATCCTCGGATGGCCCGGGTACGTCGAGGACGGCAGCAACGACCCGGCGGTGGACTGGGTGCATCCGTTCGAACAAGAGACCCAGTGCAAGGTCAGCTTCAAGCCCTTCGGAACCTCGGACGAGGCCGTGACGCTCATGCGTACCGGGCAGTACGACGTCATCTCGGCCTCCGGCGACGCCTCGCTGCGCCTGGTCGCCGGCCAGGATGTGCAGCCGGTCAACATGAGCCTGCTGAAAAACTACCCGGACATCTATCCGTTCCTGAAGGACAAAGCCTGGAACACCGTCAACGGTGTGAACTACGGAATGCCCCACGGCTGGGGCGCCAACCTGCTGATGTACTCCACGGACAAGGTCACTCCGGCGCCCACCTCCTGGAGCGCGGTGTTTGACGATGCCGCCAAGAACACCGGCAAGGTCACGGCCTACGATTCGCCCATATACATCGCCGATGCCGCCGTCTACCTCATGGCGCATAAGCCGGAGCTGGGCATCAAGAACCCCTACGCCCTCGACAAGGACCAGCTGGCCGCCGCCGTCGATCTGCTCAAGCAGCAGCGCACGCACATCGGCGAGTACTGGAGCGATGTGGTCAAGGAGGTCCAGGCCTTCACATCAGGGAGCACCGTGGTCGGCACCACCTGGCAGGTGGGGGAGAACATCGCGGTCGCAGGCGGCGCCAAGGTTGCGACCCTCCTTCCGTCTGAGGGTGCCACCGGTTGGTCGGACACCTGGATGATCGGGTCCAAGACCAAGAATCCCAACTGCGCCTACAAGTGGCTGGACTACATCGCCAGTCCCAAAGTGAACGCCCAGGTGGCGGAGTACTTTGGTGAATCTCCTGCCAACGCGAAGGCCTGCGAACAGACCAAGGATCCCAAGCATTGCGAGACCTACCACTCCGGTGATGCAGCCTATGCCGAAAAGATCTGGTACTGGACCACTCCGGTCGCCGAATGCCTCGATGGCCGCAAGGACGTCAAGTGCACCGACTATTCGGAATGGACCAAGTCCTGGACGGAAATCAAGGGCTGACTCCGGCAACGGACCGCACCGCATCCGGAAAAGAACAGCCGGCCCCGACGGCCGGCAGAAACTAAGGCGAGATGGCACAACAGATGCAACAGCGTCCGCCCGGCGCACCCCGTGACGCCGGGGCTGTACCGCGGGCGAAGGCCCACGCGTTCTCGGCGCTGCTTCACCGCTCACCCCGGCTGAGGCTGGCCGCGCTGCTCACAGCCCCGGCAGGGTGGCTGGTGCTGGTCTACATCGCCGCCCTGGCGGCGCTGCTGATCACCGCGTTCTGGACGGTGGACACCTTTACCGGAGAGGTGTCTACCGTCTGGACCACCGAGAACATCGTCACGGTCCTGACCGATCCGGTGTATCAGCGGATCACCCTGCGGACCTTGTGGATCGCCGTGGCGGTCACCGTGATCGACATGATCCTTGCGTTGCCCATCGCGTTCTTCATCGCCAAGGTGGCCAGCGCCCGCTGGGAGAAACTGCTCGTGGTGGCCGTGCTGATGCCCTTGTGGGCCAGCTACCTCGTCAAGGCCTACGCCTGGCGGAATGTCCTGGCCGAGGGCGGGCTGCTGGAGTGGCTGGGGGCTCCGATCGGCCTGTCGTCTCCGGGCTACGGCGAGACCGCCGTCATCGTGACTTTGTCCTACATCTGGCTGCCGTACATGATCCTGCCGATCTACGCGGGCTTTGACCGGGTGTCCGACTCCCTGCTGGAAGCCTCCGGAGACCTGGGCGCGAAGCCGCTGACCACCATGCGCCTTGTGATGCTTCCGCTGCTGGTGCCCTCCATCATCGCGGGCACGATCTTCACGTTTTCCCTGTCGCTGGGGGATTACATCACCGCGCAGATCGTCGGAGGAACCACCCAGATGCTCGGCACCGTGGTGTACGCGAACGTCGGCGCCGCGAACAACCTCCCGTTTGCCGCCGCGGTGTCGCTGGTTCCGATCGCCATCATCATGTTCTACCTCTTCATCGTCCGCCGCACCGGCGCCCTGAACAACCTGTAGCGCGAGGAGCATCATGAGACTTTCCCGTAGCGCCAAGGTGGTCCTGGGCATCGTTTCCGGGCTGGTGCTGTTGTTCATCTACACCCCGCTGATGCTGGTGGTGGTGAACTCGTTCAACGCGGACCGGACGTTCGGCTGGCCGCCGAAGGGCTTCACCCTGGAGTGGTGGGGCAAGGCTTTTGACTCGCCCGGCGTCAGGGATGCCGTCGTGTCCTCCGTGTGGGTGGCGGTGGTGGCAACCATCATCTCGCTGGTGCTGGGGACCCTGCTGGCGATGTCATTGCAGCGTTACAAATTCTTCGGCCGCGACATCATCAGCCTCCTGGTGATCCTGCCGATTGCGCTGCCCGGTGTGGTCACGGGCATTGCCTTGAACAACATGTTCACCACCATCCTGGGCGTGCCGCTGAGCCTGTGGACGGTGGTGATCGCCCACGCGACGTTCTGCATGGTGACCGTGTTCAACAACGTCATTGCGCGGCTCCGGCGAACGAGCGCCGGCCTGGAGGAAGCCTCCGCCGACCTTGGCGCCGGCGTCTTCACCACGTTCGGCCTGGTGACATTCCCCCAATTGCGTTCGGCCCTGCTGGCCGGCGGTCTGCTGGCCTTCGCGCTGAGCTTCGACGAGATCATCGTCACCACGTTCACGATCGGGGCCGGCGAGACCACGTTGCCGATCTGGATCCTGCAGAACCTCTTCCGCCCGAATCAGGCGCCCGTCGTCAACGTCGTGGCCGTCGTGCTGATCGTGGTCTCGATCGTTCCCATCTGGCTCGCGCAGCGGCTCTCGGGGGACTCGGTAGGCGTCAGCGGGGCCCGCGTGAAAGCGGACTAAGGCTTGTCCCTTCCTCGTTAGACCGTCGCGTCGATGGAGACGACCGCCAGGAAGCCGCGGCCCAGGATTTCCGGCGTCGCGGTATCGGAGCCGACGACGGCGTCATAACGGTTCAGCTCGACGGGCACCGTCTCCGTCCCGGGAGCGCCCGCATCGGGCACGAGGCCGCCCGCGGTCCCGGGGCTGACGGTCGCCTGGCCCTGCAGGAGGATCCCGAACTGGCCGGCGAACACCGGATGGGCGCGCTTCTTGGACAGCTCGATGATGGAGGTGTAGCCCTTGAAAGCGCCGTTGCGGGTGATGACGTTCAAATCCCGGATGTCGCCGGTGGGCAGTGCCCCGGCAGAATCCGCGTCGCCAGAGAACCGGAACGGGCGGTACTTCTCGAGCGGGTGCT
The DNA here is from genome assembly GCF_054062615.1 of Arthrobacter sp. TE12232. Taxonomy (NCBI): domain Bacteria; kingdom Bacillati; phylum Actinomycetota; class Actinomycetes; order Micrococcales; family Micrococcaceae; genus Arthrobacter; species Arthrobacter sp. TE12232. Next base: position 2,954,027 of record NZ_JBSSFK010000001.1, read on the forward strand.
CGGCACCATCCACGCTCAGGAGCAACAATTCGCCGTCAATGACGGTCAGCACGCGGTCCATCCCGGCGAAGGCCGAGAATGCCCCGGCTTTGGAGACCTCGGCAATGCTGACCCGCCAGTCCCATCCGCTGTCATCCGCTGTGTTTTGCAGGGCGGTTCGCGCGGACGCGGTCCGGGGCTGGCGTGCCAGTTCGCGGGTCACCCCGCCGCCGTTGCGCCAGGGGTGGGCTTTGAGCTCGGCATAACGGATGATCTCCATGGCTCCAGCCTATCGGCCGCCCCGGCCCACTCCGGCTGCGTGCGCTGACGCAAAGTCGGCGCTCGCCGTCCGGTCTTGCTACCGTCAGAGGCAGGAAGCGTGCAAAAGGAGCCCTAATGTTTGTCAAAGTGTGCGGTCTGAGCACCCCGGAGTCGGTCCGCACCGCTACCGAGGCCGGCGCGGACGCGGTCGGCTTCGTCCTGACCCGCAGCCCCCGGGAGGTCACCCCGGATCAGGTCAGGGGCCTGCTCACCCACGTCCCGCCCGGGCTGCCGGCGGTGGGGGTGTTCCGGCACGAACCGGCGGCCGACGCTGTCGCCGCGGCCCGTGAGGCGGGCCTGGCCTGGGTCCAGCTCCACGGCGACCGCTCACCGGCGGACGTCCGGACGGTGCACGACGCCGGGATGAAGCTGATCCGGGCCGTCACCATGGGTGCCGCCCCGGAAGCCTTCGACAACTGGGGCGAGGAGCTGCTCCTGATCGACGCCACCGTCCCCGGCTCCGGCGAGGCCTGGGACTACGGCTCCGTCCGGGCGAAGGCTCTTGGCGGGCGGACATGGCTCCTCGCTGGCGGCCTCGATCCCGCCAACGTGGCCCGGGCGGCGGCGGAGGCCGGTGCCTGGGGCGTCGACGTCTCCTCCGGCGTCGAGTCCGCCCGCGGCGTCAAGGATCTGGCCAAGATCAAGGACTTCGTGCGGGCCGCCAAGTCCGCGGAATAAGGCCGGCCCGCCCCGCACACGCAGCATCGGGCACACAACACAGGCATGCACAACACGGGGCACGCACCACAGCGCACATGCGGGAGAGTGGCAGCCGGGGAGGGTTCCCTGTCTGCCACTCTCCTGGCGGGCTGGCATCAAGCGATGCTCCCGCCGCCTCACCTGTCCGCGTAGGGTCAGTTCCTATGAGCGTTTGATGATGACGTCGTCGATGTACTCGTCGCCCTTCTGCCGGTAGTGCTCGGCGCCCAGCTGAACCTTGCTCAAGCTGCTGCCCAGCATCTTGACGCTCGTGCTGCTGTACCTCTGCACGCCGTCGAACCACACCTGGATGGTTGACGTGCTGCCATTGGCGGTCACCCGCATGCTGACGTGGTGCCAGGCGCTCAAAGTGATGCTCGAGGAAATCAGCTTCGTGTAGACAAAGGTGCCGTCCGGTGCGGTCACGCGCAGCCACAGCTGCCCGTTGCTGTTGTACCGGTAGATGTCCGCAACCCGCGTGGAGCCGGAGAAGAACCGGAAGTACGGAACGTCGTTGCCGGACACGCCGGCAACGGTGATCTTAAACCAGCCGTCTGCGTAGGAGGTCTTCGTCCCGGAGGGAAATGCCGGGGCGGACAAATTTGCCAGCGAACCGGAGTCCGTGGTCACGTGAAGCTTGGCTGAATGAGTGCCGGAATGTGACAGCGAACTGGAAATAGTTGCCGTGCCTGTTCCAGAGACTTGGGGCACGAGCCCGCACCAGCCGCCCGCCTCAAAACTTGTGGCGAGTACAAGGGTGCCGGGGTACGAGTTTGTCGGGGCGGGACTGCAGGTTGCGGCGGTAGCCGCCTGGGCGGAACCGAAAACAAGGGAACCGGCTACGAGCAATCCGAGCGTCCCCACCGTGCTGAGTGCTTTGAGTTTTCTCATTGACGATACTTTCCGTGCTTGGTTCGACTTGTTTGGGTGGGCTTGTGCCTCTGCACCGAGCGGTCCGGCTTCGTTCACGCGAGCTGTGCCAACTGGACCAGCTCCACTACGGCCGAGATGCCGACTACGGCCAGCAAGGCTGCAGTGATGATCTTTACGGCCCTCGGCAGCGCCTGGTCCGGCTTCAATACGCGCAGTACATCGCAGCTCACGAGTGCCGCCACTGTGGCCAGTCCGATCACGACGATGATCATTTTGCACGCACCAGGACGCGCTTTGGCCTCTTGAGCTCGATGCCCAGGAAGGCGAGGGTCAGGATCGACAGGATGCAGACTCCTGCCGGAGGTGACCAGAGCCGTGCATAGATCATCGCCGTCGCCACGAGGGTGGACATCGTGAGGCTGAAGGCAATTGCGATGGCGATGCTGAGGGGAAGCGCGCCAGTAGCCTGGGCTGAGCGCGGGGGGTCGAAGCGGAGCAGCAGCACCAGCGCTGTCCCGGGACCGGCCAGCATCAACAGGCCAATCACCGCCAGGCGCAGCCCCTCGGGGCCGACGAACGAGAGCGGTATGGCGGCCACGGCGACGGCTGCCGTCGCGTAGCTCACGTAGCTGCGTTCACTTGGCATTGCTAACTCCTTCGATGTGAAAAATCACGCCGCCGGCGTTCTCGTAAACCTTCGTCCAGCCCGGAGTGGTGGCGCAGGTGGCGACAAAACGTTGAAGATCGCCCGCGGGAGTGGAGCCGCGAAGATCGGCGGCCTCCTGCTGGCTTTCGGTCACGATGAGGTACGCGCCCGCTTTGCGGGCGATTTGGCTTGCCGCGTCGCAGGTAAGCGGCGCCGCGTTGGGGACGGGCTCGGCAGCAACGAGCGCCCGGTAGTCATAATCCGCGTAGTGCTGGAATCTCCACGGGGTGTTGCGAACTGCCTCGATGAGGATGGAGCCGGTGGGCGCCATCGAATAGAGGCGGTTCACTACAGCGATTTCATCGTTATTGAAGCTCTCCATGCTGTCATTTCCGTAGCGGGAAACGACTGTGGATGTTGCCAGCACTGCGCCCATGAGCAGCAGACCGATGGCTCGCCGCATGCCCAGCCCGGCGGACTTGTCCGACATCAGCGGCAGCACCACCAGGCACACGGCAAACGGCAGGCTGAACAGATACAGGCGCAGGAGCAATTCGCCGCCATACGGCTGGAGAGGAATCAACACCAGCGGCGCAAGGGCCCCGGCCGCTGCCGTCAGCCACGGCGCCTTCCGCCGGTAGCCCACAAAGGCCCCGACAGCGGCAAGAATCCAGACCAGCGCAACCTCGGCCATGCGCGTATACACGACGAACACGTGGGCATCACTGCCTGAGACCCTGGTACTCAGCGCACCGAAGCTGTTCGCACCGATGTCACCGAGCGAGCCGAACAGTTGGCCGAAGTGCCCCTGCAGGAAGGCTGACGCCGCAAAGAGCAGCCAGCCGACCGGTAGGACCACGGCAAGAACCGGCAGGAAGCGCAACCGGAGACGGCCGGTCAGGAGCATTGCGGCCAGGATGGGGATCACGGCAAAGGGGGTGAGCTGATGTGAAGCCGTCATGGCGAGCAGGATCAGCCCGCAGACCACAACGAGCACTGCCGTGTCCGTCCGGGGCGGTTCCATGATGCCCTGCCGGGGGACCGCGCCGTCCAGCTTGCTGACATTGCGGGAAAGCCATCGCGAGAGCCGGGTGCGTTCCGTGGGCCACGCCCACCCGCCAAAGACGCTCAGCAGGCAGGCAATCAGGGTGAGCAGGAGGAAGAACGAATAGGCCTGTGGCGACAGATAGTCTTGTCCAATCCAGCTGGCCAGGTAGAAGATCCAGACGGCCGCCCACGCCTGGCGCGGATTTGCCGTCAACCGCCGGGCCAGGGCCAGCAACGGTGCCAGCATGAGGATGTTGATCCCCACCGGCGCCCACGTTGCGATACCCATAAGGTCCTTGGCTCCCGACGCTCCGGAGAGCATTCCCAGAAGGTTGAAGAATCCGGGCCAGTTGAAGTACGCGTCCAGGCTGGGATCCAGCTGACCCGTTTGGGCAATGTTGTCGGCAATGCCTAGATGGCGGAAGCTCGCCTCAAGCCGGGGCAAGCCGTGGATGACGGGATCGGCACCATTCAGGACTACCGCCGTGACCAGAAGTTGCCAGGTCAAGAGCGCCGGAACGAGGCGGCGGAGGCTCAGCGAGGCGACGAATCCGACCAGGCTGAGTGCGAGTGCGACAAAATAGGCTGGCGGGAGGACGTCGATGAGTCCGGCCCCGCCGATCCTCAGGGGGTCGACCTGCGTCATGCTCCAGACGCCGAGGACGAGGGCGACCGCGGCCACCGCAGCCAGAGCGCCGACATGCCACGTCGGAGTCAGGCCGAGGTTACGGTGGGTGGGCGGTTTGGCACCGCCGTCCCGGAGTCGCGCATCATGCCGGTGGGGGGTGCGCACAGGGGGGCTTGCTGCCATTTCGTGTGTCATGATTTCTCGATTCAGGTCGGCTGGTGGCGCGCCGCTGAAGGAATCTCGCCTGCGGTGGCGGCGGGCTTCACTCGGGTCAGGGTGACCAGACGCCGAGCAGCGATCACTGACGCTGTCGCCTGGGCGACGGCCCAGAGCACGGAGACGCCGGTGAGGCCGTAGTTGACGGCCACGGCCGCGGCGGGAGCCACGACCAGGACGGCGGCCAGAGTGGCGACCACTGTGGCTTCGAAGAGTCGCCCTTGGGCCCGGCAGAGCCCGTAGTAGACCTGCGTAACGCAGCTCAGGAGAAGTGCCGGAACGAGTACGGGAAGAAGGACCCACGCGGACGCATACTGCGGTCCGAGGAAGCTCAGGAGCAGGGGCCCGGCAACAACCAGGATCAAGCCGGCTACGAGAGTCAAGACCAGGCTGGCCCGGAGCGCTGAGGCGACGAGGCCCGGCCGCGCCCGCGTTCCCGCGAGGGCCGTCTGCAGGGTGAAGCCGGCTGACTGCGGGACGAAGAACACGGCGGAGGCCATCATCCACACTATGTACCAGGCCGCAGTGGAGGAGGGGCCAAGGGTGGATGCGACGATGAGCGGAAGCACGTAGCCGGGCGCCCGGTCGGCGAGCATGAGGGCGTGGTTGGGAAGCCCCGGTTTCAGGAGTTTCAGGGCCGGTCCGGCCCGGAGACCATGCCTCCAGTCCGGGGATACCTTGGCACGGGCAAGCTGGCGAAACCCCACGAGGACGCTGGCCAGCGCACCGGCCGCAACGGCGCCGACAACGACGGACAGGTCCCGGATTCCGACGGCGAACCCGGCCGCCAGGAAGGCCAGCTGCACAAGGCTCTGCACCAGGCTTCGGACCAGGGTTCGGTCGGCGCGTTGCTGGGCCACGCCCACATGATCCAGCTGGTACGCGCTGGCGGCCAGGAGCGCCGTGGCCAGGAACAGGACCGTGACCACGGGATCGTTCCAGGCCTCGCCCACGCCCGAGCCGAGCCACCGCGTGACCACGACCAGCAGGCCCGCGCCAAACAGGGAAGACGTAGCGACGGTGAGCAGGCTTGTGGCGACGAGGCGCCGGCCGCCGTCAGCTTCCGTCGGCAGCAGGGTCAGCGTGGCGGGGCCGACGCCGAGCATCCCCAGCTGAACGGTGAGGAGGGCGGCGGACACCACCGCGGATCCCAGACCTATTTGCTCCGGGGGAAGGACGAGGGCCGCCAGCGCCCAGAACAAAAAACCCGTGACCATCGGCGCAATCCGCGCGGCGGCAAGCCAGGCCGCGTTCCCTCCAACCGAGATGGGCTTATGGGCCGGGCGCAGGATCTCCCCAAACATGGCTCGGTAGTTGTAGAGGAGGAACCCCATCCAGTACGGCAGGAAGCGGGGAGCCTTGAAGAGGGACAGGCCCACGCCGCGCACTGTGGCCAGCAGGGGCAGCATCGCCATCCAGCCGGCACGGCCCGGATGCTTTCGGACGGTTCGGGCCATCCCGGCCCCGTCCTGGAGCCACTGGTCGCGGGCGTAGTCAAACGTGTCATCGAACCGGTGCCTGACCACGACGGAATCGGAAACGCCAAGCCGGTACCCTGCCTGCTCCAGGCGGATCCTGAGCTCCACATCTTCCCCGGAACGGAATTCGTCGTCGAACCCGACCGAAAGCAGCACGTCCCGGCGCATCAGTGTGGCGCTCACGCCGAACCAGCTGCGCACCCGGCTGTGGTTGTGGTGCCAGGCCAGCGCCGCCCCCCAATACCCGGGGCCGTCGGCTTCGCTGGCCAGACCGAACTGCAGGCCGTCGTAGCCGCCGGACTCGAATTCGTCGAGCAGCCGGCGCAGGCTGTCCGGCGGCAGGACGACGTCGGCGTCGATCAGGGCGACTACCTCACCAGTGGCGGTTCGGGCTCCGAGCATGCGCGCGGCCGGCAGGCCGCGACCTTCGTCGGAGATGACGGTTGCCCCGCACTCGCGGGCGATTGCGGCGGTGTCATCCGTCGAACAGCCGTCGACGACGATCATCTCGTGCGGATGTTGGCTGCGGATTGACTCGAGGCACTCGCGCAGCCAGGCTGCGGCATTGCGCGCCGGAACCACGACCGACACCTTCAGATCGCTCACCTGGACTCGCCTCACTCATCCAGTTTTGAGCGGACCAGGTTCGCGATGTAGTCAGAGGCCTGGTCCGCGGACCAGGCGGCGGGCAGCCGGAGCAGCCAGCAGGGAACGTCCTCCAGGGCCCGTCGCACCACGGCCGCTTTTTGGCCGAAATGATCCTCCAACGGGACGAGGCTGGTGGCACCGAGGGCCTCGACGAGCCGCCGCGACACCATGGGCAGTTCCGAATGGAAGTTGCCGACGATCCGGGACGTCATCCACTCGGCGCTTCGTGCTTCCAGCCGTGCGTCCGCGCCGTCAAAGCGTTCAAGGAAGATGGCGAGCTGGGTCGGCGCCGCGGAGGAGATCCGTTGCGCTCCGAAGACATGCTCCGGCTGCACCATGCGGTGTTCGGGGGACCATCGCCGCGTGAAGGCGGCCGTTTTCGGATAGCGGACAATGACCGGGTGGACTGCCGTGGCCAGGTGGGCCACTGGTTTTGTCATCCATCCGGGGGCCAGGGGCTTGCGGGTCCCCCGGAACATGTCCGGGTAGATGGCACGGTGGTGGGGTTTGATGAACATCGGTTTGGCGTAGCCCATGAGCATTCCGCCGGCGCCCATGAAGGCCCAGTCGTCGGCCATGAACCGCACATCGGGCATGGCGACCAGCTTCGCCACCGTGCTGGTCTTTCCGACGCCGCCCCAGGCCGGCAGGAGAACTCCGGAACCGCGGAAGTCCACCACCGCGGCATGGATCATCGCCGTCTCCTCCTGAACGCACAGGCGGTCCAGCAAGGGGATAACAGAGGTCAGGAGTTCACCGGCGCCTTCGACCCGGTAACCGTCTTTCGTCTCGATGATCTGGACGTGGTCTGCCGGGATGTAGAGGGAGTCTCCGGTGAAACGGTAGGCATCCTCCGCGTGCGACTGGCTGGAAATCGGCGATATCTGTCCGCCGACGGTTATCCGCCGTGGCGCACTGGAATCCCCCAGGAACGGGGCGAACATATCCCGCAGTTGCGGTTCACCCGGAGTCCCGGCCTCCACATCTATGCCTACGATCCCGTGGACGTCGAAGGAGGCTCCTGCAGACGCACTAATCGGCTGTTTCACGTCGCGTTCAGACTGGCTCATGATCCAAGCTTTCTGGGGTCGGGGTCCTGCGGTCAGGTGGTTCAGGGTGCAGATGATGCACCGGGCGGTGTAAGGGGACGGATGCGTCATCTGCTCGTGTCACTGGACTTCCCTCCAGGCATCTTCCGCCGACACCGGGGCCGGTTTCAGCGGGACGGGTGCGGCAGGCAGGCGGCGCCCGCGTACATAGCCGCTCGCGGTGGCCGCGAGGACGGCGATGATGACGGCCGCTCTGCCGAGTCCGGCCGGGTCTTCGCCGCGCAGCCAGCCGCGGATTCCGGCAAACACCGCCCGGGGCAGGACCTGCCGCACGTAGCGCCGTTCGGGGCCTAGTGCCCGCTTGTGGCCGACCACCCTGCTGACCTGCGCTTTGGAGATCCCTTCGGACCAGGAGCGTGCCAGCATGTAGCGCAGGGTGCCGCGCGGGGCAGGGACGTGGTGGTGCACCAGGGCCGCGGGTTCATAGACCACCCGGGAGCCGGGAGCGCCGATTACGGCGCGGATGCATAGCTCGGTTTCTTCGCAGCCCAGCGGGGTGGCGTCCTGGCGTCCCAAAGCTGTGTTGAATCCTCCGACTCGGCCCAGGACATCGGCTCGGAAGGACATGTTCGCGCCAATGACGTTGCGGACCTCGGCGGCGACTTTAGGCATTCCCCGGTACGTGCACCCGACAATCCAGTCGAGCTCGTTGGCGAAGTGGCCCGGCCGCCCTGCTTCCCAGAGCGGTTCCACCCGGCCGCCCACGGCCAGGACGTCGGGGTCGTCGTAGAGGGCGACGAGCCGCTCGATCCAATCCGGCGCGGCCTCGGCGTCGTCGTCGAGGAAAGCCACGATCTCTGCCTTGGCAACGGAGGTTCCGGTGTTTCGTGCGCCCGAGAGGCCCTTGGGGCCGCTATTTTCGACAATTACCGCGTCCGGGACGGTGAAGATCAGCCGCTTGTACAGGTCCACGTTGTAATCGACGACGACGATCGTCTGCTTGGGCGGGACGGTCTGGGTGCGCACCGAGTCCAGGGCGCCCATCAGCATGTCCCACCGGTCCTCGGAATAGGAGCAAATCACCACAGATACTGCCGGCAAGGCTGAATGCTCGGACATCTTATTCACCTGCCCTTATGCCCAGAACGCTGCTGGGATCGGTGGGGACGTGTGGGAACACCACACTGGGGTACTTGTACTTGACCCTCCGCAGGGCCTCGGGGCGGGCTCCGGCGGTGGGAGCCTCCCAGCTCACGCGCTCGCGGGCAAGGGTGCGCAGAACCCGCCAGCCGTCCCGGAAGGTGTGCAGGTTCGACTGTCCCGAGATGCGCGATAACTCGTGGCTGGGGACCTCGGCAATGCGCAGGCCGGCCCGTGACGCCCTCACAATCAGTTCCGTCTCGATCTCGAAGCCGTCCGACTCCAGCTCCAGAATGTCAACGCATTCGCGGCGGAGGGCGATGTAACCGTAGCAAAGGTCCGAGTAGTCGCTGTGGAGAACGGCATTGGCCAGCCCGGTGAGCAACTTGTTTCCCCCGCTGCGCAGCCACGTGAGATCGTCTGAGCCGCCGCCCGTCACATAGCGTGAGCCTTTCACGAAGTCGTATTCGTGCTGGAGTGGAGTCACCAGCCAGCCGATCTCCTGGGGGTCCATGCTGCCGTCGCCGTCAAGCATGACGATGATGTCGCCGGAAGCCGCGGCAAAGCCGGCCCGCACCGCGTTGCCTTTGCCCGGGCGGGGTTCGGCCACCACCACGACGTCCAGACGTAAGGCCCGCGCGACGTCGACTGTGGCGTCCAGGGAACGGCCGTCAACGATTACCACCTCATCCACGTAGGAGGGCATTCGCCGGAGCACCCACGGCAGGTTCATTGCCTCATTCAGAGTGGGAATGACCACACTGACGGAGGGATTTGCCGGAGGGGGCGTCGTTTGGGGGCGCGCGTTCGGCTTGAGATTCGGGATGGACACTGGCCTCACCACTCAATGACGTGTTTCTGCTCGCCTCAACTGCAGCGCTTCCCGGCCGCTCAATCCGGAAACTAGACCCAACGCTGACGCTTACAGTTGCCGACAACTTAGTAAATTACCCCAGGGTTAAAGTCTGGTCACGGCACCTTGCATTAACCTTGGATTAACTTGATGATTCAACTAAAATGGTCGGGAAACGGTTGATGGACCGAGGCCTCCATGCGAGACTGGCCGGATGCGGACATACGTGCGTAGGGGGCGCGTGCCGATGAATCGCCGTCTCCCCCTCGCTTCCCGGGTCGTGCTGTTTCCCGCCATGGTTCTTGCCTCCGCCCTGGCGCTGGCCGGGTGCGGCTCCGATGCCGCTCCCCGCGGTGAGCGGCCGCTGTTCACGTCTGTTTCACCCTCGCCGGCCGCTCCGTCAGCCGCCCAACCCACCGGGTCCCCGTCCACCGGCTCCCAGCCGGGGGTCCCGACCGGGTCTGCCGAAGGCGGGGCCGCGACTGAGCCGGCTCCGGCGGCGGCCAGCCAGTCCGCTCCCGGGGCGGGAACCGGCCAGCCACCGCTCCCGGCCCGGACCACGGATGTGTCGATGACGGCCAATCTGCCAGGCTGGAAGCAAGTGTTTGTCGAGGACTTCTCCGCTGGCGACGTCCCGCTGGGCGGCTTCCCCGGCCCCCTCTACAGCGCACGATGGAGCGCCGGCTACAAGGACGGGACCCCGGACACTGCCGGGCAGAAAAACCCTGGAAAAACCGGCTACTACCCGTCGAAAGTCCTCAGCGTCCGCAACGGCTCGCTGGACTGGTACCTGCACACGGAAAACGGGATCACGATGGGGGCGGCGCCGATGCCCAAGATCCCAAACGCCAGCTCCAATCCGCCGCGGGCCAACAGTCTCCTCTACGGCCGGTATTCGGTCCGCTACCGGGCTGACGCGCTGCCGGGCTTTAAGACGGCCTGGCTTCTGTGGCCGGATAGCGGCGTCTGGCCTCGGGACGGCGAGGTGGACTTCCCGGAAGGGGACCTCGCCAAAATCATTTACGGCGCCGTACATTACGACCGCAACGGCGCGGACGCCTTCGATAAGCTGGATTCGGACCAATCCGTCACATCCTGGCATGTGGCCACCATGGAATGGAGCCCCGGTCGGATCGAGTTCTTCCTGGACGGACGGTCCTTGGGCGTCAGCACCAACGCGCCGACGACACCCATGCACCTGATCCTGCAGACCGAGTCCTGTCTGACCGGCTGCCCTGCCCCGGAGGCCCAGGGCCACGTGTCCCTCGACTGGATCAGCGTCTGGGTGCCGGCCTGATTTTCACGGCTCTACCGGATCGTGCAGGGGCCGTGCAGCGGCCGTAACCCGAAGCGCGCCCGGCGCCGGGCTTTCATCTGCGGCGGAGGGTGAAGGAATCCGTGAAGGTGTATCCCTCGGCCGGAACGAAGCGGGCCGCCAGTTGGTCCGCCGTCGCCGTGACATCGAGTGTCCCGAAGGCCGGATCCCGGTTCTTTCCGGACGTGCTGGCGAAGTAGCCCATTTCCGGGTCATCGGATTTCACGTTGTAGAGTCCGACGCCGCCCACTCCCACCGTGGCGAACACGGTTCCGGAGCCCTGGTTCATGGAGTTGCCGGTATCGGCCAGGCAACCGGAGGTGAAGGTGGCGGGAACGAGTTCCGCGCAGTCCCCGCCCCTGGCCAGCTGGTGGGTCCGCTGATAGATGTGGTCGTGGCCGGACAGGACGAGGTCCACTTTCTTATCGATCAGCATGTTCGTGAAGTCCTTTCCCGCCTGGCAGTCATAGTTGCCGACGCTCAGGCAGGGGGTGTGCATGCCCACCACCGTCCACGGGATGTTCTGCGATTTGGCTCCGTCGATCGCGTCGGCGGTCCAGCGCCAGCGTTCGCTGTCCCTTGAGTAGTCCAGCGGCTCCCCGCCCCGGAAATCGATGCCGGGGGAGACCATAATGAAGCGGACCACGGGATTCTGCTCGGGAACATCGACGCGCCATTGCGTCCCGTATTCGCCCTGGAGGCCGGGCAGCCTGTTGGGCAGGCACTGGACAAATTTCTCGATGTCGCCCTCGTGGCCGTCGCTCTCGTGGTTCCCTGTCACCAGTTGGTAGGGAAAGTCCCCGCCGAGGCGTGCGGTGACCATGTCGCAGAACTGCTGTTCGATGCCGGCTTTGTACGTGAAGTCGCCGAGGGCGAGGTTCAGTTGGGGGCGGAGGCCGGCAACGACGTCGAGCACTTTCTTGGCGCCTGAACTGACGCCGATATCGCCTTGGACGGTGAAGTGCACGGCTTCGCCGGACGACGGCGCGGGACCCGACGTCGGCGTGCCCGGTGCCGGTGCCGAACCCGACGACGGCGTGCCGGTGCTTGGGCGCGGTGCGGGTTCCGGCGGCACGGGCTGGCAGGCGGAAAGCAGCAGGCTCAGGATCAGCAGGCAAGCGCTCAGACCGGCCTTGCCACGTTTCCCCAGGGACCTGGCCACGATTCCTCACATCACTCGGTTAATCAGGACTGTGTTAGTCAGCGCTGCGTTGGTCAGCACTGTGCGAATAGTTCCGCGAAATTGGGTGATTGCCCGGCGTTTATAGGCCAGAGTAACCCGGCCGTGGAGTGAAGGCCAGAGACCGCGTTGGCGCCAGGCCGGGGAATCAGGTGCCGTCCCGGTCGTCCGATCAGGCGCTGTCACGGGCGCTGTCACAGGCGCCGGAAGTCCGGAATCCGCACGCCCGGCGTCAAGTGCCTGCGGGACCCCCTGTTGCCTCACGTCAATAGGTCCGGGAGGGTTGATTCGTTGCCTCACGTGAAAAGGTCCGGTTCAGGGGCGGGTTGAACGAGGTGTTGACTTTGTAGTTGCGGGGTGCGGCTTTGGCTTGGGCGAGGGTTTCGAGTTCACCTGTCAGTCCCAGGATCTGCCGGGACAACACCGCGGGTTTTAGGCGTTTGAACTGGGCGTTCATGGTGATGACGGGGCGTTTGCGGGTGTCCGGGTGGCGGGCGGCGCGCTGGTGCGGGGTGAGCGCGGCATCATGTTTCTTGATGACTTTCGCGCCGTGGCGTTCCTTGGACACCAGCTTCTGCTGCGGGAGCAGATAGTTCGTGAACAGCCCGTCAAGCTCCCAGATCTCGTTGAGCTTCTCCAGTTCCGCGGCGGTGTCATAGCGGTAGTAGCCGACCAGCTCCCGGACCCTGGCCCAGTTCTTTTGTTCCACGTGGGCGCCATCGTTCTTGTTCCCCGGACGGGACCGGGTAAAGGTGATCCGGTGCTCCTGGCAGTAGGCGAAGAGGTAGTCGTTGATGAATTCGGTGCCGTTGTCCGAGTCGATCCCCACGATCGGGAACGGGAACCGTGCCAGCGCGTACTTCAGGGCCGCGAACACCCATTTCTGCGCCTTGTTCGGCACGGACCGGTTCACGGTCCATCCCGTGGCGATATCCGTGACCGTCAGCGTGAAGCAGAACTGCCCGGAGGCCACCCCGCCCTCGTGCCCCACCAGGTCGATCTCCACGAACCCGGGCACCGCATCGTCCCAGTCCGCCCAGGTCCGGACCGGGATCTGGGACTTCAGCAGCGATCCGGGCTTGGTGTGGGAACGGCCCCGCAGCACCAGCTTCTTCCGTTCCGGGGCCAGCCGGCGGTCAATCGTTGCCGCGCTCATCCGCATCAGCAGCTCCGCCTCCTCATCCGAGAGCATCAGTTCCCCGTCCCGGCGCAGCAACGGCACCAGCACCGGCAGCATCGGGGCCAGACGTTTGCCGGCCGGAGCGCGCAGCACCGCCCAGCACACCACCAGAGCCTCGACGACCCGCGGACCATACACCGGCGGCCTCGGCTCCCGGGCCCGCACCGGCCGCAGCTGAAGCGCCTGCCGCAGGGCCCGGCGCGCATAGTCCCGGTTCCAGCCCGTGAGCTCCACCAGCTCATCGAGGATCCGGACCTTCTCCGGCCGGCCGGCCCGGGCATACGCCCTGGCCTTGATCACCGTGACAGCCTTCCGCTGGCTCATCGTCAGTCCCATCCCTCAAGGATGTCCACGGCCCCGTCGTTCCCGGACCTTTTCAGATGAGGCAACGTACCCGGCTCCACGGACCTTTTCCATGAGTCAACGCGGACCCTAGCCCGGGAGGGGGTTCCTCGTTAGCATGCAGGGTGGGGGAATACCCCGATCGCTCTGGCGGGACAGGCCCGCCCCGCTCGAAGGAGACCGTTGTGACGCTGCCCGAAGGTTTGACCCCCGGAGTGTGGACACTGGACATGTCCCACAGCGAAGTCGGTTTTAGCGTCCGCCATGCGGGCATCAGCAAGGTCCGCGGCCGCTTTAACGAGGCCTCCGCGGAGGCCCGGGTGCGCGATTCCTTGGCCGACGCGAGCCTGCACGCCACGGTCAAGACCGCGAGCTTCGATTCGGGGGACGCCAACCGCGACAACCACGTCCGCGGCGCCGACTTCTTCGACGTCGAGAAGTACCCCGAAATGACCTTCCGGGCCACCGGGATCCGGGGCGACGGGGAGGACTATGTGCTGACCGGAGACCTGACGATCCGCGATGTCACCAAACCCGTGGATCTGGAAGTCGAGTTCACCGGGGTCGCGGTGGACCCGTTCGGCGCCACCCGGGCCGGCTTCAGCGCAGAGGCGGACATCAGCCGCAAGGAATTTGGCCTGACCTGGAACGCCGCCCTGGAAGCCGGTGGACTGCTGGTCAGCGACAAGGTCAAGATCAGTGTTGAAGCCGCCATGGTCAAGCAGGCCGACGCCTCATAACCGGTCAGCCGGAAGCGGTACCTGGGGGTCGGCTCCGAAGCCAGGGATTATTCCGGGCCACCCCTCAGGCCGAATGTCACTCCCACGGGCGAGAATAGATCCATGAAGACACTTCTGAACATCATCTGGCTGCTCTTTGGCGGCCTGTGGCTGGCCCTCGGATACTTCTTTGCCGGAATCGTTTGCTGTCTGCTGGTTGTCACCATTCCGTGGGGCATCGCCTCGTTCCGCATCGCGTCCTATGCGTTGTGGCCGTTCGGCCGCATGGTGGTGGACAAGCCCGGCGGACACGGCGCGTTTGCCCTGCTGGGCAATGTCATCTGGCTGCTGGTGGCGGGCATCTGGATCGCGATCGGGCACGTTGTCACGGCCTTTGCCATGGCCATCACGATTATTGGCATCCCTCTGGCGATCGCCAACCTCAAACTCATCCCGGTCTCGCTGATGCCCCTGGGCAAGCAGATCGTCCCGAGCAACACGCCCTATGTGACGGCCTACAGCCACGACCGCCGCTACTAGGGCGGCGGCGCAGCCGGCGGAACCTGGGGGACACTTCCGCCACCGGATCCACGGAAATCGAGGGAGAGGATCATGAGCGAACTGGCGTCCGGGGACACAGACCTCATGCTGGTGATTGTCCGCGAGTTCAGGGCTCCGATCCGGGTAGTCTGGTCCGCGCTGACGGACCCGGACCAGGCTCCGGAGTGGTGGGGCCCGCGCGGCTTCCACGTCCCGCGCGAGAGCATCGACGCAGACTTCGAAGTCGGCGGCCTGTACCGCGCCTGCATGATCCAGGACAGTACCGGGCAGGAATTCTGGTGGAGCGGGGTGCATACGGATATCGAGCCGCCGCAGCTGTTTGTGTTCACCCATGCCTGGGACAAGCCGGACGGCACCCGAGGCTTCGAAACCGAGGTAACCATCCAGCTGGACGAGATCGACGGCGGCACCCAAATGACGTTCACCCAGGGCCCGTTCGACTCCGCGGCCAGCCGCGACCGCCACGGCGAAGGGTGGCGGGAGTCGTTCGACCGGCTGGCGAATCACCTCAGCGTGGCCGCCTAAGCCTCACCACTGAGCGCAGCCACGCGACCCTACGGGCGGCGGTTGCCGCTGCGCCGCGGGTACGCCGTTCACCCGAGTTCGCCCTGCAGGTTTCGGCGGGCAGCCTCCAGCCACAGCCCGCGCCCGCGGTCAGTGTGAAACAGCGGATCAAGCTGGAGGAGTTGGCGGACGACGGCGGCGCGGCCGGCCGCGAAGTCGGCGTCGCCGATGTGGGCGAAGTCTTCCCTGACGGCGGCCAGATAGCGGGCGTAGGCCTCCGGTTCCCCGCCGAGGACGGAGAGATCGGCGTCGCTAAGCAGGGCGCCGGCGTCGTCGCCCGGCTCCGGACGGTGGTCCGCAGTCAGCAGCACCAGTCGCGCCACCTCATCCACTTCGTCTGCCGGGAGGCCGGCGTGCCCGAGCCGGTCTTCGGCCAGCCGCGCCGATTCTTCCTCATCCTGGCCCGCGACGCCGCGGTACACGGCATCGTGGAACCACGCGGCCAGCACCACGGCCCGTGGCGGACCGGCCGGGTCGCAGAGCAGGTCCAGAGCCTCCAGCACGGCCAGCAGGTGGGTGCGGCCGTGGTATTTCCGGTGCTCCTCGCCCCAGCGGTCCAACAGGTCCAGGAACAGGGCGTCGTGGCCCGGCAGTACCTCGTTCCAGCGGTTCAGGAGCGGCACCCGGAGGGACTTTCCGCGCCGGCGGGCAGGAATCCGCAACCCGCTGGCAACCAGTTTCCGGACCAGGACCCGGCCCTCCACGGGGACAGCGCCGGCCGCCACCAGGGCCTCGTACCGGGCCTCGGCGACGTCATAGTGGTCGCCGTCGAACGCCCGCCCGGGAATGCCAGCGGCCGCGGCGAAGGCGTGCAGCTCCTCAAGCGAGGTGTCCGACACGAGGTGGGAAAAGCGGGTTCCGTGGGCAGGCCAAAGCGGCGGATCGACGTAGACGGCCATGGAGGCAGTCTAGCGCCGACCGCGGACACCGGCCCGGGCGTCGGACGTGCGCCAGCCGGAACTACGCCGGCCCGGCCTACGGTGGCCGGAACTACGCCAGCCCGGCCCACGGTGGCCGGAACTACGCCGCCCGGCCTACGCCGGCCGGGAGGGCTCCGGCGTGCCATGCCCGGCGTCACAAATCCTGCTTATGCGGATATTTCTCAGTGAATAAACCGCAAATGAGGAATAGTGTGGAGTTATGCCCAAGATTCGCGTCTCCGAAGCAGCCCGCTTTCTCGGCGTTAGTGACGACACCGTCCGGCGCTGGATCGAACAGGGAAGCCTGACCCCGCTCAAGGATGATTCCGGCCGGCTAGCTGTGGACGGGCTCGAGCTCGCCCGGCTCGCCCGGGAACAGGCCCAGCTTCCGGAGGACCCTGCCCGGGCGGGCAGCTCCGCCCGGAACCGTTTCGTGGGACTCGTGACCGCCATTACGGCCGATACCGTGATGGCGCAGGTGGAGCTGCAGTGCGGGCCTTTCCGCGTCGTGTCACTGATGAGCAGCGAAGCCGTGCGAGACCTCGGGCTGGAACTCGGCTCCGTCGCCACCGCCGTCGTTAAGGCCACCACAGTGATCATTGAAACGCCCAAGGGAAAGAGCCTCGCATGAGCCTCCGCACGAGGATCGCTGCCGTCGCCATGGCTGCAGCCATGGCCGCTGCCGCCGCCGGTTGCGCCCCATCAACCGGCCAAAATCCCGCGGCCAGTGACTCCGGGAAGACTCTCACCGTGTTCGCTGCAGCATCGCTGAAGGCCCCCTTCACCAAACTCGCCACCACCTTCGAGGAAAGTCACCCGGGCACGAAAGTGGCGTTGAGTTTCGCCGGGTCATCCGACCTCGTCACCCAGATCAGCCAGGGAGCCCCCGCGGACGTTTTTGCCTCGGCGGACACCAAGAACATGGCCAAGCTCGCTGACACCGGCCTGTTGGACGGTGCGGCCGCGACTTTCGCCACCAACGTCCTGGCGATCGCCGTCCCGCCGGCCAACCCGGCCTCGATCGCGTCTTTCGCCGACCTTGCCCGTCCCGGGGTCCGGGTGGTGGTCTGCGCCGGCCAGGTCCCCTGCGGTACCGCCACCGCCGCCGTCGAGAAAGCCACCGGCGTGACGCTGAAACCGGTCAGCGAGGAATCCTCCGTCACCGACGTCCTGGGCAAAGTCACTTCGGGCGAGGCCGACGCCGGCATCGTCTACGTCACGGACGTCAAGGCTGCCGGTGACAAGGTCAAGGGGATTCCCTTCGCCGAAGCGGACAAGGCCATCAACACCTACCCCATCGCCACGGTCGGTTCCAGCAAGAATAAGGAACTGGCCGCGGCCTTCACCGCACTCGTTACCGGTGCCGAAGGTAAAAAGGTCCTGAGCGATGCCGGGTTCGGCACGCCGTGAGACGCGCATGAGGCACGGCTATCAGGGTGTCCCGCGCTGGATCTACGTCCTCGCCGCGGCGGGGGCCCTGTTCGTCCTGCTGCCCCTGGCCGCCATCGTCGCGAAGGTCAACTGGGCGGAGTTCCTGCCGCTGGTCACGTCGGAGTCGTCCCTGACCGCGCTGGGATTGAGCCTGCGCACCTCCGCGGCCAGCACGGTGCTGTGCATCGTGCTGGGCGTGCCGCTGGCCCTAGTCCTGGCCCGCGGACAGTTCCGCGGTCAGCGGCTCCTCCGCTCCTTCGTGCTGCTGCCGCTCGTCCTGCCGCCCGTCGTCGGCGGCATCGCGCTGCTCTACACTTTTGGCCGGCAGGGTCTGCTCGGCCGCTCGCTGGAACTGGCCGGTATCCAGGTCGCCTTTTCGACGACGGCGGTGGTCCTGGCCCAGACCTTCGTCGCACTGCCGTTCCTGGTGGTGAGCCTTGAAGGGGCCCTGCGCTCGGCCGGGAGCCGGTACGAGGCCGTCGCCGCGACTCTGGGCGCCCGCCCCACCACGGTGCTGCGCCGCGTAACCCTTCCCCTGGTGCTGCCCGGGCTGGCGTCCGGCGCCGTACTTTCGTTCGCGCGCAGCCTTGGCGAATTCGGCGCCACGCTCACGTTTGCCGGCAGCCTGCAGGGCGTCACCCGGACCCTGCCGCTGGAGATCTACCTGCAGCGCGAGACCGACGCCGATGCCGCCGTCGCGCTGTCCCTGCTTCTTGTCGCGGTGGCGGTCGCCGTCGTCGGGCTGTCCTACCGGCGCCCCGGGGCGGCCGGCGGGCGCGGACCCAGCGGGGCTGAGCGCGCAACGCGGGACGGGGCGCCGGAGCCGGCACCGGAGAGAGTGGCGCCGTGAGTGTCCGGATTGACGCCGCCATTGCCGCCCGCGGCTTTGACGTGTCCATGAGCCTGGCGCCGGGGGAAACCGTAGCCGTGCTGGGCCCCAACGGGGCCGGCAAGTCCACGCTGCTGTCGGTCATTGCGGGCCTGCTCCGGCCGGATACGGGCAGGGGCGAGGTGGACGGCAAGGTCCTGTTCGACCTCGGCCCCGCGACGAACACCTGGACGGCGCCCCACCGGCGCGGCACCGCCCTCCTGGCGCAGGAGCCGCTGCTGTTTCCGCACCTGAGCGCGCTGGACAACGTGGCCTTCGGCCCCCGCAGCGCCGGCGTGCCCAGGGCAGCGGCCCGGGAAACCGCGCGGCGCTGGCTGGCCGAAGTCGACGCCCTCGACCTCGCGTCCCGGCGGCCCGGGGAACTCTCCGGAGGCCAGGCACAGCGGGTGGCCGTGGCACGCGCGCTGGCCGCCGACCCCGAGGTGCTGCTCCTGGATGAACCCATGGCGGCCCTGGACATCCACGCCGCGCCGCTGCTGCGCCGGCTGCTCAGGCGCGTCCTCGCCGGGCGCCGGGCCGTCGTTGTCACCCACGACGTCCTGGATGCCTACATGCTCGCCGACCGGGTGATCGTCCTGGAAGAGGGCAGGATCACCGAGGAAGGCCCGGTCCGCGAGGTGCTCCGGCGCCCGCGCAGCCGATTCGCCGCCGGTCTCGCCGGGCTGAACCTGGTGGCCGGTACCGTTACCGCCGCCGGTATCCGTTCGCCCGAGGGGCTGGAATTTGCCGGCCAGCATGATGCACCGCTCGTCCCCGGGCAGGCAGGCGTGGCCGCATTCCCGCCGTCGGCCGTGTCCGTTTTCCTCTCCGAAGCGCACGGCAGCCCGCGGAACTCGTTCCGGGTGAGGCTTACTGACCTTGAGCCGCACGGGGACCAGATACGGGTCCGCGCCGGCGAGTTGGCGGCCGACATTACGCCGGCCGCCTCCGCGGACCTCGGCCTGGCACCGGGGCTGGAGGCCTACTTCGTGGTCAAGGCCGCGGCGGTGTCCATCTACCCGGCGTAGGTTTTTGTCTTGGCAGGGGGTGGTTGGCGCGGCTGGTGCTGGTTAGTCCCGGGCTGGTTAGTCCCGGGCGGCGCGGACCGGATGCTGGCTGACGATGGAGACACGGTTGAACGCGTTCATCGTGATCGCCAGCCAGCTGACGGCAGAGAACTCCTCGGCTGTCAGGTGCCTGCGGGCCTGGGCGCCCTCGCGGTCGCGGGCGTGGGCGTCGGAGATGGTGGTGATGGCCTCGGCCAGGGTCAGGGCTGCCCGTTCCTTGTCGGAAAAGAGGGCGGTGTCGCGCCAGGCGGTGAGTACGGCCAGGCGCTGGGCCGACTCGCCGTTCTTGACGGCATCGCCGACATGCAGATCCAGGCAGTAGGCGCAGCCGTTGATCTGCGAAATACGGACATTGAGCAGCTCGATCAGCTTCCCGTCCAGGCCGGCCTCTGCGGCAGCTTCTTTGGCTTTCAGACCCAGACCGTTGAGCGCACGCCAGGCGGCAGGATGTTCCTTGTCTAGGAAGACACTCCGGTGCCCGGGATTCTGCGGTGCCGACGTCTCGTTCATGCATTCCACAATACCGACGAGCTCCCGCGTGCCCCGGAGCGTCGTGTGACAATTTTGTCAAACATATGACAAGCTTTGGAGGTGGGAGTGATTGGCCCGACGGCTGGTTCCTTGGGGGACCCGGCCGCCGTGCCACTCCTTCCCGGCGCGCCGCTCCTTGCCGGCGTGCCGCTCCTTGCCGGCGGGGCTGGCTGAGCCGAGGTCTGCCAAGCCCTGCTGCGGTCCGCCAGGCTCCGCTGCGGGACATGCCCCGCGTCCGGCCCTGGTTGCGGACATATCCGGTGGTCGCGCCGACTACGGAGGACATGTCCAGCGGTCGCCTACCCAGCAGCGGACATGTCCAGTTTTCAGATCCACGACTGGGCATGAGGGGAGGATGTCCACTCGTGCAGGTCAGCCGCGGCCATGTCCCGCAGCCACGAGCTTCAGCGGAGGACATGCCCCTCTGTCACACGGTGTAAGGGGCGACATGTCCAGCCTTCAACGCGGTGCGGAGGGCGTGGGCATTAACGCCCAACTTCAGGGGCACAAAGCAATTCATCGCTGCGCGTCGAGGGGCGCCAGACATGCTCATTGGCCGGCCCTTGGGGCGCCGGGCATGCTCATTGGCCGGCCCTGGGGTGGCGGACGGGTTCATTCTTGGTGCCGACCCTGCTCATTTTGGGTGCAGGCTCGGGTGGGCATGCTCATTCTGGATGCGGGCTCGGGTGGGCATGCTCATTTCTCGCGCCCGGGTGAATTGGGCATGTCCAGGCTTTGATTCGAACGGTGGGCATGGGCATCGGCCTGCTGTGGCCTGTGGGGACATGCTCATTCCCAGCGCCGAATCCAGGGCCATGCTCGTTTTTCGCGCCCGTATGGACGGGACATGTTCATTCCTGGATCCGAACAGTGGACATAGTGGGATTATGTCCATTCCTGGCGGACAGCGGAGCGCATGTTCCGCGGCAGCAGCGGTCCGTGTCGCAGCGGAGCGCATGTTCCGTGGCAGCAGCGGACAGGGTCGCAGGTGTGCGGCCCGGGCCCCGCGCCCCCTGGCCCCCTGGCCCCCTGCCCCTGCGGCCCGGGCCCCGCACCCCGCACCCCCGCACCCACGGGCCCCGCGGTCCAGCGCGGCCCGTGCAGGCGGGGGACTCCGGCCCTAGACAGCTGTTTCGCCGTCGGCAAACATGGACCCAAAGGGACCCAATGCAAAGTTGAGTGGAGTAGACTCAACTTTAATATCAGCATGTTCCCGGAAGGAGCTCTCTTTGGACGCCAAATTCACCACCAAGAGCCAGGAGGCTCTTGCGGCTGCCGCCATGAACGCCTCGACGGCGGGAAACCCGCAGCTTGAGCCTGCCCATCTGCTCAAGGCGCTCATGGATCAGCGGGAGGGCGTTGCCGTCGCACTGCTCCGCGCCACGGGGACGGACCCGGATTCTGTCAGCGTCCAGGCCAGCTCCGCCATCAAGTCACTTCCGTCCACCTCCGGCAGCTCTGTGCAGCAGCCGCAGCTGTCCCGCACCGCCCTGCAGGCCATCAAGAATGCCCAGAACGAGGCCGAGCGCCTCGGCGACACCTTCGTCTCCACCGAGCACCTGCTGCTGGGGCTGGCATCCGGAAGTGACGCCGTCGGCAAGCTCATGCGCGACGCCGGTGCCTCCCACGAGGCTCTGCTCGCCGCCCTGCCCGGCGTCCGCGGCGACCGCAAGGTCGACAACGCCGACCCCGAGAACACCTTCCAGGCGCTGGAGAAATACGGCACCGACCTCACCGCGATCGCCCGCTCCGGAAAGCTGGATCCGGTGATCGGCCGCGACGCCGAGATCCGCCGCATCATCCAGGTCCTGAGCCGCCGCACCAAGAACAACCCCGTCATCATCGGCGAACCCGGCGTGGGTAAGACCGCCGTCGTCGAAGGACTTGCCCAGCGGATCGTCGCCGGAGACGTCCCCGAAAGCCTGCGCGGCAAAACCCTGATCGCCCTGGACCTTGCATCCATGGTGGCCGGCGCCAAATACCGCGGCGAATTCGAGGAGCGGCTCAAGGCCGTCCTGGAGGAAATCAAGAGCTCCGAGGGCCAGATCGTCACGTTCATCGACGAGATCCATACGGTGGTCGGGGCCGGTGCCTCCGGGGACAGCTCCATGGACGCCGGCAACATGCTCAAGCCCATGCTGGCCCGCGGCGAGCTCCGGCTGATCGGCGCCACCACTCTGGATGAATACCGCGAGAACATCGAAAAGGATCCCGCCCTGGAACGCCGCTTCCAGCAGGTCTTCGTCGGGGAGCCAAGCGTGGAGGACACCATCGGCATCCTGCGCGGCCTCAAGGAGCGCTACGAGGCCCACCACAAGGTCGCCATCGCCGACTCCGCACTGGTCGCCGCCGCCACGCTTTCCAACCGCTACATCTCCGGGCGGCAGCTGCCGGACAAGGCGATCGACCTCGTGGACGAGGCAGCGTCCCGGCTGCGCATGGAGATCGATTCCGCCCCGGAGGAGATCGACCAGCTGCGCCGCTCCGTGGACCGCCTGACCATGGAGGAACTGGCCCTGGCCAATGAAACCGATCCCGCATCGATGGAGAGACTCGCCGCGATCCGGGCGGACAAAGCGGACAAAAATGAAGAGCTGGCCGCCCTTAACGCCCGCTGGGAAGCCGAGAAAGCCGGCCTAAACCGCGTCGGCGACCTCAAAGCCAGAATCGACGAACTGCGCTCCGCCGCCGAGAAGTTCCAACGCGAAGGCGACCTCGAGGCGGCCTCGCGGATCCTTTACGGCGAACTGCCCGCCCTCGAACGGGAACTCAATGAAGCCGCTGAGGCGGAGTCGGCCCGGGTGGCCGGCGGCGGGGCCAAGCAGGATCTCATGGTGGCCGACGAGGTCACCGCCGACGACATCGCCGAGGTCATTTCGGCCTGGACCGGCATTCCCGCCGGGCGCATGCTGCAGGGCGAGAGCCAGAAGCTGCTGGACATGGAGCACGTCCTGGGCGAGCGGCTGATCGGCCAGAAGAAGGCCGTCGCCGCGGTCTCCGACGCCGTACGCCGCGCCCGCGCCGGAATCAGCGATCCCAACCGGCCCACCGGCTCGTTCCTGTTCCTCGGTCCCACCGGCGTCGGCAAGACCGAGCTCGCCAAGTCCCTCGCCGACTTTCTCTTCGACGACGAGCGCGCGATGGTGCGGATCGACATGTCCGAATACTCGGAAAAGCACTCCGTGGCGCGCCTCGTCGGGGCCCCTCCCGGGTACGTCGGCTACGAGGAAGGCGGCCAGCTGACCGAGGCCGTCCGGCGCCGGCCCTACTCGGTGCTGCTGCTCGATGAAGTGGAAAAGGCCCACCCGGAGGTCTTCGACATTCTCCTGCAGGTGC
The DNA here is from genome assembly GCF_054062615.1 of Arthrobacter sp. TE12232. Classification (NCBI taxonomy): domain Bacteria; kingdom Bacillati; phylum Actinomycetota; class Actinomycetes; order Micrococcales; family Micrococcaceae; genus Arthrobacter; species Arthrobacter sp. TE12232. The sequence continues at coordinate 2,977,618 of NZ_JBSSFK010000001.1, forward strand.
TCGACGACGGCCGTCTCACCGACGGCCAGGGTCGCACTGTGGACTTCCGCAACGTGATCCTGGTGCTCACCTCGAACCTGGGCAGCCAGTTCCTGGTGGACCCCACCCTCGACGCCGAGGCCAAGAAGAACGCCGTCATGGCCACCGTGCACGCCTCCTTCAAGCCGGAGTTCCTGAACCGGCTGGATGAAGTCGTGCTGTTCGATCCGCTGAGCGTGGAGGAGCTGTCCCGCATTGTGGAGCTGCAGGTCAAGGAGCTGGGCGAACGACTCAAGGGCCGCAGGCTGAACCTTGAAGTCACCGAGGGCGCCCGCGCGTGGCTGGCGGTAACCGGCTTCGATCCCGCCTATGGCGCCCGGCCGCTGCGCCGGCTGGTGCAGCGCGAGATCGGCGACCGGCTGGCCAAAGCCATCCTGGCCGGCGAGATCTCCGACGGCGACACGGTTGTGGTGGACACCGCGCCCGACCTCATGGAACTCACCATGGGCGGGCCGGCGGTCACAGACCGGCCCGACGGCGGCGCGTCCACCGGCAGCGGCCTCTCGGTCCGGCGCAAGGAGTAGGCGCCGCCAGAAACAGAAAGTTAAACGCCACTGGCAGCCGGGTCATCCCGGCTGCCAGTGCGCTAAGCCCGGTTCGCTAAGGCCACGCCACGCCAGGCCAGGGCCGGGCAGGGTGGGGCAGGGCTCTAGGGAAGCAGGGACTCCATGATGACGTTCCCGCCGTCCGTCACGGCATAGCAGTCCACCCGGCGGTCGCCCTTGTTCCAACTGCTCGAACTCGGGTAGGCCAGCTTGTAGCTCAGCGCGTAGTCGCCGGCCTTGTCTGTCAGGGGTGCGTCCTTGCAGGCATCGCGCGCCTTCTGCTTGAGCGCATCCCGACCGGGGTAGGAGTCATCTGCCGCGTACCTCTCCACGGCGACCAACTGGGCCGAATGGCCGGTGGAGCAGTCCACGATCGTGGACTGCTCGGCATTCGGGTCGAAGTCCTTGAAGCAGTCACGCAACTGGAAGTCCAGGGGGCTGACGCCTTCCAGCGGCAAGGCTCCCCGGCTGGCCGACGCCGACGCCGACGCCGACGAGGGTGCGGGGGTCGGGCTGCTGCCATCCGCGGAGGGCTGGGCGCTGCCGGCAAAGGAGGCCACCGCCCACCACACCAGAAACCCGAGGACGACGAGCACACCCGCGGCCATGCCGAGCCGCTTGGCCCCTTGCCGGCGGATCCGGCAGGCAAGGGGGCGTGCGGTGTCTGAGATTGCTGTGGTGATGCCGGTGAGGCGGACGCCTGAGAGCTTCGTGGACAGGCGGTTGGCCGCGGGCGGTTTCGTGGCCGAGTCGTCGGCCTGGGGCATCCCGGCGATCGTATCCGCCGGAGATGTCGCGGTCCGTTCCGGGTCGGCCGTCACAACGGGTAGGGCGGACGTCGGCAGCCTCGAAGGCGGCGGCGGGACGGCCCCGACGTCGTGCCTTGGATTCTCTTCAGTCACTGAGAAATTCACCACTTCCGTGCATCTTTGCCGGGGCTGGAGGCCCGGCATTGTCACCCTTTTCCGGGCGCACATCACGAAACTCTATCGAAGAAGCGAGTCGGGGCGCATACGCCGGGGGCTGGGACGGCGGCTTCCGGAGGCGCAACACTGTCCACAGGCGGCGGCCCGGCAAGCAGTTGACGCCGAAAGCATGTAATCTAGGTGTACGACAAATTGACCAAACATTCCGGGGCCTCACCGATCGCCAAAGGTGACCACCTCCGGTCCAAGTACAAAAGGGGGTCACGCCATGGGGCGCGGCCGTCAAAAGGCAAAAGCTACCAAGCAGGCTCGGGACATCAAGTACTACTCCCCGAACACTGACTATTCGGCCCTTCAGCGCGAGCTCACGGGCCCGGGAAGTCGTGCCACGAACCACTTCACGGATGACCCGGTCGAGCCGGATTATTCGGCGTATGTGGATAAGTACGCGGACGATTTGGAAGACGACGACGACGAGGTAGATACCCGTCGGATTGGTTAGTCGACGCTTCCTCCCGGGAGCTTTGTCCGGGGGGAACCTTCCGGCACTGCGGTGCCAGCCATAGATTTTCAGGCCGCCGGCCACACCTGTGCTTCAGGCGTGGCCGGCGGCTTTTCTTAATCCCCCGGACGGACCACGTCGCGACGCCGCGCAGTTGTCACCGCCGGGGCCCCGGGCTACGTTGATCGTGCCGGATTTTCCCGGACACGACGCCGACGCCCGGAAGGACAGCCATGACCATGCGCACAGGATTCGCCGAGGGCGAACTCTGCTGGACGGACCTCCAGACCAGCGACGTGGAGGCGGCGAAGGCCTTCTACGCTGAAGTTTTCGGCTGGCGTTACGTAAACCTGCCCACCCCGGACGGGCGCAGTTATGCGAAGGCCTTCCTCGGCGATGACCTCGTGAGCGTCATCGCCCCGCAGACCCCCGGGCAGGAATCCGCGGGCCAACCGGGCTGCTGGAACGTGTATTTCGCCACCGACGACGCCCAGGACCTGGCTGCCGAACTGGCCCATTCCTCCGGACATCTTGAGTTCGGCCCCGAGGCCGTCGGCGACACCGGCGTCATGGTCTTCTTTGCCCCGCCCGGCGGCGGAACCACGGGTGCCTGGCAGGCGGGCAGCCACTTCGGAGCTGCCCGGAGCCAGGAGACCGGAGCCCTGGCGTGGGCCGAGCTGCTGACGCCCGAGCCGCAGGCCGCCGTCGGGCTCTTCCAGCAGCTCTTCGGGCATGAGGTGACCGAATACCCCCAGGACGACGGCGGCACGTACACCACGCTCATGGTGGACGGCACCGAGGTGGCCGGGATCGCGCGGGTGCCCGGCGATGCGCAGGACACCCTGCAGCCCGGGTGGCAGGTCTACTTCGGCGTGTCCGACGTCGCGGAAGCAGTGAAGGCGGCGGTGGCCGCGGGCGGCGTCGTGCTGGTGGCACCGGATGAGGGAGAACCGGAGGACGCCGAGGAATCCGGCACCATCGCCACGCTCAGGGACCCGCAGGGCGGCGTCTTCAGCGTGCTGGAGGTTTAGGGCCGCGGCTTAAGCGCATCGAGTGCCCCATAACTGCCGTTTTCAGGTCTCAAAACGGCAGTTATGGAGCACTCGACGTCGGGTCGGGGCCTTTAGGCGTAGGCGTTGACCAGGCGGACCGCGCCGCCGTCGACGCCCTTGGCGCCCTGGACGTAGTCGGGGCCGGACTTGATGATCGAATCCGAGTTCTCCTCCACCGTGCCCATGATCCAGGACGGCAGGCCGCGGTCGTTGAGCCGGTTCACGGCGGCGTCGGCGGCCTCCGGCGAAACGATGGCTACCATGCCCACGCCCAGGTTCAGGGTGCGCTCGAGGTCGGCCAGCGGGACGTTGCCGAGCTCGGAGACCAGCTTGAAGATAGCCGGCAGTTCCCACGTGGCGCGGTCAACGGTGGCCAGCAGGCCCTGCGGGAGGACGCGGGCGAGGTTGGCCGCGAGGCCGCCGCCAGTGACGTGGCTGAAGCCGTGCACGGCCTTGCCGCCCGCGGAGCCGTTCACCGGGAAGGTGCGGGCGAGGTCCAGGCAGTCGGCGGCGTAGACGCGGGTGGGCTCAAGGAGCTCCTCGCCCAGGGTGCGGCCGAGTTCGGAGACCTGGCGGTCCAAGGCCCAGCCTGCGTGGTTGATGACGCGGCGGACCAGGGAGTAGCCGTTGGAGTGCAGGCCCGAGGAGGCCATACCGATCACGACGTCGCCGGCGCGGACACGGTCCGGACCCAGCAGGGCTTCGGCCTCGACCACGCCGGTGGCTGCACCGGCGACGTCGTACTCATTTTCGCCGAGCAGGCCGGGGTGTTCGGCGGTCTCGCCGCCCACCAGGGCCGTACCGGCGACCGAGCAGGCGGCCGCGATGCCGCGAACGATGTCCGCGATACGTTCCGGCACGACCTTGCCGCAGGCGATGTAGTCGGTCATGTACAGCGGCTCGGCGCCGACCACGACGATGTCGTCCACCACCATGCCGACGAGGTCAAACCCGATGGTGTCGTGGATGTCCATGGCCTGCGCAATGGCCACCTTGGTGCCGACCCCGTCGGTGGACGTGGCCAGGAGGGGCCGCTTGTAGGTCAGCAGCCGGGAGACGTCGTAAAGACCTGCGAACCCGCCGACGCCGCCGATCACCGAGGCGTTGTGGGTTGCCTTCACGGCATCCTTCATGAGTTCGACGGCGCGGTCTCCCGCTTCGACGTCGACGCCGGCGGAGGCGTAGGTGATGCCGGCGTTCTGGGCGGCGTTCATGTCAGCGGCCGGGGAGGCGGAAGTCATACTGGCTCTTTCTTGTCGGCTTTGGTGACGCGGTCGGCATCGGTGAGCAGTTCTTCGAATTCGGAGTCCGGCCCCGGATCGCAGCCCGTGGCGCCGGCCTTCTCGGCCGGGTCGTCCGAGATCGAGGTGCCGGGTTCGGCGTCGGGGGAGTCGGACGCGGCCTCTGCCGGTGCGGCCGGCGCGGAAGCGTCCGCTCCGGGAGCAGCTCCGCCGGCGGCGGGAAGACCGCCGAGGTCCGTGCGCTCGAGCAGGTTCTTGCCGAGCTTGTCTGCGCCGGGCAGCTCGATCGGGTACTTGCCGGTGAAGCAGGCGGTGCAGAGGCGTTCGCGCGGCTGCCGGGTGGCGGCGATCATGCCGTCCTCGGAGATGTAGGCCAGCGAGTCGGCGCCGATCGCCTGGGAGATCTCGTCGATGGTGGCGCCGTTGGCGATCAGTTCCGCGCGGGAGGCGAAGTCGATGCCGTAGAAGCACGGCCACTGCACCGGCGGGGAGGAGATCTTGACGTGCACGGAGGCGGCGCCGGCTTCGCGGAGCATCCGGACGATGGCACGCTGGGTGTTGCCGCGGACGATCGAGTCGTCCACTACCACCACGCGCTTGCCGCGGATCACCGATTCCAGGGCGTTGAGCTTGAGCCGGATGCCGAGCTGCCGCAGGGTCTGTGACGGCTGGATGAAGGTGCGGCCCACGTAGGCGTTCTTGACGAAGCCGTGCGCGAAGGGGATGCCGGATTCCTCGGCGTAGCCCACAGCGGCGGGCGTGCCGGATTCCGGGACCGGAATGACAATGTCCGCTTCCTGGGTGTTCTCGCGGGCCAGCTGGCGGCCCATCTCCACCCGGGATTCGTAGACCGAGCGGCCGGCAATGGCGGCGTCCGGGCGGGCAAGGTAGACGTACTCGAAGACGCAGCCGGCCGGGGTCGCGTCGGCGAAGCGCTGGGAGCGGACGCCGTCCTCGTCGATCGCGATGAATTCGCCGGGCTCGATTTCGCGGATGAAGCTCGCGCCGACCGTGGCCAGGGCTGACTGCTCGGAGGCGACCACCCAGCCGCGCTCCAGCCGGCCGAGGCACAGCGGGCGGATGCCGTATGTGTCGCGGGCCGCGTAGAGGGTTCCCTCATCCATGAAGACGAAGCAGAAGCCGCCCTTGATCTTGGGCAGGAGCTCCAGGGCGGTCTGTTCTAGGGACTTTCCCGCTTCACCCTCCAGGAGCGCCGTGACCAGGGCGGTGTCCGAGGTGTTGCCCTGTTTCATCTCGCCGCTCAGGTTTCCGCCGTTGCGGTCCGTGATCATGGCTTTGAGCTCGGCCGTGTTCGTCAGATTGCCGTTGTGGGCCAGCGCCACGGTGCCCGTGGAGGTCGCGCCCAAGGTGGGCTGGGCGTTGGCCCAGTGGCTCGCACCCGTAGTGGAATAGCGGCAGTGGCCGACGGCCAGGTGCCCGGTCAGGGTGTTTAGCGTAGCCTCGTCGAAGACCTGGGATACGAGGCCCATGTCTTTGTAGACGTTGATCCGCTTGCCGTCGCTGGTTGCAATACCAGCCGACTCCTGACCACGGTGCTGCAATGCATACAGCCCGTAATAGGTGAGTTTTGCTACTTCTTCACCGGGTGCCCAGACCCCAAAGACGCCGCATGCGTCCTGAGGGCCTTTTTCGCCTGGGAGAAGATCATGAGAAAGTTTTCCATCGCCGCGTGCCACTGGTCGATTATCTCACGATGTGCGCTAAGACTTTTCCGGCGCCCGGTTTATGACCTGCCGGCAGGCTCAGGCGCGGCTCAGGCGCGGTTCTCGCCGTCGGCGTCGGGTGCGGAGTCCGGAACGGACTCGACGACGGCGCGCTCGGCGCGGCGGACGCTGATCCGGTCCAGCACCAAGGCCGCCACGGCACCTAGAATGACGCCGCCGGCCGCGCAAAGGACCATGAAGAAACCAAATACGGAGCCGCTGTCGTAGCTGGCATCACCCGGGAGGGCGTAGGCGATGATGGCCGCCGCAACAACGCCTACGAGCCCGCCCAGGATCAGGAACGGCACGTACTTCGGCGCCCGCCGGACGGTGACCTCGCGTCGCTCCGGGACGCTGCCGGGGGCTGACTCCCCGTGGGGTTCGGTGCCTGCGGTGCCGGGGGTTTCGTGGGAAGACATGCCGTTAAGCCTACTGCCCTTCGACTCATTGCCGGAGACCCGTTCCGGGAGCAGACTAGGGCTAGGAACAGACGAGCCAAGGATCCGCCATGTTAGCCTCAGCCGACCGCGTTCGCGACCAGCAGCGCCTGCTCTGGGATGAGTTCTCGGCGGGCTGGAAGAAGTGGGACGTTGAACTGCTTGACTGGCATGCCCCGTTCGGGGACGCCCTGCTCGAGGAGCTCCGGCTGCGCCCCAACTCCTGGGTCCTGGATGTCGCGGCAGGCACGGGGGAACCTGCACTCAATGTGGCCGGTCAGGTGCCGGACGGGCGGGTGGTCCTCGCTGACATTTCCGCCGGTATGCTCCGCGTGGCCGAAGAAAAGGCATTGACCCGGGGCCTGCACAACCTGGACTTCAAGGTTTGCGACGCTGCTGCCATGCCCTTTGGTGACAACACGTTTGACGCCGTGTACTGCCGCTTCGGTTTGATGTTCTTTCCGGTCATGTCCGCGGCCATGCGCGAGATGGCGCGCACCGCCAAGCCGGGCGCCCGGGTCGGCGCCGTCGTCTGGGGACGCGCCGCCGAGAACCCGTGGGCCAGCCTGATCCTGGGCACGATTGCCCGGCACCGCGAGCTGCCCATTGCGCCCGCAGGGACTCCGGGGCTTTTCCGCTGTGCACCCACCGGGTTCATGACGCGGATGTTCACGGACGCCGGGCTGGTAGACGTGACCGAGCGCAAGGTCAGCACCGACCTCGTGTTCGAATCCCCGGAGAGCTATTGGGAATTCATGACCGACATCGCGACCACAGTGGCGATGGGGCTGGCCAAGGCGGACGAGAAGTCTCGGGCTTTGATCCGCTCGGACGTATTCGCGTTGCTGGGCCGCTATGAGCACGACGGCGCCATCCGGCTCCGGTCCACCGCCACGGTGGTTGCCGGGACCAAGGTGTAGGCAGCCGGCCGGTTTTCGCGCCGTTTTCGGACCGGCGCGTCGCCATTGGTCGGATGCGGCCCGGATCCGCGCTGCATCCGACTGGTTCCGGAGCCGTGGTCCGAAACCGCAGCGAAAACCGCCCGGAGCGCGGCCCGGATCCGCGCTGCCCGTGTCCGATTCCGTAGCGCCTGCCCGGAAGCTTGGCAGGATCAGCGTCGGCAGGACGGGAGTGTCTGCCGCGGAACGCCTGCCGCGGCCAGAAATACCTCAAATTTTCCGGGATTGGACAGCTCCGACCACGTCCAGCGGATCACGCGTCGGCCGGTGGCGCGAATCCGGTCCTCCCGGCGCTTCTCATCGGTGAGGGCCTCAGCGGGTGTCCGGCCCTGCAGGAACTCCGCCTTGCGGTACTTCACGAGTCCGTCGAATTCACCGCAAAGCTGCTCCTCCGGCCAGTCAAAGTCTGTGAATGCGACCAGCCCGCGGGCGTCGCGGATTTCGACCTGAAGGAGGGGAATCCGGAAGCCGAGCCGGTGCATCAGGGCGCGGCTCACCGATTCTCCCGGGGAGCCGGACGCCGGATCAGCGAAATCCAGGGCGGTCCGGATTCGCCGGGCAGCGGCTTTTGTGTAGTTGCCGTCGATGCCGGTGTGGAGTTCCTCGCGGCTGAGCGGTGGCAGATTGTCAGGCTGCGGCCGGAGGACGTGGTCGAATACCGTGACTCCCTGTTCGAACGATTCGAAGGCGGCCAAGTCCAAGGCTGTCCGGACGCGGTCCGTGACGAGGAGCCCGTGACGCTCCTTGATCTGTGCCGAGTCCAAATCGACGAAGTGCCGCCGGACCCCGGCGCGCGAGCGGCCGCCGCCGTCGTCGGAAGTGCAGGCATGCACCAGATGGCCGTGGCCCAGCAGCGGCATGTCCCACAGGGCTGCGGAAGACTGGCGACAGAAGATGGTGCGGCTCTTCAACGTGGAAGCCGCCGCCCGGATGAGGACCGGATACCGGTCCCACGGCGTCAGCGATTCCCAGTCCTGCACCCGGACGTAGACGCCCTGCCGGATCCGCCGGAGCTGGCCGGACTTCGCCTGCCGGGCAAGGCCCCGCGCATCCTGGCCGAGCCGCGCAAGGTCGCTGCTAAGAATCAGTGGTGGTAGTTCCATGCCCCGATGGTGGCCCGTGAGGCGGGGCCGGACAACCACCACTGGGGCGGATGTGGAGAACTCCTCCGCGGCAGTTTCAGACCGGCGCGACGACGTCGGACTGGCGCGCCGTGGATCCGCGTTGCCTGTGTCCGGTTGCGTAGCCGTGGTCCGAAACCGCAGCAAGAACCGCCCGGAGCGCATCCCGAACCTCCCGGCGCGGACGCTTGGACGCCCGAACCGCGGGGCCCAGGGCGCGGACGGTTAGACGCCCAGTTCTTCCTTCAGCGCCGCGACGTGGCCCTGGGCCTTGACCTGGTACTGCGCGAGCTTCACCTTGCCCTCGGTGTCCAGCACCACCGTGGAGCGGACGAGGCCCTCGGTGACCTCGCCGTGGACCAGCTTCTCGCCCCAGGCGCCGTAGGCGAGTGCGACAGCGTGGTCCTCGTCGGCCAGGAGCGGGAAGGTCAGGGCAAAGTCGCCGGTGAAGTGGGCCAAGGCCTCGGGGGCGTCGGGGGAGATGCCCAGGACCTCGTAGCCCGAGCCCTGCAGGGACGCGAGGTTGTCGCGGAAGTCGCAGGCCTCGGTGGTGCAGCCGGGGGTCGCGGCCTGCGGGTAGAAGTACACGATGACGTTCTTGCCGCGGTAGTCGGCGAGGGACACGGGCTTGCCCTCGGCATCGGGAAGGGTGAATTCCGGGGCCGGGGTGCCGGGCTGGAGCTTGACGGTCGGATTGGCGTTCATGAGGATCCTTTAGGGGAGGGAGACAACGGGTCTGTGGTGCACAACACCGGTGGTGCAGGCTGTATTCCGCCGTCTGGCAACGCCCGTCGGCGTCCGCCAGTTGCGCCGGGTCCGGTGCGCGGTGACAGCTTTTTCAATAGCTCCGGCATAGGTGTCGTGGCTAGTTTGAAGCAACTATGGAACAGCACACGCCAGGCCAGCGACGATTCGGACCCCGGCCCGCGACGGGCGGCAAACCGCGCCGGGCGGCCGTCCAGCTGCGGACCCTGATCGCGGCGGCCTGTGCAGCAGTGCTCGCCGTCGCGCTGGCTGCCGGCATCTTCTCAGCCGCGGAGGCACGAACGACGACGGCCGCCGCGGGAGCACTCGCTGCCAGTCCGGCGGCCGGCAGTGTTTCGCCGTCGGCCGGTCCCGGCGCGTCGGCCCCGGCATCCGCCGCGGCGGCAGGATCCGTCGACGCCGCACTGGACGCGAAAATCCAGGCCATTATCGACGCCAACAGCCAGTATCAGATCGGCGTGGCGCTGGTCGACGTGTCGTCCGGCGCGGACCCGGCAGATGTCCACGAATACGGGGTCCGGGAGCAGTTCGTGGCGGCCAGTACCGCCAAAGTCCTGGCCGCCGCGGCCTACTATCACCTGGTCGAAACCGGCGCCGCCAGCCTCGATGACCCTTTGGGCGACTACACCGCCGGGTTCCAGCTGCGCGAAATGATCCAGCAGAGCGACAACGACTCATGGTCGCTGATCATGGATGCCGTGGGCCACGAAGAGCTGACGGAGTACGCGGCGTCGCTGGGCGTGACCTACGATCCGGAAACCAACACGCTGACCCCGGCGGAAATGGCCAGCGTCCTGGCCGGGGTCTATTCCGGAACGCTCCTCAACGCCGAGGACACCGCGCAGCTGCTGTCCTACATGCAGGACACCAACTACGAGACGCTCATTCCCGCCGCCGTGCCGGATGGGATAACGGTGTTCCACAAGTACGGGCTCCTGGACGATGAACTGCACGACGCCGGCATCCTCACCAAGGACGGCACGGCCTACGCGCTGGTCATCTACACCAAGGGCCAGAGCCTGAGCGACGTCCCGGAGCGCACCGAGGTGATCCATCAGCTGACGCAGGCCGTGACGGGCGCCCTTTTCTAGGCCGCCCGTGAGGGAATGTGCGGCGTCTTCGGGAATCCGCGGCGGAATCAGACGACCGCACCGCGGATCCGCGGCGCCCCTGTCCGAAACCGTGGCAGAAAACCGAACGCAGCGCGGAGCGGGCGTCCGGCGCTTAGACGCCCAGCTCCTCGCGGAGAGCCCGCACGTGGCCCTGCGCGCTGACCTGGTACTGGGCCAGGACCACGTTGCCGTCGGGGCCCACCACCACGGTGGACCTGAGGGTTCCTTCGCGGACTTCGCCGTCCACCAGCTTCTCGCCCCAGGCTCCGTACGCCAGGGCTGTGGCGTGGTCTTCGTCCGCGAGCAGCGGGAAGGTCAGGGCATGCTCGGCGGCAAAGGCGGACAGGGCCTCCCGCGCGTCGGGGGAGATGCCCAGGACCTCGTAGCCCGCGCCTTGGAGGGCAGCGAGGTTGTCGCGGAAGTCGCACGCCTCCGCGGTGCAGCCGGGGGTGGCGGCGCGGGGGTAGAAGTAGACAATGACGTTCTTGCCGCGGTAATCGGCCAGGGAAATCCGGCGCCCCGCGGAGTCGGTCAGCGTGAACCCGGGGGCCGGAGCACCGGTCTGGAGCCTGGTGGTGGCGTGCAGCTGGGTGGGTACCGTAGATGGCATGGAGTTCCTTCGATTGCGGGTCGGGATGGTGGTGGCAGCGGGGGTCAGATGCTGTATTCCGCTGGTCCGCGGACGGTCGCCAGCGGACCGGGGACGAAGCGGTAGCCGCCGCTGCGGACGGTGACGACGGCGTGCCGGCAGCCCTTGAGCTTCCGGCGCACCCGGCCGACGTACACATCGATAGACCGGGTGGCCGCACCAGGGGTGTCGAACGCGTCGAGGCAATGCTGCAGTTCCTGCCGGCTTACCGTGCGGGAGCAGTTCTGCACGAGGCATCTCAGGAGGGTGAACTCCACGTCCGTCAGGGGCACGCGCTCGCCGTCGAGCCTGGCCTCCCCGGCCGCGAGGTCGACGGCGAGACGGGTGATGCTGCCCGGGGCAGGCGCGAGCGGCGCCCCGCCGTCGGCTGCGGCCCTGCCGTCGTCGTCAGCCCTGACAGGCAGTTCAGCCCCGGCGGGAAGTTCACCTCTGGCAGGCAGTTCAGCCCCGGCGGGAACCTCCGGTGCGGTTCCCGCCGGGGTGCCCTCCTCGCCGGGGGACCGGACGACGGCGGACGTTGCTGCCCCGGCGGCGGGCCTAAAGTGGACTTCCGCCTCCGGGGCACATCTGAGGGCGCGGCCAAGCACGAGTTCGGCCGCCCGTGCCAGGGCCGCCGGGTCGCAGTCGGCGTTGTCCGGAAGGGTGACCCAGACGGCCAGCCCCTTCGCGGTGAGGCCGGACTGTCCAGCTCGTCCGATCTGTCCAGGCCGTCCGACCCGGCCAACAGGTTCGGCCCGGCCGACAGGTCCGGTCCGGCCAACCGGGCCGCACTGTCCGTAAGCGGCGTGTGCCGGGCCGGCCGCGGCCGGCTGGCTCATACGCCGCCGCGGCGGATCAGCTTGCCGGTCGGAGTCCGGCCGTCAACCAGGGTGCCGCGGAGGTAGGTCTGCCGGACAACGCCGGAGAGCGCCTTGCCGTCATACGGGGTGATGGGGTTCTTGTGCTTGAGCTTGGAGACGTCCACGACGTACGCCTCGTCCGGGGCAAAGACGGCGAAGTCGGCGTCGTACCCCAGCGCGAGCTGGCCCTTGTTGGTGAGGCGTGCCAGTGCGGCCGGCTTCTCGGCCATCCACGAGACCACCTGTTCCAGGGGGATGCCGCGGTGCCGGGCCTCGGTCCAGATCAGGGAGAGGCCCAGCTGCAGCGAGGAAACGCCGCCCCAGGCCACCGCGAAGTCCCCGTTTTCCAGGTCTTTCAGGTCAAGCGTGGATGGGGAGTGGTCCGAAACGATGCAGTCAATGGTGCCGTCTTGCAGGCCTGCCCAGAGCAGTTCGCGGTTGGAGGCCTCGCGGATCGGTGGACAGCACTTGTAGGCGGTGGCCCCGTCGGGGATTTCCTCGGCCATCAGGGTCAGGTAATGCGGGCAGGTCTCAACCGTGAGGTGGACGCCGTCGCGCTTGGCGCTGGCGATCATGGGCAGGGCATCGGAAGACGAGAGGTGCAGGATGTGGGCGCGGGCGCCGGTCCAGCGGGCCCGTTCGATGACCTCGGCGATGGCCTTGTTCTCGGCGCCGCGCGGGCGGGAAGCCAGGAACGTCGAGTAATGGTCGCCACCCGGGTGGGGTGCCCGGTCGATCGCGTGCGAGTCCTCGGCATGGACGATCATGAGCGAGTCAAAGGTCTTGAGCTCGGCCATGTCCTCTTCCATCTCGTCAGCGTCCAGGTGCGGGAACTCGTCCACACCCGAGTGCAGCAGGAAGCATTTGAAGCCGAACACGCCCTCGTCGTGGAGGCCGCGCAGCTCGGCCTTGTTCCCCGGCACGGCGCCGCCCCAGAACCCGACGTCTACGAACGCCTGGTCCTCGGCCACCTCGCGCTTGAGCTTGAGCCCTTCCACCGTGGTGGTGGGCGGGATGGAATTCAGCGGCATGTCGATGATGGTGGTCACGCCGCCGGCCGCGGCCGCCCGGGTGGCGGAGGCGAAGCCTTCCCATTCGGTGCGGCCGGGCTCGTTGACGTGGACGTGGGTGTCCACGAGGCCCGGCAGCAGGGTTTCGTCGTCGGCGAGCTCAATCACTTCTGCGCCGGCTAGCCCGTTGCCCAGGGGCTCGATCGCGACGATCTTGCCGCCGCGCACGCCCACTTCACGCGCCGCAATGCCGGCGGTGGTGAGGATGCGCCGGCCCCGGATGACGAGGTCAAAGCGTTCTTCAGACATTGAGGGGCTCCTTCGTGCAGGCAATTTTCGCTGGTGCGGTGCTGGCCGGGACCAAGCCCGGCAGTTCCGCGCCGATGCGCTTTCCCAATTGTTCAAGCAGGGGACCTGCTTCGGCTATACAAGTTTCTACCTTGGCCTCCAGCGAAGTCAGCGGGTAGACCTGCCGGAATCCGGATTCCTTCTGCTGTTCCGGTGTCAGGGTGGTGCGGCCGCAGACCGCGACCACCGGGACCCCGGCTCGCCGGGCCGCCCGGGCAACGCCCGCGGGAGTCTTGCCCAGCAGAGTCTGTTCGTCCAGGCTGCCTTCGCCGGTGATCACCAGGTCCGCGCCGGACAGCCGTTCTGCCAGTCCGGTGAATTCGAGGACGACGTCGATGCCCGGCCGGCGGGTCGCGGCCAGTGCCGCGATCGCCGCGTAGCCCACGCCGCCGGCTGCGCCCGCGCCCGGAGCTTCGGCCGCCCGGAGCGCCCGGGGGCCGATCTCGGATGCCAGGACCTGCACGAAGTGGGCCAATGCCGCATCCAGGAGCACGACGTCGGCGGGGGTGGCGCCCTTTTGCGGGCCGAAGATGCGTGCGGCGCCGGACGGTCCGAGCAACGGGTTGTCGACGTCGCTGGCGAGCACGAAGCGTGCCTCGTCCAGGCGGGAGTCGAACCCGGAGAAGTCGATCCAGGCCAGCCGGGCGAGGGCTGCCCCACCGAGCGGCAGCTCACGGCCGTCGGCGTCGAGCAACCTGGCGCCGAGACCCTGCAGGACGCCGGCGCCGCCGTCGGTGTTGGCGCTCCCGCCGACCCCGAGGATGATCTGCCGGCACCCGGCGTCGAGCGCTGCGCGGATCAGTTCGCCGGTTCCCAGGCTGCTGGCGCCGGTGGCGCTCGCCGAATCCGGCGCGGCACCGGCGCCACTTCCGGGCAGCACGGCGAGCCCGGAGGCGGTGGCCATCTCGATGACGGCAACGCGACCGCGGACGGCGAAGTCCGCGCGGACCGGCTCACCGGTGGGGCCGCTGACGACGGCGCTCCGGCGGGCGAAGCCGGAGCCGACGGCGGCATCGAGGGTGCCCTCGCCGCCGTCGGCCACGGGAATCCTGAGTACCTCAAGGTTGCCGCCACAGGCCCGTTGGAGCCCCATTTCAACGTGCCGGGCAACGTCCGGGGCCGAGAGCGAGCCTTTGAACTTGTCCGGCGCTATGACCACCCGCATCTCAGGCCTGCATCGCCAGGATGGCGGTCGGGGCGTCTTCGGCGGTCTCGGCCAGTTCTTCGAACTCGTTGACCGCGTTGATCTCCACACCCATGGAGATGTTCGTGATCTTTTCCAGGATCACTTCCACCACCACGGGAACCTTGAACTCGCCAGCCAGCGCCTTGGCCTTGTCGAAAGCGGACGCCAGATCGTTGGGGTCCTCCACGCGGACGGCCTTGCAGCCCAGGCCTTCGGCCACCTTGATGTGGTCCACGCCGTAGCCGCTTGCCGTTGCCGAGAGATCAGTGGAATTGATGTTCTCGAACGCCAGGGACACGTTCTGTTCCATGTTGAAACCGCGCTGGGACTGGCGGATCAGGCCCAGGTAGGAGTTGTTGACCACCACGTGGATGTAAGGCAGGTTGAACTGCGCGCCGACGGCCAGTTCCTCGATCATGAACTGGAAATCGTAGTCACCGGACAGGGCAACAACGGTCTCGTCCGGCTTGCCGCGGACAACGCCGAGGGCGGCCGGGGCGGTCCAGCCCAGCGGACCGGCCTGGCCGGCGTTGATCCACTTGCGGGGGCCGAACACGTGCAGCATCTGGGCGCCGGCGATCTGTGACAGGCCGATGGTGGACACATAGGTGGTGTCCTTGCCGAAGGACTTGTTCATCTCCTCGTACACGCGCTGCGGCTTGATCGGGATGTTTTCGAAGTGTGTCTTGCGGTGCAGGCTGGCCTTGCGCTCGGCGCACTCGGCCGCCCAGGCGCTGTAGTCCGGCAGGGTGCCGGCGGCCTTGCGCTCGCGGGCGAGCTCGACCAGCCCTGCCAGGGCCGCGCCGGCGTCGGAGGCGATGCCCAGGTCCGGGGAGAACACGCGGCCGATCTGGGTGGGCTCGATATCGATGTGCACGAACGTGCGGCCGGCCGTGTAGGTGTCCAGGCCGCCGGTGTGGCGGTTGGCCCAGCGGTTGCCGATGCCGATCACGAAGTCGCTGCGCAGGTAGTTCTCGTTGCCGTACCGGTGGCTGGTCTGCAGGCCCACCATGCCGGCCATCAAGGCGTGGTCGTCCGGGATCGCGCCCCAGCCCATCAGGGTGGGGATGACCGGAACGCCCAGCAGTTCGGCCAGTTCCACCAGCTGCTCGGAGGCGCCGGCGTTGATGATGCCGCCGCCGGCCACGATCAGCGGGCGTTCGCCGGCCGTCAGCATGTCAAAGGCCTTTGCCAGTTGCTTGCGGCTGGCCTTCGGCTTTTCCACGGGCAGCGGCTCGTAGGTGTCGATGTCGAACTCGATCTCGGCCATCTGAACGTCGATGGGCAGGTCCAGCAGGACCGGGCCCGGGCGGCCGGAGCGCATCAGCTGGAAGGCCTTCTGGAAGGCGCCGGGAACCTGGCCGGGCTCCAGGATGGTCATGGCCATCTTGGTGACGGGTTTGGCGATGGACTCGATGTCCACGGCTTGGAAGTCTTCCTTGTGCAGCTTGGCAACCGGGGCCTGGCCGGTGATGCACAGCATCGGGATGGAGTCTGCCCAGGCTGCGTACAGCCCGGTGATCATGTCCGTGCCTGCGGGGCCGGACGTGCCGATGCAGATGCCGATGTTGCCGTCCGCCGCACGGGAGTAGCCGTCAGCCATGTGGCTGGCGCCCTCAACGTGGCGGGCCAGGGTGTGGCGGATGCCGCCGTGGGCCCGCATCGCGGAATAGAACGGGTTGATTGCCGCCCCTGGCAGGCCGAACGCCTCGGTGGCGCCCTCCTTTTCCAGGATGGCGACGGCTGCGTCAACAGTGCGCATCTTCGTCATGGTGTGCTCCTTGAAAGTCTGTTTTGGGTGTGGAGGGGGAGCCGCCGTCGTGAAGTACGACGGCGGTTGCCCTGTTTTGCTTGGTTCCGGCCTGTCGCCGGGCTGCCTACTTCCGGCCTGGGTTACTTTCGACCGCTGAGCTGGAGGACCTGCTTGAAGAGGCCCGAGTGGTCCAGTCCGCCGTCGCCCTGGTTGACGGTGGCGGCGACGAGCTGCGCGACGACGGCGCCGAGGGGGATGGCGACGTTGGCCTCGCGGGCAGCAGAGGTGACGATGCCGAGGTCCTTGTGGTGCAGGGCCAGGCGGAATCCGGGGTCGAAGTTGCGGTCCAGCATCTTCTGGCCCTTCTGGTCCAGGACCTTGGAGCCGGCGAGTCCGCCGCCGAGGACCTTGAGGGCGGCGTCGGTGTCCACGCCGTAGGCCTCGAGGAAGGCAATCGCCTCGGCCAGGACCTCGATGTTGACCGCGACGATCAGCTGGTTGGCTGCCTTGACGGTCTGGCCGGAACCGGACGGGCCGACGTGGACGATGGTCTTGCCGACGGCCGTCAGGACGTCCTGGGCGGCCTCGAAGTCAGCGGCGTCGCCGCCCACCATGATGGACAGCGCGGCATCAATGGCGCCCTGTTCGCCGCCGGACACCGGTGCATCGAGGGGACGGATGCCGGCTGCTTTGGCGTCGTCGGCCAAACGCTTGGCGACGTCGGGGCGGATGCTGGATGCGTCGATCCAGAGCGCGCCCTGCTTCGCGTTGGCGAACACGCCGTCGGCGCCGCTGACGACGCCTTCAACATCGGGGGAGTCCGGGACCATGGTGATGACGACGTCGGCGTTCTTGACGGCGTCCGCAATGCTCGTGGCGCCCTGGCCGCCTTCGGAGACGAGCTTGTCGATCTTGTCCTGGCTCCGGTTGAAGCCGGTGACCGCGTGGCCGGCCTTGACGAGGTTGATGGCCATGGGCAGGCCCATGATGCCGAGTCCGATCACTGCAACGTTGCTCATTGTTTTTCCTTTACTGAAGTCTTGTTAGCGCGGGCGGGACTAGCCTGCGGCGTGCTGGCGGATGGCCCAGGCGAAGGCGGTTTCCGCCGTTTCCTTGTATTCGAGGCCGATGTAGCCCTCGTAGCCGAGTTCGCGGCTGCGGGTGATCCATTCGCCCAGCGGCAGGGTCCCGGTTCCGGGGGCGCCGCGGCCGGGGCTGTCGGCGATCTGGATGTGGCCGAAGTCTTTGGCGTGGCCTTCGATGACGGCAGCGACGTCGTCACCGTTGACCGCCAGGTGGTAGAAGTCGGCCAGGAGCTTGATGTTCTCCGCGCCGGTTTCGTTCTTGACCCGGGCGATGACGTCGAGAGCATCCGCCGCGGTTAGCAGCGGGTAGCGGGCCGCGCCGCTGACCGGTTCCAGCAGGACGGTTCCGCCGATCCGGGCGACTACGGCGGCTGCGGCGGTCAGGTTCTGTACGGCCAGTTCGTCCTGTTCCTCGGGGGAGTGCTCCTCCTGGCGGTTGCCGTAGAGGGCGTTGAAGGCGGTGCAGCCGAGTCGCGCGCCGATCCCGGCGACGACGTCGATGTTGTCTTTGAACTCGGCGCTGCGGCCCTTCCAGGACACGAGGCCCCGGTCTCCGGCGGGCATGTCGCCGGCGTTGAAGTTCAGGCCGGTGAGCTGCACGCCGGCATCGGTGATGGCGTTCTCGAACCGGGTGACCTGGGCGTCGGTAGGGACGGAGGTCTCGAAGGGCCACCAGAATTCGACGGCGTCAAAACCGGCGGCCTTCGCCGCGGCCGGGCGTTCCAGGAGAGGGAGCTCCGTCAGGAGGATGGAGCAGTTCACGGTGTACGTCATTGTGGGTTCCTTCCGGTGTGGGCGGGAGCTGGATCCCGGGCTTCGTTGCCTTGCAGACCGTTTCCTGCGATTTCCGCTTTGTGGAATTTAGATTCTGCTTTATGAAAAGTGTAGGGAAGTTAGGGCAGGAGAGTCAAGGGGTGCGCGTCAAGCGGCGTACGTCCGGGAAGGGCGCGGGGGTGCTGCGGATCCGGCGAAGGGTGGTTCTACCGCTTCGTGGGATCTTTCCGGGCTGCCAGGCCCACGAGCGCGCCGATGCCCAGGCCGATCAGCAGGCCTGTGAACGGCTTGTCGACGGTGGTGACTCCGATGGCGAAGCCGAGGGCCGCGCCAAGGAGCATTCCGATCCACAGGGATTCGTACTTCACAGCCTCAGGCTAGCAAGCATCGCCCGGGCCGCAAGGGTTTCCGGCTTGGGAACCACATTTGGTGCGGAGGCGCGCACGGCCCCGGAACCACGAAAGAGTCCGGAACCACGAAGGAGCCCGCCCCGACAGGCGGGGCGGACTCCACAGGGTGATTCAGCACAGCGCGGATCAGCACTCGCTGGAGCAGCAATGTGCGGACCAGCAGTGCGTGCACCGGTACGGCGCGGACCTGCCTTAGGTCAGGCGGATCTGGCGGTTGACGTCCTTGTAGAGCAGGTAGCGGAACGGACCCGGGCCGCCGGCGTAGCAGGCCTGCGGGCAGAAGGCGCGGAGCCACATGAAGTCGCCGGCCTCGACTTCCACCCAGTCGTCGTTGAGGCGGTAGACGGCTTTGCCCTCCAGGACGAAGAGTCCGTGTTCCATCACGTGGGTTTCGGCGAAGGGGATGGACGCCCCGGGCTGGAACGTGACGATGTTGACGTGCATGTCGTGGGCGAGGTCGTCGGGGTCCACGAAGCGGGTAGTGGCCCAGGCCCCGTTGGTGTTCGGCATGGGCCGCGGCTCGACGTCTTGGTCACGGGTGACGAAGGATTTGGCTGTGAAGCCTTCCAGGGGCTCGTAGGCCTTGCGGATCCACTGGAAGCTGGCGGCCTCCCCGGCGGAGTCGTTGGACACTTTCCAGTCCGAGCCGGCGGCGAGGTAGGCATAGCCGCCGGCCTCGAGGTGGTGGATTTCGCCGTCGAGGGTCAGTGTCAGTTCGCCCTTGGTCAGGAAGATTACGCCTTCGACGCCGGCCTCTGCCTCGGGCTTGTCGCTGCCGCCGCCCGGGCCCACCTCGACAATCAGCTGCGAGAACGTCGTCGCAAAGCCGGCGATGGGCCGGGCGATGATCCAGGACCGGGTGTTGGTCCAGCCGGGAAGGTTGCTGGTGACGATGTCGCGCAGCACCCCCTTGGGGATGACGGTGTAGGCCTCCTTGACCACGGCGCGGTCGGTGAGGAGCTGGGTCTGCGGCGGCAGACCGCCTTCGGGTGAAAAGTAGTTGCTCATGGGTGTGTCCTTTTCGCTGAGGGGGTGGAGGAAGCGGCCAGCCGCGGGTGGGCCAGCACAGTGAGCTGGGGAAGTCCGACGCCGGCCAGCGCCAGGACTTCATCGGCGCCGACAGCGCCACATTGGACGCCGCGCAGCACAAAGGCCGCCAGGGCGCGTGCGGTGGCGGGCTCATCCATGACGCCGCCGCCGGTTTGTTCCACGTAATTGCGGAGCCGGGCAGCGGCAGCGGGGAGCCCTTGCCGGTAGAAGGCGTAGGTCGCGGCAAACCGGCTGGGCAGCTGGGCCGGGTGGAGGTCCCAGCCCTGGTAGTAGCCGCGTTCCAGCGACCGGCGGACAAGCCGGCCGTGGAGCTGCCAGGCCTGTTCCACGTTGTCGCCCACCGGGATGATGTTGGTGGAGCCGTCGGAGAGCCGGATGCCGGTGCCGGCCACGGCAAGCTGCATGACTTCCTTGGCGAAGTCCGCCACGGGATGCTCCATGGACTGGTATTCGGCCGAGATCTGCAGCGACGCGGAGTAGTCGTACGTCCCGTAGTGCAGCCCGCTGATCCGGCCGGGCACCGCGTGCGGCAGGCGCGCCACCGGAGAGGTCCCGTCCGGGCCCAGGATGAGCTGCGGCGTTTCCACCTGCACCTCGAACCGGAGCCGGCCCGCGGGGAGCGAGTGGACGTCCTCGAGCCGGGACACGGCGAAGGCCATGGCCTCCACCTGCGCCACGGTGGTGACCTTGGGCAGGGTGAGGATGAGCCCATCCGGGAGTTCGCCGGCCGCGGCCAGCTGCGACACGAAGAGGTCCAGGGTCCGCAGTCCCCGGGCCCGGGTGGCGGCTTCGAAGCACTTGAAACGGATTCCGATGAACGGCGGCGCGGTGCCGGCGGCGACGGCGGTGGCCACGGCGGACCCCGCGGCGACAGCGGCGGTGTCCTCGGCGTCGTCGCCCCGGTCCCCGAACCCGTCCTCGAAGTCCAGCCGGAGGTCCTCGACGGGCTCGGTTGAGAGTTTGGCCCGGACCCGGGGCGCGACGGCGGCGGCCAGGTCGGCGTCCTGGCCCTGCAGTGCGCACAGGCTTTCGACGCCGCCGCGGGCGTCCACCGCGGCGAGGGCCTGGGCGCCCCAGTCGGCGGTGAACTCCGGGCTGAAGCGGTCGGCGGGAACGTAGACCGTGTGCACGGGCTGGCGGGAGCCGTCATCGCCCGGGTAGTTGCGCTCCAGCAGCCGGTCGGTATCGGCGAGCTGCGCGTCAATCCTGGCGAGGTCGGCCCCGGACAGGGACTGCGTCACCGGTCCCTGGCTGCTTCGGTGCAGTCCGGCGCCGGCGGAGGTGGCTGCCATGCTTCAGCCCACCAGCTCGTAGGCCGGGGTGGTGAGGAAATCGGTGTAGTCCTCGGACAGGCAGATGTCGCCGATCAGGCGGCTGGCCGGAAGGTAGTGCTTCGCAAAAGCGTCCTCGCCCACCTCGCCGCGGAGCTTCTCGGTCTCCTCGGCGAGGATGGCGGACACCAGTTCGCGGGTGACGGTCCGGCCGGTGTCGGCGAGCACCGAGTGGTTGCGGATCTGCTGCCAGACCTGGGACCGCGAGATTTCTGCCGTGGCGGCGTCCTCCATCAGGTTGTGGATGGCCACGGCGCCGTTTCCGGAGATCCAGACGGCGGTGTAGGCCACGGCCACGTAGAGGTTCAGGCGCATGCCTGCCTCGGTCACCTGGCCCTGGGCGGAACGGATGTCCAGAAGCTGCTCGGCGGTGACGCTGACCTCGGGCCGCTGCTTGTCCAGCTGGTTGGGCCGCGCACCCAGGACGGAGTCGAACACCTCGCGGCAGATCGGCACCAGGTCCGGGTGCGCCACCCAGGAGCCGTCGAAGCCGTCGTTGGCCTCGCGGGTCTTGTCCGCCCGGACCTTCTCGAAGGCCTGAGCGGTCACCTCGGGTTCGCGCCGGTTGGGGATTACCGCCGCCATGCCGCCCATGGCAAAGGCGCCGCGGCGGTGGCAGGTCTTGACCAGGAGTTCGGTGTAGGCCCGCATGAACGGCGCGGTCATGGCGACGCTGGCCCGGTCGGGAAGGACAAAGCTCTCGCCGGCGTCCCGGAAGTACTTGATGATGCTGAACAGGTAGTCCCAGCGTCCGGCGTTCAAGCCGGAGGCGTGGTCGCGGAGTTCGAAGAGGATCTCGTCCATCTCGAAGGCCGCCGGGATGGTCTCGATCAGGACGGTGGCGCGGACGGTGCCCTGCGGGATGCCGAGATAGTCCTGCGCGAAGACGAAGATCTCGTTCCACAGCCGTGCCTCGAGGTGGCTCTCCATCTTGGGCAGGTAGTAGTACGGTCCGTGGCCGTTCTCCAGGAGCCGCTTGGCGGTGTGGAAGAAGTGCAGGCCGAAGTCCACCAGGGCGCCGATCGTGTGTTTCCCCGCCGATCAGCAGGTGCCGTTCGCCCATGTGCCAGCCGCGGGGCCGGGCCACCACGACGGCGAGCGGGGCGTCAGTGCGCAGCGCGTACTCCTTGCCTTCGGGCGAGGTGTACTTCAGTGTTCCCTCGGCGGCGTCGCGGAGGTTGAGGATCGATTCGACCACATTGGACCAGGTGGGCGTGCTGGCGTCCTCGAGGTCGGCGAGCCACACCTTGGCGCCGGAGTTCAGCGCGTTGATGGCCATCTTGGCCGGGGCGGCCGGCCCGGTCATCTCGACCCGGCGGTCCTTCAGGGCTGCCGGTGCCGGAGCAACGCTCCAGTCGGCGTCGCGGATTTCCCGGGTCTCCGGCAGGAAGTCCAGGCGGCCGGTCCGGGCAACGTGCTCGCGCTTGACGGCTCTGGCCTTGAGAAGTTCGGCACGGGTTCCGGCAAAGCGGAGGTGAAGTTCCTCGACGAAGGCGAGAGCCTCCGGGGTCAGGATTTCCCCGGCCCGGTCGACGGGCTGGGGATCGGTGACGGTGAGAGCCATTTCTGGTCCTTTCCTAGGCTGCGAATCAGGCGTGGGCCGGGACGGCGCGGGTGGCGGCGTGCGCGGAGTTCGCGCGCGCCGCCGCGGCGACGGCGGCGGCGACGTCGGCGGCAACGTGCGGGTCGAAGACGCTGGGGATGATGTAGCTGGCATTGAGCTCATCGTCCGCCACGCGGTTGGCGATTGCCTTCGCGGCGGCCACCAGCATTTCCGGGATGATGTCGGAGGCGCCGGCGTCGAGCAGCCCGCGGAAGAAGCCCGGGAAGGCCAGTACGTTGTTGATCTGGTTGGGGTAGTCGCTGCGGCCGGTGGCCACAACGGCCGCGTGCTTCGACGCGATCACCGGGTCGATTTCCGGCGTGGGGTTGGCCATGGCAAAGACGATCGCATCCTTGGCCATGGAGGCAACCTGCTCCTCGCCGATCACGTTGGGGGCGCTGACGCCGATGAAGACGTCCGCACCCTTGAGGGCCTCGTGCAGGGAGCCCGAGAAGCCGGCCTCGTTGGTGTTGGCCGCGATCCAGGAGCGGTGTTCGTCGTCGTATTTGGCGCCGTGGTGGATGGCGCCGGAGCGGCCGGCGGCGATGATGTGGTTGGCGCCCTGGGCCTTGAGCAGTTGGATGATGGCCGAGCCTGCGGCGCCGACGCCGGAGACCACGATCTTGACATCGGCGAGCTTCTTGCCCACCACGCGCAGGGCATTGACCAGGGCGGCCAGGGTGACGATCGCGGTGCCGTGCTGGTCGTCATGGAAGACCGGGATGTCCAGTTCCGCACGGAGCCGGTTTTCAATCTCGAAGCAGCGCGGCGCGGCGATGTCTTCCAGGTTCACGCCGCCGTAGACGGGGGCGAGGGCCTTGACGATCATGATGATTTCCTCGGTGTCCTGGGTGTCCAGGCAGACCGGCCAGGCATCGACGTTGGCGAACTGCTTGAAGAGGGCGGCCTTGCCTTCCATGACCGGGAGCGCCGCGGCCGGGCCGATGTTGCCCAGGCCCAGGACGGCGGAGCCGTCGGTGACGACGGCGATGGTGTTGCGCTTGATGGTCAGGTTCCTCGCGGCGGAGGGGTCCTCCGCGATCGCCAGGCAGACGCGGGCGACGCCGGGGGTGTAGGCGCGGGAGAGGTCGTCGCGGTTGCGCAGGGCCACCTTCGGGACCACCTCGAGCTTCCCGCCAAGGTGCATCAGGAAGGTGCGGTCCGAGACATGCTGGACCTTCACGCCGTCGAGCGCGTTGAGGGCGTCCTTGACGCGGGCTGCGTGGTCGTCGTCGGTGGTGTTGCAGGTGACGTCGACGACGAGCGTGTCGTGGTGGGATTCGGTGACGTCCAGGGCGGTGATGGCCGCGCCTGCTCCGCCGACTGCCGCCGCCAGTTCGCTGGTGGCGGTGAAGCTGGACGGCGCTTCCACGCGCAGGGTGATCGAATTTCCGGGGCTGGGGTTCGCCATTGAGTTCCTCCTGGTATGGCCCGTGACGGGCCGCTCACGCTTCGATGAATGTTTTCGTATTATGGATATTATTATCTGCTTAGTGGAAAAACAAGCCTTGTTGTGTCATTGGCCGGGTGGCGGGGTGCTGTATCTTTGGTTTTCAGCTGTATTTCACGATGTGGATAAGAAATGTCGACGCCGACGCGCAGGAGAGAATCTTTATGGCTGATAAGCCCTCGGGAGGCGTGCAGTCCGTTGAGCGCGTCTTCGAACTTCTGGAACTGATTACCGATGCGGGCGGCGAGGTCACCCTCAGCGAGCTGTCCAATTCCACCGATCTGCCCCTTCCCACCATTCACCGGCTCCTGCGCACCCTCGTTGCCCTGGGGTACATCCGGCAGCTGCCGAACCGCCGCTACGCGCTGGGGCCGCGCCTGATCCGCCTGGGTGAGGCGGCCAACAAGCAGCTCGGCTCGCTGGCCAGGCCCCAGCTCAAGTCTCTTGTGGACCGGCTGGGTGAAACGGCCAATATGGGTGTCCTGGACTCTGACATGGTCATCTACGTCGCCCAGGTGCCGTCGCTGCACTCGATGCGCATGTTCACCGAGGTGGGCAAGCGCGGCTACATGCACGCCACCGGCATGGGCAAGGCGATCCTGGCCCAGCTGGACGATGACACGGTCCGCGGCATCGTCGGACGCCAGGGGATGCCGACGCCCACCCCCAAGAGCATTGGCGACGTCGATACGCTCCTGGAAGACCTGAAGCTCATCCGCCAGCGCGGCTACTCCATTGACGAGGAAGAGCAGGAGGTTGGGGTGCGGTGCTTCGCGATGGCCATCCCCGATGCCCCGACGCCGGCCGCCATCTCCGTGTCCGGGCCCGTGTCCCGGGTGGACCAGGCGTTCGCGGACAAGGCCGTGCCGCTGCTGCGGGAGGCCGCCCGCGCGATCTCGGACGAGCTCAAGCAGGGCTGATCCGCCGGGGCAAAACGCCGCCGTCCGGATCCGGACGCACGACAAGCGGGGCCTACGGTGGTAGGCCCCGCAAGTCGCTGCCGTGTGCGGGATGGACGGACTCCTAGTGCTCGTCGGCTGCAATCCTGGACTGCTCTACGGGAACTTCCTTGCCGTCGCAGTCAAACAGTTTGCCGTTCTCGTAGCGGTCGCCCTCAGCGAGGCATTTAAGGTCTTCCTGACGGATGACCCTGTCGGTTCCGGCCACGAAGACCGACTGGTTCTCGGAGTTCCCGGCCTTCAGGTGGTTGAAGAGCAGGTTCAGCAGGATGGCCATGAGGGCTGCCGAGCTGATGCCGGAGTGGAAGATGGTGCTGAACCAGGTGGGGAACTTGTCGTAGAAGGTCGGTGCCGCGATCGGAATCATGCCGAAGCCCAGTGACGCCGCGACGACGATCAGGTTCATGTTGTTGCGGTATTCCACTTTGGCGAGGGTCCGGATGCCGCTTGCGGCGACG
Organism: Arthrobacter sp. TE12232; assembly: GCF_054062615.1. Classification (NCBI taxonomy): domain Bacteria; kingdom Bacillati; phylum Actinomycetota; class Actinomycetes; order Micrococcales; family Micrococcaceae; genus Arthrobacter; species Arthrobacter sp. TE12232. The sequence continues at coordinate 3,002,946 of NZ_JBSSFK010000001.1, forward strand.
GTTCCGAAGAGGACGACGCCGGCACCGCCCAGGACGGGCGTCGGCACCGAGGCCACGACGCGGCCCAGGACGGGAAGCAGGCCGAGGACCACCAGGATGAGCCCGCCGGCGCTGACCACGAAGCGGCTCTTGACGCCCGTGATGGCAACCAGGCCCACGTTCTGGGCGAAGGCGCTCTGGGTGAATGAGTTGAACAGCGGCGAGATGGCGCTGGAGAGCATGTCCGCCCGGAGGCCGTCGCCAATCCGCCTGGAATCAACCTTGGTGCCGACGATGTCGCCCACGGCAATGATGTCGGCCGAGGTTTCGGTCAAGGTGACCAGGATGACGATCAGCATCGAAACGATCGAGGCGACCTCAAAGGTGGGAGGGCCGAAAGCAAACGGTGTGGGGAAGGCGACGATTGCGCCCTGGGCCACCTTGGAAAAATCTGCCATGCCGACTGCGAATGCGATCAAGGTGCCCAGAACCATCGCGAGCAGGATCGAAAGCCTCGAGATCGCGGCATTCCCCACCTTGCTGAGTAGCAGGACAATCGCCATGGTGACCGCGGCGAGGCCGATGTTTGCCACGCTTCCGTAGTCCGGCGCCTTGCTGTTGCCGCCCATGGCCCAGTTGGCGGCAACCGGCATCAGCGTCAGGCCGATGGTGGTAATGACCACACCGGTCACCACCGGAGGAAAGAAGCGGATAATCTTCGAGAACAGCGGCGTGATGAGCAGCCCGATCAGCGATGCCGCGATGACGGAGCCGAACACGGCCTGGATGCCGCCACCGCCGTGGACGATCGCCACCATCGTGGAAACGCCGGCAAATGAAACGCCCTGCACGAGCGGGAGCCGGGACCCGAAGAACGGGATGCCGATGGTCTGCAGGATGGTGGCGAGGCCGCCGACGAAGAGGCAGGCGGCGATCAGCAGGCCGATGTCCTGCGACGACATGCCGGCGGCCGCGCCGATGATCAGCGGCGGGGCGATGATTCCGCCGTACATGGTCAGGACGTGCTGCAATCCGTACGCGAATGTGCTTCCGAGCGGCAGGCGTTGGTCTTCGGGGCGACCGGACCGAGCGGCGCGTGCCGCTGTCGCGGCTAATTTCTTCTTGGTGTTCATGGCAGACTTTCTTGGTTCATGGCAGACGTCTTTGTCTGGCTAACGGTGTCTGGCTAACAGTTGTGGCAAAGCAATTCGGCCCGTTTCCCGGGGTTCTTGTCCGGCTGTTCCCCGTGCCGGAGCAGCGGAAGACCGGACAAGAACCCGGGGTCGCGCCGGGCAAGCGCGCGGTTCCGGGACCGGCCTAGCAGAATCCTGCGATACCGCTCCAGGCGATCTCCGCGGGGCCGGCGTCCTCGCGCTGGACCGTGGCCTCGATCAGGCCGTAGGGCCGGTCCGCGGCAAAGAAGACCTCGTTGGGGTTGTCGAGGCCAAACGGTGAGAGATCGACGAGGAAATGGTGCTTGTTGGGCATGGAGAACTTGATCTCGTCGATCTCTCCGTGGGCCTCGAGGACCTTGGCGCCCATGTCGAAAAGGGTCTGCTGCAGGGCGTGGGAGTAGTTTTCGCTAAACCCTTCCAATAGCAGGCTCTTGACGTCGTCGTAGCTCTTGTTGAAGTCGGTGGTGCTGAAGTCGGTGCCGGTCTTGAAGCGCCAGCGGGCGGAGACGTCCGTGGCAAGGATACGATCCGTGGTTTCCGGCAGCGTAGTGTATTTGTCCCGTGGGTAGCCCACAAAGCCGGACTGCGTGGACTTGAGGACCGTGAGGTCCTTGAGCCCGGAAATCAGGTGCACGTCGGCGCCGTCCCGGACCAATACCGCGGTGCGCACCTCCTGGCCGTTGCGGACGAAGGAGTGGTCGTGCTCGGCGCCGTGCGCCTGGATGCGGTCCCAACTGTACGACTCCGCTTCCCACCGGCCGCCGGAGACCCAGTCGAAGCTCGAGGTGAAGTGCTCGCCCAACCGCAGAAGGAACGCTTCCGGGGAGCCGACGCCCTCCCGGGCGAAAGCGTAGATCGTGTTCTTCTGGGTGTCGGTGGCGACGACATGACCGTTGTCGCCCGCAAGGTGTGCGGCGGCGAAATCGCCGCGGAGCTGTGAGGTGACGTTCAGGTCCTCGATCTCGTGGCGGTCCGTGTCCCGGGTGATTTTGACGACCCGGACTTCGGCCTTTCCGTACTGGTTGTGGCCGAGGATGATCTTGTTGCTCATGGCTATTCCCAACTTCCGTGATGTGGAACCTAGGTTCCATCATTGAAATTAAGCGCGTGTTTCGCACGCGTTTCCGATGGAGCCGACCCAACAAAAAGAGCCGACGTCCAGTGACGTCAGCTCATTACAACCCTGCCTGCTGCTCCCAGGTTACGTGACCTACGCCACGAGTTGGTTTAAACACTAGCCCGGCAGGGCCGTGGTGTACATCACTTTTTCAAAAATCGGATTGTGACTGGCGCTCCTCCCGGCGGTCCGGCCTCGGCCCTTGACCGCCGCTGCGGCGCTCCCTAAGATTTCCACATATCAATAAAAATTTTCCAAAATGTGGAAAATTGGATGCAGCCCCGGCGCGGCCCTTGAGGGACTGGGGGCCGCGCCGGGAACGAGGAGGAACCGATGGACCCGCAGGATAAGGGCGTTGCCGCTGATTTTCCGGCCGCCGGTCAAGAGCTGTATCTGCCTTTCGGCGGCACGGACCCGGACTTCTACATCCCGGCCGACCATGAGCGGACATCAGGCGGCATCTCCCGCTGGTTCCGGATGCTGCCTGTGTTCGGACGCCGGCAGCCCTGACGGCGTCCGAACACAGGCCGCGCCGTCGCGTAACGGCCGGCTGTCGGATGGGCGCGCCGGCCCTAGTCGCCGACCAGTTTCCGCGCAGCCGCCGAGTGCTCCGCGATGAGCCCGGCGATATCCAGCCCTGGAATCTGCCCGTCGACCACCCGCCACTGGCCAGCCGCCATGACGCGGTCGGCCCGGTCCGCCCCGCAGAGCAGGAGCGCGGCCAGCGGGTCGTGGCTGCCGGAGAACCGCAGCTCGTCAAGCCGGAAAAGGGCCAGGTCAGCCTGCATCCCGGGCGCCAGTTGGCCCAGGTCCGGCCGGCCGAGGGCCGCGGCCGACCCCCGGGTGGCCCACCCCAGGGCCCGTTCCACCGGCACCTGGGCGCCGTACCGCAGGCGCTGCAGATACAGTGCCTGCCGCGCCTCAAGGATCATGTTTGAGGCATCGTTCGACGCCGAACCATCCACGCCCAGTCCCACCGGGACGCCGGCATCCTCAAGCTCAATCACCCGAGCGGTGCCCGATGCCAGCCGCATGTTGGAGGTGGCGCAATGCGCGACGGCGGTCCCTGCGGCTCCCAGCGCCGCAATCTCGGCGTCGCTGAAGTGAATGCCGTGCCCCAGCCAGGTCCTGCCGCTGAGCCAGCCGACACTTTCCAGGTACTCCACGGTGCGTAGTCCGAATTTCTCCCGGCAGAACTCCTCCTCATCCAGCGTCTCGGCGAGATGGGTGTGGAGCCGGACATCCAGACGCTCGGCCATGGCGGCGCTGTCGGACATAATCTCCTGCGTCACGGAAAACGGTGAACACGGGGCGAGGGCGATCTGGATGACTGCGCCGTCGCCCCGTTCGTGGTACTCGCCGATGAGCCTCTCGCTGTCCGTCAGGATGATATCCGCCGCCTGCACGGTGGACTGCGGAGGCAGGCCGCCGTCGTCCTCCCCGAGGGTCATCGACCCCCGGGTGAGGGTCGCCCGCATTCCCAGTTTCCGGACCGCGCCGACCTCGATGTCGATGGCGTCTTCCAGGCCGGAGGGAAAGAGGTAGTGGTGGTCCGCGGCCGTGGTGCAGCCGGAAAGCAGGAGTTCTGCCAGGGCAACGGTGGCTGCCAACTCCAGGTCCCGCGGGGTGAGCCGCGCCCATACCGGGTATAGCTTCTGCAGCCACGGGAACAAGGGGGCGTTTGCCACCGGGCCCCAGGCTCGGGTGAGCGTCTGGTAGAAGTGGTGATGGGTGTTGATCAGGCCGGGCAGCAGGACGTGGTTGCCGGCGTCGAACGTTTCCTGGCATGGTGCCGACGGCTGCTGGCCGGCGGCCAGAACTTCGACGATGATTCCGCCGCTCACCACGATTCCGCCGGAGGCGTCGAGGGCGTTGGCGGTGAAAGCTCCAAGGGGATTGCGGATCCAAAGGCGGGAGTCGGAGGGGCGCGTAGGCATGGCAGGTTTCCTGTCTGAGCGTAGGGACGTGGGCCAGCTCAGTGTGGGCCTGTCTGCTGATCCAGGCGTCCGGCTCGAGGCGCCGGTTGGAGATCAGGCTAGGCTGGCGGAGGCGTGCCCGTCAACAGTGCGCATTGTGACCACTCGGAAATCAGAATTTCACATCACGAAACTAGGATTCCAAAAATCTATGGCGCAGCTCACGTTTCGCTGCTACTCTGGAGTTTGCCAAAGGCGGGCCCCGGTTTCCGGAGAAGCTATCTACCAGGCGCAAGTACACCTTCAAAAGCACGCGCTGAAGCCTGGTAACCGTCGCAACTGGTCATTGCGTCCCATTCGTCGGACCGGCTTCCACAGCACAAGGGAGCCGCATCATGAGCGCCACCGCCCAGGCATATCTGGCCAGGTCCATTGAGCTGGCCACGGCAAACGTCCTGAACAACGGCGGACCGTTCGGTGCCGTCGTTGTCACCGCGGACGGACAGGCGTTCGACGGCGTCAACCGCGTCACCGCCCTGAACGACCCCACCGCGCACGCCGAAGTCACCGCAATCCGCCGCGCGTGCAGCGAACTTGGCACCTTCGCCCTCACCGGAGCCATCCTTTACAGCAGCTGTGAGCCCTGCCCCATGTGTCTGGCGTCCGCGCTGTGGGCGCGGGTCGCGCGGGTGGTCTTCGCGGCGGACCGCCATGACGCCGCGTCCGTGGGTTTCGACGACGCCGTGTTCTATGAATTCTTCGAAAACGACCAGCGCGACGCCCTGATGCCTGTGGGCAAACTGGAACTTCACGACCCGCAGGCGCCGGCCGTCCTGGAACCCTTCACAACATGGAATGCCCTTGATTCCCGAATTGACTACTAAGGTCCTTCCACCGGTCCATGACGGGCACAAGAATATGGACATCATCGCCGCACCGGGAAAGAGGGAGCAGCAATGCTGGAACTGATGCCGTCATTGCAGGAATGGCAGCCCGCCGTTAGCGGGCAGCGGTGCGCCGTGGCCACAGTGGTAGGGGCGGCAGGTTCCGTTCCCCGGCCGCTCGGAACGTCCATGATCGTGTCCGAGGCCGGCGAGGTCCTGGGCAGCCTGTCGGGCGGCTGCGTCGAAGGTGCCGTGGTGGAGTTGGCGTTGGAGGCCATGCGCGACGGCGGCACCCGCCGTGAAGTTTTCGGCTACAGCGCCGAAGACGCGTTCGCAGCCGGGCTCACCTGCGGCGGCGAACTGGAAATCCACATTGAACCGCTGGGCACCGAACCAGGCACCTTGCAGCGTGAAAGCCTGGCCGCCCTTGGAGCCCGCGGACCCGCAACGCCTGTGGCACTGATCCGCAGGGTCGACGCGCACGGCGGCGGCGCCGTCGTTGTCCCGGAGCCCGCAGCCTACCAGGCCGAAACCTGCCCCGAACTGGCCCTGCTGCTGGGCCCGTCCGGCGGGGGCGGCCCGGCGGGCCGCGCGCTCGTGCAGGCCGCAGCCGCCCAGGTGGAGCCGCTGCTGCGCCGGGGACAGACCGGGCTGGTCCGGCTCGCCCCACCGGACGGTTGCCTGTCCGGCCCCGCAGCCGAGCGGGCATCCGGACCGGCTGGCGTCCGGGAGGCTCGGGCCACGAACAACGAGCCTGTAACCCTCCTGGTGCAGAGCCGGCGCCCGCCGGCACGGCTGCTGATCTTCGGCGCCAACGACTTCGGCGCGGCGCTGCTGCCGGCCGCCAAGCTACTCGGATATGACGTGACGCTCTGTGATGCCCGCCCGGCTTTCGCGGCCCAGGACAGGTTCGCCGGCGCCGACCAGGTGGTCACCGCGTGGCCCCACCGCTACCTCGCGCAGGAAGCCGCGGCGCGAAGGACCGACGCCCGGACCGTGGTCTGCATCCTCACACACGACCCCAAATTCGACATTCCGCTGCTTGAAACCGCTCTGGGCCTCGAGTTGGCCTATATAGGTGCGATGGGATCGCGGCGAAGCCACCAGCAGCGGGCCGAGTCCCTCCTCGCCGCGGGCGTGCCCGCCGCGGAACTGTCCCGGCTGCATTCGCCGATCGGCCTCGACCTCGGAGCCGTCACCCCGGCCGAGGTGGCGGTCTCCATCACGGCGGAGGTCCTGGCGCGCCGCGGACAGGGCACGGACCCCGACGGTACAGCTTCGGCCGGAATATCCCGGGCAAATCGTCCCCCGGCCCAGTGCAAGTCCCTGAAGGACGGTGCGGGTCCGATCCACCACCGGGGCGGCAGCTCCGCCGCCCCGCAGGCCGCAACCCTGACCCCCTCACCCCGGCAGCCCCAGGAGACACCATGGATATGAACACCATCGAAGCGGTGGTCCGCACCGGGGATCCCGGCGAGTGGCGCAACGGGGATGCCTGGCTGGCCGGCGGCACCGTCTTGTTCTCCTACGGCAGCTTCGCCTTCGGCAAGGAGCCGCTCCGGCGGCTGCTGGACCTCAGCGCCACCAACTGGCCCGCCCTCACGGTGACCGACTCGGGTATCGAGATCGCGGCCACATGCACGGTTGCACAACTGTACGCACTGCCGGATTCGGACGCGCTGGCCCTTGTTGCAGGGAGGAACCGGGGTGAAGTGGTCGCCGGCGCAGCCGCCTGGCCGGCCCTGGACCTGATCCGTCCCTGCTGCGACTCCTTTGTGGCTTCCTTCAAGGTCTGGAACATGTCCACAGTGGGCGGCAACCTGTGTACCTCGCTGCCGGCCGGCCCCATGATCTCGCTTTGTGCCGCGCTCGACGGCACGGCCACCATTTTCGGCCCCGGCCCCGGCCCCGGCGGCGCCAGCCGCACCGTGCCGGTGGCCGAGTTCGTTACGGGGGACGCGAAGAACTGCCTGGCCCCCGGCGAGCTCCTGCGCAGCATCCACCTCCCGGCGTCGGCCCTGTCCTCGCGGGTGGCCTTCCGCAGGCTCTCGCTGAGCAACCTGGGGCGGTCCGGCGCGCTGCTGATCGGACGGTCCGACGCCCACGGCGCACTGGTCCTGACCGTCACGGCGGCCACCAAACGGCCCGTGCAGCTGCGCATTACGGCGGCTCGGGGAGCAGGCCCATCCGCGTCGGCCCTGGTCGCCGCCCTCGATGCTGCCATCCCGGACTCGCTTTATCACGATGACATCCACGGGCTGCCGGCCTGGCGGAAGGACATGACGTACCGGCTCGCAGAGGAAATCCGGGCGGAGCTGGCCGCGCCCGAAGGAGTTGCCCCGGCCCGAGTCTCCGGCGACTTCTGGCCGCCACGGCGCACGCCCGGCCCCGCCACACCAACACCGGAACAGTCACAGCAGGAAGGGCGCTGATCATGGCCAACAACACCAGCCGCACCGACACTAGCCGCATCGTTGTCAATGGGACTGCGGCAGCGGACAGCCCGCGGCCGGGCCAGTGCCTGCGGACGTTCCTGCGGGAACAGGGCGCCCACGGCGTCAAGAAGGGCTGCGACGGCGGCGACTGCGGGGCCTGCACGGTCCACGTGGACGGGACCCCGGTGCACAGCTGCATCTACCCGGCCGTCCGGGCAGAGGGACGAGCCGTCACCACGATCGAAGGACTGGCTGCCACCTGTGACCCCGGCGGACCTGACACCCCAGGCGGCGGCGCCGCCGGGACCACAGCACTCCACCCGATGCAGCAGCAGTTCCTGGACCGACAGGGCTTCCAGTGCGGTTTCTGCACGGCGGGCATGGTGATGACGGCGGCCACCTTCGACGACGAGCAGAAGGCGGACCTGCCGCGGAACCTCAAGGGCAATCTGTGCCGCTGCACCGGCTATCGCGCCATCGAAGACGCTGTCTGCGGGCGGGAAGGGCACCCCGACGCCGCAGGTCCGGGATCCGGGGTCGCCGGACCAAGCCAGCCGGCACCGCGTCCCGGACAAATGGGCGATGACGTTCCGGCACCCGCCAGCTTCGCCGTCGTCACGGGACAGGCCCGCTACACCCTGGACGTCCCCGCCGACGAAATGCCCGGACTGCTGCACCTGAAGCTGCTGCGCTCACCGTACGCCCACGCCCGGGTGGTCGCCATCGATAAGTCCGCAGCGTTGCAGGTCCCCGGAGTCGTGGCCGTCTTCACCCATGAGGACGCCCCGGCCCAGCTGTTTTCCACGGCCCAGCACGAGCAGCACACCGACGACCCGGATGACACCCGGGTCCTCGACGACGTCGTACGGTTCATCGGGCAAAAGGTCGCCGCCGTCGTAGCTGAATCTGTTGCCGCGGCGGAAGCCGGAGTCCGCGCCCTGGCCGTCGAATACGAGGTCCTGCAGGCCGTCTTCACTCCCGAAGAAGCGATGCACCCGGGTGCGCCGGCGATCCACGGGGACAAGGACGCCCTCACAGCCCGCATCGGCAGACCGGAGCAGAACGTGGTGGCCGAACTGCACTCCGAGCTGGGCGACGTCGCCGCCTCCTTCGCCACCGCGGACTTCATCCACGAGCAGACCTACCGGACCCAGCGGGTTCAGCACACCGCACTGGAGACCCACGCCGCCATCGCCTCGATCGATGACGATGGACGGCTGCAGGTCCGAACGTCCAGCCAGGTGCCCTTCCTGGTCCGGCGCACCCTGGGCCGGGTCTTCGGTCTGCCGGAAGAACAGATCCGGGTGGTGGCCGGCCGCGTTGGCGGCGGCTTCGGCGGCAAGCAGGAAGTCCTCACCGAGGACATTGTGGCCCTCGCCGCGCTGACTCTGCGGCGCCCGGTGCAGCTTGAATTCACCCGCACCGAGCAGTTCACGGCCGCCACCACCCGGCACCCGTTCACTATCCACCTCAAGGCCGCCGCCAGCAACGAGGGCAAACTGACGGCGCTTCAACTGGACGTGCTGACCAACGCCGGCGCCTATGGCAACCATTCCGTGGGCGTGATGTTCCACGGCTGCGGCGAATCCCTGGCCGTGTACAACTGCGCCAACAAGAAAGTGGATGCCCACGCCGTGTATACCAACACGGTGCCGTCCGGCGCGTTCCGCGGCTACGGGCTGAGCCAGGTGATCTTCGCCATCGAATCCGGCATGGACGAGCTCGCGACCGGGATCGGCATGGACCCGATGGAGTTCCGCCGCCGCAATATGGTCCGCGAGGGCGACGACATGCTCTCCACCCACCCCGACCCCGAAGAGGACGTGCTCTACGGCAGTTACGGCCTGGACCAGTGCACCCGGCTGGTACAGGATGCCCTGGACCGCGGCCGGGAACGCTACCGGGTCGCCGGACTCGAGGACCTCGGCCCGGACTGGGTCACGGGGGAGGGCTCCGCCCTGTCCATGATCGACACCGTCCCGCCGCGCGGCCACTTTGCCCACTCACGGCTCCGGCTCCTGCCCGACGGGACCTACGCCGCCGCCGTCGGGACGGCTGAATTTGGCAACGGCACCACCACCGTCCACGCCCAGCTCGCCGCCACCGCCCTGTCCACCACTGCCGCCCGCGTCACTGTGCGGCAGTCCGACACCGACCTCGTCGAGCACGACTCCGGTGCGTTCGGCTCGGCCGGCACCGTGGTGGCCGGGAAGGCCACGCTCGCCGCCGCCGAGGACCTCGCCGTGCGCATCCGCGCCTTCGCCGCCAGACTCCGGCAGGTCCCCGCCGCCGGGTGCGTGCTGGAGGCGGACGCCGTCATCTGCGAGGGAACCCGGGTGCCGCTGACGGAAATATACGACGCCGCTAAGCAGTCCGGCGTCGAACTCGCCGCCGAGGGTCACTGGGGCGGGACGCCCCGCTCCGTGGCGTTCAACGTCCAGGGTTTCCGGGTGGCCGTGAACACCGGGACCGGTGAGCTGCGGATCCTGCAAAGCGTCCAGGCGGCCGACGCCGGCACGGTGGTCAATCCGCGCCAGTGCCGCGGCCAGATCGAAGGCGGCATCGCCCAGGCCCTCGGTGCCGCGCTGTACGAGGAAGTCAGGGTGGACGACGCCGGCCGCGTCACCACGGACATCCTGCGGCAGTACCACATCCCCTCCTTCGCGGACGTGCCGCGCAGCGAGGTGTACTTCGCCGACACCAGCGACAAACTGGGCCCGCTCGGCGCCAAGTCCATGAGCGAGAGCCCCTTCAACCCGGTGGCGCCGGCGCTCGCGAACGCCATCCGGAACGCCACCGGCGTGAGGTTCGCGGAGCTGCCCATCTCCCGCGACAAGATCTACCTGGGACTGAAGGAAGCCGGGCTGGTCCCCTCCCGCTAGACCCAACGTGGGGCCGTAGGAACGGTTTGTGACTGGCCGCGATCCGGTAACCCTTGACTGACACGTGATCCAGGTCATACCGTTATTTCACTACTCGATACCCATCTTCCGCATTGTGGAATGAATGCAATGACGCTCCTGCCGGTAGTTTCCGGCACATCTCCCAGCGCGGAATGCATGGAAGACATCTTCAAGAAGTGAGATCACGATGCAGACGACCCCGTTGACCGGCGTCGACCCGGCTCCCGAGACCGCAGTTGGCTTGAGCAAGGCTGCCCACCCTTCCATGGGTGTCGACGCGCTTTGCGAAGCAGCCAGCGCCGCCTCCGGCCGAACGATCAGCCCTTCCCTTTACAACATCGACCTTGCCCCGACGAAGCGGGAAGGTCGCCGCTGGACCAGCTACAGCATTTTCACGCTCTGGGCCAACGACGTCCACAGCCTCGGAAACTATGCCTTTGCCATCGGGCTCTTCGCCCTCGGACTGGGCGGCTGGCAGATCCTTCTCGCCCTGGGCGTCGGAGCCGTCCTCTTGTTTGGGCTTCTCAGCTTCTCCGGTTTTATGGGTGTCAAGACCGGCGTCCCGTTCCCGGTCATGAGCCGGATCAGCTTCGGCATCAGGGGAGCACAGATCGCCAGCCTCCTGCGCGGGGCGGTGGCCGTGGCGTGGTTCGGTATCCAGACGTACCTGGCATCTGTGGTGCTCCGCGTCATGCTCGTGGCCATGGTCCCCTCGCTGCGGGAGCTGGACGCCAACTCCATCCTCGGCCTCTCCACGCTGGGCTGGGCCTCGTTCGTGTTCCTCTGGATCGTCCAACTGGTCATCGTCAGCTTCGGCATGGAAATGATCCGCAAGTATGAAGCCTTCGCCGGGCCCATCATCCTGGTGACCATGGCGGCCATGGCCATCTGGATCTTCGTTCAAGCCGGCGGCTCCATCGCCTGGACCTCGAACCACGCCCTCGAAGGCGCCGAAATGTGGCGCACCATCTTTGCCGGCGGTGCGCTGTGGGTATCCATCTACGGAACGTTCGTCTTGAACTTCTGTGACTTCACCCGGTCCGCCGTCTCCAAGAAGGCGGTGGTGCGGGGCAACTTCTGGGGTATCCCCATCAACATGCTTCTCTTCGGCGCGATCGTGGTGGTCATGGCCGGCGGCCAGTTCAAGATCAACGGCACGATCATCAAGAGCCCGTCGGACATCGTCCAGACCATCCCGAACACGATGTTCCTGGTCCTGGCCTGCCTTGCGCTGCTGATCCTGACCATCGCCGTGAACCTGATGGCCAACTTTGTGGCTCCCGTCTATGCGCTGACCAACCTCTTCCCGAAGCACCTGAACTTCCGCAAGGCGGCCTGGGTCAGCGGCACGATCGGCCTCATCATCCTGCCGTGGAACCTGTACAACAACCCGATCGTGATCGTGTACTTCCTGGGCGGACTCGGAGCGCTGCTCGGCCCGCTATTCGGCGTCGTAATGGCCGATTACTGGCTGCTGCGCCGCGGCAAGGTCAACGTCCTCGAGCTCTACACCGAGGACCCGGCGGGAGCCTACTTCTACAAGAAGGGCTTCAATCCCCGGGCGATCATTGCTTTGGTGCCGGCCGCCTGCGTTGCGCTGCTGGTCGCCTTTGTTCCGGCGCTCGAAGCCGCCGCCCCGTTCGCGTGGTTCGTCGCAGCCGGCATCGCCGCGGCGGTCTACTACGCCATCTCGGACCGCTCCCAGCGGCTCGTCGACGTCGACGGCGAAGCAATCGCTGTCGCCAGCAACCACTGACCCATCTGTCCGAAAGCGGAAAGCACCATGCGCATTCTTGTCGCCAACGTCAACACCACGCAGTCGATGACAGACTCCATCGCCGCGCAGGCACGCCAGGCCGCGCTGCCGGACACGGAGATCGTGGGACTCACTCCCCGCTTCGGCGCCGACTCCTGCGAGGGAAACTTTGAGAGTTACCTCGCGGCGATCGCCGTCATGGACAGGGTCCTGTCCTACCCGGAGCCGTTCGACGCCGTCATCCAGGCCGGCTACGGTGAGCACGGCCGCGAAGGACTCCAGGAGCTCCTCGACGTTCCAGTAGTGGACATCACCGAAGCGGCCGCGAGCACCGCGATGTTCCTTGGCCACAAATACTCCGTGATTACCACCCTGGACCGTGCCGTCCCCCTGATCGAGGACCGGCTGAAGCTGGCCGGCCTCGACGCCCGGTGCGCCTCGGTCCGGGCCAGCGGAATGGCAGTGCTGGAACTCGAGGAGGAACCGGAGCGCGCCGTGGAAGCCATCATCGAACAGGCACTCCTGGCGGTCCGCGAGGACAAGGCGGAAGTCATCGTCCTCGGGTGCGGCGGAATGGCCGGCCTGGACGAGGAGATCCGTAAGCGTGCCGGCGTCCCCGTGGTGGACGGGGTGGCGGCTGCCGTCACCATCGCCGAATCGCTGGTCCGGTTGGGGCTGAGCACTTCAAAAGTCCGGACCTATGCCACCCCGCGGCCTAAGACGGTCATCGGATGGCCGCTGACGGGGGCCGCCACGGCGGCGATGCCCTGAGTCGGAGCTAGAGGTGCCCGACGCCGTCGGCCACTCACATTGAGGGCGCCGACGGCTTATAGTCGGACGATGGAACAGCGAATGTTGGGCAAGACCGGACGGAACGTCTCGATCGTCGGGTTGGGGACCTGGCAGCTTGGCGCGGACTGGGGCAACGTGGATCCCGGGCAGGCGCAGGCCGTCCTTGCAGCCGCGGCGGAAGCCGGCGTCACCTTCTTTGATACCGCCGACGTCTACGGCGACGGGCGCAGCGAGCAGGCCATCGGAGCGTTCCTGGCGGACAACCCCGGCCTGGACATCACGGTGGCCACCAAGATGGGCCGGCGGGTGGAACAGACGCCGGAGAACTACAACCTGGCCAACTTCCGCGAATGGACGGACCGCTCCCGGCGGAACCTGGGGATGGACTGCCTGGATCTGGTCCAGCTGCATTGCCCGCCCACCGCCGTGTACAGCAACGCCGAAGTCTACGACGCATTGGACACCCTCGTGGCCGACGGCGCCATCCGGAACTACGGCGTCAGTGTGGAGCGGACCGACGAAGCCCTCGAAGCCATCCGCCACGAAGGCACGTCAACGGTGCAGATTATCTTCAACGCCTTCCGGCTCAAGCCCCTGGACGAGGTTCTTCCCGCCGCACAGGCAGCCGGTGTGGGCGTCATTGCTCGCGTGCCCCTCGCCTCCGGGCTGCTGTCAGGCAAGTACACCAAGGACACGTCCTTCGCGGAGAACGACCACCGGAACTACAACCGCACCGGCTCCGCGTTCGATGTCGGGGAGACCTTCTCGGGCGTGGACTTTGAGCAGGGCCTCAAAGCGGTCGCCGAGTTCGAGGAACTGGTGCCCGACGGCGTCAGCACCGCCCAGGCTGCGATCGCCTGGATCGCGGCGCAGGACGGCATCAGCACGGTGATTCCGGGGGCGCGGAACGTGGACCAGGCGCGCTCCAACGCCGCCGCGGCGGGCGTCAGCGGCATTGACGCCACATTCGACGTCGGCGTCCGGGAAATCTATGACCGCTACTTCCGCGAATCGATCCACCCGCGCTGGTAAGGCGCAGGATTCTCCACGGTCAGGCGCACTTCGGCAGCGAGGAATTGACCCGTGACCAAACGATCGGACTACAGAGCGGTCCTGGAATCGCTCCCGCCTGAGAAGTGGGTGGGATACCTGAACGCCGAATCCGGCCTTCCCGGTCCCAGGGGGAACCTTGAACTTGCGGAGGCGTTCGCTGATGTGGCTGACCCTGCGCTGATCCGGACGTGCGCGGAGAGCCCGGACGAATACCTGGCGACGTGCGGCGCCGTCGGCTTTGGCCGACTGCTGGCCGACGGCGAGCGGCACGCCGCTGAGACGTTGAGGGTGCTGGCGGCCGATTCGCGCTGGCGCGTGCGAGAGGGCACTGCCATGGCCCTGCAGCGGCTCGGCGATGCGAATATGCCGTCGTTGTGGACCCTGGCTGAGGATTGGGTAGATGGTCCGCCGCTGGTGCAACGCGCCCTTGCGGCCGGTATCTGCGAACCCCGCCTGCTTCGCGCACCCGACGACGCCGTCCGGGCCCTGGACACCCTGGACCGGATCACAGCTTCATTCAGGGGCATGGATCATCAATCGCGGCGTGACGAGCAGTTCCGTGTGCTGCGGCAGGGGCTTGGGTACTGCTGGAGCGTCGCAATTGCGGCTGCACCGGCGGAGGGTTTCGGACGCCTGGAAAGGTGGGCCGCCAGCGACGACAAGGATGTGCGCTGGATCGTGCGGGAGAATCTCACGAAGGCACGGTTGGCCAAGGCCGCCCCTGCAGCTGCCCAACGCGTGGCCGCCGTCCTGGAGCGGGCCGGCAAATGACCGCTTCTTCCCTCGATGCCTTCATTGACCGGCTCGCTTCGGTGGAAACAGGGCCCTGGTGCAACAACTTCTTCGATCACACCATCCCGGGGAACGCGCGGCGCCGGCAGAACCTGCGTATCTACCTGCAGGAGATGCTGAACCGCTCCCCGCAGGTGTTGCTGCTGGGCGAAGCCCCCGGTTTCCGGGGCATGCGGATCACCGGCGTGCCCTTCACCAACCGGACCATTTTGGAGGGGCCCGCCAACGGCTTCGGGCTCTTCGGGCCGGGAAAGGGCTACGTGCTGCCGGCGGACGCCGCCGGGGTCGCGGCGGAGCCGACCGCAACGGTGATGTGGGAGGTCCTGGCCGAGCTGGACTTCCTTCCCCTGTTATGGAGCGCCTGCCCTTGGCATACCCACATGCCGGGTCGGCCGCTGTCCAACCGCACCCCGACATCCGCCGAAGCAGCCCTCGGAACCCCGTTTTGGCAGGCGCTAACAGAGCTGTTTCCCATCGAAACCGTGGTGGCGGTGGGCAATGTGGCGCACCGCAGCCTGCAGCGGAGCGGCCTGGACACACCGAAAATCAGGCATCCTGCCCACGGCGGCCGCTCCGGATTCAAACGCGGCCTGCAGGAGCTGCTGGGCACCTCCGGCTAAGACCAACGCGTCGGTTGCCGCGCCGGCCCCTAATCCAGCAGGTGCAGCTGGTCCGGGGTGTCGAGGTCCTCACCGCCGGAGAGGTCACTGCAATCCACCAGATCAACCAGATCCGGGCGGCCCTGCAGGAAGACGCGCGCCCCGGCGTCGCCCGTCGCCGTTTCAGCGGCCGCAGCGCGAAGGCCGGCATCCAGGAGCAGCGGATGTCCCCGCCGTAGCTTGCCTTGCGGGCCGCGGTAGGCGGCCGCCGTCACCCGGCCCGGCCGATGGGCCGCCAGCAGCCGGGCGACCGTCCCGGCGGTCAGGCCGGGCTGGTCCACGAGCGCGATGAGCACATGATCCTCCGGAGGCGCCGCGGCGACCCCCGCCCGGAAGGAGCTGCCCATCCCGGACTCCCAGTCCGGGTTTTCGATGACCTTGTGCCGGCTGAGGTCGGTGGTGGCGCGGACCGTTGCCGCGTCCGCGCCGAGCACTGTCACCACTTCCCGGCAGCCGCCCTGCAGGAGCATGTCAGCGAGCACTTCGACGAGCGTGCGGCCGCGGAACCGGAGCAGCGCCTTGGGGCCGAGCCCCAGCCGTGTGCCGGCGCCGGCGGCAAGCAGCACCGCCGTCGTGCGTGTAGTCGGGCTCAGGGTTCCGCTGTCGCTCATCTGCCCACCCTAACGCGCGCCTCGAACACAACGCTCAGGAGTCGCCGCCCGCTCCGCCGGTGGTCCCGGCGTTGACATCCAGGAGCTTGTAGCGGTCCATGGCGTACGACGGCGCGCCCCCCTCCACGTCGCCCCTCGCCGCGAGCAGCTGCAGGGTCTTCACCACGATCGAGTGGGTGTCGTTCTTGAAGAAGCGGCGTGCCGCGGCGCGGGTGTCGGAGAAGCCGAAGCCGTCCGCGCCGAGGGAGGCGAACTGGTGCGGGAGGAACTGCCGGATCTGGTCCGGCACGGCCTTCATGTAGTCGGTCACGGCCACGATCGGACCGGTCGCGTCCGCGAGCTGCTGGGCCACGAATGGGACGCGGGCAGGCTGGCCGGGGTTGAGGAAGGCCTCTTCCTCGGCGGCGAGCCCGTCGCGGCGCAGTTCGTTCCAGGACGTCACGGACCACACATCGGCGGAGACGCCCCAGTCCTCGGCGAGGATCCGCTGGGCTTCGAGAGCCCAGGGGACGGACACGCCGGAGGCAAGGATCTGGCTCTTCGGCCCGGCCACTTCCGAAGCCGACGCCCGGTAGATGCCCTTCAACACACCGTTGACGTCGAGGTTCTCGGGTTCGGCCGGCTGGGAGATCGGCTCGTTGTAGACCGTGAGGTAGTACATCAGGTTCCGGTCTTCGGAGTCGGGTCCGTACATCCGCTCCAGGCCGTCGCGCATGATCACGCCGATCTCGTAGCCGTACGCGGGGTCGTAGGTGACGACGGCCGGGTTGGTGGCGGCGAGGATCGGGGAGTGGCCGTCGGCGTGCTGCAGGCCTTCACCGGTCAGGGTGGTGCGGCCGGCGGTGGCACCGATGATGAACCCGCGGGTCATCTGGTCCGCGGCGGCCCAGAAGGAGTCGCCGGTGCGCTGGAAACCGAACATCGAGTAGAACACGTAGATCGGCACCAGCGGTTCGCCGTGCGTGGCGTACGAGGTGCCCGCGGCGGTGAACGCGGCCACCGCGCCGGCCTCATTGATGCCCGGGTGGATCAGCTGGCCCTGGGCCGATTCCTTGTAGGCCAGGACGAGGTCCCGGTCCACGGAGAGATAGCCCTGGCCGTCCGGGTTGTAGATCTTTGCCGAGGGGAAGAACGCGTCCATGCCGAAGGTGCGGGATTCGTCCGGAACGATCGGGACAATGCGGTGTCCGAACTTCTTGTCCCGGAGCAGGTCCTTGAGCAGGCGCACAAAGGTCATGGTCGTGGCGGCCTGCTGCTTTCCCGAGCCGCGCTTGGCCACCTCATAGGTTTTGCGGTCGGGAAGCTCCACGGGCGCGTGGTCCGGCCGGCGTTCGGGGACGAAGCCGCCGAGGGCTTGGCGGCGTTCCATGAGGTACTGGATTTCGGGGGCGTCCGGGCCGGGGTGGTAGTACGGGGGCCGGTAGGGGTCGGCTTCGAGCTGGTCGTCGGTGATGGGGATGCGCAGGTGGTCGCGGAAGGCCTTCAGGTCCGCGAGGGTGAGCTTCTTCATCTGGTGCGTGGCGTTGCGGCCCTCGAAGTGGGTGCCCAGGCCGTAGCCCTTGACCGTGTGGGCCAGGATGACCGTCGGCTTGCCCTTGAACTCGGTCGCGGCCTTGTACGCGGCGTAGACCTTGTTGTAGTCGTGGCCGCCGCGCTTGAGGTTCCAGATCTGGTCGTCGGTGAGGTCCTGGACCATTTCCTTGGTCTGCGGGGTCTGGCCGAAGAAGTGTTCGCGGACGAACGCGCCGGATTCGGCCTTGTAGGTCTGGTAGTCCCCGTCGACGGTCTCGTTCATGATCTTCACGAGCGAGCCGTCCTCGTCCTTGGCCAGCAGGTCATCCCACTCCCGGCCCCAGACGACCTTGATCACGTTCCAGCCCGCGCCGCGGAAGAACGCCTCGAGTTCCTGCATGATCTTCCCGTTGCCCCGGACCGGGCCGTCCAGGCGCTGGAGGTTGCAGTTGATCACGAAGTTCAGGTTGTCCAGCTTGTCGTTCGCGGCGAGCTGGAGCAGGCCGCGGGACTCGGGCTCATCCATTTCCCCGTCACCCAGGAACGCCCAGACCTGCTGGTCGGAGGTGTCCTTGATGCCGCGGTTGTGCAGGTACCGGTTGGACTGGGCCTGGTAGATCGCGTTCATCGGCCCGATGCCCATCGAGACCGTGGGGAACTCCCAGAACCCGGGCATCAGCCGCGGGTGCGGGTAGGAGGACAGGGCGTGGCCCTCCTTGGACTTCTCCTGCCGGAACCCGTCCAGGTCCTCCTCGGACAAACGGCCCTCCATGAAGGCCCGGGCGTACATGCCGGGGGAGGCGTGGCCCTGGAAGAAGACCTGGTCCCCGCCGCCGGGGTGGTCCTTGCCGCGGAAGAAGTGGTTGAACCCGACCTCGTACAGGGTCGCGGCCCCGGCATAGGTCGAGATGTGCCCGCCGACCCCGATGTCCGCCCGCTGCGCCCGGTGCACCATGACCGCGGCATTCCAGCGCAGCCACGCCCGGTACTTCCGCTCGATCTCCTCGTCCCCGGGGAACGGCGCTTCCTGGTCCACCGGGATCGTGTTGACGTAGTCCGTGGTGGTCACCATCGGAACACCCACACTCTGCGCCCCGGCCCGCTGAAGCAGGCTCCGCATGATGTACTGGGCACGCTCGGTGCCCTGTTCCTGAATCAGCGTATCCAGGGACTCCAGCCACTCGGCGGTCTCTTCCGGATCACGATCAGGCAGCTGGTTTGTCAACCCGCTGAGGATATGGGAGGTATCTTCTCCTGCAGCCACGTCCAGCCTCTTTTCATCGTTGAATGGTTGGCTCAAGTTTTCATTCTATGAGAAAACTTTCTTGCAATTCGAGATTATCGATGCGGCCCGGGGCTCGTCAACACCAACGGCGCATCACCGCGGCCCTGCAGTCACAATCGAGCGGAAGGACCCCGCGTTGCTTGTTAACCGCGGAGTCGCTCAGGCCGAGGCGAGCAGCCTGCCCCAGCGCGGGGAGAGCAGCGGGGCGCCCGTCATCTTGAGGCAGCTCCACAGTGTCACGGCCACCGAGTCAAGCACGGGTACGCCCATAGCCGCTTCGATTTCCTCGGCAATGTTGGCGCCGTAAAGGTTGGTGCAGAGGTAGACGAGCGCGTCCGGGTTCGAAGCCGCGAGTTCCAGCGATCCGGGCCGCATTTCGGCGTCGGAGACCCGGGCAAATGATTCGTTGTCGCTCAGGCCGAGGAACCGGTGGTCAAGTGTCTTGATCCCGTCCCGTTCGTACGACGCCACGATCGCGCGGTTGACGTCCTCCGTATAGGGGGTGAACAGTCCGATCCGTTCGGTGCCGAAGGCTCGGAAGGCCTCCATGTACGCCAGCGTGGAGGTGGTGGCGGGGATGCCGGTGGCGTCCTGTATTTCCTGGACGAGTTCGCGGTCGTGACCGGCGCCGAGCCACGAGCCCGAGGTGCCGTTCCAGGCGATGACGTCGACGTCGGCGGTGGCCAGGATCTCGGCGGCGGCCCGCATGACCGGGGCATCGAACTGCTTGTCTGAGGAATCGTCGAGGGCGATCCTCGTGACCTGGATCCTCGCGAAGTGGATGGTGACGTCGTCGCGGTCGCCCAGGATGCGGTAGCTCTGCGGTTCGAGGCAGGTGTTGGAGGACGGCACGATCATGCCGATGCGGGTGGGGCGGTTTGCGGAATGCACGGGGGCTCCTAGCGGGTGGCGGGGACGGTGATGGGTGCGGAAGCGGCGCCGGCCGCGGCCTGGTGTTCGCGGAATCCGTTGCGGCCCACGAAGCTTCCGACAGGGCCGGGGTCATGGAAGCCGTTGGCGTCGAGCACCACCCGTCCGGCTGACACCACGACGTCGGGCCAGCCCGTGAGCGTCCGGCCGTCGAACGGGGAGAAATCGGTCCCCATGTGCAGGGCGGCGCCGTCGACGGCGCGTTCCCGTGCCGGGTCGAACACGACGAGATCGGCGTCGAATCCGGCAGCGATGATGCCCTTGCCCGGGAGGGCGTTGATCCGTGCCGGCCCGGCGGCGAACACTTCCACGAAATCCTCCACCCGGGCCGCTCCGCCGGCGGCGTCCATCTTGGCGGTGAAGGTGACCGGCATGCGGGTTTCCACCCCGGGCAGGCCGTGCGGCATGGCCCGGATGTCATCGGTCCGCTCGCGCTTCTGCGCGAGGTCGTAGCAGGAGTGGTCCGAGGCCACGGTGTGGATGGCGCCGGCGGCAAGCCGGTCCCGCAGCGCGGCGACGGTCTCGGGGCTGCGCATCGGCGGGCAGCAGGCGTACCACTCGGGGAAGGACGTGCCGTAGACGGTGTCGTCCAGGGTGAGGTAGTGCGGGCATGTCTCGGAGAACGCCTCCTGGCCGCGGCTGCGGGCCTCGGCGACGAGATCCACGGCTCCCGGCGTGGACTGGTGCACAAAGTAGACGGGGGCGTTGGTATATTCGGCCATCGCCAAGGTCTCCTTGACCGAGATTTCCTCCGCGAGTTCAGGCCGGGTCCGGTGCAGGTGTTCAATGCTGATCCGGCCGTCGTCCGCGTGCTGCCGGGTGCAGTCGGCAATGATGGGGTCGTGTTCGGCGTGGATGTAGGTCAGGCCGTCGAGCCGGACCATCTCGCGCATGACCTTCAGGATGGTGTCGCCGTCGGCCATGGTGGTGCCCCGGTTGGTGGTATACATCTTGACGGAACGGACACCTTCGGCGGCAAGCTGCTCGAGCTGCCAGGGCACGGTTTCGTCCCATTGGACAACCGAGCCGTGGAGGGCGACGTCGCAGCGGGACTCGCGGGCCAGTTCCTTTTTGTGCAGGACCGCGGCCAGCGGGGTCTCCCGGGCGTCGCGGGGGATGCCGAAGTCGATGATCGTGGTGGTGCCGCCCCAGAGGGCAGCGGTGGAGGTGGTGCGGTAGTCATCCAGGGTGCGGAACCGTCCGGTTACCTGGGCGACGTGACAGTGGCCGTCCACGCCGCCGGGAATCACCATCCGGCCGGCGGCGTCGACGGTCCGGGCGGCGGCGGGGACGGGCTCGGAAGCGTCCACGAGCTGGACGATCTTCCCGCCGTGCACCATGACGTGGGCAGCCTGGCGGCCGAAACTGTTGACCACGGTGCCATGGGCAATGACAAGGTCTGGGGCGTGGGACATCGTTGTCCTCCTTCGAGGAAGAAGCTAGTGGGGCGGGGTTGTCAGCGGGGCCGGATTATCAGTGGGACCCGGCGATTGCCCGGGCGGCGTTCTGCGCCGTCGTGAGGGCGGCGTCGAGGTTGTCCGAGAGCCCTCGGCGGGGCTTGACCGGAGGCGGCGCGAAGGCGCCGGCCCGGTGCGGTCCGGACTGGAGGTTGACCACCGACTGTGCCATCTGGATGCCGGCGGAAATGCCGTCCACCACAGGGACGGGGATCTGGCCCGCCAGGTCGCGGGCAAGGCCGGCAAGCGGCGCGCCGGCGAGGATGACGACGTCGGCCCCGTCCTGGGTGACGGCCTGGCGGCTGAGTGCCAGCAGGGTCTCCTTGAAGTCCTGCTGCACGGAACCGATGCCGGTGAGGGTCTCGTTGATGGACCGGATCGAGGCCAACCGGCCGCCGAGCCCGAAGCGTTCCACGCAGTCCAAGTACCAGGGCCGGATCCGGTCCGAGATGGCGATGATCGAGAACCGGTGACCCTGCAGTGCCGCGGCGCACAGGGCGGCCTCGGTGATCCCGATGACCGGGACGTCGGTCAGTTCCTTCAGCGCGGGCATGCCGGGGTCTCCGAACGCCGCGACCACGACGCCGTCGATCCCGGTTTCGGTGCCGGGTCCGGACCCGTCGCGGGTGTACTCGGCGATGATTTCGGCGACGGCGCCGGCGGCGATCAGGGATTCAAAGCGGGTTTCAATGTATTCGACGCCGTGGCCTGCGGTGCGGACCAGCAGTTCCGTTCCGGGCGAGGCGGAGCGCCGGGCTTCGGATTCGATCAGCGCGGTGACGTCGTTGCTGATGTTGGGGTTGATGACGAGGAGTTTCATGTGTTCTTCCGATGAAGGGCGGGTTCCGTCCGGCGGAAATCCTCCGGAAACTGTTCCCGGTATTTGTCGATGTGCGACGCCGACTGGGCGGCCGCGCGGTCCGGGTCACCGCTGGCGATCGCGGCGTACAGGGCCCGGTGTTCCTCGATGAGTTCGGGGAGGTCGCTCACATGCCGGAACAGCCAGTGCATCCGGCCTTGGAGGGGTTCGAGCGCGGACTTGAGGAAGCCGTTGTCCGCGATCCGGGTGATGGCATCGTGGAATTCGCTGTTGGCCCGGTGGGCTTCCATGACGGCACCCTTGGCAAGGCAGCGGTCGGCTTCGTCCAACAGGGTTTGCAGCGCGCCGAGGTCTTCCGGCGTGGCGCGGGTCGCGGCCAGCCTGCAGGCCAGCACTTCGAGCGACTGGCGGACGTCGAAGAGATCCTCCACGTCTTTGGGGCTGAGTGTGCTGACTTCGGCTCCCCGCGCGCCGCGGTCGCTGACCAGGCCTTCCTGGCGCAGCATGCGCAGCGCTTCGCGGACCGGGAGGCGCGAGACGTTGAATTCGGCGGCGAGGTCGCGCTCCACCAGCCTGGTGCCGGGAACGTAGTGCCCTTCAAAGATCCTGGTGCGGAGGGTGTCCCGGACAGCCTCCCGGAGGGGGCGTTCCTTGTCCTGGGGTTCTTCAGCGGTAAGCATGGTGCTCCATTCGGGTTCTTTTGGCACTGCGTTCCCGGCTCCGGGAACAGGTGTTG
Source organism: Arthrobacter sp. TE12232 (assembly GCF_054062615.1). Taxonomy (NCBI): domain Bacteria; kingdom Bacillati; phylum Actinomycetota; class Actinomycetes; order Micrococcales; family Micrococcaceae; genus Arthrobacter; species Arthrobacter sp. TE12232. The sequence goes on from NZ_JBSSFK010000001.1 coordinate 3,025,758, forward strand.
CGTGGCCTAGCTTAGACAGGGAGCCGCTTGTTGTAGTTCAGCGTCAGTACGGATGCTCCCATGATGATCGCCGATCCCACGAAGTACAGCAGCGCCCACGTGTACGAGCCGGTGGCGCCGACGATCAGGCCGACGGCGATCGGGGTGACGAAGCCGGAGATGTTGCCGCTGAAGTTCATGGCGCCGCCCAGGACACCGGCGTTGGTCCGGCCGCCCAGGATGGAGGGGATGCTCCAGAAGAGGCCCACCCAGCGCAGGAAGAACATCACGACGGAGAGGAGGACCACCGCCGTCGTCGGGTCTGGCACGACGGTGACGCCGACAAGGCCGCCGATCACGACGACGCTGGAGATGCCCAGGAGGGTGCGCATGACCCGGTTGGCCGAGGCGCCGGCGGCCCTCCACTTGTCCGCGATGGTGCCGCCGAGGATTTCGCCGACGAATCCGGCGCCGAAGATCACGAAGGTGGACCAGCCGATGGTCTTCAGGTCAAAACCCTTGGCCTGTGACAGGTAGAGCGGGCCCCACGTGAGCAGGCCGTAGAAGACTCCGTTGAAGCCTAGCCAGCCGAAGCACATGGCCCAGAAGGAACGGAATTTCAGGTAGGGGAGCAGGGCACGCTTTCCCTTGCTGCCCTCGAGTTCGGCTTCGGCGTCCTCCGCGGCGTGGGAGGCCTCGAGGTACTCGGCCTCGGCGTCGTTGACTCCGCTGTGCTGGCGCGGGTTGTCCCGGACGTACCACCACACGGCGAGGCCCATGAGGACGGTGGCGACGCCGGCGATGATGAACGAGCTCCGCCAGCTGCCCGTCGATGCGATCAGGCCTGCGATGAGGATGCCGCCCAGCCCGGCGCCCAGCGGGGCGCCGGCGTCAAGGATGGTTGCGCCGCGGCCGCGTTCGGATTTGTGCATCCAGATGGCGTTCAGCTTTCCGCCCGCCGGCATGACTCCGGCCTCGGTGACGCCGATGCCCAGGCGGGCGATGAACATGCTGAGGAAGCCGCCGGCCAGGCCCGAGGCTGCCGTGGCGGCGCCCCAGCCGACGCAGGACGCGGTCATTACCTTGCGGGGGCCGAACTTGTCGATCAGCAAGCCGACGGGGATCTGCATGAGGGCGTAGGTCCAGAAGAAGGCCGAGAGCAGGAGGCCCACGAGCTCCGGGGCCATGTTGAATTCCTTCTGGATGATGGGCAGGGCTACAGAGATGGAGCCCCGGTCGATGTAGTTCACGGACACGAGGACCAGCAGGAGGAGGAACATTTTCCAGCGGACATTGGTGCGCCGTTGCACGCGGTCCTTGGGGCTTGCGGCGTCAGCGTGTGGTGCTGAGGTTTCCTGTACGGGGGGTTCGGTATTTCGAAGAGACACAACTTCTCCTTCAGAGAGAGGAAAAATGCCGGCAGGTGAGAGATTCAATTCGTTCGCGGGCCAGGAGGCCGGGGTGTGGGGCGTCCTGTGCGCGGGCTTCCCGGTGCTGCTGTGGGGGCTGATATCTGGCCTGATATCTGGCCTGACATCAGGTGCGGAACCCAGGGGAGTCGGGGCCCGGCAAGCTAGCTTGTTTTGGGATCCCAATTTGGGATCCCAAAATTGAGAATAGAAGTGACGCGGGCCACTGTCAAGGGATGCGGGTCTGCCGGTTGCGTTCGCGCGAAAAATGTCGTTTGTGACTGGGGCGGGGTTCCACTGTGGGGCGCCCGGGCGCTGGGGTTTCGGCGATCCTGTGCGGGCCGTGCGTGGGCATGGCTTCGCCCCGCCATCCGACAGGGAGCCTGTTCCCGGTGTGGTTCGGGGTGGATGGCGGGGCGGGCATGGACCTAATAACGGCCCGAGGGTTTGGTTAGCTGCCGCGGTATGTGGAGTAAGCGAAGGGGCTCAGCAGGAGCGGGACGTGGTAGTGGTCTTGGGATTCGGACACGGCGAAGGTCAGCGTGACCTCGGGGAAGAAGGCCTCGGTCCCGGCGGCCTCGTAGTAGCGTCCGGTGTCGAAGCCAAGCCGGTACGTGCCGGACGGAAGCTTGTCCGGGCCGAGGGATTTGATGCGGCCGTCGTCATCCGTGGCGCCTGCCGCGATCTTAACCCAGCGCTCGCCGTCGAGCCTGTGGAAGGTGACGGCGACACCGGCGGCGGGCTTGCCGGTGCCGGTGTCCAGGACGTGGGTGGTGACGTGGGAGGTGCTCATGTGCCGATCAGTCCTTCGAGTCGGAGTACCGCGATTTCGCGCAGCTGCTGGCCGATGATTGCTTGTTCCTGTTCCGGGGTGTGCGCGAGCCTGGAGTTGAGGGCGGCGAGGATTTCCTCCCGGCTGCGGCCGGCGGCGCGGATCAGGAAGACCTGGCCGAATTTTTCTTCGTAGCTCCGGTTCCCCTCGGCGATGGCTGCCGCAACGGCCGGGTCCGGAATTCCCAGGCCTGCCTGCTCCGACTGGGAGAGCCGGGCCTCCGTGCTGTTTCCTGCGGCCCGTTCGCCGATGCGTGGATGGTGGGCCAGGGCGGCCTCCACCTCCCGCCCGGTAAAGGGTTCCGCCGCACGGTTGGCCGCTTCCAGAAGGCTCGCGGCGCTGCCGAAGGGCCGGCCCTGGACGATCTCCTCGATCCAGCGGTCTATGTCCAGGCAGGGTCGCAGCGCGGCCGCGGCCTCGGCCCGTCCGGCCGCGTTAAAGTCTTCCAACAGCATGTGCCAGATCCTTTGTGTCAATGCTGGCATCCACGGCGTAGGGCTATACGGACAAGATATTCGTATCGTGGAACTGTTATTTCAGCATATGCAAAAGATTGAACCGTAACGTGTGCCGGGTGTCAACCGGCGGCCGGATTCCGCGGCGGATTCCGGTGACCGCTACGGAAACGGGCAGGCGCACCCCCGATCCGGGGTGCACCTGTCCGAAATCGCCGCGAAAACGGCTGGGCTCAGCCGTGAATCGTTGCGACGTCGCTCTTTTCCCAGTCCCCGCGGTGCGCATTCCGCCCTGGTGTGTTGTCTCCGGTGCCTGCCGGCTCTCCCGGTTTTAGCTCGCCCGTTCGCAATGGGCGGCTCGCCGCCGGATTCCGCCCGGCGTAGGTGCGGGGTCCGGTACTTCCATCGTCCGCCCGCAACGGCCCCCAATCCACCCCTCGTGAGCGACTTCTTCCTGGTGCAACGGATTTGCTGTCCATATACCCCTGGGGGTATGCTGAACACCTTAGACCCACCGACAGAGGAGTACCCGGATGTGCCGTGCAGTTGCCTGCAAGAAGTGCGGAAAGACCACCTGGGCCGGTTGCGGCCAGCATGTTGACCAGGTCATGCGGGGCGTCCCCAGTGCCGACCGCTGCCGCGGCCATGAGGGCGAAACCAGCGCCAAAACCACGACCACGACCGGCTTCTTCGCCAAGCTGTTCGGCCGGTAGACGCCAGCAGAATCCTCCGGCGAGTGCTGCCGGCTGTGTAAGCCGAGGGCGCTACCCCAGGCGGTAGCCGGCGTCGCGGGCGGTGAGGATGCGGTCTGCGCCGATCTTCAGCTGCAACTGCCGCACATGCACGTCCACCACGTTGGACGTGCCGTCGAAATCGCGGCCCCAGACGTGGCTGAGCAGTTGTTGCCGGCTCAGGACCTGTCCCGGGTGCAGCAGGAACATTTCCACCAAGGCGAATTCGCGGGCGGAGAGCTCCACTGTCCTGCCATCGACGCTGACCGTGAGGGCGTGCAGGTTCAGTTCCAGCGGGCCGTAGCGCATGATGCTGCCCCTAAGCCTTGATCCACCGATGCTGATCGGGGCGCTGTCGGCGGTTTAAACCGAGAATGCCTGTCTTGTCGCGGAAAATGGGGTTTGTCTAGAACACCTTTTCACCGAAAAGAGAGGCATCTCGTAGATGCAACTTTCCCATACCGGCGCGTCCTTGTCAGTTTCCTTCGACGAGCCCAACCTTGTGTCGGCCGCCGGCCTGGTCCCGGTCATGGGACTGGCCCTCGAAGCCGGACTCGGCGGCCTGGCCGATGAGTGGCTGAGCGTGCCGACGGACAAGGGCTCCAACGCCGGGCTGAAAGTGGCGTCGCTGGTCGCCGGGATGGTTGCCGGCGCGGATTCCATCGATGACATGGCCCTGCTGCGCCACGGCGGCATGGGCAGGCTCTTCAAGGCCTGTTACGCGCCCTCGACGCTGGGCTCGTTCCTGCGTTCCTTCACGTTCGGGCACGTCCGCCAGCTGGACGCGGTCGCCTCCCGGTTCCTGAGGAATCTGGCGGCACAGGCACCGCTGATCGGCAACAGCGCCGGGGAATACACCTTCGTTGACGTGGACGACACGATCATCGAGGTCCACGGATACCAGAAGCAGGGTTCCGGCTACGGCTACTCCGGGGTCCGGGGCCTGAACGCGCTGCTGGCCACCGTCAGCACGAAGGACACGGCACCGGTCATCCTCGCCCAGCGGCTGCGGAAGGGCTCGGCCGGTTCGCCCCGCGGCGCGGCCCGGCTGGTCGCCGATACCCTGGCCACCCTCAAACGCATCCGTGGCGGGGCCGCCGGCACGGTGCTGTTGCGTGCGGACTCGGCGTTCTACGGGTACGCCACCGTGGCCGCCGCTGCCAAAGCCGGTGCCGCGGTTTCCGTCACGGCCCGCATGGACCCGGCCATCAGGAAGGCCATCACGGGAATCGGGGAGGCCGCCTGGACGCCGATCCAGTACACCGATGCGGTCTTCGATGAGGCCGCGGACCGGTGGATCTCCTCCGCCGAAGTCGCCGAAACACCGTTCACCGCGTTCAGTTCCCGCAAACAGGGCGAACGCGTCACCGGGCGCCTGGTCGTCCGCAGGATCCCGGACCTGAACCCGCACGCCGGCGCCGGACAGCCGACGATCTTCCAGACCTACCGGTTCCACGCGTTTTTCACCACCGGCACCCTGGACACCGTGGCCGCCGATAGGGCCCACCGCGGGCACGCGATCATCGAGCAGGTCAACGCCGATCTGAAGGACAGCGCACTGGCTCATTTACCCTCAGGTGTTTTCACGGCCAACGCGGCCTGGCTGGTCCTGGCCGCCATGGCGTTCAACCTCACCCGCGCCGCCGCAACAGCGGCAGGGAACGGGCTGGCCAAAGCCCGGACCGCAACGGTCCGCCGCAAACTGATCAGCGTCCCGGCCAGAATCGCCTCCTCCGCCCGGAAGCTGCGCCTCCACCTGCCCGCCAACTGGCCCTGGGAAACCGCCTGGACGGACCTGTTCAACCGGATCTTCCCGCGGCCGGCAAAGACCTGACCCGCCACCCCGTACCGAAACGACCAAGGACCACAGTGGAACACCACCGGCAGCGGGGCCGGGCAATCCGCCATGCCCCGACCCCGACCCTCCCGGCCAAACCAAATCCCGGGGGCCCTCAACCAGCCCGTCGGTGGATCAAGGCTAAGCGGATCGCCGGAGTCGGCTGCGCGTAGCCGGGCCCGGACGCGGGCCTCCAGTTCCTCGAGGGGAAACGGCTCGACGATGCAGTCGTCGGCGCCGCCCTCCAGCGCTGCGAGAGTATCCGCGGGTGACCCGGGGGCCGTGAGGAAGATGACCGGGATCCCCGCCTGCCTGTGGCGGAGGGCCGCCAGGACAGCGAAGCCGTCAAGCCGGCGAAGCCCTGCAGCCAGGAGCAGGAGATCGAATTCGCCGCTGGCCGCCAGGTCCACTGCCGTGACGGAGTCGGCGACCACGCTCGGGGCGTAGCCGGCCGCGCGCAGGCCCTCTTCGATGAAGCGGGACATGCGTTCGTCGTCTTCGGCTATGAGGATGCGGATCATGGCGACTCCAAGGAACAGCCCGGCTCCGGACGGTCCGCCACGTCCGTGCGCATCGGCGCGGTGCAGTCCGCGCGAAGCCGGTCGCTGCAATTTTGCGCCGTCGCTTACGTGAACCGGGAGGGCTTCCGGGGCCTTCTTTCATCCTGCCCCTGTAACGGTGCGTGCGCCACCCTTGAACGGTTGATATTCGGACTATTAACCGTCCGCGTGCTGCTGCTGCCCGAACAGGGCACCGGTGAGCTGATGCGTCAGCTCGTGGATGAGTTCGAGACGGGCCGCGCTGTCGGCGTCGTCCGGGCCCCACGTGTAGATGACCACCGCATAGGAGCGGTCGCCCGCACTAAGCAGCGCGGCGTCGTGGACGTATCCTTCCACCACGCCGTACTTGTGGTGGACGGTGATTTCCGGGGAGACCGCCGCCGGGATGAGGTCCTCGTCATTGGTGTGCTGCATGTAGCCCAGCAGCTCCGCGGTGTGCCCGGTGTTGAGGAGCTTGCCCGTGGAGAGCTGCTGGAGGAGCCGGGCCATGTCGGCCGGGGCCAGGAGGTTTTGCTCGGGATCGTAGGTGATGCCCAGGGTGGCGGCGTAGTCGGTCAGTCGGGGGTAGCCGATATCCCGCATCAGCAGGATCCACGAGTCGTCGCTGCTGGTGTTGATCATGGCCTTGAGCTGGAACGCGGCCGTGAACGCGCCCAGTTGAGTATCGAGCGACTTTTCGCCGGTTTCCACGAGGTGGTAGTAGGCGGCAGCCGTCAGGACCTTCGCCGTGCTCGCCGCCGTGTATGGTGCCACATCGCCGTAGCTCTGCAGCGCTCCGTCGCTGGTGTCCATGATGGCGACGCCGATCCTGTGATCGGGGTGTCCGCCGATGATCCGCTGGATCTCGGCGGGGAGGTCGACGGCGGCGCGGGGCGAGGGCGCCGGCGCCGCGGCCAACTGGCTTTGCGCCTGCCTCTGGCTGACGGTCAGGAAGTCGCCCTCGGGCGACGGTCCGGTGCGGATGGCACCGAAGACGACAACGGCGGCCAGCACCAGCGCGGCGGCGGCCCAGACCAGAATCACGTTCCGGCGGTGGTGAGGCGCGGCCGGCCGCGGGCCCGGAGTCGTCATATGCGTGGGCCCTCCGGACTTAACTGGGTGCTCAGCACACGCGTGCTGGGGCGGATCTTTTCGGCAGGTTCTTGACTGGCAAGGGTGGTGTCTCCGACGTTAGGCGCGGGCGCAGGCGAAGTCCACGGACCGCGCGGGGCGCCGCCCGAAGTCTTTCCAAAGTCCTAGGAGCGCAGCCGGTGCGGGGCGATCTGCAGGTGGTGCTCCAGGACGTAGTCGGCGATCGCCAGGGCGGAGGTCGCCGCAGGGGAGGGCGCATTGCGCAGCAGTGTGACGGCGCCCAGCCGGTCCACGGCGAAATCGTCCAGCAGGGAACCGTCGGCAGCCCACGCCTGGGCGCGGACCCCGGCGCCGGCCTTCCTGGCGAGGTCGCCGGGTTGCAGTTCGGGCAGGAACTGCCGGGCCTGCCGGAAGTACAGCGGCTTGAGCAGTGACGCCGAGATTTCCCGGGCACCCATCCGCCAGTGCTGCCGGGCCAGGGCCGCGGCGCCGGGCCACCGGAGCGAGGCCAGCGTGTCCGGCAGGGACACCCGGGCCCACGAGTAGCCCTCCCGGGCCAGGGCCGGCACCGCGTTGGGGCCCACATGGACGTCGTCGTACACGCCGCGGGTGAAGTGCACGCCCAGGAACGGGAAGCGCGGGTCCGGGACCGGGTAGATCATGCCCCGGACCAGATGGCTCCGGGCGGCGGCCATCACCCAGTACTCGCCGCGGAACGGCAGGATCGCAGGCGACGGGCTGGCCCCGACCATCCTGGCCACGACGTCCGACTGCAGTCCGGCGCACACCACCAGCCGGTCGAAGATGTGCGTGGCGGCCGGCGTGGAGACGTGCACGGCGCCGCCGGCATTGTTGACGGCCGTCACCTCCTGGCCCAGGAGCACGGATCCGCCGCCGCTCCGCACATCCTGCGCCATGGCTTCGGTGATGGCGGCGTAGTCCACGACGGCGGTGTGCGGTGAGTGGACGGCCGCGACGCCCGCGGCGTGCGGCTCGACCTCGCGCAGTTCCGCCCGGGTGAGCCGTTTCATGTCCGGGACGCGGTTCTCCCGGGCGCGGCGCTCGATCTCATCGAGCCGCGGCAGTTCCGCCTCGGTCACCGCGACCACCAGCTTGCCGAGCTCGCGGTACGGCAGGCCCTTGTCCCGGCAGTAGTCGCGGGTGAGGGCCCGGCCGCGGGCGCACAGGACGGCCTTGAGGGATCCCGGCTGATAGTAGAGGCCGGCATGCACCACGCCGGAGTTGTGGCCTGTCTGGTGCGCGGCCACCCGGTGCTCCTTTTCCAGGACCGTGACGTGGAAGTCCCCGGTCCGGACCAGGGCACGGGCAATCGCCATGCCCACGATCCCGCCGCCAATGATCCCGATCCGAGCCCGCCACGCGCGCCGCCTTCCCCTGCACTCCAACGCCTGTTGTTGTGGACCCTATCCCGAACGGCGCCCGGATGTCAGGGGAGTCCGCGTCGTGAGGCACGGCCGGCGGCTCTACTACGCTGGCAATCATGACCCGGAATATTACTGTCAGCCTGCCGGACGCCGCATTGCGTGAATACCTTCAGCCGCACCCGGACGTCACCGTCCTGGAATGGGACTTCGCCGGTGATCCGCCCCGCCCGCGGATCGACATCGTGGTGCCGCCGTACATGGGCGGCCCGCAGGTCCTGCAACGCCTGGAAACCGTGGACACGGCGCTGGTCCAGAGCCAGTCGATCGGGTACGACGGCGTGGCGGACTTCCTGCCCTCCGGCAGGGTCTTCGCCAACGCGGCCGGTGTCCACGAAACCTCCACCGCGGAGCTGGCGCTGGCCCTCATCCTGGCCAGCCAGCGCGAGTTCCCCCGCCTCATCCGGAACCAGCAGGAGGGCCGGTGGGATGCCCGCCCCACCGCCAGCCTGGCCGACCGCCGCGTCCTGATCGTTGGCTACGGCGGGGTGGGCAAGGCGATCGAGGACCGGCTCCTTCCGTTCGAGACCAGCGTGACCCGGGTGGCCAGCAGGGAACGGACGGACGAACGCGGCCCCGTTCACGGCATCGCGGAGCTCCACGCGCTGCTGCCGGAGCACGACATCGTGGTGGTGGGGGTTCCGCTCAGCGACTCCACCCGGCACCTCGTGGACGACGCCTTCCTCGCGGCCATGCCCGACGGCGCCCTGCTGGTGAATGTGGCCCGCGGCCCGGTAGCGGACACCGACGCGCTGGTCCGGCACACCGCCACCGGCCGGATCCGCGCCGCGCTGGACGTCACCGATCCCGAGCCCCTGCCGCAGGACCACCCGCTGTGGCGGACCCCGGGCGTCATCATCAGCCCGCACGTGGGCGGGGCGAGTTCGGCGATGCGGCCGCGGATGGGACGGCTGCTCCAGCGGCAGATCGACCTGATGCTGGCGGGCGAGCCGCCGGCGAACGTGGTGCTGGGCGGCTGACACCTGCCGGACTCCGCAGCCCGGGCCGGTTACTGCCGCGGAATTCTGGAGGGGGTGACTGGGATAAGCTCGCTCGGGACCGGGGCAGGCATCGGTTCCAACTCAAAGACGTAACGGGCGGGCATTCCTTGGATTTATTGAGCGGTATGAATCGCGACGAACTCCGCATCCTTTCCTGGGTTACGGCCGCCATCTTCGTGGTTGTGGCCGGCGTGTGGCGTCCACGCAGGCTTCACTGGACCGTGCTGGGTTCCGTCCTGCTCTTCGCGGCCCTCAACGTAGGTGCCGGTATCTACGTCCTGAACCATTTCGAAGATCCGCGCTGGTCGCCGGGGGGAGAGCCACCGCTGAGCGCTCCATCGTTTGCCGGGACGCCTGTGGTGGGGCAGTTCCTGGGCCCCTTGGACTCCGCCCTTAACGGAGTGGTGGGCGGGGTGAACGAGTTTCTGGCCTTCAAGCGGGCGCTTCCCATCTCGCTGGACTTCCTTGCCGCGTCCGGCTGGGCCCTGCTGGTGTCCTTCCCGCTTGCCATTCTGGCTGCCTCCGTCAGTTTCGCCGTGGCCAGGCGCCGGACGGCGGACTTCGCAAGATACCGGGCCACCGTTGACGTGCTCCAAGATGAGCTTGAGCAGGTCAAACGGCAGATCTCGTCGGGGAATGCCGCCGGCACGGACCCCGCGAGCGTGCCCCGCGGGCAGCTTACCGCCACGGATTCGCCCTGAGAGGAACCCGGCCCGCTCACGGCATCCGGACGTAAACTGACCCTCACATCGTTCTGTGTGAAACTGTCCGAGACGCGTGAACTGGAGAGCGGATGCTCTGGAAACTGCTCGTCGAATACCTGCGGCCGCAGCGGCGGCTGCTGCTCGCCGTCGTCGTCTTCCAACTGGCGGCGTCCATCGCCTCGCTGTACCTGCCCACCCTGAATGCGGACATCATTGACCAGGGCGTCGCGAAGGGGGACACGGACTACATCCTGCGCATCGGCGGCATGATGCTCATGGTCGCGCTGCTGCAGATCGCCTGCACCATCGCCGCCGTCTATTTCGGCGCGAAGGCCGCGATGGCGCTGGGCCGGGACGTCCGTGGCGCCATTTTCACCCGGGTGGCGGAGTTTTCCGAGCAGGAAGTCACCCGCTTCGGTCCGCCCAGCCTGATCACCCGCTCCACCAACGATGTCCAGCAGGTCCAGCAGCTCGTCCTGATGTCCGCCACGCTGATGGTCACGGCGCCCATGCTCTGTATCGGCGGGGTGATCATGGCCATGCGGCAGGACCTGCAGCTGTCCTGGCTGATCGCCGTCAGCGTGCCCGTGCTCCTGGCCGCGGTGGGGTCGATCATTATCCGGATGGTGCCGCTGTTCCGGCTCATGCAGACCCGGATCGACACCGTCAACCGGGTCCTGCGCGAACAGCTCACCGGCATCCGGGTGGTGCGGGCCTTCGTCCGGGAGGACGTGGAGACCGCCCGCTTTGCCCGCGCCAATGAGGACGTTACGGATACCGCGCTACGGGCCGGGCGGCTCATGGCGCTCGCGTTCCCCACCGTGATGCTGGTGCTCAACGTCTCCAGCGCGGCCGTGATCTGGTTCGGGGCGTTCCGGATCGAGGACGGCTCCATGCAGGTGGGCACCATGATCGCGTTCCTGAGCTACCTGATGCAGATCCTCATGTCCGTCATGATGGCCACCTTCATGGCCATCATGATCCCGCGCGCTTCCGTCTCGGCGGACCGGATCAGCGAGGTGCTCGGGACCGAATCCAGCGTCCGGCCACCGCTGCGTCCGGTTTCGCGCGCGGCCGGGCGGGCTGCCCGGGGCGAACTGGAGATGCACGACGTCGGGTTCGCCTACCCGGGCGCCGAGCAGCCGGTGCTCTCCGACGTAAGCTTCACCGCCCGCGCGGGGCAGACGACGGCGATCATCGGGGCCACCGGCTCCGGCAAGACCACCCTGGTGAACCTGATGCCGCGGCTCTTCGACGCCACGTCCGGCTCGGTGCGGATCGACGGCGTGGACGTGCGCGAGCTCCACCCGGACCTGCTGTGGGGGCACATCGGCCTGGTCCCGCAGAAGCCCTACCTGTTCTCCGGAACGGTGCGCAGCAACCTGCTCTACGGCAAGCCCGACGCCACCGAGGCCGAGCTCTGGCAGGCACTTAGCATTGCCCAGGCGCAGGACTTTGTGCGTGAGATGGAGGGCGGGCTGGACGCGCCGATCTCGCAGGGCGGCACTAACGTCTCCGGCGGCCAGCGGCAGCGGCTCGCGATTGCCCGGGCTCTGGTGAAACGGCCCGAACTCTACATCTTTGACGACTCCTTCTCCTCGCTGGACACCGCTACGGATGCCCGGCTGCGGCTGGCGCTCAAACAGAGCACGGCCGGGGCCACCATGGTGATCATCGCCCAGCGGGTCTCCAGCATCGTGGACGCGGACCAGATCCTGGTGCTGGACCGCGGCAGGATCGTCGCGCACGGCACCCACGAGGAGCTGCTGGCGACGTCCGAGACGTACCAGGAGATTGTTAATTCCCAGCTCGCAGCGGAGGAGGCCGTATGAGCCGCACCGACAAGGCTCCGACACCCTCCGCCACCGGGGCACCCGTCGCCGCACCCGGTACGTCAACGCCCGGCGCTTCCGGCGGCGCTTCCGGCGCGGCTCCCGGCGCGCAGGCCCCGATGCGGATTCCCCGCCCGGCGGGAGGCCCCGGCCGCGGCGGCCCGTTTGCCGGGATGAACATCCCGGCGGAAAAGGCGATGAACTTCGGCCCGTCCGCGAAGCGGCTGCTGGGGGAGCTGCGGCCCGAACGGCTGTGGCTGACGCTGGTACTGATGCTCGCCGTCGTGAGCGTGACGTTCTCGGTGATCGGGCCCCGGCTCCTCGGCGAGGGCACCAACCTGATCTTCGCCGGCGTCGTGTCCAAGCAGCTGCCCGCCGGGGTAAGCCAGGAGCAGCTGATTGCCCAGCTTCGCGCCGCCGGGGAGAACCAGAAAGCGGACATGCTCAGCGCTATGACGCTGACGCCCGGCACCGGAATCGACTTCACCGCGCTGGCCACCGTGCTGCTGTGGGCGCTGGTGCTGTATGTCCTGGCCTCGGCGTTCGGCTGGATGCAGGCGTACATTCTCAACGGCGTCGTCCAGCGCACGGTGTTCCGGCTGCGCGAACGGATCGAGGCCAAAATCAACCGGCTGCCGCTGCGCTACTTCGACTCCGTGCAGCGCGGCGAGCTGCTCAGCCGTGTCACCAACGACGTCGACAACATCTCCCAGAGCCTGCAGCAGTCCATCAGCCAGGCCGTGACCTCGCTGCTGACCGTTGTGGGCGTGCTGGTGATGATGCTCCTGCTCTCGCCCACGCTGGCCATCATCGCGCTGGTGACCATTCCGCTGACCCTCGTGACCACCACCGTGATCGCCAAGCGCTCGCAGAAGCTGTTCGTGGCGCAGTGGCGGCACACCGGCGAGCTGAACGGGCAGATCGAGGAGACCTACACCGGGCATGCGCTGGTGAAGGTCTTCGGCCGGCAGCGCGAGGTGGAGGAGCGGTTCCGGCAGAAGAATGTGGAGCTGTACCAGGCCAGCTTCGGCGCGCAGTTCATCTCCGGGCTGATCATGCCGGCCATGACGTTCATCGGGAACCTGGTCTATGTGGGGATCGCCGTGGTGGGCGGCCTGCAGGTGGCCGCCGGGGCGATGCAGCTCGGCGACGTGCAGGCGTTCATCCAGTACTCCCGGCAGTTCACCCAGCCGCTGGCCCAGCTGGGGTCCATGGCGAACCTGCTGCAGTCCGGTGTGGCCTCCGCCGAGCGCGTCTTTGAGCTCCTGGACACCGAGGAGCAGTCGGCTGACCCTGTGCCCGGCGAGGCTCCCGACGGCGGCCGCGGCCGGCTGGTGTTCGAGAACGTCTCGTTCTCCTACTCACCGGACACGCCGCTGATCTCTTCGCTCAGTCTGGTCGCGGAGCCTGGCCAGACCGTCGCCATTGTGGGCCCGACCGGTGCGGGCAAAACCACCCTGGTGAACCTGATGATGCGCTTCTACGAGCTCGACGCCGGGCGGATCACGCTCGACGGCGTGGATGTCACTGCGATGACGCGCAACGAGCTGCGCTCGCGGATGGGAATGGTGCTGCAGGACACCTGGCTGTTCGGCGGGACCATCCGGGACAACATCGCCTACGGCCGGCCCGGTGCCTCGGAGGCCGAGATCCTGGAGGCCGCGAAGGCGACGTACGTGGACCGGTTCGTGCGGTCCCTGCCGCAGGGCTACGACACCGTGCTCGACGACGAGGGCGGCAACGTCTCGGCGGGCGAGAAGCAGCTGCTGACCATCGCCCGGGCGTTCCTTGCACGGCCGTCCGTGCTGATCCTGGACGAGGCGACTTCTTCGGTGGATACCCGGACCGAGGTGCTAGTGCAGAAGGCGATGAGCGCTTTGCGGAGCGACCGGACTTCGTTTGTCATCGCGCACAGGCTCTCCACCATCCGCGACGCCGACCTCATCCTGGTGATGGAGGCCGGCCAGATCGTGGAGCAGGGAACGCATGCCCAGTTGCTTGCCGCGGGCGGTGCGTACGCGGCGCTGTATGCGGCGCAGTTCGCGGCTCCTGTGGCGGAAGTTTAAAACGTCCGCGGTCTGCGAGGCCGGTCCAGGCTGACATGCGGGCTGACTTCGGCTTTTAGGGGATGATTAGCAGACAGCGTCAGATCCCGACCTGTGCTGGTGAGTATCAGTATTGTCAGGTTGAGATCTAAAAGCCTCTTGGAGCCGTGTCAAGAAAAGGTGAATCAGAGCCTATTCTGACAACCTTTCGACCGCCTGCCTGACGTCAGGTTGGGGTGTGCTTCAGCCTGATAATGGTCGAGTGCCAAACCGCAAGCCGAGGGCTGTGAGAAACATCTTCGAGAGTCAAATGGCATTGACGCCGCAGGCTGCCCAGTGTCCCGCATCCTTGTGTCGCAAGCGGGTCAATCCTTGCTGTCGTCGGACACTTTGAAGGACGGCGGTGCTTCATGGCCGAGAGCACGAGGTTGGCCACGGGAGTCCGCACACGTTTGAGGATGAGGCCCTGCACCAGGATGAAGCGCCTAACTTGTTGTCTGCTTCAGGTCTGGGCGCTATCGCTGGGCATACAGAAACTGATTCGCCGTCGCGTCATGTCCAGTAGCTTTGATGCGAATGGATAGGTTGGAGACATGCTGAATGAAGAAGACCTATTAGACGATCTCGCTAGCCCAGATGACCGGACGTTGCGTGCTGAGGAACTGGCAGATCTCATCGATGTCGAGCCAACGCCCGCCAGAGTTACATTCTCGACGCAGGATTTGAGTATTGACGGGCTTGTGAAGCGACTCGATAGGAAGTCGATGCTCGTGCCCCAGTTCGGTGGTCAGGAAGAACTTGTACAGGTCCCCGGCTTCCAGCGCGGTTTTGTTTGGTCCAAGGTGCAGATGGACCGATTTATTGAGTCGTTGCTGCTGGGGTACCCGGTTCCCGGGATTTTCCTGGTGAAGCAGGCCGACGACAACCGAATGCTTATCCTTGACGGACAGCAGCGCCTAATTACTCTTCAGCGGTTTTATAACGGAATTCATGAAGGGAAGGAATTCGCTCTCACGTACGTGGGAGATGAATTTAGAAATCTGACGTACCGTGCCTTGGACGATAGTCTGCAGTTCAAGCTCGACGATTCCTACATGCAAGCCACGATCGTTGCGGCTGATGGATCGCCGGAAGTAGATGACTCTATCTTTCAGATTTTTGAAAGACTAAATTCTGGAGGCACGCAGCTTACGTCTCATGAGATCCGGGTTGCTCTATACGCTGGTCCGCTCATGGCTTCCATAGAAGCCTTGAACAGCGGATCTGCATGGCGGACTTTGTTTGGAGCCCGGTCAAAGCGAATCCGCGACCACGAGCTGGTTATGCGCATCTTGGCGCTCTACACGGGGAGTGAGTACTACGCCCGCCCGCTCAAGAGCTTCCTCAATACCTTTGCCCAGCGACACAGGGATGTTGATTTCGCTAGCGACAGTCGAGGCTCACTCTTTGACAGTGCGTGTCAGGCCCTCAGTGGACAGGTCGGGCCCAGCGCGTTCCGTCGTCCAGGAGGAAGCCAAGTGAATGCCGCGCAGGCAGAAGCAATAACAGTCGCGACCATGGAGGCTCTAGCAGCGGGGAAACTACCTCATGACCTCGAAGGCCGAATTGGACGACTGCTCCGAGACGATGAATTCCTCAAACACACTGGTCGTGCCACTGCGGACAAGGATGCCGTAGACACAAGGCTCGAGCGGGCAAGGACAGCCCTCACCTGATGGTCAGTCAACATGCATCTCATAGGGCAACTATCCGGCAGCGGCTCCTAGACCTAAAGGAAGTTGAAGCGTGTTTGCGCAACCAGGATGTTGACGTGCCGGACGAACTGGTCCGGGCACTGGCCCGTTATCTCACGGTTCGCGCAGTGGGCTATGTGGAGGCGGTTCGCGATGACCTTGCGGACCTATTTGCTGCCTCTGCCGGGAATCCCCGGCTCCATCGACGAGTTACGCAGCATCTACGGATGGGACTAGGGGCCACCCCAGATCAATTACTTACATTTGTCGGATCCTTCGATCCGGCATGGAGGCAGTCCTTAGAAGCTCTACTCGACGAGAACGATCAAAATCTTCGCAGTCAACTCGGTGCCATGGTCGCTGCTCGAAAAAAGATTGCGCATGGCGACGGTGAGCAGGTGACAACGGGGCGTGCGCTCATGTGGGCTGACACAGCGCAAAGGATAGGAAAACATCTTGGGTCGTTGTTCGACCCACAACCTTAGGTCCGAAATCGTGAGTCGCCCTCAACGTCCCTTAGGGGAGCCCTGATGGACCACGAAACCCGACAGTGGGAGCCCTGAGGTAGCTGACCCTGCGCCGCCACAAACGCAAGGGCATGCACCTTCCGGGGCTCAGTGGCTGGCCGCTGAAGCACCTCAGCAGCCGCCAGGCCAGCAAGCTATGCGCGCCCAGCCGCCCCGGCAAGGCTCGCCTGAAAGGAGATAATCGGACGATGAACGACGACGCTATGGAATTGAAACGGGTCAAGTTCTATGGCGCCGCTGACCTCGCAACCTATTGGCAAGTTGAACGCATGGCGGAAGTTACCGCACGGTTCGAGGCTGAAGCTGCTCCGACGACCGTTATTGACGCGATTGAGCTGCACAACGTTCAGTTGTACATCGAGTCCGGGATTCTGCCGGCCTCGTACAGCGAAGCGGAGCGTACCGCTGCCGTTGCTCTGGCCGCTCAGCTCCGTGCAGCAGTCGCCAAGTTCTTTTTCACGATCAATCACACGAACGTAGCGGCACAGCTGAAAGGGATCTCCTATGATTACCACCCCGATCTCCTCGAGCTTCTCGGACGAAACAAGGCCTTCGAGCGCTGCGACGCCGAAGTCATGCTCGCGGCACTCACCGCTGCAGGGATCAGCCTGGCCGAATTGCTCGGCTGCAAGAAGCTCGTGATTGCCTACGACAAACAAGTTCGTGAAGCGTTAATCGCCGACGTGCGCAACGCAGAGCACCTCATTCGGAAGTGCCTACAGAAGGACGTGTCGTCGGAAACCAACCTTCCCAGGAGCCTCACCCCCTCCGACACGAGTCAGTTGCTCGCCAACTACCTAAATGATGCCGACGCGAATCTCAACTTCGTTCGATTAATCGCAACCGCCCCCGTCGACGCCAAAATAGGGATCGACGCGAAACTCAAACTCAAGGCGAAGCGCCGTAGCGAACGGATGGTGGAGGACCTCTTTCGGGAGAATTCCGGGACCAAGACTGGTGCCAAAGTGGGCATCTCCGATTCCCAGGACGAACCGGCTATAGCGGAACGAGTCGGTATGGTGGCAACGTTTGCCTACAGCAGGAGCTGGCTGGACCAGACACTCGATAACGCCAGCATCCTCAACAACTTCCAGCACCTGTTCGACTTTGCCGACGATCGCGCCCTGCTGACGCTGCCGTCGTACCCCGCCGAACTGGGCGTGTTCGAGCGGTTGACAACTACGGGACACAGGGACTATCAGACGGGCGCCGTTTTCCGTACAAAGGACAGCAGCTCGCTGCTGCAGACACGTCTGTATCAGGACTATCTGTCCTCCAAAGACATCAATTTGGAGGCCGTGATCGCGTGGTTCTTCGAGGCGTACCTGGTCGAGGAATTCGGCGCGCCCAATTTCACTTTCTCGCCTTCAGCCCGCGCATCGTCTTATCTCGAGAAGGCACGCCATCTCTTCGCCGAGATGGAGGGCCTCGTCAACCAGTTCAGGCTCTACGTCCAAGACGGCGAACTCGACAGGGAACTTCTCGCGATCACATCCGATCCCGTAGCCTACGGCGGGATCCCAAGCCTTCTGGATGGGAAGTACGTCTATGCGACTGACCACCACGAGGAGATCCGCGGTGTGCTCCACATACTTTTCTCTGACCAGTCTCGCTTGACTTACATCAACGACGCGCTCCGTGGCTCGAGCGCTGCTGGACTCCTCGTTCAGAATGAAGTCTCGTATACGGACTTCCACGAGCACCAGCGGCCCCCCGTCGACCAGCTGATCAAACTGGGCGTGCTGGAAGACACGGGCACGCGCGTGCAGATCGCGAACACAGAACAGTTCTTGGTTCTGCAGTCGCTCTTTACAAAGCAGGCAGCGGCATATCACCATCTCTCGCCCGCCGGCCGCGCGCAGGTCGATGCCCTTGAGGCCCGGGGATGGGTGACGCGCAGGAGATCACTCTTGACCAAAGCGGAAGCCAGCTACTTCAACTACTTCCTCAACAAGACCGAGTTCAGCAATGGGCCAGAGCTGCGCAACAAATATCTCCACGGGTCGCAAGCGATATCCAAAAGCGAAGGCGAACACTTTCGGACCTACATCACGGCACTGAGACTTATCTTCGCGCTGGTAATCAAGATGAACGACGACTTCTGTCTATCGAAGGTAAAGGACAACGTCACACCATCGCCCGGCCAAAGGCGCTAGATCACTGAGCGTGTGGGAAACCGATCCGCTATCGGTTAGGTAGGTTAAAGCCCAGTGCCTATGCGGCAGGCAGGAGCGATGCCGCCCCTCGAGATCAGACCCTCCCAGCGGCAGCAACTAGAGTGCCGCGGCCTTGCGGTTCCAGTCCGGCCGAAGCCCGGTAGCCCTCCACTGCCATCGACTGGGAGCATAATTCGAGGCAACGAACCCGTAAGCGGAATAGCAGGTACACCAGGAACAGCATTGGAAGCCTCGTTAACTGGACAACTGCCGCCGCTTCGGGCCGAAGGGAAGCGTGTCCGGGCGATCAGTGGTCGCGGGGCGCACTAATGTTTAGGCATGACTGCTGAGGAAACGCAAGAACTAGGGCGTCAAGGGGTAGCGATAATTAAACGCTGGCTAGAAGCTACCAGTTCCTCGCGGGCTTCGATGCCCTGCCACAGGAGGTGGGGGACACTCTCGCAGTGCGGGTTCTCCAACGCGGCGATCATGAGTGCGGTTGCCCCCTCAGAACGATACCCAAAGTAGAAAACCTGTGAGTACTCTTAGATCCCCTACTTCGTGGAGGTCGCTATGATCAGCTCATCAGTCGGAAAAGGCGGTGTCAATCGTCCAGACGACGTCAAGGAAGTGCAACGTGTACTAAGCGATCTGGAGATCGCGGCAGGTGCCGTTCCATTGAATGTCGATGGGTTGGTCGGTATCGCGACCCAGGGCGCCATTTCGAGATTTCAGGAGCAGAATCCCGACCTCCCGCGCGATGGGAAGATCGACCCGGGAGGACCAACTTTCACACGGCTCGATGAAGTCTGCAGCAATCTCTATGCAACGATCGCGCAGGTGCAGGGCTTCCCGATTCTGGTTGCGCAGGCGCCTCCCGGGACGCCGCTCGAAGTGATTTCTCTTTTAGATGACATTCGCAGCGACTATTCCGCCCTTGCTCCGGCCGAGCAAGTTGACGACGCCAGCAACTTTGAAGACCCGGTTCCAAACCTGATCGCTCAATCTGATCGAGTCCGCTCTGCGCTCCTTGGGGCGGCGGCGCCAGCGGTTCCATTGATGATCGTTCTGATCTTCATATTGGCGTTGCTCAGCGCCATTACCTCCAATCCGATCTGGCAGCGAGCAGCTAAGGAGACGGTGAAAGGACTCAAGGATCGCATGCGACTTTTGTCGCAGAAGATCCGTGATGCCGTCCAGGCTATCGTCGACACCATCGAGGGTGTTATTGGCGGCACGCAATGTGCAGAGGTCTGCGCGAACGAGGTCAATAAGGTTAAGGATTTGCAGCGGCAAATCAACGAGCTGTTGGACAGGATGCCTGCCAACGACAACGACCCAGTCGCTATGAAACAGCTGCAGTTCCAACTTGCTCGACTTTATGAACAAATCATAACGGCCCAGGCGGACGTCGTTGATTGCCTTGCGCGAAACGGCTGCTAATAGGTGTCGATTTGTATCTCATGAACAAGCCCTGGCTCGCCGGAGATCTGCAGCGATGGGGGTCGCGAGTCACAGCATGACGACGTCCGCGTGGACGAGGCGACGGGTGGCTACCAGTGCCGGCGCCGGGTTCTGGTTGCGGTCGTCGGCCGGGTGAGACTCGTACTCCCGCACTACAAGTCGTCGCCGCTGTCCCTGTGCTTCGGGTACCGGCACTGTTGCCGCGTAGGTAGCCGTCGTCCCGGCGGCGGGTTGCGCGATGAGGACCGTCTCACCGCCGATTCCAGACCAGCCCAGCAGGGGGTCGGCGAAGGTGTCGGGCTGGGCCTCCACCACCGCCACGACTTCGTTGCCACCGGGGCGAAGTGTCCCGGTGGCGTCCATCGCCGCCGTTGGCGCGGGACCTGTGAGGGACACCTGGAGTTGGCCGTCGCCGTGCGTGCAGGTGAGCGACCGATCCGGCAGAGTCTGTACGAACGCCGTGCTCACCATCGGCGATAGCTCGCACCGCGGGAGCGACGCCGGCTGGTACCGGGCGAGGCCGAGCCGGACGAATGGGAAGTACGCGTCGCCGGTCTCGAAGCGCAGATCGACGTACCACGCCTGGCGCCCAGTGTCCCAGATCGGCGCGAAGCACGCGATGTCACGATGCGGCCCGCCGCCCGCGAGGGGAGTATTCTCACGGACGGGTTTGGCGCCTAGGAACGAGTGCGCCGTTAGTGGTCGTGGAAGAGCGGAACCGTGGGCCGGGTCGCCGGTGATCAGTGTGATCTCGCGCGACAGCTCCGACGACTCGGTGACGGGACCCCCGCGGTCGCACACGACGGCGAGCAGCTCGCCGGCACCGGATGAGAACCAAGGCCGCCCCAGCCACACCCGCAGCCCGAGGCCGGCGCGGTGACTGGTCGTCGTGCCGTCCTGCCTCCGCTGGTCGTATGAGAGCAGGGGCAGTACCTGCAGCACCGTGGGCTTGGCCGGCGGTGCGCAGCTCAGGATATCAATTGTCACCGTCGGTCCGGCGGAGTTGCCCTCCTCAGCCGGCATGAGGGGGTCGAAGTACTCTCGGAAGCGGGTAGCGGCGACCGGAGTGTAGTCGACACGGCGGTAGCGAGTGTCACCGAACTCGTGCGACCGCAGCTGTTCGATCTGGGCGGCGGCGGCCTCGAGCCGACGCCGCTCCGGTGTTATCAATCCGGGGGCCCCGGCATCCTGCAGAAGCCGTGCCCGCACGCTCTCCGACGTCTCGGCTTTCCCGCCCCGCGTGCGGAAAGTAACCCCCTTGCCGTCGAGTGGCTCGATCAGCGGCGCGATCTCCGGCTGCCACGGCGTGCCGGACGGCTCCGGAACCGGGACTGAGAAGACCTGACGGCCTACATCGTGGATCATGTTATCGACCGCATTGTAGTGCTGCGCCGGGTCATCGACGGTGTCCGCCCACCTGGCCCGCAGGTCCACTTGTGCCGTGGATGGCAGGTCAGCGAATAGCCGCCCGTAGAGGTGCAGCGTCGTCTCACCGTTGTTCCGGGCCAGCACCCGAGCTCCGGCGAAGCCCGCAACGTCGTCAGTGTCGAGTTCGAGTTCCGGGGCGTAGCGCGGCTTCTGACTGGCGTGTACCAACATGAGGTCGCGCCACGGCGTGGTCATCCAATGTGCGCTCCGCACAACGGCGTCGACGACCGCGTCGAACTGATCGCCCGACAGTTCCTGGCGACACCAGTCAACGATGCCCAGCTGCTCAAGGTCGCCCTCGAACAGCGACGACAGCCGCAGCGTCGCGGTTCGACCGCGGGCCACGCGGACCGTGAGCACTCCGCGGTCAGCATCGAAGTCGGCTCCGGGCTGGCCGTCCTCCAGTGAGAGCCGAAGAGGCCGCTTCGCGTACCAGGCTCCGCCGCCCGGGTACCGCAGCTCCATGACCTGCTCGGGCTCGGCCGGGTTGAACTGGAGCCGCACCATGGCCCCGACTCCTAGGGGATCAGGCAGGTAGGGAAGATCGATACTGTCGGCGTCGAGGCAGACGTATCCCTGCTCCTCGGGCGGTGGCGGGTTGCCGGCGGCTTTCCCCCCCCGGCCCGATTTCGGGCTGGTGAGTTCCCGTCGCCACGAACCGTGCGCCGGGAAGCGTCCGGACGGTTCCGTTCTCGCGGGTCGCCACGACATACCACTCCTGAGCGGCTGCGGCTGCGGCATCCGGACCCAGGCCCTTGACGGCACCGAACGCGTCGTCGAGCAGTCCGTGAGCCTCGATCAGGGCCAGTGGCGCCTTGGCCGCGAGCAGGTGGCGCTGCGCCGTGTCGTGGTAGCGCAGGCTCTCCTCGCCCGCGGCCTGGCTCGCCTCAGCGTAGTCGGACACGGACATGCCCGGGGTGCTCCGGATCACGAGGCGTTCGACTCCCTCACCGGGACCGAACAGCCAGCGTGAGACCAGTTCCGGAGGCGGGACCGGCTCGAAGCGCCGATAGATCAACGGCTTGGCGGGCGTGGCGACCGTGTACCGCGGGTCGCCGTTGCCCTCGAACACCATGACGAGGTGGTCTGCGGCTTCCACGGTGTGCCCCTGTCCCGCAAGGTCGACGGTGCGCACACGGGCACGGTAGCCGGCCCCGAACCTGAGGCGGGGCAGCGTTGCCGGCGCCACCTCCGCGGCAATGTCCAACTGCAGGCTCGTCAGATCCGCCGCGGCATCGCCGCCGAGCGGCTCTTGGGGGATCGCCTGGCCGGGGCGGGGTCCGGCCAGGCTCCAGCCGTCCCACGTGGTGAGTGCCTCGTGGGTGTAGAGGGGCCGATCTGGATCGGCAGGCGAGTCCGGCCGGTCGACCTCCGAGCTCAGCGAGAGCTCTACCTGCCCCTCGTCCTCGACTTCGAGGGGCCGGTCGGGGTTGCGCAGAGCGCGATACCCGATCCGCCGTCGGTGCAACGATCGCCAGGTTCCCTCGACGAGGATGTCGAGGCGGTAGCCACGGACCAGATCCTCCGCGGCGAGATCTGCTGGGTTCTCCGGATCTGCTTCCAGACTGTCATCGGCGGCCCGAGCGGCGTAGAAGTCCTCGTGGAGGTCCTCGGCGTGGTTGGTGTGGATCAGCGCGATCCCCCCGGTGCGGGCGGTGGGAACTCCCTCCCGTGCGGGCTCTTCGACGGGACGCTGTTCACGGTCGTCCTGCCGCTGCAGGGTCGCGGCGAGGTTGAGGGCCTTGAGGGCAAGACCGTCCACGTCGACGGCGACCGCGGAATAGCGGGCCGGGTCCAGATGGAGGAAGCCGTGAACGAAGTCCGCCCGGCCCGAACGCTCGACAGCGGAAAACACACTCTGGCCGGCGACGCTGGTCCGTCGGCACCACGTGGCGGGGGTGGCGTCGACGTTCCAGACATCGGCCGCAGGGTCGTCGCTTCGAGCGGGGAAGGCCGACGTGCGCCGCACCTGAAGTCGCAGCGGGACCGGCGGATCGGCCTCCGCAGTGACGGGGACGAAGTCCGGCCGGATCTCGAGGTCGATGACGAGTCCGAGCGCACCCATCAGGGCAGGGTGGTCACCGAGCACCGACAGCAGGTGATGGAAGTCATGAGCCTGGGCGAGCTCGTCGCGTACCTGCCCCTGGCTGCCCGGGAACTCCTTGGGATGCTCGGTCGCGGGGCGTGCGTGGAATCCGGCGAGGCTGGTGAAGGCATCGGGCGGCGTGCCGCCTCCGCCGAACGGCCGGATCAGCGGCTGGACGACGGTGTTATGGGCAGCCCGGAGCGCCCTGGCCTCGGCGGTGGCACCCTCGAGCACGGCACGCAGCCGGCCGGAGAATTCGTCCGAGTCCGCGACCCTCGCGTAGATGCCCTGGGAAAGAACTTGGCGCAGATCGCCGAAGTGGTCCGCGAGCGTGAACCTTAGCTCGTCGCCGGGACCCGCGGGTGGCGGTCCGATCGGGGCGGCATTGCGGTTGGTGACGGGCAGGTCATCGCGGGCCCGGAATGCCAGGTGGGCCCATCGGTTGCGCAGGTGGCCGAGCACCTTGGCAACGGGGTAGCTGATCAGCGGGCGGTCGGCGAGGTCGTCGAAGTAGAAAGGACGAACCACGGTGTCGGAGGGGAATAGCGATGTCCATCGCGTACTCTCAGCATTGATCCCGATACTGAGCGGCGCCTCGGTCTCCCCATCAGGCCGGACGATGCGAAGCTCCAGGTCGGCGAGAGCCTGTGGCCAGTCGGCGAAGTCAGGAAAGTCGGCGAGGGTGACCTGGCCGTCCGGGCGAAGCCGCGGAGCGATGAACACCGACGCGGCCAGCTGGCCGTCCGCCGTCAACCCGCCCGGCAGGAGGATCCACTGAACGATCTGCCGGCGAATCATGATGCGAACGCCTGCAGATAGCGAGCCCACTCGACAGGGGTCACGGACTGGGCGAAGCTCGGGTCGCCATCCGAACCTGCGAACCGCCGCTCGACCGACAGCGTGACTGAGGTGCTGAAGAAGGCGACTTTGACGCTCACCGTGAGGCTGGCCTGGCCCCAGATCTCACTGCCGACCGGTTTCTTCCGGTAGGTGAACGCGAGGTAGAACTCAAGCGAGACGGAGATCAGCCCGAGGACGCTCAGGTAGCCCCCGCAGCGGAGATACCCGGTGAGTTCGACCGACGAGCCCTTCATCCCGAAGTAGACCCCCGCCATGATGTACACGCCACCCGAGGCAACTCCAAGGTTGATGCTGATGTTTCCCCCGAACTCCAGGGAAGCTTCAACGGACTCGAGCCCGTTAGCGCTGACACCGACGGCGAAGAAGCCTCCACCACCGAACAGGCTGACGGTCAATAGGAACGGCTTGTGCCGCTCGCACAGTGCGAAACGGATTCCTGCGGGTCGATCCGTCCAAGGGATGGAGAGCGCTGCCCCGACGGCGATGTTCTGGATGCTGAAAATACCCACACCGACGTTGGGCACAGCCAACGTGTAGCCGGCGACGACACCTTGACCATCGACTGTCACGTACGGCGGGTCGTCAAAGCCGTCGGCGGGCAGGATCGACTGCAACGTGTTGACGAAGGCCAAGGGACCGAGGAACCCGATCTCCACCTTGCTCGCGCCGAACTCCACCTTGCAGCCCGCTTCCGCACGGAAACTAAGTTCAGCGATCCCTGCCGACAACGCCCCGGCGAAGGTGAGCCGAACATTGCGTAGCCGACCCCGGACCACGGCGCTCGATGGCCCACCCTTGACGGCCCGCATCATGGAATCCAAGAGAAGGTCTGCTTGGTCCAGGTCGAGGGTGAGGAACGGGAGGACTGCCTGGCTGCGAAGCGGGGGTTTCCAGATGAACCGTGTCTCGACGACATCGGGGGCTTCAGCCCCTGCCGGTTCGCGGCGCGTCGTCAGCCGCGGCGGGTTGACGACGAAGGCTCGGTCGTCGAGCTGCTCCGGGGTTGGCTGGTTGCCTGCGGCCGCCGCGGCGAAGGGCATGACGTCGGGAAGAAGAGAGAGCAGCGGGATAGTACCCAGGATCTTCGTCGTCGCGAAGGCTGAGAGATCCGCTGTGCCCTGCTCAAGTTTGTCGGGGGATGCGACCGGACCGAGGGTGCGCGACAGCGCCGTCACTGCGGCGTCCGGGCGTGCCAGCCCTCCCCCGCGTTGGCTGGGGAGGGCCAGCTGCTGCGCCGAGGCGAACTCGACGAACGTCTGCGCCCGGTTATTGTCGGCGGAGAATCCGTGCCGAAGGTACTTCTCCTCGAGGACGAAGTCGGCGGGAGTTGCGTGGCCGACCAGGTCGGCGACCGCGGGGCTGAGGGCGTTGAGGGCGGCGACCCGGGGCAGCCATCGGGGAATGTAGGAGGGCGGGGCGCCGGCGGGGTTCATGACGTGCGCGGGCTGGGGGTTGGCGATCCCCGGCGGCTGCTCGATGTCGTACGTCAAGTTCCTGGCGTTCAATGCCGTGGATCCGGGCCGATCGCCGGCCTCTGCTACCGCGAGGGTCTGGCCGTCGAGTGGGATGACGTGCGCGTTTTGGATCGCGGCGGGCGGATGGTCGAAGACGGCTCTGATGGTGCGGTGGTCTGCAAGCGCCTCGTAGGGCACGAACATGAGGGGCAGCGAGAACTGGACTCCGGCTCCGCTGACATCGGTACCTGTGGCCTCGAACCTCAACTCGGTCCCGTCCGGTTTAAGCAACCACGATGGCACACCTTCCGGTGGCTGCAGAACGCGGGCGGTGGTGGTCGTCAACAGGATGGAACGCAGCGGGAACTCCCGGCCCTCGTGGGCGAAGGCACGGCTTAGAGGCGCATAGTCGAGCCTGGGCTGTTGGACGATTACATCAGTCGTGGTGATGAGGTAGCCCATGCCTGTGAAGAGTGGAACCTCGGGCGGACTGGCCACGACCTTGAGGTTTGCCGGCATCCGCTGGACACTCGTGACGACGACCGCTTGGTGGCCGGTCCCGCAGAGCCAGCCCACACTGACGGTACGCACGAACGTATCGCGGCCCAGGCCGGCAACGTGCTGGTATTGTCGAAGGCCCAATGGGTCGAAGCCCGCCGGTTGGTGCTCCGGTGGAACCAACGGGAAGTCCCAGCGGCCCTCGAAATCCACGTTGGCGCCCAGAGCCGTCAACTCCAGCCGGCGGGCCGACAATGGCTCTGGCGTGTACTCACCGACGCCGTCGGCGGCCGGTATCGGCAGATGGAAGTTGCTGGTGAGTTGGACGGTTTGCCGACGGTTCTCGGGAGTCGGCAACGTCGGGAACGCTGAAGGGCCCCGGAACACGCCGAGTGCGCGGAGATCACGGGCCGGGTGCGGGACGCCCTGAGCCTGTTCATTTGTCGGGCTGAGAACCGCGCTCCACAGCTGTTCATAGGGGCTGTCCGTAGCGGCGGTGTCCGTACGCCACCGGCTGGTCATGTCCGGGGACAGCACCAGCCGCCACGGGAACTCGATCGAGGTCTCAAGGTCGCCCGGAAGCTCCGGCGCAGGGATACCGGGGGTCGGGGCGGTGCCGCGCGGCAGCGCCGTGGGTGCCAGCACCGGCTCCCACGCGCGCCAGTCGAGCAGCGCCTTAATGGTCAGAGGCAGGTCCCCGGCCGGCAGTCGGAAGACGAGCCGGCTCTCCCCGGCGAGGGCCGTGGGAATCGGCGCGACGGGGGGAGCGGCGGCGAATGTCGCTTCCGCGAGAGCCTGCGGTGGAAAGTGCACGACGATCAGCGCGTCCGCTCCCGGGTCGGTGCGGACCAGCCGGGCATCGTCCTCGGAAACCTCGAGGTTGACCAACTCCAAGGTCAGGCTGAGCATGTCGGAGGGACGGAGCAGGCTGATGGTGCCGGCCATTGTGGTCTCTTTTCTCGAGAGGGTCTGAGCTCACAGTGTGTTCAGAACGGCCGCGAACGCGGCGTGCACAAGCGGCGTCGCCACCTGAGTGAGTCGGATGTGCGCTTCGTCGTCGCCGATTGGCAGCAGAGCGCGGATGACGTCGGTGAGGTCCCGGTCAGCCAATCCTTCGAGGGATCCATGCACCTCCTTGCCGCCCATCCCGGAGGTGAACATCAGTCCCTGGAAGGTCACTTCGCTGTGATTGCCGACGCGCTGGAAGTAGGACTCCCTCTGTGGTAGCAGTCACAGGGCCGGATGGTCGGAGCACTCGAGGGGCGGATGCCTCGCCTTTATCCCTTCGAAGTGGACGGGATTGAAGCAGGTACACCTTGAACCAGCCATAACCACTAATGCCCACGGGCACCCCCAGATCTGACACGAGTCAGAAGAGCTGGAACAGATCTAGCCACGACTGTCCGCCGTCCACCGAGAGATGTCAAGACATCGAGGTGGCTTTCCAAAAACCTCCGCGGAGGACGACACGTTGCCTCATTGGAAAAGCTCCGCCTGAGTGGGGGTGTAGGGGCCTCGGTTGCTGTGTGATTGTTTTTGATGGGACTGACCATGGGTGAGCGCAAGGCAGTGACAAATCATCGGGCGTTGCGGGTTGGCGGACTGGGCGGTGAAGGGTCAGATCCTCACCTAGTTGGTGGACCCAACCGGCTGGCACCGGGACTACCTGCGGTCCGGCCCGCGCCGATCGCTTCAGCCGCCCAAGACCCATGCGATGCGTCCGGAACGGAAACCGGTTTATCCAGCGGGCCTCTAGCCTTCCCTGGTGTTGCGGTGGGCCGGTACTTAGTGGCCCAGCGGGCAAGCTGCGGGCGGCTACCGGCCCACCTGATTGGGCAACCGTAGATAAGACAGGAGACAAGCTTTCCTACTGCTCCCAGGAACCCGATCTGGCCCCTTCCTAGCCCTGGAGTTGTCATAGATTCCGCTATCAGCGTGCAGTCGGCGCGTGGAAAGTAAACACAGGAGGCCGTGTCCCAGACTGGCTTGAGTTGAGTGGCTTCCACGGTGACCTGCCCTGTGCAGCGGCGCTGCGGGGTTCAGGTTGTTGCTCCCTGAGGGGGTCACAACCGGTGTTGTCCTGCCAGGCGACGGGGGCGAGGATCTAGAGCCGGGTTGTGAGTCAAGGCAGGGCTTGGTTCGGTAGGTCAGGCTGCCAGGACTAGTGATGGGGCTGCGGACGCCGCGTGGTTCGGCGTCAGGATGGTGATCCGATAGTCGTGCTGGGGCGGGTCGACGTGCACCGGCAGGTGGTGCGACTTTGCGCACGCGTGAAGCTCTCCCATGGCGTCGGGTTCAATATGTGCACGGGTCACATCGAGTTCCAGCGCCAGTCCGGAGACGAGCGAGCTGGCGCGCTGGACCACGTCATACAGGCCATGGACGCTCTGAACAGTCACGTGGCCTTGGACCCTGACGTGGGCCTTGGCGCCGTCGATGTCCACGCGGACCAGCGCGCTTATACGGGAAGAGCCCATTGACACAACTGGGGAATTAGTCCATCTTCTTGAAAGGACGGCTTATTCTAATGAGCCGCTCCTCTCTTGAGCATTATTTTGGTGCGATAACACCCCCTTTAGGGGCATCTTCCCGGTGACGACAACAACTATTCAGGCTTTGCCCCGCACCGTGTTCCGCTTGGAGGCCGAGGAGCAAAGGGACCTGCGCACCCCGTCGGGGACACCACAAGCGTCGGGCCGGATCAGGCGACGTGGCCGATCCGGATCGAGGAATGGTAACGATTCGAGGGCGAGCGGCCCCACACGTGGCCAGATGTCCCAGTATTGTCAGGAACCGATCCGGGAGCATCGGCTGATCTACGGGGACGACTTCTACCTCTGACTTCTCTAGCTAAATTTAGAAGGGTGAACGATGAGTACACAAGCAGATGCTCTGATGTTGTTAGACGCTGCAGCGCAGGAGAGCCCTTCCATTCCGTGGAAGCTGGATTGGCACAGCACAATATCCCGAATACGTACACTCATCATGCAGCCGGAACTGATTCGACAGTGTGGCCTTAATGTATGCGGTCCAGCTGTATTCTTCCGCATCTGGTTCGCGCGTGACCCCTTGGGATCGGCTACCTTCGCGTACCGGCTGCTGAAGTCTGGGGGTGCCGATCTGGGTCCAAGGAGTATCGTGCCCGGAGCAGCTCTGCTGGCCCAGGACTATGCCACCCTGCGTGCCACTTTTGGATCTAACCTGACGCCCGAAGCCGCCGACTGGATGCTAATGAGCGCGCTCCGAGACTCAGAGAACTTGTTCATCGACTACATTGGTGAACCAGGAACCCTTCGGGACATGGCAGCGGGTATAACTGTGCCAGCGACACTCATCGATTGGCTCCAGGCGACAAACGTTTACTCAAGCGTGGAGGTCAATCCAACGGGATCAAAGGATGTTTTACGCGCTCTTACACCTACAGCTAATGTTGATGTGGCTTTGTTGGTCAATTCGGGATTCGATGACCTCTTCCCGACGCCCAACGGAGAGCCGCTTGGCGTCAATTTGTTGGCCTACCCCAACCACTATGTTCAATTGTTGGAGCCGGTCACCGTGGACTCACCTCCGGGGTGGATCAAATTAAGTGAGTGGAGCTGGGGGCGAAGTTACACAGGCATGTGGGCCAGTGAGGCCAAGTTTCTGTCAGAATTCTACGGCGCAGTCTCCGCATACGTATGATCCCTGGTTCTTCCTTGGGAACCTCTTGCACCCCAACCGCTTCCTTCCGGATGGGCCGCTCTGGTGTCTCGACCCAATTTCATGTTTAGTTGCCGCGGATGGCTGGTGATCGCTCGGTCCCGAGGCGTCAGCCGCCGGGTCAATCCTCGTTACATGGCATGCGCAAACACGCTCGCGGCTCCGGGACGGGTCCAAAGGCCAGGGCTTGGCCTTGAACACACAAAATGCCTCCCGGTGTGCGAGTCGCCGGATGCCTCCAGCAGGGCCGAGGTCAGCAGCGCCCCATGTCGCCGGATCTCACCATATGCTCGCTCGCCGTGACGCGTTGGCACGGCTGACGGGGTTACCAGCCCCCGGGCTGGGCAAAAGTCCTGCTCTGGCCGAGGTGCTGCGTGGCCCGGCCTGCCTCCACGTCTGTTGGGGTATCTTGTCGGTGGAGATCAGCCGTACCCCGGAATCGGTTATCCCGCGTGCCGTCGGCTGGAGGTACTTCTACTCCCGTCCTGGTAAAGTACCGACAACCGATCTTCCGTCAGCCCAAGGCTGACATAACGTCCGCTATCGGCGTCGGGTCAGGCCAGATCGACGCGACCTCGGTACCTCGGTTTCACGTAGGCAACGGGATAGTGCTTGCCGCTTAGCCGAATTACATCTGCCACACGTCGCGGTTGGATGATGCGATAGCGACCGCACCGGCGCCCAACGCGCTGATGACATCTTGCTTGTCGCATACCAAACCTCCCGCGATCAGTGGCAGGTCGGTGTCCTCGCGCACCCACGAGATAACGCGCGGCATGCAGCCAGGCAGTAGTTCGATGGCGTCTGCGCCAGAGATGGCGACTTGCTTGGGCACATTGTTATAGCTAAATGAATCTACGAGGAAGAGCCGATGGATGGCGAGGAGCCCTACCCCTTTCGCGTGCTTGATCATCATGGATTTCGAGCTGAGCACGCCATCGGCTTCCGTGTGCTGCGTCAAGAAATCGATGACGACAGGCTTGGTCGAGAATCCGTCGACCAAGTCGACGTCGACGAAAACGATGCGCCCGTCATCCTTCAAAGTCTTTACGATGTCCGTGATGGTCAGCACGGAGCCGAAAAGCACGAACACCACAGGGCAGTGCGTCCGCATCACTGCCCGCAACCCGTCCTCGTCTTTGATGCTTGCGATCACCGGATGCAGCAGCAGAATTTTCTCGATCGGGTGGACTTTCTTGTCCAGCGTACTTTTGCCCGCGCGCGCAGTGGTCACCGATGGCCTCTTTCCGAGTTATTGAGTGATTATAGCGTGAGCGCACCGCAGGCAGGAGCCGCGGGAGAACGCGCCGGCCGCCTCCATGAAAGGGTTCTCCGTCGACCCTGCCCCCAACCTCCCCCGCTGCGCGGCTACAAAGGTTACCTATCGGTCCAATGCGGATCGCTAGACGGGTCTTGTGACGCGTGCTACAGTTGCCGCAAACTTCATACACATTTCGCATCATGCGGAATGGTCGCTAGAGACTAGAGAACAGCGACCTCCTATTCCTTGGGAGGTTGCTGTTCTTTTTTTGTCTCATCTCCCAGTTGAGGTCGTTATTGCCCGACCTCCCTATGAAAAGGAACCCAACTCCTTGTCTCCCACCCTTACTGACCAGATCACACGCGAAGAGATCGTCGCTGCCTACACTGAGATGCTTGGCTCTGACCGGGTCATCACCGATGAACAGGTGCTGAAAGAGAACAGCGTCGACCGCTACTACAAGGTCGAAAACATCTTCGGCGTCTACTCGCTCCCGCTGCCGGCAGCGGTCCTGAAGCCGGCGAGCACTGAGGACGTCGCGAAGATCCTCTCGTTCGCGAATGAGCACCTGGTTAACGTCGTTCCGAAGACCGGCGGTAGCGCTACCGAGGGCGGTCTTGAGACCGTCATTGAGAACTCGATCGTGGTCGACGGCTCCACGATGAACCGGATCATCGATATCAACACTGAAGACATGCTCGCGACCGTGCAGTGCGGCGTCGGCCTGGAGCAGCTCGAAAACGAGCTGCGGGAGATCGGATATACCACCGGGCACTCGCCGCAGTCCAAGCCGCTGGCCCAGTTCGGCGGACTCGTCGCGACCCGCTCGATCGGGCAGTTCTCGACCCTCTACGGGGGCATCGAAGACATGGTCGTGGGCGTCGAGACCGTGTTTCCCAACGGGGAGATTTGCCGCATCAAGAACGTCCCCCGCCGCGCCGCCGGACCCGACATCCGTCACCTCGTTATCGGCAATGAAGGCGCTCTGAATTACATCACCGAGGTGACCGTCAAGATCTTCCGGTACTACCCAGAGAACAACAAGTTCTACGGATACCTGCTCAGCGACATCAAGACCGGCCTTCAGATTCTTCGAGAGGTTGTTACGCAGGGGTACCGCCCGTCGGTCGCGCGTCTGTACGACAAAGAAGATGGCCTGTACCACTTCAAGCACTTCTCCGACGGCCGGTGCGTGCTGATTTTTGTCGCCGAAGGCCCCGAGCGCATCGCCCAGGCGACCGGCACAGCGATCGAAGAGATCGTCGCCTCGTTCGACGGCGCTGAACGGGTGGATGGAGCCCTGATCGAGGACTGGTTCAACCATCTCAACTGGGACGTATCCAAGCTCGAGGAAGAGCGCATCGAGATTCGGGAGACGCTCGTCAACGGGTTCACGACCGAGATCTCGGGCAACTGGAGTGTCATCGGCGACATCTACGAAAACGCGCTCACCCGCATTCGTGCGGAGATTCCCGCGCAGTTCACGATGCTGGGTGGGCACTCCAGCCACAGCTACCTCAACGGCACGAATATGTACTTTGTGTACTACTACAAGGTCGACGTTGACCCCACCGAAGAGCGAACAACCTACCACGACCCGATCCAGAACATCATCGTCGAAGAGACGTTGAAGCTCGGCGGCTCGATGTGTCACCACCACGGCGTCGGCAAGCACCGCACTCACTTCCTCGCGGAGGAGTACGGTTCATCGCTTTACATGCTCGAGACGCTCAAGTCGGCATTCGACCCCAAGGGAATCATGAACCGCGGGACAATTTTCCCACTCCAGAAGTAGCGAGACCCCACGGGTACGGCGCCGGGACCCCAACGGACCGGGCCACACTGCGTCAAAGCAGCTCCTTATTCCAACTAATTGACAGGCACTCATGAACGACATGAATATCGCCGACTTCGGCGCGGACTTTTTTTCCCTAAAAGGGAAGAACGCGATCGTCACCGGCGGCAATACCGGGCTGGGTCAGGCCTTCACCCTGGCGCTGGCGAAAATGGGCGCGAACGTGCTAGCGGCGAGCATCATGCCCGATGACGGCGCCATGGGCGCGCTCGTGAAGGATGCAGGGTCCCGTTACTCCTACCTTCGCTCCGATATCACTGCCGAGGGAAACCCGAAGCGCGTGGTAGATGCGTGCATCGATGAGTTCGGCAGCGTCGACATACTCATCAACTGCGCTGGCCGGGGCATCAACGAGCCCGACGTGTTGAAATTTACGCGCGAGCAGTGGGACCCGATGGTGGCCCTTAACCTCACCGCAGCCTTTGAGATGTCACACGCAGTAGCGCAGCATATGGTGCCCCAGCGCAGCGGTAAAATCATCAACATCTGCTCGGTTTTCTCGTTCCTAGGCGGCCAGTGGTCGCCGGCCTATGCGGCGACCAAACACGGCATTGCCGGGCTGACGAAGGCTTATTGCGACGAGCTCGCTCCATTCGGCATCCAAGTCAATGGGATCGCACCTGGATACTACGCCACCGCCTTGACCTCGGAGACACGGGCAAACGCACAAGCCAACCAGCGCGTCATGGATCACGTCCCAGCGGGGCGCTGGGGACAAACGCAGGACCTCATGGGTGCGACGGCGTTTTTGGCCAGTCGCGCCTCAGACTACGTCAACGGTCATATTTTGAGCGTCGACGGCGGATACCTGGTGCGCTGAGCGCCGGAGGATAGCGACTAACAGATGACAAAGAAGTACATCGTGGGTATAGACGGCGGCTCGCAGAGCTCGAAGGTGCTCATTTTCGATACAGAGGGTCGGATCGTAAGCGAGGCTGCTGAAGCTTTGGCACCGATGAACACCCCCAAGCCCGGCACGGCCGAACACCCTGACGACGACCTTTATGAAACGATCGTGGCTGCGGCGCGCCGGGCACTCGCAGCCTTCACCGGCGACGTAGCCGACATCGTCGGGGTGGGGCTGTGCACGATTCGGTGCTGCCGCGCCTTGGTGCGTGCAGACGGCACCCTCGCCGAACCCGTGCAGAGCTGGATGGACCATCGTCTGTCACGCCCGTACGAGCACACGAACGACGAAGTCGCGTATGTGACGACCACGTCGGGTTATCTGATGGGACGGCTGACAGGAAACCGCACGGACACCGCGGCGAACTACATCGGTCCCTGGCCCATGGATGTGAACACATGGGACTGGTTCGCCGACCAGGAAACCTTCGATTCATTCAACGTGCCGCACAACATGCTCTACAAACTGCAGATGCCGGGGGAGATCGGCGGATATGTTACAGACGCGTTCGCCGCCGAGACCGGGATCCCCGCTGGCCTTCCTGTCGTGCACACCGCAAACGACAAGGCAACCGAGGCGCTCGGCGCGGGCCTGCGCGACGAGAGTACCGGGCTTATCTCGCTCGGCACGTATATCGCTGGCATGGTCATCGGCGAAGACTTCGTGGCGGAGCCACAAAGCTATTTCACAAACTTCGCGTCGGAGCCTAAGCGCTACATGTACGAGAGTGCCGGCATCCGACGGGGAATGTGGACTGTGACGTGGCTGCGAAACCTCGTCGGCACCGAGATCGCGCAGGCAGCTTCAGCCGCAGGAGTGACTCCTGAGCAACATCTAAATGCCCTCGCCGCTCAAGTGCCGGCCGGGTGCGACGGCCTCATGTGCGTACTCGACTGGCTGGCCTCGCCAACGCAGCCGCACAAAAAAGGGATGTTCATCGGCTTCGATGAACGCCACGGGTACGCACATATGTACCGTGCGATTCTGGAAGGTATTTCGTTCCGGATGAAACAGAACGTGGCGGACATGGAAACCGAGCTCGGCATCCAGGTCGAAAAGCTCGTCATCTCCGGTGGTGGTTCGAACAGCGATGTCGGGATGCAAATCTTCGCCGATATGTTCAATTTGCCCGTCGTGCGCAATGAAGTGCGCAATGCGGCCGGGTTGGGCGCGGCGATTTGTGTGGCCGTCGCGTGCGGCATCTACCGCGACATCGATGAGGCCACGTCAAGAATGGTGCACGAAGCCGACGGATTCACGCCCAACGCGGCTCGCGCGCAGCTATACCGCAATCTCGGCGCGGTCTATTCGGATATCTCTGCGGAGACCGATGCCATCCTCGAACGCACTCACAACATTCTGTCCGAACAATAGGAGTATGACGACATGCCCAAGCTCGCCCAATCAAGGAAGATTTTCGAGCTAGTCCTTCTGATCCTCGCCGCGGGATCAATCTATCCGTTGGTCTATTTACGTCAGAACTTCGAAAAGACCATCCTCATCACGTTCGACATGAACCAGGCGGAGCTGGCCAACCTGTATTCGATGCTCGGCATCATTTTCGTCATCGGGTATCTGCCCAGTGGATGGTTGGCCGACCGGTTCCCCGTCAAGTTCCTCATCATCTTCTCGTTGCTGCTGACGGCCGGCACGGGCCTGTGGTACGCGCAAGTTCCTGACAAGTCCTCCTTGGTGTACATCTACCTCATCTGGGGTTTCGCGACGGTCTTCACGTTCTGGAGCGCGATTCTGAAGACAGTGAACTTGCTCGCAGATGCGAACGAAGAAGGCCGCTATTTTGGTGCTCTCGACGGAGGGCGCGGCCTGGTAGAAGCGATTCTGGCAAGCGCCGCGGTCACGGTGTTTGCGTTTGCCGCCGGTCCGGGTGCGGCCGACGGAGCGGCAACGCGCGCCGGCTTCCAGGCGGTCGTCTACATGTACTGCATTGCGATCATCGTGATCGCCGTGGGATTGTTCTTCCTCATGCCGGGTGGTCGTGATAAGGAGATCAAGGCGGACGCTCAGAGCAAGGTAAACGTCAAGTCGACGTTTGCCGCGATTGCGGAGATTCTGAAGATTCGCGAGGTGTGGGTGATGATCGTCATCCTCTTCTGTGGGTACACGCTGTTCTGGGGTCACTACTACTTCTCGGGCTTCTTGAACGTGAACCATGGAGTATCACAAGTGGGCGCAGGCGTCGTAACAGTGATCGTTTTGTGGATGCGGCCGATCGGCGGATTCGGCGGTGGATTCCTCGCCGACAAGTTCGGTCGATCCAGGGTGCTAACGCTCGCAATGGCGCTCACTGCCGCACTAATGATTGCACTCGCGGTGCTGCCGGGCGGTTCGCCGATTGGCCTAATTTACGTGCTGATTGTGGCGGCCGGCCTGGTGATGTACGTGGTACGCGGCGTGTACTGGTCCATTCTCGATGAGTGCCGTGTGCCGGTGGCGGTGACAGGTATCGCAATCGGGATCATCTCTTTCTTCGGCTACTTGCCCGACATCGTCCTGCCACAGATCAGCAGCGCGATCTACACGAACTTCGGCGACAACGTGGGGGGCGCAAACAGCCTCTACTTTGTGGTGACGGCGGTGATCGGTCTGATTGGTGCCGGGGCAGCAATGTACTTCACGCTGCTGTTGAGGCGTCGCGCCGCTGCCGAGGCAATCGAAGCAAATTCCGCACCTAATTCGGTGGTGGAAGCCTAGAGTACGACGGCACACAACGCCCCGCCCCAAACGGGGGCGGGGCGTTGTGTGCCGTCAAATGCAAGAATTATGCAATCAGTGAAGACTCTTACAAGTCACGCTCCGAGCGACATTTCAATTGGATACGTTCCTGCATGGAGGGGAGCGGCCAGCTGCGCCACACGTCCTTGGGTGACGCCATTGGGAAGCATGCTGCGGGCGTTTTAGCCTGCGCTGCACGCCGTTTCTGTGTAGCTTCCGGTACGCCCGGGGCCGGAGACCTGGCCTAGGGGAGCATCATGTCGATGTAGCTGCCCGGGCGGACGATGTCGGACTTCGGGCGGGTGAGGGTATCGACGTCGGTGTAGCTGCCCGGGCGGACGATGTCGGACTTCGGGCGGGTGAGGGTATCGACGTCGGTGTAGCTGCCCGGGCGGACGGCGCGGCGGGCGTCGCCCCGGACGAGCGTGTCAAGGTCGGTGTAACGGCCGGATGCTGCGTAGCGGCCTGTCGGCCGTGTTTCAGCAGTCCCGGAAGCGGCGGAGTGACTCCCTGAAATGGTTGGATTTCGATTCTGGGTTATCACGGGATCTCCAATGGTAGGAAGGCTGGCGGGCCGAGACGGTAGCCGCCTGAGATCCACCTTCCGCCTCTGCATCATAGGTATCAAACAGGGAAAAACGATCGCACAATAGGCGGCGTCTATGGCGCCTGCTCGTGAGGGAGATGCTCCAGGAATGTGAGGTCCGTCACCCGGCTGACGGCGGCCATGGCGCGGGCCATAACGGAGCCCGGCTCCGCGGCGAGGGTGACAAGTCCGACGGGTATGGCGCGCTCCGGCTCCACCAGGGGCAACGCGCACATCCCGGCTGGGACGCCAAAGACGTGAAGCCAGGCGGACGGCACTACGGTTGCCCACGGCCCCGTCGTTACTTGCGCGAAGAGCGCTGACACCGAGTCGGTTTCTACCCGGGGTGACGGCATAACACCCACCTCGGCAAACACGTCATCGAGACGCCGTCTGCCCTGCATCACTGGATCCAGCAGGCAGAGCGGAAGGGCAGCGGCAGCCGCCCAGGTTGCCGACTCGACCCGAGTCCCCGTGTCGGCGGCCGTCAGCAGGACGTACTTCTCCATGTATAGGTGGGCCACCTGGAACTCGCCAGGGATGGAATCCCGGACGTAGGTGATGCCGGCATCGATCTCGTAATTCTGCAGCCTTCGAAGAACATCCTCGGATTTCAGGTCAGACACAACCTGCACCCGCGCCAGCGGGTGCTTAGCGCAAAATGGAGCTGTGAGCAGGGACAATGCGATCGAAGCGGTCGGAACGGACCCAAAACGCAGCCGTCCGCTGAGCCCGGCGCGCATCGCGCCGATCTCCTCTTTCAGTCCGTCACGGTCCGCGAGGATCCTCCGGGCCCAGACTACAATCTGTTGCCCTTCGGCTGTCAGGCCCTCAAATTTGTTGCCCCGCTGGATCAAGGGAACGTCCAGCTCCTCCTCCAGCTTCCGGATCCCCTCTGACAAGGCCGGCTGGGAAACCGAACAGGACTGGGCAGCCCGCAGGAAGTGACGCTCGCGGTCCAGGGCCACCATGTACTCAAGTTGACGGAAGAACATGAGATCGGTTTACAGCACCCTCCCGGCCGGCGCCACCAATCGTCCATGGACGCCACTGAATAAGTTCGGAGTCTCTCGCTTCAACGGACACGGGAATGGAAAATCCTGCGAATCACAAACAGAGGCGACAATAAGGCATGCAGATTCGTTCTGGCAGCTCACCGCAGCCCAAGAGGCGATGGTTTCCGACGTGGCTGAAGGTAGTCCTCATCGTGCTCGCAGCCATTTTTGGCATTCCTGCAATCCTTCAGGTGACTCACGTTATTGCGACGGCACCGATGGTTGCGATCGCAGACCGGATGCACCCGGCTCCGGGATGGAACGCGGAGGGGGAGAATATTACGGGCGGACCGTTCTGCATCCGCTACGACGTGGACTGTGACAGCATGTGGCGCAGCTACCGGACGGAACGGAAAGTAACGCCTGCTGACGTGCAGCGCATCAGTGACGAAGCCATGAACGGTGCGAAAGTGAAGGGCGACTGCGAGACTTCTCCGCTGCCGTCAAACGTCACGGGCACGTACGAGGCGTGTTCTGCCTCTGCGGTAATTGAGGGTTACGACGTAGAAGTTCGGGTCCTGAAGCTCAGCGAGGACAGCCCGGACAGGAGCATACAGTTCAGCCTCAGCAGCGTTAAAAACAGACGGTAACGCGAGCGGGGCAGCGTCCTCATCGGGCAACGTCCCCGCCCTCATGCGCCTCATCTCGATCTGCAACGCACAGGTGAGGCCCTTCGTCAGATCAAGGGGAGTCCTCGACGCCGGCAGGCTGGACCACCCCGGGTTTACTCTTCGACAGCCCCGCCCGTTGACACTCCGCTCAGGGTGTCAATGTAATCCAGCGTTTTGGGACTGACGTGCCGCACGGCGCCAAGAGCCTCGCGGAGAACGGCCCTGTTGTCGTCGTCGCCAAGCGCTCCTCGGAGTTCGGCCACCGTCTCGATGCCCTGGCTCTCCAACACGCGCGTCATGTCGTCTACTTGGGCGAGGCGGCCGGGGGACGGCCAGTCGATAACTTCGGAAAGCGTCCCGGTATCGAGGTGCCGCCGGAATCCACTAGTCGTGGCGGCATCCGGCCAGGCCTCGATCAGGGCGACAACTCGTGGCCTGACGGTCGCGTGGTAGTTCTGTCGTCGCTGCAAGGTGGCATCGACAACGATGGCCCCGATGTGGTCCCAGCTACGGCTGACTTCTGTGGAGTCGTCTAGGCCGTGGGAGTCCAATTGCGCCGGGAGGTTGGCGTCATCACTATCGATAGTCATAAGTGAATACTTCCATGTCGGCGGTGAGCGTGCGGCTGCGGCGGCCGGGGGTCGGAGCGTACTCGTGGTTGGAGCGTCCGGTGTTCGACGCAGGCCTCGTCCGGCTCCCCGTCCGCTCGGGGGTCGTGAACTATATTCGGACAAGGACCGGACTGCATTGCACTGCAGGCACCAGGAAGGCGGGTTTCTGAATGGCGGAAATGCCGCGGGCCACGGTGGAAGTTAGTAGCGCTGTCGTCCAGCGCCTCGTCCGGGACCAGCGGCCCGACCTCGGCGATTGTCCTATAGCGCGGGTTGCGAACGGCTGGGACAACGCGACCTTCCGGCTCGGTGACGGCCTGGCCGTCCGGCTGCCGCGCAGGGCGGAGGCCGTTCCGCTGATACTGCATGAGCAGCGCTACCTTCCCGACATAGCTCGCCGCTCCCCAGTTGCGGTTCCTGTCCCCGTCCATGCCGGCAGGCCGACGTCGGACTTTCCGTGGCCGTGGAGCATCGTGCGGTGGGTCCCCGGAACCGCTGCGGCCGACGTCGGCCCGGCTGGCCGCGGACCGGCGGCCACAGGCCTGGCCGATTTCCTGCTGTCCCTTCACGTGCCCGCCGAAACGGGCGTCCCGGTCAACCCTTTCCGGGGCGTGCCGCTGACAGACCGTGACGCTGTGCTGGTGGAACGGCTCGAGGACCGCGAACGCTACCCGCAGTCGGCCGCGCTGAGGGCAGTGTGGGCGCAGGCCTGTGCCGCCAAAGCCTGGGATGGTCCGGCGATGATGCTCCACGGGGACCTCCACCCCGGCAACATCCTGCTGGCGGACAACGGCTCCCTGGCCGGCGTCATCGATTTCGGCGACGTCGGGGCAGGGGACCCGGCTGTCGATCTTGCGGTGGGGTGGCTGATGCTCGACGCCGGCACACGCCGCCGCTTCATGGGCGCCTTTGGCTCCGCAGTGGATGGGGACACCTGGAAGAGGGCCCGCGGGTGGGCTCTCATCCTGTCCACCGCCATGCTGAGCAACTCCGACGATAATCCGCGGATGTTCAGGGTAGGAAGGTTCGGGATCAGGCAGATCCTGGATGACGGACTTAGCCTGCAACCCTGACGCCGGCGTTAATGTCGGTGCCTCCTCATATGCTGTGAGTGTGGAAGGCAGAGCAGCTGCGGAGACGTTGGAGGCCATGGAGGCCATGGAGGCCTCCCTCGCCGCGATGTCTGCTATCGCAGGTCGCGGAGCCGGGAACGTGGCCTCGACTGGCGCTGACGTTCTCCGGGACGAAGCGGACGCGTGCCTGGACGGCATGGCTGAGGTAGGCCGCATGGAGGCCAGGCTTGCCGCGCTGAAAGTGCACTTCGCCGCCGGATATGCCCGCGCTGCCGCCGCCATGGCGTCCCCGGCCGTTTCCCCGCAGGAGCGCACCGCCCAGGAAATGGCGGTGACAGCAGAGGTGGCCTGTGTCCTGACCGTGAGTGAAAGATCGGCGGCGGCGCTCCTGGCTGAGTCAGCCATATTGACCACCAGGTTGCCCCTCACGCTGTCTGCGCTGCAGGCAGGAAGCATTTCCTGGCAACACGCGCGGGTGATGTGTGATGAAACGTCCGGGCTGGATCCCGCCGCGGGGGCTGCTTTGGAGGCTCATTTCCTGGACCCCGAAGCTGACTTTGCGGCGCGCGGCTGCCCGGCAGGGGAGCTAGTTCCGGGCAGGTTCCGGGCCAAAGCGCGCAGATGGCGTGAGCTGCACCATCCTGTCAGCATCGAAGCGCGCCACCGCAAGGGT
Source organism: Arthrobacter sp. TE12232 (assembly GCF_054062615.1). Lineage (NCBI taxonomy): Bacteria > Bacillati > Actinomycetota > Actinomycetes > Micrococcales > Micrococcaceae > Arthrobacter > Arthrobacter sp. TE12232. Next base: position 3,066,927 of record NZ_JBSSFK010000001.1, read on the forward strand.
GAGGAGGACCGGCGGCTGGAATATGTGCCGGACCGGGATGGCATGGCCTGGCTCTCGGCCTATCTGACTGCTGATGTGGCGGTGGGTGTATGGTCCCGTGCCACGGAGGCGGCGCGTGCCCTGCAGGGGCCGAATGAATCCCGGACCCTTACGCAGCTCCGTGCGGACGTCGCCGCTGACTGGCTGCTGGCGGGGGTGGCGGAAGGAACTCCGTCACCCAAGGCGCAGGTCCTGGTGACCGTGCCGGCGCTGTCTCTTTTAGGCGCCGCGTCGGAACCGGCCACGCTGGACGGGTATGGTCCCATTCCTCCGACCATGGCCCGTCGGCTTGTGGGGGATGGGGCCGGATCGTTCCTGCGTGTGCTGACCGATCCGCGCAATGGAGCGCCGCTGGAGATCGGGCGGACCAGTTACCGGGTTCCGAAGGCGATGCGCCAATGGTTGCGGCTTCGGGATGGCCGGTGCCCTTTTCCAGGCTGCAATAACCATTCTCTGGATAACGAAGCGGATCACGTGTTGGCCTGGTCCGAGGGAGGCGGCACCGGCATCACCAACCTGGGCCAGCCATGCCGGCGGCACCACCGTCTCAGACACACCACAGCATGGAGGCCGGTTGACGCCACCCGGGACCAGCCACCCGGCTGGATCTCACCCGCGGGACGCTCGTATCCCAGCGAACAACAAGACTGGGAACCGCCACACTGGCCGCAGTCCCTCGGGGACGCCGGTGAAGGCCCGGCGCCGGAACCGCCCGACCGGGAATTGGAACCGCCCGATTGGGAAACGGATCCGCCCGAATGGCCGGACGTACTTGCCGGTGCCGTCGGACCCGGCGGCGCCGTCGGACCCGGCGAGACCGAGCCGCCATTACCGGTGGATCCCTTTCCTGGCTGGGCACTGTTCATCGCGGCATAAGATCGCCCCTCCATGTTCCGGTGCTCCATGCTCCGATGCCCAGGGGAGCACGTACACACGGTGGGCGTTCTCGTGTGCGACGAGTTGCACAATCCTGCGGGCGTCCGCGTCGGAACAGTCGTCGTCGTCGATCCATCCGCTCACTACCTTGGTGCGGTGCACCACAATCTCGCGCCGAGGTAGTGAAGTTCGGCCGGGCCGTAGGCGTCGGAGTGTTAGGGCAGCTGATGACGGCAGCGCCGACAGCCAGGAGTCTGGAAGAAGTGGCCCGCGAAGGCCAGGGCGGGGGCTGACCGCTGAGAATTCGGTAATCCCCGCCGGATGAGTTAGCCGCGACAACACAGCCGCCCTGGCCCACCATCACTAACAGGTTAGGTGCCCCGGGCGAGGTGGACCGGTGCCGGGTGGCTGTTCAAACCTAAGCACGGCCCCGAAGGATCAGGTTCCTGTCGGCCCCGCCCTCACTTCGCCGTCACGGTGCGGGCTGCTGGGCCGTTTTCGAACTCGAGGACACCTCGGGCTGCGGGGTCGGTTCGGTCGTGGGGGCGGGGTTCGAGCTCTGGCCGGTTTCGGGGACGACGTCCGCCGGCATGGTGACGCTTGGTTGGCCGGCTCCCGGCACTGCGGTTCCGGCCGAGCCGCTGTCCGCGCCACTGGGGCTACCGTCCGTGGTCAGGCCATCTTTTTTGTTGGAGCCTTCCTGGACTTGCCCCGGCACTTGCGCGACTTGCCCAGGCACGTCCTTCACGTCCTTGGTGGATGCGTCCGTTTTGTCCGGGACGGTCGGAGTGCCGCTCAGCGCTGAGCCCAGCGTCGTCGTGGGCCCGGCCGCACGGCCGTCGATGCTCGACGTCGACGAGACAAGGCTTGAGAGGGGCTTATTGGTTCCGAATTCGACTGCCGTGACACCGACCATCGCGATAACGAATGCGGCAGCACTGACCGCCCCGACCTTGATCCAGGTCTTGGGGGTGAACTGCATCCTCACCCGTTTGGCTCGAGGTCTCTCGGCCGGAGCGCTGGCGGCCAGCACGTCGCCGTCGTCAGCGGGCAGTCCACCCACGCGTCGCTGGGGCATTTTCCTCAATGCCACGGCGGCGGCCGAGCTGAGTGTTCGGGCATAGAGAGCGGCGCCCACCGTGGCAACGATAGAGCCGAGTGCGGCGCCGATAAGGGTCCCGGCGACGCCGAGGAAGGACCCCACGAAGGCAGAGGTCACCGCGGCCAACGCCGAGCCAATAGTCTGGGTGCCGCTTAGCCCGAGGAGCTGTTTCGGCTTGTCTTCGTTAGCGGAGTCTGCAGGCATCTTCAAACACATTTCAGTCAGGTAATGTTACGAACAGATAACTTTACCTGCCTGCGGCTCACTCCCGGCTGCGGCCGTATTTATTTGTGACGCTTCTCACGGACAAGAGGAGGGTCGAGGTTCATGCCACTGCGGCCTCCGGGCCGGCGCTAGTCCAGGGGCAGCGTTATGGTCACACGGGTTCCTGCGGCGGCGGACGAATCGATCATCACCTCTCCGCCAGCAAGGTCCACCGCCAGGCGCATAAGGCGTAGCCCCATGCCGGTGTGCCGGCCAATCATGGCTGCCGGTGCGTCGAAACCACCGCCGTCGTCGGTCACTTTGAGCTGAATGCCGTGGGTCATGCCGTGGGAGACGCAGCTGAGCCGGACCGTGACAACTGATGCCTGAGCGAACTTATAGACATTGCTGAGGAGCTCCTGCGCCGCCCGGTACAGAAGAGTTGCGGACTGTCGGTCCACTTCCATCCGGTGTTGCGGAGTCTCCAGATGCACCACGATGCCGCGTTTGCGGAGGGGGAGGGTCAGACGGTCAATTGCGCCGGTCAGCCCAAGGGCATGGAAATCGACCGGGTGTGTATCGGTGAGGACGCCACGTACGGCGACGACTTCATCGCTTTGTAGTGATTTCATATTCTTACTGTGCGCCTATGCCGTTGGCATTTTCCGGTGACGCGCCGAGGGCAGAGGCAGGATGTCTCGCCGTCGTCTGCCTGGCAGCAGAGTTCATCCGGCCCGCGGTGTTTAGGTGCCTGCGGGTTGGAATATCTCGACCACATTGCCGGACGGGTCCTCCAGCAGGATCTGCTGACCGCCTGGGCCTTTGACGATGTCGCTTCGGAACGTGAGGCCGCCCGCACGGAGTGTTGCAACTACCGCTAGAACTCAAAGTCCCGCCGTCGTTCGCTTGATCACCGCCGCTTTCTCGACGTCGGCGAGCCTCTTGAGCGGTCCGGTCGGGAGCGTTATGAGGGGCGTCGGGGACTAATTCGGTGAAGGGTGCGGTTATGCAGTCGGGGCCGGAACCGGTTCTGCGCGCAACGCGCCCTGCACGCGGATGGGAACGAGATCACATGACGACATCGACTGCCGACGGAGTCGGCTTCCGCTCCAAACGCGGACCTGTCCTCATTGCCCTGATGCTCTCCACGGGTCTGGTGGCGATCGATGCGACCGTGGTGGCGACGGCCGTGCCGTCGATTGTGCAAGACATCGGCGGGTTCGCGTCGTTCCCGTGGCTGTTCTCCGCCTACCTGCTGGCGCAGGCCGTGTCAGTACCTGTCTACGCGAAGCTCTCCGACACCATCGGCCGTAAGCCGATCATGCTCATCGGCATCGGTCTGTTCCTGCTCGGCTCGATCCTGTGCGGCGTTGCCTGGAGCATGCCGGTCCTCATCGCCTTCCGCGTGGTGCAGGGCCTGGGCGCGGGAGCGGTCCAGCCGATGGCCATCACCATCGCCGGCGATATCTACACGCTGGCAGAGCGGGCAAAAGTGCAGGGCTACCTTGCGAGCGTGTGGGCAGTTTCCTCGGTGGTTGGCCCGACGCTCGGCGGCGTGTTTGCCGCACTGGGCATCTGGCGTGGCATCTTCCTCGTGAACATCCCGCTGTGCCTGGTGGCAGGGTGGATGCTGGTCCGGTCGTTCCACGAAAATATTGAGAGCGTGAAACACCGGGTCGACTATCTGGGGGCGGGGCTGCTCACCGTTTCTCTCACCCTGCTCATTCTCGGGGCCCTCGAGGGCGGCCAGGCCTGGGCCTGGGATTCCGCCATCAGCATTGCAGTCTTCGCGGGTGGCGCCCTCTTTTTCGCCGCGTTCCTCCTGGTTGAACGGAGGGCGGCGGAGCCGGTCCTGCCGCCGTGGGTGGTGTCCCGGCGGCTGCTGGCGACGACGGCGATGATCGCCTTCGGCGTCGGAGCGGTCATGCTTGGCCTCACCTCTTACGTTCCCACGTTCCTCGAAGGAGCACTCTCCACCTCCCCGATCCTGGCCGGGCTCGCCCTCGCGGCGCTGACGATCGGCTGGCCGATCAGTGCGTCCCAATCGGGCCGCCTGTATCTTCGGATCGGGTTCCGGAACACGGCCCTGATCGGCATCACGGTCACCGTCATCGGCACAGCAGTCCTTGCCCTCACCGCCTCCGTCCCCAGCGTTGCGCTTGTCGCGGGCAGTTGCTTCATCGTCGGGCTGGGTCTCGGGCTCGTCGCGACCCCGACACTGATCGCCGCCCAATCGAGCGTCGAATGGAACGAGCGCGGTGTGGTCACCGGCACCAACCTGTTCGCGCGGTCGATCGGCAGCTCCATCGGCGTCGCCGTTTTCGGGGCGATAGCGAACGCTGTCTACGCCGGCACTCTGCACGGCGAGACGGACCCCCAAACAGTCGTCGCGGCCTCCTCCGCCGTCTTCCTGGCCGTCTTGATCGCCGCCGTGCTCACCGTCGTCGCCGTCATCGGCATGCCCGCCACAAAACCCGTCAAGCAGGTCCACGCAGCAGCGCGAGAGTAATTCAGAGCCAGATGAGCCCTTGACGGGGCGGGAGAGCCCGCCGCCGGTCCCGCTGGTCACATAGTTGCAGCCCGGCAGCCACCGTCATTGCCGCTGCCCGTACCGGATGGACCGGAAGCGGAGTAATGTGCGGATTCTCAGCGAAGAGCGGGCTGCGTCCCGTTCCCTGACGCATTTCAGGAGGTCCGGAGATGTACGATACGGGCGATGCAGGGGGCGATGTCCTCGTCGATGCGCCATGGCTTGAGGAGCATCTGCACGATCCAGGGCTTCGCCTGATTGAGATCGACGTGAATGCGACGTCTTATGACCGCGGGCACATTGAGGGTGCTGTGCTGTGGAACGTCTACCGGGACCTGAAGGACGGCAACTACCAGCTCGTCGATACGGCCGCTGTCCAAAAGCTGATCGCCGGTTCCGGGATTGCCCCGGACTCAACAGTGGTCTTCTATGGCTATGGACCGGCAATGGGCTTCTGGCTCATGAAGCTCTACGGCCATACCGACGTTCGCGTTCTCGACTGCTCTCGAGACACGTGGCAAGAGGCCGGACGTCCGTGGACCACGGAGGTGCCCGCACCGGCTACGACCGACTACCGTCTGCCCGGCCAGGATGAACGGCTCCGCGCCGACCGGACGCGGGTGCAGAGCGCGATTGATGACCCCTCGGTCACGATTCTGGATGTGCGCAGTGATCTTGAATTCCGGGGCGAGCGGTTCTGGCCGTCGGGTGGACTCGAACCAGGAGGTCGCGCCGGCCACATTCCCTCGGCTGTTCACTTGTCGATCGACGCCTTGCGCGACGACGGCGGGGCGTTCCGAAACGTCGAAGAATTGCGGGAGATATTTGCGCCGATAGACCCCGCAGGCGCTCGCGAGGTGATCCCGTACTGCACTATCGGTATCCGAGCCTGCACGGCGTGGTTCGCGCTGACCTATCTGCTGGGTCGTGAAGACGTCCGGGTCTACGAAGGTTCCTGGGCTGAATGGGGACGGAGGCCCGAGTCACCGGTGGAAACCTCGTGATGCGGGCCTTGAAACTGCTGAACCCCTAATTCTTGGTCGACATCTCTCTGCCGCGCGCCGAGGGCGATCAGGCGCTCGAGTTCTTCTGCCGTGGATACGCCATCAGCCCGGAGTTCTCTCAGCGCTGGCCCGAATGCTCCTCCCCTTTCACCGCCGAACGGAAGTATCGTGTGGCCAGTAGCAGCTAGTTTCTGGCTCAAAGAATGAATCCTCTGGCTTTTAGGTTGAGATCTCAGCCAAATGGAGAGAAGCGCGTGATTGCCGTGGATATGGTGACTGGCATGGAACCAGTTCTGAAATATGTCCGGCATTGGGGCGCCCTCGTGGCGGCCGTCATCTTCTTCTCCCTGTGGTGTGTGGCCGAGGCCGGCCGAATGGGCCCGACCGGTGGGTACGGGGTGAGCAACACGGGTCTGGACAGCTGGCCTGGAACTTGGCCCCTGGTGCTGATGACCTTGGCCATTGCGACAGCTTCCTGGAAGCCGCTGGTGTCCCTCGGGTTCACGGTTGCACTCCTTGCCGGACAGCTAAGCCATGCACTGCCGCCGATGGCTTCCAACCACTGGGCCATCTATCTGGGCTCCTTTGTCGCTCTTGGCTTCATCTTGTGGACCGCACCGCAGCGGCTGCGCTATATCGCTGCGGGCGCCAACGTGGTCGCAGCTGCCATCATGGCGTTCCTGATGCTCTCGTGGAGGTACGGCAACGGCGTCGGCTGGTACCGTCCTGCGTACGCCGGCGACCGCTGGATGCTTCAGGACTACGGCTGGCAGCTATTTGCACTCCTCCTGTTGATAGCCGGATCCTGCGCCGCGGTCGGACTTCTGTTGGCGCTGTACCAGGAACGGGGCAGCCTGTTCCGGGCACGGGAGCTGGCGCAGAGCAGCCTGAAGGAAACCGAGATCGACCTGATTGTGGAGCGGGAACGGACGCGCATCGCCCGGGACCTGCACGACGTCCTCGCCCATTCCCTGGCAGTCATCGCCGCCCAAGCCGACGGAACCCGATACCTGAGCAAGGACCAGCCTAAAGCTGTCCTCAACGCCCTGGACACCATCGCCCGGTCAGCCCGCAGCGCATTGGTGGACGCCCAACGCGTCATCGAGGGAGTCTGTGATGACGGCATGGTGACGCCCCAGCCGCGACTTAGCGACATTCCGGCTCTCATCGAAGGGATGCAGCGCGGCAGTTTGAAGGTCCACCGCAGCGAGTCGGGAACATCCGTGGAACTTTCAACTGGCCAGCAGATGGCGGTCTACCGGATCGTCCAGGAATGCCTGACCAATGCGCTTAAACATGGCGGGCGCGGCACGGACGTGCGGCTCCACTTTGACTGGAGCGGCCCGGGCCTGACCCTGCACGTGGCCTCGGCGCTAGACCCCGGCCAAGCAGGCGCCGGCGATCCGTCCTCCTCCCGGGGCGGGCGGGGACTTCCCGGCATGCGCGAACGCGCCCATCTGGCCGGCGGCTGGCTCACGGCCGGCCCGGACGGCGAACACTTCCGTGTGACGGTCTTCGTCCCCTACGGAACCCGGGAAGCGAGAGAAGCGGACGATACAGCCTGCGCTGAAGCCGGGGGCTCCCTCACGGAAATCGCGGATGCGGAAGCCCAGCCGCTGCTCGCCGCAATCGGACTGCAGCAAGCAGCGATTGCCCGGGAAGTGCACGACCGTGGCTGATGCCGGGGCGCTCATCGCCGTCGCCCTGGTGGATGACCAGCCTCTGTTCCGTGCAGGAATCCGGATGCTCATAGAGAGCCAGGAGGACATGGAACTCTCCGGAGAGGCGAACGATGGGGAACAGGCGGTAGCCCTGGCAAGCGAACGTCGTCCGGACGTCATGCTGATGGACCTGCGTATGCCGGTCATGGATGGCGTCGAGGCCACCCGGCGGATTGTGCAGCGCGCCGATGCTGCGGGCACCGACAAGCCAAGAATCATCGCACTGACCACCTTCAACCGGGATCAGGCCGTGGTCCAGGCAGTGCAGGCCGGAGCCAGCGGGTATCTCCTCAAGAGCGCGGAACCGGAGTTCCTCCTGGCAGCCATCCGCACTGTTCACTCCGGGTATTCGGTCATCGCGCCAGGATCCATCCACTCTCTGTTTGAACATGCGGCCCGCAGTGCTCCCGCGGCGGGCCCGGACCTGTCGGTCCTCAACGTCCTGTCCGCGCGGGAGCGGGACGTCTTCCTGCTCGCGGCCAAAGGCCTCAGCAATGGCGAAATGGCGGAGAGCCTGTTCGTCTCCGAAGCAACCATCAAAACCCACCTGCGCAGCGTGCTGGACAAACTGGAGCTCCGAACCCGGCTGCAGCTGGTCGCCTTCGCCCACGAACGCCGTCTGCTGGGCACCTGAACGGGCAATTCGGCCCGGTGAAACTTAGCGGCTGCTCACCTGCCCGAACAGCTTCGCGATTGGCGCGATGATGAGCGGGCGGGCGGCGTACCACCCGGCCGCGGTGATGGCGATTGCGGCCGCGAAGAGCCAAAACCCGACCCAGTTCACCACGTCGGTGCCGCCGAACATGTGGTTCAGGTTGCGCAGCGCGCCGGTCGCGAACACCAGGAACACGTGGATGAGAATGAACAGCACAAAAAACAGCATGGTCGGGAAGTGAATGGCGCGCGCAACCTCCACCGGGTAGATCTTGTTCAGCCTCTTCGCGTCCTTCGGCCAGAACTCGCTCATGCGCACACCCGTGATCGCCGCCAGCGGGGCCGCAATGAACACCACGACGAAGTACATGATCTGCTGCAGGCTGTTGTAGTTCACCCAGCCGCTCTCAACGGGCCAGTCGAGTGTCATGTACTGCAGGAGCGCGGAGAGTGCGTTTGGGACCGCCTCCCAGCTGGTCGGGACGATTCGCATCCAGCGTCCCGAGGCAAACAGCAGCACCACAAAGATGAGTCCGTTGACAAGCCACAAAATGTCGAGCGACTGGTGCAGCCACAGGTTGATGCTGATCTTCTTGCCACCGCGCTTCGGCGTCCAGAACGCCGGCGGCTTCTGCTGAGTGCGCACCTGATAGCCGGAGCGAATGATGAGCACCATCAGGAAGATGTTAAAGAAGTGCGCCCACTGCGCCCACCAGGGGAAGCCGGGCTCCATCGTGTCGGGCAGGGGATACGCGCCCGGGTACCTCTCAAGGAACTCCGGCACGCCCGGCAGCGTCGTCACGCCGCGCGCGGCGAGCACAAGAATCCCTGCGGCGGCCACGGCGCCGACCGCGAGGAGCACGACGAGCTTGATCCACTGGCCCCGGGTACGCGACCCGTAGAGCCTGGCCTCGGTTTTTGGCCTGACGGGCTTTTCAGCGGCGACGACGGGCTGTGCCGCCGGGGCGACGACGGCGTGTGCCACCGCTTCCGGCGGGGTTGTGGCCGCGGGCGCAGTCGCCGTGGCTGAGGGCTCCGCCTCGGCAACGGCCTCCACCACGCTGGCGGCCGGGGCCGGGGTCTGGGCAACGTGTTCGGGAACGGCCTGCGCCGCAGGGGCGGCAGCGACCGCCGGAGCGAGTCCAGCCGGCGGCCACGGTTCGCCACCGGGGACGCGGGGAAGCCCGCGACGCAGCGAAGTGGTTCCCAGCGTCACTGCCGCGGGTGCGGCGGGTGCGGTGGCCGGAACAGCTGGAAGCGCCGTCGACGTCGGCGCCGTCGCTACTGCTGCTGCCGCCGCCTCTGCCGCTACTGCTGCCGCTATTGCAGCCGCAGCCGCAGCCGCAGCAACATCTGTGACCGGCGCGGGCGTGGCGCCTGCGGCGGGAGCCCCGGACCGAGCCCCCGCTGACACCGGAGCCTCGCCCGCGGGCGGCCACGGCTCGCCGCCCGGCACGCGCGGCAGGCCGCGGCGAAGCGGCCGCGCCACAGCGGCGCCGGAGTTCGCGGCCGGGACCGGAGCGGACACCGCCGTCGCACCCGGTGCCGTTTCCCGGGCAGCGGCAGCACCGGGGGCGGAGGGTGCGGGGGCGGAGGGCGCGGCGGTGACCGATCCCTCCCCGAAAACAGGCGCGGACCGGGCCGCCGCTCCTGCCGACATAATGCGTGCGGGCGCCTGCCCTGCTGCGGGCCAGGGCTCACCACCTTCGACGCGCGGCAGGCCCCGCCGAACAGACCGAGAAAAAGTTGCCATGACTACTTCTTCCGAGCCTCAAGCGCGCTGATGAGCTGCGGCACGACCTTGAAGAGGTCGCCGACCACACCAAAGTCGGCGATCTCGAAGATCGGCGCGTCTGAATCCTTGTTGACGGCGACGATCGTCTTCGCCGTCTGCATGCCGGCCCGGTGCTGAATCGCGCCGGAAATGCCCAGCGCGATATACAACTGCGATGACACCGAAACCCCGGTCTGGCCGACCTGCTGCGACTGCGGGATGTAGCCCGCATCCACTGCGGCACGCGAAGCACCAACGGCAGCACCGAGCGCATCGGCGAGCTGTTCGACCAGTGCGAACTGTTCCTTCGACCCGAGGCCGCGACCACCCGCGACAACCTTCGCGGCACCACGCAGCTCCGGCCGCGAGGTGGCGGCAACCGCCTCCTCGAACGAGTCGATCCGCGCGGCCGGCTTCTCGGAGCGCGTCACGGCCAAGGTCTCCGAGGCTTCCGGCTGAGCCGCAGCCCGCGCATCGATGGAGCCCTGGCGAACCGTGATTACCGGCGCCCCAAACGTGGACGATGACGTCACGTTGTAGGCACCGCCGTAGACGGAGTGGTGGGCGACGACGCCCTCGTCATCACGGGACACACCGACCGCATCGGCAGAAACCGCTGCACGCGTGCGGGCAGCGTAGCGGCCGGCGAGGTCGCGCCCGTTCAGAGAATGCGAAATCAGGATCGCGTCCGGCTGCACCTGCTCCGCGGCGGCGGCAAGGGCGTCAACGCCCGGTACTCCGAGCACGGAAGGATCCGGAGTTTCCGCGATCAATACGTGCGCGGCACCCAGGCCCGCGGCCTCCGCGGCGGCGGCGCTGCCGCCGCCGGGTGCGGCAAGAACCAAGGCGATGGGCGTGCCGACCGCAGCGGCAGCGCCGAAGAGTCCGGGTGCTGCCTTCTCGAGTTCACCGGTTGCCCGGGTTTCGACGACGACGAGGATGGCGTCAGGAGGGAATTCAGTCATGTCGTTTCTCCCTAAGCCAGTCGGTTTTCGACAAGGAAATCAGCGAGCTTCTCGCCGGCGTCACCCTCGTCAATGATCTTTACGCCCGCCGCGTGCGGGGGCTTCTCTGCAATGGTCAGCATGATCGAACGCGCCGCCTCCGGGTTGTCGGCTGTGATCCCGAGGTCTGCGAGGGTAAGCACCTCAAGGGGTTTCTTCTTCGCGGCCATGATTCCTTTAAAGTTCGGGAAGCGTGCGCCGGGAAGCGCCTCGGTAATGGAAATCACCGCGGGCAGGTTCGCTGACACCTTCTGCACGCCGGATTCAACGGACCTGGTGCCGGACACCGCGCCGTCGCTGATTTCCACGGAGCTGAGGCCGGTAGCGTGCGGCACGTCGAGCAATTCTGCGAGCATCGCGGGAATCATCCCGCCGGATCCGTCGGTGGAGACGTTGCCGGTGATCACGAGGTCAAACCCGGCGCGACGGATCGCTGCTGCGAGAGTTTCGGCGGTAAGTCCCAGATCCGCACCCCGGAGCGCCTCGTCAGAGACGTGGATGGCGCTCCCCGCGCCCATCGCAAGCCCCTTGCGGATCGTTGCCGTCGCACCCTCGGGAGCGAGGGAGAGGACTGCGACCTCGGTGCCCTCGTGCGCGTCGGCGTACGTCAGTGCCAGCTCCAAGGACCGCTCACCGATCTCATCAATGACTGCCTCGCTGGCTTCCCGATCGGCGAGGCCTGTTTCCAGGTTCAGTTTTCGGTCCCCGTAGGTATCGGGGACCTCCTTTACTAGAACGACAATCTTCATCGATGGCTCTTCCTGTGGCGGGCTTGTCTCTACAGAGGAGACGGGTCGGATCTCCATCGAGTCTACGAAAGTGAGGCCCTTCCTGACTGATCGGGCCCGTGTCGTGACTCGAAGGTCTCAGGAAGGCGGCCCCCGCCGTCGTAGTACATGGAAATACAGCGCCCTGCATACTGCCCCGCCCGTAGTCTGTTTAGATGCCTCGTTTTGCGCTTGATATTGAGTCCGTCCCCCGCCCCGTCCGTTCCCAGGCGCTGCTGGATGCAGTGAACCACCGGGTCGTCATTGCCGATGGGGCGATGGGCACCATGCTGCAGGGGCGTGAGCTGTCGCTCGAGGACGACTTTCTGGGCCTTGAAGGCTGCAACGAGATCCTCAATGCGACGCGTCCGGATGTCCTCGCGGACATTCATGACGCGTACTTCGCCGTGGGTGTCGATGCGGTCGAAACCAACACCTTCGGCGCGAACTGGTCCAACCTCTCCGACTACGGCATCGACGACCGGATCGAAGAGCTCGCCCGGAAGGGCGCGGAGATCGCCCGGGACCGTGCCGAAGCGGCAGAAAAAACAGACGGGCGGATGCGGTGGGTACTGGGCTCGATGGGGCCGGGCACCAAGCTCCCCAGCCTCGGCCACACCAGCTACGACTACCTCAAACAGTCCTTCGCGCTGCAGGCCGAGGGCCTCATCGACGGGGGAGCGGACGCCTTCCTCATCGAGACCAGCCAGGACCTCCTGCAGACCAAAGCCGCGGTCAACGGCTGCAAGCAGGCGATCGTCACCCGGGGCATCCGGCTCCCGATCTTCGTCGAGGTGACCGTCGAAACCACCGGAACCATGTTGATGGGCTCCGAGATCGGCGCCGCGCTCACCGCCCTCGAACCGCTCGGCGTCGACGCCATTGGCCTCAACTGCGCCACCGGGCCGGATGAGATGAGCGAGCACCTGCGCCACCTCTCCAAGCAGTCCACCGTAGCCATCGCCTGCATGCCCAACGCCGGCCTGCCCGTCCTTGGTGCCAACGGCGCGCACTACCCCCTCTCGCCCACCGAACTCGCCACCGCGCACGAGCAGTTCGTGCGGGAATTCGGTCTGGGCCTCGTGGGCGGATGTTGCGGTACGACGCCGGAGCACATGGCCGCCGTCGTCGAGCGTCTTGCGCCCTTGCGCGCCACCGTCGCTGTCACCAGCGGCGGGAGGGGCGCCGACGGCAGCCGCGTTCCCACCGAGCGTGAAGCCGGCATCGCGTCCCTCTACCATCATGTGCCGTTCGACCAAGAGTCTGCGTACCTCGCGATTGGCGAGCGCACCAACGCGAACGGTTCGAAGGCGTTCCGCCAGGCAATGCTCGACGAGCGTTGGGACGATTGCGTCGATATCGCCCGCGAGCAGGTCCGCGTCGGCGCTCACCTGCTCGATGTGTGCATTGACTACGTGGGGCGCGATGGCGTGGCCGACATCAAGGAGGTCGTCTCACGTTTCGCGTCGGCCTCCACCCTCCCGTTGGTCATCGACTCCACCGAACCACCCGTCCTGCAGGCCGGGCTCGAACTCATCGGCGGACGCCCGGTGGTCAACTCCGTCAACTACGAGGACGGCGACGGCCCGGACAGCCGCTTCGCGCGCATCATGCCGCTCGTGAAGGAACACGGCACCGCCGTGATCGCCTTGACCATCGACGAGCACGGCCAGGCACGCACCACCGAGGGCAAGGTGGCCATCGCCTCGCGCCTCGTCGACGCCCTGGTGGGCGAATGGGGCATGCGCGTCGAGGACATCATCGTCGACTGCCTGACCTTCCCCATCGCCACCGGCCAGGAAGAAACCCGCCGGGACGGCATCGAAACGATCGAGGCCATCCGCCAGATCACCACGAAATATCCCGGCATCCAGACCACTCTCGGCGTCTCCAACGTGTCCTTTGGCCTGAACCCGGCAGCGCGCATGGCCCTGAACTCGGTGTTCCTGCACGAGGCCGTGCAGGCGGGCCTGACCAGCGGCATCATTGACGCCGCCAAGATTGTGCCGCTCGCGTCGCTGCCGGAAGAGCAGCGCAAGGTGGCGCTGGACCTCGTCTGGGACCGCCGCGAATACGACGCCGACGGCAATGTCACGTACGACCCCCTGAACAGCATGCTGGACCTGTTCGCCGGCGTCGACACCGCAGCGCTCAAGGACCAGCGCGCCGCTGAACTCGCCGCGCTGCCCACCGGCGAACGCCTGCAGCGGCGCATCATCGACGGCGAAGGCAAGGGCCTCGAAGAGGACCTCGACCTGGCGCGCGCCGAAGGCATGACCCCGCTGGGCATCATCAACGACCAGCTGCTCGAAGGCATGAAGGTGGTTGGCGAACGCTTCGGCGCCGGCGAGATGCAGCTGCCCTTCGTGCTGCAGTCCGCCGAGGTGATGAAGAATGCGGTTGCCCTGCTCGAGCCGCACATGGAGAAGTCGGATTCCTCCGGCAAGGGCACCATGGTGATCGCCACCGTGCGCGGCGATGTGCACGACATCGGCAAGAACCTGGTGGACATCATCCTCACCAACAACGGCTACAAGGTGATCAACATCGGCATCAAGCAGGGGATCGCCGAGATCATGGCCGCAGCCGAGGAGCACAACGCGGACGTGATCGGCATGTCCGGCCTGCTGGTGAAGTCCACCGTGGTGATGAAGGAAAACCTCGCCGAACTGCAGTCCCGGGGGCTCGCGAGGAAATGGCCAATCATCCTCGGCGGCGCAGCCCTGACTCGCGCCTACGTGGAGCAGGACCTGGCGGAGCAGTTTGAAGGAACCGTCCGGTACGCCAAGGACGCCTTTGAGGGCCTGGCACTCATGGAGCCCCTGGTGCAGGTGGCCCGCGGCGCCGACCCGGACGCCGTCGGCCTTCCGCCGCTGAAGAAGCGGATCCATAAAGGCGGCCCGAAGTTCACGGTGACCGAGCCGGAGGCGATGCCCGGCCGGTCCGACGTCGCCTCCGACAATCACGTGCCTTCGCCGCCGTTCTGGGGCACGCGCATTGTGCGCGGCGTCGCGCTCCACGACTACGCTACTTTCCTCGACGAACGCGCGACCTTCATGGGGCAGTGGGGGCTCAAGCCCGGCCGCGGCGAGGACGGCGCCTCCTATGAGGAACTGGTGGAACGCGAGGGTCGGCCGCGCCTGCGGTACTGGCTGGACCGAATCCTCGGCGAGGGAATGCTTGACGCGTCCGTCGCGTACGGCTATTTTCCGGTGGTCTCCGAGGGGGAACAGGTCGTGGTACTGCACCACGGGGAGGACCGCGACGGCGTCCTCGGCACCGCGGGACTGCTCGCCCCCGACGGCGGCTCAGGCGGCCCGATCGGCACCGAGCGGCTGCGCTTCGACTTCCCGCGCCAGCGCCGCGACCGGCACCTGTGCCTCGCCGACTTCGTCCGCTCGCGCGAATCGGGACAGATCGACGTGCTGCCGGTGCAGCTGGTCACCGCCGGCTCCAAGATCGACGAGGTGACTGGCGAGCTGTTCAAAGGAAACCACTACCGCGACTACTACGAACTAAACGGCCTGGTTATGCAGCTCACCGAGGCGCTCGCGGAGTTCTGGCATGCGCGCATCCGCTCGGAGCTTGGCTTCGCTTCCGAGGAACCGAAGGACAAGACAGGGCTGTTCAAGCTTGACTACCGCGGTGCGCGGTTCTCGCTCGGCTACCCCGCGTGCCCGGACATGGAGGACCGCCGCAAGGTGACGGAACTGCTGCGTCCCGAGCGGATGGGCGTGGTCCTCAGCGATGAGCTGATGCTGCACCCGGAACAGTCCACCGACGCGTTCGTATTCCACCACCCGGAGGCGAAGTACTTCAAGGTGTGAGCTGGTACTTCGACGTTATTTGGTCTGAAACCGTCAAAATGTCTTGACCTGCGCATACACTGCCACCATGCGCGTTTTCGATACGTCATTCGACTACAAGACCGACGAGTCTCGGAAGGCCAAGCGGGGCAAATCCGGCGGCCTGGGCGACCCAGACGCGAACAGCGTGAGGCTCCGGGCGGACCATGAGCTGCTGTGGACCAAGAGGCTGAACTCCGGCGCCCTTTTCGCCCCGAGCGCATCCGCGGCCCGCTGGAACGAGTACCTCATCTATACCGACGACTCCGGGGCGAGGCATTGCTACGGCAGCGATGCCATCACCAGCTCCTACACCGGCCGGTCAAACCCGAAATCCCTGGCTGACGCGATGTCCGGTCTGAACGAGGAGCAGCGGGCTCGCTACCTCTACCCGCCGTACACCATTGGCAGTGCGATGATTTGGCCTGTCAGGGCGAAGGACAAACCCACGATGAACCAGGCCCGGGGGCTTCGCCACTCGATCGCTGACCGCATGGACCTCACCCTTGAGTGCATCCGGCGCCACTACGCGGGAGAACCGGAGAGCCCGCTTGCCGATGTCATCAACGCCTACAAAGACTTCTTCGAGCTCTTTGATGGGTTCGTGGAGTTTGTGGACTTCTTCCACCTGCAAGACCTAGTGACGCCCGACTACAAAGACATTCGGTTCTTCGTGCCCTTTGAGGGCTTTGAGCCTTCCGGGGTACCGGCGGACTACGTGACGTACCGGGAGGCCACGCTGGAGTTCATCGCTGCACGGAATCGCCGGATGGCCAAGTGGGTCACAGAGAACCACCCCAACATCGAGGTTCGCGAGTAGCGTCTTGAGGTTCCGGCGATAGGTCAGGGACAGCGTGCAGGGCGGGTGTCCCAGCGGTGTCCTCAGACCCCGAGCTGTAGCCGGTCCGTTTCCTGGGCGGGGTGGGCCTCTGCGGCCCGCCTGCCCGCGGTGGAGACCGGCTTCACCCGCCGGAGTGCGGCGAGAATGGCCCGCCCCACCAGGGTGATTCCGATGATCGTCGTGATGGCACGCAAGGTGTCCCATCCGGCGGTCGAGGTCAGGAGCGTGTAAAGCAGGAAGCTGCTGAGGTTGGTGGCCAGCGGCGCGCCGGGCACGTAGGAAATGCCGGTGCCGGCACCCACCGCGAAGGGCCAGAACCACAGATTGGTCAGCAGGCCGAACGCGTAGGACGCCAGGGCCCCGTAGCCGCACAGCATCCATAGCTCGGCTTTGCCCCGCACCCTGCGGGGGAGCAGGCCCGCCCCGGCGCCCACCCACGCGCAGGCGAAGATCTGGAACGGTGACCAGGGCCCGATGCCACCCCACAGGACGCTGGACACGGCGATGGTGGCGGCGCCGAGGAGCAGGCCGAAACGGGCACCGAAGGCGCGGCCGGCCAGGATCAGCAGGATAAAGACCGCCTCCACACCGCCGACGCCGGTGCTCGCCACCCGCACCGCCGAGCCAATGGCGGCCAGCACGCCGAGCAACGCCACCGTATGCGCGGAGCGGACCGAGCCGTCGAGCGACACCACGACGGCGACGGCGGCGAGCGGCGCGATGGCCAGTGCCGCGTAGGGGAGGGCCGCGGCGGCATCCTCCGGGAGGGCAGCGGCGAGCAAAGGCCAGCAGAACGCTGCCAGGGCAAGAAGGTTTGCGGCTGCGAGAATTGCGAACTCCACGCCCCGCGGCATCCGGATGTGGCGGACTCTTGCTGCCGCACCCGGACTGTCCGGCCGTGGGTCGATGAACCGTGGTTCTGCGGTGCGTTGTGCTGTGCTGCTTTGTGTTGTGGGGACACTGGCCGGGGCGGCTTCTGTCACGAATGATGGGGCGACGCCGTCGCGCATCGGGAGGATCCGGGCGCCGAGGCCGCGGGCAAAGTCGAGGTCGTGGGTGGCGATCAGGACCGCCGCGCCGTCGTCCGCTGCGGCCCGGAGCGCCGCCGCGACCGCTGTGCGTGCCTCGTAATCGAGCCCGCGGGTCGGCTCGTCGATCAGGAGTACCTGCGGGTCGTCCGTGGTCTGCAGCGCGATGGCAAGGATCCTGCGCTCCCCGGCAGAGAGATCCCGCGGATGCTCGTGTCCAATGGGCATCCGGACGTCTCCCCGCAGGCGTGCCAGGCGCGATTCCGCCGGCCTTGGCGGAAGCTGGTCACTACCCGGGCGGCGACGGTTGGAACGACGGGACGCCCGGTCCCGCCGTCGTTCCGCCGCTCCAAGCTCTGCCGCGACGGTGTCCCTCGTGAAGAGGTCGTCGGAGGCGTCCGGCACAAGGGCGACGCGGCCGCCGCCGACTGTGATTTCACCGGGCGTGCCTTCCCCCAGGGCGAGCGCCACGAGGAGGGACGACTTCCCGGCCCCGTTCGGCCCCACCAGGGCGACCACTTCACCGCGGTGCAGGGCCAGGGATGCGTCGCGCACCAGCGGCTTGCCCTCGCGGTGCACCGCGAGGTTTGTCGCAGTAAGTACGGGTGCATGCCCCGTTTCCGGAACGGGCATTGGGTAGGCAGCAGCCGGGGCCGAAGCGGACGGCGCGACACCGGGCACCAACGTGCCCTCGTAAATGGTCCACCACGAGTCGGCAACGGGTACGAGCGAGTCCGCCCGGTGCTCCGCCACGATGACGCAGACATCCCCGTCGCGGGCGAGGGCGTCGAGGACGGCGATGACGCGTCCGCGTGCTGAGGTGTCAAGGTCGGCCAGGGGCTCGTCAACCAGGAGCAGGACCGGATGGTCCACCACCGCGGCGGCGATGGCTACGAGCGTTGCCTCACCCGCCGAGAGGGTGCTGACATTCCGGTCCAGCAGCGCCGACACTCCGATGCGCTCCGCGACCTCCAGCACCCGGGCCTTGGCGACACCGGAAGCCACGCCGCGCAGCTCAAGTGCGAGGGAGATTTCGTCCCGGACCCGGGTGGTGGCGAATGCGGCGCGGGGATTCTGCAACACTACGCCGACGAGGCGGGCGGTATCGCGCGGCGGCGTGGCGGCACGGTCCGTTCCGGCGACGTGCAGCGTGCCGGAAATGTCTCCACCGTCAACGTGGGAGAGGAGGCCCGCGATACCTCGCAGGATCGTGGACTTGCCGGAGCCCGTCGGCCCGGTAATGACCGTCATTGACCCGCTCGACGGCGTGAACCCGGTGACGCGCACCTGCGTGTCACCAATGCGGAATTGTGCGTCCGGGATCAGAACCGGCGCTTCGGCGCCGGGGGCGGGTTGGTGTGGTGCCCGGCTGCCGAAGCCGCGTAACTCCAGGGCCGCGGCCACCCGTCCGGCGTGCTCGAGGGTGCGCTCGAGCACGGGAACAAGGGTGCGGGGTCCGAAGCGTTCGCCCCGCAATCGAAAAGCCAGGCGTACGGAGGTTACGGCGTCGGAGAGTGCCGGGAGCGCCGCCCAAGCCACCACAAGCGTCCGGGCCGTGCCCTGCAGGGGGCCGCCGCGGGCCAGGTGCCGGAAGCCGCGGGCCACGTCCACCCAGGCGTTGAGCATGCCGAAGCCGAGGATCATTCCGGCGATCGGCAGGGCGGACAGGACCGCCGCCCACAGGCCGGGTGCCGTTACCGGGCCCAGGAGGACCACATGGGCATACGGGGCAGGCAGCGGCACCGGCGGCATGTTCAGCAGGACGGGTTCACCGATGCCCGCCCCGTTGAAGAGAATGCGGTAGAGGACCCGCGCCGCGATGAAGACGGCGGCGAGAGCCGCCGCTGCGCGTAACGGCGCGGGTCGAAAGGTCATGCTGCGGGTGCGGCCGGTGCGTCGTCGACCGTGAAGAGCAGTTCCAGGCTCTCTCCCGGGCTGACCTTCAGGGTGCCGAGGCCTTCCTGCGCGTATGCCCAGGCGCCAGAGGCCGGCTTGACCCAGAGAGCCCAGTAGGCAAAGGCGGCGGGCATCTTGCTGCAATCTTCCCGGTACGTGCCGCCCTTGTGGGCGATGTCGAAGTCTGCGGCGGGTACACCGTTCACACGGCACACCAGTTCCTTGGGATATGCGGCAGTGCCCTCGATCTTCACCTTTGCATCTTCGAGCACCTTGGAAGCGAGGGTCGGCGCGTCCACGGGAACGCAAACGGACGTGTCAGCGGCAGCCTGCTTCAGGGCGCCCGAATCGGTGATGACCTTCACTCCGGTGCAGGGCTCGGAGGCGGCGCTGGAGGAAGTTGCTGCCGGGGAAGCCGGTGCAGAGGAGGTGGGCTGGGTGGCGGCCGGCGTCGAACAGGCGGCGAGGGCAAACAGGAGACCTGCGGCGGCGAAGGAGCTCGCGGCGGCGGTGCGGATTCGAGTCAAAGTCACCTGTCAAGGGTAGGGCGTTGCCTGTCCGGAACCGGATGCCGTCGCGTTGTGTGACGTGAGGCCCCTAACAAATCCAAGGGAGCGGGAGCCGAAGTTTTGTCGAATATGCGCTAACTTAAGTATAAAAGTGGCAGAATGATTGCTACTCTGGATTCTGCACCTAGAGAGAGTGAGCAATGATGCTTCTCGAAAGAGACCTCATCCAATCCGTCGGCTTCCGCAACGTAACGGACGGCGGACGTGTAACCGGCTTTCAGTTCCGGGTTCGAATGCCTTCCTACCGGGGCATGGCCGCGTCCCTCATCGACGGCATCGCCGTTCGCGTTGGCACCATCGTCGACGTCGGACCTGACGTTCCGCTTTGGACGTTCGGTGAGCGGACCTACACCCTGCAGCAGCTCTGGGACAGCGACGGCGTGCGCTGGCCCCTTGAGGAAGCGGCCGTGGTGACCGTACCGCTCGACGGCGGCCTCCCCCAGGGCGTCCACGAGCTCTCCATCGAGCTGCGGCTGCGCATGTCCTATATCCCGCTGGAGCACCAGCCCACCGTGCACCGGACCAGCCGCAAGGTGACGCTCGCGCCGGAAGGCCGCGAAGGCACCTTCCGCTACGGCGTTTCCCTGTACAGCTTCATGGGCGACTATGGCACGGTCATGGACCTGGAAACGGCGCTGGCCGCCGTCGCGGACGTGGGCGCCACCGGCGTCGAAATCCTCGGCGAGGGCCACATCCCCGGCTATCCGGAACCGTCCCCCGCCTGGATCGACAACTGGTTCGGCCTCCTGGAGAAGTACTCGCTGGAGCCCACGAACTACGGCTCCTGGATTGACACCCGTCTGCACCCGGGACGGAGCATGACCGTTGCCGAGGGCGCCGATGCGCTGCAGCGGGACCTGCGGCTTGCCAGCCAATTGGGTTTTGGGTTCGTGCGCCCCAAGATCGGCGTCGTGTCCAGCGACCTGGTCCCGGACCCCATCTGGACCGAGTCCGTTGAACGCTCCCTTGATCTGGCCCATGAGCTGGGGATCATCATCTGCCCGGAAATCCACTCGCCAACGCCCATCAAACACCCCGTCGTCGAGGACTACATCGCACTCATCGAGCGGACGGGCACCAAGAACTTCGGGCTCCTCATCGATACCGGGATCTTCCAGGACCGACCCATCCCGCTTCGCGAAGGGGAAACCCGCGAGACACGGCCCGCCTTCCTTGACGGCATTGGCGTCAATCCCGCCGACTTCGCGGATATCGCACAGTACGTTGTGTTCGTCCAGGCGAAGTTCCACGACATCAACGAGCTGCTGGAAGACCAGCAGATTCCGTGGCTGCCCGTGCTCAAGGCCCTCAAGGACTCCGGTTACACCGGTTACCTCTCCAGCGAATACGAAGGCGAACGCACTCCCTGGCGTGCCATCGAGCAGGTGCGGCGCCAACACGCCCTGATCCGCCGCATCGCCGGCGGACTTACCTAACCCATCCCACCTCCCAGCAAAGAGACAACCATGCCAAACGGACTTCTTGACGATGCAAGCCTCCGCACCCACCCCGAGGGCCTCGCGCTGGCCCTGACACTTCCGTGGTACCGGAGCCTGTGGCTCTCCTCGGTCTCCAGCCTCCGGCTCATGGTCGACGGCCGGGAAATCCCCGCCGGGGACCTGGCCCTGGAACTGGACGGTATCCGCTATGCGCTCCCGGACCTGCCCGCGCAAAGCGAAACTCTCTGGTTCCTCCAGGAACATCCTCTGCTCATTGCCAAAACGGAGAGTCCTGTTGCCTTGGGCGAGCAGCACACAATCCAGATCATCGGTGAGCTGCGCCTGCCCTACATGCAGATTGCCCCCGGCCAGGACGGCGGTCCCGGCATGTACGTCCCCAATTTCGTCAACCAGACATTGGAGCTGACCGTCACGGACAAGGCGGCGGCGGCCCCGGAGCTGACGACGGCGGTCACCCCGCCTCCGCCCAAAGCTGAGGGGGATCCTTTCGCCCTCGGGCTCACCCTCTACTCGGCAAGTGCCGAATTCCGCGCCGGCTGGTACGACTTCGACGGCCTGCTGAGCCGGGTGGCGGAGCTGGGCATCGGCCCCGGGATCGAAATCGTGGCCTCTCAGGTCCTGCCTACCTATCCCAACGTGACGGACGACTTCGCGCGCTCCTGGCAGGAAGCCTTCGACAAACACGGTTTCACGGCCAGCTCCTTTGGCGCCAACCTGGACATGGGCAGGCGCCGTGACCGTGACATGACCCCGGACGAAGAGTACGAGTTCACGCAGACGCTCTTCCGCGGCGCCAAGAAGCTGGGTTTCCCCCTTGTCCGCATCCAGAGCGCGAAGCCGGAGCTTCTTCGCCGGCTCCTGCCGCTCGCCGAGGACCTCGAACTCAAACTTGCCTACGAGATCCATGCCCCCTTGGGGCCCAACTCGCCGGAGATCATGAAGGTCCGCGACGTCTATGCGGAGCTTGATTCGCCACTGTTGGGTTTCGTAGCTGACTTCTCCTCGACCATGCACAGCATGTCTCCCACGCTCCTGCGTGCTGTCCGCCGTGCCGGGCTGGACGACGAAGCCGTCCAAAGACTGCAGGCTATCTGGGCCACTGACGCCCCGATGCGGGTGCGGCAGGAGGAGTTCATTGCCTACCTGCGCGGACGCGACTTCGATCCTGCCCGGCTTGGGTCCTTCGCCCACCTGGCCTTTAACATGCACGGCCATGTCAGCCCCCAGGAGTGGGCTGACATCATGCCGCAAATCATGCACGTCCACGCGAAGTTCTACGACATTGATGCTCAGGGCAACGAGCCGGCCATCGATTATCCGGAACTCGTCCGCGTATTCGTCGAAGGCAGCTACCGCGGCTACTGGTCCAGCGAATGGGAGGGCCACGCCTTCGCCGAGCTTGGCGAGGTGGATCCGCTGCTGCTGGTCCGTCAGCAGCACGACCTCATCCGCAAGAGCATGCGGACGGCGCTGGCATCAGCCTGACGCTGCAACCGAACGTCCCATAGCCTCGATGCCCGTCCAACAATGGGCGGGCATCGAGGCATTTAAGGGGCTTCCTTTGTTGCGGCGGCTGCCACGATGTCAGCGGCCTCTTTGAAGAGGCCCCGCATCCACTCATGTTCCGAATCGCGGTTGTGCACGGGGTGCCACCACAGGGCATTCACCAGCGGAGTGGCATCGAAGGGCAGCGGCAGGATCCGCACCCCGCCTATCCGCAGCGCGAACGGTACCAGCGCCGCCTGGATGAGCGCGATCCGGTTGGTTCCCACCACAAAGTGCGGCAGGGACTGGAAACTTTCAACAACCACGTCCACGCGCGGCTCAACACCCAGCTGCTGGATCTGCCGTTCCGCCGACGTTGAGGCTGAGCGGGTCTGATAGGTCATCACCCAGGGAAGCTCGGCGATGTTCTCCATGGTGATGCGATCGCCGACGGCGTCGTTGGACGAGGAGACCACGGCCACCCACCCGTCCCTCCATAGATCCAGGTAGGGGAGCCCGGTAAGGAACCCGTGGGGGATCACCATGCCGTCTACGGAACGAAGGCGGTTGGCGGCATCCTCCACCACCATCGGGTTGTGAAGCATAAACCGGAAGCGGACCCCTGGCGCCCGCTCAGCGGCAAGTTCGGAGGCAACCCGGCCAATGGTCGTGAAGCCGTAGTCCGAGCCGTAGATGGAGAACTCACGCTCGGATTCCGTGGGCTCCCAGATGGCTTGGCTCTCGAAGACGCGGCGTGCGGCCTCGAGCGCGGTGGTGGTGTGCTCCGCGAGCCGCAGGGCGAAGGGGGTGAGCTCGTAGGCATTTCCGCGACGGGCCAGGATCGGGTCCCCGAAGTGGGATCTGAGCCTGGCGAGCGAGGCGCTGAGCGCCGGCTGGCTGAGGTGGAGCCGCTCCGCCGCCCTGGTCACGCTGCGTTCGGTAATGAGGGCATCCAGCGAAATCAGCAAGTTGAGGTCG
This sequence comes from Arthrobacter sp. TE12232, assembly GCF_054062615.1. Classification (NCBI taxonomy): domain Bacteria; kingdom Bacillati; phylum Actinomycetota; class Actinomycetes; order Micrococcales; family Micrococcaceae; genus Arthrobacter; species Arthrobacter sp. TE12232. Next base: position 3,090,704 of record NZ_JBSSFK010000001.1, read on the forward strand.
AGCCGGGATAGCAGAACATGATTCATCACGGCACGGCAATCCTTCAACGGTGAACTAAGTAGGGCCAGTGTATCAGCGTCGTCGATAAGTTGGGCGGCCGGCATCAGACTTCTCGATGTAAGTGCTTCCGCTCACCCCCCGCATGACTTATGTCTGTCATCGGTAAGACTTATGTGCGTTTTCGGCACATCTCTTGCATACTGATGAGTGACCGGGGTCACGGCCCCGGATATTTTCGACAACGAAGTCAGAAAGGCTGGACATGACACAGCACCGCCGCTATTCGGGCCTCAAGGTCGGCGCCCTCGCCGTCCCCACTATCGCAGCCCTCGTCCTTACCGGCTGCTCAGCCTCCGCTGGCAGCAATTCCTCCGCTGGGGGCTCACAGGAATTTTCCCTGTCGTTCGCCACCTCCAACACCATTGAGAGCCCCTTCCAGGTCTTGGCTGAGAAGTACATGAAGTCGAACCCCAACGTGAAGATCACGTTCAACCCGCAGCCCAATGACTCGTACGACCAGACCCTGCGGACCCAGCTCCAGGCCGGAAACGCGTCCGACGTCGTGGTGACCGCGCCGGGTTCCGGCACCGGCCGCAGCATCCTGCCCCTCGTTCAGGCAGGTTTCCTTGAGCCTTTGGACGACGCCGCCAAGAAGCTTGTTCCCACGGGCAGCGAAGCCCTCTTTGGAACGGACGGAAAAGTCTACGGCCAGGCCCCGGAGATCACGGTGGTCGGGATGGTCGCCAATGAGACCGCCGCCAAAGCATCCGGCATCGCTGACTTCCCGTCAGACTTCTCCTCACTCCAAGAGCAGTGCAAAACGCTCGAATCGTCCGGCAAGTCGTTCTTCGCGCTGGCCGGCTCCGCTGCTCCAAACACCGGCCTGATGGCAATGTCGCTCGCAGCCTCCCGCGTTTATGCGGAGGACCCGAAGTGGAACGAAAAGCGTACCGCCAAGGAAACCACCTTCGCCGGCTCGGACGGCTGGAAGGCATCGCTGGAGGCAGTCACCAAACTGAATGACGCTGGCTGCTTCCAGAAGGGCGCCGCAGGTGCCGGCTTCGACGCCATCACCAAGGGCCTTGCCAGCGGAACTTCCGTTGCCGGATTTATCCCGGGCCCCAGCTGGAAGCAGTTGAAGTCTGCGGCCGCCGACTCGGATTTCGATGTGCGCGGGCTCCCTGCAGAGCAGAGCTCGGATAAGGGTTTCGTATTTGCCAGTGCCAACTACGCGTTTTCCATCAACGCGGCGTCCAAGAACAAGGACGCGGCGAAGGCTTTCCTCGATTGGGCCGCACAGCCTGAACAGACGAAGGCCTTCGCGGAAATCGACGGCGCTCTCCCGGTCAGCGGCCTGGACAGCTACGACTTCAACAGCGGTGCGTACAAGAACGTCGGTGATCTCATCAAGGGCGGAAAGTACGGCCCGCTGCCGAACAGCCAGTGGCCCAACTCAGCCGTGTACGATGCACTCGCCACCGGCGTCCAGGGCCTCATCACTGGCCAGAAGACTGCCGACCAGGTGCTGCAGGCGATGGATGCAGCCTGGGACCAGTAACGGCTTCACATCACCAAGCTCCGAGAACTCAAAGGGATAAGCAAGGATTACCATGACTGCGACGATGCAACCGAAAAGCGAAGCAGCTGAAGCACCCCGGCGAGGCAAGCGCACTCCGGGGGCGGACCCAAAGGCCCGCCCCCGGGGCAGGGGCCTACAGTTCGGGCACTGGTGGTGGGCGCTGCCCGGGATTGCCCTTGTCATCGCCATCCACTACGTGGCGACCGGCATCGGCGGCTTCTTCGCCTTCACCAACTGGACAGGCATCGGCTCGTTCAAAATGGTCGGCTGGCAGAACTTTGAAGCCATTTTCAAAGATCCCACCAAGCTCGGCGCCCTGCTGAACACTCTCTTCCTGGCCTTTGGGTCGGTCTTCCTTGGCAGCGTCGCGGGCCTCATCATCGCCCTCGGCCTGAACCGGGTCCTCAAGACGCGCTACATCCTCCGCACTCTCTTCTTCATGCCCGTGGTGCTCAGCCCCCTCGCCACGGCCTACATCTGGAAGTACATCTTCGACTTCGACGGTCCGATCAACGTCTTCCTGACCTCGATAGGCGCCGGCGACCTCGCGAAGCCCTGGCTCGCGGACCCGCAGTGGGCCATCTGGACGGTGCTGGTGGTGCTTGTCTGGAGCTCTACCGGCTTCGCCATGGTGATCTTCATGGCCGGACTGGCCGGCGTGCCGGTGGAAGTCGAGGAGGCGGCCGCCATTGACGGCGCCAACCTGTGGCAGCGATTCCGGAACGTCACGCTGCCAGCTATCCGCCCCGCCATTGCCATTGCGACCACCCTGGGAATCGTCCAGGGGCTTCGGGTCTTCGACCCCATCATGGCCTTGACCGGGGGAGGGCCGGCGGGTGCAACCGAAACGCTGGCCACCCAGGTCTACAAGCAGGCGTTCGCGCTCGGGAACTTCGGTGGCGGTGCCGCCCTGGCCCTAGTGCTGGCCGTCATCATCCTGTTCTTCGCCGTTCTCCAGCAGCGGCTGACGCGATCGAACCCCGAGGACTAACAAATGTTCCGCTACACCAAACTCACCTTGCTCCGGGAAATTGGTCTCTGGGCTTTGGCGCTAATCTTCCTCGCCCCGTTCTACTTCCTGGTGACCACGGCTCTTAAGCCTGACAGCGAGATGTATACGACGTCGCCCCTCGCGCCGCCTAAGAGCCCGGACTTCAGCAACTTCGTGGCTGTCTTGACGGCCACGGGCAACTCCAACGTGGTCATGGGCCTTGTGAACAGTGTCATCATCACAGCGGGCAGCATAGTCGGATTGATCGCACTGGGCTCAATCACCGGATATGTGATCTCCCGCAACACCCGCCGCTGGAGCAGGGGCGCGTACTATCTCTTCCTCATTGCCATCATCCTCCCCGGCCAGCTCGGCGCCGTTCCCCTCTATATGGGTGCGCGTGCCATTGGCCTCACGGGATCGGCATGGGGCCTGATCATCCTGTACACCGGCATGCTCCTGCCGCTGTCGATCTTCCTTTACGCGAACTTCTTCCGGGGTCTTGGCACAGATTATGAGGAAGCGGCAACTATCGACGGCGCCAGCAAGTCCCAGATCTTCTCCAAGGTGGTGTTCCCCATGATGGCTCCTGCCACCGGCACGGTCACCATCTTCGCCGGACTCATCGTATGGAACGACTTCTTCACCTCGCTGATCTTCCTGGGCGGCTCTGCGAACCAGACGCTGCCGGTGGCCATGTACTACTACATCGGCTCCCTGGTCTCGAAGTGGAACTCGATCTTCGCGATCGTGATCGTCTCCATGATTCCCATCCTGGCGCTGTTCCTGTTCGCCCAGAAGCGATTCATCCAGGGCTTCTCCGGCGGCCTGAAGGGCTGACCCGCGATGGTTGACAACCGCGCAGCGTTCGAGCGCTTCGTGGAGATCTTCTACACCCAAAAACGGGTGCGTGAAGCCTTCGACTTCCTTGTGGCCGGCGACTACCGGCAACACAACCCGACTATTCCTGACGGGCCTGAGGCGGCTATCCGGATGCTCACGCCAAAATTTGATGGATCCCCGGACGCGAGTTTCGATATCCAGCGCATCCTCGTGGACGGTGACCTGGCGATGGTGCATGTACGCGCTTCAGGTCCAGGGCGTCCCGACGCGGCCGTCGCAGACATCTACCGCTTCGAAAACGGGCGGATTGTTGAGCACTGGGACGTGCTTCAACCGGTCCCGGAGCGTCCGGTCCACGACCACCCCATGTTCTAAACCACTCTTCAACATTTCAGGAGAAACCCATGTTCCAACTTTCGCCAAATATTGACCTTTTGTTCGCCGAATCAGGCGAAAGCGCCGCGGACCGGGTCCGTGCCGCCGCTGCCGCCGGCTTTGACGCCGTCGAGATGTGGGGCCCGACGGGCAAGGACATTCCGGCCCTCAAGGACGCACTCGAGGAAACCGGAGTCCAGCTCACTGCCCAGCTCGCGGAACCGCGCATGCAGTTCATGATCCCGCCCCGAAACCACGAGCCCTTCTACGAGGGGCTGGACGCCGGCGTGGCGGTAGCGCAGCAGCTCGGCTGCCCACGCATCGTGGTGGGCAGCGGCACCGGCTTCGGCGGGCGCAAGCGGCAGGACCAGCTTGACGAGCTGATCGAAATCTTCACCCGCGGCGTCGCGCACATCGAGGGCTCCGGCATCACCCTGGTCCTCGAGCCGGTGAACATCCGGGTTGACCACCCTGGGGCGCTGCTGGACCGGACCGCGGAAGCCGTCTACGTCGCCCGCGGCGTGAATTCCCCGAACTTCGGCGTCCTCTACGACCTGTACCACTCCACCGTCGAAGGCGAGGACGTGGCCGCCGAACTCGCCAACGCCGGCAGCCTCATCAAGTACGTGCAGATCGCCGACGCCCCGGGCCGCGGGGAGCCGGGTTCAGGATCCATCGACTGGCCCGCCCGGCTCGCAGACCTGCAGAACAGCGGCTACTCCGGCCCCATCGGGCTCGAGTACTACCCGACTATTGACTCGGCAAAGTCCGTGCGCCGCATCCAGGAACTGGTGGCGGGGCGATGAGCAGCCGCCGGTACCCCGACACCGTCGACGTCGCCATCGTTGGCAGCGGACCGACGGCATCAACGTACGCGCGAATCCTCAGCGAGGAGGCGCCCGGCGCCACCATCGCCATGTTCGAAGTGGGTCCCACGGTCAGCAGCCCGCCCGGGGCGCACGTGAAGAACATCGGGGACGCTAAACGCCGCAGCCTTGCCCAGCGGGCATCGGAAGGCCCCGGAGCCGGCGCGGAAACGGTGAATTCACCCGGCGCCGTCAAAAGCGGGGAGCGCCGCGCCCGGCCCGGCACCTACCTGCTGCCGGACGGCTACGCGTTCCCCGGAGAAGACGGGATGCCAGTCGCCGCCATGTCGAGCAACGTGGGCGGCATGGCTGCCCACTGGACCGCCGCCTGCCCGCGCCCGGGCGGGCAGGAGCGCATCGCATTCCTGCCGGACCTGGAGCAGCTTCTCGAGGACGCCGACCGCCTGCTGGGCGTGACCACCCATGCCTTTGATGGCGCCCCGTTCTCGGACCTCGTCCGCGGACGCCTTGCAGCCGTTGTGGATGAGGGCCGGGACCGGGCCTACCGCGTCCAGCCCATGCCGCTCGCCGTGCACCGCCGGAAGGACGGCGGCCTTGTCTGGTCAGGCTCCGACGTCGTCATGGGGGACGTGACCCGGGATAACCGGCAGTTTGAACTTTTCGACGAGTCGCTGGTGACCCGCGTGCTCGTAGATGACGACGGCAGGGCTGCCGGCATTGAAGTCCAGGACCGGCGCAGCGGGGAAAGCCATCAGGTGGCTGCCCGTTACGTTGTGGTGGGCGCGGATGCCCTGCGCACGCCGCAACTGCTGTGGGCTTCCGGAATCAGGCCCTCCGCGCTGGGCCGTTATCTCAACGACCAGGCGCAGGTGGTGTTCGCGAGCAGGCTGCGTGACGTCGAGGCCGAGCATGGCCCGGCGGCCGCGGACGGCACGCTCAGCGAGCAAAGCGGGGTGGCGTGGGTTCCGTACACTGACGACGCACCATTCCATGGCCAGATCATGCAGCTGGATGCGTCCCCTGTCCCGTTGGCCGAAGATGACCCTATTGTCCCGGGATCCATTGTTGGGCTGGGCCTGTTCTGCGCCAAGGACCTTCAGCGGGAGGACCGGGTGGCGTTCGACGACGACGCCCGCGACTCATACGGAATGCCCGCCATGCGCATCCATTACCGCCTCACGGGTCGCGACCACGAGGTGCTTGAACGTGCCCGGCAGGAAATCGTCCGGCTGGGCAAGGCGGTGGGCGAACCGCTCGACGAGCGCCCCTTCGTCCTCCCGCCGGGGTCTTCGCTCCACTACCAGGGCACAACGCGCATGGGCGCGGCGGACGACGGCGAGAGCGTGTGTTCCCCGGACAGCCAGGTCTGGCAGGTCCCCGGCCTCTTTGTGGCCGGCAACGGCGTGATCCCCACCGCCACGGCGTGCAATCCCACGCTGACGGCGGTAGCGCTCGCGGTGCGCGGTGCGCGGAGGATCGCGGAAGAAATCACCCGCTCTTTACTTATGTCTGAATCTGACATTAGACTGACTAAATAATGAAGAAGTAGCCCACGCCATTCTGTTCAAGCACAGGCAAGACATGCCGCAGACAAGGAGGTCGCGATGATCGCCGACCGCATTATCGAGCAGGGAACACTCACCACCCAGGACGGCCGAACAGCCGTCGAAGTCCGCATCCCCTGGTACAGGGCCCTGCCGGGTTCGTGCATTGCCGGGGCGGCGTTGAGCATTGACGGCGTCAGCGCACCGGAGGGCTCGCTGCGCTGGACCATGAACAACCGCACCTTCAGCTTCGAGGAACTCGTGGACGAGACCGGCGAATGGTGGTTTCCCTTGGACTCGGCCGTTCTTTCGGGCGACGTTCCCGTAGCGGATCAGCAGGTTGAGCACGAGGTCCGGGTCGACCTGAAGCTCTATATCCCGTACATCATCACCGACCACGGCGTGCTGCATATCGAAGAGCACGACACCAGGACCATGAAGGTGGCACAGCGATGACCAGCCTCGGCACGCCGATCCAGGGCGTCACCCTTTACAGCTTCACCCGGGCCTCCCACGCCCGGCAGTACGACCTCGATGGCCTGATCCGCAAAGTTGCGGCCGAAGGCTTCGGCCCCGGCCTTGAGGTCATCGGATTCTCCAGCCTGCGGGGCTTCCCGGACCGGATCGATGACACCTTCGTTGGGCAGTTCCGTGACCTGGTTGCCGAGGTTGACCTGGTGCCCACCTCGCTCGCAGTTAACGTTGACACGGGCATCCGCCGTGACCGGCTCATGAACCACGACGAGCTGGTCGAGTACATGCGCAAGCAGATCGAAGTGGCCGCCCGGCTCGGCTTCCCGATCGCCCGGGTACAGATCTCGCTGACTCCCGACGCGATGGAAAGCCTGCTTCCCGTGGCGGAGCAGTACGGGGTCACCCTGGCCCTGGAAGTCCACGCGGACCAGCACGGCGCCCATGAACGTGTCCTGGCCCTGCGCGACCGCTATGAAAAACTCAATTCCCCGCTGTTGGGCTTCACCGCCGACTGGGGCGCCACGGTCACGGGCTTTGCTCCTTCCCTGCTGGAGGCCTACCGCCGCCGCGGTGCTTCCGAGGAGCTTCTCCGGCAGGTGGTGGAGATGTGGAACGGTTTCCATGCCGAAGGACCGCCCAACACACAAAAGGTCCATGGTGAGCGCTTCGGGGCGTTCATTGGCTTGGCAGCGCGCAACGGCCGGCCGGACCTTGGGATCGACTTCGCCATCAACGGAACAGGTCTCTTCGGTCCGGCGCCGCTGGACACGTGGCTGGAAATCATGCCGTGGGTACGCCACGTGCACGGCAAGTTCTTTGGCATCGACGAGAACGGCGAAGAGCCCTCGGTACCGGTACGTGACCTGGTCCGGCAGCTCGTCGAGAACGGCTACTCCGGTGCAATCTCCAGCGAATACGAAGGCTGGCACTGGAACAACTGGCAGGACCCGTTCGACATAATCCGCGGCGAGCAGGCCGTCCAGCGTTCGGCCGCGGCCAACGCCGGTTCGTCCATGATCACCGACGCCTCCGAGGCGCGCCGCATCCTCAACAGCCATCTCGCCCAGCCCGTCCGCGGCTGACAACGAAGGAACTAAAAGACATGTCAGAAGGCATCGCAGGCTCGGGTATCGAGCTAGGCATTACCCTCTATTCACTCACCTCCGAGTTCGCCGCCGGGCTTTACACGCCCGAGACGCTGATCAAGGCTGTTGCCGACGAAGGCCTCGGCCCCGGCGTCGAATTCAACATCGCGCAGATGCTGCGCACCTACCCCGACGTGGACGATGACTTCATCCGCCTCTGGCGCGACAGCATGGACCGCTACGGCCTGACACCCAGCGCCGTCGGCACCAACCTGGACATGGGCCGCCGCAAGGACCGGGACATGACGCCGGACGAGGAGTACGACTTCTTCGCCGCGCAACTGCGCACCGCCAACAAGCTCGGATTCCACCGCGTGGTAATACGCTCCGCCGGCAAGGAACTACTCCGCCGGCTGCTTCCCCTGGCCGAGAAGTACGACCAGAAGCTCGGCTACGAAATCCACGCACCGCAGGGCCCGAACGACCCCAAGATCCTGCAGATCCGGGAAATGTACGAGGAGCTGGGAAGCGACCGGCTGGGTTTCACCGCGGACTTCAGCTCCACGATGCACAGCCTTTCCCCGACGCTGTTCCGCACCCTGACGCAGATGGGACTGCCCGAGGAGCACTTCGCCGTCATGCAGGACATCTGGCGCAAACCATTGCCCATGCACGAACGCAACCAGGAGTTCGAGGACTACCTCAACGCCAACAACTTCGATCCCGCACGCCTCGGCCCGTTCACCCGGCTGGCCTTCAACATGCACGGCCTGGTTCCACCGGAGGAATGGCTGGACATCATGCCGCAGATCTTCCACGTCCACGCGAAGTTCTACGACATTGACGAGAACGGCAATGAACCTGCGATGGACATTGCCCGGATTGTGCACCAGTTCGTTAGAGGCGGCTACCAGGGATACCTCTCCAGCGAGTGGGAGGGGCACGCGTTCGCGGATCTCGGCGAATCCGATCCGATCGACCTCGTCAAGAAGCAGCACACGCTGATGCGGAGTGCCATTGAAGCGGCCGTTGACCCTAATGCACCCGACTCCCACACGACCTTGGTCGAGACCGTTAAGTAAGGAAAGCCATGGCAACTCACAATTCCCTGTTCCAGGACACCAACGTCCGCAGGCACCCCGAGGGCATCGCCGTGTCGGTGCAGCTGCCCTGGTACCGCAGTCTCTGGCTGTCTGCCGTTGACGACGTCGCCGCAACAGTTGACGGCGTGCAGATACCCAAAGCGTCCCTCCGCTTCGAATTGCAGGGAAGGTCCTACTCCATAGCTGAGCTTCCGGAGCAATGGGAAACCCTGTGGTTCGTCGCAGACAAGCCCGACGTCATCATCCCGCTGGACCGCGTCCCCGACGCCGGCGAGGAGATCGACGTCGAAGTCATCCTCACGCTCCGCCTGCTCTACATGCAGATCGCACCCATGCGCTACGTGGGCAACCGCGTGGCGGTCGAGCGCAAGGTAGTGCTCGCATGAGCACCCTGCGTGTGGCCATGATCGGCTATGGCTTCATGGGCGCCGCCCACTCCCAGGGCTGGCGCACGGCACCGCGGGTGTTCGACCTGCCGGCCGAGCCGGAAATGGCGGTCGTTGTGGGCCGGAACGCCGAAGCGGTGGCTGCCGCCGCCCAAAAGTGGGGCTGGGCAGAATCAGCCACAGACTGGCGGGAAGTGATCGCGCGGGACGATATCGACGTCGTCGACATCGTCACGCCCGGTGACTCCCACGCCGAAATCGCGATCGCGGCGCTTGCGGCCGGGAAGCACGTCTTGTGCGAAAAGCCGCTGGCCAACACGGTGGCGGAAGCCGAAGCGATGGCCGAGGCTGCGGAGCGCGCGGCAGCCAGGGGCATCCGGGCGATGGTGGGCTTCACCTACCGCCGTGTCCCGGCCGTCACCTTCCTCCGCAACCTCATCGCCGAAGGCGCAGTGGGGACGATCAACCACGTGCGCGCCTCCTACCGGCAGGACTGGCTCGTGGACCCCGAAATGCCGCTGGCCTGGCGTCTGCAGAAGGAACACGCCGGTTCCGGGGCGCTGGGGGACATTGGTGCCCATGCCATTGACCTGGCCCAGTTTGTCACCGGGCTAAACCTGGCGAAGGTGTCCGGCGTCATCGACACCATCGTGAAGGAGCGGCCTCTCCTGAACTCAAGTTCCGGGCTGTCCGGCACTGGACTCTCCGGCGCTGCCGGGACCGGCTACGGCCAGGTGACCGTGGACGATATCGCCATCTTCACCGGCCGCTTCGAAACCGGGGCGCTGGCGTCGTTTGAAGCCTCACGCTTTGCCACCGGCCGCAAGAACGCGCTGGAGATCGAGGTTTCGGGCGACAAGGGCGCCCTGGCCTTCGACCTTGAGGACCTTAACAGCGTCCGGTTCTACGACCGCACCGCACCCGCGGACCGCCAGGGCTTCAGGAAGATCCTCGTCACGGAAGCGGACCACCCCTACGTTTCGGCGTGGTGGCCCGCGGGTCACATGCTCGGTTACGAGCACGGCTTCTCCCACCAGGTCAAGGACCTCGTGGAGGGCATCGTGGGCGGCACAAACCCGCACCCGTCGTTCGCTGACGGGCTGAGGGTGCAGCGGGTGCTCGACGCCGTCGAGCGCAGTTCCGAAAATGATTCCGTCTGGACACGCGTCGCTGCCGGCGTTCCCGTGCTGGCCGGCTGAGGAGGGGGGAGCAGATGGCTCGACCAATCACACTGTTTACCGGCCAGTGGGCCGACCTGCCGTTCGAGGAGGTCGCCCGGCTCGCCGGCGAGTGGGGCTACGACGGCCTGGAGATCGCCTGCTGGGGTGACCACCTGGATCCTTGGCGCTGGGATGACGACGCCTACGTGCAGGGCAAGCTGGACATCCTTGAACGCCACGGACTCAACGTGTGGACCATCTCCAACCACCTCAAGGGCCAGGCAGTCTGTGACGACCCCATCGATGAACGGCACCGCGGCATCCTGCCTGACGTTGTGTGGGGCGACGGCGAGCCCGAAGGGGTCCGCCGCCGTGCCGCCGAGGAACTGAAGAACACCGCACGGCTCGCCGCCAAGCTCGGCGTTAAGACGGTAACCGGCTTCACGGGATCATCCATCTGGAAGTACGTGGCAATGTTCCCGCCCGCCTCCGAAAAGATGGTCGACGCCGGCTACCAGGACTTTGCGGACCGGTGGAACCCCATCCTGGACGTCTTCGACGAGTGCGGCGTCCGGTTCGCCCACGAGGTGCACCCGTCCGAGATCGCGTACGACTACTGGACAACGCAGCGCACCCTGGAGGCGATCGGACACCGCGAGGCCTTTGGCCTGAACTGGGACCCGAGCCATATGGTGTGGCAGGACATCGACCCGGTGGGGTTCCTGTGGGACTTCAAGGACCGCATCTACCACGTGCACTGCAAGGACACGAAGAAGCGGCTGGCCAACGGCCGCAACGGGCGCCTCTCATCCCACCTGCCCTGGGCTGATCCGCGCCGCGGCTGGGACTTCATCTCCACAGGCCACGGCGACGTGCCATGGGAGGATGCGTTCCGGATGCTGAACGCCATCGACTACCGCGGCCCGCTGTCCGTGGAGTGGGAGGACGCCGGCATGGACCGGCTGGATGGTGCCCCCGAGGCGCTTGCGTTCGTCCGCCGGCTCTCCGGCTATGAACCGTCCGCAGCGGCCTTCGACGCCGCTTTCAGCACCAAGTAGCACACAGCGGAACGGCCGGTCCCAGGTACTTCGGGGGCTGGCCGTTCCGCTGTTCAGTTGTAGTTTTGAGCTTTGATCAGACCGCAGCCCTGCCGGTCGGCGCTGACCCCGCCAGGCAAGTCTCCGCCAGTGCCAAATGCCTGCGCGTCGTCTCCGTCGGGTCATCCTGCAGCCACTCGTGGCCACCCCATTCGCTGGTCAGCGTGCCGGTGAAACCTTTCCTGCCGAGCAGGCTGCCAAGGTCCCGCAACGGCTGCGAAACCCGGCCGCCGTCGTCGTCCAGGTCCCAGAACTTCAAATGGAAGGCACCCACCAAGGAGAGGATGCCCTGAAGGTCTGCGGCATCGCTGCGGCCGAACCGGATGAGCAAGTTCATGAAGAGGGTATGGATGTGCGGCGGAACCTTCCCTGAGCGGAGCAGGCCCGTGACGGCGTCGAGCGTGGCTGGGTCCTGCCAGTCATTCTCCAGGCGCACCAGAAGTTCCGCGGAGACGCCTCCGCGCCGCAGCTCTTCAAGGTAGGTCACGGGAAGGGCAGGCATCAGCATGCTGATATCCACGAGCACGCGCACATGGTCATCTGCCAGCCCGGCTATTGCATCCAGGGCTGGAGCCACGGAAGGGTTCCGTGGCGACTGCTGCCCTTGGATCTCTTCATACAGCACCAGGTCGAGCTCATGCAGCAGCGGTTGCAGCAGCGTCAGCAGTTCCGTGCCCGCCTGTCCGACCGGCAACCGGACTCCGCTCGCGCCCACCCGGCGGGCGGCGTGGAGTTGGGGGACCAGGAAGTCCAGACGTTCCTGAAGCGAACGGCGTTCGGTTGGCGATGTGAAGTCGTCCAGGCTGGCACCAACGATGCTGACGCGTGCCCCTCTAGCGGCCAGCGAATCCCGCAGTTCGTCCACCTCGGCGTCCTGCGGAGCGGGGAAGGTCCGCCACAGCAGTCCAGGCTCGAGCTCTATTGTCTTCACCGCGGAGTCTGCGATGCCAGTGACGATGTCTTGGGCCGTTCGCCGTGCTGCCGTGATCTCGGGGGCCCAGTTGAAGGAGCTGGCGCAGAGGGTCCAGTTGTCTGGAATTTCGGGGGCCATAGCATGCCTTCCCATTTATGCTCATGAATGACAAACTTATGTCACTTTTAGGATAAAGGACGCAAGTCATGTTGCAAACCGCTTTGCGAGAAGATGCGCTGACGGCCACGCCCGCGGGCTTTGAGCTGAGGGTGGGTCTTCCCTGGATCCGCTCGATGCCCTTGTCCAGCTTGGGCGGCTTTGCAGTTGAGATCGACGGCGTAAGGGTGCCACCCGGGGAGTTGGCGGTGGTTCTGGGGGCCCGCAGTGTGCCGGCAGATTCGCTGCAGGCCGAGTCTGGCTGGTGGTTCGTGCAGGACAGGCTGGTCCTGGCCGGCAAACGCGAACTTCGCGGCGGTGCACACGCCGTGGCTGTCTGCTTCCAGCTCCTGGTGCCTTACCTGCAGGCAGGTCCCGGCTCGCCGCTGCTCCTGCCGTTCCGCCTGGAGGCCCTGCTGGATCCTGACCGGGTGCCGGTGCCCAGCGTGTCCCGCGACGTGGCCTGAGGGGGCCGGGGGCGCTTTCCCGTCATGCCGGTACCCTACGCCGGAATTTTACGCCGGAACGGCGGCTCGTTCAGGGGACGGCCGGCCCTCCGCGAACCAGCGGGGGAAAGTGACGTCGAACAGCTGCTCGCGGGCCAGTTCAGCTCCGCCGCGCAGCGGTTCGCGCTCATCGTTTACCGAGAGCGTGATGGTTAGGTCGCGGGTGGCGAGCGGCAGTGACAGTTCATAGACCCGCTGGCGCACCTCGGCCAGGAACACTTCACCGGCGGACGCGATGGCACCGCCGATCACAATGACTCCCGGATTGAACATGTTCACCAGGGCTGAAATGGTCTCGCCTGCCACCCGTGCCGACTTCTGGATGAGGGTGATGGCCAGGGGGTCCCCGTCGTGGGCTGCCAGGGTGATGTCCTCGAGGGTCAGCGCTCCCTTTTTCGCCTTCGGGGCCAGGGAGCTGCCAGCACCTTCCTTGATGGCCTGTTCGGCATCCCGGACCAGGGCCCAGCCGCCGGCAACCGCTTCCAGGCAGCCGATCTTGCCGCAGCGGCATTGTGCGTCGGAATCGGAAACCCGGACGTGTCCGATGTCGCCGGCGGCCCCGTTTGCACCACGGTGAATCCTGCCCTTGGACAGCAGGCCCGCTCCGACTCCTGAGCCGATCTTGCAGTAGATGAGGTCCACCAGGGCGTCGCGCCGCCGGGCACGTTCGCCGAGGGCAAGCAGGTTGGAGTCGTTATCTACCCATACCGGTGCGTTGAACCGTTCCTCGAATGGCGCGCGGACATCGTAACCGTTCCACCCCGGCATGATCGGAGGCGCCACGGGCTGCCCCGAGGCGAAGTCCACCGGGCCCGGAAGCCCCACCACCACACCCCAGACGGGCACCTCCGCGTCTTTCTTCAGGATGTCGTCAATCAGGGACATCGCCGCGTCGATGGTCTTCTCCGGACCCTGCGCGATATCCCACGTGCGGTGCCTGTGTTCCAGGATGTCGCCGTCGAGGGCCGCTACGCCAACCCTCATATGAGCCGCTCCGAGGGCGCAGATCACGATCCGCCCCCGCTCCGCGCGGAAACGTAGGGTCCGGGGGGCGCGGCCCCCGGACGAGGCTCCGAACTCGCCATCGCCGAGGAAGCCCATCTGGATGGCCTGATCCACGCGCTGACTGACAACGCCCCGGCCCAAGCCGGTGACCTTGCCGATTTCAGGGCGCGTGGTGGCCTCGCCCGTGCGCACCAGGTTGACGATCCGCAGGAGGCTCGTTACTTCATCCGTCTGTGCTCCAAAGCGGAGGGTGGAGTCTGTCGTCATGGCAACAATTCTCACACATTGGAGCGACTAAGGTGCGGCTTGATGTGACTATAGCCAAAACTTTTCCTACTTATGAATAATAAGAACATAAGAAGGGGGGGCAGCGATGCCTTGGGGAGTAGGGATTCTTGGAGCAGGGCCGGGCGTCGCGGCCCTTCACCTGCCGGTGCTGGGAGGACTGGCGGAACTATTCACGGTGCAGCACATTGCCGATGCCGGGAGCGGTCGCGCCCGGGGGCTGGCGGAGAGGCTTGGCGCCCGCTGGTCGGAGGGGGACGCGGACCTCCTTGAAGACCCAACGGTGGAGGTGGTGGCCGTCTGCAGTCCGCCTGCGCAACATGCGCGCCAGATTATGGAGGCAGTGGCTGCCGGCAAGCGCGCCATTTTCTGCGAGAAGCCGTTGGCCACCAGCCGGGAGGAAGCCGATGAGGTCATTACTGTGTGCCGGGCCGCCGGCGCCATTCTGGTGGTGGGAACCAACCACCTGTTTGATGCGGCCTGGGGACGCGCGAAGCATCATCTTGTGGCCCTCGAAGGCCGGGTCCAGGCAATCTCCGTGACGCTCGCGCTCCCGCCAAATGACAGGTATCACCGGCTGGTGGTCGAGGGCGGTCCCCTCCCGGCGGCCCGGCGGGGCCGTCCTGACCTGGACGATCCAGCAGTGGCGGCCGGCGTCCTGCGGCAGTTGCTGACGGGCCTCGCGATCCATGACTCTCCAGCCGTCAGGGACATTGCGCCTGGCGTCGACGAAGTGGTGTACGCGAAGGTGGCCAGGCCCATCGGCTACCTGGTGGGGTACCGGGCGGGTGACGTCTTGGTCCAGTTGGCGCTCACCATGCTTCCGGAAGGGCCGGACGCGCTCTGGCGGATGGGCGTCGCCACCTCCCATGACCGTATCGAGGTTAATTTCCCGCCGGCCTTCGTCCATGCCGGAAGCGCGGCCGTCCGCGTCCGAAGCGTGGACGGGCAGTGGACAGAGTACCGGCGGGATCCGGAAGACGGCTATGTGGCGGAGTGGCGCCTGCTTGCGTCGCTCCTTGAGGGTGCAGCCCCGGTGGAGTATGACGAACTGCTGGCCGACTCGCTCCATGCAATTGACCTCGCCGATGCTGTCGTGGCGAAAGTTCTTGAAGGGGTGCCGCAGTGAATCCCGCAGTTCGAGGGTTCGGCGTCTGCACCGCAATGCCTGCCTATGTTGCCGCTATTGCCGAACTTCCCCTGAGCGCAGTGCGCACGGACGACGTCCGTGGCGCGGTGGCCGTGGTGCCTGGATCCGGAAATTGGTGGCAGGGCATGCTGGCCGCCCGGGCGGAAGGAGCGGTGGCTGTGGTGCTTGCGGACCCCGGGGTGCTTCCGCAGGAATCCCTTGCATCCCGACCCTGGCCGGGCGATATCCCACTGATCGCCGAGCGCCCCCGCCTGCGCCCCGACGTTGTTGCTGATGCAGTCCGGGCAAGGCGGGGAAGCCCGGCCCGGATCGTCACCGTCGAGTGTGCGGCTCCCGCTGCAAACTTCGATGCCGTACTCCGGGACGGCTTTGGCTGGGCGCGGTCCCTGACCGGGCGGCCGCTGACTCCACAGGCCTGCAGGGCCACTGCCCACGGCAGGATCGCGCTCCTGGACTCCGCGGGCCCCGACGGCGGATCGGTTCCCGCTACCCTCGTCGGGACACTGGTGGGCGGGACTCACCTCGGAGGGCTGGTCCAGGTGTTGGCCCTCGGTGAGGTGAGGACGGAAATAACCGTGGACCAACCCGCCGGGCTGACGCGCCTGGAGACGTCCACCGCGGGCGGCGCGTTGAGGGCTCCGGAACGCTACGAATCATCAGCCCGCCTTGCGCTCCGCCGGGCTCTTGTTGCCTGCTCCTCGGGCCGGAACGTCACCGACCTGGATGAGCTGCTCGAGGACATGGCCCTCACCTGGGCCTTGAGGGGCACCTGGCGCGAATGATGTCGAATTCGGGCATTCTTTTGTTGTTTTTGGACTAAAGTGAGGTAGCATGGCTAGTGGCGCCGGGGTTCCCTCGGGACCCGTTCTCGTCCGTGATGGTGCGGCCGAGGCACAACACGTCGCGTCGACGGCCCGATCGTTCGGGTAGATCACTATGCCACTTTCGCCTTTGAGACTCCGTCTCCTTGTTATCTCCCTCCTTACGGTCTCTTTCCTCGGAGCCCTTGACCACACTGTGGTGTCCACATCCTTGGCCACCATTGCCGGTGAGTTGGGCGCACTGAAACTGATGAGCTGGGTCGTTGTGGGTTATACCCTCGCCAGCACCGTGCTGCTGCCCGTGCTCGGCAAGCTGGGTGATGTGCTCGGAGCGCGGCGGATCTTCCTCGGTTCGCTGGTCATGTTCCTGGCCGCCTCCCTGGCCTGCGGTTTCGCCCAGGACATGGCATGGCTCATCGCGGCGCGTGTCCTGCAGGGGATGAGCTCCGCGGGCCTGCAGTTGATGTCCCAGACCATCATTGCCCGGGTCACGACGCAGCGGGAACGGCCGCGCTACATGGCCATCATTGGTGCGGCTTTCCCTATCGCGATCCTCGTTGGCCCGGTCCTCGGCGGCGCCATTACCGATTACTGGGGCTGGTCGTGGGTCTTCTGGATCAATATTCCGGTCGGCGCAGCGGCCCTGGGCCTCGCAGTGATCGCTGTTCCGCATCTGGAACCGGGACCCATGCCGCGCCACTTCGACGTCGCCGGGGCGGCTGTTTTCACCACGGCCCTGGTGGCCCTCGTGCTCGCCGTCACGTGGGCTGCTGAACGGAGCGCCGGCCCTGGCACCGCTGCGGCGCTTGCAGTGAGCGTCTTGGGCTTCGTTGCCTTCTTCTTTATTGAGCGGCGGGCTCCCGAACCCATCGTGCCGCTCCACGTCTTCGCGAACCGGACCATTGCGGCAGGCACCGCCTTATCGGCGATCATCGGCGTCGGGCTTTTCTCCATCACGGCCTACCTGCCCACTTACTTCCAGATGGCCTACCAAACCACCGCCACGGTGTCCGGGTTCGTCCCCATCGCAACAGTGTTCGGCATGCTGATCAGCAACCTTCTCACGGGATGGCTGGCCACCCGGACCGGGCGGTACCGCATCTTCCCGATCCTGGGAACCTCTCTGGGAGCGGCCGGACTTTCTGTGATGGCGTTGCTGCCCGCGGGGCTTCCGTTGTGGGTGCCCATGATCGTTATGGGTGTGGTTGGTATGGGCACCGGTGCGTTCATGAGCTTGATCGTCGCAGTGGTCCAGGGGGCCGTTCCGGCCAGCCAGACAGGCACCATCACGGCAACCGTCAACCTGGTGCGGCAGGTGGGCTCAACGGTCGCGACGGCGATCATCGGCGGGGTGATCGGCTTCGGCGTGGCGGCCCTATTGCCAGTAGGTTTTGACGCTTCCACCCTTACCCCGCAACTGGTCCACGGGGCGACGCCCGCCGTCCGGGCCACCATCGCGCAGATCTATAGTGCAGTCTTCACACCCATCTTCATCTCCCTGGCGGCCACCTACGCCGTGGGCATTGTCGCAGCGATCCTGCTCCCGCATGGCCGCCTCTCCGACGAACCGGTTCCCGCCCCCCAAACAACTTCCGAAACACTTTCGGCCTGATTTTTTCGAAGGAGACACCATGTCCAATCCCACTATTGCCATCGTCGGCAGCGGGCCCATCGGTTCCACCTATGCTCGGGTGATCCTCGAGCGGGTCCCTGAAGCCCGGGTGGTGATGTTCGAAGCAGGACCACAGCTGACGAACCTTCCCGGCGAGAGCGTCCGGAACATTGCAGACCCTGGCGAAAAGGCCCGTGCGCGGGAAATGTCGCAGGGACCGCAGGCCGGCGCCTACCGTGAATCGCTCGGCATCCCGGCCGGGACGGTCACCGAGGGAATGTTCACCGCCCGTCAGGGCACCCATCTGCTCGATTTCGGTGGAGCCGGCTCCGCCCACGCTTCCTCTTTTCCCGCAGCGGCTGCGGCCACCAACGTCGGCGGCCAAGGTGCGCACTGGACCTGCGCCACGCCGTCGCCGGCGTTCAGCGAGAAGATTCCGTTCATCGCCAACGAGGAGTGGGATGAGCTGATCGGCCAGGCAAAGGAGCTCCTGCACGTCCACAGTGCCGCGTTCGCCGATTCCACCGTCGGCGAAGCCATTAGGTCACTCCTTGACGAAGAGTTCGGCGCGGAACTGCCGGAGGGGTACGGCGTTGGCACCCTTCCGGTTGCCGGAGACCCGCAACCGGACGGCTCCGTGCGCTGGGCGGGCGCCGACGTCGTCCTCGGTCCGCTCATCGATAAGGACAGTGCGCTCTCAAAGAAGTTTGAACTCCGTGACCTCACCCTGGTCCGCCGCGTGGAGCTGGACGGACACCGGGCTAGCGGGGTCACCGTCCAGGACCTGCGCACGGGCGAGATGTCATTTGTGGCGGCGGACGCCGTTGTCGTGGCGGGGGATGCCTTCCGCTCACCGCAGCTCCTGTGGGCTTCGGGCGTGCGACCGCAGGCGCTCGGCCACTACCTGACCGAGCATCCCGTGGTCATCTCCACGGTGGCGCTGGACGCCGAAAAGATGCGCCGCTTCGCCACGGAGGAGGACCTCGACGCCGAACTGGCCCGGCGCGCATTGAACCCGGCAGACCCTGTTGCGGCAGTGAACCGCATCCCGTTCTCCGAGCCCGAGCACCCTTTCTCGGTCCAGGTGATGTATTCCGAATCGACTCCGTTCCCGATGGAGCCGGGAACCCCCTACTCCGAGAACCGCTGGGGTTACGTCAACATGGGCTACGGCATGCGCAAGCACCCGCGCTACGAGGATGCCGTCACTTTCGACGACAACGAACCGGACTACCGGGGATTCCCCAACATGAGCATCGAGTACGCGCTCACTGAACGGGAAAACGCGGAAATCGCCGAGGCCACCGAGCGGCTGCGGCGTGCCGGCAAGGCCCTTGGCGCCTTCGTTGCCGAGCCCCGCCTCATGCCGAACGGCTCGAGCCTGCACTACCAGGGCACCATGCGCCTGGGTGAAACCGACGACGGCACCTCGGTGGCGGATCCGTGGTCACGTGTGTGGGGCTACGACAACCTGGTGGTGGGCGGAAACGCTCTCATTCCGACGGCAACGGCCATGAATCCCACGCTGATGAGTGTGGCCATCGCCGTCCGCGGCGCCCGGAAGGTTGCCGAAGCGCTTGGATCGGAGGGCGCCTGAGCTGACAGCTCTTGGGAAGCCGGGTGCCACCGACCGCTAAGACGGCCGGACTCGGAGCACAGATAACCTATGGGTATGAAGAACCTGGACCTGAACCTGTTGCCCCAACTGCAGGTCCTGCTGGAGCTGCGCAACGTTTCCCGGGCGGCTGAAAGGCTCCAGCTCAGCCAGCCAGCCACCAGCGCCGCGATGGCCAGGCTCCGGCGCCATTTCGACGACCAACTCCTGGTGCGGAACGGCCGAACCTATGACCTCACGCCCTTCGCGCAGTCCCTGGTTCCGCTGGTTGATGAAGCAATGCTTCACATCCAGCGGGCCACGCGTGTACGGTCCGGGTTCGACCCCGCCACGAGCGAGCGGGAATTCATCATCGCAGCCTCGGACTATGCGGCGGCTCTGATTGTGGGTCCCCTGCGGGGGATCCTGCGCGAGGCTGCACCCGGAGTGTCTGTGGATTTCGTTCCCACAGCCAAGTCCGGGATCCAGGGCCAGATGGCCGACTACTCTAAAATCGACCTTCTCGTCGGGCCCACGGGATACCACATGCAGGGAGCAAGCAAGCAGCTCTTCCGGGACAGCTTCGTGGCTGTGGCTGACACCGGAAATCCCCTGCTCCAGCGGCCCCGGCTCACGCTGGGGGACCTGGCCACCGTTCCCCACGCCGTCGGCTATTTCGGCGAGGGAATCAGCACCCCGGCGGACAAGCTGTTCGAGTCGCGGGGCATCCAGCGCCGCGTGGCGGCTGTGGTGGCCGGATTCCTGTCCCTGCCACTCCTGGTGGAAGGGACAGACCTTGTGGCGCTGGTCCCGGGAATGCTGGCAGCACGGGCCCAGCGCGGTGCGGAAATCGTTGTGCTGGAGTTCACGGACGACGCTGAAGCGTCCCTTGTGGAAGCGATGTACTGGCACCCGTCCCAGACGGAGGACCCTGCCAGCGTCTGGCTGCGTTCCGTGGTCCAGCGGGCCTGTTCGCGGCTGCACGAACTTTTCCCCGTCGCCGCCCACCCGGTGACTATTCGTGCGGCGGATACTACCTAGAGCCAAAGCGCCATTCCCCGTTCGGACCAACCCTGCGAAAGTCGAAGAAACGTACTTTCAGAAGGGACCCCCCATGCCTGTCTCCAGCCAGCGCCTGGCCGGCAAAACCGCCGTCATCACCGGAACGTCCAGCGGCCAAGGCAGGGCGGCGGCGCTGGCCTTCGCGGAGGCAGGGGCCATAGTGATCGGCTGCGACATGGACGACGCCGGCGCCGCAGGCACCGTCCGCCAGGTCACCGCAGCCGGGGGCCGGATGTGCAGCAGCCGGGTAGACCTGACGGACGAGCCCGCTGTGGCGGCATGGGCGCAGGACGTAGCCGCAAACCATGGCCAGATCCACATCCTGTACGCTAACGCGGCGGTCACCCGCTTCGCCCCGGTGGAGCAGCTCACGTTTGCCGACTGGAAGTGGAATGTTGAACACGAGATGGACGTGGTGTTCCTGCCGGTCAAATACTTCTGGCCACAACTGATCCGGGCGCAGAACGCCGCCATCGTGCTGGTGGGATCCACGGCAGGAGTTACCGGTTCCATGACCAACGGCCGGCTGGCCCACACCGCCACGAAAGGAGCCGTGGTGGCCATGACCAGGCAGCTCGCGGCCGAAGGGGCTCCGCATGGACTGCGCGTCAATGCTGTCAGCCCCGGAATGATCCGCACTGCAGCCACCGAGGGCAACCTCCTGGCCGCCGACCACCCCATGCGTTCCATCGCCGGCAGCATCCCGCTGGGCAGGATCGGCTCGCCGGAAGAAGTGGCCAAGTGCGCGCTGTTCCTGGCCTCCGACGAAGCGTCATACGTGACGGGCGCCAACCTGATGGTCGACGGCGGCTGGTCGGCGGTGCTGCCGGGTTAGTTGGCATCGTGCTGCAGGGCTAGCGCATGGCATCGGAGACAGACTTTGCTCCGCCGTGGCCTGACTGGCCCCCGTCCACGGGGATCTCGGCACCGGTCACGAACGAAGAGAGCGGGCTCAGGAGGAACAACACGACGCCGGCCACCTCCTCCACGCTTCCAGTGCGCCCCAGCGGGGTCTCGGCCATGGTCGCCTGCCTGAACTCGGCCTTGGCGCTCGCCGTCATGGGCGTTTCGATGAAGCCTGGGTGGACAGAATTGACCCTAATTCCCCGGGGGCCAAGTTCCATGGCAGCCACCTGGGAGAGGCCCCGCAGTGCCCATTTACTGGCGGTGTAGGCCACCGGATAGTGTGCGGTCAGGCCCGCCACGGAGCCCACGATCACAATCGCGGAGCCACTGGCCATCAGCGGCGCGAGGGTCTGGATGCCGAGCAGGACTCCGGCAACGTTCACCTCGTAGACGTTCTGCAGGTCAGCCACAGAGGCATCCAGCAACCGGCTCCGCTGGGTGATGCCTGCATTGTTGACCAGCCCGTCCACCTGCCATCCCTGGGACCGGATCCATTGAGCGAGATCGGACCAGCCGGAGGCATCGCTGACGTTCAGCTGCCGGTACACGAGCGCACCGGGCGACGTCGATGACACGACGGCCAGCCCAGCCGGCATGTCCGCGGCGAGGTCTGTGGCGATGACACGGGCCCCGGCCTCCACCAGCATGCGCGCCTCCGCCGCGCCCTGGCCCTGGCCCGCGCCGGTGACCACCACAGTCCGGCCATCGAGCTGAAGGGAGACCACCCTAAGTCCCGGAAATAACCGCGGAGGCAACCCGGTTGCGCGGACGCTGCCGGGCACGCACACGGGTCCCGGCGTTGCGGCGTTCACCCACCGTGTTCTCGATGCTGCCGATGCCTTCCACCGTCATGCGGACCACGTCGCCGGTCTTCAGCGGCGGGGGAGTCTGTGAGCCGTTCCGCCCCCAGAGCTCCGCGAGGCAACCGCTGCCGCACGTGCCGGAGCCCAGCACATCGCCCGGGCGCACCACGGAATCCTGCGAGGCGTACGCCACCAGCTCGGCGAAGGGCCAGCCCATATTGGACAGCAGGTCCTGGCCGATGGTTTCGCCGTTGACTTCCACGGCCATGGAGATCGGCAGGAACCCCTCCGCGTCGTGCAGGTCCTCGAACTCATCGGCGGTGACAATCCAGGGCCCCAGAGTGTTGGCGAAGTCCTTGCCTTTGCACGGCCCCAGGCTGACTTTCATCTCTCGGCGCTGCAAGTCGCGCGCCGACCAGTCGTTGAGGACGGTATAGCCGAAAATATGCCGGTGCGCTTCCGTCGCGGTCAGGTTCCTGCCGTTGCTGCCAGGGACGCGCCCGACGACGGCGGCGACTTCCGTTTCGAAGTCCAGGTCGTCGCAGCCCGCCGGAATGCCGATCACCTCACCGGTGCCGGTCACCGTGTGGGGGTTTGTGAAGTAGAAGGTGGGTGCCTCGTACCACTCGGGCACCACGCCCGCCACGCCGTCGATGCTTTTCCGCACGCCTTCGACGTGTTCCTCGAACGCCACAAAGTCCCGGATGGTGGCCGGCAGCAGCGGGGCGAGCAGCTGCACTTCGGCCAGGGGGACGGCAGGGCCAGAACCGATGACTTGCCGGGCAAGACTCAGCGTCTCGTCCAGTCCGGCGTCCAAAAGGGTCTGGACACTCTGGCCCATGGGCAGGGCGTAGCAGGTTCCGTTGTCCAAGAAGCCGGACTGCGTCCCGCCGTCGTGGTTCCAGCGTGCAATCTTGACCATGAAAATTCTTCCTTAGGCTGTACGGCGGGAGGTAAGGATTGAAGCGGGCGTGATGCCCAGGGCGGCAGCGTTGCCGGCCAGCACTTTGGCCTTGTCCTCGGGAGGAAGCAATGCCTCGGCTACCTCCGCCACGGGGAGGTCGGAGCCCATGTCGAACGGGTAGTCCGAGCCGAGCAGCACCCGTTCCGGGCCAGCGGCGGCCACGAGGGCGCGCAGTTCAGCAGCGCTGTGGACCAGCGAATCGAAGTACAGCTTCTTCAGATATGACGACGGCGGCTGGGCGCAGCCGTGTGCCTCGGGCCGGACCCGCCAGGCATGGTCTGAGCGGCCCAGAGTGGTCGGGAGGTAGCCGCCGCCGTGCGCCGCCAGAATCTTAAGGTCCGGGTGCCGGTCCAGGACGCCACTGAAGATCAGGTGGGACAGGGCCACCGCGTTTTCTGCGGGCTGGGAGACGGTGTTGGCGAGGTAGAAGCGGTCCAGCCGCTCATCCAGCGAGCAGCCGAACGGGTGCAGGAACACCACGGCCTCCAGCTCCTCGGCACGGGTCCAGAACGGTTCCAGACGGGGGTCGGAAAGTTCAACGGAGCTGCGCTCCGGGTCGCCGGGAGTGGCGGCAAACGAGCCGATTTCCACGCCAAGCAGCCCGCACTCAAGCACAGCGTGGTCCAGCGCTTCCACCATCAGGGCTGGGTGCTGGAGCGGCACGAGACCGAGCCCGTTCAGCCGCTCCGGAGCGCGGCCCACGAACTCCAGCACCGCCTGGTTGGCGGACTTGGCCACCTGCAGGGCCAGATCCTCGCCGGCGAAGTAGTAGAAGTGCGACGGGGACGGCGAGACCAGCTGGGCGTCCACGCCTTGGGCGTCCATGTCCGCCAGCCGGCGGTCCAGGTCCGTCAGCTGCGGCCATCGCTCCTTGATCATCCGGCCCGAAGCGGCCATGGACTCCGGTCCGTTGCGGCGCACTTCCAAGGCCTGCTGGGCGCCGAACCCCTCGGGATCAGCTTCGGCCACCAATTGCTGCAGGGCCGGAAGCAGGATGTGGGCGTGTACGTCCACAGTGGGCGTTTCAGCAGAGTGGGCGCTCATGCGGGTTCCCTCAGCAAGGTGGACAGCGAGTGCATCAGGCCGGGCACATCGGCGTCCCGAACGCCGTCGAGCATCCACTGGCCCAGCTGGACGGAGGCGCTGACCACCGCCTTTGCCCGGTCCAGGCGGCGGTCGGTGAACTCCTTCCACAGGGTCTCCGTGAGGTCGTCGGCCTGTATCAGCAGCTCGGCCAGCACGGCGGCGTCTTCCAGGGCCATGGCAGCCCCTTGTGCCACCGTGGGCGGGCAGCTGTGGGCGGCGTCGCCGATGATGACGGTGCGGCCGCGGTTCCACGGCCCGTCGACCAGGTGGGTGGTGAACCACGTGTAGTTGATGCGGGCGCTCTGGTCCAGGCTCGCGCGGATTTCGTTCCAGGGGCCGCCGTAGGCTGCCGCGAGTTCGGTCATGATGCGGGGGCCGTCTTCGTGCTTGCGCTCCTGGGCCTTCTCTACGAGGTAGGCGTAGATGGTGTCCGGGCCGGTGGGGCAGTAGCCGGCGATGAAGCAGGGGCCGCCGTAGGTCAGGTCGGTGCGGACCACGTCCTCTGGCCGCTCCACGAACGCGCGCCAGATACCCATCCCTGTGGGCTGGGGTTCGACGTCGATGCCGATGGCCTTACGGACAGCGGAGTGCAGGCCGTCGGCACCAATCAGGAGGTCGTAGCGTGCGGTGCCGCCGTCGGCGATGCTGACGGTGACGGAACCGCCGTCGTCCGTTATTCCGGTGACGGTCTTGCCATAGCTGATCCGTGCACCTGCCTGCTCAGCCCGTTCGCGGAGGATCGCAGTCAGGTCGGGACGGTACATTCCCAGCGTGGCGGGGAGGTCCTCGCCGCCGGTCCGGATGTCCTCGAGGACCGCGATGACGGTGCCGTCGGGGTTCGGGGCGCGCAGGCCGAGGGTGCTGAACGCGTAGCCTTTCGCCTCGATCTGCTCCCAGACGCCGAGCTGGCGGAAGATCCGTAACGCGTTGCCCTGCAGCGTGATTCCCGATCCGAGAGTCTGCGGGGCTTCCGCCTTCTCCAGGACTTCCACGTGGATTCCGGCGTCGGCCAGGAGGATGGCTGCGGTCAGTCCCGCGGCTCCCGCCCCGACGATTCCGACGTTCTGTACTGCTGCCATCGCTGACTCCTTTGTATTGACGGCGTAACTGCTGGTGGTTGTGTTGCTGTTGTACTGAAAGCTACCGGACCGCGATTACCGGACCCGATTACCGGACGGCGATCGGGTTGACGGGTGACCCCACGGCACCGGTGATGGGAAGCGGAGCGGCGGTGAGCAGGAAGTCATACCTTCCGTCCGCCGCGCACGCTTCCGCCAGGCCGTCCGGGTCCCACATTTCACCCAGGAACAGCCCGAGATTCGGGATGGCGATCTGGTGGAGTGGCTGGAAGGCGCCCTCAAACTCGTTGGGACGGACCTCGAAGCCCCAGGTGTCGGTGGCGATTCCGGCGATTTCGCTGCGGTGCAGCCACGGCCCGGTGCTGAACGACAGCCCGGGGGCGGAGCCGCCGGCGTAATCGCCCCAGCCGTCGCGGCGGACCCGGGTGTGCTGCCCGGTGCGGATTACCACGATGTCGCCCCGGCCTACTCGGGAGCTTGGCCCCTGCAGTTCAATGGTCCGCTGGAGGTGCTCCGGGGTGATGGCGAAGCCGTCCGGCAACTCGCCGTCGCTCCGTCCCATATCGGGTCCGAGCGCGCGCCCAACGTCCAGCAACACACCCCGGGTCACGATCTTCGCCGCAGCGGTTTCGATCCCGGTCACGAGGTCACCTTCAGAGGTGACCACGTCCCCGGCAGCACGGCCATTCCAAGCCTTGCCTTGGTCGAAAATGTGGCCCAGGCCGTCCCACTGCGTGGAGCACTGCAACGGCATGGCAATGACGTCGTCTGCTCCGCCGAAGCCGTGCGGGAATCCCTGGTTGCCGCGTTCGGCGTCCACGCCGGTGTCGGTCATGGTGTGCACGGGGTTGGTGCGGCGGCGCCAGCCCTTCTGTGGTCCGTTGGTGTCGAAAGGCTGGGACAGCGAGAAGGCCTCGCCCGTCTTCACCAGGGCTGCTGCTTCGATGCGTTTGGCCGCGTCGATGAAGTTCAGGGTCCCCAGAACGTCGTCTGCGCCCCAGCGGCCCCAATTGTTGTGGGCTGCGGCCATGGCGCGGATGCTGCCAAGCGGGTCCTCACGCCGGATCACCGGGGAAGCAGTGGCTGATTCCCCGGTGGCGGAGATGGTGGCAGGGGAGATGTCTTGGGCGGTCACGGCTGGCTGCCTTCAGTTTGCACTTCGTCCCTGCAGCGGATCAGCTGGGTGCCCAGCCCGGTGATGGTGCCTTCCATGACGTCGCCGTCCTGGAGCAACCGGCCCCAGTGCTGTCCGTTGCCGGCGGGGCTTCCGGTCAGGACCAGGTCGCCGGGGCGCAGCGGCATGATCTGGGAGGCCTCGCTGACCAGCTTGGCGACCCCGAAGATCATGTCCCGGGTGGATTCGTCCTGCATGGCCTGGCCATTGAGCTTCAGCGTCACCTGGACGTCCTGCGGGTCGCCGAAGAACTTTGCCGGCACCAGCAGCGGTCCGGTCGGCAGGAAGCCTGGGGCGTTCTTGGCCCGGTACCAGTCCGAGCCGATGGCAGGCATGTCCTTGCGGAAAACGTACTCCCGGGTGGTGATGTCGTTGACCATGGTGTAGCCGAACACGTACTCCAGGGCTTCCTCGGGGGTGACCCGGAATGCCGTCCTGCCGATGACCGCTGCAAGTTCCAGCTCCCAGTCATGGGACTTGGAATAGGACGGCAGAGTGAGGTCCTCCGTCGCGGACGCGATCGCCGTCGGGAGTCCAATGAAGAAGTACGGCGTGCCCTGCCCTGCCCGCTGATCCATCATGGCCGCCGTCTTGGCGCGCACTTCTTCCTCGTCCTCGCCCTGGCCGCGGTGCGCTGCGGCGAGGTCGATCACGTGCTTGCGGTAGTTGGCGCCGGTCTGGAGGACCTGGACCGGCTCCACCGGGGCAAGGAGCTCCACGTCGGCCGCTGCCAGGCCAGTACGCTCAGCGGCAGAAGCGGCGATGGCATCCAGTTGGCACTCCGTGGTGTCCCAGTGCTCAATGATGGAATTGATGTCCTCATTCAGCGGCACGACACGACCGCCCACCAGCATGCCTGCCCGGGCCTTGGTGTCACCCGGTTCCTGAAAGCGGATCAGAGAATACGTAGCTTCAGCCATGGCGCCGTTAGCCCCGTCCCTGCTTGGCGTAGGGGTTCAGGAGGGCTTCCTTCATCTCGGGGGAAGCGCCCTCTTCGGTGGCCGTGAAGCCTTCGGCGGGAGGGAATGATTCGGTCATGGAGTGCGGCATGGCGCCGTTCTTGTAGAAGTTGTTCGAACCTTCGGAGGGCTTCCAGGTGTTGGCCTCCCAGTCCGGGACGTAGTTGCGGTAGCCGCCGGAGTTAAGCTCCACGCGCAGGCCTGACGGCTCGCGGAAGTAGAGGAAGTTCTGCTCACCCACGCCGTGAATGGAGGGACCGTATTCCATCGGGGTGCCGTTTTCCATCATGACGTCCGCGGTGCGCAGCAGGTCCTCGGTGGCGTCAACCCAGAAAGCGATGTGGTTGACGCGCCCGGGGCGGTTGGAGGTGTCCAGGACAACGCCGAGGTCGTGGGATTTTTCATTGGTGGTGAGCACGGAGAAGACGGTGATGGGGGCCTCGTCCAGGTCCACGAATGCCATGACGCGGAAGCCGAGGGCCTCGTTGTACCACTTGGCGAAGCCGCGGACGTCAGACGTGGCGACGGTGACGTGGTCCAGGAATCGGGGAGCGGCGGCGTGGCTGCTGCGGCGTTCCGGCCGGTCAGGGTAGGTGGACTCGAAGCCGGCTTCGGCGACGAACTTATCCACGTCGTAGAACAGGCGCATGTGGTGGCCGTAGGGGCCGGTGAATTCGTATGCCTTGCCGTAGCCGTGGCCGCCGGCGGTCCAGTTGCCCTGGACTCCGGCTGCTTCGACGCCCCGGGCTGCTGCTTCGAGGGCTGCCTGGGAGTTGGTGCGCCAGGCCATCCGGCCCAGCGAGGCTTCCGGTCCTTCGGTGATGACGAGGCTGTAGCGGTAGTAGTCGCCCCAGCAGCGCAGGTAGACGTTGCCGTTTACCCGGTCGATGATGCGCATGCCGAACTTTTCCTCATAGAACCGTGCCGAGGCTTCGACGTCCGGGGTGGTGATCTCGAGGTGGGCAAGATGGGAGAGGGGAGTTTCCACGTTGAAGTCCTTCTATGTTGCTGCTGGACGGGACCAGCGGGTCTAGTAACCAGACTGAAGCACCAGAGCTATTCGGTGAAGGGTCGTTTCCTGATGCCACCTATTTGTCTGGCGGATAGTTGAAGTGATCCTCGACCCGCGCGTTCCGGAAGCAGCCACCTACACGAGCGGCCACGGGTAACGCATGCCGGTGCGATCAACCGGCAGCACCCCTGCGCGCAGCAGTCGCTGCACGCGGCGCTGCAGGGCGGTGACCTCGTCATCGTCGAGTAGTTCGGCCAGCTCGGGAGGCGCGGCCTCCGCGAAAGAGGAGATGTCCTCGAGCAGGGCACCGGGGATGGGGTCGCCGGCGAAGTCCCAGATCACGGTGCGGAGTTTGAATGCTGCCGAGAAGCACAGCCCGTGATCAATGCCCCAGATCCGCCCGTCGTCGCCGCGCAGCACGTGGCCGCTCTTGCGGTCCGTGTTGTTGGCGACGTAATCGAACACGGCGATCCGCGCCAGCTCGCGGTGTGTCTCAGGGGCGTCAGCGTAGAGGGTGAAGTAATGCTCCTGAAAGTCGCACTCGATGAACCACTGCAGCGACCCGATCCCCAAGGGGGCGTCCTCGCGGATCACCGTCGCCGGCACGAGTCCCCAATTCAGGGACTCGCTGAGCAGGTAGGCCGCGCGTTCCCGTTTGTAAAGCCCGGGCTCGAAATCGGACAGCGGCCGTTCCCCGGCCTCCGGCTTATAGACCGCATACGCGGCGTCGTCCCCACCGGAGACCTGGACCAGGAACGTCTCGTTGCTGCTGCGGGGGATGCGCCCGAGCAGCTCGACGCGGCCCTCGCTGAGCAGTGTCAGCTTCCGGCCGGACACCGGCCGCCCCGCTTCACCGAAGGTCCCAATGCACGCTGCCCCGAATTCACTGTGCCCTCAACCCGCTGAGCGGCTCCGCCGTCGAATTCACCATCAGCACCGCCGGGTCCTGACCCTCCACAAACGAGATGGCCGACACCGAGCCCGGGCTGATGACAATGCGCTGGAAGAGGTCCAAGGGCGTGCCCAGGGCATGGGCGACCGCGGCCTTGATCGGATCGGCGTGGGAAAAGCACACGACGACACCCCCGGCGTGGGCTGCACGCAGTGCCTCCATCGCGCCGACGATCCGCGCCTGCATCTCCGGAAAGCTCTCGCCGTTGGGGAAGCGGAAGGCGGACGGGCTGTGCTGGACGGTCTGCCATTCCGGCAGGGCCGCCAAGTCGGCGATCGCAGATCCGGTCCAGTCGCCGAAGTCGCATTCGAGCAGCCCGTCGTCGTGGTTTACTTCCAGTCCCGTGCGTGCCACCGTCGGCTCCGCCGTCTCGCAGGCGCGCTCCAGCGGGGACGAATATAGGGCGTCCACTCGTAGTCCAAAGAGCCGGTCCGCGACCCGTTCGGCCTGGGCCAAGCCCCGGTCGGACAGGTGCAGTCCGGGCGCGCGCCCCGGGAGGACCGTGCCTGTCGTCGGCGTCTCCCCGTGGCGCACCAGAAGCAGGAGCGTGCCCTGCCGCTCAGGTGACGTGACGGGTGCCGGCGGAGTTGCTGCAGTCATCAGGATCTAAGCGTAGCGCCAGGGGCCCCGCCCGAGCTTGCGAGGGAAGGGGGAGGCGCAGAGCGGTATGCCGCACTCGGGCCCAAAGCTCAGGAATCTCAAAGAATCCCTCGATTCCCCGCCGGGTACAGGTCTACGGTGGAGGAGTGAGTGATCGCCCCGATATCTTCACTGTTGGTGAACTGCGTGCCTCCGGCCACGTTCACAGGGACCTGCGCCGCGAAATCCGCGACAACCTGCTCGCCGCGCTCGCCGCCGGCCGGGATCCCTGGCCCGGGATGTACGGCTTCAGCCGGACCGTCCTGCCCCAGCTCGAGCGGGCACTGCTCGCCGGCCACGACGTCGTCCTGCTGGGCGAACGGGGACAGGGCAAGACGCGGCTCCTCCGCACCCTGGCCGGGCTGCTGGACGAGTGGTCGCCGGTGATCGAGGACTCGGAACTGAACGAACACCCGTACGAACCCATCACCGAGCACTCCCGCGCCCGTGCCCTCACCGAGGGGGACCGGTTGCGGGTGTCGTGGCGCCACCGCTCGGAACGGTACGTTGAGAAGCTTGCGACGCCGGACACCTCCGTCGCCGACCTGATCGGCGACGTCGACCCCATGCGGGTGGCCGAGGGCCGCCGTCTTGGCGACCCGGAAACCATCCACTACGGCCTGGTCCCACGCTCCAACCGCGGAATCATCGCCATCAACGAACTGCCCGACCTCGCCGAGCGGATCCAGGTGTCGATGCTCAACGTGATGGAGGAGCGCGACATCCAGATCCGCGGCTACGTGCTGCGGCTGCCGCTGGATGTCCTGGTCGTCGCGTCCGCCAATCCGGAGGACTATACGAACCGCGGCCGGATCATTACGCCGCTGCGGGACCGCTTCGGTGCCGAGATCCGCACCCATTACCCGATCGAGCTCGACGACGAGGTCGCCGTTATCCGGCAGGAGGGGCACCTGGTGGCCGGCGTCCCGCCAGTCATCCTCGAGATCCTGGCCCGCTACACCCGGGCGCTGCGGCAGTCCCCGGCGATCAACCAGACCTCCGGGGTTTCCGCGCGGTTCGCCATTGCCGGTGCCGAAACCGTCGCCGCGGCCGCCCTGCGCCGGGCCAGCGTGCGCGGAGAAGACGAAGCAGTCGCCCGGATCATCGACCTGGACGCGGCGGTGGAGGTCCTCGGAGGGAAGATTGAGTTCGAGTCGGGCGAGGAAGGGCGGGAACAGGACATCCTGGACCACCTTTTGCGCATGGCTACCGCGGAAGCGGTGCGGGCGCACTTCCACGGCATCGACATGGGTCCGCTCGTGGCCGCGCTCGACGGTCATTCCACGGTGACCACCGGGGAACTGGTCACGGCGCGGGAGTTCCTCCAAAATCTTCCGCCCCTCAACGGATCCAGCCTCTACGACGAAATCACTGAGCGCCTGGGCGCGACAAACGACGGGCAGCGAGCCGCCGCCGTCGAACTTGCACTGGAAGGGCTCTACCTCGCCCGGCGGATCTCCAAGGAGTCCGACGACGAGGCGACGATCTACGGCTGACTACATCTACGGCTGAGTACAGGAGTGCCCATGAGCGTTCACAACCGGTCCCGATACGGCCGGTATACGGGAGGACCCGATCCGCTCGCCCCGCCGGTCGACCTGGCGGAGGCACTTGAGGCCGTCGCCGAGGACGTCATGGCCGGCTACTCGCCCCGGCACGCCCTGCAGGAGTTCCTGCGGCGCGGCGGCCGCAGCCGGGAAGGGCTCGATGACCTCGCCGGTCGCGTACAGCAGCGGCGGAGTGACCTGCTAAGCCGGCACCGGCTGGACGGCACCCTCAGTGAGGTCCAGAAGCTGCTCGACACTGCGGTGCTGGAGGAGCGCAAGCAGCTCGCCCGCGACGTTCGGATGGACGACACGGACCGCGCCTTACGGGAGATGCAGCTGCAGAACCTGCCGAAGTCCACGGCGGCAGCGGTCAACGAACTCGCCTCCTATGACTGGCAGTCCAGCACCGCCCGGGAAGCCTACGAGCGGATCAAGGACCTGCTGGGCCGCGAGATCCTGGACCAGCGGTTCGCCGGGATGAAGCAGGCGCTCGAGGGCGCCACGGAGGAGGACCGCGCGGCCGTGGCCGAGATGCTGCAGGACCTCAACGAACTCCTCGACAAACACCGGCGCGGGGAGGACGCCGACGCGGATTTCCAGGAGTTTATGGCTAAACACGGCCAGTTCTTCCCGGAGAACCCGCAGTCCGTCGAGGAGCTGATCGACGCGCTCGCCCAGCGCGCGGCCGCCGCCCAGCGGATGCTTCGGTCCATGTCCGCCGAGCAGCGCGAGGAGCTGATGCGGCTCTCCGCCCAGGCGTTCGGCTCCCCGGAGCTTATGGCACAGCTGGGCCAACTCGATGCCAACCTGCAGGCGCTGCGCCCCGGCGAGGACTGGTCCGGCTCCGAACGCTTTGAGGGCGAGGAGGGGCTGGGCCTCGGCGACGGCACCGGCGTGCTGCAGGACCTCGCCGAGCTCGACGAACTCGCCGAACAGCTGTCCCAGTCCTACAACGGCTCCCGCCTGGACGACCTGGACCTGGACGCGCTCGCCCGGCAGCTGGGACAGGACGCTGCCGTGTCCGCCCGGACGCTCGCGGAGATCGAAAAGGCCATGCACGACGGCGGCTTCCTGCAGCGCGGCGCAGACGGCGACCTGCGGTTGTCACCGCAGGCCATGCGACGGCTCGGCAGGTCGCTGTTGCGGGACACCGCCAAGCAGCTTTCCGGACGGCAGGGGCGCCGGGACACGCGCGTTGCCGGGGCGGCCGGGGAACAGACCGGCTCCAGCCGCCAGTGGGAGTTCGGCGACGCCGAACCGTGGGACGTCACCCGAACCATCACCAACGCGATCCGCCGCACGATTGCCGACGGAGGTGACCCGGGGCGCGGATTGCGCCTCGCCGTGGGTGACATCGAAGTGACCGAGACGGAAGCGCGCACGCAGGCCGCCGTCGTCCTGCTCGCGGACGTGTCCTTCTCGATGGCCGCCGAGGGACGGTGGGTGCCTATGAAACGCACCGCACTCGCCCTGCACCATCTGGTCACAACACGGTTCCGCGGCGACCGGCTGCAGCTGATCACGTTCGGCCGGTACGCGCAGTCCATGGATATCGGCGAGCTCACGTCCCTGCCGGCCCTGCGCGAGCAGGGAACCAACCTGCACCACGGATTGCTGCTCGCCGGCAGATTCTTCCGCCAGCACCCGTCCATGCAGCCGGTTCTCTTAGTGGTCACCGACGGCGAACCCACCGCGCACCTGCTGGCCGACGGCGACTCGTGGTTCAATTGGCCGCCGGACCCGGAGACCATCCGTGTCACCATCGCCGAGTTGGACCGCCTTGGGCGGGCCGGTACGCAGGCCACGTTCTTCCGGCTCGGCGACGACCCAGGCCTGGAACGGTTTGTCCAGCGGATGGCCCGCCGGATCGACGGCCGGGTGGTGGCGCCCGACGCCGGGGATCTGGGCGCTGCGGTGGTAGGGGAGTATCTCCGCGCCCACTTCCGCGGACGCCCCTACGACGACGCCGACTGGGCTACATAGACGATCTGCGCGTCGGCGCTTTATTGGAGATAATCCGGGGCCGCTTCCAGGCCGAAGTAATCCTCAAGGGTCTCCGTGCTGCCCATATCGAGGGCGACGTTCTTTCCCACATAGCGCAGATGCCATGGCTCGTAGGTGTAGCCGGTAGTGGCCTCGGCGCCGGCCGGATATCGGATGATGAATCCGTAATCCCGGCAGTTCTTAGCCGCCCACTGCCCCGCCGGGGTATTCGCGAAGCAGGCTTGCAGGGCACAGGTTCCGCTGGCATTGCCGATGTCCATCGCCAGACCGGTCTGGTGCTCGCTGTAGCCGGCTCTCGCAGCCAAGGTATCCGCCGTCGCCTGTCCGTACTGACTCACGTAGCTGTCATAGAGGCTGGCCTGCTGGCTGAACGACCGGTAGCCGCTGATGGGAATGATGTTCACGCCGGCCGCCTTGGCGGCCCTGGTCAACTGCTTGTAGGCGTCCGCAGCCTCCGCCCGCAACCGTTCCCCCTGGACCCTGACCAGCTGCGCCGGCACGTAGGTGGCAGGGTTCAGTTGCCGGTGTTTGTTGACCACCACCTGCAGGCTGGAGGCGGAACTGATGTCGTAGCCCGCCGCGGCCACTGCCGCCACCGACGGTGCGATCATGCCGAGCGAAAGCACCAGCCCCGCCACGGCACCTGTCATCCTACTGATTCCTTTAAGCACGAGGGCTCCTAAGAATTGTCCGGAACAGATGCGGGAACTCTATCGGTCTGCAGGCGCCGGGGTCGAGGGGACGCGCGGACTCGTCGAGGGGCGGGCAGGCCAAGGGCACGGCAAAACACCCGTCAAACGCAAGCGGACGACGGCGGGAGGTCCCGCCGTCGTCCGTGTGGGGCGCAGCCTTAGGCTCGGGAACTGCCGCCGTTGGGCTCCAGCAGGCCGCCGCCGGCCAGGTGTCGGGGGTCGGGGGTCAGGGGGCAGGGGTCAGACGAGTTTAGGTGCTCAATTATCACCGGATCCCGCGGTACTTCAGGCCGCAGCTCAGGGCAACGATACTGAGGCAGGA
The DNA here is from genome assembly GCF_054062615.1 of Arthrobacter sp. TE12232. Classification (NCBI taxonomy): domain Bacteria; kingdom Bacillati; phylum Actinomycetota; class Actinomycetes; order Micrococcales; family Micrococcaceae; genus Arthrobacter; species Arthrobacter sp. TE12232. Next base: position 3,125,411 of record NZ_JBSSFK010000001.1, read on the forward strand.
GAGTGCGGCGATGTAGTAGCCGGGGGACATATTCTGCCCGGTCGCTTGGACGAGGAACGCGGCGATCATCGGCGTGAAGCCTCCGAAGACGGCGACGGCAGTGTTATAGCTGAATGACAGCCCGGTGGCACGGGCCCGGGCGGGGAAGGCATCGGACATGACCGACGGCAGAGCACCGAAATAGATGGCCTTGAGCAGCGCGAGGATGACCATGACGGAGGCCAGGACGAAGAACGTGCGGCCGGCATTGAGCCAAAGGAACAACGGAATTACCGATATTCCGATGGCGCAAGCTGCAGGAATCATTATTTTGGTTCTGCCGTACTTGTCCGACAAGTGCCCCACCATGGGAGTTCCGAAAGTCAGAATGATGCCGGTGAGAACGAGGCAGAAGAATGACGACGATTTGGGCAGCCCGAGTTGTTGGATGCCAAAGGTGGGCATGTAGTCGAGGATGAAGCTCATTGCAGTGGAGACGACGAGGGCGCCCCCAGCGATAAGGATGCCCACTTTCTGGCTCTTGAAGAGATCGCGGATCGGCTCGTGGCGTTCCGGATCGGGCCCGTGGTCTATGGGTGCTTCGTCGACGAATTTGCGGATGTAGTAGCCGGCAGGTCCAACCAGAAGTCCGAAGACGAACGGTATCCGCCAGCCCCAGGACATCATGTCCTCGTTTGACACCACCGTTGTGAGCGCGACAACGAAGATTGCTGCGGTCAGCGATCCCAGACCCTGACTGGCGAATTGGAAGCTTCCCAGGAATCCGCGGCGTTCTGAGTTTTGTGCGATGAGGTAGGACGTTGCCGCGCCAAATTCACCGCCAGCGGAGAAGCCTTGAATGAGACGTGCCACGATGATCCCGAGGGGCGCCAGAATGCCGATGGAATCATAGTTTGGCATGAACGCAATCAGCGCGGTTCCCAACACCATTAGGCGGATTGTCAGCATCAGACCCTTTTTGAGGCCCTTCCGGTCGGCATAGGAGCCAAGGACCAGGCCACCCAACGGGCGGATCAGATAGGACGCGCCGAAAACTGCGAAAGCCTGGATGACCCCGGTGGCAGGGTTATCGGATGGGAAGAAGTTCCTTCCTATGTAGATGGCCAGCAGCGCGTAGATGGACATGTCGAACCATTCGAGCGCATTGCCGATCGTCGCGGCCGCAATCCCGCGGACGGGCGAGGCCATTTTTTGCGGGGGTGTCCTCTTTGGGGACGGGGCGCCGGCTGATGGTTTGGGGCCGGCGACGGCGGTTCCTATCGGGGAGGCCTTTTGTGCAGGGTTCATTGTTTTGCTCCGGTATTGGGTTGGCTCAGGCTGTGGTCGCGGAGAGCGGAAGTTCGACGTTGACGCCGGGCTGGCCCAGATCGTAGAAGAGGCCGCAGGCGATCTTCAGACCCTGGCTGGCGATGGACGCCAGCATGTGTTCGTTGGGTGCGTGTTGGCGGCAGCCGGGATAGGAGTGCGGGATCCAAAGCGTCGGAAGACCCAGAACGCCCTCAAAGACGTGATTCGGCAGGGAACCGCCGATGTTCGGCAGCACTGTGGGCTGGATGCCGGTGGTGCTGTGGATGGAACGGCGTGCCCATTCCACCCAGGGATTGGCGGGGTCGAGGCGGCTCGCGGGAAAGAACGTGGTTTGGCGCACCCGCACCATTTCGAATCCGTGGCGGTCAAGGTGGGCCTGGATGGTGGCTTCAACACCGTCCGTCGGCGTGCCTGCTACGAACCGGAGCTGGAGTATCGCACGCGCCGATCCCGGGATCGCGTGGATCGGTGCTTCGATGTCGCCGGAGCCAAGGGCCAGAACCTCCAGAGCGTTCCAGCCGTAGAGTCGTTCGGCTGGTGTGAGGCCGGTGTCCGCCCAGTCAGTGTCGATGTGCGGGTCCCCGGGAGTGTGAGGAATGGCAATGTTGCTGAGCGCCGTTTTAACGGACTCGGGGATGGTTGTTGGAAGCAGCTCCGGCAAGAGAATTCTTCCGTGCCCGTCGACTAAGGTGCCGATGGCAGCTGCCAGTGTCGTCCCCGGGTTGCGCAGTAGACCGCCCCAGTTGCCGGAGTGGTAGCTGCCGGACCGCAGGTTGACGTCCAGTTCAAACGTGATTCCGCCCCTCGATCCGAGAAAGATTGTTGGCGACTCCGCGCTCAGTCTGGGGCCGTCTGAGGCAATGAAGATGTCCGCCGCCAATTTGTCTTTGTTGACCGAGGAAAATTCATCCAGCGAGGGCGACCCGATCTCCTCGCCGCATTCAAACAGGAACTTCAGATTGAAGCCCAGACGGCCGTTGCTTTCCAGCAGGATGCGCAGCGCCGCCAGATTGATCAGATGCTGGCCCTTGTTGTCGGCCGTTCCGCGGCCATACCAGCGGCCGCCGTCCGCGTCGAGGACCCACGGGCTGCGGTCGTCGTCCCAGCCATCGTCCTGACCACCGACAACATCTGCGTGCCCGTAGCAAAGGACGGTTGGAAGTTCCTCGGACTCGAATCGGGTGCCGATCAGAAACGAGTTGGCCCCGCCGTTCCAGCGGGGATGAAGCTCAGTGTCGCAGCCGAGCTCTGCCAGGGATGGAACGAGAACATCTTCAAGATATGCTTTCAAGGCAATTCGCCCGGCTGCGGTAGCACTCTCCGTCCGGTAAGAAACCAGGCGCTTCAGTTCCTCGAACAGTTGTCCGTCTGAAGCATATGCCTCTGCAATGCTTGATATTTCCTGCGGAAGGGTCATGGTCGGTGCTCCTGGGATAGTGCCTTGTGCCGGGTGAACGGAATCAACGTTAGGAGTGCGCCAGCTCACAAACCAGCATCGTTTTATCAAATGGCGTTGACTTCAAGGCAAACCGGAGCTTAGATGGGGCCAATGAGGATGCTTCCTACTGCACTGGTCTATTTTCATGACGTGGCCCGAACCGGTTCAATTACGGAAGCTGCCATCGCCCAGCACGTGTCGGCGTCCGCCATTAGCCGGCAGATAAGCAACCTGGAGCGCACGATCGGCGTCACGCTGTTTGCGCGGCATCCGCGAGGAATGACGTTGACGGAGGCTGGACGGCTCCTACTTGCGCACGCTAGGCGAAGTGAAGCCGAAGGAGAGGCGCTGATCCGAGAACTTCAAGATTTTGACAAGCGGCAAAAGCGAATCATCAACGTTGTCAGTTCTGAGGGGCTTGCCAGGTGCAGGGTTCCCCAGGCGATCGCCCGGTTCATCGTGGACTATCACGACGTCGACTTTCACTTGGATGTGGTCTCTTCAGCCGAAGCGACGCGGATGGTCGTCGACGGCCGGACAGACATCGCCGCCGTTTACGCGCTGGGGCTCCAACGTGATGTGACCGTTGAGTTTTCCGCGGCCGCTCCGGCCTTCGCCGTGGTAGCCACAGGACATCCGCTCGCGGATCGAAACAGCGTGCGCCTTGACGAACTGTGTGCATATCCGCTTACCCTTCCCGCTAAAGGCCTCAGCCAGCGAGAGCTTTTCGACATAGCCGTGCAGATGGAACAGATATCGCCGCGGATTGCACTGTCAGCGGATCAGGTCAGCCCTGCATTGGAATTCGCCCGGGCAGGAGCCGGGGCGGCACTGATGAGCCGTCTTGTGGCTCGTCCGGAGGGGGAGGACGGGCTTGTCTTCGTGGCTATCGATCATCCGGTATTTCACCAGCGGCAGGCGCAGATTCAGACGATGGCTGGCCGGCGCAGACCTGCGGTGCAGACGGCCTTCATTGAAGTCTTGGCAGGGATTCTTGCCGAAAGCTAGCGCAGGAGCACGGCAACAACCGGTGGTCCTGGTGCGTGGGGCGCAGCCTTAGGCCCGGGAATTACCCGGGCCCGACTCCAGCAGGCCGCCGCCGGCCCAGCGCTTGAGCGCAAGCTTCTCGGCGTCGTCGAACTCCATGAGGGCCAGCCGGCAGAGCTCTTCAACGTTCCTGACCCACGCGGCGGCGAGGTCCCTAGCGGTCATGTCGTCGGAGAGGGAACCGCCGGCGTACACCACGCCCTGGATCACGAAGTTGACGGCCGAGCGAGACACCGGCTGCCCGGCCGCCACGCAGTCGTCCCGGACGGAGCGGGCGAGTTCGCTTCGGTTGCCGGGGTGCTCGCGGAGCTTCGCCTCCAGCGAGACGAAGACCTGCCGGAACTGATCGGCGGAGAGGGCCGGCACGTCGGTGACCCGGGTGACCTGCTCCTCGATCGCCGGCCTGCCTTCGGAGGCCAGCGAGGACAGCTCCGGCGAGAACCGCTTCGCGTCCCATACCCAGCCGGGGGACGGCGTGGATGAGTATTGGACGCCCTGGCCGATCTGCGCGATCCAGGCCCCGAACTTTCCGTGACCGCCCCAATCGGTCTTCAGCGACGGGTCAGCCGTTAGGGCCCTGTGCGCTGCCACGGCCCCGGTGACCGGACCGGGCGCGGCCTGCACCAGGGCGCGGACCTCGTCGGCGGCCGTCGTCGCGGCCACGGAAACACCCGGTGCGGTGCGGAGCGGGGCGGCAAGTCCGGCGGAGGGCACCATGCGGGGGATCTCGGCCGAGGTGCCGTTGAGGATTGCCACGAAGTCGTGGGACTCCACCACGCTGTCGGCCATCTCCCGGTACGCGAACGCCACAGCCCCGGCGGCGATGACCGTCGTCATCCGGTCGGCCGCCCGGAACCTCTGAACCAGCGAGGTGAAGTCCGCATCCGCCGAGGCAACGAAGAATTCCTCAACATGCGCCGCGCCGGACAGCGCATCCATCGCGTCCAGGACCAGGTTGATGTCGGTGCTGGACTTGCCGCGCTGCGTGAGGGAGGGGCAGTCGATCACGCGGAAGCCCGCCCGGGTCCAGTAGGGCCGGTACTTGGAGTAGATCACCGGGTTGAGGTAGCAGTTGCGGATCAGGAAACGCCGGGATTCCGCACCTGTGCCGCCGTCTGCCAGCGCTTCCGTCCAGTGCTTGGGATCCTCGGCGAACCTCTTGGCCGCGGCGGGGTCCAAAGCCATCAGGCCCGTATAGACGTTGTCGAAGTCCACGAACATCGCGGCGCGGATGCCAGGCCGCCGGGACTGGGGGAGAGGATCACTCATCGGCTCAGTGTGCCAGCAGGAGACGGGACGTGCCAGATGTGTCGTTCCAGTTGGTGCCGCTTGCCGGCGGCGAACGCAAGGGCTCTCGCCGCCGTCCCCGGCACGTCACGGACTCATTGCGGGCCAGGCCGGTTCCCTCGCTGTGACTTCCATGTGTTTTGCCTGTGGATCCTCCGCTGGTCCTTGCGCGGGTCTGGTTGCCTACGGCAAGCTGTTTATTAGTTGGCGACTTGATCACTTACCAGGGTCCGGCGGCGAGGATGCCGGTGGATCTTGACGCGGCGATGTCGCCGCCCAAGCAGTAGCCCGCAGAACGGGAGGGCACGTCACATGAAACGTGCAGCATTCGGATCAGCTAAATTTCGCGCCATCGGCATTTACTCACTGATTGCCGTCGTGGTCATTCTTGGAATTTCGCTTGTTTTCATTTACCGGGCGACCGTTATGCCGAACCCTGCGTCGAGTCCGGGAGCGTCGGCGCCTCCGGGCGTATCGGGGCCTGCGGGCACAAACCCCTCGGTGAGTCGCGGGACCTACCAGAGAGTACCGAACCAGGTGCTGTTTGCCCTCGACGCTAACGGCAAACCGAATATTTCCGGCGACCTGACAAATATCCAGCAGGGCGACGTCGGAGACTGCTATTTCCTGGCGGCTCTGCTGACGGTGGCCGCGCGGGAGCCTGACACCATTCAAAACATGGTTCACGACAATGGTGACGGCACTTACACCATTTCATTTCACAGCAAGTACGACGGGGTGCCCAATCCGGTGCAGGTGACGGTCAACGGTGACCTCCCATATCGCCGCGGCAAAACCGTTGAAAATGGCATCGAAAATATCGGTGGCAAAAACGTTTCATGGGCGGCGATTATCGAGAAAGGCTGGGCGGCCGCGAACGGCAACAGCTATAAAGGCATCGAAGGCACTGACCTCAGCAACGCCCAGGATCACGATGTGCACAATGGCCTCTATGCCATCACCGGCAAGGCGGGCGTCGACCGCAACCCCGGCGGCCCCATGACGCAAGTGAGCTTTGAGCAGGTGCAGCAGGATTTCGCGAACGGCCTTGTCACGCTGGGGACCTCAAACTCCGACGGCAAGCTCGTATCCGACCACTCCTACGCAGTGCTGGACGTGAACGCCTCCGACCAAACCGTCGTGGTGGGAAATCCGGAGGGCGGCCAGGAAACGCTGTCGTTTGACACCTTCCGGTCCACGAACATCAACCAGTACATCGCGATACCCACCTATCCCTGAGAAGCAGACAGTTGAGCGAACGACGGCGGCCAAGCGCCGCTGTCGGGATTCACGGATCCCGGGGAAGCACCCGTCCGGCGGTTCGGAGCCGTTTCCGCTTTCCGGCCTCGGCCGCTGCCAGACCCGTCGTCGTCGTCGATGCACCCCTCCTCCATGGCCTCGATCGTGCTGGCGCCCACGGTCAGGTCCGCAACGCGTGCGATCCCTCCTCGCGCCGCCGGCAATGTTTCACTTTGTTCGATATTGTTTTCATTCGAACGTTAGTGTACAAATGTGAACATGACATGCATCACTACGACCTTCCTGGCCGACGGCCGGGAGATCCTCTACTTTGACGATGCCGGCACAGCGGAACGGGCCCCCGAATCCCTGACGGACCACCGCGAACTGCCCGTCCGCCCCGACCCGGGCCAGTTGCGCTTCGACGCGCTCAGCCGGGAATGGGTCGCCGTCGCCGCCCACCGGCAGTCCCGTACGCACCTGCCGCCGGCGGACCGGTGCCCGATCTGCCCGACGACGCCGGCCAACCTGACCGAGATTCCGGCTCCGGACTACGACGTCGCTGTCTTTGAAAACCGTTTCCCCTCGCTCGGGCCGGCCACGAGCGAGCTCCCGGCGGCACTTGCCTGGGGAACCTCGACACCGGCCGTGGGCCGCTGCGAGGTGGTGGCGTTCACCCCGGAGCACACGGGGTCCTTCGCCGATCTGGGCTGGCGCCGCACACGGACCGTGATTGACGCCTGGGCCCACCGGACCGAGGCCCTCAGCGCCCTGCCCGGCATCCGGCAGGTCTTCCCGTTTGAAAACCGGGGCGCCGAGATCGGCGTCACCCTGCACCACCCGCACGGGCAGATCTACGCCTACCCCTACGTGACGCCGCGTGCCGCCGTCCTGGCCGCCGCGGCCGGCGCGTACTTCGATGCCTCCGACGGCACGGCGACGCTCGCCGCGTCCGTGCTGCAGGCCGAGCGCAGTGACGGCAGCCGCATGGTCCTGGAGGGCGAACACTTCAGCGCTTATGTGCCGTTTGCCGCGCGCTGGCCGCTGGAAGTCCACCTCGTCCCGCACCGTCAGGTTCCGGATCTGGCGGCGCTGAGCGGGGCCGAACGCGATGAGCTGGCGCACCTCTACCCGGATCTCCTGCGGCGCTTCGACGCCCTATACCCGACGCCGACCCCCTACATTGCGGCCTGGCACCAGGCCCCTCTGGAGACGGAGATGCGCCGGGCGGGCCAACTGCATCTGCAGCTGACCTCGCCCCGGCGCGCCGCCGACAAGCTCAAGTACCTGGCGGGCTCCGAAGCGGCGATGGGGGCCTTCATCAATGACATCACCCCCGAATCGGTCGCCGCCCGGCTGCGTGAAGTAGGCAGCGAAGTAGCCAGTGAAGTGGCCAGTGACGTCGCCGGCACAACGGCCGGCACCGCAACCCGCACCACCCTGACCCCGGAAGGCGCCCCTGCATGAACACGCCCACCCGCGCCGACGCCCATCCGGACAACCTGATCAGCCGCTTTGAGGCCACCTTCGGGGCCGCCCCGGACGGCGTCTGGGCCGCCCCCGGGCGGGTGAACCTGATCGGTGAACACACCGACTACAACGAGGGCTTCGTGCTGCCCTTCGCCATCGACAAACGCGCGACGACGGCGGTCCGGCTCCGGGACGACTCCACCGTCCGGCTGCTGTCCACCTCCGGCGACGACGGCATTGTGGAGGCCAACGCCGCGGCCCTGATACCCGGCCGGGCGCCCGGCTGGGCCAAGTATCCCCTGGGCGTCGTGTGGGCGTTGCAGCAGCGCGGCGTCGAGGTTCCGGGCTTCGATCTGCTGCTGGACTCCGATGTCCCGCTGGGCGCGGGGCTGTCATCCTCCCACGCGATCGAATGCGCCGTCGTGACGGCCCTCAACGAACTCACCGGTGCAGGGCTTTCGGCCCAGGAGATGGTCTTGCTGACCCAGCACGCCGAAAACGCGTTCGTCGGCGCGCCGACCGGCATCATGGACCAGTCGGCATCACTGCGCGGCACCAGCGGCCACGCCGTCTTCCTCGACTGCCGGGACCAATCCGTTCAACTCGTGCCGTTCCAGGCACAGGAAGCCGGTCTGGTCCTGCTCGTCATCGACACGAAAGTCTCGCACTCCCACGCCGACGGCGGTTACGCCTCCCGCCGCGCCTCCTGCGAGCTCGGCGCCGAGGTCCTGGGCGTGCGTGCCCTGCGGGATGTCGCCGTCGCCGACCTCCAGAACGCCAGCGAGGTGCTCGATCCGACCACCTTCCGGCGGGTCCGTCACATCGTCACCGAAAACGGCCGCGTCCTGCAGGCAGTGGATACCCTCCGCTCCCAGGGCCCGGCCCATATCGGTGACCTCCTCGATGCCAGCCACGCCTCAATGCGCGACGATTTTGAGATTTCCTGCCCCGAACTCGACCTCGCCGTGGACACGGCCCGGACCCACGGCGCCATCGGTGCCCGCATGACCGGCGGCGGGTTCGGCGGCTCGGCGATCGCCCTGACTCCCGTGGAGCATGAGCAGGACGTCCGCGACGCCGTCGTCCGCGCCTTCGCGGAGGCGGGATTCACCCGGCCGGAAATCTTCACCGTCACCCCCTCAGCCGGCGCGGAGCGCATCCAATGAGAATTCTGGTCACCGGGGGTGCCGGCTACATCGGTTCGCACACCGTTCTGTCCCTGCAGGAAGCCGGCCATGAGGTGGTGGTGATCGACAACCTCGTCAACTCCAGCGAGGAATCGCTCCGCCGGGTTGCCGAGCTCAGCGGCACGCCCTTGACCTTCCGCCTTGTGGACCTGGTTGATGAGGCGGCGGTGGATGCCGTCTTCACCGAATACCCGGTCGACGCCGTCATCCACTTCGCCGGCCTCAAGGCCGTCGGGGAGTCCGTCCGGGAGCCCCTGATGTATTACCACAACAACCTCGTGGGCACCCTGAACCTGCTCCGGGCGATGGACCGGCACGGCGTCCGCTCAATCGTCTTCAGCTCCTCGGCGACGGTATACGGCGAACACAACCCGATCCCCTACGTGGAGAAGATGGAGATCGGCGCCAACAACCCCTACGGCCGGACCAAGGAACAGATCGAGGACATCCTTGCCGACCTCGGAGCAGCGGACGGCCGCTGGCACATCGCCCTCCTGAGGTACTTCAACCCCGTCGGCGCCCACCCCTCCGGCCGGATCGGCGAGGACCCGCAGGGCATTCCCAACAACCTTGTACCGTTCATCGCCCAAGTGGCGGTGGGCCGGCGCGAGAAACTGATGGTGTTCGGCGGCGACTACGACACCCCGGACGGCACCTGTCTGCGCGACTACATCCACGTGGTGGACCTGGCCGAAGGACACGTCGCCGCGCTCGACCACGTGGCGGGCCGGGCCGGCGTCTTCCGCTGGAACCTCGGCTCGGGCAAGGGCTCCTCCGTGCTCGAGGTCCTGCACTCCTTCGAGAAGGCCGCGGGCCGTCCGATCCCTTACGAGCTCACCGGACGCCGCGCCGGCGACCTCCCCGCCTTCTGGGCCGACGCGGCCTCGGCCCTGGCGGACCTGAGCTGGTCCACCACGAGGACTGTTGATGAGATGTGCGCGGACCACTGGTGCTGGCAGAAGAACAACCCGCACGGCTACAACGCTTTGGGTGCGCCGCACATGACGGAATAGAGCGCCAGCCAAGTACTCAATCCGGATATGTCCGGTCTCGCTTACGTCAGCCGGGGCGTCCGTGGGGGAGTTGTCCGGCGGGAACCCGTTGCCTCAAACGCGGCGGCCAGGCTCAGCAGTGAGGTGTCATCGTAGGCCCGGCCCGCGAGGGTCAGGCCAACGGGCATGCCGGTGTCGGCCATCGTGCCCATGGGCACAGTGACGGTCGGGATGCCCAGATGGCGCGGCACGAGGTTGCCGTTGGCGACCCAGACGCCGTTGCGCCAGCCGAGATCCGCCGAGGCCTCGTTGACGTCCATGTCCGCGGGCCCGACGTCCGCGGCGGCGGGAAACAGCACGGCGTCCAGTCCGAGTCTGTCCATCCATGCCTCCAGGTCCACGCGGCGGGTCTCCTCCAGGCCCTGCAGGCCACCTTTGAGATGCGGGATGTCCGTCAACGATGCGGCGCCGTACTTGCGGATGTATCCAGGGTAGTTGGCGATGTCGTCATCAAAGCCGGCATAGCGGTCCGGGAGCGCCCCGTCCGGATGGGGGAAGATCGTTGCGCCGTCCACCGCAGCCAAAGTGTTCAGGGCAGGGTCGCCGTTCGCTGCGAGGAAGTCTTCCCAGGCCCAGGCCGAGAGATCCAGGATTTCCCGCTGCAGGTATTCCGGGCTCACCAGGCCGCGCGTGGCGATCGTGGGTGCCCCGGGGCGGTCTCCTTCATAGTTGGACACCACCGGAAAGTCGACCAGCACAACCTCGGCGCCGGCCGCCTCAAGATCGCGCCGTGCCGCTTCCCACAGTTCCATCACCGAGCCGCGGGTGTGGATGCGCTGGCCGGTCGGCCCGCCGATGCCGGGCTTCTCGCTGCTGCCGGCGTCGGGGTCGGCGTTGACGTACATCCGCGGCACGCCCAGCCGCCTGCCCTTCAACACCGAGCGTGCGTCGTCGGCATCTGCCGGCGCCAGCGCAGGGTAGGAGGACGGCCGGAGCGCCGAGGCGGCCGGGATGTCCACCCACGGCTGGACCCGCCAGAAGTCGCCGCGGGTCTGTGCGTCGTCGGCCACGATGACGTCGAGCACCTCGAGCAGGTCTGCCATGGAGCGCGTGTGCGGCACCACCACATCCATGGTGGGCACCAGCGGCCAGTTGCCACGGACGGAAATGACCCCTCGCGAGGGCGTGTACGCGCACAGCGCGTTGTTCGACGCCGGCGCGCGCCCGCTGGACCACGTCTCCTCCCCAAGGCCGAACGCCGCGAAGCTTGCCGCCGTCGCGGTGCCAGAACCGTTGGAGGAGCCGGAGCCGAATGCCGCCGTGAGGAAATCGGCGTTGTAGGGGCTCTCTGCGCGGCCGTAGACGCCGCGTTGCATTCCGCCGTTGGCCATGGGCGGCATGTTTGTGAGGCCTATGAGCACCGCGCCTGCCGCCCGCAGGCGTTCGATGGTGAACGCATCCCGCTGTGCTACGAGATGCTCGAAAGCAGGCGAACCGGCCGCGGCGGTAAGGCCCCTCACCAGATAGCTGTCCTTGGCCGTGTACGGGATGCCGTCCAGCGGCCCGAGCGTCGTGCCCCCGGCCCGGCGCTCGTCAGAGGCACGGGCATCCGCCAGAGCGTCAGGGTTCATGACGACGAGCGAGTTCAGCGTGATGCCGTTGTGGTCGTAGGTTGCGATGCGCTCAAGGTAGGAACGGGTAAGTTCCTCACTGCTGGCCCGGCCGGACTCCAAGGCGTCACGCAACTGGGCGATGGACGCCTCGACGACGTCGAAGCCCGCCATCACGCCACCGGCCCGTCGAGCGTGGGCTGCTGCTGGGTGATGCAGTGGATGCCCCCGCCGCGGGCCAGGATCGGGCGGGCGTCCACGGTCACCACGCGGCGCCCCGGGTATGCCTCCGCAAGGATTTCCGCGGCCATCGCGTCCGCCCTGTCTTCGCCATAGCCGCAGGCGATCACGCCGCCGTTGACCACAAGGTGGTTGACATAGCTCCAGTCCACGTAGCCTTCCTCGTCGCGCAGTGTCTGCGGGGCCGGCAGCGGGAGGATCCGGAACGGCCTGCCTGCGGCGTCCGTCTGGGTTTCGAAAAACGCTTGCAGGGTGCGGCTGACCTCGTAGTCAGGATGCTCCGGATTCATCTGGGTGTGGAGCAGGACCCGGCCGGGGGAGGGCAGGGTGGCCACCATGTCGATGTGGCCTCGGGTGCCCAGATCCTCGTAGTCGCGGGTCAGGCCGCGCGGCACCCAGACGGTCTTGCGGGCGCCGATGGTGCGTGCCAGCTCTGCTTCGACGCGGGCTTTGTCCGCGTACGGGTTCCGGCCCGGGTCCAGCTGCACGGTTTCGGTCACGAGCACGGTGCCTTCGCCGTCGACGTGCATGGCGCCGCCCTCGTTGACCAGCAGCGAGCTGACGAGCTCAGCACCGGACTTTTCGGCCACGAAGCGCGCCATCCCGGCGCTCTTCTCCCATTCGGACCACTTGGGTGCACCCCAGCCGTTGAAGACCCAGTCCACCGCGCCGAGGACGCCGGGACGTTCGTCGTCGACGACGAAGGTCGGTCCGACGTCGCGCATCCAGAACTCATCCAATGGGGCTTCAAGCTGTTCTATGCCGCTGCCGAGCATGTCGGCAGCCCGCTGCCGCTCGCTGGGATCCACCACCATGGTGACCGGCTCAAATTCGGCAACCGCGTGGGCGACGGCCGTCCAGGCCGCATAGGCCTCCTCGGCTGAAGCGGCGTCGTCGCCCAGGGTCAGGCCGGTGCGGGGGAACGCCATCCAGGTTCGATCGTGAGGTGCGGTTTCAGCGGGCATTCTCCACGCCATGAGAAGGGCTCCTTAGTCCTTTTTGCGCCGGCACTGCACGCCTCCTCCCCAATGAGGGGCGCGCATAGGAACGACGCCAAGCCGTTATTGATCAATCGATCAATAAGGTTGAAAATTACTCTAGACTGTTAGGTGATGTCAAGCACACAGAGGAAACGCGCCGTCCGAAAGGCGCCAGGGGAACGGGCCAGCGAGATTTCAGAGGCGGCCCGGACTATCGCCCTCGAGCAGGGGCTCGGGTCGATCACCCTGCGCAATGTGGCGGCCCGCGTGGGGGTGGCTTCCGGCCTGGTGGCGCATTACCAGCCCAATGTTGAGGCCCTTGTGGCGACCACTTTCACCGGCATCGTCTCGGCGGAAGCAGCGGAATTGCAGGCAACCCTGGACGGGATGCCGTCAGCCCGCGGGCAGCTTGCCTACCTTTTAGACACGCTGCTGGACAGCGGCCGCCTGGACGTCACGGCGGTCTGGGTGGATGCCTGGACCATGGGCCGGCGCAACGAGGCTTTGGCGGTATGCGTCCGCGATCAGATGGACGCTTGGCAGGCCATGCTGCAAGGCGTGGTGGAGGCCGGTATTGCGGCCGGTGAGTTCGAGACCTCCGACGCCGCATCCGTCGCCTGGCAGATTCTGGGGATGATCGACGGGCTGAACGCCCAGGCGTTGGTGCGCTGGGACGGCGTCAATGACCGCGGCACCCACCTGGCCCGCGCGGTCGAAGGGATGGTGGGTGCGGCGCGCGGTTCGCTGCAGCAGCTCGGTTCTTCCCAGGACTGATGCCTTTCTGCCTCAGCCGCGCCGGCCGCCTGATTGGGGACCGCACGCCACCGCCTTCGGGGCGGTGCGGACGGCAGGGAATCACGGTCGGCAGTCGCGCTGTTCCGTGTAGCCGAAGGGGACAAGCTCGCTCAACCCGACGCGGAAGAGCCTGTCGTCAAGGCGGCTCACAAGGATGCCATGGGTGGCGAGCCCGACAGCGACTTCCGTCATCAGTTCCACCGCGGCATTGAGACCGCGGTCCATCGACTCCCGGTCCTGGGCGAGGACCTCAATGCTCTGCACGGTTTCGGTACCGGCCAAGAGATTCACGGCGCCGCCTCGCATACCGGCTTGGCGGAATAGCCGTCTGCCTTTTGATAGAGAGCCCGCCTGTCCGCGCCGTGGCCTGCGAGCCATAGGGCGCCTGCAGCCTGGGCGACGTCGTCCACATAGCCGGTTCGGATGAGATGCCCGTCCTTCCATACCTCCACCGGCCTGCCGACCAGGTTGCTCCAGTCGTGATCGTCGCTCATGATGTCGCCTTTCTTCGAGGAATGTGTTGGTGCGGTGCAAGTCCACGCACGATGACGTCCGCTTCCGGGCCCGGACGTGTTTCTTGCGGCCAGCGCACCGTCCCCAGTGGGGCTAACGCCCTGACGGCCGGCCTGCGACGCCGCTTGCCGGTGCAGGCAGAAGAGGAGCGTGCAAATAAATGAATGACGTTCATTATTGGCTCAAGGCTGTGAGGCTGTCAACCGGGTGAGGGGAGTGTGAACAAATATGCCGCGCGACTCGATAGGGCGGGTGGAAAAGCCCATGGCTGAGCATTCCACCCGCCGTAGTGCTTACAGCCGCTGTGCTATTCCACCCGGTCCAGCATGAATTGGATATCTCCGTCCACGACCGTGCCCAGGATGTTGCTGCCGGCCAAGTCATCGGGGTCTGCTGTTAGCGGATCGCATTCAAAGGCAGTGAAGTCTGCGCGTTTGCCGACCGATATCGATCCGGTGCTGTGGAATAGGCCCGCCGCGCGCGCGGCGTGCGAGGTGTAGCCCTCCAGGGCCTGGAGGGCTGTGAGCGCCTGGTCTGGCCCGATGGGCGACTCGTCCGGCTGGCCGGCACGCCGTCGCAAACGGGCGTCGGCCATGATCGGCAACGGCTCGAACGGTGCGATGGGCCAGTCCGACCCCAGGGCCAGCGTCACTCCCTCCTGGCGCAGGTCCTGGCAGCGCCAGGCGCGGTCGGCCCGCTCCCTGCCCAGCCGCGTGGACCAGTTGTCGCTGTGGTCCGCCCGTGAGTAGTGGGTGCAGTGAGTCGGCTGCATGCTCGCCACGACGTCCAGTCGGGCGAACCGCTTGATCAGGTTGTCCGGGATGGATTCAATGTGCTCCACCCGGTGGACCGTCGCGGGAGTCGAGGAAGGCAGCGATTCCAGGGCGTCGAGCACATGTGCCACGCCGGCATCCCCGATCGCGTGGGTCGCAGTCGGAATGCCGCGACCGGCGAAGTATCGGACTGCTTCGGCATACTCCTGCGGGCGCGGCCAGAAGGGTGCGGTGGATTGGCCGTAGGAGTCGGGTTCGAAGAGCCAGGCCGTGCCGTTGTCAATGGTTCCGTCCACGAAGAGCTTGATGGCATCCACCGACCAGCGGCGGCCGCCCTCCCGGAGCATCATCGCAAGTTCCGCCCACTCCGTCTCTCCGCTTCCGGGCATGCACCAGGCGGCGCAGCGCAGCCGCAGCGGCAGGTCGCCGTCGTTCTCCAGCGCGCGGTAGAGTTCGAGCGATCCCGCACCGAGGTCCATGACGTGTCCGCCGGTGAGCCCCGAGCAGGCAAAGCGGCGGAGCAGTTCCGCCAGCCGGGATTTCCGGGTTGCGAACGGCTCCGTTGGCGCGTGTCGCTCCACAAGGTCTACGGCCGCCGCCTCCAGTAGCAGTCCCGTCGGCACCCCGTCGTCGTCGCAGACTACTTCGGAGGCCTGTTCAAAGACTCGCGGGCCGCCGGGTGCGCAGCCTGCGGGCGGTGAGGAGTCCCGCCAGGAAGACGGCAGGAGTGACCAGCAAAATAATGGTGTTGGTCAGGGTGTCGGCGAAGGTTAGCAGCTCGATGTTGACCGCGATCATGGCGACGACGGCGAAGAGCAGCACGGCGGAGGCGATACTCAGCGGAACGACCAGGCGGTTCGTTACCGCCGCGGGGTTCCGGCGAAGGTAGATGAAGGCGGCCACGGAGACCAGGCCCTGCAGCCCGACGATGCCAAAGATGCCGGGCGTGTTTACCCAGATCAACAGCTGCTGGTATGGGTCTGCGCCGAGGACTGCACAGACAATGATCACGACGGCGGCGAGCAGGGACTGCAGTTGGCCGGCACGGTGCGGGGACTTGTATTTGGAGTGGGTCCTGCCCAGGAACGCCGGCAGGACGCCGTCGCGGGCCAGCATGTAGACGTAGCGGTTGATGGCGTTGTGGAACGCCAGCTGGGAGGCATAGACGCTGGTGACAATCAGGACGTACATGACCACCTCGGCCCATGGGCCGACGTACTGGTTGATGGTCGCGAAGAACATTCCGTTGGAAAGCTGTCCCGCCGCCTGGACCACGTCGCCGTCACCGTACGCCTGGACCACGCTCCACACAATGAAGGCGTAGAAGACGGACATGAAGCCCACAGCGATGAAGGTCGCCCGGGGGACGGATTTGTCCGGATTCCGCGCCTCCCGCCGGTACAGAACGGTGGACTCGAACCCCATGAACGCGGCGAAGCAGATGCCCAGAATTGCCAGTACTCCAGGGTTGAAGGCATTCTCCGGGGTGAAGGAGGAGCCGCTGATCCCGTGGGCACCCCCGTGCGAGAGGATGCCCGCGCCCATCACTGCGAGGATGGCGGTTTCGGCGACCAGTAGGACCCCGAGCACCTTGGCGCCGACATCAATGCCGCGGTAACCGAGGAACCACACGGCGGCCACGGCGCTGAGCGCCACGACCGGCCAAGGGACGTCGAGACCGAAGATGAAATGAAGCATGGACTGGGTCTGCACCGCAAAGAGCCCGTAAACGCCGATCTGAAGGCAGTTGTACGAGACAATCGCCAGCACGGCGGAGGCCAGACCTACCGTCTTGCCCATGGCCAGTGAAATGTAGGTGTAAAAGCCTCCGGCAGCCTTGACGTGCCGGGTCATCGCCATGAAGCCGATGGCAAAGATCGTGAGGACCGCGCCGGCGATCAGATAGCCGGCGGGGGCACCTATACCGCCGGTCGCAATGGCAACCGGCGCGACGCCGGCCATCACGGTTAGCGGGGCGGCCGCGGAAATGACCAGGAAGGCGATGCCGCCTGTGCCAATGGCATTGCGTTTGAGGCCGTTCTCGGCCGCCGTCTTGGACGGCTGTGTTTGGGTGTCGGACATGTGGGGTTCCTTTGGAGGGGTCAGGAGCTCTCATAAACGATAGCCTTTCGTTTATTATGGGCCCCTGTGACCCGGCGCACAATACTGAGTCCCAAAAATTGTGTAGGTTCTTAGGAGCCACTGATTGGAGAATCCCCATGGGCCGCCCGCTCGCTCCGCTGATATCCATCGACGGACTCGTAACCGCCAGCCTCGAACTGGTCGATGAGACCGGCGACTTCAGCCTGCCGAAGTTGGCGCGGCGCATCGGAGTCAGCCAGTCATCGATCTACAACCACGTCAGCGGACGGGAGGAGATCCTTGAGCTGATGCGCCGGCGTATCATCAGCGAGACCCCATATCCCGCACTTCAGGGGCTGAGCTGGGAAGACACCCTCCGTGTAGTGATCCGCGCCTACCGTGACGCGTTCGCCCGGCATCCCAGGCTGGCCCCGCTGATGGTCCTGCAGACTGTGCAGGACGCCAAGGTCATCGGCCTGTATGAGGATCTGGCCCTGGCGCTGGAGGGCGCTGGCTTTGAGGGAAAGGACGTCGTCTCGGCCATCACGACCATCGACAGCTTCGCCCTCGGTGCGGCCCTTGATCTGGCCGCGCCCGACGTCGTGTGGGCGCCGTCGGGCGAGGGGTTCCCGGCGCTCACACGCGCGCTCGAACATGCCGGACCACCCCGGCAGCGGGGAGAAGACGCCTTTAACTTCGGGCTCGACGTGATCATCGCAGGACTGCGCGCCCGGCTCTAGGGGCGTCGATACGGCCAAGAGCCCGCCAGGGCGGAATCAGACCAAGCTCTGGCCGCGCTGGAAGCCGGAGTTCTTCTGCCGCCGGTGATTCCTGGACATCGTGACGGGGCAGGCGGCGTCGTCCATAATTAGCTCAGCCGCGGACACCGGCAGCCGAACGCCGGAACAGGCCTGGATTGTTGAGGCCAGCACGTCGTTGCGTGGGGCCTGTTATGGCATGCGGCCGGCACGGAGGAAGGTCTGGGTTATGAGCACACCACTACCCCAAGTGCGCGTCCTGACTTACAACGGGGAAGACATCGGGATGGGGTTCAACAGTGACAGCGGCCTGGCCATAGGCACCGCATTGGACTTTGACGAACCGTCGCGCCTGTCCGGGCAGGAGGCCAAGGCAACCGCCGAAATCATCACAACACATGAGTCGCTGATGGAGTCGTTGGGCGTATCCGCGGAAGCGCAGGGGCGCTACGGATTTGCATCTGCAAGCCTCAAGGTCGACTTTTCGAAGAGTACCTCCTACAACTCCGTTTCAACGTTCGTCGTAGCGAAAATGGTCGTCAATAACCAGATCGTGCGCGGACGAAACTTTCGCATCAAGCAAGACGCGAAAGATCTGCTGACAGCCAGTCAGTTTGAAGCGTTTTCGAGGGCGTACGGTGACTCGTTCGTGCGGGGACAATTTCGTGGCGGGGAGTTTTTCGCGGTGCTGCGAATCACGTCACTGGATACGGCCGTGCAGACCGATCTTGCGGTGACATTGCAGGCGGAGATCAACGGCGCGATTGGGGCCGGCTCCTTCAGCGGCAAATTCAACGAGCATAAGGACCAGTCCCAGTCGCGGGCCGAACTGCATGTGGTGTTCTATCAGAAGGGTGGAGAGGGCCAAGAGGAAATCGGGACAACCATGACCGTTGATGAGGTGAAAGAACGCCTCAAGTCACTCCCGACGGCTGTGGCCAACCACCCCTTCCCGTACGAAATTGAAGTTGCCACTTATGACACCGTGCCGATTCCGATTCCTACGAAGGTTCAGCAGGAAGCCTTCCTCGTAGCGACGGCTGACGCTGACCGCCAAAGGCTCGCTTATCTCCAGAAGTACAACGACTTCACCTTTGCGGCGGAACATCCGGAGTTCTTTGAAAATCCTGCTCCCAGCGCCGAGCTCCAGGCCGCGGCACAGGCCTATGCGCGTGCGACGGACGCGGCTACTCGTCATGCCGTTCGCCTGTCGAGGGGTGAAATTGATCCACCTCAACTCTTTGACCCGGCCACGGCTGACCCCCCGCTGCAATTTCCCACTCTCGAACTGCATCGGCGGATCGGCGGCGTGGAGGGCAGCTACGCCGACTGGTATGAGAAACGGAATCAGCCGGGGATACTTTCCGACGACCGGAAGCTGGTAAACCAGATCGCTTTCGCTGTTGCCGGCCGGATCGACAATCTCGAAGGGATCGTGGATCCTGGCGGCGACGAACTGAAGACGGAGCACCTGCGTGGCGAGGCGCTTGCGCAAGTCGTCAGCGAGCTGGATAAGTTCACGATCGAGTGGTACCCGGAAAATATGGGAATTACCTCGATCGCCCATCTTCCGACGATGATCGCAAGGGACCGGCTCGCCGAACTATCAATCACCGGCAGAAACAACGACGGCGCCCTGATGAGTTTGCAGGGCATGGAACAGCTGGGAAAGCTTCAGCACGTAAATGTTTCGGGGAACCGCATAGGCCAGCTGGAACCGGTCGCGGGACTTACCTTTCTGCGCGGACTCGACGTTTCGGACAATGACGTAAGCGACGTCGCGCCGCTCGGGCGCTGTCCCAATCTCGAGTCGTTGAATATAGGCGGCAATCGGATCGCCGATATTTCCCCGCTGGCAGCGGCGAAGAACCTGAAGACCCTGTGCCTGACCGACGTCAAGTTCACAATCTGGCCTGATACCAAACCGGTCGGACATCTGATGGCAAAGACCGAATTCGGAGTCTGGAGCGTGGAGACACACGACAATCCGCTCCAAGTCGCCACCGGCCTGGAGGATATCCAGGGCATTGCCAATCCCTTTTTGTCCCTGCATCAATTCAACGTGCGCTGGGGCGTTGTGAAGGACGGGCCGGATGCGCAGTTTCACGGCACTGCGGCAAGGATTGGCTTGTCGCCCAAATTTGCTGTCCATCTGGTGCGCGGCACCGAGACGCTCGACGACGAGTGGAGTCTGGTCAGTGTGGGGGATGAGCCCTCCGGGCCGCTGGCATTGGAGGGATTCGGGGCGGACGGACCCCTGCCCCAGGGGGCGAAGCTGATCGCCTTGGTTAGTGAGGCAGCCAACTTCCTGATCTGGACGGCCGTGCTGGACGGAGACACCGCGGTCACACAAGCCGGCGCCACTTTCCTGCGCAACTCCGGCTTCACCACGTGCGACGTCCTGCCTTAAATGCCAGAGGACGACGGCGGGGAGTCAACTCCCGCCGTCGTCCTCCGTGTGTTTGCTAGGCGGAAACTGCCTCAAGGTTTGCTGCACCGTGGTTCAGGCTGAGCGTGAAGGTGCCCGGTCCGCTGGCGTGGACCGCGATGTTGCTCTTGGCGGTGTTGTGGCGCTCCGAGAGGTCGTGAATCAGGGCGTCCAGCTCGTGGTGCATCGTGGAGCGGTCCCAGAGCTTGTGGGTTACAGAGGTGGCAGTTTCAAACGTCATTGTTCAGTGCTTCCATTTCATGAATCCGGATGTCCGGCTGCCGCACCGATGCGGAGCCGCCGTGGGGCCAAACCAGGAACGCCTGAAACCTTGGGCAGCTCTGCGAGCTCACCGGTTTGGCCTCATTGCGTCCACCAGGATGGGTGCCCCCGGTTCACTGCGGACGCGTGGCGTCGGAGCGAACATCGGGGCCGCGTGACCGGGAGCAATGCTCCCTGCCCTGCCTTTCCATAGTGCACAGCGCCGCGCAGACGTCTCAAGCCAGATGGCGAAAATAGCGCGTGAGACTCATCACAGGCACCGGCGTGGCGCGAACTGCGACGGCGTCGCGCAGGGTCCGTTCGGACTACAGACGGGGGCGCTTCCGCGGGAAAAGTGCCGTGGGCGTGTGCCTGCGGCTCAGGCCCCGGGCCGGAGCGCGGGTGACCGGCACCGGCCCTCCCGGCTCCGGCCCTGCTGCGGCAGCGGCTCTGCCGTAGCGGGCGGCCAGCGGCGCGGCGCTGAAGCCATGCGCCAGGACGCTGAGCAGCACGGTGGCGGCGATGACGGCCACCGCCTGGTCGGACGCTGGTCCGAGGGCTTCCAGCGCCAGCAGCGCGAACACGAGGGACGCCAGGCCGCGCGGACCGAACCAGCCCACGAACAGGACGGTGCGCCGGTCCAGTCCGGCGCCAAGCGAGGCCAGTGCCACCGGCAGCATGCGCACCACCGTGAGGCTGAGCACGGCATACACGATGGTCAGGGGGACGAAGTGCGCCAGCATGGTCGGAATGGTGATGGCTCCAAAGGCCAGCCACACCAGCAGCGACACCAAGCCGCCCATCTGCTCGACGAAGACCAGTTCGGCCGGCGCCCGTTGACCGGCGCACGTGCCGAACGCCAGACCGCCGCAAAAGGCGGCGACGAATCCGTTGCCGCCCACAGCGAGGGCGGCGGTGTAGGCGAGCAGGCTCAGGGCAAGGACTCCGACACCGGCAAAGTCCTCGGCGCTCGTCCCGCGCCGGCGGGCCAGCTGCAGCAGCCACCCGCCCACGGCGCCGGTTGCCGCGCCAACGCCGGCGCCGATAAGCAGCTCGACGGCGGCACTGCCGGGACCAGCTGCACTCTCCAGACCTGCGGCGGCGGCCGCGCCGGCGATCGCGACCATGACGACCGGGGTGGCGATGCCGTCGTTGAGGCCGCTCTCGACGGTGATCAGCTGGCGGATCCGCGACGGCACCGCCGGATTCGTCACCACGGGGATCCCGAGCGCGGCGTCAGTAGGGGCCAGCGCCGCACCGACGAGCAGGGCCAGCCACAGTCCGAACTGAGGAAAGAACCAGGCGGCCAGCACCCACCCGAACACAATCGTCAGAGGCAGGCCGATTCCCAGCAACCGCACATAGCGGCCCACGTCCCGGCGCAACTCCTGAAGGGGCAGACGGGCGGCGTCGGAGAACAGCACCCACACCAGGGTAACCTCGACAACCGGGGTGATGGCCGCCGGGGGCGACGCGGCATCGACCAGCCCGGCCCAGGCCAGGCCCGTGCCGACAGCAGTGAACACTATAGGAGCGGTCAGGTCCGCCTGCTGCAGCCGCGCCGATACCAGCGCCCACGCGAACAGTGCGGCGGTGATCAGGACTATGACCGTCAGTTCCATGACGGATCGGTGCCCGCCTCCGTGCCCCCGGAGTCGTCATGAGACGTGTCGGAACAGGCCATGTTCAACTTTAGGCGCGGCGGGGCTGCCGATGCCCGTGTCCAAAGTCCCTAGGGGCCCTGGCCGGCCGCAGATTAGTGGCCGACGCCGGTCACCCGCGGGGCTGCGACCGAGCCGCGGCGGATCAGTTCGGCCGTGAACTCCGGCACGGCCGCGGGCACCTTCCGGCCTTCGATCTGCCGGATCAGGGCCGCCGCGGCCGCAACACCCATGTCATAGACGGGCTGCGCGATGACCGTGAGCGGCGGGGTGGTGAGGCGGGTCCAGGCGAAGTCGTCGTACATGAGGAATGAGACGTCGTCCGGAATCCGCAGGCCCAACTCCTGGATGGCTTCAACGACGCTGAGGCCGATCAGGCCGTCGGAGGCGATGATCGCCGTCGCCGGATCCGGGCGCTGCAGCAGCTCGCGGGTGATCTTCTTGATCGACTCGTTGTCGCCGGCGTTGAGGCGGATCAGATCGTCCGGCAGGTTCAGACCCGCCTCATCGAACGCCCGTTTCATGCCGTCGCGCCGGTCCGAGATCTGGGACGAGTCCAGGACCATGCCGTCGCGGTACGGCTCGTCCGTCTTGAGGGTGGAGACGAAGGCGATCCTCCGGTGTCCGGCCCCGATCAGGTAGCTCGTGGAGTCGTGCGAGATGCCCTCCATGTCCACCGCCACGGTGTCGACGTCGAGCCCCGACGCCTTGCGGTCCAGCAGGACCAGCGGGCGGCCGGATTCGTGAACGCGGCGTAAATGTTGCGTTTCCACGGATGACGCCGGTGCCACGATCAGGCCGTCGACGCGCTTGTCCAGGAGCACCCGGACGGCATCGATTTCCGCCTCGGTATCCTCATCCGTGTTGATCAGGATGACGTTGAAACCACTGCGCTTGGCGGTGTCGGTAATGCCCCGCGTGGCGAGGCCGAAATGGGGGTTTTCAATGTCGCCGACCACCACCCCGATGGTGTGCGATTTCCCCGTGTTCATGCTGCGGGCGAGCTCGTTGGGCCGGTACTCCAACTCCTCGGCAGCGGCCAGCACCCGCTCACGGACGTCGTCGCTCACGGCACCGTAGTTGCCCAGGGCGCGGGCAGCCTGGGCCTTGGAAACCTGGGCGGCTCTGGCGACGTCGGCGACAGTGACATCGCGGCGCCGGGAAGCATCACTATTCATTACGGCCTTTCGTAGCGGACTCTTGACGCCCCATGTGGCTTCGATTACATTTCTAGCAATCGATGTGAGTCCGGTCTCAATCTTAGGGACTGAGACCGGACTCAGCAAGGCTCGCATCGACAGTCCGCAACCCGGGGGCCAATTGCCCGCCCACCTCGCCCCTCACTCCCACGATTGGAAAACGCTGTGAACACAGGAAACAAAATGCGCCGCCCGGTGGCGCTCATCGCCGCCGCTGTTGCCGCGGTCCTGGCCTTGTCCGGCTGCGGAGGAACCTCCTCCGCAGCGTCCTCGCCGGCGGACAACCCCTATGGCCTGATTGAGGCCGGCACCATTCGCGTGGCCAGCCTGGGCGATTCGAAGCCCTACACCTTCACCGACGCGCAGGGGAACTTCACGGGCTTCGACGTCGAGCTCTTCAAGGACGTCGCCCACCGCGCCGGAATCGACAAGGTCGTCTTCACCGGACAGGACTTCTCCGGGCTGCTCGCCGCCGTCTCCAACGGTCAGTTCGACGCCGGCGTTGCGGCCATTGGAATCACGGACAAGCGCAAGCAGACCGTCGACTTCTCCGATGGGTACCTCGCCGGATATCTGACGGTCATCACCACGAAGACCTCGGGCATTACCGGCGCCGACGGGCTCGCCGGCAAGCGACTCGGCGTCGTGCAGGGAACGCTGCAGGAGGCCTACGCCGTCAAGAACTTCACTTCCGCGAGCCTGGTGCGCTTCCCGGACAACAACACCGCAATCGCCGCCGTCAACAGCGGATCCGTCGATGCGCACTTCCTGGACTACGAGGCCGCCAAGGCCTATGAAACGCAGTACGGCCTGGTCAGCGCAGCGGACATCCCGTCCTTCGATGCCCCCGCCGGGTTTGCCGTGGCCAAGGGCAAGTCCGCCTTCAAGGACGCCCTCAACAAGGGCCTGGCCGCAGCCATGGAGGACGGCACCTGGAAGAAGCTCTACCAGAAGTGGTTCCCGGGCTCCCCGATGCCCGAGCAGTACCTGCCTAAGGCGGAACAGACGGCCAGCCCGGCCCCCAGCAAATAAGCGTCCCCACAACGAGGCACGTCCGGGACCTAGCCCGGCGGCCACCTGACCGGGCGGGCCGCGCAGCGCGGCCCGTCCGGGATCCACAAGCTACCTACGTCTGAGAGCAACCATGGACTGGTTAAGCACCATCACCCGCACCTTCTTCGACTTCGACGCAATGGCCGAAGTCCTGCCCCAGCTTCTGGGAGTCGGTCTCCTCAACACCCTCATCATCTCCATCGCGGCAACGATCATCGGAGTTGCCCTCGGCATGATCGTTGCGGTGATGGGAATATCCCCCTCCAAGTGGCTGCGGGTCCCGGCGCGGATCTACACGGACCTCTTCCGCGGCCTCCCGGCCATCCTGACCATCCTGCTGATCGGCCAGGGATTCGCCCGCTTCAGCCAGTCGATCTTCGGCCCGTCGCCGTACCCCCTGGGAATCATCGCGTTGAGCCTGATTGCCAGCGCCTACATCGGCGAAATCTTCCGCGCCGGTATCCAGAGCGTGGACAAAGGCCAGGGAGAGGCCTGCCGTGCCCTGGGCATGAGCTACGCAAAATCCATGGCCCTCGTGGTGGTTCCGCAAGGCGTCCGCCGGGTCCTCCCGGCGCTGGTGAACCAGTTCATCGCGATCGTCAAGGATTCCTCGCTGGTCTACTTTCTGGGCCTGCTGGTCACCGAACGGGAGCTCTTCCGCGTCGGCCAGGACGCCGCCGTCCTCTCCGGCAACCTCTCGCCCCTGGTCATGGCCGGAATCTTCTACCTGCTGATCACGGTGCCCCTGACCCACCTGGTCAACCACTTCGACAACCGCTTCCGCACCGGCCGGCGCCGCCCCGCCGCACCCAGCAGCGGTCTCAAGGAAGTCAAGGAACTCGCCGCGGCCTCGCCGCTGACCACCGGGAGCAACACATGAGCCTCGCCAGCAACACCACACAGAACACCGCCCCGGACATCGAGACCTTCCACGGCTCCAGCCTGGAACTGAAGAACCTCACCATGGCCTACAGCGACATCGAGGTGCTCCGCAACGTCAGCCTCACCGTCGCACCGGGCACCACCACGTGCATCATCGGGCCCTCCGGCTCCGGCAAGTCCACCCTCCTGCGCGGCGTCAACCGGCTGCACGAACCCAAAAGCGGGGACGTGCTCCTGGCCGGCGAGAGCGCCCTGGCGGTCAAGCCGGACATCCTGCGCGCCCGCATCGGCATGGTGTTCCAGCACTTCAACCTCTTTCCGGACCACACCGCCCTCGAGAACGTGGCCCTGGCCCTCTGGAGCGTCAAAGGCATGCCCAAAGCCGAAGCCAGGGAACGCGCCCGCCGCCGCCTCGCCGAGGTCGGCCTCGCCGAACGCGCCGACCACCGCCCCCGCGACCTCTCCGGCGGACAACAGCAGCGCGTGGCGATCGCCCGCGCCCTGGCCATGGAACCGGAAGTCATGCTCTTCGACGAGGCCACCAGCGCCCTGGACCCGGAACTGGTCAAAGGGGTGTTGAACCTCATGGCAGGCCTGGGTCGCCGCGGCATGACCATGCTTGTGGTCACGCACGAGATGGGATTCGCCCGCAAAGTCGCCGACCAGGTCGTCTTCATGGACGAAGGAGAGGTCGTCGAGTCCGGATCCCCCGCCGACCTCTTCGACAACCCCCGAAGCGAACGCCTCCAGCGCTTCCTCTCGGAAGTGCTCTGATGGAGACCCTCAAGGGAAACGCAGGAGCGGCACCCGTCCGCACCGCCGTCGTCGGCTTCGGAATCTCGGGCAAAGTCTTCCATGCGCCGCTGATCTCGGCGCATCCCGGCTACTCGCTGGACGTGATCGTCACGGCGGATCCGGTCCGCGCTGCGGAAGCGGCACGGCTCTACCCTGACACCCGGATCGTCCCGACGCCGGAGGCCCTGTTCGACCTCGCCGGCGACCTTGACCTCGTGGTCCTCGGCACGCCCCCGCTGACCCACTTCGACCTCGCTGCAACCGCGATGGCCCGTGGCCTCCACGTGGTGGTGGACAAGCCGTTCGTCACGACGGCGGCCGAGGGCGAGGCGCTCATCGCCCGGGCGTCCGACGCCGGGGTGCAGCTCACGGTATTTCAGAACCGGCGGTGGGACGCCGACTTCCTGACGCTCCGCAGGCTTCTCCGGGAAGGCGCAGTGGGGGAGGTCCGCACCTTCGAGTCGCGCTTTGAGTGGTGGCGGCCGGAAGGCTTCGGGAACTGGCGGGACACCGCGGCAGTGTCCGACGGCGGCGGCATCCTCAACGACCTCGGCGCCCACCTGATCGACCAGGCCATCCAGCTCTTTGGTGCTGTGACGGAAAGCTATGGGGAGACCGCGAACCGCGGCCCGGACCCGGACGGCGCCGACACCGAGGCCTTCGTGTCCCTGCTCCATGAATCCGGGGTCCGATCGCGGCTGTGGATGAACGGCATGGCGGCCCAGGTGGGCCCGCGGTTTCATGTCCTGGGCTCCGAGGCCGGCTACACGAAGTGGGGCCTGGACAGCCAGGAGCCAGCCCTCGCAGCCGGCATGACGTCCTCGGATCCCGCGTACGGCGTCGACCCCGAGGAATCCTGGGGGCGCGTCGGAGTCGATGGCGCCACCCAACCCGTCCCTGCCCAGACGGGCGCCTATCCCGAGTTCTACACCCGGCTGGCAGGAGCCCTCCGAGGCGAAGGCCCGCTACCCGTGGACCCCGCAGAGTCCCTCGAAGTCCTGAAGGTCATCGACACGATCCGCGCCTTCGCCTAGCCACACTGCGCCCCGGCCAAGGCCCGGGCGCACCCCAAACCCACTACGCAACGAAAGGGAGACCCATGTCCTCCACGCCCTCAACCAAACGCGTCGCAGTCATCGGCGGCGGCATCCTCGGCGTCTCCACCGCCGTCCACCTGCTCCGCGCAGGCGCCTCCGTCATTCTCCTGAGCGAACGCGGCCTGGCCAGCGAGGCCACGGGCCGCTCGCTGTCGTGGCTGAACTCGGCCGGAGAACGGTCCACCCCGTACCACCAGCTCCGGGTCGCCGGCGTGGACCGCTACCGCACCCTCTTCGCCGCGGACCCGGACCGGGACTGGCTGCAGTTCGGCGGAGGTCTCATGTGGAACGCCGCCGGACAGGCGGCGGCCACGGAAGCCCGCCACGACTACGAAGAATCCATCGGCTACAACTCCCAGCTCCTTGCCCCCGAACAGATTCCCGCGGCCACGCACGGCATCGATCCGGACGCCGTGCCGGAGAACGCCATCTTCAACCCCGGCGAGGGCTGGGTCAGCCTGCCCGAACTCGTAGACTTCCTGATGGAAGAGTTCCATGCCCTGGGCGGCGAACTCGTCCTCAACGCCGGAAAAGTCTCCGTCACGGTCGACGGCGGCCGGGCCGCCGGCGTCGAGACGACAGCAGGTGAAACCTTTGAGGCGGACGCGGTGCTGGTGGCGTGCGGTGCCGCAACGCCGGCCGTCGTCGCGCCCCTCGGCGTCGACATCCCGAACGGGTCCCCGGTCTCCATGCTGGTGGTGACCAAACCCGTGGAGCACGGTCTGCAGGCCGTGCTGAACACCCCTCGGGCCGCCGTCCGGCCCAACCCCGGCAACACACTCGCCCTGGACCACGACTGGTACGAAGAGCACATCACCGAACACGCCGACGGCTCCTTCAGCATCCCCGATGACGTCGTCCAGGAACTCGCCGACGAAGCCTCCAAGCTCATCGCCGGCAACCCCGAACTCAAGCCTGCCTCCTGGAAGATCGGTTACAAGCCCATCCCGGGCGACGGCGAGCCGGTCCTCGGCGAGCTCGGCCAGGTGCCCGGCTGCTTCGTGGCCTTCACACACTCGGGGGCCACGCTGGGCCTCATCGCCGGCGAACTGCTCGCGGGCGAGATCATGACCGGCAAGAAACACCCCATGCTCGCCACGTTCCGGCCGGGACGCTTCTCCTAGGCACTGCCATCAGAGGCCGAGCCGTGCCCGTCACGGCTCGGCTATGGTGGCTTCAACTGCGCAATGGTCGCAGGAACCTGAAGGAGCAACTTGTTCGCCGAGACGTCCGCCGCGCTTGCCGGGCTGGCCCTGATCGCCGTCGAGCTCATCCGGTCAGTTCCCGCGCTCCTGCGGGTGCAGCGCACCGGGACCAGCGACGGGGTCAGCGGCTTGAGCCTGGGCGTGCTCGCCGGCACCGGACTGGGCTGGCTGGCTCTGGCGTTGTTGGTCCAGAGCTGGTGGGTGCTAGCCGCCAACATGCTGTGGATCGTGATCCACGCAGTCCTGTGCCGGGAAGTGGCCCGGACCGATACCCGGAAGAGACGCGAAATTGTCCTGGCCGGGGCCGGCTCGGCGGCGGCCCTCGCCGTTGCCACGATCGGCGCCCGGTTCTTCATGCCCGTGCAGGACGCCCTCGGGCTCATGCTGGGCGTATCGACCCTTTTCTACGCCGTCCCCGCCGCGTACGAGGGCCTGGTCAGCGCCTCCACCCGCGGCCTGAGTCTGCTCTCCCTGGGCGTGAACACCCTGGAAGGCAGCATTTACTTCCTGGCCGGCATCGCCGTGCTGAAGATCGCCGAGCCGGGGGACCCCGTGTTCGGCTTCGCGTTCTTCGGGGTGGTGAGCATCGCCTCGAACGGCGTGCGGTTTGTGCGGGTCGCGTACCGGCGGATCAAAGGGCTGGACCAGGCCTGGCCGCGGTCGGCCGCGCCCGCCGCCGCAGCTCAGCCGTAGCGCCGCCGTACGCAGCAGAAGCCTCCGGTCCGGATTCGCCGGAAACCTGTGTGCTCGCCGGAAGCTTCCGGCGAATTGGCAGCCTTCCGGCGAAATCGGCTGTGGCTGTGAGCCCCGGACCCTGCGCAATCCGGTTACTGCTACGGCAGGCGTGTCGGCCGGAGCACCACAGCGTGGCCGGCTTTCTCGGGCTCGAGCGGGACAGGGCTGACCAGCACGGCCGGCCCGCGGCTCAGAAAGCCGTCCGAGAGCGGCTGGCAACGCACGCCACCCCGACCCCGCATGGCGGCGTGGGCTCCGGGCGCGAGCATCCGGTCCATCCACGCGCAGGGATGGGCGGGCCGTCCGGCCCGGAACCGGACCACATCCCCTTGCGATTCGAGCGCGAAGTCTTGACCCAGCAGGGGAGCCAGGTGGGCGCCACGGATGACCACATTGCGCCGGGTCAGGAGCGGGTCAAAGGGCCCGGCCCCCAGCTCCGCGGCCATCGCCTCGAGGGCTTCGACCGCGAGGATGGTGACGGCGGCGTCCATGTGCGCGGCCCGGCCGAAGAACCGGTCGCCGACGATGCCCTTGCCAGCCACCACCTCGACCCGGTCCGCGTCCGTGGTGGGCACATCTGCCGCACCGTCCCGCGCGCGGCCGAAGTAGGCGTGCGCCGGCGAGACGAGAAGATGGAGGATCCCGACGTCGTACCTGTAGCTTGCCGTCATCCCCTAAAACTATCCTCCATCACACAGACTCGGCACCATGCACGGCTCGGCGGCCCCACGCCGAGGCTGCGCGCCGGATTCGCCGGAAACGTGCGAGCTCGCCGGAAGATTTCCGCGAATCGGCAGCTTTCCGGCGAACTCGGCCGTGGGGAACGGTGTTGGCGCCCAAACTGCTACGCTCCACGTATCGGCCCGGTCCGGTGCCGACGGCGCAGCAACAGCGAAGTTGTGAGCGAGGTAAAGAGCATGACGGTTGCCGAAATCCAAGTGGACCAGCGGGTGATCGGGATTGACTCCCGGCGCTTCGCCTCGGTGGAGAAGGCGCTGGTGGAACTGATCACCAACAGCGACGACAGCTACGCCCGGCTGGAGAAGGCCGGGGCGTCCGTGACCGGCCGGATCCGCGTCGGCTACGAGCGCCACCACGCCGGGGCCGTGCTGATGGTCAGCGACCAGGCGGAGGGCATGTCCTTCGAGCAGGCCGGACGCATCCTCAGCTACGGCGGCGCACACAGCCCGCTCGCCCGCGGTGAAGGCGCCGGCCGCGGGTACTTCGGCCGCGGGCTCAAGCAGGCCATCTTCGGTCTGGGCCACGGCTGGATCGAGACCATCCAGAACGGCCGGTTCACCCGCATCGACGTCTTCCGCGGCGAGAACGGCGGCTACCTCTACGACGACGACGGCGCAGACCGCCGCGCCTTCCCCGCCGACTACGCCCGGCTGGGCATCCCCGCCGGGGACATCGACGCCGGCGCCGACGGTACGGACGGCGCCGCCGGCAACGGCACCCGGGTGACGATCGTCGTCGACAATCCCCACGTCACGATCACCCAGCACTCGACCTTGCTGCAGTCGCTCTCGGACAACATCTACCTGCGGGACGTCCTGGACCGGCGCGAGGTGGAGCTGGTGCACGGACGCCCCGGCGCCGAGGACTACGGCAGCGAGAACATCCGTTTCCACGAACCGCCGGCCAGTGTGCTCCTCGGCCCCGACCAGCCGGGAAGCTTCAGCCTTGATGGTGAGGAGTTCCCGTTCACCGTCACGCTCAAGCGGGCACGGGACGTGGAACTGACGCTCAAGGGCGACGAACGCACTGCCGGCCTGGTGGTCGAATCCGGCATGGCCGTGCTCGACTGCCAACTGTTCGAGTACGAGAACCAGGTAGGCACGGAATACCTCTTCGGCACCGTGCGCTGCCCGGCACTGACCGAGATGCTGGGCCGGGGCAAGGCGATCATCAGCGACGAGCGGGAGGGTCTGAATCTCAAGGACCCCTTCGTTGCAGCCTTCTCCCGCGCCGTCAGCCGGATGATCGCCGGCCCCGTGCAGGCTGAGAAGGAAAAGCTCACCCACCTGGAACGCGCCACGACGTCGGGGCGGACCGCGGAGATGATCGAGCACCTGCTGCAGCACATGAGCGAGGCAGCCGTCATCGATTTGGGGCTGGAGACGGCGCCGGCGCTCCGGAACGGCGACGGCACGGCGGCGGCACCGCCGGCGGCCCTGCGGTTCACCACGCCCTTCTACTACCGCCCGCCGGGGCATCCGTTCCATGTCGCGCTGCTGCTGGATCCGGGCCAGCTGCCCGACGCCGGGACGCTCACCTTTGAGCTCGCGTTGCCCGGTTCACTGCGGATTGACCCCACACCCGCCCCGGTCCCGGTCAGCGCGCTCAGGGACACGCGGAGGATCGAGTGGACCATGGCGGGGGACCGGTCGGGGGAGCACGGCGAGATCACTGTCCGGGCTGGCGACTACTGGGCATTGTGCGAGATCGTCATCGCTGAACACGCCTCCCGCCGCAGCACCGACCAGCCGCCGCACCACGCCATCGCCACCGACGCCTCGGCGCAACAGGCGGCGCACCGCGAGGTCCACCGCCCGAGCCGGGATCACGGCGTCGACCTCTTCACCGGCTACGACTTCCGCACCCTGCACAACAGCGCGGACCGTGCCGTCTACAGCCCCGCGGAGCGCAAGGTCATCATCAACACCGGCGCCCCGACGGTCCAGCTGTATGTCGACGGCCGCGGCCGTTTCCGGGATTCCGCCCGGCTGTTACTGGCCGAGCTCTTCCTGGATGTGATCTCGGACGAGCTGGCCAGGCGCCGCGTGGAACAGCACGGGCATGCGGGCGACCTTAAGGCCTTCCAGGCCGCCAAACGGGACATCATCCGTCGTTACGGGAGCGACATCCACCGCACGTTCCTGGGCTAGGCGCCGCCGGAGTTCGCGCGGTGACCCGGCGGTGACCGTGCCGGATTAGGGGACGAGCACGATTTTCCCTGTAGCCGCCATGCTCCCCAGCAGCTCAGGGGCGCGCCGGGCCTCCGAAAGCGGCAGCCGCTCGGCCACCACAGGGTGGATCTCGCCACGGCGGAGCATCTCGAGGAGCACCAGGAAATCCGCTTGGAACCAGTCCTGGTGATGGATGCGCAACTTCTGGATTCGGTAGGACAGCACCTTTCGGCGGGGCGAAAGCCAGCCCCAGAGGGCGACGCTCCCGGTTGCCGCGTACCAGGCGACCACCCCGGGCCAGTTCTTGCGCCCCTTTGCGATGGTGGCATAGCGGCCGAACACCACGAGCCGTCCGCCGGGCCGGAGTGCGCGGAAGGAACGTAGCGACAACGCGCCGCCGATCCCGTCGAGGGCTATGTCTACGCCGTCGCCGGTGAGCCCGCGGAGCCGGGCCAGGAAGTCCTCGTTCTTGTAGTCGATTGCCACCGCGCCGAGCCGCTCCACGGCAGCACGGTCCCGGCCGGCAGCAGTCCCGTAGAGGCGGAGGCCGGCCAGCGCTCCGAGCTCGAGGATCGCTGTGCCCACCCGGCCGGCCGCGCCGTGCACCAGAACGCTCTCCCCGGGCTTCGCCTTGGCCGTGCGGTGCAGCAACTGGTAGGCGGTCATGTAGGGGAAGACGAGGCTCACGACCTCGGCCGGGTCGAGGTCCTCGGGCACCTCCACCGCATACACTTCCGGCACGCAGACCTTCTCGGCGTTGGCGCCCCACACTGTCAGCGCGCCGATGCGGTCTCCCACGCGTATCCGCGAGCAGCCGGGTCCGAGTTCATCGACGACGCCGACGAGCTCGTAGCCGGGCGTGAACGGCGGCTTCGGCCCGCCGAGATAGGTACCGGCCCGCAGTTGTGCGTCGGTGAACGAGACGCCGGAGGCGAGGACCCTGACGCGGACTTCACCCGGACCCGGGCGGGGATCCTCGACCTCCACCACATTCAAGACCTCGGGGCCGCCGAAGCGGTCGATCACTACACGCTTCATGGGCTCACTCTACGCCCGGCGCGCGGCCGGCACACCGGGTCCATCCGGCACGGATGTCTCCGGCAACAGGCACACGACTTCGCCGGACCCCTGTGAGGTCGCCGTAAGCTTCCGGCGAATTGGCGGGCCTCCGGCGAACTCGGCGTCCCGGGCCACGAGCCACCCCATTGACTCCTCAGAAACGCCGGACTATCCTACAACCAAATGGTTGTAGATCAGCGCAGGAATCAGCTCGGCGAACCGCTCAGCGACGAAGAACTTGACCATCTGTTCCAGGCATTCGCCGATACGACCCGACGGGACATTGTGCGCCGGGTGACGGTGGGCGAGTACTCGGTCTCCGGACTGGCTGCCCTCTACGCCATGAGTTTCGCGGCCGTCCAGAAGCACGTGGCGGTGCTCGAACGGGCTTCGCTGGTCTCGAAGGAGAAGCGGGGAAGGGAACAGATTGTGCGGGCCAACCATGACGGGCTACAAAAGGCCCGCCGCCTGCTCGATGAGTACGAGGTCATCTGGCGGCAGCGGACCGACAGGATCGCCGACCTGCTCGCCGAGACAGCCGGCCCGCAACCAGGCCAGACAGAACCAGGCAAGACGCAATCAGACAGGACCGAAGCAGGCACGAAACAGGCAAGGAACACGCAGCAACGCTGAAGGATAGGAAGGGTTTGTCATGACCGTTGTCAGTTCAGTCAAGAATCTTGAGGCGCTGAGCCTCACCGTGGTAGCCGAATTCGACGCCGGCGTGGAGCGCGTCTGGCAGATATGGGAAGACCCGCGCCAGCTCGAGCGCTGGTGGGGCCCGCCCACGTGGCCGGCCACGTTCGAGAAGCACGACTTCGTCCCCGGCGGCGAGGCCACCTATTTCATGACGGGCCCCGAGGGGGAGAAGGCCCGTGGCTGGTGGCGGTTCGTCGCCATCGACGCCCCGCACCGTCTGGAGTTCGATGACGGCTTCTCGGACGACAAGGGCGACCCCGTGGCCGACATGGGCAGCATCCACGGGGTCGTGACTCTGGAACCGATCGGCAGCCGCACCCGGATGACCGTCCTGTCCACCTTCGAGGCCGAGGAACAGATGGAGCAGATCGTCGCCATGGGCATGGAAGAGGGCATGAACCAGGCCCTGGGCCAGGTGGACGCGATCCTCGCCGAATCCGTCAACGCCTGAGCTGCAACGACAGCGGACGACGGCGGGAAACCTCCCGCCGTCGTCCGCATTGGCCCTATTCAGCCCGCCGCGTGCGGCGTTAGGATGCCTTGTGACTTTCACCCACGGTTACGCGGCCAATGGCGATCTCCGCATGTACTACGAGGTCCACGGTCACCCGCGGGCCGACAAGCCCCCGCTGCTGCTCATCCCCGGCGGAGGGTCGACCATCGAGACGAACTTCGCCGGCCTCATCCCGGCGCTGCTGGCCGAGAGTCTCCAGGTAATCGCCGTCGATGAAGAAGGGCACGGCCGGACCGCGGCGACCGGCCGCCCGCTCACCGCTGAAAACTCCGCCGACGACGTCAAAGCCGTGCTCGACGAGCTCAGGGTGGACTCCGTGGACGTGCTCGGTTTCAGCGCCGGCGGCCATACCGCGCTGGCGCTGGCGATGCGGTATCCGGCCTCCGTGCGGTGCCTGATTGCCGCCTCCACCTTCGTCAGCCGGGACGCGGTCAGCGACGAGTTCTGGGACGGCATGGCGAAGGGCACCCTTGCCGAAATGCCAGAGGCGCTTAAGAATGCGGACCGCCGGCTGAATCCGGAGCCCGGACACCTCGAGCGGCTGTTCGAGCTGGACCGTCAGCGCATCCTGACCTTCGCCGGCTGGCCGGACGATGACCTGCGCCGCATCACGGCCCGCACCCTCGTCCTGGGCGCCGACCGCGACGTCATGAGCCCAGAACACGCCGTGCGGATGTCCCGTGTCATTCCCGGAGCGCGCCTGATGATCGTGCCGGGTGGCCATGGCGATTACCTCGGCGAACTGTCTGCGAGCGGCGGCGACCTGACGGCCATGCGGACCATCGTCCCCTACCTGCTGCGGTTCCTGGAGGAGTAGGGCGCGGTCAGGGCTCTGCCGGCGTCGAGGTCTTTTTCGGCATGGAAGTCCAGTGCTGCCGGTGCAGGCGTTCAAAGCCCTCCAGGAGCAGATCCAGCGCGAACTCAAACTCGAACTGGTCATCGCAGCCCTGCCCCGCCACGGAGTCCTCGTGCGCGGACGAGGTGGCGACCTTCAGGATGTTCGGATACCGCTCGGCCATCTCGCGGAACATGGCGGCCTGCGCCTCCGGCGGCAGATCCGCCGTCCCCTCCGCCGTCCCGCCGGCGGAGTCAGGGAACAGCTCCTGGGTGAACCCCCACATGCGGCTGCCCAGGGCATGCATGACGTGGTGGGTCAGATCGACGGAGAAGCCGCCGGCCAGGAACATCCCGATGAACGAATCCATGTACCCAAGGACCGCCGGCGTCTTGTTGGTGCGCGACTCCAGGACCTGACGGGCCCACGGGTGACGCAGGAGCGCCCGCCGGGCCGAGAGCACCCTCAGCCGCACTGCGTCCTTCCAGTCGGCATCGCGGGCGGGAGGATCGATCTCGCTGACGAGCGCATCCACCATGCCGTCGAGGAGTTCCTCCTTGTTGGCCACGTGCTTGTACAGCGCCATCGGCACGACGCCGAGTTCCTGGGCCAGCCGCCGCATGCTCAGCGCCTCGATCCCCACCTCGTCGGCCAGTACGACGGCGGCCGTGAGTACTCGGTCCCGGCTCAGGGGGATCCGGCGCGTGCGTTCCGCTTGCTGGGTCATCCGGCCACCTTTCCCTAGCGGTCTCCTCTTGACGAGTGTACGGCGTACACCTAGCGTTGTGCGCATCAGGTGTACGCCGTACACCACGAGCCGCGCGACACAGGCCGTGGGCCGCTCCAGCGAAGGACCAAGCCATGACAATTCATGCCAGCAGCGCTCCCGTGTCCCGCGTCCGCCGTCGCCCCCAGTGGCCGGTGCCCGCCGGATTAATTTTTCTCAGCCTCATCCCCGTCATTGCTGGTGCGGTAAGGCTGACGGAACTGACCGGCGGTGCCGCCATCACGCCGCAGAACGCCCGGTTCTTCGCCTCGCCTGTTCCCGTGGTGACGCACATTGTCTGCGTCACCACCTACAGCCTGCTCGGGGCATTCCAGTTCCTGCCCTCGCTGCGGGGCCGCCGCGGCTGGCACCGCATCGCCGGCCGCATCCTTGCACCCGCGGGCCTGCTGGCCGCCCTGTCCGGTTTGTGGATGGCCGCCTTCTATCCGCTGCCGCCCGGCGACGGCCCGGCGCTCTTCGTCCTGCGGCTCGTCTTCGGCTCGGCCATGGCGGCGAGCATTGTCCTGGGAGTCGTCGCCATTGTGCGCCGGGACTTCGTGCGGCATGGAGCATGGATGACCCGCGGCTACGCGATAGGTGTCGCCGCGGGAACGCAGGCGCTGGTGAGCCTGCCGTGGATACTGCTGGTCGGCCCGCCCGACGAGCCGACCCGGGCGGCGCTGCTGGGATCGGCCTGGGTGATCAATGTTGCGGTGGCCGAGTTCGTCATCCGCCGCCGCACGCAACGGGCCACGAGGGTGCCGCGGCCTTCCGGGCGGAAAGTCGCAGGTCATGAACCGGTGAGGCGGACGACGGCGTGAGGCGCCCGCCGTCGTCGAGGTAGCCGGAAGCGTGTCGGTTCGCCTTAATTTCCCGGCGACTCGGAGAGTTTCCGGCGAGTTCGAGGCTGGCGAGGCGTCGGCGGCGCGCCCCACGGACGCCGGATGGCAGGCCGCTAGACTCACGCGCATGACGATTGTGGACGATCAGGGGCGCCCGGAGCCTCCCCTTGCCGCCGATGAAACCGCGACCCTCCTGGGTTTCCTGGACTTTCAGCGGGCCACGCTGGCGTGGAAGTGCGCCGGGCTGGAAGCCGCCGGCCTCCGGGCGACGACCGCTGCCTCATCGATGACCCTGGGCGGGCTGCTGAAGCACATGGCCTACGTGGAAGGCGAATGGTTTTCCCGTTCCCTGCACGCGCGGGACCGGGAGGCTCAGTTCGGCACCGTGGACTGGAAGGCCGACCCGGACTGGGACTGGCATTCCGCCGCCGAGGACACCCCGGACCAGTTGCGCAACCTGTGGCAGGGCGCCGTCGACCGCTCCCGGGAACGCCTCGCGGATGCCCTGGCCAGCGGCGGCCTGGACCAACTGGCCCGGCGCTCGTGGCCGGATGGCTCGGCGCCGAGCCTACGCTGGATCCTGTGCCACATGATCGAGGAGTATGCCCGGCACAACGGCCACGCCGACCTCCTCCGCGAAGCGGTGGACGGGCAGACCGGGGAGTAGCCGCGGCGGCCACAGCGTTCCCCGGGCGTTTTCGGCGGGGAGTCCGACGGCGCCACTCGCCCGCCGCCGGTGTCTTCAGGGAGTCCTGCGCGTCTTTCGAAGACTCCTACGCGTCGGGCATCTGCAGCACGGTCAGGGCGGCCAGCAGGTATGGCGCGGGATCGGGATCGCTGCCGGCGGCCCACTGCATCCAGGCCTCGAACGTTGCCCCGAGATAGGCCGCGCAGAGGTAGCCGGCCATGTCGTCGCGGACGCCGAGCGTGATCAAATACCGGCGGCCCCGCTCGCGCTGGGGGGCGAGGGCGGCGTAGCTCCGGCTGGCGAGTTCCGGGTGTTCGGCGATGAGCCGCAGGCGCCCGCGGGTAAGGGCGAGGTCCGGAAGCGCGGCTGCCCCGGCGACGGCCGCCGCGCTCAGTCCCGCCCGGATCTGCGCCGCACCCGTCCCTGGCCGGAGCCCATCGTCGGACGCGCCAGCGGGCCCGCCGTCGGACGCGCCAGCGGCCCCGTCGTCGGACTTGCCAACGGGGCCGCCGCCGTCGCCCGCGCTGTCCAGTTCTCTTCCCAGAGCCCGGTCCAGTGCCCGGCCGGCGGCCTCCGTGACCGGCTCGATGCCGCCCCAGACGAGGTCGGCCTTGCTGGCGAAGTAGCGGTAAAGGCTTTTGCGCCCGATCCCGGCCGCGCCCGCGATGTCCTCCATGGACGTCTGTTCGTAGCCGCGCTCGGCGAACAGGCACAGGGCGATGCGGGCGACGGCGTCGGGGTCCGATCGTCGCCGGCCGCCCGGCGGCGCGCGCGGCGGCGGGCTGGTGGTCCTCGGAGGGCTGGCCGGTATTCACCCTTACATAATGACACAGAGTGTCATAAGGTGAGCCTGTCAGCATCCTCAACGTCTGGAAGGACATCATGGGCAACGAAGCTTCATGGCAGGAAACCGTCACCGCGGGCCGCTTTGCGGGCAAGACCGTCATCGTCACGGGTGCGGGATCGGGCATTGGACAGGCCACGGCCCTCCGCGTCGCGCGGGAGGGCGGCCGGGTGATCGCGGCCGACATCAGCAAGGAACGCCTGGACGCCCTCGTGCAGGACAACGCCGGCCTGGACCTGGTTCCCGTGCCCGGCGACATCTCCACTGAGGAAACCGTTGCCGCCGTCGTGGCCGCGGCGGGCGGGCGCGTTGATGCGCTGGCGAACGTCGCCGGGATCATGGACAACTTCACGCCGATCCACGAGGTGGACGACGAAACCTGGGAGCGGGTTTTCCGGATCAACGTCACGGCCCTCATGCGCCTGACCCGCGCCGTCGTGCCGCTCATGCTAGAGGCCGGCACCGGTTCCGTAGTTAACATCGCCTCCGAGGCCGGGCTGCGCGGGTCCGCCGCCGGCGCCACCTACACGGCGTCCAAGCACGCTGTCATCGGCCTGACCAAGAACTCCGCCGTGATGTACGGGCCGAAGGGCCTGCGGTTCAACGCAGTGGCCCCAGGTGCCACCATCACGAACATCGAGGCCCCGTGGGGATCCGAGCTCGGTGCCGCGCGCCTCCAGCCGCTCATGGGCGTGAACATCCCGGCCCCCGCCACCGCGGCGCAGCTGGCAGCCTCGATCACCTTCCTGCTCAGCGACGACGGCACCAACGTCAACGGCGCGGTCCTCGCGTCCGACGGCGGCTGGTCGGCGGTCTAAGGGTCCGTCCACCCCGGGACCACCCCATCCGTGCCCATCCGTTGCGCTATCAGACTTGGCGGTTATCCGAGCCGAATGACGACCAGGACTGATAGCGCATCCAAGAGGAGGGCTACGCTCCGGGGAAGCGTTCCCGCAGATTGCGGTGGACGTCGGTGGCCGATCCTGCGCCGGCCGCCGCCTCTTCGGTGAGCCCGAGAACGGCCGCGGCCCCAACGCCGAGCGTTCCCGGCGGCGAGATGCGCAGCAGGTCGGCGGCCAGCAGAACCTCGATCGCCAGCAGGTCCTCAAGAAGTCTCAGCGCTTCCTCGGTCTTGCGGACGCTCAGCATGGCTCCCGTCGCATGGTCCTCGACGCCGACATCCAGGATGGTCGAGTCCAGGGTGGCGGGAGCTGCCAGGAGCCGGAGCTCGGTGTAGCAGGCGGAGCCGGCGTAGCGGAGCTGCACGCCCGGCGCCGCGGCGGGCCCGCGGTTCCCGGGCGGGGGCCCCGACTTCATCGCCGCCATGACGGCAGTCCACAAGTGGCTCATGCGGCGTTCGCTGAGCTGCCCCACGTGGACCAGAGCCACGCGCAAGGCGTCGAAGGCGATCGCCAGCACCATCGGATGGAAGTTGCCGTTGCTCAGCACCGAGCCGGTTGCGACGTCGACCAGCGGGTTATCGCTCGCGGAGTTCAGCTCCGTGTCCACGGCACCCCCGGCCGTGGCGAGGAACTCACGGAACGCGCCGTGGACCTGCGGGATCACCCGGAAGGAAAGGGCATCCTGCACCGACCGCGGCCCGCCCGGGATCAGGAGCAAGCTGCCTTCCAGCAGTTCGCGCAGATGGGCCGCTGCCGCGACTTGCCCCGGATACGGCTTGGCCGCGGCCGCGGAGGCCGAAAAGACCGAAGGGTTGCCCCGGGTGGCTTCGATGGACAGGACTGCGGCCTGGTCCGCGGCGCCGGCCGTCCGCGCCGCGCGGGCCAGCACCAGGGCCCCGTGGCCGATCGAGACGCCGTTGGCCGAGACTAAGGCCAGTCCGTCGCGGCCCTCGAGCCGGAGCGGCGCGATCCCCGCACGGCGCAGGGCTTCGGCTCCGGGGAGGGTCTCGCCCCTGAATTCCGCTGTGCCGGTGCCGACAGCCACCTGGGCGATGCCGGCCATCGGACTGATATCGGCCGCTCCGACCGAGCCCGTGCTGTGCAGGACCGGGTGGACGCCGGCGTTCAACATGGCCAGCAGGGTGTCTGCAGCGGCCGGGCTGGCGCCGGAGCCGCCCTGGGCCATGCCGTTGAGGCGAACGGCCATCGCGGCCCGGACCACTGTCCGGTCCAGCAGGGGTCCGAATGAGCCGCCATGGCTTGCCACGAGGAATTGCTGCTGCCGTTCGAGCTCGTCGCGCGGCACCCTGGTGTCCTTGCCGTGGCCGACCCGGGTGCTGAGCCCGTAGATCGGGTTGCCGCCGGACATGGCCTCCTCCAGCAGGACCCGGCTCGCCGCGATCCGTGCCCTGGCGGGCTCGCCGAGTGCCACCGGCGCGCCCTCGGCTACGGCGACCAATTCCTCCTGCGTCATCGGCAGATCGCTGATGGTGACTGGTTCCATGACGTTGCCTCCAGCAACCAGTGTGGTCCGGGGCGTCCGACCGTACAAGAGATCACCGGACAGGAGATCACCGGACAAGGGGACACCCCACCACCCGTTGCACTTTCAGATATGGCGGCTATCGGCGCCGAATGACAACCAGACCTGATAGCGCAACCAGGAGGACACGACGGCGGCGGGAGGCTCCCGCCGCCGTCGTCCGTCTGTTTACTGTCCGGACCGCAATCTAGTAGGCCTTGACGCGCTGTTCGACGACGAGGTGGACCAGGGCGAACACGCCTTCGCGGTCGATGGCGGCCAGCGCGGCCTCGAGGGCGGCCGGGATGTCCTGGTCCTCGGTGACCGTGACGCCGAAACCGCCGAAGGCCCGGGCCATCATGCCGAAGTCGGGATTCTTCAGCTGCGTGCCCGATACCCGGGACGGGTAGTGGCGTTCCTGGTGGGTGCGGATGGTGCCGTACTCCTGGTTGTCCATCACGATGATGAGCGGCGTGGCTCCGTACTGGGCGGCCGTGGCGAGCTCCTGGCCGTTCATCAGGAATTCCCCGTCGCCGGCGATGGTGACCACCCGCCGCTCCGGGCTGGCCAGCGAGGCCGCGATGGCCGATGGAATCGAGTACCCCATGGAGCCGTTCCGGGCGCTGATCATCGAGGCGTAGCGCCGGGTGGGGAAGTACCGGTGCGCCCAGTTGGTGTGCTCGCCGGCCCCGAACGTGACCATGGCGTCCTCGGGCAGCAGCGGCACGAGGTTGGCCATGAGGGTGTCCATCTTGGCAGGCCCCTCGTCCGGGCTGGACGGCGGCAGGCTGGCGAACGACTGCTGCTCGGCACGCATCCGGGCCGTCCACGCCTTCCATTCCTCCTTGACCGGGAGGTCGATGTTAACGAGATCCCGGACGAAGGCCTCCGGCTTGGCCAGGATCTGGCGGGAGACGGGGCCGGAGCGGCCGCGCAGCGCGGGATCGATGGTGACCAGGAAGTTCTTCTTGTTCCAGTCCTGCCTGCAGACGAACCCGTCCGTGATCACGTCGCCCGGGACCGTCCCGACGAACACGAGCAGGTCGGTTTCCTCCAGGAGGTCGTAGGTGGGGCGGGGTCGGCCGTAGCCGATCGGTCCCACGTAGCTGGGGGAGTCGAAGGAGACGGTTCCCTGCGTGCGCCATTCCGCCGCGGCCGGGATGTGATGCTTTTCGAGCCATTCGGTGAGCTCCGTGGCCGCGGCCTGGGTCCAGTCATTCCCGCCGGTGACAAAGAGCGGCTTCTTGGCCTGTGCCAGGGCCTCGGCAAGGACGCCGGCATCCGTGCTGCTCATACCGCCCGCGGCCACCGGGATGGCCGGGTGCAGGGCCGGATCGATCTGCACGCGGATGATGTCCTCCGGCAGGCCTACCACCACGGGGCCGGGGCGGCCGCTCATGGCCGCGAACATGGCCTCGGCGACAATCTCGGAGGCCCGTTCGGGGTGGTCCAGGACCATCACGCGTTTGGCTCCGGTGTCGAACCACGCCTTGATGTCGAACTCCTGAAACGCCTCGCGGTCCCGGTGCGCGAACGGAATGAGACCGACAAAGAGCAGCATCGGGGTGGAGTCCTGCCACGCGGTGTGCAGGCCGACGTGGGCGTTCGCCGCCCCGGGCCCGCGGGTGACCATTGCGACGCCGGGACGCTGGTTCATCTTGCCGTCGGCCTCGGCCATGTACGCGGCGCCGCCCTCGTGCCGGCAGACCACGGTCTCGATGTCCGAGCCGTGCAGCCCGTCGAGGACGTCCAGAAAGCTTTCGCCCGGCACAACAAAGGTGCGCTCAACCCCGTGCGCCACGAGGGAATCGACAATCACGTGGCCGGCGGATTTCAGGGCGCCGCTGCCGTTGAAGCTGTCCGGGATAGCCGCCGGGACCGTCTGGAGGGGTGGGAGGGTGGCGCCGTCGACTGGGTACGTGTCGGTTGCGGTCATGGTGGATGCAGACTCCGTTTTCATCACTTGGTTGTCTTCTTGGGTTGGTTTGGCGGGCAAGGCATGTCCACTGAATCCAGCGGAACGGATGGTGGCGCCTAGTCGGTTTCCGGTCCGGTGCAGAAGAAGCAGCCGTCCTCGCAGCTGTCGTTCGACGCCGGCGGGTTGCTGGTGCGCACGGCTGGCGGGTGGCGCTCCTGCAGGGTGCTGGTGCGGCCGGGATTCAGCGGGTTTCGTGGCTTCATGGAGGCTTTCAGGTTGTAGGTCGGATGGTGGGACCGGTCAGCAGACGAATGTTCGATTAGCCAGGTTCGATTAGTGGATCGGAGTCCGGTTG
The DNA here is from genome assembly GCF_054062615.1 of Arthrobacter sp. TE12232. Taxonomy (NCBI): domain Bacteria; kingdom Bacillati; phylum Actinomycetota; class Actinomycetes; order Micrococcales; family Micrococcaceae; genus Arthrobacter; species Arthrobacter sp. TE12232. Next base: position 3,168,302 of record NZ_JBSSFK010000001.1, read on the forward strand.
GCCAGCACGGGCGCGGCGCCCGTGAAGCCGTCGCGGGTTTCGGCGATGTCGTGGATCTGCTTCCGGCAGGCGTACCAGCCGCCGACCATCAGCGCGCAGGCCACCAGGGTCACCAGCAGCGTGAGCGGGGAATCGATGAAGACCATGACGAGCACGCCGAGCAGGAAGACGAGGGAGAGGTATCCGGTGTAGGGGGCGCCGAACATCCGGAACGAGGGGCGTTCGAGCCAGCCCTTGTCTGCCCACCGTTTGAGCTGGATCTGGCAGAGCACGATGGTGGCCCAGGTGACGACGATGCCTACCGAGGCGACGTTCAGGACGATCTCGAAGGCCTGGCCGGGGACCAGGTAGTTCAGCGGGACACCGAGGAGGGAGACGCCTGCGGTGATAGCGATGCCGCCGTAGGGGACGCCGGCTTTGTTCATCCGTTGGGCGAACTTCGGGGCAGATCCGGCTACTGACATGGAGCGCAGGATGCGGCCGGTGGAGTAGAGGCCGGCGTTCAGCGAGGACAGGGCGGCCGTGAGGACCACGAGGTTCATGATGACGTCCACGCCCTGGATGCCGATGGATCCGAAGAACGTCACGAACGGGCTGACGCCCTTTTGGTAGGAGGTGTAGGGCAGCAGCAGGGCGAGCAGGATGACCGAGCCGACGTAGAACACGGCGATGCGGAAGACCACGGAGTTGATGGCCTTGGGCATGATCTTTTCGGGGTTTTCGGTTTCGCCGGCGGCCGTGCCGATCAGTTCGATCGAGGCGTAGGCGAACAGCACGCCCTGCATGAGGATGATCATGGGCAGCAGGCCGTTGGGGAAGATGCCGCCGTTGTCGGTGATGAGGCTGAAGCCGACTTCCTGGCCTTCCAAGGGGGTGCCGAACATGACGAAGTAGCTGCCGATCAGCAGGAACGCGACGAGGGCGGCGACCTTGATCAGGGCGAACCAGAACTCGAGTTCGCCGAAGACCTTGACGGAGGCAAGGTTCAGGCAGAGGACCACGATGAGGGCGATCAGCGCCCACGCCCACTGTGGAACGGTCCCCATCCAGGGGACGTACTTGCCGAAGAAGTTCATGTAGAGGGCCGCGGCGGTGATGTCCACGATGGTGGTGGTGGCCCAGTTGATCCAATAGAACCAGCCGGAGATGAATGCGGCCTTCTCTCCGTAGAATTCGCGGGCGTAGGACACGAACGATCCTGAAGAGGGCCGGTGCAGGACCAGTTCTCCCAGGGCGCGCAGGATCAGGAACGCGAAGAAGCCGCAGACGGCGTAGGCGATGACCAGTGACGGGCCGGCGGCGTTGAGCCGGCCGCCGGCGCCCAGGAACAGGCCGGTTCCGATGGCCCCGCCGATCGCGATCATCTGGATCTGCCGGGGCTTCAGGCTCTTGTGGTAGCCAGAGTCCTCTGCATGGATCAGGGCATCCGAAGCATGGGCGTGGCCACCATCGGCCTCGTACAAGCCAACCTCGTCATTGGGGTTGTTGGGCATGGGTGTTCCTTTCGATCTGTCGGAGATCTAAATGGGGTTTGGAGAGAGATTGTGGGGACAGCGAGGCGTCAGATCAGAAGATCGACCACCCGGTCCGGTCGGACAGGTCGGCCAGAGCCGCCGAGCCTGCCAGGGAATTTCCTTTGGAATCCAGCCGCGGGCTCCATACGCAGATGGCGCACTCGCCGGGGACGATCGCCAGAATGCCGCCGCCCACACCGCTTTTCCCCGGAAGTCCCACGCGGTAGGCGAACTCGCCGGCGGCGTCATACATGCCGCAGGTCAGCATGATGGAGCCGATGCGCTTTGCCTCGCTCCGGGAGACCACCGCGCCTTGCGCCCCGCGGCCATCCTGCGCGAGGAACAGGCCCGCCTTGGCCACCTCCACGCAGGTCATCATGATTGAGCACTGCCTGACGTAGTTCTCCACCACGGCCTGTGCGGGCCGCCGCAGGTTGCCGAATTCCTTCAAGAAGTGGGCGAGGGCCAGGTTGCGGCTGCTGTTCGACAGCTCACTCCTTGCGGCCGCCTCGTCGATGAAGGGACCCTGTCTTCCATTCTGGTGACCCACCTGGTCGGTGAGGAAGCGCAGGACCTGAGCGGCGGCGTCGGGTGATCTTTCCATCAGGTGGTCGGTGACCACCAGTGCGCCCGAATTGATGAAGGGGTTCCGCGGGATCCCGTGCTCGACTTCAAGCTGGACCAGGGAGTTGAAGGACGTCCCTGACGGCTCGCGAAGGACCCTGGACCACAACGAGCCGGAGTCGTCGGCGCTGAGCGCCATCGCCAGGGTGAAGACCTTGGAAATGCTCTGGATCGAGAACGGAAGATCGGCGTCGCCGGAACTGAAGACTTCTCCGGACGTCGTGGCAACCGCGATGCCGAACCTGTCGAACGGCGGGACCTGCAGATGGGGAATATTGGCTGGAACTGACCCCGCTTCCGTCCGGGGCCGGTGGCTGCGGACAAGGTCTTCGAGGACCGGGCCAAGCGGCGGCGAATCAAGTGCTGTCATCATTTCTTGCCCAGATGCTCCTTCTGTGTGCCGGCCCACTCCTGAACATGAAGCAGGGCGACCAATGAATCTCGGGGATTGCCGAAGTTCAGCCCGGTGACCCGGCTGACTTTGTTGATCCGGTAGTAGACGGTGTTCTTATGCAGCTGCATCCGCTTGGCGCACTCGGCCACGTCCAGGGAGGCGTCGAAGAATGCACGCAGGGTTTCGGCCAGTTCCGCGTCGTGTCGGAGGAGGGCCCAGAGGCTGCGGTGCCGGAAGGCCGCCGTCGTGAAGTTTTCGACGGCGTCGTGGAAGAGGATTTCCCCCTCAAAGTCGTCGACGGTGGCTACCGGAACTTCGCCGGACCGTCGCATGCAGCCGAGCAGGGCTTCGGCTATTCCGATCGCGGAATGAATCGAGAGTAGATCGGGGACGACGGGTCCGACGGCGGCAAAGGGGCTGATGCCGAGGTGCTTGGCGGCGTCCTTGACGATTGCCTCGGCCAGACTCCGCAGTCCGGCGTCGGCGTTGGCGGACTGGAGACCGGGAATGACGACGGCGGTGTCGCCGTGAAACTGTCCCACGATGGCTGACGATTTGTAGGCGGCCGCGTGGATCGACGCGAGATTGGCCAGCTCCCCGTGCTTGAGCGCCGCGTCGTCCTCCCGGGCTTCAGACGCTGAGAGGCCAAGCAGGATCAGGGCCGAGGGGCGGTCCGCCGGGATCTTTTCACTGTGCGCGCTCGCCGCAGCCTCCGCAGGACCCGAAAGGAGGCGCGCGATCCGGTCCTCGCGCATGTGCACTGACTGCTGGTTGCGGTACCGGATGAGCTCGGCGGAGGCACGCGCGGCAGAGCCGGTGAGCACGTAATCAACGTCGTCGCCGAAGCCGGCGCCGGTTTCCTGGAGCCAGATGTAGCCCATGATGCGGTTGCCGGCGAACAAGGTGATGGCGACGCGTTCCCGCAGGCCGTCCTGGGGCCGGGCGGGTACCCGGACCGGGAGGCGGGTCCGGTGCAGCTCGCGGTAGGCGCCAAGGTCTTTGAGCAGGAGTTCGTATTTGCGCGGGCCGCGCCGGGCCAGGATGGAGGCCTTGCGGAGCTCGTCAATGGCGTTGGTGACGGTGGAATATGCCAGGACCTTGTTGGCGGCGTCCTCGATCACGACGTGGCTGGAGGTCAGCCGGGCAGTCGTCTGGGCGATGGCGAAGAGGTCCTCTTCAAGCAGCGTCAGCACTTCGCGCTGGTAGCTGGGCGGCTGGATCCGGTCCTTGGCGATGGACAGGAGGCGGTCCCAGTCCGCGGACGGGTCCACCAGCAGCAGGCCGGTTCCGGCGGCGCGCAGCAGTTCTTCGGCTTCCGCCAGTTCCTCCGGGCTGCCCTTGACGGCCAGGACCAGGGGAGGGTTCTTCAGCAGGCGCCGAACTGCCGGCAACGCGGAGCGTCCGCGAACGCCGACCAACAGGACAAACGCGGCCCCGCCGTCGGAGCTTTCGTCGTCGGCGTCCACGATCAGAAAGCGCTCGATCGCCGCATCCGTGCGGGCGGGCCGAAGCATCAGGGTCGCGGAGCCCAGCGGGAGATCCGCGAGGATGTCGTCCACTGTAGCTGCGGCCATGGGCTTCCTTCTGACATTGGCACCCTCCCGGACGGCTCTGTCCGGACACTTCATGCTATCGAGCGGTTATCCCCGAAAATATGGAAATGATCCTAAATTACGCGGTCCGTTTTAGGACTGGGGACCAAGGGGAGCGGCGCCCTGCTGTTGCGCGTCTCTTGGCAACTCCATCCATTGCTCCAGAACGGCCGTTTTGACTCCTCAAAAGGGCGCCTACGGAGCAATCGACGGGGTTTTGCCCTTCTGCGGTCCAGCCGATGGGGGTACTGGCAGTGACTCCCGGGCCATAACTGACGCGCTTAGCCTTGGGGACGTGGGTGCGGCCGTCGTTCGGCGGAGCAGCCCACGCCCGGCCGAACCGACGGCGGGGGGAAAACGTCCGGGGCCTGCGGCACCCGCGACCTGACAGGAGACAACCGACATGCGCATGCGTCAGAGCGGCGGCCCCAGACTCGAGGAAACGCCGCGGGCCTCACCCACGCCCCCGCGCCTGCTGGTGTCCTCGGCGGCACTGCTCTGGGGGTTGCAGTTCGCCTTCCTGAACCCCGCGCTGGCGCTCCTGCTGGTCGCGCTGTATGACGCCACCCCCGCCGACGTCGGGTGGGTCCTTGCCGTCTACAACGCCGGCGGGTTTGTCGCCGCCCTGCTGGTGCCCGCCTATGCCGACCGCATGAACAACTATCTGCGGCCCCTCCTGGTCTGCGCCGGCCTGACCCTTGTGCTCGCCGGCGTGCTGGCCGGCACTACCTCGCTCCCGGTCGCCGTCGTCGGCCTGATCGCCCTCGGCGGCCCGGCGGGCGTCGGCGTCTCGCTACTCTTCGCGCACCTCAAACATTCGGGGGCGCCGCGGGCGGACGTCATGAAAACCCGGGCCGTCGTCTCCGTCGCGTGGGTGGCCGGGCCGCCACTGGCAACGCTCATCATGGGTACGCTGGGCAACCGTGCGATCCTGCTGGCCCTCGCAGTGGTGGCCGTGCTCAACATTGCCACCACCGCGGCCATGATCCGCCGGAAACCGCAGACGGTCAGCGACCCGACCGGCCCGTCAACCCCGGACGACGACGGCCCGCCGCTGTCCAGGGCCGGCCTCGCCGCCGTTGTCCTCGCGTTCATCGCCTTGCAGGCCACCAACAGTGCCGCAGTGTCCGTCATGGGTCTCTTCGTGACCGGCCGGCTTGGCCTGGACGTCCTCTGGGCGGGTATCGCGCTGGGCGTTTCCGCCGCGCTTGAGATCCCCGCGCTGCTTGTCATCGGGCGGCTGAGCGCGCGGTTCTCCAGCCGTGCCCTCATCACCTCAGGCTGTCTCGCCGGGATTGCGTACTACGCCGCGATGGCCTTCGTCGCCGACCCCGTAGGTCTCATCGCGCTCCAGATCCTCAATGCCTGGTTCTTTGCGATTGTGGCCGGAGTGGGCCTGACCCTGTTTCAGCAGATCATTCCACGTCCGGGGCTGGCCTCGGGCCTCTACATGAACACCAGGCGCGTCGGCGCGATCGTCTCCGGCCCGATCATCGCCCTCGGATCCATGACCGCGCTCGGATACCAGGGAGTCTTCGCGGCCTGCGCCGCGCTCGCCGTCGTGGCACTTGCAGCCATCGCGCTGACCCGGACGGCGAAGGCCGCGGTACCGGACCCGGAGGCCGTCCATAGCGTACCGGCGTGAGCATCAGCCGCCCGGCACCCGCCGTCGGCCCCCCGCGCCCGAATTCGCCCCGGCCGGAACTTCAGGAAATGATGGGGCCATGGCGAAAACAGACCAGCAGCCCTGGGTGAAGAATTACCAGCCGGGCGTCCCGGCGGAGATCGAACTGCCCACGGAGTCGCTCGTGGACATGCTGGAGCGGTCCGTGGCCGAGGCGGGGAGCGCGCCGGCACTGGAGTTCTTCGGCCGCCGCACCAGCTACTCCGATCTCGGCGAACAGGTGGACCGGGCCGCCGAGGGCCTGCGCCGCCTCGGCGTCCGCGCTGGTGACCGGGTGGCCCTGATCCTGCCGAACTGCCCGCAGCACGTCGTCGCGTTCTACGCGGTGCTTCGCCTGGGCGCGGTGGTCGTCGAACACAACCCCCTGTACACCCCCGGGGAACTGCGCCACCAGTTTGAGGACCACCAGGCGCGGATCGTGATCGCATGGGACAAGGCCGCGGCGGCGGTCCGGGACTTCCCGGACGACGTCGAAATCGACCACATCGTCTCCGTCAACCTGCTCGAGGCGTTCCCCGCCGTCAAGCGCCTCGCCTTGCACCTGCCGGTGAAGAAACTGCGCGAAACGCGTGCCTCGCTGACCGCGCCGGCGCCCGGCACCACGCCATGGAAGGAGCTCCTCGCCCACGGCCGGATCGACCCCGCCCACCCGCGGCCCTCCGTAGGCGACCTCGCGGCGATCCAGTACACCTCGGGCACCACGGGCCGGCCCAAGGGTGCCATGCTGACCCATTTCAACCTGTACTCCAACGCGCTGCAGGGCGAGGCCTGGATGCATGGCGCGGAGTACCGCAAAGAGGTGTTCTACGCGATCCTGCCGATGTTCCACGCGTTCGGCATGACGCTCTACCTCACCTACGGCATCCGCAAACAGGGCCTGCTGGTCCTCTTCCCGAAGTTCGACCCGGATCTGATCCTTGCCGCCATGAAGAAGGCGCCCGCCACCGTCTACTGCGCCGTCCCGCCGATCTACGAACGCACCGCGATGGCCGCGAAGGAAAAGGGCATCTCGCTGCGGTCCTGCAAATACTGCATTTCCGGCGCCATGAACCTGCCCGACCACGTCGTAGAGCTGTGGGAATCCGTATCCGGCGGGTTGCTCGTGGAGGGCTACGGGATGACCGAGTCCTCGCCGGTGGCCATGGGCAACCCGTTCTTCCCCACCCGGCGCACCGGAACCATCGGCGTACCTTTCCCGTCCACGCTCATGAAGGTGGTGGACATCGACGACCCGGCCGTTGAGGTCCCTCAGGGCCAGCCGGGGGAGCTGCTGATCAAGGGCCCGCAGGTCTTCCAGGGCTACTGGAACAACCCCGAGGAAACCGCGAAAGCCCTCACGCCCGACGGCTGGCTGCGCACCGGCGACGTCGTCACCGTGGACGCGGACGGCTTCACCAAGATCGTGGACCGGGCCAAGGAACTCATCATCACCGGCGGCTTCAACGTCTCGCCCACCGAAGTGGAGGCCGCGCTGCGGCTGCACCCCGATGTTGCCGACGCCGCCGTGATTGGCAAGCCGCTGGAGCGCGGCGGTGAGATGGTGGTCGCCGCCGTCGAACTCGCCCCGGGTGCCGACCTCGACGAGGAGGCCCTGCGCACGTACTGCCGCGAGCACCTCGCCGGTTACAAGGTCCCCAAACGGATCGTGGCGATCGGCGACATGCCCCGTTCGATGCTGGGGAAGATCCTCCGCAAGCAGGTGCGCGAGCAAGTTCTGCCGGAGCTGTGAGGAAGCCGAATGCACACTGAAATCGACTTCACCGCAGGCGTCCCGCGCCCCGGCGATCTGGAGGTGGCCTGGATCCACGGATCCGAGTCCGCGAAGCACAACACGGACCCGGACATCCAGGTCCACGCCTACGACGACCACACGTTCATCCTGCGTCAGAACATGGCGGTCAATTACGAGGCGCCGTTCATGTTCCTGCTTTTCGGCAACGCCCGTGCCGTGCTCATCGATACCGGCGCCACCGCGTCCCCGGACTTCTTCCCCCTGCGCCGCGTTGTCGACGGGCTCATGGACGCCTGGCTTGCCGCACATCCCCGCGTCGGTTACCAGCTACTTGTCCTCCACACCCATCCGCACGGCGATCATGTTGCCGGAGATGCCCAGTTCGCAGGGCGCCCCGACACCGTTCTGGTGGACGCGGCCCGGGACAGCGCGTGGGAATTCTTCGGGTTCGCTGACAACCCTGACGACGGCGACGCTGAGGACTCCGGCGACGGCGACTCAGACGGCGACTCGGACGACGGCGGCGGCTCCGTGGAGCCGGCGCAGGTGGATCTGGGCGGACGCGTCCTGGAATGCTGGCCGAGCCCGGGGCACCACACAGCAGCAGTCACGTTCTACGATCCGTACACCGGCTTCCTGCTCACCGGCGACACGGTATATCCCGGCCGGCTGTATATCCAGGACTGGCCCGCGTTTGTCCGCACCATCGAACGGCTGATCAGGTTCTGCGGTACCCGTCCCGTCACGTACGTCCTGGGCTGCCACATCGAGATGTCGAGGGAACCCGGCGTCGACTACCCCATCTACACCACGTACCAGCCGGACGAACCGCCGCTGCAGATGAAAATCGACGACCTCCGTGAGATCCGCCGGGCCATCGACGAGGCCGGCGGGCGCCCCGGCCGACACGTGTCTCCCGGTTTCATCGTCTGCGTTGAGGCGCGGTTAGACGGGGGCGGCTCTTAGAGAGCGCCCTGGCCCGGGGTTCCGGCGGGGATCGGCTCGTGGCGCATCACGGCGACCGGCCCCTGCAGGAGGCCTTCCAAGGAGGCGTTCAGCCGTCGAACCGGGCCGCCTGCGCCGTGGGCGTCGAGCAGTTCAGCGGACTCCCACTTCTCGATCATGAGGATCTGGCCGTTGGGAGATTCGTGTATGGCATAGAGGAGGCAACCGGGTTCCTCGTGGACCTCTGCAATGGCCGGGGACAGGGCCTCGACCACCTGGTCAAAGGATCCTTCTTTGGGTGTAAACGTTGCGGTGACGACGACGGGCATGGTTTTTCCTTTGCGATGTGGTTCTTAGCGGGTAGCGGTCTGGGCGAGCGGGGCACAGCTATTGCGCGGCAGGAAGTCGGCCTTGACCTCGATAAGCCGGGGCCCTTCCGGCAGCTTGCCCTGCATGCGTCCAAGCACGAGTTCGAGCGCATGGACGGCGAGCATGTCCAGCGGCTGGCGGATCACGCTCAGCGGCGGGGTCATTAGTTCTGTCCACGGATTGTCATCGAAGACGATCACCGAGAGGTCGTCGGGAATGCGGACCCCCTTCTGGACAAGCCGCCGCACCGAGCTCTGCACCTGGGCCGTGTTGGCGACGATGAGGGCCGTGGGCGGCTGCGGCATGGCAAGAAGGGAACCGACGGCATCGCCGCCGGCATCCCCGCGGAAGGGGACGTCGCGGATGAGCAGGGGGTCAACCGGCAGCGAAGCGGTCTCGTGCGCCGCCCGGTAACCGCTGATCCTGGCCCGGCCCGTTGACGTGCTCAGTGGCCCCGTAACGAGGGCGATCCGGGTATGGCCGAGGCCGATCAGGTACTCGGTGGAGCGCCGGGCGGAGTCAAAGTTTTCAATGCTGACGACGTCGACATTGCCGAGTTCTTCGATGGTGCGGTCAACGAACACCACATTCACGCCGAGGTCCTGCAGGCGCGCCCATTTCTCAATGTTGCCGCCCGTGGGAGTGGCAATGACGCCGCTTACGGACCGGTCCAGCAGGGTATCCAGCGATTCCGCCTCCAGGTGCGGATCCTCCTGGGTGGTCATCAGGACAACCTGCACGCCGTGGCTGCGGGCCTCCCAGACGATGCGGTCGGCCAGGCGGGCGAAGAACGGGTTGGAAAGGTCGGTGACAACGAGCCCGATCGTGAGGGCATGGCCCCCGCTGAGCTCGCGGGCCGCTGCCCGGGGGCGGTAGCCCAGCTCGTCGATGACCCGGACGACTTCCTGTCGCTTTGCTGGTGCAACGGGCCCGGAATCCGGGTTCAGCACCCGGGACACGACCGAGACCGAGACTCCCGCAGCCGCCGCGACATCGCGAATGGTTGGGGCCTTCTTCACCGCTCCTCCTTGAGGGAAATCCTAGGCAGTAGTTCGTACACAGCGTCTCCGGTCGAACGCCATGAGCTGGCGGAAGACGTTTCGTTTGGATCCGTTGACACAGCTTAGCACCGGGTGGTACAAAAGTGGAACCGGTTCCACTTCGGGTAAATTTCAAGCCAAACCGCGACAAGGAAGTTGTGCCATCCGCTACGGCGGGAGGGTGTCACTTCGCTTCGCACCCCTACCAGAGAGACTCCAGTGAATCTTCACAAACTCCTCACCGACCGTGAACAGGAAGGCCGCCCCATCCGGGTCGGCCTGATCGGCGCCGGCCGCTACGGCACCATGTACCTTGCCCAGGCCAACAACATCCCCGGCATCCACGTCGTCGCCATCGCGGACATCAACGTCAAACGCGCCGAAGGCGCCTTCGCGCTGGTCGACTGGCCCGCAGAGCAGATCGCCCCCGACATCGCCACGGCGCTCACAAACCGCACGACGGCGATTGTTGCCAACGCGGACGAGCTGTTCGACGTCGACATCGACGTGATCGTCGAGGCTACCGGCAACCCGATCGTGGGGATCAAGCACGCGCTCCGCGCCATTGAAACCAGGAAGCACATCATCATGGTGACGGTCGAGGCCGATGCCCTGGCAGGCCCCGCCCTGGCCAAACGGGCCGAAGCCGCCGGTGTCGTCTATTCGATGGCCTACGGCGACCAGCCCGCCCTCATCATGGAGCTGGTGGACTGGGCCCGCACCAGCGGGTTTGACGTGGTCTGTGCAGGCAAGGGCGCCAAGTACCTTGAGCACTATCACGAAATGAACCCCGACAACGTCTGGGAAAACTGGGAATTCTCGAAGGAGCTCACCGACTCCGGGCAGCTGAACCCTTACATGCACACGTCCTTCCGGGACGGGACCAAGGCGGCAATCGAAATGGCCGCCGTGGCCAACGGCGCCGGGCTCGAACCGTCCGATGCCGGGCTGAGCTTTACGCCGGGCAACGTCGAGGAAATCGCCACAATCTGCCGTCCCAGCGATGTCGGCGGGGCACTGGCCCACGAGGGAAGCGTCGATGTCATGTCCAGCGTCAACCGCGACGGCAGCTGGATCAGCCACAACACCCAGGAGGGTGTCTTCGTCGTCGTGAAAGCCACGAACGGCTACGTTTCCGGCTGCTTCAACGAGTACCCCTGGCACCCGGACCCCACCGGCCAGTACGCGGCCCTGTACCGCCCGTACCACTACGTCGGCCTCGAACTCAACGTCTCCATCGCCAATGCCGCCCTCCGGGGGATCGCCACGGGTTCGCCCATCGGATTCTTCGGTGACGTCGTCGCGACGGCGAAGAAGGACCTCAAAGCCGGCGAATTCCTCGACGGCGAAGGCGGCTTCACAGTCTGGGGCAAGCTCGTTTCGGCCAAGCACTCGGTGGCCACCGGCGCCCTCCCGGTTGCGCTGGCCCACCACGTCGAACTGCGTAACGACGTCGCCAAGGGCGACATTGTCCGCTGGGACGATGTCATCATTGACGACTCCCTGTCCCAGGCTCTTGAGCTGCGCCGCGAAACAGAGGCGTTCATCGCCGAAACCGCTGCCGTAGGGGCCTGACTCACTCCCTGATTGCTTCCGTACGCCGGATCACATCCTTCCAATGAAGAAAGGCATCGCATGAATACGAAGACCCGCGCCATCACCGGAGTCCTGGCCTGCAGCCTGGCAGCCTCCGTCCTTGCCGGCTGTGCCGCCGGAGCATCCGGCGGAGGGCAGGCCGGACCGGTCGCCAAGATCCAGTTGTCGATTCCGGACCCGCTCACATCCTCTGTGGGAGTCTCGGCCCAGCACTTCGCCGACCAGGTGAAGAAGACGTCCAACGGTTCCGTCGCCGTCACGGTGGTTCCCAACGGCACAAGCTTCAGCGGGGACCAGAACGCCGCCGTGACCAGGCTGCAGGGCGGCTCCCTGGACGCCCTGATCCTGTCCACCTCGGTGTATGCCTCGGTGGTGCCGGAAATGAATGCCATCAGCATCCCGTACCTGTTCAAGGACACCAAGGAGGAAGCGGCCTTCCTTGACGGCAAGCCCGGCCAGGCCCTGAAGGACAAGCTGGCCAAGAAGGACACCGTCGCCCTGAGCTTCCTGACCCGGACCGGCCGCGAGATCACCAACTCGGTCCGTCCCATCGAGAAGCCCGCGGACCTGAAGGGCCTGAAAATCCGGGTACCCGGGAACACGCTCTGGACCGACTTCTTCGGCAAGCTGGGCGCCAGCCCCACCACCATGGCCTTCTCCGAGGTCTTCACCGGTCTCCAGACCGGAACGATCGACGGGCAGGAAAACCCGATCGAAGTGCCCTGGACCAACAAGTTCTCCGAAGTGCAGAAGTACGTCTCGCTGACCAACCACATCAACGACGCCTGGGTCCTGGCCCTGTCGTCGAAGAAGTGGGAGTCGCTCAGCGCCGACCAGCAGAAGGCCCTCACCGACGCGTCGGCGGAAACCGCAACGTTCAAGACCGGTTACGACGCCGAACAGTCCAAGAAGCAGCTGGACGAACTCGCTGCCAAGGGCATGAAGACCAACGAGATCACTGCCACCGGCCTCGAGGAGTTCAAGGCCGCCTCAAAGAGTCTGTATCCGGAGTTTTCCCAGCTCATCGGCAAGGAATTCTTCGATCAGGCGATCGCCTTCACCACCTCTAGCTAGTCCCGCAGGGGCGGGAGCGTCTTCCCGGCCTCCCGCCCCTGCCCGCCCTCCCGCTCTCAATGTCGACAGTCTGGAAGAACATGAAACACGCCCTCGCTCCCGAGGAACTCGAGGAGGTCATTCCGTCTGACGCGGAAGAGATCCTGCACCACGGTCACGTCGCTTCGCGCTGGAGCGGGGGACTCTGGTTCGACAGAACACTGGAGTGGATCGTGGGCGCGGCGATCCTCGCCGAGCTCCTGGTCATCCTGCTGAACATCATGGTCAGGCTCGTCACCGGCGACTCCGTGCTCTGGACCCAGGAAGTATCCGAGATAGCACTCCTGACGATTGCCTTCATCGGCGGAGCGATCGCCTATCCCAAGGGCGCGCACATGTCGGTGCAGGCACTCATCATGCGCCTGCCCGCGGGGTGGAAGCCCTATCTGGCGGCCTTGATCGACTGGCTCGTCTTCGTCATGAGCGCCGGCGCATTCACCCTCTTCGTGCCGACCCTCGCCCAGCAGATCGACGAAAAGACGCCGATCCTGCAGCTGCCCGTGTTCTGGGTTTCGATGCCTTTCTCTGCCGGCATGGTGCTCATCGCATGGTTCGCGCTCGTCAAGCTCTGGCGGCAGGAACGCCGTCCCGTTCTGGTTGCCGCCGGGATCGCCGCGGCGATGGTCGCCGTCGTTCTCCTGGCCCCGCCCCTTTTCTACTACGCATCGCCGAACGTCCTCCTCGGCGTGGTGCTCGCAGTGCTGTTCCTGCTGCTCTTCCTGGGTCTCCCGATCGCCTTTGTCCTGGCCCTGGCGTCCGGAATCTACCTCTACCTCGGCGGCATTTCCGATGTCAGCGCCATCCCGATCGGAATGGCCTCAGGCGCCAAGGGGTTCGTGCTGCTGGCCATCCCGTTCTTCATCCTCGCCGGCACGGTCATGAACTCCGCCGGCCTCACCCTGCCGCTGGCCAAGCTCGTTGACGCCCTCATCGGCCATCTGCGCGGCGGCCTGCTGCAGGTGGTCGTCGTCACCATGTACATCTTCTCCGGCATCTCCGGATCCAAAGTCGCCGACGTCGCCGCCGTGGGCACCACGATGCGCGGCATGCTGGAGGAACGCAAATACCCGCGCGGCGAGGTGGTCGCTGTCCTATCGGCGTCGGCCATCATGGGCGAAACGATCCCGCCCAGCATCGTGCTGCTAGTTCTCGGTTCCATCACGACCATCTCCACCACCACCCTGTTCCTGGCCGGGTTCATTCCCGCGGCGTTCCTGGCGCTCGTCGTCATGGGCCTCGTGTTCCTGCGGGCCCGCAAGCAGGGCGGCGTCGCCAGCCCCAAGGCCACCTGGCGCGCACGCGGCTCGGCGACATTCTTCGCGCTGCCAACTCTCCTCCTGCCGGTCGGCATGGTGGCGGGCATCCTCACCGGTTTCGCGACCCCGACGGAGGTCTCCTCTGTCGCGGTGGCCTACGCGTTCGTCCTGGCCGCCGCCTACCGCCGCGGCAGCAAGAAACTCCTCGGTGACACCTTGCGTGAAACGACGACGACGGCGGGCATGGTGCTCTTCATCATCGCCGCGGCCTCGCCCCTGGCCCAGACCCTCGCACTCGCCGGCGTCTCGCAGCAGATCCACGACCTCATGTCCGGACTCGGCGACTCCCCGGTCCTGTTCATGCTGTTCACGGTGATCCTGCTCATCATCATGGGCCAGCTGCTCGAGGGGCTGCCGGCAGTACTCATCTTTGCCCCGCTGCTGCTGCCGATCGCCACGGACTTCGGCGTCAACCCGGTCCAGTACGCCATGGTCCTCATCATCTCCATGGGCATCGGCTCGTTCGCTCCTCCGGCGGGCGTCGGCTTCTACGTCGCCTGCGCCACCGCCCGCGAAACCGTGGAAAACAGCCTCAAGCACTTCTGGCCCTACCTGGCGGCCCTGTTCATCGGGCTCCTCGTGCTGGCCGCGGTTCCCTGGTTCAGCACCTTCCTCCCCGCCCTCGCCGGGCTCATCCCCTTCTAAGCCAGGAGACCGCAAACAATGAAGGTTACTTCCACCGGACTGCCCACGTCAGTGGCCCTGCTGGGAACAGGTCCCATGGGCGCCCCGATCGCCCGGAACATCATCGCCGCGGCCGTCCCCCTGACGCTTTGGAACCGCACGGCGCACAAGGCCGAGGCCATCGCCGGCGGCCGCGTTGCCGCCTCCCCGGCGGATGCGGCCAGCGACGTGGTGCTGACCGTGCTGCCCGACCTCCCGAATGTTCAGCGGCTCCTGGAAGGACAGGACGGGCTCCTGGCCGCGTGGAAGGCTGCCGGGATCGTCAACCCCGTACTGGTCATCCATGGCACGGTCTCGCCTGTAGCCGTCGCGGCCTTCGCCGCCGAATGCCAGCGCGAACACGGGGTGACGGTCATTGATGCACCGCTCAGCGGCGGCACCATCGGCGCCGAAGAGGGCCGGCTAAGCACCATGATTGGCGGACCCCGCCACGTTGTGGAGCAGCTCACGCCGCTCTTCCGGCTATACAGCTCCACGGTCGCCTGGTTCGGCGACACCGGTGCCGGATCGACCGTCAAGGCCTGCAACCAGATCGTCGTTGCCGCCACCGTCACCGCGCTGGCAGAAGCCATGGCGCTCGCCGAAGCCTCCGGGCTGGATCTTGAACGGGTCCAGTCAATCCTGGCCGGAGGACTCGCGAACTCCGAGGTGCTCCGGCAAAAAGGGCAGCGGTGGATTGACACCGACTTCGCAGGCGGCGGATCGGCCAAGAACCAGCTCAAAGACCTCGGATTCATCGCTGAGGTCGCCGCGGGGGCGGGCCTGAACTTGCCCCTCGCCGGAAGCCTCCTGACGGCGTTTCAGGCGATGGTCTCCGCGGGCCACGGCGACCTGGACCACACGGGCATCTACCTCGGCCTCCGTGGCTGACCCGGTGGCGGCGTCGGCGACCTACCTCGGAGGGCCCGCGATCCTCAGCGGCCCCGGAGCGACGCCGCGGCCGGAACACCCGGCGGGAATTCGGGCAGCGCCCCTGCGGGAGTGTGGAAGATCCACAACGAGAGCGCACGGTAGGCGGCCCAGTCGTCGTCGGCCGCCCGCAGAGACGCGGTCTGGGATCCGTCCTGCTGCTCGGTGGTCCGGATGACCTGCAGCTGGACCGGCGCGGCTTCGGGGAGCCGGAGTGTGACCAGGCCCGAGGCCGGCAGCGTTCCATGCGGGAACCTTACGGCCGCGCCGCCGACGGAGATGTCCAGTAGCTCGCCGCGGACACCCTCGGCCTCCACGGGCGCCTTCACTTCAATCCGGTGCGCGTTGCGGCGGGACGTGGCGAATTCGGCGGCCCGGATCCGCCGGGTGCCGAGGACCAGGACCGCGCCGGCGAGCACCAGCCAGGCGCCAGAGGCCACCGTGGAACCGGGCGTCGTGCGCCAGGGAACCAGGCCGGCCAGCCCGGCGGCGGCGTACAGAATGACCGCGGTGATGAGAACCACCATCACGATCAGAATCCGCGGCGTCCGGCCGCGGAGCCGCGAATCCGCGGCGCCCTTGGGCGTGACCTGGAACTCCAGGACGTTCCGGGACATGAGCCACCAGAGGCACGCCAAGCCAACCGGGACGCGGAAGATCCGCAGGGCGAAGGCCGTGGGCCAATGGATTTCGTTGCGCATGAGCTGCTTGGAGCCCCACAGCCGCACGGTGAACATGACCAGGAAGACCCCGGTGAACAGCAGCGGACCGGCGGTGGAGGTCTGAGCCCCGGACAGCATGATCAGCACCGGAATCAGGAAGGCCACCAGTGTGGCGATGCCCTCCAGCCACCACAGCGTGCCGTTGAGGTACTCGTGGTAGTTCCGCCACGACATCCAACCCTTGGCCGCCCACAGTTTCTCGTGGACCAGGATCTGCATCGCGCCCATGCCCCAGCGCCGCCGCTGCAGCAGGTACTGGTCCGGCGTCGCCGGCGCCAGCCCGACGGCGAGGGTCTGGTGGTGGTACACGGTCCGCCAGCCGCGCCGGATGAGTTTGAGTGTGGTGTGCATGTCCTCGGTGATGGTTTCGGTGGCCACACCGCCCACCTCTTCCAGGGCGCTCATCCGCAACAACGACGTCGACCCGCACCAGAAGGGCCCGGCGCCGGGAACGTTGCGGGAGGCCATGAGGACGTTGAAGAAGGTGCCCTGCTCGCCGGTGATGCCGTCGTCGTCGAACGCGCCGCCGTTGTAGAAGGACTGCGGACCCTGGATCAGGGCGATCTCCGGATCCTCGAACCAGCCCAGCGTGGCGGTGAGGAAGGTGGGCAGCGGGACGTGGTCGCAGTCCAGCACCGCGATGATGTCGATGCCCGGGCCGCCTGCGCCCTTTTCCGCGGCCATCAGGCCCAGCGCGTGGTTCATGTTGCCGGCCTTGGCGTGGTCGTGGACGTCTCGGCGGACGTAGCGGGCGCCGTAGGCGGCGCACATTTCCTCAACCCAGGGCCGGTCGCCGTCGTCGAGGACCCAGGTCTCATGGTCCGGGGCGAGCTCGCAGGCCGCGGCCACCGTGGGCGTCAGCACCTCGATGGGCTCGTTGTACGTGGGGATCAGGACTGCGACCCGCATGCCGTTGGGGGCCTCGGTCACCGGCGCCGGCGGATGGCTGTCGATGTTCCACACGGACCACGCCTTCAGGATGAGGCCGGCCAGCGGGAGGGCCTCGAAGGTCACCAGCATCCAGGCGATGGTCAGGTTCCATTCGCCGGACGGCATCGTGAACAGCACACGCCATGTCAGGTACAGGACCAGGGCCGCGATCGCGGCAAGGCCGCCAAGATGGGCCAGCCGCCGGGACCGGGGCGCTTCCGGCCCGGGAGGTCCCAGACGGGCAGCCCAGCCGGCAATGCCCGCGCGGGTCAGCGCCGTGGCGTCAAGTTGTGCGGGCCGCGGCGCCGCAGAAGTCTTGTCGGCCGACAGTCCCTCAGCCGATGCGCTTTCGGCGCGCTGCCGTAGATCCTCACGAGACACGTGATCTCCCTCAGCTAGATCCGGTGCTCAAGTCCGATCATCGTAGCCGCGGAGTGCCCCGCGTCGCCGGGGCTGGCGTAATACTTGCACAAAACTGCGCCCGGGGTGCTGTTTGGGTGGCGCCAGGAGCCATCACCGCATGTTAATGCGCCGGAACCCGCTGCACAGGCGCCCAGTGCGCTGCGGTTTGGTGCGCTGGCTTAGTGCACTGGTTTAGTGCACGGCGATGTTGTCCGCGTCCCCAGGGCCGACGAACTTGCACGAGCCCGGATGCCGCACGGGCAACGTGCAGGTGCGCCCGGTGGGCAAGTGGACATTGGCGCACCGTCCTGCCAGGGCCACATCTTCCCGGACATGCGTGACGTGCGTGCTGCTCAGATCCCGGGTTCCTTCCTCACTGCTGGCGGGCTGGGGGCTTCCGGACGGACGGCGCTCTTGGCTGTTCACGGCTGCAACTCCTCGGGATCTGTTCTGCAGGAAAGATGGGAAGGATGCTTAGTTTCCGAAGTCCCCAGCCTTGCACGGTTGGGTTAACACCGGGTTACGGGGGCGTTAGGGTCCCGTCTCGGCTGTGGACTGCGGGCGGCCCCGGGGCGCAGGGAGTTCGGCAATCCAATCGCCTGCCAACCCTTTCGCCGGGGCCAGGCTGTTCCTCATACTGGGAAGGCAGATCCGCGATTCCGGCAGGCGAGGACGGTGGTGGCTGATGAGCAGCGGGGTGAGCGGGTCCAGCAGCGCGTTCCGGCGCCGGGTGGAGCGCGCGGCGGAACTTCGTGGCGTGCGGGCCTCCGGCAGC
The DNA here is from genome assembly GCF_054062615.1 of Arthrobacter sp. TE12232. Lineage (NCBI taxonomy): Bacteria > Bacillati > Actinomycetota > Actinomycetes > Micrococcales > Micrococcaceae > Arthrobacter > Arthrobacter sp. TE12232. Next base: position 3,186,643 of record NZ_JBSSFK010000001.1, read on the forward strand.
ACGGCCCAGGAGAATGATGCGCTGAACGCCGCCGAGGAGGAACTCCGGCAGAAACGGGCCAAGATTGACGACGCCGCCAAGGCCGAGTACCTGATCCGCGACGCCATGGCGCAGGGCAAGTTCGACAACCTCAAGTACGCCGGTAAACCCATCCCGGGCCTGGGGGAGGTGTACGACCCCGACTGGTGGGTTAAGGGCCTGATCCAGCGGGAGAATATCTCCGGCCTGGGCCCGAAGGCGATCCTGCTCCGCACCGAGGACGCCGAACTCGATGCCCGGCTCGATGCCCAGTTCGGCGAGAAGCAGGTGCGCGAGATGGTGGAGGACTTCAACGCTCGGGTCATCGATGCCCGGCGGCAGCTTCAGGGCGGCCCGCCGGTGATCACCAAGACGCGCGACGTCGACGTCGAACTGGACCGCTGGCGGGGGCGCCGGGCTGCCGCGGCCGCCGCTGCTCCCACCGAGCCGGAACCGGCCCAGTCCTGGTGGCGGCGGCTCTGGAACGGCTCCGCTTAGGCGCTGTCCGGGGGATGCCCCGTGGAACCCCGCACCACCAGCTGCGTCGGAACGAGATGCAGCCGCTGCGGAAGATCCCGGGTTTCCCGCCGTTCAAGGATGTACCTGCCTGCCTGCAGGCCCACGGCGAAGTTGCCGTTGTCCACCGAGGTTAGGGACAGGTGGCGGATGCGGGCGAGGTACGTGTTGTCGTAGCCGACCAGCGAGAGGTCGCCCGGCACCGTCAGGCCCTGGTCGGCGGCGGCCGAGAGCGCGCCAATGCAGGAGAGGTCGTTGAACGCAAAAATCGCGGTGGGCCGCTGCGGTCCGGCCAGCAGGCGGCGCACGTCGGCCCACCTTGTTGTCGGTGTAGGCATCGACGAGCACGGGAGAGACCCCGTTATTCGGCGGACGGGCGCCTGCGCTGCTGTTTCGTCGCGGCCCGCTGTTCCTTGGCGGCCAGGCGCCGGCGGTTCGAGCCCCGCGTGGGTTTGGTCGCCCGGCGTCGAGCAGCATCGGGGGCAAGGCCCTCTGCCACGAGTGCTGCGAGCTTGGCCAATGCAATCTCGCGATTGCGCAGCTGGGAGCGCCGCTCGGAGGCGGTCACGGTGATCACCCCGGCGATGAGCCGCGGTCCGAGACGCGTGACCAGCCGCAGCCGTTGGCCCTCCGACAGCGCCGCTGAGGCGGCGACGTTCCATGAGAGTTCGACGCGGCTGTCCGAGGTATTGACGTGTTGACCGCCAGGCCCGGACGAACGCGAGAATCTCCAGCCGAGTTCCGACGCGGGAATCGTGAGCGCGGGCGACACCTCCAGATCCATGCACCTAGCGTTGCACGATCTGTGTGTAATCTGCCGCCGCCCCCGCGGGGGCTCAAGCGCAACTTTCCCAGGCGGGTGCCCGTCCGTACGCTGACCTCGCGGAGAACGATGCCGTCATTCGATGTGGTCCGAGCATATGCCATATGGGCCATGCAATTTATGGTCGGCCTTCGAAATTCGATCCGGACGCGATTCGCAGGGTTCAGGCACGGATGGAACACGTCAAGAGACATTCCGGCGAGGCGAAACGCCGGAGGAAGTGGAGCAATTGTGAAGCCTTCATGGGCCCATGGCGGTGCATTTTGTTAGTATCTCTAGGTGCTAGATGATGCGTGCGGCCGTCGTCCCGACGGGGCGGTCAGTGCCGCGCGTCGCGCACTGTACGGACGGGCAGCCCGTTCAGATTTTCCACGGACTTTTGGCGACTGGCAGCCCCGCGCAGTGGTTTTCGACTGCGATGGGCTACTGATGGATACCGAATCCCTTTGGATTCAAACCCAGCGTCTTGTCAGCGAAAGCCATGGCGTCCTCTTCGACGCCGACTTGCAGCACCGTCTCGTTGGCCTCCCCGCCAGCCGAATAGGGCCGTTGATTGCCTCTCGTGCGGGACAGGACCCGGGATTACTTGTTGAACAATTACTCCAGGTCAATATGGCCATGGTGGCTCAATCTGCCGTGCCGATGCCGGGTGCGCGATCCTTCGTCGCGGCGGTCTCCTCGCGAGTCCCGGTGGCAGTGGCCAGCAATTCCGCCCGGCGCATCTTGGATCAGACGCTGCTTCGTGGCGCGTTCGACGGGGGGTTCAGCGTCACGATTTCCGCAGACGAAGTCGCCAATCCGAAACCGGAACCGGACGTGTATCTGGCCGCCGTGGACGCCCTGAATTTATGTCCGGAGGATTGCCTGGCTTTCGAAGACTCCGAGGCCGGGGCCTCCGCCGCGCGCTCCGCGGGGATGAAAGTCATCGCAATACCCGCTTCGCCGGACCAGAAACCAATGGCTGACCTGACGCGCGAATCTCTGGAAGCAACCGACCTTCTGAACTGGGTGGAGGGCTGGGCCTGAGAGAAGGTCCTGCCGGCTCTTCAAGATCCGGCCTGGTGCCGGCACCGCACCCGAGTCGCGAGACGCCGGCACTGCATGAGTGCAGATTCCCGTCTGCGATCCATTTCCGTCGTCCGAGGCGTCCAAAGGAACTAATGTGGAGATATCGGGGGGCTGCTTCGTGATTGGCGAATTGCGCCTTGGTACGTCTGCCTGAGGTGTTCGACGGTGGCATCATAATGCCGGCTCGCGTAGGCGGCGTACAGAATATCGATTACCAGCAGCTGACCCCATTTGCTCGTTACGGATTCTCCGTAGAGTTCCCCGCCGCTGGGAACAGTGGCGGTGTATAAGAGAACATCCGCGTATTCGTGCAGCGGGGAACCCTCGGTGCCGGTGATGGCAATAGTCGCCGCCCCGCGTTTTTGGGCCAAGTGCATCGCGTCGATGATGGGGGTACTTTGGCCGGAGTCGCTGATTCCGATCAGCAAATCTCCGGGCTCGATGATGGCCGCCAACATGACCTGGATCGTCGTGTCCCGGTACAACATGCACTTCTTGCCGGCCCGGGTGAAGCGCATGACAGCTTCCTCAGCCGCGATGCTGGATGATCCCATGCAGCAGAAGATCACGGTGTTGGAGGCGTCGATGATGTCGACCGCGCGCTCGATGGACTTAATATCTTGTCGGTTCGCGGTCCGTCTGAGGGACTGTATGCTGCTTCGTTCGACCTTCCCGGCGATATCTTCTGTTGAGTCTCCGCGGTTGACGCCTTCGTAAACGACCTCCGAATTCGTTGACTGTGCGCCGCTTGCAGCTTTGGAGATGAAGGTAGCTTCGGCCAGGCCGAGCATCATGGATTTGTAACCATCGATGCCCAGTTCTTTCACGAACCTGGACACAGTCGATTCTCCGACGCCGGCAGCGAGGGCGAGTTCGGTGATGGTCATGGACTGGGCCTGCTCGGGGGACTTCAGCACTGCCTCGGCTACCAGACGAAGCGAGGGTGGCAGGTACGGCAACCGCCCCGATATTCGGTGCAGCAGTCCGCCTCCTGTAGAGGTCTCCGTCATTGTGCAATCTCCGGTCTAGGGCTATGTGGCCAGCGCGTTCAGCAGGTTTTCCACCGCGGCTTCGGTGGCTCGATCCACGCTTTCCCTAGTGTATCCACCGATGTGCGGGGTGGTGATGACCCTCGGATGCGAAATCAATTTGCTCGGTGCAGGCGGTTCCGCGCTAAATACGTCGGTGGCGAGAGTGTCCACCCGTCCGGAGTCCAGAGCTTGCAGCATTGCTGCGTCGTCTATGAGCGACGCCCTGGCAGTATTGATAACGATGGCGCCGTCCCGGAGCAGCCCGATCGCCTCGGCGCCAAGGACAGGGAGGCCTGCCGGCGGCATATGAAGCGATATGATCTGGCTTGCTGACAGGACAGTCTCCAATGGCGCCCAGGAGAAATCGGGAGACGGATTGAAGGATGCCAAGGGGTATTCATCGAACGCCAGCACTTTCATCCCCAGCCCCAAAGCCAGGGAGGCCACCCGGCGGCCTATCTGTCCGCACCCGATGACACCCAGAACCTGGCCGGAGATTTCGCGGCCCTGCCGGCGCTTCCAGTCCCCTGATTTCAGTTGCGTGTCATGCCAAGGGATACTGCGGCAGCTGGCCAGCATGAGCGCGATCGTTAGTTCCGCGACTCCCTGGGAATTTGTTCCCGGCGCCGTGACGACACTTATGCCAAGACGAGCAGCTGCCTCCTGGTCGATGGAGTCAACGCCCACGCCGTTCCGGGAGATGGCCCGAAGGTTCGGAAGTTCTTCCAGCAACGCGCCGGAAAGGACTTCGGTCCCGGCTAGATAGCCGACACAGTCACATAGGGAGGACCGGATTTGTTCCTCACTGGGTACGGCGCCGGGGGCCGGAAACACGAGATCGTATCCGGCGTCTTCCAGCAGCCTGAGGGCCGGGTGCCCCCCGCCCGAAAGTGAGCGGGGGGTCACTGCGATGCGGCCCTTCCGGCCGGTGGCTGTTGTTCCAGTTGGCGGCATGGAGCTCAGGCCTGCCAGCGGGGATTGTCAATGAACTCCGGCTTGCCGTCGCTTTCGACGCACAGCTTGCGGAATCCCTTGGTTTCGATTGTCCCGTAGTCGTGGCCGGCGTGTCCGGGGAAGGCGAAGAAAGTTACGAGCGGCTCGGTATCGGACACATTGATGCTGCGGTGGGCGTAGCGGCGCGGGACGTAGACCGCCTGGCCCGGGGTGAATTCGGCCGCCTGCCAGTCGCCTTCAGGGTTTTCCATAAGCATGTAACCGCGTCCGCTCAGGCAGTAGTAGATTTCCGCCGTGTCCAGGACTTCATGGAAGTGTCCCTTGGTCATGTGGTACTCATCGCCCACCTTTCCCGGATACGTGATGCTTGTTCCGTATGCCACGTCGCCGCTGGTGGATGGGACCCCCATGTCGAAGAACTCGTACACGAGCACGTCCTCCTTGGTGAGCTGAGCGGTGGCGGCCTCCTGGTCGGCGTACATCTCGGCCATGGCGGAGAGGCGGCGCTGCAGGGGGGCTTTGCTTTTTGACAGTCCGGTGACCACGTTGAAGTCGGTGACGACTGCTTCGACAGTCGTTGCGGGGGTGGTGTTCATGAGAGGTTCTCCTTCTGGGATACGGTGTGGGCAATATCGGAGAGGCGGTCAAAGTCCGCTCCCCGGGTGGGAATGTCGATGTTGAATACGTCGGCGATCACGCGGGTCCAGCCGTGGATGAAATACACCCAGCCGTCCTCCACCCGGACCTGTTGCTCCGGTTGTTGCGCCCGGGCCTGGTCCAGGAAGACCAGATCGCCGCGGTAGTTGAAATCCCAGGCGATGGCTCCCTGGGGGAAAGTGACACTGTCGGTCAGCGGCGAACCAGGACGGTCTTTGCCCAGTCCGGTGGCGTTGATGATCAGGGATCCGGGAGACGCGTTGGCAACGACGTCGTCGTTGGTCGATTCGTCCGTTGCCTGGACGTACGTGATCGGCAGCGTGCTGCTGATCCTGACGTGCATTTCCCGCATTTCCTCGAGCCGCAGACTCCGGCGGTTGGTGACAATGATTTTCTTGGGACCGGGGAGGCCAGCGGCGGCGCGCTGGTGCAGGTACAGGGTGAGTGCCAGGGAGGACCCGCCGGCGCCGAGCAATACCAGGTCTGCCGGCGAGTCTTTCCAGTAGTTTTCGGGAAGGATGGCTTCCAGAGACAGGCCGCTGGTGACGGCGTCCATGGCGTTGCCCCAGAGGCGCGGGGACCGTTTGCTGATGCTGCTGATCTCGTGCAAGAGCTGCGCATCGGGGCCAAAGTCGTCGAAGAGGTCGCGGGCAGCGCTGACAATGTCCAATTTGTGGGTCGTTACCAGTGCCCCGAGCGACATCGGGTCGGATTTCAGGAAACCGACGACGTCCCGGTAGGCCTCCCGTGGCGCGCCCAACGGCAGATCAATGCCTTTGAGGGTCGCATTCAGGCCGAGCTCTTTGGCCCAGGCCGGGAAGACTTTCATGATGGAGGATTTGTTCGTCGTGACACCGATGAAGTACATCGTCGGTTCGACGGCGGGCAGTAGCGTCACAGGGCGCTCCTAGAGTGTGGTGGTCGGTGGGGTGGTGGATTCGTGTTCTTCCCAGTCGCAGGCGCGGGCGACGGCCTTCTGCCAGCCGGCGTACAGGGCCGAGCGCTTTTCTTCTGACATGTCCGGAACAAAGGCCCGGTCGAGCGCAAACGTGTCCCGCAGTTCGTCCTGGCTGTTCCAAAATCCGCAGGCCAGGCCCGCGAGAAGCGCAGCACCTCGCGCGGTCGACTCCACCTGGCGTGGACGAAGGACCGGGACGTTCACCATGTCGGCCTGGAACTGCATGAGGAAGTTGTTGCGCACAGCCCCACCGTCGACCCGGATTTCCGAGACGGGGAGACCGGCGTCGGCTTCCATGCAATTAATCACGTCCTTGATCTGGAACGCGATGGATTCCAGGGTGGCCCGGATAATGTGGTTCCGGCTCGATCCCCTCGTCAGTCCGAGGATCGCCCCGCGGGCATACGGATCCCAGTAGGGTGCAGCCAGGCCGGTGAACGCGGGTACAACATACACCCCGCCGGAATCCTCGACCCGCATCGCAGCGTATTCGCTGTCGGCCGCGTCGTAGATGACCCGCAACTCATCCCGCAGCCATTGGATTGACGCCGCTGCCACGAAGATCAGTCCTTCGAGCGCATACTCGACCTTGCCGCCGATACCCCAGGCAATCGTGGTCAGCATGCCATTTGCCGAGCTGACGGGCTTGTCTCCGGTGTTCATGACCAGGCTGGCGCCCGTGCCGTAGGTGGCCTTGACCATTCCGCGGTCGAAACACGCCTGACCGAATAACGCTGCCTGTTGGTCGCCGATGGCCGCGGCGACCGGGATGTGGGCGCCGGCGAAGATTCCGTCGCAGGTGTATCCGTAGATCTCGCTGCTGGGACGCACTTCGGGAAGGATGAGCCGGGGTACGCCGATCTCGGTGAGCAGTTTGTCGTCCCAGTCCAGCGTGTTGATGTTGAACAGCATCGTCCGGGCAGCGTTGGAGTAGTCCGTGACGTGCGCTGCCCCGGCGGTCAGGTTCCAGATGAGCCAGCTATCGATGGTGCCGAAGCACAGTTCGCCGGCCTCTGCCCGGACTCGTGCACCAGGTACATGGTCCAGCATCCACGCAATCTTGGTACCGGAGAAGTAGGCGTCTATGACCAGGCCCGTTGTGGAGCGGACATGGTCCTCCAGGCCCTTCTCCTTTAGGCCGTCACACGCGCCTGCTGTTCGCCGGTCCTGCCAGACGATGGCGTTCATGATGGGTTTGCCGGTGCCCCGGTCCCAGATGACTGTTGTTTCGCGTTGGTTGGTCACGCCGATGGCACCGATGTCGTGCGGGTCGATGTTGGCCCCCAGTAGCGCGCGGCGGGCCACGGCGAGTTGGGTGTTCCAGATTTCCATGGGGTCGTGTTCCACCCACCCCGGCTTGGGGTATATCTGGGTGAATTCCTGGCTGGCTTCGCCTACGATCTCCACGTCTGAGTTGTAAATTATTGCCCGGATGCCGGTTGTCCCGGCATCCAGCGCCATGATGTACTTCGTCGTCATCGCCGATCCATTTCTGTGCGCGTTGCGGGTTGGTGCAACGCGTTAATTCGATTCGAAAAGGATCATGGCTTTCATCCCTTGGCCCGATCCTGCGTAGGCCATGGCCTTCTCGATGTCATCCAGTGTGAATGTCTGGCTGACCAGTGGCGAGAGGTCCAGGCGGCGCTCTCCGACGAGCCGAAGGGATTCGGCATAATCGGAGTTGCTTGACCCTGTCGTCCCCGTGAGTGTCAGGCCCTGGTAGTGGACCCTGTTGGTGTCCAGCGGCACGGTCTGTGCCTTACCGAGTCCTGCAAAGAAGTTCACGCGTCCGTGGGTGGCCAGCAGCTGGACCGCCTGCGCCTGCACTTCGGGTTTGGACACGCACGTCAGGGCAACGTCTATGCCACGGCCTCCGGTCTCTTCATCCACCACGGTGGCAAGGTCGCGTTCGGTGAGGTTGACCAGTACGTCTGCCCCGACGGATGCAGCGAAGTCCAGACGCGGCTGCCTGTTGTTTGAGACGATGATTTTCCGGGCACCGTAGAGTTTGCTCAGCATGACGTGGCAGGCGCCGATGGGTCCGGCGCCCATGATCAACACCGTGGTGCTGGGCCCCACGCCTAGCTTGCTGACAGCGTTGTAGCAGCACGAAAGTGGTTCCACTAGGGCCGCTTCTGCGTACGTCACGCTCCCGGGCAAGTGGAACACGTTGCCCCGGTTGATGGCGAAGCCGGGTATGCGCACGTATTCCTGGAAGCCGCCGTCCATGGTGATGCCGAAGGCTTCGTAGGAGGGACACATGTTATTCAAGCCCACGAGGCAGTTCGCGCATCGCCCGCAGCCGACGTTCGGCGTGACGCTGACCCGGTCACCCACGGCGTAGCCCACGACTTCACTGCCTGCCTCGGTGATTTCCCCGGCAAATTCGTGGCCGAGCACGCGTGGGGTCCCGTCCTGCAGTTTGAAGTGCCCGTTGGCGGCGATCCGCCGGTCAGTTCCGCAAATTGACGCTGCCTGGACTTTGATGACGATGTCGCTAACTCCCGCAATTGGCGTCGGGATTTCGTCGACTGTGATCTTGCCCGGGGAATGGAGGCGTGCTGCTTTCACTGGGTCCGCACCTCCGCCTGCGCCTCGTCCGAAACAGCGAAGAGCACTTTGTTGTACCAGATTGCCCGGTCGGTGAGCTTCCTGAATGTTGCGGGCGCCGCCTCGAGGGGCAGGACATGGCTGATCAGTTCGTCCACGTGGAGATCGCGGCCCAGATGGGCGATGACCATGTCCCATTCGCTGCGGCCCTTGGGCACAACTTTGGCGTTCCACGTCCCGTAGAGCCGCAATTCCCGCCGCAGGAGCGAGGAGACGGCGGCCTTGGACAGATGCAGGTCCCCGCTCAGGTCCCCGAGAAGGACCACCTGCCCCTGGACTGACGCTGCGTCGATCGCCTGGACCAGCGCGTTCGGATTTCCAGTCGCCTCGACGGCGATCTGCGGACCCCACCCGCCGGTGGCTGTCTTGGCAAGTTCGGCCGTGTCACCCGTTTTGGCATCGAGAGTCTCGAAGCCGAGGCCGGTCATGATCTCCAGCTTACGGTCGTCGATATCGGCCACCAGGACACGGGAACAGCCCAGAATCCGCAGCCACTGCGCGGCGAGGGCGCCGATGGGGCCGGCTCCAATCACCAGGGCCGTGGCATGGGTGGGGATCTCCACCTTCAGCATGGCGTGCAGGGCAACTCCGGCAGGTTCCACCATGGCCGCGTGGGTGAGGGGCATGTCGTTTGGAACGCGGAAGATGCTGCGCTCTGGCACCCACATCCTCTCGGACATGGCACCGTGCCTGCGGGAGCCGAAGTAGTCGTATCCGGTGCCCAGCGCATATTCGCCGATCTCGGACATCGGGTCATCGTGCCTGTGCAGCAGCGGAAAGACCGCCGCGCGGTCCCCCGGCGTAAGGCCGGGGCTGTGCGGGGCTTCCTCGACGATGGCCGAAAACTCATGTCCGAGCACCAGGGGGTAGTGATACGCCTTGCCGTGCCCGTAACGGAGCACATCGGATCCGCAGACTCCGACGGCGCCGACACGCACCAGCACGGGGTTGTCCCCGACCGGGTCTGGATCCGGGATGTCCGCGTATTCCAGATCGTTGAGTCCGTTAAGGATGGCAGCTTTCATGGTGTCTTAGACCTCCATGCCGTAGCGGTGGGCCTTATGCGTCGGGTAGAGCGCGATCTGCGGGATGGTGACGTCGGGGGTCCGCGTTGCCACGAACAGGGTGATTTCGGCGACGTTGTCCACCTCGATGCAGCTGGCGTGGATGCCTTCGTTGAGTTCCTTCTCGTCAAGCCAGCCGTCGATGTAGGCGGGGACGTCGCCGTCGTAGAGGCCCTTGTCGATGATTTCGGTCATCGGGGTCTTGACGTGGGACGGGTTGATGACGGTGACGCCGATCTTCTTGTCCTTGCCTTCGAGCAAGATGTTCTTGCTGAAGCCCATCAGGCCGTGCTTGGAGGCGCGGTACGGGCTGTGCCCGGGTCCCGACGCGACGCGCGCAGAGGACGAACCCATGTTGATGATGCGTCCGCCGTTTTCCTGCTTTTCCATGATCCTGAAGGCCTCCCGGCACATCAGGAACACGGCCGTCAGGTTCGGGGTCATCGTCTTGTTCCACTCGTCAAGGGTGACGTCCACTACCGGTGGGGCCAGGGAGTCGCGTCCGGCGCTGTTGACGATGAGGTCAACGCTGCCCCACGTGTTCTTGGCCCAGGCAAAGAGGTCGATGACGGACTGTTCGTCGGTGACGTCGGCGAGGATGGAGTGCACTTCTCCCCGGCCGTAGCCGCGGATGCTGGCGGTAACCTTTTCCAGTCGTTCTTCGTCGATGTCCACGAGCAGGACCTTGCTTTCGTTGGCGGCGAAGATCCGGGCAACGGCCTCGCCGATTCCGGACGCTGCTCCGCTGATGACGGCGACTTTGCCGGCCAAGGCAACTCCGGGCTGGGGGACGTATGTTTCGCTCATTTTGTTTTCTCCTCTTGGATGATGGAACTTGCAGAAAAGTGTTGGGGTAGGGCCGTGACCCGGCGGGACGCGGCGGCCGTTACGATGATGCCGCGTGGGATCGGATCGCGTCGGCGGCGAGTTCGGCAGCCTGCGCGGCGTTGGTGCGTATTTCTTCCCAGCGACGGCCTGCGACGGCGTCGCGGGTCGCGATCCAGGAGCCGCCACACGCGACGACGGAAGGCTGTCCCAGCCAGGCTGTGACCGTCTCGGGCGTGATTCCTCCGGTCGGCATGAAGGACACGTCCGGGTACGGTGCGCTGAGCGCCCGGACCAGCCGGATGCCTCCTATGGCCTCGGCCGGGAAGAGTTTCAGCAGTCGCAGCCCAAGGGACCTGGCTGCCTCAATTTCCGTCGGCGATGTGACGCCGGGAATGATCGGCACGAAACGTTCCCGGGCGCGCCGGACGACGGCGGCGTTGAGGCCGGGAGAGACGATGAAGTGCGCGCCGGCGTCTGCGGCGGCGTCCACGTCCTCTTCGGACAGTACGGTGCCGGCTCCCACCAGAAGCCCGGGGACGTTCTCGACCATGCGGGCAATTGCTTCGGCGGCCGCATCCGTTCTGAAGGTGACTTCCGCGATGGGAAGACCGGCTTCGACCAGCGTCCGGCCGAGCGGAATAGCGTCGTCGGCATATTCGATCTCAATGACGGGAACAATGGCGAGCCGGCGAAGCGTATCTTCCAGATCCTCAGCGTTCATGACTGATGCTCTCTTCCTGCAGGACAGCGTCTGTCCTGGGTACGGTGACGCTGTAGGGTCGTCCGACGGTCGGGACCGTCCACTGAAGATCTCCCGCAGTGCGGGCAAATTCGGCGGCGGCATCGTCGGGGTTGATGGTGTTGAAGTCGAAGAGTCCGAAGTGGTGCCCCACCATGGCGGGTATGCGCGCTGCCGAACACAGCCCGATGGCTTCTTCAACCGTGAAGTTTCCGGGTACGCCGTTTGTCAGCCGGTGGCTGTCGCGGCCGTTGATGGGCAGCAATGCCAGATCCACGCCGTGCTGACGGAGCAGTTGGGACTGGCCTTCGTAGGGGACGCAGTCGCCTGAGTGGTAGATCCGGAATCCGGCGATGTCGATGACGTAGCCCAGGAACACCGAGTCCCCGTGCTCGTCGGCTTCGAGTGTTTCGTGTGCGGCGGGAACTGCGGTGACCGTGATGTCCGGGGCCAGTTCGACCCGGTCACCGGCCGTGACCGGTGTGAATGAGCTGGCCGGGACGTGGCGGTCCAGGGCGATCTGGGCACGCGCCCTCGGGGCAATGAACCGGGGGCTGTTCCGCGTCTGGAGCGCCTGCACGGTAGCCGGGTCCAGGTGGTCGGTGTGGGCGTGGCTGTGAAGTACTGCGCTGACCCCTTGGATTTCTGAGGGGTCCACGGGCACTGGGTGGAGACGGGTGTGGGGGAATATGGTGCCGGCGTACTTGGTGGCGAGGCTGTCCGAGAGGTAGGGGTCCAGAAGTACCCTGCGTCCGACATGTTCGAGTGCAAATCCCGCCTGGCCCAGCCACCAGAATTTGATGTCCTCGGATGGTGTGGCTGCCTTGGTAAGGTAGCCCAGACCGGGTCCGTCTGCCAGGGTGCGAATGATGGGCTGGGAATTCATTGCCTCACCAGCCGCTCGGGGATGGATTCGGGATCATGGTCTTCCGGGGGTGCCTGGGCTCCGGTCATGAGGGAGACGGCGTCGTTCATCGTGATCTCGGTCTTCTGCACGCAAGCGATCCGCCGGCCGAGCCTCTGAATGTGGATTCTGTCGGCTACTTCGAAGACGTGCGGCATGTCGTGGCTGATGAGGATGACTGGAATTCCCCGGTCTCTGATCTCGGCGATGAGGTTGAGGACTTTGGCCGATTCCTTCACGCCCAGCGCGGCTGTGGGTTCATCCATGATGATGACACGGCTTCCGAACGCTGCTGCGCGGGCGACGGCGACGCCCTGGCGTTGACCGCCCGATAGTGTTTCCACGGCCTGGCCGATGTTCTGGATCGTCAACAGACCGAGGTCGCCGAGGATCTTCGCCGTTTCCTGGCGCATGGCCTTGCGGTCCAGCATCCGCAGTCCCCATCCAAGGGGTCCCGGCTTGCGGAGCTCCCGGCCCAGGAAGACATTGGCCGCTATGTCCCGGGCTGGGGCCAAAGCAAGGTGCTGGTAGACGGTTTCGATTCCTGCTGACCTGGCATCAAGCGGGGTGCGGAACCGTTCGGGTTTTCCTTTGACCCTGATTTCTCCTTCGTCGGGCACCACTGCGCCGGACAGGCATTTGATGAGGGATGATTTCCCGGCGCCGTTGTCTCCGATCACGGCGAGGACTTCTCCGGGGTACAGGGTCAGGTCCGCTCCGGCAAGTGCGGTGACGTGCCCGTAGCGTTTGACCAGGTTCCGGGCGGAGAGGATTGGCGTGATCTGCCGGATCCGGGCTGGGTTGCTTGTCGTTGTCATCCTGCGACCTTTCGTGTCCACTGGTCCAGGCCGACGGCCACGATGACCAGGACGCCTGTGGTGAAGACCTGCCAGAGCACGTCCACGCCTGTGAGTGTCAGACCGTTGCTGAACACCCCGATGATCAGGGCGCCTAGCAGTGTGCCGGGCACGTGTCCGCGGCCGCCGAAGAGACTGGTGCCTCCGATGACGACGGCTGTGATGCTGGCAAGGTTTACACCTTCTCCGGAGAACGGGCTGACGGAGCCGACGCGCCCGATGAGAAGCCATCCGGCAATGGCGCAGACGACGCCGGCGACGATGTAGACGCTCATGAGCACCCTGCTGGTGCGGATACCGCTCAGGCGCGCCCCTTCGGCGTTGTCTCCGACGGCGTAGATGTGTTCGCCCCAGGCGGTGCGCCGGAGGATGTAGCTGACGATGATGAAGGCTGCCAGGACGAGGACCGAGCCAAACGTTACCGGCGCCCCCAGAACACGAAACGTCTGGCCGGGCCACAGGAGCAGGTCAGGCAGTGCATTTGCCTTGACCGTCTGGCTGCCGGAGACATAGAGGTTAAGGGCGGTAAAGATGCTGAGGGTGCCGAGGGTCGCGATGAAGGGCGGTACCCGGAACCGGGTGACCAGGGCGCCGTTGAGGGATCCGCACACTGCACCGGTCAACAGAGCCAGGAGCAGCGCCAGCAGCGGGGGAGTGCCCGCTTCGGCGGCCAGCTTGCCGGCGATCACGGTGCTGAAGACCATGGCTGCCGCCACGGACAGGTCAATGCCTCCGGTCAGGATGATCAGGGTCTGTGCGATGCCGACCATGCCGATGATCTGGACCTGTTGCAGGATCAGGGAGATGTTCAGGGGCTCGATGAAGCGGGGTCCGACCGCGACGGTGAAGAAAATGCAGGCGAGGATGAGCACGGCAGTCGGCCCCAGCAATGGGTGGGCGTGCATGGCCCGCTGGATGCGGCCCAGGAGCGGGACTTGCGGCTGGTCGACGAGGCGTTCCCCGACCCGGCGCGGGGGTGCCGGCGCAGTTGGCGGTGATGATACGGACTTCATGGTGTGTACCTTCGCTGTTCAAAGAGGTGGTGTCCTGGGGGGAATGGGGCTCATCCCCAGCAGTTCGCCAGACCCCAGGCCGTGTCCTTGGAGTCGACTCCGGCGGCGGGCTTGTCGCTGATGAGCGTCACGCCCGTGTTGGTGAAGTCCAGGCCCTGGCTGGTTGCAGGCCTGGTGCCGTCCTTGATATAGGCGCTGATGGCCTGAAGTGCGTCACCGGCCATCTTCAGGGGAAACTGCATTGACGTGGCTCCGATGGCTCCGGCTTTGACATCCTTGACTCCGGGACAGCCGCCGTCGATGGAGACCACTGTCACTTTGTTCTCGAGGCCCGCGGCCTTGATGGATTCGAACGCGCCAGCAGCGGCCGGCTCGTTGATGGTGTACACGAGGTTGATGCTCCGGTCACGCTGGAGGAGCTTCTCCATGGCGGTCCGGCCGCCAGCTTCGTTGGCGTTGGTGACTTCGTGGCCGACGATGCGGGAGTCTGACTCGTCGCCGATCTTGGACTTGTCGGCGACGTCGATGCCGAACCCCTGGAGGAATCCTTGGTCTCTTTGGACGTCGACGGCGACCTGGGCGGGGCTCAGATCCAGCATGGCGATGCGGGCCTGCTTGCCGCTGAACTGGGTGGCGGCCCACTTCCCGATGAGTACTCCGGCCTGGAAATTGTCCGTGGCGTAGGTTGCGTCGGCGGCCGAGGCCGGATTGGTGGGGGAATCCAGCACGGCGACAAAGACTCCGGCGTCGCGTGCCTTCTTGATGGCGGGAAGGATGGCTTCGGAGTCGGAAGGGGCGATCATGATGCCCTTCGCTCCCCGGGCGATCAGATTTTCTATCGCTTTGACCTGGGAGTCATTGTCACTCTGGCCCTGGCCGGACAGCGCCTGCAGCTCGAAGCCGAGTTCCGCTGCCTTCTGCTGGGCACCTTCGCGCATCTTGACGTAATACGGGTTGTCGTCGGTTTTGGTGATGAGCCCGACGAGAGGTTTGGAACTGCCTGAGGCTCCGGAACATCCTGAAGCTCCGATGGCGAGTCCGGCCGCGATCAGGATGGCCACCGCGGTTTTGATCTTCGGTGCACGCCTTTGTGTACGGGACAACATTCTTCAAGAGCCTTTCTCGCGTCCACGAGCGTCGCCACTCTGAACTTTGGGGTGCTGTTGGTCACTACAGTAGCAGAAATTTTCAACCGTGCAATAACTTTTGGAAGAAAGTTCCAACCTCACGTAGGGTCGTTCTTATGTGTGGAATTGTGGGATATGCAGGCAGGGTGGGATCGGCTGAGGCCGGGGTGACGAGCTTGGCGGTAAGTGTGGTCCTCGAGGGCCTTCGACGCCTGGAATACAGGGGGTACGACTCCGCAGGAGTCGCGGTCCTGGCCGGGGGGAGCGTTCATGTGCGCAAGAAGGCCGGAAAGCTGGCGAACCTCGCGGCACTCGTGAAAGCGGAGCCCCTGCCGGCAGCAGCGGTAGGCATTGGGCACACCCGGTGGGCGACGCACGGGGCGCCGACCGATGTAAACGCCCACCCGCATCAGGCTGACGATGGCCGGCTCGCCGTCATACATAACGGGATCATCGAGAACGATTCACTTTTGCGGAGCCGGCTGGCAGCCCGGGGCCACGTGTTCCGTTCGGAGACCGATTCCGAGGTTGCGGCGGCCCTTCTGGCGGATAACTACCGCAGCCTGGATGGGGATCGGGCCGGCGACGGCCCTCTTGCCGCTGCGATGCGCCGGACATGCCAGGAGCTGGAGGGGTCCTTCACTATCCTTGCGGTGCATGCCGACCACCCAGGCCTCATCGTGGCTGCCCGCAGGGATTCCCCTCTCGTGGTGGGCCTTGGTGACGGTGAGAATTTCCTGGGATCGGACGTCTCTGGATTCATCGATTTCACGCGCCGCGCCGTCGAACTCGGACAGGACCAGGTTGTCACCCTCACGGCGGATGCGGTAGTCATCACCGACTTCAGCGGCCGACCCGCTGTGGGGAACGAATTCACCGTCGAATGGGAGGCCGCGGCAGCCACCAAAGATGGCCACTCTTCGTTCATGGCCAAGGAGATCCACGAGCAACCCGAAGCCGTCCGCCGCACCCTCAGTGGCCGGCTTGGCTCTGACGGAGCAGTTTCGCTGGGGGAGCTTGGAATCAGCGACAAAGCACTGGCGAGGATTCAAAAGATCGTCATCGTGGCCTGCGGCACGGCCTCCTACGGGGGCCAAATTGCCAAATACGCGCTCGAACGCTGGTGCCGCATACCCGTTGAAGTCGATCTAGCGCACGAGTTCCGCTACCGGAGCCCACTGGTTGACGACCGCACGCTCGTGATTGCCATCTCGCAATCCGGCGAAACGATGGACACCCTGATGGCCGTTCGATACGCGCGGGAACAGGGTGCGACGGTCCTCGCGATCTGCAACACCGTCGGCGCCACTATTCCCCGTGAAGCCGACGGGGTGCTCTACACGCACGCAGGACCCGAGGTGGCTGTAGCCTCGACAAAGGCGTTCCTGACCCAAGTGACAGCCACACTGCTGCTCGCTTTATATCTCGCCCAGATGCGGGGCTCCGGCGATCCGACGGAAATCTCAGCCGCAGCACGGGAACTGGCCGGCATACCAGGAAGGGTCCAGAGTGTGCTGGCGGGCGCAGGCCAAATCGAAGCTCTCGCCGCATCAATGGCCGACGTGACAGCAGTGCTCTTCATTGGTAGGCATGTCGGGCACCCGGTTGCCATGGAAGGGGCCCTAAAGCTCAAGGAGCTCGCCTACATCCACGCCGAAGGCTTCGCCGCCGGCGAGCTCAAGCATGGCCCGATTGCCCTCATCGAGCCGGGCCAGGCTGTCGTGGTCATCATGCCTTCGCCGGCCGCGAGCCCGGTCTTGCACGCGAAGATGATGTCCACAATCCAAGAAATCAAGGCGCGCGGGGGGCGGGTCATCGCCGTCGCGGAGGAGGGTGATGCCGCGACCACGGCGGATGCGTTGCTGACCGTGCCGGCGTCCAGCCCCCTGCTGGCGCCCCTGCTGACCGCCATCCCGCTGCAGCTCTTTGCAGCCAGCCTGGCCGGCGCCAAGGGGCTGGACATTGATCAGCCCCGAAATCTCGCGAAGTCCGTCACTGTGGAATGACACGCTCGGCCAAGGTGTAGAAATTCCTACCAAATATCTAGTTATGGTGGGAAATTCCTGCTACCTTGATGCTATTGCCAATGAGGGCAAGACCCATTGCGTCCCCAACTGGTCCCGGCCACCGAAATACTGCCGCCAGCCACTGCAATGGCATTCAGAGAGGCCCAACATGTTTCAACGGAGAAACCACAAACGGGGGAGCGCGGCCGTGGCCTTGCTTGCCTGTCTCATGCTGCTGACCACCGCCTGCGGGTCCGCGCAATCCAGTCAGACATCACAGACGAATTCCGCCGCTTCGGCAGCGTTTACAACCAAGGTCACCGCTGATGTCGCGGCAGCAACCGCGCCGCAGACCCCAACGACCAACCCCGTCCCGGCCAGCGCATCGCTCTCCACCGGGGCCAAGAAGATCGTGATCATCCCCTGTTCCATGGCCGTGGAAGGGTGCGCCCGACCGGCCCGTTCAACGCAGGAAGCCTCACGGCTCCTTGGCTGGGATGCGACCATTGACGACCCCGCAAGCGACAGCACCAAGATCTCTGCCGCTATTCAGCGGGCAGTTTCGCGGAAAGTCGATGCCATCGCACTGACGTCCATCGACGCCGCTGCAGTCCAAGGAGATATCAAGTCCGCGCGAGACGCAGGCATCGCAGTCACCTGCAACATGTGCGGTAACAAGGATGATCTGTACGAGTCATTGATTCCCGCCCTGGACGCTAACAACAAGGCGGGCTATCTGCTCGGTGAGTTCGCTTTCCTCGAAGCCCGTAAGCGCTTCAACTCGGCCCCCAAATTCATCGTCCTGACGGATCCGGAGTTCGACACCGTCAAGGCCCGGGTGAGTGGGCTTAAGCAGTTCATCGATGACTGCAAAGCCGCCGGAGCCGGCTGCGAGCAGGTCGCGGAAAGTTCCTTCCTGGCAGGTGAAATCAGCACCGTGGCCCCCGGACGGGTGGCCCAGCTCGCGCGCAGCAACCCCCGATACAACGTGCTGTTTGCAGGATTCGACGCGGCCATGCTGTTCTTCTCCCAGGGTCTGCAGCAGGCCGGACTGGCTGACTCCAAGAAGGCTTTCGGGATTTCCGTGGACGCGGACGTCGCCAACACAGAGATGATCCGCAAGGGCGGGTTCCAGGCGGCCTCCATCGGATTTGCCTTCGGCCGTGCCGGCTATGGCCAGGTGGACAATCTGAACAGGATCTTCAGCGGCCAGAAGCCCCAGGACCAGGGCGTCACTGGCAAACTCGTCACCGCCGAGAATGCCCCGGCCTCCGGCGGCTGGGATGGAGACTTCGACGCGGTGGGCCTTTACAAGGGACTGTGGAAGGTCAGCTGACATGACGACTTCCGATTCGCCCCGCACTGTGCTCACGGTGCGGGGGCTGTCCAAGACGTTCGTTGGGCAAAAGGCCCTCGACGCCGTGAACCTCGAGCTGCGCTCGGGTGAAGTGCACGCACTCCTCGGCCAGAACGGCTGCGGAAAGTCCACGCTCATCAAGTGCCTTGCCGGTTTCCATCACCCGGACGAAGGCGCCGAAATGACTCTGGACGGTGTGCCTGTCACCCTTCCGTTCGAACCCGCCCAGGCCGCGGCCATGGGTTTGGTGTTCGTTCACCAGGACCTGGGCCTTATTCCGAATCTTTCCATCACCGAGAATTTCGAAGCCTCAAGACGATACGGGACTGGGCTCTTCTCACGGATCCCGTGGTCCCGGATGCGAGAAAACACCACCGCAGAGCTGGCACTTCTCGGGCACCCGGATCTTGACCCCGACACGCCGGTCGGCCGTCTCCCGATCGCCCAACAGACCATTGTCGCCATAGCGCGAGCGCTGAGCTCGGCCGGCGAAGGGGCCAAGATCCTCGTCCTAGACGAACCTACGGCTGCTCTGCCCGACTCGGAAGCCGCGCTGCTGTTCAAAGCAGTCCGACGAGTCGTGGACAGGGGCGTGGCCGTCCTCTACGTCACCCACAAACTCGAAGAGTTGTCCGCATTTGCCGACAGGGCGACCATCCTGCGCGATGGCCGGAACGTGGAAACGGTCGACATAGCCGATACCGACCGGGACAGCCTCGTTCGGCTGATCGTTGGACGAGACGTGGAGGCCGTCACCCGCGCACATGGGCCACAGTTCACCGGACGAGAGCTCATGGACGTCCGCGGCATCTCCGGAAAACGGCTCCGGGACGTCTCGTTCACAATCGGGGCGGGAGAAATCATCGGGATCGCAGGAATGCTGGGATCAGGCCGGAGCGAACTCGCCCGGATTCTCTTTGGTGCGCAGGAACCCGTGAGCGGCACTATCAGTGTCCAGGGCAAAGAGTGTCGGTTCAGGACGCCCCGGGATGCGGTGGCGCGGAAGATTGCCCTAATACCGGAGAACCGGCGTCGGGACGGCGGGGTGCTCGACATGAGCGTCGGTGAGAACCTCACGATGCCATCAATCGGCCGGTTCTGGCACGGCGTCAGGGTGTCCAAAGCCGCGGAACGGCAATGGATATCGCAACAGATCCGCGACTATGACGTCAGGCCGGCTTCGTCCGGCAGGCTGTTCCGGGTGCTCTCCGGGGGAAATCAGCAAAAAGTTGTCATCGCCAAATGGTTAGAGACCAATCCCGACATTGTCATCTTTGACGAACCTGTCCAAGGAGTGGACATTGGTGCGCGGGCGGAAATATTCGACCTCATTAGCAGTGCGGCGGAACGGGGGGCCGCAGTCCTGTTGATCTCCTCCGAGATCGAGCAGATGATTGCCCTCAGTCATCGGATCCTCACTCTCCGGCGCGGACGGATCGTCGCCGACGAATCAACCACAGGCCTGACCGCCGGCAAGGTCACACAGTCGATGTACTTCGACGGTGAAAGAACTAAGGAAACAACACAATGACTTCGACCCTAGACCCGACGTCCGCAACACCGCCGACCAGCGACCCCCGGAAAACCGGGAAGCGTTTGATGAACAGACGGCCCAACGAACCTCTGTCGTTGTTCTTTGCCCGGATAGCACTGCCGCTGCTCCTGGTGCTGTTGATTGTCGTTTTCTCCGTTGCGGCCCCCGAGACATTTGCGACTGTTGACAATCTCAAGACGGTGCTGAATCTTCAGGCGGTTCTGACGATTCTGGCAATTGGACTCCTCCTGCCGCTCATCGTCGGTGAACTTGATCTCTCCGTCGCCGCCAACCTGGGCCTTGGACTGATTCTCGTCACCGGCCTGACATCCCAGCAGGGCGTGCCGGCGGTCCCTGCCATCATCATCGCCGTTGCGGCTTGCACCGCCGTCGGCCTCATCAATGGACTGCTGGTCAGCAAGGCCGGGATCAATTCATTCATCGTGACCATTGGCATGAGTACAATCCTCACGGGGCTGATTGGCGCCTACACGCTCGGCAACGTCTTCTATGAGAACATCCCCAAGGAGCTCACAGAGCTGGGACAAGGCAACCTTCTTGGCATTCCGTTGCCCGTGCTCGCCGCGGCGGCCATTGGACTGATCCTCTGGTACATACTGTCGCAGACACCTGCAGGGCGGTTTCTTTACGCCATTGGGGGGTCACGGGACGCCGCACGGCTCTCGGGGATCGCGGTACCCCGGCTCACAATCGGCGCCTTCGCCGGCGCAGGCGCCCTGGCCGGCATCGCCGGCGTCATCCAGGCAGGAATCCTCGGGAGCGGCAGCCCTACAGTGGGGCCACCGATGTTGCTGCCGGCCTATGCCGCAGTCTTCCTCGGCGCCACCGCATTCCTCCCCGGAACGTTTAATGTCTGGGGGACCATTGTTGCCGTTATCACTCTCCAGGTGGGCACCACGGGACTGGCCCTCATTGGCGCGCCGTTCTGGATTGAACCGTTGTTCACCGGTACTGCCCTCATCGCCGCCGTCGCCGCCACCCGGCTTCTGCGCGGCGAGGCCACCTAAGCCGGGCATGAAAGCCCAAGAAACCACCACATCAACGAGAAGGCGAATCACATGAACATCAATCTTGCGGGCAAGAAAGCCCTGGTAACAGGGTCCAGCCAGGGGATAGGCCTGGCCATCGCCAAGGGTCTCGCTGCAGCGGGAGCCACCGTGACAATCACGGGTCGCAATCAGGAGCGGGTGGAGAAGGCTGCCCAGGCCGTAAACAACCTCAACCTGCCGGGACGACTCACACCGCTTGCGGTTGACCTCTGCACAGAGGAGGGAACTGCCAAACTCTTCAGTGCGCTCCCTGCCGTGGACATCCTGATCAACAATCTGGGCATCTTTGAGCCGAAGTCGTTCTTCGACATCGATGACGACGAATGGATCCGGTATTTCGAAGTCAACGTCCTCACCGGAATTCGGACGGCCCGCCAGTATCTCCCCGGAATGATGAAGGACGGCTGGGGTCGCGTTGTATTCATCTCGAGCGAATCAGCGTTGCAGATTCCGCCCGAGATGATGCACTACGGCGCAACAAAAACGATGCAGCTGGGCATTTCCCGTGGTCTGGCGGAACTGACTGCCGGGACCGGCGTCACCGTCAACTCTGTCCTGCCCGGACCGACATTCTCAGAAGGCGTCTCCGATTTTGTCGTGAAGATGGGGGGAGATTCCCAGCTCTCCGCCCAGGAGCAGACAGATGATTTCGTACGGGAACACAGGCCCACATCGTTGCTGCGACGCGCGGCCACGACAGACGAAGTCGCCAACCTGGTCGTTTATCTCAGCTCACCCCAGGCCTCGGCGACTGTGGGTGCCGCTGTGTCCGTTGATGGCGGCACCCGGCGCGCGATCTTCTAAGCCGCAGTGAACGCCCAACGCAACTGTGGAGGGCGACAGGTACAGAGGCGTGGAGAGGGAACCCTTGGCACAGCGCCGGCCCTCTCCACGCCCGCTCCTGTCGTGACTTGCGGGCCGCATGATCTTTGTTCCAAGAGGGGCATTTCACCAACTAATCGCGTGCAGGCAAGACCGTGAAGCGGGCATTGTGTTTGCTGGACGGGAAGGAATGGGACGCCCAGGATTTCGCGGCCAAACCTAAGGCCTGGAGGACGCGCCACAGAAGCCACCTCCTATGCCTTGGCTGCGGCTCTCGCGCCTTCTTTCGAGACACCTCCAGGCACGGGAGCCGGGCATTCTTCGGCGCGAAGCCTCACGGGTGGGCCTGTCCTGTCGTCTCCTATAGTTACGGCGTCTTCAGGTACCTGCAGTAACGACCCCGCATTGCGTCCGGCTGCCCATTGGTTCAATGCTTCGGTTGGAGGCTTAGGCGGTCGACGCCGTGCATGGCGTCTGCGGCCCGCACCAGGGTCAGGTGGGAGAAGGCTTGGGGAAAGTTTCCCGCCATCCGATTGTCCTTCATTGAGTATTCTTCGCTGAGCAGGCCGAGGTCGTTGGAGAGTCCCACCAGCATGTCCATCAGGTTCCCGGCGTCGGTCCGGCGGCCCGAGCGAGCGTACTGTTCCACCAGCCAGAAGGAACACGCGAGGAATGGATGCTCACCCGGTTCCAATCCGTCAACGCCCGTCTCAGTGCGGTAGCGCAGCAGCAGTCCCTCCGCGGTGAGCAGCTCCCTTTCCAGCTGGGCGACGGTGCTGAGCATGCGCTCATCGTCATAGGCCAGGAAGCCAACCTGCGGCAAGGCCAGCAGGGCGGCGTCGGTCTGCTGGCCGCCGTAGGTTTGCGTGAACGAGTTGAGGTCCCGGTTGAATCCGAGATCGACGACTTCCGCGGCCAAGTTCTCACGGAGTCTCTCCCACTGCTCCACAGGACCCGGCAGTCCGTGGTCCCGAACGGCCCTCACCCCGCTGTCAAAGGCAGCCCACATCATGACTCTGGAGTGGGTGAAATATTGGGCATCGCCACGCACTTCCCACAGGCCGAAGTCTTTGTCCTCGAGGTGATTTTCCACGGATCCAAGCAGCGCCCGCTGAAGTGCCCAGGAGAAATGATCCTCTTTGCCCCCGGCGAGACGAAGTCTTTCAAGAGCCACCATCACTTCGCCGACCACATCGGCTTGGTACTGGGATACGGCGGCGTTACCGATTCGCACCGGTCTGGCATTCCGGTATCCGGGAAGGTGGGGCAGCTCCTTTTCCGTCAGGTCCCGTTCGCCCCCCACACCGTACATTATTTGCAGGTCCTCGGGATCGCCGGCGAGGGCCCGCAAAAGCCAGTTACGCCACTTGAGGGCCTCGGTCTCATAGCCATGCGTCAACATGGCCTCCAACGTCAAGGACGCGTCGCGCAGCCAACAGTAGCGGTAGTCCCAATTGCGCGTACCCCCAAAATCTTCAGGCAGGGAAGTGGTGGGCGCCGCGACAATGCCGCCGGTCTCATAGTGGGTGAGCGCACGCAGCACCAGCAGTGACCGCTTCACTGCCCCGCCGTATTTGCCGTCATCGCGGCAATTGCCGGCCCAGGTGGTCCAGTAGTCCACTGCGAGTTCGAGGGCAGCATCGACATCGATGGCCGCCGGCACATCCTCGTGTGAGGGGAACCATGTCAGTTCGAAGTCCACGGTCTGCCCCTGTGCAACCGTAAACTCCCCGGCATGCCGGTGACCTTCGGCCATCGGAAGGTAGTCTCCCCGTAAGGCGAGCGCGTCCGGACCCGACATGGCCAGCAGTATCTCCGCACGCCGAACCGCCGCGCTATCAAGGACCCGGCTTACCCAGGGCAACACGGTGGCGTATTGGGGTCGGATTCTTATCTCCTGGCGCATGAGGACGGTCCCGCTCAGTCCTGTCACGCGACGGACAAGACGCGAACGTCGGTCACCAACGGGCATGAATTCCGTCACCAACACCCGTCCGGTGTCGGTCTGCCACGTTGTCTGGAGTACGAACGTCGAGTCCACATAGTGACGATCAATCACGACGGCCTCTGGCGGGCTCGGCGCCAACAGCCATCGGCCGTGTTCCTCGCTCCCGAGTAGGGCGGCAAACACCGACGGCGAGTCGAAACGAGGGAAACACAGCCAATCCACGCTGCCTTGCAGGGAAACAAGAGGTCCGGTGTGAAGATCGGATAGCAGCGCATAATCTTCTATCGGTGCGGCCATGCTTCACTCAATCACGACGGGACGGAATCCAGATAGGCCCTGTCGTTGCCCGCCTCTCGAATTCCACCGGGTTTGTTCCGTCTGTGCCGAGCATCGGGCCGGAGGGGCAGTAGGTCACGCAGTAGTTTGCTTCATTCCCGGGAGCATCTCAGGCGCGGGTGAGTCGAAGTCCTGGAGTGCAGTCGAAGAAGGCTGGCTGTACGACGCGCGCAAACGGAATGATGAGCCATTGGTTCCCGTAGAACTCCACATAGGAGTCTGAGGGGCAATGTGCGAAGGCTTCTTCGCGAGTCATGTCGTCGTTCCCTTCCATGGTGTTCGAGCGGGTAGGCTTTGCCCGGGCCGCATCATCCTGACGCCTTCAGCCCTGAGACTTCCTGACCGCCGAGCGTGATGTCGGTGTGGTGCTACTCATCATCATAGCAGGAATTTTCCACCTCGTTATCTTTTTGGGAAGAAATTTCCCGTTGAAGACCTGCCCGGCAGGAACCCGGGCAGGTCTTCAACGACTTGGTGCTTCCCGTGAGACCGTGCTTCCCGGAGTCAGCGTCCGCGGTTGTGCATCACGTGTTTGGTGCGGGAGTAGTCATCGAGGGCGTAGATCGAGAGATCACGCCTCGGGGTTCCTTGGATACTGCAGGCGATGACTCCCTGTGGCGGTATAAGCAGGGCTTGATCACGGCTGCGCGAGGCAACGACGCCGGCGCGGCCGCTTCCATCAACGAGGCATCACTTCTCGATGCCTCGGAGCGGATCAAAGCACGGCTTGCCGCGCAGAACGTTGGCTAGGCGCGCCCCGCGGAGGACGGCGGCGGGCCGCCCCGCCGTCGTCGGATTCGATCCGCACGGAATGGACGTGGGAGCCTTCGACTCCTGCAACGGGGACCGCAAGATCGATGAAGATCCCTGAGCACCGTGCCCGGTTGTGCCGTAGGGTAGCGGTCATGGAACTCCGCCTCGAGGTCGTCCAGATACCCGTCTCAGACGTGGACCGGGCCAAGGCCTTTTACACTGAGAAGCTCGGCTTCGTGCTGGATCACGACGTCGAACACATACCCGGAATGCGCGTCGTCCAGCTCACCCCGCCCGGCTCGGCAGCCTCCATTGTCATCGGAACCGGGATGACCAGCATGGTTCCCGGTAGCTTGGAAGGTCTCCAACTGGTCGTGACGGACATGGCTGCCACGCGGAGCGAGCTGCTCCAACGAGGCGCGCCCGTCAGTGAGGCCCAAGACATGGGCGGGTTTGCCTTCGCGTATTTCAGTGACCCCGACGGCAACCGCTGGGTGATTCAGGAAATCCCGCTGAAGGACACCCCCAGCCGTTAACAGGCCGGGCTTATCGAGTTTGCGAGTGCCAGAGTAACGACGGTGAGAAGTTCCGGGCCTGTGCGCTGGCAAAGTGCGCGGCAGCAACGAGCCGTGGCATCGCGGGCGTGACCGGCGTAGCCTGCGCTTAGGCGAATACAGCGCGCACCTGCGCGTCGGCACGAAGCGGGCGGTGCCCATGAAGAAGTTCGGAACAGAAGACAGCCACAGCCCTCCGGCGGCTCCGGCCGAACCGGGGCGCCTGTCACCGCACCGTGGCTCATTGCGCCTCGCCGCCACCTTGGCGTTTGCCGGTTTCGTGGTATCCGTGGTTGCCGGGCTGTTCCACGCCGATTCGGCCAGCGCGAACGACCACCCTGCGACGTTCGCGGAGTACGCCCGCAGCGGCATCTGGACGGCCGTCCATCTCGGCCAGTTCGTCGGCATGGCGCTTCTCATCTCGGGGCTGCTGGTCCTGCTGGTGGTCCTGAAAACGCCGGACGGGGCCATGGCCTGGACGGCCCGGTTCGGCGCGGTGGCGGCGGTCGCGGCACTGGCACTGTATGCCGCGCTCCAAGCCGTCGACGGGGTCGCCCTCAAGCATGCCGTGGACGCGTGGGCTGCCGCGGCGGAACCGGAGAAGGCTGCCCGGTTCGCGACCGCCGAGGGTATCCGGTGGCTGGAGTGGGGCATGCGCAGCTACCAGAGCTTCATGCTGGGCACGGCCCTGTTCCTGACCGGCGCCGTGGTTGCCAGAGCACGCCGCGTCTCCCGGCTGATCGGCTACCTCATGGCGCTCTCCGGCATCGCGTACCTCGCCCAGGGCTGGATCATCGGGGCCGAAGGCTTCTCCCCGGCCAACACCATTCCCACGCTGGCAGGCATTGTCCTGATGGTGGTGTGGACCGTGTGGTTGCTGCTCAGCGCGTGGTTTGGCAACGATGCGCCGTCGGGGGACATGTGACGCGGGTAACGGGCCACTCACGGCCGAAGTCGCCGGAAAGCTGCCCGTTCGCCGGAAAGTTCCGGCGAATTCGCAAGTTTCCGGCGAATTCGCGCGTGGGAGCCGGGAGCGTAGCGGACATCGGCTCCCTGGATCAGGGCTGCCGGTAGCGGATACCCCAGCTGAGGTCCCAGGTCTCGCCGGGGGCCAGCCACCGCAACCCCTCGCCGCTGTTGAAGGCGTCGGCCGGAGCCGTCATCGGTTCCACCGCCACCGCAGTGACCGGGCCGTCTGCGCCGGGGAAGACCGGGGTGGTGAAGGCCTGGATGTAGCCAAAGGACGCATCCATGAACAATTGCACCTGGCTGCCGTCGGGGGCCTCCAGATAGTGCAGCGAGCAGCCGTCCGAGTCCCGGCGGACGTTGCTCCACGCATCGTCGAGGGCGACGGCGCCCACTAATTGCCCCGCCCGGAAGTCGTGGCGGGTTCCGTGGACAGCCGTGGTGGCGCCGGTCGGATTGAGCCGGTGGTCGACTTCGATGTGGGTGTCGGCATTGATGACGAGCGTCAGGTCCTCGGTCGGCACGGCACCCAGCCGTAGGAAGGGATGTGCCCCGACGGCGACCGGGGCTGCCCGGCTGCCGGTGTTGGCCAGGCTGTGGGTGACAAGGAGTCCGTCCTCGGTGAGCTGGTAGCGGACCGCCGTCGAAAGTTCAAAGGGGTAGCCCGGTTCGGGCGCGACGTCGGCGGTGAGCGTGATGCTATCGCCCGTCCGGTGTGCGACCCTGTACGCGGCGGCGGATAGCAGGCCGTGCAGGGCGTTGCCGTTGCCCGGTTCCGTGATCTCCAGTTGCTGCGGGACGCCGTCGTAAGTCCACTTGCCGTCGGCCACCCGGTTGGGCCACGGCACCAGGACCCAGCCGGCGCACGACGGCGGAGCGGACTGGGCGGGATAGTCCTGCAGGAGGGCGACGCCGTTGATTTCCAGGGCACGCAGGCTGGCGGCGATTTCCGTCACGACGGCTTTTTGGCTGCGGCCTCCCAGCGCGGCTTGTAGCTGGAAGTGCGCGCCCATCGGTGAAAGTGTCTGGTGCGGCCCCGGCTGGTTCCGTACGGCCTGGTGTTGCACTGCCTGATTCTGCACGGTCAGCCTGTCTGTGACGTGGGTGAGGGCACGGTGCCGGCGGGATCTGCCAGGAATGGGGTGAAGGCCAGTTCCGCGGCTCCGATCATCATCAGATCAGAGCCGAGGGCTGCGCGGTAGATTTTTGCCTGTCCGGCGGGGCCGTCCATTGCCTGGGACAGCAGCATTGCCTGCAGCGACCCCGGGGCGAGCGCGTGCAGGGTTCCCAGGAAGCCGTCAAGGACGATTGCGTCGGGGTTGAAAATGTTCACAGCGTTGCGCAGGGCTATGCCCAGATAGGTCAGCTGGCGTGCGACTTCGTCGCTGAGCCCGGCGCTGGTGCTGTTCCCGAGGGCTTTTTCGAGGTCGGCGGTGTCGCCGCTGCTCAAGCCGGCCAGTTCGAGGAGGCGGCCTTGGGAGACCTCGGTTTCCAGGCAGCCCGTGGCACCGCAGTGGCAGGTGGTGCCGCCCGAGCGGACAAAGGTGTGGCCGAGTTCCCCGGCATAGCCGGAGGCCCCCCGGAGCAGTTGCCCGTCCGCGATGATCCCGCCGCCGACGCCGCTGGCACCACCGTTGAGGTAGATCAGATTGCCCGGCCGGGTACCAACACCAGCACCAACACCAACTCCAACACCGGCGCCGGCGCCGAAAATCAGCTCGGCTTCCGCGCCCAGGGAGGCGTCGTTGGCGGCCTGACACGGGTAGCCGGTGGCCTCGCTCAGCATCCGGGCGACCGGCTCATTGCGCCAGCCCAGGTGCGGCGCGTGCCGCACGACGCCGTCGTCGCGGTTAACCAGGCCGGGCACGGCCATGCCAATGCCGGTAATCCGGTAGGAGGCATCCAGCTCGGACCGCATCCCGGCGATGACGGCCGCTGCGATATTCACCGCTTCCCGGGCGCTTGGAATCCGTTCCGTTTCGAAGCGGATCTTCTTTTGGACCTTCCCGCCGAGGCTGACCAGGCCGATGGTGACGGCGTCGACTTCCGGATTGACGGCCAACGCAGCAATCGACGGACTGGGATGGACCTCGGGACTGGGCCTGCCCACCTGACCCTCGCCGGCGGGCGCCGTTTCAAAGACGAGCCCCAGCGAGGTGAGCTGTCCGATCAATGTGCCGACCGTGGAACGGTTCAGCCCCGTGTGCCGGGTCAGCTGGGCGCGGCTGAGGACGCCGTGGTGATGGACGAGGGAGGTCAACAACGACAAGTTGTTGCGGCGCGACGGATCCGGCTCGCCTGCCGGGGCCGAGGGATGGGTACGTGGAGGCATCATCGTGACACTATCAGCGCCCGAACACCGTGCGGTCCAGGAAGGCGTTGCGGAATTTTCCGGCCGGATCCAGCCGGCCGGCCAGTGCGGTGAAGTCGGCAAAGCGGGGATACAGCGGGGCGAGGCTGGCGGCGTCGCCGTGGAACAGTTTGCCCCAGTGGGGGCGGGCGCCGAACGGGGCCAGCTCCGCTTCAAGGAGGGCCAGGATTGCCGTGACCGCAGGCTCGTCCTGACGCCAGGTGAAGTGCAAGCCGATGCCGTCACGGCCGTAGTTGGGGCTGAGCCACAGCTGGTCGGCTGCGATCGTGCGGATTTCCCCGACCAGGAGCAGGGGAGTGACGATGTCCGAGAGGCGCCGCATCGTGCGGATGGCGTCGGCGGCGTGCCCGCGGGGGATCAGATATTCGCTTTGGAGCTCGTCACCCTGGCTCGGGGTGAATTCCATCCGGAAGTGCGCGAGCCTGTCCGACCATGGCCCGGGAACGCCGAGTTGCTGCGTGCAGTTGCTGCCGGACACGCCGGGCAGCGGGTGCCGGGCCTGCGTGGCCGGCGTGCCGGCGAAGAATTCCTGCAATCCGGCGGGCAACGCCGTGTGGTCCGTGCGGTTCTTGAGCCAGGCCTGGCCCACCGTGGGCCCGCTCCAGTCGGTGAACAGGCTCACGCTGTAGGCCGCTGACGTCACGTCGTCGAAGCTCTCCAGGACTTGTTCCCAGTCAAGGCCCTCAAAGACACTCTGGACAATCTCGAAGCTCGGTTCGATATCCAGGGTCAGGCGGCTGACGATGCCCAGTGCCCCCAGGCCCACCACCATGCCGTCAAAGTCGGCGTCGCCGCGCCGGGCCGTGACGACTGTGCCGTCGGCGGTGACCAGCTCAAGCTCCGCAACGGCCGTGGCAAGGTTGCCGTTGCCGTCACCGGAGCCATGCGTGGCGGTGGCGACGGCGCCCGCCACCGAGATGTGCGGCAGCGAGGCGAGGTTGTGAAGGGCAAAGCCCTGGCGATGGAGCTCCGCCGCGAGCGTCCCGTAGCGCGTGCCGCCGCTGACGGTGACGGTCATGTTCTGCGGATCGACGCTGATGCCGGCGTCGAGCCGGTCCAGCACCACCAGGGTCCCGGCCGTGTCCGCAATGTCGTTGAAGGAATGGCGGGACCCCAGCGCGCGGACCTTCCCGGTGCCGGCCACCAAGTCCTGCAGTTCCGCCATGCTCGCCGGATGGGCGATCCGCGGTGCCTGGTAGCCGAAGTTCCCCGCCCAGTTGCGTCCGGTCGCCATCTGATCAATCACGGTTGAATCCTTCACTCGGGAGTCTCGCTGCCCTGGTTCTTGTCTCACCTGGCACTTATTTGCTGTGTTTCACAACATAACAGCCGAACGGGAAATTCGCCAGAGTGCGGCACAAGTACCGCGTTCATCTCTAGCTCAAGTGGTTGACATCACCAAAATCCATAATATGTTTGTCTCTAGAACAATTTAGTTTGAACCATCCCCACTCAGTAACCGCACACACATATCTGGAGCATTCAATGGCGATTCAGCCCACCCGTGAAGACAAGTTTTCCTTCGGCCTCTGGACGGTGGGCTGGGAGGCCCAGGACCAGTTCGGCTCCGCCACCCGCCCGCCGCTGGACACGGTCGAAGCCGTCAACAGGCTCAGCGACCTCGGCGCCTACGGCATCACCTTCCACGACAACGACCTCTTTCCCTTCGGCTGCTCGGCCGCCGACCGCCAGCGCGAAATCGACCGGCTGACCGGGGCGCTGAAGGCCACCGGGATGATCGTCCCGATGGTCACCACCAACCTCTTCAGCCACCCCGTCTTCAAGGACGGCGGGTTCACGAGCAACGACCGCGGCGTCCGGCGCTTCGCCCTGCGCAAGGTCCTGGACAACATTGACCTCGCTGCTGAGCTCGGTGCCGAAACCTTCGTCATGTGGGGCGGCCGCGAAGGCAGTGAATACGACGCCGCCAAGGACATCCGCGGGGCCCTGGAACGCTACCGCGAAGCCGTGAACCTGCTCGGCGACTACGTCACGGACAAGGGCTACAACATCCGCTTCGCCATCGAACCCAAGCCGAATGAACCCCGCGGCGACATCCTCCTGCCCACCCTGGGCCACGCCCTGGCCTTTATCGAAACGCTCGAGCGCCCCGAACTCGTGGGCATCAACCCCGAAACCGGGCACGAGCAGATGGCCGGCCTGAACTTCACCCACGGCATCGCCCAGGCGCTCTACCAGGGCAAGCTCTTCCACATCGACCTCAACGGCCAGCGCAGCATCAAGTTTGACCAGGACCTGGTGTTCGGCCACGGCGACTTGCAGAACGCGTTCTCCCTGGTGGACCTGCTCGAAAACGGCGGCCCCGACGGCGGCCCCGCCTACGACGGCCCGCGCCACTTCGACTACAAGCCCAGCCGCACCGAGGACATCGACGGCGTGTGGGACTCCGCCGCCGCCAACATGCAGACTTACCTGCTGCTCAAGGAACGCGCCAAGGCCTTCCGCGCCGACCCCGAGGTCCAGGCCGCACTGCAGGCCTCCCGCGTTGCCGAGATCAACGAACCCACGCTCAACCCGGGCGAAGGCTACGAGCAGCTCCGCGCGGACCGCGCTTCCTACGAGGACTTCGACGCCGACTCCTACTTCGGCGGCAAGGGCTTCGGCTTCGTCAAGCTGCAGCAGCTCTTCATCGAGCACCTGCTCGGCGCCCGCTAATACCGTGACGGCTGCTCCCATGACCCTTGTTGCCGGCGTCGACTCCTCCACCCAAAGCTGCAAGGTGGTGGTCCTGGACGCGGAAACCGGAAAGCTGGTCCGCGAGGGCCGGGCCGGCCACCCGGACGGAACGGAAGTCCACCCGGACCACTGGTGGCAGGCTTTGTCCGAAGCGTTCGACGACGCGGGCGGGCTGGCGGACGTCAGCGCGCTGTCGGTGGGGGGCCAGCAGCACGGCATGGTGCTGCTGGATCACGCCGGCAATGTGGTGCGGCCGGCGTTGCTGTGGAATGACACCCGTTCCGCCGCCGCCGCGGCCGCACTCACCGACGAAGTGGGGGCGGACGACTTTGCCCGCAGGACCGGCCTGGTCCCGGTGGCCTCCTTCACCATCACGAAGATCCGCTGGGTCCGGGACCACGAACCGGACCTGGCGGATCGGGTGGCGGCCGTTGCGCTGCCTCATGACTGGCTGACGTGGCGGCTCCGCGGCTACGGCCCGGCAGCATCCAGCCCGCTGGGCCCGGACCTGGACCAGCTCACGACGGACCGTTCGGATGCCAGCGGAACTGGCTATTGGAGCCCGTCCGCCGGCGACTACGATCTCGAGCTGTTCAAGCTGGCCTTCGGCCGGGATGCCCGGGAAGCTACCGGGAATGCCGGGCCGGGGGACTCCGGGACCGTGATTCTGCCCCGCGTTCTGGGTCCCGGCGAGGCTGCCGGAGAGATCCACCCTGAGTGCTTCGGTTCCCAGGCTGAGCTGCCCGGCGCTGCTGGATCCGGCACATTAGCGTCCGGGCACCGGATCCTGTTGGGTGCCGGTGCCGGGGACAACGCGGCCGCCGCACTGGGCCTGGGTGCCAAAGCCGGGGACGTGGTGGTGTCCGTGGGCACCAGCGGCACGGTGTTCTCCGTGGCGTCGCAGGCCGTTGCCGACCCCAGCGGCACGGTGGCAGGCTTCGCCGATGCCAGCGGAGAATACCTGCCCATCGCCGTCACACTGAATGCCGCGCGCGTGCTCAGCTCCGTGGCCGGCATCCTGGGTGTGGACTTCGATGAATTGTCGCGCCTTGCCCTTGAGGCCGAGCCCGGCGCTGGCGGCGTGGTGCTGGTGCCGTACTTCGAAGGCGAGCGCACGCCCAACCTGCCGCACTCCAAGGCCAGCTTCCATGGGCTCAGCATTGCCTCCAGCACCCGGAGCAACCTTGCCCGGGCCGCATTCGAAGGCATGCTCTGCGGGCTGTCCGGCGGCCTGGATTCCCTCCGCGCCCAGGGCAGCCCGGCAACCCGCCTGCTCCTGATCGGCGGTGCCGTGCAAAACCCCGCGGTGCAGGCTATCGCGGCCCAGGTCTTCGACCTGCCGGTGGTGGTCCCGAGCCCGGGGGAGTACGTGGCCCGGGGGGCGGCCGTGCAGGCAGCCTGGGCGCACGGCAGCAACCGCCCGGCATGGCCCGTCGCGGTGGACGCTGCTCCGGCCCCGGACTTCCACCCGGAAATCCAGCAGAACTACCTGAGGGCGAGCCGCCATATTGACCCCGGCGACTGAGCCGCCGCGGCGGCTACGGCCGCGGCGCGTCCGGCGTCGGGATCCCGGCGGCGGGAGGGGCCGTCGACTCCCGGACCACCAAGTGGGTGGCGAGTTCGACCCGTCGCGAGTCGAGCTCCTCGTTGTTGGCCAGCCGGAGGACGGCGCGCAGTGCGGCGCGGCCCATCTCCTGCAGGGGCTGCGTCACGGTAGTCAGGGCGGGGATGGACTGCTCCGCCTGGTACGTGCCGTCGAAGCCCACCACGCTCAGGTCTTCGGGGATCCGCAGCCCGTGCCGCCGGGCTTCGGCCAGGACGCCGAGGCCAATGCTGTCACTCCCCGCGAAGATGGCGGTCGGGGGCTCTGGGAGGGCCATGAGCGCCTTGAGCGAGCGGATTCCGTGTTCGGGGCGGAATTTGTCCAGCATGACGTAATCGGGCCGGACCTGCACTCCTGCGGCCATGAGTGCCGCCATGTAGCCGTGCAGGCGGGCCTGGTTGCATTCCGCCGATTCCGGTCCGCCAACATAGGCGATCCGCCGGTGGCCGAGGCCGAGCAGGTGCTCCGTGGCTTCCTTGCCGCCCGCCCAGTTGGTGGCCCCCACGCTGACAACCTCCGACGGCGGTGGGTTCAGCGGATCGATCACCACCACCGGGATGTGCCGCCGGCGGAAGGCGCTCAGCTGGGCCGTACTGAAGCCGGACGTCACCACAATCAAACCTAGCCGGCCGTCATCCAGGATGCGCTGGGCCCGCCGCTCCGGGCTGAGCGTCATGGCGGCTGGGTGTCCGGTCACATCGATCAGTACCTGGACGTCCACCGAGGCGGCCTGCTCCAGGACGCCGTTGAGGACCTCGACGGAGTACGCGGAGTACAGCGAGTCGAAAACCACTTCCACGATCCCGGTCCGGCCTTCGGCATGTTTGCGCTGATGCGTGGACTGGTAGCCCAGCTGCTCAAGTGCCGCCAGAACCTTGGTGCGCGTGCTCTCGGCAACGTCCTCCCGCCCGTTGATGACCTTGGAGACCGTGGGGGAGGAGACGCCGGCCTCCCGGGCGACGGCGGCAAGCGTTGGTCTGCCGGAACCCTGGACTATTGACACGATGACTCCTGTACTTTCGAAATATTTCGATACGAAGAAGTCTCGCCTTGTTTGTCTGGTGCGTCAAGCCTATCTGGTGCAGATGAACCAAGGTTTCCGAATCTGCCCTTGACTGTGATTGCAGTCACCATTAGTTTAGTTTCACAAGTCGCAGACTTTTACGAAACTTTTCGAAATTTAGCTTTACCCCATCAGCAGCGGCAGTGCAGCCTTCTTCGCGGAGGGTTGGGCTGCCGCCACTCACACCCGGGCCATCAGCGCAGACCCCGGAAGACGAATGGAATCCCAGATGAAAAATCGTACGTTTCGCAGTGCCGCGATGGCCGTCTCCGCCGCCGCAATTTCGATCAGTCTGGCCGCGTGCGGCTCCAGCGGCCCGGCAGGCACTGCCGCCGGAGCGGACTCGGCCACCATGTGGGGGCTGACAGGCGGCAACCAGCCAGTGCTGCAGAAGTCCGTCACGGACTGGAACTCCGCCCACCCGGATTCGTCCATCAAACTGGATTTCTTCGCGAACGACGCCTACAAGACAAAGGTGCGCACCGCCGTCGGCGCCGGTCAGGGCCCGACCTTCATCTACGGCTGGGGCGGCGGCGTGCTGAAATCCTACGTGGATGCCGGGCAGGTGGATGATCTCTCCGGGTTCCTCAAGGACAACCCCGACGTTCAGGACCGCTACCTTCCGGCGGTTCTCAAGAACGGCGTCATCGACGGCAAAACCTACGCCCTGCCGAACAACAACGTGCAGCCTGTGGTGCTGTACTTCAACAAGGACGTCTTCGCCAAGGTGGGTGCCGAGGCTCCCAAGACCTGGGACGAGCTCATGGCGCTGGTGCCGAAGTTCAAGGCCGCGGGTATTGCCCCGTTTTCGCTCGGCGGCCAGTCCCGGTGGCCGGACCTGATGTGGCTCGAGTACCTCGTGGAACGCATCGGCGGCCCCGAGGTCTTCGCCAACATCGCTGCCAACAAGCCCAACGCGTGGTCCGACCCCGCGGTCACCGAGGCACTGACCAAAATCCAGCAGCTCGTCGACGCCGGCGGCTTCGTCAACGGGTTCTCATCCATCGCGGCGGACAGCAACGCCGACCAAGCACTGCTGTACACCGGCAAGTCGGCCATGATCCTGCAAGGCGGCTGGATCTACCAGAGCATGAAGAAGGACGCCGCCGACTTCGTCAAGAGCGGCAAGCTCGGCTACACCACTTTCCCGGCGGTCTCCGGCGGCAAGGGAGATCCGGCCAATGTCGTGGGCAACCCCTCGAACTTCTGGTCCGTCTCCTCGAAGGCCACCGACGGCCAGAAGAAAGCCGCCCTTGAGTACGTGAAGAGCGGGATGTTCTCGGACAGCAACATCCAGGGCCTCATCGACTCCGGAGCCGTGCCGGTGGTCAAGGGCATCGAAAGCAAGCTCGCCACGTCCCCGGACAAGGACTTCCTGACCTACGTGTACGGCATGGCCAAGAACGCTCCGAGTTTCACCCTCTCCTGGGACCAGGCACTCAGCCCGGCCCAGGGGGACGCCATGCTGGCCAACCTCGACCAGATCTTCCTTAAGAAGATCACCCCGGAGCAGTTCACCGCCACGATGAACGCGACGATCGGAAAGTAATCCAGTGTCCACCACATCCGGTTCCTCCCGGCGGGCCCTCCAGCAGGGCCCGTCGGGGTGGCTGGCCGCACCGGCCCTTGCCTTCTTCCTGCTGTTCGCCATCATTCCGCTGATCGGCGTCCTGTTCCTGAGCTTCACCTCTTGGGACGGCCTGGGCGAGATCAAGCTGGACGGTCTGTCCAGCTGGACCACCGTCCTGACCGACCCCGTCACCGGGAACGCACTGCTGGTGACGGCGAAGATCATGTTCTTCTCGTTCATCGTCCAGGCGCCAATCAGTCTTCTGCTGGGAGTCTTCACCGCCGGGGGCCAGAAGTACCGCGCCGCCCTGGCCGTCCTCTACTTCGTGCCGCTGCTGCTGTCCTCGGCCGCGGTGGCCATCGCGTTCAAAGCCCTCCTGGACCCCAACTTCGGGCTGGGCGCCGGTCTCGGCCTGCCGTTCCTGGCCCAGGACTGGCTCGGCAACTCGGACCTGGTGCTGTTCGTCGTGGTCTTCGTGATCGCCTGGCAGTTTGTCCCGTTCCACACGCTCATCTACCAGGGCGGCGTGCGCCAGATCCCCGGGTCGCTGTACGAGGCCGCGCAAATCGACGGTGCCGGACGGATCCAGCAGTTCTTCAACATCACCCTGCCCCAGCTGAAGTACACCATCATCACGTCCTCCACGCTCATGGTGGTCGGGTCGCTTGCGTACTTTGACCTCGTCTTCGTCCTCACCGGCGGCGGCCCCGGCTACGCCACACGGCTGCTCCCGCTGCACATGTACCTCACCGGGTTCAAAGCCAATGACATGGGCGCTGCGAGTGCCCTCGGGGTCATCCTCGTGGTGATCGGCGTGGCACTCGCCCTGCTGCTGCAAAGACTGGGCGGAAAGAACCGCAATGCAAGCCAATTGGAAGGTGCCTGATGGCTTCCCTGACCCAGATTCCCGTCCCGTCCCCAACACCCGTCCGCCCCGCCGCCAGCCCCCGTCCGCGGACCAAGGCATCCGGACGGTCCCGCCCGAACGTCCTTGGCGGCCTCGGCGGCTGGCTCTGGCTGGCCATCATCATCGTCCCCGTTTACTACGTGGTGGTGACGAGCCTGAAGAACCAGGCAGGCTTCTTCACGTCCAACCCGATGATGCCGCCCGCCGAACCCACCCTGGACAACTACAAGCTGGTCCTGGAGAACGACTTCGCCAGATACTTTGCCAACAGTCTCATCGTCACAGTGGGCAGCGTCGTGCCGGCCCTCCTGGTCTCGTTCATGGCTGCTTACGCGATCGTCCGCGGCAAAAGCAGGTTCCTGGGCTGGACAAACAACCTCTTCCTGCTGGGCCTGGCCATCCCGCTGCACGCCACGATCATCCCCATCTACTGGATGATCACCCGTGCCCATCTGTACGACACCCTGCTGGCCCTGATCCTGCCTTCGGTCGCCTTCGCCATCCCGATCTCAGTGCTGATCCTGTCCAACTTCATGCGGGACGTCCCCAACGAGCTCTTCGAATCCATGCGGCTGGACGGCTGCTCGGACTGGGCCATGATGTGGCGCCTGGCGCTGCCGATGACCCGGCCCGCCGTGGTGACGGTCGGCATCTACAACGCGCTCGGGGTGTGGAACGGCTTCCTGTTCCCGCTGATCCTGACGCAGAGCCCGGACACCCGGGTGCTGCCGCTGTCGCTGTGGACGTTCCAGGGCGAGTTCAGCGTCAACATCCCGGCCGTGCTGGCCGCCGTCGTCCTCGCCACGCTGCCGCTGCTGGTGGTCTACGTCATGGCCCGGCGCCAGCTGCTCAGCGGCCTCACCGCGGGCTTCAGCAAATAGAGAGGACTTGTTGTGACTGAACTGAAACCCCTGCGTGTGGGGATGGTGGGCTACGCGTTCATGGGGGCCGCGCATTCCCAGGCCTGGCGGAGCGCGCCGCGGTTCTTCGACCTGCCCCTGCGCCCCGAACTGACCGCGATCGCGGGCCGGAACCCCTCCGGGGTGCGTGCCGCCGCGGACAAGATGGGCTGGGCGTCCGCCGAGACGGACTGGCGGGCGCTGATCGAACGGGACGACATCGACCTGATCGACATCTGCACCCCGGGCAACACCCATGCCGAGATCGCGATCGCCGCGCTCGAAGCCGGCAAGCATGTCCTGTGCGAGAAGCCGCTGGCGAACTCCGTCGCGGAAGCCGAACGGATGGCCAAGGCGGCCGACGCCGCGGCCGCCCGGGGCGTGTACTCGATGTGCGGCTTCAGCTACCGCCGCACCCCGGCCCTGGCCCTGGCCCGGCGGATGGTGCAGGACGGCCGGCTGGGCCGGATCCGGCACGTCCGGGCGCAGTACCTGCAGGACTGGCTCTCCGACGCCGATGCTCCCCTGACCTGGCGGCTGGACAAGGCCAAGTCCGGCTCCGGCTCCCTCGGGGACATCGGAGCCCACAGCATCGACACCGCCCAGTGGATCACCGGACAAAGCATCACCGGGGTCTCGGCCCTGCTGCAGACCTTTGTCACCGAACGCCCCGTCGCCGGGGACCTCGTGGGCCTGGGCGGGCACGGCGCCACCGGTGCCGACACCGTCCGCGGGCCCGTGACCGTCGACGACGCCGCCATCTTCACCGCCCGCTTCGCCGGCGACGGCGACGGCACCGCCTCCAACAACGGAACCGGAACCGGGCCGATCGGCGTGTTCGAAGCCACCCGGTTCGCCCTCGGCCGGAAAAACGCGATGCGCATCGAACTCAACGGCACCCTGGGCTCGCTGGCCTTCGACTTCGAGGACATGAACGCCCTGACCTTCTACGACGCCGCCGACGGCCCGGACGCGGGCTTCCGCAAGATCCTCGTCACCGAACCCGAACACCCCTACACCGGGAACTGGTGGCCCACCGGCCACGGCCTGGGCTACGAACACCTCTTCACCCACCAGGTGGTCGACCTCATCCACGCCATCGCCGGCAACCGGCCCCCCGCACCGTCCTTCGCCGACGCCCTCCAAGTCCAAAAAGTCCTCGCCGCCGTCGAAGCCAGCGCCGGCGCCAACAGCCACTGGCACAACGTCTGCGAGGAAAGACCATGACACGACCCATCACTCTCTTCACCGGCCAGTGGGCCGACCTGCCCTTCGAAGAAGTGGCGCGGCTCGCTGGCGAGTGGGGCTTCGACGGCCTGGAGATCGCCTGCTGGGGCGACCACCTGGACCCGCAGCGCATCGTCGAGGACGACGCCTACCTCCAGAACCGGCTCGACATCCTGGACAAGCACCGCCTCACAGTCCATGCGATCGCCAACCACCTCACCGGTCAGGCCGTCTGCGACGACCCGATCGATGAACGCCACGAGGGCATTCTTCCCGCCCCGGTGTGGGGCGACGGCGACCCTGAAGGGGTCCGCACCCGCGCCGCCGAGGCCATGAAGACCACGGCTCGAGCGGCCGCCAGGCTTGGCGTGAAGACCGTCACCGGGTTCACCGGGTCCTCGATCTGGAAATGCGTCGCCATGTTCCCGCCGGCGTCGGCGGCCATGATTGAACGCGGGTACCAGGACTTCGCCGACCGCTGGAATCCAATCCTCGACGTCTTCGACGAGGAAGGGGTCCGCTTCGCCCTTGAGGTCCACCCGTCCGAAATCGCCTACGACTACTGGACCGCCAGGCGCACCCTCGAGGCCATCGGGCACCGGGAGAACTTCGGCCTGAATTTCGACCCCTCGCACTTCCTGTGGCAGGACCTGGACCCCGTGATGTTCCTTCAGGACTTCGCCGAGAAGATCTTCCACGTTCACGTCAAGGAATCTGTCCGACAGCTCAACGGCCGCAACGGCCGGCTCGGTTCCCATCTTCCGTGGGCCGACCCGCGCCGCGGATGGGATTTCGTCACCGCCGGTCATGGCGACGTCAATTGGGAACCGATATTCCGGACCCTCAACGCCATCGGCTATCAGGGTCCCACCAGCATCGAGTGGGAGGACGCCGGCATGGACCGCCTGGTCGGCGCGCCGCAGGCCCTCGCAGTGGTCAAGGACCTCGCCACGATCACACCGCCCGCGGCCGCGTTCGATGCGGCCTTCGCCGCCCGCTGAGCCGGCCACGACACACCAACAACAGAGGAACCCCATGACAAACGACCACAAAACCGCTCTCGTGGTGCGCGGCGGCTGGGACGGGCACCAGCCCGTTGCCGCGACGGAGGAATTCATCCCGTACCTGAAAGCTAACGGCTACGAGGTCCGGGTGGAGGAATCGCCCAAGATCTATGCCGACGCTGACTACATGGCCGGCGCCGACCTCATCCTGCAGTGCGTGACCATGTCCACCATCGAAAAGGACGAGTTCGAGGGCCTGCGTGCCGCCGTCGAAAACGGCACGGGTCTGGCCGGCTGGCACGGCGGCATCGCGGATTCCTACCGTGACACCTCGGACTACCTGCACCTGATCGGCGGCCAGTTTGCCTGCCACCCGGGCAAGCACCCGGATGAGCGGACCGGCGGCCAGCCCGACAACTACGTCCCGTATACGGTCAATATGCTCCCGGCGGCCGCGGACCATCCGATCACGGCAGGCGTCGGCGACTTCGACCTCGTCACCGAACAGTACTGGGTCCTCGCCGACGACTACATCGACGTCCTGGCCACCACCACCCAGAAAGTCCGGGAATGGGACCCGTGGCACCGGGAAGTCACGTCGCCGGCCATCTGGACGCGGCAATGGGGACAGGGCAGGATCTTCGTCTGCACCCCGGGACACCGCGTCGAAATCCTCCAGGACAGCAACGTCCGCACCATCATCGAAAGGGGCCTGCTGTGGGCAAGCCGTTAGACCCAAACCAGTCAATTGACCCAGACCAGTCAATTGACCCAGACCAGCCAATAAACGTTGGAATCATCGGCTGCGGAGCCATCATCGCCCAGTATCTGGCGAACTTCCGCCGACTTGAGGACATCAATCTCGTCGCCGTCGCGGACCTGGACCCCGCGCGGGCGCAGGCCGTGGCCGACTCGTACGACGGCGTCCGGGCGCTGAGCGTCGATGCGCTCCTGGCGGACGACGACGTCGAACTTGTCCTGAACCTGACCATCCCCGCCGCCCACGCCGAGGTCGCCCTGCGCGCGATTGCCGCCGGCAAGTCCGTCTACGGTGAGAAGCCGCTCGCGGCAACGACGGCGGAGGCCCGGCAAGTGCTGGACGCCGCGCGGACAGCCGGCGTCGTGGTCGGCTGCGCCCCTGACACCGTACTCGGCACCGGGATCCAGACCGCCCGGAAGGCGATCGACGACGGGCTCATCGGCAAGCCCATCTCCGCGACGGCCACCATGGTCACCCCCGGCCACGAGCGCTGGCACCCGAACCCGGACTTCTACTACCAGCCCGGCGGCGGACCGCTCCTGGACATGGGACCGTACTACGTCTCAGCCCTCGTGACTTTGCTGGGGCCGGTGGTCTCGGTGATCGGCGCAGCCAGCCACACCCGCGACGAGCGGACCATCGGCTCGGGCCCGCGCGAGGGCCAGACGGTGCCGGTAGCGATCGACACCCACGTCACCGGCGTCCTGGTCCACGCCTCGGGGGCCCTGTCCACACTGGTGATGAGCTTCGACGCCGTGAAGACCAAGAGCCCCAACATTGAGGTCCACGGCGAGCGCGGTTCCCTGGTGGTTCCGGATCCCAACCACTTCGACGGCGACGTGCAGCTCTTCGCCCTCGGTGCGGACCACTGGGAGACCCTGCCCGTCTCCGCCGGCTACACGGACTCGGGGCGGGGCTTCGGCATCGCAGACCTCATCCGCACCCCGGCCGGCCAGGAGCCCCGGGCGGGAGGTGCCTTGGCCTTCCACGCCCTGGAGGTGATGGAGTCCGTCCTGGCGTCCGCGCACACAGGTGCACCGGTCCGGATCGGCAGCACGGTCGCGCGCCCCGCACCGGTCGAGCTCGCCACCCTCGCCGCGACAGCCCTGGCGGCCGCCCCCTAGAGCCCGCCCAGCCGCTCTCTCCCAGCCGAGCCCGGCCGAAGTCGCCGGAAGCCTGCCCGTTCGCCGGAAAGTTCCGGCGAACTCGCAGGCTTCCGGCGACTTCGTGCGTTGGGGAGGAGGAGGCGTCAGTCCGTAGCGCCCCGGTCGGCGTCGAACCCGGCCAGGAGGCGCCGGGACGCTGTGTCCATGTGGGAGCGCATGGCTGCCGTCACGGCGGCCTCGTCCCGGGATTCCAAGGCGCCGAAGATTTCCCGGTGCTCGGCCAGTGCGGCCGCCGCGTGCCCTTCGTCCGTCAAGGCGCGGTCAACCCAGATGCGCAGCAGCGAACGGATGCTCTGCAGCAGTTCCTGCAGGACCTGATTTCCGGAGGCGACCGCGATTTCGCGGTGGAAGGCGGCGTCGGCCTCCACAAACGTCGCGAGGTCATCGAGGCTGACCTCCATCGTGGCCAGATTGCCGCGCATCCGCTCCAGGGCGTCGTCGGTAATCCGCTGCGCCGCCAACTGGCCGGCCTGGACTTCGAGTCCGCCGCGCAGTTCCACCAGTTCCCGCGTGCGGGGCGCGCCCAGCATGAGGCCCCAGCTCAGCGTGCGGGGCAGGAGCTCGGAAATGCCGTCGCGCAGGTAGGTTCCGGACCCCGGCCGGACTATGACGATCCCGAGGATCTCCAGGGCTGCGAGGGCTTCGCGGACCGCGGAGCGGCCGACCCCCAGCGAGGCGGCGAGCTGGCGCTCGGCCGGCAGGCGGGTCCCGACGGCGATTTCACCGCTCGTGAAGTAGCCCAAGAGGCGTTCCGCGACTTCGGAGACAACCGAACCTTGCTCCATGGAACCGAGCGCGGCACTGATTTTGGCCGTCGAAGCGGCGGAGTTAACGGACACCTTCAAAGCGTAACAACCCGGACCGGCCGAGCCACGCCCACGTCCGCCCGCGACATAAACATGTCAACCGGTTGACCAATTTGGGGTGGACGCCCTATGGTTTCTATCACACGCTTAGTTAGGGCCTGGCCAGTCCTCCGGAACTATGCGATGAGACCAATCCCCAAGCTTCCAGCGCAGGAGGCCACCGGGATCCCGACATCAAGGAGTCAATGTGGACACCACGCAATCAGTGGTCGAAAGATCTGCAATCAAGAAAGTGGCAGTGCGGCTGGTGCCGTTTGTCGCCTTCATGTTCTTCATCAACTATCTGGACCGCACGGCCATCTCCTTCGCCGGCCCCAATGGCATGAACACCGATCTCGCCCTCTCGGCGGCCCAGTTCGGCTTCGCCTCAGGCGTCTTCTTCATCGGCTACATCCTGCTGGAAGTCCCCAGCAACCTCGCCCTGCACAAGTTCGGCGCCCGCCGGTGGCTGGCCCGCATCATGGTCAGCTGGGGCATTGTCTCCCTGCTCTTCACCTGGGTAGCCAATGTTGAGCAGCTCTACATCCTGCGCTTCATCCTGGGTGTGGCCGAGGCCGGCTTCTTCCCCGGGGCCATCCTCTTCCTGAGCCTCTGGGTTCCATCGCGCCACCGCAGCAAGA
This sequence comes from Arthrobacter sp. TE12232, assembly GCF_054062615.1. Taxonomy (NCBI): domain Bacteria; kingdom Bacillati; phylum Actinomycetota; class Actinomycetes; order Micrococcales; family Micrococcaceae; genus Arthrobacter; species Arthrobacter sp. TE12232. The sequence continues at coordinate 3,229,909 of NZ_JBSSFK010000001.1, forward strand.
TCCTGGCCCTGTTCTACTTGGCCCAGCCGCTCACCACAGTCATCGGAGCGCCGCTCGCCGCACTCCTCATCCAGCAGCACGGCCTCTTCGGCCTTGAAGGCTGGCGCGTCATGTACTTCGGCGTCGCCATCCCCGCCATCCTGATCGGCATCGCCGCCTGGTTCTACCTCGCGGACTCCCCGGCCAAGGCCAAGTGGCTGACCGCGGACGAGAAGACCTGGCTGACCGGCGCACTGGAGAAGGAAAAGAACGAGACCGCCGCCGGCAACAAGCACGTCAGCGTCCGCACCGTCTTCGGCAACGGCCGGGTCTGGATGCTCGCCCTGATCTACTTCGGCTTCATCTACGGCCTGTACGCGCTCGGCTTCTTCCTGCCGACCATCATCGCCGGCTTCGAGGGCCTGTACGGGACCAAGTTCGACGTCTTCCAGAAGGGCCTGATCACGGCCATCCCGTACCTGCCGGCCGCCTTTGCCCTGTACTTCTGGTCCAAGGACGCCACCAAGCGCGGGGTCAAGACCTGGCACATCGCCGTCCCGGCCCTGGTCGGCGGCCTGAGCATCCCGCTGGCCCTCTTTGCGGGATCGCCGGCGGCGACGATTGCGATCATCACGATCACCGCGATGGCCATCTTCGCGGCGCTGCCGAACTTCTGGACTGTGCCCACCCAGTTCCTCACCGGGGCCGCGGCTGCAGCCGGGATCGCCCTGATCAACACCGTGGGCAACCTGGCCGGGTTCAGCGCCGGCTACATCACCGGCTGGCTCAAGGACTGGACCGGCAGCTACAACGTGCCCATGTTCGTGGTGGGCGGCTTCATGATCATGTCGGCCATCCTCATGGTGGTGCTGGCCCGCAAGGGCGCCGCCAACGGAACGGCCACAGAGATCGCCCCTCAAATCGGGGAGTCAGCGGCTGCGGAGTCCGCCGCAGCCCGGTAGCAGACACGCCCGATACCGGAAGACCCGTCACCGCTCCAGGCGACGGCTCCCCGCGGGACTCACACGCCCGCTCCGGGCGCGCTCCCAACAACCGGTGCCCGCCGCGTACCACACGGCCGCGGCGGGCACCCACCAAGCAGCTTTCCCTCTTCCAGGAGTACCCCCATGACCCGCCTGTTCAATGACCCCGCAGCCTTCGCTGACGAAATGATCGAAGGCTTCGTCGCCTCCCACAGCCGCTGGGTCAGGCGTGTCTCCGGCGGCGTCGTCCGCAACACCCAAAGCACTCCCGGCACCGTGGCCCTCGTAATCGGCGGAGGCTCCGGCCACTACCCCGCGTTTGCCGGGCTCGTGGGCCAGGGCCTGGCCCACGGTGCCGCCATGGGCAACCTGTTCGCGTCCCCGTCCGCCCAACAGATCTACACCGTGGCGAAGGCCGCGGACAACGGCGCCGGAGTGCTCCTGGGCTACGGCAACTACGCCGGCGACGTCCTGCACTTCAACCAGGCCCAGGCCCGGCTCCGCGCCGAAGGCCTCGACTGCCGCAGGATCGCCGTCACCGACGACGTCTCCTCCGCCCCGCCGGCCGAGCACGCCAAGCGCCGCGGCATTGCCGGCGACCTCACGGTCTTCAAGGTGGCCGCCGCCGCGGCCGAGGCCGGCTACACCATGGACGACGTCGTGGCCATCGCGGAGCGCGCCAATGACCGCACCCGTTCCTTCGGCGTCGCGTTTAGCGGCTGCACCCTCCCGGGCGCGGACCACCCGCTCTTCACGGTCCCCGAGGGCCGCATGGCGGTCGGCATGGGCATCCACGGCGAGCCCGGCATCGCCGAGACGGGCATCCCGACGGCGGATGAACTCGCAGAGCTCCTGGTCGCCAAACTCCTCACCGAAATCCCGGACGGCCTCGACGTGACAGGCGCCCGCGTGGTCCCCATCCTCAACGGCCTTGGCAGCGTCAAATACGAGGAACTGTTCGTCGTCTACCGCCGCGTCGCCCAACTCCTGGCCGAGGCCGGCCTGGAAGCGGTCGACCCGCAGGTCGGCGAACTCGTCACGAGCTTCGACATGGCCGGCACCTCCCTGACGCTCTTCTGGCTCGACGACGAACTCGAGACCCTCTGGAACGCGCCCGCCGACGCGCCGGCCTTCCGCCGCGGCGCCATCACCGCAGCAACCCTCGATCCTGCCGACTTCACCGGCCTCGACGACGTCGAAGCGACCATCCCGGATGCCTCCGAGGCATCCCGTGCCGGGGCCGTCCGCGTCCTGGCCGCGCTGGGAGCCGCGAAGGACGTCGTGGACGCCAACGCCGAGGAACTGGGCCGGATCGATGCGATCGCCGGCGACGGGGACCACGGTATCGGCATGGAGCGCGGTGTCCGCGCCGCCGTCGACGCCGCGGCAGACGCCGTCGCCCGCGGGGCCGGCGCAGCCACCACCCTTCACCTCGCCGGAGACGCCTGGGCCGACAAAGCCGGCGGCACTTCGGGCGCCCTGTGGGGAATGGCCCTCCGGGCCGTCGGCGATGCCCTGGGCAACACCAACGCCCCCGACGCCGGCGCTGTCGCCACCGGAGTCTCGCGGGCCGCCGCCGCCATCATGGACTTCGGCAAGGCCGCGCCCGGCGACAAAACCCTCGTGGACGTCCTCGTCCCGTTCCGCGACGTCCTAAACGGCGGCGTGGAAGCCGGACTCGGCCTCGCGGAAGCCTGGGACGCGGCCGCGGCCACGGCCCAGCAAGCCGCCGAAGACACCGCCCAGCTGCTGCCCCTCATGGGCCGCGCCCGCCCCCACGCCGAAAAAAGCCTGGGCACCCCCGACGCGGGCGCCGTGTCCATGGCGCTGATCGTACGAGCCATTCACAACACTTTCGCGGAGTCGAAAGCTGCAGACATCAAAGTTATGGAGAAAGCATGAGCACCAAACTGCGCCTGGTCATCGGGTCCGACGATGCCGGATTCGAGTACAAAGAAGTCCTGAAGGCGGACCTGGCGGCCAACGGGCTCGTGGAGTCCGTCCGCGACGTCGGCGTCGACGCCACGAGCCACACCCCCTACCCGTCCGTGGCCATTGCCGCAGCGGAACTCGTCGCCTCCGGCGAAGCCGACCGCGCCCTGCTGGTCTGCGGGACGGGCCTCGGCGTGGCGATCGCCGCCAACAAGGTCCCGGGCGTCCGCGCCGTCACCGCGCACGACAGCTTCTCGGTGGAGCGGGCCATCCTGAGCAACAACGCCCAGGTGCTCACCTTCGGCCAGCGGGTCGTCGGCCTGGAACTCGCCCGCCGGCTGGCCCGGGAATGGCTCACCTACACGTTCGACGAAACCTCGGCCTCGGCCGAGAAAGTCACACTGATTAAGGACTACGAGGGTGTCACTTCCTGCTAACGCCGCCACGAACGGGACAAACGCAGGCGGAAAGGGCACAGGCGACGCCTTGGGCATCGCCGGAGCTGCCCGAGCTGCCCGGCCCAAGGCTGCCGTCATCGGCGTCAGCCTGAAAATGTACTTCGGCTACCAGCGCACGCTGGACTACTGCCGCGAGGTCGCCGCCGTCGCCCTGGCCCACCCCGCCGTGCAGAGCGGCGAGATCGAACTGTTCGTCCTGCCAGCCCTGCCCGCGCTGCCCGAGGCAGCCCGGATCCTCGGCGTGGCCGGCGCCGGCGCCGGCGCGCAGGACATCTTCTGGGAAGACGAGGGCGCCTACACCGGCGAGGTCTCCGGCCGGACTGTCGCCGAGCTCGGCGGACGCTACGCCGAGGTGGGCCACGCCGAACGGCGCCGGATCTTCGGCGAGGACGGCCGGACCATCGGTCTCAAGACCGCCGCCGCCTACCGCAACGGCCTCACCCCGGTGCTCTGCGTCGGTGAACTGCACCCCGGTTCCGTGGAGGAAGCCATCCGGCACTGCACCGCGGACGTCGACGCCGCCCTCAACCGGGCACGGTCCCTGGCCCCCGCCGGCCGGACCATCGTTGCCTACGAACCGCAATGGGCCATCGGCGCCCCCGAACCGGCTACCCCGGACTACATCAGCGCCGTCATCACCGGACTGGACGCGCACCTGCGCTCCTTGCCCGGCCAGGCCGACAGCCGGGTCATTTACGGCGGAAGCGCCGGCCCGGGCCTGATCAGCCAGCTGGACATGTCCGTTGCCGGGCTGTTCCTGGGCCGCTTCGCCCACGACCCGCAGGCGCTCAAGACCATCCTCGACGAAACCGCAGCCCGCCTCGGGCTCCTGCTGACGGCGGGAGGCCGGCCATGAGCTCCGGCACCGGGCAGAGTTCAAGAACCGGATTGGGTTCAAATAGTAGCCAGGGTTCAAGAATCGGGCTCAGCAGCTACGCCTTCTTCTGGCAGCTCTCGGACCGGGTCTCCGCTCCGCTGAACCTCCACGAGGCCCTGGCCGAGACCGCGGCGCTGGGCGTGGACCTCTTCCAGATCTGCGACTACGCACAGCTGGAGGCCATGACGGACGCGGATCTGGCGTCCGTCCGGGCCACGGCCGATGCCTTGGGGATCGCCCTGGAGCTCGGCACCAAGGGGATCCGGCCGGAGCATCTCCGGAAATTCCTGCGGATCGCCGGGATCCTGGGCGCGCCGCTGCTGCGGACCATGTTCAACGTCCCGGGCCACACCCCGGACGCGGACGAGACCGTAGCCATCTTCACCGGGGTCCTCCCAGATTTCGAGGCCGCCGGGGTGCGGATCGCCGTGGAGACCTACGAACAGGTCCCTACCTCCCGTGTCCTGGACGTCATCGCCCGGGTGGACAGCCCCTACCTGGGGATCTGCAGCGACCCTGCCAACACCGTGGCGGCGCTGGAGTCCCCGCGCGAGGTGATCGACGCCGTCGCGCCGTATGTCCTGAACATGCACATCAAAGACTTTGCGTTCAGCCGCAAGGAGGGGTGGGTCGGGTTTACCTATTCCGGCGCTCCCCTCGGCGAAGGCCTCCTGGACTATGCCTACATGGCCCGGAAGCTGCAGCCCAAAGAAAGAAATATCAACCAGATCATCGAGCACTGGCTGCCGTGGCAGGCCTCCGAGGAGGAGACCATCCGCCTCGAAAAGCAGTGGACCCAGCAAAGCCTCGATTTCCTAAGGAGAAACTGAAATGTCAGCAGAACAATTGACCGTCGCCGTCATCGGAGCCGGAGGCAAAATGGGGCTGCGTGTTTCAGCCAACCTCCAGAAGAGCGCCCACACCGTCCACTACAGCGAAAACTCGCCGGCAGGCCAGGAGCGCGTCCGCGCCGAAGGCCGGGAAATCAGCACCACAGAGGACGCCATCAAGGACGCCGACGTTGTCATCCTCGCCGTCCCGGACACCGTGTTGGGCGTCGTGTCCCACGGCGTGGTCCCGCAGATGAAGTCCGGCTCCATCCTGCTCACCCTCGACCCGGCCGCCGCCTACGCGGGCCTGCTCGCCAAGCGCGACGACGTCGTCCAGGCCGTCGCCCACCCGTGCCACCCCTCTGTCTTCCTCGAACGCACAACCAAGGAAGAATGGGCCGACACCTTCGGCGGCCAGGGCGCCCCGCAGAACGTAGTCGCCGCGATCGACGAGGACGCCACCGAGGCCGCCCGCGCCGCCGCCGAGGCCACCATCAAGGTCATCTACGCCCCCGTGATCGACGTCCACTGGGTCACCGTCAAGCAGCTCGCCATCCTCGAACCCACCCTGGTCGAGACAGTGGCCTGCATGATCGGCACCCTGCTCAAGGAAGCCCTGCACGAGACCGTGCACACTGCCGGCGTCCCGGAGGAAGCCGCCAAGGCCATGCTGTTCGGGCACGTCCAGATCGCGCTGACCAACGCCCTGCGCGGCTCCAACCCGTTCTCCGAGGCCTGCGAAATCGCTATCCAGTACGGCAAGGACACCATCATCAAGGACGACTGGAAGAAGATCTTCGACGACTCGGAGCTCGACCACGTCATCGCCAAGATGCTCAAGCTGGAACCCGCCGTCCAGGGCTAGCCGGTCCGCAGCCGCCCTGGTCCGGCCACAGCCGAATTCGCCGGAAGCCTGCCCGTTCGCCGGAAAGTTCCGGCGAACTCGCAGGCTTCCGGCGAATTCGCGCGCCGCGCCGGCGCCGGGGAGGTCAGATGGTGCGCGGCGCCCTGGCCAGGTTCTCGGTGAGCTCGGCGGCGTTCTGCCGGGCCACGTAGGCCGGGCGGTCCCGTTCCACGCGCCAGCTTTCGGCGAGCGGGCCGATGTTGACGGTGTCGAAGCCGAACTCGTCATAGAGCCTGGCCACGAGTTCGGCAGCGTCCGGGTAGTCGCTTGCCGTGGCCAGCGCCCGGCGGTCGGGCGTGCCGGCGGGGGTGCCGTCCGTGGTGATCTGGGAGAACAGGATGTGGTTGAAGGCCTTGGCGACCTGGGACTGCGGCAGATGCTCCTGCAGCAGGCCGGAGGTGGTGGCCTCGCCGGCATCCAGGGCGGGGAAGTGACCGTCGCGTTCCCAGTAGTAGTTATTGGTGTCGAGGACTATCTTGCCCGCCAGCGGTTCCACGGGCACGTCCGGGATCGCCTTTAGCGGCACGGTGACGATCGCGAAGTCGCCGGCCGCTGCCGCCTCGGCCGGGGTTGCGGCCCGGGCCTTTGGTCCCAGTTCCGCCGCAAGGTCCGCGAGGGTTTCGGGCCCGCGCGAGTTGCTGATCACGACGTCGTAGCCGAGCTCAACTGCTTTGCGGGCGAGCTGGCTGCCAATGTGTCCTGCACCGATGATTCCGATAGTTGTCATGTCCGGCCCAACACCAATGCGGGCGAAGATATTTCGCCGGATAACCGGCTAGGCGCCCGGTTCCTCGTCGATGTCCGGCCCTTCTGCCGCGTCCTGGGAATGGGCACGGTCGACAAAGGGTGAGGCTGTTGCGTCACCCTCGGCGGGGCTCTCGCTGTGGACGCGCTCCGTCGCTTGTGCATCCTTGGTCATGTCCGCTCCTCTGCTGCGAATCCTGTGGTGAACGGCCCGCTGCCGGCTACTTTTATCTAGCGCCCGGGCTTTCCGGGATGTCAAGATCCATCCCGGCCGGCATGTTCGGCAATGTTCGACGGCGGTCCGTTCAGTTTGCTGTCCGGCCGCCGGCACGACTGGAGTACCGTTTTGGTTCCTTGCGCGGGCGCAGGGCATAGTCCCGGGACCGCTTGCTGGACAGCGCCAGGAGCAGCAGGATGTCCAGGGCAAGGCCGGGAAGATTGGACTGCAGGGTGATGTCCGGACCGCCGTGGAAAACGTCGAACGCCTGCAGGCCAATGGCCGCCGTGCTAAGGGCCATGGCCACGGTCCGGGCCCAGTTCCGTCCGAGGAACACGAACCAGGCCAGCAGGACCTCGACCACGGCAAAGAGCAGGACCATCACCGTCGCGATGGTGACGGCCGCTTCGGCCTGGGCCTCCGTGACCGCCGGCCCGGCTCCGGGCTGCAGCAGCGAGCTCACGTGCGCGTCCCGGAGGAGCACCAGGGAGAGGGCCAGCAGGACGGCTGCGGCTGCGCGGGCCCCGACCAAGACGGCACCGACGATCGTGGGTGCCGGGCGCTTGTTCCGGCTGTCGGTGGCGGATCTGTCGGATTCGGCCGGCACCCCGGCGGTGTTCCGCAGATCAACGATCGGGAGATCGCCGTCGGTAATGATGGTGTCGCCTCCGCCGTTGCGGGCATGGTACCCGGTCGAGAAGTCGCGGATCACTCGGACCTCGGCACCAGGGTCGGCCCCGGTGATGGCTGCGACGACGTGGTCGCGTTCGACGTCGGTGTGCTCGTCGATCTTGTGGGTGATCTGCAGGGTAAACAGGGAGAGCCCGACGCTGCGGTCATACGTTCCGGCGGCCAGCCAGTCGACGGCCAGTCCGCCGGGGAGCAGCCAGCCGGGTGGGCACCGCCAGAAGCGGACGTGGTGGCGCTTGCCCGGGGTGCCGTCGACTTCCTGCTGATAGGCAAAATCCTGCTGGCGGCCGAACAGGAACAGGGGACTCACCGGCGCCTCGAGGTAGCTGCGGCGCAGGAGTGTGGAGGTGACGATGCGACGGCTGCTGGCCAGCGTCACGTCGTCGGCCAGGGTCCAGCCTGCTGTCTGCATCACCCGATGCACCTGCGGTTCCGATCCCAGCAAAGCCACATTCACGGGGTCGCCCAGCAGCCCGTCGCTGGTGCGCGCCCGGCCGATGAAGTAATCGGGAACATACAGGCGGGTCAGGATGCGGTGGAGCCGGGGGAGCACCAGATAGGCGAGCAGGCCCCAGAAGATGAAGAGGAACCAGACCTGCGCCCAGCCCCATTGGAAGCTCAGTTGCACCAGCAGGGAGGTCAGCCAGACGGCCGAGACGCCGCCCACCACGAAGAACATGGTGTCCAGCCGCGAGTACGGCACCGTGCCGGCGGGGGCTGTGACCTCAACCGCTTCCTTGGTCATGGCCGTCATATTACGCGCACCGGCGTGCAGGCGTCGTCTGCGGGCGCCGGTTTCCGGGCTGAGGCCGGCCGCCCCGCGGCAGCCGGCCTCGGCCCAGTCTCACAGCCGGATTGTCAGAAGCTCACCGTCTCGGTCAGGTAGCCGAAGTACTTCCCGCTGATCGGGTGGACGGGATCGCCGCCGAAGCCGTAGTCGTGGTGGCGCTTCGTGTACGACGCCGTGAGGTGCAGATACTGCTCCATGACGTCCTTGCCTGAGCCGGTGCACTCCTTCTGGCTGATGCACAGGGCCACAGACCCGGCCACAGCCGGGCTGGCAAAGCTGGTGCCATGGTTCACGGCGTAACCCCCCGGCGCAGTGGAGAGGATGCACACTCCGGGGGCGGCGACGGTGTGGGCCTTGTCATCGTTCGTGGTGGCGAAGTTGGAGAAGAACGCCGGCTGGTCATCTTTTTGCCCGTACTTGGCAAAGTCCACTGCGCCGCAGTCAGGAGCGGCCAAGCCGCCGGCCTTTCCGTCGAAGTCGCCCATGGCCGTGGCGGTCAGAACCTGGTCATAGGTGGCCGGCACGGTGTTGGCGAAGTCCTCGCCGGCGTTCCCGGCCGCGACGGCGTAGGTGACGCCGGCCCGGACCGAGCGGCAGATGGCGTAATGCATCGGGTCCGTGCCCTTCCCGCAGTTGGGCGTGTCGGCGCCGCCGCCGGCGATGCTGATGTTGGCCACGGCGATGTCATTGCTCGGGTCGTCGTCCTTGTGCGTCGAGGTCACCCAGTCAATCGCGCAAATCAGGCTTTCCTCGGAGATCAGGCCGGCGTCGTCAACCACCCGGACGGACCACAGCGGGGTGCCCGGCGCGGTTCCCACGACGCCGAAGCGGTTGTTCCGGGCGCCGATCACACCTGCGACAAACGTCCCGTGCCCCAAAACGTCAACGGGGGTCACGTCCACGGGCGAGCCGGACTGGCAGTCAACGCCGCCTTTGACGTTCAGGTCCGGGTGGGTGGCATCGATGCCGCTGTCGATCACGGCGACGTTGACATTGATCCGGTCCGGTCCTTTGTCGAGGGCCTTCCGGACATCGGAGTCCGTCCCGGCGATCCGCTGCCGCCAAAACGGGGTCTGCTGGGTGCCCGCGGACGCCGGATCGCTCGGCTTGTGGAACGTTCGGCCCATCGTGACGAAGTCGACGCTTGGATCAGCCTGGACCCGTTGCGCCTGGGACGCCGTCATGGTGGCCGAGTAGCCGTTCACGGCGCTGCGGTAGACCTTTGACGCCGTAAATCCGTAGGTGCTTTGCTGGGCGGTCGCCGCGGCTCCGGCGTCCACGACGCCGTCCTTGAGCACCACAATGTAGTTTTGCCCGGTCTCGGCTGCGGCCGTGGGGACTGCCGCCGCCAGGCCGCCGGCGGTGACCAGCGCAAAGGCGGCAATAGTGGCGAGGGCGCGCCGGAACCTGAGTGTGTCCGGTCTGGGGAGGGGGCCCCGGCGGTGTTTGCGCGGGACCCGCGCCGCCGATGTTAGCTTCGATTTTGGTGCCTTGCGGCCGGCTTGGCTGAACATCGTGGCCTCCCATTAAGCGAGTTCGCTAATTCGAGTGCCCCCCGCCCAACATCTTAGGCCTCAGATCCTGCGAGACACAGGGACCTTTGGAAAAACTTGTGCCGCCGTAGGCGCACTGGCAGCGGCTGCCTCAGACGAGGCTGTCTTCCCTTACAGGGGCCGGCCGGTCTTCCGTCGTGCGGGCGGTGGCGTGGGCGGCCGTCGCGGCGTGCACAGCGTGGGCGGCACGGACATGGTGGCCGAACGGGTTGAACCGGCTGAAACCGAGTTCGGCAAAGGCGTAGGCGGTCTCGGCGTGCTCGGACCGGTCGACTCCGGCGAGTTCGTCCTCGTGGCTGACCCGGAATCCAAGCGTTTTGTGGATGGCGAGGCCGATTACCGCGGTCCCGAGTCCGGACACCGCCACTGTGATGAGGACCGCCACGATCTGCGCGATCACCTGGTGCAGGCCGCCGCCGTAGAACAGGCCGCCGCCCGCGCCGTTCACCGGGAGGGCGATGAAGCCCAGCGCGAGGGTGCCGATGAGGCCGCCGCCGAGGTGCACGCCGACGACGTCGAGCGAGTCATCGAAGCCGAACTTGACCTTCAGGTCCACGAACACCGCGCAGGCTGCACCGGCGACGAAGCCCAGGCCGAGCGCGGCGAGCGGGCTGATGTTGGCGCACGACGGCGTGATGGCCACCAGGCCGGCGACGGCGCCGGATGCGGAGCCCAGGGAGGTGGGGTGGCCGTGCCGGATCTTTTCCGTGACCAGCCAGCTGATCATGGCCGCGGCGGGGGCCGCCAGGGTGTTCACCCAGATCAGCCCGGCCTGCTGCACGGTGGTGGCAGCGCCGGCGTTGAAGCCGAACCAGCCGAACCAGAGGATGCCAGCGCCCAGCATGATGAAGGGGATGTTATGGGGGCGGTGGCCGGGGTCCTTGCCGAAGCCGTGCCGGTTGCCCAGGATCAGGACCAGCACCAGTGCCGCGGTTCCGGACGCGATTTCCACCACAGTGCCGCCGGCGAAGTCGATGACCTGGCCGAAGACGGCGCTGACGGCACCGCCGGCACTCATGAGGCCGCCGCCCCAGACCATGAAGGCCAGCGGGCAGTAGACGAGGGTGATCCAGATGGGAACGAAGAGCGCCCAGGAGGTGAACTTGGTGCGGTCCGCGATGGCGCCGCTGATGAGGGCCACGGTGATGATGGCGAAGGTGGCGCTGTATCCGGCCTTGATCAAGTCCGGCGAACCGATGATGTTGCTCAGGCCGAAGTTGGCGAACGGGTTGCCGAACACACCGAGGACGCCTTTGCCGGTGCTCATCGAGTAACCCCAGAGGACCCAGACGACGCCGACGATCCCGATGGAAATGAAGCTCATCATCATCATGTTGAGCGAGGCCTTGGCCCGGGTCATGCCGCCGTAGAAGAGGCCCAATGCCGGGGTCATCAGCAGAACGAGCGCTGCCGACACAATCATCCAGACGCTTCCAGCAGTGAGTTCCACCGGCGGGTCCCTCCTCGTAAGTCTGTCGTACCGGGACACGTTGCCGCCGGCCCCCCGATCCGGATTTAATCCTCGCGGAGGCATGTTTCGGGCAATGGGGCGAAAAGTTGCGGGCAGGTTACAGGAATGGCGGTGGCGTGAAGATCGCGTGACCGCCATGTTTCAGGAATGTAAACGCGGCCTCTTGCCCCTGCCGCTGCTGTCTGTTCCGCCGGCGCCGGCGGGGCGGAATGGCGGGGCTGTGGGGACACCCTGTGGCTGCGGGCTGTGAGATGCCGTCCGCGGCGGATTTTTGGCGGCGCCGGGCCTCAGCGGGAGGGCCTGGGAGACGCGCTGGGCGGCTTGGGCTTGGAGTCAGGCGGGGCAGGGAAAACGGCAGCCGGGTAGAGCCCGGCCGCGTCCATCATGTAGTTCGCCCACTGCGGACCGGCCAGCATGTAGCCGTCGATTGCCTTGTAGAACTTGCCGTTGATGGTGATGTTCCGGCCCGGCCGCTTCTGGCCTTCCAGCGTGTCGCCGAAGTAGGACGCGGTGGCGAGTCCGGTGGTGTAGCCGACAACCCAGGTTGAGCCGTTGGTGTTGGACGTGCCGGTTTTGGCCGCCACGGGGAACCGGCTCTGGACCTTGGGATTGATGTATACGCCGGAGCCGCGTTTCAGCACGTCCTGCAGCACGGCGTTGACACCCCGGGCGACCTCGGGCTTGATGGTGTTCCGGCAGTCGCTGGTCTGGGCCGGGAGCTTCTTTCCGGCGGCATCCCTCACCTCCAGGATGGCGATCGGCGCGCAGTATCTGCCGTCGTTGGCGAACGTGGCGAATCCGGTGATCAGGTTGAGGGGTGAAACGCCGATGGCGCCGAGCAGGTTGCCCAGTTGGTGCATGTTGATCGGAGCGTTGTCCAGGCCGCTGTGAAGTCCCGCCGCGTTGACCATCTTCTGGATTCCGCAGAAGTCCAACTGGGCGGCGGCGGCGAAGGTCGCTGTGTTGATGGAGTTGTATAGCCCGTAGTTGATGGGCATGGGGCGGTAGTAGCCGGGATCGTTGTTCTGGAGGTCGTCATCCGCGCCGAGCCCGGCGATCCTCTGCGGCGTGCTGTAGCCGCCGAGAACCCTGCCGCAGCTGTCCCTCCACCGGAAACCCACCGGGTATGACCTCCGGGACGCGTCGACGACCGCGGTGGGGGACTTGCCCTCATTGAGCCACTCGGCGAAGGTGAACGGCTTCATCGTGGAACCCGGCTGGAAACCGCCGGCGCCGTTGAGGTCGTTGCCGTTGGCGTCCCTGGCATCGACGTTGAAGTTCAACTGGGTATCGAACTTTCCGTCCTCGGGAAGGAACACCGTATTTTGGGCCATGGCCAGGATCTTGCCGGTGCCGGGCTGGATGGAGACCAGCGAAGCGCCCCATTTGTCCGGATTGGCCCCGGCGGTCGCGTCCACTTGCGTCTGTGCGGCCGCCTGCAGCCGGCTGTCCAGTGTAGTGGTGATGGTCAGGCCGCCCCGGTAGAGCTTGGCCTGCCGGCTGGCGGCGTCCACGCCGTAGGCCGGATTGTTGAGGATCAGATGCGAAATATAGTCGCAGAAGTATGGGGCCATGTCCGCGGCCGCACAGCCCTGCTTCCCGGGGGTGACGGACAGTCCCACGCCGGTGGCGGCAGCGGCGTCGTGCTCCGCGGGGGTGATCTTTCCCAGGCGCAGCATGCTGTCGAGCACCTGGTTGCGCCGCCCGAGGGAGGCCTCGGGATGCGCAACGGGATCGTAGTAGCTGGGGCTGTTGACCAGCCCCGCGAGCAGCGCGGCCTGTGGCAGCGTCAGGTCCTTGGCCGAGGTGCTGTAAAAGTGCCGTGCCGCCGCTTCAATGCCGTAGGCGTCCCGGTTGAAGAAGACGATGTTGAGATAGCCCTCCAGGATCTGGTCCTTGGTGTATCTCTTCTCCAGCTCCACGGCGAGCTTCATTTCCCGCAGCTTGTCGCCCAGGTCCTTCTGTGCGCTCAGGAACATCGCATCGCCGTTGTCCTGGGACAACTTCGCTTCATTGAGCACGTTGGAGACGTACTGCTGGGTCAGGGTGGACGCACCCTGCCGGCCGTCGTTGCTGGTCAGGTTGTGTGCCAGCGCCCGCATGATCCCGCGGAGGTCCACCCCGGAGTGCTCGTAGAAGCGGTTGTCCTCGATGGAGACGATGGCGTCCCTGATGAACGGGGACATTTGATCGAGTGGGACCTTCACCCGGTTCTCCGTGTAGAACGTGGCGATGGGGCGCCCGTCCGAGGTCAGCACCTTGGTGGAGAGCGACGGCGTTTCAACCGCGAAGTCGGAAGGGAGGCTGTTGAAGAACGAGATCGAACCGCTGACGGAGGCTCCTGCTGCGGCAACGCCGGGAATCACCAGGCCGGCAGCCAGGACTCCGCAGAGTGCGCTCACCGCCAGGAAGCCGGCGAGCCAGCCCATGGTTGAGGCCAAACGGACGAGTAATCGGTTCTTCGGCGCCATTCTGGTCCAGCTATCAGGCTCAAGATTTTTGCCCAGAATACGCCGGATGGGGACCTTCAGCCAGAGCATAAGGGGGCGTACCTGAAGAGTTCGACGGCGCCTGCGGCGTTGCCGGGCGGCGCCGGCAACGCCGCAGGGCAGCCGGGGAGCCGGAATGAAATGAATTGATTGAACGTTCAATGAATATGGACTTTGGTATCTTCACTTTTGGCGAGCTTTCCCGAAACACCCGCACCGGCACCGCGCTGTCCCCGCAGCAGCGGCTGAAGGAGATCATTGAACTCGCCAAGCTGGCCGATCAGGCGGGCCTCGCCTTCCTGGGGCTGGGGGAGCACCACCGGCGCGACTTCGCCCTTTCGGCCCCGGAAATCGTGCTGGCCGCGATTGCCCGGGAAACATCCAATCTCCGGCTGGGCACGGCCGTCACCGTGCTCTCGACCCAAGACCCGGTGCGGCTCTTTGAACAGTTCGCCACCCTGGACCTGATCTCGGACGGCCGGGCCGAGATCATTGCAGGCCGTGGCGCGTTCGTGGAGTCCTATCCGCTCTTCGGCCACAAGCTCGAGGACTACGACGCCCTGTTCGATGAGAAGCTGCGCCTGCTGCTGGAACTGCGGGACAACGCCCGGGACAACTCCACAGTGCAGTGGTCCGGAACACTGACGCAGAGCATCCCGGGTATGGACATCGCTCCGCGCCCGGTGCAGCAGAAGCTGCCTGTCTGGGTTGGCGTCGGCGGCACGCCGGCGAGCTTTTCCCGGGCGGGACGCCTGGGGCTGCCCTTGTTCATCGCGCTGCTGTCCGGGCCGGCTCGCTTCCGCCACCTTGTTGAGCTGTACCGCGAGAGTGCTGCCGCCGCCGGGCACGACGCCGGCGCCCTGCCGGTGGGGGCCGGCGGCCACTTCTATACGGCTCCGACGTCACAGCAGGCGCGCGACACGTTCTACCCCTATTACCGGGCCTACTTCGAACAAAACATGCCACGCCCCGTGGACCACTTCCCCCGCTCCACTTTTGATGCGTGGACCGAGCCGGGCGGCGGACTGCTGGTCGGGAGTCCGCAGCAGGTCACCGAGAAGCTCCTGGAGATCCACCAGACGCTGGGAAACACCCGGTACTTGGCCCAGATCGGGCTGGGCGGACTGCCGTTTGCCGAGACGGCCCGGTCCATTGAGCTGCTCGCGACGGAGATCATGCCCGCCGTCAACCGGGAGGTCTCCGCCGGCCTTGTGGGCCACCGACCCGGCGAAACGCTGGCCTGACGGCCGGCAGACGACGGCCGAACCCCGGCTTCGTCCGCTGCCGGCTCTGCTGATCTACAGCGTGTGGCCGGAATGGCCGCCGGTGCCGTTGCCGTTTCCGCTGTCAGGGTTTGCTGCGTCGCTCACGCGGTAGCGGACCAGCATCCCGGCGCTGATGTGATCGTTGACGTGGCAGTGGAACAGCCATGTGCCCGGGTTGTCGGGGACCATGTCGGCCGTCACCATGGTGGCCGGCAACAGGCTCACGACATCAGTGCGCATTCCCAGCGCCGTCGCGGTGTTGCCGTGCCAGTGCGGGGTGTGCAGGTCCACCTCCGTGCCCATACCCATCAGGTACCAGCGGACCCGATCCCCCTTAGCCATGGTCATGGCATCCAAGGGCAGGTTGCCGAAGACGTAGCCGTTGACGGAGTGCATCAGGTTGCTCTCGCCGAACTCTTCATTGTCCGGGTCCACTGACGCAGGGTCACCGGCGAAGCGGGCGATGTTGCGTTGCAGGTACGGGCTGGCGTTCTCGTCGCTGACCTTGAATTGGACAAAGAACTCGCGGTCCACATCGTTCGGCGTGCCGTCCGCGCGCGCGGCGCTGGCCTTCGTTATGACCATGGGGCCGACCAGGCCTGCGTAGTCATCGCCCACTTCATCCGTGTGCGAGTGGTACATCCACATCACAGAACTGCCGTCCATCGGGCCGGGGCCAGCACGGTCCGGGACCTTGTAGCTATATGTGTAGACAGTGCCCGGGGTGACTGCGTCGTCACCGTGATCTGCCGCGCTCGTTCCGTCGTTGTACGGGGCGCCCTCGCTGCCCTTGTCATAGAAGACGCCATGGGCATGGACAGCCGCGGGGCGGTCCAGATTGTTCTTGAATATCACCTTGATCGTGTCCCCGACGACCGCGCGGATGACAGGCCCCAGCATGCCCAAATGCTGGTCGGCCGCGATCCGGGGCTTGAGCGTCCTGAAGGAGGAGTCGGTGTACTCCCGGTACAGGGACTTGATGTAGGTGCTGCCGATCCGTTGCGGTCCCTGCTGAGTGAAGACGGCGGCAGCCGCGTCAAACGGCTCACCCGTGATCTGGTTGCTGCCGGTCGGCGCGTAGTTCCAGTCGACCTCATCCGCGCCGATGAAGTATGTGCGCGTTTGCGGAACATAGTGCCCCTTGGCCGGCGCCGTGGCGGTGGCCGACCCCGAGAGGATGAAGATCGGGGCCAAGGCCGCGACCAGCCCCATCACCATCAACAGCAAAATCCACCGCGGCCAGAACAACGGTCCCGTCCGGGCTTGCTGAGGCGTCATGGCGTGATTCCCCATGATGCTTTCTCACTTTCGCATCCGTGGCCGGCCGGGTGACACGGCCTTAACAAGCGGACAGTAGCAAGAGGGGGTTAGAAAATTCTTGGGTTTGCACCCCGGGACCTGGACGGTTAGGGCCGGAGTTGCTGACTGAGCGGGATTTCAAGGCAGCGGGCGGACGCGTTCCAGGTGCTTCGCGTGCCCAGATGCTGGTTCAGCCGCTGCATCCGGGCGGCAATATCGGCCGCCGACCCCCGGGCCAGGCGGGCCTGAAATCCGGCGATGACGGTGGGGTACAGCCGCAGCGTGCGGGGTTGGTTGTCCCCTGTGACGAGTACGAAGAGGAAGGACTGGTCATTGCGCTCGACGGGGTCCACGGCGTAATCGTCAACGAAATCCCCGGCGCTGTAGATGATCGGACGGTCCCGGTGGATCCCCACGCCCCGGAAGACATGCGGGGAGTGGCCGAACACGACGTCGGCGCCGGCATCGATGAGGTCGCGCGCGAGGTCCTGATGCCGCACCGGGGCGTCCGAGCCCCAATTGCCTCCCCAGTGGGCCGACACAATGAGGAGCTGGACGCGGGCCTTGGTCCGCTGGACCAGGTCCAGGAGCGCGGCTCCGCGCTCGCCGCCGTCGTCCAAGGGAACGAAGTAGACCCCGGGAACCGAGGGACCCGCCTCCCAATCGGGCTGGTTGTCCGTAAAGGCGATGAAGCCGACGGCGGTGCCGCCCACCCGCCGCACGGCCGGGCGCCGGGCTGCGTCCAGGTCCGGGCCGGCCCCGGCGTGCAGGATTCCGGCGCCGTCAAGCGCCGGGAGCATTTCCCGGAACGCGTCCGCGCCGAAATCCAAGACGTGGTTGTTGGCGAGGGAGACGACGTCGATCCCGGCGGCGAGCAGGCTGTCCACGTTTTTCAGGTCGGAGCGGAAGTGGAAGATTTTTCCGGGCTCCGGCTCGCCGCCGGACGCCAGGACGCATTCGAGGTTGGCGACGCGGACGTCGGCCTCCCGGAGGAGTTCCAGCGTGTCACCCCAGGGATAGGCAGGATTGGCCGTGGCCAGGTGGCGGTTGACCAGCCGGCCCAGCATGACGTCTCCCAGCAGCGCGATCTGCATGGCTATCCGGCCCGTCAGCTCATGCCCCGAGGGCTAGCTTTGGTAGCCCTCGACCTCGCTGGCCGGCCGCACCTCCGCCTCGTCCGGGTTCTCGCCGTAGTCCTTTTTTGCCCGCCGCTGGCGCAGCAGGTCCCAGCACTGGTCAAGCTGTTCCTCCAGCTGCTGCAGCCGGAGGACGTCCGGAGCCCCGGGCGGTGCTGCGTCTTCGCGGAGGCTGTGTTCTTCCTCCACCAGTGCCTTGATCCGTTCCAGGATGTCTTGGTTGTCCACAGTGTCCTCTTCTCGTCCGACGGCGGCAGGGCCCGGGACCTCCGCGGTCCCTGGCCAGATCCCTTTCCAGCCTACGGAGGCGGAGCGGCCGTGAACAGAGGCTCCCGCCGGCGCCGGCGCCGGCGCCGGCACCGCGCACCTGCGTCCGGTGCGCGCGCCAAGCCGGTGGCTTAGCCGAGGAGTTCGTCGGAGTAGCACCAACGCCAGTCCTCGTCCGGCTCAATGCTGCGCATCACGGGGTGGCCGGTGGCCTGGAAGTGCTTGTACGCATGGGTTCCCGGGGAGGAATCGCAGCAGGCCACGTTGCCGCAGTGCACGCACATCCGCAGGTGCACCGGCGTGGTGCCGTCCCGCTCGCATGCGGCGCAGGCGGGATCCGGCGGGACCACCGGGTCGGGGGCGGATTCCAGGTGGGAGCAGACCCCGCCGGGCCGGGCAATCCCTTCGCCGCCGCCTCCTCCGGTGCTGTCCGGTTCCTCCAGTGAGGCGTCCAGCATGGACTCCTCGACATCCAGGCGGTCAAGGACGTCGGCCAGGACCTCGTGGGCGTAGGCGCCGCCGCGCCGCAGTTCCAGGACCTTGGCGCGCTCGGCATCGAGCATCGCAAGCCGCAGCTGGGCGTAGCGCTGGCTGGGGGTGGCGGATTCCGCGGAGGGACGGCCCAGCCGCTCCCACGCGGCCAGTCCGCGCTCCTGCGTGCGCCGTTTCAGCATCGCGACGACTTCCGGGGGATCGGAGTCCGAGCGCAGTTCCTGCAGCCGCTGCACGCCCGCCGCCGTGGCCAGCTGCGTGAGCGAGGCCTGGTTGAGCGCGTCTTCGCGCGGATCCGGTCCCTTCACGCGCAGGACCCGGACCAGGGCCGGGAGTGTGAAGCCCTGCAGGGTGAGGGTGCCCCCCACCACTACGAGGGCCATCAGGATCAGGACGGACCGGTGGTCCAGCTGTGCCGGCAGGACCAGGACGGCGGCAAGCGTCACCACGCCGCGCATGCCGGCCCAGGAGACGATCGCGGCAAATTGCCAGGGCGGCGCGGGATCATTGCGCCGGACGGCAGGAATGAGCCGGGGCAGGTACGTTGCGGGAAAAACCCAGATCGGGCGCAGGACCAGTACGGCCAGCAGCACCACGGCGCAGCCGAGCCAGATCCGGTTCGGCCCCAGCGAGTCATCCTGGACGCCTTCGATGATGGTCCGGACCTGCAGCCCGATCAGGAGGAACACGGAATTCTCCAGCAGGAACTGGACCGTGTGCCAGTTGCTGCGTTGGCTCAGCCGGGCCGCCCCGTTCGGCATGGACGGGGCCTTCGTCCCCATGATCAGCCCCGTGACGACGACGGCCAGGACGCCGGAGGCGTGGATCGCTTCGGCCGGAAGATAGGCCACAAGCGGCGCGACCAGGGACGTGGAGGTGTTGATGGCCACGTTGCGGATCCGTTTGCGGAGCGCGGTGAGCACGAAGGCCGCGGCAATGCCCACCACCAGGCCCCCGCCAGCTGCAAGGAGGAAGCCCCCGGCGATGGCCGCGGCCGAGACCGTTCCGGCGATGGCGGCGATGGCGGCGCGCAGGCAGACCAGCGCCGTGGCGTCGTTGACCAGGGATTCGCCCTCCAGGATGGTCACAATCCTGCGGGGCATGCCCACCTTGCGGGCAATGGCCGTCGCTGCCACGGCGTCCGGCGGTGCGACGACGGCGCCCAGGGCCATCGCCGCCGCCAGCGGGATCTCGGGAAACAGCCAGAAGACCACAAAACCGATGCAGACGGTGCCGAAGATGACGTAGCCCACCGAGAGCAGGCCGATGGCGCGGCGGTTGGACCCGAAGTCGAACAGCGAGGTCTGCAGGGCTGCCGCATAGAGCAGCGGCGGCAGCAGCCCGACCAGCACGAGCTCCGGATTCAGCTCGATCGTGGGGACGAACGGGAGGAAGGAGCACACGACGCCGGCCAGCACCAGCAGCAGCGGGACGGAGACGTTGATCTTGCGTCCCAGCGCGCTGCCGGCGCAGACAATGGCGACCAGGGCCAGCAGCCCGTAAGCGACTTCCATTGGCCCATTCTGTCAGCTTGCCGCCGCCTGCCGGAGGGTTCCCCCGCATTGCATGATCAGCTTGCTTATTACTTTGCCGGTTCCTAGAGTTGAAACCGCAAGCCCAATGATTCCCGTGCGGGCGCCGGTGCGGCCCAAGGCCGCCCGGACCCGCGCCCCGGTATGAGGAGGACACATGTCAGAGCACAACATTGCGGGCAAGAAGGTCGCGTTCCTGCTGACGGACGGGGTGGAGCAGGTGGAGCTGACCAGCCCGTGGAATGCCGTGAAGGAAGCCGGCGGAGTGCCCACCCTGGTCTCGCCCAAGACCGGAAAGCTGCAGGGCTATGACGGCACCGAGAAGGGCCAGACGTTTGCCGTGGACCTCGCCGCCGGGCAGGCCGATGCCGCCGACTTCGACGCCCTCGTGATCCCCGGCGGCGTGGTCAACGCGGATCACCTCCGCGTCGACAAGGACGCCCAGGCGTTCACCCGGGCGTTCTTCGAACAGCACAAGCCGGTGGCCTCCATCTGCCACGGCCCGTGGCTGCTGATCGATGCCGGCGTGGTCAGCGGCCGGAACGTGACCTCGTACCACACGCTGCAGACGGACCTGAAGAACGCCGGAGCGAACTGGAGCGACCAGGAAGTCGTGGTGGACCAGGGTCTCGTGACGAGCCGCAACCCGCACGACCTCCCGGCCTTCAACGCCAAACTCCTGGAAGAAATCGCCGAGGGCGAGCACGCCGGCCAAACGGCCTAGTGGACAACGGCTGGAACTGGGAGCTGTTCCGGCCCGCCATAGCGGCCGACGGCGGTGAGCACCGCCGTCGGCCGCTGTTCTTTTGTTGTCTGCCGGGAGCCTACCCAGCCCGCCGGTTTTGAGGCAGGATATGCCGTGTAACGTGCACCGCCGATTCGGCCGTCCCGGCCTGCGCCCCAGCAGCAAGGAGTCCCGCATGACCACGCTCAATCCCTACCTCGGCTTCCGCGACAACGCCAAGGACGCCATGACGTTCTACCAGTCGGTGTTCGGCGGGGAGCTGACGATGAGTACCTTCGCCGAGTACCACGCCAGCGAGGACCCGGCGGAGCAGGACAAAATCATGCACGGCCAGCTCCGGACCGACGGCGGCCTGGTGCTCATGGGGGCAGACACCCCCAACAGCATGGACTACACCCCGGGCAACAACTTCTCCGTGTCGCTGAGCGGATCCGACGAAGCCGAGCTCCGCGGCTACTTCGAGAAGCTGGCCGACGGGGGCACCATCGCCATGCCGCTGGAGAGGGCGCCCTGGGGTGACATCTTCGGCATGTGCAAGGACAAATTCGGGGTGGACTGGCTGGTGAACGTCGGTCCCGAGGTCGCCTGAGCCGGACCGGCACCCCGCGCCGGGGCCCAGGGAACGCACAGCCCCAAAAGACGGTGCCGGTTCACGGCGCAAGGCGCCTCCGCCCGGCCTGCAGTTAGAGCTATCCTGAAGGCGGCCAGGACAGTGCAGATTCGAGTCCATCCTCCTGGCCGAGAGAGGCATGCCATGACCGAGAAGCTGCACCTCAGCCCGGACGATGAATTCCCCGAGGACCTCAGCAAAGTCGAGGACAAGGACCTCCAGGTCCTCGACAGTCAGGTCCAGCGCCAGCTCGACTACGAGTACGTGGCGGAGGGAGAGCCGAATCCGGAGACTGAATTCCGTCATTATGACCTCGATGAGGAGTTCGAAGAGCGGGACAAACGGGAGACCTGAAGGGCCGGAACCGGCCGCGGCAGGTCCGGCCTTTCGCATGGCGTCCGCAATCTAGTCAGCATGCTTACTACACTGGAGTAACCATTCTGCAGAGAAACGAGCACCCATGACACCGGCAGCCGCCCCGCGTTCCCTCCCGTACCCCCTCGGGGTCACCCTGCGCCAAGACGGCGCCAACGTCGCCGTCTATTCCCGGACTGCGGACTCCGTGGAATTCTGCACCTTCGACGCCGACGGCCACGAGACCCGGACAACGCTTCCGGAGCGGACGGGGCACGTCTTCCACGGCGTCGTCCCCGGCGTCACCGTGGGTACCCGCTACGGCCTGCGGGTCGACGGCGCTTGGAACCCCGACGCGGGCCTGCGCCACAACGTCTACAAACTGCTGCTGGATCCGCACGCCACCGCAATTGAAGGCGGCTATGACTGGGGCCAAGCGGTTTTCGCCCATGACCTGAACAACCCGGCCGAGTTCGACTCCACAGACTCCGCCCCGGCTGTTCCGCGCTGCGTGGTGACAGACCCGTCCTTCGACTGGGACGAGGGCACCCCCGATGTCGCGCCGCGGATTCCGCTGGCCGACACGGTGGTCTATGAAGTCCATGTCAAGGGCTTCACCCGGCAGCACCCCGAGGTCCCGGAAGAAATCCGCGGCACTTATGCCGGCCTGGCGCACCCGGCCGCCATCAAGCACCTCACCGACCTCGGCGTCACCGCCGTCGAACTGCTGCCGGTGCACCAGTTTGTCCAGGACAGCCATCTGGAAGAAAAGGGCCTGCGGAACTACTGGGGCTACAACAGCATCGGCTTCTTCGCCCCGCACGGGGACTACAGCGCCGCCGGCGACGGCGGAGGGCAGGTCGCCGAGTTCAAGGCGATGGTCAAGGCCCTCCACGCCGCCGGCCTCGAGGTGATTCTGGACGTGGTCTACAACCACACCGCCGAGGGCAACCACATGGGCCCGATGCTGTCCTTCAAGGGCATCGACAACGAGGCCTATTACCGGCTGGTCGAGGGCGAGGAATCGGCCTACTTCGACACGACGGGCACCGGCAACAGCCTCAATGTGGGGCACCCGGCGGCGCTGGGCCTCATCATGGATTCGCTGCGCTATTGGGTGACGGAGATGCACGTGGACGGGTTCCGCTTCGACCTCGCCACTACGCTGACCCGCCAGGACGGCAGCGCCGAACTCCACAGCGCCTTCCTCACCCTGATCCAACAGGATCCGGTACTCGCCCCGGTGAAAATGATCGCCGAACCGTGGGACACCGCCGGCTACCAGGTGGGCGGTTTCCCTGCCGACTGGTCTGAATGGAACGGCAAGTTCCGCGATGACGCCCGTGAATTCTGGCATGGCGGCGACAACGTCCTGGGCGACTTCGCCCAGCGCTTCCTCGGCAGCCCCGACGTTTACGAGGGCAGCCGCCGGGCCCCGGTGTCCAGCGTCAACTTCATCACCGCCCACGACGGATTCACCCTGGCGGACCTGACGGCCTACGACGAGAAACACAACGAAGCCAACGGAGAAGACAATAACGACGGCGAGAGCGATAACCGTTCGGCCAACCACGGCGTCGAAGGACCCACCGACGACGCCGGGGTCAACGAACTGCGTGACCGGCAACGCCGGAACTTCCTCGCGACGCTGCTCCTGTCCACCGGCGTGCCGATGATTCTCGGCGGCGACGAGATGGGCCGGAGCCAGGGCGGCAACAACAACGCCTACTGCCAGGACGACGAGATCTCCTGGTTCGACTGGAACAAGGTCGACGACGGGCTGCTGCGGTTCACCACGGAGCTGATTGCCCTCCGCCGCGAGAACCCGGCGCTCCGCCCGGCCTGGTTCCGGCACGCGCCCGAGGCAGGCAGCGCCGACACCGTCCGGGTCCTCCGCGCCGACGCCGAGGGATTCACTGCTGAGGACTGGACAGCGGATCACCGCGCCATCGCCTTCGTGCTCGAGCACGACGGCGCCGATTCCTTCGCCGTGCTGCTCAACGCTGCCGAAAACGGCGTCGAATTCACCGTCCCGGCCGCTCCCGCACAGGAATGGGAACTCGTGCTGTCCACCGATCCGGAGCAGCAGGTCGAATCGCCCGTGAGCACGCTGATCGTCCGCGACCGGTCCGTCACCGTCCTGCGGTCACGCAGGGCATGACCGACCCGGTCCGCGTGGAAGTCCATGCGGCGGGCCATACCGGCCACGTTTTCGCGACGCGGGAAGCCGCGTCGCGGAGACGGGGCGGCCCGGCCGCGCCCGCCGTCGTGCTCCTCCACGGGATCGGCGCCTCACACCGCTACCTGCGCCGCCTGAATCGGCTTCTTGCCGGCTCTATGGACACCTATTCCATTGACCTGCCGGGGTTCGGCGCCACGCCCAGACCGGAACGTACGCTCTCCATTGCCGAGCACGCCCGCTACGTCCTGGGGGCCATGGAACAGCTGGGCGTGACCGAGTTTGTGCTGGTTGGGCACTCGATGGGAACACAGTTCGCCACCGAAGCAGCGCTCCAGGAGCCCGGGCGGGTCTCGCATTTGGTGCTGATGGGGCCGGTGGTGGATCCCGAGCGCCGCACCGTCGCGCAGCAGGCCCTGGCGCTGGGCCGGGACTGCCTGTTCTACGAAAGCCCCTCCTCCAACGCCCTCGTCTTCACCGATTACCTGCGGTGCGGGCCCTCCTGGTACTTCAAGACACTCCGGGTCATGATGGAGTACCCCATGGCTCAGAAAATCACCGGTGTCACCGCGCCGGTCCTCGTGGTGCGCGGAGCCAACGACCCCGTGGCGGACGCGGACTGGAGCCGCCGGCTGGCCGGACTCGCACGCCTTGGGCAGCTGCTGGAAGTCCAGGGCACGGGGCACGTGGTGCAGCACAACCGGGCGGTCGAAGTGCGGGACGCGATTCTGGCTTTCACGGGCATGCCCGCGGCGGCAGGGGAGACGCTGCCGGGCCCGGCGTGAACGGCCCGGGAACCCCGCCCCGGCGGTTAGACCTCCAAGCCGGGGTTAGACCTCGAAGTGCGTCCGGGTGGGTCCCTGGCCCAGTGACTCCACGACGCCGGCCGCGAGGGCGTGGAGCTTGATGTTCCGGGCGCTGGATGCCGACTTCAGGAGCTCGAACGCTTCGTCCTGGCTGCAGCGGTTCTGCGCCATGATGATGCCGACCGCGACGTCGATCCCGGTCCGTGTCTCCAGGGTGGCCTTGAGGTTGGCCGCGGTATCGCTGCTGTGAGCGAACCGCACCGCGAGGCGCAGTGCCATGGACGTCTGGTGGACGAAGTCGCGGGCCAGTTCCGTGGCGCGGTGATCGAACCGGCCCGGCCGGTGCGAATACAGGTTCAAGGCGGCGCGGGTCTCGCCTTCCAGCAGAAACGGCAGCGCCAGGATGGACCGGAAGCCGTGCCCGTGGACCGTCGCGGCGTAATGGGGCCAGCGGCCGTCCTGTTCAAGGTCTGAAATGTGGACGGTTTCCTGCTCCCGGGACGCCGTCATGCAGGGACCGTCGCCGTAGGCGTACTGGATTTCGTCCATGGCCTGCGCGGCGGGGCTGCTGCTGGCGACGGTTGCCGCTTTCCGGTGCCGCAGGAGCGTGATGCCGCAGAGGATCTCGTCCCCGGGCTCTGAGAGGCTGCGCGCGGACACACGGGCGAGTTCGCTGAGAAACTCCTCCACGTCCGAACTGCTGAGCACCAGTTCATGCAGGTGCTGGTTTATTGAATTTGCGGTTGACTCGCTGACCACTTCTCTGTTGTGCCGTTTCCCTCAGGTCAAGACAACCCGGCGGTGCTTCCCACCGCGGCAAGTGGCGGATACGGCAGCGGCCGGCCGGATCGAAGAACAATCCAACGGCTTGCTGCAAAACCGTACCGGGAGATTATATACATCCGGATACGCGGGGCTCCAGACGGCGCCCGCGGGGTCACAGACTGCTGAACCGTTTCGCTGGGGCACGTAGGCTTGCCTTAAGTGAATTGTCGTGAACGGATGCCGCATGCCAGAGCTCGACGTCAAGGAGTCGCACTCCCTTCCGCTGGCGATTTCCCGTGCCGCGGGCCAGCCCGTGGCTGCCGTGCTGGGAGAGCTGGGCTCGGATGAGACCGGGCTGACCGGCGCGGAGGCGGACAGGCGCCTCGCGGAGCTGGGGCCCAACGCGGTGCGGACCCACATGGCCAGCGGGTGGTCGGTGCTGGGCCGGCAGCTGGCCAGCCCCATCCTGATCCTGCTGCTCATCACCGCGGGGCTTTCGCTGTTCCTCGGGGACGCCACGAACGCGATCGTGATCGGCGTGATCCTGCTGGTTAGCGTCGGGCTCGGATTTAGTAACGAATTCCGGGCCGAACGCGCTGCGGAGGCCTTGCATTCGCGCGTCACGCACCGCGCCGTCGTCGTCCGCGACGGGACCGCCCGAGAGGTCGAGGTCACCGCCTTGGTGCCCGGCGACGTCGTCCATCTGGGGATCGGCGCGATCATTCCGGCTGACATGCGGGTGCTGACCGCGAAAGACCTGCTGTGCGATGAAAGCATCCTGACCGGCGAATCGCTGCCGGTCGGCAAGGACCCCGCCCCGGTCACCGGCGCAGTGGCGCTGGGTGACCTGACGTCGTGCCTGTTCATGGGGACCGTGATCCAGTCCGGCTCCTGCACCGGGGTGGTGGTCGCCACCGGGGGCCGGGCAGAGTTCGGCCGGATCGCACTGGGACTGGGCGAACGGCAGCCCCAGACCGAGTTCCAGCTGGGCCTCAAACGCTTCTCCTTCCTGCTGCTGCAGGTGGCCATCGGGCTGACCTCGCTGATCTTTGTCGCGAACCTGCTCCTGCACCGCCCGGTGATCGAATCGCTGCTGTTCTCGCTGGCGATCGCGGTCGGCATCACCCCGCAGCTGCTGCCGGCCGTGGTCAGCACCAGCCTGGCCACCGGTACCCGGCAACTGGCCCGGCGGAAGGTGCTGGTGAAGCGGCTGGTCTGCATCGAGGACCTCGGCGACATGGACATCCTGGTCACGGATAAGACCGGGACTCTGACAGAGGGCCGGATCAGCTTCACGGCCGCGCTGCCCGCCCGCCCGGACATCGCCCCCGCTGACCTGCTAACGCTGGGGCTTCTGGCGACCGAAGCCGACTACGCAGAATCCCAGACCTCCCCGGTGGGCCTGAACTCGCTGGACGCCGCCCTATGGGCGTCACCGGAGGCCGCGGCGTTCCAGCCGGCCCGCTACAAACGCCTGGACGTGATTGACTTCGACCACTTGAGGCGCCGGACCAGCGTGCTGGTCAGCGACGACGGCGGCCCCGCCCGCCTCATCACCAAGGGCTCGCCGGAGGACGTCCTCGCATTGTGCGCGGACACCCCGGCGGACGTACAGGCGTTGCTGAATGAGCAGTTCGACGCCGGATCCCGGGTGGTGGCCGTCGCGAGCCGCCCCGCGGACGGGCTGGAGGATCTGACCCCGGCCGACGAGAAGGACCTGGTCCTGGCCGGGTTCCTCATCTTCCTGGACCGGCCCAAAGCCAACGCCCGGGCTTCCCTCGACCAGCTCGAGGCGCTGGGCATCTCGGTCAAGATCGCCACCGGTGACAACGCCAGGGTCGCCGAAAAGGTCTGCGATGAACTCGGCGTCCTCTCGGGGGGAACGCTCAGCGGTCCCGCGGTGGAGGCCATGACCGACGACGAGCTGGCCGCCGCCGCGCGCGAGGCGAGCATCTTCGCCCGGGTTTCGCCCGAGCAGAAGGCCCGGATCATCCGGCTGCTGCGCAAGAGCGGCGGCGCCGTGGGGTTCATGGGCGACGGCGTCAACGACGCCCTGGCGCTGCACGCCGCGGACATCGGTATTTCCGTCGACAGCGCCACGGACGTGGCCAAGGACGCCGCCGACGTCGTGCTGCTCGACAAGGACCTGGGGGTCCTGGCCGAAGGCGTCATGGAAGGCCGGAGGATCTTCGCCAACACCATCAAGTACGTCCTGATGGGCACCTCCAGCAACTTCGGCAACATGTTCAGCGCGGCCACGGCCTCGGTGCTTCTGAGCTTCCTGCCCATGCTGCCCGGCCAGATCCTGCTGAACAACCTGCTTTACGACGCCGGCCAGCTGGCCATCCCGGGCGACCGGGTGGACAAGGAACAGCTGCTGGCCCCATCGCACTGGGACATCGGCTTCATCCGGCGCTTCATGTTCTTGTTCGGCCCCATCAGCTCCATCTTCGACTTCGCGACGTTCGCGCTGATGCTCTTCGTCTTCGACGCGGTTCCCGGCGAATTCCGCGCCGGATGGTTCATCGAATCCATCGTCACGCAGACGCTGATCATCTTCGTCATCCGGACCCGGCGCGTACCCTTCTTCCGGAGCCGGCCGTCGGTGGGCCTGGTGAGCGCGTCCCTGGGCGTGGTGGCCCTCGGAGTGTACCTCCCGTTCTCGCCGTTGGCCGGGGTGCTGGGCTTCGATCCGCTGCCGACGCCGTTCTTCCTCGCCTTGCTCGGGATGGGCGCGGTGTACCTCGTTCTGGTTGAACTGGCCAAAGTCTGGTTCTACGCCCGGGCCGCGCAGCAGCCCCTCCCGCCCCGTCCCGTCCGGCTCCGCGGCCGGACGCACCGCATCGCCCGCCGGGCCGCACGCTTCAGCATCCCGGCGGCCCGCCCGCTGCTCGTCAACCGTGGCCCGGGCTGGCGCCGCCGGCGCAAAATCGGGCACAAAGGCCCTCACCGGGTGACAGCCCCGGGCGGATAGTTGGAGGGAGCGGCCACCTGGCCCATTTCCGGCTCGCCGGGCCCGCAGGGACACCAGTTTCAGCGGTCCAGGACTGATGGGGCCGATGGCCGACATTTCGACTGGAAAGCCATAACCCATGAGCATTTTTCAAGACAGGGTCGACGCCGGGAGGCAGCTCGGCCGGCGTCTGGCGGAACTGCGTGGCCAGGACATTGTGGTCCTGGGACTACCCCGCGGCGGCGTCCCCGTCGCCTTCGAGGTTGCCGCCGCATTGGACGCCCCCCTGGACGTGATCGTGGTGCGAAAGCTCGGACTTCCATACCAGCCGGAGCTCGCCATGGGCGCGATCGGTGAAGGCGGAGCCAAGGTCCTGGACGAGCAGGTCCTGGCCCATGCGCGGGTCAGCGCCCACGAACTCCAGGCAGTTGAAGACCGCGAGCGCGCCGTGCTGGAAAACCGGGTGGTCCTGTTCCGGAAGGGCCGCACCCGGCAGGACCTGACCGGACGCATCGCGGTGATCGTCGACGACGGGATCGCCACCGGCTCCACCGCCCGTGTGGCCTGCCGGATCGCCCGCAAACAGGGGGCAGCACGGGTGATCCTTGCCGTTCCGGTTGCCCCGGCGGATACCCTAGCCAGCCTCACCGAGCCGGATGAAGTGGTCTGCCTGGCAACGCCGCGCCAGTTCACCGCGGTCGGCTACCACTACCGGGACTTCTCTCCCACCGACGACGACGAGGTGGTGCGCCTGCTCGATCTTGCGGCCAAACGCCTGGAATCTGCGCCGCCGCCGTCCCGTGCTCCGTACTTCACCCACGCGGGCAGCGCCGCCGACGTCGAAGAGGAAGTGGAGATTCCGTCCCGCGGGGTGCGGCTTCAGGCCCAGCTCCACCTTCCGGTGCCGGCCCGGGCCGTGGTGCTGTTCGCCCATGGCAGCGGCAGCAGCCGCCACAGCCCCCGGAACCGTTACGTGGCCGGGGTCCTGCAGCAGGCCGGGCTCGGGACACTGCTGCTGGACCTGCTGACGCCCGCGGAGGAGCGCAACCGCGCCAACGTCTTTGACATCGAACTCCTGGCCCGCAGGCTCTCCTCGGCAACCGACTGGCTTGCCACCCGGGCGGACACGGCCTCCTGCGCCGTGGGTTACTTCGGTGCCAGCACGGGCGCCGGGGCCGCGCTGTGGGCGGCGTCGGAGCCCTCGGCACGGATCGCGGCTGTTGTGTCGCGCGGCGGCCGGCCCGACCTCGCCGGCCCGCGGCTCTCCGCGGTGACTGCGCCGACGCTCCTGATTGTGGGGAGCCTGGACCATGAGGTCCTGGAGCTCAACCGCAAGGCCAAGGCCATGATGCGGTGCCCCAACCAGCTCGCCGTCGTGCAGGGGGCGACGCACTTGTTTGAAGAACCGGGCACGCTGGCCGCGGCGGCCATCCTGGCCCGGGACTGGTTTGTCGACTACTTGCTGGCCCCGGACGGTACCGGACCGCGTGACGGCGCCGCGGGCGTTTGATGAACACGGGCGTTTGATGAACACAGATGCTTGAAGAACACGGGCGTTTGATGAACACAGATGCTTGAAGAACACAGCCGCTTGGAGAATCAGGCGCCGCGCGCCTTGCCGTGACCCCCGCCGCGGGCCTTTGCCTGGCTCTTGGCCCGGCTTTCGGCCCTGGCACGGATGCCGAGGAGCATCCGCCGCTCCATGACGAACTGCACCGGCTCCAGCAACGGGCGGAGCACCAGTCCCGCGGCCAGGGGCGAATAGTCGTACCGGGTGCGGGACACGAGACGGCTGGCATGGGGGCCCGCAGGACGCAGCACGAACGTCCACCCCGCCTCCAGCCAGGGCCCGTCGGGAGGAGGACCGGCCGGTGACACCCGCCCGGTCCGCAGATCGATGGTTCCGCCAAGGCCCAGCACTGCCCGGGACTGGAGAAGCCTGACCGGCAGGCCGCCGTCGCGGGAAAGCGGAACGATGTCACCGATCTCCAGATGCTGCAGTTCCGGCAGAATCCTGTCCGCGCTTTGGATGCCCAGGCCCGCGGCGTTCTCGAGCCAGTCGTAGGAGTACATGCCGCCGCGGCCGGCGCCCAACTGGACAAGCCACGGCCAGACGTCTGATACCGGGGCCGCGATGGTGACGGCCCGGGTGCTTTGCATGCGCGGCGCGGGCACAATCTCGTCCCCGGGCAGCGGCCCGGCGGCCTCCTGGGTGGTGGCTCCCCAGCGCAGGAGCCTCGGCCGGACGGCCAGGACGTACGCGGCACCCGCCGCCGCCGCCGCAAGCGCCGCGAGCGGTCCGCGGATCCGGGCCGGAAGGTGCGGGCCGCTCAGGCGAGGGACCTCAGCCGGCGCTGCGGCAGCACGGGCGGTCCTGCGGGGTGCCGGTGCGGGGCCGGCGCGGTTCATCCCGTGGTCCGGTCCCTCAGGTCGTCCGCGCTCTGGCCGACCACCAGCACCGGGCAATGGGCATGGGCCACGCAGGCCCCGCTCACCGAGCCCATGACCTGATGGAGGAAGCCGCCCTTCCCGCGCCTGCCCACCACGAGCAGCTGGGCGTTCTTGCTCTCGTCGATGAGGGCCTTGGCCGGCGCCCCGAACTTGACCGAGCGCGTGAGTCCTTCCGGGCGGGAGTCCCCGAAGGCCCGTTCCAGCGCCTGGTCCACGAGGCGTTTGGCGGTCTCTTCCAGCTGCGCGGTGGTGGGCGTGCTCTCCTCCGGCAGGTGGGACGCCAGGAAGAAGTCGGAGGTGCCCAGGCACGTGATGACCTCCAACGGGACGTTCAGACTCGTGGACATGCGCCCGGAGAGGCGGAGCGCCGTCGTCGAAAACTCGGATCCGTCCACGCCCACGACAATGCGCTGATCACCGTTCATGGCCCCCAGCCTGCCCCCTGCCTCCGGGACTGCCTAGGGCCGAAAGTCACGCGGGGCTGGGCAGAGCACCCGGCTCCCCTTAGGGTGGAACGGTGACTGCCGGCGCCGGACCTGGGGCCGGAGCCCGTGCCGGACCAAGACGGTCTGCAGATCCTGCCACCCGAGGAGTTCCTGATGAGAGTTGCTGTTACCGGAGGAAGCGGAAAGCTGGGACGGAGCGTCGTCCGGCGGCTGAGTGAGGACGGCCACGATGTGACCAACCTGGACCGGACGGGCGCGCGCAGCCCCGGGTTCACGGAGGTGGACCTGCGCAACTACGGCCAGGTGGTGGACGTGTTCCTGGGCCTGGAAGACCGCCACAACGGCTTTGACGCCGTGGTGCATCTGGCCGCGATTCCCGCCCCGGGGCATGCCCCCGATGCCGCCACGTTCGAGAACAACATGCAGTCCACCTACAACGTGTTCCAGGCCGCCCGCCGTGCCGGGATCAAGAAAATTGTCTACGCCTCCAGCGAGACGGTCCTGGGGCTGCCGTTCGACGTCGACCCTCCTTACATCCCGGTGGACGAGGACTACCCGGCCCGGCCGGAAAGCACCTACTCCCTGGTCAAGCACCTCGAGGAGCAGATGGCCATCCAGCTGACCCGCTGGGACCCGGAACTGAGCATCACGGGCCTGCGGTTCTCCAATGTGATGGACCCGGAGGACTACGAGGAGTTCCCCTCCTTTGACCACGACGCAACCCTGCGCAAATGGAACCTCTGGGGCTACATCGACGGCCGCGACGGCGCCCAGGCCGTGGCCCGCGCCCTGGCCCACGGCAAGCCCGGCTTCGAGGCCTTCATCATCGCCAACGAAGACACCGTGATGAGCCGTTCCAGCGCCAGCCTGGCCGCCGAGGTCTTCCCCGACGTCAAAGTGGTCAAGGAGCTTGGCGAGCACGAAACCATGCTCTCGATCGACAAAGCCAAACGCCTCCTCGGCTACGCGCCCGAGCACACCTGGCGGACCTACCACTCGAACCGGACCACCCCGACCGAAGACTGAAACACCCGCGGCTGACGAAACCGGGACCAATCCACCCACCACTGAGGAGTTCCATGCACTACCGCACCCTGGGCAACAGCGGCGCCGTTGTCTCCACCTATGCGCTGGGCACCATGACCTTTGGCGCCGAAGCCACCGAGGAGCAGTCCCGCGCCATCCTGGATGACTACTTCGCGGCGGGCGGCAACTTCATCGACACCGCGGACGTTTATAGCTCGGGGGTGTCGGAGGAAATCATCGGCCGCTGGCTGGCCGACCGGGCAGACGCCCGGGACAGGGCCGTAGTGGCCACGAAAGGCCGCTTCCCGATGGGCCAGGCCCCCAACGACGTCGGGACCTCCCGCCGCCACCTGGTCCGGGCGCTGGATGACTCGCTGCGCCGGCTGGGCGTGGAGCAGATCGACCTCTATCAGCTGCATGCGTGGGACCCGATCACTCCCCTGGAAGAGACACTCCGGTTCCTGCACGACGCCGTCACCAGC
Organism: Arthrobacter sp. TE12232; assembly: GCF_054062615.1. Lineage (NCBI taxonomy): Bacteria > Bacillati > Actinomycetota > Actinomycetes > Micrococcales > Micrococcaceae > Arthrobacter > Arthrobacter sp. TE12232. The sequence continues at coordinate 3,262,634 of NZ_JBSSFK010000001.1, forward strand.
GGCAAGATCGCGTACTACGGCTTCTCCAATTTCCTGGGCTGGCAGCTGACCAAGGCGGTCCACGTAGCGAAAGCCCAGGGCTGGAGTGCCCCCGTGACGCTGCAGCCGCAGTACAGCCTGCTGGTCCGCGAGATCGAATCGGAAATCGTTCCGGCCTCGCTCGACGCCGGGATCGGGCTGCTGCCGTGGTCGCCTTTAGGCGGCGGCTGGCTGTCCGGCAAATACAAGCGCGACCAGCCGCCCGCCGGGGCCACCCGCCTCGGCGAAAATCCGAAACGGGGGATGGAAGCGTGGGAGGCCCGCAACGCCGACCCGCGCACCTGGGACGTGATTGCCGAAGTCGAGGAAACCGCCGGCCGGCATGGCGTGAGCCCGTCCCAGGTGGCACTGGCCTGGCTGGCGGACCGGCCGGCCGTCACCTCGGTGATCCTGGGCGCCCGGACCGTCGAGCAGCTCGCGGACAACCTGGCGGCGGCGGACCTCCGGCTCACCGCGGGGGAAACTGAGCGGCTGACCGAGGTCAGCCGCCCGCGCGTCGGCGTCTATCCGTACGGGCCGATGGCCCAGGAGCAGCGCAGCCGGAAGCTCGAGGGCGGTCGCTAAAGAACAAACGCGGGGTCATTTCCCGCCCGTCCAGCAGTGGACAGGCGGGAAATGACCCCGCGTTGTGGTGTTCCGGTGAAATCCGGCTCAGTGAACGAGCTCGCGGGTCATGCCGAAGGGCACCTGGTCGGACAGAGCCGCCGTGTAGTGGCCCGGCCTGTGCCGCGTCAGCAGGATGCCGTGGGTTCCGGCGGTCATCGCGAGCCGCTGAAGGCCGAGGACGGCGTCGTTGAGGCGGTCATCGAGGACTTTGCGGCTGTCGACCTGGATCTCAATGGTCGGGGTAACTTGGGTCATAGCACAGTCTTTCTTGGAGTTCTTTTCTTGGCCCCAATTGAATGGACAATAACGTCATATTTATAGGGGCGTCAAGTCGCCGGACGGCCGCTTCCGGCCCTCAAAATGCGGTCCGGGCGAGTGTCGCGGCGTGGACCTGCGGATCCTTTTCAACCCGGGACCTTCGGCACTGGACAGATTCCGCGCGAGGCGAACGGGCCAGATGGCTGCCGGAGCGCCTGCCCGGGCCCCCGAGGGGACGGCCGTCAGGGCCCCGCCCGCGTACTCTGCGTATCGAATGCCGGACAACCGGGATAATCTTCTGCAGAGAATGTCCACAAACGGCGCAAAGGCGGCACGGCACCATGGCAGAAGCACAATCGGATAAGTCGCAGGGCCGGTGGCGGACCTTCCACGAGAAGTTCGTCGTCGAGGAACGGTTCATGAGCGTGTCGGCGCGCCGGAATCTCTACCGCACGGCCGTCGGGCTGATGATCCTCGGCGTCGTCCTGTTCGTCGTGATCCTGACAGGTGTCCTGCAGCACGGCGGCATCTCGGCGGCCGACGAGCCCGTGCGGTCCTGGCTCGTGACCCTGCGCGGTGAACCCGCCACCACCATCATGATCATCCTGGCGATCGTGTTCGGCCCCATCGGCCTGCCGATCATCGTCCTGATCGTCACCGTGGCCTGGGGATTGGCCGCCAAGCATGCATGGCGGCCCATGCTCCTGGCCGGCGCTATGCTGACTGGCGTGATCCTGGCGCAGGTCATTGGCCGGATCGTGGAGCGCCACCGCCCTCCCGTGGACCTGATGCTCTTCGGCGCCGACACCACCTTTTCCTTTCCGTCCGGCCATGTCCTGGGCGCGTGCGATTTTCTGCTGGTGACCACGTACCTGGTCTTTTCGCGCCGGAAGAACCCGCGGTCGGCCATCATCGCCTTCATCGTGGCGGGGATCGGGATCTTCTTCGCGGCAGTCAGCCGCCTCTACCTCGGCTACCACTGGATGACCGATGCCCTGGGCGCCTTCTCGATCTCGCTCGTGGTGCTGGGCGGGGTCATTGCGCTGGATACCTGGCGGACGGCCCGGATTCCGGGGGAGCGGATCACCGGAACGCTGTCCACCGCCGACGCCGGCACCGACTAAGCCCGGGCACGGACTAAGCCCCGTCAGCGGCTGCGCGCCCGTTTGAGTTCGGCGCGCAGCCGCGCATTGGCGGCCTCGAGTTCCATCACCTTGGCCACCCCGGCCAGGTTCAGGCCTTCTTCCAGGAGTTCGCCGATCCGCCGCAGCACCGCGAGGTCAGCATCGCTGTACTGCCGTGTGCCGCCTGCGGTGCGGTCCGGGGTGAGCAGTCCCCGCCGCTCATAGAGCCGGATGTTCTGCTGTCCCGTGCCCACCAGGTGTGCCACCACCGAGATGGCGTAAAGACCTGCCTCCGACCCGCTCTCCGCCATGGTTTTCCTCCCTTTGCTGCGATTTCCCCCTTGCAGCAGTGTGTCACCGGTGCTATAAAAAATCTATACCCCTCACCATAGAAAAACGGTGACGGTTGATGGAGAAAATGGAGCCAATTCGCGCTGAAGGAGTGGGAAATGATGCTAATTCGGACGGACCCGTTCCGTGACTTTGACCGGTTCGCCCAGCAGGTCTTCGGAACGACGGCGCGCCCCGCCGCCATGCCCATGGACGCGTGGCAGGAGGACGGCGAATTCGTCGTCGCCTTTGACCTCCCGGGCGTCAACGTCGACTCGATCGGGCTCGATATTGAACGCAACGTCCTGACGGTCCGGGCGGAACGGCGGGACCCCGTGCAGCCCAATGTGGAACTGACGGTCTCCGAGCGCCCCCGCGGTGTTTTCAGCCGCCAACTGATCCTGGGCGAGACCCTGGACACCGAGAACGTCAAGGCCCATTACGCGGACGGTGTCCTGACCCTCCGCGTCCCCGTGAAGGAACAGGCCAAGCCGCGGAAGATTGAAATCACCCATTCGCAGGACAACCTGCAGGAGATCGGCAAGTAGTCCCGGGAGCCTGCGCCGGGCACCAGGCCCGGCGCAGGCTCCGGCTTCACACGGCGGAGCCCGACAATGCCCTCGAACAACCCCGACCCCCGCGGCTACTACGCACTCCTGCACGTGTCTCCGGACGCGAGCCGGGAGGAGATCGGCCGCGCCTTTCGGGCGCTGATGCGCCTGCACCATCCCGACGCCGGAAGCTCCGGGGCCGGTCGCGGTACCGGCGATTCCGGTGCCGGCGAGGTGAGCGCGATCCTGGACGCCTTCGCCGTGCTGCGGGACCCGAGGATGCGGGCGGACTACGACGCCGGCGGGCGCCGGGCGGCCGGCCCGGCCGGCACGTCGACGAGCGGGGCCGGACACGGCGGCCGTGACATCCCGGTGCGCATCATCCGGCGCCGGGAACCGCTTCTGCGGGTGTTCCCCGTCCGCTGGGAACCAGAGCACCGCCGGGAGCAGCCCCCACGCAGAGGTCACTGAGCAGGGGTTACTGGCCCTGGCCGCCGACCCCAATCACCAGCAACTCCCACGGAGGAGGAGAACGTCCATGAGCGCATGGCGCCGCTACGATTCACACCTGATGCCGGTGTTCCACGAACGCTTCGAGAAGCGCTGGGGCCAAGGCACGGCACCGTTCCTGGATCCGGAGGCGCACGAGGCCCCGCTGCCCCGGGCCCAATGGATCAACGTCGATACCGGCGCGGCGCTGGCCGTGGTTCCGGTCTGGACCGCCGAGGACAACCAGCACCGTTCCTTTGGCGTGTTCTACCTGCCGCCCGCGGGTGATATCTGGGTGCTGAGGCCCGGCTTCACCGAGTACCTGGAACCTTCGGCGGACGAGGCTGAGCAGCTCGTGGGCCTGCGGAACGACGCTTTCCGTAAGGCGGTGGCTCACGCCAAGGACTTCCTCTTCGGGCCGGAGACGTCGGTTTTCTGAGCCGCCAGGGGGCCGGGCTCAGTTGTTGGCGGCCGCGTAGACGTTGAGGCTGCAGGAGAACACGATCCACGAGACGTAGGGCAGCATGAGCAGGCCTGCCGCCCGGCTAGCGACGCCGAACAGGACGGTGGTTGCCGAAGCGGCCACGGCGTGCGCCACGATGACCAGAAGGGCAAGCCAGAGGGCTGCCGTGCCGATCATCGGATACATGCCGAAGAACAGCGGCGCCCAGGCCACGTTCAGGAGCAGGAGGATGCCGTAGACCGTCATGGCGCCGTTGTGCTGCCCGGCGTCCGGCGCGGATTTCACCCCGGCGCCCCTTCCGGAGCGCTGCCGCCATACCAGCCATGCAGCCACGGCCATGGTCGTGTAAAGCATCATCCAGACCGATCCGAAGGCCCAGCCCGGCGGAGTCCACGGAGCCTTGTCCGCCGCCGCATACCAGCCGCCGGCGTTGCTGATGATGACCTGCGAGGCCAGGTAGGCCACCGCGTGGGAAACCGCGAGGAAACCGACGAGAACCGCTCCCTGCCGGCGCGGCCCGGGCCGTGCCGACGGCCGGCGGTCGACGGCGTGTTCAATTTTCACTTGCACGGATCAACACTGGCCAATGCCCCGGCGTCCGTCAAACCGGCGAGGTCGTGGCGCCCGCTCCGGGGTGAGGCCTAAGATCAGTCAACCACCACCGAAACTACATAGGGGTCCTGTCGATGAACGCTTCCGCCAAGGAGTTGGCCGCCCTTCTTCCGCCCGGCTTTACCTTGGGCGTGGCGACGTCCGCCTTCCAGATCGAGGGCGCGCTCGATGAGGACGGCCGCGGCCCGTCCGGGTGGGACGTCTTCGCCGCGAAGCCCGGAGCGATCGTGGAGGACCAGAGCCCCGCGGTCTCCTGCGACCACTACCACCGGATGCCCGAGGACGTGGCCCTCATGAAGGACCTCGGGATCGATTCCTACCGGTTCTCGCTGTCCTGGCCGCGGATCCAGCCCGGCGGCAGCGGACCGGTGAACCCGGCCGGGCTGGGTTTCTATGACCGGCTGATCGACCTGTTGCTTGAGAACGGGATTTCCCCCATGGCCACCGTCTACCATTGGGACACCCCGCTGCCGCTGGAGGAGGCCGGCGGCTGGATGAACCGGGACACGGCGTACCGGCTGGGCGAGTTCGCCGCCATCGCCGCGGCTGCCTTCGGGGACCGCGTGGACCGCTGGGTGACGGTCAACGAGCCCGCGACCGTCACCACCAACGGCTACGCCCTGGGCATGCACGCGCCCGGCGAAGCTCTCATGCTGAAGGCGCTGCCCAGCGTGCATCACCAGCTGCTGGGCCACGGCCTGGCGCTCCAGGCGCTGCGTGCCGCCAACGTACGGGGCGAAATCGGCATGACCAACGTCTACTCGCCGATGGTCCCGGCCAGCGCCAACCCGCTGGACAAGCTCAGCGCCGGACTCATGGACGTGGCACAGAACCGGCTCTACGCGGATCCCGTGCTGCTTGGCAAGTACCCCGACGTCATCCGCGCAGCCACGTTCTTCTCCTCCTCCTTCAGCCCCTCCAGCGAGGACATGGAACTGATCTCCCAGCCCCTGGATTTCTACGGCCTGAACTACTACATGCCCACCCGCGTCGCGTCAGGTCCGGGAGAGGGGGCCGTGCCGCCGGGCATGGCGGAGGCGATGGGGGACGACCTCAGCGGGACGCCCGGGGCGCCGTTCCACATAGCGTCGTTCCCGGACACGGAGCACACGGCCTACGGCTGGCCGGTCAAGCCCGACTACATGGCCGTCGCCCTGGCCGAGATGGCCGAGCGCTACCCGGACCTGCCGCCGGTCTACATCACCGAGGGCGGGGCGAGCTTCGAGGACGTCGTGGTCCGGGACGCCGCGGCGGACCGGCGGATCATTCCGGATGAGCGCCGCTTACGGTATCTGGCCGACCATATCGGCACGGCTCTGGAAGCCACGCGCCCCGGCGGTGCCGCCGAGTCCGTGGACCTTCGCGGCTACTATGTCTGGTCCCTCATGGACAACTTCGAGTGGTCCGCCGGGTACAAGCAGCCATTCGGCCTGGTCCACGTCGATTTCGACACCCAGGTCCGCACGCCGAAGGCCTCGTACTACTGGCTGCAGGAGGTGATCGCGGCCCGCCGCGCGGCGTCCGCCGCGCATGTGCCCGGGGCCGCCGTCGGACAGCAGGAGCCAGACGCCGACGCCGAACCGCCCCGCCCGGCGGGCTGAGGCCCTTACCCGGATCAACGTCAGCGCAGACCTAGCTCAGAGCAGGTCCAGGTCCTGCAGGCCCTTGGCGAGTCCGGCGCCATCGGGAGAGTAGATCCAGGGAACGGAGGATCCCGAGTGGTCGCCGGAATCGGAGTGGCCGCCGGCCAAGACGGCCTCGCTGGCCGAAAGCTGCCGGATCCCGATCGCGGCCACCCGGTCCGGGTGCTCCTGGGCGAAGCCGGAGTAGATTTCTTCATCGTGCTGGCCGTTGTCGCCGAACAGCAGCCAGCGCATGTTCGGGAACTCCTGGGCCAGGAGTTCAAGGTTCCGCCGCTTGTGTTCCTGGCCGCTGCGGAACCAGCGGTCGTGGGTCAGGCCCCAGTCGGTGAGCAGCAGGGCGCCCGAGGGATAGAGGTTCCGGGCGATGAAGCGGGCCAGGGTGGGCGCCGCGTTCCACGGCCCGGTGGACAGGTACAGCACCGGGGCCTCGGGGTGCTCGACCTTGAGCCGGTCCATCAGAACAGCCATGCCTGGCGTCGCCATCCGGGCGCGTTCGTTCAGGACGAAGGTATTCCACAGCGCCAGGAAAGGCCGCGGGAGCGCCGTGACCATGATCGTGTCGTCAATGTCCGAGACAATGCCCAGCCTGGTGTCGGCTGAGATCACGAAAATCCTGGCCTCGACCGGTTCCGTTCCCTCGGCCCGCAGCGTGGCCGTATGCCAGCCCGGGGTCAACGCCACGGGAACCACGGTGTCGACCAGGCCGCCGCGGTCCGCATGGACGCGGGTAGTGACGCCGCCGAGCCGGATCTCCACCTCGGTGAACTGGACGGGGACGCTTGTGAAGGCGCGCCAGCCACGGAAGTTCTGGTTGCCGTTCTGGACAAGTCGCTCTGCCTTGCTGCCTGGCACGGGCTTGCTGGTGAGGACCACCCGGCCCAGGACCCGGACCCACTCGGTCGAGCCGTAGCCCTGATAGGCGACGGTCTGCGGGATGAACTTCCAGCGTCGGGCCGTCTTGAGGCGCAGCCCATTGACGGTGTCCGACACCCAGTGGGCGAGCCGAAAGGCCCTGGTGCCGGACACGGGCTGCTGATGCGCTGGTTGTGACGCCAATTCCATGCCCCCACTCTCCCACAGCGCCGGACTCCCGCCGTGCGTGTGACTAGCCCGAGGCCGCAGTGCCGCGACGGCGGTCCGGGAACCGGACGCCCCGCGACGCACGGCCTACCAGGGAAGCGACTCGCCCAGCAGCCGGCGCAGTGCGGCGGCGTTGCGCACGGCGTTGCCGCCGCCGTCGTTGTTGAAATAGGCGAAGACGTCCTTGCCGTCCGCCCGCCATTCGCCAATGCGCGCAGCCCACCACTGCAGGTCCTCGTCCGGGTATGAACCGGCGTAGAGCGCATCGCGATCCGGGCCGTGGAGCCGGATGTAGACGAGCGGGGCCGTCGCGCGCAGGACGCACGGGAGCCCGGCACCGCTCATGATGCAGTACGCCGCGCCGTGCCGCTCCAGCAGGGCATACACGCCGGGGTCGTCCCAGCTTGGGTGGCGGAACTCCACGCTGACGCGGATCCACTCGGGCAGCGCGGCGAGAAAATAGTCCAGCCGGGCGTCGTCCCGCCCGAAGTCCGGCGGCAGCTGGACGAGCAGGACGGCCCGCTTGTCGCCGAGCTCGTGCCAGCACCGGGTGATGCGCTCCACCCACGCCTCCGGGGCGTAGAGCTTCTTGCCGTGGGTCAGGCCGCGCGGAGCTTTGACGGACATGGCGAAGCCATCGGGCAGGCGGCGCCGCCAGCCGGCGAACGCGTCCTCCCTGGGCCAGCGGTAGAAGCTGGCGTTCAGTTCCACGGTGTCGAAGCGGGCCGCGTAGTGCGCCAGCCTGTCCCGGGCCGGCAGGCCCGGCGGGTAGAGGACCCCCTCCCAATGGTCATAGCTCCAGCCTGACGTCCCGATCCGCACAGTGCCCGTGCGGTCAGTATTCATGTGCTCTGCCATGCCGGTCCGTGCCCCTCCGCTTCAGTCCCCCGGCCCGCCTAGACCTCTCCGGCCCAGTCGCCGGCATGCGTGGCGAACGCCGCCTCCCAGCGCTGCCGCTCGGCGTCGGGCAGCGGCCCGCGCACGACGGCGGCTGCCGCAGCGTCCAGATTGGCCGGCTGCGAAGTTCCGACGATCGCCGTGGAGACGCCGGGGCTGAACGCCGAGAACCGCAGTGCCGTGCCCTGCCAGTCATCGGCCTCCGGCTTCAGGTCCATCTCACGAAGCCGGTCCCAGTACGTCTCGCCGTACACGCCGGTGGGGCGGTCCGTGTGCCGCCACGGCGCGTTGGCCAGGGGGCGTTTGGCAACCACTCCCAGTCCGCTCCGCGCCGCGCCGGGCAGCACCTCGCGGAGGGAACGCTGGTCTGCCAGGTTCACGGACGACTGTACGGCGCCGAAGACGCCGGCCGAGGCGGCCCAGGCGAGGGCCTCGTCCTCGCCGCTGTACCCCGGCACCCGGACCTTGCCCGCGTCCACGCAGGCAAGCAGCGCCTGCACGGCATCGCCCCGCCCCAGCACCTCGAGGGGGCAGGAATGCAGGAAGACGACGTCGATCGTGTCAGTGCCGAGCGTCGCCAGCGCCTCGTCGACGCCGCGGGTCACCGCGGTGGCGCTCCAGTCCGTGGCGCCCTCGACGCCGTAGCCCACCTTTGTAGACAGGACGACGTCGTTGCGGTGCGCCGGGAGCCAGGAGCCGATGCGTTCCTCGGACAACCCGTAGCCCCGGGCCGTGTCGATGAAGTTGATGCCCAGCTCCAGCGCCCGGTCCAGGAGCGCATGGGCCTGGCGTTCTGTCACGTCGCCGTAGCCGATGTGCCCGGCGCCGAAGCCCAGGGCGGAGACCTGCAGTGACGATGATCCGAAGTTCCGTTTCAGCATGGATGGATCCTAGTCCAGCGGGCCCGGCCGTCCGCAAACCGGGAAGGCCCTGCGCCGCGCGCCGTCAGCAGCGCACGCGGCGCCGGTGCGCACCGGTGCGCACCGCCGTCGTGCGCCGCCTGCGGACGCCGTCGTCGGGCGCCCTCATCGTGCCGCCTCCTCGAACCCGGAGAGCCGGTGTGGCACTGTAAGTGTCATGGCACGCATCGAGGATTACGCAATGGTCGGCGATCTGCACACCGCCGCCCTGATCAGTACAGAAGGTTCCATCGACTGGCTCTGCCTGCCGCGTTTCGACTCGCCTGCCTGTTTCAACGCGCTGCTCGACACGCCCGCGGCCGGACGGTGGCTGCTGGCGCCGGCAGGCGGCGGTGAATGCACCCGGCGCCGCTATCGCGCAGACACCCTGATCCTGGAGACCGAATGGGAGACGCCCGAGGGGGCGGTCAGGATCATTGACTTCATGCCGCCACGTGACGAGGTGGCGGACATCGTGCGGATCGTAGTGGGCGTCCGCGGCACCGTGCGGATGCGCGGCGAGCTGGCGCTGAGGTTCGACTACGGCCATATTGTGCCATGGGTCCGCCACGACGAGCACGGCATCCACGCCGTTGCAGGGCCTGACGCCGTCTACCTCGTGACTGAGGCGCCGCTGCGCGGCGAGCGGATGCACACGGTCAGCGACTTCACCGTCACGGCCGGGGAGCGCGTTCCCTTCGTGCTGACCTGGAGCCCCAGCCACCTCGCCCGGCCGCGCACCGTGGACCCGGAAGCGGTCCTGGTGTCCACTGAGGAGTTCTGGCACAGCTGGTCTGCCAAGTGCACGATCACCGGGCCGTACCGCGACGCGGTCCAGCGCTCGCTGATCACGCTCAAGGCCTTGACCTTTGCCCCCACCGGCGGCATCGTCGCCGCCGTCACGACGTCCCTGCCGGAGGAGATCGGCGGCACCCGGAACTGGGATTACCGCTTCTGCTGGCTCCGCGACGCCACCCTGACGCTGCAGGCGCTGCTGGCCGCAGGTTACACGCAGGAGGCCGGTGCATGGCGTGACTGGCTGCTCCGTGCCGTCGCCGGGGATCCCGCCGATCTGCAGATCATGTACGGACTCCACGGGGAGCGCCGCTTGCCGGAGACCGAACTTCCCTGGCTCAAGGGATACGAAAATTCCGCTCCCGTGCGCACCGGGAACGGCGCGGCAGGGCAGCTGCAGCTGGACGTCTGGGGCGAGGTGCTCGATTGCCTGTCCCTGACACGGAACTCCCTGCTGAAGCACACCGACGACGCCTGGGACGTCCAGGTGGCCCTCATGGAACACCTTGAGACGGCATGGCGCCAACCGGACAACGGGTTGTGGGAAATGCGCGGTCCGCAGCGCCACTTCACGCACTCCAAGGTCATGGCATGGGTGGCGGCGGACCGCATGGTCAAGGGCGTCCGGGACTTCGGCCTGACCGGCCCGGCCGACCGCTGGGAGGAGCTGCGTGACACCATCCACGCCGAGGTCATGGCCAACGGGTTCGACGCCGAACGCAACACGTTCGTGCAGTCCTACGGGCGGCCGGAACTGGACGCGAGCCTGCTGCTGCTGCCCCGGGTCGGCTTCCTTCCGCCGGATGATCCGCGCATCATCGGAACCATCGACGCCGTCCAGCGCGAGCTGACGCACGACGGCTTCCTGCGCCGCTACCTGCCAACGGAGAGCGGCGACGGGCTCCCCGGCGAGGAAGGGGTGTTCTTGGCGTGCTCCTTCTGGCTGGTGGAGGCCCTGATCGGGGCGGGCCGGCGCCATGAGGCCCGGGAACTGTTCGAACGCCTGCTGGCGCTGCGCAACGACGTCGGACTCCTCAGTGAGGAGTGGGGCGTCGAGGCCGGCCGGCAGCTGGGCAACACGCCGCAGGCCTTCAGCCACTTCGCCCTCATCATGAGTGCACTGGAGCTCCATGATGACGGTGTCCGCCGCAGCGACACCCCGCTGGACGCGGGCGGCGCCGCGCGCCACCCCGGACCAGCCGAACACGCCGGGCTGGCGGGACACCCGGCTCAGGGCGGGACCCCGCGCCCTTGATCCGCCGCTGACACGCGCTTAGTCGGCGTCGGTCAACCGCGCCCCTGAACTGTGCCCGACGTTAATTGTGCCTCAAGGGAATTGTGCCCACGGCGGGCGCCTGAGCATGCCAAGCGCCGGCCCGGCGGCGTTCCGGCGCCCGTCCGGGCGTGCAGCCGGCGAAGCCTTCGGGGCTTTCGCCCGACCGTCAAGTAAGTATACTTACTAATATCCCGGCACGGGATATGGCGGGGGATACATGGAACGAGGAGTGTGCAATGGCGGGATATTTCGAGCTCGTGGACGCGCCCGAGGGCGGCTACCGCATTCGGATGTTGGACGGTGCGGGCGAACTGATGGCGGTCTCCATCACCTTTCCCAGCAAGAGGGCGGCGGTGGCCGGCGTCGCCCAGGCGCGGGAGATCGCCGGAACCGGCCTGATCCGGGACCGCAGTTCCGATGCCCCGGCCGCCCGGCACGGCTCGACGCCGCGGGTGATCCGGCGGGCCCTCGGCACGGCCGGGCGCTCAGCGCCCGCGACCGGCGGCTCGCTGGCGGCCGGGAAGAGGACGCGTGCCCGCCACTGATCGGCGCTGAACGGATGGGGCGCTGAACGGATGGGGCCGCGCTGATCCGATTGCCGCGCAGCCCGGCTACCCGTCCCGTGGTCCGGGGAACTTCTTCCAGGCCTTAGCGAAGTCCGCCTCGGCCTGGGCGGCCAACTGGCCCTCGCGGGCGTGCAGCCGCCCGAAGGTGAACCCGGGTTCGCCGCTGCCCGCGGCACGCCGTCCGAGTTCACTCAGCAGGGTCTGTGCCACCACGCTGTCCTGGTGCAGGCCCAACGCGGTTTGAATGTGCCGCGCCGCCAGGGCCGTCCGGGAAAGCCTTTTCGCGTCCCCTTTCCCGGCCACGGTAGCGGCGAACTCGGCGGCATAGCGCAGACGTTTGGCCGATTTGCGGACCTCGTGCAGACCTTCATCCCGGGACGCGGCTTCAGCGTGGGAAGGGATACCCGGTCCGCCGCCGGCCCGCGGAGCCAACCCGTCCACCGAGCGCCTGAGCCGTGCCTCATCCTTGGCCACGAGCTTCCGCACAGTCTTATGCGGAGGCCGGGAGGCCTTGGCGGTCAGCGGGACGGCGGTGACAAACTCCGCCAGCCGGCCGAGCAGGAGGGCATAGCGTTCGCCGTCGAGGGCCACGATCACATTTTCCATGCCCGCGGCGGCGGAGGCATCCAAAGTTTCGTCGATCCGTTCGGCCGCCGGACCGATAACCAGCCCCGGGGGCTCTTCGGCGAGCAGTTCCCTGAGCCGGTCCTGGACCACCGTCGGGTCCCGGGCGGCGCCGAGCACCCCGGAGATCCACTGGAGCTCGGTGCGGATGTCATCAGCGGCGCCGGCGGCAAAGAGGGTTCGTCCCGTGGCCAGCAGCGAACGGAGCCGCCGGGCCGCGACGCGCATCTGGTGGATGGCTTCCGCCTGTCCGGCCCTGGCGCCGGGGCCGTGTCGGCGCAGCTCGCCCAGTTGTTGTCCCAGATAGGCCTGCAGAACATCCCCCGTGGTGGTCGCCATGCTTTACTGTACTGACTTCCCCGGTGCCCGGACAGAGCCCTTCGTACCGGTTACAGTAGGGCCATGGATCCGCGGGGGAATCGGGACGCCGGCCCTGCCGGAACGCGTCTGCTGGGCCGTCTGGCGGTGCCGCTCGTTGCCCTGGCGATGCTGCTCGCGGGCCTGGTCCTGCTGGCCCGGCCGGTGCCGCAGGAAGACTTCGGCTGGTTCGCCTATGCCCCGCTGGCCGCCCGGCCCGTCGTGCCGCAGGGGCTGGTCTTCATGGGCGCCGAGACCTGGACCGGCGTTGCCCTGATCGGCGCCGGCCTGCTGGTCCTGGCGTTCTGGTCCGGCTACCGCGCGGGGCGACAGGTCCGGGACGGGCGGATCGGCAACGGGCAGATCAGGGACCGCGACGACGACTCCCGTTAGGGCCGCGTCCGCCCGACCTCATGAGGGGGCAGTTCGCGGCCGTCGGGGCGCGCAACACTGCCGTGACCGGCCCACTCGGCGGTAGGCTGGCCGGGCAACGGCGCACGCGCGCACCAGTCGAGGAGGACCCCCATGAGCCAGCACCACACCCCCGGACGGGTTGCCGTCGTCACCGGAGCAGGATCCGGCATCGGCCGGGCGGTGGCCCGGCTCATGCTGGCCGAGGGCTACCGGGTGGTCCTGGCAGGCCGGCGGGAAGAGCCCCTGCTGGAGACCGCGGCCGGCCACCGCCAGGCGCTCGCGGTACCGTGCGATGTCACCGTCCCCGCCGACGTCGAACGGCTCTTCGCCGCGGCACTGGAGCAGTGGGAGCGGGTGGACGTGCTGTTCAACAACGCCGGCGTGTTCGGCCCCGCCGCCTCGGTGGACGAGATTACGGTGGCGGACTGGAACGCGACCCTAGCGGTAAACCTCACGGGATCCCTCCTCTGCGCCGCCGCCGCCGTCCGTGCCATGAAGGCCCAGTCGCCCCAGGGCGGCCGGATCATCAATAACGGCTCCATCGCGGCCCATTCGCCCCGCCCCAAGACCGTGGCCTACACGGTGACCAAGCACGCGATTACCGGGCTCACCAAGAGCATTGAGCTCGACGGGCGCGGGTTCGGCATCACCTGCGGACAAATCGATATCGGCAATGCGGCCACGGATCTCATGGACGAGATCGGCGTGGGCTCCGGGGCCGTGCAAGCCGACGGCAGCCGCAGGGCCGAACCGACATTTCCGGTGCAGGACGCCGCCCGGGCCGTGCTGCTCATGGCCGGGATGCCGGCGTCGGCCAATGTGGGGTCCCTCGTGGTCACGGCCGCCGGCATGCCGTTCATCGGCCGGGGCTAAGGGGCCGGATGCACAGCGGGACTCGTGTCGAGCCGTCGATACCTGTTGCTTCGCAGTGGGATCCTGTGACAGCCTCGAAGTGATCCCGTCGCCGGGGCGACGACGGGCGACAGAGAAGGAGCCCGGCATGGGACTCATCCATATCGACCTTTTCACCACACTCGACGGCGTCGCGCAGGCACCCGGCGGCCCGGACGAGGACGCCGACGGCGGTTTCGCGTTTGGCGGCTGGCAAGCGCCTCTCTTGGACGAGGTCGTGGGCGAGCAGGTCGAATCCGGGATGGCGGGGATGGACGCGCTGCTGCTGGGGCGCAGAACCTACGACATTTTCGCCGCGTACTGGCCGCACGCGGACGGGAGCATCGCGCGGCTGTTCAACCGCCTTCCGAAGTACGTGGCCTCGCGCCAGACGCCGACTCTCGAGTGGGCCGACTCCGCCCTGCTCGGTCCTGATGTCGTCGCCGCCGTCCGCGAACTGCGCGACCGGCACGCCAACATCCACGTCATCGGCAGTCTTGACTTCGTGCAGACCCTGTTCGCCGAGCGGCTCTTCGATCGGCTCACGCTCTGGGTGTATCCGATCCTCCTCGGCCGTGGAAAGAAGGTCTTCGCCGACGGGGTCGTTCCGACGAACCTCGCACTCATCGAGCCGGTCGTCGCCTCACCGAAGGGTGCGGTGCTGCAGCGCTACGCGCTCGCCGGTGGCACGCCTGGCGTCGGCGATATGGCGGCCCGCAACCAGGAAGGCTAGGGCGTGTTGTCCATGCCCTAGAGGGGCAGGAGCGCCGAGAGGTCCGCGCGCAGTCCCGAGGCGGCAACCTTGCCGGCCGCGACGGCATCCGCCCAGCTCAGCTGCCCGCTGACCATCGCCAGCCAGGTGGCGGCGTCGCACTCGATGACGTTCGGGGGAGTGCCGCGCGTGTGCCGCGGGCCCTCCACGCATTGTGTGACGCCGAACGGCGGGACGCGCACTTCCACGGAGTTGCCGGGTGCCCGGGCGGTGACCTCCTCCAGCGAGTAGCGCACCGCCGTCGCGATCGTGCTGCGCGGGACGGTGCCGGCGGCCCCGCTTCCCGGCACTGTGGCTCCCGGCAGTGTGGCTCCCGGCAGTGCCGGGGTGGCGTCCTGCCATGCGGCGAGCGCCGCGCGGCCCTCGTCCACGGCGATGCGTCGGCGCGATACGGCCACGTTCCTGCCTCCAGCCTGGCGATGTCACGGCCGCCGCTCGGCGGCCTCCCACCAGCCTATGCCACCGAAAGGGCCGGTCCGGAAGGGTCCGGAAGGTCCGTGATCGGCCGTGACCGGCCGTGACCGGCCGTGACCGGCCGTGACCGGCCGTGACCGGCCGTGACCGGCCGCCGGGCTGCCTCGGACCGGAGCGGACGTCCCAGTCCAGAAGTGTCAGTCCAGCAGCGTCAGTCCAGCAGTGTCAGTCCAGCAGTGCCGCGACGGCCCGGCCGAGCCGGATCTTGCCGACGGGGCGTCCGCCGCCCAGGACGGGGTCCACTACTTTGTCCAGCACGCTGGAAACTTCGGGGATTTCGACGGCGCCCGAGGCGGCCAGCAGGGTCAGCCCGACGAGGGTCGTGGCCCGGATGTTGCCGTCGAGCATCTTGATGGCGACGGAGACGCCCTGCCGGGTGGCCATGACCAGCACGCCTTCAGCGCCGATCTTGGCCAGGATGCCGAGTTCGTCCATGACGATCGTGTTGGTCTGTCCACGGCCCTGGACGGCCCAGGGGTAGTCCAGCATGGAGGTGGCGATCGTGGCGGCGCGCGCGTTGGAGTTCTTGTCGCCCGGAGCCTTGGCCAGCTTCGAGTAGGCCCGGGCCAGACCGGTCAGGGAGACTGCGGCAACCGGTGCGCCGCAGCCGTCTATCCCGAGATGCGCAATGCGTTCGCCGCAGTACTCCTCGATCACGGAGCGGATGCGCTGCTGCAGCGGGTGGTTGGGTTCGAGGTAGCTGTTCTTGTCCCACCCGTTCTCCGTGCACGCCCACAGGAACGCCGCGTGCTTGCCCGAGCAGTTGAAGGCTAGCCTGGACTTGCCGCGCTCGGTCTGGACGAGCCAGTTCCGGGCCGTCTCGTCCTGCGGCCAGTCGGCCGGGCACTGCAGCTGGTCCTCCTTGGCCCCGGCCGCCTTGAGCATGCCTTCCACCACATCCATGTGGTCAAGGGATCCGATGTGGCTGCCGCACGCAATGGCCACCTGGGCACCCCGCAGAGGCACGCCGGACTGCATCGAGGCCAGGGCCTGCAGCGGCTTGAGCGTGGACCGGGCAAAGATGGGGGCGGTGACATCTCCGAGCTCGATCACCACGGTTCCGTCCGCGGCCATCACCACAGCCGAACCGATGTGGCGGGACTCCACGAAGCCGCTGCGTTCGATGACTGCCAGTTCGACGGCGGAGTCGACTGTGAAAGTTGCATGCGGGTTCAAAGCCATGCAGCAAGTGTATGGTGCCGGGTGCGGATACCCCGGTTATTCCACGGTCACCATGACCGACTGCCAGCCGGAGGCGCCGTCCGGCACCGGATCCGCCCGCTTGTCCGTTTGCACCTGGCCGGTGCCGTCCGTGGCGCGGACCTTGATGTAGTGCGGGCCGGGCGTGGCATCCCAGTCCAAGGACCACTGCCGCCACGTGATGAGCGAGGCCTCATCCGAGAGCACAGCCTCGGTCCACGGACCGTTGTCGATCTGCACCTCGACCTTGGTGATGCCGCGGGTCTGGGCCCATGCGGTGCCCCCGAGCGCGACTTTTCCGGCCGGGACCTTGGCGAAGGACTTGGGCACTTCCACCCGGGCCATGGTTTTGATCGGGCCCCGTTCGGACCAGCCCCGCTGGGTCCAGTACGCCTTGTTGTCGGCGAACCGGGTCACTTCCAGGTCGACCACCCACTTGGTGGCCGAGACGAAGCCGTAGAGCCCGGGGACCACCATCCGGACCGGGTAGCCGTGTTCGAGCGGGAGGGGTTCGCCGTTCATGCCGATCGCCAGCATCGCGTCGCGGTCGTCCTGGAGGACCTCCAAAGGGGTGGAGGCGCTGAAGCCGTCAACCGACGTGGACAGCACCATGTCCGCGCCCTGCGTGGGCCGTGCCATCTTCAGGACGTCGCGGATGGGCATGCCCAGCCATTTGGCGTTGCCGGCGAGGTTGCCGCCGACCGGGTTGGACACGCAGGTCAAGGAAACATGGGATTCGATGAGCCGGGCGTCGAGGAGGTCCTGGAAGGTGAGCCTGACCTCCTGTTCCACGAGGCCGTGGATGCGCAGCTCCCAGTCCTGGGCGTTGATTTCCGGCACACTGAGGGCCGTGTCGATTCGGTAGAAATCCTTGTTCGGGGTCAGCCACGGAGTGACGCCGGGGGCTTTGGACTGCACACCGGCCGGGACCGCGGCGGCGGCCTTGGCAGGTGCGGGCAGTTGCAGCGACTCACGCGCCGCCGCCACGTTACTGCGGGCGGCGCTGAGCATCCGGCCGCCGGTGGCGGCAATGGCCGAGGCGGCCGCGGTGATGCCGGCGGCGGCGAAGAATCCGCGCCGGGTGGTCGCCGGGCGCTCGGGTTCCTTCGCTGCGAGGTCGGCCGCCTGGTCCGGCCATTCCTGCATCCGCCACAGCCGCGTGATCAGGAACCGGAGTACCACCAGCCCGGCCGCGGTGCCGATCAGGGACGGGACGGCGTCGACCGGTTTGACACTGGCCCGCGTCACCACGCTCCCGACGATCACGGCGCCCATCAGCAGCACTCCGGCCACGCCCAAGGCCCACTTCCGGTAGGCCACAATGCCGAGCACGCACGCCAGGAGCAGGATCGTGACACCCATGCCGACGAACAGCGCCGCCTTGTCGTTGGTGCCGAACGTTTCAACGGCAAAGTTCTTCATCCATAGCGGCGTAAAGTCGATGAACGTCGAGCCCAAGGCAATCAGGGGCGTTGCCCGCGTGGTGAAGAAGGCACCAATCAGTTCCGCGACGGACAGGACGACGGCGGCGGCGGCCACTCCGGCCACCGCGGCCAGGGCTGTGGCGCCGCGGGACCGCTTGCTGGGCTTCATGCTGGGCTTTGTCATACAGGCCATTCGTAGCCGCAGGGCCGCCGGATTTGTCTAGCGAGTGGACATGCTCCCGGGCGACCCGTCGAAAGGGACATGCTCCGCCGCCCCTCGGCAGCGAATGGACATGCTCCTTGGCCCGGAGGACATGTCCAGCCCTGGTATCCGGGAGCGGACATGGTGGCATTATGTCCAGTGGCCGCGGCCGGGACTGGGCATGTGCGGGGGAGTTTCTGGGCAAGGGCGTGGGCCGAGGACTGATGTCGTGCCTGGCGGAAGGGCATGTACCGCGGCCACTCGGCAGCGAATGGACATGCTCCGTGGCCGCGTCCCGGGGACTGGACATGCTCCTTGGCCCGGGGGACATGTCCAGCCCTGGTATCCGGGAGCGGACATGGTGGCATTGTGTCCAGTGGCTGCGGCCGGGACTGGGCATGTCCCACGGATTACGCGGTGCCGGGGCATGTCCGGGCATCTCCCGGGCGGAAGATTGAGCATGTCCAGCGGCCGACACAGCTTAGGAGCCTGCGGGGTGCACCACGTACCCTTGGAGACTGTGAAGGTACTTGTCATCGGCCCCGGCGGCCGCGAACACGCCATTGTCCGATCCTTGCTTGCAGACCCCAACGTGTCCGAGGTCCACGCGGCCCCGGGCAACGCCGGCATCAGCGCGCTCGTCCCCACCTACGAGATCGACGCGAACGATCCCGACGCCGTCGCCGCGCTCGCGGTCAAACTCACCGTGGACCTGGTGGTGGTCGGTCCGGAGGCGCCGCTCGCCGCCGGAGTGTCCGACGCCGTCCGAGCCGCCGGCATCCCGGTCTTCGGGCCCAGCAAGGCCGCTGCCCAGCTGGAAGCGTCAAAAGCCTTCGCCAAGGAGGTCATGGCCGAGGCCGGCGTCCCCACGGCGATGGCCCGTGTGGCCTCCAACGCCGAGGAAGCCGCCGACGCCCTCGACACCTTCGGCGCCCCCTACGTCGTCAAGGATGACGGGCTCGCCGCCGGCAAGGGTGTCGTGGTCACCTCCAACCGCGACGAGGCCCTGGCGCACGCCCAGAGCTGCTTCGACGCCGGCGGCACCGTGGTCATCGAGGAGTTCCTGGACGGCCCCGAGGTCTCCGTGTTCGTCCTCTGCGACGGCCGGAACACCGTCGCCCTGTCCCCGGCACAGGATTTCAAGCGCATCTTCGACAACGACGAAGGCCCCAACACCGGCGGCATGGGAGCGTACACCCCTCTGGAATGGGCCCCCGACGGCCTGGTCCAGGAAGTCATCGACCGCGTCGCCCAGCCCACGGTCAACCAGATGGCCCACCGCGGCACGCCGTTCGTCGGCGTCCTGTTCGTCGGCCTGGCACTGACCTCGCGCGGCACGCGGGTCATCGAATTCAACGTCCGGTTCGGTGATCCCGAAACCCAGGCCGTCCTCGCCCGGCTCAAGACACCCCTCGGCGGGCTGCTCATGGCTGCCGCGAAGGGCGAACTGGACAAGGTACAGCCGCTGCGCTGGTCCAAGGACACCGCCGTCGCCGTCGTCGTGGCCGCGGAGAACTACCCCGGCACCCCGCGGACGGGCGACCGCATCCGGGGCCTGAAGAAGGTTGACGCGCTGGATGGCGTCCACGTCATCCACGCCGGCACGAAGCTGGACGAGGAAGGCCGCGTGGTCTCCGCCGGCGGCCGCGTCCTGGCCGTTGTGGCGCTGGGCACCGACCTCGTGGAGGCCCGCGAGCGGGCGTACGACGGCGTCGAACTCGTCCAGCTGGACGGCAGCCAGTTCCGCACCGACATCGGCCGCAAGGCTGCCCGCGGTCAAATCCAGGTGACGACGCCGGGCGCCCCGGCCGCGTCGAAAGCGAAGGCATGACCGTGACGGATCCCGCAGCCTCGACCCCCGGCCCCGCACAGTCCGGCCCCGCACCGTCCGCCACCCCGCCCAAGGGCGGTCTGGACACCGCCACGCAGGACCTGCCGGGCTGGCAGCACGTCTACTCCGGCAAGGTCCGTGACCTCTATGTCCCCGCGGACGCGGCCATCACGGAGCGCGTCGGCCAGGACTGCGTCCTGGTGGTGGCCAGCGACCGCATCAGCGCCTACGACCACGTGCTGGCCAGCGAGATCCCGGACAAGGGACGCATCCTGACCCAGCTGAGCCTGTGGTGGTTCGAACAACTCGGCGTCGCGCACCATGTCCTCGCCTCCACGGTCGACGGCGGTGTTCCCGCCGCCGTCGAGGGCCGGGCGATGATCTGCCAAAAACTGGACATGTTCCCGGTCGAGTGCATCGCCCGCGGCTACCTCACCGGCTCCGGGCTCCTGGAGTACCGCGAGTCCGGCACCGTGTGCAGCATCCCGCTGCCCGCCGGCCTCGTGGACGGATCGCGGCTGGATGAAGCCCTCTTCACGCCGTCGGCGAAGGCCGAGGTAGGCGAGCACGACGAGAACATCACCTACGACGCCGTCGTTGGCCTCGTCGGTACGGAGGTCGCGGCCAAGCTCCGTGAGCTCACCCTGGAGATCTACACCAAGGCCGAGGACATCGCGCGCGGCCGCGGCATCATCCTGGCCGACACCAAAGTGGAGTTCGGCGTCGACGCGGCGACCGGCGTGATCACCCTGGGCGACGAGGTGCTGACCCCGGATTCCTCACGTTTCTGGGATGCGGCCACGTACCGGCCCGGGCAGGCCCAGCCGTCCTATGACAAGCAGTACGTGCGCGACTGGCTGACCTCGCCGGCCTCCGGCTGGCACAAGGCCTCCGACACGCCCCCGCCGGCCCTTCCGGCCGACGTCGTGGCCCGCACGCGCAGCCGCTACGTGGAGGCCTACGAGAAGCTCACCGGCCGGACGTTCGCCTAATCCGGCGGTCCCGCCGGCACCGTTCGCCGGGCCCATCACGGGACCCGGCCGTACGGCCTGTGGGGCGGGGCTAGGCTTCGGCGGACGCTGCCTCGGCGCGCCGCTGGGCGAGCCGGATCTCGAGCACGGCATCCAGTGCCTGCTGGACCCGGTCCGAAGCTCCCGCCGCGCTGAATTCCTTCTGGGCTTCCTCGAGATAGACCAGCGCCTCGGCGGATTCCCCGGCAGCCTTGAGGGCCTTGCCCAGCAGCAGGGACACTTCGCCGGCCGTGTGCCGGGCCAGTGACTCGCGCTCCGCGTGGATTTCGCGCAGCTTCTGGACGGCCGCCACGATGTCCCCGGTGAGGTAGAGCCAGCGGGCCCGGATAAAAGCGACTTCCAGCTGGTCGGTCTTGTTGCCGCCCACAATCGAGAGGGCCAGTTCGGCGCGTTCGATCGAGGACAGGGTTTCGGGTTCGACGATCCCCGAGGAGAGCCGGACCGCCGCCGAGGCCTTGTTGAACCGGGCCCACAAGTCGATGTCGTTCGCCGGGGAGAGCAGCCGGCCGGCACGCTCGTGGTATTTGATGCCCTCGGCGTAGTCGTGGCGCATGAATGCTACGTTGCCGATCACCCAGGCGACCTCGCCGGCGAGCTGGGACATGGAGTGGTCATCCATCTGGTCGTTCATGGCCTGGCAGTACTCCCAGGCCTCATCCAGCCGGCCACTCTCGGCCAGGGCGCCGATGAGCGCCCGCAGCGCGCCGATAATCATCGTGGAGCCCTTGGGCAGCTGGGCGCAGAGGCGCACCGCTTCCTGCGCATGTTCGACGGCGGCCGTCAATTGGCCCTGCCCCTGCGAGGCGGCGGCGAGCATCTGTTGGGCGCGGACGCCGAGCCCGGCCGATTCCGCGGCCATCGGGTGCTCCAGGAGATTCCGGACGACGTCCTTGCACTCCTGCCAGAGGCCCTGCTTGATCAGGCACTCGGCCTGCATATAGGTCATGTTCCACCAGGCGCTGGTGTTCTTGGCTTCCAGGGCGATCTTGGCGGCGGCGGCGGCGTGGGTGGCGGCCACTGGGTAGTCGCGGAGGTCCCAGGCCTGCCGGGCGTACAGTCCCGCGAGCACATATTCGGCGTCGCTGACGGACACCGGCTGGCTCCAGGCTTCGAGCGCTTTGGGGGCAAGTTCGAGCCGGCGCGCAAGCTCTTCGATGACATCGGCAGTGGGCTCGCGGCGTCCGGTTTCCAGTAGCGAGATATAGCTGGGGGAGTACAGGTCACGGCCCAGTTCCGCTTGCGTCAGGCCCCGTTCGAGCCGTTCCGCGCGGAGCTTCTCCCCAAATCCGTTCCCCACGGACACCTCCTAATTCCGGACATTCTTTGTACTAAATGCTTGACAGTCTCTGTGGAAACCATTTTACAATGTGTGTCAACAAGGGTAGTGCTGACTTGGTTAAGGACCCCGACTCTTATTGAGGAACTCTATGTTGAAGAAGATTGCAGCCGGCGCCGTTCTGGCGGGCGCACTGGCATTCTCCGCCGCGGCTCCGGCCGTGCTGTCCGCTGCTTCACTTACCGATGTCTCACACGTTGCCGCGGTCGGCAACTGGCCGGATCCCATGCGCACGGCCCAGGCGGTCGGCAACTGGCCCGACCCCATGACCCACTCGCTCAATGTCGGCAACTGGCCCGACCCGATGTAACAGATTCGATGTGACAGATCCGGCGCAGCGCCTGCCGGCCCGCGTCACAAACATCCACCACGGCTATCCAGCGCAGCCCCGGGGACTGTTTCCCGGGGCTGTGCCGCGTCCGGCGCAAATCCCCGGCGGAAGGATTTTCCTATTTTCGCGGGGGACCAAAAGTGCGGGCAAAGAAAAAGAGGACCCTCCGCGTGGAGGGCCCTCTTTTATCTGTGGTCGGGATGACAGGATTTGAACCTGCGACCTCGTCGTCCCGAACGACGCGCGCTACCAAGCTGCGCCACATCCCGATCCGTTGCTTCAAAAGCAACTTCACAAGAGTATCCGATCATGGCCCCGGATGTGAAATCGGGCGTGAAACAGGGTGGAACACCGGTGCGTGGGGACGGGTTCGAGGACGTGAAGACGGCGTAGGACGCCGGCACCGGACGCCGGACGCCGTCGTGCGAACCGCGGGGGAGCGGGTCAGACCAGGGAGTCCTTCCAGGCGCCGTGGAGCCGGGCGAAGGCGCCGCCGTCGCCGATCAGCTGCCCGGGCGTGCCGTCCTCGACGACGCGCCCGTCGTGCACCACCAGGACCCGGTCCGCGGTCTCCACGGTGGAGAGCCGGTGGGCGATGATGAGCGCGGTCCGTCCGGCGCCGTGCGCGCCGTCCGGGCCGGCTTCCCGCGGGCTTGTCTCCCGCGTGCCCTGCAGCAAGCCGGCGAGGCCCTGCTGGACCATCCGTTCCGACGGGATGTCCAGCGACGAGGTTGCCTCGTCCAGGATCAGGACGGCCGGGCGGGCCAGGAAGGCCCGGGCGAAGCTGATCAGCTGGCGCTGTCCGGCGGAGACGCGGCCGCCTCGCTTGTTGACGTCCGTGTCGTAGCCGTCCGGAAGTTCCGTGATGAAGGCGTGTGCCCCCACGGCCCGGGCGGCGTCCTCGATCTCCTCGCGGGACGCCTCGGGCCGGCCCAGAGCGATGTTGTCCGCGACGGAGCCGCTGAACAGGAAGGCCTCCTGGGTGACCATGACGACGTTGCGGCGCAGGTCTTCGGTGGTGAGCTGGCGCAGGTCCACGCCGTCGAGCGTGAGGGATCCGCCAGAGACGTCGTAGAAGCGGGCGATCAGCTTCGCCAGGGTGGACTTGCCGGCGCCGGTCTGCCCGACGAGCGCGACCGTCTGGCCGGCGGGGATGTGCAGGTCCAGCCTCGGGATGATCACCGGGCCGTCGCCGTAGCGGAATTCGACGCCGTTGAAGTCGATACTGCCGCGCGCGCAGGGCAGGGCCACGGGCGTCTGCGGCGGCCGGACGGTGGGGATTTCCTCAAGCAGGCCCGAGACCTTTTCCAGGGCCGCCTGGGCGCTTTGGAAGGAGTTGTAGAACATGGCCATCTGGTCCACCGGCTGGAAGAAGCGCTTGGTGGACAGGATCAGGGCCAGGAGCACGCCCACCGCGAGCTCGCCGCTGAGGACCCGGAACCCGCCCGTGAGTAGTACGACGGCGACGCAGACGTTGCCGATCAGCACCAGTCCGGGCTGGAAGATACCGTTGAGGTTGATGGAGCGGACGGTTGCGCGCCGGTAGTCCTCGGAGAGTTCGGCGTAGCGCGCGGCATTCTCGCGTTCCTTGCGGAATGCCTTCACCGCGCGGATGCCGGTCATGGTCTCCACGAAGTGCACGATCAGCCGGGCCGAGACCACCCGGGATTCGCGGAAGGCGATCTGGGAATGCTTCTGGTACCAGCGGGCCAGGAAGTACATGGGTACGCCCGCGGCCAGCACCAGCACACCGCTGCGCCAGTCTAGGGCGAACACCGTGATGGCCGTAAAGGCCATGAACAGCACTCCCGAGGCCAGCGAGCTCACGCCGGAATCCAGCAGTTCGCGCAGGGCCTCCAGATCCGAGGTCTGCCGGGCGATGATCCGGCCGGAGGTGTACTTCTCGTGGAATTCCAGGCTCAGCCGCTGCGTGTGGCGGAAGACCCGGACGCGAAGATCCAGCAGCATCGCCTGGCTGAGCCTGGCTGTCGACGTGACGTACAGGGCGGTCAAGCCGGCCGTCGCGGCCGCCGCGGCGAGGTAGGCGACGCCGGCGAACACCAGGGGCAGGCTGTTGCCGGCCCGCAGGGCCGGGAGCGCGTGGTCGATTCCGAAGGCTATCAGCGCCGGCCCGGCCACGCGGGCTGCCTGGGACAGGACGACGGCGCCGATTGTCAGCCAGAAACGCGCCCGGACGGGGCGGATCAGGGAACCCAACAGGGCCAGGGATCGCCGCCGGACGGCTTTGCTCTCGGTCCTGGTGAGGTGCGCGTTGTCCTCGTTGGCGGTGCCGAATGTTGCGCTGCTCATCGGGAAATCTCCTCGGACCGGTCGTCGAAGGCGGACAGTTCTGAATCCAGGTCCCGCGGTTGCGTGTCCAGGCTGGCGATCACGTAGCGGTAGTGGCTGTTGGTGGCGAGCAGCTCCGTGTGGGTTCCGACGGCGGTGATCCGGCCGTCCTCGAGCAGAGCCACGCGGTCGGCCAGCGCCACCGTGGAGGGCCGGTGGGCCACGATCAGCGTGGTGGTGTCCGCGAGGACTTCGCGGAGCCTGGCCTCAACGAGGACCTCGGTGTTCACATCGAGGGCCGAGAGCGGGTCGTCCAGGACCAGCACGGCCGGTTTCGCTGCGATGGCACGGGCCAGGGCGATGCGCTGGCGCTGGCCGCCGGAGAGGCTCAGGCCTTCCTCGCCGATCAGGGTGTCCACCCCGTCCGGCAGCGAATAGGCGAAGTGGGCCTGGGCGACGTCGAGGGCTTCCTCCAGGGCCGCGTCGCGGCTGTCCGCCGGGCCGGCGTCGGGCGCTCCGAGCAGGACGTTGTCGCGGACGGAACTGGAGAACAACGTGGTGTCTTCGAACGCCACGGCAACGACGGTGCGCAGATCCTCCACGCTGAACTCGCGCAGATCCACGCCGTCGATCGTGATGGCGCCGCCGGTGACCTCGTAGAGGCGGGGGACCAGTTGGAGCAGGGCGCTCTTGCCGCTGCCTGTGATGCCGACCAAGGCCATGGTCTCTCCGGGCCGGATGTCCAGGCTGATGTTCTTGAGGATCGGCTTGTCCGGGGCGTCCTCGAACGCGAATGAGGCATCCTGGAAGCTTAGGGCACCCTTCAGCTCAGCCGGCCGGCGCGGCTTGTCCGGGCTGGTGATCGTGTTCCGCGCGTCCATGACCTCGAAGTGCCGGTCCACCGCCGACTTCGCGGTGAGGGCCATGGCCAGCAGCATGCCGCAGAACTCGACCGGCGCTGCCACGACGGCGGCGGTGGCGAAGAAGGCCACGAGGGACCCGATGGAGAGCTGGTCCGTGGAGGCGAGCATGATGCCGACGACCAGCCCGGCGCCGAGGGCGAGCTCGGGCAGCAGCGTCACGACAAGGCTGAAGGTCGCCAGGTGTTTGGCCTTGGCAATCTCGGTCTGCCGGAGCTCCTGGGCCTGCTCGTTGAAGTTCTCCAGCGCCTCTTGGCTGCGGCCGAAGGCCTTCAGGACTCGGATGCCGTGCACGGATTCTTCGACCGTTGTGGCGAGGTCCCCGGCCTGGTCCTGGCTGCGGCGGGCCACCTTGCTGAACCGGGTGCGGAAACGGAATCCGTAGATCATGATCGGCACGGCGGCGGCCAGGAAGATCAGGGCCAGCTGCCAGCTCATTGAGAACATCACCGCGACGCCGATCACCACGGTGAGCGTGGTGACCACCAGCATGATGGCCCCGAAGGCCATCCAGCGGCGCAGGAAATTCAGGTCCGTCATGGCGCGGGAGAGCAGCTGCCCGGAGCCCCAGCGGTCGTGGAAGGACACCGTGAGGTCCTGCAGATGCCCGTACAGGGAGACCCGCATCCGGGTCTCCACGGTGGTGGCAGGGTTGATGACGAACTGGCGGCGCAGGGCTACGAGACCGGCCTCGGCGATGCCCAGGACCAGGATCACGAGCGAGGCGGTCCACACGGCTTCCGCGCTGCCGCCGGGCTTGAGGGATTCGTTGACCAGCACGCGCAGCACCTGGGGGATGGCCAGTGCCATCAGGCTCGCCAGCAGCGCCGAGAGCAGACCCATGACCAGCCGGGGCAGTATCGGCCTGACGTGCGGGTAGAGACGGCTGATGGAGGTGAAGAATGAAGTCTGCTTGGCCATGCCTGCTTCTTAAGACGCCCGTGCGTAGAGAGCACCGTTGAATGTAGTTTCCTGTAGCAACTACCCTAGGCCATCATGTGACCGCATTCACCCGGCACTGGGCGGGCCCGTGGTCTCGGACAGTCATTACGATCCGCAATGAAGTCAGGGTACCGCTCCCCGGACCCCACGGGACATGTCCAGTCCTGGCCCGGACCCCACGGGACATGTCCAGTCCTGGCCCGGGCCCCACGGGACATGTCCAGTCCTGGCCCGGGCCCCACGGGACATGTCCAGCCCTGGCTCCCTGGAGTGGACATGATGCCACCATGCTCATTGCTCGCGAGCAGGGGAGGGCATGTCCCACGGGAAGGAGAGCCACCGGAGGGCATGTCCCGCGGACGGCAGCGTCGGGGGAGGGCATGTCCATCCGTCGGGCCCGCGGGAGGTCAGGGTCAGGCGCGGGAGGTCAGCGTGAGCAGGACGGCTTCGGGGCGGCAGGCGATGCGGACCGGGGCGAACCGGGAGGTGCCGATGCCGCCGGAGACGTTGACCGGCGTCGCCCTGCCGTTGCTTTCCCACGTGTGCAGGCCGCGGGCCCGCCAGGTGGGAAGGTCGCAGTTGGTGACCAGCGCCCCGTAGCCCGGGATGCAGATCTGCCCGCCGTGGGTGTGGCCGGCCAGGATGAGGTCGGCGCCGTCGTCGGTGAAGTGGTCGAGGACGCGCTGGTAGGGCGCGTGGGCGACGGCGACGCGCAAGTGCGGATCGGAGTCCCGGCCCTTGGTACCGCGGGGCCAGCCGGCGTACCGTTCGAGGCGCAGGTGGGGATCGTCGACGCCGGAGAAGTCGAAGCGCATGCCCTGGAGCACCAGGGACTGGCAGCGGTTGGTCAGGTCCAACCAGCCGGACATGCCAAACTCGGACCGCAGCAGCGGCCAGTCGAGCTTCTGTGGGTCTTTGCTCTGGCCGGAGGGCCCGAATAGATATGAGGCGGGGTTCTTCAGGCGCGGGCCGAAGTAGTCGTTCGAGCCGGGAACGAACACGCCGGGGAAATCCAGGAGGGGACGTAGGGCCTCCACGAGGGGGGCCACGCCCTTGGGATGGCTGAGGTTGTCGCCGGTGTTCACCACGAGGTCCGGCCTCAGCTCGGCCAGGGAGGACAGCCACTGGGCCTTCCGGTGCTGGCCCGGCACGAAGTGGATGTCGGAGAGGTGCAGCACCCGGAACGGGCCGAAGCCGGCCGGCAGGATGGGGAGAGTTTCCTCCCGGAGCACGAACTGGTTCTTCTCCCAGATTCCGTAACCGGTGGCGGCCGCCCCTGCTGCGGTGCCGACTGCGGCGGTCACGGCAAAGCCGCGTCCGATGCTTCGAACGCGGCTTGCCAGATCATTCCCCCGGCTCATCGGCTACTTCTTACTGGACTTCGTCGGGGCCGGAGCCGGAGCTAGCGTCGGGGCCGTTGTCGGGTCGGCGGCGGGGGCCGTGGCCGGATCCGTGCTCTGGGTTGTCGGGATGGTCGCCCGCGGCGGCGCGACCGGGGCCGGCGCGTTCAGCAGGTTCGACGGCGGTGCCGGGAACGGATTGGTGCCGTAGGCCGGCGCCACCTGGGCCATGTAGTTCGAGAACTGCGGCCCGGCGATCATGTAGCCGTCGATGCCCCTGTAGAACTTGCCATTGATGGTGACGTTCTGGCCGGCCCGCTGCTGGTTGCCCAGGGGATCGCCAAACCACGTGGCCGTCGCCAGGCCGCTGGTGTAACCGGCCACCCAAGTGGAGCTGTTGGAGTCGTTGGTTCCCGTCTTGGCCGCGATCGGGAAGGTGGTCTTGGTCGAAATCCGGGGCACAATCAGCGCACCAGAACCGCGGTTGAGCACCTCCTGCATGGCATACGCGACGCCGTGGGCCACATCCGGATTGATCGCGTCCCGGCAGTTGGGCGTCTGGGCCGGCAGTTGGGCGCCGGTGGCGTCCGTCACCGAATCGATGGCGATCGGTTCGCAGTACTTGCCGTCGTTGGCGAACGTGGCGAACGCGCTGGCCATGGTCAGCGGCGCCGTCTGGGTGGAGCCGATGAGGTTGCCGAGGGTGGTCATCGGCACCTGCGGATTGGGGTTGTCCGTGCTCGGCAGGCCGCCGTGGATGCCGACGGCGTCGACGATCTTCTGGATCCCGCAGAGATCCACCTGGGCCGCCGTAGCGAAGGTGATCGTGTTGATGGAGTTGGCAAGCCCGTCGAGGACGGACATGTACTTGTAGTAGCCCTCTTCCGCGTTCTGCAGGTCATGGGTGCCGTTGGTCGCGTCATACCAGCCGACGGTCGGGGCGGGGCAGGTGTTCTTCCAGGGGAAATTCTGCGGATATCGGCGCACGGCGCCATTGAGCAGCGTGCTCATGGACTTGCCCTCATTGAGCCATTCCGCGAACGTGAAGGGCTTCATGGTGGAGCCGGGCTGGAAGCCGCCCAGACCGTTGAGGTCGTTGCCCTTGGCGTCCTGGCTGTCCACGTTGAAGTTCTGGGTCTGGTCGAATTTGCCGTCGGCCGGGAACCAGACGGTGTTCTGGGCCATGGAAATAATCTTGCCGGAGCCCGGCTGCACGGACACCAGCGAGGCGCCCCACTTGTCCGGGTTGGCGCCGGCCGAAGCATCAACCTGGGACTGGGCCACAGCCTGGGCGTGCGGGTCCAGCGTGGTCTTGATGGTCAGGCCGCCGCGGAAGATCTTCCGCTCGCGCTCGGCGGCGTCGGCCCCGTAGGCCGGGTTGTTCAGGAGCAGGTGCAACACGTAGTCGCAGAAGTACGGTGCGGTCTGTGAATAGGCGCAGCCCTGGCGGGGTTGGGTGACTTTGGTTTCCACCGGCGTCGCGACGGCGGCGTCATAGTCGGCCTGCTTGATTTTGCCCTGGGTCAGCATCGCCTTGAGCACGAGGTCGCGCCGGACCTTGGCGTTGTCCGGGTTCGCGATGGGGTCGTAGAAGGAGGGGCTGTTCACGACGCCGGCGAGCAGTGCCGCCTGCGGCAGGGTCAGGTCCTTGGCGGTGGTGCTGAAGAAGAACTTGGATGCGGCTTCGATGCCGTAGGCGTCCCGGTTGAAGAAGACGATGTTCAGGTAGCCCTCAAGGATCTGCTCCTTGGTGAACTTCTTCTCCAGCGCGATGGCCAGCTTCATTTCCCGGAGCTTGTCCCCGACGCCCTTGTTGACGCCGTTGAGGAGGACCTCGTCACCCTTGCCTTCGGCCTCCAGCGAGGAGTTGATGACGTTGTTCACGTACTGCTGCGTAATCGTGGACGCGCCCTGCTTCTGGCCGCGGGCGGTGCTGACGAGGGCGCGCAGGATGCCGGTGGTGTCCACGCCGCCGTGCTCGTAGAACCGGTTGTCCTCGATGGCGATTATCGCGTCCTTGATGTACGGGGACATCTGGTCCAGCGAGACGCGGGTGCGGTTCTCCGCGTAGAGATTGGCGATCACGCTGCCGTCGGAGGCCAGAATCGTCGTCGACTGGCTCGGCGGATCGACCTTCAGCTCTGCCGGAAGGGTGTCAAAGAACTGGATCGAACCGCTCGCCGCGCTGCCCGAAACGGCCGCCGCGGGGACCAGGAGCCCCGCCACCAGGACGCCACAAATGGCGCTCACGCCCAGGAAAAGAAGGATCTTTCCGAGGGTGGTGGCCGTGTCGAATAAAGGGTTCTTACCAGTCGCCATGTTTTCCACTTTACCGGCAACGACTAGGCTTTATGTCATGACCAAATGGGAGTACGCCACGATTCCGCTCATCATCCATGCCACAAAGCAGATCCTGGACCAGTGGGGCGAGGACGGCTGGGAGCTCGTCCAAGTTGTTCCGGGCCCTGACGGAAACGGCCTTGTTGCCTACCTGAAGCGGGAGAAGCAGTAGCCATGAGCACCCCCTCTGAAGCCACCCCGGCCACGCCGGCAAACCCGGAAAACGTCGCCGAAGGCACCGCTGCCTCGACGGCCGCCGCAGCGGGCCAGACCGGCGGCACGGGCGCGTCGTCCGCCGTCGAACAGCGCCTCGCGGAGCTGGGCCTGACCCTGCCCGACGTCGCGGCCCCCGTGGCGGCCTACGTTCCGGCCGTCATTTCCGGCAATCATGTCTACACCTCCGGGCAGTTGCCGTTCATCAACGGCAAACTCGAAGCCACCGGCAAGGTGTCCACGGGCTCGGAAGGCGCCTCCGACGAGTCCACGGTTTCCCCGGAAGCCGCGAAGGCATACGCCGCCGTCTGCGCCGTCAACGCCCTGGCGGCGGTCAAGAGTGTGATCGGGGACCTCGACCGCATTACGCGGATCGTCAAGGTGGTCGGATTTGTTTCCTCCGATCCTTCGTTCACCGGCCAGCCCGGTGTCATCAACGGCGCCTCGGAGCTGCTGGGCCAGGTCCTCGGCGATGCCGGCCAGCACGCCCGTTCCGCCGTCGGGGTGTCCGTCCTGCCGCTCGACTCTCCTGTTGAAGTCGAACTGATCGCCGAATTCGCTTAGAAGGCCGGTTAGTTCTTTGCCTCAGTTAGCACGTCGCCTGTTCGTTCTGCCCCCCGATCTTGAAGGAGCAGCACGCAGCTGGCTTGAACACGGTGAACGCACGCCCCGCGCCCCGCGCTTCGCCTCCTCGGTGATCCTCCTGCGGGACTCGCCCACGGGTCTGGAGACCTGGCTCGGGTACCGGACGGGGTCCTCCCCGCTCGGTGTCCTGGCCTTCCCCGGCGGATCGCTCGAAACGTCCGACGACGACGCCGTCGGCTGGCTTGGTCCCTCGCCCCAGCACTGGGCCGAGCAGATGGGGACCTCCGACGTCGGCTTAGCGCGCCGTCATGTGGTTGGCGCCATCCGTGAGCTGTTCGAGGAGACCGGCATCCTGCTGGCCGGCCCGGACCTGTCCACCACGGTGGAGTCGACCTCCAGCGCGGAATGGATGCGCGCCCGGGAAGCCGTGGCGGACCAGGAGAAATCCTTCACCGACGTGCTGGCCAAGCGCGGGCTCTCCCTGCGGACGGATCTACTCAAGCCCCTGGTCAACTGGCTCAGCCCCGATTTCGCCCACCGCCGGTTCAACACCCGCTACTTCGCTGCCACCCTGCCCGTGAACCAGCAGCCCTCCCTGCTCGCCAGCAAGGGCGTCTGGGGCCGCTGGGTCTGCGTCCGCAAAGTTGTCAGCGAACGGGACACCACGGTGCTCGGCGACGAGGTGGGGCAGGAGAACACCGTGGGCCGCACCCTGGGTGAACTCCTGGTTCCTGGCTCGGAGATCATGCTCGAGAAGATGGCCAAGGCCAACGGCTGCATCGCCTACCTCAGCTACAAGCGCAAGGCTCACGTCTACCAGCCCAAGCTCGTCGAGGAAGAAGGCCGGCTCATGCTCGAAGTCGAGGCCGCCAAGACGGTTGCCGGCGAACCCCAGCGGGAGCGTTAGGCCCACACCGCGTGGCCCCGCCTGGCTAGGGTTTGTGACTGCCTGAGGGGTGTGGCGGCCTGACGGGGCTGGCCCGTTGGGGGACATGCCCTCCGTTGGCGCTGGCCGTTGGACATGGTGGCAGTACGTCCATTCCTGGCTTCCGGGGCTGGGCATCTCCCGGCCATACGGCGGCTGCAAAAGGACATGCTCCTCTCTGCGCCGCGCCGTCCTAGGACATGCCCTCCGTTGGCGCTGGCCGTTGGACATGCTGGCAGTATGTCCATTCCTGGCTTCCGGTGCTGGGCATGTCCCGGCCATGGGTCTGTGAAGAATGGGCATGTCCCTCGGACAAGTGGGTACCAACGACAGAAGGCCGGTCCCGTTCATTCCGGGCCCGGCCTTCGTGGTTGCTGCTCAGGTTTCCTAGCGGGAACGCTGGCGCAGTCGCTGCATGTCGAGGATGACGACCGCGCGGGCTTCCAGGCGAAGCCAGCCGCGCTGGACGAATTCAGCGAGGGCCTTGTTGACCGTTTCGCGGGAGGCGCCGACCAGCTGGGCCAGCTCTTCCTGCGTCAGTTCGTGGGCGACCAGGACGCCGTCGGTAGCGGGGCGGCCGAAGCGGTCGGCCAGATCCAAGAGCGCCTTGGCCACGCGGCCCGGAACGTCGGAGAAGACGAGGTCGGAGAGGGAATCGTTGGTACGGCGCAGGCGGCGTGCCAAGGCCTGCAGCAGCTGGGCCGAAACCTCGGGACGGGTGCGCAGCAGCGCATTGAGGCTTTCGTTCTTGAGACCGGCCAGGCGGGTCTCGGAAACTGCCGTAGCCGTCGCCGTTCGCGGGCTGGGGTCAAAGAGCGCCATTTCGCCGAAGAGTTCGCCCGGGCCGAGGATGGCAAGCAGCGATTCGCGGCCGTCCGGCGACGTGCGGCCGAGCTTCACCTTGCCGGAGACGATGAAGTAGAGCTGGTCACCCTGATCGCCTTCCCGGAATACCGAGGCACCGCGTGAAAGGTCCACCTCGGTGAGTTCGTCCGTCAGCAGACGGAACGCCTCGTCGTCGAGCGTGGCGAAAAGGGGTGCGCGGCGCAATACCTCGATATCCATGAAATCTCCTGACTAGCTGTGTCGGCTGGGGCGCTTCAGCCATTCTTTCAGAATTTTGGCGCGTCTGTGACGTAGTTGGCACTGAAACGCCCGAAGGGCTCGAAAGCGGGGTCCCGGAAGTCCCCGCCGATCCCGGAAGACCCGGCAGACCGGCGGCCGATCGGCAAACGTTCAGCTTACACGGCTAGAATCGTGGCTGAACTGTCTGTGAGGAGCCCCGGTGTTTGGCTTGACCATTTTGGACCTGGTGTTGGTTGTGGCGCTTTTGTCCTACCTGATCCACGGCCTTCGCAACGGCTTCCTTGTGACGCTCGGAGGCATCGCGGGATTCGCTGCGGGCGCGGTCGCCGCATTCGTGTCCGTTCCCATCGTCAGCGGGCTCGTGGAAGACAGCGGCTGGCGTCTGACCGCCATCGTGGCCACGGCCATCCTGCTGATGATCGTGGGGAACGGGCTAGGCACCATGATCGGCCGGCGAATCCGCAGCGTTATGCCGTTCAGCCCCCTGCGTGCGGCGGACCGTCTCGTGGGCGGAGGCGTGAACGTCGTCGTGTCCGCCCTGGTGATGTCGATGCTGGCATTCAGCATCGGGGCCCTGGGCGTGCCCTTCGTGTCCCAGCAGATCGCCGAATCCAAAGTCATCGGCTTCATCGACGGCGTGACGCCCACCCCGGTCAAGGCGTCAATGGCCCAGTTGCGCTCCGCAGTGATCGGCGAGGGCATCCCCACCCTGCTGGACGGCATCGGCCAGGGCCAGCCGGTCGCCGTCCCGGACACGAGCACGGATACCCCGGCACTGAACAAAGCAGCCGCGTCGGTCCTCAAGATCGCCGGAACCGCCTACCAGTGCGGCCAGAACCAGACCGGCACCGGCTTTGTCGTCGCCCCCGGACGCGTGGTGACCAACGCCCACGTGGTCGCAGGCGTCGATCAGCCGGTGGTGGAAACGCCCGGCGGCGGCGCCCTGCCCGGGCGCGTTGTGTACTTTGACACCCAGCACGACCTCGCCGTCGTGGCGGTGGACGGCCTGCAGTCGGCACCCCTTCCCCTGACCTCTGACCTGCCGTCCGGCAGCGCCGCGGCCTTCGCCGGCTATCCACACGGCGGTCCGTTCCAGTCCAAGCCGGCCACGGTCCAGGACATCACCACCGTGCTGGTCCCCGACATCTACGGCAACAATGCCGCGCCCGAGAACGTGTACCGGCTCGCTGCCGACGTGCAGCCGGGTAACTCCGGAGGCCCGCTCCTGACCACGGACGGGCAAGTGGCAGGGGTGGTCTTTGCCAAGGCCACCGCCGAGTCCTCGCTCGGATTCGCTATCACCATGACCGACCTCGGCCCCGTCGCGGCCCAGGCGCCGGGTCTGGGCGGCGCCGTCTCGTCCGGACACTGCGTCAAGAAATAGCCCGACATTTACGCCACGAGCTGTTCCTTGCGGTTGCCGGCCACGAGCACTCGCGGGCGCTCCCGGGCGATCACGATCCCCGGGAGTAACCGTTCGACGTGGAAATCCTGCCCCGGCCGGACGAAGGCTTCCACCCGTCGACGTCGTCAGGGCTGCGCACATCCACAGGATTGAGGTCGAAGCAGGCCCGCCACAGTGGACATGCTCAGTCCTTGGCCGCGTGCAGTCCGGCGAGGTATTCCACCGCGAACCGGTAGCCCAGGATCCCGGCGCCGGCAATCACGGCCTTGCTGATGTCCGACAGATAGGAATGGTGACGGAACTGTTCGCGGGCGTGCACATTCGTGATGTGCACCTCGACCGTGGGCAGCGCGACGGCGGAAATGGCGTCCCGGATGGCGACGGACGTGTGCGTGTAGGCGCCGGCGTTGAGCACGATTCCCACCGCCTTCCCGCGTGCTGCGTGGATGGCGTCCACGAGGGCCCCTTCATGGTTGGACTGGAAGCATTCGACGTCCAGCCCGTGCGCCGCACCGGCATCTTTGGCGAGCTGTTCGACGTCGGCCAGGGTCGCCGTCCCGTACTTCTCGGGCTCGCGGGTGCCGAGCAGGTTCAAATTGGGTCCGTTGAGAACAAGGATGGTGCCGCGGCCGGCAGCCCTGGCGGGGGAGGCTTCAGTCATGTCAGCAAATCTATCGCGCCCCGGCCCGTGTGCGCTGTTCGTTACTGCAACACCCTTCGTTACTGCCGACTTTGCGCGCCGCGCCAAAATCCGCGGACAACATTAACGACGGCGGCGCATCCCACCGGGTGGGAGGCGCCGCCGTCGTCCATGCGCCGGTGTCGAAACACTCCGGCGCCCCGGCTGTTTCTGCCGGCTACTTCTTCAGCGAATGCGCGATCTGGGCCATGACGGTGTTGTCGGCGAGGGTGGTGGCGTCGCCGACCTCGCGGCCTTCCGCGACATCTTTGAGGAGCCGGCGCATGATCTTGCCGGAGCGCGTCTTGGGCAATTCCGGCACTACGAGGATGGTCTTGGGCTTGGCGATCGGTCCGATCTCCTTGCCGACGTGGTTCCGGAGTTCCTGAACGATCGCATCGCCGGTGTCCACGGCGTCCCCGCGCAGGATCACGAAGGCCACGACGGCCTGGCCGGTGGTCTCGTCCGCGGCGCCCACGACGGCGGCTTCGGCCACGGCCGGGTGGGACACAAGGGCGGATTCGATCTCCGCGGTGGACAGGCGGTGGCCGGAGACGTTCATGACGTCATCCACGCGGCCCAGGAGCCAGATGTCGCCGTCCTCGTCCTTCTTGGCACCGTCGCCGGCGAAGTACATGGTCTCGAAACGGGACCAGTACGTTTCCTTGAACCGTTCCGGGTCGCCCCAGATGCCGCGGAGCATGGCCGGCCAGGGTTCGCGGATGACGAGGTAGCCGCCGGAGCCGTTGGGCACGGATTCGCCGAGTTCGTCCACGACGTCCACCGCGATGCCGGGCAGCGGGACCTGGGCCGAGCCGGGCTTGGTGGCCGTGACGCCGGGCAGCGGGGCGATCATCTGCGCCCCGGTCTCGGTCTGCCACCAGGTGTCCACGATCGGTGCGGGGATCGCCTTCCGGCCGCTGTCGGCACCGATGACCTCGCGGTACCACATCCAGGCCTCGGGGTTAATGGGTTCGCCCACCGAGCCCAGGACCCGGACCGAAGAGAGGTCGGACTTGGCCGGGATCTCCTTGCCCCACTTCATGAAGGTCCGGATGGCGGTGGGGGCGGTGTAGAGGATGGAGACCTTGTATTTCTCCACGATCTCCCACCAGCGGCCCTGGTGCGGGGAGTCCGGCGTGCCTTCGTACATGACCTGGGTGGCGCCGTTGATGAGCGGGGCGTAGGCGACGTAGGAGTGCCCGGTGATCCAGCCGACGTCGGCGGTGCACCAGTAGACGTCCGTTTCCGGGTGGAGGTCGAAGACGGCCTTGTGCGTGTAGGCGCCCTGGGTGAGGTAGCCGCCGGTGGTGTGCAGGATGCCCTTGGGCTTGCCCGTGGTGCCGGAGGTGTAGAGGATGAAGAGCGGGTGTTCGGAGTCGTGCCCGACGGCGGTGTGTGTGGGGGACGCGGCGCCGACGGTGTCGGCCCACCAGTGGTCCCGGCCCTCGTGCCAGTCCACGTCCTGGCCGTTGCGTTTGACCACGACGACGTTCTGGACGGTGTGGCCGTCGTGGGCCAGGGCCTCATCGACGGCCGGCTTCAAGGCGCTGGGCTTGCCGCGGCGGTAGGTGCCGTCGGCCGTGACCACGAGCTTGGCCTCGGCGTCGTCGATCCGGGACCGCAGGGCCTCGGCGGAGAAGCCGCCGAAGACCACGGAGTGGATCGCGCCGATCCGGGCGCAGGCCAGCAGGGTGATGACGGCCTCGGGAATCATCGGCAGGTAGACGGCCACGCGGTCGCCCTTGGCCACGCCCAGTGACTCGAAGGCGTTCGCGGCCTTCTTCACTTCCTCGGTCAGCTGCGCGTAGGTGTAGGTGCGGGTGTCGCCGGGCTCGCCCTCGAAGTAGATGGCCACCCGGTCCCCGTTGCCGGCCTCGACGTGCCGGTCCAGGGCGTTATAGGCCGCATTGACCTCGCCGCCGACGAACCACTTCGCGAACGGCGGGTTGGACCAGTCCAGCGCCTGGGTGAAGTCCTTGGACCAGCTCAGCAGCTCGCGGGCCTGCTTCGCCCAGAAGGCGGGACGGTCGGCGTCGGCCTCGGCGTAGTCAGCGGCGGTAACCACGGCATTCGCCGCGAACTCGGCCGACGGCGCGAAACGGCGGTTCTCCTGGGACAGATTTTCGAAGGCATCGCCCTGGGGCGCCTGCGTGGCAGTGGTGCCGGGTGTCTGCTGGGACATGGTGAACCTCATCATTCATCGATCCGTGCTGAGCGGACGTTCGTGCCGCCTCCGCGCCGGGCCGCATGCGCGACGTCGGGCGGCGGCAGATCACGGCAGTGCCGCAAGAGCTGTTCTGCAATAAACACTAATACGCGGGTCCGACCAAACGTGCGCCCCGTCACAAAGAGCGCCGTGAGCGGTGTTTGTTAAGCGCCGAGTGGTCTCTTCGGCGATCGGACGTGCCCGTTCCCGCCTCCCCGGCGCAGGCGCCGGGGAACCGAAAATACAGAGAATTCTGCTGTGGGCGCCCTCGGCTTGTCAGCTAGTGATCGGCCATGCACTTGGCTAGGCTGAGATGAAGTTGTGACATCCGATGGAGGCGGCGGGACCCGTTAGCGGTCCTGTCCTTGCCTGCCGTTAGACGGCGCTGTCCAGGGCGCCGCCATGCTAAGGAGATACGGAATGAACGAGCAAGACAACGGGCAACTCCGGGCGCCCGCCCAGAACCAGGGCGGCGCGGCGCAGCCGGGGCCAGCCGGGTTCGGGGACGCGCCGCGCTTCACGGTGGACAAGAAGACCGCGAAGAAGAACGAAGCCATTCTAGGCCCCTTCACCATCCGGGATCTGACCGTGTTCGGCTCCACGCTGCTTCTCTTCATCGCCTCCCTCATTCCGATGTTTGCCTTCTCCTACAATCTGTGGAACCTGGGCAGCCTCTTCTTCCTGGGCCTGGGCATCGTGCTGCCGCTCATTGTCACCGTCTTGTTCGTGGCGCGCCGGCTCAGCCCGGGGACGAAAATCCGGGTCGGATCGCTGTCGATTGATCAGTTCGCGTCCGTCGTGGCGTCCTTTACGCTCGCTTTCTTTTTTCTCGCCGCGGCCGGGGCCTTCGTGCCGAGCATGCTGATAGCCCTCCTGGGAGCCGCGGGTCTCTTCGCGGCCACGGTCCTGGCCCGGTGGATCCCGTTCTTTGCCGGCGACTTCCTGGGCCGCGAGGAAGCGCCTGCCCACGTGGTGGCCCGTGAAGCCGTTGTGCCGGTGCAAAAGCCCCGTGCACCCAAGACGCCGAAGGCACCCAAACCGGCCAAGGCCGCCACAGGAACCGGCGAATCCAAGGCGGCCGCCTTCGGGGCGGCCGCAGGCCGGGACAATCGACCGGCCACCGCCAGCCAGACCGCCGTGCCGGCAGCACCTTCACCGGTTGTACTGTCGCCCGGGGTAGCTTCGGTGGGTGCAGCGTCCGTTGCAGCGACGAGCGCTGCGGCTTCCAGCGCGCCGGCAACCCAGATTTCCGGCGTTGTACCACCCGCTGGCGCGGGTGACACGGCTGGTGCTGCGCCGTCCGCTGCTTCCGCCACATCAGCGTCGGCTCCGTCAACGCCGTCGACGTCGGCTCCGTCAACGCCGTCGACGTCGGCTCCGTCCCCGGGGCCGGCTCCCTCCGCTGAGCCGGCGTCCGCCGCGGAACAAACCCAGGCCGCCGGCGTCGTGGCCGGTGCCGCGGCCGGTGCTGCTGCATCGACTCCTTCCGTTGCCCCGGCCGCTTCCACCGGCGCCGCCGCGGACCAGACCCAGGCCGCCAGCGTTCCGGCTGCCTCCGGAGGCAGCGCCC
The DNA here is from genome assembly GCF_054062615.1 of Arthrobacter sp. TE12232. Lineage (NCBI taxonomy): Bacteria > Bacillati > Actinomycetota > Actinomycetes > Micrococcales > Micrococcaceae > Arthrobacter > Arthrobacter sp. TE12232. The sequence goes on from NZ_JBSSFK010000001.1 coordinate 3,301,652, forward strand.
CCACCGCGGTCCACCCTCAGGTCCGGCCACAGGAACAGGTCCGGCCGCAGGAACCCATCGGAGCCACCGTCGATCCCGCCAGCCGCGCCGCCGAGGACGATGTCCACCCCGTGCACGAGGCCTTCTGGTTCGCCGTCGCACAGCCCCGCACCGCCGTCGACGAGCGCACCGGGGCCCCGGCGTTCGTCATCGAGCCCGGCGGCTGGGTCCTGGCCCTTGAAGACCGCGGCAACGAATTCCTGGTCCAGCACACGGACGGGCGCCTCGGCGTGCTGCGGGACCTCAGCAACATCGAACGCGGTTAGCCGTCCGTGACCACGGAATCCGGCAGAAGGGAATCCGGTACCAAGGAATCCGGCGGCAAGGCCCCCCGCAGCACCAAGCCCGGTGCGCCGCGGGCGTCGGAGTCCCTTCTGGCGCTCAAGCGCCGGGCTCGCCGGATCAACCGGGCCCTCGCGGAACAGTACCCCTATGCCCACGCGGAACTGGATTTTCGCAGCCCGTTTGAGCTCGTGGTGGCCACGGTGCTGTCCGCCCAGACCACGGATGTGCTGGTCAACCAGATCACGCCCCTTTTGTTCGCGCGCTACCCTAACGCGCGCCGGATGGCGGAGGCGGAGCCGGCCGAGCTCGAGGCCATCATCAAGCCCACCGGCTTCTTTCGCGCCAAGGCCAGGAACCTCCTGGCGCTGTGCAACCGGCTCGTGGATGAGTACGACGGCGAGGTGCCCGGCCGGCTGGAGGACCTGGTGACGCTGCCCGGCGTCGGGCGGAAAACCGCGAACGTGGTGCTGGGCAATGCCTTCGGCATTCCGGGCATCACCGTGGACACCCACTTCGGCCGCCTGGCCCGGCGCTTTGGCTGGACAGACTCCGATGATCCGGTCCGGATCGAGTCCGATGTCGCCGAACTGTTCGAGCCGAAGGACTGGACCATGCTCTCGCACCGCGTCGTCTTCCACGGCCGCCGCGTCTGTCACGCCCGCAAGCCGGCGTGCGGCGCCTGCGCGGTAGCGAACTGGTGCCCCAGCTACGGCGCCGGCGAGACCGACCCGGAGAAGGCCAGGAAGCTGTTGAAGTACGAGCTCGCCCCGGGGCAGGAGGCATTGCTGGCCCGGCTTCTGGCCGAGACGCACCGCGCTGCCGAAATCCGGATGGAATCGCAGAGGAAGCAGCCGTGACCGCGCGCCAGGACCTCGTCGACCTCGTTGCCGCCGTCGTGGCGGGCACGGCGCCCGCGCCGGATCCACGCTGGCGGGAACTCGCCGTCGAGCCCGGCGAACGGGTCCGCAAGGCCGCCGTGCTGATGCTCTTCGGGGCGCTGGACAACGTCCCGGCGGTGTCCGAGAAGCTGCTGGCTCCGGCCGATCTGGACGTTCTGCTGCTGCAGCGGGCGCAGACTCTGGATGACCATCCCGGACAAGTGGCCTTTCCGGGCGGGGGCATCGACCCGGGCGAGTCGGTGGTCGCCGCGGCCCTTCGAGAGGCCGAAGAGGAGACGGGGCTGAACCCAGCGGGTGTGGACGTCCTCGGGGCAATGCCCGAGCTGGCCCTGCCGCGGGGGAATTTCCTCGTCACCCCGGTCCTGGCCTGGTGGGCCGCCCAGTCGCCCGTCCGGGTGGTGGATTACGGCGAATCCGCGCAGGTGTTCCGGGTTCCGGTCCGGGATCTGCTGGATCCGGACAACCGGGTGATGGCCGCGGTCAGCCGGGCCGGCCAGACGTTCCAGAGCCCCGCGTTCACCGTCAACGGCGTGGTGGTGTGGGGGTTTACCGGGATGATTCTGAACCAGCTGTTCGAACAGCTGGGCTGGGCGGTTCCCTGGGACCGTGCACGGCTCTACGGGATCGATGTGTGAGCCACGCCCGGCGATGCGTGCGGCCGATTCTGCGCCGGCCTGTTCTACGCCGGCCTGTTCTACGCCGGCCTGCCGGCTGATCCGCTAGCTGGCCCCCACGCCGCTGCCCACCAGGGCAGCGGGTGCCACCGCCGCCGGCCGGCTGGCGGCTCGCCGCTGAGTGCCGGAACGATCCACAATCAGACCGGTCGCGGCGTTCTCACGCACAGCGGTAATGCCCGCCGCCGCGCTCTTAATGGAGCTGAACAGCGGCGAAACGGCGACGACCGTTCCATCCGGTGCCGTCAGCCGAAAAAAATACGCCTTGTCTCCAGCTTGTGCAATCTCAAACATGCCAGCCAAATCTGTGCCTCCCCAATTCCTTGCGTCATTGCAATAGCCAGCGGAAAGAACGGGAATCCGCCGGCCTTTTCGAGCCTAGCCGGGTGATGGAGCCCACACAATGCTACCGACGGGTACGTTACGGATGGTGTCCGAGGTCACTCATTTTGCGTTGTCGTACGAGTCCACGACCGCCACGCTGACCGGAAATTCCACCGGAATCCGGCCGAACAAGAGCTCTTTGGCGGCAGCCGCTGAGTCCTCGATCGCCCGGATGCAGTCTTCGACGGCGCCATCGGGGCAGTGCACCATCACTTCATCGTGCAGGAAGAAGACCAGTTCAGCCGCGGCGGTGCCGTCCGACCGCAGGTCGCGCAGCCGCCGTCGCAGTTCCGCCAGCCAGCAGGCCGCCCAGTCGGCGGCCGAGCCCTGCACCACGAAGTTCCGGGTGAAACGTCCGCGCGAGCGGGCGATCGAGTCCGCCCGGCGCTGTTCTTCCGCGGTAGTCGAGTGCTGGCTGCGCAGCCAGCGATCCGACGGCGGAGGGCTGCTGCGGCCCAGGCGGGAGGTGACGGTTCTCCCGGCTTCGCCGTCGCGGGCAGCTTGCTCGACGAAGCCCACGGCGCGGGGATAGGTGCGGGCAAGTTGGGGCATCAGGCGCCCGGACTCGCCCGTGGTTGCGCCGTAGATGGCCCCGAGGAGGGCTACCTTGGCTTTTGCCCGGTCGCCGCCGAAGCCTTGTGCCGCGATGCCGGCGTAGAGGTCCTTGTCCCGGGCGGCCTCGGCCATTTTGGAGTCCTGCGCGAGCGCGACGAGGACCCGCGGTTCCAGCTGCGAGGCGTCGGCAACGATCAGCTTGTGGCCGGGATCGGCGTGGACGGCGCCGCGAATCTGGCGCGGAATTTGCAGCGCCCCTCCGCCGCGCGACGCCCACCTCCCCGACACCACACCGCCCACCACGTACTCGGGCTGGAACCTGCCGTTCTTGACCCACGCGTCAAGCCACACCCAGCCGTTGGCCGCGTGGAGACGGGCCAGCTTCTTGTAGGCGAGCAGCGGCTCGATGGCGGGGTGGCTGGATTCCTTCAGCTCCCATTGGCGGGTGGTCTTCACCTCGATGCCGTTCCGGTGCAGGGCGCGCATGAGCTCCTGCGGTGAGTCCGGGTTCAGCGCGGGTGAGCGCAGCAGCTGCCTGAGTTCGGCGGTGAGCGCTTCGAGTTTGGCAGGGCGCTGGCCCGGAGCCGGGCGGGGTCCGAGGCAGTCCGCGAGGATCTGCTCGTGCAGTTCCTCACGCCAGGGCACGCCGGTGTGTTGCATTTCGGCGGCGATCATGGCGCCCGCGGATTCGGCCGCGAGCAGCAGCTGGAGCCGTTGGCGCCGGTTGGCGTCTGGGGCGTCGGCCGAGCCGCCGGTCGTGCCGGGGGCCGTTGCCGGCACGGCTCCCGCCTGGCGGAGCGCGTCCTGTTGGGCGGCATACTCGGCGCGGAGTTCCTCAAGGGACTGGCCGGGGCGCTGGTCCCGGGCCGGGGCATCGAAGAGTGCGCCCTGCTCCGGCGGCGGGGGAGGGGGCTGCAGGGCCCGCGGCGGCTGGTGCAGCTCGTCGTCCTGCGTGAGTTTCTCCGCCGCCCGGGCATAGCCGGTGTGGGCGGTGAACTCCGAGTGGGCCAGAATCGAACCGCACAAAGTCAGGTCGTAGCAGCGCTCGAGCTCCACGCCGGCCCGCAGCAGCGACGGATACCAGTCCTGCGTGCGGTGCCAGATCCAGCGCGGGCGCCGCTTTTCAAGCCCGCGGACGACGCCGGCGAGGTCACCGGCGCTCACCACCCGTGGCTGTGGATTGGACGGTGCGGGGAGGCCATCGGCCGTGAGTTCCTGGAGAGCCGCGCCGTCGGCGTGGGCGGCAAGCAGGAGGTACATAGGGTCAATTCTGCCCTGCTCCGGAGCGTGCTCGGTGCGCACTGCCTGGCGGGGCTGCAGAGGCCGGGCCCGGTTTGTCCACATAGCCGACGACGGCGGTTACGCTGCGCTTCCCGGACAGGCACAGTGGCAGCATGAACAGGCACCAGCCACCCGGCCCGGACTCGCCGCCCCCGCAGGACGGGGGGCCGTGGATTCCCGGGGAGTCCGCGGAGACTCTGCTCGTCACCGGCGCCGATGTTCTGCGCGGCGAGGTGGAGCGCATCGTCGCCGCTGCCGGGGGCCACCTGCGGACAGTCCGGGACGTGGCCGATGCCGCGCCCTTCTGGGACGCCGCGGGCGCCGTACTGGTTGGCAGCGACATCAGGGAGTTGCCACTTCGAAGGAGGGCGCCGGCGGTGCTCGTCGGAGTCAAGGATGACGGCGACGGACTGTGGCAACTGGCCGCCGCCATCGGGGCCGAACGCGTCGCCGTGCTGCCGGATGCCGCCGCCTGGCTGGCCGAATACCTGAGCCGGTCCCGCGCGCCGGAAGCCGGCGGACTCGTTGTAGGCGTGACGGGCGGCTGCGGCGGTGCAGGGGCCACGACCGCCGCCATCTGGGTCGCGCAGGCCGCCGCCGGGCTCGGGGCGCGCGTGGTGCTGATCGATGGCGACCCCTGGGGCGGCGGACTGGAACTGGCGTTGGCCGCCGAGGACGCTCCCGGGCTCCGCTGGCCGGACCTGGCCGGGGCGAGCGGCAGTATCGATCCCGCCCAGCTCGACGATGCGCTCCCGAAGGTCGGGGGATTCTCCTTCCTGTCGTGGCCGGGCACCCGGGACGGTGCAGCCGGCGTGGACGCGACCTCGGTGGCCGTGGTTCTCGACGCCGCCCGGCGGGGCAGCGAGCTGGTCGTGCTGGACATCGGCCGGGGACGGGAGGCTTTGCGATCCTTCGCCTGGGAATGCGACCGGATCGTGGTCGTGGCGCCGGCCCGGCTGCGGGCGGCCGTCGCCACGGCCCGGTTGGCGCAGGAGCTTCCACCGGTAGATACGACGCTAGTGGTCCGGGCCAGTCCGGGCGCTGCCTTGGATGCGCCACTGATTGCCGAGTCCGTGGGGCTTCCCCTCCACGGGGTCATGCCGGAAATCAAGGGTCTGGCGGCGGCCACGGAACTCGGCCGACTCCTCGAAGCCGGCCGTCAGCGCTCTGTCCGCCGTCTCACCGCAGGGCTCCTTGACCTGGACCGGGGTGACGTCTGATGAGCGCCCATTCGGCCGCGGACCCCGCCGAACCGGAACGGCTTACCCGGCGGGCGCCGGGCCGCCGCCGCTCGCAGGGATTTCTGGACCCGGCGTTGCTGGAATCCGTGCGCGAGTCAGTCATGACCGATTCCGCCCCGGTAACCCCCTCCCGGGTCGCAGCGGCCCTCCAGGCGAGCGGACGGCTGCTTGGCACGGCCGGCGCCCTTGCAGCTGTGGAAAGTATCAGCGCGGAGCTGAGCGGCTTGGGTCCCCTGCATCCGCTGACCCGGGATCCTGCTGTGACGGACATCTTCGTGAACGGACCGGACTCGGTCTGGCTGGACCGCGGCAACGGCCTGGAAAAGGCGCCCGTCCTTTTTTCCGGGGAACCGCAGGTCCGGGCGCTCGCGGCGAGGCTGGTGGCAGCCGGCGGCCGCCGCCTGGACGACGGTTCGCCGTGCGTCGATGTCAGGCTCGACGGCGGCTACCGGGTGCATGCGGTGTTGCCGCCGATTTCCCCGGCCGGGACCCTCTTGAGCGTGCGAATCCGCCGGACTTCGGTCTTTACGATGGCCGAGCTGGGTCGCAAGGGCATGTTCGGGAGCGGGGCATGCGGCGGGCTGGTCCAGTCCGTACTCGAACGCATGGTGGGGTGCAGGCTGAGCTTCCTCATTAGCGGCGCCACCGGCTCGGGGAAAACCACGCTGCTGGCGACGCTGCTGGGGTTGTGCGGCCCCGGAGAACGTCTCGTCCTCATTGAGGACGCCGCGGAACTTAATCCGGTGCACCCGCACGCCGTCACGCTGGAATCCCGGCACGGAAACCTGGAAGGCGGGGGTGCCGTGGACCTGGGCGAACTAGTTCGTCAGGCCCTGAGGATGCGGCCGGACCGGCTGGTGGTGGGTGAATGCCGCGGTGCGGAGGTCCGGGAGTTGCTGTCGGCCATGAATACCGGTCATACGGGAGGCGGCGGGACGATTCACGCGAACGCTGCGGCGGCCGTGCCTGCCCGGCTGGCGGCGCTCGGCGCGCTCGCCGGCATGGGCCAGGATGCCGTGCGCTTGCAGGTGGCGAGTGCCATCGACGCCGTCGTGCATGTCGAGCGGAGCGGGACCGGGCGCCAGGTCGCGAGCATCGGAATCATGGAAGCACAGGAATCCGGGCTGGCTGTCACCGCTGCACTGGAAGTACTGAGGGACCGGGCCCGGTTCGGCCCGGCCTGGCCGCGGCTGGCGGACCGGCTCGGCCTGGATCCAGCAGTAGCCGATGGAACCAACACCGGGGCCCGCCCGGCGCCCGAAGCACGCCCGCCGGGTTCAGGAGCCGAACACCCGCAGTCATGGACCCCGCGATGACGGCGCTCCTGATCATCGTCCTGATCTTGGCCCTGTGGCTGGCCTTTCCCTCCCCGCGTGTGGCAGGCCGCCGCACCCGCAATGCCCTGCACGGCGCCGGTCCGCGGAGTTTCCTGCCCCGCGAGCAGCCATCCAGCACTCGGAGCCCGGGCCGGTCAACAGGTGTGCGCAGTCGTGGCCGGAGGGCCGTCCCAGGTCTCGGCCGCGTGTTGGCTGAAGGGTCCGCGGGGGTGGGGGCCGTGCCTATGACAGTTGTGGTTCAGCAGCTGGCCGCGCTGCTGAAGGGCGGACGCACCCCCGCCCGGCTGTGGGATGAACTGTGGGTGCTGTACGGCGCGGAGGCTGCGGAGCAAGGGGCCGCGGTCAACAGAACTGTCGACGCTTCGGTCCGTGCTTGGGTCCGCGGCGCGGGCCGCGACGGTGCCCAAGTCACGTCCGGGCCGGTGCTTGACCCGGAGTCGCTCAGAGTCCTCGCGGCCGCACGTGCGGCCGCCCTGGGCGGGTCCTCCGTGGCCGTGGCGATCCGCCGCACGGTATCCGGCGGGCCGGCCGGCGGGGGTAGCGGCGCTGGAGCCGCCTTTGGCGGCGCCGTGAGCGTCCGTGCCGGGCGCGACGCCCGGGTGTGGGGCGAGCTCGCCGCATGCTTCGACACCGCGGAGGCCAGCGGTTGCCCGCTGGCAGACGTCCTGGCGCGCTTTGCCGCGCACCTTGAGGCGGAGGACGACGCCGAAGGTGCCCGGCAGACGGCTTTGGCGGGGCCCCGGGCAACCATCCGCTTGCTGACCTGGCTGCCGGTATCGGGTTTGGGGCTCGGCTTGCTGCTGGGAGTGGACCCGATGGCTACGCTCCTCGGAAATCCGTGGGGCCTCTTGGCATTGGCCGCAGGCGTGGTCCTGACCGCCGCCGGCCGGGTGTGGTCTTCGAAGCTCGTGCGGGCCGCGGCGGGAGCGCACTCGTGACTCCACCGCCGCCGTGAGTCCCGGACTCGCCGGAGTTGTGGTGGCCGCCGGCCTTGCCGGTGCAGCCATTATGGTCCGCGGAGACTCCGGCCGCGTCCGCCGAAGACTCCACCGCCAAATCCTGGCCCCGGCGGACGGGTCCGGACTGCGTCGGGGGACCCCGGCCGGCCGCCAGCCCGGCTATCCGGGTCTGCGGGACACCGCCATGATGCTGGAACTCATCGGCGCCATGCTGGATGCGGGAGCCGGACTGGGCCGGTCCCTGGAACTCATCGCCGCCCTGGTGCCGCAGGAACTCGGGCGGCAGCTTCGGCCGGTGGTGTCAGCCCTTGCCATTGGCGCGGACTGGGACACGGCATGGCACAGTTCAGGTGGCCAGGCGTGCGAACTTCTTGCCCTGCGCGACACCCTCACGTTCGCCGCCCTCACGGGCGCCCCGTCCTCGGCCCTCCTCTATGCCCAAGCGGCCCGGCTTCGCCGCGAACGGAACCGGGCTGCCGAGCAGCGTGCCGCGGCGCTAGGCGTGAAGCTGGTCGTGCCTCTGGGCTTGTGCTCCCTGCCGGCATTTGTCTGCCTCGGCGTCGTGCCCGTGCTCCTGGGGCTGGTCCCGGCCTGATGCCGGCGGGCGGGCGGCGCCCCCGATGCCGCATCGCCGCTGGTCCAAGGTTTATTCAAGTTGCTGGGGGATACCTTGGGGGCAGGCACCGTCGGAGTATGAGCGGTCTCGTGCGTCGGCTACTCACAGCGCTTCTGTGGCGCCTCGAATCCTCAGGGTTTCTGGGATTTCGTATCGAGTGGAAGCCACGCAGGGGGGCAGATCAATGATTCGATTGCAGAGGGCGGGCGTGATTGCAGCGCTGAGCCTATTGGTGATGGCGGGTTCGGCGGTGGGGGCCGGTCCGGCGTCCGCCGCAACGCCGACTTGTCAGCCGGGGGCGCCTCAACCGACCAACCAATACCCGGGCACAACGGTGATTGCGACCAACTTCGAGTCGGGGAGCATCACGGCTTCGGGCTTCAACGCCCCCGTCACGGCCGGGACAGGCACGGCCGACGTCTCCTCGGCTGAACAACACTCGGGCCGCTGCTCAGCCCATGTTCACGTGACCACGGATGCTGGTTCCTTGGCCAATTTTTCCGCACCGCTTCCTGCGGGCACCAATGAGGTCTACGCCGACGGATGGTTCAACGTCACCAAGGAAGGCGTCGCGGGCAACAACGTCCCCATGTTCCGGTTCTTCAACGGAACCACCCGGTTCGTGGACGTCTACCGCTCCAACGGCGGCGCCGGCCCCCTGTGGCTGCGCGTAGCGGCGCCCGACGGCACGCTCGGCTACACCGCGATGAAAGTGAACGTCCCGCTCGGAACGTGGCACCACCTGGTCATGCACGTAATCCCCAACGGCGCCTCCTCCACCATCGAGGTGTGGTTTGACGGCCAGCTCCTCTATTCCAGCAAGCAGGTCGCCACGGCCTTCACCGCGGTCACCCAGATGCAGCTCGGCGCAGAGCACCGACGGCAGGCGGGCGACAGCTACATTGACGACGTCGTGATCAAAGCCGGCAAGGCCGGTGGCCAGCTTCCCGGAACCTTCAACCCCACCGCTCCCACGCGTGTCCTTGATACGCGGAACAGCTCACCGGTCCGGGCGAATTCCGCGGTGTCGTTCCAGGTCGCGGGGGTCAACGGGATCCCGGCGAAGGTCTCGGCGGTGGTGTTCAACCTGACGGTGACCCAGCCCCGGTCCGTCGGCTTCATCACGGCCTACGCCTCGGGCGCCGCCCGTCCGAACGCGTCCAACCTGAACTTCTCTGCCGGCCAGACGGTACCGAATCTGGTGACCGTCCCGGTCGGGGCCGACGGCAAGGTCGCCCTGTTCAACAGTTCCTCCGGGTCCTCCCAGCTGATCGCTGACGTGACGGGCTATTACGTCACCGGAACGCCGGCGACGGGCGGTTCCTTCAAGAGCCTCTCGCCGGCCCGGCTCCTGGACACCCGGAACTCCTCGGCAGTCGGCGCGAATTCCGCGGTGTCGTTCCAGGTCGCGGGAGCCAACGGAATCCCCGCCTCGGTCGCGGCCGTGGTGTTCAACCTGACGGTGACCCAGGCGAAGTCCCTGGGCTTCGTGACCGCGTACGCGTCCGGTGCGGCCCGGCCCAATGCGTCCAACCTGAACTTTTCCGCCGGTCAGACGGTCCCGAACCTGGTCACGGTCCCGGTCGGGTCCGACGGCAAGGTGACGCTGTTCAACAGTTCCTCGGGCACGTCCCAGCTGATCGCCGACGTCGCCGGCTACTACCTGCCCGGCACACCGACCGCGACCGGCGCCTTCAAGGCCGTCGGACCGACCCGGATCCTTGACACCCGCAATACCAAGCCGGTGGCCGCGGATTCCGCGGTGTCGGTTCAGGTCGCCGGCGCCAACGGGGTCCCCACCGGTGCCCTGGCAGCAGTGTTCAACCTCACCGTCACCTCGCCCAAGTCCTTCGGCTTCATCACCGCCTACCCGAACGGTTCAGCACGGCCCAACGCGTCCAACCTGAACTTCTCGACCGGACAGACGGTACCGAACCTGGTCTCGGTGGCGCTCGGCTCGGATGGAAAGGTGGCGCTGTTCAACCGGTCCTCCGGATCCTCCCAGCTCATCGCCGACCTCGCGGGGTACTTCCTCCCCTAGAAGCGCGTGATTGAGGTTCCAGCGCACCGAACTGAACCCGAGAAGCTGTAGTCGCAGTATGGACCGCAGCATCTCGGGTTCAGTTTTGCGCCCGGTCAGGAGTGGCCGTTAGTCGGGTCAGGCGGGTACCTCGTCGGGCCAAGGCATGAGCGGGGCGCTGTCGTGCCGTCCGTCCGGCGGCGTGGAACAGCCCGTGAGTTCTCCTCCACAGGCCGCCGCGGCGCCGGCTGCGGGCATGTTTTCCACTTAGCGGACTTCGTGGCTTACCGCGCCGTGCCCAAGCCGGGAGAGTCGAATCAGCCGGCGATCCTGCCGGTGTCCCGTGGAAGGAAAGCAGATGTCAGTCAATCAGGACACTCCCGCTGCGAAACGCATAGACAGCGGGGAAGATGGGGTTGCCGAGGTGTACGAAATCTATCCCGGCGCCAGCTTGGTTGTTCCCGTTCAGCCGAACGGACGCAGGAGGCCGCTCTCGGCGCAGGCAGGAATGGCAACAGCCGAATACGCCATCGCAACACTCGCCGCCGTAGGGTTTGCCGGCGTTCTCGTGTTCATCATGCGCAGTGATGAGGTCCGGGGGTTCCTCCTGAACCTCATCCGCACGGCGCTTACGCTGCCATGACGTGGGTCTGGCGCGCGGGCGGGAGCGGGCGGCGGGGGTCGCCGCGAACCCCGGACTGCCTCGGGGCGGTCACAGCGGAGTTCGCCGTGGCGCTGCCGTCGGTCGTCTTTCTGCTTGCCATGCTGCTCGCGGGTTCGGCAGCCGGGGTGATGCAACTTCGCGTCGAGGAAGCGGCCCGGGGTGGTGCCCGTGCGCTGGCCAGAGGAGCCGCAGCCGGCGAAGTCGGAGGGATTGTCCGCCAGCTTGCCGGCGAAACCGCAGCGTCGACCGTGGCCCTCGACGGCGAATGGCTCAGGGTCACGGTGTCCGGCCGTGTCCCCGGGGCTGTCGGTTCCCTCATTCCGTGGACCCTGAGCGCCAGTGCCTGGGCGCGTCCGGAAACCCCCGGCGCGGCACAACTGTCCCGGGTGGATGGGGCCTCCCGCTCGGGACGGGCACATGATGTCGCCGGTTAGTGCCGGGGCCAGCGGGCCATGGCGCCGGACTCCGTCCCCAGGCCATGACGTGTACCGCTGGCGGCCGCGGGAGCGGGGATCAGGGACGGTCCTGGCCTTGGGACTCGGGCTGGTCGTGATCATGGCGGCAGTCTTGCTGCTGCTTCTGGCTCAGTCAGCCGTCGCGGCGGCCAGGGCTGCGGCGGCTGCCGACCTCGCAGCCCTGGCGGCAGCGGACGCCGCCCGAGGAATCACATCCGGTGAGCCGTGCGCCGTCGCCCGGGAGGTCGCACGGAAGAACAATGCCATTGTGCTCGCCTGCTCGAAGGGCGCGGACACGTCAGTCCAGGTCAGCACCGAGATCAACGTCGGGCCGTTCCTCGGCGCTGCCAGAGGTCTGGCCAGGGCCGGTCCACCCCCGGCGCCCCGGAACGGGCCCTCACCGTGAGGGCTGCTTTGCCCGCGGCAGGACGCGCGGCGCTTCGAAACAACCGGGATTCACCCGCTGGCACGCCCTGCCAGGGCCGCGCCAAACGCGCTATCCGGCGCGGAGCGGTTGGGCGGAATCTTTTTCCGTACCGGCCGCTGTACCGGCCGCCGTACCGGCAGCGGCCGTGGCCGCACCCGCCGCGCCGGCGCCCGCAACGGCCGTGCCAGCAGCAGCCGTGCCAGCCGCCACCGTCCCAGTGCTGTCGGCGTTCATCAGCTCGCTGGCGTCTTTCAGCAGCACGTCAATCAGGGTGACGGCGGCGTCCTTGTCGAGAGGGTTGTTCTTGTTGCCGCACTTGGGTGACTGGACACAAGATGGGCAACCGGACTCGCATTCGCAGGCCTTGATGGCGTCCCGCGTGGCGGTCAGCCACACCCGGGCCTTGTCGTATCCGCGTTCGGCGAAGCCAGCCCCGCCGGGATGGCCGTCGTAGACGAAGATGGTAGGCACCCCGGTGTCGGCGTGGATGGCGGTGGACACCCCGCCGATGTCCCAGCGGTCGCTGGAGGCCACGAGCGGCAGGAGACCGATGGCTGCGTGCTCGGCGGCATGCAGTGCTCCGGGGAACTGCGCCTCGATCAGTCCCGCGCCGGTCAGCGAGCGGTTGTCCACAACGAACCAGACCGCCTTGGTAAACAGGTCTCTGGCCCCCAGTTCCAGTGGTTCTTCCCCGAGGATTTCATTTGAAATCAGTGCCTTGCGCTGGAAGGAGACCACCTGGGTCGTCACCTTGACCTCGCCGAAATGTACGGCCACGTCGCCCCACCGGGTGGTGCGTTCGGTTTCGAGGACCTCGATCTGGGTCACGTCGCGGGCGGTGGTGTAGTAGTCGGGGTTCGCCCGGCGCACCATCACGCAGTGATCGCCCTCATTGAGGTCCTCCACGACGTAGCTGTCGCCCTGGTGGACGTAGACGGCGCCGGTGTGGGCCTGGTAGTGGGTCTGGGGCGAATCCATGGTGCCGAGCAGGGACCCGGTGTCGGCATCCACGATGCTCACCGGACCCCCGCCGTCGGCGCGCAGGTTCACCATAGCCGCAGCACTCTGCGGGTGGGTCCAAAACCAGCCGGCCGGCCGTTTGCGCAGGTAGCCCTGCGCCACCAGGCGCTCCAGCAGCTTCTCCGAGGTGGCCCCGAAAAGGTCAAGTTCGGCGAACCCCAGCGGAAGTTCCGCGGCGGCGGCGCAGAGATGCGGGCCCAGCACATAGGGATTGGAGGGATCGAAGACCGTGGCTTCCACCGAGACGTCGAAAATCGCCTCGGGGTGGTTCACCAGATAGGTATCCAGCGGGTCGTCGCTGGCTACGAAGGCCGCGATCGCGTCCTGGCCGGCCCTGCCCGCCCGGCCGATCTGCTGGAACAAGGACGCGCGGGTGCCTGGCCATCCGGCCACCAGGACGGCGTCGAGACCGGAAATGTCGATGCCCAGCTCCAGCGCAGACGTGCTCGAGACGCCCAGCAGCTCACCCGAGCGCAACGACTTTTCCAGCGCCCGCCGCTCCTCCGGCAGGTAGCCCGAGCGGTAGGCGGCCACACGCTGCGGCAGGCTGGGGTCCACTTCATCGAGCAGGCGTTTGGCAATGGAGGAAATCGTCTCGGCTCCGCGCCTGGATTTGATGAAGGCAATGGTCCGGGTCCGGGAGGACACGAGATTGGCCAGCAGATCGGCGGTCTCGGCGACGGCGGTACGTCGCTCCTTGGCGCCGTTCTCGCCCCGCACTTCGGTCAGGGCAGGCTCCCAGAAAGCTACGGTCGTGGATCCGTGGGGCGAGCTGTCTTCGGAAACGGCACGGACCGGTGCGCCGATGAGCCTGCCGAAGGACGGTCCGGGCTCTGACGCCGTGGCCGACGCCGCGATGAACACGGGGCCCGGGTGTGAGCCGCCCGGGCTGTAGTAGGCACAGATCCGGCGCAGCCGGCGCATGAGGTTGGCGACATGGGAGCCGAACACTCCGCGGTAGCTGTGGGCCTCGTCCACGATCACATAGCGGAGGCGCCGGAAGAACCGGGCCCACCAGGCATGGTTCGGGAGGATGCCGAAGTGCAGCATGTCAGGATTGGCGAGGATGAAGTTCGCATGGTCCCGGATCCAGCGCCGGGACGCGGGATCGGTGTCGCCGTCGTAGGTTTCGGCCCGGACGGTGGGAAGTTTCAGCGCGCGGATCGCGGCCAGCTGGTCCGCTGCGAGGGCCTTGGTGGGGGACAGATAGAGGGTCACGGCGCCGTCGTCGTGGATCTTTCCGGGATCGGCCAGGACCCTGAGTTCGGAACGGTGGATCGCGTCCAAGGCTGGTAGCTGGTACGCCAGGGACTTGCCGGACGCCGTGCCGGTGGCAATGACCACGTGTTCTCCGGCGTGGGCCAACTCGGCGGCCTGCACCTGGTGGCGGTAGGGCTCGTGGATGCCCAGGGAACCGTAGGCTGTCACGAGATCCGGGTGGGCCCAGCCCGGCCACGGCGCATTGACGGCCTGGCGGGCGGGGATCGTTCGCACATGACGCAGCTGTTCCGGGTCCGGACCTCGGCCCAGCAGCGGAATCAGGGACTCATGCGGGTTCACTCACACATTCTTTCATCCGGCCTCAAATCGCCGGAGAAGGCAGCCCGGGTCCCGCAGCGCCCGGCACGCGCAGGGCCTCAGCCGACGGAGAGGTCAGCGCCTTCGTCCGAGGTCGACAGCATCAGAACGTGGCAGACCATGCGCCAGCCGAGGTGCGAATAGAGCTTCTGGCCGTCCAGAGACGCGAGCAGCAGCCCGGAGTCGACGTCGTGCTCGAAGGCCTGGGCCGCCAGGGCCTTCATGATGAAGCTGCCCAGTCCCCGCCGCTGGTACGCCGGCGCCGTCACGATCTTGTCGAAGATGGCGGTGTGTCCCACCACAAATACGCGCCCGCTCGCGGCGGTCTCTTCGCCTGCGTGGACCACAGCGTGGTGCACGCCGTCCGTCCGGGACGTCTCCAGCTTGAGGTCGTCGTCGGAAAGCCAGGGGTCCTCCGAGTCCTGAGTCTCCATGTCCACGATCATCATGGTCTGGGAAGCCGAGGTGACATGGAGGCCGTTTTCCTGGCCGAGGAACGTGTACCGGGCCACGTCATTGGTGAGGATCGTGAGGACTCGGGCCGGCACTTCAGCCGTCCTCGCCGCCAGCTCCGCAAACTCCGAATCGGACGGGTCGAAGGCAAAATATTCCCATTGACCGGTGGTGTCCGCGCGCAAGGCCGCAGGGAACCGTCCCTCCCTGCGCGTCTCATATCCGCGACAACCTGCCCATCCGGCAACCCAGATTTCCAGCAGATGAGTGGTGTCTTCAACCATGGCGTCAAGACTCATGTGATGAGCGTATTCCAGCCGTGCCACAAGCAACAGGGGCCGGGTCCGGGAAGTGTGCTCGCTTATGGAATTGTGACTGTCTCCCGGCCTCCCGTCCCAGCCAGTACCCTTAAAAGTGTGGCTTTGAACAGGATTGTGCTCTTTTACGGATTTACCCCCCTCGCTGACCCGGACGCCGTCCGGCTGTGGCAGCGCGCGCTTTGCGAAAAACTCGGCCTCACCGGCCGCATCATCATCTCCAAGGACGGCATCAACGCCACGGTCGGCGGGGAGCTGAACGCCGTGAAGCAATACGTCAAGACCACGCGGGAGTACAAGGGATTCCACGGGATCGACGTGAAGTGGTCCGACGGAGGCGCGGCAGACTTCCCGCGCCTCAGCGTCAAGGTGCGGGATGAAATCGTCTCCTTCGGCGCCCCGGGCGAGCTGAAAGTCGACGCCGACGGCGTGGTGGGCGGCGGGACGCACCTCAAACCCGAGGAACTCCACGAACTCATTGAAGCCAAGAAGGAACAGGGCGACGAGGTCGTGTTCTTCGACGGACGCAACGGCTTCGAGGCCCAGATCGGAAAGTTCAAGGATGCGGTGGTCCCCGACGTCGCTACCACCCACGACTTCATCAAAGAACTCGACTCGGGCAAATACGATGCCCTCAAGGACAAGCCGGTTGTCACCTACTGCACGGGCGGCATCCGCTGCGAGGTGCTGTCGAGCCTCATGGTGAACCGCGGGTTCAAGGAGGTCTACCAGCTCGACGGCGGCATTGTCCGGTACGGAGAGACCTTCAAGGACCACGGCCTGTGGGAGGGATCCCTGTACGTGTTCGACAAGCGCATGCACCTGGAGTTCAGCGAGGACGCCAAGACCATCGGCCAGTGCGTCCGCTGCTCGGCGCCCACGAGCAAGTTCGAGAACTGCTCCAATCCGAGCTGCCGGACCCTCACGCTTTACTGTGCCGGGTGCGCAGCGAGCCCTGAAACCCTGCGATGCCCCGAGGGCTGCGCCGCCTGATCGGCTGAGGCTGGACTATCCCAGCCGGTCCTGGCGCCCCGAGGCCCCCTGCACGCGCGGCCCCGCCCGATGGGCGTTGCTCACGCAAGAGGCGTTGCTCACGCAAGAGGCGCGGCCCCCAGTGCGAGGGTTGTCTCAGATCCGGCTCACGCGGTAGGCGAAGTTTGCTGCGGCCCGCCCGGTCACCTGGACGGAGAGCACCGCGTCCACGGGCAGCGAGACGACGTTCACTCGTGACGTTCCGCAGCGCAGGCTCAGGTCTACCAGCGACTCATCCCCATTGCGGACGGCGAAAGACACCCGGGCCGTGCTGCGGCACGCCAGCGTCAGGGAATAGGTGCCGGCGGGCAGTTGCGTTGTTGTTTCTTTGTGCACCGCGCCGGCCGCCACGGAGCCGTAGCTGGTGTGAAACACCTGCCCCGCGGCGTCGGGAAGCGCGTCGTCGACCCACTGCTCCAGCTCTTCACCGGACACCGGCTCGTTGCGATGGGGATCCTGCGGCAGGGCGGCGTCGGTGGTCGGCGCGGCGGAAACAGTGGGCGAGCCGTCGTCCCAATGGTCGGCGCTGTATTCGTACTCGCAGCCGGACAAGACCGCCCCGAGGAACACCGCAATTGACAGCACCGCGGCGGCGGCCAGGGTGCGCCGTCGCGGCAGCCTGCGGGCCGGCACAGTTGGCATACCCTGAGATTAAGGTCGCCCCGATGCAAACACCAGAGGTCGAAGGTCCGCGGCGGGCGGTTTTCCCAGAAGGTGCCGAGCCGGCCGCCGTGACCGGGTTGCGGGCGGACCCTACTCGGACGCGGCCAGGTGGTAGGCGTAGATGATCGGGGCGTCCACGCTGGACGTGCTGAGCTTCACCTCGCCCGCGGCGGGCACCGTGATGCGGGCGGTTTCGCGGCTGCCGTTGCAGGCAGCTCCTGCCTCGGTCAGCGGCCGGCCGGCCAGGCTGACGGCGAAGAACGCCTTACCGCCGCCGTCGCAGGTCATGGTCAGGGTGTAGGTGCCGGCGGGCACACCGGACGCGGTCCGGACGATCGGATCGCGGTTCAGGATCTTGCCGGCGTCCTCCAGCACAGTCCCGGGGGCCGAGGGCAGAGCGGTCGCCTTCCAGGCCGGGACATCGACGCCCTGAATTGAACCGGGCGGGGTACATGCCGTTGCGGCCAGCACGACGGCGGCTGCGGCCGCGCCCGTAAGCGTCCGCCTTACCAGCAGGGTCGCCGGCGCGTGAGAGGAGGGAAAAACCATGCCTCCAACTTACCGCCTTGCAGCTTCACCCCCGGCCGCGCCGGCCGTCCAGCGGCGCCTCCCGCGGGCTCTTGACGTTGACGTAACGTCAAAGTTTAGAGTCGTGGGGACGGCCCGGGACGGCCCGGCAGGCGACAAGCGCGGCACCGGGAGACGGTGCTCCGGGAGACGGCGAACCGGGATGACCGGCGCCGTCGGCAAGCTAGTTCCGGCGGGGCAGCCGGCCCTACGCAAAGGAGGAGATAAAGGAGGAGATATGGACTGGTCCGTCCAACAAATCGCGAAATTGGCGGGCACCAGCGGACGGACTCTGCGTCACTATGACGACATCGGCCTGCTCAAGCCCAGCCGTACCGGCAACAACGGCTACCGGTACTACGGCCCCGACTCGCTGGTCCGTCTGCAGCGGATCCTACTACTGCGTGACCTGGGGCTCGGGCTGCCGGCGATCGCGGACGTACTCGCCGGCCAGGCGGACGCGGAGTACGCCCTGGGACGGCATCTGGAGTGGCTGCAGCAGGAACAGGACCGGCTGGGGCGGCAGATCGCTTCGGTCCGGCACACCATTGAGGCACTGCAAGCGGGAGGAAAGATCATGGCAGAGGAAATGTTCGACGGCTTCGACCACACCCGGTACCGGGACGAAGTCCAGCAGCGGTGGGGCCAGGACGCCTATGCGACCTCAGATGCCTGGTGGCGCGGCATGCAGGCCGAGGAGAAGGCTGCCTGGCAGGAACAGTCCCGGCAGCTTGGCGCCGACTGGAGGGCCGCGGCAGAGTCGGGCGTCACGGCGGACAGCGTTCAGGCCCAAGACCTGGCCCGGCGCCACGTCGAATGGCTCAGGGGCATTCCCGGCACCCCGGCGGCGCCGCCCGCCGCAGGCGGTGGCAAGGGAGCAGGCGCTAGGGCAGCAGGCGGCACCGCAGTTGCCGTGCCGGACATCAAGGGGTACGTGACGGGACTCGGCGAGATGTACGTGGCGGATCCCCGGTTCGCCGCGAACTACGGCGGTGCCGAGGGCGCGGCCTTCGTCCGGGATGCCCTGCGGCTTTATGCGGAGACCCGGCTCTCGCCGGCCCCGCCCAGTCCCCGGGACTAAACTTGTGCGGTGACGTCCTCAGCCCAAAACCCCGCCCCGCAGGCTCCCGCAGCACCGCGTCCGGCCACGCCAACTCCCGCCATGGCAGTTCGTTCATCGCCGTTCACGGCCGGCAACACTCCGGAGGCGCCGCGGAGCGACCTCCCCGGCCTCCTCGAGGCCCTGGCCGGGGACCTGCGGGCCGTTGGCTACACCGTGGATGGCGTCGCCGGGCTGCTCGGTGAGGCTGCGCACTCTGCCCTCAGCCGGGACCAGCTCATCCCCGCACTGATCGTCACCGGGCGCGCCTCCGGTGAGCCGTCGACGGCGGCGCTCGCCGCCGTCGTGCGTCTCTGTCTCCTGGCCGAGCCGCAGCGTGCGGAGACACTCGACGCCGCGCTGCCCGGCATCCGCACGGAGGGGCTGACGGAACTCGGGCTCGTGGAGCGGTCCGACGAGGACCTGATCCGGGCGAAGGTGGATCTGAGGCCGTACGGCTGGGACCCCACTGTCGGGGACGATGGCGTGGCGAGCGGCGGGGCGGACCTCTGGGTGGCCAGCGACCTCGCGGCCCACCAGCGCGCAGGCGTCCTCCGTCACGACCACGTCCTGGGGATCGGGCAGGCCTCCACCACCCTGGTCCAGGTCACGGCCCGCCGGCATGTGGCCAGGGCCCTCGACCTCGGCACGGGCTGCGGCATCCAGACGTTCCATCTGCTCCACCACGCGGAGCACGTGACCGCCACGGACATTTCCGAACGCGCCCTCGCGTTCACCCGGTTCAATCTCTTGCTCAACGCCGCCGAGCTGCACGTGGACCCGGCGGATCCTGAGGCCCGCGTGAGCCTGAGGCTCGGGTCCCTGCTGGAACCCGTCGCGGGGGAGGAGTTCGAGCTGGTGGTGTCCAACCCGCCGTTCGTCATTACGCCGCGCAGCCTGGGCGAGACCCCCGTGGACCAGTTCACCTATCGCGACGGCGGCCTGCCGGGGGACGAGATCGTTTCTTCGCTGGTCCGGGCCCTGCCCTCCGTTCTCGCGCCGGGTGGAACGGCCCAGCTCCTGGGCAATTGGGAGATCGAGGCGGGGGCGGCCTGGTCCGAACGGCCCCAAAGCTGGGCCGACCCGGCCGCCGACGTCTGGTTCATCCAGCGGGAGCAGGTGGGGCCGGAGCAGTATGCCGAGACCTGGCTGCAGGACGCCTCCGAAAACCGGGACCGCCAGCTCTACCAGGACTCGTATGCGGCGTACCTTGACGACTTCGCCTCGCGCAATGTGGCGGGAATCGGTTTCGGCATGATCTGGCTGCGCCGGCCGGCTGACGGCGCCGGGCGCGTGATTTCCCGTTTCGAGGAGATCACGTACCCCATCGAACAGCCCGTGGGGCCGCACCTGGGCGCGGCGGTCGAGCGTGCCGACTGGCTGGCCGCCCACGATCTGGCCGCCGCTCACCTGCTGGTCGCGGAGGACGTCACCGAGGAGCGGCACCAGCGCCCGGGGGCGGAACACCCCGGCGTCATCCTGCTGCGGCAGGGTGCCGGGCTGCGCCGCACCAACCTGCTGAGCACCGAGCTGGCCGGCTTTGTTTCAGCGTGCGACGGTGACCTGTCCGTCGGGCAGATCGTCGGCGCCCTCGAGGCCCTGCTGGGCGGCTATGAGGGGTTCGACGGCGCGCAGTTCCGCGCCGGCCTCCTGACCGAAGTCGGTAACCTGGTTCGCGACGGCTTCCTGCTGCCGGCCTGAGACGGCAGGCGCCGCCGCAACCGGGTCTGGCGCCCTCACGCCTGCCGTTCCAGCCCCGGCGGCCGTGACGGCAGGCGCCGCCGCGATACCGCGTGCGTCCTCCCGGCCGAACCTCGGCAGGACGTACGCGGTGAGGGCAAGAGTGACCAACACCGCGACGGCCCCGGTGAGCAGGAAGCTGACACGCACCGGCACCAGTGCGCCCAGCAGCCCGCCCAGGGCCAGGGCGGCGATCGAGACGGCGCGTGTCATCCCACCGACGATCGCCATGGCCTGGCCCCGGCCACGTTCGGGTATCCGGAGGATCGCGATCGCCCCGAAGCAGGCATTCAGGACGCCGCAGGCCATCCCCGTCCCCGTGTAGGCCACAAAGAGCATCTCCACGGTGGGGACCATCCCCGTGATGCCCAGGAACGCCGAGGCCAGGGCCATGGAGGCCAGCAGCGCGCGCAGTCGTAACGCCGGCGTGGTGATCCTGCCGGCCATCGCGGCCCCGCCCGCCATGCCGAGGCCGAACGCCGCGGCCAGGAGGCCATACTGCGTCTCGGTGGCGCCAAGTTCGCCGCGGGCCAGGAACACTTCAAGGACATTCGTGGCCTCGCCCACGACGATAAAGAACATCGCCCCCAGGACCAGGGCCCAGACCAAGCTGTCCCGGCGGATCAGGCGCAGCCCGTCGAGCAGTGCGGGCTTCGCCTGGCCGGCCCGTTCGGCCGCCGTGCCGCGGCGGGTTCTGATTAGCAGGGCGCCCAGCCCCATGGCGACATAGCAGCCGCTGGCCACGGCGAACACGAGTCCGGCGCCGCCCCAGCCGCTGAGCATGCCGCCCGCGGCCGGCCCGACCATGCCGGCAATCATGACGGTCGCCTGCATGGTCCCCATCGCCCGCGGGGTGCGGTCCTCGCCGACGAGCCGGGGCAGCAGGGCCTGCCAGGTGGGGCCGGCCACGGCCTGGGCCGCGTCGAGCAGGAACGTCATGGCAAAAAGCACGGGCAGGTAGTTCTCCACATACTGCATGCCCAGGCCCATGCCGGCGACGGCGGCGGCACTGACCGCGGAGGCCGCCGTCGCCAGCGTGCGGGAGTCCCTGGTGTCGGCGAGCCGGCCGGCCCACGGGGCCAGCAGGACCAGCGGCAGCGCTGAGCAAAAGAGGTAGGCAGCCACGAGCCAGGGCCCGGCGACAGGGGTTCCCCCGGCAGCGGCCGCGTTCTGCAGGTGCAGCATGACGCTCACGACGACGGCGCCCATCCCCGCCGTCGCAACGAACCTGGCGGTGCTGGCGATCAGGAAATCGCGGTTGCGCCACAGGGGCTGCACCGCCGCTGAAGGGGCAGAGGATTTATGAAATATCTGTTTCATAAATAGGAAGCTAGTCCCGGCCGGGGCTAGATGTCAAGCATTTCTTTCATATTTTGGAGCGGCTGGATACACTGGAGGGGTGAATGCAGAAACCCCGACGGCGGAGTCCACGGCTCCGCCGGCCGCCAAGCGCCGGCATCGTCCGGAAAAGCAAGTGGAAATCACCGACCCGAAGGCGATCCGGGCCCTCGCTCACGCCGCCCGGCTGGAGGTTATTTCCGAACTGTATTCCACCCAGGTGAGCCGGACGGCCACCGAACTCGCGGCGCAGACCGGCCTGACCCCCAGCGCCATGAGCTACCACCTGCGGGCGCTGCAGAAGTGGGGCATAGTGGTCCCCGCAGCCACGGCAGGGGACGCCCGGGAGCGGCGCTGGAAGGCTGCCGGCACCGATTTCACTATTCACTCGCTCGGCGGAGTGGCCAGCCCTGAGCTCGCCGTCCTTGATCTCGAGCTCGAAGCCTACCGCCGCCGGGTGCTTGCGTACGCCAAGACCCGCAATGAACGGCGCGAGCGCGGCGAGACCGGCGACGGCCCGTCGTCGGTGGTGCTGGCGAGTAACCTGCTGTACCTGACGCCGGAGCAGCGGTCCGAGTTGACGCGGCGCGTCTTCGACCTCCTGCGCGATTATGAACTCGAGGATCCGGACCATGTGCCCGACGGCGCCGAACGCATGGCCACCATGTGGTCGATGATTCCGGACGACCGCGGCCCGGCCGCCGCGAAACCCGAGGCCGGCAGCGCCTGAGCCGCCGCCCGGCGCGGCCTCCAGGACCACCGGGCGCCCTGCTCTTTTGCGGCCGAAACCCGCCTCCGCGGGGCCGTCATTTCCGGCCGGATGCGCGCGATTCTGCAAAATATGGTGAACTAGGCGGGTATGGGCGCATCTGCCCGAGCAACCTTTTTCTGTAGGAGCACCGTGCCAAGCAAGGCCAAAACCGGCAAGAAACTCGTGATCGTGGAGTCTCCCGCCAAGAGCAAGACCATCGCCAAGTACTTGGGCGAGGGCTTCATCGTTGAGGCCTCCATTGGTCACATCCGCGACCTTCCGCAGCCTTCCGAGCTCCCCGCGGAACTGAAGAAGACCCCGCTGGGCAAGTTCGCCGTCGACATTGAAAACGACTTTAAGCCGTACTACGTGGTGTCCGCGGACAAGAAGAAAAAGGTCGCCGAACTCAAGGCCCAGCTTAAAGACGCCGATGCGCTCTATCTCGCAACCGATGGGGACCGCGAGGGCGAGGCCATCGCGTGGCACCTGCTGGAAGTCCTGAAGCCAAAGGTGCCGGTCTACCGGATGACCTTCGGTGAAATCACGAAGGAAGCCATCCACCGCGCCATGGACAACCTGCGCGACGTGGACCAGGACCTGGTGGACGCACAGGAAACCCGGCGCGTCCTAGACCGCCTCTACGGCTACGAGATCTCACCGGTGCTGTGGCGCAAGGTGGCCCGCGGTCTGTCCGCCGGCCGGGTGCAGTCGGTCGTGACCCGCATGGTGGTGGACCGGGAGCGTGAGCGCATGGCGTTCAAGGCTGCCTCTTACTGGGACCTGACCGGCCAGTTCAGTGCCGACGCCGGAGCCTTCAAAGCGAAACTCGCTGCCGTGGACGGCTCCAAGGTGGCCAGCGGCCGCGACTTCAATGACAACGGCGAACTCACCTCCCGCAACGTCATCCACCTCAACGAGGAACTCGCCACCGCCTTGGCGGTCGGCCTGCAGACCGCTGATTTCCGCGTCCGTTCTGTCGACACCAAGCCGTATACCCGCCGCCCGGCGGCGCCGTTCACCACCTCGACGCTGCAGCAGGAGGCCGGCCGCAAGCTGCGATTCTCCTCCAAGAGCACCATGCAGGTGGCCCAGCGGCTCTACGAAAACGGCTACATCACCTATATGCGTACGGACTCGTCCGCACTGAGCGACGAGGCCGTCACCGCCGCCCGGCGCCAGGCAGCCGAGCTGTACGGCACGGAATACGTGCCCCAGTCCCCGAGGGTCTACACCAGCAAGGCCGCCAACGCCCAGGAGGCCCACGAGGCCATCCGCCCGGCGGGCGACTCTTTCCGCACCCCGGCCCAGGTCGCCAAGCAGCTCTCCGGCGACGAATTCCGGCTCTACGAGCTGATCTGGAAGCGCACCGTCGCCTCGCAGATGGCTGATGCCAAGGGCTCCACTGCCACCATCCGCCTGGGCGCCGTGACCGTGGGCGGAGCTGCCGCCGGTCGCGACGCGGAATTCTCCGCCTCCGGCACCGTCATCACCTTCCCCGGCTTCCTGGCCGCCTATGAAGAGGGCAAGGACGAAAGCCGCGGCGATGACGACTCCGAGGAAGCCCGCCGCCTGCCGAACGTGGCCAAGGACGACTCCCTGACCGCCTCGGACATCGTCGCCGTCGGCCACGAGACCTCGCCGCCCCCGCGCTACACGGAAGCATCGCTGACCGCTGAGCTGGAAAAGAAGGGCATCGGTCGTCCTTCCACCTACGCCTCCACCATCTCCACCATCCAGGACCGCGGCTACGTCCGGAAGCAGGGTTCCGCGCTGGTCCCGAGCTGGATCGCGTTCTCCGTGATCCGGCTGCTTGAACAGCACTTCCACGACTACGTGGACTACGAGTTCACGGCCGACATGGAAGCTGACCTGGACAAGATCGCCAACGGACAGGCGGCCGGACCCGCTTGGCTCAAGCACTTCTACTTCGGGGAAGACGCTGAGCCGGGCCTGCTGAGCATCGTCAACAACCTCGGCGAGATCGACGCCCGCGAAATCAACTCGATTCCGATCGCCGAGGGCATCACGCTGCGGGTCGGGAAATTCGGCCCGTACCTGGAAAGCTCCGTCCCGACGGTCGATCCCAAGACCGGCGAAGTGGTTGAAGCCGCCCGCGCCAACGTCCCCGAGGACCTGGCGCCGGACGAGCTCACCGCAGCCAAGGCCATTGAACTCATGGAGACCGCGGCCCCGGAAGAGCGCGTCCTCGGCACGGACCCGCACACCGGCCACACGGTGGTGGCCAAGAACGGCCGCTATGGCGCTTACGTCACCGAGATCATCCCGGAAATGACCGAGGCGCAGCTGGCCAGCCAGCCCGTGGAGTACTACAAGAACGGCAAGCCGAAGCCGCCGAAGAAGCCCGTCAAGGCCAAACCGCGTACGGGTTCCCTGTTCGCTTCGATGAGCGTGGAGACGGTCAGCCTGGACGAGGCCCTGCAGCTCATGAGCCTGCCCCGCGTGCTGGGCCAGGACGCCGAGGGCAACCCGATCACGGTGCAGAACGGCAGGTTCGGCCCGTACCTGAAGAAGGGCACGGACTCCCGCTCCATCGGCTCCGAGGAGGAAATCTTCACGATCACGCTGGAACAGGCGCTGGAGATCTACTCGCAGCCCAAGCAGCGCGGCGCCCGTGCCGCCGTGCCGCCGCTGGCCGAGTTCGGCCCGGACCCGGTCTCGGAGAAGAACATCGTGGTGAAGGAAGGCCGATTCGGCCCGTACATCACCGACGGCATCACCAACATCACCGTGCCGCGCTCCACCTCGCTGGAGGAGCTCACCCGGGAACAGGCCGTCGAACTCCTCGCGGAGAAGCGCGCCAGGGGCCCGGTCAAGCGCACGACGACGGCCCGTAAGGCCCCCGCCCGGAAGACGCCGGCCAAGAAGTAGCAGAGCCACACCGGGTTCGCCGTAAAGCTGCGGAGTCGCCGGAATTTTCCGGCGACTCCGCAGCTTTCCGGCGATTCTGCGTTTGCGGAGCGGGCGCGGACGTGATCGAGTAGGACCATGACTGAACAGCCCGCACACCTGGACAACCAGCCGCTGAACGAGCTCGAAGAGCAGCTTGCCCGGGGGGAGCAGCCGGACGCCAACCCGGTGGACGTGATCCTGGCCTTCCTCAACAACGAGGTCTACGTGGTCAGCTCCGACGCCCTCGAGGGTCCCGACTCCCAGGTGGAGCCGCTGGTCCTCGCGAATTCCTCGGGTAAGCCGGTTCTGGCCGTCTTCTCGCACCCGAGCCGCGTCACCGAGCAGTATCTCGCGGCAGCTCCCAACGTGCTGGGCACACAGGGCGCCGCGATCATCGGCAACCTCGGCGACGAGCTCGGCATGGTGATCAACCCGGGGGCCGCCTACGGCTTTGAAATCGATCCGGAGGGAGTGGCCAACATCCGCCGCGACTTCAAGCCCTCCGACGAGTTCGCGGACGGTACTGCCGGGTCCGCGGACCGCCCGGCGCAGGATACGGACCTCGCCTGAGCCAGCGTCCCGGACGGCGGTATTCTTCGCGAATACCGCCGTCGCAGTTAGACCAGCCGCTTCAGTGGGGGCAATAATGGCAACATGCGTCTAGGCGTCCTCGATATCGGGTCCAATACCGTCCACCTCCTGCTGGTCGACGCACACCCCGGCGCCCGGCCGGTCCCTTTCGCTTCACACAAGCGGCCGTTGTCCCTCGTGCAGTTCCTCGACGGCGACGGCAACATCAACGACGCCGGCCAGCATGAGCTTGTCGAGTTCGTCCTTGAAGCGTGGGAATTCGCCGCCAAGCACAAAGCCGACGACCTCCTCGCGTTCTGCACCTCGGCCATCCGCGAGGCCACCAACGGAGCGGAGGTCCTGGCCCGCGTCAAGCATGAAACCACGGTCACCCTCCGGGAACTCACCGGCAGCGAAGAGGCGTCCATGACGTTCTTCGCCGTCCGCCGCTGGTACGGCTGGGGCGCCGGGCCCATCCTGAACCTGGACATCGGCGGCGGCTCCTTCGAGATGGCCCTCGGACAGGACGAACTCCCCGAGCTGGCGATGTCCGTGCCGCTCGGGGCCAGCCGGCTGACGCGCGACTGGCTCCCCGGAGACCCGCCCTCGGCCAAAAGCATCAAGGAGCTGCGCCGCTACATCCGCTCCACGCTCAAGCCCGCCGTGCGCAAATTCGAGAAACTGGGCAAGCCCAACCATGTGGCGGGCACGTCCAAGACCTTCCGGTCCCTCGCCAGGATCGCAGGGGCCGCCCCCAGCGCCGCCGGGCCGTACGTCAAGCGCGAGCTGCAGGCGCTGGACCTGGGGCTTTGGGCGCAGCGTGTCTCGGCCATGGAGATCGGGGACAGGTTCCACCTGCCCGGCGTTTCCGAGGCCCGGGCGCCGCAGGTCCTCGCCGGCGCGCTCGTCGCGGAGGCCGCCTTGGAAATGTTCGAGTTCGCCAGCATGGAGATCTGCCCGTGGGCGCTGCGCGAGGGACTCATCCTCCGCCGCCTGGACCAACTGGTGTTCGAGGGGCCGCTCGACCCCGCACCGCATGTGGCGCAGAGGCCGCCGGCGCAGCTCCAGTCCCCGGAGAAGGTTTCCTAACCCGGTCAGTGTCCGCTGCGAATCCTGCGGGTTCGATTGGAAGTGCCGCTTGGAAGTGTCGATCTGCAGGGGTTCCGTTCGTGTAGTTGCTGAGAGGCCGGCACGCCGCCGGCGGATTCGACAAGGAGGCACCTGAAATGTCGCAGTACCTGCTCAGCATTTACCAGCCGGACGGCCCGGTCCCGGGACCTGAGGTCCTCGAACCGATCATGCGGGACCTGACGGCCCTGAACCGTGAGATGCAGGCAGCCGGGGCCTGGGTGTTCGCCGCCGGACTGCACCCCGCGGAGTCCGCCACCGTCCTCCGGCCCCGTGACGGCGAGATTCTTATCACCGACGGCCCGTTCACGGAAGGCAAAGAGCACTTGGGCGGCTTCACCGTCATCGAAGCCCAAGACCTGGACGCGGCCCTCGGCTGGGCCCGGAAGCTGGCCGGCGTCACGACCCTTCCCGTTGAAGTCCGTCCCTTCCAGCACTAGCCCCCGGACGGGAACGCTGCCGTGAACGGTCATGGCCCCCGCGCCGGTGCCACCGAGGCGGACATTGCCCGGGTCTTCCGGAACGAATACGGCCGGGCAGTAGCCGTCCTGACGCGCACGTTCGGGAACATCGATATAGCCGAGGACGCCGTCCAGGATGCCTTCACGGCGGCGGTCCGGCACTGGCCCTCGGCAGGCGTCCCGCCCAGCCCGGCCGGCTGGATCATCACCACGGCACGGCGCCGGGCCATCGACCGGCTCCGGCGGGAGTCCTCGCGCGAGGACAAATACGCACAGGCCGCTTTCCTGTCTGCGGCGCCGGCGGGGAACGGATCAGCACCGGCCGCGGACGAGCAGCTCCTTGCGGACCAGGCAGGAATCGACGACGTGGACGACGACACTTTGCGGCTGATTTTCACCTGCTGCCATCCGGCCCTGGCCAGGCCCGCCCAGGTGGCGCTCACGCTGCGGCTTCTGGGCGGACTGACGACGCCGGAGATCGCCCGGGCCTTCCTCGTTCCGGAGAGCACCATGGCCCAGCGGCTGGTCCGGGCCAAGGCGAAAATCCGCGACGCCAAGATCCCCTACCGCGTCCCGCAGGGCGCCGACCTGCCAGAGCGGCTGCAATCGGTGCTCGCCGTCGTCTACCTCATCTTCAACGAAGGCTACAGCGCCGGCCCCGCGGACAGCCCCGGCCGTACGGAGCTCTGTTGGGAGGCCATCCGGCTTGGCAGGCTGTTGACGTCCCTCATGCCGGACGAACCGGAGGCGAGGGGACTGCTGGCACTGATGCTGCTCATCGAGTCCCGCCGCGCCGCGCGGTTTACTCCCGACGGCGGACTCGTGCTGCTGCCTGAACAGGACCGGCAGCGGTGGGACAGGGCGCTGGCCGCCGAGGGCCAGGAGCTGGTGCGTCAGTGCCTGCGCCGGAACCGGCCGGGGCCCTATCAGCTTCAGGCCGCGATCAACGCCGTCCACAGCGACGCCGCGACCGCCCGCGGCACCGACTGGGCACAGATCCTGCAGTTGTATGACTTGCTCCTGGCCGTCGCACCCGGACCGGTCGTGGCCCTCAACCGCGCCGTCGCCGTGGCGGAGCTGCACGGTCCCGCTGCCGGGTTGTCGGAGGTTGAGAGCCTGGGACTGGACAATTACTACCTCTTCCACGCCGTCCGCGCCGACTTCCTGGTGCGCCTGGACCGCGCTCCGGAGGCTGCCGGGGCCTACCGGCGGGCGCTGGAGCTTGCCGGGAGCGCGGCGGAACGCCGGTTTCTGGAAGAGAAGCTCCGGAGCTGCTGGCTCGCCGGGGCCGGAGACTGCGAGCGGCCGGACTCGCAGGTGCCTTGAAGCTCGCAGCTCGCTTAACGGAGTAGCGCCGGGCGCTTGGAGCAGGACTTGGGGGAAATCTGCTGCAAACACCCGGCGCACCGCCGGCTCCGGTGGAACCGGCTATCATCACTCGCACCTGTTGAGGCACGCTCCACGATAGTGGCCGTAGATGGGCGCACGGCGGGAGTCACCTGTGTGTTCGCTGACAATCCGCCGTCGTTCGGCTGCGGTGGCGTGCCGACGCAGGAGTCAGTCGGAATGGGCGCCGGCTTAAACGGAAAAGGCACCGATGGTCCACTGCGGGAAAATGGGAAAACCCGCCGCAGACCACCGGTGCCACGCAGGCATCCGCATGCCTGCTGCATCACTCGCACCCTCAATGAGGTAATGACAACGCTAGGCTCCGAAGTTGTGCGCTGACTGCGGCCAAGGTGTGAGCTGGCTGGGAATCGGGCCGGACTGCAATGATGGGAGCATGAGCAACCGAATCGCATTCCTGGGCTGTGGATCAATGAACGAGGCAATCATGGGCGGCCTGATCGACGGCGGCGTCGATCCCGCCGACATCGTCGCGACGGTGCGCCGGGCTGACCGCGCGGCCGGGCTCGCAGAGCGCCATCACGGGATCACGGCCATCGCCGGCGAAGAAGAGCCCGAAAACAACAAACAGGCGGCCACCGGCTCCGGCGTCGTGATCCTGGGCGTCAAGCCGGCGGGCATCGCGGACCTGGCACGGGAAATCAGCGGTTCCCTCTCTCCGGACACGATCGTCATCAGCGTCGCAGCCGCCGTCTCCCTGGCGCAGCTCGAAGCCGTGCTGCCGGCCGGCCAGCCCGTCATCCGCACAATGCCGAACACTCCTGCGAAGCTCGGCCGCGGCATGGTCTCCGTCACCCCCGGAAGCAGCTGCTCGGCCGGGCAGCTCCAGCACGCGAAAGACATCCTCGCAGCCGCCGGCACGGTGGTGGAGGTCCCCGAAGAGCAGGTGGACGCCGTCTCGGCGATCAGCGGCTCGGGCCCGGCCTACGCCTTCTACCTGGCGGAAGCCATGGCGGCGGCCGGCGTCGAAC
Source organism: Arthrobacter sp. TE12232 (assembly GCF_054062615.1). NCBI lineage: Bacteria > Bacillati > Actinomycetota > Actinomycetes > Micrococcales > Micrococcaceae > Arthrobacter > Arthrobacter sp. TE12232. The sequence continues at coordinate 3,331,493 of NZ_JBSSFK010000001.1, forward strand.
TGGGCCTGGACCCGGAACTGTCGCTGCTGCTCGCCCGCGGGACCGTCGCGGGGGCCGGCTTCATGCTGGCCGAGCCCGGGGCGGACCCCGCGTCGCTGCGCAAGGCGGTCACCAGCCCGAACGGCACCACGGAACGGGCCATCGCGACGTTTGATGAGCGCGGCCTGCCGGCCATCATCGCCGAGGGCGCCCGGGCAGCCGCCGCCCGCTCGGCGGAAATCACCCGCCAGCTCGGCTGAACTCAGGGGCGCGCGGCGAACCGTTCCAGCAGGTCCACGTGGCCCGAAACAATGAGCATGTCCCGTGAGGAAACCTTCGTCTCAGGCCGCGCATAGGTGAAGTCCTCGCCCGGAGACTTCACGCCCACAATCGTGACGCCGTACTTGGACCGGACCTTGGACTCGTCGAGCGTGAAGCCCACGGTTTCGCGCGGCGGGTACATCTTGACGATGGCGAAGTCGTCGTCGAACTCGATGAAGTCCAGCATGCGGCCCGAGACCAGGTGCGCGGCGCGGACGCCGGCGTCGGCTTCCGGGTAGATGACGTGGTTGGCGCCGATCCGGGTCAGGATCTTGCCGTGCGAGGGCGTGATCGCCTTGACCCAGAGGTGTTCGATCCCGAGGTCCACGAGGTTCACCGTGATCAGCACGGAGGATTCGATCGAGGTGCCCACGCCCACCACGGCGGAACTGAATTCCTGGGCTCCGAGCTGGCGGAGGGCGTCGATGTTGGTGGCGTCGGCTTCCACCACGTGCGTCAGGACGCCAGCCCACTTCTGGACCAGGGTGCGGTCGCGCTCGATGGCAAGCACCTCCCGGCCCTGCTTCACCAGCTGCTCTGCGGTGGATGCGCCAAAGCGGCCAAGCCCGATCACCAGCACGGGGGCATTGTGGGCGGGGCGGTTGACGGCGCCTGAGGAACTAGCCAATGATCGGTCTCTCTTCCGGGTAGTGGTACAGCTGGCTGCGCTGGCGCAGGGCCAGGGCGGCGGCGAGGGTGACCGTCCCGACGCGCCCGGCAAACATGAGCACAGTGAGGACGTAAACCCCCGACGGCGGTAATTCGGCACTGAGATTGGTGCTCAAGCCCACCGTGGCGAAGGCGGAAATGGTTTCAAACAGGACCCGGTCCAGGGAGGCGCCGCTGATGTGCAGGAGCAGCAGGGCCGAGACCGAGACGAGGGTGGCGCCGGCGACGATCACCGAGATGGCCACGCGCATGGTGCCCTCCGGGATGGTCCGGCCGTAGATCTTGACATCGGCATCGCCGCGGGCCTCGGCGGCGATCGCCAGGAACATCACCGCGATGGTGGTGACCTTGATGCCGCCGGCCGTGGATGCCGAGCCGCCGCCGGCGAACATGAGGGCATCGGAGACCAGCATGGTGGTGGATTCCATGTTGTTCTGGTCCACAAGGTTGAAGCCGCCTGAACGCAGCATGACGGAGGCAAACAGCGAATGCGTGATCTTGTCGCCGAGGTCCATGCCCCCGATGGTGCGCAGGTTGTCCCATTCCAGGAGCCCCCAGAGGAGCGCCCCGGCGGCGAAGAGGATGAAGGACACCTGGATGGTCAGCTTGGTGTGCAGGTTCCATTTCTTCCACCGCAGCCCGTTCTGCTGCAGCACCATGACCACGGGGAAGCCCAGGCTGCCCAGGAACACACCGACCATGAGCGGGATGAGGATCCAGAGATCGGTTTCGTAGGGGACGATTCCGTCCGAATGCGGAGTGAAGCCGGCGTTGTTGAACGACGAAATTGCGTAGAAGACGCCGTGCCAGAGGGCCTGCGGGAAACTCTCCCCGAGGATCAGGAAGCGGGGGACCAGGGCCAGCGCCAGTGCGCCCTCGATCACGACGGACGTCACGATCACGATCCGGAGCAGGGTACCGACCTCGCCGAGCCGGCCGGCGTTGTTCATGGCCTCCTGGGCAATCAGCTTGCCGCGGACACCGAGTTTCTTGCTGACCATGAGCGCCAGCAGCGACGCGAGAGTCAGGGTGCCCAGGCCGCCCACGAAAATGCCGACCAGAATCACGAGCTGACCGAAGAAGGACCAATACGCGGCCGTGGAGACCACGGTCAGGCCTGTGACGCAGACGGCGGACACGGCCGTGAAGAGGGCCTCGTGCAGGGGTGTGACCTGTCCGGTGGCGGAAGCGATAGGCAGCGAAAGCAGCGTGGTGAAAACCACGATGACGATGCCGAACACCGTGAGGGCCAGGCGGGCCGGCGAGCTGTTCGCGATGCTGTCAATGAAGTCGCGCAGGCGTGTGAAGATCCACAGACCGTCCCGCTCCGGCATGCCTGGCTGCCAGCTGGCCGTGCGCGTAGACCTCGACTGGCTTTGCGTCATGTTTTTCCTTGGTTGAAACTGCTTCCCTCAGTAGTAAACCACTAAAGTCCGCGTCATGACCGGGGGAGCACGCCTGCGCACGCGGGAAGCAGGGGGACGCTCGGGTAGCCTGTGAGTGATGACATTCCTGCCCGGACTCTCTCAGGCCGCGCTGCCAACGACGGTGGTGTGGGCTCCTGCCATGACCGCCTACAACTTTGGCCACAGCCACCCGATGGCGCCCGAGCGCATGGAGCTCACGGCGAAGCTGGCCGGCAGCCTGGGACTGCTGGATCTGGAGCATGTAACGGTAGCTGCCCCGGAAGTCGCCGCCGACGAGGAACTGTGCGCGGTCCACAGCCCCGAGTTCGTAGCCGCCGTGCGGCGCGTGAGCGAAGATCCGGACACTCCCGATGAAGCCAGGGGCCTCGGAACCGAGGACGACCCCGCCTTTGCCGGCATGCACGAGGCCAGCGCCCGGCTGGCCGGCGGCTCCCTGCTGGCGGCTGCCGCCGTCCTGGACGGCAGCGCGGTGCGGGCCGTGAACTTCGGCGGCGGAATGCACCACGCCTCCCGGGACCGCGCAAGCGGTTTTTGCATCTACAACGACGCCGCCCTCGCGATCCAGCGACTGCTTGACGGCGGCATCAGGCGCGTCGCCTACGTCGACGTCGACGCCCATCACGGCGACGGTACGCAGAGCATTTTCTGGGACGATCCGCGCGTCCTGACGATTTCGCTGCACGAGTCCGGGCTGACTCTCTTCCCGGGCACCGGGTTTGCCAATGAGATCGGCGGCCCGGGGGCGCAGGGCAGCGCCGCGAACGTGGCCCTCCCGGCGGGCACCGGCGACGCCGGCTGGCTGCGGGCCTTCCACGCCGTCGTGCCGCAACTCATCGGCGCGTTCGAACCGGAAGTCATCGTGAGCCAGCACGGGTGCGACTCGCACCGGCTTGACCCGCTCACCCATCTGAACATCAGCGTGGACGGCCAGCGTGAGGCCGCCACAGCGATCGGCAATCTCGCCGCGCGCTACTGCGACAACCGCTGGATTTCCACGGGCGGCGGCGGCTACAACGTCGTCAGCGTGGTGCCGCGCTCCTGGAGCCACCTCATCGCCATCGCCGCCGGCCGGCCTGTCCCCCTGCGCACCCCGGTTCCGGAGGACTGGCGCCGCTACGTCAGGGACAAGTACGGGGCCAAGTTCGGCGTCGAGCCCCCTGAACTGATGGGCGACGACGTCGACGTCTGGTGGCGGTCCTGGGAAGTGGGGTTCGACCCCAACGACGCGGTGGACCGCACCATCATGGCCACCCGCAAAGAGGTGTTTCCCCTGCATGGATTGGACCCCTGGTTCGACTAGCTCCGCGCCGCGGATCAGGCCAGGCGGCAGCCCGCCAATTTGTGGATGCCATCTGGCGTATATGTCGCTAGTGTGGAGGACATGGTGACAGACGACGTATTTGCCGTCATTGCTGAGGCAACCAGGCGTGACATTCTGGTGGCCCTCCGCAAGGGGGATAAGGCAGTGGGGGAATTGGTCCAGGAGCTTGATGCAAGCCAGCCCACCATTTCAAAACATCTCAAGGTCCTCCGGGAAGCGAACCTGGTGAGCATGCGCGCCCAGGGCCAGAAGCGCTACTACGCGCTCAACCCGAAGCCCCTTGCCGGCGTTGCCAACTGGCTGCAGACCTTCGACGTCGTCCCAGCAGCGGCCCCGGACACGGCACCGGCCCGCCACCCCGAATCCAGCCCCCAAACCAGCCCCGCAGCGGTGCCGGACAGCCTGGCAGCCGCGGCCGCCCCGCAGCCGCTACCTGCCGCAGCGCAGGCTGGCGCGCAGCCGGCTGCGGCACTGGCCGGCCGCCCTGCCGGCAGCCCGCTGAGCCCCGCCGTCGTTATCCCGGTGGGAACCGCCGGCGAGGATAAGATGCCCCAGCAGATCGGGCGGACCGTGGGCCGCGCCGCCACCAAGGCCGCGGACCTCCTCGCCAACCTGCCCAAGTTCGGCCGCAAGAAGTAGCCCTCCGGCCTCCCGTCTTGTGTTGGCGGTTCGCGCCAGTGCCAGGGGCCAACTCTGCCGCGAAATGCCATCTAGGCTGCGGACTTAGCCCCGGAGGATCCGCACGTGGTCCGGGGTGAGGTCCCCGATGCGGCTCACGCCCAGCAGGGCCATGGTGCGTTGCATGTCCTTCTCCAGAATCTGGAGGGCGCGGTCGACGCCGGCCCGGCCGCCGGCCATGAGTCCGTAGAGGTAGGCGCGGCCGATCAGGGTGAATTCGGCGCCCAGGGCGAGCGCGGCGATGATGTCCGCGCCGCTCATGATGCCGGTGTCCAGGATGATCGCGGCGTCGCTTCGGTCCGCCTTCAGGGCGGCGGACACCTCGGGGAGCAGGTGGAAGGGGATCGGTGCCCGGTCCAGCTGGCGGCCGCCGTGGTTGGAGAGCACGATCCCGTCCGCGCCGTGGTCCACCACTTTGCGGGCGTCCTCTGCTGTCTGGATGCCCTTGACCACGAGTTTGCCCTTCCAGGTCTCGCGGAGCCAGTCGAGGTCGGCGAAGGTCAGGGTGGGGTCGAACATGGAGTTGATCAGGTCCGCGACGGTGCCCGTGTAGCGGGAGAGCGAGGCGAAGGTCAGGGGCTCGTGGGTGAGGAAGTTGAACCACCATGCGGGCCGGTAGGAGGCGTCCAGGACGGTCTTGAGCGTTAGTGCGGGCGGGATGGTCATGCCGTTGCGGACGTCCCGGAGGCGGGCGCCGGCGACGGCGGTGTCCACCGTGACCATGAGGGTGTCGTTGCCGGCCGTGGCGGCGCGCTGGATCAGTTCCAGGGACCGGTCCCGGTCCGTCCAGAGGTAGAGCTGGAACCAGTTGCGGCCGGCCGGTGCGGCGGTGGCGACGTCCTCGATGGACGCCGTGCCCATGGTGGAGAGGGTGTACGGGATGCCGGCGGCTTCGGCGGCCCGGGAGCCGGCGTATTCGCCCTCGGACTGCATCATCCGGGTGAATCCCGTGGGCGCGATGCCCACCGGCAGCCGGGACGGGCCGCCCAGGATCTCGGTGCTGAGGTCGATGCTGGAGACGTCGCGCAGGATGCCGGGACGGAATTCGATGTCCAGAAAGGCCTGGCGGGCGCGGCGGAGAGTGATTTCAGCCTCGGCGGCGCCGTCGGTGTAGTCGAACGGCGCCTGGGGTGTGCGGCGCTTGGCGATGTCGCGCAGGTCCCAGATGGTGCTCGCGCGGCGCAGCCGGGCGGCCCGGCTGAACTCCGGCTTCTTGAACTGCATCAGGGGCGCGAGGTCGGCGTACTTGGGCACGCGGCGCCTCAGCGCCGCCGGAACGGCCCCGGGGCCGGCCTGCCCGAATGCACGGGCGCCGGGCGCCTGGATGTCCGGCGCCGTCGCGCTCGGCGTTGTGGGGGCCTCTGGGTTCTCGGGCGGGAAGGTCTGCGTCATGGCTTCCTCCAAAGCGGTCGGATGCTCGTGTTGGGGTCCTTTCACACTCTAGGGGGTGGCCGGTGGTGACGAGGGAAGCGGTTGGCGGCAGCGCCGGTAATGGGCACTGCCGCCAACTGCTCCTTCGCCAAGCCTCGGGCGGGCCGAAAGGCCTTAGCGCAGTTCGATGTCCAGAGTCTGGAAATCATCGGCCGAGTGGCGGCCTACCAGTAGCCGGAAGGTGCCGGGCTCAAACTGCCAGCCGCCGTCGTAGTGGCCGAACGCCTTGGCCGGGATCCGGACTTCAACGCTGTCCGTTCCGCCGGGCGCGAGGTGTGCTCCGGCGTAGCCGGCCAGCCAGCGGACCGGCCGCTCCACGGCGGAGTCGGCGCGGTCCAGGTAGACCTGGACGATTTCGCGGCCGGTGCGCGTGCCTGTGTTCCGGACCGGTACGTGCACCACGACGTCCTGGTTGGCGGGAACGGATGCCGGAGCATGCGGGCTGCCGACGTCGAACGTGGTGTACCCGAGGCCGAATCCGAACGGCAGGGCTGGCGCAGCTCCGCCGTTGGCCTGCTGCCGGAGCCACGCGCGGTAGCCGATGTGGATCCCCTCGGAATACACCACCTTGCCGTCGACGGGGCGGGTGGCGAGCACCGGAACGTCCGCCAAAGCCGCAGGCCAGGTGGTGGGCAGCCGGCCGCCGGGCTCCTCGGCGCCGAGCAGGATATCGGCGACTGCGGTGCCGAACTCCTGGCCGCCGAACCAGCCCAGCAGGACCGCGTCAACCTTGTCCAGCCACGGCATGAGTACCGGCGAACCGGAGTTGACCACAACTACCGTGCGCGGGTTGGCCGCGGCTACGGCTTCCACGAGCTGGTTCTGCCGGCCGGGCAGGTCAAGGTCCTTGCGGTCGAAACCCTCGGATTCGATCGCCGCGTTGGTTCCAACCACCACCACCGCGACGTCGGCGTCCCGTGCGGCGTCCACGGCAGCGTCGATCTCCGCCTGGGGATCCGTGACCACGGTTTCCTCGCCCAGCAGGATGGCCGTGAACGGGATGACCTGCTGCTTCGGCAGCTGGTATTCGGCGTCGATCCGGACCCTCCGGCCGGCCGCGGCCTCAAGGGCGTGGACGGTCTTGGGCGGGTCGAACAAGGCGGCGCCGAGGACGTCGGTGTCGTCCTCGAGCTCACCGTTGAACACTTCATCCCCGTCGAGGGCGAGCCGGATCTGACCGACGGTCCCGACGCCGAGGTGGTGGATACCGGCCGTTTCCGCGGTCCAGTCGGCCTGCATCCGGATGGCTGCGGTGCCGTCGGGAATGCCCACGCCGAACCAGATCAGATGTGAGGCAAGGCGGTCTTCGCCCGAGATCTCTGTTCCGTCCGCTGTGAGGAACGTGACCCGGATTCCGGGCACACCTGATACCGGGTTGTGAAGCGAGGTGCGCGGGAACGCCTGAAGGCCTTCCGCCACCTTGGCGCCGCGGGCATAGGTGACGTCGACGCCGTCGGGCAGCGCCTTTCGCAGTCCCTCCAGCGGCGAGACGGTGTATTTGGGCATGACGGTGGCGCTGCCCCCGCCCTGCGTGCGCGCCTCCTCGGCGTTGTGGCCGATCACTGCCACGCTGCCCAGCTTCGCGGCGTCCAGCGGCAGGATTCCGCCCTCGTTACGGACCAGTACCGCGCCACGGACAGCCACTTCACGGGCGACGGCGGCGCCGTTCAACTGTGCAGGCAGGTCCGTCACGGCCGGCGTGAATCCCTCGAGGGAACCCACGCGGGCGGCAAGCCGCAAGATGCGGGTGACCTTTTCCAGGATGGCGTCCCGGCTGACCCGGCCGTCGTTCACGGCCGCCAGCAGCTTCGGGCCCCAGTGACCCACAGGTCCCGGCATTTCCAGGTCCTGGTGCGCATTGGCAGCCTCCACGGACCGGACCCCGGTCCAGTCAGACACGACGACGCCGTCGAAGCCCCATTCCGTGGCGAGCGGCGTCTCGAGGAGTTTGTTTTCGCTGGCCGTGGTGCCGTTGATGGAGTTGTACGAGCTCATCACGAGCCAGGCGCGGGCTTCGGTGATGGCGTCTTCGAAGGCGGCGAGGTAGAGCTCGCGGAGCGGGCGCTCGGCCACGACGGAATCCGATGTGAAACGCTCCGTCTCGGCCTCGTTGGCGAGGTAGTGCTTAGGGGTGGCGCCCACGCCCATGGACTGCACGCCGGAGACGTACCCGGCGGCCAGCGTCGCGGTGAGGCGGGGATCTTCGCTCATGCATTCGAAGTGCCGACCGCCCAGCGGCGAGCGGTGGAGGTTGATAGTGGGGCCGAGGACGGCGTGGACGCCCTTGCGCCGGGCCTCCTGCCCGAGTACCTGACCGTAGCGGCGGGCGGTTTCAACGCTCCACGTCGCGGACAGGGCGGAGGACGAGGGCAACGAGACGGAGTCGTGGCGCTCATCGAAGTCCTCGCCGCGGACGCCGGCGGGGCCGTCGGACATCACGACGCGGCTGAGCCCGATTTCGGGGATGGCGTGCGTGGACCACACATCCGCTCCGGTCAGCAGCTGGATCTGCTGCTCCAGGCTCAGACCGGCAGCGAGCTCGCGGATCCGGGCCTCTGCATCCGGCGAATCCGGGGAGAGGGCCAGGACGGCAGGGGATAGCGAGGGGTTCATTTACTTGACTCCTTTGATGCGGGTGACGAGGATCGCCCCGATGATGCCGACGACGGCGCCGCCGAGGAACAGTGCGGGGTATCCGCCCAAGGCGATCACGGGGAAGGCGACGGCAGGCACCAGGGACTGGGGAAGCGCCTGGGCAATGTTGAACACGCCGAAGGTCTTGGCGTTTTCAGACTGGGTACCCGGCAGGAGGTCGGCGATGAGGGCGACGTCCACGGCGCCGAAGCAGCCCAGGCCCAGTCCGGCGATGGCCTGGCCCACCAGGACCTGGTCGGTGGTGCTGGACGTGGCGATGACGATAAGGCCGACCATGATGATGAGGGCCGAGGCGATCACCATGCCCTTTCGCTTGCCGATCCTGTCGCTGAGCCAACCGCCGGCCACGCTGGTGAGCACCGTGCCGGCGGAACTGATCAGCGTTGCCTGGAAGACCAGGGTGGTGACCTGGGTCGGGGCTACGTGGAGCTGGTCGGTGAAGAAGTACGGCAGATAGAGCAGGGCCGCGCAGTAGCCCACATAGACCATGAACTTGGTCAGCCAGGCCCAGCCCAGGCCAGGGTAGGTGCGGGGGTTGAAGTAGAACGAACCCAGGATCTCCTTGAGGTTCAGCGGAGCGGGCTTCTCGGTGAGGACGCGGTCCTTGAAAGTGAAAGCGAAGCCGATGGCCAGGGCGGTCCCCACGACGCCGGGAACAACGGCCATCTGCAGGGCATTGTCGAAGAGCTGCGCGAAGAACGCCGCGGCCACAAGCCCGACGGACAGGGTCATGCCGATGAGCCCGGACAGGCGGCCGCGTTCCGAGGGGGCGGCCTGGTCCGGAAGGGTGGCCACCAGCGCCGCGAGTGCCGCGTTGAAGCCTAGCTGGGCAAAGATCCACGCGACCAGGACCCCCGCGACAGTGGTGGCCGAACCCAAAAAGAAAAGCGCAACAAGCCCGGTCAGCGCCCCGCCGATGATCCACGGCTTGCGCATTCCGAAGCGGGACGTCGTGCGGTCACTCAGACGGCCGAAGAACGGATTGGCGAGAAGGGCGACGATGGCGCCGACGCCGGCGACAAGGCTCAGCGCACCGGCGCGCGTGTCCGGCGTGGTGATTTCGGAAACCTTGATGGCCAGAACAACGATGGCCGGCGCAAGCACCGCCATCCACAGACCGGCGCTCGCGATCGGCATCCCGATCACGTAGGCGCGGGAAGCCTTGCTGATTGACGGTTCCAGGCTGCTGGGAGCCTGATGGGCGGCCTGAGCCGCTGAATCCTGGTTGATGGTCCTGACGGCCACATTGCCTCCTGACGAAAAGTGGCCCTCCGTTGGGCCCTGGAAATGATCGTAACCATAAAAACCGAGTGCGACTAGGTTTTAAGACAAAAAGGTGAAATAAACTGTGTCAATGTCAATCTCGAAGCCGCGCGGGCCCTACGCCAAAGGAGCGGAACGCCGCGAGCAGATCGTTCGGACAGCGACCGATGTGTTCGCCACAGAAGGCTTTGAGGGCACTGCCCTGAAGCGCGTCGCCGAACTCGTCGGCGTGAAGGAGGCAACACTTTTCCACTACTTCACTGGCAAACAGGAACTCCTGACGGCCGTGCTGGCCGAACGGGACCGGCGCAGCCGGGAAGCCGGGGGGACGGGGGACGTGGGGCTGTCTTCCCTCGCCGTCGTTGCCGAGCGAAACCGCCGCGAACCGGGCCTCACTACTCTGTACGCCGTGGCGTCGGCGACCGCCAACGACCCCGGACATGATTCCCACGGCTATTTCCAGGACAGGTACGCGCAGCTGGTCGAGGAATTGCGGCAGGACATCGCGCACCGCCAGGGTGCGGGTTCGGTGCGGACGGACGTTGCGCCGGACATCCTGGCCAGGTTGGTGATCGCAGCGTTTGACGGCCTGCAGCTGCAGTGGCTCTACGACAAGGACGTGGACATGGCGGACGGCTTGACCCAGCTTGTCGACGTCCTGCTGGCCCCGCCGGCGGCCTGACCCCGTGCCCGCCCCGAGATGACACTTTGCGGCAGCATCGACCCGCCAGATAGCGCCGTGATCTGCCGTCTCGACGACGTGGGGCGGCCGGGGAGCTGGGGTGGCCCGCCGGCTGGGTGGCGGCGGTGCCGGCGAAATGTTACGCCCGGCGTTTGCCCCTTCCTCGGCTCCGGGGCTATGGTCGACGCTATGACTAACCGTTGGTATGCGTATTTTTCGTTGGCTCTGGAGGGGCCCGCGTCTAACTGACACGCATCCAACTTTCCTTCAGAGCCAACAGGGCAGAGATCATTCTCTGCCCTTCGCCATTTCTCCGGCGGGTTCTGATCAGGGCCCGCTCCGCACCCGGAACAGGACCCGAACATGAGCATCGAAGCAGCCGCCGACACCCAGCAATCCACCTCGAACCTGCGCGTCAGCGAGTTCACCCCGCTGCCCACCCCGCAGGACCTCAGGGCGGAACTGCCGCTGGAGGCCCGCATGGCCGAGGTGGTGGGACGAAGCCGCGACGAGGTCCGAGCCATCATGGACGGCGTCGATGACCGGCTGCTGGTGATCGTGGGTCCGTGCTCCATTCACGACCCCAAGGCCGGCCTCGAATACGCCCGCCGGCTGGTGAGCCAGGCAGAGAAGCACCGTGAAGACCTGCTGATCGTCATGCGCACTTACTTCGAAAAGCCGCGCACCACGGTCGGCTGGAAAGGCCTGATCAACGACCCCCGGCTGGACGGCAGCCACGACATCGCCGCAGGCCTGCGCGCGGCCCGGTCATTCCTGCGGCAGGTCACCGCGCTCGGACTGCCCACGGCCACCGAGTTCCTCGAGCCCATCAGCCCGCAGTACGTCGCGGACCTCGTCTCCTGGGGCGCAATCGGCGCCCGCACCACGGAGAGCCAGATCCACCGCCAGCTGGCCTCCGGGCTGTCCATGCCGATCGGGTTCAAGAACGGGACCGACGGCGACCTCCAGGTGGCGCTGGACGCCTGCAGCGCCGCCGCGGCCGCCCAGGCGTTCCTCGGGATCGACGACGACGGCAGGGCCGCGCTCGTGGCCACCGCCGGCAATCCGGACACCCACATCATTCTCCGCGGCGGACGCAAGGGACCCAACTACTCCGCCGCCGACGTTGAGGCCACTTCGGCCAAGCTGGCCGCGAAGCAATTGAACCCCCGGCTGATCGTCGACGCCAGCCACGCCAACAGCGGCAAGAACCACCACCGCCAGGCCGAGGTCGCCCTCGAAATCGGATCCCAGCTGGAAAGCGCCGGAGCCGCTGCCGGGGCCATCGCCGGCGTCATGCTGGAGAGCTTCCTGGTGGGCGGGGCACAGAACCTGGACGTCAACGCCTCGGCCAACGCCGCAGGCACAGCCGCAGAACCAGGCTCGGGGCGGGACGAACTGGTCTACGGCCAGAGCGTCACGGACGCCTGCATGGACTGGGACGTAACGGCGTCGGTGCTCGGCCAACTGGCGGCCTCGGCCCGCACGCGCCGGACCCGCGCCTGAGGCCGCAACCCGGACCAGGGAACGGGGTGCCGGCGCGGCCAGCATTTCGAGATTCCTGCGGAAAGTGCGTGGGTATTCCTGCGGAAGCCTTTCACATTGGCACCATGAGCAACTACAGTTGCTTTCACATGGTTGTTTGATGGCTCAGCATCGGCACACCGCCATGGCATCAGGTGGGGCTGCCGTTCGCTTGAGCAAAGGAATAAGGGAAATGTCTACGGAGGCCAACTTCTCCAAAGCCCGTTTTTTGACCGTGGCTGAGGTCGCGGAACTCATGCGGGTATCAAAGATGACTGTGTACCGTCTGGTGCATTCGGGGGAGATGCCGGCCGTTCGCTTCGGCCGCTCCTACCGCGTACCGGAGAACGCCGTCGAGCAGTACCTCAAGGGTGCTGTCGTCGACTCGAGCGACGGCCACGCCGGGACTGGTTAAACAGTCCGCAACATCTTTCTCAGCGTGAATTGACTGCTTTGGGGCCCGCATACGGCCCGCGGTCGTGGGGTGCCCCGGAGAGGCGGTACCCTGTTAAGGAACGTTTTACGTCATTGTAAGAACCTGTCAGTTGTTTCAGTCTGCTGCTTAGCCCGCGGACCCTTCCCAACAGGCAGGTACTGCATCTAGCCGGTAAGGAACTTTCGTGGGTTCAGTTATTAAGAAGCGTCGCAAGCGTATGGCCAAGAAGAAGCACCGCAAGCTGCTTCGCAAGACGCGCCACCAGCGTCGCAATAAGAAGTAGCAATACTTCGCACTGCATGAAATGCCCGTTGCCTTCCAGGTGGCGGGCATTTTCTTGCCCTTGTGCGGGCGGGCAGGGATTTTGCGCCGGAAACGGGCACGGGCTGCGGAACCGGGCGCAGGCTACCGGACCGGACGACGGCGGGCCGGATCCGCGCCGCGCGCGACCGGAACCGCGGCGGAAAGGTCCGGAGCTTAGCGGCCGGGGCCGCGGAAGCGGGAGAACCCCCGCCAGAGGCCGTAGATGGCCCCGCCCACCGTGGCGGCCTTGAACCCCAGAGTGGCAGCGCGCCGGCCGGAGCGGAAATCGTAGACCGGCCAGTTGTGCTCGCGGGCGTAACGGCGCAGCTTGGAGTCGGGATTGATGGCGACGGGGTGTCCCACCATGCTCAGGAGCGGGATGTCGTTGTGGGAATCGCTGTAGGCCCAGCAGTGGCCAAGGTCCAGGCCCTGGTCCTCGGCGATTTCGCGGACCGCCACCGCTTTGGCCGGGCCATGGAGGATTTCGCCCACGAGCTGTCCGGTGTAGGAGCCGTCCAGGATCTCGCCCACAGTGCCCAGCGCCCCGGTCAGGCCCAGCCGGCTGGCAATAACGTTCGCCACCTCGACCGGTGTCGCAGTGACGAGCCAAACCTTGCGCCCGACCCGGAGGTGCTGCTCGGCCAGGGCTTTGGCCCCCGGCCAGATCCGCGACTCGATCATCTCGTCATAGACCTCTTCGCCCAGGGCCTCGATATCCTTCGCCGTGATGCCGGCGGCGAGGGACAGGGCGGAATCCCGGACGGCATGGACATCGTCCATGTTTTCGCCGCGCAGGATGAACATGAACTGCTTCCAGGCGAAGCCGGCAGCCTGCCACAGGGTGAAAGCGCCGCGCTGGTGCAGTTTGCGTGCCACGTGGAAAAGGCTTGCGCCCTTCATGAGGGTGTTGTCGACGTCGAAGAACGCGGCCTCGCCGTGCTGCGGCGTTGCAGCGGGCTCGCTGGCCACAGCGACGTTTTTCTCCTCGGGCATGCCACGAGTCTAGTCAATGACCGGCCCCGGACCGCCCGCCGGGCGCGCGACGCGGCGGCAGGACTGCATGACGGCCCCCCAAGCGCCGCCGCCGGTGTTGTCCCCATGAGGGGAGTGCAGCGCGTCGACGCCGACGCGCCCGCCGGGCTACGGTGGATCCATGGCCACACCCGCGTCTTTCCCCGATGTAGTACTGATCACCAAAGCTAACTGTCACCTGTGCACGGAGGCGCGCGCCGCCGTCGGCCGCGTCACCGCTGCCCTCGGGATCGGTTGGACGGAGCAATCCGTGGACGACGACGCCGGGCTGCGCGACCGATTCGCCGAGGAGATCCCGGTGGTGCTGGTGGACGGCGTGCAGCGGGATTTCTGGAAGATCGACGAGGCCCGCCTGACACGGACCCTTCAGCGGGCCCTCGGACAACAGCCCTGACGCCTGGTGCTTTGTTGCGTGATGCGCGCGGGCTCTAGAGTGGGAAGCACAACGCGACGCAATGGAGCAGATAGTGACTTCGCTGGATTCATCTCCCGAGGCTGTTCCCGGGGGAGCCGGGACTGCCGCCAAACAGATTCCGCCCGCGGCCGTGGCGCGGCTGACCATTTATCTGCGCGCCCTGACCACTCTGCTGGCTGAAGGGGTGGACCGGGTCTCGTCCGAGTCCCTGGCCGAGGCCTCCGGGGTTAGTTCCTCGACGCTGCGCAAGGACCTTTCCTATGTTGGCTCCTACGGAACGCGGGGCGTGGGGTACGAGGTCCAGTACCTCAACCGGCACATCGCGGCCGCCCTCGGGCTGACGCATGACTGGAAGGTCGCAATCGTCGGTGCGGGCAACCTGGGCAAGGCCTTGGCCCGATACGGCGGATTCGAGTCGCGGGGCTTTGACATCGTGGCAATTTTCGACGCCGACCAGATGGTGGTGGGTAGCGAAGTCGGCTGGCTGCGCGTCAGCGACGCCGCGGACCTTGAGCCGGTATTGCAACGGACGGGCGCCAACATGGTGGTCCTTGCCCTGCCCGCCGCGGTGGCCCAGGATGTCTGCGACCGCGTGATTGCCGCCGGTGTGCGGAGCATCCTCAGCTTCGCCCCGGTGATGCTGCAGGTCCCGCCGGGAGTCAACCTCCGCAAGGTCGACATGGCAACTGAACTGCAGATCCTGGCCTATCACGCACAACGGGCGCAGGACCCGGAGGACGCCGACTAGGTTCGGCCAGGTCCTCCGGCTCCCGCGCCCGTTGGGCAGTTCCCTGTTGGGGAGTCCTTGGTTCAGCTACTTCCCGAAGGGCGCCCCGGGACGCCCGTAGGGGTTGGCAAAGGGTTGCCGCTTCTGGAAATAGGGCGACGCCGCGGGCAGGTACAGCAGCACGATGGCCGCAATGCCGAGCAGCGCGGCCAAGGTGGCGAGGCTGAACGGGAAGAGGTTTAGGATCGACAGCGCAGCAAACACCGTGCCCAAAATACGGGCCCAGTTCTTGCCCTTGCGGACATTGAACGCCACGAGGGCGTACAGCCCGGCGGTGATCACGGCGATCACCACGATGGTGCCGATCAGGACACCTTTGAGGGACTCGAAATCGACCTTCGTGCCGCTTGTTGCCATCTGCTGCTCGAACAGGTCCCGAACGGCGGGGCTGTCCAGGGTGCCCAAGGACAGCAGCATGGAAATCACCCACACCGCGCCTGCCGCGATGATCAGCCAGAACGAGGTGTTGACGAGCTGGGGAGCGGGGCCAGCAGCCTGAGGCTGCTCGGACGGGTACTGGGCGTAGGGGGCCTGGCCATACTGCGGGGCGTTCTGGCCATACTGCGGAGTCTGCGGGGCGTTTTGGCCGTAGGCCGGCGGGGTCTGCTGGCCGTACTGCGGTGCGTTCTGGCCGTACTGCGGAGCCTGCGGGGCGTTTTGGCCGTAGGCCGGGGGCGTCTGCTGGCCGTACTGCGGAGTCTGCGGGGCGTTTTGGCCGTAGGCCGGGGGCGTCTGCTGGCCGTACTGCGGAGTCTGCGGGGCGTTCTGACCGTTGGCCGGGGGCGTCTGCTGGCCGTACTGCGGAGTCTGCGGGGCGTTTTGGCCGTAGGCCGGGGGCGTCTGCTGGCCGTACTGCGGGGTCTGCGGCGCGTTCTGACCGTTGGCAGGGTTGGACTCCCCTCCCGGCTCGGAGCCGTTGGGAGGTGAAGGCTGGACTGGAGGGTTGCTCATGAAGCGGTCCTTTGCGAGTCGATCACGGAATCGGCCACCGGGACCAGCGATCCTGCCCTGCCCCCAGCATGGTTTAGCTCCACCGTACCGCGGGCCGGCCGCCGTGCGGATCATTCCGAAGGGGTATTCTCAACCCTCGTTCGACCCCCGGCTGTGCCGCGGCTGGACGGCAAGCGGGACGGGCGGTCGGGCCGCGCGCACGCCACTGCCATCAGAGGGAATCCCGGGGCGCGGCAGGCCTAGATTCGGCCCCGATGGGCGACAAACCAAGCCTGTGAATTTGGCAGCCACATGAGCACGGTTGCCGCCAGGCTGATGAAGAAGCCCGGCAGGCCTCCACCGCCCCGACCGGCAGCGAGACCGGCACTAACGATGGCCAGCACCAAGGAGATGCCAACAAGGACTGTCAGGGCGAAGCGGGCCCACTCCCGGCCCTCCTTCATCTTCATGGCCAGGATGATCTGGGCAGTCGCCAGCACGAGGGCCACCAACACCAGGACGAACACCAGGAGCCCGAGGGGCGGCGCAAAGGCGATGATGACAAAGGACCCGAACAAACCAATGATTCCGCCGAGGATGCCCAGAAGCCCGCCGATGAGCCAGATCCAGTACGAGACCTTCAGCTCTGTGGGCATTGCGGTGACCTTGAACATGCCAGACAGGCCACCCGCGGGCAATGCATCGTTAAAGCTTCTCGGGCGGTCCGCAGGCATCTCGAAACGGAATCCGCCCGTAGGCGCCGGCTGCCCTTGGTAGCCCGGCGGCGGTGCCTGGTACCCGGGTGGAGGTGCCTCATAGCCCGGCGGCGGTGCCTGGTAGCCCGGCGGGGGCGCCTGATAACCCGGCGGCGGTGCCTGGTAGCCCGGCGGGGGCGCCTGATAACCCGGCGGCGGTGCCTGGTAGCCCGGCGGCTGCTCCGGGCCGGCCGGCGGGACACTGCCCGGCGGCGGCGGTGGATGGGCACCTGGCTGCTGCGGCGGTACATCACTCGGGTTGCTCATGGCTCTCACTGTAGACCGGCGATTCCCTGTTATCTAGGGAATCCGAGGCCCGCCGCGGCCCGCGAAGCAACTGCGGAAAAATGGCGGAAACAACGGCGCCCTGCTTCATCGCGAAGATGAAGCAGGGCGCCGGAACCGGCCACCCGGCGTCGGGCGGCCAGCGGGGAGAGTAGTGGCTATGCCGCGGGAGCGATGAAGGCCAGTTCCAGGTTGATGGCAACCTTGTCGCTGACCAGCACGCCGCCGGCTTCGAGGACCGCGTTCCAGGTCAGGCCGAAGTCCTTCCGGCTGATGGTGGTTTCGGCGGTGAGTCCGGCGCGGGTGTTGCCGAACGGATCGACGGCCACGCCGTTGAACTCGGTCTCGAGGGCCACCGGGCGGGTGATGCCCTTGATGGTGAGGTCGCCCTGGAGTTCGTAGGCGTCGCCCTTGGGGACGATGGTGTTGGAGACGAAGGAGATCTCCGGGAACTTCTCGACGTCGAAGAAGTCCTCGCCGCGGACGTGGCCGTCGCGGTTGGCATCGCCGGAGTCGAAGCTCGCGGTCTTGATCGAGGCGCTCACCTTGGAGTCGGTGACGTTCTCGGAGAGGTCCAGCGTGGCTGCGGCGTCGGTGAACTGGCCGCGGACCTTGCTGATGCCTGCGTGGCGGACGGTGAACCCGATCTCGCTGTGCGACGGGTCGAGGGTCCAGGTGCCGGTGGTGACGTTTGCGGGAAGTGCCATGGTGATGCTCCTTGAGTCGGGTGGGTCCTGCTGCGGTTCGTCTGATCGTTACTTGAAACCTCATTGGTTGAAATCTCAACTAACTGCTTCACCCAGTATAAACATGCATTTGCATCTTTTATTCCAACTCCAGGGAACATTTTTCAAAACTCGTCAGTTCTACCTTCCGTAGAAGATTTCAGATCGACCGTCATCTTTGAGAAACTGGTAGACATGCCCCAAGCCACTGTTCATTTGCTCCGCCACGGCGAGGTCCACAATCCCGATGGTGTCCTGTACGGCAGGCTGCCGGAATTCCACCTCTCCGAACTCGGCCGGGAGATGGCCCGCACGCTGGCCGAACACTTCAGCGAGCGGTCCGAGCAAGGGGCCCGGATCGTCCACCTGGCGGCGTCGCCGCTGGCCCGCGCGCAGGAGACGGCCCAGCCGATTGCCGCAGCCTTGGGTCTTGAGATCGCCACCGACGCCCGCATTATCGAAGCGGCCAACTACTTTGAGGGTCTCCACGTCTCTAAGGCGGAGCTGCTCCGGCCCAAGCACTGGACCAAGCTGTATAACCCGCTCCGGCCGTCGTGGGGTGAGCCCTACAAGGAGCAGGCTGCGCGGGTCATCGCGGCGGTCCAGGACGCACGGGTCCGGGCGATCGAGCTTGGCGGCGACGGGGCCGAAGCCATCCTGGTCAGCCACCAGCTGCCCATCTGGGCCACGCGGCTCAGCGCCGAGGGCCGCCCGCTGTGGCATGATCCGCGGAAGCGCGAGTGCACGCTGACCTCGCTGACGTCCCTGGTGTTCGACGACGCCGGCGTGCTCGTACGGGTTGACTACAGCGAGCCCGCTGCCGCCCTCTTGCCCGGTGCCGCCAGCACCCCGGGAGCCTGACCATGGCAGAGAACCGACGTGCCGGGGCTCCGCTGTCCCGCCGCAACGTCCTGACGGCCGGCGGGGCCGCCCTCGCCGCAGTATTCGGGCTGTCCGGCTGCGCCCAGGACGATGCCCTCGCCAAGCAGGCCAAGGCCGGGGACAACAAGAACTACGTGGCCGGCGACGGATCCGTGACCGAATTCGCCGTCGCGGACCGCAAGAGTCCCGTGGAGCTCAAGGGGACGCTGTTCGACGGCACCGCCGTCACCTCGGCAGACTTCACCGGCAAAGTCACCGTGCTGAACTTCTGGTTCGCCGCGTGCGCCCCCTGCCGGGTCGAAGCGCCCACCCTTGAGTCGCTGCACCAGGAATTCAAGAACCAGGGCGTGCAGTTCTTCGGCGTCAACCTGCGCGACGAGAAACCCACGGCCGACGCGTTCGACCAGACCTTCAAGCTGACGTACCCAAGCTTCAACGACAAAGACGGCGCCGTACTGCTTGCCGTCTCCGGTCTCGTGCCGCCCGGCGCTGTGCCCACCACCCTCGTGCTCGACAAGCAGGGCCGCGTCGCGTCCCGGGTGCTCGGCGAAATCCAGCAGGGCACCCTTAAATCCCTCATCGCCGCCGCCGTGGCCGAGTAGCGCGGTCCACACCGTGAACAGCCCCTTCGCCGAAGCCATCCTGAACGGATCGCTCCTGCTGGCCATTCCCGTTGCCCTCTTGGCGGGATTTGTCTCCTTCCTCTCTCCCTGCGTCCTTCCGCTCGTCCCCGGATACCTCGGCTACGTCACCGGGCTGACCGGCGTCGACCTGCAGAAGCAAAGGCGCGGCCGCATGCTGGCCGGGATCGGGCTCTTCGTCCTGGGCTTCTCCGTGATCTTCGTGCTGCTTGGCGGGGCGTTCGGGCAGCTGGGCAGCCTCATCACCGGCTCGCAGAACAGGTGGATCACCCAGTTGCTGGGTATCCTGGTGATCATCATGGGCGTGGTGTTCATGGGCGGCTTCGGCTGGCTGCAACGCGATGCCAAGATCCATGCCAAACCGCCGGCCGGCCTATGGGGTGCGCCCTTGCTCGGCATCACCTTCGGGCTGGGCTGGGCCCCGTGCATCGGTCCCACCTATTCCGCCGTCCAGCTGCTCAGCCTCTCCGGCGGCTCGTCCGCGGCGAAGGGGGCGTTCCTGGCCTTCGTGTATAGCCTTGGGCTGGGTATCCCGTTCCTGCTGATCGCGCTGGCTGTGCGCCGCGGCATTGGCGTGATGTCCTTCTTCCGCAAGCACCGGCTCGCCATCCAGCGCACCGGCGGCGGCATCCTGATCCTGCTCGGCGTCCTGATGGCCAGCGGCGTGTGGGGTACCTGGGTCTCCGGGTTGCAGTACTGGTTCCAAACCGATGTGAAATTGCCGATCTGATGAGCGAGCGCGTGAACGTAAAGAAGAAAAAGTCCCCCAAGTCCGAGGCCGTCATGCCCTCGCTGGGTCCGTTGGGCATGCTCCGCTGGGCGTGGACGCAGCTGACCAGCATGCGCACGGCCCTGTTCCTGCTCCTGCTGCTGGCCGTCGCCGCCGTGCCCGGCTCGCTGTTTCCGCAGCGGCCCGCCAACCCGTCAATTGTCACGCAGTACATCCAGGACCACCCTGACTACGGCAAGATCCTGGACTCGGTCCAGCTCTACGACGTCTACTCTTCGGCGTGGTTTTCCGCGATCTACCTCCTGCTGTTCATCTCGCTGATCGGCTGTGTGATCCCGCGTGCCATCGCGCACTACAAAGCGATGCGCTCCCAGCCTCCGCGCACCCCGGCACGGCTGTCCCGCCTCCCCGAATACGGCACCCTGGTGATTCCGGCCGACGCCGGGATCCCGGCGTCGGCGGCTATCTCCGACGCCGCGGAGCTGCTGAAAAAGCGCGGATACCGGGTGGATGTCCGGGACCGCGATGGCGAGCGGCCCTCCCTCGGGGCCGAGCGCGGCTTCCTGAAGGAAGTCGGCAACCTCGTCTTCCACACCGCGCTGATCGGGGTGCTGGTCTCGGTGGCGGCCGGCGGCCTCTTCGGCTACAGCGGGCAGCGGATCCTGGTGGAGGGCGACACCTTCGTCAACACCCTCGTCGGCTATGACCAGTTCACGCCCGGCACGAACTTCCAGAGCAGCCAGCTTCAGCCGTATTCCGTCCAGCTGGATAAGTTCGACATCACCTTCGACCGCGAATCCAAGGGCAAGTTCGGACAGCCCATCGATTTCACAGCCGAAGTGACCACGAAGGAAAACCCGGACGCGCCGGCCAAGAAGGAATTGCTCAAAGTCAACGACCCCCTGAGCCTCGGCGGCACCAGCGTGTACCTCACGGGCAACGGCTACGCCCCCGTGGTCACCGTCCGCGACGCCGCCGGGAACATCGCCATGCAGGGACCCGTGGTCGCCAAACTCCAGGGCGAGAACTACTACTCTTCCGTGGTCATCAAAGTCCCGGACGCCAAGCCGGAGCAGCTCGCGTTCGCCGGGTTCTTCCTGCCGACGGCCTTCATCACCGACAAGGGCGTATCCTTCAGCGGTGATCCGGAGCTCATCAACCCGCAGCTGACCCTGAACTCGTACTTCGGCGACCTCGGCCTGAACGCGGGGGCCCCGCAGAACGTGTTCGAACTCGACGTCAAGAAGCTGACGCCGCTCAATGCGCGGAACCTGCCCACCAAGGGCATCGTCCTGTCGCCCGGAAGCACCTACACGCTGCCGGACGGCAAGGGCTCCATCAGCTTCGACGGCGTGAAGCGCTACGTCGGCGTGGACATCCACCACAACCCCGGCCAGCTCTACGCCCTGATCTTCGCGCTTCTGGCCGTCGCCGGGCTGGTCACCTCGCTCTACGTGAACCGCCGCCGCGTCTGGGTCCGGACCGGCACCCACGAGGACGGCCGCACCATGGTGGAATACGGTCTCCTGGCCCGCGGCGAGGACCACCGCCTGGCCGGGGAAGCCGCGGCCATCCGCAAACTCCTGTCCAGCGAATGGCTGCTGGGCGAGGACGCCGCGCCCGGTTCCCAGCCCGCTCCCAGCAGGACGGCGGATAATGACCGGGCAGATACCGCCGAGAGCGGTGCCGGCGGCACGGACGCCTCCCCTGAACACCCCGCAGAAGACTTCATTCAGTCAACAGCCGGCTCCTCTGAGTCGAAGAAGGATCAGTAATGCTGTTCTCGATCAACGAAACCATGGGCCAGTACAGCGAGCTCTTCATGCTGCTGGCCGCCGGCACATACACAGTGGCCTTCATCGCCTTCGCCTGGGACCTGGCCAAGAGCAGCAAGATGCTGCGCGCGGTGGACCTCAAGGCGGCGGAACTCTCCGGCCAGACGGCCGAGGCCGCGCGCGTCCCCGTCGGCGTCGGTGCGGGGGCCGCCGGAGGCGACGCTGACCGCGCCGATTCGGATGTCAGCGGACCCGTGGGCCGCGCCGAACGTCCGACGTCGTCCTCCTCAGGCCGTAGCGGCGCGGCAGGGGCCGGCTACACCGCCGACGGCAGCATGCGCTACGGCGGCGAGCGGCGGGTCCCCGCGCGGGTGGCTGTCGCGCTGACCGTCCTGGGCGCCGCAATCCATGCTGCCGGTGTGATCACCCGTGCGCTCGGCGCGGGCCGGGTGCCGTGGGGCAACATGTACGAATTCCTCACCACCGGTGCCTTCGTGGCCGTTGCCGTCTTCCTGCTGGTCCTGATCCGCCGCGACCTGCGCTTCCTGGGCACGTTCGTGATCGGCCTGGCGATCATCATGCTCGTTGCGGCCTCCATCGCCTTCTGGACGCCCGTGGGGCACCTCGTGCCCGCTCTGCAGAGCTACTGGCTGATCATCCACGTCTCCATCGCGGTGATGTCCTCTGCCCTGTTCACCCTGACCTTCGCCATGTCCGCGCTGCAGCTCGTGCAGTCGCACCGGCAGAAGACCATCGCCGCGGGAGGTGCCGACAAGCTGGGATTCATGCGCCTCGTGCCAAACGCCCTGAGCCTGGAGAACCTGTCCTACCGCATCAACGCGATCGCGTTCGTCGGCTGGACGTTCACGCTCATGTTCGGCGCCATCTGGGCGGAGAAGGCCTGGGGCCGGTTCTGGGGCTGGGACACGAAGGAAGTCTGGACCTTCGTGATCTGGGTGGTTTACGCCGGCTACCTGCACGCCCGCGCCACCCGTGGCTGGACCGGAACCCGCGCCGCCTGGCTGTCGATCGTCGGCTACCTGTGCGTGGTCTTCAACTTCACGATCGTGAACCAGTTCTTCAACGGCCTGCACTCCTACTCGGGGCTGTAGACCGCACCCCAGAGCCGCAACGCCTCCGCGATCCGCCACGAATGGCCGCCAAGCTACCGCGTTTGGCGGCCATTCGTGCCAAGTGAGTGCGGTGTGGGTCGGCTGGGGCAGCGCGGCATGGCGCGGCGGCACTAGGCTGCGTCGGCCCCGCACTCCCTCGATTCGCCACAGATGGCCGCTACGCCACCAGGCTCAGCGGCCATTCGTGTCAAGTGAGTTCGGTGTGGGGCGAGCACGCTGGCGTCGCCCCTGCTGTGGAACCGGGGCGGGAGGAGTCCAGCCGCGCTCCGTCAACGCGGCACGCACTCGGGTAACCGCCGCCGGCTCCATCCCCGGGGCGAACGGGGCCAAGTGCCATTGGGTCAATACGACGACGCGCCACCCGGCATCCCTGGCGTTCTCATCCCGGAAGATGTCGCTGCGACGCTGGGCCGGAGCGGCATGATGGCCGCCGTCGAACTGAATCGCTACCTTTTCTTGCTCGTACGAGAGGTCCGGGTCCTGGATCCAACCCCCGGTCTCGTCGAACATGGGGACGTTGACTCCGGGTTCGGGCAGGCCGTGCCGAATCAGAAGTAGCCGGAGTTCCGTCTCTTTGGGGGAGTCCGTGTCGGCGCGTATCAGGGAGCGGGCACGCATAGCGCGCCGGTAGCCCGCCCTGCCTTGCTTCCCGGCGAGGTATGCGTCCAGCCTGTCGATCGTGGTCAATGGATTTCTCCGCCGCAATAGGAAGTCCCCGGCAATCACCAATTCATCGAGACTCAGTATGCCGGCGAGATCGAACCACGTTCGCAGCGGGGATGTGCAGCTCACCCTGACACCGGACACGATCTCCTCCGTTTCGAGTGACTGCTGATGGCCCACCACATTCTTACGCCGCACAGCGCGCCGGCCCGGTTGACTCGTCAGATGGACGACAGTCAGGTTCTCCAAGGCGCGCGGCAGCGGGAAGCCCCACAGCACGGCCGCAGACAGATGGCTCACGACTGCGCCCGTCACCGCCGTCAGGGCGTGCACACGCGCCAGCAAACTATTCGGGGCGGCGGCGGTGGCGCGCACTCCGTAACAGGGGCTGGCGAGATCCTGGGCCCGGGTCCGTCGTCGGCTCAGCCCGGCAGTGCGGGCCTCGGCCACGGTGAAGGGTCGATGTCGAAGGTGCGGGGGTAGCTCACTGGGCTCGCGCATATGAGCATTCTGCGCCCGCGTCGAGGAGGCTCGGGAGTTGTCCACAGAGCGGGCCGGGTGTGGGGGAGAAGTGGGCCGTGTGAGCAGCAGCCGCCGAGTGGATGAGTGGCGGCCATTTGCCGGAGATGGCCGCTTTGAGGCCGGGATTCCGGCCATCTGGGGCGAATGGCGGCAGTTAGTATGGCGCGGAGTCGTTGGACCGGGGGAATGAGGGCCGGAGTAGTGCTACTTGACCTCGTCGGTGCCTTGCGTGCCGGCGTCGCCTGGTTCGCGGGCATCGCCGGCGCTCTCCGGGCGGCTCGCATCCCCGTTGCCGGCGTCAAGCTTGCGCTCCTTGGCATCGAGTTGGTCCTTGAGCCTCTTGAGCCGGTCGGCCTCGGCCTGGTTGCGGCGGCGGATTTCAAGGTTGCGCAGAAAATCGGGGTCGTCGTCGGGCGCTACGGGGTGGCTGTAGGCGACGGGCGCGGTGTCCGTGGCACGGGGGCGTCCGATCAGGAACCACAGGATGGCGCCGACCACGGGGAGGAGGATCTGCACGAAGATCCAAGCCGTTTTGGAGATCCCCCTGGTCAACCGCTTGTCAGTCCGGATGAGGTCGACAAGTCCATAGACGAATACGACCAGTATGACGATCGGGACCACTACTCGGAGCATATCTTCAGTCTAGCCGTCAAGCGGCCCGACGGCGCCGATCACCGCCCCCGGTCCGTCCCCGGGTCCGGGCACCGGTACTGCTGCCGGGACACGTCAGGGGCGCCGGAGCCGCGGGGAGGTCGGCGGCCGAAGCCGGGCTGCCGTCCTGGCGGCTAAACTTGGGGTGTGGCTTTCCTCAAATACTCCCTGATTCGGTTGGCGCTGTTTGCGCCTCTCTTCGCACTTTTCCTCTACCTGCAGCTGGGGGTGCTCCTGGCCGCGCTGTGCGCCGGGATGATGTCTTTCGCCATCAGCTTCCTGTTCTTCCAGAGGCAGCGCGACGCGGCCACCGCGACGCTCCACCACCGGTTCTCGGGCAAGGCCAAGCCGCTGCGCAGTGCCGGTGAGGTGGCTGACGCCGAGGCCGAAGACCGAATGGTGGATGCGAACCCCGACATTGCCGTCCACACGGACGCCCGCCCCAAAGACTCCTAACAGCGCCGGGCCGGAACCCGCCGGGCCGGAGCGCCGGCCATGACTCGGAAGCAGCGCCGGGCCACGGACTCGAATCCGTTCTTGGAAACAGCGTGCTAGAAGCCGTGACTCAGGACGAGTCCCAGTGAAAACAGTGCCGCGAAGCCGAGGTTGATCAGTCCGGTCTGCTTCAGGACCGGGATGAGGCTCTTCCGGCGCCGCCCGGAGATCATGAGCCAGGACGGCATGAGGCTGGCAGGGATCAGCAGCAGCACAATCAGCATCCACGGCCTGGCCGGGGCCAGGACGATCACCAGCAGGATCGCGACGGCGAGCATCAGCACGTAGCTTTCGCGGGCATGCTTGTCGCCGAGCCGCACGGCCAGGGTTTTCTTTCCGGCCTTCCTGTCGGTCGGGATGTCGCGGACGTTGTTCGCCATCAGCAGGGCGCACGCGATCAGCCCCGTGCCGATCGCCCCGATGATGGCGGCGAGGCTGAGCTGGCCGGCCTGGGTGTAGGTGGTGCCCAGCGTTGCCACGAGGCCGAAGAACACGAACACAAAGACGTCGCCCAGGCCGAGGTAGCCGTACGGGTTCTTGCCGCCCGTGTAGCCCCAGGCGGCCAGCACGCAGCCGATGCCGACCAGGATGAGCCACCAGGCCTGCGTGATGATCACCAGGATCAGGCCAAACAGCATCGCCAGCCCGAACGCCGCGAACGCGGCCTGTTTGACGTGTTCGGGCTTGGCAGCGCCGGAGCCCACCAGCCGGAGCGGGCCCACCCGGTCTTCATCCGTACCGCGGATGCCGTCCGAGTAGTCGTTGGCGTAGTTGACACCGATCTGCAGGAGCAGGGCGACCAGTGCGGCCAGCACGGCGTTCAGCAGGATGAACGAATCCATCTCGTAGGCCGCCGCGCTGCCGATCAGCACCGGCGCAATCGCGGCGGGCAGGGTGCGCAGTCGGGCGCCTTGGATCCATTGTGCGGCTGTGGCCACGGTCAGTACCTCATTGGTTCGTTGAATGCTCGTTGGTTGGTTCGATACCCGGCCGGAAGCCGGAAGCCGCTTGTCTATTTTCCCTGATGCAGGGCATCGAGCAGGGCCGTCATGCCGAGGCGGTCCGGCTTGCCGTTGGGCAGCATGAGCAGTTCCGCGGCGGGCAGGACCGTTTTAGGCGCCAGCGCACCCAGCGCCGTCCGCCAAGTTTCGTTCGGGCCGTCGGCGAACGCGGCCAGGCCTTCCGGGGAACTGTCGGCCACCGCGACGTACGCGGCCAGGGCGTGGCCCCACTCCGCGGAGGGCACGCCGGCCACGAAGGCGGCGCGCACGCCGTCGAGCTTTTCCAGCTCGGCCTGGACGCGCGCGGCCGAAACCTTCAGGCCGCCGGTGATCACGACGTCGTCGGCCCGCCCGAGCACGGTGAGCCGGCCGTCGGCGTCCAGTTCGCCGAGGTCGTTGGTCCGGTACCAGCGGACGCCGTCCTCTTCGATGAAGGCGCCGGCCGAGAGCTCGGGGGCATCCAGATACCCGGCGGCGACGGTTGCCCCGCCCAGCAGGATGCGGCCGTCTTCCGCCACGCGGACCAGGACGTCTTCGAGCGGGAAGCCATCGTACACGCACCCGCCGCAGGTCTCGGCCGACCCGTAGGTGGTCACCACCTTGACTCCGGCGTCACGGGCCGCCGCGAGCAGCTCCGGGGCCGCGGGGCCGCCGCCGAGCAGGACGGCGTTAAAGCGCCGCAGCACGGCCAGCGTCTCGGCCGAGGGCGAGTCCAGCAGCCGCTGCAGCTGGGTGGGCACCAGCGAGGTGAAACGGATCTTGTCCGTGAGCTCCAAAGCCGCGGCCGTGAAGGCCTCCGGGGTGAAGCCGCCGGACATGTCCATGACCCACGGGCGGGTGCCCGCAAAGAGGGAGCGGACCAGCACCTGCAGGCCGGCCACATACTGCACGGGGAGGGCCAGCAGCCACTGGCCTTCGCCCTTCAGCGCAAAGGCGGTCGCCACCGACGACGCCGCCAGGGCGTCGACGGTGAGGACGGTTGCCTTCGGCGTGCCCGTGGACCCGGACGTCCGCACCACGACGGCTGCGTCCTCGATGCCGGGCGTTGCGGGGAACGCCAGCACCGGAGCGCCGTCCGGCCCGACGGAGAGTTCGACGGCGGGTCCCTCACCGTGGAGGGCAGCAGCCAGCGCCTTGAGCGCAGGTTCGATGTTGATAGCTCCGGAAGTCACACTGCGCCTTAGAAGTAGTACGGGAATTTGGACCAGTCGGGGTCGCGCTTTTCGAGGAAGGCTTCCTTGCCTTCCACGGCCTCGTCGGTCATGTAGGCCAGACGGGTCGCTTCGCCGGCGAAGACCTGCTGGCCGGCCAGGCCGTCGTCGGCCAGGTTGAATGCGAACTTGAGCATGCGGATGGCCTGCGGGGACTGCCGGGCGATGTCGGCGGCGTACTCCAGCGCGACTTCCTCGAGTCGTTCGTGGTCCACGGCCTCGTTGACCGCGCCCATCCGGACCATGTCTTCGGCGGAATATTCGCGGGCCAGGAAGAAGATTTCCCGGGCGGCCTTCTGGCCGATCTGACGGGCCAGGAGGGCCGAGCCGTAACCGGCGTCGAAGCTTCCCACAGTGGCGTCGGTCTGCTTGAACTTGCCGTGCTGGCGGGAGGCGATGGTGAGGTCCGAGACCACGTGGAGGGAATGCCCGCCGCCGGCTGCCCAGCCGTTGACGACGGCGATCACCACCTTGGGCATGGTGCGCATGAGCCGCTGGACCTCCAAGATGTGGAGCCGGCCCGCGCGGGCGGGGTCGATGGACTCCTTCGTCTCCCCATCGGCGTAGCGGTACCCGTCGCGGCCGCGGATCCGCTGGTCGCCGCCCGAACAGAACGAGTGGCCGCCGTCTTTGGAGGAGGGGCCGTTCCCGGTGAGCAGCACGGTCGCCACGTCCGGGGTCATCCGGGCGTGGTCCATGGCGCGGTAGAGCTCGTCCACGGTGCCGGGCCTGAAGGCGTTGCGGACCTCTGGGCGGTTGAAGGCGATGCGCACGGTGGGCAGGTCCCGGACCGCCTCTCCGTCGGCGGAGCGCTCCACCTGCCGGTGGTAGGTCATGTCCTGGAAGTCGTCGAAACCGGACACGGTGCGCCACCGCTGGGGGTCAAAGACGTCGGATACCTTGGCGGGGATTTCGTTGCTCACAGTCCGAGTCTAGTAATCGGCTCAGCTGATGCAGAACTCGTTGCCTTCCGGGTCCGCCATGGTGTGCCATTCGTGCGGTCCCTGGCGGCCCGTCCAGAGGAACGTGGCGCCGCGCGCTTCCAGGGCGGCGCGCGCCTCATCCTTGTCCGCGCCGGCCAGCCTCACATCCCAGTGAATCCTGTTCTTGACGGTCTTGTCCTCGGGGACCGCCTGGAACAGGATGCGGCGGAGGGGCGGCTTGGCGTCGAGTTCTTCGGGCGGGACGATGGCGGCGCCGGCATCCCAGACGAGCTTGCCGTGATGAGTCCGGGTTTCCGCCTCCGTCGCGAAACCCTGCCCGATCATGGAGCGGATGAAGCCCTCATCCTGCGGCTCCACGGCCCAGTCCAGGGTTTCGGCCCACCAGTCGGCGAGCCCGTGCGGGTCGATGCAGTCCACCACGATCTGAATGTTCAGTGTCATGGGAAGAACCTACGACGCCGGGGGCCGCGACGGAAGGTGCCCGGGCCGCACGGTAAGTGCCCGGTCTCCCCGCGTTGTTTCGCCTAGCCCTGGATCCGCTGCAGCTGTTCGAGGACCTCCGGCGGAATCGCGTAGACGAAGACCACCGCCAGAAGATTCTTGGAGGCGTGGACGAAGTAGGAGAACATCACGTTCTTGCCGGTCCAGACGTACACGAACACCAGGACGGCGCCCATGGCGAGGTACGGCATCAGCACCTGCAGGGTCATCTGCTCCTGGCCCACGATGTGCAGGGCCGCGAACAGGACCACGGACAGGCCGCAGCACAGCCAGAGGTTGACCCGGCGGCTCAGCTTGCCGATCAGCAGGTGGCGGAAGATGTACTCCTCGACGAACGGGCCCACGATCACCAGCAGGGGCACCATGAGCCACACCGGGACCTGCTGCATGAGCGCTTGAAGACCGGCCTGGTTGGCGGAGGTCTGCACCGGCCCGCTGACGGCCACGAACACGGCGGTGAGGATGAGCATCGCCACCACGGTCAGCGGCACCATGAGCGCGGTGAACCAGGGCCTCGTGGCCAGGACGCGGAGGTCCCGCGCGGCAACGCGTCGGGCGGCGGCCAGCGCCAGGATGCCGATGGTTGCGTAGAAGATCAGGTTCACCGTATAGGACGCCACGGCCGGATTGGGGGACAGCCTCAGCAGCAGCGGCGCCAGCAGTTCGCCCGCCACGGCGAAGAATGC
Organism: Arthrobacter sp. TE12232; assembly: GCF_054062615.1. Lineage (NCBI taxonomy): Bacteria > Bacillati > Actinomycetota > Actinomycetes > Micrococcales > Micrococcaceae > Arthrobacter > Arthrobacter sp. TE12232. The sequence continues at coordinate 3,360,946 of NZ_JBSSFK010000001.1, forward strand.
GGCCACGGCCACATAGAGTCCGGCAGTGATGAAATCGAGCCGTGAGAACCGGTAAAGCTCCGGCTGCGGCGCCGGCGGTGTGCGGAGAGCTGTGCCCATGCCCCCAGCCTAGCGCCGGGGCGCACTGACGCGGTCAAGTACACCATGCGGCAGTCGCCGCGGTACCTCAGCAAGAGTTGACGGTGCGATACTTGAGGACGCAAGCTGCCGCCGGCAGGCTGGGCACATACTTGCGAGGACTCCTTGAGCGAACATCTCCGCCTTTCGGGCGTATCCCATGGTTATGGGGACCGCCAGCTCTTTGCCGGCGTCGAACTGGCCATCACAGCCGGTGAACATGTGGCGGTCGTCGGCGAAAACGGCGCGGGCAAATCAACGCTGCTCCGGGTTCTGGCCGGCCTTGAGGCCCCGGACGAGGGCACCGCCGTCAGCCAAGGCCGTGTCGGCTACCTTGCCCAGGCTCATGGCCTGCCCGATCAGTTCACCGTCAGCGACGCGATCGACGCCGCACTGGCATCGCTGCGCGCACTGGAGGCCGAGCTGGACCGGCTGGAGGACGGGCTTGCCGGCGCGGAAGCGGACGAACTGGAGCGCTACGGAAACCTGCAGACGAGGTACCAGCTCAGGGAAGGCTACGCCGCGGAATCCCGGGTGGAGGCGGCGCTGGACAGGCTGGGCCTGGGCGGACTGGATCGGATGCGGACGCTGGGCTCGCTCTCCGGCGGGGAACAGGAACGCGTGGCACTCGCCTGCGTACTGGCCGATCCCGCGGACATCCTCCTCCTGGACGAACCCACCAACCACCTTGACGCCAGCGGCACGGCCTGGCTGGAGGCGCGGCTGGCGGCGCACCGCGGAACCGTGGTGGTGGTCTCCCACGACCGCGTGCTCTTGCGCAAAGTGGCCTCAACCGTGATTGAGGTTGATGCCGAACGCCGGACGGTCAACCGCTATGGCAACGGATATGAAGGTTACTTGCGGGAGAAGGCTGCCGAACGCCAGCGCTGGGCGCAGCAATACCAGGGGTGGCTGGACGCGATGGCTGCCGAACGGCTCCAGGCGGACACGGTCGCGGGAAGGATGGGCTATGCCCGCCAACGCGACGGCGACAAAATGGGGTTCGACTTCAAGGCCGGCACGTGGCAAAAGGCGGTCACCAGCAAGGTCCGCAATGCCCAGGAACGTCTCCGCCGGCTGGAGGCCAACCCCATCGACCGTCCCCCGGTGCCCTTGAAGCTGGCAACGGATCTGCAGGCGGACGTTGCGGCGGGTCCCGCTCTTGAAGCAAGCGGGGTGGCCGTGCCCGGCCGCCTGGAACCCACGGACTTCCGGGTGGAGGCGGGCCAGAAAATCCTCATCACGGGCCCCAACGGTGCAGGCAAGTCCACACTGCTCTCCGTCCTCGCGGGCACGCTGGAACCGGCCAAGGGCACCGTGGTGAGGCATGGCCGGATCGGGTACCTGCAGCAGGAGTTGGAGCTCCCGCGGCGTCCGGCCTTGCGTCTCCTGCCTGCTTTTGCCGCGGGCCTGGGCGGCAACATCGATGAGCACGCCGAGGCACTGCTGCGCCTGGGACTCTTCCGGACCAGCGAATTCCACGTACCGGTGGGCAGCCTTTCCGCAGGGCAACAACGCAGGCTGGCGCTGGCCCGGCTCCTGCTCGGCGGGTTCGGGACGATGCTCGTGGATGAGCCCACCAACCATCTGGCGCCCGTCCTCGTGGAACAGCTTGAAGCGGCCCTCTCCGACTTCGCAGGGACGCTGGTCATAGTCAGCCATGACCGCGCGCTGGGGGAGTGGTTCAGCAAGTGCGCCCGTGCAAACAGCAGCGGGAACCGCACCGGGCACGGCGTTGAGGCCGGGAACTGGCGCCGGTACGCCATGCGGGACGGCGCCGTGACGCAAGGCAATGATGCGCCGGGATTTAAGGACTCCAAATAGAATATTATTCGGCCATTGAGAAGATCGAGCATCATTAATTAGGCATAGTGCCCGTCTGGTGTTGCCCGCGTCACGGTGCGGCCGGGAATTCTAGTACGATGGATGAGCCGCGCGAAGCTTTGACTTTGTGAGGTTCGGTACACGCTGCCGCCCCGCCGGGGCAAACCCGCATGTTGTGTAACCGAATCCCGGTCCCGTCCCGGCCCTAATCCGACCTGCAAGGAACTGTTGTGCCACAAAGTACTTCCACCGAACTTCAGAGCGCGCCGGCGCAACCCGCCGTCGTCGACTCGACTCTCAGCGCCGAGGGCTACAAGAAGACCCTGAGCGGCCGCCACGTGACGATGATCTCGATGGGCGGCGCAATCGGCGTCGGCCTGTTCATGGGAGCCGGCGGACGCCTGGCCTCCACCGGCCCGGCGCTGATCTTCTCCTACGCCATTGCCGGCGTGATCGCCTACCTGCTGATGCGGGCCCTCGGCGAGCTCATCATGTACCGGCAGACCTCGGGCTCCTTCGTCAGCTACGCCGGCGAAATGTTCGGCAAGAAGGGCGCCTTCATCTCCGGCTGGATGTACTTCATCAACTGGGGCATGACCGGGATCGCGGAACTGATCGCGATCGGCCTGTACTTCCAGTTCTTCTTCCCCAACGTGCCGGTGGAAGCCTCCGCGATTGCGGCGCTCGCGCTGCTGGTGGCCGTGAACCTGTTCAGCGTCAAGGCGTTCGGCGAGTTTGAATTCTGGGCGTCCTGCCTCAAAGTCGGCGCCATCCTGATCTTCCTGGCTGTGGGCACCTTCATGGTGGTCACCAACGCCAAGGTGGGCGCGGGCCACGCCTCGGTCGCCAACCTCTTTGCCGACGACGGCGGGATGTTCCCCAAGGGCGCCCTCGTCATGGTCCTGGTGCTGAACGCCGTGATCTTCGCGTACAACGGCATCGAACTCGTCGGCATCACCGCCGGCGAGATGGAAAACGCCAAGCGCGAAGTGCCCAAGGCGATCCGCGCCGTCGTACTGCGCATTGTGGTCTTCTACGTCGGTTCCGTACTGCTGCTTGCCATGCTGCTGCCCTCGGACCAGTACAAGGCCGGCGTGTCCCCGTTCGTCACCGTCTTCGGCCAGATGGGCCTTGGCTGGGTGGGCGACGTCATGAACATGATCGTCATCACCGCCGCTCTGTCCTCCTGCAACTCGGGCCTGTACTCGATCGGCCGAGTCTTCCGCACCATGGCCAACAACGGACATGCCCCGCAGTGGCTCACCAAGATGTCCAAGCGGCACGTGCCGTACGCGGCCATCCTCGCCATCGCCGCCTTCTACCTGGTGGGCATCCTGCTGAACATCTGGCTGGGCGGCTCGCACGCCTTCGACCTCGCACTGAACACCGCCTCGATCGGCGTGATCTTCACGTGGGGCGCCATCTTCGCCAGTCAGATCGCGCTGCGCCACCAGAAGGGCCGCGTCTCCAGCCTCCCGATGCCGGGCTCGCCGTGGACCAGCTGGGCCGGACTGCTCGCGCTCCTGGCGATCACCGTGCTGATCGGCTTCGATACCATGACCAGCAAGACCGGCGAGGTCTTCCACCTCGGCCTGTGGACCCTCGCCACCGTTCCGTTCTTCGCCCTCATGCTGTGGATGGGCTGGCAGAAGGTCAAGCACAACGCGCCCAAGAGCGAGCTCTACAGCTAGGAACCGCCGCAGATCTGCCCATCGATTGCTCCGTAACCGCCCTTCTGGAACGCCATGAGGGCAGTTACGGAGCAGCCGATGCGGAACACGCGGGCGCTCACGCCTTCAAATGCTCACGTCTTCAGATGCTCAGCGAAGTGGTCCTCGATCCGCTGCCAGGCTTCCGGAGCCGACTGCGGATCGGGACCGACGCCCATGACCCGGAAGAGCGGCCGCAGCGCCCTCGGTCCGGCCTCCGCGTCGTTGAGGAACGCGTGCCCGGCCGAGGGGAACTCCTTGACATCGTTCTCCACCCCCAGCCGGTCCAGCACGGACTCAAGCTTCGCCGCCCCGCCGGGAATGCTGCGGTCCTTGCCGCCAAAGTTGCCCACCACCGGGCAGGCGCCGGCCAGGGCCTTCTCGGGGTTCTTAGGGAGCCGGCCGTAGTTGACGGCCGCGGCGTCGAAGCGGTCATTGGCCAGGAGCAGGGCGAATCCGCCGCCCATGCAGAACCCGATCACGCCGATTTTGCCGGTGGTCCGGCCGGATTCCAGAAGCCAGTCCCGGGCTATCGCCAGGTCGGTGAAGGCCCGTCCCTCGCCCGCCGCCAGCGCCCGCATGGTGGCCACGAGGCAGCGGCGGGCGCCGCCGTCGCTGAACAGATCAACGGCCAGCGTCAGGTATCCCGCCGCCGCCAACCTGTCAGCGTGGCGGACCGTGATGTCATTGAGGCCGAACACTTCGTGGATCATCAGGACCGCCGGGAAAGGCCCCTCGCCCTCCGGTGTCGCCAGGTAAGCTCGCAGCACCCGCGAACCGCCGGCCGCGGCGCTGGCCTGACTCAGGTCGACGTTGCTGAGATCCCGGCTTGCGGGCTTGCCGTGGTCTGCCTCGGTGCGTGCCATGCTGTCCCCTCTGTGGCTGTTTGGGCCATTGTTGCAGGATGTTCGCCCGGAGGGCACAAAAAAGCGGCGCCGGACATCCCCCAAAGGAAAGTCCGGCGCCGCAATTCTTGAAAAGGACTAGTCCTTTTTGAAGGCGTCCTTGACGTTTTCGCCGACCTTCTTCGCGTCGGCTACAACCTGGTCGCGCTGCCCCTCGGCCCGCAGCTGGTCGTTGTCAGTCGCGTTTCCTGCGGCTTCCTTGGCCTTGCCGCCAAGGTGCTCCGCTTCGTTCTGAATCTTGTCTCCGATACCCATGGTGCAGGCCACCTTTCGTTTCCGGTAGAAATTCACTGTCCGAACACCATAACACAAAGCATGCTTACTACTTCAAGGGGCCCCGTCCAAAAGGGTGCCGCGAGCTGATCGGTGGATGTCGCCGCCGGGCCACGGCAGAGCGGCGCGAACCCTGGGGGCTTTTCCTGGCGGGCGCTCCCCGGGCTAGGCTCGGAGTCATGGACCATAAGACCACTCTCACGCAGCACATCAAGGCTCCGGCGGACTCGGTCTGGGCGGTGGTGTCGGACATTCCCGCATCTGCCGCAACCCTGTCCGGCGTTGACGCGATCCAGATGCTCACCGATGGACCCTATGCTGTGGGGACCCGCTGGAAGGAAACCCGCACCATGATGGGGCGCTCGGAAACGGTGGAGATGTGGGTCTCCCAGTGCGAGGCGCCGTCGAACGGCCGGGGCGGCGGCACCACCGTAAAGGCTCTCCAGGGCGGCGCGGACTACACCTCGCGCTTCTCCCTGGCGGAGCGCGACGGCGGCACTGACCTCACGCTGACATTCGGTGCCGAGCTCGCCAGCCCCACCCGTTTCAGCAAGATCATGCTCACCGTGTTCGGTCCGCTCGGCATGCGCATCACCCGCAAAGCTCTCGCGAAGGACCTGGCGGAAATCGCGGCCAAAGCCGAGTCGCTCTGATGGTCCGCCACGCTGCGGCGGCCAAGGCCCCCAAAGTCACCGCCCCTCGCCTCGCGCCGGTTCGGCCACCGGAACTGCGGGATGACCCTGCCCCGGACTTCCGGAGCGGTGCACGGTACGACGGCGTCCGCTACAGCCGCGTGTCGGCCGACGGCCTGGACCTTGGCGGCGCGGTCTTTGCCGAGTGCGAGTTCGCAGGGGTGTCGTTCAATGAGACCCAGTTGCGCGGCGCCACCTTCCGCGACTGCATCCTCACCGAGCTCTACGCCCCGGTGCTGACGGCCGCCCGGGCCAGCCTGCGCGACGTGGAGATCGGCAATCCCCGCTGGGGATCGGCGGAGCTCTACGAAAGCGGCTGGCAGTCGGTGCGGATTGACGGCGGCAAACTCGACTACGTGAACCTGCGCGGATCCAAGCTCACCGACGTGCAGATCAGCGACTGCATCATCAACGAGTTGGATCTGGGCTCCTGCACCGCCACCCGGGTCGCCTTGAAGAACTGCACGATCGGCACCCTCGATTTCACCGGGGCCCGGCTCAAGGACTTCGATCTCCGCGGCACCGACTTCCGCACGATCAGCGGCCTGGGCAGCCTGGCCGGCCTCGTGATCGACGACTACCAGCTCACCCTGCTGGCCCCGCTGCTCGCAACGCATCTGGGTGTCGTCGTCGCGTAATCCGGCGGCATCCGGTTGACCCGCTTGCCCTGCCGTGTAATCTTTATAGAACGAACGGTCGGTAAATTAGTCTGCTGCCGGCCCCGCTTTCTTGGTGAAGGATGTTCTCATGGTCGAGGCTTTTCTTGTAGGCGGTGCCCGCACCCCGGTCGGCCGCTACGGCGGCGCCCTCTCCGCGGTCCGCCCCGATGACCTGGCCGCACTGGTGGTCCGCGAAGCCGTGGTCCGCGCCGGCGTCGACCCGGACAGCATTGACGAGGTGATCCTCGGCAACGCCAACGGCGCCGGCGAAGAGAACCGCAACGTGGCCCGGATGGCCACGCTCCTGGCCGGGCTTCCCCTGCACATCCCCGGCATCACCGTGAACCGGCTGTGCGCCTCCGGCCTCAGCGCCATCATCATGGCCAGCCAGATGATCAAATCCGGCGCCGCCGACATCGTGATCGCAGGCGGCGTCGAATCCATGAGCCGGGCCCCGTGGGTCCAGGAAAAGCCCCGGACGGCCTTCGCCAAACCCGGCGAAATCTTCGATACCTCCATCGGGTGGCGTTTCGTCAACCCGCGGTTCGCCAAGGGCGAGCTCGCCCGGGACGGGAAGATGACCTACTCCATGCCGGAGACGGCCGAGGAAGTGGGACGGGTTGACGGCATCTCCCGCGAGGACGCCGACGCCTTCGCCGTCCGCTCCCACGAACGCGCCCTCGCGGCGATCGCCGCAGGCCGCTTCGCCGACGAGATTGTCCCCGTGACCGTCACGTCCCGCAAGGGCGAGACGATCGTAGATACCGACGAGGGCCCCCGGGCAGGCACCACCATGGACGTCCTCGCCGGGCTCCGTCCCGTCGTCAAGGGCGGCTCGATTGTCACGGCCGGCAACTCCTCCACCCTCAACGACGGCGCCTCCGCCATCATCGTGGCCTCTGAAGCCGCCATCCAGAAGCTTGGCCTCACGCCGCGCGCCCGCATCATCGACGGCGCCTCGGCCGGCTGTGAGCCCGAAATCATGGGCATCGGCCCCGTCCCGGCCACTCAGAAGGTCCTCAAGCGCAGCGGACTCAGCGTCGGTGACCTCGGCGCCGTCGAACTCAACGAAGCGTTCGCGACCCAGTCCCTGGCCAGCATGCGTCGGCTCGGCCTGGACCCGGAAATCGTCAACCGCGACGGCGGCGCGATCTCCCTCGGCCACCCGCTGGGTTCGTCCGGGTCGCGGATCGCCATCACGCTGCTGGGCCGGATGGAACGCGAAGACGCCAGGATCGGCCTCGCCACCATGTGCATCGGCGTCGGCCAGGGCACGGCCATGCTGCTGGAGCGCGTGTAGTGGCGGCCGAAACGCTCGACCCGGCCGGCTTCAGCACGCTCCTGGTCGACCAGCGTGAGGACCGCGTCGTTGTGGTCCTCAACCGCCCCGAGGTCCGCAACGCGATAGACCAGCAGATGGTCGACGAACTCCACGCCGTGTGCGCCTACCTCGAGCAGCGCCCCAAGATCCTCATCATCGCCGGCGCCGACGGAGTCTTCGCGTCCGGCGCCGACATCGCACAGCTGCGCGAACGCCGCCGGGACGACGCCCTGCAGGGCATCAACTCCTCCATCTTCGTCCGCATCGCCAAGCTGCCGATGCCCGTCATCGCGGCCCTGGACGGCTTCTGCCTCGGCGGCGGCGCCGAGTTGGCCTACGCCGCCGACTTCCGGATCGGCACCCCGTCGGTCCGGATCGGCAACCCGGAAACCGGCCTCGGCATCCTGGCCGCGGCAGGTGCCAGTTGGCGCCTCAAAGAACTTGTCGGGGAGCCCGTGGCCAAGGAGATGCTGCTCGCCGGCGCCGTGCTGCGCGCAGAACGCGCCCTGGCCGTCAACCTCATCACCGAAATCCATGAACCGTCCGAGCTCATGGCAGCGGCGCACAAGCTCGCCGACCGGATCGCCACGCAGGATCCGCTCGCCGTGCGGATCACCAAGTCCGTGTTCCATGCCCCGGCCGAGGCGCACCCCCTCATCGACCAGCTGGCGCAGGGGATCCTCTTCGAATCGCAGGCAAAATTCGACCGCATGCAGGCTTTCCTGGACAAAAAATCCGACAAGAAATCTGCCGCAAAGACGGCAGCCAACGAATCCGAGAAGAAGAACTAGCCATGGGCAACTCCGTACTCCCCGCCAACCTTCCCAACAGTGATCTTCCCCACTTCGTGGGAGTCCTCGGAGGCGGCCGCATGGGCGCCGGCATCGCCCACGCCTTCCTGATCAAGGGCGCCGATGTCCTGGTCGTGGAGCGCGACGAGGCTTCGGCCGAGGCCGCCCGCGAGCGGGTCGAGTCCGCCGCGGCCAAGAGCATCGAACGTGGCGCCGTAGACGGCAATCTGGACGAGATGGTCTCCCGGCTCGCGGTCACCGTCGACTACGACGACTTCGCCGGCCGGCACCTGGTGGTTGAGGCGGTGCCGGAAGACTGGGACCTGAAGGTCACCGCCCTGCGCGGCATCGAGGAACGGCTCGACGACGACGCCTACCTCGCCTCCAACACGTCATCACTGTCCGTCAACGGGCTGGCCCGCGAGCTGAAGCGGCCGCAGAACTTCCTGGGGCTGCACTTCTTCAACCCGGTTCCGGCGTCGACCCTGATCGAAGTGGTCCTCGGCGAACAGACCTCCCATGCCCTGGCCCAGGCCGCCCGCGGCTGGGTAGAAGCTCTCGGCAAGACGGCCGTCGTCGTCAACGACGCCCCCGGCTTCGCCTCCTCGAGGCTTGGCGTCGCGATCGCCCTCGAAGCGATGCGCATGGTGGAAGAGGGCGTGGCGTCCGCCGAGGACATCGACAACGCCATGGTCCTGGGCTACAAGCACCCCACCGGACCCTTGCGGACCACAGACATCGTCGGCCTCGACGTGCGCCTCGGCATCGCGGAATACCTGCAGTCCACCCTGGGGGAGCGCTTCGCCCCGCCGCAGATCCTCCGCGACAAGGTGGCCCGCGGCGAACTGGGCCGCAAGACCGGCAAGGGGTTCTTCGACTGGACCGACTGACGGCAGGGCGGGGACTACCTTGCTGCCCGGGCGTCCAGGGTCTTCTTCATGCCGTCCATGGCCGGAGCCGCAAGCGACTGGAAGGCCGGCTTGACGAACGGTTCGGCAAGCTTGAGCCAACCTTTGAGCCGGAATTCTGCGGTGTACCGGACTTCGGATCCGGAGCCTGAAGGCGTGACGTCGATGGTGTCCACGGAGATGACTGACTTGTTTTCGCCACGCAGTTTGATGACAGTCCCGGCGAGCTCCACGACCTCGTAGATCAGCGTCTGCCGCTTGCCGCGAAACTCCGCTTCGGCGTGATAGCGGTGGCCCACAGCCACCGGGCCGTCGGAGAGCTTCCTGACCACCGGCGTCCCGGGGTCCCATTCCGGCGTGTGTTCGAAAGCGGCGAGGTATGCGAAGGCGCTACTGGCATCCAGGGCTGAGCGGACCGTACCGGTGACTGTGATCATGGCCCCAGCCTACCCAGAAGGCCCGGCATGGGGACCGAACCTGCCTCCGGGCCGCCCGTGATCCGGCAAACAGCCGTCTCCCGCACCTAGGATGGTCGCGTGAACCGCATTCATCCCACAACGCTCACCGGAAAATATGTCGTGCTGGAACCGCTGAGCCAGGACCACCACGACGGCCTCGTGGACGCGGTGCGCGACGGCGAACTGTGGAAGCTCTGGTACACCGGCGTCCCCGAGCCGGAGGGGATGGCAGCGGAGATTGACCGCCGTCTCGCGCTCCAGGAGCAGGGATCCATGCTGCCGTTCGCCACGCGGCTGATCGATCCGGCCACCGGCACGCCCGGCGCGGTCATCGGCATGACCACCTACATGAACATCGATCCGGTCACGCCGCGCGTCGAGATTGGATCCACCTGGAACGCCGCCTCCGCGCACGGCAGCGGCACCAACCCGGACTCCAAGCTCCTGATGCTGCGGCACGCGTTCGAAACGCTCGGGTGCCCGGCGGTCGAATTCCGGACACACTGGCTCAACCACCAGTCCCGCGAGGCGATCGCCCGGCTGGGAGCCAAGCAGGACGGCGTCCTGCGCAGCCACTCCCGCACCGCCGACGGCGTCCTGCGGGACACGGTGGTCTTTTCCATCCTCGAGCACGAGTGGCCCATGGTCCGCAACGGCCTCGAGGCCCGGCTGGCCAGACGGCGTCAGCGGGTCGAGTAGGCCTTGGCCTCGCGAAGTGATGCGAAGTACGCCGTGTAGCCCTTGGCGTTCGGGTGGTAGTTTTCGGGACTGGCCGGGGCCAAAAGGTTGAGATTGATCCACGGGGCCGCGGAATTGACGCCATGACCGGCGAAAGCGGCCCGTACATCGACGTACTCCGCTCCGGCGGCCCCGGCCGCGGCGGCGATGGAGCCGTTCAGGCCGTCAGCCAGGTGTGTGGCTTTATAGATGAACAGGGACATCGGATCAGTCTGACCCGGGGCGACCGGATCATAGAGGTAGGGGTAGCCCGTCACCACAACCCTGGCGTTGGGGGCGGCAGCCTTCACGCTCTGAATCATCGCGGTCACGTCACCGTCCAGTTTATGGCTGGAGATCTCGCCCTCCGCGAAGTCCGTCGCCGCGGCGCACTGCCGCCCCGCGACGGGACTCACCATGGCGGCACTGCAGTACGCAAGGATTGCCCCAAACCGGAGATTGTTGCCGCCAGCTGTGATGGTGACGAGGTCGGTGGTCTTATTCAGCTGCCTCAGCTGGGTGTTCACGACGTCCTGGGTCGTCGTGCCGCTGCAGGCCGCGTTGGCGACCAGCTTGATGGTTGGCGCGTGGGCAGCGAGTTCGGAATAGGTGTTCTCGCTGCGGTAACAACTATCCAGATACGGACCGGCCCCCAGCCCGGCGGCGTAGGAGTCTCCCAGCGCGATGTACGTGGTCCTGCCCACCGCCTGCGCCGGCACCCCCGCCAAACCGGCCGCCATTGCCAGGGCGGCGAGACCGGCTGCCAGAGCCGTTCGCCGGCGTCGAAGTTTCAGACTTCCCATGGTGTTCTCCTCAGTAACACGCTGGCTTCAGCGCCCATGCTTTGAAATCGCATCGCGAAGGGGTGTCAGCCCCGGCGGCAGGCGAACTGAAAAGGAGTCCGGCGGCTACCGGGTGCTCCGCTACTCTGCGGAATCGGGAACCCGCACCATGCCAATATTCCCACTGTGTATGTCTTTTGGGAATCCTGCCGTGGATCGGCGCCGGGGCGTGTGATTAGCTTTCAGGATGACGATTCCTGCCGCCTCGGGTGGCTACGCCAATGGGATGGCGGTGCACAGAGCGATGCGCTGGGAGGGTGCGGTCAACGCCTGGCACGTGGCCGGGGACGTCTACCGCATGGGACGCCGCGAATGGCTGACCGAGGCCGGCTGGCGGCAGGCGTACGACCACGGCATCCGGACCGTCGTCGACCTCCGCAACGAGGCCGAAATCCGGCGCCGGGAGACCGACCCGCCGGTGGACGAGGCAGCCCTGGCGGCCTTCGAGGTCGTGCTGGCTCCCACCGAAGACCCGGCCAACAGCGAATTCCGTGAACTCTGCGTGCCGTACCTGAACGACCCCGCCTCCTATGCCGACAACGCCAGGCTCTTCCCGGACCTGCTGGCCGGCGTCTTCAAAGCGGTGGCCGCCGCGGAGGGCGGGGTGATCATCCATTGCTCCGCCGGGCGGGACCGGAGCGGCATGATCGCCGCCATGCTCCAGGACCTCGCCGGGCACAGCGACGAAGCCATTGTGCGTGCCTACCAGCGCTCCATGCGGGGCATCAACGAGCATCACCGGCGCTCCGCCGTCCCGCATCCGCACGAGCGCTTCCTGCCCGAGGACGCCCTGGTGCCCCTGCTGGAATCCCGCGGCGAAAGCCTGCTGCGGTTCGTTCGCCACGTGAAGACTGAAACTTTCTTACGCCACAATGGCATAACGGACCGGGAGTTGACGGCCATTCTGGCCAAATTGGGACGCTAGAGTAACCGGGTGAAGACTCCGAAGTTCCAGCTGATGGTGCGTGCTGCCGCCCTTGCGATCGCGCTCGCCGGCACCTTGTCCGCCGGAACCGTGTCCGCCATGCCGGCAGAGGCCGAAACCGGTACGGGAACGCCGACGCCGGTCCCGGCTGGGTCGTCACCCTCAACCTCGCCCTCGCCGGTCCCAGCGACGACGGCGGCGCCTGCCGCGTCTTCCCCGGCTGAGACTTCGGCTGGTTCTTCTGCAGCCGACTCTGCTCCGGCGCCTGCCACGGCGCCCATCAGCGGTACCGGTCTCGCCGAAGCCGTGCAGCGGGACCTTGGCATGACCCTCTCGGAATTCAACGCCGCCGGGGCCCTGGCCCGGCGGGCCGCCGACGCCGCGCCCTCCCTCCGTGCGCTCCCCGGCTATGTGGGGATCAGCCTCCACGCCGGCACGATCGTCGTCGAAGGCGAGGGCCCCGAGCTCCGGGCGCGCGTGGCGGAACTCAACCGCGTGGACCAAGTGAATGGCGTGGACCAACTAAATCAGGCCGGCCCTGCCGATTTCGTGCTGGCCGCCCCCGCATCCGCAGCCGTGGTCCCCTCGGCCGCCGAGCTCCTTGCCTCCAGCACGCAGCAACTGTTCGAGGCCTATGTCCGCGACGTCGGCGCCGCCGGGCTCCAGGCTGTCACCTACACCAACGGCCACTTCGTCATCCGAACCGGCGGCACAACGACGGCGCAAACCGGGCCTGCCTCCAGCGCCGGCCTGCTCACCGGCCCGGACACAACGCCGGCGACAGCGCCGGGCACTAAGCCGAAGATGTCCGCAGCGGACTTTGTGGCCCGCTACGCCAACGTAGCGCTGGAGCAAGGATCCCGGATCGCTACGGAGGAGGACTACTTTGGCGGCGAGGGCTACATCATTGACGGCCGGACCGTGTGCTCGGCCGGGTTCGGAGCCTTCGGCCCCGCGGGCGAGCCCCTGGTCCTGACGGCCGGGCACTGCGCCGCTGACGGCGCCGCGAAGCAGGCCGAGATTGAAAACCCGGCGGGTGCGCCGGCGGCCGGCGGGGCCGGTTCCGGCACAGCCGCCGGAACCCTGGGGTCCTTCGGATTCAGCCAGTTCGGCGGTCCGGGCAACACCAAGGTTGCCTCGGACGGGACCAATGTGGGCACGGACATCGCCGTCCTCCAAGGCATCAGAAGCAGCCTGGACCTCCAGCCCGCCGTCACCCGGTGGGACAACCCTGCCGATCCTGGGCCGACCTCCGTGAAGATCGTGGGAACCGTGGCTCCCTTCCAGGGCCAGCCCGTGTGCCGATCCGGCCGGAGCCTCGGCTGGTCATGCGGAACCGTGGACTCCGTGGGAACGTGGGTCATCGCCGGTCCGGACTCCCTGCCGCCGGACTACGACAACGATCTCCGGGCGCTGAACGGCTTTGACTCCACCACGGTCAAGTCCCGCCCCGGCGACTCGGGCGGCCCCTGGATCAGCGGGAACTTCGCGGTGGGCACGCACACCGGGGCGGAAAGCGACGGCGGCGTCCAGACCCGCGCCATCGCGACGACGCTCGAGGACGCCACCGGCCGGATCCCCGGAGGAGTCCAGCTGCAGCTGTTCCTGAATAAGCCGACGCTCGCCGCGGCCGCCAACGGAACCCTCACGGCCGGCGAGCCCATCACGGGCCACGTGGATGCCGGCCCGGCTTCCGTGGTGGCGCCGAATTCCAAGGTCCGCATCACGGTCCAAAGCTCAAACCCGGGCCAGAAGCCGGGCCAGCCGTTGGAAGTGCCGGTGGACGCGTCGGGAAACTGGCAGTTCCCCGCACCCGAGTGGGCCGGTTCCTTCACGTTTTCCGCGGAAACCGTGAACGGCTTCAGCCGCTCCGGGGCGGTCTCCCTGTCCGTGAAGGTCTCCGGCCTCGTGGCCCCGGTCATCACGGCTCCGGCAGACGCCCGGACGGACGGCCATGCGGACGGCCCTGGGCTGACCGCCGTCGAAACGATTGAGGGAACGGGGGAGCCCGGCCGCACGGTGCGGCTCTCCGGTGACTTCACCGGGACCGGACTGGTCGCCCCGGACGGCCGCTGGAGCATCAACGTGGCCGATCAGCCGGTCTTCGGAAAAGTCTCGGTGACCGCGGTGCTGACGGCTCCGGGCCAAACGGACAGCCCCTCCGCGACCAGCAGTTTCACCGTCATCCCGCCAGTCCCGGCGGTCTCGGGCATCCGCGATGGCAAGCATCTCCGTCAGGATGCCCTGCCCGCGAGCATCTCCGGGACCGCCGTCGATGGCGCCGAGGTCAGCGTGTCCATGGACGGTGCGGCCATCGGATCGGCACAGGCAAGTTCCGCCGGTACGGGGGCGAGGGCCTCGCTGCAGCCGCGGGTTCCGCAGGATCTGGCCGGCGGCGCCCGGTGGAGTGTCCCCTTCCCCGCAGGCCTGGCCGCCGGAGCGCATAGGCTTACGGTCACGCAGGCAATTGACGGGGTCGCTTCACTTCCGGCCGCCGTCGCGTTCACCATCGACGCCGCGCCTGCTTCCGCGGGCACCCCCGATGAGACGCCGGCGGCTCCCCAGCAGCCGGCCGTCCAGCAGCCCGCTCCCCGGCAGCCGGCCGTCCAGCAGCCCGCTCCCCGGCAGCCCGGAACTCCTGCGCAGTCGACAGTTCCGGCGCAGGTTCCCGTTGCGCAGGTTCCCGTTGCGCCGTCCACCGTCCCGCCCTCTACCGTCCCGCCGTCGGACGCCTCCGTCACGGTGGACGGCACGCCTCCGGGCAACGCAAACCAACTGGCCGGCACGGGCGCCGGAGGGCTGTTGTACGCCGCCGGTCTCGGCGCCGGTGCCCTGCTGCTGGGCGCGGCCGTCGTGATCTTCGCCCGGCGTCGGGCGGTGCGTTAGCTACCGCGGCTACTGGAAGTCAGCCAGCCAGAGATCCGGGCCGAAAACCTCGTATTGAATGTCCTTGGCAGGGACGCCGCCGGCAATCAGGGCGCTGCGCACCGACTTCAGGAACGGCAGGGGACCGCAGAGGTAGTACTCGGCGTCGTCGGGGAGCTCCACCGCGCTGACGTCCATGAACCCGGAGAACACGGATCCGGACGACTCTCCGGCCTCCGGGGGAGTCAGGAACCACGTCTTCAAGGTCCCGTCCGCCAGCGTCGCGAGATCCTCCCGGACCTGCGCCCGGAGCGGAAAGGACGCCTCGCTGTCATCGGCATGGAGGAGCATCACCTGGCGCTGGGAGCCGGACTTCACCAGGTGCGACAGCATCCCGGCCATCGGGGTGATCCCAATCCCCGCGCTGGCCATAACCAGCGGACGGTCCGTGTACTCCAGCACCACGTCGCCGAACGGTGCCGACAGCACCACCTCATCGCCCACCTGGACACCGTTGTGGAGCAGCGTGGACATCTCGCCGTCGGGAGTCGCGAGGCCGTGGACGCGCTTCACCGCGAACTGCCGGTGCTGCCCGTCGTCGGCCTTGGTGAGGCTGTATTGCCGGGGCTGCTGCACGCCGTCGGGCATGGCCATCTTGAGGGTCACGTACTGCCCCGGCAGGGACGGCTTGACGTCGCGCTCGTCGGTCCGTTCGACGACGAAGGAGACAACGTCCTCCGTCTCCTGGATCCGCCGCACCACCCGCCACGTCCGCCATATGGTCTCGGGGGAGAGGTGCACGGCGTTGTACAGTCCGCGTTCCTTGTTGATGAGCAGGTTCCCCATCAGCCAGTAGACCTCGTCCCAGGCGGCGGCGACCTCGGGAGTCACGGCGTCCCCGAGGACATCCACGATCGCCCACATGAGGTGGTCGTGGACAACCTGGTATTGGTCCGGGCTTAGTCCCAGCGAGACGTGTTTGTGGGCCACCCGGGAGAGCAGATGGTCCGGGACCTGATCCGGTTTGTCCACGAGCATGCCGGCGAACGCCGCGATAGATCCGGCGAGCGCCTGCTGCTGGCGGCCGTCCGCCTGGTTCCCCCGGTTGAAGAGGCCGTCCAGGAGGTCCGGCCGCGCCTCGAACATATGTTTGTAGAAGCGCTTGGCGATCTCCTCGATGTGCTCGCCGACTACGGGAAGCGTTGCCTTGATGACGGGAAGCGAGGTGTCTGAGAGCATGATGGGTCCCTTCCGGTGTGACCGGTTGCACCCAGCGTTGCCGGGCGACTCAGCACTTGCAAGCTAACAGTCCCGTCGTCGGGCCTTCCGGGTCGATCGGCCCTACATCACGCGGTGAGAGCGGTGTAGTCGGGCCTTGGCCCAGGACCCAGTTCGCCGGAAAGCTGCGGGCTCGCCGTACGGCTACGGCGAGCCCGCAAGTCTGGGGCGAACTCGGGGGTGCGGGACGGAACCCCGGGCCGCGAACTCGGCCGTCAGGACTTGCGGTCCAGCAACAGGTTGGTGATCCGCAGCGTGCAGAGCCGCTGGCCGACCTCGTTGGTGATCAGGACCTCGTGGGTGGTCAGGGTGCCGCCGAGGTGGATGGGGGTTGCCGTGATCGTGATGGTCCCCTCCCGGGCCGACTTGTGGTGCGTGGCCGAGACGTCGACGCCCACGGCCGTCTTGCCCAGCGTGCTGGCGTGGATCACGGCGGCCCAGGATCCTACGGCCTCGCCCACGGCCAGCGAGGCGCCGCCGTGCAGGAGCCCGAACGACTGCCGGTTGCCCTCCACCGGCATGGTCGCCACCACGCGGTCCACGGACTCCTCGACGATCTTCACGCCCATCTTCTCGTCGAGTTCCCCGAGGGTGATCTTCCACAACTCGGTGCTGCCGGTCTCGGGCGTCATAGCGTCTCCTTCGTTGCCGGCGGGCCATTGGCCTGGCCGGTCTGTGCTGCCGTAGCTAGTGTGCGGCAGGCCTCATTCATGTACTGTAGACATATTACCGAACGGACGGTCAGTAATGCTGGCCGTGTTGATCTTGCCCCGCGTTGGAAGGACCCGTCAACGATGACCACCACAGTCGTACCCACAGTAGACACCGTAGAGATCGTTCCCAGCTTCATCCGGGGTTCCTGGTGGACTCCCGACGCAGCCTCCGCCGCCGGCGCCGCGCCGGTCCTGGACGCCAGCACCGGCGAACTCCTGGCCAAGGTGAGCACCGAAGGACTCGACCTCGCCGCCGTCGTGGACTACGGCCGCACCACCGGGCAGGCGGAACTCGGCAAGCTGACCTTTCACCAGCGCGCCCTCAAGCTCAAGGAACTGGCGCAGTACCTCAACGGCCGGCGCGAGGAGTTCTACGCCCTTTCGGCACAGACCGGCGCCACCAAGATCGACTCCATGATCGACATCGACGGCGGCATCGGCGTGCTCTTCACGTTCGGTTCCAAGGGCCGCCGCGAGCTCCCGAACTCCCAGGTGGTGGTGGACGGCCCCATGGAGGTGCTGTCCAAGGACGGCTCCTTCGCCGGAGAACACATCTACACCCGCATCCCGGGCGTCGCCGTGCAGATCAACGCCTTCAACTTCCCGGTCTGGGGCATGCTGGAGAAGCTCGCCCCGGCCTTCATCGCCGGCGTCCCCACCATCGTCAAGCCCGCCACCCCCACCGGGTACGTGGCCGCGGCCGTCGTCAAGGCAATCGATGAATCCGGCATCCTCCCCAAGGGCTCGCTGCAGCTTATTTCCGGCTCCGTCCGCACCCTGCTGGACCACCTGGACTACCGCGACCTCGTGGCGTTCACGGGCTCGGCCTCGACCGCCAACACGCTGAAGTCCCACCCCAACGTGGTCAAGGGCGGCGTCCGCTTCACCTCCGAAACAGACTCCCTCAACGCCGCAATCCTCGGCCCGGACGCCGTCAAAGGCACGCCGGAATTCGACGCCTTCATCAAATCCCTCGTCACCGAGATGACGGCCAAAGCAGGCCAGAAATGCACCTCGATCCGCCGCGCGATCGTTCCGCAGGAGCAGGTTCAGGACGTCATCGCCGCAGTCGGGGAGCGCATCCGCGAACGCGTTGTGCTCGGTGACCCCCGCGCGGAGGGCGTCACGATGGGCGCCCTGGCCTCACGGGAGCAGCTCGCCGATGTGCGCGCGGCCGTCCAGTCCATGCTCGACGCCGGCGGCGAGCTTGCCTACGGCACGCTCGATTCGCCGAAGGTCACCAGCGCGGACGGGAGCATCGGCGTCGTCGACGGCGGCGCCTTCATGTCCCCGGTCCTGCTGAGCTGGGCCGACCCGGAAGCCGAGGAAGTCCACTCGCTGGAGGCCTTCGGCCCGGTGTCCTCGGTGATCGGTTACACGGATCTGGCCGACGCCGTCCGGCTCGCCGCCCGCGGCGGCGGCTCGCTCGTCGCCTCGGTCTGCACCAACGATCCCGCCGTGGCGCAGCAGCTGGTCACCGGGATCGCGGCCCACCACGGCCGTGTGCTCATGCTCAACCGCGAGGACGCCCGCAGCTCCACCGGCCACGGTTCCCCGGTCCCGCACCTGGTCCACGGCGGACCGGGCCGCGCCGGCGGCGGCGAAGAGCTCGGCGGCATCCGCTCCGTGATGCACCACATGCAGCGCACCGCCATCCAGGGCTCGCCCAACATGCTCACCGCGGTCACCGGCGTCTGGCACACGGGCGCGGACCGCAACTTCACGCTCGAGACTGAGGGCCAGCACCCGTTCCGGAAGTCCCTCGCCACGCTGCACATCGGCGACGCCATCCGCTCCGGGCTGCGCGAAGTCACGCTGGAGGAGATCACGAAGTTCGCGAACTCCACGGGCGACACGTTCTACGCCCACACCAACCCGGAAGCCGCGGCGGCCAACCCGTTCTTCCCGGGCATCGTGGCTCACGGCTACCTGCTCCTGGCCTGGGGCGCCGGCCTGTTCGTCGAGCCCGCACCGGGCCCGGTCCTGGCCAACTACGGGCTGGAGAACCTGCGCTTCATCACGCCCGTGGCGGCCGGGGACTCTATCCGGGTCACCCTGACCGCCAAGAAGATCACCCCGCGCGAGACCGACGAATACGGCGAGGTGGCCTGGGACGCCGTCCTGACCAACCAGAACGACGAAATCGTGGCCACCTACGACGTCCTGACCCTCGTCGAAAAGTAACCCCTTCCCGTTGCCCTATCACTTGTGGCTGCCTAAACCCCGGAATAGCAGCCATAAGTGATAGGGCAACAGTGGTGGAGGGTGCGATTGGCAAGTTCTTTCCACCCCGCTCCGGCGTAAAATCGTGCTCGTAGGAGGTGGCGAAATGTCCCTAGTACTCAGTAAAGCCACAACGGTCCTGCCAGTCGATGATGCAGAGCGTGCCCGGCATTTCTACGCGGACACCTTGGGACTCCCGCACCGCGGCGTGGCTGAGGACGGAAGCGAAATGTTCGGCTCAGAAGGCGGCCCCATGCTGCAGCTGATGCCAGTCAAGGATGGGATGCATTCAGAGCACACCACCCTGAGTTTCGAAGTCAGCGAGATCGAACGCACCGTCAGGGAGATGGAAGCCAAGGGCGTAACGTTCCAGGACTACGATCTCCCGGATCTCAAGACCGAGAACCACATTTGCACAACGGATTCCGAGAAGTGCGCCTGGTTCATGGACTCGGAGCACAATATTCTCTGCGTGCACGAGAACATCACCACGGTAGCTGATTACCAGCTCTAACCAAACAGCATTTCACCCAATACACCCGAGGGGAACAGCGTCCGGGCCTGCCGGGGCGCTGTTCTTTGGTCCGGGGAAGTTCGTCCGGGGAAGCTGCCGCCGTCGTCGGCCGGGCGGGGGCCCATTGACGAGGGCACGCGGGTTTTGCTCAGCGATACCGGTGCCGCCGCCGTGAAAGTGCCCCCGGACCGCTCGTGCGGGATCTGCGCCGGGCCACAGCCGGGGCAGGGGCGTGAGAAACGGCAACCGTTATGGGTCCCGGCGGTCTTCATTGGGGTCCTGGGCCGTTGCGTCCCCGTCCGTGGCCGGTCGTTTGTCATGTACCCGTTTTTCACCTCTGCGCCGGCCAAAAGACATCAGGGCGGACAGGACCGCCAGGACGACGACGATTCCGGCGATGATCAGGATGAGCTGAACCAGTTCCATTGTTGTGCCTCTTCCCTCTGCAATCCGTGCGGCCGGGTCTCTGCCGCCCTGCTGGCTATGAATACAAGGTGGCAGCCGGGTGGGGTCGGCGGTGTTGGCCCCCCTGGCTGCGCGGCCGGGTGGTGGAGCCGGCTAATGCCCCCCGGGCTACAGCATTTTTGCGCCGCGGTGGGGCTCTATGGCGAGGATGGTGACGTCGATCGTGCCGGGTATGAGGCCGGTGTGGCTTATGTTTTCACGCACGCGTCGTCGAACTGTTTCGGCGACGTCGAGGGCGGTGTAGGCGATGTCGGTGGCGATGTCGAGGTGGACGCGTGCGGTGCCTCCGCTGATTGTCGCCGTGACGCCGTTTTGCCGGTACGTGCCGTCCTGGCTGCCGGGATTGCGGAGGTTTTGCAAGGCGGCGGGACCGAGCCGCGCCAGGAAGCCTTGGATCGTGGGTTCAAGTCTGAGGACTCCGGGTGTTTCCAGTGTGGTGCGTGTGGCGATGGAGGCAATGAGCCGGCTGGTGATGATGGAGCCCTTGAGGGATTGGTCAGACATCGTAAAGGTCTTCAACAGTGATATTGACGGTTCCGGCGCCAATACCGACGCCGGCCGGAAGCGCGTTTCTGATCTCTTGTCGCAACGCCTCCATTGTTCGAGGGATGATGATCCCCCGGGCGGCGGCCACCCAAAGATTGACGATGAGGCGAGGACCATCATTGGTGGCGGTACCGGTGGTCCCGGAGGGGTGGTCTTCACCGGCGAGACTGGCGGTGCCGGAACGTATTTCGATCCGGCAGCGTCGTGAGTAGACGCCGGGGATCGCTGCCGCCGCGACGCGGATGAGGGAGCCCAAGGCCTGTTCGCTGATCTCCGTGGTGCCGTTGTCTGCGCTGCGCAGGAGGATACTGCTGCCGCGGCGGACTTCAGTGCGAGCCACATCCATGATGGCGTTTTCGATCCCGGGACGGGGTTTCAGTGCGGGATCGTGAAGGTCGCTTTCACGCAGTAAACGGGTTGCTTCGCCGAGTCTTTGCAGTCGGGTTCTGGCAGTTTGGCATTGTTCACAATGTTCTTCGTGTGCGGTGGGTGGCCGGTCGATGGTGGCCCAGATGCGGTCGATGCTTCGGCCGCAGCCGAGCCGGGGGATGTCTTCTAGCGCCATTCGCTCATCCCTTCTGCTATCTGGTGCCGTGCCCGGGCGAGTGTGCCGCGAACTGCTGTCGGGCTGATCTTCAGTGTGACACCAATCTCGGCGTAACTGCGTCCGTGCAGTTCCCGCAGCAGCCAGCAGGCCCTCTGTGCCGGGGGAAGCGTGTTTAGGACTGCGGTCAGGCCAGCCTGTTCGGCGGACCATTCAGCCTCATGGGACGGATCCGAACCGGCCGGCACCGCGCGGGCGCAGGCTTCGGGTATGGCGTCCATGTCCTCAGGTTGGATGCAGTTCACGGCATGGGCGGACCGCTTACGCAGCAGGTCCAGGCATTTGTTCGTCGCCAGCCGGTAGATCCAGCCACCGAATGCATCGACGTCAGCGAGCATGGGAAGACCGCGCCAGCCCGTTGTCAGAGTCTCTTGCACGATGTCTTCGGCTTCGCCATGGTCGTTGAGCATCCGATACGCCAGCCGAAAAATTCTGTACTGATAGGTGAGCACCAGGTGTTCGAATGCTGCCAGGTCGCCGTCCTGGGCGCGGGCGACGATGCTCCCTTCGTCCAGGTCCGGTTCGAAGCCGGGGCCATGATCACCCATGCGCTGTCCATCCCGTCCGGTGACTTACCGGTATCTGGCCAAATATGCCACAGCCGGGCGACGCCGGGAACCATGCCGAGGTTCCGGTGCCCAGGGAGGAAAATAATCCGCGCCATCACGTGACGATTCCTGTCGGGTTTCGTCTTTATCGGTGTAAGTACGATCACCAGTCCACGAGGAGATGTTTTCCATGACAGAGACACCCAGAACCCCCGGAACTGCCAGCGGCGTCATGGCCACACCCGACGATCAGATGCGCGGCGGCGCGCCGGAACTAGTGAAGGCGAGGGACGCACTGCACACCGATCGCGGCGACACCACGATCGAGGAAACCGTAGTGCAGAAGCTGGCCGGCATAGCGACCCGCGAGGTTCCCGGTGTGTACGCCATGGGCAGTGCTGGCCGGCGGGCGTTCAGTGCACTGACGGAACGCATTCCCGGTTCCCAGACCAATGTCAGCGGCGGCGTCAGCGTGGAAAAGGGAGAACGTCAGACTGCCATCGACGTCTCCATTGTCGTCGACTACGGGTTCTCCGTGGTGGAGGTCAGCCAGGCCATCCGCCGCAACATCATTCAGTCCGTTGAGCGCGCGACCGGGCTGGAAGTGCTCGAAGTGAACATCAATGTCACCGATGTCCACCTGCCCGACGAAGAACACGAAGACCAGCAGGTCCAGAAGACCCAACTGCAGTAACCACCCGTCACAGAATCCTCCGCCAAGGGGAACGGGACGATGAGGAAAAAGGATGGCTATGTCTACTACACGTTGGTGCGTGACGATAGGACTAGTACTGGGAATCGTTCTGGGCTTCGGCGGCTGGCTGGCGCTGCTGTCCGCGGTGATCCTCGGATTTATCGGACTGCTGGTCGGCCGGGTCGCGGAAGGAAAACTCGACTTGCAGGCCCTGTTCGGTAGAGCATCGAGCCGATGAACCCGCCAGGAGCCCACGCCCTGCCGTTGCCAGGGGACGGGGCCGGGGGCGGGTCCTTGCCCGGGGCCGGGGATGCCGGCCCGGACTTCGTCGAGACGGGCACGCGGGGGCAGACCGTCCTGGCGGCCAGGGTGATCGAGAAAATCGCCGCCCAGGTCGCCAGCGACGAGTCCTCCGCCGGGGGTTCCTCCGGCGGATTTCTGGGTATCGGGAACCGTGCTGACCTCTCTGCCCGGCCCAAGGCATCCGTGGAACTGGCCGGGAACATCGCGACTCTAAAGGTCGAGGTCGGGATGCTGTACCCGGTGCCGTTACGGCAGGCCACCGAGGCTCTGCGCGGCCGGATCAGGACCAGGGTGACGGAGTTGACCGGAGTTGACGTCCGAGAGGTTGACATCAGGATCTCGTGGCTGACCACCGACACCAACGGACGAAGGAGGTTGCTATGAGCCGGCACGGCCAACGGTCCTCGCGCCTGCGGCACCGGCCCAGCCGCGCCGTCCCGTCACTCATCGCCGGAACCCTGCTTCTGGCCGTCGGCGTCGCCTTGGTCTGGCTGGCCATCACCCGGCTGGTCAACGGCACTTGGCCCACCCTCCTGCAGGGACCGCGCGACTGGCTTACCGCGCTGGCGTGGAACGACCCCGCCGTCGGGCAGATCGGGATAGCCGCCATACTGGCAGGGGTGATCCTGTTGCTGTGCGCCATCATTCCCGGAGGGTTCAATGCCCTCGCAATCGATGATTCCCGCAGCGGCGCGGGGGCCGAGGCGCCGCCGGTGCAGGAGCGGGAAACAGTGATGACCCGCCGCGCCGTCGCCCGCCTGGCGAAAGCCCGGTGCCTGCAGATCGACGGCGTCGGCTCGGCGGCGGCAACAGCCACCACCCGGCGCGTACACCTGAGCGTGAAGACTTCCCTGCACGAGCCGGGGGACCTGCGCACCAGGGTCATCGAGGCTGTCCGGGCCCGTCTGGAAGAAACCGGGCTCTCCCCGGTTCCGCAGGTTACCGCCACGGTCCGGTCCAGAGACTAAGACTATTCGCGCACCCGCCCGCCGCGACTATTTGAAGGATGGTTTCCGATGAGACAGACTGCAGGGACCCTGAACCGGATCTGGCTGGCAGTTCTCGGCATCCTTGTCCTGGCCGTCGGTACTGCTCTGCTCCTGCAGTCCAACGGGACACTGCATGCTTTTTTGAACACCGCCCGCTTTTGGGAGTCCGTTGTCACCGGCGACCTGAACGCGTTCTTTGCGCAGCCGTGGGTGGCGGCCGCCCTACTGATCATTGGCGTCATCGTCGCGGTGCTCGGGCTGCTGTGGATCACCGCCCAGATCCCAAGGAAGAACACGGCCGGCGCCTACCGCCTCCATGGCGACGGCAGTCAGGGATTCACTCTCTGCGACCCGTCCGTCCTCGCCGCCGCCGTCGAAAACCGGATCAACACCCTCCCCGGTGTCATCAGTTCCGCGGTCCTGCTGAGAGGAACTGCCAGAGCCCCCGACCTGAGCCTGAGGGTGACGGCCAATGACAGGGCCGACGTCCAGGACCTCATCCACCGCATTCAAACATCCACCCTGCCGGAGCTCTCCTACGCACTGGAAGCGCCCCTGCAGCGCAGCCAGCTGCAGATCGACATCAGCGGGCGAACCCAAAGCACCGGAACCGTGGTGCATTCCACCGGCACTGTCGTCCAGTAGCCGCTGATCCTTTCATGCGACGAGGGCTCCTGTCGGATTCAGTAGTCGTCTGCGTCAGCCGGGCGAGGGCACATTGACCCGGACGCTCCGGTATTACTCGGCGAAACGGGTCACGCGGCCATCCGTGGATCTGTGCGGCGTCGAGGAACCGCTGGTCGTAGCTCCACGCGATGTTCCGGGGCGGGCTCGGCCGGCAGTTCCTGCTCCGGCACGGCAAAGATCGGGGTGATCCGCCGCGGTTCCCAAATCAGGCACGCCTGCAGCGTGTCGACGACGGCGATCCGGCCGCGCAGCCCGCAGGAAGCGGGGGGCCTACTGCGGGACGTGGAGGCCGTGGAAGGCCATGGTGATGACGTCGTCGGCCAGCTTCTCCGGGGACAGCGAGCCGCCGGGCTTGTACCACTCGACGATCGAGTTGATGGTGCCGAACAGCAGGCGGGTGACGGTGCGGGGATCGATGTCCTGGCGCAGCGAGCCTTCGTCGCGGGCGGCGGAAATGAGGGCCGCCACCTTGTGGTCGAAGGTGCGACGGCGTTCCAGCGCGTCCCGCTCAATCTCGGTGTTGCCGCGCAGCCGCAGCAGCAGCGTGACGAACGGCAGCCGTTCCACCAGGACCGAGATGGTCTGACGGACCACGAATTCCAGCCGGGCCTCGGCCGAGCCGGTCTGCGCCTCGGGCCGGTCCAGGATGGCTTCGAGGCCGCCGAGGGCGTGATCCAGCGCGAGCTTGAGCAGATCGCCCTTGGACGGCACGTGGTGATAGATCGCGGACTTCGAGATGCCCAGGTTTTCGGCGAGGATGCCCATGGAGGTGGCATCGTAGCCGTGGCGGTTGAAGACGTCGACGGCGATCAGCAGGACCGACTGCTGGTCATAGCCGGGGCGGCCGCGCTTGGTGGTGGTTGCTGTGCTGGGCATACTCGCTAGTTTCTCATGAACGGTCGGTCAGCCCGGCCAGCCCGGCCCCGAAGGTCTGGCGGGCCGGGCTGGCCTGGTGGCTGGACCGGCGGGCAGCGTCAGCCCTTGGGGCGCATGTCGTAGATCCGGCGCAGCTTGCCGTTGGACCGCTCCAGCGAGCCGGGGTCGACGACGTCGACGGTGCAGGAGGAGCCGACGTGGATTTTGATCTGCTGCTGCAGAACCTTGGCCGCGGCCGCGCCGCTCTCGATCGTGACGGTGTCGCGGCGTTCAATCTTGACGGTCATCTGGTCCATCCGATGGCCCTCGGGGCGGGTGAGCTCCAGTTGGAAGTGCGGGCTGAGCTCCGGGATGCGCAGGGCGATTTCCTCGATCTGCGAGGGGAACAGATTCACGCCGCGGAGGATGATCATGTCATCGCTGCGGCCGGTGATGCGGCCCATGCGGCGGTGTGCCGGCCGCGCGGTGCCCGGCAGGAGCCGGGTGAGGTCCTTGGTGCGGTACCGGATGATCGGCAGGGCTTCCTTGGTGAGCGAGGTGAAGACCAGCTCGCCGGGTTCGCCGTCGCCCAGCACCACGGAGGGGTCGAAGGCGTCGATGATCTCGGGACGGAAGTGGTCCTCCCAGATGTGGCTGCCGTCCTGCGTCTCCACGGCTTCGCCGGCCACGCCCGGGCCCATGACCTCGGAGAGGCCGTAAATGTCGCACGCCTTGAGGTTCATGGTCACCTCAAGCTCATGCCGCATTTCCTCGGTCCACGGCTCGGCGCCCAGCACGGCGTACTTCAGCGAGGTGGAGGCCGGGTCGATGCCCTGCTTGATCATGGCGTCGGCGATGGTCAGCAGGTAGGTGGGGGTGGCCAGGATGGCGTCGGGCTTGAAGTCCTGGATGAGCGTGATCTGGCGTTCGGTCTGGCCGCCGGAGATCGGGATGACGGTGCAGCCGAGGGCCTCGGCGCCGGCGTGGGCGCCCATGCCGCCGGTGAACAGGCCGTAGCCGTAGGCGTTGTGCACCTTCATGCCCGGCCGGACGCCGGAGGCGCGCAGCGAGCGGGCCACGAGCTTGGCCCAGTCGGCGAGGTCCTTCTTCGTGTAGCCCACCACGGTGGCGCGGCCCGTGGTTCCGGAGCTGGCGTGGATCCGGGCGACCTCGTGCTGCGGCACGGCGAACATGCCGAACGGGTACTCGAGGCGGAGGTCTTCCTTGGTGGTGAAGGGGAACTTGCCGAGGTCGGAGAGCTCGCGCAGGTCGGTCGGGTGGACGCCGGCGGCATCGAACTTGCGCTTGTACAGGGGAACGCGGTCGTAGGCGTAGGCCACGGTGTGCTGCAGGCGGCTGAGCTGGAGCGCCTCGAGTTCGTCGCGGGAAATGGTTTCCTCGCGGTCCAGGACAGCGTCGGTAGTGGCGGCGGCAGTTTCTTGGGTCATCTGTGGTTCCCTGTTTCTATTTCTTGGAGATGGTGCGGCTGCGGCCGCGGAACTCAGCGACGAGTTCGCCCGGGGCGATGTCGGTGGGGAGTTCGCCCGGAACCGTGGCGGCGGGAGCCGGGCCGGCGGGTGCCGCCGTCGGAGTGCCCTCGCCGGGATCGGCGGCGTAGATCTGGATGTCGTAGAGACCACTGCGTCCCGTGCTGGCGCGGCGGTTGGCGACGGCGGTCAGGACCTGGCCGCGGAACGCCGGCTTGAGGAAGTTGATGTCGACGCCGGAAGCCACGGTGATGGTGCCCGAGTCGATCCCGGCTTCGCCCGGTTTCGGGTTGGCCGGGTTGCAGGCCAGCGCGAAAGCTGTGTCGCCGAAGGCGAAGATCATCCCGCCATGGGCCATGCCGAATCCATTGAGCATTTCCTGCCGGAGCGTCATGCGGATCGTGGCATGTCCGTCGTCCAGTGCCACAACTTCGATGCCCATCCACTCCGATGCGTAGTCGTCTTTGAGGATGGGGTGCGTGTCACCGGAAATCGTCAGTTCAGCCATGCGTCGTTGCCTCCAGCTTTATTTACCGAATGTTCATTAGGTAATCCCATTTGGGTGCCCGCTGTCAAGAGCTGGCGGCCCATCCGCCCGAACATCAGGCATATTTCGGGACCTGCCCCGTGTGCTCCGGGCGCCGCATGGAGAAACTGCGGCAACTGGTGAAAGTATGGAGGGACGGAGCACCACCACGACACGACCTAAGGGCGGATCATGGCCAAGGGGATATACGTCAGCGCGACCACGCCGGGATCCGGGAAGTCGCTCATAGCGCTGGGGCTGGCGGACACGCTGCACCGCCATGCTGACCGCATCGGCTTTTTCAAGCCTGTGGTTCACGGCAACGACGCCGCGGCGGACCCTATGGTGGCCCTGATGAAGGCCCGGTTCGACCTTGACGACCAGCGCTGCCGCGGCGGCCTGACGTTTACCGAGGTCCGCGGGCTGCTGGCCGAGGGAAACCGGGCGGAGATCGACGCCCGGTGCGTGGAGATCTTCGCCGAAATGTCGCGCCACTGCGACGTGGTGATCGTGGAGGGAACGGACCTCACCGGCCAGGACGCCGCCGTCGAATTCGACCTCAACGCACGCCTCGCGAACAATCTGGGTGCCTCCATCGTGGCTGTGGTGGGCGCGAAGGGGCGGACTGTCGCGGAAGCGGCCGACGCCGTCGAGGTTGCCCGCAAGGAACTCCTCGCCGAACGCTGCACGCTCCTGGCGATCATGGTGAACCGGGCCGACCCGGAGGACCTGGACGGCATTGCCGCGGCCGTCCGCCCGGGCGCCTCGGGCCGGCCCGTGTACGTCCTGCCGGAGCTGGAGGCGATCGCCAGGCCGACCACCGGCGAGGTCGCCTCGGCCCTGGGTCTGGGCCAGGTCGCCGGGCTGCCGGACCTGGAACGTGACGTGCATTCGGTCAAAGTGGCGGCCATGAACGTCGCCAACTTCCTGCACGTGCTCGACGACGGCGCTCTGGTGATCGTTCCCGGTGACCGGGCCGACGTGCTGGTCGCCTGCCTGGCGTCGTCGTTCTCGCCCGAGTTCCCCGTCCCGTCCGCGCTGATCCTGACCGGCGGGCTGGCACCCGATCCCACCATCTACTCGCTGCTGGCGCAGGCCCCGTTCCCGATCTTCGCTGCCCCCGACGACACCTACGTGACCGCCAAGCGGGTCTCCGAGGTGCGCAGCGAGATCTGGTCCGGACACCGCCGCAAGGTGGCCTCCGCCCTGGGCCTGTGGGCCAGGCGGGTGGACGAGGCCGAGCTGCTGGAGCGGCTGCACCTGCCCCGGCCGGAACGGATGACGCCGCTGCGGTTCCTGCACGATCTCATTGAGCGGGCCAGGCTGCAGCGCCGGCACATCGTCCTGCCGGAGGGGAACGACGTGCGGATCCTGCGTGCGGCCGAGATTCTGCACCGGCGCGATGTCTGCGATCTCACGATCCTGGGCAACGAGTCGGCGGTCCGGGAGCTGGCGTCCACCCAGGGCATCGACCTCTCCGGCATGAGCATCGTGGACCCCGCGACGTCGGAGCTGCGCCAGCCGTTTGCGCAGAAGTACGCGGAGCTGCGGGCACACAAGGGCGTGGACCTCGCCCGGGCGCTGGAAGTCATGCTGGACGGCAGCTATTTCGGCACCATGATGGTGCAGCTGGGCGTGGTGGACGGCATGGTGTCCGGCGCCGCGCACACCACCGCCCACACCATCCGTCCCGCACTGGAGTTCGTCAAGACCCGCGACGGCGTGAAGATCGTCTCCTCCGTGTTCCTGATGCTGATGCCGGACCGCGTGCTGGTCTACGGCGACTGCGCGGTCAATCCGGACCCGAACGCGGAGCAGCTGGCGGACATCGCGCTGGCCTCGGCCGAGACCGCCGCCCAGTTCGGCGTGGAGCCCCGCGTGGCCATGTTGTCCTACTCCACGGGCGGATCCGGCAGCGGCGAGGCGGTGGACAAAGTCCGGCAGGCCACCGAAGTGGTGAAGGCCCGCCGCCCGGATCTCGCCGTCGAGGGCCCCATCCAGTACGACGCCGCCGTGGATGCCGCGATCGCGCAGTCCAAGATGCCCGGCTCAACCGTCGCCGGGCAGGCCACCGTGTTCATCTTCCCGGACCTCAACACCGGCAACAACACCTACAAGGCGGTGCAACAGTCCTCGGGTGCTGTCGCCGTCGGGCCCGTCCTGCAGGGGCTCCGTAAGCCGGTGAACGACCTCTCCCGCGGCTGCACCGTGGAGGACATCGTGAACACAGTGGCCATCACCGCCGTCCAGGCGCAGTCCGCGGAGATCCAGCCAGCAACCAAACTTCCCGTCGAAGCCAAGGCTTAGGAGGCCCCGTGCTCGTGCTCGTCATCAACTCCGGCTCATCGTCGCTCAAGTACCAGGTACGTGATGTCGAGGCCGGCAGCGTGCTCACCGAAGGTCTGGTCGAGAAGATCGGGATGGGCACCGGCGGTGAGGGGGACGGCCAGATCGAGGGCCCGCGCGACCACGCCGAAGCCCTGGAACAAGTGGACGCGGCCATCCACGCAGCCCTGGGGGACCGGGCCCTGGACGCCGTGGGCCACCGCGTGGTGCACGGCGGCGAACGCTTCGCCGAGCCGGTGCTGGTCAACAACGAGATCACCCGGGCCATCGAACGACTGAACCCGCTCGCGCCGCTGCACAACCCGGCGAACGTCCTGGGCATCCGCGCCATCTCGAAGAAGTGGCCGCAGCTGCCGCAGGTCGCCGTGTTCGACACCGCCTTCCACCGCACCCTGCCGGAGCACGCCTGGCGCTACGCGGTGCCGGACGAGCTTTACACGAACCACGGGATCCGCCGCTACGGGTTCCACGGCACCTCGCACGAGTACGTTGCGCACCGGGCGGCGGCGCTGCTGGACGTTCCGGTCGAAGAGTTCGACGCCGTCATCGCCCACCTGGGGAACGGCGCCTCGGTCACGGCCATCCGCGGCGGCCAGTCCATCGACACGTCCATGGGCTTCACGCCCCTCGAGGGACTCGTCATGGGCACCCGCTCCGGTGACCTCGATCCGTCCATCCTCGTCTTCCTGGGCCGGGCCGGCTGGTCCCCCGAGGACCTGGATTCGATGCTGAACCGGCAGTCCGGGCTCAAGGGCCTTGCCGGAAACAACGACATGCGCTCGGTCGTGGAGGCCGCGGAGGCCGGCGACGCCAAGGCGGCGATGGCCCTTGCGGTCGCGTCCTACCGGCTCGCGAAGTACATCGGCGGGTACCACGTGGCTGTCGGCGGCGCGAAGGCCCTCGTGTTCACGGCCGGGATCGGCGAGAACTCGCACCAGTTCCGGACCCTTGTGGCACAGCGGCTCGGTGCCTTGGGCGTGGAGCTCGACGCCGGGCTGAACCGGGAGCGGTCCAAAGAACCCCGCGTCATTTCCACCCCGACGTCGGCCCTGCCCGTTCTCGTCGTGCCGACCGACGAGGAACGCGCGATCGCCGAGGCGACGGCCGCCGTCGTCGCCCAGGCGTCCGTTGCTCCGTAGCCGCCCCAACTAGCTCGCAGCAGGGGTCGTTTTGAGCCCCCACAACGGCCTCAACTGCGAGTCAGTTGGGCGGAGGGTAGCGTTGGGGACATGAAGGAACCCACGCCCCTCCCTCCGCTGCCACTCCGGACCGAACGGCTGGTGCTGCGGCGCTTCGAAGCCGCCGACCTCGACGCCTTCCACGCGTACCACTGCCTGCCCGAGACCGCCCGGTTCCTGCCCCGCGAGGCTAAGAGCTATACCCAGTCGATGGAGACCGTGGGCAAGTACGCCAACTTCGAGTTCGAGAAGGAGGGCGACTGGGTTGCCCTGGCCATCGAGGCCCAGGATTCGCCCGGGCTGCTCGGTGAGGTGGTCCTGAAGTGGCTGGAGGGGCCTGGCCAGGCCGAGATCGGCTGGAGCCTGGCGCCGGAGGCCCGGGGACGGGGCATCGCGAGCGAGGCCGCCCGGGCGCTGCTCAAGCTGGGCTTCGAGGAGTTCGGCTTTCACCGGATAGACGCCAAGCTCGATGCCCTGAACACTGCCTCGGCGGCGCTCTGCGAACGGCTCGGCATGCGCCTGGAATCCACCCAGGTGGACAAGTGGCACTACAAAGGACAGTGGGCCACGGAAGTCGTGTACGCCCTCCTCGAGGAGGAATGGAAGGCCCGCAGGAGGTATACGGCGGTTGAGGGCTCCGGGACGCGCCGACCTTGCGGAACGCCGACGTGACGGAACGCCGATCTGACGCAGATGGCCGGAATGAAGTCCTCATTGCGGCCATCTGCGTCAGATGGGATGCCGTTAGGGTCCCCAGCTTAGGGTGCGGGCGGCGGGGTGGATGCGGGCGCTGGTGAGAGCGTGCCCGATGCCGGAGCCGGCGCAGTCGGCTGCTCCTCTGCAGGCACCGTGGCACCGGAGCCCGGGGCAGGACCGGACGACGCCGCACCGCCAGTCGGCGCAGCACCGCCGGTTGGCGCCGTGGTCCCCCTGGCGCCCGTTGACGCGGCCTGCGTGCTGCCCGGGGTGGCTCCCGTGGCGCCGGACGTCGCTCCAGGTGTCGCGGAGGGGCTGGCCCCCGGTGCGGCACCCTGTGTGGCCCCCGGCGTCCCGGCGGTGCCGGAGGACCCGGCCGGGCTGGCACTGGGATCGGCTTTGATGACCGCCATGATCTGTTCCTTGTACGCGCTGAGCCGGTCCTGGATCTCCGAGAGGGGCCGGTTGCGCAGGTCCCGGCCGTAAGCGGCGATCTCCTGCCACAGCGCGTTGAGCCTGGCCGTGCCGTCGCTGCTCAGGGGACCGTCGAGGGTGAGGACCAGTTGGCTCGCCAGGGCATAGGTCAGGCACCGTACGCAGTTGTAGTTGGCGGACGCCGAGAGGTTCTCCGGGACGATCACATCGGTCTGGCCCACAATCAGGACCACCTGGAAACCCACCGCCACGGCGGCGCAGTCTGCGCAGTTCGCGAAGGCGTAGGCCTCATTCTTGGTGTCCACCGTGTCGCCGTCATCGGCCCAGACCAGGGCGAAGGCGACGTCGTACACCACGGAACCGTCGGTGGTATTGACCGCGAGGGACTGGTTGCCGTCGTCCTGGGGAGCAGCCGGCTTGTCGAACGGGAAAACCCAGGAAGGGGCAGTCGGCGCCGCTGCGGCGCCCGCAGGACCTGCGGTGCCGGCCGCGCCGGCCTGCCGCGGCACCAGGACCATGCTGAGCTGGGGCTCGTCGCGCGTGGGTCTCCGGGCGCCCTCCGGCCACAGGGCAACGGTCCTTCCTGGCCGGCCCTCCGCCATCCGGCCCGTGGCCGCAACGGGGAAGACTGCCACAGTGGCGTCGGCCAGGGTGCCGCGCTCGTAGGGCTGGACGGGGCGGTAGGCGTCGCCGCCGGGCCACCAGGCCCACGCGAGGCCGGCGGCAACGGCCGCGATGGCAACGATGGCGGTAGCCCGCTGCAGCGACTTGCCGCGGGTTTTCTGCCACAGCCCAGTGATGAGCTGGCGGAGAAGGCGCAGCAGAATGTACAAGATGCCCAGCACCGGCAGTGCCAGGCAGGCGATCGCGATCACCCGGACCGCGGCGTCGGCGAAGTCGCCGGCGGAGATGCTGTGGGAGAGCATGGCCTGCTGCTTCAGTCCGTTGTCCCAGGCGGTCCCGAGGACTCGCGGCAGGGTCAGCACCATGGTGACCATGCTGAAGACCAGCAGGGGAACCGTGACCAGCACCCAAATGGTGACTACCGCCCGCGCCCAGGGCTTCAGGAGCCGGGCTTCGGGGTCGGTGCGGCGCCACGGTATCAAGGCGAGCAGGGTGGGTTTGATCCGCTGGAACAGGTCCGGGACGCCGGTGGCGTCGGCCAGAATGTGGTAGCCGTCAAAACGGACCATCGGCATCAGCTGCCGGACCATTTGCAGGATCTGGGTGACCACCACCAGCAGCAGCGCATCGAAGCCGGTGGCCCACCAGATGCCCATGATCGCGACGGCTACGATCGCGTTGAAGTACAGTCCGCCGAGGTCGGTGCGGAGGCGGCCGCCCCGCCCGAGCCGGTAGGAATCGGTGACATCCGTGTAGAAGGCCGGCCACATCAGGTACAGTCCCGTGCCCATGGCGCCGGGGGTTGCCCCGCCGCGGCGGGCAGCGGCGGCATGGCCGAATTCATGGAAACCGGCAGAGAACACGGTGACCACCAGAATCAGGAGCACCAGGCCGGGGTTGGCGAATGCTTCATGCGTGGCCGACGCCAGCCCCTTGACCATCAGCACCCACCAGCATGTGGCCAGGAAGGCAGCAGTCACGGCCACCACGATCAGGGGGTGGAACAGCGTGGCGAACGGTGCCGTGAGCTTCCGGGTGCGTTCCGGATCGGTCACCGAGTACCGGAAGCGCATGCCCAGCAGCGGGTTCGATTTCTTCACCTCGGGCTCGGAACCGTCAGCCAGCCGGAGGAGTCCGAGGGGTAGGAGCTGGGAGGTAATCAGCGTCCGGACGTTATCGGCACTGACCAGCCGGCCAAAGCCTTCACTGGCGTGCTCGGCGATTTCTTCCGTGTCCCGGCGGCCGTCGATCGCCTCGAGCACGAGGTACAGCAGGCGGGTGAGCTGGATGGTCTGGCCGTCGGAACGGCGCACGAGGGATGGGGCTTCCTTGTAGCCGGACCCCTTCGCCTCGCCGATCAGCTGGATGCCGGCGGCCCGCGCCGGAACCGGCTGCTGGCTGACCGCCACGGACGACGCCGGGCGGCCAGTCCCGGCGGCAGCTGCAGCAGGAGTTTCAGCGGACGTGCCGCCGGCAGTTCCAGCGCCGCCGCTGGCAGGCAGGACCGGAGGGCCGCCCTGTTCGGACGGCCCTCCGTGCACAGTGCTCATCGAGGTGCTACTGCTTCAGAGTGGACTGCTGATCGGCCGAGGACGTGGCATCGCCGTGGATGTCCTGGTTGATGATGGCGTCCTGGTGGGCAACTGCGTACGCGTTGCTGTCGATCGAGCCGATGTTGGCGCCGACGGCCGCGTCGATCGGCGCTGCCACGTTGGCGTTGGCGGCCACGGCCCCGTTGATGGGCGCTGCGATGCCCGCATTGGCGTCCAGGTTCACGTCGACATTGAGCAGGTTGCCGTTCAGGGCCCCAGCAGCACCGGCGGCACCGGCGACATCCGTCGGCAGCGCGCCGCCCAGGTCCGGGGCCGTGCCGCCCAAGTCTGTGCCGCCCAGGTCCGTGGTCGGATCCGTGACTGGATCCGGGGCCGGGGCCGGGGCCGAGTCGGTGGAGGCAGGCCCGGTGGCGGTGCCCGTGCCCTGGTCGATGCCGCTGTCCTGCACGGAATGCGCCGTGGCATCGCCCGTGATGCCCTGGTTGATCAGGGTGCCCTGATCGGCCAGCGCCTGCGATTCGGACCCGACGGAGAGAACGTTGGCCGAGGCGCCGGCGTCGATCGGGGCGGCAACGTTGGCGTTGGCTGCGACGCCGAGGTCGATCGGCGCCGCGGCGCTGATGCCCAGGTTCAGGTCGGCGTTCAGGTCCAGGACGGACGCGACTTCCTTGTCCGGAAGGGCCGTGCCGCCCTGCGCCATCAGCTCATCATCAGTCAACGGGGTCATTTCCTGCTCAACGCTCACAATAAACTCCATCTCCGGCACCCTGTGCCCGGTCAAAGCTCTGCGACGCCCCGCCCCCAGCGGCCGGGTTCCACGTCGAAGTGCCCATCATGCCAGTAAATAGTAAGCATGATGACCAATTAGGCAACAGGCAACCCGATCGGTTGCTCCGCAACTGCCCTAATGGGCCCCCAATAGGGCGCCTGCGGAGCAACCGATGGGGGTGGGGGATTTACTTTAGCCCGGCCCCCGGCAGCAGCTCGGTGGCGCCGAGGGAATCGGCCACGAACGCGTAGTCCCAGGCCCGCTCGCGCCACTGCACGTACCGGCCCGAGGCGCCCCCGTGGCCGCCTTCCATCTCGATCTTCATGACAATCGGCTCGCTGCCGGTGTTCACTTCGCGCAGCCGCTGCACCCATTTGGCGGGCTCCACGTAAAGTACCCGCGTGTCATTAAACGAGGTGACCGCGGCGATCTTCGGGTAGGCCACGGCCCTGACGTTCTCGTACGGCGTGTACGACTTCATGTACGCGTACACCTCCGGGTCGGTGATCGGGTTGCCCCATTCCTCCCACTCCAGCGCCGAGAGCGGCAGCTCGGGGTCCAGGATGGTGGTCAGCGCGTCCACGAACGGAACGGCCGCCACGATGGCGGCGTACTTTTCCGGTGCCAGGTTGGCGACGGCGCCCATCAGCAGGCCGCCCGCGGAGCCCCCCATCGCGGCGATCCGGGCCGGGTCCACCCAGCCGGATCCGGCGAGCCAGTCCGTCGCGGCGATGAAATCGGTGAACGTGTTCTTCTTGCGCAGCTTCTTGCCGTCGTCGTACCAGTGCCGGCCCAGCTCGCCGCCGCCGCGGATGTGCGCGATCACGAACACGATGCCCCGGTCCAGCAGGGACAGCCGGGGGATCCCGAAGCCCGGATCCATGCTCATCTCGTAGGAGCCGTAGCCGTACACGAGGCCGGGCGCCGTCGAATCCTGCCGGACCGAGGCGTGCCGGAGGACCGAGAGCGGGACGCGGGTCCCGTCGTCGGCCGTGGCCCATTCCCGGGTGGCGACGTAGTCGGACGGCGAGTAGCCGCCCAGTACCGGGCTCTCCTTGCGCAGCAGGAGTTCACCGCCCGGTTGCTCCGGGGTGGGCAGCACGAAGTCGTAGACCCGGGACGGGGTGAAGTACGAGGTATAGCCCATCCGGATCACGGGGGCCTCGTAGTCGGAGCCCGCGACGCCGGCAGTATACAGCTCCTCGTCGAAGGCCGGTTCCACCGCGGCGCCCTGCTCCGGGGTGCCCAGCCCGGTCAGGGGCAGGACCTGGACCCGTTCAATCGTGTCCTTACGGATCGAGACCACCACGTGGGTCGACGTCACGCCGGCGCCGTTGACCCGGACCTGCTCGGAATGCGCGACGACGGTGCTCCAGTGCTGCTCGGCGAGCGGCTTCGCGAGCTCGGCCGGGTCCACGAGCGACACCATGGAATTAATGGCGTCCTTGTTGTGGGTGAGCAGGATCCGTTCCTGGCCGCGGCCGGAGGTGTCGGCCAGCAGGAACGGCTCCGCCTCGTACAGGATGCGCTCGTCGCGGGAGATAACGGTGCGGAGTCCGGCGTCGACATCATCAAAGCGCAGCAGGCGGGTTTCGCTGAACTCGGAGCAACCGATGCTCAGCACCAGGTGGCGCCGGTCGGCGGAGAGCTCGAAGCCGAGCCACATGGCGACGTCGTCCTCCTGATAGATGACCTCGTCCTCGCTGACGGGGGTGCCGAGCACGTGGGACTTGACCTGGTACGGCCGCCAGGAATCGTCCACCACGGTGTAGAAGATCCGGCTGCCGTCGGGGGAGAAGGAGATGCCGTAAAAGACGTTCTCGATCACGTCCGGCAGCAGCTCGCCGGTGCGGAGGTCCTTGATGCGCAGCGTGAAACGCTCGTCGCCGGCGTTGTCCACGGCATAGGCGTAGAGGGTGCCGTCGATGGTCGTTGCGGCCCCGCCCACGGCGAAGAACGGCTTGCCCTCCGCCTCGATGTTGCCGTCGAGGAGGACCTCCTCGCCGGGAA
Source organism: Arthrobacter sp. TE12232 (assembly GCF_054062615.1). Lineage (NCBI taxonomy): Bacteria > Bacillati > Actinomycetota > Actinomycetes > Micrococcales > Micrococcaceae > Arthrobacter > Arthrobacter sp. TE12232. The sequence goes on from NZ_JBSSFK010000001.1 coordinate 3,397,995, forward strand.
TCACGACGCCTGCCTCGACCGCCGGCGGAGTCCAGTCCGCGACGCGGTCCCCGGTGTCCTGGCCGCGCACGCGGCAGTGGATGCCGTACTCCTTGCCTTCGACCGATCGGGTGTAGTACCACCAGCCGTCCTTGCGGTTGGGGACGGAGAGGTCTGTTTCCTGGGTGCGGCCCTTGATTTCCTGGAAGATGGCCTCGCGGAGCGGCTCCTGGTGCGCGGTCACCGCCTCCTGGTAGGCGTTCTCCGCCTTGAGCAGGTCCACGACCTCTGCGGATTCCTTGTCCCGGAGCCACTCGTAGTTGTCCTCGAAGGAGTCGCCGTGGTGGGTGCGCACCGAGGGGACTTTCCGGGCGACAGGAGGCTGCGGGGACGGCTGGACGGGAGTCTGGGTCATGGACCCAATGTACCGAAGAGCGGCGCTTCAGTTGCCGTTCTGCAGATTGTTGGCCGCCACGTAGCGGGCGAGCGTTCCCGAGGCCAGCGCGGCGGAGAGCGCGGCGGTCGCGGCACGGTCCTGCAGGACAATCGACTGGCCGTCCCGGCTGGTCCCGGTGCCGGAGGTCGGCAGCGTGAAGAACACACCACGCCCGGGCGCCGTGTTGCGGAGGCTGAAGGCGAGCTCCTCCAGCGACGCCGGGGTGAAGCTCGCATCCAGGGTCACATGCGGCAGCACCGTCGTGACGAGTTTCCGGACGGTATCGCGGTCCGCCAGGCCGCCGTCGGAGGCCATCTTGGCCATCACGGCCTTCAGGAACGTCTGCTGGTTCCGCACCCGCTGGTAGTCGCCGTCAGGGAAGGCATGGCGCTCGCGGACAAAAGCCAGGGCCTGCAGTCCGTTGAGCCGGTTCACGCCCGCCGGAAAATGCACCTTGTCATCCACGGTGCCGGTGAACGGCTGCTTGATGTCGACGTCGACACCGCCGAGCGCGTCTGTCAGAGCCGCGAACCCCTGGAAATCGAGCATGATCGTGTGGTCGATGTGCGCACCAAGCAGCGCCTCCACCGTCCGGGTCATCAGGGGCAGCCCGCCCAGTTCAAGTGCGGCGTTCACCTTCGCCTCGCCGTGGCCGGGGATGTCGACCCAGAGATCGCGCATGATCGAGAAGCCGTAGATGCTCTGCCGGTCCGCCGGAAGGTGGATGAAAATGAGGGCATCCCCGCGCTGGTCGGAGGTGCTGCCGGCGGCCGCCGCCGCCCGCGCATTGACCCGGCTGTCGCTTCCGATCAGCAGGATGTTAAGGGCGACGGCGGGTGGTTCCGGTGTGGTCGTAGGACTGGGCGGTGTCGAAGGCACGGCAGCCGGGCTGGCGGCCGGCGCCGTGGCTCCCGACGGCCCCGGCCGGGAACGGGTGAGAACGAACACCGCGGCCGAGGCAGCGACGGCGAGCACGAGCAGCACGCCCAGAAGCAGGACAAGCCGACGTCGGCCGGTTCCGGCCTTGGGAGGCGGCGACGGCGGCGGGGACGCCGCGGAAGCCTCGGCTGCCGGCTCCTGAGCGCTCCCCATGAGCGGACGTTACCATTGCCGCCCGCCGCGGACCATGGGCCCAAGGGCCCCCCACCCCGGATCGGATGGCGGGAATCAGTTGCCGTTCTCGAACTTGTTCGCCGCGACGTAATCGCCCAAGGTGTCCGAGGCCATCGCGCCGGAGATGGCCTGGATCGCGTTCGGGTCGGTCACGACGATCGACTGGCCGTCGGAGGACGTTCCGATGCCGCCGGTCGGGAGCGTGAACATGACGGCATTCTGCGCCCGAATGTCCTTGAGCTCGAGGGCCAGACCCGCCACGGCTCCTGAATCCAGGGACTTGTCCACGGTGACGAACGGTGAGACGGCGCCCACCATGTTGTTGATCGTGATCGGGTTGCTCAGCGTCTGGCCCGCAATCGACTTCTTGATGATGGCCCGCAGGAACTCCTGCTGGTTGCGGACGCGCTGGTAGTCGCCGTCAGCGTAGGCGTGGCGTTCGCGCACGAACGCCAAAGCTTCGGTTCCGTTGAAGGTGTGCTGGCCCGGGGCGAAAGACTGGCCCGGAAGCGCGGTGGAGCTAAACGGCACCTTGATGTTCACGGTCACCCCGCCCAGCGCGTCGGTGAGGCCCTTGAAGCCCTCAAAGTCGATCATCGCGACGTGATCGATGCGCTGCTGGAAAATCGACTCGACGGTCTGCACCATCAGGGGCGTGCCGCCCAGGGCCAGCGCGGAGTTGATCTTCGCCTCGCCGTGCCCGGGGATGTTGACCCAGAGGTCGCGCATGATGGACATCGTGTAGATGTTCTTGCGGTCCGCCGGGATGTGCATGAGCATCAGCGTGTCCGCGCGCTGGTTCGTGGGCGTGCCGCCGCCGGCATCTGACTCGGTGGCGCCGCGGCTGTCGCTGCCCATCACCAGGATGTTCATCGCCGTGCCCGTCTTCTGCGGGCGCGTGGACTCGTCCGGGAAGGCCTGGTCAATCTTGCTGGTGCCGGAGTCGAAGGTGCGGGCGAGGTTGAAGAGGTAGCCGCCGGCCACGACCGCGACGAGCGCCACCACCACGGCGACGGCGATCAGCACCGTGCGGCCCCGGCGTTTCCGCACGGGGCGCCGCTCGCGGGTCCCAGGCCCGGGGATGTGGTCTGCGGTTTCGAAGGGGTCTGTCATGTGTTCCTCTACGTCGGCCGGGCTTCGTACCCGGTAGCCATCTGGACCAATGCCGGGTGCCGGACGGGCGCCGTGGCGGCCCCACTACAGTACACCGGGCCCGGTGATCAACACTTTCGGCCCAACAAAGCCGCAGATAACGCGGGGTTTCCCGGATATGAAGCGGACTGTTGCCTACGTCACACTCCCTGCCTAGGCTGGGGGCGGTCGCAGCGTCGCGGCCAAAGCGGTCGCAGCGTCGCGGCCAGGCAGTAAATGCACGAACAGGGGAATCGTTTGAACCACAAACTCCGGGTTCTTGTCAGGCTTGACCTCGATTGCGGTCAGGCAGAAGTAGCAGCGCAGGGACATGTGACGGCGAGGAGCCTCCAAGCCCTGTACGTAGTGGTTAAAAGGGCAAACCACCTCAAAGAAGGACTCCACCTGGTGCTGGATATCAGCCACGCCCGCGTGGAACCGGCGGCCCTCGAGCAGCTCCGGGAGTGCTCGGCCTCCCACCACCTCCCGCCCGCCATTGATCCGCTCCAGTCCGAATGCCAGCTCAGCATCCTGGCTCCGGCGGAAAATGCCCCGGCGCCCCGGCCCCGGAGGCTCGCGGCCTAAGCTTGCGCCGGCTTCCTCACCGCGCCGGTGGGGATTGGCGACGTCGTTCTCTGTGGCGGCGCCCATGAATGCCGGACGTCGCGCGGCAGTGCGATAGCCGGATCCCGCGCGGGCAGCGGCCCGGACAGCCCGGACGGGCCGTACGCGCGGTGCGCGCGTTGGGCGCCGTACGGGCGGTGCGCGCCGAGAGGCGGTTGCCGCCGTCATGCGTCACCCGTGGAACCCTCGTGGATCCCGCGCGCCCTGGCAAGGCGTCCAGGCCTTCCGTGCGCAGGCCTTCTGTGCGCTGGGCCTCTGCGCGCGATCCCTGTATCCGCGGACATCCTGCCTGCGCACGAACCCGCGGGCGGTGCCCTCTCCGGACGTGCGCTGATTTTCCGCGCCCGAGGGGAGCCGGAGTCGGGTCTGCGGTGCTTGACGCATCTCCGGCCTTCCGCATATCCTGAACGAACGGTCGGTAATTATTTATCGGAAATTCATAGGAGCAACCATGGCATCGCAGACCCTGCAGTCAGTGCCCGCCGAGCCATCGCCGGCACGGCATGAACAGAGCCTCGAGGACGCGGCCCGGCGCGACGCCGAGGGCCAGGCATACTTCGACAAAGTCATGGCGGAGGATTCCCGGATCGAGCCGCGCGACTGGATGCCGCCGGCCTACCGCAAGACGCTCCTGCGCCAGATCTCGCAGCACGCGCACTCGGAGATCATCGGCATGCAGCCCGAGGCCAACTGGATTTCACGCGCCCCGAGCCTCAAGCGCAAGGCCATCCTCATGGCCAAGGTCCAGGACGAGGCAGGCCACGGCCTCTATCTCTACTCCGCGGCCGAAACCCTCGGCCAGCCGCGTGATGCGATGATGCAGGACCTGATGGACGGCAAGGCCAAGTACTCCTCCATCTTCAACTACCCGGCCCGCACCTGGGCCGACATGGGCGCCATCGGCTGGATGGTCGACGGCGCCGCGATCGCCAATCAGGTGCCGCTGTGCCGCGCGTCCTTCGGCCCCTACGGCCGGGCCATGGTGCGCGTGTGCAAGGAAGAATCCTTCCACCAGCGCCAGGGCTTCGAGATCCTGCTGGAACTCTCTAACGGCACCCCCGAACAGAAGCAGATGGCCCAGGACGCGGTGAACCGCTGGTACGCCCCGGCCCTGATGATGTTCGGCCCGCCGGATGACGATTCGCCCAACTCCAAGCAGTCCATGGCCTGGAACATCAAGCGTTTCAGCAATGACGAGCTCCGCAACCGCTTTGTCGGCATGATGATGGAGCAGGTCAAGGTCCTCGGGCTCACGCTCCCGGACAAGGACATCCGTTTCAACGAGGAAACCAAGAAATGGGAGCACGGGCCGCTGGACTGGGATGAATTCCACGAAGTCCTCGCCGGCCGTGGCCCCTGCAACGCCCAGCGCCTCGAACGGCGCCGCGAAGCCCACCAGAACGGCGCCTGGGTGCGCGAAGCCGCAGCGGCGTATGCCGAAAAACAGAGCCGCAAGCAAGCAGAGAAGGAATCCGCAGCATGACCACCCCCGAACCTCACGCAGGCAACGTCTGGCCGATCTGGGAAGTGTTCGTCCGCTCCAGCCGCGGCCTGTCCCACGTCCACGCAGGATCCCTGCACGCACCCGACGCGGCCATGGCCCTGCGGAACGCCCGTGACCTCTACACCCGGCGGAACGAAGGGGTGTCCATCTGGGTGGTTCCCGCCGAGGCCATCGCGTCCAGCGATCCCGATTCCAAGGGGTCCTTCTTTGAGTCCCCGCAGGGCAAGGACTACCGCCACGCCACGTACTACACCAAGAGCGAGGGAGTGAAGCACCTGTGAGCACCGCCGAAACTGCCGCAGCTGCGGCACCCGCAGAGACAGATACCGTCGGCCACGGCGACATCTCCGTCGGCGTCTCCGGTGCCGGCGCCAGCGGCGACGGCGCCGCCAGCGCAACGCGCATCACCCCCGGCAACGCCCTCCGCCCGGAGGACATCGCCCTTGCCGTGAGCCGCGGCGCCGCGAAGCCGAGCGACGACGTCGCCGAGTTCGCCCTGCGCGTGGGCGACGACGCCCTGATCCTGGCCCAGCGCCTGGGCCACTGGATCTCCCGTGCGCCGGAGCTCGAAGAGGACATCGCGCTGGGCAACATCGCCCTGGACCAGCTCGGCCACGCCCGGTCCTTCCTGAGCTACGCCGGCGGCCTGGACGGTCGCAGCGAAGACGATCTCGCCTACTTCCGCCGCGAGCACGAGTTCCGCTCCGCGGAGCTCTTCGAGCAGCCCAACGGCGACTTCGCCGTCACGATCGCCCGGCAGTTCGTGGTCAGCTACTACCAATTCGAGCTTTATCGTCGGCTGACGTCCTCCACCGACGCCACCCTGGCCGGCATCGCCGCCAAGGCGGTCAAGGAAGTGGACTACCACCGGGACCACAGTGCCCAGTGGGTCCTGCGCCTGGCCCAGGGTACGGACGAATCCCGCGAGAAGATGATCCACGGATTCAAGGTCATCTGGCCCTACGTGGATGAGCTGTTCCGCGACGACGAGCTCACCGGACGGCTGAGCGAAGCCGGCGCCGCGCCGCAGCCGTCGAGCCTGCGCGAGGACTTCGACCGGCTCACCGGCGAGGTCCTGGCCGAAGCAGAGCTTGAGGTCCCCCACGTGCAGCCCGCCCCCGGCGGAGGCCGCCGCGGCCTGCACTCCGAACACCTCGGCTACCTCCTCGCCGAAATGCAGGTGCTCGCCCGCGAGTACCCCGGAGCCAGCTGGTAACCACGATGGACATGTTTGTCTCCCATCCGGACACCCCGGGGCGCCGCGATGCCGCCCAGGGCAACACCGCCCAGGCGAAAGCCTGGGCGGTGGCCGCCACCGTCTGCGACCCTGAAATCCCGGTCCTCACCATCGAGGACCTGGGTATCCTGCGCAACGTCCAGGTGACGAAGGAACCAAGCGCTGACGACGGCGGCATGGTTCCCGCCGTCCACGTCACCATCACCCCGACCTACTCCGGCTGCCCCGCCATGGACACCATCCGGGATGACCTCACCGCGGCGTTCCACCGCGCAGGGTACCCCAGCGTCCAGGTCGAACTCGTCCTGTCCCCGGCCTGGACCACGGACTGGATGAGCGAGGACGGCAAGGCCAAACTGGAGGAGTACGGCATCGCGCCGCCCTCCGGCCACTCCAACGCGGTGCGCCACGCCGGACCGGTGCGGCTGTCCCTCGCCGTCAAATGCCCCCAGTGCTCATCGCTGAACACCAAAGAACTCACCCGCTTCGGTTCCACGTCCTGCAAGGCCCTTTACGTGTGCCAGGACTGCAAGGAACCGTTCGACTACTTCAAAGTTTTGTAAGGAACAGGTGCCTCCATGACTGTTGTCCGCCAGACCGCCGCCGAGTCGGCCGCAGCCACCGGCCGCCGTCGTGCGTCCTTCCACACCCTGACGGTGGACGAAGTCCGCCGGCTCACCGATGACGCCATCGAGGTGACGTTCGGCGTTCCGACCGAGCTCGCGGGGCAGTTCGACTACCTGCCGGGCCAGTACGTCGCGCTCCGCACAACCCTGCCCGACGCCGACGGCCAGCCGCACGAGATCCGCCGCAGCTACTCGATCTGCGCCGAACCGCGCAGCTTCGAGGACGGCAGCAGCGAAATCCGGGTGGCCATCAAGAAGGACCTCGGCGGCCTGTTCTCCACGTGGGCCAACGCCGAGCTCAAGGCCGGCGACGTCCTGGACGTCATGAGCCCCATGGGCGCGTTTGTCTCCAAACACGGCCGTGACGGCAAGCCCGTCGAGCAGAACGTCATGAATTCCATGAACCACCCGGAAGAGCTAGCGGGGGAGCCGGGCTCGTTCGTGGCCATCGCCGCCGGCTCCGGCATCACTCCCGTGATCGCCATCGCCCGCACCTTGCTGGCGGCCCACCCGGAGACCCGCTTCGACCTCATCTACGCCAACAAGGCCGCCATGGACGTGATGTTCCTTGAGGAACTCGCGGACCTGAAGGACAAGTACCCGGCCCGGCTGGCGCTGCACCACGTGCTCTCGCGTGAACAGCGGATCGCGCCGCTGCTCAGCGGCAGGATCGACGCAGAGAAGCTCCAGGCGCTGCTGGGCACCGCCATCCACGCCGACGACGTCGACGAATGGTTCCTCTGCGGCCCGTTCGAACTCGTCCAGCTCTGCAGGGACACCCTCGCCGCCCGCGGCGTCGCCCCCGAACATGTCCGGTTCGAACTGTTCACCTCCGGCAAGCCGGACCGTCCCGAAGGCAACATCGGCCGGCCCGTCATCGCCGACGAGTCGCAGGATACCTACAAGATCACGTTCAAGCTGGACGGCCTGCAGGGCGAGGTCACAAGCCCCACTCACGCCCGGGAATCGATCCTCAACGCAGCCCTCCGGGTCCGCCCCGATGTGCCGTTCGCGTGCGCCGGCGGCGTCTGCGGCACCTGCCGCGCCAAGGTGGTGACCGGCAAGGTCACCATGGACGAGAACTACGCCCTGGAGCAGGACGAGCTCGACAAGGGCTACGTCCTGACCTGCCAGTCCCACCCCACCACCCCGGAAGTCACGGTCGACTTCGACGTCTAGGCCTTTCCCAATCCAAGGAGTCCCATGATTTCCCTGTCCATCGCCGACGGCGTCGCCGAAGTAGTGCTCGACGCGCCGTACAAGCTGAACTCCCTCGACGAACAGGCACTGGCGGACTTGTCCCGGGCCTACGACGACGCCGCTGACGCCGCCGCACGCGGCGAGGTCCGGGCACTGCTGCTCCGCGGCGAGGGACGCGCCTTCTGCGCCGGCCGCGACATTGCCGGCGTGACCCCGGAGAGCGACGACGCCCAGGCCTACCTGGGCGGCCTCGTCCAGCCGCTCCTCAAGAAGATGAGCGCCTTCCCCGCGCCCACGTTCGCCGCGGCCCAGGGCGCGTGCCTCGGCGTGGGACTCGGCCTGCTGCTGGCCACTGACGTGGTCTACGTGGCGGAGAACGCCAAATTCGGTTCACCGTTCGCAAAGCTCGGCGCGACACTGGATTCCGGCGGGCACTGGTACTTCACCGAGCGCCTCGGCATGCACCGGACCCTGGATCTGATCTATACCGCCGAGCTCATGAGCGGCGCCGACGCCGTGGCGCAGGGCCTGTTCAGCCGGGCGATGCCCGCCGCGGAACTGCTGGAGAACACCCGCGCCATCGTGGCCTCTGTGGCGACGGGCGCGACCGGGGCATTCAACGCCAGCAAGGAGCTCGTGGCGCACATCAGGGACCAGCGCCTTGGGCTGTGGGAGGCCATGGAAGAGGAGAACGCCGAGCAGGCGCGGCTGTGCAAGAGCGAGGACTACGCAGAGGGTTTCCGCGCCTTTCAGGAGAAGCGCTCCCCGGTTTTCAAAGGCTGACAGGCGCCCCGGCGCGGGACCCGGGACCGGGAATGTCCACTACTTGTCTTTGCTCCGAAGCATTCTCATTTCCGGAACCCGCTTGTAATGTTCGGTTATGACTCTGGGGAAATCTGTAACTAAAGCTGTCATACCCGCCGCGGGATTGGGAACGCGCTTCCTGCCTGCCACGAAGGCAATGCCCAAGGAAATGCTTCCGGTGGTCGACCAGCCGGCGATCCAATACGTTGTGGAGGAGGCCGTCCGGGCCGGGCTGACGGATCTGCTCATGGTTACCGGGCGCCAAAAGCGCGCGCTGGAGGACCACTTCGACCGCGAGCCCTCGCTCGAACACGCCCTCGAGCTCAAGGGCGACCTTGACCGGCTGGAGGCCGTCCGCCACGCCTCGCGACTGGGCCCGCTGCACTACGTGCGCCAAGGGGACCCCAAAGGGCTCGGCCACGCGGTCCTGTGCGCCCGCCAGCACGTGGGCGATGAACCGTTCGCCGTGCTGCTCGGCGACGATCTGATCGACGAGCGGGACGAGCTGCTGACCGCCATGATCGGGGTCCAGGCCAGGACCGGAGGTTCCGTCGTCGCCTTGATCGAGGTGGATCCGGCCGAAATCAGCGCCTATGGCTGTGCCGACATCTCGGCGATACCGGGCGAGGAGCATGTCCGGGTCAACCGCCTCGTGGAGAAGCCCGACGTCGCCGATGCCCCGTCCAATCTGGCCGTGATCGGCCGGTACGTCCTGCATCCGGAGATATTCGACGTCCTCGAGGAAACCTCTCCTGGCCGCGGCGGCGAAATCCAGCTCACCGATGCGCTCCAGACCCTCGCCGTGTCCGACTGCGAGGGCGGCGGCGTTTACGGCGTGGTGTTCAGGGGGCGCCGGTACGACACCGGAGACAAACTGAGCTACCTCAAGGCGGTCATCTCGATCGCCGCCGACCGGGTGGAGTTCGGCGAAGAGCTCCGGGCCTGGATGAAAGAGTTCGTCAGCTAGCGCGTATCCAGGTCTTCAAAAACCAGGAACGTCTGGGTGTCCAGGACCCCCGGCATGGACTGCAGCTGGTCGAAGATCACCCGGCGCAGGTCGATGTTGTCCACCGCGCGCACCAGCAGGATCACGTCGAAGTCCCCGCCCACCAGCGCAATGTGGTGCACCTCGGGGATGGCGCGCAGGAGTTCGCGCAGCTCGCGCCAGGAATGCTGGCGCACCTTCAGCGTGACGTAGGCGGACGACTTCAGGCCGGCCTTGATCGGATCCACCAGCGCCGTGAACTTGGTCAACACGCCTTCGCCGGTGAGCCGGGCAATCCGGGTGTAGGCGTGGGCGCGGGATATGTGGACGTTCTCCGCCACCTGTGTCACGGACATCCGGCCGTCCCGGGTCAGCTCCGCAATGATGTTCCGGTCCACATCGTCCAGCGGCACCGCCACCTGGTCCGGCTCGAGCTCTGCCATTCGTCTACAACCCCCGCCGGTAATCCAGCTCACACTTACGATTTGTCTTCCAGATTAGGGCAAATTTATGGACTTCTCCACGATTTGCGGCGGAGGTGGATACGAAACATCCGCTGGCAGCATACTGGGAAAGATTAGTGGCTACAGAAGGACGGACCAATGACGATCTCCGCAGACCAGACTGCGCAGCAACCCGCGCAGCAAGATGCTGCCAGCGAGGCTGTGCGCAAGTTCGGCATCACGGTTGAGGACTACATGCTCCCGGCCCGCCACCAGATCCAGATGGTCGGCCCGGACGGGACACTGAACCCCCACACCGAGCAGGGCACCCAGCCGGGGCACGAATACAGCCTGCCCGGCGACGCCGAACTGCTCGCCGCCTACGAACAGCTCGTCGTCGGCCGGCGCGTCAATGACCAGAACTCCGCCCTGGTCCGGCAGGGCCGGATGGCCGTGTACCCCTCGAGCCACGGCCAGGAGGCCTGCCAGGTCGCTGCGGCGCTGTGCCTGTCCGAGGGCGACTGGATGTTCCCCACGTACCGCGACTCCGTGGCCGTGATGGCCCGCGGCGTGGACCCCGTCCAGACCATGACGCTCTTCCGCGGCGACTGGCACGGCGGCTACGACCCCTCCCGGCACAAGGTCGGCATCCAGTGCACACCGCTGACCACCCAACTGCTGCACGGCGTCGGCGTCGCGCACGCGGCCAAGCTGCGCGGCGAGGACACCGTGGTCCTGGCCATGTGCGGCGACGGCGCCACAAGTGAAGGCGACTTCCATGAGGCCTTGAACTTCGCCGCCGTCTTCCATCTGCCGGTGGTCTTCTTCGTCCAGAACAACCAGTACGCGATCTCCGTGCCGCTCGCGCACCAGTCCGTCGCGCCGTCGCTCGCGCACAAAGCCGTCGGCTATGGCATGGCCGGCGAACGCGTGGACGGCAACGACGTCGTCGCACTGCTCGCGGTCCTGGGCCGGGCGGTCAAGCTCGCCCGGGAAGGCTCGGGCCCGCTGCTCGTGGAGGCCCACACCTACCGGATGCAGGCGCACACCAACGCCGATGACGCTACCCGCTATCGGCAGGACAGCGAAGTCGCCGAATGGGTGGCCAAGGACCCGCTGAGCCGGATGAGGACCTACCTGACGGACCGCGGCATCCTCGATGACGACGGTGCCGCCCGGATCGCCGACAAGGCCGAAGCGGTCGCCGCCCAGCTGCGCGAAGGCCTCAGCGAAGAGGTTCCGGTGGAGCCGCTGGACCTCTTCAAATACGTCTTCTCCACCCCCACGCCGCAACTGAAGGAGCAGTCCGCCATGCTCGCCGACGAACTGGCCCGCGACGCCGCATCCACCGCAACCGCATCCACTTCAAAGGGGGCAGCAAAATGAGCCCCACCGTCACCACGTCCTCCGAGGCAAACGGCAACGTCAGCGCCGCCACGGCCCGCGCGGCCGCCCGGGCTGCGGTTGAGGCCGAGAAGACCGGCCCACAGACCATCACCCTGGCCAAGGCCCTGAACACCGCTATGGCCGACGCCATGCACGCCGATGAGTCGGTCCTGGTCTTCGGCGAAGACGTCGGGATGCTCGGCGGCGTCTTCCGCATCACCGACGGCCTGACCAAGACCTTCGGGCAGAGCCGCTGCTTCGACACCCCACTGGCCGAATCCGGCATCGTCGGCATGGCCGTCGGCATGGCCATGAACGGGATGCGCCCGGTCATCGAGATGCAGTTCGACGCCTTCGCCTACCCGGCCTTCGAGCAAATCGTCAGCCACGTCGCCAAGATGCACAACCGCACCAAGGGCGCCGTGAAGCTGCCCATCGTCATCCGGGTCCCCTACGCCGGCGGCATCGGCGGAGTGGAACACCACTGCGACTCCTCCGAGGCCTACTACGCCCACACCGCAGGCCTGAAGGTGTTCACCCCGGCCACGGTGGCGGACGGTTACCGGATGCTCCGCGAAGCCATTGACTCCGACGACCCCGTCATGTTCATGGAGCCCAAGAAGCTGTACTGGTCCAAGGACCAGGTGGACCTGGACGCGCTGCGCGCCGAGCACGCAGCGAACACCGAACGGGGCACGTCCTCCGAGGGCCGCGCCGCCGTCGCCCGCCCCGGCACCGACGCCACCTTGATCGCCTACGGCCCGTCCGTCCCGACGGCGCTCGCCGCCGCGGCCGCGGCCGCGGAGGAAGGCCGCTCGCTGGAAGTGATCGACGTCCGCTCCATCGTGCCGTTCGACGACGAAACGGTCTGCGCCTCGGTCCGCAAGACCGGCCGCGCCGTGGTCATCGCCGAGGCCCACGGCTTCGCGTCCGTGGCCTCGGAAATCGTGGCCCGGGTCCAGGAACGCTGCTTCCACCACCTCGCCGCGCCGATCCGCCGCGTCACCGGCTTCGACGTGCCCTACCCGGCACCGAAGCTCGAGCACTACTATCTGCCCGGCGTGGACCGCATCCTTGACGCCGTTGACGACCTCCAGTGGGAAGACTGACCATGAGCGAACCAAAAGTATTCCTCCTGCCGGACCTCGGCGAAGGCCTCACCGAGGCCGAGCTCGTCAACTGGCTCGTGGCCGTGGGTGACGAGATCCGCGTGGACCAGCCGATCGCCGAGGTCGAGACCGCCAAGTCCATGGTGGAGGTGCCCTCGCCGTACGCCGGCACCGTGGCCGTGCTGCACGGCGAGCCCGGCCAGACGCTCGATGTCGGCAAGCCGCTGATCTCGGTAATGCCGGTCGGCGCCGTTGTCGCCGCTGGTAGCGCCGCCACAGGCGATGCCGCCCCCGCCCCTTCGCCGGACAGCATTCGTCCTGCGGACGATGCTGCCGGCTCCGGAAGGCCCGATGCCACTCTCGGGGCGGCATCGCCTGCGTCGGCGGGTTTCGCTGCTGGCTCACCTGCTGTCGCCCAGTCCGGCGCCGCTGCAGGTTCTTCTCCTGACGCTGCTGCCGACTCGCCTGCTGCAGCTGCCGCTGAGGCATACCGCGAGGAGGAGAAGGCCGGGTCGGGGAATGTCCTGATTGGGTACGGGACTCCTGGCGGGCATGGGGTTGCCCGGCGGACCCGGGCTCCTAAGGGGACTGTTGGGACTGCTCCGGCGGCGCCTCGGGTGTCGGAGGCCGAGACGGCTGCCGATGACCTGTTGCTCCTGCGCACCCGGGTTCCCGGGAAGCTGGGGGCCGTTATTTCTCCGCTGGTCCGCCGGATGGCGCGCGATCATGGGGTCGATTTGGGGGGACTCCAGGGGTCGGGTGCCAGCGGGCTCATCATGCGCCGGGACGTTGAGGCGGCCATCAAGCCAGCCCCGGCCGTTGAGCTCCCGGGGGTTGAGCCTGCCGAGCTGCCGGTTCCGGCAGAGCCGGCAGTCCCAGCCGCGGCATCCGGGGCTACGGATGCCCGCACCGGGCTGGGCATCGCCGGACGCACCGCCGTCCGCGGCGTGCGGAAGGCCGTCGCGGCGAACATGACCCGCAGCCGCTCCGAAATCCCGGAAGCCACGGTGTGGGTGGACGTGGACGCCACGGCGCTCGTGGAACTGCGTGCCGCGCTGAAGACGTCCGATCCGGAGAACACTCCGGGTTTGCTGGCGTTCATCGCCCGGTTCGTCGTCGCCGGGCTGAAGAAGTACCCCGCGCTCAACACCAGGATCGTCACCACCGAGGACACCACCGGCGGCGCCAGCCAGGAAATCGTGGAGTTCGACGGCGTCAATCTCGGTTTCGCGGCGCAGACCGACCGCGGGCTGATGGTGCCGTCAGTGCGCAACGCGGACAAGCTCAGCGCCCGCCAGCTGGACGCCGAGATCCGACGCCTCACCGCCGTCGTCCGCGACGGCAAGGCGACCCCGGCGGAACTGGGCAGCGGCACATTCACGCTGAACAACTACGGCGTGTTCGGTGTGGACGGCTCCGCCGCGATCATCAACCACCCGGAGGTGGGGATCCTCGGCGTCGGGCGGATCATCGACAAGCCCTGGGTGGTCAACGGGGAACTCGCAGTCCGCAAGGTCACCGAACTGACGCTCACTTTCGACCACCGCGTGTGCGACGGCGGCACGGCAGGGGGCTTCCTGCGCTATGTCGCCGACGCGATCGAGAACCCGGGGTCGGCGCTCGCGGACATGTGAGCATTGCCCGGGGACGCCGGGCGTTGGGGCGGGAGGGCAGCCGGGTCCTCCCGCCCAATGTGGCGCGGGACGGGCATGCCCTCCGGGATTTGCCAGCCTTCACAGGTAGAATTGAGGCCTGGACAGCGCACCAACAACGCCGGAATAGCGTCTGAATTACGGAGATTTAATGTCACGATGGCTCGAAGTCGGTCCGGACAACTACGTACTGACAACACAAGATTCTTGGCTCAACACGGGGCTGGTGGTCGGCACTGAGCGCGCCATGGTGATCGACACCGGCGGCGGGCCTCGGCAGGGCCGCGAGATCCTGGCCGCCGTGCGGGAAAAGACCGGGTTGCCGCTCGTCGTCGTCAACACCCACGCCCACTACGATCACTTCTTCGGGAACGCCGTTTTCGCCGCCGACGGCGTCACGGAATTCTGGGCGCACGAGAACTGCGCCGCGGAAATCGAGGAGAACGGCGACGAGCAGCGCCGGTTCGTGACCTTGGCCGAGCCGGAAATGGCGGCGGGGGAGGGCACCGACGTCGAGCTCGTGGTCCCGAACGCGATCGTCAAGGACCAGCCGGTCCTCGTGGACCTTGGCGGACAGGTCGCCACCTTGTTCTACCTGGGCCGCGGACACACCGACGGCGACCTCCTGGTCGGCACGTCGAGCACGGTCTTCGCCGGCGACCTCGTGGAACAGGGATCCCACCCCTCCTTTGAGGATTCGTTCCCGGAAGATTGGGCCGATGCCCTCCGGCACCTGTCCGCGCTGCGGCACCGCTACGAGTTCCTGGTCCCGGGTCACGGCGAGCCGTGCAGCGACCAGTTCGTCAAGACCATGGCCAACACCATGACCACCGCAGTACGGCAGGCAATCCAGGCCACGCGGGAAACACCGGATGACGCGACCAAAGCGATCCCGATCCTGCCGTACGGTCCTGAGCAGTCGCGCTGGTTCATCAAACGCCTGCAGGACACGCGCGCCCACCGCTAGGGCCCGGTTGCGGCATCCGATGGTAAGGGTGCTCACCACTGCCCCTAGACTTGTTCCTTGAACGATGTCAATCGAGCACTGCAGCGGTCTGCGCTGTGATCCCTGGGGGGAACGAACATGCCAGAACCGGTCGAAAACAAGACCGCCACCGGCCGCCCTGAAGCTGACGCAGCTGCAGAGCAGGCCCAACTCCCGCGCCGGAGAGACCGCCGCCGCGGTGACGACTCCGACGCCTGGACAGGAACCATGCCCATCATCTCCAGCAACCAGGCCGAACAGCGCCCCACGGCGCCGAGCAGTTCCTGGGCGGAGGCTGCCGCTGCAGCCGACGCGCCCGCGCGCACGCAGCCTGCAAAACCGTCCAAGGACCCCGTCCTGAAACCGCCTGCCCCCGAGGCTGCTCCTGCCGTGCCTGCCCAGCCGACCCGCGCCACCCGTTCGGCCAGCCGGGCCGCCGCCCTGGCAGACGCCCCCGTGCCTGACTTCATCAGTTCCCCGGGCCTTTTTGTCCGGGAGCAGAAGCCCCGGCCCATCGGCGGGTTCCGCGGCGCCCTTTACAAGCTGACCGGTGGCGGGCTGAACCTGGGGCCGAGCGCCCGGCAGCGTGAAGAGGACGAGCTCGCCCGGCGCATCTCCCGCCAGCTCCAGGGGAGCTACAACACGGCTGTCCTGAGCCTCAAGGGCGGTATCGGCAAGACCTCCACGACGGTGGGCGTCGGACTGACCCTGGCCGAGTTCCGCGGCGATCCGCCGTGCGCGATTGACGCCAACCCTGATTCCGGCGACCTTGTGGAGCGCGCCCTCGGCGAGGGGATCTACCAGCAGCAGAGCCCGCGCACCATCACGGACCTGCTCAAGAACATCGATTCCGTCGATTCGCTCACTGCCCTGGCCCGCTACATGCACCATGCCGGCAGGCTCCACCTCATCGCCGGTGAACAGGACCCCGAGGTGTCGGACTCACTGACGGCAGAGGAATACCTGCGGATCCGCAAGCTCATCTCCGCCTACTACTCGGTGGCGCTGATCGACTGCGGCACCGGCGTCACGCACAATGCCATGAGCGGCATCCTGCAATCTGCGGACAACCTGATCATCGCGGCCGGGTACGCCGTCAGCGGCGCCAAGCGCGCCCGCAGCACCCTCCACTGGCTGGCCAGCCACGGCTACGAGGACCTGGCGCGCAACGCCGTAGTTGTCATCACGGACAAGGACGAGGTGTCCACGCGGGTGGACAAGGACGCGATCGAGGAACACCTGTCCGGCATTTGCCGGCAGCTGATCGCGGTCCCGCACGACCGCGGCGTGGCCGACGGCGACCTCGTCACCCTGGACGTGCTCCGCCCCGAAACGCGGCGCGCCTACCGGGAGATTGCCGCGGCAATCGTGGACGGATACGTCTAGGCCCACGTGCCCGGACTGCCGCGGTAGATTAAGGCATGGCCAACAACTCAATCGGGGAAGACGCCGCCCTGCACCTCCAGGACCTTCTTCTGGGAACCGAAAATGTCGAGGACTTCCTGGGCCGGCTCGCCGCGTTCTCGGCCGCTGCGTTGAGCCGCACCGCCGACGCCGAGATTGACTGCGGCGTCACGCTGCAGCGCCGGAAACGGACCATGACGGTCGCGGGCAGCAGCCCGCGGGCGGTCACCTTGGACCGCATCGAGCAGAGCCTCGGCGACGGCCCCTGCATCGAGGCGCTGCGGACCAAGGCCCTGGTCCTGCTCGAGGATGTCGACACCGATCCCCGCTGGCCCGACTACCAGCGCCAGCTTGCAGCCCAGGGCTGCCGCAGCATGCTGGGTGTCCCGCTGGAAATCGGCGAGGACGCCGCCGCGGCCCTGAACTTCTTCGCGCCGGACACCGGGCTCTTCACCGAGGACATCATCGCCGAAGCGGCCGGATTCGCCGATCTCGCCGGCCGTGCCCTCCGGCTGGCCGTGCGGCTAGGGACCTTCCAGTCCCGGGCCGAGGACCTGCAGGCCGCCCTGGAAAACCGTACGTCTATCAACCTCGCGTGCGGCGTGATCATGGCCCAGAACCGCTGCTCCCAGGAGCAGGCCATGGCCATTCTCACCCGGGTGTCCAGCAACCGGAACCAGAAGCTGAGAGAAGTCGCCGCGGACGTGCTCCGGAACCTCACCAGCGAGGAAGTCCGCACCCACTTCGACGCCTAAACCTGGGAGCGCCCGCCGGTTGCCTAGGATGAAGGGGATGACCACCACACGCCTCGCCCCGTTCAGCCTCCGCAGTATCGCCGTACCCGCCTTCGGGCCGGCTCTCATGTTCAGCCTGGGCGAGGGCGCGATCCTGCCGGTGGTTGCCCTGTCCGCCCGCGATCTGGGCGCCTCCGTGGCCGGTGCTGCGCTGATCGTGACGCTGATCGGCCTCGGATCCTGGTTCTTCAACCTGCCGGCGTCCCTGATCACCCTGAAGTTCGGCGAACGCTGGGCGATCGTGGGGGCCGCGGCCGCCAGCGCGGCGGCCCTCGCCGCCGCCGCAGTCGCTCCGCTGTTTCCCGGCGGACTCTGGGTGCTGGCGGCGGCGATGGTGGTGGTCGGCATGGCCGCCAGCGTCTTCAGCCTGGCGCGGCAGAAGTACCTGACCGAGGCCGTGCCGGTCATGCTCCGGGCCCGGGCCCTGTCCACGCTCGGCGGCGTCAACAGGATCGGGATCTTCATCGGCCCGTTCATCGGCGCCGCCGTCATGCAGTTTGCCGGCATCACCGGCGCCTACTGGGTCGGCGTCGTGGCCATGGCCGCCGCGGCAGCCGTGTCCGTCACCATCCCCGACCTCGAGGCAGCCCCGGCGCCCGAGGACGGCGTTCCCCGGCAACAGCCCACCCTGCGCAGCATCGCCGTGTCCCACGCCGGCGTCTTCCTGACCGTTGGAGGCGGGGTCCTTCTGCTCAGCGCGATCCGGGCCTCCCGTCAGGCGGT
Organism: Arthrobacter sp. TE12232; assembly: GCF_054062615.1. Lineage (NCBI taxonomy): Bacteria > Bacillati > Actinomycetota > Actinomycetes > Micrococcales > Micrococcaceae > Arthrobacter > Arthrobacter sp. TE12232. Next base: position 3,416,130 of record NZ_JBSSFK010000001.1, read on the forward strand.
CATCCCGCTGTGGGCCGACCATCTGGGCCTGGACCCCACCCAGGCCTCCCTCATCTACGGGATCTCCGGGGCCATCGACATGCTGGTGTTCTACCCCGCGGGACGGCTCATGGACCGCAAGGGCCGGCAATGGGTGGCCGTGCCGTCCACCCTCATCATGGGGACCGCCATGGTGCTGATCCCGCTCAGCACCGGCTTCGTCTCCCTGATGCTGGCGGCGCTCCTGATCGGCTTCGGCAACGGCATCAGCTCCGGCCTGAACATGACGCTTGGGGCCGATTTCTCGCCGGACGCCGGCCGCGGCCAGTTCCTCGGCATCTGGCGCTTCATGGCCGATGCCGGCTCTACCGGCGGACCCGTGCTGCTCTCCGGCGTGACGGCCGCAGTCTCGCTCGGGGCCGGGGTGGCCGCCACCGGCGTGCTGGGCTTCGCTGCTGCGGCGGTCTTCGCCGTCACCATTCCCCGGCTCAAATACCGGCGGAACTACTGACCTGCTCCCGCTGGCTGCAGGTTTCCGGGCGGCCGGCCCTTGGGTGCGACTCCACCAGGGGTGCGTTCCGTGCGGGGGCACTTTGAAGGGCTTTTCGGTGGCGACGCCGGGTATCCCCGGCGTGTCCGTGTCAAAGCGCCCCCGGACGGCGCCACCGGGTTAGCCAGGCGGCCTATGCACCCTCGCTGCTACGCGTCCCGCCGTCGTGCGGCAAGGCCGAACAGCCACACGGCCGCCACGGTGGCGAGGTAGCCCGCGATGACAATCAGGGACGTCCCTGCCCAGAAGTAGCTGGTGGTGCTGATCTCCTGCCCACCCGGACCGATGCTCAGCAAGGCGTAGGCTGCCACCCCGGCCGCGGCAAGTCCGGTGAGTACGGGGAGCGCCACCCATATCCTGGCTGAGGCCCAGTGCTCCCCGTAACCGTCCCAGACGTTCCAGCGCGGGCCGGTGCGGATGATCAGCCAGCCGGCCGGGAGCATGAACGCCCCCACCACGAGGAATGCCGCGACGACGTCGGCCGGGCGGTGCCATTGGTTGATCAGGGTGGAAACGCCGGTGGCGACGGCGAAGCTGCCGCCCAGATAGCCGGCAAGAGGCCGCCAGCGCGGCGAGACCATGAGGAAGACGGCGGCGGCGGCCGAGGCCGCCATGGTGGTGTGGCCGGAGGGCAGCGAGTTCAGTTCCAGTGTCTCGACGCCGCGGTACGGCCGGACCGGGAGCAGGTCCTTGAGGATCTGCGTGGCCAGGTTGGCGCCCACGCAGGCCGCAATCGCGATCCCGGCTGCAGCCCAGCGTCGCCTCAGAATGGTGACGAAGATGACCACGATTGACGCGATCACGACACAGAGCGCTGGCAGCCAGTCCAGCAACTTGGTGGCGGCTTTGCCCGCGGTTCCGCTGAGCGCCACCGCTTCCACAAGGGCGGACTCGTCAATGAACTGGCCCGTGGTGGTGCGGACAAAGAAGAAATACGTTGCGGCCAGCCCGGCGATGCAGGCGACAGTGGCCAGAACGAACAGGGCGGCCGTGCCCCTGCCCGGAGACCACCGCGCCCGCGGATCCGGAGTCGTGCCGGCCCGGGTCTTGGGGGCCTGAGTCTTCGTTGCCCGGGCCCTTGGCGCCCGGGCCGCTGGCGCGGAGGTCCTGGGCGCCTGGGCCTGAAGGACCTGCGTCTCCGGGATCTGCGTCTCAGGGATTGGTGTTCCAGAGACTGGGGCAGACGGGTCCCGTGGGGTGGGTTCCTGCCGAAAAGTCATGCCATCAAGGCTCCCACAGAACCCTCCACGCCACCTGATGGACCGGACGCGCGGCGCGAGGGTAGTGTCCGGACAAAAAACGAGTACACACTACTCGTGCCATGCCGGAACGCGATTCGTAGAGTCGACAGTGCCGGCGCGGCTTGTCCCCGGCAGTACGCTCCTTGAGCGGGGCCGGCGGAGACGAGTTTCCTGGTCCAGGAACTCACCCCCAGTCGACGCCGGCCCAATCAAGGGCCCCGCCCCAATCAGGGGCCCGCTTCCCGTGACAGCGTCTCAGCCCGGCATATGGGTTCACGGCGTCCCAGTCCGGAACGTTCCAGCCCAGAGCATCCCAGTACGGAGCATCCCAGTACAGAGTGTCCCAGTACAGTGGCATCATGCCCGCCCATTCCCTCGACCCACAGCCGTTGGACCCACATTCCCTGGACCCCCTTGCCGCCGGCACACCGCCACATTCCGATGCATCCCTGCCCGGCCTTGATGAGCTCCTTGCCGGTTCCCATGTGGTGAGCCTGCCGATGCGTGTGAAGTTCCGGGGCATCCTGCAGCGCGAGGCCCTCCTGCTCCGCGGCCCCCTGGGCTGGGGCGAATTCTGTCCCTTCCCGGAGTATGAGGATGCCGAGGCCTCCCGCTGGCTTGCGGCCGCGATCGAGGCCGGGTGGTCAGGGTTCCCTGCGCCGTTGCGGGACAGCATCCCGGTCAACGCCACAGTGCCTGCCGTGCCGGCACACCGGGTGCCCGAAGTCCTGGCCCGCTTTGGTCGGGTGGACGCGGTCAAGGTCAAAGTTGCCGAGCGCGGCCAGAGCCTCGACGACGACGCCGCCCGGGTGGCGGCCGTCCGGGAGGCGTTGCCGGATGCCGCGATCCGGGTGGACGCGAACGGCGGCTGGGACGTGCCCGAGGCCGTCACCGCACTGACGCGGCTTGCCGCCGTCGGACTCGAATACGCCGAACAGCCCGTTCCTGATATCGCGGGCCTCGCCGAAGTCCGCCGCCGGCTCCGGGCCGCCGGCGTCCCCGTCCTGATAGCCGCTGACGAGAGCGTGCGCAAGGAGGACGACCCCCTCAAGGTGGCACGCGCCGGCGCCGCGGACCTGATCGTGGTTAAAGTCGCACCGCTCGGGGGAGTGCGGCGCGCCCTTGAGATTGTGGCGCAGGCGGGGCTCCCCGCCGTCGTGAGTTCCGCGCTGGACACTTCCGTGGGAATCCGGGCCGGGCTGGCCCTCGCCGCCGTCTTGCCGGAGCTGCCCTATGCCTGCGGCCTGGGGACGGTGTCCCTGCTCGCCGCGGACGTCACGCACGACTCCCTCGTTGCCGACGACGGCGCGATCACCCTCCGCGACGTCCGCCCGGCGCCGGAGCTCCTGGCCGCTCATGCCGCCTCTCCGGAACGCCGGGACTGGTGGCTGGAGCGGCTGCGGCGCGTGCACGCGGTGCTGGCCGCCCCGCCCGTCCGGTAGGGCACAGCGTCGGGTAGGGCCACGGGGCCGGTAGGGACAGCGCCGTTCACCGCTTCTTCACCCGGGGGACGGCTTCGCGTAGCCCGTGGCTGGAAGGGTGGGTGCCACCGCACCGCACGCACCCCTTGGAAGGTCTCTCCATGCCCGCATCCTCCGGACGCACCTTTTCCCTGCTCCCCATGCTTGGCCACACGAAGGGCAAACGCAGCCCTGTCACGTGCGCGCTCAAATGCGACAACGCCTGTTCAGGCGAGGTCTGCAACACCAGCAGCAACAGCTACTTCCGGGACATCGCCTCCGCCACGATGTCCCGCCGCGCAGCACTCGGCTTCGGCGCCGCCGGCGCGCTCGCCGTCGTCCTCGGCAACACGGTGACGTCCGCCGGCACGGCAGTGGCCGACGGCGGCCCGGGCCTCGCGGCCGCCGCCAAAGACGGCCTCGGTGCATCCAAGCTGCAGTTCACGGCCATCGCGCCGGTGGACGCCGCCGTGGACAAGCTCACCGTCCCCGCCGGCTTCACCTGGCAGCCGGTCATCCGCTGGGGCGACCCGCTGTTCAACGACTCCCCGGCGTTCGACGTCGACCACCAGAGCGCAGCCGCACAGGCCCGCCAATTCGGCTACAACAACGACTACACGGACATCCTGCCGATCGACGGCTCCAAGGACCGCCGGGCAGTGCTCTTCACGAACCACGAATACACCAACGAAAACATCATGCTGCCGGCCGGGTTCGACGCCGCCGAGACCCGCGCGATCGGCCGGGCCGCCCACGGGCTCACCGTCGTGGAACTGGAGCGGAAGAACAAGAACAAGCCCTGGAGCTACGTCAAAGGCGCCGGACTGAACCGCCGCTTCCTGACCGACACCACCTACGAACTCGACGGCCCGGCTGCCGGATCCGCCCTCCTGAAGACCACCGCCGATCCCTCCGGCCGGGCCATCAAGGGCACCCTGGGCAACTGCTCCGGCGGAACCACGCCGTGGGGCACCATCCTCTCCGGCGAAGAAAACTTCAACGGCTACTTCGCCGCGCCCGGAACGTCCGACTCGGACAAGCGTTACGGACTGACCAGCAAGCCCACCGCGCGCCAGTGGGAACTGGATGACCCGCGCTTCGACACCCGCAACCCCGGCTACGAGAACGAGGCCAACCGCTTCGGCTGGATCGTGGAAGTTGACCCGTTCGACCCCGCGTCCACGCCCCGCAAGCACTCCGCGATGGGCCGCTTCAAACACGAGGGCGCCAACTTGATCGTCGCCAAGTCCGGTCACGTGGTGGCCTACATGGGCGACGACGAACGCTTCGACTACCTTTACAAGTTTGTCTCGGCCGGAACGTACCGCCCCGGCACGACGGCGGAGGACCGCAAGAACAACCTGACGCTGCTCTCGGAGGGCGACCTCTACGTTGCCAAGTTCACCGGCAACTCCGCGCCGGCAGAGTTCGACGGCTCGGGGAAACTCCCCGCCGACGGCACATTCGACGGCTCCGGCGAATGGCTGCCGCTCGTTGTGGGCGGGCAGTCAAAGGTGGCGGGGATGTCCGTGGAGGAAGTGCTGGTCTACACGCGTCTCGCCGCAGACAAGGTTGGCCCCACGAAGATGGACCGCTGCGAAGACGTCCAGCCCAGCCTGCACACCGGCAAGGTCTATGTGGTCTGCACCAACAACACGGACCGCGGCAAGACCGGCAAGGAGGGTGCCACCGAGGTTAACCCCCGCACCCTGAACCGGGACGGCCACATCGTCGAAATCACCGAGACCGGGGACCAGACGTCCACCACGTTCGGCTGGAACCTGCTCATGGTCTGCGGGGATCCGGCAAAGAACTCGGCCGCCTACTTCGCCGGATTCCCGCCCAGCCAGGTCTCGCCGATCTCCTGCCCGGACAACGTGGCCTTCGACTCCGTGGGCAACCTGTGGATCTCCACCGACGGTGCGCCGTCCAGCATCGGCTACGCCGACGGGCTCTTCAAGGTCACCCTGGACGGTGCCGACCGGGGCAAGGTGGAGCAGTTCCTCGCCGTCCCGCGCGACGCCGAGACCTGCGGCCCGGTGATCCACGACGACGAACGGACGGTCTTCGTTGCCGTTCAGCACCCGGGGGAGGAAGGCACCTTCGCCGACCAGCCCTCCTACTTCCCGGACTACGTCGCTGCCGGAGCGACGCCGAAGCCAGGCCAGGCGCGCGCCCCGCGCCCGTCTGTGGTCCAGGTGCTCCGCGCCGACGCCTAACCACCTTTCGGGCCACAGCAACGCGGGGTCACTTCACGCCCATGTGACTTTGGCCGCCCTGCATGGGCGATATCTGACCCCGCGTTGCTTCTGAGTGCGTTGCTCCTGAGGGCGGCCGAGCATCGGGGGAGGGCTCCTACTGATAATTTGGGACTGTGAATAATCCGGCTGAATTGGTTGTCCCCAGAGTCCAGGCTGCAATTGCCACCGCGTTCGGCGAAGAGTTCCGGCAGACGGACCCGGTGGTCAGGCCCTCCCAATTCGCCGACATCCAGATCAACGCCGCCATGGCCCTGGCCAAGAAGGCCGGCCTGCCGCCGCGGGATGCCGCGGCAAAGATCGTGGATGCCCTGAACCTGGACGGCATCTGCACCGGCGTCGAAATTTCCGGGCCCGGCTTCATCAACCTGAGCTTTGACGGCACGTGGATCGAGGAACTGCTCAACGCTGAGGCGGCCGAAGCCGCGTCCAAGGCCACCGCCGTCACGCCCGCCGCAACACCGCAGCGCGTCGTCGTCGACTATTCCTCCCCGAACGTCGCCAAGGAAATGCACGTCGGCCACCTGCGCACCACCGTCGTGGGGGACAGCCTGGTCAAGGTGCTCGAGGCCCTCGGCGACACCGTGATCCGGCAGAACCACATCGGCGACTGGGGCACCCCCTTCGGCATGCTGATCGAGCACTGGCTGGAGATCGGCGAGGACTCCCCGGAAGCGGCGCTGCTGGTGGATGACCCCAGCGCGTTCTACCAGGCTGCCCGGGCCAAGTTCGATTCCTCCGCCGCCGACGCGGACGGCTTCGCCACCCGGGCCCGGCTCCGCGTCGTTGCCCTCCAGGGCGGCGACGAGGAGACCTTCGCGGTCTGGCAGCGGCTCGTTGCCCAGTCCAAGCGCTACTTCAACGCCATTTACTCCATGCTCGGCATCAGCCTCACCGATGACCACATCGCCGGCGAAAGCTCCTACGACGAGCATCTGGCACAACTGTGCCAGGAGCTTGAGGAGCGCGGCCTCGCCCGGATCAGCGACGGCGCCCTGTGCACCTTCCCCGACGGCTTTTCGGGCCGCGACGGGCAGCCGCTGCCGCTGATCATCCGCAAGTCCGACGGCGGCTACGGCTACGGCACCACGGACCTCGCCACCATCCGCTACCGGGTCCGTGAGCTGGAGGCAGACCGCGTCCTCTACGTCGTGGGTGCCCCGCAGAACGTGCACCTGCGGATGGTCATGGCCACCGCCCGGGACGCCGACTGGCTTCCGGACACGGTCGAGGCCGTCCACGTGCAGATCGGCAACGTGCTCGGCGAGGACGGCAAGATCCTCAAGTCCCGCTCCGGCGCCCCGGTGAAACTCATGGCCCTGCTCGAGGAGGCCGTGGACCGCGCCCGCGCCGTCATCGACGCCAGCCGGCCCGAGCTCAGCGACGAGGAACGCGCCGTGACCGCCCGCCAGGTGGGCATCGGTGCCGTCAAGTACGCCGACCTCTCCACCGGCCACGACACCGAGTACGTCTTCGACTTCGACCGCATGCTCGCCCTCAGCGGTAACACCGGACCCTACGTGCAGTATGCGGCCGCACGGATCCGGTCCATCCTGCGCAAGGCCGGGGTTCTGGAGCAGTTCACCGACGGCGGCGCTGGCGGCACTGTCGCCGACGGCACTTCCGCAGCCGGCGCCCGGGCCGGCGGTCCTGCCACGGCGATCGCCGTCGTCGAACCCGCGGAACGTGCGCTGGCCCTGCACCTGCTGGAGTTCGACACGACGCTGAACAAGGTCCGGGATGCGCTGGAGCCGCACCGGCTCTGCGGCTACCTCTTCGAGCTCGCCCAGCTGTTCACCTCCTTCTACGACCAGTGCCCGGTACTCAAGGCCGAGGAGTCCGTCCGGGAGTCCCGGCTGGCCCTGTGCGCCCTGGTGCTGCGCCGCTTGTCCGGCGGGCTGGAGCTGCTGGGCATCGAGACGCCGGAGAACATGTGACCTCCGCCGGCGCGTCCTCGACGTCCGGCCTGTCCGCGGTGGAGGCAGCGCGCATCGCCGTCAGCACCCTGCTCGACGCCGGGGTGCGCCAGGTCGTGGTGTCCCCGGGTTCCCGCTCGGCGCCCATGGCCTATGCCTTGGCCGAAGCCGAAAGCGCCGGCCGGCTGGAGCTGCTGGTCCGGATCGACGAGCGCTCGGCAGGCTTCACGGCCCTCGGCCTCGCCCTCTCCACGGGGGCCCCGGTCGCCGTCCTCACCACCTCCGGGACCGCCGTCGGCAATCTCCTGCCGGCAGTGATGGAGGCAAACCACGCCGCGGTGCCGCTCGTGGTCCTCTCCGCCGACCGGCCCGAGGAACTGCGCGGGACCGGGGCCAACCAGACCACCGTGCAGCTGGACCTGTTCGGCGAGCACGTTCGCTTCGCCGTCGACGTCCCTGCGGGCAGCGATCCGCAGCGCGCCGTGGAAACCGCACTCAGCGCAGCCACCGGAGCCTTCGAGGACACGCCTCCCGGGCCGGTCCAGCTCAACCTGGCCTTCCGCGACCCGCTGGTCCCGGCGGAGGGCGACGCCCTGCCCGTTGAAACCGGGCGCGGTGTCTACCGGGCCGCCCGGAACCCCCTGGTGCTGGACTTTCCGGCCGCGCCACCGGCCCTGCCGGAGCGCCGCACCGTCGTGCTGGCCGGGCACGACGCCGGCCCGGTCGCCGAGGCTTTCGCCCGCGCGCACAGCCTGCCGCTGCTGGCTGAACCCTCCTCCAATGCCCGGTTCGGCCCCAACGCCGTCGGGCCCTACCGGCTGCTGATTGACCACTTCGGCGCGGACTCCGCCCAGCCGATCGAACGCGTGGTCCTCTTCGGCCGGCCGACGCTCTCCCGGCCGGTCAGTGCGCTCCTGGCCAGGGCGGACGTGCCGTCGGCCCTGTACCAGCCCGTCCCCGTAGCCTGGTACGAACCCGGCCGGCGGACCGAACTGCCACTGGAAAGCCTCGCGGACCTGGCGGAGTTCGCCGGGCGCGGGTCTGCCGCGTGGCTCGATGCCTGGCTGATGGCAGGTGCCGCCGCGCAGCGCGCCGTGGACCTGGTCCTTGCCGCGTCCCCGGCTGCGACCGGGCCGTCCGTCGGCGCCGAGGTCTGGAAACACAGCCGCGGGCAGCTGGTGCTGGGCTCGTCGAACGGGATCCGCGACGTCGACCTCGCGGGGGCACCGCCCGCTGAACCGCAGGCCACCATGTTCGCCAACCGCGGCCTCGCCGGGATCGACGGCACCACGTCCACCGCCACGGGCATCGCGCTCGGCGGGCGCCAGGAAACGACAGTGCTCATGGGTGACGTCACGTTCCTGCACGACGCCGGCGGGCTCCTCCTCGGTGCCGGGGAGGCCGAACCCCTGCTGCGCATCGTGGTGCTCAACGACGCAGGCGGTGCCATCTTTGGTCTCCTGGAGCACGGCGCGGTGGCCGCGGCCGGGCGCTACGGCAACGCCGTCGAACGCCTCTTCGCGACCCCGCAGCGGGTGGATCTCGCCGCGCTGGCGGCCGCCTACGGCGTCGCGCACCGTCTGGTGGGCACGACGGCGGAACTCGCCGACGCGCTGTCCCGCCCGGTGGAAGGCCGCAGCATCATCGAAGTGCGCACGGACCGGCACAGCCTCGGGAAACTGCACCGCGCCATCCGGGCCGCCGTCGAGGCCGCCGTGGAAGGCGTCCCGCAGGCCTAACCCGGTTTTCGACGCGCAAAATACCCACCGACGCCGGAATACCCGCCGCGATGGGTAAGTTGCGCGTCGCAGAACGGAATGCGCGTCGGGTTGTCCACACCCGGGCGGTAGGTCATGGCGCCGCCGCCCCCGTGCTGCGATCTTCGTTCCATGAAGGAACTACCAAGGCTGATCCTGGCCCGTGAGCATGTCCAGCAGGGCCTCACACCGAAAGAGCTCGCCAAACGCTGCCGGTCAGGGGTGCTTGTTCGCGTGCGTCAAGGCGTCTACGTCGATGGGGAGGCGTGGCGGGCGCTCCAGCCTTGGGAACAATACCGGCTCCGGGTTAGCGCGGCGGCGGAGGCATTCACGGCACCGACAGTCTTTGCCAGGCACTCAGCCGCGTCCGTGTGGCGAGTTCCAACCATTGGACAGCGCCATCCGGTCCATGCCCTGACGCTTCAGAACGCTGGCGGACGCTCGCGTGCAGGAGTCCAGCGGCACTACGCGGCCCCGGACGGTCTCAAGGTGTTCCGGCGCGAAGGCCTTCTGGTCACGGGGCGGGTCCGCACGGTGTTGGATCTCGCTGCCTTTACACCGTTTGCCCAAGCTATTGTTCCCTTGGACCATGTACTCCGGCCGGACGCAGCCCAAGGGTTGCCCGCGCTCTCTAAGGAAATGCTGCTGGCGGGTGTCGACGGCAATTACACAGCGGCGGCTGCGCTGCGGATCAGGACTGCCGTGGAGTTCGCGGATCCGCGGTCCGGGTCCCCTGGCGAGTCGTACAGCCGCGGGCTCATGTGGGTGGCCGGCTTCCAACCGCCGGAACTTCAGCACGAAGTCCGGGACAGCGCCGGCCTCGCGGGCTACACCGACTACTACTGGGAAACTGCACGGCTGGCGGGCGAGTTCGACGGCGTCGAGAAATATCTGAAACCCGAATACCTTCGGGGCAGGACCGCATCGCAGGCCGTCGTGGACGAGAAAGAGCGCGAAAACCGGATCCGGGCGATGGGGCTCCGGGTGGTGCGGTGGGTCTGGGCGGACCTCACGGAGCCCGGCCGGCTGGAACAGAAGCTGGCCGCGTTCGGTGTGCCCCGCCGTCGAGCCCGTTCGGCCGTGTGGCCATGACGCGCAATCTGTCCCACGACGCGCAAATGCCCTGTCGCTACCCGAATAACGGTAGCGACAGGGCATTTGCGCATCGATAGGCGCCTTGCGCGTCGGGCTACAGCACCCGGCTCAAGAATTCCTTGGTGCGGGGGTGCTGCGGGTTGGCCAGGACCTCGCGTGGGTCGCCCGACTCCACGACCACGCCGCCGTCCATGAACGTCAGGCGGTCGCCGACTTCGCGGGCGAAGCCGATCTCGTGGGTCACCACGATCATGGTCATGCCGGACTTGGCGAGGTCCTTCATCACGTTCAGGACGTCGCCCACGAGCTCGGGGTCGAGCGCGGACGTGGGCTCGTCGAAGAGCATGAGCTCGGGGTCCATGGCCAGGGCCCGGGCAATAGCAACACGCTGCTGCTGGCCGCCGGAGAGCTGGTTCGGGTAATGGCCGGAGCGGTCCGCGAGACCCACCCGGTCCAGCAGCTCCAAGGCACGCTTCCGTGCCACTGTCTTGGACTGGCCTTTGACCTGGACCGGAGCTTCCATGATGTTCTGCAGCGCGGTCTTGTGCGGGAACAGGTTGAAGCGCTGGAACACCATGCCGATCTCGCGGCGCTGGGCGGCGATCTCCTTGGCCTTCAGGTCATGGAGCCTGCCCTTGACCTCGCGGTAGCCGATCAGCTCCCCGCCTACGGAAATGCGACCGGCGCTGATGGTCTCCAGCAGGTTCACGCAGCGAAGCATGGTCGACTTGCCCGAACCGGACGGGCCGATCACCACCGACACCTCGCCCTGGTTGACGTTCAGGTCGATCCCGCGCAGCACGTGGTGCTGGCCGTAGTACTTGTGAAGGCCCTCGATCTGTACCAGCGGTTTCTCAGTGGTGATCGTCATTTCGCCTCCTCCTCGGGGAAGTCCATCTTGAGTGCCGGCTCGGCGTCGGCGCTTGGGGCCACGGCCGCGGCAGCCTTGGCCGCTGCGGGGTTCACAGTGGCGGGGGCCCGGTTGTCCACGCCCTTGCCGTAGTAGGCCTCGATGAAGTGCTGGCCCACCATCAGGAGGCTGGTGATGACGAGGTACCAGATAGCCGCCACGATCAGCAGGGGAACCGGCAGGTACGTCCGGTTCGCCAGGGCGTTGGTGGCAAAGGTGAGGTCCAGGGTGAAGGGCACGGCCAGGACCAGCGAGGTGGTCTTGAGCATGCCGATGGTTTCGTTCCCGGTCGGCGGCACGATTACCCGCATCGCCTGCGGCAGGATGATCCGCCACATGATCTTGGTCTTGCCCATGCCCAGAGCCTCGGCGGCTTCCATCTGGCCCTGGTCCACGGACTTGAGCCCGGCCCGGAAGATTTCCGCGAGGTAGGCGGATTCATTGAGGCCAAGGCCCAGGATCGCCGCCACCGTTGCGGTGACCACCGTGCTGGTGTCCACGCTGAACATCTCCGGCCCGAACGGCACACCGGCGCTGATCTTGGGGTAGAGAACGGCGATCAGGCCCCAGAAAATCAACTGGGTGTAGACCGGGGTGCCGCGGAAGAACCAGACCCAGGTCCAGCTGGACCAGCGGAATACAGGGTTCTCCGACTGCCGCATGAAGGCCAGGAGGATGGCCAGAATGATGGCCAGGATCATGGAGGCAACCGTTAGGACCAAGGTCCAGACGACACCCTGGACCACTTTGGTGTCCAGGATGTAGGCGCCCACGACGTCCCAGCGGAAATTGGGGTTCGTGAACAGGCTCTGCAGGAAGAGAGCCAACGCGCCGATAATGATGACGGCGCTGATCCAGCGGCCGGGGTGCCGCACCGGCACCGCCTTATTTAGTACTGGTGCTGTGTGGCTGTCCTGATGGCTGTCCATCTGTACACCTGATTTGTGATTGGTTGTGGGGATGCTCATTAGCCGACCGCCGGGTTGACCTCGGACTTGGTGATGGCGCCGTCGCCGTTGCCCCAGCCCTCAAGGATCTTCTTGTAGGAACCGTCCTGCATCAGCTTGGTGAGAGTCTTCTGGACGACGTCGGCCAGAGCAGTATCGGACTTGGCGACGGCGATGCCCTGGGGAGCGGAGTCGTAGACATCGCCCAGCTTCTCGAGCTGGCCGTTGGTCTGGGTCAGCGCGTAGCCGATGATGGGGGAGTCGGCTGCCATCGCATCGATGCTGCCGTTGACCAGGCGGGTGGTGATATCCGTCTGGGTCTTCAGCGTGACGATGTTGATGGGCTGCTTGCCCGCGTCGACGCACTTCTTGTTGCGGCCCGAGAGGTCCGGATCTTCCTGGACGGTACCGGTCTGGACGCCGATGGACTTGCCGCACAGGTCATCCAGGGAAACCTTCTTCGGGTTGCCCTTCTGCACGGCCCAGGCGGTGCCCGCGTTGAAGTAGCTGACCATGTTCACCGCGGCGAGCCGCTCCGGGTTGATCGTGAACGAGGAGATGCCGAGGTCGTACTTCGGGCCGAGGGCCGGAAGGATGCCGGTGAATTCGGACGTCTGGACCTGGACCTTCAGACCCAGTGCCGCGCCGATCGCCTTGGCGATGTCGACGTCGTACCCCACCGGGGTCTGGCCGTCGGTGCCGAGGAATTCGGCCGGGGCGTAGGAGGTATCCGAGCCCACGGTCAGGGTGCCCTTGGACTTGATCGCGTCAGGCACCATGGCCGCCAGGGCGTCGTCCTTCTTGACCGTGCTGGGATCGAAGCTGGCGGCGGCACTGCCGGAAGCGGTAGCCGCCCCGGAGGTGCCGGTCTCTGAAGCGTTCGTGCAGGCCGTCAAGGCCAAGGCGCTCACAGCAAGGACCGTGGCGGCCTTCAGCGCGGGGTTGCTCAGGAGCGAACGGGAGATCTGCATTTTATTACCTTTTGTTGCCGAAGGGATGCGTTACGAGGCCGGTCTATAGTGTAGCGCCGAACATGAGATGTGCGTCACAGAAAACTAAGTTTCACTATTGGATAACAAAACCAGACCCAAAAGCAACGTCCAGAATGCTCGAACTGTCTGGAATCCCGGATTTCTTCCGAATGTGACGGCCCGACGGCGCCGCAGACCCGGCCCAGGCTAGCTGCTGATGCCGAGCGACTCGAGCATCGGGCGGAACTTCGCCCAGGTCTCGGCGAGCTCGGTCTCGGGCACCGAGCCATCCACCACGCCGCAGCCCGCGTACAGCCGGACCGTCTGCGGGGATTCGATGACCGCGCCCCGCAGCGCGATGCCCCATTCGCCGTTGCCGGCGGCGTCGAGCCAGCCGACCGGCCCGGCGTACGGGCCGCGGTCCAGGTGCTCCAGCTTGCGGATCAGTGCGCCGGCGACGGTGGTGGGAGTGCCGCAGACCGCCGCCGTGGGGTGCAGTGCGTTGATCAGGGCCAGGCACGTGGGGACGTGGCCTTCCACCTCGGTGAGCTCCGCCTTCACATCAGAGGCCAGGTGCCACACATTGGGCAGTTCCAGGATGAACGGCTCGCTGTGCGCGTTCATGGCCTCGGAAAACGGGGCCAGCTGTGTGGTCAGGGACTGGATCGCGATGTCGTGTTCGTGCCGCTGCTTCTCGGAGCCGGCCAGCACGCGTTCGGCGAACTCCAGCGGGGAGCCTGCCATGCCGTCGGCGTCGCGGCGGTCCAGGGTGCCGGCCAGGACGCGGGCCTGTGCGGTGCGGCCCTCCACCTGGATCAGCATCTCTGGTGTGGCCCCCACGAGACCGTCCACCCCGTACGTCCAGCATTCGCGGTACCGCGCGGAGAGTTCGCGCAGGACTTGCGCGGCGTTGACGCCGGTGGGGACGGTTGCCACGATGTCCCGGGCCAGTACCAGTTTCTCCAGGGCGCCGGTCCGGATCTCTTTGACCCCGGCGGCGACGGCGGCCATCCAGTCTTCCTCGCTGAGCGAGCCGGTGTGCAGCGTTGCGCCGGCGGCCAGGGGCAAAGGGCGTACGACGGCGGCGCCGGCCTGCGCGGCTCCCGGCGCCGGGTCGTCCACAGCGCCGTCCACCACAGCGCCGTCGGCGCTGCCATTGTCCTCTGCCGCCCGGCCGCTGCGAAGCCAGCGGTCCAGGGCGGCGCGGGCGCCGGCTTCGGTGAGTTCGCCGTCGTCGAACGTGAGCTGGGTGAGCCAGGCCTGGCCGTCGCGGAGCCCCACAACGATTTCGGGGACTAATAGGCGGGACTCGTGGGCGGAAGCCTTGGAGAAGGCGAACGAGCCGAAGGCGACCGGTCCGGTGCCGGGGCAGTCGACGGCGTCCTCGATGTCCGCCTCCAGGACCAGGTGCCGCCACCAGATGTCCGCTTCCAGGAACCGCTCGGGGCCGGTGGCGGTGAACCGGGCGATCTCGCCGAAGCCCACGAGCCCGGCCTCGCGGCGGGTCCAGCAGAGGACGTCGTCCCGGACCAGAAACGACGGCAGGCCCCCGGGGAAAGTTTCGGCATCGAGGGGGACTGTCAAGGTGCGGAACGTGCTCGTCATGATGGCATAACACTAGCCCGTGATCGTCCCGACCGTGGATATACGGGGTTTGGCGGGCCCTCGACGCGGCGGCCGCGGCCGTTGCCGCAGGTGAAAGCGGCGATGGTTGGCGGCCCGTTCGTGGGGGAGCCGATCATTTGAGACAATGTCATGGTGAACCGAGCATCCTTGGATAAGCGTCCGGACGAAGTAGCCACGATGTTTGACGACGTCGCCCCCAAATACGACGTCGTCAACGATGTCCTGTCGATGGGGCAGACGCGCCGCTGGCGCAAGGTAGTGGTGGAGGCAGTGGGTGTCTCGGGCGGCCAGCGCGTGCTGGACCTCGCCGCCGGCACGGGCACGTCCAGCGAGCCCTACGCTGACGCCGGCATCAACGTCATCGCCTGCGATTTCTCCCTTGGCATGCTCAAGGTCGGCAAGCGCCGCCGCCCGGACATCGACTTCATCGCCGGGGACGCCACCCGCCTGCCGTTCGCGGACAACACCTTTGACGCCAGCACGATCTCCTTCGGTCTGCGCAACGTCAATGAGCCCAAGAAGGCCCTGGCCGAGATGCTGCGGGTCACCAAGCCGGGCGGCCGGCTGGTCATCGCGGAGTTCTCCCAGCCCGTGGTGCCGCTCTGGCGCACCATGTACACCGAATACCTCATGCGGGCTCTGCCGGCCATCGCCGTCAAGGTTTCGTCCAACCCGGACGCCTACGTCTACCTGGCCGAGTCCATCCGTGCCTGGCCGGACCAGGACCACCTGGCCGCGTGGCTGCAGGAGGCCGGCTGGGAATCCGTCACCTACCGCAACCTCAGCGGCGGCATTGTCGCCGTGCACCGCGCCCAGAAGCCGGCCGGCCCCGAAGCCGGCCACGCCGCGGGTGCAACGGCGCTTGCCGCCCACACCGGACCGGTGGCCAAACTGCGCCGCAACATCACCCGGCCCGGACGTTAGCCGATACCTGCTGTGAATGTACTGATTGTCGGAGCAGGACCGGCTGGTTCCACCGCCGCCTACTACCTTGCCAAAGCCGGCATTGATGTCACGGTGCTGGAGAAAACCAGCTTTCCCCGCGAAAAGGTCTGCGGTGACGGCCTGACTCCGCGTGCCGTCCGCGAGATCCAGAAGCTGGGACTCCCGCATCCGGAAACCGAGGGCTGGCGCCGGAACAAGGGCCTGCGCCTGATCGCCGGCGGCCGCACGATCGAACTGCCCTGGCCGGAGGTCTCCGACTTCCCGCAGTACGGGCTGATCCGGACCCGCCTCGGCTTCGACGAGCAGCTGGCCCGGCACGCCCGGTCCGCGGGCGCCGTCGTGCTGGAGCGCCACAGCGTCACCGAGGCTCTGCGCTCCGAGGACGGCCGTGTCACGGGCGTCCGGGCCGCACTGCTGGACGACGCCGGGCGCAAGACGGGCGAAACGCGCGACTTCACGGCCGACGTCGTCCTTGCCGCGGATGGCAACTCGACGCGCACCGCCGTCTCGCTGGGCATCCGGAAGCGCGACGACCGGCCGCTTGGCGTGGCCGTGCGGACCTACTTCACCTCGCCCCGGCACGAGGACGACTGGATGGAAGGCTGGCTTGAGCTTCCCGGCCGCGACGGGAAGCTGCTGCCCGGTTACGGTTGGGTGTTCGGCGTCGGCGACGGCACTTCCAACGTGGGCCTCGGCATCCTGAACTCGTCCAAGGAATTCGGCAAGCTGGACTACAAGCAGGTCCTGCGCGAGTGGACCGCCGGCATGCCCGCGGACTGGGGCTTCACCCCCGAGAACCAGGTGGGGGAGATTCGCGGCGCAGCCCTGCCGATGGGATTCAACCGCACCCCGCACTATTCGCCGGGCCTGCTCCTGCTCGGCGACGCCGGCGGCATGGTGTCCCCGTTCAATGGAGAGGGCATCTCCTACGCCATGGAGTCCGCCCGCTTCGCCGCGGAGTTCATCATCGACGCCGCCGCCCGCTCCGCGTCAGCCGGCTGGGGGTCCGGGGCGGAGGCTTCCAGAGCCGCCGATGCGCACCTGGCGCGGTACGCCGACTATGTGCAGCAGCAGTGGGGCTCGCACTTCACGCTGGGGCGGGCCTTCGCCGCCCTGATCGGCAAGCCGGCGGTCATGAAACTGGCCCTCCGCACGGGCATGCCCATTCCTGTGCTCATGCGGTTCGTGGTCCGGATGCTGGCGAATCTGACCGATCCGGCCGCCAAGGGCTTCGAGGACAGGGTCATCCGGGTCCTGGAATCCCTGGTCCCCGCCACGTCCAACCAGGCCATGCCCACCACGGACAGCGATCCGCACTCCGGCACCAACTCCGCGGTTTCCGCAACTGAAGTTAGGGTTAACCCGTGACCAACTCTGCAGACCAAAGCTGGACGCACGCCGGACACGGCCTGCCGAGCTCTGAACCCAGCCTCAACACCACGGCGATCGCCACCGGCCTCCAACTGCCGGCAGGCTTCGCGGCCATCGCTGGCGACCCCGAACTCGGCCCCGCGATCACCACCAACCTGGCGCGGGTCGAGAAGAAGCTGCGCGAAGCCATTGCCAACTCCGATCCGCTGGCTGACGCAACGTCGCGTCACCTCGTGGAAGCCGGCGGCAAGCGCATCCGCCCGCTCCTGACCCTGCTGTGCGCCCACCTGGGCGACGCCTCCCGGCCCGCCGTGGTGCAGGCCGCCGTCGTCGTTGAACTGACGCACCTCGCCACCCTGTACCACGACGACGTCATGGACTCCGCGCCGTTCCGCCGCGGCGCACCCACGGCCCACGAGGTCTGGGGCAACTCCGTCGCCGTCCTGACCGGCGACCTCATCTTCGCGCGCGCCTCCATCCTGGTCTCTGAGCTCGGCTCGCGTGCGCTGGGCATCCAGGCGCGGACCTTCGAGCGGCTCTGCCTGGGCCAGTTGCACGAGACCGTGGGGCCGCGTCCGGACGAGGACCCCGTGGCGCACTACCTCTCCGTCATCGCGGACAAGACGGGCTCGCTGGTGGCAGCCTCCGGCCAGCTCGGCGCAATCTTCTCCGGTGCAGACGAGGCCTACGAGGCCCTGCTGGTCGAATACGGCGAGAAAGTGGGCGTGGCCTTCCAGCTCGCCGACGACGTCATTGACGTCACCGGGATCAAGGTCAAGTCCGGCAAGTCGCCGGGAACCGACCTGCGCGAAGGCGTCCCCACGCTGCCCGTGCTGCTGCTGCGCAACGCCGCCCGCGACGGTGACCAGTCCGCCGTCGAACTCTTGAAGCTGATCGACGGCGACCTCAGCTCTGACGAGGCCCTGGCGGCCGCCGTGGCCGGACTCCGGGAGCACCCCGTCACCGCAGAATCGTGGGTGGTCGCGCGCGCCTGGGCCGAGGAGGCCATTGCCGCCCTTGCGCCGCTGCCTGAAGGCGTCGTCAAGGCCTCGCTGACGAGCTTCGCCCACGCGGTCGTGGACCGCAGCAGCTAGCCACCCCGCGACGTCGGCTGGCCGGAGTCGCCCGTTCTGCCGTTCTGCCGTTTGGGCGCTGCCGGCAATTCCGCTTGGGCGCTGTCCCGCCGCCGACTTGCACTGCCGCCGGGGCGCTTCAGGCTTGCCGCTTCATCAACGGAATGGCCCCGGTTCCTCACAACGTTCGAGTCTTCCGTTGTGCCGAACCGGGGCCATTTCTCCGTTCGCATCAGATCCACCGGAGGCATTTGGTGAACCCAAGAAAGAGACTATGACAAGTTTGTAATGCTGTCTAGGGGTATCTGTAAATAAGTTGTCACAGTTTTTCGCCACTTGGGTTGACGCCCTCCGGGGGGCACGCCGGGACGTGGACGCGGCCGTGCGGGGACACTTTGCCGCGCTGCATACTGCTCCCACGCTGCTTCCCTGGCGTGTCGACGTCAAAGTGCCCCCGCGGCACTGGTTGGGTGGCCCGAAGTTTTCCACATGGCGCAACCGGGGCGGGCTCGACGGATCCCAGGCAGGGCACATTGGCGGAATGAACGTTGCCACTTTCCTTGCTTCACGGGGCGGAACGGCCACCGCGGCTGACCTTCGCCGGGCTGGATTCAGCCGCCAGCGAATAACCACGGCCTTGGCCCACGGCACCCTGGTGAGGATCCGTCGCGGATACTATGGACTGCCACAGGATTCCGGCGTCTACCGGACGGCGCGAGAACTGAGGGGGTTGCTCACATGCCTGTCGGCCGCTCCGGGCTACGGATTGTGGACCTTGACGTCGGCCCAGTCCATGCACTTGTGTCTTGGGCATCGGGCCGCGCCACCCGGCGTCGTGGCGCATGGTCGCTGCCAGCATCCCCGGCACCCGTGGCTGCCCATGGCCGGACTCGCTGACGTCCTGATCCATGCACTCCACTGTCTGCCGGAGTTGGAAGCTCTTGTCATGGTCCAGTGTGCTGTCGGCCGGGGCGACATCAGTCTGGCCTTCCTCCGCGCCAAACTCGAGGGCAATCGCAACGGCCGGGCCAGATCGGTGCTGGACCTGGTCATTCCCCGGGCCGATTCGCTGCTGGAAGTTCTGGCCAACACCGCCTTCCACCGTGCCGGGCTGCAGGTCCGACGGCATGTGGAGATTCCCGGGGTGGGCGAGGTGGACTTCCTCGTTGAGGACATTCTCGTGGTGGAGACGGACGGCGAATCGCATTTGGAGCCGCTGCAGGTGAAGAAGGACCGACGGCGGAACAACGCAAGCCTCGTCGGAGGCTACTTGGTGCTCAGGTTCGGCTACGACGTCGTCGTCCACCACCCGGAGCGGATGATTGCGCAGGTCCTCGCGGTGCTGGAGTTGTGGCGTCGGGGTGGATACCAGCCGTGAGGGGCAACAGTCGCGGGGCGCCGTCGGGGGCTACTTTGAGGCCCCGGGTGGGGATTTCTGTGGCGGGCGGCGGCGTGTCCGTGCCAAAGTGCCCCCGGGCTGCTGTGCCCAGGACCGGCGAGGCCCTCAGCCCCTAAGCCAATGAGAGGCTCCGCCTAGTCTTCGTCCTCGTCGTTGAAGGCCCACTCGAACATGTCGAAGACGAATTCGGAGAAGGTCCCTTCCTCGCTCTTCCACTGGCCGCGGGCGTTGTTGCGGCGGTACACGATCGGATCCGGGACGCTGAGGTCCCCGACGCGGAAACCCCACGTGAACTGCTCTTCCTCGTCCTCGAGGAACATGAGGAAGCCCTCGTCATCGACTTCGAGCTCTTCCGGGTCCCAGAAATAGTGGTAGGCCTCCATGAGGTCCTCGCAGCCCCCGACGGCCAGGTAGAACTCGCGCAGGACCAGCGGGATCTGGAACTGGTGTTCGGCCAGGGCGGCGTCGAGTTCGTCGGCCGCGAGGCCATCCTCTTCCTGCCATTCGTCTTCGAGATACTTCGGTACAAGCGCGCGGAATTTCTCGAGGAACATGTCAGTCATGGTCTTATCCTAGCTAATCCCTAGCGGCCGTTTTCCGCCGTGCCCAGGCCGAGCCGGTGCCAGCCGCGCACGGCCAGCGGGGCGTGCCAGTGGCGGCGCCATGCCGTGACCCGGAAGGCGAAGACGACGGCGGTGACGGCGGTGGCGGAGACCGCGGTGAAGGTTCCGGTGAGGGACAGGACCGCGGTGGAGGCCGCCCCGGCAAACGCCGGCAAGGCATAGATGTCCTTGGGGTCAAAAAGCTGCGGAACCTCGTTGGCAGTGATGTCGCGCAGCAGGCCGCCGCCCACCGCCGTCGTGACTCCCAGCAGGACGGCAGCCACGGGATTCATCCCGGCGGCCAGGGCCTTGAGGGTGCCGGTGATGCAAAACAGTGCCAGCCCACCGGCATCGAACAGGATCAGCAGCGAGGTGAAGCGCTGGACGCTGGAGAACAGGAAGTACACCAGGACCGTGGCGAGCAGGGGAGGTGCGAGGTAGGCCGGGTTGGTGAACGCGACCGGCGGCCCGGCGTTGATGATGATGTCGCGGATGACGCCCCCGCCCAGGCTCACCACCGAGGCCAGGAGCAGCGAGCCGATGATGTCGAACTGCTTCCGGGCCGCAAGCAGCGATCCGGAGACCGCAAAGAAGAAGACGCCGGCGAGGTCAAGCCAGACCAGGACAAGGCTGAAGGAGAAGGTCATGAAGCGTCCCGGTCGATAATTAGGCGGCGGATGGGGCGGCTCCAAGGTTACGCTAACGGCTATGAATAGCCCCATCCTGATCGCCTGCGCCCACGGCACGTCCAGCAAGCTCGGAGCCGCGGAGGTCAACGCGCTCCGGGACGGCATCGCCGCGCTCCGGCCCGGACTGGACGTCCGCGAGGCCTACGTCGACGTGCAGGACCCGGACCTGCCGGCCGTCGTGGCGGGGCTCCCGGCGGGGGAGACCGCCGTCGTGGTTCCGCTGCTGCTGAGCGTCGGTTACCACGTCAAGGTGGACATCGCCCGGGCTGTGAAGAGCCGGCCGGACACTCTTGCCGCCGCGCCGCTGGGGCCGGACCCGCGGCTGGCGGCGCTGTTGGACCAGCGACTGCGCGAGGCAGGTGTAACGGACAACGACGCCGTAATCCTCGCCGCTGCCGGGTCCTCCGACCCCAGTGCCTCCGGCAACGTCGAGGAACTTGCCGGACAGCTGCGCTCCCTGCGGTCCAACCGGATCGTGGCCGCGTACGGCGCGTCCGCCAAGCCCTCGGTGCCCGAAGCCGTGGCCATGCTCCGCGAGGAGGCCGCCGGGGGTGCTGGCGCGGGGGACTCGGCCGGGGGAGTGGACCTGGGTGGCCGGGTTGTCATCGCCGCCTATCTCCTAGCGCCCGGCTTCTTCCATGACCAGCTGGCCAAGGCCGGAGCGGACCTTGTGACAGCGCCGCTCCTGCCCTCGCCGGTCCTCGCCAGCATCGCCTTGGAACGCTACGACGCCGCGCTGGCCGCGGCCGGCCAACCCTTGGCCTGACTGTTCCGCCAGATGCACAGGCGGGCGGCTGGATCAAGGCTTTTCGGCGGTTCGTGACGAAATGTTTCCCTAGGTGACCTCCCGTTTCTGACCCTTTGTGACGGCATTACGGCCACCCCTACAGTCGATGCATGACTGATACAGCTCTAGCCGGAGCGTCCACGGACGAGGCTGCCGCCGGCCGCACCAAGCGACCCTCCCGCCCCGCCGCAAAGCCGCACGGGCAGTGGAAAGTGGACGGCACCACGCCGCTGAACGCCAACGAGACCTGGAAACAGGAAGACAGCGGCCTCAACGTCCGCGAGCGTATCGAGTCCGTCTACTCCAAGCACGGCTTCGATTCCATCGACGGCACCGACCTGCACGGCCGCTTCCGCTGGTGGGGCCTCTACACCCAGCGCAAACCCGGGATCGACGGCGGCAAGACCGCCACGCTTGAGCCGCATGAGCTCGAAGACAAGTACTTCATGCTCCGCGTACGGATCGACGGCGGTGCGCTCACCACCGAGCAGCTGCGCGTCATCGGCCAGATCTCCGTGGACTTCGCCCGCGACTCGGCCGACCTCACGGACCGCCAGAACATCCAGCTGCACTGGATCCGGGTCGAAGACGTGCCCGAGATCTGGCGCCGGCTCGAGGCCGTGGGGCTGTCCACCACGGAAGCCTGCGGCGACGTCCCCCGCGTCATCCTCGGCTCCCCGGTTGCGGGGATCGCCAAGGACGAGATCATCGACCCCACGCCGCTGATCCAGGAGCTCGCGGAACGCTTCATCGGCGACCCCGAGCTCGCTAACCTGCCGCGGAAATACAAGACCGCCATCACCGGCCACCCCAGCCAGGACGTGGTCCACGAAATCAACGACTTCGGCCTGGTGGGCATGGTCCACCCCGAGCTCGGCGCCGGCTACGACCTCTGGGTCGGCGGGGCCCTCTCCACCAACCCCATGCTGGCCAAGCGGCTCGGCGCGTTCGTCAAGCCCGAGGAGGCCGCAGAGGTCTGGCTCGGCGTCACCAGCATCTTCCGCGACTACGGCTACCGCCGCATGCGCACCAAGGCGCGCCTGAAGTTCCTGATGGCCGACTGGGGCCCGGAGAAGTTCCGGCAGATCCTCGAAGACGAATACCTTGGCTTCAAGCTCTCCGACGGCCCCGCAGCGCCCAAGCCGTCCACACCCGGCGACCACATCGGCGTGCACGAACAGAAGGACGGCAAGTTCTTCATCGGCGCCACCCCGCTGGCCGGCCGGCTCTCCGGCAGCCAGCTCGTCAAGCTCGCGGACACCCTGGAAGCCCGCGGCTCGCAGCGTTTGCGCACCACCCCGCACCAGAAGCTCGTGGTCCTTGACGTGCCCAAGGACGAGGTCGAGCCCCTCGTGGCCGAGCTCGACGCCCTGGGCCTGTCCGCCCGGCCGTCCGTGTTCCGCCGCGGCACCATCGCCTGCACGGGCATCGAGTTCTGCAAGCTCGCCATCGTGGAAACCAAGGTCACGGCCGCCACCGCCGTCGCCGAGCTGGAACGCCGCCTGGCCGACCTCGCCGAGAGCAAGCAGCTGCCCCAGGCGCTGTCCCTGCACATCAACGGCTGCCCCAACTCCTGCGCCCGGATCCAGACGGCGGACATCGGCCTCAAGGGCATGATGCTGCCAACGCCCGACGGCGACCCGACGCCCGGCTTCCAGGTCCACCTCGGCGGCGGGCTGGCGTCCAACAGCCGCGAGGAGGCCGGCCTCGGCCGCACCGTCCGTGGCCTCAAGGTCTACGTTGAGGATCTCCCCGATTATGTGGAGCGCGTGGTCCGGAAGTTCGTCGCCGACCGTGCCGAGGGCCAGACCTTCGCAGAATGGGCCCACGCCGCCGAAGAGGGGGATCTCCAGTGACGAAGGCTCAGCCGCTGGCAGGCGGTGCCGCCCAGGGCGTGGCATCGGGCCTGTCGGAGCCGCGCGCTGAGCTGATCGAAGATCAGCAGCGCGGCGAAGGGGCGGGGGCGGCATCGCCTGCCAACGGCCCCGTTGCACTCCGCACTCACGA
This sequence comes from Arthrobacter sp. TE12232, assembly GCF_054062615.1. Taxonomy (NCBI): domain Bacteria; kingdom Bacillati; phylum Actinomycetota; class Actinomycetes; order Micrococcales; family Micrococcaceae; genus Arthrobacter; species Arthrobacter sp. TE12232. The sequence goes on from NZ_JBSSFK010000001.1 coordinate 3,439,713, forward strand.
GGAGCTCAAGGCCCTCGCCGAGGCCGGCGCCGCCGAGCTCGGCTGGGACGCCCCGGCCCGTGACGTCATCGCCTGGGTGGCCCGCAATTTCGAGCTGCCCGCGGTAGCCGTCGCCTGCTCCATGGCCGACGCCGTCCTGCCGGCGCTCGTCGCGGACCAGCTCCCCGGCGTCGACGTCCTCTTCCTCGAAACCGGCTACCACTTCCCGGAGACCTACGCGACCCGCGACGAGGTGGCAGCCAACCTCCGCGTCAACGTCGTGGACGTCCTGCCGGAGAACACCGTGGAGCAGCAGGACCGGCTCCTGGGCAAGGACCTCTTCGCCCGCGACGCCGCCCAGTGCTGTGCCCTGCGCAAGGTGGCGCCCCTGCGCCGCACCCTCGCCGGCTACGAGCTCTGGTTCACCGGAGTCCGCCGTGACGAGGCCCCCACCCGCACCAACACGCCGCTGATCACCTGGGACGAGGCCAACGGCCTGGTCAAGGTCAACCCGGTGGCGGCCTGGACGTTCGACCAGCTGGTGCAGTACTCCGACGACAACCTCCTTCCCGTCAACCCGCTGCTTTCACAGGGCTACCCGTCCATTGGCTGCCAGCCCTGCACCCGCAAGGTAGCGCCCGGCGACGACCCCCGCGCCGGCCGCTGGGCAGGAACCGACAAGACAGAATGCGGACTACACGTATGAGAACTCAAATCACCAACGAGGACCTGGAGCTGTCTGTGCTGGACAACGACGCTGCTGAGACGCCGATTGCCGCCCGGGGAGTGGTATCGGGCCTGTCGGAGCCGCGCGCTGGGCTGATCGGAGATCAGCCCAGCGGCGCAGGGGCGGGGGCGGCAATCGGCGTCGCACCCGGCCGCCTCTCCAGCCTCGACACCCTCGAGTCCGAGGCCATCCACATCATCCGCGAGGTCGTTGCCGAGTTCGAGAAGCCGGCGCTGCTGTTTTCCGGCGGCAAGGACTCCGTGGTCATGCTCCACCTGGCCACCAAGGCGTTCTGGCCCGGCAAGGTGCCCTTCCCGGTCCTGCATGTGGACACCGGGCACAACTTCCCCGAGGTCATCGAGTTCCGCGACCGCACGGTGGAGCGTCTGGGCCTCAAGCTCGTCGTCGGCTCCGTCCAGGAGTTCATCGACTCCGGCGAGCTGGCCGAACGCGCCGACGGCACCCGCAACCCGCTGCAGACCGTCCCGCTGCTGGATGCGATCCAGCGCAACAAGTTCGACGCCGTCTTCGGCGGCGGCCGCCGCGACGAGGACAAGGCCCGCGCCAAGGAGCGCATCCTGAGCCTGCGCGACGAGTTCGGCCAGTGGGACCCCCGCAACCAGCGCCCCGAATTGTGGAACCTGTACAACGGCCGGCACACCGTGGGCCAGCACGTCCGGGCCTTCCCGATCAGCAACTGGACCGAACTGGACGTGTGGCGCTACATCGAGCGCGAAAACATCGAGCTGCCGGGCCTCTACTACGCCCACGAGCGCGAGGTCTTCGCCCGCGACGGCATGTGGCGCGCGGTCGGCGAGGTCTCCCAGCCGCGCGACCACGAGGAAGTCATCACCAAGACAGTCCGGTACAGGACCGTCGGTGACATGTCCTGCACCGGCGCCGTGGAATCGGCCGCCGCCACCGTGCGCGACGTCGTCATTGAAGTTGCCGCCTCCACCATCACCGAACGTGGCGCCACCCGGGCCGATGACCGCATCTCCGAGGCCGCCATGGAAGACCGCAAGAAGGACGGCTATTTCTAATGAGCACGGAAACTTTCCTCGCGGGCCCGGACCTGGCGTCCGCGGCGCTGCCCACCACGCTGTTCCGTTTCGCCACCGCTGGCTCCGTCGATGACGGCAAGTCCACGCTCGTGGGCCGGCTCCTGCACGACTCCAAGGCGATCCTCGCCGACCAGCTCGACGCCGTCGCCCGCACCTCCGCGGACCGCGGCTTTGGGGGTTCGGCTGGCGGGATCGACCTCGCCCTGCTGACCGACGGCCTGCGCGCCGAGCGCGAGCAGGGCATCACCATCGACGTCGCCTACCGCTACTTCGCCACTGACCGCCGCAGCTTCATCCTCGCGGACTGCCCCGGGCACGTGCAGTACACCAAGAACACGGTGACCGGCGCGTCCACGGCGGACGCCGTCGTCGTGCTCATCGACGCCCGCAAGGGGGTCCTGGAGCAGACCCGCCGGCACCTGTCCGTGCTGCAGCTGCTGCGCGTTGCCCATGTCATTGTGGCCGTGAACAAGATCGACCTCGTGGAGTTCAGCGAGGACGTGTTCCGCGCGATCGAGGCGGACGTCCAGCAGGTCGGCCGCGAACTCGGGCTTGGTTCCGACGGGGTTGCCGACCTCCTGGTCATCCCCGTGTCCGCGCTCGACGGCGACAACGTCGTCGACCCCTCGGACCGGACCCCCTGGTACGACGGGCCCGCCCTGCTGGAAGTCCTGGAGACCCTGCCGGCCGCCGACGAACTCGAAAGCCACCTGGAGAGCTTCCGCTTCCCGGTCCAGCTGGTGGTCCGGCCACAGGGTGCGCTGGCCCCCGACGCCGTCGCCGGCGGCCTGGATCCGGAGGCGTACCGCGACTACCGCGCCTACGCCGGCCAGATCACCGAAGGCTCCGTGAAGCTCGGGGACCAGGTCAGCGTCCTGACGCCGGGCCAGGCACCGCGCACCACCACGGTCACCGGGATCGACTTCGCCGGCCGCGAGCTCGCCGAGGCGGCTGCCCCGCAGTCCGTGGCACTGCGCCTGGCGGATGAGTTCGACGTCGCCCGCGGTGACACGATCGCGGCAGCAGGGACGGTTCGCGAATCCTCGGCAGACCTGTATGCCGCCCTCTGCTGGCTCTCGCCCAAACCGCTCCGGGAAGGCGCCAAGGTGCTGGTCAAGCACGGCACCCGCACGGTCCAGGCCCTGGTCCGGAACGTGACGGGCAAGCTGGACCTCGCCAGCTTCCAGCTGGAACCGACCACCACGCTGGAGCTGAACGACATCGGGCACGCGCAGCTTCGGCTCGCCGCTCCGCTTCCCCTGGAGAACTACCTGCACCACCGCCGCACCGGGGCGTTCCTCGTGATTGACCCGCTCGACGGCAACACCCTTGCCGCCGGCCTGGTCAACGACCACCCCGGCGACCACGAAGACGAGCGCTACTCGATCTAGGTCATCTGTTACACGGGCGCAGCCTGTTTCCCGGCCCGCCGCCATGTGCCGCGGGCCCGGAAACAGGCTGCCGTCTTTTGAGGCCGAATATGACGCCGCATGAACCCGCGTGACCCCCGGTTTCCGGACCGTTGAACCGCGTTTATGACACTCCCTATGGTGAATGAATGAAGACAACGGAACGGATCCACGGCTCCCCCCGCAGGAACCTCCAGGGGCGATGTCGCCGGCGCTGACCACCACGCCCGGCAATTCCGCACTCACCCCAGAACAGGACTTCACCCATGTCACGCACCCCCGAAAAACCCGCGCCCGGCACGCAGCCCGGCACCACCCGGATCGTCGCCGGCGAAACCGGCAAACCCAAACGCAAGCGGACTCTTGAGATCGCGCTGGCCGCAGGACTTGTGCTTCTGATCGGCGCCGGTGCGGCCGTGGCCTCCACGCTGTCCCGCGGCCCGGAAACCGCCTCGGCGGCCGTGGCGGACGCGAGCCCGGCTGCGGAGCTGCGGTTGGGCTATTTCGGCAACATCACCCATGCCCCGGCCCTGGTCGGGGTGAATAAGGGGTTCATCGCCAAGGAGCTCGGCCAGACGAAGCTGACCACGCAGGTCTTCAACGCGGGCCCGGCCGCGATCGAGGCCCTGAACGCCGGTGCGATCGACGCGACCTACATCGGCCCGAACCCGGCGATCAACTCCTATGTCAAGAGCGGCGGCGCGTCGGTCAGCATCATCGCCGGTGCCGCGTCCGGCGGGGCGCAGCTGGTGGTGAAGCCCGGGATCAACTCGGCGGCGGATCTGAGGGGCAAGACGCTGGCGTCTCCGCAGCTGGGCGGGACCCAGGATGTGGCGCTGCGGGCGTGGCTGGGCAAGCAGGGGTTCAAGATCTCCACGGACGGCGGGGACGTCGCGATCAACCCGACCGAGAATGCCCAGACCCTGAAGTTGTTCCAGGACGGCAAGCTTGACGGTGCGTGGCTGCCGGAGCCCTGGGCCTCGCGCCTGGTGCTGCAGGCCGGTGCGAAGGTCCTGGTCGATGAGAAGGATCTGTGGGACAAAGGTGAGTTCGTCACCACGGTGCTGATCGTGAACAAGAAGTTCGCCGCGGAGCACCCGGCCACGGTGCAGGCGCTGCTGAAGGGCCATGTGGAATCCGTGGACTGGCTCAACGCGGCCCCGGCGGGCGAGAAGGCCACGGTCCTCAATGCCGCTCTCAAGGCCGCGGCCGGCTCGGCGCTGCCGGCGGATGTGATCGACCGGTCCCTGAAGAACATTGTCTTCACCGTCGACCCGCTGGCCGGGACGTACAAGAAGCTGCTCCAGGACGGTGTCGACGCCGGCACCACCAAGCAGGCCGACATCAACGGCATCTTCGACCTCACCGCCCTCAACGCCGTCGCCGGCAAGAAGATCCCCGCCCAAGGCCTCGGCAAAGACTAGCTCCTTGGCCTCCAGCAATCCGCCACAACAGTAAGGACCTGACCATGCCAGTCGTACTGGAAAACCTGGGCAAGCGCTTCGGCGACGGCGCCCCGGTGCTGGACGACGTCAACGCCACCATCGCGCAGGGCGAGTTCGTCGCCCTGCTCGGTGCCTCCGGCTGCGGCAAGTCCACCCTGCTCAACATCATGGCGGGACTGGAGGCCCCGACGTCGGGCGCCCTGGAGGTGCCCAGCGACGGCGCCGCCTTCATGTTCCAGGACGCGGCGCTGTTTCCCTGGCTGACGGCCCGGGAAAACATCGAGCTGGCCCTGAAACTGCGCGGCGTCGGGAAGGCCGACCGCCGCGTCCGCGCCGGGGAGCTGCTGGACCTGGTGCACCTGGGCGGCGCGGGGGACAAGCGTCCGCACGAACTCTCCGGCGGGATGCGCCAGCGCGTGGCCCTGGCCCGTTCCCTGGCCCAGGACCGGCAGCTGCTGCTCATGGACGAGCCGTTCGCGGCGCTGGATGCGATTACGCGCGACCTGCTCCACGACGAGCTGGAACGCATCTGGAAGGAAACCGGCCGCACCATCGTCTTCGTCACGCACAACGTCCGCGAGGCCGTCCGGCTGGGCCAGCGCGTGCTGCTGCTCTCCTCCCGGCCCGGCCGCGTGGTGGAGGAATGGCACGTCACCGAAGAACACCGAACCGACGCCGGTCTGGCCGGCCAGCTCACCGGCGTCATCACCGCCCGGCTACGCGAGGAGATCCGCCGCCATGCCAAGTAACCAACTCCCCGTAGTCGAAGCCATAGCGGAAGCCCCGGCCGAGACCCGCAAAGTGCACGCGGCCCTGACCCGCTCCTCCAGCGGCAAGGAAGACCTGCGCGAGCTCGAAGCGGGCCTGGATTCCCTCCAGTCCGACTCCATCCGTAAGGCCCGCATCGACTGGAGCAGGATTCTGCTGCCGGTCGCTGCCCTCGCGGTGCTCGTCATCCTCTGGCAGCTGTATGTGTCGCTGGGCTTCAGGCGTCGGGACATCGTGCCCGGCCCGATGGACGTCATCAGCCAGATTGGAACCCTGTGGAGCGAGGGCAAGCTGCAGGAGGCCGTCTGGACGTCGCTGCAGCGCGGCGTCGTGGGCTTCCTGATCAGCGTGGTCATCGCGACGCCGGTGGGGCTCCTACTGGCGCAGGTGGCACCGTTGCGGCGCGCATTCGGGCCACTGATCTCCGGGCTGCAGGTGCTGCCGTCCGTGGCCTGGGTGCCCGCGGCCATCCTCTGGTTCGGCCTCACCGACGCCACGGTGTATTTCGTGGTGTTCATGGGTGCCATCCCTTCGATCATCAATGGCCTGATCTCCGGCGTGGACCAGATTCCGCCGCAGTACCGCAGCGTCGGAAAGGTCCTGGGTGCGTCGCGGCTCCAACTTGCCCTGCAGATCATCCTGCCCGCCGCCCTGCCCGGATACCTCAGCGGCCTCAAACAGGGCTGGGCGTTTTCCTGGCGCTCGCTCATGGCGGCGGAAATCATCGCCGTCGGCGGCACCATCGGCTTCGGGTTGGGCTCCATGCTGGATCAGGGCCGCGTCCTGTCCGACATGACCATCGTGATGTCCGCCATCCTGCTGATCCTCGCCGTCGGCATCCTGATCGAACTGCTTGTCTTCGCCCCGATCGAAAAGCGGCTGCTCCGCCGCCGGGGCCTACTCGCCGGCAGCACCCGCTAGGCGCAGCACCCGGCAGCACGCCTGCCTCGACGTCACCCCTTGCACAGCAACGCGGGGTCACTTGCGGCCCATATTCCAGGAATTATGGGCCGCGAGTGACCCCGCGTTGCTTTTGCCGCGACTCCTTGCAGGGGCACGGGCACAGGCCTACACTCACGCCTAGAGGCCGGGTTCCGGCCCATTCCGAGACTGATTCCAAGACTGATTCCAAGTCTGAATCCTAGGAGGTCGCTGTGGCAGCAAAATTTGGCGTGCTGGCCCTGGTCGAAGCCAAGCCGGGGAAGGAACAGGATGTCTGGGACTTCCTCAACGGGGGCCGCGAGATCGTGCTCAACGAACCCGGAACCCGGACTTGGTACGCCTTCCGGGTCAACGAGAACACCTTCGGCATCTTCGACACCTTCGATTCCGAGGAGGACCGCCAGGCCCACCTCAACGGAGCCATTCCGGCCGCCCTCGGTGAACACGGCCCGTCGCTGCTCGCCAAGGACCCGGACATCAAGCTGATCGAACTCATCGCCGTGAAATAGGGCTCCACCGGGCTCCGCCGTCCTTCGTCGGGGAGTGCCACTATGTGACGCGGCGTTACCTTGCGTGAACTGGTGTTTCCGTACCGTTGTTCCGCAATGTGACGCCGCCCTATCGTCGATGCATGGCAATTCAGGACATTTACCCCACGGCGCTGCGCCTTCTTGGCCGTCCCGTGCTGGTGGTTGGCGGCGGACCCGTAGCCGCGCGGCGCGCCAAGGGACTGCTCGACGCCGGAGCCCGCGTCACGGTGGTGGCCCCCGTTGCCTCCGCGCCGCTCCAGGATCTTGTCGGCGCCGGCCTCCTGAGCTGGGAGCCCCGGGCGTACCGCTCGGCCGACGTCGACGGCGTCTGGTTCGTCCAGACCGCCACCGGTGACGCTGCCGTGGACGCGCAGGTCTCCGCCGACGCCGAGGCGCAGCGCATCTGGTGCGTCAATGCCTCCGACCACGAATCCTCCGCAGCCTGGACGCCCGCCGTCGCCGTCGTGGACGACGTCAAGATCGCCGTCAATGCCGGGGGAGACCCGCGCCGCGCCATGGCCCTGCGCGACGCCGTCGCCACCGCCCTGGAAACTGGAGACCTCCCGCTGCGCCGCCAGCGGGCGCGGGCCGGTTCAACAGACGGCGCCGTGGCCCTCGTGGGTGGCGGGCCTGGCGACACCGGACTCATCACCGTCCGCGGCCGCCGGCTCCTGGGCCAGGCCGATGTCGTGGTCGCGGACCGCCTCGGCCCCCGCGAGCTCCTGGCCGAACTCGCCCCCGACGTCCGCGTGATCGAGGTCGGCAAGACTCCGGGCCACCACCCGGTCCCGCAGGCCGAAATCAACCGGATCCTGGTTGACGAGGCCCGGCAGGGCCACCGCGTGGTCCGGCTCAAAGGCGGCGACCCGTACGTCCTGGGCCGCGGCGGCGAGGAAGCCGAGTTCTGCCGGCAGCACGGCGTGGACGTTGAAGTGGTCCCGGGCGTCACCTCCGCCATATCCGTCCCGGCCGCCGCCGGCATCCCCGTCACGCACCGCGGGCTGGCCAAGGGCTTCAGCGTGGTCACCGGCCACGAGGAGCTCTCCGAGGTCCCGGCCCGCGCCGACCACACCGTGATCCTGCTCATGGGCGTGGGCCAGCTCCGCGATTCCGCGGATTCCCTTGCCCGTGCCGGTTTGCCAGCAGGCACGCCGGTTGGCATCGTAGAGAATGGCTACCTGCCCGACCAGCGGGTGACCATCGGGACGCTCGGGACCATCGCGGACCAGGCCGAGGCGGCCGGCGTCGCGAACCCCGCCGTGATCGTGATCGGCGACGTCGTCCGCGTCAGCCCGTTCGCGCCGTCGCACTTCAAGACCGCGGACTACAGCACCACCACCCCGAACACCCCACGCACCGCCCGCACCGTCAAGACCCGAGTACTGACCCCCTAAACCCCGTCGATTGCTCCATAACCGCCGTTATCAAGCCTCAAAAGGGCAGCTATGGAGCAACGGATGCAGAAGAAAAAGGAACACAGCCGTGTCAACAAGCACCCCTGTAGGAACTGCCGCCCGCCCGCTGCGCATCGCCGTCGTCGGCTCCGGACCCGCCGGGGTGTACGCCGCGGACATCCTGACCAAGAGCGAGGCCGTCAAGAGCGGCGAGCTCACGGTGAGCATCGACCTCTTCGACCGCTACCCGGCGCCGTACGGACTCATCCGCTACGGCGTCGCCCCGGACCACCCGCGGATCAAGGGCATCGTCAACGCCCTGCACAAAGTCCTGGACCGCGGCGACATCCGCTTCTTCGGCAACGTCGACTACGGCACCGACCTCTCCCTCGAGGACCTCCGCACCCACTACGACGCCGTCATCTTCGCCACCGGCGCCATCAAGGACGCAGACCTGAACATCCCCGGCATCGAGCTCGAGGGCTCGTACGGCGGCGCCGATTTCGTCTCCTGGTACGACGGCCACCCGGACGTGTCCCGCGAATGGCCGCTCGAGGCCAAGGAAGTCGCCGTGATCGGCAACGGCAACGTGGCCCTGGACGTGGCCCGCATGCTCTCCAAGCACGCCGACGACCTCCTGGTCTCCGAAATCCCGGACAACGTCTACGCCGGGCTGAAGTCCTCGCCCGTCACCGACGTGCACGTCTTCGGCCGCCGCGGCCCGGCCCAGGTGAAGTTCACCCCGCTGGAGCTGCGCGAGCTCTCGCACTCCAAGGACGTCGACATCATCCTCTACGCCGAGGACTTCGAGTTCGACGCCGAGTCCGACCGGCAGATCCAGAGCAACAACCAGACCAAGACCATGGTGGGCACGCTCACCAACTGGATCGCCGAACAGCCCGAGGACCTTTCCGAGCTCAAGGCGTCCCGCCGCCTGCACCTGCACTTCCTGCACAGTCCGGTGGAGGTCTACGACGACGCCGAGGCACCCGGCCGGGTCGCCGGCATCAAGTTTGAGCGCACCGAACTGGACGGCACGGGCAACGCCCGCGGCACCGGCGAGTTTGTCGACTACCCGGTCCAGGCCGTGTACCGCGCCATCGGCTACTTCGGCTCCGCGCTGCCCGACGTCGAGTTCGACCACAGCAAGGGCGTCGTGCCGAACGACGGCGGCCGCGTCCTGGATGCCGCCGGCACCCACGTGCCGGGGATTTACGCGACCGGCTGGATCAAGCGCGGGCCGGTGGGCCTCATCGGCCACACCAAGGGCGACGCGCTGGAAACCGTCACCTACCTGCTCGAAGACCGCGAAAACCTGCCGCTGGCCGCAGCACCGGCCCCGGAAGCCGTCGTCGAACTCCTGGAGCGCCGCGGCGTGGAGTACACCAGCTGGGAAGGCTGGCTGGCGCTCGACGCCCACGAGCGTGGCCTGGGCGACGCGGCGACGGCGGCCGGCGCATCGCACGGCGTAGAGGTCGCCCGCGAACGCATCAAGGTGGTCCCGCGCGAGGACATGGTGGAAATTTCCCGCGGCGCCGCCGTCGAGGTCTAGCCTCCACCCGCATGACACAAACGCGCAGACCAACGCAGGGTCACTTCTCGCCCATCCCGTAGGGAATTATGGGCGCGAAGTGACCCCGCGTTGTTTGATGTGTGGGAGATCCGGGGCGGTAGTCAGTAGGCTTACCGTCATGGACACCGCCAGGCACCCAGGATCCGGCCGATGAGGCTCCGTCACAGCAACGCGTCCGGCCGCGGATACCGCCGGGTCCCCGCCGGGACAGGTTTCAGCTACAAGGACCTGGACGGCTCCACGCTTCCGGCCGGCCCGGTGCGGGACCGGCTGGAACACATCGGCATTCCGCCGGCTTGGACCGACGTCTGGATTGCCCCGTACGACAACGGGCACATCCAGGCGACGGGACTCGACGCCGTCGGACGCCGGCAGTACATCTACCATCCAAGCTGGCGGGAGAAAAAGGACCGGCTCAAATTCGACCGCGCCCTCCAGCTCGCCGAAACGCTCCCGACAGCACGCCGCCGGGTCACGATGGACCTGCGCTCGGAGGGGCTCACCCGGGAACGCGTGCTGGCGGCCGCGTTCCGGATGCTGGACAGCGGCTCGCTCCGGGTGGGCTCGGAGCGGTACACCAACGAGAACGGCAGCCACGGTCTGGCCACCCTGCTGTGCGCCCACGTCCGCGTGCACCAGGACGAGCTGAGGCTCAGTTTCCCAGCCAAGAGCGGCAAGACGTGGGAATCGCGAATCGACGACGCCGACCTCGCCGCCGTCGTGCGCCAGCTCAAGCGGCGCGGCGGCAACGCCCGGCTGCTGGCCTACAAGGTCGGCAGCCGCTGGCACCCGGTGTCCAGCCCGGACATCAACGAGTACGTCAAGGAGCGCACGGGGGAGGATTTCACGGCCAAGGACTTCCGCACCCTGCGGGGAACTGTGGCGGCGGCCGTCAGCCTCGCGCGGAGCGGTCCTCAGGCGCAGGCCTCCGCCCGCAAACGTGCGGTGAGCCGGGCCATGGTCGATGCCTCCGAGGTCCTGGGCAACACGCCGTCGATCGCCCGCAAAAGCTACGTGGACCCCCGGCTGCTGGACCATTTCGCCTCCGGGGAGACCATCGACCCCAGACGGCTGGAATCCGCCGAATCCGAGCTCCGGGCACTGCTGTACCAGGAAGGTGACGTGGTCGCCTTGTCCGGCCGGGATGCCTGATAGCTGTCAGAACATCCCGTTGATGAACCCGATGATGATCGCCGTCCACCAGCAGGCCTGCGAGATGACCAGGCACAACATCATGTGGATCCGCTGCCCGACGGTCAGGTCCGCGAACGACGCATCGGTGGGCATCCGCGCCAGTCGCCGCATGAGCGGGATGAGCATGATCCCGTTCAGGCTGAGCACAAGGACGGCTGCGAGCTTGACGTCTGTCATCGGGTTGGTCAAGTGCGGGTTCAGGAACACCCCGGTGGCCAGCATGCCGGCGAGGCCACCCCAGATCAGCGGTGTGGCCGCCCCGTCGAGCCGAATGATCTCGGCCAGCTTGCGTCGGCCGATGAGCCACAGGAAGCCGTGCCAGTCCACCAGGATGATGGCGCCAAAGGCCACCACGAGGGACAGCACGTGCAGCACGACGGCGACGTTGTGGGCAAAGGTGTCCACGTGGACTGCCGTGGACAGCGTGACGGACAGTAGCCACGCCGCGGCGGCCGCTGCGCACAGGACGACGACGAGGCGCCTCGTGGACCGCTCGGATTCGCGGTGCCTTCTGATGGTGCGTCTGCTGACTGGGACATAGCTCATGGCTCACCTCGGAGAACCCGACCCCCGGACGAGCATGACGAACGGTTCCGGGGATAGCTCACACGATATCCCCAATGCTCGTCCGGCAACAAGGACGGGAGGCGGCATCAGCGCCGGGGTTGAGGAGGGGGACTATCAAGTTTTTGCTAAGTATGCTTACCATAGCCGAGATGTGGCCTTGGTTGGCCGCCGCGATTCCGGGTTCGAAATACAGACGATAGGAAGCTCACCATGGCAGGTAATCTTGTTGCCCGATCCATTCACGACCTCACGGCAGGCGCCTGGTTCGGCGGTTCGCTCATGGGCGCCATTGGGCTAAATGGTGCCACGGCGGAAGCCAAGGACCCCGCGGAACGTACCCGGCTGTCGAGCCTGGGCTGGAAGAAGTGGGCCCCGTTCCAGGCAGCCGCATTTGGCGCGCACTTCCTTTCCGGCCTCGCCATCATGTGGGAGAACAAGGGCCGGATGGCCAAGCAGGACGGCGTCACGCGGCTGACGGTCTACAAGTCCATCGTCACCCTCGCAGGCGCAGCCGTGACGCTGTACGCCGGGCTGCAGGGCGCCAAGGTGGAGAAACTGGCCTCGGAAGGCGCCAAGGGTGCCACCGAGCCGAAGCCGGAAGCCTCGGAGGAACTCCGTTCCGCGCAGCAGCAGCTGAAGATCCTGCAGTGGGCCATCCCGGTGTTCGCCGGCTGGGTGATTGTCCTCGGCGCCAAGCACGGCGAAATGCAGCGCCCGAAGAACGTGTTCAAGGGCCTCGCCCGCTAGCGGCACGTCCAAGACCACCGCACGCGCTGAGGGCCGGAACGTCGCGTTCCGGCCCTCAGCAGTTGCCGTATCAGTCGCCCTCAGCAGTCGCACGCCTACCCAGGAATAGGCCGTCTACGCAGGAACGGCCGGGGCCGCGCCCTTGGCGTGCGCGCCTGCATGCCTGACCCGCAGGACCAGTTTGAAGAGTTCACCGAGCAGCAACAGCACTGCCGCCGGAACCAGGCAGGCCACCCACTGCTGGCCGGTGAGCGGGACGGTGCCGAACAGGTCCTGCAGCACCCGCATCTGGGTAATCAGCATCGATCCGATGAAGGCCCACGCGAAGGCCCAAAGCAGTTTCGGGTTGGATATGGTGGACGGCCCGAAGGCACTCTCCGTGGGGTAGCGCAGGTTGAGAGCGACGGCGATATTCATCAACCCGAGACCCACAATGGCCATGCTCTGGCCGATCTCGAGCGAGCCGTAGGAGATCTTGCCGATCTGCACGAGGATCAGCGTCGCGGCCGCCATGAACAGCCCGACGACGAACAGCCGCACCATCATCGACCGGACGATGATCGGCTGATTGAAGGGCCGCGGCTTGCGGTTCATGATGCCCGGCGTCGCGAGGTCCAGTCCCATCACCGCGCCAATCGGGGCGACGATTGCCATGTGGATCCACAACACCTGGGCCGGGCTGAGCAGCGCTGTACCGGCAATCGCGAAGGCGGAGGATCCGATGAACGCCAGAATAAACATAAACAGGTTGGCGACCTGGATCCGGATGAACTTCTGCAGGTTGTCGTACACCAGCCGGCCCTCTTCGACCGCCGCCACGATGGTGGCAAAATTGTCGTCGGCCAGGATCATCTTGGCCGCGCCCTTGGCGACGTCGGTGCCCGTGATGCCCATCGCGATCCCGATGTCGGCCGCCGCGATCGCCGGGGCATCGTTGACGCCGTCGCCGGTCATGGCAACGACGTGGCCCTTGCGCTTGAGCACCTCGACCAGCCGGACTTTGTGTTCGGGAGCTACCCGGGCGATCACGCCGATCCCGTCCACCTGGTTGTCGGCCTCCGCATCACTCATAGCGGCGAACTCGGCACCTGTCACCGCACGGCCCCTGATGCCGAGTTCATCGGCGATCGCCGCCGCCGTTATGGCGTGGTCGCCGGTGATCATCCGGACCCGGATGCCGGCGTGCTTGGCCTTCGCGATGGCGGCCACCGCCTCGGCGCGCGGCGGGTCGACCTCGCCGATCAGCGCCGTAATCTCCAAGTCCTGCATGAGCGCCATGAGGTCGCCCGAGGGGTCGAACGCCGCCGGATCGAACTCCCGCTGCGCCAGGGCGAGCACCCGACGGCCCTGGCTGGCGATGCGCTCGTTCTCGGCGAGCACTTTCCCGCGCATCTCCTCGGTGAGCGACTCGGACCGCTCGCCGGGCATCCGCGCGAACGATGACCTGTTGAGCAGGACATCGGGTGCCCCCTTCACGTAGGCCCGGATCACGGCCCTGCCGTCGGCGCCGGTCATCCGGTGGAAGGTGGCCATGAACTTGTAGTCGGAGTCGAAGGGGACCGACGCGACGCGCGGGTTGTTGCGGCGGAACTCCCTGACGTCCACGCCGCCCTTCTGCGCGAGCACGTACAGCGCCGCCTCGGTGGGATCCCCGACAACCTCGCCGTCATTGATGTCGGAATCGTTGCACAGGGCGCACGAGAACATCACGTAGTCGAGGTTCCGTTCGGCGTCGCCGGTGGTCCGCTGGACCTGGCCGTCGAAGCTGTAGCCCTCGCCACTCACGGTGTAGTGGTGCTGCACTGTGGTGATCTCCCGCACCGTCATCTGGTTCAGGGTCAGGGTGCCCGTCTTGTCCGAATTGATCGCCGACGTCGAGCCCAGCGTCTCAACCGCGGGCAGGACCTTCATGATGGCGTTCTTCTTGGCCATGTTGACCGAACCGACAGACAGGATCGTCGTGACGACTGCGGGCAGCGCATCCGGGATCGAGCCGACGGCCAGCGCCACGCCGATCCCGAAGAGCACCGCAAAGGATTCGCCCGCGGCCAGGCCCATGATGACGATTGCGACGAAGGCGAAGAGGGCCGCGATGATGATGAAGATGGTGAGCCGGTCCACCTGCTTGGTGAGGGGGGTCTTTTCCACTTTCTGCCCGGACAGCATGTTGGCGATGTGGCCAACCTCTGAGCCCATCCCCGTGGTGGTAACGAGGATCTCGCCGTGGCCCCGGGTCACGTTCGTGTTCATGAACGCCATGTTGAGGCGGTCACCGATGCCGACATCGTGCCGGGTGATGGCCCCCGTGTCCTTCTCGACTGCGACGCTCTCGCCGGTCAGGGCGCCTTCCTCGATCTGCAAGGTCGCCGCCAGGATGATCCGGCCGTCGGCGGGGACGCGGTCCCCGGCATCGACCACCACGATGTCCCCGGGCACGATCTCCTCGGCGGGGAGCTCCACAACATCACCGTCGCGGCGCACCTTGGCCATCGCCTTCATCATCTGGCCAAGGGAGGCGGCCGCTTCCTCGGCTTTGCCTTCCTGGTGGTATCCCAGCCAGGCGTTGAACAACGTCAGCAGGGCGAGCCCAATTGCTGTTCCGTATTCCGCGATCAGCAGGCTGACCAGCGCGGCGACCACCAGCACAATTTGCATGTAGTCCCGGTAGTGCTTGAAGAACCGTTTCCACACCGGCTCCGGCTTCGCGGCGGCCAGGGCGTTCGGTCCGTACTCCTCCAGCCTCTCCTGCGCCTCGGCCGTGCTCAGGCCGCGGGCCGGGTCCACCCGCAGCTCGGTTGCAACGTCCGCGGGCGCCAGCGCGTACCACGTCGCCTCCGCCTCGGCGGGGGCCAAGCCCGCTGCGGCTCCGGAATTGTCATTCATGACTTTCTCCTCATCGCCGGGGCGCTGCTCAGAACGGGGTCGGGATGTGCCGCACCGCCAGGGTCGGCTCCCGGTAGTCGCCGGCCTTCTGACGCTTCGGGAGCTCGACGTCGAGCCCGGGGAACGGCTCATAGGGCACCTGGCTGAGCAGGTGGCTGATGATGTTGAGCCGCCCGCGCTTCTTGACCTCGTTATTCACGACGTACCACGGTGCCCAGGCGGTGTCTGTTGCCTCGAACATGGCGTCCCTGGCCCGGGAGTAGTCGTACCAGCGGCTGTAGGACAACATATCCATGGGGGACAGCTTCCATGTCTTGCGGGGATCGTCCATGCGGCTCTCAAGCCGCCGGGTCTGCTCGTCCGCACTGACCTCGAGCCAGTACTTGAGCAGGATCATTCCGGAGTCGACCATCGCCTTTTCCACCAGCGGGGTCATGTTCAGGAACCTCTCGGTCTGCTCCGGGGTGCAAAAGCCCATCACACGCTCCACGCCCGCCCGGTTGTACCAGCTGCGGTCGAAGATGACCACCTCGCCGGCCGCGGGAAAGTGCGACATATACCGCTGCAGGTACATCTGGGACTTTTCCCGCTCTGTCGGGGTGGGGAGCGCCACCACCCGGAACACCCGGGGGCTCACCCGCTCGACGATACGTTTGATGGTGCCGCCCTTGCCGGCCGTATCGCGGCCCTCAAACACGATGCAGATCTTGGCGCCGGTGGACTTCACCCACTCCTGCAGGGCCACCAACTCGCCTTGCAGGACGGCCATCTCCGCCTCATATTCCTTGCGGCGCATTTTTGTTGTGGTTTGCTCGTCCTGCCCCGATTTTCCGCCGGCGCTCTTCTTTTTCTTCTTCTTGCCCACCATCGACCTCCTCGCCGAGTCCTTGCTGGGGCGAATCAAGGTGCCGCACTGCGAGATCCGGTGAGTCCGGCATAGTAGTCCGGGTAGTGTGCGGAAGAGCACGTGCACCAATCGCGTGAACGCTCGCGCAGCGTCCTGCAACTTTCAGTGTTGACCCTGGCCAGGGCAGGGTCTACGGCACTAAGACCCTATTGAGCTGCACCTGAACACGGCATGACGGGACGGCCCGGCGTGGGCGGCGATGCACTCGGAGCAGCACAAAGGCCCCCGGGGGGGGAACGGAAGTTCCTGCCCGGAGGCCCTTGGCCTGCCGGGCCCCCGCTGCTGGGCGCGGGGGCACAGGCTGAGACAGAGCATTGTCCCGGCACCTTCGGAAAACCCTCGGGAACTATTCCTGCAGCCACTCCGCGCAGGAGTTCAGGTTCCGGGTGACGCTCTCGACGGCGGCCGCCTCATCACGTGCGGCAATAGCGTCCACCAGTTCGTCGTGGCCCTCATGCGGCAGTCCATTGAAACCGACCCGCCGCTGCTGCCGGAGCAGATCATTGTGGAAGACGACACCGAAACTGACATATAGCTCGTGCAGGAGCGGGTTGGCGGAGGCCTGGGCCACCCGCACATGGAAGTCCCAATCGGCGCGGGCCCACGCCGGATAATCTTCGGCCAGCCAGGCTGCGCGGCGTTTGTCGAGAAATGCGCGCAGGGCGGCGACGTCGTCGGCCGTGGCGTGGCGTGCGGCAAGCCGGGCGGCCTGGGTGTCCAGCCCGACGCGGACCTCCAGGATGTGCCCCTGGGAGTGGTCCGCATACATCCGCTGCGTGGCCCCCGCGATCTCACTGGTGGCGCGCACGTAAGTGCCGTCCCCGCGGCGGACTTCAAGCATGCCGCTGTGGGCGAGCGCCTTGATGGCCTCGCGCAGGGTGCCGCGGGAGACGCCGAACGCGGCCATCAGTTCCGGTTCGGCCGGAATGCGCTGCTGCAGCGGCCACTCGCCCGAGTGGATCAGCGCCCGCAGCTTGGCAGTGATTTCCTCCGCCAACGGAGGCCGGTGCGAAGAAGTGAGTGTCATCGCCGGATTCCTTCCAGCGGGTGCGAAGCGGTGTGCGGGGCAGCAGGCGGGAGTTTCGCCGGCCGTTGCTCTGTGGGCCGGCCCGTCAGCAGGTGGCCCACGGCGATCTGGCCCAGGGCCACTGCCAGCAGGAGCGCCAACGGCAGAGTCCAGGAGTTGGTGGCACTGTGCAGCAGGCCCATGCCGAACGGTCCGAGGGTCGCCAGCAGGTACCCGGCGGACTGGGCCACGGTGGACAGCGCGGTGGTCTCGGCCGTGGTGCGGCCGCTGCGGCTGATCATCACCATGACCAGCGGGAAGATCCCGAGCCCGAAGCCCAGCAGCACCGCGGTCAGCGGAGCCCAGGAAGCGGGGAGGACCAGCATGGCCAGGACGCCGAACGCCATTGTCACCGTGGCCAGGTAGAACGAGGTCCGCAGCATCCGGGGGCGCGAGCCGATGGCGACCAGCACCATGCCGGCAGGGACGGAGACGAGCTGCATGAGCCCGAACATCAGCCCGCTGTCGGACGCGGAGAGCCCGGTCGTGGCCAGCATGTACGGGAACCAGCTGAGGACGGCATAGGCCAGGAGCGCCTGCACCGTGAAGCCGAGGGTGATCAGCGCGCCGGTGCGGGTCCGCAGCAGAGGCCACGGGGAAACCCGGGCGGCCTTGACAGGCGACGCGTTGCGGTGGGCGTGCACCGCGATCGGGAGGAAGCCGAGGCAGGCGCACAGGGCCAGGATCCCGATGGACCCGACGCCCGCGGATGGCGAGCCAAGGGCCTGCGCCACCGGCACGATCAGCACGGCGGTGACAGTGGCGCCGGTGGTCATGGTCAAGGTATACAGGGCGGTCATGAGCGACGTGCGGTCCGCGAAATGCACTCTGATGAAGGCGGGCATCGCCACATTGCAGACGGCCAGCCCGGACATTCCCGCCACGGTCCCGGCGAGCAGCATTCCGGTGGAGGGGATGCCCCGGAGCAACAGTCCCGCGGCCAGCATCACGAGGGACAGCAGGATGGCCTTTTCCAGCCCCAGCTGCCGGGTGAGCCAGGAGGTGGCAGCCCCGGCCACCGCGAAACACAGGGTGGGGATCGAGGGGAGCAGGGCCGCGATCAGCGGGCCGTACCCCAGGACGGCCTGCAGGTCGTGGAACAGTGCGGCGGAGCCGGTAATGCCGGCGCGGAGGTTCAGGCCGATCAGTACGAGCGCCACGACGCCGGCCACGATCACGCCGCGGGGGCGCCGGGTGCCGGGTGGAGCTGTTTGGGGGAGAGCGGAAACCGCCGTGCTGCTAGCCATAACTAAAGGTTAGACGTTTGATGTTTGAGTCTCACCCTTTAGTGGCGAATATCTCCGTAAGAGACAACCCCCGCGTTGCTTGGGGGGACGGGCTGGGGCGGAGGGCGAGGGTCAGCGCGGGTGCCGGGCGCTGAGCCGCTGGACCGCCAGGGCGAGCCAGAGCTGCACCCGGTCCGGTGTCTGGGCGGGGTCGTAGCCGGTGAGCTCGGTGATCTGTGCCAGCCGGTAGCGGACCGTGTTGCGGTGCAGGGTGAGTTCCTCGGCGACGGCCGCCACCGAGCCGTTGTTGTTGAGGTAGCTTTCCAGTGTGGTCATGAGCTCGGCGCCGTGTGCTGCGTCAAAGGCCCGCAGGGGGTTCAGTGACTCGTTGGCCATGTCCGCCAGTGGAACGTCCTCACTGGCCAGCAGCAGCGAGGTCAGGCTCAGCCGCTCGGGCTCGTTGACCGGCAGGCCGTGGGTGGCCGCATCGCGGGCTTCAAAATAGCTCCACCGCAGGCCGTTCGGCTTGGTGTAGGCACCGCCGATGCCGATCGTGGCATGGATCCCGGCCTCCGCGAGGTGGTCGCTCAGGCGGCGGGCCAGCGCGCTGGCGCCGCTGCCGTCATCGGGCATCACCACCACGAGGTCCTTCCCGACAACGGCGCTGACCGCCGCTTCGAGCGGCTGGGGCAGGGATGAACTTCCGAGCTGCTTGTTGTGGGCCGCCGATTCGGCGAGTAGGACCACGTTCTTGCGGGTGCTGTTGATGCCGATGCCGGCGAGGCGCCGGGTGGCTTCGGAGGTCTCCAACGTCCCGTGGATGACGTCTTCGAGGACCTGGCCGGCCAGCGCCCGCTGGGCCTGGCGCTGCTTGACCATGTTATTGAGTTCGACGCTGATCAGGTTCTGGGCGTAGCCCACAATGCCCGAGTCCTCGAACGGCTGCTTCACCCACAGTGTGCAGGCATCGCGGCGGCCGGTCGGGATGGGGTACGACGCCCAGCCCTCGGCCGTGGGGGCGGGGTGGCCGGGCACGCTGTTGTACAGCTGCGCCGTGAACTGGGTCAGGACGATCTCGGTGCGCAGCATCGACCCCAGATGTTTCAGGAGTTCGGCGAGCCCGCCGCCGGTCAGCAAGGCCCGGGCCAGGATCTGGTGCCCGGCAATGAGTCGCTCGAGCTTGACCAGGTGGTCCGCCGACTGGGCGTCGGCCACGATCTTGCCGATGGCAATGAAGGGGGTCTCGTACGGTACTTCCACCACCGGCAGCCCCCAGCGGTTGGCCTCGGCGATCAGGGCCGGCGGCACGGCGTCGTGCGTCAGGCCGACCCCGAAGCCGATCCCGACGGCCCCGGCCCGCTGGACCTGGCGCACGAAGCGGCGCTGCTCCGCGGCGCTCTTGAGCCGCATGCCCGTGGTCAGGATCAGTTCGCCGCCGTTGAGGAACCGCTGCGGGTCCTCCTGTTCGGTGACGGCCACCCAGAGAATGTCCTGGTGCCAGGTGGTTTCGGCGAGGCCGGCCTTGGTGAGTTTGAGGGACGGCACACCCAGTAGTGCGGCGAGTGAAATGGCCATGGATTCAGGATAGCCGGGTGCTGGTCAAGCGCACTAAAGCATTGCGGGGATGGTGTGCAGGTGCCTATTCCCTGGCTTGCCCCGCTGGCATAGGCTCGTGACCAGCCCCACATCCGTCATTGGCAGTAAGAAAGAGGTTGTACACCGTGGTTCAAACCTTGCAGAACTTCATCAACGGCGAGTTTGTCACCCCCGCCGGCACAGGGATGATGCCCATCGTGAACCCCACCAACGGAGACGTCGTGGCACAGTCGCCGATCTCGGTGCAGGCCGACGTCGACGCCGCCATGACGGCTGCCAAGAACGCCTTCAAGACCTGGAAGCACACCACGCCCGGGCAGCGCCAGCTTATGCTGCTCAAGCTCGCGGATGCCGTCGAGGCTAACAGCGACGAAATCGTTGAGGCCCAGCACCGCAACACCGGCCAGGTCCGCTCCCTGATCGCCTCGGAGGAAGTCGCCGCCGGTGCCGACCAGCTGCGCTTCTTCGCCGGTGCGGCCCGCATCATGGAAGGCAAGTCCGCCGGCGAGTACTTCGAAGGCCACACCTCCTACGTACGGCGGGAACCGATCGGCGTCGTGGCCCAGGTCGCCCCGTGGAACTACCCGTTCCTCATGGGCATCTGGAAGATCGGCCCCGCCCTGGCCGCCGGCAACACCGTGGTTCTCAAGCCCTCGGACACCACCCCGGAATCCACCCTGGTCCTGGCCCGGCTTGCCGGCGAGATCTTCCCGGCCGGCGTGCTGAACGTGGTCTTGGGCACCGGCGAGACCGGCGCCCTGATGGTGGAGCACAAGGTCCCCGGCCTGGTCTCCATCACCGGCTCCGTCCGCGCCGGCATCGCCGTCGCGTCGGGCGCCGCCAAGGGACTTAAGCGGGCCCACCTGGAACTCGGCGGGAAGGCCCCTGCGGTCGTTTTCGCCGACGCCGACATCAAGAAGAGCGCCGCCGCCATCGCCGAGTTCGCCTTCTTCAACGCCGGCCAGGACTGCACCGCCATCGCCCGCGTCCTGGTCCAGGACTCCGCCTACGACGACCTCGTGGCAGCCCTCGTGGAACACACCAAGACCCTGCGCACCGGCTCGCAGAACGACGAAGACAACTACTTCGGCCCGCTGAACAACGTCAACCACTTCAACACGGTCAAGGCCCTGGTGGAGTCCCTGCCGGAAAACTGCAAAATCGAGACCGGCGGCCATCAGGCGGGGGACAAGGGCTTCTTCTTCGAGCCCACCATCGTCACCGGCGCCAAGCAGAGCGACGACATCGTGCAGAAGGAAGCCTTTGGTCCCGTCATCACGGTGCAGAAGTTCAGCACCGAGGGCGAGGCCGTGGAACTGGCGAACGACGTCGACTACGCCTTGGCCTCCAGCGTCTGGACCTCGAACCACGGCACGGCCATGCGCCTGAGCCGCGACCTCGATTTCGGCGCCGTCTGGATCAACACCCACATCCTCCTCACCGCCGAAATGCCGCACGGCGGCTTCAAGCAGTCCGGCTACGGCAAGGACCTGTCCATGTACGGCGTCGAGGACTACACCCGCATCAAGCACGTCATGAGTGCGCTCGACGCATAACGCAGATGCATAACGCTGTCGCATAACGCAGATGCATAACCCTGTCGCATAACGCAGTGGCATAACTCAACCTGACGCATAACTCGCGCGCTTCACCGCACGCTTAGAAAGGCTTTCCCATGACCACCACCGCACATGACATCACCTACCGGCTTGAGCAGAAGCGCCGCGTCCAGGCCGACTTCCCGGGTCCCAAGTCCGTTGCCCTGACCGAGCGCCGCAAGGCGGTCGTCGCCGCCGGCGTCGCGTCCAGCGTTCCGGTGTTCGTGGCCGACGCCGACGGCGGCATCATCCATGACGTCGACGGCAACTCCTTCATCGACCTCGGCTCCGGCATTGCCGTGACGAGCGTCGGCGCCTCGGACCCCGCCGTCGTCGGCGCCGTGAAGGAAGCCGTGGAGCACTTCACCCACACGTGCTTCATGGTCACGCCCTACGAAGGCTACGTGGCCGTTGCCGAGCAGCTGAACCGCCTCACCCCGGGCGACCACGAGAAGCGCACCGTGCTCTTCAATTCCGGTGCCGAGGCTGTCGAGAACGCCATCAAGGTGGCCCGCCTGGCAACCGGCCGGGACGCCGTCGTCGCCTTTGACCACGCCTACCACGGCCGCACCAACCTGACCATGGCGCTGACCGCCAAGGCCATGCCGTACAAGACCAACTTCGGCCCGTTTGCGCCCGAGGTCTACCGCATGCCGATGAGCTACCCGTTCCGCGAGGAAAACCCGGAGATCACCGGTGCCGAGGCCGCCAAGCGCGCCATCACCATGATCGAGAAGCAGATCGGCGGCGACCAGGTTGCCGCCATCATCATCGAACCCATCCAGGGCGAGGGCGGCTTCATTGTCCCGGCCGAGGGTTTCCTGCCGGCGCTGGCCGCGTGGGCCAAGGACAAGGGCATCGTCTTCATCGCCGACGAGGTCCAGTCCGGCTTCTGCCGCACCGGCGAATGGTTCGCCGTGAACCACGAAGGTGTTGTCCCGGACATCCTGACCATGGCCAAGGGCATCGCCGGCGGCATGCCGCTCTCCGCCATCACCGGCCGTGCCGACCTCCTCGACGCAGTCCACCCCGGCGGCCTCGGCGGCACCTACGGCGGCAACCCGGTCGCGTGCGCCGCCGCTCTGGCATCCATCGGCTCGATGGAGCAGTACAACCTCAACGCCCGCGCCAAGCACATCGAGGAGATCGCCCTCGGCAAGCTGCGTGAACTGGCGAGCGAGCAGCCCGTCATCGGCGATGTCCGCGGCCGCGGCGCCATGCTGGCGATCGAGCTCGTCCAGGCCGGTTCCAAGGAACCGAACCCGGAGCTGACCAAGGCCGTCGCCGCGGCCTGCCTCAAGGAGGGTGTCATCATCCTCACCTGCGGCACCTACGGCAACGTCATCCGGCTGCTGCCTCCGCTGGTGATCAGCGACGAGTTGCTGCTGGACGGACTCGAGGTCCTGGCCGCGGCCATCAAGGCCAACGCCTGAGCCACTAGCCAACAAACTGCCGGGAAGGCAATCCCTTCCCGGAGACCGGTCTAGCCGGAAAAACGGAAGAGCCGCGGACACATCATCCGCGGCTCTTCCGCTGTTTTAGCCCTGACTTCCCGTTCGCTACTTCCAGGCGGTCGCGTCCAGCTGGATCGCCACGACATACAGGTGCTGGCCCTGCTCGATTTTCTCCACCTCGTAAACGCGCACCTTCGTCTCCGGGACCGTGGACATGGGCCGGCCGACGCCGATCCCGTATGTCAGCACGCCCTCGAAGTCCCCTGCCGGCGCGTAGCTCGTGAGTGCCCTGTAACCGATCGACGGCGCCGGGGCGCTCGTCACCGTGCTGGCCTTGCCGTCCGCGGTGTGCGCCTGGGCGCCGTGGAACGTCACCTCAAGGATGGTTCCCGTTCCCGGCATGTCGATCGGCTGACCGCTGCCGTCGGCGACGAGCTCGGGGACCACCTCGACGTCGTAGCTGGGGAAGCCGCCGTTGAACCGGAAGCTCAGCTGGTCATAGGGCGGGGTGTCGGCGGGGTGCTGGCCCGCGCCGATGGCGTACAGCGTGGGCAGCGGGGCCGCCGGCGGAGGCGCGATTGGCACGGGGTTCTCGTGGTCCGTGTGGAACGGGGTGCCGGACTTTGGCACCGACCAGTCGTGGGTGATCGTGGACGAGATCACCTTGTCGCCGGGTTGCGGGGGTGCCGTTTCATCAGCATCACCGGTCGCCGAAGGGCTCGCCGTCGCGGTCGGCGAAGGCGACGGCGGCTGGCTGCTGGCCGACGGCTGCGGCGCGGGCGGGGTGCAGGCGGTGAGGACCAGCAGGAGCGTCAAAGCTCCCAGCCCGGCAGTCCGCGGCCGGCACCTGCGGTTGCTGATGGCGTTCATGATGGTCTCCCCTCGACCATCCCAGCGTAGACACAGAAGATTGTGCAGCTCAGGGCCATAAGTCACCACCGTTTCTGCGGTCCCTGGACTAGAGTCATTCCTACCACTGCAGGAACGCAGACCGGCCGACGACGCCCGGAACCCCCGGGGCGCTGCTGGTGTCTGCCACAGACCCATAAGGGGTTCATACATGCGATACGTAGTCGGTTATACGCCCACTGAACGCGGCGCGGACGCCGTTGCCCTGGCTGCGGCCATGGCCCGGGCCCAGGGAGCGCATCTTGACCTTGTCTATGTGGTGGACCGGCACACGCCCTATCCGGCCGTGAAACCGGAAGGAAGCCGCGCCCAGACCGCGGAACAGCATATCCACTCGGCGGAACGAGAGGGTATGGCCCTGGTTCCGGAAGGGCTGGAGGCGCACTTTCACGTCCGCCAGGCGGACTCGTTCGCGGCCGGCCTCATTGACGCGGCTCTCGAGTACCGGGCCGGCCTGATCGTGGTCGGCGCCGCCAGCAACGGCCTCTTCAAGCGGCACACCATAGGCAGCGTGGCCAACGCGCTCCTGCACGCCGCCCCGGTTCCGGTGGCACTTGCGCCGCGCGGTTACCGCCGGACCGAACCCATCACGCGCCTGACCCTCGCCGTGGGCCAGCGCCCCGGGGCAGAAGCGGCGATCGACGTTGCAATAGAATCCGCCGAGCGCCGCGGCGTCCCGCTCCGGCTGGTCTCCCTTGTGGAACTGGACGTCGACGAGGAGGGCGGGGAAAACGTCAACGCGGCCCACATCCATGCCAATACCGTGCTCGCCGCCGCCGCGCACCGCCTGCCTGAGGGCCACCACGTCAGTGTGGAGGTCGCCCACGGGCGCACGATCGAGGAAGCGATCGACGACCTGGAATGGGACGACGGCGAGGTCATGATCGTGGGATCCTCCCGTCTGGCGGAGAAATACAAACTCTTCATCGGCAGTACCGCCAACAAGGTGCTGCGCGCCCTCCCGGTGCCGATGGTGGTTGTGCCGCGCGACTACCAGCGGGTGGATACCTTCCCGGAGGTCTAAGTTCCGGAGGTTTGGGGCCGCGGGGCCAGGACCGCCCAGTAGGCCGGAATGCTGCCGGGCGGTCCGCCGGTCTCCATCGGCACCGTTGCCAGGACACCGGGACCTTCCGCGATGAGGGTCCAGTGCCGTTCGGGGAACGCCCGCGAGCGTTGCCTGGGGCCGAAATGGCCCGGTTTCGGCAAGGCAGAAATTGCCTGGCGGAGCGGTCCCGGGATCCGCTCGCCCGTGGCGCCCAGGCCCCGAAGATAGCTCAGCGCCCCGCCCGGGACATTTGTCTCCACCAGGTAAATCCGTCCCTGGGCTCCGAGGAGCGCTTTGATGGAGTCCGCAAGGCGTGCCTTGCGCCGCCGGCTAAGGACGTGGAAGACGCCGCGGACAAAGACATTGACGTCGCCGAGTTCGTGCGCGAGCGCGGCCGCGGCAGCCGGCCGGGTGGCATCCAGGCTCCGGAAGCTGAGGCCCGGGACGTGCGCATGGGCGGACTGCGCCGCGGCCACGGCCGCAGGCGAGACATCGACGCCCAGCACCGAGGGGAAGACCTCGACGAGCCGGCACGAGAGGGCTCCGTTCCCGCAGCCCAGATCGACCACCGGAAGGCTGGTGTCCATCAGGGCCGCCATGGCCCGCAGATGCTGCCTCACTTCGTCGTCGCCGGCGGTCGAAGTATCCCAGATGATCGGTTCCGTAAGCACTCCCTGCGACACTCCGCGCCAGAACTCATCCCAGCGCCGGTCCGGGCGCCGGGGCCGGTGCAGGGACAGGGCCACCACCCGGGCCACCATCCAGAGCGTATCCGCCGCCTTGTGCGTGCCTGTGTTTTTCGTGGCTGTCTTCGGCGTACTTGTGTTTCTCGTGCCCCCCGTACCGGCTCCGCTCATGCGGCTGCACCGTCCCTGTGCGCCAGCAGGTCCGTCATGTCCGCAACGGGCAGGGGCCGGCTGAAGAAATATCCCTGGCCGAATTCACAGTCCAGGTGCCGCAGCCGGTCCGCCTGCTCCCGGTCCTCGATACCCTCGGCCACGGCACCCAGGCCGGCGGAATGGATCAGCTGCAAGATGGCCGCGACGAAGGTCTCCTGCTGCCGGTCCGTGGTCAGCCCGTCCAGGAGGGACTTGTCGATCTTCGCCTGCGAGGCAGGGAGGGTGCGCAGGTAGCTGATGGAGGAATAGCCCGTACCGAAGTCGTCGATCTCGATCCGGACGCCAAGGTCATTGAGCGACTGCATGGTGGCTGCCACTTCCGGACCGCCGCGCATGATCGCGGTCTCGGTGATTTCAATCGAGATATGGCGCGGTTCGACGCCGTGCCGGACCAGCAGGTCTTCGACATACGGCGCCAGATCGACATGGTGCAGGTCCGCCGGTGAGAGATTGATATGGGTGCTGAAGTCCGCCGGAAGCCCCGGATCGGACTTCCAGCGCCCGGTTTGCGCGATGGCGTTCCGGAGCACCCAGTGGCCGATTTCCACCGTGAGCCCGGCCTCGTCAGCGGCGTCGAGGAACGTATCCGGCGCCAGCAGCCCCAGGTCCGGGTGGCGCCACCGGATCAGGGCCTCCGTCCCGGCAATCGTCCCCGTGCGCAGATCCATGATGGGCTGGTATTCCAGCTCGAGCTCGTCCGTTGCCAGCGCCGTCCGGAGCTCGGCCACCAGGTGAACCCGCTGCTTGGCGGCCTCGTGCATGGCCGCGGAAAACACCAGGAGGGTGTCCCGGCCGCGCTTCTTGGCCTCATGCATGGCGATGTTGGCATCGCGGATGAGCTCCTCGCTGCTCAGCCCGGGTTCGCCCAGCCGCACCCCGGTTCCGGCCGTCAGGGCGACCGCGACGCCGCCGGCAACGATTCTGTCCTTCAGCGATTCGCTAAGGCGGGACGCGATCTCCAGCACGGCGTCCGGTTCCTGGTCCACCACGAGCACGGCGAACTCATCGCCGCTGAGGCGTGCGATCAAGTGACGGGCCCCGGCCGCGGCGCCCAGCCGCAGGGCTGCCTCCCGCAGGACGGCGTCCCCGGCCGCGTGGCCAAGGCTGTCATTGATGAGCCGGAAGGAGTCGAGGTCCAGCAGGATGAGCGCGGGCTGGGGGCCCCGGCCGGCTCCGGTGACGGCCTCGGCCACTTTTTCCTGCAGCAGCGAGCGGCTGGCCAGCCCCGTCAACTCGTCAGTGTTGATCACGCGCCGGAGTTCGGCTTTGGCCGCTTCCAGGAGCGCGGTCCGCTCGGCGACCCGGACTTCCATGTCTTCGTACATGCTTTGAAGCTCTTCAGCGAGCAGGTTGATGCCGGTCGTGACAGCGTCGATGCCGTCCCGTGCCGGTGAGACCTCCAGACGGTTTGAAAGATCGCCCGAGGACAGCACGACGATGCCGTCTACGAGTTCCTCGAGGCGGCGGTCGTCATCACGCCCCGTCATGGCCCTGCGATATCAGCCAGCGGACCGCCTCATCGCGGTCGGTGAAAAAGCGCGTGGGGACCGGTGCCGAATTGACGCCCAGGAAGAAGTTGGCGAGAACCCGGTCAACGGCGGACGCGCCCAGCAGCGCGATGGCCGACGCGTCACAGCGTTTGGCGAACACGGCCCGCGCGGCCCGGCTGACGGATTCCGTGGTGGCCATGTCGATCAGCAGCGGCGTGGGCCGGCCGTCGCACATGGCATTGACCCGATCCATGGCGAGTTGGGCATTCGGGGCGTCAATGACGATGCCCCGGGCCCACTCGAGGCGCAGGATACCGCTGCTGTCGAAGCCCAGGGACGAGATATCCCGGCCGCCCGGAGTCTCAAGATCGTTTTCTGGCACCAGCAATCCTTAATTCCGCCCCAACGTGTCCTTCATGATGACACTAACGCACGGCGGCCCTGGTTCGCAGACGGCTAACCCGCCGGAGCAGTCCTGCTAGGCGGCGGCGCGGGCCCGTTTCCGGATCATGGAGTTCTTCCCGGCCGCCAGCAGCATGTCCACCGTCAGCACGAGCAGTGCCAGCCACACGACGCCGAAGCCAATCCAGCGGTCCAAAGTCATGGGTTCCTTGAACACCACAAGCGCCACAATGAACTGCAGCACGGGTGCGAAGTACTGCAACAAGCCGATGGTGGTCATGGGCAGCCGGCGGGCAGAGGCCCCGAAGAACAGCAGCGGCACGGCGGTGATGACACCCGATGCGACCAGCAGCCAGAAGTGCCCGGCGCCGTTGGACGCCAGCGTGGCCGCACCGCTGACCGCGAGCACAATCATGGTGGCCGCAGCCGGCGGGGCCAGCACGATCGTCTCCACGGTGAGACTGGTGATCGCGTCCGCCCGCGGGCCGACACGCTTCTTGACGAAGCCGTACAGGCCAAAGCTCAGCGCGAGCGTCAGGGCGATCCAGGGGAGCTTGCCGTAGGAGACTGTCAGCACGCCCACCGCGATAAAACCGATGCCGACGGCGGCCCACTGCAGCGGCCTCAGCTTTTCCTTCAGTACAAAGACCCCCAGCAGCACCGAGACCAGCGGGTTGATGAAGTAGCCCAGGGAGGCCTCTACGGCCTGGCCGGTGGTCACGCCGTAGGTGTAGGTCAGCCAGTTCACCGCGATCAGAGCCGCGGCGATGGACAGCGGGCCGATCACCGCGCGGTTCCGGAACGCAGCAGCCAGCACCCGCCAGGAGCGCGTGACGGTGATCAGCAGGACGCAGAACACGAGGGACCAGACCACCCGGTTGGCGACGATTTCGATCGCGCCGGCAGGCTGGAGCGCATAGAAGTACAGGGGCAGCAGTCCCCACAGCCCGTACGCGCCGATCCCGAACAGGATCCCCGGCGTCGTTTCCTTATCTACCGGCGCGAGTCCGGCCGGCGGCAGCGGCGCCGGGCGCCCTGCAGGGGCTGGGACGCGCGGGTCGGTCGGCGGGGCGGGGGAGAAGGATCGTTCGGGCTTAGGCACAAGACCAATAACACCACCTGCACGGCGCCTATTCCTACCAACCGGGCCACAGGCCGCCCGGCGACATTTAGAATAGGGGCCTGTGCGCTGCATGTACTGGCGCTGTCCCTAAGACTCAGAAGGGCTCCCGGTGTCCAACTCGGCCGAATCCACATCCACTCGTCCCCTCCGCGTCGCCATTGTCGGCGCGGGTCCGGCCGGCGTCTACGCCGCGGACATCCTGACGAAGTCCAATGAGGTCAAAGACGGCGGCGTCGAGGTCAGCATCGATCTCTTCGAGGCATACCCGGCGCCGTACGGCCTGATCCGCTACGGGGTGGCTCCTGACCATCCCCGGATCAAAGGCATCGTCAACGCCCTGCACAAAGTCCTGGACCGCGGCGACATCCGGTTCCTTGGCAACGTCACCTACGGCCGGGACCTGACGCTGCATGACTTCCGCGCCTTCTACGATGCCGTCATCTTCTCCACGGGAGCCATCAAAGACGCCGAGCTGGACATTCCCGGGATCGGGCTCGAGGGTTCCTTTGGCGGGGCCGACTTCGTCTCCTGGTACGACGGCCACCCGGACGTGCCGCGGGACTGGCCGCTGGAGGCGAAGGAGATCGCCGTGATCGGCAACGGCAACGTGGCCCTGGACGTGGCCCGCATGCTGGTCAAGCACGCCGATGAACTCCTGGTCACCGAAATCCCGGACAACGTCTACCGGGCCCTCAAGGACTCGCCGGTCACCGACGTCCATGTCTTCGGCCGCCGCGGGCCGGCCCAAGTGAAGTTCACCCCGCTGGAGCTGCGCGAACTCAGCCACGCCAAGGACGTGGACATTGTGCTGTATCCGGAGGACTTCGAGTTCGACGAAGCCTCGGATGAGGCCATCCGCAACAACAACCAGATCCGGACCATGGTCAACACCCTGACCAACTGGCTCGTCGAGGACCACGCCGAAGCCGAGGAACCGTCCTCGCGACGGCTGCACCTGCACTTCCTGCACAGCCCGGTCGAGATCCATGACGACGCCGCGAATCCCGGCAAAGTCGCCGGCATCAAGTTCGAACGCATGCAGCTCGACGGCACCGGGAACGTCAAGGGCACCGGAGAATTCCTCGACTACCCGGTCCAGGCCGTCTACCGGGCAATCGGCTACCACGGTTCGCCGCTGGATGAGCTGGAGTACGATGCCCGCCGCGGCGTTGTCCCCAACGAGGGCGGCCGTGTCCTCGACGCCGAGGGGAAGCCGGTCCCCGGGATCTACGCCACCGGCTGGATCAAGCGCGGACCCGTCGGGCTGATCGGCCACACCAAGGGTGACGCGCTGGAGACCATCGGCTACCTGCTGGAGGACCGGCTCACCTTGCCGCCGGCGCAGAACCCGGACCCGCAGGCCATCATCGATCTGCTGCAGGAACGCGGCATCCAGTACACGACCTGGGAAGGGTGGATCAAGCTCGATGCCCACGAGCTCGCCCTCGGTGCGGAGTGGTCGGCTGCGGAGAACGCCAACGGGATTGAGCGGGAGCGCATCAAGGTAGTCCCGCGCGAGGAGATGATTGAGATTTCCCGCGACTAGCCTGTCCCGTCAGCGGCGCCCGGACGTAGAATTTCACGCACAAGGACTGCGCGGCGGACGCTGTACCGCCGTGCTGCAAACCCCGTGCTGTAACCGTCGTGGTGTGACGTGTGACGTGTGACGTGACCCCCGTGCTGTGTTTCCCTGCTGCGATTCCCCTTCGGGAGGTGCCGTGGACGAACAACTCCGGTGGATGGATGCCACGGAGCAGGCCGACCTGGTCCGCTCCGGCCAGGTCAGTGCCGCCGAACTCCTCGCCGAGGCCCGGGACCGCATCAGGGAACTCAATCCGGTGGTGAATGCCGTGATCGCCGGGCTGGACACCGACACCCCCGACGCCACCCCGGCAAACGGCAGCACCCCCACGGACGACGTTCCGTTTGCCGGGGTGCCGTTCCTGGTCAAGGACCTCGCGCTGGAAATCGCCGGTACGCCGTTCTCCGAAGGCTCACGCTGGCTCGCCGGAAACGTCTCCGGCCACAGCCAGGAACTCGCGCGGCGCTTCCGCCACGCGGGACTGGCCATCATCGGCAAGACCAATACGTGCGAGTTCGGACTGAGTCCGCACTGCGAACCGGTCCTGTACGGGGCAACCCGCAACCCCTGGGACCTGTCCCGCTCCACGAGCGGATCCAGCGGCGGGTCGGCGGCCGCCGTTGCCGCCGGGATCGTCCCGATGGCCCATGGCAACGACCTCGGCGGGTCGCTCCGGTATCCCGCGGCGTGGTGCGGGCTGGTCGGCCTGAAACCGACCCGGGGACGGGTGCCGCTGGGCCCGGAATACGGTGATGTCGTCGGCGGCCTCGCCGCCGAATTCGCCCTGACCCGCACAGTCCGCGACGCCGCAGCGCTGCTGGACGCCGTGGCCGGTCCGGCGCCCGGGGACCCCTACCTGGCGCCGCCACGGCCACGCCCCTATGCAGCCGAGGCCGTGACACCGCCGGGACAGCTCAGGATCGCGGCCACGGCCACTCCCAATCGCGGCCAGACTGTCCATCCTGACTACCTGCGGGCCTTCGACGCCGCCGTGCGCTTGCTGAGCGACCTGGGCCACGACGTCCAGGAAGCGCACCCCGAACCCCTGGACCGGGCGGGGCACCACGCCATCCGGGCCGTATACGCCGCCGCAGCCGCCTGGATCGAGGGCTACTGGACTCGGCGGCTGGGCCGGGGGCCCGAACCGGGGGAGGTGGAACCGTATACCGAGGTCCTGTTCGGGCGCGGCCGGAAGGTCAGCGCCGGGGATTACCTGCAGGGCGTTGAGGAGTTGCAACGCTTCAGCCGCCGGGTTGCAGGCTTCTTCCAGACCTACGATCTGTGGCTGACGCCGACAGTCGGCTGGCCGCCGCTGCCGCTCGGCACGCTGACGGCGACGGCGGAGGACCCCGTCCGCGGGGAACGGGAGGCCGGCCGCTTCCTGATGTTCGACGGCGAATACGCCAACATCACAGGCAACCCGGCCATGTCCGTGCCGCTGGGCACCGATTCCGCCGGGCTTCCCGTCGGGATGTCCTTCCTCGCCGGCTTCGGCGCCGAAGCGACCCTCTTCCGGCTGGCCGCCCAGCTGGAGCAGGCCAGCCCCTGGGCCGGGCGACGGCCTGCACTCAAGCAATCCACGTGAAGGAGACCCGCCATGTATCTGGGCACCATGTATCTGGGAATGTACAGCTTCCGCGGCGACCCGGCGGAGCTTCTCGCAGGCCACGACCGCTTGCTGGCCCTCCTGCCCGCCGGCCAGTTGGAGCTGCATCTGTGCGTGCAGACGGAGGACGGTATCGCCGTTCTGGACACGTGCCCGAGCCGGGAGGTCTTTGACCGTTTCAGCGGCGGCAGGGAATTCCAGGAGCTGATAGCGGCCGCCGGGCTGCCACGCCCCGAGATCCAGCACGTGGGCGAGATCAAGAGCTACGTCCTGCCGCCGGGAGCCGGCGCCTGAGCCCGCCCGGGCCCACCGGTGGAACAAAACGGTGCATTTCCAAACTCCCCGCACGGAACTAGACTGGGGCGGACGAGGCGGCCTCCGGCACGCCGTCGAGCCCGTCCGGTGGGAGTTCAATGAGGAATCTGGTCCATCCGGCAGCGCTGCTACCGCCAGCAGGCGGGGTCACCGCAGCGCTGCGGCAGAAGCATGCCAGTGCCGGGCACGAGGAACTGGATTCCCGGGGTCTCGTCTTTCCGGAGGACCTGCACCTGCCCGGGCTCAGTAGCCTGATCCAGGAGTCGTGGCGGCGTTCGGCGGAACTGCACGCCAACCCGGACAACCCCGAGGCCCCTCTGGCCATGGACCGCGAAGAACTTGAGGAATACCGCCGCCAGCACCCCTTGGCCGCCATCATGCCTGTGATCCATAAGCTTTTGGTCCTGCCAAGCCACGACAGCGGGATGCTGGTGGCCGTGGGGGACGAGGTCGGCCGGCTGCTGTGGGTCGAAGGCGACGCCGCCCTGCAGCGCCGGGCCGAAGGCATGATGTTCGTCCCCGGGGCTGACTGGTCCGAGGCGACGGTGGGCACCAGCGCCCCGGGCACCGCGCTGGCCCTGGGCCGGGGCATCCAGATCTCCGGCGCGGAGCACTATAAGCGTTCGGTGCATCCCTGGAGCTGCACGGCCGTGCCGTTCCACGACCCGGATTCCGGCGCACTGCTGGGGGTTGTGGACATCACCGGCACGGAGTCGGCCGTGGCCCCGCATACCCTGTCCCTCGTCGAGGCGACGGTCGCCGCTGCCCAGGCGCATCTGCGGGTGGAACGGCTCCAGCTGGCCGCCGCACGCCAGTCCTCGCCCTCCCGGCGGAGAAGCCCGGGCGCGCCGAAAACGGCCGGGGCATCGGCCGCCGGCAGCCTGTACCGGAACAGCCTCCAGCTGCTTGGCCGCGATCAGGCCCTGCTCAGCATTGACGGCCGCACCGTGTCCCTGTCCGCCCGGCACAGTGAGATCCTGGCCCTGCTCAGCACCCACCCCGAAGGGCTGAACGCCGAGGAGCTGTGCGCCCTCCTGTACCCCGGGGAGGCCTCCACCATGACGCTGCGCGCGGAGATGGTACGGCTGCGCAAAGTCTTGCAGCAGCTCAATCCCGAGGCCGTCCCGGCGTCACGCCCGTACCGCTTGCCGGTCGACCTCGTGCCGGACTCCGGACAGGTGCTGAGCTGCCTGCAACGCGGTGCTCACCGGATAGCGCTGGAAATCTACCGCGGCGCCGTACTGCCGCGCTCGGAGGCGCCCGGCATCGTGGAGCTGCGGGCCAGGGTTTCCGCGCTGATGCGCGAGGCCCTGCTGACGGACGGCAGTGCCGAGTCACTGCTGAAGTACGCCGAACTGCCCGAGGCAAAGGACGACGTCGACGTCCGGACCGCCGCGCTGAAGCTGCTGGCACCGCGCTCGCCCAAGCGTGCCGCCGTCGTCGCCGATCTGGAACGGCTGGACCGGGAACTGAGCGCCTGAACCGCCACGGCGCGGGGCATCCGGACCGTGACCGGGCTCACATCGTTGCAACCTGACTGCAACCTTCGAGCCCCTAGGCTGAGGTCAACGGGGGCCGGCAGCGCCTTGCTGCCCCCTCTCTTGCACAGCAAAGGAGCTAGCAATGACTGTTTACGCCCAGCCCGGTACCGAGGGCTCGAAGGTCACCTTCAAGGACCGCTACGAGAACTGGATCGGCGGCGAGTGGGTTGCCCCGGTCAAGGGCCAGTACTTCGAGAACATTACCCCCGTGACAGGCAAGGCTTTCTGTGAGGTGGCCCGCGGCACCGCCGAGGACATTGAGCTGGCGCTGGACGCCGCGCACAAGGTTGCGCCGTCCTGGGGCAAGACCTCCGTGGCCGAGCGCGCCGCGATCCTGAACAAGATCGCGGACCGGATCGACGCGAACACCGAGATGCTCGCCGTCGCCGAATCCTGGGACAACGGCAAGCCGATCCGCGAAACCCTCAACGCGGACATTCCGCTCGCCGCCGACCACTTCCGCTACTTCGCCTCGGCCGTCCGCGCCCAGGAGGGCCGGCTGTCCCAGCTCGACGACGACACCACCGCCTACCACTATCACGAGCCCCTCGGCGTCGTCGGCCAGATCATTCCCTGGAACTTCCCGATCCTCATGGCCGTCTGGAAGCTCGCCCCGGCCCTCGCCGCCGGCAACGCCGTCGTCCTGAAGCCGGCCGAGCAGACCCCGTCCTCCATCCTGGTGCTGATGGAACTGATCAGCGACCTCCTGCCGGCCGGCGTCATCAACGTGGTCAACGGCTTCGGCGTCGAAGCCGGCAAGCCCCTGGCCTCCAGCCCGCGGATCCGCAAGATCGCCTTCACCGGCGAAACCACCACCGGCCGGCTGATCAGCCAGTACGCCTCCCAGAACCTGATCCCGGTCACGCTGGAACTCGGCGGCAAGAGCCCCAACATCTTCTTCAACGACGTCGCCGACACCAACGACGCCTTCTACGACAAGGCCCTTGAAGGCTTCACGCTCTTCGCCTTCAACCAGGGCGAGGTCTGCACCTGCCCGTCCCGCGCACTGGTCCAGGAAGGCATCTACGATTCGTTCATGGCCGACGCGCTGGCCCGCACGCAGAAGATCATCCAGGGCAACCCGCTGGATACCGAGACGCAGCTCGGCGCCCAGGCCTCCAATGACCAGCTCGAGAAAATCCTGTCCTACATCGACATCGGAAAGCAGGAAGGCGCCAAGGCCCTCACCGGCGGCGCCCGCGCCGAGCTCACCGGGGACCTGGCCGGCGGCTACTACGTCCAGCCGACCATCTTCGAGGGCCACAACAAGATGCGGATCTTCCAGGAGGAGATCTTCGGCCCGGTGGTGTCCGTGACGCGCTTCAGCGATTACAACGACGCCATGGGGATCGCCAACGACACCCTCTACGGCCTCGGTGCCGGCGTCTGGTCCCGCAACGGCAACGTTGCCTACCGTGCAGGCCGCGAGATCCAGGCCGGCCGCGTGTGGGTCAACAACTACCACGCCTACCCGGCCGGTGCCGCGTTCGGCGGGTACAAGTCCTCCGGCATCGGACGCGAGAACCACTCCATGATGCTGGACCACTACCAGCAGACCAAGAACCTCCTGGTCAGCTACAACGAGAACAAGCTCGGCTTCTTCTAAGCCGCACTGACCCGGGCGGGGCGGATCGGACGTGATCCGCCCCGCCCGCACCATGTCTGGCCACCCCCGGACGGGACATACCACCCACCACCCCCCGGAGTACACCAAACCCTGAATACGCCCTAAAGCTACGCCCCATATCTAGGCCCCAAAACTACGCAAGGATTTCGCCAATGACGACGACAATGCAAGCAGCTGTAGTAACTGAATTCGGCAAAGACCTCCAGATCCAGGACCTCCCTATTCCCTCCCCGGGCCGCGGTGAGGCGCTGGTCAAGGTCATCACCACCGGCGTCTGCCACACGGACCTTCATGCGGCCGAAGGCGACTGGCCGGTGAAGCCGACCCCGCCGTTCATTCCCGGCCACGAAGGCGTGGGCGAAGTCGTGGCCCTCGGCGAAGGCGTCACTGACCTGGCCGTCGGAGACCTGGTGGGCAACGCATGGCTCTGGTCCGCCTGCGGCGACTGCCAGTTCTGCCGGACGGGCTGGGAAACGCTCTGCGAGGCCCAGAAGAACGCCGGCTACAGCGTGGACGGCTCCTTCGGCGAGTACATGCTGGTGGACAGCCGCTTCGCTGCCCGAATCCCCGCCGGCTCAGATCCGGTGGAAGTGGCTCCGGTGCTCTGCGCGGGCGTCACCGTCTACAAGGGCCTGAAGATGACCGAGGCCAAGCCCGGCCAGTGGGTCACCATCTCCGGGATCGGCGGACTCGGCCACATCGCTGTCCAATACGCTGTGGCCATGGGGCTGCGGGTCGCGGCGGTGGACATCGCCGACGACAAGCTCGCCCTGGCCAAGAAGCACGGTGCAGAGCTGACGGTCAATGCCCTGCACGAGGATCCCGCCGAAGTTATCCAGCGCGAAACCGGAGGATGCCATGGAGTCCTGGTCACGGCAGTGCACCCGTCAGCCTTCGGGCAGGCCATTGGGATGGCCCGGCGCGGCGGAACGATCGTGTTCAACGGGCTGCCGCCGGGCGACTTCCCGGCGCCGATCTTTGAGATTGTGCTCAAGGGGCTGACGGTCCGGGGCTCCATCGTGGGCACGCGGCAGGACCTTGAGGAGGCCCTCGACTTCTACGCCCAGGGCAAGATCCACCCCACGGTGTCCACGAGGGCGCTTTCCGAAGTGAACGCCGTTCTTGATGAGATGAAGCACGCCAAGATCGACGGCCGTGTGGTGCTGAGGTTCTGATGAAAGAAGGACGCTGATGCCGGAGACCAAGCTCGACGCCGCCGTGACCCGCCCGGGGGAGGACTTCTCCCGCGTGGCGCTCACCCCGGAGGCTGTGGGCCTGTTGCGCAAGCTGTGGGTGCAGCACGGCCCGCTGATGTTCCATCAGTCCGGCGGCTGCTGCGACGGTTCCTCGCCCATGTGCTACCCGGCCGGGGAATTCATCACAGGGGACTCGGACGTGTTGCTTGGCCTGTTCGATATTTCGGACGGAATCCAGCCCCAGCCGGTGGAATTCTGGATGTCGCGGGAGCAGTTCAACTACTGGAGCCACACGCACCTGACGGTCGACGTCGTCCCCGGCCGGGGGAGCGGTTTCTCGGTGGAGGCCCCGGAAGGCAAACGGTTCCTGATCCGCTCGGCGCTGATGGAAAACTGGCCGGTCTGAGCCGGAACGGCGGAGCGTAGAGCTCACCGCGAGAGATGTGGGCCGTGCCGGCAACACCGGCACGGCCCACATCTGCGTCTCACTATATGGGACAAATCGGGCCGTCCAGTGGATGGACACTACACTAGATAGGTCTGTTTCCAAACCAGTTATCGAGATTGCGGACTTTCCTATGAACCTTTTCCGGACCAAATCCATCGAGCAGTCCATGTCCGACGCCGATGAGCCCGGACGCAAGTTGAAGCGCTCGCTCAGCACGTGGGACCTCATGATCATGGGGGTCGCGGTCGCCGTCGGCGCCGGGATCTTCTCGGTTGGCGCCAAGGCTGCCGCGAATTTCGCCGGCCCGGCCGTGACTATTTCCTTCGCGATCGCCGCGGTCACGTGCGCGCTCGCCATCATGTGCTACGCCGAGTTTGCCACGGCCATCCCGGTGGCGGGCTCCGCCTACGTCTTCACCTACGCGACCATGGGGGAAATCCTCGCGTGGATTATCGGCTGGAACCTGATCCTGGAACTCTTCACAGCCGGTGCCGTGATCGCGAAGTACTGGGGCATCTACCTCAGCAAGGTCTTTGCGCTCATGGGAGTCGACGTTCCGCCGTCGATCTCCCTGGGCGGCGTTGACCTCTACTGGGGTGCCTTCCTGATCGTTGCCATCTTCACTGTGCTGCTGGTCCTCGGGACCAAGCTCTCCGCCCGCGTCGGCAACATCTTCACGCTCATCAAGATCGCGGTGGTGCTCTTCGTGATCGTGGTCGGCTTCACCTACGTGAAGTTCGAGAACTACGCTCCGTTCGTGCCGGCCTCCGAGCCGACCGGCGGCACCGGAACCGCCGACGTCCTCAAACAGTCCTTCTTCGGCTTCCTCACCGGTGCGGCCCCTGCCCAGTACGGCACACTCGGCATCTTCGCCGGCGCCGCCCTGGTCTTCTTCGCCTTCATCGGCTTCGACGTCGTCGCCACCTCCGCCGAAGAGGTCAAGAACCCGCAGAAAACGCTGCCGCGCGGCATCTTCGGCGGCCTTGCGATCGTCACAGTGCTCTACATCCTGGTGTCCCTGGCCCTGACCGGCATGGTGTCCTACACCAAGCTCGCCGAGGCCAAGAACCCGACCCTTACCACCGCTTTCGAGGCCGTCGGCAACACCGACGCCGCCAAAGTCATCGCCTTCGGCTCCCTCGTGGGCCTCACCACCGTCATCATGGTGCTCCTCATGGGCCTGTCCCGCGTGGTCCTGGCCATGAGCCGCGACGGCCTGCTGCCGCGATCCCTGTCCAAAACCAGCACCATCCGGGCGACGCCGGCCCGCCTCCAGATCATCTGCGGCGCCGCCGTGGCTATCGTCGCCGGCTTGACCAACGTGGACCTGCTCGAGGAAATGATCAACATCGGCACGCTCTCCGCCTTCGTGATGGTGAGCCTGGGCATCCTGGTCCTGCGCAAGAAGCGCCCGGACCTGAAGCCGAGCTTCCGCGTCCCGTTCGGTAAGGTGCTCCCGGTTGTCTCGGCCGTGCTGTGCCTCTACCTCATGACGAACCTCGCCGTGGAAACCTGGATCTTCTTCGCGATCTGGCTCGTGATTGGCATCGCGATCTACTTCGCCTACGGCCAGCGCCACTCCCGCCTAAACGAAAAGTTCGCGGCGGCCCGGGCCTCCGTGAATGGCCCTGCCAAGGACGACGCCGTCACCGCCGCCCCGGCAAACGAGGAAGACGCGCTCACCCGCTCCTGATCGGGAAATGCCGGTCCCGACAAATCGAAGTCGCCGGAGACCTGCGAATTCGCCGACAACTTCCGGCGAATTGGCAAGGCTCCGGCGACTTCGGCGTTGGACCGTCCGGTTCGGGAGGGTACAGCCGGCGGGCGCGGAGGACCCCGCCTCCCTAAGATGGAGACATGGCCCGCCCAGCAAGACCGGAACGCAAATCAGAACTGTTGTCGGCGATTCTCGACTACCTCATGGACAAGACGCTGGCGGAGCTGACGTTTCGAAGCCTCGCCGACGGGCTGGGTGTCAGCAGCTACGTTCTGGTGTACCACTTCGGCCACCGTGAACAGCTGATCAACGAGATCATCCGCGGCATCGAATCCCGGCTGGACAGCATCCGTGCCACCGACGTCCGGGACATCGACAGGGATGCCTGGCGGGCCTTCCTCCTGGAGTCCTGGCAGTGGACCATGGCGCAGCGCAACCGGCACCTGGCCCGGCTGGAATTTGAGGCGACGGCGCAGGACGTGGTGGCGGCTGTGCCGCGCGGCACAGCCCAGGAGCACTTCCGCATGCTGCACGAGAAGTCCCGGGACTGGCTCGTCATCCAGGGGATCCGGCCAGAGTTCGCCGACACCGACGCACGTCTCTTCACCGCCGCGTTCTATGGGCTGCAGTTCGACTTTGTCGTCAACAACCAGCCCGAGGAAGCCACCGAGGCCTTCGAGCTGATGATGCTGGTCTTCTTCAACAACCTCGACCGGCGGCTCGCCACCGACGGCCAGCACATCTGACGCTGAAGACCGGGGTCCAGGTCAGGGAGCCGCGTAACGGCCGACCCACTCCACCAGGGGACGGAGCTCCTCCCAGCGCCGGGCCACTTCCGCCGCGGCCCCGGGCCCGGCAAGCCAAGCGGGCTGCCCCACGTTCTCGCCGGCCGTGAGGGACTTGTGTTTGAGCAGCTCGGCCCTGGGGTGGTCCTTGTCGAAGCCCCGCGGCACGGTCTTCAGGCTTTCGCCTTCCACGGCGAACCCTGCGGCCTCGACGTGGCGCACGATTTCCTGCAGAGTCTCTCCGCTGGCGGGGTCGTCCACGGCACCGCGATAGCGTGCCAGCTGGGCCGGGGTGTGGGTGTGGCAGCCGCCGCCGATGAGGAGGCCGTCGGCACTGAGCTGGACGTAGAAACCCACGCCTTCCGCCAGCGCTGCGAACGCTCCCTGCGCCGTCTTGTAGGGCGACTTGTCCGGCGAGAAGCGGACATCCCGGTTGGGTCGGAAGAGTTTCGCCGGGCCGAACCGGGGTTCCAGCTCGGCGAGCAGCTCGGTCAACGGCCCCTTCACCGCGGCATCGTAGACCGGCTTGTGCTCCAGCCACCAGTCCCGGTTGTTGTTCTGTTCAAGCTCGGAATAGAACCGGAAGGCGTCATCCGGAATGCCTGCAAATGCGGTCATGGCTAAATCCTAGGGATCTGCCGCGTCTCGTGGCGAG
Source organism: Arthrobacter sp. TE12232 (assembly GCF_054062615.1). NCBI lineage: Bacteria > Bacillati > Actinomycetota > Actinomycetes > Micrococcales > Micrococcaceae > Arthrobacter > Arthrobacter sp. TE12232. The sequence goes on from NZ_JBSSFK010000001.1 coordinate 3,480,122, forward strand.
GGCCGCGAGCACCTATGTGGAAAACGGCAAAACGCCCCGCCACGGATCTCCGGAGGATTTCCGTGGCGGGGCGTTCATGGGCTCAGCCGGTCACAAACGGGCCTTGCTGATTAGACCTTGTTGGCGGCCTCGGCGTCGGACTCAACCTGGCCGGCACCCAGGTTGGCGCGCAGCTTGGCGCCGAACTCGGCGTCGACGTTGGTCCAGTACTGGATGGCGCGTTCCTTGATGTCGGCGTTCTTGACGCCGCCGACGGCACCCGTGACGGTGTCCAGCAGGCGGGCCTTCTCGCCGTCGTTGAACACCTCGCGGTACAGCGTGCCGGCCTGGCCGAAGTCGCTGTCCTCCGCATGCAGGGTGTGCGCGGAGAGGGTCAGTTCGCCGTCGTTCTCCCAGCCGCCGCCTGCAACCGCGGGCTCCACGGCAGCGGGGCCACCGACGGAGTTCGGTGCGTAGACCGGAACAGACGGGGCGTTGAAGTGGTAACGTCCCGCGCCGTCCTGGCTGTAGTTGTTGACCTGGTTCTTGGGCTGGTTCACCGGGATCTGGGCGTGGTTGGTGCCGACGCGGTAGCGGTGTGCGTCCGCGTAGGAGAAGATGCGGGCCTGCAGCATCTTGTCAGGGGAAGCGGCGATGCCCGGGACGAAGTTCGACGGCGCAAAGGTGGCCTGCTCGATCTGCGCGAAGTAGTTCTCCGGGTTCTTGTTCAGCTCCATGGTGCCGACCTTGATCAGCGGGTAGTCCGAGTGCGGCCACACCTTGGTGAGGTCGAACGGGTTGAAGCGGTACGTCTTGGCGTCCTCGTACGGCATGACCTGGACGTGCAGGTCCCAGGAGGGGAAGTTGCCGGCGGCAATGTTCTCCTGGAGGTCCCGGATGTAGAAGTCGCCATCAGCACCGGCCAAGGCCTCGGCTTCGTCGCCGGTCATGGACTTGACGCCCTGGTTGGACTTGAAGTGGTACTTGACCCAGAAGCGCTCGCCTTCGGCGTTGATCCACTGGTAGGTGTGCGAGCCGTAGCCCTGCATTTCACGCCAGGAAGCCGGGAGGCCGCGGTCGCCCATGAGCCACGTGACCTGGTGGGCGGACTCGGGGGAGAGGGTCCAGAAGTCCCACTGCATGTCGGCGTCGCGCAGGTGGGTGCCCGGGAGGCGCTTCTGCGAGTGGATGAAGTCCGGGAACTTGATGCCGTCGCGGATGAAGAACACCGGAGTGTTGTTGCCGACGAGGTCGTAGTTGCCCTCGGTGGTGTAGAACTTCACGGCGAACCCGCGGGGGTCGCGCCAGGTGTCGGGGGAGCCTGCCTCGCCGGCGACGGAGGAGAAACGGATGAGCATGTCCGTCTCGGTGCCGGGCTGGAACAGGGCGGCCTTGGTGTACTTCGAGACGTCTTCGGAGGTCTTGAAGGTACCGAAGGCGCCGCCGCCCTTGGCGTGGACAACACGCTCCGGGACGCGCTCGCGGTTGAACTGCGCGAGCTTCTCGATCAGGTAGTGATCGGTCAGGATGATCGCACCGTCGGCCCCGACGGACTTGGAGTGGGCGTCGGAAGTGACGGGAGCGCCGGACTGTGTCGTGGACACGGCGGGCACAGAGATGTTCTCAGTCATCATTCTCCTTTGGTTGGGTTTGTTAGTTTCGTTCGGAGGGAAGTTGTTGGGTGCGCTGGCAGTCCTGGCAGATGCCCTGGTACAGCACGTCCGCGATCTGGATGGTCATCGGCTTGGCGTTCGCGTCCCAGTGCGGGGTGAGGCAGGGCGCGTGGCCCACGGCGCATTCGACGTCCTCCACCCGGCCGCAACTGATGCAGACGGCGTGGTGGTGGTTGTCGCCCACCCTGGTTTCGTACAGCGCGGGGGAGTGCGGGGGTTCGAACCGGCGCAGCATGTGCAGATCGGTGAGGTCGCCCAGGACCACATAGACGGACTGGGCGGTCAGGTCCGGCAGTTCCTGCCGTGCGGCGGCAAGGATCGCCTCCGCCGGCGAATGCGGGTGATGTTCGACGGCGGCCAGCACGGCCAGGCGCTGCTTGGTCACCCGACGGCCGTGGGCACGCAGGGCGGCCGCCCATGCGTCGTGGCTGCCCGTGGAATCCGTCATGGTCCCATTCAAGCACTTATTATGACTGCCTCACAATAAGGCACGGCTAACTACGTCCGTCCGCGTCACAAGCCGCCCCGGGCCGCCGCTAGAGTTGCCCGGTGGGGAAATTTCTGGCGGACATGACGCCGTTGCGCGAAAGTCCGGCCTTCCGCCGCCTGTGGCTGGGGTCCTCCGTGTCGGCCCTGGGCAGCCAGCTGACCGTGGTGGCCGTCAGCCTGGAGGTGTACCGGCTGACCCAGGACAGCCTGTACGTGGGGCTGCTGAGCATCTTCGCCCTCGTTCCGCTGATGTTTGGGGGACTGCTGGGCGGCTCGGTCGCCGACGCCCACGACCGCCGCACGGTCGCCCTCCTGGCCTCCTCCGTCCTCTGGCTGACCACCCTCGCCCTGGCCCTGCAGGCGTGGCTGCAGCTGGGCAACGTGTGGCTGCTGTACGTCCTCGTGGCGGTGCAAAGCGGTGCTCAGGCCATCAACCAGCCGGCCCGCAGCGCCATCATCCCGGCCCTGGTCCGCAAGGAGCTGCTCCCGGCCGCCAACGCCCTGAGCATGATGAGCTTTGGCCTGACCATGACCGCCGGGCCGCTCCTGGCCGGCGTGCTCGTGGCCTGGATCGGTTTCGGCTGGACATACACAATCGACGTCGTCAGCTTCGCCTTTGCGTTCTGGGCGCTCCTGAATCTGCCGCCCATGCCGCCCGGGAAGCATGCCAGGCCGGCCGGGCTGCGTTCCGTGGTGGAGGGCTTCCGCTTCCTTGGCACCCGGCCCAACCTTCGCATGACGTTCGTGATCGACCTCGTGGCCATGATCTTTGCCCAGCCGCGAGCGCTGTTGCCTGCCATCGGCGCCCTGATGATCGGCGGCGGTGACGCAACGGTAGGGATCCTGCTGGCCGCCATGGCCGTGGGGGCGTTCCTGTCCGGCCTGTTCTCGGGGCCGCTGGGCCGGGTTCGCCGGCAGGGTGCCGCCGTCGTGTGGTCCGTGATGGGCTGGGGTGCTTCCATCGCGGCGTTCGGCCTGGTGGTTCTCCTCGCGGGGCATACCGGCAGCGGCGGCGTGACGGTGTGGCTGCTGCCCGCCGCCTTGTGCTGCGCGCTCGCCGGCATCGCGGATTCCGTCAGCGCCGTCTTCCGCACCACCATCCTGCAGGCCTCCACACCGGACCACCTGCGCGGACGGCTGCAGGGTGTGTTCGTGGTGGTGGTGGCCGGTGGACCCCGGATCGGGGACATGCTGGCCGGCGGCGCGACTAAACTGTGGAACGAGGGATGGGTCCTGCTGCTCGGCGGCGCGCTATGCATTGCCGTGGCCTGGACGGTGGCCCACCTGCAGTCGGGATTCCTGCGCTACGACGCGCGGAACCCGGTGCCGTAGCGGTTCGTTTTCCTTGGTAGGTCTGTGAACTGCAGGTCAGTGAAATACGGGTCATCAGGAGGACCAGTGCATCAGCATCACAACGGACTGAAGACCGCGGCCCTTTTCGGGGTCCTGTGGGCGGTGCTGTTGGGTCTGGGAGCTTTCATCGCGGCCGGGACGCGCAGTGCCGCGCCGATCTGGATCATGGCCCTGGTCGGCATCGGGACCACGGCCTATGGGTACTGGAACAGCGACAAGCTGGCCATTCGTGCCATGCAGGCGTATCCCGTCACGGAGGCCGAGGCGCCCCAGCTCTACCAGATCGTCCGGGAGCTGTCCGGCCGGGCCAACCAGCCGATGCCGCGCATCTACGTCTCGCCCACCATGGCGCCGAATGCCTTCGCCACCGGCCGGAACCCGCAGAACGCCGCCGTCTGCTGCACCGAGGGCATCATGAGGCTGCTGGACGCCCGCGAACTGCGCGGCGTCCTGGGCCATGAACTGATGCATGTCTACAACCGGGACATCCTGACGGCGTCGGTGGCCGCCGCCGTCGCCGGCGTCATCACGTCGGTGGCGCAGATGATGCTGCTGTTCGGCGGCGGGGACCGTCGCAACGCGAACCCGTTTGCCGCGATCGCCATGGCATTGCTCGCCCCGTTCGCTGCCTCCCTGATCCAGATGGCCATCTCCCGAACGCGTGAGTACGACGCCGACGAGGACGGATCGTCGCTGACCGGCGATCCGCTGGCGCTCGCCTCGGCCCTGCGTAAGATCGAACAGGGCGTGCAACTGGCGCCGTTGCCGCAGGACCAGAAGCTGGTGAACGCCTCGCACATGATGATCGCCAACCCGTTCCGCGGCGCAGGCGTGGCCAAGATGTTCTCCACCCACCCGCCGATGGCGGAGCGGATCGACCGGCTCGAACGGATGGCCGGCCGCCCGCTCAGCTGACGCTAGCTGCGGTCTGGCGACGCGCGGATACGTTCGCGACACGCAAAAGAGCTGGCGACACCGGAGTTCCGGCATCGCCAGCTCTTTTGCGCGTCCTGAGGAAAATTGCGCCGGGGAGGGACCGCTAGCTGCGGAAGTTCACAAACTGCAGGTCAGCCTCATCGAAGCCCTTCAACAGGTTCATGGTTTCCTGGAGATCGTCGCGGGACTTGGACGTCACCCGGAGCTCGTCGCCCTGGATCTGCGACTTGACGGACTTGGGGGCCTCGTCGCGGATCAGCTTGTTGATCTTCTTGGCGAGGTCCTGGGCAATGCCCTCCTTGATGGAGGCCTCGAGCCGGAATTCCTTGCCGGAGGCGTAGGGCTCGCCCGTGTCGAGGGACTTCAGCGAGATGCCGCGGCGGATGAGCTTTGACTGCAGCACGTCGAGCACTGCCAGCACCCGCTCCTCGGAGTTGGCCTTCATGAGGATCTTCTCGCCGCTGAAATCGACTTCGGCGCCGACGCCCTTGAAGTCGTAGCGCTGGGCGATTTCCTTCTGCGCCTGGTTCAGCGCGTTGGCGACTTCCTGCTTGTCTACCTTGCTGACGACGTCGAACGTGGATTCGCCTGCCATGACTGTCCTCCTGATGGTTGCCGGGTGCCTGGTGAAAGGCCGGGATGTCTGCATTCCAGCCTAATACGGATACCCCCGATCCGGAGGCCTGCTGCCCGGGGCTACGTTTCACAGTCCGCTCATAGCTAACTCATTGCGGGAACGAAGCCGGGCTGAGCAGAGTTGCAAGGGTTGGAACCGACGCTGAAAGGCAAAGAGCATGCACCACAAAGCCGTCCGCTACGTCACCCGCACCACCGCCGCCGCTGCCAGCACCCTGGCTGCGACGGCGACGTCCGTTGCCGCCGCCGCGCTGGCGGCCTCCATTATTCTGAGCCCGGCCGCGGATGCCTCGGCCCGCCTGGACGGCGTCCACGCCGATCTGGCCCGCGCCGTTCAGCTGAACCAGGTCACTGCGGAGCAGGCGGCGCGTTTCGAGGCCCGGCTGGCCGGACGCATTCTCGGAGACGCCTGAATTTCCGGGCTTTTTGGCTCGCCAAGTCGCCGATTCGATTCTTCGGCGGAAGTTCTGTAAAGTTGTCTTGCCCGCGGGTTCTGGAAGCGGAACGGACTGGAAACAGACGTTCCGGGACGAGGAACCGCGAGTGATCTTCTTTTGAAGTTCGGCAGATTACCCGAGCGGCCAAAGGGGGCTGACTGTAAATCAGCTGGCAACGCCTACGGGGGTTCGAATCCCTCATCTGCCACAGTCCCGGATTTCCGGGGAATTTAGACCCGTTTGGATCTCTTCGGAGGTCCGGACGGGTCTTCTTTTTGCCTATTTGTTGGGGAACTTGTGGGGGAAGCGTCCAGAATCAGGCGCTGAAGGCCCGCGCATAGGCCGCGGTAACGTCATCCTTCAGCCGCTGATCCTTGACCACGTCGAAATACAGGTCCGACGTGACGGTGATCGTGGAGTGCCCGAGAATGCGGGACACCACGGGCAGCGGCAGACCGTTCTGCAGCATGATCGTTGCGGCCAAGTGCCGGAGGCTGTGGAACACGACTTTGGGCAGTCCCGCGCGTTCGGCCATGCGCCCGAAGGTCTTTGACACGTTATTGGGGATCAGCGGGGCTCCCAGCGCGTCTGTGAAGACCAGTCCCCGGTCATTGGCCCACGCCTCCCCGGCGATCAGGCGTTCCCGTCCCTGCTGGACCTTCCACGCCTTCAGCACGTCCGGCACCCAGCCCGCGAGTGGTACCCAGCGGTCCTGCCCGGCCTTTGTCTTGACCGGTTGGAACAGCACTTCCTTGCCCTGCAGCTGTGCCTGCTGCCGGACGGTCAGGTCCCCGGCCGCGAGGTCCACGTCTGACCAGCGGAGCCCGCAGACTTCCCCAAGCCGCATGCCCGTGCCCACCGCAAACAGGATCAGCGGAGCGAGGCGTTCCGCGTGACCCGATTCCTGGGCTTCCATCCAGCCCCGGAACTGGCCGAACTCTTCCGGGCTCCACACGTCCCTCCGCTCCGCCGCTTCCTTGGAGACATGGGCACCGATTGTCGGGTCCCGGTGGATCTGGCCCGCCCTGAGGGCATCCCGAAGAGCTGACCGGAGCGTGGCAACGATCCGCCGCTCTGTGGACGCGCTGACCTGCTGATTCAGGGGCTTCCCTGTGTTGGCCTTCCGGACCTTGACCAGCATGGCGTCAATATGGGAAGCCTTCAGGTCCGACAGCCGGAGGCCGCCTAGGTTCGGGATCAGGTAGTTGTCCAAGTGCCCGCGGTAGGACCGGATGGTCGCGGCACGGATGGTCTTGGCAGATTCCTTCGCTGTCAGCCAACGCTCCAGATACTGGCCCACGGTTTCCTTCCGCCGGTCAGCCTCCAGCGTGCCTTCCTTGTGCGCCCGGATCGCCTTTGTACGGGCGTCCTTTGCCGTCTCCTGATCCGGGAACCCGGACTCGGCAATGCGGAGCCGCTTCCCATCCTGACCGGGAGGGAACTCAACACTGAAGGCCCATTTGTGCCGCTTGCACCGGGCCGGGCATTCCTTGGTGCACCTCTGGTAAACGCCTGCCGCCTTAGCCATTTTCGTTGTTCCTTTCGCCGTGAATGAGTCCGCGTTTCCGGGCTTCCCTGACCCATGCTTTTACGCGGTTGTCTTTGGTGAGTTGTGGGTCTTCCATGCTTGCAGCCAGCTGGTGCGCGACGGTCCGGACTGGGCGGGTATCTCCGGAACTGGCCGCGGCGTTGTAGAGTCCGGCCACGCGGGCAAAATGGGCGGCGTCATAAATGGACCGCCGTCCCCGCCTCGGGGTATCCGCCAGCGGGTCCGCGTAGACCTGAGCCGTCGTGGCCGCTTCCGGATTCCCCTCGGCCTCCAAGACCTGAGAGACGCGGCCGTAAATCCAATTGAGGCGGTTACGGGTTTCCCCGATAACCGCCGCGACCTTCACAGTGCGCCATGCCTCCGGGGTGACCGGCTGGCCGTTACGGGACCGAAGTTCAACGGCAATCGGTGTTGCCGTTTCGCCGTCGAGCGCCCAGGTCACTGTGGCCTCCCAAGGTGCCGTCTCATCGTGGGAGATCGACGCGAGGTCCAGCATGGCCGTTGCGGCGTCCGGTTCCATTCCCAGCCGGTCGACGGTGGTCTGCCATTCCTCGAAGGTGCTGGGGTTTTCTCCGCCTACCGGGACCTTGATCTTGTGCTCGTGCATGTCACCTTCCGGATTAAATTGCCGTCCGGATAACTGGTCCGGTTGGCTTGCCATATTTACAGTCTACTTCTGACAGAAGCGGGGCACAATTGAGAAGGTGAGCAAACCACTAAGCACAGATGAAGTCATGTCCCTGCCAGCGTCAATACAGCTGGAGACAGCGTGTAGCGCCCTCGGAATCTCCCAAGCCACGGGCTACCGGCTGGTGAAGGCGAACGCCTTCCCCTGCCCCGTGGTGAAGGCTGGCCGCGCTATCCGCGTACCAAAGACCGGACTCTTGCGAGTCCTGGGGCTCGAAGCCACAGCAGACCGCAGCGCTACCGGAGCCTGACGCCGTGCCCGGTATCGGCCGGGGTGGACCATGAGCGGGCAGGCGGTAACGCGGGTGATGCAGCACGTAACCGGGCTGCATCCCACGATGAAGCTAGTTCTGGTGTGCCTCGCTGACCACGCGGGAAAGGACGGGACTAACGCCTTCCCGTCCGTCCCGACGATCGCGGAACTGTGCGGGGTTGATGTACGAACAGTGCGCCGCACCATCTCCGCACTGGAAGGCCGTGGGCTGATACGCCGGGGCAATCAGGCGGCGGCCTCCGGCATTCCGCCCCAGTACCGGCCGATGGTCTGGGATCTGGTCATCTTCCCCGCAGACGTGTCACCCGTGACAGGTCCAGAGGTGTCATCGGTGACAGGTCCAGACCTGACATCAGGGGTGACATCAGGGGTGACATCAGGGGTGACATCAGACCTGACACCCGTGTCACCCAAACAGAGTAAACAGCTAAACCAAAGGAAAACAGGTCATAGCCGCACTGCTCCTGCGTCCCGGAACGATTGGCCTTCAGAAGCATTCTCCGGACTCAGCGGCTGGTAACCCCGTCGACTCCCGCCCGCCCGGGTGGGAATCATCCTCGAAAGGAATCATCATCATGACCACTCCCGAAACTGCCGTTGTGATGGCATTTGACGTTTTGCAAGACGTGATCGCCAGCGGAGCAGACCCGCGAGGCCCGCTCGGATCGGGCGCCGCCTGGACTATCGACACCTATGGGACACCTAGGCAGCGGGCGCAGCTGCAGCGGCTGGAAATGGCGGCCGCCAGCAAGCACGGCGCTATCCCGTCCCGGACGACAGCCAAGGAGGGCAAAGCCGCGGCGGCTGCTGACACCTTTGGCATGGACGCGCTGGACCGTGCCATTGCCAAGAGCTTTGACACGGAGGAGGACGCGTGAGCCCGAAAACGGCACCGCTGACCGCTGATCAGGTACGGGCAGACATTCTGGCCCCGGCGATCGAAGAGCAAGAGCGGATCGACGCGGGGGAGAGGGCAGCGCGGGCGGCAATCGACGCGGCGCGGGCCAAGCGTGAGGAGGAGCTGACGGCATGGCGGGCCGAAACAGCGGAATGCCTGCGGCTCTTCCTGCCGGGACCACCGCCGCCGGCACCCGTGGAGATGCCCCAGCATCATGCAGTGCTGCACCGGGCCATCACCGCCCGCCAAAAGGTTTCCGTATGGCAGGAGCGATTGCTGGCCGAACAGCGCGGAAAAGCGGAAACTGCGTACCGGACAGCGCTCCCTGACCTGATCGAGCGGACACACGCGACCACACTCGGCGCAACTGGCGCGATCCTCACGGAATGGAACGGCTGGCTGCAGCTGGTCAGGGACTGTCGGGCCGCTGCTGAACGCTCCGGAGGCCAGAGGCCATGGGAACCCGCAAGCGGCCGCATGCGGACCACGATCACTGCAGCGGACCTGCTGGAGGCTGTGACCGGGGCGGATCTCCTCGAACCGTTCCCGCCCGCAACGGAGTGGATCGACGGGGGACCCCGTGACGGATTCCACCAGCCGATGAAGGGCGGACCGGACGGACCGGACGGGATGACCCGGGAAGAGGCCGCACAGCAGCGGAGGCCCGGCGGTGCCCGGTGGCATCTGTGACCGTGCGGAGCTCGAATGAGCACGAATGAGCGTCTAAGCCGGGGACAGCGGGCAGCGCTCACGGCCCTGCTGGTCACGCCGAACCTCCGGACAGCTGCCCAGAGTGCCGGCGTAGGGCATTCCACGCTCCGGCGCTGGCTTGCTCAGCCGGAGTTTCAGGAGGAGTACCGGCGGCTGTCACGCGAGACGCACCAGCAAGCGGTAAGCGCGGTCCTCTCAGCCCAGCAGGAGGCTGTGGCGGTTCTTGTCCGTCTGATGGCCAGCAGGTCCGCAGACGTCCGCCTGCGGGCCGCGTCGAAATTGGTGGAACTTGGGCACCGGATCGCGGGGGATGACCTGGACCAGCGTCTGACCCGGCTGGAAGAGATCGCCAAACAACAGGAACAGGAGAAATGGGCATGGGACGCAAGGCACGGGTAGGCCAGCTGGAAGCCAAGATCAAAGGCCCCAAGCGCCGGGAGCCGTTCGACTGGGAGGCAGCTTATGGGGAAATCGGGGTGCTGACCCGGAACTGCATCCTCCTGTATCTGACCAGCAGCAAGACCCGGGAAGCGCTGGAAGGGCACGTCTACCAGCTGATGCGGGTGGGAACCTTCGCAATGGACATGCTCACGGAGCACCGGACGGTGAGCGAAGGGGAGCGGGCAGCGCTTCGGCAGCTGATGACGGATCCGGACTACCGCGGCTTCGGCTGGACCGAGGAGAAGCACCCTAGGGCGTTGCAGCTGTACCGCCTGTGTGCGGTGCGGGGGTGGCTGTAGTCCGCGCTGCCAAGGTCGGTTCTTACACCTGCATTTGCTGTCACACGCACCTTCTTATCTTAAGTGGCCTGTATTCTGTGTCAGTGTTCGAACTGAACACTGACACAGAATGACTCGGTGGGGGTCGAGCATGGCTGTACCCCTGGCGAGCTATAACACGTAGGGGGGGCACAGATGGCCAAAATCAGGGAAAAGATTCCCCGCACCATCCAGTGGTGGCGGCTGGTCGACGGTAGAAGTGGTGCGGCGGTCGAGGAAGTGGACTGGTTTAGCGTCCTGGGGAAGCTACACGGATCTCAGCATGTCTACTCTGTCGACGGACGCGAGCAGAGCGGTCTTATCCGCGCCCTTCCCGTGTCGAACGCGTGGCAGGAAAGTCTCGCGGTAAGTGATCTCGAAGACGGGATACTGGTACCAGACGACACCACCACTTACGGCATTGTCCTCGCGGGCGGCAAGGACTTCGTCCCCAACCAGCTGAACACCGAAAGCGGGGATCAGCAGCCGCTGGGTTTGGCTGGCGACGGATGGGAACCCGTAGACAACCTGTTTGTTTGGTTCGCGCCGTTTGGCAACATCTTCGGGGTTATGGCCGAGTCTGTGTCAGCAGCAAGGGCGAGGACATTCGCGGAGTGGCTGACCCTGACGATGGAAGGCGCGGGCATGCTGGATCCAGACGATCCGGAATTCTCGTGGGCCGTGCATCCAGTCATCGACAAGCAGCAGGCAAACAGGCTGAGGACAGCCACTGGCCTGCGTTCGATGGCCTTCGCGGGTCTGTTCGGCAACAACGTCCGCGACGCATCCGGTCTCGCCCGCATCTTTGGACGTCCGCAGGCTGCGGTCGGTGCACTTCGTATCGAAATCAAGGTCAGCCGTGTTGCAGGCCAGAGCGCACCGGGCGATGAAGAGGCAATTCTTGATTGGTTCTCACGGGAATTCGGGGATCTGGAGGGCTCAGTCCAGAAAGCCCAAGTTACGATCGCTCAAGATCAGGGTGCAGACGTCCCGGCCGACGAGATTGACCTCCTGCACCACCGGCTGACGAGAAAGGTGAAGGTCGCCCTCGCGCCGGGTGCAACAAGATCCTTCGAAGCCTCTACGGCAATCAGCGAGATTGTCAGTGCGTTCTGTAACGATAGAAAAGATCTAGTTCGACTGAGGTCCAAGATCGAATAGAAGCGAGAGGGGCAGAACTGATGACTAGCAATGAAGTTCCGGCAGCCGAGACCAAGAGCCTTGTCATCCTGCTCCTCGCCATCCTTGTCGCAGTCGGAGCAGGTGGTGCTCTGCTGGTTGTCTTCTTTCTGGAGGGCATAACTGTTGCCGGCATACAAACGGGCCTGACGAACGTGGCTCAGGTAAGTGGTGTGGCAAGTGGGCTCTCTCTGACTGGAACGGCCGTGCTTTCGCTGAAGGGCCAAATGCTGCAAGAGATCGTGGACGACTATGGCGGTTTTCTAAGGGCCGTTCTGTTTGGGGGATACGGCCTAATGGTCATCGGCGCGATCGCCTGTGCCCTGTTTTCTGCACGGCCCGAGCACCCTGCTGCAATGTGGGTGATGGCGTACACCGGAGCCGTTACTGCAGCGGGTCTACTCGTCACGGCCTTCATGATCAACGGACTGTTCTCCAAGCAGGGGCGTGAAAGCAAGGCGAAGGTGACGCGAAGCCCCGTGAAGCTCTGATGTTCTGTTGGGGATTTGTGGGGGAAGAGGCGTTTGCTGGGGACAAAAGGTGACTAAGAGAGCGGCTTGCATCCGGGGAAATCACTGGATGCAAGCCGCCCTAGGCCACTTCTGACAACTGGTGCCCACTCGGCTGTGACAACTGTAAATCAGCTGGCAACGCCTACGGGGGTTCGAATCCCTCATCTGCCACCCAAGCAAAGGGCTCTACTTCCTAGCAATAGCAAGGAAGTAGAGCCCTTTGTCATTTCCCGGGCATGGTGTGTGGGCGCCTTGTGAGCGCGACTGCTCGTGAAACAGGCCACAAGCCACCACATGCGGCTTGCTTCGTGAGGATGCGTTACGGCTGCTGGTCGGTGGCCTTGGGTACGTCCTCCAGCACGGATCGGTCAAAGAAGCGGACCTCGCCCGTTGCCTGGAAGAACACCGGAACTACAGAAGTGCTCGGGTCTTTGGACGTTTCGTATATCTCGGGCGCGCTCCCGTGTTTTCGCGCAATGGTTCCAACCATGTCGGTGCCGCGAACTCTGACGGTTCGATACTTGTAGCTGATGTGAACCCCTCCTAGTGAGTTGAGTCACACGTTACTCCACGATGGCAGGCCAGGGGCCCGTTGTCGGAATTTGCGCCCAGGCGACGGCGCCCGCCCTTCACCACAAGAACCCCTGAATTTCCAGGGGCGGCCTCTGACCTGCGACGCAATGAGGATTCATTCCCTCATCTGCGACCTTCCCGGTTCTCTCCACCGAGATTCGCGTGCCATTGAGTGGCCCGGGCCGGCGTGGCCCGGGTCAGTCCCAAGGAGAGGCAGAATAGGCAACACGAAGACTGGCTCACCACGAATCACGCAGAGGACTTCCATTGGGGACAGAGACAACACTGCCAGGCTCCAAAAGGCCTGACGATAACGAAGTACTCCGCCACGGCAGTGGCGTCATCTCCGCTAACGCCCAAAAAGCCCAGCAGGACAACTATCTCGTCCAACTCTTGGACCCGCTGCGACACAACCTGCTGTCACGCACCCGACCCATGCCCTCCGGTAAGTGCTTCCTCCGTCGCACATCAAAGTACAAGTACTGGATGGGCTACCAGCTGGATCCGCTGCGGTGGATGGTCCATACGTTCAGTAACTCCCCAAACGCTGACGGCGGCGCCGAGGCACGGCAACTCGTGCAGTTGAACAATTTCGCCGCCTACCGCGCGAGCCTGTATACGAACTGGGACGAGGCGGGCTGGACGTGGAACGGTGCGAGCTGGGAAGACTCCGCACCGTTGGCCGGGCGCCGGGCCGCGACCCGCAGCGAGTACGCCCGATTCACCTTGCCGTTGGGCAGCCGTGCCGCCCTTCTGCGCTTCACCGCGCACTCGTCGAACGGGATTGCCGAAGTCCGAATGGTGGATGATCTGGGCGCCACCCATACACCGTTTGATCTGCTGTCGGGAAGGGCGATGCTGGAGGCCAGGCTGGTCACGCAGGGCGATATCGACGCGGAGAACATCAGATCCAGCGCCTATTACGTAAACCAGCACACATACGGCGCAAGCTCCGTCACGGACGTGGTCCTGTCCACAAACCTCGACGCTCAGCGGACCTACACCGTAACCGTTCTGGGGACTGGCGTGCAGAGGGCCGGTTCCATCCCCATTAATCTGGTTGGCAGTTCGTCGGCCGAGGTGGAATTTTCGGGGTGCGCAGCAACCCGGGCAGCAGTGTCGAAGGGGGCAGGCGGTACCCCGGCCCAGGGCAACGCATACTTCCGACTGACTGTTACGGATAGTGCCGCCGGCATCCACAACCAGCGGGTGGATATTACGCCGCGCATAACAGTCATTCCCGGTGTGGCGTACACGATGTCTGCCTATCTTCGGGCGGCTGGAATTGTTGGGGTATCCCTGCAGATGGTTTTTTTCGACTCCGGCGGCGCGGTAGTCGGCAACAGCTCCTACTCGCCCACCATCACCGGATCCACCTTTGTCCGCACCTCGGTAACTGCAACACCCCCGGCCGGGACAGTCAGCATGCTTCTCCGTATCGGCAATACGAACGCTACTGACGTCGGTAGCACCATGGACTTTTACGGTGTGATGCTCGACCAGTCGGACACATTGCGCTCCTGCCCTGAAGGGGCGCCGGGGCCCCACATGACGGTAGCTGCCATCGGCCGCGACCACCCGACCCCGAACAGTCAGACGACGTGGGTCCTTGATGAGCAGCTGGGCGGCTCTGGAACTCGTGACCCGTCAGCTTGGGAATACGCCTTGGGCGTTGACATTGGCGGGACGGACTCCTACATCGGCAACCAACACGGTTACGACCGCCCAACGTCATGGACGGTCTACGCCGATGCCAAGACTCTCACGCCGCCCGTTGGCTCTATTTACACCTCGAACGGGTTCACGATCGAGCGGCTGTCGGATTTGTACCACCCTGGCAGCGCGAGCAAGGTCGGAACCGCGCGCGTCGTCTACAGCATGAGCGCAGCGGGAGGATTGCACGTGGACCGAAAGATCACCTGGGTCACCGACGGCTGGTACTACAACCCGTACATGGTGATGTGGCCGACCACGCTCGAACGCGTGTCCTGGGTGGGGGCCAACCAGACCTGGACCGCAGACCAGAACATCGGCAAGGCGCCTGCCGGCCAACTCGGCAAGCTCCCGTACCAGTTGTGCTACGCCTGGAACGCGGCCGGGAACTATGTTGCTCTGTGCGACTCGGGGCTCGAGGGCTTCCGCTCGTTCGCCTGGGGGACAGCCTACGCGTACTACGAGGACCGCAGTGCAACCCTGAAGAAGCTCTACGTCGCGCCGATCACGGACGGTGTTCGTCGACGTTTCGTAGCGGGCGACACCATGCAGGCTGCCAGCACCTATGCAGCCGGCAGGGTATCCAGCCCGGAGGCCACGCTGAAACGTTAGCGTCCACGCTTTCTTGGCCTGCGGATCCGCGGACCTCCGAAACCCGTGGCTCAGTCGGTCGGCGCATTCGGGATCGTCACCGTTGTACCGGCGGGCGGAATCCATTCGCCGCCGGTGAGCAAGTCCAGATTGGCCATCCGCAGTGCATGGAGCGGGACGCCGTAGCGGCTCGCGATGCCCGAGGGGGTGTCCCCGGGGACCGTCCTGTACAGCAGGCGTCCCTGGCCGTCCTGCCCGGTGACGTGGCCGCCGGCCCCCAGCTGCGGGACGTCCACGCCTCGGAGATCGACCACCTGCCCAGCGGCAAGCGGCACCGGTTCATTGAAGCTCCTGAGGATCTCGGGCGTCATCCGGAAGTGGGCGGCGATGCCCTCCCAGGTGTCGCTGTCGGCGGCCGTATAGCGCATGGGCAGGAAGTAACCGTTCATCTCCGTTGTCCCCGGCAGGACCGCCGGAGACGGGGAGGCTGCCGGAGATGCAGGCACCGCGGCCGCCGGCCGCCCCGCCGCGGGTCCTCCGGACGCGTCCGCACCGGAACCGCACGCGGTCAGCAAACCGGCCAAGAATGCGGCAAGAATCGCAGCGGCGGGCACGAGACGACTGGCGCCGGGACCGTGACTCACGTTGGTGTCCTGTCATTCGGGGCCTCCCCCCGAGGCCCGCTGCCGCCGATTATTCCATACGTTTGATGAAACCTGTTTTCCGGTGGGCCCGTTGACCGGGTTAGGTATAGTGCCCGTCATGGACGATAAGGCGATCTTGCACCGTTACCTGAGCACTCGACGCGCCGACCTCCTCGGCAAGCTTGAGGGCCTGAGCGAGTACGACGTGCGCCGGCCGCTCACTCCGACCGGCACCAACCTGCTGGGCCTGGTCAAGCACGTGGCCAGCGTCGAATTCGGCTACTTTGGCGAGGTCTTCGGCCGGCCCGGCAGCCTGGAGCTGCCGTGGCTTGCCGACGATGCAGAGCCTGATGCCGACATGTGGGCTGCCCCCGGCGAGACACGGGAGCAGATCGTGGAGTTGCACCGGTTCGCTGCCGCGCACAGCGACGCCACGATCGATGACCTTGCCCTAGACGCGCCCGGCGTTGTGCCCTGGTGGCCGGACGAGCGCAAGCACGTGACCCTGCACCAGATCCTCGTCCACATGTGCGTCGAGACCGCCCACCACCTTGGCCACGCGGACATCCTGCGTGAGCTCATCGACGGGAGCGCCGGCCAACGCCCGGATGACCCGAACCTCTCGGCGCGCACCCCCGAAGGGTGGGCTGTTCACCGGGCCCGGATCGAAGCGGCCGCCGTGGCCGCCGAAGCCCTGGCGGCCAGCGATTGATTACCGGAAACACCCGGCTTTTCTGCAAGCCAAATCTCAGTTTTCCGGGCGGGGGCATCGTAGGGTTGTCGGGTTCGCTGTCGAAGAAGAAGGAGCTGACGTGAAGTCGTTTGCCTGTGGTGATGTGGTTCCCGGCTGTGAAGCCCGCTGGGTGTGCAGCACGGATGATGAAATTCTGGTCAATGTGGCAGCCCACGCTGCGACCGCCCACGGCCTGGAGGAGCTGCCGGCCGACGTCGTGCAGTCCGTCCACAGAGCCATCGTCCCAGTTAGTTGATTCACGCGGCAGGCGGCCTCCCGCCCGGCGCCGGGGCCGCCCCGGGCTGGAAAGAGCATCTGGCGGCCGCCTGCCGCGGCGAAGGCCTTTCCGCGGCTTACCAGCCCATTGTTGACACCGCCCGCGGCACAGTGGTGGGTTACGAAGCCCTGGCGCGATTTCCGGGTTTCGCGGAAAAGAACCCTGAAGCGTGGTTTGCCGCCGCACGCACCCACGGGCACGCGGCCGAGCTTGAGGCCGCAGCCTTGCGGGCAGCGCTCGCGGCGCGTCCCACGTTGCCGCCAAACTGCTTCCTGACGCTCAACGTCTCACCTGAACTGCTCCTGACGGAGAGCATCCGCGAGATCTGGCGCGATCAGGGAAACCTTGGCGGACTCGTGGTTGAGCTCACGGAGCAAACACCGATCGACTCCTATCTGGAGCTGGAACCTGACCTCAACCAGCTGCGCGCCGCAGGCGCCCTGATCGCCGTCGACGACGCCGGAGCCGGCTATGCGGGGCTCCGTCACCTCCTTGCCCTGCGGCCCTCGCTGATCAAGATTGACCGCGAGCTCATCCAGGACGTCGACCGCGACGAAGCCAAGCGCGCCCTGATCTCCATGCTCGGAACTTTTGCCAGCCGCGTCGATGCCTGGATCCTGGCCGAGGGCGTGGAACGGGTGGAAGAACTGGACGCCCTTGCCGCCCTCGGCGTTCCCCTGGTGCAGGGGTATTGCCTGGCCCGACCGGGGCCGGCGTGGGAAGCGCTGGACCTTGACATCGCCCACCGCCTGGCGTCAAGACCGCCCGTGACGCACCAAAGCATTATCCGCGACATCGTGGAACCGGCGACGACGGCCACGAGCGCGGCGACGGCGGCCGCCGCCTTTGACGGTAACCCTGCCCTGGAGTCGGTTGTGCTGATGGGGGAGTGCCGGCGGCCCGTCGCGGTGCTCGATCCCTCGGCGGCGGCGCTGGGGATGGTGAGCCCTGGCATGCGGGTCAACCTGGACACACCGCTCAGCGAGGCACTGGCGCGGTCCATGACGCGGACCCGGGACAGCCGCTTTGACCCCCTGCTCGTCACGGACAACGCAGGACGCTTTGCCGGCGTCGCCCGCATGGAACGGATGATCACGGCCCTCGCGGCGGCTGACACCTAGCCGTGCCCGGGGCAGGATGTGTCGGTAGCCCCGCCGTGCCCGCCGGCTCCCTATCCGTCCAGCAGCTGGTTCGTCGCGGGGTCCGGGGCACCGTCGTAGTAACGGTCCAGGACGTCGCGGAACACGGTCTCACCGGGGGCGGCCCGCAGGAACAAAGTCATGGACGAGTGCAGCTTCCGGGCATCGATGCCTCCAAAGATCTGCACCGCGGACCGTCCCTGTACGGCAGCCACAGCGGCGGCGACGTCCACGAGGCGCGGGCCCAGGACCGCGTGCCGGTAATAAGCCCGCGCCTCGTCCAGCGATGCGATCGCGTACCTGCGGGCGGTCTCGCTGTGGCCCAGCCCGGCGAGCTGGGGGAACACAAACCACATCCAGTGGCTCGCCTTCGTGCCGGACCTCAGCTCCGCCAGGGCATGCCCGTACGTTCCACCGGAGTCCTGGGCAGTTACGAACCGTTGAAGATCGTAGGGGTCTTCCATGCTCGCTAGGCTACGTCGCCGGGGTGCAACGCGACAGTCCGGCCGCTCGTGAAGGGGTCCTTCGGCCGGGGCGATAGGGTCCGGCCCCGGCGTATCGTGTCCGCTATGACGAGCGTCTTTGAGATGGCCGGGGTTGTGAAGCGGTTTGGGCCGGTGGTTGCCCTCAACGGGCTGGACTTTTCAGTCGAAGAGGGCGAGGTCCACGGTTTCCTGGGCCCCAACGGCTCAGGGAAGTCGACAACCATCCGTCTGCTGCTGGGCATGCTCCGCGCCAACGCGGGCTCCATCCGGGTCATGGGCTTTGACCCGTGGAGCGACGTCGCGCGCCTGCACCGGCGGCTGGCCTACGTCCCCGGGGATGTGGCGTTGTGGCCCAACCTGACCGGCGGTGAAGTGATCGATCTGCTCGGGCGGCTCCAGGGCGGTCAGGACGCGGCCCGGCGGGACCGGCTCCTGGAGGTATTCGACCTCGACCCGACGAAGAAGTCCCGGGCCTATTCCAAAGGCAACCGGCAGAAAGTGGCCCTGATCGCCGCGCTGGCCACCGACGCCGAGCTTTTCCTGCTGGACGAGCCCACCAGCGGCCTGGACCCGCTCATGGAGGACGCCTTCCGCCAATGTGTCCGGGAATTGCGGAATCAGGGCCGCACGGTCCTGCTCAGCAGCCACATCCTGAGTGAGGCCGAGGCGCTTTCGGACCGTGTCAGCATCATCCGTGAGGGCCGGGTGGTGGAGACCGGGCGGCTTGAGGAGCTCCGGCATCTCACCCGGACCTCCGTCACCGCCGACGTCGCGGCCGTACCGGCAGGTTTGGATGCCCTGCCGGGGGTCCACGACGTCGTCGTCACGAACCATCGGGTCAGCGCCCAGGTGGAACCGTCCGGCCTGGCCCCGCTGATGCGGGCCCTGACCGACGCCGGGCTCCTTGCGCTGACCAGCCAGCCGCCAACCCTCGAAGACCTTTTCCTGCGCCACTATGGCGCGGCGGTGCCCGCGGTTGCGGCCGGGGCGAGCAGCGGGCGGCCCGGTGATGCGTGAAACGTTGGCGGGCACGGGCGTCCTGATCCGGCTCGGACTCCGGCGCGACCGCTGGCTGCTGCCGGCATGGATCGCCGGATTCGCCGTCACGACCTATTCAACCGCCGCGGCCGGTGCCGAGCTGTACCCCGATGTAGGGAGCCGGGTCGAAGCCGCGACAGCCCTGAACGCCACGGCATCGCTAGTGGCACTATTCGGCAGGGTTTACGACCCCACGTCCCTGGGCGCGCTGTCCCTGATCAAGTACACGGCGTTCATGGCCGCCATCCTCGCCGTCCTCATGGTCTTCATCACCATCCGGCATACGCGCAGCGACGAAGAGTCCGGGCGGCTCGAGCTTCTCGGCGGCGGGCGTCTGGGACGCGACGCACCGCTCGCTGCCGCCCTCGCCATCAGCTTCGGTGCGAGCCTTGTCCTCGGGCTGGTCACGGCCGTGACGTTGGCCGCCGGCGGCCTTCCCGCCGCCGGCTCGCTCGCGTTCGGACTCGGCTGGGCCGCCACCGGCATGGCCTTCAGCGCCGTGGCCGGGGTGACCGCCCAGCTGACTGCCAGTGCGCGGGCCGCCACGGGACTGAGCCTCGGCGTCGTCGCGGTGACCTACGCGCTGCGCGCGGTGGGGGATCTCGCAGAGCCGGGGCCGTCAGCCTTGTCCTGGCTTTCGCCGATCGGCTGGAACCAGCAGATCCGGGCCTTTGCCGGAGACCGGTGGTGGGTGCTAGCCCTGCCGCTGGCACTCTGCGCAGCCCTCGTGCCGGTCGCGCTGGCCCTTCGTGCCCGCCGGGACCTCGGCTCGGGGCTGCGGGAGGAACGCCCCGGCCCGGCGCGCGGCTCACTCAACGGCGTCTGGGACCTCGCCGTGCGACTCCAGCTCCGTCTCCTTGCGGCGTGGGCCGTGGCATTCGTGGCGTTCGGTGTCGTGATCGGGTCGCTGGCCGGCAACGTCACGGACCTGCTGAGTTCCCCCAACGCCCAGGACCTGATCAGGATGCTGGGCGGAACCCAGGCCATGACGGACGCCTTCATCGCCGCAGAGATCAGCATCATGGGACTGCTTGCCGCTGCCTACGGGCTGTCCGCGGCCAACCGGCTCCGCGACGAGGAAACGGACGGCCACGTGGAGGCGCTGCTGGGCACGGCCACCACCCGGCCGCGGTGGGCCACAAGCCATTTCGCCTTCGCGCTCGCCGGCGTCGCCGTGCTCATGCTGCTGTCCGGATTGTCGGTCGGGGCCGGCGCCGCCATGGTCCTGTCCGACGGAAATCAGCTGGGGCGGATTGCGGTGGCCTCCGTCGCGCAGATCCCCGCGGCCTGGGTCATGACCTCAGTAGTCCTGGCCGTGTTCGGCTGGGCGCCCCGGCTCACCGGGACGGTCTGGGGACTGCTGCTGGTCTTCGTCGCCCTGGGCGAGTTTGGCGTCCTGTGGAACGCCCCGGAGTGGGTGATGGAGCTCTCCCCGTTCCGGCATTCACCACTGCTCCCCTTGGATTCCGACGCCGTCTGGCCCTTGCTGGGACTTACCGTGACCGCCGCGGCGCTCGCCGCGCTCGGCTACACCGGCTGGCGCCGCCGGGACCTGGCCCCATGAGCGGAACCGAACCGCCCCTGTTCCCCGCCCTGTTCCCCATACGGGGGCGGCGGTAGTATCAACTTCGAGAGCCGTTGGCGCACCTCAGAAACGACCGGGCGCCGCTCTCGGGCCGAGTCGGAGGGCGGATGCAGGACGCATACGGGCTATATACCCCGACCACATTGGTGGAAATCGGGCTCCTGCTGGCGACCTTTGTCCTCTGCTCCCTGATCGGCGTCGAGCGGCAGGTCCGGCAAAAGGTCGCGGGCTACCGCACCCACGTCCTGGTCGGCCTCGGATCGTGCACTTTCACTCTCATCTCTGCCTACGGGTTCTCCGCCGCTCTGGCCCCCGGGGCCACCATGGACCCGTCCCGCATTGCCGCCCAAATCGTCAGCGGCATCGGCTTCCTCGGCGCCGGCGTGATCTTCAAGGGACGGAACGTTGTCCGGGGCCTCACAACGGCCGCGAGCATCTGGGTCTCGGCGGCGGTCGGCATGGCGTGCGGTGCCGGGATGCTTTCCCTGGCCCTCTCACTGACCGCATTCCACCTCATCACCTTGTATGTGGTCTCTCCCGTGGTCAGGAAGATACCGACCACGGACGCCCACCGGGTCCTGCACCTTGGCTACGCCGACAACCAGGGCGTGCTCAGGCAGGTGCTGGAGATCGCCACCAACATGGGCTTCAGCTCGTCGATCCTGAGCACCAACAAATCGGGAACCGAACAAAATCCGATCGTCCTCATGGACATCCGCTTCCACGGGCACCTTCCGCTGCGGGAGCTCGTGCCCTATCTCCTGGACGTGCCCGGCGTGAAGAGCGTCACCGTCCGCGGCGCCGACGCGAACGAGGAGGACGATGATGCCAGCGCCTGAGAACCCGGCGCTACGAGACCCCCGGGTTGACGCGTTCATCGGGGCACTGCCGGACTGGCAGCAAGAGATCTGCCGCCAGGTGCGCGAACTTGTCCATGCCGCCGACCCGGCCGTCGCCGAGACCATCAAGCGCACCACTCAGCCCTACTTCGTCCTCGAGGGCAACATTTGCGCCCTCCTGGCGGCCAAGGACCACGTCAACGTCTTCCTCTACGACGGCGGAATCGTCCCGGACCCGGAGGGGATCATCACGGGCGGGCACGACAACAAGACCGCACGCACTATCGCTTTCCGCCAGGGTGAATCCATCCCCGGGCAGGCCCTCACCGCGATGTTCCGGCAGATCATCGCGGACAACCGGGCCGGCGGCTGGCGGAAACTCAAGCTCGGCGGGTGAAGCTGACCGTCGGGTCCGGCCAAGCCAACCGGGGCCGGAGCATGAAGACCATTCCCGCACTGCCGCTCCGTAGATTGAAGCCGTTCGGCATGACGGTTAGAGTCGCCGGATGACCGAGAACAGCATCGCTTTGACGGGCACAGTGCGGGTGCGGGTGCTGCACAGGTCCGACGCCGGTCGGATGGCCGAGGCCTACCTCCGGAACCGGGAGCACTTGGCGCCCTGGGAACCCGTGCGGGCCGAGGAATTTTTCACCGCCGACGGGCAGGCCGCCAGCATCGAGTCCAAACTCGGGTTGTTCATCGCCGGATCGGACGTCCCGTGGGTTCTCGTGGACGGTTCCCGCATCGTCGGGGTGATGAACCTCAGCGGGATTGTCCGCGGGCCGTTCCTCAGCGCCCACCTCGGCTACTGGGTGGACAAGGACATGACCGGTCAGGGGATTGGCTCGGCCGCCGTGGAATTCGCCGTCGGTGCCGCCCTTACCGAGCTCGGACTGCACCGGTTACAGGCCGCCACCCTCCCGCACAACGCCGCATCCCAGCGAATCCTGAAACGGGCCGGCTTCGAAGAAATCGGCCTGGCCCCCAGGTACCTCCGGATTGCCGGGGCCTGGCAGGACCACGTCCTCTTTCAGCGGATCCTGTTCTGATGACCGTCGTCCCGGGTGCACCCGCGTCCTTTGGTGCCCTGCACCATTGGCCTGGACCGAACTGTTTCCGGACAAATACCCGCACGCAGGCGGCCCCGGCCACTTCGCCGCCTACCTCGTGAACACGGACGGCTACGAAGTGGAGTTGATTGCGGCCGACTGATCGCGACGGTGCCCTACGGGTTGGTTGGCGGAGGCGCCTGCTCAGCCTTAAGTTCCTCGCCGTGGGCGATGATCGCGTAGATGATCAGCACGTCCATGGCGATGACGATGACGGACCACCACGGCTGCGCCGGAATGAGCATCAGTTGAACGACCGCGCTGAAGCCCGCAACGACAACACCAACGACTCGAGCCCACGTTGCACCGGAGAAGAGCGCGACGGCGGTGAGGATCAAGAGCACCCCGAGAGCTAGATTCCACCAGCCCCACCCCTTCGCGTCGAAGATGAACAGCGTGCCCGGGGTCGCCAAATAGTAGGTGTCAGGACCGGTGAGTGCGACGAGGCCTTGAAGGCCGCTGAAAACGCCGTTGATGATCAGAATGACTCCGGCGAAACGGACCCAACCGGTCCAGCCAGTCGAAGCAACAGGATGATGGGCAGTAGTCATAATGCCGACCGCTTTCCGTTGAATGCTCTGCCGTCGGCCTCATGGTCGGCGCAGTCGTGTCGTGAAACTAGTACCGATTCCGATTATGTTCCTCACCGTCCGTGCCGGTCAATCACTACAGAAACTTTGGAGCCGCCGCGGCGGTCGGCCCGGTTCTGTCCGCGCACCGACGGACTCCGGCGACCCCACCCGCCTCGCCCCGCCGCGTGGGCCGCGAGCAAGTTCGGCGGCGGCCAAAGCTGGTGCAGGCGCGCCGGGCCCATTGCGATTGCTTCGGATCCGGGTACTTTGAAGCCATGACCATCATCCTTGTCGGCGGAGGCCCGGACACCGTGACCATTCCTGCCGTCTTCGACCGGTTCGTCCGGGAACTCCGGCACCGGGCCCCCGGCAGGGTTCCTCGCGTCGCCGTCGTTCTCTTTGACCACGAGGGCAGCTCTGAGTATTTCCTGCCCGCCTATGTTGGGCCGCTGGAATCCCGGATCGACTGCACGGTGCTCCCGGTCCTGCTCCGCTTCAACAAAGAGGCGAATACGGCCGCGTTCGACGAGGTCGACGGCATCGTGGTCGGGGGCGGCCCGACGCCGGCCTATCTGGAAGGCCTCCTGCCGTCCGCGGGGGCCATCCGCCGTGCGGTCTCGGAGGGTGTGCCGTACATGGGGTTCTCCGCCGGGGCGATGGTGGCCCCGGCGCGGGCGATCGTGGGCGGATACCGGATCAGGGGCACCGAAGTCTGCGCGATGGACTGTTCCGAGGGGCTCGAGGAAGTGGAGATCCGCGGCGGGCTGGGCCTGGTGCCCTTCGCCGTCGACGTCCATGCCGCGCAGGCCGGAACACTCAGCCGGGCCGTCGGTGCCGTGGCGAAGGGACTCGTGGACCACGCGGCCGCCGTCGATGAAAACACCGCCCTGGTGCTGCACTACGCGGACCTGCAGCAACTCGACGTGATCGGCACCGGGAACTGCTGGACGATCCGCGGCGCCGGACCCAAGGCCACCGTCTCGGTGCTGTCCGCGCACAGCTAGCCTGCGGAGGCCGGGCACCTTGGGTCCTACCCCTTGGCACCGTTGTTACTCGCGGGTAACATTGCCCCATGCACCTTCTGCTCCGCACCCTCCTGCTGCTGTTCACGTCCTCGCGCCGCCCACCGCTGAGCATCTGGGACAGCTCGTCCCTGCCGCTGCGCGTGTTGCCCACGGATATCGACATCGCCATGCACGTCAACAACGGCATGTATTTCTCGCTCATGGACCTCGGGCGCTTCGACCTCATGGCCCGCAGTGGAACCTGGAAGAAGATGCGCCGCCGGGGCTGGACGCCCGTGGCCGCGGGCGAAACCATCGCCTTCCGCCGTTCGCTGCAGCTGTGGCAGCAGTACACCATCGAATCCAAGATCATCGGCCTTGACTCAAAAGCCATCTACTTCGAGCAGCGGATGGTGGTGGACGGCGAAGTCTATGCCCGCGCCTACATCGCGACCCGGCTGGTCAGCAAGGGCAAGCCCGTCAGCCAGGAGGAGATCGTCCGCGAATTCGGCGCCCCGCCGGCGGATCTGGAGCTGCCTGAGTGGATCCACGAATGGCGCGAAACCAACGCCCTGCCCGGCGCCAGGCGTCCTGCCCCGCATGCCTGGGCCTGACGGGTGCGCCCGCCGGCCAGGCAGGCGCACCCGCTTTGGCCCGGATGTGCCAACAGCGAAATGCCGGGGACAATCCCGGACTGCTCCCGTACCGTTGACTCATGGCTACCGTAGACATCACAGGTGAACAGTTCGCATCGACCGTCGAGGATAACGACATCGTCCTCGTCGATTTCTGGGCCGAATGGTGCGGCCCGTGCAAGCAGTTTGGCCCCACGTACTCAGCAGTCTCCGAGAAGCACCCGGACGTGGTCTTCTCCAAGGTGGACACCGAGGCCGAGCAGCAGCTCGCCGCTGAGGCCGGCATCACCTCGATCCCCACGCTGATGGCCTTCCGCGAAAAGGTCCTGGTGTTCTCGCAGCCCGGCGCCCTGAATGCCCAGCAGCTGGAGCAGGTGGTGGACGCCGTCAAGGCCCTGGACATGGAAGAAGTCCACGCGCATGTTGCCCGCTCCCAGGCCGAGGCCGCTGCCTCGGCGCCCAAGCAGGACGGCACCCAGATCCCGGACGCCTAAACCTCCACAAACGCAAGCAACGCGGGGTCACTCCGCGCCCATAAATCCTTCAAGGATGGGCGCGGAGTGACCCCGCGCTGTCGTTGGAGTGGTGGGTCAGAGCTTTTCGAGTATGACCGGCTCGGCCAGTAGCGCGCTGAGGGACTCATTCAGGTCCTGCACGGCCGTGCCCTTGGAGTGCTTGTCCAGGTCCTCCTGGCTTGCCCACCGTTCGGTCAGCACGAGTTTGTCCTCGTTGGCCTCGGTGAGCTCGTAGCGGATACAACCGGGCTCGTTGACCACCTCGTCAATCGCGATCTCCAGCGCGAGCTTCACGCGGAAGAATTCGCCGTCGTTGGGGATGAAGGTGGCCAGGAGGTCAATTGGTGCGCTCATGGCAATTACCCTACCGGGCGTCCGCGCCGGCGCCGGAAGATGACCGGAAAATTTCATAGGACTTCCAAGCTTTGCTCTTCTCTTGCCTCCGCGCACAAGGTAGCGTCACACCATGCTTGCTTACACAGGCGGGGACACTGACGTCCCGCTGCTCGAGGAAACCATTGGCGCGAACTTCGAACGGATCGCGGCGCGGTTCCCCTATCACGATGCCCTGATCGAGGCGGCCGCAGTGCCCGGCGAAGAGGCCCGGCGGTGGAGCTATACCAAGCTGAACGACGACGTCGACCGCCTGGCACGAGCGCTCCTGGCCCTGGGCGTCGCGAAGGGCGAGCGGATCGGCATCTGGAGTCCCAACTGTGCCGAGTGGACCATCCTGCAGTACGCGACAGCGAAGACCGGGGCGATCCTGGTCAACGTCAACCCCGCCTACCGCAGCCATGAGCTCGAGTTCGTGGTCAAACAGAGCGGCATGCGGATGCTGGTCATGGCGCCGTCAGATAGGAACAGCGACTACACCGGCATGGCACGCCAGGCGTTGGCAGCCTGCCCGGAGCTGCGCGAGCTCGTCTTCCTCCCGGACGCCGGCGCGGAAGGTCTCACCGCCGGCGAACCCGAGCACGAGGCGGAGCGGACATACGCCGAACTGCTCAAGCGGGCTGACGACGTCGCGCACTCCGCGCTGCAGGCGCGCATGGCGGCGCTGGACCCGCACGACCCCATCAACCTGCAGTACACCTCCGGCACCACGGGCTTCCCCAAGGGCGCCACGCTGACGCACCACAACATCCTCAACAACGGCTATTCCATCGGCGAACAACTCGGCTACACCGAACACGACCGCGTCGTGATCCCGGTGCCGTTCTATCACTGCTTCGGAATGGTGATCGGGAACCTGGCGGCGCTCAGCCATGGCGCCGCCACGATCATCCCCGGCCGGTCATTCTCACCGGCCGCGGCACTGGAAGCCGTGCAGGACTTCGGCGGAACGTCCCTCTACGGGGTGCCCACCATGTTCATCGCCGAGCTCGCCCTGCCGGACTTCACCTCCTACGACCTCTCGACCCTGCGCACGGGCGTCATGGCCGGATCACTGTGCCCGATCGAGGTGATGAACCGGGTCATCTCCGAAATGAACATGAAAGACGTCGCCATTTGCTACGGGATGACGGAGACCTCGCCGGTGTCCACGATGACCCGGAGCGTGGACACAATGGCCCAGCGGACCGAGACCGTGGGCCGGACCATGCCGAACCTGGAGAGCAGGATCGTGGACCCGGTCACGGGGGAGGTGCTGGAGCGCGGCGGGATCGGCGAACTCTGCACGCGCGGCTACGCCGTGATGCTGGGGTACTGGAACCAGCCGGACAAGACCGCCGAAGCGATCGACGCCGAGGGGTGGATGCACACCGGGGACCTCGCCCGGATGGACCAGGACGGGTATGTGGTGATCGAAGGCCGTATCAAGGACATGGTGATCCGCGGCGGTGAGAACGTCTATCCGCGCGAAATCGAGGAATTCCTCTACACCCATCCGGACATCCAGGACGTGCAGGTGATCGGCATCCCGGACGCCAAGTACGGCGAAGAACTGATGGCCTGCGTCATCATGAAGCCCGGGGCTGCGCCGCTGGATGCCGCCGGCCTGGCCGAGTTCTGCCGGGGCAAGCTGGCGCACTTCAAGATTCCGCGCTACGTCGACGTCCGGGAAAGCTTCCCCATGACCGTCTCCGGCAAGATCCGCAAGGTGGACATGCGCCAGGAGGCCGCGGCCCGCCTGGGACTCTAACCGCGTTGCTGGTGGTGGCCGGGTCGGGCGTGTTGTTTTATGGCGGGGTGATTCCGGAACGCGGCCAGCCCCGCTGGTGGGAGGACGGGACTAGTGCCCACGGTGGTCCTGGATGGTCATCCGCGGGCCAAAGGTCGGTTTGCGGAAGCCGCTGAGTCCGATCATCCGGACCACCCGCTGCCGGTGCCCTGCCCAGGGCGCCAGAAGCCTGAGCATGCCGGCGTCGTCCGTCCGGCGACCGGTCAGGGCAGCGCCGACGTAGGCCGCGAGGTGGTAGTCGCCCACCGCGATCGAGTCCGGGCAGCCGTGCGTGCGTTGCACCACCTCGGCGGCCGTCCACACTCCAATCCCCGGGATGGTTTGCAGTTTCGCCGCTGCTTCCGCGGCGGGGAGGTCGGCGAGCCGCTCCAGCGCGGCGGCGGAGCGCAGCGCACGCATGACGGTCGCCGAGCGCTGCGGACCCACCCCGGCCTTATGCCATTCCCAGGACGGAATGCGCAGCCACTGGCCGGGCGTGGGCTGGAGCATGAGGTTGGCCGGGGCCACCGTCCCGGCGCCCGGGGCAGCTGTCCCGAAGCGGTACGTCAGGTACCGGTATCCCCGGCGGGCCTCAATGACGGTGACCTTCTGCTCCAGGATGGTCGGCACGAGCGCGTCGACCATCCGTCCGGTGGCGGGCAGCCGGACGGTGAGGTTGCGGCGCCGGGCTTCGACGACCATGCGGGGGAGCGTGGCGTGGAAGGCCGGCTCATCAAAAGCCGTCCAGTCGTCGTCACGGCCCAGCATGCGCGGAACGGAGGCCGCGGCGTCGGCGGCGCCGGGGCCCCAGGACTGGACATCGACGGCGGGATCGGTCCGGGGCCCGGAGGACACGAGCCGAAGCGACGCCGGGCCGGCCGGCGTCGTGAACGCAAACCACACGGCGCCCGGTGATGTGCGGATGGAAGGGTCCCCCTGCCCCCTCAGCAGCGGCCCGACCGTCTGCATCAGGTCGAAGGGGCCGCCGGGCCGCCACCGCAAAGAGGCGTCCGCCGCGGCGGCATGGCCGGCGGGAACGTCTGCGAGGGTCATCCGAATATGTTCCCACGCCGGACGGAAAGCCCCCGCACCGGAGGTTCCGGCAGGTGAGCCAAACGGCCCTAAATCTGCGCGGTTTCCGGGGCTAGAATCCGGCTGGGACACCCATGCGGCGGTCCTGCCGTTGGCCCGGGCCCTGGGGCCGCCAGGAGCAGATCATGGCCGGTGGAGTGGTGCATTTCGAGATTCCCGCAGACGACGAGGATCGGGCGCGGGAGTTCTACAGTTCAATCTTCGGCTGGGGTTTCCAGGTCATGCCCGAAATGGAGTACAGCCTGGCCATGACGACGCCGATGGACGAGCACGGCCGGCCCGCCGTCACCGGGTCCATCAACGGCGGGTTGTTCCGGCGCGGGGACCTTATGGCACCGGTTGTCACGATCGACGTCGACGACATCGATGCCGCACTGGCGAGCATCGCCGCCCGCGGCGGGTCCGTGGTCCGTGAAAAGCTGGAGGTCCCGGGGATGGGATGGAATGCCTATTTCAAGGACAGTGAAGGCAACGTGGTGGGGTTGTGGCAGAACGCGGTGCCGGCGGGCGGCGCGGACCCGGGGAATGACATCGGCGCCTGAGTGGCGTACTCATGTGCCGGGTTGACCGATTCCGGCAGGCGGCCGCAGCAGGTCAGTGCATCCCTGTGCTGAGCCAGAGCGCCAGGACTGCCAGCGGGATTACCAGGACGACGGCGACGACGCCTGCCACGGCGAAGCCGCCCCAGCGGATGTCCACGTTGAGTGCGCGGAGCCGCTCGTGCCACAGCAGCGTGGCCAGCGAAGCCCAAGGGGTGACCAGCGGACCCAGATTCACTCCGATCAGCAGCGCCGCCAGCCGGGCCGGGGAGCCGCCCACCGGTTCCAGGGCCAGGTAGGCAGGCAGGTTGTTGACGGCGTTGGCGGCCCCGGTGCCCAGCCCGGCGAGCTGCAGGAGCGCCGGCAGGCTGTCCCCGGTGCCGGCAATCCCGGTCAGGAAGCGGGTGAGCCCGTTCGCGTGCAGGGTCTCCACCACCATAAACAGGCCCGAGGTGAGCATGAGCGGCCGCCACGGAATCATGGACCAGCGCAGGGCGGAGCGGCGCCGCCAAAGGAACAGCAGGAGCAGGACGGCCGCCGCCGCGATCGCCGGGATCTGCACCGGAATCCCGGAAACCAGCGCCGGCAGCAGGACCACCATCACCCCGGACGCCGCGTACAGCAGCACCCGGTCCCGCACTTTGTGGATCGGCTGCGGCCCGTAGCGGCCGCGCAGATCCTTCCGGAACGCCAGCCACAGGAGCACCAGCGGCACGAGGATGCCCACCACGGCCGGCGCCCACACCAGCGAGGCGAACGCGGCGGGGCTCAGTTTGAGCCGGTCCTGCGCCAGCAGGTTGGTCAGGTTGGAGACCGGCAGCAGCAGCGACGCCGTGTTCGCCAGCCAGACCGTGGTCATGGCAAACGGCAGCGCCGGAATCCGGGCATGAACGGCCAGCAGCACGACGACGGGCGTCACCAGTACCGCCGTCGTATCCAGCGACAAGAACACCGTGGACACGGTGGCGAGGGCGATCACGAGCAGCCACAACAGAAACACCCGGCCACGGCCCAGAGCGGCCAGCCGCTCCGTCACCACGCGGAAGAGCCCGGCGTCATCCACCAGCTCCGTGACCAGGGACATTGCCACGACAAACGCCAGAACCGGCACAGTCCGCGCCGCCAGCTCGTCGAACGCCTGGACCGGCAGCAGCCCCGACGCCAGCGCCGCGCACCCTGCCAGCAGCATGCCCGCCGGCAGCGCATAGCTCTTGAACCTCTTCATCCGGGCGATCCACTTCACCGCCCAATCGTCGCACCTCAAGGGGACGGGACTGCGCCGACGTGCCCGTCCGCCGGAGACGGTAACTTGGTACCTATGAAGTACGCCCCGTCCGTTCTGGACCTCATCGGCCATACACCGCTCGTCAAGCTCAACCACGTGACCGACGGCATTGCAGCCACCGTCCTGGTGAAACTGGAATACCTGAACCCCGGCGGTTCGATCAAGGACCGCATCGCGGTCAAGATGATCGAGGAGGCCGAACGGACGGGCAAACTCCTGCCCGGCGGCACGATCGTGGAACCCACCTCGGGCAACACCGGCGTCGGCCTGGCGCTCGTGGCGCAGCAGAAGGGCTACCGCTGCATCTTCGTCGTGCCGGACAAGGTCGGCGAAGACAAGCGGGCCGTGCTCCAGGCGTACGGCGCCGAAGTGGTGGTCACCCCCACCGCCGTCCCGCCGGACAGCCCGCAAAGCTACTACGGCGTCTCCGACCGGCTCGTCACCGAAATCCCCGGAGCCTACAAGCCGGACCAGTTCTCCAACCCGGCCGCCCCGGCAAGCCACTACGAAACCACCGGACCCGAGATCTGGAACGACACCGACGGCCGGATCACGCACTGCGTGATCGGCGCCGGCACCGGCGGCACCATCACCGGCACCGGCCGGTACCTGAAGGAAGTCTCCGCCGGACGGCCCGAGGCCGAGGGCGGCGTCGTCAAGATCATCGGCGCCGATCCCGCCGGCTCGGTCTACTCCGGCGGCACGGGCCGCCCCTACTTTGTCGAGGGCGTCGGCGAGGACATGTGGCCGGCCAACTACGACAAGTCCATCCCGGACGACGTCATTGCCGTCAGCGACGCCGACTCCTTCGCGATGACGCGCCGGCTGGCCCGCGAAGAAGGCCTGCTGGTGGGCGGGTCCTCGGGCATGGCCGTCGTGGCCGCGCTGGAGGTCGCCAGGGACCTCCCGGCGGACGCCGTCGTGGTGGTCATCCTGCCGGACTCCGGACGCGGCTACCTCGCGAAGATCTTCAACGACCAGTGGATGCGCTCCTACGGCTTCCTGGCCGGCGGGGACGAGGCCTCGGTGGGCGAGATCCTCAAGGCCAAGACCGGGGAACTCCCGGACCTCGTCCACATCCACCCGAACGAGAGCGTCCGCGATGTCATCAACATCATGAACGAGTTCGGCGTCTCGCACATCCCCGTCCTGTCCCAGGAACCGCCCGTCGTGATGGGCGAGGTCCTTGGCGCCGTGGACGAACGCACGCTCACGGCCAAGCTCTTCCGGGGCGAGGCCAAGCTCTCGGACAAGATCTCCGAACACATGGAGGCCCGGCTGCCCGTGATCGGCTCCCTCGAATCGATCTCGACCGCCCGCGAACTCCTCTCCGACGCCGACACCCTCATGGTGACGTTCGTCGGCGCTCCGGTGGGAATCCTGACCCGCCACGACCTCCTCGCCTACCTCAGCAACTGACCAGTTCAAGGAGTCCCATGTCTCTGCCAGAAAGCTCTTCCGCGAAGAAGACCGGCTTCAACACCCGCGCCGTGCACGCCGGCCAGGCCTTCGAGCCGCGCACCGGCGCCGTGGTGCCTCCCGTGCACTTCTCCTCCACCTACGCGCAGGACGGGATCGGCGGACTGCGCGCCGGCTACGAATACGGCCGCGGCACCAACCCCACCCGCGATGCCCTGCAGGAGCAGCTGGCCGCGCTGGAGGGCGGGACCGCCGCATTCTCCTTCAGCTCGGGTCTGGCGGCCGAGGACTCCATGATCCGTGCCCTGACCCGGCCCGGTGACCACATCGTGCTCGGCAACGACGCCTACGGCGGCACCTACCGGCTCATCAGCCGGGTCCTGGGGGAGTGGGGCATCGGCAACACCCCGGTGGACATGTCCGACCTCGACGCCGTCGCCAAGGCCGTGGCCGCCGGCGGTGCTGCCGACGGCGGCGGCAAGACCCGCCTAGTGTGGGTGGA
Organism: Arthrobacter sp. TE12232; assembly: GCF_054062615.1. Taxonomy (NCBI): domain Bacteria; kingdom Bacillati; phylum Actinomycetota; class Actinomycetes; order Micrococcales; family Micrococcaceae; genus Arthrobacter; species Arthrobacter sp. TE12232. The sequence goes on from NZ_JBSSFK010000001.1 coordinate 3,512,643, forward strand.
GACGCCGTCGAACCCGATGATGAAGATCACCGACATCGAGGCCCTCGCCAAGGTGGCGCACGACGCCGGTGCCCTCCTCGTCGTGGACAACACCTTCGCCTCGCCGTACCTGCAGAACCCGCTGGCCCTCGGCGCCGACGTCGTGGTGCACTCCACCACCAAATACATCGGCGGACACTCCGACGTCGTCGGCGGCGCGATCGTGGTCAACGACCCGGAGCTGGCCGAGAAGATCGGCTTCGTCCAGTTCGCCGTCGGCGCCGTGTCCGGTCCGATGGACGCCTTCCTCACCACCCGCGGCCTGAAAACCCTCGGCGTGCGGATGGACCGGCACAGCGACAACGCCCAGGCCGTCGCGGAATGGCTGCTCGAACGCCCCGAAGTGGAGGCCGTGCTGTACCCGGGACTGCCCTCCCACCCGGGCCACGAGCTCGCCAGGAAGCAGATGAAGAAATTCGGCGGCATGATCTCCGTGCAGTTCAAGGGCGGCGAAGCCGCGGCACGCAAGGTGGCCGAATCGACCTCCGTGTTCACCCTGGCCGAGTCCCTGGGCGGGATCGAATCGCTCATGAACTACCCCTCCGAAATGACGCATGCCTCGGTCAAGGGCACCGAACTGGCGGTCCCGGTCAACCTGATCCGGCTCTCGTGCGGCATCGAGGACGTCGAGGACCTCATCGCCGACCTCGACGCCGCGCTTTCCGCCCTGGACGGCGGCAGCTAGCCACCCGTTCCCGCAGTGCCGACCCTAGCTTTCTCTAAGAGAGTCAGCTAGGGTTGGCTGCATGGCACTCCGATCCGACTGGTCCCAGCGGACCTGCAGCATGGCCCGCGGCCTCGACATCCTCGGCGATCCCTGGAGCATGCTCGTCCTGCGCGAGGTCTTCTTCGGCAACGGCCGCTTCGAGGCCATGAAGCAGCGGCTCGGAGCAGCCGATTCCGTGCTCACCAAGCGGCTCGGCGGGCTCGTCGACGCCGGGCTGCTCACCCGGCGGCCCTACGACGACGGCGGCCGCACCCGCCAGGAATACGTCCTCACCACCAAGGGCGAGGACGCCCTGCCGGTGCTCAACGCCGTCGTCATCTGGGCCGAAAAGCACCTCCCGGCCCCTTCCGAGCAGGCGCACATGTTCGTCATTCACAACGGCTGCGGGGCGAGGACCTCCTCTGCGGACACCTGTACTGCCTGCGGGGAGCGGCTGACGGCCGGGAACACGAGCTGGCACAGCCTGACCCGCACCGCCGACCCCGTGCCGCTGGCCTCGGCCCGCGCGCAGACCCCGGTCCCCGGCCGGCCCAAGTCCCAGCCCCAGAACGGAACCGCCGCATGAGCGCCCCCCAAGACACTCTGACCCCCGCGCCCGTCCGCCGCCGGATCCACCCGGCGTGGGGCGTGGCCGCCGTGGCCTTCCTCGCGCTCGTCGGCGCGGCCGGGTTCCGTGCCGCCCCGGGCGTGCTGATGGTGCCGCTGCAGAACGAGTTCGGCTGGTCCACGACCGTGCTCTCTGCCGCGGTCAGCATCAACCTCGTACTGTTCGGGCTCACGGCACCGTTCGCTGCGGCCCTCATGGAACGCTTCGGCATCCGCGCCGTCACCGCCGTGGCCCTGATGCTGATCGGCGCCGGCAGCGCGCTGACGGTCCTCGTGAACCAGTCCTGGCAGATCCTGCTGACGTGGGGGCTGCTGATCGGACTCGGCACCGGGTCCATGGCACTGGTCTTCGCCACCACCGTCGCCAACACGTGGTTCGCCAAGAGCCGGGGCCTGGTGATCGGCATCCTCACCGCCGGCAGCGCCGCCGGGCAGCTCGTATTCCTGCCCTTCATTGCGCTCCTGGCCCAGGACCCGGGCTGGCGCCAGGCCTCGCTCCTCATCGGTGCCGGCGCGCTCGCGGTAGTGCCGCTCGTGCTGAAGTTCCTGAAGAACTCACCGGCCGACGTCGGCGTGCTGCCTTACGGGGCCACGCCGCCGGCCGCCGACGGGACCTCCGATGAGACTGCCGGGCCCGAGACCGCCGCGCCGGAAGCCGCCGAACCCAGCCGCAACGCGGCCGTCCGGGCCTTGCAGGTCCTCAAGCGGGCCAGCAAGGTCCGTACCTTCTGGGCCCTCGTGGCCGGCTTCGCGATCTGCGGCGCAACCACCAACGGGCTGATCGGCACCCACTTCATCCCCTCGGCCCACGACCACGGCATGCCGGAAACCACCGCGGCGGGCCTGCTCGCCGTCGTCGGGCTCTTCGACATCGTCGGAACCATCGCCTCCGGCTGGCTCACGGACCGCTTCAACCCCCGGATCCTGCTCGCGGTGTACTACCAGTTCCGCGGTATCGGGCTGCTGGTCCTGCCCTTGCTGCTCAGCGCCACGGTGCAGCCCAGCATGATCGTGTTCGTCGTCATCTACGGCCTGGACTGGGTGGCCACGGTGCCGCCCACCGCCGCGATCTGCCGCCAGGTGTTCGGCGCCGACGGCAGCGTCGTGTTCGGCTGGGTGTTCGCCGCCCACCAGCTTGGCGCGGCCGCTGCCGCCTTGGCGGCCGGAGCCGTCCGGGACGCCACCGGCCAGTACACCTACGCCTGGTTCGCCGCCGCCGCGATGTGCACGATCGCCGCCGTCATCAGCGCCACCATCCGCAAGGACGCCAGAAAGACGGACACGGTCCCGGCTGCGGCGTAGCTGTTCTGTAGACTGACCCGACAGCGAGGGCGCGTTTCGGCCGCCCGGACGGAACCGACCATTCGGCAAGCGTCTACACCAGCAGCCCGATTGGGGAATTCATGTCAGTGCTCGATTCCGAAGACCGCCCGGCGCAGCCGGACCCGAAACCGCCCCTCCCGATACGGCCCGTCCCGAAACCGCTGAGCGCGACACAACCGGTCCGGATACTGCTGTGGCTCTCCGTCATAGTGGCCATCGCTGCCGTCGGCTACTTCATCTGGGTGTCGCTCGGGGTCTGGGCCAAGCACGGACTGGACTTCAGCGTCTACTGGTACGGCGGGAAAATCCTCAACGACGCCGGCGCCGCGCCGTCGGACCTGTACGCGGGAAACGTGGACTGGGCCGGGGGCCCGGGGCTGAAGTTCACGTATCCGCCGTTCGCCGCCTTGCTCTTCAGCTTCTTGGCCCGGCTGCCGCAGGTGACCGCGCTGACACTGTTCAATACCGCCGGCGCCGTCGTCGGCATCCTGGCCGCCGTCCGCACGGTCCGTTACTGGAACGCCAAAACCAATTGGCGCGCCACCTTCCGGTCCCCGCGCAACTGCTGGGCCGCCGCCGTCGTGGTCCTGGCGTTGCTGAATCTCGGTCCGTGGCGCGAGACCCTGGTGTTCGGCCAGATCAACATCCTGCTGATGGGCCTGATGGCCGCGGACCTGCTGGCCCGGAACTCGCGCTGGACCCGCGGCGTCCCCGGCAGCGGCTTCCTGGTGGGGGTCGCCGCCGGCATCAAGCTGACGCCCTTGGTGTTCGGCCTGTACTACGTGGTCCGCAAGGACTGGCGCGGACTGTGCAACATGGCCGCCGGCTTCACTGTCACGGTGGTGATCGGCTGGCTGCTGCGTCCCGTCGAGTCCTTGCAGTTCTGGCTCCAGATGCTGCCGGACACCTCCCGGATGGGCGGAGCGGGCTATGTGGACAACCTGTCCCTCAAGGGCGCGCTGCTGCACTTCGGCGTTCCGGAACCGCTCGTCACCGTGCCGTGGCTCGTGCTGAGCCTGGCGGTCGTGGCCCTGGGCGCAGGAGTCATCAAGGCCGCCAGCGACCAGGGCGCCCGGGTCGTCGCTGTTGCGGCGACGGCGCTGACCATGCTGTTGATCAGCCCGGTCTCCTGGTCCCATCACTGGGTGTGGGTCGCGGCGGTCTTCCCGGCCTTCGCCTGGACCCTGCGCGAAACCCCCCGCCGCTACGCCCGGATGCGCTGGACCATGGGCGGGGTGCTGGGCGTTTCGATCCTGGTGTTCCTGTTCTCACCGAAGACCATCGGCACGGCGCTGGGCGCGCAGAACCTCGACCTCCAGACACCGGGCCTGTGGATCATGGCCTCCAGCGCCGGGGTGTTCTGCGCCGTGGCCCTCCTGGTCTGCTGGCTCGTCGCCCTGCGCCGGGACTCGGTGGCGCCGCAGCTTGACCTTGCTTCCATGCCTGCCGCCGAAGTGGACGTCCGGACCTCCGCGGTCTCCTCGTAGCTGCCGCCCCGCCGGGCGGCGCTAGGCTGTTCGCCATGAGCTCCCCGTCACCCCGTAAGACTGCCCTCGTCACCGGCGTCGGCCGGCTCGCCGGAATCGGCGCCGGCATCGCGCGCCGCCTCGCCGCGGACGGCTGGGACCTCGTCCTGAGCTACTGGCAGGACTACGACGCCCGGATGCCGTGGGGAGTCCAGCCCGACGACGTCGAACGCCTCACCGTCGAGCTGCAGGCGACCGGCGCCGCCGTCGTGGTCCTGCCGGCGGATTTGGAAGACCCGCAGGCCGTGGACGGGCTGATGGCCGCGGTGGCGGCCGAGGCCGGAACCCTGGAGGGCCTGGTGCTCAGCCACGCCGAATCCGTGGACTCCGGCATCCTGGATACGTCCCTGGCGAGCTTCGAACGGCACTTCGCGGTCAACACCCGCGCCAGCTGGCAGTTGATTGCCGCTTTCGCCCGGCAGGCGGGTCCCGACGGCGGGGCCATCGTGGCGCTGACCAGCGATCACACCGCCTTCAACCTGCCCTACGGAGCGTCAAAGGGTGCGCTGGACCGGATCGTGATCGCGGCGGCCCGGGAGCTCGGCCCGCTGGGGATCAGCGCCAACGTCCTCAACCCGGGACCCGTGGACACCGGCTGGATGGATGACGTGCTCCGCGGCGAACTGGCCGTCCGGCAGCCCGGCGGCCGGCTGGGCACTCCGGCGGACGTGGCCGGCACGGTCGCGTTTCTGCTCTCGCCCGAGGGCCGCTGGATGTCCGGGCAGCTGGTCAAGGCCGACGGCGGCTTCTCCGCCTGAGGTCCCCGGACCCCGCTTCCCTGCACGCCGACGTCGTTGATCCGGTGGTGGCCGGATCCGGTCAGTCGGCGGTCAGCAGGGCGAGGGCTGTTGCCAGTTCGGTGGCGGCGCCTTGGAGGAGGCAGGCCGTCTCGCGTGCCCGGGCGTTGCGTCCGGACTGGAGGTCGGCATCAATGAGGTCGGCCATGAGTTGGAGCTGGCACGCACCGGCAATGGATGCGGACCAGGACAGGCTTTGGGCGGCGAGGCGCGCGTCTTCCCAGTCCCCGACGGTCAAGGCCCGGTGAACCTTTTCGACCCGGTGGGGAAGCATGAGCTGGAATGTAGTGACGAAGTCGTGGAACCGCCAGGACTGGAGTGTGCCTGTGCTCTCCTGAAGGCGGTTGCGGTCCAGAACAGGTGCCGTGGCGATGCGGGCACGGTACCTGCGGGGTCCCTGGTCAGCCCCCAAAATGTCCTGATCGTTCACGCCCGCGCTGGTCGTGGCGTGACGTGCCGGAAAGAACCGGAGCGTCCACGCGGCTGACTTGGCATTGAGACCCATGATGTCCCCCTAACCCGGCATCCTGTTCCGATCCGTCGGACAGGCAGCGTGCCGCCCTCCGGAGCGATGGCACCACTCTACGAATGCGCCCCAGGGAGAACACGAGTGCTGGCTACCCGAAATCTCAGCAGTCACCACTTGTATCACTGGCCCCATACGTACCTCACGACCGGGATCGCCTTCGCGGGCTCGCGGGCTTAGCGGAAGGCCGGGATCCCCGTGATGTGCTGGCCCAGGACCAGGGTGTGGACCTCGTCGGTGCCCTCGTAGGTGCGGACGGATTCCAGGTTGGCGGCGTGCCGCAGGGGCGAATAGTCCAGTGTGATTCCGTTGCCGCCCAGGATGGTGCGGGCCTCCCGGGCAATGCTGAGCGCCTCCCGGACGTTGTTCAGCTTGCCGAGCGAGATCTGCTCCGGCCGCAGCCTGCCGGCGTCCTTGAGCCGGCCCAGATGCAGGGCCAGGAGGGTGCCTTTCTGGATTTCCAGGAGCATGTTCACGAGCTTCTCCTGCGTCAGTTGGTACCCGGCCAGCGGCTTGCCGAACTGCAGCCGCTCCTGGGCATAGGCCAGGGCCGCCTCGTAGGAATCCCGGGCGGCGCCCATCGCGCCCCAGGCGATCCCGTACCGGGCCTCGTTGAGGCAGGAGAACGGGCCCCGGAGCCCCCGCGCCGCCGGCAGCAGCGCCTCCGGACCCAGCCGGACGGCGTCGAATGTGATGTCGCACTGGATCGAAGCGCGCATCGAGAGCTTCTGCCCGATCGGCGTTGCGGTGACCCCCGGGGTGCCGGCGGGGACGAGGAAGCCGCGCACGCCGTCCTCCGTCATGGCCCACACCACCAGCACGTCCGCCACCGACGCGAGCCCGATCCAGCGTTTGGCGCCGTCCAGGACCCAGCCGGCGGTGTCCGCGGAGCCGTCGCGGCGGGCGAAGGTCTTCATCGAGGCGGGGTCCGAGCCGGCCGTGGGCTCGGTCAGGGCAAAGGCGCCGATCAGTTCGCCGGCGGCCATCCGGGGGAGCCACTCCTGTTTCTGGTCCTCGGAGCCCCACTTGTGGATGGCCGTCATGGCGAGGGAGCCCTGCACGGAGACAAAGGTGCGGATGCCGGAATCGCCGGCCTCAAGCTCCATTGCCGCGAGGCCGTACTCGACGGCGGAGCGGCCGGGGCAGCCGTAGCCCTCCAGGTGCATGCCGAGCACGCCGAGTTCGCCAAGCTCCGGGGCGAGGTCCAGGGGGAACACGGCGTCGTCGTACCAGCCGGCGATCCCGGGCCGGATGCGCTGGTTGGTGAAGTCGCGGACGCGCTCCCGCACGGCCAGCTCCCCGGCGCTCAGCAGGGAATCGATCGCCAGGACATCGGAAACATCGGAAAGGTTGGCCTCGTTGCTCATGCCAGCATCCTACGGCGGCTCCGCTCGTAGCGGTGGTGCTCAGCCCGGTGGTGCCCGCCCGGTGCACGGGGACCGGTGCGGGCGCTGAATCCGGTGCCCGGGCGGGCCTACACTGGTGCCATGGAAACCGCATCTGTGCTTGCTGTCTGCCGGGTTCACCAGCTGCTCGAAGATCCCGGCAGCGTCGGGGTCACCGCGATCGACAAGCGCCCCGTGGACGGCCCGGTACGGGTCCACAAACTCGGCCTGCGCGGTGATGTCCAGGCGAGCAGGATGGACCACGGCGGCGAGGACCAGGCTCTCTACGCGTACTCGCAGGACGACGCCGATTACTGGGCAGGGGAGCTCGGGCGGGAGATGCCGCCGGGCATCTTCGGCGAAAACCTGCGGATCTCAGGACTCAGCGCCTCCAATGCTGTGATCGGCGAACGCTGGAAGATTGGACTGGACGTCGAGGTGGAAGTCACCTCCCCGCGCGTCCCCTGCGCCACGTTTCAGCGGCGGATGGGCGAGCCGCACTGGGTCAAGCGGTTCACCGAGGCGGGCAAGGTCGGCACGTACCTGCGGGTGGTACGGACCGGCAGCATCGAGGCCGGAGACCACATCCACCGGATCTTTGTCCCGGTCCACGGCGTGACCGTTGCCAAGTGGTTCACCGATCCCACCTTGGAGGATATGGAAGCCCTGCGCGACGCCGACGCTGACGGCGAGATCCGCCTCCAGCCCGAATATCACGAGCGATTCGAGAGGCTGCAGCGACAGCTTGGCGTGTAGCCGTGCCGCGCCGGTGTGCGCAAGCTCACCCGCCGCCGTCGGCCCCTCAATTACCACTGTTCTGGTTCATGCCCTACACTGGAACTATCCCCCACTCCGGAAATCCCTTATTCCTGCCCAATTCTTGAGGCAGGACTGGTAAGTGTTGGGGCCCGCAAAATGTGATGCGGGCATTTTCATAGGGAGAGCCGGCAAAAGAAAACGCTGTACAGACTGCTGGGATAGCAGCCAAGAGATGCAGCGGGAAGTCCTGCCACGGGATTGCGAAAGCGCCGGACTTCTGTGACCCGCCGGTCAACGTACGCCCGGCAACTCGTGTCACGCGTACTGCGGCTCCGCTCACCTCGGGTTGTGCCGCTTGGCCCCTATGGATGAGGAAATTTCACCTATGCCCGAAAATCAGAACAACTCCGTCGACACCGAACTCGCCACCGAGAACAGCCAGGCCGACGTCGAGACTTCTGAAACGGCTGCCCCCGCAGCCGGCTCCGCCCCGGAATTCACCGAGGCTCCTGCGAACGTTGAGGCTCCGGTAGCCGAGGCCGCCCCGCAGGCTGACACCACGACCGAAGCCGGGACCGAGGCCAAGTCCGCCCCGTCCAAGGACGAGGACACCGAAGATGAGGGCGTTAAGTTCGTTGACCTCGGCATCGACGGCCGCGTCCTCGCTGCCCTGCAGGACGTCGGCTACGAGAAGCCGTCCCCGATCCAGGCAGCAACCATCCCGCTGCTGCTCGAAGGCCGCGACGTCGTGGGCCTGGCCCAGACCGGTACCGGTAAGACTGCAGCATTCGCAGTACCGGCGCTGTCCCGCCTGGCCGAGCTCCACGACCTCAACGGCCCGTCCCGCAAGACCCAAGCCCTGGTCCTGGCGCCGACCCGCGAGCTTGCGCTCCAGGTTGCCGAGGCCTTCACCTCCTACGCCAAGCACATCGACGACTTCACCGTCCTGCCGGTGTACGGCGGCTCCGCCTACGGCCCCCAGCTGGCCGGCCTGCGCCGCGGCGCCCAGGTTGTTGTCGGAACCCCCGGCCGCGTCATCGACCACATCTCCAAGGGTTCCCTGGACCTGTCCGAACTCCAGTACCTCGTGCTGGACGAGGCCGATGAGATGCTGCGCATGGGCTTCGCCGAGGACGTTGAACAGATCTTCCAGCAGACCCCCGCGGGCCGCCAGGTTGCGCTGTTCTCCGCCACGATGCCGAGCCAGATCCGCCGGCTCTCCAAGCAGTACCTGAACAACCCGGCCGAGGTCCAGGTCAAGTCCAAGACCACCACGGGCGCCAACACCCGCCAGCGCTACCTGCAGGTCATGGGCCCGCACAAGCTCGACGCGCTGACCCGCATCCTTGAGGTCGAAGAGTTCGAGGGCGTCATCGCCTTCGTGCGGACCAAGATGGCCACCGAGGATCTCGCCGACAAGCTGCGCTCCCGCGGCTTCCAGGCTGCCGCCATCAACGGCGACATCCCGCAGCAGCAGCGTGAGCGTACGGTCGAGGCCCTGCGCGACGGCAAGATCGACATCCTGGTCGCCACCGACGTCGCGGCCCGCGGCCTTGACGTCGAGCGCGTCAGCCACGTGGTCAACTACGACATCCCGCACGACACCGAGTCCTACGTCCACCGCATCGGCCGCACCGGCCGCGCGGGCCGTTCCGGCGACGCGATCTTGTTCATGACCCCGCGGGAGAAGTACCTGCTGCGTTCCATCGAGAAGGCCACACGCCAGCCGGTGGAGCAGATGCACCTGCCCACCGCCGAAACCGTCAACACCCTGCGCCTGGGCAAGTTTGCCGACAAGATCACGGAGACGCTCGAGTCCGAGGACGTTGCGGCATTCCGCGACCTCATCTCCTCGTACGAGGAAGAGCACAACGTGCCGGCCGCCGAGATTGCAGCCGCGCTGGCCGTCATGGCCCAGGGCGGACAGCCGCTGCTGGTCAAGGAACTCCCGGCCGCGCCGGAATTCCAGAAGCGCGAACGCTCCAAGGACGGCTTCGGCTCCCGCGGGCCGACCCGTACGCTGACCGAGGGCAACGCCACCTACCGGATCGCCGTCGGACGCCGCCAGCGCGTCATGCCGGGTTCCATCGTGGGCGCCATTGCCAACGAAGGCGGCATCTCCTCGGCCCAGATCGGCGGCATCGACATCCGCTCGGACCACTCCCTCGTGGAGCTCCCGGCAGACCTGAGCCCCGATCAGCTGAAGGCACTGTCCCGCACCCGGATCGGCGGCGAGCTGATCCACCTCGAGCTCGACAACGGCCGCAAGCCCTCCGGCGAGCGTGGCTCCTACCAGGGCAACCGCGGCGGCGACCGTGGGGGAGACCGCGGCGGCTACTCCGGTGGCAGCGGCAACTTCAAGGGCAACGGCGGCTTCAAGCGCGAATTCCGCAAGAGCGACGGCGAGCGGTCCTCCGCTGACCGTGGCGGCCGCTCCTTCAGCGAGCGTTCCGAGCGGAGCGTCGGCACCGACACCCGCAAGCCCCGCCACGAAGGCGGCTTCAAACCCCGCAACAAGTGGTAACCACTAGCACTATCTGAGAGAGGGCCGGCTCCTGAGCCGGCCCTTTCTTCTTTAAGCTTCCGCGCCTGTGTTCGCTTCGTCACACCGCGGGCGGACGGTCGGCCTGGGAGGCCGATTTTGCCGCCCCGTACTGCCTTGGAAGCCCTGATTTCCGCGACTTTCGGCAGTACCGCCGTCGTTCGGGCGCCGATTTGTTGGTGGGCGAATCTTCCGGTAGAGTATTTACTCGTTGCCCCCCTAGCTCAGTGGTAGAGCGCGTTCTTGGTAAGAACGAGGTCACCGGATCGATTCCGGTGGGGGGCTCTGAATGAGGGCCTGTGTCAAGGCGGTTTTTGACCGGCTTAGCGCAGGTTTTCCTCATTTATGGCGGTGTAGCTCAGTTGGTTAGAGCGCACGACTCATAATCGTGAGGTCGGGAGATCGAGCCTCCCCACCGCTACAGGCAAGACCCCCGGAATCCATTGAGATTGCGGGGGTCTTTCTGTCTTCCCGACAACTGCAGTCCCCGCCAAGTGCGTGACAAGTTCCTCCTTTCGCCGTAGCTTGGCAGCACCTGGCGGATGGGGGTTTCGGTGGACGTCCTGGGAGCAATCCTGGCCCCGTTTAAATGGCTGGTCTCAGCCATCATGGTGGGCTTCCATGACGGCCTCAGCGCCATCGGCATGTCGCCGGCCAACGGCTGGACGTGGACCCTGTCCATCATCGGGCTCGTGCTGGTCATTCGCGCGGCCCTGATTCCCGTCTTCGTCAAGCAGGTCGAGGCCCAACGCCGGATGCGGCACCTGCAGCCGGACCTGAAGAAGCTGCAGGACAAGTACCAGAGCAAGACCGACCAGCTCTCCCGCCAGGCCATGGCTCAGGAACAGATGGCGCTGTACAAGAAGCACGGCACTAACCCGTTCTCAGCCTGCCTGCCCATGCTGATCCAGATGCCGTTCTTCTTCGCGCTCTTCCAGGTGCTCTCGGGCATCAGCAGCGCCAAAGTCAGCGGCCAGGGCATCGGAGCGATGAGCGCCGAGCAGGTCAAGCAGTTCGATGAGTCCACCATTTTCGGCGCACCGCTGTCCGCGTCCCTGCTCCATGGCGGCGGCGGCAACCAGACGGCCGTGTGGATTCTCTCCATCGTGATGATCCTGGCCATGACGGCCTCGCAGTTCATCACGCAGAAGCAGATCATGGCCAAGAACATGTCCGAAGAGGCCCTGGCCAGCCCGTTCATGCGCCAGCAGAAGATGATGCTCTACATCCTGCCGGTCGTCTTCGGTGTGGGCGGCATCGTTTTCCCCATTGGAGTCCTCATCTACTGGACCACCACCAACCTCTGGACCATGGGACAGCAGTTTTTCGTCGCATGGGACAGAATGGGTCCATGACGCGAATCGCAATCATCGGCGGCCACGGCAAAGTGGCTTTGGAACTGTCCAGGATCCTCGCAGCGGACGGGCAGGAGGTCACGTCCTTCATCCGCAACCCGGACCACGCGGCCGACGTCGCAGCCACCGGCGCTACGCCCACCGTTCTGGATGTGGAGAACGCGACGACGGCGCAGATCGCCGATGCCCTGCGCAACCACGATGCCGTCGTGTGGTCCGCCGGGGCCGGGGGCGGCAGCCCCGAACGGACCTACGCCGTGGACCGGGACGCCGCGATCCGCTCCATGGACGCCGCCGCAGACGCCGGCGTCGGGCGGTACGTCATGGTCTCCTATTTCGGCGCCGGGCCGGACCACGGGGTCCCCGCCGACAACGGGTTCTTCGCCTACGCCGAGGCCAAGGCCGCCGCGGATGCCTACCTGCGCGGCTCGGGCCTTGAGTGGACCGTCCTGGGCCCCGGGACCCTGACGAACGGACCAGGCAACGGGATGATCGACGTCGATCCCGCCGACACGTCGGACGGCACCGGAACCGCCCGCGCCAATGTCGCCCTCGTGGCGGCCGCGGTGCTCGGGCTGCCCGCCACGATCGGACGCACCATCGAATTCCGGGACGGCACCCTGCCGCTCGCCGCAGCCCTGGGCCCACGGGCCTAGCACCAGGGCCCAGCCCCGCAGAGACCCGGGCCTTGGGAGGCCGCGTCCGGCCGATAGGGTGGTGGGGTCGGTCCGTGCATCCACCCGGGATGCGCGCGGCCGGATTTCGGGGAGAGCAGGCGCATGGACCAGTTGGCACTCATCGTTGGACTCCTGCTGGCCACCGTGGTGGCCGTTGGGCTGGGGGACCGGCTCAAGCTGCCCTACCCCGTGCTGATGCTGCTCCTGGCCGTGGCCCTGACGTTCATCCCGGGCTTTCCGGAAGTCCAGATCGCACCGGATCTGATCCTGCCGATCTTCCTTCCGCCGCTGCTCTTCGCCACAGCCCAGCGCAGCTCCTGGGCCGTCTTCCGGGTCCGCTGGCGCACGCTGCTCATGCTCGCCGTCGCGCTCGTGGTGGCCTCCACCGCGGTGGTGGCCGGCGCGGCGTGGCTCATGATCCCGGGCATCGGCATCCCGGCCGCCATCGCCTTGGGGGCCATGGTGGCGCCCCCGGATCCCGTGGCCGTGGACTCCATCGCAAGCCGGGTCCACATGCCGCGGCGGCTTATCAACGTGCTCCAGAGCGAGGGACTCTTCAACGACGCCGCCGCCATCGTCATCTTCCAGGCGGCCGTGGCCGCCGCGGTGGCCGGCACCAAGATCGCCTCCGACGTCGTCCTTCAGTTCATCCTCGGCGCCGCGATCGCAGTGCTGGTCGGGATCGGCATGGGCTGGCTCACGAGCCTGATTACCCGCCTCGTGGCCTCCATGGTGGCCCGCAGCGCCGTGACCCTCGTGGTGCCGTTCGCCGCGTACATCCTGGCCGAGGAAGTGCACGCCTCCGGGGTGATCGCCGTGGTCGTTACCGCGCTGGAAATACAGCGTCACTCCCGACCGCAGGACGCCGCCGAGCGGGTCACCCGCACCGCGTTCTGGGATGTGGTGGAGCTGCTGATCACGGGCCTGGCGTTCGGGCTGGTGGGGCTGGAAGTACGGCAGGTCATCCACGACGAAGGCACGTCCGTGCTGGGCATGGTGGGGAGCGCCGCGGTGGTCTGCGTGCTCGTGTTCGCCGTGCGGTTCGCCTGGCTGGCCATGATGTCCGGGTTGTCGCGGGCCAGGAAGGACGTCCTGCGCCCCACCTCGGCGAAGGACGTGCTGATCCTTACCTGGTGCGGCATGCGCGGCCTGGCCACGCTGGCGCTGGCATTGGCCCTTCCGTTGACCGTTGCGGACGGCACGCCGTTTCCGGCCCGGAGCGAGCTGCTGGTGATCGCCTGCGCGGTGCTGCTGGCCACCCTGGTGCTGCCCGGGCTGACGCTGCCGTGGCTCATGCGCGTCCTGAAGGCATCCGAGGACGGCTCGGAAGAACGGGACGCCGCCCGCGTGCTGGCCTACCGGGCCCAACAGGCAGCCATCGCGGCGCTCAAGGACAACGAGCTCATGAAGGAGCTGCCGGCGGAGAAGGTGGCGCTGGTGAAAGAGAAGATGACCCGGCTGCACGCCGAACTGCTCGACGGGAGCCTGAAGAATGAAAGCGCGGGAGAGAAGCGCAAGCGCGGCCGCGAACTGGCGATTGCCGTGCAGACGATAGCCCTCGACGCGGCCCGCCAGGAAGTCGTGGCGGCCCGGAACGAGCCGGGCATGGATCCGGAAGTGGCGGACCGGGTGCTGCGTCAGCTGGACCTTCGCACCATGATCATGCCGGACTAGGGCAACCGATCAGGGTCAGCCTCGCGCGGGCAGCGTCAGCTCCATCGCATTCGCCTCGACGTAGTCCAAAGCGTGCCGGACAGCGCCGACCGTGACGACTGCGTCGCCCAGTGGCGAGGCCGTTACGCGCGGGGGAGTCGCGGTGAAGAGGGGGAGCAACGCCGTGATCTCCGGAAGCAGGGCGCCGGCGGAATCGGCGACGGCGCCGCTGATCACCACCTGCTCGGGGTTGATCAGGCTCGCGATCGAGGCGATCACGCGGGCCATGCGCTCCGAAATCCGGCTCAGGATCGCCAATGCCGCAGGGTCTCCCGCCGCCGCGTCCTCGAACACCCGCGGTGCGCTGGCAGCACCGCCGTCGGACGGGCCGCCGCCTGCCGCGGACCACTGCCGTGCCAGGGCCGCGATGCCGTCGCTGGAGCCAACGCCCTCCACCATGTCCAGATAGCCCATCTCGCCGGCTGCCCCGCCGCGGCCGTGGAGCAGGCGCCCGGATTCCATGACCCCGGCGCCCAGGCGTTCGCCCGCGAGAAGCACCACCAGATCGTCCACCCCCGCACCGGAACCGCGCCAGCGCTCACCGAGGGCGGCCAGGTTGGCGTCGTTTTCCAGGAGCACTGTCCAGCCGTGCAGTTCCTTCAGCGCGGATCGGAGCCCGACGTCGAACAGGCTCCAGAACCGCTGGGTCACCAAGACGTTGCCGTCCCGGTCCACCGGTGCGGCGATCCCGGCGCCCACGGCGAGAACCATGCTCGGGTCCGTTCCCGCGGCCTCCAGGGCCCGGCGGCAGGCGCGGTCGATGACGCCGATCCGCTCCTGCGCGGGGATGTCCGCCGCGCGGAAGCTCTCACTGGACCGGCCGACGACGGTGCCGCGGAGGTCGGCCACGGCGGCGGTGGTGGTGGCCGCGCCGATGTCGAGGCCCAGGACGAAGCCGGCCTCCCGGTTGAAGGCAAACCGCCGGGCCGGGCGGCCCTTCCGGGGACCTTCAGAGTTAGTTCCGGGCGGCTCCAGCTCCACGATCCAGCCCCGGCCGATCAGGTCCTCGCAGACGGCGATCACGGAGGCCCGGGTCAGCCCGGTGAGGGCCATCAGCTCTGTCCCGGTGGCAACCTCCGCGCCGCGGATGTGGCGGAGAACGGCCTGGGCGTTGACGCGGCGCAGCAGCTGCGGCGTGGCGGCGGCTGCGTGCGGCATCACTTCTTGACCTCTTCTGTTCCCGGACCCATAATTGTTCAGGCAATATATTTAGCTTGTATCTAAAATACCAGAAGCCGTCTCCCAGCCCCGAAGGATCATCCCTTGTCCAACACCGCCACGCTGGCAACCCTGTCCGGTTCCGACCTCGCCGCCGACCCCAACTGGTGGCGCCAGGCCTCGGTGTACCAGATCTACCCGCGGAGCTTCTCCGATTCCAACGGTGACGGCCTGGGCGACATCAAGGGCATCACCGCCAAGGTCCCGTACTTGAAGCAACTCGGAATTGACGCCGTCTGGCTCTCCCCGTTCTACCCCTCGGCGCTGGCCGACGGCGGCTACGACGTCGACGACTACCGCGACGTGGACCCCAAGCTGGGCACCCTGGCGGACTTCGACGAAATGTCCGCCGCGCTGCACGCGGCCGGCATCAAGCTGATCGCGGACATCGTCCCCAACCACTCCTCCAACCGGCACGTCTGGTTCCAGGAAGCCCTTGCCTCCCCGCGGGGTTCCGCCGCCCGCGAGCGCTACATCTTCCGGGACGGCCAGGGCGAAAACGGCGAGATCGCGCCCTCGGACTGGGAGTCCGTGTTCGGCGGCCCCGCCTGGGAGCGCATCACCGAGCCCGACGGCACTCCCGGCCAGTGGTACATGCACATCTTCGCCAAGGAACAGCCGGACCTGAACTGGTCCAACCGCGAAATCCGCGACGACTTCCTCAAGACGCTCCGCTTCTGGTCGGACCGGGGCGTGGACGGCTTCCGCGTCGACGTCGCCCACGCCCTGACCAAGGACCTCACCGAGCCCCTGATCTCCAAGGTCGAGCTCAGCGCCGCCAACACCGGAACCGACGGATTCGACGACGGATCGCACCCCTTCTGGGACCGCGACGAAGTCCATGAGGTCTACGCCGAGTGGCGCGAGGTCTTCAACGAGTACAACCCTCCGCGCACCGCCGTCGCGGAGGCCTGGGTGCACGCCAGCCGCCGCGCCCGCTACGCGAGCCCGCAGGGCCTGGGCCAGGCGTTCAACTTCGACCTCCTGCAGGCCGACTTCGACGCCGATGAGTTCCGCGAAATCATCACCCGAAACCTCGCCGAGGCCACCGAATCCGGCGCCTCCTCGACGTGGGTCTTCTCCAACCACGACGTCGTGCGCCACGCCACCCGCTACGGCCTTCCCAAGGGCGGCGGCAAGCACGCCCAGGGCCAGGACGGCAAGGGCTGGCTTCTGGCCGGAGCCCCCGCCGAAGAACTCGACGTCGAACTCGGCCTGCGCCGGGCCCGCGCCGCCACGCTCCTGATGCTGGCCCTTCCCGGATCCGCCTACCTGTACCAGGGCGAGGAACTGGGCCTGCAGGAAGTCGCGGAGATCCCCGACGCCGAGCGCCAGGACCCCACCTTCTTCCGGAACAAGGGCGTCGAGATCGGCCGTGACGGCTGCCGCGTGCCGCTGCCCTGGGCCCCGGAAGGCACCTCGTTCGGGTTCGGCGACGGCGGCGCGCACCTGCCGCAGCCGGCCTGGTTCGCCCGCTACGCCGTGGCAGCCCAGGACGGCGTGGAAGGCTCCACGCTGGAGCTCTACCGCACGGCCCTGAAGTTCCGCCGCGAACTGCAGACCTCGGAGGAAATGGAATGGCATGAATCCGGCAGCGCCGACGTCCTGCACTTCAGCCGCCCGGGCGGCTGGCAGACGGTGACCAACTTCGGTGACACGCCCGTGGAACTGCCCGCCGGCGAGGTGCTGGTCAGCAGCGGCCCGCTGGACGGCGGACTGCTGCCGGCCAACACCACCGTCTGGCTGCGGTGAGCATTCCGGCGAAGGACTCGACCGGCGCGCCCGCCCGAGACGGGAATCCCGGCCAGGAGCTCATCTATGGCTGCATGGGTCTGGGCGGCAGCTGGTCGGCGGAGCCGTACTCGTCCGCGGAGGTGGACGAGGCGGCGGCCGCCGTCGAGTCAGCCCTGAAGGCCGGCATCACGCTCTTTGACCACGCGGACATCTATACCAACGGCAAGGCCGAGGCCGTTTTCGGCGAGATCCTGGCCGGGACTCCGGGACTGCGCGAGAAGATCCGGCTCCAGACCAAATGCGGCATCCGGCTCAACGAGCAGGGCCTGGAGGCGTACTACGACCTCAGCCGGGACGGCATCCTGGAACGGGTCAACGAAAGCCTGGCCCGGCTCCGCACGGACTACGTCGACGTGCTCATGCTGCACCGCCCGGATCCCCTGATGGATCCGGCGGAAGTGGCATCCGCCGTCGGGCAGCTCATGGCCGAAGGCAAGGTGCGCGCCGTGGGCGTGTCCAACATGTCGGGTCCGCAGATCGAGATGCTGCAGGACCGGCTCGAGACGCCGGTGGTGGCCAACCAGCTGGAGATGAGCCTGCTCAAGCGGGCCTGGCTCGAAAGCACGGTGCTGGTCAACCATGCCGAGGGCACGGACTACAGCTTCCCGCACGGCACCGTCGAGCATTGCGTCCGGCACGGCATCCGGCTGCAGGCGTACGGCTCGCTGGCCCGCGGCCTGTACACCGGGGCGCCGGCCGCCGTGCCGACGCCGGCCGAGGAAGCCGCCACCGCCCTCGTCGCCGCCCTGGCCGCCGCGAAGGGGACCACGGGGGAGGCAATCGTGCTGGGCTGGCTCATGAAACACCCCGCCGGGATCGCGCCCGTGATCGGCACCGCCAACCCTGACCGGATCCTCGCCTGTGCCGGCGCCGCAGAGGCCGCCGCGTCCATGACCCGCGCCGAGTGGTACGGGCTCTGGGTGGCGGCTCGGGGCAGCAACATCCCCTAGTACGCCCACCATGCCCACCCAACTGGCTGGCAGTTAAGGCCGCTATTCGCGCTGAAAACGGCTTCAGCTGCCAGCTACTTGGGTGCGGATGTGATTTTGGTCGTAATGGTCACCCCGGAGGGCCGGATCGCTTAGCCGCAAACGCCTCCGGGCGGATAGCGTAGATGCATGACTTCTACCACCACCGCCGAATCCCTTCGGCCCCAGCGCAACATCCCGGCCGACATTGCCCGCTCCTGGCTGCTGGTCAACGCGATGAAGCCCGAACTCTTCGACCAGTCCGCCGTCTCCCGGGCCGATGCAATCATCCTCGACATCGAAGACGCGGTGGACCCCTCCCAGAAGGACGCCGCCCGCGACAACGTCGTGAACTGGCTGACCGCCGGCGGCAGTGCGTGGGTCAGGATCAACGACGCCACCAGCCGGTTCTGGGCCGACGACCTCGCCGGACTGCGCGGCACCCCCGGCCTGCTGGGCGTCATGCTGGCCAAGACCGAATCGGCCGACCAGGTCACAGAGAGCTTCCACCGGATGGACGGCAAGACCCCGGTCATCCCGCTCGTCGAGTCCGCCGTCGGCATAGAGGAAGCCAACAACATCGCTAAGGCCCAGGGTGCGTTCCGCCTGGCCTTCGGCTCCGGCGACTTCCGCCGCGACACCGGCATGGCCGCCACCCCGGAGGCCATGGCCTACCCGCGGGCCAAGCTGGTGGTGGCCAGCCGCGTCGGCAACCTGCCGGGCCCCATCGACGGCCCCACGGTCGGCACCAACCACCCGATCCTGCGCGAGCAGACCGGCATCACCGTGATGATGGGCATGACCGGGAAACTCTGCCTGGCGATCGACCAGACTCCGGTGATCAACGAAGTCATCAGCCCCACCCCGTCCGACGTCGCCTGGGCCACGGACTTCATGAACGACTTCGAAGCCAACGGCCGCGTCATCCGGGACGGCTCCGACCTGCCGCGCCTGGGCCGCGCCGAGAAGATCATGAAGCTCGCCGTAGCCTTTGGCGTGAAGCCGGCCCTGTAGCCGCCCCGCCACTGAAGGAGACCCCGTGACCGGTACCCGTTATCTGGTCCACGGGGTCTTTTGGGATGGTCCGGAGCCGGCAGCGGCCGGACGGAGCCAGCCCGGACCCGGACAGGCAGCCGCCGGGAGTGCCGTCCTGCGGCTGCAGGACCCTGCGGGCGCCTTCACCGAACTGGCGCTCGACGCCGGGACGCGGCTCGGGTTCCGGCTCGCCGCCCCAGGCAAGCGCTGCCTGGGCCACCACAAGGTGCACGGCCCCGCGGACCGGGACCACATTCCCTGCCCTGCCCGGGCAGAGGCCGCTCGGGGCAGCCAGTGCCAACGGTGCTTCGTTCTGGACGACTCGCGGCTGATCCACGACTTCCACCGCGGCGGCCGGGTCCCGCCGGGCCTGCGCGCCTACCTCATGCAGCCTCACTGGCTCTACATCGCCACCTTCGCCGGCGGTGCCAGCAAGGTCGGAACCGCCTCCCACCTGCGCAAATGGAACCGCCTCGCCGAGCAGGGCGCCGTCGTCGCCCGTTACGTCGCCCGCGCCGAGGACGGCCGCGTGGTACGGATCCTTGAGGACATGATCACGCGCGACGCCGGGCTGCCGCAGCAGGTCCGCTCCGCAGCGCTGGCCGGGCTCGTGGCCGCCGTCGAACTCGACGCCCTCAACCGGCGGCTGGCCGCGGAAGTCCGGGACCTGCTGTCCCGGGTCCCCGCCGACGGCTTCGGGATCGTGGACGAGCCGTGGTTGCGACCCGGCCTGGCGGAGGTCGCCTGCCTGCCGAACGGTGCTGGCGCGCGGACCGCACGGCACCCGTACCCGCACGGGTTCGATTCGGGGGACCACGGGTTCGGGATTGCCTCCCTGAGCGGCAGCTGCGCCGTCGCGGGTTTGGCCGGAACGGACCTGGAATTCATCGTGAACCTGGGCCTGCTGAAGGCGAGGACGGTTCTGCTGGGGGAGTACAAGTCCGACGTCCCGGCCGTGCAGGAATCCCTGTTCTGAGGCTGGATTTGCCCCTCGACGCGCAAAATGCCGGACGCGCCCGTATTCCGGCGTCGCCGGGCATTTTGAGCGTCGCCGGAAATTGTGCGGATCGCGGCGTGCGTCGCCGGCCCCGGTAGACTGGCACGGTGCTGAATGAATTCTGGGCCACCGCGTCAACCGCCTACAAGGTGCTCGTCTTCAGCGCCATGGGACTGATTGCCCTCGGCATCGTCCTCAACGTGGTGGGCAACAGCACCGGCAACCAGGCCCTGGCCCTCGCCTCACTGCCGGTGATCGGGCTGGGGCTGATCCTGCACCTTGCCGGGCTTGTGGTCCGCGGCCAGGCGATCCGGAAGAACCTCAAGCGCTAGCGGCCGCGTTCCGCAGCACATGGCTCCGGGCATGCTGCACGGCGTCCGGGAGGGACGTGAACAGGTGCTTGTGATGCCGCAGTGAGCGGATGACGCCCACGTTGGTGACGAGCTCCAGATGCTGTGGCTGGACCCCCTTCAGCAAGACCGTGACGCCGCGCAACTCCAGTGCGGAAATCACCTCCACGAGCGCGTGGGCGCCGGTGGCATCCAGCATCCGCAGCTGCGACAGCCGGATGATGGCCACCTGGATGTCTTTGACCTGGCCGATCTCCTGCAGGACCCGCTCCGCGGCGCCGAAGAACATCGCCCCGTCCAGCCGGAAAATCGCGATGTGCTCATCCCCGGGAAGCGTCGGTCCGGGAACCGCCTCGCGCCGGACCCCGCTCAGGGAAGCGAACGTCCGCAACGTGAACACGGCAGCCGCGGCGAATCCGATCTGGATGGCCACAATGAGGTCGAAGGCGACCGTAATGAAGGCCGTGATCACGAACACCGCGGCGTCGGCCCGGGTGGACCGCAGGATCGCCGTGACCGTGTGCCGCGAGACCATTCGGGTGGCCGTGACCATGAGGATGCCTGCCAGAGCCGCCAGCGGGATCCGCCCGACCAGCCCGGCCGCCAGGTAGATGATGGCGAGCAGCACGAGCGCGTGCACTATCGCGGCGAGCCGGGTCTTCGCACCGGAGCGGACATTCACGGCGGTCCGGGCGATCGCGCCCGTCGCCGGCATGCCGCCGAAGAAGCCCGCGGCGATCGAGGCCAGGCCCTGGCCCGTGAGCTCGCGGTCGGGGCTGTACGCGCCGGACGGACGGCCGTCCGGTCCCGCCATGCCGGAGGCCACCCGGGCCGAGAGCAGGGATTCGATGGCGGCCAGCGTGGCGATCGACACGGCAGGCATCAGGAGACCGCCCAGTGCGCCCGGATCCAGGGACGGCATGGACGGTGCCGGCAGGGAGTGCGGTAGCGCGCCGATCCGTGGGATGTCCAGCGCCAGCACCTCGGCCGCCACGGTGGCGAGCAACACCGCAATTAGGCTTGCGGGCAGTGCCTTGCTGAGCTTGGGGAGCAGATACATCACAGCGGCGACACTTGCCACCACAGCGAGCGTTTGCAGCACTGCCGGGACGGTAGCCTGCGACGCGCTCTCGACGGCGGCCAGGAAGGTGTTGTGGCCCGGCGTTGCCTCGGTGCCCGTGGCCAGGGGGACCTGCTGCAGGAAGATGATGGCGGCGATGCCGAGCGTGAAGCCCTCCACGACGGGCCACGGGATGAAGGCGACGGCGCGGCCCAGTCCGCTCACCCCCAGGATCATGACGATCAGTCCAGCCAGTACCGAAACCAAGGCGATGCTGCCGACACCGTGGGCGGCGACCACCGGGGCCAAAACCACCACCATGGCGCCGGTGGGGCCGGAGACCTGGACGTTGGATCCGCCCATGACGGCCGCCACCAGCCCGGCCACCACCGCCGTGATGAGTCCGGCCTCTGCGCCGACGCCGGAACTCACCCCGAAGGCCAGGGCCAGGGGGAGCGCCACAATGCCTACCGTGATGCCGGCGAACAGGTCCGTCTTCCAGGCGGACCGCAGAAGCCCATAGTCGCGGCGCGACGGCAGGAACCGCGCCATGAGTGCCCGGGCAGTGCCGGTTGCCCGGTCCGGGCGTGAGGTCTGGGCCGCGCTCATGGCGCTGTGCTCTCGAGCCCGTCGGTGCTCCCGAGGCGGTCGGGGATGCCTACGGGGCCTGTGCTGCCGAGGTGGCCGGCGGGCAGTTCCTGCGCCAGCCGAAGCTGTTCGCTGGATCCGGCCAGGCTGTCCAGCAGGAAGACCCGGGCGATCGCCAGCAGCTCCGAGATCTTGGGATGAGCCAGCCGGTAGGTCACGGCATTCGCCGTCCGGACCGACGTCACCACCCCGTGCCGGCGCAGCGTCGCCAGGTGCTGGGACAAATGCGAGGCCTCCAGGCCCGTCTCGGCGAGCAAGTAGCTCACTGGGGCTGCCGTGTCCGGCGCCGCGGCCAGAAGCTCCAGGATCCGGATCCTGGCCGGGTGGGCGAGGGCCTTGAACAGGTTGGCCTTGATTTCGTACAGCGGGGTCTGCGCGGGGGTGATCATGGGCGGAAGGGGATCATGACAGGAGAACGCTTTCTCGGATCCAGCGGCATCGGTGCCCGGCGGGCTTCGATCGCCAGTGGATTGATGGATTGATGTTTTCATCATATCGCATCGGTCAAGCCCCGCCCGGCCCGAGTCGGGCGCCACTGCCCGCTTGGCCCCGGTGCACGCCCGGGTCAAGCACTCTGCTGCCCGGCGCGCACCCTGTCATGAAGCCGGGGCGCCGCGGGCGTGGCGATAGGCTGGAACCATGACTATCAATCCGGATCTGCAGGGGCGCAGCTACCCTGCCGCAGAGGTGTACGACGTCGGCCGCGAGAAGATCCGCGAGTTCGCGCGCGCGGTCAAGGCCACTCATCCCGCCCACTTCGACGTCGCCGCGGCCAAGGCACTGGGCCACCTCGACCTCGTCGCGCCGCCGACCTTCGCCATTATCGTCGCCCAGCGCGCCGACGCGCAGCTGATCGAGGATCCGGAATCCGGCATCGACTTCTCCCGCGTGGTCCACGCCGACCAGCGGTTCACCCACCACCGCCCGATCATTGCCGGGGACCGGCTGGTCGCCGAGCTGCACGTCGACGGCGTCCGTGCCATGGGCGGCGGGGCCATGATCACCACCCGCTCAGAGATCTTCGCCCTGGGCAACAGCGATTCCGCCGATGTCCGCGAGCCGGTTGCCACCACCACCTCGTCCATCCTGGTCCGCGGAGAGGGACAGTAGCCATGAGCATCAACATCGCAGGACTTACGGTCGGCCAGGACATCGGCAGCCGCAGCATCGCCGTCACCCGCACCGACCTCGTCAAGTACGCCGGCGCATCCGGTGACTTCAACCCGATCCACTGGAACGAGGCCTTCGCCACGGGCGTGGGCCTGCCGGGCGTGATCGCCCACGGCATGTTCACGATGGGCGCGGCCGTCCAGCTCGTCACCGACTGGGCCGGCGACCCCGCCGCCGTCGTGGACTTCCAGACCCGCTTCACCAAGCCGGTGCCGGTGGCCGACACCACGGGGACGCCGGAAGCCGGCGCCGTGATCGAGGTCAGCGGCGCCATCGGAGCGCTCGACGCCGACGCCGGCACCGCCCGCGTCGACCTCACGGTCGTCTCGGCCGGTCAGAAAGTCTTGGTCAAGGCCCAGGCCGTCGTCAGGCTGGCGTAGCCTGTGGCGCTGCTGTGACCAAGGAGACTAAAGACGTCTTCGTCCCGGCTGCCGAGATCACGCACTGGCGGAATGCCGTGGTGGTGGCCTATGCGGCCAGCGGAATCGCGTTTTCCACGTGGGTATCCCGGCTGCCGGCCATCCGCGACGGTCTGGACCTGACTCCCGGCACCATCGGGCTGCTCCTGCTCTGCATGACGGCGGGGTCCTTCCTGTCCGTGTCCGCCTCTGGCCTGATTGTCCTTCGGCTGGGCTCGAAGCGCACCATCCGGATCGGCAGCATCATGGTCGGGTTCGGGCTGATGCTGGCAGGCTTCGGCACCTCCGTGCTCGCCAACCCGGTGGCGGTCGCCGCGGGACTGTCAATCATCGGGCTGGGTACCGCCAGCTGGAACACGGCGTCCAACGTCGAAGGCGCCGCGGTGGAACGCGCCGTCCGCCGCCACATCATGCCCCGGCTGCACGGCTCCTTTAGCCTGGGGACAGTGGCCGGAGCCGGGCTGGGTGCGTGGGCTGCCGGCGCCGGGATCCCGGTCTTCTGGCACCTCGCCGCGGCCGGCCTGTTGGTGGCCGGTTCCGTGACGACCGCTGCGGCGTGGTTCCGCGCCGACATCACGCCGCTGCAGGGGGAACAACCGTTCGCGGCCTCCGGGACAGATACCTTCGAAGATCCCTCCACCGGGCCCATCCCCATCGTCCGGCAGGCGGACGCGGTCCCCGAACAGCCGCTGGACAACAAACGCCAGATCGCCCAGGCCTGGCGGGACCGGCGCACCCTGCTGCTGGGCGTGCTGGTCCTGGGCCTTGCCCTCGCCGAAGGGGCGGCGGGGGACTGGGTGGCACTGGCGCTCGCGGACGGCCACGGCCAGTCTGACGCCGCCGGGGCCGCCGGATATGGACTGTTCGTCACCTTCATGACGGTGGGCCGCTTCGCCGGAACGCTCGTCCTGGACCGGTTCGGCCGCGTCCCGGTGATGCGGTGGTGCGCCGCACTGGCCGTAGCAGGCCTCGGATTGTTCGTCTTCGCCCCCGTGCCGTGGCTGGCCTACGTGGCCCTGGCCATTTGGGGGCTTGGCGCCTCCCTTGGTTTCCCGGTGGGCATGTCCGCCGCCGCCGACGATCCCGGCAAGGCTGCCGCACGCGTCTCCGTCGTCTCGACGATCGGCTACGGCGCGTTCCTGTGCGGTCCGCCGCTGCTGGGGCTCCTGGCCGAACACGTGGGCATCCTGCACTCGCTGCTGGCCGTCATGGTGATGCTGATCGGCAGCTTCCTGCTCTCCCCGGTGGCGCGCAAACTCCCCGCAGCCGTTCCCGCCGCCTAGCTAAGTACAAGCCACCACCGGCTTAGGCCGGCGCACGATCCCGGCTAGGCTGTTCAGGTGACCCCGATTCTGCTCTCCGCCCTGACCACCTCCGCTGTCGGGGGCCCCGCCGGCAGCTACATTGAAGCCCGCAGCGAGGCCGAGATCATCGATGCCGTGCGGTCGGCGGACGCCGCCGGCCAGCCCCTGCTGATCATCGGCGGCGGTTCCAACCTGCTGGTGTCCGACGCCGGGTTCCCCGGAACGGTACTGAAGATCGCTTCGGCGGGCTTTACCGTCAACGCCGAGGACTCCTGCGGCGGCGTGGCGGTGGTGGTGCAGGCCGGCCACAACTGGGATGCCTTCGTTGACCACGCCGTGAGGCATGCCTGGTCCGGCGTCGAAGCGCTCTCCGGAATTCCCGGAGCCACGGGAGCCACTCCCGTGCAGAACGTCGGCGCCTACGGCGCCGACGTCTCGCAGACGATCGCCGCAGTCCGTACGTGGGACCGGGAACGGAACGCGGTCAAGACTTTCACGAATTCCGAACTCAAGTTCGGCTACCGTGACTCCGTCCTGAAGCAGGCCACCGTCAACGGTTCGCCGCGCTATGTGGTCCTCACCGTGGAATTCCAGCTCCCGCTCGGCCGGATGAGCGCCCCGATCCGCTACGCCGAACTCGCCCGGGCGCTCGGCGTCGAGCAGGGCCAGCGGGCCTACTCCAACGACGTCCGCCGCGAAGTGCTGCGGCTGCGGGCCTCCAAGGGCATGGTGTGGAATGCGGCCGACCGGGACACTTACTCGACGGGGTCCTTTTTCACCAACCCGATCGTGTCCGAGGACGTCGCGGCACGGCTGCCGCAGGACGCCCCGCGCTACCCCGGCGGTGCCGACGGGCTGACCAAGCTCTCGGCGGCGTGGCTGATCGACCAGTCCGGCTTCGCCAAGGGCTTTGGGCTGGCCCCGGACAGCGTCTCGGGCGGCAGGGCATCGCTTTCCACCAAGCACACTCTCGCCATCACGAACCGGGGCGGGGCGAGCACGGCGGACATGCTGGCCGTTGCGCGCGAGGTGCGCCACGGCGTCGTCGAACGCTTCGGGATCGAACTGCACCCGGAACCGCTGCTGATCGGCGTCACCCTATAGTTCCTGCCCCGGCCCGGGCCCGCCCGTCGCCACGTAAGGCACGCATCGAGGTAGGGGCGATTTCCCTACAGCAACTCCTGAACGTGCAGACTGAGCCACAAGACCACTGTGTCTTCGGGGTTGTCCACATCAATTCCAAAAAGTTCCCGGAGACGCCGCAAGCGGTAGCGGAGCGTGTTCTGGTGCACTGAAAGTGCCGCCGAGGTTTTGGCGGAATCGCGGGAGAAATCGAGGTAGGTGCGCAAAGTTCTCGCGTATTCGGTTCCTGATTCGGCGTCGTACTTCCTCATGCTGGCAGCGGCCGGAGACACAAGATGAGGCGTGTTCCGGAAAAGCGCACTGAGTTCCAGCAAGGTCAGACGGCTGCGCACTTCCTGAGCGTTGGCGTAGTCGCCGGCGCTCCGCCCGGAGGCGAGCATCAGCAGGACGAGGTCCGCGTCGTGCCGGGAACGGCTGATGTCTGCGGCGGTGGTGACGGTCGAGCCCGTTGACACCCGCAGCTTGACCCGCAGCGACGCAGCTGAACGCTCGATCAGGCGGCGGGCCAGCGCCTCAATGGATCCGGGGCCCGAGGCGGGGGCCTCGGTGAACAACGCATAAATCGTGGTGCCGATGAGTACGCACTGCGCACCTTGCCCGTGCGCTTCGCACTGGGTCGTGACAAGGTCGACGAGCCGGATCAGGGACAGCTCGTCGGACTGGCCGAGGTCCAGTTGGAAAGCCGCGACGGCGAAGGGGCCCGAGTGCTTCAGTCCGAGCTGTTCTGCTACAAGCTGGACGTCGTCTCCCCCTTCGAGGAGCCGGCGGAGGAGCTCGGCCCGTTGTTGCCGCGCAAGGTCGATGGTGCTTCGCGCCCTCAGGATGTGGAGGACTGCGATATCCGCGGCGCGCTCGAGCGCCTGCTCCGCGTCGGAATCCAGGTCCCCGTTGGCGTCCACTACCCAGATAGACCCCAGCGGCTGGTTACCGGCACGAACGGCGATGGCCAGACGGTCCATTGCCGGACGGACACCTTCAATGCGCACGGCGCCGCGGGCCCGGAACACGCTGGCATATTGACCGGCATTCTCCGGCAGGTAGGGAACCTGGCGCCCCAGGATTCCGTTCCGCCGGTCGTCGTCGATCGGTTGGTGGGGGAGGGTGGAGTATGCCAGAACCTGTTCCTGGAGGTTTTCGATGGCCGTGGCCCCACCTACCAGTGCGGCAATGGCGTTGGCTAGGGCAAACAGGTCGCCCACTCCCAGCGGCGACGCCGACCGGTTGGCTTCCGCGGAGGCGCTGAGGGCAGATTCCAGGAGCGCATCGAGTTGCCGCCACCCCACGGCGTCGTCGACGACCAAAAGTGCTATGCCGGCCTGGTCAGCTGTGTTCGCGAGTTCTTCGATGTCCTGAGACAGCTGCTTGAGCACGATCGCGCCGAAGCCAGCTTGCGCTGCTTCCCGGACGACGACGGTTGTTTCCGGTTCCGCGGGGTGGAGTCCGATCCCCAGCAAGATCCCTCCCCGGAGCCCTTCCAAAGGCGCGAGGGGATCGTAGAGGGACGGGCTCGTCAGGGAGAGCCCGGGCGTAGTTCCGTGTGAGCGGAGAACCAGTCCGGAGTTCGCAAGCACTTGCAGGAGGTCAGGCAAATCGATGCTGCCCGGGGTTTTCGGGATGGTTTCCACAAGGCGTAAATCTACGGCCCCTAGTGCTGGCCCACAAGTTGAAGGACTGACGTTGGTGTCTGGCACCGAAGCCAGCCGGCACCGGCAAAGCCAATAGTTGATGCATGTCACTTATTGTTGAAGCCAGTCCAACAGCACGCCAGGCCGGGGAAGCGGCAGCAGCCGCAGCATCCAGGGCCGGCGTCCGGGTCATCGACGAACATGACCGCGACAAGCTCAGGGACGTTGAAGGGCTGCTCATCGCGATCTGGGGTATGTCTCCCCACGGAGCGCCTGTTCCTTTCGATTTGCTGCGGAGCATTTCGCACGCAGGCTGCAATGTTTCCGCTGCATACAACGCGGACGGGGCCCTGCGCGGAGCCGCCGTCGGCATCGTGTCCCCCGGCGGAGCGGCTACCTATTCCCTGATCGCCGGTGTCCTGCCCGGCGCGGCGGACAAAGGCGTCGGTTTCGCGCTCAAACAGCATCAGCGGGCGTGGTCGCTTGCCCGCGGAATCGAGACCATGACGTGGACCTTTGACCCGCTGGTCAGCCGGAACGCCCGTTTCAACCTCACGAAACTCGGAGCCCATGCATTCGAGTACGCACGCGATTTTTACGGCGAAATGCAGGACGACATCAACGCCAACGATGAAAGCGACCGGCTCGTCGCCGTTTGGCCTTTGTCCTCCAGGCGGAGCATCAGTTGCAGCGAAGGGTCCGTCGAAGAACTGGAACTGCCCGAAACGGCCCTGAACAACATTCTGGAGTACGGCCCGGACTCCAGGCCGGTCCTCCTCGAAACGCCGGACACCCTATGGTGCCGTGCACCGCAAGACATCGTGGCGCTGAGGGCCGCGGACTCCGATGAAGCGGGACTGTGGCGGTTGCGGATCCGCGGAATCTTCGAACCGGCCTTCGCATCCGGCTACAACGCGTCCGGAGTCACCCGAACCGGCTGGTACCGGCTGACCAAAACCAACCAGGCATAACCCTTACCCAACACCAGGAGTACAGAATGCGACCCAGGAATCGTACGGTTTCCGCGCGTATCGCGCGCCAGGCCCTTGGCGCTGCCGGCCTGACCCTCACCTTCGGACTAGCGGCCTGTTCGGGAGGAGCAGTGCCCGCGGCGGATTCGAAGACTTTGTCCGCCGCCGACGTCGACCCCGCTGCAGCAGCGGCCCTGCCAGAGCGCTACAAGGCAGCCGGAGTCATCAAGGTGGCATCGGACATTCCGTACCCGCCGATGGAGATGTTCGATGAGAACCAAAAACTCACGGGTCTGGACTACGACCTTGCCCAGGCCCTGGGCGCGAAGCTCGGGGTCCGCCTGGAACTGCAGACCCAGGCTTTCGACAGCATCATTCCGTCGCTGCAGTCGGGCAAGAACGACATCATCATGTCAGGGATGAACGACACCGCCGAGCGCCAGGCGACCCTGAACTTCGTGGACTACTTTCATGCCGGGTTCTCCATCCTCGTGCCCAAGGGCAACCCGGACCGCATCACGACCGTGATGGACCTTTGCGGCAGGAACGTAGCCGTGCAGAAGGCGACTGTGCAGGCGGAGATTCTCCGCAGCTATGACCAGCAGTGCAGGGACAAGGGATCAGAACCGGTGAGCGTCTCCGAACTTCCGCTGGAAACGGATGTCCAGACGGCCGTCCGTTCAGGAAAAGCCGCAGCTGACGTCGTCGATTCCGCCGCGGCTGCCTACGCCGCCAAGACTGCCGGGAACGGCAAGATCTTCGACATCGTCAAAGACCCGGCAAACCCTGCCGGCTACAACCCGGTCTACACCGGGATCGGTGTCCTTAAGAAGGATGCGGAGCTCGGCAAGGCGTTGCTGGCAGCCCTTCAGGCGATCGTCGCCGACGGCAGTTATGGCACGATCCTTGAGAAGTACGACCTCTCCGACTACAGGGTCAAGGAAACCGGCCTCAACTTGGGTACGGCCAAACCATGAAACAGGCAAGCACGCTCCCATCCCGGAGAGTAACGGCTGAGACCGCAACCGAAACCGCAATCGTCGGCACCGCCGAGGACGATGTTGTAGCTGTTCCGTTGCGCCACCCGTGGCGCTGGGTAGTCGCGGCAGTGCTGGCTCTCGGGTTTGTGGCCCTTTTGTCATCGCTGTGGTCCAACCCGAACATCGACCACTCGACCATCAAGAACTACCTGTTCCATCCCCGGATCCTCGGCGGAATAGGCCTTACCCTGGCGCTGACGGTCATTTCCATGCTCGTGTCCACCCTGCTTGGCGTGCTGCTCGCGGTGATGCGCCTGTCCAGAAATCCGGTGATGAACGCCTTCGCCTGGCTCTACGTGTGGGTCTTCCGAGGCACCCCACTGCTGATCCAAGTCGTCTTTTGGGGCTACCTGGGGCTGCTCTATTCACAGATTTCCCTGGGCCTGCCGTTCACTGACTTCACGTTCTTCTCCATGGACACCAACGCACTGGTTCCAGCGTTCACGGCCGGGCTGCTGGCCATGACGTTGAACCAGGCCGCGTATTCAGCGGAAATAATCCGGGGAGGGATGCTTTCAGTGGATACCGGCCAGCACGAAGCCGCGTATTCGCTCGGGATGTCACCAGCCTTCGCCCTTTTCCGGGTGGTGCTGCCGCAAGCGATGCGCGTGATCATCCCGCCGATGGGCAACGAGACCATCTCGATGTTGAAAAACACCTCGCTGTTGTCAGTCATCGCGGTACTCGAGCTCTATACCGTGGCAACGCAAATCTCTTCGCAGAGCCTGCGCCAGGTGGAACTGCTCGTGGTGGTCAGCTGCTGGTACCTGTTCCTGACCACGGTGCTATCCGTTCCGCAGTACTACCTGGAGCGGCACTACGGCCGTGGAAACGTACGTCAGCAGACTCCCACACCCCTGGGCAGGATGATCTCCACACTCCGCAAACACGGCAAGCCCCACGCAGAATCGAAAGGACTTCAGCCATGACCGATGCCCTCGCCACCTGTGAGCACGCGGTCGGCCCCGCCGCCTCGCCGCTCCTCGTTGCCAGAAACGTCCGCAAACGCTACGGCAGCGTGGAGGTGTTGAAGGGCATCTCGCTGAGCGTCAACCCCGGGGAGGTTATGTGCCTTCTAGGCCCATCCGGTTCCGGCAAGTCCACCTTCCTGCGTTGCATCAATCATTTGGAGCGGATCGACGGAGGACGGATATCCGTCGGCGGGGACCTGATCGGCTATACCCAGCGTCAGGACCGGATTTTTGAAATGAATCCCCGTCAAGTGGCCAGGCAGCGGCGCGGCATCGGCATGGTTTTTCAGCGCTTCAATCTCTTCCCGCATATGACTGCCCTGGAGAACATCTCGGTTGCGCCGGTGGGAGTCAAAAAAGTGCCCAAGCAGCAAGCGTCCAAGCGCGGAATGGACTTGCTGGAGCGGGTGGGCCTGGCACACCTGGCGAAGGCCTACCCGGCGCAGCTATCCGGGGGGCAGCAGCAGCGGGTCGCAATTGCCAGGGCACTGGCCATGGACCCCCAACTCCTGCTCTTTGATGAGCCGACGAGCGCCCTGGACCCGGAACTGGTCGGCGACGTCCTCGACGTTATGCGCACGCTGGCCTCCGATGGCATGACCATGATCGTTGTCACTCATGAAATTGGCTTCGCCCGTAGCGCTGCGGACAACGTCGTCTTTATGGACGGCGGCGTGGTGGTGGAATCAGGGGCGCCGGCATCCGTGCTGGACAACCCGCAAAACCCCCGGACCATCGCATTCCTCAACAGCGTTATGTAAGAAGCCCGGATGCACTGCCAAACCAGATGTCATGTTTGGCGGCCGGGCCCGGAACGCCCTGACTGCGCCTTCCCTCGTTCCTCGTTTCTTCCCGCCCTATGAACAGTGAGCCCTACATGAAGATCTCCCGCGCCACCGTCACCCTCATCGATGTTCCGTTGCTGGAACCCTTTGTGGTTTCCTATGCCACTTACGCCTCAATGCCGAGCGTTATCCTTACCCTCGAGACCGACGACGGTTTAACCGGGTACGGCGAGAGCGTTCCGGACGGCCACATCACCGGAGAAACCCCCACCGGGACCGTCGAAGCCCTCAAAACCGAGTTGATTCCCGCCGTGATGGGTTTGGATCCCCGCGACATCACTGCCATCCATCAGCGGCTCAACCAGGCGCTCAAGGGCTGTGGAGCGGCGAAAGCAGCCGTCGACATTGCCTGCTGGGACCTGGCGGGAAAGGCGGCCGGGCGACCCATCTACGCACTGCTCGGCGGCCGGCGGCCTGAACAGCCAACCATCGCCAAGATATTGAGCATCCTGGAACCGGAAGTCCTGGTGGCGCAGGCAATCCAAGCGCGCGGGGAAGGCTACCGCCACCTCAAAATGAAGCTCGGCGGCGGTGACGGGCAGGACATCGAGCGCGTGCGGGCGGTCCGGGCAGCGATCGGCAGCGATATGGCCATTCGGGTGGACGCCAACCAGGGCTGGGGCGATACCGCCACCGCACGCACCATGATCCGAGCCCTTGAACCATTCGGGATTGACTGGGTAGAGCAGCCAATCCCCGCGGACGATATCGATGGCTTCCGACTCCTCCGCCAGGACACGAACGCCCGCCTCATGGCCGACGAGTCCGTGGTTGACGCCAGCGACCTCGCGCGGTTCGTCCGCGACCGCTCGGTGGACATGGTCAACCTTAAACTGATGAAGAGCGGCGGCATCACGCCGTGTCATCGTCTGGCCACTCAGGCTGAACTCGGCGGACTCAAAGTGCAGATCGGTTCCATGCTGGAAACAAGCGTTGCCTCCGCTGCCGGTTTCCACCTGGCCCTCAGCCACCCGAACATCGTGTCCACCGAACTCTCCGGTCCCATCAAGTTCGCCACGGAACCTGGCGACCTCCAGTACATTCTCCCCAACGTCCAGATCACTGAGCGGCCAGGGCTCGGAGTCGATATGGACACGGACATTCTTGCCGAACTCACGGTGAGTGAATGCGAAGTCAGCGCGTGAGTGGCGGCGCCATGAGGCGCCGCCGGCTGGCGGAGATTTGGACTCACCTGCACAACCATCCTGAACCCAGCATGCAGGAATTCGCCACTGCAGAGTATCTCGCGGGACTTCTGGAGCAGGCGGGCCTTGAGGTTCGCAGGTTCGACTCCCTCCCGGGTTTCACGGCCGACGTGGGGACGGGTCCTCCGGTGATTGGACTGCGGGCAGAAATGGACGCCCTTGTACAAGACACGGCAGGGGGACCGACGGCGGTCCACTCCTGCGGTCACGACGCCAACATGGCAATAGTCGCCACCGTGATGCTGGAACTGGGAGAACTCGGGGACCTGCTGGAAGGCTCCGTGCGGGCGATCTTCCAGCCGGCCGAGGAATTGGGCAACGGTGCCGAACACGTGGCTGCTTTGGGTGTCAGCGATGGGCTTAGTTATCTCTTCGGCGTGCACTTACGTCCGGAAGAAGAACTCCCGGCTCCATATTTCGCGCCATCCATTTCGCACGGATCATGCCTGTTTGCGGCGGGAACCATCACGGGGTCTGACCATCACGGGGCGCGTCCACACCTCGGGGCGAACGCCGTTGAGGTCGCGCTCGAAATCTCCGAGGGGTTGGGTCGCATACGGGTTGACCCGCAAGTTCCCAGTTCGGCCAAGATGACCATGCTCCACGCCGGTGGGGACAACCTCAACGTCATACCGGGCAGCGGACGCTTCGGAGTGGACCTGCGCGCCCAAACCAATGAAGTCATGTCCGCCCTCCGCGCAGGACTCGAATCGGTCTGTGCACGGGTAGCTGCGTCAACAGGGACAGTGATCGACCTCAACTTCCGGGATGCCGTACCCGCGGCCATGATCGGACCCCGCGCCGAAGCCGCCCTCGCAGCGGCAGTGGCCACGGAACTGGGCGACGACCACTTGCGGCCACGTATTGTCACATCGGGATCGGACGACTTCCATTTCTACACACTGCGAAACCCCGAAATTCAGGCATCCATGCTCGCCGTCGGAGCGAACGTCCAGCCAGGACTTCACGACCCGGCCATGACATTCGAAGCCGAATCCATGGAACGGGCGGTTGGCGTGCTCCTTGAAGCCTGCCTTCACCCGGAACCGCTGCTGATCGGCGTCGCCCCTGTAGGAATGGCCCTTCAGGAAAAGCCGGGCTAGCGGTCCATATGGCGGGGGGTCACCTTGCTGAAGAGCATGAAGGTGAAGCCGGAGGCAGCGGCCCCGAGCAGGAAGACCTGGCAGAAGGCCACGGACTGGACGCTGGGACCGCTTTGCAGCACGAGTCCGGCGCACGCAAATGCCACGGCGCCGGCGAGGAGGGCCAGCGAGCCGAGCAGGAAGGCCTGGACGGTGGCCGGAAACTCCCCGGCGTAGTCGAGCTGAAGGTCCCGGCCGCGCGGGGCCACGCTTCCGGGCTTCGCGCCTTCCCGGACCCGGGCGCGCGGCTGCAGGGCCGCGGCCGTGACGAAGCTGGCCACGGAAACAGCCATGCACAACCCGGCCACCAGTTGCAGGGTGCTCATCATGGGCGAAAGCCGCGTCCCGCTGGCAATTGCGACGGCGAGTCCGGCAGCCATGCCGGCGGCGCTGGAGGCCCAGCCCAGCAGGGCCAGCTTCCGGCACAGGGGCCGCAGTTGCGGCCACACGTCACTCATGGTCATGCATCAAGGGTAATGAGGTCCGCTGTACGGCGGCTGGGAGCAAGCGGGCAACAACCCGGGCAAGCAACCCGGCAGAATGCCCGGCAAACCGGGCAGCGAACGAAGCCGTCCAGGCATTGCCCGGCCTACCATTGACACGTGACAGCAGCGACAGGCACCCGGCTTAGCCCCGGCATCATCGGCAGGCTGCGGCTGGCTGCGCAGGGTCTGCTGGGGCCAGGGTTTCAGAGCGTCCCGGACGCCGCCCGCCGAATGACGGCCATGCAGGCGCAGGACCTGCCGTCCGGTCTCTGGGCTGTCGGCCAGCGGGTGCCGGGGTCGCGCGTTGACGATGTCCGCGCCGCCCTGGACCGGGGGGAGATAGTCCGCTCCTGGCCGATGCGCGGCACTTTGCACGTGCTGGCTCCCGAGGACCTGAAGTGGATGCTGGCCATTACCTCCGGCCGGCTGATCCGCGGCCTGGCCGGGCGCCACCGGGAGCTGGAGATCAGCGCCGCGGACCTAGACGCCGCCGCGGACACCGCGCTGCAGCTGGTCTCCGGAGGAGCAGCCGCCAGCCGGACGGAGCTGTTCCAGGCCTTGGAACGGGCGGGACAGTCCACGGCCGGCCAGCGCGGCATTCATCTGCTCGGCGCCCTGTGCCAGCGGGGATTGCTGGTGCAGGGTCCGCTGGCCGGCAACCAGCAGCTGATCGTGGCTTTCGACGACTGGATCACCGGGTCGCGGACCCTGGACCGGTCAGAAGGTATCGCCGAATGGCTGCTGCGTTACTTCCGCAGCCACGGCCCCGCCACGGAACGTGATTTTGCCTGGTGGTCCGGTCTTCCGCTGACGGAAACCCGGGCCGCCTTGGCACAGGTGAAGGACCAGCTCGTGGAGCTGCGGCACGAGGGGACCAGCTACTGGCTCTCGCCCGAAACGGCATCGCTGCTCGACGACGGCGTCCCCGGGCAGCGCACCGTGCTGGCCCTGCCGGGGTTCGACGAATTCCTGCTCGGCTACGCGGACCGGTCCCTCGTGCTGCCGGCCGAGCATGCGGACAGAATCGTCCCGGGCGGCAACGGCGTGTTCAAGAAGACCATTGTGGCGGGCGGCGGGGTGATCGGCACCTGGGCGGGACCGGCGGGGCGCCGGGGCGGCGCCGTCGTGGCCGAGCCCTTCGATGCCGTTAACGGGCTGCGGCCTGCCGCCCAAAAATCCTTTGAGCTGCAGGCCGCGAAGTACCGCAGATATCTTGGTGCCGGAACGGGTTCCTGACGAGCCCTAGAGGGTTCCGGTGGCGATGCGGAGCATGCGGCGCAGCGGCTCGGCGGCGCCCCACAACAGCTGGTCACCGACCGTGAACGCACTGATGTACTGCGGGCCCATCTCCATTTTCCGGATGCGTCCCACCGGAATGTTCAGGGTGCCGGACGCCGCCACGGGGGTGAGATCGGCCATCGAGGCTTCCTTGGTGTTCGGCACCACGTGGGCCCACTCGTTGTCCGCGTCCAGGAGCTTCTCGATCTCGGCGACCGAGAGGTCTTCGCGCAGCTTCAGGGTCAGGGCCTGGGAGTGGGAGCGCATGGCGCCGATCCGGATGCACAGCCCGTCCATGATGACGTGGTCTTCGGCCGAGGTGCCGAGGATTTTGTTGGTCTCCACCCCGGCCTTCCACTCCTCCTTGGACTGGCCGTTGCCGAGATCCGCGTCGATCCAGGGGATGAGGGAGCCAGCCAGCGGGACGCCGAACTGCGTGGCGTCGATGTCGGTGCGCTGGTGCGCCAGGACCTTCCGGTCGATTTCCAGGATGGCCGACGCCGGGTCGCTCAGTTCGCTGCTGACCTCCGCGTTGAGGGTGCCGAACTGGTTCAGCAGTTCACGCATGTGGCGTGCGCCGCCGCCGGAGGCGGCCTGATACGTCATGGAGGTGCCCCACTCGACGAGGCCGTTCTTGAACAGCCCGCCGAGGCCCATGAGCATGCAGGACACGGTGCAGTTGCCGCCGATGTAGTCCTTCACACCGCCGGACAGGCCGGCGTCGATGACATCCCGGTTGATGGGGTCCAGCACGATGATGGAGTCATCATTCATGCGCAGGGTGGACGCGGCGTCGATCCAGAGGCCGTCCCAGCCGCGGCTGCGCAGCTCGCCGTGGACCTGCTTGGTGTAGTCGCCGCCCTGTGCGGTGACAATAATGGGCAGCTTCGCCAGCGTCTCGACGTCGAACGCGTCCTCCAGCTTGCCGGCCGCGCCCGCGGCAGCACCGGCAATGGCCGGGGCGGCACCGCCCGCGTTCGAGGTGGAGAAGAAGACCGGGTTGATATTGGCGAAGTCGCCCTCGTCCTGCATGCGCTGCATCAGGACGGAACCGACCATGCCACGCCAACCGACCAGGCCGACGGACGGGGTAGCTGCTGTAGTCATGGGCCCAGTTTAGACTTCACCGGCCGCAGGACGCAGTCGGTTACGTCACGCGGGCGCGGACGACGCCGGGCCGGGAGGCGGCCGGCGCTAGTCGCCGTGCGGCTCTTCCAGCAGTGCCGCTTTGCGTCGGCGCAGCGCAAAGACCGCCCCGAACGCGAAGACCTGGGTCACCACCACCAGCACGATGGCACCGGGGATCTTGTTGCCGCCCAGGATCATGGTCAGTCCCACGATCGCCGAGAGCAGCGCCAGCAGGGGCAGGAGCATGTACCCCAGGACAAAGAGTGTCTCGGGCTTCCTCAGCACTATTTGGCCTCCGTCCGGCGCCATAGCGTGACCCTGTAGCGGGTGCCGCTGGCGGACGTCAGCCAGCCGTTGGCGGGAAGGCTGGCCGAGGCGGCCCATTCGTAGCCGAGTTCGGGCGCGAAGGTGTCCCCTTCCGCTGTGGTGTCGATCGTGGTCACAACCGCGACGTCGGCAAGGTCCAGCGCCTGCGCGTAGATGCTTCCGCCGCCGATGATCCAGACCATCTCATTGCCGGGGGCGAACTGCGATTCCAGGAGAGCATCGTCGAGGGACCTGACGGCGACGGCACCGGCCGCCGCGGGCGTTCCGCCCCAGGCTTCCTGGCGGGTGATGACGATGTTTGTCCGGCCGGGCAGCGGGCGGAACTTCTCCGGGAACGACTCCCAGGTCTTGCGGCCCATGATGACCGGGTGGCCGGCGGTGAGGCTGCTGAAGTGCTTGAGGTCCTCGGGCAGGTGCCACGGCATGGTGCCGCTTTTGCCGATGACGCCGGTGCTGGTCTGGGCCCAGACCAGCCCCAGGCCGGTGGTGGAGGCTCGGAGTTGCTCGGTGAAATCGCCGGGCCGCACGCCCGGGGTCTTTTCTGTGCTCATACGGCTATCGGGGCCTTAATCGTCGGGTGGTGCTGGTATCCGATCACCTCGAAGTCCTCGAGGGTGTAGTCGAAGATGGAGTCAGGCTTGCGGGTGATCTTCAGCTGCGGGTAGTCGTAGGGCTCGCGGGCGAGCTGCTTGAGGACCTGGTCCATGTGGTTGTCGTAGATGTGCACGTCTCCGCCGGTCCAGACGAATTCGCCCGGTTCCAGGCCGGTCTGCTGGGCCAGCATGCAGGTCAGCAGCGCGTAGGACGCGATGTTGAAAGGTACGCCCAGGAAGGTGTCCGCCGAGCGCTGGTACAGCTGGCAGGAGAGTTTGCCGTCGGCCACGTAGAACTGGAAGAACGCATGGCAGGGCGGCAGAGCCATGTCCTTGAGCTCGGCCACGTTCCACGCCGAGACGATGTGCCGGCGCGAGTCCGGGTTGGACTTGAGGTTCTCGACGAGTTCGGCGATCTGGTCGATGTGGCCGCCGTCGGGCGTGGGCCAGGAGCGCCACTGGACCCCGTAAACGGGGCCGAGCTCGCCGTCGGCGTCGGCCCATTCGTCCCAGATGGTCACGCCCTGGTCCTGCATCCATTTGACGTTCGTGTCGCCGCGCAAGAACCACAGCAACTCCACGGCCACGGACTTGAAGTGCACCCGTTTGGTGGTGATGAGCGGGAAGCTCTTGCTCAGGTCAAAGCGGAGTTGGCGACCAAACACGCTGAGGGTGCCGGTTCCGGTACGGTCCGATTTGTGCGTGCCGTGCTCGAGGACGTCACGCAGCAGGTCTTCATAGGGCGTAGGAATGCTCACGGTTCCAGTCTAGAGGTCCGGTCCAAGGCTTCGCAGTGTGAAGGTACCGGGCAGCAGGGCGCCACGTGTTGCGGGACGTCAGTCGTCGAAGGGCCTGAACCGCTCCACGGCAACCACCTTGTTCTTGTTGCCGTGGGCCACGTGGCAGACGATCATCTCGCCCGGGGCCAGGTACGGGTCCGAGGACGGCAGTTCGTCCCGAAGGCGGGAGTTCATGTGTTTTTCGAGTTGTTTCAAGACGGTCGGCAGCGCCGGGCGGTGCGTGCACAGGGCCACGGCCCGCTGCTTGTCGAACAGCGCCTCGACGGCGGCGGCCGTCTTGTGCGGGCTGCGGCCGTGCCGGTGCTCGGTGAGAGCCTCGTTGAGCTTCACCTTGGCGTCGGCCGCCTTCGCGTAGGGCGCGATAGTGGCCACGCACCGGAGCCACGGGCTGGAGACGATCCGCGCCGGCTTCCAGGCCTGCAGGAGCCGGCCCACCGCTTGCGCTTGCCGCATGCCGGTCGCGGCCAGCGGGCGATCACCCTCGGCCTTGCTCCAGGAGGAGCGCGGCTTGGCCTTCGCGTGGCGGACCACCAGCAGGGGCCAGGTCTTGAGTTCGCCGCGGGCATGGGCCGAAGCCAGATGCTCGAGCGGCTCGACATCGCTGGGGTTGCTCAGCAGCCGGGCCGCCTTTTCGGGTGAACACCACATGATGCTGTCCACTTCCTTGCCGTCCGGCACCAGCGCAGCGCCGTTGACGTCGACCGCCCAGTAGTGCACCACCTTCAGCCCGGCGGGCACGTGGTAGTGGATGGGCGGAAGCGGGATCCCGAGAGGCGCAACGAGCCCGATTTCTTCCCAGACCTCGCGGACGGCGCATTCCGGGATGGTCTCGCCGGGGTCGATCTTTCCCTTTGGCCAGGACCAGTCGTCATACCGCGGGCGGTGAATCAGCAGGACCTCAAGCTGGTCCTTGTTGACCGAATTGAGGCGCCACGGAATGGCGCCGGCCGCCGTGACGGCAACCGCCTCGCCGGGCTGGTCCGTCTGGTCCGCAACCAGTGCATCGCTGCTCACACTCACGGCCCCTACCGCAGGCTGGTCGAACGTTGACGCGAGCGGGAAGCAAGCAGCCAGGACTGGACATCCTCGAGGTTCCGGCCGTCTTCCGCGAGGTGGTGTCGGGTCCAGTCGCCCTGCTTGTCCAAGTGCCAGCTGGCGGTTTCCGGATCCATGTAGCGCTTGAGCAGGTCCAGGACATAGCTCGTGTCGTCGCCGCTAGTGAGCTGCACGAGGGCCTCCACCCGGCGGTCCAGGTTGCGGTGCATCATGTCGGCCGAGCCGATGTACACCACGGGGTCGCCGGCGTTGGCGAAGGCGAAGACGCGCGAGTGCTCCAGGAAACGGCCCAGCACGGAGCGGACCGTGATGTTCTCGCTCAGGCCCGGAACGCCGGGACGCAGGGAGCAGATGCCGCGGACGATGACGTCCACCGGCACCCCGGCCTGGGACGCGCGGTAGAGCGAATCGATGATGGCCTCGTCCACCATCGAATTGACCTTGATCTGGACCCGGGCGGCGATGCCGGCCTTGGCGTTCCTGATCTCGGTTTCGATCCTGTCGATCAGACCGGACCGGACTGAGCGCGGCGCCACGAGCAGCCGTTTGAATGTGGACTTCGGCGCGTAGCCGGAAAGCTGGTTGAACAGCTTCGAGAGGTCTTCGCCCACCTGCTCGTTGGACGTCAGCAGGCCCAGGTCCTCGTAGTACCGGGCTGTGCGCGGGTGGTAGTTGCCCGTGCCGATGTGGCAGTAGCGGCGCAGGCCGTCCACTTCCTGGCGGACCACAAGCGAGAGCTTGCAGTGGGTCTTCAGGCCCACGATGCCGTACACCACGTGGACGCCGGCCTGCTCGAGTTTCCGGGCCCAGGAGATGTTGGCCTGTTCGTCGAAGCGGGCCTTGATCTCCACGAGGGCAAGGACCTGCTTGCCGGATTCGGCGGCGTCGATCAGGGCGTCGACAATCGGCGAGTCCCCGGACGTGCGGTAGAGGGTCTGCTTGATGGCCTGGACCTTCGGGTCCGCGGCCGCCTGTTCCAGGAACGCCTGGACGGACGTGGAGAAAGAGTCATACGGGTGGTGCAGGAGGATGTCCCGGCGCCGCATGGCGGCAAAGACGTTGGCCGCCTTGGACGTCTCCGATTCGTTGAGGTGCCGCGAGGTGTGCGGGACGTGCTTCGGGTAATGCAGGTCCGCCCGGTCGATCCCGGCAATGACCGAGAGGCCGCGCAGGTCCAGCGGTGCCGGGACGGAGTAGACCTCGGATTCCTCGACGCCGAGCTCCCGGATCAGCAGGGCGCGGATGTTCGGGTTGATGTCGTTGGTGACCTCGAGCCGGACGGGAGGGCCGAACCGGCGGCGCAGGAGTTCCTTCTCCAGTGCCTGCAGGAGGTTTTCGGCGTCGTCCTCTTCAACCTCGACGTCCTCGTTGCGGGTCACGCGGAAGGTGTGGTGCTCCAGGACCTCCATGCCGGCGAACAGCTGGTCCAGGTGCACGGCAATGACCTCTTCGAGGGCGATGAACCGTGCCACGCGTCCCGGGACGGAGCCGGCACGGGGACCGTCGATGGAGATCAGGCGCGGCAGCTGGTCAGGCACCTTGACACGTGCGAAGAGCTCCTTGTCGCTGACCGGGTTGCGGACCACCACGGCCAGGTTCAGGGACAGCCCGGAAATGTAGGGGAAGGGGTGGGCCGGATCCACGGCCAGCGGGGTCAGGATCGGGAATACCTTTTCCGCGAACATGGCGCTGAGCTGGTCCTTGGCCTGGGAGTCGAGTTCCTCCCAGTGCATGAGGTGGATGTGCTCGTAGGCCAGAGCGGGCCTGATCTGTTCGGCGTAGACCCGGGCGTGGCGCTGCTGCAGCCGGTGGGCCGCGTCGCCGATCTGCTCCAGGACCTGCATGGGGCTCAGCCCGGCGGGGGAGGGGACGGCGAGTCCCGTGGCGATCCGCCGCTTCAGCCCGGCCACCCGGACCATGAAGAACTCGTCGAGGTTGGAGGCGAAGATGGACAGGAAGCTGACCCGCTCCAGAAGGTACAGATTGGGGTCC
Organism: Arthrobacter sp. TE12232; assembly: GCF_054062615.1. Classification (NCBI taxonomy): domain Bacteria; kingdom Bacillati; phylum Actinomycetota; class Actinomycetes; order Micrococcales; family Micrococcaceae; genus Arthrobacter; species Arthrobacter sp. TE12232. The sequence continues at coordinate 3,554,182 of NZ_JBSSFK010000001.1, forward strand.
TCGGCCAGTTCCAGGACCCGGGCGTTGAACGCAAGCCAGCTCAGCTCCCGGTCCAGGAACCGGTCCGGGCTGATTTCGCCTTCCGGTTCCAGGTTCGGCGCGAACTCCGGAATGTCGATCCGGTCCTGGGTGGCGCGCGAGGCCGGCACTTCGGAGGAGCCAAAGCGGGCACGTACCGGGCGCGCCCCCTTTTCCGGCGTAGCGGGTTCAGACGTGGATGTCCGGGCAGTTTCCCGTGGCATGGTGTCTCCTCAATGCTGGCGCGATGTAGGTTCAACCTTACAAGCAATAACGGCCCGATGGCCCCAGATTTCGGCCCGGCCGGCCCGGTTGCCCTCCGACGTGACTAACGCCGGTCCGCGGGGGCTGATAAGGGTTGCGGGATTACTGCTGCGGGAGCGGCGCGTACATGACGTCCACATCCCAGCGGGTGAAGCCGAGCCGGCGGTAGAGCGCCACGGCGGGGGCGTTGTCAGCGTCGACGTAGAGCATGACGGCGCGGAGCCCGAGGCCCTGCAGGTGCTTGATGCCGGCAACAGTGAGGGCCTTGCCCAGTCCGGAACCCTGGGCCTCCGGGGTCACGCCCACCACATAGACCTCCCCGATCGCCGGGTGGTCCCCGTGGCGGGGGTGCACCTTGGTCCAGTGAAACCCGAGGATCCGGTCCGCCGGGTCTACGGCCAAGAGGAAGCCTGCCGGATCAAACCACGGCTCGGCCATGCGGGCGTCCAGATCGGCGCGCGTCATGTTGCCCTGCTCCGGGTGATGGGCGAAAGCGGCCTTGTTGGCGGTCAGCCATGCGTCCTCGTCCCGGCCGGGCACGAAGGCCCGGAGCCGGACGCCGTCCGGGAGCCCGGCCTCCGGCAGCTCCGCCGCCGCCGTCATGAGCCGCATTTTCCACAGTTCGCGGACGGCGCCGTAGCCGTAGCGGGCCGCCAGGTCCGCGGCGGCCTCGTGGTTTCCGTGCGACCAGGCGTTGAGGCCCGCGAAGCCGCGGACGTTCTTCAGTTCCCCCACCAGGCGGTCGCCGACGCCCTGGTTGCGGTAGCTGGGATGGACCGCGACCTCGAGGACCCCGGTTCCGTCGGGTTCTTCGATGACGACGGCGACGCCGGCCAGGTCCTGGGCCGTCGCGGGGTCGGACTCGTCGTCCGCGGCGTACAGCGCCAGGGCCAGCACCGAATGCTCGCCGGGGTCGGCGGCGCGCAGCGTTACGAGGGTCTGTTCGGAGAGTGGCGGATTGCCGTCGGACTCTTCCGCGGCGGCGACAAGGGCCGCGACGTCCCGCAGCAGGCCGCCGTCGACGGTTCCTTTGACAGTAAGTACAGGCCAGTTTTCCGGGTGCGCAGGGCTCATGGTGCAAGGCTATCGGGCGCAGGGCCGCCGGCGGCCGATTTTGTCGAACTCCGCACGGCAACGTATAGTCGATATCTCGTCCGGCGTTGAGCCGGATGCGAGGGGGATCCACCACTGGGGTGGCCTCGATACGTTCGACCCGTATGTCCTCCACTGACAGACCGAAGGCCCTGGACTCATTCGTCCGGGGCCTTCGGTCTTTGTGGCGGCGTTTGAGCGCCCCTATATTGTGCGCCTGTGGTTGCGGGGTGCCGGCCCGGTCAAGCCTGCTCAGGCCTCGGTGAGCTCGTCCTCGGGCTGCCGGACCAGGGTCAGGCGGTACCCGACGTTGCGGACGGTGCTGATCAGGTTCTCGTGGTCGGCGCCGAGTTTGGCCCGGAGCCGACGGACGTGGACGTCCACGGTGCGGGTGCCGCCGTAGTAGTCGTAGCCCCAGACTTCGGTCAGCAGCTGCTGGCGGGTGAAAACCCGGCCGGGGTGCTGGGCCAGGTATTTCAGGAGTTCGAATTCCTTGAAGGTCAGGTTGAGTGCGGCGCCGTTGACCCGAGCGGTGTAGCTGGCCTCGTCAATTACGACGCCGGCGGCCCGGATTTCGGTCGGGGCGTCGTCCTGCTCGGGGACGGCGCGGGCGACGCCGAGGCGGATCCGGGCTTCGACCTCGGCCGGGCCGGCGGATTCGAGGAGGATGTCGTCCACGGCCCACGCCGAGGAGACGGCGGCCATGCCGCCCTCGGTGAGGATCAGCATCAGGGGGGCGCTGAGGCCGGTTGCTTTGAGCAGCTGGGTGAGGGAACGCGCGCCGACCAGGTCTTTGCGGGCGTCCAGCAGGACGATGTCACAGGGGTCGGTCTCGAGCAGGGCGGTCGGCTCGGCAGGAAGGATATGCACCCGGTGGTTCAATAGTTCCAGAGCAGGCAGGACGTCCACGGATGTTCCGGTGCTGTTCGTCAATAGCAGGATGTGCGACATTGTTCCTCCAAGGGGTGTCCGCGCATCATTGGGCGTCTGTGTTGCTGATCATGAGTATACCTAAAGGCCCCTTTCCGGCCATGGTCCCGTCACCTCCGGCCGGTCCGTTTGCGACACATAGCGTTCATATAGGGCAGGATTGAACCGTTAGGGCCCGCGGCCCGTGGAAATTGAGCCGAGTCGAATTGGGGTCCGCAGTGAGCGAAGGTACAGCCATGGCGGGTCTGCCGAGGGCGAGTAGACCAGTGAAGCTGTGGAGCGTCGGGATCATCGGCCTGGCCGGTCTCGCGGCCATAGTTGCCGGCGCCTACTCCTCGCCCGAGGTCCTCCTCGCCGTCGCTGCCGTCACCGCCGCTGGCATCGGCATCGGCTGGCCCTATTTTCTCGGCATCCCCGCCAAGAAAACCCTCGCAGCCCTGATCGGCCTGCCCGGTGTCGGGGCGGCAGTGGCCGCGACATACCTTCCGGCCCCCGGCTTCCTGGACTGGACGCCGTCGTTCATTGCGGTGGGGGTCATGGCCATCTTCGTCATGCAGCTGCTCCGGGGTACCGGCCAGGCCCAGCGACTCGAATCCACGCTGGGCTCGTGCGCGGGTGTCCTTTTGTCCTGCCTGGGCGCCGGCTGGATTGCGGATTCGCGCTTCAACGGGGTCCGGGAGATGCTCCTCGTGGCTGCCATCAGCGCTGCGGTCGCCTTGCTGGCAGGGCTGATCCGCTGGCCTGACCGGATCGTGGCACCGCTGGGCATCATCAGCGCCGGGCTCGCCGGGCCGCTGGCCGGCCTCGTGTTCTCCGATATCGCAGTGCTGCCGGCCGCCCTGGCCGGCGTCGTCGTGGGGGCGGTGCTGGTGAGTTTTCGCCGCCTCGTCATCCTCAGCGGTGAGGGCTTGACGATCCTGGCGGCCGTGGGAATGGGGCTTGGCCCGGTGTCGGCGGTCGGTTCCTTGGCCTACTTCATAGACAAACTACTCATCTTCTAAGCGTTAGGATGGCATCATGTCCGTACTTGCATATGAGATTTTCTTCCTTGTCCTGCTCGGCGTGGCCAGCCTGTCCATGGCGTGGTTTGCCGGCTTTGTCGTCTACCGCCTCTTCAAAGGCCAGAAGTAACCCGATACTTTCCAGTCACCGTAGTTTCCAGAGGTAGTTGCTGTGCCGATTGAAATTCCTACAGATCTGACGCCCGAAATCGTTCCGCTGTCCTGGCTCATTGGTGAGTGGGAGGGCCGTGGCCGGCTGGGGGCCGGGGACGAGGACTCAGAGCACTTCCTGCAGCATGTCTCATTCACGCACAACGGCCTGCCGTACCTGCAGTACCGCGCCGAAAGCTGGCTGACCGACGACGAGGGCACCACGTTGCGTCCCCTGACGGTCGAGACCGGCTTCTGGGCGCTGGAGCGCAAGCAGCGCGAGGAAGACGGCGGCCCCGGCCTGATCCCGGCGGATATCGTCCCCGTGCTCAAGAGCGCCGACGAGGTCGAGGCCCTGCGCAACAGCGACGGCGGCTTCGACATCTCGGTGTCCATCGCCCACCCCGGCGGGATCTCGGAGCTCTACTACGGCCAGATCAAGGGGCCCCAGATCCAGCTCAGCACCGATCTGGTGATGCGCGGCAGCCACTCCAAGGAGTACACGGCGGCCACCCGGATCTTCGGCCTCGTGGACGGGAATCTGCTGTGGCGCTGGGACGTGGCCACCGGCAAGGATTCCTCGTCCGGCAGTGGCGGCCTGGAAGCCCATGCATCGGCCATCCTGGCGAAAGTAAGCTGAATACACGGTCTCACTGATTTTTCCGTTGTCCGTATCGACCAGGGAGAAACACCGTGACTGACGATGTCACCAGCACCAGCAGCGACGCCGGTAGCACGAGCTACGCCGACCTCAGGGCCGTGTACTTCAACGGGACCCTCAAGAAATCCCCGGACGTGTCCAACACCCAGGGCCTGATCGAGGTGAGCCGCCGGATCATGGAGAAGCAGGGCGTCACCACCCGCGTGATCCGCACCGTGGACCACGACATCGCCAGCGGCGTCTATCCGGATATGCGCGAGCACGGCTGGGCCACCGACGAATGGCCGGACCTCTACCCGGCCGTCCTGGAGGCGGATATCGTCGTCGTTGCCGGGCCCATCTGGCTCGGGGACAACTCCTCGCAGACCAAGAAGCTCATCGAGCGCCTCTACGCCCACTCCGGGCAGCTGAACGCCAAGGGCCAGTGGGCCTACTATCCGAAAGTGGGCGGCTGCCTCATCACCGGCAATGAGGACGGCATCAAGCACTGCGCCATGAACGTCCTGTACAGCCTTCAGCACATCGGGTTCACCATCCCGCCGCAGGCCGACGCCGGCTGGATCGGTCCCGTCGGACCGGGGCCGAGCTATCTTGACGAGGGGTCCGGGGGCCCGGAGAGCGATTTCACCAACCGCAACACCACCTTCATGACCTGGAACATGCTGCACCTGGCCCGGATGCTCAAGGACGCCGGCGGCATCCCCGCTTACGGCAACCTCCCCGACGCCTGGAAGGCCGGCACCCGGTTCGACTTCGAAAATCCGGAATACCGCTAACCCCGCACTTAACTCCGCTCGGCGGACGTGGCGCCGGAAGCTGGGCCGGCAGTGCCGGCCTGCCGGTGACGGAATACGCACACACCAAAGGACGTTCCTTTCAATATGACTATCACAAGCCCTATGTTGTCGCGCCCGGCCGCTGTCGAGGCCGGCGGTGCCGACGCCGGCGTCGCCGCCCACTACGGTGAGCCGCTGCGGGAGCAGCGGGCGCTGGCTGCCGGCAGCGCCGTCGTCGATCTCTCACACCGCGGCGTGGTGACCGTCACGGGACCGGACCGGCTCAGCTGGCTCAACACCCTGTCCTCGCAGCAGCTCACCGGCCTGGCCCCGGGCCAGTCCACCGAACTGCTGCTGCTCAGCGTCCAGGGCCGGATCGAATTTGACGCCCGGGTGGTGGACGACGGCGCCACCACCTGGCTGATCGTCGAAGGAGCCGAGGCGGCACCGCTCGCCGAATGGCTCACCAAGATGAAGTTCATGCTCCGCGTCGAGGTCGCCGACGTCTCGGCGGACTGGGCCGTACTCGGGTCCACCCGCCGGATCGAAGAGTGGGCGCAGCTCCTGGTCTGGGAGGACCCGTGGCCGCACGTGGGCGCCGGCGGCTACTCCTACGCGGTGGTGGGTGAGGACGCCCATCCCGGCCTGGAACGGCCGTGGTTCGAGTACCTTGTCCCCGCGGCTGACCTTGCCGCCACGGTCGGAGACCGGCCCCTCGCCGGCACCCTTGCGGCCGAGGCGCTCCGGATCGCCGCGTGGCGTCCCCGCTGGGGTGCGGAAACCGACGACAAAACCATTCCGCACGAGCTTGACCTCCTCCGCACCGCCGTGCACCTGTCCAAGGGCTGCTACAAGGGCCAGGAGACAGTCGCCCGCGTCCACAACCTGGGCCACCCGCCGCGGCGGCTCGTGTTCCTCCAGCTCGACGGCTCCCAGCACACCCTGCCCGCCGTCGGCAGCGAAGTCCGCGCCGGCGACCGCAAGGTGGGCGCCGTGACCTCGGTGGCGCAGCACTACGAAATGGGCCCGGTGGCCCTTGCTGTCATCAAACGCTCCGTCGCCGCGGACGAGGTCCTGACCGTCGTCGACGGCGACGAGCCCTACGCCGCAGCCCAGGAACTCATTGTGGCGCCCGACGCAGGCCAGGTCGTGGGCCGTCAGACCGGCTTCCTGCGGGGCACCCGATGAGCGCCGAGTCTCCGTTGAACGGGTCAGCGCAGAACGGGTCGGCACCCAATGAGTCCGCGTCCGACGACGCGACGCTGGCGCTCGCCCACACGCTGTTCGATGCGGCCCGCGAAGGCAACTCCGGAGTGCTGGGTGCCTACCTGGCGGCCGGCGCCCCGGCCACGCTGACGAATGCCTCCGGTGACTCGCTGGTCATGCTGGCGGCCTACCACGGCCACGCCGCCACGGTCCGGCTGATCCTGGAGCGCGGCGGCGACGCCAACACGCCCAATGACCGCGGCCAGACACCGCTGGCCGGCGCCGTCTTCAAGGGCTACACCGACGTCGCCCGCGAGCTGCTGGAGGCCGGGGCCGACCCCGACGCCGGCACCCCCTCCGCGCGGGCCGCCGCGCAGATGTTTGCCCGGACTGACATCCTGGCCCTCCTCGGCTGAGGAAGGCCCGGCGGGCCGGCCTCCTGGCCGGCCCGCCGGGGACCGCGCGGGGTTCGGGGCGCGGCTGGTGCCGGGGCAGTGGGGCAAGGGACGATTGCGCCCGATTATTCCACGTGGAATAATCGTTGCGGAGTACAAGCACTGCAGAACGAAGAGGACACCGCATCATGGCCCGGGGAACCGCATTGACACCGTTGGGTCTCGCCGCGCTTTCCCTGCTCGTGGAAGAGCCGATGCATCCCTACGAGATGTACCAGCTTCTGATCGCCCGGCACGAGGACCGGCTGGTCAAGGTCCGGCCCGGAACGCTCTATCACGCGGTCGGGCGGCTGGAGGAGCAGGGCCTCGTCGCTGCCACGGGGACGGACCGGGAAGGCAACCGCCCGGAACGCACCACGTACACCATCTCGGCCGCCGGCCGTGAAGCGTTCACGGCGCGCATTCGGGACATGCTCGCCGCCCCGGTCAACGAGTACCCGTCCTTCCCGCTGGCCATTTCCGAGGCCTACAATCTGCCGGCCGACGTCGTCGTCGGACTCCTGGACCGGCGGCTCACGGCACTGCAGGAGCAGCTTGAGTACTTGGAGTCCGGCGAAGAGTTGCTCCGGACGAAGGGCGTGGAGCGCAAGTACTGGGTCGATATCCAGTACCAGCAGAGCATGCTGCAGGCCGAAATCGCCTGGATCCGCGGCTTTCAGGACCAGCTCCGCTCCGGCGAACTGCCGTGGTGAGGCCCGTGCAGTACATCACGCCGGACCCCGGCCACCCCCATCTTTGCCATCCAGCATTCACACCAGCCCCTAAGGAACCCCATGGAAAACGTAGCCCGGCCATGGCCGGCACTCTGGTCCCTGGTGATCGGCTTCTTCATGATCCTGATCGACACCACCATCGTCTCGGTGGCCAACCCGAGCATCATGGCGGGCCTGAACACTGACATCAACTCGGTCATTTGGGTCACCAGCGGCTATCTGCTGGCATACGCCGTGCCCCTGCTCATCACGGGCCGGCTTGGCGACCGCTTCGGACCGAAAAAGCTCTACCTCTCCGGACTTGTCGTCTTCACCCTGGCATCGCTGTGGTGCGGCCTCTCCGGGGATGTCCAGACCCTCATTGCAGCCCGTGTGGTCCAGGGCCTCGGCGCGGCCATGATGACGCCGCAGACCATGGCCGTCATCACCCGGATCTTCCCGCCAGACCGCCGCGGAGCGGCCATGGGCATCTGGGGTGCCACCGCAGGCGTCGCCACCCTGGTCGGCCCGATCCTCGGAGGCGTCCTGGTGGACGGCCTCGGCTGGGAGTGGATCTTCTTCATCAACGTCCCGGTCGGGATTGCCGGCTTCATCCTTGCCATGCGCTTCGTCCCCACGCTGAGCACCCACCCGCACAAGTTCGACATTCCCGGCGTCCTGCTCAGTGCCCTCGGACTCTTTCTCGTCGTCTTCGGCATCCAGGAGGGCGAGAAGTACGATTGGGGCACCATAGCCGGACCCATCACCGTCTGGGGCCTGATCATCAGCGGCATCGCCGTGCTGGTCGTCTTCGTCTTGTGGCAGAAATTCAACACCGGTGAACCGCTGCTGCCCCTGTCCCTCTTCAAGGACCGCAACTTCTCGCTCGCCAATATTGCGATCACCACGGTGGGCTTCACCGTCACGGCGTTCACCCTGCCCCTGATTTTCTACTACCAGATTGTCCGCGGCCTGACCCCCACCGAGTCGGCGCTCATGATGGTGCCGATGGCGTTGATCTCCGGCGGCCTCGCACCGGTTGTGGGCCGGATCATCGACAAGGTCAACCCGAAATTCATCACCGCGAGCGGCCTGGTCCTGATGTCCGTGGCGCTGTTCTGGAACGCCCTCCTCATGCACCCGGACACGCCCATCTGGCTGTTCCTGCTCCCGAGCGCCGTGCTGGGCTTCGCCAATGCAGGCATCTGGGCCCCGTTGAGCTCCACCGCCACGCGCAACCTGCCACCGCGGCAGGCCGGGGCCGGCTCGGGCGTCTACAACACCACCCGCCAGATCGGCGCCGTGCTTGGCAGCGCCGCCATCGCCGTCCTCATCCAGGCCCGGCTGGCCGCCGAGCTTCCCGCCCGTCCCGGAGCAAGCCCGGACGCCAGTCCCATGGGCTTCGGGGGCGCCTTGCCCGAGCCGCTCCATGAGGGGTTCTCGACGGCGATGGGCCAGTCCATCCTGCTCCCGGCGGCCGTAATCCTGCTCGGCGCAGCCGTGGTCCTCTTCTTCGCCAAACCCAAGCCGGTCCAGGGCTGGGGCGAGGCGGCTCCCGCCGCCGCAGGCACTGCTCCTGCTGTGCCGGACGCAGCACGCACAGCTGCGGAGTCAGACGCGGAACCGGCGGCCGGGGCCACGGACCAGGCGGCCGCAGAGCGCCGCTGACCCGGCCGGCATCCGGATCAGCCCAGCAGCACGCTGGTCTGGATGCCGCCCGCGGAAAAGCCCAGGCTCCGGGCCAGCGCCAGCGAGCCCTTGTTGCTGACCTCCGAGCGCCACTGCAACGTCAGTCCGGCGGCGAGGGCCTCGTGGGCGGCGATCGAAGCCGCCAGTTTTCCCAGCCCGCGGCGCCGCCACTCCGGTGCCACCAGCACGCCCATGTGCGCCAGGAGCCCCTCCCACTCGCCGTACGCGCCGCAGGCCACGGGTGTCCGGCGCCCGTCTTCGACATGCATCACCGTGAAGCGGTGTTCGAGGTCCGCCAGGCCCACCTCGTTGACGTCGTCGGGCGGGCAGAACGTCTCCAGCTCGATCGCCTCGGGGTTCCCGTGCGAGACCGTCAGTTCCTCGGACGGCTGCTGCAAGGGGAGGTCGTCGGCGAAGAAGAGTGCCGCGGCGCCAAGCCCGTGGCCGCCGTGGCCCCGGGTGATGGTCAGGAGCGTCACGTGCTGGGCCAGCTCCTCGTCGGCGAGACCGGCCGCGGCGTCCAGGGCCCATTGCGGGCCCACCAAAGCCGAGTTGCCGAACAGGCGGACGAACTGCACGGACCGGGCCGACTCATCGGCCCGGGTGAGGCGCTCACCCGCGGCGGCCGCGAAGGCGCCGTCGTCGAACCCCAAACGGCGCGCCCATGCCAGCTGGACGATTTCGGCGGAACCGGGCTCAAGAGTCATGCATCCACCCTACCCACCGCAGGCGGGCGCCCCGGCCGCATCGTGCCGTGCGCGCCTCCGGGCCGCTCGTCCGAAGTGGTTTATCCGAAGAGGACGGCGGCCTCGTCGTAGCGGCTCTGCGGGACGGACTTGAGGTTGCCGAGCGCGGCGTCGAAGCCGACGTGCACAATGTCGGTGCCGTGCAGGGAAACCATCGTGCCCCAGCGCTTTTCCACCACGGAGTCGATGGCAGCCATGCCCAGGCGGGTGGCCAGGACGCGGTCGAACGCGGTTGGGACGCCACCGCGCTGGATGTGGCCCAGGACAGTGGCGCGGGTTTCGATTCCGGTGCGGGCTTCGAGTTCCGGGGCCAGCATCTCGGCGATGCCGCCGAGGCGCGGGCGGCCAAAGGTGTCCAGGCCGCGCTCCGAATGCGGGGACTCCTGGCCTTCAGGGACGAATCCCTCGGCGACGACCACCAGCGGTGCGCGGCCGCGGTCGCGGGCGGAGACAACCCATTCGGCGATCTGTTCCATGGAGGCCTTCTGTTCCGGGATCAGGATGGCGTGGGCGCCCGAGGCCATGCCGGCGTGCAGGGCGATCCAGCCCACATGCCGGCCCATAACCTCCGCAATCATGCAGCGGTGGTGGGATTCCCCGGTGGTGCGCAGCCGGTCGATCGCCTCGGTGGCGATTTCCACGGCGGTGTCGAAGCCGAAGGTGTAGTCCGTGGCATCGAGGTCGTTGTCGACCGTCTTGGGCACGCCCACGATCTTCAGACCGGCGTCCGTGAGCCGCTTCGCCGCGGCCAGGGTGCCCTCGCCGCCGATGGCAATGATCGCGTCGATCCCGAGCCGGTCCATGTTGGCCTTGATGACCTCGGGACCGCCGCCGTTCTCGAACGGGTTGGTGCGGGACGTGCCGAGGATGGTGCCGCCCTGCTTGGCGATGCCGCGGACCATGGTGCGGGGAATCTCGACGATGTCCCCCTCGACAACGCCGCGCCAGCCATCCCGGAATCCCACGAACTGCTGGCCGTGGACGGCGATGCCCTTGAGGACGGCGCCACGGATGACGGCGTTCAGTCCGGGGCAGTCTCCGCCGCTGGTGAGGATTCCAATTTTCATATCTTGGCTCAAATCCTGGTTTGAAGGGGTACAGGCAGAGCGCCACGCTGAGCTCACCTAGAGTCTAGTAGCGCGTGTGGGGCAGGACACAAACGGTTACAAACGGGTGCCCCTGCCGTAAAGGCAGGGGCACCCGTTCGCGCTGATGCCGACGCCGCTAGCGGCGCGAGGAACGCTTCGCCAGGAAAGTTTCCAGGATGATGGCGTTGCGCTGGTCCGGAAGGAGCAGCCACGCCGCGAGGTACACCACGAAGGCCGGGCCGGGGAGCAGGCTTACCAGCAGGTAGGCGATCCGGACAAAGGCGACGTCCACATTGAGTTTGGCGGCAATTCCGCCGCAGACGCCGCCAAGCCAGCGCTGCGGACCACGTTTCAGGCCGAAGCCCCGGATGGTGCTGAAGAATTTATCCATGGTTCAAGACTTCCCTGTTGTCGGTTTATTGTCACGCCTGCGGGCCGAGAGAAGGCCGCCGATTATCAACGCGGCACCGGCGCCAATCATCAGGCCGATCAGGACATAGGTGCCGTTCAGGGCCACGATGCCCAGCCGGGAGATGATGAGCAGCGCGGCAAGGGCCACCACTGTGAGCCCCCACACCACTGTGCCCACCCGGGCCGGGGAATTCGCCTCTTCCGGCGCCAGTCCGGTGCCGTCCGGGGAGTCGTCATAGCTGCTCATGTCAGTTGCCTTCCTTGATGGTCACGTTGCTGACGGTGCCGGAGATCTGGACGACCAGCCGGGCGCCCGGCTTGGAGGTGTTGTAGTCGCTCTGTTGGTTCATCATGCCGCCGTGGTCCTGGCTGCCTTCGTGCAGGTTTCCCATGGTCATGTCCGCCTGGATCTGCACGGGGACTGTGTCCGGGATGACGACGGTCACGTTGCTTGCCGTCGCGTCGATCGGAACAACGACGTCGGCGCCCAGCGGGGGATTGAGCGCCAGCTTGGTCAGGTCCACGGTTCCGGCGCCGCCGGTGATTTCGAAGCCGCCGCGGGCCTGTTGAATGCTGGACGGCGTCCAGTCGGCATTCTGGAACCGGAACCGGTCGCCGTGCGGGACCACGCTGAAGATTACGCCGATCAGCAGGGCCACGACGGCGAAGAAGCTCAGGATCCCCGAGGTCCGGCCCCGCAAACCTGTAATCAGGATCCCGAGTCCCAGGATGGCCGCCCCGATGGCCCAGACCAGAGCGTTGCCGGAATCGCCAAGATTGATCACGTGGGCGGCATCGAGGGCCTTGATGCCGCCTCCCACCAGGAGGGCGGCGCCGACGGTGATGGCGACAGCCGGAGTGCCCGGGCCCGGGTTGCGTCGCCGGGCGGGAGGCATCGGCGGCACTCCTGCCCCCGGGCCGTAGCCGCCGGGCGGAACGGAATTGGGGGGAACAAGGCCGGGCCCGGCGGAGCCGGGCAGGGTGGTGCCCGACGGCGGCGGACCCCAGGCCGGGCCGGCCGCGGAGACTCCGGGGTCGCCGTCGTGCTGGCCATAGGCCGGTGCGGGACCCGCCCGGAAGCCCCCGGCTGATCGCTGCCCGGCGCCTGCGCTACCGGTGCCCGCCAACGTTGCGGCGCCGGCCGGGCTGCTGGATTCGTACCGGGAGGGCGTGGGAATGGCTCCGTTGCGGGTCTTGTTTCGCTGGGTCAGGTAGTAGACGAGGTAGATCGCGCCGCCCACCCAGAAGACGGTCCAGGCGAAGGCGCCAAAGCCGTAGCGGTTCCAGCCCCAGACGCCGGCGCCCAGGCTGGGGAAGCCGATAACTGCGGTGATAAGGGCGCCGGTCATCCCGGCAGTCCACCGGCCTGCGCCGGCCTCCTGGACGTGAATGCGGCCGTCGGGTTCTGGCAGCAGTGCCCACGCCAGGCCGTAGGCGAGCACGCCAACTCCGGCGAACACGGTCAGGACGATCAGGACGCCGCGAATAATCAGGGGGTCGACGCCGAGCCGTTGGGCTATGCCGCTGGCCACGCCGCCGATCCACCGGTCGCGTCCGCGGTAAATACCCTGGCTGCGGATCCAGTCGAAGAAGTTCTGCGGCTGGCGCCCCGGCAGCTGCCCGTCCAAGTCCGGCCCGTACTGCGACGGGCCCCTCTGCGGGGGAGTCGCGCCGGTGTACGGGGGCGGGCCAGAGTACGACGGCGGGCCGTAGGGTCCGTCCGGGTCGCCGGCCCGGTAGAGCCGTGGCGGCTCCGGCAGGGGCTCGGAACCGGCGGGCGCGGAACCGGCGGGCTCGGAACCTGCGGGCTCAGCGGAGGGCTGCCCGGGAACGGGTTGGCCGTCGGCGGGAAGGTCCGTGGCGGGCTCGGCTGCGGCGGGAAGGTCCGTGGCGGGCTCGGCTGGGACGGGAAGGTCCGTGGCGGGCTCGGCTGGGACGGGAAGGTCCGGGCCTGGTTGATCCGTAGGCTGCCGGTCTGCGGAGGACCGGCCTTCATCAGGGTGCGGGGTGTGCGGGTTCATACTTCGATCCTTCCCGCTTCCGGTGCCGCGCTCTACTGGGGAACACCCTGAATGGTCCCTGAGCTGCCCCCGGCTGGGCCCGCAAACACGTCCGGGGACCCCCGATCCGTGCTTGGATTGAAGCATGACAACCCCGCCCGTCCGCCCGCCGCTGGTCCGCAGCAGCGACCGCGTGATCGCCGGCGTTTGCGCGGGCCTCGCCAACCACCTGGGCTGGCCGGTCCGCATGGTCAGAATCGGTATGCTGGTGGCCGCGCTCGCAGGCGGCGCCGGGGTGGCCTTCTACGGCTGGCTCTGGATCATGGTTCCCACAGCGGATGAAAGCGCCAGGCGCAGTGCCCGCCGTCCGGCGTCGCCCATCGCTCCGGCAGTAAGTGCCCCGGATATGCCCGGCACCCCCGAGATCCCCGGCACCCCCGGGTTTCCCGGCTCCCCGGAAAGCGCCGGGAGTGCAGAAGCCGCCGGCCGCGCGGGGCAGGGGTCCTGGCGGTCCAAGGTGCCCGGCATGCCCTTCGGCAAGGAGATCCTGCTCGGCGCCGGCCTGCTGCTGGCCGCCGGAATCCTGATCGCCCGGCTCCTCGGTGTTGATGTACCTTTGGGCACCCTGATTCCGGTCGCGGCGATCCTGGGCGGCGCTGCAATCGCCTGGATGCAACTGGATGAGACCCGCCGGGCGGGGCTCGTGGACAAGACCAAGGCGGATCAGGCCGGCGGCTGGGCACGGCTCGCAGCCGGGCTCGCCCTCGTGGTGGCCGGCGTACTGGTGATGGTGTCCGGCTCGGGGTCGTGGGAAGCGACCTGGCTGGCGCTCCTGGCCTCGGTGGCGGTGCTCGGCGGCGTGGCCCTGGTGCTGCTGCCCTGGGGGTTGAAGTTCTGGCGCGACCTGGAAACCGAGCGTGCGGGGCGTGTCCGCGCCACCGAGCGCGCCGAGATCGCCGCCCACCTCCATGACTCCGTACTCCAGACCCTCGCCCTGATCCAGCGCCGTGCCGGCAATGAGCACGACGTCATCCGGCTCGCCCGTGCCCAGGAGCGGGAGCTGCGGGGCTGGCTGTACCGGGATGCCGACAAGGAATCCGGCCGGCTGTCCGAGGGCATCGAGGCCGCCGCCGCGGAGGTCGAAGACACCCTCGGACACGCTGTCGAAGTGGTCAGCGTGGGCGACTGCGTCATGACCCAACGCCACGAGGCCCTCGTCCAGGCGGCCCGTGAAGCCATGCTCAATGCCGCCCGTCACGGCGGCGGCACCGTCTCCGTCTACCTTGAAGTCACCGACGACGCCGCGGAAGTCTTCGTCAAGGACCGGGGGCCGGGCTTCGACCCGGAGTCGGTTCCCCCGGACCGGCTCGGCGTGCGCGAATCGATCATCGGGCGGATGAACCGCCACGGCGGCACCGCCGCCATCATCAGCAGCCCGGACGGCACCGAAGTGCGGCTGCGGCTGCCTGTCACCGCCGCCGCATCTGCCGGAACTGCCGCGGCTGCCGCCAACAACAGCAATGGAGAGGCCAAACCGTGACCATCCCAGCCCCGGGAGACCCCGTAACCGGTAACCCGGCACCAGTGAACCCCGCAGCCGGGAACCCATCCCCGATCCGCGTGGTGATCGTGGACGACCACGCCATCTTCCGCTCCGGGTTGAAGGCGGACCTGGACCCGGACATCGTCGTCGCGGGCGAGGCCGGCACCGTGGAAGAGGCAATTGCCGTCATCGCAGCCCGGCGTCCCGACGTCGTGCTGCTGGACGTCCACCTCCCAGGCGGCCGCGGTGGCGGCGGCCGTGAGGTTCTGGCCGGCTCGGCGCCGCTGCTGGCCACCACACGGTTCCTGGCGCTGAGTGTTTCCGATGCGGCGGAAGATGTGGTGTCCGTGATCCGGGCGGGCGCGCGCGGCTATGTCACCAAGACGATTTCCGGGCCGGAGATCAGCGGCGCCGTCCGCCGCGTGGCGGGCGGCGACGCCGTCTTCTCGCCACGGCTGGCAGGCTTCGTCCTGGACGCGTTCGGCACGGCCCCGGCGGACATTGCCGACGACGAACTGGACAGGCTTTCGGCGCGGGAGCTCGAGGTGATGCGCCTCATCGCCCGCGGCTACAGCTACAAGGAGGTGGCCAAGGAACTGTTCATCTCGATCAAGACAGTCGAAACCCACGTCTCGGCCGTGCTGCGCAAACTCCAGCTCTCCAGCCGCCACGAGCTGACCCGCTGGGCCGCCGAGCGCCGCCTCCTTTAACCCAAGGATGCGCTATCGCTTGTGGTTGCCTCGCCGGGGGCAAAGCAACCACAAGTGATAGCGCATCGGGGGATTGGGGCTGCTATTTCGCCTTGCCGAGGAAGTCCTGCAGGCGGCCGACGCCCGTGGCCAGGTCTTCGTCGCCCAGCGCATAGGACAGGCGCAGATAGCCGGACGGGCCGAAGGCTTCGCCGGGAACTACCGCCACCTCGACCTCGTCCAGGATCAGCGCCGCGAGTTCAGCAGAGGTGGCCGGCCGCACCGGACCGTTCGCCGACGGGAACTCCTTGCCCAGCAGCGCGCGGACGTCCGCGTACACGTAGAAGGCGCCCTTCGGCGTCGGGCATTCAACACCGTCAATCGCATTCAGGCCCGCGACGATCGCCTTGCGGCGGCGGTCAAAGGCCACCTTCATCTCATCGACGGCGGTCAGCGGCCCGGACACGGCGGCGAGGGCAGCAATCTGCATGATATTGGAGACGTTCGACGTCGCGTGGGACTGCAGGTTGGTGGCGGCCTTGATGACGTCGGCGGGGCCGATCATCCAGCCCACGCGCCAGCCCGTCATGGCGTAGGTCTTGGCGACGCCGTTGAGGATGACCACCTTGTCGCCCAGTTCGGGGACGGCCGTGGCGATCGAGGTGAACGGCACGCCGTCGTAGGTCAGGTGTTCGTAGATCTCGTCGGTGACAACCCACAGGCCCTTGGACGCCGCCCACTGACCGATCGCCTTGACCTGCTCCTCCGAGTACACGGCGCCGGTGGGGTTGGAGGGGGAGACGAAGAGGAGGATCTTCGTGCGGTCCGTGAGGGCGGCTTCCAACTGGTCCACCGTGACCAGGTATTCCTGCTCCGGGCCGGCGAAGACCTCCACCGGCACGCCGCCGGCCAGCCGGATCGCCTCCGGGTACGTGGTCCAGAACGGGGTGGGAACAATGACCTCGTCGCCCGGATCCAGGAGGGTGGCGAACGTGTTGTACACGGCCTGCTTGCCGCCGTTTGTCACCAGCACCTGTGATGCCTCGGCCTTGTAGCCGGAGTCCCGGAAGGTCTTCTCCGCAATGGCCTGCTTCAACTCCGGCAGCCCGCCCGCGGGGGAGTAGCGGTGGTACTTCGGCTGGCTCGCGGCCTCGATGGCGGCCTGCACGATGTAGCCGGGGGTCGGGAAGTCGGGTTCCCCGGCACCGAAGCCGATGACCGGCCGCCCGGCTGCCTTCAGCGCTTTCGCCTTGGCATCGACGGCCAGAGTGGCGGATTCGGCTATGGCGGAAATGCGCTGGGAAATGCGGGCAGCAGACATGGGCGGGTCCGTTCTTCGCTTGCAGCTGGAAGGCTGGATGTGGGATTCGACGGAATCTACTCTATGCTGTTCACCGGATCCCCCGCGGTGCCGGAACGGAAATGTGACTGACGGCTGTCAGTTGGTTTTCACGGTCACGCAGGGGTCCGGAAGAGGGCCGGTTCGACGTAGGCGCAGTTCTTGCGTAGACTGGTTCTCCGGTGTTGAAAACACGATGATGGCCTGCGCCTCAGGGAAGCCTGCGGAATGCATCGGCCGGAGCGGATTTTAGCCCCGAAGGGTAGTGGCGCAATTGGTAGCGCAGCGGTCTCCAAAACCGCAGGTTGCAGGTTCGAGTCCTGTCTGCCCTGCGCATGCTGTTCCGGATCATCCGGAACCAGCGCAGCAACCATGGTTCAGTTCAGAGCCGGGTATCCGATCATTGCGAGGATGAGTGAGGACCAGGTGACCGAAACGGCTGCCAGCAGCTCCAAAGGCCGCCCCGCCAAGAATGCCGCCAAGCCCGGCTTCTTCGCTCGCATCGCGATCTTCATCCGCCAGGTCATCGGCGAACTGAAGAAGGTCGTCGCACCGACCCGTAAAGAACTGATCAATTACACGCTCGTGGTGCTGGTGTTCGTGATCATCATGATGGTGATAGTCACCTTGCTGGACCTGGCCTTTGGGACCGCAGTCAGCTGGGTCTTCGGCGGCAGCGCCCCCACGGACCGCTAAGGCGACCGGTCCGCAGACTGCGTGGATGCCCCGGGAAACCGGAGATTCCGCGGGGTGTGCGGAATTGAGTCATTTAAATAGGCATGTTAGGCAATGAGGAAGCAGGAGACCAAGTGTCTGAGCAGGAGCTCGAGGTAACTGAGACTGGGCTGGATAAGAGCCAGGACGCCGCGGTGGAAGCCGCGGAAGAGTCCGAGGCTGTGTCTGCTGCACCCGAATCCGACGTCACTGACGAGGCCGTAGCCGCGGAAGAAGACGCAGAGGCAGCAGTTGCCGCCGACGTCGACGCTGAAGAAGACACCGATGCTGACGCCGAAACGGGCGAAGCTGAAGAAGATACCGACGCGCTGGCAGCAGCGGCCGCCAAGGCCGACGTCGACCCCGCCGAAGAGTTCAAGGCCAAGCTGCGCCGCCAGGAGGGTGACTGGTATGTCATCCACTCCTACGCAGGCTACGAGAACCGCGTCAAGGCCAACCTTGAGACCCGCATCCAGACCCTGGACATGGAAGATTACATCTTCGAAATCCAGGTTCCGATGGAGGAAGTCGTTGAGATCAAGAACGCTCAGCGCAAGGTCATCAACCGCGTCCGCATCCCCGGCTACGTCCTGGTCCGCATGGACCTGACGGACGCATCCTGGGGCGCCGTCCGCCACACCCCCGGCGTCACCGGCTTCGTGGGCAACGCCCACAACCCGGTCCCGCTGCGCCTCGATGAGGTCTTCTCCATGCTCGCCCCGGTCTTCGAAGAAGAGCAGGCCGAGAAGGGCAAGCCCGTCAAGCACGCTGCCGCCCAGGTGGACGTCGACTTCGAGGTTGGCGAATCCGTCATCGTCAAGGAGGGCCCGTTCGAGACCCTTCCGGCCACGATCTCCGAGATCAAGATCGACTCCCAGACCCTCGTGGTGCTGGTGTCCATCTTCGAACGCGAGACTCCGGTCACGCTGGCGTTCAACCAGGTCAGCAAGATCTAGCTGGACTACAAGAATTCGCCCCGGGCTGCCCGCTTAGCAGCCACGGAGCGGCCGGCCGCCTTGCCATGGCGGCCACCAACCTGAGGCACGCTCCTGTGTCCCAGGACGTATTTGAGAGAAGGACCTACATTGGCTCCCAAGAAGAAGGTCACCGGCCTCATCAAGCTGCAGATCCAGGCAGGTGCCGCTAACCCGGCCCCGCCGATCGGTCCTGCGCTTGGCCAGCACGGTGTCAACATCATGGAATTCTGCAAGGCGTACAACGCTGCGACGGAAGCCCAGCGCGGCAACGTGATCCCCGTGGAAATCACGGTCTACGAAGACCGTTCCTTCACGTTCATCACCAAGACCCCGCCGGCTGCAGAGCTCATCAAGAAGGCTGCAGGCGTTGCCAAGGGTTCACCGACCCCGCACACCGTCAAGGTTGCCAAGCTGACCCAGGCCCAGGTCAACGAGATCGCCACCACCAAGATGGAAGACCTCAACGCCACGAGCCTCGAAGGCGCAGCGAAGATCATCGCCGGCACCGCCCGCTCCATGGGTATCACCGTCGAGGGTTAGTTCCCCACCGCTGATGCGCCGGGTTCGCAAAACCGATCACGACGCCGGTCAGCACCGCCGGTCCGCCGGCAACACCTAAACATTGAAGAGCGGAATTCCGGGATGGACAAACCAGCCGGAATGCCGCCTGTGGCAGGGCCCAGCGCGGTCCGCAGACCACAACTGCACAAGGAGAAATAAGCAGCATGGCAAAGCGCAGCAAAGCATATGAGGCAGCCGCGGCCAAGATCGACGCGGAGAAGTTCTACGCGCCGTTCGAGGCAGTGACGCTCGCCAAGGACACCAACCCGTCCAAGTTCGACGCCACCGTTGAGGTCGCTTTCCGCCTGGGCGTTGACCCGCGTAAGGCCGACCAGATGGTCCGCGGCACCGTTAACCTGCCGCACGGCACCGGTAAGGTTGCCCGCGTCCTCGTCTTCGCAACGGGCGACAAGGCTGAGGCAGCAATCGCTGCCGGCGCCGACTTCGTTGGTTCCGATGACCTGATCGAAAAGATCGCAGCCGGCTGGACCGACTTCGACGCCGCCGTTGCCACCCCTGACCTCATGGGCAAGGTTGGCCGTCTCGGTAAGGTCCTGGGTCCGCGTAACCTGATGCCGAACCCGAAGACCGGCACCGTGACCGCTGACGTCGCCAAGGCCGTCAACGACATCAAGGGCGGCAAGATCGACTTCCGCGTCGACAAGCACTCGAACCTGCACTTCATCATCGGCAAGGTGTCCTTCGACGCCGTCAAGCTGGCCGAGAACTACGCAGCCGCTCTGGAAGAGGTCCTGCGCCTCAAGCCGTCCGCTTCCAAGGGCCGCTACATCCAGAAGGCCACCGTGGCCACCACGTTCGGCCCGGGCATCTCGGTTGACCCCAACGTCACCAAGGTCCTGACCGAGGTCTAATCCTCACCGGATCCACGGCGTCGCCAGCTTCAGGGCGTCACCAGTTTCCAGCAAAAGGCCGTCCCGCAACTGCGGGGCGGCCTTTTGCCGTATCCGGCGCGGGAATCCCCTCCTGCACCCGGAAACTAGGTGCCACTGCGGAAACCAGGTGCCCCTGCGGAAACGCTTGGAGGCGCCCGGGCCGCCGGTTAGGATTTCCCAGTGACTACGCCGCCGTACCTCATCGAGCAGCTTTCCCTGCCCGCGGACCTTGACGCCGCCGACGCGGCGGAGTTCCGTGAATTCGTAGATCTCTGTGACGAGCTCGCCCTGCAGACCTGGGGAAACCTGGACCGTTCAGCATCCGCGGCGGCCCGGCTCCAGTACTGGCGGGACAACCCCTACAGCCGGCTGCGGCTCTTCTTCGTCCGGGTCGACGGGCGCATGGTGGCCCGCTCGTGGGTCCGCTACGAACTGCAGGAAAACCTCAGCAGTGCGCTCCTGCACGTGAACGTTCTCGATTCCTTCGCCGGCCGCGGGATCGGCCGGGCACTGCTGCAGCACGCCGAAGCGCTGGCCGCCGGCGACGGCCGGACCATGCTGCAGACGTTCACGGAACACCCGGCCGATTTCGACGTCGACGGTCCGAACCTCATCAAGCCGGCCACCGGGACCGGGGCGCTTCCGGCCGGTGCGTCCGGCGTCCGGTTTGCCGGACGGGCCGGCTACCGCCTGGAGCAGGTGGAACGCTTCAGCGCGCTGGAGGTTCCGGCGGCCGCGGACCTCGATGCTCTGGCGAGGGACGCCCTGGCCCGCGCGGGGGACTACGAACTCCTGCACTGGAGCGATTCGTGCCCGGAGCAAGATGCCGCCCAGTTGGCCGTGCTGATGTCGCGCATGAGCACCGACGCTCCCACCGGCGCGCTCAGCTACGAGCCGGAAAGGTGGGACGTCGCGCGCGTGCGCCACGTCGAGGACACCTGGCGGCGGGCCGGCCTGTCCTCCCTCGTCGCGGCGGCGCGGCACCGGGACACCGGTGAGCTCGCCGCCTACACCGTCCTTCAGGTCGCCGCCGACAAACCCTGGCTGGCCAGCCAGGACGACACCCTGGTCGCGGCCGGCCACCGGGGCCACCGACTCGGCATCCTCGTCAAGATCCTCAACCTGCGCCGGCTGCATGACGACTATCCCGAGGTGCAGCGGGTCATCACCTTCAATGCCGCCGAGAACGACCACATGCTTGGTATCAACATCGCACTGGGCTTCAAGCCTGCGGGGTACGACGGCGAATGGCAGCGCTCTGTTGTAGGGGCCGGTGCGGGCACCCCGAACTGAGCTCCGCAGCGACCGTGCGCCCAAGGGTGCGGAAACTGGCCCGCGTCACCAATGGAACAGCAGCCCAAACCAGCATATGCTGGCGGTTGAAAGCCCGGTCAGAACCGGGCCGTACCGATGGCGGGTGGCAGAACGGCTGGGATGATGCCCTCTATGGCAGACGATGTACGGATTGAGCAGCTGTGGATCCCCGATTCCCTCGACGCGCCCGATGCCGCTGACTTTCTCGCCGCTATCGAAGTGGGGCGAAGGGTCAGGATGCAGACCTGGGGTACCGATGACCTCGCCTACGCGCCGCAGGAGAAGCTGCTGGAGATGGCGGACCCCTACGAACGCCAGGTGATCCTCGTGGCCAAGGTCGACGGCGTGATCGTCGGGACAGCGGACATCGCCCTGCCGCTTGTAGACAACCTGGACCTTGCC
This sequence comes from Arthrobacter sp. TE12232, assembly GCF_054062615.1. Lineage (NCBI taxonomy): Bacteria > Bacillati > Actinomycetota > Actinomycetes > Micrococcales > Micrococcaceae > Arthrobacter > Arthrobacter sp. TE12232. The sequence continues at coordinate 3,575,793 of NZ_JBSSFK010000001.1, forward strand.
GAATTTACCCTCGACATCCTTCCGGAATACCGGCGCCGGGGTGTGGGGCGGCAACTGCTCGAAGCCGCAGAGCATTTCGCCCGGGACGAGGGCCGCCACACCATCCTGATCGACACCAACCACCCGGGATCGACGCTGACGGACCCGGAGGCCGAGCAGCTGGTGCCCGGAAGCGGTGTCGGGTTTGTCCCGCTGGGAAGCCGCGACGTCGAGTTCGCCCGCCACACCGGATACACGCTGCAGCACATTGAACAGTTCAGTTCCTGCGCCCTGCCCCTGGACAGCAAGCTCGTCGCCGAACTGGAGGCGGAAGCCGAGGAAGCCAACGCCGGCCGGTACCGCCTGCACCACTGGACCGACCGCTGCCCGGACCAGTGGCTCGAGGCAGTCGCCGCCCTGGAGAACCAGGCAGGCGAGGACGAAGTGCCGGGGCCGGATGCCGAAGAGATGGTGTTCGACGGCGGCATCCTCCGCGAAGCGGAGGAGGTGACCATTGCCCAGGGCCGCCGGACGGTGGTGACCGCCGTCGAGCACATCGCCAGCGGGACTCTCGTGGGACTGACCACCATCAGTGTCCTCGCGCTGCGCCCCGACGTCGTGTTCCAGGACGACACCGTGGTGCTGCAGGAACACCGCGGCAACAAGCTCGGCCTCCTGATCAAGGTCGCCAACATGGAGCGGCTCAGCGAACAGTTCCCGGACGCGCGGGTCCTCTACACCTGGAACGCCCCGGAGAACCGCTACCTGCTGAAGGTCAACCAGCAGCTGGGATTCACGACAGCCGGCGTGACCGGTCTCTGGCAGAAGGAACTTCCCAACTTCGGCCCGTCTGTCAGCTGAGGGCCGGCGGCCGGCTCGTGCGCGCTGATTCCCGGGCACGGGCTCCCGAGCGGGCCCGATTTGGAGCACGCGCACGGTGTCCCGTAAGCTGGGAGGACCAAAGACCGTCGGTTGTTGGAAATCCACTCTCCCAAGCAAGACTCACTTCTGCAGTCGCGCCGGGAGAACACAGTAGGTTTCCGGACGAAGGACCCTGAACATAGGGCGGCCGGCGCAGGTGAACGAAGCAAAGCTCCGCGGTCATGGACTGCGTCGAGACAAGCCCCGTGCATCTGCGCGGGGCGTTTTTAGTTTTTAGCTCTTTTGAGCGGGGACCCGGACACACCGGCACTATCCCCGGAAGGAGGGTTATGGCAACGCCTAGCAAGGTTTCAGCAGTAGCTGAGATCACTAACGATTTCAAGGAATCGACCGCCGCTGTCCTGACCGAATACCGTGGGCTCACCGTTGCACAGCTCAAGCAGCTGCGTGTTTCTCTCGGCCAGGAAACCAAGTTCTCGGTCGTCAAGAACACCCTGACCGCTATTGCAGCCAAGGAAGCTGGTGTCGAAGCATTCGACGGTCAGCTCGCCGGCCCCACTGCAATCGCGTTCATCAAGGGTGACGCAGTTGCCGCTGCCAAGAGCCTGACGGATTTTGCCAAGGCCAACAAGCAGCTGGTCATCAAGACCGGTTACTTCGAAGGCAAGGCACTGAACGCCAGCGAAGTTGCTGCCCTGGCAGCACTCGAGTCCCGTGAGCTGCAGCTCGCCAAGGTTGCAGGTGTCCTCAAGGCTCCTGCTGCCGCTGCTGCACGCATCATCGACGCACTGCGCCTCAAGCTTGAAGAAGAGAACGGTGCACCGGCAGCAGCCGAAGCACCCGCCGCTGAAGAAGCTCCCGCAGCAGATGCAGCAGCCGAGGCCGCACCGGCCGAAGCCGCAGCCCCCGAAGAGAACTAACTCTCTTCTCCATAAGACTCCGGTGCCACTGCGGGCCTCAGGCCCGCCGGGCACCACTATAGGAAGGACGCCACACCATGGCGAAGCTCACCAACGAAGAGCTCATTGAAGCTTTCAAGGAACTGACCATCATCGAGCTCTCCGAGTTCGTCAAGCTCTTCGAAGAGACCTTCGAAGTTACCGCTGCTGCTGTTGCCGTTGCCGGCCCCGCCGGTGGCGCTGCTGCTGAGGAAGCCGAAGAGAAGACCGACTTCGACGTCGTCCTCGAAGCTGCTGGCGACAAGAAGATCGCAGTGATCAAGGAAGTTCGCGCCATCACTTCCCTGGGCCTCAAGGAAGCCAAGGACCTGGTTGACAGCGCTCCCAAGGCTGTTCTCGAAGGTGCCACCAAGGAAGCTGCCGAGAAGGCAAAGGAGCAGCTCGAGGCTGCCGGCGCCACCGTTACCCTCAAGTAACTTTCGCCGTCCGGATCCTTCGCGGTCCGCACTGCTTCACGGGAACCCCGTCCACTCCGGTGGGCGGGGTTTCCTGCGTTCCCGGGCCGAACTCCATCATGGCTTGACGGGATCGATGGACAGAACCTGTACCTCCGGGCGCCGGGTGAACGGAGTGCAAGGATTAGGCAAGGATTTTCTGATACCACTGTCGCACTTGCTGGCACGCCCCTAGACTCTGGATTTGTGCCCACCGGCCCCCAACGCTCAGGAGTTCACCCACAATGACGGACCCTCACGATTCCTTCTCCCGCCGCGCCATGCTCACAGCAGCCCTCGTGGGCGGGGGCGCCGCCGCTGCCGCGCTGGCCGGGGCCCCGGCAGCACAGGCCGCCGGCAAACAATCAGAAGGGGGCCAGCCCGGCGGCAAGAAACAGTTCACGCTGACCGTGCTCGGCACCACCGATCTGCACAACAACGTCTTCAACTGGGATTACTTCAAGAACACCGCCTACGCCGACACCGCCGGGAACAAGATCGGGATCGCCCAGGCAGCCACCCTGATCCACGCCATGCGGGCCGAGCGCGGCGCCGCGAACACGCTGACCATCGACGCCGGGGACACCATCCAGGGCACGCCACTGGCCTACTACTTCGCCAAGATCAGCCCGATCTCCGCAACCGTGAAACACCCCATGGCGCTGGCCATGAACACGATCGGCTACGACGCCGTGGGGCTGGGCAACCACGAGTTCAACTACGGCATTCCGCTTCTGCGCACCTGGGAGAAGCAACTGAACTTCCCGCTCCTGGGCGCCAACGTCCACGACGCCGTCACAGGCGGCCGCGCCTTCACCCCCTACGTCCTCAAACGGGTCAAGACAGACAACGGCTGGCTGACGGTCGGACTGGTCGGCTTCGTGACGCCGGGGTGCGCGCTCTGGGACCGCGACAACGTCCAGGGAAAGCTCGACTTCAACGGCATCGTCGAGGAAGCCAAAACGGTCATCCCGCAGGTCAAAACCGCCGGCGCCGACATCGTGATCGTCACGAGCCACTCCGGCGCGACCCCCGGATCGTCCTACGGCGACGCCCTGCCCTTCCCGGAGAACGCTTCCACCCAGCTCGCCGAGGAAGTCCCCGGCATTGATGCCATCCTGGTCGGGCACGCCCATCTGGAAATCCCGGAGCGCTTTGTGACCAACAAAGCCACCGGCAAGCAGGTCCTCCTGACCGAGCCGCTCAAATGGGGCATGCGGGTGTCCGTCATGGACCTCGAACTCGCCAGGGAGAAGGGCCAGTGGACCGTCACCTCGGCGCATTCGCTCCTGCTGGACGCCAAGACCGTCGACGCCGATCCCGCCGTCGTCCGGGCCGTTCAGGCCGGGCACGAGGCCACGGTGAGATACGTCAACGAGGTGATCGGCACTTCCACGGCCCCGCTCAGCACCGCCACCGCCTGCTGGGAGGACTCCGCCGCGATCGACGCCATCAACTACGTCCAGGCCAGCACCATCAAGGCCGAGCTGGCCAACGGACCCGCGGCGGGGCTGCCCGTGCTGTCCATTGCGGCGGCATTCTCCCGCGCCGTCGACGTCAAGGCCGGACCGCTGACCATCCGCGACGTCGCAGGGCTGTACATCTTCGACAACACCCTGCTCTCCATCAAGGTCACCGGTGCCCAGGTCAAGGACTACCTGGAGTGGTCCGCGCAGTACTTCAAACCGGTGACCGGCACCACGGCCAGGTCCGCGGACGTCACCAACGCCGTGACCGCCGTGGCCCCGAACGGCACACCGGACTATAACTACGACGTCGTCTACGGACTCGACGCTCCGCTGAACTATGAGATCGACCTCGCCCGGCCGGCAGGGGACAGGATCGCCAATCTGAGTTACGGCGGCCAGACGCTGCGGCCCGAGCAGGAATTTGCCCTGGCCATCAACAACTACCGGCAAAGCGGCGGCGGGAACTTCCCGGCCGTCAAGACCGCTCCGGTGCTCTCGAACAGCCAGCAGGAGATCCGGCAGCGCATCATCGACTACGTGGTGGACCACGGCACCCTGGACGTCGCCGTCTTCAGCGAGGCCAACTGGCGGCTCACCGTCAACGGGGCACCGCTCACGGTCACGGCCTGACGCGGCCCAGCAGCGTCGACTGCTCCGTAACTGCCGTTTTCAGCACCCATAAGGGCAGTTACGGAGCAGTCGACGTATCTGGCACCGCCGGGCCCGGCGTTGCTTTTAACCCGGCTGGGCCAGTTGGGGTGGTTCGGCTAACCGGGTTCGGTGATGTCGGCGACGACGGCCCCCAGGGCCGCCGTCAGGGCGTCCGCGTCGACGAACGCGCTGTAGCCGTGTTCCCCGGCTCCCATGGAGATACGCCGGCCCGTAATGGTCTGGTCGGCGTAGACCGGCCACGGCCGGGTGCTGCCGAGCGGCGTAATGGTCCCGCGCTCGTAGCCGGTGGCCTCGAACGCCGTTTCCGCCGTCGGGAGCGAGAGCTTGTTGACGCCCAGCAGCGCCCGCAGCTTGGGCCAGGAGATCTGCCGGTCGCCGGGCACGAGCGCGAACAGGAAGCTGCCGTCCTTGTGCTTGACCACGAGGGATTTCACGATATCCGCCGGCCGGATCCCGAGGATATCGGCCGCTTCCTCGAGGCTGCGGGCGGCGAGGCGTTCCACGATCTCGACGTCCAGGCCGCGGGCCGCGGCATCGGCCAGGAACCGCTCGCGGCCGCCGCCGGTTGTTGTCTGCTCTGCCATGCCCGCCAAAATCCCTCCCTGGAACTCCTGAACCCGGCGGTTGCCGGGTCAGCCGCAGTTGAGCCCTACTCGCAGTTCAGCCCTGGTCGCAGTCCGGCCCTGGTCGCAGTCCGGCCCTAGTCGCGGTACAGCAGCAGCGCCTCGCCCTGGCCGCCCCCGCCGCACAGCGACACGGCGGCCTTGCCGGTGCCCCGGCGTTTGAGTTCGTGCGCCGCGTGCAGGGCCAACCGCGCGCCGGAGGCCCCGATCGGGTGGCCGAGGGCGATCGCCCCACCGTGGATGTTGCACCGCTCCAGCGGGTAGCCCAGGTCCTTCAGGGACTGCACCGCCACGGAGCCGAACGCCTCATTGATTTCGATGAAGTCGAGGTCGGCGACCGTCCACCCGGCCTTGTCCAGGGCGCTCTTGATGGCGTTGGACGGCTGGGAGTGCAGCGAGTTGTCCGGTCCAGCGACCTGGCCGGGCTTGCCGACCACGGCCAGGTACTCAAGGCCGTTGTCCTCGGCGAACTTCCGGCTGCACAGCACCAGGGCGGCAGCGCCGTCGGACAGGGGGGAGGAGTTGCCCGCGGTGATGGTGCCGTCCGTGACGAACGCCGCGCGCAGGCCGGCCAGCGACTCAACCGTGGTGTCCGGCCGGACGCCTTCGTCGGAGGTGACGGCGATGGGGTCGCCCTTGCGCTGCTTGACGCTCATCGCAGCGATCTCGCCATCGAAGACGCCGTCCTTGGCGGCCCGGGCGGCGCGCTGGTGCGACTGCGCCGCGACCTCGTCCTGGGAAGCCCGGTCGATGCCGAGGGTCAGGTTCTTGCTTTCCGTCGAGAGCCCCATGGACTGCCCGTCGAAGGCGTCGGTGAGGCCGTCGTGCGCCGCCACGTCCAGGGCCTGGACCGTGCCGTACGCCCAGCCCTGCCGTGAGCCGGGCAGCACGTGCGGGGCGCGGGTCATGGATTCCTGGCCGCCGGCCACCACCACGGTGGCGTCGCCGCTGCGGATCATCCGGGCGGCGTCGATCACGGCGGTGAGGCCCGAGAGGCAGACCTTGTTGATGGTCACCGTGGGGACGTTCCAGCCGATGCCGGCGCCGATGGCGCTCTGGCGGGCCGGGTTCTGGCCCGCCCCGGCCTGCAGGACCTGGCCCATGATCACGCTGTCCACCTGGTCCGCCTTGACGCCGCTGGCGGCCAAGGCGGCCTTGATGGCATGGGAGCCGAGTTCGACGGCGGTGAAGCTGGCCAGCTGCCCGTTCAGGCGCCCCTGGGGGGTGCGGGCGGCGGCAAGGATGACAACGTCGTTGTTGTCTGCAGGATTGCTCATGGTCTTCTCTTCCGATCTACGACGGCTCTATGACGGCTTAATGTCTACGTTATCGTGAGCCCCATCACGTATCCATTCGGCCCCGGGCCGCGCTACGGCATGACACAGGCCGGACGCCGGGGGAGCGGCCGCACAGCCTCTGCACAGCGTCCTCTGTGCAGCGTCCGAGCAACATCCGCCAAACTTCGTGCTTGCAATCCCGCCGGAAGTGGGGTAGACAAGTAGGTTGCTTTGCCGTATCGTAGATATTTGCGTCTTCCCTGTTTACCTTCAGCCTTCATATAGCGGTGGGCTTAGCCTGACAGCTGCTCCATCAATGTGCCGTCTACAACGTGCACCAGCGTGGGCAGCGCGGGTCCCGGGTCATATAGCGGAACCGGACTGGTAGCACTGTGGAGTCATTCTGCAGGGTGCATAACGGGGGAGATCTGACAACGCCTGAAGGTCTGTGGAAGGATCCCTCTTGGTCGCCTCGAGCACCTCTAATGTAAACAACGCTACCGCTATCAATGCCGACAGCACCGATGGTGCCACTCGCCGGCTCTCATTCGCAAAGATTCACGAACCTCTTGATGTTCCGAATCTGCTCGCCCTGCAAACGGACAGCTTTGACTGGCTGGTCGGAAACGAACGCTGGCAGGCGCGCGTGGCGAAGGCCGTCGAAGAAGGCGACCTCAGCGTCGCCACCACCTCGGGTCTGTCTGACATCTTCGAAGAGATCTCCCCGATCGAGGACTTCCAGGGCACCATGTCCCTGAGCTTCTCCGAGCCGGAGTTCGCTGACCCCAAATACACCATGGCCGAGTGCAAGGACCGGGACGCAACGTACTCGGCCCCGCTGTACGTCAAGGCCGAATTCATGAACAACAACACGGGCGAAATCAAGCAGCAGACCGTGTTCATGGGTGACTTCCCGCTGATGACCGAGAAGGGCACCTTCGTCGTCAACGGCACCGAGCGTGTCGTTGTCTCCCAGCTGGTCCGCTCCCCGGGCGCCTACTTCGAGCGCACCGCCGACAAGACCAGTGACAAGGACATCTTCACTGCGAAGATCATCCCCTCCCGCGGCGCCTGGTTCGAACTTGAAATCGACAAGCGCGACCAGGTCGGCGTCCGTCTTGACCGCAAGCGCAAGCAGTCCGTCACCGTGCTGCTGAAGGCCCTCGGCTGGACCGAAGGTCAGATCCTCGAGGAATTCGGCCAGTACGACTCCATGCGCGCGACGCTGGAGAAGGACGCCACCGAGACCCGCGAAGACGCGTTGCTGGACATCTACCGGAAGCTGCGCCCGGGCGAGCCGCCCACGGTTGAGGCTGCCCAGTCCCTGCTGGACAACCTGTACTTCAACTCCAAGCGCTACGATCTGGCCAAGGTCGGCCGTTACAAGATCAACCGCAAGCTTGGCATCGACCGCTCCCTTGGCGACAAGGAAGCTTCGGTCCTGCACGTTGAAGACATCGTGGCCATGATCAAGTTCCTGGTTGCCCTGCACGCCGGCGAGAAGACCCTCATGGGCAAGCGCGACGGCCAGGACCACGAGCTCCGCGTCGAGATCGATGACATCGACCACTTCGGCAACCGCCGCATCCGCGCCGTCGGCGAGCTCATCGAGAACCAGGTCCGCACCGGCCTGTCCCGCATGGAGCGCGTTGTCCGCGAACGCATGACGACCCAGGACGTCGAGGCCATCACGCCGCAGACCCTGATCAACATCCGTCCCGTTGTGGCAGCCATCAAGGAGTTCTTCGGAACTTCCCAGCTGTCCCAGTTCATGGACCAGAACAACCCGCTCTCGGGTCTGACCCACAAGCGCCGCCTGTCCGCGCTTGGCCCGGGTGGTCTGTCCCGTGACCGTGCCGGCATGGAAGTCCGTGACGTGCACCCGTCCCACTACGGACGTATGTGCCCCATCGAAACTCCTGAAGGCCCGAACATTGGTCTGATCGGTTCGCTGGCTTCCTACGGACGCATCAACCCGTTCGGTTTCATCGAAACCCCGTACCGCCTTGTCTCCGAGGGCGTCGTTTCCGATGAGGTCAAGTACCTCACCGCCGACGACGAAGCCGAGGTCCTGATCGCTCAGGCCAACGCCCCGCTCGACGAGAACAAGCGTTTCGCCGAAGAGACCGTCCTGGTCCGTGCCCGCGGTGGTGGAGGCGAGCCCGTGCTGGTCCCCGCCGCCGACGTCGAATTCATGGACGTTTCCCCGCGCCAGATGGTGTCCGTGGCAACCGCCCTGATCCCGTTCCTCGAGCATGACGATGCTAACCGTGCACTCATGGGTGCCAACATGCAGCGCCAGGCCGTGCCGCTGGTCCGCTCCGAGGCGCCGTTCGTCGGCACCGGCATGGAGCGCGCCGCCGCCGTCGACGCCGGTGACGTCACCATCGCGAAGAAGGCCGGTGTGGTCACCGAGGTTTCCGCCGAGCTCGTCATTATGCTCAACGACGACGGCACGGAAACCAACTACCGCATCAACAAGTTCGCCCGCTCCAACCAGGGCAACTGCTACAACAACCGTGTCCTGGTGAACGAAGGCCAGCGCCTGGAGGTCGGCGGCATCATCGCTGACGGCCCGGCAACGGACCAGGGCGAGCTCGCCCTCGGTAAGAACCTGCTCGTGGCATTCATGTCATGGGAAGGCCACAACTTCGAGGATGCGATCATCCTGTCCCAGCGCATCGTGGCCGAGGACGTCCTGTCCTCGATCCACATCGAGGAGCACGAGATCGATGCCCGCGACACCAAGCTTGGTGCCGAGGAAATCACCCGTGACATCCCCAACGTGTCTGAGGAAGTCCTGGCAGGCCTGGACGAGCGCGGCATCATCCACATCGGTGCCGAAGTTGAGGCCGGCGACATCCTGGTCGGTAAGGTCACCCCCAAGGGCGAGACCGAGCTGACCCCGGAAGAGCGCCTGCTGCGCGCCATCTTCGGTGAGAAGTCCCGCGAAGTGCGTGACACCTCCTTGAAGGTCCCGCACGGCGAGTCCGGCACCGTGATCGGTGTCCGCGTCTTCGACCGCGACAACGACGACGAGCTGCCCCCGGGCGTCAACCAGCTGGTCCGCGTGTACGTGGCCGCCAAGCGCAAGATCACCGACGGCGACAAGCTCGCCGGCCGTCACGGCAACAAGGGTGTTATCTCCAAGATCCTTCCGATCGAGGACATGCCCTTCCTTGCCGACGGTACCCCCGTTGATATCGTCCTGAACCCGCTGGGTGTTCCGGGCCGTATGAACGTCGGCCAGGTGCTCGAAACGCACCTCGGCTGGGTTGCCAAGACCGGCTGGAAGATCGAAGGCGAGCCCGAGTGGGTCAAGCAGCTGCCGAACCTGCCGCGCGAGAGTGGCCAGACCACTGTTGCAACGCCGGTCTTCGACGGTGCTCGTGAAGAGGAAATCACGGGCCTGCTCGATTCCACCAACGTCACCCGCGACGGCGACCGTCTGATCAACTCCTCAGGCAAGACCCGTCTGTTCGACGGCCGCTCCGGCGAGCCGTTCCCGGATCCGATCTCGGTCGGCTACATGTACATCCTGAAGCTCCACCACCTGGTGGACGACAAGATCCACGCACGCTCCACCGGCCCGTACTCCATGATCACGCAGCAGCCGCTGGGTGGTAAGGCACAGTTCGGTGGCCAGCGCTTCGGTGAAATGGAAGTGTGGGCGCTCGAAGCTTACGGCGCCGCCTACACGCTCCAGGAACTCCTCACGATCAAGTCGGATGATATCCACGGTCGCGTGAAGGTCTACGAAGCCATCGTCAAGGGCGAGAACATCCCCGAGCCGGGCGTTCCTGAGTCCTTCAAGGTCTTGATCAAGGAAATGCAGTCGCTGTGCCTGAACGTGGAAGTGCTTTCCACGGACGGAACCACAATTGAAATGCGTGACTCTGATGACGCAGTCTTCACGGCTGCGGAAGAACTGGGCATCGATCTGTCTCGTGCAGAGCCCAGTTCCGTAGAAGAGGTTTAGCAGGCTTCCGACGGCGGGCGGTTCCCGTCCGCCGTCGGAGTCCTCCCTCTTCCCGTAACCCAAGACTTCAGAATTTAGAGAACAAGAGAGAACAGGGACCATATGTCCAGCGAATCCTCCTTCGGCCTCATGCAGATCGGCCTCGCCACCGCGGAAGACATCCGTGGCTGGTCGTACGGCGAGGTTAAGAAGCCGGAAACCATCAACTACCGCACGCTCAAGCCCGAGAAGGACGGCCTCTTCTGCGAGAAGATCTTCGGCCCGTCCCGCGACTGGGAATGCTACTGCGGCAAGTACAAGCGCGTGCGCTTCAAGGGCATCATCTGCGAGCGGTGTGGCGTTGAAGTCACCCGCGCCAAGGTCCGCCGTGAGCGCATGGGCCACATCGAGCTGGCCGCCCCGGTCACGCACATCTGGTACTTCAAGGGCGTTCCCTCCCGTCTGGGCTACCTCCTTGACCTGGCACCGAAGGACCTCGAAAAGGTCATCTACTTCGCCGCCTACATGATCACGAGCGTCGACGCCGACAGCCGCCACGAAGAACTGCCCAACCTCCAGGTTGAGCACGACATCGAGAAGAAGCAGCTGATCGACAACCGCGACTCCGACATCGCCACGATCGCCCGCGACCTCGAGAACGAGCTCGCACGCCTCGAAGGCGAAGGCGCCAAGGCTGCCGACAAGAAGAAGGCCCGCGACTCCGCTGACCGCCAGATGGCGAACGTCCGCAAGCGTGCCGACGCCGAAATCGAGCGCCTCGAGCAGGTCTGGGACCGCTTCAAGAACCTTAAGGTCGCCGACCTCGAAGGTGACGAGGGTCTGTACCGCGAACTGCGCGACCGCTACGGCATGTACTTCGAAGGCTCCATGGGTGCCGAGGCCATCAAGAAGCGTCTTGAGAACTTCGACATGCAGGCCGAGTCCGACATGCTGCGCGACATCATCGCCAACGGCAAGGGCCAGCGCAAGACGCGTGCCCTGAAGCGGCTCAAGGTGGTCAACGCCTTCCTGACCACCAACAACAGCCCGCTCGGCATGGTGCTCGACGCCGTCCCGGTGATCCCGCCGGAACTGCGCCCGATGGTCCAGCTGGACGGTGGCCGCTTCGCGACCTCCGACCTCAACGACCTCTACCGCCGCGTGATCAACCGCAACAACCGTCTCAAGCGCCTGCTTGACCTCGGTGCCCCGGAGATCATCGTCAACAACGAGAAGCGCATGCTTCAGGAAGCTGTTGACAGCCTCTTCGACAACGGCCGCCGCGGCCGCCCGGTCACCGGACCGGGCAACCGTCCGCTGAAGTCCCTGAGCGACATGCTCAAGGGCAAGCAGGGCCGTTTCCGCCAGAACCTCCTCGGCAAGCGCGTCGACTACTCCGGCCGTTCGGTCATCGTCGTCGGCCCGCAGCTGAAGCTGCACCAGTGTGGTCTGCCCAAGCAGATGGCCCTGGAGCTCTTCAAGCCGTTCGTGATGAAGCGCCTGGTTGACCTCAACCACGCACAGAACATCAAGTCGGCCAAGCGGATGGTGGAGCGTTACCGCCCGCAGGTCTGGGACGTCCTCGAAGAGATCATCACCGAGCACCCCGTGCTGCTGAACCGTGCACCTACCCTGCACCGCCTCGGCATCCAGGCGTTCGAGCCGCAGCTCGTCGAAGGCAAGGCAATCCAGCTTCACCCGCTGGTTTGTGGCGCCTTCAACGCCGACTTCGACGGCGACCAGATGGCAGTCCACCTGCCGCTGAGCCCCGAAGCCCAGGCCGAGGCACGCATCCTGATGCTGTCCTCGAACAACATCCTGAAGCCGTCGGACGGCCGCCCGGTGACCCTGCCGTCGCAGGATATGATCATCGGTCTCTACCACTTGACCACCAAGCGTGTCGGTTCAGCTGGCGAAGGCCGGATCTTCTCCTCGGTTGCGGAAGCCATCATGGCCTACGACCTCCACGAGCTGCACCTGAACTCCAAGGTCAAGATCCGCCTCGAGGGCTTCGTGCCCTACGCCGGCTGGGAAGCCCCGGAGGGCTGGGAGCCCGGTCAGACCGCACTGGTGGAGACCTCCCTCGGGCAGGTCATCTTCAACCAGACGCTCCCCGCGGACTACCCGTGGGTTGAGGATGTTGCCGATAAGGGCGAGCTGTCCCGGATCGTCAACGACCTCGCCGAGCGCTACCCGAAGGTCGTCACGGCGGCAACGCTGGACAACCTGAAGGATGCCGGTTTCTACTGGGCCACCCGTTCAGGCGTCACCGTTGCCATCTCCGACATCGAGGTGCCCAAGTCCAAGCCGGCGATCCTTGCCGGTTACGAGACCATGGCTGCCAAGATCCAGGGCCAGTACGACAAGGGCCTGATCGACGACGACGAGCGTCGCCAGGAACTGATCGAGATCTGGAACAAGGCCACGAACGAGATCGCCCAGGCGATGCGTGACAGCCTGTCCCCGATGAACACCATCAACCGCATGGTGTCCTCCGGCGCACGTGGTAACTGGATGCAGGTCCGTCAGATCGCGGGTATCCGTGGCCTGGTGGCCAACCCGAAGGGTGAAATCATCCCGCGTCCGATCAAGTCCTCCTACCGTGAGGGCCTGTCGGTGCTGGAATACTTCATCGCCACGCACGGTGCCCGTAAGGGTCTGGCTGACACCGCCCTGCGTACCGCCAACTCGGGTTACCTGACCCGTCGTCTGGTGGACGTCTCGCAGGACGTCATTGTCCGCGAAGAGGACTGCGGCACGGAGCGCGGCCTGGTGACCGCCATCGCCGTCGCTGACGCCAACGGCGAGCTCGTCCTGGACGAGAACGTCGAGAACAGCGCCTACGCCCGTACCCTGGCCGTGGACGTCCTCGACGCCTCGGGCAAGGTCCTGGCGGCGGCCGGCACCGACTGCGGCGACGTCGTCATTGCCGAACTGTTCGCAGCCGGCATCACCGAGGTCAAGGTCCGCTCCGTACTCACCTGTGAGTCCAGCGTCGGCACCTGCGCCCTGTGCTACGGCCGTTCGCTGGCCACGGGCAAGACCGTCGACATCGGTGAGGCAGTGGGCATCATCGCCGCACAGTCCATCGGTGAGCCGGGCACCCAGCTGACCATGCGTACGTTCCACACCGGTGGTGCAGTTTCGGCCAGCGGCGGCGACGACATCACCCAGGGTCTGCCCCGTATCCAGGAGCTCTTCGAAGCCCGTACTCCGAAGGGTGTTGCACCGATTGCTGAAGCAGCCGGCCGCATCGCCATCGAAGAGTCCGAGCGCCAGATGCGCCTGGTCATCACCCCGGATGACGGTTCCGAAGAGATCGCCTACCCGGTGCTGCGCCGTTCACGGCTCCTCATCGAAGACGGCGACCACGTCAGCGTCGGCCAGAAGCTCATCAACGGCCCGGTCGATCCCAAGCAGGTGCTGCGCATCATGGGTCCCCGTGCCGCGCAAAAGTTCCTGGTGGACGAAGTCCAGGGCGTGTACCGCAGCCAGGGCATCGGTATCCACGACAAGCACGTCGAGGTTATCGTCCGCCAGATGCTGCGCCGCGTCACGGTCATCGAATCCGGTGAATCGGATCTGCTGCCCGGCGAGCTCGCCGAACGCAGCCGTTTCGAAGAGGCCAACCGCCGCGTTGTGTCCGAGGGCAAGACGCCGGCTTCCGGCCGTCCCGAGCTCATGGGCATCACCAAGGCGTCCCTGGCGACCGAGTCCTGGCTGTCCGCAGCTTCCTTCCAGGAAACCACCCGCGTCCTGACGCAGGCGGCCATGGAAGGCAAGAGCGATCCGCTGCTCGGCCTCAAGGAAAACGTCATCATCGGTAAGCTCATCCCGGCCGGCACGGGTCTCCCGCGCTACACCGAGGTCACCGTGGAACCCACTGAAGAAGCAAAGGCCAACCTGTTCACCGGCCCCAGCGCATTCAGTGACTTCTCCTACGACACCCTGGGCGGCGACGGAGCTCCCGAGTTCCACGCCATCCCGCTGGATGACTACGATCTCGGCAGCGACTTCCGCTAGCCGATAGCTGGCGTCGGGCCCCGTCACCACTCTGCTTTCAGCGGGGCGGGGGCGGGGCCCTTCCTGTCTGCCCAACTAGCTGGCAGCTGAGGTCGTTATGGGTCCCCAAAACGGCCTCAGCTGCGAGTCAGTTGGGCAGCGGGGGCGTGACTAAGGGCGCGATTAAGGGCTGGGAGCCGCCCGTGGTAGAATGGAGACTAATTGTTATTGTGGCAGTGGATGAGTGCGCCGGTTGCAGCTGAAAAGCTTAACCAGGACGACGTTTCCGGTTTGCAGGGTTCTTGTGCAACGTATGCCACATTTTCGCATGCCTAGGGGCAATTTGGGTCGAAAGTCCTTGGAACCCGGCGTGCGGTCCGACTATTAAGGCTTCGCCTCAGCTGCTCTGGAGAGAACTTCAAGGCTCGGGCGGCGAGGCGCAGCGACAAGAGAGCGTCCGCCAACGGCCGCTCCGGATAAAACGGAGAACACGAGAGTGCCTACGATTAACCAGCTGGTCCGCAAGGGCCGCACGCCTAAGGTCAAAAAGACCAAGGCCCCCGCGCTTAACGGCAGCCCGATGCGTCGCGGTGTTTGCACCCGCGTTTACACGACGACCCCGAAGAAGCCGAACTCGGCTCTGCGTAAGGTTGCACGTGTGCGCCTCAACGGTGGCATTGAAGTCACCGCTTACATCCCCGGTGTAGGCCACAACCTGCAGGAGCACTCCATTGTGCTCGTCCGCGGCGGCCGCGTGAAGGACCTTCCGGGTGTCCGCTACAAGATCGTCCGTGGCGCCCTCGATACCCAGGGTGTCAAGAACCGTAAGCAGGCCCGCAGCCGCTACGGCGCAAAGATGGAGAAGAAGTAATATGCCTCGCAAGGGTCCGGCCCCCAAGCGGCCGCTAGTTCTAGATCCCGTTTACGGCTCCCCGCTGGTTACCCAGCTCATCAACAAGGTGCTGGTTGACGGCAAGAAGTCCACCGCAGAGCGCATCGTTTACGGTGCCCTCGAAGGTGCTCGCGCCAAGTCCGGCGGCGACCCCGTTGCAGCCCTCAAGAAGGCCATGGAGAACGTCAAGCCTTCGCTTGAGGTCCGCTCCCGCCGTGTTGGTGGCGCCACCTACCAGGTTCCGGTCGAGGTCAAGCCGGGTCGCTCGACGGCCCTCGCCCTCCGCTGGCTGGTCGGCTACTCCAAGGCTCGCCGTGAAAAGACGATGACCGAGCGCCTCCAGAACGAGATCCTGGATGCCTCCAACGGTCTCGGTGCCGCTGTGAAGCGTCGCGAAGACACCCACAAGATGGCCGAGTCCAACAAGGCCTTCGCACACTACCGCTGGTAATACTTCCCGGACGCCGCCGGCTCGACTGAGCCGGCGGCGAACGTGCAGTCCATCCGAAAGGGAGACACCGTGGCACAGGACGTGCTTACCGACCTTAGCAAGGTCCGCAACATCGGCATCATGGCCCACATCGATGCCGGCAAGACCACTACTACCGAGCGCATCCTGTTCTACACAGGTGTGAACCACAAGATCGGCGAAACGCACGACGGCGCTTCGACGACTGACTGGATGGAACAGGAAAAGGAACGCGGCATCACCATCACGTCTGCCGCCGTGACCTGCTTCTGGGAAAACAACCAGATCAACATCATCGACACCCCCGGCCACGTGGACTTCACCGTTGAGGTTGAGCGCTCCCTGCGCGTCCTCGACGGCGCTGTCGCCGTGTTCGACGGCAAGGAAGGCGTGGAGCCGCAGTCTGAGACTGTTTGGCGCCAGGCTGACAAGTACAACGTCCCGCGCATCTGCTTCGTCAACAAGATGGACAAGCTCGGCGCTGACTTCTACTTCACCGTCGACACCATCATCAGCCGCCTCGGTGCCAAGCCGCTCGTCATGCAGCTGCCGATCGGCGCCGAGAACGACTTCATCGGCGTCGTCGACCTCCTTTACATGCGTGCGCTGGTATGGCCCGGCGACGCCAAGGGTGACGTCACCATGGGTGCCAAGTACGAGATCCGCGAGATCCCGGCTGACCTCCAGGCGAAGGCCGACGAGTACCGCGCGCAGCTCATTGAGACTGTTGCCGAGTCCTCCGAGGAACTCATGGAGAAGTACCTCGAAGGCGAAGAGATCAGCATCGACGAGCTCAAGGCCGGCATCCGCAAGATGACGATCAACTCCGAGATCTACCCGGTCTTCTGTGGTTCTGCGTTCAAGAACCGCGGCGTCCAGCCGATGCTCGACGCTGTGGTGGACTACCTGCCGAACCCGCTCGACGTCCCGCCGATGATCGGTCACGATCCCCGCGACGAAGAGAAGGAACTGACCCGCAAGCCTTCCTCCGAAGAGCCGTTCTCCGCGCTGGCCTTCAAGATCGCCGCGCACCCGTTCTTCGGCCAGCTCACCTTCATCCGCGTGTACTCCGGTCACGTGGAAGCAGGCTCCCAGGTGGTCAACTCCACCAAGGGCAAGAAGGAGCGCATCGGCAAGCTGTTCCAGATGCACGCCAACAAGGAAATGCCCGTCGAGGGCGCTACCGCCGGCCACATCTACGCAGCGATCGGCCTGAAGGACACCACCACGGGCGACACCCTGTGCGATCCGGCCAACCAGATTGTCCTCGAGTCCATGAGCTTCCCGGAGCCTGTGATCTCGGTTGCGATCGAGCCGAACACCAAGGGTGACCAGGAGAAGCTCTCCACGGCTATCCAGAAGCTCTCCGCTGAGGACCCGACCTTCCAGGTCTCCCTCAACGAAGACACCGGCCAGACCATCATCGCCGGCATGGGCGAGCTCCACCTGGACATCCTGGTGGACCGCATGCGCCGCGAATTCAAGGTCGAGGCGAACGTTGGCAAGCCGCAGGTTGCTTACCGCGAAACCATCAAGCGTGCTGTCGAGCGTCACGACTACACGCACAAGAAGCAGACCGGTGGTTCCGGCCAGTTCGCAAAGATCCAGATCGCGATCGAGCCGCTGGACACCTCAGGTGGCGAGCTGTACGAGTTCGAGAACAAGGTCACCGGTGGCCGCGTTCCGCGCGAGTACATCCCGTCGGTCGACGCCGGTATCCAGGATGCGCTGAACGACGGCGTCCTGGCCGGTTACCCGGTTGTCGGCATCAAGGCAACGCTGATTGACGGCGCTTACCACGATGTTGACTCCTCGGAAATGGCGTTCAAGATCGCCGGCCGTATGGCTTTCAAGGAAGCCGCACGCAAGGCGAACCCTGTTCTGCTCGAACCGCTGATGGATGTCGAGGTCCGCACCCCTGAGGAATACATGGGTGAAGTTATCGGTGACCTCAACTCCCGCCGTGGCCAGATGCAGTCCATGGAGGATGCCCAGGGCGTCAAGGTCATTCGCGCGCACGTCCCGCTGTCCGGCATGTTCGGCTACATCGGTGACCTGCGCTCGAAGACCCAGGGCCGCGCTGTGTACTCCATGACGTTCAACAGCTACGCCGAGGTCCCGAAGGCAGTTGCCGACGAGATCATCCAGAAGAACCGCGGCGAGTAGTCCCTAGGACGCATCGCAGCAGCAAAAACTCGGATGCGTCTCCGCCAGCGGGGATTCATCTGGTGCAAGTGGCCGGACTCCGGTCAGCTGTAGTCCGGCCAGGCCGGAGTTCGGCCGCCTGCACGAACAGGCTCTAGGCACTAGCATTAGTACCTGAATCTGCAATTTCACCAATCCAAAGCCCCCCAAGTAGACTTACTGGAGTTTCTGCCGCGACAAGCGCGGCCGAAGGGTAAGTCATTTGAAAACGTTCTAGGAGGAACCTGTGGCAAAGGCAAAGTTCGAGCGGACTAAGCCGCACGTTAACATCGGTACCATTGGTCACGTTGACCACGGTAAGACGACGCTGACGGCCGCCATTTCCAAGGTGCTGTACGACAAGTACCCGACTCTCAACGAGAAGCGTGACTTCGCGTCGATTGACTCTGCACCCGAAGAGCGTCAGCGCGGCATTACCATCAACATCTCCCACGTTGAGTACCAGACCGAGAAGCGCCACTACGCACACGTAGACGCTCCGGGTCACGCTGACTACATCAAGAACATGATCACCGGCGCTGCTCAGATGGACGGTGCAATCCTCGTGGTTGCCGCCACTGACGGCCCGATGGCTCAGACCCGCGAGCACGTTCTGCTTGCCCGCCAGGTTGGCGTTCCCTACCTGCTGGTCGCGCTGAACAAGGCAGACATGGTTGATGACGAGGAACTCCTCGATCTCGTCGAAATGGAAGTTCGTGAGCTGCTCAGCTCGCAGGGCTTCGATGGCGATGAGGCTCCGGTTGTCCGCGTTTCCGGCCTGAAGGCCCTCGAAGGCGACCCGGTTTGGGTCAAGTCCGTTGAGGACCTCATGGCAGCTGTCGACGAGTCCGTTCCGGACCCGATCCGTGACCGTGACAAGCCCTTCCTGATGCCGATCGAAGACGTCTTCACGATCACCGGCCGTGGCACCGTTGTTACGGGCCGCGCCGAGCGTGGAACCCTCGCCATCAACTCCGAGGTCGAGATCGTCGGCATCCGCCCGGTCCAGAAGACCACGGTTACCGGTATCGAGATGTTCCACAAGCAGCTCGACGAAGCATGGGCCGGCGAGAACTGTGGCCTCCTGCTCCGCGGTCTGAAGCGCGACGATGTCGAGCGTGGCCAGGTTGTCGTCAAGCCGGGTTCCATCACCCCGCACACCGACTTCGAGGCTAACGTCTACATCCTCTCCAAGGACGAAGGCGGACGTCACAACCCGTTCTACTCCAACTACCGCCCGCAGTTCTACTTCCGCACCACGGACGTAACCGGCGTTATCACCCTGCCGGAAGGCACAGAAATGGTTATGCCCGGCGACAACACTGAGATGACCGTTGCGCTCATCCAGCCGATCGCTATGGAAGAGGGCCTCGGCTTCGCTATCCGCGAAGGCGGCCGCACCGTTGGTTCGGGACGCGTCACCAAGATCCTCAAGTAGTATTTGCTGATCACGGTTGACCTGGCCGGCTGACGGCCACGGAAAACCAGGGAACAGCCCCGCTGCATCTGCAGCGGGGCTGTTCTTTTTAAGTTCCTGCTACCTTTGCAGGTAGGGGAAAGGAGCTCACCATGGGCTGGTTCATTTTTCTGCTGCTTGTCGTCGGGGCAGCGGTCGCTTACTTCTGGGTGAAGAAGCACTTCCGCCGGGAGATCGAGCGTGCCAAGCGCATCAACCGGGCAAACCGCGAGTAGTAGTCTCCGGCCGCGCCGGCCTGTTTAGATGCTTCTTGGCCCCCGGGCCCGTGCGAGGGCCTGGTACCAGTAGTAGGACTCCTTCGGCGTGCGCTGCTGGGTGTCGAAGTCCACGTGCACCAGGCCGAAGCGCTGGGAGTAGCCGGCCGCCCACTCGAAGTTGTCCATGAGGGTCCAGACGTAGTAGCCGAGCAGTTCGACGTCGTGGGCTATGCCGCCGGCGGAGGTGGCTTCCACCGCCTCGCGAAGGTGCGCGGCGAGGTAGCTGATCCGCCCGGCGTCGGGAATAGGTCCCGTGACGCGGTCCGGTTCGGGGAAGCTCGCCCCGCTCTCGGTGATGAACAGCGGCGGCAGCGCCGCGCCGTACCGGTCCTTCAGCTCCCGGAGCAGGACTCCCAGGTGGTCCGGGGCCACCGGCCAGCCGAATCCCGTGTGCTCGTACTCCGGGAACGCGGCGAGGTGGAAGGGCACCTTCAGCATCGCCTCCGCGTCTCCGGTGGGGCTGTCGACGCCGCGGCCCGTGGCCACCCGCACGGGGTAGTAGTAGTTCAGGCCGTAGAAATCCAGCGGCTGGTGGATGGTGGCCAGATCCGCGTCGGGGATGCTCCGCAGCGAACGGAACCACGGCCGGGCGATCAGCGGCGGCCCGGGAAAGCGGCCCAGCAGGATCGGGTCGGCGTAGAGCCGGTTCAGCAGGAGGTCGAACACCCGGGCGAGCAGCCGGTCGGAGACGGAGCCGGAAGCCGGCCGGACCGGCGAGTGCAGGTTCGAGACGCCGACGGCGCCGCTGACGCCTTCCGCGCGCAGCGCCTGCACCGCCAGGCCGTGGCCAAGGAGCTGATGGTGCACAGACGGCAAGGCATCGAAGAGCAGGCCGTGGCCGGGCGCATGGGTGCCCAGGGCGTACCCGTTGAGAGTGACCGAAGCGGGCTCGTTCAGCGTGACCCACTGCGCCACACGATCGCCGAACCGCTTGCCGGCAGCCGCGCTGTACTCGGCAAACCGTTCCGCCGTCGTGCGGTTCATCCAGCCGCCCCGGTGCTCGAGGGGGAGCGGCGTATCCCAGTGATACAGCGTGGCCATGGGAGAGATGCCGGCGGCGAGCAGCTGGTCGATGAGTCGGTCATAGAAGTCCAGGCCGGCCGCATTGAAGGGCCCTGTCCCCTCGGGCTGGACCCGCGGCCAGGAGATCGAGAAGCGGTAGGAGTCGATTCCGAGCTCGCGCATGAGCCCGATGTCTTCGGCGGCGCGGTTATAGTGATCGCACGCGACGGCGGGGGAGTGCCCGTGCAGGATGTTCCCCGGCTTCTCGGCAAACGCGTCCCAGCCGGAGGGCCCGCGGCCGCCGGCGTCGAGGCCGCCCTCGATCTGGAAGGCAGCGGAGGCGACTCCCAGAGTGAACCCGGGCCTCAGGCGAGCGGCGAGGGCCTGAACTGAAACAGAATCCTGCACAGTCATGCCCCTATCATCTATTCGATGGCGGAAGAGGACAATGTCCGAACTGCCCCTTCATGGGGACTGATTCGCTTCTGCCCGCAAATTCCGGCATACTAGTTGAGTTGTTCAAGCGCTCTTTCGCGTCCCGATCCGGATAATGCCGGGTGACAGGGTCCAAGTAAGAGACCAAACATAACCCACTCCCCATGGAATTGCGGACTCGTATGTGTGAAAACGTGCGACACGCCCGACCGCGGGGGTCGGTTACGCCGGCAGGTTGAGGAACCCGGATTCTTCCGGATTCAGCTTGTGCGGCGGGTGGTAGTCACGACTTCAAATGCTTCGGCAGCCACACAACACGTAAGTGAACAGGGCAGCCCCAATCAGGGGAAGCACAGACTGAAAGAGAGTCAGGCGACATGGCGGGACAAAAAATCCGCATCCGGCTGAAGTCATACGACCACGAGGTCATTGACGTTTCAGCTCGGAAGATCGTTGAGACGGTCACGCGCGCAGGCGCAACGGTAGTCGGCCCCGTGCCGCTGCCGACGGAGAAGAACGTGTACTGCGTTATCCGCTCTCCGCACAAGTACAAGGACAGCCGCGAGCACTTCGAAATGCGCACGCACAAGCGTCTGATCGACATCATCGACCCCACGCCCAAGGCTGTTGACTCGCTCATGCGTCTCGACCTGCCGGCCGACGTGAACATCGAAATCAAGCTGTAGGGAGGTGCTGAGAGACTATGACCGCAACCCGTAACGTAAAGGGCCTGCTGGGCACGAAGCTCGGCATGACCCAGGTCTGGGACGAGAACAACAAGCTCATCCCCGTCACTGTGGTCCAGGCTGACTCGAACGTCATCACGCAGCTGCGCAACGCAGAAACTGATGGCTATGTCGCCGTTCAGATCGGCTACGGCCAGATCGATCCCCGCAAGGTCACCAAGCCGCTGGCTGGTCACTTTGAAAAGGCAGGCGTCACGCCTCGCCGCCACGTCGTAGAACTGCGCACTGCAGATGCTGACTCTTACGAGCTGGGCCAGGAGCTCTCCGTAGAGCTCTTCGAAGCCGGCCAGAAGATCGACGTCGTTGGCACCACCAAGGGTAAGGGCTTCGCCGGTGTTATGAAGCGTCACGGCTTCCACGGCGTTGGAGCTTCCCACGGTGCCCACAAGAACCACCGTAAGCCCGGTTCAATCGGTGGCGCATCCACCCCGAGCCGCGTCTTCAAGGGCATGAAAATGGCCGGCCGCATGGGCGCCGTTCGTCACACCACGCTGAACCTCACGGTCCACGCGGTTGACGTCGAGAAGTCGCTGCTCCTGATCAAGGGCGCCGTTCCCGGTGCCCGCGGCCAGGTCGTACTCGTACGCACCGCCGTGAAGGGAGCCTAGTTCAATGACTAGCACTGTCAAGGTTGACCTGCCTGCAGAGATCTTCGACGTACAGACCAACGTGCCGCTGCTGCACCAGGTCGTCGTTGCCCAGCTCGCTGCTGCTCGCCAGGGTACCCACAAGACCAAGACCCGCGCCGAAGTTTCCGGTGCAGGTCGCAAGCCGTTCAAGCAGAAGGGCACCGGCCGCGCCCGTCAGGGTTCCATCCGTGCTCCTCACATGACCGGTGGTGGCGTTGTCCACGGCCCCACGCCGCGTGACTACAGCCAGCGCACTCCCAAGAAGATGATTGCTGCTGCACTGCGCGGCGCACTCTCGGACCGTGCCCGCAACGGCCGCGTCCACGTCATCGCTGACCTGGTTGCCGGCTCCAAGCCGTCCTCCAAGGAAGCACTGGCAACCCTGCGCGGAGTTTCCGAGCGCAAGAACCTGCTCGTTGTCATTGAGCGCGCCAACGATGTTGCTGCACTGTCCGTGCGCAACCTCGAGGAAGTTCACGTTCTGTACGCAGACCAGCTGAACACCTACGACGTTCTCGTTTCCGACGACGTAGTCTTCACCAAGGCTGCCTACGAAGCATTTGTTGCTGACAAGGTCGCAAAGAACGAGGAGGATGCCAAGTGAGTGCAGCCACCATCAAAGACCCGCGCGACGTCGTGCTTGCACCCGTCGTCTCGGAAAAGAGCTACGGCCTGATCGACGAGGGCAAGTACACCTTCCTGGTGGACCCCCGCTCGAACAAGACCGAGATCAAGCTGGCCGTGGAGAAGATTTTCTCCGTCAAGGTCGAATCGATCAACACCATCAACCGTGCCGGTAAGCGCAAGCGCACCAAATTCGGCTGGGGTACCCGCAAGAACACCAAGCGTGCCATTGTGAGCCTCAAAGAAGGCACTATCGACATCTTCGGCGGTCCGCTTTCATAGCGGAGACCACTTTAACGAGGAAATAAATTATGGGAATCCGTAAATACAAGCCGACTACCCCGGGCCGTCGTGGCTCGAGCGTAGCGGACTTCACTGAAATCACGCGGTCGACGCCGGAAAAGTCGTTGGTACGTCCCCTCCCGAAAAAGGGTGGCCGTAACAACACCGGTAAGATCACGACCCGTCACAAGGGTGGTGGACACAAGCGCCAGTACCGTCTGATCGACTTCCGTCGCCACGACAAGGACGGCGTCAACGCCCGCGTTGCCGAAATCGAGTACGACCCGAACCGTACGGCTCGCATCGCACTCCTGCACTATGTTGATGGCACCAAGCGTTACATCATCGCCCCGAACAAGCTGTCCCAGGGCGACTTCGTAGAGGCCGGCGCCGACGCTGACATCAAGCCGGGCAACAACCTGCCGCTGCGCAACATCCCCGTCGGTACCGTTATCCACGCAGTCGAACTGCGTCCGGGTGGCGGCGCCAAGATGGCCCGTTCCGCTGGCGCTTCTGTTCAGCTCGTCGCCAAGGAAGGCCGTTTCGCCCAGCTGCGTCTGCCTTCCGGCGAAATCCGCAACGTTGACGTGCGCTGCCGCGCAACCGTCGGCGAGGTCGGCAACGCTGAGCAGTCGAACATCAACTGGGGCAAGGCCGGCCGTATGCGGTGGAAGGGCGTTCGCCCGACCGTCCGTGGTGTCGCCATGAACCCGGTTGACCACCCGCACGGTGGTGGTGAAGGTAAGACCTCCGGTGGTCGTCACCCGGTCAACCCCAACGGTAAGCCTGAGGGCCGCACCCGCCGCCCCAACAAAGAGAGCGACAAGCTTATTGTTCGTCGCCGTCGTACTGGCAAGAACAAGCGATAGGAGCCTGGACACATGCCACGCAGCCTGAAAAAAGGTCCTTTCGTTGACCAGCACCTCTTTGTGAAGGTAGCCAGGGAAAACGAAAAGGGCACCAAGAACGTCATCAAGACCTGGTCCCGCCGTTCGATGATCGTCCCCGACATGCTCGGCCACACGATCGCCGTGCACGACGGACGCAAGCACATCCCCGTGTTTGTCACTGAGTCGATGGTCGGGCACAAGCTCGGCGAATTCGCTCCCACGCGGACATTCCGCGGCCATGTCAAGGACGACCGTAAGGGCAAGCGCCGCTAGGCGCCTGCACTTACGTCAAAGACGAGAGAAGGAAAGCAATGGAAGCCAAGGCAATTGCGCGTCACATCCGCGTAACGCCTATGAAGGCCCGGCGCGTCGTCAACCTTGTTCGTGGTAAGCAAGCGAATGAGGCTCTGGCAATTCTGAAGTTTGCCCCCCAGGCAGCTTCGGAGCCGGTATTCAAGGTAGTTCAGTCGGCAATCTCCAACGCCCGGGTCCTCGCGGACCGCGACGGCGTGGCGTTTGACGAAGGTGACCTCATCATCAGCGAAGCGTTTGTTGATGAAGGCCCGACCATGAAGCGGTTCCAGCCGCGAGCTCAGGGTCGTGCATTTCAGATCAAGAAGCGCACGAGCCACATCACCGTGGTAGTCGCTACCCCGGAGAAAGAGGAGGCTCGCTAAGTGGGACAGAAAGTTAACCCGCACGGGTTCCGACTCGGCATCACCACCGATCACGTATCGCACTGGTTTGCTGACAGCACCAAGGCTGGCCAGCGGTACAAGGACTTCGTTCGCGAAGACATCCGCATCCGCCAGCTCATGTCCACGGGCATGGAACGCGCCGGCATCGCCAAGGTCGAAATCGAGCGCACCCGCGACCGTGTCCGCGTGGACATCCACACGGCACGTCCGGGCATCGTCATCGGCCGCCGCGGCGCTGAAGCAGACCGCATCCGCGGCGAGCTCGAAAAGCTCACCGGCAAGCAGGTTCAGCTGAACATCCTCGAGGTCAAGAACCCCGAGATGGAAGCCCAGCTTGTTGCCCAGGGCGTTGCTGAGCAGCTGACTTCCCGCGTGGCGTTCCGCCGCGCGATGAAGAAGGCCATGCAGTCCGCACAGCGTGCCGGTGCCAAGGGCATCCGTATCGCTTGCTCCGGTCGTCTGGGCGGCGCTGAAATGTCCCGCTCGGAGTTCTACCGCGAAGGCCGTGTGCCCCTGCACACCCTGCGTGCGAACATCGACTACGGCTTCTACGAGGCCAAGACCACCTTCGGCCGCATTGGCGTGAAGGTCTGGATCTACAAGGGCGACGTCACCGCCAAGGAACTGGCTCAGCAGGCAGCTGCTGCTCCGTCCCGCGGCCGTGGTGCCAGCGACCGCCCGGGCCGCCCGGGTGGCGCTGACCGTGGTGACCGCCGTCGTCGTAACGACCGCCCGGCAGCTGAGGCAGCACCCGCTGCCGCCGAAGCTCCGGCAGTTGAGGCAGCTGCACCGGCAGTAGAAGGAGGACAGGCTTAAATGCTTATCCCACGTCGAGTAAAGCACCGTAAGCAGCACCACCCGGGTCGTTCCGGCGCTGCTACGGGCGGCACCCAGGTCTCCTTCGGTGAGTGGGGCATCCAGGCTCTGAGCCCTGCCTACGTCACGAACCGTCAGATCGAATCTGCCCGTATCGCGATGACCCGCCACATCAAGCGTGGCGGAAAGGTCTGGATCAACATTTACCCGGACCGTCCGCTGACGAAGAAGCCTGCCGAAACCCGCATGGGTTCCGGTAAGGGGTCTCCGGAATGGTGGGTCTCAAACGTCAAGCCGGGCCGGGTTCTCTTCGAACTCTCCGGTGTCAGTGAAGAGGTAGCTCGCGAGGCCCTGCGCCTGGCAATCCACAAGCTGCCGTTGAAGGCACGCATTGTGCGTCGCGAAGGTGGTGAGTAGAAATGGCAGTAGGATCCAAGGAACTTGCATCCGCACAGCTGGACGGTTTCGACAACGAGCGTCTCGTTGAAGAACTCCGCAAGGCCAAGGAAGAGCTGTTCAACCTGCGTTTCCAGTCCGCCACCGGTCAGCTGGAGAACCACGGTCGTCTGCGTGCGGTAAAGAAGGACATCGCCCGCATCTACACCGTTCTCCGCGAACGCGAGCTGGGCATTCGTGCCGAGGTTGCCGCACCGGTTGTGGAAGCCAAGGAAGAGAAGAAGTCCAAGAAGGCTGCAACCAAGAAGGCCGAGAAGGCTGAAACGGTTGAAACCGAGGAGGATGCCAAGTGAGTGAAAAGGACGAGAACGTGACGGAAACTGTTTCCGGCGCAGCCAAGGCTGACGAGCGCGGTTACCGTAAGACGAAGCGCGGCTACGTCGTCTCGGACAAGATGGAAAAGACCATCGTTGTCCAGGTCGAAGACCGCGTGAAGCACGCCCTCTACGGCAAGGTCATCCGCCGCAACGCCAAGATCAAGGCTCACGACGAAGAGAACAGCGCCGGCATCGGCGACCTCGTGCTCCTCGCCGAGACCCGCCCGCTGTCCGCTACCAAGCGGTGGCGCCTGGTCGAGATCCTCGAAAAGGCCAAGTAACACCTGCAGCTTTGCTGCCTGTGCTACAGCTGAAGCCCTCGTTCCCCTTTGGGGGAGCGGGGGCTTCCGCGTTGTCGGGGAAATCTTGGGGGCCGCGGCTCGCGGTGCCACGGGCAGCAGGCTTTCACGAAGCGTACGACGGCGGCGGCCGGGTTTCCGGGGGAGCGCGGCGGCCGGCGGGCCAAAAGCTTGTCCTGCGTGACGCCGTCGGGCGCTGCCGTGCTCTGCTGCCCGGGCGGCGCTGTGATGGGCTGTGTTTGAAGGGCGAAGCTGTGATATGGGGATTCGCCGAAAACGTGCTAAGATTTTGAGTTTGTATGGCGCCTTTTGCGCGCCGTCATCAACCTCGTAAACAATCGTGCCACGGCATAGTGCCCCCTTGCGCCCCGATCCGTCGGAACCGCCTGGGAAGCAAATGTTTTTGGCACGGGCGTTTAGGCCTGGTCTGGCAAAATCCAGGCAGGTCAAGAGACACCCCGATCAACCGTTCCGCAAGGCTCATTCCGTAGGAAGATTTTCGGTCTGAGAACCAGCGCGACGCAAGGAGTAAATAGTGATTCAGCAGGAGTCGCGACTCAAGGTCGCCGACAACACGGGTGCTAAGGAAATCCTTACCATTCGCGTTCTCGGTGGATCTGGCCGTCGCTACGCAGGCATTGGCGACGTAATCGTCGCTACCGTCAAGGACGCAATTCCGGGCGGCAACGTAAAGAAGGGCGACGTCGTCAAGGCTGTCATCGTCCGTACCAAGAAGGAACGCCGCCGTGCGGATGGTTCCTACATCAAGTTTGACGAGAACGCAGCCGTCATCCTGAAGAACGACGGTGACCCCCGCGGTACCCGTATCTTCGGACCGGTTGGTCGTGAACTTCGCGACAAGAAGTTCATGAAGATCGTTTCTCTGGCTCCGGAGGTGCTCTAGTCCATGGCTAAGATCAAAAAGGGTGACCTCGTTCAGGTCATCACTGGCGCCAAGGCTGAGCGCGGCGGCGACAAGGGCAAGCAGGGCAAGGTTCTGCGCGTATTCCCCGAGACCAACCGCGTGCTGGTCGAAGGCATTAACCGCGTAACCAAGCACACCAAGGTCGGTCAGTCGCAGCGCGGCACCAAGACCGGTGGCATCGAGGTCGTCGAGGCTTCGATCCACATCTCCAACGTGGCTCTGGTTGACCCGTCCACCAAGAAGCCCACCCGCGTCGGTTTCCGCACCGAGACCGTTGAACGCGATGGCGTGAAGCGTGAAGTGCGCGTCCGCGTGGCCAAGAGCTCAGGGAAGGACATCTAATGACTGAGACTCTCGAGACTCCGGCAAGCAAGATCGTTCCTCGTCTGAAGACCAAGTACGCCGATTCCATCAAGAACACGCTGACTGAGGAATTCAAGTACCAGAACGTCAACCAGGTTCCCCGCCTGGTCAAGGTCGTTGTGAACATGGGTGTTGGAGATGCCGCCAAGGACTCCAAGCTGATCGACGGCGCTGTCCGCGATCTCACCCTGATCACCGGCCAGAAGCCGCAGGTAACCAAGGCACGCAAGTCGATCGCACAGTTCAAGCTGCGCGAAGGCATGCCGATCGGTGCGCACGCGACTCTGCGTGGCGACCGTATGTGGGAATTCCTGGACCGTCTGGTCACGCTGGCACTGCCGCGTATCCGCGACTTCCGTGGCCTCAGTGGCAAGCAGTTCGACGGCAACGGCAACTACACCTTCGGTCTGACCGAGCAGGTTATGTTCCACGAAATCGACCAGGATTCCATCGACCGCGTACGCGGCATGGACATCACTGTCGTGACCACTGCCAAGACTGACGACGAAGGCCGCGCGCTGCTCAAGGCGCTTGGCTTCCCGTTCAAGACCGAAGACTAATCTAGCTACGTAAAAGGTCCGGCCTCGCTGTTTCCGGTTTATTTTCGGAAAT
Organism: Arthrobacter sp. TE12232; assembly: GCF_054062615.1. Lineage (NCBI taxonomy): Bacteria > Bacillati > Actinomycetota > Actinomycetes > Micrococcales > Micrococcaceae > Arthrobacter > Arthrobacter sp. TE12232. The sequence continues at coordinate 3,604,421 of NZ_JBSSFK010000001.1, forward strand.
GCAGCGTGGCGGAAACCGTTATGAGGAAGGGCAAGAGCCCACATGACAATGACAGATCCCGTCGCAGACATGCTTACGCGTCTGCGCAACGCTAACTCGGCATACCACGACTCCGTGTCCATGCCGTACAGCAAGCTCAAGGCACGCGTTGCCGACATCCTGAAGGCTGAAGGTTACATCGCCTCCTGGAAAGAAGAAGACGCTGAGGTTGGCAAGAAGCTGACCCTCGAGCTCAAGTTCGGTCCGAACCGCGAGCGTTCAATCGCTGGCGTTCGTCGTATTTCCAAGCCGGGACTGCGCGTTTACGCAAAGTCCACCAACCTGCCGCACGTGCTCGGTGGCCTGGGTGTCGCAATCCTGTCCACCTCTTCCGGCCTCTTGACTGACAAGCAGGCCGGCAAGAAGGGCGTGGGCGGCGAAGTCCTCGCTTACGTCTGGTAACGGGAAAGGAAGAGAATAATGTCACGTATTGGACGTCTCCCCATCACCGTTCCTGCCGGCGTTGAGGTCAAGGTTGACGGCTCTGTCGTCAGCGTCAAGGGTTCCAAAGGCGAGCTGAGCCACACTGTGCCCAGCCCGATCGAGGTTTCCCTGGAAGATGGCACCCTGACTGTCGCCCGCCCGAACGACGAGCGCGCCTCACGTTCGCTGCACGGCCTGACCCGCACCCTGATCGCCAACATGATCCAGGGTGTCACCGCAGGCTACGAGAAGAAGCTTGAGATTGTCGGTACCGGTTACCGCGTCCAGGCCAAGGGTTCTGACCTGGAGTTCGCTCTGGGCTTCAGCCACCCCGTCAACGTCTCGGCACCGAACGGCATCACCTTTGCAGTTGAGACCCCGACCAAGCTCTCTGTTTCAGGTATCTCCAAGCAGCAGGTCGGCGAGGTTGCTGCCAACATTCGCAAGCTGCGGAAGCCGGACCCCTACAAGGGCAAGGGCATCCGTTACGCAGGCGAAGTCATCCGCCGCAAGGTCGGAAAGGCTGGTAAGTAACCATGGCGATCGCAATTAACAAGAAGCGTACGAACAAGAGCAAGTCTGCCCAGCGCAGCCGCCGCCAGCTTCGTATCCGCAAGCGCATCTCCGGTACGGCTGTACGCCCGCGTCTGGTCGTCAACCGTTCCGCACGTCACGTATTCGTCCAGGTTGTCGATGACACCAAGGGCCTGACCGTGGCAAGCGCCTCCACGTTGGAAGCCGATCTTCGTGCATTCGACGGTGACAAGACCGCCAAGGCCAAGCGCGTTGGCGAGCTCGTCGCCGAGCGTGCCAAGGCTGCCGGTATCGAAGCAGTTGTCTTCGACCGCGGTGGTAACAAGTACCACGGCCGCATCGCCGCCGTCGCTGACGGTGCACGTGAAGGTGGGCTGTCACTGTGACCGAAAATAACGAAAAGGACATTCAGGTGACTGAAGCTGTAGCTGCTCCGGCAACTGAGACCGCTGCGCCTGCGACCGCCGATGACCGCCGTGGTGGCGCTCGTCGTGGCGAGCGTGGCGACCGCGGCCAGGGCCGTGGCGACCGTGGCGGCCGTGGTGGCCGCGACGGCGGCCGCGAGGCCGAGAAGAGCCAGTTCGTAGAGCGCGTCGTAACCATCAACCGCGTTTCCAAGGTCGTCAAGGGTGGTCGTCGCTTCAGCTTCACCGCCCTCGTCGTCGTCGGTGACGGCAACGGTATGGTCGGCGTCGGCTACGGCAAGGCTAAGGAAGTTCCTGCCGCAATCGCGAAGGGCGTTGAAGAAGCCAAGAAGTCCTTCTTCCGCGTTCCCCGCATCGGCAGCACCATCCCGCACCGCGTACAGGGTGAGGCCGCCGCAGGCGTCGTCATGCTGCGTCCGGCGTCCGCCGGTACCGGTGTTATCGCCGGCGGTCCGGTCCGTGCAGTACTGGAGTGCGTGGGCATCCACGACATCCTCTCCAAGTCGCTCGGATCTTCCAACGCCATCAACATCGTGCATGCGACTGTTGACGCGCTGAAGCGCCTTGAAGAGCCGGCAGCAGTGGCAGCACGCCGCGGCCTCCCGCTCGACGAGATCGCTCCGCCGGCAATGGTGAAGGCGCTTTTGAACCAGAAGGCAGGTGTCTGAGTTGGCTAAGAACCTGATTCCCTCCGACGCTCAGTTGGAGATCACTCAGATCAAGTCCGCCATTGGCGGCAAGCAGAACCAGCGCGACACCCTTCGGTCCCTCGGCCTGAAGCGGATCGGACACACCGTTGTCCGCACCGCCGACGCCGTGACCGTCGGAATGCTCAACACGGTTCCGCACCTGGTAAAGGTAGAGGAGGCGAAGTAAATGGCAGAGAAGAACACCGCCGAAAAGGCACAGGGCGCCGCTGAAAAGCAGAACGCACTGAAGGTTCACCACCTGCGTCCCGCCCCGGGTGCCAAGACCGCCAAGACCCGTGTTGGTCGTGGTGAAGGTTCCAAGGGTAAGACCGCCGGTCGCGGTACCAAGGGTACGAAGGCCCGCTACCAGATCAAGGCTGGCTTTGCCGGCGGCCAGCTGCCGCTGCACATGCGCCTGCCGAAGCTGCGCGGCTTCAAGAACCCGTTCCGGGTTGAGTACCAGGTTGTAAACCTGGACAAGCTCAACGAGCTGTTCCCGGAAGGTGGCGCAGTCACCGTGGAGAACCTGGTCGAAAAGGGTGCCGTTCGCAAGAACCAGCCCGTCAAGGTGCTGGGCACCGGCGACATCACCGTCAAGGTTGACGTCACCGCCCACGCATTCTCGGCCAGTGCCGCTGAAAAGATTGCCGCAGCAGGCGGAAGCACCACCGCCCTCTAAGGAGGCGGCGGGGCAGTTGCCCGTTGTTGAAACTCCCGGTACCAGGGGCTCAGGCCACCGGTGCCGGGAGTTTTTTCACTTTCCGGGCCCCGCCGATTGTTCGCCGGACGCATCCACCCGTTAGACTCGGTTGTTGGGTTTATTTGACCTGTCTCACACGACTTTACTTATTACTCAGGAGGACGCTTGCTTAGCGCATTTGGCCGGGCCTTTCGCACGCCTGATCTGCGACGCAAGTTGTTGTTCACGCTGGGAATCATCACAATCTTCCGCTTGGGTGCATTCATCCCCTCGCCTGGTGTGAGCTACCAGAATGTCCAGCAATGCTTGCAGAACGGTCAGACCTCGGGCGGGATCTACCAGCTCGTCAACCTGTTCAGCGGCGGTGCATTGCTGCAGGTGTCCATCTTTGCCCTCGGCATCATGCCCTACATCACGGCGAGCATCATCGTCCAGCTGCTCCGGGTGGTCATTCCCCGCTTCCAGCAGCTGTACGAGGAGGGTGCATCCGGCCAGTCCAAGCTGACCCAGTACACCCGCTATCTCACCATCGCCCTCGGCCTGCTCAACGCCACGACGCTGGTGTCGCTGGCCCGCTCCGGCCAGCTGCTGCCGAACTGCCAGCTGCCCATCATCCCGGACAGCTCCATCGTCACCACAGTGCTCATCATCATCACACTGACGGCCGGTACGGGCCTCATCATGTGGATGGGTGAGCTCGTGACGGAAAAGGGGGTCGGCAACGGCATGTCGCTGCTGATCTTCACCTCCATCGCAGCCGGCTTCCCGGGCTCGCTCGGTGCGATCTGGAAGGCCCAGGGCCCCGGCACCTTCTTCCTGGTCCTGATCATCGGCCTGCTCACCGTGGCCCTGGTGGTCTTCGTGGAGCAGTCCCAGCGCCGGATCCCGGTGCAGTACGCCAAGCGCATGATCGGACGCCGCACCGTCGGTGGAACCAGCACCTACATCCCCATCAAGGTGAACATGGCCGGCGTCGTGCCCGTCATCTTCGCCTCGTCCATGCTGTACCTGCCGGGGCTGATCGCACAGTTCAACCAGCCCAAGGCCGGCGAGCAGATGCAGCCCTGGGTTGAGTGGATCAACAACAACCTGACCAAGGGTGACCACCCGATCTATATGTTGCTGTATTTCGCCATGATTGTGTTTTTCACCTACTTCTATGTTGCGATTACATTCAACCCCGAAGAGGTCTCGGACAACATGAAGAAGTACGGTGGCTTCATTCCGGGCATCCGCGCCGGCAAGCCGACCGCGGATTATCTTCAGTACGTCCTATCCCGGATCACCCTGCCCGGAGCCTTCTACCTTGGCTTCGTGGCACTGATCCCGCTGGTTGCACTGGTTCTGATCAACGCTAACCAGAACTTCCCGTTCGGCGGCACCTCGATCCTGATCATGGTGGGCGTCGGTCTGGAGACCGTAAAGCAGATTGATGCGCAACTACAGCAACGTCACTACGAAGGGCTTTTGCGATGACGAGAATGTTGATTATCGGACCTCCCGGCTCCGGCAAGGGAACGCAGGCGGAACGCATTTCGGAGCGCCTCGGCGTCGTTGCGATCTCCACGGGAGACATCTTCCGCGCCAACGTCAAGGGTGAGACGCCGCTGGGCGTCGAAGCCAAGAAGTACATGGACGCCGGCGACTTCGTTCCGGACAGCGTCACCAACAAGATGGTGCGCGACCGCCTCAGCGAGGACGACGTCGAGCCCGGCTTCCTGCTGGACGGTTACCCGCGCACCACCGCGCAGGTGGACTACCTCGACGCGATCCTGGCCGACGGCGACCAGAAGCTCGACGTCGTCCTGCAGCTGACCGCGGACGATGAAGAACTGGTCAAGCGGCTTCTGGGCCGTGCCAAGGAAACCGGCCGCAGCGACGACAACGAAGGCGTTATCCGTCACCGGCTGGACCTGTACCACGGCCAGACCGAACCCGTTGTGCAGAAGTATGCCGAGTGCGGCATCCTGACCCAGGTGGACGGCATCGGCGGCATTGATGAAGTCACCGAGCGAGTCATGGAAGCGATCAAGTCGGCCCAGACCGCCTGATCCGCTCCTGCTGCTCCCGAAGGGCGCGTCCCGTACCACGTGTACAGGACGCGCCCTTCGGCGTTTGCTGGCGCCAGCAAGCCGGCAGGGGAGTCCGCGTGCGGGGGAGCCGGCGGCGGTGGCCGCCCTGCCGCCCGCGGCGCCTCCGTTCCAGACCGCCGCGGCCGTGCGGGAGAATAGAGCTTGAAGACTTGAACTGATGACCCGTAGTGGAGGCCCGGGCGGAAACCCGCCCGGGCCGCGAGATGAAGCACTGAGGTAGAGATGGCATTCGGCCAGCCCCGCATTGAATACAAGACCAACGCCCAGATGCGCACCATGCATGAGGCCGGGCTTGTCCTGAGCCGGGCACTGGATGCCGCGGTTGCCGCGGCCGCCCCGGGCGTCACCACCGCCCGGCTGGACGAGGTGTTCGCCGCCGTCCTCCAGGACGCCGGCGCCAAGTCCAACTTCCTCGGCTATCACGGCTTCCCGGCCACCATCTGCACCTCGGTAAATGAGGAAGTGGTCCACGGCATCCCCGGCAGCCGGGTCCTGGCCGACGGCGACATCATCTCGATCGACGGCGGCGCGATCGTGGACGGCTGGCACTCCGATTCCGCCCGGACCGTGATTGTCGGCACCCCCGATCCCGAAGACGTGCGCCTGTCCGAGGTCACAGAGGAAGCCATGTGGCGGGGCATCGCCGCGCTGGCGACCGGCAAGTTCGTCGGCGACATCGGCAACGCCGTCGACGACTACGTCTCCTCGGTGCCGGGCAAGCCGCTGGGCATTCTCGAGGACTACGTGGGCCACGGCATCGGCTCCGAGATGCACATGGCCCCGGACGTCCTGAACTACCGCACCGGCCACCGCGGGCCGAAGATCCGCCCCGGACTGTGCCTGGCAATCGAGCCCATGCTGGTCCGCGGCAGCATCGACACCGCCGTGCTCGACGACGACTGGACGGTGGTCACCACGGACGGCAAGCGCTCCTGCCAGTGGGAGCACTCCGTGGCCGTCCACGACAAGGGCATCTGGGTCCTCTCGGCGCCGGACGGCGGAGCGGCGAAACTGGCCCCGCTCGGCGTCGTACCCGTCCCGATTCCCTGACCCACTTAACGCAACTAGCTCGCAGCAGGGGCCGTTATGAGTGCTCAAAACGGCCGCTGCTGCGAGCTAGTTGGGAGGGGCGCGCCGTTAGCTGGTGAGCTTCGGCTTCACGTCCTTGGTGTAGATCCCCTCGAGGGTCGTCTTGAGCCCGGCCATGGTGGCCTTGACGTCGCCCTGCTGGGTGAGGATTGCGGCGGCGGCCTTGGCCATCTCCTGGTCCGCGCCGGGCAGGAACACCCGGGCGTTGTCCTGGACCCGGGTCACGGCGAGCTGGTCCATGGCGGTCTTGATCTGCGGGGTCTTGGCCAGCACGGCCCCCATGTCGGCCGACAGGCGGGTGGGCATGTAGCCGGTGGCCGCGGAGAATGCCGCCGTGTTTTCCGGTTCGGTCATGAACTTCAGGAACGTGGCCGCCGCGAGCTGGACTTCCTTGCTGACACCGCTGGGAATGCCGAGCCCGGCCCCGCCCGTGGGGCAGACGCCGCTTTCGGCCTTCGGGCCGCCCGGTAGATAGCCGACCCCCACGTTGAACTTGGCGGACTTCAGGACGCCGAGGAGCGATCCGGTGGAGGAGATGGTGGTCGAGGTGATGCCCGCGGCAAAGTCGTCCGCGGCTTCCTTCGAAGAGACCCCGGCCCACTTGTCCTTGTAGATCGAGTCCTGGGCCCACTGCAGTGCGGCGACGGACTCGGCGGAATCGCAGGTGACGGTCCAGCCGTCAGACCAGCTGCCGCCCCAGCCCCACAGGTTGTTCTGCAGGGTCCAGCCCGCGTAGCCGGCCAGCGCCGGGTAGATGTAGGCGTACTGCGCGCCGGAGCTGGCCTTGAGCTTGGGCGCCCAGTCGCCGAACTCCTGCCAGGTCTTGGGCGCGCGGTCCGGCAGTCCCGCGGCCTTGAAGTGGTCCTTGTTGTAGTAGAACAGCGGGGTGGAGCGTCCGTAGGGGAGCGCCCACTGCTTGCCGGCGTACTGGTAGTCCGCAACCAGTGACTTCTGGAAGTCATCCACCTTGATGTCGAGCTGCTTGACCAGGCCGTCGAGGGGAATGATGTTGCCGTTGGTGAAGTAGCGGAACCACCAGACGTCCGAGAGGACCACGAGGCCGGGCAGCGCTGACTTGGCGGCCTGGGAGGTCTGGAACTTCTGCGCGATTTCCTCGTAGTTGGCGCCTGCGGTCACGAGGTTGACCTTGATGTCCGGGAACTTCGCGTGGAACTTGTCGATCACGGACTGTTCCACGTCCTGGGACTTGCCCGGGTGGTTGGTCCAGAAATCGAACGATGCGGCCGGCTTGACGCCGCTGAAGTCGATCTCGGCTGCGCCGGTGGCGGCAGGAGTGCCGGCCGTCGACGGGCCGCCGCAAGCGGCCAGTGCTGCTGCTCCTGCGCTGGCGCCGGCCAGCCCCAGGAAATGCCGGCGGTGAAGGTTGATTGCCACGGTGGATCCTCTCAAAGGTACGGACTCGTTGGTTCTGATGACGGAGATAGTGGGCGCGCGTCGAGCGGGCGTGAGGGGGGATGGTGGTCGCGGGCCGCGTCAGCCCGTGACGCTGCCCTGCGTGAGGCCGGCGACGATATAGCGCTGCAGTGCGGCGAAGACCAGCAGGATCGGCACGATCACCAGGACGGCGCCGGCCATGAGGATGCCCCAGCCGGAGCCGTTGCCCTCGGAGTTCTGCAGCAGCGTCAGGCCGACGGGGAGGGTCATGGTTTCGGGCCGGTCCGTGATGATGAGCGGCCAGATGTAGTCGTTCCACTCGCTGACCACGGTTACCAGGGCAACTGTGGCGATCGAAGGAACGGAGACCGGCGCCACGACCTGCCACAGCCGGCGCCAGTGGCCGGCGCCGTCGATTTCCGCCGCCTCGAGGATGGACCCGGGCAGCGTCCGGAAATGCTGGCGCAGCAGGAACGTGCCGAAGGCGGTGCCGAGTCCCGGCAGGATGATGCCCCACAAGGTGTTCTTGCCGCCCATCCCGGCGATCAGGATGTAATTGGGCAGGATGGACACCTGCGGGGGGACCATGAGGGCCACGAGGATCAGCACGAAGATGGCGTTCTTGAACGGGAAGCGGACAAACACGAGGGCGTAGGCGGTCAGGATCGCCAGGATCACCTTGACGGTGGAGCCCACGGCGGTGACGATCAGGCTGTTCATGAAGAACTGCCCGAACGGAACCGTGGTCATGGCCGTCCTGTAGTTCTCCAGGTCCACGCTGTCCGGCAGGAGCTTCAGATCCATGGTGATGATCTCGCCCGGCTGCTTGAAGGAGCTCAGGAGCATCCACAGCAGGGGCAGGAACACCACCAGGGTGGCCAGGATCAGCGGGAGGTAGCCGCCGGCGATCGTCTGGACCAGGTTGGCGCGGGAGAAAGGCGCCGGGCGCAGGGGCGGTGCTTCGGCGACGGCGCCCTCGGGTGCCGCTGCCTCACCGGGTTCCGCGGCTCCTCCTGCACCGGGAGCGGGGGAGTCGCCGGTGGTGGCGGGATCGGGGCTGACAGGCGAGAGCGTGCTCACGAGTAGTGCACCTTCCGTTCGACGAACCGCAACTGGAGGACGGTGATGATGAGCAGGATTGCGAAGAGGACCACCGAGATGGCGGCCGAATAGCCGGCCCGGTTGAAGGCGCCGAAGGCCTGCAGATAGGCCTCATAGATCAGGGTGCTGGTGCCATTGCCCAGCGGCGTCATGATCCGGATCAGGTCAAAGGCCTGCAGCGAACTCAGCATGGTGGTGATGAGCAGGAAGAACGTGGTGGGCGAGAGCAGCGGCAGGGACATGTTCACAAACCGCCGGAAGCCGTTGGCGCCGTCCAGGGCGGCCGCTTCCATGACGTCCTGCGGCAGCGACTGCAGGCCGGCCAGGAACACCACCGCGCAGTAGCCGAGGTTCTTCCAGACGTAGACCAGGATCACCATGACCAGCGACAGCTGGGGATCGTTGATCCACTGCGGGCTCTGCTGGCCGATGCCGCGCAGCAGCCAGGCCAGGACCCCGTATCCGGGGTCGAAGATGAAGAGCCACACGAGCCCGACGCCGACGCCGCTCAGCACGTACGGCGCGAACACGGCGGAGCGGGCAAAGGTGGTCCCGCGCACTTTGGAGTTCAGCGCCAGGGCCACGAGGAGCCCCAGCGCCATGGACCCGCCGACCGTGACCAAAGTGAAGACGGCGGTGGTGCCCAGGACGTTCGCGGCATCGGGGCTCGTGAAGAACGTGATGTAGTTCCCGAGCCCCACTACGGTGGCGGACGCGGAACCGAGGGTCCAGTCCAACGTGGAGTAGTAGATGTTGTTGATCAGGGGCAGGTAGGTGAATACGGCGATCAGCGCGAGGTTCGGGAGCGCCAGGGCCAGGAAGACGAAGAAATCCCGGCGGGTTCGGCCGGACCAGCGGGGTCGCCGCGGGCTGGCCTTCCCGGCCTCCGCAACGGCGGGCGGCCGGTCAGTCAATAGTCTGGTCATTCGGGTCTCTAACGGATCCGGGCCGGCCGAAGGGCAGGCAGGTGGGCGGGGGACCTGACTCACTCCACCACATGCCTGACGGGCGAAATCCCGAATCCGGGCTGTCCCGGAGATTGTTGCTCGAGGCTTCCAAATCCGTTCACGCAGCGTTCGCCGAAGGATTGCATAACATTTGTTTTGGACGCCGGATCAACCCAACTGACTCGCACTTGCGGCCGTTATGAGCCCCCAAAACGGCCCCTGCTGCGAGTCAGTTGGGCTGGGGGGCGCACAATGGAGCCATGAAAGCAACGGGAGCGATTACCGACGTCGCCGGGATCCGGGTAGGCCATGTGCAGAAGTCCGACGACGGCTGGCTGAGCGGGGTGACGGTGGTTCTCCCGCCGCCCGGCACAGTGGGCTCGGTGGATGTCCGCGGCGGCGGCCCCGGAACGCATGAGACGGACGCCCTGGATCCCACCACGCTGTCCTCCACCGTGGACGCCGTCGTCCTGACCGGGGGGAGCGCCTTTGGCCTCGCGGCGGCGCACGGCGCCCAGCGCTGGTGCGAGGAGAACGGCCGCGGCTTCGCCGTCCCCGGCGGGCTTGTCCCGATCGTCCCGGCCGCCGCGATCTTCGACCTCGGCCGCGGCGGTGATTTCACCGCACGCCCCGGCGACGCCATGGGCTACGCGGCCACGGCAGCTGCCGGGGCCCAAGTCAACGGCCACGACGTCGACCGAGGCAACGTCGGTGCCGGCACAGGAGCAGCAATCGGCCGTGGCACCTACAAAGGCGGAGTTGGAACCGCCTCCATCACCCTAGACAGTGGCGTTGTTGTAGCGGCGCTGGCGGTGGTCAACGCGCTGGGACTCCCATTCATCGCACTGCCCCAGCAGGCGGAACCCGGCAGCGTGCGTCTAAGCTGGGGCCACGACGGCGGGGTTCCCTCGCCGAGCTTGCGAGGCGAGGGGGCCGGTGGGGACGAAGGAGCGAGCACGCAGAGGGTTTCGGCTGTTGGGGACGAAGGTGAGGCCGAAGCCGCAGGCTACGGTCCTGGCGCTACAGCCCCGCCGCTCAACACGACGCTCGTCGTCGTCGCCACTGATGCCGTCCTGGACAAGTCCGAATGCAAGCGCACAGCCTCGGCGGCCCATGCAGGATTGGCCCGGGCGTTGAATCCAAGCCATACCCTTGCCGACGGTGACACCGTGTTCGCGCTGGCGACCGGCGCCGTCGCACTGGACCGCAGCACCGCGGCGGCCCGCCAGATCAGCCTCATTACGCTGCAGAGCGCGGCAGCCGACGTCGTGCGCCTCGCGATCCTCGACGGGATCGAACGGGCGGAGGCAGTGACGACGCCGGCGGGGACGCTAGGTGCGTACGGACGCTGAGTGCGCTACGATTGCTGGATTTAACTTCGGATTTAACAATCCCGCCGAAATGGCGTAGTGTTGACTGTTGGTTGTCTGCCCCGTTGTGCCCTTTTGTGGTCGGGTGGCACCAACCAATCAATCAAAAACGTCCGCGGTCATGGCCGGTGCAAACCGGGAGGCTGCGGCAACAACAGTTAGCGGAGGGTATGGCCAAGAAGGACGGGGTCATTGAGATCGAGGGCGTAGTGACCGAGGCGCTGCCTAACGCGATGTTTCGCGTTGAGCTCACCAACAAGCACATCGTTCTGGCACACATCTCTGGAAAGATGCGCCAGCACTACATCAGGATCCTCCCCGAGGACCGCGTAGTGGTGGAGCTGAGCCCTTACGACCTGACACGTGGTCGTATCGTCTACCGCTACAAGTAAACACTGGGCGGCCAGAGCAACAGCCGAAGGCCGGTCCAGCTGACCAACTGCAACACGCAAAGGAACGCCATGAAGGTCAAGCCGAGCGTCAAGCAGATCTGCGAAAAGTGCAAAGTGATCCGCCGTAATGGCCGGGTCATGGTGATCTGCGAGAACCCGCGCCACAAGCAGCGCCAGGGCTAATTTCCCTCTTCGGGAAAACCCTGGGTTGCTAACCCACGCAAGTAAATAGAAAAGGCAGCACAAGCTGAACTGGGACGTAATGGGCCCGGACAGCTAACCCCCGGTCGGAGGCTGGGGCCGCACTGAACGTGCGGGTGTACTGCCTACGACCTCCGGTTTATACAAGGAGCACTGCCACTATGGCTCGTCTCGCTGGCGTAGACATTCCCCGCGAAAAGCGGTTGGAAATTGCGCTTACTTACATCTACGGCGTGGGTAAGACCCGTGCACACGAAACCCTGGCTGCCACCGGCATCAGCGCTGACGTCCGGGTCAAGGACCTGACCGACGCACAGCTGGTCGAGCTGCGTGACTACATTGAAGGCAACTACAAGGTTGAGGGTGACCTTCGCCGCGAGGTAGCCGCTGACATCCGCCGCAAGGTTGAGATCGGCAGCTACGAAGGCCTGCGTCACCGCAAGGGCCTGCCCGTACGCGGACAGCGTACAAAGACCAACGCCCGTACCCGCAAGGGCCCGAAGCGTACCGTCGCCGGCAAGAAGAAGGCCCGCTAAACCCCATTTGCCCCTTTGTAACCGCTGACGCGGTTTCAAAGAACCCGGCAAATGAGGGAACAGCGAAGCTTTCCCCCAATAACTTTCTGTAGGAGAAAAAATGCCCCCGAAGACTCGTGGCGCGGTTCGCAAGCCGCGTAAGAAGGACAAGAAGAATATCGCGCTGGGCCAGGCGCACATCAAGAGCACCTTTAACAACACCATCGTGTCCATCACGGACCCGAACGGTGCTGTCATCTCCTGGGCTTCGTCCGGTGAGGTTGGCTTCAAGGGCTCGCGTAAGTCCACCCCGTTCGCTGCCCAGATGGCCGCCGAAGCCGCCGCAAAGCGTGCACAGGAGCACGGCATGCGCAAGGTTGACGTGTTCGTCAAGGGACCGGGTTCCGGACGCGAAACCGCCATCCGTTCGCTGCAGGCCGCTGGCCTCGAGGTTGGCTCCATCCAGGACGTCACCCCCAGCGCCCACAACGGCTGCCGTCCGCCGAAGCGCCGCCGCGTCTAAGGCTTTCCAACGCCCAGGAGCTTGCCCGGACCCTTACCGGTCCGGGCAAGCCCGGCCGCGTTAAGTCTTCAGACCGACTCTTTCCACCACCTGTGTTGCGTCATATAGCGGATGCTCGCCGAAAGGAAACCTAAGTGCTCATTGCACAGCGCCCCACCCTCTCCGAAGAGGTCGTCTCCGAAAACCGCTCCCGGTTCATCATCGAACCGCTTGAGCCGGGCTTTGGCTACACCCTCGGAAACTCCCTCCGTCGTACCCTGCTCTCCTCGATCCCTGGTGCCTCTGTCACGAGCATTCGGATCGATGGCGTGCTGCACGAGTTCACCACGGTTCCGGGTGTCAAGGAAGATGTCACTGAGATCATCCTGAACATCAAGAACCTGTCGGTTTCCTCCGAGCACGACGAGCCGGTTGTTGCTTACCTGCGCAAGCAGGGCCCGGGAGTCGTCACCGCCGCGGACATCGCTCCGCCGGCCGGCGTCGAATTCCACAACCCGGATCTGCACATTGCCACGCTGAACTCGAAGGGCAAGTTCGAGCTCGAACTGACCATCGAGCGCGGCCGCGGCTACGTTTCGGCAGCTCAGAACAAGTCCGGCGACTCCGAGATCGGCCGCATTCCGGTCGACTCGATCTACTCGCCGGTCCTGAAGGTTACTTTCCGCGTGGAAGCTACCCGTGTTGAGCAGCGCACTGACTTCGACAAGCTCATTGTCGACGTCGAGACCAAGCAGGCAATCGCTCCGCGCGACGCCGTTGCTTCGGCCGGCACCACCCTGGTGGAACTGTTCGGTCTGGCCCGCGAGCTGAACACCGCAGCTGAAGGTATCGAGATCGGCCCGTCGCCGACGGACGCTGCCCTGGCAGCCGACATGGCTCTGCCGATCGAGGATCTGGACCTGACGGTCCGTTCCTACAACTGCCTCAAGCGTGAGGGCATCCACACCGTGGGTGAACTCGTTGCCCGCTCCGAGGCTGACCTCATGGACATCCGCAACTTCGGTGCGAAGTCCATCGATGAGGTCAAGGCCAAGCTGGTCGAACTGGGTCTGTCCCTCAAGGACTCCCCTCCCGGTTTCGATCTGGCAGCACGTGCCGCAGCCATCGAAGAGGACGACGCCGCGTTCAGCGACGACGAGCTCTAACCAACAGATCTTGGCCGGCCGGCTGGATGCACCCTGGCGTGCGCAGCCCGACGGCTTCCATATGAGGAGAAACTATTATGCCTACCCCCGCTAAGGGTCCGCGCCTCGGAGGCGGAGCGGCTCACGAGCGTCTTATGCTCGCGAACCTGTCCGCCGCACTGTTCGAGCACAAGCGGATCACCACCACGGTGACCAAGGCCAAGCGCCTGAAGCCGTACGCTGAGCGCCTGGTGACTTTCGCCAAGCGTGGCGACCTCGCCTCCCGCCGTCGTGTACTCGGCCTGATCAGCAACAAGGGCGTCGTCCACGAGCTGTTCACCGACATTGCACAGGCAGTGGAGAACCGCGATGGCGGCTACACCCGCATCACCAAGATCGGCAACCGCAAGGGCGACAACGCTCCCATGGCTGTCATCGAACTGGTGCTCGAGCCGGTTTCCGCCAAGCAGGCCGTGGTAGCCGAGGCTACTTCCGCCGCGAAGCGCGATGCCGAGAAGAAGGACGCCGAGAAGGCTGAAGCCGCTCCGGTCGCCGAGACCGAAGCAGCTGAGACCGAAGAGGCTCCCGCTGCCGAGGCTCCCGAAGCTGAAGCTACCGAAGAGGCTCCGGCCGCTGAGGAAGCTGCCGCTGACTCCGAGAAGGACGCGAAGTAATTCGCCAAAACCTTCTTATAGACTTAAGTCTATGAACGAGCTCAAACCCGCTGCCCCCGTTTTGGGGGGCGGCGGGTTTTTGCGTATCCGGCTGGATTTGGCGTACGACGGCGGCCCCTTCAGCGGATGGGCCGTGCAGCCGGGGCTCCGCACCGTCCAAGGCATCCTGGAAGAGGCATTGACGTTGCTGGTCCGCCGGCCCGTGCGGGTCACGGTGGCCGGCCGGACCGACGCCGGCGTGCACGCGCGGGGACAGGTGGTCCACCTGGACCTCAGTGAAGCCGAGTGGCAGGGACTGAACCGCGGCGTTGAACTTGATCCCGCCGTCGCCCTGGTCCGACGCCTCCGCGGCGCCCTGAGCCGCGGGCTGGGGGACCTCAGCGGAGCGATCGAGGTCCACCGGGCCACGGTCGCGCCCGAAGGCTTCGACGCCCGGTTCTCCGCCCTCTGGCGCCGCTATTCCTACCGGATCGCGGACGGCCCCGCCCTGTGGGACCCGCTGGGCCGCTATTCGACCCTCTGGCACAAGAACCCGCTCGACGTCGGGCTGCTGAACGAGGGTGCCGTGCAGCTGCTCGGGCTGCAGGACTTCCGCTCCTACTGCAAGCCCCGCGAGGGCGCCACCACCATCCGCGAACTGCAGCGCTTTGAATTCGCGCGCGGCACCGACGGCGTCATTGTCGCCACCGTCCAGGCCGACGCGTTCTGCCACAACATGGTCCGCTCCCTGGTGGGCTCGGCCCTGTACGTGGGGGAAGGCGTGGAGGCTCCGGGGTGGCTATACGAGCGGCTCCTTGCCCGGCAGCGTGATGCCCGCTCGGTGCTGGCTGCCCCGCATCCGCTGGTGCTGGAGGAAGTGGCCTACCCGTCGGACAGCGGGTTGCTGGCCCGGGCCGAACTGACCAGGGCGCTGCGGGCGTAGAGGCCACCGGACTCCGGGTTCCTGTAAATCCGTCGAAATCGCCGGATAGCTGCCAGGTCGCCGGAAGGTACCGGCGACCTGGCAGCTGTCCGGCGACCTCGGGCTAGCACCGAACGATACTGGGCCGCTAGTCCTAGAACGCCGCCGGGGGACCGTCTGCGGGAAGCTCCACGGTGAACGTGCTCCCGTGGCCTGGAAGCGTGCGGCAGGAGATGGAACCGCCGTGCCGTTCCACGATGGCCTTGGTGATGGACAGGCCCAGGCCGGCCCCCGGAATCGACCCCTCGCGGACGGCCGGGCTGCGGAAGAAACGGGTGAAGACCCGCCGGGCATCGGCGGCAGTCATGCCCATGCCGGTGTCCGCGACGTGGAGGCGCACCAAACCGTCGTCGGTGCTGGCCGAGACCCGCACCGATCCGCCGTCGGGGGAGTACTTGATCGCGTTGGAAACGAGGTTGTCCAGGGCTTGGCTGATCCGGAGCGGATCCACATGGGCCCAGATCGGGCCCCGGACGTCCATCGTGAGGTCAACACGGGACGCTTGAGCATGTGCCTGGGCCGAGCCGAGGCTGGCTTCCACGAGCCCGGCGAGGTCCGTGCGGCGGGGATGGACATGGACCGCGGAACTGGCGGACATCAGAAGGTCCGATACCAGGGCCAGCAGCCGCTCCGCGTTGCGCTGCGCGACCTCGATGCGGCGCACCACGGGGCTGTCCAGGCCCTCCGTGTCGGCGAGCACGAGGTCGAGGTTGCCGATGATGGACGTCAGCGGCGTGCGGAATTCATGGGAGACGGTCGAAACGACCTCGTCCTTCGCGGCGAGGGCGTCCACGAGGCCGGTGACCTCGTTGAATACCACCACAGCCCCGCGGAAGTCGCCGTCGTCGTTTTTCAGGGGCCGGGCCCCCGTGGAGACCACCCGGCTGTCTGCCGCCTCGCCGAAGCAGACGAGGTAATCGGCAAAGGACTCGCCGCCCAGCGCCCGCCGGAGGGGACGGCGTTCCGGCGGCAGCGGCGTGCTTCTGTCCTGACCTGTCAGCACCAGCTGGCCTTCTTCCGCCGGAGACGCCGACGCCGCCGACTCTGCGGATTCCTCCAGCTGCGTCTGCCAACTGTTGGTCAGCAGACGGCGGCCGTCGGCGTCCACTGCCACGATCCCGACGTCGACAGTGTCAAGAATGGTGTTCAGGAGCCGCTCGCGTTCCCTGCTGTCCGAGAGCAGGGCCTGCAGTTCGGCTTCCTTGGATTTGATCCGCCACTGCTCGTGCCGCAGACGCGCCCGCGCGAACCGCATGGCCAGGGAGACGGCGAGCATCATGAGCGGGACCAGCATGGCCTCAGCTGCGCGGGCGGCCACCGGTGCCGCGGGGTCTGCGAGGAGCCAAGGCAACGCTGCCAGCAGCGGCACGGTAAAACTGAGCGAAAGGCTTGCGGGCGCGGACAGGCTGGACGCCGAAATCCACACCACGGGCAGGACCGAGAGCACCCCGGGATCCGGCAGCCCCGCCGCGCCGCCATCCCGGAGAAGTCCGACGGCGACCAGATCCAGGACGGGGATGATCAGCGGCGCCAACGGCCCGAAGCGCTGCCAGGGAACCAGGACGCAGGCCGCCAGGAGTGCGCCCTGCAGGCCGAGCGCGAACCGGCACAAGGGGCTCTCCAGAAGACCGGGCCACGCGGTGGGGGCGGCGAGGAGGACCCCGGCCATCATGACGGCCAACGGCAACTGGCAGATTAGGACCCGCGCACGGGGCCCCAATGCCTTGACATATCGATCCGCACCCCGGATCAGCCGTTGTCTAGCCAAAGACGCCGCGCCCCTTTCTCGTTGCTTCAGTTTTACACCTGGTGTCACGCAAACTTGACATAAATCGAAGTTTTGCTATTTCTGTTACTGAGCCGCCGAGGTTTTGCCCCCTACCGTGGGTATTCTGGCAATGCCGGTGGGGGCCGGCGGATCCAGTGTTGCCGCCGCATCCGCGGACGGCAGCGTAGCGTGCCACATGAGGGGGGCCATGACCGACCTGGGAGTCGCCGTCGTAGTTGAAGACGACGAAGATGTTCGGAACCTTGTCGAAGCGGTATTGAGCCAGGCCGGCTTCGAAGTTCATTCGGCGGCCGGCGGCAGGGAAGGCGTCGACGTCATCCGGCAGCAGGAGGCCAGCGTGGTCACCTTGGATGTCGGGCTTCCCGATATCGACGGCTTCGAGGTGCTGCGCCGGATTCGCGAGTTCAGCGACGCCTACGTGGTCATGTTGACGGCCCGTACCGACGAACTCGATACCTTGACGGCATTCCACACCGGTGCGGATGACTTCCTGGCGAAGCCTTTCCGTCCCCGTGAGTTGCGTGCCCGCGTCGGTGCGATGATGCGCCGGCCGCGGCAGGTTCTCCAGGCCGCACTCGTCCCGGCGACGGATCCGGGGGCCCAAGCCGTCCCGACGGCGTCCCAGGCTCCGGTGCTGCGGCACAACGGGCTGGAGCTGAACCCGGAGACCCGGTCTGTGAGCGTCGACGGCGAGCCCGTCGGCCTGACCCGCAGCGAGTTTGATCTTCTGCACGCCCTGCTCAAGGGTGCCGGCGCGGTGCGGTCCAAGACCGAACTGGTGCGGGTAGTGCGGGGGGACTACTACCGGGCGGACGCCTACATCAGCGAATCCGATGAACGCGCCGTCGAGGTGCACATCGGCAACCTCCGGCGGAAACTCGGCGAGGACCCGGTGCAGCCGCGCTGGCTGCAGACCGTCCGCGGCGTGGGCTACCGGCTGGCACCGGAGCGGTAGCCGCGCGCGGGGGCCGCGCTCAGCGCCGCGCCCGCGCTGAGTCCCCGCCCCGCCCCCGGCGCATCGCCGGGGTTGCGCACATGCCTTGAGTCGACGGGCCAGCTTTCCCGGCAGGCCTAGCTTTCCCACAGGACATAGCTGAACTGAAGCTCGCCAACAGTTTCGTCGCCCCGTTCGGCGACGTCGTGCAGTAGCGACAGGGCGTGGTCCATGTCCCCGGCCCTGAGCGCGACCTCCAGCTCGCCGGCGAGCTGGGCCAGGCGCAGGCCGCCCACCATCGCGGAGGACGTCTTCAGGCTCAGCACCGCGTCCATGGACCCTGCGAGGTCGCCGCGCTCCAGGGCTGAGGCGAGCGAGCGGTAGCGCTGGTCCCACATCTTGGTGTAATCCCTGGCGAATCCCTTCGCCACGGCCGGACTGTCGAGCTGGACACCAAGGTCCTGGAGCGCCGCAGGGTCCACGAGCGGGGCCGCCGCCGGGAGAGCCGCCACCAGGGCACTGGAGGCCGTGAGGGCGGGCGCCGGCAGTCCGGGGGAGGCTGTGGGGGCGAGGACCATGCTCGCATCTCCGTCATCGGGGCAGGCGCTGGGAAGGGACATGTGCCCACGCTACTTGCTGATTCGGCTGAAGCCGGGGACTCCGGTCTATCCTGCGGAAACCTTGAGGCTTTCCGCAGGGGAACCGTCCGAAGCGGGTATTGCCGCAGCCAAGCGGCCGCCGTGGCGCCTCACGGCGGATCCGCGGCCAACTGGCCGCTGCAAGCGGATGCGGGCCGCTACTGGCCGCTGAAGGTGTCTATGGCGTTGATGACGGCCGGGCCGAGGATGGCGATGAAGAGCACGGGGAAGATGAAGAACAGCAACGGGAACAGGATAGTGACGGGCAGCTTCATGGCCTTTTCCTCGGCCCGCTGCCGGCGTTTGACCCGCATGACCTTCGCCTGCACGCGCAGCACCCGGCTGATGGCGATGCCGTAAGTGTCTGCCTGGACGACGGCCTGGACGAAGCTGCGGAGCTCCGGCACATTGGTCCGCTCCGCCAGGGCCACGTAGGACTCGCGGCGGCTCCGCCCCACTTGCATGTCCTGCAGGGTCCGGATCAGTTCGTCCGCCAGCGGGCCCTTGCCGTTCTCACCCGCCCGGGCCATGGCGCCTTCGAAGCCGAGGCCCGCTTCGACGGAGATGAGCATCTGGTCCAGCGTGTTGGCCAGCTCCAGCTGCAGGATCTTCTGCCGTTCCTGCCCCTTGCTGTAGAGCAGGAGGTCGGGGATGAAGTAGCCCAGCAGGAACACAAAGATTCCCACGAGCTTGAGGATCGGCGTCGTGCCGTTGGCGCCGATCCAGAAGCCCAGCAGGGCACCCAGAAGGCCCAGCAGCGGCTTGGCCGCGAGAACGCGTCCCAGCGGCAGCGAGGCGGGGCGCCCGGCGAGGGACAGCAGCCTGTCCAGCCTGCGGACGTAGGCGGAGGGCGTGAGCCGGTAGCCGGCCCGCTCCAGCAGGCCGCTGCGCGCCCGCTGGGTGAGTTCGGCAGGGTCCGTGCCCAGCGCGAGAATCTCCCGCGTGGCGCGCTGCGATTTCCGGTCGACGGACAGCAACGACCACACCAGATAGCCCAACGGCACGGATACCAGCAGCATGGCAAGGAGGACGGAAGGCGCCATCGCTGCCTCAGAACTTCAGGTCGATGATTTTGCGCATCCACAGACCGCCAATGGTCATGAGGATCACGGAAGCGACGATCATGCCCCAGCCCAGCGGATGCGTGAACATGACGTTCATGTAGCCCGGGTTGACCAGCATCAGCATCACCACGATCCCGATCGGCATGGCCATGAGGATATAGGCGGAGAACTTGCCTTCGGCCGCGAGGGACTTGATGTGGCCCTTGATCTCGCTGCGCTCGCGAATGGTCTCGTTGACCTGGTCCAGGACTTCGGCGAGGTTGCCGCCCACCTCGCGGTTGATCTGGATGGCCTGGGCGATCCAGACAAAGTCCTCGTTCCGCATCCGGTCCGCGGTATCGCTGAGGGATGCCAGCAAGTCCCGGCCCAGGCTTGTCTCCGTGACCACGCGGCGCATCTCCTCCGACGTCGGGCTCTGCGATTCGGACGCGGCTGCGTCGATGGCGCGCAGGATGCTGTGGCCGGCGCGGAGGCCCCCGGAGAGCAACTGCAGGGTGTCGCCTAGCTGCTGATCGAACTTGGTGCGGCGCTTGCCGGTCAGGAAGCCGATCACGAGGTGTCCCGCCACCGGGGCCAGCATGACAAGCATGACCGCCAGTAGCGGCCCCGCGACGACGAACCCGGCGATGGCCCCTGCCACGGCCCCGGCCAGCAGCAGGACGTAGAAGTCCGCCTGGCTCAGGCGGAGTCCGGCCTGTTCCAAGGTCTCGCGGTTGAAGAACCGGACCGTACGCCGGGAGAAGAACCCGTCAACCAGGTGGACTGCCGAGCCGGCGAACCGGGTTAGCTGCGAGTCGGGCTGGCCCTCGGCGGGCCTGCGCCGGTCCAGCGGGACGCTGGCCCCGCCTGGGGCCAGGAGCACAATCCCCAGGACCAGGACGGCGCAGAACAGCAGCCCGACGCCAAAGTGCAGCAGTGTCATGGACAGATCACGACCTTCCGGCCGGCGCCAGCGGCGCGGCGAACACGTTGGCGGAGACATGGATGCCCAGGTCTTCGAAGCGGTCGATGAAGCGCGGGCGGATGCCGGTGGGGACCGGCTTGCCGAGGAACCGGCCGTGGGCATCGACGCCGGCGGTGTAGTCGAACACAAAGGCGTCTTGGAGCGTGACGATGTCCCCTTCCATGCCCTGGACCTCGGTCACGTGGGTGATGCGCCGGGTCCCGTCCCGCAGCCGGGAGATCTGGATGATGAGGTTGACGGCCGAGGCGATCTGCTCCCTGATCGCGCGCAGCGGCAGGTCCATGCCGGCCATAAGCACCAGAGTCTCAAGGCGGGCCACAGCATCCCGGGGCGAGTTGGAGTGGACGGTGGAGAGCGAGCCGTCGTGGCCGGTGTTCATGGCCTGGAGCATGTCCAGCGATTCGCCGCCGCGGACCTCACCCACCACGATCCGGTCCGGGCGCATACGCAGGGAGTTCCGCAGCAGCTCACGGATGGTGACCTCGCCCTTGCCCTCCGTGTTCGGCGGCCGGCTTTCCAGCCGCACCACGTGTTCCTGCTGGATCTGGAGCTCGACGGCGTCCTCGATGGTCACGATCCGCTCGTCGTGGGGGAGGAAGGAGGACAGGACGTTGAGCAGCGTGGTCTTGCCTGTGCCGGTGCCGCCGGAGACGATGATGTTCAGCTTGGCCTTCACGCAGGCATTGAGCAGTTCCGCCATTTCCGGCGTCAGCGTGCCGAACTCGATGAGGTTCCGGACTGTCAACGGCACCTTGCTGAACTTTCGGATGGTCAGCGACGAACCGCCGACGGCGAGCGGCGGGATGACGGCGTTGACGCGGGACCCGTCCTCGAGCCGCGCGTCCACGAGCGGCGAGGACTCGTCGATCCGCCGGCCCACCTTGGAGACGATGCGCTCGATCACCTTGCGCAGGTGATCCTCGGAGCTGAAGCGCGACTCAGTCAGGGTGAGTTTGCCGTGCCGTTCCACGTAGATCTGGTCCATCCGGTTGACCATGATTTCCGTGACGGCGGGATCATCGAGCAGGCGCTGCAGCGGGCCGTAGCCCAGGACGTCGTCGGCGACGTCGCGGACCAGACGGGCACGCTCCTCGGCGGACAGGGGGACCTGTTCGGCGTCGATGATGCGCGTCAGCTCTTCCCGCGCCGAGGTGCGGAGGTCATCCTCTTTGGAGGCGGAATCGTTGAAGCGGGTTCCCATGCGCTCGAACAACGCCGTGGCAGCCCGCTGCTTGAGCGCCGCGAAGGCATCGACGGGCTGCTGGCCCTTGCTGCGGGTCGGGTCGGGAGTGCCGGCGTGAGTCCCGCCGGCGTGCGTCCCGCCGGATTTGCCGGCGGTGTTGACTGCGGTAAGCGGTGCCACACGGGGGAGTTCGACGACGGCGGCGCTGTCCGCCGTCGTCGTCTCCTGCCTGTGGGGTGTGAGGGGAATAACGGGGGCGTCGGCGGTGCCTTCGGCGGAGCGGAGCCGTTCGGAGAGTTTCATCAGACCACCACCCGCCGGTGCAGTTTCTTTTGGGCCGTGGCGCGCCAGGCGGGATCGAACCGGTCCACGAGCTGTTTCAGGCCCTTGACGGCAGGGTCCTTGCGCCCGTCCTGGAGCACCGGCACGCCGCGGTTGGTGGAGAACGCGACTGCCTTGGAGCGGGGGATGCTGACGTCCACGGGTGCGCCGATGGTCGCCTCGACGTCCTGGACGCTCAGCCCGGACTTGGAGTCGGCCATGTTCAGGACCACGTGGCGGGTTTCGGGAAGCAGGTCCAGACGCCGGAGGATTTCCAGGCCGGAGCGCAGCCCGCGGATGCTGGGGACGTCCATGGCGGTCACCCAGACGGCATCGGTGCATTGTTCGAGGGCGGCCAGTCCCACCTCCGGGAGCCCGGGCGCTGTGTCGACCACGACGTACTGGAACTGCTCCGCGAGCTGTTCGAGCAGCCGGGTGACCTGTTGCGGTGTGATGTCGTCAGCTTCCTCCGGCGACCGGGGGGCGCAGAGCGCGTAGATGTTCCCGGGGTGGACCGTGAGGAAGGCCTTGAGGACGAGGGAATCCTGGCTGGCCGAGGACGAGACGGCATCGGTCACGGTGTGCTCCGGGTTCAGATACAGGCCCGAGGCCACGTCCCCGAACTGCAGGTCCAGGTCCACGATCACCACGCCCATGGGCGCGACCCTCCCCAGGCCGATCGCGATGTTGGTGGCAATCGTGGTCTTGCCGACCCCTCCCTTGGGGGAGAAGACACCGATCACCAGCCCTCTGGCGCTGTCCGGTTGCTTGGCCGTTGAGGTCCGGCTGCGGGTGGTGAATGACTGGCAGGCCCGCTCCAGCAGCACCCGGATCTGCGCGGGGTCCGCCGCCGGGCTGAGGATGTCGCGGATGCCGGCCCGCATGGCCAGCAGGACAAAGTTCGGATCTGCCTCGCCCACCAGGATGACGCTGAACTCGGGGAGCTGGACGTCGAACACCGTTGCGAGGCGCAGGGCGTCCTCCACCGGCACGTCCGGCCCCAGGATCAGGACCTCGGGCCGTTCCTGGTTGAGGTTCGCGAAGAGCTCCGCCGGGTTGGCCGGATTGACGAACGCGAAGGTCTGCAGACCGCCCGGCAGACCGCCGGCGAGGGCCTGCCGGACGCGGGCATCAAAATCCGTATTGGGGGAGATCAGGACAAAGCGGCTCATTTGTACACCTCTGGTTTCGTCATGATTCCTGGCCGGCCGCTGTCCGTGGCATCAAGTGGTTCCTTGCTCAGCCAGATCTTGGCGAATTCTGCCGCGTAGACAATCTTGGCGGCGTCCACATCGTTCACGGCGACCGTCAGCAACAGCGACCCTGTTGGAAGCGACGTGTCCTGTGCCGTGGCAGTAGAGCCAGGGGAGGGCTGAGGAGAGGGGGCAGCCGAGGGGGCCCGCTGCACCGAGGTCACGAGAACTTTGTGGACTGTGAGCTGAGTGGTTTGCTTGTCCGGCTTGGCTTCGAGGCCTCCGCCATCAAGATTGATAAAGATGCCGATGTGGTCGCCAGCCTCGATCCGGCCGCCGACAACGCGCTGGGGCTCGAGCTGGAAGGACACCTCCTGCAGACCCTTCGGCACCTCAACTGCTCCGCTGGCCTTCAGCTCCTCGGGGGCGATCAGGCGCTCGGCGACGAGCTGCTCGCCCGGGAGCAGGTCGACGGCGGTGACCTTGCCGGTCAGGCCATCAAGGTTCTTGAGCGCCGATTTGGCGACGGCCGTGCCAGGGAGTTTTTCGGTGGTGAGGAACGGCTGCAAGGCCTCGACGGTAGTGCCGGCGGGGACGGTCTTCGCCACCACGAGGACGTCCTGAGGATCCAGACCCTGAACAGCCCGCGCGTCGGCTCCCTGCGCATAGCTGACCACCACGATGGCTCCGATGACGGCCAGCACCAGGGCCGCGATTCCTGCCAATAAGCGTGACTTCAAAAACTGCTCCTGAACTGGTGGGTGGACGGGGCGGCAACGGCTGGTGCTATTGCGTGAGTTTCACGACGGTGGCTCCATACGCGTCCACGGGCCCAAGGGTGAAGCCGTTCGCCAGCGACACGTACTGGATGAAGCTCCCGATGATGCCGCGGCAGTTGCCATCACATTTCACTGCCGACGGAATGTCGGGAGGCTTGTTGCGGAATGAGTCGGGGAGGCTGTTATTACCGCTGAAACTCCAGCCGGCGACCTTGAAGGCCGCAAATGAGATCAGCCCATATACGGCGCCGGCTCCGGTGCCGGTCACCTTATTGAAGACCGGTAGCAGGACAACGACGTCTCGGCCCGCGGTGATATCGGCAGCCCAGCGCTGAAGCGTTGCGTCGCAGGCACCAGGGGCGCTGTTGCCGGGATCGCTCCCTCCTTCGCTGACGGCAAGGTCTATCAGTCCCCCGCAAATGCCGGGATCGTTGGGGAGCCAGCCGAAGCCGCCCTCGACGGCAGCACCGGATGGCCCGTAATTGCAGCCCGGGTTGGCGCCGCTGCCGTGGCTCTGGAGCAATTGCAGAGTCCCGTCGACGTGCCCCTTGACCTGGCAGATGGAAAACGTCAAGGGAAAGGCCGTTGTCCCGGCAACCGGGCTGCCCCATTTGACCGTCGATGGGGCATTGACCTCGGTGCTGTTGAAGCCCAGGGCTCGGCCAAAGAACAGCGAGACGTTGTTGGCTTGCTTGCCCGCTTCCTGGGCGCCGGCAACCACTGTGACGGTTCGCGCGTTCTTGTCCAGCAGGAGGGACTTCACGTTGCTCAGCCCGTCCCCGGCATTGCTGTTCGCGAGACTGGCGGCAAGCGTGGAAGTGCTGGAACAGTCCGGATCATTGATGTTCTTCGCGCACTTCTGGGCAACCGCAATGGCGGCGGCATCGGCACCGTTCCGCAACTGGGCCCGTTCTGCGTAGAGGACTCCGGTGTCGACGGCGAGGGCCGCAAAGCCCAGGAGGACCACCATGAGGATTGCGACAAGGACGCTGATGGCCCCGCGCTCGCTGTTTCCTGCCGTGCTCCCCCTGCCTAGCCGCCGCATACCATGACTCCTTTGCCCTGCAGCGGGAATGGCCCGGCGATGCCGGTCATGGTGGCGAGGGTGTAGCTGATGGTAAATGTGACCTGCGCGCCGGCAGTGCACACAGCGGGGCTGATGCTGATGTTGGCATCTGCCAACGGGGGCTGGAGCGCCGTGGCCGCGTTCTTGGCCGCGGTGCGCGCGGCCGTGGTGTCGTTGCCGATCGCCATGACACGGACTCCTTCGCGGGCGGCACTGGAGAGCGAAATCTGGACATTGTAGGCGCGACCGAATTCCATGATGCCCAGTAGCAGCATGATCAGTACCGGAGCCAGGAGCGCGAATTCCACCGCGGCGGCCCCCCGTTCTTTTGCCTTGGACATGGGGGACCGCCTCTCTGGATCTCGCTGGCCGCCGGCGCCTGATGCGGACAGGGTTGGGAGGGCCGAAGCCTTCCGCAACCCTGTCCGGTGGGTCGTGCTGGGGTATTACTTCGAGCAGGTGCCGTCCGTGGTCACGCCGCCGGTAGTGGTGGCTGCCGTGTAGGCGCCGCCCTTGACGCTGCACTGGACGGAGTTGAAGGTTTCCTTCAAGGTGCCGCCAAGAAGCGTCACGGCGACGATGATGACGACGGCGATGAGGGAGACCATGATGCCGTATTCGACGGCGGTGGCCCCGCGCTGGTCACGGCGAAAGCGGGATGCGAAATCGGAGAGAAAAGTGCGCATGGGGTGACTCCTGAGCGAGTTGGCATTGGCCCCAGCCAGCAGCTAGGGGCCCTGGCGAGAGTTACTTCGAGCAGCTGCCTGCCGTGGTCACGCCGCCGGTAGTCGTGGCTGCCGTGTAGGTGCCGCCCTTGACGCTGCACTGGACCGAGTTGAAAGTCTCTTTCAAAGTGCCGCCAAGAAGGGTCACGGCAACAATGATGACGACTGCGATGAGGGAGACCATGATGCCGTATTCGACGGCCGTGGCGCCGCGCTGATCTCGGCGAAGACGGGCTGCGAAGCTGGAGAGAAAGGAACGCATTGTTAACTCCTGAGCGAGTTGGGCGGCTGGTCCTGCACCAGCGCTGAGGGAAACGTAGCAAGCACCGACACGCCGGTGATTGGCCTTTGACGCATCCTGTGCTAAGGCTTCCCAAACTGCACGTTTCCTGTACATTCCCTGCGCTCATCTTGCGCCGGGCACGCCGATGGACCCCCTCGGCTCTGGGTCCAAGGGGGTCCGGAATATGGGCTGTGCATCTGCTGGAATGCTCTAAGGGATGCCGAGAGCTACCTTGACTCCGGTCCCGAGTCCGGTGAAGTACGAGCCCAGGGCGGTTCCGAAAGCTCCGACTCCGGCGACGATGACGATGGCGATGAAGCCCACCAGAATGCTGTATTCAGTAGCCGTGGCGCCTTGTTCGTCTGTAGACAGGCGATGTGAGATTTCACCGTGCGGTGACTGGAAGTCCGATGCGATGTTGGTCATTTCAGCTCCTAGGAAAAGGCGGCGATGATTCTCATTACCGCCGGCCCCAACAGAATGATGAAAAGTGTCGGAAAGATGAAAAAGATCAAGGGAAACAGGATCTTGACCGGGATTTTCATGGCGTGCTCTTCGGCCCGCTGACGGCGCTTGGTACGCATCTCGTGAGCCTGGCTTTTGAGTACTTTGGCGATGGCGATGCCGTACGCGTCGGCTTGGACTATGGATCGGATGAAGCTGCGGAGATCAGCAACATCAACGCGGTCAGCCATGGCCAGATATGCCTCTTTCCGAGATCGACCGACTTGGATGTCTTGAAGAGTCCTGACAAACTCGTCAGCCAAAGGACCCGTGCCGTTCTTTCCTGTCCGTCCCATTGCTGCTTCGAAGCCGAGGCCTGCCTGAACTGAGATGAGCATTTGGTCTAATGCATTTGGAAGTTCCTGCTGAATGGCGGCGCATCTCTTCTGTCCGTGGCTTCGGATTAGGAGATCGGGCGCAAAGTAGGCAAACGTGATGGCGGCGATCATGATGACAAAATTCAGCGGTGCTGGCCTGGCAACGAAATTGAAGGTTGCGATCCCTCCAGCACCTAAGGCAATGAGCGGCTTAGTGACAAGGAGACGCTCTAGCGGCCAGTTCTTAGGCCGTCCGGCTGCGGCTAGCTGCTTGTCCAGCCAGGCTTCATAGCTGCCGGGGGTTAGCCGGCGGACCAAGCCGGTGTATTGCTGTGAAAGTGATGCGCTGCCTTCAGTGATTTTGGTCCGGTGGCCCAGGTTCGCTTGGATGTTGCGGAGGGCGGCGTGGTCTGCGCTGAACGCCAGCCAGACCATGAAACTTACGGGGATGACGATGGCGAGCATCGCACCAAGCGCTACGGGTGACATTTTCCGATCCTCCTAGTACTTTGCCTTGACAAGGCGGCTAAGCCAGAAGCCGCCAGCTGTAAGCATTAGCGCGGAGACTCCCAACATCAGGTATCCGGGAACTGTGCTCGTAAATGTCCTGGCGTATTGCGGATTGATGAAGATCAGCGCGAAGAAAAGTACGATCGGCAGGCCCATGAGTACTGCCGCCGACATACGGCCTTCGGCACTAAGTGCTTTGACTTGCCTTCTGATCTGGTTCCGGTCGCGGATTGTTTCCCCGACGTGATCCAGGACTTCAGCGAGGTCGCCGCCGACCTCACGGTGAATTTCAATTGCTTGGGTGATCCAGCCGAAATCTTCGCTCCCCATTCGTTCAGTGACGTCATTCATGGATTCACCGAGTTCGCGGCCGATGCGGGTCTCGTTGACGATGCGGCTCAGTTCTTCCGACATAGGTGCGTCGGTCTCTTTGGCCGAGGCGTCGATGGCTCGCAGAAGGCTATGTCCGGCCCGCATACTGCCCGTGAGCATCTGCAGCGTATCCGGAAGTTGCTCGTCGAATTTCGCCTGTCGTTTGGTGGTCAGGATTCGAATGTAGAGAACCATCGCGGCCGGGACCGCAAACACCAGAAGTACGGCAAAGAATGGTCCTCCCAGGAAGTACCCCACTAGGGCACCGATCAGTGCGCCGGCACCCATCATGAGCACAAAGTCAGCCGGTTGCGACTTGAGGCCGGCACGTTCCAGTTTTTCCCGGGTAATAGGGCCGCCATTTCCGTTGCGGAGATGCTTGTTGACGATGACAAGGGCTGAGTCGGTCAACCGGGTGAGGCTGGAGGTGGTGTCAACGGCGTCGGGACGGCGCCGGGAGACGGGGATTACCTTGTTGGTTTTGAACACGAACGCAAAGAGTAATATCCCGGCCGCGTAGACCATGAGGATTCCCGCGAAAAAGAGGCTTGCGGGGGCTTCCGGGGTGTCCATCTACTTCCCCCTCAAGGGATGAGCTCCGAACACGGACGGTGAGACGTGAATCCCCAGTTCGATGAACCTGTCCGTAAATCGCGGTCGGACGCCGGTCGGAACCGGTTTGCCGAGGAAGTGTCCCGTGGCGTCGATCCCTGCCGAATAGTCAAATACAAAGGCATCCTGGAGAGTGACGATGTCACCTTCCATTCCTTGGACCTCGGTGATGTGGGTGACCCGGCGCGTTCCGTCCCGCAGCCGCGATATGTGGACAATGAGGTTTACGGCTGATGCAATCTGCTCACGGATCGCCCGGAGGGGTAGGTCCATGCCTGCCATCAGGACCAGAGTTTCCAAGCGCGCTACTGCGTCGCGGGGCGAGTTGGCATGCACGGTTGAGATTGATCCGTCGTGACCTGTGTTCATCGCCTGGAGCATGTCCAGCGACTCGCCACCGCGGACTTCACCGACGACGATGCGGTCGGGCCGCATTCGTAGGGAATTCCGGACAAGATCGCGAATTGAGATTTCGCCCTTGCCTTCGATATTGGCCGGCCGGCTCTCCAGCCGCACAACGTGGTCCTGCTGCAGCTGGAGTTCCACGGCGTCTTCGATGGTCACGATTCGGTCGCTGGCGGGGATGAAGGACGACAACACGTTCAGCATGGTCGTCTTTCCGGTGCCAGTACCGCCCGACACAATGATGTTCATTCTGGCGAGCACGCAGGCCTTCAACAGTTCCGCCATCTCGGGAGACAGACTGCCAAACTGAATCAGGCTTTCAACCGTGAGCGCCTCCCGTCCAAACTTCCTGATGGTGAGCGATGCTCCGTTGACGGCGAGGGGCGGAATAATGGCGTTTACGCGGGATCCATCGGCCAGGCGGGCGTCCACCAGAGGTGATGATTCGTCGATGCGGCGACCGATCCTGGATACGATGCGTTCGATGACCCGTCGAAGGGCGTCTTCGCTGGCGAACTTCACGTCGGTCATGAACAACTGGCCATTGCGTTCCACATAGATTTGGTCGGCCCGGTTCACCATGATTTCCGTGACTGTTGGGTCTTCCAAGAACCTCTCCAGCGGGCCATGGCCGAGGACGTCGTCAATGATGTCTTTTGTGAGCCTCTGGCGTTCTCCTGTTGACAGAGGAACTTGTTCCTCGTCGACAACGATTTTCAGTTCGTCTTTGACGAATCTTTGGAGTTCAGCATCGTTGAGCGAGGAATCGGTCAGGCGTGAACCAAGGCGCTCGTAGAGTGCCTGGCTTGCCCTGTCTTTCAGCCCGCTGAGTGCCTCACTGGCATTGCCGGCCAGAGGCCGGTGGTCAATAGTTGGCGCCGTGGCGTGTTCCGCCGTGTGTGCCTCATGGATGACCCCCAGGGTCGCCGGGTTTGTGAATTCTGCTGACGGTACCACCGCATTGGAAAACTCCTCAGTTTCCGAGTGGCGTTGCGCAAGCCTGCGAGAGAGTGTCACTGTACTACCGCCCTTCGATGCAGCCGCTTATGCGGACGGGCTTCCCAATTTGGCTTAAACCGCTCGACGAGCTGGCGGAGGCCCTTGCTCGCCGGATCTCGGCTGCCGTCCTGCAGCAGTGGAATCCCTTTGTTGGTTGAAAATGGAAGTGTCCGTGATCGAGGCAGGACGACGTCGACCGGAGCCCCGATAGTTGCCTCGACGTCCTGGAGTGTCAGACCGGTTTTGCGGTCTGCCATGTTCAAAACGATGTGCCTGTTGTCGGGAAGCAGATCGAGCTCTGACAGGATTTGGAACCCCGTTCGAATGCCGCGGATGCTCGGAATGTCCATACCGCAGACCCACACTGCGTCCGTGGCTTGTTCAAGCACCGCGAGCACATGCTCTCCCAGCCCAGGAGCCGTGTCCACGACTACATATTGAAATTCGGATCTTAGCTGCGTCAGCAGATGCGAGACGTGGTCTCCGGTGATCCGATCCATCTCTATTGGGTTGCGCGGGGCACACAGTGCGTAGATGCTCGATGGATGCAACGTCAGGTAGGTTTTCAGAACCATTGCGTCCTGGATGGCGACGCCGGCCACTGCGTCCGTGATCGTGAATTCGGGCTCAAGCATGAGGCCGCTTGCCACGTCGCCGAACTGGAGATCCAGGTCGACGATGACGACGCCCATGGGGGAGACCTGTCCCAATCCGACGGCGAGATTCGTCGCGATTGTCGTCTTGCCCACACCTCCCTTGGGTGACATGACAGCGATAATGCGCCCGCCGTCTGCCATGGGACCTTCGCCGGCCGTGGGAGCCAGGCCGCGTCTGCGCCCTGCCGCTGCCAGCCCTGCTCGTTCCACTACGGATCGGATTGTCTCCGCATCGGCCGTTGGCGACAGCAAGTCCCGGATTCCAGATCTCATAGCTTTCAGAGTGGTCTCGGCATTCTCAGCTGCGACCAAGAGGATGCTGATCTCCGGGTACTGGAGGTCCACCACGCTGGCGAACTCGAAAGCTTCCCGGGTGGGAAGGTCGGGGCCCAGTATGAGCACTTCGGGCGGCTCACCGGTGAGCTGACTCAGAACCTCGTCCGGTCCGGGCGGCAAATAGTCGGCTTGAAAGTGGTGCAGTGTTCCCCGCATTGGGGCAATGGCGGTCCGAACGCGTCGCTCATACTCAGCGTTAGCCGTAATCAGAATGAAGCGGCTCATCGGAACAACCTCGTCTTATCCAGGATCCCAGTGGAATTTTCGATGGCATCTGCCGGCTCACGGGAGAGGTAGATCTTTCCGAATTCGGAGGCATAGACCAGTTTTTCGGCATCGGCCGAATTCCTTGCGAGGGTAATCAGATACGAATCGCTGGAGGTCGCCTGTTTCTGGCTATCAGCGGTTAGCGCTCCCTGCCCCGTGTTCTGTTGCGTTTGTCCCTGAGTTTGGGCAGCTGCCCCGGAGCTGAACTGCACTGCGGTCACCAGGACTTTGTGAAACGTTAGCTGCGTGGCGTTGCCGGTGGCCTGGCCGTTAGACCCGGCGTCGTTCGTTGACAGGAAGACACCCACGGTATCCCCGGCTTCGACCCGCCCGCCCACGACCCGGTCGATTCCGAGTCGGAACGTAATTTCCTGGAGCCCGGCCGGCACCTTCACCCGTGCCGGCCCGAGGTATGAGTTGGCGTCAACGAGCCGGCTGTTAAGCAACTGTTCGCCAGGAACTAGGGCGACGGAGGTGACCTTGTTCCCCAATGAGGCGAGGTCGGCGACCCGGTCCTCGGCTACGGCCGTCATCGGTATCGATTTAGTAGTGACATAGTCACCTAATTTGTCGGCGGGTGTGCCGGCAGCCACGTCTTGCTTCACGACGAGGACGTCCACCGTCTCCGTATTGGCCAGGGCACGTTTGTCAGCACCCTGGACATAATTGAAGAGAATAATGGTTCCTATTACCGCCACAACGAGTGCGGCAACGCCTCCCAGCAGGCGAGTTTTCAATTTGATCCCCTTAGAACACTTGGTTACTTGATGAGATGCGGGGGCAATGAAGCGCCGCCGCCTGAGTAGCCACCGCCGCCGTAGGCGGTGGGATCGGCTACCCAGCTGACGAACTTGCCGCGTATGCCGTTGTTGGACCCTCCAAGACCCGTTTGATCCCCTGCGGACATGCCGGGGAAGTTGTAGCCAACCAGAAGGAATGCGGCGTATCCCTCGATGTAGTACTTGCCGCCGGCACCGTTACCTGCGGTGTTGGAATAGACCGGGAACAGCACAACCTGATTGAGGTAACTTGCGATCACGGTCTTGCAATCCTTTGGCATGCTGAGACCGGTCTTGGTGACACCGTATGGATCTGTGATGCCCGGTGTGCTCGAGTCATCGGGATAGATTGTGGCGCTGCACTGTCCAGAGTCCGACATCAGCCAGTCAAAGCCGCCAGGAATGGTGGCGCCGGAAGGGCTATCGCTCGCGCAGGTCTGACTTCCGTGAATCAGAATCGTCTGCAAGGCACCGCCGATGTCAAATTGGCAAGGGGCAAATGTGAGAGGGAGGGCGGCCGGCCCTGACCCGGGTGATCCCCAAGCGGCCGTTGACGTGGCCCCGACTGTCACAGGTCCGGCGTTGACTGCTTGAGACAACAAATTCGATAAGTGATCCGAGGCGCCATTCTTGGTGGTGGTGGTCACCGTGACCTGACCCGCGACACTCAAATCCACGGACTTGACCGTGGACTGGTTGTCATTCGAATTGGCGTTTGCCAACGGCGACGCCAGCGTAGGGTCACAAGGTTTTGCCTGGCAGCTCCTTGCGACAGCAAGGGCGCCCGCGTCGGCCCCGTTCTGCAGCTGCGCCCGCTCGACGTAGATCTGACCGACGTCGACGGCGACCGCACCTACTCCGATCAAAACCATCATCATGAGACCGACGATCACCCCTGCCGCGCCTCGTTCGGAATCGGCAGACTGCGTGCATCCGATTAGCCGCCGCATTGCATGGCACCTTTGCCAGTGAGGACCAGCCCGGACCCGAAGAATCCAGTGAGCGATGCGCCCGTATACGTGGTCGTTACCGTCACAGTCGCGGTGCTTCCCGCGGCACACGAACCTGAGTAGGCGAAGCCGAGCTTGGAGGTGTCAATGGACGGCGCGCCTGCCTTGCCGGCAGCTGTAGCCTTCACGGTGTCGTTAGTTACGGCCATGGTCCGTGCGGCTTCGCGGGAAGCCTGCGTTACTGAGACCTGGACGTTGTAGGCGTTTGAAAACTCGACTACTGCGATGATCAGCGAGACGAGTATTGGAGCGACGAGTGCGAACTCGACGGCGACTGCGCCACGCTCGCGGTTCTCTCTCGGTTTAGGGCTGCGTTTCAACGGGTCCCCCTGGACAGTTGCAGCTTGAAATAGATTCGGTGTGCCGCGCGGAGCGCGGCACACCGATTGGGCCTGAGTTACCAGCCGCCGACCGTGCCGGCGAGACCGCTGAAGAACGTATTCAGGTTGGTGCCGAACAGCGTCACGCCGGCAACGATCACCAGCGCGATCAGGCCCACGAGCAATGAATATTCCGTTGCCGTTGCGCCTTTCTCATTGATGAATCGCGAGGCTGCTGTTTGGTAGAACTTCCGGACGGCTGATGTGAACTTGAACTCGAACATGGCGGGTGAGACCTTCCCAGATTGAAGAAATTGCCGCGACTTACCAGGTGCCGACCTTTGTGGCGAGACCGCTGAAGAACGTGTTCAGGTTGGTGCCGAAGAGTGTCACTCCAGCGACGATGACAAGTGCAATGAGCCCGACCAAGAGCGAGTATTCCGTCGCGGTCGCGCCCTTTTCTGAATCGAGCTTGTCCTTGACGCCGGCAACAAAAGCGAGCATTGAGACCATGAGACCAGTCATTTTAGTTTTTCCTTTTCCAGAGATTGAGTAATGAACGAAATTCCAGAAAATCCCCGATTTCCTATTTGCTGGAGCTTCGTTGGGACAACATTTGCACGCTCGCAAACGGCAGGGCAATGAGGTCCGATACTCGACTTTATGGAGGGAAAAAATGGGTATCACCTACCCCCAAACGGAGGTGTACTCAGTTTCCAAGTAGGGGCACGGCTCTACTACTTGTTTTGATAAGTTGCCTTACTTAATCCCCGCACGTGGAGAGGTGGGAATCACTTAGGGGAGCAGCAGGATCACGGTGAGGCCGGCCGCCAGCATCGACGGCCCGTATGCCACTTCGTTGGGCTTGTTTCCGCGGTTTTTGAGGACCAAGAGCACGGAAGCGACGCCACCTACGGCGAACCCCAGGGCTCCCCCGTAGAACAAGTGGGACCAGCCTAGGTAGCCCAAGTACAGTCCAAGTGGTGCCGCAAGCTTCACATCCCCCATTCCAAGCCCGTTTCGGCTGGTCAAAGCCAAAATCAGGTAAGAAATGAAGAGAATTAACCCGCCGGCCACCCCCCGCAGCAGATTCCCGGCCCCGCCGGACACCCCTGCGGCGACCGCAAGCAGCACCAGCCCGGCCCCCAGAAGGGGCATGACCAGCCGGTTTGGCAGCAGATGGTGGAGTAGGTCGATCCGTGCCAGCTGCACGCCGGCCACGGCCAGCAGGATGTACGCGGGAAGTTCCGGCGAAAATCCGAAGCGCCAGGCCAGAAGAGCGGACAGTGCAAAAGTCGCCGCCGCCGTCGTAATTCTTGTGCGTACTGTGGGGGAGCCGGCGAGGTGGGGGAGTGTGCGCCGGATGAGAATTTCGCCCAAAAACCCCAGGCAAGCGCCTGCCAGGCCAACGCCGACTATGAAAAGATCCTCGGGTGATGAGCTGGACGGCTGAGCCAACAGCAGTGAGACGGTGCCGGCAGCGGCGGGATCGAACACGGTTCCTCCAGGGATGCGACGGTCCGGCACGGGACGGCGTGCGAAACAGCGCGCACACAGGATGCATCCGGACACCCCATTTTGACCCAAGACCCCGCGGCAGGCTATTCTTGGTAGTCGTTGTGCGTGTCCTACTCGATGGTGCGTGCCCGCTTGAGAATCCGGTTGCAGGATAGCTACTCAACGTGCACATTCGAGACCTCAGGATGACTGGTTACATAGAGCCCTCACCTCTGTTCCGGTAGCGCATAGATAGTAGGTGCACCTTGAGTGACGCCTAAAACAAGAACGCCAGAACAAGAACGAGGCAAACACCGTGCGTACGTACACCCCGAAGCCCGGCGATATCAACCGCCAGTGGCACGTCATTGACGCCACCGACGTTGTCCTTGGTCGTCTCGCGAGCCAGACCGCAATCCTGCTGCGCGGCAAGCACAAGGCCACCTTTGCGTCCCACATGGACATGGGCGACTTCGTCATCATCATCAACGCTGAAAAGGTTGCCCTCACCGGCGCCAAGCTGGAGCAGAAGCGCGCATACCGCCACTCCGGTTACCCGGGCGGCCTGACCTCCGTCAACTATGCGGAGCTGCTGGAATCCAACCCGGTCCGCGCCGTGGAGAAGGCCATCAAGGGCATGCTCCCGAAGAACTCCCTCGCTGCACAGCAGCTGGGCAAGCTCAAGGTGTACCGCGGTGCCGAGCACCCCCACGCCGCCCAGCAGCCCAAGACTTTCGAAATCACCCAGGTCGCCCAGTAGTCCTGGCCACCAACCAACTTTTAATCAAGGAGAATCGTGGCTCAGAACGAAGAACTGACCACCGAAGCCGTTGAGGCTGAGGAAAACCTGACCAGCTACACCTCGGAGAGCGGTGCTGCAGAAGCAGCTGCGCCGAAGAAGGAACGCCCGGCGCTGACCGTTGCCGGCGCTGCAGTTGGCCGTCGCAAGGAAGCCGTTGCGCGCGTTCGCGTTGTGCCGGGCTCCGGTAAGTGGACCATCAACGGCCGCGAGCTGGCGAACTACTTCCCGAACAAGCTGCACCAGCAGGACGTCAACGAGCCCTTCAAGATCCTCGATCTTGACGGAGCCTACGACGTCATTGCCCGCATCCACGGTGGCGGCATCTCCGGCCAGGCCGGTGCCTTGCGCCTTGGCATCGCCCGTTCGCTGAACGAGATCGACACCGAGAACAACCGCGCCACACTGAAGAAGGCCGGTTACCTGCGCCGCGACGCTCGCGTCATCGAGCGTAAAAAGGCCGGTCTCAAGAAGGCACGTAAGGCTCAGCAGTACTCCAAGCGCTAATCCCGCTTCCAAGCGCTTCTGGCGCTTGCGCGAAAGCCCGTTCCGCCACTCGGCGGGGCGGGCTTTCGCCGTTCAAATCCACGTGAGCTGTTGTGATTCAAGCCAGGCGTCGTGCCCCACAGCGGCTGCGCCGATCCAGGTCCTTCAGTAGGGTCTTGGGCACGGTGTCCGGTGCATTATTTGACGAGCCGGTATACGGTGACGCCGTCTATGTTCTCGGGAGAGAAATTCCCGCGGACCCAACTTTGGATAGCCAGGAGGTCGGCACCATTCCCAGGAATTTCAAGTTGTGCCGGTTGCTCGACCAGATAACAGACGCGCTTGGCTGCCACCCAGCTCTGAAACTGTGCGAGACTGGGGCTCGGATCAAGTGCCGCGAATCCCCCCAGCGGCAAGATGGCGCGTCCCGTTTCCAGCTCGAAGCGAGCCACAGTCTGGCCCGGGTACGTCGCGGCCGCCCACGTGCAAGCCGGATCGGCTGACGTCAGGGTTTCGGAAAGCCTGGCGCTCGGCTCGTTGCCCATCACTATCCCCTTGGCCCACGCGGGGTCCCCCTGTTTGGCACCGTCCAAGAAGCGGTTGAGCGTATTTTCGCTTCTGGTGACGCTGCCTGACATCGGGTTGGAACCGGACTGCGGCGTCCCGGCAGTGACGAGAGCGGCTGACACTGGCCCAACCAAAAGGCCCGCCGCGGCGAGCGTGCCGGCTATTAGCTCAAGGCGCGGCCACGGGGCTGGGACCGTCAACATGGCAGCAGGCAGAAGAACGAGAACTAGTATCGTGGTCCCGAGCGTCAACGGCATGGCGACGCCCAGCCGCCACATGGCGTAGGAACACACGGCGCTGAGAACCAGCCCAAGCACAACGAGGACACGGCCCGATGCCTGTTTCCGCAGATCGACGGCCACGTACGCTCCGATGCCGATGCAGAGTGCCAGCGGTGGAGCGAGCGATGCGGTGTAGTACGAATGGAAGCTGTTCCCCATGAAGCTGAGCATGGCGTAGGTCGTGATCATCCATATGGCAGCCGCTCCGGCAAGGACGGCTTGCTGCCTGTTGAATTTTCTGCGGAAGAGCTGCCAGGAGATGGCAAGGACGCTAAGGAGACCCGGAGCAAGGAGCCAGCCAATTTCTTGGCCATAGTTCATGTTCAACAGCCTGAGGAAGCCCGCGTCGGATGCCGCGCTCCGAAGCTCTACGGGGAGCAAAGCTGAAGTTGGGTCATCTTCGTGCTGAATCACACGATTGATTCCGTTGTACCCCAGAGTCAGCTCAAGCATGCTGTTGTGTGTGGACCCACCCACGAACGGACGCTGGTCGGCTGGTGTTAGATCAATGGCCAACGGCCATGCCAACGAGACGCCTAGGAGTATGGCGCCGGCGGTGCCGACGGCGAGTAGCCGTCTCCGCCAAGAAACTCGGGCGAAGGCGAGAAACACTGAAACGAGCGCCGGGAGAATGAGGAATGCTTGGAGCTGTTTTGCCAGAAAGCCTAAGCCCAGCAGGAAGGCGGCGAGAAACAACAATCTGGGCCTGGCTCGTTCTGCTGCCCGGACGCCGGCGTGAAGAGCTGACAACATCAGGAAGATCATCAAGGGATCTGGGTTGTTGTAGCGCGCTAGCAGCACGGTGATAGGTGTGAATGCCATGATGCCGCTGGCCAGCAGTGCCACATAGGCGGGGAAGGATCTGCGGAGCAGCGCATACACAAGGTAGGTGCTTCCGAGTGTCAGGAATGCCTGGGGGAGTAGGAGCGCCCAGGAATTCAGGCCAAACAACCGAACAGAGACTCCCATGACCCACAGGCTGAGTGGCGGCTTGTCTACGGTGATTGAATTGCCCCAGTCCAAGGATCCGAAAAGGAAAGCAGTCGGATTTTGCTGTCCGGCCTGGACCGCGGCTGAATAGTAGGCGTTGGCCCAGCCGTTCTGGTCGAGCTTCCAGACGTACACCAGCGATGCGCTTAGCAGCAGCACAAGAAGTACCGGGCGCTCCCAGCGCGGGTGGTCGGCCGGCCCCCGCCAGCTGATTCTCGCTGCACGTCGGACGTGGCCTGGTACTGAGGAGACGCTGGCGCCAAGATCTGCGGCCGCAGGTATGGTTGCGTCAGTGTCGGAGGTCATAGAGTCGGACACCGTCAATGGTTTGCTCCTTGAAGTTCTCCTGCACCCAATGCGAGACCGCCATTGTTTCCAGGCTTAGCTCCTTGTGGTCCAGCAGATCTTGTTGCCAGATGAAATATCCGATTCTGCCTTTCGCTACCAGCTCTCGGAACTGGTCAAGCGTGGGAGACGGATCAGCTCCAAGCCACCCACCCAGCGGTAGCACTGGCCGCCCTGACTCCAGCTGATAGAGGGCTGCATTTTGGGCCGAATAGGTTGCGGCGGCCCAGTCCTGCTCACCCGACGTCTGACGCAACAGGGTCAAGACGGAGCCGGCTGGGACGGCTCCAAAGGCCGTCTGCATGGCCCAAGCCGGGTTTCCCGCCTTCACGTCCACTAAGTGTCTTGAGATGGCTCTCGGGTCGTTGGCCACGGGACCCGACTGTGGGTTGGTGCCCTTCTGCGGGACCGAGGAAGTGTAGGCGTTTGCGCCGACGGGACCCACCAGGAGCGATATGGCAACGGCAGCCAGCGCTGCCCTTCTCCACTTCGCAGAGCGGCTCCAGAGCCACCCTGCGACCGCCGCCCCACCGCTAAGTACCACCAATGTCCGGAACCATGAAGGCCATTCGTCGCTGTAGTTGAGGATCCTTACGGCCATATACGTCGAGGCGCCAACCACCACTGCCCCGATGAGACGAAGCACGAGCCTTTCCCGCTTGTGCCACAGGACAGCAAGACCGATGGGAACCACGATTGCGACGGGGGCGGCTAGAGAAAAGGTGTAGTAGGTGTGGATCATCGTTCCCATGAAGCAGAGCAGGACGAAGGCCGTCACAAACCAGACGATCCCGAGAACGGCTATCTTCTTTTGCGCCGCATTGAAGTTCCATGTGCGGCTGAGCACCACCAGGACGATGCTGAGCGCGATTGCCGGGAACAGCAGCCAAGCGATCTCGGGCGCGAAGTTTCCATCGAACATCCGAGAGAAACCGCCGTTGTAGGGTGCCAACTGGTTATTGCCGGGGCTGGGCCGATCGCCCGAGATTGTTATCGGTATCTGAATGAATCGTCCCAGCCCGTTGTAGTCGAGCGTTAATTCGAGGGCACTGTTTGTCCACGACCCACCGATGTAGGGACGCTGCGAAGCCGGCGTCAGTTCCACCGCCGCAAGCCATGCGGTCGACGTCAGGAGAAGTGCACCTGCCGCTGTGAGCAGTTGCCTGATGCGGGACGCCGGCCGGCCGTGGCTGAACATGAGCACTGCAACTCCCAGGGCAGGAACCATCACAAATGCTTGTGCCTGTTTGGCCATGAAGGCCAACCCGAGCAGGATCCCCGCGCCGGCAAAAGTCCTGAGGCGTCCACTGTCCATCGCTTTCAGCGCGAGGTACGCAGTGCCGACCGTCAAGAGGCCCATCAACGGCTCGGGGTTGTTGAACCTCGACATGAGGAAGACCACCGGTGTGGTGGCATAGATTGCCCCGGCAAACAACGAAGGGGCCGCACCGAAACCGCTCCTTACGATTTTGTAGATGAGAAAAGTCGTGGCCACACCCATCAGCGCCTGAGGGACCAGGATGCTCCAACTGTTTAAACCAAACAGTCTGACGGACAGGGACATCACCCAGATACTCAGCGGTGTCTTGTCGACGGTAATGAGATTGCCCCACTCAAAAGACCCGAAGAAGAATGCCTTCCAGTCCTTGGAACCGGCCTGCGCAGCCGCCGAGTAATAGGGATTGGCCCAACCGTTGCTGTCGAGTCCCCAGAGGAAAAAGAACCCCGTGACGACGAGCAGAGATGCTAGTCCCAAACGCTCCCAGCGGACTGATTTGTCTTCACCTCGCGCCGGCCGAAGTTTCGCAGCCAAAGACGCCGCCAATAGAGTCACAGGGCTGGCCCCTTGACTGGGGCGAGGGTAAGTCCGAAAGATGGCTCGTCGCTGCGGCGGACCCTGAAGACCCAGATACGGAGAAGGACAAATCGTAGGAGGGTAGACAACACGTTTGCTCCCGTGAGGACCAGGAGTTCTTGGCTGGGAGTGGCGTCGATATTGACGGCGTGGAGAATGGCCAGCGACGAAGACGTAATACTCCACGCCAGCAGGAAGACCATGAGCCCTTGGAACTGCTGGGTGAACAGCCGCGCCGGCCCACTGATGCCAAAGGTGAACCGGCGGTTGGCTGCGGTGTTTCCGACGGCGGTCAAAAGCAGCGCCAGGAAGTTCGCCTGTTGGGCGCCGAAAGGGGCTTGAAGTACTAAGTAGAGCAAGGCGAAGGCGATGGTGGAGGCCGCGCCGACCAGCCCGAACCGCAGCACCTGGCCAAAGAAGCTCGGCCGGCCCGGAGGAACGATGGGCCTTCGTCCCAGTTCAGCGTAAATCGCCTGAACGGGAATGCTCCCCTTCAACAGCGAGCCCGCAACCCGGACCAAACCGCGGAGATCATCCAACGCCGTCTGTCTGATATCGACCCTGCTGTCGGGGTCGTCGACCCAGTCAACGGGGATTTCATGAATCCGCAGACCGGAACGCTCCGCGATAATCAGCAGTTCTGTGTCAAAGAACCATCCGTTGTCCTCGACGTGGGGAAGGAGCCTCCGGGCTACGTCGGCGCGGATCGCCTTGAACCCGCATTGCGCATCCGAGAACTTCACCTGCATGGTCCGCTTGAGGAGATAGTTGTATGACCGGGAAATGAACTCCCGCTTGGGACCTCGGCTGACCCGGGAATTCTGCCCTAGCCTAGTCCCGATCGAAATATCCGAATGTCCGGACAATAGGGGAGCTACCAGCGGCGGCAACGCTGCGAGGTCCGTTGAGAGGTCAACGTCCAGGTAGGCAAGCACTTTGGCCGAGGACGCCGCCCAAGCATCGCGCAAGGCGAAACCGCGTCCTTTAACGTCAAGCCTGCGATAAACCACATTAGGTAATTGGGCTGCTAATCGCGTCGCAATAGCAGCAGTATTATCTGTGCTGGCATTATCCGCGATCGTGATTTGCCACGTCGAAGGCATTTCTTGCGATAAATACGTTGCGAGCTTCGTGATGCTGTTTTCGAGTACCAATTGTTCGTTAAAGACCGGTACTACGATTTCGAGCGCCAAGCCCCCAGAGCTAGGTGTCATGCCTCGAAGCATAAACGGACGCAAGTAGTGTGGCGAGTGTTTTGGAAAAAATAGAGTACACGGTTGCACAAAACCAAGTAGTCGACGTCTACATTAGGGCCGCCAGGTCAATCACGAACCTGCCGTCGTACCCGAGGAACCGGAGCGTCTCCGGTCGCAACACCGCGCGCGGCTGGCCATCGACTAAACTTGACCCGATGTCTAGATTATTTGGAACAGATGGAGTCCGGGGCCTGGCGAACGGTTTGCTGACCGCCGAGCTCGCTTTGCAGTTGGCGCAGGCCGCCGCCGTCGTGCTTGGCCACGACCGCAATACGAGCGGGGAGCGGCCGCGCGCCGTGGTGGCTCGGGACCCGCGGGCCAGCGGCGAGTTCCTCGCCGCCGCCGTGGAGGCGGGGCTGTCCAGTTCCGGGATCGACGTCTACGACGCCGGCGTGCTTCCCACCCCGGCCGCCGCCTACCTCGTGGCGGACCTCGACGCCGACTTCGGCGTCATGATCTCCGCCTCACACAATCCCGCGCCGGACAACGGCATCAAGTTCTTCGCCCGCGGCGGCCAGAAGCTGCCCGACGACGTCGAGGATGCCATCGAAGAGCAGCTCGGCAAGGAACCCTTCCGGCCTGTCGGCGGCGAGGTGGGGCGGATCCAGCGCTTCTCCGACGCCGAGGACCGCTACATCGTGCACCTGCTCGGCACGCTTCCGCACCGTCTGGACGGCCTGAAGGTAGTCCTCGACTGTGCCCACGGAGCAGCCAGCGGCTGTTCCCCTCAGGTGTTCAAGGACGCCGGCGCTGACGTGATCCTC
The DNA here is from genome assembly GCF_054062615.1 of Arthrobacter sp. TE12232. Classification (NCBI taxonomy): domain Bacteria; kingdom Bacillati; phylum Actinomycetota; class Actinomycetes; order Micrococcales; family Micrococcaceae; genus Arthrobacter; species Arthrobacter sp. TE12232. The sequence continues at coordinate 3,646,482 of NZ_JBSSFK010000001.1, forward strand.
ATCGGCGCCGAACCGGACGGACTCAACATCAACGACGGGGTGGGCTCCACTCACCTCGGCCCGCTCCAGCGCGCCGTCCTGGACCACGGGGCAGACCTTGGCATCGCGCACGACGGCGACGCCGACCGGTGCCTCGCCGTGGACCACGAAGGCAACGAAGTGGACGGCGACCAGATCATGGCGATCCTGGCCGTGGCCCTCAAGGCCTCCGGAAAGCTCAAGGACGATGTGCTGGTGGCCACCGTGATGAGCAACCTCGGCCTGAAGATCGCCCTGCGCGAGGCCGGAATCAGCCTGCGTGAAACCGGCGTGGGGGACCGCTACGTCCTCGAGGAAATGCGCAACGGCGGTTTCAGCCTTGGCGGCGAGCAGTCCGGGCACGTGATTTTCGCCGACCACGCCACCACCGGCGACGGCGTGCTGACCGGCCTGCAGATCGCAGCCCAGGTCGCTCTCACCGGGCGCCCGCTCAAGGAGCTGGCCACCGTGATGACCAAGCTGCCGCAGGTCCTCATCAACGTCCGGGGCGTGGACCGCACCCGCGTGAAGGGCGACGAAGCAGTGGCTGCTGCCGTGGCCGTCGCCGAAGCCGAACTTGGCGACACCGGACGCGTGCTGTTGCGCCCCTCCGGCACCGAGCCCGTGGTGCGCGTGATGGTCGAGGCCGGAGACCACCAGACAGCCCAGGACGTCGCGGAACGCCTGGCCCAGGTGGTCCGGACCGAGCTGGCTCTGGAACTCGTCGCCGACTAGGCCGCCGGGAATGGTTCTGGCGGTGGGTTTCCCCACTTGCCCGGGTTTCGACGGCGTGTCGGCCGATAGCGCCGGCGTGTACCGCCGTCGTGGTGGCAAAGGTGGGGAAAATCGGCGCGGCCGTGTGCTGTGTCGGCAATCGTTGTAGATACCTCTAGAGATACCCCGGTGCGGCTTCCAGGCCGAAATACTGCTCCAAGGTGGCAATTCCACGGGTGGACATGTCCGTTGCAGCCGCGACGCCGATGTAGCGCAGGTGCCAGGGCTCGTAGTAGTAGCCCGTGATCTCGTGCAGCATCCACGGGTAGCGGACCACGAAGCCGAAGCGGTGCGCGTTGGCCTTGGCCCAGACCGCCGCCTGCTGCTGGGCGAAGCAGGGCTGGAAGCTGCATGCCCCGCCGCCGTCGCCGATGTCGAAGGACCAGCCGGTCTGGTGTTCGGAGTAGCCCGGCCGCGCCGAAGCGGTGTCGGCCTCGGCCGGGCCCCGGGTGCGCACGTAGCTGCCGTATGTTGCCGTTTGCGTCCTGAACGAACGGTACCCGCTGGCCAGAGTGATGATGACGCCGTCGGCAGCCGCGGCAGCGAACATCTTCTCCGCCGCTGCCGCCGTCGTGCTATTCAGCAGTGCCGCCTCGCCGGAGGTGGCCAAGCGGACGGACGGCCGGACGAGGTCCGGCGGCACAAAGGTGGCGGGGAAGAGCGGCCGGTGCTTGTTGACGATTACCCACGGGCTGCCGGGGTCCGTCAGTGAATGCTGCGGCCCCCGCGCTGAGGCCGACGGCGGTGCCTTCGACGGAGATGCCTTCGACGACGGTGCTGCCGCCGGAGTCGGAGCCGTGGCCGCCGCCGTCGTGCTTTCCGGAACGGGTGCCGCCGACGGCGGGTTTGGCGGTGGAGAGCTCGACGTCGCAGCTGTCGGCGACCCGGTGCGGACACCCGGGCTGAGCCCCGGCGTCGGTGCCGGTATGCCGGCCGGCGCTGAAGCGGGCGCGGACGCCGGGGTCGGAGTGCAGGCGCTCAGGGCCGCGAGGCCTGTGCCGGACAGCAGGAGGCGGTTGAACGCCCGGCGGCTTGGCGAATCCGGTCCGGCCGACTGCCGTCCGATCGATTCGCCTCCGCCGTCGTAGCACATGTGTGCTAGACCTTCCTCAGCAGCATCCGCCGGATGGAATGGTCGGCATCCTTGGTCAGAACCAGTTGCGCCCGGCCCCGGGTCGGGAGGACATTTTCCTCGAGGTTGGGCTCGTTGATGCGCTTCCAGATCTCGCGCGCGGTCTGTTCAGCCTCGGCATCGGAGAGCGTGGCGTAGCGGTGGAAGTAGGATTCCGGCTGCGCGAAGGCGGTGCTCCGCAGCTTCCGGAAGCGGTCCACGTACCACTCCTCGATATACGAGGTCTTGGCATCGACGTAGATGGAGAAGTCGAAGAAATCGCTCAGGGCGAGGCCCTGCCGGCCGTCCTGCCGCGCCCGGGCCGGGGCCAGGACGTTCAGTCCCTCGACAATCAGGACATCCGGCCGGCGGACCACCACTTCCTTGCCCGGGACAATGTCATAGGTCACGTGGGAGTACCACGGCGCCCGGACTTCCTCGGCGCCGCCCTTGATTTCGCTCACGAAACGCAGCAGAGCGCGGCGGTCGTACGACTCCGGGAAACCCTTGCGCTCCAGCAGCTGCCGGCGCTTGAGCTCAGCCAGGGGATAGAGGAACCCGTCCGTCGTGATGAGCTCCACGTTGGGGGTGCCCGGCCAGCGCCGGAGCATTTCCCGCAGCACGCGGGCGATGGTGGACTTGCCGACGGCCACCGAACCGGCAACGCCGATCACGAACGGCGTGCGCTGGGTGGTCTCGCCAAGGAACGTTGTGGTGGCGGCATGCAGTTGGCCGGCGGCCTCCACATACAGGTGCAGGAGCCTGGAGAGCGGCAGGTAGACCTCGCGCACTTCCTTGATATCGAGGGGGTCCCCGAGGCCGCGAAGGCGGACCACGTCCTCTTCATTAAGGGGCTGCTCCATCTGGGCAGCGAGCCGGGACCAGGTCTGCCGGTCCAGCTCCACGAACGGGGAGACGCCTTCCCCGGTCGCTTCATTGCGTTGCAAAGTCACCCTAGAGATTCTGCCCCTCACGACGCCGAGAGCGAAATGGACGGGCCGGTGGGAGCCGGAATACGGCCGCCGCGGGCCCGCGACGGGCCTGCCACGGCGCAGTACAGGCGCAGCGCCGGCCCCGCCTCGAAGCGTCCGCACGTCCCTGTCCCACGTCCTCCCTCCCGGAAACCCGCTAGGCTTGACCCCATGTGTGGAATCGTTGGATATGTGGGCCACTCAGATGGCCGGGTAAATGCTGGACACAATGCCTTGGACGTTGTCCTTGAAGGATTGCGGCGCCTGGAGTACCGCGGCTACGACTCAGCGGGAATTGCAGTGGTTGCCGACGGCACCATTTCTTCCCGGAAGAAGTCGGGCAAGCTGAGCAACCTGATTGCCGAGCTCGAGACCAGCCCGTTGCCCGAATCGCTGACAGGCATCGGCCACACGCGCTGGGCAACGCACGGCGGCCCGACGGACCAGAACGCCCACCCGCACCTGTCCGACGGCGGCAAGCTGGCACTGATCCACAACGGCATCATCGAGAACTTTGCCGAACTCAAGCAGGAACTCCTCCGCAAGGGCGTCATCTTCCAGTCCGAGACCGACACCGAGGTGGCCGCCGCGCTGCTGGGCGACATCTACCGGAACCAGATCGGCGGTGACGCGGCCAAGGGCGGCCTCACCCGGGCCATGCAGCTTGCCTGCCAGCGGCTCGAAGGCGCCTTCACCCTCCTGGCCGTCCACGCCGACCAGCCGGACGTAGTGGTCGCAGCGCGCCGCAACTCTCCGCTCGTGGTGGGCCTGGGCGACGGCGAGAACTTCCTCGGCTCCGACGTCTCCGGCTTCATCGACTACACCCGGCGCGCCGTGGAACTCGGCCAGGACCAGATCGTCACGATCACCGCCGACTCCGTGGAGATCACGGACTTCTATGGCGCCCCCGCCGAAGGCAAGGAATACCACGTCAACTGGGACCCGGCCTCCGCGGAAAAGGGCGGCTTCCCGTCCTTCATGGAAAAGGAAATCCACGACCAGCCGGACGCCGTGCTGCAGACCCTGCTGGGCCGCTCCGACATCCACGGCCGGCTGACGCTCGACGAGCTCCGGGTTGACCCGGAACTGCTCAAGAACGTCAACAAGATCATCGTCCTGGCCTGCGGCACTTCCGCCTACGCCGGACAGGTGGCGAAGTACGCGATCGAGCACTGGTGCCGGATCCCCACCGAGGTCGAACTCTCGCACGAATTCCGTTACCGGGATCCGATCGTGGACGAGAACACCCTGATTGTCTCCATCTCCCAGTCGGGCGAGACCATGGACACCCTCATGGCCGTCCGCTACGCCAAGGAACAGGGCGCCAAGACGGTCTCCATCTGCAACACCAACGGATCCACCATCCCGCGGGAATCCGACGCCGTGCTCTACACACACGCCGGACCGGAGATCGCCGTGGCCTCGACCAAGGCGTTCCTCGCCCAGATCACCGCCGCCTACCTGCTGGGCCTTTATTTGGCACAGCTGCGCGGTAACAAGTTCCAGGGCGAGATCAAGGACATCCTGGCCGACCTCGGCAAGATTCCGGCCAAGATCCAGCACATCCTGGACAACGAGGCCCAGATTAAGGAACTCGGCCGGTCCATGGCCGACGCCAAGTCCGTGCTGTTCCTGGGCCGCCACGTCGGCTTCCCGGTAGCGATGGAAGGTGCCCTGAAGCTCAAGGAGCTCGCCTACATCCACGCCGAGGGCTTTGCCGCCGGCGAGCTCAAGCACGGCCCGATCGCACTGATCGAGGAAGGCCAGCCGGTCTTCGTGGTGGTCCCGTCCCCGCGCGGCCGCGACTCGCTGCACTCCAAGGTGGTCTCGAACATCCAGGAAGTCCGCGCCCGCGGTGCCCGGACCATCGTGATCGCGGAAGAAGGGGACGAGGCCGTCAAGGCGTATGCCGAGCACGTCTTCTACATCCCGGAGACCCCCACGCTCCTGGCGCCGCTGCTCGCAACGGTTCCGCTGCAGATCTTCGCCCTCGCACTCGCCTCGGCCAAGGGATACGACGTGGACCAGCCGCGCAACCTGGCCAAGAGCGTGACCGTAGAATAACGCCATGATCGTTGGCATTGGCGTAGACGTCGTAGACATTGAGCGGTTCGGGCGGCAACTCGAGCGCACCCCCGGGCTGCGCGACAGGCTGTTCGTCCCGGCCGAGCGGGAACTGAACACGCGGTCCCTCGCCGCACGGTTCGCCGCCAAAGAAGCCGTGGCCAAAGTGCTGGGGGCACCGGCCGGCATGAACTGGCAGGACTGCTGGATCGGGCTGGACCAGAACGGCCCCACGGTCCAGGTCAAAGGCACCGTGCTGGCCGTGGCGGAGTCGAAAGGCGTCAAGCGCTGGCACCTGTCGATGAGCCACGACGGCGGGATCGCCACTGCGACCGTAATCGCGGAAGGCTGAGCCGGCCGCCCGGGCAGCACCAGCCTGAGCGCCAGGCATTCTCCAGCGACCGCACCGCGAACGGACTGAAACCATGATCAGCGCCTACACCGGAACACAGGTACGAGAAGCCGAGAAACCATTTCTCGACGACGCCCTGGGCCCCGGTGCGGGCGCTGTTCTCATGCAGCGGGCCGCCTACGGGCTCGCCAACGCCGTCATCAGCGCATTGCGCGGCCGCGGTCAGCGGCTGTACGGCGCCAGGGTTGCCGTGCTGGCGGGCAAGGGCAACAACGGCGGCGACGGGCTCTTCGCCGCCGCCCTGCTGGCCGGCCGCGGCATGCGGACGACGGCGGTGCTCACCGCCGGCGACGCCCACGACGCGGGGCTGGCGGCCTTCCGGAAGGCCGGCGGATACGCCGTGACCCTCACCGGGGATAACGCGGCCGAACTCGCCGCGATGGCCGGCGGCGCAGACGTCGTGATCGACGCAATCCTGGGAACCGGCGCCCAGGGCGGACTGCGCGGCCCGGCCGCCGCGCTGATCGAGGCCTTGGAACGGTCCCGGCCGGACCTCGTGGTGGCCTGCGACATCCCCAGCGGCGTCGACGCGGACTCCGGAGAGGCGCACGCGCCGGTCCTGGCCGCCGATCTGACGGTCACGTTCGGTGCCGCCAAGGCCGGCCTGCTCGCGGACCCCGGTGCCGACTTCGCCGGCCGCGTGCAGGTGATTCCGATCGGAATCGAAGGAGCGCTGCCATGGCCGGCCCTGCGACGGCTTGAGGCCCGAGACCTTTCCGCTCTCCTCCCGCGCCCGGAGCGGCGGGCCCACAAGTACTCCAGGGGAGTGCTGGGAGTGGTCGCAGGCTCCAGCGCCTACCCCGGCGCCGCCGTGCTCGCTTGCAAGGGCGCCCTGGCTGCCGGCGTCGGAATGGTGCGCTACCTTGGGCCGCCGGACGTCGCCGACCTCGTCCGGCAATCCTGCCCCGAGGTCGTTTGCAGCGCAGGCGCCGTGGCCGACACGCACGTTCAGGCCTGGCTCGTTGGCTCCGGACTGGATGACTCCGATGAACAGCAGCTGCAGCGCGCCCGCGACGCCGCAGACTCGGGCCTGCCGACGATCGCCGACGCCGGCGCGTTGCCCGCCCTGCCTGAAGTGCTGGCCCCGCAAGTGATCCTCACACCCCACGCCGGCGAACTGTCCGCATTGCTTGAGCGCCTCGGGGTTTCCTTGGACCGTGCCGCGGTGGAAGCATCCACACTCAGCGCGGTGCGGCGGGCTGCGGGTCTGACCGAAGCCACGGTGCTGCTCAAAGGCGCCACGACCCTTGTTGCCTCCCCTTTCCAGGACTTCTTCAGCCAGGCGGAAGCCACCCCGTGGATGGCCACGGCCGGCAGCGGGGACGTCCTGGCGGGAATTATCGGCGGGCTGCTGGCCCAGGTGGGTGCCGACGTCGGGCGCTTCGGTGACCATGGCATCGATCCTGACGCCAGATGGGCCGCGATCGCGGCGATGGCGGCCAGCATCCACGGCCGTGCTGGCGTGCGTGACTCCGGCGGGGGACCGGTGACGGCCAGCGGCATTGCCGATGCGGCGCGGGAGGTGATGCGGGAGCTGTAACAATCGGGCGCGTTCAGTGCGCCTGGACAAATACTAATCCTACTTACAAGTAGTCTGTCTAGAGAATATTCGTCACGCACGAGGAGTACACATGGAAGTCTGGCCCGGAACGGCTTACCCGCTGGGAGCCACTTTTGACGGCACTGGCACCAACTTTGCCCTTTTCAGCGAGCGCGCCGAGCGCGTGGAACTGTGCCTCCTGGCTGACGACCTGAGCGAAACCCGGATCGAACTGACCGAAGTGGACGGCTATGTGTGGCACTGCTACCTGCCGCAAGTCCAGCCCGGACAGAAGTACGGCTACCGGGTGTACGGAGAATACGATCCTGACAAAGGCAACCGGTTCAACCCCAGCAAGCTGCTGATGGACCCGTACGCCAAGGCCATCCAGGGCCAGATCGACTGGGACCCGGCACTGTTTTCCTATAACTTCGGTGACCCCATGTCCCGCAATGACACCGATTCGGCTCCGCACACCATGCACGGCGTGGTCATCAACCCGTTTTTTGACTGGGACGGCGACCGCCAGCTGCGCATCCCGTACCACGAATCGGTCATCTACGAAGCCCACGTCAAGGGCCTGACCGAGCTGCACCCGGAAGTCCCGGAGGAGCAGCGCGGCACCTATGCCGGCGTGTCCCATCCCGCCGTGATCGAGCACCTCAAGAAGCTCGGGATCACCGCGGTCGAGCTCATGCCCGTGCACCAGTTCGTCAATGACGGCACCCTCGTGGAGAAGGGCCTCACCAACTACTGGGGCTACAACACCATTGGCTTCTTCGCCCCGCAGAACACCTACAGCTCCTCCGGCGACGTCGGACATCAGGTCCAGGAGTTCAAGGCGATGGTCCGGGACCTGCACAAGGCCGGCATCGAAGTGATCCTGGACGTGGTCTACAACCACACGGCAGAAGGCAACCACCTCGGCCCCACGCTGTCCTTCAAGGGCATCGACAACGCCGCCTACTACCGGCTGGTGGACGGCGACCTGAAGCACTACATGGACTACACCGGCACCGGAAACTCGCTCAACGTCCGGCACCCGCACTCCCTGCAGCTGCTCATGGACTCCCTGCGCTACTGGGTCACGGAAATGCACGTGGACGGGTTCCGCTTCGACCTCGCGTCCACCCTGGCCCGCGAGTTCTACGACGTCGACAAGCTCTCCACCTTCTTCGAACTGATCCAGCAGGATCCGATCGTTTCCCAGGTCAAACTGATCGCCGAACCGTGGGACGTGGGGCCCGGTGGCTACCAGGTGGGCAACTTCCCGCCGCAGTGGACCGAATGGAACGGCAAATACCGCGACACGGTCCGTGACTTCTGGCGCGGCGAACCGGCCACGCTCGGTGAGTTCGCCTCGCGGCTGACCGGTTCGGCCGACCTCTACGAGAGCTCTGCCCGGCGCCCGGTGGCTTCCATCAACTTCGTCACCGCCCACGACGGGTTCACAATGCGCGACCTCGTGTCCTACAACGAGAAGCGCAACGACGCCAACGGTGAAGGCAACAACGACGGCGAATCGCACAACCGCTCCTGGAACTGCGGCGCGGAAGGCGAGACCGAGGACGACGCCGTACTGACCTTGCGCGCCCGCCAGCAGCGGAACTTCATTGCCACCCTCCTGCTGTCGCAGGGCGTTCCGATGATCCTGCACGGCGACGAGCTGGGCCGCACCCAGCAGGGCAACAACAACACCTACTGCCAGGACTCGGAACTGAGCTGGGTGCACTGGGATGACATGGACCAGCCGCTGGTGGAGTTCACCGCCGTGGTCAACAAGATCCGCCGCGACCACCCGATCTTCCGGCGCAGCCGCTTCTTCGACGGCCGCCCCGTCCGCCGCGGCGAGGGCGAGAAGCTCCCGGATATCGTCTGGCTCAACACCGACGGCAAGGAAATGCTGCCGGAGGACTGGGACAGCGGCTTCGGCCGGACCATCGGCGTGTTCTACAACGGCCACGGCATCCAGGAGCAGGACTCCCGCGGACGCCGGATCACTGACGACAGTTTCCTTCTGGCGTTCAACGCCCATGACGACCACGTCGACTTCCTGCTCCCGGCCGAGGAGTACTCGCCGTTCTGGGACGTCGTGGTGGACACCGCCGACCAGGCAGACACGGACCAGCCGCTCAAGGCCGGGTCCGCCCTGAAGCTGGCGGCGAAGTCCCTCGTGGTCCTGCGCGCCTACTCGGGCCCGGAGGTTGAGGTGGATTACTCCGCCGCGGCATCCCTGGCCGCCCGGGCCGAGGCCCCCGCGGAAGCGGCTCCGGCTGCACCCGCTGCAGCCCAGGTCCCGGCTCCGGAGGTTCCGGCGGCGCCTGCTGCTCCCGAGGCTCCGGCCGAGGAGGTCGCGGTCGCGCCCGAGCCCGAGCCTGAGGCCTCGCAGGCCGATCCGACGCCTGAGCCGGACCCGGCGCCCGAGCAGGATCCCGCTCCGGCCGATCCCGCTCCGGCCGATCCCGCACCGGCGAAGGCGGCTCCGGCCAAACGCGGCTCGTCCAAGGCGGCCGCGAACCCCAAGGCGGCCCCGGCCAAGAAGCCGCGGTCCAGGAAGGGCCCTGCCTCATGAGGACGCCCGTCTCGACGTACCGGCTCCAGATCCGTCCCGGCTTTACCCTGCAGGACGCCGCGCTGACCGTTCCATACCTGAAGTCCCTGGGCGTGGACTGGATTTATCTTTCGCCGATCCTGACGGCGGAAAAAGGTTCGGACCACGGCTACGACGTCACGGATCCTTCGGCCATCGATCCGGACCGGGGCGGCGCGGCCGGCCTGCTGGCCGCCTCCGCCGCGGCCCGGGAAGCCGGCGTGGGCGTGCTCGTGGACATCGTGCCCAACCATGTCGGCGTCGCGACCCCGGCCCAGAACCCGTGGTGGTGGTCCCTCCTGAAGGAAGGGCAGCAGTCCCGCTACGCCCAGGCGTTCGACGTCGACTGGGACTTTGGCGGCGGCCGGGTCCGGATCCCCGTGCTCGGTGAGGACTCGGACGTGGACGCGCTGGAGATCCGTGACGGTGAACTGCGCTACTACGACCACCGCTTCCCGCTCGCCGAGGGCAGCTACGCGGAGGGGGATGATCCCCGCGAGGTCCACGACCGGCAGCACTACGAGCTGATCGGCTGGCGCCGGGCGGACAAGGACTTGAACTACCGCAGGTTCTTTGCCGTCAACAGCCTGGCCGGGATCCGGGTGGAGCTCCCCGAGGTCTTCGATGAAGCCCACGCTGAAGTTGTGCGCTGGGTCCGGGAGGGACTCGTTGACGGGCTGCGGATCGACCACCCGGACGGCCTCGCCGACCCGGAAGGCTACCTGCACCGGCTGCGCAAGGCCACAGACGGCAGCTACCTCCTGATCGAGAAGATCCTGGAACCGGGCGAGGTGCTGCCGGCTGGCTTCGAGTGCGAGGGCACCACCGGTTACGACGCCCTCGCGGACGTCGACCGGGTGTTCGTCGACCCCTCCGGCCAGGGGGTGCTCGACGCGCTCGACACCGAACTGCGCGGCGGGCAGGCTGCCGACTACGAAGACATGATCCGCGGCACCAAGCGCAGGATCACCGACGGGATCCTGCACTCGGAAATGCTCCGGCTGGCGCGGCTGGTTCCCGCTTCTGCAGGGCTGGCCCAGGATGCCGCGGCGGATGCTCTCTCCGAGATCATCGCGGCGTTCCCCGTCTACCGCAGCTACCTGCCCGACGGCGCCGACGTGCTCCGGGAGGCCTGCGAGCTGGCTGTCCGGCGCCGCCCGGACCTCGGGGACGCCGTCGGAATCCTCCTTCCGCTGCTGCTGGAGGCCGGCCCTGAACCCGACGCCGAGCTCGGCCTCCGCTTCCAGCAAACCTCCGGCATGGTCATGGCCAAGGGAGTGGAAGACACCGCGTTCTTCCGCTACACCCGGCTGGGCACCCTGACCGAAGTGGGCGCCGACCCCACGGAATTCGCCGTTGCCCCGGAGGAGTTCCATACTCGGATGGCCCGCCGCCAGGCCGAGCTCCCGCTGTCCATGACGACGCTCAGCACCCACGACACCAAGCGCAGCGAGGATACCCGCGCCCGGATCTCGGTCCTGGCGGAACTGGCGCCAGAGTGGCAGGCCTCCCTGAAGCGGCTGCAGAAGCTGGCGCCCCTGCCGGACGGGCCCCTGGCCAACCTGCTGTGGCAGGCCGTCGCAGGGGTATGGCCCGCGGACCGCGACCGTTTGCAGTCATACGCGCAAAAGGCCGCCCGCGAAGCCGGGAACTCGACCAACTGGATCGATCCGGACGAGGCGTTCGAAGCGAAGCTGGCCGCCGCCGTCGACGCCGCGTTCGACACCCCGGAGGCGACGGCTGAGCTGGAGTCCCTGGTGGCGCTGCTGGCGCCGTACGGTGCCGTCAACTCGCTGGGCGCCAAACTCGTCCAGCTCACCATGCCCGGGGTGCCGGACGTGTACCAGGGCACCGAGTTTTGGGACCGGTCGCTGACGGATCCGGACAACCGGCGGCCGTTCGACTTTGGTGAGCGCCGGCGTGCCCTCGCCGCCCTCGACGCCGGTGACCGGCCGGCGTCGTTCTTGGACGACGCGGCGAAACTCCTCGTCACCTCCCGGGCCCTGCGCCTGCGGCGGGACCGGCCGGAGCTGTTCACCGGGTACGTGCCGGTTACGGCCACCGGCGCCGCAGCCGCGCACCTGCTCGCGTTTGACCGCGGAACCGCCTCAACCCCGGGTGCCCTCACGCTTGCCACCCGGCTGCCCCGCGGACTTGAGCAGCGCGGCGGTTGGCAGGACACGTCCGTCCGGTTCGCCGCCGCCATGACCGACGAACTGACCGGCAGGACGTTCGGCCCCGGCCCCGTAGCGGTGGGGGAGATCCTGCGGGACTACCCTGTAGCTCTGCTGGTGCCGGCGGCCTGACATGTCCCTGCGACGGTATTCCTGAAAACGATCTTCCCGAAAAGCTGATTCCCCGAACAGCGGAACGGAGCATGACGATGACCTTGCCTGCACACGGAAGCCCGCGCTTCGACCTCTGGGCGCCGGAAGCGGGCACGGTGACGCTGCTTGCCGATGGTCGGGAGTACTCCATGACCCGGCGGCCCGGCGGCGGCACTGACAGCGGCGGCGGCACTGCCGGTGACGGGTGGTGGACCGTCCCCGGGGCGCCCGCCTCCGGGGACGTGGACTACGGGTACCTGCTGGACGGGGACTCCATTCCGCTGCCGGACCCGCGCTCCCGCCGCCAGCCGGAGGGCGTGCACGCACTCTCGCGCACGTTCGACGCCGGCCATCACCAATGGGCGGACGGCCAGTGGGCGGGACGGGAGCTCAAAGGCGCCGTCATTTACGAACTCCACGTGGGCACCTTCACCCCGGAAGGAACGCTGGACGCCGCGGCAGGAAGGCTGCAGTACCTGGCGGAGCTGGGCATCGACTTCGTGGAACTCCTGCCGGTCAACGGGTTCAACGGCACCCACAACTGGGGCTATGACGGCGTTCAGTGGTACGCAGTGCACGAAGGCTATGGCGGACCCGCGGCGTACCAGCGCTTCGTGGACGCCGCGCACGTCGCCGGCCTTGGCGTTATCCAGGACGTGGTCTACAACCACCTCGGACCCAGCGGAAACTACCTCCCGCGGTTCGGGCCCTACCTGAAGTCGGGGGAGGGCAACACGTGGGGCGACTCCGTCAACCTGGACGGCCCGGAGTCCGACGAGGTGCGCCGCTACATCCTGGACAACGCCGCCATGTGGCTGCGCGACTACCATGTGGACGGCCTGCGGCTGGACGCCGTGCACGCCTTCAAGGACGAGCGCGCCGTGCACCTCTTGGAGGACTTCGGCGCCCTCGCGGACGCCGTCTCGGCGGAGACGGGCCGCCCGGCCACCATGATCGCGGAATCGGACCTGAACAACCCGCGCCTGCTCTATCCGCGGGACGTCAACGGCTACGGGCTGGCCGGGCAGTGGAGCGACGACTTCCACCACGCCGTCCACGTCAACGTCAGCGGCGAAACCACGGGCTACTACGCGGACTTCGACTCGCTGGGCGCGCTCGCCAAGGTCCTGGAACGCGGGTTCTTTCACGACGGCAGTTTCTCCAGCTTCCGCGGCCGGCACCACGGACGGCCCATCAACCCGGTCCTGGTCCACCCCCCGCTGCGCTGGTGGTGTGCAGCCAGAACCACGACCAGATCGGGAACCGGGCGACCGGGGACCGGCTGTCCCAGACCCTGGGCTACGGGCAGCTCGCGCTCGCCGCCGTCGCCACCTTGACGTCGCCGTTCACGCCCATGCTCTTCATGGGCGAGGAATACGGGGCCAGCACCCCGTGGCAGTTCTTCACCTCCCACCCGGAACCGGAACTGGGCAAGGCGACGGCCGAAGGCCGGATCAGGGAGTTCGAGCGCATGGGGTGGGACCCCGCCGTCGTGCCCGATCCGCAGGATCCGCAAACCTTCACCCGGTCCAAGCTCAACTGGGCCGAGGCCTCCGAGGGGGACCATGCCCGGCTCCTGGAGCTGTACCGGGCGCTGATCGCGCTGCGCCGCACGACGCCGGACCTGACGGAGCCCGGATTCCAGGACACCGTCACCGTAGTCAGCGAGGAAGAGGGCTGGCTGCTGTTCCGGCGCGGCGGCACCGAGGTGGCGATGAACTTCTCCGGCGAGGCGCGGCGCGTCCCGGTCAGCGCGGGCGCCATCGCCCTGGCGACCGACGACGGCGTGCGGCTGGATCCGGGTGCCGGCCCGACTTCGGGCGGGGAGCCGGCCGCCGGACGCCTCCACCTCCCCGGCCACAGCGCCGCGATCCTTACAAACTAGGGCAGGATATGACGTATGACTTATTTGGCAGCTGATACCCGCTATGACTCCATGCCTTACCGCCGCGTGGGGCGCAGCGGCCTGAAACTCCCGGCCATCTCCCTGGGCTTGTGGCACAACTTCGGCGATGACAAGCCGTTCGAGATCCAGCGCGCCATCCTGCGCCGCGCCTTCGACCTCGGCGTCACCCACTTCGACCTCGCCAACAACTATGGGCCGCCCTATGGCAGCGCCGAGACCAACTTCGGCCGGCACTTCAAGGACGATTTCGCCCCGTACCGGGACGAGCTGATCATCTCGAGCAAGGCCGGCTACGACATGTGGCCCGGTCCCTACGGTAACTTCGGCTCCCGCAAGTACCTGTTGGCCAGCCTGGATCAGTCGCTGGGCCGGATGGGCCTGGACTACGTGGACATTTTCTACAGCCACCGCCCGGACCCGGAGACGCCAATGGAGGAGACCATGGGCGCCCTGGACCAGGCCGTGCGTTCCGGCAGGGCGCTCTACGCCGGCATTTCCTCCTACACCGCGGAACAGACCCTTGAGGCGGCGCGGATCCTGAAGGAGCTGGGAACGCCGCTGCTGATCCACCAGCCCAGCTACTCGATGCTGAACCGCTGGACCGAGAACGGCAGCCCCAACCTCTTCGAGGCGCTGGAGCAGGTGGGCGCGGGTTCCATCGCGTTCTCGCCGCTGGCCCAGGGCATGCTCACCGACCGTTACCTCACGGGCATCCCGGCCGACTCCCGTGCTGCCCAGGACAAGTCCCTGGACGAATCCATGATCACCACGGACAAGCTGGACCGCGTGCGCGGCCTCAACAGGATCGCCGAGGGCCGCGGGCAGACACTCGCGCAGATGGCCATCGCCTGGATCCTGCGGGAGCAGGGCAAGGGCTCGTCCGTCACGTCCGCACTCGTCGGCGCGTCCAGCGTCCGGCAGCTCGAGGACACCCTGGCCGCGATCAACAACCTGGATTTCGCGGCCGATGAGCTGGACGCGATCGATGAGTTCGCCGTCGAATCCGACATCAACCTGTGGGCCCAGAAGTAGCCCGGCCCGTCATGTAATCATGCGGACCAGTCCGCTCCGCCGGGGCCCCGGGAACAACCGCGGTCCCGGCGGTGTTGATTAGACTACTAAGGGCGCCTTACGGCGCCGTGTCCGCCTGCCGCCCGCACAACTGATGCAGTACAACAGAGTGCGGCCGCGCCGGTCACCCTTTCCTCAAAGGAGTTCCGTGTCTTCACATCCGATTCGTGTTGCAATCGTCGGCGTAGGTAACTGCGCCACTTCGCTGGTTCAGGGCGTCCAGTACTACAAGGACGCCGACCCCAAGGCCACAGTTCCCGGCCTCATGCACGTGCAGTTCGGCCAGTACCACGTAGGCGACGTGGAGTTCGTCGCCGCATTCGACGTCGACGGCAAGAAGGTCGGCCAGGACCTGTCCGCCGCCATCTTGGCCAGCGAAAACAACACCATCAAGATCGCCGACGTCCCGCCGACCGGTGTCACCGTCCAGCGCGGCCCGACCCTGGACGGCCTCGGCAAGTACTACCTCGAAACCATCGAGCAGTCCCCGGAGGAGCCGGTCGACGTCGTCCAGGCCCTCAAGGACGCCAAGGTTGACGTCATGGTCTGCTACCTCCCGGTCGGCTCCCAGCAGGCCGCCGAGTTCTACGCCCAGTGCGCCATCGACGCCGGCGTGGCGTTCGTCAACGCCCTTCCCGTGTTCATTGCCGGCACCAAGGAGTGGGCGGACAAGTTCACTGCCGCCGGCGTGCCGATCGTGGGCGATGACATCAAGAGCCAGATCGGCGCCACCATCACGCACCGCGTCATGGCCAAACTGTTCGAGGACCGCGGCGTCACGCTGGACCGCACGTACCAGCTGAACGTCGGCGGCAACATGGACTTCAAGAACATGCTGGAGCGCGACCGCCTCGAGTCCAAGAAGATCTCCAAGACTCAGGCCGTCACCTCCAATGTCGAGGCTGAGCTCGCAGCCAAGGACGTCCACATCGGCCCGTCGGACTACGTCCAGTGGCTCGATGACCGCAAGTGGGCTTTCGTCCGCCTCGAGGGCCGCAACTTCGGCGACGCCCCGGTGTCCCTGGAATACAAGCTCGAAGTCTGGGACTCGCCCAACTCCGCCGGCGTGATCATCGACGCCATCCGCGCCGCCAAGATCGGCCTGGACCGCGGCATCGGCGGCCCGCTGGTCTCGGCGTCGAGCTACTTCATGAAGTCCCCGCCGGAGCAGTTCAACGATGACCTCGCCCGTGAAAAGGTCGAGGCCTTCATCCGCGGCGACCTGGAGCGCTAACCCCCCCGCACCTCCCCTTCCCCCGTTGCCCTATCACTTATGGCCCTTAAAACCCCGGTTTAGACGCCATAAGTGATAGGGCAACAGGCGTTTGAGGGGCGGGTTAGAAGAGGCCGACGGGGTTGCCGGCGTCGTCGACGTCCATCCGCATCGCTGCCGGGACCTTGGGCAGGCCCGGCATGGTCATCACCGCGCCGGTGAGGGCCACGATGAAGCCGGCACCGGTCTTGGGGATGAGGTCCCGGACGTGGACGGTGAAGCCTTTGGGGGCGCCGAGCCGGGTGGCGTCGTCGGTGAAGGAGTACTGCGTCTTGGCCATGCACACGGGCATCCCGGACCAGCCGTTCTTCTCGATCTCGGCCAGCCGTTTGAGCGCCGGCACCGAGAAGTCAACGCCGTCGGCCCCGTAAACCTCCTGCACGATGGTCCGGATCTTGTCCTCGACGGACATGTCCAGCGGGTACAGGTGCCGGAAGGCGTGCGGGGCGTCCAGCGCGGCCGCCACCATCGCAGCGAGCTCATCCCCGCCGTCGCCGCCTCCGCCACGGCCCCAGACATCGGCCACCGCGGCCTGGACGCCCTCCGCGGCGCACCACTCAATCAGCCAGTCCAGCTCCTCGGCGGTGTCCGTGGCGAATTTGTTGACCGCCACGACCGGCACGATGCCGAACTTCTCGACGTTGCGGATGTGGCGCTGGAGATTGGCGACGCCGGCGGCCAGGGCCTCCACATTGGGTTCCTTGAGCCGGTCTTTCGCCACTCCGCCGTGCATCTTGAGCGCCCGGACGGTCGCCACGAGGACGACGGCGGACGGGGCGACGTCGGCCATCCGCGCCTTGATGTCCATGTACTTCTCGGCACCGAGGTCCGCGCCGAAACCGGCCTCGGTGACCACGATGTCCGCCAGGCTGCGGGCCGTCTGGGTGGCGATCAGGGAGTTGCAGCCGTGGGCGATGTTGGCGAAGGGTCCGCCGTGCACGAGTGCCGGTGTGCCGGCGATGGTCTGCACGAGGTTGGGCTTGATCGCGTCCTTGAGCAGCATCGTCAGGGCGCCCTGGACACCGAGATCGGCCACGGTGACCGGCTGGCGGTCGTAGGTGTACCCGAAAGTGATCCGGCCCAGCCGCTCGCGCAGATCGTTGAGGTCCGTGGCCAGGCAGAACACAGCCATGATCTCCGAGGCCACGGTGATGTCAAAGCCGTCCTGCCGCGGGATGCCCTGGGCCGGCCCGCCGAGGCCGATTACCACTTCGCGCAGGGAGCGGTCGTTCATGTCCAGGACCCGCTTGAATGTCATCCGCCGCGGGTCGATGTTCAGTTCGTTGCCTTGGAAAATGTGGTTGTCCACGAGGGCCATGAGCGCGTTGTTGGCCGAGGTGATGGCGTGGAAGTCACCCGTGAAATGCAGGTTGATCTGGTCCATCGGCAGCACCTGGGAGTAGCCGCCGCCCGTGGCGCCGCCTTTCATGCCAAGGATGGGCCCGAGCGACGGTTCGCGCAGCGCGATCATCACTTGGTGCCCGGCCCGGGCCAGGGAATCGGCGAGCCCGACGGTGGTGGTGGATTTGCCCTCGCCGGCCGGGGTGGGGGACATCGCCGAGACGAGCACGACTTTTCCAGGGGTACGTGCGGGGGGACGCAACTGAGTTCCAGCGGTTCCAGGGGCAGCGCCCGCTGCGACGTTTAGCTTCGAAGGGTCGATCTTGGCCTTATAGGGTCCATAGAGCTCCAGGGCCTCGGGGTTGATTCCGGCAGCCGCCGCGATCTCCCCGATGGGCTTCATGACGGCCCGCTGGGCAATTTCCAGATCGCTGGGTACGTTGTTCCCGGCAGTGGTGGTCTCAGACATCGTTGTCCTTCGGCTCGTGGCGTCGGCGGGTGTCCCGGCCCGGTGTTGCCGGCCCGGGTTCGGCGGGTGTCCGGTTCAGGGTGTGTGGCCCACCGGGATGGTCAGGGTACCAAAATACTGGCTCACTGCGGTGTGGTAGCTCTCCAGCGTAATCGCGGCGGTGCGCTGCCAGCCGAAATCCTGCGCATGGATCGCGGCGGCGCGCCCCATGTCGGTGCGCGTCTGGGGGTCGTCATAGAGAGCTTCAAGGGCATCCGCCCAGTCGCTGGCTTTGTGGCCCTCGACCAGCATCCCCGTGCGCCCGTCCTGCACGGCGCGGGACAGGCCGCCAACTTTCGTGGCAAGCACCGGTGTCCCGCAGGCCTGCGCCTCCAGCGCCACCAGGCCGAAGGATTCGCTGTAGGAAGGCATCACCACGACGTCGGCAGACCGGTACCAGCCGGCCAGCTCCGGTGCGTTGACCGGCGGGTGGTGGGTGGCGACGTCGTCCATTCCGGCGGCGCTGATCAGCGCCTTGAGATTGAAGTCCTTCGCGCCGCTGACGGCCCCCAGGATGGTCAGCTGCAGGTCGATGTCGGGGCGCCGGGACCGCAGGAGGGCGGCCGCCTTGATCAGGACCTGCGGCCCTTTGAGCCGCTGGATTCGTCCCGCGAACAGGAGATGGAACTTGCCCGGGGCCACGCCATGCCCGGCCCTGTCGCGGTTCCGGAACGCCGGCGTGAAGACGGCCAGGTCTACGCCCGGCGGCGCGACGTCGATGCGGTCGATGTCCGCGTTGTAGTGCGAGACCAGCTCCGCGGCTTCGGTGCCGGTATTGGCGATCAGCCGGGCGGCGCCGTCGACAATCTGCTGCTCGCCGTCCTCGCGCCGTCGCGGTTCGGGCTGTTCGCCGGACTCGAGGAGCTGGTTCTTGACCTTGGCCATGGTGTGCATGGTGTGGACGAGGGGGAGCCTCCACAATTCCGCGAGCTCGAGACCGGCCACACCGGAGACCCAGTAGTGGGAATGGACGACGTCGTACCGGCCGTGCGGCTGCAGGTGCCGGATGCGGTCGATCTCGGCGACCATGCTGTGCAGCAGTTCCGGGAGTTCCTCCTTGGGCAGCTTCCGCGGCGGCCCGGCCAGGACGTTGTGGACGCAGACGCCGGGGGAGGGATGTTCGACGGCGGGTTGCCCGGCTGCGGTGGACCGCGTGAAGATCTCCACTTCCACGCCGGTCTCGGCAAGGGCCGCGGCCAGCGCCCGGACGTACACGTTCATGCCACCGGCATCACCCGAGCCGGGCTGCTCCATGGGTGAGGTGTGCAGGGAAAGGAAAGCGACGCGGCGGATCAGCGACACGGTTCCCCTTTCCTCTGCAGATTTCTCTCTGCCAAATGCATGTCGATAAAACATTACTCCTGAAGTGGCGGCGGGTTCACAGCTCGTTTGCGGCCCGGTTTCACAGTTCCTTTCGCAGTCCCGGTCAGCGGACAGTTCCGGGTTCCGTTCACCGTCCGGTTCACTGCCCGGTCCCCAAGTCACGGCCTCCTGCTAACGTGGCGGCTGTGAGCGCAACCACAGAACACGATGCTGCAGGCAGCTGGACAATCCGGCAGGCCCGACCGGAGGACTGGCCGGGCATTTGGGCGATCCTGGAGCCCGTCATCCGGGCGGGGGAGACCTTCACGTGGGACCGGGACACCACCGAGGACGAAGCCCGCGGGCGCTGGTTCAAGCAGGCGCCGGGGCAGACGTTCGTCGCGGTCGCCTCCGACACCAGCGCCATCCTGGGCACCGGCGAACTGCACCCCAACCAGGGCGGCGGCGGCAGCCATGTGGCCAACGCGGGCTACATGGTCCATCCCGGCTCTGCCGGCCGCGGACTGGCCCGGGCCCTCTGCGCCTACTCGCTCGGCGCCGCACGCGACGCCGGCTTCCGGGCCATGCAGTTCAACGCGGTCGTGGAAAGCAATGTCCGGGCCGTCGCCGCCTGGAAGTCCATGGGCTTCGAGGTGCTCGCCACCATTCCCGAGGCCTTCAACCACCCGAAACTGGGCTATTTGGGACTCCACGTGATGTATCGGAAGCTCTAGCCGGGCTGGCCGTAGAAACCGGGCTGAACGGCCGTGCCGGGCTGCCAGCGGGTCTTCACTTACGGCGCGGTCGTCACGGCCCGCGGTGCCACAGGCGGCCCAGCTCCGGGAATGCGGCCTCGTACCCGGAGAGCAGTTTGCCGGCGAGGACCTCCGAATCCACGAGCGGATGGCGGGCGAACGCGGCGAGGGCTGACTCCCGGCGGCCGGTCGTCGCCGCCTCCACCACGAGCCGCTCCACGTCCTTGACCCGCCGCATCAACGCCAGCTGCTCCGGTCCCGGAAGATCCTGCGGAACCGGTACAGCGCCGTCGGGGGTCACCGTGCAGGGAACCTCGACGACGGCGTCCGCCGGCAGCCCCGGCACGGCCGGCACTGCAGACCCGGCCGCGAGGCCGGCTGCGGGGCTGTCCGGGGCCGGCCCAGCGACAGTGTTGACTGCGGTGTCGGCCGGGAGGGTGTTGACCGTGTTGAGGATCAGCTGGGCCTCGCCGCCCCCGGACAAGGCGCGCATGGCCGCCAGGGCCACCCGCTCGTAGCCGCCGCCGGCGAGGTCGGTCTCGTCACGGCGTTCGCCCCCGGTGCGGGCTTCCGCGAGATAGCCCTCTTCGCGTGACCGGCGGGCGGCCTCCCAGAGCGCAAAGGCCCCGGGCCCGGCGGCTGCGAGACGGGGGTAGAGCTCGGCCTGCTGCCGGGCGATTGATTCCCCCCGGGTGAGGGCCGCGCCGCGCATGCCGGCCACTGCGCGTTCGGTGTCGTAGTAGTAGAAGAGGTACTCATTCGGCAGGCAGCCAAGGCTCCCAAGAAGACCGGGCGCGAACAGCCGGCCCTCTTCGAACTCCGCCAGCGCGGCCGGGTTCGCCAGGAGTTCCCGGAGCACATCGCGGCCCCCCGACTCCAGCCGACACAGCCAGCCGAGGTGGTTCAGGCCGTAGTAGCCCACACCGTCGAGCCTGCCCTCGGACAGCGTGACTCCGGCAGCCCGGGCCGCGCGGTACACCAGGCCGCCGGCGGAATCGCAAATCCCGATCACCCTGTGCCCGAGTACCGGGACCAGGGCCTCGGTGACCATGCCGGCGGGATTGGTGAAGTTCAGCAGCCAGGCTTCGGGGCAGCGGTTCCGCATTTCCTCCGCGAGCTTCAGCATGGGCGGAATGGACCGCAGGGCATACGAAATGCCGCCCGCACCGGTGGTTTCCTGGCCCAGGATGCCCAGGTCCAGGGCGATCCGCTCGTCCGCGGTCCGCCCGGCCGTACCGCCGGGCCGGATCGCGGCGAAGACCATGTCGGCGCCGTCGAGGGCTTCGGCGAGCGACGATGCGGTACGGACCTGCGGCCCGGAACCGGGCGGACCCTGCTGTGCAAGGGAGGCCAGGACCGCTTCGATGGCGGCCAGCCGGCCGGCATCGACGTCGTAAAGCACCAGCTCCCGCACCAGCCCCGCGAAAGGGCCGGCAGAGAGCGCCCGGTAGACCAGGGGGACGCGGAACCCGCCCCCGCCGGCGATCGTGAGCCGCATGCGGACAGTCTATTCTCCGCGCTATTCTTCGCACGTCCCGGCGCGGCCGGTGTGGGCCAGTGCCGGCGGGTGTGGCGCGGGCCGAGGGCGCCACTGAGGTGCTGGACATGGCGCCGTCGGGCCGCTGCTGGCGGTCCGGTCATGCCGCCGTCGGGCCGCTGCTGGCGGTCCGGACGTGCCGCCGTCGCGCCGTTGCGGCCGTCGGTTTCGCTCGGCTGCGGTACGGCGTAGTGTGCCGTATATGGACGCGATCCCGACGCGGCGCTTTGACCCGCTGTCTGCCGTCCGCAGCTCGACCGCGGACGGGTTCGACCTGCTCCTGACCGGCACCGTATTCCAGGACATCATCTTCACCGGGCTGCCGCACGCGCCCCAGCCGGGAACGGAAATCTGGAGTGACGGGATGGGCAGCTGCCCCGGCGGTGTCGCGAATCAGGCGATCGCCGCGGCCCGGCTGGGGCTGCGGACCGGGCTGGCCGCCGCGTTCGGCGACGACGGCTACGGCGACTACAACTGGAAGATCCTAGCCGGGCAAGAACATGTGGACCTGTCCCTGTCCCGGCGGGTGCCGGGCTGGCATTCGCCCGTCACGGTATCCCTGAGCGTGGAGAAGGACAGGTCCATGGTGACGCACGGCCACCCGGCGCCCGTCTCCGCCACCGAGCTGATCGGCTGTCCGCCGCCGGCGCTCGCGGCCGTGGCGGAGCTGGGGGAGGAACTCGAGCCCTGGGCCGTCGATGCGCATAAGAACGGCGTCCGGCTGTTCGGCGACGTCGGCTGGGATCCGTCCGGTGTCTGGTCCTCCACCCGGCTGGACAACCTGCAGTACTTCCACGCTTTCATGCCGAACCAGCACGAGGCGATGGCTTTCACTGGCCACGACAACCCGTGGGCGGCCCTCTACGCGCTGGCCGACCGGGTGCCGGTCGCCGTCGTGACCCTTGGACCCCAGGGAGCCATGGCCGTGGACTCCGAGACGGGCGAAGAGGAGTGGGTGCCGTCGCTGCCGGTGTCCGCCTACGATCCCACAGGCGCGGGGGATTGTTTCGGGGCCGCCTTCATCGTCGGCTGCCTGGCCGGCTGGCCGCTCGGGGACCGGCTGCGGTTTGCGAATCTCTGCGCGGCTCTGGCCGTTCAGGAGGTTGGCGGCTCGCTGGCGGCACCCGGCTGGGGGGACATTGCCGACTGGTGGCAGCGGGCCAACGCCCGGAAGGAACGGCAGGCCAGTCAATGGCTGCGCCGCTACCGCTTCCTGGAAGAGATCGTGCGGGATGTTCCGCCCGAGGCGCAGCGGCGGGCGACGGCGACCATTGCACACCTGTCCGACGCGTAGGTGCTGCGGGAGGTGCCGGTGCGGGCGGTTGCCGTCACTGGACATGTCCTCCTCCCGGATCGTGGCGTGGACATATACCCGGTGCGCCCGGTCCTGGGCGCGAAGAATGAGCATGTCCCATGGGCAGTGTCCGGTAGGTTCTCGTTGGCCACCGGACATGTCCCTCGCTGAGGCCCGAGCGTGGACATGGACCCGGTGTGCCCGGTCCTGGGTGCGAAGAATGAGCATGTCCCATGGGACCGGAGTACATGTCCAGCGGTGGGCGTGGCCCCGCGGATTATCCGGCCCGCGGCGGCGCCCCTAGAATCGTTAAGTGACTTACCAAGCAGCAACAGGCGATCTCCTGCCCGAATCGGCGGCAGTGCCGGCCCGCGCGGAGGAACGCTCCGCAGTAATCGACCTCGAGGCCATCCGGCACAACGTCCGCCACCTCGCGGCTGTGGCCTCACCGGCGAAGATCATGGCCGTGGTCAAAGCCGACGCCTACGGGCACGGCGCCGTCCAGGTGGCCCGGGCGGCCCTCGGTGCAGGAGCCAGCTGGCTGGGCACCGCCCACATCTCCGAAGCCCTGGCCCTCCGCGCCGCCGGCATCGAGGCGCCGCTGCTGGCCTGGCTGCACACACCGGACAGCAACTTCGCCGCCGCCGTGGCCGCCGGCATCGACATCGGCTGCTCGGGCTGGGAACTCGACCGGATCGTGGCCGCCGCCCGGGAGCAGGAACGGCCGGCCCGCATCCACCTGAAGGTCGACACCGGGCTCGGCCGCAACGGCGCGACCCTCGACGCCTGGGACAGCCTGGTGGGTGAAGCCATGGAGTACCAGGACCAGGGCCTGCTGCGGGTCGTGGGCATCTTCTCCCACCTCGCCGTCGCCGACGAACCCGAACGGCCCGAAACCGACGAACAACTTGCCGCGTTCCGCCAGATCCTCGCCGTCGCCCAGGACGCCGGCGTGGACCCGGAGGTCCGCCACCTGGCCAACACCCCCGCCACCCTGTCCCGTCCGGACACGCACTTTGACTTGGTCCGCGTGGGGCTGGGCCTGTACGGGCTGTCGCCCTTCGAAGGACAAAGCCCGGCCGAGCTCGGGCTGCGTTCGGCCATGACGGTCCGCACGGTGGTGTCGCACTGCAAGGACGTGCCCGCCGGGCAGGGCGTTTCATACGGATTGAACTACCGCACGGACGGCGTCAGCACCCTCGGGCTCATCCCGCTGGGCTACGCGGACGGCGTCCCGCGCATCGCGACCGGAGGCCCGGTCCGCGTCGAAGGCGTCAACTACCCCGTGGTGGGTCGCATCGCGATGGACCAGATGGTGATCGACCTCGGACCCCGCAACGTCACAGCCGGAGGGCCGAGCATCCTTGGCGCCGAGGCGGTGCTGTTCGGCGACGGCGCCGACGGCGGACCCACGGCCGACGACTGGGCCCGGGCCGCCGGCACCAACAACTACGAGATCGTCACCCGGATCAGCCCGCGGGTGCCGCGCCGCTACATCAACGAAGAGCCCTCGACCGGCGAAGAGCGGCCGTGAGCGGGCCCGCATGGGAACGGAGCGTTGAGGTCCGGACGGCGGCGGAGACGCACGCGCTCGCCGCGGCCCTCGGCGCGGACCTGGAGACCGGCGACCTGCTCATCCTCACCGGCGAACTGGGCGCCGGGAAGACCACCTTCACGCAGGGGCTGGGCGAGGGCCTGGGCGTCCGGCCCGGCATCATTTCCCCGACATTCGTCCTGGTGCGCATCCACCCCAACCTGCCCGAGGGACCCCGGCCGGGCGGTCCGGACCTGGTGCACGTGGACGCCTACCGGCTGGAATCAGCCGCCGAAATCGATGACATCGACCTTGAAAACACCATGGACAGCGCCGTGACCGTGGTCGAATGGGGCCGCGACCGGGTCGAACACCTGAGTGACAGCCGCCTGGAGGTGGAACTCCACCGCACCCGGGGAGGATCACCGGGCGCCCCAGGCGCCCCCGCCCCTGCCGCCGGTGTGCCCTCCGAAGCCGGCGCCGACCGCACGGCCGCTGACCCCGCCGTCGAACCCGGCGTGCTGGATTTCGACACGGACGACGACGACGAGCCCCGGACCGTCGTGATCCGTGGCTTCGGCCCGCGCTGGGCAGAACCCCCGGCGCTGCCGGGCTTCGAAGCGACGCCCGCCGAACCACTGCCCCAGACCCCGGAACGGAACTCCTGATGCTGATTCTCGCCATCGACACCTCGGCCGTCGCGAGCGCCGCGCTGGTCTCCGATGACGCGCCGGAGTCCGTGCTGGCCAGTTTCGCCACCGAAGATACGCGCACGCACGCGGAAGTCCTGGCCCCGGGAATCGACGCCCTCCTGGCCGAGGCCGGCGTCAGCGGCCACGACGTCGACGCAATCGTCACCGGCGTGGGTCCCGGACCGTTCACGGGACTGCGCTCCGGGATCGTCACCGCCCGCACCCTCGCTTTTGTCTGGGACAAGCCGCTGTACGGCGTCATGAGCCTGGACGCGATCGCCTTGGAAGTCGCCGAATCCACCGACTCGGCCGCGGAGTTCATCGTGGCCACCGATGCGCGCCGCAAGGAAGTGTACTGGGCCCGGTACACGCTCTCTGACGCCCAGTTGCCGCACCTTGCCGACGGCCCGCACGTCGGATTCGCCGCGGATCTTCCGGATCTGCCCGTCTACGGCGCCGGAGCGGGAATTTACTCCGACGTCGTCAAGGCTGTCGCCGAATTCAGCACACGGCAGCCCGAGGCCCTCTCGCTGGGCCAGTTCGCGCTCGCGCGGCTCGCGGCGGGGGAGCAGCTCCTGGACTCCACCCCTTTGTACCTCCGCGAGTCCGATGCCCAGGTGCCCGGACCCCGGAAGCGTGCCCTGTGAACGCTGACCACACCACACCGCGCACTCTGCCCGGCGGGGTCACGCTGCGGGAGATGGACGCCGCGGACATCCCCGCCGTCCACGAGCTCGAATGCCGGCTGTTCCCGGTGGACGCATGGCCGCTGCAGATGTTCCGCGACGAGCTCGCGCAGACGGATACCCGCCGCTACCTCGTCGCGGAGTTCCACGGCCGGATCGTGGGATATGCCGGGCTGATGTGCATTGAACCGATCTCGGACGTCCAGACGATTGCCGTCGTGCCTGAACAGGAGGGCAAGGGCATCGGCTCGGCCCTGCTTACCGAGCTGATCGCGGAAAGCCGGGTCCGCGGCGCCCAGGATGTGCTGCTGGAGGTCCGGGCGGACAATCCCCGGGCCCAGCAGCTCTACCGGCGCTTCGGCTTCGAACAGATCCACATCCGTCCCCGCTACTACCGCGACGGCGTCGACGCCCTGATCATGCGGCTCCAGCTGCCCCGCGAACCACTCAGCCCCCAGCCCAAGGAAGCAGGCCGACCATGAACCGCACCCAGCCGCTCGTGCTCGGCATCGAGTCTTCCTGCGACGAAACCGGCGTCGGCATTGTCCGCGGGACCGAACTGCTGACCAACACCGTGTCCTCCTCCATGGAGGAACACGTCCGCTTCGGCGGCGTGATTCCCGAGATCGCCTCCCGCGCCCACCTCGACGCCTTCGTCCCCACCCTCCAGGAGGCGCTTGCGGAGGCGAACGTTCAGCTGGCGGACATTGACGCCATTGCCGTCACCTCCGGACCCGGCCTGGCCGGAGCGCTCATGGTGGGCGTCTGCGCGGCCAAGGCGCTCGCCGTCGCCACCGGAAAACCCCTCTACGCCATCAACCACCTGGTGGCGCACGTCGGTGTCGGGCTCCTCCAGCAGGGCACCGGCACTGCAACGTCGGTGTCGACGCCGCCCGCCGGGTCGCCGCCGGAAACCCTCCCGGACAACATGGGTGCGCTCCTGGTGTCCGGCGGCCACACCGAGATCCTGCGGATCCGGAGCATCACCGACGACGTCGAGCTGCTGGGCTCCACGATCGACGACGCCGCCGGCGAAGCCTACGACAAAGTGGCGCGGCTCCTGGGCCTGGGCTATCCCGGCGGCCCGGCCATCGACAAGCTCGCGCGCACCGGCAACGCCAAAGCCATCCGGTTCCCGCGCGGACTCACCCAGCCGAAGTACATGGGCACCGCCGAGGAACCCGGCCCGCACCGGTACGACTGGTCCTTCAGCGGACTCAAGACCGCCGTCGCCCGCTGCGTGGAGCAGTTCGAGGCCCGCGGCGAGGCGGTTCCCGTCGCGGACATCGCCGCGGCCTTCCAGGAAGCCGTGGTGGATGTGATCACGTCCAAGGCCGTGCTCGCCTGCCGCGAAAACGGCATCACGGAGGTCCTCCTGGGCGGAGGCGTTGCCGCCAACTCGCGGCTGCGCCAGCTCACCGAACAGCGCTGCAGCGCCGCCGGGATCCGGCTGACGGTGCCGCCGCTCTCGCTGTGCACGGACAACGGCGCCATGGTCGCAGCCCTCGGGGCGCAGCTGGTGATGGCCGGAGTGGAGCCGAGTGGGATCGGTTTTGCCCCTGACTCCTCGATGCCGGTCACCACTGTCTCCGCCTGAGGCGGCGTCCGACTGACGTTGGTGCGGCTGGGGCGCCGTTAGCGCCGGCGTCGCCTGCGATTGTCCGCTCCCGTGGACGCCACGCCCCGCGCCGGAGCTAGGCTTCCGGACCCTGCCGCATCTGCTTGACGAGGTCCAGGACGACGGCGCGCAGGTCCCCGCCGTGCTCGGCAGCCACCCGGCGCTGGCGCTGGTAGCCGGCGCCGCGCTGGATGATCTTGTCGACGTCGGCCAGTTCGGCGCTGCAGCCCAGTTTCGCTGCGACGGGTTCGAGCCGCTTGAGCGTCTCGCGGAGGTGCTCTGTGACGAGCTGCTCGTTGCCCTCAGCGTCGAGGATGATGATCGCGTCCAGGCCGTACCGGGCCGCGCGCCATTTGTTTTCCTGGACATGCCACGGCGGCATAGTGGGAATGGTGCCGCCGTTGTCCAGTGTCGTGGAGAATTCGTCGACCAGGCACTGGGTCAAGGCGGCGATGGCCCCGACTTCCTCAAGGGTGGCCAGGCCATCGCAAATGCGCATCTCGATGGTGCCGAAATGCGGGACGGGACGGATGTCCCAGCGGATCTCGGACAGGGTGTCGATCACCCCGGTGGTGAACATGTCCTGGACGTAGGCCTCATAGTCCTCCCAGCGGGCGAACTGGAACGGCAGCCCCGCGGTCGGCAGCTGCTGGAACATGAGGGCGCGTTGCGAGGCGTAGCCGGTGTCTTCGCCGCCCCAAAAGGGGCTGGAGGCGGAAAGGGCCTGGAAATGCGGGAAGTAGTTGACCAGGCCGTCCAGCACCGGAAGGACCTTGTCCCGGCTGTCCAGTCCGACGTGGACGTGGACGCCGTAGATGACCATCTGCCGGCCCCACCATTGCGTCCGGTCGATGAGCTTCGCGTAGCGTTCCTTATCAGTCACGGGCTGCAGCTGGGGCGGGCTGAACGGATGACTCCCGGCGCAGAAGACCTCCACGCCCATGGGGTCGGTGACCTCGCGGACCGCGGCCAACGAACTGTTCAGGTCGGCTTTCGCCTCCGCCACGGTGGTGCAGACTCCGGTGACGAGTTCCACGGTATTCAGCAGCAGCTCCTGCTTGATGTGCGGGTGCTCGTCGTCCTCGTTGAGTTCGGGATGCCGGGCAGCGACTCCGCGGAGCACCTGGTTCGCCACGGAGGCCAGTTCACCGGTCTCGGCGTCGACGAGGGCCAGCTCCCATTCCACGCCAAGAGTCGACTGCCTGGATGAAGCGAACTCGATCTTCATGTGGTCCCTTCACTGTTCTGCTGTCCTGGCCGTCGTCCTGGCGGGAATGCGCTGGCAAACACCCTCGGACGTGCCCCTGCACGCGGCACCGGCGGTGTCGCGTGCCATTTCCCGCCACAGCGCCGGGCGGGCGGCTGGCAGGGCTACGGGTGGTCCAAGTCTAGTGCAGGGGCTGGGCCCGGACGGTGCCAAAGTTACCGCTGATACGTGAGTGTATTCACAAACGGCGCTGGTCAGGGGAGGCTCCGGCGCCGGCGTCGTTGAGGTTCGGACCCGGGCCCGGGCGGGGCTGCGGGGGAGCGGACCGCTCCTGGCGTTTAATGGAGCTGTGCCCATTCTGAACAAAGACATGACCCTGTGCATCTCGCTCTCGGCCCGGCCGAGCAACAACGGGACACGCTTCCACAACCATCTGTACGAACAGCTTGGCCTGAACTGGATCTACAAGGCCTTCGCCCCCACCGACCTCGCCCAGGCCATCGCCGGAGTGCGCGGACTCGGCATCCGCGGCTGCGCGGTGTCCATGCCCTACAAAGAGGACGTGATCGCCCTGGTGGACGTCATGGACCCCTCCGCGAAGGCTATCGATTCGGTCAACACCATCGTCAACGACGGCGGCCGGCTCACCGCCTACAACACCGACTACACGGCAATCGAGCAGCTCCTGCAGCGCAATGCCGTCCCGACGGACTACTCGGTGCTGGTCCTGGGCTCCGGTGGCATGGCCAAGGCCACTGTCGCCGCGCTGCGGGATGCCGGCTTCAAGGACGTGACGGTCGTGGCCCGCAACGAGGACACCGGACGCGGCCTGGCCGAGCTATACGGGTTCGCCTGGAGCCCGGATCTGGGCTCCGCAAGGTCCGGAACGGGCACGGCCGACATGATCATCAACGTCACCCCAGTGGGCATGGCCGGGGGCCCCGACGCGGAGGTGCTCTCCTTCCCGCAGCAGGCCATCGACGCAGCAAAGGTGGTGTTCGACGTCGTCGCCCTCCCGGCCGAGACGCCGCTCGTCAAGGCAGCTCGCGCGGCCGGCAAGACCGTGATCACGGGAGCCGAGGTAGCCACGATCCAGGCGCTGGAGCAGTTCGTGCTCTACACCGGGATCCGGCCGACCGACGAGCAGATCAAGGCCGCCGAGGAGTTCACCCGGGCCCAGCGCCCCGGCCGCCCGAGTTAGACGGGCTCCACCGAGATGGCCACCCGGTCCTCGCCGATCCTGGTGAGGACCAGGGTGGCCGCTTTCTTGGCCTTGCTCTTGGACCCTGCCGGTTTTCCGCCGGGCAGGAGCTGCTTGCGCAGTTCTTCCGGGGTGACGGCCGTGCCGCGCTTCTTGATGTCCAGGACGCCGATCCCTTGGTCCTTGACCCAAGCCTTGAGCGCTTTGACGTTGAACGGCATCACGTCCAGGACCTTGTAGGCCTTGGCGAACGGGGTCTCGCGCAACTCCGGGGCGCAGATGTAGGCGATGTGCTCGTCCACGAGGTGCCCGCCCAGCTGGAGGGCGACGTCGGCCACGAGTCCGGCGCGGATGACCGCACCGTCGGGCTCGTACAGGTAGCCCTCCACCGGGCCCACGGGCGCGGCCGGGCCGCCCCCGAAGTCCTCGCCGCTGGTGAGTTCAGCGGCTCCGAGCGGCCCGAGCACCAGGGCAGCACGCCGGACGCCGGGGCGCCGGACGGCGTTGAACCACAGCGCCACCTCGGTTACGTCCCCGCCGACGGAGACCCACTGGGCTTCGCAGTCCGCCGGCACGGAATCATGCGGCATGCCCGGCCCCATCTTGACGCCGACGGCGCGCCCGGAGCCGGCCAGCGACTCGACGAAGGACAGCGGCGGGGAAAAGTCCTCCGGATCCCAGATCCGCTTGGTTCCCGAAGTGGACGTGGTGCGCCGGGCAGGGTCCAGCCAGACGCCGTCGACCCCCTCAAGGGAAACCGCGGTGGCATCGGAGTGGACCACGGTGGCGTTGCGGAAGGGGATCAGGTTCATCGTGGCGCAGGCGGCCGTGGTCTCGTCCATTTCCACCGCGGTGACCACGAGATCCATGGACGCCAGGGCCATGGCATCGGCTCCCAGCCCGCAGCCGAGGTCCGCGACATGGCTGATTCCGGCCTCGACGAACCGCTGCGCGTGCCGGGCCGCCACCGTGAGCCGGGTGGCCTGCTCCAGGCCGGCCTTGGTGAAGACCATCTGCCGGGCGAACTCACCGAATTTGGCCTCGGCCTTGGTCCGCAGCCGGGACTGGGTGAGCACCGCCGAGACCAGCTCGGGGGAGTGGCCGGCCTTGCGCAGCGCCGCGGTGAGGCGGAAGGCCTCGTCCTCGCGGTACGGGCCCAGCGACGCCAGCAGCTCCCAGCCCTCGGGCGTGAGGATCGGTGCAATGTGTTCCTGCGGTGCGTCAGTCATGCCTTCCAGCGTAGTTCAGCGCCGCGGGCACGCTGCGACCGGACCACGGGGACTAGGCTTGACGACATGGAAGACAGCGGTACAGGCGGCAGCACGTCAGAGGAAACATCCGGGCAGAGCACGGGCGGTCAGAATACGGACGGGCAGGACGACGCTGGGCAGGACGTGGACGGGCAGGACGACGGCGTGCAGGACGACGGCGGGCGGGACGACGGCGGGCGGGTGCGCCATAGCCATCAGCAGGGACTGGCCCGCTACGCACGGCCGGCGATCATCGCCGGAGCGGTGATCGCCGTCGTGTGCATCGCGTTGCTGGTGATCATCTTCTTCCTCGATTCCTTCAACGCGACGGTCTATTCCGTCGGCGGCAAGAACGTACAGGACGCCACGGACGAGGCCCGGGCCATCCGCGACACCTATGCCACGGCCAGGCTCGGTGGCATCATCTTCCTCATCGCCGGCATCCTGCTGGCCGGCGGCGGAGCCCTGGTGATGTACCGGCATCGGAACGACGAAGGCAGTGACCGCGACGACGAAGAAGGCGAAGACGTGGACTTCGAGGACCTCGCCGGCGAGTAGGCGCACGCGCCAGGCCCCATGGACCCAGCAGGCCCGGATGGACATGCCCCTCGCTTGGCGCGGGCAGGGAGCATGATGCCGAAGTGTCCGCTGGCTGCAGCAAAGAATGGGCATCTCCCACTGAGCAGCCTTCATCCGTTGGACATGTCCTCTCGGGCAGCCCGCATGCACTGGACATGCCCTGAGTGCCCGCTACCCGTTGGACATGCCCCTCGCTTGGCGCGGGCAGGGAGCATGATGCCGAAGTGTCCAATGAACGGTGCAGAGAATGGGCATCTCCCACTGAGCAGCCTTCATCCGGTGGACATGCCCCCCTTGGGCAGCCAGCATGCGCTGGACATGTCCCTTGCTTGGTGCAGACAGAGAGCATGATGCCGAAGTGTCCGGTGGCGGAAGCAAAGAATGGGCATGTCCTCCTGGGTAGCCGCTACCTGTTGGACATGTCCCTCGCTTGGCGCGGGCAGGGAGCATGATGCCGAAGTGTCCGCTGGCTGCAGCAAAGAATGAGCATGTCCCGCGCGGGGGAGCTGTTCACCCGAGATGAATTTCTGGCACTCGCCTTGACCGAGTGCTAACCATTTACATAGAGTCGTCATTAGCACTCTCCCTAGGAGGGTGCTAACACCTGAAGCTTCACAGCCAGGCTGCTGCCGGCACCGCGACGACGGTCTGTACGCCATGGCATCACCGCTTCATAGTCCACGAATTTGCTGACGAATAGGAGAGGTCCTTGTCGGTCTCTATTAAGCCTCTTGAGGATCGTATTGTTGTCCGCCCGCTCGAAGCCGAGCAGACCACGGCTTCAGGCCTGGTTATCCCGGACTCCGCACAGGAGAAGCCGCAGGAAGGCGAAGTTGTTGCAGTAGGCCCCGGCCGCTTTGACGACAACGGCAACCGCGTTCCCGTTGACGTTGCCGTCGGCGACGTCGTTATCTACTCCAAGTACGGCGGAACCGAAGTCAAGACCGGCGGCACGGAGTACCTCGTACTCTCCGCCCGCGACGTTCTGGCGATCGTCGTAAAGTAACTCTCTTGGTCCCCCGCGCAGCCGATCCTTCGCCATGAACGGATCAGTTGCGCGGGGTTCTGTCTTGAAAGGACAAAACCATGGCAAAGCAGCTTGCGTTTAACGACGCTGCCCGCCGGTCGCTTGAAGCCGGCATCGATAAGCTCGCCAACACCGTCAAGGTCACGCTGGGCCCGCGCGGCCGCAATGTCGTGCTGGACAAGAAGTGGGGCGCTCCCACGATCACTAACGATGGTGTGACCATCGCCCGTGAAATCGAGCTGGACGACCCCTACGAAAACCTTGGCGCGCAGCTTGCCAAGGAGGTCGCCACCAAGACCAACGATGTTGCCGGCGACGGCACCACCACCGCCACCGTGCTGGCCCAGGCCCTGGTCAAGGAAGGCCTGCGCAATGTTGCGGCAGGCGCCGCCCCGGGCGAGATCAAGCGTGGCATCGAGGTTTCGGTCGAGGCCGTCGCTGCCCGCCTGTTGGAAAACGCCCGTCCGGTCGAAGGCACGCAGGTTGCCAACGTTGCCGCCATCTCCGCCCAGAGCGACGAGGTCGGCGAGCTCCTGGCCGAGGCGTTTGGCAAGGTCGGCAAGGATGGTGTGATCACCATCGAGGAATCTTCCACCACACAGACAGAACTGGTCCTCACCGAGGGCATGCAGTTCGACAAGGGCTACCTGTCCCCGTACTTTGTCACGGACGCGGAACGCCAGGAAGCTGTCCTCGAGGACGCCCTGATCCTGATCAACCAGGGCAAGATCTCCTCGGTGCAGGAATTCCTGCCGCTGCTGGAAAAGGCGCTGCAGAGCTCCAAGCCGCTCTTCATCATTGCCGAAGACGTCGAGGGCGAGGCCCTGTCCACGCTCATCGTCAACCGCATCCGCGGCACCCTGAACGTCGTCGCCGTCAAGGCCCCGGGCTTCGGCGACCGCCGCAAGGCCATGCTGCAGGACATCGCGACTCTCACGGGTGCACAGGTTGTCTCCCCGGAGCTGGGCCTGAGCCTGGATTCCGTTGGCCTTGAGGTGCTCGGCACCGCCCGCCGCATCACGGTCACCAAGGACAACACCACGATCGTCGACGGCGCCGGTTCGGCCGAGGACGTCGCCGCGCGTGTTGCCCAGCTGCGCGCCGAGCTGACCCGCACGGATTCCGACTGGGACAAGGAAAAGCTGCAGGAACGCCTGGCCAAGCTGGCCGGCGGCATCGGCGTGATCAAGGTTGGCGCTGCCACCGAGGTTGAGCTGAAGGAAAAGAAGCACCGCATCGAGGACGCAGTGTCCTCGACCCGCGCCGCCCTTGAAGAAGGCATCGTCGCCGGTGGCGGGTCCGCCCTCATCCACGCGCTGAAGGCCCTCGACGAGGACGCAGCCGTCCAGGCTCTCGAAGGTGACGCGGCTGCCGCCGTCGGCATCGTCCGCCGGGCCCTGACCCAGCCGCTGCGCTGGATCGCCCAGAACGCCGGCTTCGACGGCTATGTGGTTGTTGCCAAGGTGGCAGAATCCGCCGTCAACCAGGGCTTCAACGCCAAGTCCGGCGAGTACGAAGACCTGATCGCCGCCGGCGTGATCGACCCCGTCAAGGTGACCCGTGCGGCCCTGCGCAACGCGGCTTCCATCGCTGCGCTGGTCCTCACCACGGAAACCCTCGTGGTGGAGAAGCCGGCCGACGAAGACGAGCACGCAGGCCACCAGCACTAATTTCGGCCCGCACAGGGGACGGCCCGGCAACTTGCCGGGCCGTCCCTTTTTTGTGCCCGGGTCCTGCTTTTGCGCCCGGGGACTGCCGGCGAAAATGCTCCCGAAGTGCGCCAAGTCCAGGCGCGACTCAGCCGCGACTCAGCCGGGACGTGCTGCCTCCATGCTGACAATTCACTGGAAACTCACACCTTGGCATGACTGAATAGAGTTCTATGCCCGCCGCGACGATTGGCCATGAACATTACGGTTGGATAACATAGACGTTTTGGTTACCGGTTTGAGGGGTTTTTCTATGACACAGCAAAGAACCCTACCCGCACCTGCCCGATCCGACGGCGCGCCCCAGGCCGGCCGAAAGTCCACCTTCAGGCCCGAAATTCAGGGGCTCCGGTCCTTGGCCGTGCTGATGGTCATGAGCTACCACATCTGGTTGGGGCGGGTCTCCGGCGGTGTGGACGTGTTCTTGCTGATCTCGGCGTTCCTCATGACGCTGCAGTTCGTCGGCCGTTACGAGCAGGGCCGACCCATGGCCCTGCTCAAGCATTGGCTGCACCTCTTCCGGCGCCTCGTCCCGGCTGCCGTCACCGTCATCGTGGCCGTCATTGCCGCAAGCATCCTGTTCCTTCCCCGGACCCGCTGGCTGGAAGTGATCTCGCAGGGCTGGGCCTCCCTGTCCTATGTCGAGAACTGGCTCCTGCAGTCCCAGGCCACGGACTACTACGCCTCGGACCACAGCCAGGCCAGCCCCTTCCAGCACTTCTGGTCCCTCTCGATCCAGGGGCAGATTTTCATCCTGTGGCCGCTCATCTTCGCGGGAGCCGCACTCGTCGCCAGGCGCTTCCGGCTCCGCTACCGCGTGCTGCTGTGCTACATCTTCGCCTTGATTTTCCTCGGTTCGCTGATCTACTCCATCCTCTTCACCAAGGCGGAGCAGACGGAAGCGTACTTCGATACCGGCGCGCGGCTATGGGAGTTTGCGCTGGGCACCCTTGTGGCTCTGGCCCTTCCCTCCCTGCGGCTTCCCCGGAGCTGGCGCTTGGCGCTCGGCTGGCTGGGCATTGTGGCCATGCTCAGCTGCGGCCTCCTGCTTAATGTCCAGGCCTCCTTCCCCGGGTTCGTGGCACTCTGGCCCACCTTGGCCGCGGCCTGTGTGATCGTCGCTGGCCAGACCGGCAGCAAGCTTGGCGTTGACCGGTTCCTCAGCTCGGGGCCTCTGGTCCGGCTGGGAGACATGTCCTACGCGTTGTACTTGTGGCACTGGCCGGTCCTGGTCATCTCGCTGACCGCGACGGACAAGGACCGCGCGGGGCCGATCACGGGCAGCATCATCGTGGCCGTTTCGATGGTGCTCGCCTACCTCACCACCCGCTTCGTTGAGAAGCCCTGGCGGGGGTGGAAGTGGCCGGAGCTCAAACGCCGCCGCGCCCTCATCGCCATCGCCGCGGCCGCGGCCATCGCCGCCGTGCCGCTGGCGGCCTGGCAACTCCAGATCAACTACGCCCTTGCCGCGGCGTCAAGCCAGGCCTGGGTCAATAATCCGGGTGCACGTTCGCTGGACCCGGCCTACGTCGGCGGGGCCGACAAATCCGCTCCCCTCCTTCCCACCCTCGCCACGGCGGCTGATGAATGGCCCCGCTACGCAGGCGGCTGCACGTCGGACGAGAAGGCCCTCACCAACATTTGCACCAACGGCAAACAGAACGCCGCCAAGACCGTGGTGATCATCGGCAACTCGCACGCCCACGTCTGGGCGACCCCCATTCTCACTCTGGCCGACAAGTACGGGTGGAAGGTCGAAGCCATCACCAAGGGTTACTGCCCTGTGACGGTCGGCCCGGCCCCGGGGCTCTCGGAAGGCTGCCTGGACTTCAACAAGGACACCCTCAAGAAGGTGCTGGCCATGAAGCCGGACCTTGTGGTGACAACCAGCACCCGGACCGACCCGGATCCGACGTCCACGGAGTTCATGGACCCGGGGTGGGTTCCGCCGATCAAGTCCATCAACGACGCCGGCATCCCCGTCGTGGCGTTGCGCGACACCCCGCGCATGCACGAGGCCGTCCCGGCCTGCCTGGAGAAGAACCCCAACAACTACGCAGCCTGCGGATCGAAGACGGCGGAGAACTATCAGCCCGCGTCGCCCGATGCCTCCGTGGCCGCGCAGCTGCCGGCCACCAAGTTTCTGGACTTCAGCCAGTACTTCTGCCAGGACGAGGTCTGCCCGGCCGTCATCGGCAACGTGATGGTCTACAAGGATGACAACCACGTCACCAGGACCTACATGGAGAGCCTCACGCCCTACTTTGAGGCTCAGTTCCTGGCGGCTACCGGGTGGGCCGCCGAGTGAGGAACCTGCTGCCGTTGCCTAACTGACTGGCTGACCCCGGCCCGGCCGCCAGCCAGTCTGGCGGTCAGTCCGTCAGCACCGGGCCGTCAGCCAGTCCGTCAGCGGCGGGTGCCCGCAGACTTGCGCCGCAGCGTAGCCTCCGGCGGCCGCCGTTTGGCCACCACCCGGTAGAAAAGCAACACCCCGACGCCGGACACCACAATCCCCACCAGGTTCAGGAACAGCTGAAGGGCGGAACCGGCCGCCTTCTGATACTCGCCCAGGACCAGTGCCACGGCCACAAACCCCGCCGCCGGCACCGTGGTGACGGAGATAAACACGCCAATCAGCGCCGCCGAGCGCCGGCTGATCACCGACAGCATGCCGGCCGTTCCAGCCAGCACCGCGACAATCAGCGAGTATGGCCCCGGATGGTAGATGAATTCAACCGCAGAACCGTGGTCCAGCGCGTCCTTGGGAAACAGTCCGAGCGGCACGGACAGCCACGCGGTCAGTGCCGCGGCCAGCATCGCGACCGGAAAGCCGACGCCGAGGGCCAGCGCCGCGTCGCGTCCGAGCCGTCGCTCGCGCCGGACCAGAGCCACAGCCAGCGCAGCCAGCGGGCCGAACTCAGGGCCCACGGCCATGGCGCCGACAATCGCGATTGTGGAGTCCGTGACGATGCCGATGGCCGCCAGCTGGGTGGCCAGGACCAGGAATGCCAGAAAACTCCACGTGAGGCGCGAATCTTCGCCGCTCTGGCGCGACACCTCTTCCCAGATGACCGCGTCCGCGCCCTCACCGGGGGCCTCGGCCTCCGCCCGGTCGGCCCGGTCCGAAAGCACAAGATCCGGCAGGTTGACCGAAATCGATCCGCGCTTCTGGATGTCGAGGACCTGGAGCTTCTCCATGAGCGTCTCCACGGATTCGCGGGCGAGCAGGACCTGGACAACGTCCCCGGGCGGCATGACCGAGGCGCCCTTGTCCACGGCGATTTCCGCGACGCCGAGATGATCGGCACATCTTTCGACAACAACTCCGGACAAATCACCCGGAACACAAATGCGCAGCTGCACAATCACTAAGCGGCCTCCTCAGACTCGCACCAGCCTAGCTTCCGCGCCGCGGCCGGTGGAGTCCAACGCCGCCCGCAGCCGCCCCAGGACTCCAACGAAGCACCCCGGGGACGCCCCCGCCCGCGCTCCCACTAGCGCCCTGTGACTGGCAAAGAAAGTTACGGTTCGGTAACATTGATCTTTTGGAAGCCGGCCTGAAGGGTTTTTTAGTGTCGAACGAGCGAACCATAGCCACCCCGCCAACAGCGGATGCGGGTTCTCCGGCGAGCCGAAAAGCCAGCTACCGACCCGAGGTCCAGGGCCTTCGCGCCCTTGCCGTCCTCATGGTGGTCACGTACCACGTGTGGCTGGGCCGGGTCTCCGGCGGTGTGGACATCTTCCTTCTCATTTCAGCATTCCTGATGACCCTCAGCTTCACGCGGAAGGTCGAATCCGGCGCCCCCCTGCGGCTCCTGAGCCACTGGCTGCATCTGCTCAAGCGACTGCTGCCCGCCGTCGTCGTGGTGGTGCTCGCCGTACTCGCCGGCACCTGGGCCATCCTGCCTCAGAGCCGCTGGCCGGACATCCTCGATCAGGCGTGGGCCTCCCTGCTATACCGGCAGAACTGGCTCCTGGCCGACAGCGCCGTCGACTACTACGCCCAGGACCATTCGGGCGCGAGCCCGCTCCAGCACTTCTGGTCGCTGTCGATCCAGGGACAGGTGTTCGTGCTCTGGCCCCTCGTATTTGCCGGCACGGCTCTTCTTTCCCGACTACTCCGGCGCTGGACCGGCGAGGACCGCGCCCTGCTTAGTTACCGGTCCCTGCTGACCGCGGCCTTCGGCGCCATCTTCGCCGTGTCGCTCGTCTACTCGATCCAGCAGACCACCACCAACCAGGCCCACGCCTACTTCGACACCGGCGCCCGACTCTGGGAATTCGCCCTCGGCTCCCTCCTGGCCCTCGCCCTGCCATATCTGAAGCCCGGCAGGATCCTGCGCGTCGTGCTGGGCTGGGCCGGCTTGGTGGCCATGCTGTCCTGCGGGTTGCTGCTGACCGTGGACCGTTCGTTTCCCGGCTTCATCGCGCTGTGGCCCACGCTGGCCGCCGCCGCGATCATTACCGCCGGACAAAGCGGCAGCCGCTTCGGCGTGGACCGTCTCCTGACCTGGAAGCCGCTGGTGTCGCTGGGAGACAACTCCTATGCGCTGTACCTCTGGCACTGGCCGCTGCTGGTCCTGGCCCTTGCCGGGGCGGGCATTACGGCGCCGAACCTTGTCCAGGGGCTGTGCATCGTCGGCGTGTCCATCGTTTTGGCAGTTCTCACCACCCGTTTCGTCGAGAAGCCGCTGCGCGAATGGCACTGGCCGAAGCGCCGTGCCTGGCGCACCGCCGTCGTGATTGCCGCCTGCGGTGCCCTGCTGGCAGGTCCGGTCGCGGTCTGGCAGAGCAGGCTCGTGGCCGACGAGGCCGCGGCGGCGTCCCAGCCCAAGGAACTGACGCCCGGGGCGGCCGCCCTGGCCCCGGAGAACGCCGGCAAACCCACCCCGGACGCGAAGATCATCCCCGCGCCGGCGGCGATGAAGAATGAGTGGGCCGACATCGACGGGCTATGCACGGACGAGAACGTCCCCAGCGACCCCCTGCTGCAGGGCTGCCTGCAGAACAACAAGCCCGAGAAGGTCACGAAGCGGATCGTGGTGCTTGGCGACTCCCATGCCCAGCAGTACATGGCGGCGCTGGGCCCCATCGCGAAGAGCCACGGCTGGGAAGTCGTCACGCTCCTGAAAGGCAACTGCCGCTTCGGCGGGGAGTCACCGGAGCGGGACGCGGACTGCAACGCCTTCAACAAGGCCAGCGCGCAGTACGTCCTGGACCACCACCCCGACGCCGTCTTCACGGTTGCGTCCCTGACCCACAAGGAAGCGCCGTTCGAGACCGAGGTGCCGCAGTACCTTGAAGGCATCAAACCCTTCACCGACGCCGGCATGGACGTCGTGGGGATCCGCGACAACCCCCGCTTCAACATCAACATGCCCGAATGCGTCCAGAAGAACGGCGAGGGTGCCGCGGAGTGCAACGTGCCCGAGCAGGAGTCGCTCGCGGGGTCCTCGCCGTTGGACGCCTACCGTGGCAAGGTGCCCGGCCTGCACCTCATGGACATGAGCGATTTCATCTGCGCGAACGGGGTCTGCCCCGCGGTCGTCGGCAACGTGTACGTCTACAAGGACGACAACCACCTGACCAAGACCTACGTTCAGACCATGATCCCCATGTTCGAACAGCGGCTCCTGGCTGCCACCGGCTGGAAGTAGGGCCCCGCGCCGGGCCGGCACCGGGAGCCTCCGGCGGCCGCCCGGCATGGGGCGGCTCACATTGAGGCGCACATTACCGCCCCGGAATATGGCTATCGCCGCCAAGGTTCTACTATTTATTCAACCCTTCTGCACAGACCAGACCCGTAATGACTGGCTGGTCATCTGTTGCAACCCCTACCCGTGAACCCCGTAACCCAAGGTAAGAGGCGCACTCATGACCCAGCCCGAACACAACCCCTTCGGCTTTATCGGCCTGACGTACGACGACGTCCTGCTCCTGCCCGGCCACACCGACGTGATCCCCTCCGAGGCGGACACGTCCTCCCGGATTTCCAAGCGCATCACGGTCCAGACCCCGTTGCTGTCCGCCGCGATGGACACCGTCACGGAGTCCCGGATGGCCATCGCCATGGCGCGCCAGGGCGGCCTCGGCGTCGTGCACCGCAACCTTTCCATCGCCGATCAGGCCGACCAGGTGGACCGGGTCAAGCGCAGCGAATCCGGCATGATCACCAACCCCCTGACCATCGGACCCGAAGCCACGCTGGCTGAGCTCGACGAGATCTGCGCACGCTACCGCGTCTCAGGGCTCCCGGTGGTGGACGAAGGCAACAGGCTGCTGGGCATCGTCACCAACCGCGACACCCGGTTCGTGCCGGAGTCGGACTTCCCGCTCCGGCTGGTCAGTGACGTCATGACCAAGATGCCGCTGGTCACCGGGCACGTCGGCATCAGCCGCGAGGAAGCCTCGCACAAGCTGGCCACGAACAAGATCGAGAAGCTCCCGCTCGTTGACGAGCAGGGCCGGCTCCAGGGCCTCATCACCACCAAGGACTTCACCAAAGCCGAGCAGTACCCGCTCGCCACCAAGGACGAGGCAGGCCGCCTGCGCGTCGGTGCGGCCGTCGGCTTCTTCGGCGACGGCTGGGAGCGTGCCATGACGCTCGTTGACGCCGGTGTGGATGCCCTGTTCGTGGACACCGCGAACGGCCACTCCCAGGGCGTGCTGGAAATGATCCGCCGGCTCAAGGCCGAGCCCGCCGCGGCGCACGTGGACATCATCGGCGGCCAGGCCGCCACCCGCGAAGGTGCCCAGGCCCTGATCGACGCCGGTGCCGACGGCATCAAGGTCGGCGTCGGCCCCGGGTCCATCTGCACCACCCGTGTGGTTGCCGGCGTCGGCGTCCCCCAGATCACCGCCATCTACGAATCGGCGAAAGCGGCCATCCCGGCCGGCGTCCCGCTGATCGCCGACGGCGGCCTGCAGTACTCGGGCGACATCGGCAAGGCGCTGGTCGCCGGTGCCGACACCGTGATGCTCGGCTCCCTCCTGGCCGGCTGCGACGAATCCCCGGGCGAGCTGATCTTCGTCAACGGCAAGCAGTTCAAGAGCTACCGCGGCATGGGCTCCCTGGGCGCCATGCAGACCCGCGGCAAGAACACCTCCTACTCCAAGGACCGGTATTTCCAGGCCGACGTGTCCGGCGATGACAAGCTCATCCCGGAAGGCATCGAAGGCCGAGTCGCCTACCGTGGTCCGTTGTCCTCGGTGGCGTACCAGCTGGTCGGCGGCCTCCGCCAGACGATGTTCTACACCGGCGCCCCCACCGTCGCCGAGCTCAAGGCCCGCGGCAAGTTCGTCCGCATCACCGCGGCCGGACTCAAGGAATCGCACCCGCACGACATCCAGATGACCGTCGAAGCCCCGAACTACGGTTCGCGCTAGGACTCTCCGCTGTGAAACGGGTAAGCCCGCCGAAACTGCAGTTTCGGCGGGCTTACCCGTTTGTGGGCGCCCGGCTTCACCCGGGGCGGCGCCGCCCCACCGGTGCCGCACCCGCAGTCTCCGTACCCCGCCACCTCCGGGTCCCGGAACTAGGCTGGAGGCATGTCTGAACTCCTGCCCGCACGTGAGCCGAAACGCAAGCTTGCGCTGAAGCCCTACGCTCGCGCCGTGGCGCAGGTTCTGCGGGTGAGCTTCCAGGCCTCACCG
The DNA here is from genome assembly GCF_054062615.1 of Arthrobacter sp. TE12232. NCBI lineage: Bacteria > Bacillati > Actinomycetota > Actinomycetes > Micrococcales > Micrococcaceae > Arthrobacter > Arthrobacter sp. TE12232. The sequence goes on from NZ_JBSSFK010000001.1 coordinate 3,688,432, forward strand.
GCCGCCGTCGTGATGAAAGTCCTCGGCTCGCTGATCTCGGCGCTCCTGCCGCTCGTCACCACCTACTTCGCCGCCCTGACTACGACGGCGCTGGCTGCCGCCTACGCGGGCAACACCGACGCTGGCCGGCAGGCCATCATTTACGTCATCATCACCGCGGCCCTCGGGCTCTTCTGGGGCGCGTTCAGCAGCGTGGACCGCTACATCCAGCAGCTCATGAGCTTCCGGGTCGGCGCGATCGTCGGTGATCTGATGTACGAGCGATTCCTCACCCTGGACTTCTGGCGCTACGACGACAAAGAGACGGTGGACCTGTACGACCGCGCCAAGCGCTTCTCCGATTCCTACGCACGGGTCCTTGACCGGATCGCCGCGATCTTCACCCAGCTCGTCTCGGTGCTCCTCGCCATCGGCGCGCTGCTGCTGGTCAGTTGGTGGATAGCAGTGATCGTCCTGATCGCGATCGTCCCCAGCGTCTACCTGCAGTTCAAACTCTCCCGCGAACAAATCGCGCACTGGAACACGCAGGTGGACTCGCGCCGGCAGCGCAGGATGATTGAAACCAACCTCCTCCGCCCGCAGCACATCGCCGAGATGCGGCTCTACGGAATCGTCGGCTACCTGATGGGGCTGCGCTCCAGGCTCCGGGACGCCGACGAGAAGCGCCGGCTGGACTTCCAGAAGCGCTACATCCCCAAACAGCTCGCGGCCGATGCCCTCCAGTACGGTGCGGAAGTCGTTTCCCTGATCTGGGTAGTCGGCCAGATCATCGCCCACGCCCAGCCGGTGGGGCAGTTCCTCTATGTCCAGCAGATTGTCAGCCGCGCCCTGTCCACGGCCAACAGCCTGGTCTCCTCGCTCAGCTCGATCGACGAGGACCTGGCGAACCTCAAGGACTACGAACTGTTCATGGCACTGCCCGTGCATTCCAGCCACGCCCGGCCCCTGCTGGAGGCGCCGAAGAGTGTGGAACTGCGGGACATCCACTTCACGTACACCGGCAGCGACCTTGAAGTCATCCGCGGAATTTCAATGACCATCCGGCAGGGCCAGCACGTCGCCATCGTGGGGGAGAACGGCGCGGGCAAGTCCACCCTGATCCGCATCCTGGCTGGCCTCTACCGGCCCGATTCCGGGCAGGTGCTGCTCGACGGTGTCGACCTCGCCGCCGTCGACGTCAAGTCCTGGCACCGGCACCTGGCGGTGCTCAGCCAGGAATTCCTGAAGTACGAGTTTGCCACGGCGGCGGAGAACATCTTCTTCGGCGACGTCGATTCGCCCCGCGACGACGGCATGATCCGCCGGGCCGCCGCGGATGCGGAGGCCCTGGAGTTCATCAACAAACTGCCCAACGGCCTGGACAACCACGTCAGCAACTGGATGGAGGATCCGCGCGGACGGAAGGGAAGCGGGCTGTCCGGCGGGCAGTGGCAGCGCCTGGCGATGGCACGGAACTTCTACCGCAACGCCTCATTCATGGTGATGGACGAGCCGACGTCGGCCATCGACGCGCTGGCCGAACACCGGATCTTCACGAGGCTCTTCGCGGACCGCGGCAGCACCATCATCGCCATCAGCCACCGCCTGGCCACGATCGAGAAGGCCGACGTCGTCTACATGCTCGAGGACGGCCGGATCGTGGAACAGGGCACGCACCGCGAGCTCGTGGCCCTGCGCGGCCGGTATTTCCGGATGTTCGAATCCCAGCTGACGGTCCCGGACACGGAGGACATCAGCGGAGAGTGACTGGGGCGCCTTCCACAGTGGTGCGCACCCGGGCTATGCCCGGTTCGGGCGGGACGCTGCTGAAGCCGAAGCCGACGGCGGGCAGGACCTTTGCCAGCGCGCCGGCGTCGACCCCGTCCCAGCTGACCGTCGCCGCGTCGATGCGGTGGAGATCGGTGACGCCGTAGTACTCGCGCCGACCGCCCCCGGCGGTGCCGGCAGTGCGCACCCCGGGGCTGAGAAGTCCCGCGAAGGGGCTGACGGCGCGCAGCCAGCGCGGGTGCACGGCCAGGGGCCGGGGGATGAGCCGTGCCGCCGTGCCGAGCGCGGTCCGGGCGCCGAGGGCAACCTCCAACAGCAGGTGCCCGGCGTCCACCGTCAGCGTTCCGCCGGCGTGCCGAACGGCAATGTCCACCACACGGGTTTCATCGAAGCTGTAGACGGCGGCGATGAATCCTGCCACCTCTGCCGTCGGGGCCAGCAGGATGCGCCGGCCCGAGGGCAGTTCCACCATGGCGTCGGCGAAAGTGCCGAACGGGGACTCCTGCCAGAGCCCCACCACGGCACGAAGTCCCGACGTCGTGCCGATCCCGGCGATGTGCCCGTCGAAGATCCACCGCATACCCATGCGGCCACCTTACGTCGGCAGCGGTCGCTGCGCTGCCGTACGGTCACGTTCACGGGGAAAACCGCGCCCTGGGATAACCTAGAGCAGTGACTTACGAGATTGAGATTGGCCGAGGCAAGCGTGGGCGCCGTGCCTACTCCCTGGATGACATTGCGATCGTCCCCAACCGTCGCACGCGTGACCCGAAGGACGTATCCGTCTCCTGGCAGATCGATGCCTACAAGTTCGACATGCCGGTCATCGCGGCACCGATGGATTCGGCCATGTCACCGGAAACCGTCATCGCCCTGGGCCGCCTCGGCGGCCTCGGCGTCCTGGACCTCGAAGGCCTATGGACCCGGTACGAGGACCCGCAGTCCGTCCTGGACGAAATCGCGGTCCTCGCGGACGAGACCAACAGCCCCGCCGTCACCCGGCGCATGCAGGAGCTCTACCAGGCACCGATCCAGCCCGAGCTGATCACCTCGCGCCTGGCCGAGATCCGCGCCGCCGGCGTCACCGTCGCAGGCTCCCTCACCCCGCAGCGCACGCAGGAACACTACAAGACCGTGGTGGCTGCCGGCGTCGACATCTTCGTCATCCGCGGAACCACCGTCTCGGCCGAACACGTCTCCAAGGACCACGAGCCGCTGAACCTCAAGCAGTTCATCTACGAACTCGACGTTCCCGTGATCGTCGGCGGGGCGGCCGGCTACACCCCGGCACTGCACCTCATGCGCACCGGCGCCGCCGGCGTCCTGGTCGGCTTCGGCGGGGGAGCCACCACCACCACCCGCCGCGCGCTCGGCATCCATTCGCCCATGGCTTCGGCCATCTCCGACGTCGCGGCCGCCCGCCGGGACTACATGGATGAATCCGGCGGACGCTACGTGCACGTGATCGCCGACGGCGGCATGGGCACCTCCGGTGACATCGTCAAGGCCATCGCCATGGGCGCCGACGCCGTGATGCTGGGCAGTGCCCTGGCCCGCGCCGAGGAAGCACCCGGCAAGGGCTGGCACTGGGGCCAGGAAGCCCACCACCTCGAACTGCCCCGCGGCGACAGGGTCAACGTCGGAACCGTGGGTCCGCTCGAGGAAGTCCTGTTCGGGCCGGGCCACCACACCAACGGCACCTCGAACCTGATCGGTGCGCTGCGCCGTTCGATGGCGACCACCGGCTATTCGGACCTGAAAGAGTTCCAGCGCGTCGACGTCGTCGTCTCGCCGTACGCCGGTAACTGAACCCGGCGCCGGGAACTGAACCCCACGCTGGCAGGTGATTGGCCCTGCCCATCCGGAAGACTTGGACGTAGTCTGGTGCCCTACGAGGTTTGATCCGGATGGAGGCGTGACATGAACAGTTTTCCCGGCGGTTCTCCCGTGGCCGGAGGTGCTCTTGGCCCCGCAGAGCGCGATGCTTCGATCGCGCTTCTGAAGGGCACGGGCGACCCGGGCAAGGAACTTGACATCCTGATCGTGGGCGGAGGAATCGTCGGCGCCGGCGCCGCGCTGGACGCCATCACTCGTGGGCTCAGCGTCGGCATCGTCGAAGCCAACGACTGGGCGGCCGGCACCTCCTCCCGGTCCTCCAAGCTCATCCACGGCGGCCTGCGTTACCTGGAGATGCTGGACTTCGCCCTGGTCAAGGAGGCGCTGCACGAGCGCGGGCTCATCCTTTCCGTCCTCGCCCCGCACCTGGCCCGGCCGGTGCCGTTCCTCTACCCGCTGACCAAGCACTTCGTTGAGCGCCCGTACGTCGGTGCAGGGATCGCGTTGTACGACGTCATGTCCATCACCGGCGGACACAGCCGCGGCGTTCCGTTCCACAAGCACCTGACCCGCCGCGGCACCCTGCGGGCCGCGCCGAGCCTGAAGGATGACGCCTTCGTAGGCTCCATCCGGTACTACGACGGCCAGGTGGACGACGCTAAGTACGTTGCCAACCTCGTCCGGACCGCGGCATACTACGGCGCACACGCGGTCAACCAGATGTCAGTCGTGGCCTTCCTGCGCGAAGGTGAGCGCGTGGTCGGCGCCAAGGTGGTCAATCACGAGGACGGCTCGAGCTTCAACATCCGGGCCAAGCAGGTCATCAACGCCACCGGGGTCTGGACCGACGAGACCCAAGCCATGGTGACGGACCGCGGACAGCTCAAGGTGCGCGCCTCCAAGGGCATCCACCTCGTGGTACCCCGTGACCGGATCCAGTCCACGGTGGGGCTGATCCTGCGGACCGAGAAGTCCGTGCTGTTCGTCATCCCCTGGGGCCGGCACTGGATCATCGGAACCACGGACACCGACTGGCACCTCGACAAGGCGCACCCGGCCGCCTCCAGCAAGGACATCGACTACCTGCTGGAACACGTCAACAAGGTCCTCAAGCGGCCGCTGACCCGGGAGGACGTCGAGGGTGTCTACGCCGGACTACGCCCGCTGCTGGCCGGGGAAAGCGACTCCACCGCCAAGCTCTCCCGCGAACACGTAGTGGCCCACCCCGTGCCGGGGCTTGTAGTAGTAGCCGGCGGGAAATGGACCACCTACCGGGTCATGGCCAAGGACGCCGTCGACGAGGCAACGCGCAGCATGGACGAGCGTGTCCCGCCGAGCTGCACGGAGTCCATTCCGCTGCTTGGAGCCAGCGGTTTCAAAGCCGCATGGAACAAGCGGAACCGGATGGCGGAGGAGACCGGCGTCCACGTGGCCCGGATCGAACATCTGCTCAACCGTTACGGCGCCATGGCTCCAGAGGTGCTGGCCCTCATCGCCAGCAACCCGGAACTGGCCGAGCCGCTGCCGGGCGCGGATGACTACCTCGCCGCCGAGGCCGTCTATGCCGCCACGCACGAGGGCGCCCGCCACGTCCAGGACGTCCTGACCCGCCGCACCCGGATTTCGATCGAGGCGTGGGACCGGGGTGTGTCCGCCGCTCCGGTAGTCGCTAAACTAATGGGAGACGTTCTCGGCTGGAGTGATGCGCAGCGCGAGGGCGAAATCAAGCACTATCTGGCCCGGGTTGATGCCGAGCGCCTGAGCCAGCAGCAGCCGGACGACGAATCCGCCGATGCCGCACGGTTGGGTGTGGAGGATATCGTCCCCTTGCGCTGAGACTCAGCTCCGGCCGGCTGTGCGGACCACAACGCTAGTCATATGACTGCCGGCCGGCGTGCACTGACGCCACTTCGAAGGGACATCTCTTGGCGGAACCACTGGACCGGTACGACGCCGAGCTCACCACGCCCGAGATGGTGATCCTCGAACTGGACGCCACGGACAAGCTCGACGCCACGTCCCAGCTCGCAGGGCGCATGTATGAGGCTGGGCGCATTTCCGATCTGGAGGGCTTCCTCAAGCAGGTCAACGCCCGTGAGCACCAGCTCGCCACCGGGCTGCCCGGCGGGGTGGGACTGCCGCACGCCCGCAGCGAGCTCGTCTCGCAGACCTCCATCGCCGTCGGCATCACGAAATACGGCAGGGCACTCGACTTCGGCGCCGCTGACGGCCCGGCCACCGTGATTCTGCTCATCGCCACTCCGGCGAGCTCCTTTTCCGACCACCTCGAAGTGCTCGCGACCCTGGCACGCTCACTGTCGAAGGAATCCTTCCGCGAGTCGCTCCGCCGGGCTTACGACCCCGAAGTGATCGCCGAACTGATCAATTCGAGCCTGGTGTTCTTCGACCACTAGGGATTGGGGCGGGCTCTTGCGTGTCGATTCCGTCGCCACGCGGGGATTCGGCTGCCCCACTGTGGGGGCGGGCTCTTGCGTGTCGATTTCGTCGCCGCGAAGGGACCCGGCAGCCCCGCTAGTTTTCCAAGGGCACGGCGCATGGCCGTTGCACCGGTCGCGAGTGACCCGGCTGGAGGATCAGTTGGTGCGCGCTGCCGGCATTGAAGTCACCGGGGCGCCGGAGTCCGTGCTCTTCTCGCCCGGAGTGCGCACGTAGTTTGGCCGGCCGCGGGTCCTGACCCGCGCACCCTGACCCGCGCCTTTGACCCGAGGGCGTTGACCCATGTGCCGTGAGAACTTGGTGGCCGGGCAACCACTTCGCGGCGGCAGTTGGCTCGCGCACGGTTCCCGCTAAAACTGTCAGACCCCCGGAGGAGACTGGTGTCATGGAAGCCGCCAGGGATTTCATTGAGTTCGGGGACGACGGGCACGGCACGGACCGGTGCACCGGTCGCGCTGCAGGCTGCGGCGCGGATCCCGGCACGGACCGCGACGCAGGCGGCGGCATGGGCCCGGCCCGGTGGTCGGGTGTGGATGTTGCGCTGGCCGCGTTGGAGGCTGTGGGTTCGACGGTGCTTCAGGATGCGGCGTTGTGGGATTTCCGGGCCGCGTCGGACTTCGCCGGGCGGGTGGAGGAGCTCTCGCGCCGGGTGGAGTTTTTGCAGCTGGTGGCGGCCGGCGCGGTGGACCGGACCCGGAAGCAGGCCTCCGCGGCGGCGAGGACGGCGGCGGGGGCCGGCACGTCGTGGACCACGGGCTGGCGCGACGACGCCCCCGGAATCTCTGCGGCTGAGGCGTCGCCCGGTTCAGCGGCTTCGCCCGATGCGCTGTCCGGGGAGGGTGTGCCGTGGGATGCGGCCGGTGACGCGGCGGTGGTCGATGACGGGTACCGGAACACGGCGGAGTTCCTGCGGGCGCGGCTGCGGATCAGCGCCCCGGAGGCCAAGCGCCGGCTCGCCCTCGCCGGGGGCCTGCTGCCCCGCCGGGGACTCACCGGCCAGCCCGTCCCGGCCGTGCACGCGGAGCTCGGTGCGGCGGTCGCGGCCGGGCAGGTCGCGTCCGGGGCCGCGACGGTCATCACGGCGGCGCTGGAGAAGGTCCGGCACGCCTGTGACGCCGGGGCCCTGGCGCGGATGGAGCACGCCCTGACGCGCACGGCCGCGGAGAACGACGCGGACTTCGTGGCCCGGGTGGCCCGGGGCTGGGCGGATGCGCTGGATCAGGACGGTGCCGAGCCCTCCGAGGAGCTGCTGCGCCGGCTGCAGGGCGCCTTCATCCGGCGCCGGCGCCACGGCCTGCACCATCTTGAGATTTTCGCGACCACCGAACAGTTCGAATACGTCCTCACCGTCATGAACACCGGCACCAACCCCCGCACCGGCACCACGGACACCGCCGCCGCCGGGACCACGAAAGCCGCCGCCTCTGAGGGATCGGCCGCCGGCGCCGCTTCTGAGGACCCCACGGCCGGCGCTGAGGGCTCCGCCACCGGTGTCGCCGCCTCTGATGGCTGGGCCGCAGGTGCAGAGACGGTCGCCGGCCACGGCTGGACGGTTGATGCCACCGGCGGTGCCGCCGCTTCTGCTGGCTGGGCCGTGGGTTCCGGGGCTGCGGCCGTTCACGGCTGGGCAGGTGATGCCACCGACGCTGAGGCCACGCCCGTTTCTGCTGGCTGGGCCGCCGAGCCCGCCGGCACGGCTTTCGCCGTGGGGTGGGCTCCCAGTGCGGCCGCCGGCGAGCGTTCGAGCCTCGGACACGCCGACGCAGCCGGTGCCGGCGGTCAGTGGCCGGTCACGGATGCCGGGGCCGGCGTGTCGGCCTGTGATGCCCGGGCCGCGGGCGTGTCGACTCCGGCGGATGCCCAGGCTCCCGCCCCGGGGAATCATGCCGTTCCAGATGACGCCCCCGCAGCAGCGGGCCAGCCGGTCCCTGAGGAGGATCCGGGGGCGGCGGGGCTGGATCATCGGTCCCGGGCCCAGCGGCTGCTGGACGGCCTGGTCGGTGCCTGCGAAATCGCCCTCGCCACCGGCGGCCTGCCCGCCGCCGGCGGGCTCCGCCCCCAGGTCATGGTCACCATCGATTACCGGGACCTGCTGAACCGGCTCGGCACCACCCCCGACGCCCAGACCGGCCCGACAGAAGGTCAGGAAACGGCGGCTGGGGCGGGCGAAGCCGGTGAGGCCGCCGGCCAGGCCGGCCCGGCGGAAGCTCAGGAAACGGCCGGCGCGGGCGGCACCGCGGCCGCGGCGGCCGGCGTGGAGCCGGCCGGTTCGGTGTTCCGGCCCGCGGGAGGGGTGCGGGAAACGGGTGCGCTGCTGTTCACCGGTCCCGTCACGGCCTCCACGGTCCGGAAGATCGCCTGCGACGCGGACATCATCCCCGTCCTGCTCGGGGGTGAGGGACGGATCCTGGACATCGGCCGGGCCTCCAGGATCTTCCCGCCCCACCTCCCCAAGGCCCTCATCGCCCGGGACCGGGGCTGCGCGTTTCCCGGCTGCACCATCCCCGCGCCCTGGTGCGAAGCCCACCACATCACGTACTGGTCCCGAGGCGGGACCACGGGCACGGAGAACGGGGCCCTGCTCTGTTCCCATCACCACCACCTGATCCACAAGGAAGCGTGGACCATCCGGCTGCGGACCGGGGTTCCCTGGTTCATCCCGCCACCCCACATCGACCCCGGCCAGAAGCCCCGCCGCAACCACTACTTCACACCCGCCCGACTTGCCCGGGCCGCATGACCGCGGCCCGGAGAGTGGCACCGCAGCACCTCAACGCGGCCTATGGCGGCAGACCGGTCAGTGGCGGCGTCATCCGGGCTAACGTGCCGGCCGTGTAATCACGGAGCCGGCGGTGGCGGCGTGATCCGGGCTAACATGCCAGCCAAGTGGACCAGGCAGTGACGGCGTGATCAGGTCGGCGAAGGCGGCTCCCCACGAAGGACGCATAACCGAGTTCCGTGTTGTGGCCAGTGAACATGACCAGGACTTACGACAGTGGCCGGGACAGAGACGACGGCTCCTCATGACGGCCCTACGACCGAGTCCCAACCGGTGCCAGGGAACCTGACGACGGCCTACGACCGAGGCCCGGTTGGCGACGGCGGCTCCTCATGACGGCCGCATATCCGAAGCGCGGGGGACGGCAAGCGCGGCATCACCTCAACTAGGTCCGGTTGTCTCTACCTCGTCGTTGCCGGGTCAGGGAGGGGTGGGTCCGGCGTCGGCCCGTTTCGTTGTTCTACAGGGGGACGAAGTACGGTTAAGAGGTGCTGAAAACTGCCCTCAAACCCCGCTGGATCGCAGGACTCGTGTTCGCGATCGCCATTTCCGGGGTCTTTGTGCTGCTGAGCCAGTGGCAGTTTGGCCGCTCAACACAACCCGAAGCCCCGGTCTCCACCACAACCGAGGAAACTCGCCAGCTTACGTCGGTCCTGCAGCCGGGCGGATTTTTCCCTGGTTCGGTGGCTGATCAGATGGTCTCGGCCACCGGAAGTTATGACCCCCAGAAACAGGTCCTCGTCCCGGGGCGACTGAATGACGGGGCCAAGGGCTACTGGATCGTTTCCGCCTTCGCCGTCAAGGATGCTCCTGTCCTGAAGGGCGGCGGGGCCACACCGCAGACCTGGATTCCGGTCGCCCGCGGCTGGATCGCTGATCCCTCGGACGCCGTCGCGCCGCCGTCGGGCACCATCGCACTGACCGGGCGGCTACTGCCGTCCGAATCGCCGCTGGCGAATACCGACCCCGGACCCGGCCGCGCGAGTGCCGTTTCGGTCGCCGAACTCATCAACGACTGGAACGTCAGCAGCTACCCGGGATTTGTCGCGGCAAAGACGGAACTCTCCGGCAGCACCGACGTCGGTGCGCTTGCCACCGGAGGCGACGTCAAACCCCTTCTGATTGGCCCGCAGCCGCCTGCGCAGCAGGTCAACTGGCTAAACCTGTTCTATTCCGTGGAATGGGTGGTCTTTGCCGGGTTCGCGTTGTTCATCTGGTGGCGTCTGGTCAAAGACGACTACCGCCGCGACCTCGAAGACGCCCTTGACGCGGAATCAGCCGCGGAATCGGCCGCGCAACCGGACAAGGATCCGGTGGCGCAACTGGACTCGGACCCGGCCGAGGAGTCGGTCAAGGAACGGGCCGGACAGGTGCCCGGCACCTCCAAAGACCCGCAGCCGCCGGCAGCCGAAGCGCATCGCACAGCCCCCAATCCCACAGACCCGAGAGTGCAATCATGATCGAGCCCCAACCCGCCATCCAACCCCAGCCAACCAACGGCACGGGGACAACCGGCAAGAAGCGTCGCTTCGGCGGCACCGAGGCCCAAATCCGGTCCGCCCTGAAGTTCTACAAAGTGCTCGCCTACCTGACGGGCTCGATGCTACTCCTGCTGTGCGCCGAGCTGATCGCCCGGTACGGCTTCGGGCAGTACCTCTACGTCGGCGGCACCGACGCCGTCACCGGCCAGCCGTTCGGCCTGGGCTTCGCCGACGCCGAGCCGCCAGGAGTGATCGGGGGCGTCAACCTCTCCATAACGGTGCTGATCGTGCACGGCTGGATGTATGTCGTGTACCTGATTTCCAACTTCCGGCTGTGGTCGCTCATGCGCTGGCCGTTCAGCAAACTGGTGATCCTGGCCCTCGGCGGCGTCGTGCCGTTCCTGTCCTTCTTCGTCGAGAAGAAGTTCCACGCAGAGGTCGAGGCCGAACTCGCGGCGAACCCCCAGGCTCCCCAGCGCTACTGAGCCGGGGAGACGCCGCGAACAGCGGCAGCAGCCGCCGTCGGGCGTGTGAGTTCGCTTACCCGGGGCTTGATTCGAGGCCCACAGCGGCTTCTCAATGTGCGGGCGGGTAGCGGCGCAAAGTAGGCTAGTGGGGTGACTACTCCCACTGCATCCCAGACGTCCCACAGGCCGGTTCTGGTTGTTGACTACGGTGCCCAGTACGCGCAGCTGATTGCCCGCCGCGTCCGGGAAGCGAATGTGTATTCGGAAGTGGTTCCGCATACCTTCACCACCGAGCAGCTGCTGGCCAAAAACCCCGCCGCGATCATCCTCTCGGGCGGACCCGCAAGTGTTTACGCCGAAGGCGCCCCGAGCGTTGGCGCCGATCTCTTCGAAGCCGGTGTCCCCGTCTTCGGCATCTGCTACGGCTTCCAAGCCATGGCCAACGCCCTCGGCGGCAAGGTAGCCCAGACGGGTCTTCGCGAGTACGGTGCCACCGAGACCACCACCTTGGGTGAAGGCCGGTCCATCCTGGCTGGCATGCCTCAGCACCAGAGCACGTGGATGAGCCACGGCGACTCCGTCCATGAGGCCCCTGAAGGCTTCGAGGTTCTCGCGACGACGGCAGGCGCCGAGGTGGCGGCCTTCGCCAACGAAGAGAAATGCCTCTACGGCGTGCAGTGGCACCCCGAGGTCAAGCACTCGGCCTACGGCCAGCAGGTCCTGGAGAACTTCCTGTTCAAGGGCGCCAAGCTGGAACCGAACTGGACTGCAGGCAACATTCTCGAGGAACAGGTTGACCGGATCCGTGAGCAGATCGGCGATGCCCGGGTCATCTGCGGACTGTCCGGCGGCGTCGACTCTGCAGTGGCTGCCGCCCTGGTGCAGCGCGCGGTCGGCGACCAGCTGACCTGCGTTTTCGTGGACCACGGCCTGCTGCGCGAGGGCGAGGCCGAACAGGTCGAACGCGACTTCGTGGCCGCAACCGGCGTCAAGCTCTACGTCGCCAACGAGCAGGAGCGGTTCCTGAGCGCCCTGGCCGGTGTCAGCGATCCCGAGACCAAGCGCAAGATCATCGGCCGCGAATTCATCCGCGCCTTCGAGGAAGCCGAACTGGCGATCATCGCCGAGGCAGCGGCGCACGGCGAAAAGATCAAGTTCCTCGTCCAGGGCACCCTGTATCCCGACGTCGTCGAATCCGGCGGTGGCGAAGGTGCAGCCAACATCAAGAGCCACCACAACGTGGGCGGCCTGCCCGAGGACCTGCAGTTTGAACTCGTTGAGCCGCTGCGCGCCCTGTTCAAGGACGAGGTCCGCGCGGTCGGCGCTCAACTCGGCCTCCCGCAGGAAATCGTCGGCCGCCAGCCGTTCCCCGGACCCGGCCTGGGCATCCGGATCGTCGGCGACGTCACCAAGGAACGCCTCGACCTGCTCCGCAAGGCCGACGCGATCGCCCGCGCCGAGCTGACCGCGGCCGGACTCGACAACGAGGTCTGGCAGATGCCCGTCGTGCTGCTGGCGGATGTCCGCAGCGTAGGCGTCCAGGGTGACGGACGCACCTACGGACACCCGATCGTGCTCCGTCCCGTGTCCTCCGAGGACGCCATGACGGCGGACTGGTCGCGGCTGCCCTACGATCTCCTGGCCCGGATCTCCAACCGGATCACCAATGAGGTGGACGGCGTCAACCGTGTGGTGCTGGACGTGACCAGCAAGCCGCCGGGAACCATCGAGTGGGAATAGCAGTGTGAATGGCCGGCCTTTCGAGGCCGGCCATTTCATTTTGTTTCTGGCAATTCGGGTTGAATTTCGCACCGCTCAGTGTTGCGGCCCCGCAGGTGCCCCTGATTCGGGCTACCCTCGAAGGCATGCCGGTATGGTCCAAGGCGTCCCGCGCGAGCCAGGCAACCGCGAGCACACAAAACGCGGCCATGGAAAGCGCGGACGCAACACAGACACGCGTTGACACGTCGAACGCGCTAAAGGCGAGCCCGCCGCGGTCCGGCATGGAGGAATCCGGCCGGGAGAAATCCAGCCCGGAGAAGTCCGGCATGGAGACATCCAGCACAGAGAAGTCGAGCATAGAAAAGAAGGCAGCAGTGTCAGTTGGTCAAGGCCACCCCGAGGGCTCCGAGGAGTTCAGGAAATGGCTGTCGGGGCTCAAACCCGTCACCGGAGCAGATACGATGCTGCGCTTCACCAAGACGCCCGAAGGCTCGATTGACCTGACCCATGCCCATCCGTCGGGGCTTGCCCAGCTCATGGCAGGCCGGCGCACCCGGCTCTCAACCCTGATCCGGGACCGCCAGCAGTACGTGATTGCCGCCAGGGCCTCGCGCAACCTGCGCTCGAAAATCTTCGAACTCGCCAACGACCGCGGCATTGACGCGGGCTATTTCTCGGCCGGCACGGTCGTCTGGACGTCCGCCGTCGGAGGTAAACCGCAGCGAATTTCCGCCCCGGTCATGCTCACCGCCATTTCCCTCACGGTGCGCCCCGGCGAGGACGACTACGAACTGCAACTCACCGAACAGGCGCAGATCAACCCCGCACTGGTCCGGCACCTCAAGTCAGTCCACGGGATCGTCTTTGACGTCAGCGCGGTCACGCGGATGGCCTACAGCACGGCGCGTTATGACCCCCAGCCGGTCCTGGACCGCCTGGGCACGCTGATCCAGCCGATTGCCGGTGCCGAGATAGAGCACAACCTCCTCGTCTCCACGTTTGCCGACCTCTCCGGCAACCTGGATGACCCGTGGATCAACCCGAACAACCCCCTCGTCACCGCCCTGGCCCGGTCCGGTTCCGGCGAATTGGTCGAGGTGCCCGTGCTTGAACCTGGGCGTTTCCCCAGCACGGATAAGCGGGACCCCGCCGATGAGCTTCTGCTGCTCGACGCCGACACGGACCAGCAGTACGTCGTCGACGCCGTTCGGGCGGGCGACTCGCTGGTGGTCAGCAGCCCGCCGGGCACCGGCCAGACCCAGACCGCCATCAACACCATCGGCGCCCTCGTCGACGAGGGCAAAACCGTCCTGGTAGTGGGCGACAGGCGCGCCAGCCTCGCCGAAATCTCCGCCCAGCTGGAGAGCCTTGGCCTGGATTCCGTACTGCTGCAGCTCGCCGGCAATGCCAGCCCGCTGCAGCTCAAGGGCCAACTGGTCCGGGCGATCGTCCGCAACGAGAAGTCGCTCCAACCGCAGCTAAGCAACCTGCACGCCACGCTGACGGGGCACCGGCACGCCCTGATGGACCATGTTGCCTCGCTGCACAACGTCCGGGAACGCTGGGGCTGTTCCCCGTACGAGGCCATGCAGTCGCTGGCCGAACTGACCTCCATCCAGCCGGCGCCAGCCACGACGGTCCGGCTCAAGCGCAGCGTGCTGGATAACATCCGGGACCGCGAGGAGCTCGCCGGCAGGCTCCGCCGCGCTGCCGAACTCGGCGGTTTCAGCCGTGCGTCGACCACCAGCCCCTGGCACGGAGCACGGCTCCTGACCCGCAAGGAGACGCAGGAAGCGCAGGCGGTTGCACGGTCCGTCGCGGAGAAGCTGCCGCTGCTGCGCGGGCGAATGGACGAGGTGGCAGAACACGCCGAGATTCGCCTCGGCGGGACTTTCACCGAATGGGGCGAACAGATCGAACTGCTCGTGGCCGTCCGCGAAAGCCTGGACAAGTTCACTCCCGACATCTTTGACCGGCCCGTCCATGACCTCATCTCGGCCACGGCGCCCTCCGCCTGGCGCCGGGAACGGGGGATCGAGATGCCCTCCATGCAGCGGTCCCGCCTGCGCCGGGTGGCCAAGGAATATGTCCGTCCCGGCGTGCACATCGCGGACCTGCACAGCTCTCTGGTCCTCGTGCAGGAGCAGCGCGCCGCGTGGGCCGGGTATGCCACGACGCAGCGGCACCCTGCCGTGCCGTCCGGGCTGGCCGAAATCTCCGGCCTCTACCGGGAGCTTGAGTCAGAACTGGCCGAACTGGGCCAGGCAGTCAAGCACACCGCCGCAGGCGGCGATCTGGACCGCGTGCCCTATGCCGATCTCCTAACCCGCGTTCAGCGACTCGTCGCCGACACCGCGACACTCGAAACCCTCCCGGAGCGTACGCTGTTGGTCGAGAGCATGCGCGAGCACGGGTTGGGCGAGCTGCTCGCCGACCTGGCCGAGCGTGAGGTCCCCGAGGGATCTGTGACCGCAGAACTCGAGCTGGCCTGGTGGCAGTCGGCCCTGGAAGCCATGATTAGCGGCGATGACTACCTCGCCATGTCCGACGGCGACGCCCTGCGCCAGCTGGAAGCGGAGTACCGGCTCGCTGACAACGCCCATATCGCCAGCGGCGCTGCCCGGCTCCGGTGGAACCTGTCCGAGCGCTGGCGCACGGCCATCGAGGCATACCCGCGCCAGGCCGAGCTGCTGCGCAGTCTGCTGAAGGACGGCAGGGTTACCCTTGCGGCACTCAGCGGCCAGGCGCAGGAGCTGCTGCCCACACTCGTTCCTGTATGGTCCGTCAGCCCGTACCTCATGACGGGCCTCCTGCCGATCGAGCAGACCTTTGATGCCGTAGTGATCCTGGACGCCGAGACAACATCGCTGCAGGCCGTCCTCCCGGCTATCGCCCGGGCCCGGCAGGTCATAGCTTTCGGCGATGACCAGATCGCCAGCCCACGAACCTTCACCGTGGGGGTCGAACGGCTCGCCGCAGGGGAGAGCTCCTACCAGAGCGTCGAGAGTGCTTACCGTGCGCTGACTGCCGTACTGCCCGTGTGGAACCTGAGGACCGTGTACCGCGCGGTCGATGAAGACCTGGTGCGCCAGCTCAGCAAGGGATATTACGGCGGGGAACTCACACGGCTCCCGGAAGGGCAATCCGCCACAGGCCTCGACCGTGCCCTCAGCGTGGAATACCTTCCCGATGGCACAGGGCTGCCCAGCGCCGACCACGACGGCGTTGAATCGGTGGTTGCCGAGGTGAACCGTGCGGTGGAGTTAGTCTTCGAGCACGCCCGGCTCCGTCCCCGGACCTCGCTGGCTGTGGTGACCGGCAGCCTCCGTCACGCCGCCCGGATCGGCGAAGCCATCCGGGCCCAACTGCCCAACTACCCGATGCTCGGCAGTTTCTTCACAGCAGGGGAGGAATCCTTCCGCGTCGTGGATCTCGAACGGGCCCAGGGGCTAGTCCGCGACCACGTCATTTTCTCCCCGGGCTATGGGCGCACGCCGCACGGGCGCACGCTCCACAGCCTTGGCCCGCTCTCCGCCGACGGCGGACGCGCTAAATTCGCCTTGGCGATGACGCGTGCGCGGCGATCCCTGCACGTGCTCAGTTGCTTCCGCCCCGAGGACCTCGACGTCAGCCGCCTGAGCCATGGTGCCGTGGATTTCTACGAACTACTGGACCGCGAGATCGCGGGGAATACGGATCTGGGCAGCCCCGCATCCCGGGCGGCCGCCAGCGAGCAGGCGCTCGGCGCTGATCCGCTCGTGGCAGACCTGGGCGACCGGCTCCGGGCCCGCGGTGCGCGCGTGTGGCACCAGTACGACGGCGTCCTCAACATGGTGGCCGCCGCCGATCCGATGACCACGATCGGCCAGGAGGATGCGGAGATTCCCCGTCCAGTGGCGATTGAGTCCGATGGCACCGGCCACTACCGGCGAATGAGCGTCCGCGAACGGAGCCGGCTCCGGCCGCAACTGCTTGAGCGGCTTGGCTGGCGTTATATGCCGCTGTGGACCATCGAGGTCTTCACTGATCCTTCGGCCTGCGCCGACCGGATTGGCGGCTACCTCGGGTTGGAGAAGCCTGCCGTGTCCAGTCGGCTCCGGGCATCCCACGGGTTCTTCGACGACGACATTGAAAACCTGGCGATCAACGACGCCCGGGGCCAGGAAAGCCACGTCTTCTCAGGGCACGCACCGGCGGGAGATGATTTTCATGGGCGCGAGACCGCGTCCACTCAGTCTGCAGCGCGGCCGGGGGATGCGCACGAGTCAGGTGCTACGCCCCTGCTGAGGCCAGAGGCTGGGACCATAAACGGTGCAGCCACGACCGGCAACAATGGTATGACAGGCAGTACAGGCAGTAAGGAGTCCGGCGCCATGAGTGCAGACGGCGACATCCAGAACAGCAGCGGCGCTACCGCGGCTGAAGCGAACGGCGACTCCGGGTCGGCGGCCCGGGAACCGGCGGCGGGGGAGTCGGCAGCGGGGGAGTCGGCAGCGGGGCAGCCCGCCGGAGAAGCGCGGGAGCAGGCGACGCCAAAGGAGAAGTCCCGGCGCGCGGCGGCGCCAGCAACGGCTGCCGGGGCAGTGCTGCCGAACAAGGCGGCCGAAGACGACCCGCGGCGCTGGGGCGACCAGCCCGAGAACTACGACCACGATGCGTGGCTCCAGGAGCAGAAGCCTCCGCACTGGGGTTGAGATGTAAGGCCGGTGCCGAGTAGCCGGCGGCGCCGGCGACCGCAATCGGTCTCAGGGACTACCGGCCGGCGGTCGGGGACTTAGCCGGGCGCTCGGTTAGGGACTTAGCCGGGTGCTCGCCCTGAAGCCTGCGGTAATCCGATGCAAGGACTACCGCGCCGGCGGTCAGGCTCTTAGCCGGGCGCTCGCCATGGCGAGAGTGTGCACGCCAGTCACCCAGCCACTCACCCCGGCGCTGCCGCCACAAGCACGAAGAACAGCTTGCCTTGGGTTGATGCGCCGGCCAATCGCCGCGCCTGATCGGCCGCGGCTGCCACGACGATGAGCCCGTCCGCGTCAGCGTCCGCTGCGGGCAACCACTGGCCCGTCTTGCCGCCCTGCACGGAGGTCCACAGTACAGGGACGGCTTCGGCCAGGATTTGGCCTTCAGCGGCTTGTTCGAAGCCGCTGCCGACGGTGAGCACCACGTTGACGAGTTGTCCGGGGGAGAGCAGCCGGATAGACGCAGGATCCGCCATCCTGAGCGGTACGGCTGCGGAACCGGGCGGGCTTCCGGCCAGCAGGCCAGGGCCAAGGATCTGGGCGTCGGTGAGGAGCTGGCCTTGGCGCAGCGGTGCGGCCAACTGCTTGCCCTCGAACGCGTTTTCGCCGCCCGGGCTGCCGGCCGGCACTAGGCCGGGCGGGATGCTGATCATGCGGACGTCGCCTGGTTCCAGGGTTTTTCCGGCGGGAAGATCCGCTACGGCTGCGAACGCAGTGGCGGTGTCGGCGGGCGCAGGAGTTAGCTGCTGAACAGTCAGGCCAGCGGCGATGCACAACATGAGCGCCGCCAGTAGCCGGCGGTTCCGGCTCAACCAGTTGCCCAGGCGGCGTCGCGGCGGCCTGCCGCGCGGCAACCGCTGCCGGGGCGGTCTCCCGGGCCGGGTGTAATTCCGGATGGAGCTGCCGGCAGAAGGAAACGTGGGCGGAAGGAGGCCAGCGGAGCGGATCCCGGAGCGTGCCCAGCTGGCGGGCATCGCTCCGTTCCCGGGCCGGGGCGGCAGCGAAGAGGCCTTGAAAGACGGCCAGGAAGCCGGGTTGAGTGAGGGTGCCATGGCCGCCACGCTACGGACTCTGGCATGCTCGCGGGAGTCGCGGAACTGCTTATGTGGACAACGGGAGGCAGGAAGGACTGTGTAGGCTGCGGCATGCCGGCATTAGTGCGCGATTGCACGGCACAGGGACTGCGGCCACGGTGCTGCCTTGGCAGCGGTGTCTTTCGCGAACAACGCTCCGGGGCGGCGGCCGGAGGCTAGGCGGACGGTTCCGTCCGGAGACGGTGCACCAGGGCTGCACGGATGGCAGCCTTGGGACCCTAGCTGGCGGCGGCCGGGGCAGGCGCCGTTGCGGGTGCGGGAGCCGCAGCGGGGGCCGGGGCAACTGTGCTGCCCTTGGTGTCGCGCGAATCGGTCCGGTAGAAGCCGGATCCCTTGAATACAACGCCGACGCTGTTGAACTTCTTGCGCAGCGTGCCCTGGCACTCGGGGCAGGACGTCAGGGAGTTGTCGCTGAACGACTGCACGATCTCGAAGGCGTGGCTGCAGTCCTTGCAGGCATATGCATACGTGGGCACTGGAAATCCTCCTCTGGGACAAACGAGCAGGTCCCGTGCTGTCGAGTCGGGACCGGTCGATATATCTATCGATATACCTGTCGGCGGGTTCCGTCTTAGCAGTCGCAGGGCCTGAGTGCTAATTCTATCACCCCCGCAGGACCCCCGATCAGCGGAGCCGGATGATCCCGCCCGGTGTCAGCGCCGCGTCGACCTTCCGGTCGAAGGACTCGGCGGGAATACTGCCCGCGGGCAGTACCTCAGTGTCGTAGACGACGGCGACAGTCGGCAGCGGTACGGCGTCGGACGCCCTGCCGGCCGCGGACGAGCCGGACGCGGAGGACAGGGCGGCCAATGTGGCAAGGAACTTGTCGTAGTAGCCGCCGCCTTGTCCGATGCGGTTGCCCGAGAAATCCACTGCAGTGGCCGGCAGGAAGATTGCGGTGGCGTCCAGCGTCACCGCGGTGCTGTGGCGCTCGCCAACAGGCTCCTGGATGGGGGCGAACCGGCTGCGGACAAACCCGGATTCCGGAGTCCAGTACACCCAGCTGAGTTCGAGTTCGGGTTCGCAGACGGGAAGGAGCACCCGGTGCCCGGCATCGACCAAGGCTGACAGCAGCGGCAGCGTGGGCGGTTCGGCGCCCACGCCCAGATACGCGGCGAAGGTAGCCCGGCGGCCGCCGGTCAGATCGGATGCCCACTCGAGTCCGTGGCGGGTGATGCCTGCCGCTGCGGCATCGAGCGCGTCCAACGGGAGCGCCGCACGCCTTGCCCTGTGGCTGGAGCGTATTTCGTCTTTTGACGCCATGACTGGTCCGTCCTCTGCATCGTGCAGCCTGCTCCGCAACGTCAGGGGGCCCGCGGGGCAGGCCGAATAATTACGCAATGATTGGTCCCTCCGTTAGATTAGTCGAGTGAATACACCCAATGCTTCCGTCCGCAAGGCCGTCATCCCCGCCGCGGGCCTTGGTACCAGGTTTCTTCCGGCCACGAAGGCCATGCCCAAGGAAATGCTGCCTGTCGTTGACAAGCCGGCCATCCAGTACGTGGTCGAGGAGGCCGTGAATGTCGGCCTGAACGACATCCTGATGATCACGGGCCGCAACAAGCGGGCGTTGGAGGACCACTTCGACCGCGTTCCCACGCTCGAAGCCACCCTCCAAGCCAAGGGTGACACGGCAAAGCTCGAGTCCATCCAGGCCGCCAGCAACCTCGGCGACATCCACTACGTCCGCCAGGGCGACCCCATGGGCCTCGGCCACGCGGTCCTCCGGGCCAAGCAGCACGTCGGCCAGGAACCGTTCGCCGTGCTCCTGGGCGATGACCTGATCGACGCCCGCGATGAGCTCCTCAGCACCATGATCGAAGTACAGGCCAAGACCGGCGGGTCGGTGGTCGCGCTGATCGAGGTGGACCCGTCCCAGATCAGCGCCTATGGCTGCGCCGACGTCGAGGCGATCGCCGGTGAGGAGTACGTCCGCGTCAAGCAGCTCGTGGAGAAGCCCGACGTCGAGGACGCCCCGTCAAACCTCGCGGTCATTGGCCGCTATGTCCTGCACCCGGCCGTCTTTGAAGTGCTCGAGCGCACCGCGCCGGGCCGCGGCGGCGAAATCCAGCTGACGGATGCACTGCAGGAACTCTCCACCGGCACCGGCGAGGGCTACGGCGTGTACGGCGTCGTCTTCCGCGGCCGCCGCTACGACACCGGCGACAAGCTCAGCTACCTCAAGGCCTGTGTCCAGCTCGCCTGCGACAGCGAGGACCTCGGCCCGGGCCTGCGCGAATGGCTGCCCGGCTTCGCGTCCAGCCTTACCCCCAGCCTCGCCAAGTAATTCCCGTGGGGGGCAGCTTCACCTGGCCGGTGACTCTGGAGAGCGGCGACATCGTGTTGCGCCCTATCCGGTACCGGGACCGCAAAGAGTGGACAGCGCTTAGGTCACGCAACTGCGAGTGGCTTGCCCCTTGGGAGGCATCAAACCCGGTCCCCGGCGGCGGCCTGCCGGATTACCGGCAGATGGTGCGGTCGCTGAAGGCCCAGGCCGCACAGGCCACGGCCCTGCCGTTCGTGATCGCCGAATGGAGGCCTGGGCACGAGAAGCCAGTGATCGTGGGACAGCTGACCGTGTCCTCGATCGTTTGGGGATCGGCCATGATGGCGACGTTGGGCTATTGGGTCGATCAGGACCGGGCCGGCCGGGGGATTGCCCCCACCGCCGTGGCCATGGCGACGGACTACTGCTTCGGAACCCTTGGCCTGCACAGGATGGAAATCAACATCAGGCCGGAAAACGGGCCGAGCCTGCGAGTGGTGGAAAAACTCGGGTTCCGCGACGAAGGATTCAGGCCCCGATACCTGCACATCAACGGTGAATGGGCCGACCACCGCACCTTCGCGCTCACGGCTGAGGAAGTGCCGGAAGGCCTTCTCGCCCGGTGGTTGCGGAGCCGGCCGGCGTGAGCCCTTGATAGCCGCCTGACCAGCCACTACGCCCCGGCCCCCACCAATTGCCGGCGCGCCCGCGACACACCCCTGACAATGCGGCCTAGCACCCCATATACCTCATACGGTTTTGAGTGTGGACTTCCCTCTTAGCAGCTCTGTGATCCTTGTCATTGCTGTTGCGCTCTGGATCGTGTGGGTGGCACCCTACGTTCTGCGGAACGGGCGCCACCAGCTGCAGCCTGCAGGCGAATTCCTGGCGGACGTCATCGACATAGAACCAGTAGACCCACAAGCGGGGAAGGTTATGAAAATGGCGGCGCAGCAGGACAAGCCCATGAATATCACCCGGCGCGCAGAACCTGCCGGCGGCACCGCAGGGCCCCGGGATACGCCAAGGGAGACACGCGGTGCAAGCCCGCTGCCCGCAGCAGCCTCCCCGGCGTTCAGGATTCGCTGGGGCCGGCTGGTGCTTGCGCTGGCCGGGATGCTCTCCCTGCTCACCGGCGTGGTGTCTGCACTCCTTCGACTGTTCGGCGTCGGATCCGGCTGGCTGCCGGTGGCAGCCCTGGTGGGCGCCGTCGCGTCCGTGGCAATGCTTCGCCGTCTCGCTATCCGCGACCGCCGGCGGAGGATGAACGCCGCATTCCGTGCAGCCATGGGCAGCCCGGCGCAAAGGCCTGTGCGGCCGTCGGTGCCCGAAGAGACCCCGACCCTTCCTGCGGAGCGCCCCGGCGTGCGGCCCGAGAATCCGCTCTTCGACGCCGAAGCGGACCGCTCCACACCGGAACCTTCGCCCAAACCGCTCACCGCACTGGATCTCCGCCAGGCAGCCCTGGCCGAAGCGGCAGCCTCGGGCGACACCGCGGCAGCTGTGGCAGCCGCACCGGCGGCACCTGCGGAAGGCTCCAGCTGGGAGCCCGTGGACGTTCCCAAACCCACGTATGTCGAAGCGCCGAAGGCCGAACGCGCGGCCCCCAAGCCGCTGGACCTGCCCCAGGCACCGAAGGCCGTTGGCAAGCCGTCGCTCAAGCAGGCCTCGGCTCGGCCGGCCGCCTCCGATCCCCGGATCGCCGACGATCCCGAGACGAAGCAGCTCAGCAAGGCCCAGAGCGCGTTGAGCAACCTCGATGACGTTCTTCAGCGGCGACGCGCCTGACCCGTTCCGATCTTCCGGAGTCTTCGCCCCGGGCAGCCAGTGATGGCTGTCCGGGGTTTTGCATTCCCCGCAGCGCCCCGGCAGGGAGCGCTGCACGGGCCGCTGCGGTAGCCTCTGGTCATGACAAGGATCTGCGTCGCCGGTGGAACCGGCCAAGTGGGCCGTGAGGTGGTGCGTCAGGCTCTCGACGCCGGGCATTCCGTGGCCGTGCTGAGCCGCCGCCCGCCGGCGGCCGGCACCGGCGGCAGCGGCGGGGGAGCGGAGTACTTCCGCGCGGACGTGACGACGGGCGAAGGGCTCGCGGCCGCTGTGGCCGGGGCCGACGTCGTGATCGACTGCCTGGAGGGACGCTCCGGGAAAGCGCGCAAGAACTTCGCCGACGGCGGCGCGCGGCTCCTGGCCGCCGCCCAGGAGGCGGGCACGGCCAGGGCCGTGATGCTCTCCATCGTGAACTGTGATCACAGCAGCTATGCCTTCTACCGCTCGAAGGCGGCGAAAGAGCATGTCTACGAGCTGTCCGGGCTCGAGACGGTGGTGGTGCGGGCCACCCAGTTTCACTCGTTGCTGGCGATGATGTTCGGCGCCGGATCAAGGATCAGGGTCATCCCCGTGGTGAGGGGCGCCCGGTTCCAGCCCGTCTCACCGGCCGACGTCGCTGCGATGCTCCTGGAGGCCGCACTGGAGCCGGCACCGGATTCGGGGCGCGGCCCGGCGCCGGAGCCGGAGACGGCGACGGCGCCGGTGCCCGAACCGGCGCGCCCGCGGCACCGCGTGCTGACCATCGGCGGCCCGGAAGCCAAGGACATGGCCGACTTCGCCCGGGAATGGCAACGGGCCACCGGCGCGAAGGGCCGCCTGGTGCGCCTGCCGCTGCCGGGAGCGATGGGCCGCTACCTGCGCGCAGGGCTCAATCTGGTGCCGGAAGCGCGACACGGCACCGAGACATTCCGTCGCTGGCTGGCAAACCGCGCAGATAGTTTGTAGCCTAGGGACACCGGCAACGCCGTTCCGACAGGACCGGCGTTGCTTCGGGGCTATAGCTCAGTTGGTAGAGCGCTTCGTTCGCATCGAAGAGGTCAGGAGTTCGAATCTCCTTAGCTCCACAGCTTGTAAGGGGCCCGGCGGAACAGCTGCCGTGCTGGCCCTGTGAACGTTGCAGCCCGCGACAGCCACGCCAGTGCCGGAATCCAGTGCCGCAAACCAGGACGGAAATCCACTGTAGACAAGGCCACGAACCATGAAGAACACCCTCTCGCTCGCTCTGGTTCTGCTGACTCTTCTGTTGGCCGCCTGCTCCGTCGCCCCCACTTCAGAACCGACCGCCGGCAGCCCGTCCACGGGGCTGGCGGCGTCGCTTCCCAAACCGAACCCGGCCCAGCAGGATGCGCTCCTGGCCGCCTTCGCCCAGATCAACCCGCGCCTGTCGAACGATCACGCAGTCGAGACGGCCCGCGGCCTCTGCGGCCGGCTGCTGGGGCAATCGTCGGCGGACCAGCTCATCGCCGCGGCGAAGGCGGCATTCACTAACGGCGACGTCCCGGTTGTCTCGGACGAGGAAGCCCAGCGGATTCTCTCGGCGATCGGGGCCAACGGGTTCTGCCGTTAGCCTTGTAGGTGACACGAGGAGAACAATGACCACCCTGAAAGAACGACTGCACGCCGACGTCGTGAGCCACATGAAGGACCGTAACAAGGTTGCCCTCACCACTGTGCGCAACGTCCTGGGCGAGATCGAAACCCGGGAGAAGTCGGGCAAGACGCCGATCGTCCTGGACGACTCGCAGGTGACTTCCCTCCTGCAAAAGGAAGCCGCCAAACGCCGCGACACGGCCCGCATCTACACCGAAGCCGGAGAAACCGAACGTGCCGCCGCCGAGATCGCCGAGGCCGAAGTCATCGAGGCCTACCTGCCCAAGGCACTCACCGCGGCGGAGGTCGAGACGATCGTGGACGAGGCCATCGCCGCGCTCAAGGCCGAGGGCGTCGAACTGTCTCTTCGCCAGCTCGGGGCAGTCATGAAGCCTGTCACCGCCAAGGTGGCCGGACGTTTTGACGGCAAGGCCGTCAGCGAAATCGTGCGCAACCGTCTCGCGCAGCAATGAGCCTGATCCGCCTGCACGACGTCGGGGTCCGCTTCGAGAACGCACAAATCCTCCGCGAGGCGTTCTTCCGCCTCGAGCCGGGAGACCGGGTGGGCCTGATTGGCAAGAACGGCTCCGGCAAAACGACCATCCTCAAGCTGATCCTGGACCAGGTTTCCCCGGACACCGGAACGGTCACCGTGGAACAGGGAACCAGGGTGGGGTACTTCTCCCAGTTTTCCGAGCTCGACGGCGAGGCAACAATCCTTGAGGTGCTTGACGGCCTGTTCGTCGACATCAAGGCTGCCGAGGCCGAGCTCGCGGCCATTGACGCTGCCATTGCCGCGGATCCTGACGGCGCCGAACTCGACCGGCTGATCCGGCGTCAGGCCGAGCTGTTCGAGGACATGGACCGCCTCGACGGATGGGACTACACGCGGCGCATCGACACCGTCCTGACCACGCTGGGGTTCAGCGAGGCCCACCGCACCTGCTCGATTGACGAATTGTCCGGCGGCTGGCGAAACCGCGCCGCCCTGGCCAAGATCCTGTTGGAGGGCCCGGATGTCCTGCTCCTCGACGAGCCCACCAACTTCCTGGATGTGGCCGGCGTCGAATGGCTGGAAAGCTGGTTCCGCGACTTCAAGGGCGCCGCGATCATCGTCTCCCACGACCGGAAATTCCTTGACGCCGTCGTCACCCGGATCATCGAGGTGGAGAACTTCCACCTGCACGAGTACCCGGGAAATTTCGCCGAGTACGTTGTCCAGAAGCAGTTCCGGCTCAAGACGCTTGAGGCGCAGTTCGTCCATGAATCCGAGCTTCTGGCCTTCGAAGCAGAGGGCATCGCCGACCGCCGCGAGGCCACCAAGGCCGCCAGCCGCGGGCTTGGGAACCAGTTGGCCAAGATCAAGAAATCGCGCACGCCCCGGCCGGTTGACCAGATCGTCACGGAGATCTACGGCGGCCTGCACGTGAAGGATGTCCTTTGCCGTGTCGAAGCGCTGGGCAAGTCCTACGGCGACAAAGTGTTGTTCGAAGACCTGAGCTTTGAGATCCGCCGCGGCAACAGGATTGTGGTCCTGGGCTCCAATGGCAGCGGCAAGTCAACGCTGCTCAAAGTCCTGGCCGGCGAGGAACAGGCGGATTCCGGCGACGTGGCCTGGGCCAAGGGGCCGGGTTTTGTGTCATACAACCAAATGCTGGATGAGCTCGACGACGCCGACACCGTGTCCCACGCGGTCAACGCGCTGCCGGACAGCCTCGCCTTCAGCGCCACGAAGAAGTCCGTCAACAGGTTCCTCGCGATGTTCCAGTTCTCCGAGGCCGACCTCAACCAGAAGATCGGGAATCTCTCCGGTGGACAGAAAGCACGCGTCGCCATGGCTCAGTGCCTTCTGTCCGGGGCCTCGGTGCTGCTCCTGGATGAGCCCACCAACCACCTCGACATGACCAGCACCCAAGTGATGGAGCGGGCACTGCTCCACTTCCCCGGGGCGGTGGTGGTGGTCAGTCACGACCGCTTCTTTAGTGAGAAAATCGCCAACCGTCACCTGGTCTTCGGCAGTGACGGCTCGCAGCCCGGCGAGGTTGACGTCCGCGCCGCCTGAGTGGACGCCGGCTAAAGAACGCGACTTAAAGAACGCGGAGATGAACGGAAGCTCAGCGTTTGCCCAGCATTGGCTCAGGATGGGGCAGAAGTGGCTGATGAGCCGCAAAACGGCTGATTCTGAAGGGTAATGTGGCGCTGGCTGCCGGTGGGGGACCGGCAGCGGTCTCACTATCCGTTGTGAAAGGAATCTCCCATGGCAGGAATTTTCGGCTGGCTCAGCGCACTGGGCACCACCGGCAAGGCAGTAGTAGTTGCATCCGTCGTCGTCACCGGCGGGGCAGGCGCGGCGGCTGCTGCCGCGACCGCCGATTTCCCGGCTGACCCCACGTCGACGACGTCGACCGACTCCCCGACGGCGGAGCCGAGCGACAGCCCGACCGACACCCCGACGTCCGAGCCGAGCGACAGCCCGACTGCGGAGCCCAGCGACGGCCCCTCATCTGAGCCGAGCGACACCCCGACGTCCGAGCCCAGCGACACCGCGACCTCCGAGCCGAGCGATCCGGCCGGGTCGCAGACGCCTGGGGCCGACGGCCAGGAGTCCGCCGCGCCGAGCGATCCCACTGACTCGGAAACCCCGGCAGCGGATGACCAGGGTACGGACCAGAGCGGGAACGAGGGCAGCGACGACCAGGGCGAAGACCAGCAGAATTCCGCTGCGCCGAGTGCACCCGCCTCTGCTCCGGCGGCCCCCGCCACTCCCGAGTCGCCGGCTGCCCCGGCACCTGCTGCTCCCTCGGCACCGGCCGAAGATGACGGACAGGGTTCCGCCGACGCTCCGGAATCTGACGGTTCCCACGAAGGGAACGGCAACAGCGGATGGGCACACCAGAACGCTGACGCACACCGCGCTGCTGGCCAGGCCAACGCTGACGGACACCGCGGCGACGGTGGCGGCGACCACGCCGGCACGTCCAACGAACACGGCGGCTCCGGTAGTCACGGCCACGACGACTAATTAGAAAGCCCTGCAAAGCGGGGGCCCGGACCAGTGGTCCGGGCCCCCGCCGTCGTGACGGCCCGAAAACGCCACGGCCCGAAAACGACACCGCGGAAAAATGACACCGCAGGCCCGCCGCCGGGCGCGCGGTGCCGGGTCCGCGGGATAATGGAAGCATGACCGACCAGCAGCAGGACCGCGATCCGTGGGAGGAGTTCGACAGCCTCAAGCCGGCTGGCCCGGACCGCGTTGCCGGCTACCCCGGCGGGGAACCCCAAGGCTTCGGCTTTCGGACGGGCGTCCGCAGCGCCCGGGTGGCCTTCGGATTTGCCGTCTACTCCCTGGCGCTCGGCAGCATTCTGGTCCTCACCGGAGCCATCGTCTTCATCGGCAGCGGGAAGTGGCTGTTGCTCGGGCTCATGGCGGTGATAGAGGTCATCTTCGTCCTGGCGTTCCGCCGGCTCGTGGCCCAGGCTCGGAACCGGCGGACTTCGGGTTAGCTCCGGTCGTTCGCGGAACCGGATCGTCCTAGAGCCAGCCCTTCTTCTTGAAGATGGCGTACATGAGCGCCGCCGTGCCTGCCATGAGAGCGACTGCCATCGGGTAGCCCAGCGCCCAGTGCAGCTCCGGCATGTGGTCGAAGTTCATGCCGTACAGTCCGGCCACGAAGGTCGGGGCGAAAAAGATCGCGGCCCAGGACGAGATCTTCTTGACCTGCTCGTTTTGCTCCGCGCTGGCTTCATTCTGCCGGTTGGCAGTCAGGGTCCCGTCCAGGGTGAGCGCGTTCTGCAGCAGGTCCCGGAAGGAATCGGCGCGGGAAATCAGCCGCTCCACATGGTCCTCGACGTCGCGGAGGCTGTGCTGCAGTTCCGTGTCCACCCGGTACTTTTCGAAGCCCCGCCGGAGTTGCTGCATCATTGCCGGCAGCGGATGGATGGCGCGCTGGAAATGGATAACCTCCCGGGCAAGTTCGTAGATGCGCCGTGAGACCAGAGGGTCGCCGCTGAAGAGCTGGTCCTCGATCTCGTCGATGTCGTTTTCCAGTCCGGCGACCACGGGGCCGTAGTCATCCACCACCTGGTCCATGAGCGCGTACAGGACCGCCTCCGGGCCGTGGCACAGCAGGTCCGGGCGGCGTTCCATCCGGCGCCGGACCTGACCCACCACCCCCGTCTCGGCGTGCCGGACGGTGACCACGAAGTTACGGCCCGTAAAGACGTGCAATTCGCCGAACTCCACGGTTTCGGTCTCATCCAGGTACCGGGCGGGCCGGAGCACCGTGAACAGGTTGTCGTCATAGCGCTCCAGTTTGGGCCGCTGGTGCGCCGAAATCGCGTCCTCCACCGCCAGGCCGTGCAGGTCGAACTCCGCCGCGACGGCGGCCATCTCCTCCGGCGTGGGCCGGTAGAGACCAATCCAGGCCATGCCGCCGTGCTCGGTCAGGGTCTCGAAGGTCTGCTCGAGGTTCCGCGGCTCGACGGCACGGATACCGTCAACGTAGACGGCGTTGTCGATGATAGTCACCGGGACATTATCCAGTGTTCACCTGGAGTTCGTCGGCACCGCCCCGGCGCGACGCGGATCGGCCGGGAGCCAGGGCGCTGCTTTGGACAAGCCGGCTGATCAGCGGCTCGGTCCGGTAGGGGATATGGGTGTGCAGCGCCAGCACGGTTTCGGTGCGGATGACCCCCCGGATCCGCAGGATCGACCGCAGGGCTGCCTGAAGGTTATGCGTATCGGTCGCCACCACGCGGCACCAGACATCGCCCCGCCCGGAGATCTCATGGACTTCCAGCACCTGTGGAATCAGCCGCAACGCGCCTACGACGCCGTCGAGTTCCCGGTGGTTGACTTCGATCGTCACGAAGGCGACGACGTCGTAGCCCACCGCTTCGAGGTCGATCTCGCGGCCGCCGTCGTGGAGTATGCCCGAGCGCAGCATGCGCCGCACCCGCGACTGGGCGGTGTTCCGCGCGATGCCCAGGGCGTCACTGAGGTCACCGATCTGGATCCGCGGATCCCGGATCAGTTCCAGCAGGATTTTCAGGTCGGTGGGGTCCAGACTGTTCAAATCATCACTCCGGTTCACTTCGACAGCCTGAGAATGACTGTTTTGCTCAATTCTGGCACAAAACTTGGCCATGCAGCTCACTGGTGTCGCATCCTATAGATACCAATCTTCGACCGGGCCGGGCTGTTCCCCCACAAAGGGAAAGCCTGGCCCGATATTTTGCAAGGGCACGGACATGACAGTCTTCAGTGAACTCCGCATGCGCCCGGCCACAGCTGACCGCTGGGGCTGGGACGCGTCCACCACCGCACGGCTCGTGATGGCCGGAGTCGTGATTTTCACGCTGCTCGTCGGCGCGAATCTTGCCACGCCGTTGTACCCCCTGCTGCAGGCAAAGCTCGGAATTACGTCACTCGATGTCACGGTGGCGTTCTCGGCCTATGTCCTGGCGCTCGTGGCCACGCTCGTCCTGGCCGGCCACTGGTCCGACCACATCGGACGACGCGCCGCACTGATGCTGGCGGTCCTGGTGGGCCTGGCCGGCGGCTTTGTCTTCGCCACCGCGGGCAGCCTGGTGGCGCTCTCCGTCGGGCGCGCGCTGCAGGGCATCGCCGTAGCGCTTGCCACCGGCGCGAGTTCTGCCGCGCTCCGCGAACTCCTGCCCAGCAGGCCCGAGTGGGCCTCCCGGTTCACGCTCCTGGCCTCGGCGGGTGGCGTTGCCGCCGGCCCTGCGATCGGTGGAGTGCTGTCGCTGCTGCCCGGGCCGACCTCGACGCCGTACTACGTGCACTCCGTGGTCCTCGCCGCCGTCCTAGTGCCGCTCTACCTGCTCAAAGCGCGGCCCGCCATCAGCCTGCATGCGGGTCCTCAGCCGCTGCGGGTCCTGGCGCCACGGCGTCCGTCCGTCTCCAGCGAGGCGCGGGGCGCTTTCTGGCTGGCCTCGTCCGTGGGCTTCCTGAGCTTCACCGTCTTCGGCTTTTGCCTCTCGCTCGCGCCCGGTTATTTTGCCCAGATTGTCCACGCGGATTCACGGCCGCTGATCGGGCTGCTGGCCGGACTGACGCTGGGTTCCTCAGCCCTGAGCCAGCTGCTGGCGGTCCGGGGCAGGTTCGCCGTGCCCGCGGGCCTGGCCGTCCTGGGCATTTCAGTCCTGATGATCGCCGCAGCCGCCGCATGGAGCAGCCCGTGGCTGCTCATTCTGGCCAGCATCACTGCCGGCGTGGGGCAGGGCGTGGCATTCCGGACCGTCTTCAACGATGTTGCCGGCAAGGTGGAGGCCGCCCGGCATGCCCAGATCATCAGCACTGTCTACGTCATCACGTACCTCGGGAGCGCCATCCCGGTGATCGGTTTGGGACTCGCGACCGGGATGGTGGGGCTGCAGAGTGCCGTCGCCGGCTTTGTCGTGGTGTGCGCTGCCGCTGCGCTGACCCTGGCGGCGGTTACCCTGCGGAGCGCACTGCGCCGGCGGGCCTAGCGGCCAGGGGTCGGCCCGGAAACGGGCCCGGAAACGGGCCCGGAGAAGGCCCCGGAGAAGGCCCCGGCAACCCGGGAGGCAGCCAGCTTACGGCAGCGGGCCGTGGTTGCCCTGGATGTGGTCGAACACCAGGGTGGTCTCGGTGTGCCCCACGACGGGATCGGTGGCAAGGTTATCCAGCACCCAGTCCCGGAGGTCCTCGGTGGTGGCCACGGCGATGTGCAGCAGGTAGTCCACTGATCCGGAGGTGTGGAAGGTCGAGAGCACTGCCGGGAGCTTGGGGACCCGGGCCGTGAAGCGGTCGATCTGTTCGCGGTCGTGGGCGCGGAGCCGGACGGCGATGAGGGCCTGGACCGAGCGCCCGATCGCGGACAGGCTCAGCTTGGCCTCAAAGCCCTCGATGATGCCGCGCTCCGACAGGGCGCGGGTGCGCATCAGGGCCGTCGACGGCGCGATCCCCACGAGCTCTGCCAGTTGCTTGTTCGAGATGCGCGCATCCGCGACGAGGGCAGCTAGCAGGCGCTCGTCGATCGCGTCCAGCGGCTCGCTGGCACCCGCTCCCGGCCGAACATTCTTCGCACTGCTGCTCACGGATCCTCCTTGAAGTGTTGTCAGTTCATCATAAGCGGCACAATCCAACAGTTCCATTCAGAACCCCTACTAAACCTCGAATTATTGCCAGATACTTGCGGCATTCAATGGTGAATATTCGTAAGGAGTAAGGTGCTCTCTCAAGATTCAATGGCGGTACATGCAGGCCGGGACGGGCTCACCGAACTGGGCGTGCATGCGGTGCCGATCGATTTGTCCACGACCGCGCCCCTTCCCTCCGTGCACGACGGCGGCCTGGCTTACGAGCACATGGCCACGGGCGGCTCGCACGTGGAGGGTCAAAGTACCGTTTACCAGCGGCTGTGGAATCCCACGGTGGCAAGGTTCGAAGAGGGCGTCGCCGTCCTGGAAGGCACCCCCGAGTCCGTCGCCTTTGCCACCGGCATGGCGGCGCTGAGCGCGGTGCTCCTCGCCGTGGTCGCGGCCGGCAAGAAGCACGTCGTGGCCGTGCGGCCCCTATATGGCGGCAGCGACTATTTGCTCGCCTCCGGGGTCCTCGGCAACGAGGTCACTTTCACGACGCCCGATGGCGTTCGTGCGGCCCTCCGTCCGGACACGGGCCTGGTGATCCTGGAGACGCCGGCCAACCCGACCCTGGAGCTCGTCGATATTGCCCGGGTGGTTGCCGCTGCCGACGGCGTGCCGCTCCTGGTGGACAACACGTTCGCCAGCCCGGTGCTGCAGCAGCCCTTCAGGCACGGTGCCGCCATGGTGCTGCACAGTGCGACGAAGTTCCTGGGCGGCCACGGCGACGCCATGGGCGGCGTGGTGGCCACGGCCTCCGATTGGGCGGTGCGTCTGCGCCAGATCAGGGCCGTGACCGGCGGAATCCTGACCCCGTGGCCGGCCTATCTGCTGCACCGCGGACTGGCGACGCTTCCCGTCCGGGTCCGCGCCCAGCAGGCCAGCGCCGGAAAGGTCGCGGTTGCCCTGGCAGGGCACGGGCTCGTCAATCGGGTCTACTACCCGGGCCTGGCCGAATGCGACCCGCGGGGCCTCATCGGCACCCAGATGTCCGGCCCGGGATCGCTCATGGCCTTCGAGCTCGCCACCGCCGAGCACGCCGAGCGGATCCCGGCCGCCGTCGCCATGATCACGCACGCCGTCTCCCTCGGCGGCATCGATACCCTCATCCAGCACCCGGCCGGACTCACCCACCGTCCGGTCGAAGCCTCGGCCAAGCCCCACGCGAGCCTGCTGCGGATCTCCGTGGGGCTGGAAGACCCGGCGGATATCATAGCCGACCTCGTGCAGGCGATCGAGGCAACCCGGTAGGGTGCGTCCTTCTGGTGCCTACCGGGGTACGGCCGCCTGGCCGCAGACCGCGGCCGTCCCGCCGGGTGCCTCCGTGCTCCCGGCTGGGGCGGCTCCGGCTGCGGCGTGCAGGGTTGCCGTGCCTCCGGGTGCCGGGGCCTACGCAGGATGCGCGACGGCGGTGATCACCGCCGTCGCGCCGGCCAGTCCGATGACGGCCAGTGCGAGGGCCGTCCAGCCGAGTCCCTGGAAGAGCAGGCCGCCGGCCCAGCCGAGCACGCTGGAGCCGAGGTAGTACGCGAGGTTGTACAGCGAGGCCGCCTGCGCCCGGCCTGTCGTGGCGATGAGTCCGGTCCAGCCTGAACCGATGCTGTGCGCCGCAAAGAAGCCGCCGGTGAACAGCAGCAGCCCGATCAGGATCGGGACCAGCAGTTGCGTGAGCGTCAGGGCCAGGCCGCCGGCCATTAGCGCCGTCCCGGTGATCAGGACGGTGCGCCGGCCGAACCGCAGGGTCAGCCCTGCCGCCCACCTCGCCGAAACAGTTCCGGAGAGGTAGGCCAGGAAGATCAGGCTGATCGCCGTGGCCGGCAGGCTGAATGGTTCCCCCGAAAGCCGGAACCCGAGGTAGTTGTACACGGCCACAAAGCCACCCATCAGCAGGAATGCCTGGGTGTACAGGGCCAGCAGCCGGGGATTGCGGGCATGGCCGGCCAGGGTCCGGACGGCCCCGCGGAAGCCGCCCGCAGCCGCGGCCGTGAACCCCTGCGCCCGCGGCACAAGCACGAGGAACAGGACGGCGGCAGCGGTGGCCAGTACGGAGACGGCCAGGGCCGCGGCCCGCCACCCCCACAGTTCGCCGACCGGGCCCGCGACCAGCCGGCCGGCGAGGCCGCCCAGGGTGGTCCCGGCGACATAGCTTCCGGCGGCGAGCGCGGCATGGGCCTTGTTGACCTCCTCGTTGAGGTACGCGATGGCGATGGCCGGGATGCCGCCCAAAGCCATACCCTCAAGCATCCGCAGGCACAGCAGCATGGGGAAGCTGGAGGCCAGCGGGACCAGCAGGCCCAGGACCGTGGCCGCGGAAATGCCCCACATCATGGCCCGGACGCGGCCGATCCGGTCGGCCAGGAAGGACCACGGGAGCACCGTTACGGCCAGCCCCACGGTGGCCAGGGAGATCGTCAGTGCGGTTTCGGCGGCCGAGACCTTCAGATCCGCCGCCAGGATGGGGAGGACCGCCTGGGTGGAGTAGAGCTGGGCGAACGTTGCGACGCCGGCGAAGGCAAGTCCGGCGAGGATCCGGCGGTAGGCCTCGGAGCCTTTCGGATGACCCGCCCACGGGGCAGCCTTGGCAGCAGAGATGGCCGCGGGAGTGGGACCGGCTACGGAAGCCGCGGAAACGCGAGGCATGCCTTCAGGGTAGAACGTGCCTGAGGGATGCTTCCAATGCATGATTTCCATAGGATAGATAGCAAATATGGAACATTTATGGCAGAAATCCCGAGGAGAGCGGAAGAAGGCGGGCAGGGCGTGGATGTAGAACACAGGCAGCTGGTGCAGCTGCTGCCCCTCCTGCCGTTGCTGGCAGAACTCGGCCGGACCGAGCACATCACCGAGACCGCCGAGATCCTGGGGCTGCCGCAGTCGACCGTGAGCCGGGCGATTGCCCGCGCCAGTGCCATCGTGGGTACGGACCTGGTGATCCGGGACGGCCGCGGGGTGCGGCTGACTCCCGCCGCGAAGGCCCTCCTGCCCCACATCGATGCCGCCCTGGCAGAATTCCAGACCGGGCTGGATGTTGTCCGACACGAATCGGAAGTGGTCCGTGGCAGGATTGCCGTGTCCTTCCAGCACACCTTCGGCGAGGCGATGCTGCCGCTGCTCATCAGTGCGTTCCGGAGCCGGCATCCGCAGACTGCCTTTGACCTCAGCCAGGGGGCCCGGGACGGCTGCCTCGCGGAACTGGCCGCAGGCTCCGCCGACCTGGCGCTCACGGCCCCGGTTGCCGCACCGGGCAGGAGCATCGGCTCGGCTGCCCTGTACCGGGAACCGCTGCGCCTGGTGGTGAACCACCGGCATCCGCTGGCCCGCCGCCTTCGGGCACGGGTTGCCGACATCCGGCACGAGCCGTTCGTGGCGATGGGAACCGGCTACGGCATGCGCTCGCTAACCGACGCGCTGTTCCGGGAGGCAGGATTCCGTCCCCGTATCGCCTTCGAGAGCCAGGACTCGCACACCGTCCGCGGGCTGGTCTCGGCCGGGCTCGGCGTGAGCATCCTGCCCCCTGGCGGCTCCGCACCCGGGCGGCGCTACCCGTCAGACGGCAACGGCCAAGGCAACGGCGTCGACGACGGCGGTCGGGGACCCGCGCCGCACGTCCCCTCCGCGGGCAACGGCGTCGACGACGGCGGCCCCGGGTGGGTGGAAATTCCCCTGGATTCGGCGCTGGCGTTCCGCGAGATCGGCCTTGCCTGGCGGGAACGCCGTGGCGGGGCCGACGCCGAGCCCGACCCCGTGCGATTGTTCCGCGAACTCGTGCTGCGCGACGGGCCCGCCCTCCTGGCCGGTTTCGTGCGGGAACGCTCGGAAGGCTGAGCCTGGCCGAGGGGTGCCCGGCCCCCGGGTGCCGGTCCTGCGGGCGCGAGTTCGCCGGAAGGCTGCGAAGTCGCCGAAAGGTTACGGCGAAATGGGGCGCTTCCGGCGAACTCGGTGCGAACTGGGGCGACCTCGGCGCTGCGGCGGCCCGCTCAGCCCAGAACACGCGCCAGGACCCCGGCCACTGGTCCGGCCTGTGCCTGCTGCCAGCCCGTGCCCGCCCACAGGTTCACTCGTTCCGCATCCCCAGCGGCGGCCGCCGCAGCCCGGAGGGGCGCCGTGAGGTGGTGGACAGCCGGATAGGCCTCCGGCGCCCCGGGATGGTCGCGGATAAATTCGTTCTCCAAGGCCCGCGCCGCCCGGCCGGTGAAGGCACGCGTCAGGCGGGTCCGGGTGAAGTGCGGATCCGCCAGGGCATCCTTGTGCAGCTGCCGGGCCCCGCTTTCGTCCGTGCGAAGAAAGGCCGTGCCCAGCTGGGCCGCGACGGCCCCGGCGCGCAGCACGGCGTCGAGCCCGGCCGCGTCCATCACGCCGCCGGCCGCCACGAGCGGTAGGTCGACGGCGGACCGGACCTCCGCGAGCAGCTCCGCCGTCGTGCCGCCCTGCCGGGAGAAGTCATGCAATGACCCGCCCTGAGATGAGCCGAGAAGCGGGGAACCGGCCGGCCGCGCTGGCGGCGCCGGCGCCGGAAGGAACGCCGAGCTATGTCCGCCGGCGCTCGCGTGCTGCACCACCAGGGCGTCCACACCCTGTCCGGCCGCCTGCCGTGCCTCGGCCGCGGTGGTGACAGTAGCCAGTACTGCCGACCCCGCCCGCTGCAGGGCCCGGACCACGTCCGGGCCCGGGAGCCCGAAGGCGAAACTGACCAGCTCCACGGGATCTGCCAGCAGGGCATCAATCTTTGCCTGCCACTCGTCGTCATCATCCAGCCGCAACGGAGGGAGTTCCACACCGTACCGCAGAGCATCGGTACGCAACTCCCGGCGGTACTCCTCAAGCTCCGCCACCACCGCCGCGGACGGCGTCAGCTGGGCCGGATCCGGGACAAACACATTCATGCCGAACCGGGCGCCGGATTCCCGGGTGGTGCGGACGTCCACCTGCATGGCCGCTACGCTCTTGTAGCCTGCCGCCAGGAAGCCGAGGCCGCCGGCCCGGTGCACGGCCCCAACGAATGCGGGCGTGGACGTACCCCCGGCCATGGGCGCCGCAATGACGGGGGTGCCGAAAAGGTCGTGGGGCATTGCGGGCTCCTTGCAGCGATTCAGTACTCTGTTCCAGTGACTAACACTGACAACCCGCCGGCGGCGGACTCCGTTCCATCTTCCACCACGTCGACCGGCACTGCGGCCGGTGCGACCGTTCCGGCAACGGACGCCGCCCCGGCGGCGAAGGGTGCCGTGATCGGGCTGGATATCGGCGGGACCAAGACCCGGGGCGTCCGGTTCGAGGACGGCATCCCCGTCGCCGACGAATCCGTGGGCAGCTCTAACGTCCAGAACGTCACCCCCGAGGAAGCCGCCCGCAACCTGGCCGAACTCTTCGCCAGGATCGGCGGGGGAGAAGTCGCCCAGGTCTACGCCGGCGCCGGCGGCATCGACACCGACGACGACGCGGCGGCGCTCGCCGCGCTGATTGCCCCGCACGTGCCCGGGGCCCGGGTCACGGTGGTCCATGACTCCCGGCTGCTGCTCGCCGCAGGCGGGGCCAGCACCGGTGTCGCTGTGATCGCCGGCACCGGCTCGGCGGCGTGGGGCAGGAACAGCCGCGGCGAGGAAGCCCGGGCCGGTGGCTGGGGCTACCTGCTCGGCGACGAAGGCAGCGGCTACTGGCTGGGCCGGGAGGCCGTCCGGCACAGCCTGCGCCGGATGAACCAGGGGCTGGAACCGGACGAACTCACCAAGGCCCTCCTGGCATCCTGCGGGGTGGACCACCCGAACAAACTGATCGCGTTGTTCCATTCACCGGAGACCGGACGCCGTTTCTGGGCCCAGCAGGCCCGGCTGGTGGTGGAGGCCGCGGACGCCGGCCATCTGCCGAGCCAGGCATTGATGGACCAGGCCGGGCGCGACCTCGCCGACCTGGCGGAGCAGACCGTCAGGCAGCTCGGCATCGACGGACCCGTCATCCTGGGGAGCGGACTCGGCATGAACGTGCCACGGCTGCAGGAGTCGTTCCGCACGGCACTGGCCGCCGCCGGAATCACCGATGTGCGGGTCCTGCAACAGGAACCCGTGTTCGGGGTGCTGCAGCTGGTGGCAGAGCAGGACTAGGCAGAGCAGCGGTCGGCCGGCGGAAAACCGGCGGCTACTACGCTGGAGGGATGAGCATGCAATTCGATACCCGGCCCGCCGCCTACGCCGTCATCATCCGCGACGCCGAGATCCTGCTGGCGTACTGGAAACAGGACGGACGAGAGGGCTGGACACTGCCCGGCGGGGGCCTGGACCTGGCCGAACATCCGGTCGACGGGTGCCGCCGGGAGATCCAGGAGGAAACCGGCTACGACGCCGAGATCGGCGCCATGCTGGGGATCGACGTCGGGCACTGGCCTTCCGAGGTCCGGCTCGACGGCGGCGAGCGGGACTTCCAGTCGCTGCGGCTCGTTTACGACGCGACGATCACCGGCGGAGAACTCCGCCACGAGGTGAACGGGAGCACCACCCACGCGGCATGGATTCCGCTGGATGAGGTGGCAGAGCTGAACAGGGTCTCGCTGGTGGATGCCGGACTGCGCCTTTACCGCGAGCGGCCCTTGAACGGCAAACTTTCCGGCTGACTCCCTAGCCAGGCGCGGGCCCCTTGGCTATTGTGTAGAAATCGCCGGGCGGCCCTTGGTCCGGGAACTAGCCAGAATGGTTGGCCCGATTGACTGGCCGGAATAAACAGCCGCAGACAGCCGGCAAAGGACGGGGAGGTGGAAGCAATGAACGCGATATTTCTGAGCGCACAGCGCGCCGATACAAGCCATGTCATTATTCCTGCCCCGTCCCACGGCGCAGCCTAGCCGTTCCCGCTAGTCTCCCACGCATGCTCGGCTCCGCACGCCGCAGCGAGCGCCCATGTGCCGTACCACGGGGCCCCATCAAGGGTTTTTCGTTGACCAATCCTGCTGCATTCCCGGGCGCCCGTGGCGCCCTTGACACCAACTCATTCGGCACCACGTCGCTTGACACCACTTCACTGGACACCACGTCACCGGACACCACGTCACTGGACACGGGTCCTGTCCGCTACGGCTACACGGCCGGCGTCGCGGAGCGGTACGCGGCCCATCCCGTGCCGGGAGGCCGCCGCCCGGGCCGCGTCATCCGGGTGGACCGCAACCTCGTCCTGGTGGCCGAGGCTGGCGGCACCGCCCATCTGGCCTACCCCCGCGGCGGGGAGCCTCCCGCCACGGGGGACTGGGTCTGGATCGGTCCGAACACGGCGGGGGAGCCCGCCATCGTGGGCATCCTGCCGCGTCATTCGGAGCTGAGCCGCAAGCGTGCCTTCGAGTCATCCTCCGACGCGCAGGTGCTGGGCGCCAACATCGACGTGGTGGGCATCGTCGTCCCGCTGGATCGGCCATTAACGCACAACCGGCTGGAACGCACTCTCGTCGCGGCCTGGGACTCGGGGGCCACACCTCTGGTAATCGTCACGAAGGCGGACCTCGCGGACGTGGCGGACGACGTCGTGGGGACGGTGGTGCGCCAGGCGGCCGGCGTCGACGTCGTCACCACCTCGGCCGAGCACGGCGACGGCCTCGACGAACTGCTCGGCCATGTGCCGCCCGGCGGCACCCTGGTGCTGCTGGGGCCCTCGGGGGCCGGAAAATCCACGCTCATCAACGCCCTCGCCGGCGTTGCGGCCCAGGAGACCGGGGAAGTCCGGGCGGGCGACGGCAAGGGCAGGCACACCACCACGTCCCGCGAGCTCGTTCCCCTGCCCGGCGGCGCGGTTCTGATGGACACGCCGGGAGTGCGCGGCTTCGGGATCTTCGACGCCGGGGATGGAATGGAGGAGATGTTCGGCGACCTCGAGGAGCTCTTCGGGCAATGCCGCTTCTCAGACTGCGCCCACGGCCGGGAGCCCGGCTGCGCCGTCCAGGCCGCGCTCGTCGACGGCGTCCTCGATGACCGCCGCTGGTCCAGCTACCTCAAGCTGCAGCGCGAACTCGCCGCCCTCGCCCGGCGCCACGACGCGGCCGCGCGGCGGGCCTACCAGCGTGAATGGCACCAGAAGATCGCGACGGCGGGCAAGAGCCAGCGGTCGGCCGAACGGGACAGCCACGAGCAAGCGCGGGACCGCAGCGGCAAGAGCGCCCGCGGCAAGGACGGCACTGTCAGCAGTAAGGGCGGCAAAGCTGGCCGGCGCCCCCGCTGACGTGCACCGCGGCTTGCCGCCGCGGACCGGGTGGCGGGCCGGAAGCTTGTGCGGCCCGCCACCCATCCGGCGCCGCTGTGGTTCCGAAGCCTTACAGGAGCCGCTGCGCCGCTGGCCACATTTCCATGACTTTGTCATGAGTGCTGGTTAGTCTAAGTGCTAACTGCTTTATGGCCGGCACACTGACGAACAGTAGGCTGGTCCGTTCGATGTTGCGCCAACAGTTAGGTAAGCCCGGAAATGGC
The DNA here is from genome assembly GCF_054062615.1 of Arthrobacter sp. TE12232. Lineage (NCBI taxonomy): Bacteria > Bacillati > Actinomycetota > Actinomycetes > Micrococcales > Micrococcaceae > Arthrobacter > Arthrobacter sp. TE12232. The sequence continues at coordinate 3,728,020 of NZ_JBSSFK010000001.1, forward strand.
CGAAGCCATGATCGAGTTCCAAAACGTCACGAAGCAGTACCAGGGCGGCCAGGCCGCCGTTGACGGGCTGACCATGTCCATCGACAAGGGCGCCATCACGGTCTTCGTCGGACCCTCCGGCTGCGGGAAAACCACCTCCCTGCGGATGATCAACCGCATGGTCGAGCCCACATCCGGCACCATCACGGTCGACGGCGCCGACGTCACCTCCGTGCCGGCCGCTCAGCTGCGCCGGTCCATGGGCTACGTCATGCAGTCCTCCGGCCTGATGCCGCACCGCTCAGTGCTGGACAACATCGCCACCGTGCCCCGGCTCAACGGGGTATCCAAAACGGAGGCCCGCAGGCGCGCGCAGGAACTGCTCGACGTCGTCGGGCTGGCCTCCTCACTCGGCAAGCGCTACCCCTCCCAGCTGTCCGGCGGCCAGCAGCAGCGCGTCGGCGTCGCGCGGGCGCTGGCAGCCGATCCGCCCGTGCTGCTCATGGACGAGCCTTTCAGTGCCGTGGACCCCGTGGTCCGCGACGAGTTGCAGCAGGAGCTCCTCCGGCTCCAGCGCGACCTCGCCAAGACCATCGTCTTTGTCACCCACGACATCGACGAGGCCACCGTCCTGGGCGACAAGGTGGCCGTGTTCGGCATCGGCGGCAAGCTGGCACAGTACGCCGCCGCGGAAGAAATCCTGCGCGCCCCCGCCAGCGACTTCGTGGCGTCCTTCGTGGGCCGGGACCGGGGATTCCGGCACTTGGGATTCAGCCCGTCCGACGGCGTCACCATCCACCCCATCCGCACAGTCACGCCGGACCAGCTCCGGCAGGAGGGCAGCTCCGACGACTGGCAGTTGGTGGTCGACGGCGAGCTCCGTCCCCTTGGCTGGGCCGGCCCCCGCACCGGTGCCGGTGCCGCCCCGGCGATGGTGCCCGGCGGCTCGCTCTTCCGCAAGGGCGAGACCCTCCGCCGGGCCCTGGACGCGGCCCTGTCCTCCCCGTCGGGCCTTGGCGTCGCGGTCGACACCGACGGCCGGGTAGCCGGGGTCATCGCCGCAGCCGAAGTCCTCGCCGTGATCGAGTCCGACCGCAATGTCCGGCACGGAGGGCTCTGATGGAGTGGTTCCTGGCCAACAGCGCGGAGGTCTTCACGCTCGCAGGCCAGCACCTTGTCCTCGCGGTCCTGCCGATGATATTTGGCCTGGTGATTTCCATCCCTCTGGCCCAATTTGCCCGGCAGAACCGGGGACTCCGGTCCGTGGTGCTCACCGGGTCCTCGCTGCTGTACACGATCCCCTCGCTGGCGCTCTTCATCATCCTGCCCACCATCCTGGGAACCCGGATCCTGGATCCGGTCAACGTGGTGGTCGCCCTGACCATCTACGCGGTGGCGCTGCTGGTCCGCGCCGCCCTGGACGCCTTTGATTCGGTGGACGAGGACCTCCGCCAGGCCGCCGTCGCTATGGGCTTCACGCCGGTTGCACGGTTCTTCCAGATCGACCTGCCGCTGTCCTTGCCGGTCATGTTCGCCGGATTGCGCGTGGTCTCGGTCAGCAACATCTCGCTGGTCAGCGTCGCCGCCCTCCTCGGCATCGGGAACCTGGGGATGCTGTTCACCTCGGGCCTGCAGCGGGACTTCGTCACCGAAGTCGTGGTGGGCATCATCGCCATCCTGGTCCTCGCGCTCCTCATGGACTCGGTCCTGGTGCTGCTGGAACGGGTGCTGACGCCGTGGACGCGGGCGGCCGGCCCGGCAGGAGCCGCCAAACCCGGAGCCGGCGATGAAGCGCCGGGGCGGCGGGGCGTCGCGCGGCGCTTCTCTGAGTCCAAGGCCGGGGGCACCGCATGAGCAACGTCGTCACGGACACCTTCAACTGGCTCACCGATCCCGCAAACTGGAGCGGCAGCAACGGGATTCCGGTGCGGCTTGCCGAGCACCTGGCGTACACCGGGCTCGTCATGGTGATCGCCATCGCGATCGCTGTGCCGGTGGGCCTGTTCGTGGGCCATACCGGCCGCGGGCGGGTGGCCATCGTTGCCCTCGCCGGTGCGCTGCGTGCCCTGCCCACCCTCGGCCTGTTGACCTTGTTCGTCCTGGTCGCCGGGATCGGGCTGATGCCGCCGATCTGGGCACTGGTGATCCTGACGGTCCCGCCCCTGCTGGCCGGCACGTACGCCGGGATCTCCAGCGTCGACGCCAACGTCGTTGATGCCGCCCGTGCCATGGGCATGACCGAGATGCAAGTGCTGTTCCGTGCGGAATTCCCCAACGCGCTCCCCGTGATGTACGGCGGCTTCCGGACCGGCGTGCTCCAGGTGATCGCGACCGTCTCGGTGGTGGCCTACATCAATCTGGGCGGCCTGGGCCGCTACCTGTTCGACGGGCTGGTGCTCTCCGACTTCCCGCAGATGCTGGGCGGGTCCCTGCTGATCGCGGCCCTCGCCATCGCCGTCGACCTTGTCCTTGCCCTGATTCAGAGGCTCTTCCTGTCACGGGGCGCCTTTTCCCAGCCAGACCGCAGCCAGCAGGCTGCGGTTGATCTCACAGACCCCGTATTCGCGGGGACTGTTGTTCAAGGAGGTATGTCATGAAGGAATCCCGCCAACGAGCCCTCGGCCGGCGCGCATTCGGCGGCCTGGCCGCAGGCGTGGGCTTGGCCATGGCCCTGTCCGCCTGCGGAGGCTCATCCAATCCGCTGAGCTCGGCCCCGGCCAGCAGCGGCGCCTTGGTGATCGGCTCCGCTGACTTCCCCGAGAGCCAGATCCTGGGCGAGGTCTACGCCGGCGCCCTGAATGCCGCCGGCGTCACGGCCAGCACGAAGCCGAACATCGGCTCGCGCGAGGTCTACATCAAAGCGGTCCAGGACGGATCCGTGGACGTCGTACCCGACTACAGCGGCAACCTGCTGCTCTACGTGAACAAGGACGCCACCGAGGTCTCCGCCGAGGACATCGCGAAGGCACTCCCGACCAAGCTGCCGCAGGGCCTGGCGGTGCTCGACGCCTCCAAGGCCGAGGACAAGGATGCCATGGTGGTCACTAAGGCCACGGCCGAGAAGTACCAGCTGAAGTCGATCGAGGACATGGCGAAGGTCTGCGGAGACCTTGTCATCGGAGCCCCGGCAACCTTCGCCGAGCGCGCGTACGGGCTGCCCGGCCTGAAGAAGAACTACAACTGCGTGCCCAAGAGCCTTGAGCCGTTCAGCGACGGCGGCGGCGCGGTGACGCTCAAGGCGCTGCTCTCGGACCAGGTCCAGGTTGCGGATATCTACACCACCACCCCGTCCATCCCGGACAACGACCTCGTGGTGCTGGAGGACCCGAAGAACAACTTCATCGCCCAGCAGGTCCTGCCGCTGTACAACTCGGCCAAGATGACGGACAAGGCCAAGGAAACCCTGAACGCTGTGTCCAAGGTCCTCACCACGGATGACCTCATCAACCTCAACCGTGCCGTCAGCGGCAGCCAGAAGCAGAACCCGAAGGACGCCGCGGACGCGTGGCTGAAGGAGAAGGGCTTCGTCAAGCAGTAGCCGGCACGGCAGGGAATCGAGGCAAGGGGAGCGCGGCGGCAACATGCCGGAAGCGGACCCGCCCGACCCCCGCCGGGCCGTCGACGAACTGACGGCGACTTGATGCCGACGTGATGACATACCGGCGACGCCGGTGGACGGGCCAGAAGCCCGGCCACCGGCGTCGTTGTTACCGCCGGGGCCGGGTGTGAGTCATGTCTCAGCGGAAGTACATCCTCCATATGGCATATTTGATGGATGGCAGAATTCAAGCAGTCCACCAAGCTTCATAATGTCCTTTACGACATCCGTGGACCGATTCTTCAGGCCGCCCAGCAGATGGAGGCAGAGGGTCACCGGATCCTCAAACTGAATATCGGAAACCCGGCCCCGTTCGGGTTTGAAGCGCCGGACGCGATCCTGGTGGACATGATCCGCCACCTGCCGCATGCCCAGGGCTACAGCGACTCCCGCGGCATTTTCTCCGCCCGCACCGCGGTCTCGCAGTACTACCAGACCCGCGGGATCCAGAACATCCACGTTGATGACATCTATTTGGGCAACGGCGTCAGCGAACTCATCACGATGTCGCTCATGGCCCTGCTCGACGACGGCGACGAAGTCCTGATCCCTACCCCGGACTACCCGCTGTGGACTGCCTCGGTCGCCCTGGCCAGCGGCAAGCCCGTGCACTACCTCTGCGACGAGGAGTCCGGCTGGCAGCCCGACCTCGAGGACCTGGAAGCGAAGATCACGCCGCGCACCAAGGGCATCGTGGTCATCAACCCCAACAACCCCACGGGTGCGGTGTATCCGGAGGCGACGCTGAAGAAGATCGTCGCCCTCGCCGAGAAGCACGGGCTGGTTCTCTTTGCCGACGAAATCTACGAGAAGATCCTCTACGAAGACGCCGTGCACGTAAACCTCGCCTCGCTCACGGGCGACGACGTCCTGTGCCTGACGTTCAGCGGGCTCTCCAAGGCCTACCGGGTCTGCGGCTTCCGGGCCGGCTGGATGGCCATCTCCGGGCCGAAGAAGGCCGCGGCGGACTACCTTGAGGGCATCAACCTGCTCGCCAACATGCGCCTCTGTGCGAATGTTCCGGCTCAGCACGCGATCCAGACCGCCCTCGGCGGTTATCAGAGCATCAATGACCTGATCCTGCCCGGCGGGCGGCTCCTGGAGCAGCGAAACAAGGCCTACGACATGCTCAACGCCATCCCGGGCGTCAGCACCCAGCAAGCCCGCGGTGCCATGTACCTGTTCCCGCGGCTGGACCCTGAGGCCTATCACATCCGCGACGACGAGAAATTCGTCCTGGACCTGCTCCGCGAGCAGAAGATCCTCCTCTCCCACGGCAGGGCGTTCAACTGGGTCCGGCCTGACCACTTCCGGATGGTGACGCTGCCCAACGTCAAGGACCTCGAGGAAGCGATTAACCGGATGGCGGACTTCCTGAGCCGGTACAAGGGGAACTAGGCTTCGGTCAGCAGCGCAATGGGGCACTCGCCCCCCGCGGCCCGCGCTGCGCCAACCGGAAAGAGGCGTTGATGGCAGGCTCCGCGACATTCGATGACCACCCCTCGAAACTCCTGAAGGTCGGGAAGGGCTTCAGCCTGAAGGCGCTGGACCCCGACTCGACCCCCGGCTACGACGGCGAGAAGCCCGACGGCGAGGAGCTGCTGGACAGGCTGGACGACAAACTCGCCCGGCTCCAGGAGCAGCTCTTCGCCGAGTCCCGGTTCGGCGGCACCAAACGGATCCTGCTGGTCCTGCAGGCCATGGACACTGCCGGCAAGGGCGGCATCGTCACCCACGTCATGGGCGCCATGAATCCGCACGGCGTCCAGCTCAAGTCCTTCAAGGCACCCACCCAGGCGGAAAAGTCGTACGACTTCCTGTGGCGGATTGAGAAAGAAGTGCCTGCGTCCGGGATGGTAGGGGTCTTCGACCGCTCCCACTATGAGGACGTCCTGATTCACCGCGTCCACCGCTGGGCCAGCCCCGAGGAGCTGGAGCGCCGCTACCGGGCCATCAACGAGTTTGAAGCGCGGCAGACGGGGGCCGGGACCAAGATCGTCAAGGTGATGCTGCACATCAGCCGCGACGAGCAGAAGGCGCGCCTCCTGGCCCGTCTGGACGACCCCGCCAAGCTCTGGAAGTACAGCGGCGGGGACCTGAAGGAGCGGGCCTTCTGGGCGGACTACATGGACGCCTACCAGAAGGCCTTCGACAAGACCAGCACCGAGCTGGCCCCGTGGCATGTGGTGCCGGCCAACAAGAAATGGTACGCCCGCATCGCCGTGCAGCAGTTGCTCCTGGAAGCCCTCGAGAGCCTGAAACTTCAGTGGCCGGTTCCGGACCTCGACGTCGACATGGAACGCGAATTGGTGCTGCGGTCCTGAACTGCGGTCTCTAAGGGGCGGATTCCTAGCTCTCCTCCACGGCCTGGTCGCGGGCCGCGGCGAGCCGCTTGCGGGCGCCTTCGAGCCACTGTTCGCAGCGCTTGGCCAGCGCCTCGCCGCGCTCCCACAACGCGAGTGACTCCTCCAGGCTGGCGCCGCCGGCTTCCAGCTTGCCGACCACGCCGACCAGCTGCTCGCGGGCGTCCTCGTAGCTCAGGGCCTCGATGTCCGCGTTGGGGATTGATTCTGCTGCCATGCGGGTGGTGCTCCTTGGTTAGTGCGGGGTCTGGTTTTGTGCGAAATCTGGCTAGTGCAATGTCTGATGATTGCCGTGTCTGCTGACAGCAATGTCGGGTTGTTCCGGGGCCCGGCGATGCGCTCTGCAGAGTCGCTCCGCGGAGTCGCTCCGGCGGGTCACTCCTCGGCCGGTACCTGGCCGCCGGTGGACTGTGCGCTGAAGCGGCCCCCGGCCACCCGGACCGTCAGGTCCGTGCCGGCGGGCGCCTGCGAGGGGTGCCGCACGACGTCCCGGCGGGTCCCGGGGGCGGCGCCGGCGTCGGCGAGCTGGACCACCGCGTAGCCGCGATCGAGCGTCTTCTGCGGCGAGAGTGCCCGCACCTGGGCCTTGAGGTGGACCAGCTGGTCCGCGGCCCGGACCACAGCTGTGCTGATGGCCGAGTGCGAGCGGAGTTTGAGCCGTTCGACGTCGTCGTGGCGCTGGGTGATCATGACGTCGGGGGACAGCAGCACCGGGCGGGAGCGCAGGGACGCCAGCCGGTCGCCCTCGCGTTCGACGAGCCGGACGACCCCGCGGCGGAGCTGATCGCGCGCCTGCCGGACCCGGGCAAGCTCCTCGACGACGTCCGGAACGATCCTCTTCGCCGCGTCGGTGGGGGTCGAAGCCCTGAGGTCGGCAACATCGTCGAGGATCGGCCGGTCGGCCTCGTGTCCGATGGCGCTCACCACGGGGGTGGACGCGTCCACGACCGCCCGGATGAGTTCCTCGTTGCTGAACGGCAACAGGTCTTCGAGGGCGCCTCCGCCGCGGGCAATGACAATGACGTCGACCTCGGGATGGGCATCGAGATCGCGCAACGCCGCGATCACCTGGGCGACGGCGGTGTTGCCCTGGACCGCGACTTCGCGGATCTCGAATTCAACGGCCGGCCAGCGCAGGGCAGCATTGCGAAGCACATCCTTCTTGGCATCGGAATCACGGCCGGTGATCAGGCCGATCCGGTGCGGGAGCAGCGGGAGCCGCTTCTTGCGGGAATCGGCAAAGAGCCCCTCGGCGGCGAGGGCCTGGCGCAGCCGCTCGATCCGGGCGAGGAGGTCGCCCAGCCCCACAGGCCTGATGTCCTTCACGGACATGTTCAGCCGGCCCGTCTTGAGCCAGAATTCGGCCTTGAGCAAGGCCACCACCCGGGAGCCGCGTTCCAGCGGCGCGTCCTGGCGGTCCAGCACGGTGGTCCAGACCGACGCCGGCAACGAGATCTCGGCGTCGATGTCCCGCAGCGTCAGGTAGGCATTGCTGCCCCGCCGGTTCAGCTCGATCACCTGCCCCTCAACCCAAGCCGAGGGTGCGCGGTCGATATGCATCTTGAGCTTCTGGGACAGCAACTGCAGCGGCCAGGGATTGTCCGGGCTGGTCTCGGCCGCGGTGGCCGGAAGCGTGGTGGCCGCCGCCGCTTCCTCAGGCATGCGTGGGCTCCGTGGCGGAGAGTGCCTCGTGGAATGCCTTGTGCATATGCGTGCGTGTCCTTTGCCCGGGCGGGACTGCCGGCACCCGCTTCCCGTCGGGGAGCGCCGGCCGGCAGCCGGAAGTTATCGCTTTCAACTCTATCCATAGCTTCACTGTCCATAGCTTTACCAGCGGGGCCTGACTTTATGGTCATGCGCGGGACCGCCATAGGATGGGTGGGACCCCAACGACCTCCTAGGAATCCCTTGCGCACTTTTGTCTCCGCCGCCGCCGTCCTCGTCGGGCTCTTGATGGCCGCCGTCGCCGTTCCTGCCATGTGGGTGGACCGGAACATCGTCCAGGAAGACGGTTTCGTTGCCCTGACCGCGCCGCTGGGCAAGGACCCGGCCTTCCAGCAACGGCTGGCCACGGCCGCCGTCGACGCCCTGGCCTCCGGCGCCAACATCCCCGAAGCCCTCACCCAGCTTGCCCGGCCGGTCCTGGACAACGCGGCACAATCGCTGACCGCGCTGCCCGGCTATTCCGACGCCTGGGCGGAAACGTTGCGCAAGAGCCACCGCCTGACGTTCGCCGACCCCAGCACGGTGCCACCGGACGCGGACGTGACCTCGTCGCTGACTCTTGATGTGGCACCGCTCGTGGGACTCGTGGCACGTCAGGTTTCTGAGGCAACCACCCTGCCGCTGGAGGGCCCCGGCCAGGTGCTGATCCATATCGGGCAGTCCAACCAGCGCCAGCTCATCGAACGGGTCACCGTCTACGCCCCGATGGGATACGCCGTCGCAGTCGGCGCCTGCATCGCCTTCGTCATCGCGTTCGTTGCGGCCCGACGCCGATGGGCCGTTTTGGCAGGCATGGGCGTCGGGGCGCTGGTGCTCGCCGGGGTATGGAAACTTGCCAGCGACGCTGCCGGTGCAGCCATCGCCGCCACCTCGAGCGGCAACGATGTTGCGGAGCTCTTCAAGAGCGAGTTTGTCGCGGCGTGCTCAGCCGGTTTCGGGCAGTGGATCGTCGCTGCCGCCGTGGCCGGAGCGGCCCTGCTGGCCACGGGAATTGCCGTCCGCGTGACCGGGGCCCGCAAACGGGGCAACTTTGAACACCGGTAGCATGGGAGCATGACCTCCACCGCTGTATCCGTTCCGATGCCATCCGTTCCGCGCCGGCGGCGTTCACCGGAAGACGTTCTGGCAGCGGCCCCTGTCGCCGGCCCCAAAAAGGTTCTCCTGGCAGCCCCGCGCGGCTACTGCGCCGGCGTTGACCGCGCAGTCATCGCGGTGGAAAAAGCCCTTGAGCACTACGGCCCGCCCGTCTACGTGCGCAAGCAGATCGTGCACAACGTCCACGTCGTCAGCTCCCTGGAGGAGAAGGGTGCGATCTTCGTTGACGAAACCGACGAGGTCCCCGAAGGCGCCCTCGTGATCTTTTCGGCGCACGGCGTCTCACCGGCCGTCGTCCAGTCAGCGGAAGACCGCGGCCTTCGGACCATTGACGCGACCTGCCCGCTGGTCACCAAGGTGCACCGCGAAGCCGTCCGGTTCGCCAAAGACGACTTCGACATCCTGCTGATTGGCCACGACGGCCACGAGGAAGTGGAAGGCACCGCCGGCGAGGCGCCCGAGCACATCCAGATCATCAACGGCCCGCACGAGGTCGACAAGGTCACGGTCCGCGATCCGGAAAAGGTCATTTGGCTCTCGCAGACCACGCTCAGCGTTGACGAAACCATGGAGACCGTCCGCCTCCTCAAGGAGCGGTTCCCCACCTTGCAGGATCCGCCCAGCGACGACATCTGCTACGCCACCACCAACCGGCAGGTGGCCATCAAGAAGATCTCCCCCCAAGCGGACCTCGTGATCGTGGTGGGCTCCGCCAACTCGTCCAACTCCGTCCGCCTCGTAGAGGTGGCGCTGGAATACGGCGCCAAGGCCTCCTACCGTGTCGACTTCGCCAACGAGGTCGACGAGGCTTGGTTCGAGGGCGTCGCCACCGTCGGCGTGACATCGGGGGCCTCCGTCCCCGAAGTGCTCGTCAAGGACGTGCTGCGGCTCCTGGCCGACTACGGCTATGGATCGGTCGAGGAAGTCGTCACTGCCGAGGAAGACCTCCTCTTCTCCCTGCCGAAGGAACTCCGGGCCACCCTGAAGCAGGCCGGCGATGTCTCCCGCGCCCTCGGCGGCCGCGGCACCCGCCCCGAGCAGTCGTAGGGTCCGGGCCCAGAACCCGGGCCCGGAACCCGGCCCGGCTCAGGCCGCGGACTCTTCCGACTCGTCACGGGGCTGCAGCTCGGGTGCTGCGACCGCCCGCGGCGTGACCTCGACGGCCGGGGGAGTGACCAAGCCGGTGGCTTCGAGGGAGTTCAGCTTCCTGGCGGTGGGCAGGACCCGGGCTTCGAGGGTCCCGACCATGGAGTTGTACCGCTCCACCGAGGTCTTCAGCGAGGACCCCAGCTTGGTGACGTTCTCGCCGAGTGTGCCCATGCGGTCGTAGAGCTGCCGGGCGAGCTCGAAGAGTTCCCGGGCGCTGTCCGTCAATACGTCCTGCCGCCACGTGAACGCCACGGCCTTCAGCACAGCCAGCAGGCTCCCGGGCGAGGCCAGGACCACGTTCTTCGACAATGCATAGTCCAGCAGCGCCGGATCCGCCGAAAGGGCGGCGGCCAGAATGGACTCTGCCGGAAGGAAGCAGATCACCAGCTCCGGGGAGTTGCCGGGGATGTCCCAGTACTTCTTGCTGCCCAGCGCGTCGACGTGGGCCTTGAGGGCCTTTGCGTGGGCAGCGAGGTGCGCCTGCTGGCTGCCGGACGGCTGGGCGGCCTGCGGGCCCGCGGGCGCCGCGCCCAGCTCCTGGGCGGCGAGATAGGACGCGAGGGGTACCTTCGCGTCGACGACGAGCTGCTTATCTCCTGGCAGCTGCACGACGAGGTCGGGCCGGAGGCTGCCGTCCGTCCCGGCGCTATGGGCCTGCCCGCTGTGGACCTGTTCGTGGAAGTCCACGTGGCGCAGCATCCCTGCTGCCTCGACCACCCGACGCAGCTGAACCTCGCCCCACTGGCCGCGTGCGCTGTTGGACCGCAGGGCCGACTCGAGCGCATGCGTGGACCGCAAGAGCTGCTCATCAGACAGGCGGGCCTCCTGCAGCTGCTGGGCGAGCTGGCCGTACTGCTCCAGCCGGTCGCGTTCCAGCAGGGAGACCTGCTGCTGCACGGCCGTCAGTTTTTCCGCCACCGGTGCCAGCGCCCGGAGCACACTTCCGTCCTGGTTCCGGGACTCGCCCAGCTCCCGGTTCTGGGCCGCGAGAAGGCGCCGCTCGGCGTCGGCGGCGGCGAACTGCGCGCTGACCTCCGAAAGCCGGGCCGATACGCCGTCGAAGTCCTGTTCCACGGCGAGGTAGCGCCGGCGGAGCAGAACGAAAACGACGGCGGCGCCGGCAACGGCGCCCGTGAGCAGCATGAGCAGGGCAAGAATCAGTGCAAAAGCATCCATGACTTCACTGTTGCACGCCCCTGTGACAGTTTTTGGCGCCGACGCCCGGATGACGCCCCGAACGGGCCCGTAAGACCGCCCGTACGACGCCAGGAAGGCACCCGGCAGGTGCCCGGCAGGTGCCCGGAAGGCGCCCGGAAACGTCCCGGAACTGCGCTCCTGCCGGTTTCGGCCCGGCCGCCCTGACCCCCTGCCGGACCCGCCACGGCGATCCCCAGCCTGGGCGGGTAGAATATATGCTCGTGGCTCTTACTATTGGCATCGTCGGACTGCCCAACGTCGGCAAATCAACCCTTTTCAACGCACTGACCCGCAACCAGGTCCTCGCGGCGAACTACCCGTTCGCCACGATCGAGCCGAACATCGGCGTCGTGAACCTGCCGGATGCCCGGCTTGAAAAGCTGGCCGGCATCTTCGGCTCCCAGCGCCTGCTGCCTGCCGCCGTGTCCTTCGTGGACATCGCCGGCATCGTCAAGGGCGCATCGGAGGGTGAAGGACTGGGCAACCAGTTCCTCGCCAACATCCGCGAGGCCGAGGCCATCGCGCAGGTCGTCCGCGTGTTCGACGACCCGGACGTCATCCACGTCGACGGCAAGGTCGATCCCCGCTCCGACATGGAGACGATCAACACTGAGCTGATCCTGGCCGATCTGCAGACCATCGAAAAGGCCATCCCGAGGATCGAAAAAGAAGTCAAGATCAAAAAGCGCGAGGCGGCCGAACTGGCAGCCATCCTGGCGGCCCAGGCCGTCCTGGAACGCGGCGACACCATCTTCTCCTCGATCAAGAGCGACAAGCTGGAGATGGAGCACCTCAAGGAGCTCGGCCTCCTGACCGCCAAGCCCTTCATCTACGTCTTCAACGCTGACGAGGGGATTCTGGGCAGCCCGGAGAAGCAGGCCGAACTGCGCGCGCTTGTGGCCCCGGCGGACGCCATCTTCCTGGACGCCAAGCTCGAGTCCGATCTCGTGGAGCTCGACGAGGCAGAAGCCCGCGAGATGCTGGAAATGAACGGTCAGGATGAGTCCGGGCTGGACCAGTTGGCCCGTGTAGGCTTCCACACCCTCGGGCTGCAGACCTACCTCACGGCCGGTCCGAAGGAAACCCGCGCCTGGACCATCCGGCAGGGCGACACCGCCCCGCAGGCGGCCGGCGTGATCCACTCCGATTTCCAGCGCGGTTTCATCAAGGCCGAGGTCGTCTCCTTCGATGACCTGATCGAGGCCGGCTCCATGGCCGAGGCGAAGGCCCGCGGCAAGGTCCGGATCGAAGGCAAGGAATACATCATGGCCGACGGCGACGTGGTCGAATTTAGATTTAATGTATAGTTCCTGACCCGGTGGTGGCGCCTGCCTGAATATGTCCAATTGATTCAGTACCCCTCACCGACGGCTGCGCAGCACGAAAGTAGCCTGCCCGGACATGCTTGTCCCGGCAGGCTACTTTCGTATGTGCCCGCTTGGTTTAGAGGCGGGTGACGCCGATTGTGTGGTCGGTGGTGAACTCCTCAATGGCCCAGTCGCCGTTGAAACGACCCAACCCGGAATTGCGTTGGCCGCCGAATGCCACATGCGCTTCATCCTGGATTGTCATCTCGTTGATGAATGTCATACCGGCTTTGATCTTGTGGGCGAACTGCAGACCGCGGTCGAGGTTCTGGGTAAAGACCGCGCTGGAGAGGCCGAAGACGTGATCGTTGGCGAGCTGAAGGGCGTGAGTCTCGTCCTCGGCTCGCAGAATGGCGACCATGGGACCGAAGATCTCCTCGCGTGCGATCTCCATCTCGGCCGTGACGTCGGCGAAGACGTGTGGGGGCACGACCCTACCGTTGATCTCGCCTTCGACGACGGTGCGGGCGCCGGCCTCCCGGGCCCAGACGATTTTCTGCTTGAGTCCTGCAAGCTGGGAGTCGTTGACCACAGGGCCTACCAGGGTGCCTTCGGCGGCGGGGTCGCCGTATACAACCGACGCGGCAGCCTCGGCGAAGTGGGTGACGAACTCGTCGTAGACCGGGGCTTCGACGATGATCCGGTTGACGGACATGCAGATCTGGCCTGAGTGCAGGAAAGCACCAGGGACGGCGGCGGCTACGGCTGCTTCGAGGTTGGCGTCGTCGAGTACCACCAGTGGGGCGTTGCCGCCCAGCTCCAGGGCTACCCTCTTTAGGTGTTTGCCGCTGGTGGCGACGGTGCCTACGTTCTGTCCCACGGGGGTTGAGCCGGTGAAGGAAATCAGACCTGGGATAGGGTGGGCCACGAAGTCGTCGCCGATATCCGATCCGGCGCCGATAACAGTGGAGAGGACTCCGGCCGGCAGACCTGCTTCCTCGAAAATCCGTGCCAGGATGAGCGCGCCGGTAACAGGAGTGTCGCTGGCCGGTTTGAGGACCACGGCGTTCCCCAAGGCCAGGGCCGGTGCGACGGACCGCTGTGACAGGTGCAGGGGGAAGTTCCAGGGGCTGATGACGCCCACCACACCGATCGGTTTGCGGTAAACGCGCATCTCCCGGTTGGGGGTGTTGGAGTCGAAGATCCTGCCGTGGACGCGGGTGGGAAACGAGGCCGCTTCCTGGGTGATGCCGACGGCGAGTGAGACCTCGATGTTGGCCTTCAGCAGGGTGGAACCTGACTCGCGTACCAGCCAGTCAACTATCTCTTCGCGTCGCTCCTCGAGGATCTGCGCTGCACGGCGCATCACCTTCTGGCGTTCGGCCGGCGGCATGGCGGCCCACCCGGTCTGAGCTGCTTCGGCGGCGCGGTACGCCTCGTCGACGTCGTTGACGGAGGCCTGGCGGATGGTGGTCACTACGCTGTCGTCATAAGGGTTCGTCACGGTGAGTGTCTTCACGGACCGACCCTCACGCCATTGTCCGGCGATGTACTGGAGGGTGGTGTCCTGCCCGGCGAATCTCGCCGGTGCTTTGATGGTGGAGGTGGTCATGGGGTGTCGCTCCTGTTCAGATGTGCGGGACGTGCGGCTGGACTAGTTGGCATGTTCGCTGGCGAGGACCCGGAGGGAGTCTTCGATCTGCTCGCGGTCTGACCAGCTGCCGTGGAAGCCGAAGGGTACGCGGCCGGGCAGCTTCACCCGGGCGAGCGGGGTACGCCCGAATTCTGCTGTGTCATAGATGCACAGTTCGCTCAGCTCGGTCTGGCGGTTCCACCAGATGGAGAGCAGGTAGCCGTCGTCCTCGTTCACGGCCCCGGTCCGTGGGACGAAGATCGGTTCTGAGGGGTTGGTCAGGTCATCCAGCCCCTCGATCACCGTGACCGTTTCCTTAGTGAGGTCCGTCTTGGCCAGGCCGTCGCTCATGGTGTCGGCATCCCGGCCACGAGTGGTGGCGAAGTAGCCGAACTTGTGTTCCAGACCGACCTTGTTCGGGTTGATGGCCGGGAATTCACCCGCGATGTGGCTGGTGGCCTGGTTAGTGACGCGTCCGGTGTCGGTGTTGACGGTCCAGCGCCAGGGAATTGCGTTCATGAACCACTCGTGGGAGTCGACAGGGCGGGTGATGCGGTCCGCCGGCGTGCCAAAGCGCTCCTTGATGCGCGGAGCCTCAATGACGATTTCGTTGCCTCGCTCGTAGGCATTGAAGAAGTGGGTCGGGAAGAACGTCTCGTCGACCCGGTAGGTACGCACTTCATGGGTCGTCCGGTGCATGGTCACGATCTCGACGCCGTTGTTCGTGGCCGCGGGGTCCCACACCAGGCCCGGCTTGCCCTGGCCGATATTGGGTGCCAGGAACAGCCCCGGGGTTACAAAGAAGATCGCGTAGTTCTTGCTCACGGCGAAGTCATGGAACATCGACGGGGCGCTGGTGCTGAAGGCGAAGGTGTCGAGGACCTTTCCGTGCCGGTCTGCCTCGTACCAGGTGATGTTGTTCCCCATGTAGGAGTAGAAGAGCATGTTCCCGGTGTCCGGGTCGAGCTTGTAGTGGGCCGTGCAGGTGAATGGGACATCGCCGTTGAAGTCATATGTTCCGTACGTTTCCAGGGACTGCGGGTTCATCTGGTGCGGCAGTCCGCCCTCGAAGAAGACGAGCAGCCGGTCGGCGAGGACGCCGACGTTGGTGTTGGGAACGTTTTTCATGGGCGGGGCGCCGGCTGGAAGTGACGGGGCCGTGCCGCCGTTGACGAAACCGGAGTAGATAGCTTCTCCCGCCTCCATCTCGACCTTCAGCGCATCGGTCATGACCCATTTATTGCGGTATGCGGCCTTGCCGTCGCGGAGATATGTTGCGTAGACCATGCCGTCACCTTCGAACCAGTGGTAGCGGTCTGTGTTGCGGGGCTTGAACTTGGGGTTGGAGCCGGTTCGGAACAGGGCTCCGTCGAGGTCTTCGGGTATCTTGCCGATGACTTCGAGGTCGAAGGCGTCGGTTTCCTCGTGCCAGGGGGTGAAGGGGCCGTTGAGGAATTTGTTGTCTGTCTCCCACATGGTGGTGCCTTTCGGTGGTGGAGTTCTAGGATTTCTTGGCCGGGGAGGGCCAGGCCAGATGCCGTGGTTGCCCGGTGAGAGCGTTCCGGCGGGATCCAGCGCGTCCTTGAGGGAGGTGTAGAGGCGGTTCAGGGCGTGGTCGTTGAAGTCGAAGTTCTTTGCCACGTGCCCGATCAGTGAGGGGTGGGCGCGGTATTCGCTCCAGCCCCATTCGGCAGCCTTTTGACACATGAGTTCGACGGCGGCGTGTGCGGCTGCCGCTTCGGCGGGGTTGTTCACGTCGAAGAAGACCATGCAGGCGCCCACGAGGCTGCGGGTGTTGGCGATCCAACCGAAGCCCGCGACCAGTCCGGCTTCTTCGAGGATGGTCCGGACCATGAGCTCGTGTTTGGCGGCGGATTCGCCGTCGAACGGGATCGCGGGCGAGAAGTCGATGTGGCCCACGTTTTCGCCCATGTGCTTCCTCATCATGTCCAGCAGGAACATGTTGGGAATGCCGGCCGGGACCAGGTCCAGGGGGTGAACATCCTCGGGACTGACGTCGCCGCGGTAGGAGCGTAGGTCGACGGTGACTCCGGGCAGGTGGGCCACGGCGTCGGTAACAATGCGGCGTCGCGCCTCCACGATGGCTTCGTGGCCGTAGAAGGCAATGCGGGCGTGCCAGCGTCCCGGCGGCAGCGTCGCGGACAGCTTGGCCGCCTTCGACATGCCGGCAGTGTCCTCCATCGGGTTGGCCCGGCCGTCCGCTGGTTCCGGTGAGCTTGTGATCAGCGGCAGGCCCTGGATGGTGCCATCCAGCACGAGGGGGCGGAGCGCGTCGATGAGCGGGGCGATGTCCTCGTCGTTGTGGCAGATGATTGCCCCGGTGGTGAATACCTCCGGTTCGGGCATGAGCCAGACACCCATTTTGGACACGATGCCGAAGTTGGACTGCATGAACAGGCTGTCCAGGGAGGGGCCGAAGCCGCGTTTGTGCCGCTGCCACATGGGGCTATTGCTGATTGCGCCCAGGCCGGTGCGGACCACTTCGCCGGAGGCGAGGACCACTTCCATGCCGCAGACGGCGCTGGCGTGGTCGCCGTTGACGGTGTAGCCGTAGCCGTGGTCGAGGGTGTTTCCGACGATGCTTCCCCAACCGAGGTCCGGGACGGAAATCCAGAGCTTCAGCCCGCGGGCCTTGATCTCGTTGTAGAGGTCGAAGAAGCTCACGCCGGGCTCGAGCAGGGCGTAGCCGGCAGCTTCGTTGATTTCCAGGATCTTGTTCATCCGGCGCAGGCTCAGGACCACGGAGCCGTTGACCACCGGCGCGGAGCCGCCGTAGCCGTAGTTGCGTCCGGTGGAGGAGGTCCAGAGCTGGATCTGCAGTTCATTGGCAATCCGGACCACAGCCTGGATTTCCTCAACGGTGGAGGGCTGGACCACGAAGGAGGGCTGGTAGTCCCCGGCGTCTGCGCCTTCGTAGGGGTCGTGGAACTCCTTGACCTGTCTCTCATCCAGCAGGACGGCGTCGGCGCCGAGGACGTCGGTCATGCGGGCGATGGCCTGGGTCAGGACCGACGGCGAAGATTTGAGTTCGGTGGATGTTGTCATGTGCTGTGTCACGCTCCGTTGCTTGACGGGTGTTCAACTCCGAACACCGGTTGCTTCAAGTGTGGTGTGGCACACAGGGTTGGCTCTTGGTGCCGGACGGCAAGAAAAGTCGCTTTGTATGGCGCCTGGGAGCAAAGACGTCCCGACGGATCCCTATACTTGGCTTCCGGTGGGCAAGACCAAGGGTGGTTTGTGACAGTGATGCAATGGATGGAAAGTCTCCGCCCGACAGGGGATGGTGCGGTGGATGGCCCGGCGTCGGATCCGGAGATCATTGCCAGCGCCGAGACGGAAATTGGCGCGCCAGCCACGGCATGGGCCGTCGAGGCTGCCGCGGAGATAGTCCGCCAAGTGGATGAGGACTTCAGGCTCGCCGGGACACCCGGCATGATGACCGGTACCGAGCGCGAGGGCTGTGAAGCGTCCCTCCTCACAACCTTGATCGGTTTGCACCGCGGCACCGCGGCAGCTGACATCGTGGCTCCGCGCGGCGCTCAGGAAAATGTGCGTTTGTCCGTGCGGCAAGGCGTCCCGATCGGGTCCGTGCTGCGCACCGTCTGGGCCTGCCACACCCGGGTCCAGGATGCGCTGCTGGCCGTCATCGAGCACGAAGTCCCAGCGGACCGCATGGTCGCTGAAGTGCGGGAGCTCAACGCAGCCCTTTTTTCTTACGTGAACTCCTACGTCAGCGACCTCATGCACGGCTACGAAGACGAACTCTCCCTGTGGCATGGCAGGCTTCCAGCCGAACGGCTGAGGGTTCTCACGGCAATCCTCGACGGCGAAGAGCCCGGCGCGGACGCCGAACGCATTCTCGGCATCCGGCTCGGCAGGCACCATCTGGTCGCCTTGGCCTGGCCCGCCACCAGCGGGCACATCCCGGACCGTGAGGCGGCGCGCCAGCGATTCGGCACCGACGCGGCGCAGGCGCTCGGCGCCGCCGGCTTCCTGACCGTCGAGTACCAAGGCACGACGCTCTTCTGGTGGGGGTTCAACACACGCCCGCATCCCTCAGTGGCGAATGTGCTTCGTGCTGTACCACGTGCCGATTGGATCCACCTCGCAGCCGGACGGCCCGGCTCCGGGCTAGCCGGTCTTCGGGACAGCCACTTTGAGGCACAACAGGCCGCGCGGGTCGCACGGCTTTCGCCGCGGCAGAAATTCTGGGACTACGACGACGCCGGCATGCTGGCCCTGCTCATTGCCGACCCGCAGGGGGCCGCAAGATTCGTGCAGGTCCAGCTCGGTGGCCTGCTGGGCACAGATCAAAAACTAACCGACGTCCGCGACACGCTACGCCACTTCCTGCTGGCTGGCAGCAGCCGCCTCGCCGCAGCCCAAGCCTTGCATTTGGCCACGAACACCGTGGCGTACAGGGTCAAACGAGCCGCCGAGCTACTCGGCCGGCCGATCAGCGAGAACCCAGCGGTGACCCTTGCGGCGCTGGAGATGGCGCATGCGTTCCCGCATCTAATGGACGCCCCGGCGCTTGGGCAGTGACGGAGCGGGCGGAGATACCGAGGTGGATGCCTGCTCGCAAGGTATGCGCCGACATCCACCTGACGTGATGGTTCTCGGCTACGTAACGTGGTGGAATTTAGACTGGCGCTCTAACGTCTGGCGAGACCTCGGCCCCCTCGGCGGTCGAGAGACCGAGTTCACTGCTGCATCTCAGGAGTGTGCGATCCGGCATGGGACGACACTATTAGGAGGCCGCAAAGCGCGCGGCGGCCATGCCCGGTTGCCATTACCTTAGGGTTCCGTTCACGCCCGACGGCGAAACGCACAAGGTGGGTCCGGCTCCGACCGTGGCAGACACCGCACTGATCTGCCCGGCCAGAGGCATCAAAGTCTCCACTCTGAAACAGTTGTGCCGGGTCCGGGCTATTTGGCCGTAGCGCTGGCCGGTGCTTTTTTGACAGTGGCCAGCAGGAGGACTCCGGCGACGGCTGTGGCGCCGGCAAGCAGGAATGCGATGAATGCTTCTGCCGGGGCTGTGTCGGCCTCACCGAGGACGGCAATGCCCAGGGTGACGGCGACGAGCGGATCGATTACTGTCAGGCCTGCGACGACGAGTTCGGATGTCCCTCGGGTGTGGGCGTTTTGGACCAGGAATGTCCCGAACAGGGCGGCGATGATTAGCCCTGCCAGACAGGTCAGGGACAGCCATTCGAAGTCGCCCTGGAAGAGCCGGGCAATGACGGTTTTGGCCAGGGCCGCGACAAACCCGAAGAGGATCCCGGCTCCGGCCGTGAACACGACGGCGCCCCAGCGGTGGCGCCAGAGACCGAAACCCGTCCCGAGCGCGGCGAGGACAGCGCCGAGCAGTATCAGAATAGTGATGAGGTGCCGGTCGTTGATTTCAACATCCCGCGCGGAAACTGCAGCGACTGCAACGAACACCCCCACACCGGCAATGCACAGGGCCACGGATGTGAGCGCGCGGCGGCCCGGGGACCTCCGGGTCGTTCTGGCGGTAGCCAGGGTGGTGACCACAAGGGCGACCGCCCCGATGGGCTGCACAACGATCAGGGGTGAGAATCTCAGGCTCGTGAGCTGCAGGAGGATTGCCGCTCCCAGCATGGCTGTGCCGGCGAGCCAGGCCGGTTTGCCCAGGAGGGCTTGCAACCGGCCCCCGCCCATGCTCCCGGCTGCGCGCCCCGGTGCGGGCCCCTGCTCGTCTACGGCTTTGTGTTGGAAGAGGGTGCCGAGGGCCAGCAGGATCGCTCCGGCGAGGGCGATCGGGATGCCAAGCCAGTGATACGACGACAAGGTCGGCACGGCGACAGTCTGGATCATGATCCGACCCTACAGGTGGCTTGCCGCGCTGACCGCACCGTCTCAGCGTCTTCCTGTGAACGCGCCCGAAGATCCCGAAGCCCTTCCAGAGTTTCTCGAGCTGGCCGGTTCCCGCGTGAGAACGCCCTCCGCTTTTCTCAAGGGGCAGGAATGGACATGGCCGCCGGTGAGTCGGTTGGGGAAGGGACGGCCGTCCCGGACGGGCTCGAAGTCACGGTGTCTGCCGGCGTGGGCGTTGCAGTTGGCGACGGAGTCGGCCGGGGCGGAAGCGGGATTGGCACGTAGTCCGGCGGGTACTCCGGCAGCGGGACAGCGGACCTGGAGTCACACTCGGGTACCCATTGGACGTGTCCATGAAGAATGTCGTCATCGATCTGTTCAATATGTATGCGGCCGCGTCGCTGCATTCTGGCCCTTTGGGCCGCTATGTAGGTGCGAGGAGCTTTGCCTGCAGGGATCAGCCACAAAGCCCATAATCGCTGCGTCGTGATCGACGCGGACGGAAACCGGCTGCTCTCGCAGAAAATCCCCAACGACGAACCCGCCCTGCTCGAACTCATCGCCACCGTACTGAAACTCGCCGAAGGCTACGACGTCATCTGGGCGACCGACCTGAACCACGGCGGACCCGCGCTTCTGATCGCCATCCTCGTCGCCCACGGCCAGACCATCCTCTACATCCCCGGCCGGATCGTGCACCACGCCTCCAAGCTCTACCGCGGAGAGGGCAAAACAGACGCGAAAGACGCAGCCGTCATCGCCGACCAGGCCCGGATGCGCAAAGACCTCCAAGCTCTACGGGCCGGGGACGAGATCAGAACGGGCCTGCGGATCCTCACCGCTGGCGACGTGTGGCTGGATCCGATCGCTCTTCCCCACGAGAGCAACCAGACTATGGTCGTCGCAACCGTCCGCTTCGCTCCCGGCGCGCGGACGGCCTGGCACTCCCACTAGCACGGCCAGTACTTGCGCGTCACCCAAGGCGTAGGACGTTTCGGTACCCGGGACGGAAGAATCATCGAAGTCCATCCCGACCAGACGCCTTACACCCCGCCCGGGGGAGGAGCATTGGCACGCCACCGCCCCCGGCTCCTTCATGGAACACATCGCCATGCTGCAAGACGGCGAGGACCCGGCCAAGACCACCACCTGGGGCGAACACATCACAGACGACGAGTACAATGGCCTCTAACCACCTACGCCATTCACGGCCCGAAAAGTTGAGGTCCGCATCTCACATCGAAACGGCACCCCGCATCTAGGGCAGCTCTCGCATACGACAGTTGAGCAGAGGTTAGTCGGCTACGGAACGTGGTCGAATTCCGCTTCAACGTCTGATGTCCTCCGCCCGGCAGTGCGGTAATTCTGCCAAGTAAAGACGGATTAACTGGAAGGCCCCGATTTTCGGATCGGGGCTTTTCCTGTGTCCGGATCTATTAATCTTTTCCATCCCGGCCGTCAATGTTTCTGTGGAACGATGGCCCTGCTGAGCCTGTCCAATGTTGCAGCTCGGTAACGAACTTTACAGTGAGTCAACTTTGGTGGCTCTTGGCCGCATTTGGGGTTTACGCTTCATGCCATGTGAGACGGCCCACACTGCCGCTGGGGGAGTGTGGACGTCTGTCCGGCGCTGTAGGCGCCGGTCTCACCCACACCACAGAAACAAGGAGGCGGAATGCGCTTGGGTCGTATTTCCAAAGCAGTGGGCGTGGCGGCAGTAGCTGCCATCGCCCTCAGCGCCTGCGCAGGCAACAGCGGCGGGACAACCCCGTCAACTGCGGCCGCAGCAGGCAAGCAAGGCGGATCGGCAACCGTAGTCGAGGTCAACGCGTTCAACACGTTCAACCCGAACACGGCTGACGGAAACACTGACATCAACTCAAAGATCAGCTACGCCACGCACTCAGGGTTCTTCTACATCGACAACAAGCTCAACGTCGTCCGCAATGAGAAGTTCGGCAAGATGGAAAAGGTCTCGGACGACCCCCTGACGGTCAAGTACACCATCAATGACGGCGTGAAGTGGTCAGACGGCACGCCTGTGACCTCGGCCGACCTCCTGCTGCAGTGGGCCGCCTTCTCCGGCTACTACAACGACGCCAATGCGGACGCCAAGACCGGAACGTCCTACTTCTCCTACGCCGGTGACCCCACCGGCCTGGCGCTTACCGACTTCCCGGAGCTCAGCGACGACGGCAAGTCCATGACGCTGAAGTACTCCAAGCCCTTCGCCGACTGGGAAATCGCCCTCGGCGGCCCCGGCGTCGACATCCCGGCCCACGTCCTCGCCAAGAAGGCGGGCCTGGCCGACGCCAAGGCATTCGTCGACCTCCTCAAGGGCACTCCCCGCGGCGACGCCAAGGCCCCCAAGCCGGCGAACGCTCAGCTCAAGGCCATGGCAGACCTGTGGAACACCGGCTTTGACACCAAGACCCTGCCGGCCGATCCGAGCCTCTACCTCTCCAACGGCCCGTTCATCGTCAAGAGCGTCAACCAGGACCAGTCCCTGACCATGGTCAAGAACCAGGACTACAACTGGGGCCCGACACCCAACCTGGACGAAATCACCGTCCGTTACATCGGTGAGGCCCCCGCCCAGGTCCAGGCCCTCAAGAACGGCGAAGCCGACATCATCGCCCCGCAGGCGTCCGCTGACACCGTGGAGCAGCTCAAGGCGCTTGAGAGCCAGGGCGTGACGGTCGACGTCGGCAACCAGCTCGCGTACGACCACATCGACCTGAACTACTCGGGCCCCTTTGCCGACAAGAACGTCCGTGAGGCGTTCATGAAGGCCGTCCCGCGCGCGGACATCGTCGACAAGATCGTCAAGAAGCTCGACCCGAAGGCTGCTCCGCTTGACTCGCAGCTCTTCGTGCCGGATCAGGCCCCCTATGCCGACTCCGTGAAGAACAACGGATCCTCCGCCTACCAGGGCGTGGACATCGACGGCGCCAAGAAGCTCCTCAACGGTGCCACCCCCACGGTCCGCATCATGTACAACAAGGACAACCCCAACCGTGTCGATGCTTTCTCCCTGATCAGCGAGTCCGCCACCAAGGCCGGCTTCAAGATCGTTGACGGCGGCCTCGGCAAGTCCGACTGGGGCAAGGCCCTCGGTGACGGCACCTACGACGCCACCATCTTCGGCTGGAGCAACTCCGGTGTCGGCGTGTCCGGCGTCCCGCAGATCTTCAAGACCGGCAACGACTCCAACTTCAACAAGTTCAGCGACCCGGCAGCGGACAAACTGATGGACGAACTGATTGTCACCACCGACAAGAGCAAGCAGGACGGCCTCGTAACGCAGATCGACAAGATGATCTGGGATTCGGCCTACGGCCTTCCGCTCTTCCAGTCGGTTGGCGTGGACGCATACAGCGACCGCATCACCGGTGTGAAGTACATGCCGAACCAGACCGGCGTTTGGTGGAACTTCTGGGAATGGGCACAGAAGTAGCCCGCGACCGCAAGTAACACTGCTGGAAAGGCGTCGGGACCACAGCTTTCGGTCCCGGCGCCTTTCTGGCGACCTCCCTGGCGATGCCGTGGTTCCGCCGCCACATCGGCGGGAACCGGCCAAACTCCGCGACCGGCCCGGGCAATCCCCGGGCCCGAACTCCGAGGTTCTATACCAATGGTGACCTACATCTTCCGGCGGCTTGTGACTGCCGCCCTCATACTTCTCGGCGCATCCTACTTCGTGTATCTCCTGACAGCGGCGTCCGGCGATCCCCTGGAGGAGTTCCGTGCCAGCAACTCGCCGCAGAAGCAGCAGCTCATGGACGCGAGAACCGAGCTCCTGCAGCTGGACACCCCCGCCCCGCTGCGGTATTTCAAGTGGTTCGGCGGCGCGGTCCAGTGCCTCGTTCCATTCGCCAACTCGTGTGACCTCGGAAAGAACATCGCCGGCCAGCCCGTCACCGAGGCTCTCGGCTTCGCGCTCGTGCAGACCCTGACGCTCGTCACCGGGGCCACCGTGCTTGCCATCCTGATCGGCATCACCCTGGGCATCGTCACCGCGCTGCGGCAGTACAGCACGCTGGACTACGGCGTGACCTTCATGGCCTTCCTGTTCTTCTCCCTGCCGATCTTCTGGGTGGCCGTCCTGCTCAAGGAATTCGGCGCCATCGGGTTCAACAACTTCCTGCGAAACCCCGAGGTTCCGCTGCCGACGGCACTCGGCATCGGCGTCGTCGCCGGCGCGCTGACGGCGGTCGCGGCGGGCGGGGCCATGAAGCGCCGGCTGCTGACCGGTGCCATCGTCTTCGCCTTCGTCACCGCGGTGCTGATCTACTTCTCCGCCACCGAATGGTTCAAGACCCCGGGCCTCGGTCCCGTGATCATCGCCATCGCCGGTGCAGGCATCGCCTTCGCCGTCACCCTGCTCTCCGCCGGACTGAAAAACCGCAAGGCCCTTCAGTCGGCCCTGATCTCCGTCGGCGTCGGCGTCGTGCTGTACTTCGTCCTGCAGCCGCTGCTCAACGATGCGACGTTCCTCATGATCGTGATCCTGGCGGTCGCCTTTGTCCTGATCGGCATGGGCATCGGCTACGTGGTGGGGGGCTACGACCGGGGGCAGTCCATGCGGGCCGCGGCGATCACCTCCTTCCTGGTCGGCTTCCTGATCCTGCTGGATCGTTACATGCAGGCCTGGCCCAGCTACTTCAACAACAGCCGTGTGCGCGGCCGGCCCATCGCCACTATCGGTGCCAGCACACCGAACATTGAGGGTGACTTCTGGGTCCTGAGCCTTGACTCCTTCACCCACCTGATCCTGCCCACCCTGGCCCTGATCCTCATCTCGCTGGCCAGCTACACGCGGTTCACCCGTGCCTCGATGCTGGAAATCATGAACATGGACTACATCCGCACGGCCCGGGCCAAAGGCCTGAGCGAGCGGACCGTCGTCATGCGCCACGCCTTCCGTAACGCCCTGATCCCGATCGCCACGATCGTCGCCTTCGATATCGGAGCACTGATCGGCGGTGCAGTCATCACCGAAACAGTCTTCTCGGTCCGTGGCATGGGCTTCCTCTTCCTGGACGGGATCGCTCATGTCGACCCCAACCCGGTCATGGGCGTCTTCATCTGCGTCGCCATCACGGCCATGGTCTTCAATCTGATTGCGGACCTGGCCTACTCCGCACTGGATCCGCGCGTAAGGGTAAAATCATGAGCCAGCCAAGTCAGCAGGAAGTAATCATGGCCGAAGACGGCTCGCGGATATCAGCCGCGGCAGGAATTGAGCCGGTCCTCGAGGCAAAGGGCCTCAGCCAGGGCCAGATCGTCCGCAAGCGGTTCCTCGGGCACTCCGGCGCCATCATCGGCCTCGTGGTCTTCGCCCTCATCTTTGTCATGGCCTTCACCTCGGTGGGCTACCTGGGCATTCCGGGCTGGTGGAAGTACACCCACGAGCAAGTCTCCCCGCTGGTCAACGACGGCGCACCGACGTCCTCGCTGTGGCCCCTGGCCTGGGGCGAACATCCGTTTGGCCAGGACAGGATCGGCCGGGACCTGTTCGCCATGACCATGCGCGGCGCCCAGCAGTCCATCACCATCATGCTCGTGATCGGCCTCATCGCGGGCCTGATCGGCGCGGTGGTCGGTGCCATCTCCGGCTACTTCAGGGGCTGGGCAGAGGCCATCCTGATGCGCGTGACTGACGTCATCATCATCATTCCGGCCCTGCTGCTAGCCGCCGTCATGGCGCAGCTCGCCGGCCGCCGGGACCAGGGGAGCTGGTTCGCCTCCTTCGCCAGCACCAACGGCGTCCTGGCCCTCGGAATCTTCCTGGGCCTGATCAGCTGGGTAAGCCTGGCCCGCCTGATGCGCGGCGAATTCCTGTCACTGCGAGAACGCGAGTTCGTGGATGCGGCCAGGATTTCCGGCGCCAGCAATGCCAGGATCATCTTCAAGCACATCCTGCCCAACGCCGTCGGCGTGCTGATCGTGAACGTCACCCTGACGATGTCCGCGGCCATCCTCACCGAAACGGCACTGAGCTACCTCGGCGTCGGCGTCAAGGCCCCGGACACTTCCCTGGGCCTGCTCATCTCGCAGAACCAGCAGGCCTTCGCCACCCGGCCCTGGCTCTTCTGGTTCCCGGGCATGTTTATCGTGCTCATCTGCCTCAGCATCAACTTCATCGGCGACGGCCTGCGCGATGCCTTTGACCCGCGGCAGAAGAAGTTCAACGCCAAGAAGGCGGTGGACCACAGGGGGACTGCCGTGCCGGCAAGTGCTGTCACAGCCCCCGACGGTCCCGGGTATGAGCAATCCGGGCCCGAGGGATCACGGTACGACGGACCTGCCGACGGAACACAGGGCAAGTAGATGCCGGCCCCCTGCGGCAGGTCCGCGCTAGCCGGCGGTAACCGCCAGGTAGCTCGCCGCCAGAAGCAGTACGACGGCGCCAATCGCCACCCAGCGGACGGTGACGGTCGCATCGGTGGCGGCAGCGTCGTCTGCGGCGAGCTGTCCGCTTTCCACCAGCTCATGCCACCGTGCCCGCACCAGCATGGCGGCCTGGCCGGAGTCCGTGGTCTTCAGGTCGCCGGGGCGGACCGACCTGCCGGGTCCGTAGGTGGTTGCCGGCAGGCCGTGGAGGTCTTCCGGGCGGCCATTGCGACCGCCCCAGATTCCGGGAGCGGGCGCGGCCCAGGAGACGTAGCTCTTCCGGGCCGTCACCAGGGTGAGTGCAAAGCGGGTATCAACGTGCACCAGCGCGGCCCACGGAACCTCGATCGAGCGGAACGGATTTTCCAGGGTGACGCCGGAATCGTGCACCACCACGGACGGCATCCAGAACAGTTGCCAGCCCATGAACGCAATGAAGGCCAGCGGGGCGACGCCCGCCAGCGCTCCCGGCCCTGCCATGACAACCGTGGCGACGACACCGAACGCGGCCACCGTCCACGACAGCCAGGCGAACCATTTGTTCGTCCGTGCCTTGAAGACTTCAACATTTCCGGCGTGCGGCGCAGTGCTCATGCCCCCAATAATTCAGTATTCCGAGCCGCAGCACTAATTCCCGGTGCACCGGCGGCTCGGGCGGAAGGATGGCCCCATCATGACTGACTTCATTACCCTCGATCCGCCGGCGGCACCCGCGCACGGCAAGGGGGAAATCGTCCTGGAGGTCCGGGACCTCAGCGTGGATTTCGGCGTGGACAAAAAATGGGTCCCGGCTGCGATCGGCCTGAACTACGAGGTGCGGGCCGGCGAAGTGCTCGCCATCGTGGGGGAGTCCGGTTCCGGAAAGAGTGCCAGTTCAATGGCGCTGCTGGGCCTGTTGCCCAGTAACAGCCGTGTGACCGGAAGTGTCAAGCTCGCCGGCCGGGAGCTGCTGGGAACCAATGAGGCCAATATCCGGGCCGTCCGCGGCAAGGACGTCGCGGTGATCTTCCAGGAGCCGATGACGGCCCTGAACCCGGTCTACACCGTGGGGTCGCAGATTGTAGAAACTGTGCGTCTGCACAACGAAGTTTCCCCGGAAGAAGCGCGGCGCAAGGCCCTGCGCATGCTGGAACTTGTCGAACTGCCCGATCCCGAGAAAGCCTTCCGGTCTTACCCGCACCAGCTCTCCGGCGGGCAGCGCCAGCGCGCCATGATCGCGCAGTCGCTCTCCTGCGACCCGAAGCTGCTGATTGCGGACGAGCCCACCACGGCCCTCGACGTGACCGTCCAGGCCGAAATCCTTGACCTCATGCGCAACCTGCGCAACAAGCTGGACAGCGCCATTGTGCTCATCACGCACGACATGGGCGTGGTGGCCGACCTCGCCGACCGGATCGCCGTCATGCGCCGGGGACTCATCGTGGAGACGGGCACCGCGGCGCAGATCTTCCACAACCCGCAGCACGAATACACCCAGGCCCTGCTGGCCGCGGTCCCGCACCTGGGCCAAGGCGGTTCGGATTCGGTGTCGGACGTCGATGTCACTGCCGCCCTCGCCGCCGCCACCCACGCCGAGATCCTCTCCATTCCGGAAGACGAGCTGATCCGGCGAGAGCGGGAGAACGCCGCTGCCCTGGCCGCGGCCGAGGCCGCCAAGCCAAAGGGTGAGCCGGTCCTGGAACTCACCGACGTCGCCATCGAATACCCCAAGCAGGGCCGGGTGCCGGCCTTCCGGGCTGTGGAGGGCGCCAACCTGGTCATCTACCCCGGGCAGGTGGTCGGCCTGGTCGGCGAGTCGGGCTCGGGCAAGACCACCATTGGCCGCGCCGCCGTCGGCCTGCTGCCGGTGGCGGCGGGCACCATGCGGGTCGTCGGGCAGGACATTTCTGCCGCCAAGAGGAACGGCCGGCAGCTCCACGCGATGCGCCGGCATGTCGGCATGGTGTTCCAGGACCCGTCCTCGTCCCTGAACCCCAGGCTTCCCATCGGGGAAAGCATCGGCGAGCCGATGTTCCTCGCGGGGGTCGCGAAGGGCGCCGAGCTGCAGCACCGGATCGAGGCACTCCTGGACCAGGTCGAGCTTCCGCGGGACTACCGCAACCGCTACCCGCACGAACTCTCCGGCGGCCAGAAACAGCGCGTCGGGATCGCGCGCGCACTCTCGCTCAAGCCGAAGCTCATGGTCGCCGACGAGCCCACCTCGGCCCTGGACGTCTCCGTCCAGGCCAAGGTGCTCGATCTCTTCCAGAACCTGCAAAAGGAACTGGGCTTCGCCTGCCTCTTCGTCACCCACGACCTCGCCGTGGTCGACGTGCTCGCGGACCGGATCTGCGTCATGCAACGCGGCAGAATCGTCGAACAGGGGACCCGGGACCAGATCCTGCGCAACCCGCAGGAGCCCTACACCCAGCGGCTTCTGGCCGCGGTTCCGCTGCCGGATCCGGACAAGCAGCGCGAGCGCCGTGAGCTGCGCGCGCAGCTGCTGTCGGGGGCCAGCTAAGGTGTGCCCCGGGGGCTGAAAACCGCCCGCTTCGAGTTAATCCGGAGTAACCCGGATCACAGTTCGGGCGAATACTACCAGCCGGTAGCGTGTGACTTGAAATACTTTGCGCATGACGCTTGCCGTCATGAGGTTGTCGGATCACGGTTTGGCAACGGAGTTCCAACATTTGGACATTTTGGGGCTAGGCTACTTCCTTATGTAGGCCACGTCACAGGGGATACCCCTGTGCCTGCCTTCGGGGAAGCATAAGTTTTTCCCTCACGAACTCCCACAACTCATAGGAGGCGGAATGCGTTTTTCGCGCACTTCCAAAGCACTGGGCATGGTGGCTATCGCCGCCCTCGCCCTGACCGGATGCGGTGCCAGCGGCTCCGCAACCGGTAGCGGCAGTAACGGCGGCGACACCAGCAAAGTGATCCTCGCCGACGGCTCCGAACCCCAGCGTCCCCTGATGCCGGCCGACACCAACGAGGTCGGCGGCGGCAAGGTCATCGACATGATCTTCGCGGGTCTGGTCAGCTACGACCCCAGCGGCAAGCCGGTCAACGAGCTCGCCGAGTCCATCGAGGGCAAGGACGGCCAGCACTTCACCATCAAGATCAAGAAGGACCAGAAGTTCACGAACGGCGAGGCCATCACGGCCAAGACCTTCGTCGATTCCTGGAACTTCGGGGCCGCAGCAAAGAACGCACAGCTCAGCGGAGGCTTCTTCGAAAGCATCAAGGGCTACGACGAGGCCAGCGCAGAAGGCTCCACCGTCGACACCATGTCCGGCCTGAAGGTCGTTGACGATCAGACGTTCACCGTCGAACTGAAGCAGCCGGAATCCGACTGGCCGCTTCGCCTGGGCTACACCGCGTTTGTTCCGGTTCCCTCCGGCGCCCTGAAGGACCCGAAGGGCTTTGGCGAGAAGCCGGTCGGCAACGGCCCCTACAAGCTTGCGGACGGCGGCTGGCAGCACAACGTGCAGATCCAGCTCGTTCCGAACCCGGACTACAACGGCCCGCGCAAGGCCAAGAACGCCGGCGTGACCTTCAAGATCTTCCAGAACGACGACGCCGCCTACCAGGATCTGCTGTCCAACAACCTGGACATCCTGCAGACCATCCCGACCAGCGCGCTGAAGAACTTCAAGTCTGACCTCGGCGACCGCACCATCAACAAGCCGTACGCCGGCAACCAGACCATCGCCATCCCGGAATACCTGCCGGAGTGGAGCGGCGACGCCGGAAAGCTCCGCCGCCAGGCGATCTCCATGGCGATCAACCGCGACGAGATCACCAAGGTGATCTTCAACGGTGCACGCCAGCCCGCCAAGGACTTCACCGCTCCCGTGCTTGACGGCTACAGCGACGCGATCCCGGGTGCTGACAACCTGAAGTTTGACGCCACCAAGGCCAAGGAAGCTTGGGCCAAGGCCGACGCCATCCAGAAGTGGGACCCCAACGAGACGTTCACCATCGCCTACAACGCCGACAAGGGCGGACACAAGGCGTGGGTTGAGGCTGTTGTCAACCAGCTCAAGAACACCCTCGGCATCAAGGTTGAAGGCAAGCCGTACTCCACCTTCAAGGAAGCCCGCAACGACGCCACCGCCAAGACCCTCACCGGCTCCATCCGCGCCGGCTGGCAGGCAGACTACCCGTCGCTGTACAACTTCCTCGGCCCGATCTACAAGACCGGAGCCGGCTCCAACGACGCCAACTACGCGAACCCGACGTTCGACAAGGCCGTCTCCGACGGCCTGAACGCCTCGTCCGTCAGCGACGGCAACAAGGCCATGAACAAGGCCCAGGAAATCCTCCTGAACGACCTGCCGGCCATCCCCCTGTGGTACCAGGTTGCCCAGGGCGGCTGGAGCGACAAGGTCACCAACGTTGACTACGGCTGGGACGGCGTCCCGCTGTACTACAACATCACCGGTAAGTAACACCTGAGCGACGGCGGGGGCCGCCCACACTGGGGCCTCCGCCGTCGTCGTGCTTTTCGCACGCCTAATTTTTCTTGATGCCCGACTCTTCGGGCGAACTTTTCGCAGCCCTGCCGCCGTGAGTGAACCGGCGCCGGTCTGCATCCATAGTGAAAAGGTTCTTTGATGAACAACTCCGCCGCATCCCTGGACAGGATGCCTGCCAACGAGGGTGTGACTCGCTGATGTCGACCTACATCCTCAAGCGTTTCCTGCAACTGATTCCCGTCTTCCTCGGCGCCACACTGCTGGTCTACTTCCTGGTCTTCAGCCTCCCCGGCGACCCCATCGTGGCACTGTTCGGCGACAAGCCGGTCAACGTGGCCGTCGCAGCCAAGCTGCGGGAGCAGTACCACCTGGACCAGCCGTTCTGGATGCAATACCTGCTCTACCTCAAGAGCATCTTCACGTTCGACCTCGGCCAGGACTTCTCCGGACGTCCCATTGCAACAGTGCTTGGCGAGGTCTTCCCCGTCACGGCGCGGCTGGCCATCATGGCGCTGATCTTCGAGGGTGTCTTCGGCATCGTCTTCGGCCTCATCGCCGGACTGCGGAAGGGCAAGTTGTTTGACGCCACGGTTCTGATCGCTTCACTGATCGTGATCGCTATTCCGATCTTCGTCCTGGGATTCCTGCTGCAGTTCACCATCGGCGTCCAGCTGGGCTGGGCCAAGCCCACAGTTAGTTCCGCCGCTACAATCCCGGACCTCATCCTGCCCGCGATCGTGCTGGGACTGGGATCCTTTGCCTATGTGCTGCGTCTGACCCGCACGTCGGTCATCGAAAACATGAACGCCGACTACGTGCGCACCGCCACCGCCAAGGGACTGTCCCGGTTTCAGGTGGTGCGCGTCCACATCCTGCGCAACTCCCTGATTCCCGTCATTACTTTCCTGGGCGCCGACCTCGGTGCCTTGATGGGCGGCGCGATCGTGACCGAGGGCATTTTCAACGTCCCGGGCGTAGGCAACCGGCTCTACCGGGCCGTCCTGTCGGGCGAAGGCCCCACCGTGGTCTCGATCGTCACCGTCCTGGTGCTGATCTACTGCCTGTCCAACCTGCTCGTTGACCTGCTTTACGGCTGGCTTGACCCGAGGATCCGTTATGACTCCTGAGAACACCACCGCACGCCACGCCGTCGCCACCCGTCCGGCCCGCCGGATGGAGCACTTCGTGGCCGATGTCTCCGAGACTCCGCTCCAGGCAACGGACCGGGTCAAGGACGAAGCCGCACCGCTGAGCCTTTGGGGCGAGGCCTGGAAGAACCTGCGCAAGCAGCCGCTCTTCCTCATCTCCGCATTCCTGATCCTGGTGGTAGTGGCGGTCTCCCTCTTCCCTGCTCTCTTCTCGCCGATCGACCCGACGTCGGAGGCATGCCAGCTGGCCAACTCCGACGCCGGCCCCGCCGCGGGCCACCCCCTGGGCTTCACCCAGCAGGGCTGCGACGTCTATGCCCGCGTCATCTTCGGCACACGCTCCTCGGTGACGGTGGGCCTCTTCACCACCATCGGGGTCCTCCTCATCGGCTGCATCCTGGGTGCTGTGGCCGGCTACTACGGCGGTTGGGTCGACTCCATCCTTGCGCGCATCAATGACATTTTCTTCGCGCTGCCGCTGATCCTGGGCGCAATCGTGCTCATGCAGCTGCCGATGTTCCGGACGAACCGGACGGTCTGGACACTTGTGCTTATCCTGGTGGTCTTCGGCTGGCCGCAGATCGCCCGCATCACCCGCGGCGCCGTCATCGAGGTCCGCAATGCCGACTTCGTCACGGCCGCCCGGTCACTCGGCGTCTCGAAGTTCGGTGCCCTCATGCGCCACGTCCTGCCGAACTCGCTGGCTCCGATCATCGTCGTGGCCACCATCTCTCTGGGCACGTTCATCGTGGCCGAATCCACGCTGTCGTTCCTCGGCATCGGGCTGCCGCCCAGCGTCATGTCCTGGGGCAACGACATCCAGGCGGCGCAGTCCTCGCTCCGGTCCAACCCGATGCCGCTGCTCTACCCGGCCATCGCGTTGTCCATCACCGTCCTGAGCTTCATCATGCTGGGCGATGCCCTGCGTGATGCGCTCGATCCCAAAGCCCGCAAGCGATGAAAGGGGACACCATGAGCGCCTCTGTTGAACTCCAGGAAGCGGAATACGCCACTGAGCTCCCGCTTCTTGAAATCAAAGACCTGGCAATCGGCTTCACCACCAGCAACGGCGCGGTTAACGCCGTCCGCAACGCTCACCTCACCATCATGCCGGGCGAAACCGTCGCGATCGTGGGCGAGTCGGGTTCCGGCAAGTCCACCACCGCCCTGGCCGCAATCGGCCTGCTCCCGGGCAACGGCCGCGTCTCGGCAGGCCAGATCCTCTTCGACGGGGAGGACATCTCCAACGCCAGCGAAAAGCGGATGATCGAACTCCGCGGCAACAGCATCGGCATGGTCCCGCAGGACCCGATGTCCAACCTGAACCCGGTCTGGAAGATCGGCGACCAGGTGCGCGAGACGCTGAAGGCCAACGGGCTGCCCAACGGCCCCGACGACGTCGCAAAGGTCCTGTCCCAGGCCGGGTTGCCGGACGCCGCCAGCCGCGCCAAGCAGTACCCACACGAGTTCTCCGGCGGCATGCGCCAGCGCGCGCTGATCGCCATCGGGCTCTCCTGCCAGCCCCGGCTGCTCATCGCGGACGAGCCCACCTCGGCGTTGGACGTCACCGTGCAGCGACAGATCCTCGATCACCTGGACAAGATGACCACCGAGCTGGGCACCGCCGTGCTGCTGATCACGCACGACCTCGGCCTCGCCGCCGAGCGCGCCGACCAGGTAGTGGTCATGTACCGCGGCCAGGTCGTCGAATCCGGGCCGTCGCTGGAGCTGCTGCAGAACCCGCAGCACCCGTACACCCAGCGGCTGGTCGCCTCGGCGCCGTCGCTGGCGTCCCGGCGCATCCAGGCCGCCAAGGAACTGGGCGTGGAAACGGACGACATGCTCGCCTCCGCCGAGACCGGCGTGGTTGAACCGTCAAAGACCGACGAGATCCTGCAGATCCAGGACCTCAAGAAGGTGTTCAAGCTGCGTTCGGGCCTGGGTAAGTCCACGGACTTCACCGCCGTTGACAACGTCTCCTTCAGCGTCAAGCGGGGAACCACGACGGCGATCGTGGGGGAGTCGGGGTCCGGCAAGTCCACGGTGGCGCAGATGGTTCTGAACCTCCTGTCGCCGACCTCGGGCAAGATCATCTTCGACGGCGTGGACACCTCCACGCTGAACAGCAAGGAACTCTTCGCCTTCCGGCGCCGGGTGCAGCCGATCTTCCAGGACCCGTACGGTTCCCTGGACCCGATGTACAACATCTTCAGGACCATCGAGGAGCCGCTGCGGACCCACAAAATCGGGGACAAGGCGAGCCGCGAGAAGAAGGTCCGGGAACTCCTGGACCAGGTGGCGCTGCCGCAGTCCACGATGCAGCGGTACCCGAATGAGCTCTCCGGCGGCCAGCGCCAGCGCGTCGCGATCGCGCGGGCACTGGCACTGGACCCCGAAGTGATCATCTGCGACGAGGCCGTCTCGGCACTGGACGTGCTGGTGCAGGCGCAGGTGCTGAACCTGCTCGCCGAACTGCAGTCCCGGCTGGGCCTGACCTACCTGTTCATCACCCACGACCTCGCGGTGGTCCGGCAGATCGCGGACCACGTGTGCGTCATGCAGAAGGGCAAGCTGGTGGAGACCGGTTCCACGGACGACGTCTTCGATGCGCCGCAGCAGGAATACACCATGGCCCTGCTCAACGCCATCCCCGGTGCCGGCCTCATCCTGCCGCCGGAAGTCGCCTGAGCCTTTAACACAGCTGACAGGTCCGGGCAGCAGATGCGCCTGGTAACAGCAAGCCTGCACCACCAAGTGCGCCTGTACGTCTGTAACAACAAAGGAGCCGGTGTCCGCCCGTAAAGGCGCGCACCGGCTCCTTTGTCGTGCAGGTTCCCTTGCTGCTTGCTGCTTGGTACTTGGTGCTTGGTGCTCCGGGCCGCCCTGACCGGGCCGGCGTTAGTGGGCCAAGCCGGAGACGAGGCCGGCGTCCTGGTATTCCAGTCCCATGGACTCAAGCCGCTGGCCGAAGACGGCGCCGAGAGCCGCATGGCCCTGCCTGTTCAGGTGAACCCCGTCCGCCATCGAACCCGTGAGGTTGTAGCGGGTGAGCCAGTCTCCGGCGCTGACGAACGGCAGTCCGTGCCGGCTCGCCACGGTCCCCAGCAGCGTGTCCACCTGGCTCCGGCGTCCTCCGCCGAAGCTGGCGCCGCGCGCGAGCGTGCCGACCATGAGCATCCGCGCCGCAGGATAGCGCTGGCGGATGCTGGCGATCAGCCGCTCGGCATTGGCGACGATCTGCGAGTCAGTGGCGCCGCGTGCGGCGTCGTTTCCGCCGCCTTCAATCACCACCAGGGGAGGGGTGCCGTAGGGGAGCTTCCAGTCACCGCGCTGGAGCGCGTCAATGTAGTTGCCGGTCTTGCCGTTCGACGCCACGTAACCGGTGCCGCCCCGGCCGCAGAAGAAGACTTTGTACCCCGCCGCGGCCAGGCCCTGTCTGGGCCAGCCGAAGGACGGCTCCGATTGGGAGTCGCCAATCAATACCGCGATGTTGCTGGTGTCCTTGACGATCACCTCGTCGCGGCCGTTGGCAGGATTGCGGTAGATCGAACCGCCGGCCAAGTCTGCGGGATTGATTCCGGAACCGACCCGGGTCTTTCCCGGCGAGCCTGCAGCCACCGGCACGCCTGCGCCGTTGGCTGCGCCACCGGCCTGGGCGGCCGCCCGTGGCGCGGCGGAAGTGCCCGCGTCGGACGCAGGTGAGGAAGAAGCCTGCCCGCAGCCGCCAAGAACTACGCCTACGGCGATCATCGTTGCGACAAAGCGGGACAGAGCCGAGGCGTTTCGCATGAATGTCTCCGGGCTTGCTTGCTGCTATGAGAGCAATGATGGGGCATGGGAGCGGGAAAATCCAGTGACTTTACTCACAGGTAACAATCGACTTTCGTGTGTCCTTCCGGCGCTGTCCACCTCGGCAGGGTCGGCCGCCGGATCATCGGACGTTCGCATTTTAGGCCAATAAATAGCCTAGCCCTTAGACTTGTATCAGGTGCCCTGTGTCGAAAGGGCGTATCCGTCGTGCGTTCCGGTTGGAAATGTCGCGATACCACAGCTGACTTCACCACTGAATCGAGCAATAACGCATGTCTGAAACCACCACCAACACCGCGGTAGCCACTGCATCGCGCAGTGACCTGCGCAACGTCGCGATCGTGGCCCACGTTGACCACGGCAAGACCACTCTGGTCGACGCCATGCTCAAGCAGACCAACTCCTTTGCCGAGCACAACCACCTCGAGGACCGTGTCATGGACTCCGGTGACCTCGAGCGTGAAAAGGGCATCACCATCCTGGCCAAGAACACCACGGTGGCCTACAACGGACCGTCCTCCCAGGGCGAGACCATCACCATCAACGTCATCGACACCCCCGGCCACGCCGACTTCGGTGGCGAGGTTGAGCGCGGTCTGTCCATGGTCGACGGCGTCGTCCTCCTCGTCGACGCATCTGAGGGCCCGCTGCCCCAGACCCGCTTCGTGCTGCGCAAGGCACTGGCTGCGCACCTGCCGGTGATCCTCCTCGTCAACAAGACCGACCGCCCGGACGCGCGGATCGAAGAAGTTGTCCACGAGTCCATGGACCTGCTCCTGGGCCTGGCCTCTGACCTCGCGGACGAAGTTCCGGACCTGGACCTGGACAAGATCCTGAACGTTCCGGTCGTTTACGCCGCAGCCAAGGTCGGCCGCGCTTCCCTCGAGCAGCCCGCCGACGGCACCGCCCCGGAGAACGAGGACCTCGAGCCGCTCTTCAAGGCCATCATCGAGCACATCCCGGCTCCGACCTACAACCCGGACGGTGTCCTGCAGGCGCACGTCACCAACCTGGACGCCTCGCCGTTCCTCGGCCGCCTCGCGCTGCTGCGCATCTACAACGGCACCCTGCGCAAGGGCCAGACCGTGGCCTGGGCCCGTGCCAACGGTGAGCTGAAGAGCGTCAAGATCACCGAACTGCTGGCCACCAAGGCACTGGACCGTGTTCCGGCCGAATCCGCCGGCCCCGGCGAGATCGTCGCCGTCGCCGGTATCGAAGACATCACCATCGGTGAGACCCTGACCGACGTCGACAACCCGCAGCCGCTGCCGCTGATCACTGTTGACGACCCGGCCATCTCCATGACCATCGGTATCAACACCTCCCCGCTGGCCGGCAAGGTCAAGGGCGCCAAGGTCACGGCCCGCCAGGTCAAGGACCGCCTGGACAAGGAACTGATCGGTAACGTCTCCATCAAGGTGCTCCCCACCGAGCGTCCTGACGCCTGGGAAGTCCAGGGCCGTGGCGAGCTCGCGCTGGCCATCCTGGTCGAGCAGATGCGTCGCGAAGGCTTCGAACTGACCGTAGGCAAGCCGCAGGTTGTGACCAAGACGGTCGACGGCAAGATCCACGAACCGATGGAGCACATGACCATCGACGTGCCGGAAGAGTACCTCGGCGCCGTCACGCAGCTCATGGCGGCCCGCAAGGGCCGCATGACCAACATGGCCAACCACGGCACCGGCTGGTGCCGCATGGAGTTCATCGTTCCGGCGCGTGGCCTGATCGGTTTCCGCACCAAGTTCCTCACGGACACCCGCGGCGCCGGCATCGCGGCCTCCATCTCCGAAGGCTACGAGCCGTGGGCCGGCCCGATCGAGTACCGTACCAACGGTTCGATGATCGCCGACCGCGCCGGTGTTGTGACCCCGTTCGCGATGATCAACCTGCAGGAGCGCGGCTCCTTCTTCGTCAAGCCCACCTCCGAGGTTTACGAAGGCATGATCGTGGGCGAGAACTCCCGCGCCGACGACATGGACGTCAACATCACGAAGGAAAAGAAGCTCACCAACATGCGTGCAGCTTCCTCGGACACCTTCGAGAACCTGACGCCGCCGCGCGACCTGACCCTCGAAGAGTCCCTCGAATTCGCCCGCGAGGACGAGTGCGTGGAGGTTACCCCGGATTCCATCCGTATCCGCAAGGTCATCCTGGACACCAACGAGCGTGCCAAGGCCAACCGCGCCCGCGCCAAGGTCTGATCCCGGTATACGGGCTTCGGCTGACACGTGACTAAGAGAGCTGCCGGTATGGCAGGCGGCATTGCCGCCGCCGTGCCGGCAGCTCTTTTTGTTGCCCTGGCCGGCACCGCCCTGCACCGGCACGATCTGCTTCTGGGCAGCCTGCAGGTTCCGTGGGGCGCGGCCGCGGCCCTGCTCCTGCTGGGCTCGGCCGAGGTCTGGCTCGGGGCCGCGTTCCGTTCCATCATTCCGATAGCCGTCTGCGGACTTCTCTGCTACGCACTGACCGGCTGGTGGTCCACCCTGGAAACGGGCAAGCGCCTGGTAATCGGCGACACCGCGGGCAACATCTGGGTCTTCGGCATCGCCGGCATCACCGTGGCCATGCTCGCCTGGTGCCGACGCTACCGGCTGCCTACGGGCTAAGCGCGACCCTCCTCGCTCCCTGCACCCGCTCCCTGCACCCGCTCCCTGCACCCGCTCCCTCCACGGGACATGCTCATTTTTCGCCCGCTCGAGTGGGCACAACGGCATCATGTCCAGCGCAAAGCCGGTTCGCGGGACATGCCTAGTCCTCACCGGTGGACATGCCCTGTGCTACCTCCGGTGCACGGACATGCCCACCGTCACTCCTGGTCGACGTCCTGGCAGCAATGGCTCTGCGGTTCCAAGTTCTCCACATAGCGCTGGATCGGACTTCTCGGGCGCGACGTGCGACTCCACCATGGGTGGATGGCCAACATCATCGAAGTGCTTTCCAAATACGACGGCGTCGCCCGCGCCAAATACATTGCAGCGGCGGGTGTCTCCGATTTCCAGCTCAAGTCCGCGATGGCCTCGGGAGCCGTATCCCGCGTCGCCCGTGGCGTCTATGCGCTGCCCGGGGCTGACGAGCAGCTGATTTCCATCCGCTCCCTTCCGGCAGAACCGGCCTGCATCACAGCGGCCCACTGCGGCGGCCTATGGGTTCTCTCGGCCCCTGCCCAGCCGCACGTAGCCCTCACCCACAGCCGGAGCTACCAGGGCTTCGTCTGTCACAGATCGGCCACACCGCCGACTCTCCTGGACACGGTCATCCAATGCCTGCGCTGTTTGCCGGAACCCGACGGGCTGATCATCGCCGAGTCCGCCGTCGTACTCAAGGGACTTCAGATTGGTGCCCTGCGCCGCCGGCTGGATGGCCGGAACGATGCCCGGGAGCGGCGGATCGTGTCGGCCATCGTTCCGCAATCGCAGTCGCTGATTGAGTGCTTGGCCCGGTTTCATCTGCGGCGTGCCGGCTTCCACGTCGAATCACAGGTCAACGTTCCGGGCATGGGGCATCTGGACCTGATGGTCGACGGCCGTCTTGGGATTGAGACCGACGGGGCTGGATTCCACATGGACAAAGCCAGCTTCGAGGAGGACCGACGGCGCTGGAACGTCACCACTCGCCGCGGAATCCCGACACTGATCGTGAGCTACCCGCTGCTGCGGGACCATCCCGAAGAATTCATCGCGATGGTCCGTGAAACCCTCAACAGGTTGTCCGCAGCCGCTTAGAGCCGGACGCAATTTCCGCCTTGATGCGTCCTGCAGGGCGCCCTTGAGATACGTCCTTCCATCATGGGACATGTCCTGCGCCGTGCCAGTCCGTCACTGGACATGTCCTGCGCCGTGCCAGTCGGTCACTGGACATGTCCTGCGCCGTGCCAGTCGGTCACTGGACATGTCCCTGGCTGCCTCGTTCCGCCGTTGGACATGTCCCGCACTGGCCTTCAGTGATGGACATGATGCCGGGATGTCCATGGCTGGCAACAAGGGGAGAGCATGTCCATCGGTTGCGGGCAATCAGGGAGGGCATGTCCGGTGGTCGGAGCGAGGGGAAGACATGTCCACGGGGTGCGGGCAGGTGAGAAGCGCGTGTCCACTGCCAGAGCCCGGGGGAGGGCATGTCCATTGGTAGAGAAGCTATGGCCGGATATGCACGCGGCTGGCAACAAGGGGAGGGCATGTCCATCGGTTGGGGCAATCAGAGAGGGCATGTCCATTGGTTGGAGCGTGGGGGGCACATGTCCATCGGCTGAGGTGTGGGGAGGGCACATGTCCATGGGCTGAGGTGTGGGGAGGGCATGTCCACTGGCCGGGCCGGTCAGGGCGCTTGCACCCGCGGGGCGCGGCGCGGCGGGGCCGGGGGGACTTCCTTGGCCGCCACGACGAGGGGGAGCGCAATGACGACGTCGGACCGGCGGGTGCGGACGGTGCACGCGCCGTCGGCCCGTTCCACGAGCTCGCCGAGCGCATCCGTCAGGCCGCCCTCGATCCGGTAGCGGACCACAACCCGGGTGCCGAGCGGGGCGCCGGAGAGGAACTGCTGGGGCAACGGCAATGGCGAGCTCATCAGATCATAGTAAGACGTGGACCGTGTATGACGTCCCGCTAGGTTCGCGGGAACAGGCTGGGAGATAATAGGCTCAGAAGTCAGCAGCCCGGCGCTCAGGCCGGGCAAACCATCCGGCCGGTCGCCGGGAACCAACGTGGAGAGGCCAGGGACGTGACGTACGTAATCGCGCAGCCGTGTGTAGATGTCAAAGACAAGGCATGTATTGAGGAGTGCCCCGTCGATTGCATTTACGAGGGTGAGCGTTCCCTGTACATCCACCCGGACGAGTGCGTGGACTGCGGTGCATGCGAGCCGGTCTGCCCCGTCGAAGCGATCTACTACGAGGACGACACCCCGGACGAGTGGGCCGATTACTACAAGGCCAACGTCGAGTTCTTTGACGAGCTCGGCTCGCCGGGCGGAGCCGCGAAGGTCGGGAACACCCACACGGACCACCCCATGATCGCCGCCCTGCCGCCGCAGAACCAAGACAACTAGGGCGGCGCTGCAGTGGCATCCGCGGTGCGCACTTTCGGCCTGAGCCTGCCCGACTACCCGTGGGAGGCCTTGGCGCCCTATCTCGCAACGGCGTCCCGGCACGCGGCAGGAACCGTCAACCTTTCCATCGGCACGCCGGTGGACCCGACGCCGGCCCTCATCCAGGACGCGCTGCGCGCCGCCGCGGACGCCCCCGGTTATCCCACGGTGCACGGAACGCCGGCACTGCGGGAGGCGATCGCCGGCTGGTTTGAGCGCCGGCGCGGCGTGCCCGGGCTGGATCCGCAGAACGTGATGCCGACGGTGGGATCCAAGGAACTCGTCGCGTGGCTGCCGTTCCTGCTCGGCCTGAAGCCGGGCGACGTCGTGGTCCGTCCCACGGTCGCTTACCCCACCTATGACATCGGCGCCACCTTCGCCGGTGCCGAGCACATCGCCGCCGACGACCTCGACGAGCTCGACGCCGGGACCCGCGCCCGCGTGCGGCTGGTCTGGGTCAACTCTCCGGCGAACCCCACCGGCAGCGTCCGGGACATCGCTTCGCTGCGACGGATCGTCCGGCAGGCCCGCGAGCTCGGCGCCGTCGTCGCATCCGACGAATGTTACGCCGAACTCGGCTGGGGGGAGTGGGACGTCCAGCGCGGCGGCACCCCGGTCCCCAGCATCCTGGATCCGCAGGTCGCCGAAGGCTCCCATGATGGTCTGCTCGCCGTCTATTCGCTCAGCAAACAGTCCAACCTTGCCGGTTACCGGGCCGCCTTCGTCGCCGGCGATCCGGCGATCATGGCGAATCTGGTCAACAGCCGCAAGCACGCCGGCATGATCGTCCCCTACCCGGTCCAGGAAGCCATGCGCGTCGCACTGGGCGACGACGCCCACGTCACGGCGCAGAAGGACCTCTACAGGGGCCGGCGGGAGCGGATCGTCCCCGCGTTGGAGAGCTTCGGGCTGACGATTCATGAGTCCCGCGCGGGCCTCTATTTGTGGGGCACCGCCGGCGAAGCGACGTGGGACACCGTGGGCAGGCTCGCGGACCGCGGAATCGTCGTTGGCCCCGGGGTTTTCTACGGCGACGCCGGCAACGGATTCATCCGGGTGGCGCTGACCGCAAGCGACGAGAGGATCGACGCCGCCGCGGCGCGGCTGGCCAGCGGAGCGTAACAATGCTGTGACGCCTACCACATGTGGCGTCTTTTCGGCGCTTTGGAGTCCTCTCGGATTAGTGCCACCCGCGAAGTGACGGTACTTTTTAACTGACGATCAATGGTGGCTTTCCACAAGAAGGCAGCGCAGCCTTTGGAAATCCTGTCCGCACAGGATCCGCGGGCAGCTTCACCAGATGTTGGACCAGCTTTCGACAGAGGCCCCGATGCCTCATGAGGAGACTCCATGACTGAAACCACCAGCGCAACCCTGCGCCATGCCGGCGGCGAGCTCGAGCTCCCGCGCATCAAGGTTGTAGAAGGAAACGAAGGCTACGACGTTTCCAAGCTGCTGAAGCAGACCGGCGCCGTCGCCTTCGACCCCGGTTTCATGAACACCGCGGCCACCACCTCGGCCATCACCTACATCGATGGTGACGCCGGCATCCTGCGCTACCGCGGCTACCCGATCGAGCAGCTGGCTCAGCACTCGAGCTTCCTGGAAGTTTCCTATCTGCTGATCTACGGCAACCTTCCGACCCCCACGGAGCTGGAGTCCTTCGACCAGCGGATCCGTCACCACACCCTGCTGCACGAGGAGCTCAAGGGCTTCTTCAGCGGCTTCCCGCGTGACGCCCACCCGATGCCGGTACTGTCCTCGGCCGTGTCCGCGCTCTCGACGTTCTACCAGGACTCGCTGGATCCGTTCAATGCCGAGCAGGTGGAAGTCTCCACCATCCGCCTCATGGCCAAGATGCCGGTCATCGCCGCCTACGCCCACAAGAAGTCGATCGGCCAGCCCATGCTGTACCCGGACAACTCGATGAACCTCGTGGAGAACTTCATGCGCCTCAGCTTCGGCCTGCCGGCCGAGCAGTACGAGGTTGACCCGGTTATCGCCAAGGCCCTGGACCTGCTCCTGATCCTGCACGCCGACCACGAGCAGAACTGTTCCACCTCCACGGTCCGGCTGGTCGGCTCCTCCAACGCCAACCTGTTCGCGTCCGTCTCCGCCGGCATCAACGCCCTCTTCGGACCCGCCCACGGCGGCGCCAACGAGGCCGTGCTGAAGATGCTGCGCCAGATCCAGGCCGACGGCATCAAGCCCGAGGACTACATGGAGAAGGTCAAGAACAAGGAAGACGGCGTCCGCCTCATGGGCTTCGGGCACCGCGTCTACAAGAACTACGACCCCCGCGCCAAGATCATCAAGGCCACCGCCCATGAGGTCCTCAGCAAGCTGGGCGGCAATGACGAGCTCCTCGACATCGCCATGCGCCTTGAAGAGAAGGCCCTGGGCGATGACTATTTCATCCAGCGCAAGCTCTACCCCAACGTGGACTTCTACACCGGCCTGATCTACAAGGCCATGGGTTTCCCCGAGAAGATGTTCACCGTGCTGTTCGCAATCGGACGCCTGCCGGGCTGGATCGCCCAGTGGCGCGAGATGATCAGCGATCCCAACACCAAGATCGGCCGTCCGCGCCAGCTCTACATCGGCGAACCGGAACGGAACTACCCTTCGGTGTAGCGCACCGGCCGTTTACGGCAGCGCCGCACAGCAAAGTACGACGCCGGCCGCGCACCTCTCGCTGAGGTGCGCGGCCGGCGTCGTGCTCGGGGCGCGCCGTGCCAACGCTCCATGCCAACGCTCCGTTGTGACCAGGGCCGTTGTGACCCGCGCCACGTGCACGGGGGAACCGGTGTGCCCCGGGGCGGCAACGGCACGGACGTGCTAAAAAAGACCAGTGCCTAAATTTGTCGACGCCGTAATCCGGCGCCAGGAAGTAGTAGACGCAGTCTTCAGGATCATTGCTACGGATGGTCTTGAGCGGGCCTCCCTGCGCGAAGTTGCCGACGAAGCGCAGCTGGCCGTCGGCTCGGTGCGGCACTATTTCGCCAGCAGTGACGAGCTGTTGTCCCACGCGTTCGCCATTGTGGTGGACCGGATTCTTGGCCGCCTTGCCGCTGCGGACGCCCGGGTGGGAGAACTGCCGCCCGGCTCGGCCGAGCACCACAACGCCGTAGCCGCGCTGCTGGATGAGTTTCTTCCGCTGGACGAGGAACGGGCCGTCGACGCATGCGTGTGGATGGCCTTCAAGAACGCCGCCCGGACCCGGCCGTTCCTGGCCGCCGAGGCCGACCGCAGCCATCGTGCCGTGGCCGCAATAGTCGGCGGCCTCATCCTCGGCCTGGCCGCCGGGGCAAAAGGCCGCGACAGTGACGACGCCGCGGCCGGGATGGACCAGCAGGTGCTCGTCACTGAAGCCGAGCTGCTGCTGGCCGTCCTGGACGGGCTGACGATGCACGCCCTCCTGCAGCCGGAGTGGATGACGGCCCGCATGTGCAAGGATGTGCTGGAGGCCCATCTCGAGGGCCTGAACCGCCGGATGGCGGACCGGGCCCCAGCCGTTAACGTGCACTAACAACAGGAATAGACTGAGATAGTACGTCTTGCCAAGGGAGGCAATTGGATGCACCACACCGGCGGACCGGGCTGGCGGATCACCATGGATACATCTGGTCCCATGCTCATTGCCCTCTACGTTCGTGACGCCGCCGGACTGGACACCGCGGGGCATCCGGCACTGTGTCACGTGGCGCCGAAGATCCGAGCCTCGGACCATACACACCTGATCGCAGAGGTGGGAGGCACGGCCGTGCTCAAGACCGAGTGGGAGGCCTGGTGGGAGCAGCTGCTGAAGGCCCAC
The DNA here is from genome assembly GCF_054062615.1 of Arthrobacter sp. TE12232. Taxonomy (NCBI): domain Bacteria; kingdom Bacillati; phylum Actinomycetota; class Actinomycetes; order Micrococcales; family Micrococcaceae; genus Arthrobacter; species Arthrobacter sp. TE12232. The sequence goes on from NZ_JBSSFK010000001.1 coordinate 3,772,638, forward strand.
CCGGAAATGTCGCCCGAGCTAACCCCGCCGGGCTTCGGGTCGTTCAGCAATTCACCGGCGCTTCGCCGCGTGCTGCAGGCGCACTTCGGCGCCGCGCTGACGTGGGCCCGGGAACGCCGCGCGGAATACCTGGCCCTGGAAGCGGAGCGCGAATCCAACAGCAACAATGAGCTCCTGGCCGACATGGTGGAGGACCGGTTGCTGGAAGTGGGCCGCCCGGCCCGGGATTTCAGCCTGACGATCATCGAACTCCCGCTGGCGGAGCCGCGGGCCTGGTACCTCGAGCCGGACAAGATTCTCATGAGCCAGGAGCTTTTGTCCGAGCCGGAACTGTTCCGCAGCTATGTCCAGCCGGTGGTCGATCTCCTCGTGTGAGCCGGCCGGCCGCCGCTAGCTGGCGGGCGCGTCGGCGACGGTCACCCGGACCTGCCCGGCCGGGACCTGCGCCGGCTGCCAGCCATCGCGGGACTGCCGGTTCCATGCGCGGCCGTCCACCTCGACGCTGGTGATGGACAGCGCTTTGGCGTTGGCCACGGCCCATTGGGCTATAGTCCAGGCCTGGGTGCCGTCGGCCTCCACGATCAAGGTCCGGCCGTCCGTCGACGTCGGCACGTCACCGAGCGCCGCCGTCAGCTTTGCGGTGACGGCGGCAGGATCCCCGGCGGTGTCGGGAGACCGCAGCGAACAGTCCAGGCCGGCGGGCGTCTGGCCGCTCAGTGCCGAGGCGAACGCGCGGGCCATCCCCTCATGCTGGGCGTAGGCACCCGGGTAAGCCGAGTGCTGGACTTGCTGGGCGGCGTCGGTGATGTCCAGCGATTGGTAGCCGGAGATCTCCACGAGCGCATCGTAGAACGCATTGCTGGCGTGGTATGGGTCCATCACCTGCGCCGTGGTGCCCCAGCCCTGGGACGGCCGCTGCTGGAAGAGCCCCCGTGAGTCGGGGCCGGCCTGGTCGCCGTGGCCGATGTTGCGCAGCTTGGATTCCTGCATGGAGGTGGCCAGCGCGATGCTGGCGGCGCGGGCAGGAAGCCCGCGCCGGACCGCCACAGCCGTGATGAGGGAGGCGTTGGCCGCCTGGTCGGTAGCGAGGTCATCGCCTCCGCTGCCTACCGCCGTGCAGCGTTCGGTGATCAGCGTTTCCGAACGCTGCAGGAACGCCACCGCGGTGTAGATTGCTCCTGCAACCATCGCAAGGGTCAGCAGAAGGACGATCCGGCGTCGCCAGCTCCCACGTCGTGCCACGAAACTTACTCCCTCAGGCCCTAGCGGGCTGCGTCATCGGCTGCTTCATCGACGGGCGCCCCGCCGGAGCGGCCTTCACCGCCCGCCATACCGTACCAGCCGGTCCGGTCAGTTGGCGTGCAGGTCCGCGTTGAGCTCCACGGTCTGGCCCTTGCGGGGGAGCGCCTCGACGGCGCCGGTGGTCGAATTGCGGCGGAAGAGCAGGTTCGGAACCCCCGAAAGCTCCACGGCCTTGACTACCCGGCTGGTGTCCTCGCCTTCGGCATCCCGGGGGCTAATGACTCGCACGCGCGTCCCGGCGGTGACGTAAAGGCCTGCCTCCACCACGGAGTCGTCGCCCAGGCTAATGCCCACGCCGGAGTTGGCGCCGAGCAGGACCCGTTCCCCGAGGGCGATCTTTTCCTTGCCGCCGCCGGAAAGGGTGCCCATGATCGAGGCACCGCCCCCGACGTCGGACCCGTCACCGGCGACGACGCCGGCCGAGATGCGGCCCTCGACCATCGAGGTGCCCAGGGTTCCGGCATTGAAGTTCACGAAGCCCTCGTGCATGACCGTCGTGCCTTCGGCGAGGTGCGCGCCGAGCCGGACACGGCCGGCGTCGGCGATCCGGACGCCGGAGGGGACCACGTAGTCCACCATGCGGGGGAACTTGTCCACGCCGAAGACGGTGACGGCGCCGCGCTTGCGAAGGCGTGCCCGGGTGAGCTCGAAGTCCTCGACGGCCGCGGGACCGAAGTTGGTCCACACCACGTTGGGGAGCTTGCCGAAGATGCCGTCAAGGTTGATGCTGTTGGGCTGGACCAGCCGGTGCGAGAGCAGGTGCAGGCGGAGGTATGCGTCCGCGGTGTCAGCCGGTGCCTCGTCCAGGTGGATCTGGGCGAAGACGACCTTCTGCTCGGTGCCGCGGTCCGGGTCGGTGCCGTTGGCCGCGATATCGATCAGCGACTGGTCCGCATTGGCCACGTCACGCAGGCTCGGCGCCGCGACTCCCAGCGCCGGAGCCGGAAACCACACGTCCAACACGGTGGCTTCACCATTGCGGGTGGATACGGTGGCCAATCCATAGCCGTAGGCAGAGCGGGCGTCAGAGCGGGCGTCGGCGGGCACGGCGGAAGAAGCAGTTTCAGTCATGGCCCAAGTCTAACGAGAGCGTCCTTGCGCGCTGAAACGTGAGTCGCCCAAGTGACTCGCGGCAGGGGCCGTTATGACGCCTGAAACGGCCCCTGCTGCGGTCAGTTGGGAGAGGCAGGCGAGCAGATAAAGTGGGACGGTGACCCCGACGAACCCCCGCACCCCTGCCAGCGCCCTTGACCGCAGTTCAGGGCATGCCCCTGTCCACTTGGACCTCCGCCAGGATGTCGCCCTGCTCACGGCCGCCTTGATCGACATCAACAGCGTCTCCGGCAACGAAAAGGCGCTGGCCGACGCCGTGGAGCATGCTCTCGGGCTGCTGCCGCAGTTGGAGCTGGTCCGCGACGGCGATTCGATCATCGCCCGCACCAACCTCGGCCGTGCCGAGCGCGTGATCTTGGCGGGGCACCTGGACACCGTGCCGCTGCCCATCACGGAGGGCTCGCTTGGGACCGTGCCGGCGTACTGGCCCTCCGGGGCGCCGGGGGAGGGCATCCTCTACGGCCGCGGCGCCACCGACATGAAGGGCGGCGTCGCTGTGCAGCTGGCGCTTGCGGCCACCATGTTCGACGCCGGCGCGGAGCCGGACAAGGACGTCACGTTCGTCTTCTACGACCACGAGGAAGTCGAGGCAGTGAAGAGCGGCCTCGGCCGGCTGGTGCGCAATCACGGGTCCCTGCTCGGCGGTGACTTCGCGATCCTGCTCGAGCCGACCGACGGCACGGTGGAAGGCGGCTGCAACGGCACGATGCGCTTCGAGGCGACCACACTCGGGGAGGCCGCCCACTCGGCCCGGGCCTGGATGGGCAGCAACGCCATCCACGCGGCCGCCCCGATCCTGGCCCGGCTGGCGGCGTACGAGCCGCAGACCGTGACGGTCGACGGCCTCGACTACCGGGAAAGCCTCAACGCCGTGAAGATTCACGGCGGCACGGCCGGAAACGTCATCCCGGACAAGTGCGTCGTGGAAATCAACTACCGTTTCGCCCCGGACAAGACCCCGGACGGGGCCGAGGCCGTGGTGCGGGAGCTGCTGGACGGATTCGACGTCGTCCGCACCGACAGCGCTGCCGGGGCGCGGCCGGGACTGAACCACCCGGCCGCCGCGTCCTTCGTGGCCGCCGTCGGCGCGGAACCGAAGCCCAAATACGGCTGGACCGACGTCGCACGGTTCAGCGAGCTGGGCATCCCGGCGGTGAACTTCGGGCCCGGCGATGCTCTGCTGGCGCACAAGGACAACGAGCACGTCGAGGCGGACGCCATCCGGGAATGTCTGCGGGCGCTGCGGACCTGGCTCAGCGCCTAACCGCACAGCGCAACGCGCGCACGCGGCGGAGCACGCGGACCGCGCACGTCAGGACGCAGAAAAGGTCCGGAACCCGTGGGATTCCGGACCTTCTCAGCGTCTAAAGGCCTTACTTGGTCGGGATCCCGGCGACCGGGACGTGTGCCACGCCGCCGGCGGCACGCTTGGAGCCGCGGCGTTCGAGCCAGATGGCCAGGCGGGAGACCGCAAGGTCGATCGCGATGTAGATGGCCGCGGCGACGAAGAACACCGGGAACAGGTACTGCGGGCCGAGGAAGTCGGCCATGACCTGCACGGCCCGGAGCAGCTCGCCGTAGGCGACGATGTAGCCCAGCGAGGTGTCCTTGAGCAGCACCACGAGCTGCGCGACCAGCGAGGGCAGCATGCGGCGGATGGCCTGCGGCAGCTCGATGGTCAGCCGGGACTGGAAACTGGTCAGGCCGATCGCCAGGCCGGCCTCGCGCTGGCCCTTGGGCAGCGACTGGATGCCGGCGCGGATGATCTCGGCAAAAATTGCGGAGTTGTACAGGACCAGGCCGGCCACGACTGCGACGAACGAGCTCGTGGCAAAGACGAGCAGAACGAACAGCATCATGAGCACCACGGGCATGCCCCGCAGGAATTCCAGCACCACCCTGATGGGCATCCGCACCCAGGCGTTGTCCGAGATGCGCAGCAGGCACACGAGCAGGCCCAGCGGGAAGGCAATGACGGCCGCCACGGCCGCGGCGGCGAGCGTCGCGCCGATGCCGTTGCCGATCAGCACCCAGACATCGGGAATCTGGAAGACCGCCCAGCGTTTGGGGTCGAAGATTCCCTGCTGGGCCAGGGTCATGACCGCCAGGACGAGGAGGCCGCCGATCACGATGACGCCGATGATCGAGCCGATCAGCGAAATCCGGCGGGCTTTGGGGCCGGGGACGTCGTAGAGAACAGAGCTCATCGCGCGATTGCCACCTTTCGTTCAACGAAGTTGGCGAGGAAGCCAAGCGGGACGGTTATCAGCAGGTAGAAGAATGCGATGCCGACCAGGACCCACACGACGGCGTCGCCGTTGGCGTTGGCCAGCTGCTTGCCGTAGCCGAAGAGTTCCAGTACATAGAACGCGCCTGCAACGGAGGAGTTCTTGACCAAAGCGATCAGGATGTTGATCAGCGGCGGGATCACGGTGCGCAGGGCCTGGGGGAGGATGATGAGGGTGAGCACCTGGCTGAACTTCATGCCGATGCTGCGGGCCGCTTCGGCCTGGCCCACCGGGACGCTGTTGACGCCGGACCGCACGGCCTCGGCAATGAAGGCCGAGGTGTAGGCGCTCAGGGCGATGATGGCGGCGACCTCGAACTGTTGGAACGTGATGCCGAGGCGGGGCAGGACCACTGCCGCGAAAAAGAATGCAATGGTCAGCGGGGTGTTCCGGACGATCTCGACGTACACCATGCTGAAGCCGCGCAGCGCGGCGACGGGGGAGACTCGGGCCGCCGCGAGCACGGTGCCGACGATCAGGGCAATGATCCCCGAGACCACGGACAGGAAGAGGGTTCTGAGAAAACCGTCCCAATACTGGGGGAGGTTTTCAATGATGACGTCCATAAGTTCCTTCAGCTGCGTTGACGGGATTCCAGGCGAAAGACGGCAGTGGCGGCCGCCGGGCTGCGGGGTAACCGCGGGCCCGGCAGCCGCCAGAGTCGGCTAGTAGCGGTCGATCGTGGGAAGCTCGGGCGCGGTCTTGATGACGGTGCCGGCGGTGTCTTCCCAGGCCTTCTTGTAGGACCCGTCCTTGGCGAAGGCTTCCAGCTGGTCGTTGATCCACATGCGGAAGGCCGTGTCGTCCTTCTTCAGGCCGATGCCGTACGGCTCCTTGGTGAAGGTCTGGTCGGAGGCCAGCTTGAAGGCATCCGGTTCCTTGGATACGAATCCGGCCAGAATGACGTTGTCCGTGGTGACGGCTTCAACCTGGTGGTTGCGCAGCGGCTCAAGGCAGGCGGAGTAAGTCGCGGCAGGAACCAGGACTGCTCCGTACTTTTCCACGATCGTGGCGGCCGGGGTGGATCCGGTCACGGAGCAGACGTTCTTGCCCTTGAGGTCCTCGGGCTTGGTGATGGAGTTGTTGTCCTTGTTCACCATGAGGGCCTGGCCGGCCTCGTAGTACGGGCCGGCGAAGTCAACTTGGGTCTTGCGCTTGTCGTTGATGGTGTAGGTGGCGACGATCATGTCCACCTTGCCCTGCTTGAGGAACTCCTCGCGGTTGGCGGAGACCGTTTCAACCCACTCGATCTTGTCGGCGGGGATGCCCAGCTTGGCGGCAATCAGCTTGCCGATTTCGACGTCGAAGCCGACAGGCTTGCCGTCGAGGCCCTTCTGGCCGAAGAGCGGCTGGTCGAACTTGGTGCCGATGGTGATCTTTCCTGCGGATGAAAGCTTGGCCATGGTGGAATCGGCAGCAAAGCTCGGCTTCTCGGCTACAGGCGGGTTGGTGGTAGTGGAGGAGCTGCCGCCACAGGCGCTCAGGGTGAGCGCCAGTGCTGCGGATGCGGCAACCAGAAGGGATTTCCTCCGGGTCAAAAATGCCTTCATGACATTCCTTTCATTGGTCGGCCGCCTTCCGGCGGCCGGGGTGCGAACTCGCGAGCGATGAACTCAGTGCGTCAGAAGTTTGGACAGGAAGTCTTTGGCCCGGCTGCTCTTGGGGTTGGTGAAGAATTCCTCGGGGGTCGCGTCCTCGACGATCTGGCCGTCGGCCATGAACACGACGCGGTCGGCGGCCTTGCGGGCGAAGCCCATCTCGTGGGTGACCACGATCATCGTCATGCCCTCCTTGGCGAGCTGGACCATGACGTCCAGGACCTCGTTGATCATTTCCGGGTCGAGGGCGGAGGTGGGCTCATCGAAGAGCATCACCTTCGGCTTCATCGCCAGGGCGCGGGCGATGGCAACACGCTGCTGCTGGCCGCCGGAGAGCTGAGCGGGAAGTTTGGGGGCCTGATGCCCGACGCCGACCCGCTCCAGCAGTGCCATGGCGTCTTTGTCGGCCTCGGCCTTGGAAACGCCCTTGACCTTGATGGGGCCGAGGGTGACGTTCTCCAGGATGGTCTTGTGGGCGAACAGGTTGAAGGACTGGAAGACCATGCCGACGTCGGCGCGCAGCTTCGCCAGTTCCTTGCCCTCCGCAGGCAGTTCCTTGCCATCGATCCTGATGTCACCGTCGTCGATTGTCTCGAGGCGGTTGATGGCGCGGCAGAGCGTTGACTTGCCGGAACCCGAGGGGCCGATGACAACAACAACCTCACCTTTGCGGACATTCAGGTTGATGTCCTTCAGGACGTGCAACTGGCCGTAATGCTTGTTCACGGCCTTCAGGGAGACGAGCGCATCGCCGGGCACTTGAGTAGTCATATAAAGAATCTAACGAAGATTGACAAGATATGACGGCAATCACGCAGTTTGGTGCAGATCGTGATTCAAGAGATACCTGTACGCCCTGGTCCCCGGCGCGGCCACTGCCCGCTCTCCGGCCGCTGTTTTGCGCCTCCGGGCCGCAGGCGGTCGCAGCCTGCCGCCGGGCGTGGCGCCGCCGCGCCGAAGCCGCGGGCGCGGTGTTCCGCGCTAGCCTATGGGCATGAGTACCGATCCGCAGCACGGCCCCGAGCAAAACCCCGAACAGAACCCCGCCGGAAAGCCGGCCCGCGAGGTCCGAAGCACCCCGGCGCCGAACGGGATCCGCCATAAAGGCCCGCTCGAGCTGCGCCGGAAGGCCGCCAAGGTCACAATGTCGGACCAGACCCTGCTCGACACCAAGGGGCCGGGCCAGTTCGTCCACACCGATCCCTGGCGCGTCCTGCGGATCCAGAGCGAGTTCGTGGAAGGGTTCGGCGCCCTCGCCGACCTGGGCCCGGCGGTCAGCGTCTTCGGCTCCGCCCGCACGGTGCCCGGAACCCTCAACTACGAGCTCGGCGTCGAGGTCGGGCGCAAACTGGCCGAGGCCGGACTGGCCGTGATCACGGGCGGCGGCCCGGGTTCGATGGAGGCCGCCAACAAGGGTGCCGTTCAGGGCAATGGCGTTTCGGTGGGGCTCGGGATCGAGCTGCCCTTCGAACAGGGCATGAACCAGTGGGTGGATCTGGGCATCAACTTCCGGTACTTCTTCGCCCGCAAGACCATGTTCGTCAAGTACGCCCAGGGCTTCATTGTCCTCCCCGGCGGCCTGGGCACCTTGGACGAGCTCTTCGAGGCCATGGTCCTGGTCCAGACCCGCAAGGTCACATCCTTCCCGATCGTCCTCGTGGGAACCGCGTTCTGGACCCCGATGCTCGACTGGGTCCGGGACACCCTCGTCACCGAGGGCATGGTGTCCGAGGAGGACCTTGACCTCGTGCAGGTGGTGGACGATCCCGCGCTCGCCGTCGAACTCGTCGTCGAGGGCGCGGCCCGTCACCGGAACCCGAACGGGGGCTCCACCAACGGGAACGGCACCGGAAACGGCAACGGAAAGGGCGGCGGAACGCGGGGCTGAAGCGCCGGGCTGAGCGCACCGGCGTCCGGCTTCTGGCACGATGGTCTAGTGAGTCTCTTTCTGGTCTTCCTTGCGATTGCGCTGACCGGCGTCGCCATCCTTCTGGGTACCGGCCTGGCGCCGAAAATCTTCCGCCGGGACACGGCCGGCGGCGCTGAGGTGCCCTTTGAGGACGGTTTCGACGAGCCGGTCGCGTCCCTGCCGCCGGTCCTGCTGCCAGACCGTGCGGCCGCGACGGACATCGACCATCTCCGATTTGCCGTCGGGCTCCGCGGCTACCGGATGGACCAGGTGGACCAGGTCCTTGACGATCTGCGGGACCAGATCACCGTCAAAGACCAAAAGATCGAGGCGCTGGGGGAGGAACTGGAACGCCTCCGCCGGCCGACAGAGCAGCGTCCGTGAGCCACGTGGAGGACCCGGAGGCAGTCCCGGCGCTTGACGCCGGGGGACAAAGGGGCCTGAACGCGGCGGCGTGGAGCAGCATCGCGGCGGCCGGCGCCCGGATGTCGCGGTGGCCGTGGTGGGTCCAGGTGGCCGGCCTGTACATCGCCGCCCGTCTGGTCAGCGCCTGCATCTTTATGGCCGCCGCGCTGCACCAGGGCGTGAATCCCTGGTTTCCCGCGAAACCGGACTACTGGAACTTCATCAACATCTGGGACGCCCGTTGGTACTCCGAAGCGCTGCAGAACGGGTATCCGGCGCTGCTGCCGACAGACGCGGCCGGCACCGTTCAGGAGAACGCGTGGGCTTTCTACCCGCTGTTTCCCGTGCTGGGCAGGGTGGTGTCCGGGCTGACGGGCACGGGTCCGGCGTGGTCGCTGACGGCCATTGCGCTGGCCGCCGGGCTGGGGGCAGCCCTCGTGGCCTACAGGATTTTCCGGCACCGGGCCTCCCACCGCACGGCACTCTGGGGGATCATCTTCCTGGCGGCATTCCCGGTGGCGCCGGTGCTGCAGGTGCCCTACGCCGAATCCCTCAACCTGCTGCTCCTTGGCGCCGCGCTGCTGCTGGTCATGGAGCGCCGATACCTGTGGGCCATGCCCGTGGTGCTCCTCATGTGCCTTTCCCGGCCTACCGGGGTCCCGTTTGCGGTGATGATGGGGCTGTTGTTCCTCTACCGACTCTGGCAGCGCCTGGCAGGGCGCCCCCCGCGCGGGGTTCCCGTCCACACCAACGCGCAGCTGTGGTCCCTGGGCGGGCTGACAGCCGTCAGCGGGGTCGGTGCGCTGCTGTGGCCGGCCATCGCCTGGGCCGCAACCGGTGATCTCGGGGCCTACACCAAGACCGAAACCGCATGGCGCGGCGATGACCTGGTGCCGTTCAAGCCATGGTTCGACACCGGCATCATGCTCTTCGGGCCGACGCTCGGAGTGCTGGCCCCGTTCCTTTTCGTGGCCGCCTTTACGCTTTTCATGATGTCGCGGCCCGTGGTTGCGCTGGGCGCTGAACTGAGGCTCTGGTGCTGCTGCTACATGGGTTACCTGCTGGCCTTCCTGCAACCGCAGACCAGCACGTTCCGGATGCTGCTGCCGCTGTTCCCGCTCGCCCTCAGCGCCGCACTGCTCTCGCGCTCCCGCGCCTACCGGGGAGCCGTGGTGGTCATGTTCGTCCTGCTGCAGATCGTCTGGATTGTGTGGCTGTGGGCGTGGGCGCCGCTGCCGGGCGGAGGGGACTATCCGCCGTGACCCACGGCACCATTTCGCGTTGCCGCCCCGGCTTTCCGGGGCGCGCTGGAAAGTCCAACGATTAGCTCCGGGCGCATTGTTACGCGATAATAGAGGATAAGCAAGGACAAGAAGCACACTGAGTTTAATCGCGAGCGGTTTGATGGCAAGCGGTTGATTCGCAAGCGGTTTATTCGTAAGCGGTTGTGAGCGGGTCTGTCACGGCGGCCTCCTGGAGCGCTGCCGGACGGCTTGATTGACCAAGCGGACGCAGCCCGGCCGGGCTGGTATGTCAGGGACTAATGGAGGGGATATTCCTTATGGCGGCAATGAAACCACGCACCGGCGACGGCCCTATGGAAGTGACGAAAGAGGGACGAAGCTTGATCATGCGTGTTCCGCTCGAAGGCGGGGGGCGGCTCGTGGTCGAGCTCAACGCTGCTGAGGCGACAAACCTCAAGGAATGCCTCGTCGGCGTCACCGAATAGCTTCACACCAAGAGCTTCGCAAGAGGGCGGGGTCCCAGCCACCAGGCTGCGGACCCCGCCCTTTTCTGCTTGTGCGTCCCCTGCTTGTGCGTCTCCTGCCTGTGCCTGGCGCGTGGTTCCTGACGCTTACTTCTTGACGGCTATGAGCAGGCCGTCGCCGGTGGGCAGCATGGCGGAGGCGAGTCGGTCGTCGTCGCGGATGGACTTGCCGATCTGGCGGAGCACCACGGTGGTGGCGTCCCGGGCGGCCGGGTTCGCCACACGGTCCTTGTCGAGGGCGTCGTTGACGATCAGCAGGCCGCCGGACTTGAGCAGCCGCACGGCCTGCTCCACGTAGCTGGGGTAGTTCGGTTTGTCGGCATCGATGAACACGAGATCGTAGGCCCCGTCCGTCAGCCGCGGCAGGACGTCGCCGGCGCGGCCCGAAATGGTGCGCGTGCGGTTGGCGGGGCTGCCGGCTTCCTGGAACGCTTCGCGCGCCGCCTTGAGGTGTTCGACGTCCACGTCGATCGTCGTCAGGACCGCCTGCGGACCGAGCCCGCGCAGGATGCACACGCCGGACACCCCGGCGCCGGTGCCGATCTCCACGGCGGTCTGTGCCTTGGACGCCGCTGCCAGCACCGTCAGCACGGCACCCACGCCTGGGCCGATCGGCGTCACGCCAAGCTCGAAAGACCGTTCGCGCGCGTGCAACAGGACCTCATCCTCGGCAGGCAGATCTTCTGCGTAGGACCAGCTCGTGGACTTATCGGCGCTCATGGGTAATCGCTTTCTGGGCGGCAGGGGAGTACTCCCTACAGCGTACTGTGTCCGACGGGACGCGACACGGAGGCGGCGGGGCCGTGGCCCCGGCAGACGGGCAGGCGATCCGCCTCGGGGCAGACGTTCTGCCTTCGGCGGAAGACTGCGTCGCGTCAGGAAATTCCCAGCTTATTTTGAAATGATGGGTATCCGCTCATCCGCGTGGTGATCGGCGTCGAATGAAGAGTGCAGGAACCTGCGCGAGCAGGCACCGTTCAGGCGTAGGTACCATCCATGAGGGGAGCGGACGATGTCGGTTCTGACACCTGTCCCGGCAACTGAGGCAACTGATCCAACCGGCCAGCCCGGCACCGCGGCGGAAGCCGAATGGGTACGGCCCACCTGGGAGGAAGTGGTGACGAACCACTCCGCCAAGGTCTACCGCCTTGCGTACCGGCTGACCGGAAACAAGTACGACGCCGAGGACCTCACCCAGGAGGTGTTCGTCCGGGTGTTCCGTTCGCTGGAGAACTTCAGGCCGGGCACCCTGGACGGCTGGCTGCACCGGATCACCACCAACCTTTTCCTGGACCAGGCCCGGCGCAAGAGCCGGATCCGCTTTGACGCCCTGGCCGACGACGCCGAGTCGCGGCTCCCCGGCCGGGAACCCGGCCCGGAGCAGAGCTTCGAATTCAACAACCTCGACGTCGATGTTCAGGCCGCGCTTGAAGAACTGCCCCCGGACTTCCGGGCCGCCGTCGTGCTGTGCGACCTCGAGGGCCTGTCCTACGACGAAGTCGCCGCCGCGCTGGACATCAAACTCGGCACCGTCAGGTCCCGCATCCACCGCGGCCGGACGATGCTGCGCGAAAAGCTCGCGCACCGCGACCCGCGCCCTGCACAGCAGGCCAAGCAGTCCCTCAAGCCGCGGCTCAAAATGCCGCGCATCGCCGGCCTCCTCTGAAGCGGTCCATGGGTCTACTGAAACGTTTGCTGGGCGGTTCCGGCTGCAGGTTTTCGGGCAGGACCGGCCGTAGCCGCATCGGCGCCACCCGGAAGCTGTCCGCCGGCCACCACGATCACATGGAGACCTGCGCCGAATGCCGCGCCCGGCAGCAGCGCGAGCGCCAGTACCTGGAGAGGCTCCGCGGCGCCGCCGTGCCCGAGGCCAGCGAGGACCTGACCGCACGGCTCCTGGCACGGACCGGGCAGTTGGCCGCCGAACGCGCTGCCGCAGAAGGCACAGACTCAGCACGAACTGATACGGCACCGGCGGGCACAGCCCCTGCAGGCAGCGCGCGGGCGGACACGGAAGGCGCGGAATCGGCCTGGGCCGACACAGCGCCGGGAGGCACGCATCAGGCGCCAGGGCGTTTGCCCGCAGAAGACTTCACGACAGATCGGCCAGGGACGGACCGGCCGCTTGGCCGTTGGCCGGCGGAGGCCGCGCATCCCCAAGGCGGCCGCCGCCGCGGCCCGCGCCTGCCCGCACTGGCGGCGGGAGGGGCCGTAGCCGCCCTCGCCCTCATGGCCGGCACCGCATACTTCATGGGAGGCGACGCCACAGTCCTGGCCGACGGCGCAGAGACCTCCAAACTCTCCCACCCCGATACCGCAGGGCAGCTCGCCACCGGAGAGCCGCTTGCCACGGGGAACCTGTCTGATGTCGACGGCTCCAGTGCCGGCGGAACCGGCACCGCCGGCGTCCCGGGGGACGCGGGAAGCGGACCCTGGGTTGGACTCGGCCCGGGCGGCGAACCCGATTTCACCCCGGCCGGGGCGTTGAGCGCCGGGCAGCTTGCGGCTTTGCGGGCGCAGGGATGGACATGTCCGGAACTGCGGGACCTAGGATTCCACCTGATGTGGGCCCGGGCCGGTGTCATGTCCGGGGACGAGGTCCTGGAACTTCGCCTCACGGACGGCCGGCACTTCGCCACGGTCCTGGAACAGCACGATTCCGCGCCGCGGGTGCCCGGAACGCCAGCGGCACAGGCCCGGGCGGATGCTTCGCCAATCAACGTGCTCACGGGCCACACCGCCATGACGGACGGCTTCACGGTGGCGAAGGCCGGTACGGCCGCAGCCCCGGAATCCGGGCCTGACGCCCGGCCCGGGGCCGGCCCCGGGGACAATGCGCTCTGGGTCAACCCCGGCCCGCCCTACCGGGCCATCTACCAGACCGCCGCGGCCACCTACACGTACGTGTCTGACCTGCCGGCCGATCAGGCCGGCGACGGCGCTGCCGCCCTCACCCGGGTAAGCAGCCCAGCCTCGGCGCCCGCGTCACGCGACGGAATCCCGGAACGGATCGAGCGCGGGCTGAGCCGAATCCTGGAGCACCTGGCCCCGTGAGGCAGCAACGGGGTCGACATCGTAGGCATCCCGACTTCGCGAAGTCGTCGCCAGCCCGAACGAGAGGGTAATCTTCCTAAAGTGCTTGGAATCAATGGACCGGAGTTCTTACTTCTGCTGATCATCGGCCTTCTGGTGATTGGTCCCAGCAGGCTGCCCGAATACACCCAGAAACTTGCCAATATCGTCAAGGAAGTGCGCCGGATGGCGTCGGGTGCGCGGGAACAGATCAAGGAAGAAGTCGGCATCGATATCGACGAGGTCGACTGGAAGAAGTATGACCCCCGGCAGTACGATCCGCGCCGGATCATCAAGGAAGCGCTCCTGGAGGACGACACCAAGCCGGTGAGCTCCGGGGCGCCCGTAACGGTTTCCGCGGCTGCGGCCGCCACTGCCATCGCCGAACACCGCCCGGCCCGGGTCTTTGAGCGGCTGCCCGCGGGCGAATCAGCGCCCTTCGACTCAGAAGCGACCTAGGACCTCACGCGGCCCGGCCCAATATGCGGCCCGGCCCGAATGATCCTGCCCCGGTCTGAGGACGCCAACAGTGGCGCCAGCCGTCTGCCTCAACCTGCCGCCCCGGTCAGCGGGGCTGCAGACCCAGCGGCATGCCCTTGAGCCCGCGGGGCACCGACGCCAGCTTCCCGGCGATCCCGGCCAAGGCAAGGGCAGCCGGCGTCTCGGGACGGCCCAGCACGAGCGGCACCCCGGCATCTCCGCCCTCACGCAACAGGACTTCGAGGGGAATCTGGCCCAGCAACGGGACGTCCTCACCCACGGTGGCGGAGAGGCGCTCGGCGAGCACGGCGCCGCCGCCGCTGCCGAACAGTTCCATCCTGCCGCCGTCGGGCATTTCAAGATAGGACATGTTTTCCACGACGCCGGCCACGGTCTGGCCGGTCTGCGCGGCGATCGCCCCGGCCCGCTCGGCAACATCCGCGGCGGCCGCCTGCGGAGTGGTCACGACCAGGATCTGGGCCTTGGGCAGCAGCTGGGCTACGGAGATCGCGATGTCGCCCGTGCCCGGCGGCAGGTCCAGGAAGAGGGCGTCGAGGTCGCCGAAGTACACGTCCGTGAGGAACTGCTCCAGCGCCCGGTGCAGCATCGGCCCGCGCCATGCGACGGGCTGGTTTCCGGTGACAAACATGCCGATGGAGATGACCTTGACCCCGTAGGCCACCGGCGGCAGGATCATGTCGTCCACCCGCGTGGGGGCCTGGGTGATGCCCATCAGCGCCGGGACGGAGAAACCGTACACATCCGCGTCCACGATCCCCACGCGAAGCCCCTGGGCCGCCAGCGCGCACGCCAGGTTGACCGTCACCGAAGACTTGCCCACCCCGCCCTTGCCGCTCGCGACGGCGTACACCCTGGTCAGGGAACCGGGAGCGTTGAACGGGATGCCGCGCTGGCCGCCGGAGCCGCGCAACTGCTCCTTGAGGGCGTCGCGCTGCGCCTGCGTCATGACTTTCAAGTCAACATCGACGCCGGTGACGCCCGGGACGGCGGACAGGGCAGCTTCGGCGTCCGCGGTGATGGTGCCGCGCAGCGGGCAGCCCGCAATGGTCAGAAGCACCACAAGCCGCACCCTGCCGCCGTCGGAGATCTGCACCGACTCCACCATGCCGAGCTCGGTGATGGGGCGGCGGAGTTCAGGGTCGATCACGGTGGCAAGTGCCGCGTGCACTGCCTGTTCCAGCGGGGTGCTCATGCGGGCGATGCTCAGCTTTCGGGGAAGGTGCGGTGTGCAGGCAGGCGGGCGGGGTCGGCAGCATCCGCAGCATCGGCCGTGAGGCTCGACGGCGGGTTCGCGGAGGGGTTCAATGGCGGGTTCGTTTTCCGGTCCTCCTGCGCGGTGTCCCGCTTGCCGCCGGTCTTGACGCGGGGGATCTGCTGGGTCCGGGGCCCGCGCTGCTTGTCGCGACGCTCCTTCAGCTTCTCCTTGACCTTGTCCCGCGGGGTCTCGTGGGCGCCGGCAGAAGGATCATGCGTGCGCAGTTCCTCCTGCGCCTCCAGCATGTCCTCCAGCAGGCTGCGCAGCTCGGCGCGGACGTAGTCGCGGGTGGCGACCTCGCGCAGCGCGATGCGCAGGGACGCAAGTTCCCGGGTCAGGTACTCGGTGTCGGAGAGATTGCGCTCAGCCCGCTGCCGGTCCTGCTGGAGCGAGACCTTGTCCCGGTCGTCCTGGCGGTTCTGCGCGAGCAGCAGCAGCGGAGCGGCGTAGGAGGCCTGAAGGGAGAGCATGAGGGTCAGCAGGGTGAAGCCCAGTGCCCGTGAATCGAACTGCCATTCAACCGGGGCCCACGTGTTCCAGCCCAGCCAGAAGACACAGAACACGGTCATGTAGAGCAGGAACTGCGGGGTGCCCATGAAACGGGCGAAGCCTTCCGTGGCATGGCCGAAGGCGTCCGGGTCGGGACGGAAATTGGGCAGGATACGTTGCCGGCCGCTGAGAGGCGTGTCCAGGCCGCCGGATGTCCTGCTGCCCGGGCGGACGTTGGAGGTCCGGGGTGCGGTGGGATCAGCCAATGCGGCCTCCAAGCTTCCTTATCGGGGCGTCGTCCTCGTGGGCGCGCCAGTCGTCCGGCAACAGGTGATCAAGCACGTCGTCAACAGTCACCGCCCCCACAAGCCGTCCGTCCGAGTTGACCACGGGGAGCGAATTGAGGTTGTAGGTGGCCAGGGCCCGGGCCACCTCACTGATATGGGCCTGGTCGGAAACCGGTTCCAGGCTCTTGTCCACGAGGTTGCCCAGCGGCTCGGGCGGCGGGTAGCGCAGCAGCTGCTGGATATGCACGACGCCGAGGAAACGCCCGGTGGGGGTTTCCAGCGGTGGACGGGCAACGAAGATCGAGGACGCCAGCGCGGGCGAGAGTTCCTCCCGGCGGACGTGTGCTAGTGCCTCGGCGACGGTTGCCTCCGGGGGAAGGATCACCGGAACCGGCGTCATGAGGCCGCCGGCGGTGTCCTCGTCGTATTCGAGCAGGCGGCGGACGTCCTCGGCGCCTTCGGGTTCCATGAGCTGCAGGAGTTCCTCGGCCTGCGCGCTGGGAAGTTCGGCGAGGAGGTCCGCGGCGTCGTCGGGATCCATTTCCTCCAGGACGTCGGCGGCGCGGTTGATGTCCAGCGCGGAGAGGATCTCCACCTGATCGCCTTCGGGCATCTCCTGCAGGACGTCGGCGAGCCGTTCGTCCTGGAGTTCACTGGCGACCTCGAAGCGGCGCTTGTCGCTCATTTCCTGGAGTGCTTCGGCGAAGTCGGCCGGCTTGAGGTCCTCGTGCGTCGCCACGAACTGGGTGGCGGCCTGAGGCTCGGTCTTGGCGCCCTGTTGGGCATCGGCCCAGTCGATGATCATGGTTTCGTTGCGGCGCAGCCGGCTCAGCGGTGAGAGGGAGTGGCCGCGGCGTACGAAAAGCTTGCTCACGAACCAGTCGCCCGAGCGGTGCTTGTCCATGGCGATGTCCTCGATGGTCGCGTCTCCGCTGCCGTCCGCGAGGGTCACCCGGCGGTCGAACATTTCAGCGACCACAAGGGTTTCCGCACCGCGTTGTTCGAAGCGGCGCAGATTGACCAGGCCGGTGCAGATGACCTGGGTCTGGTCGATGGACGTAATCCGGGTCATCGGCACAAACACGCGCTTCTTCCCGGGGACTTCGACGACGATACCCACCACGTGCGGGGCGCCCCTGGTTCCGCGGGAGAGCACCACGACATCGCGCAACCGTCCCAGACGGTCGCCCAGTGGGTCAAAGACGTCCAGTCCGAGGAGGCGCGCGACAAACACCCGCGTAAGATTTGTGCTCACTCATACAGGCTACCCAGTCTGCTCTCTTTTAGCTGAATTTCCAGCCGTATACCAGCCGGATGGGTGAGAATGGGCGTATGTCAAACATTTTTGGTGCTCCCAGGGCCGGTGCCCCCAACGGCTCGGACGAGGCCCGCGCCGTCCCGAGAGGCGACGTCGTCGGTTCCTACAACTCCTACCTGGATGCCCAGAAGGCGGTGGACTACCTGGCGGACCAGCAGTTCCCCGTGCAGATGGTGTCGATCGTGGGCAACGATCTGAAGATGGTCGAGCGGGTGACCGGCCGCCTGACCTACCCGCGGGTCGCCTTGTCCGGCGCCCTCAGCGGCATGTGGTTCGGCCTATTCGTCGGTGTCATGCTCTCCTTCTTCTCCACGACCCCCGGGTATTTCTCGATTGTGACGTCCGTGCTGATGGGCGCCGCATTCTTCATGCTGTTTGGCATCGTCACCTACGCCATGCAGCGCGGCAAGCGCGACTTCACTTCAACCAGCCAGGTGGTGGCGACCAACTATGACGTGGTGGTCTCCTTCGAGGCCGCCGGCGAAGCGCGGCGCCTGCTCCACCAGTTGCCCATGACGCCGCATGACGCGTCCGGCTACCGGCAGCAGGAGCCCCAGCAGCACAACCCGCAGCAACCGGGCCCGCAGCAGCCAGGCCAGCTGGGCCATGCACCCCAGCGCCCGGCGGGCTGGAACGATCCCTACGGCCAGAGAACGCCGGAGCCCGGCAGCGAGCCGGCCGGACAGTACCAGGGCGGCCAGCCCCAGCAGGCCGGGACCCCGGGCCACGCCCCGGCGGCCCCGGGCACGGAGGAAGAGCCGGCCCGCCCGGCAGGCCGGGTCTCCGGCGTGACCTACCCCGACCTCCCGGACGGCCGCCCGCAGTACGGGGTCAGGGTCACGGACAGCGACAAACCCGCGCCGGGCCACGACGGCCAGCAGCACTAACCCGCGGCAGAAGAAGGCTTCAGAAGCGTCCTGCACGAGACAATCGGCGAAAGAAGACTCACAAGAAGCTAGCCTCACGAGAAGCTGCAGATGCAGAAAAGGGAGGGTCCCAGGGGCCCTCCCTTTCTGTGCTTCTTCGGCTCGTCTGGCGGACGTTACGGCGTCTGGCCGTCGAATTCCAAGTAGATGCCCGCCATCCAGGACTCGACGTCGTCCGCCTTGCGCGGCAACGCAGCGCTGAGGTTGACCGGGCCGTCGGCCGTCATGAGGATGTCGTCCTCGATCCGGACACCGATGCCGCGGTATTCCTCGGGGATGCCGATGTCCTCGTTCTTGAAGTACAGGCCGGGTTCGATCGTGAACACCATTCCGGGTGTGAGCACGCCGTCGAGGTACAGGTCCCGCTTTGCCTGCGCGCAGTCGTGGACGTCGAGGCCGAGGTGGTGGCTGGTGCCGTGCGGCATCCATCGGCGGTGCTGCTGCCCTTCGGCGCTGACGGCTTCCTCCACGGAGACGGGCAGGAGGCCCCATTCGGCGAGCCGCTCCGCGAGAACGGTGGTGGCTGCGGTGTGGATGTCCCGGAATTTGGTGCCCGGCTGGGCGGCCGCGAAGCCGGCGTCGGCGGCGTCGAGCACGGCCTCATAGACCTTGCGCTGGATCTCGGTGAACTTGCCGTTCGCCGGCAGGGTGCGGGTGACGTCGGCCGTGTACAGGGAATCGGCCTCGACGCCGGCGTCCAGGAGCAGCAGTTCACCGGCAGCGATCTTTCCGGTGTTCCGGGTCCAGTGCAGGATGGTGGCGTTGTTGCCGGACGCGGCGATGGTGTCGTAGCCGAGTTCGTTGCCGTCCTCGCGGGCCCGGGCGAAGAACGCCCCTTCGACGACGCGCTCGCCGCGGTGGTGGGTCAGCGCCCGCGGGAGTGCCTTGACGACCTCCGTGAAGCCTGCCACGGTGGCGGCCACGGCGGTCTTCATCTGTTCGATTTCCCACTCGTCCTTCAGCAGGCGCAGCTCGGAGAGGGCCTCGCTGAGCTTCTCGTCCAGGGCATCGAGGACGCTCAGGTCAAGGTTGTCAGGATCCTTGGCCGTGTTGTAGCGGGCGGTGTCCACGAGGGCGTCGATGTTCTCGTCAACCTTGCGGACCAGCCGGATGGAGATGCCGCCGATCTCGGGCGCACCGACGTTCTTGGTGATGGCGAGTTCGAGTTCGCTGATGTCCGCGGTGTCCAGCCCGAGCCGGGCCTTGAACTCGGCCAGGGTGGGGCGTGCGCCGATCCAGAACTCCCCGGAGCGGGAGTCGGCGTAGAACTGCTCGGTGTCGCGGCCTGCCAGCGGGCGGAAGTACAGCGTGGCGTGGTGGTTGCCGCCGTCGTCGCCCGTGCCCTCGGCCACCGGCTCCAGGATCAGGACCGCATCGGGCTCGTGGTCCACGCCGAGGCCGGTGAGGTGCGCGAAGGCCGAGTGCGGCCGGAAGCGGTAGTCGCAGTCGTTCGAGCGGACCTTCAGCGGGCCGGCGGGGATGACCAGGCGTTCACCTTTGAACTGGCCTGAAATGGCGCGGCGCCGGGCTGCTGCGTGGCCGGCGACGGCGTCCCGCTCGGGGAGCTGCTGCATGGCCGGCGCCCAGTTGCTGGCCATAAAAGCCTTGAAAGCGTCGGAACTGGGCCGCTGCGAGCGGTTGTTGACGCGCTCTTCGAGGGGCTGGGAAGCGGAGACTTGGGTGTTATCTGCATCGTTCACCGTCCAATAGTCTCACCAGCGCCGCGGCTTAGGCCAACGGCGCGCTCCCGCTGCACGGCAACTGCAACGCGAGGGCGCAGGGCATAGACGCGCGGGGCCGGGGCTTTGCACCGGGCCATCTACTAGGCTGGTGAGGTGAGAATTGACCTGCATGCGCACTCGAACGTTTCCGACGGCACCCAGGCGCCGGCCGACGTCGTTGAGTCCGCTGCCGGCGCCGGGCTGGACGTCGTCGCGCTGACCGATCACGACTCCACGGACGGGTGGGCGGAGGCCGCCGTCGCGGCCCGGAAAACGGGGGTCGCCCTGGTCCCGGGCATGGAGATCTCCTGCCGGACCCGGGAAGGCATCAGCGTCCACCTGTTGAGCTACCTGCATGACCCGGCCCACCCCGGACTCCTTGAGGAAATCACCAAGGCCAAGGACGCCCGGCACACGAGGGCCCAAAAGATGGTCACCCTGCTGGCCGAGGACTACCCGCTGACATGGGACGACGTGATCCACCACGTCGCGCCGGGCGCCACCCTCGGCCGCCCGCACATCGCTGACGCCCTCGTGGCCGCAGGCGTGGTGGAGGACCGGGCCGAGGCCTTCAGTTCGATCCTTACCTCACACTCGCGCTACTGGGTCCAGCACTACGCGCCGGATCCGGCGCTCGCCGTCGAACTGGTCCGGGAAGCCGGTGGCGTGCCGGTTTTTGCGCACCCCGTCGCGTCTGCCCGCGGACGGATCGTGGGGGAGGGGACGTACCGGGAAATGATCGACGCCGGGCTGGCCGGCCTGGAAATCTACCACCGGGACAATCCGGAGGAGGGCAGGGTCTTCCTGCGCCGCATCGCCAAACGGTACGGCCTGCTGGTCACCGGGTCCTCGGACTACCACGGCGCAGGGAAGCCGAACCTGCTGGGGGAAAACCTGACCTCGCCCGAAGTCTTTGCCCGGATCGAGGAACTGGGCACCGGCTCCGCCGTGGTGCGCTGAGCCCTTCCCGAACCTGATTGCGCTATCACTTGTGGTCGGTCAGAGGCCCGGTTACCCGCCACAAGTGATGGCGCATCGCGACGAAAGGCGGGCGGGACCGCGGGTCAGGCCCCGGGGTCCGGCGGGAACGCGGTGAACTGCGCTTTCGCGGCCAGTCGTTTGGCCATGACGTCGACGGCCGCCTGGTTTTGGTCCACGCACACGAACCTGCGGTCGAGCTTCGCAGCCACGGCGCCGAGCGTGCCGGAACCGGCGAAGAAGTCCAGGCACCAGTCGCCCGGCCGGCTCGAGGCCGCGACCACGCGCCGGATGAGGCCCTCCGGCTTCTGCGTCGGGTAGCCGGTCTTCTCCTTGCCGGTGGGCGAGACGATGGTGTGCCACCACACGTCGGTGGGAAGCTTGCCGAGCTCGCGCTTGGCGGGGGTGACGAGCCCGGGTGCCATGTAGGGCTCACGGTCCACCTCGGCGCTGTCGAAGTGGTACTTCGCCGGGTTCTTGACGTAGACAAGGATGTTGTCGTGCTTGGTGGGCCAGCGGTATTTGGCCCGTGCACCGTAGTCGTACGCCCAGATGATCTCGTTCAGGAAGCATTCGCGGCCAAAGATCGCGTCCAGCATGACCTTCGCGTAGTGCACCTCGCGGTAGTCCAGGTGCAGGTACAGGGTGCCGTCGTCGGCCAGGAGCCGCCAGGCCTCCACGAGCCGGGGCTCGAGGAAAGACCAGTAGTCGCTGAAGGCGTCGTCGTAGCTGTGCAGCGCGCCCTTGATGGTGTCATAGGACCGGCCCTTGAACCCGACGCGGTCACCCTCGCCGCCGGCGTTGAGGACCATCCGGGTTTCCTGGCGCCGTTGCACCCGGCCGGTGTTGAAGGGCGGGTCCACGTAAATCAGTGTGAAGGCGCCGTCCGGCAGCGTGGGGAGGTATTCCGCGTTGTCCGCGTGAACCACCAGGTTGCTGCCGTCCGGCGCCCAGACGGTGTCAGTCATGGAGGGGATTAGGCCTCGGCGCCGCTCGGCTGTGCGTCGCCGCCGGCCACGACTTCACCGTTGCGGCGGCGCGTACGGGTGCGGCGACGCGCACGGGTTGCACGGTCCACCTCGGTCGGGGCCTTCGCCGGCGCGGCGCCGGCAGCAGCCTCGGGGCCCTGCCCGCCGGCAGTGGAAACGGTAGCGGCTTCGGCGTCGGCGGGACGACGACGGCGGTCGCCGGAGCGTCCGCCTGCCTCGGCGCCGCTGCGGCGGGTGTCCCGGCTGCCGGTGCGGCTGCCTTCGCGGGCGCCGTCACGGCTGGCGGTGCGGTTACCTTCGCGGGCGCCGGTGCGGCTGCCCTCACGGGTGCCGTCCCTTCCGCTGTCCTTTGCGCTGCTGCGGGTGTTCTTCTTGCCGGTCTCGCCGAGGTCCTCGAGAACCTCCGCGTCGACGCCGGCCAGCACGCGCTTGTCGCGGGGCAGGCGGCCCTTGGTGCCCTCGGGGATGTCGAGTTCCTCGAACAGGTGCGGCGAGGAGGAGTAGGTTTCCACGGGCTCGGGGAAGTTCAGGCCCAGGGCCTTGTTGATGAGCCCCCAGCGCGGCATGTCATCCCAGTCGACAAAGGTCACAGCGGTGCCCTTGTTGCCGGCGCGGCCGGTGCGGCCGACGCGGTGCAGGTAGATCTTCTCGTCCTCGACGCACTGGTAGTTGATCACGTGCGTGACGTCGTCGACGTCGATGCCGCGGGCGGCGACGTCGGTGGCAACGAGGACGTCCACCTTGTTGTTACGGAAGGCGCGCAGCGCCTGTTCGCGGGCGCCCTGGCCGAGGTCGCCGTGGATCGCGGCAGCCGCGAAACCGCGGTCCACGAGTTCCTCGGCCACCTTGGCAGCGGTGCGCTTGGTCTTGGTGAAGATGATGGTGCGGCCGCGTCCGCGGGCCTGCAGGATCCGGGCAACAACTTCGACCTTGTCCATGCTGTGGGCGCGGTAGATCAGCTGGCGGATGTCGCGCTTGGTCAGGCCTTCGTCGTCCGGGTCCGCGGCGCGGATGTGGGTCGGCTGGGTCATGTAGCGGCGGGCCATGGCGATGACCGGGCCGGGCATCGTGGCCGAGAACAGGAGCGTCTGGCGGACCGCGGGGGTACCGGCGATCAGGGTTTCGACGTCCGGCAAGAATCCGAGGTCCAGCATTTCGTCGGCCTCGTCGAGGATGACGATCCTGACGTTCTTCAGGCTCAGGTGCTTCTGCTTGTAGAGGTCGATCAGGCGGCCGGGGGTGCCGACGACGATCTCGACGCCGTTCTGCAGGGCATCGACCTGCGGCTCGTAGGCGCGGCCGCCGTAGATGGTGGCGATACGGGCGTTGCGCTTCTTGGCCGCGTTCTCGAGGTCCTTGGCTACCTGGACGGCGAGTTCGCGGGTGGGCACGATCACGAGGGCCTGCGGGGCGCCGGGCACGGCCAGCTTGTCGAAGCCGGCGTCGTCGCGGCCAACGACGCGCTGCAGCGCCGGGATGCCGAAGCCGAGGGTCTTGCCCGTGCCGGTCTTGGCCTGGCCGATGATGTCGTGTCCGGCCAGGGCGACCGGCAGCGTCATTGCCTGGATCGGGAAGGGGTGGGTGATGCCGGCGTCGGCCAAGGACTCCACGATGTCCGCGCGGACGTTGTAATCGGCGAACGTCTTTTCGGCAATCTCGTGCGGCTTTTCGTCCGAAATGATGGTTTCTTCGGGCTCGATGGTCTCCGTGCCCGACTCATCGGTCAGAAGCTGGTGCGTGTGCAATTCACTCACAGGTGAGTTTCCTTATTCATTTTGGGCTGCGCTGCTTGCTCAACGGGGCCGGCCGTGGCCGTTCCGGAGCACGCTCAGGCGCGCAAGCAATTCCAGTGGAAGCCGATCGCGGGCTATCTAAATGCTGGCACTGGGGACCAGCGGGTGTATCTCAAGATCGCGTAGGGGCGGGCTTGTTGAATTCGAAAATCATGGAAATCAACGACCGGGCATCCATATCTACCTCTCCAGTCTAGCTGTACGAGACCCGGATCCTCGACTGGAGGCGCGATCGCGCCGCAGAGGGGGCCCGGCGGCGGTCCGTCAGCCGACCAGCTCCAGCCGGATTTCGCGTGTGGCGATGTCCGAGGACACCACCCGGACCCGGACCTGGGTGCCCGGTTCGAGCTCGCCGGGGCACCTTGCGGTCACCGCGGGCTCGGCGATCTGCACGATTCCGGACGGGCCGTTCCCGTTACCGTTGGACTTGCCGCCGTTCCCGTTGGTGCCGCTGCCGCTGGCGCTCTTTGCCGGTCTGGAGCCGGAGATCACGACGGCGTCGAACTCCTGGCCGACGTGGTTGACGAGCAGCGCTGCTTCCACGGTGTCCAGTGCGAGCCGCTCCAGTCGTGCGGCCAGCTGGTCCGAGGTGGCCATGATGGCCGGGAGGGACGGCAGGGCTTCCCGGGCCCAGGACGGAACCTCGGTGCCGTTGCTCAAGGCCTCGCAGATCACCAGCACGAAACGGTCGATCAGCCGCCGCAGCGGCGCGGTGGAGTGGGCGTAGGCCGCGCCGATGGCGGACTGCACGGCGGCCTGCGGCACTGTGCCGTCGAAGGGCGTGTAGCCGGCCCCGCGGAAGAGCATGCCGGCCGAGTGCACGATGGCCAGCTGGCGGGGATCCGTGGGGTCGAGGGTCCGCAGGTACTCGCCGTAGGGCGTTTCGCCGTCCCAGGGCTTGCCGAGAGCGTGAGTCTGGCGGTGGAAGTGCCGCAGCGACGCCTCGTCCGGGGCTGGCATGGTGCGCAGGATGCCGACCTTGCCCTGGAGCATCAGCCCGGCCGCCGCCATCCCGGTCATGAGGGAAATCTGGGCGTTCCAGTCCTCCACCGGAAGCGGCGGGGCCGCCACGATCCGGTAGCCGCCGTCGGGCAGTTGTTGGATCTCCTGTTCCGGCATGTTCAGGCTCGCGCCGCCGCGGAGGCGTTCCAGCTCCACGCGCTTGGTGCCCACCTCCTTCAGCAGCTGCAGCAGGGGCGTTGCGGTGCCGGCGTCGAGCTCGGCCTGGACACCCTTGTAGCTGAGCTTCGCGCGGCTGCGGACCTGGGCCCGGCGCACCAGCACCGAGGTCACCTCCGCCGCGGCGTCGAGTTCGAACTCCCAGACGAATGCCGCGCACAGCTGCCCGGCGAGCAGGCTACCGGCAGCCTCGCTGATGACCTCCGGATGCAGCGGGATCCGCCCGTCCGGGGTGTAGAAGGTCTGGCCGCGGCGGCGGGTCTCGGCGTCGAGCGCCCCGCCCGGCGCGACGAAGGACGGGACATCGGCGATGGCGTAAAGCACGTTGTAGCCCTCGCCGTTGCGCTCGATATACAGCGCCTGGTCGAGGTCGGTGGAGGACGCCGGATCGATCGTCACGAACTCGACATGGGTGAAGTCCAGGTCCGGCAGCTTGTGCTCGGCCACCGCCGCCTGCGCGTCGCGCAGCACGTCCTCGGGGAACGGACCGGGCAGTTCCAGCGTGGTGCGCAACGCCTTGAGAGCCCCGGCAAGCTGGTTCTGCTGCTCGTGGATACTCGGGGTCAGGCGATGATGGGACACGAAAATCAGGTTAGCCCGATTTCCGCTATTAGTCTTGGATTATGAGCCCAATCCCGGACGATCCTGCCCGCTACAACAGCTTCCTCACGGATCTGCTGGGAGTCATGGCGTACGGGGAGCTTTCGGCCTTCGAACGGCTGTCCTCGGACGCCCGCTATTCACCCACGCTGCATGACCGTGCGGTGCTGGGCAGGATCGCGGTAGTCGAGTTCCAGCACTACGAACTCGTCCGGGCCCGGCTCGAGGCCATGGGCCTGGACACGGAGGCCGCCATGCTGCCGTTCCAGCCGTCCGTGGACCACTTCCATGAGCGCACACGCCCGGCGGACTGGTACGAATCCCTCATGAAGGCCTACGTGATCGACACCGTCTCCGCGGACTTCTACCGTGCCGTCGCCAGGCACGTCGACACCGCGACCCGGGAACTGATCGAGCAGATCCAGTCCGCCGAGGAGGCCACGGCCGTGCTGCAGGAGCGGCTCAAGGCGGCCCTGGCCGATGACCCCCGGCTGGCGTCGCGCCTGGCGCTGTGGGCCAGGCGCCTGCTGGGCGAGGCACTGACCCAAGCCCAGCGGGTCAGTCTCGAACACGCCTTCCTCGGCGGGCTCTCAGGCCTGGACGACGCCGGCGCCAGGGAACTGGTCAGGGCTCTGACGGCCGAACTCGCCACAAACCACTCGCGCCGGATGGCCGCGCTGGGACTGGCGGGGTAGCTCCGCCGCCGGGGCGGAAACCCGAACGGAACCTGTTCAGGAATCGGCGGCATCCAGCGCCGCCAGCAGTGCGCCGGCTGCGTGGGCCGGATCATCGGCGTCGGTGATTGCCCGGACCACGACGATCCGGCGGGCACCGGCGTCGACTACCTGCTCAACATTGCCGAGGTCGATGCCGCCGATCGCAAACCACGGCAACAAGCTTTCGACCCGGCCGTCGACCGTGCCGGCTCCCTCCCCATCCGCCCGGCCGGTCGCCTCGGCGGCGTAACGCACCAGGTCGAGGCCGACGGCGGCGCGTCCAGGCTTGGTGGGAGTGGCCCACACGGGTCCCACGCAGAAGTAGTCGAGTCCCTTGCGGCCGGGGGAGGACGCAATGGCGGCGTCCACCTGCTCCGGGCTGTGGGTGGACAATCCGACTATGGTTTTCTTGCCGAGGAGGCCGCGGGCGGCGTCGAGCGAAATATCCTTCTGCCCGATATGGAACACCGGAGCCCCGGACAAAGAGGCGATGTCCGCCCGGTCATTGACGGCCCAGAGCCGTCCGTGCCGCTGCGCTGCGGCGTGCAGGACCTCCAGGAGCTCCAGTTCCTCGGCCGCCTCAAGCGACTTGTCGCGCAGCTGGATGATGTCCACCCCGCCGGCGAATGCGGCGTCCACAAAGTCCTCGAAGTCGCCGCGGTCCTGCCGGGCGTCGGTGCACAAGTAGAGGCGGGCGGTGGTGTGGAGGGAGTCCTGGCTCATGACACCAGCCTAGTTCCTCTAAACTGGGCGCATACCGCGGGAGCCCGCAGCGGCCACGTCATCGCTGCACGGCTGAGAGGGCGTCAGAGCCGACCGCTTGACCTGATCCGGCTAGTACCGGCGTAGGGAAGGAATTTTTTATGGGCACAAGAACCAGCCGTGAAGCCGAAGCCGCAGATGACGCCGCCTACCGGGTTTGTGACACGGGCCCGGGTTCCGCAGAGGACCTCACCGCACAGGACACATCCGCACAGGACGTCGCTGTTGACGTTGCGGTGATCGGCGGCGGGGTGATCGGCCACGGCATCGCGTTCGAGGCCAGCCGTGCGGGCCGGTCCGTGGTGTTGATCGATGACGCGCCCGGCAGCGGGGCCAGCTGGGCCGCCGCCGGAATGCTGGCCCCCGTCAGCGAACTGCACTATCAGGAAGAACAGCTCCTGGAACTGATGCTCGAGTCCTCCCGGCTGTGGCCCGACTTCGTGGCCGGGATCGATGCCGGTGCCGGGATCGACGCCGATGCCAGTGCCGCCAGCGGCCCGGGATCCCGGGCAGGGTCCAGTACCGGCTACCTGACGACGCCGACCCTCGCCGTCGGTGCCGATGCGGCGGACCGGCGCGCGCTCGCGGACCTGAGGGAAGTCCAGCAGGACTCCGGCCTCACCGTGGAGCCCCTGACCGTGCGCGAGGCACGCAGCCGGGAACCTTTGCTCAGCCCCGGTATCTCGTGCGCATTCGATATCCCGGCCGACCACCAGGTGGACCCCCGCATGCTGATTGCCCGGCTCACCAGGCTGCTCGACGCGGAGGGCCGCTGCAGATTCGTCCGTCGGCGCGCGGCGGGGCTGCTGTGGGAGGACGGACGCGTCGCCGGTGTCCGGCTCGCGGGCGGCGGTTCCGTGCGGGCCGCGGAAACCGTGGTCGCCAACGGGCTCGGCGCCCCCGACCTTGACGGGCTGCCCGCTGGACTGAAACTCCCGCTGCGGCCGGTCTACGGCGACATCCTTCGGCTCCGCGTGCCCGCGCACCTGCAACCACTGCTTACGGCCACCGTGCGTGGCATGGTGCGCGGGGTGCCGGTGTATATCGTCCCGCGGCAGGACGGCACTGTGGTGATCGGCGCCACCCAACGCGAAGACGGCCCGTCGGATCCGCACGCTGTTTCCGCCGGCGGCGTCTACCAGCTGCTCCGAGACGCTCAGCAGCTGGTGCCCGCTGTAGCCGAGCTGGAACTACTCGAAGCCACGGCGCGCGCCCGCCCCGGCACACCGGACAACGCCCCGATGCTGGGGCGCGTCTCGCGCCCGGAAGGCGGGGACGTCCCGGGCCTCATCATCGCCACGGGATTCTTCCGGCACGGCGTCCTGCTGACCCCGGCAGCCGCCGTCGTCTGTCGTCAGCTCATGGACGGTATGCCGGACCCGCGCTGGGCCGGGTTCCGCCCCGACCGTTTCTCCCGCACCCCGGATGCGTCCGGGGACAGCCCCAACAAGGAAGCAGCATGAACATCAGACTGAACGGAACGGAGCAGAGCGTCGCCGACGGCGCCTCCGTCAGCACACTCGTCAGCCAGCTCACGGGCCGGAGCATCGGCCCCGACGGCCGGGCTGCCGACGGGCAGAAGCTCGGTGTCGCGGTGGCCCGCAACGCTGAAGTGGTGCCCCGCAGCCAGTGGCACGCCACCGCGCTCGCCGACGGCGACGACGTCGAACTTGTTACGGCAGTCCAGGGAGGATGACCAGCATGAACGAAACGACTCTTGCAGGATCGCCGGCCCGGCCGGCTGCCGGGGCCCTCGCCGATCCGTTCGTGGTGGACGGCGTGACGCTCGGATCCCGGCTTATCATGGGCACCGGCGGTGCGCCGAGCCTGGACGGGCTGGGCGCGGCGCTTTTGGCTTCCGGGACGGAATTGACCACCGTGGCGATGCGCCGCTATTCACCGGCGGAAACGGGATCGCTGTTCCAGCTGCTCGTGGACCACAACATCCGAGTGCTGCCGAACACAGCCGGTTGCTTCACCGCCAAGGACGCCGTACTCACCGCCGAACTGGCCCGCGAGGCCCTGGAGACGGACTGGGTCAAGCTCGAAGTCATTGCCGACGAGCACACCCTGCTGCCGGACGCGGTCGAGCTCGTGGACGCAACTGAGCAGCTGGTGGCCCGCGGCTTCAAGGTCTTCGCGTACACCAACGATGACCCCGTGCTGGCCCTGCGGCTCGAAAACCTCGGGGCGACGGCGGTGATGCCGCTGGGTGCCCCGATCGGGACCGGCCTGGGCATCCTGAACCCGCACAACATCGAGCTGATCGTCTCGCGGGCGTCCGTGCCCGTGGTGCTCGATGCCGGAATCGGCACGGCCTCGGACGCGGCCCTGGCGATGGAACTTGGCTGCGACGCCGTGCTGCTGGCCACGGCCGTGACCCGTGCCCAGAATCCCGCGCTCATGGGGGAGGCCTTCAAACACGCCGTCATCGCCGGCAGGCTGGCGAAAGCGGCCGGCAGGATCCCGCGGCGCGAACACGCGCTGGCGTCCTCGGCGATGGAAGGCCGGGCCGAGTTCCTGTAACGTCTGCGTTCCTCTGAAAGGCCGGTGAGGCTGGCAGGTCTGACCTGGTTCCGCCAGCAGGACCGCTTCATCACAGATCCTCATCACCAGGCGGAGCCTTGCATCGCCCATCGGCGCCTGTCATCGCCGATATGCGCCTTGCAGGCCCGTGGCCGGCGAGGGAAGCCATAGCCCCTACGGCGTCCGCGAGGAACTCCGATGAGTCTGCGTCGAACTGCCGGGATACTGCCCCCGTTGCCAGGAACGCGCAGGGACAAACAGCGAACACCGACCTATGAGAGAACGACTACTAGTCGGGGCGGAAGTATTTGTTGCGTCGGGGTTTTTGGCGGGGGTCGACATGGGGTGGCGGGATGAACCAGGGGATGCCGCTGCGCATCTGGATGGTCCATTGTTCCTTGTGGATCAGATGGTGGTGGTGGGAGCACAGGAGGGTGCCGTTGTCCGTGCTTGTGGACCCGCCGCGGGACCAGTAGGTGATGTGGTGGGCTTCGCACCAGGGTGCGGGGATGGTGCATTGCGGGAAGGCGGCGCCCTGGTCCCGGGCGGTGAGGGCTTTGCGGATGTGGGGCGGGAAGATCCGTGCGGTGCGTCCGATGTCCAGGATCCGGCCTTCTCCGCCGAGCAGGACGGGGATGATGTCGGCGTCGCAGGCGATCTTCCGGATGGTGGAGGCGGTGACGGGTCCGGTGAACATCAGCGTTCCCGTGCCCGGGCCGGGCGTGGCGGTGGGGTCGTTGGGGGTGCCGGTGCGGTCGAGGCGGCCGAGGAGGTCCCGGTAGTCGATGGTGGCCATGACCTGGGGCCGGAGTCCGCCGGCGGCGGGCAGGGCCCCGGCGGCGAGGGCGGCGTCGCAGGCGCCGACCAGGCCGTCGAGCAGTCGTTGCGGCCGCGAGCGGCGGTCCAGGACGTCGGCCGCACCGGCCGTGGTGCTTACGGCCGCGTCAGACCGGGCGGCCGCTCCGACGGCGTGTCCGCTACCGTCACGGATCCCGCCGGCCGCGGCCACGTCAGTGACCGCGGCGTTGGTTTCCCGGCCGGCCCTGGCGGCGCCGTCCGTCGCCGCGTCGGTGGCCGCGCCGTCGCCGGTGCCGGGGTCGGCTGTTGGGTCCGGGCCGGGATCGGCTGCTGCGCTGGTGCGGGGGTTGGTGGCGGTGTTCATGGCGGTGATGAGGTGTTCGAACTGGTCGGTGGTGGCGAAGATTTCCAGGTGGTGCAGGCCGTGCCGGGGTTTGCGGATGAAGGCGCCCTGGAGCCGGCGGAGGGCTTCCTCGGTAGGTTCGGCGCCGTCCTGGTCCAGGGCGTCGGTCCAGCGCCGGGCGATCCGGGTCAGGAAATCGGGGTCGTTCTCGATCGCGGTCAGGGTCAGGGCGTGTTCCATCGCGGCGGCGGTCCCGGGCGGGCACAGGTGCCGGACCCGGTCCAGTGCGGTGGTGATGATGGTCGCGGTCCGGGACGCGATCTGCCCGGCGGCGACGGCGGCGCCGAGTTCCTCGTGCACGGCCGGCACCGGTGCTCCGGTGAGTCCCTGGCGGGGCAGCAGGTCCGCGGCCTGGGTGAGCCGGCGCCGGGCTTCGGGGGCGCTGATCCGCAGCCGTGCCCGCAGGAACTCGGTGGTGCTCTTGTAGCCGTCGTCGGCCGCGGCGCACACGCCGGCCGGTCCGCCGCTACGGTCAAATGCCGTCCAGCCGTTCGTCCCCACCTCAGATCCGGCCCCGGCGCCGTCGTCTCTCCCAACCCCGGATTCGCCGTCAGATCCGGTGACGGTTCCGGCGGGGGTGTTTTGTGTCCAGCCGGTGAGCCAGCCCGCCGGCGCGGTCTCGGCGGCCCGGCCCGCCGGCGCCGGCCGGGTCCAGGCTGTTTGTTTGCGGGTCCGGTCCACCGCGGCGGCGGCGATGAGTTGGAAGTATTCGACCGTCCGGGAGAGTTCCTCCACGCGGCCGGCGAAGTCCGCGGCTTCGACCAGGGAGAACCGGGCCGCCTCGGCAGCGGGCGGGCCCAAGGATCGCAGCAACGCCAGCGCCGATTCCACCGCGCCGCCGGCACCATGGCCTGCAGCGCCGTACACGGCAGCGTTCGCGGCGCGGCCCAAAGTACCGTTCCCGGCATGGTCTGCGCCACCGATGTGTGATGCTTCAGGCGCCCCGGCCTCGCCGGCCGGGCGGGAAAGCCGCGAGGACGTGACCGGGCCGGCCCACGGGGCCAGCTCCGGGATGAACGCTCCAACGGCTTTCATGTCTCAACGATCCCAGAGGGGTCCGACAAAAAAGACCGAACCGGTTCCGCACCGACGTGGCGCCGCATCCGGCTGCCGCCCCGGCAGGCAACGGCGGTACGATGCCGGGCAACGTAACTCCGCGTACGACAAGAGTGGACTTCATCAAGGCGGGCGGCCTGCCGAAGCCGCCGGTGCTCAACGAAACGTGACCACGCAACCTGCTGGGCGCGTGGTCACGGATGTGCAGGTAAACCGGCTGAGCCTGCCCAACGAGGGCGGACGAGGGCCGGCCCTGACGAGAAAATGGGCCCCGTCCTGCTGGCTGCCGGCCAGGACCCGCTAAAGCTTCAGGATGGCGGTGAGACGCTCGGTGTCGTGCCGGGCCCGGGTCCTGCCGAGGTACACCACGGCCGCGATGGAGGCTGCGGCACCGAGGATCAGCGGCAGGATCCACGGAATCCAGGTCAGGCCCGGCTGGTAGCCGAACCCGGCCGCCATGAAGATGATCCAGCTCAGCATGCCGACGAAGGCGGCCACTCCGGCCGGCACACTGATGCCGTACTTCGTGTGCCGCTTGTCGTTGGCCCACACCACAAAGCCCACAGCAACGGTGACCATGGCGACCACAATCAGGGAAAGCATTCAGGACCCCTCGGGCTAAGAAAACGACAGTGAAGGAAACCGCAGTGAAGAACGGGGGCTAGAGGGCGCCGAAACCGACGCGGCGGGCCTCTTCTGCGCCGATTTCCACGTAGCCCAGCACATTGGCGGGGACGATGACGAGGCGGCCCTTGTCGTCCGTCAGCCGCAGCTCGCTGCCCTTGGCGATCGCGTCGCCCACCACCTTGGCGACGGCGTCGGCGTCCTGAGCCGATTCGAGCACAATTTCGCGGCCAATGTTCTGAATACCAATCTTTACTTCCACAGCGGGGCCTCCCAGCCAGTCAAAGTCGAATAAATGTCTAAGGTCAATCTCTAGTTGTAGTCTAGGTCTCTTTGGGGAAGCGGGAGATTCCGCGCCAAGCTAAACGGTAGATGAGGTCGCTGGCCACATCGAGGTCCAGGTTTCCGTCGGTTTCCAGCCAGTACCGGGCACTCACATGGGCCATTCCGGCGAGTCCGCGGCCCAGGAGCTGGGCCTCGAGCTCCGGCAGCTTGGTGTCCTCCGCGATCACGCGGGCGACGGCGTCGGCAAAAGTCTTGTTGAACGTTTCCAAACGTGCGCTGACGTCGGGATCGTTGATCAGGTCCGATTCGAAGACGAGCCGGTGTGCCTGGTCGTCGTTGGCGATGAATCGGAAGTAGGCGCGCATGACCGCCTGGACGCGCTCGTCGTTGTCGCTGGTGGAATTCAGGGCGCCCAGCAGGAGATCGATCAGCTTGCTGAGATGGCTGTCCAGCAGGGCCAGGTAGAGGTCCCGCTTGGACGGGAAGTGCTGGTACAGGACAGGCTTGCTGACGTGGGCGGTCTCGGCGATCTCATCCATGGCGGCACCGTGGTAGCCGTTCGCCACGAAGACTTCCTGCGCCGCCGCCAGCAACTGCGCCCGGCGTTCGTCACGGGGGAGACGTGCCGAGCGCTGTCCGCTCCGCGTCTGCCCGGCCGGCGGCTTGCCGGTCTCGTCCCGCTCCACCGGTGCCTGATGAACCACTGTCGGCCTTCTTTCCCTCTTCACCCAATAACGCGCAAGTACACTCAGCTGCATTGCACTGAACTACATTGCACTGAACTACACTTTACGCGCGGGTAATATGACCTGGTGGTATCTTCGGGCATAGATTGAAGTATGGCTTCCAAGTTCACCGCCACCGGCGCCCCCGCAACCCTCCAGACGCAGCTGGATACGCAGCCTGGACCGCTGGTTGACCCGGCAATCGATCTCAGCCCGGACGAGGTGGAACGCTACTCGCGGCACCTGATCATTCCGGAAATCGGCGCAATCGGGCAGCGCCGGCTCAAGAACGCGAAAGTCCTGGTGATTGGAGCCGGCGGCCTCGGTTCTCCGGCCCTCCTCTACCTCGCCGCCGCCGGGGTCGGCACCCTCGGCATCGTCGATGACGACGACGTCGACCTCAGCAACCTCCAGCGGCAGATCATCCACGGCGTCGCGGACGTGGGCCGGCCCAAGATCGAGTCCGCCCGTGATGCCATCGCGGCCCTAAACCCGCTAGTGGACGTCCGGCTCCACAACGTCCGCCTCGACGCATCCAACGCCCTGGAGCTCTTCGCCGGCTACGACCTCATCCTCGACGGCGCTGACAACTTCGCCACCCGATACCTCGTGAACGATGCCGCCGCCATCCTCGGCAAGCCCTACGTCTGGGGGTCGATCTTCCGCTTCGACGGCCAGGTCTGCGTCTTCTGGGAACAGTACGGGCCCACCTACCGGGACCTCTACCCGGAGGCGCCGCCGGCCGGCTCCGTGCCGTCCTGTGGGGAAGGCGGAGTGTTCGGCATGCTGTGCGCCGCCGTCGGAGCGCTCATGGTGACCGAGGCCGTCAAGCTGATCACCGGCGTCGGGCGGTCCCTGCTAGGCAGGCTGGCGCTCTATGACGCGCTGGGCGGCACCTGGCGCGAGATCAAGGTGGCCCGGGACCCCGAAGCCGAGCGCATCACGGAACTTACCGATTACGAGGCGTTCTGCGGGATCACCCCCACGGCGGATGCGGGCACCGAACACACCGTGACGGCGACCCAGCTCGCCACGATGCTGGCCTCGCGCAAAGCCGGCCTCAAGGACTTCCACCTAGTGGACGTGCGGGAGAGCGGGGAGTACGAGATCGTCCGCATCGACGGCTCGGTGCTGATACCGCAGGGCCGCATCCTGGCCGGCGAAGCGTGGCAGGACCTGCCCCAGGACGCGGAAATCGTCTTCCACTGCAAGGCCGGAACACGTTCCGCGGCCGTCCTGGCCGCGGCCCGCGCGGCCGGGTACGAGCGCGTCAGCCACCTCGAGGGCGGCATCCTCGCCTGGGTGCGGGACGTGGAACCCGGGAAACCGGTGTACTGAGGCTTCCGGCCCTCAGGTGCCGCGGCCTTCGGGCCGTCCATCCACGGCACCTGACAAGCAGCGTCCGTCGAACGGCACCTCCAGCGAAAGGCTTGGTCATGAGCGAGGAAAACACCCTGACACCCCAGCAGAAGATCGGCTCCGGCTTCGGCCGGGATTCGACGGCGGCCGAGGTCATTGCCGGCATCGACCTGACCGGGAAGACCGCGATTGTCACGGGCGGCTACTCCGGGCTCGGCCTGGAGACCGTGCGGGCCCTGGCGTCGGCCGGCGCCACCGTTGTGGTGCCGGCCCGACGGCCGGAGCACGCCCGCGACGTCCTCGCTGCGGCCGGGCTGACGCCGGGAACCCGCGGAGGCGATGTCAGCGTGGCCGAGCTGGACCTTGACGACCAGGCCAGCGTGAAGGAGTTCGCCGCCGGCTTCCTGGCCGGCGCGGAACCCGGTACCCGGCGCAGCCTGGACATCCTCATCAACAACGCGGCCATCATGGCAAGTCCGGAGCACCGGGCGGGGCCCGGCTGGGAGTCCCAGTTCGCCACAAACCACTTGGGTCACTATGCCCTCACCAACCTGCTGTGGCCCGCGCTCACCGCGGCGGAGGGTGCCCGCGTGGTCTCGTTGTCCTCCACCGGGCACAAGCTCTCGGGGATCCGTTTCGATGACATCAACTTCGACGCCGGCTACGACAAATGGCGGGCGTACGGCCAGGCCAAGACGGCCAACGCGCTCTTCGCCGTCCAGCTCGACGCCCTGGGCCGGAACTTTGGCGTGCGGGCCTTCGCCGTGCATCCCGGCGGCATCATGACGGAACTGCAGCGGCACCTGCCGCGCGAGGAAATGATCGCCGCCGGCTGGATGGATGAGAACGGCAACGTCGACGCCCGGTTCAAGACCCCCGCGCAAGGCGCGGCCACCTCGGTCTGGGCCGCAACGTCACCGGCCCTTGAGGGCATGGGCGGCGTCTACTGCGAGGACTGCGACATTGCCGAACCCACCGTGCCGGGCTCGCCGGAGGCGAGGATCAGGGGCGTGGATGCCCATGCCGTGGACCGGGAGGCTGCCGCACAGCTGTGGCAAGTGTCGGCCGACATGACCGGCATTAACGCGTTCGCCGGGTAAGCCGCCTAAGGGATATGAGCCGTGGTGGCGCCGTCGGAAGCAACTAGCCCTACTGGCAACTAGCCAACGGGCAACAACGAGCGTCGCCATCACGAGCCAGCGCCGCGGGGCAATACGCGGGGCAATAACCGAGGGGCAGGAATGAGGGCCGCGGGCAGTTACGCGGTTTCGCGGATGTCGCCGGCGGCGGGGCCGTGCTCCGCGTGGCTGTGCTCCACAGGGCAGTCGGCCTCGGAGGCTGCAGAACCCGGGACCGTCGCAGCGGTCGTCGCGGTGGAGGGCTCCACCGTAATCCCGTACAGCGCCTCAAGACCGGCAACGTAGGCGTCCTGCTGTCCGTTGGCAGCGAGTTCGCGGGCCCGGACGGTGGGGACATGCAGCAATTGCTTCACCATGCGGCGCAGGGCGAACTCGACTTCCTCGGCGGCGGCGGTGCAGCCGTGCCGGGCGCGGACCTTTTCCATTTCCGCATCCAGGACGTTCATCG
Organism: Arthrobacter sp. TE12232; assembly: GCF_054062615.1. NCBI lineage: Bacteria > Bacillati > Actinomycetota > Actinomycetes > Micrococcales > Micrococcaceae > Arthrobacter > Arthrobacter sp. TE12232. The sequence continues at coordinate 3,808,970 of NZ_JBSSFK010000001.1, forward strand.
TGTGGCGCCGCAACGCGACGATCGCCGAGTCCACGGAGCGTGCCTCGCGCTCCTGCTCGAAGGCGCTGGCCGCACCGGACACAATGCTGCTGGCCTGCGCGAGCGACTCGGCCTGTTCCTGGGGCGCGGCGAGCCGGACGGATTCCAGCGTGAGGAGTTCGACGCCGTCGAGCTCGCCGACCGCGGGGTCGAAGTCGTGCGTCAGGGCGAGGTCGATCGCGATGAGCGGCTGGGCCGAGCCCGACCGGATCCGGGCGAGGTCGTCCGCTTCGACCCGGCTGTCCGAGCCGCTGCAGCCGATCATGACGTCGGCAGCGGCGACGGCAGCCGGAAGGGTGTCCTCATCCAAGGCGGCGCCGCCCCGGGTGGCGACGAAACCGGGCGCACGGCCGGAGGAGGAGTAGACCGAGACATCGGTGCAGCCGCGTTCGCGCAACAGTGACATGGTGGCCCCGGCGTAGGCGCCGGTCCCGAACACGACGGCCTTCTTGGCGGACCAGTCCGGGTTTTCCGACAGGTCGGTGGCAAGATCCAGTGCTACGGAGACGATGGAGAGGCCGCGGGAACCAAGCGCCGTCTGGGCGCCGACGTCCTTGGCGGTCTTGGACGCCGCCTGGAAGAGCCGCACCAGTCCGGAGCTGGCTGTGCCTTCATGCTGGGCCGTGATCAAGGCGCGGCGGACCTGGCCGGCGATTTCGCGTTCGCCCACCACGGCGGAGTCCAGTCCGGAGCTCACCGCGAAGAGATGCTGGCTGACTTCGGCACCCGTGCGGGTGCTGAAGGCGCGGGAGACCAGCTGGTCGTTGAGTCCGCTGGCTCCGCTGATCTGGGTGATGAGGGCAGCCCGGGCCGCGTCGACGGCGTCCGGATGCGGGGCTTCCCCGTAGATTTCGAAGCGGTTGCAGGTGGCAAGGACAACGGCACCCGCCACGGCCGGCGATCCGGCGAGGGCGGATGTGGCAAGCCCGGAAGCGCCGGTGCTCAACTGAGCAACGGTTTCGAGGTCGATGTCGGCGTGTGTAGCCACCAATGAGAAAAGAACCACAGCACGACCATCATAGCTTTTTCGCGTCCGTGTAGAACAACTATCCTGGCGTGGGGTCCGGCACCCAGGGCTGTGATCCCCGCCACGCCGCGGCCCTCGTGGCCAGTGTGACAGCCCGCGTGACAGGCTGTCGTTATCTTTTGGGCGCAAATTTGGGCACAATCGAAGTCATGACTCCAAGCGCTGCGGCACATGCCGGCACGACAAAATTCAGTACGTCCGATCATGGCGCAGCCGATGACGCCGCCGCAGTAGACGGCGCAGTGGCCGGCGCCGGCGGCCTAGACGCCGGACACCCGCTGATGGACGGCCGCACCGCGGACTCACCGCTAATCACCGCCTACCGCGGCGGCAAGCCTTCCCGCCGTCCCGTCTGGTTCATGCGTCAGGCGGGCCGCTCGCTGCCCGAGTACCTCAAGGTCCGCGAGGGCGTCGCCATGCTGGACTCGTGCCTGCGCCCGGAACTGGCTTCCGAGATCACCCTGCAGCCGGTCCGCCGTCACGACGTCGATGCCGCCATCTTTTTCTCTGACATCGTCATTCCGCTCAAGCTGGCCGGCGTCGGCGTGGACATCGTGCCCGGCGTCGGTCCTGTCCTGGACGTGCCGGTGCGCACGGCGGCGGACGTCGCCGCCCTGCCGCAGCTGACGTGGGAGGCCCTGGAACCCATTCGTGAAGCCGTCCGGCTGACCGTGGCCGAGCTCGGCAGCACTCCGCTGATCGGCTTCGCCGGCGCACCCTTCACGCTCGCCGCGTACATGGTGGAAGGCAAGCCTTCCCGCGACCACCTCGGCCCGCGCACCATGATGCACGCCGACCCGGAAACCTGGACGGCATTGGCCAACTGGGCCGCCGACGCCTCCGGCATGTTCCTTCGGGCGCAGTTGGAAGCCGGAGCCTCCGCCGCGCAGCTCTTCGACTCCTGGGCCGGTTCGCTGGGGTTGGCCGACTACCAGCGCTACGTTGCCCCGGCGTCGTCCCGGGCTCTGGACCACGTCCGGGACCTCGGCGCACCGCTCATCCACTTCGGCACCGGCACCTCGGAACTGCTCGTCGCCATGCACGACGTCGGCGTCGACGTCGTGGGGGTCGACTACCGGCTGCCGCTGGACGAGGCCAACCGCCGCCTCGGCGGGACCGTTCCGCTGCAGGGCAACATCGATCCCGCACTCCTCTCCGCGCCCTGGGAGATCCTGGAAGCGCACGTCCGCGACGTGATCGCAGCCGGCTCCGCAGCGCCCGGCCACGTGTTGAACCTTGGCCACGGCGTGCCTCCGGAGACGGATCCCGAGGTGCTGACGCGCGTCGTCGAACTCATCCACTCCATTTCACCGGAGTAGGAACATGGACGCAGGCGCCGCCGCAACGTCCGGGGCGGGTACCGCCGCAGAAGGCACCTCCCGTGACGGGACCGCCGTCGTGGTCGGGGGAGGGATCTCCGGCTTGCTTGCGGCCAGGGAATTCGCCCGGGCGGGCCTCCGGACCACAGTGCTGGAAGCCAGCGACGCTTGGGGTGGCTGCGTCGGCAGCCATGCTGTGGCGGGGCTGACCCTGGACAGCGGGGCGGAGTCCTTCGCTACCCGCACGGCCGCGGTGGCCGATCTCGCCGCCGAGCTTGGGATTGCCCGCGACATCGTCGCACCGAACCCCGGCGGTGCCTGGGTGCAACTGCCCGACGGCCCGCGGGAACTGCCCAAGACCGGGGTGTTGGGCATCCCGGCCAGCCCATGGGACCCGGAAGTCCGCCGGTCCCTGGGACTGCTGGGCTCCCTCCGCGCCTCCATGGACGCCGTGCTGCCTGCCTCGCTTGGCACCGCCGACGAGGCCACCAGTGTGTCAGCCCTGGTCCGCGCGCGAATGGGCAGGCGCGTGCTGGACAGACTCGTTGCGCCGGTGGTCGGCGGCGTCCACTCGGCCGATCCCGCCGTGCTCGACGTCGACATGGTGGCCCCCGGGCTGCGGGCCGGCATCCGCCGGCACGGTTCCCTCGCCGCCGCCGTCGCGGCCCAACGCAGGGGAGGAGCCAACTCGAGCGCCGGCGCAGCCGCACCGGGGACGGGCAGCTCCGCCGGGCTCCAGAAAGCCGGCGCCGCCGTCGCCGGCCTGCGAGGCGGGATGCACACCCTGGTGACCGCCCTGCTGGCCGACCTGCGCCGGCGCGGCGTCACCCTGCTCAGCGCCACCCCGGCCCGGTCCGTTCGGCGCACAGCGGGCGGCTGGCGGGTGACCACGGATCAGGACACGTACGACGCCGGGTTGCTCGTGGTTGCGGTCGAAGGCCCCGCCGCCGCCGGGCTGCTTGAAGAATCCCTGCCGGAGCTTGCGGGCCTCCGCCCCGAAGCCGGACCCGATGTCAGCCTGGTCACCCTCGTGGTGGATCTCCCGGCGCTCGACGCGGCGCCACGCGGTACGGGAGTGCTCGTGGCCCCGCAGAGTCCCGGGGTACAGGCCAAAGCGTTGACGCACGGCACCGCCAAATGGGCTTGGCTGGCGGACCGGACCGGACCGGGCAGGCACGTGCTCCGGCTCTCCTACGGGCGGGGAGTTGCGCCCGTCGGGACCACGGAATACGGCAGCCCGGGAGCGGCCGTGCCGCGCTCGGAACCGCCGCGCTCAGACGAGGAACTGTTCCGCGCAGCCCTGGCCGACGCCTCGGCCCTGCTGTCGGTCCCGGTCACCGCCGGGGACGTGGTGGGCTGGGACGTGGTCCGCTGGGCCGGTGCGTTGCCGTTTGCGTCCCTCGGCCACAAACAGCGTGTCGCCGCCGTCCGGAGCGTCTGTGCCGCGGACGGCACCCTCGCCGTCGTGGGGGGATGGCTGTCCGGCAACGGGCTGGCCGCGATCGTGGCCGACACCCCCCGGCAGGTTCGCACCCTCCTGGCCTAAAGGGGTGCCGCCCGACCACTGTTTCCATACACGCTGATGCCCCAAACGCCGCTGTCGAACCGTCGCCTGCAGCCACTTCGGGGACCCGCTCCGGAGTCCCTGACGCCCCCTCAGCCGCAGGAGTCACAGCGGCCCCAAATGCACCCTGAACCTCTCCAACCTCCTGGGTTACTAGCCGGTATTCCGCGGAATTCCGCCGGTTTTTCCTCGCGGTTGATTCCGGCTAGGCTCGATGACCATGGTTATTTTCAGGTCCAACGTGTCAACAACGACGACCCGGCGCCATAGGAGCCTTCGACGCGGCGCAGCAGCAGCCGCGCTCGGGGCGGTACTGGCTGTTTCCGCAGGAGTTCCTGCTTCGAATGCTGCCACCGGTTTATCCGCAGCGGCGTCCACCCCGCCGTCGACCCAGGGTTCCTTGACCCTCGGCCTGGGTGACGTGCTGGACAGCCTGCTCGGCTCCTCGCCGACGCGGAGCCCGTCGCCCACACCGAGCCCCTCGCCGTCCTCCGGCCCGGACGAAGTGGCCGAGCCGACGCAACCGCCGTCCCGCAGCAGCAGTCCGGAACCCACGATCCCCGAGTCCGGCAGCCCGGAGCCCAGCAACCCCGGGTCCACGGCTCCCGGCACCAGCGCGCCGCCATCGGGCACCCCGTCGGCCAACGTGGCCCCGCCCTCCGCGCCGCAAAACCCCGGCACGCCGGTCACGGCGCCGGGAGCGCCGGCCGCGGACGGGGCCGCAGCCGGATCGGTCCCCATCACTGGATCCGTGCCCGGCCAGCCGTCCGCAGGTGGCAACGCTGGCAGCGCTGCCGTCCCTGCCGCCGGGACCGGGCCAGGAACTGCCGGGCAAGCCGGAAGCGGCGCTGGCACGCCGGCGCCGGCATCGAATACTGCAACGCCCCGGCCCTCCTCCACCGGTTCGAACGCGGCCGGTTCGAAAACAGCACCGGCCACAGCCGCGGGCCACTCCGGCAGCACGTCGCTGCAGGCCACGTCCGCTGTGGAACCGGCCGGACCGTCCCCGCTGATCGGCTGGGGCATCGGCCTGGTGGCGCTGTCAGTCGGCGCCGGCGTCATCGCTGTCCGGATGCGCAGGACCTGACGGCATCCCGGCGGCCCGGATTCCAGGGCAGTCGCCCCCGGCTTGTGAAATAAAGCACTTCTACGCGTTGTAGAAGTGCTTTTTTTCGACTTAGCTGGAGAGAGGAGGCAGACTGGTAACCATGAGCCACACTTCTGCCGAATCTGTCACTAAAACCGGAATGCCCGTCCCCGGAGAATCAGTCGCCGGGGCCTCGGCGCCCGACGATTCAACCGAGCAGTTCTTCACCCTCTGGACCGTTTTCAAGCGGTCCGCGGACACCGCCCGCGACGCGGATGCTGCCCTGGACTTCGAGTCCCTGCTGGCACGCCTCGCTGACGCCGGCGTGGTCCACCGCGGCAGCTACGACGTTTCCGCCATGCGCGCGGACGCGGACATCATGATCTGGCTCCACGGGCCCAAGGCCGAGGCCCTGCAGCGGGCCGTCCGGGACATCCGCCGCAGCAAGCTCTTCACCGGGACCGAGATCGCCTGGTCCGCCATGGGCGTCCACCGCGAGGCGGAGTTCGCCAAGAACCACACGCCCGCCTTCTCCCGCGGCGTCGAACCGGCAGAGTGGCTGTGCGTCTACCCGTTCGTCCGCTCCTACGAGTGGTACCTCCTGCCGGACGCCGAGCGCGGCGCGATGCTTCGCGACCACGGCCTCCTGGGCCGCGACTTCCCGCAGGTCATCTCCAACACCGTCTCCTCCTTCGCCCTGGGCGACTGGGAATGGATCCTCGGTCTGGAAGCTCCGGAACTCGTGGACCTCGTCGACCTGATGCGCCACCTGCGCGCCACCGAGGCGCGTCACCATGTGCGCGAGGAAATCCCCTTCTACACCGGCCGGCGCGTCAGCGCCGCCGAGATCGCCGAGGTCCTTGCATGAGCCCGCTGGATCCCCAGGAGACCGCCACGGCGGTGACCGCCGTGAACCCCGTCACCGAGGCAGGCCGGATGGCTCCCAAGGAGTACGACGCCGTCCTCCTCGCCTCCTTCGGCGGCCCGGAAGGCCAGGAGGACGTCATCCCGTTCCTCCGCAATGTCACCCGTGGCCGCGGCATCCCGGACGAGCGGCTCGAAGCGGTCTCGCACCACTACCGCGCCAACGGCGGCATCAGCCCCATCAACCAGCAGAACCGCGCCCTCAAGGCCGCCATGGAGGCCGAACTTGCCACCCGCGGCATCGAACTGCCGGTCTTCTGGGGCAACCGCAACTGGGATCCCTACATCCCGCAGACGCTCCAGGAGATGTACGACGCCGGGCACCGCAAGGTCCTTATGGTCACCACGAGCGCCTACTCCTGCTACTCCAGCTGCCGCCAGTACCGCGAGGACATTGGCATGGCCCTGACCGAAACCGGGCTGGACGGAAAACTCGAAGTGGACAAGGTGCGGCAGTACTTTGACCACCCCGGCTTCGTCGAGCCGTTCATCGAGGGCACCGCCGCCGGCCTGGCCGACGTCCGCGCACAGCTCACCGCGGCCGGCACCCCCGACGCCCCGGTGCACATCCTGTTCGCCACCCACTCCATCCCTACCCGCGACGCCGAAGCCGCCGGCCGCTCCGAGGGCGAGCCCCGCCACTTCGAGGAAGACTCCGCCTACGTGGCCCAGCACCTCGCCACTGGAACCGAGGTCATCCGCCGCGTCGAGGCCGAAACCGGCCTGACCGCACCGTGGTCCCTCGTCTACCAGTCCCGCTCCGGCGCCCCGCACGTCCCGTGGCTCGAACCCGACATCAACGACGCCATCGAGGAGCTCGCCGGCCAGGGCGTCAAGGGCGTCGTGATCGTGCCGCTGGGCTTCGTCAGCGACCACATGGAGGTTGTCTGGGACCTGGACACCGAGGCACTGGAGACCTGCGGCAAGCTGGGCCTGGCGGCCACCCGCGTCCCCACCCCCGGGACGCACCGGAAGTTCGTCGGCGGGATCGTGGACCTGATCTGCGAACGGACCGCGGCGAACAACATCGCGGACCGGCCCCACCTGACCAAACTCGGCCCCTGGTACGACGTCTGCCGGCCCGGCTGCTGCGCCAACTTCCGCGGCGAAAAGCCCACCATCGCGGGCGCTGACACCAGCATCGGCACGGGCCACGATCCCTACCCCGCCGCAACGCCCGCAGCCGCGGATATGGCGACCCCGGCGGCTGGTCAGGCAACGCCGTGACCGTCCGGATCGGAACCCGCGCCAGCAAACTGGCCCTCACCCAGACGCAGCAGACCGCGGACCAGCTGGCCGCCGTCGGCGGGTTCGCCGTGGAGCTTGTCCACATCCGGACCGACGGTGATGTCCTCACCGGATCGCTGTCCCAGATGGGCGGAACCGGCGTGTTTGTGGCGGCCCTGCGCGACGCCCTGCTGCAGAACGCATGCGACGTCGCCGTGCACTCGCTCAAGGACCTGCCCACCGGGCCGGCGCTTGGCCTGACGCTCGCGGCGACGCCGAAACGCGTCGACGTCCGCGATGTGCTCTGCGCCCGCGACGGGCTCAAGCTCGCGGACCTGCCCGCCGGCGCCAGCGTGGGCACCGGTTCCCCGCGACGCGCAGCCCAGCTGCGCGCCGCCCGTCCGGACCTGGACATCCGGGACATCCGCGGCAACGTCGACACCCGGCTCGGACGCGTCCCCGGCTTGCCGGGCAACACGACCGACGCCATGGTGGACGGCAAGTCCTGCGACCTCGACGCCGTCGTCCTCGCCGCAGCCGGGCTGCACCGGATCGGGCGGCTGGACACGGTCAGCGAATACCTCGAGACGGACATTATGCTGCCGGCCGCCGGGCAGGGATCCCTCGCGATCGAATGCCGCACGGCCGACGCGCCCCGCAAGGCCGGGTCCACCGAAGGGTCCCAGGGCGTCCTCGCCCAGGCCCTCGCAGCCCTCGACGATCACGACACCCGGCTCGCCGTCACCGCCGAGCGGGCGCTCCTGGCCCGCCTTGAGGCAGGCTGTGCCGCACCGGTGGGCGCCTACGCCTACCGCAAGGGAAGCATGCTGCACCTCGAAGCCGTGGTCTGCGCCGTCGACGGCACCGCCACCGTCCGGGACCGGAAGGCCACCGACGGATTGACCGAGGTGGGGGCCACCCTGCTCGGGATCGAACTGGCGGAAGTCCTGCTGGCCCGCGGCGCCGCCGACATCGCGGACCTGACCGCATCCTGAACCGGGGGATCCAGCGCATTATGGGACGGGACCGCATCATGGGACGGGACAATGCCCTGAATGAGGGCAGCAGCGGGCCGGCCACCCACGACCAGGGGGCCCTCGCGGGAGCCCGGATCCTGATCGCCCGCAGCCCGGACCGCGCCGGCGAGCTGGTCGCGGCCCTGCGCCGCCTGGGCGCCGAGCCGGTGCTGCTGCCCCTGATCGACTTCGAGGTGGCACGCGACCAGCACTCCCTCGACGTCGCCTTCGATGCCTTGGGCGCCGGCGCCTACAACTGGCTCGTCATCAGCAGCGCGACCACCGTCCAGGTGCTGGAGGCCAAGGCCGCGGAGCGTGGCTCCACCTTGGGCGCCTGGCTGCCCGGGCACGTCCAGGTGGCCACGATCGGCCCCGCGACGCGGCAGATCCTCGAGTCCCGGGGTGTCAGCGTGGACCTCGCACCGACGGCACTGCAGTCGGGCGCCGGCCTGCTCGGCGTCTGGCCCGAAGGCCGCAACAGCGTGTTCCTGCCCCAGGCGGACATCGCCGATTCCAGGCTCCGCCGCGGGTTGGAAGCCCGCGGCGCGTCGGTGCAGGCCGTCACCGCCTACCGGACGGTGGACTACCCGGCCGATCCCGGCCTGAGCCTCCCGGCCTGCCGGCCCCCGCTGGAGGAAGCCGACGCCGGGCCGCCGGCCGAAGTCCTCACGGCCGCCGACGCGAAACGTGAGATCCGGGCCGGACGGCTCGACGCCGTCGTCGCCGCCTCGCCGAGCGCGGCCCGCCGCATCCACACGGACCTCGCCCCGCTCGGCGCGTGCCGGTTCGTTGCGATCGGGCGCTCGACGGCGGGCGAGGCGGCCGGTCTTGGACTCACCGTCGCCGCCGTCGCCGAAGCTCCCACCGCGTCAGGCCTCGTCGCCGCCGTCGTCCGCTCCCAACCATCCCAGCATCCAGCGAAGGACAACACATGAGCTTCCCGACCCACCGGCCCCGCCGGCTTCGCACCACCCCCGCCATGCGGCGCCTGACCGCGGAGCACCGCCTCTCCGCTGCGGAACTGATCCTTCCCGCCTTCATCCGCGAAGGCCTGACCGAGCCCAACCCGATTGCCTCGATGCCCGGCGTGCAGCAGCACACCACCGATTCGCTCAAGCGGGCCGCTGCCGAGGCCGTGCAGCTGGGGGTCGGCGGCATCATGCTGTTCGGTGTCCCCGCTGTCCGGGATGCGCGCGGCACCGCCTCCCTGGACCCCAACGGTGTGCTGAACAAAGCCATCAGGGACGTCCGCGCGGAAGTTGGCGACGAGCTCGTGATCATGAGCGATGTGTGCCTCGACGAATTCACCGACCACGGCCACTGTGGCGTCCTGGACGCCAACGGCTACGTGGACAACGACGCGACCCTGGAAATCTACGGCCAGATGGCCGTCGCACAGGCCGACGCCGGCGCCCACGTCCTGGGCCCGTCCGGCATGATGGACGGCCAGGTCGCCGTCATCCGGCAGGCCCTCGAGGAATCCGGGCACGCCACCACCGCCGTGGTCGCTTACGCCGCTAAGTACGCCTCGGCGTTCTACGGCCCGTTCCGCGAGGCCGTCGACTCGCAGCTGACCGGCGACCGCCGCACATACCAAATGGACGCCGCCAACCGCCGGGAAGCCATCCTCGAGGTGGACCTGGACCTGGCCGAAGGCGCCGACATGGTCATGGTGAAGCCCGCCATGAGCTACCTGGACATCCTCGCCGACGTCGCCGCCATGAGCCCGGTACCGGTGGCCGCCTACCAGATTTCCGGCGAGTACTCGATGATCGAGGCTGCCGCAGCGAACGGCTGGATCGACCGCCGGGCCGCCATCACCGAATCCGTCCTGGGCATCAAGCGCGCGGGCGCCAACATGGTGCTGACCTACTGGGCCAGCGAGCTGGCCGGCTGGCTGAAGGAATCCCGGTGAACACCGCGACTACGCCTGAGCCGGCACCCGGGGAGAACCCCACGGCCCCGGTCGGGCCGGAACGCATCCTCCTTGGCCTGAACACTTTCGGTGACGTCGGCGTGTTCCCCGACGGCCATCCCGTCCCGCACGCCCAGGTCCTGCGGCAGCTCTTGGAACAGGCCGAGCTCGCGGACGAGGTCGGCCTGCACGCCTTCGCCGTGGGGGAACACCACCGCCGCGACTTCGCGGTCTCGGCCCCGGAAGTCTTCCTCGCCGCGGCGGCTGCCCGCACCAAGCACATCCGGCTCGGCTCGGCCGTCACCGTCCTCAGCTCCGATGACCCCATCCGGGTCTTCCAGCGCTTTGCCACGGTGGACGCCATCTCCAGCGGCCGGGCCGAAATCATGCTGGGCCGCGGTTCGTTCATCGAATCCTTCCCGCTGTTCGGCCTGGACCTGGCCGACTACGACATCCTCTTCGAGGAAAAGCTCGAGCTCTTCGACAAGGTCCGGGCGCAGAAGCCGGTCCACTGGGAAGGGCGCACCCGGCCCGCCATCAACGGCCTGAGCGTCTACCCGCCCCTGGAACACCACCTGCTGCCAACCTGGATCGGCGTCGGCGGCACCCCCGAATCCGTGCTGCGCTGCGCAGAATACGGCTACCCGATCATCTTCGCCATCATCGGCGGCCAGCCGCGGTCCTTCGCCCCGCTGGCCGGCCTCTACCGCGAGGCCATGGCCAAATACGGGCACCCGATGCAGCAGATGGCCACGCATTCACCCGGCCACATCGCGGCTACCGACGAGGAAGCACGGGAGGAGTTCTTCCCGCACTGGATCGCGATGCGCAACCGGATTGGCGCGGAGCGGGGCTGGGGCCCAGGCAACCGGGCCGAGTTTGATGCCATGTGCACGCCCGAGGGAGCACTCTACGTGGGGTCTCCGGATACCGTGGCCGCAAAAATCGCGCTGCTGAAGAAGAACCTGGGCGTGGACCGCTTTGACCTCAAATACAGCAACGGCACCCTGCCGCACCCGGCCATGATGCGCTCGATCGAACTGTTTGGCACCGAAGTGGCGCCCCGCGTCACCGCACTGCTGGCCAAGGCCGCAGGAAAATGACTCGGCCGCAGAACTGAAAGAATAGGAACCATGACTTCCAGCATGCCTCGCAACGAGGAACTCTTTGACCGCGCCCGCCAGCTGATGCCGGGCGGCGTGAACTCACCCGTGCGCGCCTTCGGCTCCGTGGGCGGGACTCCGCGGTTCATGGTGTCCGCCAAGGGTGCCTATCTCACCGACGCCGACGGCGCGGACTATGTCGACCTCGTCTGCTCATGGGGTCCGGCGCTGCTGGGGCACGCCCACCCGGAGGTCATCGCCGCCGTGCATGCCGCCGTCGACCGCGGCCTGTCCTTCGGTGCGTCCACGCCCGACGAGGCCAACCTGGCCGCGATCGTCAAGGAGCGCGTCCCGGCCGCCGAACGCGTCCGGATGGTCTCCACCGGCACCGAAGCCACCATGACCGCCATCCGGCTGGCCCGCGGCTTCACCGGCCGGAACCTCGTCATCAAGTTCGCCGGCTGCTACCACGGCCATCTCGACGGCCTCCTCGCCGCGGCAGGTTCCGGGCTGGCGACCCTTGCGCTGCCCGGCTCGGCCGGCGTCACCGCCGCCACCGCCGCCGAAACCCTCGTGCTGCCCTACAACGACCTCGACGCCGTCGAGGCGGCCTTCGCCAAGCACGGTGACAGCATCGCCGCTGTCATCACCGAGGCCGCCCCGGCCAACATGGGCGTGGTCACCCCCGGCGAGGGCTTCAACGCAGGTCTTTCCCGGATCACCCGCGAGCACGGCGCCCTGCTGATCCTCGACGAGGTCCTCACCGGGTTCCGCACCGGCTACTCCGGCTACTGGGGCCTGACCGGCGGGGCCGCCGACGCCGCCGAGCCGTGGACCCCGGACCTGCTGACGTTCGGAAAGGTCATCGGCGGAGGCATGCCGACGGCGGCCCTCGGCGGACGCGCCGAGGTCATGGACTATCTGGCGCCGCTGGGCCCCGTCTACCAGGCCGGCACCCTCTCCGGTAACCCGGTGGCCATGGCCGCCGGCGTCGCGACGCTGACCCACGCAACCCCCGAGGTCTATTCCTTCGTGAACGCGCGCTCCCTGGAGCTCTCCGCGGCCCTCTCTTCCGCCCTCGACGCCGCCGGCGTGGACCACTCCATCCAGCGCGCCGGCAACCTGTTCTCCGTGGCCTTCGGCACGGGCGCCCGGGGCGTGCACAACTACGACGACGCCCAGGGCCAGGAAGTGTTCCGCTACGCCCCCTTCTTCCACTCGATGCTGGACTCGGGCGTCTACCTGCCGCCGTCGGTCTTTGAAGCCTGGTTCCTCTCCGCCGCGCACGACGACGCCGCGATGAACCGGATCTTCGACGCCCTGCCGGCCGCGGCGAAGGCGGCGGCCGCCGCGAAGGCGTAGCGTCCCTGATCGTTAGCCGACCGAAGCCTTAACGACTGATGGCACCCGCAGCGGCGGGTGCCATCAGTCGTTAAGGCTGCCGAAACGGCAGGCGGACTAGAGAACGTCAGAGAGGAAGCCCTGCAGCCGTTCGGTCTGCGGGTTCGTGAAGATCTGTTCCGGCGGGCCGGACTCCACGACGACGCCGCCGTCCATGAACGTGACCGTGTCCGAGACGTTGCGGGAGAATCCCATCTCGTGGGTCACTACCACCATGGTCATGCCGCCCTTGGCGAGGTCGGCCATCAGCGCCAGCACGCCCTTGACGAGTTCCGGGTCGAGGGCCGAGGTGGCCTCGTCGAAGAACATCACCTCCGGCTTCATGGCCAGGGCCCGCGCAATGGCGACGCGCTGTTGCTGGCCGCCGGAGAGGTTGGCGGGACGCGCGTCGGCCTTGTGCTTGAGCCCAACGAGGTCGAGCTGCTCGAGTGCCTCGGCCCGGGCCTGCTCGGCCGGCAGCTTGCGCAGCTTCCGCAGCGCGAGCGAGACGTTGTCCACGACGGTCTTGTGCGGGAACAGGTTGAACTGTTGGAACACCATGCCGATCCGCTGGCGCAGCTCGTCCGGGTTGTCCTTCAAGACCGAGCGGCCGTCCAGCAGGATGTCGCCCTGATCAGGTTCGATCAGGCGGTTCATGACGCGCAACAGCGTGGACTTCCCCGATCCGGAGGGACCGATCACCGAGGCGGTGGTGCCCTTCTCGACGTGCAGGTCGATGCCGCGGAGGACATGGTTCGAGCCGAAGGACAGGTGCAGATTCTTGCCGGTCAGAGAACCGGAGGCGAACTCGCTCATGGCTGTGCTCCCTTCCCGATCAGGGCCGCTGCATCGTCCGGTTGCCGTTTCTCCGGACGGCCGGTGCGCAGGCGGTTGTCGATGTAGTTGACCAAGTGGGTGAGCGGAACGGTCAGGATGAGGTACATGAACGCAGCGGCAACCAGCGGCGAAAGGTTCCCCGTGTTGGCGGCGGCATCGTTACCGATCCGGAAGATCTCACGCTGGCTGGCGATCAGGCCCAGCAGGTAGATCAGGGACGAGTCCTTGATCAGCGTGATGAACTGGTTCACCAGGGCCGGGAGCACCCGGCGGATGCCCTGCGGAATCACCACGAGGCGCATGGAGGAGCCATAGCTGAAGCCGAGGGCACGGGAAGCCTCCAACTGGCCCTTTTCCACGCTCTGGATGCCTGAGCGGAAGATCTCGCCGATATAGGCCGCCGCCATGAGGGTCAGGGCGAAGATGGCGAGCGGGAACGGGTTCGTGGAGCCGGTCGTTACCCGCACCACGGGTCCGAGCCCGAGGCCGATCAGGAGGATGACCACAATCGCGGGGACGCCGCGGAACACGTCCGTGTAGATCCGGGAGAGCCAACGCAGCGCAGTGATGCGTGACGTGCCCATGACGGCCAGGACCATGCCCAGGATGCACCCGAGCACACCCGAGGAAACCGCCAGGATCAGGGTGTTGGGCAGGCCGAACATAATCATGTTCGGCAGGACGGCTGCCATCGCCTCCCAGTCAAAGAAGGTCTTTACGAGTTGATCGAGTGCATCCATGGACTATGACTTCGGAACGGTGACGGCCTTGGAGCCCGGGGACCACGTGGCCGGGGTCTCGCGGTCCGGGTACCATTCCTTGGTCAGCTTGGACCAGGTGCCGTCGGCGATCACGGCGTCGAGGCCGGAGTTCAGCGCGTCGATGAGCGGCTGGTTTTCCTTGTTCACGGCGTAGGCGGTGAAGTTCTGGGTGTTCACAACCGACTCGGCGATAACCGTGCCGTCACCTTCCTTGACCTGGCCGGTGGCCTGCTGGGACGGTGCGACCCAGGCGTCAACCTGGCCGTTCTTCAGGTTGGCGTAGGCGGTGTTGTAGTCCTCGAAGCGGACGGGCTCGATCTGGAGGGTGTTGGTGACGTAGTCATCCTGCACCGTGCCCTGGACCACGGCGATGCGGGTGTCCTTGGTCAGGTCCTTGAACCCCTTGATCTTGGAGTCCTTCTTCGCCACCACGGCCATGTAGCCGAAGTCGTAACCGTTGGTGAAGCCCACGGTCTTGCGGCGGGCGTCAGTGGTGGAGATCGAGGAGGACCCGAGGTCGAACTGCTTGTTCTGGACCTGGGCGAGCAGCGAGGCGAAGCCGGTCGACTTGAACTCCACCTTGAGGCCCAGCTTGTCCGCGATGGCGCGCAGAAGTTCGTTGTCGTAGCCGGTGAATTTGCCGGACTTGTCGATGTAGATGTTCGGCGGGGCGTCCGAAAGGGTTCCCACGGTGAGCGTTCCGTCGCTGATCAGGCCGAGCTTGGCCTTGTCAATCTTGTCCAGGGGAGTGACGTCCTTGGTGGTGTACTTGTCCAGGGATTTCTGGTCACTGCCCTGGAGCGCATCCGTCGGTGACGCCGTGGTCTGCGCCGACCCGCCGCCGCACGCTGCAAGGGAGACCGCCACGGCGAGTGCCACGGGAACGGTTGTCAGCCACTTCAAGGCTTTGCTTTTCATCACGCAATCACTTTCGTCTGAAATTCAGTGGGCGCGGGGCGACTCATCGGGCCCCGGCTGCTGGCTTGGGCGCCGGATGGGCAGGCAAGCCGCGAAAGATAATTGTGTCATCCGGTGTGGACGCGGATTCAATCCGAATTAATCAGCGGGGGAGTGCGCCCACCGCGAAGTATCTTCATCTTCCTGTGTCATGGTCAGTGTTCCGGGTAGCGCCGGACGGGTACGGCGGAATCATTGGCGTGGAAGGGCCGGGCCGTTGGGGGCCCCGGGGCGTGTGAGTTCCGTCTCAATGGCTGGAATTGGGCGCCGGGGAAGACTAAGTAAGTCTTTTTGCCGCCCAACGTTTCGTATTAAGAAGTTTTCGCGAAGGGCAGACCGGCAGTTTAGAAGTCGCCGCGGCTGGCGTCTTCCGGGGGCAGGACGGGCCAGTCGCCTTCAATGACGGCGGCCGGTTTGGTCTTGCGCAGGTAACTCTGGAAATCCGCGGCCTGGGCCGAGGCCCATTCGACTTGGAGCTGGTGCAGGTTGGCCGCCGGCATCCTGAGCTTGGGGAATTTTCCGGCCATGGCGTCGAGCATGCGCAAGGTTGCCAGGGCGTCGGCGGCCGAGGTGTGGGCGTTGTCCAGATTGATGCCGTATTCCTCACACAGGGCGGTGAGCGTGCGCTTGCCCTTGCGGTACCGGTCCACCTGCTTGTTCATGATGTACGGGTCCAGGACGGGGAAGCGGCTCAACTGCGGGACGCCGTAGCGGGCCGACTCGGCCGCGAGCACGGTGAAGTCGTAGCTGGCGTTGAAGGCGATGACGGGTACGCCGTCATCGAACAGTTCCTGCAAGACGGCAGCGAGCTCGCGTGTCACCTCGGCGGCAGGTCTGCCCTCGCGGCGGGCCTGCTCCGTGGTGATGCCGTGGACGTCGCTGGCCTCGGTGGGAATCTCGACGCCGGGATCGGCGAGCCACTCATGCTCCTTGATCACCTCGCCGCCGGCGTCCACGACGGTGACGGATGCGGTGACGATCCGCGCCGAGCGGGAGTTGCGGCCCGTTGTTTCGAGGTCGAAGGCTGCGCGGGGAAGGCTGTTCCAGGTGCTCATGCTTCAACGCTACCTGCTGCCTCCGACAGTTCTTGACCGCTCCCG
Source organism: Arthrobacter sp. TE12232 (assembly GCF_054062615.1). Taxonomy (NCBI): domain Bacteria; kingdom Bacillati; phylum Actinomycetota; class Actinomycetes; order Micrococcales; family Micrococcaceae; genus Arthrobacter; species Arthrobacter sp. TE12232. Next base: position 3,825,226 of record NZ_JBSSFK010000001.1, read on the forward strand.
ACGCGTGCCGTCCGGGTGCGGGGCCTGCACTGACGCGACCTGTGGCCAGCTAGGCTGGATCGATGCGAACGGAGTATGTGGAGGCGGTGCTGGAGCTGGTGGCGTTGATCCCGGCCGGCACCGCGGTGGCCTACGGCGACGTTGCGGAACTGCTTGGCTCCGGCGGTCCGCGCCAGGTCGGTTCTGTCATGAGCCACTATGGCAGCCACGTGCCGTGGTGGCGGGTCCTGAAGGCCAGCGGGGATGCGCCTCCCGGACATGAGCGCGAGGCATTGACGCTCTATCTGCAGGAAGGCACGCCGCTGATGGGGAGTCACGCCGATTTCCTCCGGACCGGCGAGGGACGCTGGCGCGTGAACCTGGCCGCCGGCCGATGGGTGCCCAGCGACGCCGACTTCGACCGGATAGATGCCATCGCTGAGCGGCTCGAGCGGGAGTTGCATAAATTGTCAGTGCCGGATGATGAGATGACTGTGTGAGTAAAGTGACCGAGGTTCAGCAGCCCGAAAGCTTCGATCCGGGCCTGCAGCGGTCCGCGTCCCGTCCCCATCAGGGAACTGGCACGGGAAACGGAACGGGAACGGGGCAGGCAGCGGGTGTGGGGCTGCGGTTGTTGCCTCCCCGGACCCACCACAGCGCGGTCCCGGTGCTGTCGCCCGACCAGCTCGCCGCCGTCGAGGTCCCGCCGGGCTCTGGCCCCGTTCTGGTGCCGGGCGCGCCGGGCACGGGCAAGTCGACGGTCCTCGTCGAAGCCGCCGTCCACCGCACCCAACGTGACGGCCTGGACCCGGAACGGATGCTCATCCTGGCTCCCGGCAGGCTCGCCGCCGATACTCTCCGCGACCGCTTCACAGCCCGCCTGGACCGGAGCCTGAGCACGACGCCGGCCCGCACCTGGGCGTCGTACGCCTTCGATCTGATCCGCCGCGCCAAAGCGGAAGGCATCCTGCCGCTGCCGCGCCAGCCGAAGCTGCTCTCCGGCCCGGAGCAGGACCTCATCATCAAGGAACTGCTCGAAGGGCATGCGATGCCCGGGCTCGAGCTGCCATGGCCGGAGGATCTGAGCGCCGCACTGCAGACCCGCGGTTTCCGGCAGGAAGTTCGCCAACTCTTCGACCGCATCATCGAATCCGGGCGGACGGCGGAGGACCTCGTGGCCCTGGCCCGGCGGTGCAACCGGCCCGACTGGATTCCGGCGGCCGCCCTGTACTCCGAGTACCGTGACGTCCTGGACCTGCGCATGCCGGAGGCCTTCGACCCCGCCGGCATCATCACCGCAGCACGCCAGATCTTCCAGGACGCCCCGGATTTCCTCGCGGCCGAACGCGAGCGCCTCCAGCTGATCCTCGTGGACGACATCCAGGAAGCGAACCCCGCGGTCTTCGAACTGCTTGCCGACATCGCAGCCGGCAAGGACGCCATTATCACCGCCTCGCCGGACACCGTGGTTCAGGGCTTCCGCGGGGCGCGCCCGGATCTCGTGGCCGAGCTTCCCCGTCTCCTGGCCGCCGACGGAGTGATCCTGGAACGTCCCCTCTGGATTGCGCATCGGCACGCCCCGGCCGTGGCGGAGTCGTGGCTATCGGTGGCCGGGCGCATCTCCCTGCGGTCCGGTGGCCTGTCCGCACGCCGGCTCGAACAGCCTGAGCCCCTTCCCGCGCCGGACCCCGCTCCGGATCCCACGCCGGACCCCGCTCCGGGCGGGCCGCCCCGTGGCGCCGACGTCAATCCGGGGACGGTCGAGGCACACCTGCTGCCGTCTCCGGTCCATGAACTGCGGTATGTGGCGCAGCGGATCCTCGAAGCCCAGCTGAACGACGCCCGGGACCTCGGGGACATCGCCGTGATCGTGCGCAACGGCGGCCAGTTGAGCCAGCTGCAGCGGTACCTGGCCGGCCAAGGCATTCCGGTCCGGATTCCCGTGGCCGAATCGGCGGTCCGGGACGAGGTCGCGGTGCGTCCGCTGCTGGATGCCTACGCCGTGGCCCTTGACCCGGCCGCGCTCACTCCAGAGTCGGCCGTGTCCTTGCTGACGTCCCGGATCGGCGGCGCCACCTCGATTGAGTTGCGGAGGCTGCGGCAATCGCTCCGCCGCGAGGAACTTCTCGGCGGCGGCGGACGGACCAGCGACGCCCTCCTTGTCGAGGCCCTGCTGGAGCCCGGAGCGTTGGCGACACTGGGCATCGAAGGGCATTCGGCCCGCCGCATTGCCCGGATGATCCGGGCCGGGCGCGACGCCGCCGAGGCCCCCGGCGGTAACGCCGAGACGGTGCTGTGGGCACTCTGGCATTCGACCGGACTGGCCGCCCGCTGGACCGAGGCCGCCCTGGCCGGCGGGTCAGCCGGTGCCAGGGCCGACCGTGACCTCGATGCCATGATGGCCTTGTTCCATACCGCGGAGCGCTTCGTCGACCAGCTGCCCGGTTCCGGACCGGAGCAGTTCCTCGAGTACTTGCTCAGCCAGGAGCTCCCCATGGATACCCTGGCCGCCAGGGCGCAGCTGGAAGACGCTGTGGAACTCATGACCCCTGCCAGTGCCGCCGGCCGGGAGTGGCCTGTGGTGATTGTGCCAGGGCTCCAAGAGGGCGTGTGGCCCAATACCCGGCTGCGTGGCGAACTGCTCGGCAGCACCTTGTTCGCCGACGCCGTCGAACACGGCGCCGAGTATGCCCTGCAACTGGATCCGCTGAGCCGGCTGCGCGAAATCCGTTATGACGAACTGAGGAGCTTTTCCACCGCGGTGTCCCGCGCCCGCGAGGTGCTGATCTGCACGGCGGTGTCCTCGGAGGACGAGCAACCGTCCTCCTTCCTGGACTATGTGGCGCCGCTGCGCCCGGGGCAGGACCGCCGGGGCTTCACCCCGGTGGAGCGTCCGCTGACCCTCAGGGCCCTGGTCGCAGAGCTGCGCCAGTATGCACAGCTGGACCCCAAAGCTGCCGAATCGGCCGAAGCCGCGGCCGTGCTGGGCGTCCTGGCCACCGCTCGGCCGCCGGTTCCGGGCGCACACCCGGCGAGCTGGTGGGGACTGGCCGGGTTGTCTTCCGACGAGCCGGTTGTTCCTGCCGGCGGAACAGTCTTCGTCTCGCCCTCGAAGGTCGAAACCGTGCAGAAATCGCCGCTCGACTGGTTCGTGCAGGCCGCCGGCGGAGAAGCCGCCACGGATTTTGCCCGCAGCCTGGGAACCTTGGTCCATGCCATCGCGCAGGACCTCCCCGACGCCTCTGGAAGCGAATACGTGGCGGAACTCGTCCGGCGCTGGCCCACCCTGGGGATGAAGGACAACTGGGAGGGCAAGCTGGATTTTCAGCGAGCCGAGTCCATGGTCCGCAAGCTCGCCCAGTATGTCCTGATCATGCGGAGCGAAGGCCGTAGTCTGGTCGGCGTCGAGCAGGACTTTGAGGTGAAGCTGCCGGACCTTCCGGCGGAGCCCGTCGCCGGACCTGAGTCCGGCGACGGCGGGAGCGCGGGCCCGGCCCGGCCCGCCGTGCTCCGGGGCCAGGTGGACAGGCTGGAGATCGACGCCGAGGGCCGCCTGGTGATCGTGGACCTCAAGACCGGTAAGCGCCAGCCGGGCAAGGCGGATCTGGAGCGTCATCCGCAGCTCGGCGCCTACCAGGCCGCCGTGCTGGCCGGCGGCTTTGCCGGCCCCGACGACGGTCCGCCGCCGCTGCCGGGCGGTGCCGTCCTGGCCCAGCTCGGCACGACAACCAAAAGCCCGGGCATCCAGGCCCAGGCCCCGCTCGACCCCCAGGACAACTGGGCGCTGGAGATGGTCGGCGACGCCGCCCAGGTGATGTCCGGCAGCACCTTCCAGGCCCGCCACGATCCGTCCAAGGGAGGCCACGGCGGCCACGGCTGCCGGCTCCCCGAAGTGTGCCCGCTGTGCGTGCGGGGAAAGCAGGTAACTGAATGACCCCCGAGGCGCCGCCGACCGGCCTGGCAGACCCACATGCGGCACCGGACGCGGCCCGCGATACCGGGCCCCTTCCCGACCCTCGGTTCAGCCCGGAGGAACTGTCTGCAATGCTGGGGGAGAAGAACAGCCCCACGGCCGAACAGTCCCTGATCATTTCCTCGCCCCTCACGCCGCGGCTCGTCATTGCCGGGGCGGGCTCCGGGAAGACCGCCACCATGGCGGACCGGGTGGTGTGGCTCGTGGCCAACGGCTGGGTCAGGCCGGAGGAAGTCCTCGGCGTGACTTTCACCCGCAAGGCCGCCGGTGAGCTCGCCTCCCGGATCCGGGCCAAGCTGGCCGCGCTGCAGCGCATCGCGGCGGCCGACACGGGGAATGCCGTTTTTCCTGCCGGGCTGCTGAGCGCAGATGCGCTCGAACCGAAGGTCTCCACGTACCACTCGTACGCGAGCGGCATTGTCTCCGACTATGGCCTCCGGCTCGGGGTCGAACGCGACGTCGTGCTGCTCGGCGGCGCGCAGTCGTTTCAGCTCGCCAGCGAGGTGGTGGAAGCCTTCGACGGCGACTACGAACACTTCCGGTCCGCCAAATCGACCCTCGTCAAGGCCGTGATCCAACTGGCGGGGGAGTGCGCGGAGCACCTGCAGGACCCGGCCGGGGTCCGGGGCTGGCTGCAGGAACGGATCGCCGCGTTCGAGTCGCTTCCCTACGTCGCCGACGCCAAGAAGAACCCCACCCAGGCCGCCGGCGACCTCAGCGCGATGCTGCGCACGCGGGCCAGCGTCGCGGATATGGTGGGCCGCTATTCCGAGGCGAAGCGGGCCCGCGGTGCACTGGACTTTGGCGATCTCGTGGCCCTGGCGGCACGGGTGGCCCGCGAGATTCCGGTCGCCGCCCAAACAGAGCGCCAGCGCTACAAGGTGGTGCTGCTTGATGAATTCCAGGACACGTCGCATGCCCAGCTGGTCCTCTTTTCCCGGCTCTTCGGCGACGGGCATGCCGTGACCGCGGTGGGGGACCCGAACCAGTCCATCTACGGCTTCCGGGGAGCATCTGCGGGACAGCTTTTCCACTTCGTCCGCGAATTCCCGATCCGTGTCAGCGGTGAAGATGCCGGCAGCGCAGGCTCCGGCGGAGACCAGGGCAGGGGCGCGGCCGGCGCGGCCCCGCGCTTTGCCGTGGCGCCGACGTCGTACCTGACCACCGCGTGGCGCAACGGGCGCAACATCCTCGCCACGGCCAACCTCATTTCGGCGCCGCTGAGCAAGGCCGCGGCCAGCCTCGGGCCTGCCGGGACCCGGGACACCCCCGACGCCGTCGAGGTCCCGCCCCTGCAGCCCAGCCCGGCCGCAGTCCAGGGCAGGGTCGTCATGGGACGGTTCGCCACGGACGAGGCCGAGGCGGCGGCCATCGCGGGGGACGTCCTGAAGTTCCGGGTGACGGACTTCGATGCCGCGCAGGCCGATCCGGTGCCTCCGGCCATGGCCGTCCTCTGCCGGCGGCGGGCACAGATGGAATGTATCCGGCGCGAGTTCGAACTTCGCGGCATACCCTACGAAATTGTCGGGCTCGGCGGGCTGCTGGACACCCCCGAAATCATCGATCTTGTCGCCACGCTCCGCGTCCTGGCCGACCCCGGCCGCTCGGACTCCCTCATGCGCCTGCTGGCCGGTGCGCGGTGGCGGATCGGCCCGGCGGACCTGATGGCACTGCGGGACTGGTCCAGTTTCCTGGCCCGCCGCCGGGGCCGCCCCGGCAGCCCCGATACCGACGACGCGGGGCATGCCGCCGAGGATACTGACGACGACGCCGTGATTGAAGGCGACATCACGGACTCCGCCAGCCTGGTCGAAGCTCTGGACTGGCTGCCCCGCGAAGGCTGGACCTCGGCGCATGGCCGCAGGCTGAGCCCCGAGGCCCGCGACCGCCTGCAGCGGCTCTCCGACGAGCTCCGGCAATTGCGCAGCTACATGGGGGACGACCTCACCACCTTGCTCGGCGAGGTCGAACGGGCCATGCTCCTGGACATCGAAGTCGCGGCGCGGCCCGGGATCAGCATCCACCAGGCCCGCCGTAATCTGGACGCCTTCCAGGACGCCGCCGCCGGGTTCCTGCACACCTCCCAGCGGGTGGACGTCCTGGCTTTCCTTGCCTGGCTGGAAGCCGCGGCTGCAGAGGAAAACGGTCTCGATGCCGCAGCGCCCGAGGTGAACCACGAAGCCGTCCAGCTCCTGACGGTGCACGCCTCCAAGGGCCTGGAATGGGATGTCGTGTTCGTTCCCGGGCTCAACTCCGGGGCGTTTCCCAGCAGCAGGGACTCGCGGTGGAGCAGCGGAAGCGCGGCGTTGCCGTGGCCGCTGCGCGGTGACCGCGCCGACCTCCCCCAATGGGACCTGGATCAGCCGGACCAGAAAGGCTGGCTTGACGCCGAGAAAGAGTTCAAGTCCGCCGTCCAGGTGCACGGCGAAGCCGAGGAACGGCGCCTGGCTTACGTGGCCTACACCCGGGCCAAACATGTGCTCTGGATTTCAAGTGCCGCATGGGTGGGATCGCGCGCCGGACTGGCTGAAATGTCACCCTTCCTTGCCGAGCTCGAGGGCCTCACGGCGGAAGGCGCCGCCGAAATTCATCCGTTGTCCGTCAGCGAGGACGCGCTGCCGGCGGAAAGCCCCCTGACCTCCGAACTTGAAGTCGCCGCGTGGCCGTACGACCCCCTCGAAGGGCCGGCTGACCCCCGGACGGGCAAACGGCTGAGGCTTGTCAGGGGACGCCGTGCGGCCATGGAATCAGCCGCGGCGCGGGTCCTGCAGGCGATGCTCGACGCCCCCGGGGCCGGCCCTGCCTTCGACCCCCATGACGGCCCTGACGGCGGCCCTGACGGCGGCCCGGAAAACGTCCCGGATCCGGTCCGGGAACGTTCCGGTGGTGACGAGGAACGGCGCCCTGCCCTGCGCGGACCGGCGGCCGGGTGGGCCAAGGAGGCGGCCACTTTGCTCGAACGACGGTCCCGGCGTTCGGTGGTCCAGGATGTGCATCTTCCCGGCCATATCTCGGCGTCCACCCTCGTGGACCTGGACGATGATGCGGACTCGGTTGTGGCCCGACTGCGGCGGCCGGTTCCGCGCGAACCGGGGATGTCAGCCCGAAAAGGCACGGCCTTCCACGCATGGGTGGAGGAATACTTCGGCGCAGCCGGCATGCTGGACCTGGGCGAGGCGGCCGGGGCTGATGACCACATCGACGAGGCCTACGGCCTGGATTCCATGGTGGAAACCTTCCGCCAGTCCGAATGGGCACACCGCGCCCCGGCCCATGTCGAGGTCCCGGTCGAGACTCGGATTGGCGACGTCGTGGTCCGGGGCCGGATCGACGCCGTGTTCCGCGATGCTGACGGCGGCTGGGACCTCGTGGACTGGAAGACCGGGCGTCGCCCGTCTGCAGCCCAGCTGAAGGTGAAGGCTGTCCAGCTCGCCGTGTACCGCCTGGCCTGGGCCCGGCTCAAAGGGGTCCCGCTCGAGGACGTTCGGGCGGCGTTCTACTACGTGGCCGACAACCAGGTGGTCCGTCCGCATGACCTCGGATCAGCGGAGAAGCTTGAGGAAATCGTGGCCGCGGCGCTGGGCAAGACAACGGTGGCGACGGCGAAGGATTCCTAGCCGGGATCCGCCACTGGTTCCGGCGCGGTCCTAGCGGGCCGTTACGTCCACTACGGTGATGGCGGCGGTTGACGTGTTGTCGCCGGACTCCGGCTCCTTCACTGAGTCCGGTTCCTTGCCCGAGCTCGGCTGCACGACGGCGATTGATTGCGTCGACGTGTCTCCGGTAGCGGGGGCTGCCGCCTGTGCGCCGTCGTACCCGGCCGCGCCGTCGTCCCCGGCCGCGCCGGCGTCGTCCCGGGTATCAGCTGTCGCCACATCAGCCTGCGGGACAGCTGCGGCGGTGTTGTCACGGGGGCTTGCGTCGTTCGGTGCGGCACTGGTGGCCGTCGTGCCCTCGCCGGCGGCCTGTCCGCCGGCGCCAGGCCCGGGCGCGTCCGGGGTGCTGGAAACGTCCGGGGTGTCGGCATCGGGCCGGGAGTCTGTTCCTGCGTTGGTGAGAGGCTGCACGGCCGGGCCCGGGGGAGCGGCGTCCGCATCGCGGGGGATGGGCGTGACGTGCACGGCGGGCTTGGCACCGGTCCCCGGACCAGGCGCCGAAGCACTGGGAGCGGGAGAGGCATCCGGGGCGGGTGCTGGCTCCAAAGGAAGCAGCGTGACCTTGCTGACGGCAGGCGCCGTTCCTGCGCCCGGCGCGGCAGGCGCGGCAGGAGCCGCTGACGCCGTCGTGGGCGCACCGGCACTGACGCCGCCTCGTTCCGCGCCCGTTTCGGGTGCCTCGACCGGCCGCGGCAGCGGTTCCACACTGATGGGCTGGCCACCGTATTCTGCGACGTCGTCGGCCAGCGCGGCGAGCATGGACTCTGCTTCGTCGATCATGTCCTGGTTGCCGGCCGCCATGCCCTTGACGAGGTACTGGGCCAAAGCGAATTCGGCGGACAATGCCGAACGCCGCAGCAGGTGGGCATCGGGTACGTCGCGCCGGCTGGAGGTGTAGTGATCCAGGACGGCGTTCACAAAGTCCTGTTCGTTCGAGGCGACCAGCCAGGCCATATCGTCAGCCGGGTCGCCGATGCGCAGGTCGGTCCAGCCCGTAACGGCGGTCACGCGGTCGCCGTCCACCAGCAGATTGTCCTCGTGGAGGTCCCCGTGAACAACGCAGGGATTGAAGCGCCAGAGGGAGACGTCTTCCATGGCGTGTTCCCAGCGCCGCAGCAGCAGCGGGGGGATCTTTCCCGTAGTGGCCGCCTGATCGAGTTCGTTGAGGCGCCGCTGGCGGAATTCGTTGGGCGTGTAGCTCGGCAGATCGGCATTGCTCACGATCGACCGCGGAAGGTCATGGATTGCAGCCAGTGCCGCCCCGATTTCCCGGGCGAGGGCGGGGGAGCCGCTGCTGAGGTCGTCAAGGGAGCGGGTGGCGCCGGCGAGGTGGGAGTACACGAACGTGCTGAGCTGGCCCTGCCGGACTGTCCCCGCCACCGTGGGCATGAGGAACGGCAGCTCGGCCCGGATACCGGGGGCGAAGGCCCGCAGCACCAGGAATTCCGTTTCCAGCCGGGCGCTGGCCTCGGCGTGCCGGGGGGAACGGACGCGCCAACGCTTGCCCTCCGAGTCCAGCAGGAGGGCCGCGTCAAAGTCTGCCGGATCGTCGGGCGCGGAGCTGACGGCGGTCGGGGTCAGGCCGGGTACCGCCGCAGTCGCTACAGCTGCCAGTTCGATTGGTTTCCTTCTCACCCTCCCACGGTAGATTGAGCGGCGCCCAAGACAGCGATGCCCTCCGGCGAGTCTTGAGATCGGTGCAAAAACAGGGATAAAACAGGGCCAAAACAGGGCCAAAACAGGGCCAGCACCGGGGCAAACGGCATATCCCGGGCGTCCCCCGGGAGTGCCCCGTCGCGTGGGCGGCAAATGTCAATTGTCGGCCCGAGTCAGTACGGTGGGTACATGAGTCTTGCGGAGTCACCAACCCCGTCCCCGAAGTCCGGGAATACGCCCACTGAACCCGCGGCACCCGAAGGTGCGGCACCCCCGGTGCAGCTTCTGCCGGCAAACCACCTGATGGATACGGTCCTTCCGGTGCGCCCGGCCCTGATCGACCGCGGGTCCGCGGCCCGGCTGAAACCCGGAATGCTCGCAGAGGTGCTCGGCACGGGGTCGGCGCGGGCCATGGTGCTCTCCGGCCGCCAGGCCCTGGTCAGCGACCACAGCCTCGTCCTGCTCAATGCGGCCGAACTCGCCGAACATCTGGCCAATACCCCGTATGCCCCGGAGCACGTCATCTACCTCGGCTCGGCCTTGGCAGGTTCGGACCTTGAAGCTGGCACGGAGCTGGTCCTGTTTGTACTGCCGGCCCAGTTCGAAGTGCGGGCCGAGGAATTCGAAACCCACATTAGCGGAATCCCCGCCGATGCTCAGTGGGCCGGCTTCCGCGAGGTCGCCGCACGCTTGAACCCCACGGACACGGCACTGTTCATCGAAGCCAGCGCCATCGCCAACTGGCATGCCACCCACACTCATTGCCCGCGGTGCGGCACGCCCACGCAGGCGGAAGCCGGCGGCTGGGTCCGCCGCTGTCCGGCCGACAACTCCGAGCACTATCCTCGGACGGATCCGGCGATCATCGTGACCGTGGTGGGGTCCGACGGGAGGCTCCTGCTTGGCGGCGGCGGTCCCCTCGACGCCAAGAACTATTCCACCCTCGCCGGCTTTGTCGAACCGGGGGAGTCGCTCGAACAGGCCGTGCGGCGCGAGATCGGCGAGGAAGTCGGGGTCCGCGTCACCGCCTCCCAATACCTCGGGTCGCAGTCCTGGCCATTCCCCGCCTCCCTGATGCTCGGCTTCACGGCCACGACGTCGGACACCGAAGCCCGGCCCGACGGCGTCGAGGTCACCCGGGCGCGCTGGTTCAGCCGCACCGAACTGCAGGAAGCCGTCCTCAGCGGCGAGATCGTTATTTCCAGCAGGCTCTCCATCGCCCGGTCCCTCATTGAACACTGGTACGGCGGCGTCATCCAGGACGCCGCAGACAGCGCCTGATAGGCCTGCCCTCATCCGCAGGACACCAACTACCGACTGAGCAGCAAAAGTGACCACAGAGAAATTGAACTTCAGCACCCTCCTCGGCGGCGAGACCACCGGATCCGGCGGCACTGTATCCGGCGGATCCATGTCCGACGCCCTGCCCGCAGCGGACACGCGCTCGCTCGAGGAACGGATCCTCGGTGGCCTCGACGCCGAACAGCGCGAAGTCGCCAGCACCCTGCAGGGACCTATGTGCGTGCTGGCCGGCGCCGGGACGGGCAAGACCCGCGCCATCACGCACCGGATCGCCTACGGCGTGCACTCGGGCGTGTACAGCCCGCAGCGGCTCCTGGCCGTGACCTTTACCGCCCGGGCGGCCGCCGAGATGCGCAGCCGGCTCCGTGACCTGGGCGTCGGAAACGTCCAGGCCCGCACCTTCCACGCCGCGGCGCTGCGCCAGTTGCAGTTTTTCTGGCCTCAGGCAGTCGGCGGAACGCTGCCCAACCTGCTGGACCACAAGGCGCAGATGATCGCCGAGGCCGCGCGGCGGCTCCGGCTCAGCACGGACCGCGCCTCCATCCGCGACCTCGCCTCCGAAATTGAGTGGGCCAAGGTCTCCATGCTCACCCCGGCGAACTACCTGGAAAACGCCCAGGGCCGCGGCACTCCGGGCGGCTTCGACCTGACCGCCGTGGCGAGGGTTTTCCAGTCCTACGAGGACGTCAAGACCGACCGCAACGTCATCGACTTCGAGGACGTGCTGCTGATCACCGTCGGCATTCTTCAGGAGGACCCCAAGGTGGCGGCGACCGTCCGGGAACAGTACCGGCACTTCGTCGTCGACGAATACCAGGACGTCTCGCCGCTGCAGCAGCGGCTCCTGGAGCTGTGGCTTGGAGGCCGCGACGACCTCTGCGTCGTGGGCGACGCCAGCCAGACCATTTACTCCTTCACCGGTGCCTCTCCGAAGCACCTGCTCGGTTTCAAGGCCATGTATCCCGAGGCTCACGTCGTCAAGCTGATCCGGGACTACCGCTCCACTCCGCAGGTGGTCAAGCTCGCCAACGACCTCCTTGCGGGCCGCCGCAGCGGCGGCCCTGTGGCCGACGCCGCATGGGCGACGCCGCTGCAGCTCGTGGCCCAGCGGCCCGCCGGCCCGGTTCCGCAGTTTACCGAATGCTCCGACGACGAGGCCGAGGCCGCCACGGTCGCCGCCCGGATCCGCGAACTGCTCGACGCCGGCACACCGGCCAGCCAGGTCGCCGTCCTCTTCCGCACCAACGGACAGTCCGAAGCCTACGAGCAGGCGCTGGCCGCGGCAGGAATCGGCTACCAGCTGCGCGGCGGTGAACGGTTCTTCGCCCGGAAAGAAGTCCGCGACGCCATCCTGCAGCTCCGGGCCGCCACCCGGGCCGCTGCCGAAACCGCCACTCCCGAGCCGCTCGGGCAGCTGGTCCGCGACATCGTGGCCTCCCTTGGCTACACCGACGCGGCGCCCCACAGCGGCGGCGCCCTGCGGGAACGCTGGGAATCGCTGGCCGCCCTCGTGGCGCTGGCCGACGAACTCGTCATCAGCCGCGGGGAGCAGTTCAGCCTCTCCGACTTCGTCAACGAGCTCCAGGAACGGTCTCTGGCCCAGCACGCACCGACCGTCCAGGGCGTCACCCTGGCGTCGCTGCACGCCGCCAAGGGCCTGGAATGGGACGCCGTGTTCCTGGTGGGACTCAGCGAGGGGCTCATGCCGATCTCCTTCGCGGACACTCCGGAATCGGTGGATGAGGAACGCAGGCTTTTGTACGTGGGCATCACCCGCGCCCGGGAACACCTGTCGCTGTCCTGGTCCACCGCCCGGACACCGGGCGGGCGGGCCAACCGCAAGCCCTCACGCTTCCTGGACGGCCTGCGACCCGATTCGGTGGCCAGTTCGCACCTCCGCGGCAAGGGGGCCGCGCCGCGCCGGAAAGCCGCCGTCCCGGCGTCGTGCCGGGTTTGCGGAAGCATGCTCTCCAGCGGCGCGGAACGCAAGGTGGGGCGTTGCAACCAGTGCCCGCCCACCTACGAGGAACAGACGTTCGACGCGCTGAGGCAATGGCGGAAGGACGTGGCCCTGGAAGCCGACGTCCCCGCGTTTGTCGTGTTCACCGACGCCACCTTGACCGCCATCGCCGAGGCCCGCCCCGAATCCCTGGAACAGTTGGCCAAACTCGCCGGCGTGGGCCCGTCCAAGCTGGAAAAGTATGGCGAGGCCGTCCTGACGGTCCTGGCGGAAAATACGGGGCACTGATGGCCGGCCCGACTGCACCGCTGACCACCGCCGACGGCGCCCCGGTGGTCGTCCGCCGGTCCGCCCGCCGCCGCCGGACTGTTGCCGCTTTCTGGGAAGACGGTACGGCGGTGGTCGCCATCCCCGCCTCGTTCACCAGGGCCCAGGAGCGGGAATGGGTCCACCGGATGCTCGAAAAGCTCCGGCGCCAAGGAGCCCGCGGCGCGGCCGGTGCCGGCCGGCGGCGCCCCCGCAGCGATGCCGATCTTGCCGCCCACGCCGCCGAACTTTCCGCTAAGTACCTGGGCGGGAGGGCGGTGCCGTCCTCCGTCCGCTGGGTCACCAACCAGAACTCGCGCTGGGGTTCGGCCACCCCGTCGGAAGGAACCATCCGGCTCTCGGCCAAACTTCAGCCCATGCCCCAGTGGGTGATCGACTATGTGCTGCTCCACGAACTCGCCCACCTGCTGGTGGCCGGCCACGACGCCGCCTTCTGGCGGCTGCTCACGGCCTACCCCGAGACGGAGCGCGCCAAGGCATTCCTTGAGGGCGTCTCGTTTGCGACGTCACGGGGCCTGGCGCCCGGCGGGGGATACGACGAAGCCCCGGACGGAACCGAAGTCCCGGCCGGGGCCAACTAGCTACGCTTTGGGGCTGCCACCCGTGTCCGGGCCGCCGTCGCCGCTCTGGTCTTCCTCAGTGGCTGCCGGTGGTACCTGACCGGAACCGGCGGACTCCTCCGGTGCGCTGGGGGCAGGTGTGTCGGAGGCGGCGGAACCAGTGTCAGCGGGCTCGTCGAAGCCTCCGTTCAGCAGCTTCTGCAGGGCGTCATCGACCTCGCTGTCGCTGGCTTCGGCAAGCTTGCGGCGTTCGCTGAAGCCCTGCGGATCATCCAGGTCCTCCGCTGTGGGCAGCAGATCAGGGTGTTGCCAGACGGCGTCGCGGCCCTCGATCCCGCGTTCGGCCTTGAGCAAAGCCCAGAGCGTGGCGGCCTCGCGGAGCCGGCGCGGCCGCAGCTCAAGCCCCACGAGGGAGGAGAACGCGTGCTCCGCGGGGCCCCCGGTGGCCCGGCGCCGCCGGACGGTCTCGCGCAGTGCGGCGGCGGAGGGCAGCAGCTTTTCGGTCGCGCCCCACGTGAGTTCGTCCACCCAGCCCTCCACTAAGGCGAGGGCCGTCTCCAGCTTCTCGAGGGCCTGTTCCTGGGCGGGCGTGCGCTGCGGCATGAAGACACCCTGGGAGAGGGCCTCCTGGATGCCTTCCGGGTTGCTGGGGTCGATATCCCGTGCCAGTTCCTCGATCTTGGACGTGTCGATGTGGATCCCGCGGGCGTAGGCCTCGATCGCGCTGAGGAGATGTCCGCGCAGCCACGGGACCTGCACGAACAGCCGGGCGTGGGCTGCCTCGCGCACTGCCAGGAACAGGCGGATGTCGTTCTCGGGCAGGCTGAGGCCCTCACCGAATTTCGCCACGTTGGCCGGCAGGAGCGCCATTTCGAGGTCGGCCAGGGGCACACCGATGTCCGTCGAGCTGACCACCTCGGCCGAGAGGGCACCGATCGCCTGACCCAGCTGCATGCCGAAGATCGCCCCGCCCATGTTCTGGATCATCGAGGAGGCGCCACCCATCATGGATTTCATTTCCTCGGGCATCTGCTCGGTCATGGCGGCGGAAAGCGCGTTGGCAATGCTGTTGGCGACGGGCTCGGTCAGCCGCTTCCACGTTCCAAGGGTTTCCTCGACCCATTCGGCACGGGACCAGGCCCGGCCGATCAGTCCCGTGGCCGGAAGCCCCGTGACCTGGTCGAGCCAGAGCTCGGCGAGCCGCAGGGCCTCGTCGACCTCGCGCGACTGCTGGGACGTGACCGAGGGGTCCGATCCGCTGGCGGCCACGCGACGGGCGTTCTCATGGGCCAGCTGCCAATTGACGGGCCCCTCCGACGGAGCGCTCATCATCGCCTGCACCTGCGAGAACATTTGGGCCAGGAGGTTTGGGTCGTCCGGGAGGCCTGCGGCCTTCGCCAGTTCAGCGGGGTCGATGTTGCCCATGCCCTGGCCGCCCATCAGGTTCTTGAGCATTTCTGCCAGGGGATCCTTGGGTTCCTCGTCGCCATTGGACGGATTGAGTGGGTTGGAGGTCATGATCCCGCCGATCGTCGGTGTGGCTGTTTCTCAACTTCACGGTACCCCCCTGCAAGAGCGGCTGTCTGCCGAAACCGCGCCACGTTCGCTGTAGGCAAAGAGCCTTCCGGGCCGCCCAACGCGTAGTCTTGGAAGTTGGAATATTTGCACGCGGCAGCCTCGGGTTAGGCTGTGGCCCCGGTGCTGGCTCAAGGCGTCCTGTCAGGATGCCTTGGCAGGCTTGTCCTGACAGGATTGTCCTGTCAGGAATCCCGTCAGGGCCGCCGCCCCCGCGCCGGCACGGAGAGGTCGTTCAATGACAATCACCCAAGGTGAGCAGCCCGCCAGCGACCCCGCGGCCGGGCCGGTCCGGGGCAGAAGGATCCGCCTTCCGGGCACCGGCGCCCCGCGGAAGCGCGACAACCGCTCGTCAGCCATGCTCGTCTCGGGGCTGCTGACCCTGGCGCTGGGCATCACCGCGGTGAGCCTGCCGGTGCCCTACGTGGTCGAGTCTCCCGGGCCCACGTTCAACACCATCGGCGAGGACAACGGCAAACCGGTCATCAGCGTCACCGGCCACGAGACCTTTCCCGCCAAGGGCAACCTGGATCTCACCACGGTCTATGTCGACGGCGGCCCCAACGGTCCGGTCAGCGTCTTCGAGGCGTTTTCGGCGTGGCTCAACGGCACCAAGGCCGTCTACCCCCAGGAACTGCTGTTCCCGACCGGGGTGACGAAGGAACAATCCCAGCAGGAGAGCGCCACGGCGATGACCACCTCCCAGGAGAACGCCGTGGCCGCAGCACTGAAAGAACTGAACATCCCGTTCGATCAGAAAATGCAGGTCGCCGGGCTCCCGGACGACTCCGCCTCGAAGGGGTTGCTGCAGTCGGGCGACGTTCTGGTCTCGATCAATGACAAGCCCATCACGTCCCTTGGCGTAGTCCAGGCAGAACTGGCCGCAGGCAACGGCAAACCCGTCAAGGTCATCGTGGACCGCGCCGGCAGCCAAGTGCCCGCCACCATCACTCCGGCCAAGAACAGTGCAGGCCGCTATATCCTCGGCGTCATACTGCAGTACAAGTTCACCTTCCCCTTTGACGTCAAAATCTCCCTCGACAAGGTCGGCGGCCCCAGCGCCGGCATGATGTTCGCCCTCGGCATCATTGACACTGTCACGCCCGGGGATCTGACCGGAGGCAAGCACATCGCGGGCACTGGAACCATTTCCCCCGACGGCGCCGTGGGGCCCATCGGCGGGATCGCCCAGAAAATGCAGGGGGCACGGTCCGGCGGGGCCACGCTGTTCCTGGCGCCGGCCTCCAACTGCGAGGACGTGGTGGGCCACATTCCCGGCGGCCTTCAAGTCGTCAAGGTGGAGAACCTCACGGACGCACGCAAAGCAGTTGAACTGGCCGCTTCAGGCGGCGACACATCAGGCCTCCCCGTGTGCACCAGCAACTAGACTGGCCGCGGAACTAAGCACCCGCGTCACTCGTGGCACTAATGACGGCCGCTGCCGTCCGTCCGGGACCCTGCTGTAGGGCACTGACGGAACGGCGGAGGAGGCCGTTAGAATGCATCAACCCTGCAATACGGCACTTTGTCGCAGGACTGAATCACAGCAGCGACGAATAACTAAAAACCCGCAGTAGACGACCAGCTATGAGGTACCGAGTTTGTCCCGTCCCGCCAGCACTGTCCCGCCCGGAAGACCCCAGACACGACGCGGCGCCCTGACGCCAACGCTGATCATCGTGGCCCTGATCGTGGTCGGATTCATCTTCTTCGCCAATGTCTGGACGGATGTCCTCTGGTACCAGCAACTGGGCTTCTTCGAAGTGTTCCTGACCGAAAACGTGTCCAAGATCGTGATTTTCCTGACCGGGTTCGCCGTCATGTTTGCCGCCGTCTTCTTCGCCATCCGCATTGCCTACCACGCGCGGCCGGTCTATGCCCCCGATTCGGAAATCCGGGACAACCTGAACCGCTACCAGGCCCAGCTCGAACCCATCCGGCGCGTGGTGATGGTGGGTATTCCCATCCTCTTTGGCCTTTTCGCCGGAAGCGCCGCCGCCAGCCAATGGCAAAAAGTCCTCCTGTTCCTGAACCAGGAGCCGTTCGGCCAGAACGATCCGCAGTTCAACCTGGACATCAGCTTCTACCTCATGACGCTTCCCTTCCTCGGCTTCGTCACCGGGTTCCTCATCAGCGTCACGGTGGTCGCGGGACTCGCCGGCATCCTGACCCACTACCTCTACGGCAGCATCCGGATCATGGAACGCGGGATATTCACCAGCCGTGCCGCACAGATCCACCTGGCCGTCACGGGCGCCGCCTTCCTCCTGCTGCTGGGCGTCAACTTTTGGCTGGACCGCTATTCCACCGTGCAAAACAACGGGGGCCGCTGGGCCGGTGCGCTGTACACGGACGTGAACGCCGTCATTCCGACCAAGTCCATCCTGGCTGTGGCCGCAGGTCTTGTGGCCGTGCTCTTCATCGTCGCCGCAGTGATCGGCAAGTGGCGTCTTCCGGTGATCGGCACCGCCATGCTGGTCATCACGGCCATCCTTGCCGGCGGTGTCTACCCGTGGGTCATCCAGCAGTTCCAGGTCCGGCCCTCGGAGCAGACACTGGAGAACGAATACATCAAGCGGAACATCGCCATGACCCGTGCCGCCTACGGCCTGGACAAGGTCCAGGAAAGTCGGTACAACGCCACCACCAACGCCACCACCGGTGCACTGGCCCCCGATGCCCAGACCACCGCCAACATCCGTCTGCTGGATCCGAACCTGATCTCTGATGCGTTCTCGCAGCTGGAGCAGTACCGGCCCTACTACCAGTTCCCCAAGGCCCTGAACGTGGACCGCTACCAGATCGACGGCAAGACCCAGGACACGGTCATCGCGGTCCGTGAGCTCAACCCGGACGGGCTCGCCACCAACCAGCAGTCCTGGCTGAACCGGCACGTGGTCTACACGCACGGCTATGGCGTCGTCGCGGCCAAGGGCAACACGTTCACCGTGGACGGCAAGCCGGACTTCCTGCAGGCGGGCATCCCGTCCACCGGCGTGCTCGGCAACGACACGACCTACCAGCCCCGCATCTACTTCGGCGAGAACTCGCCAGACTACTCGATCGTCGGCGCGCCGGAGGGTGCACCCCACCGTGAGCAGGACCGGCCCGCGGCCAAGGAAGGCGACGGCGAAACGCAGTACACCTTCACCGGCAACGGCGGCCCGAACGTCGGCAGCTTCTTCAACAAGATCCTTTATTCGATCAAGTTCCAGTCCTCCGACATGCTGCTCTCCGACGGCGTTAACGCCGACTCGCAGATCCTCTACGACCGCAACCCGCGGGACCGCGTGGAGAAGGTTGCACCGTACCTGACGGTGGACGGCAACGCCTACCCCGCCGTCGTCGACGGCCGGGTGAAGTGGATCGTGGACGGGTACACCACCAGCCCGTACTTCCCCTACTCCCAGCAGGAGCAGCTGTCCGCCGCCACGGCCGACTCCCAGACCGCCGCGAACCGGACGGTAGCCCTGCCGAACAGCTCGGTGAACTACATCCGCAACTCGGTCAAGGCCACCGTGGATGCCTATGACGGCTCCGTCACGCTCTACGCGTGGGACGACCAGGACCCCGTACTGAAGGCCTGGCAGAAGGTGTTCCCGACGGCCCTGAAGCCGTATTCCGAGATGTCCGGTGCGCTCATGAGCCACGTACGGTACCCGGAGGACCTGTTTAAGGTCCAGCGCGAACTTCTTGGCCGCTACCACGTGACCAACCCGGACGCCTTCTACACCAACAATGACGCGTGGTCCGTCCCGAACGACCCCACCGTCCAGGACGAGGTCAAGCAGCCGCCGTACTACATGTCACTGAAGATGCCCGACCAGGACAAGCCGGCGTTCCAGCTGACCTCGTCGTTCATCCCGCAGGTGGTCAACGGAAACGCCCGCAACGTGCTGTACGGCTATCTGGCCGCAGACTCCGACGCAGGCAACCAGAAGGGCGTCAAGGCGGCCAGCTACGGCCAGCTCAGACTCCTGCAGATCCCGCCGGAAACCCAGGTCCCCGGCCCGGGCCAGGCGCAGAACAAGTTCAACTCCGACCCCACCGTTTCGCAGGCCCTCAACCTGCTCCGCCAGGGTGCGTCCGCGGTGCTCAACGGCAACCTCCTGACCCTGCCGGTCGGTGGCGGCATGGTGTACGTCCAGCCCGTCTATCTGCGGTCTACGGGTGAAACCTCCTACCCGACACTGCAACGGGTCCTCGTGGCGTTCGGCGACAAGATTGGCTTCGCGCCGACGCTGAACGAGGCACTGAACCAGCTGTTCGGCGGAAACTCCGGGGCGGCGGCAGGGGACTCGGCGAACAAGGGACAAGCCCCGGCCACCCCGGGAGGCACCACGCCGGCTCCCGGAACCACGGATGCCAAAGCGGAGCTGAAGGCCGCCCTCGATGACGCCAACGCTGCCATCAAGGCGGGCCAGGACGCCCTCGCCAAGGGTGACTTCGCCACATACGGTGACCAGCAGAAGAAGCTCGCGGCGGCCCTGCAGAAGGCGCTCGAAGCCGAAGCGAAGCTGGAAGCGACGCCGACACCGGCACCGGCAGGCGTCGCGTCACCCACGCCGTCGGCCACCCCGTCAGCAACAGCCGGCGGCTAACGCTGCAATAGGACCGGGCGCACGTTGCCCGGAAGGCCACACAGGCCGGGACTGCCTTTCACTAAGAGGCTGTCCCGGCCTGTGGGCTTTCAGGGCGGCTCACACGGGCGGCGAGATGCACATCACGTCACCTCGATTTGGCCTCAAGTTCACCGGCAGGTAGAGTTGATAGTGCGACGCGGGGTGGAGCAGTTCGGTAGCTCGCTGGGCTCATAACCCAGAGGTCACAGGTTCAAATCCTGTCCCCGCAACTGGAGAAAAGGTCCGGAACACTGGAAACAGTGTTCCGGACCTTTTGTTTTAAGCTCCGGGCCGCTGTGTGGTGTCCCTCGGCCGCAAATCCCTCACCAGGCCCTGGTGCACGGCCACGTTCCGTGACTGTGCCGGATCGGCCCCGCGCAGGGGCCCGCGGGGGCAGGTGGTCATGGCGCCTCCGAAAGTACGGTAGTGTTGATCAAGCGACGCGGGGTGGAGCAGTTCGGTAGCTCGCTGGGCTCATAACCCAGAGGTCACAGGTTCAAATCCTGTCCCCGCAACCAGTAAGCACCAGCGGTGCACAGGAAAGGCCCGGATCATCAGATCCGGGCCTTTTCCGTTGCCTGCCTGTCCCGTCGCTTCACCTGTTGTCCGGCGGTCGCGCCCGGGCCCGGTAGCGGCAGGTGCCGGGCCTCAGCCGTCCTTGAGCCGCTGGTAGGTCGCCAGTGCCCTGGCCCGGGTTTCGGCAAGGTCCACGATGGGTGCCGGATAGCCGGGGGCGGCGCAGTCGGCCTTCCAAGGCTCATGGACGGCCTTGTCGTCCAGTGCCGCGAGCTCGGGGAGATACTCGCGGAGGTAGCGGCCGGCCGCGTCGAACTTCTTGCTCTGGGTGACCGGGTTGAAGATCCGGAAGTAGGGCGAAGCGTCGGCGCCTGACCCGGCGACCCACTGCCAGTTCGCCGGGTTGCTCGCGGAATCGGCGTCCACCAGAGTGTCCCAGAACCAGGCCTCGCCCAGCCGCCAGTCGGCCAGGAGGTTCTTCACCAGGAAGGACGCCGCCGCCATCCGCACGCGGTTGTGCATCCAGCCGGTGTGCCAGAGCTGGCGCATGCCGGCGTCGACCAGCGGATAACCGGTGCCGCCCTGCTGCCAGGCCGCCAGCTCGGCTCCCGAGGGCGGCTGCCACTCGAAGCGGTCGAACTCGGGCCGGTAATTCCGGGTCGCCAGGTCCGGGTTCTCGTAGAGCAACTGCCAGCAGAATTCCCGCCAGCCGAGTTCGGAGCGGAAGATCCCGACGTCGGCCGGTGCTCCCGGCGCAAAGTGTTCGCGCAGTGTGTGCCAGATCCGGAACGGGCTGATTTCGCCAAAGCGCAAGTGCGGGGACAGCCGGCTGGTGCCTTCGACGCCGGGGATGTCGCGGCCGGTGCCGTATTCGGCCGCGGGCCCTTCCACGAAATCCGCCAGGCGGCTGTGGGCGCCGGCTTCTCCCGGTGTCCAGGTGGCGGCCAGGCCGGCGCTCCAGTCGGGTTGCCGGGGGAGCAGGCCCCAGTCGTCGAGCGGCTCGCTGGCAGGCAACTGCCCGTCGCCGGTGCGTGCCGGGGCCGGCAGGCGGCCCGGCGGCGCTAAGGGCAGGCGGGGTTCGGGGCCGGCTACGCAGGCCCTCCAGAACGGCGTGAAGACCTTGTAGGGCCCCCCGCTGCCGGTCCGCACGGTCCACGGTTCGAACATGAGGGTGGCCTGGAAGCTTGTGGCTCCGATGCCCTCCGCCGTGGCCCAGGTCTTCAGGCCCGCATCCACAGCGCGTTCGGGCGCACCGTAGCGGCGGTTCCACAGCAAGGTGTCGGCAGAGGTTTCCGCGGCGAGGTCCTGGATGATCTGCGCGGCAGGGCCGCGGCGGAGCACCAGCCGCGAACCCGCGGCCTCCAAATCGGCGGCGAGTGCGGCCAGGGAGTGATGGAGCCACCATTTCACGGCTCCGCCCAGCGGCCGGACGCCGGGCGATTCCTCGTCGAGGACATAGACAACGGTCAGGGGTGTGCCCCGGGCGGCGGCCTCCGTCAGCGCAGGATTGTCATCCAGCCGGAGGTCGTCACGGAGCCAGACAAGGGTCGCAGACATGGGTCCACGCTACACGCGGGAGCCACAGGCCCGGCACAACAGGCCCGGCACAACACGCCGGGCACAGCAAGGGCCGGATCCCGGCGGCAGCACCTGGTGTGTCAGGCTGGGCCGCCGGAGTCCGGCCCTGGTTCGTTCCTTGGCGCCGGCACTAAGCGCCGGGTGGCCGTTTAGAGCTTGTCGAAGTCGGCCTCGTCGACCGTGGAGCCGGAGGCATCACCGTTGCCGGTGCCGATGGCCGCGGGGGAGCCGCCGGACTTCATCGCGGCCAGCCGGGCCTCGATCTCGGTCTGCTCGCCCATGTCTTCCAGCGAATTGAACTGGGCGTCCAGGCTTGAGGCTGCAAGCTCCTGTTGGCCACGGACCTTGGCTTCCTCGCGGCGGATCTTCTCTTCGAAGCGGCCTACCTCGGATGTGGGGTCCATGATGTTGATGCTCTTGAGGGCATCATGGACCTGGCTCTGGGCCGCGACGGTCTTGGACCGGGCCACCAGCTCATTGCGCTTGCTGGTCAGTTCGTTGAGCTTGCCCTTCATCTGGTCAAGGCCGTGCTTGAGCTTGTCCACCACTTCGGTCTGGGCCGCGATGTTCGGCGCGGCGGACTTGGCCTCGTTTTCAGAGGCGATCTGGCGCTGCAGTGCAACCTTGGCGAGGTTGTCGAACTTCTCCGCGTCACCGACGTCGCCCTTGGCCCGGTACTCGTCGGCTTTGCGGGACGCGGCGAGGGCCTTGTTGCCCCAGTCCTGGGCGTTGCGGATGTCCTCGTTGTAGTCGTCCTGAAGCATACGCAGGTTGCCGATGGTCTGTGCCACAGCGGACTCAGCCTCCGCAATGTTGTTCGTGTAGTCACGGACCATCTGGTCCAGCATTTTCTGCGGATCCTCGGCCTGGTCCAGCAAGGAGTTGATGTTGGCCTTCGCCAGCTGCGCCATGCGGCCGAAGATGGACTGCTTAACCATGGTGTTACCTTTCGTCCTGCTCAGTTGTCTCACTGATTCCAGTGAACCGTTAATATGTCTCTTCTATCCGCTGCCCGGTCCGTTGCGCCCGGCACGTCGTCGCCAATGGTTCGGGGCTGTTGCCGTGCGGCACGTGGGCCAAAAAGGCTAGAAACTGCCGGAGTCGCCTCCACCAAAGTCGCCGCCTCCGCCGAAGTCGCCGCCACCGCCCCAACCGCCGCCGGAATCGCCGCCTCCGCCCCAGCCGCCGCCGCCACCCCCGCCTCCGCCATGAAGGATCGAGTTGATGAGGATTCCGCCGAGGATCGCGCCGCCGAGACCTCCGCCGCCGCTGCCGCCGAACATCCCGCCGCGCCCGTAGCCTTGGTTGGCGTAGCCGCCGAAGTGGTCAACATCGGACTGTGCCAGCTGCGCAGCCTGGGCCGCCAGAGCGTAGGCCTGCTGCGCGTACTGCAGTGCGGTCACGGGGTCGTTGCGGGAGATGGAAAGCGCGTAGTCCAGGTTCCGCTGGGCCTCGGCCAGGCGCGTGCGGGCCTCGGTGCCCACGCCGCCGCGGCGGGCGGTGATGTAGTCCGACGTCGCGCTGATCTGGGCCTGGGCCGATGTGATGGTCTGTTGCAGCGAGGCCTGAGCGCGGCGCGCCTGTTCCTGCTGGTCGCGGATTCCGCTGAGCGACTCATCGAGGGTCTGGTGCGCGGCTGTCACCCGTTCCAGCGTGGCGACGGGATCGATCTTGCCGCCCTGGATTTCCGCCTTGACCTGGGCAAGGGCTGCTTCCACGGCAGCGACCGGTCCCGAAAGTTCCGGATGGGCGCCGGACTGGATCATCGCCTTGGCCTGCGCCAGGTCCTGGGCGGTATCGACGACGGCGGTTTCCAGGCCGCTGCGCGCCTCGCCAAGGCTGTCGGCCACCTTGGTGATGGCGCCGATCAGCACGTTTGTCTGGTGCAGGCTTTCTTCCGCGGCGCGCACGGCCACGGCGGCGAGACTGTTTTCGCCAGCGGCGAGTTTTTCCTTCGCCGCGGTGGAAGCGTTCTGCACGAAGTCGAGGCGTTCCTTGGCCTGCTTGATATTGTCCGCCACCTGGACTAGGGCGCTCTCGGCGTACTTGGCGCGCAGATCCGTCAGCGACTGTTCGGCGCTGGCAATCTTTGCCTCGGCTTCCGCGGCTCCGGCGCCGACGGCGGCAAGGGCCTCGGGGGCGTTCTTCTCCAGCTCCCGCAGGGAATCGAAGTCCGCTTTCTGCTCCTGCAGCGATGCCAGGGCGGCTTCGGAACGGCGGATGATTTCCCCGAGCCAGCTCCGCTGCTGTTCCTCGGTATCGGGAATGTGGTCATCGAGCTGCTGCTGAAGCTTGAAGGACTCCGTCATGTGGGCCTTGGCCTCCTGCAGTGCCTTGGTGAAGTTACCCACCGCGGAGTCACCGTACTGGGCTTGGGCGAATCCAAGTTCCTGCTCGCTGGACTTGATGGCGTCGTCGGCCTCGATCAGCAGGGAATCGCTCTTGCGTCGCAACTCTGCCACGCTAAGGCCCGCCAGCGGGTCCTGCTGGGCACCTTGGGTTCCGCCGGAGGCGCCGGAACCTTGGGCGGCCTTTTTGCGGCGGCTGCGGAAGTAAAGGTAGGCCCCCGCTCCGCCCACGGCCACGACGCCGACTCCCACCAGGACGCCGTTGCCCGCCCCCGCTTCGGACGGCACAGTGCCGCTGCCCCCGGCCGCAGCGTCGCCGACCGCAGCGGCGGTATCAATCGCCGCCTGCGCGAAGTCGCGCTTTCCGCCGGCCAGGTTCGGAACGATGGCGTTTTGGGTGATGTTGGACGTCTTGGAGTAGATGGCGCTGGCCGAGTTGGGAGAGAAATAGTACTTGCCGTCGTCGGACATGGTGAGGATGACGTCGGCCTTGCCCATGCCCTTGTTGGTCGCCACGGCCACGGCCCAGGCCTTAGGGTCCGAGGGGTTCTCGAACGTCTTTGCCGTAACGACGTACAGGTTGTACTTGTGGTCCTTCAGGAGCTTCTGGATGGCGTCCTGGACTTCGCCCTTGCGGCTGCCGAGCACGTTTGCGCTGTCAACGATGTTTTGCCCGGACGGGATGGTCACCGGGTCTTCGGCCAGGGCAGGAGCGGCGGGAAGCGCCAGCAATCCAGCCACGCCAAGGACGGCGAGGAAACGAATCAACTTAGACCGCATGTGCAACCCTTCAGCACTTCTGGGACCGGTTCGGTCGAACCAGCCGTCACAGAATGCAGCAGCGCCCCCACGCAGATGTAAAGCCGCAGGTCGCTGTGGCAATTCCATTTGATTCTATGGTGCACCCAAATGGCAGTCCACCTTGGGGAATATGCCACCAGCGAAAAGCGCTTAAGCTGGCAAACCGGCAATCAGGCCGCTGTCCATCCGTTCAGGAACCTCCCAGCAAATGTCCGCTCTAGTATCAGTCTGAGCGACCATAGTTATAGGCAGACGAGGATGAAAGGAAGTCTCATGACTGAGAACCCAGTGCCGGGTGCGTCACCGGAGCCGACACAACAGAACCGGGGACCGGCCGAACCGCAGGAGGGCGCCCCGGCGCAGCCGAATGCCTCCGCGCAGCCGAATGCCTCCGCGCAGCCGAATGGCGCGCACACCCCGGAGACGGCACCCGGAAGCCCGGCACCCGAGAACCCGACGCTTCGGCTGGACCGCGCCGAGGACGGCGCGCCGCGTCCGGTCTACCCGCAGCACCAGCCGGCCCAGGCCCAGACTTCCCAGCCACAGCACCCCGGTGCCGACACCCAGCAGTTCGGTGCCCCCGCGCCGCACGCAGGCCCGTACGGCGCTCCTGCCCAGCCCGGCCAGGGTCATGGCCAGCCCGCCCAGCCCCCGTACGGCCAGGCTCAGCAAGCACATTCCCCGTACAGCCAGGCGCCCTACGGCGCCCACCCCGGCAACCAGCCGACGTCGGCCTATGCCCCCGGCGCGAGCTTTGTGAACAACCCCGCTCACGCCCCCAAGCGCAAGGCAGCGTTCGGCGTCCCTGTCCTCATCGCCAGCATCGTGGCGGCCGGCCTGATCGGCGGCGGCGTGGTGGCGGGCGGCAACGCGCTGCTGGCCGACCGTACCTCCACAGCTTCCACGAGCAACACGAGCCAGGCCGGGGCCGGTGATCGTCAACAACAGGGACGACGTCAACGCCATCAGCGCCGCCGCACTGAAAGCTTCCCCCAGCGTGGTGACCATCAAGGCCACCAGCGGCAGCGACGGCGGCACCGGCAGCGGCATCATCCTCGACACGGACGGCCATGTGCTGACCAACACCCACGTGGTAACCCTCGACGGCAAGGCCGCCAACGCCACCATGGAGGTCCGGACCAGCGACGGCAAGGTCTACTCCGCGAAGATCGTCGGTACCGACCCGCTCTCCGATCTCGCCGTGATCAAGATCGACAACCCCTCCGGACTCGTCCCGGCCACGCTGGGTGACTCGAACAAGCTGAACGTCGGTGACACCGCCGTCGCCATCGGCTCGCCGCTCGGCCTCACCGGAACCGTCACCGACGGCATCGTCTCCACCCTGAACCGGACCATCAGCGTGGCATCCTCGGCCGCGCCGAAGGGCGGGGCGGACAACTCCCAGGGCGGTGACCAGGGCTTCCAGTTCGCACCCCCGGGCGGCGGCCAGACCCAGAGCACCGCTGACCAGGGATCCATCTCGATCAACGTCATCCAGACGGACGCGGCCATCAACCCGGGCAACTCCGGCGGCGCACTGGTGAACACGAAGGGCGAAATCATCGGCGTCAACGTCGCGATCGCCTCCGCCGGCGGCGACTCGGCCACCGGCAGCAGCAGCGGCAACATCGGCGTGGGATTCAGCATCCCGATCAACAACGCCAAGCGCGTGGCCCAGGAGATCATCAGCAACGGCAAGGCCACCCACGCACAGTTCGGCGTGAGCGTGAAAGCCAAGGCGGCAGGAACGTCCTCCTCCGGATTCTCGGTGGGCGCCGAGGTCGCGACCGTCGAGCCCGGCTCGGCCGCTGACAAGGCCGGCATCAAGGTTGGCGACGTCGTGACGAAGTTCCAGGACCTGACCATCAGCGATCCCAACCAGCTGACCGCCGCGGTGCGCGAACAACCGGCCGGGGCCACGGTCAAGGTCACGGTGCTGCGCGGCGGGCAGCCGAAGGAAGTCGATGTAACCCTCGGTACCGCTGCCGACCAATAGAAGCAGTAGCCGACATACAGCAGAAAGGCCGGGCGGCACCGAAAGGTGCCGCCCGGCCTTTGCCGTTCCGGGAACCTGCACGACGCCTCCATGACGCATGCACGGTGCTGACACAGGCGTTAACCCAGGCCGCGCGGCCCGGCAGCTATATGGTTAGCTAGGAAGAGCCCGGCTACCGGGCGTTCCGTGGCCATGACCCCGTCAGGGGCGGCTATCCACCCGCATGGAAGGCTGCTGTAGACACAGTGGAAGAGACCCTGAAAATCATTGTGCTGGTCAAGCACGTCCCGGATGCGCAGTTCGACCGCCACCTCACTGGCGAGGGCAACACCGCGGACCGCTCCGAAAGCATCCTGTCCGAACTGGACGAGTACGCCCTCGAGGCGGCCCTGCAGCTGATCGAGTCCCGCGGCGGGGAAGCGGCCGGGAACAAGGTCATCGCCCTGAGCATGGGCCCGGCAGCTGCCGTCAACGCGGTCAAGAAGTCACTCCAGATCGGCGCCACGGAAGGCGTGCACCTCAGCGACGAGGCCCTGGCCGGGTCCGATGCCGCGGCCACCTCGCTGGCACTGGCCGCCGCCATCCGCCACCTCGGCGCGGACGCCCCCGCGGACCTCATCATCACCGGCATGGCTTCCACGGACGGCGAGACCTCGCTGGTCCCGGCGCAGCTCGCCGAGCGGCTGGGGCTTCCACAGGTGACTTTTGCGGCGTCTCTGGAGCTCGACGGCGGCAAGCTCACCGCCCGCCGCGACGGCGACACGCACGCGGACACCGTTGAGGCTGAACTGCCGGCCGTCGTCTCGGTTACGGACCAGATCAATGACCCCCGGTACCCGAACTTCAAGGGCATCATGGCGGCAAAGAAGAAGACCATCACCACCTTGAGCCTGGCCGACATCGGCGTCGACACGGCCCAGGTGGGCAAGTCCGGCTCCTGGACCGCCGTCGAGACCGCCGAGGCCCGCCCGCCGCGCACGGCCGGCACCATCATCACCGACGAAGGCGACGCCGGCATCCAGCTGGTCGAGTTCCTGGCCGCCCAGAAGCTGCTCTAAAGGGGAAAATCCGAACATGGCAAAAGTACTCGTTTTCATCGACAACCCCGGCCCGGCGCTAAAGAAGTCGAGCCTGGAACTGCTGACGATCGCCCGCTCCCTGGGCGAGACCGTTGCCGCTGTCAACGGAGAGCTGCATGCAGATGCCGCCGCGGCCCTGGCTGCCTACGGCACCGAGGCGCTGTACCGCCCGTCCGCCGCAGACCTCGACGACTACCTCGTGGGACCCAAGGCGGCGTTCCTGGCCGCAGCCGTTGACGCGGCCGGAGCCGACGTCGTCCTGACCGAGAACTCGGCGGAGGGCAAGGAGATCGCCGCCCGGCTCGGCATCAGGCTCGGCGCCGGCGTCATCACCGACGTCGTGGCGGTCGATCCGGACGGAACCGCGCACAAGTCGGTGCTGGCCGGGTCCTACACCACCACCGCGAAGGCCACGACGCCCGTTTCCGTGCTGACCGTAAAGCCCAACAGCGTCACGCCGGAGCCCGCGGTGTCCGCTACGACGCCGGACGCCGTCACAGTCCAGCTTCCGGCCGGCGCCACCGCGGCCGCCGCCCGCGTCACGGCACGTAACGAAAAGCCTGCCAGCGGGCGCCCGGATCTGACCGAGGCGCGCATCGTCGTGGCGGGCGGCCGGGGCGTGGACGGCAACTTCGGCCCGCTCGAGGAACTCGCCGACGCCCTGGACGCGGCCATCGGCGCTTCGCGGGCGGCCACGGACGCCGGCTGGATCGGCCACGACGCGCAGATCGGCCAGACCGGCAAGACCGTCTCGCCGCAGCTCTACATTTCCGCGGGCATCTCCGGCGCCATCCAGCAGAAGGCCGGCATGCAGACCGCCAAGGTGATCGTCGCCGTGAACAAGGACGCCGAATCGCCGATTTTCGAGATCGCGGACTTCGGCATTGTGGGCGACCTCTTCCAGGTGCTGCCCCAGGCCACCGCAGAAATCAAAAAGCGCAAAGGCTGACCCATGAGCCCCAACGCCGCCCCGGCGCAGAGCCCGCTCGATCCGGAGACTTCCCGGATCGAGCGGGTGCTTTGTTTCACGGCCCACCCGGACGACATTGATTTCGGCGCCGCCGGCACGATTGCGGCCTGGACCGCCGCCGGAGTCCAGGTCAGCTACTGCATCATGACCGACGGCGACGCCGGCGGCTTCGATCCCGCGCAGCGCGACGAAATCGTGCGGCTGCGCATCGAGGAGCAGCAGCGCGCGGCCGCCCTGGTCGGCGTCACGGACATCCACTACCTGCACCAGCGCGACGGCTATCTTGAACCCTCGCATGAGGTGATGCGTGAAGTGGTGCGCCTGATCCGGCAGCTCCGGCCCGACGTCGTGCTGTCGATGCATCCGGAGCGCAACTGGAACCGCATCCAGAAAAGCCACCCGGACCACCTGGCCGTGGGGGAGGCCGTGACCCGCGCCGTATACCCGGCCCTGGAAAACCCCTTCGCGTATCCGGAACTGGCCGAGTCCGGGCTGGAGGCTTACAAACTGCCCTGGCTCTGGCTCTTCGCCGGGCCCGAAGAACGCGAAAACCACTTCGTTGACGTCACGGAGCATGTCGACAGCAAGCTTGCCGCCATCCACATCCACGTCAGCCAGCACCCCGACGTCGATGCCATGGAGCGCACGGTCCGCGGCCTCATGCTGAGCACCGGGGCGCGCGGCGGGCTGCCGGCGGGGCGCAGCGCCGAGGCCTTCCACGTCGTCACAGTCAACGGCCCGGGGACCATCGCCGGATTCTAGTGTTGCCGCAGCACACCCTCTGCCATATGCTGGCCTCTGTTTAAATCATATTTATTTGATGGAAGGCAGACTTTGATGGCGAAGACTGCGCAACACCCCGTTCTCGTGATCATGGGGGTCTCCGGATCGGGCAAATCGACCGTTGCGGGACTACTGGCCGGCAGGCTGGGCTGGGATCTCGCCGAGGGCGACGACCTGCACCCTGAATCGAATGTGGCCAAGATGCATGCCGGCCAGCCGCTGACCGACGAGGATCGGTGGCCCTGGCTGGAAAGCATTGCCGACTGGATCCGCACCCACACAGAAGCCGGAGCTCCCGGAGTTGTGACCTGTTCGGCGCTCAAGAAGCGCTACCGGGACATCCTGCGCGGCGAAGGCGTGGTCTTTGTGTTCCTTGAGGGATCACGCGACAAGATCTCGGACCGGCTGGCTTCCCGCCACGGGCACTTCATGCCGCCCGCCCTGCTGGAGTCCCAGTTCGAGGCGCTCGAAGCGCCCACCGCGGACGAAAACTTCATTGCCCTGTCCGTCTCCGCAACGCCGGCGGAAGAGGCACAGGAAATCATCACCCGACTTAATCTCGACGCTGCCGACGCCAGGCCCTGAGCCTTCCCGCGTTCCGCAGCCGACCAAGGAATTTTTGTGAAATCTCTGATAGCAACGCAGCTTCCGGCTGCCGTCGAGGCCGGGACCGGCATCGACACCCAACTACTGATCGTCGCCGGTCTGGGCATCGCCCTGATCGTCGTACTGATCGCCAAGTTCAAATTCCACCCCTTCCTGGCCCTCGTGCTGGGCTCCGGTTTCGTGGGCCTGGCCGCCGGCGTGGACCCGGCCAAGGTGATCGCCAACTTCGAAGACGGCGTGGGCGGTGTCCTGAAGGAAGTCGGCCTGCTGATCGCGCTCGGCGCGATGCTCGGCAAACTGCTCGCCGACTCCGGCGGCGCCAACCGGGTGGTCGACACCCTCCTGGCCAAGGCCACCGGCAACAAGCTGGTCTGGATGATCACACTCGTCGCCGTGATCATCGGCCTGCCGATGTTCTTCGAGATCGGTCTCGTCCTGCTGCTGCCCGTGATCGTCCTGGTCACCCAGCGCTCGAAGATGCCGCTCATGCGCATCGCCATTCCGGCGCTGGCCGGCCTGTCCGTGCTGCACGGCCTGGTGCCGCCGCACCCGGGACCGCTGATCGCGATCAGTGCCGTCAAGGCTGAACTGGGCACCACCCTGGCCCTTGGCATCCTCGTCGCCATCCCCACGGTGATCATCTGTGGTCCGCTCTTCTCCCGGCTGGCAGCCCGGTGGGTGCCCGTGGGCGCCCCCGCCGTCGCCGGCGGCATCGACACCGTGCACGGCGCGGACATGGAAGGCGTCAAGCGCCCGCCGAGCTTCCTGGTCACGTTGCTGACCATCATCTTCCCCGTGGTGCTCATGCTGCTCAAGGCCGTCATGGACATCATCTGGCCTGACCCCAAGACCGCCCCGGCCATCCGTACGTTCTTCGACTTCGTCGGACAGCCGCTCGTCGCAATGACGCTTGCCGTCCTGCTGGCCATGGTGACCTTCGGCTACGCCGTCGGGCTCAACGGCAGCAAGATCACAAGCAGGATCAGTGCGAGCCTCGGCCCCATCGCGGGGATCCTCCTGATCGTCGGCGCCGGTGGCGGCTTCAAACAGACGCTGATCGGTGCCGGCGTGGGTGACTCTGTGAAGGCTTGGGCCGAGGGGACCAACATGTCCGTCCTCGTGCTCGGCTTCATCGTGGCAGTCGCCCTCCGGCTGGCGACGGGCTCGGCCACGGTCGCTACCGTGACGGCCGCCGGGATCGTGGCACCGCTGGCCAGTTCGCTGCCACCGACCCACGCCGCACTGCTGGCCCTCGCCATCGGTGCAGGATCGCTGTTCTTCTCGCATGTGAACGACGCCGGCTTCTGGCTGGTCAAGGAACTGTTCGGGCTGACCGTGGGCCAGACGTTCAAGACCTGGTCCGTCATGGAGACTCTGATCTCCGTGGTGAGCTTCGGCCTGATCATGCTGCTCTCGCTCGTCATCTAGCCGCGTCTGAATCCAGCTGCGCTGGACGCAGGAAGCCGCCCGGGCCCTGGCTCCTTCTACGGAAGGTGCCACGGCCCGGGCGGCTTTTGTTTCCTGCTCGATTGTCCTGCTACGCGCCCAGCGGTGCGGCGGCGACGGTCGGCAGGGTCGGCGACGCGGACCCGCCCGCGGGTTCCACGGTGATGCCGAGGGCCGCGGCGGAGCCAATGCCCTTGACGACGGCCGGCTTGGACAAAGCTTCGGCATCCATGAGGCCCTGGGACACCGGAGCCGAGCCGTCCTTGGGGATCAGCCACATCTGGTACACCTTGCCCGCGGGGGGAGCCGGAACGCCGTTCATCTTGATAACGGCGGCGTCCTTGGACGGCGAAATCGACAGGGTGGCGGTGCCGCCTCCGTTGACGTCAACCGTGGCCTGCCGGACGTCGCTGGCCTGCATCACCTGGTTCAGCGGGTCGTTTTGGTTCGCCACATACGCGCTGACGCCCACGCCCCCCAGGGCGATGACGGCCGCGGCGGCGACCCCGACAAGCCAGTTCCGCATGCCCTGCGGGCGGCGGCGTTCCTCCCTGCGCTTGCGGGCGGCGCCGAGTTCGTCAGTGACCGGAAGTCCGGTGGCGTCGCGTACCGGATGCGGCACCACAGGCGTCAATTGCGGCTCCGAACCGGCGCGGGTTACGACGGCGGGGGACTGCCCTGCCGCCTGCGCCGGCAAAGAGGACATGATCCGCTCCAGCAGCCCGGCCGGAGGCTCCTCCTCCGCGGTGAAGCTGGTGGCCAGGGTCTCCCGGGCCTGCCGGACGCGCTCGTTGAAGGCATCCCGGTCCGCGGCCGGTGCGGAGGCGAGGAAATGCTCGATCTCGGCGCGTTCGGCGTCGTCGACGGCGTTGAGGGCATAGACCTCGGCAAGATCCGCGACGCGGCCGGACGTCAGGTCGGTGGCGATGTGCTCCGTGAAGCCGCCGGGGAGGCGGTTGTTGTCATGTGCATTCATGTCGGCCAATTCAGCTCACCCCCAGGCAGGTCTTCAGTCTGATGAGTCCATCGCGGATGCGGGACTTGATGGTGGGAACCGCGGCATTCAGCCGCTCGGCGACTTCCCGGTAGGTGAGGCCGCCGTAGTAGGCCAGGCGCACGGACTCCTGCTGCGTATCGGTGAGGGTCTCCAGACACCGGACCACTGCCTCGGCCTCCAGCCGGCTGCCGACCTCGTCCGAGACGGAATCGTGCTCGATCTCCTGGCTGCTGGCACCATACTTGGCTTCGCGGTCCGTGGCGGACTGGGAAGACCGGACCTTGTCCACGGCGCGGCGGTGCGAGATGGTCATGAGCCAGGCGAGCGGGCTGCCGGCGGCGGCATTGAACTTGGCGGCGTTCTGCCAAACCTGAAGGAAGACTTCCTGGGTGGTGTCCTCGCTGAGCTCGGTGTCGATCAGGACCCGGCGTGCCATGCCGAATACCCGCCGGGAGGTGAGGCCGTAAAATTCCGCGAAAGCTGCCTGATCGCCTTGGGCAATCAGTTCCAGCAGACTGCCGAGCCGGCTGTTGATGTCGGCGGAAGTGCCGGCGGGGGCGGCGGCCTCGGGGTTCGGGGCGTTCGGAGTTTCCATCACCCCCAAGCATAAGGCGCCAGCCGCAGTGCGGGGGCCAGTATGGTCAGCCTGCGCCTCGCGGGCCGCCGTTGCCTCGTGGGCAGGGCGCCGCTCCAGATGTGTTGTTCTCACCCGCCGCTCCTCCCTCCCTTCCGTTGTCCCGCCACGATGTGCTGTGGCGATCGCTCGCGCGGCCGACTTCAGAAACCGCTTTGGCCTTCAGAAGAGATTCGGCGCAGCCGGAAGCCCGGATGGGCGGAACCTGCGGGATTCTTCGTGCGCGGGCTCCCGGTGGGGTTCCCTGCGGGTCGGCCGCCGGCCCTGACCGGCCGGCCGGCCGGTCGGGGGAGATCCGTTACAGCTTGGCCCCGGCGAACCCGTTTTGGCGCCACGCCTCATAGACGGCGATGGATGCCGCGTTGGCAAGGTTCAGTGACCGCAAGGCCGGCAGCATCGGCAGGCGGACCCGCGACGTCACATGGGGACTGTGCTTGATTTCCTCCGGCAGGCCCACGGACTCAGGGCCAAACAGCAGGACGTCCCCCGCGCGGTAACGGATGTCTGTGTAGGTGGTTTCGCCGTCGGACGTGAAGGCAAACACCCGCTCAGGCTTCAGCGCCGCCCAGGCCGCCTCGATGTCCGGGTGCACGGTCACCACGGCGAGGTCGTGATAGTCCAGGCCGGCGCGCCGGAGCTTGGCATCGGAAAAATCAAAGCCCAGGGGCTCCACCAGGTGCAGCTCGGCGCCCGTGATGGCTGCCAGCCGGATGGCGTTTCCCGTATTGCCGGGGATTTCGGGGGTGTGGAAGAGGATGCGGAACACCATCCCATCCTAGCCAGCCGGGCTAGTGCATTCCGCGCAGCAGCCGGGCCAGCACGGGAACGTTGACGGTGTTGGGGGCCGGGCCCGAGCTGAGGAACTGCTTCAGGCCGCGGGCCAGGCCTGCGGCGTTGACCACCTCGACCAGCCCCGAGCTCTCCCCGTAGGCGCCGCCTTGGCCGCTGGGCGCGCGGCGGTGCCGGTCGATGACCGGCTGGTGCAGATTGCCGTCCGTGCTGTGGACAACAATCCAGCCGGTCACATTGAGCTCGGGGAAAATGTCCTGCATCCGGCGCACAACGTGGGCCAGCTGGGGCGGGGCCACTGACCGACCGCCATGTGTCAATGTGCTGCCGTTCCACGCATAGGCCCCGGGCGGCAGCAGCATGGAACCGATGATCGCGAGCCGGTAGCCGGCCAGGAGCGCGTGGTCGATGTGGCTGTTGTCCGCAGGAGACTGCAGTCCGTTGACCAGACGCGCCGACGGAATGGCGGTCAGTACCTGCCGGCTGATGAGCTGCACCGTGCGCATCTCCCGCTGAATCCGGGCCTCGGCCCCGAAGATCCCGCGTTTGCGGGGCATCCCGTGGACCTGCTGCCGCGCCACGTCCGCGGGAATCAGCGGCACCGCGGTGCCGTCGCCATACTGGTCGAAGGGCGGAACATAGACGGGCGCGTCCGCCGCGGTATTCCGTGGCGTGTTCGGGCGGCGCACATTGGCCGAAGCCCTGCTGCCCGCGGCCGGGGCGTCGAAGTGGGCGCCCTCGTCGTCGGCGGCCGTCGCGTAGGGGCCGCCCGGGCCGCTGCCGTACGAGCGGTCGTAGTCTGCGCGGCGCTTTGCGTCGATGAGGGTCTCGTAGGCGAGGG
This sequence comes from Arthrobacter sp. TE12232, assembly GCF_054062615.1. Taxonomy (NCBI): domain Bacteria; kingdom Bacillati; phylum Actinomycetota; class Actinomycetes; order Micrococcales; family Micrococcaceae; genus Arthrobacter; species Arthrobacter sp. TE12232. The sequence goes on from NZ_JBSSFK010000001.1 coordinate 3,860,220, forward strand.
TGACGCGCCGGAACGCTGCGGGATCGCCGCCGTGGTCCGGGTGGGCGAGCCGTGCGGCCCTGCGGTACGCGACCTTGATCTCCTTGTCCGTCGCCGTCACGGGGATCCTGAGGACCTGGTAATGCGAGCTGCTGCCCTGCGTCAAACAGAAATCCTTTTCATTGATGGTGCCGGCGGTCAAGACGCCGGACCGTTCGCGGGCGACCGACGTGGCCAGTTTAACCGGCTGGAGGAACAACGAGCGCGTGTACCGGGATGGTTCCCGGCGGCTGGCATAATTCAGCGCATGCTCATCGCCCTCGCCGTCAATCCCCGTGCAGCCTTTGGCCGGGCGCGGCATGCCGGGAGGGACGCCGCGGCGCACTTCCGCGCGGCCGGGGCGGATGTCCTGCTGCTGTGCGAGGACAGCTATGCCGGACTGGCCCGGGCCGTTGACCGGGCGCTGGACTCAGGCGTGGATGCCCTCGTGGTGGTGGGCGGCGACGGCATGGTCCACCTCGGCCTCAATGCGCTCGCCGGTGCCGGGGCCATCCCCGGCGCCCGCGTCGAGGCAGGCGTCGCGGACGGCGCCGGCGCGGGGACCCACGCCGGAGCCGATGCAGGGGGCGGAATCGGCGGCCATGTGCCGCTTGGCATCATTCCGACCGGAACGGGCAACGATACGGCCCGGGCGCTGGGTCTGCCGCGGCACAACCTCCCGGCGGCCTGCGAGCGGGTGCTGGAGTCCCTGGCCGGCGGCGGAAGGATGATCGACGCCGGCCGGGTTACCGCCGGGGGAACATCCCGCTGGTTCGCGGGCGTGGTTTCGGCCGGCTTCGATGCCGCCGTCAACGAGCGGGCAAATGCCTGGCGCTGGCCGCGCGGCACGATCCGCTACCAGCTCGCCATGCTCCGTGAGCTGGCGTCGTTCCGGGCCATCAATTACACGGTGACGGCCGACGGCGAAAGCTGGCAGCAGGGCGCCATGCTGATTTCCGTGGCCAACGGCCAGTCGATCGGCGGCGGGATGAGGATCACCCCGGAGGCCGTCCTGGACGACGGGCTCCTGGACCTGTTCATTGTCAGCCGCGTGTCCCGGACCGGCCTGCTGGCCGTGTTCCCCAAGGTGTTTTCCGGCCGGCACGTGGACCACCCCGCCGTGCACCTGCGCCGGGTCCGGAAGGTGGAACTCACCGCCGGCAACGTCGTGGCCTACGCCGACGGCGAGCGGATTGGCGCGCTTCCCGTGACCATCGAGGTGGTTCCGCGCGCCCTCCGCGTGCTGGCGTAGGGTCGTTGCGCAGCGGCCTACACGGTAGCTGTGGCCTTTGGGGCCTTGCGCGCGGACAACCTGTTCAGCGCCAAGGCGGCCACGAGCAGCCCGAAGTCACGCAGTGCGACGTCGTAGAAGCTGCCGAGCACGATCAGGTTGATGATGATGCCCAGGAGCCAGACAGCCACGACGGCCGATCCCAGGCGGGGGTGCAGCGCCACCAGCACGCCGGCGAGGATTTCCACCCCGCCCACGACGTACATGATGCTCTGGGCCGGCAGGGGGACGACCGAGGTCGCCACGGGGGCCAGATACATGGTCCAGTCGGTCAGCAGGTTCGTGAATTTGTCCAGGCCGAACAGGATCGGCGCAACCGTAAAGACGGTCCGCAACAACAGGAAGGCCTGGCGGTGCGGGTCCGCCTTGAGCTGCTGTGCCGGAGTGGCGAGTGCTGGGGAAGCTTTCATGGCATGCTCCTTCTAAAGTTGGATATTCCGATTTTAGAACGCCTCGATCCGATTAAGCAACGGTTCTTGTTTTTAGAGATATCCTTGTCTCATGACCAAACTTGCGTGGAGCCGCCGACTTGCGGCGGTCGCGTCCCTGGGGGATGAGAACCGCAGAAGGCTGTTCGACTTCGTCGCCTCGGCGCCGGACGCCGTCGGCCGGGACGACGCCGCGAAGGCTCTTGGTCTGGCCAGGAGCACCGCCTCGTTCCATCTGGACCGGCTCGTCAACGACGGGCTGCTGATCGCGGAGTTTCGCAAGCTTGGGGGGCGGGAGGGTCCCGGTTCCGGCCGGCCCGCGAAGCTGTACCGTTCCGCCGTGGACGAGGTGGCAGTGTCGGTCCCGGACCGCCACTATGACCTCGCCGCGGAGCTGCTGGTTTCCGCGGTCGAAGCCGCAACACACGACGGCGGATCGCCCCGGGATGCCCTGCTCGCGGCTGCCCGGGCCAGGGGAAAGTCAGCCGGCGCAGCGGCAGTTCGCGCCGCGGACCGCGCGCCGGACGGGCCCGGAGCCGCGGGGGAGCCGGAAGCCGCCGGCGGTCCCGGCAGCGCCGAACCCTTCGCGGACTTCCTGGCGGGGCACGGCTACTGCCCGGCGGACGACGGCGCCGGAGGCCTTCTGCTGCTGAACTGCCCATTCCATCGCCTCGCTGCCGGCCACGCGGACGTGGTCTGTGCGATGAACGGCGCCTTCCTCGGCGGGGCTTCGGCAGCCTTGGGTATCGACCCTGGGCGGGTGGAAGCGCTCGCCATCGAAGACCTCAGGGCGCAGGGGAGTGCGCGGCCCGGTCAGTGCTGTGCCCGGATCCTGCCCTCGTGACCGGGCCCGCGGCAAGGATTCTGAATCGGAGGAGTGCGGCCGGAATGAGGTGCGCGGTCGCTCCCGCCGCCTGAACACCCACCAATTCCGGCGCCCGGCCGCGGGTAGAATTGGCGTGTGCCCGTATACCTGGATCATGCCGCCACCACCACCCTCGCCCCGGAGGCTCTGGCGGCGCTGACGCGCGAACTGTCCCGGACCGGCAACCCCTCGTCGCTGCACGGCTCGGGCCGGCGGGCGCGTCGGGTCGTGGAGGACGCACGCGAGGCGCTCGCCGCCGCGGCAGGGGCCCACCCCTCCGAAGTCATCTTCACTTCAGGTGGCACGGAAGCGGACAACCTGGCGGTGAAGGGGCTCTACTGGGCCCGGCGCGCCCAGGACCCGTCCCGTACGCGCATACTGTGCTCCGGCGTCGAGCACCATGCGGTCCTGGACACTGTGGAATGGCTGGAGCGGCACGAGGGGGCCGACGTCTGTTGGCTGCCCGTCGACGCCGACGGCGTCGTAGAACTGGCCGCGCTGGAGGCGGAACTGTCCCGCGATCCGGCGTCGATCGCCCTGGTGACCGTCATGTGGGCCAATAACGAGGTCGGCACGCTGCAGCCGATCGCCGAAATCGTGGAGCTGGCACACGGTGCCGGCGTCCCGGTGCACTCCGACGCCGTCCAGGCCTTTGGTTCGGTCTCCGTCGATTTCCGCGGCACGGGCCTGGATGCCATGTCCATCTCCGGGCACAAGATCGGCGGCCCCGTGGGCGTCGGTGCGCTGCTTCTGGGCCGGGCGGTCAAACTGACGCCGGTGCAGCATGGCGGCGGACAGGAGCGCGACGTGCGTTCCGGTACCCTGGACACCGCCTCGATCGCCGCCTTCGCCGCGGCGGCCGACGCAGCTGTTGGCCGGCTCGCCGAGGAATCCGCACGGATCGCGGCCCTGCGGGACCGGCTGATCGAGGGCGTCCGCGACGCCGTTCCCGAGGCCGTGCTGCGCGGCGCCCCGGGCCCCGGGCGACTGCCCGGCAATGCACACTTCACGTTCCCCGGCTGCGAGGGCGACTCGCTGCTGTTCCTCCTGGACCTGGCCGGCGTCGAATCCTCCACCGGCTCGGCCTGCACCGCGGGCGTTCCGAGACCGTCCCATGTGCTGCTGGCCATGGGCCTGGACGAGGACACGGCGAGGGGCGCGCAGCGTTTCACCTTGGGCCATTCCTCCACCGACGCCGACGTCGATGCCCTGCTCGCCACGCTGCCGGGCGCCTACGCGCGGGCACGCCAGGCCGGCATGGCCGGGCATGAGTCCAGCATCCAGACTGCGGGCACCGTGGCGCGTCAGGCGTCCGGCAGGAGCTGAACGGGAGCTAGCCCAGGAGTTGGTCCAGCGGCACTGAGGGATCCGCGAGGAGGGCAGGACTGACGGCGGCGCGTGCGCCGATGAGCGCCTTGATCGCCTTTTGCGGCTTGGCGGTGCGGGGCCAGTTGACGTTCATCCCGGCGACCACCTGTCCCTCGCGCTGCCAGAAGGCCATGAACGACTTGTCCGCAAGCGAGCCGCGGATCACCGGAGGCCCGGCAACGAGCGACGGGAAGCCCGAGTACTCCATGCTGACGTCGTACTGGTCGGTGTAGAAGTACGGGACCGTGTCCAGCACGGCATCAAGGCCGAGCATGGCCCGCGCGGCGACCTTGCCGCCGTTGAGGGCGTTGGACCAGTGCTCGCTGCGGTGGTGCTCGCCGGTGAACGGGTGGAGGGCATTGGCAACGTCCCCGGCGGCGAAAATCCCCGCCGTCCACGTGCGCAGCGAGGCGTCCGTGAGGATGCCGTTGCGGACTGCGATGCCGGCTGCCTCGGCCAGTCCCGTTTCCGGGGCCACCCCCACGGCAATGACCACAAGATCTGCCGGGAGGACCTCGCCGGTGTCGGTACGGACGCCGGTGACCCGTCCGGAGGTGCCCATGATTTCTGCTGCCGAGGCCGGCAGCAGGAACCGCACGCCGTTGGCCTCATGCAGTGAGCGGAAGAAGCCGCCCAGTTCGGGGCCGATTGCCGCCGCCAGCGGAACCTCTTCGAGGCCCAGCAGGGTCACCGTGTTGCCGTAGCTGCTCGCGGCCGCGGCCAGTTCCATCCCGATCCAGCCCGAGCCGACCATCACCACGTTCCGGCCGCCTTCGGCGAGCGCGGCGAGCAGGCGGCGGCTGTCTTCAACCGTGCGGAAGGTGCCGACCCCGGCGAGCCCGCTGCCTGCCAGGGGGATGCTGCGCGGGCGTGCCCCGGTCGCGAGCAGCAGGGAGGCGTAGTCCAGCCGCGTGCCGTCGCCCAGAACCACGGTCCGGCCGGCCGGGTCCAGGCCCGTGACCTGAGTGCCGAGCCGAAGGTCGACGTCGTTCGCGCCGTACCAGTCATCCGGCACCACCGGCAGGGCGTCCTCGCCGGACTTGCCCAGCAGGTAGTCCTTTGACAGCGGCGGCCGCAAGTACGGCGGGTGGGATTCCGCGGCAAGTACTGTGATGCGCCCGGAGAAGCCCTCCGTGCGCAGCGTTTTGGCCGCGGTGGCGCCCGCCAGGCCGCCGCCCACGATCACGATGTCGTCATTGGCCATGATCCGCTCGATTCCGCTGTGCCGGTTTTGATCCGGGGTGAATACGGTCTGAATCCGTTGTGAAAGGCCTGTCGATCCGGACGGCGGCGGTTCGGCACGATGTCCGGCTCAACGATCTAAAATCACTTCTCTTGACTTTAGATTCGCGAGCGAAGGCGGGTCAAGGGGTTTTGGGCGGGGAATCGGCGTGGCGGTAGAATGGGGCCGCAGGCTTTGTGCTATCCGATCCTGGTTCGTGCCAGCGATCGACGCCAGCCGGCGACACCCCCGACAGCTAGAGAAAGCCAGTATGCGAGTTCTTGCAGCCATGAGCGGCGGCGTTGATTCCGCCGTTGCCGCCGCCCGCGCCGTCGAGGCGGGACACGACGTCGTCGGGGTCCACCTTGCGCTGTCCCGGATGCCGGGCACCCTGCGAACCGGGAGCCGTGGCTGTTGCACGATCGAGGACTCCCGCGACGCCTGGCGGGCCTGCGACATCCTCGGAATCCCGTACTACGTCTGGGACTTCTCTGAGCGGTTCAAGGAAGACGTCGTCCAGGACTTCATCGATGAGTACGCCGCGGGACGCACACCCAACCCGTGCATGCGCTGCAACGAGCGCATCAAGTTCGCCGCCCTGCTGGAGAAAGCCATCGCGCTGGGCTTCGACGCCGTCTGCACCGGCCACTACGCCAAGGTCATCACCGACGCCGAGGGCAATCCCGAGCTCCACCGCGCCGCCGACTGGGCCAAGGACCAGAGCTATGTGCTCGGCGTGCTGACCCATGAGCAGCTCAAGCACTCGATGTTCCCGCTCGCCGACACCCCGTCCAAGGCCGAGGTCCGTGCCGAGGCGGAGCGCCGCGGCCTCTCGGTGGCGAACAAGCCCGACAGCCATGACATCTGCTTCATTCCCGACGGCGACACCGCCGGCTGGCTTGCCGAAAAGATTGACATGACCACGGGAGACATTGTCGACGAATCCGGGGCAAAGGTCGGCGAGCACCCCGGCGCCAACGCCTTCACTGTCGGCCAGCGCCGCGGACTGAAGCTCGGCACCCCCGCCGCTGACGGCAAGCCGCGGTTCGTGCTGGAGATCCGGCCGAAGGAGAACAAGGTGGTGGTGGGGCCGGAAGCGCTGCTCGCCATTGACGAGATCCGCGGCATCAAAGTCTCCTGGGCCGGGCTGCCCATTGCGCAGGTGGCCACCGGCGAGGAATTCGACTGCTTCGCCCAGGTCCGGGCCCACGGCGACCCCGTCCCCGCCCGCGCCCGCATGGCCGGGGACGGACTCCTCGTCACCCTCAAGGAGCCGCTGCGCGGCGTGGCCCCGGGGCAGACCGTGGTGCTCTACCAGGGCAGCCGCGTGCTGGGCCAAGCCACTATCGACGCCGCTCGCTCGCTGCAGCGGGCCGCGCTCTAGGCGCCCGCCACACCGACTCCATCGCAGGGCCCCGCCGAATGGCGGGGCCCTGCGTCGTCTGCGCGCTCCGCCGAAGAATCGGGCGGAATCCTGAAGAAAATGGCAGAAACCTTCGTTTCGTATAAATTTTGTGTCTCAACTCACAAAATGCAACGATTCACCTAGCGGTCGTCTGATTGAATCTAGGAATCAGCAAAGCGTGCCGCCCGACGAGTCACTCGTTTCACTTCGGGCTGCGCTAGAACGCATCGAACAGAAAGTTCACAGATGGCAATGAACAAAAAGGCCTGGCAGAGCGTCATCGCGCTGGCCGGGGTTTCCGCCTTTGCACTGACGGCCTGCACGGGACCGTCCGGCGGCTCTGGCGGGTCATCAGCCGCGGCAAGCGGTCCGATCGCCTATGGCACCACGGATAAGGTCACCGCCTTGGACCCGGCGGGCTCCTACGACAACGGTTCGTTCATGGTGATGAACCAGATCTACTCCTTCCTGCTTAACTCGAAGCCGGGCAGCGCAGATCCCGTTCCGGACCTGGCCGAGTCCGCGTCCTTCACGTCGCCGACCGAATACACGGTCAAGCTCAAGCCGGGACTCAAGTGGGCCAACGGCCACACGCTCGACTCCAAGGACGTCAAGTTCTCCTTCGACCGGCAGATCAAGATCAACGATCCCGCCGGCCCCGCCAGCCTGCTGGCCAACGTGGAAAGCGTCACCGCCCCCGATGCCAACACCGTCGTGTTCAAGCTGAAGCTGGCCAACGACCAGACCTTCGCGCAGATCCTCAGCAGCCCCGCCGCGCCGATCGTGGACGATGAAGTCTTCCCGGCCGACAAGCTGCTTGACGACGACTCGATCGTCAAGGCCAAGGCGTTCTACGGCCAGTACACGATCGACACGTACAAGAAGAATGAACTGATCAGCTTCAAGGCGTTCCCTGACTACCAGGGCGTCCTCGGCAAGCCGGCCAACGATGCCGCCACGATCAAGTACTACGCGGACCCCACCAACATGAAGCTGGACGTCCAGCAGGGCAACATCGACGTCGCAAACCGCAGCCTGAGCGCCACGGACATCGATGACCTGAAGAAGGACTCCAAGGTCAAGGTCAACGTGGGCCCGGGTGGCGAAATCCGCTACATCACGTTCAACTTCGACACCATGCCGTTCGGCGCGAAGGCGCCGGACGCCGATCCGGCCAAGGCTACGGCCGTCCGCCAGGCCATCGCCAACCTCGTTGACCGGCAGGCCATCGCTGACCAGGTCTACAAGGGCACCTATCTGCCCCTGTACTCCAACGTTCCCAACGGCTTCCTCGGCGCCAACGAGTCGTTCAAGGACGCTTACGGCGACGCCGGCAAGCCCAGCCTGGACAAGGCCAAGAAGGTCCTGACCGACGCCGGTGTGACCACGCCCGTGTCGCTGAACCTGCAGTACAACCCCGACCACTACGGCAAGTCCTCCGGCGATGAATACGCCATGATCAAGGACCAGCTGGAGAAGTCCGGTTTGTTCAAGGTCAACCTGCAGTCCACAGAATGGGTCACCTACAGCAAGGCCAGCCGCGCGGATGAATACCCGCTGTTCCAGTTCGGCTGGTTCCCGGACTTCAGCGACGCCGACAACTACCTGACGCCGTTCTTCCCGGAAGGCGGCTTCCTGAAGAACCACTACAACAACCCCACCGTCAACGACCTGATCAACAAGCAGCTGACCACCGTCGACAAGACTGAGCGCGAGTCCACGATCAAGGATGCGCAGAATGCCCTCGCCAAGGACATCTCCACGCTTCCGCTGCTCCAGGGCGCGCAGGTTGCCATTTCCGGCAGCGGCGTCAAGGGTGTCGATACCACCCTCGATGCCTCCTTCAAGTTCCGTTTGGGAACTGTTTCCAAGTAGGGCTGCAACCCTGCTGTCCTGACCAGCCTGCGAGGCGGGGTGCCCTCGAGGCGCCCCGCCTTTGCTGGTCATTGCCGCACCTTGCAGTTCACGCCGGCCGGCCCATGGCCGCGAAAGCACAATCTTAGGTACCAATGACAACATTGATAGAGGCGCCGCCAAGCGACGCCGACGGACTCCTTCCGTCCAAGAAAAAATCCTCAGGTGGGGGCCTGGGGACCTACATCCTGATCCGGTTCTTCCTGATCATTCCGACCATTTTCATCCTGGTGACCCTGGTCTTCTTCCTGATGCGGGTCATCGGCGACCCCATCACCGCCGCCCAGGGCGGCAGGCTTCCCCCGGAGGCGCTGGCGCAGCGCATTCACGACGCCGGGTACGACCGCCCGATCCTGATTCAGTACCTGGAATACGTTGGGCAGGTGGCGACCGGCAACTTCGGCACCACCATCACCGACCGCCGACCCGTGGTTGAAATGCTCGCAACCTTCGGCGCGGCAACCCTTGAACTGGCCATCAATGCCCTCATCGTGGCGCTTTTGGTCGGCATCCCGCTCGGCCTCATCGCCGCCTACAAGCGCGACAAGGCACCCGACGCCGTCCTGCGGTTCTTCGCCATCCTCTGCTACGCCACCCCGGTGTTCTTCGCCGGTCTGCTGATGAAGCTAACCTTCTCCGTCTGGCTCGGCTGGCTGCCCGTGGCGGGACGGGCCTCCACGAGGACCGAACTGGCCATGGGAAGCCTGGCCGCGCCGACCGGGATCTATTGGCTGGATGCGCTGCGCAGCGGCAACATGGCCGCGCTCGGCGACATCGGGGCGCATTCGATCCTCCCCGCGGTCACCTTGGGCCTACTGACGGCAGGGGTCTTCCTCCGGCTGGTCCGCACCAACGTCATCGGTACGCTTGGCAAGGATTACGTCGAGGCCGGCAGGTCCCGCGGCGTCAGCAATTTCCGACTCGTGACCAAGCATGCCTACAAGCCTGCCCTCATCCCGATCATCACGGTCATGGGGCTCCAGATTGCACTCCTGCTGGGCGGAGCCGTCCTTACGGAGTCCACCTTTGAGTGGAAGGGCCTCGGCTACCAGCTGGTGCAATACCTGAACTCCCGCGACTTCGTCGCCGTCCAGGGCATCGTCGTGCTGCTGGCCGTCATCGTTGCCATCACGAACTTCATCGTGGACGTTGTCGCAGCCCTGATCGATCCGCGAGTGAGGTACTAGCCATGAACGCAACCACAGTAAGCGGGCGCAAGCAGCCCCTCCTTTACCGCCTGCCGGTCATCTCGCATTTCCGGACGAGCGTCGGGCTGCAACGCGGCATGCTCGTCACCGGTCTGGTGCTGGCTGTCCTCTTCCTACTAACGGCGGCGCTGGCGCCGATCATCGCCCCCTACGGCTTTGCCCAGCTCAGCGACGCGTCCGGGACCTTCCCCGCACAGCAGCCCCCCAGTCCTGCCCACATTTGGGGCACTACGGTGAGCGGCTACGACGTCTTTTCCCGCGTGATCTGGGGCGCCCAGACGGCGTTCGTCGTGATCGTCGTCGCCGTCGTGATGTCGATCTTCCTCGGCGTCGCGCTTGGCCTGCTCAGCGGCTACTTCGGCGGCTGGCTGGACCGGACGCTGGTGGTGATCGCGGACGCGATCTACGCTTTCCCGTCGCTCCTGCTGGCAATCGTGATGTCAATCGTCATCAACCACGGCCAGTCCAGTTTCTGGGGCGGCATCCTTGCCTGCTCCATCTCCATCTCGGTGGTGTTCGTCCCGCAGTACTTCCGCGTCATCCGTGCCGAGACCATCCGGCTGAAGGCAGAGCCGTACGTCGAATCAGCCAAGGTGGTGGGTGCATCCAGCGTCCGCATCATGGGCCGCCACATCTTCAAGAACGCGACCCGCACGCTGCCACTGATCTTCACGCTGAATGCCTCCGAGGCTATCCTGACTCTGGCGGGGCTCGGCTTCCTGGGGTTCGGCATCGAACCGTCCTCCGCCGCCGAGTGGGGCTACGACCTCAACAAGGCCATAGCTGACGCCTCGTCGGGCATCTGGTGGACCGGTGTCTACCCCGGTACAGCCATCGTCCTGACCGTTCTCGGTCTGACCCTCGTCGGTGAGAGCATGAACGATCTCAACGATCCACGGCTCAGGGGCCGCAAGAAAGCCGGAAGCAAGGTTCCTGCCGGGGGCCCCGGCTCCACCGCCGGCGCGCAGGCCGCCCTTGAAGCAGAAGCGAGAATGCCATGACCACCAACATCGACCGGCCGGGCACAGGCTCCGGCCCCGTCCTGGACATCGACCACCTCAAGGTCACGTTCGCAACCGACAGCGGCGACGTCTTCGCCGTCAAGGACGTCAGCCTTGAGGTCAACCCCGGCGAGGTCCTCGCCATCGTTGGCGAATCGGGATCCGGCAAGACCGTGACTGCCAAGACCATCCTGGGGCTCCTGCCGGAAACGGCAACCAGCCAGGGCGCTGTGCTGATCAACGGCAACAACGTCATTACCGTCAGCGCGGCCAAGCTGCGGCAGATCCGCGGCCGGGACGTCGCCATGGTGTTCCAGGAACCATCCACGGCACTCAACCCGGTCTACACCGTCGGATGGCAGATTGCCGAAGGCATCCGGGCGCACGCCGACACCAGCGGCCACAAGATCTCAGCCAAGGAGGCCAAGGCGCGGGCCGTCGAAGCCCTCCGAAAGGTGGGCATCCCGGACCCGGAGACACGGGTCAACTACTACCCGCACCAGTTCTCGGGCGGTCAGAAGCAACGCGTCGTGATTGCCGCCGCACTGGCCCTGAACCCTGGCCTTATCGTGGCCGACGAGCCGACGACCGCCCTGGACGTCACCGTCCAGGCGGAAATCCTGGAACTGCTGCGGGACCTGCGCGACCAGTACGGCACGTCCATCGTGCTGATCACCCACAACATGGGCGTCGTCGCCGACCTCGCCGACCGCGTGGTCGTCATGTACCAGGGTGACGTCGTGGAGGAGGCTTCCTCGCGGGTCCTGTTCGCCCAGCCCAAGGAGGACTACACCAAGAAGCTCCTGGCAGCCGTCCCGCACTTGGGCCGCAATTCCGCGTCCGAAGGCATGACGGAACGCGCCCACCAGGGCGGCAAAGTGCTGGTCGAGGCCAAAGACCTGACCATCGAGTATCCGGGGCGGCTGGGCAGCCCTGCCTTCAAGGCCGTCGACGGCGTCACCTTCACCGTGTCCGAAGGCGAAGTCTTCGGCCTCGTGGGGGAGTCGGGCTCCGGCAAGACCACGATCGGCCGGGCGATCGCCGGCCTCAACCGGACCACCGGCGGCAGCCTTAAGGTGCTGGGCTACGAAATGCTGAACTTCAAGGAGCGCACTTTCAAACCGCTCCGCAAGGAGATCGGCTTCGTGTTCCAGGACCCGGCCGCCTCCTTCAACCCGCAGCTGACTATCGGCGACTGCGTGGCGGAACCGCTGATCATCCACTCCAACCCGAGCCCGGCCGAGGCGCGCAAGCGGGTGGGTGAGCTGCTCGAATCCGTGCAGCTGCCGGCGTCGTACGCTGACCGGTTCCCGCATGAACTCTCCGGCGGGCAGCGCCAGCGCGCCTCCCTGGCACGGGCGCTCATCCTGAACCCGAAGCTGCTCATCGCCGATGAGCCGACCTCGGCCCTGGACGTCTCCGTGCAGGCCGTTGTACTGGAACTGTTCAAGGAGATCCAGCAGCAATTCGGCTTCGCGTGCCTGTTCATCAGCCATGACCTCGCCGTCGTGGACATGCTCTCCCACTGGGTCGGCGTGCTCTACAAGGGCAAGATGGTGGAGCAGGGCCTCGGCAACCAGGTCATGGGCAACCCGCAGCACGACTACACGAAGAAGCTCATCGCCTCGCTGCCCGTTCCGGATCCGGACGAACAGGCCAGGCGGCGCGAGGCCTTCCGGGCTGTGCTGCACAGCTAACCGCGGATGCCTGCATGCCGGACCGCTGCCTGCCGGTCCGGTTCCCCGCCCGCAGGGGACACCGCCAATGGACATGCCCGCCGTTCGCCACGAACGGTGGGCATGTCCACTTTGTGTCCGGCTTTGTGCCCTATTTTGTGCATGACATTGTGTTCGGCTTGTGCGCGGTTCTTTGCCTGCCTGTTTGCCTTCGGCCCGTGCCTGCAACGGTGCTTAACAGCAGAAAGCATTAGCCGCCGTGCCCCTAGACTGGGTCAATGACCGAGCAGAACCTCAATCTTCCTGACACCGATTCCTACGACCCGGCGGCAAGTTCCCTGGCCGGTTCGGTGGATCCTGCGGTGATGGCGGAGCTGTTGTCGATCCGCTCCAGCATCGACAACATCGATGCCACCCTCGTTTTCCTCCTCGCCGAGCGCTTCAAGGCCACCCAGAAGGTCGGCTTCCTCAAGGCCGCGCACAAACTTCCCGCCGGGGATCCCGGCCGTGAAGCGGCGCAGATCGCCCGGCTGCGGCACCTCGCCGCCGAGGCCCATCTGGACCCGGCCTTCGCGGAGAAGTTCCTGAACTTCATCATCGGCGAGGTCATCCGCCACCACGAGGCCATTGCCGAGGACCACCAAGCAGCCGCCCAGGCCGCCGGCCCGGCGGACGCCGACCGCACCGCAAACGCATAGCCATGGCCGCAGCAGCGTTGCCCGCCCCCGGCCAAGTCACCGCGACGGGCCTGGGTCCGTGGCCCGGCGAGGACCCGGCCGAGGCCGCCCGCATCATCCGCGGTGAACTGGGCAGCCCTCACCTGCCGTTCCTGGCCGAGCTTCCCGACCGCGGCGTCGGCTCCGATGCCCTGGGCCGCACCGCATCCCTGCTTGTGGAACTCGCCGTCGACGTCCAGCCACACGGGTGGCGGCTCGTTGACCGTCCTGGCAAGGACCTGCAGCGGGCGAAGTCGGCGTTGTCCACCGACATTAACGTCCTCGCGGACTTAATCGGGGCCGAGGAAGCGCCCTCGGACGATATCAAAATCCAACTGCGCGGGCCGCTCAGCCTGGCCGCCGGCCTCCACCTCCACAACGGGGAGCGGGCACTGATCGACTACGGCGCCCGGCGGGAGATTGCGGAATCGCTCGCAGCTGGAGTGGAAGGCTACCTCAAGCGCGTGGCCGCGGCCGCCCCGGGTGCCCGGATCGTGGTCCAGATCGACGAGCCGGACATCGCCTCCGTGCTGGCCGGCACCATTCCCACCGCCAGCGGGTACCGGACGCTGCGCTCTGTGCCGGGCCGGGAAGCCACCGAGTCCTGGCAGCTGGTCATCGACGCTCTCCGCGCCGCGGGCGCCGTCGAAACCGTGGTGGCCGTCTCGGAGGTCGAGGCGCCGTTTGAGCGGATCCTGGCGGCGGGCGCGGACGGAATCGCCGTCCCGCTCCGGGCACTGACCTCGCGCCAGTGGGAACAGCTCGCCGGCGCCGTGGAGGCCGGAAAACGGCTCTGGGCCGGGGCGCTGGACGTGGCAGACCCCGCCGCGGCGCTGCCCAAGGTCCGCGACGTCGTGGAAAACGTGTGGCGGCCCTGGCGGCAGCTGGGTCTTCCCGCATCCACGCTGGGCGCGCTCAGGGTCACGCCGTCGGACGGGCTGGCACGGCACTCGCCCGCCGCGGCGACAGAGGTCCTGACCCGGCTGACCCAGGTGGCTGACGGGCTCAACCAGCTCGCCCTCGGCTAGCAGCCTTCCGGGACTATTGGGACTGGCGGAACTGCCGGGTCAGACCCTGCTCTCCCAGCCGTCCGGGCGGGCATATCCGGGCAGGTAGCCCGGCGCTGTGCCACCGGCGGGGTAGGGCTCGAGCCGGTAGTCGAAATGGCCGGCGTACACCAGCACCAGGCCGAGCTGGGGCTGGATCACCTTGACCTGGATGCGGTGCCGGCCGCCGTCCTGAGGCTCCCACCACTGTTCGGCATAGGCCTTGGCGTCGAGGGCGGCCGGCAGCGGAATCCGCAGGGGTCCCAGGAACAGGCGGGACGCCTCGGACACGCCGCGGAGCCGGCCTTCCGGCGTGACGCTGAGGTTGAGGTCGGTGACGAGCCGCCGGAACCGGCCCACATAGTCCACGAGTCCCGGCCTGGTCCGGGAGTCGTCAAAGCTCGTGGTGTCGTGGAACAGCCGGGTGGTTCCCGGGAAGAAGATCTCCCGCCGGGCGGTCAGGCTTGACCTGCCGAACGGGTCCAGGTGGGCGTGGTTCTCGATCCGGAAACGAACGCCCTCGCCGTATTCGGGGAAGAAGGCCTGCTCGCCGGCGGTGAGCCGCAGGAGGGGGCGCAGCCACGCCTGGCGGCAGCCGACGACGTCGAACACCCCCTCGCCGACGCCGTAGTGGCCGGATCCCGGCGCCAGGGAGAAGTACGCTTGGAGTTCCGGCTGCAGTCGGGCAAAGTCACTGCCCAGGGCGCGCTCATAAATGGGGGTGTTCACGGGTTCCTCCTGCGGTCCGGGGCCGGTTCACTGGGCCTGTCCACAGCATGCAGGACAACGCGGCAATTGTCACAATGTCCGGCGTACCAGCGTGGTCCCGGCGGCCGCGGCACGCCCGCCTGCGCCATGCCGGAAGGCCGTCCGATACGACAAAGAGAATTCAATGGGGGAATATATAACTATGAAGGCACGCATTCTGGTAGTGGATGATGACGAGGCGCTCGCCGAGATGATCGGTATTGTGCTGCGCAATGACGGCTTTGAACCCGTCTTTTGCGCCGACGGTGGACAGGCGCTGGACGTGTTCCGCTCCTCCAAGCCGGACCTCGTCCTGCTCGACCTCATGCTGCCCGGGATAGACGGCATTGAGGTCTGCCGCCAGGTCCGCGCCGAATCTGACGTGCCGATCGTGATGCTCACTGCCAAAGCGGATACTTCGGACGTCGTCCGCGGCCTCGAGTCCGGTGCCGATGACTACGTGCCCAAGCCGTTCAAGCCCGCCGAGCTCGTGGCCCGGGTCCGGGCACGGCTCCGTCCGGGGGACCAGAAGGCCCCGGAAACCCTGCGCATCGCAGACGTCACGATCGACGTCGCCGGCCACCTGGTCAGCCGCGGCAACGACCGTATTTCCCTGACGCCGCTGGAATTCGACCTACTCGTCGCCCTGGCCCGCAAGCCGTGGCAGGTGTTCACCCGTGAACTTCTCCTTGAGCAGGTCTGGGGTTACCGGCACGCCGCCGACACCAGGCTGGTCAATGTCCATGTCCAACGGCTGAGGTCCAAGATCGAACGTGACCCCGAGGCCCCCGAAGTTGTATTGACGGTCCGTGGTGTCGGCTATAAAGCAGGTTCCTGAGCCTGCGGACCGCAGCGTCGCACAGGCCGCCGGGCCGGAATCCGGGCACGACACGACTCCGGACATGACTCCGGACATGACGCGCGGCGAAGCGCCCGCTGAATCGTCCGCATCCCATGAGCCCGTACCGGGCGTGCCGGAATCCGCTGTGGCGGAATCTGCCGTGCCGGAATCCGGTGTGGCTGAATCCGGTGAGCCGGAATCCCAGGAGCCGGAATCGCCGTCTGCCGGCCCGGGCAGTCGGGGACCGTGGCGCGGGCTCGCCTTCCGGACCCGGCTATGGGCCAAACGCGCGAGGATCGTTGGGGTCCGGGTCGCGCGCCTGGTCCGCACCGGGGCCGGCAGCCTCCTGCCCGGCATCCGTTACCTGCTCCGCGCGGTACAGCGGAAATGGCGGCGTTCGCTGCAGTTCCGGACCGTCCTGACCACGCTCCTGCTGGCCATCGGCTCGTTCGCCGTCGTGGGCGCCTACCTGTCCAACCAGATCGCCAATAACCTTTTCCAGGAACGGCTTGCGCAGGCCGAGTCGGAGACCCGCTACAACGTCAAGCAGGTCCAGGACACGTTCGACGGCGCCCAGGTCACCGACCAGTCCAGCGTCATCACCCTGGTCTATGACACCCTGAACGCCGTCGAAGGACGCGGGTCCGTGATTCAGCGGCGCTATGTCTTCGAAGCGATGCCGGAGCAGACCAAGCCGCGCAACCGCTGGGTCGAATCCCGGGCCTCGGACCAGCTCACCATCGCCGTCATCCCCCCGGAGCTGCGCAAGGCCGTGCAGGACTCGGGCAAGGACCAGTACTGGGCGTCAACCCAGTTCCCCGTGGGGACCGAGGACCGGCCCGGCATCGCGGTCGGCAACAAGGTGACCTTCAACGGCACCGTCTACGAGCTCTACCTCATCTATGACCTCAACACGGCGCAGAAGACGCTGGACGAGATCCAGAACGTGCTGCTGGCCGGCGGTGCCCTTTTGGTCCTCATGATCGGCGGCGTCGCCTGGTACGTCACCCGCAACGTGGTCAGCCCGGTCAGCCATGCCGCCGTCGTCTCCGAAAAGCTCGCCGCCGGGCAGCTGCAGGAGCGCATGGTGGTCAAGGGCGAGGACGAGGTCGCCCGGCTCGGGGCCTCGTTCAACCACATGGCGGCAAGCCTCCAGGAGCAGATCACCCAGCTGGCCACGCTCTCGCAAATGCAGCAGCGGTTCGTCTCCGATGTGTCGCACGAGCTCCGCACCCCGCTCACCACGGTCCGCATGGCCGCGGAGGTGCTCTACGACGCCCGCGAGGACTTCGACCCCATCAACAAACGCTCTGCTGAACTGCTGTACAACCAGGTGGAACGGTTCCAGTCGCTCCTGGCGGACCTGCTGGAAATCTCCCGCTTTGATGCGGGCGCCGCCACTCTCGACGCCGAACCCACGGACATCGTCCAGCTCGTCGCCCACGTCATCGAGGGAGTGGCGCCCGTCGCCGCCGAATACGGGTCCGCCGTCACCTTCAACGCACCGGCCGGCAGCATCATCGTCGACATGGACGACCGCAGGATCGACCGCATCCTGCGCAACCTTGTCCTGAACGCCCTTGAACACGGCGAGGGCCGCCCGGTGAACATCTCCGTGGCCGCCAACGACACCGCGGTGGCCGTGGCCGTGCGGGACCACGGAATCGGCATGACACCGGCCGAGGCCGCCCGCGTCTTCGACCGCTTCTGGCGCGCCGACCCTGCCCGCGCCCGCACTACGGGAGGCAGCGGGCTGGGACTGTCGATCGCCGCCGAAGACACCAAGCTCCACGACGGCTGGCTGCAGGCGTGGGGGAGCAAGGGCAACGGGTCAAACTTCCGGCTGACCCTTCCCCTGCGCCGCGACGAGCCGATCACCCGGTCTCCGCTCCAGCTGGAACCGGTCAACGTCGGGCTCCCGGGGCCCGGCAGCCAGCGAACAGTGCTGCTCCTGGACCGGCCGCCGGCCGCCGCGGTACCGGCAGCAGATACACCGGAAGGAACGCAGGGCAAACCTGACGGCGGGACCGGCGCCGACGACCTCATGGCGGACGGTTTGGCTGGCGACGGCGCTACCGGCGTCGGCGGGGCGAGCCCGGGCGGCGGCGCGGCCGGCCTCCGGGGCCATGGAACGGAAGGCAGGGCATGAGCAGTGTTTCCATTTCCGGCAAACTCACCAGGGTAGGGGCGGCGCTGCTGGCCGTCGTCCTGCTGCTGTTGACCTCGTGCGCCCAGATTCCGCGCTCCGGCCCGGTGGGCAAGAGCAAGGATGAGAGCGCCGGAAACCCCAATGCCCCCGTGTTCTTCCCGGCCGCGCCGCGTCCGGGCGCCGGGCCCGAGGCGGTCATTGAGGACTTCTACCTGGCCGGAAGCGGCTACGAAGACGATTACGCCGTCGCCCGGCAGTACCTCACCCAGGCGTCATCGGTGACATGGAAGCCGGACCAGCGGGCTCTTGTTTTCCGGAAGGCCTCGGTGGTGGCCACCGGCGTCGAAAACGTCTTCAACTACCAGCTCGACCTCGCCTATTCGGTGGACGCCGACGGCGTGGCGACGCAACTGCCCGAGGGCACCACCGAGAACATACCCGTCACGCTGACCCAGGTGGACGGCGAGTGGCGGATCTCGGATCTCCCGGACGGCACGGCGATTCCGGAGGAAACCTTCAAGGTCATCTACGGCGCCTACCCGATCTATTTCTACGACCCCACCTTCACCTACGCCGTGCCCGATGTCCGGTGGTTCATCCGCAAGAAAACCGTCAAGGCCATGACGAGCGCACTGCTCGGCGGCCCGGCCCCCTACCTCAAGGGCGCCGTCGTCAGCGCATTCCCGTCGGGCATCAAGCTGGCGCGGGAGTCTGTGCCCGTGGTCTCCGGCGCCGCCCAGGTGGATCTCACGGCCAAGGACCTCGTCGACGCCTCCAACGAGGACCGGCTGCGGATGCAAACGCAGCTGGCCCTGACGTTCCGCAGCCAGCCGGATGTCATCAACGTCGAGCTCCGGGCTAACCAGGATCTGGTGCGCGTCGAAGACAACGGAACGGTCCTGCCTCCGGTCCGCGACGAAAGCGTCCCCGGCTATCAGATCGCCGTCAGCAACAACGACCTGGTCCGGTACGAGAACAACCGGCTTTCACCCCTGCCGGATATCCGGTCCGTCGCGGCCCTGTCGCCGCGGGCGCCGGCGGAATCCGCCGAGTCACAGGCTGCTGCGTTCCTCAACGCCGACCGCACCACGCTGTACTCGATCGTTCCGGGCCAGCCGGCCAGGGCCCTGACCACGCGGGCCGCCCTCTCCCGGCCTTCGTTCGGCCGGTACGACTGGGTCTGGACCGCCGGGCCGGGCGCTGCCGGCGCCACCGAAGTGGTTGCCTTCCGGCCGGTCGGTGTGGCGGAGAGCGGAAACGTACCCACCGTGACCCTGACCCCGGGATGGCTTGCCGGCCGGACCGTCAAGGAGTTTCGGATATCCCGGGACGGCACGCGTGCACTGGTCATTTCCCAGCAGAACGGCAAAAGCCTGGTCCAGATCACCGGGATCATCCGGAACACGGACGGCACCCCAAGGGATCTGACCGTACCCCTGACGCTTCTGACGCCCCGGGATCCGGACCAGGGCGTGTGGGTGGATGACACCACAATCGCGGTCATGAAGGCCTCCGCCAGCGACGCCGTCACTCCCGAGTTGTTGTCCCTGACCTCCACCCAGCCGCAGCAGCTGGCGTCGTGGCCCGGGCTGACTGCCCTCAGCGCAGGAAACGGGCCATCTGAGATCTACGGCCAGTCCGCGGAAGGGATCTTCCAGAGGCTGGGCAACGGCTGGTCGCCGCAGCTCAAGGGCCCCATCGACCCGTCTTTCCCGGGCTGACCACGGGTGTGAGACCGCCGGGGTTGTCCACATAGCCTCCCGCGGTGCTACCGGCGTGCGAGTCTCCGGTCCACGATCGGAGGATGATCACTCACATGCCCCATGGTGGCGGAAATGTCGGGGGCGGAAATGGCGGGGAACACCGTGAAGTGCCGGCCCGCCGCAGTCCCCCACGCGCGGGGCCCGATCCTGGGCGGCGACCGGTCGCGGATCCGGACCTGGCCCCGGCTGCACCGACACCGGCAAGGCACCGCGGCGTGTACGCGCGGCCGCTGGCGCGGCTGTCCGACCGGACCGCGGCGGCTGCGGCCGAGGTGCTCGCCCTCGCCATCCCGGTGGAGTGCGTCTGCTGCGGCGCGGAAGACTCTGCACTTTGCGGCGCCTGCGCCCGGCAGGTGCGCCTGCTGACACTCAGGCCGTTCCGGGCCGAGGCCCAGGCGCCGGCCCTGATGGACACGGACGGCTCCGTGCTGCTGCCCGTGGTGGCGGCCGGGGCGTACCGGGCCGAGCTCGCGCAATGCCTCCTGTCCTTCAAGAGCCACGGCCAGGCGCGGCTGGCAGGCGAGCTGGCGCGGGGCCTCGCACGGGCCCTGCACGCAGCGGCAGGGCCGGCGGAGGGACTCGTCCTGGTCCCCGTACCGACTAGCGGCGCCGCCTTCCGCAAGAGGGGGTTCAGTCCCGTCCACCTCCTGCTCCGCCGGCTCGTTCGCGGCGATGAAATCCCCGGGTTCACCGTCGCGGACGCACTGCGGAAAACCGCGCGGCCCGCGCCGGGCCAGGGAACCCCGGAGCTTTCACCGCGGGTCGTAATGAACGGGTTGAGGCGGGCCGGCGGACAGAAGGGACTGGGCCGGGGGGCCCGCTCCCGGCGCGTGCGGGGAACCATGCGGGCCAGGGCAGGCCTGTGGTCTCCGGCAGTCCTGGGACGGACGTGCATCATCGTTGATGACGTGCTGACCACCGGCGCCACTGTGGCCGAGGCAGCCCGTGCGCTGCGGGCAGCAGGGGCCCTTGTAGGCGGCGCCGTTGTGCTGGCTGCGACACGCCCGCCGGCCACCGCCGACGGTGATGCCTCCGGCCCCGCCGTGGCGGGCGCGACCGGCGTGAAGTAAAAAAATAAACCGGAAAAGGATGAATAACAGGTTGCTATGAACTAACGTCGAAGATGGGTACCAAGAACAGATGTACCTGTCGATAGCGGCTCGGAAAGGGGCTCGACTGTCAGTCAGATCGGCCCCCGGGAAGTACCGCCGTCGTGTCACCGAAGTCATTTGGAGGGCACCATGGAGTTCATGATCAGCGGACGCAACTTGACGGTCTCAGACCGGTTCCGCGAATATGCCGACGAGAAGATCTCAAAGATCGCCTCGTTGGGAGACAAGGTCCAGAGGGTTGACGCGAAGGTCACCAAGGAGACCAAGGCCCGCCAGACCGCAGAATCGCTCACGGTTGAGTTGACAGTCTTGGGACGCGGCCCCGTAATCCGCGCTGAAGCGAGTGCCGCCGACAAGTTCGCTGCCTTCGATCTCGCTTACAACAAGCTTCTTGAACGCCTGCGCAGGGCCAGGGACCGTAGAAAGGTCCATCACGGCCGGCACACCCCAAAGTCCGTTACTGAGGCCACGGCAACGCTGGAGCCCGCAAGCCCCAACGAGCCCCTCTACGTTGAGGCGGCAAATCAGCAGGCGGCGCCTGTCCCGGCTGCAGAGAAGTCGCCCTATGAGGTCGAGAACGACATTCCGGCCGGCGATTCGCCCGTCCTGATCCGCCGGAAGGTGTTCCCCGCAGCCCAGCTCACGCTCGATGACGCCGTGGACAACATGGAACTTGTGGGGCACGACTTCTACCTTTTCGTGGACAAGGAGACCAAGGCGCCGTCGGTCGTATACCGGCGTGACGGCTGGACCTACGGGGTCATCTCCCTGGACCAGACCTGCGAGCCCGGACACTCAAGTCTGGAAGAAAAGATCCTCGCCTACCGTTCAGAGGATGAGCCCGCCACCGCATAAGCTGGTGCAGACCATCCAACGAAGGGATTGACGTGCAAGCATCGCTGAGCCTGGCACAGGCACGGCGGATCGCATTGGCAGCCCAGGGATTGGACAAGGAACGGCCCGCCGGACCCGTGACAGCACGGGCGGTGGGCCGTACCTTTGCCCGGCTGCACCTGGTCCAGATCGATTCCGTCAACGTAGTGTCCCGCAGCCACTTCCTGCCGTTCTTCTCCCGGCTGGGCAACTACGACCGCGCCATCCTGCAGCGCATGGCGGGGACCCACCCGCGCCGGATGATGGAGTACTGGGCGCACGAAGCCTGCTTCATCCGGCCGGACCACTTCCACGATCTCGTGCAGTGGCAGAACCGCACATGGGTGGGCGCCCACGCCATGGACCCCGAATTGCGCAACGGCGTGGCGGCGCGGGTGCTGGAAACCCTGGCGGCCGGGCAACCCCTGACCGCAGCCGAACTGACCGCCCGGCTGGGCCACGTGGAGGACCGGCAGCGGGACCAATGGGGCTGGAACTGGAATGCCGTCAAAAGGGTCCTGGAACATCTGTTTGAGGAAGGTCTGGTCTCCGCGGCCTCGCGGACCGAATCGTTCGAACGGCGCTACACCCTCACCGCCAGGGTGCTGCCCGGACCGGGCGGTGAGGCCGCGGCGCAAGCACCGGATGCTGCCGCCGCGATGGACCGGCTGATCGACGCAGCGGCCCGGGCCCACGGCATCGGGACCGTGCGGTGCTTCGCGGACTATTTCCGGACGCCCCAGAAAGCAGCCGCCATGGCCGTCCGGAACCTCGTGGACACGGGCCGGCTGCAGCCGGTCACCGTGGCCGGCTGGGACCGACCCTTGTACCGCCATGTGGAGGCGAAACTGCCGCGGTCAGCCACCGGCCGCGCGCTGCTGAGCCCGTTCGACTCCCTCGTCTTCGAACGCCGGCGGCTTCAGGAGCTCTTCGGCTTCCACTACAGGATCGAGATATACACCCCGGAACCGAAGAGGCGGTACGGCTACTACGTCCTGCCCTTCCTGCTGCGCGACGCGATCGTCGCGCGGGTGGACCTGAAAGCCGACCGGGCCGGGGGCCTGCTTCTGGTGCGGACCGCCCACGCCGAACCAGGCGCTCCGGAGGACACCGCCGTCGAACTGGCCGCGGAACTGAAGCTCATGGCAGAGTGGCTGGGACTCGGCGGGGTGGTTGTCTCGCCAACCGGGGACCTTGCGCCGGCGCTCGCCGAAGCCGTGGCTGAACCGGCAAACAGCAGTATCCGCTGAGAGGGAACAGGCGCCACCGGCGCTGCGTCTCTCCCGTAGACTAAACACGCCAGAATTCGGCAGCTTGAGACTGGGAGCAACTTCACGTGGCATCACTTATCGAAAAACTTCTCCGCACGGGGGACAAAAAAACCCTGCGGCAACTGCGGAACTATGCCGATTCCATTAATGCCCTGGAAAGCTCCTTCCAAACCTTCACGGACGCTGAGCTCCGTGAGGAAACTGACCGTCTGCGCGAACGCCACCAGGACGGCGAGAAGCTGGACGATCTGTTGCCGGAGGCCTTCGCGGCCGTCCGCGAAGCTTCCTCCCGTACCCTCGGCATGCGCCACTTCGACGTCCAGCTCATGGGCGGTGCCGCCCTGCACCTGGGCAACATCGCCGAAATGAAGACCGGTGAAGGCAAGACCCTGGTGGCCACTGCTCCGGCCTACCTCAATGCCCTCACCGGCAAGGGCGTCCATGTGGTCACCGTGAACGACTACCTCGCCGAATACCAGTCTGACCTCATGGGCCGCGTCTACCGCTTCCTCGGCCTGACCAGCGGTTGCATCCTGTCCAACCAGGACCCGGCACTGCGCCGCGAACAGTATGCCGCGGACATCACCTACGGCACCAACAACGAATTCGGCTTCGACTACCTGCGCGACAACATGGCGTGGGACAGCTCCGAACTCGTCCAGCGCGGCCACCACTTCGCCATCGTCGATGAAGTGGACTCGATCCTGATCGACGAGGCCCGCACCCCGCTCATCATCTCCGGCCCGGCCCAGGGCGACACCAACCGCTGGTACAGCGAATTCGCCAAGGTCGTCACGCGCCTGCAGCCCGAGACCGACTACGAGGTCGACGAGAAGAAGCGCACGGTCGGCGTCCTCGAGGCCGGCATTGAGAAGGTCGAGGACTACCTCGGCATCCACAACCTCTACGAGTCCGCCAACACCCCGCTGATCGGCTTCCTGAACAACGCCATCAAGGCCAAGGAACTCTTCAAACGCGACAAGGACTACGTCATCCTCGACGGCGAGGTGCTGATCGTCGATGAGCACACCGGCCGCATCCTCGCCGGCCGCCGCTACAACGAGGGCATGCATCAGGCCATCGAAGCCAAGGAAGGCGTCGAGATCAAGGCCGAGAACCAGACGCTTGCCACGGTCACCTTGCAGAACTACTTCCGCATGTATGACAAGCTCGCCGGCATGACCGGCACGGCCGAGACCGAGGCCGCCGAGTTCATGAGCACCTACAAGCTCGGCGTCGTGGCGATCCCGACCAACCGCGACATGCAGCGGATCGACCAGGCCGACCTCGTCTACAAGAACGAGACCGTCAAGTTCGACGCCGTGGTCAAGGACATCGCCGAACGCCACGAAAAGGGCCAGCCGGTCCTGGTCGGCACCACCAGCGTCGAGAAGAGCGAATACCTCTCCCGCCTGCTGGCCAAGGAAGGTGTCCGGCACGAGGTCCTCAACGCCAAGAACCATGCCCGGGAAGCCTCGATCGTGGCCCAGGCAGGCCGCAAGGGCGCCGTCACCGTGGCAACCAACATGGCCGGCCGCGGTACCGACATCATGCTCGGCGGCAACGCCGAGTTCACCGCCGTCGCCGAACTGGCCAAGCGTGGCCTGGACCCCGAGGAAAACTCCGAGGAATACGAGGCCGCCTGGCCCGAGGCTTTCGAGTCCGCCAAACAGGCCGTCAAGGACGAGCACGAGGAAGTCCTCAACCTGGGCGGACTTTACGTGCTCGGCACAGAACGGCACGAGTCCCGCCGCATCGACAACCAGCTCCGCGGCCGTTCCGGACGCCAGGGCGACCCCGGCGAGTCCCGCTTCTACCTCTCGCTGACCGATGACCTGATGCGCCTGTTCAACTCCGGTGCAGCCGAACGCCTGATGAACAGTTCGGTGCCGGACGACGTCGCACTCGAATCCAAGCTCGTCTCCCGCGCCATCGCCTCGGCCCAGGGCCAGGTGGAAGGCCGCAACGCCGAGCAGCGCAAGAACGTGCTGAAGTACGACGACGTCCTGAACCGCCAGCGCGAGGCCATCTACGGTGACCGGCGCCGCATCCTCGAGGGCGATGACCTCCACGAGAAGGTCCAGTACTTCCTGGAAGACACCATCAACGCGTTCATTGACGCGGCCACGGCCGAGGGCACGGGCGACGACTGGGACTTCAACCTCCTGTGGTCGAACCTCAAGACCCTGTACCCGGTGAGCTTCACGCCGCGCGACGTTATCGACGAGGCCGGCGGCAAATCCCGCATCACGGTTGACTTCCTGAGGGAAGAGATCCTCTCTGACGCCCGTCTGGTCTACCAGGCCCGGGAACAGGCAATCGGCTCCGAAAGCATGCGCGAGCTCGAGCGCCGCGTGGTCCTGTCCGTGATCGGTCGGAAGTGGCAGGAACACCTCTACGAGATGGACTACCTCAAGGAAGGAATCGGGCTGCGCGCCATGGCGCAGCGCGACCCGCTGGTGGAGTACCAGCGCGAGGGCTTCATCATGTTCCAAGCCATGATGGAGGCCATCCGCGAGGAGAGCGTCGGATTCCTGTTCAACCTCGAGGTCGAAGTGACGCCGGCCGAGGACGTTGTGGTGGCGGACGCCGCCGGCCAACATACGGAACACCACGAGCCGCAGATCCACGCCGCGGGACTCGAGGCTCCGGAGAAGCCGGCGCAGCTGCAGTACACCGCCCCCGGTGAAGACGGCGCCGCCCAGACCCGGATCGAGGCGAAGGCTTCTGGACGCTCAGGAAACCCCGCCAAGGCTGCGGCGCAGGACATCGGCCGCCGCACCGCGAAGAAGAAGCGGCGCTAGCAGGCGGCGCCAGTCGCGGTTGCCGGCGCAGAGGCAAACGCAGGAGGACCGGAACGATTGTTCCGGTCCTCCTGCCGTTGTGCCTCCTTTCCTTGCAAACCGGGTTTCCGCTTCGAACCCGGCCTGCGTATCGTTCCCGCCCCCAGCCGACGGGTTTCCGTTTCCGGTCCCCGGCCGGGCCGCTCAGCCGATCTCCAGGACTGTGACGCGCCAGGCCACGGTGCCGCGCTCGAGCCTCAACGCGACCGCGCGGACCCGCGATTCCTCGACCACCACTGCGCTCGCCTCATAGACGTCATCCGACACCCTGCAGGCCCGGACGGACCGGACCGACGGGTTGCGGTGCAGACGGCCCGCCGTTGGCGAGCTACCGGAGGCGACCCGACGGGTCAGTGCGGCCCGGTGTTGCAGGGCCGCCAGGCACCGGGGGTCCAGCCGGCGGGAGAGCTGCTGCGCGGGCCGCGTGCCGGCCAGGACTTCGATGGCCGCCTGCACCGTGCTGCGGGAGATCGCACAAATCTCATGGTTTTCGTCGACCACGCGCAGGGGCGCCGGGACCGCAGCCGGGCGGATGGCTGGTGTTGCCGTGCCGGAGACAACCCGGAGGGCGGAGGCGGTCGTGGTCGCCGCGGCGGCGCGGATCCCGGTGACTGGATTCATGACGGTTCCTTTGCTGGGCTGCTGATGCGGGGTGATCTCTCGGCTGGTGCTGACATGTGGTGCTGACGTGCTGGGGTGACGCGTGATGCGGCGTGTCCCTAGATTCCCGGCGGGAGGACAATGACCTGTCCCGGCCGCAGGAAGTGGGGGTTGGCTCCGATCGCTTCACGGTTGTTCGCATACAGCCGTGGCCACTCTCTGGCGATGTCGGCGTCGGACGCGAGGGGTCCCAGCGCGGCCGCGGCGATGCTCCACAGCGAATCACCGGACCGGACGGTGACCTCCCTGGCTGCGCCGGGGGTGTCCTGCGTGCGCACGTGCCGTGCCGTCAGGGGGCCGGCATCCACGACCGGGCTGAGGGGTTTCCACCGGGGATCCACCGCGGAACTTACCGCGGAGCCGGTAGCCGGCACCTGCGGCGCCGGGGCGGGCGTCGGGGCAGGGGGCGAAGACGGGGCAGGTTCGGGGGCGCTAGCGGGCATCGCGGCGCGGGCGGGTGTCCAGGATACCGAGACTGCCGCCGGGACTGGCCGGCCGGGATCCGGCACGTCGTGCGCGATTGCGGCGTTGGCCATCGGAGCGGTCATGAGCTGCAGGCCAACGGCGGCGAGAACCAGCCGGCGCATGAATGCCGGGCTGAAGCGCCCCGTGGCGGCCGCCGCGCGGGTCCTGCCGAGACGGTCGAGCAGGGCCGCGGCGACGGCGATGGCGAGGGACAGGACCCACCACGTGATGACGATCAGCCCCGCGGTATTCGCCGCGATCCCCAGTTGGTCCTCGAAGGACAGTGACTGGTGGCGCTCGGCGGCTAAGTGCCAGCGCTGGACGAGGAAGCTTCCGGTGGCAGCCAGGAAGACGCCCAGCATCAGGATCACGGCTGCCATGGCCGCGTCGGCCCGGACCGTTTGCCGGGGCCGGGGGTGGGGATTCTGTCCTGTTGTCCGGTCCATCGCTAACCCTCCATCGACCTTCAACATCATTTGATACATTTTGATGTTGTTTGATGTTGTTTGATGTCATTGAGTAAAGTCTGATCCGCGATGGCCTCGTTTGTCTAGAGGCAGCCCGCAGTCTGTGGATTGACCGGTGCGGGAGGCGCGCCTACGCTGGCGCAATGCGGTGGGACGCCCTGTTTGACGACATGGAGGCACAGCTGGCCGCGCGCCAGCAGTTGGATTTAGAGGCGGAAGTAGCAGAACGCGCACTGGTGGACGCGGCGGGGGTGGAGCTCGCCGACCGGCTGCGCGGGTCCCTGGGACTGGGCATCCGCGTTCACCTGTCGTCAGGATCCGCGTTCGAGGGGGTCCTGAGCCACGCGGGCAGCGAAGCCCTGGTCCTTGATGAGCCCCACCACCAGGTACTCGTTCCCTATGCCGCCGCCGTGCACTATGTTGGTCTTTCGCGGCTGGCGGTGCCCGAACAGTCAAGGGTCCGCCGGCGGTTAGGTTTGGGCAGCGCCCTTCGGGGCCTCGCCAGGAGCCGGGCGCGCGTGACGATTCTTGTCTCGCGGGGGCCGTCGGAGACGGTGTTCCACGGCGTTATTGACACTGTTGGCCGGGATTTCCTGGATCTGGCCGTGGCCCGGGAGGGCGGGGGCCGGCGTCCGGCGAATGACCGGCAGGCGGTGACCATCCCCTTTGGCGCCCTGGCGGGCATCAGGTCCGTCAGCGCCGCGGTCGACTAGCCAACCCTGCGGGGTCAGCTCCCGGCGGACTTCGCCTTAGCCTCTTCGATCATGCGGCTGGCCTCGGCGTAGCGTTCCTGGATGTACTGCTCCAGCATCTTCTCCTCAACACGCCACTGGCCGCGGCCGCCCACCTGGATCGCCTTGAGTTCGCCGCTGCGAACGAGTGCGTAGGCAGCCGGGGAGTTGATCTGGAGTTGCTCGGCAACGTCCGCGAGGGTCAGGAATCGGGGCATGTGTCCATTTTGCCACCGTTGGCGTCAATTGGTGCCGTTATCCACAGTTTGCGCCTGTTTGTCCCTACATCTTCCGCCCGGACCGCCGGGGCGTAACAATAGGGGTGCCAGGGGTGCCCGGCATCCCGGGAATGGACGGCGGCGACAGGGGGAGCGGACGCATGAGTGGAAGCGCGGCAGCCGAAGGGGCCCGTTTAAAGAAGCCGTCCTGGAAAGATCCCCGGCTCCTCGTCGGTATCCTGCTGGTCCTGGCATCCGTGGTGGGCGTAGTGTCGCTGGTCGGTGCCGCGGACCAGACCACTGAAGCCTATGCCGCGCGCGAGTCGATCGCCGTCGGCGAGACGCTGACCCCTGACAAGCTGCACCGGGTCAAAGTGCGGCTCGGCGAGGTCGAGCAGCACTACCTGACCCCGGAGTCCGGCCTGGATACCGGCCTCGTGGCAGTGCAACGAATCGGCAAGGACCAGTTGCTGCCGCGCGAAAGCGTCGGGCAGCTCGACCGGCTGGACCGCAAACCCGTCGCCGTCACTGTCGAAGAAAGCCTTCCCGCCCAAGCCGCGGCGGGCTCCCGAGTGGACGTGTGGGTTGCCCTGCCGGATGCCCGGAACGGCTTCAGCGAACCTGCCCTGCTCCTCTCGGGCGCCGAAATTTCCCAGATCACCGAGGGGAGTACAGCTCTCGGGTCTTCCCGCTCGACTGTGGTCATGGTGCTGGTCCCGGACGCCCAGATGCCGAAACTTCTGGGGGCGCAGGCCAACAAGGCCAAGATTGCTGTGGTGTGGAACCCGGGCGGTACCGGGCGATGAGCATACCCGTGGTGACTGTGGGGGACTCACGCGATGATCTGGTGGGAGGCCTGGAACGCCTGCACGGTCCCGTATCCGTTGTTCGGCGGTGCAGCGAGTTGGCCGAACTGCTGGCCGCCTGCCAGAGCGGCCTTGCCCGAGCCGCTGTCGTCGCGGCGGGCAGCGAAGAACTGACGGCCTCTCTCGTGGACCGCCTGTCCGCTGTGGGCGTCGTGGTCATTGCGCTGACCGACAATCCCGGGGAAACGGCCCGCCTGCGGACCATCGGCGTGGCAGCAGAAGCCCGCGGGGTTGACGCCGTGGCCCTTGCGGCACGAATTGCAGAGGCCGTGGCGCAGCTCAGCGGCACGGGAGGCGGGCCGGGAAGTGCCGCACCGGACGGCGACGCCTCCGGCATTTCCGCGGGCCAGTCCTCGGGCCCTGACGAGGTGGCGCGGCCCTCCGGAGAGCACGTGGCGGGCGCCCCGGGCACTGCCGGGACGGGCCGGATCATTGCGGTCTGGGGCCCGGGCGGCGCGCCGGGCCGGACCTTGGTGGCTGCCAACATCGCTGGTGAGCTGGCCGCGGAAGGACAATCCGTGCTGCTGGTCGACGCCGACAGTTACGGCGCCAGCATGGCCGCCCTGCTGGGACTGCTCGACGAGGCTGCCGGACTGGCCCAGGCCTGCCGCCTGGCCGACCAGGGCCTGCTCGACGCCGAGGCCCTGCTCCGGGTCGCCACCACGGTGGCGAGCAAAGCCGGGACGTTTCGCGTGCTCACCGGGATCACGAGGGCGGACCGTTGGACGGAATTGCGCGCCGCGGCGCTCACGCTGGTGCTGGAACGGGCAAGGGAGATCGCGGATGTCACCGTGGTGGACACCGGCTTCTGCCTTGAAGCCGATGAGGAACTCGGCTTTGACACCGGCGCGCCGCGCCGGAACGCGGCGACCCTGAGGAGCCTGGAAATGGCCGATACCGTCTTTGCCGTCGGGGCCGCCGACTCCATCGGAGTGCCACGGCTGGTCCGCGGCCTGGCCGAGCTTCAGGCGGCCGTCCCGCAGGCATCGCCCCAGGTTGTCATGAACAAAGTCAGAGCCGCCGCCGTCGGGCGTTCGCCGGAACGCCAGCTCAGAGAAGCGTGGGCGCGATACGGCCCTTCGGTGCCGTTGTCGGCGTTCCTGCCCTCAGACCCTGCGGCGAGCGACGCCGCCTTGCTGACGGGAACACTCCTGCTCGAATCCGCCCCTGAATCTGAGCTCCGGCGTGCAATCGCCAAAATGGTTTGTGCACCTGCCCAGCGAAATAAGAAATCCTTTGGCTTTTCTTCCACAGCACAGCGCCGGGCAAAGAGCTAGGGTCATCGTAAGGGCCGCAAAGAGGCGGCTGTGAACTTCTTTTATGGAGGCGTTTCGATGTCGTCTGGGTCCAGCGTGGAGGATCAACCCGTTTCGATCGGTAGTAGCGAGAGCTATCTCGGGGATTACTACGAGCACCTCGCGGAGGAGGATTTCCGGGCCTATCCCCAGGAAGTCCTGACGGCAAGGGCCGATACCCACCGCCAGATCGCAGCGACTCGGCTGCCGGGCATCGCGAACATCGCCGTCCGCGACGAGGCCGATTGCAGCGTCCTGTACATCGTCACGGATGACATGCCCTTCCTCGTGGACTCCGTTAACGCCGAACTGGTCCGTCAGAACGCCCCCATCCACCTCGTCCTGCACCCGCTCTTCGTGGTGACCCGCAACCGCGAGACCGGCGACCTGGTCAAGGTGGCGCGCGTCCCGTCCCACCTGGGCTTCTCGAGCGGAGACACGGCGGCCATGCCGAACATCTCGCACCTGATCGCACAGGGCGACAACGCCTCGCACATGGAATCCTGGATTGCCGTCGAAATCGACCTCGTCAGCGAACAGAAACGCGAGGAGCTCGTGAAGGGCATCTCCCGGGTGCTTGGCGACGTCCGCGCCGCCGTCGAAGACTGGCCGAAGATGCGCGCGAAAGCCCTGGAGATCTCCGCGGACTTGGACCGGGTGGCCAACCGGGCCCAGATTGCCGAGCTGCGGCAGGCGCAGGATCTGCTGCGCTGGCTCGATGA
Source organism: Arthrobacter sp. TE12232 (assembly GCF_054062615.1). Classification (NCBI taxonomy): domain Bacteria; kingdom Bacillati; phylum Actinomycetota; class Actinomycetes; order Micrococcales; family Micrococcaceae; genus Arthrobacter; species Arthrobacter sp. TE12232. Next base: position 3,891,401 of record NZ_JBSSFK010000001.1, read on the forward strand.
CGGAAACTTCACCTTCCTCGGCTACCGCGAATACGACCTCGTCAACGAATCCGGCGAGGACGTGCTGGAACTGCGCGAGGAAAGCGGCCTCGGCCTGCTCCGCGCCGGCGCCGACGCCCGCCAGGTCCAGCACCTCACCGAGGCCGGCAGGAAGAAGGCCCGCGAGAAGCGCGCCCTCGTGATCACGAAGGCGAACTCACGCTCCACTGTGCACCGCTCGGCCTACCTGGACTACATCGGCGTCAAGAGCTTCGACGCCGCCGGAAACGTCAACGGCGAACGCCGCTTCATCGGCCTCTTCGCCACGACCGCCTACGCCGGATCCGTCCGGGACATCCCCGTGGTCCGGGAAAAGGTGGCCGCGGTCCTCGACGACGCCGGCTTCCCGCCGGACTCGCACTCGGGCAAGGACCTGCTGGGCATCCTCGAAACCTACCCCCGGGACGAGCTCTTCCAGATCGAAATCCCGGACCTCGCCGCCATAGCCACCGGCATCCAGCGGCTGCAGGAACGCCGCCGGACGCGGCTCTTCCTCCGGCCCGATATCTACGGCCGGTTCATGTCCGCCGTCGTCTACCTTCCGCGCGACCGTTACACCACCAATGTCCGCCTGCGCATTGAGCAGGAGCTGCGCGAGACTTTCAACGCCGCGTCCATCGACTACGAGGCGCGGATGACCGAGTCGGCCCTCGCCCGCCTCTTCTTCCGGATCCGGCTTCCGAAGGACGCCGATGTCAGCAACGTCAACAGCGACGAACTGGAGAAGCGGCTGGTCCGGGCTGCCCGCTCCTGGGGCGAAGGTATTTCCGAAGTGCTGCGCGCCCGCGCCGACGGTGGGGAAGCCGGCATCAGGGAGGACCGTGCCAAGGAACTGGCGGCAGTCTGGGCCGAGGCATTCCCCGCCACCTACCGGGTGGACTACGAGATCGAAGACGCGCTGGAGGACATCGACCGCTTCGAGAAGTACGGCGCCGCCGCCGAACGGGCCGGAGAGGGTGTCAAGGAAGAGCCCGGCGTCCACGTCTACCTTCCGGAAGGCGCCGGCGCCATGCTGGAGGAAGACGCCAGGGTCAAGCTCTACATGCTGGAGCCGAAGAGCCTGAGCCAGATCCTGCCGTATTTCCACAACCTCGGCCTCGAGGTGCTGGACGAGCGCCCCTTTGAGATCGAGACCGCGGACCAGCGGGACTTCTTCCTCTACGATCTCGGCCTGAAGTACCCGGCCGGGGTGGACCCTTTGACCACGGGACAGCTGCTCGCGGACTCCTTCGGAGCGGCCGTTTCCGGTGCCGTGGAATCGGACAGCTTTGACCGGCTGGTGCTGCGCGAACGGATGCACTGGCGCCAGGTGGTCGTGCTGCGCGCCTACGCCAAGTACATGCGGCAGATGGGCAACACCAACTCCTTCGGATTCCTGGCGGACACCCTGCTGGCGAACCCGGACGTCACGCGGGGCCTCAGCAACCTTTTTGCAGCACGCTTCGACCCGGCGCTCAGCGACGCCGAACGCCAGCTCAAGGAAGCCGAGGTCCTCATCGGACTGGACGCAGCGATTGAGCGGGTCGCGACCCTTGACGCCGACCGGGTGCTGCGCACGTTCAAGAACCTGGTCCAGGCCACGCTTCGGACGAACTACTACCAGAACAAGCCCCACCTCAGCTTCAAACTGGATCCGTCCCGGATCGACGGGCTGCCGTTCCCGCGGCCGATGTACGAGATCTGGGTCTACTCGCCCCGGGTTGAAGGCGTCCACCTGCGATTTGGCAAGGTGGCCCGCGGCGGCCTGCGCTGGTCTGACCGGCGCGAAGACTTCCGCACCGAAATTTTGGGGCTCGTGAAGGCCCAGACCGTCAAGAACGCCGTCATCGTCCCCACGGGCGCCAAGGGCGGCTTCTACGCCAAGCAGCTCCCGGACCCGGCGAGCGACCGCAGCGCCTGGATGGCCGAGGGCATCGAGAGCTACAAGACGTTCATCCGTGGCCTCCTGGACATCACGGACAACCTCATGGTCACGCCCGAGGGCGAAACGGTCAGGCCGCCGGCCGACGTCGTCCGCCATGACGACGACGACTCCTATTTGGTGGTCGCGGCCGACAAGGGCACGGCATCCTTCTCCGACATCGCCAACGGGCTGTCCGCCGAGTACGGCTTCTGGCTCGGCGACGCCTTCGCCTCCGGCGGCTCGGTCGGTTATGACCACAAGGCCATGGGCATCACTGCCCGCGGCGCCTGGGAATCGGTCAAGCGCCACTTCAGCGAGCTGGACCTCGACACCCAGTCGGAACCCTTCACAGTGGTGGGCGTCGGCGACATGTCCGGCGACGTGTTCGGCAACGGCATGCTGCTCTCCAAGCACATCCGCTTGCTGGCCGCCTTCGACCACCGGCACATCTTCCTCGACCCCACCCCGGACGAGGCAGCGTCCTACGCCGAGCGCCAGCGGCTCTTCGAGCTGCCCCGGTCCTCGTGGGATGACTACAACAAGTCGCTCATCAGTGAAGGCGGCGGCGTCTTTGCCCGGCAGGCCAAGGCGATCCCCGTGTCCGCCCAGATCCGCGCGGCGCTCGGACTCCCGGACGGCACTACGGAGCTCAGCCCGCCGGAACTCCTGCGCGCGATCCTCCTGGCACCGGCCGACCTGCTCTACAACGGCGGCATCGGCACCTACGTCAAGGCCAGCACGGAAACGAACGCCGAGGTCGGCGACAAGGCCAACGATGCCATCCGCGTCGACGGCCGCGACCTGCGGGTCAAGGTGGTCGGAGAAGGCGGAAACCTGGGGATGACCCAGCGCGGACGCATCGAGGCGGCGCTGCAGGGCGTCATCCTGAACACCGACGCGATCGACAACTCGGCCGGCGTCGACTGCTCCGACCACGAGGTCAACATCAAGATCTTCGTGGACCGGATGGTCGCGGCCGGCAAGCTGGACCGCACCGAACGCGCCGACTTCCTGGCCTCGATGACCGACGAGGTCGGCCGGCTGGTGCTCGAGGACAACATCGACCAGAACATCCTGCTCCTCAACGACCGTATGCGGGTCTCCGAATGGAGCCCCAGCTACGAACGGCTCATGGACTGGCTGGAAAAGTCCGCGGACCTCAAGCGGGACCTCGAGGCGCTGCCCACCACGGCCACGCTGCGCGAGCGGCTGGAACAGGGCCAGGGACTGACCTCCCCGGAGCTCTCGGTCCTGGCCGCCTACGCCAAGATCGAACTGGCTACCGCACTGCGCGACAGCGACCTCGCCGATGACCCGTGGTTCCGCTCGACGCTGCGGGCCTACTTCCCGGAGCAGCTGCGGGAGAGGTTCGACGCCGAACTGGACACCCACCCGCTGCGCCGCGAAATCATCGCGACCATCGTGGCCAACGACATGATCAACCTCGGCGGCATCACGTTCGCGTTCCGCGCCATTGAGGAAACGTCGGCCACGGAATCGGCCGTTGCCAAGGCATTCGTCGCACTCCGCGAGGTCTACGAGCTGGACGTCATGGTCAAGGAGCTCAACGAACTGCCGGCGTCGTTCCCGACCGAACACTGGAGCACCGTTCACCTGGACATCCGGCGGCTCCTGGACCGCGCCGTCCGCTGGCTCCTCGGCCAGGGCTCGGCGTCACGTCCCATCGCCGAGATTGTGGCAGAATTCAAGCCGCTGATGGATCCCATGCGGTCCCGCCTGCTGGACTACCTCCGGGGCGACGACCGTGCCCGCGTGGCCGAGTGGCTGGAGAAGGCGCGCGGCTGGGACCTTCCGGAAGACCTTGCACACCGCTGGGCGGAACTGTTCGAAAGCTTCGTGCTCCTGGACATCGCCAAGATCGTCCATGTCAGCCCGGAGCCCGTGGCCGATATTGCCCACGTGTACTACACGGTCTTCAACCGCTTCCACGCCGATTCCCTCCTCGAGCGCATCACCAAGCTGCCGAGGGAAGACCGCTGGCAAGCACTGGCCCGTGCAGCCCTGCGCGACGACCTCTACTCCACCGTCTCGGACATGACGACGGCGGTACTGGAGAGCACCCCGGCCGGTACTCCGGCCGAGGAACGGCTGGCGGCCTGGGAGGGCCAGAACGTGGAGCAGCTGGGCCGGGCGAAGTCCATGTTCGACGAGGTCAATGCCCTTGAGGCCGATGACATGGCCTCACTGTCGGTAGCATTGAGGCTCTTGAGGTCAATCGTCCGACGCTAGGGGGCTGCTGTCCCCGGCGTCGCAAATGGAGGTGCTGTGGCAATCTTTACGGACCCTATCAGGGAGCATGCTGATTTTGGCCCGGGGGATGCCGAGTGGCTGCACCTCCTGGTCGGCGACTGGCAGATGGTCGCCGACCTCGCGTTCGCCGACCTCGCCCTGTGGTTCCCGCATCCTGAGCTCGGCTACGTGGCGCTTGCCCACGTCCGCCCCTCCACCACGCACACGGTGTTCCACGCCGACTTCGTGGGGGAGGGGATCAGGTCGGACCTGCAGCCGCTGGTCGACAAGGCGTGGGAGAGCCGCGCGATCGAACGCTCCAACGAGACCAACTGGAGCAGCGACATGGCCCTCCGAGTCGAGGCGGTCCCGATGGTCCGCAACGGCCGCACCCTGGCGATCGTCACGTCCCATATGGATCTGTCCAGTTCACGGATGCCCTCCCGGCTCGAACTCACGTACCGGCAGTGCGCCTACGATCTGCTGCGCATGGGCACCCTGGGCCTGTGGCCGGACTTCGCCTCGCCGACAGGCTCGCGCCGCGGTGCCCCGCGTGTGGGCGACGGCCTGATCAGGCTCGACGCCGAGGGGATCGTGCAGTACGCCAGTCCCAACGGGGTTTCCGCGTTCCGCCGGCTCGGCGACGGCGAGTCCCTCGAGGGCCGGTCCCTGGCCGAGGTGACCGCCGGGCTCCTGAAGGACCGGCGCATGGTCGATGAAACACTGCCTCTCGTGGTCACGGGCCGCATGCCGTGGCGCAGTGAAATCGAGTCACGCGGCGTGAGCCTTTCGCTGCGGGCCATCCCGCTGCGCGACGAGCAGCAGCGGTTCGGGGCCCTGGTCCTCTGCCGCGACGTCTCGGAGCTGCGCCGCCGGGAGATGGAACTGGTGACCAAGGACGCCACCATCCGCGAGATCCATCACCGGGTGAAGAACAACCTGCAAACCGTTGCGGCCCTTTTGCGGATGCAGTCGCGGCGCATGGTCAGCGATGAGGCCAAGCAGGGGCTCGAGCAGGCCATGCGGCGGGTGGCGACCATTGCCCTGGTGCACGAGACGCTGTCCCAGGGTCTGACCCAGAGCGTCGATTTTGATGAGCTGATCGGCCGCCAGTTCCGCCTCTCGGCAGAGGTGGCTTCACCCTCGCAACAGGTCAAGACGCAGCGTTCCGGACTCTTCGGCGATTTGCCGAGCGACTTCGCCACCCCGTTGGCCCTCGTCATCAATGAACTCGTCACGAACGCCGTCGAGCACGGGCTGGAGGGACGGACCGGCACGGTCTGGCTGGTCGCCGACCGCTCGGAAACCGAAGAAGGGGACGAGCTTCTCACCGTACGGGTGGAGGACGACGGCGTCGGGCTGCCGGACACGCCGTATGTCGAGGGCCTGGGCCTGCAGATCGTCCGCACACTGGTCACGAGCGAACTGGGCGGCACCATCCACTGGCAGGCCAGGGACGGCGGCGGAACCGCAGTCCAGATTGTCCTGAGCCTTACGACCCATTGAGCCTGCCACACCGGGACGGTGATTTTCGTGGACGCCGCTGCCCTGCGGCGCGGCCCCGTTGACCGGACGCCCCTCACGGGCTCATGCTCCAGCCTGGTCCGCGGGACTGCGGAGAACGGCTTAAACGGACAATGGCCGCGGACCTTTCGGTCCGCGGCCATTGATGCAGGGATCTTGCGGTAGCTGCCGGCGCTTCGGCAGCTGGATCAGGAAGCGCGCCGGGCGCGTGCGGCGCGGCGCTTCAGGGCACGGCGCTCGTCCTCGCTCATGCCGCCCCAGACGCCGGCGTCCTGGCCGGACTCCAACGCCCATTGCAGGCAGGTGTCCACAACGGGGCAGCGCCGGCAAACGCTCTTCGCTTCCTCGATCTGCAGGAGGGCAGGGCCGGTGTTTCCAACGGGGAAGAACAGCTCCGGGTCCTTGTCAAGGCAGGCTGCGCGGTTACGCCAATCCATGCTGATCAGTCACTCCATTCCTGGGAACTCGTTAAATGCCTTTGTGAAATTATTCACTAGAGGCTTCATAAGAAAAGGGCCCATTGGGGCCCCCTCGGTCATCTGGATTAAGCGTGTCATGTTAACGCTGTGTAAACAAGGGGTAATAGAGGTCAAAATGCCTCGAGACCGTGAGCGATGCATCACATTGAGTAGCGACGTCCTCACATCTAGACGACTATGTCCGGTAGTGTGCCAGTGTGTCAAGGCCCCCCGTGAACCCCGAAGATCCCCGCGAAAATGCCGCTGAAAATGCGGGCGACAGTCCAAGCAACCATGCAGGGGGGAATCCCGGCGAAAATCCCCTCCGGCGCGAGGCCGGCGACCCCGCCACAGCCGTCGTGCGGCCCCGCGCCGTCGTCGTCATCGCCGTCGTCGTGGCGCTTGAAGCCACGGCCCTGCTCCTGGCGGGCGTCTGGTACGGGACCCAGCTCGTGACCGGGGCACCGGTACTCTCCTTCTGGGGCGCCGTCTTCACGCTGTGCCTCCTTCTGGCGGCCTCCGTCTGGCTTTTCGCCGTGGCACGCTTCCTCATGCGGGGGTTCCGCTGGCCGCGGGCAGGTGCCCTGATAGCCCAGCTCATCGTCCTGAGCATCGGCTTCCCGACCCTGACCGGCGGCTATCCGCTCGCCGGACTGGCCATGGTGGTTCCTGCAGCCACGGCCATTGTGCTCCTGTTCGACAAGCGGGTCATCGCCTTCGGGTCACGGGCAGCCGGAGCCCCGCCCGCCCTGTAGCGACCCGCAGCCTACCTCCCGCCTGCTCACGTCGAGTCCTGTAGCGGCCCAGCACGTGCGGCCCTCCGTCCGGGGGATATGCGGACCGGGCCGCCGGTAAGTCGGTCTGCAGCCAGTTGGACGGGCGTCGCCCGGCCGTCGGATATGACGACAGCGCGTCCTGGCGGAGGATTCTGTTCCGGTTCGAACCGAACGCCGAACATGTCGCCGTCGATGAGACCCCGCGGACGAATCAGGACCGCCCGTCCCTGGCTGCGCGCGATGCCGGCGAGGGTTACGCGTTGCCCGAATCCGGGGCCGAAACCCGCGGCCAGGACCACACGCCAGCCCAGGCTGTTTAGGGTCGCCAGGTTGCTGTTGGCCTCGGGCGGGAGCAGATCAGCGTCATCTGCCAGCGCTATCGCAGTCCGGTCGAGGGTGCCAGCGAGCGCGGAGGCATGGACTGCGGACCAGTATTGGCCGGGATCGGTCCCTGGCTGCGGTGAGAGCCACGCTCCTGCAGGGTTCATCGCCGGGAGCGCGGCCAGCAACGTGCTCTTCCCGGATGCCGGGCCGCCAAGGACCGCAAGGACACCGCCGGCCGGCAGTCGGATTCCACACGGCCGGAGCTCGTCTCCGGCCACCCCGATGAGCAGTTCGGTGGCCGGGACCGGGACCCGTGCGGTCCCGGGCACTCCACCATCCACTGCACGATCCACTGCAGCAGACGCGGCAGCGATCGTGGACGCGGGTCGCACGGACGGCGCAGGCGGCGCACTCCGAGGGCCGCCCCCGGGAGCCCTGCAGCCGGCCAGAACCTCGTCAACCGTCACCAGTGTTGGCAGGGCGTCGACCCGAAACGGCTTCGTCGCGACGGCTCCGAAAACCTTGCTCCGCCCGCCAGTTGCCATCGGCTCGAACATCTGGGCCGGGTGCCCGGTTGCCCCGGGAACCGGGACGAACGCACCGAATACGGCGACGCGCCCCGGGATCGGCTCCAACGCAGGAAGCCGCGGCCAGGCAAGACGGCCCTCGTCGGTGGACCCCGCGGGAAAGAAGATCCGGTTTGGCAATGCGGCGAAAAACCTGGACGTCACGAGCTCGCGCTCGCCGGAGACCACAACAGTGATCCCGGCCCGGGGTCCGTCGCGCACGATGTCATGGACCAGGTCTTCGGCCCATGCCAGCGGCCCGGAACGGAAGCCCGACACCCAGGCACCCCAGGCGTTGAGCACCAGGACCAGTAAGGGCCGGGGCGAGGCCGCCGGCACACTGAGCCGGAAAGTGACTTCTTCCGCGACCCGTTGCAGCACCCTGGCGGCCCGTCGGAGTTCGTGCAGGCCTGCCACCGCGCCGGACCGGGGCGCCGCCGCGATGGAGACGAAGGCACCGGTGGCGTCGAGGACGTAGAGGTGCGACTCCAGATTGCCGGCCAGAAGCTGATCGACTGCGAGGGCCAGAGTGGCGTCGCTGGTGCCGGCCCCGGCGCCGACGAAGCCCAGATGCCCATGCTTGGCAGGGCTCCAGCTCAGTTCCCTGACGCATTGGAGTTCCGGCAGGTCTACCCGGCCCAGTCGGATCAGGTCCCGGTCGGCCTGCCCTGGACCCGGGTACGGCAATCGTTCCGGCAGGGGGTCCGCTACGGGCCGGCGCGGCAGCGGGCCGCCGCGTTCCTGCCACAGGCCCGCAACGACGTCGATGAGCGGCGCGGCCACCTGTGCCGGCGTCCGGGCCGCGGCGCCGGAGTCTTCCTGCCGACCGGGGAAGCCGTCGGCCGCGAGGCCGGCCGTCTGCGGCCGGGTCAAAGTCTCCGTGACTGTGCGCACCGTGACTGTACCGTCTGCCGGCGCGTCCGTCCCGGACGTCATGGTGGCCGTCTGGAACTCCTCTGGGGATTGTGTGCCGCGGATCAAGAACGCCCGCCCGGGCCGTGCGATGGGGATGGCGGCCGCGAGGCCGGAGCCCATGACGTCGACCGATTCGAGGCTGGACTGGACCCGGAGGGCGATGCAGGTGGTGACATTGGCCCTGATGTCGGCGTTCAGGGCTCCCTGAGGGCGCTGGGTGGCCATGATGAGATGGATCCCCAGCGACCGGCCGATGGCAGCAATCCGCATGAGTTCGGACAGGGCGTCGGGGGCTTCGTCCACCAGGATCCTGAACTCGTCAACGACGATGACCAGATAGGGCACGGCCGGGCCGTCCCCTGGTGATGACTCATACGTCGCAAGATCCGGCGCATTCACCCGAGCCAGCAGCTGTTCCCTGCGCCGAACCTCGGCCCGCAATGAGACGAGCGTGCGCTCCACGTCGGGAGCGCCGAGATCCGTCAGCAGGCCGACGCAGTGCGGGAGCCCGGTCAGCGGGCCCAGGCCCGAGCCGCCCTTGAAATCTATGAAGAGCAGGTTGACCCGGTCCGGGGGATGACTGGCCGCGAGCCCGGCGGCGAAGGTCCGCAGAAACCCCGACTTCCCGGAACCCGTAGTCCCTGCGACCAGGAAGTGCGGACCGTCCGCTTTCACATCGATCCGAATGGCCCCCGAGCTTCCCATACCGACAAGAACCCCCAGTCCGGCGGGGGAGCGGCTCCGGGTCCAGCGCCGGGAGATATCCGCAGCCGCGAGGGGAAGAACGTCCGCCAGTCCACAGCGGTGCGGGACGGTTGGCGGGAGATCCGCCGGGGTCCGCCCGGCGGCGTTGAATCTGCGGCAAAAACGGTCAAAGACGCCCGGCGGGACAAGATCAGGGATGAACTCCACAGGTGGGGCGTCTGCCGTGATGAGGGCGCCGGGCCGGCCGAGGACGATGCCGGGGTGCTGATCGGGGCCTTGTTCCGGTAGATACTCAATCACCCTCCAGCCGTGTGCCGTGGCCAAGTGCCGCAACGTGGGCCGCGTGCCGGCAGCGGCCCGACCGGCAGTGCCCCGTTCGGCCGCGTCCTCATCGGCAGCGTCCGGACCGGCCGCAGCACTGAACTTCCTGGCTTGCCAGGGAGCGTCCCAGAGGATGAGGACTCCGTGGGCACATCCCTCCCCGGGACCGCCAGCCAAGCGGGCTGCGGTGACAGCGTGAGTCGCGGACAACGTGACGCCGGGCAGGAAGCGCGCCGCCAACGGCAGCGTGTCCGCCGCGCCGTGCAGGAGCACACAGGTGCTGCCGGCGTGGGGGTAGGCGGCCAGTTGCAGGATGAAGGAGCGCAGCAGCCCCGCGGCCGCGGACGCGGGCCCGTGGATAGTCACCACCGCAGACGCCGGGTCCAAGGTCAGGGGCGCCGGGCCTAGGGTCGGGGGCCGGAAGCCGGATTCGGGCGGTTCCAGCCGGATATTCGCCCGCTGATCCGCAAGGCCGAGTCGCAGCCAGATGCCCGGAGGCTCCCCGCGGGATGCGCCGCGTGGTGCGGAGGCCTCGGCCGCAGAAGTAAGAACAAGGTCCGCCGCGGAGGGGGCGGCCTGCCGGCGTCGGTCCCGGTCCTGCAACACCGCCGCCGCGATGGCAGCGGCGAGCTCGCGGCGCTGGCGCCGGCCCGACAGAACCGGGACGAGGACGGATACGGCAGATACCGCGGTAAAGGCCAGGAACATCCACATGCCGGTGAGCAGGGCCAGGCCGATGCCGGTCAGGAGCGGCAGCACCGCGGCCAGAACCACGGCGGCCCGGTGGCCTGGGGCAGCGGTGCCGCGGACAACAAGTGGCTCGGCCACGCTGCCGCCTGCATACGCCGTCAGGGAGGCCGCCGCAGCGTCCGGCTCGGTCGGCGGCCCTAGCCGGAGCGACATGGTGGAGTCGCCGCAGCGGATCGAGGACGCCGTGGTTACCGGCGCCGACCGCACTTTGCGGCCGTCGACGCTGGTTCCGTTCGCGCTCCCGAGGTCGACGATCGTGACGGCCGAGTCCGAGACGTCCAGGCGTGCGTGCTCCCGGGAGAGTGCGGCGTCAGGGATCTGGATCTCTGTCCCGCTGCGTCCGATCCGGAACTGGCCCCGCTGCAGCGCGACGACGGTGCCCGCGCCGGGACCGCTGTGGACGGCGAGCAACAACATGGCAGGTTTCGGGTGCCCGGGCCGGGGCCGGGATCGCGCGGCGGAACCATCGGGAGACGCCGTGCCGGCAAATCCACTGCCCGCAAGCCGGGAGCCGTTAGTGGACAGAGCACCGTCAATCAGCACGGCGCCCGGGACCAGGGGAGCGACGCCCACCGTCATGGCGGAAACCGGGGCTCCCCGGACAAACAGTTCACCTGTCCCGTGGCGACGGGCGATGGCAGCTTCCAGATCTGCGCCGGCGCAAGGGGCTGGCATATCGACGGCGAGCTCGATGAGCTGCCCTTCCGGCGTCGATCCAGACCCGTGGGTGCCCTGCGTGAGAGTGCAGTGGAGGGCAGTGCCCGGCACGAGCGTGCAGTGGAAAATCATCAGGGGGCGTCCTTTCCCGCGTGGCGGCCCGCTTCCCACGTTAGGGGCGCGTCGGCTTGGTTGCGGCCGCGAAATTGGGCTATGTGGACAACCCCGGAGCACGCAGCGCATGCGCAGCACCTGCGCCGCACGCGGGCTGCAAGCGCGCCGCACGCAGGCCGCGCGACGCGGGCCGGGCGCCGACTGCAATGGCGCCTCGGGTAGGCTAGAGCAGCAGACAATGCGCAACATTGGGCTGCCCGCATTCGAATCAGGAGAGTTTGTGACCGCTGACCTCGTCATCGTAGGGTCGGGCTTCTTTGGCCTGACAATCGCAGAACAGGCCGCCACAGAGCTGGGCTTGAAGGTAGTCGTCATCGACCGCCGCCACCACATCGGCGGCAATGCCTACAGCGAAAAGGAAGAACAGACCGGCATCGAGGTGCACCGCTACGGTGCCCACCTCTTCCACACGTCCAACGACCGTGTGTGGGAGTACGTGAACCGCTTCACCACCTTCACGAACTACGTTCACAAGGTCTATGGCGTGCACAAGGGCGAGGTGTACTCCCTGCCCATCAACCTGGCCACGATCAACCAGTTCTTCCGGGCCAACCTCACCCCCGGCCAGGCGCGGGAACTGATCACCGAACAGGCCGGCGAACTGGCGGGCACCGATCCGCAGAACCTGAACGACAAGGGCATCCAGCTCATCGGCCGTCCGCTCTACGAGGCGTTCATCAAGCACTACACCGGCAAGCAGTGGCAGACGGATCCCAAGGACCTGCCCGCGGGCATCATTTCCCGCCTCCCCGTCCGGTACAACTACGACAACCGTTACTTCAACGACAAGTACGAGGGCCTGCCGACCAACGGCTACACGGCCTGGATCGAGAAGATGGCCGAGCACCCGAACATTGAGGTCCGGCTCAACACGGACTTCTTCGACGAGTCGCACGAGTACAGCAAGGACAAGGTGGTCGGCACCATCCCGGTTGTTTATACCGGTCCCGTCGACCGCTACTTCGACTACGCCGAAGGCGATCTCTCCTGGCGCACGATCGACTTCGAGGAAGAAGTCCTCGACGTCGGCGATTTCCAGGGAACTTCCGTGGTCAACTACAACGACGACGACGTGCCGTTCACACGCATCATCGAGCCGCGCCACTTCCACCCGGAACGCGACTACCAGACGGAGAAGACCGTCATCATGCGCGAATTCTCCCGCGCGGCGGAAAAGGGCGACGAGCCCTATTACCCGATCAACACTTCCGCCGACCGGGAACGCCTGCTTAAGTACCGCGACCTCGCGGCAGCCGAGAATGACGTCCTCTTCGGCGGACGCCTCGGCACCTACAAATACCTGGACATGCACATGGCCATCGGCTCTGCCCTGACCATGTTTGAGAACAAGATCCGGCCGCATTTCGAGGCCGGCGCCACGATTGAAAGCGGAGGAGTGGACGCATGAGCGCCGCTGAAACGACACCCGGCTGGAACCCGATTCAGCGGGTCATCCTGCCATCGACGGACCAGACCGACACCGTATCCCTCTACGTTGACGCCGGCACCGCCAGCGGCATCCGGCTCCGGGAGAACGACGAATTCGCCCGCACCCCCAAGCTGCTCGAAGACAAGCTGCAGATGTTCAGCTCGGAGAGCCGCGAGGCGCACTTCGAGGACCTCCTTGGCCGGCACTCCATGCGCGTGCGCTCCGGGGAGCAGATCTCGTTCGGCACCTACTTCAACGCCTTCCCTGCCAGCTACTGGCGCCGCTGGACCTCGGTGCGTGACATCCGCCTGGTCGTGGAGACATCGGGCCCGGGAACGGTCACCGTCTACAAGTCGAACGCCCGCGGCTCAGTCCAGCGCGTCGACGGCAAGCACGTCGACGGCGATACCACCTCCACGTTCGAGCTCTCGCTCAAGCCTTTCGGCGACGGCGGCTGGTACTGGTTCGACCTGGCCGCCAGCACCGGCGACCTCGTCCTGAAGAACGGCGCGTGGCAGGCTACCGGTGGCCCCGCGACCAAGGGCCAGGTGACCCTGGAAATCACCACGATGAACAAGCCTGACTTCTGCCTGAACAACGCCCGCATCCTGGCGGAGAACGCGGAGGTCCTTGAGAACGTCAAGGAAATCCTGATCGTGGACCAGGGCACGCAGAAGGTCCAGGACCAAGAGGGCTTCGCCGCTGTGCGGGACGCCCTCGGCGGCAAGCTGCGGGTCATCAACCAGGCCAATCTCGGCGGCTCCGGCGGCTTCGCGCGGGGCATGTTCGAGGCCGTCGAAAACGGAAGCGACTACGCCCTGCTGCTCGACGACGACATCGTCGTCGAACCCGAGAGCATCGTCCGGCTCCTGACCTTCGCCGACCACTGCCGCAAGCCGACGATTGTCGGCGGCCACATGTTCGACCTCTACAACCGCAGCGTCCTGCACACCTTCGGCGAGGTGGTGGACCCCTACCGGATCGTCCCGGCCCTGCCGCATGCCGACATGGAGACACGGCACGATTTCAGCGTCGCGAACCTGCGCCAGACACCGTGGCTGCACCGCCGCGTGGACGTGGACTACAACGGCTGGTGGATGTGCCTGATCCCCACGAAGGTGATCCAGGAAATCGGGCTGTCCCTGCCTCTGTTCATCAAATGGGACGACGCCGAATACGGGCTGCGCGCCCGTGAAGCGGGCTTTGCCACGGTGTCGATGCCGGGTGCTGCCGTCTGGCACGTGTCCTGGATCGACAAGGATGACCTCGTCGGCTGGCAGGCCTACTTCCACGCGCGGAACCGGCTGATCACCACCCTGGTCCACAGCCCGTACCCTAAGGGCGGCCGCGTGCTGCGCGAATCTTTCCAGTCCGACGTCAAGCACCTCGTGTCCATGCAGTACTTCACCGAGCACGGGCGTATCGACGCGCTGCGGGACCTCCTGAAGGGTCCCGACGACCTCCACAAGGTGCTCGGCACCAAGCTGCCGGAAATCAACGCGCTGAAGGCGCAGTACCCGGACGCCCAGCTGAAGGAAGACGTCGATGACTTCCCGGCGCCCAAGATCGGCCGCGGGCCGATGGGCGGGACCGTCGTGGGCCTTCCCAGCAAGAAGCAGCTGATCCCGTGGGGCATCAAAACGGTGGCGCGCCAGCTCATCAAGGCGCCGGGACCGGAAAGCGCCGAACGGCCCCAGGGCTACCTGGCCCACCGCGACAACCGGTGGTACCGGGTGGCGCACTATGACAGTGTGGTGGTCTCCAACGCGGAGGGCACGGGCGCCTCGTGGTACCAGCGCGACCCGAAGAAGCTCAAATCGATGCTGACCGAAGCGACCATGCTGCACGCAAAACTGTTCCGGGAATGGGACAGTCTTGCCGCACAGTACCGCCGCGCCGTCACCGAGATCAGCTCCATCGATGCGTGGAAGAAGACGTTCGAGGCGAACTCCGAGGACGGCAGGTAGATGGCTGGTCAAACCGACCAACTGAACAAGCCCGGATCCGGGCACGGGCTCCTGGACGTCTACGGCGACCGCTTCCTCCTGAAGCTGCTGGTGCGCAAGGAAATCAAGGTGCGCTACCGCGGCTCCGTGCTGGGCCTGCTGTGGTCCTATGTGAAGCCGCTCGTGCAGTTCCTGATCTACTTCGTGGCGCTGGGCATCTTCCTGAACCTTCAGCGGGGAACGCCAAACTATGCGATCTACCTGTTCTCCGGCATTGTCCTGGTGAACTTCTTCACGGAATCGCTGTCCAACGCCACCCGCTCGATCGTGGACAACCGGGACCTGATCCGGAAGATCTACCTGCCCCGGGAACTCTTCCCGGTGGCAACGGTCTGGGTCTCGGCAGCGCACTTCCTGCCCCAACTGGTGGTGCTGGTCGGTGCCTGCCTGGTGGTCGGGTGGGCGCCGACGCTGCTGCAGCTCGCCGCGGTGGTCCTGATCTTCCTCATGGTCGCCGTCCTGGGCACGGGCCTGGGCCTGCTGTTCGGCGCCATGAACGTGTATTTCCGGGACTCGGAAAACATCGTCGACATGATCGTCATGGTCGTCACGTGGGCTTCCCCGGTCCTCTACCTCTGGACGATGGTCGCAAAGGTGATGGGTGACTGGTTCTGGATCTACCAGCTGAACCCGATGACGGTCGCCGTCGAGGTCTTCCACTGGGCCTTCTGGGAACCGACGCTCAAGGCGGACCAGCTGGTCAACGACGCCACACCCCCCGGCATGCTGACGCTGTGGCTGCCCATCGCCATGCTGATCACGCTGGCCGTGCTGTTCGTCGGGCAGTTGACGTTCCGCCGGCTCGCCGTCCACTTCGCTCAGGAGCTCTGACATGACGCCGCAAGGCCACGTGGCCATCATCTGCACCGACGTCCGGAAACAGTTCGTGCTCCGACACACCCGTTCCCTGAAGGAAGCCCTCGTCTGGCTCGTGAGGGGGCGCAAGGGTGACCTGTCGAAGAAGTTCCTGGCCCTCAACCACGTCTCGCTCGAAGTCAAGCAAGGCGAGACGGTGGCGCTCATGGGCCTCAACGGCTCCGGAAAATCAACGCTTCTGAAGCTCATCTCCGGGGTCCTGCAGCCCGACGGCGGCACGGTGCGCACGCGCGGCCGCGTCGCCGGCCTGATCGAGGTCGGCGCAGGCTTCCACCACGACCTCAGCGGCCGGGACAACGTCTACCTCAACGGCGCCATCCTGGGCATGACAGAAAAACAGATCGACGAGAAGTTCGACTCGATCGTGGAATTCTCCGAAATCGGCGAGTTCATCGACACCGAGGTGAAGTTCTATTCCTCCGGCATGTACCTGCGACTGGCGTTCAGCATCGCGGTGCACACGGACCCGGAAGTCTTCCTGATCGACGAGATTCTCGCCGTGGGGGACGAGCCCTTCCAGCGCAAGTGCATCGCGAAGATCAAGGAACTCTCGGACATGGGGAAGACCCTGTTTGTCGTGAGCCATGACCTGGACCTCGTGGCCACCGTGTGTGAGCGCGGTGTGCTGCTCGAACACGGCCAAATCGTCATGGACGGAGAAGTGCACGACGTCGTCGGCGAACTCCGGCGCAGGTCCCTCGCCATGTAGCAGGTCCCTCGCCGTGTGGCGGCGTGCCCGGCAGGCTCCCCGCAGGCCGTCCGTTAGGATAGGCCCGAAACGGGGGCTCAGCCCCGTACCGGGGGATGCGGGAGCAACGATGACAGCTGTGGGGTCCAGCGAGCGACGCGGCAGGGGACCGGGGCCTTCGTGGCCCGGTCGGCTGCGAATCATGACGAGGGCCGTGGCAGCCGCGGCCGCAACCGGCATCGTGGCGGCCAGCCTCGCCCAGGGAGCCTCCGCGGACAGCTCCCCGCCACCGAAGCCCGCACCATCGGCCACCGCAGGCAACGCCGCCACCGCCAGCTCACCCACGGCGTCGCCGGCCACGGCGACCGCTGGGCCGGCCACGGCAACACCGGCCACTGCAACCGCTGGCCCGGTCACGGCAACACCACAACCGACGCCGACGGCGACGCCAAAACCGACGCCGACGGCGTCGTCACGCGCGACGGCAGAACCGACGCTGGCCGCTAAGGCGCCGACGGCGGCGCCCACGGCAGCTGCCGCGGAGGCGGCCATCCGCGTCCCCGGTGCCATCGGCGTCGAATACGAGCGCCTCGGCGGCGCCACTGGAGCCGTGGGCCCCGCGACGGCCGTGCAGCAATGCGGCCTGGCCGGCGGAGGCTGCCTGCAGACCTTCAAACACGGAACGATCGCTTGGAGCAAAGCCACCGGCGCCCACCTGCTGACCGGGGCGCTGGAGGACGCCTGGCTCAAGGGCGGCGGCGTCACAAGCTATCTCGGCTACCCGACCGGGGACGCCCGCTGCGGGGGAGATCCCCGGGTGTGCCAGCAGGCATTCCAACGCGGCAGCCTCTACAACGTGACCGGGAAGGGGACCTTTCCAGTCTGGGGCGCCATCAATGCCACCTATGAATCCCTCGGCGGACTGAACGGGTATCTCGGCTATCCGCTGGACGCCGAGACCTGCGGCCTGCCCGGCGGGGCCTGCACGCAGCGCTTCCAGCGCGGCGCCGTGTACTTTGCCCCCGGTGCCGGGACCTTCCCTGTGTGGGGCGCCATCAACGCCCGTTACCTTGCCCTGGGCGGCAGCCGGGGCTACCTGGGCTACCCGACGGGCGCCGAAAGCTGCGGGCTCCGCGGCGGTGGCTGCGCCCAGTCCTTCCAGCGCGGACGGATCTACTATGCGGCCGGCGCCGGGACCCAGGCAGTGTGGGGTGGTCTCGGACAGTTCTACGCGGCCCGCAAGGCCCAGGACGGCGCCCTCGGGTACCCGGTCACGGCCGAGGCCTGCGACCGGAGCGGTTTCTGCAGCCAGTCCTTCCAGTTCGGCGTCCTCCAGTGGATTCCGGGATCCGGCGTCCGTTACAGGCTGACCTCGGCCGCTTACTGCCCGGCCCTCAACTCCGGAGCCGTGAAGTACCGCACCGCCGGCGCCTCGCGGGTGTCCTTCGCGATCGCCGACGACTACAGGTCCACCCGCATCACCTTCATTACCTGCGTCCGCCAGCCGGACGGAAGCTACGCCAAAGAATGGGGCGCGCTCGGGCACGCCGGCGAGTCCGGCTTCGCGGCGCCTGGCGTCGCGACCGGGCCCACCTGGCAGGCGTTCTCCCCGACGGGGTCCTTCACCGTCACCCAGGCCTTCGGCCTGGGCAACCCCGGGACGGCCCTGCCGTACCGCACCCTCAATCCCTATTCGCGCTGGGGCGGCCGGCTCAACGCGAACTACAATAAGTACTTCGAGTCGAGCTCGGACGTCTTCCCGGACGAGAACATGTGGTACTTCGCAACCCGGCCGTCCCATGATTACCGCCAGGGCGTCGTCATCAACTACAACCGGCCGCCGGATGCGCCCATCACCATGAATGCGGGATTCGCGATTTTCCTCCACGGCAACAACCTGCCCACCTGGGGTTGCATCTCCCTCAACGACGGAGACCTCCTGCAGTACCTGAGGACGGCGCATTCGGGAGACCTGTTTGTGATGGGGGTCGCGTATGACATCTTCAACTAGCTCAGCCAGCCAGGCCGTTCCCCGGGAGGGTGAGGCAGCGGGCCGACGACACCCGGCCCAGTGCCCGGCGCGGCGCTCCGGCCTGCGCTACACCGGCCTGCTTGCCCTCGCCGCAAGCCTGGCCCTGGCCGGCTGCACCGCCGCTCCGGCCCCTGCCCCGGAACAGTCCGCCGCCGTCCCGACGTCGGCCCCCACTCCGACCGCAACCTCCGGCGTCGCCCCCGGGAAGGAGCCGTTGACGCACGACGGCCGCACTGTGGCGCCGTCGACGGGCGACCGCTGCGCGCAGCCGGCGCTGCCCGATGTCCGGCGTGTGCTGGGGGCTGTGGCCGCCAACGTTCAGCCGGCGGAAGCCCAGGCGTCCTCGAAGGACGGCGTTGCCGACGTCGTCTGCACGTTCGCACTGGCCCCCGTCGGTGCCGGAGAGGCCGCCGACGTTGGGAATGCGCTTCTTGTGGCCAGGACCACCGCGCCGGACCAGGCTGCGCTGGACGGACTCGGACTGCCCCGGCTGATGATGTCTCCCGAGCCCGTCCCGGACTTGGGGGCCAAGGCGTGGTACTCGGTTAACCGCCTCAGCGGGACTACGGAATATGTCCTAGAGGCAGCGAACGGTTTGACCGTGGTGCGGGTAACCCTTGCCCTCCCGGCCGATGCGGCCGAGCCGGAGAACCTCAAAGCCGAACTCGCCGAACTCGCCAAGCTCAGCTAGGTGGCACTCATTTAGCGGGCCGCATTCCAGGGACTCGTGTCCGGACCACTTTCCCGGGACTCATGTGCCCCTGCAGGCTGTCACTTCGTAAAGCCGTGCGCCGCCTTCTGCCAGTACGAGCCGGACGGCCAGCGAGTTGTTGAGGTTCTCCAGTCCCGGGAAGGGATGATCGCCGAAGTGGACTTCATTGGCGCCAAAGTCCAGGACGTAGCGGACGCCCGTCGCCTTCAACGCGGCACAGACGTCAGGATCGGTGTCGGCGTTGCGGAGGCTCTGGTTGAGGATGTCGACGGCGGCCGTGTTGGCCGTCAGAATGTGTTTGGCGGTGGTCTCGCGGTGGGCCAGGGCATAGGCCAGGGCACCGCCGGTCCACGGGTTCACGGCGATGGCGTCGCCCTCGGGAACAATCCCGTCCAGCCGGTCAATGATCTTCTGTTCGTCCGTGGAGATGAGCAGCGAATGGTCGGTTTCGAGGTAGTTCATCCGGGCCGAACCGATGGCGGCCCTCATCGAAGGAACCTGGGACGCAAGCACGGCAAGCGCCAGTACGCCGCAGATGGCGGTGAAGGCAATCCTGCTGCCGCGGCCGGCCCCTGTCTTTTCCTTGGCTGCACTGTCCTTCTCTGCCGGGCGCGACGCTGCCAGCCGGTCAAGCCGGCGGCGCAGCCAGACGGCGAAGGAATCGACGCCGACGGCGGCAAACGGCAGGGCCGTTAGCGGCAGGAGCGCCGCGAGCCTGTTGCTGTCGTTGTACCAGACGCCGGTCAGGGCGCTGCGCAGATCGCCCTTCAGGGTGCCGGAGACGACCACGTACAGCACGCCGGTGATGACAAAGGCTGCGATCATCCATGTCCTGCCGCCGCGCCGCCAGCACACGTAGAGTCCGATCAGCATGAGCACGCTGACGCCGATCGCAGCCGGGCGGTCGATCGCGGCGTTGGCGACAACGTCCCACACGGCACCCCGGGGCGTTTGCACGGGTTCCCAGAATGCGGCATCTTCCGGCGGCCGGATATTGGTCCACAGCAGATAGAGGGCCACCGCACCGGCGCCCAGGCCCAGGCTGGCAAGGAGCCAGACGCTCCGGTGGCGGGCCCGGTAACCGTGGTCGGCGGCCAAACGGGCGTAGGCCTGCAGGACGATCGGAACCGAGAGCGCCAGGAGCGACATGAAGCCGTTCGGATGGGCCAGGGCAAGTCCCGGAAGGATCAGCAGCGGCAGCGTGAACCGCGGCATCGGCGGCCACTGAAGATCGCGCGCGACCCGGAACAGCAGGGCAATGCTGGCCAGGACGGCCGGGAGCATGCTGATGGCCAGGAAATTCGGGTACAGCACGCCGAAATCCAGCAGCAGGAGCGGGAACGGCGCGAACAGTGCGGATAGGATTGCGGCAGCGCCGACGGCCACCGGCCGCTTGCCCGCCACTGTCCGTGTCAGCATCATGCAGCCCAGCGGCCACACCAGTGCGGCCACCGCCATGTTCAGCACGTTCACGGCCGCCGTAATCGGCAGGCCTGTCAGTTGGACGACGGCCGCTGCCAGGCCGTGCCAGGCGGCGGGATAGAAGTAGGGCGCCGCGTCGCCGCTGGTCATCTTCGACATCGACAGCGAGGACGCGTTGCCGGTATCGAGAATGTACCGCACCCCGTTGAGGTGGAACACGTTGTCGAATGTCTGGGAGAAGCTTTCCGGAGTGCCGAAAACGACTGCGAGTTCAAGCAGGATCAGCGCCGCCCCCGCGACGAAGGCCGCTGCAACCCAGACGTCGCTGCGGGGCCGGCCTGCCTTCGGCTGCTGCGCGTCGGCGGGGAAAGTTCCCGCGGGGGATGCCCCGCGGGAGGCGGTGGTCAGGGTGTGCCGCAGGCTGCTGCCCGGGTGCAGGCGCCGGAGCGCGAAGAATCGGATGCCGAAGAGCAGGGCGGCGAGCAGGATGCCCCCGGCCAGCACGGCAGCGGGCGTCCAGGGGATGTGCGCGAACGGCAGGACCACGGCGAGGACCGCTGCAATGGAAATTGTGACCGGTCCTGCCAGGGCGGCCGCGGACAGCCGCCGCAGGCCCAGGCTCAGTGTCACCAAGCCGCCGGGCAGCAGGAGGAACAGCGCTGCCTCGAGCAGGTACGGCAGCGTCTGGAACCAGGTCAACGTATCAGCTTCGAAGAAATGCGGGCACGGGCAGGTACCGGCCCGCCGCAGGCGGGCGCGTCAGGACAGGCGGGCACGTCAGATGGTCTGGTCCAGCAGTCCCAGAAGATAGGCTCCGTAGCCGCTCTTGACCAGGGGCTCCGCGCGCTGGCGAAGTTCGTCGTCGGTCAGGAAGCCCAGCCGCCAGGCGATCTCTTCCGGGGCACCGATCTTCAGTCCCTGGCGGTTTTCCACCGTACGGATGAAGTTGGAGGCATCGCTGAGGTCATCGAAGGTTCCGGTGTCCAGCCAGGCTGTGCCGCGGGGGAGGATCTCCACGTGCAGCTTGCCGCGCTCGAGGTAGGTCCGGTTGACGTCGGTGATCTCGAGTTCACCGCGGGCCGAGGGCTTGAGGTTCTTGGCGATTTCGATGACGTCGTTGTCGTAGAAGTACAGGCCCGGCACGGCGTAGTGGCTGCGCGGCTTTTCGGGCTTCTCTTCCAGCGAGAGGGCCTTGCCGTCGTCGTCGAATTCCACAACGCCGTAGGCCTTCGGATCGCGGACCCAGTAGCCGAACACCGCGCCGCCGTCGATGTCGGCGTGCCGGCGCAGCTGCGTGCCCATGCCCTGGCCGTAGAAGATGTTGTCACCGAGGACCAGCGCCACGGTTTCGTTGCCGATGTGCTCGGCACCCAGCACGAACGCCTGGGCCAGGCCGTCCGGCGAAGGCTGCTGGATGTACGTGAGGTTGACGCCGAACTGGGAACCGTCGCCCAGGAGCCGCTGGAACTGCTCTGCGTCATGGGGCGTGGTGATAATGAGGATGTCCCGGATGCCCGCAAGGATCAGCGTGGACAAGGGGTAGTAGATCATCGGCTTGTCGTAGACGGGGACGAGCTGCTTGCTGATGCCCAGGGTGATGGGGTGAAGCCGGGAGCCGGTACCGCCGGCCAGGATTATTCCACGCATAGGCCCAATCCTTCCGTACCTTGGCCGGTGACAGCAAACCAGGTGCCCGTTCCGGCGCGCGCAACGCGTGCTCAAGAGCGCACCCACGGCAACCGGCGCCCGGGGTGCGGGGCCCTGCAAGGTAGAATTGTGGGTCTGGACTACGTGATGAAGGATGCCGGAATTGAGCGCAGCTGTACTGACACCCAAGGCAAAGCCGGCCCCGGCAGTGGGGAGCCGGCTGGACCCGCGGAAGAACAGCTTGAACCTCATCAGGCTGGTTCTCGCCTTCATGGTCCTGCTTGCCCATAGCTGGCACATCGTCGGCGCCGGCAACGGCTGGGGGTTCCGCGGCGAAAACCTTGGCGGCTGGGCGGTGGCCGGGTTCTTCGGCATCAGTGGTTACCTGATTACGGCCAGCCGCTTTGGCAGCGGGATCGGCCGGTACCTGGTGCACCGTGTCGCCCGGATCTTCCCGGGGTTCATTGTCTGCCTGATCGTCATGGCCTTCGGCTTCGCCCCGATCGCCTACGTGATCCAGCACGGCTCCCTGCACGGCTTCATGCAGACGCCCACTACGCCTTTGAATTCCATCTTCGCGAACCTGTCCCTGCGGATTGTCAGCTACGACATTGCCGGCACCCCGGCGGGCGTGCCTTATCCGGGGGCATGGAACGGCTCGCTGTGGACGTTGTACTTCGAGTTCATGTGCTACCTGCTGGTCGCCGTGATGGCGTTCATTCCCCTGGTCCGCAAGTCCCCGTGGCCGGTGGTGGCCGCGTTCATTGCCAGCGTGGCCCTGTGGGCCAACGTCGGCGTCCTCAAGCCCTACCTGCAGTCGAACCTGGACTTTGAACTCGCGGCACGACTGATCCCGTACTTCCTCGGCGGCGCCGTGGTGCAGGTGCTCAGCAACAAGATCGGCATCCACAAGGTGGCCGGCCCGGTCTCGATCGTGCTGGCTGCCCTGTCGATCTTCTTCGTCGACGGCTTCGGCGGTCAGCTCGCCGCGCCCTTCATTGCTTACGGGCTTCTCTGGATTTCCACGTGGCTGCCGCAGCCCGCCATTGTGGGCCGTCACGACATCTCCTACGGCGCCTACATCTACGCGTTTCCCGTCCAGCAGCTGCTGGCGGTGTTCGGCGCGTACCACTGGGGCGTCGCGTGGTTCACCGTGGCGGCCACGCTGTGCACGATCCCGTTCGCCGCGGCCAGCTGGTTCTTCGTTGAGCGCCCGGTCATGCGGCGGGCCAAGAACGCCGGCTGACCGGAAGCCACGTCCCGGGCCCGCATCCCATGAGCGGACCCCGGGCGGCTAGTGCCGGGCACCTAGTGCCGGGCGGCTAGTGCCGGGCGCGCCGCCCGGAGACTCCGCGCACGCCGTCCGCCATGCCACGGAAGGCGTTGGCCAGGCGGATCCCGCGGCCTGGGGCCAGCAGCGTGACGATCGCCAGGTGGCGGTAGTCCGCCAGCAGGCCCTTGAGCGTCCACAGCGGAAAGCGCCGGCCGTACTGGCGTGCGAGCAGGATCCGGTTCCGGAAGAGGTAGTAGTAGCGCCAGTCCGCGGCCGTCCTGATCTTAAGTGGCCGGCCCGCGACGGACACGTCGCGGCCAAAGACGTTGGCTGTGGCCGGGCTGCCCAGGGCATGGTTGAGCGCGGCGTTGGGGGCCAGCACGGTGCGGAGACCCGCGGCCTCGCACCGGAGGTGGAACTCGCTGTCCACGCCGTCGATGAACAGCGGGCCCTGGAAGAGGCCCACCTTTTCGAGGACCGGCACCGGCACCAGCAGTCCTGACTGGATGGGTTCCCCGCCGAGCTGGATGCCGTTCAGGACCGGGCCTCGGCGCACCGGCAGGCCACGGACCGACGCCGGGGCAACCATGCCGACCGGGACCCCGGCCCCGGCGGCGGCCGCGGCGGCGGTGAGAAGCGCGTCGACGTAGCCGGGGTCCAGCAGCGAGTCCTGGTCCATGGTCAGGATGTAGTCGGGCTTCGGGGCGGCCGCGAGGGCTGCGGTGATTCCCGCGTTGAGCGCAGCGGCGATGCCGGAGTTCTCGGCGAGCCGCACCACACCGCAGCCCAGGCTTTCCAGCGCGGCCAGGATCCGGGCGGTGTCCAGGGGGCTGCCGTCGTCGACGACCACCACCGCGTCAGCCTGGGCGAGCAGCGCGGCGGCGTTCGCCAGCACGCCGTCGTCGGGGTTGAACAGGGAAACGACGGCGGTAGTCCGGGGCACGGGAGCGTCCGTTCGGGTCAGGCGGGCTGGACGTCGGGCTGGGCGTCGATCCAGGTGGCGAGTCGGTCGATGCCGTGGGCGAGGTTGTACTGCGGGGTCCACCCGAGCACGTCCTTCGCCGCCGTGATGTCCGCCCACGCGTGCCGGACGTCGCCCTGCCGGTACTGGCCGGTGACATGCGGCGCGGGCGCGTTGTAGTGCTGTGCGATGAGCTTCGCGGCGGTGCCGATGGTCTGGAACTCGCCGGATCCGATGTCCATGGGCTCGCCCTGGACCGTGGGGGAGACGGCGCCGGCGACAATCGCGGAGGCAACGTCGTCGATCAGGATGAAGTCGCGGCGCACTTCGCCGTCCTCGTACAGCGGAATGGACTTCCCGCCCATCGCCATGCGGCAGAACAGGCTCATGATGCCGGTGTACGGGTTGATCAGGGACTGGCCGGGACCGTAGACGTTCTGCAGCCGCAGGATGACGGTCTCAACACCATAGGACTTGGCCCAGGCCTGCAGGACATGTTCCTGGGCCAGTTTCGTGGCGCCGTAGACGCTCACGGGAGCCGGGAACGTCACGGAGGCCTTCATCGGCAGCGGGGTGGCGCCGGGGAAGTCCCACTGGGCCTGGTCCAGGGTGGCACTGGTGCGCTGTCCCGGGTAGAAGGCCTTGCCGGCGGCGTCGCTCCAGGCACCCTCGCCGTACACGGCGCGGCTGGAGGACAGCACGATCCTGCGCGGAAGTTTGCCGTGGCGGTTGAGCCCGTCCAGCAGCTGCGACGTGCCCACCACGTTAACGTGCGTGTGCCGGGTGGACTCTTCGAGCGACTGGCCCGTTCCGGTCTCAGCAGCCAGGTGGATGACGACGTCGGGGGAGTGCTGCGCCAGGACCGTGTCCCACGTCTGGGCCTCGGCGACGTCGGCAACGATCAGTTCCGCCCGAGCGTCAAGCTCCGCCGGACGCTCGCCCGTGGCATGGATCTGCGGGTGGAGGCTGTCCACCACGACTACGCGGTCGAAAGCGTCGGCGAGGGCGGCGGAAATGGCGCAGCCAATGAAACCGGCGCCGCCGGTGACAAGGACGGTTCCGCCTGGGCGTGCGGAGGTTTCGGAAGAAGTCACAGCGGACCTTTCGTTGCGGGGCGTTTACTTGCCGAAGGAGTGGCGCACGAGCGCGCTGACGGCTGTGGAGTTGCGGTCCAGGACGGCCTGGGGAAGCAGAGAGAGGGCATGCGCCCGGGACGTAAGCCTGAGCTTGGCGGCGCGCTTGGCCCGGCGCCAGCCGAGAGCGTCGGCCTGCTCCGCGGACAGGGCGAAGTATTCGCGTTCGCCGGCGAATCGTGAACCGTCAACGAGCTTGGTCGAGGAGGCGCTGTTGGAGTGCCGGCGGTACTGGAAGCACACCGTGGGCTCGATCAGCAGCTGATCGCCCTTGTAGATCATGTCCATGATGAGGGCGAGGTCCTGGATGATCGGGAACCCGTCCCGGAAGTCCACTTCGCGGATCTTGTCGGTCCGGAACGCGAGGGAGGGCCAGTACAGCCAGTCCCCGTGCATGAGGTTGCTGGCAATGGCCTCACCGGCGATGAGCTGCTTGCCTTGTCCCCGGGGACGGACGATCTTCTGCTTCACGGAGTCCGCCAGCGTGGCCACCACCTGGCTTTGTTCATCGATGACCTGGACCCCCGGCTGGATGATCGCCGCGTCGGGGAAGCGCCGGTGGGCGGCCAGGATCACATCAACGTAGTTCGGCAGCAGGACGTCGTCGCAGCCCAGGATGACCATGACCTCCTGGGTGGCCATCCCGACGCACGTGCGGTAGTTCTCGGTGATGCCGGCATTGACGTCTTTGCGGATGTAGCGGACTCGCTCATCCTGGATCCCGGCCATGTACTCGGCAATGTCCGTCCCGGGGTAGGCGTCGTCCACGACGGTCAGGAGCCAGTCGCCGTTGTCCTGGGCCAGGACGCTGCGGACGGTTTCCTTCATGTAGCCGGGGTCGCCCCAGTAGGGAATGAAAATATCGAGGGGCATCTTAGGATTCCGTGCTTTCGGCGGGACGGTCGGTGACGTGCGCGCGGGCCTGGGCCGCCGGCGCGGCCTCACCCGCGAGCGGATTTCCAAGGGGATTCTTGCGGGAGTCCGGGAGGGGATTCGGGACCGGATCCGGGCGGCCCGCATCCAGCGCGGACAGGTGGCGGTGCTGCTCCAGGGACTCGAGCTGGGTGCGCAGGATGGCCACCTCCTCCGCCAGGGTCCGGGTTTCGTCCTCCACGACAGAGATTTCCCAAGACAAGTGCAGGCAGACGCCCAACAGCATGAGGATGCTCATGGCGAACAGCAGGTTGGAGGGAATCTGGACGCCGACGAATTCGGCAACGATGTTCAGCAGCCGGGGGAACGCGGCCAAGACCAGGGTGGCGACGCCGACCACCAGCCAGAGGACGGCGTACTTCTCCCGGAGCTTTTTGCGCCGAAGCATCTCGATGACCAGGGCCACGATGGCAAGCGCCAGCAGGAAGGCTGCGATGTTTCCCATGTCCTAGGCTCCTGCGGGTTCAGCGGCCCGGGTGGCCAGTCGTGTGGGTTTCCGGGTAAGGGCGAAGAGCAGGGCGAACACGGACCTTCCGAGGTAAATGGCTGCCTTGACGGGGTTGTGGCTTGGCTTGCCGCCCTGGCGTGCCCGCATCTCCACGGGCACCTGCGTGACCGTGCAGCCCGAGCGGATGGCCACGACGAGCGAGTCGATCGTGTCGCCCAGGTATTCGGCGGGATAGTGGTCGAGGTATTGGGCGACGGCGCGCTCGTTGGCGGCCCGGAAGCCGCTGGTGACGTCCGTCAGGCGGGTCTTGGCGAGGCCGGAAATGACCTTGGCCAGCAGCTGCATGGCCCACTTCCGGGGGCCGGTGACCTTGTATTCGCCGCGGTCGGCGAAGCGGGCGCCGATGGAGATGTCCGCGTGCTGGAGGCCGGCGAGGACTTCGTCAATGTTCCGGGGGTCGTGTTGGCCGTCCGAGTCGACCTGGATGACCTGGACGTAGCCGAGGCGTTGGGCGTACTTGAAGCCGGCCCGCATGGCGCCCCCGACGCCGAGGTTGAACGGCAGGTTTAGGACGGTTGCACCGGCCGCTGCCGCCTCCTGCGCCGTCGAGTCCGTGGAGCCGTCGTTGACGACGAGCACGTCGTAGCGGGCATTCGTGCGGAGGACTTCCCGCACGGTGCTGCCAACCACGGCGCCTTCATTCCAGGCAGGCATGATCACCAAGACGCGCGGGGAGGGTAGGGCTTCCATATCGTCCAAACTATATCAATTGCGTGCAGGGTCCTCGCTGGCGGCGGCCGCCCGGGCGGCGTCGGGCGCTGCCTGCTTCAGCGCAGGCGCCGTTCCAACTCCGCCGGGATCCGCCCTGTCGAGCCCCGGACCGCGTCCGTGAACCCTGCGACGGCGGCGCGTAAAAGCTTGGCGCGGCCCGGGCTGAAGGTGAAGCGCAGGATATGCGCCTTCAGTTCCTCCACGAGGCGCCGCAGCACCCAGCCCGGATACTTGCGCAGGTAGCGCAGGGTCAACAGCGTCCCGTTCCGGCAGATGTAGTAGACCCGGCTGGGCGAGTGGTAGTTATACGAAATTTCCCGGCCCAGGACCCGCACCGGCCGGCCGAAGAGCCGGCCGGGCTCGCGCTGTCCGAGGTCGTGGGCGATGTCACAGCCCTCACCCACCAGGACGCCGAGCCCTGCGGCACGGGTGCGCATGGTGAATTCGGAGTCGACGCCGTCGATGAACAGGGCCTCCTCGAAGGGGCCCAGCCGGTCCACGGTGGAGCGCGGGATGAGGAAACCGGACTGCATCGGATCGAAGGCGTGCACGAACCGGCCGTCGGTGTGCAGGACGGGGATGGGGTGGCCGCTGTAGGAGGCGGCCGTCACGAATCCGACGCCCATGCCGGCGGCGGTGGCGCGGGCGTAGGTGGCCAGGCCCCGCCGGACGTACTCGCCGACGGGGCGCGAGTCCTGGTCCAGCGTGAGGAAGAAGTCCGGGTTCCAGTGTGTCCGCGCCGCCGCGATGCCGGCGTTCAGGGCTGCCGCGATCCCTGAGTTTTGCGGTTGCCGGACCACCAGGGCGCCGGCGTCCGCGAGGCCGGCCAGCACGGCTTCGGAGCCGTCGGGCGATCCGTCGTCCACGACGACGACGTGCGCCACCTGCTGCTGCAGGGCCCGCACGGTGTCGGTCAGGGACGGATCGGGGCGATAGGCGGCGACGACGGCGACGACGCTGGGGGACGGATCATTCGGCGACGGATTATTCGGCGACAACGGGCTCCATGCTTTCTTTGGCGAGCAGTCGTGACCCCGGGATCAGCAGGGTCACGAACAGGATAGCTTCGCTCAAGGCCATCCCCAGCGCGATGCCGGGGGCGTTCCCGATGGACCCGGCGTAGATCATGGCCGCGACCCCGAATACGGCGGAGATCAGCGTCCAGCGCAGCACGAGGCTCTGCTGGCCGGCCGGAATGAGCAGGTTCCGGATGAACGGGGTGCTGGCACTGAGGAAGAGGAAGGCGAGCCCGTAGTAGAAGCATAATTCGGTGGTTGCCTGGGCCTGTCCGGCGAAAAGGAGGCTGCTGACAAACGGTCCGGCGACGGTCAGGACCGCCGCGCCGATCACGCCGAGTCCGATGTGGGACCAGATGGCTGCCAGATGGCGTCGTTTGCGGCCGGACGCCCCGCGTTCGAGGGTCCAGCCCTGGAAGGCATTGCCCAGGGCCACCACGGTGAACAGGCCGAAGCGGTACAGCGTGTCGGCCGTGGCCAGGCTGCCGGACGCCGCCGGGGCGGTCGTGGCGGTGGCAATCGGGGTGGGCGTGGAGGCGTAGGCGTTGCCGGCGAGGCTGATGCCCGCCGTCCGGCCCTGGGCCCCGAGCTCGCGGAGGGCGCCGCGGAGATCGCGGGGCCACCAGTTTCCTCCGGGGGAGTAGGTCCGGTGAAACACGATGAGGGAGGCCAGGCTCATGGCGGCGACCAGGGCCGTGTAGTACCAGAGCTGGTGGCTGATCAGCAGCACGGGGAGGGCCAGGGCGGTGGCGATGAAACGCGGAACGGTGTCGTAGACGGCCAGCAGCCGCGGCTGGCCCAGCCCGATGCAGAACCACGACGGCGACATCCCCGCGAACGCGACCGCCCACGCCATGGCCACGGCTTCCCAGCGGAATGCGGGAACGGCCACGAGCGCGGCGACGGCGGCGGCGGCGGGCAAGGTGAGGACGAGCAGCAGCAGCCGGGTCCGGATGCTGCGCAGGTAGACCCGGGCGCGGTCGGCGCTGCTGGCCGCCCGGGCGACGGCGACGGGCCCGTCCACGTTCCAGCCCCACATCAGGATGGTGGCGGCGAAGGTGCCGATTGCCTGCCCCGAGATGACGCTGGAGATTCCTTCGCCACCGACGAAGCCGGAGATGACCGGGAGCAGCAGGAGCGGGGTGATCAAGGACAGCAGGGGCAGAATGGTGAACCCTGAAAGTCGTAGCAGTACGGTTCTCATTCGAGCCGGAATCCTTGTTTCTTAGACATCGTCCCTCGATCCTACGGGATGCCCGGCCGCTGCCCGCGGTCCCCTAGGATGGTGCAGATGAACGATCAGAACCGGTTGCCCGACGTTCCGCTCCGGGCCAGCATCTGCATGGCAACGTACAACGGCGCGGCGTTCGTGGAGGAGCAGCTCGCCTCGATCCTGGCCCAGCTGGGCCCCGACGACGAGATCGTGATCGTGGACGACGCGTCCACGGATGACACCGTGGCGCGGATCCGGCAGCTCGCTGATCCCAGGATCCGTCTAATCGAGGCCGCCGCCAACCAGGGGTACGTCCGCTCCTTCGAGCAGGCCGTGCGGGCCAGCCGCGGCGGAGCGATCTTCCTGGCCGACCAGGATGACGTCTGGATCGGGGGCCGGCTGGACGCCATGCTGGAAGCCCTGGCCACGCACGCGGTCGTGGCCAGTAACTTCGATGTGCTCGGCGGGGGCGACCGGCCCCCGATTCCCCGGCTCCGCGCGGCCGACAGCGGCCGCCACCGGGCCAACCTCTGGGGCATCATGGTCGGCTACCGTGCCTACTACGGCTGCGGGATGGCCTTCCGTCGCGAAGTGCTGCCCAGCTTTGTCCCGGTGCCCGCGTACCTGCACGAGTCCCACGACCTCTGGCTCGCAATCCTCGGCAATACCGCGGGCTCCATCCGTCACCTGGACGACTCGACCCTGTTGCGGAGGCTGCACGAGAGCAACGCCACCCCGCGCGGCTGGCGTTCGCTGCGCGTTATCCTGGCCGCACGGGTGGTGCTCCTGCGCCTCATGGTCGAGGCCCGGCGGAGGCTCCGGGCGGCGTCGGCGCGGACGTAGCTTCAAGAGTCCAGCCGTGGACCAAGAGGGCCCGGGACCTCTGCGGTCCCGGGCCTTCTTGCGTCAGGTGTCCCTGAAAGTCGTTCGTCCCTAGAAGTAGGAGACGTCCACCGTCCGCGTGGCGAGGCTGTTGGTCAGCTGCCAGCTGTTGCCGCGCACGATGCCCACGGTGGTCAGTTTGTCACCGTTCCAGTCGCCTGTGATGGGACGGTCTGTGCTGACCCCGAAGGCGATGAAGTTGGAGACCACGGGGGACTTGATCCGGTTGCTGAGCCACCATTCGCCGTTGCGCCACACCCCGATGCTGGTCTTTCCGTCGCCGTCCCAGTCGCCGACGATCGGCGTATCGGAGGGAATCCCGAATCCGGTGTACTCATTGACCACCGGATTGTTGACGTTATAGCTGACCTGGAAGCTGGAGTTGCGCCAGATGCCGATTCCGTCGCGGCCGGCGCCGCTCCAGTCGCCAACGATCGGGGTGTCGGAGCCGACGCCGAAGCCCACCACCTTCGTGATGGCCATGGTGTTGAGGTCATCGACGAGCCACCACATGCCGTTCCGGAAGATACCGATCCCGGCCCGGCCGTCACCGTTCCAGTCGCCGACCACGGGCTTGTCGCCCGGCATGCCGTAGTTGAAGCAGCGCCGCGGGGCGGAGGGCATCTGCAAGCACCAGAACCCGTCCTTGAACCAGCCGGTGTAGGACTTGCCGTCGCCGGCCCACTTGCCGCTGAGCAGCGTGGCGCCGGGTATGAGGCCGATCGGGTAGGTGTCAGGCGTGGAGGCGAGTTTGCGGAGCTGGTCCAGCGAGCCGTTGAAGACGTTCTGATCGCCGGGGAACGTGGCCTTGACGGTCTGGGAAGCGTCGGCGTAGGCGTTGGCATACTGCCAGACGGTGTAGGTGGGCCATCCGCCGGGAACGGCCGGTGCATTGGTGTAGTAGGAGGCCAGCCACAGCGGGTTGGTCTGGCTGAATTCGCTGGTGTTGCCCAGGCAGTCGCGCCAGAAGTAGTAGCTCGTGTAGATCATGGCCTGTTTGTTGGTCATGCGGTACACGGTCTGGGTGAAGTCCCGGACCCAGGTGGCCAGCTGCCCCGGCGTGGCACCGTAGCAGCGGTTGAGGCCGGCGTAGGGGTTGTCCTCGATGTCCAGGACCGGGGGCATCGTGACGCCGTCGGCGGACCAGCCGCCGCCGTTGTTGACGAAGAACTGGGCCTGGGCGGCGCCCCCGGAGACATCGGGCCGGCCGAAGTGATAGGCCCCGCGGAGCAGGCCGACGGAGCTCGCGCCCGTGTACTGGGCCCCGAATTGGCTGTTCACGTAGCTGGTGCCCTCGGTGGCCTTGACGTAGGCGAAGCGGGCGCCGTTGGCCTTGACGGAGGACCAGTTGACGCTGCCCTGCCACGAACTCACATCCAGTCCCAGAGGCTGCCCGCGGGTGTCCAGCGGCTGCTCCGCCACCCACGGCTCGGTCGCTTGGGTCACGGCGGCCTGTTGCGTCTTGGCCATCGCCGCCGAGGCCGACGCCGGATTCAGTCCGGCCCGCCCCATTGTCGCCTGGCCCTGTTGCGGGGCGGCCGCGGCTTCCGCCGTGGCCGGAGCGGACGACGGCGCCGCCGCTGCCGTCGCCGCCTGCGCCGTGGCTTGAAGGGTGGTGGCCTGAGGGGTGGTGGCCGGGGCGCTGGCCTTCGCGGGGGCAGCCGCGCTGGTTGTCGCCGTCGGTTTGGGGGTCGCTGTGGGCGCGGCGGCGGTGGCGGTCGGGGAGGGGCTGGGAGCGGGTGCCGCGGATGCAGGGTTAGCCCAGGTCAGCGCCAGCGCGAAGGGAAGGCAGAGTGCCGCCGCGGTCCGTAGTTTGTGGATTTTGATAGTCGTCACCATTACTCCGGAGGATCTGGACAGAGGCCAAGATCACCCCCGTATGTGCGTAAAGAGTAACCAATTGCCCTCAGTGTTACCACTGTGGCCAATGTTGCTTTTGGTGTGTCCCGCGTCGGGACGGGAGAAAATCGTCAGCCGGTAAGCTGGCCTAATGCAGAAACTCCTCGTCACCGGCGGTGCCGGTTTCATCGGTTCCAATTTTGTCCACTACGTACTGGAGAACACCGACCACCACGTCACGGTCCTCGACAAGCTCACCTACGCGGGCAATGTGGAGTCGCTGGCGGGCCTTCCGGCAGACCACTTCACGCTGGTGCAGGGGGACATCTGCGACGCCGCAGTGGTTGACGACCTGGTCGCCGGGACGGACGTCGTGGTTCACTACGCGGCGGAATCCCACAACGACAACTCGCTGCACGATCCCCGCCCGTTCCTGGACACGAACATCATCGGGACGTACACCCTGATCGAGGCGGCACGGAAGCACAACAAGCGCTTCCACCACATCTCCACGGATGAGGTGTACGGCGACCTCGAGCTCGACGATCCGGAGCGGTTCACCGAGAACACGCCCTACAACCCCTCGAGCCCGTATTCCTCCACCAAGGCGGGCTCGGATCTGCTGGTCCGGGCCTGGGTGCGGTCCTTCGGCCTGCAGGCGACCATCAGCAACTGCTCGAACAACTACGGCCCGTACCAGCACGTGGAGAAGTTCATTCCGCGCCAGATCACCAACGTGATCGACGGCATCCGCCCCAAGCTGTACGGCAAGGGCGAGAACGTCCGGGACTGGATCCACGCCAATGACCACTCGTCCGCTGTCCTGGCGATCATCGCCAAGGGCCGGATCGGCGAGACCTATCTGATCGGCGCCGACGGCGAGAAGAACAACAAGGACGTCGTCGAGCTGATCCTCAAGCACATGGGCCAGGCGCCGGATGCCTACGACCACGTCGTGGACCGGCCCGGCCACGACATGCGCTACGCGATCGACTCCTCCAAGCTGCGCGACGAACTCGGCTGGGAGCCGAAGTTCTCCAACTTCGACGCCGGCATCGAAGACACCATCGCCTGGTACCGGAACAACGAGGACTGGTGGCGTCCGCAGAAGGCCGCGACCGAAGCCAAGTACAAGGAACAGGGCCAGTAGACCATGTCGATCGAGTTCTCGAAGAAGCTCACAGCACACGAAACCCCGATTCCCGGCGTCGTCCTGTACGACCTTCCGGTCCACGGCGACAACCGGGGCTGGTTCAAGGAGAACTGGCAGCGGGAAAAGATGGTGGCGCTCGGCCTCCCGGACTTCCGCCCGGTGCAGAACAACATCTCCTTCAACGAGTCGGCGGGCACCACCCGCGGGATCCACGCCGAGCCGTGGGACAAGTTCATTTCCGTGGCCACCGGCCGGATCTTCGGCGCCTGGGTGGACCTGCGCGAAGGCCCGACGTTCGGCGCCGTGTTCACTGCCGAAATGGATCCCAGCCAGGCCATCTTCATTCCCCGCGGAGTGGGGAACGCCTTCCAGACGCTGGAAGACAACACCGCCTACACCTACCTCGTCAACGACCACTGGTCCGCCGACGCCCAGGGCCAGTACACCTTCCTGAACCTCGCCGACGAGACCGCGGCCATCAGCTGGCCCGTGCCGCTGGAGCAGGCCGAGCTCTCGGACAAGGACAAGGCACACCCGCGGCTGGCGGACGTCACGCCGATGCCGCCGAAGAAGGTCCTCGTGGTCGGTGCCGACGGCCAGCTCGGCAAGGCCCTGCGCAAACAGTACGACGGCGACGCGTCCGTTGAATTCGCCGGCCGCGGCGAGTTCGACCTCGGCAGCGAGGACGCCTTCACCGGGCGCAACTGGAAGAACTATTCCGCGATCATCAACGCCGCGGCCTACACGGCGGTGGATGCCGCCGAGTCGGCCGAAGGCCGTGCGGCGGCCTGGGCGGTCAACGTCACCGCCGTGGCGCGGCTGGCCCGCACCGCCGTCGAACACGACCTCACACTGGTCCACGTGTCCTCGGACTATGTCTTCGACGGCACGCGCGCCACACACGACGAGTCGGAGCCCCTGGCGCCGCTGGGCGTCTACGGCCAGACCAAGGCCGCGGGCGACGCCGTCGTCAGCGTGGTGCCCCGGCACTACATCGTGCGCACGAGCTGGGTGATCGGCGAAGGCAACAACTTCGTCCGCACCATGGCCTCGCTGGCGGAACGCGGCATAGAGCCGTCGGTGGTGGACGACCAGATCGGGCGGCTGAGCTTCACGGAGGACATCGCCGCCGGCATCCGGCACCTGCTGGAGTCGGGCGCCGCGTACGGCGTCTACAACCTCAGCAACGACGGCGATCCGCAGTCCTGGGCGGAGATCGCCGCGGACGTCTACGAGCTCGCCGGCAAGCCGCGGGAGGCCGTGACGGGTGTCAGCACGGAGGAGTACTTCAAGGGCAAGGCCGTCTCGCCGCGCCCGTTGAACAGTGCCCTCGAGCTGGACAAGATCAAGGCCGCCGGGTTCGTCCCGCCGCTGTCCTCGGACCGGCTCAGGGCGTACATGGGGGCAACAGTTCCCCAGCACTGAGCCTTGGCCGTGCGGTTCAGCTAAGGATCAGCACGCGAAAAAGACCCGTTCACGCGCATGGCGTGGACGGGTCTTTTTGGTGCGGGAGCCGCGGGAGCCGCGGGAGCCGCGGGAGCCGCGGGAGCCGCGGGCTCAGCCGGCCGCGGCCTCGGCAGCGGGACGCTTGCGGGCCAGCCTGGTCCTGGACGGCCACGGCCGCTTCGGGAGCAGAGTATGGCCCGGGAACAGGTAGCTGAACAGCTTCGAGGCGCAGAGCAGGACTGCCGCGGTGAAGGCCAGGGTGAGGACCTCCCAGGTCAGCGGCGGCTGCCAGCCCGGCACGGTGAACATGGTCTGCCAGTTGGCCGTTTCCTGGATGCCCACAACATAGCGCCGGAGAACGTTCACAAAGGCATAGGCGTGTGCGACGCAGCCGGCCACCAGCAGGATCCGGGCGATGGTCATGCTCTGCGGCCGCTGTCCGAACGGCCGGAACCGCATGGCGAGCCCGGTCGAGATGACCGCGATCGTGAACAGCGGCAGGCTGTACCGGCCCTGCCAGATGAAGCCGGTGGTGTTGATGAGGGCCGCCTGCACCACGGCAGGGACCACCGCCAGCAATGCGACCGCCACCCAGAAGGCAGCCTGCAGCCGGTAGGGCCGGACCAGCATGACCGTGAGCATGAGCCCGATGAGCAACATGCTCCAGAACATCTGGACGGCCTGCGGAACCGGTGCGTCCAGCCACCCCGCAACGCCGATGTACTGGCCGACAAAGTCGAAGGACTTGTCCATCATCGTCAGGAACGCGTTGTACGGCCGCACCTCGCCGGCGACGTTGGAGATCCCGGCCGGGGCTTCGCCGGCCGAAGCCGGTGCCCGGAGCATCAGGAAATTCCACGCCACGCCCAGGACGATGCCCGCAGTGGCCAGTGCGGTTACTGCCAGCACCACCCGGTTCCTGAAGATGGCGACGATGTCAGCGCGCCGGAAGAAGAGGCAGGCAACGATCGCGCCGCACAGCAGCCACAACAGGGATATGTTGCGGGTGTTCGCGAGAGTCGCGGCCGCGATGCCGACCGTCAGGATGCCCGGGCGGGCCCGCTCCAGGTGCCGCGAGTTCTCCAGCACGGACACCAGCCCGCAGAAGGCCGCCATGGAGGCCGCGATTTCCAGCGAATTCGGATTGATGCCGCTGCCCAGGAACAGGACCATCGGCGTCGTCGAAATGGCGGCCGCGACGAGCGGCCACTTGGGGTGGCGCAGCCGGTGCAGGGCCGTGAAACCGGCGGCGTAGAAGGCTGCGGACAGCAGACCGCTGACGATGCGCATGGCGTAGATCGCCGGGGCCCCGGACATGACGAGGCTGGGCAGCCCGACAAGCCAGTAGTAGAAGGGGTTGTACAGTCCGGCCGACGTCACACCGATGGTGAGGTCGTTGTCATCGAGGGGGATCGCCGGGGCGCAGCCTGCCGGTTTCGTCACCTGGAAGGGGAAGCACATCTGCGCCTGCACGTTGGCGATGTAGGACGGAACCTGCACATGGACGCCGTGGCCGTACGATTCGCCGGGGCCCGGGAAAAACTGGCCCCGGGATACAGCGGCCGCCTTGATGGTGTGCGAGGGTTCGTCCGGATAGGCCATGAGGGGGGTGGCCAGGATCCACAGGGTGATGAGGAGGGACAAAAGGGCGAAGACAGGAAGGAAGAAGCCCATGCCACCGCGGGTGGTTGCCGACAGCGCGAACCGCCGAGCCTTGCCGGGCCGGGCGCCGGGCACGGAGCCTGCTGGTGACGTGCGGGCCGCCTCGGTTGCGTGAATCACTGTGCGTCCCCGATCGTGTCAATCAGCTTTTTGGATTCCCGAATGGCCTCTTCGCTGGGAGAGGCGACACTGGCGAAGTACGTTGAGGACACCTGGCCGTCGGAACTGAGGACAAAGGTGCCCCAGGACTTTACGAGCGTGCTCAGCTGGTGG
Organism: Arthrobacter sp. TE12232; assembly: GCF_054062615.1. Taxonomy (NCBI): domain Bacteria; kingdom Bacillati; phylum Actinomycetota; class Actinomycetes; order Micrococcales; family Micrococcaceae; genus Arthrobacter; species Arthrobacter sp. TE12232. The sequence continues at coordinate 3,928,578 of NZ_JBSSFK010000001.1, forward strand.
TTTGAATACTTACCGCAGAAGGCCTGGTAACCGACGACGCCGAGGGCGTAGCCCTGGTTGCTTGTCTCGGGCAGAGTGAATTCCACCCCGGTGGGCAGCGTCCGGGTGGTGCCCTCTTGGGCGGCAACCGCGGCGGAGTCCTTGGACATGCGGACGTAACCTCCGCCGAAGGAGAGCAAGGCGGTTTCGAAGCGGCTGCCGATCGAGCCGAGGTCCATGAACGCGATGCCGCCGGGGGTCTTGTCGACCTTGTCGGCAAGGTCGGAGTGCTTCTTGACGGTGACGGCGTTGCCGGTCTTCGGCCAGGTGGCGGATACGCCCGAGGTCCAGGCGGGGTCGGCGCTGAGGTACTTTGTGGCCGCTTCCGTTTCCACGCTGGGCTCCGTGGCCACGATGGGGGCGATGTCGTCCGAGGGGAGGGTGATGTCGGGGTTGATGTCCGCGATCTCACGCGCGTCCCAGCGGGTGATGGAGCCGGAGAAGATCCCGGCCAGGACTTCGCGGGTCAGCTTGACGTTCCGAAGGCTCGGATTGTTGAGCGCGACGCCGATGGAGGTCACGGAAACGGGAACGGAGAATGCGCCCGCCGGCCCGCACACGTCCTTGGTCTGGTTCTGCTGTTCCGGTGTCAGGGGACCGTCCAGTGCGGCGAAGTAGGCTTGGCGCGTGGCCAGGGCCCTCAGTCCGACGTCGGATCCGTCCGGGGAGTAGTTGAGCGACGTGGCGGTGAGTTCCTTGCTCCAGGCGTTGCTCCAGGCCTCGATCGGCCCCTTCTGCACGGGCGTTCCGATCGCGGTGAGGGATCCCCGGACGTCGCTGACGGGCGTTCCTCCGGAGCAACCGGTCACTCCGATTCCCAGCAGCAGAATGCAGGCGAGAACTCCACCTGTGGACCGATTGCGCAAAGAATTTCCCTTCCCGTTCCGGAATGCCTCCGAAACCGTTCCTTATTACCCTAGCCGGTCCCGTGGTGTCGAGGGGTTGCCGGAACACGTCACCGGAGTCTGCACGGCACGCGGTGCTGGTCTAGACTTGCCGGATGTCCCTGTGGATGAAAGCGCCCGGACACATCAACGATTACAGGCGGTATGTTCGAACAATGGGGATTGAATTGTGAGCCTTGCTCACCGCATGAAGACCCTTGTGCGCGACGGCTTCCTGGTCAAGTTCCTCGTGGTGGGAGGGCTTTCCTTCGCCATCGACCTCGGACTCCTGGCCCTCCTTCATGAGGTGGGCAACGTCGATCTGTGGATTGCCACCCCGATCGCCTTCCTGACCAGCCTGGTCTTCAACTTCTTCGTCCAAAAGAACTTCACGTTCCAGTCCGGCGCCCGGGCCCACGTCAGCTTCATCAAATACGGGGCACTTGTAGCGTTCAATGTCGTGGCAACAGACGTGATCGTCAATCTCGCCGCAGGGGCCGGCCAGTCCTACGCGCTCGGCAAGGTCATCGCGACCATCGCCACGACCGCCTGGAACTTCTTGCTCTACAAGCACTGGATCTTCAAGCCCGCGCCGGAGCATGACCGCGACATCGTCGACCTCGACGCCTCCGCGACCCCTGCCAGCGGCCCTCATCATCGGGATTAGCTAAGGCTGCTTCCGTCGTTGATGGGCTCCCCGGCCGGGGGCTGGCCGGGCGACAATTGGCGGTACAGCAGGACTCCCGCCACGGCTGTCACGGCCAGATAGGCAAGAGCCAGGGGAAGCCAGCCCAGCGGCGGCTCCCACTTGGTTGCCCCGAACATGTCCGCCCAGTTGGCTTCGGTGGATATTCCGACTCCGTACCTGCGCAAGGCATTGGCGAACACCGCGGTGTGCGCGGCCGCGGTGAGCCCGATCGCCCACATCGTGATTCTCCGCGCGAAGAGCGAGTCGGGGAACCGGAGGAAGCGCAGGGCCAGTCCCGCGGCCAGGAGCATCGGGACAATCACGGGCAGAAGGTAGCGGCCTTGCCAGATGTAGCCCAACTCCGTGACCACCTGAGCCTGAAGGATTGGCGGGATGGCGATCGCCGCGGCGAGCAGCACGATGAATCCGAGCCGAGGGCGCCACAGCCTGACGGACACCGCGGCGACCATGAGTGCCCCGGTGAGGCAGGACCACCAAAAGTAGACGCCGGTGGGACCGTTGGTGTCCAGCCAGCCGAGCTGGGCCACGTAGGAGGCCGCGATGTCGAATGTCCGCTCAACCATGGTGCCGAAGGCTTGCTCCGGGGTGACGGTACCGGGGGTGCCCAGCAGGCTGGCGAGGGTGTTGGCTGTCTTGAGCCACAGGAGGCCGAGGGCCGCCGCGACGGCAATCAGGGCGGCCATGGCCAGGACGAGCTTGTTCTTCACCAGGAGCAGTAGATCCCGGGGCGGGACCATGAGCAGGGCGGCAATGACAGCCAGGGCAAGCCACAGCAGTGACAACGCCCGGGTGTTGGCCAGGACGGCGGCAGCGACCCCCACAACAACGATGTTGAACCGGAACCGGGACAGCTCCCGCACGTTCTCAAGCACGAGGCACAGGTTGACGAACACTGCTGAGGTGGCGACGATCTCCAGGGCATTCGGGTTGATGGACCCGCAGAGGTAGAGAACCATGGGCGTGACGGCGATCCCCGCGGCCGCGACGGGCCAGCGCCGGTTGGCGAACTGGGTGGTGGCGAGGAGCGTGGCAGCGAGGAACAAAGAGCACAGCAATCCGCTGAGGATCCGCATGGCGTAGATGGCCGGCTCGCCGCTCAGGATCGTGGAGGGCAGGCCCACCACCAGGTAGTACAGGGGGTTGTAGTTGCCGGCCGACGTGCCGGCCGTCGTCGGCTGCCGGTCCGCGGAATCCAGCCCGGGGGAGCAGTCAGCGGTGACGATCACTTTGAAGGCGAAGCAGGTTAGGGACTGGGTGTCGGCGATGTACTTGGGCACCACCACCTGAAGCTGTTCGCCCTGGGTCTGTCCGGACGTGCCGAGGAACTGCCCCCGGGCCACGGCGGCGGCCTTGATCGTGTGGGCCGGTTCGTCGGGGACCGACATCAGGGGAGAGGCAAGGCTCCACAACGTGCTGAACATCGACAGGATCAGGAAGATCATGCCGAAGCGCAGGACCGGTGCGGGGGGCTTGGACTGCGCCGGATTCGCCTGGCGGGGCCGCTGCGCTTTGCGCAAGGGAAGACTCATGGATTCAGTGCACCGTTTCACAGTGATGAGACGCGTCCAGCGCCCTTGAAGCGCCCCGCCGGAAAACTGCTCATGAAGATTCGCGCAGAACACCGCGTCGGGACGCCGGGGCCCGTCTGTCCCCCGTCGATCGTAGGGCCACCAGGCACCCGGTACAAAAGCGCTGTCCGCCCGACCGGCCGCTCCGGCTCGGTCCGGCCGTGAGGCCAATGAGCCTGCTGTGACCGGTGAGAAAGATGTTGTCCCGCCACGGTGGCGGTTATCCACATAAGGCCGCCGCACCCCTTGTCCGGCCGGGCAGTGCCGCCTAGGTTTAAGCCACTTTCATCGCCTCGGCAGTGGGGCGTCAGTCATATTGGGGGCTGCATGGAGGCTGTGCGCATTGTCGAGGACGAGGTCCGCGAGCTGATCCGCCGGCGCGGCCTGGACCCCCTGCGGCAGTCCGGGGAGGTCCGGCGGCTGGTCGAAGCGGCGGTCAGCGACTACGACGAGCGGGCCTTGCTGGCGCCGCTGCCGCCACTGGGGCCGTTGGAGTCGGCGCGGAGATTCGTCTACGACGCCGTGGCCGGCTTCGGCGCGCTGCAGCCCCTCCTGGACGATCCGGGCATCGAGGAAATCTGGCTCAATGCGCCCAGCGAGATCTATGTGGCGCGCAACGGCGAATCGGAGCTGACTTCTGTGTCGTTGACGGACCAGCAGGTCCGGGACCTCGTGGAACGGATGCTGAAGAGCTCCGGCCGTCGGCTGGACATGTCCTCCCCGTTCGTGGATGCGGCGCTCCCGGACGGCTCACGTCTGCATGTGGTCATCCCGGATGTCACCCGGCGGCACTGGGCCATCAATATCCGCAAGTTCGTGGTCAAGGCCAGCCGGCTGGAGCACCTGGTGGAGCTGGGAACGCTGACCCCGCAGGCGGCCAGGTTCCTCGGTGCGGCCGTCGCCAGCGGCCTCAACATCCTGGTCTCGGGCGCCACCCAGGCTGGCAAAACCACCATGCTGAACTGCCTCGCGGCGAGCATCGGCACCCGTGAGCGGGTCATCACGGTGGAGGAGATCTTCGAACTGCAGTTTCCGCTCCGCGACGTCGTGGGGCTGCAGTGCCGGCAACCGAACTTGGAGGGGCAGGGGGAAATTCCGCTGCGGCGGCTCGTCAAGGAGGCCTTGCGCATGCGGCCCGACCGGCTCGTGGTGGGGGAGGTCAGGGAGGCTGAGAGCCTTGACATGCTCATAGCCTTGAATTCGGGTCTTCCCGGGATGTGCACCGTCCATGCAAACTCCGCACATGACGCCGTGACGAAGATTTGCACGCTGCCGTTGCTCGCCGGCGACAACATTTCCAGTGCCTTCGTGGTTCCCACGGTGGCGTCCTGCATCGACCTGGTGGTCCACTGCAGCCGGCACGCCAACGGGCGCCGACAGGTCACCGAGATCCTGTCGCTGGGCCGCCGCGTGGAAAACGGAATCATCGAATCCTCCATGGTGTTCACGATGTCGGACGGGCAGCTTCTTCCGAAGGCCAACTCGATGCCCGCCGCGGAAAAGTTCGCCCGCTCCGGCTATGACGTCGCGGCGCTCCTGGAGCCGCGCTAATGGCGCCGCTCCTGGGGATGCTGGGCGGGGCCGGACTTCTCTTGATCTGGTGGTCCGCGTGGGAGCAGCCCGGGAGCTCCGGGCGCAAGTCCCGGACCAGCAGGGTTGAGGATCTGCTGCGGACGGCGGGCATCGAAAAGGTCAGCGCGGCAGGCCTGCTCGCCTCGTGCCTCGGGGTCGGCGTATTTACAACCCTGGCCTTCTTCGCAGTGACAGCGTCGTGGCCGATCTCGGGATGCTTTGGCCTGTTTGGCGGCTGGCTGCCGATGGCGATCGTCCGGTGGCGTGCAAGGAAGCGCACGGCCGTCCTCCGCCAACTCTGGCCCGACGTCGTAGACCACCTCCGGTCAGCCATCAGGGCCGGCCTGTCACTGCCCGAGGCCCTGATCCAACTTGGCGAGAAAGGCCCCGTGGAGCTTCGCCACGTGTTCGTGGACTTCGGCTCCGACTACCGTTCCGGAGGCCAGTTCGATCCCTCGCTCACCCGGCTCAAAGAACGCCTGGCTGATCCCGTGGCGGACCGGATTGTCGAGGCGCTCCGGCTCACCCGGGAGGTGGGCGGGTCTGATCTCGGGCGACTCCTCGGCACCCTCGCCGAGTTCTTGCGTGAGAGCGCCCGGACCCGGAGTGAGTTGGAGGCCAGACAGTCCTGGACCGTCAACGCCGCCCGGCTGGCCGTCGCGGCGCCCTGGATTGTGCTGGTGCTGCTGGCCAGCAGGCCCGAGGCCGTGATGGCCTACAACACCGCGGCCGGGGCGGCGGTCCTACTGGGCGGCCTGGCTGTCTCTTTGATTTCCTATGCCATCATGTTGCGGATCGGGGCGCTGCCGGAAGAGCAGCGGGTGCTCCGATGACCGGGCTGATGGCGGGTGCCACGGTATGCGGCTCAGTCCTCGGGGCCGGACTCTGGCTGTTCCTCGTGCGGCTTCCCTTCATGCGCCCGACGACGTTCGTCGAACGTATCGGTCCGCAATTGAGAACCCACAACCTGGAATCCCGGCTCCTGCGGACCGCCCCGCGCAATGTCACGCCGTTCGGGCCGCTGGAAAGGATTCTCCGCCCGGCGATCCGCGACGGCGTCAGATCACTAGGCCGAATCAACCTTGGTGCGACGGCCTTGAACCGCAGGCTTGCCCGCGCCGGGAGCGCCAAGACAGCGGTGGACTTCCGGGCCGAACAGCTCGTGTGGGCGGCCGGCGGCTTTGTCCTCGCCGTCGGCGTCGTGGCGCTCGCCGGCAGTCTTGGCAGCTTCAGCCCGTTCGTTGCGGTGGTGGCCGTCGTGGGGAGCGCCGTGGGCGGGTTCCTGCTCCGGGACTACCTGCTGGGAGCGCACATCAAGAAACGGGAGGCGCTGACGATGGCGGAGTTTCCCAGCATCGCCGAACTCATGGCCCTCGCTGTCAGTGCCGGGGAAAGCGCCACCGGTGCGCTGGACAGGGTCTGCCGCAGCGCCCGGGGCGAGCTCTCGCACGAATTCAGCCGCGTCCTCTCCGAGACCCGGGCCGGGAAGCCCCTCGTGGAGGCCCTGCGGGAGTTCTCGGCCAGGACGGATCAGGGACCCCTTCTCCGTTTCGTCGACGGAATGATCGTGGCCGTGGAGCGCGGAACACCCCTGGCCGACGTCCTACGCGCGCAGGCACAGGATGTCCGGGACACAGCCAAAAGGGAGCTCATGGAGTCCGCCGGCAAGAAGGAGATCGGGATGATGGTGCCGCTCGTCTTCGGGGTGCTTCCGCTAACAGTCATCTTCGCCGTGTTCCCCGGCCTGGCCGCCATCAGTCTCGGACTCTAGGAGCCGCCAGCCCAGCCTGGACGCGGCGCAGACGGCGAGGCCTTGCAGGCCATAAGGACGGAATTCAAAAAAAGCCATACGACGACGGAAGAGGATACGAAGAACGTCCCGCGGTCCGGGACTTGCCGGCCCGGATGCGGTGCCAGGTTCTGCACCGAAGCATCACCAGGATTCAGGCACGAAGCGCAGGAAACCAGATGCACCAGATCGACAACAGCACCGGAAAGACAGAAGCAGCGGAAAGACAGAAGCACGAAACAAGAGAGATCAGGCACGAGAAGAACGAGGAAAGAGGACACCGTGAAGAACTTCGGAACCCGGATGGCATTGATGGCGCTGAGCATGGTGACGTGGCGGTCTGTCGCGTCGCGGCTGCGGCCGGGGGACCACCGTGCCCCGGTAGCAGACCATCCGGAGCGGGGGGATGTGCCCGGCTGGGTGATGATCACCCTTATGTCCGCCGTCCTCGTGGCAGCCCTTCTGGCCCTCGCCGGTCCGGCACTGGAGGGGCTCTTCAACCAGGCCATGGATAAGGTCGGACAGTAGCAGGTGGCGGCACAAGGCGCGGGGCACGGCACCGGGCTCCGGCGCATCACAGACCGTGAGCGTGGGGCCGCCGTGGTGGACTTCGTGCTGATCGGCGCGCTGCTCACGTTGTTCTTCCTCGCGATCGTCCAGCTCACCTTGGTCCTCCATGTGCGGAACACGCTGATAGACGCCGCCGCCTCGGGGGCCAGATACGGCACGCTGGCGGACCGCAACTCCGGGGATGCCCGGGACCGTACGGTCCAGCTGATCACGGCGGCGCTGAACCCCGATTTCGCCCGGGACGTGGCCACCAGCGAGTCCACGTACCAGGGCATCCGCACGCTGGAAGTCACTGTCCGTGCGCCCTTGCCGGTCATCGGCTTTATCGGTCCACGGGCGCTCCTGGAGGTGAAGGGCCATGCGGCCATCCAGCCGTAACGGCGCAGCGCCCCGCCCAGTCCGGGGCGTCCCCGGGGGCGACGGCGTCTCTCGGGACCTCAGCGCCGGGCTGGAACAGGGGAGTGCCGTGATCGAGTTCGTTTTCCTGTCCATGCTGCTGATGGTGCCCCTCGTGTACTTCATCGTCACCGTGGGCCAGATCCAGGGCGGCTCGTTCGCTGTGGTTGGCGCCGCGGACCAGGCCGCCAAGGTCTATGTCGCCCAGCCGGACGCGGCAAGCGGCCGGGCCGCTGCCGAGCAGGCCGTGCTGCTGGCGCTCGCCGACTACGGGCAGCCGCCGGAGAACGCCAGCATCGACACACGCTGCGAACCCGCGGACTGTCTGGCTCCCGGCTCGGCGGTGACGGTCACCGTTCACCTCGCCGTGCCGCTGCCCTTTGTGCCCTTCAGCGATGTGCTTCATCTCAACGCGAGCCAGCTCAGCGCCTCGGCAACCCAGCTGGTGGGAAGGTTCCGGTGAAAATCCACGTCGGTGCATTCCAGCATCCAGCCAGGAACCCGTCCCGCCCGCAGGAGGGCCAGGTGCTGGTGCTGAGCATCGGGTTCGTCGTGATTGCCCTGCTTGTCGCGACCGTCGTCATTGCCGCTTCCAGCGTCTACCTCGAACACAAGAAACTGCTCTCGCTCGCGGACGGCGCCTCGGTGGCCGCAGCGGACAGCTTCACGCTCGGGCAGCTCGGCAACGCCGGCGGCACGCCATCCGCCGTATTGAGCGGTACCAGGGTGCGCAGCGCCGCCGTCGACTATCTGAGCCGCAACGGCGCCTTCGGTCGCGTCAGCGGCCTCAGTGTGGCGCCGTCCACGGGCAGCCCGGACGGTGCCACCGCCGTCGTGGTGCTCAGCGCTGCGGTCCACCCGCCAGTGGTGAACTTCCTGGTGCCCGACGGCATCCGGATCGAGGCGACGTCGACGGCGCGGTCCCGCCTCAGCCGCTGACCCGCGTCCCCAACATCCCGGTTGCCCTATCAGTAGATGCTGCCAACCGGGGCCGATAGCAGCCCCAAGTGACAGGGCATCCGGGAGGGGAAGGGGGCCGCGGTGAGGGTCAGGGGGCTAGGACACATAGCGTAGGCTTAAAAAACCATGGCAAACATTGATTTTCCCGCTGAAATCCGCGCGCTGCGGGCCACCTATGCGTCCATCGAGAACGTCTCGAACGTCGAGGCGCTCAAGGAAGACATCGCCGAGCTCAGCGAGCGGGCCGGTGAACCCAACCTGTGGGACGACCCCGCCGCGGCGCAGGTCATCACCTCGAAGCTCTCGCACAAGCAGTCCGAGCTCGAGCGCCTCAACAAGCTGGCGGCCCGGATCGACGACCTCGAGGTCCTGGTGGAGCTCGGCCAAGACGAGGACGACGCCGAATCCATGGCCGACGCCGCCGCGGAGCTGGAATCGGTCCGCAAGGCGCTGGGCGAGCTCGAAGTGGTCACACTGCTCTCTGGCGAGTTCGACGAGCGCGAAGCCGTGGTGACCATCCGGGCCGGAGCTGGCGGCGTGGACGCGGCGGACTTCGCCGAAATGCTGCTGCGCATGTACCTGCGCTGGGCCGAACGCCACGGCTACCCGACCACCATCATGGACACCTCCTACGCCGAAGAAGCCGGGCTGAAGTCCGCGACGTTCGAGGTCAAGGCGCCCTACGCCTACGGCACGCTCAGCGTCGAGGCCGGTACCCACCGCCTGGTCCGGATCAGCCCGTTCGACAACCAGGGCCGCCGCCAGACCTCCTTCGCCGCAGTGGAAGTGATCCCGCTGATCGAGCAGACGGACTCCATCGACATCCCCGACAACGAGATCCGCGTCGACGTCTTCCGGTCCTCCGGCCCCGGCGGCCAGTCGGTCAACACCACCGACTCCGCCGTGCGCCTGACCCACATCCCCACCGGGACCGTGGTGTCCCATGCAGAACGAGAAATCGCAGCTGCAGAACCGCGCCGCCGCCCTGAGGGTGCTGCAGTCCCGCCTGCTGCTGCTGAAGAAGGAACAGGAGGACGCCGAGAAGAAGGCGTTCGCCGGCGACGTCAAAGCCTCGTGGGGCGACCAGATGCGCTCCTACGTCCTGAACCCGTACCAGATGGTCAAGGACCTGCGCACCGAGCACGAGGTCGGCAACACCTCGGCGGTGTTCGACGGCGAAATCGACGACTTCATCGACGCCGGGATCCGCTGGCGGACCGACAACCGCAACGCCGAGAAGTAGGCCCCGCACCCCGGCCGGTCGCCTCGACTGGGAGGTCGCTGACAATCGTGCGACACGCCCCGCCGTTCCGGCCGATCCGCCGTTACCCGTGCGTATAGTCGAGGGGCCGGAGCTCTACTTCCCCCACACGAAAGCCCTTGCGCCGGCAGCAGAACCGGGTCCCCGCGGCCATGTCCTGCAGGGTACTAAGGGCCATGATCCGTTTCGAAAATGTCACCAAGGTCTATGACCAGAAGGCGCGGCCGGCGCTGGATTCGATCAACCTTGAGATCGACCGCGGCGAATTCGCCTTCCTCGTCGGGGCCTCCGGCTCCGGCAAGTCGACCTTCCTGCGCCTGGTCCTCAAAGAGGACCGCGCCTCCTCCGGGGCCGTGTACGTCGCCGGCCAGAACGTCGCCAACATCTCCAGCTGGCGCGTGCCGCGCCTGCGCCGAGGCATCGGCGTCGTCTTCCAGGACTTCCGCCTGCTGCCGCAAAAGACAGTCTTCGCCAACGTCGCCTTCGCCATGCAGGTCATCGGCAAGAGCCGCAGCGTCATCCGCGACACCGTCCCCGAGGTCCTCAAGACCGTGGGCCTGGAAGGCAAGGAAAACCGGCTCCCGCACGAACTCTCCGGCGGTGAGCAGCAGCGCGTGGCGATCGCCCGCGCCGTCGTGAACCGGCCCGGCATCCTGCTGGCCGACGAACCCACCGGCAACCTGGACCCCACCACCTCGATGGGCATCATGGGCGTGCTGGACAAGATCAACCAGAACGGCACCACCGTGGTGATGGCCACGCACGACGACGACATCGTCAACGAGATGCGCAAACGGGTCGTGGAACTCAAGAACGGCGTCGTGATCCGCGACGAGGCCAGGGCCCTGTACACGTCCATGATTCCGGTGGTGGGCCAGTCGCGCCGCCTGCGCGACGCCAGCGGCCGGGACGAGCCGCCCGCTGCGTCCCCCCGTGCGGAAACACGCGCCGAAGCGCGCGGGCTCCGCACCGCAGGGGAGGGCCAGGCGTGAGGCTTGCATTCGTCCTGAGCGAGATCGGCAGCGGCCTGCGCCGCAACCTGTCCATGGTGATCTCCGTCATCCTGGTGACCTTCGTGTCCCTGACCTTCGTCGGCGCCGCCGGCATGCTCCAGTTGCAGATCAACCAGATGAAGGGCTACTGGTACGACAAAGTCCAGGTGGCCATCTTCCTGTGCAGTGACGGTTCGACGGCGCCCGGCTGCGCCACTGGGCCTGCCACCCCGGAGCAGGAAGACAACCTGCGCAAGCTCCTGCAGTCGCCCGCGGTGGCGCAGTACGTCAACGACTTCCAGTACGAGTCCAAAGACGACGCCTACAAGCACTTCAAGGAACAGTTCTCCAATTCCCCGATCGTCGACTCCGTGACCCCGGACCAGCTTCCGGCCTCGTTCCGGATCAACATGAAGGACCCGGAGAAGTACGAGATCATCAGCGAGACCTTTTCCTCGCAGGCCGGCGTGGAGACCGTGATCGACCAGCGCCAGCTGCTGGAGCGCCTGTTCTCGGCCATGAACGCGGCGTCCCTCGTGGCGGTGAGCATCGCCGGCGTCATGATCATTTGCGCCATCCTGCTGATTGCGACCACCATCCGGCTCTCCGCGTTCAGCCGACGCCGCGAGACGGGCATCATGCGGCTCGTGGGAGCGTCCAAGATGGTGATCCAGCTGCCGTTCATCCTCGAAGGCGTCATCGCCGCGGTGATCGGCGCCGCCCTGGCCTCCGGCACCCTGTGGGCCGTGGCCCACTTCTTCCTCGGCGAGGTCCTGTCCAAGCAGTACCCGGACACCGCCTTCATCTCGCCGGGGCAGACCCTGATGCTGGCACCTGCCCTGATTGGCCTGGGCGTCGTCCTGGCCGGAATTTCCTCCCTGCTGACCCTCCGCCGGTACTTGCGGGTCTAGCTTTGCGCAACGAAAAGGGAATGCTTATGACACCGATGGCCCCCCGCCCCCTCCGGCACCCCCTCCGGCTTCGCCTGGTGGGACGCCGCAGCCGGATGATCAGCGCCACCCTGGCCTTGGTCCTCGCGGGAAGCCTGGGCGCCTCGGCGCCGGTGGCATTTGCGGACAACCTGGACGACCAGCAGGCCGCACTGAAGGATCAGGCGGCGCAGGTCCAGGACTCCCTGGAGTTCGTGGATGCCAGGATCGCCCAGGCCGCGGCAGACCTGGTCCTGTACCAGGGCCAGCTCCCCGCCGCCCAGCAGGCCCTCATGGACGCCCAGGGACGGGTGGCCGGAGCAGTCCAGGAGGTGGACGCCCTCGCTGCCCGCGTGGACCTCGCGCAGCAGAACAAGGCCAAAATCACCGCGCAGCTCGAGAGCGATAAGCAGAAGATCGCCGACACCCGCAAGCTGATCGGGCAGATCGCCACGCAGGCCTACAAGTCCGGCGGCGTACCGTCCAACCTGTCATTGTTCTTCGGCTCGAACCAGGGCGGCAGCCTGACCGACACCATCGACCTCGCGGACCAGGCCCTGCGCAGCCAAAACTCCGCGATGGACAAGCTCACGCAGCAGAGTGCCACCAACGTCAACGCGCAGGCCCGGCTGGCAGCCGTCGAGGCCGAAATCACGGACCTCAAGGCCAAAGCCGACGCAGCACTGGCACGGGAGAAGGCCGCCCGGGACGAGGCCGAAGCCAAGAAGGCGCAGGTGGACAAGCTCATCGCCGATACCACCAGGATCGACGCCGAACTCCAGGCTGCCAAGCCCGGCATCCAGAACCAGCTCGCCCAGGTCAAAGCCCAGCAGGACGCCGTCGCCGCCGATATCGCCGAACGCGACCGGAAACTGCGTGAGGCCTGGGAAGCCGAGCAGCGCCGCATCGCCGAGGCCGCGGCCGCGGCCGCCCGTGCGCAGGGACAGGCGGTCCAGCCCTACGTTCCGGTCCAGGGACCGCCGTCGGCCTTCGGCCTCCGGCACCCGTTCTCTTCCAACATCCCGATCACGTCCGGATTCGGCTGGCGCGCGACGCCGCCCGGCACCATCGACTTCTACGGCACCGGCGGCTATATGCACACCGGCATCGACTTCGGCGCCACGTGCGGCACCCCCGTTTACGCCGCGGCGGCCGGCACCGTCTTCTCGGCCGGCTGGGGCAACGACGGCGGCGGCAACCGGGTGAAGATTTCCCACGGTGTCATCCAGGGCAACTCGCTGACCACGATCTACTACCACAACACCTCTGTGACGGTCTCGGTCGGCCAGCACGTTGAACAGGGGCAGCTGATCGCCTACTCGGGAACCACCGGCAACTCCACCGGGTGCCACGCGCACTTCGAGACCTGGCTCAACGGCCGGGCCGTGGACCCCATGACCCTGCTGTAGCCCGTCCCGGGCCATCCGCTGCGGCGGCCGCCCTGCCGTAAACTGGAAAGGTTCCGCGCCACCCGGCCGGAGTGAATCACCACCACAACCAAGGAGTCCTACCGTGCCCAAAGAAAGTGGCCGTAAGGTAGTGGCCACCAACCGCAAGGCCCGGCACGACTACCACATCCTTGACACATACGAGGCCGGCATCGCGCTGATGGGCACTGAAGTAAAGTCCCTGCGCGAAGGCCATGCCTCAATGGTCGACGGCTTCTGCACGTTCTATAACGATGAGCTGTGGATGGAGGGCATCCACATCCCCGAATACCACCAGGGGAGCTGGACCAACCACGCCGCACGCCGCCGCCGCAAGCTGCTGCTGCACCGCGAGGAGCTCACGAAGATCTCGCACAAGATCCGGGAATCGGGTTTCACGATCGTGCCGCTGCAGTTGTATTTCGTGGACGGCCGCGCGAAGGTGGAAATCGGCGTCGCCCGCGGTAAGAAGGAATACGACAAGCGCCAGACGCTGCGCGAACAGCAGGACAAGCGCGAGGCCCAGCGGGTCATGCGCGAACGCAACCGGCGCTAGCGGGCGATCTACCGTCTGGCCGGCGGGCCCCTGGAACGTTGCCGGGAATGTTTCCCAGGGGTCGTGCGTTATGATTGATTGTCCGGGAAGGAACGAAGCAGGACCGCGAAGCGGTTCAGCATCAGGCTAGTCCGGTTTGATAAAAAAATACGGGGATGATCGGTTTCGACGATGTTAGTCGCGACAGGTGAAGCGGGCCGAGGATGCAGAATTATCTCGTAAACGCTGTCTGCAAACCAATAAGTGCCGAATCAAAACGCACTGACTTCGCTCTCGCTGCCTAAGCAGTAAGACAGTCCGTCAGCCCGAGGTTGCTATTGCCCCGGATCCTGGCGTCATTTAGATAGCCACTGCTGTTTACCTCCGTCATCGGGGTAAACGGGACTCTTAGATGACTGGGCCCGGATCAGCCAGCTGTTTGCAGCATGGCTGGGGCCGAGAAAATCCAACGCAAACTGCGCCCGGAGAAGCCCTGACAACACGACATCGGACGGGGGTTCAATTCCCCCCATCTCCACAAGCATCACCCCGAAAAAAGGTGGGGGAAGTGTCTACTGACACTTCCCCCACCTTTTTTGTTGCCCGGGAGAATTGGCCGGAGCACTGCCCGGAGAATCGTTCAGTTGCCGAGGATCTTCGCCTTCTGGGCCACGAACTCTTCTTCGGTGAGAATCCCTTGCTCCTTCAGAGCTCCGAGCTCCTTGAGCTGCTGGATGGCGTCGTCCGTGATGCCGGCTGATGGAGGCGGGGGCGGTGGCTGTTGATAGACGGGTTGCTGGTACTCGGGCGGCGGTTGCTGCTGCGCCATCTGCGCATCGTAGGCCTCTTGCTGCTTGGCCGCGGTAGCGGCATCCTTCTCGGCAAACTTGTTAGCCTGGCGGCGCTGGACGCGGCCACTGACGGCAGATGCCGTCCCGGCAACCACGGCCGTCCGGGCCATACCCCTAAGAAGTCCCATAATTGCTCTCCTCTCACATTTCTTCTGCGTCAGGGCCTATGCGTCGGCTGCTGGCGTCGCGGCGTCGCGGGCCTCGAGGGCGTCGAGCGCCTCCATGACGTCCGGCGCGGGAATCCGTGTACTCCCGACGAGCTCGCCACCGCTTTCGCGAACGGCCGCTACGAACGGCGCTGCCCAAGTGTTCTCGTAGACAATCAGCGCGGCGACCGTCCCCGGGAGAAGCGCGGCCGACGCCTCCGCGATATCGTCGTCGCCCAGAAGCCCTGTCTGTGCGCCCTCGAAGTAGGAGAACCCCGCCGCCGGCCCGCCCGGGTCGGTAAGTTCGAGCACTTCCACAGTGCCGTCCTCGTTCTTCATGACGACGAGGAGATCGAAGAGGCGGATAACGCCCTGCTCGACGAGTTTGACGAGTTCCTCACTGGCCCGGCCCGTCAGTCCCGTCATGGGGAACTCAAGGAGTACGAAGTCGACCGGCCCGTGGGCCTCGGTCTCCGGTGTGGTTGTCACTGGCATTCCTCCGGTCTGGTTCGAGCGCGCTGTCCGGCGCGCTGGTCCTAGTGTGGCCGTCCGCCGCCGGGGCGTCACCACCCGAGCCGGGTGAGATGCTGAAGGCCGGAAGCAACAGCTTCCGGCCTTCAGCATTGTTCAGCGCTTCTTGATGTGCGCCACCGGGTCGGTGTGGGCGTCAACGATATGCTTGGCCTTTTTCTCGGCCCGTTTTTCCTTGATCGTCTTAACCGACTTTTTCGACACGCTCTGGTGCGGCGTCTTGTCAGGCATGGTGCTCTCCCTCACGGCAGGGGCCCGGAGTAGCCCCTCTTTCTAAGCTACGCCTCGGGAACCTCGGCGTCCACGATGCCTGCGAAGCGGCTGCCGACGCCGTCGTACACGCTGCGCACGAGCCCGGGCCCGAGGACCGGGATTTCACGGGCCTCATGGTGGGCGCAACAGACGTAGGTGAACTCCGGCCACCATTTCTTGGGCCGGGCCGCCTCAGAGAATCCGCAAACCGCACACGTGAGCTGGACCCAGACAGGGCGCTTCCCGGTCCGGTTCGCTTTGGACTGGAGCAGCCACGCCGGGGGATGGTCCAGCAGCTCACCGAGCTCGGCCTCGGACAAGCGGGACGGGATGCCGTGACGGTGCGCCATCTCCAAGGGAATGTCGAGGATCTGGGCTGCTTCACGTCGGGTAACCATCCTTCAACGATACGGGAACGACGGCGGCCCCCAGCCACCGAAGGGGCCCGGTGTTAGGCTCGACACACCGCCGGCGGTCGAGGTCCCGGCCCGACGGCGAGGAAGGCGGCAGCCGTGTCCCGACAGCAGCACGTTCTCTACGTCGCCATCGTGGCGTCCTTCATGGCCTTCCTGGACGGGTCCGTCGTCAATCTCGCCCTCCCGGCCATCAGCAGGGACCTCGGCGGCGGCCTGGTCGTCCAGCAGTGGGTGGTGGATGCCTACCTGCTGACGCTGGGCGCGTTGATCCTGGTGGCCGGTTCGCTGTCGGACCAGTTCGGCCGCGTCCGGGTGCTGCAGTGGGGCCTGGCTGGGTTCACCGCCACGTCCGTCCTGTGCGGCTTCGCTTGGAGCGCCGAGGTGCTCATCGTCGCCCGCGGACTGCAGGGCATCGCCGGTGCGCTCCTGGTGCCGAGCTCGCTCGCCCTGATCGTCACGGTCTTCACCGGTCCGGCGCAAGCCCTGGCGATCGGCCGGTGGTCCGCCTGGACCAGCGGCGCGATCGTTGCCGCGCCTCTCTTAGGCGGCCTTTCGGTCGATGTGCTCACCTGGCGTGTCATTTTCTTCATCAATGTGGTTCCGGCCATCGCCGTGTGGCCGGTGCTCCGGCGCCTTCGAGGTCTTGACCACGGGCGGATTCCCGGCAGCCGGATCGATCTGCTCGGAACGGTCCTGGCGGTGATAGGGCTGGGCGGTACGGTGTACGCCCTCATTGAATCCGGCAGCAAGGGCTGGGCTGCTCCGCAGGTCTGGCTGCCGCTGGCTGCCGGGGTGCTTGGCCTGGCCGCGTTCCTTGTGCACGAGGCAAGGACCCCGTACCCGATGATGCCGCTGAGGCTCTTCGCCGTGCGTAATTTTGGCTGGGGCAATCTCGCAACGACGGCCATATACGGCGCGCTCTCGCTGGGCTTCTTTGTGCTGGGCCTTTACCTCCAGCAGGTGGCGGGCCTGGGCGCCACGGCCGCCGGGTTCGCCCTGCTGCCGCCGACGCTGATGCTCCTGCTGCTGTCCTCACGGGTGGGCGCCCTCGCCGGACGCTTCGGTTCCCGCTGGTTCATGGCGGGAGGACCCCTGCTCTGCGCCGCCGGCTTCGTCCTGATGATGGGCGTGGAGATCCCGCTGGACTATGCCGGCCAGATCCTGGCCGGATTACTGGTCTTCGGCCTCGGCCTGTCGCTCACCGTCGCACCGCTGACAGCAGCCATCCTGGGCGCCGTCGAGCCGGAAGAGGCCGGGATCGGCTCCGCCGTGAACAACGCGGTGGCCCGCATCGCGGGCCTGCTGACCATCGCGTTCGCCGGCGTCATCACGGGACCGGCGGTCACGACGGCGGGCCTGCAGCGAACCATGGCCGTGACAGCGGCGCTGTTCCTGGCCGGCGCGCTGATTTCCGCCGTCGGGATCCGGAACCCGCCCGTGACGGACGGGCAGCCGGCTTAGCGCTCCGGGACGCTGCAGCCCGCGTGCTCGGCGTCGCTGTGGACCCAGAGTGCCGAGGCGACTTCCTCGGCGAAATCGAATTCACGGGGCGCCGCGGCGGAACCGATCCGGACCACGAGCGGGCCGCCGAACGGCCTCCGCCCCACAACCTCCACTTCGGCGTCGAGGTCGATGTCCTCGGCGGCGAGGTAGCGCAGGAGTTCCGGGTTTTCGTCGCTGATCCGGGTGATGCGGCCGGTGTGGCCGTCGTCGAGTTCGCTCAGGCGGAACGCGGCGGGCATCAATACGGTGCCGTCCGCGGCCGGGATGGGATCGCCGTGCGGGTCCCGGGAAGGGTTCCCCAGTTTCGCCGCCATCCGGTCAATGAAGGTGTCGGAGACGGCATGCTCCAGGAGCTCGGCTTCGTCGTGGACCTCGTCCCAGCGGTACCCGAGTTCCTGAACGAGGAACGTCTCGATCAGCCGGTGCCGCCGGACCATGGACAGGGCCAGCCGGACCCCGTCGCTGGTGAGGGTGACCGCGCTGTAAGGCTTGTGGTCTACGAGGCCTTGGTCCTTGAGCTTGCGGACCATCTCCGACACCGAGGAATTGGCGACCCCCAGGCGCTGCGCCAGCTGGGTGGAGGTGATGGGCTTCTGCTGCCATTCGGTGAACGAGTAGATGACCTTGACGTAGTCCTCGATCGAGGAGGAGGGCGTACTGGTCTTCACAAACCCAAGCCTACCGTCAGCCGCGGGCGGAGAACGTGAGCCAGAGCAGGACCAGGTTGAGTGCCACGACGAGCACCACGCTGATGATGGCGGCGATCCGGAGGGCCAACCCGTCGGCAAACCTGCCCATCAGGGGCTTGTTGCTGGTCAGGACCACCAGAGGGACCAGGACAAAGGGAATCCCGAAGCTGAGGACCACCTGGCTCAGGATGAGTGCCCACGTGGGATCGAACCCGACCGCCAGCAGCACAACGGCCGGAATCAGGGTGACCACACGGCGGGCCATGACAGGAATCCGGATTTTGAGCAGGCCCTGCATGATGGTTCCGCCGGCATAGCAGCCCACCGAGGTGGACGCCAGGCCCGATGCGAGGAGCCCGACCGCGAAGACCACGCCGACGACGGGGCCGAGGTTGGCGGAGATGGCGGCGTGCGCTCCTTGGATGGTGTCCGTGCCGTCCTCGCCGCCGAGAGTGGAGGCGGCCAGGAGGAGCATCCCGATGTTGACGATGCCGGCGATGGCCAGCGCGGCCACGACGTCGAACCGGGTGGCCCGGACCAGGCGGGCGACAGCCGACGGCGGGACATGCTGGTGCTCGTCGGGCCGGTGCCGGTCCCGGGACAGGGCCGAGTGGACGTAGATGGCGTGCGGCATGACGGTGGCGCCGAGCATGCTGGCAGCCAGGAGGACAGTGTCCGGGCCCTGGAAGCCGGGAATCAGCCCGGCCAGGGCGGCCCTCGGATCGGGCGGGCTGATGATCAGCCCGGCCAGGAAGCCGATGGTGATGATGCCGAGCAGGAACATGATGATGAATTCGAACGGCCGCTGCTTCTCCCGGGCCTGCACTGCGAGCAGGAGCATCGACACCGCGCCGACAATCACGGCGCCCAGGGGGAGTGGGAGGCCGAACAGCAGGTACAGCGCCATTGCGCCGCCCACTACCTCGGCGAGGTCGGTGGCGGCGGCCACGATTTCGGCCTGCAGCCAGAAGGCGCGGCGCCAGAACGGCTTGAGCCGCTCGCCCAGGATCTCCGGCAGGCTCTTGCCGGTGACAACCCCGAGCTTGGCGGACTGGTACTGGACCAGGACGGCCATGATGTTGGCGACCACCAGGACCCACACCAGAAGGTAGCCGTACTTCGCGCCGGCGGTCAGGTTGGCGGCCACGTTTCCGGGGTCGACGTAGGCGATCGACGCCACGAACGCCGGGCCCAGCAGGCCGATCAGCGCCTTGTGGGCACCCGGATGTTTATAGGTGCGGGCGCCCTGCGGCGGTTGTTCGTGTCCCTTTACGTCCAACACTGACAGCTCCCGTGATTGGCGCGTCCTCGTTGACGCGGCGGCCGGCGCCGGCGGGAAAATGGCCGGCGTCAAAGTTTTGTCAGCCTACAAGAAATTATTAGGCATACCGAAACAATAAGCCCCGATGGCCTTCCCCTGCAATCCGGCCCGGGGTCAGGCCCGGATGGCACGCCACGTCTGCGTCAGGTAGGGCAGCCGGAGGATCTCGCCGGGGGCATGGCCCAGGTGCTCATTCAGGTACCAGTCGAGGTTGGCCATGACCTTGGCCCGGGTGGCCTCCGACGCTGCGAGATAGTAGCTGCGGGACTTCGCCAGCTCCTTGATGTCCTCCGCGGTGACAGCGTCTTCCCATCGGGTCAGGTGGCTCTCCAACGCGGTGAACTCGGGGCCCACGGGCGGCCGGAAGTGCGGTTTGTGGACATCCCCGGCGTGCATGATGCGGGAGAGTCGGTGTACCCACGGCACAGCGGTGTCCAGCTGGTTCCAGACCAGGCCCAGGACTCCGTGTGGCCGGAGGATCCGGGCGATCTCGGTGCTGGCCAGGCGGGGATCGCACCAGTGCCAGGCTTGGGCGACAGTGACGAGATCAAAGGCTCCCGGCTCGAGGCCCGTGTGCTCCGCGGTACCTTCGACGGCCGTAACCTCCGGCAGGGCCCGGCGCAGCTGCTCGAGCATGTCGGCGGAGGGGTCCACAGCCACCGTGTGCAGTCCCCGTGCGGCAAGGAGGGCGGTGAACTTGCCGGTGCCGGCGCCAATGTCCGCGGCGTCCTTGGCCCCCGCCGGGATCAGCCAGTCGGCCGATTCCTGCGGATAGCCCGGGCGGACGCGGTCGTAGTGCTCTCCGCCGTCCTGGAAGCTCTGTCCGAGTTCCTGGCGCCGTTGACTGTGCAGCTTGGGCCCGGCGTGCAGTTTGGGCCTGCCATGCATTTTGGGCACGCTGTGCAACGTGCGATCTCCTTCGGGGAAGGTCCTGCCGGTTCAGGTACCTTTCGAATTTACCGCACCGGCGCAGTGCCTGATCCCCAGCGCCTGATCCCCAGCGCCTGGTCAGTAGTGCCCAGTCAGCAGTGCCCAGTCCAAACAGTGCCTAGTCCAGGGTGCAGGGCGCGGCGCCGGCAGTGCCCGGCGTGTTCGGCGCCCAGTGCGGGTAGCTGCGGGTGTCATTGGCCGGCACCCAGCGGCCGGCATCCACCACGTAATCCCAGCCAAGCCCTGTTTGCCGCAGTTGCCGCAGGCCGGCCAGCAGGCGCTCGGCGTCCTCCAGTCGGGATCCCAGGCCAAAGCTGGCCCGCAGGGAGCCGGCGGGCAGGCCGAGCCGCTTGAGCAGCGGGTGGGCGCAGAAGCGGCCGTCGCGCAGGCCGATCCCGTGTTCGGCCGACAGGTAGGCGGCCACCAGCCCGGCGTCGTAGCCCTCCACGGAGAAGTTCACGACGCCGATGGTGCCTGCGCCCGGCTGACCGTCGGCAAGCGACGAGTCGGCAGACGACGAGTCGGCGAAGATCTGGTGTACGGTCACGCCCTCGATGCGCTGGAGGCCTTCGACCAGGAAGGACCGGATGGCGTCCTCGTGGGCGTACCACTGTGCCGGGTCCAGCTCTGCGATCACTTGGGTGGCGCGGGCCAGCGCGGCCGCGCCCAGGACGTTCGGCGAGCCGCCCTCGTGCCGGGCCGGTCCGGTGGTCCAGCTGACGGAGTCGAGCCGGGCGTCGCGGACGGCGCCGCCGCCAGCCAGGTGCGGGGTGCCGGCGTCGAGCCAGTCCGTGCGCCCCACCAGCACGCCCGTGCCGAACGGGGCGTAGAGCTTGTGACCCGAGAAGGCGAGGTAGTCGACGTCGTCGGCGGCGATATCGATCCGCCGGTGCGGCGCCAGCTGCGCTGCGTCGACGACGATCCTGGCGCCGTACTCGTGCGCCAGCGCGGCGAGGGCGCGGATCGGCAGGATCTCGCCGGTGACATTGGAGGCGCCGGTAACGGCCAGCAGGCTCACACCGCCGCGTGCGAGCTCGTCCCGCAAGCGGTCGATGGTGGCCGCGAGGGTGGGCGCGGCCACGACGCTGCGGTGCGGGACGTTCTGCCAGGGCAGGAGGTTCGCGTGGTGTTCGATGTCGAGGTAGATGACCTCGCCGGCGGGCCGGCCGTCCTGCAACGGCAGGCACCCGGCCAGCAGGTTCAGGGAATCGGTGGTGTTGCGGGTGAAGATGACGGAATCGTCCGGCCGGCCGCCCACGAAGTCCCGCACGATGTCCCGGGCGTTCTCGTAGACCGAGGTGCTGATCTGGGAGGCGTAGCCGGCGCCGCGGTGGACGCTGGCGTAGTACGGCAGGATTTCGTTCAGGTAGGCCGAGACAACGGACAGGGCCGGGGCGGAGGCGCCGTAATCGAGGTTGGCGTAGCGGGCGTGGCCGCCCTTGATCAGCGGGGACTGGATCTCGGCGCCCGTGACGGCGGCGAGCGGGCGTGCGGCGGCGGCAAACCGTGCGTCGACTTCGCGGGCGGCGGGGAAAATGGCAGTTGTCATGGGACCTCACTCGAACAGGACCCCACATCGTGGGAATCCGCGCTTGCCGGGTCCGTTCCGGACCGGCCAGGTCGTCACCCGGGGCACCCCACCGCGACTGGAGGGTTGCCGGCCAGCAAACCGGGGTTTAGCGCTGGCACTCGTGACCTGCATCGAGCGTAGGACATCGGTGCAGCCGGGGAAAAGGCGGCCTCCGAATGTGAAGCGTTTTGTTACGTGCGCGCTGCAATGCGCACGTCGGCCGAAGAAACGACGGTGGCGGCCCCGGAATGGGGGCCGCCGCCGTCGTTTGTTCGATTGTTGAGAAAGGTCGGACGATCCTAGAGGAGGTCGTCAAGTCCGGGGTTGAGCCGCTTGAGCACTTCTGAGTGGAGGATCGAGTTGGTGGCCAGGGCGTTGCCACCGAAGGGGCCGTCCTCGCCCTCGAGCGAGGTGAAGCGGCCGCCGGCTTCGGTGACGATCGGCACGAGGGCGGCCATGTCGTAGAGGTTCAGTTCGGGTTCGCAGGCGATATCCACCGCACCCTCGGCCACGAGGCAGTAGGACCAGAAATCACCATAGGCGCGGGTGCGCCACACTTCCTCGGTGAGGCCCAGGAACTCGTCCAGGTTTCCGCGTTCCTTCCAGCCGCCGAGGCTGGAGTAGGACAGCGACGCGTCCTCGAGCTTGGAAACGTTGGACACCTTCAGCCGGGTGGCGGAGGCCAGGGAGCGGCCGGTGTAGGCGCCCGCGCCCTTGGCCGCCCACCAGCGCTTGCCCAGGGCCGGCGCGCTGACGACGCCGACCACCGGTTCGCCCTCGTCAACGAGGGCGATCAGGGTGGCCCAGACCGGGACGCCGCGGACGAAGTTCTTGGTGCCGTCGATCGGGTCAATGATCCAGCGCCGGGAGCCGTGGCCCGAGCTGCCGAATTCCTCGCCCAGGACCGCGTCGCGCGGCCGGGAGCGGGAGAGCTGGCCGCGGATGGCCTCTTCGGCGGATTTGTCGGCGTCGGTGACCGGGGTGAGGTCGGGCTTCGTCTCGATCCGAAGGTCCAGCGCCTTGAAGCGGCTCATGGTCTGGGAATCGACGGAATCTGCCAGGACATGGGCAAGGCGCAGGTCATCGTTGTAGCTCGAATCGGTTTGGCTCATGGTTCCAAACTACCGTCTAAGCGGGCGGGCCGCCGGGAGGCCGCGGTGCTGCGCCGCGGGCCGGTGAGGGGCCGGATTAGGACACAGTGCCGAGTTCCTTGGTGTCCTGCGCTTCCATCCGCGGGTCTGTGCCCAGCAGCCGGCGCAGGGAGGCCAGCCTTGCCGGCCCGGAGGGACCCGCATGCCCGGCCGCAACCCATGCATCGACGCCGCAGTTGACGGCGGTGGAGTCGTGCTTGCAGCCGCGTTCGCAATCGTCCGTGCCCGGTTCCAGGTCCGGGAAGGACCTCAGGATCCGGTCCGGATCCACGTGGGCCAGCCCGAAGGACCGGATGCCGGGGGTGTCGATGATCCAGCTGCCGGCCGGGGCATCGTTGACTTTTAGCGCCAGCGCGGAGGAAGACGTATGGCGGCCGCGGCCGGTCACCGCGTTGACGCCTCCGGTGGCACGTTCGGCCCCGGTCAGTGCGTTGACCATGGTGGATTTGCCGACGCCGGAATGGCCCAGCATGACGGTGACCTTGCCGTCGAGGTAGCCGCGGAGCCGGGAGACGGCGTCCTTGTCGAGCCGGGCCGAAAGGCCGTCGTCGGAGCGGGCGTCGATGCCTGATGCGGCGGAGTCCGCCGTCTTGGAGATGATGACGGGGAAGTCGAGGTGCGTGTAATTGGACAACAGCTCGGCGGGATCCTTGACGTCGGCCTTGGTGACGAGCAGCAGCGGCTCAATGCCGGCGTCGTACGCGGCCACGAGCGCGCGGTCGATGAAACCGGTCCGGGGCTCGGGATTGGCCGCCGCCACCACCACCACGAGCTGGTCGGCGTTGGCCACAACGGCCCGTTCGATCGGGTCCGTGTCATCGGCACTGCGGCGCAGCAGCGTCTTGCGGTCCAGGATCTTCACCAGCCGGGCGAGGGTGTCAGGTTCACCGGTAACGTCCCCGACGAGGGAGACGAAGTCGCCGGCCACCACGGGATTGCGGCGCAGTTCCCGGGCCCGCGCGGCGATGATCTTGCGTTCCCCGGGGGTGCCTTCGCCGACGACGGCGGTGTAGCGGCCGCGGTCAACGGTGATGATGCGGCCCGTGACGGCGTCGTCGTAGCTGGGCCGGTCCTTGGTGCGGGGCCGGGAGCCCTTCTTGTTCGGACGGATCCGGACATCGGACTCGTCCCAGGAATCAGTGCTGCGTGCCACCGGCGCCGTCCTCGTCCGTGGTGGGTCCCTGCGCCAGCATGGCTTCCCAGAGCCGTGGGAAGTCGGGCATCGTCTTGGCCGTGGTCGCGATGTCCTCGACCTCGACGCCTGGCACGGCCAGGCCGAGGATGGCGCCGGCCGTGGCCATGCGGTGGTCTGCGTAGCTGTGCACGACGCCGCCGTGCAGCTTGGCGGGCCGGATGATGAGTCCATCCGTTGTTTCCTCGGCATCGCCCCCGAGGCGGCTGATCTCGGCGACGAGGGCGGCGAGCCGGTCTGTTTCGTGACCGCGGAGGTGCGCGATGCCGCTCAGCCGGGAGGGGCCGGTGGCGAGGGCGCAGAGCGCGGCGACGGTGGGGGCGAGTTCGCTGGTTTCGTCGAAGTCGCCGCCCTTGATTTCGCGTCCGCCGGTGACGGTCAGGGTGCCGGCGTCGAGCGTCACGGTCGCGCCCATTGCGGTCAGGATGCCGCGCCAGAGGTCACCGACCTGCGTGGTCCCGGCGGGCCAGTTGGGGATCCGCACGGTGCCGCCGGTGGCGAGGGCCGCCGCGAGGAACGGGCCGGCGTTGGAGAGGTCCTGCTCGATCCGCTGGTCGAACGCGCGGATCGGGCCGGGGGAGACCACCCAGTGGTTCGGTACCGAGTCATCTACCGTGACGCCCACTCCGCGCAGCACGGCCACCGTCATGTTGATGTGGTCCAGGCTCGGCACGGGCTTGCCTGCATATTCCCTGCTCTGGTGTTCCAGATGGAGCCCCTCGGTGAAGCGGGCGCCGGCCAGCAACAGGGCGGAGACGAACTGGGACGATGCACTGGCGTCGATGACGAGGTGGCCGCCGCGCACTTCACCCGTGCCCTTCACGGTGAAGGGCAGCGACGACGCCGGACCGCCGTCTGGCGCGCTGACCGCCACGCCCAGGCCTGCCAGTGCCTCGATGATGGTGCCCATCGGCCGTTTGCGGGCGTGCGGGTCTCCGTCGAAATGTGACTCTCCGCGGCGAAGCGCGGCCACCGGCGGCACAAAGCGCATGACCGTGCCGGCCAGGCCGCAGTCGATCGCCGTTTCCGCCGCGGCGGCGTCCAGGCTGATCGGGATGATTTCCAGGTCGGGCCCGAACGCGCCGTCGCCGGGAACTTCCGTCACGGTGGCCCCCAGTTGCCGCAGGGCCGCAATCATCAGCGCTGAATCCCTGGAGTGCAGGGGCGCCCGCAGGCGGGACGGCCCGTCCGCGAGGGCCGCGAGCACGAGGTACCGGTTGGTCAGGGACTTGGAACCCGGAACGGTGACGGTGGCGTCGACCGGCCGTGCCGCGAACGGCGCGGGCCAGTGCGGAGCGGCGTCGGCAGCATGGCGGCCGGCTGAGCGGGAGGGGGTAGCTGCAGAGGGGGTGGTGCCAGTCATTACCGTCTTAGGCCCCGGCCTTGTGGTCGACGGCGTTGCGGACCACTTTGTCGGCCTTCTTCAGCCGCTTGTTGGTGGTCTTCTTGGCATCGGCCGCGAAGTGGCTCGCGTTCTTCTTCGCGTCCGCGGCGAAGGTGCCGGCGCGCCACGCCAGGCTGGGCTTGCCGGCGGTGTCGACGGCAGCGAGCAGCGCGCCGCCGGTCAGGGAAACGTTTTTCAGGAGCTGCTTGCGGCGGGCGTCGCGGGCTTCCTTTGAGGAGATGTCCGCGCTGCGCCATTCCACGTAGCTGTTGAGGGCCGAAATGACGGCCAAGACGGTGGCTGCCAGCCGGGCGGACTTGCCAAGGGCGAAGCAGACGCCGGCGCCGACCTGGGTTCCGCCAATCGCGCGCGCCAGGACCTTCTCATTGACCTGGAACGGCAGTGCGTCGGCGGTGCGCCGCAGCAGGGGAGACAGCTGTGCCGCAGTGTCATCCGCATTCTTGAGCTTGTGCACGCCGGCGAGGACGAAACTGGAGGCGAGCATGGGCCGGGCGAGAAAGCGGACAATCGACATGAATTTCCTCCTGGATGGACGAACTGCGGATTCACTGCGGGAGAACCGGTTCTAGTCTTGCACTTTTGCGGAATATTTGCCTGCCGGACGTGGTTGTGAAAGGCAGGTTTAAGCACGGCTCAGGAAGGCGGAGATTTGACGCAAGTGTTGGACAGAACGGAACTGGAAGCCCGTTCCGGGCAGCCGTGGACCGTCGCGCTTCCGGGAGTTCCGGGTGCCCGGCGGAACGTGACAGTAGACTTGGACGCAATGAGCACCATGGACCCGGCCGTTACGGCCATGCACGAGGTTGCCGGAAACGACGCCACGCCCACCCCCACACCTGATGCCAGTGCGGCCGCCGCCCTGGAAACCGAGGTGGACGGCAAGCCGCTGGACGTCTCCACCGAGTCCGCGGAAGAGCGCCGGGCGCGCTTTGAACGCGACGCCATGCAGTACGTGGACCAGTTGTATTCCGCGGCCATGAGGATGGCCCGGAATCCCTCGGACGCCGAGGACCTGGTCCAGGAGGCGTACACGAAGGCGTTCTCGGCCTTCCACCAGTACAAGCCCGGCACCAACCTGAAAGCCTGGCTGTACCGCATCCTCACCAACACCTACATCAACCTGTACCGGAAGCGTCAGCGCGAGCCCCTGCAGTCGAATTCGGACACGATCGAGGACTGGCAGCTGGCCCGCGCAGAGTCGCATACGTCCTCGGGACTGCGTTCGGCTGAAGCCGAGGCGCTTGACCACCTGCCCGATTCCGATGTGAAGCGCGCCCTCCAGTCGATTCCCGAGGAATTCCGGCTGGCTGTGTACTTCGCCGACGTCGAGGGCTTCGCGTACAAGGAAATTTCAGACATCATGAACACCCCCATCGGGACCGTCATGTCCCGGCTGCACCGCGGCCGG
This sequence comes from Arthrobacter sp. TE12232, assembly GCF_054062615.1. Taxonomy (NCBI): domain Bacteria; kingdom Bacillati; phylum Actinomycetota; class Actinomycetes; order Micrococcales; family Micrococcaceae; genus Arthrobacter; species Arthrobacter sp. TE12232. The sequence continues at coordinate 3,955,574 of NZ_JBSSFK010000001.1, forward strand.
AAGATGCTGCGGGACATGCTTGCGGACTATGCCGCCGAGCGGGGATTCAGGGCCGCCACCGAGTCAACCAGCGCGGCCGACAGCAACAAACAGGAGAACAGGAAATGAGCGACTGCCAGGGACTGGGCGATTGCGACGACGCCCGGATGCAACGTATCTATGAATATCTGGATGGTGCGCTCACGCATAAAGACATCGCAGAGATCAAGGACCACCTGGACAGTTGCCCGGAGTGCCTGGAGCAGTACGACCTCGAATGTGTCATCCGCGTGATGGTCAAGCGTTCGTGCACCGAAGCGGCTCCGGAGAACCTCAAGAACTCCATCCTGGACCGGATCCACTCCATCCGGACCGTGGAAGCCTAAGCCGCACAGCGAAGGACCCCAAAGCGAAAGACCCCGGAACCGTGAGGTGTCCGGGGTCTTTCGCTTAAAGCATTCAATCCTAGCCGTGGCTTAGGTGTTGGGGCGCTTACCGTGGTTCGCGCCGCCACGCTTACGGTCACGACGTTTACGTGCACGCTTGCTCATAGCTGGCCTCCTTAATCTTGGTACTCAAAAGAGCTGCCCTCAAGTCTCCCACATCACGGCACCCGCCGCGAACCGGCGGCCCCGCACGGCGACCTCAGCGACCGGGCTCATGCCTCGAGTGAGTTGCGGATCGAGATCCGGGCCTGATCCAGCACTGTCCTGACGGTTTCGAGCGTGACGGCGGTGACGGGGTGGCTCCCGGCGTGGCGCCGCAGTTCCACCCGCATGTCGTCGCGGAAGGCCTGGACGAGCAATTCGGCCTCCTTCAGCCGCCGTTCCCCCTCCGGTGAGTACCGCGTGCCCGCGACGCCGGCAGAGCCCGTCCCGGCCGCCGTCCCTGCGGCACGGGCCGAGGTGCGCGCCGCCTCCGCCGTTGCCGCGAGATCGGCCCGGAGGCCGCGCATGTTGACGCGGATGTCCTGGCGCAGGTTGTCGGCGAGCCGGCGGACCGAGGCCGAGATGTCGTTTTCGACGCCGGCGAGCTCGTCCCGGCGGCTATTCAGTTCCCTGAGCCCCGCCGGGGTGATGCTGTAGTTGGTGCGGCGGCCTTCCGTGTGGGTGGCCACAAGCCCTTCCTCCTCGAGCTTGCCCAGGCGCGGGTAGATGGTTCCGGCGCTGGGGGAGTAGGTGCCGCCGAACCGCTCGCTGAGGGCCTTGATGAGCTCGTAGCCGTGCTTGGGTCCTGATTCGAGCAGGGCGAGCAGGTACAGCCGGAGTGCTCCGTGGGCGAAGACGGGAGGCATCAGAGCACCGGTTCGGTGTCCGCGGTGGGGTGGCCGTGGAAAATCGATGTCTTTCCCGAGACCGAGTTGGTGCGGACCAGCATCAGCTTGGCGTCCGGGCCCGCAATGGTCTGCACCGTGCCGTTGGGCTGAGAATACCTCAGGTCGTTAATGACCACTGCTCCGCTGGCGGATTTGGCGATGATGTCCACGCCGACGTCGTGCGGCAGCCGGATGGTGACGTCACCGGAGACCGAATTGGCGCCGAAATCCTGGGTGAAACCGTGGAGGTCGAAGCTCAGGTCGCCGCTGACGGTGTTCGCGCGGATGTGGCTGAAATGGCCCGAGGCCGTTACCTCGCCGGAGACGCTCTTGGCGGTCAGGACGCCGCGGTGGTTGCGGGCGATCACTTCGCCGCTGACCGTGTTGACGGAGAGGTCCCCGGACGTGCCGTCGGCCAGCACGGACCCCGAGACCGTGTTGAGCCGGGCGTGCCCGCTGGTCCCGGAGACCATGCCGTCGCCGCTGACCGTTCCGGCCTCCACCTCGACGCCGGCGGGCAGGGCGATGCTGATGACGACCGAGTTGCTGCTGTGGTTGTTGACGGTCCCCATGAGGTTTTTGAACCAGCCCTGCGGGCCGTGGAGCTGGTGGCGGACTTCCAGGCGGCCGTCGATGACGGAGATGGTGAGCGGGTCGCCGGTGATTTCGGAGACTTCGATCCTGGCCACGTCTTCGTCATGGGTGACGATGTCGAAGCGGCCGCGGACGATGCCGAGCTTTAGCGAGCGGACGCCGTCGACGTCGATGGTCTGCGGGCCTGTCACGGTCCACGTGTTCTCTGACATGGTTCCTCCGGAAAATGCGAAAAGCGGCTGGACAACTAACGATATATCGCGACTATGAAGTCACGATATATCGCGCTTTCCGGCGGGTCAAGATATATCGCGAAATTCCCGGGAGAGCCGGCCGGGCTACTCCGGCGCCTCGATGCCGAGCCATTGGAACCAGCCGCGGTGCAGCACCAGCCACGCCATGAGTCCGTAGCCGGCCTGGCCGGGCGTGCCGCCGTTGGCTGCGAGGTCCTGGCGCCATTGTTCGTGGTTCAGGAGCGGCGAGAAGGTATCCACGTAGAGGTGCTTGCGGCGCGTGGTGACGTCGGCGAACGCCGTGTTGAGTTCACCGAGCCGGCGGTTCTGCGCGGGGTCGAGGGTGGGCGGCGGCCCCACGACGAAGACCTCGATCTTGTTCTGCGAGGCGGAGTCCAGGATGTTGGCGAGGTTCAGCCGGCTGCGGGCCGTGGACAAGCCGAATTCGATGTCGCGCCCGGATAGGCCGATCACCAGGCGGTTTTCGTGGTGGTTGCCGAAGCGGCGGCCCGCCTCCTCGAGCCAGCGCGCGGCAATTCCTTCGGTGCCCTCTTCCGGGCATGGCAGGGGGTAGCACTCCAGGGCGACGCTGTCCTGCGGGGTCCGGGCCAGCACCCGGCCCAACCAGCCCAGAGCCCGCGGATCACCGAGCCCGGCCAACAGCTCGTCCCCAACGGCTGCGATCCGCAGCTTCCGATCTTCCACGACTACCTCTTCACTTCAACGCTGTCCATCAAGCTGACCACTAACAGTCCATTAAACAGAGCTGCCCGGCCGGAGTGTTGTGTTTCAGTCTCCGGCCGGGCAGCAATGACGCTATTTACGCGCGAATGCCTGCTTGAGCAGGGTGTCCTGCTCGGCCGCGTGGCGCTTCATCGACCCTGCGGCGGTGGAAGCCGAGGCGGGGCGCGAAATGAGGCGGACCCGGCGGTCCAGGGCGTCCGGCAGGTTCAGGCCGATGAACGGCCACGGACCCTGGTTCGCGGGTTCGTCCTGGGCCCAGACCACTTCGGCGTTGGGGTACTTGGCCAGCTCCGCGGCGATCTCGGCGGCCGGCAGCGGGTAAAGCTGCTCGACGCGCACGATTGCCGTGGTCTTGTTCCCGGTCTTCTGCCGGGTGGACAGCAGATCGTAGTACAGGCGTCCGGAGACCAGCAGGACGCGTTCGACGGCGTCCGCCTGCAGTTGCTCGTGCTCCGGGATGACCGGACGGAACGAGCCGGTGGTGAAGTCCTCCACGGAGGACGCCGCCGCCTTGAGACGCAGCAGCTGCTTCGGCGTGAAGATGATCAGCGGCTTGCGGGGCCTGCTGTACGCCTGGCGGCGCAGCAGGTGGAAGTGCGAGGCCGACGTCGTGGGGTTAGCCACGATCATGTTCTCTTCCGCGCACATCTGCAGGAAACGCTCGATCCGGGCCGAGGAGTGGTCCGGGCCCTGGCCCTCGTAGCCGTGCGGCAGCATCAGAACCAGCGAGGACCGCTGGCCCCACTTCTGCTCGGCGGAGGAGATGAACTCATCGATGATGGTCTGCGCACCGTTGACGAAGTCACCGAACTGGGCCTCCCAGAGCACCAGGGCATCCGGGCGCTCCACGGAGTAGCCGTACTCGAAGCCCATAGCCGCGTATTCGGAGAGCAGGGAGTCGTAGATCCACAGCTTGGCCTGGTCCTCGGACAGGTGGGCCAGGGGCAGCCACTCGTCGCCGTTGGCGCGATCGTGGAAGACGGCGTGACGCTGCACGAAGGTGCCGCGGCGCGAGTCCTGGCCGGCGAGCCGGACCGGGACGCCTTCCATGATGAGCGAGCCGAACGCGGCGAGCTCGCCGAAGCCCCAGTCGATGCCGCCTTCACGGGACATGGCCTCGCGCTTCTCCAGCAACTGCTTGAGCTTGGCGTGGACGGTGAAGCCCTCCGGGATCTCGGTGTGGGCCTTGCCGATGCGGGCCAGGGTATGCGCGGAGATCGCGGTGGACGTCGGGGTGCTCACGCCGGAATCGGACTGCTGGGCCATGGGGCGTTCGAGATCGGACACCGCGGCGGAATCGGCCGTGATGATCGGGATCGGGGACGTCTGGGCGGCGTGGGTCTCTGCGAAGACGCGTTCCAGGCGTTCCTGGTAGTCGCGCAGCAGCTGCTCGGCTTCTTCCTCGGTGATGTCACCGCGGCCGATCAGCGATTCGGTGTACAGCTTGCGGACCGAACGCTTGGCTTCGATCAGGTTGTACATCAGCGGCTGGGTCATCGAGGGGTCGTCGCCCTCGTTGTGGCCGCGGCGGCGGTAGCACACCATGTCGATGACAACGTCCTTGTGGAACCGCTGGCGGAACTCGTAGGCGAGCTGGCCGATGCGGACAACGGCTTCGGGGTCATCGCCGTTCACGTGGAACACCGGCGCCTGGATCATCTTGGCGACGTCCGTGGAGTAGGTGGAAGACCGCGAGGACGACGGGGCGGTGGTGAAGCCGACCTGGTTGTTGACCACGATGTGGATGGTTCCGCCGGTGCGGTAGCCGCGCAGCTGGGAGAGGTTCAGGGTTTCGGCCACTACGCCCTGGCCGGCGAAAGCGGCGTCACCGTGGACCATGATCGGGAGCACGGGGAATGCCTCGCCCTGGTCCAGGCGGTCCTGCTTGGCGCGGACGATGCCTTCAAGGACCGAGTCGACGGCCTCGAGGTGCGAGGGGTTCGCGGCGAGGTAGACCTTGGTCTCCTTGCCGTTGTCCGAGGTGAAGGTGCCCTCGGTGCCGAGGTGGTACTTCACGTCCCCGGAACCCTGGACCGAGCGGGGGTCCTGCGTGCCTTCGAATTCACGGAAGACCTGGGCGTAGGTCTTGCCGGCGATGTTGGTGAGCACGTTGAGCCGGCCGCGGTGGGCCATGCCGATCGCCACTTCGTCGAGTTCGTCGTCGGCGGCGTCAGAGATGATGGCGTCCAGCAGCGGAATCAGGGACTCACCGCCTTCCAGCGAGAAGCGCTTCTGGCCGACGAACTTCGTCTGCAGGAACGTCTCAAAGGCCTCGGCGGCGTTGAGCTTGGAGACGATGCGCAGCTGCTCGTCGCGGCTCGGCTTCGAGTACGGGTGCTCGATCTGGTCCTGGAACCATTTGCGCTCGGCCGGGTCCTGGATGTGCATGTACTCGATGCCGGCGGTGCGGCAGTAAGCGTCGCGGAGGACGCCGAGGATGTCCCGGAACTTCAGCATCGGCTTGCCGCCGAAGCCGCCGGTGGGCCATTCGCGGTCCAGGTCCCACAGGGTCAGGCCGTAGGTCAGGACGTCGAGGTCCGGGTGCTTGCGCTGGACGTACTCAAGCGGATCGGTGTCCGCCATGAGGTGGCCGCGCACGCGGTAGGCGTGGATCAGCTGCTGGATCCGGGCGACCTTGTTGATCTCGTCGGCAGGGTCTACCTGCAGGTCCGGGCTCCAGCGCACGGGCTCGTACGGGATGCGCAGGGACTCGAAGATTTCGTCGTAGAAGTTCTGCGCACCCAGCAGGAGCTGGTGCACAAGCTTGAGGAACTCGCCGCTGCCGGCACCCTGGATGACGCGGTGGTCATAGGTGGAGGTCAGGGTGAGGACCTTGCTGATGGCGTTCTGCGCGATGATCTTCTCGCTGGCGCCCTGGAACTCGGCCGGGTAGTCCAGTGCGCCGACGCCGATGATGGCGGCCTGGCCCTTGGAGAGGCGGGGCACCGAGTGCACGGTGCCGATGCCGCCGGGGTTGGTCAGGGACACGGTGGTGCCGGAGTGGTCGTCCGCGGTCAGCTTGCCGTTGCGGGCGCGCTTGATCAGGTCCTCGTAGGTGTGCCAGAACTCGGAGAAGTTGAGGGTCTCCGCCTTCTTGATGTTCGGCACCATGAGCAGTCGGGTGCCGTCAGGCTTGGGCATGTCGATCGCGATGCCGAAGTTCACGTGCGCCGGCTGGACAGCCACCGGCTTGCCGTCGATCTCGTCGTAGTAGACGTTCATCGAGGGGAACTGGGACAGGGCGCGGATGACGGCGTAGCCGATCAGGTGCGTGAAGGAGACCTTGCCGCCGCGGGCGCGGGCCAGGTTGGAGTTGATGACCACGCGGTTGTCGATCAGCAGCTTGGCCGGGATGGCGCGGACGCTCGTGGCGGTCGGCACTTCCAGGCTGGTGACCATGTTCGACGCGATGGCCTTGGCCGGGCCGCGCAGGACGGAGACGACGTCCTCTTCCGGCGCCGTCGGAGCTTTGACGTTCTTGGGCAGCTGTGCCGGGATCGGTGCGGTGCCGGGGCCGGCGTCGGAGGTCTTGGAGCCGTCCCGGGCGACGGTGGCCGGGGCTTTCTTGGCTGCGGGGGCCGGAGCGGGGGCTGCGGGCGCGGCGGGCGCAGGTGCGGAGGGCGCAGCTGCTGCCGGCGCTGCGGCAGCAGGCGCTACAACGGGAAGTTCACGGGTGGCAGGATGCACAGCGACTGCTGTGCCGGACGTTCCGTTGGCGGAAGAGGCGTCACTAGCTGCAAAGGATTCGAACAGGGGCCACCACTTGGCGTCGACCGTGTTCTTGTCCTGCTGGTAACGCTCGTACAGTTCGTCAACGAGCCACTCGTTTCCGCCAAATTCCTCTGGTAGACGGTGGCTAGGCTGCTCTGGCACTTGAAATACGCCTCTTCCATGAGTTTGATTCCCTCTGGCTTCCACGGTGCTTCGGCACAACGATCGAGCCAGTCTCTGCGTCCAGTGAACCCAGACCCATGCCAGTCTAGTGACGATTCTTGCCAAACCGCCAATAAGCGTGACTCAAATCATGATCTGCCCCGGCGGCCGCTGAATTGGCGTGAAGATGTCGTGCGGAACCGGCGAGGATGCAGCGGCTGCCGCACCGGAAATCGCCCCTAGAATCGAGGGAGAACCGTTTGGTGCCGAAGGTGCCAGCTAAGGAGCAGCCGTGCGTTTCCTGAATGAACCCACCACCGATCTGACCTACTCCGACCTCTTCCTCGTTCCGTCCCGTTCCGATGTCACCTCGCGCCTCGACGTGGATCTCGCGGCCGACGACGGGACCGGCTCGGCAATTCCGCTGGTGGCGGCGAATATGACGGCGGTGACGGGAAAGCGGATGGCAGAGACGATGGCCCGCCGCGGCGGCCTGGGCGTCCTGCCGCAGGACGTCCCGCTCGATGTCATCCGGGACGTTGCAGCCTGGATCAAGGGCCGCCACCCGGTCCTCGAGACCCCCGTCACCCTGGCGCCCACGGACACCGTGATCGATGCCCTGCACTTGATGGGCAAACGGCCGCACGGGGCCGTGGTGGTGGTGGACGCGGCGGGCGCCGTCACCGGAGTGGTCCGTGCCGCCGACTGCGAGAGCCAGGACCGTTTCGCGTCGCTGGCCTCCGTCCTGCGCCACCAGCCGCTCGTGCTGGATGCCGGGATGCTCGGTGACGGAACGCTGGCGGGCGGACCGGCCGCGGATGCTGCCGGCGCTGCCCAGTCGCTCCGCCGCGCCTTTGAAGCGATGGACGCCGCCGGGACGGACTATGCGCCGGTGCAGCAGGACGGTGTCCTGGCCGGTGTGCTCACCCGCAAGGGCGCCCTTCGCTCCACCATCTACCGCCCGTCCCTGGACGAGGACGGCAAACTCAAGGTGGCTGCCGCCGTCGGGATTAACGGTGACGTGGCCGGGCGGGCGGCCGAACTCCTGGCCGCCGGCGTCAACGTGCTGGTCCTCGATACCGCGCATGGCCACCAGCAGAAAATGTTCGACGCCCTGGCCGCCGTGAAGGGACTCAACCCCGGCGTGCCCGTGGTAGCCGGCAACGTGGTCACCGGCGAGGCCACCCGGGAACTCATCGAGGCCGGAGCGGACATCGTCAAGGTCGGCGTGGGTCCGGGCGCCATGTGCACCACCCGCATGATGACGGCCGTGGGCCGCCCCCAGTTCAGCGCCGTCCTGGAATGTTCCGCGGCAGCGCGGGACGCCGGGGGCCGGGTGTGGGCCGACGGCGGTGTGCGCTACCCGCGCGACGTCGCCCTGGCCCTGGCCGCCGGGGCAAGCCAGGTCATGATCGGGTCCTGGTTTGCCGGCACTCACGAAAGCCCGGGAGACCTTCAGCTGGACGCGGGCGGCCGGCAGTACAAGGAGAGCTTCGGCATGGCGTCCGCACGCGCCGTGCAGAACCGCAACCAGCGCGAGGGCGCCTTTGAGAAGGACCGCAAGGCCCTCTTCGAGGAGGGCATCTCCACGTCCCGGATGTACGTGGATCCGGTGCGGCCCGGCGTCGAGGACCTGCTGGACATGATCACCGCCGGCCTGCGCAGCTCCATGAGCTACGCCGGCGCCGCCGATCTCGCCGCCTTCCGCGAACGTGCCGTGGCCGGCATTCAGTCCGCGGCCGGGTACGAGGAAGGCCGCCCCGTCCCGCAAAGCTGGTGACGCCGCAGCTCGGGGGCTGGCGGCGGCTGCTCCTGTAGACTGAAATTCTTATGGACAGTAAATCTAGGTGCCGGCCTGGGGGCTGTCAGCGAAGAACGGAAACCGTTCCCGCGCAGTCCACCCGCAGAGCCGGCAAACCCCGTTCACGCGCCCATCACTCTCCGGCCATTCGCCACTCCGGAGCCTTCCAGGACACAGGGTCGGCTGCCGCCGACCATCCTCCGCCGGCCCGCCGACTCCAGCCACTCCGCACCCCGCAACGGCACCGGCTGTGCGCCGCCTCTCCGGAAGCAGGCCATTAAATGGAATGGCTTCTCCTCGTAGCAGGGCTCCTGCTCATCCTCGGCACCGGTTTCTTCGTTGCCGTGGAATTTTCCCTGGTCGCCCTTGATCAGACGACAGTGCAGCGCGCGGTCGACGGCGGAGACGCCGCCGCCGAGCCTCTGCTCAAATGCCTCAAGTCCCTCTCCACCCAGCTCTCCAGTTGCCAGCTCGGCATCACGATGACCACGCTGCTGACCGGCTACGTCATGGAACCGTCCGTCGGCAAGCTGCTCGAAGGCCCGCTCGCGGCCATCGGAGTACCGGCAGCGGCCGTCGCCTCCGTCTCCCTGATCCTCGCGATGGCGCTCGCCACCCTGCTCTCCATGGTGATCGGCGAACTGGTGCCCAAGAACATGGCGATCGCCCTGTCCTTCCCGATCGGCAAGGCCGTTGCCCGGCCCCAGCTGGTGTTCACCGCGATCTTCAAGCCCGCAATCGTGGTACTGAACGGTTTCTCCAACAAGGTCCTGAACGTCTTCGGCCTGGAGGCCAAGGAGGAAATCTCCGGCGCGCGCACGCCGGCAGAACTCGCCTCCCTCGTGCGCCGCTCCGCGGCCATGGGCACGCTCGACGCCGGAACGGCCAACTTCATCGCCCGGACCCTGAAGTTCTCCGGCCGGACCGCCGCGGACGTCATGACCCCCCGCATCCGGGTGGAGACCATCGACGCCGACCAGCCTGTGTCGGACATCGTCGAGGCCGCCAAGCGCACCGGCTACTCCCGTTTCCCGGTGATCGGCGAGTCGTCTGATGACATCCGCGGCGTGGTCCATATCAAGAAGGCCATCGCCGTTCCCGCGGACCGCCGCGCCAAACTGCAGGCCGGCGCCATCATGACCGATGTTCTCCGGGTGCCCGAAACCATCCACCTGGATGCCCTCCTCGCCGAACTGCGTGAGGGCAACCTGCAACTGGCGGTCGTCCTCGACGAGTACGGCGGAACGGCCGGCGTCGCCACGCTGGAGGACCTCGTGGAGGAAATTGTCGGGGAAGTGGCCGATGAACATGACAAAGTCCGGCCGGGGCTGCTTCAGAGCGCCTCGGGCGACTGGTACTTCCCCGGGCTGCTCCGGCCCGATGAACTCTCCGAACAGATCCCGGGCCTGACCGTGCCCGACGAAGCTGCCTACGAAACGGTGGGAGGCTACGTCATGAGCCAGCTTGGCCGCATCGCGGCAGTCGGCGACACAGTCGACGTCGTCGGCGGAACGCTCAGCGTGACCCGCATGGACGGCCGCCGGATCGACCGGATCTGCTTCCGGCCCGCCCGGGTCCCGGGCAGCGGCCAGCCCGCCAGCCAGGCAGGTGCCGCGTGAGCGACTGGGCAGGAATCCTGTGGCTTGCCGTCCTGCTGGTCGGCAACGCCTTCTTCGTGGCGGCTGAATTCGCCATCATGTCCGCCCGCCGGAGCCAGATCGAGCCGCTGGCCGAGGCCGGCTCGAAGCGCGCGCAGACCACCCTGCGGGCCATGGAAAACGTCTCCCTCATGCTCGCGTGCGCCCAGCTCGGCATCACTGTCTGTTCGCTGCTGATCCTGCAGGTGGCCGAACCCGCGATCCACCACCTCCTGGCGGTGCCGCTGGAAGCGGCGGGCATCCCGATGGAGGCCGCCGACCTCGTGGCCTTCGCCGTCGCCCTGCTGGTGGTGACGTTCCTGCACGTCACGTTTGGCGAAATGGTGCCGAAGAACATCTCGGTGTCCGTCGCGGACAAAGCGGCGCTGCTGCTGGCTCCGCCGCTGATGTTCATTGCCCGCGTCGTGAAGCCCGTCATTGCGGCCCTCAACTGGTCCGCCAACCACATCCTGAAGCTGATGCGGATTGAGCCGAAGGATGAGGTCACGTCCTCCTTCACCCTGGAGGAAGTGCAGTCGATCGTGCAGGAATCCACCCGCCACGGGCTCGTGGATGACGACGCCGGGCTCATCACCGGAGCGCTGGAGTTCTCGGAGCACACGGCGTCCCACGTGATGGTCCCGCTGCACAAGCTCGTCATGCTCAAAGCGGCCACCACGCCGGCGGAATTCGAAAAGGCAGTGAGCCGGACCGGTTTTTCGCGCTTCCCGATGCTCGACGACGACGGCATGCTGTCCGGGTACCTCCACATCAAGGACGTGCTGGCCATCCCCGACGCCGGATACCACCAGGCGATTGCGGAAAGCCGCATCCGGTCGCTGGCGAACCTCGCCATGGACGACGAAATCGAGAAGGCCATGTCCGTCATGCAGCGCACGGGCTCGCACCTGGCCCGCGTGATCGGTCCCGACGGGCTGACCCAGGGCGTGCTGTTCCTGGAAGACGTGATCGAGCAGCTGGTGGGCGAGATCCGCGACGCGACGCAGGCCACCGGCTACCGGAGGCTCGGCCAGGACCAGTAGCGCATTGCCAGCAGCGGACGGGCGGCACGGCGCCGCGCCGGGTATCCCTAAATAGGAATGATTCCTATTTAGGGATACACTCGGGCTGTTGCTATTGCTCCTGATTCTCAATAACAGATCCGAGGTTTCCCGTGCGCCGTCCCGCTGCCCGAGCCGTGCTGGCTGGCTTTGCCGGCTTAGGCCTCCTGCTGACCGCGTGCGCTCCGACGGCGGGAAGCGCCCGGGGGACCGCGGGCGACGGCGTCGTCGACGTCGTAGCCTCTACGAGTGTCTATGGCGACATCGTCTCCAGCATCGGCGGCGACAAGGTCCGGGTCAGCTCGATCATCAGCCGCACCAGCCAGGACCCGCACTCCTACGAGGCCACCACCCAGGACAAACTGGCTGTCTCCAAGGCCGAACTCGTGGTGGAGAACGGCGGGGGATACGACTCCTTCATCGACACGCTCGCAACGGACACCGGGCTGGACCGCGGCAATGTGATCAGCGCCGTGGACGTCTCCGGCCTTGCCTCCGAAAGCCCGGCAGCGGCGAGCCCCGAGGCCTCCGGCCACACCCATGCGGCCACCGGGCTGAACGAGCACGTCTGGTACAGCCTGCCGGCCATGTCCCGCCTTACGGACGCTATTGCGGACAAACTCGGCACGCTGGAACCCGCCTCGGCGGAGACGTTCCGGACTAACGCGGCCGCATTCAAGGACTCGCTCGGCGGCCTGGAAACCAAGCTCGCCGCGATGAAGTCCTCGAAGGATCACGTGCCCGTGGCCGTCACCGAACCGGTGCCGTTGTACCTGCTGGAAGATGCAGGACTTGAGAACAAGACCCCCGCCGAGTACACGGCGGCGATCGAGGAAGGCGCCGATGTCCCGCCGGCCGTCCTCAAGGCCGCCGTCGATCTCGTGGGATCGGGGAGCGTCCGGCTGCTGGCCTACAATACCCAGACTGAGGGGCCGCAGACGCTGGCGCTGAAGAAGGCCGCCGCGTCCGCCGGCGTCCCGGTCGTGAACTTTAGCGAAACCCTTCCCGAGGGCCAGACCTTCCTGCAATGGATGACCGCAAATGTGGAGAGCATCAGCAAGGCCCTAGGATGATCGCAACAACGGAAGCGTCTGTCTCCGTAGGGAAATCGAGGAAACCTCATTTGACACCGGTAGTGAGCCTCCGCGGCGCCTCCCTGTCGTTCGGCCAGCGGACACTGTGGGAGGACCTGGACCTGGACATCAACCCGGGTGAATTCTTTGCCGTACTCGGCCCCAACGGCAGCGGCAAGACCACTTTCCTCAAGGTCCTGCTCGGGTTGCAGGAGCTGAGCACGGGCACGGCCGTGCTTGACGGCCGGCCCGTCGAACGGGGAAGCCGCCGGATCGGCTATGTCCCGCAGCAAAAATCTTTCGACCCCGACACGCCGCTGCGCGCCCGCGACCTCGTGGCCCTCGGCCTCGACGGCCACCGCTGGGGCATCCGCCTTGGCGGGGCAAAAGTGAACCGGAAGGTGGACGAACTCCTGGAGCTCGTCGGCGCCAGCGACTACGCCAAAGTGCCGGTCGGGCAGCTGTCCGGCGGTGAGCAGCAGCGCCTGCGCGTGGCCCAGGCCCTCGCCACCGATCCCAAGGTGCTCTTGTGCGACGAGCCGCTGCTGTCCCTGGATCTTCAGCACCAGCAGGCCGTCAGCGCCTTGATCAACAAGCAATGCCGCGATGCCGACAGCGCCGTGGTGTTCGTGACGCACGAGATCAACCCGATCATGGACTACGTGGACCGCGTCCTGTACCTGGCCGGCGGACGGTTCCGGGTAGGCACTCCTGCTGAGGTCATGACCACCGAGGTGCTCTCCGATCTCTATGGCAGCCCCGTGGAAGTCATTCAGGCCAACGGCCGGCTGATCGTGGTGGGGCTGCCCGATGCCACGACGCACCACCACCACGACGCGCATTCAGTCGCGGGAGAGGTGGGCTAGATGGATCTGGGCAACCTGCTGCATTCAATCTTCAACTTCGAAAACTACGGCGAGCTGCTCGTCCTGGTGCAGAACTCAATCTGGGCAGGCGCCGTCCTCGGGCTGCTGGGGGGCCTCATGGGCACCTTCGTGATGAAACGCGACCTCGCCTTCGCGGTCCACGGCATCTCCGAACTCTCCTTCGCCGGTGCGGCGTTCGCGCTGCTGATCGGCGCGGACATCATTCTCGGCTCGCTGGCAGGATCGGTGCTGGCGGCCGTGGTGCTGGGCCTCATGGGCGTCCGTGCGCGGGACAAGAACTCGATCATCGGCGTCATCATGCCGTTCGGGCTGGGCCTGGGCATCCTGTTCCTGTCCCTGTATGAGGGCAGGGCCGCCAACAAGTTCGGCCTGCTCACAGGGCAGATTGTGTCTGTCGGAACGGTCCAGCTGCAGGTCCTGGCGGCCGCCGCCGTCGTGGTGATGCTGGCGCTGGTCGCCATCTGGCGGCCCCTGACCTTTGCCAGCGTGGACCCAGACGTCGCCACCGCCCGCGGCGTGCCGGTGCGGGCCCTGTCCCTGGCCTTCATGGTGCTGCTGGGCATCAGCGTGGCGTTGTCGATCCAGATTGTGGGCGCCCTGCTGGTGCTGGCCCTGCTGATCACGCCGGCGGCGGCGGCCATGCGGGTCACGTCCTCGCCCCGGCTGGTGGTCACCTTGAGCATCGTCTTCGCCATGACGGCGACCGTCGGCGGAATCCTGCTGGCCCTCGGCGGCCGGCTGCCCATCAGCCCCTACGTCACCACGCTGTCGTTCCTGATCTACGTGGCCTGCCGGGTGATCGGCGGCGCGCGGGCGAAGCGGGGACTTAATGGCCGGGTTGTCCGCACGCCGACCCCTACCTCGACGCCGGTGGCTTGAGCGCGTGCGCCTGCCGCGTCCGATTTTCCCCAGCTTTGCGCAGGATCGACCGCGTGGCGCCGCGACCCGCTGGTTGATTGCCGCGGATCCACGTCAAAGGCGGGGAAATTCGGCCGTCGTGCTGCAGGGAACTTCGACGGCGAGGCTACTTTGCGGTCTTCAGCGCCGTGCACTCGGGGCATAGCCCGAAGATTTCCACGGTGTGCTCCACAGCCGTGAATCCGTGCTCGTTCGCGATCCTCGCGGCCCAGGCTTCGACCGCGGGTGCTTCAACTTCCACGGCCTTGCCGCAGTTGCGGCACAGCAGGTGATGGTGGTGCCCGGTGACGGCGCAGCGCCGATACACGGCTTCACCGTCGGCGTTGCGCAGGACGTCCACCAGCCCGTCGTCTGCGAGGGACTGCAAGATGCGGTAGGACGTCGCGAGGGACACCGTGCTCCCGCGCTCCTGGAGAATGCGGTGCAGCTCCTGCGTGCTGACGAAGTCCGCCAGATCGTCCAGGGCGGCACTGACGGCGAGACGCTGTTTGGTGACGCGCTGCTCCTTGCCCTGCACGGGTGCCGCTGACGAGACGGGTCTCGGCGCTGACGCCGGGGCCGGAATCCGGCTGTTGCCGGCGGTGGCGCCCTGGGACATCGTGGAACTCGCTTCGCTTTGGGGGTTTCGCGGGGGACCCGCTGAGGGGTGGTGGCAATGTCCAAGATTACCAGCGTCCAAGATTGCCGGCAGCGCTCCGTGGACACCGTGACGGGTGTTGCCTAGGCTGGCCGGATGAAGCTGACCAAATTCACCCACGCCTGTGTCCGACTCGAGAAGGACGGCCGGGTGCTGGTGCTCGACCCGGGGACGTTCTCTGAGACGGACCAGGCGTTGGCCGGGGCGGATGCCGTGCTGATCACGCACGAGCACGCGGACCATGTCGACGTCGACGCCGTCGCCGCGGCGCTGCAGGGCAACACCGCCCTTGAGCTGTTCGCCCCGGAGGCTGTGGCCGCCACGCTCCGCAGCAAGGCGCCCGACGCCGGGAGCCGCATCCACGCGGCGGTCGTCGGCGAGGACTTTGAGACGGCAGGCTTCGCGGTCCGGACCTTCGGGGGTCAGCATGCCCTCATCCATCCGCAGATTCCCGTCGTGGCCAACGTGGGCTACCTCGTGGATGCCAACGTCTACCACCCGGGGGACTCCTTCGCGATTCCCGACGGCGTCGAGGTCCGGACGCTGCTGGTCCCCATTCACGCCCCGTGGAACAAGGTGGGCGAAGTGGTGGACTTTGTGATCGGCGTCCGCGCGCCGCTGGCGTTCCCGGTCCACGACGCGCTCCTGAACGACACCGGCCGAGGCCTGATAGAAGGGCATGTGACCCGGATCGGAGCGAAATACGGCACCGAGTACCGGCACCTCTCCAGCGGAGACTCGGTGGAGGTCTAGCCCGTTGGAGGTTTAGCCACCGCGGGCGCCCGGGCGGCTCAGGCCGGCCACACACCGCTCTCGAAGAAGCCGCGCAGCACGGCCTCGTGGGGTTCGGGGTCCAGATCGTGGGCAGCCAGCCACTCCGCGTTGTAGTAGTTCCCGGCATAGCGGTCGCCGGCATCGCACATGAGCGTGACGACACTGCCCCGGCGGCCCTCGGCGATCATCCCGGCGATGAGCTGCCACGCGCCCCAGAGATTGGTGCCGGTGGACGGCCCGGCGTGTAGCCCCGCGTGCTCCCTGAGGTGGCGCATGGCCGCCACGGATGCGGCGTCGGGAACCTGGATCATGTGGTCGATCACGGCCGGCACAAAACTCGGCTCCATCCGCGGCCGGCCGATGCCCTCGATGCGGGACGGCAGGCCCGTCGGCGTCCCGGCAGCAGACGTGCCGCGGGCGGCGGTGGTCCCGCCGTCGGACTGGCTGTCCCGCCAGCCCGGATAGAACGCGGAGTTTTCCGGATCGACGACGGCGAGTCTCGTCTCATGGCGCTGATAGCGCAGGTAGCGGCCGATCGTGGCGCTGGTGCCGCCGGTGCCTGCCCCGACCACCACCCAGCGGGGGACCGGATGCTCCTCCAGGGCCAGCTGGCCGAAGATCGACTCGGCGATGTTGTTGTTCCCGCGCCAGTCCGTGGCCCGTTCGGCGTATGTGAATTGGTCCATATAGTGCCCGCCGGTGCTGCTGGCGAGGCCGGCGGCGGCATCGTAGACCTCCGAGGCATGGTCCACCAGATGGCACGAGCCGCCAAACTGCTCGATCAGGGCGATCTTCTCCCGGCTGGTGGTCCGGGTCATGACCGCGATGAAGGGCAGCCCGAGCAGCTGCGCAAAATAGGCTTCGGAGACGGCGGTGCTGCCGCTGGAGGCCTCGACGATCGTGGTGCCTTCCCGGATCCAGCCGTTGACGAGGCCGAACAGGAACAGCGACCGTGCCAGGCGGTGCTTGAGGCTGCCCGTGCGGTGGGTGGATTCGTCCTTCAGGTACAGCTGCACGCCCCAGTGCTCGGGGAGCGGGACGGAATACAGGTGGGTGTCGGCAGATCGGTTGTTCTCTGCGTTGATCCGGCGGACGGCTTCGTCGGCCCAGGCCCGGTCGTGTCGGTGCGCGGTGTTCACCGCTACAGCCTACCGAAGGCGGCGGGACGCCGAAGATAGAGTGGGCGCATGGACACCCTCATCGATGCAGTTGCCCTCAAAGACCGGTTGGACAGCGCCCGAGAAACGGGCCGCCGCACAGTGCTCCTGGATGTTCGCTGGGCGTTGGGTGACCCTCACGGCCACGACCACTACCTGCGCGAACACATCCCCGGAGGCATCTTCGTGGATCTGGCCACCGAACTCGCCGGCCCCGCGGAACCGAGCCGCGGGCGGCATCCGTTGCCGACGCCGCAGCAGTTCCAAGAGTCCGCGCGCCGCTGGGGCATCAACGATGGCGACGCCGTCGTGGCGTACGACGACAGCGGCAACATGGCCGCCGCCCGGCTGTGGTGGATGCTGCGCAACGCCGGCTTCCGTTCCGTCCAGATGCTCGACGGCGGCCTGGCCGCCTGGCGCGCTGCCGGGTTCGATCTGGTAGCCGGAGCCGAGCAGCCTGCATCGGGGACCGTCACGCTGTCCGGGGGAGCCATGCCCGCGATCGACGCCGGCCAGGCGGCTTCCTGGGGTCGGCGCGGGCTGCTTCTCGATGCCAGGGCGGGGGAGCGGTACCGCGGGGAAGTCGAACCCGTGGATCCCCGCGCCGGTCATATTCCGGGCGCCGTGAGTGCCCCCACCACCGGGAATCTGCAGCCCGACGGGCGATTCCTGCCCCCGGCCGAGCTGCGGGAACGCTTCGAACGGCTCGGCTACCGTGCAGGCGTCCCCACCGCCGTGTACTGCGGTTCCGGGGTGACGGCGGCCCACGAAATCGCCGCCCTTGAGATCGCCGGCTTTCCCGCTGCTTTGTACCCCGGTTCGTTCTCCGAGTGGTGCCACAGCGCCTCGAACGAGGTCATCACCGGAGCCGCCCCGTATGGCGAGGACGCGGCTTCAAACTAGAGCTCCTTCTTGCCGGTCCACGCACTGAGTGCACCTGTCCTCACTTTGGTCACCCCCGACAAGCCGCCGACCAGCCGTGCGGGCTTGAAGGTCTTGGCGCGATGCCGCAGCCGGTGTCTTGTTCGTGGCCGTTCTGCCGCTTCCGTCCTGAGCGGCGTGCCCGGCAGCGGCGGGGCCGTGGACTGGTAGGTGTGGCCGGTGGGGGTGGTGAGCTGGATGGTGTGTCTGGGGCCGGGGCGGGGCTGGGCGTTCCAGCCGGGGGTTTCTTTGGTGTGGTTGCAGGCTTCGCAGAGCCCGGCGCCGTTGGTGCCGGTGGTTTCTCCGCCGTGGTGCCAGGGGATGATGTGGTCCAGGTGCCGGATCGGGGCGTCGCAGTAGGGGGTGCGGCAGGTGTCGTCGCGGGTTTGGATGAAGCGGCGGAGCCCGGCGGGGAAGATCCGGGCCCGGGAGTCCATCCCGACGAGGTCCCCGGTGCCGGGGCGGGTGTAGAGGCGGCGGAGCCAGATGTCCGGGGCTGGGTTCTCGTCCGGTGTCAGGATTTTGCGGGCCCATCCGTCGGGGACGGTGCCGTAGCCGGGGAGGCGGGCGGGTTCGGAGTCGGCCTGGAGGAGGGTGCGGTCGGTCATGATGAGTTGGAGTTCGATGCCGGCGATCCCGCCGGGGGTGCCGGTGATGCGTTCGACGAGCGCGTCGGCCATGGCCTGGCCGCGGGTGCGGGGATCGCCGGCGGAGCGGCAAGAGTCGGCGTGCCGGGTCAGGGCGTTGTAGACGGCCACGCCCTGGGCGACGGGGAGCAGGGCGGTGAGGCAGGTCATGGTGTCCGGGGCCGGGCGGAGGCTGACGTGCCGGTCGGTGGCGGCGTGCGCGGCGCGGTCGGTGACGGAGCGCGGGTCGCGCCGGTAGGCGGCGGTGCGGGCCGCGGCGATCAGGCCCCGATCTCCGGCCCCGGCGAGGGCGCCGGTGTCGGCGGCCATTTCCTCATCGACCCCGGCCCGGTCGGCGGCGGTCAGGCAGGCGGTTTCGCGCACGAGCAAGGTGGCGCGCCATTCGTTGAGGATCCCGGTTTCCAGGGCGGTGAGGGTGTGCGGCATTTCGGTCACGAGGGCTTTGGCCAGGCCCAGGAGGCGGCTGCCTTTGGCGGGGGATTCGCGCCGGGCCAGGGCGATCTGCGCGCCGACACCCGCGCCGAGCTTGTCGGCCGGGACCCCGGCGGCAGCCTGCTCGCGGCGCTGAAGCGCATCGAAGGCCACCGTCAGGCGGGCCTGTTGTGCGGCCGCGGCGGATTTCAGGTCCTCCAGATCCCGGATCTCGTCGATCAGTGCGGCGGCACTGTCCGGGGACGGGAGGAAGGCCAGGATCCGGGCCAGGTCAGCGACCGTCACGGCACTTGCCGGTGCCGTGTCTGCCGGCCCCGTCTCGGGCCCCTGCTTGCCGTCCATGAATCCAGTCTCCCGTCGACCACCGACAAAATGAGGGCCGAGGCGGGTAGACAAGCCACGGGAGTCATGCGCGGCCTTGGCTCGTCCGCAGCAGCGAAGCCCTGGGGGGTGTCAGCTTGTTTGTGTAGGAGGGCTGTAGTCGCTGATTGATTGGAGAATCATTGTGGCTATGACTGAACCCCGTGAAGTTCTCCCGGAGGAGCCGGCCCGCAGTGTGGCCTGGCGCTCCAAAGTGGAATAGTCGCCGGGACCGGGGGTAGCGTCGACACATGACACCTGGACGTCCTGTACCCCCGCCCCTTGCCAAGCCGCTGCCGAACTCCGAGGCCTCCGACACCACCGCGATCAACGCCGCACACGCCGGCGGTGCCACGCTGGTCGCCGCCTATGGCGCCACCGCGCCGGACAGCGGACTCGTTCCCTTGACGGTGTCCCGCCGGGAGCCGAAGGCGGACGACATTGAGATCGCCATCGAATTTTGCGGATTGTGCCACTCGGACGTGCACGCCACGCGCGGCGAATGGGGCGGCGACACGTATCCGCTGATCCCGGGCCACGAGATTGTCGGCCGGGTCACCCGGGTCGGTTCCGCCGTCGAAGATTTCACGGTCGGTGAGCGCGTGGGCGTGGGCTGCATGGTCGATTCCTGCCGCGAATGCGACAGCTGCCTGGACGGCCTCGAGCAGTACTGCGAAAACGGCATAACGGGAACGTACGGATCCAAGGATCCCCGCAACGGAGGCGCGATCACCCAGGGCGGCTACTCGACGTCGATCGTCGTGGACCGCAACTACGTCCTGCGGGTTCCGGAGGGCATGGACCCGGCCGCCGCCGCTCCCTTGCTCTGCGCGGGCATCACCACCTATTCCCCACTGAACCACTTCGAGGTTGAGGAAGGTGACGTCGTGGGCGTTGTCGGGCTCGGCGGCCTCGGACACATGGCCGTCAAGATCGCCAAGGCCATGGGCGCCGAGGTGACGGTGTTCACGACGTCGGAGCAAAAGTTCGAGGCGGCCCGCGAACTGGGCGCCGACCACGTCATCCTTTCCACGGACCCGGCCGCGATGGAGGCCGCGGACCGCAGCATCGATGTCATCATCGACACCGTCGCTGCACCGCACGACCTCAACCCGTACTTCCGCACCCTGCGCGTGGACGGCGCGCTGTTCCAGCTGGGCCTCCCCTCGGAAGCGATGCCGCCCGTCAACCCCGGCGCACTGATCCGGCGCAGGATCGCGTACGCGGGATCGATGATCGGCGGCATGGCCGAGACCCAGGAGATGCTGGACTTCTGCGCCGAGCACGGTGTGGTGTCCGACGTCGAGGTGGTCGGGGCGGACCAGCTCAACGAGGCCTTCGACCGCATGGTGGCTGGAGATGTGAAGTACCGTTTTGTCCTGGACGTCAGCACCCTGGGGTCCCCGGCGGAAAAGGCGGACGCATGAGCACTCTCTTCACGAAAATCATCAACGGCGAGATCCCGGGCCGCTTCGTCTGGCGCGAGGACGACGTCGTGGCGTTCCTGACCGTGGGCCCGCTGGCTGACGGCCATACCCTCGTGGTGCCGGTCGAGGAAGTGGACCGCTGGACGGACGCCTCACCCGAGGTCCTCGGCCGTGTCATGGAGGTCGCCCGCAAGATCGGCGCTGTGCAGGTGGACGTCTTCGATGCCGCCCGGGCCGGCCTGATCGTCGCGGGTTACGAAATCAACCACATGCACGTCCACGTGTGGCCCTCGAACTCCATGGCGGACTTTGATTTCGGCTCGGTCGACCAGCACCCGGATCCGGCAAAGCTGGACGCCAACGCGGAGAAGCTCCGCGAAGGCCTCCGCAAAGCCGGGCATTCGGAGCACGTCCCGGACGCCTAGGTTCAGACACGCCGGGGGCACCCCGGCGCACCCGATGCATCACGGGCTGGCGCCGGCGCAGCACTCCCCAAGGGGTCTACGCCGGTGCCAGTACTTTGTTAAGCGCCGCCCGGATGCGCTTTTCGGACACCGAGTAGGCGGTCCCGAGCTCGACGGCGAAGAGGCTCACCCTGAATTCTTCGATCATCCAGCGCACGTGGGTTAACTCCGCGCCGGCCCGCCGTCCGGGCAGCAGCGCGGAGACGGCGTCGTCGTAGTCGTCCTCGAGGGCCTGGACCGCGGCCATGTGCTGGGCGTCCCGCTGGACATTGCCCGGCAGCTTCTCGAGGCGCTTCTCGATGGCCGCAAGGTAGCGGGGCAGCTGGCTGAGCTGGGCGTAGCCCGTGCGTGCCACGAAGCCCGGATAGACAAGCTGCTCAAGCTGGCTCTTGACGTCGTTCAGCGCGCTGATCAGGGCAAGGCTGGTGGTGCCTTTGAGCTGCTTTTCGATCCGGCGCGTGCTGGCCAGGATGCGTTCGACGACGGCGGTGACCGTGAAGACGGTGTCGATCAGCTCGGCCCGCACGGTCTCGTACAGTGCCTTGAACGAGGCCTCATCCCACGGCAGCTCGGCCGGGGTGAGCTTATCAATGGCGGCCAGGGCACAGTCCGCAATCAACGCGGTCACGGAGCCGTGCGGATTCTGGCTGAACGTCAGTTTCTCGGTGTTGTTCAGGTGTTCCAGGACGTAGCGGTCCGGCGGCGGCACCTTCAGGGCCAGGAGCCGGATGACGCCGGCCCGCATGGCCTCCTGCTGTTCGGATGCGGTTTGAAAAAGCCGCAGTGCCACGGATGTTCCCTCGTCCACCACGGCCGGGTAACCGGTGACGGTGTGCCCGCCGACGTTGCCCTGGACCTGGCGCTGCACGGTTCCGAAAGTCCAGTCCTTGAGGCCGGACACTTCGCGGAACCCGCCCGGGGTGGCGGAGGCGGCGGCCGCCGGTGCGGCCGATCCCGGCCCTGCAGCCCGTGAGGCGCCCGACGACGTGCCCGTCCCCTTAGGTGCGGCCTTCCCCCTGGCCGCGGGCGCCGTCGTGGCCGGGGTGGCACCGAGGGATTCCGCGATCGCCCGGCGGGTGGCCGGTGCCAGCCGCTCCTGCAGCGCAGTGAGGTCCTTACCCTCATCCAGTACCTTGCCGCGGGAATCCACCACCCGGAAACTGACCCGCAAATGCGCCGGCACGGCGTCCCAGTTCCAGGATCCCGGCGGGATGACCTGGCCGCGGATCCGGCGCAGCACGAGTTCGAGCGACGGCTCGAGTTCGTCCTCCGCGGGATCGAAGTCGGCTTCCAGCGCCGCGACGGCCTGGCGTGCCACGTCCGGCGCGGGCACGAAGTTCTTGCGGATCTGCTTGGGCAGCGACTTGATGAGCGCGGTGACAAGCTCCACGCGCTGCCCGGGGATCAACCAGCGGAAAGCGGCGTCGTCGAGCTGGTTCAGGAACAGCACCGGGACTTCGGCGGTGACGCCGTCGGAAGGATTCGGCGCCGAGCCGGGCGCCACGGGGTGGAACTCGTAGCTCAGCGGCAGCTCAAAACCTTTGTGGAGCAAGGTCTTGGGGTAGGCCGAATCGTCCAGGGCCGCGGCGTCCTCGCTGATCAGCAGGGACTGGTCGAAGTCGAGCAGCTCGGGGTCCCGCTGCCGCGCGTCCTTCCACCACTTGTCGAAGTGCCGCTCGGAGACCACCTCCTTGCCGATCCGGGCGTCGTAGAACTCGAACAACGTCTCGTCATCCACCAGGATGTCCCGGCGCCGCATCCGGGCCTCGAGCTCCTCGACCTCGTGGAGCAGGGCGCGGTTGCGGTGGAAGAACTTGTGATGGGTCTGCCAGTCGCCTTCAACCAGCGCGTGCCGGATGAAGAGCTCGCGGCAGAGCTCGGGATCCACGTTGCCGTAGTTGACCCGCCGGCTCGGGATGATGGGCACGCCGTAAAGAGTGACCTTTTCGTGGGCCATCACCGCGCCCATCTTCTTCGACCAGTGCGGTTCGCTGTAGCTGCGCTTGACCAGGTCCGGCGCCACCTGCTCGGCCCACAGCGGATCGAACTTCGCCGCGACGCGGGCCCAGAGCCGGCTCGTCTCCACGAGCTCCGCGGCCATGACGAAGGTGGGGGACTTCTTGAACAGCGCCGAACCCGGGAAGATCGCGAATCGGCTGCCGCGGGCGCCGGCATACTCGCGCTTGCGCTCATCCAGAATTCCGATGTGGCTCAGCAGCCCGGAAAGCAGGCTGATGTGGATGCCGTCATGGTTGCCCACGGGATCGGCCAGTCGCTTGTTGTCCAGGCTGATGCCCAGCGGCCGGGCGAGCTGGCGCAGCTGGGCGAAGAGGTCCTGCCATTCGCGGACCCGCAGGTAGTTGATGAACTCGGTCCGGCAGAGCCGGCGGAACGCGGTGGAGGAGAGTTCCTGCTGCTTCTCCTGAAGGTAGTTCCAGAGGTTCAGGTAGCCGGTAAAGTCCGAGTTTTCGTCCCGGAAGCGGGCGTGCTTCTCCGCGGCGAGCTGCTGCTTATCGGTCGGACGCTCCCGCGGGTCCTGAATCGTCAGGGCGGCCGCCAGGATCATGACTTCGCGGACGCAGCCGCGCTTGCCGGATTCGACGATCATCCGGCCCAGACGGGGGTCCACCGGCAGTTGGGCCAGTTGCTGCCCGACGGCGGTCAGCCCGCCACCGTTCCTGCCGCCGCCGCGGCCGGCAGCCTGTCGGCGGCCCGGGCGTCCGCCGCCGTCGCCCGTTTGCTCCTCGCCACTCGGCTCCCCGCTCCTTTGTCCCTGGGTCCGCACGGGGCTGAGGGCGCCGAGTTCGCGCAGGAGGCTGACGCCGTCGTTGATGGCGCGTGAATCCGGCGGTTCGACGAAGGGGAAGTTCTCCACGTCCTTCGGTCCGCGGGCCACACCCATGGCGGTCATCTGCAGGATGACGGCCGCGAGGTTGGTGCGCAGGATCTCCGGGTCCGTGAACAATGGCCGGGACTCGAAGTCCTCCTCGGAGTACAGCCGGATGGCGATGCCGTCCGAAACACGGCCGCAGCGGCCCGAGCGCTGGTTGGCCGAGGCCTGGGAGACGCGCTCGATCGGCAGGCGCTGGACCTTGGTGCGGTGCGAGTAGCGCGAGATGCGGGCTGTACCGGTGTCGATCACGTACTTGATGCCCGGGACGGTGAGCGAGGTTTCGGCGACGTTGGTGGCCAGCACGATCCGCCGTTTGCTGCCGGGGTGGAAGACCTTGTGCTGCTCCTGCAGGCTCAGCCGGGCGAAGAGGGGCAGGACCTCGGTGCCGGCCAGCCGCCGGTTGGACTGGATGCGGGCGTTGAGGGCCTCCGCCGCGTCCCGGATTTCGCGTTCCCCGGAGAAGAAAATGAGGATATCGCCGGGGGCTTCCAGGGCGAGCTCGTCGACGGCGTCGCACACCGCGTCGAGCGGGTCGCGGTCCTCTTCGAGTTCGTCGTCCGAGCCTGAGCCCTCGCCGTCTCCGTCTTCGGCGCCGGCACCGGCGCGCGCCGGCGGGCTGGGAGAGTGGCCGGTAGCGGATCTCCACCGGGTAGGTCCGGCCCGAGACCTCGATGATGGGGGCGGGCTCATCCTCGCTGCCGAAGTGCTTGGCGAAGCGTTCCGGATCGATGGTGGCCGAGGTGATGATGATCTTCAGGTCCGGGCGCTGCGGCAGGATCCGCTTGAGGTAGCCGAGGATGAAATCGATGTTGAGGCTGCGCTCGTGGGCCTCGTCAATGATGATGGCGTTGTACTTGCGCAGCAGCTTGTCGCGCTGGATTTCTGCCAGCAGGATGCCGTCGGTCATGAGCTTGACCTTGGTGGAGCGGCTGACCTCGCCCGTGAACCGGACCTGGAAGCCGACCTCCTGGCCGATCTCGACGCCGAGTTCCTCCGCGATGCGTTCGGCAACGGTGCGGGCCGCGAGCCGGCGGGGCTGGGTGTGCCCGATCAGCCCGTTCTCGCCCAGGCCGAGTTCCAGGCACATCTTCGGGATCTGGGTGGTCTTACCCGAACCGGTCTCGCCGGCGATGATGGTCACCTGGTTGGCCGCGATGGCGGCCATCAGATCTTCGCGGCGCTCGGAAACCGGCAGCTCGGCGGGGTAGGAAATATGCAATGTCATGGCTGGAGACAGTCTACTGGGACGGACTGTCCGCCGGGCCCTGCGCATAGTGAGGGCCCGGCTGGTGGAGCCGGGCCCAGTGCGGGTGTGCGGACTCAGAAGATCCGCAGGGTGTAGTTGACGCTGGGGAGATCCCGGGCCATCCAGTACTCTTCCGAGCGGACGGGCGGGTTGTGGCCGAGGCCATCCTTGCGCAGGGCGCCGATGGTGGCTGTGATGATGGCGATGATCAGGATGATGAGGGCGATTCCGAGGAGTTCCATACCTCCATGGTTCTCCCGCCCGTAGATGAAAAAAAGTGGCAGAAATGACCAAAAAGCTATAATTTCTGCCACACTGGAATCATGATCAAATCAGTGGCAATGATCGTCGTTCCCAACTTCTCCATCTTCGAGTTTGCGACCGCATTCGAGGTCTTCGGGATTGACCGCTCAGAGCGCGGAAGCGGCGTGCCCGTTTTCGATTTCCGGGTCTGTACCCCGGAGCCCGGGGACGTCCCGCTCAAGTCCGGACTGTCCATGCACGTCAACTTCGGGATGGAAGCCGCTGCCGACGCGGACCTGGTGGTGATGGCGCCCTACGGCCGGGACGAGGATGTCCCGGAGTCCGTCCTGGACGCGCTGCGCGCCGCCCATGCGCGCGGTGCCTGGGTGATGTCCATCTGTTCCGGCGCATTTGCCCTGGCCCGGGCGGGGCTGCTCGACGGCCGCCGCTGCACCACGCACTGGCACTACTCACAGGAACTCGCCAGCCGGTACCCTGCCGTCCTGGTGGATGAAAACGTCCTCTACGTCGAAGACGACAGGATCATCACCAGTGCCGGGACGGCCGCGGGGATCGATGCCTGCCTGCACCTGATCCGCACTGAATTTGGTGCCAAGGTGGCCGCCGGCATCGCCCGTGACATGGTGGTCCCGCCGCACCGCGACGGCGGCCAGGCCCAGTACATCGACCGGCCCATCCCACAATGCGGTTCGGAACCGATGGAACAGCTACTGCAATGGATGGTCCGGCACCTGGACGAGGAACACCCGGTCAACGAGCTGGCCGCCCGGGTCCACATGTCGCCGCGGACATTCGCGCGGCGGTTCCGCTCGGAAACGGGGGCGACCCCGGCGGCGTGGCTCAACTCGCAGCGGGTCCTGCGCGCCCAGGAACTGCTGGAGACCACGGAACTCAACATTGACGAAATCGCGCGGGAAGCCGGCTTCGGGCATTCGGTCCTGCTGCGGCACCACTTCGCAAAGGCGCTGGACACCAGCCCGCAGTCCTACCGGCGCACGTTCCGGGGGCACCTGGCAACGGCATAAGCGGCACCGCCAGGGACAACGGCATAGGCAGCACAGGATGACGGCGGCTACGTGAGGTCCGGCGGGCCGGCCTCCTCGGCGGCAGCCCGGGCACACTCGACAAGGTCCCGCCAGGGTCCCGTCAGCTCACGCTCCGGCAGGACCGCCCGGCGCTGATCGGCCCGGATGCTGTACATGAACCGGTCCGGCTGGCCGGTGGCCTCGCCGGGCCCGGCGACGTCGTCCCACGGGCATGCCTCAATGAGCGGCTGCCACCGGTCGGTGTCCTCAGGCGGCTCGGGCCGGACGGTCCATGTCCTTTTCATGCCGGCCACGCCGCCGCTGCGCTGGACGATTATCTTCATGAGTCTGCGATCCTCACGACCTGGTGGCTGGGTTGGGATGCTGCGGCGTTTAGATTGCGCTGCGCTACAGCTTCACCTTCACAGTTTCCCACGCGGACCGCACGGCGTCATGCTCCTTGGAATCCGCCCCGAAAAGCTCCTTAGCGGAGGCGACAGTGGCCTTGGCGAAGGCGCCGAACGTGGCATTCGGCGCCAGTGTGCCGCCGGTCAGGGTGTCGTACCAGATCTGCGCGGGGGCGTCCCAGGCGTTGCCGCCGAGGGCCGTGGCAACGAGGCAGAAGGCACGGTTCGGGATGCCGGAGTTGATGTGCACCCCGCCGTTGTCCGCGCTCGTCCGTACATAGGAATCCATCGAGTCCGGCTGGGGATCCTTGCCGAGGACGTCGTCGTCGTACGCGGTACCCGGCGCCTTCATGGACCGCAGGGCGGCACCCTGAACCTGGTCTGTGAAGAGTCCTTCGCCGATCAGCCAGCTCGCCTCCGCGGTGGACTGCTGCTTGGCGTACTGTTCCACGAGGGCGCCGAAGACGTCGGACAGGGATTCGTTGAGCGCGCCGGCCTGGTTGCGGTAGTTCAGGCCGCCTGAAAACTGCGTAACGCCATGGGCGAGTTCATGGCCGATCACGCTGAGCGACTTCGTGAATCGTTCGAAGACAACGCCGTCGCCGTCGCCAAACACCATCTGCCGGCCGTCCCAGAACGCGTTGTCGTAGCGTTTGCCGTAATGGACTGTGGCCTCGAGGGGAAGGCCCTTCCCGTCAATGGAGTCGCGGCCAAAAGCGTCCGCGTAGAGACGGTGGGTGTGGCCCAGTCCGTCGTAAGCTTCGTCCGCGGCCGGATCCCCGCTGGGTGGCTTGCCTTCGTTGCGGACCAGGCTGCCGGGCAACTGCTCCAGGGACCGGGCGTCATAGATGGTGCGTTCCGGTGCCCCGGGCTTGAGCCCCCGTGCGGCGGGGACCGCCAGCAGGGTCAGCTCAGCGCGGGCCGCCTGGAAACTCTTGACGTGCAGCAGCGCCTTCTGTGCAGCCTCTGCAGCGCCGGAGAACCCCGGTTCCTGCTGGGCGGCCAAGCGGCGGAGCAAGTAGGGCGGAACGATGGAACAGTAACCACCGGAACAGTAACCACCGGAACGGTAAGAGACGGAACGGAACATGTGAGACCCCCTTCATGCTTCGGGGCGTGCCCGGTAGCCCGCCACCGATGAACACAGCCTACGAGCCGGCACCGACAATCGGCAGGGCGAGAGCCGCTGGTTTTGCGCGTTCTTTCCGCCGGATTCCGTGCAAAAGGCCCGGCACAAAAAACCCCGCCGTTTCAATGAAACGACGGGGTCTATCTGTACTGTCTGACTGCTGTACTGCCTATTCTTCTGTGCCCTCGATAGGATTCGAACCTACGACCTTCTGCTCCGGAGGCAGACGCTCTATCCCCTGAGCTACGAGGGCAGTCAGGGATCCTGCCGTTTCCGGCGGGACGTCCTAGAGCTTAGCAGGAAGGTGGCCTCCAACGGAAAATCGGCGCCCATGAGGCGCATGGGGCGCGTGCAGAGCGCGTGCCGAGCCCGTGCTGAGTAGGCAATGAACGCGGTCACGCGCGGGACAGACAGACGGACTAGCTGCCCGCCGGCCCGTCATGCCGGGCGCCAGATTCCGCCACACCTCGGGCCCACCGGTAGGCTAGAACTGTGACCCCAGAAGAACTCTCCCTCGCCATATCCGCCTGCCTGAAGGACGCCGTCGCGGCAGGCGAGATTGCCCTTTCCGCAGCCGACATCCCGGACGAGGTGCGCGTCGAGCGCCCGAAGAACAGGGACCACGGGGACTGGGCCACCAACGTCGCGCTCCAGCTGGCCAAGACGGCAGGCACCAACCCGCGGGAGTTCGCGTCCGTCCTGAGCGCCCGGCTGAAAACGATCGACGGCGTTTCCGCCGTGGACATCGCCGGCCCGGGCTTCCTGAACATCACCGTGGACGCCGCGGCCGCCGGCGCCCTCGCCAAGGCGATCGTCGAAGCCGGAGCGGACTACGGCACCAACACCGCGCTCGCCGGGCACGTGGTCAACATGGAGTTCGTCTCGGCCAACCCGACCGGTCCGCTGCACATCGGCCACACCCGCTGGGCGGCCCTCGGCGACGCGATCGCCCGCGTCCTCCGCGCCTCCGGCGCGGACGTCACGGCCGAGTACTACATCAACGACGCCGGCTCCCAGATGAACGTGTTCGCCAACTCGGTGTTCGCGAGGCTGCACGGCCGGGACGTGCCCGAAGGCGGTTACCCTGGCCAGTACATCGCCGACCTCGGCCATGAGGTGCTCAGCGAGCACCCCGGCATCCGTGAACTCACCGAAGTCGCAGCCCTGCCGGTGATCCGTGGCGCCGCGTACAAGGCGCAGATGCACGACATCAAGCAGACACTGGCCGGGTTCGGCGTCGACTTTGATGTCTTCTTCTCCGAACAGGAACTCCACGACGCCGGCGCGATCGAAGACGCCGTCGCCCGCCTGCGCGAACAGGGCCACGTTTTCGACGACGGCGGCGCGGTGTGGCTGCGCACCACCGACTTCGGCGATGACAAGGACCGCGTGATGATCCGCGCGAACGGCGAGCCGACGTACTTCGCCGCCGACGCCGCCTACTACCTGTCCAAGAAGGACCGCGGCTACACGGAGAAGATCTACCTCCTCGGCGCCGACCACCACGGCTACATCAACCGGCTCAAGGCCATCGCGGCCGCCGCCGGCGACGACCCCGAGGTCAACATCGAGGTCCTGATCGGCCAGCTGGTCTCCGTCAACGGCGCCAAGCTGTCCAAGCGTGCCGGCAACATCATTGAGCTCAAGGACCTCATCGACTGGCTCGGCAAGGACGCGGTCCGCTACTCGCTCGCCCGGTTCCCGGCCGATTCGCCGCTGACCCTGGACCCCGAGCTGCTCAAGAAGCACAGCAACGAAAACCCGGTGTTCTACGTCCAGTACGCCCACGCCCGCTCCCGCGGCGCCGCCCGCAATGCCGTGGCCGCCGGCGTGGAGCGCCGTGTCGACGGCAAAGACTGCTTCGACGCCGCCCTGCTGGACCACGCCACCGAAAACGAGCTGCTCTCGCACCTGGGCAGCTACCCCTCGGTGGTGGCCAAGGCCGCCGAACTGCGCGAACCGCACCGCGTGGCCCGGCACCTGGAGGTCATCGCCGGCGCCTACCACCGCTGGTATGACGCCTGCCGGGTGGCGCCCCAGGGCGAGGAACCCATCACCGACACCAACCGGACCCGGCTGTGGCTCAACGACGCCACGAGCCAGGTGCTGGCCAACGGACTGGAACTGCTGGGCGTCTCGGCGCCGGAACGGATGTAATCGTCATGACCGCAAATACAGGACAGTCCCCGCTCGCACCCGGCTGGCTTGAGGTCCCCGCCGACCTCAACGCCCTCCACGAACCGCTGTGGGCCGGCGGCGTGGCCCGGAACGACGCCGGCGAGCTCACCATCGAGGGGCTGACGGTCAGCGAACTGCAACGCGAGTACGGGACGCCGCTGTTCGTGCTGAGCGAGACCGATTTCCGGGCCCGCGCCCGGGCGTTCAGCGACGCGTTCAACGACGCCTTCGCGGACATCTGTGGGGGAGTGGACGTCTACTACGCCGGCAAGTCCTTCCTGTGCACCTCCGTGGTCCGCTGGGTCGAGGAAGAAGGGCTGCGCCTGGACACCGCATCCGGCGGCGAACTCGCCGTCGCCGCCCGCGCCGGCATCCCGGGCGCCGACGTCGCCCTGCACGGCAATAACAAGTCCGACGGCGAAATCCACCGGGCCCTGGACATGCAACTGGGCCGGATCGTGGTGGACAGCCTCGACGAGCTCGAACGCGTCGCGGCGATCGCGGCCAACCGGGGCGACACCGCGAAGGTCATGCTCCGGCTGACCCCCGGAGTGCACGCCCACACGCACGAATTCATCGCCACCGCCCACGAGGACCAGAAATTCGGTCTCTCCATGGCGCCGGACTCCACCGACCAGGCCGGGCTGTCCGCCGCTGAGGAAGCCGTGGCCGCGGCCATTGGGCACGAGAGCATCGAGCTGCTGGGCCTGCACTGCCATATCGGCTCCCAGATCTTCGAACCCGACGGCTTCGCCCTCGCCGCCGAAAAGCTCCTGGACTTCCTGGCCGCAATGCAGGTCAAGTACTCCATCGTGCTGCCCGAGCTGGACCTCGGAGGCGGCTACGGCATCGCTTACACCCCCGTTGACACGCCCCGCCCGGCCGCTGAGATCGCGCAGGCGATGGCCGCCGTCGTCCGTTCCAAGTGCGCCGCGCTGGGTATTTCCGCCCCCCGGATCTCGATCGAACCGGGCCGCGCAATCGTCGGCAGCACGACGTTCACGCTGTACGAGGTCGGCACGCTCAAGACCGTCCGTGTG
Organism: Arthrobacter sp. TE12232; assembly: GCF_054062615.1. Lineage (NCBI taxonomy): Bacteria > Bacillati > Actinomycetota > Actinomycetes > Micrococcales > Micrococcaceae > Arthrobacter > Arthrobacter sp. TE12232. Next base: position 3,986,690 of record NZ_JBSSFK010000001.1, read on the forward strand.
GACGCCCCGGGTTCCGAAGCCGGGGGAGTCGGCAACGAGGTTACGTACCCCCGCCGGTATGTGTCGGTGGACGGCGGGATGAGCGACAACCCTCGCCCGGTGCTGTATGACGCGGATTATTCGGCAATTCTCGCCTCGCGGAGCTCCGAGGCGGCCCCGCAGCTGTCCCGAGTAGTGGGCAAACATTGCGAGAGCGGCGACATAGTTGTTAGAGATGTATATCTGCCCGAGGACGTGGCAGCCGGTGATCTGCTTGCTGTACCGGGGACCGGCGCCTACTGCTGGGCCCTGTCAAGCAACTACAACTATCTGGCCCGGCCGGGCGTCGTCGCTGTCAGCGACGGATCTGCCCGGCTGATTGTCCGCGGGGAAACCGAAGAAGATCTGCTCAACCGCGACATGGGAGTCTGAATGACCGAATTGCGAACCCTGAAAGTGGCCCTGCTGGGCTGTGGCAACGTCGGGGCTCAGGTTGCGCGGATTCTCATTGACGACGCCGACGCCCTCGCGGCGCGCACAGGCGCCCGCCTCGAACTGGGCGGCATCGCTGTGCGCAACCTCGACGCCGAACGCGACGTCGATCTGCCCCAGGAGCTGTTCACCACCGACGCCGAAACCCTCGTCAAGGACGCCGACCTCGTGATCGAGCTCATGGGCGGGATTGAGCCGGCCCGGACCCTGATCCTGACGGCCATGCGGCACGGGGCCTGCGTGGTCACCGGCAACAAGGCGCTCCTGGCCCAGGACGGTCCCACGCTCTACGAGGAAGCGGACAAGGCCGGCGTGCAGCTCTCCTACGAGGCCGCCGTCGCCGGTGCCATTCCCATCCTGCGGCCCATCCGGGACAGCCTGTCCGGCGACCGGATCACCCGGGTGCTCGGGATCGTCAACGGCACCACTAACTTCATCCTCGACCAGATGGACTCCACCGGCGCGCAGTTCGCCGACGCCCTGGCCGAAGCCCAGCGACTGGGCTACGCGGAAGCCGACCCCACCGCCGACGTCGAGGGCTACGACGCCGCCGCCAAGGCAGCGATCCTTGCCTCGCTGTCCTTCCACACCCGGTTCGCCCTGGAAGACGTCTCGTGCGAGGGCATCACGGCCGTCAGCGCGGCGGACATCGCCGCCGCGAAGGAGGCCGGCTTTGTCATCAAGCTGCTCGCGATTGCGGAGAAGCTGACGGACGAGGACGGCAGGACCGGCGTCTCCGTCCGCGTGCACCCGACGCTGTTGCCCCGCGAACACCCCCTGGCCGCTGTCCGCGGTGCGTTCAACGCCGTCTTCATCGAAGCCGAGAACGCCGGCGAACTCATGTTCTACGGACAGGGCGCCGGCGGAACCCCGACGGCGTCCGCCGTGCTGGGCGACCTCGTCTCCGCGGCCCGCCGCATTGTCCTGGGCGGCCCGGGCCGGACCGAAACCACCACCGGGCACGTGCCTGCACTGCCCATCGATGCAGCCATCACGAGCTACTACATCGGACTCGACGTCGCGGACCAGCCCGGCGTCCTGGCCCGGATCGCCCAGCTCTTCGCGGAGCACGGCGTGTCCATCGAAATCATGCGGCAGACCATCCACCGCGACGCCGACTCCAACGTGGAGTCTGCCGAGCTGCGGATCGTGACACACCGTGCACGCGAAGCCGCACTTGCAGCAACCGTCGAGGCCGTCAAGCGCCTGGACGTCATCAATTCCGTCACATCCGTACTGCGGGTAGAAGGGGTCTAAGTGGCTCACCAATGGCGCGGTGTCATCCGCGAATACGCTGATCGTCTTCCTGTCACGGAAGCCACTAAGGTCATCACCCTGGGCGAGGGCGGCACCCCGCTCGTGCACGCCCGCCACCTCTCCGAGCTGACCGGCAGCACCGTCTACCTCAAGGTCGAGGGCATGAACCCGACCGGTTCCTTCAAGGACCGCGGCATGACCATGGCCATGACGGCAGCCGTGGCGGCCGGCGCCAAGGCCGTGGTCTGCGCCTCCACCGGCAACACCTCAGCTTCCGCCGCGGCCTACGCGACGGCGGCCGGGCTGCAGTGCGCGGTCCTGGTCCCAGAGGGCAAGATCTCGATGGGCAAGCTCAGCCAGGCGATCGCGCACGGGGCCACGCTGCTGCAGGTGGACGGCAACTTCGACAACTGCCTCGACATCGCCCGCAAGCTCGGCGAGTCCTACCCGGTGTTCCTGGTCAACTCCGTCAACCCGGCCCGGATCGAGGGCCAGAAGACCGGCGCCTTTGAAGTTGTCGATTCCCTCGGCGACGCCCCGGACTACCACGTGCTTCCGGTGGGCAACGCCGGCAACATCAGCGCGTACTGGAAGGGCTACAAGGAGTACGCCGCGGCGTACGAGTCGCCTACCGCCGGCTCGCTTCCCGCCGTCGCCACGAAGACCCCGGTCATGTGGGGCTTCCAGGCTGCCGGGGCTGCCCCGTTCGTGGCCGGCCACCCCATCACCGAACCCGACACCATTGCCACCGCCATCCGTATTGGCAACCCGGCCTCCTGGGACACCGCCGTGGCGGCCCGGGATGAATCCGGCGGCGTGATCGAGGCCGTCACGGACGAGGAAATCCTCTCCGCGCACCGCTGGCTCTCCGCCCGGGAAGGCGTCTTCGTGGAGCCCGGTTCGGCTGCCGGTGTCGCCGGCCTGATCAAGAAGCACGCGGCCGGGGAGGTTCCGGCCGGCAAGACGATCGTGATCACGGTGACTGGTCACGGGCTCAAAGACCCGCAGTGGGCCTTGCGCACCGAGGACGGCAGCGATGTGCAGCCGGTCAAGGTCTCCAACGACGTCGTCACCGTCGCCGCAGCTCTGGGACTGGAAGAAAAATAGCGTTGGAAACCACCCTCACCGTCCCGGCCGAATCAGCGGCAGGCACTCCCGCCGTTCCGGCAGGCCAGCTTGTCACCGTGCGGGTGCCTGCCACCAGTGCCAACCTGGGCCCGGGGTACGACAGCCTCGGCCTGGCGCTGACGCTGCATGACACGCTCACCGTGGAAACCCTGGCCAGCGGTGAACTTGAATTCGAGCTCAGCGGAGAGGGTGCCGAGTCGCTGCCCCGCGACGCCACGCACCTCGTGGTCAAGGCCCTCACCGAGGCGCTGCACCGCCTCGGTTTCCGGCACGAAGGCCTGCGGATCACGGCGGACAACGTCAACCCGCACGGGCGCGGCCTGGGGTCCTCGGCCTCGGCCGTCGTGGCCGCCGTCAGTGCCGCGAACGCCCTGGTTCCGGAGGCGTCCCGGCGCGGCCGCGACTGGATTCTGCAGCTTACGAGCGAAATGGAAGGCCACCCGGACAACGTCGCACCCGCCATTTTCGGCGGACTGGCGCTGTCATGGCAGGACAGTGACCAGTACAGCAGCACGTGCGCTGCTGTGGCCCCCTCGGTGATTCCCGTCGTCGCCGTTCCGGACTACGAGCTCTCCACCGAAGCCGCGCGGGCGCTTCTGCCGGCCTCGGTGGGCCACCACGCCGCGGCCATGAACTCCGGCCGCGCCGCCCTGCTGATCCACGCACTGACCGCCAATCCGGAATTCCTGCTGCCGGGCACCGAGGATTACCTGCACCAGAGCTACCGTGCCGAAGCCATGCGGCCCAGCGCCGAGCTGATTGCCGTGCTGCGGCAGGCAGGGCACGCCGCCGTCGTCTCCGGTGCCGGGCCCACCGTGCTGGTCCTGGCCAACGGGGAAGCCGAAGCCAGCGAGGTTGTCGACTTCATCGGCGCCCACACGGCGGACAACACGCCGGAAGTGGGCTGGCGAGTGATGAAACTGGCCGTGGACGTTGAAGGTGCTAAAGTGGAAGTGCACCGGCGGTAAATACGCAGGCGGTAAATTAGTAACCGTTCTAAGACCGCGATGTTGGCCACGTAGCCTCTCTCATCTTTCACTGCGCAATATTTTCCGGTGCCACCTGCTTTCGGTCTGACGCAGGAATCAGCAGAATTGCTCTGCCCCCTGAAATCGTCAGCCCGCCGTTCCTCATTTCTCGGATCGTGCATGGTGAAGCAGTATCCGGCCCTGCTGGCCGAAATCCATCCGGCAAGGCCGAAATCACGGCTGCAGATCTGAACTGCAGCCCAGATCAAATCACCGCGTCCAGCTCTTAGCCTGGACGCCGTCGAGGGGGAAGGATCCTTCGTGACCGAAACCACTGAGCTGTCTCCGGCTGTGGATACATCTTCTGCTGCCGGATCAACGGCAGCACCCGCCAAGAGCAGCGGCCTTGCAGGCCTTAAGCTCGCCCAGCTCCAGGCCCTCGCCAGCCAGCTGGGGATTTCCGGCGGATCCCGCATGCGCAAGGGCGATCTGGTCACGGCCATTTCCGCCCACCGCGCAGGCACCCCGGTCAGCAAGGCTCCGGCCCGTGCTGCTGAAAAGGCGACCGACAACGGCACCGTTTCGCAGGCAGCTGCACCGGTAACCGTGCCCGCCGCCGGCAACGAGGCCGCCGCCCAGGAAAGCCCGGCCCAGGAAAGCCCCCGGGCCCGCCGCGGCCGCAGCCGCCGTGCAGGCAGCGACGGCGTCGTCACGACGGCCGCCGCAGAGGCACCCGCCGCGGCTCCGGCAGAAGCCCCTGCGGTTTCTACCGAACCCGGCGCGGCCGAAAGCCCCACTGCCGGAATTCGCGCAGCCGAGACCGGCCCGGCCGTTTCCGCAACGGAAGGCAGCGACCGCACGCGGCAGCCGCGCACCCGCAACCGCCGCCGCGGCGAAGCCGCAGCCCAGGTCAGCGAGGCCGCCGGCCAGAACGCCGGCGAAGTCCAGGCCGAACAGCCCGCAACCGAGCAGCGTGAACAGCGTACTGAACAGCGTGAACAGCGCACTGAACAGCGTGAACAGCGCCAGGCCGAGCCGGGCAGTGAAGACGGCCAGCGCCGCGACACCACCCGCACCCGTGGCGAAGCCGCCGGCACCCGCGACAACACCCGCGACAGCGAAGAAACCGACGGCGGAAGCCGCCGGAACCGCCGCAACCGACGTGACCGTAACGACCGCGGTGACCGCCAGGGCCAGCAGGACAGCCGCGACAACTCCTCGCGCAACGACCGCTTCCGCGACCGCAACGACCGCCGCCGCGGGCGTGCGCAGGGACCGGACGTCGACGACGTCGAGGTCACGGAGGACGACGTCCTCCTGCCGGTCGCCGGCATCCTCGACGTGCTCGAGAACTACGCGTTCATCCGCACGTCCGGCTACCTGCCGGGCCCGAATGACGTGTACGTCTCGCTCGCCCAGGTCAAGAAGTACAACCTGCGCAAGGGCGACGCCGTCGTCGGTGCCATCCGTGCACCGCGCGAAGGCGAGGACCGCAGCCAGCAGTCCGCCCGCCAGAAGTTCAACGCGCTGGTCCGCGTCACCTCGGTCAACGGCAAGACCCCCGAGGAACTCAAGGACCGCGTCGAATTCGCGAAGCTCGTCCCGCTGTACCCCTCCGAGCGCCTGCGCCTCGAGACGGACCCGAAGAAGATCGGCCCCCGTGTCATCGACCTCGTGGCCCCGATCGGCAAGGGCCAGCGCGGCCTGATCGTTTCGCCGCCGAAGGCCGGCAAGACGCTCATCCTGCAGTCCATCGCCAACGCGATTACCACCAACAATCCTGAGGTCCACCTCATGATGGTGCTCGTTGACGAACGCCCCGAAGAAGTCACGGACATGCAGCGCACCGTCAAGGGCGAGGTCATTGCCTCCACCTTCGACCGTCCCGCCGACGACCACACCACCGTGGCCGAACTCTCCATCGAACGCGCCAAGCGCCTCGTGGAAATGGGCATGGACGTCGTTGTGCTCCTGGACTCCATGACCCGTCTGGGCCGCGCCTACAACCTGGCAGCACCGGCCTCCGGCCGCATCCTGTCCGGTGGCGTGGACTCCGCAGCGCTGTACCCGCCGAAGCGTTTCTTCGGTGCAGCCCGCAACATCGAAAACGGTGGCTCGCTCACCATCCTGGCCACCGCTCTCGTCGAGACCGGTTCCAAGATGGACGAGGTCATCTTCGAAGAGTTCAAGGGCACCGGCAACATGGAACTTCGCCTGTCCCGCCAGCTGGCTGACAAGCGCATCTTCCCGGCCGTGGACGTCAACGCGTCCGGTACCCGCCGCGAAGAGAACCTGCTTTCCCCCGAGGAAGTCAAGATCATGTGGAAGCTGCGCCGCGTCCTCTCCGGACTCGAAACGCAGCAGAGCCTTGAGCTGCTGACCAACAAGATCCGGGAGACCCAGAGCAACGTCGAGTTCCTCATGCAGGTGCAGAAGACGACGCTTGGTGCGAAGTCCGATAACGACAAGTAGTTGACGTAGGGGCGGGGAGTGGATTCCTCGCGTGGTTCGCCGCGCGGGTTTTCCGCCCCCGCCCCTTCGCGTGGAGGCTCGATCCTGCGGATCTGAGCCTCCACGCTTCGGCAGGCCCGATGCCACTCCCGGGGCGGAAAACCCGCGCGGCGCAGGGGCCGATGCGCCCGCTCACTGTGGCGGCAAAACCGAACGGCTTCGCTGTTTGCCCACCTTCGCTGTCGCGTTACTAGACTTGAGAGAGTCGAAAGAGGTTTTGAAAATGTTTGAGTCCGTACAGGGCCTGTTGGATGAGCATGACGCTATCCAGGCCCAGCTTGGGGATCCTGCTGTCTATGCTGACCAGCGGCTGGCCCGGAAACTGGGGCGGCGTTCTGCTCAGCTGAACGGCATTGTGGAGGCCTACCACCGCTGGGAGGGCATCCGCGATGACCTGGCCGCTGCCAAGGAAATGGCGGACGAGGACCCCGAGTTCGCCGCTGAGGTACCCGAGCTGGAGGCTGCGCTGGAGACGGCTGCGGCCAAACTGCGCCGGCTGCTGATCCCGCGCGACCCGGACGATGCCCGCAACGTGATCCTTGAGGTCAAGGGCGGCGAAGGCGGCGACGAGGCTGCCCTGTTCGCCGCGGACCTCCTGCGGATGTACAGCCGCTATGCGGAATCCCGCGGCTGGAAGACAGAGATCATCTCCGCCACGGAATCGGACCTTGGCGGCTACAAGGACGTCCAGATGGCCGTCAAGGGCAACTCGAACGACCCCGCAGAGGGCGTGTACGCGCGGCTCAAGTTCGAAGGCGGCGTCCACCGGGTCCAGCGCGTCCCCGTGACCGAGTCCCAGGGCCGCATCCACACCTCGGCCGCCGGCGTGCTGGTGCTCCCCGAAGTGGACGAGCCCGAGGAACTCGAGATCAACCAGAACGACCTCAAGATCGACGTCTACCGGTCCTCCGGTCCCGGCGGGCAGTCCGTGAACACCACCGACTCGGCCGTGCGCATCACCCACCTTCCCACCGGCATCGTCGTGGCCATGCAGAACGAGAAGTCGCAGCTGCAAAACCGCGAAGCCGGCATGCGCGTGCTGCGCGCCCGCATCCTGGCGCACCAGCAGGAGCTGATCGACGCCGAGAACTCGGCCCAGCGCAAGTCGCAGATCCGCACCATGGACCGCTCCGAGCGCATCCGCACCTATAACTACCCGGAAAACCGGATCGCGGACCACCGCACCGGCTACAAGGCCTACAACCTGGACCAGGTCATGAACGGTGACCTGGAACCGGTCATCCAGTCGGCCATCGAACTGGACGAGCAGTCCAGGCTCGACGCCATCGGCGAATAGGCCCCGGGGCACCACGTGATGACAGCAGGCAATGGTCCCAGCCTTGCGGAGGCCGTCCGCGAGGCGACCGAGGTCCTGGCCGCGGCCGGCGTGCCCAGCCCGCGCGTTGACGCCGAGCTCCTGGCCGAGCACCTGCTCGGCGTCGGGCTCGGCCGGCTGCGCGCACTGATGCTCGGCGACGCCCCGGCACCGGAGGGGTATGCCGACCTCGTCGCCGAACGGGCGCAACGGATACCGCTGCAGCACATCACCGGCGTGGCGCACTTCCGCTACCTCGAACTCGCCGTCGGCCCCGGCGTCTTCATTCCGCGGCCGGAAACCGAATCCGTGGTGCAACTGGTGATTGACCGGCTGCAGGGCATGGCGCACCCCAAAGTGGTGGACCTGGGCACCGGATCCGGTGCGATCGCAGGCTCGATCGCGCACGAGATCCCCGGCGCCGAGGTCCATGCGGTGGAATATAGCGTCTTCGCGCACGCCTGGGCGGCGAAAAACTTGTCTCCCCTTGGCGTCCACCTCGTCCGCGGCGACTTGCGCGACGCGCTGCCGGAACACAACGGCACGTTCGACGTCGTCGTCTCCAACCCGCCCTACATTCCCGCTGAAGCGATCCCGAACGAACCGGAAGTGGCGCTGCACGACCCGCCCGAGGCGCTGTACGGCGGGGGAGCGGACGGCATGGAACTTCCGACGGCGGCGGCCGCCTCGGCTGCCCGGCTGCTGGTCCCCGGCGGCTACTTCGTGATGGAGCACGCTGAAGTGCAGTCGGAATGGATCGCCGGGATGCTCACCCGCACCGGGAAATGGTCCGAGGTGACGACGCACCGGGACCTCAATGGCAAGGACCGTGCGACCAGTGCTGTGCTGACAGTGTCAGATCTGACAGCGTCGGCGGACACCGTCCGAATCGTGTGACAAGTGATGAAAGAATAGGCCAGTGACGACTAGCTACGATTGCACGGCAGCTGAGCAGCGCGCCGCAGGACTCGAACATGCCCAGCGGGCCATCCGTGAGAACAAGTGCGTGGTCTTCCCCACGGACACGGTCTACGGCATTGCCGCCGACGCCTTTTCACCCCTGGCCGTGACCCTGCTGCTCGCGTCCAAGGGCCGGAGCCGGAAGATGCCGCCGCCCGTGCTGATCCCCAGGCTCAATGCCCTGGACGGTCTGGCCACGGAAGTTCCCGCTGAGGCGCGGCGGTTGGCCGAGACTTTCTGGCCCGGCGGCCTGACCCTGATCCTGCATGCCCAGCCGTCGCTGGACTGGGATCTCGGCGAGACCAAGGGGACTGTGGCCCTGCGGATCCCGGCTGACGAGATCGCGCAGGACCTCCTGACGCTTACCGGACCCCTTGCCGTGTCCTCCGCCAACCGCACAGGGCACGCGGCGGCGCAGACCGCCGCGGACGCCGAAGCCCAGCTGGCCGAATCCGTGGAGGTCTACCTTGAGGGCGGCCCGCGGCCCGCCGGCGGCGCCGAGGCCCTCGCCTCGACCATCGTGGACGCGACCGCCCTGCCGTTGCGCGTGGTCCGCCAGGGAGCCATCAGCCTCGAACGCCTGCGCGCCGTGGTTCCGGACCTCGTGGACGTCGACGGCAACGCCCCGGAAGCTGCTGCACCGGTGGACGGCTCCGAGGCTGCGGCGCCTGTGGACGCCGACGCCGTTGCAGCCGAGGCAGCTGTCCCTGAGTCCGGCGACGCGCCGGGCGCGGGATCCGGCTCCGCATGACGCTGGAGCGCCAGCACGTCCCCTTCCTCGACGTCGAGGCGACCCCCCTCACGGTCTCAGAACTGACCGCTGTCCTGAGCACTTACGTCGCCGAGGGCAGCACCCGCATTGTGGTGGGACACAACCTGCACAGCGTGACGCTGCTGCACTCCGATCCCGCCTTCCGGTCGTTCTACCAGCGCAGCGACGTGGTGCTGATCGACGGCGCCCCGGTGCTGTGGCTCTGGGCCAAGACCGGTGAAGACGACGACGGCCGGGGCCCGGTGATGGACTACCGTCTAGGGTCCACCGACTGGATTCCCGCCCTCGGCAACGTCGCGGGCCTCGAGCGGATTGCCGTGATCGGCGCAGGCGCCGTGGCCAACGCCGGCGCCGTGGCCAGGCTGCGGGAAATCGTTCCCGGCGCGCGCGTCGACGGCATGCCCGGCGAAGGCTGGAATCGGGACCTTGAGGAAAGTGCCATCGAATGGCTCTCCCGGCTTCGTCCGCAGCTTGTGCTCCTGGGCCTGGGCATGCCGCTGCAGGAACAAGTCCTGGCCCGGCGGCGTGCCATGCTTCCGCCGGCCGTCTACTGCGCCGTCGGCGGTGCCATTGAACAGATTGCCGGTGTCCAGAAGCTGGCGCCGCGCTGGATCGGGCGGCTCGGGCTCGAATGGGCCTGGCGGCTCATGCTCCACCCGCAGCGGGTGGCCTACCGGGTGTTCGGCGAACCCTGGGTGCTGCTCGGCCTGCTGCTGCGCCGGCGACTGCGCCGGCATCCTTAGCGCGGCGTCCTTAGCACGGCCGTAGCGCCGGCGGACCTGGCGCCGGCAAGGGTCAGAACTTCTGGTCCTCCAGGGGGCCGAAGCCCTTGCCGCGGAGCCCGGTGGAAAAGGCGCGGAACCAGTCGGCGAGGCCGCGGACGTCGCCGCTGCGCAGGAAGTAGCCGAGGTAGCCGCCCACGTCGGCGATGAAGGACTTGACCCGGAAATGGCGGCGGATCATGTAGCCGCGGTTCCGGTAGTAGAAGTAGCGCTTGAAGGCGGAGTCCGGAACGATCACGTGCCACCGGGCACCAAAGACGTGCTTGGTTTCGGAGAACGCGTGCGGGTGGGTGATGGCGGCGGTGGTGACCGTGCCGAAGCGGATCCCGGCCTTCCGAAGCCTGAGCGTGAAGTCCACCTCGTCGCCGCGGATGAACAGGCGCATGTCCGGCAGGCCCACCTTGAAGAAGACATCGGAACGGATCAGGGCGCCGTTGAAGAAGTGCCCGTCGCCGGGCAGGAACCCGACCTTCTCCACCTCCGCGCGCTCGTGCGTGACCTTGCCGTTGAGGCGGAAGAAGAAGGACAGCCGGTCCGGGTGGCCGGGGGCCACCACGAGCGGCACCACGGCGTCCAGGTCCCGGGCCTGCGCTTCGCGGAGCAGCGTGGCGAGGCATTCCGGGTCCGCGGGCTCGGCGTCGTCGTCCATCATCCAGATCCAGTCAGCCCCGCTGGCCACGGCCTTGAGGATGGCCAGCGAAAAACCGCCGGCGCCGCCGAGGTTCGCCTCGGACCGGACGTAGTCCACGTTGGCGTGCCGGCCCGCGACGTCCTTGGAGGGCACGGTGCCGCTGTCGACGAGGCAAATGGAGCGCACCGGGGCGGTCTGGCTGTTGATGGCATCCAGCAGGACTGCCAGCTCCCTGGGACGGTCAAACGTCACGGCAGCGACTGCAACCGAGGGGGTCATCGCGGGGTCCTTTCAGCACGACCGTCAGTGGTTTTCCCGCCGGCGGAGGGCCGTGTGACGCGAAGACAGGTGGCCGTTGGCATTAGTATCTTGACTAGAGTCCACTGTAATACAGCCCTGTCAGGCACTACGCACTGCCTGCCCTGCGCACGGCGACGGAGAAGTTTCATTTTTCGAACGACAGTTCCACGGCAATTGAATCCACCCCATATCCGCAGCTCACCGGTGCCTCCGGTGCTGCGGAGCATGCCGCCGTGTCATGCCTTCTCCTGTGATTGTGCCGATGGCTCAGGACTGGTGGTCTTCCCGTGATCATGTATCTGCTCATGATGCTGACGGCAGCGATCGTGAGCTACGCGGCCACATGGGGTGCCCGGCTTGTGGGCAACAAACTGGAACTGTATTCACCGATCCGCAGCCGCGACATGCACTCCAGGCCGATTTCCAGGCTCGGCGGCCTGGGCATCTTCGCAGGAGTCCTGGTGGCCCTGGTCACGGCGAGCACATCGTTCTTCGTCAAGGACATTTTCCGCAACAACGCCGCGCCCTGGGGGATCCTCGCCGGGGCCACCGTGATCGTGCTGGTCGGCGTCGCGGATGATCTGCTGGATCTGCGATGGTGGGTCAAACTGATCGGCCAAAGCGCCGCGGCGCTGGTCGTGGCCATCTGGGGAGTCCGCATGACGATCATCCCGTTCATCCCGGAACCGTTCGTGATTCAGAACGAGGCCGTGAGCATCGTCCTGACGGCCGGGCTGATCGTGACCACCATGAACGCGTTCAACTTCATCGACGGACTGGACGGCCTCGCCGCGGGAGTGGCGATCATCGGGGGAGCGGCCTTCTTCCTGACGGCCTACTGGGTCCACCGGACGGCCGTCCTGCTGGACCGCTCGGACCTGGCCACCCTCCTGACGGCCATTGTGGTGGGCAGCTGCGTCGGCTTCCTGCCGCATAACTGGTTTCCCTCGAAGATCTTCATGGGTGATTCCGGGGCCATGCTGATCGGCCTGCTCATGGCATCGGCAGGCGTCGTGTCCACCGGTCAGATCAGCTCCGGGCTCTACGACCGGGCCAACGGCATTCCCACGATCATCCCGATCCTCCTGCCGTTCGCCGTGCTGTTCCTGCCGCTCCTGGACCTGTGCCTGGCCGTCGTGCGGCGGACCGCGCTGGGCCGCTCGCCGTGGTCGGCGGACCGAGGGCACCTGCACCACAAACTTCTCGACATCGGCTACTCCCACCGCAGCGCCGTGGTGCTGATGTACCTGTGGACCTGCATCCTGGCGTTCGGCGGCCTCGCGTTCGCGATCTTCCCGTGGCACATAGTGCTCGCCGTCGATCTGGCCGCCGCCGCCGTCCTGGCCGTGGTGACCGCCTGGCCGTACTTGCGGCAGCGGGGGCCGGGGCAGATCGCCGGCACGCCGGAATAGACTGTGACGCTTGGCTCACAGGAAATTTTCAGAATAATTTCTATCTAATGTAGAATTCAGTGGCGGTGCTTCGCCGCCCACCAAGACCTGTACTACGCACGCGACGATTGGGATCTGATGACCTCCAACGCCGAACCGGAACCCGCTTCCGGCAACGGACCCGTTGGTGTCTCCGGCCCCACAAAATCCCTGTGGCTGAGACTGCTGGCCATGAGTTCCGCTGCGTCGGCCGCCGCCCTGCTGCTGACCGGCGTCACCGCCTTCTTCTTCAACGGCGCCGTGGGATTCTGGTCCTCCCTCTTCGGGGGAGCCCTGGTGATGGCGTTCTTCGCCATCAGCCTCGCGGTGGGCCACTTCGTCGGCCGCAACAACCCCTCCGGAGCGATCGGACTGTTCGTCGGGACGTATTTCGTCAAGGTCGTCGGCTTTGCCGTGGTCCTCTTCGTCATCGGAGCTCCGGCCTGGCTGCACGGCCGCTGGTTCCTGATCGGCGCCGTCGTGACCGTGGTGTTCTGGCAGGCGGCCGAGATCTACGGTTTCAGCAGGGCCAGGCTCCAGATTTACAACGATCCCGAACCCCGGAAAGGCGGCACCGATGTTTAGCCGCAAAACCGGCCGCGAGCCGCTTGCCGGACCGTCTCATAAGGTCGCCAAAACACCCAAAACCACAGCCGGTGCCCCCGGTGTATCCACGGACGGCAGCGACGGCGGATACAACGCCGGAATCGCCGTCTTTAGCTACATTGTTGGCGGAATCATCGTCTGGAGTTTGATAGGGTGGGGACTGGATAATCTGTGGGGAACCCGCTGGATTGTGCTCGCAGGCGCTCTGCTTGGAGCTGCGGGAGGGTTCTATCTTTCTCATATGCACGGCCTCACCAGTAACAGAACTTCAGCTGATGACGGCAATGCTGCACGTGGCCCGTCCCAGGACGAGGAACAGTAATGCCAAATAATTTCACAGGGGGAGAGGCGGGCAGCAATGTCGCCGGTCCCCGCCCAACGCCCAATGATGGACACTGCAGAGAGGAAACGCGTTGATCGCGCTTGCGCTCCCGGCCCAAGATTCTGGAACCTTCACGCCTCCTGGAATTGAAGAACTTCACCTGCCGGCTATCATCCCGTGGGGTGCAGCCGAAGGATTTTCCAAGCAGATGCTGCTGGTAATCCTGTCGGTTGTCATTATCGCTACATTCTTTGTGATCGCTGCGCGGAAGCAGCAGCTCGTTCCCGGCAAGCTGCAGTTCGCAGGCGAGGCCGCCTACAGCTTCGTCCGCAACGGCATCGCCAAGGACATCATCGGCGGCAGGGACTTCATGAAGTATGTCCCGCTGCTGTTCAGCTTGTTCTTCTTCATCCTCGTCAACAACATCTACGGCGCAATCCCCGTGATCCAGCTTCCGACCTTCTCGCACGTCGGCGGCGCCTACGTGCTGGCAGCGATCGTGTACATCACCTGGATCGCCGTCGGCATCAAGAAGAGCGGCCTGAAGTACTTCAAGCTGGCCACGGTTCCGTCCGGCGTCCCGTGGTACATCCTCCCGATCGTCGTCCCGATCGAGATCATCTCCAACTTCCTGGTCCGCCCGGTCACGCACAGCCTCCGTCTGTTCGCCACCATGCTGGCTGGCCACTTGATCATGATGATCTCCGGTGCGGGCATTGAGTTCCTGGTAATGCAGGAAAATGTCCTCCTCAAGGGCGCGTCCGTACTCGTCCTTGGCGGCGCCATCGCCATGTACATGCTCGAAGCGCTGATCATGGTGCTGCAGGCCTACGTCTTCACGCTGCTGACCGCGATCTACATCGAAGGCGCGCTGCACGCCGACAGCCACTAGGCACAGCGCCGCAGGGCCAACGCCGCAAGGCGCAGCGCCATCGGCACAAAAAGACTTCCCCTCACGGGGATGAAGCAACCCAAACAACCTGCCACATGGGTGGCATCTTGAAAGGAAGAAAAATGGAAGGCTCCATCAACGGCTCCCTCAACCTCATCGGCTACGGCCTCTCCGCCATCGGCGGTGGTATCGGTGTGGGTCTCGTGTTCGCCGCCTACATCAACGGTGTGGCACGTCAGCCGGAAGCCCAGCGCGTCCTGCAGCCGATCGCGTTCCTCGGCCTCGCGCTGACTGAAGCCCTCGCCATCCTTGGCCTGGTCTTCGCGTTCGTTCTCAAGTAAACAGAACAAACCGAACATCCAGAACCGAGTAGATAAGGACGGGTGAAATATGCATCAAGCGATCATCTCAGCCGCCACCGAAGGCGGTACGAACCCCCTCGTTCCCAATCCTTGGGAGATGCTTGTCGTCTTCGCCGGCTTTGCTGTCCTCATGTACATCGTGGTCAAGTACGTTGTCCCGATGTTCGAGAAGACCTTTGCAGAGCGGGCCGAGGCCATCGAGGGTGGCATCGCCAAGGCCGAAAAGGCCCAGGCCGAGGCCTCCGCAGCACTCGAAGAGTACAAGCAGCAGCTCACGGATGCCCGCACCGAAGCCAACCGCATCCGTGAGGAAGCACGCGCCGAAGGTGCCCAGATCCTGGCCGAGCTGAAGGAGAAGGCGGCAGCCGAGTCTGCCCGCATCACCGCACAGGCTCACACGCAGATCGAATCCGAGCGCCAGGCGGCCGTTGTGTCCCTCCGCGCGGAGGTCGGCACGCTGGCCACGACGCTGGCGAGCCGCATCGTAGGCGAGGCCCTGAGCGACGACGCACGGTCGGCCCGAGTGGTGGACCGCTTCCTGGCAGATCTGGAGAACCAGAACGCGGGTGTAGCTAAGTAATGGCAGGTGTATCGAGCGAATCGCTGGCCGCTGCGCTGGCGGCCCTGGAAGCCAAGCTTCCCTCCGCGTCGCTGCAGTTGGCAGAGGAACTCTTCGGCATCCTGGGCACGGTGGACAGCTCGGCTGGCTTGCGCCGCGCCCTGACTGACCCGTCCCGCAGCGGTGACGAAAAGTCGGCGCTGGTCAAGCAGCTCTTCGGCGGGAAAGTTTCCGCCGACGCTGTTGAGATCGCGGGCGGACTGGCCAGCTCCCGCTGGGCATCGGCACGGGATATCGGCGATGCACTCGAGACTCTTGCCGCTTCGGTGGTCATCGCTGTTGCCGAGAACAAGTCGGCAGTCTCTGCCTCCGGACTCACCGGACTGGAATCGCTGGAGAACGATCTGTTCGCCTTCAACCAATCCGTCGAGTCCAGCCACGAGGTCCAGCGCGCTCTGTCCGAGCCGCAGGCCAGCCCGGCCGCCAAGGTGTCCCTCGCCGAGAAGCTCGTACCTGGTGCGAGCAAGGAAGCGAAGGTCCTGATCGGACAGGCCGTCACGGCTCCGCGTGGTCTCAAGGTCACCAGGCTCGTTGGCCGCTTCGCCGAGCTTGCCGCCAAGCGCCAGCAGCGCTGGATTGCAACGGTCAGCGTCACCCGTCCGCTGACGGAGACCCAGACCAGTCGCCTGCAGGTGGGGCTGAACGCCCTCTACGGGCGCGAGCTCAAGATCAACATGAACGTTGACCCGGCACTCATCGGCGGGATCCGGATCCAGGTGGGGGATGAAGTGGTTGACGCTTCCGTCCTCGGCCGATTGGGTGAACTCCAGCGTCAGCTTGCTTAGCTAGCCGGACAAGCACAACCTAACGACAAGAAACCCCGGTCATCGTGAGCAACGATGATCACGAAAACAGGAGAGCAGGGACTGCAGATGGCCGAATTGACCATCAACGCCGACGACGTCCGTATTGCGTTGAACGAGTTCGCGGCGTCCTACGAACCCGGAAACGCAGAGCGCGTAGAGGTCGGCCGTGTAACAACCGCAGGTGACGGCATCGCCCGTGTTGAGGGCCTTCCCTCGGTCATGGCGAACGAGCTGCTTCGCTTCGAAGACGGCACGCTGGGCCTGGCCCAGAACCTCGACGTCCGCGAAATCGGCGTCATCGTACTCGGTGACTTCACCGGAATCGAAGAAGGCCAGGAAGTGCACCGCACCGGACAGGTTCTGTCTGTGCCGGTCGGCGACGCCTTCCTCGGCCGCGTGGTTGACCCGCTGGGCCAGCCCATCGATGACCTCGGCGAGATCAAGGCCGAGACCACCCGTGCCCTGGAACTCCAGGCGCCCGGCGTGACCCAGCGCAAGTCGGTTCACGAGCCGATGCAGACCGGCCTGAAGGCGATCGACGCGATGATCCCGATTGGCCGCGGCCAGCGTCAGCTCATCATCGGTGACCGCCAGACCGGCAAGTCGGCAATCGCGATCGACACGATCATCAACCAGAAGGCCAACTGGGCCTCCGGCGATGTCACCAAGCAGGTACGCTGCATCTACGTCGCCATCGGTCAGAAGGCGTCCACGATCGCGGCCGTCCGTCAGACCCTTGAGGACAACGGCGCCCTGGAATACACCACGATTGTGGCTTCCCCCGCGTCCGACCCCGCAGGCTTCAAGTACCTGGCACCGTACGCCGGCTCGGCGATCGGCCAGCACTGGATGTACGGCGGCAAGCACGTCCTCATCGTGTTCGATGACCTGTCCAAGCAGGCCGAGGCCTACCGTGCAGTGTCACTGCTGCTGCGCCGCCCGCCGGGACGCGAAGCCTACCCGGGCGACGTCTTCTACTTGCACTCCCGTCTGCTGGAGCGTTGTGCCAAGCTCTCCGACGAGCTCGGTGCAGGCTCGATGACGGGCCTGCCGCTGATCGAGACCAAGGCGAACGACGTTTCCGCCTACATCCCGACCAACGTGATCTCCATCACCGATGGCCAGATCTTCCTGCAGTCGGACCTCTTCAACGCCAACCAGCGCCCCGCTGTCGACGTCGGTGTGTCCGTTTCCCGCGTCGGTGGCGCCGCCCAGGTCAAGTCCATGAAGAAGGTCTCCGGTACCTTGAAGCTGGAACTGGCCCAGTACCGCGACATGCAGGCCTTCGCCATGTTTGCCTCGGACCTCGACGCAGCATCGCGCCAGCAGCTGACCCGCGGTGCACGCCTGATGGAACTGCTCAAGCAGGGCCAGTACTCGCCGTTCCCGGTCGAGAACCAGGTCGTCTCCATCTGGGCCGGCACCAACGGCTACCTCGACGACGTTCCGGTTGAAGACATCAACCGCTTCGAGACCGAGTTCCTGGAGCACCTCAAGCACAAGTCCTCCATCCTGACGACCCTGGCTCAGACCAACGTCATGGACGATGACACCGCAGAAGCACTGAAGACCGCGATCGTGGACTTCAAGAAGGGCTTCTTCGGCGAGGGAGACAACCTCCTGGTCGGTGCGGGGCACGAGGAGCACGCCCCCATCGGCGAGGATCAGGTCGACCAGGAAAAAATCGTCAAGCAGAAGCGCTAGTTTCGCTGGCAGGGACTGCCGGGACCCGCACGGGTTCCGGCAGTCCCGGCCATCGGGATCTTAGGAAAGGATAAGTATGGGAGCCCAGATCCGGGTCTACCGCCAGAAGATCAGCTCGACGACGTCGATGCGCAAGATCTTCAAGGCGATGGAACTGATCGCTACCTCGCGCATCGGCAAGGCCCGCGCACGCGTAGCAGCTTCACTGCCTTACGCAAACGCGATCACGCGTGCCGTTTCTGCTGTCGCAAGCCAGAGCGAAATTGACCACCCGCTGGTCACCGAGCCGGCGCAGATCCGCCGGGCCGCCGTCCTGGTTATTACCTCGGACCGTGGCCTCGCAGGATCATACTCGGCGAGCGTCCTCAAGCAGGCCGAAGGCCTCAACGAGCTGCTCCACGAGGAAGGCAAGGAAGTCAAGACATTCCTGGTCGGCCGCAAGGGGCAGGCGTACTTCGACTTCCGGAACCGTCCGTACCACCGCGTATGGACCGGCAACACGGATGCACCGGAGTTCGCGACCGCTCGGGAAGTCAGCGAAGCACTGCTGGCTGACTTCGCCGCCGCCTACGAAGAGGGCGGCGTCGACGAAATCCACGTCGTCTACACCCGCTTCAAGTCGATGGTGACCCAGGAGCCGACGGTCGTCCGTCTGCTGCCGCTCGAAGTTGTCGAAGAGACGGCCGCGTCCGAATCGGACCTGCTGCCCCTCTACGAGTTCGAGCCGGAAACGGAGCAGGTTCTCGATGCCCTGCTGCCGCGCTACATCGAATCACGTATCTTCGCCGCCATGTTGCAGGCAGCAGCTTCCGAGCTCGCAGCCCGCCAGCGGGCGATGAAGTCCGCCGGCGACAATGCGACGGACCTCATCAAGAAGTACACGCGTCTGCGCAACACTGCCCGCCAGGCTGAAATTACGCAGGAGCTTTCCGAAATCGTGGCCGGTGCCGACGCGTTGAACGCGTCCTAGCCAGCCCGGGTCCGGATCCAGCTGTACCTGCACTAAAAGATAAACTTAACCCCACGCCATCTACTGAGTGAAGTGAGAGAGATGACTGCCACTGCTACCGAACACGTAGCCGCAACGTCCGGTGCTACCGGCCGTATTGCACGTGTTATTGGCCCGGTTGTCGACGTCGAATTCCCGGCTGACGCAATCCCCTCGATTTACCACGCACTCACCACCGAGATCACTCTCAACGGTGAGACCAAGACCATCACCTTTGAGGTTGCCCTGCACCTGGGCGACAACCTCATCCGTGCCATCTCCCTCCAGGCCACCGACGGACTTGTCCGCGGTACCAGCGTGGTGGACACCGGTGCCCCGATCTCCGTGCCCGTGGGCGACGGCGTCAAGGGACACATCTTCAACGTGCTGGGCCAGCCCCTCGACGTTGCCGAGTCCGAACTCCAGATCACCGAACGTTGGCCGATCCACCGCAAGGCTCCCGCCTTCGCGACCCTGGAAGGCTCCACGGAGATGCTGGAAACCGGCATCAAGGTGATCGACCTCCTCACCCCGTACATCAAGGGTGGCAAGATCGGTCTGTTCGGTGGTGCCGGCGTCGGCAAGACCGTGCTGATCCAGGAAATGATCACCCGTGTTGCCCGCAACTTCGGTGGCACCTCGGTGTTCGCCGGTGTCGGCGAGCGTACCCGTGAAGGTAACGACCTCTGGGTCGAAATGGAAGAGGCAGGCGTCCTCAAGGACACCGCCCTTGTATTCGGCCAGATGGACGAGCCGCCGGGAACGCGTCTGCGCGTGGCACTGTCCGCACTGACCATGGCGGAGTACTTCCGCGATGTGCAGAACCAGGACGTGCTGCTCTTCATCGACAACATCTTCCGCTTCACCCAGGCAGGTTCCGAGGTCTCCACCCTCCTCGGCCGCATGCCCTCGGCCGTGGGCTACCAGCCCAACCTGGCTGACGAGATGGGTCTCCTCCAGGAGCGCATCACGTCCACCAAGGGCCACTCCATCACCTCGATGCAGGCCATCTACGTTCCCGCAGATGACTACACCGACCCGGCTCCGGCCACGACCTTCGCACACCTCGACGCGACCACGGAACTTTCCCGTGAAATCGCCTCCCGTGGTCTGTACCCGGCCGTTGACCCGCTGACGTCGACCTCCCGCATCCTGGATCCGCAGTACATCGGCCACGACCACTACAACACGGCCGTCCGCGTCAAGCAGATCCTTCAGAAGAACAAGGAACTTCAGGACATCATCGCCATCCTCGGCGTTGACGAACTCTCTGAAGAAGACAAGATTGTTGTCTCGCGTGCACGCCGCATCCAGCAGTTCCTCTCACAGAACACCTACACCGCCAAGCAGTTCACCGGCGTCGAAGGCTCCACCGTGTCCATCAAGGACACCGTTGAAGGCTTCACCGCGATCTGCGACGGCGACCTCGACCACGTAGCAGAGCAGGCGTTCTTCAACGTCGGCGGCCTGGACGACGTCGAGCGCCAGTGGGCCAAGATCCAGGAACAGACCAAGTAATATGGCTGAGCTTGAGGTTGAGATTGTCGCAGCGGACCACTTCGTGTGGTCCGGAGCGGCCAAGATGGTCAAGGCCCGCACCAGCGATGGTGAAATCGGAATCCTGCCCGGCCACTCGCCCCTGCTGGCGATTCTGGCCGAAGGTGAGCTGGCAATCGAGCCGGTGTCCGGTGACCGCATCTCTGTAGTTGTTGACGGCGGGTTCTTCTCCGTCGACAACAACAGGGTGGTCATTGTTGCTGACAACGCCCAAATGGGCGAAGCGGCTACTGCGGGGATCCGCTAGCACGACCTTGATGAACGATATTGGTTTGCCGTTCATCGTCCTGGCAACTGCGTTTGCGTTGCTGGTCTTTGCACTGTGTCTTTCGGGGGTGCGCCGCTTCAATCTGCGGCGTGCCCTCGGCACGGTGGACGCCTCCATCTGCACGGCTGGAAAAAGCTGGCAGATGGGGGTTTGTCGTTATCAGGACAACGAGCTCGAGTGGTTCCGGCTGGTCTCACTGAGTGTCCGTCCCAAGCACACCTTCCGGCGCAGCTCCCTGGAGCTGCTGGGCCGGCGCAAGCCCACCGAATCAGAGCTCCTCAAGGTCCAGCCTGACGCCGTGATCGTGGAGCTTCGCTACGAAGGCCAGGAGGTCCTTCTTGCGATGCGGTTCGACGCCTACACGGGATTGTCTTCCTGGCTTGAGGCCGGACCGGTCATCGGCGTCGGCACCTGGCGCTAGCGCCTGTGGACGCATCATGGCTGGGCGTCTGGAAGCAGGGCGTGCGCCGGACGCTGGCGCATTTCCGGGCTGTACCGTTCACTCTGACAGTCCTCACGGCCTTCCTTGCCATCGGGGCGCTCACGGGCAGTTTCCTGTCCGGGCCGCCGCACGCGTTGCTGCCCATTGCTTCCGTCAGCGCCCCGGGCCTGAAGGCAGGGCACTGGTGGTCGCTGTTCACCTCCCTGTTCTTCGCCACCAATCTGCTGGCCTACCTCGCCGCGTCGCTCATGATCCTGCTGCTGCTGGGCCTCGCCGAGCGGCATCTGGGCACGCTCCGGACGGCCGTGTTCTTCTTCGTGGGCCAGTTCGCGGCTGTGACCCTGTTCCTGCTGATCACGCAGCTTGCCCGGTACCTCGGCGACGGCTGGCTGGGCCTCATGGTCAGCGCCCGGTTGATCGGCCCCTACGCGGCCGTCCTTGCCGTCGTCCTGGCGGCCAGCGCGCTTCTGCCGACGCTATGGCAACGACGCCTGCGGACCGCCGTCGTGTCCGTCTCCCTACTACTGGTGCTTTACGTGGGCCATGCGGAGACTGTGGTGGGGCTCTGCGGGGCACTCGCCGGCCTGGCCGCGGGCTGGTGGATCCAGGGCGACCGGGGCACCCTGCACCGCCACCGTTCAACGGGACGGGAAACGCGGAACCTGCTGGCCCTCACGGTGACCATCTTCGCGGTGGGACCGATCCTTACTGCCGTTGTCAGCAGTCCCACCGGGCCCCTTGCCTTGTTGCGCGACGTCGTGCTGAACCCGTTGCCCACGCTGAGCCAGCTGGAGGAAAACTGCGGCGGTACCGTTGACGTCAACTGCCTGGAGGCCGGCCGTGCCGGTTTCGCCGGTCCGCTCGGCCTCGCGCTGGCGGTCGTCCCGGTGGTCCTCCTGCTGATCTGCGCGGACGGCATGCGGCAGGGCCGCCGGCTTGCCCTGCGGATCGCCATCATTGTCCAGCTGGGGGTGACGGCCCTGGCCGCCGTGTACCTCGCCCTGTTCGCCCGCATTCCGCACTATCCCAACCGGCCCCGCCCGGCCGTGATGGGCTCAGGCTTCGTCCACGTCCTCCCGCTCGTGGCCGTTCCGCTGCTGGTCGTGGTGCTGCTCTGGTTCAACCGGCGGCAATTCAGGGTGGAGACGGCGCCGCAGGCGCGGCGGACCCTGGCCCTTGTGGTCGGCGGCACGTGGCTGGCGCTCACCGGCGCCTACACGGGGGCGTGGCTGGCGGCAGGCGGGATGGACCGCGACGGCGGGCCGCTGGGCCTGGTGGCGGAACTGGCCCGGCAGTACCTGCCGCTGCCCATTCCCGGCGCCTACAGCCGGCTGTTCCAGAACCGCAATGCCGTCGAGGCCTTCTTGTTCGCCTATGCCGGCATCATCTTCTGGGGCGTCGCCCTGGCCGCGGTCTGGCTGGTCCTGCGGCGGCGGCTTCACGGTACCGGGATGAACAGTACCGACGTCGGTTCCTGGGACCGGGACACGGCCCGTGAGCTCATCCGCCAAGGCGGCGACTCGCTGTCCTGGATGGCGCTCTGGGAACCGAACAAATACTGGTTCACGCCGGACCGTCGCGGCGGGATCGCCTATCAGCAGCACGGCAACGTGGCCCTGACGCTGGCCGGACCGTTCGGACCCGCGGCGCTCCATCAGGAGACCGCAGCCGGCTTCATGCGTTACTGCGCCGAGAACGCCCTGATCCCGTGCTTCTACTCCTGCACCGACGGACTCTGGCCGATGCTGAGTGCCCGGGGCTTCCGCAGGGTGGCCGTGGCCCAGGAAACCAGGCTTGCGGTGCGCGAACTCGAGTTCAAGGGCAAGCAATGGCAGAACGTCCGCACAGCCCTGAACCGTGCCGCGAAGACCGGCGTCCGGGCCGTCTGGGGCCGCTACAGCGGGTTTCCGGCCCCGCTGCGCGCCCAGCTCAGCGAGGTCTCCGAAGAATGGGCGGCTCAAAAGCACGTCCCCGAAATGGGTTTCACGCTCGGCAGCATGGACGAGCTCGACGACGACGAGGTGCTCTGCTGCCTGGCCGTGGACGCCGCGGGACGGGTGCACGGCGTCACCAGCTGGCTGCCGGTGTTCGAGGACGGGCGGATCGTGAGCTGGACCCTGGACTTCATGCGCCGGCGCGGGGACGCTTTCCCCGGCGTCATGGAGTTCCTCATCGCCTCCGCCGTCCAGGAGCTCAAGCGCACCGTGGAGGTCATCTCCCTGTCCGGCTCACCGCTGGCCAAGGACCGCTCCGGAGACGATGCGGGGGAGCGCGAAGGCGACGACGGCGGCGGTGCCTTGGGTGGTGGCCCGGGGGGAGGAAGCGCGGGGGCCGGCGACGCGGGGCCGGGGGACGGCGGACGCGGCGACGCGGGACCGGAGGGCCTGGCCGGAATCCTCGACGTCGTGGGCCGAGCCCTGGAGCCGGTCTACGGCTTCCGGTCGCTGGCAACCTTCAAATCGCGCTTCAAACCCGACTACCGCACGCTGTACCTGTATTACCAGGATCCGCTGCAGCTGCCCGCGATGGGCCGGGCCCTGAGCCGGGCGTACCTTCCCGGGTTATCCGTCCGGCAGAGCGCACGCCTGCTGCGGACCCTGGTGCGCTAGCGCATTTGCGTCGCGGCAATTCGGGCCAGCATTGGTTCCGCCGCAGCGGCGCCCGCGCAAAAGCAGTGCGGCCGAAACAGGGAGCCCAACAATGCAGGGCGCCTAACAAAGCAGGGCGCCCAACAATGCAAAAAAATGATCCCCGGCACTAATGCCGGGGATCATTTATTGCGGGAATTGCCGTAGCAGTTCCCTGCGGGAGACTAGACCAGCGTCACGCCGGTAGCCTGGGGGCCCTTGGCGCCCTGGCCGATCTCGAATTGAACGCGCTGGTTCTCGTCGAGGGTCTTGAAGCCGCCGGTCTGGATCTCGGAGTAGTGAACGAAGACATCGCCATCGGAGTCATCCGGGGTGATGAAGCCGAAGCCCTTTTCTGCGTTGAACCACTTGACGGTTCCCTGTGCCATTTGTTTCTCCTCATTGTGGATCTTGAATAAGTCCGGCGCACTTCACACCGGCCTTGGTCACTCTGCGAGAAGAACCTTGGCTTCGGGCCCGGATCCCGGACCGTGGCGGCAGGAGCTTCACGCTCGCAACATGTCTTGCGAGCATGAAAAAACACCTACACAAAGACTCGTATAAGAATTTCATGACACTTGCGTCAGGTCAACGGGCGCAAGCGAGAATTGCATAAATTTTGTGCAAAGAATCCCTTAACGCGAATCTGCGCCCGGAAAAGCCTGCCGCGGGACGTACTCAGAAGAGCCGGGACTCGCTGTCGTCAACGCCGCGCATGGCGTCGTAGTCCAGGGTGACGCAGTCAATTCCGCGGTCCTTGGCGAGGACCTTGGCCTGCGGCTTGATCTGCTGGGCCGCGAAGATCCCCCGGACCGGTGCCAGTAGCGGGTCCCGATTGAGCAGTTCCAGGTAGCGGGTGAGCTGTTCGACGCCGTCGATGTCACCGCGCCGCTTGAGCTCAATGGCCACGGTGGCGCCGTCGGCGTCCCGGGCGAGGATGTCCACCGGGCCGATCGCGGTGAAGTATTCGCGGCGGATCAGGGAGAACCCTGTGCCGAGCAGTTCAATCTGCGCGGCCAGCAGCCGCTGGAGGTCCGCCTCGACGCCGTCCTTGATCAGGCCGGGATCCTGGCCCAGTTCGTGGGAGGTGTCGTGCAGCTGCTCATGGATGTTGATGATGAGCCGGTCATCGGTCTTGGCGGACTGGACCGTCCACTGCTCGATGACGCCGACCTCGACGTCGACCTCGTCCGGGGTGGAGACCCGCAGCGAGGCAGGCGGGCTCATCCAGTTCAGCGGCTTGTAGGACCCGCCGTCGGAATGGACCAGGACCGAGCCGTCGGCCTTGACCAGCAACAGCCGGGTGGCCAGCGGGAGGTGGGCTTTGAGGCGGCCGACATAATCGACGGAGCAACGGGCTATGACTAAACGCACCCGGTCCACTCTACCGTCTGTGCCGGCGGAGCAGGGAGGCAGCCGGGCTGGGGCAGAATGGAACCATGCCACGTTCCAACCGACCCCGTCGCACAGTGTCAGGAAAGACCGTGTCAGGAAAATCAGGCTCCGGTGCCAAACACGGAGCCAGGAACGGTCCGGCGCCGGAACTTGATCTGGAGCGCGCACGCTCGGGTTTTGCCCGCCGGGAGAGCGCACCGGACGGCGAATGGATGGTCCGCTCCATCACCGCAAGCCGTGCCGAGAAAACCTACATCTGCCCCGGCTGCTCCACGGCCGTGCTGCCCGGGATCGCCCACCTGGTGGTCTGGTCCGAGGACCACCTCTTTGGCGCCGCCGCTGGCCTCGCGGAGCGCCGGCACTGGCACAGCAACTGCTGGCGGTCACGGACGTACTGGTACCGCTGACGGGTATGGGTAACAGGTATCGTCAAGCGTTATAGCTAAGCTTGTCAGCATGACTTTTGATCCGGCGTCGTACGTCTTCACCCAGCCGTCCGCGCCCACCCCCATCCGCGCTTCCACCGTCCTGCCGGCCCGCCGCGAGAACGTCGAACTCCGGACCTCGGACGGACACCGGCTGGTGGGCGAGCTGGCGGTCCCGGAATCGGGCGAGATCAAGGCAACGCTCATTACGCTGCACCCGCTGCCGACGCACGGCGGCTTCATGGACTCGCACGTCTACCGAAAGGCGTCCTACCGGCTGCCGGCCCTGGCCGGGATCGCCGTGCTGCGCTTCAACACCAGGGGCACGTCCTCGCCGCGGGGGACCAGCGGGGGCGCCTTCGAGGAAGGCGTCGGCGAGCGTCTCGACGTCGAGGCCGCCGTTCAGTTCGCAGTGGACCGCGGCCTGCCGAACCGATGGCTCGTTGGCTGGTCCTTCGGTACCGAGCTCGCCCTCATGTACGGCGCCACGGAGCCGGTGGCCTCGGAGATCGAGGGGGCTGTCCTGCTCTCACCCCCGCTGCACCGGGCCACGGACGTGCACCTGAAGGAGTGGGCCGAGGCCGGCAAACCGCTCAAGGTGCTGGTCCCCGAACACGACGACTACCTGCAGCCCGCGGCGGCGGAGGAGAGGTTCGCCGTCGTCCCGCAGGCCGTAGTGGTAGGCGTCGAGGGCGCCAAGCACCTGTGGGTGGGGGAAAAGTACGCCGGTCGCGTGCTCAACGAAATCGTGGACGAGGTCCTCCCTGGACGCGCCGCGAGAGGCAGTGCCGGAACCGGAAGCGCCGGAACCGTGCTGCCGCAGGAATGGGACGGGCCGGTGGCCACGGCGCACGCCTGATCAAAACCGCACCGAAAAAGGACAGCCGCACCGTGGATCCACGGTGCGGCTGTCCTTTTCCGGTGCGAAAACGACTTAGCGGTTGTCCTGGCGGGCGATGAAGATCTCCTTGAGCAGCAGCAGGACCGCCGCCGCAGTGGGGATGGCGATCAAGGCACCGAGCACGCCGAGCAGGCTGCCGCCGGCGATGACCGAGATGACGGCGACGGCACCGGGTACCGCCACGGCTTTCTGCATGATCCGCGGCGAGATGAAGTAGGCCTCGAACTGGAGGTAGGCGAAATAGCAGATGGCGAACACGAGCGCCGTCTGCCAGCCGGCCGTCAGCGCAACGAGTGTCACCAGGCAGCCGGCAATCATGCCGCCCACGAGCGGGATGAACGCCAGTAGGGCCACGACGAACGCGAGCAGCGTTCCGAACGGCACGCCGATGATGGACATCACGATGAAGGCGAAGGTGGCGTTCAGTACCGCCACAGCGGCCTGGCCGATCACGTAGTTGCCCACCGAGCCGGTGATTTCCTCGGACAGGGCTTGAACCCGGTGGCGGCGCGAGCGCGGCGCGAGCCGGTAGCCCCATTTCTTCATGGCGGGCAAAGCCGCGAGGAAGTACAGGCTCAGGACCAGCACGATCAGCGCGCCGAACAGCCCGTTGGCCACCGTGGAGCCGAAGCCCACAACGCCGCCGAAGATGCCGCCCATGGCATCCGGGTTGTTGACGAACTTCTCGAGCTCCTGCGTGATGCGGTCCCGGATGCCGAACTGCTGGTCAATGCTCCGGAAGAAGTCCGAGTCAACGAACTCCTGGACCCACTTCGGCGCCTGCTGCACAATTTGCGTCACCTGCTGCACGATCGTGGGGATCAGGGTGGCAAAAAACGCCGCGACCGCGAGGGCCAGGGTGGCAACGGCCATGAGGATGCCGGCGGCCCGGGGGACGTTCTTGCCTTCGAGCCAGCGCACCACCGGGTCCAGTCCGAGGGTGATGAACAGCGCCGTGACGATCCACAGGAGCAGCTGGGTGGTATTCGAGCCGATCCAGTAGACCAGGAGTGCGACGCCTACGCCCACCGTGCCCATGAAGCCCATATATAGGGGATGCTGGGCGGACATCCGGGGGCCGGGACTGCCGAAGCGTCCGGCGTCACCGGCCTCGCCTGCCGCTTCGTCACCGGCCTCGTGCTCAGGAGGCATTTCGAAGCGGAGCCGCGGCTGGGCTCCCGGCAGGGGCTGACGCAACCGCCGTGCCAAGGACAAAAGCACTCCGGCGGCGGCCACCCGGGGGCGGGAGGCAATCGGCTGCGGGGCAGGTTTCTGGCTGCCGGATTCCTGGGCTTCTTCCGGTCCTGCGGAGGACGAATCCGTATCTTCAGTCACTGCGGTGAATGCCCTTAATTCTATGCGGCGCCATGGCGGCTGCGCTGGTGTGATGATCACCGCAAACACTATCAGCAGGCTTGTCAGCTCAAGGGCGGGGCGCCGGCGCGGGGCCCCGGACGGGGGGCGGGCCGGGCCGCCGATCTGACTCGCGGGTAACAAAACGGTTACTATTGAAGCTACGTGTCCGCTGATGATTGGTGTATTTTGCGTTTCAAGACTGCAGTCGCCCTGGTGCTGCTCGGCCTCCTGACACTGCTGGCTGGAATTGGCCAGAAGACCTTTTGGGCTCCTCCGGAGACCATCACGGCCACCGCTCCGGCCGGTACTGCGGCGCCGCTGACCGTCTTCGACGAGAAGCTGAGGACGCTGCACCCCGGGACCGTGAAGATCAACGTCAAGGGCGAGGGCAGCTTCATGCTGGCCGCAGGACGCCCGGACGACGTCAACGCCTGGGTGGGCAAGACCGCACACAACACGCTCGCCGGCGTGTCCGACGACGGCACGGCGCTGCAGCTGACGCATACCGACGGCGAATCAACCGCGCCGTCGCCCGCCGGATCGGATCTTTGGGTCACCACCGAAAACGCCAGCGGTGAAATGAACTATTCCTGGAACGCGCCGGCAGACGGCGACTGGTCCCTGCTCCTCGCAACGGACGGCACCAAGCCAGCCCCGAGCACCATCACGATGACCTTCCCGAACGACACCTCCACGCCCTGGGCCATTCCGTTCATGGTGCTCGGCGGCCTGCTGATCATCGCCGGCGTGGCACTGCTGGTCCTCAAGCCCAAGGCCGGCAACCGGAGCTCCGGCACCCCGACCGGCGGGGGTGAAGGCAGCCCGTTCGCCCGCCGCGCGCAGGCCAAGGCCGCGGCACGCCGCGGGAGCCGGGGTTCAACGGGCGGCACGCTACCGGCCGGCTCCGAAGAGACTGCCCCCGACACCGCGCCGCAGCCGGCCACGCCTGAAAAGACCGCGCCTGACAAGACCACGCCTGAAAAGACCGCACCCGGGAAGACCGCGCCCGAAAAAACCGTGCGTGAACAAACTCTGCGTGAACAAACTGTGCCCGAGCAGAAGCGGGGTGCCCGCACCGCACGCCGAACCGGCGTCGTGGTTGCCGTGTTGACGGCCGCCGCCGTCACCGGAACCTCCGTGGCAGCCCAGGCCAGCCAGACGCCGGTCCCCTCGCCGAGCGCCAGCGCCCCGGCATCCAGTGCTCCGGCTGCCAGTGCCCCTGCCTCCGCCAGTGCGACTCCGGGCACCTCCAGCCCGGACCAGGCCGCCGATGCCCCGGTACTCTTGGACGCCCAGTTCCGCCGCGTCCTGGAACAGGTTGCCGGTGCCGTCGATGCCGGCGACGCGGCCAAAGACGCCGCCAAGCTGCAGCCGCGCGTGGCACAGTCCGAGCTCGAGGTGCGTACGCAGAATTACAAGATCCGGTCCCAGGTGGGCTCCTACGAGGCCCGGATGCCGGTCCGCTCCACGAAGCTCCTGACCACCGTGGTCACCAACAAGCGCAGCTGGCCCCGGTCCGTCATGGCCGTGACGCAGGGCGAAGGCAACGTTGTCCCGCAGGTGCTGACCCTGACGCAGGCCTCCCCGCGGGATAACTACAAGCTCGTCAGCAGCACGCCGCTGCAGCCCGGAGCCACGTTCCCGGCGATCGGGCGGGGCGGCACCGAGACGCTGGCACCCTCGGACAAGTCGGGCCTGCTGTACAGCGGCGAGGAAGCGCTCGCCGGGCTGGGTGACCGCCTGACCAAGGCCGACTCCGCCTTCAAGGACAAGCTCGTCGAAGGCCAGTCCTCCCCGTACATCGCCGACACCCTCGCCTACCAGGCCGACGTCGTCACGTCCGGCGTCAACGGCACCTTTGCCTTCACTCACAAGGTAGCCCCCGAGAACACTGTCGTGTTCCGTACGGCCGACGGCGGGGCGCTGGTCCTGGGCCGCCTGAACTTCTCCTTCGACGGCACTCCGAAGGCCGAGGGCGACAAGCTCACGATCGGCGACGACGCGGCTGCCCTGGCCGGCGGCAAGGAGACGAGCACCGGCATGGTGCTCAACTTCGCCGAGTCGGTGGCGGTCTATGTTCCGCCAGCCGGGTCCAAGGATCCGATGAAGCTCGTGGCCGCCACCCGCGGCCTGGTCGGGGCGGCTTTCAAGTAGCCGCCACCGGCGGCGCGGGTGGCGCCGGGCGGGGCTTCAATGGCTAGAGTGGAGCTATGACAACGCCAGCTTCCCGACCGGTCCCGCCAGTTGCCGCCAACCCGCTGAACCTGCGCGGCGCCGTCGATCTCTCCGCCCTGAAACAGCGCCCCGCGCCGCCGGCTGCAGGTGCGGGCCGGACAGGCTCCGCCGACGCGCCGCCCGCTCCGGCAGCCGGCGGCGCCGAACACGCCAATCGTCCGCTGCGGGTAGACGTCACCGAAGGCAACTTCCAGGAGCTGGTGGAGCTCTCGGCGCAGGTGCCCGTGGTGATCGCCCTGTGGGCCTCCTATTCGCCGGACTCCGGGCAACTCGTGGGCGTCCTGGAGGACATCGTCGAAAGCTACGACGGCCGGCTGGTGCTTGGCGCCGCGGACATCGACGCCTTTCCGCAACTGGCCCAGGCCTTCCAGGTCCAGGCTGTGCCGACTGCCGTCGCCGTCGTCAAGGGCCAGCCCGTCCCGCTCTTCCAGGGCGGTGCCGACGAGGAGCAGGTGCGCAGCCTGTTCGATGAACTCCTCAAGGTCGCTGCGGCCAACGGGGTGACCGGACGGATCGGCGCCGGCGGTCCCGGCAGCGGGGAACCGGAGGCTCCGCCGCTGTCGCCGCTGCACCAGGCCGCTTTCGACGCGATCGAGGCCGGCCACTACGACGCGGCCGCCGCCGCCTACCGGCAGGCCCTGAACGAGATGCCCTCCGACGCCGAGGCCAAGGCCGGGCTGGCGCAGGTGGAACTCATGGCACGCCTCCAGTCCTTTTCCGGGCCCGACGCCGAGGCCCTCCGCCGGCTCGCCGCCGATGAGCCGGACAACCTCGACGCCCAGCTCGGCGTCGCAGACCTGGACATCGCCGGCGGCCACATCGAGGACGGCCTCGGCCGGATCGTGACGTTCATCGGCCGGAACTTCGGCCCGGAACGGGAGACCGCCCGAGTCCGGCTGCTCGAACTCTTCGACGTCGTGGGCACCGGCGACGAGCGCGTCGCCAAGGCTCGTCAGGGACTGGCCCGGGTGCTGTTCTAGTGGGATCCGCACTCTTCACGCCGCTGGAGCTGAGGTCCCTGCGGCTGCAGCACCGCGGCTGGGTTTCCCCGATGTGCCAGTACAGCTGTGAGCCCGAAACCGGCGAGGGGGTGCCCACCGACTGGCACCTCATGCACCTGGGCTCGTTCGCCACCGGGGGAGCGGCCCTGATCCTCACCGAGGCCAACTCCGTGAACGCGGCGGGCCGGATCAGCCCCCGCGACGCCGGCATCTACAACGACCGCCAGGCCGCGGCCTGGGAGCGCATCACCGCCTTCGTGCACCGGCACGGCACTGCGGAGACCAGGATCGGCACCCAGCTGGCGCACGCCGGCCGCAAGGCGTCGTCCTACTGGCCGTTCTCCGGAAAGTCGGGCAGCGTACCGGCGGCCGAGGGCGGCTGGGACACCGTGGGCCCCGGCACCGGTGCCTTCGACGGCTACGCGCCGCCGTCGGCCATGACTGACGCGGAGATCGACGGCGTGATCGCCGATTTCGCCGCCGCCGCCGTGCGGGCCGTCGCTGCCGGTTTTGACACAATCGAAATCCATGGCGCCCACGGCTACCTGCTGCACCAGTTCCAGAGCCCGCTCGTCAACGACCGCACGGACCGCTGGGGCGGGGACGAGGCCGGCCGGAACCGGCTGACGCTTGCCGTGGTGGACGCCGTCCGCGGCGTCATCCCCGACTCCACGCCGCTGCTGCTGCGGATCTCGGCCTCCGACTGGGCGCCGGGCGGGATCGACGCCGAGGCCTCGGTCCGGCTGGCCGGTGCCGCCGCGGAGCATGGAGTGGACCTGGTGGACGTTTCTTCCGGCGGCGCCGTGGCGCACCAGCAAATTCCGATCGGTCCCGGCTACCAGACCGGGTTCTCGGCCCGGATCCGGCGCGAAACCGGGGTCAAGACCGGCACGGTGGGACTCCTGACCTCGGCCGGGCAGGCCGAGCACGCGGTGGCCACCGGCCAGGCCGACGGCGTGTTCATCGCCCGGGCCGCCCTGCGGGATCCGCACTGGTGGCTGCGGGCAGCGTTCGAACTCGGCCACGACCTTGCCTGGCCGCCGCAGTACGAGCGCGCCATACCCCGGCATTCGTTCTAGAACTCCACGGTTGTGGGTGCGGGTTGTTGCTTCGGGGTGCGGTTGCGGGCGCGGGGGAAGCTACGCCTTGCGGACGATCCTTTTCGCGACCGGGGGCGGTTAGTCTAGCGTCATGACTTACCAACCCCCTGACCAGCAGGGACAGCCAGCCCCGCACGGCCCGTCCGCGTCGACGGTCCCTGCCCTGTCCCTGCTCGGCCTCGCCAAGCGCTTCGGCGACAAAATCGCCGTCGACGGCATCACCCTGGACGTTCCTGCCGGATCCTTCTACGGGGTCGTCGGCCCCAACGGCGCCGGCAAGACCACCACCTTGTCCATGGCGACGGGACTGCTGCGCCCCGATTTCGGGACCGCGCTGGTCCATGGCGTGGACGTCTGGCAGCATCCGCTGGAGGCCAAGAAACTGATGGGGATCCTGCCCGACGGCGTCCGGCTGTTCGACCGCCTCAGCGGCGAACAGCTCGTCACGTACGCCGGCCTGCTGCGCGGCATGGACAGGGACACGGTGACCGCGCGCGTGGCGGAGCTGCTGGCAGCCCTGGACCTCGGCAACGACGCCGGCACGCTGGTGGTGGACTACTCCGCCGGCATGACCAAGAAGATCGCCCTGGCCTCGGCACTGATCCACGCGCCGCGGCTCCTGGTCCTGGACGAACCCTTCGAATCCGTGGACCCCATCTCCGCGGCCAACATCCGCGACATCCTGGACCGCTACGTCGCCTCCGGCGGAACGGTCATCGTTTCGAGCCACGTCATGGACCTGGTCCAGCGCATGTGCGATCACGTCGCCGTCGTCGCCGGCGGCCGGGTCCTCGCAGCCGGCACGGTGGAGGAAGTCCGTGCCGGGGCGAGCCTCGAGGACCGCTTCGTGCAGCTCGTGGGCGGCCGCAACCACACGGAGGGACTGGAATGGTTGCGCACCTTCTAAGGCTCAAGCTGACCCTCCTGCGCAACAGCGTGAGGCGCAGCCCCTGGCAGCTGGTGGGCCTCGGCATCGGCACCCTGTACGCCCTGGGAATCGTCGGGCTCCTGGTGGCCGGGCTGCTGCTCCTGCGCGGCCAGGAGATTGAGCTCGCCCAGACGGTCGTGGTCCTGGGCGGCGCGGCAGCACTCCTGGGCTGGGCCATCATCCCGGTCGCGGTCTCTGCCGCCGACATGACCCTGGATCCGGCCCGCTTCACCACCTTCGCCGTGCCCATGCCGCAACTGCTGGCGGGGCTGGCGCTGGGCGGCCTGATTGGCATACCGGGCCTTGCCACCTCCATCGTCGCGCTCGCCACTGTGGGCACCTGGTCCCGCAGCGTGCCCGCCGCGGCCGGCGCGCTAGTGGGCGCGGTGCTGGGCGTGCTGAGCTGCGTCGTGCTGTCGAAGGTCGTGACCACCGCGACGGCAGGGCTGGCGAGCTCCCGGCGCTTCAAGGACATCAGTGCCGTCGCCTTCCTCATCCCGCTGGTCCTCATGGGCCCCATCGTGGCGGGCATCGCGAAGGGAATCGCCGGTTCAGGCGACTTCCTGGCCAGCTTGGCCCGGACACTGTCCTGGACACCCGCCGGCGCGGCCTTTTCGCTCGGCGGCGAGCTCGCCGCCGGCCGCTACGGGGCAGCTGCCGTGAAATTCCTCATCGCGGTGGCCACGCTGGCGGGGCTCGCCCTGGCTTGGAAGGTCCTGCTGCAGCGTGCCCTGGTGACCCCGCCTTACGCGGGAACCTCCAAGCGCCGTTCCGGCGGTCCGGGCCTGTTCGGGGTGCTCCCGGCGACCCCGGCCGCGGCCGTCGCCGCGAGGTCCCTGTACTACTGGCTGCGCGATCCCCGCTACGCCGGCGCCCTCGTCGTCGTGCCGCTCCTGCCCGTGCTGTTCCTGTTCCAGGGCAGCCAGAGCGGGTTCTACGGCCCGTTCCAGTTTGTCGGTCCGCTGACGGCTTTCCTCCTGGCCTGGTCCATCTCGACGGACGTGTCCTACGACAGCACCGCGTTCGCCCTGCACGTGGCCACCGGAGTGCGCGGCGCCGACGACAGGCTCGGCCGGGCTTTGGCGTGCCTGAGCTTTGCGCTGCCCGTCGTGCTCCTGTTCAGCGTGGGGCCGTTCTTCGTCACGGGTGACTGGGCCAAGCTGCCCGCGGTCCTGGGGCTGTCGCTTGGCGTGCTGTTCAGCGGGCTGGGCCTGTCCTCCGTGGTCTCGGCGCGCTACACGGTGAGCGTCCCGCTGCCGGGAGACAGCCCGTTCAAGAAACCGCCGGGCAACGTGGCCCAGACCCTTGCCGTGCAGCTCGGCGGCATGGCGGTTCTCATGGTCCTCGTGGCGCCCGAAGTGGCGCTCGTGGCCGCACAGTTCATCACAGGCAGCACCGTGCCCGGCTGGATCGCCCTGGTCCTGGGGCCGGTGCTGGGGCTCGCGCTGTTCGCCACCGGGGTCAGGGTTGGCGGAATCTGGCTCGACCGCCGGGCACCGGAGCTGCTGGCACAACTGGCCGTCAACCGCTGACGGGTGCATGCTGGGAGTGCGGAGACCCGAACGCCAGATAAGCCAGGTGAAGGCAGGGATTATGGAAGTTGTCATCCTTCCGGGCAGCAAGCAGATCGCATCGCTGGCGGCCGATGCGGTGGAAGCCTTGCTTCGCCGCAAACCCGGGGCCGTCCTGGGCCTGGCGACGGGCTCCACCCCGTTGCCCATCTACAGCGAGCTGGCGTTGCGGCACGAGCGCGACGGGCTGGACTTCAGCCAGGTCCGGGCCTTCGCCCTGGACGAGTACGTGGGACTCCCGGCGGACCATCCGGAGTCCTACCGCCAGGTGATCGCCCGCGAATTCACCGCCCGGGTCAACATCAGCCCCGCCAATGTGCACGTGCCCGACGGCGCCGCGGCGGACATCCCCGCGGCCTGCCAGAGGTATGAAGACGCCATCCGCGATGCCGGGGGAGTGGACCTGCAGCTCCTCGGCGTCGGAACCGACGGCCATATCGGGTTCAACGAGCCAGGCTCGTCCCTCGCGTCCCGGACCCGGATCAAGACCCTGATCGAGCAGACACGCCGGGACAACTCACGGTTTTTCGGCAGCCTCGCCGAGGTCCCCCACCACGTCCTGACGCAGGGTCTGGGCACCATCCTGGACGCCCGCCACGTGATCCTCGTCGCCACCGGCGCGCAGAAGGCCCAGGCCGTCCGGGATCTCGCGGAGGGCCCGGTCTCCGCCATCTGTGCAGCGTCGGTGCTGCAGCTGCACCCGCACGCCACAGTCCTCGTGGACGAGGCGGCGGCGTCCTCCCTGCGGCTGGCCGATTACTACCGCCACAGCTATGACCATAAACCTGCCTGGCAGGGCCTCTAAGCCCGGCCGCCGGCATCGCGCAGCCCCGCCGCGGGCGGCGCGCGGGTCCGGCCGCGCGCTTCCAACGGCTAAGATGGGTGTCATGACTAGCATGACCGATCCTCTCGAAAACGACCCGATGCGCGAGCTCTCCGGAGCCGGGACGTCAACGGCCACGATCGAGCGCGAGGAACTGCGCCAGGAAGTGGAGCCCGGTGACCGGGAGCGCTTCTCGCACTACGTGCGCAAGGAAAAGATCATGGAATCCGCGCTGACCGGCGAGCCCGTGATCGCGCTCTGCGGCAAGGTCTGGACGCCCGGCCGCGACCCCCAGAAGTTCCCGGTGTGCCCCGAATGCAAGGAAGTTTACGAGGGCCTCCGCCCCGGGAACGACGGCGGCAAGGGCTCCGGCGATAAATAGCGGCACGTGAGGGCTAGCGGATCGCACAGGATCCGTTAGGCGTCACGGTGCGGCGCTTCTGTAGTCCCCGGAAGCGCCCTGTAGTGCCCGTGCCATGTTCCTCTACGGCAGCGCGCCGCTGCGCCGCCGCGCATTTGTACTGCCCACGGTCCATCCGAAAAAGATTGGTGTTTTTGTGCTTAATTGGGTTTCTCCGTCGGCTGCAGCCATGCGCGGATGGGGGGCGCCCCAGTGACAGAGACACTCTTCGGCGGACCCACGCTTCCCCCCGCCTATCCCGAGCGGGCCGCCTGGGGCACCGCCCCGAAGCTGCGCGCCTGGCAGCAGGAGGCGCTGGACAGCTACTTCAGCACCCATCCCAAGGATTTCCTTGCCGTCGCCACCCCCGGCGCCGGCAAGACCACGTTCGCCCTGCGGGTGGCGTCCATGCTCATCGAGTCCGGCGTCGTGAACCGCGTGACAATCGTGGCGCCCACCGACCACCTGAAGCGCCAGTGGGCCGACGCCGCCGCCAAAGTGGGCATCGCGATCGACCCGAACTTCAAGAACGCCGACGGCCAGCACGGCCGCGGGTTCATCGGCGTCGCCGTCACGTACGCTCAGGTGGCCAGCAAGCCCATGCTGCACCGGGCCAAGACCGAGGCCGCTCGCACGCTGGTGATCCTGGACGAAATCCACCACGGCGGCGAGGCGCTGTCCTGGGGAGACGGCCTCCGCGAGGCGTTCGACCCCGCGGCCCGCCGGCTGTCCCTGACCGGTACCCCGTTCCGCTCCGACACCTCGCCCATCCCGTTCGTGGAGTACGCCGAGGACCGGGACGGGATCCGCCGCTCCAAGGCCGACTACACCTACGGCTACGGCAAGGCGCTCCGGGACCACGTTGTCCGCCCCGTCATGTTCATGGCCTACTCCGGCCAGATGCGCTGGCGCACGAGCGCGGGCGATGAAATGGCCGCCTCCCTGGGCGAGTCGGCCGTCACCAAGGACATCACCTCGCAGGCCTGGCGCACCGCGCTGAACCCCGCCGGCGAATGGATCCCCGCCGTCCTGGCCGGAGCGGACAAGCGCCTGAGCGAAGTGCGGCGGAGCGTCCCTGATGCCGGCGGCCTGGTCATCGCCACCGACCACGAGGACGCCCGGGCCTATGCCGGCCAGCTGAAGAAGATCACCGGCGAATCGCCCACGGTCATCCTCTCCGACGACGCCAAGGCCTCCAACAAGATCGAGGAATTCTCCGCCGGCGACAAACGCTGGATGGTGGCCGTGCGGATGGTGTCCGAAGGCGTCGACGTGCCGCGGTTGTCCGTCGGCGTCTATGCGACCTCGACGTCCACCCCGCTGTTCTTCGCCCAGGCCGTGGGCCGCTTCGTGCGTGCCCGCAAGCGCGGAGAAACGGCGTCGGTGTTCCTGCCCTCGGTGCCGCAGCTGATGGCGCTGGCCAACTCCATGGAGGCCGAGCGTGACCACGCCCTGGACCGCCCGGAGAAGGACGATGGCGACGGTCTGTTCAATCCCGAGGACTCGCTCATGGACGAGGCCAACCGTGAGGAGAAGGCCTCCGACACGCTGATGAAGGGCAAGTTCGAGGCCCTCGACTCGCAGGCGTCCTTTGACCGCGTGCTCTTCGACGGTGGCGAGTTCGGCACCGGCGGCGAGGTGGGCTCGGAGGACGAGCTCGATTTCCTCGGAATCCCCGGACTGCTCGACGCCGAACAGGTCGGCACGCTGTTGCGCCAGCGCCAGCACGAGCAGCTGAACCGCAAGAACAGGCGCGCCCCGCAGGCCGGTGCCGCGCCCGAGGCGGCAGTGCCGGCCGTGCCAGACCACCGGATGCTCATGGACCTGCGCACCGAGCTGGCCAAGAACGTGGCGGCGTGGTCTGCCCGGACCGGGACCCCGCACGGCGTCATCCACACCAAACTCCGGACCGTCTGCGGCGGCCCCGCCGTCGCCCAGGCCAACGAGGAACAGTTGCAGACCCGACTGCGGAAGCTTCAGGACTGGTTCATCGGGCGGAAATAGCCGCCCGCGCCGCTCAGCAGGGCAGCAAAAGCGAAGGGACCAGGCCGATGGCCTGGTCCCTTCGCCGTGTGAATCAGTCTCTTGCGCTCCGGTTACTGGCCATTGCCGCAGATCTTGCCGTAGGTCTGGCCGGCCGCGGTGTAATCGGCTTTCATGGTTTCGAGCCTGGCGGCGTCCGGGTTGGGCTTGGCGGACTCGTCGAAGTATTCGATGATGGTCTGCAGCGGGGCCCGCAGGTCATCCGATGCGGCAGCCTTGATGGGCCGCAGCTGGTTGGCGACCCTGTTCATGCCGGCTTTGTCAGACGTCGCCGACGGGGCGGAGACCACGGTCTTGACCCGGGCGCAGGTTTCCTCGTTGGTCAGCTGCGGGGAAGCCGAGCAGCCGGCGGCGGCGAGCAGCGCTCCGGCGGCAATCAGGACGGTCAGGGTCTTCTTCATGGTGTACTCCGGAGTTCTACGGGACGGTCAAAATAGCAAGACTGGCGACTTGGCAAGGATTTCGAGTCTACTGCGGCGGCGGGCTCAGAGGACATCAACGCCGCCGAACTCCATCTCGGCCACGGCGTCGTCGAGGTCTTCGGCGATTCCGGCCGTCAAGCCGCGCAGCACCGTGACGGAGTAGCCCGCCTGGACGGCATCCAGGGCGGTCGCTTTCACGCAGTAGTCCGTGGCGATGCCCACCACCACGATATCCTCGACGTCGTGGCTTTGCAGCCAGTCGTCCAGTCCGATGGCATCATCGCTGGCGGCGAAGGCACTCACCGAGTCTTCGGCGTCTTCGGCGCCGGGGCCGGTTTCGGAGACGGGCATGGCGCCGGGCTTCCGGTCCCCGGTGGGGACGTCGTCCTCGGGGGCCAGGAGTCCTTCAAAACCGGAGTACGCCGCGGCGAACTGGCCCTTGCGGAAGTATGCCTGGATGTACTCGGGGTCCAAATCGGGGTGCAGTTCGGCCCCCCGGGTGCCCGCCACGCAGTGCCGCGGCCAGCTGTCGACAAAGTCGGGTTCCTCCGAGAAATGCGCCCCCGGATCGATGTGCCAGTCCTGGGTGGCCACGATGTGGTCGAACTGGCTGTGGTGGGCGTCGACGTACTCGCTGATCTCGCCGGCGAGGGCGGCCCCGCCGGCGACGGCGAGGGAACCCCCTTCGCAGAAATCGTTTTGGACGTCGACAATGATCAGGGCGCGGGACATTCAGTCCTCCTCGTAGATGGTCGGGATTGCCGCCTCGCCGCGTTGCAGCCGGTTGACGACGGCGGGGAGCTCCCTCATGGTCTCCGCGTGGCGCCGCCGGGCGCGCTGGACCCCCTCGGGGCCGGTCCACCCGGGCAGGAGCTCGCCGTTCTTGACGAACTGCTGCAGGAGCGGACGGTCATTGCCGTCATCCTCCGGGTGGTGGCCGACGCCGACGATTTCCTGGGTGGCGGTTCCGCGCTCGTTGAGCCTGCGCAGCGCGTATTTGCGGCCGCCCTTGCTGGCTTTGTTCTTGGCGGCCTTCGCGACGGAAATGAAGTCCCCGGCGTCGTCGGTGCGGCTGACGAGCTTGTAGACCATGCTCGCCGTCGGGGCCCCGGACCCGGTCACCAGCGACGTCCCCACGCCGTAGGAGTCCACGGGTGCGGACTGCAGCGCCGCGATGGCGAATTCGTCGAGGTCGGAGGTCACCACGATCTTGGTGTGGTCATTGCCGAGCTCGTCGAGGAGCTGGCGGACCCACTGGGCCTGGGCCACGAGGTCCCCGGAGTCCAGCCGGACCGCGCCGAGTTTGTCCCCGGCGAGGTCGACGGCCGTGCGGACCGCCGTTTCGACGTCGTACGTGTCCACCAGGAGCGAGGTTTCCGGGCCGAAAGCGGCAATCTGGGCCTCGAAGGCCTCACGTTCCGTGTCATGCAGGAGCGTGAAGGAATGGGCGGCCGTGCCCACGGTCTTCAGCCCGTAGCGCAATCCGGCCTCCAGGTTGGAGGTGCTGTCGAACCCGGCAATGACCGCGGCACGGGCAGCGGCGGCGGCCGCCTCCTCATGTGTCCGGCGCGACCCCATTTCGATGCACGGACGGTTTCCCGCCGCCGTGATCATCCGGGACGCGGCCGAGGCGATCGCGCAGTCGTGGTTGAGCACGGAGAGCAGGTAGGTCTCCAGGATGCAGGCCTCGGCGAACGTGGATTCCACGATCAGGACGGGGGAGTTCGGGAAGTACGCCTCACCCTCCGGGTACCCCCAGATGTCGCCGGAGAAGCTGTAACCGGCCAGGTACTCCAACGTCTGGTCGTTGACCACCTTCGTCCGGCGCAGGTAGTCCAGTTCCGCCTCGCCGAAGCGGAAGTTTGCGATCCCCTCCAGCAGGCGTCCGGTGCCGGCGACGATCCCGTAGCGGCGGCCGTCCGGCAGCCTCCGGGCGAAGGCCTCGAAGACGGATTTCCGGTGGGCCGCACCGGACTGCAGAGCACCCTGCAGCATGGTCAGCTCGTAATGATCGGTGTAGAGGGACGTGCGGGGACGGTCCCAGCCAGCTGATGAACTCACAAATTCACTCTAGTGTGCATCCCCATAGAATGGACAGATGACCCTCAGCGTTGCGCTTGGCCCCGACACACGGGAGAGCACCCAGACGGGAACGGTGACGTCCACCGACGTCCTGACCGCCCCGGATATCCCCTGGAACCTCGTGATCTGGAATGATCCCGTGAATCTGATGAGCTACGTGAGTTACGTGTTCCGCAGCTATTTCGGATACTCGGAGGCCAAGGCCAACAAGCTCATGATGGAGGTCCACAAGAAGGGCCGCTCGATCGTGGCGCACGGCAGCAAGGAACAGGTGGAGCAGCACGCGGTCGCCATGCATGGCTACGGCCTCTGGGCGACAGTGGAAAAAGCCACCGGCGGCAGCGGGAGCGGTTCAGGCAAAGGCAAGGGAAAACGTGGCTAAGGCATTCAAGTACGGGCTCAAGGGCATCAAGGGCTACCTGGAGCCGGCCGAACGGGAACTGCTGCGGAGCCTTTTTGCCGACGTCATCTCCATGCTCGAGCCGGCCGAGCGGGCCAACGAGGACCCGCTGGCCGCCCTGGTGGGACTGGACGCCGACGCCCGCGAGCCCTCGGACCGGGCCCTGCGCCGGCTGCTGCCGAACGTGATGAAGAACGACGACGACGCCTCCCTCGAGTTCCGCCGGTACACCGAGCGCTCGCTGCGCGAAAGCAAGATCGGCGCGTTGAAGGCGGCCGCCCTGAGCCTGGACAGGGAGGACCTTGTCCTGACCCCGGCCGACGCCCGGCACTGGGCCACGGCCCTCAACGATGTCCGGCTGGTCCTGGCCGAACGACTCGACATCCGCGACGACGCCGACGCGGACAACGTCCACCTCATGCAGGACTGGTCCCAGGCCGAGGACGTGGAAAGCTACCTGGCGCTTGTTTACAACTTCACCACGTGGCTGCAGGAGTCTCTGGTCCAGGCGATGGTGCACTCGCTCGATGCCCGGCGCTGAGCGC
Source organism: Arthrobacter sp. TE12232 (assembly GCF_054062615.1). NCBI lineage: Bacteria > Bacillati > Actinomycetota > Actinomycetes > Micrococcales > Micrococcaceae > Arthrobacter > Arthrobacter sp. TE12232. The sequence goes on from NZ_JBSSFK010000001.1 coordinate 4,028,035, forward strand.
GGACGTGTGACACATGAGACACGAGTTGCACGCCACAATGTGATGGCCGCCCCGCAGGCGTTGTCCTATCCTCGAATAATCATGACTTCAGCATCGAGTATGGACCCGGCCGCAGCTGTTGCCGCGGACACCCCAACGAGCAATACCGCCACAGGCCCCTCGGGCCCCGAACCGGCATCGGAGCTGGGATCGCGTCCCATCGGGGTCTTCGATTCCGGCGTCGGCGGGCTCACGGTGGCCCGGTCGATCATCGACCAGCTGCCCAACGAATCCATCCTGTACGTCGGCGACACCGCCAACGGCCCCTACGGTCCCCTTCCCATCGCCGAAGTCCGCGCCAACGCCCTCGGCGTCATGGACGAGCTCGTGGACTCCGGCGTGAAGCTGCTGACCATTGCCTGCAACTCCGCCTCGGCCGCCGTGCTGCGCGATGCCCGGGAGCGCTACACCGCCCGGTACGGAATTCCGGTGATCGAAGTGATCCAGCCGGCGGTGCGTCGCGCCGTCGCGGCGACCCGTACGGGCCGGGTGGGCGTGATCGGGACCTCGGCCACCGTGGGGTCGCGCGCCTACGAGGACACCTTCGCGGCCGCGCCGGACCTGGAGATCACGTCAGTGGCCTGCCCGGCGTTCGTGCCCTACGTGGAGGCCGGGATCACCACGGGGCCGGAACTGCTCGCCGTCGCCCGCGACTACCTGGCACCGCTCATAGCCGCCGGCGTGGACACCGTGGTGCTCGGTTGCACGCACTACCCGCTGCTCACGGGCGTGATCTCGTTCGTCCTGGGCGAGGACGTCACGCTGGTCTCCAGCGCCGAGGAAACGGCCAAGGATGTCTATCGTGCCCTCGCCTCCAGCGGGCTCGAGCGTATGGACGCCGCGGCCCCCGAGCACAATTTCATTGCCACCGGGGATGCCGCCCAGTTCGAACACCTCGCCCGGCGCTTTCTCGGCCCCGAGGTCCTCAGCGTCCGCCACGTGGACCACGTCGCGGCGCAGTACCCCACCGGCAGCCTCGCCCGGATCACCCCGGAGATGATTGCCGCCGCCCAGGCCGGCACGGGCCGGCCGCGGATCTCCAACTTCGTGGGCGGATCCGCGGGCGGGGGAACACTGCTGTGAAGCTGACCATCGTGGGCTGCACCGGATCCTTCCCGGGACCGGGCTCGCCGGCGTCGTGCTATCTGCTGACCGCCAGCGACGGCGAGCGGAACTGGAAGATCGTCCTGGACATCGGTAGCGGCGCGCTGGGCGCGATCCAGCGCTACACGGACCTGGAGGACATTGACGCGATCTTCCTGACCCACCTGCACCCGGACCACTGCATGGACCTGTGCGGCCTCCATGTTGCCGTGCGCTGGAAGCCGGGCGGCTGGGGCAAGGGCCGGATTCCGGTGTGGGGACCGGCCGCCACCGCCGACCGCATGGCCACCGCCTACGGCCTGGACCTGGATCCCGGGATGCACGAGGAATTCGACTTCAGCAACTGGTCCGAGCGCAAGCCGGTGACCATGGGCCCGTTCACCGTCACCCCCTACGCCGTCAACCACCCGGTGGAAGAGGCCTACGCGCTCCGGGTCGAGGTCACCGAACCCGGCAAAGATGGCAATCCGGTCACCCGCGTCCTGAGCTACTCCGGGGACACCGACTCCTGCAGCGGGCTCGAGGACGCGGCCCGTGACGCCGACCTCTTCCTGTGCGAGGCGGCCTTCGAGGAAGGCCGCGACGACGCCATCAAGGACGTGCACCTGACCGGCAAGCGCGCGGGGGAGGCCGCAGTAGCCGCCGGTGCCCGGCGGCTGCTGTTGACGCACATCCCCGTCTGGACGTCTCCGACCACCGTCATGGCCGAGGCCAAGGAGGTCTTCGGCAAGGACGTGGCCGTGGCCGTCGCGGGCGTGCACTACACCGTGTAGACGCCGGCACTGTTTCGACGCCGGCACGGCCGGGGCCGGGCAAGTCGATAAGCTAAAGACATGACTTCCCAAGCTCCTTCTGTCCCCGTCATCCGCGCCGACGGCCGCACCGCCGATCAGCTGCGCCCGATCAGCATCACGCGCGGCTGGTCCAAGCAGGCCGAAGGATCGGCCCTGATCGAGTTCGGCAACACGCGCGTGCTGTGCACGGCTTCCCTGACGGAGGGCGTCCCGCGCTGGCTCAAGGGCGAGGGCCGCGGCTGGGTCACCGCCGAATACGCCATGCTTCCCCGGGCCACGAACACCCGTTCCGACCGCGAATCGGTCAAGGGGAAAATCGGCGGCCGCACGCACGAGATCTCCCGGCTGATCGGCCGCTCGCTGCGCTCCATCATCGACACCAAGGCCCTCGGCGAGATCACGATCGTGCTGGACTGCGACGTCTTGCAGGCCGACGGCGGTACCCGCACCGCGGCCATCACCGGCGCCTACGTGGCCCTCGCGGACGCCATCCGCTTTGCGCGCGAGAAGAAGATGATCGCCAAGAACGCCGAGCCCCTGATCGACACCATCGCCGCGGTGTCCGTCGGCATCATCGACGGCGTGCCGATGCTCGATCTGCCCTACGTCGAAGACGTGCGCGCCGAGACGGACATGAACGTCGTGGTGACCGGCTCCGGAAAATTCGTGGAAGTCCAGGGCACCGCCGAGGGCGCGCCCTTCGACCGCGACGAGCTGAACAAGCTCCTGGACCTGGCGTTGCTGGGCACGGAGCAGCTCGCCGCCATCCAGCGCGACACCCTGGCGGAAGCCCCGTGACGGAGGCGCCCTCCACGGACCTGCGGGATGCCGGCAGCACGGCGCCCCGGCTGGTCCTCGCCACCCATAACAAAGGCAAGCTGCGGGAACTCCGCGAGCTGCTGCGCGGCCAGGTGCCCGGACTCGACGTTGACACGCAGGTCGTGGATGCCGGCGCCGTCGGAGCCCCCGACGTCGCCGAGACCGGGGTGACCTTCGCCGAAAACTCGCTCCTGAAGGCGCGGGCCGTGGCGGCGGCCACCGGGCTCGTGGCAATCGCCGACGACTCCGGACTGTCCGTTGACGTGCTGGGCGGTGCGCCCGGGATCTTCTCGGCGCGCTGGTCCGGCCGGCACGGAGATGACGCCGCGAACCTGCAGTTGCTCCTGGCCCAGCTGGCCGACGTGCCGGATGAGTACCGCGGGGCCGCGTTCGTCTGTGCCGCGGCCCTGGCGGTGCCCGGGTCCGCGGCCGAGGACTGCCGGGAAGTCGTGGAGTACGGACAGCTGGAAGGGATGCTCCTGCGCGAGCCGCGCGGGGAAGGCGGCTTCGGCTACGACCCCATCCTGCAGCCGAGCGGATTGGACCGCAGCTGCGCCGAGCTCAGTTCCGAGGAGAAGAACGCCATCAGCCACCGGGGCCATGCGTTCCGTGCACTCCTGCCGGCCATCGTCGAGGCCCTGGCCGGGACGTAGGCCGCCGCGGCAGGCGCCGTGTGATGCCCGCTGAGGGCGTTATGAGTTCTTAAAGCAAGAGAGGCGCCCCACACTGTGGGGCGCCTCTTACGTGCGGTGTGTCAGGGGGTCCTGCGCTCTTCTTCGGGCTCGTGCTCCTCGATGAACTCCTCCACGACGTCCGTGCCGTACTTCTCGGCCTGCCGCCTGGCGATGGCGCCGCGGATGACTTCGATGGCGATCGGGATCACGGAGACCAGGACGATGGCGATGAAGATGATGTCGAGGTTGTCCTTGACCCACGGCACCTTGTCTCCGAGCAGGTAGCCGAGGAGGGTGACGCCGCCGCCCCACAGCACCGCGCCGATCACGTTGTAGGTGAAGAATTTGCGCTTGCTCATCTGCGCGACGCCTACGATCACCGGGACGAAGGTGCGGATGATCGGGACGAAACGAGCCAGGATCAGGGCCTTGCCGCCGTGCTTTTCGAAGAAGGCGTGCGCGTTTTCCACGTTTTCACGCTTGAACAGCTTGGAATTGGGCTTGTTGAACAGGGAGGGTCCCGCGGTGGCCCCGATCAGGTAGCCCACCTGGTTGCCGATGATCGCGGCGACGATGATGAGCGCCGTCAGGACCCAGATGTTGACCTGGATGGTGCCGGTGGCCACGAGCAGCCCGGCCGTGAACAGCATGGAGTCGCCGGGCAGGAAGAAGCCGATCAGCAACCCGGTTTCGGCAAAGATGATGCCGCAGACCAGCAGGACCACCCACGGTGCAAAGGCCGGATTCGCCAGGAAGACCTGCGGGTTGAGCCAGTCGGGGAGGAAGGAGGCCAGATGTGGCTGCACCGGGCCGGCGCCGCCAAGGGCGGACACGGCAAAGTCGCTCATAGCTATAAGGTTCACCCGTTAAGGGTACTTGACGGCCGCCGGCCGGCCCCTGCAGCACTGCGGGGGCCCGCCGCGCCGGTGCGGGAGGTCCCGCCGTCGGGCGGTAAAGTTGAGCCGTGGGTTTGGACTTTACGGCGATCGACTTTGAGACCGCGAACGGCTTCCGCGGTTCACCGTGCGCCGTTGGCCTGAGCAAGGTCCGCGACGGCGTCGTTGTTGAGGAAGCCTCCTGGCTTATGCGGCCGCCGGAAAACCACGACACCTTCGACCACCACAACGTCCGGATCCACGGCATCCGCCCGGACCAGGTGGCCGGCCTGCCGCGCTTCGGGGAGCTGTTCCCCGAGATCGGGGCGTTCATCGGCGGCGATGTGCTGGCGGCCCACAACGCGGCGTTCGACCTCGGCGTGATCCGCTCGGGCCTGGAGGTGTCCGGACTGCCCGGTCCCGCCTACGACTACGTCTGCACGGTGGTGCTGTCCCGGCGCTGTTACTCGCTGGTGTCCAATTCGCTGCCGTACGCGGCCGAGGAAGCAGGCGTGCCGCTGGTCAACCACCATGATGCGGCCGAGGACGCCCGCGCGTGTGCGGGGATCCTGATCGACATCGCCGCCCGCAACGGGGCGGCGAGCATTGCCGAACTCTATCTGTCCCTGGGCATGGCAGTCTCGCACCAGCCGGCCTTCGACCCCCGGCTCGACCCTTTGTCCAAGGCCACGCTGGCCGCACTGGAAGCGCTCGCCGGGGGAAACGCCGGGAGAAATGTTGGGGCGCCGTCGGGCCGCCGGTTCGTTGCCGGCTGGCCGGAGGAAGGTCCCAACCCGGAACCCAATGCCGGGGCCAGCCCCGACCACCCGTTGTTCGGCCAGACCGTCGTGTTCACCGGCGAACTGGCGATTCCCCGGCCCGAAGCCAAAATCCGCTCCGCCGAGCTCGGCGCCCGGCCCGAAAGCCGGGTCACGGCCCGCACCACCGTCCTGGTGGTGGGCGACGGCTTCGTGGCCGCGGACCTGCGCTCCGGCCGGATCACCGGCAAGGCCCGTCGCGTCCTGGAACTGCACGAACGCGGGCAGCGGATCGAAGTCCTGTCCGAGGGGGAATTCCTCCAGATGGTCGGCGGACACGTGGCCGCCGCCACCGCCTGAACCGGACAGCCCGGGGCCCGGATAACCCCGCCGGCCTGGGCCGGCATGAACCTGCCGGCAGTCACATGGCGCAACAATCATTCCCCCTGTGGCGCGCACGCTCGTAGCCTTGGCGGATGAGCAAACTGATCGATGCACAGACTCCCGCCGCTCGGTCGAAATCAGTGGCGTCGAAGCGCGGAATTGACTGGGGCAAGGTGTTCGCGTTCCCGAACCCGGTGAACGAGTACTCCGCCCGCATCACCGCGGCACTGGTCGTGGTGCTGTCCGCAGCGACCCTGCTGACCGGTTTCGGCTGGGGGCTCGCCATCATCGCGGCGGGGTTCTGGCTGCGCGTGCTGTTCGGTCCGCGGATCTCGCCGCTGGCGCAGCTCTCGGTCAAGGTCATCACGCCCTGGCTCGGCCGCACGCGGCTTGTTGCCGGCCCGCCCAAGCGGTTCGCGCAGGGCATCGGCGCCGCCGTGTCGACGGCCGCCGCGTTGCTGCTGGCCGCCGGCCTCGCGCCGGCCGCATGGGTCCTGCTGGCTGTGCTGATCGCCGCGGCGTCCCTCGAAGCATTCGCCGGGTTCTGCCTCGGCTGCACCATCTTCGGATTCCTGCAGCGCCGCGGGGTCATCCCCGAGGACGTCTGCGAGGCCTGCAACAACATTTCGCTCCGGCGCGCCTAAGGCCCGCCGCCTGAGATCCGGCGCGCCAATGATCCGACGAGTCTGCCTCGGACATGTTCTCGGCAGGCTCTGACGATTGGACATAGTGGCAATATGTCCAGTCCTCGCCACCGCAAATGCGCATGTCACGAGCTGCTGCGGCCAGGGATGGACATGTCGCTCGCGGTGGGACGCGACTGGGCATGTCCTGGGCACACAGCAGTGGCGGATGGACATGCCGTTCGCAGTGATGCACGACCGGGCATGTCCGGAGGGACGCGGCAACCCGGAATGGACATGCCCGTTGCAGCGAGGCAATACTGGGCATGTCCCGCGGAAAAGCCGGCCCAGGTGACGGCAGACGGACGGTCCCGCGCTGCACGAATACCGAAGACCTGACGCCAAGCGCACGGGTTCTCGGCGACGCTACGTGCCGGTGACGGCCGCCAGCCGTGACGCCATGCCCCGGATGACTTCCGGTGCCTCCAGGGCCGCCAGCCAGCCGGCCGGCAGGCACTGCTCGCCGTAGTAAGCCCCCAGGATGTTCCCCGCGATCGACGCCGTCGAGTCGCTGTCCCCGCTGTGGTTCACCGCGACGGCGATGGCCGCGCGGAAGTGGGCCTCGGCGCGCTCCTCGGCGGCACCGGCCGCCGTCGCTGTTTCTGTCCCGGTTCCCGGGGCAGTGGCCAGCACGGCGTAGAGCGCGACGGCGAGGGCTTCCTCTGCCACCCAGCCCTCGCCGAGTTCGCGGACCAGGTCCTCGGGGCTGAGCCTGTACCCGGGCCCCGGCTTGTCCCCGACCAGCCGTAGGGCCGCCTCCAGCCGGGACACCACATCGGCGTCCGGGTCCTCGCCCTTCCGCAGGATGCCGCCGCACAGCTGCTCGAGGGCCGATTCCGCGGCTTCGCGCAGTCCGCGTCCGGTAGCCAGGGCATGGATGACCAGGCTGAACACCCCGGCGCTCTGTCGTGCCGCGGGGTGTCCGTGGGTCAGCGACGCGGCGTCAGAGCTGAGCTTGTAGACCGTCTCGGGCTCGAGGTGGGGGATCAGGCCGAACGGCGCCGAACGCATCACGGTGCCGCAGCCCTTCGACTCGGGGTTGACCGGCCGCTGCACGGTCCCCATCTCGCCCGTGGCGAGTCCGCTCAGGCACGCGTTGCCGGGTGCCCGGCGGTTCTTCAGAACGTCCTGGCCGTCGATCCAGCGCGGCGGCTGGACCGGGGCCGACGCCGGCACGGCGACCCCCTGGGTGCCCAGCCAGCGCAGGTACGCGAGCCACAGGCACGCGTTGATGTCGGCCGACACGCCGTCGTTCGCCCATTCGAGCGCCTCGAGGAGGCCGTCCGCCGTGTACAGCGTCATTTGCGTGTCGTCCGAAAACGGGCTGGCGGCGTCGAGAGCGGAAAAGTCCTGCAGGCCCGCGGGGCCGAACCGGGCGCGGATCGCGGAAATGCTGTCGAACTCGACGGCGTAGCCCAGCGAATCGCCGAGCGCGCCGCCCAGCAGGCAGCCGTGGATGCGCGAACCGTGGGCAGGGGAGTGTGACGGGCCGGGTGGGGCTGGTGCGGGCGTGGTCCCGGGCTCGGTGCTCATGTCTTCAAATTTACCCGCCGCCGCGCGCACTACCCAATGAACGCCGGTAGGGTGCTGTTAGGACCCGTCCAGCGGTCGGGCGAAGCAACCGCCGGTGGTGCCGTCGCCAGGCCAGGAAAGACAATCAGGCCAAACAGGACGATCAGAGGACACGAATGCGCGAACCGACGTGGCGGAAAACCGGAACTACGCCCGATTACAGATTCTCCCTGGCCAACGAACGGACGTTCCTGGCCTGGATTCGCACGTCCCTGGCCCTGATTGCCGGGGCCCTGGCGATTGACCAACTGGCCCCGGAAATTGCTCCCGCACCGATTCGGATTATTCTGTGCGTCATCCTCGCGTTCCTGGGCGCCGGCCTGGCCGCCCTGTCCTACCAGCGGTGGGGACTCATGGAGGCGGCCATGCGGAACAACCGTGAGCTGCCGTTCTCCGGGCTGATGCTGGTGATGACCATCGGCGTCGCGGCCGCGGCCCTGGTGTTTGCCGCCCTGATCCTGCTGGCGCGGTGAACCCCGAAGAGGCCCGGGATCCCGGGCTGCAGCCCGAGCGGACGTCTCTGGCCTGGCGCCGGACCCTGCTGGCCCTGATAGTGGCGGACCTGCTGATCTGGCGCAGCTGGGCGCTCGCGGCGTCCCGGGGCGGTCCTTCGGGGCGTGTTGATTACCTGGGCGTCTGCGCATTCGTCGCCATGGCCGCCACCCTGATTCTGGGCGTGTGCGTGCTGGTCCGCGGGCACGAACTCCGGCGGTCCACGACCGCGCCTTCGGCAACGCTGCTGCGCTGGGCCGCAGCCGCCGTCATGGCCCTTGCCTCCAGCGCCGTGGCCGCGGTAGCGCTGGGGCGCTAAGCCGCAACCCAGCGAACATCCAGATTCCGCTGGCAGACTGCTGGCGAAGCTATTCTCCGGGCGGCTCGATGCCGTACCCGGTCCATGACCCGGCGGCGGGCCGGCGACGGCGCAATTGCAGCCCCAGGGCGCGCCGCCACCAGCAAAGGAAGTCCTGACCATGACCCTGCCTGTGCCAGCCCACGACACCGTCGGCGTCCAGCCGCCGGCCGCCAGCGACGATGCGCCCCGGCCGGCACTCCTGGCCCGGCTGTCCGCCGAGGCGTTCGGGACCCTGATCGTCGTGGTCGCAGGTCTGGGCGTGCCGCTGTTCACCATTCCGCAGTCGAACCCGCTGCCCGCCGCACTTGCCGCCGGCGTGGCCCTGACGGCGGCGATGCTGGCCGTCGGCTACATCTCGGGCGGCCATTTCAACCCCGCCGTCACCCTCGGCAACGTCATCGCGGGCCGGATTGGGCTGGCCGACGCCGCCGCGTACATCGGCGCCCAGCTCGTGGGTGCCGTGCTCGGCGCCGTCGCCCTGTTCGGCGTCCTGCGTACGGTGCCGAAGATTGACGACAGCCAGGCCGCGTTTGCCACGGTGACGGCCGGTTTCGGCGAGCACTCGATCATCCAGGTCCCCATGGCCGGCGTCTTGCTCGTTGAGGTCCTCGGCACGGCCCTGCTCGTGGCCGTCTTCCTGGCCACCACGGCCGGCCGGAACCCCGCCAAGGCGGCGGCCCCGTTTGCGGTCGGCCTGACGATGGCGATGCTGTTGCAGTTTGGGCAGGCGATCGGCAATGTTCCGTTCAACCCGGCCCGCGCCACGGCCTCGGCCATCTTCAGCGGTCCGGATGCGCTGGGGCAGCTGTGGCTCTTCTGGGTAGCGCCCGTGGTGGGTGCGGCCATCGCCGGACTCGTCTTCCGCGGCTTTGCCCAGTCGACCGCCCCGGGGGCTCCCCGGCCGGGCGCCCGTCCCGCGCGGCCCGCGCGCGGCAAGTCCGCCGGCAAGGCCCCCGCTGGCCAGGCCCCCGCCGACAAGGCTGACGCGGAGCTCGGGAATGCAGAGCTGGATGAGGCGGAGCCGGCGAATGCTGAGATGGACAACGCAGAGCTGGCCGACGCACGGCCGGCCGGCGCCGCCCGCGCCGGGGACGACGAGGCCCGCAGCTTCTTCGACCGCAAGGGCCGCGAGTAACCCCCGTCACCCCTGCGGGGTGGTGGCGCAAGAGTGTCGGCCCCAGCCGATACCGTAGGAATATGCGGTTACTGCACACCTCCGACTGGCACTTGGGCCGGTCCTTCCACGGCGTCGGAATGCTGGATGCCCAGCGCGACTTCATCGACCAGCTTGTCACCTTTGTCCGGGACGAGGCAGTGGATGTCGTCCTCATCGCCGGGGATGTCTACGACCGCGCGCTGCCGGGTGTCGACGTCGTCGGCCTGCTCGATGACGCCCTGGTGCGTCTCACGGGAGCCGGCGCCCAAGTTGTCCTGACGAGCGGCAACCACGACTCCGCCATCCGGCTGGGATTCGCCTCACGGCTGCTTGAGCGCGGGGGAGTGCACCTGCGCACGCGGCTGAACGAACTGGACCAGCCCGTGCTCTTTCCTCTCGGCGATGCCGCAGCGGACAACGCCGCAGATGGGGATGCCGGCGGGGATACAGGGGACCAATCAGGGCCGGCGCTGGCGATTTACGGAATCCCGTGGCTTGAGCCCCGGCTCGTAGCTGAACAGCTGGGCGTCGAGACCGCGAGCCATTTTGAGGTCACACGCGCCGCCACCGAACGGATCCGGGCAGACGTGAGCCGCCGGAGCGAGACCCGGACCGTCCATTCGGTGGTCCTGGCGCACACCTTTGCCAGCGGAGGCATCAGCTCTGACAGCGAACGGGATCTGAGCATCGGCGGCGTGGGCGCCGTCCCGCTGGATCTCTTCGACGGCTTTGGCTACACGGCCCTGGGCCACCTGCACGGCCGGCAGGAACTCTCGACGGCGGTGCGCTACTCCGGCTCGCCACTGGCCTACTCCTTCTCCGAAGCGAAGCACAAGAAGGGCGGCTGGCTCGTGGAGGTCGACGCCGATGGAATCGGCGAGGTTCGCGAAGTGCTGTGGGACGCACCCCGGGCCCTTGCCGTGCTGCGCGGGAAGATCGAGGACCTCCTGGCGTCGGAGGAATTCGCGTGGGCGGAGGGCGCCTATTGCCAGATCACGCTGACGGACGCCGCGCGCCCCGCGCAGGCGATGGACCGGCTGCGGGCACGGTTCCCCGACACCCTGGTGCTCGGGTTCGATCCCGACGGCCCCGGCGCGGCGCCGAAGGCCAGCTACAGCAGCCGGCTGGCCGAGGCCGACGACGACCTCTCCGTCTGCTGCGGATTCCTCGACCACGTCCGCGGCAGGCCCGCGTCCGACGCCGAAGCAAAGGTTCTCGCCGAGGCCCTCGAAGCCGTGCGCCTGGAAGGGGTGTCCCTGTGAGGATCCACCGCCTTGAGATTTCCGCCTTCGGCCCGTTCGCCGGCACGGAGCGGATCGATTTCGACCGTCTCAGCGCACACGGGCTGTTCCTGCTCAACGGCGCCACCGGCGCCGGGAAAACCAGCGTCCTGGACGCCATCTGCTTCGCCTTATACGGCGCGGTTCCCGGTGCCCGGCAGGACGGTAAGCGGCTGCGCAGCGACCACGCGGAAGCCGCCGCCGAGCCCCGCGTCACCTGCGAGTTCTCGGCCAAGGGCCGGCACTTCGAAGTTTCCCGCTCGCCTGCCTGGGACAAGCCGAGCGCCCGGGGCAAGAACGGCTTTACGGTCCAGCAGGCCAACACGCTGCTGCGCGAACGCATCGACGGCGTGTGGGTGGAGAAATCCGGCCGGAATGACGAGGCCGGAGCCGAGATCGCCGACGTCCTGGGCATGAACCGGGAGCAGTTCACCCGCGTGGTCATGCTGCCGCAGGGCGACTTCGCCGCCTTCCTGCGGTCCAAGGCATCCGACCGGCTGGAGCTGCTGCAGAGCCTCTTCGGGACCCAGCGCTTCGAGGCGGTGGAGCAGGAACTGTCCCGGCAGGCGCAGACCGCGAAAGCGGAAGTGGCAAGCCTCACCACCAGGCTCGACCTGCTGCTGGCCCAGGCTGAGTCCGAAACCGCGGCACTCGACCTCGACCCGGCCGATGCCCCCGGCAGGGACGCCCCCGATGCCCTCCTGGCCTGGCTGGACGATGCGGCGGCAGCCGCCGCGACCCGGCGCCGGACCGCGGCCGCGGCAGCCGGGCAACACGCCGCGGATCAGGCCTCACTGCTGGACGCCGCCACCGCGCGGGCCAGCCGCCACGCCAAACTTGCCGCCGCGGAACAGCGCCGGAATGATGCCGACGCCGCCGCACCCGCCCTGGCGGAACAAGCCATCACGCTGGGCCTGCATCGGAAAGCCGAAGTGCTCGGCGGCCAGCTGCGGGCCGTCGAAAGTGCCCGGGCCGCCGAGGACCTGGCGGGAACGGCCCTGCTGGAGGCCGCCCGGCAGTTGAGGTCCGCGGCCGTCACCGACCCCGAGCTCGCCGGGCTGGACCTCGTCGATGCCGGGGCGGACACCGGCCGCGAGCCCGAAGCCTTCGACAGCGCAGCCCTCCGGAACGGCCTCGGACAGCTGCGGTCACTGCGCGCCGTGCTCACCGAGCGCCTGCCCGACGAATCCCGGCTTACGGGGCTCACCGACCGCAGCAGCCGGCTGCGCCTGCAACTGACGGCCCTGGAAACACAGCAGCGGACCGGCGCCGCGGCCCTGGACGCCTTGCGCACTGAATCGGAGGCGCTGCTCACCGGAATCGTCCCCCTTGAGGAGCTCGCCGCCGAAGCCCAGCTCCGCACCAAGGAGGCCACGGCGGCGGACGAACTTGTGGCGATTGTTGGCCGCTACCTCACTGCGGAGGCCGGGTCCTCGGCAATCGCGGAACGTCACGCAGCGGCCCGGAACGACCACCAGGATCTGAGGCAGCACTGGCTCGACCTCCGCGAACAACGGCTCACCAACGCCGCCGCCGAGCTCGCCGCCCAACTCCTCGCCGGAGTGCCGTGCCCGGTCTGCGGCAGCCCGGAGCACCCGGAGCCGGCTCCGGCCGCGGCCTCTGCACTGGCCGTCGCGGAGGCCGAGAAGGCCGCACAGCAAGCCAGCGACGATGCAGAAGCGGCGCTGGCCGCCCTCGGGCGTGAACTCGCCGAGGCCCGGCAGGACGTCGCCGTGCTGGCGGCCCAGGGCGGCAGCACGCCTCCCGAGGAAGCCCGTGCCGATGCAGCACTTGCCCGTGAACGGGCCGACGATGCCGCCCGCGCTGCCACGGACCTTGCTGCCGGCCGGGCCCGGCTGGCAGAACTTGAGACGGCAATCGCCTCGGCAGAGCGGGCGAAGGCCGAGGCCGCCTCCGGCATCGCCCAAACGCAGTCCACGATCGCCGAAGTCGACGAACAGGCAAAAGTTCTCGAGCATGCCCTGGACAAGTTGCGCGCCGGTCACGCCAGCCTTGAGGAGCGGATCGCAGCCCTCACCGGAACAACAGCGGTCCTGGAGCGCGCAGACGCCGCCCAGTCGGCCCTGGAACAGGCCGGGGCCCGCACCGCGGAGGCTCGCCGACAGCTGGACCAGGCGCTCCCCGCCACAGGTTTCAGCACCGAAGCCGCGGCACGGGCCGCCCTGCTGCCGGCTCCGGAGGCGACAGGGCTCGAAGCCGCCATCCGGGCGGGACAGGACGAGGCCGCGAGGATCCAGGAACTGTTCGCCGGAGAGGAGCTCGCCCTGGCCGCCGCCGAGCGGGCCGCCGGGGAGCTGGTCAGCGAGGCCGCCCTCGAAGAACTCCAAGCCGCGTCGGCGGCGGCGGAACGCCAATCCCGGGACGCCGAGCTCGCGGCGGGCCTGGCAGAAAATTCCGTCCGGACCCTCGGGCGCATCGCCGGCGAGTATGCAGAACTTGCCGCGGCCGGCCGGGCGCCGCGGGACCGTGCCGCGCTGCTTGGCGCCGTGGCAGAGGCGGCCAGGGGCGGAGGCGACAACACCTACCGCATGAGCCTGAACAGCTATGTCCTCGCCGCCCGGCTGGAGCAGGTGGCCGTCGCCGCCTCGGAACGACTGATCGGCATGAGCGACGGCCGCTACACCTTGCAGCACACCGATGCCAAGGCCGCGCGCGGCGCCAAGTCCGGCCTCGGCCTGGAAGTGGTGGACGAGTGGACCGGCCAGCGCCGGGACACCGCCACACTTTCAGGCGGCGAGTCCTTCATGGCTTCGCTGGCCCTGGCCCTGGGGCTCGCAGACGTCGTGCAGCACGAGTCCGGCGGCGTGGACATCGAAACCCTCTTCGTGGACGAAGGGTTCGGCAGCCTCGACGACCAGGCGCTGGAACAGGTCATGGACGCCCTCGAAGGCCTCCGGGACGGTGGCAGGGTAGTGGGGCTCGTGAGCCATGTGGCGGAAATGAAGCAGCGCATCGGCACCCAGCTCCAGGTGGTCAAGGCCCGCAACGGTTCCACCCTGCACATTAGCGACGACGCCCGGGCCTGACCAGGACCTGCCGTCGCGGCGCCGGGTCAGCTACCATGGACTCGTTACCGGGTCGCGCGCATCGGGAGGAGGGACGATGCGCACCATTGAACGAACCCGGAAACCATGTCCCCTTCACCGTCTTCATTGGCGTCTGCTCTTGACGCGAACCCCTCGGCCGGCCAAACCATCTCTGCCGACACCATGTCCGAACCGGCCGTTCAGGCCCCCGCGCTGCCCGCCCCCGCGCCCGGGAAGGGCGGCCGCTTCGCCCGCCTGCCGCTGCTGGCCGGGCGGACTTTCATCCCGCTGGGGCTCTTCGCGCGACTGCCGCTGGCCATGCTCACCGTCGGCGCCCTCACCCTTGTCACCGCCGTCACCGGATCCTATGCCGTGGGCGGCGCCGCAGCCGGTGCCGTCGGCATCGGTTCCGCGCTGGGCGCTCCCGTCCTGGGCGTCCTCGCGGACCGGCTCGGCCAGCGCGGAGTCCTGCTGGTGTCCGCCATCGCCAATACCGCGGCCATTTTCGCCCTGATCCTCGCGGCGTACCTGATTTCCGGCATGCAGGACCTTTCCGCCGCCGCCCCCGCGCTCGCCGCGGCCTTCGTGGCCGGGGCCAGTTGCCCGCAGGTCGGCCCGCTCGCCCGGGTCCGCTGGATGGCACTGACATCCCGGACGTCCGGTGCCGGCCGCGCGGCCGGCGCAACCTCCGCAGACCTGGACACCGCCCTGTCCTATGAGAGCACCGCGGACGAACTCACGTTCGTGCTTGGTCCCGCACTGGTCGGTGTCCTCGCCAGCCTGCTCGCGCCGTGGCTGCCGCTGGCCCTCGCTGCGGCACTGACAGTTGTCCTCGTACCCGCCTTCGCCGTCCACCCCACGCACCATGCCGTGATCCGCACCCCCCGGCGGCCCGCTGCCGGTTCCGTCGCCGGGACGGCAGGGGTGCGGGACCGGGACGCCCCGACGCCACGGCGCCTCCGGACCCTGGCCGCCGTCGCCCTTCCCGTGCTCGCGATGGTGTGCATGGGCACGTTCTTCGGCTCCACCCAGACAGCGCTGAGCTCCTTCTCCGCCAGCTTCGCCACGTCCGAGCTCGCGGGCCTGCTCTACGCCGCCATGGGACTCAGCTCTGCCGCAGCCGCCCTCTCCGTCGCGTACTGGCCCCGTCGCCTCACGGTCAACGCCCGCTGGATCGCCTGCGCGGCACTCATGGTCGGCCTTGCCCCGCTGTTGCTGCTGCCCGCGACGGCACTGCCCATGGTCCTCGTGCTGCTCGTCCTGGGGCTGCCCGTCGGCCCGCTCATGGTCACCGTCTTCGCGATCGGGGGCCTCGTGGCTCCGGCCGGAAAGCTCGGCACGGTCATGACGGCCCTGGCCAGCGGCATCGTCGCAGGCACAGTGCTCGGATCCTCCATCGCCGGACAGCTCGCCCAAAACTTCGGGTTTTCAACGGCGTTCCTCGTGCCGGTGTGCGCCGCGACGGCACTGTTCCTCCTGGGGACGGCCGCCGCCGTCGTCCTCCGGCAACGCGGGAAGAACACCTCCCAACTGACTAGCAGCTATGGTCGGTTTGAGCGCTGAAAACGGCCATGGCTGCGAGTCAGTTGGGACAGGACGACGGGCCAGGGCGCGGGCGTTTAGCCCAACTGCGCCTCGATGCGCCGGGCCGCGTCCGTGAGGGCGCCAGCGACCTCGTCCGGATCCTGTGCCGCGCGGATGTAGACCACCGCGAGGGCGGCCGGCCGGCCTCCGGGCACGCGCAGCGGCACCGCAAGGGAGGACACGCCGGTAATGACCTCGTCGTGGCTCGCCGCAAAGCCGCGTCGCCGGGCCTCGGCCGCTTCGGCCCGGTACGGGATGCCCGGGGCCAGGGACTGCCACTCCTGCTCCGTGAAGGCGGACTGGATGGCGATACCCGGTGCGCCGGCGCTGATGGGATGCCGCGACCCCGGGTGCTGCACGACGGCGGGGCCGCTGTGCCGCGGATCAACGGTCACCAGCGTCACGCACTCCTCCCTGTCCCAGACGGCCACGAAGGCGCTCATCGTCAGGGTGTTGGCCAGTTGGGTTAGCTCGGGCAGGGCCGCGGACTGCAGGTTGCGCGAGACGCCCCGCGCCAGGACGGCAAGGCCCGGGCCCGGCTGGACACGGCCGCCGTCGTCGCGCACCAGCAGCGAATGGTCCTCGAGCGTGCGCAGGATGCGGTAGGCCACGGAGCGGTGGACGCCCATGGCGTCGGCGAGTTCGGCGATGGTGAGCGGCTGCTGTGCTTCGGCAAGGATCTCCAGGGCCCTGATGCCGCGGGAGAGCGTCTGGGACGGGGAGGCCTGGGCGCTGCCGGCGTTCGGGGTCATGGGATCCATCCTAGGGGCGGGGTCGCGGTAAGCCGGGTTCGCGGAGGCTCTTGTGTTCCGGCTCACGGTCCGCTAGCGTTCTATATGGGAACTATTTGTTCGATTATAGAACACCAGCGTATAAAAAGCCCGAGTATAAAAAGCCCAAGAGAAGATACAGCGCCAGGACAACTACAGCCCGTGAGAGCACGCGCTGAAAGCGCAGCCTGGGAAGACCGCCACCGAACCCAAGGGATCATCGATGATTGCCGAGCCTCGCGACCATGCCGGGGATGCCCCGGGCGCCGGGCGTGTCCACGGCCGGGCGGCCGACCCGCGGGCCAACCATTTCCGGGGCAGCCTCGGCCGGTACGCCACCGGCGTCGCGATCGTCACCTTCGACGGGGTGACGAAGCGCCACGGCATCACCGTCAACTCCTTCACGTCCGTCTCGATGGACCCGCCGCTGGTGCTGGTGAGCATCGCCCGGACCGCCAAGGCGCACGATGAACTTGCCGGCCGGCCCTTCACGGTGAACATCCTCGGCGCCGAGCAGCGGCAGCTGGCCATGCACTTCGCCGGCCGCCCCGGCCCCGAGCCGCTGTGGGTGGAAGGGGAGACCGCACCGCGGCTGTCCAATGTGCTCGCCTACTTCGCGTGCAGGCCCTGGGCGGCCTACGACGGCGGCGACCACACCCTGTACATCGGCGAGGTCGCGGACTTCAACTACCGCAACGGCGATGCCCTGGCGTTCGCCAACGGGTCGTTCACCACCATCCCGGAAAGCCAGCTGGGCATGGAAGACCTGCTCTAGCCCCCGCACCCCCCTCAAGACCGCTCAGCTCAACGACGACTGGAGAAAGACCAATGGGTATCCGCACCGGACGGCAGTATCTGGACAAGCTCAACGCCATGACCCCGCATGTCGTGATCGACGGCGAGGTGGTCAGCGAGAAGATCGCCGAGCACCCCGCCTTCCGCAACGTGGCCCGCTCCTACGCCAGGCTCTTCGACATGCAGCACGACCCGAAGTACCAGGACGCGCTGACTTACACCTCGCCGAGCACCGGCGACCTCGTCAACGCGTCCTTCCTGGTGCCCAGGACCATTGAGGACCTCCAGCGCCGGCGCCGGGCCATCTCGACGTGGGCCGAGTCCTCCAACGGCTTCCTTGGCCGCTCCGGGGACTACATGAACTCCTCGCTCACCGCGCTCAGCACTGCCGAGAAGTGGTTCTCGCAGGCGGATCCGAAGTTCGGCGAGAACATCCGCAACTACTACGAGTGGGCCCGGGAGAACGACGTCCTGGCCACGCACACCCTCATCCCGCCGCAGGTGAACCGCTCGGTCTCAGGTTCGGAGCAGCTCGGCGGCCAGCTCTCGGCCCGGATCATCGAGGAACGCGAGGACGGGATCGTCATCCACGGTGCGCGCATGCTTGCCACCATCGCCCCGATCGCCGACGAGCTCCTCGTCTTCCCGTCCACGGTGCTCCGCGGCACCCCGGAAGACGCCCCCTACTCCTACGCCTTCGCCATCCCCAACGATGCCCCGGGCCTGCGGTACCTCTGCCGTACCTCGCTCTACAACGGCGGCAGCACCCACGACGAGCCGCTCGCCTCCCGCTATGAGGAAATGGACGCCGTCGCGGTCTTCGACCACGTCTTCGTGCCCAACGAGCGCATCTTCATGCTCGGCAACCCGCAACTGTGCAACAGCTTCTACTCCGAAACCGGCGCCGGCGCGCTCATGACCCACCAGGTGGTCACCCGCACCATTGCCAAGAGCGAGTTCTTCCTGGGCCTGGCATCCGAGCTGGCCGAATCGATCGGCATCGACGGCTTCCAGCACATCCAGGAGGACATCGCGGAGCTGATTATCGACGTCGAAATCGGCCGGGCGCTGGTCCGTGCCTCCGAGGCCGACGCCGAGCTCAACGACGCCGGCGTTATGCTGCCCAAGTGGTCCACCCTGAACGCCGCCCGCAACTGGTACCCGAAGATCGCCCAGCGCTTCCCGCAGATCATCCGCAAGTTCTCGGCGTCGGGCCTCATGGCGCTGCCGGGCGAGGCGGACGTGAACAGCGAGGCCCGCGCGGACATCGAGCTGTACCTGCAGGGCAAAACCCTGACCGGTCCCGAGCGCGTCCGGCTCTTCAAGCTGGCTTTCGACGCCTCGATTTCCGGGTTCTCCGGCCGGCAGTCGCTCTATGAGTACTTCTTCTTCGGGGACCCCGTCCGCATGGCCGGCGCCCTCGTGAACAGCTACGACCGTGAGCCGGTCCGCGCCCGGATCCGCGACTTCCTCGCCCGCACCGACTGATGCGCGAAAGACGCACCCCGGAAATGTGTGCGGGATATCACATTTTCATAGTAGTATCCTACATACCAACTGACCGTTCGATCAGTAATTAGAGTGATCCGCAGCTCCTGCGGCACGAGTTCCACGAGGCACCAGCTAGTCACTTCGCACCCACCCCGGGCAGTACCTCTGCCCCCAGCAACGGAGTTCCAATGACCGTAACTTCTTCCGTAGATTCAGTAGCGGGTTCCAGCAGCAAACATGAGGAACGCAAGGTCCTCGCCGGGACGCTGGTCGGCACCACCATCGAGTGGTACGACTTCTTTATTTTTGCCCAGCTGACGGCAACGCTGCTGTCACCGTTGTTCCTGGCCCCGCTGAACGCATCCAACCCCGGCCTGGCACAGATCCTGTCCTTTGCCCTCATCGGCATCAGCTTCCTGTTCCGCCCGCTCGGCGCGATCGTTGCCGGCCACCTGGGCGACCGCCTCGGCCGCAAGGCCATGCTCGTCTTTACGCTGGTCATGATGGGTGCCGCTACGGCCCTGATCGGCATGCTGCCCACCTACGCGCAGATCGGCGTCTGGGCCCCGATCCTGCTCATCACGCTCCGCGTCATCCAGGGCTTCTCCGCCGGCGGTGAATGGGGCGGCGCCGCGCTGATGGCCGTGGAGCATGCTCCGCTGAGCAAGCGAGGCCTCTTCGGCGCCTACCCGCAGATCGGTGTACCGGTGGGCATGATCCTCGCCACGGGCCTGCTGTTCTTCCTGAACACCAGCATGTCCAAGGAAGACTTCGCCTCCTGGGGCTGGCGTGTGCCGTTCCTGCTCTCCATCGTGCTGATCGTCGTCGGCTACCTGATCCGCCGCGCCGTGTCCGAAAGCCCTGTCTTCAAGGAGATGCAAGATCGCAAGGAAGAGAGCAAGGCTCCCCTCGGCGAGCTGATCCGCAAGCACAAGAAGGCTGTCCTTTACTCCACGATGATCTTCATCGGCAACAACGCCGCCGGCTACCTGCTGATCGCCTTCTTCATCTCCTACGCCACCAAGACGCTGAAGATGCAGACCCCGCAGATCCTGCTGGCCACCACGCTGGCTTCCTTCGGCTGGCTGATCTTCACGCTGGTTGGCGGCTGGCTCTCGGACAAGATCGGCCGCGTCAAGACGTTTCTGCTCGGCTACGCGATCGTCTTCGCCTGGATGATCCCGATGTTCGCCCTCATCGACACCAAGGACATCGTGCTCTACGGCGTGGCGCTGTTCGTCCTTACGATCGGCCTGGGCCTGTCCTACGGCCCCATGTCCGCCATGTACGCCGAGATGTTCCCGGCCAAGGTCCGCTACTCCGGCATCTCGATCGGCTACGCGTTCGGCGCCATTCTCGGCGGCGCCTTCGCGGCCATGATCGCCGAAGCGCTCCTGCAGGGCACGCACTGGACGGGCTCCATCGGCATCTACATCATGATCCTGTGCGTCATTTCCGCGGTCGGCGTCCTGCTGGCCGGCGAAACCCGCGGCCGCCCGCTGGGCCTCAGCAAGCACTAGAACCGCACAACAGCGACGCGGGGTCACCTGCGGGACATCCGAACCATTCGGACGGGCCGCAAGTGGCCCCGCGTTGCTGTTCTAGTACCCGGGGGCGCTGCCCTTGAACTGGGACCATTTCCCGGCCACCCTGCCGTCGTTTGAGGCGACGATGAGGTCTCCGCGCAAGGTCGGGCCCAGGACGTTCCGGATACCTTGGCCGGCAGGCCGGGCATCCTTGTCCCGCCAGACTTCGGTCACCGTGTAGCCGTCGAACGTTGCGATGACAAAGGAGTACCCGGAGGCAACATCGGGACAGAAGCCAAAAAAGGCCGGCGCGTCATCCCCCACGCGCCTGATCCGGCTGATGCCCTGGCATAGATGCATACCCAGACTTGCCGGCGCGTCATAGGCGAGATCCAGCGTGTACTGCCCGGTGTGAATTTTGCCCTCGGTGCGATTGATCCGGTGCAGTCCGGAAGGATTGACATCCCCCGCCAGGAGGACGCAGCGGGGCAGGGGCAGAATGCCCACAGTCTGCGTTCCGTTCGTACCCGAGAAGTAGTGGGCTTCCTGCCATGTTGCCCCGAGATTGTCGGAGTAGAGGACGCCGTTGGAGCCGGCTCCGGACATGTTGTCCCCAAAATTAAGCCAGATACGGTCCCAGTAGGGATCCCAGGCCACTCCGTGAAGGTGATGCCCCTTCGTGCTGCGGCCCTTTGCCGTCAGCCATGCATTCAGGTCAAAGATTGTCGTCCACGTCCTGCCGTAGTCCAGGGACAGGTACGTGTAGCGCGCGTTCTTGCCCTCGGCGATAATTTCCGTGCCACCGGACCACGTGTAGCCGGATTTCGGTCCGTATTCGTTGGCCAGGACAATGTTGTCGTGGACGGCGAGCCCCCAGGCGGAAGCAAACTTGACCTGGGGATTGGACCCGTTCAGGACCACCGTCCACGAGGCCGAGCCGGACCCGTAGCCGCTGGACACATATGCGCGCCGCATGTTGGTGGCCGTAATCAGGACGAACACCAGCAGCTCGCCGTTGTCCAGGGGAACGATGGCTTCGACGAACTCCCCGGCAAACGTCCTGACAGTTGTCCAGGTCAGCCCTTCGTCCCGGGTTTCCTTCAAAGTGCCGCTGTAGCAGTTCCATCCCCGGACCCGGTTCCTGTCCATGGCCACCATGATCTCCGACTGCAGCCGGGACGTTCCCGTGAGGGTCGTGGCGGTCAGGGGTGCCCGGTCCGGGACCGCGTAGGCGACCGGGGCCGGCAGTGCTTCGGGCGCGGTCACGGCGGCGGCAGCTGGTGGAGCGCCCAGGACTGGGAGAACGGCCGGCAGCGATGTCGCTGCGACTAAACCCAACATTGAGCGGCGTCCGATTTCAGCCATGAGGCACGTTAGGACGCGCACCTTGCAAAAAGGTTGGGCACTGCGCCTTTGGAGGCCCTAGACGGCCAGGAAGCTGATGGCCCCCTGCTTGAAGGCACGGCTGGTGACGGCGTTGGTGTGGTTACGGCCGGGCAGGGTGAGCTGCTCCACCATGGCGCCGGACTTGGCCCCCAGGGCGGCGAGGTCCGGCATGGAGGCGGCGCGGTCGTCCTTCTCCCCGGCCACCAGCAGCATCGGCATGGGCGGGATTGCCTCAGCAGGATCGAACGGCTCGCCCTTGATGGCCTCCACGAGCGAGAGCAGCGCGAAAATGTTATTGCTGGGCAGCAACTGGGCCATCTTCAGCAGTTCGGCGGTCGATGCGTCGGCGATCGGAGTGCCGTCGGCCAGGTACCGCTGCGCGGCCACGAGGTCAAAGTCCGCCAGCGGATCCGCGGTGTTCGGCCCGCCCAGCACCAGGCGGTGCACGAGCTCATGCTGGGTGGCGCCAAACTCCCAGGCCAGCCGGGACCCCAGCGAATAGCCGATCACGTCGAGCCCGCTGGACGGATCGCCGTCGCGCAGGGGACGCGCGCCGGCGTCGAACGCGATCTGGAGCAGGTCCGCACGGATCCGGCTGGGGGAGTAGGAGTCCATGTCCTCGGGGGCGCCACTGCGGCCGTGACCTGGCAGGTCCACGGTGATGACGCGACGGCCGGCGTCCAGGAGTGAGGTGAGCCAGCCGGTGTCCTCCCAGTTGAGCTTGGAGGAGGAGGAAAACCCGTGCAGCAGCAGGATCGGACGGAGCCCGGCGTCGTTCTGGGGCTCATGCACCTCCACATACAGCTGGGGGTCGGTGCCCTCCACGGTGTGGGAATGCTGTTCGCCGGTGTGTCTGCCGCTCATGGTGTCAGTCCTCATCAAGTACGGCGCTCAGGCGGACCCGGCGCTTCGGTGCCTCTTCCTTCGGGACCGTGCCCACGATGCCGGCGGTATTGTCCGGGACCTCGAACACAATCAGGGGCTCGCCGACATTGATCTTGTCACCGGGCCCGCCGTGGATACGCACCACTTTACCTGCCTGCGGGCTGGGCAATTCAACGGCCGATTTGGTGGTTTCGACCTCCACGAGCGGCTGGTTGCGCTCCACCTGGTCTCCCGGGGAAACGAGCCATTCCAGCACGGTCGCTTCGATCAGGCCCTCGCCGAGATCCGGCAGCGGGAAGGAAATTTCAGCCACGTTTGTACTCCAATACTCGCTGGATCCCGAAGAGGATCCGGTCAATGTTCGGGATGTATTCGTCTTCCAGATCGCCGGAAGGATACGGGACGTCGAAGCCGGTGACTCGCTCCACCAGCGCCTTGAGCGTGCCGAAGCAGCTCTGTGTGATCAGCTGCGCCACTTCGGCGCCGAGGCCTGAGGTGAGCGGCGCTTCATGGACGACGACGGCGCGGCGCGTCTTGTGCACGGAGGCGGCCAGCGCCTCGGCGTCGATCGGCTTGAGCCAGCGCAGGTCCAGGACCTCGATATCGATCCCGTCTTCCGCGGCGAGCTCGGCCACCTGCAGGCAGCGGGCCACCATGGCGCCCCACGCGACGAGCGTCAGGTGGCGGCCCTCGCGCATGACCTTGGCCCCGGTGGGGGAGACCCCGGCCGCATCGTGCCTGGCGAGGTCGACTTCGCCCTTCTGCCAGTAGCGGGACTTCGGTTCCATGAAGATGACCGGGTCCGGCCGCGTCGCGGCGTACTTGAGCAGGTGGTAGGCCTCGTGCGGGTTCGACGGCGAGACGACCTTCAGGCCCGGGACGTGGGCAAAGAGCGCCTCGAGGCTTTCGCCGTGGTGTTCGGGTGCCCGGATGCCGCCAAAGCTGGGCACGCGCAGCGTGATCGGCATGGGCATGGTGCCCCGGCTGCGGTAGTTCATCCGGGCGATCTGGCACACGATCTGGTTGATGGCCGGGTAGGCGAAGCCGTCGAACTGGACCTCGGGGATGGGGTGGAAGCCGGCCATCGCCAGGCCGACGGACATGCCGAGGATGCCGGATTCCGCCAGCGGGGTGTCAAAGACCCGCTGCGGGCCGTGCTTGGCCTGCAGGCCGTCCGTAATCCGGAAGACGCCGCCGAGCCGGCCGCAGTCCTCGCCGAAGATCAGGGTTCTCGGGTTGTCCGCCAGGACCTCGTCGAGGGCTCGGTTGAGCGCCTGCTGCATGGACATCACGGTGGTTGATGCGGGACTTTCCACCACAGCATCGCTTTCAAGCATCGAGTTAGACATGTTCGGACTCCTCGCGCCAGTTGGCGGCCTGGGCCTGCAGGGCAGGGGTGGTTTCCTGGAAGACCAGGTCAAACATTTCAGTGCCGGGCCGGGATCCGAGCGCCTGGACGCCGGTACGGATCTGTTCCTCTTCGGCCTTGGCCGCTGCGAGGGCCTCCGCAAAGAAGGCCTCGTCGGCGATGCCGTCCGCGAGCAGCCGCTGGCGGAGCCGTTCGAGCGGATCGATGCCGGCGCCGTCGCGCTCCTCGTCGAGGGAGCGGTAGCGGCCCGGATCATCGGAGGTGGAGTGCGGTCCGCGGCGGTAGGTCATCGCCTCGATCACAACGGGTCCGTTGCCGGCCCGGGCGTGCGCGAAGGCGCGGCGGGTTGCCTCGACGACGGCGGCGACGTCGTCGCCGTCGATGTGCAGTGCCGGGATGCCGTACCCGGCGGCGCGGGCGGCGACGGAACCACCGGCTACCTGACGTTCGGTGGGCACGGAGATGGCCCACCCGTTGTTCTGGATGAAGAACACCACGGGCGCCTTCATCACGGCGGCGAAGTTCATGGCCTCATGGACATCGCCCTGGGACGATGCGCCGTCGCCGAAATACGTCAGGGCGACGCCGTCCTTCCCGTCCAGCGTCTGGCCGTGGGCCCAGCCGACGGCGTGCAGCACGGAACCTGCGACGACCGCCTGGATCGGGGCCAGCCGGGATTCCATCGGGTTGTACAGCCCGCCATGCCACGTGGCTTTGTGGGTGGACATGTAGGCCACCATGTCCACGCCCATGGTGCGGGCGACGCCCATCTCACGGTAGGTGGGGAAGACGAAGTCGCGGGTGGTGTCCACGGCG
This sequence comes from Arthrobacter sp. TE12232, assembly GCF_054062615.1. Taxonomy (NCBI): domain Bacteria; kingdom Bacillati; phylum Actinomycetota; class Actinomycetes; order Micrococcales; family Micrococcaceae; genus Arthrobacter; species Arthrobacter sp. TE12232. The sequence continues at coordinate 4,052,695 of NZ_JBSSFK010000001.1, forward strand.
TAGCTGCTGCCCACCTGGGCGGCTTCCTGGCCGAGTTCGGGCGCGTAGCCGGGGATGATGCCCTGCCGCTGCCAGGCGATGGCCGAGGTGTCGAGGTGCCGGACGGCCACCATCAGCGAATAGAGCTCGCGGAGCTCATCGGCAGTAAGGGCCCCGGCATCGGCGCCGGAAGCCACGGGGAGAAGTGTGTCCATGCCTGTGACCCTAGTCACCGGCGGCAGGGTGGGCAATCAGCCTAGGTATTGCTGGCCAGACTGCATAATTCTGCGTCACCCTAAGCCTAAACATGTGGCAAGTTGTCTAGCGTCCCGTGAATCCGGCCTGCCGTGGCCGTGCCCCGCCTCCGGGGTGCCGCGCGGGCGCAACGGCCGTGCCGGGGGAGTGCCGCTGCGCGGAAGCGAAGCGGCACTCCCTCCAGGCTATTCGGACTGCCGGGCGGCGGCCCGGTTGCGGGTGACGCGGGCGCCGATCCAGCATGCCGCGGCGATGCCGGCGACGAGGGCCAGGGTGCTGAAGAGCTGCTTGCTGCTCTCGGGGCTGCTGAAGCCGACGGCGAAGATCAGCGCCAGGAGCGCCAGGCCGAAGATCGTCAGCCCGGGGAAGCCCTTCATCCGCAGCGGCAGCGGGGTGCCGTCCCGGTCCGCGCGGCGGCGCAGGATCAGCTGCGACACGAGGGCTGAGCCCCACACCACGAGGCACGTGGACCCGACAAGCTGGAACAGGGCCGGCAGGATCTGGTCCGGGAAGAGCAACTCCAGGACGGCGGCCAGGAAGCCGAAGGCGACAGAGACGCTGACGGCCAGCACGGGGACCCGGGCCGTGTTGAGCCTCGAGAGGAACCGCGGGGCCTCCCCGCGCTCGGCGAGCGAGTACACCATGCGCGATGCGCCGTAGAGGTTGGCGTTCAGGGCGGACAGCAGTGCGACGACGGCGACCAGAGTGATCGCGGCGCCGGCGCCGGGGATCCGGGCGGCGTCGAGCACGCCGGCGAAGGGGGATTTCAAGGCCGCCGAGGTTGAGGGCAGGACGGCGGCGATGACGAATACCGAGCCGATGTAGAACACGAGGATCCGCCAGACCACGGTGCGGATCGCCTGTGCCACGCTGTGCTGCGGGTTCTCCGTCTCGGCCGCGGCGACGCTGACGATCTCCGTGCCGCCGAAGGCGAAGATCACCACGAAGAGCGCGGTGGCGATGCCGCCCAGGCCCGCCGGGGCAAAATTGGAGGTGAAGTTGCTCAGTCCCGGGGACGGGACGTCCGGCAGCCAGCCCAGCAGCAGGGCCGCGCCGATGCCGAGGAACAGCAGGATGGCAGCCACCTTGAGGATGGCGAACCAGAACTCGAACTCGCCGAAGTTCTTCACGCCGGCGAGGTTGACCGCCGTGAACAGGGCCATAAAGATCAGGGACAGCGCCCAGACGGGGATCACCGGCCATACGGTGAACAGGAGGGCGGCCGCACCCAGCGCCTCAGCGGCGATGACCACCACGAGCTGCAGCCACCAGAGCCAGCCGACGGTCGCGCCGGCGGTCTTGCCCATGGCCTTCTGCGCGTAGACGGAGAACGCGCCGCTGTTGGGGTTGGCAGCGGCCATCTCGCCGAGCGCCCACATGACCAAAATGATCAGGGTTCCTGCGACGAGGTAGGAGATCAGTACGGCCGGCCCCGCCGCCTGGATTCCGGCACCTGAGCCGAGGAACAGGCCGGCGCCGATCGCACTGCCCAGTCCCATCATGGTCAGCTGCCGCGGCTTCATGCTGTGCCCCAGGGCCGGGGCCGGACGGGCGGCGGGTAACTTCGCGGTGGACTTCGTTGTCATGTGGCGAACCTTCGTGTGGTTTTTGATCTGGGCGTCCTTATGGGACCTATTGAATTTACCGTCTTTCGCCCGGCCTTTCCGGCCGCCGCAGTGCCAAGGCCGTGAGAGCATGGTGGCAGTTTGCTCACTGAATCGGGAATTCGGCAACGGTTTGTCCGGCCCGGGCTGCTTGGGAGGGAAGAATCCATGGACGTCGATCCGCTGGACGCAAAGATTGTCCGATTTTTCACGGATTCACCGAGGGCCTCTGTCCTGGAAGCCTCGCGGGTCCTGAAGGTGGCCCGCGCCACCGTGCAGTCGCGGCTGGACCGGATGCAGGACGGCGGCGTGATCGGCTCCTGGGTGCCGCAGCCCGATCCGGCGCACTTCGGCTTCCCCGTGGTGGCGTTCTGTTCCCTCACGATCAACCAGGACCTCGGGCACGACGCCGTCGTGGAGGCCCTGGCGCAGATCCCCGAGCTGATTGAAATCCACACCGTCTCCGGGAGTTCGGACCTCATGGCCCGCATAGCCGCACGCTCCAATTCAGACCTCCAGCGCGTCCTCGATGCCATGATCGGCACCAGGACCGTCCTGCGCTCCTCCTCCGTGATCGTCCTCAACACCCACTTCCAGGGGCGCACCCTGCCGCTGCTGGAGGCCGCGGCCGGACGCCGGTGAATCCACGGCGGCCCTACACGACGCTGAGGTTCCCGGGCAGTCCGGAGCGCCCCGTGAGCAGGAGCAGCAGGTCCGGGGCCGAGGGCAGCCGCGCGCCGATGGCCCCGGCGAGTTCCAGGGACGCGGCGATAGCGGGGGAGAGCGTATCGGGCGGCGGGAGGCCGATGGCGCGGGCCAGGTCCAGGCCGTGCACGGCCAGTTCGAAGCTGCGGGTCGGCAGGTAGTCGATCAGGGTCATTGCCCCGGCGGCGGTGGCGACGGGCGCGTCGTCCGGGGTCTTCCCGACGAGTTCCGTGACCCGGTCCACGAGCTTCCTGACGGCGGCGGCCGGGTCCTGCCCGAGGGCTTCGCCGGCCTCGCGGCCGCGCGCGGCGATGGCCTCGGGCAGCACGCCACCGCGGATCGCCAGGAAATAGGCTACCGGGCCGTCGAGCCTGTCTCCGCTGGCGGGGGTGGAGAGGTACGTCTCGACGGTGCTCAGCGCACGGCTCGTGTGGCCCGTCAGTGCGCGGACGTCCCACTCGCCCAGCGCCGGCCTGGTCCAGGCGGCTTCGGGCACGTGTTCCACCAGTTCGAGGAACGCACGCGCCGCTCCGAGGTAGCAGTATCTAATCTCCACGGCATCCATACCGCCGATTATTGTCCCGCCGGCGTGAGCTTCCAACCGCGGCGGCAGTGACGGCAGGGCCGCAACATTTCGCTTCAGGAGCCAGTGGTCGTAGAATTAGTTCTAGTCACATTGACTATAACTAGTCCGGCGGTCGGGCCGGCACCTTCCGGGGGTCCCCACGGGGACCGCCCAGAAGTCTGGAATGCGGGGTGAATCGCCGTTTACACGACAGCTGCCAACGTCTCGGAGCGCCAGCTCGCCCCGCCGTCGCTGGCCATCTCCACCGTGATCTTTGCACTGCGTCCCAGCGAGCGGTCCGGGCGGCCCACCCTTTGGATCCCGCTGGTGCGCCGGATCCGGGAACCGTTCAAGGACCTCTGGGCACTGCCCGGCGGCCCGCTCACGCACTCCGAGTCCCTCCAGGATGCCGCGTCCCGGAACCTGCGCGAGACCACCGGACTGGCCCCGAACTTCCTCGAGCAGCTCTACGCCTTCGGCGGCCTGCACCGCTCACCCACCCAGCGAGTCGTCTCGATCGTGTACTGGGCGCTGGTCCAGCCCACGGAGGCCGCGCTCGCGGACGAGTCGGAAAACGTGCGCTGGTTCCGCGCCGACCGGCTCGGCGAGCTCGCCTTCGACCACAACGCGATCATCGACTACGCCCTGTGGCGGCTGCGCAACAAGATGGCCTACGGATCCATCGCGTACCACCTGCTGGGCGAGTACTTCACCCTCGCCCAGGTCCGGGAAGTCTACGAGGCCGTCCTGGACCGCGAACTCGATCCGGCCAACTTCCGCCGGCAGGTCAAGGCCACGCCGGAAATCGAAGAAACCGACCAATACCTGCAGGGCGGCAAGCACCGCCCGCCCCGCCTCTACCGCTTTACCGGCCGCCCCGGCCTTGACCCAGACAACAGGAGCACACCATGAGCAGCGTCAACACGGCAATCCAGCTGATCACGCGCGAACAGGCCACCACCATGGCAGGCGGCGCGGCGGCCAACACCTGCAGCCCCGCCCTGGCGCGCGGGCCGTGGGACTTCGACCTCGCCGAGGCCCTCGCCGGGGTGCCCGCGTACGGTCCCGGCGCCTCATCCGCCGACGCCGCCCCGGCGTCGACCCCGCGGCAGGGGCAGCTGCCGGAGGAGTACAAGCTCGCCAGCGACGCCGAACTCGACGCCCGCATCCGCGCCGCGAAAGCGGCACTGGGGGAACGTGCCGTCGTGCTGGGGCACTTCTACCAGCGCGACGAAGTGGTCGAATACGCCGACTTCGTGGGCGATTCCTTCCAGCTCGCCAACGCGGCACTGACCCGCCCGGAAGCCGAAGCCATCATCTTCTGCGGCGTCCACTTCATGGCCGAAACCGCGGACATCCTGTCCCGGCCCGAGCAGGCCGTCATCCTGCCCAACCTGGCTGCGGGCTGTTCCATGGCGGACATGGCGGACATCGACTCGGTCACCGAGTGCTGGGAACAGCTCGAGGAGCTTTTCGGCACGGAACCCGACGCCGACGGCCGGGTTCCGGTCATTCCGGTCACCTACATGAACTCCTCGGCCGCCCTCAAGGGCTTCTGCGGCGAGCATGGCGGCATCGTCTGCACCTCCTCGAACGCCGCCACCGTGCTCGAATGGGCGTTCGAGCGCGGCCAGCGCGTGCTCTTCTTCCCGGACCAGCACCTGGGCCGCAACACCGCCAAGGCCATGGGCGTTCCGCTGGACCGGATGCCCATGTGGAACCCGCGCAAGGACCTCGGCGGCAACGATGAACAGGCGCTGCAGGACTCCCGCGTGATCCTCTGGCACGGTTTCTGCTCCGTCCACAAGCGCTTCAACGTCGGCCAGATCGACAAGGCCCGGGCCGAGTTCCCCGGCGTGCAGGTCATCGTGCACCCGGAATGCCCCATGGAGGTGGTCGACGCCGCCGACTCCGCCGGCTCCACCGACTTCATCCGCAAGGCGATCGCCGCCGCCACGGAGCCCACCACCTTCGCCGTCGGCACGGAGATCAACCTCGTCAACCGGCTGGCCGCGGAGTACCCGCAGCACACCATCTTCTGCCTGGACCCGGTGATCTGCCCCTGCTCCACGATGTACCGCATCCACCCCGGCTACCTTGCCTGGGTCCTGGAAGCGCTCGTCCGGGGCGAAGTGGTCAACCGCATCACGGTGGAGGACGACGTCGCGGCCCCGGCAAAGGTGGCGCTGGAACGCATGCTGGCGGCGCGGCCGTGACCAGGCGGCTGGTGATCGTCGGCAGCGGCGTTGCCGGGCTCTACGCCGCGCTGCTCGCTTCCGACGCGGCTGCCGGCAGCGGCCGTGACATCGAGGTGGTCCTCCTGAGCAAGGGGACGCTGGAGCAAAGCAATACCTTCTACGCCCAGGGCGGTGTCTCTGCCGTCCTGGCGGCCGAGGACGCCGCCCCCGGGGACTCCGTAGCCGCCCACATCGGCGACACCCTCGCCGCCGGCGCCGGGCTCAACGACGCCGAGGCCGTCCGGGTCCTCTGCACGGAGGCCGTCCGGGACATCGCCGGCCTGGGCCGCTACGGCGTGCACTTTGACGCCCGTCCCGACGGCGGCCCGGCCCTGGGCCTCGAAGCCGCGCATTCCGCGCCGCGCATCCTGCACGCCGGCGGGGACGCGACGGGCGCCTGCATCGCCCGCGGGCTGGTCGCCGCTGTCCTGGAACGGGCCGTCCAGGGCCTGCTCCGGGTGGAGACCAGTGCGTTCGTCACGGACCTCCTGACCGACGCCGGGCCCGACGGTCAGCCCGGATCACCCTCGCGGCCCGGCAGCACGACGCCGCCCCGGGTCACCGGCGTGGAATATCTGGCCGGCGGCCGGACCCACCAGCTGGCCGCCGACGGCGTCCTCCTCGCCACCGGGGGTGCCGGCCGGCTGTTTGCCCGCACGAGCAACCCCTCCGTCGCCACCGCCGACGGCCTCGCCCTGGCCTGGCGTGCCGGCGCCGCGGTGCGGGACCTCGAGTTCTTCCAGTTCCACCCCACCACCCTTGCCGCCGAGGAGGTCCCCGGCGGCCCGCCGGCCCTGCTCATCTCCGAAGCGGTCCGCGGCGAGGGGGCGGTGCTGCTGGACTCCGCGGGCTACCGCTTCATGCCGGACTACCACCCGGACGCCGAGCTCGCCCCACGCGACGTCGTCTCCCGCAGCATCGCCCTCCACCTGGCCGCCACGGGCGCCGCACCGGACAGCCCGGTCTACCTGGACGCGCGCGGCATCGAGTCCGCCCGCGGCACCGGCTTCCTCGCCCGGCGGTTCCCGACCATCACGGCCGCCACCCGGGGCGCCGGTTATGACTGGACCGCCGAGCCGGTACCCGTGTCCCCGGCCGCCCACTACTGGATGGGTGGCGTCTGCACCGATCTGTGGGGCCGCACGTCCGTTCCGGGCCTGTATGCCGCCGGCGAGGTTGCCCGCACCGGCGCCCAGGGAGCCAACCGATTGGCGAGCAACTCGCTGCTGGAGGGTCTCGTGTTCGGCCGCCGCGCCGTCGAAGACTTCCTGCGTGCCCCCGCGCCGGAGACGACATGGTTCTCACCGGCGCGAGGGGACGTCCACGCCGGTAGCATCGACCTGTCCGCGGCCGCTGTTCCTCCACGCACCGGCGCCGCCGGGGTTCCCTTCAGCCGTGCAGCCCTCGGCCGGCTCATGACCGCGGCTGCCGGAGTGACGCGCACCGGCGCCGAGCTCGCCGCCGCCGCGCTTCAGCTGGCGCAGTGGGCGGCGGGGCTTGCCGCCGGGGACAGTGCCGGCCTGGACCAGGGCGCCCGCGAGGACCGGAACCTGCTCCTCGCGGCCCGCTTGCTTGTGGCGGCTGCCCTGAACCGCACGCAGTCCGTCGGAGCCCACTACCGGGCGGACACCGCCCGGGCCGTCACCTCCCGCCTGGCAGACGCCGCCCGCTCGAACGACACTGCACCCACGGAAGACCATGCCGAGGCTGCCGTGCAGTCCGGTCCCGCCTCACTGACCTCCAGCGGCCGGCATCATGCCGCTGCCCGCTCCATGCAAAGGATCTAGCCATGACAGCAACCGCTGCCCCGGAAACCCTGCCCTCCCGCACCGCGGCGCTCGCCGGGAGCCTGCCCCAGGCCGCCGTCCTGGCCGTCCTCCACACGGCGCTCCAGGAGGACGCCCCGTACGGCGACATCACCTCGCAGACGCTCATCCCCGCGCAGGCGCGTGCGACGGCGGTATTGAACGCCCGCGTTCCCGGCGTGCTGAGCGGCGGCGAGGTGTTCGCCGCGGCGATGACGCTGACCGACCCTGACGCCGTCGTCGAACTCCTCGTCAACGACGGCGAGTCCTTTGCTGCCGGAACTGCACTGGCCCGGGTGACCGGGAACGCCCGCGCCGTGCTGCTGGCCGAACGCGTCGGGCTGAACCTGGTGCAGCGGATGAGCGCCATCGCCACCAGGACCGCCGAGTTCGTGGCGCTCGTGGACGGGACCGGCGCGCGGATCACCGACACCCGCAAGACAACGCCGGGGCTCCGGGTCCTGGAACGCTACGCCGTGCGCTGCGGCGGCGGCGCCAACCACCGCTTCAGCCTCTCGGACGCCGTCCTGGCAAAGGACAACCACCTGGCGGTCCTCACCGGGGGCGATCCGGCGAAGCTCACCGAGGTGCTGCGGCGCGCCAAGGCCCAGCTCGGCCACACGACTCACTTCGAGGTGGAAGTGGACACCATGGAGCAGATCGAGCCGGTCCTGGCCGCCGGGGTGGATACCATCATGTTGGACAACTTCTCCCTGTCCGATCTGGCGGCCGGCGTCCGGCTGGTGGGCGGCAGGGCCCGGGTCGAAGCCAGCGGCAACGTCAACCTCGCCACCGTGGCGGACATCGCGGCCACCGGGGTGGACGTCATCTCGATCGGCGGCCTGACCCACAGCGTCACGGCCCTGGATCTCGGCCTCGATATCGAGCTGGCTGTCGCCCCCGCCGCCGACCCGGCAGCGGGCTGAGGCCCGCCGTGATCTTCCTCGACGCCGCGGCCACCACCCCGGTCCGCCGCGAGGTGCTGGAAGCCATGTGGCCGTACCTTACGGGCGAGTTCGGCAACCCGTCGAGCCACCACTCCCTGGGGGACACGGCTGCCACGGCGCTCGCCGGGGCCCGGGCCGCGACAGCCAAGGCCCTGGGCTGCCGGTCCGGGGAGATCATCTTCACTTCCGGCGGCACGGAGGCGGACAACCTCGCCGTCAAGGGCATCGCCCTGGCCCGGCGCGCCGCCGATCCGGGCTTGGACCGGGTGGCGATCAGCGCCGTCGAACATCCCGCGGTGGAAGAATCCGCCCGGTACCTCGAACGCGTCCATGGCTTCGGCGTCGACGTGATTCCCGTGGACCGCTACGGGCAGGTCACGGAAGAGGCGCTGGCCGCCCTGCTGGGGCCCCGGACCGCGCTGGTCAGCGTGATGTACGCCAACAACGAGGTCGGGACGGTGCAGCCCATCGCCCGGCTCGCGGCGCTGGCCCGGGGCCGCGGAATCCCGTTCCACACCGACGCCGTCCAGGCCGCCGGCTGGCTGCCGCTGGACACGGGCGCGCTGGGTGTGGATGCGCTGAGCATTTCAGGCCACAAGCTGGGCGCGCCCAAAGGCAGCGGCGCGTTGTTCGTGCGCGGCCGGACCCGGCTGGAACCGCTGGTCCACGGCGGCGGCCAGGAACGCGGGCGCCGCTCCGGCACGGAAAACGTCGCCGGAGCCGTGGCGCTGGCGACGGCACTGACGCTTGCCCGGGCCGCACAGCCGGGACCGGCGGGACAAACGGCCGAGGGCGTTGCTTCCGACGTGGCGGCAGAACCGGCTCAGGACCCGGCCCGGCGCGTCGCGGACCTCCGCGAGGACTTCATCGCGGCTGTGCTGGCCGGTGTTCCCGGGGCCATCCTCACCGGGCATCCCACCGAGCGGCTGCCCTCCGTGGCTTCCTTCTGCTTCCCGGGCACCAGTGGCGAGTCAGTGCTGCTGGAACTCGAACGCCAGGGCGTGATCTGCTCCAGCGGGTCGGCGTGCGCGGCGGGCTCGGACGCGCCGTCGCCCGTGCTGCTGGCCATGGGGATCGAACCCGAGGTCGCCCAGACGGCCGTGCGGTTCAGCTTCGATGCGACCGTGACCGCGGAGGAGCTCCGTCAGGCCGCCGCTGCCGTGGGCGTCGCCGTCGCCGGGGTCCAGACCCTCGGCACCTGAATCGTTGCTCTATCATTTATGGCTGTTCCGGGGCGCCCGGAGCAGCCATAAGTGATAGCGCAACGGAGGTATTCGGCGGGGGTGACGCTAGCGGTGACGGGCGCGGCGGAAGATCCAGTGCCGCAGCATCGTGAACCGCACAGCGGTGGCGGCGAAGCCGGAGAGGGTAGTGGTCCAGAGCTCTTCGGCCACCGTGGCCTCGGGACGGACCCAGTGCAGGACGGCCAGGCTGCCGCCGGTGATCAGCAGCGCCACGAGGATTACGATGAGGCCGTTGAGGTGGTCGCGCTTCATCCGGCGGCGTTCGGTGATCTTGAATGTCAGGCGCCGGTTGAGTGCGGTGTTCATGAAGGAGGTCAGGACCAGGGCCGTCGCGTTGGCCGGCTGGGCACCGAGCCAGGGCCGGGACAGGGCGTACAAGGCAAGGGACGTCAGCGTGCAGACAATGCCGACGCCCGTGAACCGGAGGAGCTGCCGGACCACGGGGTAACGCAGGATTCCGCGGTGGCGCCGGGTTTTCGGCCCGCGGACGACGCCGGGTGCGGGGGACTGCTGTTCGAGCTGGGACTCCATCCGCTCAGTACAGTTCGCCCACGGGGATGTCCACGGCCAGCCGGTTGGCCGGACCCGCAAGGGGACAGGCCCACGCTTCGTTGTAGGCGCACGAGGGGTTGTAGGCGAAATTGAAGTCCAGGATGAATTCGGCGTCGGGCCCGGAGCCCCGAACACCGTGGAAAGCGCCCTTGATGGTATCCAGCAGGTAGCGTCCGGCCCCGTAGCTGCCGCCCGGCTGGCCGGCCGTGGCATCACGGAACGGCACGAAGATGCCGCCCCCGTAGCCCCGGAGTTTCCAGACCGCGAGCTGTCCCATCTCGGGAAGATCGAACGTGCCCAGCCGGACAAACCGCACCAGGCCGTCGGTCCCGGTCTCCACGTTCATTTCCCGGCCTGCGCCTTCCAGGGTCAGGGGAACATAGAACCGGTAGATCGGATCGTAGTCCGCCGTCTTCAATCCGCCGAAGCTCGCTTTGGCCTCGGCGGTCAGCGCCGACGCAGGGTGCGTGCCGAACATGCGGTCCCGCTCCTGGCGCCAGTAGGAATGGGCCTCCGCCGGGCTGTCGGCCGCGATCTTGCGCGTGGTGGCGTACAGGGCAAAGGTGCGCAGCCGCCAGTCCGCGATATCGAGCGCTGACATGCCTGCCGCATCGCCGTGCTCCCCAAAATGCGTTCCGTCAAAGTGCTGTTCGGCCATGCCCCCAGCGTATCCGCTTTCCCTGTGCCGCATTTCTGCCCCGGATCCCGGCGCTGGACCAGGACCCAAGCTACGCTGACTCCATGACTGGGAGGGACCCTGCCAAAGGATCAGGCACCGCCGGGACTCGGAACGCCGCGCTGCGCGCCGGCGTCGCGCTCGCGGTCGCGTCGGTGGCGCTCTCGGGCTGCAGCAGCGACGGCAAGGGGGCGCCCGTGTGGACGGCCGGCAGCAGCGCAACGGAAAGTACGACGTCGGCTCCCGCCCAGAGCCCGACGCCGTCCGCCAGCGTTTCCGCCACCCCGGGCTCCACGGCGTCGGCCTGGAAACTCTTCACCGATCCGGCAAAGACCGTCAGTTTTGAGGTGCCGCAGGACTGGATTGTCCAGTCCGTTGCCCCCGACGCCGGCACGCTCCCGGGCGCACTGAAAATCGAGGTCAAAGACGCCAAAGGCGCCTATCTGGCCACCCTCCAGACGGGGCTCGCGCCGCAGCCCGTCCCCGCCTGCTCGGACGGCGACGCGCGGAACTACGTCGTGGTCAGCAGCGTGCCCGTCGACCTGCCGCACCGGGGCGGCGAGGGGACCATCGATCCGCACGTGGTGTTCCGGGTCATCCAGGGCTACAAGTACTTCGGCTCCTACGGCATCACGAACGTGGTGGGCGGGGCCGGCGGCAAGAGCTGCGCGCTGCCGAACGTGGTCCGCGGCCCGGACGGCAAGGGCGACTATTCCTTTGCCGACCTGACGGTGCTCAAGCCGTTGGCTCCGGACCAGAAGGTCGCTCCGGCAAAGGCGTTCGACACCCTTGACCAGGCCGCCAAGTACGTTAACGACGGGTCCGAATTTGCCAACGTCCAGCGGATGCTAATGTCTCTGAAGATCAAAAACTAGTCCCGCACACCCGCACATCCCCGGGCCGTCGACGGCGACTTCTCCTTGCCCTCACCTCACATCCCGGAGATACATGGAACGCACTGTAGCCGCCCGCCTGGCCTTCAAAACCGTCGCCGAGACCAAAGTGGCGCTCGCCGTGGCCGTGGCCCGAAACGCCGGGTACGACTCCCTGGAAGAGTCGCTGTCGGTGACCGCGGGCGGCGGGCAGGTGCCGCTGACGGAGCTCTCGGACCACCACGGCGGGCGGTTCCACTACATGGAATTCGCCGAACCCGCAGAAGTCCTGGTGGAGTACTCGGCCACGGTCACCGGTGTAGCTCTGCCCGAAGAACCGGGCCTCATGGAACTGATCCGGTATGTCCGGCCCAGCCGCTACGCGGAGTCTGACCGGCTGCTGCCCACAGCGTATGCCGAATTCGGCGGCCTTCAGGGCGAAGAGCTGCTCCACGCTGTCCGCAACTGGGTCTTCAGCGAACTGCGCTATGTCAGCGGTTCCTCGCGGGGGACCGACGGCGCCGTCGAAACGCTCCTGCACCGTCGTGGTGTCTGCAGGGACTTCGCCCACCTCGCCATTGCCCTGCTGCGGTCCAAGAACGTCCCGGCCCGGCTGGCGGCCGTGTATGCGCCGGGCTTGACCCCGATGGACTTCCACGCTGTGGCCGAAGCACACATCAACGGAGCCTGGCACATCATCGACCCCACCGGCCTGGCACCGCGGGAAAGCATGCTGCGAATCACGGCCGGGCGCGATTCCTCGGACACAGCTTTCCTCTCGACGGTGGGCGGAAGCCTGTCGCTGCAGGACATCAAAGTCACAGCGATCGTGGATGTGCTGCCGGTGGAAGACCCGGCGAAGCTCGTCGCCATCAGGTAGGCACCATATGCAAAGGCGCCCCTTCCGGACGTATCCGGAAGGGGCGCCTTTGCGAGGCCGGCAGTCGGCCGGCCACCGACCGTCAGCGTGCGGCGACCGAGGCGCGGAGCTTCTCGGTCAGCCGCAGCAGTTCCTGCTGTTCGGCGGCCGAGAGTGCCGGCACCACCAGCGCGGCGATGTCCCGGACGTGCTCCCGGCCGATCTGCTTCTGCAGGTCCCTTCCGGCATCGGTGAGCCGGATCAGGATGCCCCGGCCGTCGTCGGGAGCTGGCATCCGTTCCACGAGGCCGCGTTTTTCGAGCCGCTCCACCAGCCGGCTCAGGCTCGACTGGCTCAGCAGGACGTTGTCGTTGAGCTCGTTCAGGCGCAGCCAGCCGGACGGGCAGCGGGAGAGCGTGAACAGGACGTCGTACTCATTGAGCGCCAGGGCCTTGAACGCCGGCGCCGCCTGCAGCTTGCGCATCACCGCCACCTGGGTGCGGAACAGTGATTCCCAGGTTTCCGCGGCCAGGCGCACCGGCGATTCTGTGGTCTTGGCGTGCATCACGCGTCCTGGCTGGTGGTCTCTGTCGCTGTCTCTGCCGCGGCGGCGTCGCCGGTGCCCGCGGCCAGCGCGGCGGCTACCCGGCCGGCGTGCGTGGGAGGCTCGGGGACATGCGCCGGCTTGAGTGCGGCGTATTCCCGGCGGAGCACCGGCAGGACCTCTTCGCCGAACAGGTCCAGCTGCTCCAGGACCGTCTTCAGCGGCAGGCCGGCGTGGTCGATCAGGAAGAGCTGGCGCTGGTAGTCGCCAAAGTATTCCCGGAACGTCAGGGTCTTCTCGATGACTTCCTGCGGGCTGCCGACCGTCAGCGGGGTCTGGGAGGTGAAGTCTTCCAGCGACGGGCCGTGGCCGTAGACCGGGGCGTTGTCGAAGTAGGGGCGGAACTCCTTGACGGCGTCCTGGGAGTTCTTCCGCATGAAGAACTGGCCGCCGAGGCCCACGATGGCCTGGTCCGCCTTGCCGTGGCCGTAGTGCTCGTAGCGCTCGCGGTAGAGGCCGATCAGCTGCTGGTAGTGCTCCTTGGGCCAGAAGATGTTGTTGGCGAAGAAGCCGTCACCGTAGTAGGCGGCCACTTCGGCGATCTGCGGCGTGCGGATGGAGCCGTGCCACACGAAGGGGGCGACGCCGTCGAGCGGGCGGGGCGTGGACGTGAAGTTCTGCAGCGGGGTGCGGTGTTTGCCGGACCAGTTGACGGTGTCCTCATCCCAGAGGCGGCGCAGCAGGCTGTAGTTCTCGATCGCAAGTTCGATCCCGTCCTGGATGTTCTTGCCGAACCAGGGGTAGACGGGTGCCGTGTTGCCGCGGCCCAGCACCAGGTCCACGCGGCCGTCCGCGAGGTGCTGGAGCATCGCGAAGTCTTCCGCGATCTTGACCGGGTCATTGGTGGTGATCAGCGTGGTGGCCGTGGACAAGATGATGCGCTCTGTCTGGGCAGCGATGTAGGCCAGCGTGGTGGTGGGGGAGGAGGAGAAGAACGGGCGGTTGTGGTGCTCGCCGATCGCATAGACATCCATGCCGATCTCTTCGACCTTCTTGGCGATCGCCACGGACGCCTTGATGCGCTCGTGCTCCGTGGGGGTGCGGCCCGTGGTGGGGTCGGTGGTGATGTCGCTGACGCTGAAGACGCCGATCTGCATGAGGTGCCTTTCCATGGCCGGTGATCCGGGGACTGTTTCCACTATAACCGATTTACATGCATTTGCATGTATCGGTCGGTATAACGCCCGGAGCGGCCGGATATTCCCTTACCTTGCGGCTGCGGCCATCCCGGTTGCTGACACCCTGCTGCCACGAAGCCTACGGCAGCCTCGCCAACACCAACCCGGACCTGCTCAAGGAAATGTCCGGAGGCCTGACGTCCGCGCCCGTGTCAGACGCCAATGCGCGGAAGAGTTGATGCAACAACGCAAGGGCCGGACGTCCTTATTCGACATTGCCAGGCGCTGGCAGAATTGTTGGATCTCCACCGAATCGGGTAGTCCACCAGCCGTTTGGGTGGAAAAAACAAGTACCTAATACTCAGGTGCTGAGAGCTGCCTGAGACTAGCCTAGGCATAGCAACACATTCGGGCAGGCATTAGCTGCCACGTTCACGTATGGAAATACTCCATTGGTGAAAAAAATACGGGCTCCGTGGGAGCAGTGATCAGCACGCCGCAGATGTCGTGCTGCGTCCTTCCGTTGCCCGTCATCCGGGAGCCTGAGCTGAATCCACGCTCGGGACACTTCGCTAGTCGCAGAAGTACGGGGGACATCGAAAGATGGACATCTTTGAAACTTTGGAATCTGAAGTCCGCTGCTATTGCCGCAGCTGGGACACCGTGTTTGAGCGGGCCGCCGGCAGCACCCTCTACGGTGAGGATGGCAGGGAATATCTGGACTTCTTTTCCGGGGCCGGAGCACTGAACTACGGCCACAACAACCCGGTACTGCTCCGGCCGCTCGTGGATTACCTACTTTCCGGCGCCATCGTTCATTCGCTCGACATGAAAACGCCTGCCAAGCGGCGCTTCCTGGAATCATTCCAGGAGCTCATCCTCAAGCCCCGGCATTTGGATTACAAAGTAATGTTCCCCGGTCCCACCGGAACAAACTCAGTGGAAGCGGCCCTGAAGCTGGCGCGTAAAGTCACCGGCCGGCAACATATCCTCAGCTTCACCAACGCATTCCACGGGATGACCCTGGGCTCATTGTCGGTGACCGGCAATTCCATGAAACGGCAGGGCGCCGGTGTGCCGCTGACGAATGCATCGAGCATGCCCTATGACGGATTCTTCGACGGTCAGACGCCGGACTTCCTGTGGCTCCGGCACGCGCTGGAGGACAGCGGATCCGGACTCGACAAACCCGCCGCCGTGATCGTGGAAACGGTCCAGGGCGAGGGCGGGCTCAGAGCCGCCCGGGCATCGTGGCTCCAGGGCCTCGCGGAGCTATGCCACCAGCATGACATTTTGCTCATTGTTGACGATGTACAGGCCGGTTGCGGACGTACCGGAACATTCTTCAGTTTCGAGGATGCGGCTATAACCCCGGATATCGTCTGCCTGTCAAAATCCATTTCCGGTTTCGGGCTGCCCATGGCGCTGACACTGTTCAAGCCCGAGCTGGACATCTGGAAACCCGGCGAGCATAACGGAACATTCCGGGGCCACAACCCCGCCTTCGTCACCGGAGCCGCTGCCCTGGAGCACTACTGGCAGGACGGCAGGTTTGAGTCGCATGTCGCGGGGCTCATTACGCAACTGCACGACGGGCTTTCGCAGATCGCGGCCGGCATCGACGGCGCCACCGTCCGTGGCCGGGGCTTGCTCGCCGGTGTCTACTACCCCCACCCCGGGACTGCGGAAAAGATCGCGGCTGAGTCGTTCGCCCGTGGGCTGCTCGTGGAAACGTCGGGTCCGCAGGGTGAGGTCATCAAGGCGATGCCCGCGCTGACCATGAGCCACGAGAACCTGCGGAAGGGACTCGATATTCTCGCCGGGGCCGCAGAGGCCGTCACCGGCGTTCCTGTCGCCTTGGCATCCACTGTTTGATCATCCGCACGGACGCCCCGGCAGTGGGGCAAGGACCGCTCGCAAGAATCGAAGTAGATTTCGGGGGAGAAATGGGTACCCGCAAAGCCACAGCGGCTAACGATGGCGATCCAGCGGAAACAGCACGGGGCATCCCCCCGGGAAGTGTCCCCCCGGGAAGTGTCATTGTGCAAAAGTTCGGTGGTTCGTCGCTGGCCGATGCCGCAGGCGTCATCCGGGCCGCCGAGCGGATCGCCAGGACGCGTGAGGAGGGATTCCGGGTGGTGGCGGTGGTGTCCGCCATGGGCGACACCACGGATGATCTCTGCGACCTGGCGGCCGAGGTTTCCACCCGGCCGCTTCCCGGCGACCTCGATGCCCTCTTGAGCATCGGCGAACTCGTGTCCTCGGCACTCCTGGCGATCGCACTGGCAGATCTGGGCCAGGTGCCGCGGACGTTCACCGGCAGCGCGGCCGGCTTCATCACCGACAACATTCACGGCAAGGCCCACATCACTGACGTCAGGCCGGGCCGCGTCCGCACGAGTCTGGCCCGCGGCGAAGTGCCGATCGTTGCTGGATTCCAGGGCAGAACCAAGAAGCGGCGGAAAATCACCACCCTCGGGCGCGGTGGTTCGGATCTCACCGCGGTGGCGCTTGCCGCGGCACTGGGCGCCGGTATTTGCGAGATCTACACGGATGTTGACGGTGTCTATACCGCGGACCCGCGTGTTGTCCCGACAGCGCGCAAGCTGGACGTCCTCTCCAGCGAAGAGATGCTTGAGTTCGCGGCCTCCGGGTGCAAGGTACTTCACCTGCGGTGCGTTGAATATGCCCGCCGGTTCGGTATTCCGATCCATGTCAGGTCCTCTTTCGTGCCGGAACCGGGAACCTTGATCCTGCCTGGCCTTGACCGCGGTGCGCTGCGCCAGCCCGCCGGCGAGCAACCCGTGGTGACCGCAGTAGCCGGGGTCAACTCGGCGTCGAAAATCATCGTCGTTGGCATTCCGGACGAACCGGACAGTATCTCGCGCATATTCCAAGTGCTCTCGCGGTCCGGGGCCAACGTCCAGACGGTCGTCCAGACACCGGCCGGCCCGGATTCGCGGCGCTCGGACGTTGCCCTGATCCTGCCGGCAGCCCAGGCGGACCAAGCTCTTGCCGTGTTGAACGCGGCCAAGGGAGCCATCGGATTTCAGGGCCTACAGCACGACAGCGAGATGGGCAGAGTGTCCGTCACCGGTCTGGGCATGAGGTCCTCGCCGGAAATCTTCTGCACATTCCTGAAGGCCCTTTCCGACGCCGATGTCGGCCTCGATCTGGTCGATATCTCGGAGACCTGTCTGGGGGCCGTGACGCCCACCGACCGGCTCGCGGATGCCGAACGGGCCGTCCGCCTAGCGTTTGGCATGGCGACAGCGGACGGGGCGGCGGTGACGGGCCGCATGGGCACCCTCGTGCCCGCCGGCGGCCGCCCGGTCGGCACCTGGATTGCGATATCCGGCAAAGACAGGACGCCTGTCGCGCGAGGCGACAGAGCCGTGGCACGTCACTTCTAGCGAAGGAGCTAAAGGATGGGCAAGACCGCGAGGATCGGCAACGGCCTCACCCGACCCCCTGAGTTGCGCGGAAAGATGTCGGTGAACGGCGGTTCTGAGGGGGGAACGATCCTCACATCGGCCGCACCGGATCAAACCGCGCGCTGGCAGCGGGGGGAGCGGCTGGACCAGCTGTTTGAGGATCGCTGTGACCGCCTGCGGGACCAGGGGCTGGAAGACCAGGTCGCCGTGGATTCAGGGGACATCGTCCTGACGTATCTGCAACTGGATGAACGGGCGAACCAGCTGGCGCGGCATCTCCTGGTGTGTGGTGCCCGCCCGGGTGACCGCATTGCGTTGCTGTTCGACCAGCCGTGGCGTGCCTACGTCGCGATGCTCGCCGTCCTGAAGATCCACGCGGCCTATGTTCCCCTGGACGCGGGGTTTCCCCCCGACCGTCTCCAGTACATTGTGGAAGACGCCAATGTGGCGATGATCCTGTCACTGTCGCACCTGAAGGACTTGATGCCCGAGGTGGCCGCTGTGACGGTGTGTCTCGACGCTGTACAGGCCCAGGTCGACGCCAAGGACCCCTCGCGCCTGAACGGTGCGGCCAAGGGCGGAACCAAGGATGAGCTGGCGTACATCATCTACACGTCCGGCTCGACGGGCCGGCCGAAGGGTGTGGCGGTGGACCAGGCCAGCATCTGCAATTTTGTCCGGGTGGCCGCTGGTGTCTACGGCATGGAGCCCACGGACCGGGTGTATCAGGGCATGACGATCGCCTTTGATTTTTCGGTGGAGGAAATCTGGGTTGCCTGGATGGTGGGAGCGACCCTGGTACCTAAACCCGGACGCTCCAGCATGCTGGGGGCCGAGCTCGCGGAGTACTTGCAGGAGAAACGGATCACAGCCCTTTGCTGTGTTCCGACCCTGCTGGCCACCCTTGAGGATGATCTGCCCGGTCTCCGGTTTCTCCTGGTCTCCGGGGAGGCCTGCCCGCGGGACCTTGTCCAGCGCTGGCACCGCCCGGGCCGTCGATTCCTGAATGTCTACGGCCCGACCGAAGCGACGGTGACTGCCACCTGGTCCCTCCTTGACCCGGACACGCCCGTGTCCCTTGGCGTGCCCCTGCCCACCTACACGGCCGTCATTGTTGATCCCGTGGAGCCCCGGGCCCTGCCTGCGGGCGAAACCGGGGAAATCGGCTTGGCAGGAGTGGGGCTGGCCCGGGGCTACGTCAACCGGCCGGACCTGACGGAACGGGCCTTCATCCCGGATTTCCTGGGCATCAAGAACAACCCCTCCGGCCGGATCTACCGCACCGGGGATCTCGGACGGATCAACGACGACGGAGAGCTCGAGTACTTCGGACGTATCGACACGCAGGTCAAAATACGCGGCTACCGCATCGAACTGAGCGAAATAGAATCCGTCCTCCTGCAACTGCCCGGAATTGCGCAGACAGTCGTTCAAACCTATGAGCCGGAACCCGGAACGGTGGAACTGGCCGCCTACTACACCCTCCGCCATGACGCCACGTTCGTTGATGCCCATGACCTTCACCGGATGCTGCGCACCAGGCTCCCCGGGTACATGGTTCCGGCCTATTTTGAACAATTGGATGCCCTGCCCATGATGGCCAGTGACAAGGTGGACAGGAAGCGGCTGCCCCGCCCGGAACACAGGATCAGCCAGGCGGCCGCCGGTTCCTACACCGCCCCGACGACTCCTGCCGAAGAAGCCCTGGCGAAGCAGCTTGGCGCCGTGCTGAACCTTGACAAGGTGTCCACAGACGCCCACTTCTTCAATGACCTGGGAGCGGACTCCTTGCTGATGGCGCGCTATTGCGCCCGCATCAGAAAAGAAACCGCCCTGCCGCCGGCAGCAATGCAGGATATCTACGAAAACCCGACGGTCCGGCAGCTCGCCACATGCCTGGAAGCCAGGCACAGCGCATCGGTTCTCAGCGCGGCCGTGCCAAACACCGGCACTGCGCTCCCGGCACCGATGCCCCCGGTGAGCTCGTTCCAGTACGCACTGTGCGGCGCAGTCCAGTTACTGGTTTTCCTCGGTTACATGATGTATGCCGCTTGGCTGCTGGTTGTCGGCTACGAATGGACGACGGGAGCAACCACCCTCTTTGACATGTGGATGCGCTCCATCGGGTTTGGTGCCGCCATGTTCGTGGTCCTATCCGTCACCCCGATCATCGCCAAATGGGTTCTCGTCGGGCGGTGGAAGCCGGGCATCATCCGGATCTGGAGCCCGGGTTATCTCCGGTTCTGGACTGTAAAGACCCTGACGCGCGCGAACCCCCTCGTCCTGTTCGCCGGTTCTCCGCTCTTTGTGCTGTACCTGCGGCTCCTGGGCGCAAAGATTGGCAAGGGGGTGGTGATCTTCTCCCGGAAGGTGCCGGCGTGCCCGGACCTGCTCACTATCGGTGACAATACGGTGATCCACAAAGACTCCTCGTTCCTGTGCTACCGGGCCCGGTCAGGCATGATCGAAAAGGGCAGCGTCACGCTGGGAAGCAACGTTGTTGTCTCAGAGAGAACCGCACTCGACATCGGAACGTCGATGGGCAACGACTCCCAGCTCGGGCATGCTTCATCGCTGCAGACTTCGCAGGCCGTGCCCGAAGGACAGGTTTGGCACGGTTCCCCCGCCGCCCGGACAGGCGCCAATTACCTGCGGGTTCCGGCTGCCCGGTGCAGCACCCGCCGGAGAGTCATCTACAGCCTGCTTCAGTTGCTCAACCGGCTGGTCCTGGTTGTTCCGTCAGGCGTTCTCGTACTGGCCGCGCTCCTTCCGCCCTATCTGAATACCGGCCACCTGCAACTGGGAGCCTTCACGTTCTTTACCGATGTACTGGCTGCAACGCTGGTTCTGTTCATTGTCGGGCTGATCACCGGACTGGTGACGGTCATCTGCGTTCCGCGCTTGCTGAACCACTTCCTCAAACCGGACGTGGTGTATCCGCTCTACGGCTGGCATTTTTCGATCCATCGGTTGATTGCCCGGCTCTCGAACGTCAGGTTGTACAAAGACATCTTCGGCGACAGTTCCTACATCGTGCACTACCTGCGGGTCCTGGGCTGGGACCTGGGCAAGGTGCAACAAACAGGATCGAACTTCGGCCCCACGCTGTCCCACGAGTCGCCATTCCTCAGTTCCGTAGGAACAGGCACCATGGTGTCGGACGGCCTGAACATGATGAACGCCGATTTCACCAGCACCTCCTTCCGGCTCTCTAAGGTCCACATCGCCGGCCGTAACTTCCTGGGGAACAGCATCACGTTTCCGATGGGAGCGCAGGTCGGGGAGAACTGTCTGCTGGCCACGAAGGTGATGATCCCGATTGACGGCCCGGTCCGCCGGGATGTGGGGCTGCTGGGGTCACCCGCCTTCGAGATTCCCCGGTCCGTTCAGCGTGACGCGGAGTTTGACGAACTCAAGATTGCGGACGCCATGAACAGGCGCCTGCCGGCCAAGAACCGGCACAACATCCTGAGCATGGTGCTGTTCCTGGCCGTGCGCTGGTTCCTGCTGTTTGCCGCCGCACTCTTCGGCGCCGTTGCCGTTGCGGCGCACGGCGTCCTCGGTGTGCTGGCCGTCGCGGGCGCGATGCTCGGCCTGCTCGTGTTCCGGGTGCTGTTTACCGCCTTGGTGGAGCGTTCGGTCATGGGCTTCCGCCGTCTGAAGCCGCAGTACTGCTCCATCTACGACCGCTACTTCTGGCGGCACGAGCGTCTCTGGAAGCTGCTGTCCGTGGCGCAGTTCAACGGGACCCCTTTCAAGCCCCTGATTTGGAGGTTGCTGGGCGTCAAGGTGGGAAAGCGGCTCTACGACGCCGGCCTGATCATGCCGGAAAAGACCCTCGTGACGATTGGTGATGATTGTACGTTCAACGAGGGAACGCACGTTCAGGGCCACTCCATGGAGGACGGCACGTTCAAGTCCGACCACATTGTGATCGGCAACCGTTGCACCCTGGGTGTGGATTCGTGGGTCAACTACGGGGTGACAATGCACGACGGTTCAGTGCTGGGGGCCGACGCTCTGCTGATGAAGGGCGAAGACGTCCCGGAAAATGCAACATATACCGGCAACCCGGCGCGCGAAGTCATGACCCCCGCGACACCCGAGCCGCGTCCTGCAGGAATCCCCGGCGCACCCCGCAACGGCGCACCCCGCAACGGCGGACCCCGCCACGCCGGCCCCCGCCACAGGGACGCCGTCGAGCCGGCCGGTGGCCTGCTCAGGCTGTCAAGGGGGACCCACAGGCCGCACAGGGCAGCGCGGGCCAAGGCTGGGGCACCGGGATCCCCCTCCTAGCGCGAACTGCTGGGTATGGGAGCGTCCTCAGGGAAACTGTCAGGGAAATCGTCGGGGACATCCTCGGTTACGGCCGGCCCGGCATGGCGTCCCCGGGGGAGCGACTTCTGGAGCGCCTTCCGCTCACGACGTCCTTCCACGAGCCGGTACAGCACCGGAACCAGAATGAGCGTGAGCGCGGTCGAGGAGATCAGGCCGCCGATCACCACGATCGCCAGGGGCTGGGAGATGAACCCGCCGCCGCCGGTCAGGCCCAGCGCCATCGGCGTCAAGGCGAACACTGTGGCGAGGGCTGTCATGAGGATGGGGCGGAGGCGCTGGCGGGCGCCGTGCGTGATCGCGTCCGCCACGTTCATTCCGGGTTCGCCGTTGCGCGGCTGGCGGTACTGGTTGATGAGGTCGATCAGCACAATCGCGTTGGTCACCACGATGCCCACGAGCATCAGCATGCCGATCAGTGACGGCAGCCCCAGCGGCACCCCCGTCACGACGAGCAGGGCGATGGCTCCCGTCGCCGCGAACGGGATGGAGACCAGCAGAATCAGAGGCTGCACGAGGGACTTGAACGCAGCCACCATGATCACGTAGACGATCGCGACGGCGGCCAGCAGCGCGAGCCCCAGCTGGCGGAACGAATCGGCCTGCTGCGTCGTGGCGCCGCCGATCGTGGCGGTAACCCCAGGCGGGAGCTGGACTGACGTGAGCCGGTTCTGGACTTCCGTGCTCACCGCACCGAGGTTCGCGCCCGACGGCGTCACGGAAACCTTCGCCGTGCGCTGGCCGTTGCTGGCGGTAATGGAGACGGGGACGTCGACCTGTTCCACGGAGGCGATGCTGCCCAGCGGCACGGCGCCGGCCGCCGTCGGGAGCGGGATCTGCCGGACGGCGTCGATGCTCGTGAAGCGTGTGCCCTCGCCGATCCGGACCGGGAAGTCGTCGGTGTCGATCCGCACCGTCCCCGCGGGAACAGGGCTGATCGTGGCGGCAAGGACCCCGGCCACTCGCTCTTCGTTCAGGCCGGCCGCGACGGCCTTGGCCCGGTCCACCTTGACCTGGACTACCGGCTGGCTGGCGGCCAGGTTGGTGGCCACCTCGCTGCTGCCGGGGACCCCGTCCATGGCCTTGACCATCGCGTCACTGGCGGTCCGGAGGTCAGCGGTCGTGGCGGCCTTGAGGGTGATATCCACGGTGGAGGACGTGCCGAAGCCGCCTTGCTGGGAACCGACGGTGATCTTGCCTGCGTCGCCGAGCTTGGCGAGCTCGGCGCGGACTGTGTCCTGGAGCTTGTCCTGGTTGGCCTTTTCGTCCGTTACCACCGTGAATGTCGAATTCGACGCGCCGGTGGACAGCAGGGCCGAGAAACCGGTCTGGGCGTTGCCGGTGGTGGACTGGACGTCCTGGATCCCGTCGATACCCCGCAGCACGTTCTCGACCCGGATGGCCGAAGCGCTGGCATCGGCAAGGCTCGTGCCGGCCGGCAGGGCCTGCCGGACGGTCATGCTGTTCTCGCCGGAACGGCCCAGCAGGTCGGTGGCGAGAAGCGGGGACATCGCCACGGTGGCGCCCAGCACCAGGGCGGCGGCGACGAGCGTGAGGACCGGATGGCGCTGCGTGCCGGACAGGACGGGCAGGTAGCCGCGCTGAAGCAGCGTGCGCCGCTCGGCCTCGTGCGCCTTGGCGGCCACTGCGGCCGGGGAGTCCGTGACGGCGGGCGCGCGCAGGAACCAGTACGCCAGCACCGGCACGATGGTCAGCGAGACCAGCAGCGAGGAGAGCAGGGCGATGGTCACCGTGAGGGCGAAAGGCCGGAACAGCTCACCGGCCAGATCACCAACGAAGGCGATCGGCAGGAAGACGGCCACGGTGGTCAGGGTCGACGCCGTGATGGCGCCGGCGACTTCGCGGATCGCCGTCACAATGGCGGTGATCTTGTCTTCGCCATAGCTCAGGTGGCGCTTGATGTTCTCGATGACCACGATCGAGTCGTCCACCACGCGGCCGATCGCAATGGTGAGTGCTCCGAGGGTAAGGATGTTCAGGGAATAGCCGGTCGCCGAAAGCCCGATGAAGGTGATCAGCAGGGACAACGGGATGGACACGGCGGTCACCAGGGTCGCGCGCACGGACATCAGGAACACCAGGATCACCAGCACGGCGAAGCCCAGGCCCAGCAGGCCCTCGGTGGTGAGGTCCTTGATCGATTTCTCGATGAACGGCGCCTGGTCGAAGACTGGAGTGAACTTGGCGTTGGAGCCGAGTTCGGCCTCGAGCTGGGGGATGGCGTCCTTGACCGCATGGGAGATCGCGACGGTGTCGCCCTCGGGCTTCTTGGTCACGGACAGGGCGAGGGTTTCTTTGCCGTTCGTCCGCGTGATGGAGGTGCGGGCATCCTCGACGAGGCTGACATCGGCGACGCTGCCGATCGTTGCCGCATTGCGGGCGGCGCCCAGGGGCAGGGCTTTGATCGCGTCGAGGGAGTCCACCGGGCTGCCGATCTGCAGCGAGAGGGTCTTGCCCTGCTCTTCGACGGTGCCGGCCGGAACCAGCGAACCGTTGTTCTTCAGCGCATCACTGATGGACTGGATGCTCGCGCCGGACGCCGCCATGTCCCGGGGCCGCGGCAGGATCTGGATGTGCTGGGTGGCGCCGCCGGTGACGTCGGCGCCCCTCACGCCGTCGAGCTTCTGCAGCCGGGGGACACTGAGCCGGGCGAGATCGGCGTTGAGTTCGCTGAGCGGCTTGTCCGAGGACACGGCGAGGAACACGATCGGGAAGTCGCTGATGCTGCCGGCGATGGCCTGCGGCTGGACGTCCTTCGGCAGGGCCTGCTGGGCGTTGGAGATGGCCCGGTCGATCTGGTTGCGGGCCCGGTCCAGGTTGGTGCCGTACGTGAACGCCAGGGTGATCTGTGAGACGCCGTTGCGGGACGTGGACGACGTCGACTCCAGACCCTCGACGCCGTTGAGCGCCGTTTCCAACGGAGCGCTGATCTGCTTGTCCACGACTTCCGGCGACGCACCGGGCATCGAGGTGATGACCGTGATCTGCGGGAATTCGATGGACGGGATGAGCTCCTGCTTCAGCGAGGACATCGTGATCACGCCGAACACCGAGGCGAACACCGTGACCAGTGCGATCAGGGCCCGGTTGGCGAGGGACAGCTTGGCGAGCCGGAACATCTCATGGTCTCCTGGCGGGTCGACGACGTATTGCACAGATGTACTGCACAGATGTAGTGCCCAGATGTACTGCGCAGCCCTGGTGCACAACGGGAACAACATAAGCGTTGCGGCGGCTCCCAAACCAGAGGGCCGCCGCGGCCCGCGCCCGGAGGGTTTAGCTGTGAGCGGCGACTTGTTCGAGCTGCAGCGTCTTGGCCGTCTCGGCCTCCAGCTGCGCGGCGAGCTCAGGGTTGTCGTTGAGCTTGATACCGTAGCCGGGCATCATGTCCTTGAGCTTGGACTGCCAGCCCTTGAAGTTCTTGGGGAAGGACTTCTGGAGCAGTTCGATCATGATCGGCACGGCCGTGGACGCGCCGGGGGAAGCGCCGAGCAGGGCTCCGATGCTGCCATCGCGTCCGGCGATGACCTCGGTGCCGAACTGCAGCACGCCGCCCTTCTTGGGGTCCTTCTTGATGATCTGGACCCGCTGGCCGGCGGTGATGAGCTCCCAGTCGCCGTCCTTGGCCTCGGGGTAGTACTCGCGCAGGGCCTCGACCTTGTCGCCGTGGCGCTTGGCGACCTCCTTGACCAGGTAGGCGGTAAGGTCCATGTTGTCCTTGGCCACGGCCAGCATCGGGATGATGTTGGACGGGCGGATGGACAGCGGCAGGTCCAGGTAGGAGCCGTTCTTGAGGAAGTTCGTGGAGAAGCCCGCGTACGGGCCGAACAGCAGGGAGCGCTTGCCGTTGACGTAGCGCGTGTCCAGGTGCGGTACGGACATGGGCGGGGCGCCGACCGATGCCTGGCCGTAGACCTTCGCGCTGTGCTGGGCCGCGATGGTCTCGTCGGTGCAGCGGAAGAACTGTCCGGAGACCGGGAAGCCGCCGAAACCCTTGCTTTCGGGGATTCCGGAGGCCTGCAGCAGGTGGAGGGCGCCGCCGCCCGCGCCGACAAACACGAACTTCGCGTGGATCGAGCCGTGCTCGCCGCTGCGGGGGTGCTTCAGCGAGAGGTCCCAGCCGCCGTCGGACGCCCGCTTGATGTCGCTGACGTTGTGGCCGTAGTTGATCTCGACGCCGTTGTTGCCGAGGTAGGTGGTCAGTTCCCGGGTCAGGGCGCCAAAGTCGACGTCGGTGCCCTCGGCGGCGCGGGTTGCCGCGACGCGCTGCTTGGGGTCGCGGCCCTTGACGATCAGCGGGGCCCACTTCGCGATCTGGGCCTGGTCCTCGGAGTACTCCATGGAACGGAACAGCGGGTTCGGCTTGAGCGCCTCATAGCGGGTGCGGAGGAACTTGGAGTGGTCCTCGCCGATCACGAAGCTCATGTGCGGGACGGTGTTGATGAAGCCCTTGGGGGAGCCGATCAGGGAATTCGAGACGAGGTGGGACCAGAACTGGCGGGACAGCTGGAACTGCTCGTTGATGTTCAGGGCCTTGCCGGGGTCCACCGAGCCGTCTTTGGCTGCGGGGGAGTAATTAAGCTCACACAGGGCGGCGTGCCCGGTGCCGGCGTTGTTCCAGGGGCCGGAGCTTTCCAGCCCGGGCTCGTCGAGCCGTTCGAACAGCGAGATGGTCCAGTTCGGCTCAAGCTGCTTGATGAAAGCGCCGAGCGTGGCGCTCATGATGCCGCCGCCAATCAGGACGACGTCGGCATGTTGGGTCTTGGAAATGAAAGTCACAATCAGTCTCCGATAGCAGCGGCTCTGGCTGTCACAGAATATCCCCGCACGGCCCACTAACTGAAATTGGGCCCGGGCGTCAAGGCTTTAGCTCGACCTTTGTGAAAACTTCGTTCAACACCGGGGACGCCGGGTACTTCAGGACCCGATCGGACAAGGCCAGGGCCGAGATCGGGAAGGCAATGGGAACCGCGGGCACCGTGGCCGCGATCTGCGCATTGATGGTCTGGTACTCGGCCGTGCGGTCCTTGCCGTCCGGTAATCCCCGGGCCCGGGCGATCTTGGAGAAGACCTGGGGATCCTGGTAGCCGAATTCGCCGGTGTCCTCGCCGAACAGCGGACCAACGAAGTTGTCGGGGTCGGAGTATGAGCC
The DNA here is from genome assembly GCF_054062615.1 of Arthrobacter sp. TE12232. Lineage (NCBI taxonomy): Bacteria > Bacillati > Actinomycetota > Actinomycetes > Micrococcales > Micrococcaceae > Arthrobacter > Arthrobacter sp. TE12232. The sequence continues at coordinate 4,079,659 of NZ_JBSSFK010000001.1, forward strand.
GTTCCAGCCGAGCAGGTGCAGGGCGTGGTCGCCGGGCGAGGTGACCTTCTGCAGGTAGCCGTCGGTCCAGTCCACGGGCACCGGTTTGATGTTGAGCCCGACGGCGGTCAGTTGCCGGCTGATCTCGGCGTACACCTTTTCCGGCGTCGGCAGGTACGGCCGGGTGACGTTGAGCGGGTAGTAGAACTTCAGTTCCTCGCCCTTGTAGCCGGCCTCGGCCAGGAGTTCCTTAGCCTTGTCCGGGTTGTAGCCGAGCGACGGGGCGTTGTTGTTGAAGCCGCTGAGCTTGGGCGGAACGAACTGGGATGCCTGCGCGGTGTTGTCGATGAAGAACCGCCGGATCAGGGTGTCCTTGTCCAGCGCCATTTCAATCGCCTGGCGCACCTTGAGGTTCTGCAGGATCGGAACCTGCTGATTCATGCCCAGGTACATGACGGAGAAGGGGTCCCGCTGGATGATCTGTTTGCCGCTCTTGACCAGCTGGTCGAAGTTCCCCACGGTGACGGCGTCGTAGGCGTCGATCTTGCCGTCGAGAAGAGCCTGCATCCGGGTCTGCGGGTTGTCGTATGTCACGAACTTGATGGTCCCGATCTGACCTTTGTCCCCCCAGTAGTTCTTGTTGCTGGTCAGGGTGACGCTGCCGGTGTCCCAGGAACCAAACGAGTAGGGGCCGGTGCCCACCGGGTGGAGGCCGTAGGCGGACACGGGCTGGCCGCCGCGGCTCTGGTCCAGGACGTCCGCGTGTCCGGCAGCGAGGGCCTGCGGGGAGGACATCGCGAAGGCCGGGAGGGTGAGGGCCTGGAGAAATCCGGTGAAGGGCTGGGTGAGGTCGATCCTTACGCTGTCCGGCGCCACGGCGGTGCAGCTCTTGTAGATTGACAGCGGCGCCTGGTCGGCGTGGGCCTTGAAGACGCCCTTGAACGTGGTGCCAGTGGCCTGCTGGCGGAGGGCCGCGGGGAAGTTGAACCAGCGGTTGAAGTTGGTGCAGGCGGCGGCGGCATTGAACGGCGTCCCGTCCTGGAACGTGACTTTCTCGCGCAGCTTGAACGTGTACGCGCGGCCGTCATCGCTCTGGGACCACTCGGTGGCCAGCAGCGGTGTGGGCTCACCGGTGGTCTGGTCCACGCCGACCAGTCCTTCGAGGACCTGCCGGGTGACACGGTAGGACTCGACGTCGGAGACCAGGGCGGGATCGAGCCCCAGCGGATCGGAGCCGGTGCCGAAGGTGAAGAGCGCGGTGGGAGCGGTGCTGGAGGCGGCCGAGGAGGTTGCGGAGCCGGGTGCCGGGCCGAGGGCGCCGGTGCAGGAGGCAAGCGGCAGCACAAGGAGAACGGCCCCGATGCTGGCGGCAATACGCCGCGCTATCCTGCTGGGCACTCTACTGCTGGGCACTGAAGGAATCACCTCTGGGAGCTGGATGGTCCGCCGGCTGCGGAACAGCCCCAGTCTAGTTGACGGCGGAGTCCGGGATCTTTTGCGGCGCACCGTCACGGGCCGCATGGGCCCGCAAAAGCGATGGCCCGCACCACGAGGTGCGGGCCATCGCTTCTCCTAGTGGTCCAGGGAGTCAGGCTGGAGCCGGGGCAGGAGTGCTTGGATGTTGCTTACTTGGGCATGAGGACGGAGTCGACCATGTAGACAGTGGCGTTGGCGGTCTGGACGCCGCCGCAAACAACGTTGGCGCCGTCGACCTTCAGGGCATCCTTGGTGCCGGTCACCGTGACAGAACCGCCCTCAACGGTCTTGTGGGTGCCGACGATCTGGTCCGGAGTGATCTTGCCGGGAACGACGTGGTAGGTCAGGATCTTGCTGAGCGTGGCGTCGTCCGTCTTGAGTGCTTCGATCGTGGCCGGGTCGATCTTCTTGAAAGCGTCATCGGTCGGGGCGAAGACGGTGAATTCGCTGCCGTTCAGCGTGTCCACCAGGTTTACCTTGGGGTTGAGCTTGCCGGAAACGGCAGCGGTCAAGGTGGTGAGGACCGGGTTGTTGGACGCGGCGGTGGCTACCGGGTCAAGGGCCATGCCCGAGACGGAGCCGGCACCGCTGGGAACCTGGGCGGCGTAGGCGGCGCAGCCGGGTCCGACGAGGTTGGCGGCCGGATCCATCGCTGCGGCCGAGGTGCTCATGGACGGGGACGGCGCCATGCTGGCTTCCGACGGTGCGGAGGAGGCAGGAGCTGCGCTGGAGCTGGATCCGCCGCAGGCAGTGAGGCTGAGCATGGCGGCGGCTGCGATACCTGCAACGGCGAACGTGGTGCGCTTGATGGTCTGCATTTCGGTTTCTCCTTTGTTGTGCCGATGGTTGCCGGCGGCGAACTTTGCCGCTGCGGCCCTTTCCCGACTGTTGGGCACCGACCCTTGGTTGGTGTCTCAATGGGTATTCGGCTGCTCGGAGGACGCGGATGGGTGAGGGGTTGAAATTCTTTTTCAACCCCGGGGAATCCCCGGAAAATCCGCTGTAAACCACGAGAACCCCGGTCCGAAGACCGGGGTTCTCTCTGTGTGCGCAAGGGGGGACTTGAACCCCCACGCCCGAAGGCACAGGAACCTAAATCCTGCGTGTCTGCCAATTTCACCACTCGCGCGCGGCGCCGTCGTCGTCCGGGGGAAGAACCCCGGCGGCGGACGTCAGGCTCCATTGTACCTATTCGGCGTCGAGCTTCAGGTCCCGGCGGAGTTTCGCGACATGCCCGGTGGCCCGGACGTTGTACTGCGCGATCGTCACGGTGCCGTCGGGATCGACAACGATTGTGGAGCGGATGAGGCCCTGGTAGGTCTTGCCGTAGTTCTTCTTCTCGCCCCAGGCCGCATAGGCCTCCGCGACGGCGTGGTCTTCGTCGGAGAGAAGCGGGAACGTCAGCCCCTCGGCGGCGGCGAATTTGGCGAGCTTTCCGACCGGGTCGGGGGAGATGCCCACCACGTCATAGCCTGCCTGCTGCAGTGAGGCGAGGGAATCCCTGAAGTCGCAGGCCTGTTTGGTGCATCCCGGGGTGGAGGCCGCCGGGTAGAAGTAGATGACGGTGCTCCGGCCCCGGAAGTCGCGGAGGCTGACTTCCTGTCCTTCGGCGTTCTTGAGGGTGAAGTCCGGTGCTGCAGCACCGGGGATGAGTCGTTCAGGCACGGGTGTCTCCTTGGCGAAGTGCGGGGTTAAGTGGCGTGATTATCCAGCGTAGTGAGCGGAATGGCCCCCGACGAATCCGCTGCTCGCTATACTCTTGGGTATGCCTGATATGGATCGCTGGCCCACGGGCCGCCTATTGTCCACGGCAGCACGTCTCGTAGAACACTCCTGGAACGAAAAATTGGGGGCCATTGGCCTGACCCATGCCGGGGTGATCGCCATGGAGGTGCTCTCGGCGAACGGGCCGATGACGCAAGCCCAACTAGCCCAGCTGGTGCGGGTCCAGGCCCAGACCATGGGCAAGACGCTGAGCCGGTTGGAAGCGCACGGCCACATTTCGCGGCAGCGCAGCGCCTCGGACCGGCGCAGCCAGGTGGTGTCGCTGACAGACCAAGGCCGCGAGGCCGTTACCGCCGCCGCGGACATGGAGCGCTCAGTGCTCGCCGCGACGCCGATTGACCCGGACGTGTTGCGCCAGGAGCTTCAAGCGGTTGTGCGGGTGCTGGCCACCAAGTCCACGTCTGCCGAGGTCAAGGCCATTGTCACTGCCGCGGATCCTGCCGTCGCCTCGGAGCCTGGTCTCGCGGCGAATGCCACCCCGCTGAACTAGCCACCCCGCACGGAAGACGAAGATGAGCAGGACGGCGGGAGAATTCCCGCCGTCCTGCTCAGTCCTATCCCCAGGCCCTTAGCGGCGCCCGGTCACCAGATTGTGTGGGGGTGGTGCTTGTTGTCATTGTGCTTGTTGTCGTTGTGCTTGTTGTTGTTGTCGTGCTTGTTGTTGTCGTGCCGGTTTCCGTTATGGTCCCAGAATCCGTCCTTGTCATGCCGGCAGCCGTCGTGGCCGGTCCACCAGCCGTTGTGGTCGTTGTCGTCACGCCAATTGCCGTTGTCGTCACGCCAGCCCCACCCGTCGCCGTTGTCATGCCACCGGTCCTCACCGTCCCACCAGCCGTTATTGGTATCGTGCTGGTGGTTGTCCCGCATCTGGTGCCGGTGTTCGAACGAAGATTGATTCCAAGAGATGTTGGAAGTAGTCACGGCGGCGCTGGCGGGCAGGGCGCTGGCGCCCAAACCCAATGCCGCCGTGACAGCAGTTGTTCCGATGATGCGAATAGCCTTGTTCATTACGTTGATCCTTAGAGGGGGTCGACGTCCCCATTTCTCCCGCCGACGCACGGCCCACGCAAGGCCGGCCTGGCGTCGGCGGGAGCCCGCGTCTCTGGACGCGATCCCAGACAGGGAATCGGGGAGTCGACATGATAAACACTGGAGTTTTCCGCCCGGGAACTTGGCCGGGGGTCTGCGGTCCGGGTCTGCGGGACCGGTGTCGTTCCGGGATCGTTGCCCGGAGCACCTTCCCAGTCAACGCGCGGTTTCGGGCTCTCGACAGGGACTAAAGTCCCTGCTTCCCATGCTATTCGGGGGATGTCCGGACGCGGGCCGCGAGAGGATGATGGTGCCAACCAGGGAGCCTCAACCGGGTCGGAGGAAATGGTATGGCTATCAGCAGCCCGTTCGTGGTCGTCGTAGGGGTCGATGGCTCCACAGAGTCCCAAGCAGCCCTCGATTGGGGGATCCAGGAGGCAAAGCTCAGGAACGGACAAGTGATTGTCCTGGCTTCGTGGCACTACCCCTACGTCACGGATGCCGCGGGCCAGGCCTGGGACTACGCCGGCTTCGAGCGCGACGCACAGACAATCCTCAACGACGAACTTGAGCGCGTGGCCGATCAGGGGGTTCCGGTCACCGGGCGTCTTGTCGAGGGCAATGCGGCGGCCGCTCTTGTGGAGGCGTCGCGCGAAGCGGATCTGCTGATTGTCGGTTCCCGTGGCTTGGGCGGGTTTACGGGGATGCTGCTGGGCTCCGTGTCCTCCCAGCTGGCTCACCACGCCCGGTGTCCGCTCCTGATCATCCGGACAGGAGACGAAAGCTAGGAACCTGTCCCGGACGCGGCCTACGTCTAGGCTGCCTACGTCTACGCTGCCTAGATCGACGCCGCCTGGTTCGCCAGGGTGGCCACAAGCGAGGACATCTTGAAGCCGACCAGCACCACCGCGAGGACCGTTACGCCGATCGTGGCCCACACCGGGGCGAGCCCGCGCCGCGGCGCCACCTCGTGGACAATCACGGAACGGCCGATGACGTAGACCTCCCTGCTGAGGAATACCCACGCCCAGTGAAACGGCCTGACAACGCCGTCCTTGCGCAGCTTGTCCCAGTCCAGATAGGCCAGGAGGGCGGAGACGCCGTACACCAGGAAGCCGCTGGCCACCAGCAGGAAGTACGGCGTTGTAAAGATCGACGCCGGATCAACGGTCTGGACCTGCCGTGCACCGACGGTCCGCAACCGGATCGTCGGGTTCCAGAACATCAGCAGAATGAGCGGCACGAGCGGCAGGGCCACGATCGTCCAGACGTACGCGTTGTAGACAGGTGTCCGGTCACTGATGCGTCTCCGGGGTTCCACCGGTCGCGGGGTCTGGCCCTGGAACTGCGGTGTGCTGAATTGCCCGGTCCACGCCGTACCGTTCCACCATTGAAGCCGGCCCGATCCGGCAGGGTCCGGATACCAGCCAGGACCGGGGGTTGATGTGCTGGGCGGGACGGTCATGGCTGTTCATCCTTTTCCGGTGCGCGGGCGATCTCTGTCACTGAGACAGAGCGTACATCGGGGCGGCGGTGGTAGCGAGAGTCTCGACGTGCCAACGGATCGGGAGGACGATTAAAGGGCAATCACCATGAAGGAGGCCAGTGATGTGCTATTCGAACTACAAGGATTTCGGGCGTGATACCAGGAAGGATGCCGCACGGGAATCCGGGGAACGCCGGGAGCCCCGGCCGGAGGCAAAGGAATTCAAGTTCTGGGCCTTCCCCCGCCGCACCAAGGAATTCACCGTCGAGGAGCCGGAACACGTCGTAGACCGGTCCCGCGAGAAGGTCTAAGACAACACGCTGTCATTCAAGCGGCCGCCGAACCGCCACAGTTCGCTGTGACGGTTCGGCGGCCTCTTTAGGACCGGCCCGGCCGGCGGAGGCCAATCGCTGCCGAGGAGCCCAGGAGGAGCCCGCTTAGCGCCAACAGAGCCCCGCCGGTGAGGCCGCTCTGCCCGTCGGGTCCGGGAACATCCTGTCCAGCAGGGCTGCCCGGTGGCGTGGCTGGTGAGGGCACGGTCCCGTGGCCGGCGCCCGATGCCGGAGTCCCGGATGTGTCAGCCGTGACCGGGGCCGGAACGGCCCCCGTGGCCGATTGACCGGCGGCGCCCTGACCGGCGGATGGAACCGGGCCGGGCGTCGGGGGCGCCGGGACCTGTGCGGGCCGGGCCGTCTGTCCTTGTGACGGTGGCGTTGGGGACGGCGCGGCGGCCGACGTCGACGGTGCCGGGGTGCTCGGCGGTGTCGAACCGGAACCCGGGGGAGCGGACGGCGGGCCCGGCGTCGGCGCGGCGGGGCAGATCTTCACCGGGATGAGGCCGGCAGGCGTGCAGGGAGTCGCCACTGCGGGCCGCGTCAGGAGGAGCGGCGACGCCGCGAGCACGAGAACCACTGCGGCTATGCGACAGGCCTTCCGGATGGAGTTCATCCTCCCCATCGTAGGGTTCCACCTCCTGCCGGCACGGAACCTCGGCCCGGTGAGTGTCGCGGTAGAACGACGCTTCCTGCTGGCGTCTTGATCTATCCGTAGGCGTTTACCCGTGGCAGGATCGGTCAATGGGGGATTTCATGGGGCTGTGCCGGGCAATTTGCTGGACCACCGCGGTGGCATTACTGATGCTGGCCACAGGCTGCGCACACGAGCCGGGACAGGCAACACCTGCCGTGAGCCCGCCGTCGGAGTCCAAGGTCCCGGCAACGGCACCGAGCAGCTCCGCACCCGCCAGCCAGGCGTCTGCGAGCCAGGGACCAACGGGGCAAGCCCAACCCAGCCAGGGACCAACGGGGCAAGCCCAACCCAGCCAGGGACCAACGGGGCAAGCCCAACCCAGCCAGGCCCAACCCAGCCAGGCCGCCGGCGGGGCCCTGCAGATCAACACGATGCCCCTGGGCGGCAGCCGGATCGACGTCGTAGCTAGACTGCCGATCAACGCCTACTGGGCCAGGCCCGGCCAGGAGATCAACTTCGACGCCTCATCCTCCGAGGGCGTCATCGGCAAGTACGAGTGGGACCTGGACGGGGACGGCACCTACGACACGACCACCCAGTCGCCGATCCTCAAGCACGTTTACGCCCGGCCGTTCGAAGGCGTGATGATCCTGCGGGTCTCTAACCCGCTCGGCAGCGCCGACATCCTGAAGACCCCGGTGCACGTCGGCACGGGCCCGGGACCAGGGGGCGTGCGCCCGGTCCCGCCGACCAACGTCAAGGCCGAGGTCGTCTCCGCTGACGGCACCCAGGTGAAGGTCACGTGGGAATCGAATGACCCTACGGCTGACTCCTGGGGTGTGGCCGTGAACGGGTTCCCTGCCGGCCGCGTTTACAAGTCGGCCCGGTCCGTCACGGTCACCGACATCCAGCGCGACAAGGACGTCCTCCTGCAGGTCTTCGGCATCACCGCCGACGGCGCCGTTGGCGACCGGGCGGGAACGACCCTGCCGGCCGCGAAATGAGGGAAGCTTAGCGGACAAAAAAGAAAACCCGGCCCCGCGGGCCCCTAAGCCTGCGAAGACGAGTGATCCCGCACCGGATGGCAGCAAGGGCTAACCGGTCAGCGGATGCGGCTCGGGCCCGGGCTGCCCCGAGCCTCAGACGTTGGCTGATTTCCCCCAGGGGCCGATCTGGTCCAGGGTGTATCCGTCCGGGTATGCCACGACGTTCATCCTTCCCGGCACAAATATGGGCGCGGTTGGCAAGGGGCACCGCCTAGCCTTGAGGGAGCGGAACCGCAGCACCGCGTTGAACGGTACGCGCAGCGCTGCCGGGGCGGGTTTCAGGCCCAGGGCAACAGCGACCTCGGGTTTGTCCATCATCAGCGCCAAGATGGTCGGGGTGAACCGGCGAAGCCGGGTGGGGATACGGCTGGCGAAGGCCGCGACGGTCGCATTGAGCAGCATCGAGCCCTCGGGGGTCGGGCCCATGTTCCGGTCCTCGTACTCGTCCAGGAACCGTTCCGCCTCCGCGAAGGTGGCTGGGATGCCTTCGAGCCCCATCTGCCGGCCCAGTTCGGCGTAGAAGTCCGTGGCGGCCTGCCTCTCCAGCCCGGTCAGCCGGCGCCAGCCGTGACGTTCGGTCCAGCGCAGCGGCAGGACGAGCAAGGTCATGAGGACGTAGACGAAGTCGTCCGGGGTGCCGGGCACCCCTTTGTGGACCCGGCGGAGCAGTTCGATCATGGCCTGGCTGCGTTCGTGCTCGAACCCGTTGGCGATGATCTCGTGGAGGACGATGCCGGTGTCGTAGGAGCGCTTCATCGGCCGGGATTTCATCTCCCCGGTCGCCGCCAGGGTCCTCGCTGTGGAGGGGATAGCGAAGTTGCGGTAGTAAGCGACGAAGAAGCCCGAATGGATTTCAGTCTTGAAATCGAAGAGGACCATGTTCCGATAGATCCCGTACATGTCCGTACCGCTCGGGCGTGTTCGGCGGGTCGGGTGCGTCAGGAGGTGCATGGGGGCTTTCTGTAGCTGCCGCAGGTTATGCCAGGGCAGGGGCGACATGGAGCTTTGCTTCGACGGAGAGCAGGTAGCTGCGTTCCTCCGCGGTCAGGAAGGTCGCCGAGGTGCCCGCAGCGAGTTCAGCGTCCCGGATTTCGACAACCATCCGGTGCAGCCGGTCCTGTACCGGCGCCTGGGGGTCGGCCTCAAGGGTCCGGTCAAGAGAAGTGTTCTGCAGCGCTTTGGCCCAGATGGACTCGACGCGCGCGAGGGTTTCGGTGTTCCAGCGGTGCAGTTTTTTGCGGGCGCCCCTGCCGGCGACCGCCGGGATCGTGAGTCCGGCGCCGGCCAGGACGGTCGCGGCCAGCTCCAGCTGATGGTAAGGGAAATCAGGCCTGACCAGTATGGCCAGGAATGTCAGGTGTCGGGCCAGCAGGGAGAGACACATCTCGGCCATCACCAGGAAACCCATGATGCAGCCGGCGCCCAGCATGGAGAAGCCGACTCGGAACGAGCGGCTCATACGCGGGACGTAGCGGAAGCAGATCACGGCAATTTCCGCGCTCATCGAACAGATGAAGAGGGTGAGCATCAGTGAGAACAGGAGGGCCGGGAAGCGGTCCTCGTAGATGCCCCAGGCGGGAGTCGTGATGGTGGGTCCTGTGAGGAGGAAGAACGCGCTTTGCAGGGTCAGCGTGAGCGTCAGAGGCAGGGTGCGTGTCCACCAGGACCGGCGACCGCCGGCTTCCGGGGCGATGGCCGCGTATGCGGCGAGGCGCAGATACCAGAGGGAGATAATCATCAGGGAGTTCAGGATCAGTTTGACCAGGTTCATCCCGCCCAGGGCTGTGTCTACGGGGACGTAGACAATCGGGGACATGAGCAAAGAGCCCATGGCTCCGTACACGGCGCAGGAGAACACCAGGTCGGTGCGGTTGCGAACCAGGGCGGGAATGCGGGCCCCGGCCAAGAGGAAGAGTGCCGCGGCCATGAGGAACTGCATCATCCGAAGACCGCCCCGAAGTTGCCCGGCTCCGCGTCCGGCCGCCGGTAGGAGCGGCGGATGCGGGAGGCCAGCCGGTCGGCAAGGAGTTCGGCAGTTACCTCGAGCTCGTTGAAGAAATCGGTGCGCTTCAGGGCCGAGACGACGCGCTCCGGGCCGAGGTCCGGGAAGAAGGTCTTGGCGTAGTCGTGCGAGAGGTCCTCCTGCTCGTGGCGGAGGATCATGTGGGCGAACTCGTGCAGCACGATCTGCTGGCGGTGCACCTCCGATGCCGCCTTGGCGTGGAGGATGAGATCCAGGTCGTCCAGTCCGAACCACAGGCCGCAGACCTTGTCCGTGGGTGTGTTGTCGATGGGCTTGATGACGATCCGGCGCCCCCTGGCGGACTCCAGGTGGGCCTGGATGGAGCGCATGGAGACTGGTTCCTGTAGCCGCAGGCTGTCTTCCGCAGTCCGTGCCCGTGCTCGGGCGACGCTGTAGTCCATGGGAGCTGATCCTTGGGATAGTCCGATAAGTGGCCAGAGTCCCCTGACTCCAAAGGAGGAGCCTATCAGCCCTGTTCAGGGGCCTTCCCGGCACCCGGCGTGTCGGAAGAAGTAACGTTCGTCTCTGCCAGTTGTTCCTCTGGAGCGTCCCCCATGTCCGGAGGAATGACAAAATATCGCCTCGGAGGGATTACGGCAAAAAGAAACCCCGCCCTGCAGGCCGCTAAGCCTGCGAAGACGGGGTTTCTTGGTGGTGCACCCCCCGGGACTCGAACCCGGAACCCATTGATTAAGAGTCAATTGCTCTGCCAGTTGAGCTAGAGGTGCATCTGTTGTTCTTGTTCATCGGGGCTTTTTCTTTCCCCGTTGTTCTCCGCAACGACATGAAACTCTACACGAGTTTGGCCGCGGTGTGAAATCGAGGCGCGGGGGAGGAATCGAGCTAGGCGTGAAGGTTCAAAATCAGCGCAAAATCAGGGTTTTCGCCGTTGCTGAGGAGCCACAGGCGGCCGTCGGGGGCGAGTGAAACGTTCCGGATCCGACCGTACTTTCCTGTGAAATAGCTCACAGGATCGCCGGCGAATTCGCCCTTGAGGGGAACGGCCCACAGCCTTTGCCCGCGCAGGGCGCCCAGGTAGGCGGTGTTGCCGACAATTTCGAGCCCGCTGGGCGAGGAATCCGCCGTCGACGGCCACACGACTTTGGCGTCCAGGAAGCCGGTGCGGTGCGGTGCGCCCGTCACGTCCGGCCAGCCGTAGTTGCCGCCGGGCACGATCAGGTTGAGCTCGTCGTTGACATCGGGGCCGAATTCGCTGGCCCACAGCCTGCCGGCGCTGTCCCAGGCGAGTCCTTGCACGTTCCGGTGGCCCAGGCTGTAGACCGGGTTCTCGCCGAAAGGGTTTCCGGGCGCCGGCCGGCCATCGGCGGTGAGTCGGAGGATCTTCCCGCCGAGGGCCCTGCTGTCCTGCGGCTGCTCCGGGCGCTGCGAATCGCCGGTTCCCACATACAGAAAGCCGTCGGGACCGAAACGGATCCGTCCGCCATTGTGCGTGCCAGCTTTAGGAATCCCCGTGAAAACAGTCTCCGGGGCGCCCAGTTCCCACCGCCCGCCGCGGTCCTCGAGCCGCATGCGGACGATTCTGTTGTCTTGGGCCGCGGTGAAATATGCGTAAAGGTAGTGGTCCGTCGCGAAGTCAGGGGACAAGGCAAGGCCTAGGAGGCCGCCTTCGCCGCCGGGTACGACGCCGGGCACCTTGCCGAGGGTGCCCAGTTGTCCGCCGTTGATGGTCCGTAGCAGGGCGGTGTCGCGTTCGGAGACGACGGCGGTGCCGTCCGGCAGGTAGACCGTGGACCACGGCAACTGCAGGCCGTCAATCCGCTCCGCCACCGTGGGCTCACCCGCCGTCCCCGGCGCGCCCGTGGCAGGGCCGCCCCATTGCGGGGGCGTGGGAGAGGAGGCACCGCCGCCGGTGCAGGCGCTTGAGACAAACAGGGCAACGGCGAGGGCTGTTGCCCTGACCACGACATGGCGGAGCAGCAAGGCGAAAGTTGTAGGAACCGGGCCGGCTGCTACTGGCGCGTCCGGCGGGGCGGCCGGAATCCGGCGGCTTCGGCGTGTGCTGCGGAGACGAACCATACTTCTGCCCGGGCTTCTTCGTAGGCCGGGCTGGAGTCTTCGTAGTAGGTCATCGACGATGCGTTGCCCTTGACGGTGAAGCTTTCCGGTCCGCTGCCGTCGGCCGCCGGGGCCGCCGATCCCTCGCCGTAGGGCTGGTCAGTAGCGAGGTGGCCCGTGGGCTCGGTCGTGTGGCTTGCGGAAGCCTCCGTTGCCGCGGACGAGGCGGCCATCTGCGTGGTCTCCATGTCGGCAAGGGGCGCTGCCGCTGGTGCTGCTCCTGTCGCGGGGCCGGGCGCCTCGGGCATCGCTGCGGCGGGCATCGCTGCGGCGGCGGCGCCGGTGGCATTCGCAACACCAGGGGCAGTGCTGCCGGCGCTGACGTTGGCGCCTTCATTGTCGGCCGCCTCCGCGGCTGCCGTCTCAGCTCCGGGCAGTGTCGGCGAGTGGGGCTCGGTGTATTCGGGATGGTGCACCGGAGGCCCGGCAGCAGCCGCCGGTTCGGCGGCTGTCGGAGTTTCGGCGGCAACTCCTGGAACGTGCGCAGCGTGGGCCGGTTCGTGGTGGGTCGTGGCCGCATGCGCATCGGCCGGTGCGGCGGTCTCGGACCACTGGGTCTCCCACTCGGTGCTGTCCGCAACGCCGGCGGCTTCCGGCGCGCCTGCCGTGGCTGCGCCCGCGGCCGGTTCGATCGTCGGGGGCGCTGCCGGTTCGGGAGCGGGGGTCATCTTCTCTGCAGTGGCCTGCGGCGCAGGGTTCTCCGGTGCAGCCATCTCGGCCGGCGGCATCGCCGCCGAGGGCGCCTCAGGTGTTTGCATCGCTTCTGGCGCTGGCGCCGCCATCGCACCGCCCGCCGGTCCGGCACCCGCCGCCGTCGAACCGGCCGACGTGCCGGATGAGCCGCCGGTGCTGGTGGTTCCGGCGGAGGTGGACCCTGTGCCTGTGCGGCTCTTATTGCGGTTGAGCACGGCCCAGACCACAGCGACCACCACGATGATGACGACGAGCCAGACAATCCAGTCCATAGCAGAGCCTTTCAGTCCATATTCAGTCCATGAGATTCAGTCCATGAGGCACGGTTGCCGATGCTTGACGGTACGTCCGGGCCAAGCCGGCTGTCCACCCTTCCCGGGGCCGACACGGCCGCCTGCCGGGAGGGCACGGGCGGCCCCGCGAGCTGGCCGGAAACCGAAAACGACCCGGGCCCGCCGTGTAGCCTCGCCTCATGGATTTCAAGCGACTGCGGATTCTGCGCGAACTCGCCGACCGCGGCACGGTAGGCGCCACCGCCGAGGCCATGAACGTGACGCCGTCGGCTGTGTCTCAACAGCTCAAAACCCTGCAGGAAGAACTGGGTGTGGTCCTGGTGGAAAAGTCCGGCAGGGGAGTGCGGCTCACCGAGGCTGGCCTGGCCATGGCCGGCGCTGCTGCCGAGGTGTCCACCGCCATGGCACGGGCCGAGGCAACCATCGACACCTACCGGCGGGGCTGGCAGACGCGGGTTGTGGCAGCCTTTTTTCCCAGCGCCGCGGAGATGTTCCTCCCGGGCCTCCTGCACCGGGTCAAGGCCATCGAGGGCCTCCGCTTCGAAGCGCACTTCGAGGATCCCGGCGTTGCCGGGTTCGCCGGGCTGACCGCGGACTACGACATCGTCCTGGCCCACAGCGTCGACGGTCCCGAAGTCTTCGGCGGTCAGGGCCTGGCCGTGGTGCCGTTGCTGGAGGAACCCCTGGACGTGGCCCTGCCCGCGGGGCACGCGCTGGCCGCCAAGGCCACGCTGTGCGCCGAGGACGTCGTCGGCTTCCCCTGGATGGGCGTTCCCGAGGGCTTTCCCTTCGATACCGTGCTGCGCCAGATTGAGCTGCGGGCCGGCTCGCAGGCCGTCCGCGCCCAGCAGTTCCCCGATCTGCGTGTGCTCGAAGCCCTTGTCAGCGCCGGCCACGGGCTGAGCCTGCTGCCGCGGTACACGGCTGTCAGCAACCAGGACCGCGGATTCGTGCTGCGCCCGCTCGAAGGCGTAAAGGCCAACCGCAGCATTGTTGCCCTCGCCCGTCCCGACGTCGCGGCCAGGACCACCATCCAGCAGGTCCTGGCGATGCTGAAGGCCGAGGCCCAAGCTGTCGCCGAAGCTCCGCAACAGCGTGACGCGGCTCACCGAATCCGCGGCCAAGCGGCCGCGGATTTCATCATGTGAGATGAGAGTCCACTATTTGATCGAAATATTCCCGGTTTTCCGCTTAACGCTCCCTCATGGGGTCGTTGGGGTCCGGGGCGGACCCCTAGACTTTGAGCCATGAGTCAGGACACCCAAACAGCAGCAGACACCAAGCCGGACATCAAGCCCCGCAGCCGGGTCGTTACCGATGGAATCCACGCCGCGCCCGCGCGCGGTATGTTCCGGGCGGTCGGCATGGGCGATGACGATTTCGCCAAGCCCCAGATCGGTGTGGCGAGTTCGTGGAACGAGATCACTCCCTGCAACCTTTCGTTGAACCGGCTCGCCCAGGGCGCCAAGGAAGGCGTCCACGCCGGCGGCGGGTTCCCGATGCAGTTCGGCACCATTTCCGTCTCTGACGGCATCTCCATGGGGCATGAGGGCATGCACTTCTCCCTCGTCTCCCGCGAAGTCATTGCCGACTCCGTCGAGACCGTCATGCAGGCCGAGCGGATCGACGGCTCCGTCCTGCTGGCCGGGTGCGACAAGTCCCTGCCCGGCATGCTGATGGCCGCGGCCCGCCTGGACCTCGCAGCCGTGTTCCTCTACGCCGGCTCGATCATGCCCGGCTGGGTCAAGCTCGAGGACGGCTCCGAGAAGGAAGTCACCCTGATCGACGCGTTCGAGGCTGTCGGTGCCTGCGCCGCCGGGAAGATGAGCCGCGAGGACCTGGACCGCATCGAAAAGGCCATCTGCCCGGGCGAAGGCGCCTGCGGCGGCATGTACACCGCGAACACCATGGCGTGCATCGGTGAGGCCCTGGGCATGTCCCTGCCCGGCTCGGCCGCGCCGCCCTCCGCGGACCGCCGCCGCGACGCCTTCGCGCACAAGTCCGGCGAAGCCGTGGTCAACCTCCTGCGCCTGGGCATCACCGCCAGGGACATCATGACCAAGAAGGCCTTCGAGAACGCGATCGCCGTCACCATGGCCTTCGGCGGGTCCACCAACGCCGTGCTGCACCTGCTCGCCATCGCCCGCGAAGCCGAGGTCGAGCTGACCCTGGACGACTTCAACCGGATCGGCGACAAGATCCCGCACCTGGGCGACCTCAAGCCGTTCGGCCGTTACGTGATGACCGACGTCGACAAGATCGGCGGCGTGCCGGTCATCATGAGGGCCCTGCTCGACGCCGGCCTGCTGCACGGTGACTGCCTCACCGTCACCGGCAAGACCGTCGCGGAAAACCTCGCCGCGATCAACCCGCCGGACCCGGACGGCAAAGTGCTCCGCGCCATGGACAACCCGATCCACAAGACCGGCGGCATCACCATCCTGCACGGCTCGATGGCCCCCGAGGGTGCCGTCGTCAAGAGCGCCGGCTTCGACGCGGACGTCTTCGAAGGCACCGCCCGCGTGTTCGAACGCGAACAGGGCGCCCTGGACGCGCTGGACAAGGGCGAGATTCACAAGGGCGACGTCGTCGTCATCCGCTACGAAGGCCCCAAGGGCGGCCCCGGCATGCGCGAGATGCTCGCCATCACCGGCGCCATCAAGGGCGCGGGCCTGGGCAAGGACGTCCTGCTACTCACCGACGGTCGCTTCTCCGGCGGCACCACGGGCCTGTGCATCGGCCACGTCGCACCGGAAGCCGTCGACGGCGGCCCGATCGCGTTCGTCAAGGACGGCGACCGGATCCGGGTGGACATCGCGGCCCGCACGTTCGACCTCCTGGTCGACGAGGCCGAGCTCGAGTCCCGCAAGGTCGGCTGGGAACCCCTGCCGGCCAAGTTCACCAAGGGCGTTCTCGCGAAGTACGCCAAGCTAGTCCACAGCGCCTCCACCGGCGCGTACTGCGGGTAGCGCACGCTGAACAGCTAAACCCAACTAGCTCGCACTTGTGGCCGTTATGAGCGGGCATAACGGCCAATAACTGCGAGCTAGTTGGGGTGGCGTTCATCCAGTGGACAGCGTTGTCCAAATAGTGAGACAGGTGCCCGGCTCGTTGACACTTGTCTCACTCAGAGGGAAAACTGAACGCATGATCGAGATCGTTACCGCCGGTGCATCCGTCGTCGTACTTACCAAGCGCGTGGCTGACTAGCCCGACTGGTAACGAACCGTCACGCGCAACCCCTCGAAGAGCCACTCGGCTGAGGGGTTTTTTTATTTCCCGCAGCACCAGCACCACGCAAGACCCAAGAAGTTCCACGATCACCGAAGATCCACAAAGGAAGAGTCCGATGAGCAAAGGATCGCCGATCAGCCCCTCGCTGATGGCCACAAAGTCCGCTGGAGCCCACAAGGCTCCGGATCGCGTCGAACGTCCGGCTGACGCCGGCGTCGACACTGCTGCCGTCTCTCCTGTCCTCGGACCGAACAACGTCGTACCCCCGACCGTTATGACCGGTTCGCAAGCAATTGTCCGCTCGCTCGAAGAACTCGGCGTCCAGGACATTTTCGGTTTGCCCGGTGGCGCGATCCTGCCCACCTATGACCCCTTGATGGCCTCCAAAATGAACCACGTTCTGGTCCGTCACGAACAGGGAGCCGGCCACGCCGCGCAAGGCTACGCCATGGTCACCGGACGGGTTGGCGTCTGCATCGCCACCTCTGGCCCGGGCGCCACCAACCTCGTCACCGCCATCATGGATGCCCACATGGACTCCGTGCCGATGGTGGCCATCACCGGCCAGGTGTCCAGCGGGGTGATCGGCACGGACGCATTCCAGGAAGCGGACATCGTCGGGATCACCATGCCGATCACGAAGCACTCCTTCCTGGTCACCGACCCCAACGACATCCCGCACGTCATGGCCGAGGCCTTCCACCTGGCCTCCACCGGACGCCCGGGTCCCGTCCTCGTCGATGTCGCCAAGGACGCCCAGCAGGGCCAGATGACGTTCTCCTGGCCGCCCAAGATCGATCTGCCGGGCTACCGGCCGGTGCTGCGCGGCCACAGCAAGCAGGTCCGCGAGGCCGCCCGGCTCATCACCGCCGCCAGTAAGCCCGTGCTCTATGTCGGCGGCGGTGTGGTCAAGGCCCACGCCTCGGCCGAGCTGCGCGAACTGGCCGAGCTGACCGGCGCACCCGTCGTGACCACCCTGATGGCCCGCGGCGTGTTCCCGGATTCGCACCCGCAGCACGTTGGCATGCCGGGCATGCACGGCACCGTTTCCGCCGTGACCGCCCTGCAGCAGTCCGACCTCCTCATCACGCTCGGCGCACGGTTCGATGACCGGGTGACCGGCGTCCTGAAGTCCTTCGCCCCGAACGCCAAGGTCATCCACGCCGACATCGATCCGGCGGAGATCTCCAAGAACCGCACGGCCGACGTCCCGATCGTTGGCTCGGTCAAGGAGATCATTCCGGAACTGAGCGAGGCCCTGCGCACGCAGTTCGAAGCCTTCGGCACCCCGGATCTGACCAACTGGTGGGCATTCCTGAACAACCTCAAGGAAACCTACCCGCTTGGCTGGACCGAACCCGAGGACGGCCTCAGCGCCCCGCAACGCGTGATCGAACGCATCGGTGCCCTGACCGGACCCGAGGGTGTGTACGTCGCCGGCGTCGGACAGCACCAGATGTGGGCCTCGCAGTTCATTAAGTACGAACGCCCGCACGCCTGGCTGAACTCCGGCGGCGCCGGCACCATGGGCTACGCCGTACCGGCGGCCATGGGCGCCAAGGTGGGTGAACCCGACCGCGTGGTCTGGGCGATCGACGGCGACGGCTGCTTCCAGATGACCAACCAGGAACTGGCCACCTGCGCGATCAACAAGATCCCGATCAAGGTTGCCATCATCAACAACTCCTCGCTGGGCATGGTCCGGCAGTGGCAGACCCTCTTCTACGAGGGCCGCTACTCCAACACCGACCTCAACACCGGCCATGACACGATCCGCATTCCGGACTTCGTCAAGCTGGCGGACGCCTACGGCTGCGCTGCCTTCCGCTGCGAACGCGACGAGGACATCGACGCCACCATCCAGAAGGCCCTGGAGATCAATGACCGCCCCGTGGTCATCGACTTCGTCGTGAGCCCCAACTCGATGGTGTGGCCGATGGTCCCCTCGGGGGTCAGCAACGACCAGATCCAGGTTGCCCGCAACATGACCCCGGAATGGGAAGAGGAGGACTGAACATGACCCGCCACACATTGTCCGTTCTGGTCGAAGACAAGCCCGGTGTGCTGACCCGCGTCGCCAGCCTCTTCGCCCGCCGGGCCTTCAACATCAATTCCCTGGCCGTCGGCCCCACCGAGGTCCCGGGCATGTCCCGGATGACCGTCGTGGTCGACGCCGACGGCGAGCTGATCGAACAGGTCACTAAGCAGCTGAACAAGCTGGTCAACGTGATCAAGATCGTCGAGCTCACCTCAGAATCTTCCGTACAGCGCGACCACATCCTGGTCAAGGTACGTGCGGATGCCGCAACACGCCTGCAGGTCACCCAGGCTGCAGACCTGTTCCGCGCTTCAGTGGTCGACGTCTCCACAGAGTCGGTGGTCATTGAAGCAACGGGCCACCCCGAGAAGCTCACGGCACTCCTGTCAGTGCTTGAGCCCTTCGGCATCCGCGAAATCGTGCAGTCCGGCACCTTGGCCGTTGGGCGGGGATCCCGCTCCATGAGTGACAGGGCCTTACGCAGCGCATAAGCAAGTAACGGCGCAGGCAACTGCCTGGCCGAGCGTTGCGTCCCAAACCGCAGCACCACAGACAACATCGAAAAACCACTCAAGAGGAGTTACGCAAGTGACTGAAATGTTCTACGACGACGACGCAGACCTGTCGATCATCCAGGGTCGCAAGGTTGCCATTGTCGGCTACGGCTCCCAGGGCCACGCCCACGCGCTGAACCTGCGCGATTCCGGCGTCGAGGTTGCCATCGCGCTCAAGGAAGGCTCGAAGTCCATCGCCAAGGCCGAGGACGCAGGCTTCACGGTCAAGAACGTCGCAGACGCTGCCGAATGGGCCGACGTCATCATGATCCTGGCGCCGGACCAGTACCAGCGCTCGATCTACAACGACTCCATCAAGGACAAGCTGACCCCGGGCAAGGCCCTCGCCTTCGCCCACGGCTTCAACATCCGCTTCGGCTACATCAAGGCACCGGAGGGCGTTGACGTCATCCTGATCGCCCCGAAGGCTCCCGGCCACACCGTGCGCCGCGAGTTCGAAGCCGGCCGCGGCATCCCGGACATCATCGCCGTTGAGCAGGACGCCACCGGTTCCGCCTGGGAGCTGGCCAAGTCCTACGCCAAGGCCATTGGCGGCACCCGCGCCGGCGTCATCAAGACCACCTTCACCGAAGAGACCGAAACGGACCTCTTCGGCGAGCAGGCTGTGCTCTGCGGCGGCGTGTCCCAGTTGGTCCAGTACGGCTTCGAGACCCTGACTGAGGCCGGCTACCAGCCACAGATCGCTTACTTCGAGGTGCTTCACGAGCTCAAGCTCATCGTTGACCTCATGTGGGAAGGCGGCATCGCCAAGCAGCGTTGGAGCGTCTCGGACACCGCAGAGTACGGCGACTACGTCTCCGGCCCGCGCGTCATCACCCCCGAGGTGAAGGAGAACATGAAGGCAGTCCTGAAGGACATCCAGGACGGCGCCTTCGCCAAGCGCTTCATCGACGACCAGGACGCCGGCGCTCCCGAGTTCAAGGCGCTGCGTGCCAAGGCCGAGCAGCACCCGATCGAGGCCGTGGGCCGCGAACTGCGGTCCCTGTTCGCCTGGCAGCAGCAGGACGCGGACTACGTCGAAGGTTCCGCAGCCCGCTAGACCGCGGCCCGCTAAATATTGCCCGGCAGGGGAGCCGGACACCTTTTTCCTGGGGGTCCGGCTTCCCTGCTGTCCAGCACCACCCGTCTCACCAGCACCACCTGATTCACCAAAATCCCCACCAGATACACAAGAGAGCTAAAGAGGTCACCGGTGACTAGCACCAAACCTGTCGTACTCCTCGCTGAGGAACTTTCACCCGCCACAGTCGAGGCCCTCGGCCCGGACTTTGAAATCCGCCAGACTGACGGCTCCGACCGTTCCCAGCTGCTCTCCGCGATCGCCGACGTCGACGCGATCCTGGTCCGCTCCGCCACCCAAGTGGACGCCGAAGCCATCGCCGCCGCCAAGAACCTCAAGGTGATCGCCCGTGCCGGCGTGGGCCTGGACAACGTGGACATCAAGGCCGCCACGCAGGCCGGCGTCATGGTGGTCAACGCGCCGACCTCCAACATCGTCTCCGCCGCCGAACTGACGGTCGGGCACATCCTGAGCCTCGCCCGCCACATTCCGCAGGCCAGCTCCGCGCTCAAGGACGGGGAGTGGAAACGCTCCAAGTACACCGGCATCGAACTCTTCGAAAAGAAGATCGGCATCATCGGCCTCGGCCGGATCGGCGCCCTGGTGGCCGCCCGCCTCAAGGGCTTCGACACCAAGATCCTCGCGTACGACCCCTACATCACCTCCGCCCGGGCCGCCCAGCTCGGCGTCCAGCTGGTGACCCTCGATGAGCTCCTCGCGCAGTCGGACTTCATCACCATCCACATGCCCAAGACTCCGGAGACCGTCGGCATGCTCGGCGCCGACGCCTTCAAGAAGATGAAGAGCACGGCCTACGTCATCAACGTCGCCCGCGGCGGCCTGGTGGACGAGGAAGCCCTCTACACCGCGCTCCAGGCCGGCGACATCGCCGGTGCCGGCGTCGACGTCTTCAACAAGGAGCCCAGCACCGACCTGCCCTTCTTCAAGCTCGACAACGTCGTGGTGACCCCGCACCTGGGCGCCTCCACCGACGAAGCCCAGGAGAAGGCCGGCGTCTCCGTCGCCAAGTCCGTGCGCCTCGCGCTGGCCGGCGAACTGGTCCCGGACGCCGTCAACGTCGCCGGCGGCGT
Organism: Arthrobacter sp. TE12232; assembly: GCF_054062615.1. Classification (NCBI taxonomy): domain Bacteria; kingdom Bacillati; phylum Actinomycetota; class Actinomycetes; order Micrococcales; family Micrococcaceae; genus Arthrobacter; species Arthrobacter sp. TE12232. The sequence goes on from NZ_JBSSFK010000001.1 coordinate 4,100,512, forward strand.
CATCGCCGAAGACGTCCGCCCGGGCATCCCGCTGATCGAAAAGCTCGGCCGGATCTTCACCGCGCTGACCCACGCCTCCCTCACGCAGTTCGACATCGAGGTGGCCGGCGAGATCTCCTCCCTCGACGTCAAGGTCCTGGAACTCGCGGCCCTCAAGGGGATTTTCGCCGACGTCGTGACCGAGCAGGTCTCCTACGTCAACGCCCCGGTGATCGCCGAACAGCGCGGCATCAACGTCCGGCTCATCACGACGCCGGACACCGAGTCCTACCGCAACGTGCTGACCCTGCGCGGTGCCCTCAGCGACGGCAGCCAGATCTCCGTCGCGGGAACCCTCACCGGCCCGAAGCAGATCCAGAAGCTCGTGGGCGTCAACGGCTACGAGGTGGAGATCCCGATCAGCGAGCACCTCGTGGTGGTGGCCTACTCGGACCGCCCCGGCGTGATCGGCACGATCGGCCACATCCTGGGCATGAACAACATCAACATCGCCGGCATGCAGGTGGCACGCCAGGCAGAAGGCGGCCAGGTGCTCGCCCTTCTGACCATCGACAGCTCCGTTCCCCAGCAGGTCCTTGACGCGATCAAGGCCGGGATCGGCGCTGACATGGTCCGCGAGGTCGACCTCGAGGACTGAAATCCTCCCCGCAGGGCGCCGGCGGCGGCTTGAGAGCCGCCGGCGTCCGTGAGCGGGCGGCCGGTCTGCGTACAATGGCTAGGACCGAATTTCGGGTCTTGGCCGGCAGACCGGCCTTTACTTTTGCACGCCCGGCACGGGACGCCTTCAATTCCGCAGGAAATGAACTGCGGCGTGCGCACGCAATCCAGCTTTCAGGAGCCCAATGAACGCCGTCCAGAGGTTCATCAGAAGCAGAGTGCTTCTGCTGACCGCGTCCATTTTGATCGTGGCCATGTGCCTGTCAGTCCTCGTCCAGGGTCAGTCCCAGGCGGCGCTGAGCAGGACCGTGGACCAAAACTCCCGGGGGCTCTACGACGTCCTGGTCCAGGCCAAGGCCGGTGACAACGGCGGCCTGATGCAGCCGGACATCGCCACCGGGCAGGGCGGCATCAGCTTCGACCAGCTGGACGCGATCCGGAAGCTCTCCGGCACGTCGGTGGCCGCGCCCATCAGCCTGGTCTCCCGCGTCACCCAGAACCTCGAGGCGCCCCGGCTGGACGCCACCGACTACCTCGGCTTCAACGCGGGCCTCGCCGGCACGGCCGGCGACCCGACCGCCACGGACCCGAGCAAATGGCCGGCCGCGGAATCTGTCCTGAGCGACACCCCGAAGAAATACCGCCTCACCGCCAGCGCCGTCAGCTCCGACGGCCACTCCGACCAGACCCTCTTCAAGACCACGGCCGAAGGAACCCTCGGCAAGGCCAAGCTGGTCGAAGAGCAGGTGGCCGGCGGCAAGAACGTCCGCATTCAGGGCCCGGCCGGCGAAACCGGGATCAAATTCCCCACCCCCGCCGGCGGCTCCGAGCACAACCTCTTCAACCTCTCCGTCTCCCTGCCCATGGCGCCGCAGGTGACCGAGTCCGTGGTCGCCGTCGACCCCGTCTCCGAACGCGCCCTGCTCGGCACGGCCGGTGACTTCCTGGCTCCGCTGGAGAAGGCCCCGCCCGCGGATGCCCGCAACGCCGGCGCGATCGGCCGCCACTTCGAGAGCCTCTTCACCAACGGCATCAGCATGGACGAGCTCAAGGAAGGCCCCGACTTCCTCGGCGTCAAGCTCAAGTACTGGGCCCCGCTGATGACCCAGTACCAGCAGGCCAAGCGCGACGGCCAGCTCACCGCCGATTCGCAGGCGATTCCGCTGATCGTGCGCACCGGCACCGCCCTGGACCTGAAGTACTCGGTCAAGATCGAGGAAATCGACGACTCCGGCAACGTCACCAAGGACGTCGGCACCGTGACCCGCTCGCTGGACAAGGACTACCTCCCGTTCGTCTCCAAGTCCCCGTTCGCCCTCGCCTGGCCCGGGTCCAAGGACCTCACCCAGCTCATGGGCGACACCGCAGCCTTCAGCCAGGGCCTCTACGACCCGGCCACCTGGACCACCAACTTCGCCGCGGCCCCCAAGTACAAAGACGGTGAAACCGCCGCCAACGGCGCGGCGAACAAGAGCGCCACGCCCGGCGACTGGGTCACCGTGAACCGGCTCCCGGACAAGGCCGCCAACGGCGCCGCCGTCGACCAGACCCAGCGCGATCCCGTCGACGAGCGCTCCTACCGGGACAACCTCGAGACCGGCAAGAAGCTCGCCACTCCGCTGGCCATGGTCTACGGCACGTTCGACCCTTCGGCGGTCAAGGAAGCTGCCGGCGACGTCAACCGGCTGCCCCTGGGCGGCTACGACCCCGCGCCGTTCACCCTGACGAAGGACGCGGCCGGCAACCAGACCAGCACCGAACTCAAGCCGTCCCTGAGCGCCACAGGCCTGGTCAGCCAGTCCGCTGGCGCCATCACCGACTACTACGGCCTCGCCGCCGCCCGCGGATACGACACTAACGCCAACGTGATCGACGCCGTCCGCGTCCGGGCCAAGGTCCCCGGCAGCTGGAAGCAGGCGCAGCCCGACATCGAGAAGCTCGCCAACGAGATCCGCGACATGGGCCTGGAAGCCACCGTCGTGGCCGGTTCCGCCCGCGAAGACGCCAGCATCGCCGTTCCCGGCTACTCCAAGGACGACGCCGGCAAGGAATCGCCGCTGGGCACCGTACAGCAGTCGTGGGTCCGCCAGAACGCCGCGGACGCCGTCTCCGGCTCCCTGACCACCACGAACCTGACCCTGCTGTTCCTGACCCTGTGCGGTGCCGCCCTGCTAACGGGTGCCTCCACCGTCAGCTACGTCCGCAAACGGCGCAGCGAGGCCGGTACCCTGCGTGCCATGGGCTGGACGCAGCGCAGGATCCGTTCCTGGGTGCTGGCCGAATTCGGCGTCGGCGCGGGCCTGCTGGCCGTCGTCGGGATCGCCCTCAGCCTGATCACCTGGACTGCGGCCACCGCGATCGTCTCGGCCTCGGTCCTGGCGTTGTACGTGGGCGCAGCCTTCTTCGCCGCGCAGCAGCTGCGCCACCGCGAGGAAGTGGACCAGGAACCGCAGCACGATGAGCGGCTCATGGCGATTGATTCCCCGCTGACCTTCGCCAACCGGCAGCTGAGCACCAACAAGTTCAACACCATCGCGCTGGCTGTTGCCGTCGGTGTTTTCGCCGCCGCCGTAGGCGGACTGGTCGCCCTGCTGATCGACATTCCCCGGGCCGCCGGCGCCAGTGCGCTGGGCGGGCTGGCCGCGGCCAGCATCGCGCTCCCAAGCATCATCCTGGCCTTGTCCGGCGTGGCCGTCGGCCTGGTCCTGACCATGGTCACCGGGCGGTTCGAACTGCAGGCCAAGCGCCAGTACCTCGGCACTCTGCGGGCCATGGGCTGGAACCCGGACATGCTGGGCCAGGTCCGTTTCTTCGAAAATGCCATGGTGGGAACCGTCGCGTTGCCGCTGGGTATTGTGGGCGCCCTCGGCATCGGCCTCCTCCTCGCCCCCTATGCCGCACTGTGGGCCGCTCTCGCCGGCCTCGTGGCTGTACTTTGCTGGATTCCGATTGCAACGAAAGTGGTCCAATGACTAACGAGCTGAACCTCGACCGGGAGGCACACGACCGGATGACCGCCAGCACCCGTCGCGGTGCGCACAAGACCCGCGCCAACACGATCGTGAAGGCCACGGACCACGCCACCCCGCTGGAACTGAGCAACATCACCATCCACTACGGCGGCGGCAAGGGCGGTGCCGAGCCCGTCAACGTCGTGGACGACTTCAACATGACGCTGCACGCCGGCGAGATGCACTGCGTCGCCGGCCGCTCCGGCTCCGGCAAGACCAGCATCCTGACCGTCGGCGCGGGCCTGACCCTGCCGACGTCGGGCCGGGTGTTCTGGGAAGGCGACTCGCTCGAGACCATGGGCGACGACGAGATCGCCGACCGCCGCCGGGCCCTGATCGGCTATGTCGACCAGGGCGGCGCCCTGATCGACGGGATGAGCGCACTCGAAAACGTCCTGCTGCCGGCCGTGCCGGATGGCGAGGTGGAGAAGCGCCGTGACATGGCCAAGGACCTCCTGGACCTCGTGGGCCTGGGCCGGCGCATGCGCCACCGCCCGGCGCAGCTCTCCGGCGGTGAGCGCCAGCGCGTGGCGATCGCCCGCGCCCTCATCCTCGGCACCCGGGTCCTGGTGGTCGACGAGCCGACGGCCAGCCTGGACCGTGCCGCGGCTAACCGCATCATCAGCATCCTCAAGGACACGACGTCCGACGGCATTGCCGTGCTGGTGGCTTCACATGACCACGAACTGGTCCGCCAGAGCGATACCCTGACCGAACTGATCTAGATTTAGACCGTGACTTCTTCTGAAAAAACCCCGTTCTACATCACCACGGCCATCACGTACCCCAACGGGGTGCCGCATATCGGCCACGCGTACGAGTACATCGCCACCGATGCGATGGCCCGCTTCAAGCGACTGGACGGGTTCGACGTCTTCTTCCTGACCGGAACGGACGAGCACGGCATGAAGATCGCCCAGGCCGCCGAGAAGGAAGGCGTCACGCCCAAGGAGCTGGTGGACCGGAACGCCGAGATCTACAAGGCGGCCCACGCCGCCCTGGGGATCTCCTACGACCGCTTCATCCGCACCACCGACGCCGACCACTACGCGGCATCGCAGGCCATCTGGAAGAAGATGGAAGCCAACGGGGACATCTACCTGTCCAAGTACGAAGGCTGGTACTCGGTCCGCGACGAGGCCTACTACGGCGAGGACGAGACCGTTCTCAAAGATGACGGACTCCGCTACTCCCGCGAAACCGATACCGCTGTGACGTGGACGGCCGAGGAGAGCTACTTCTTCCGGCTCTCGGCCTACCAGGACAAGCTGCTGGCGCTCTACGAGGCGCACCCGGAATTCGGCGCCCCGCAGTCACGGTTCAACGAGGTCATCAGCTTCGTCAAGCGCGGCCTGGAGGACCTGTCCATCAGCCGCACGACGTTCGACTGGGGCGTTCCGGTGCCCGGCAACGACACCCACGTCATGTACGTGTGGGTCGACGCCCTCACCAACTACCTCACCGGCGTCGGCTACCCCGACACCGAATCGGAATCCTTCAAGAAGTACTGGCCGGCCGATGTCCACGTGATCGGCAAGGACATTTCCCGGTTCCACGCCATCTACTGGCCGGCCTTCCTCATGAGCGCCGGGCTGGAGCTGCCCAAGCGCATCATGATCCACGGCTTCCTGCACAACAACGGCGTCAAGATGTCCAAGTCCCTCGGCAACGTGGTGGCGCCGGCGGACTTCGTCGCGCAGTACGGGCTGGACCAGGTGCGGTTCTTCTTCCTGCGCGAGGTACCGTTCGGGGCGGACGGCAACTACAACCACGAGGCCATCGTGGGACGGATGAACTCGGACCTGGCCAACAACTTCGGCAACCTGGCCCAGCGGTCGCTGTCCATGGTGGCCAAGAACTGCGAGGGCCGCGTGCCGGCGCCGGGCGGCTTCTCCGCCGACGACACCGCGCTGCTGGACCAGGCCAACGCCCTGCTGGACACCGTCCGGGCCGCGTTCGAGAAGCAGGAGTTCAGCCGCGCGCTGGAAGCCATCTGGGCTGTCCTGGGCGACACGAACGCCTACTTCGCCGAACAGGCCCCGTGGGTGCTGCGCAAGACCGACGTCGAGCGCATGAACACGGTCCTGTACGTGACGCTTGAGGTGCTGCGGATCGTGTCCATCCTGGCCCAGCCGGTCATGCCGACGGCGACGGCGGCCATCCTGGACACGCTCGGCCAGCCCGAGGGCGAGGTGCGCCAGTTCGCGGCCCTCGGCACGCCGATCGCCGCCGGCACCCAGCTGCCCGCTCCGGCCCCGGTGTTCCCGAAGTACGAGGAACCCGCCGACGCCTGAGCCTGCACACCTCCGGACGCTCCCGCAGACTTGCGGCGTTTCGGGTGACGCTCCCGCACCTCCGCCGTGGAGGAGCGGGAGCGTTTCGCTTCTTCCTGCAGGACGTGAGGGTGCGTCGGCGGGGGTGTTTGAATAGTGAGACGACTTGACCAGAATGTGGATCCCTTGGCTACCCTGAAATTATGAGCGCATCCACGATTGATCTGGCAGTCATCCCGGGCGACGGCATCGGCCCCGAGGTCACCGCCGAAGCCCTGAAGGTTCTCGAGAAGGCCGCGGCCGCCGAGGGGATCGTGCTCCGGCAGACCCACTACAAGCTGGGCGCGGAGCACTGGCTGGAGACGGGGGAGACCCTGCCCGCAGCCACCCTCGAGGACCTCCGCACCCGCGACGCCATCCTGTTCGGCGCCGTCGGCGCAGCCCCCGGCGACACCCGGATCCCCTCCGGCATCATCGAGCGCGAGCTCCTGCTGAAGCTGCGTTTCAGCCTGGACCACTTCGTCAACCTGCGGCCTTCCCGCCTCTACGCCGGCGTCGGCAGCCCGCTCGCCAACCCCGGCGAGATCGACTTCATCGTGGTCCGCGAAGGCACCGAAGGCCCCTACGTGGGCAACGGCGGCACGCTGCGCGCCGGCACGCCGCACGAGGTCGCCACCGAGGTCTCGCTGAACACCGCCCACGGCGTGGAGCGCGTGGTCCGCGACGCCTTCCGCCGGGCCAACGACCGTCCCCGCAAGAAGCTCACCCTGGTGCACAAGCACAACGTCCTGGTCTTCGCCGGCCAGCTCTGGAAGCGCACGGTCGAGGCCGTGGCCCAGGAGTTCCCCGAGGTCACCCACGACTATCTCCATGTCGACGCCGCCACGATCTTCATGGTCACCGATCCGGCCCGCTTCGACGTGATCGTCACCGACAACCTGTTCGGAGACATCATCACCGACCTCGCGGCAGCCGTGACCGGCGGGATCGGCCTGGCAGCCTCCGGCAACATCAACATGGACCGCACCGCCCCGTCGATGTTCGAACCGGTCCACGGCTCCGCCCCGGACATCGCCGGCCAGCAGAAAGCCGACCCCACCGCCGCGATCCTCTCCGCCGCGCTCCTTCTCGACCACCTTGGGTTCGCTGGCGCCGCCCGGAAGATCGAGGCGGCCGTCACCGCCGACGTCGAGGCCCGCGACGGCGCCGTCCGCACCACCAGCGAGGTGGGCGACGCCATCGCGGCGGCGCTGTAGCCCCCCGGCCGCACTCGCTGCACTGCAGGCAGCGCAGAACCGGTACTGCCAACGGGCGTAAGCTAGTTTCGAATCACCAAAATGCTGCCGTGGTCCGACGGTGAACCACGTTCCCACACCAGGCAGCCGATCGTGGAGGAACCATGACTCAGACTGCCCATGGCGTCGAATTCACCCAGCACCTGTCGGAGAACCCGAAGTCTGCTGAAGAGCGTGCAGCCATCCTGGCGAACCCGGGATTTGGCGACTATTTCACCGACCACACCGCGGTTGTCGACTACAGCGTCGACGCCGAGGGCAACGGCGGCTGGCATGACGCGCGAATTGAGCCCTACGGTCCCATTTCCCTGGACCCCTCCGCCGCGGTGCTGCACTACGGCCAGGAGATCTTCGAGGGACTCAAGGCCTACCGGCACGCTGACGGCTCGATCTGGACGTTCCGCCCCGAGGCCAACGCCGCCCGCCTGAACAAGTCCGCCCGGCGCCTGGCGCTCCCGGAGCTGCCGGAGGAGTACTTCCTCGGCGCCATCCGCGAACTCGTCGCGGCGGACAAGGACTGGGTCCCGTCCGGCGACGGCGAGGCCCTGTACCTGCGGCCGTTCATGATCGCCACGGAGGCCTTCCTGGGCGTCCGGGCAGCGCGCGAGGTCTCCTTCCGCGTGATCGCCTCCCCGGCCGGCAACTACTTCGGCGGCGAGCTCAAACCCGTCTCCATCTGGATCTCGCGTGAATACGCCCGCGCCGGCCGCGGCGGAACGGGCGCCGCCAAGTGCGGCGGCAACTACGCCGCCTCGCTGATCGCCCAGCAGGAAGCCGAGGCCCACGGCTGCAAGCAGGTCCTCTTCCTGGACCAGTTCAATGACAACGCGGTCGAGGAACTCGGCGGCATGAACGTCTTCTTCGTCATGAAGGACGGCTCGCTCGTCACCCCCGCGCTGTCCGGCACCATCCTGGAGGGCGTGACGCGGTCCTCCGTGATCCAGGTGGCCCGGGACATGGGCCGCGAAGTCACCGAACGCAAGATCACCCTGGATGAGTGGCGCGACGGGGTTGCCTCCGGCGAGATCGCCGAGGTCTTCGCCTGCGGCACCGCCGCCGTCATCACCCCCATCGGCGTGCTCAAGGATGCCACCGAGTTCATCGGCTCCGAAGACGCAAAGGCGGGAGAGACCACCATGGCCATCCGCGCCCAGCTGCTCGGCATCCAGACCGGCACCGTGGAGGACACTCACGGCTGGCTGACCCGCCTCGCCTAGGTACAAAATCCAGGCGCAGCATGTAGGACAAACATTGTGACTCTCGACGGCGGCCCGCACCTTTCGGTGGGGGCCGCCGTCGGCGTCTGAGATTTTGGTGAAAAATGCGCTGAAGTACGGCGTAACCTGTCCAATCGGCCCTGTTCGAGGCTGGAGCCGCGGGTGCACAATGAGCAGATGACCGGGCTTATCCAGGTTCTGGGCGTGGTCTTCGGGGGCCTGCTGATCGTCGTCGGTGTAGCCGAGTCGTTCTTCATCCGCGACCAGCGTCTGGAGCGGCTATTCGTCGCCGAACCGGACGACGTCCAGGCCGCCTGGCTGGGGACGTTGAATCTCGGCTTCTACAACGTGATCTGGGGGATCGGTGCCATCGCGGGGGCCATCATGCTCGGGGGAGCCGATGCCGCAGCCGGCCAGGCGCTCCTGTTGTTCATTTGTACGAGCCATGTGGTTCTCGGCCTCATTTTGTTTCTGTCCGAGCGGCGGCTTTGGGGCAGCGCCATCGCAGAAGGGCTCCTGCCGCTCATCATCGCGACCCTCTTGCTCGTCTAAGGCCTTCTGGAGGAAGTGCGAGGATGGGACCGTGACTTCCGAGACCTCCGCCGGCATTGTCCGCAGCAGCGAGCTGACCCGGTTCCGGCTCGCCCCGAACCCCGGGCCCATGAGCCTGGCCGGAACCAACTCCTATCTCATCGGCGCCCCGGCGGCGGCCAGCGTCGCCGTCGACCCCGGGCCCCTCGACGAACCGCACCTGAAGGCGCTGGCCGGGGAGGGCCGGATCGAGCTCATCCTGATCACGCACCGGCACGCGGACCACACAGCGGCCGCCGCGAGGTTTTCCGAGCTCACGGGCGCGCCGGTACGGGCCGCGGATCCCGCCCACTGCCACGGCGCGCTCCCGCTGCAGGACGGCGAAACGCTCCATGCCGCCGGGGTGGAGATCAGGGTCCTGGCGACGCCGGGCCACTCCTCGGATTCGCTGTGCTTCCACCTGCCGCAGGACGGCCCGCACGGCTCGGTGCTGACCGGGGACACGATCCTGGGCTCTGGAACCACCGTGCTGGATTACCCCGACGGCACGCTCCGCGACTACCTCGACTCGCTGGACAAGCTGGAACGCCTCGGACCCGCCACAGTGCTGCCGGCCCACGGCCCCGTACTCCCGGCGCTCGACGCCGTCGCCCGCGCCTACCGGGACCACCGGCAGGGCAGACTCAAGCAGGTCCGGGCCGCGCTCGTGGCCCTGGGCGCCGGCGTCGGCGCTGACGCCGATGTCCGCGCCGTCACGGACGCCGTGTACGCCGACGTCGATCCTTCCGTCCGCCGCGCCGCGGAGCTTTCGGTCGCTGCGCAGCTGGACTACCTGCGCACCCACCCAACTAACTCGCAGTAGAAGCCGTTTTCAGCGCTCATAACGGCCCCAAGTGCGAGCCAGTTGGGGGAGGGGCGCCCGCCGGGGACGGTACGCTTGGAACCATGCGTATCGCCCGGTTTGTAGTTGATTCTGATCCCCTCTACGGCATCGTGGAAGGCGAGCCCGGCAGTGAGGAAGTCACTGTCATCAAGGGCGACCCCTTCTTCCACGGCGTGGAACGAACCCCCATGAAGCACAAGCTGGAAGACGTCCGCCTCCTGGCGCCGATCATTCCGCGCAGCAAGGTCATCGGCGTGGGCCGCAACTTCGCGGAACATGCCCGTGAGCTGGGCAACGAGGTCCCGCAGCAGCCCCTGCTGTTCCTCAAGCCCAACACCTCCGTGATCGGGCCCAACGATCCCATTGTGCTGCCGGAGTTCTCCGAGGACGTGTCCTTCGAGGCCGAGCTGTGCGTCGTGATCGGCCGGATCTGCAAGGACGTACCCGAGGACCGGGTGGACGACGTGATCTTCGGCTACACCTGCGGCAACGACCTCACCGCGCGCGACGTCCAGAAGACGGACCTGCAGTGGGCCAGGGCCAAGGGCTTCGACACCTCGGCGCCGCTGGGACCGTGGATCGAGACCGAACTCGACACCGAGGACCTGCAGATCCAGGGCCGGCTCAACGGCGAACTGCGCCAGGACGGCAGCACCAACCAGATGATCCGCGGCGTCCGGGAACTCGTCTCCATCGTCTCGCAGGCCTTCACCCTCCTGCCCGGCGACGTCATCATGACAGGCACCCCGGCCGGCGTCGGCGCGGTGCAGGCCGGGGACCGTTTTGAGGTCGAGATCGAGGGCATCGGACGCCTCTCCAACCCTGTGGTGCGCCGCTAAGCGTTTTTCGCGCCGATTTCGGACAGCCGCACCGTGGATCCACGGTGCGGCTGTCCGTTTTCGTGGCGGTATTCCGGACAAGCGGCCGCGGTAGAGATTGGTAATGTTGGTACCACTATGACTACTGCTTCCGCGTCCGACGCCGTCTCCAGCTCCGCCCCGCTTGCTGCCTCCACCGGTGAAGTCACCACTGACACCCCGGTCCGTGTCCGGTTCTGCCCGTCACCCACGGGCACCCCGCACGTAGGCCTGATCCGCACCGCCCTCTTCAACTGGGCCCACGCCCGGCACACCAAGGGCACGTTCGTGTTCCGGATCGAGGACACGGACGCGGCGCGCGACTCGGAGGAGAGCTACCAGCAGTTGCTGGAGGCCCTCAAGTGGCTGGGCATCACCTGGGAAGAAGGCGTGGAGGTCGGCGGCCCGCACGAGCCCTACCGCCAGTCGCAGCGGCTGGACCTGTACAAGGACGTCGTAGCCAAGCTGATCGACGCCGGCTACGCCTACGAGTGCTACTCCTCACCGGAGGAAGTCGAAGCCCGCCACCGTGCCGCCGGCCGCGACCCCAAGCTCGGCTACGACAACTTTGACCGCGAACTCACCGACGAGCAGCTCGCCGCGTTCAAGGCCGAGGGCCGCCAGCCCGTGCTGCGCGTCCGCATGCCCGATGAAGACATCACCTTCAACGACATGGTCCGCGGCGAGATCACGTTCAAGGCCGGCAGCATCCCGGACTACGTCATTGTCCGCGCCGACGGCTCCCCGCTCTACACGCTGGTCAACCCCGTAGACGACGCGCTCATGGGCATCACCCACGTGCTCCGCGGCGAGGACCTGCTCTCCTCCACGCCCCGCCAGGTGGTGCTGATCAAGGCGCTGATGGACATCGGCGTCGCAAGCTACATGCCGGTCTTCGCCCACCTGCCGTACGTCATGGGCGAGGGCAACAAGAAGCTCTCCAAGCGCGACCCGCAGTCCAACCTGTTCCTGCTCCGGGACCGCGGCTTCATCCCCGAGGGCCTGCTGAACTACCTCTCCCTGCTCGGCTGGAGCCTCTCCGCCGACGAGGACATTTTCACCGTGGACCAGCTGATCGAGAACTTCGACGTCAACGACGTCCTGGCCAACCCGGCCCGCTTCGACATCAAGAAGGCCGAAGCAATCAACGGCACCCACATCCGCATGCTTGACCCGGAGGACTTCCGGGGCCGGCTGGTGCCCTACCTGCAGGCCGCCGGATTCGTGGGGGAGACCCTCACCGCCCGCGAGGAGGAAGTCCTGGCCGAGGCCGCGCCGCTGATCCAGGAACGCATCTCGCTGCTGGGCGAAGCGCCGGAGATGATCGCGTTCCTGTTCAAGGCCGACGACGCGATCGACGTCGCCGACGACGCCCGCAAGGGCCTGCCGGAGAACCTCACCGAAGTCCTCGACGCCGCCCTGGCCGCGCTGGAGCCCGTTGCCGACTGGACGGCCGAGAACATCCAGACCGCCCTCAAGGAGGCCCTCGTGGAAGGCCTCGGCGTCAAGCCGCGCCTGGCGTTCGGGCCCGTCCGCACGGCCGTCTCCGGCCGCCGGATCTCCCCGCCGTTGTTCGAATCCATGGTCATCCTGGGCAAGGACTCCTCCCTGGCCCGCCTCCGCGCCTTCCGCGGCTGACGTTCCGCCGATGGACACCGCGCCCGGATCCGGGACTGTGAACGAGACTGTGAACGAGACCATGGCCGGCCGCACGCCGGGCCCCGCGATCCTGGCGGCGGGTCTGGGCGCCGGCGCTGTCCGTGGGGTTCTGTTCGACATCGATGACACCCTGGTGGACCTCGAATTCGCCATGACGACCGCTCTGCGTGACGTCAGTGAGCATCTCCTGCCCGGCCTCGATGAGGCCGGGTGGGTGAGGTTCGGGCGGATCTTCACCCACGAGACCACCCATTTCTACGACCGTTACCTGGCCGGTGAGTTGACGTTCAACGAGCAACGGCTGCTCCGCGGCCGGGCGGCGCTGGAGCACTTCGGCGTCGAACTGGAAGACGGCGAGCAAGCCCACCACTGGGTGACGTCCTACGCAAGCCGCCAGCACGGCTACGTCCGGGCGTTTGACGACGTCGGACCGCTGCTGGATGCCTTGGACGCCGCCGGCATTCCCTACGGGGCCGTCAGCAACAACGTCCACGACTACCAGCGCGTGAAGCTGGACGCGGCCGGGCTGGCACGGATTGCCGTCCTGGTGGGGACCGATACCGTCGGTGCCGCCAAGCCGGACCCCACCATATATCTCGAGGGTGTCCGCCGCATCGGCACCGGCCCGGGCGAAACGCTGTACATCGGCGACAACCGGCTACTCGACGCTGAAGGTTCGACGGCGGCAGGCCTCCTCGGCGTCTGGCTGAACCGCGGCGGGGAGCCGGCCCCGGGCTTCCTCGGACGCCAGGTCAGCTCCCTGCTGGACCTGCTGGCGTAGCCGGTTCCCTAGGCCTCCGCCCTATGACGGCGCCTTTCCGCCGCATTCTCTCCCCGGAATCTCCCAAGGATTTGCGCAGGTTTTACTAAAGACGCTGTAGTATTCCCTTCGAATGCAAGTTCTTTAGTGGCACGGGCGGCTTCGCCCAACGACGGATGGGGGATCCGTGTATAAAGCTATGGCCAGATACTATCGGGGGCTAGTGATTGGCCTGGCGGTTGCCGGATTGATGCTGGCGGGGGTGGTTCCCGCGCACGCGGGGACGTCCACCAAGATTCTGCATGTGTTCCTGGCGGCAGGGCAGTCGAACATGTCCGGCCGCGGCCTGCCGATCGGCGAAGCGGCCGATGCGGCGGACCCGCGGATCTTCCAGTACGGCGCAAAAGTGCGCACCTTTCGGGCCGCGACGGTCCCCCTGGACATGCACGACACTGCGACCGGGATCTCGCCCGCTACAACGATGGCCCGCGAATACTTGGAAACCCAACCCGCTAATGTTGGGGTCCTCATCATTCCCGCAGCGCACGGCCGCACCGGATTCACAAGTGCGCCGGCTACCCTCACGTGGTCTGTTGGTGCAGCGACGGCACCGGCTTTCGATCTCCCGGGCCTGGCGGTCACGCAGACTCTCGAGGGAATGGGGGCCGCGAGGGCCGCCGGCTACGTGGTGGAGGTCAAGGGCATTCTCTGGCATCAAGGCGAAAACAATTCGACGATGTCCGCCGCGGCATACGGCGCGAAGCTGGATGAGTTGATTGGGTTCTTCCGGACAAAACTCGCTGCGCCCACGCTGCCCTTTGTGCTGGGCCGCATGGCACCTGAGGGCATTGCAGCCGTGCCGGGCCGGAGCAATGTCGACACGAGCCACCAGGAGACCCCGGCGCGTGTGCCCTACACCGCACTGGCGCAGTCCAAGACCGGCGGCGTCAATGCTGGCGATACCACCCACTTCTCCCGGGACGGTATCCAGTACCTGGGGAGCTCCTATCTGGCCGGCTATTGGAATGCCGCAGGTGTAGTCGCCATTCCGCTCAGCGCACCGGTGCCGACGATCCCGGGCACCGCCAAGGTGGGCACCACGATCACCGCGATGCCCGGCACCTGGGGCCCCGGCCCGGTGACGCTGAGCTACCAGTGGTATCGCTCGCAAAAGGCCATTGGCGGAGCAACCGGGGCTTCGTACAAGCCTGGCTCCGCTGACCAGGGCCGAACGCTGACGGTGAAAGTCACTGGTTCCAAGGCTGGGTACGTCTCCGCGTCGAGGACGTCGGCCGGCACTGCCAAGGTCGCCGGCACGCGCTAGGAGGCCTGCGCCGCTGTCTGCTTCCGCCGCAGTGTCAGGAAGGCGCCCACGGAACCCAGCCCAAGCACCCCGACGAGTCCTAGCGCCATCGCGGCGTCGGACTGCCTGAGCACAGTGCCGGGAGACACCGCTGCGGCACCGGAATAGAGCGTGCCGGTGCCGTCAGCGATCCGGGCGTTCCCGTCGGCGAGCTTGTCCGCGCCCGTGGCAAGCCGTGAGGAGCCGTCGGCCAGCTTGGTGTTCCCGGCCGAGAGTTCGGAGGCCCCTGATGCCAGCGCCTGAGAGCCGTTGAGCAGGCCGGGGTTGGCCGGATCGCCCGGAGTTCCCTTGATGCCGGCGTTCAGGGCAACGGTGCCGTCGGTCATCCGGGCGGCGGCCTTGAGCAGACCCGGGTGCTCGGGATCGCCGGGAACCCCGTCCATCCCAACACGGATCTTGGAGGTGCCGTCGGCCAGGAGCCGGGTGCCCAGCACCACGCCCGGGTTGGCCGGGTCCTGGCTGTTGAGCTTGCCGGCCAGCGTGGCGAAACCGGCCGTGAGCTTTCCCGTCCCCGCATGCAATTGGCCCGCGCCGTCCTGCAGCCGCTGCGCGCCGGCCTGCAGCTGGGTGGCGCCGGCATCCAGCTTGCGTGCGCCTGCGGTGATCTTGGCGATCTTGTCTTTCACGACGGACAGAGGAACAAGGCCCTGGACAGGGTCGTTGGCAGCGGCCTGCAGGAGTTCCAGCGCCTGAGCCAAGGCAGCGGTTCCGGTTCCGGCTTCGGGATTGCCGTTGGCACCGCGGTAGCCCTTGAGCTGGTCCGTTCCTGCGGCGAGTGCGGCGGTGCCCCCGGCAAGCTGGGCGGCGCCCCCGTCGAGCTGGGTGGCGCCGTCGGCGAGGTTGTTCTCTGCGTTGCCTGCCGGCGTCGGGGTCAGGGCGGCGGACAGCTGCACGGCCCCTGCCGCGAGCTTCTGCGCACCGTCATCGACCTTGTAGACGCCGGGGGCGAGCTTGCCGTTGACGTCCGTCTCGATCTTGACGGCGCCTTCGGCCAGTTCCCCGGCGCCGGCCTGGAGCTTGTCCGCCCCCGGGGCGAGCTGGCTGCTGATGCCCGAGTAGACCTTTTCCGCCCCCGCGGAAAGTTTGCCAGCCCCGGCATCGGCCAGGCTGGCGCCGTTGGCGAGCTTACCGGCCCCGTCTTTCAACTGATCAGCCCCGGCCGAGGCCTGGCCGGCGCCGTCCTTGAGCTTGGCCGACCCGTCCGTGATGCGTCCCGTGACGAGGGTATAGAACCCCAGTACGGCAATGAGCAGCAGCGCCAGGATGGCGATGGCAATTTGCTGCCCGCGGGTCCGGGCGCGGGTCTGACTGGCGGCGGCACGACTCTGTGACACAGATGAATCCTCTCGACGGTCTCGCCGGCAGCTGCTCTGCCACCGGCCACCCCGGAAGCTGTGATGCAGCTAACACTGGAAAATAGTCGCAAAGCTGCCCGCAGCAGAGTGGGGGAGGGGTGGTTACTCGTTGGTAACTTACCGAGCGTAAACTTGTTTCCGCCGGATTGGCAAGGGTGGGCCCGGGTTTTCCGGCTGGGGCCGTCCCGTTCGGGGCGGAGGGGGCCGTTCGCCCCGGCGCCGGATCCCCGATTTGTGCAAGTGAAAACTCTCGGGTAAAGTAATTACTCGTGCTGAGGCGCCGGGAGCGAGGGTTTAGGCCCAAACATCCGGTCCGAAAGTGCCATTGGGATATGGTGTAATTGGCAACACTACGGTTTCTGGTACCGTCATTCTAGGTTCGAGTCCTGGTATCCCAGCTCTGAAAATTCTCGGATTTCCGCGAATATTCGGAAGTTTTGAATCGGCTGAGCCGATTTGAAACAGCGGCCAAGTGTATGAAACAATCATTTGGCTTGAATGGCAGAAATGCTGTTCTGGAAGTACGCGGCCCCATCGTATAGCGGCCTAGTACGCTGCCCTCTCACGGCGGTAACGCGGGTTCGAATCCCGCTGGGGTCACAATGGAAGCGGTCCCGGGCATCAGCCCGGGGCCGTTTTGCTTTTCCCTGATGGCCGCCCGGGAACCCCCGTTTACCCCGGAACCCCCACTCATCCCGTCGATTGCTCCGTAACTGCCCTTCTGGCGGGTCAAAAGGGCGGCTACGGAGCAACCGATGCAGGGTGACAAGGAATCAGGCCATTGGGGCTATGTCCGCCGAGGCAACGGTTTCGTAGATCTCCCGGTGTAGCGCGGCGGTTTGGTGGAGCCCGTTGTGGCCCGGATAGCTTGAGGTCCGCCGCCTGGAGTCGTTCAACGCGCAACTGAAGACAGTCGCCCGTGGAGTCGCCCGTGGGTGACGGTTGCAGGCTCAAGGCCCTGCGGCAGGGGCTGCGGGCTCCGGTCCGGCCGGCCTGCCTGCGGGCTCCGCCCCGGCCGGCTACAACCCGGCCGCGGCGTCGCGGACTTTCACCATGGTCCGAAGATTCCGGGTGGTGGTGGCGGCCTTGTACTTGGCCTTCGAGGAGAGCTTGCTGAAAGGACTGTCCAGGGTTCCGCCGGTGGGGGCGAGCCACGCCAGCGCTTCCGGACCCAGCTGCGTGAGCTCGGTCCCGTCCAGGGCACGGCCCGACTCGAAGAGTTCTGCGAGCACGCCGGTATCGGAGGCGAGGGTCAGGTAGGTGTGGGTGGATGCGTCGTCGGCCGGGTAGGGGCAGGCCTCCACGAGGGCCGTCACCCGGTCCGCCGTCAGCACCACCACCCAGGCGTCATAGCCGAAGGTCTCCCGCAGGCACGCCTCGAATTCCTGTTTGACGCCGGCCTGGTCCAGCTCGCTGGCCAGCACCACGTTGCCGCTGGCCAGCAAGGTCTTGACGCCGGCAAAGGGACGGGACTTGAGCGCGTTCTTGAGGTCGGCCATTTTGATGTTGATACCGCCCACGTTGATGCCCCGCAGGAACACCGCATAGCTTTTCATGGGCACAGCATACTTAGTCGTTGGTCTTGCGGAGCGCTTCCGTGAGGACACGGCCGGCGTTGCAGACCACTTCGGCGTGCAGCCGTCCCGGCTGGCGGGTCAGGCGCTCGATTGGACCGGAAATGGAGACGGCGGCAATCACGCGGCCGGACGGTCCGCGGACCGGGGCCGAAACGGAGGCGACACCAGGCTCGCGTTCGCCGAGGCTCTGCCCCCAGCCCCGGCGTCGTACTCCGGCCAGAACGGTGGGGGTGAAGCGGGCGGACTGGAGGCCTTCCAGCAGGCGGTCGTGATCTTCCCACGCCAGCAGCACCTGGGCGGCGGAGCCGGCCTTCATGGACAACTGGGTGCCGACGGGGATGGTGTCGCGCAAGCCGATCGGCCGCTCGGCGGAGGCCACGCAAACGCGCCAGTCACCCTGGCGCCGGAAGATCTGGGCGCTCTCGCCGGTGGCGTCGCGCAGTTGCATGAGCACGGGCCCGGCGGAGGCGATGAGACGGTCTTCGCCGGCGGCGGAGGCCAGTTCCACCAGGCGGCTGCCCAGGACAAACCGGCCCTGGATGTCGCGGCTCACGAGCCGGTGGTGCACCAGGGCGAGGGCCAGCCGGTGCACGGTAGGCCGTGCCAGCCCGGTCGCAGCAACCAGCTGCGCCAAGGTGGTGGGGCCGGCCTCAAGTGCGTCAAGCACATGGGCCGCTTTATCGATGACACCGACTCCACTAGAATTGTCCATGTAATGATATTGACGTCTCATTATCTGAGATGCAAGTCAATGCGCTGGCGTATTACTTGGCTGTGCTGGTTCAGTGGAAGCAACAGCCCGCAGGAACGCACATTAATCACCGCAGTGAAGGGAGAAGGCCGTGGCAAAGACACTGGCCGAGAAAGTCTGGGACGCGCACGTGGTGCGCAAGGGGGACGGCGAAGGAGCCAACGCCCAGCCGGACCTCCTTTTCATCGACCTCCATCTGGTGCATGAGGTTACGTCGCCGCAGGCATTTGAAGGCCTGCGGCTCGCCGGCCGCAAGCTGCGCCGCCCGGACCTCACCATCGCCACCGAGGACCACAACACTCCCACGCTGGACATCGACAAGCCAATTGCCGACCTCACCAGCCGGACCCAGATCCAGACCCTGCGCAACAACTGCCAGGAGTTCGGCGTCCGCCTGCACTCCCTCGGCGACGCCGAGCAGGGCATCGTGCACGTGGTGGGTCCCCAGCTGGGCCTCACGCAGCCGGGCATGACCGTGGTTTGCGGCGACTCGCACACCTCAACGCACGGCGCCTTCGGGGCGCTCGCCATGGGCATCGGCACCTCCGAGGTGGAGCACGTCATGGCCACCCAGACACTGTCGCTGAAGCCGTTCAAGACCATGGCCATCAATGTCGAGGGCACGTTGCGCCCCGGGGTGAGCGCCAAGGACGTCATCCTGGCCGTCATCGCGAAGATCGGCACCGGCGGAGGCCAGGGCTATGTGCTTGAGTACCGCGGCTCCGCCATCCGGGCCCTGTCCATGGAAGCCCGGATGACCATCTGCAACATGTCCATCGAGGCAGGCGCCCGCGCCGGGCTGGTGGCTCCGGACCAGACCACGTACGACTACATGTATGGCCGCCCGCACGCGCCCCAGGGCGCAGAGTGGGACGCAGCCGTCGAATACTGGAACACGCTGAGCACTGACGACGGCGCGGTGTTCGACGTCGAGGTGGACCTCGACGCCGACACTCTGGAACCGTTCGTGACGTGGGGGACCAACCCGGGCCAGGGCGTGTCCCTGTCCGCGAAGGTGCCCTCGCCGAATGACTTCGGCGACGAAAACGCCAAGGCCGCCGCCGAACGCGCCCTGCAGTACATGGGGCTCGAGGCCGGCACGCCGATGAAGGACATCCGCGTGGATACGGTATTCCTGGGCTCCTGCACCAACTCCCGGATGGAAGACCTCCGTGCCGCAGCGGACATCATCCGCGGCCGCACCAAGGACCCCAACATCCGCATGCTCGTTGTTCCGGGCTCGGCCCGGGTACGCCTGGAAGCCGAGGCCGAGGGCCTGGACAAGGTCTTCAAGGACTTCGGCGCCGAATGGCGGTTCGCCGGCTGCTCGATGTGCCTGGGCATGAACCCGGACCAGCTGGAAGTGGGCGAGCGGTGCGCCTCCACATCCAACCGCAACTTCGAAGGACGCCAGGGCAAGGGCGGCCGGACCCACCTCGTCTCGCCCGCAGTGGCGGCGGCGACGGCGGTGCGCGGCACGCTGAGCTCGCCCTCGGATCTGGACCCCGCTGCGGAGTCCGCGGCGCTCCGAACCGGCGTCGCCTAGCCCCTCCCCGGATCTGAAGCGCAGGCCGCAAACCCGGCCCTGAAGCCCAGATCCACCCAGCCTCGATCCATACAGCCTGAGAAGGATCCGCCATGGAAAAGTTCACCACCCACACCGGAATCGGTGTCCCGCTGCGCCAGAGCAACGTCGACACGGACCAGATCATCCCCGCCGTGTACCTCAAGCGCATCACCCGCACCGGCTTCGAGGACGCGCTCTTCGCCGCCTGGCGCAAGGACCCGTCGTTCATCCTGAACCAGGCGCCGTTCAACGCAGGATCCGTCCTGGTGGCCGGCCCCGACTTCGGCACCGGCTCGTCCCGTGAGCACGCCGTCTGGGCGCTCAAGGACTACGGCTTCAAGACCGTGCTCTCCTCCCGTTTCGCCGATATCTTCCGCGGCAACTCGGGCAAGCAGGGCCTGCTCGCCGCCGAGCTGGCCCAGGACGACATCGAACTCATCTGGAAGGAGCTCGAGAACGCCCCCGGCACCGAGGTCACGGTGGACCTCGTCTCCAAGACCGTGCAGTGCGGCAACATTGTGGCGCCGTTCGAGATTGATGACTACACGCGCTGGCGCCTTCTGGAAGGCCTGGACGACATCGGGCTGACCCTTCAACACGAAGAAGACATCACCGCGTACGAGGCCACCCGGCCCTCCTTCAAGCCCAAGACGCTGCCCGCCCGGTTGTCCTAGGACCCCGGGGCAGTGCCCCCGGCTCCGGGGCTCCGGACTTCGGGACGCCGCCGGCCGCTGAGTCCGGTGATGATGTGCCGCCGTCGAGTCCTAAGACTCGACGGCGGCATTCGTTTTCTTTCGTGTTCGTCGGGGCTGGACATCCGCACAAACACCCGCCGCGCGCCCCGCCGAAGGGCTCCGTATTTCGGATCGGTAACGGATACTCCTATGCTTAGCTGGAGCCTTTGTAAGGATTTGGGGGCGAGTAGTCGTGAGGAAACCGGTATATGAGTAGTGTTCTGACAATCCGCGGAGGCGTCCCGCTAACTGGCCGCGTCACCGTTCGCGGGGCCAAGAATCTTGTCCCCAAAGCCATGGTGGCTGCCCTGCTGGGCAATGAACCATCGGTGTTGCGCAACGTCCCGGAAATCAAGGACGTCGAGGTTGTCACGAGCCTGCTCCAACTCCATGGCGTCAGGGTTGATAAGGACCCCGTCACCGGTGATCTGACGCTTGACCCGAAGGGTGCCAAGACCGCCTCCAGCACGGCGATCGACGCCCACGCCGGCGATTCGCGCATCCCGATCCTGCTGTGCGGGCCGCTGATCCACGCCATCGGCGAGGCCTTCATCCCGGACCTGGGCGGCTGCAAGATCGGCGACCGTCCGATCGACTACCACTTGAATGTCCTGCGCCAGTTCGGCGCCGTGGTGGAGAAGCGCCCCGGCGGCATCCACATCTCCGCCCCGAACGGCCTCAAGGGTGCCAAAATTGCCCTGCCGTACCCGTCCGTCGGCGCCACCGAGCAGGTCCTGCTGAGCGCCACGCGCGCCGAGGGCATCACCGAACTCTCCGGAGCGGCCACCGAGCCGGAAATCGTGGACCTCATCGCGGTGCTGCAGAAGATGGGCGCGATCATCAGCGTCCAGACTGACCGGACCATCCGGATCGAAGGCGTCCAGGACCTCGGCGGCTACAACCACCGCGCCCTCTCCGACCGCAACGAATCGGCCTCCTGGGCTTCCGCGGCCTTGGTCACCCGCGGCGACATCTTTGTTGAAGGCGCCACGCAGCGCGACATGATGACGTTCCTGAACACCTACCGCAAGGTCGGCGGCGGCATGGACATCGGCGACGACGGCATCCGCTTCTACCACCGCGGCGGCAAGCTCAACCCGCTGGTCCTCGAAACGGACGTTCACCCGGGCTTCATGACCGACTGGCAGCAGCCCCTCATCGTCGCCCTGACCCAGGCCGAGGGCGTCTCGATCGTGCACGAAACCGTGTATGAGAACCGCTTCGGCTTCACCGAGGCCCTCATCCGCATGGGCGCCAACATCCAGGTGCACCGCGAGTGCCTCGGCAGCGTGCCGTGCCGCTTCGGCCAGCGCAACTTCCTGCACTCCGCCGTGATCTCCGGACCGGCGCAGCTCAAGGGCACCGACATCGACGTGCCGGACCTGCGCGGCGGGTTCAGCCACCTGATCGCCGCACTGGCCGCCACCGGCACCTCCCGCGTCACAGGCATTGACATCATCAACCGCGGCTACGAGCGCTTCACCGAGAAGCTTGCGGGCCTCGGCGCCGATTTCGACATCACGTCGGCCAAGTAGCGGGGGCCCTGTGAAGGAAACGGCCAAGAGCCACGCCACATTTGTGACAGTCGCCGGGATCGTCCGGCCGGTGATGAATCTGCTGATGCGCAAGAAATGGGAAGGCCTGGAAAAGCTGCCCGCCGGGGGCTTCATCGCCGCCCCCAACCACTGCACGGAGATCGACCCGCTGGTAGTGGGGCACATGCTCTACAACCAGAAGCGGATGCCGCACTTCCTCGCCAAAGCCAGCCTCTTCAAGGTTCCGGTTCTGGGGGCGATCCTGCGGTCCACCAAGCAGATCCCGGTGGAACGCACGACGGCGGGAGCGAACCGCTCGCTGCAACTCGCCAAGGAGATCGTGGACGAGGGCGGGGCGATCATCATCTACCCGGAAGGGACCCTGACCCGGGATCCTGACCTGTGGCCGATGAAGGGCCACACCGGCGCCGCGCGCATGGCGCTGGAGAGTGGCATCCCCGTGGTGCCTATGGCCCATTGGGGTGCCCAAGAGGTCCTGCCCCGCTACGCCAAGCGTTTGTACCTCTTCCCGCGCAAGACGTCCCGCCTGGTAGTAGGGGATCCCGTGGACCTGAGCGCCTTCGAAGGCCGCCCGCTGGACCGGGCGACGCTCACCGCCGCCACGAACGTCATCATGAACGCGATAACCGGCCTCCTGGCCGGGCTGCGCGGCGAACAGCCGCCGGCAGAGCGCTGGGACCCGGCAGCGCACAACCAGCCCACCCACGGCCGCATTGACCCGGACGTCACCACATGACCGCGGAATCAGTGACGGCGGATCTTCCGGCGCCGGCCTTCCGGGAAACGGATTCCGCCACCACCGTGGCTGTCCTGGGGGCGGGCTCATGGGGGACCACCTTCGCTAAAGTGGTCGCCGACGCCGCCACCGCCTCCGGAGTCGAGCGCAGCATCCGACTCTGGGGCCGACGTCCGGAAGTCGTCGACCAGATCAACGCACTGCACGTCAATGAGCAGTACCTGAAGGACATCAAGCTTCCGTCCAGCATCACGGCGTCCACGGACGTCGCCGCGGTTCTGGCCGGTGCGGAACTCGTGATCCTGGCCGTTCCGGCGCAGACCCTCCGCCCGCAGCTGCGGGCCTGGAAGAAGCACCTGACGCCGGGCGCCGTCGTCGTATCCCTGATGAAGGGCCTTGAGCTCCACACCGATGCCCGCATGAGCGAGGTCATCTGCGCGGAGCTGGACCTGCCCGCCAACCGCGTCGCCGTGGTTTCCGGGCCCAACCTGGCCATGGAGATCGCCCGGGACGAGCCGACTGCGTCCGTTGTGGCCTGCACGGATCCGATCACGGCAGGCTGGATTGCCCGCAGCTGCACCGCGCCCTACTTCCGCCCTTACACCACCACTGATGTGGTCGGCGTCGAAATCGGCGGAATCGTCAAGAACATCATTGCCCTGGCCGTGGGAATCTGCGAAGGCAAGAAAATGGGGGACAACACCAAGGCCTCGGTGATCACCCGCGGCCTGGCGGAGACCTCCCGGCTGACCCTTGCCCTGGGCGGCGAGGCCCGGACCATGGCCGGGCTCGCCGGCCTGGGCGATCTCGTGGCCACCTGCTCCTCCCCGCT
Organism: Arthrobacter sp. TE12232; assembly: GCF_054062615.1. Taxonomy (NCBI): domain Bacteria; kingdom Bacillati; phylum Actinomycetota; class Actinomycetes; order Micrococcales; family Micrococcaceae; genus Arthrobacter; species Arthrobacter sp. TE12232. The sequence continues at coordinate 4,124,126 of NZ_JBSSFK010000001.1, forward strand.
GTCCCGAAACCACACCGCCGGCCGGCTGCTTGGCAAGGGACTGACGCTCGATCAGGTCACGGCCGAGATGAAGCAGACCGCGGAAGGCATCAAGTCCAGCCAGGCGGTCCACGAACTTGCCGGAAAGCTCGGCGTCGACATGCCGATCACGGCAGCCGTCGTCGCCGTCCTGGCCGGAAAACTGTCCGTAGACGAACTGGGTCCGCTGCTGCTGTCCCGGGACCTGAAACCCGAAGGCGATTACTGAGAGTGTCAGAGAACAACATGACCACAGAAGCCCGCACAGGCCAGTCCAAACCCCGCGTCGCGGTGCTCTTCGGCGGCCGCTCCAGCGAGCACGCCGTCAGCTGCGTGACAGCCGCCGGCGTCCTCGGTGCGATCGACAAGGACAAGTACGACGTCATCCCCATCGGGATCGCCAAGACCGGCCAGTGGGTCTTGGCCTCCGGCGACACCAACGAATGGTCGCTCTCGGCGACGTCGCTGCCTGAAGTGGCGCCGTCGACGCAGACCGTGGCGCTGGCCGAGATCGGCGGCGAGCACCAGTTGATCGTCGCCTCCCCGAACGCGGTTCCGCAGGAACTCGGCGCCGTCGACGTCGTTTTCCCGCTCCTGCACGGGCCGTTCGGCGAGGACGGGACCATTCAGGGCCTCCTGGAACTCTCCGACACCCGCTACGTGGGCGCCGGCGTGCTGGCGTCAGCCGTCGGCATGGACAAGCACTTCATGAAGGTGGTCTTTGAGTCGGCCGGGCTGCACGTGGGGCCGTACATCGCCGTGACCGACCGGCAGTGGCTCACGGATCCCGAGACCGTCCGCAAACGCGTGGACCAGCTCGGCTTCCCCGTGTTCGTCAAGCCGGCCCGGGCGGGGTCCTCCATGGGCATCTCCAAGGTGGATTCGCTTGAGGGCCTGGACGCCGCGATCGAGGCTGCCCGCGAGCACGACCCCAAACTGGTCATCGAGGCCGGCATCACGGGCCGCGAGATTGAATGCGCCGTGCTGGAAGGCCGGGGGACCGATGCTCCCCGGACGTCCATGCCGGGCGAGATTTCCGTGGCGGGCGGCGGACACGAGTTCTATGACTTCAACGCCAAATATGTGGACGACGCCGCCGCGCTCAGCTGCCCGGCCGACCTTCCCGACGAGGCAATCGCCCGGGTACGGGAACTGGCCGCCGTCGCCTTCGATGCTGTCGGCGCCGAAGGACTGAGCCGGGTCGACTTCTTCTACACGCCTGAGGGCGAGCTCATCATCAATGAGATCAACACGATGCCCGGGTTCACGCCCAAGAGCATGTACCCGCAGATGTGGAAGGCCACTGGCCTGGGCTATGCGGAACTGATCGACGAGCTGATCTACCTCGCGCTGTACCGCAAGACGGGGCTGCGCTAGGCCCCGCGGGGCACTGGCGCCGGGCCCGGCGTCACGGCGCCGGGTCCCTTACTTGCTGGTCGGCAGGTTCTGCAGGTCCTCTTGGCCGACGCAGTTCCGGGTGGCCTTAATCTTCAGCGCCGCCGGGGAGAGATCCGCCAGTACGGTAGCCGAGCTGATCTTGTCGGGATCCATGAGGATCTCTGTGGCCGGTTCGCGGCCGAACGTCGTCAGCGTCCACACCGGGTTGCCTTCTTTGATGACCCAATCGACGCCGTTGACGCTCACGCAGCGGTCCGTCGTGGGGCCCGGAACGTTGACACCGCAGCGCAGGATCACCAGGGACGGGTCTCCCCAGGCCGCCGTCGCCTGGGCATTGGTCTTGCGCAGCTTGGCGTCGCCAATGGCATCGGGAAGGGCCAGCATCATGGGTGCGCAGGCAGCGTTCGCGGCGTCCTTCGCGGGCGTGACGTCGACTACCGGTGAGCAGGATGTCAACGCCAGGCCGGCTGCGGCAGCCGCCACAAGAAGGGGAAAACGCGCGGAAACAAGGCGGCTGAACGGGAGCATTCATCCAGCTTAACCCGCCCCGCGTGGCGCTATGGCCACACTTTCGGGTCTGCGGGTAGCATCTCTTTGAACAGCCTGACTCTAGCCTTCGAGTAGACTGGGACCTCGTGCACCTCTGGGGCTCTGCCGACAATGACGTTAGTGTTGGCCGCATAACGCACACCTGATTCAATCTCGCACTGTGGGGGAGGGACTGTCGATGACGTCGTGCAGCCGAAAGAAAACTATACGAATGGGGCTGGGAGCTTTGCTCCTGGCCGCCTCAGTCGCGGGCACGGCGACAGCCGCAAACGCCGATGACCTGGTGGTCCCGAGCCCCTTGGCTCCGGCGGTCTCACCCTCCCAGACGCCCGCCGACCCGGGACCGACAGTCCCGGCGACGGATCCGGCGCCCGTTACGCCGACCGAACCCGTGATCGTGCCGACGCCGGTGGAAACTCCGGCCCCGCCGGTTGTGACGCCGGTTCCGGTGGACCCGGCCCCGGCGCCGGTAGTCCCGCCCGTCGTACCTGTCGTGCCCGTCGAGCCGCCGGCTGTGCCGCTCGAGACGCCCGCTCCCGTGGTGGAAACCCCGGCCGTCGTTGCACCTGTCGCGCCGGCCCCCGTCGTTGAAGAAACCCCGTCGGAGACGCCGACCCCCACGCCCACCCCAACGGCCGCGCCGTCGACGGCCCCCGCCGTCATCGCCACGCCTACCGACCCTCCCGTCATGGTGAAGTCAGAGGTCCAGGCTGCAGTGGCCGTTGCCACTGGTAGCCCCTTGGCTGTTCAGGCCATTACCGTGCTTGTCCTGCTGGGCTTGGGCTTTGTCTACTTCAGGTTCATCAGCTCGAAAAAAGCCACTGGTCTTCCGCGCACCCGTAAGTCCTGACACCCATGCAAGATCAAGTCTTGATGGAGTCGAGTGCGGCCAAAACCACGGATGACGGCCTGCAGATCACGCTGATCACCCACTCCTACTGGCCCGAACAGAGTCCGCCGCAGCGGCGCTGGACGGCCATGATCAAGGAGTTTTCCCACTCGGGCTGGAACGTCGACGTCGTAACGCCGGTGGCGCACTACCCCTTCGGCAGGCGGGCCCTCCCGCGCTGGATGGCGGGCAGGCCGTTCCGGCTGCGCAACGGACAGTTCACCGAGAAGATTCTTCACGTCCCGTACCTGCGCCACGGCAACTCCCGTGCCGCACGGCTGCTGGATCAGTGCTATTCCGCTTTCTTGTCAGTCCCGGCCGGAATGATGGTCCGCAAGCCCGACGTCGTCATTGTCACCGCACCCGGTCTGCCGTCACTGGCAGCAGGCTATGCCCTGGCCAAAATGCGCCGTGTCCCGCTGATCGTGGAAATGCGGGATGCCTGGCCGGACCTGGCCCGTGACGCCCGTCTGGTCCAAGGCAGCGTCAAGAGCGTTGTAGAACACGTGGTGGACTTTGTCCAGCACCGGGCGGACCTCGTGGTCACCGTCACGGAGGGTTTCGCCGCCACGCTGCGATCGCGCGGAGTCCGCAATGTGGCCACCGTCAGCAACGGCGTGCACCTGGACGCCATCCCCGTCGTCGGGCCGCCTGAACCCGAGCGGGACGTCTTCGAGGCCCTGTACCTGGGCAACCACGGCGAGAGCCAGAAGCTCGACGTCGCGATCCGCGCGAGCGCCCTCGTGGGAGATTCCATGCATCTGCACATGGTGGGCCACGGAACGCAGAGGCCCGCGCTGGAGAAGCTGGCACGTGAGCTGAAGGCTCCGGTCACCTTCCACCCGCCCCTGACCGGTGACGACATGCTGGAACGCTACTCGTCGGCTGACACCTGCATCGTCTCCCTGCGGGACGACTGGAAGTCCTTCGAAACCACCGTGCCGTCCAAGACCTACGAGGTCCTGGCCATCGGCCGGCACATCACCGCCGTGGTGCGTGGAGAAGCGGCCAGAATCGTCTCTGACGCCGAGGCCGGCGACATCGTGGCCAGTGACCCGGAAGAGCTGGCGGCTCTGTGGCGCGAACTGGCGGCCGACCGCGGCCGCCTGGTCCGCAACGGCGACAGCCGCCAGTGGGTCAAAGCGAACGCCGAGTACGGGCAACTCGCCGGCCGCTACATGGAACTCATCACCGAACTGCTCGCGGAAACCCGCACTAACCGATGATGCAGCTCCTCAACAACGTCAGGCTGGCCCAGAGCGTCGTCAGGCAGCACCTGACCGACGATCCCGTCATCCTGTTCCTGCAGCTTTCGCGCAGGATGCCCTCGGCCGTGCTTCCGCTCGCGAAGCGCCTGTGCCAACTCGCCCCTAAAGACTCCACCTCCGCGGCCGTGCTGTTCGCGGCACTCGCCGCCGGAGACGGCTCCGACGTCGAACGCCGGCTACGCATCGCCGCCAGCGGCAAGGTCGAAGGTGAGCGCGCGCGGCGCCTCGCCGACGTCGCCCTCGCCGCCAACCTTCCGGCGATGTCGGATGTCTTTCTGGCCAAGGCAGGCACGGCGCAGCATGCAAAACAGGCCCGGGCACGGCGGCTCTGGTACGACGGCGCCGTCAGCGAAGCTGTAGAGGCGCTCGACGGCGCGGGAGCGGCGGGCTTGCGGCAACGGGCGCGCCTGGCGGCCGAAGCGGCAATTCTGGCGGACGCATCGCCGTCGCTGGAGCGTCGGGACTACACACCGGTTCCCGGCCGGATCCTTCATCTTCTGACAAATTCCCTGCCGCACACCGCCAGCGGTTATGCCCAGCGCTCCCACTCCACGCTGCTGGCGCAGCAGGCGGCCGGTTGGGACGTGCTGGCGGTCACGCGGATGGGGTATCCCGTGCAGGTGGGGAAGCTCCTGGCCAAAGCCACAGATACCGTGGACGGCATCCGGTACCACCGCCTCCTCCCCGCCACGATGGCCCAGACCATTGATGCCCGGCTGCAGCAGCAGGCGGAGGAATTGCTCGCCGTGGCCCTGGACTTCAAGCCGAGTGTCCTGCACACCACCACGCACTACGTCAACGGACTGGTAGTGCGGGCCGTGGCCCAGGCCCTCGGCATTCCCTGGGTCTACGAGGTCCGCGGCCAGTTGGCCGACACGTGGGCCTCCACCCGTGGGCCCGAGGCCCGGAACAGCGAGAGATACCGGCTGTTTCAGAACCGGGAAACGGACGTCATGCAGGACGCTGACCTGGTGCTGACCCTCGGGACCGCCATGAAGGCGAATATTGTCGCCGCCGGGATTCCGGGGAGCAAGGTCCTGATTGCCCCCAACGCCGTTGGCGGTGATTTCCTCTCCGAGCCGCAGGAGAAAGCCAGCGCCCGGCGCGAGCTCGGTCTTGCAGAAGACGGGCAATTCATTGGCACAGTCAGCAGCTTGGTACCCTATGAAGGGATTGAGGACCTGCTGGCCGCGTTTGTGCTGCTCGCGGAGGACCTGCCTCAGCTCCGTCTCCTGATAGTCGGCGACGGTTCTTCCCTGCCAGCGCTGCAGATACAGGCGCAGCGAAGCGGCTACGCCGATCGCATCATCTTCACAGGCCGCGTGCCCCGGAGCCGGACGGCCCTGTACCATCAAGCGCTGGATGTTTTCGTTGTGCCGCGCAAGGACTTGGAGGTGACGCGATCCGTGACACCCCTCAAACCCGTGGAAGCCATGGCCTCCGCACGGCCCGTAGTGGCCAGCGACCTGCCGGCACTGGCGGAAATCGTCGAGGACCGGGTGACCGGCTTTCTGGCGGCGTCGGGGGATCCTGCCGCCTTCGCAAAGGCTATCCGGGAATTGCTTTCGGACCCGGAGCTTGCAGCAAAGTTCGGAGCTTCCGGCCGGGAACGCGTGTTGCAGGAAAGAACATGGGCCGCCAACGCGGTTGCCCTGGCACGAGAGTTGGAAATGCTGGGAGTAACTAGATGAGCATCCAAGAAAAAACGGAAGCGGAACAAACCGAAGCCGTGCAGACGGAGGCGCCTGCCACCGTCTCGGTGCCCGTGAACCTTGCCCGGCTGAGCAAGGTGGGGCAGCGGCCCGATTTCCTGGACTACCTGGTCCAGTTGTGGGACCGCCGGAGTTTCATCCTGTTCGACGCCCGGGCCAGGGTGCAGAGCGGCCACGACAAAAACAATCTGGGTACCGCATGGCTCGTCTTGACCCCGTTGTTGAGCGGCCTCAGCTACTACCTGATCTTTGGCGTGTTCCTGAGCACCAGCAAGGGCATTGAAAACTTCATCGGCTACCTGATCATCGGCGTCTTTACGTTCCAGATGAGCACGCGGTCCATCCTGGGTGGGGCCAAGTCCCTCACCAGTAACAAGTCCATGATCCGGGCCTTCCAGTTTCCCCGGGCGGCCCTACCCCTGGCGCTCAACGTGCGGGAGCTCATCTCCAACATTCCCGTGACGATCGTCATGCTGCTCTTCGTGATCTTCACGGCACCGGCCGAGGAAATCACGTGGCGGTGGTTCCTGATCATTCCGGCGATCCTGCTGCAATTCCTGTTCAACCTGGGGATCGGCATGATGCTGGCACCGTTGATCATGAAGGTCCCGGACCTTAGCATGCTGCTCACATTTGTGGTTCGATTCCTGATGTATGCCTCGGCGGTCTTCTTTGCCGAGGAGCGCTTTGGCAAGTACCCGGTGATGCGCACCATCATGGATTTCAACCCGGTGTTCCAGGTCATCAAGGTCATCCGTGACACGGTTCTTTACGACACCACACCGTCCTGGCGGGCCTGGGCGGTCTTGGGCCTGTGGGCACTGGGATCGGTCGCCGTGGGACTCTTTGTCTTCTGGCGCGGGGAGGAGAGCTATGGACGTGTTTGAGGCATCGGGCGGCCCCATCCTGGAGCCAACAGTGGTCGTGGATGACATTTCGGTGGTCTACCGGACCAAGAACCATACTCCCGGGCGGACCAATGCCCGGACCTCCATTGTGAAGAGCCTGAGGAACCGCCGTCTCGGCGACACAGCGGTAAAGACCACGGCTTTGAGCAAGATTTCCTTCGTGGCCAATCAAGGTGACTCCATTGGTGTCATTGGCCGCAACGGTTCAGGCAAGAGCACCCTGATGAAGGTTCTGGCGGGGCTGATCATCCCCGACTCCGGCACCGTCTACGCCGCGAGCAACCCCATCCTGCTGGGCGTCAACGCCGCCTTGATCAGCTCCATCTCGGGCGCCCAGAACATTCGGCTCGGCTGCCTGGCCATGGGCATGAGCCACGCCCAAATCGATGCGAAGTTCGATGACATCGTGGAGATGTCCGGGTTGGAGCACGAGGTCTACCACCCGATGAATTCCTATTCCTCGGGCATGGGCGCGCGCCTCCGCTTTGCCATTGCCGCTGCGGTGGACCCCGAAATCCTGCTCATTGACGAGGCCCTGAACACCGGCGATGCCCAGTTCAAGGAACGTTCCAAGCAACGGATGGAGACGGTCACGAACCAGGCCGGAACGGTGTTTGTGGTCAGCCACAGCCTTGGGACCATTACGGGCATGTGCAACCGCGCCATCTGGATCGACAAGGGTGACTTCATCATGGACGGAACCCCGGACGAGGTCGCCAAGGAATACCGAAACTTCATTTGGCGCATGAATGAGGGCAATGCCGACTACGGCCGCCAAATCCGTGCTGAGCTGATGGCGAGCCTGCCCGAAATGCGTACCACCCTGCTTCCCAACGGCTGGAAGCGGTCCAGGTAGCCAATGAGTTTTCGAGATAAGACGGCGTATTGGCGCCGCGCGCTGTGGCACGCCCGCCAGGGCGGCATGGGACAGGTCAAGAGCTACCTGCACCGCAGCACCGCCGAACGCGATGAGGCCAGCCTTTCCGGTGTCCGCGGAGCGGAAGGGGCCTGGCGCGGCTTGGGACGTGGCCGGCACCTGATCTTCCGTGAAGCCGAGGTTGGCGTTGCTGAGCCAAGGAATCCCCAGCTGCGCGTGGGCATCATCATGGATGATTTCTCCGCTGCCGCGTTCTCCGCCGAGTGGACGGTCGTGGCGCTTAGGCCGGACAGCTGGGAAGAGCAGCTGCGTGACGAGGCCCTGGACTTCGTCGTCGTCGAATCCGCCTGGGCCGGCAACGCCGGTCTCTGGCGGGGAAAAATCACAAGCCCGGCAGGGCCTTCACCGGTCTTCCGCGACCTCGTTGCGGGTTGCCGGGCGGCCGGACTTCCGGCGGTCTTCTGGAACAAGGAAGACCCGCCCCACTACGAGGACTTCCTTCCTGCCGCGAAACTCTTCGACCACGTCTTCACCACTGACTCCAACATGCTTCCCCGCTACCGCGAGGACCTGGGTCACGACCGGATTTCCGTGCTGCCGTTCGCCGCGCAGCCGCGCATCCACAACCCGGCCCGGCCCCGGCACGGCTGGCACGCACGGGAGATCGCCTTCGCCGGAATGTACTTTGCGCATAAGTACGAGGACCGCCGTCGGCAGATGGAGTACTTGCTGGGAGCGGCCGTTGACGCGACGGCGGGCAAGCGCCCCGGCTTTGAGATCTTTTCCCGGCAGCTCGGCCGGCAGCCGCAGTATCAGTTCCCCGGGATCCTGAAGAAGCATGTTGTGGGCTCCCTGTCCTACAAACAGATGCTGACCGCCTACAAGGCGTACAAAGTCTTCCTCAACGTCAACTCCGTTACGGACTCGCCGTCCATGTGCGCGCGGCGGATTTTCGAGATCACCGCGGCCGGATCCTGCGTGGTCTCGACCCCCAGCGCTGCCATCACGGAATTCTTCCCGGGCAATGAAATCCCCACGGCAGGCACGCGCGAAGACGCCGCACACCTGCTGAAGGCACTGACCGCCAACCCGGACTATGCCCAGCGCCTGGTCCACAAGGCCCAGCGCAGGATTTGGGCCGAGCATACTTTCAGCCACCGGGCACAAAACATCGCGGCCGCGGCCCGGCCCGAGCTGGCCGTCCCGGGCCCCCGTGCCCAGGTGTCGGTCCTCGTGTCGAGCTTCCGGCCGCAGCAGCTGGAGCATGTTATCGCAGGGGTGGCCGCCCAGCAGGGCGTGGACGTCCAGCTGGTGTACCTCGCGCACGGGTTTGAGATCGACGAATCCGCGTTCCGGCGCAAATGCCTGGAAGCGGGGATTCTCGACGTCGTGGTTCTTCAGGAGCCGCAGCAGACCATGCTCGGTGAGTGCCTCAATTCCCTCGTGGCGAAGGCCGACGGCCGGTTCGCCACCAAATGGGACGATGACGACGTTTATAGCCCCCTGTACCTGGGCGACCAGGTCCACGCCATGATGTACTCCGAAGCCGAGGTGGTGGGCAAGCGGGCACACTACATGCACCTGGCCGGCGCGGGGGCTACTATCCTGCGCAACCCGCAACTGGAACACCGCTACGTCGAAGCAGTCTCCGGGCCGACCATCTTCGCCGCCACGGACACCTTCAGGCGTTTTCCGTTCCAGCCTGTGCCACGCGGAGAGGACTCGCGTTTCCTGAGCGACGTCATCGAGGCCGGCGCACGGATCTACTCGGCAGACCGCTTCAATTACTGCCAGATGCGCGGCGCCGACGTGGCCTCGCACACCTGGCCCATCACCAATGAAGAGCTCCTGGCTACTTCAAAAGTTCAGTTCTTCGGTTCGCCCGAAGACCACATTTTAGTTTAGGGAAGACATGGACGAGACGATTTTTGATGTTGCCGTCATCGGGCTCGGCTACATCGGCCTGCCTACCGCGGCCAGCTTCGCCGCCAAAGGCAAGCTCGTGGCCGGCGTCGACGTGAAGCAGTCCACCATTGACGCCGTCAACCGTGGAGAAGTTCCCTTCGTGGAACCCGACATGGGCGTGGTGGTCTCGGGCGCGGTCAGCTTGGGCAACCTCGTGGCGATGACCACCGTGCCTGCGGCCGACGCCTACATCATTGCCGTGCCCACCCCGCTGGCCGAGGGCAACGGGGCCGATCTCTCCTACCTCCGCAGCGCGGTCGAGGCCCTCGCGCCGAAGCTCCGCGGTGGTGAATTGGTGGTCCTGGAATCGACGTCGCCTCCCGGCACCACCGAACGCCTGGGCGCCCACCTCATGGAACTGAGGCCGGACCTGTCGCTCGACGCGGCTCCCGGGAAGAAGCAGGTCCACGTTGTGCACTCCCCGGAGCGCGTTCTGCCGGGCCGGATCATGATCGAAATCGTCACCAACGACCGCGTGATCGGCGGCCTCACCGAGGAAGGCGCCCAGCTGGCCAAGCGGCTGTATGAGGTCATCTGCCAGGGCGAAATCCTGCTGACGGATGCCACCACCGCAGAGATGACCAAGCTGGTGGAAAACACGTTCCGCGACGTCAACATCGCCTTTGCCAACGAGCTCTCGCTGATTTGCGACAGCCTCGGCATCGATGTCTGGAGGCTGATCGAGCTCGCGAACCACCACCCCCGCGTGAACGTCCTGCGCCCCGGCCCCGGCGTCGGCGGCCACTGCATCGCCGTCGACCCCTGGTTCATCGTGGACGCCGTCCCGGAGCACTCCGGACTGATCCGGACGGCGCGAGAAGTCAACGACTCCAAGCCCCACCACGTGGTCCGGCAGGCAGTTCAGGCACTCTCCGATCAGCCGGGCGCCACCGTCGCTGTCCTCGGCCTGGCCTTCAAGGCCAACATCGACGACGTCCGCGAGTCGCCCTCGGTGACGATCGTCCAGGAACTGGTCCGGCAGCTGCCGGACAGCACCATCCTGGTGGTCGACCCGAACGTCGAGGAACTACCCGCGGCGCTGGCGGCATCCGGGCTCGCGCGCCTCCACGGCATGGAGGAAGCCGTAGCTAAGGCAGATCTCGTGATGCTCCTGGTGGACCACGACGAATTCCTGACTCTTGACTCCGTGGCCCTGGAGGGCAAGCAGGTCATTGACACCAAGGGCATCTGGAACCAGCAAGAGCCTGCGGATTCCAGCCGGCCGCATACCCCCGTGGGAGCAAGCGTAGGTGGATAGGGGAAGCCACGCAGTGACAGCGTCCATTGAAGAAGAGCTGCGCGAGGCCGGCTTTGCGCTCAAGGCCCTGCACACGCCGCGGCGGGAGACTCCACTTGTCCGGATCCTGATCCGGGCCGCGAAAGCTACGGATCTGGAGATTGCCGGGACCGTCGCATCGCTATTCTGCTCGGCGTGCCAGGACTTCGCCGTGGACATACTCGTGGAAGACGGCGGCCGGCCCAAGCTCGAGGAATGGCTGGCCACCGACCGCCGCTTCGCCTTTGTCAGGAACGACGGACAGCACATTGCCGAGTCCTCCTACACCCTGGTCCTCAGCGCCGGGACGGCCGTGGCCCTGCACTCGCTGGAGGCCATGATCGACACCCTGCAGCAGACGCAGGCACTGGTCCTCAGGGCACTGGTGGACGGGCAGCCCGGCGCGATCGAACTCTGGCCGACGGCCACCCTTCGGGAGCTGTCCGGCTCCGGCGACCCCGAGCAATCTGCGCGCAGCGCCGGCGGCGAGCGATGGGTCTCCGGCAGTGCCCTGGGCCTGCACGACTTCCGCCGGCCCAAGCCCAAACTCCACCTGCGCAAAGGCGCTGCCGCCACCCTTGACCTGAATATCGTGGTCCGGGACCTGGCCGACAGCGCCACGCGCCACGACTATGAGCAGCAGATCCGGCAGCTCGAGGCGCGGCTTAAGAAGTCCGAGATCGAACGCCGCCGCCTGGAGCAGGGCCTTGCCCCGAACCGGGGCCTCTCCCGTGCCCGCGCAATTGCCCGCAAGGGTCCGGCTTACATCCTGGGCCGGCTGAAGGCCCGCACCGGCCGGGCCGGGAGCTAGGAACATGCAGATCAAGAGCGTCCTGGTCGGCTCCACGGACCACTCCATGGCTGAGCTGGCACTGGACCTTGGACTCGACTACGCCCGCACGGACTGGGAACACCGTGATCCCCGGACCGGGGCCGGCTGGCAGCACGCCGTCCCTGCGGACCAGCTCTGGTGGGCCACCTACGTTGTGCAGGCGGAATCGCTGGCCGAGGGCCGGGCACTGCTTCCCCTGTTCCGCAGCGAGGGACGGGCGCAACGGTTTGTGCTGGTGATCCGCGGACTCTTCCCGGCTGCCGATCTCCCGGCCTGGACCCCGCGCAGCCTCCAGGTCAAGGCCGGCACAACCGCACTCACCGTGCCCGGGCTTGGCCTCGCCGTCGTGGTTGAAGGCGGCAAATGGGTGAACGTGCATGCTGCCGCCCTGGCCGCACTGGGCTGCTGTGCCCCCGTTGCGCCGCGGCCGGTGCTGGGCGGACTGCGGGTCGGCATCACCGAGCCCTCGGCCAGCGCCTGGCTCGCCGGGGACGCCCTGGGCAGCTTCATGACGGAGCAGCTCCTGCAGCCCGAGCCGGATGACATCTATTCCGTCGACGTGCTGATCGGGCCCGCCGAACTCACGGAGCAGCTGAGCGGGCAGACAGCGGACAACCCCGGACGCGTCACCCCGCCCGTCTGGACACCGCCTGGGACCGTGCTCCCCCCGGTCGATACCGCCGTCGTCTCGCCCATGGGCTTCCTGCCCTACGCCGAGAAGCCGGCGCGCGCACTCGAACCGGGCGAGCTCGGCCACGGGGGAGAGCTGAGCGAAGCCGGCCTGGCGGCCCTGCGCCCCCACAAGTACCTCGAGGTGGACGGCACCCGCTTTGGCGGCCTGGACTGGCAGTTGGCACGGCGCCTGAGCCAGCTCGCCGTCGCCGGCGTGCCGCTGCTGGCACGAGACCTGGCTGCACCGGTGCGTTCCCTGCTCGGCGATCAGCTGGTGAACTGCGTCCAGGCATTCGACGCAGGCGACCCTCCGGTGCTGAGGGAATCGAAGTCGATCGACCTTCGCCGCACGGCGCTGGACCTCTACAGCCCGAAGGCCGTCTGGAACACCCTGTTGGGCCAGCTCGGCAGGCCCCTGCTTCCCGTGCCTTCCGTGAGCGTGGTCCTGGCCACCCGCCGGCCCGAGAAGCTGGCCTCCGCACTGGGTCAGCTGGCGCGCCAGAGCTGGGAAGCCCTGGAAGTGGTGGTGGTGCTGCACGGCTTCGATGCCGATCTGCCCGAGGTCCGTCGCGCCGTCGAGGCCTATCCCGGCGAGCTGCAGCTGCGCTCCGTCCCGGCCGAGATGATTTTTGGCGAGGTGCTGAACACCGGAGTCAGTGCCGCCAGCGGCGATCTGGTCTGCAAGATGGACGACGACGACTGGTACGGCCCGCACCACCTGCGGGACCTCGTTCATGCAAAGGACTTCAGCGGCGCCACCCTGGTGGGGGCACAAGTTGAATTCGTCTACCTGGAAAGCCTGGACATCACCACCCGCCGGCCGCCGCTTGGCGAGCAGTACTCGGACCACGTTGCCGGTGGCACCATGATGCTCGGCCGGGACGAGCTGCGGCAGCTGGGCGGATGGCGGCCGGTCCACCGCGCCGTCGATCGCTGCCTCCTGCAGGCCGTCCAGGCCGCCGGGGGATTGATCTACCGCTCCCACGGCCAGAACTACATGATGCAACGCCACTCCGGCGCGGATTCACACGGTGGCCACACCTGGAATCCCGACGACAGCATCTTCCTGCAGAGCGTGGCCGAACAATGGGACGGTTTCGTCCCGCCGCCGCAGATCGGCGCCGTTCCGGGGCCTTCGGCAGGAGCACGGCTCGATGCCATGCGCAGCCACTTCGCCCGGGTGCCCGTTCCTTCCCCTTCCGCTTACACCACCAAACCGCACGTTTAGGATGCTCAGCGAATGAAACTTCAACAAGCTCTCCGCAGAATTGCGCGCCTGTCCCCGAAGAAGAAAGCGGCCGCCGCTTGCTTCGCTGTCCTTTTCGCCCTGGTTGTTGCGGTTGCCTACGCACGCAACCCGTGGCTCCTGGGGCTGGTGGTGGTGGTCTTCGCAGCCGCGCTGGCCGTCGGCGCGCTGTACGTGGACAGGCTTCTCAAGGCGTCCCGGCAGGCAACCAAACGCGCCATCGCCGCACGGGCCAAGCTGGCCGCGACTCCGCCGGCCCCGCGCCCCGGGGCTCTCGTCGAATGGGGCGCCCGCTCACGGATCCCGGAGGCACGTCTTGCCCAGCGGTTGACCAAGCTGCATTCCGTTGATGGGCGCGACGTGCTGGTGAGCACGGCAACCATGGGCCGGTGGGGCTGGCGGGACATGTCGGCTGCCCTGGAAATGTACCGGATCGGGGGGAAGAGCCGGCGCAGCGTGGAACCCGTCCTGGACAAGGCGCCGCGTTCCGCACTCCTGCATCTGGCCGATCTGTGTTTCCGGCAGAACATTCTCCAGGACGACATCCTCAACGCGGCCACGCTGTACAAATACGCCTACCAGCGGCTCGGCGCAAAGCCGTTCGGCAAAAAGCGCCGCGGGGAGTTCTTCCTCGACGCTTTGGCCCGGACCGGTCAAGGCGGGGAAGTCATCAGGCTTCAAGGTCTCTACAAGGCCGACGAACTGAACGGCAACGACCTCCACCTCTACCGTGCCAACGCTGCCAACCCGTTCAAGGACAGTTCAGCCGACGCCGAGCGCTGGCTCGCCGAGATTAACGACATCTACGTGCGGGCAGGGCTTTCCCGGCTTTCGCTCGCCGAAGGGTCCGCCCCGGCATTTCTCCGGCTGAAGGCAGAGGTGCCGACCCCGGTGACGGACGGCCCCCTCGTCAGCATCGTCATGCCCGTCTACAAGCCGGACGAATACACGGATCTCGCGATCCAGTCGGCTCTGGATCAGAGCTACCGGAACATCGAAATCATCATCGTTGACGATGGCTCCGGCGGGGACGCCGCGGAGCGGCTCAACAAGTGGCTGGCCGTGGATGCGCGCACTAAGGTGGTGCTCAACGAGCCCAACGCCGGTGCGTACACGTCGCGCAACATCGGTTACACCATGGCTCAGGGCGAATTCATCACAATCTTCGACGGCGATGACTGGCAGCACCCGCAGAAGATCGAGCAGTTGGTCCGGGGTGCCCGGCAGCAAAGCGACGGAAGGCTTGTTTCCGCTCCCTGGACGCGTGCGGACGAGGACCTCTTCTTCCACTACCGCGGGTGGCGCGGAGCCTTCATCACCCCGGCCCACGTCTCCACCATGTTCCACACCGCCACCATCCGGGAGCACCTGGGTCACTGGGATTCCGTCCGGAAGGCCGCGGATACGGAGTTCATCCTCCGGTACATGGCGCTCGTCAATGACAGCGAGCCCTTGGAGGTCTGTGACGCTCCCTTGACGCTGTCCCTCGTGGGATCCTCGAACCTTTCCATGGAGGATTTCCGTCTCGGGTACAGGTCGCCGGACCGGGTGTCCTACCGCGACTCCTACGAGCACTGGCACAAGAAGATTCGCGCCGGCGAGCACACGGGCTACTTGGACTTCCCGCTTGCCGAACGTGCGTTTCCGGCACCTGCACGGTTCCTGCCGTCCGGCGCGAATCAGCAGGACGTGGAACTTGATATTCTGCTTGTCGGCGATTTCGGCGCCGACTCCTTGGTGGCCGAGCTGATGCTGGAGCATCTGGCAGTTGCGGCCGCGAAGGGACAGAGGATTGGCCTGATGCACTATCCGAGCCTGCTTCACACGAGTTCCATCGACTCATCGTATTCAGACGAGCTCATGGAGGCCTTCCACGAAGGGCGTCTTATCCGGGTCGAAGCGACGGACCGCGTGCGCTCTGCGCAAGTCAACGTGTATGATCCCACCGCATTCCAGTACAGCCGCGAGCTGCGCAGCGGTCACACAGCGGACGCCGTGTCCGTGTGGACGGATGAGCCGCCCTACAACTGGGAAACGGATGAACACAAGTATGAGGTCGGGACAGTGGAACGCAACCTGTTGTCCGTGTTCGGTGGTCCCGTACGGTGGCTTCCGCTCAACGAACGCACCTTCCGGGTCATCGCCGAGTCCGGGCACGGACAAAAGTCCGTCGGTGACCACGTAGCCCAGCCGGAAATTCTAACCATTCCCGATACCCCGGCGGAGGAAGCTCCGCTTGCACTGACAGGCTCCAACGTGGGCGCCTTTGAAACAGGAGAGACTCTGTGAATTTGCAAGAAACAACCACCGGCACGGCCTGGGACGAGCGGAATGCTGTAGAGATCCGCCGCATCGACTCGGCCAGCGAGATCGACCACAAGGCGTCGCAGCATTACGAGTACGTTGTGCCGTCCCCTTCCGGCGGACCCTTGGATATTGTTACCCTGTACGCTCCCAGACCGTCCAAGACGCTGATTGTGAGCTTCCACGGCTCGCTGGTGCGGTCCAAGTTCCAGCTCCCCCGCTTTGAATGGCGCCGGACGCTCGGCAACCTGGACGCCGGGGTCCTTCTGATTGCTGACACGACCCTTGAACTGGGGGAGAAGATTCCCCTCGGGTGGTATATCGGCACAAAGGAGCAGGACCTTGCCGATGACATCGCTGCTGTTGTGAAGCAGGTGGCAGCCGACGGCGGCTACGAGCACATCGTTCTGGCCGGGTCCAGCGGTGGCGGGTACGCGGCTATGGCTATTTCGCGCCGCATACCCGAGTCGCTTGCTGTTAGTTTCTCGCCTCAGACTCGCGTGGGTGACTACATTCCTTGGGTTGCCAAAGTGTTCGTGAATGCAGCGTTCCCTGGCTACGACACGATTGACGCCGTAGAAGCGGACTTTGCGGAGCGGGTCAACCTTCGCCGGCTCTATGCCGAGCCGGAAATCCCCAACTTCGTGCGCTATGTCCAAAACTCCAACGACCTGGATCACATCGAAGAACACTACGCGCCGTTCGCCCAAGTACGGTCCACTGATCCTGAAACGGGCGGGATGGACCCATCGGGACGGCTCCGTTTCGTGCTTGAGCCGATGTCCAAAGGCCACGAGCCGCCCGCGCGGCACCGTTTCCTGCGGAATATCCAGGAGGCACACCAGGAGTTCTTCGGGTCCCGGCTGGGTGAAGCAAAGATGGACGGTGAATGAAGCTTTCTCCTGTCATCTGATCGGAGATCAAGGGCTTGGACGCGGCGCAGCCAAGCGGGGGACTTCATACCTAACGGTGTCGAAAATCGGTCACGGCGGGCGTGCTAGGGTCTTTGACAGTGATAAGTATGGGGAACATCCCGATTAGCATGCGGATTTGCATTTGGCGGAGCGCTAGATACGGCGAAATCTACTATGACGAGGGATTACAGATTGACTGGCGATAATAAATGCCTCCACAGCTTTGAAATAAAACTTCTTGTGCCGAGAAATTCTCTATCGATTGGGATTCAGGCCCTAGCCGATGTGGATGCGGATAAGCAATTCATGCTCACGTTGGAGAATGTCTCGGCCGGCTCCGAAGTTCTGGATCCTCGGGACATGAACTGGAACTACTCCAAGGCGTTACAGCGGACTTTCGCCTATGTCCCGGCCATGAAGGCAGGGACCGTGACAAAAATCCCCCGCCTCCTTGCCAGTGAGACACCTTTTGATTCCATGCGGATCGGCGTTCGGGTTTGGCACGCGGAAATGGCCCCCGAGCAAATACCAACAGTCATTGGCAGACTTTGGTATTCCCAAGTCGATCTGCCGAGCGTGACTGCCGCCTCCGGTCCGGTTCACAGCGTAGTTCGCACGAGTCCACTAGGGAGTTTCAATTGAGCACGCGTGTGACCGTATCCGTCATTGTGAATGCCGTGACCTCGGGCCCCGATCGGATATGGCTGTCGGCGAAAACAATCGGCGCTGCATTGAGCGGGATAGACCACGAAATTATCCTGCTGGTCGACGGCGAGCGTGCTGACGACATCGAGTTGGATTTGCGGTCCAGGCCGGCGACCGGGATGCAGGTCATCGGATGCGATCCCGAGGACAGTGCAGGCCTTCAGTTAAACGCGGGCGTCGCAATTTCGACGGGCGACGTTATTCTTGCGCTCGATGACTGCATGATGTTTAGTCCGGCTGGTCTGAAGGACGCCATCGAGTCTGTCCGGTCTGCAGCGGCCAGTATGGTCATCATCCCCGGGAGGGATCTTCCGCCTCGTCTCGTCACGGCCGCGTTGACGGACACGTTGGAATGGTCTGAAGCGGCACGTGTCCCCGTGAGTCGTTCCGTCTGGGCTCCGGGAAGCCCGGTGCTCGTTGATCGAGACTCACTGCTGCGGCTTCGTGGATTCGACGAGAAACAAAAGAAAACCGCTCGTGCCTTCTGCGACCTCAAGCTGCGCATGAAACGCATGGGAGTGATCTTCGATCAGCGCTCTGCCGAGGGAATTCGTTGCTTTGTGGCTCCGGCCGTGGATGACTCTGACGCTGCGGCCGCCCGTGCCGATTCAGCCGGTGACATTGCCGAGCGGCTCAACCGGCTTGAGCAAGACGAGACCTACATCCGCAACGTGACCAGTTGGAAGAACCGCCCAGCAGACGCCCCGCCCCTGGTTACTGTTGCAATTGCGACGTACAACCGGGCCGACTACCTGCGGGACAGCATTAACTCAGTGCTGGCGCAGACAGTAGAAGATTTCGAACTCATCGTCGTTGATGATGGATCCACTGACGCTACCCGGCTTGTAGTCGAATCATTCGACGATGAGCGCGTCAAATATGTCTACCAGGAGAACCGCGGGATCGCCGCTGCCAGGAACACGGTGGCGGACATTTCACGAGGCACCTTCACCGCCGTCCACGACGACGACGACATCATGTTGCCTTGGCGACTCGAAGTGAGCCTTTCCGGAATTAAGGCCGGCGTTCAAGCCAGCTACGGTTCCTGGGTCAACTTCGACGACATCACCGGCGAGATGGTCCTCCATGTCATCAGGGAACAGTTCTGCATGCCCGTGTCATTGGTCACCGGCCAAACCCCCGGCCACGCAACGTGGCTCGTGGAGACCCGCCTTATCCGGCAGTTCCGATACAACGAGACGATCTCCAGCGCCGTGGACCACAATTTGGCGCTGCGCATGATGAGGTCAGGGGTGTCCTGGGTACACACGGGAAAGGTGCTCTTCCTGCGTCGTATGCACCCCACACAGGTGAGTAACTCAGACGGCACACGGCAGAAGTACGCGGCTGAGCTTTCCCGATTCATGCTGCAGTTCGCTGGTTCCGATGACGACATCGCCGCACTGAAGGAAGAAAGCAAAGCAATCCTTTGGCCCAAGATTGCGGAGAAGGGCAAGCTCGAGGAGAGCTTCGGAAAGTACCTGCCAGACCACCTGGCAGTACGTTCGCTCCACGTTCAGGGCAATGTAGCCAACAAGGCCAGCCGCCTGCAGAAGCTCAAGAGCACGAGCTTCATCCTCTGCGAGGAAGATGAAACCGGAAAAATCGTCGGCGAATACGCCGACTTCCTGAACGTGACGCTGGAGGACCTCGCTGCGATGCAGAAGTTGGGCGTTAGCGGGCGATTGGAGGGTGAACTTAACCCTTCAATGGAGCTCCCGAGGGAGGCGCCGGCGGAAATCCTGGACCGGGCCCTTCGCAGTCGGCTCCAAGGGCTGACCGGACTCATGGCCAAGCCGGGCCGAATCCCTGCAGCCATCGTTTGGACGAATACAGATGCCGCCGACGCTCCGACTGGCTTGGAGCAAGAGGCAGACCTCAAGCGGCAAATCACCCTCTCCATCAGTCAAGATTACCGATTCGCCTTCACCGTGTATGTCTTCGAAGACGAGCCGAAGGCCCTTGAGGCCTTTGCGCGTGCGGTGGAAGGCCGGAACGAGGCCGATCTGGCGCTCTACCGGCGCGGTAGCGACGGATTGGATTCGGAAGTAGCGGAATTGCGCATTCAGGAATTGGTGAATCGATAATGAAGGTGTCTTGGATCAACGACAAATCCGGACGTGCCGGGCTCGTGGCTCACGACCTCGAATACTTGGACGCCTTTCCGGTTGTCTCGGAATTCTGGATGGATGCCTCGCCGGCATCAAACTGGGCCGATAGGGTGGCGGTTGCCACGACTTTGGTTTTCGGCTCGCACATGGGCGGACGGTTCCACGCACCCTTCGCAATGTCGTCAGACGTAGCAGCTGCCATCAGCCGTTTCTCCGGCAACGGACAGATAGTCCCGACCAACGTGTCCTCTGGTGCTGGAACGCTTACGTGGCGCGGGGGACTCGAGCTGGCGCTTGAAACGGACGCCGTAATTGGGTCGGAGCGGATCAACTCGCTGGATGCAACCCGGAGAATCGGCCTGAACGTCGTCCGTTCCGACATTGCGACCGGCAGGCTGTTTACGTTCGACCGTCTCACGCTGTC
Source organism: Arthrobacter sp. TE12232 (assembly GCF_054062615.1). NCBI lineage: Bacteria > Bacillati > Actinomycetota > Actinomycetes > Micrococcales > Micrococcaceae > Arthrobacter > Arthrobacter sp. TE12232. The sequence continues at coordinate 4,144,194 of NZ_JBSSFK010000001.1, forward strand.
CAGCAACGCCTGGCTTCACGCGGGACAGCGGGCCGGGAATGAGCAACTCTATCCATTCCTTGCCGTTGCCGTCCTGTTCGCTGCTGACCTCCAAGTTTCCACACTTGTGTGCCCGGCGGACGCTGAATTTACTGATCAACAGCTGGCGTCTCTCGTTGATCTCCTCGGATCGGTCGGCTTGGGTCTGGAGTTTGACCGCTCCGAACCGGGCCACTGACATCTCGACCGTAGAGGAGACTTCGTGAGAATTCTGTTACCGGCCTATACCGTTGCCGAATGGGGTGGGCTCCACGAATACGTCGTTGGGGCTGCGGCAACGCTTCTTGAGCGCGGCCACGAAGTAACGCTGGTCGTGCGGGACGGGCTCGTTGCTGAGAAGGGCGAGGAAGTCGGAGCCCAAGTGATTCGTGTTGACTGGGCAGACTGGACCGCGGTTGCCGAAGAAGTCCGAAACGGGCCCCGCTATGACATGGTATTCGCGCAGCCTTTCGAGTCGCGGAAATTTGCCCTGTTCGTGAACGAGGTCATGAAGACCAAAGTCGTCGCCATGTTCCATGGCTTTCACCATGACTTTGTCTACACATGGCAGCACCTGGTTGACGGTTTTCTGGTGACCACGGAGCAGATCGGTGATCTTCTGGTGGACCTGTGCAGAATCGAACCGGAGCGCGTCCATGTCGCTCCCAACGGCGTGGACATGGATCGATTCGAGTATCCTCTCCTGGGTCTCGACGAGAAGATCGTGAACGGACACGGTTCCATCGTTATGGCGTCGAGAATCGATAAGGACAAACGCAGCCAAGTTCGAGCTCTGAAGCTTCTGATTAGCGGACTCTTCCACCAGGCTCGACATATCCATTGGGACATTGAGATTCTGGGAGACGGCCCTGAGCGGAACAGAGTTGATCGCGAGCTGGCAAACTATTTAGTCGACTACCCGAACGTCTCTGTCGTCATGCGCGGCTGGGTACCTGCTGACGATGTTCCGCGCCTGATGAATAAGGCAGTCTTTAGCGTCTCAGCCGGAAGAGGCGCAATGCAGAGCCTGGCAGTGGGCACTCCGTGTTTGGCCGCCGGGGCAAGGGGCATCGCCGGGCTCCAAGTTGGACCCAACCTCGATGTAGGCGTCTGGTCCAATTTTGCCGACTACCCGATAGTCGGTTGCAAGATTGTCGATCTGGAAACTGACTTGGAACGGATATTGATTCCCGAAGCGTACGCGGATGCGCAGGTCGAGGGCCGTTCCAGGATACTTGCGGATCGAAGTCAACAAAACGCTGCAGCGATGATGGTCAATGCGCTGACGGTATTTGCTTCCTGACAGAAGTGCGGGTCTTACCCCATCATGCATTTGGGGATTAGAAGAGGCTTAGGTGGGTTGACAAGGTCAAACCACCTAAGCCTCTCTTCTTGCGCCCTGCGCGCCCTTCGTCAGGAGGGGTGGTTGCTCCAGAGATCGTAGCTTCCGGCCCCACCGGTGAATTGGTAGATGCGGAACCGATAGTACGAGGCCCCTGTCCCCAGATAGGCTATGCGTTCGCGTGGTGTCAGGGTCGCTGACGCGGCGACCGTGACCCATGTGGTGCCGTTCCAGCGTTCGAGGTAGAGATCAGTGTCCCGTCCCGCAGTCGCGGCGAGCCAGCCTTGGATATAGCCGGCGCCGGCCTGATACCACGAGGAACCGTCAGGTTGATAGCCGCTGACCCCGTTCGCGGTGAGGTTGCCGTTCCACTTGCGGGCAAAGCGGTTCGGTGATCCGTTGGGGTTGCTCACGATTCCGGTGACCGCGGTGCTCTTGATAACCGCCATGACGGTTGCGGGCGAAGCGTATGGGTTGCTCTTGAGATAGAGTGCCACCAATCCGGCCACGTGGGGGGCGGCCATCGACGTTCCCGAAATGGTATTGGTCGCAGTCGTGCTTCCGATCCACGCCGAGGTGATGTTGACTCCCGGATCAAATACGTCCAGGCACGTCCCCCAGTTGGAGAAGGATGCCCTGACGTCTGTGCCGCCAGTCAGGCTGGTTGCGCCGACAGTCAATGCTGATGGAGTGGAGGACGGAGAATAGTTGCAGGCGTTGTCGTTGCTATTGCCGGCCGCTAAGGCATACGTGACTCCGCTTGCGATAGATCGCGTGACGGCGTCATTGGCTGCCTGGTTGAAACCGCCGCTGAGACTCATGTTGGCGACGGAGGGTCCGTTGTGGTTGTAGGTGACCCAGTCAATCCCGGCGATCACCGCGGAGAATGTCCCGGAACCTGTACAGTCCAGCACCCGGACTGCCACCAGCGACACCGACTTCGCCACGCCGTACGTGGATCCTCCGATGATTCCAGAGACGTGCGTCCCGTGGCCGTTGCAGTCCTGTCCGTTGCGGCCGTCTCCTACGGAGTCGAAACCGACGCTGGCTCTGGTCCCGAACTGGGTGTGGGCGGTATTGATGCCGGTGTCGATGACGTAGGCGCTGACTCCTGAGCCGGTGTCGGTGTAGTTGTAGGTGCCATTGATGCCGGTACGTTGGTCCACGCGGTCGATGCCCCACGTGGCTCCCGTTTGTGTGGCGTCGGTGGTCACGTCGGGAGAAATGGATCCGAACTGGCCCGGTGCCTTGTTGGCCATGGGATCCGGCGGTGGTGCTTCTTTCGACGCCGTGACTTCGCCGTCTGGTTCCACGTAGTCGACGGCGGAGTCTTTGCGGACTCTGGCCAAATCCGCTTTGGACAAGGTTGCCGCGAACCCGGACAACGCAGCGGTATAGACATACTTCGTCTTCACATTATTGCGGCGCGCAACCGCCGCAGCATCAGATCCATTTTTGAGGACGACGATGAAGTGATCTGCGATGACTTTGCCGTGCCCAGGCTTAAGCGTGGCATCCGGTGGAGGAGACGCCTGGCCGGGTAGTGCGCCCCCTGCGACAAGCAGGGCACTCAGGCACGTCGCCACGATGCTCAGGCGCTGGACGGTTGGTCGTTGGGATTTTGCTTCACTTCTTGCGGATGCACGCCTGGCTGAAGTGCTCATCGAACTCCTTCGTGGGTTTGCGGCCCCTGCAGAAGTCCCTTTCCCCGAATCCGTGCCGGGTGCGACGTTCATGATGTGCTCCTGTCCCGGTGGAGGACGCGATTAAACGAACCATATGGGGAGACGCGGATAACGTTTGATAGCAGCCGCCGCCTCAACGACTTCTGGCTGCTAGAGCGCAGTCAATCCCTCAAGAGAAGAAAGCACACGGGTGGTCCGCGCACCGCCGGCCTACTTGGTCCTACTCGCGTTGCCCCACGGGACACCCCCAATATGTCGGCAGTGTGCAGATGCTGCCGGGGGGATTTGACTACTTCGAAGGCGGAGCGGAATCAGCAATGACCGGTGCATCCAGTCTTTCCGAGAAATGGTTCAATACAGAGAAAAGCTCGTCTTCAAGGTCGGAATAAGCAGCTTCCCAGGCCACTTCTCCTGTGTCCGTATTCCGTCCGAGCTCCGGATTCTTGATGAGTTGGATTTCCCGGTCGGTGGTTGCTTCTGGCCCGCAAACCTCCCGGGCCTGGATTGTCGCCTGTTCGGAGAGGCGGGCAAAAGTTTCAGGTGAATCCACCAGCATTTCCACGCAGGAAGCCAGATCGTCAGGGTCTTCAGGGGCGGCAAGGAGGCCGCTCGTCCCGTGGGTTACGAATTCGGGGATAGCTGAAATCGCTGTGGACACCGGAACAAGTCCGGAACTCATGGCCTCGCCAATGGAGACTCCCTGGGAATCCCAGCGCGTAGGGCTGAGAAAAATGCCATGGTCGGCATGAAGACGGGCGATATCCTCCTGGAGTAGAAATGCTTTGGTGAGGTGCACATTTTCCAATCCCCGAAGCGGCTCGAGTGTCTCATCGAAAAACGGGCCGTCGCCGTAGATGCTGAACTGCATCTTGTCAAAGGAAGGCGATTGGCGAAGGGTGAGGATTGTCTTCACAACCAGATCGTTGGCATATTTGTACCCCGTGAACGGTTTGATGATGAGCACTTTATGCCGCAGGGCCGGATCTTTAGGAATGTAAGGGAAAAGCTCGGTGTCAACCACATTTGGTATGACGCTTACGTTCGAAACGCGAACTCCCGCATCCGGCTCTACGCTGTGTTTCAGGAACCAATTGGAGACGGTGACAAACCTGATATCACGATGTTCGGCCTGATAGAGCTGTCGCAGGAACGGGACTTTTTTGTTCTCGCCGTGCGCTCTGAGGCTCTTCACTCTATCCATGAATCCCGCAACGTCGACGGCGTCGTACCATCGCCTGTGCCAACTTAGGGTCTCGTAGCCATGAAGCCACGCGATGATCGGAGTTGACGGTTTGTGGGTGCTTAGCGGGGCAATGATGTAGTCCAATGGGAAATGGACCAGAAAGCTTGCGTGATCAGAGGCCAAGATATATTGCGTGTAAATGTCTCGATTCCCCGTAGTGACAGTGACTCCGTCGAAAACGTAGGTTCTTAGCTCGGGTTCATTGGCATCGATGCGAAAAACGTCAATAGCCAGGCCGGCGTCGAGATATTTTTTTACTCTGCGATGTAAAAACCCATAGTTGTAGATATTGGAATCATTAGGGTAAGCATTAGCTATGACCAAATATCTATCTTCAGCCACGTGGCTTACTCCTGTCATTGGGGCAGATCGACACGCAAAATAGTTGCGCCGTACTAACTAAAGCGTGCTCCGAAGCCATTCCGCGGCATTGTCCAATTGCTCGTGAAATACCGTGGGAACGGGAGGGTTGTGGGCTTTCGGACCCTCGTAGACGTGGAAGCGCACATTGTCAGCGTTGGGGCCTGCTTCGATGACATCGCGGAACGGCCGGTAGTGCTGTTCGACGTGTGCGAAGTCATTGCTGTTCTGAACGTAGTACACAAGATTGGGCTGATGCTGGCTGTACCGGACTAGAGCTGAAGACCTGGGGCCCAGCGGGACGGACCAGTCTTCATCTGGTGTCAGTGACCATGGCCCATCCGGGGCGAGGTGCGGCATGACGGTTTCGACGTACCTGCGCTGTGCTCCCATAAGGGTCCCGTTAATGAGGTAGTTCGCGATGCTCGTCTGGCAGCTGAACGGCAACGCCATACTCCCAGGGATGTAAGTTGCCATTTGCAGAGCCGCCAGCCCGCCACCCGAAGACCCCAGGAAGAGAATTCCTTTCGCGCCGACTGCATCGGCAGCCGAACAGGCCCACTCCGCGAGGAGCGGGTACAAGTCGAGGTTTGCGGAGCCCGTGTACCAGGCCAGCTCCAAATCGTCGCGATGATGAAGCGTGGGGTCCGAGAAGTAAAAGCTGCTGAATTCCGTGGTCAACAGGCTCCGCAGCCACTCGAAGCGGGGTAGTTGGTATTTGTTGCGGTCGGTAGCGCCGTGGAGGCTTACAACCAGCAGATCTGAGTTCTTGTTGACGAGAAGTGCCTCCAGGGGCAGGCCGTCCGACAAGACGGCAGAGTACCTGCTGGCTCCGTGACCAGAAGCTGGCGCAAAGGGGAGGTGGGCAGAGACCTCTGTGACGGGTACATTCGTCGCACCAGCGTCGATCCTGTCGGCAGGTATCACGGGAATCGTTTGCAGCATGGATACATGGTAGTCATGTTCCGATCAGCCATTTCCTCACCGCGGCTGTCCTCGCTGGTCTCGATGACTGAGGGAGTCCAGTAATTTCAAGTGGCGTGCGATGGGGTGCCAGCCGCTAGAGCTATGTCACTTCCAGGGGCAAGGGGAGGGACACCGTGACCAAACGATATATAGTGGTCCCGTTTGGATGCGCCATCTGCGCCCAACGCAATGAAATTTACTGCAGCTACTGGGGGACTAGTGACACTACGACTAACCGTGATCGGTACGGGATACCTCGGCGCGACCCATGCGGCATGCATGGCGGAGCTCGGCTTCGAGGTACTCGGGGTCGACGTCGACAAGGAAAAGATCGACAGCCTCAGCCGAGGCGAATTGCCCATCCACGAGCCCGGCCTGCCGGAGCTCCTGCGCAAGCACACTGAGTCCGGCCGCCTGCGCTTCACCACTTCGTTCGAAGAAGCCGGCGCCTTCGGTGATGTCCACTTCATCGCCGTCGGCACCCCGCAGCGCGCCGGTGAGCACGCTGCTGACATGACCTACGTTGACGCGTCTGTGGCAGCCATTGCCCGCGCCGCGACGAAGGACTCCCTGATCGTCGGGAAGTCCACCGTTCCGGTGGGCTCCGCACGCCGTCTCAAGGGTCTCGTCGCCGAAGAAGCGCGCGACGGCGTCACCGTCAACTTCGCCTGGAACCCCGAGTTCCTGCGCGAGGGCTTCGCCGTGGAGGACACCCTGCGTCCCGACCGCCTGGTCATCGGGGTGGATTCCGCCTCCGCCGAAGCGACTCTGCGCGAGGTCTACGCCGACGCCATCAGCCGAGAAACCCCGTTCATCTCCACCGACTTTGAGACGGCTGAACTGGTCAAGGTTGCGGCGAACGCCTTCCTGGCGACCAAGATCTCCTTCATCAACGCCTTCTCCGAGGTCACCGAGACCGTCGGCGGCAACATCCGCACCCTGGCCGACGCAATCGGCCTCGACGCCAGGATCGGCCGCCGCTTCCTCAACGCCGGCATCGGCTTCGGCGGCGGCTGCCTGCCCAAAGACATTCGGGCGCTTCAGGCACGGGTATCCGAGCTGGGCCTGGACAGCACCATGCGCTTCCTGAACGAAGTCGACGAAGTGAACCTCCGCCGTCGTGACCGCGCCGTCCACGTCGCCGAGACGCTGCTAGGCGCGCTGGAAGGCAAGCGCGTCGCCGTCCTCGGCGTCGCGTTCAAGCCCAACAGCGACGACGTCCGCGACTCACCGGCACTGGACGTCGCCGCCAGGCTCTTCAACAGCGGAGCGGACGTCAGCGTCTACGACCCCGCCGCCAATGCCAACGCCGCCAAGCGCTACCCGCGCCTGAACTACGTTGACTCCCTGGCGACGGCCGTGGCGGACGCCGACCTGGTCATGCTGCTGACGGAATGGAACGAATTCGTGAACGTCGATCCCGCTGAGCTGGCCGCCGCTGTGTCCCACAAGCGCATGTTTGACGGACGCAACGTCCTGGACCACGAGAAGTGGACCGCGGCAGGCTGGGACATCGTCTCGCTTGGCCACAAGAGCGAACTGCTGGAGCTCGCCGCCGCCAACTAGCGGCACATCGGCCTCACAGCTGATACAACACGTTCAACAAGGAAGGATCCCGCCGGAGCAAACGCTCTGGCGGGATCCTTCCCTTGGTTAACGGACAGCTTAACGGAATGTGGCCGGACACCTGGGTGTCCGGCCACAGCAGGAGGCGCTCAGCGCCTCACAGGGACGCGTAGAGCTTGCCTGTGGTGGTGAGGGAGCCGTTGGTGTGGAAGAGGGCGGAGCAACCCATCCTGATGTCGCCTGCCGGGCGGGTCTTCCAGGCGAAGCGCTCGACGAACGGCATGGCGCGCAGGCCGGCGACGGTGGCCCGCATGAAGTCCTCGGTCTGCGCCCGGGTATAGATGGAAGGCTGTGTAGCCGTAGCGTTCCAGTCGGCCACCGCGTACTCGGTCACCCAGATGGGCTTGCCATATTTCTCGTGCATCATGGTGATCTTGTTCAGGAAGTCATCGGCCCTGGGCCAGGCGTAGACGTGCGTTGTCAAGAAGTCCACACGGAGGCCCTTGTTCTTGGCCTTGGTCATGAAGTCGGCCAGCCACGCACTGCGGGGGCTGGTGCACGCCGGGGACCCGAGCCGCAGCCCGGTTGCCATCAGCTTGGGCCAGAGCTCGATGGCCCTGTCCACGCTCATGTTCGCCTGGGCCGTGTTGTCGGGCTCGTTGAAGCCCAGGAGGTGCTTGGTCTTCGTTTCCGCCAGCTGGCGCGATACCCAGCCCAGGGCATCCTGCTCCAGCAGCGTGCGTTCGCTCTTGACCATGGGAACAAAGGGCGGGTTGGTGGTGACGTTGTAGTGCGCCCCCCACGTGTAGTGCCAGTCCAGCTTCAGGCTCTTGATCTGCGTGAGCGCCAAGGCGTCTTTCCCGCCCCAACCGAACCCCTTCTGCGTATCGGCGGGCAGCGTGACGGCGGGGACGGTCGGGATCGCGGTCGGGGCCGTAGCTGCCTGTGCGATTCCGGCATTGGCGGCCAGCAGGGCGCCGGGCGCCGCCATTGCAGCCAGGGGCATAGTGAGAAACTTACGGCGTTCCATGAGTTCCCTTCGTGGAAGGTTGCTGGGTTCTGTGACTGCTGCGGGGACAACAAAGGCCAGCGGCGGCGTGCGTCCCGACGGATTCCGCTCACGGATGGCGGCGTCGGGGTGTGACTGCTCTGGCCTGTGGGGTCCCTGATTCAGTTGTGGCTGAAGTCAACATAGCACGGCAAATACTCAGGAAAGTCCCGGTTTTACACAGGAAAGACGCAGTTTTCTGCGGGCCACCAGCGGCAACCGGCACTGGCTGAAGGTCGGTCCTAGAGGGAGTGGTAGAGCTCGCCGGTGGGGGTGAGGGAGCCGTTGCTCCGGAACAGGGCGGAGGCGCCCATGATGGGGTCGCCGTGGGCCCGCGTTTTCCAGGCGAAACGCTCCACGTACGGCATCTTCCGGAGTCCGGTGACGGTCTCTTTCATGAACGCCAGGATTTCCTTCTCCGTGAACCGGCTGGGCGACTTCGCAGTGGCCTTCCAGTCGGCGACGGCGTATTCGGTGATCCAGACGGGCTTCCCGTAGCGTTCGTGCAGTTTCTCCACCGTGCGGAGGAACGAGTCCCCGTGGGGCGGCGCGTACCAGTGCATCGCGACAAAATCCACCCGCAGGTCCTTCTTGGATGCCTGGTCCATGAAATTTTTGAGCCAGTCGCCCAGCGCCTGAACCGGGGCCGGAGAGCCCAGCCTGAGGCCGGCCTGTTCCAGCTGGGGCCAGAGACTGATGGCAGTGTCCACGGACATGTCCGCCTGGCCGGTGTGGTCGGGTTCGTTGAAGCCGAGGAGATTGTCGGCGCCTGTCCAGGACACTTCGGACCGCACCTGCTCTATGGCCTTCCGTTCCAAGGAGCCGCGCCCCCAGACCATTGGCACAAATTCAGCGGCCTGGCTCGAAGCAGCCCGGAGGGGCGGGTAGTCAGGTCCCCAGTCGTAGAACCAGTCCAGGTTCAGGGAATCCAGCTCCTTGAAACCGAATCCGCCGAAGCGCGGCATGCCGAGGCCCTTGCTCGCGTACGGGGGTATGGGTCGACGAGGCAGTGGTGTGGGCGAGGTCGACGGCGGTCGGGGGCCGGGCGAAGTATCGGGGGTGCACGCCGCCAGGGCGGCGGCGGCTGAGGCCGCCACTGATAGTCGTAGAAAGTCCCTGCGGTCCACTTGCACCCCCTGGCGTCGCCGTCGGTTCAGGGTCGAATCCGGGGTACCAGATCCGCCGACGGACAACGTGATGCTGGCAACCCGCATCCTTGCCTGCTGAACACTAATTGTTTCACGAAAGGCCTTCTCGGCTCACATCGAGGCCCGGGTCCCGGGCAGCCCTGCCGGTGGTTGTCCGGCGCCTACGCGCCGCTGAACTCCGCCGTCCGGTAGCCGACGCCGAGCAGCTCTTCAATAGCTGCCACCGTCCGGGCCGCAGCCTTGCCGTCGCCGTAGGGATTCACGGCGTTTGCCATGGCCGCGAAGTGCGCGGAATCGTGCAGGAGGCTGGTCACCTCGGCAACAATCCGTTCCTCGTCCGTGCCGATCAGCTTCACGGTGCCGGCTTCCAGGGCCTCTGGCCGCTCGGTGTTGTCCCGCATCACCAGGACCGGCTTGCCGAGGCTGGGTGCTTCCTCCTGCACTCCGCCAGAGTCCGTGAGGACGATGTGTGCTCGGGAGAGCAGCCGGGTGAATTCGCCGTAGGCCAGAGGTTCCGTCACCAGGACGTTGGCTTTGCCCTCCAGCGCGGGCAGGACGGCCTCCCGCACCACCGGGTTCTTGTGGGCCGGCAGCACGATCACCAGGTCCGGCTCGGCGTCGGCGATCCGGGCCAGGGCCCGTCCCACGCTGCGCATGGATTCGCCCTGGTTTTCCCGCCGGTGCGTGGTGACGAGCAGGACCGGACGGTCGCCGGCCGCCAGTGCTTCCAGCCGGGAGTCTGTGAAGGGGAGCTGCTTGTCGACGGTGGCGAGCAGGGCGTCGATCACGGTGTTTCCCGTGACCACGATGTCCTCGGCGCTGATGCCTTCCTTCAGCAGGTTCTCCCTGCTGGTGGAGGTGGGCGCCAGGTGCAGGCGGGTGATCTGGCTGGTGATCTTTCGGTTGGCTTCCTCGGGGAACGGCGAGAGCAGGTCTCCGCTGCGCAGCCCGGCCTCGACATGGACCACCGGGATGCCGTGGTAGAACGCCGCGATGGCGGCGGCCGTGGAGGTGGTGGTGTCGCCCTGGACGACGACGGCGTCCGGCCGGGTGCCGGCGAAGAGCTTCTCCAGTCCGTCGATGGTCCGCGTCATGATGGCCGAGAGCGACTGCCCCTGCTGCAGGATGTTCAGGTCATGGTCCGGAACAATGCCGAACAGTTCGTTGACCTGGTCCAGCATCTCGCGGTGCTGCCCCGTGACCGTCACGATGCAGCGGAAGAGCGGAGACTCCTGCAGCGCGCTGACGATCGGCGCCATCTTGATGGCTTCCGGCCTGGTTCCGAAGATCGGCATGATGCTGTGCATGGTTATTCCCCAAGGGTGTGCGAATGGTTGGTAAGGTCTGTGGCCCGGCTTAGCCGAGCAGCAGGGCCAGCACGATGGCCGGCACGGCCAGGGCTACGACGAGAACGGCTAGAAGAGCCACCCGCCGTTTGCGCCGGTGGAGCATGTCGCGGGCGACTTGCTGGGATTCCTTCTCCTGGATGGCGGCTTCCAGGCCCGACTCTGCCGGGTTTGAATCCGCGGGTTCCTCCGGGTCCTGAAATACAGGAGCCTGCGCGGCTGCTGGCGGCGGCGCGTTGAGCGGAAGAGGGTCCGCCCCGGGCACCAGAAGGGCGTCCGGGATCTCCGTGTGCATGCGCCGCTTGCGCAGGTGCCGGGGTGCGGCAACCAGCGGGGCAGCACCGTCGGGAGAGTGTTCCAGCGTGTCCTCCTCGCCTCGGTCAGATGCCCGAACCGGCTGACCAGTTCAACCGGATGAGGTTCAATTGTTACATTTCCGCCCCGTGATTGGCGCATTCCGGCCTAAAGGTGGCATCGATCAGGCCTCCCGTTTCGACCACAAACCGCCGGATCCACTGGAAGACATCCAGGTCCGGGTGGGAGGCAACCATCTGGACGTCCGCCGTCGTGCATTGCCCGATCAGGCGACCCGCGCGGGTGACGTGATAGCTGGATGTCACCACGGTGACGGACTTCCAGCCGTTGGCTTCGATGAGCCGGGAGATCGACTCAGCCTCGCCGCGGGTGTCCAGGTCCGGGGGCCTGAAACAGATGAGGTCCGGGTTGGGGAAGGCTGTGGAATTGCACGTCTCATCCGCGCTCCGGTTGCCCACGGTGTCCGTGTGGGAGATCACCAGGACCGGGATGTGGAATTCGGCTTGGAACTGGCGTGCCACCGGGAGTCGCTCAGATGCCGCCCCGCCGAGCATGATGACGGCGTCGGTCCGGTGAACGCTGAGCGGATCCACGTTGACGAACATCTGGGTGGCAATGATCAGCGCTAACAGGAGGCCTCCGACGGCGAAGGCAAGCACCCTGCGGGTGGCGGTATTGACCGCGGCGACGGAAGGAGGCACGGCTAAGAGTTTGGCATGCGGTTTTCAGGTGGCGAAATGGTGCGGCATTACTGCGCAGAAGCTTGCAAACAAAAATGCGTGATGCAGTTGTGATTTAAGGGATCAAAGTTAGTGGGGTGACAGGCGGGAATTGGCGTTTATGCTGTAGGCACCTTACGTCGCTCCCACCACCAGGTCTCCGCCGGCGGTCTCACCCCTAAGCGAGCAATCTTGCGAAAACTGAACATAGCGGCAACAGTGATTGCCGCCGTGATGCTGGCAGCAGCGTTGCCCCAAACCGCTGTGGCGGCCGTTCCCTCGGTTGCTGTTCCGGCCGTTGCTGTTCCAGCGGGTGCCGTTCCTGCGGTGTCGGACCCGAGCCCTCAGGGGCAGGTGGATGACTTTGTCCGGCCCGAGCCGCCGGCCAACAAGGCGAGGAGCGAATACACCTACGTAAGCGCGCCGCTGGCAGGCACCCTGAAGACCACCCTGGTGACCGTCCAGCTCGCCGACAAGACCGCAGCGGAGACGGACGCCGCCGTGCCGATGGCCGCGGCGAAGGCCTCGCTCAGCGCGGCCAACCGCTACTGGGCCCACGCCACCGCCGGGCGCGTGGACATTGCCCTGAGCTCGTCCCGACTGCTGCACAAGTCGGCTGCGACCTCAACGCAGTCGCCGTCGCAGATCGTGGACACGGTCTCCCAGGAGCTGGGCTGGACGCAGAGCCCCTACACCGCGCTGGTGATCTTCATCCCCGGCGCGTACCTGAGCAATGGCACCGCCGGCATGACCTACAGCAACGGCACCACGGGCGGGCGCATCCTGATGCCGCAGAACAGCCGGCTCGCAACCCCCGTGCTGACCCATGAGTTCGGGCATGCCCTGGGCATGGACCACGCCAACAGCCTGCTGTGCGGCAGCGGGGCCATGGACGTGGCCTCCGGCCCCTACGCGGGCTTTGCCGATCCCACCTGCAGCATCAAGCCCTATGGCGACAACCTGGACCTCATGGGGATCTCGCACTGGGACGTCATGCCGGAAATCAGCGCCAGCCTCTGGGAAATGGGCCGGTTCGGCAACGGCAACGAGATCACCAACCTGGGCACAGTCTCCGGGCCCCGCAAGGTGACCCTCGCACCCTGGGCCGGCGACGCCGCCAACCGGGCGGCGAAGTTCACGGACCCGAAATCCGGCGAGGTCTACTACCTCGAGCTCCGGGCTCCGGTGGGCTACGACTCCGTGATCGCGCAGGCCGGAAACCGCGGCGTCAAGATCACCCAGCAGGGCGGCGGCAACTCCTCGATCCTGCTCCCGCCGGACACCCGCGCCGCCGCCTTCAACGGCTACTACAGCAACACCCAGGCCTGGCAGGCGGGACAGACCTTCACCACGCACGCCGGCACCAAGGTGAGCATCGATTCGGTCACCGACACCGCGGCCAGCGTGACCATCCGCCCGCCCGGAGCGCCCGCGGTCGGCTACGTCGAGTCCATGGCCATCAACCGCTCCGGCGCCAAGGCCAGCCTGGACATCGCCGGCTGGGCGTACGACACCGCCCAGCCCTCCGAATCATCCACGGTCCACATCTACGTGACCCCGCCCGGCGGCACCGCAACCGGCTACGCCGTCGCAGCCAACCAGGCCCGCGCGGACGTTAACAAGGTCATGCAGGTGACCGGCAACCACGGGTTCACCCGTTCCTTCAATCTGACCGCAGCTGGCGTATATAAGGTCTGCGTCTACGCCCTGAGCAGCGCCGAACCAACGGACCTGGGCTGCAAGTCCCTGACCCTTGCGGGGACACCGGCCACCGCCGGCTATCTCGAGTCCCTGACACTCACCAGGACCGGCGGGGCAACGGTGCTGCGGGCCACCGGCTGGAGTTACGATCCCGGGACGCCCACAGCGTCCATCCCGGTCCACCTCTACGTGACCGACCCGGCAGGCAAAACGACGTCCCAGGCCATCACCGCCAACAAGAGCCGCGCCGACGTCAACCTGGTGATGTCCGTGACGGGAAGCCACGGCTTCACCTCGGACCTCCCCGTGACCATGAGCGGGCAGTACAAGGTATGCGCCTACGGCATGGCCGTCACGGCATTCAGCCTCGGCAACAGCCTCCTGGGCTGTAAATACGTGACGCCACGGGCAACACCGGCGCCCGCCGGCTTCCTGGAAAGCACCGTGGTCAAGACGGACGCGGCGACGGCCACCATCACGGCCACCGGGTGGAGCCTGGATCCCGGAACTCCGGCCGCCTCCATCCCGGTCCACCTCTACGTCACCGACCCCAAGGGTGTGACCAAGAGTTCCGCATATACCGCCAACCAGTCCCGGGCCGACGTCAACACGGTCATGGGGACCACCGGAAACCACGGCTACCGGGTGGCGCTGCCGGTCACGACGCCGGGTGACTACAAGATCTGCGCCTACGGCATCGCCGTCAGCGTCTTCCCGCTGGGCAACAGCCTCCTGGGCTGCTCGACCGTGCGTGTCGCCGCCACGCCCGCACCGATCGGGTACTACGAGTCCCTCAAGGTCCAGCTCGGCGGGATGGGATCCGCGCTCGTGGCCAGCGGCTGGGCGCTGGATCCGGGGATGACGCGGGCAAACGTCCCCGTCCACCTGTACGTCACGTCCCCGGAGGGCACCACCACGGGCACAGCGTATGTGGCCAACCGCTACAGGGCCGACGTCAACTCGGTCTTCCAGGTCTCCGGCAACCACGGCTACCGGATTGTCATCCCGGTCACCAAACGCGGCGTGTACACCGTCTGCTCCTGGGGGCTGGGCGTGGCAGGGATGTCCTCGGACAACACCCAGTACGGCTGTCTCAAGGCCACCTTCTAATACCCGTTCGCCGGTGTCAGCCCCTCGCGGTAGCGTAGGGCTGTGCCTGAAACTCCCGTGTCTGAAGCTCCCGTGCCTGTAACGGCCGTGTCCGAAACCCAGCCCGCGGACGCCGGCCTGACCGTCGCCGGGCTCTCGGAGTCCCAGCTGCTGGAGCGCATCTTCCCGCGGCTCATTGTTCCGGAGCCCGCCGGCGGGCCGGAGGCGCCCACGTCCTTGCTGCTCGGGCCGGGGGATGACGCCGCCATTGTCGCGGCCCCGGACGGCCGGACGGTGCTGAGCATCGACACGCAGGTGGCTGACCAGGACTTCCGGCTGCAATGGAACAACGGCTACCGGACCAGCGGGTACGACGTCGGCTGGAAGGCCGCCGCGCAAAACCTTAGCGACATCAACGCCATGGGTGCCCGGTCCACGTCCCTTGTGGTGAGCCTGACCATGCCGCCGGAAACCCCGGTGTCCTGGGTGGAGGATTTCGCGGACGGCCTCACCGCCGGCATCCGGGAGCTGGGCGCTCGCGGCTGCACGGTGGCTGGCGGGGACCTGGGCCGCGGCCGCGAACTGGCCGTCAGCGTGGCGATCGTGGGCACCCTCGACGGCAAGGAGCCGGTCCTGCGCTCCGGGGCCCGGCCGGGGGACACGGTGGCCCTGGCCGGAACGGTGGGCCGCGCCGCCGCCGGCCTGGCGCTGCTGGAGTCGGAGATCAGCGTCGCGGAGCTGACGGCCGCACAGCGAGCCCTCATGGACACCCAGTGCCGGCCGCTGCCGCCGCTCGCCGCGGGCCCTGCGGCCCGTGACGCCGGCGCGTCGGCCATGATGGACATTTCGGACGGCCTGGTCCGCGACGGCAACCGCATGGCCGCGGCCAGCCATGCCGTGCTGAACCTGGACGCCGCCGCACTGAAGGAACTCGCTGTTCCGCTGCTGCCGGCGTCGGAGCTGCTGGGGGCAGACCCGATGCCTTGGGTCCTGGGCGGGGGCGAAGACCACGGGCTGTTGGCCACATTCCCCGCGGGGGTTCAGCTCCCTGCCGGTTTCACTGCGATAGGCTCGGTAGAGACCCCTGCACCAACTGAAAGCACGGGAGTAAAGATCGCGGGCAGGCCCGCTGACGCTGTGGGATGGGATCACTTTGCAGACTAAAATTGCCGCCAACGCGCAAGCGATGAAGCGGTGGTTGAGCAAGGCGGAGACAACGCTCGGAAACCACAGCGACCGCCTGAACGCCATCAACATCTTTCCCGTGGCCGACGGCGACACCGGCACCAACCTCTACCTGACCGCCCGGGCTGCGGCCCGTGCCGCTGACCCCGCCCAGCACGACGTCGGCGCCGTCCTGGCGCAGGCCGGCCAGGCGGCCATGGAACAGGCCCGCGGCAACTCGGGAACACTGTTTGCCGTGTTCCTCTGCGCCGCCGCCGAACCGTTGGCCGGACACACCCGGATCAGCTCGCCGCTGCTGGCTGCGGCCCTGAACCGGGCCCAGCTCCGGGCCTGGTCCGCGCTGAGTGATCCCGTGCCCGGCACCATGCTCTCCGTCATGGAAGCCGCTGCCCGCGCCGTGGCCGCCGTGGACTCCGCGCACGACGGCGATGACAGCAACCAGACCCTCGGCCTGGCCCTGGACGCCGCCGTCGAGGCAGCCCTGGCCGCCGTGGTGCACACGGAGGACCAGCTCGCTGCCCTGCACGCCGCCCATGTGGTGGACGCCGGCGGCGTGGGCATGCTCCTGATCCTGGACTGCCTCCGCTCCGCCGTGCTGGGCGAGGAGCTCCAGAGCGAACTGCTGGACGGCCTGCACGGCTACGACGTCCAGGATCCGCACATCCACGTCGGCATGCCCCGCGACGACGGCGTCGAACTCATGTGCACCATCTCTCTGTCCCCGCTGGACGCCGCCATGATGCGGCAGCGGCTCGACGAAATGGGCGACTCCGTGATCATGAGCCAGGTGGGCGGCGCCGTGGATGCTGCCGGGCACTACCGCTGGCGCGTCCACGTCCACGTCCTGGATGCCGAACCTGCCGTTGCGCTGATCCGTTCCCTGGGCGAGCCCACGGACATCTCCGTGAGCGAGCTCGCCCTGCCGCGCGACCCGGAGACAGAGGCCGCCGTCACCGCTGCCGCCGTGGCCCCGGTCCTGGCCGCTGAAACCCGAAACCCCGACGGATATGCACGCTGAACTTGAACTGGGCCTGGAACGCCGGATCGGTAAGCGCTCCGCGGCTGTCATCGAAAAACACCTCGGCATCACCACCGTCGGCGGGCTCCTGAACTACTTCCCGCGCCGCTATCTCAGCCGCGGCGAGCTGACACCCATCAGCGAGGTCCCGCTGGATGAGGAAGTGACCCTGATCGCCCGGGTGATCTCCAACAGCACCCGGGCCATGCGCGCCCGGCGCGGTTCACTCACCGACGTCGTGATTTCCGACGACGCCGGGACCGCCGGTTCCGGACGGGCCGGCGGCGGACTGCCGGGCACGCTCAAGGTCAGCTTCTTCAACGGGTTCCGGGCCAAGGCCGAGCTCCAGCCGGGCCGGCGCGCCATGTTTTCCGGCAAGGTCACGCGCTACGGCGGCTCCCTGGGCCTGACCAACCCCGATTTCCTGCTGCTCGACGAGGACCCCGACACCCCGGGCCTGGACCCGGAGAAGCTCGCGGCCATGCCGATTCCGGTGTACCCGGCCACGGCGAAACTCACGAGCTGGTCCATCCAAAAGGTCATCTCGACCCTGCTGGACACCCTGGAGCTCGAGGCCCTCGGCGACCCGCTGCCCGCGGAGATCGCGGCGCGGGAGAAATTCCTGGCGGTCGCGGACGCCTACCGGCTGATCCACACACCGCAAACCCCGGCGGACTGGCAGCGCGCCCGGGACCGCTTCCGCTACCAGGAAGCCCTGGTCCTCCAGTCGGCCCTGGCCCGCCGCCGGGCCCAGCTGGCCGCCGAGGAAGCGACGGCCCGGCGCCCGGCACCGGACGGGCTGCTGCCCGCCTTCGACCGCCAGCTGCCGTTCACGCTGACCGCCGGGCAGGCCGCCGTCGGCAAGACGCTCTCCGAGGAGCTCGCGCAGGACTCGCCGATGAACCGGCTGCTCCAGGGCGAGGTGGGTTCGGGCAAGACCATCGTGGCCCTGCGCGCCATGCTGCAGGTGGTGGACGCCGGGGGACAGGCGGCCCTGCTCGCCCCCACCGAAGTCCTTGCCGCCCAGCACTACGAATCCATCCGGCGCACGCTCGGGCCGCTGTCCCGGGACGGGATGCTCGGCGGGTTCGGTCCGGACGCCGTCCAGGTCACGCTCCTCACCGGCTCCATGCCCACCGCGGCGCGGAAGCAGGCCATGCTCGACGCGGCCTCCGGGACAGCCGGAATCGTGATAGGCACCCATGCCCTGCTCAGCGAGACCGTGTCCTTCTACGACCTCGGACTGATCGTGGTGGACGAACAGCACCGTTTCGGCGTCGAACAGCGCGACGCCCTCCGGGCCAAGGCGAGCAAACCCCCGCACCTGCTGGTCATGACCGCCACCCCGATTCCCCGGACCGTGGCCATGACCGTATTCGGGGACCTCGAAACCTCGGTCCTGGACGAACTCCCCGCGGGCCGCGCGCCGATCTCCACCCACGTGGTGGGGCTCGCCGAGCACCCGGCCTGGGCCGGCCGCATCTGGTCCCGCTCGCGGGAGGAGATCGACGCCGGCCACCAGGTCTACGTGGTGTGCCCCAAAATCGGCGAGGACGACGACGGCGACTTCACCCCGGGCGAGGCCGAACCGTCCGCCGCGGACCTGGAAGGCGAGAACGGCGCGCGTGAGCTCGCCTCCGTCACCGGCGTCGTGGAACACCTCCGGGACGAGCCGGCCCTGGCCGGGGTGCCCGTCGCGCCACTGCACGGCCGGCAGGACCCCGCCCTGAAGTCCGAGACCATGGCCTCCTTCACAGCCAACCGGACCAAGCTGCTGGTCTCCACCACCGTGATCGAGGTCGGCGTGGACGTGCACAACGCCACGCTCATGGTGATCCTGGACGCGGACCGTTTTGGCATCTCCCAGCTCCACCAGTTGCGGGGCCGGGTGGGCCGCGGCGGCCTGCCCGGGACCTGCCTGCTGGTCACCACCCTGGAGCCGGATCATCCGAGCCGCCGCCGGCTGGACGCCGTGGCGGCCACCACGGACGGCTTTGAGCTCTCCCAGGAGGACCTCAAACTGCGCCGGGAGGGCGACATCCTGGGCGCCTCGCAGTCCGGCGGGCGCTCCACACTGAAGCTGTTGCGCGTGCTCGAACACGAGGACGTGATTGCCCGGGCCAGGCAGGACGCCCAGCGGATCGTGGCCGCCGATCCCACGCTGGCGGGACAGCCCTTGCTCGCCGCGGCCATCGATGAATACTTGAACCCCGAGAAGGAGGCGTTCCTTGAACGCGGCTAGCACCACGAGCCAGGCAAACAGGTCCACGGGGGATCGCGCATGAGCCGCATCATCGCCGGCGCGGCCGGCGGCAGCCCCCTGACCAGCGTCCCCGGGAACATGACGCGTCCCACGACGGACCGCGTCAAGGAAGCACTGTTTTCCCGGCTGGACGCCTTCAACGTCATTGCCGGTGCCCGGGTGCTGGATCTCTACGCGGGCTCCGGCTCACTGGGCGTGGAGAGCGGCAGCCGTGGCGCCGACTCTGTGGACCTGGTCGAATTCGATGCCAAGGCCAGCGCCGTCTGCCAGAAGAACGCGGACCTGGTCAACACCGTGGCACGCCGCAAGGTGGTCTTCGTGCACCGGTCCAAGGTCGAATCGTTCCTGGAACGGACCGCCGACGCCGTGCTCTGGGACCTGGTGTTCCTGGACCCGCCGTACCCGCTGGACGAGCCGGCCCTCGCCGCCGTTCTGGCCAAGCTGGTGCCGCACCTGGGCGAGGGGGCCGTCGTCGTGGTGGAACGCTCCTCCCGGAGCCCCGAACCGGAGTGGCCCGACGGCGTGGAACGATTTGCCGAGAAGAAGTACGGGGAAACCCGCCTGTGGTTCGCCGAACCCGGCGTCGCGGCTGCGGATTAATCGGACAGTACGTCCAGTTCGACGCCGGCGAGGACCTTGGCCGGATGCGGACCGCGGGCCGTGAGGGCCGCCGTCCAGACCTCGGGCCACGGGCCTTGCGTCCCGGTCAGGATGATGTTGCCGGGGTACCGGCCGGTGAACATCCCGGCCTCCGCGAAGGCCGCGACGTCCGACATGGCGCGGCGCAGGGCCGCGACCTGGCTGCGGACCAGGGTCAGCCCGGGTTCGTCGCCCACGTTGACAATCAGGACGCCGCGCGGCGTCAGCCGTGCTGCAGCCTCCTCATAGAACTCGGTGCACGCGATATGTTCCGGAGCTTCCGGCCCGGAGAAGATGTCCAGGATCACGACGTCGAAGCGCAGCTCCGCCGGAAGCCCGGCGAGGGCCTCGCGGGCATCGCCGATCACCGTGTGCAGCTGCGTTCCCTCCGGCAGGGGTAGCTGCGCCAGCACGAAGTCCAGCAACTCCCGCTCCAGTTCAACGGCGTACTGGACCGAGCCTGGGCGGGTGGCCTGGATGTAGCGGGCCAGCGTCAGGGCGCCCGCACCCAGGTGCAGCGCCGTGATCGGCTCGCCCCACGGAGCGGCGAGGTCCACCACGTGCCCGATCCTACGCAGGTATTCGTAGAAGATGTCCCCGGGATCGGCCAGGTTGACGTGGGACTGCTCCGCGCCGCCGATGCTCAGCACGAAGCCGCCGTCGGTAAAGGGATCCGATTCGATCTCGGCGTGCTGTCCCGTGGTCCGCAGGAACCGTGAGGCGCCGGGCTGCTGCTCGGCCATCCTCACAGCCTGTCGCGCAGGGTCGCCAGCCGCTCGGCCGCTTCCTCCAGCACGTGCAGCTGCTTGCAGAACGCGAAGCGCAGCAGGCTGCGGGTGCGCTCGGCGCCGTCGGCGTGGCAGAACACCGGCACCGGGATCGCGGCGACACCCACGAGGGCCGGGAGCCTGCGGGCCAGCTCCACGGAATCGGTGATGCCCAGTGGAGAGGTATCTACGTTCACGAAGTACGTCCCCTGCGGCGTCAGGACGTCAAGGCCGGCCGCGCGGAGTCCCTCGCTGAGGATGTCGCGCTTGTACCGGAGGGTGTCCGCGATGCCGGTGTAGAACTCGTCCGGAAGGCCCAGCCCCACCGCGATGGCCGCCTGGAAGGGCGTGCCGGAGCTGTAGCTCAGGAACTGCTTGACGGTCCGGGCGGCGGCCACCAGATGCTCCGGCCCGGAGAGCCAGCCGATCTTCCAGCCGGTAAAGGAGAAGGTCTTGCCGGCGGAGGAAATGGTCAGAGTGCGTTCGGCCGCTCCGGGCAGCGTGGTGACAGGGATGTGCCGGGCGCCGAAGGTGAGGTGCTCGTAGACCTCGTCGGTGATGATGACGGCGTCGTGCTTCTCGGCGAGTTCGACGACGCGCTGAAGCACCTCGCGGGGGAACACGGCACCGGTGGGGTTGTGCGGATTGTTGATCAGGACCACCTTGGTGCGCGCGCTGAACGCGGCCTCCAGCGCGGCGGGGTCCGGCATGAAGTCCGGGGCCAGGAGCGGGGCCGTGACATGGGTGGCGCCGGCGAGCCCGATGATGGCGCCGTAGGAGTCATAGAACGGTTCGAACGTCAGCACCTCATCGCCGGGGCCCACCAGGGCGAGCAGCGACGCGGCGATGGCTTCGGTGGCGCCGGTGGTGACGATGATCTCCGTCTCGGGGTCCGGAGTGAGCCCGTAGAACCGCTGCTGATGGACGGCGATCGCCTCCCGCAGCGGCAGGATGCCCTTGCCGGGCGCGTACTGGTTGGCGCCGGCGGCGATGGCGGCCTGGGCGGCCTCCTTGATCTCCACGGGGCCGTCCTCGTCCGGAAAGCCCTGGCCGAGGTTGATGGCACCCGTGCTGAGGGCCAGGGTGGTCATCTCCTCGAAGATCGTGACGCCCAGGGAACCGTCCGGGGAGAGCAGGTTGGCGCCCGTCGCGGCGCGCTGCCACGGAAGGGGGAGCGGCGCGGTCATCGGGGGCCCGCTTTCGTGTCGGGGACGGCGCGGCCGGTGAACTTGTCCATGGTGGAGTAGATCCCGAAGACCTTCCCGCCCACGAAGTCCCAGGCCCGCACCGGCAGGATGCCCTTGAGCACCTTGCCCAGTTTGGCCATCCCGGGGGCGATTAGCTGCGGCTGCCCGGCGACGGTGGCCCGCCAGGCCCGGTCCACGGCATCCTCCGGTGTCATGAGCGGGGTCAGCAGGGGACCGCGGGCCCCTTCGAACATGCCGGTGGAGATGTAGCTGGGGCAAAACGTGGTGACGGCCAGGTGGCGGTAGCCCTGCTGCTCCAGCTCGAGCCGGAGCGAGTCGCTCCAGCCGATGACGGCCCATTTGGACGCGGCATAGACGCTCATGCGCGGATTGGACACCGTGCCGGCGGCGGAGGCGACGTTGAGGATCCGGCGGGGCCGGCCGGCGTCGGCCATCATGTCCGGCAGGAATTCGAGGGTGACATACATGGGTGCCAGAGCGTTGATGTCCATGGTCAGGGCGATGTCACGGTCCGGGGTGTGGTCCCAGAAGTACGCGCCGCGGACAATCCCGGCGTTGTTCACCAGAAGCGCGAGCGGCCCTTCGGCCCGGGCTTCCCGGGCGGCCCCGGCGATCGCGGCGGGGTCCGCCAGATTCACTGTCCGGGGGACGGCGCGGGCGCCCAAGGCGGTGACTTCGGCAGCGGTGCTGGCCAGGGCGTCGGCGTCGATGTCCCAGAGGATCACCACCGCGGCGCCTTCCCGGGCGGCGCGGAGGGCGTACAGCCGGCCCATGCCCATGGCGGCGCCGGTGACCAGGGCCACGCCGCCATCCATGGTGAACGGCTGCGCGGCAGCAGGCTGCATGGTGAAAGGCAGGGCGAAGCGGTTCTTCGATGCTGACATTCAGCCATGCTATCCCGGCCCGCGGCGCGAATACGGTAGGTTCGGATCATGAGACGCGCCGTATGCCCTGGCTCCTTTGATCCCATTCACAATGGCCACCTGGAAGTCATTGCCCGTGCCGCGGGCCTCTTCGACGAGGTGATCGTGGCCGTGTCCACGAATTACGCCAAGAAGTACCGCTTCAGCCTTGAAGAGCGGATCGACATGGCCCGGGAAACCTTCGCATCGTTGCGCGGCATCGTGGTGGAGCCCGTGGGGGAGGGGCTCCTGGCCGAGTACTGCCGGCAGCGCGGCGTCTCCGCAATCGTCAAGGGCCTGCGCTCGTCCTCGGACTTCGACTACGAGCTGCCGATGGCCACGATGAACCGGCAGCTGACCGGCGTCGAGACGGTGTTCCTGCCGGCGGAGAGCCACTACCTGCACTTGTCCTCCACCCTCATCAAAGAGGTCTTCACCCTGGGCGGGGATGTCTCGGACTTTGTGCCCCGGTCCGTGCTGAAGCGGCTGGCTCCGGGGGAGCCGGTCCAGAACCGTGCCCGCAAAGTGTAAGCTTGACCGGTACTCGGCGGCCTGCTGCCGGTTGCGCGGCCCGGCCCGGGGCCGGTTTGCGGCAACATGCTGCTGACCTGCTACCCGGTTTGAGTCCGTCCGGAAGTTCAGGCTAAGATGGTACGTCGGTCATATGTTCAACAGGAGTTCTCATTAAACGAGATGCTAGTTCGCCCCTGGCGTTCGACGTCAAGGACCTCGGACGCAGTCCGGGAAGCATGCGGACGCTGAAGGAACATTTACCCGCGCCAAGTGATCTTGGTGTGGCACTCATTGGCGTGCAGGAAGGCTCGGATGTCGAGCTGGATCTGCGGCTCGAGGCCGTACACGAAGGAATTCTGGTATCAGGAACCGCGCTCGTTGAAGTAACTGGCGAATGCGGCCGATGCCTGGATCCCCTTGCGTATGACCAAGAGGTCGATGTGCAAGAACTTTTCTTCTATGAGGACGCTGTGTTCTCGGACGAAGAAGACGAAGAAGAGCAACGTCGAGTCGAGCACGATCTAATCGATCTTGAGCCGGTGTTGCGGGACGCAGTTGTCACCATACTGCCGTTCCAGCCGGTGTGCCGGGAAGACTGCCAGGGCCTTTGCTCCGAATGCGGAGTTCGCCTGGAAGACGAGCCGGGGCATCACCACGAGGTCGTAGATCCTCGCTGGGCCGCCCTGGCTGACTTGGCTAAGCCTGACCGGCAAAACTGATTTGTAAGTGTTGGACTAGAGAGAAATGAGTTAGCCGTGGCTGTCCCGAAGCGGAAAATGTCTCGCTCGAATACCCGCGCCCGCCGCTCCCAGTGGAAGGCAACTGCCCCCCACCTGGTGAAGACCGTAGAGAACGGCCAGGTTGTTTACAGCCTGCCGCACCAGGCAAAGGTCGTTACCGACTCGGCTGGCACCGCGCTGTTCCTTGAGTACAAGGGCCGCAAGGTCGCAGACGTCTAATCCGCCAACAGGCTGAAAAAGATGTCTTCAACTGAAGAGCTTCTGAAGCGTCTCGGTGTCACTATTGACGCCGGGACGCTTCGTCTTGCGCTCACACACCGTTCCTATGCCTACGAAAACGGCGGCATTCCCACCAACGAACGGCTCGAATTCCTCGGCGACTCCATCCTGGGGTTCTCCGTCACTGACGCGCTGTACCGTGACAACCCCACGCTGCCCGAAGGCGACCTGGCCAAGCGCCGTTCCGCCGTCGTCAGCACACGGGCGCTGGCTGGCATTGGCCGCAGCATCGGCCTGGGCGAGTACATCTACCTCGGACAGGGCGAGAAGCTCACCGAGGGCAAGAACAAGGCCTCGATCCTGGCGGACACCATGGAGGCGCTGATTGGCGCCACCTACCTCTCCAACGACATCGAGACGGCACGGCAGCTGGTCATGCGGCTGATCGGCCCGCTGCTGAAGGACGCCGCGGCCCTTGGCGCGGGAACCGACTGGAAGACGAGCATCCAGGAACTGGCGGCCAGCCGGCAGCTCGGGACCATCAACTATGCGGTTGACGGCTCCGGACCGGACCACGCCAGGACGTTCGAGGCCGTCCTCAGGATCGGCGGCACAGACTACGGCACCGGCACCGGCAACTCCAAGAAGGAAGCCGAGCAGGAAGCTGCGGCCGACGCCTGGCGCCGGCTGACCACCCCTGCTGCCGACACCCAGGCTTCCGACACCCAAACCGGCAGCTAGGCAGCGGCATTGCCTGAACTGCCCGAAGTCGAGGTGGTCCGGCGCGGGCTCGTGAGCTGGGTGCGGGGCCGGACCATCACCGCCGTCGACGTCCTGGATCCGCGCTCCCTGCGCCGGCACGCCCTGGGACCGGAGGACTTCGCCGGCAACCTTGAAGGCGCGCGCGTGCTGGATGTGGTCCGCCGCGGCAAATTCCTCTGGATGCCCTTGGCGGACACCCCGGCCCCCTCCGCAGATGCTGCCCCGGGAGAACCGGCCCCCGCCGTTGCCCTCATGGCCCACCTGGGGATGTCGGGCCAGCTGCTCATGCAGGACCCCGGCGTGCCGGACGAGAAGCACCTGAAAGTCCGGTTGCGGCTCAGCCCGGCCCTGGGCATGCCGGAGCAGCTCCGGTTCGTGGACCAACGCATCTTCGGCGGCCTGTTCCTGACCTCGCTGATTCCCACGGACGACGGCGGCCCCGGCGGCCTCGCCGAAACCCCGCTCCCGCTCATCGCCGAGGAAGCCTCGCACATTGCCCGGGACCCGCTGGATCCCTACTTTTCCTTCGACACCTTCTACCGGCGCCTGCGTGCCCGCAAGACCGGACTCAAGCGGGCGCTCCTGGACCAGGGCCTGGTCTCCGGGATCGGCAACATCTACGCCGACGAGGCCCTCTGGAAGGCGCGGCTGCACTATGCCCGGCCCACGGACACCCTGCGCCGGGCCGACGCGCTGCGCGTGCTCGACGCCGCCCGCGAGGTCATGACGGATGCCCTGGCCGCCGGCGGCACGAGCTTCGATTCGCTCTATGTCAACGTCAATGGCGCCTCGGGATACTTCGACCGCTCCCTCAACGCCTACGGCCGTGAAGGCCAGGAGTGCAAGCGCTGCGCCGCGGCCGGCCTCGTGAGCATCATGCGGCGGGAGCAGTTCATGAACCGCTCGTCCTATACCTGCCCCGTCTGCCAGCCCAGGCCGCGTAACGGCCGCTGGTAGTCCTGCCAAAAACAAGTAGTCCTACGCTTACGCACCCCTCTTGGCCGGTGACAAACTGTCGCCATGGGAGCTGGGGACTATAGGAATCGTTATCGCTCCGGCGTTAAAGGCGGAGTCAATAGGGCCGACACGACGCCGGACGCGCACGGGTAGGCCGGCGTGTACATCTCAATGGCCGACCGCACCGGCGGCAGGAAAAATTCCGGAGCCACCGGGACGCAGACTCTGCCCGGACCGGGCGTGGCCTTCCGTCTTTCGCCTGTCATTCTCTGGCTGGGCATCGTCAGCATGGCCACGGACATCTCCTCGGAATCCGTGTCCGCCATCCTGCCGCTGTACGTCACCGGATTTCTGGGCCTCTCGACCATTGCCTTCGGGTTCATTGACGGGATCAACCAGGGCGTCAGCGCGGTGGTGCGTATTGCCGCCGGGTGGGCCTCAGACCGCACAGGCCACCCGAAACGGGTGGCGGTGGCCGGCTACGGGCTCTCCATGGTGGCCCGGGTCGGCTTCCTGTTTGCGGGCGGGTTCTGGGCGATCACCGGGATCGTGACCGGCGACCGCATCGGCAAAGGCATCCGCACCGCGCCGCGGGACGCCTTGATCTCATCGGCTGCCCAACCGGAACATCTGGCGAGATCCTTCGGGGTGCACCGCATGCTCGACACCGTCGGCGCCGCAACAGGGCCGCTGCTGGCGTTCCTGATCCTCCTGTTCATCCCCAACGGGTTCAGCACCGTCTTTGTGGTTTCGCTCGCCTTCGCCGTAATCGGCGTCGCCCTCCTGGTGCTGGTGGTGCCGGACCGCAGGACTCCGCGGACGGCGCAGAAGCCGGACCGGGCACGGCCGCCCTTCACGTGGAGCCAGTTGAAGGACGCCGGACTGACCCGCCTGCTCGTGACCGCGGGGATCCTCGCTTTGCTAACCGTCGGGGACGGCTTCATCTACCTCGTGCTCCAGGATCGGGACTCCTTCGCCGTGCAGTGGTTCCCGCTGCTCTATGTCGGAACCAACGTCGTGTACCTCGCGCTGGCCGTTCCCCTGGGCCGGTTCGCGGACCGCTGGGGCAGGATCCGGGTGTTTCTGGGCGGACACGGAGCGCTGCTGGCGTGTTACCTGCTGGCCGCAGTGCCGTTCGGCGGCCTGGGCGTCACGGTGGCGTGCCTGGTGCTCCTGGGAGTCTTCTACGCCGCAACCGACGGCGTGCTGGCCGCGCTGGCGAGCCGGCTGGTCAGCCCGGACAAAGTGGCCACCGGCATCGGGGCCGCCCAGACCGTGGTGGCGCTGTGCCGGATGGCGGCGTCGGCCGGCTTCGGCATCCTCTGGTTCACCGTCGGGGCCCCCGCCGCAATGACGACGGCCGCCGTCGGCCTGGCCGCGGCACTGGTGGCCGCGGCCGTGCTGATGCGCACGTCCCGTGCACAGGAGGCCGGCGCATGACGGCCACCCGCACCGGGCGGCCGCCCGGAAAGGGTCCCTCGACAGGAAAGGCATCCGAGCCCGGGAAAGAAGCCACGACCGGAACCGAAACCTCAACCCAGCGGGTCGCGATCAGCAGGAAGCGACTCCTGGCCCTGGTGCTCATCACCGTGGGAGCCATTGCGGCGGCGGGACTCTACGCCGGGCTGGCCTTCCGGGACGCCCAGGCCAGCCAGAGTGCACCGCCGCCGGTCGACGTCACCACGTCCACGGCCCTGCCGGCGGCACCCTTCGTCCTGTTCCGCAACACCGCGCCGGGCCAGGGGTTCGGCTCGGCCGCCACCGTGCCGCTGTCCGGGCCCGGCGGTCAGCGCGCCTTGAGCGGAGCAAGCTGCGACCGCGTCTACGGCAAGCACGATCAGACCTTGTGCCTGCAGACCAAGCAGGGACTGGCCACCACCTTCCAGGCCACCGTGTACAACAGCACCTGGCAGGAGACGCGCAGCTGGCCGCTGCCCGGCATCCCCAACAGGGCCAGGACCAGCGCCGACGGATCCCTGATGGCCACCACCGTCTTCGTGTCAGGCCATTCCTACTCCGCCGCCGGGTTCTCCACCGAAACAGTCATCCGGGATAGGACAGGCCAGAGCAGCGGAAGCCTCGAGGGCTTCGCCCTGATACTGGACGGCACCCGGATCAAGGCCACGGACCGGAACATCTGGGGCGTCACCTTTGCTCCCGGAAAGCCCGACGTCTTTTACGCCACGGCGTCCTCGCAGGGGCACATCTGGCTGATCCAGGGCAGCATTGCCGGCCGGACGCTCACCGTGGTCCGCAGCGGCATAGAATGCCCGTCCGTTTCCCCGGACGGCACCCGCATCGCCTACAAGAAGAGCGACAACGGCACCCTGACCGGCCACCGCAGTGTCGCCGTCGTGGACCTCGCCAGCGGCACGGAAACCGTCCTGGCGGAGAAACAGAGCATTGACGATCAGATTGAGTGGCTGGACAACTCAACCCTGTTGTACGCCCTTCCCCGGGACGGCTCCGAAGTGGACAGCGACATCTGGTCCATCACAACGGACCCGGCCGCGCAGCCCGTCCTCTTCATCGAGCACGGGTTTTCCCCCTCGGTGGTCCGGTAGCGCGGCGGACGTCGCCCAGGTCCTTAGGATCCGTCCGGCACCCTCAAGCGCCGCCGCGAAGTGAACCGTAGTGCTCGGCCAGCCTCGCCAGGCCGTCATCAAGGGACACGGCGGGGGTCCAGTCGAGGAGTTCGCGGGTCTCGCGCTGGTCGAACCAGTGGGCGGTGGAGAGCTGTTCGGCGAGGAACCGGGTCATCGGCGGCTCGTCGGACCGGCCGGATCGGGCCCAGAGCTTCTCAACCACTGATCCGGCCGCCCGCGCGAGCCTGCCCGGCACCCGCCACGACGGCGCGGGGACGCCCCCCGCGGCACAGATGCCCGTCAGCAGCTCCCCGACCGGGCGGGGCTCGCCGTTGGTGATGACCAGCGCCCGGCCGTGAATGTGCTCTATGCGGTGCAGGGCGGCGACGATGGCCGAGGCGGCGTTGTCCACGTAAGTGGTGTCGATCAGGGCCGCCCCGGCGTCGAGCAGCGGCAGGCGTCCGCGGCCGGCACGTTCCAGCACCCGTTCCACCAGCTGCGTATCGCCCGGACCCCAGACGATGTGGGGGCGCACGGCCGCGACCCGGAAGTCCGGCGAGTCCGCGGCCAGCGCCAGCAGCTCGGCCTCGGCCTTGGTGCGCGAGTAGTCGCCGTGCGCGCGGGCAGGGTCCGCCGGCTCGGCGCCCAGTCCGGCGATAGCAGCCCCGGAATTGGCCACGGACGGGGAGGACACGAACACCAGATCCCGCACGCCGGCGTCGCGGGCCGCACGGAGCAGGCGGCGCGTGCCGTCGACATTCACCTCGTCGAAATCGGCGGCACGGCCCGTGAAGGAGACCTTCGCCGCCAGATGGATGACAGCCTCGGCCCCGGCGACGGCGCGGCGGACAGCGGTGTCGTCCGTGACGGATCCGGAGAGGTCCGCGGCGCCATCGACGCCTGCAGGACGGCGCTGGAAGGTGGTGACGGCGTGGCCTTGACGCACCAGAAGCCCGGTGACTTCCCGCCCGAGCAGGCCGCTCGCGCCGGTGACGAGGACCCTCACGGCGTGCCCGGCCGGCCGCCGGCCAGCACCGCGGAAGCCCACCGGGACAGGCGGACCCTGTCGATCTTGGCGTTGTGGCGGATGTCGGTCGGCTGGGAGGGGACGGTGAGCACGGCGGAGACGCTGACGCCTGCCTGACGGGCCGCGTCGCGCACGCGCCCGGCGAGGTACGGCGCCGCGGGGCCGGCCCGGCGCACCGGCGGAACGGTTTCGACGACGGCGACGACGGCCTGCGTCCCGGCGGGGCCGACCCCGACGACGGCGGCCAGCCCGACGGCGTCCAGGCGCTCGATGGCCTGCTCGGCGCCGACAGGCGTCACCACAGCACCGGGCGCGGTCACGACGTGCGCGAGGCGGCCTTCCACCCAGAGCCGCCCGGCGGCGTCGAAGTGCCCGACGTCGCCGGTGCGGTGCCATCCGGCCGTGCGGACGCTCTCGCGCTGGGTCAGCCAGAGCCTGTCGTAGCTTTCCTTCACATGCGGGGCGCTGACGAGGATCTCGCCGGTTAATCCCGCCTCGGTGACGGGTCGGTTCCCGGGGGCTGAGCCGTCCGCGTCGAGCGGGATGACGGCCACGCGGGCGCCGTGCACCGGCCGGCCCACGCACACGCCGTTGCCGGCCCCTGCGACGGTGCCGGCGGCGGCATCGGCCTCGGCGGCGCAGATCTGTTCGAGGCTGATGTCCGTGACGGGCAGCGCCTCGGTCATCCCGTACGGGGTGTGCAGCGAGGCACGGGGCAGCAGCCGCTGGACCTCTGCGAGGAGGGAGACGGGGACGGGCGCGCCGGCGGAGAGCAGCAGCTCCACACGACCCAGGGCCTCGTGGCCGGCACCGTCCAAGCGGCCCTGGGTCGCAAGGACGTTGCGCAGGGCAGCGGGCGAGGCGAAGACCACCGTGGCGTCGATCGCCGCGGCGGCGTCCGCCAGCGCGCGGGCCGTGAGGGTGCGGGGCGCTGTCACGTCCATGGCGGGCGTCACCGACACTGCCCCCAGCGCAGGTCCCAGCAGGGCAAACGGTGCGAAGCCTGCCACGAGGCGTGCGCCGGGGCGGATCGCCAGCGTCGCAGCCACGGTGTCCCGCATTGCGGCCAGTTGCCGGTGCGTATACACCACGCCCTTGGCCGGACCGGTGGAGCCGGAGGTGAAGAGCACGGCGGCGGGGGAGTCCGGGCCCGGGCCCGGAGCCTCGCCCGGGTCCGGGCTGAGTGTGGCTCCGCGGCGGCCGAGGGCGGCGAGGGAAGTCTCGACGGCGAGGACGCGGCGGCGGGCGGCGGGCAGGTCCCGCACACTGATGCGCCGGCCGGGCCAGCCAAGCACCGACGCGGCGGCGAGGGCCTTATCGATCCCGATGAGGTAATCCGGGGTCGCACCCTTCACGGCGCGGTTCAGGCCGCGGGTGCCGAGGCCGGCGTCGGCCACCACCACCACGGCGCCGAGCCGCAGGCAAGCGTAGAGGACCACGGTCAGGTCCACGCCCGGCGGGACCATCAGGCTCACCCGGCTGCCCTGCCGGACACCGGATTCCTGCAGGCCGGCTGCGAGGGCGGTGATATTCCGTTCCAGCTCCTGCCAGCTGAGCGAGCGGGCGACGCTGCCGTCCGCGGCCATCTCGGCGACGGCGGTGTCCCCGGCATGGGGTCCTGCCGCCAGCCCGGTAAGTGGCGCCCACAGGGGCGCGAGCCCGGTGCCGGGGGCCGGCGTCGAGGGTTCAGGCATTGGTGGTTCGGGCGCCGGGTTTACCGGTGCCGGAGCGTCCGCGGGGTTGCTGTCCCGGCCGCGCTCGGCAAGCCAATCGAAGACGGGGGCGGCAATATCCCGGTCCTCCGCGACCAGGTGGCCGGCGCCCTCGAAGCGGTGGACTTTCGCGTGCGGGAGCCGGCTGATGAGGTCCTTGAGGTACCGGTCGGAGAAGATCGGGTCCCGCGGTCCCCAGAGCATCAAGGCCGGTACGCTCAGCCTGCGCAGGCCTTCGGCGACGCGGGTGAGCGCCGGGAAACTCGGATGGGACGCGTCCGCGGGAATGTCCGCGACAAAGTTTCCCACGCCGGCGCGGCGGCCGGCGCCCCGGTAGGGGGCCATGAAGGCGCTGCGGACGTCCTCTGCGAGCGGCGGGCGGGCCAGGGAATGCGTCACCCGCAGGAAGGTGTCCGACGTCGTCGTTCCCCAGCGGTGCACGGCAGGGTGCAGGGCCAGCCGCAGGGCCGGTGGGATGGGTGAGCCGGGGGGCTGGTGGACGGCAGTGTTGGTCAGCACGACACCGGCGAGCTGCTGCGGATGCGCCAGGGCCCAGCCGAGGCTGATCACGCCGCCCCAGTCGTGGCCGACGGTGACAACCGGCCCGTCCAGCCCGAGGGCGGCGGTGAGGTCGCCGAGGTCGTTGATCCGGTCCGCCAGGCGCCGGAACGTGCCGGTGCGCTCGGAGAAGCCCATATCCAGTTGGTCCACGGCCACCACACGCCACGGATGCGCGGGGTCGGAACCGGCCGCCAGCAGGGTCCGCCACAGGTATGACCACGTCGGGTTGCCGTGCACGCACAGCAGCGTGCCGGCGGGAGTCAGGCCGCGGCGGGCGAGCTGGGCGCCGTTGTCGAGCAGGTGCCAGCGGCGCAGGGTTCCAGGCTCATCCGCGGCGGAGGTGGACGCCACATCGATGTCGCGCGACCATTCGGGGTCGACGCCGGTCCAGTCGGCGGTTACCAAACGATTTCCACCATGGCGGTGTTCAGGCCGGAGCCGACGCCCATGCACAGCACGCGGTCCCCGGTCACGAGGGTCTGCGCCTCCGCCGCGAGGGTCATGGGTAGGGAGGCCGGGCCCACATTGCCCCAGTGCGGGAACGTGATCGGCACCTTGTCCGGGTCCAGGTCGATGGCGTCGATGATGGCCTGGGTGTATGCATTGCTGACTTGGTGCGTCACGTAGCGGTCCATCGAGGCCCAGTCCCACTCCGGCTGGGCCTCTTTCCAGGCATCGACCACGAGCTGCAGGCCGCCATCGAGCAGGCCCTTGGTGTCGGTGGCCATGCCGTCGATGCCCCCCACGCACAGTTCATGGTGCTCGGTGCCGGCGCGCATCACGCCCCCGACGATCCGGTGCGCCCCGGGGTGCTGGTCTGCCGGGCCCAGGACGGCAGCAGCGGCTCCGGAGCCCAGGGTGAGTGTGGCGAATTCGCGGTTGAAGTCCTCGCGGGTCGTCTCGGGCCGCTGCAGCCGCGTCAGGGTGGCCTCCTGCGTGGCCTGGGCATCCTCACCGTTGACGATCACCGCGTACTTGATCTGGCCGGAGTCGATCATGCTGGCCGCCAGGGTCATACCGTTGACGAATCCGAGGCAGGCGTTGGCGAGGTCGAAGTTTATGGCCGACGACGGCAGGCCGAGTGCATGGTGGATCTTCACCGCGACAGAGGGCTCGAGGTTGCGCCGCGTGACCGAGGTGTTGATCAGCAGGCCAACGTCGGCCGCTTCGATGCCGGACTCGGCCAGGGCCTTGGCGCCGGCCTCGATGGCCGCGTCGTCGAACGATGTCCCGGGGGCCCACCAGCGCCGGTGTGTGATGCCGGCGACCCGTTCGAGCAGCTTCGGCGGGAACTTCAGCCGCCGCAGGGTCAAAGCCAGCCTGTGGTCGAAATCCTTGGAACTGACGATCGTCGGAGCTTCGACGCTGCTCACCGAAAGCAACGCGGTGTTGTAGTGCCGGAATGTCGCATTCCCTACCAATTCAAGCCCCTGTTCATGTCCGTCCTGCGCTCCAGCGGTTGACTGCCCCTTCAAACACAAGCTCAAGAGCTTAACTATGCCCGGTGCCGGCAGGTTTCTGCACATGCCGCCTGCGGCATCTGCGGCGGCCTCGCATGGGTTGTGCGCGGAATTGCCGCAGCTCCGCAGTAGATTGTAGGTACCCGGGGCCGTCCCCGACCATCCATGTCCGTCCGAATCATGCTTTCGCCCAACTGCGTGCCCAGTCCGCCAGCCAGGAGATCCGAAGTACCTTGCACCTGAAGAGTCTGACCGTCCGGGGATTCAAATCGTTTGCCTCAGCGACAACGTTTGAATTCGAACCCGGCGTCACCGCCGTGGTGGGCCCCAACGGATCGGGCAAGTCCAATGTGGTGGACGCCCTGGCTTGGGTCATGGGCGAACAGGGCGCCAAAACCCTGCGCGGCGGCAAGATGGAGGATGTGATCTTCGCGGGCACCTCCGGCCGTCCGCCCCTGGGCCGGGCCCACGTCTCCCTGACCATCGACAACAGCGACGGCGCCCTCCCGATCGAGTACAGCGAAGTGACGATCTCGCGCACCCTGTTCCGGACCGGGGGCTCGGAGTATGCCATCAACGGCGCGGCCTGCCGGCTGCTGGACATCCAGGAGCTGCTCTCCGATTCGGGCCTCGGCCGCGAAATGCACGTCATTGTCGGCCAGGGGCAGCTGGACAAGGTCCTGCACGCCACCCCCGAGGACCGGCGCGGGTTCA
This sequence comes from Arthrobacter sp. TE12232, assembly GCF_054062615.1. Lineage (NCBI taxonomy): Bacteria > Bacillati > Actinomycetota > Actinomycetes > Micrococcales > Micrococcaceae > Arthrobacter > Arthrobacter sp. TE12232. The sequence continues at coordinate 4,177,972 of NZ_JBSSFK010000001.1, forward strand.
TCGAGGAGGCCGCCGGCATCCTCAAACACCGACGCCGCAAGGAAAAGACGGTCCGCAAACTCGAAGCCATGCAGGCCAACCTGTCCCGGCTCAGCGACCTCACCGGCGAAATCCGGCGGCAGCTCACACCGCTGGGCAAGCAGGCCGAAGTGGCCCGGCGTGCCCAGACCGTCCAGTTCGAGGTCCGCGACGCCCGCTCACGCCTGCTGGCCGACGACCTCGTGCAGCTGCAGTCCGCGCTGGCCCGGGACGTGGCGGATGAGTCGGCGCTCAAGGCGCGCCGCGGCGTCGTCGAACGCGACCTCGAGGCCGGCCGGCAGCGCCAGGCGGTCCTTGAGCAGCTTGCCGCCGAGGCCACGCCCGCGCTGAACGCCGCCCGGGACAACTGGTACACCCTTTCCACGGGACGAGAACGGCTCCGGTCCCTGGGCTCGCTCGCCGAGGAACGCCGCCGCCTGCTGGGCGCCGCGGACGTGGTTCCGGACACCGGCCGGGATCCGGACCAGCTGGAGAAACAGGCCGCCCGCGTCCGCGAAGAGCAGGCCGGGCTGGAACGCCAGATCCTGGACTGCACCGGGGCGCTGGATGCCGCGACGGCCGCGAAGCAGGCCGCCGAACAGGCCGCCGCGGCCGAGGACAAGCGGCTGGCGGCCCTGCTTCGCGCTGCCGCGGACCGGCGCGAAGGCCTGGCCCGGCTCGCCGGGCAGGTCGGCGCGGCACGGTCCCGCGTGGAATCGGCCCAGGCCGAGCTTGGACGCCTCCGCGACTCGCAAAAAGCGGGCGAGGAGCGCCGCCGGCAGGCACACAGCGAATTCACGGCACTGGAATCACAGGTGGCAGGCGTTGAGGACGGCGAGGAATCGCTCGACGCCGAGTACGAGGCCGCCAGTGCGGAGCTGGACGACATCCTCGCCGGCATCGAGGAACTGGAAGCGGCCGAGCGCGAGGGCGAACGGGAACGCGGCGCCCTCGCGGCCCGACGCGATGCCCTCCAGCTGGGCCTGAACCGGAAGGACGGCTCCGAGCACGTGCTCGGTGCAGGCGACTCGGGAGTTTTGGCCGCCGGCGTGCTCGGTTCTCTGGCGTCCATGATCACGGTCGAGCCTGGCTTCGAGCCCGCCGTCGCCGCGGCCCTCGGCACCGCCTCTGACGCCGTGGTGGTCCGGGACCGGGAGACGGCCGCCGCCGCCGTGCGGCTTCTGCGCGAGGACGACGCCGGCCGCGCCGCGCTGCTGCTCGCCGATCCTTCCGCCGGTCCGGCTACGACTGCTGCCGCACACCGCATCGGCACGACCCTGGGTGCCGAGACCACGCTTCCCGCCGACACATCGCTTCCAGCCGGAGCGCGCTGGGCCGCGGAACTGGTGTCCGTGACGGCACCCGATACCGCCGGGCTGCCGCTGGCCGCCCTGCTGGCGGGCGTCGCCGTCGTGGACGACCTCGACGTTGCGGCGGACCTGATTGCCGCATATCCCGGGCTCACCGCCGTGACCCGGGCCGGGGACGTCGTCACGGCATTGACCGTCACCGGTGGCTCCGCGACGGCGCCGTCGCTGCTGGAAGTCCAGGCCGCCGTCGACGACGCCGCCGCCAAGCTGGCCACCGTTACCGCCGGTCTCGAACGCAACCGCTTCGCCCTCTCTACCGCCCGGTCCCGACGAGCCGAAGCCCAGGACCGCGCGGACGGGGCCCTCGCGAAGCTCCACGACTCCGACGCGAAGCTCGCCGCCGTCGCCGAACGCCTGGGCCACCTCAACTCGGTGCTGCGTAGCGCCGTCGGCGAAAGTGAGCGGCTCACGGCGTCCCTGGCCAGGGCAGAGGCCAACATCGCCGGCGAGCAGGAGGCACTCGAGGCGGTGGCGGCGCGGCTCGCCGCGGCCCAGGAAGCCCCCGCGGAGCAGGAACCCTCTCCGGAAAACCGCGACGCCCTGGCCCTGGCCGCCTCGCTGGCGCGTACGGCCGAGATGGAGGCCCGGCTCGCCCTGCGCAGCGCCGAGGAACAACTCACGGCCACCCGCAACCGGGCCACCTCGCTGGAACGCGCCGCCGCCACTGAACGCCGCGCCCGTGAAGAGGCTGCGGAACGGGCCCGCCGCCGGCGGCTCCAGGCCCGGCGCGCCGCCGCCGTCGCTGACGCCGTGGAGCAGGTAATCGGGTTCATCGACGTCTCCGTGGAGCTGGCGCGCCGGGAGCGGGACAGCGCCGAGGAACGCCGGGACGAAATGGAGCGCGAACTCGCCGCGGTCCGCACCGGCAACGACGCCCTGGCCCGCGAACTGGCCGAACTCACCGACTCCGTGCATCGCGACGAGCTCGCCCGAGCCCAGCAGCGGCTGCGCATCGAGGCGCTGGAACTCAGGAGCATCGAAGAGCTCGGGCTGACGGCCGACCAACTCGTGGCCGACTACGGCCCGGACCAGCCCGTCCCGGTGCCGGCCGCCGAATCGGGCGACAAGTGGGCCGCGCTGCGCGCCCCGGTGGACGAAGACGGCCGGGAAATTAGCGAAGGCAAGCCCTTCGTCCGCGAGGAACAGGAAAAGCGGCTCAAACGCGCCGAACGCGACCTCTCGGCCCTGGGCAAGGTCAATCCGCTGGCGCTTGAGGAATTCGCCGCACTTGAGGAACGCCACCAGTTCCTCAGCACCCAGCTCGAAGACCTGAAATCCAGCCGCAAGGACCTCCTGGACATCATCAAGGAAGTCGACGACCGCGTCCAGAAGGTCTTTGCCGAAGCGTTCGAGGACACCTCGCGGCAGTTCGTGCGGGTCTTCGCCCGGCTGTTCCCAGGCGGCGAGGGCCGGCTGGTCCTGACGGACCCCTCGGACATGCTCACCACCGGCATCGAGGTGGAAGCGCGCCCGGCGGGAAAGAAAATCAAGCGGCTCTCGCTGCTGTCCGGCGGGGAGCGTTCCCTGACGGCGGTGGCGCTGCTTGTGGCCATCTTCAAGGCCCGGCCCTCGCCCTTCTACGTCATGGACGAGGTGGAAGCAGCGCTCGATGACACCAACTTGGGCCGGCTCATCACCATCTTCGAAGAGTTGCGCGAATCCAGCCAGCTGATCGTCATCACGCACCAGAAACGCACCATGGAGGTGGCCGATGCCCTGTACGGCGTCACGATGCGCGGCGACGGTGTCTCCACGGTCATCAGCCAGCGGCTAACAGCGGAGGTATAGCCAGGGCCAAGATCTAGGACGTGCCTCCCAGCTGGATGTGACGCCTTTGGCCGGCTGGTGCGACCGTTTCCCGGCACAAGTCCGGATCCGGTAGTCACCGCTCTTGTTGCGGGCCGGCGCCGCGGGCGCAGCAGGGCAAACAGCTCAGCGACCTCGCCGGGAGAACCGGTGCTACTGCGGCCGTCGAGGACGCATCCACGGTCCGGGTGAGGTCACTGGACGTTCGCGGTGTCCGCAAGGCGTTCCCCGTGACGCCGGACCGTTGCCGCAGAAGCCGCGCTACATGAAGTCATTCACCGCCTACCCGACTTCCAATCCCACAAGCGCCGCTTGCCGCCTTGGCTTGGCACCACCGGCTCGATCGCCCGATGAGTTCAGCGACCCGGTCATCCCTCTCTTGGCGGTAACCCCTCGCAGACCGGGCGTCAGTGCCGGCGTCCCGTCGCAGCAGCATCAAGATTGTCGGTGCCTCTTCATAGACTTGGGGTATGAAAAGCAGGGTGGCTTGGAGCGGGGACAGCGGGGTGGCGGTGGAGGCCGTTGCCGCGTCTGTGGCTGTGCTGGCTGCTTTGCTCGGGTCCGGCGCCGACGGCCCGGACCGCCCTGATCCGGCCGCCGCCGCCAATGACCTGGGGGATGCTGATGCCCTCCGGGGCTCTGATGCCGTGCGGGGTACTGGTCCCGGCGCCGGTGCTGATCCGTTGCGGGATTTGGCGGATGGGTTGTTGGACGGGTTGGCTGAGGTGGCCCGGTTGGAGGCCCGGACGGCGGCGCTGAAGGTTCAGCTGGCCGCCGACTACGCCCGGGCGGCGAGGTTCCTGGCCCCGCCGGCGGGATCCGTGCGGGACCGCGCCGTGCAGGAGATGGCCCTGGTCGCCGAGGTCGCGTGTGTCCTGACCGTGAGCGAACGCACCGCCGGGGCGCTGTTGTCCGAGGCCCGGACCTTGACGACCGGGCTGCCGCTGACCTGGGCGGCGTTGCGGGCCGGGACGATTTCCTGGCAGCACGCCCGGATCCTTGTCGAGGAAACCAGCGGCCTGGATTCTGCCGGGGCGGCCTCGCTGGAGGGGCATTTCCTGGACCCGGCCGCGCCCGGGGCGGGCCGGGGCTGTGCGGCCGGGGAGCTCGTGCCGTCCCGGTTCCGGGCCAAGGCCCGTGGTTGGCGCGAACGCCACCATCCGGAGAGCATCGAGGCACGCCACACCGTGAGCGTCGCGGACCGGCGGGTGGAGTTCGTCCCGGACCGGGACGGCATGGCCTGGCTTTCGGCCCGGCTCCCGGCCGAGACCGCGGCCGGGATCTGGGAACGGACCACCGCCGCCGCCCGGGCCCTGCAGGGCCCGACCGAGACCCGGACCCTGGCCCAGCTCCGCGCCGACATCGCCGCGACCTGGCTCCTCACCCACGGCACCGGCCCCACCCCAGGCACCACAGCCGGAACAGCCGGCGACGGCACCACCAACGGACTTGCCGCCGGCGGGACGCCCGACGGCGGAATGGTTCACTGCGGACCCGATGGGGTTGGGGGTGTTCCGGTGCCGCGGGCGCAGGTCCTGGTCACCGTGCCGGTCCTGTCGCTGCTGGGCCTCACGGACGAACCGGCCGTCCTGGACGGGTACGGTCCGATCCCGCCGTCGATGGCCCGCCGCCTCGTCAGTGGCGGCGCGGGTTCCTTCTACCGGGTCCTGACCGATCCCCGGGACGGGGCGCCGCTGGAGATCGGGCGGAGCAGCTACCGTCTGACGGCGGCGCAGCGGCACTGGCTCCGGCTCCGCGACGGCAGGTGCCCGTTTCCCGGCTGTAACAACCATTCCCTGGACAACGAGGCGGACCACCTCCTGGCCTGGGCCGACGGCGGCACCACCGGTATCTCCAACCTGGGCCAGCCCTGCCCGAAACACCACCGCCTCAAACACGCCTCGGCCTGGACACCGAGCGGGGCCAGCGCAACGAGCCCGCCGGGCTGGATTTCACCCTCAAAACGCTATTATCCGAGTGAGCATCAGGACTGGGAACCGCCCCGCTGGCCGGCCCACCTCCCGATCACGGCTACAGCCACAGACCCTTGGCCGGAGCGAGGCGTGCCCGCGGATCCGGACCATCCTCCGGGCCCGGGCCCCACCGGGCACCCCGGCCAGGACCCCATCCAGGATCCCGAGCCGGAACTGCCCCCGGACCCCTTCCCCGACTGGCATCACTTCACGGCCGGGCACCCATTCCCCGCCGCAGACACCGACGACCCCGGCTGGCCGGCACCGTTCGGCGACCTCATCCCGGAAGACCTCGTGCTTCCATTTCTATGATCGGCAACCTCATGTCTCTGGGCGGCGTCAACTTCTGAGCAGCTCAGAGGTCCAAGCAGAACGAAATCGCTGGCCACGGCCCATTTGGGGTTTGTGAGAAGCTAGGGGAGTGAACGACATCCTCCCCATTATTCTGCCCATTCTCGCTGTGCTGGTGGTCCTCGGCGCGCTGATCCCGGTGCTCATGAAGACCCGGAAGAACGTCAAGAACTATCCCGGCACGCGCGACGCAAACGACCCCGTGCAGGCCCCGGGAGCCGGGACCCTTGTGGAGGACCGTCCGGCGCCAGCGCCGGCGCCTGAACGGAAGGCGCCGGGCGGCGTCGAGGTCGAAGGACTCGAAACGGTCGAGGTGCCGGACAACGCGGCCGGCCTGGAAACCGTACCGGTGGAAACGCCGCTGCCGGTGGCCGGGCGCCTTATCCGGCTGCGCGAGCGGCTGGTCAAATCCAACAACATCCTGGGCAAGGGGCTCCTGGCCCTGCTCTCGGCGGACAAGATCGATGAAAACGTCTGGGACGAGGTCGAGGAGACCCTCCTGCTGGCCGACCTCGGCACCGAACCGACCATGCAGCTCGTGGATGCGCTCCGCGAACGCGTCAAGGTGATCGGCACGCGGGACCCCGAGCACGTCAAGGCCCTGCTCCGCGAGGAACTCATCAAACTCGTGGACCCCACCATGGACCGCACCCTGCACGTTGAGCGCCACGCCGACAAACCTGCCGTCATGATGGTGGTCGGCGTCAACGGCGTCGGCAAGACCACCACCGTGGGCAAGCTGGCCCGCGTGCTCGTCGCCGAGGACAAGGACGTGCTGCTGGGCGCGGCCGACACCTTCCGTGCGGCCGCCGCCGAGCAGCTGGCCACGTGGGGCCAGCGCGTGGGCGTCCCCACCGTGAAGTCGGACATCGACGGCGCTGACCCCGCCTCGGTGGCCTACGAGGCCGTCAAGGCCGGCATCGACCAGGAAGTCGACGTCGTCATGATCGACACCGCAGGGCGGCTGCAGAACAAGGTGGGGCTCATGGACGAGCTCAGCAAGGTCAAGCGGGTCATCGAAAAGCTTGCCGAGGTGGACGAGGTCCTGCTGGTCCTGGATGCCACCACCGGCCAGAACGGGCTCAACCAGGCCCGGGTGTTCTCCGAGGTGGTCAACATCACCGGAATCGTCCTGACCAAGCTGGACGGCACCGCCAAGGGCGGGATCGTCGTCGCCATCCAGAAGTCCCTGGGAGTACCGGTCAAGCTGATCGGCCTGGGAGAAGGCGCCGATGACCTCGCGCCGTTCGACGCCGAAGCGTTCGTCGACGCGTTGCTGAACTAACCACGCACGGCAAAAAAGTGCCCCGGTCCGCAGAGGACCGGGGCACTTTTTGCTGCTGGCTGTGCTGCGCGAAGTCAGCGGGGTGTGGCTAGTACGTGAAGTGCAGCACCGTCACGGTTCCGGCCGTCAGCTTGAACTGCTGCGTCCCTGACTTATAGGCGAAGCCGGGCACCGTGGCACGCTCGGCAAGGGGCTTCGGCTCGGACTTGGCGCCGTCGATCACGGTCTGGTCCTCGGCTTTGTAGCTGGGGCCGCTGAGCTGGGTCATGGTCCCGGTTACCGGCTTGCCCGGCAGGTTCAGGGTGACGTCGGTCTGCGCGGCCTTCTCGGGGTCGTTTTCATTGACGATCACCACGCTGGTGCTGCCGTCCGCGTTCTGCAGCGCGTAGCTGAACGCCAGCCCGCCGCCAGAGCTGTTCAGCTTCATGAACTTGCCGGCCTCAAGCTCGGCCACCATGGAGATGCCGAAGAAGTTGGCCCGGCCGGACATCTGGCCGTTGCCGAACGGGTAGGCACCGGCGCTGCAGATCGCGGACAGGGGCGGCCCGCCCTTGCAGGTCTGCAGGGAGCTGTGGAAACCGATCCGGGTGATGCCCAGCTGGGCGGCGTTGAGGGCATAGTCCGCCGCCCACAGGGCCGAGGCGTGGGTGCGGGAGGTCTCGTTCGAGCCGGGGCAGGCGGCGATCCCGGTCTCCGGGAGCCATGTCTCCAGGCCTGCGTCCTGGCCGACCTTGAGGGCCGATTTCTGGTAATCGGCGGCGCGGTCGTGCATCAGCTGGCTCATCAGGTTGGCCATGGTGGGCGAGCCCTTGGGGTCGCTGCCGTCACAGCTGTACAGCGGGTAGTTATGGAACGTGAGGATCTTCTTCTGCGGGAGGTCAGCATCGACGAACGGCTGCCACCACTTCTGGTCATAGGCACCCGGGCCGGAGATGGGCACCTTGGGGGCCACCGCGTAGATGGCGTTGGCGTAGTCCTTCAGTTCCCGGAGGTACTGGTCCAGGCTGTAGCCGGTGCCGGTCTTCACATCGTTGAAGACGAAGCCGTTGGGTTCGTTGCCCACCGTGACGCTGAGCAAACGGTCGCCGAAGATCTCCGAGGCGTTCTTGACCATATCTGCCGCCCGGGCCGGGTCGTAATGGCCCAGGTCCACCGTCAGGCTGATCGTGGCATTCCCGGCCTCAAGAAGAGTCTTTACCCGTGCCAGGTCAGCCGGGCCCACGGCCTTGACCGGGTGGGTCTTGTCTCCCTTGTAGCCGGCGGGGACGGCCTCGCCGGTGGAGGTCCAGAAGAAGCGCCGGTCCACGGCGTTGCCGCCAAAGCGCAGGACAGGCTGGTCGATCTCCTTCAGGAGCTTGACCATCGACGCGTTGTCGGCGCTGAGGTCAGGGTCTGCCAAGTCCGTTGCCTCCAGGGAGATTCCCGTCAGGCCCTTGTTCAGGGATGTGCCCACGAGGTCGCTGGAGACGTCCACCTTAAGAGGCTCAACCTTTTCCAGCGGCGACCCGGCCGGCGGACCCGCCTGCTGGTAGTACGTCACCGACGGCCCCACCTCGGCAGGGCCGGACGCGGGGGCGGATTCGGACGTGGCCTGTGGTGCCGGCGGTGCCTGGGTGGGTCCGCCGAGAGCCAGGGGAACCAGCACCGCCGTGGCCGCGAGAACGGCGACGATTCCGGTGCCGGCGATAATCCGTGCGCGCTTCTTCTTCTTTCCGGCATTCACTGCGTTCGCCGGATTAGCCGCATTCACGGGGTTGGTTGGGTCAGGGCTATCGGCTTTCCCGGGGGAAGAGTCGAATCTGGCCATGGGGGATTACCTCCGGAGGGTTGTGGCAAGTGACCCCAGCTTAGCCAAGGGCGGAGGCAGTCGCTGACCAGCGGGTTCGTGTCAGGGCACCGTCTGCGGTCATTGGCCCCGGGGGCCCGGGCCGGATACAGTTTGCGGCGTTCCCCGGCGCGCCGGGCTAGGCGCGGTTCGCGGTGTGCCGGACAAACGTTTCCCGGGCCGGGAGCCACACAGCGGCGGCGGCCAGCAGCATGCCGCCCGTGACGCCGAAGGCCCAGCCGTAGCCCAGACGGTCCGCCAGCAGCCCGGCCACGACGGGTCCGACGATCGCGCCGCTGTCCGAGGCCATCTGGAAGACGGCCAGGACGCGGCCGCCGGAACGCTCGTTGCCGATCACGTCGGCGATGGCAGCCTGCTGGGCCGGTCCCAACAGCCCGGAGCCGATCCCCGCACAGGCGGACGCGAGCAGGAACCAAGGCAGCTGGTGAGTGAACCCGATAGCCGCCGTGGCCGTGCCGGTGACCACCAGTCCGGCGAGCAGGAGCGGCTTGCGGCCGAGGCTGTCCGCGAGCCGGCCGGAGAACGTCAGCGCCACCGCGTTGCCGCCCGCAAACACGGCCAGTGCCCAGCCAGCCGATTCCGGACCGGCGCCGAGGGCCACGACGGCGAACAGCGGCACCGTCGCCATCCGCACCCCGAAGGTGGCCCAGCCATTGGCGAAGCTCGAAAACAGGCCGGCCCGGTACGCGCTGTCCCGCAGCGCGTCTTTCAGTTCCATCGCCGGGGCCGTGGCGCCGGGCTCCCGCGAGGCGGCCGGGACGTGGCTGAGCTGGGTCTGCACCACGATGGCCGCCAGCACGAGGGCGGCCGCGTAAGCAAGGAACGGCACGCGCAGGCCGAAGTTGGCGAGCAGGCCGCCGACGATAGGTCCGCAGACGTTGCCGATCAGGAATGCCGAGGCGTAGGCCCCGGAGACGCGGCCGCGGCTTTTCGGCGGCGCGAGCCGGACCACGAGCGCCATGGATGCCACGGTAAACATCACCGACCCCGCCCCACCGAGCCCGCGGAAGATCAGGAGCTGCCAGTAGTCCTGGGCGAAGGCGCAGGCCGCCGTCGACGCCGCCACAATCAGCAGACCGGCAACGTAGACGGGCCGTTCGCCGAACTTTACGATCAGCGCGCCGCCGGCCGGGGCGAAGACCAGCCGCATGAAGGCGAAGATGCTCACGATCACCGCCGCCGCCGTCGCGCCGACGTTGAAAGTGGTCGCGAACTGGGGGAGTACCGGCGCGACAAGGCCAAAGCCGATCGCGATCAGGAAGGCCGCCACCAGCATCACCTTGATGTCCCGGGGAAGCCGGGAACGCCCGTGCGCCACGGCGGGCAGCTTGGGGGCGGCTTCGCCGGCGGGGCGGGAGGTCTTGCTCATAGTGCGTTAGTCCTTGGGGAGAAGAGGGGCCGGCGGGCTGCTGGTCCTAAAGCGCTGAATTATGCGGATGAAACATAACCGTAACAAGTGTGAGATGCACCATTTACGTCCGGGAGGTTCTTGTAACAACCTGGCAATCTAAATCCTCCGCCAGCGAAACACGGCCCCGCGAAACTCGATGTAGAACGCAAATAATGCGTTGGGACCGGCGGACTACTCCGCACCTAATAGCAAGAGAGGACGTAGACCATGGAACTCACCGCAGGTCTCGTTTGGCTCCTGGTCGCCGCGGCACTCGTGCTGTTCATGACCCCGGGTCTAGCATTCTTCTACGGCGGCATGACTCGTGCCAAGTCGGCTTTGAACATGATGATGATGAGCTTCGTCGCCATTGGAACCGTCGGGATCATGTGGGTCCTGTGGGGCGCTTCGATGGCCACGGCCAACGAGGACAACTTCTTCCAGATCTTCGCCAATCCGTTCAGCCACTTCGGCCTCCACGGTTTCACCGAACCGGCTGACCTGCTTAAGGTCGGCTACGCGGCCACGTTCGCCATCATCACTGTGGCCCTGATCTCCGGTGCGGTCGCCGACCGTGCCAAGTTCTCCGCCTGGGTGGTCTTCACCCCGATCTGGGCAACGCTCGTTTACGCCCCGATGGCCTTCATGGTCTGGGGCGGCGGTCTCTTCTCTGCCAGCGGCTGGTTCGGTCAGACGTTCGCGCCGGTCATCGACTTCGCCGGTGGCACCGTGGTCCACATCAACGCCGGCGTCGCGGGCCTCATCCTGGTCCTGATCATCGGCAACCGCAAGGGCTTCGGCAAGGACCCGAACCACCGCCCGCACAATATTCCGTTCGTCATGCTCGGTGCCGCCATCCTGTGGTTCGGCTGGTTCGGCTTCAACGCCGGTGCCGCCGCGACCGTTGAGCAGGCCGGCCTGATCTGGATCAACACCCTGGCCGCCCCGGCCGCCGCCATGCTCGGCTGGCTCGCCGTGGAACGCTTCCGCGACGGCCACCCGACGTCCCTCGGTGCCGCCTCCGGTGTGGTCGCCGGCCTGGTCGCCATCACCCCGGCTTGTGCCAACGTCTCCCCGCTCGGTGCGATCGCCCTCGGCGTCGTCGCCGGTGTGGCCTCCGCGCTCGCCGTCGGCCTGAAGTTCAAGTTCGGCTACGACGACTCGCTCGACGTCGTCGGTGTCCACCTCGTCTCCGGTGTTGTCGGCACCGTGGCGATCGGCTTCCTGGCCACCCCGACCCAGGGCACCGCGGGCCTGTTCTACGGCGGCGGCACCACGCAGTTGGTCGCCCAGACCCTCGCCGCAGTGTTCTCGATCGTCTTCACCGCCGTGATGACGTTCATCATCGCCTTCCCGATCCACAAACTCATGGGCTTCCGGGTCTCCCAGGAACAGGAAGTCGTCGGTGTGGACCTGAGCTTGCACGCAGAGACCGCTTACGAGTTCGGCGTCGGCGGCCACGGCGGCAGCTTCCAGCCGCTGCACGAACTCATCACCGGCAAGCCGGGCGAAGACGCAGTCTCCGCAGCCCCGATGGACGTCACGTCCAACGGCAAGAAGAACGCAACGGGTAAGGAAAGTGTGGGGGCATGAAACTGATCACGGCAATCGTCCGTCCGGAAAAGCTGGAGGCTATTCGCGAAGGTCTCGAAGCCTACGGTGTGCAGGGCCTGACGGTCAGTGCAGCCAGCGGCTACGGCCGGCAGCGCGGCTACACCGAGGTGTACCGCGGGGCTGAGTACAACGTGGACCTCCTGCCCAAGATCCGGGTAGAAGTCCTGGCCACCGACGAACAGGCGGACGACATCCTCGACGTCATCATCGCCAGTTCGAACACCGGCCGGGCCGGCGACGGCAAGGTCTGGACGATGGATGTGTTCGAGGCCGTCAGGGTCCGCACCGGAGAGCGCGGCGCGGCAGCTATCTAGCTGCACCCGCTCCGCCGCGGAACGCGGCACTGACACAGCGGCACTGCCACAGCGGTCCTGACACAGCGGGCCGGATGCCTGAAAAGGCATCCGGCCCGCTTCGTCGTTTCTGCGGTCGCCTACAGCGGGTTGCGCGCTACTAAGCGGCCGTGTTGCGTCCGTCTAGGCCGGCCAGTCCTCCGGGCCGGAGGTCCCGGCGGGATAGTCCTCCAACGGCACATGTCCGGCCGCCCAGGACTTCAGTACCGGGTCCAGGATGCGCCAGCAGTCCTCGGCGGTGTCCGCCCGCACTGAGAGCAGCGGATCGCCGGTGAGGACGCCCTCCAGCACTTCACCGTACGGCAGGAGCTCGGAAGCGCTCAGCTCGGCCTGCAGGGTGGCCCGGTCCAGGCTCAGGACATCGCCGGGGCCGTTCACATCGACGTCGAACTTCAGCGTGTCCGGGCCAAAACCGATCCGCAGCTGGTTGGGGGCGTCCACGCCGCTGAAACCCTTCGGCAGATGCGGCACCGGCCGGAACGTCACCACGGCTTCTTTGCGCTTGGTGCCCAGCGCTTTGCCCGAACGCAGGATGAACGGCACGCCCTGCCAGCGCCAGTTGTCGATCCCGAGCTGCACCTCGGCGAGGGTTTCGGTGTCCCTGGCCGGGTCCACCCCGGTTTCCTTGGCGTAGTCCGGGACCTTCCGGCCGTCGATGGAACCGGCCGTGTAGCGTGCCCGGCGGGTACTTTGGCGGTACGGGGCCTTGATGCTGCTGGCGCGCAGCACCGTGGCAATGGCATCGCGCAGGTCGCGTTCGTCCACGGACGCCGGCGGCTCGATCGCCATGAGCGCCATGATCTCCAGCAGATGGCTTTGGATCATGTCCCGCAGGGCGCCGGCGCCGTCGTAGTAGCGGGCCCGGCCCTCCAGGGCGAGGTCTTCGTCGAAAACGATCTCGACCTTTTCGATGTACCGACGGTTCCACACCGGCTCCAGGAACGTGTTCGCGAAGCGCAGGCCCAGGATGTTCAGGACGGTTGCCTTGCCCAGGAAATGGTCCACCCGGTGGATGTGGTCCTCCGGGACCAGCGCGACCAGCGTCTTGTTCAGGTGCCGGGCGGACTGCTCATCCGAGCCGAACGGCTTCTCCATCACCAGCCGGGTCCCGGCGGGCACGTCTTCCGGGGCCAGCGCCTCGCACGCGAGCTGGCTGACGTGCGGCGGCAGGGCGAAGTAGACGGCCACGGGGCCCTCCAGCTCCTTCAGCAGCCCGGCGAGCTGCCCGCCGGCCGTGACGTCGAGCTGGTGGTACGTGCTCTCTTGGCGGATCCGCTTCAGCTCATGCTTGCCCTCGGTATCGGCCTGAGAGTTCTCGTCCGCGAAAGATTCCTCGATCCGCTCCAGCCACTGCTCGGCCGTCCACGGGTCGGATCCGGCACCGACTAACGTGAGGCCGTCGGCGCGGCCCCGGGCCACCAGGCGGGCGAGTCCGGGGAGCAGGAGCCTGCCGGTGAGATCGCCCGAGGCGCCCAGGATGAGGAGGGTCTTTACAGTTAATTGGCTGGTCACCTAAGCCAGCATGCCATCCTGAAGGCTCATCTTGGTACCCTAGATAGTCGAGTCCCGTTGTCGAGGCGGTTCGTTCAGGCGAACACCAGTCACGACGCTGGCGTGCCGGACCGGCCGCCACCTGTAGATCCACTGAAAGAAGTGCACGGCGCGTGTTCAATTCACTCTCTGACCGGTTGACAGCAACCTTCAAGAATCTGCGTGGCAAGGGCCGCCTGACCGAGGCGGACGTTGACGCCACCGTCCGGGAGATCCGGCGTGCCCTCCTGGACGCCGACGTCGCCGTGCCCGTGGTCCGCGAGTTCACCGGCCGCGTGCGTGAGCGTGCCCTCGGCGCCGAGGTATCCGGCGCGCTGAACCCGAGCCAGCAGATCGTGAAGATCGTCAACGAGGAACTCGTGGAGATCCTCGGCGGCGAGACCCGCCGGATCCGCCTGGCCAAGACCGGGCCCACCATCATCATGCTGGCCGGTCTCCAGGGCGCCGGTAAGACCACCCTGGCCGGCAAGCTGTCCAAGTGGCTCAAAGCCCAGGGCCATAGCCCGATGCTCGTTGCCTGCGACCTTCAGCGCCCCAACGCCGTCACCCAGCTGCAGGTGGTCGGCCAGCGTGCCGGGGTGCCCGTCTTCGCCCCGCACCCGGGCGCCACGTCCACCGAACTTGACCACCCCGCCGGTGACCCGGTCGCCGTCGCCCGCGCCGGCGTCGAGGAAGCCAAGCGCACCCTCCACGACGTCGTGATCGTGGACACCGCCGGCCGTCTCGGCGTCGACGCCGACATGATGGAACAGGCGCGGCAGATCCGCCGCGCCATCGTCCCCAACGAAGTCCTGTTCGTCATCGACTCCATGATCGGCCAGGACGCCGTCAACACGGCAATGGCCTTCGACGAGGGCGTCAACTTCACCGGCATCGTGCTGTCCAAGCTCGACGGCGACGCCCGCGGCGGTGCCGCGCTCTCCGTCGCGTCGGTCACCGGCAAGCCGGTCATGTTCGCGTCCACCGGCGAAGGCCTGGATGACTTCGAACTCTTCCACCCGGACCGCATGGCCTCGCGCATCCTCGACATGGGTGACGTCCTCACCCTGATCGAGCAGGCCGAGAAATCCTGGGACAAGGACGAGGCCGCCCGGATGGCGAAGAAGTTCGCCGACCAGGAAGACTTCACGCTGGACGACTTCCTCGCCCAGATGCAGCAGATCCGCAACATGGGCTCCATGAAAAAGATGCTCATGATGATGCCGGGTGCACAGAACATCCGGCAGCAGCTGGAGCAGTTCGACGAGCGCGAGATCGACCGGGTCGAGGCCATTGTCCGCTCGATGACCCCGCACGAGCGCGTGGCACCCAAGATCATCAACGGCTCCCGCCGGGCCCGCATCGCCCGCGGCTCCGGTGTGCACGTCTCCGAGGTCAACGGCCTGCTGGAGCGCTTCGCCCAGGCCCAGAAGATGATGAAGAAGATGGCCGCCGGCGGCGGCATGCCCGGAATGCCGGGGATGCCCGGCATGGGCGGCGGGGGAGGCGCCCGCAAGGGTGCCAAGTCCGCGCCCAAGAAGAAGGCCCGCTCCGGCAACCCGGCCAAGGCCGCGCAGGAACTGCGCGACGCCGAGGCCCGGCGTGCGGCCGGCGCCAAGGCCCTGCCCACCGGAGCATCGTTCGGGCAGCAGGGCGGCGACTTCGATCCGTCCCAGCTGAACCTGCCCAAGGGCTTCGACAAGTTCCTCGGCGGCAGCAAATAGCCACCGCACGCTGATGCCGCCGGGGCTGTGTCGCCGGCGGCATCAGCACTGAAGTGCCATAGGGTTAGACCATGTTCAAGCAGCGCGTAGTCTTCGTCCACGGGGCTGGCAGCTTTGGGGCCGCCGCGTGGCCAAAGCAACACGGGATGGCGCTGGACTACGACGCCCTGTTCCTGCGCCGGCACGGGTTTGACCCCGTTGCGGAACCGCTTGAATCCGACTTCGCCGCCGACGCCGCCATCGTGCTCGCATCACTGGCGGACGACGGCCGCGGCGAGGCCGGCGGCCACGTGGTGGCCCACTCGCAGGGCGCCATCGCCGCCATGATGGCCGCCGTCGAGCGCCCCGACCTCGTCCAGTCCCTGACCCTGGTGGAACCGGCCTGCTTGTCCTTGACTGCGGAGCTCCCGGCCACCGCCGCGCACCGGGCGCTCATGCAGCCGCTTTTCGACGTCCGGCACAACCTCAGCGACGACGACTTCCAGCGCGAATTTATCCGCCGCGTCTTCGCCGCCGACGCCCCGGGGGCCACGACGCCGGAGGCCCTCCGGGCCGCGCGCCGGCTCCGCCTGCAGGCTCCGCCGTGGGACGCGCCGCTGCAGATCGTGCCCGGCGTGCCGACGCTGGTCCTGACCGGCGGCTGGGAACCCCTCTACGAGGAAATCGCGGGCTACTTGCGCGAGACCGGCGCCCTGCACCGCACCGCCCCGGGGGGACACCGGCCCCAGGATTCCACCGAAGGGGACCGGGTCATCCGCTCGTTCATCGGCGAGGTCAGCCGGCTCCAGCATGCCCGGGCTTCCTGAGAACTAGTGTCCCCCAAGCGGGTTGTCGTTTCGCCTCGGACGGGCAGCCCAGGCTATGCACGATCCTCCAGGAAGGGAATGCGAGGCCGCCTCGCTAGGATCAGGTCGGCAAGCGTCATTCCAGTTTCCCTGTTCTGCCTTCCGGAAGGCACCAAACGGATGATTGCGACATACTGGGTGTCCCGCGATTCAATCTCAATGACCAACAGGGCACGGCGACTAAGTGGCCTCCGCAGGGTATCCATTCTCACTGAGACAACCCGCTCCCAAGGCACGATTCCGAAATAGACTGGTCGCCGTCGTTGTCTGACCAGCTGGAGACCGCGGGCGTCTGCGACCAGGTCCAAGATGAATCCCCTCCCTTTCGTCTTTGATATCAACGGCCCTTTCTTGAGGAATCTCCCGAGTTCTTGCCCGGTCCAAAAGGTGTCGACAACAAGGGCTCCAGGATGGTCTTTCTGCAGCCGCGTCTTGAATGTTCTCGCACTGTGGAACAGCCACGCCAACCAGGGCGGTATGGCAACCGCCATGATGAGCAGGGCCACCCCAAAGACCTTGAGACCGTCCGGATAGCTGATGGCTTCGTGGAACTTGAGGACAAGTTTGACGAGAAGGGCCGCAACTCCCATGACCCCCAGTGCCGTGCCCAGCGGACGCTTCATCCTCATGAGACCTCCCCCAAAAGGCCGGCCATGCTGGCCGCGATACTGGTTTGAGCAACCGCTAGCCGGGGATCCCGCCGCGGGCGCTTCTTTCGGCGAGACGCTCGAGTTGCCGTGCGTGAACGTCGCTCACCCAGTCCCAGCCCTCTTGAGCCGAGGGGCCGACGCGCGGGTCGCTCGGATCACGTGCGTCACGCAAGGCGTGCACATATGCCAAATCCTGATCGATCCGTGCGTGGACCTGGTCGGTTCCTCCGACGGACCCGTGCCCGGGGATGACGACATCGACGTCACCGGCCACGCTCGCCAGCAGATGCAGCGCGGCGAGGTAATCCTCGATCGGGTCAGCGGTGTCGCTCAGGTCGAGCATTGGAATCAGGACATCGGAAAGCATGTCCCCGGCGACAAGAACCCCTCGTTCCTCAATCAACAGCGCCGCATGGCCAGGGGCGTGCGCCTGATGCTCGAGGATCCGCACAGGAGGGCCATCCCAGGGAATCTGCACAGCCCCGACTGGCAGGCCGGTGATGAGGCCGAGCAGGTCCATCGGCACCTGAGCGGGGATGCCGAGCCGACGTGAATCGATGCCGTGCGACAGCCGCTCGCGGGCCGTATCCGCGCAGAGCGCGGTGCCCCAACGGACAGGAGCTCCAAGACCGGAGTGCCAGAGCAAGTGATCCCAATGCGGATGCGTCGAGAATCCCACCGCAACGGCCTGACCCGAATCGGACAGATCCTTCGCGAGGCAGGCCATCTCGGCGTCGTGCACACCGGCGTCGATGAGCAACACGCCAGCCCGCCCCTGCACGACCACGGCGTTGCTCTGGCAGAACTCGCTCTCGTGGACCAGCACACCATCCGCAACCTGCCTCAGCACGGGTGAAATAGTAGCTTGCCCGGCGCCGGCCCACAATGATTCGCGGGAACGGGCCGCCTGGAGGTCACTGAGTCGTTGCCCGATGGCGTCACATCCGGGGCCGTCCAGGCGCGTGAACGTCGTCGGGGCAGGCATCCGAGGCATGAGCAGATGACGTCATGCCCACCGAGCCGATTGATTTCGTGGGCGCCCAGTCCAACGGTGTCCGTGTTCTGCCGCCAAGTGGTGACAGCACCAGCACCCGCCCGTATCCGGCCGCCAGATCGGCATTCTCGTTGCGTCGGTAGCCGCCGTCGATGTATCGGTTGTCGCCGATGGTGTAGGCGAAGCCACTGGCGCAGCTGGCGGCGACGGCGTCCGCCAGGTCGACTCCGCTGTCGCGGTCGAATAAGACCGGTTCACCGGTATGTGCATCGACCGCCGTGATGAGCACCGTTCGTTGCGGCCAGAGCTGACCGGGGAGCCGCGCGGCAACGGTAGCGCGCCACCGCGTTTGCCCGGAGCCATCCGACGCCGCATCCATGTCGAGCGCCGCCGCGCCCATTCTGCGGCGTATATCGGCCGCATCCTCAGCGGCCCCGATGATTCGGCTCGTTCTCTCCAGATGGTCGGCCGGCCCAACTGGAACGCGTCCGCCGTCGGATCCGACCGGACCAGTCCGTTGTTGGGGCGCAGAAGCAAGGATTTGGGCAAGCAGTTGGGTCGGCGCCGCGCCAGTTATTTGGGCCGCGGCCGTTGATCCGGCCGACGTCCCGATGATCAGATCAGCCTCGGTCACATTCAGACCGGCTTCAGACAGGCCGGCGATGATACCGATCAACCACGCATTGACTGCCGATCCGCCACCGCCGAGGACCAATGCTCGCTCACCCGCGGCACGCACCCGCCGTATGGCGTCGACCTGCGGCAGATCCTGGTCCGACCTCGGCCGGTCGGAGGCCGTCGCCGAGGTGAGTTGCAGACTCGAAGAAGGTGTTGTGTTCATGGGAGCCGCCTTTCGCGAATTGCCTGCAGCGACGCCGTCACCAACCGCCGCGTGTTGGCGTATGTCCCTTTCGGGCATCGTCGGGCATTGCCATTTCGGCCCGCAGGCCGAGGAGCCGGATCGGACGGCCGGCTTCGATTCCGGCTGCGAGGTCCAAGGCCCGCGCGAGGATTTCGTTCCGGTCGAATGTCTCGGGAATCTTCCTCGCGTGGGTCGTGGTGAGGAACGGCGCGTACCGAACCTTGAGGGTCAGCCCAATCACGGGCCGTCCTTCGGCCACAACATCCTCAAGGACACGCGCCGTCAGCTCCCTCACGGCGTCGTCCACCTGGGCGGGCTCGGTCAGGTCGCGCTGGAAGGTGGTCTCCCGGCTATGCCCGCGGGCAACCCACGGGGTGTCGTCCACAACGCTGGTGCCCTCCCCGCGTCCGAGCTCCGCGTACCAAGGACCCATCCTGGGGCCGAACTCCGGGACCAGGACCTGGGGGTCGGACGCGGCGAGCTCGGCCACTGTGTTGATGCCGAGTTTGGCCAGGCGGCCCGACACTTTGGTTCCGACGCCCCACAGGTCCTTGGTGGGCCGACTGCCCATGACATCGAGCCAGTTCCCGGCAGTGAGGCGGAAGACGCCGGCCGGCTTGCCGAACCCGGTAGCGACCTTTGCCCGGACCAGCGTGTCGCCGATGCCCACGCTGCAATGCAGCCGCGTTTGCTCCAGGACAGCGGCCTGCACCTGCCGGGCGTAGGCCTCCGGATTCTCTGTCTCCGTGCCTATAAAGGCTTCATCCCAACCCAGCACCTGCACGGTGGCGCCGGGCTGCGCGCGCAGGGTAGCCATCACCGTTTCAGACGCCGCGAGGTAAGCCTCCTGATCGACGGGCAGGATCACAGCGTCGGGCACTTTCCGGGCCGCAATGCGTAAGGGCATTCCGGAACCCACGCCGAACGCCCTGGCTTCGTAGGATGCGGTCGATACCACAGCTCGTTCCGTGGGGTCGCCCCGACCGCCGACAATGATCGGCTTGCCCGCAAGCTCCGGCCGCCGAAGCACTTCGACCGCCGCGATGAACTGGTCGAGATCGACGTGTAGCACCCACCGGATTCCGCTCACGCCACCAGTCTGCCCTAAACATCCCTGGCAAGCATCGGCCCTCCTCCGGGCGTGGCTGCGTGGCCTGCAGCGTCCTGACCTGTGCCTCGGAACGCGGGTGAGGCAAGACGACTCAAAGCCCGGTTGAGCAACACCAAGCCGTGAACGGGTACGCCCTCATCCCCACCCTGACCTGCGCATTCATTGTCGCCAACGGTGTCGGGGCACTACACTCGGCGACGGGGGAGCCGGGATGGGGGTAGCGATGTTCGTTCCAAGTTCAGGGGATCACTTCCGGGAGGATGATTTGCCGACCCGCATTCGTGCGCTGCGGATGCCGGGCTGGGCTGGCGCGGCCCTCGGTACGGGCCTGCTGGCGGTCGCAGTCGCGGCGGTCGCCGGCTCGATCCTGGTCAACGAGCGCGACAGCACGATCATCGCGGCCTGGGCGGAGGCGCTCATCATGGCGGGGGCAATCATTTCCGCGGTCTTCGGCGCCGTCCTGCTGTGGTCCGCCGGCGAGTGGGTCACGCTCACGCCGGACGCGGCGATCGTGACGAAGGCGTTCCTCGCCCGGGCCAGGGTCGATCGCACGCAGCTTGAAGACTTCCACCCCTATCCCCACCGGTACGCCGGCCGCGGGGGCGTCCAGTACCGGATGGTCCCAACCTTCACCTTTAGGGACCCGTATGGCCGGCTCCGGGACTTGCCGCTGCCGTTTCTGGCCTACTGGAACAACGTTGGGGGCGCGGAAGCCCCCTTGCCGCCGCGTGCCGCGCACATCGAGGCATGGGCTCGCGCGGCCGGCAGCCCGTACTCGAGAACTGTGATCACAGGCGCTGTGCCGCACACGCTCTCGATGCACCGACAGTCGGTGAGGACGGGTCTGCTGCGCCGGGCACGCGTGGCGGCAATCCTCATCCCGATGGTCTCGATTGGGCTCGGCCTGGCCCTCGGCTTCGGGCTCGGACCGGTCGCCAAAGCCTTCGGCGGGCATGACCGCAGCTTCGACGCCCAAACGAACCGCACCGGCATCCGCGACCTCGACGACGCCCTCACGCCCGCCGTAACCGCCTACCAGTGGCGTGCGGAGCAGTTCAAGCCCGGCACAAGAGACTTCAGCTTCTTCCCGACCCTGCGGTCACTGCCGTCCGCGCCGTACACGGTCCGATACTTCATCCGCGACCCCGCGCAGCGCGGCACAGACCTCAGTCCCCCGGAGCAGAAGTATGGCCGAATCATCTCGGAAGGGACGATTTCCGTAACGAACCCCACGATCGAGTTCGCGCTCGACCACGACGCAAGCATCTTCACCTTCGAGGTCTACGTCACCGACGACCACGGCCACACGACGCTCAACTCCGAGCTCTACAGGAACATCGCCGCCAATCCGGCACGGGAGCCGACGCCGAATCCGGCACGGACGCCGGCACCGACGGCGACGTCCTGAGAGCGACGCGTCGCGCGGTCGGAACGCCTACTGTCGCATCCCGCTAGTGCCTCATCAGGGGGCAATCCCCATGGCTGTCCGGGGCGCCCGCCCAGCAGGGCAGGCGTCCTGGACCGCTGGCTAGGCCGAGGCCTGTGCTCCCACGGTCGGCTTGGGCAGGTAGACCTTGCCGCCCGCTGCCAGGAATTCGTTGCTCTTCTCCCGCATCCCGGCGGCCATCTGCGCCAGTGCCGCCTGCGAATCGGCGGAACCATATTCGTCCCGGATGTCCTGGCTGATCCGCATGGAGCAGAACTTGGGCCCGCACATCGAGCAGAAGTGCGCCGTCTTGGCCGGCTCCGCGGGGAGCGTCTCATCGTGGAAGGCCTCGGCGGTCACCGGATCCAGGGACAGCGCGAACTGGTCCCGCCAGCGGAACTCAAACCGCGCCTTGGACAGGGCATCGTCGCGTTCGTGCGCTCCGGGGTGGCCCTTGGCGAGGTCGGCGGCGTGGGCGGCGATCTTGTACGTGATCACTCCGGTCTTCACATCGTCCTTGTTCGGCAGCCCCAGGTGTTCCTTGGGCGTCACGTAGCAGAGCATCGCGGTGCCATAACGGGCAATCTCCGTGGCGCCGATCGCCGAGGTGATGTGGTCATAGCCCGGTGCGATGTCCGTAACCAGGGGTCCCAGCGTGTAGAACGGGGCACCCTTGCAGAGCTCCTGCTGGCGCTCCACATTTTCCCGGACGAGGTGGAACGGCACGTGTCCCGGGCCCTCCACCATGACCTGCACATCGAACTCCCAGGCCCGCTGGGTGAGTTCGGCCAGCGTGTCGAGTTCGGCGAACTGCGCGGCGTCGTTGGCGTCCGCCGTCGCGCCGGGCCGCAACCCGTCGCCGAGGGAGAACGCGACGTCGTACTTGGCGAAGATTTCGCAGAGCTCGTCGAAGTGGGTGTAGAGGAAGTTCTCCTGATGGTGCGCCAGGCACCAGCCGGCCATGATGGAACCGCCGCGGGACACGATCCCGGTGACCCGGTTGGCCGTCAGGGGGACGTAGCGCAGCAGCACCCCGGCATGGATGGTCATGTAGTCCACACCCTGCTCGCACTGTTCGATCACGGTGTCCCGGAAGATCTCCCAGGTCAGGGCGTTGGCCTCGCCGTTGACCTTCTCCAGCGCCTGGTAGATCGGGACCGTTCCGATCGGGACGGGGGAGTTGCGGATGATCCATTCGCGCGTGGTATGGATATCGTCTCCGGTGGAGAGGTCCATCACCGTATCCGCACCCCACTGGGTGGCCCACTGAAGTTTGTCCACCTCCTCGGCGATGGAGCTGGTCACCGCGGAATTGCCGATGTTGGCGTTGATTTTCACCAGGAACGCCTTGCCGATGATCATCGGCTCGGACTCCGGGTGGTTGATGTTGCTGGGAATAATGGCCCGGCCCGCTGCCACCTCGCTGCGGACCAGCTCCACATCGCAGTTCTCGCGCAGCGCAACGAACCGCATCTCCGGTGTCACGATGCCCTGCCGCGCGTAATGCATCTGGGTGACCGTCCGGCCCTCGACGGCGCGGCGGGGCTCTGGCGGGGCGCCCCGCCATTCCGCGGAGGCGGCACCGCGGCGCACCGCGGACCTGCCGTCGTCGAGCAGGTTGCGTTCCCGGCCGCGGTACGGCTCCGTGTCACCCCGCCCGACGATCCAGCCGCTGCGGAACGGGGCCAGCCCCACCACCGGATCGCTGCCCGGCCCGGCCGTGCGGTAGACCCGGAATGGAGGGTTCTCGACGCCGCCCGGCGAGGGTTCCAGCGCGATCTCGGTCACCGGGACGCGGATGCCGTGCTCCGGGTCCGTCGTGAAGGCCAGCGAGTGGGACTTCAATGACTGCGTCGCGGCAGCCTCAGAGTCGGCAGGCAGGTTTTGGCCGGACTGGTTTTGGATAGGGCTGTGCTGTGCAATTTGCGTATTCACGGAAAATACTCACTTCCTTCGCCGGCATTACCCGGACAGGTTCAACGGTCGCAGGCCGCGTCAGCCCGATCTCAGCCCCTGCAGGGGCACCCGTGTGGTCGTAGATGAAGCTACCACGCGCCGCCGGACGGCTGTCCAGTGTGACGCGGCCGGCGCGGCGACATGGGGACTACCCTTGATCCCATGACCGGCATCATCGAATTCAGCGGCCCCGTCCTCACCGGGCCGGACACGGTACGCCACGGCCTCTGGTCCGTCGACGGCCGGCTCACGTTCCACCGGCCCGCCGCCGCGCCGGAGCGCGTGCTGGATGGGTGGGTCATTCCCGGGCTGGTGGACGCACACTGCCACATCGGCCTCGGCCCGGGCGGAGACGTTGCCGAGGACACCGCGGAGACCCAGGCCTTCACGGACCGCGACGCCGGGACGCTCCTGGTCCGCGATGCCGGCGCCGTCCACGACACCCGTTGGCTCCAGCAGCGCACGGACCTTCCGCGGATCATCCGCGCCGGCCGGCACATCGCCCGCACCCGGCGCTACCTGCGCGGCTTCGCCGTCGAGGTGGAACCGGACGGCCTGGTCGAGGCCGTGCGGAAGCAGGCCCGTGCCGGCGACGGCTGGGTCAAGCTCGTGGGGGACTGGATCGACCGCGACGCCGGCGACCTCGCCGCCAGTTTTCCCGCCGGAAGCCTCAAGGACGCCGTCCAGGCCGCGCACGATGAAGGGGCCCGCGTCACCGCCCACTGCTTCGCCGAGGACACCCTGGATGACATGCTCGACGCCGGGATCGACTGCATCGAGCACGGCACCGGGCTGCTGCCGCGGCACCTGCCGCGCTTCGTGGAGCAGGGCGTGCCGATCGTCCCCACCCTGATCAACATCGCCACCTTCCCGGACATCGCCGCCCAGGCGGAGGCCAAGTTCCCCCGCTACGCCGCGCACATGCGCTCGCTGTGGGAGCGGCGGGCGGAGCGGATCCTGGAAGCCCACGAGGCCGGGGTGGCCATCTATGCCGGCACCGATGCCGGCAGCGTGATCAGGCACGGCCGGATCGTGGACGAGATCCGGGCCCTGCACGCCGCCGGGCTGCCCGCCGCGGCTGCCCTCGACGCTGCCAGCTGGTCCGCGCGGACCTGGCTCGGCGCGGACGGCATCACCGAAGGGGCCAGCGCCGACGTACTGGTGTGCGCGAAGGACCCCCGGCAGGACCTCGGGACCCTGGCCGGACTGCAGCACATTGTCCTGCGGGGCCGGCCAACCCGTTAGGAATAAATTGAAGCTTCAAGTAATTTAATACTATGCAAGGTCACCGAAAGCCCGGTGGCCACTGACCCCCGGAGAGTTTCAATGACCGCAGAAGCCAGCACCCAGGATCTCCTTCCTGCCGCACTCACCATGGGCACCGTGATGCTCAAGGTTGGCGACATGAAGCTCATGACCGACTACTACCAGCGCGCCCTCGGCCTGGACATCGTGGCCGAACAGGACGGCGGACTCTACCTTGGCCGCCGGCAGAAGCCCCTGGTCCACCTGGCGCCCGCCCCGGGCTTGAATCTGCCCTCCCGCGGCGAAGCCGGGCTCTTCCACACCGCCCTCCTCTTCGAGGACCAACACTCCCTGGCGGCCACCGTTGCCAGCGCGGCCCAGTACGAGCCCCAGTCCTTCACCGGCAGCGCGGACCACCTCGTCAGCGAGGCCTTCTACTTCAACGACCCCGAAGGCAACGGCATCGAGCTGTACTGGGACCGGCCGCGGCAGGACTGGTCCTGGGAAGGCAAGAACGTCGTCATGGACAGCCTGGCCCTGCCGCCGCAGCGCTACTTGCAGCAGCACCTGACCGAAGAGTCCCTGAGCGGCCAGCGCGAGGCGGCCGCCGGCGTCGGGCACGTGCACCTGCAGGTGGGCGACGTCCACACTGCGCATGAGTTCTATGTCGGCACCCTGGGCTTCGAAAAGACCGCGGGCTGGCATGGCCAGGCCCTGTTCGTCTCGGCCGGAGACTACCACCACCACATGGCCATGAACGTCTGGAACAGCCGCGGCGCCGGCCCCCGACGCGACACCCTGGGCCTGGGCGAGGTGCTCATCGAAGTGCCCTCCGGTGACGACGTCGGTTCCCTGGCTGACCGCCTCAAGGTGGCCGGCGTCGACTCGCACCACACCGGCGCCGAACTGCGCTTCGAGGACCCATGGCGCAACCGCATCCGCGTCGCCGTGCGCTAAGGGAGTGCTTTTCGGTGAACATGTCCAGCGTTCACAGCTCCCCGCCGGACATGCACGCTGTTCACTGACAGGACCGCTGGACATGTCCATCGGTCGCGGCCGGGAATGGACATAGCGGCCATATGTCCATTGCCCGCGGTCAGGGGAGGGCATGTCCGCGGGCGAGGCCAGATGACGCACGGTCCGGCACGGTCAACGAGGGCACGGTCACCGAGGGCATGTCCAGCGGCCGGGGCGCGGCTGCGCTGAAGCGATTAGGCTGAAGCGACGCCAAAAACAGCGGCCAAGCGCCGCCAGACATCTAAGGACCAGCTGCATGGGATTTACTGAAATCTTTGTGTCCACCCACGACGCCGCCCTCAAACGCGCCGGCGCGCTCGAAGCGGGCGGCGCGGCCGCCCCGGACGCCGTGCGCATCCCGGACATCAGCGACTTCGAGGTCGAACGGCTCGGCGACCTCGCCGGAGTGGCCGTGCACGCCCCGGGCGCGGACTACGAACTGGCGATGGTGGACGTGGCCAGCGACTCCCTGCTCGGCGTCCCCTCCGCCATGGTCCGGACGCTCGCGGAACTGCTCAGCTACGAAACCGAGGGGGAGGGCGACATCCTCGAGGACGTTGCGGCCACCTGGGCCGCCGAGGAGGACATGCCCTTCGGCGCGGACCAGGCCCGGGCATATGTGCGCCGGATCGCCGAACTGGCCGCCGGAATCGACCCCGCCACCAAGTCCGGACTCTATGTCTGGACGTCCTGACCGGACGGCCAGGCCGTGTCAAGTCGAAATCCTGCCGGTCATCTGGCACAATGAACAGGTACTCGATCTGCGTGGCCCCTCTCTCCGCGTCCGGATCTTGTCCTTTAGAACCCCCTAGTACGGCCCGCCCCACGGGTGCAGAACGCCGGGCTCGACCCCGTTTCAGAAACAGGAGTGACCACAAAAGTGGCCGTAAAGATTCGCCTTAAGCGCTTCGGTAAGATGCGCGCACCGTACTACCGCATCGTCGTCATGGACGCACGCTCCAAGCGTGATGGCCGTGCCATCGAAGAGATCGGCAAGTACCACCCGACCGAAGAGCCCTCGTACATCGAGGTCGACACGGACCGTGCCCAGTACTGGCTCGGCGTCGGCGCACAGCCGTCCGAGCAGGTTGCCGCGATCCTCAAGATCACCGGTGATTGGCAGAAGTTCAAGGGTCTCCCGGGCCAGGAGGGAACCTTGAAGACGAAGGCTCCCAAGGCTGCCTTCGTTACGCCGGAAAAGGGTTCCGTGATCATCCCGGAAGCCATCACCAAGAAGGCCAAGAAGGACGAAGCTGCCGAGGCTCCCGCCGACGCCGCCGAAGCAGAGACCACCGAGGCTGAGTAAATTGCTGGCAGAAGCGCTCGAACACCTGGTCCGCGGGATTGTTGACAGCCCCGAGGACGTCAAGGTCAGTGCGAAGAACAACCGCCGCGGGGAAACCCTCGAGGTGCGCGTTCATCAGGACGACCTCGGACGGGTGATCGGCCGGCAGGGCCGGACCGCACGCGCACTGCGCACTGTGGTTGCGGCGCTGGCGGACGGCGAGCCGGTCAGGGTCGACGTCGTCGACACGGACCGCCGCCGCTAACGCGTTCAGCATTACTTGTCTTTAGCCCGGCCCCTTCACCAGATAATGGTGGAGGGGCCGGACTGTTTTCCGCGCCAACCAACCCCGACCCACCCCGAACAGAGGAACAGATGCAGCTCCAGGTCGCACGAATCGGCAAACCCCACGGCATCCGCGGCGAAGTGACCGTCCAGGTGCTCACCGATGCGCCCGGCGACCGCTTTGTCCCCGGTACGCAGTTCATCGTGGAACCCGCGTCCTCCGGGCCGCTGACGGTGTTCAGCGCCCGCTGGAACAAAGACATCCTGCTGCTGGCCTTCGACGAGATCGAGACCCGCAACCAGGCCGAGACCCTGCGCGGGGCCAAGCTGTTCATCGAAACCGAGGACATCGGCGCCGACGACGACGATGAAGGCTGGTACGAGCACGAGCTCGTGGGCCTGGACGTCCGGGTGGGCGGCAGCGTGGTGGGCAAGGTCTCCGGACTGCACACGATGCCCGTCCAGGACCTGCTGGTGGTCACCACGGCCGAGGGTCAGGAAGTCCTGGTCCCGTTTGTCGAGCAGATCGTGCCGGAGGTCAACGTGGGGGACAAGTACCTGGTGGTCACCCCGCCGCCCGGACTCTTCGAGGTCAACGCGGACGAGTCCGCTGACGAGCCGGCCGCCGGGAGCCAGTCGGCTGGAGAACGCGGCACCGAGGCCGGGAGCAACGCCTAGATGAGAATCGACGTCGTCAGCATCTTCCCGGAGTATCTGGCCCCGCTGGAGCTTTCCCTGATCGGCAAGGCCCGTCAGGACGGCCTGCTGGACCTGCGGGTCCATGACCTGCGGGACTTCACGACCGACCGGCACCGCACGGTCGACGACACGCCCTATGGCGGCGGCGCCGGGATGGTCATGAAGCCCGAGCCTTGGGCGCAGGCCCTCACCGCCGTCGCGGCCGAGGGGTCCGGGGACGCTGCGGGTGCAGGGGATTCCGGGGATGCCTGCAAGCCGGTGCTGATCGTCCCCTCGCCGGCGGGCGAGAGGTTCACGCAGGCCACCGCGCATCAGCTCGCCGAGGAGGACCAGCTGGTCTTCGCCTGCGGCCGGTACGAGGGCATCGACGAACGCGTCCTGGAATGGGCGGCCGACCACTTCACGGTGCGTCCCATGAGCCTGGGGGACTACGTCCTCAACGGCGGCGAGGTCGCCGTCCTGGCCATGGTTGAAGCCATCGGGCGGCTGCTGCCCGGCGTCGTCGGCAACCCCGAATCGCTCGTCGAAGAATCCCACTCGGACGGGCTGCTCGAATACCCCGTCTACACGAAGCCCTCCAGCTGGCGGGACCGTGACGTCCCGGCGGTGCTGCTGAGCGGCAACCACGGCAAGATCGCCCAGTGGCGGCGGCACGAACAGTACCGGCGCACTGCCGAACGGCGCCCGGATCTCCTGGCCGGGTTCGACGCCGGTACGCTGCCCCGCGCGGACCGCACCGCATTCGCCGACCTGGGGTACGACGTCGTCGACGGGCGCCTCGTGCCGCGCCCCGGCGCCTGAACTGTCGGGATTGGGCTAACCCGCACCAAATGTGGCAAAATTAGTCCTTGTGCCTGCTGGGTTGCGAACCTGCCACAGGGGGAGCGCTACCAACAGCCCGGCACCCCGGTCCCGTCTATTCCTGACAGGGCCGGATTGACAAACTTTCGGCGGACAATTCCGGGCGGCAATGCCCCCTGGCTTGGCCGCCGTAACCCAACGTGAGTGACCTGTGGCGTTCACCAGGAGTGGATCAATGCATATCCTCGATTCCGTAGACGCAGCCTCGCTGCGCACCGATGTTCCCGAGTTCCGCGCGGGTGACACCATCAAGGTTCACGTGAACATCATCGAAGGCAAGAACTCCCGCGTCCAGGTCTTCCAGGGCTTCGTCCTGGGCCGCCAGGGCGACGGCGTCCGCGAAACCTTCACCGTCCGCAAGGTCTCCTTCGGCGTCGGCGTGGAGCGTACCTTCCCGGTGCACTCCCCGATCATCGACAAGATCGAGCTCGTCTCCAAGGGTGACGTGCGCCGCGCCAAGCTTTACTACATGCGTAACCTGCGTGGTAAGGCCGCGAAGATCAAGGAAAAGCGCGACTTCCAGACCGCCAAGTAAGTCCTCCCGGACTTCCACGCAGTCTTCCGCCGCGGTTCCACGGACCGTGCCCGGCGTGCCGCCGGAGCTATCCGCAACAGCGCACTTTAGTTCACGACAGCGCCAAGGGATACGGAACATGGAACAGCCAAAACGCCAGCCCAGGAAACCGGGCTGGCGTTTTGCGTTGCTGGCCCTGGTGCTCGCGGTGGCCATCAGCGCCGTGGTCCGCTCGCTGTGGGTGGATGTCTACTACATCCCGTCCGCGTCCATGGAACCGCTCCTGCTCACCGGGGACCGGATCCTTGTGGAGCGGACCGGCCCTGAGTCCCTGAACCGGGGCGACGTCGTGGTCTTCGACGGGCGAGGCTCCTTCGCCCCGCTGAACAGCGGCAACGGACCCGTGGTGGACGCCCTCGCCGAAGCCGGACGCTGGCTGGGCCTCGCCGGCAGCGACACCACGTACGTCAAGCGTGTGATCGGCCTGCCCGGAGACCGCGTGGTGTGCTGCGACGCCAGCGGCCGGCTCACAGTCAACGGCCAGCAAGTTGCGGAACCCTATGTGTACCCGGGGGACACCCCGAGTGAAATGAAGTTCAGTGTTGAGGTGCCGGCCGGGCGGCTGTGGCTCATGGGGGACCACCGCTCCCTCTCGGCCGATTCCCGGAGCCTCCTCGGCGCCCCCGGCGGCGGCATGGTGCCGTTGGAACGCGTCATCGGCCGGCCGGTACAGATCATCTGGCCGCTTGATAGATTTGCAGCAGTAGCGCGGCCCCAACCGGCTGCGACAACGACGACGACGAACGGACAGTAGATGCCCGAGACCGAACCGCGCACTCCTGATCCGCAGGGCCAGGACCTACCCCGGGTGACCTCCTCGGCGATCCCCGACGAGCAGGACACCAGCGGCGGAGCGCCGCGCGCGGACCGGCCTGATTCCGACCGGCCTGGTTCTGACCGGCCTGGTTCTGACAGTGCCGTCGCTGGCGGGGCTGCCGTGGCTGCCCACGAGGAGCGGCCT
This sequence comes from Arthrobacter sp. TE12232, assembly GCF_054062615.1. Lineage (NCBI taxonomy): Bacteria > Bacillati > Actinomycetota > Actinomycetes > Micrococcales > Micrococcaceae > Arthrobacter > Arthrobacter sp. TE12232. Next base: position 4,208,003 of record NZ_JBSSFK010000001.1, read on the forward strand.
GCCGGACCTGCCCACGCCGGGAAGTCCTCCCGGCGGGCCAAGCGGGCCAAGGCCCGTGAAGGGCGCAGCCCGCTCTTCCTGTGGCTGAAGGAGGTGGCCACCGTGGTCGTCGTGGCGGTCGTGCTGTCCTTCCTGATCAAGACCTTCCTGTTCCGGGCTTTCTACATTCCCTCCGAATCCATGGTCAACACCCTCGACGTGAACGACCGCATCTTCGTCAACCTCCTCGTGCCGCAGCCCATCGCCCTCCAGCGCGGCGACGTCGTGGTGTTCCGGGACAGCCAGGGCTGGCTCGCCCCCGCAGCCCAGAAGACGAAAGGCCCCTTCACCTGGGTGCAGGACGGGCTGACGTTCGTCGGCCTGCTCCCGGACAACTCCGAACAGCACCTGGTCAAGCGCGTCATCGGGCTCCCCGGCGACCACGTGGTCTGCTGCGACGCCGGCGGACAGCTCACCATCAACGGCGCGCCGCTGGACGAGAAGTACATCAATCCCGCCGAGATTCCCCAGGTCCGTGACTTCGACGTCGTCGTGCCGGCCGGCAAGGTCTGGGTCATGGGCGACAATCGCAACCACTCCGCGGACTCACGCGCCCACATGGACACCAACGGCGGATTCGTCAACGAGTCGGACATCGAAGGCCAGGCCGCCGTCATCGCCTGGCCGCTGAACAGGATCTCGGCACTGGACAACTATCCGGGCGTGTTCCGCAGTGTGCCCGCCCCGGCCGGAAAGTAAGCCGCCCGCCATGTCCGACGCCCCCACCCTCGACTACGAACGCCGCTTCCGCCGCTCCGGCGCGCGGCTGCTCGCGGGCATCGATGAGGTCGGCCGCGGTGCCCTCGCCGGCCCCGTCAGTGTGGGGATCGCCGTCGTCGACCTGCAACGGCAGAAGCTCCTGGCCGATGTCCGGGACAGCAAGCTGCTCAAGGTCGCCGACCGTGAGCGGCTGGTGCCGGTGGTCCGGGACTGGAGCGTCGCGTCCGCCGTCGGGCACGCGTCCGCGAACGAGATCGACGAGCTCGGTATCATCGGCGCCCTGCGGCTGGCCGGCAACCGCGCCTGGTGCGCCGTCCTCGCCGCCGGCGTCCGGCCCGAGGTCGTCCTGCTCGACGGCAGCCACAACTGGCTCTCGCCCGATCTCCAGCCCTCACTGTTTGACGAGGCTCCCGCCGACCCCGGCTGCGACGCCCCGGTGCACACGCTCGTGAAAGCCGACATGCAGTGCCTCAGCGTCGCCGCGGCCAGCATCCTTGCCAAGGTGGAACGGGACCGGATGATGAGCGAGCTGCACATCGAATACCCGGGCTACGGCTGGGACGAGAACAAGGGCTACGGTACCGCCGCGCACAAAGAAGCGCTCCGTGCCGCCGGTCCCACGCCGTACCACAGGGTCAGCTGGCAGCTGCTCTAGCGTGGCGCGGCCGCACTCCCGTCCCCATCGCGATGGCCGGCGCGGACCGGACTTGTGGCGCGCGGCCGGCGCCGGATGGTGCAAGATGGAACCATGAGTGCCGAGGACCTTGAAAACTATGAAACCGACATGGAGCTACAGCTCTACCGCGAATACCGCGACGTCGTCGGGCTGTTCAGCTATGTGGTCGAGACCGAGCGGCGTTTCTACCTTGCCAACCACGTAGACCTGCAGGCCCGCAGCGCCGACGGCGAGGTCTACTTCGACCTCACACTGCAGGACGCCTGGGTGTGGGACGTTTACCGCTCCGCCCGGTTCGTCAAGAGCGTCCGCGTCATCACGTTCAAGGACGTCAACGTCGAGGAACTGCCCCGCAGTGAGGAACTGGCCCTGCCCAAGGTCGAGGACCTCGGCAACTGATCCCCGCGGGAACTTTCGCGGCAGCCGGCTGCCGCTGTATTTGCGCGACTCTTCCTCCACAGGGCCCGCGTAGGGACTTTCCATGAGGGTTTCCACATAGCCCAAGTGTGCTCTATGGCCGTTCCCGGCGGCGCTGCACGCTGGAGGCATGAGAGCTAAGGATGTGCTGGGCCGGCGCGGGGAGGACCTCGCCGCCGGGTACCTTGAATCGCTTGGTATGCGAGTGCTGGAGCGGAACTGGCGCTGCCCTGAGGGCGAGATCGACATTGTCGCGCTCGACGGCGACGCCCTGGTCATCGCCGAGGTGAAAACCCGTAAATCCCTCGCGTACGGCCATCCCTTCGAGGCAGTCGGCGCGGACAAGCTGGCCCGGCTCCGCCGCCTGGCGTCTGCGTGGTGCCGTGTCCAGGGGCTGGGCGCGCCGCCCTGCCGCGTGGACGTGATCGCCGTGATCGACGACGGCACCGGCGAGCCCGCCGTCGAGCACCTCGAGGGGGTGGGGTAGGTGGGGCTGGGCCGGAGCTATTCGGTCGCCCTGGTGGGCCTCAACGGCTACATCGTGGAGGTCGAGGCCGACATCGGCCAGACCCTGCCGGCGTTCGTGATCCTGGGACTGCCGGACGCCTCGCTCAACGAGGCCAAGGAACGGATCCGCTCCGCCGCCCAGAACTCGGGAATCCCGCTGAGCCGCCGGAAAATTACGGCCAACCTGATCCCGGCGTCCCTGCCCAAGCGCGGCTCGGGCTTCGACCTCGCCATTGCCATGGCCGTCCTGCTGGCGGCGAATGACATCCGGTCCACCGGCCGCACCGTCTTCATCGCCGAGCTCGGCCTGGACGGCCGTCTGCGGCCCGTGCGGGGCATCCTTCCGGCGGTGATGGCCGCGGTGCGGGCCGGCTACCCGGAGGTCGTGGTGGCCAGGGCCAACGTGGCCGAGGCCGAACTCGTCCCGGGCGCACGGGTCCGCGGCTACGCCACGCTGGCCAGACTCGCGTTCGACTGCGGCGCGGATCCGCAGGACCTCGCCCTGGACTTCGAGCCCGAGCCCGAGGACGCCGACAGCCCCGATCCCGGCACCGGTCCCGCACTGGCGCCGGACATGTGCGATGTCTCCGGGCAGGCCGCGGCGCGCCGTGCCCTGGAAGTGGCCGCCGCGGGTGCCCACCACCTTCTGCTGACGGGGCCGCCCGGTGCCGGGAAGACCATGCTGGCCGAGCGGTTGCCCGGCCTCCTGCCGGACCTGGGCGACACCGAGGCCATGGAGGTGACCGCCATCCACTCCTTGTGCTCGCTGCCCTCGGGCTCCGTGCAGCTGCTGCGCCGGCCGCCCTACGAGAACCCACACCACACCGCGACGGCGGTGGCCATCATCGGCGGCGGGTCAGGGCTGCCGCGCCCCGGGGCAGCGTCCCGCGCGCACCGCGGAGTGCTCTTCCTCGACGAGGCCCCCGAGTACGACCGCGGCGTCCTGGACGCCCTGCGGCAGCCGCTGGAAAGCGGCGAGCTGGTCATCCACCGCTCGGCCGGGGCCGCGGCCTATCCCGCCCGGTTCCAGCTGGTCCTCGCGGCCAACCCCTGTCCCTGCGGCAAGGCCACCGGGAAGGGAGTGGACTGCGTCTGCACACCCACCATGCGCCGCCGCTACCAGGCCCGGCTCTCCGGCCCGTTGCTGGACAGGGTCGACATCCAGCTCGAAGTGGAGCGCGTCTCGCTCGCCGGCTTCGGCCAGCCCGCGGCCGAGGAAGGCACTGCGAGCATCGCAGAGCGCGTCCGCGCGGCCCGGGCCCGTCAGCTGGAGCGGCTGCTGCCCTTCGGACTGGAAACGAACGCGCAGGTGCCGGGACGGCTACTCCGCGGAACCCTGCGGCTTAGTGCATCCACCACGCGTGTCCTGGACTACGCCCTGGAACGCGGCGTCCTGACAGCTCGCGGCTACGACCGCGTGCTGCGCCTCGCGTGGACGCTGGCGGACCTGTCCCGGCACGACGTCCCGGACACGGACGACGTCGGCCAGGCGCTGGGCCTCCGCCAGGCCGCGACGGCGGCTCCCTGAGCCCGGGCACGACCCCGCACCCCCCAAACGCCACGCGAAAGGAAGCACCATGAGCGACGACGAACGAACCGCCCGGGCCGCACTGTCCCGCCTCTTCGAGCCTCAGGACGCGGCGGCCCTGGCCCTGGTGCAGGCCGCAGGAGCGCAGGACGCCCTGAGGATCGCGTGCGGCCGGCTCGCCGCCGGTCCGGAGCTGGAACGGGAGATCACCGCGATCCTGGCAGAGAGCGGCTCCGGCATCAGCTGGTCAGGGTTGGCCGGGGCGCTGCAGCGCTGGGCGCCGCGCATCCCCGACCTCGCGCCGGAACGGGACCTGGCCACCATGCGCCGGCTCGGCGGACGGATCATCATCCCCTCAGATGAGCTGTGGCCCCGGCAGCTGGCCGACCTCGGACTCCAGGAGCCCGTGTGCCTGTGGTGGCGCGGCGTCGAGCAGGAGCTGCCGCCCGCGGCCAAAGCCATCGCCCTGGTGGGCTCCCGGGACAGCACCAGCTACGGCGCCTCGGTGACGGGTGACCTCGCGTACTCCCTGGCCCAGCGCGGCTTCACCGTCGTCTCCGGCGGCGCCTATGGGATTGATGCCCACGCCCACAGGGCCGCGCTGGCCGGAGGCACGGGCGCCCTGCCCACCATCGCGGTCATGGCCGGGGGAGTTGACCGCTTCTATCCCGCCGGGAACGAGGACCTGCTCCGGGCCGTGGCGGACCATGGCGCAGTCCTGGCCGAAGTCCCGCCCGGATCCGCACCCACCCGCTACCGGTTCCTCCAGCGGAACCGGCTCATTGCGGCCTTGGCCTCCGTCACGGTAGTGGTCGAGGCCAGGTGGCGCTCCGGCGCCCTCAACACGGCCCACCACGCCGAAAGCCTGGGCAGAGCCGTGGGCGCCGTGCCCGGATCCATCCACAGCGCCAACTCCGCCGGCTGCCACCGGCTGCTTCGGGAAGGCGGGGCCGTGTGCGTCACGGACGCGGGGGAAATCGCCGAGCTCGCCTCCCCGAGTGGTGAGGCCCTGCCCCCGGACAAGGCCGGCCGGACAGAAGTCCATGACGGCCTCACCCTCGAGGACCTGATCCTGCTCGATGCGTTGCCGCTGCGGACCACGAGCTCGGTCGAGAAGCTGGCCGTGGTGGGTGGCTTGAGCGTGGAATCGGTCCGTGCCGGACTTGGCCGGCTCGGGCTGCTGGGGCTGGCCGAATCCCGGCACGGCGGCTGGAAACGCTCCGGGAAAGCGACCTGACATGGCCGCCGACGCCCGCATGCAGCGGCCGGTATGCCGCGGCTCGCCGCCCGGCTCCTGAGAATGCCCCCGGAATACTGCCACAGTAGGAAGGTGTCTACACAGGATCTCCCCGCCGCACTCGACGGCGCCGCCGCACGCTTCGGCCGCTACCTGGAAGCTGAGCGGGGGAGGTCGGCCCATACGGTGCGGGCGTATCTCTCCGACGTCGAAAGCCTGCTGACCCATGCCGCGACTGAAGGGATCCAGGACCTGGCCGGGCTGGAACTCGGAGCCCTGCGGCGCTGGCTTGGTGCCCAGAGTGAGTCCGGCAAATCCCGCGCCACGCTGGCTCGCCGCGCCGCCACCGCCCGGGCGTTCACCGCATGGGCCGTCCGCGAGGAGCTGATCGACGCCGATCCCGCGCTGCGGCTCAAGGCCCCGAAACGGGAGAAGTCCCTGCCCGGCGTCCTGCACCAGCAACAGGTCCAGCGGCTCGTGGACGATGCCGAAGCCGCCTCCGCGGAGGGGGAACCGCTGGCCCTGCGCAACCGCGCCATGCTCGAACTGCTCTACGCCACGGGCGTCCGGGTCGGGGAGCTGGCCGGGATGGATGTGGATGACCTCGACCCGGACCGCAGGACCCTGCGGGTACTCGGCAAAGGCAACAAGGAACGCACGGTGCCCTACGGGCTTCCGGCGGCGCTCGCCGTCGACGACTGGCTCCGTCGGGGCCGGCCGGCCCTCGCCACCGGGTCCAGCGGCCCGGCGCTCTTCCTGGGCGCGCGCGGCGGCCGGGTGGATCAGCGCCAGGTCCGCAGCGTGGTCAAGGACATGCTGGAGAGGCTGGGGGACACCGCAGCCACCGGCCCGCACGCGCTGCGGCACTCCGCTGCGACGCACCTGCTCGACGGCGGGGCGGACCTGCGGGCCGTGCAGGAAATCCTCGGCCACAGCAGCCTTGCCACCACGCAGATCTACACCCACGTGTCCGTGGAGAGGCTCCGGCAAAGCTACCAGCAGGCGCACCCCCGGGCCTGATCCCCGGCTTCCAGCGCGACGTCCGTGCCCTCCGGTACAGGGGCCGCCGCGTGGAGCGACAGCAGCCACGGCGCCAGCCTCCTCACGGGTCCCGTCATCCGCCCCGCAGCCCTTCGCCGTCAGCCCCGTCGGCCGCCCCGTCAGCCCGTGATCCGCCCCGCCGGGCGCTCCCCTCGCGGTCTCCGGAGACGAATTCGGCGCGCCGAAAAGGACGCGCCGAATCGCACTGGCGTAATTAGGAGGGGTAGGGCAGAATAAAACTCACGCCCGGGAAGTTTCAAGTTGAACTTGAAGCTGGAATGCACCACGTCCCAGCTTCGAACCCGGTTGTATATTAGTAGTCTGGCAGGGACCGCTGGCACAATTTCGGATCCGCGCAACAGACAGACATCCAGGCAGAGGTCGTTGGGGAAGACGTACCTACAGCTATGGAGGATGGAATGTCTGTTGCACTGACCCGCGGTGTGTTGTTCGTTCACTCGGCCCCGACTGCCTTGTGCCCCCACGTCGAGTGGGCCATAGGGTCTGTCGTGGACAAGCGGACGGATCTGGAGTGGACCCCGCAGCCTGCCGCGCCCGGAATGTTCCGGGCCGAGCTGTCGTGGACCGGTACGCCGGGCACGGGGGCTCAATTGGCGTCCGCTCTTCGCGGCTGGGCCCACCTGCGCTATGAAGTGACCGAAGAGCCGAGCCAGGGCGTCGACGGCGGACGCTGGTCACACACCCCGGAACTGGGGATCTTCCACGCCACCACCGACGTCCACGGCAACATCATGGTCTCCGAGGACCGCATCCGGTACGCCTACGAATCCGGTGCCGGCGACCCTTCGGCCGTCTACCACGAGCTCTCGCTCGCCCTGGGTGAGGCCTGGGACGAGGAACTCGAGCCGTTCCGCCACGCCGCCGAAGGCGCCCCCGTGCGCTGGCTCCACCAGGTCGGTTAGGGCCCGCCCAGCACAACACCAGGCGCACCACCGCAGCACTTCCATAGCTAGGCGCCAAACACAGATGGCGGCAATGTCCACGAGGAACATTGCCGCCATCTGTCATTCGGGCCAGCCGTCATTCAGCCGGGGCCGTGCAGCAACTACACGCTGCGTACCGCGATCACGGCGTTGTGTCCGCCGAAGCCGAACGAGTTGCTCAGCGCCGCAATGCTGCCGGCGGGCAGGTCGCGGGCCGTCGTGACGACGTCGAGCGGGATTTCCGGATCCTGGTTCTCGAGGTTGATGGTCACCGGCGCCTTGCGGTCGTACACGGCCATGACGGTCAGCACGGCCTCCACCGCACCGGAGGCGCCTAGCAGGTGCCCCATCTGCGACTTGGTGGCCGAGACCGCCACGCTGTCCACGTGCTTGCCCAGGGCGGCCTTGAGCGCCGTGTACTCGGGCTTGTCGCCGACCGGGGTGGAGGTGGCGTGCGCGTTGACGTGCACCACGTCTTCGGGCTGGATGCGGCCGTCGAACATGGCAGCCTTCAGCGCGCGGGTCGCGCCGAGGCCCTCGGGGTCCGGGGCGGTGATGTGGTAGGCGTCGGCGGTGACCGAGGTACCGGCGAGTTCGGCGTAGATCCGGGCGCCGCGGGCCAGGGCGTGTTCCTCGGCTTCGAGCACGAGGGCACCGGCGCCTTCGCCCATGACGAACCCGTCACGGTCGCGGTCGTAGGGGCGCGAGGCGTGCTCGGGATCGTCGTTGCGGCGCGAGAGGGCCTGCATGGAGGCGAACGCCGCGATCGGCATCGGGTGGATCGCGGCCTCGGCGCCGCCACAGACGACGACGTCGGCCTTGCCGGAGCGGATCAGGTCCAGGCCCATGTGGACGGCCTCGGTGCCGGATGCGCAGGCGGAGACGGGGGTGTGGGCGCCGGCACGGGCGCCCAGGTCGAGGCTGACCGCGGCGGCAGGGCCGTTGGGCATGAGCATCGGAACGGTCATGGGCAGGACGCGACGGGGGCCCTTTTCGCGCAGGGTGTCCCAGGCATCGAGGAGGGTCCAGACGCCGCCGATGCCGGTGGCGAAGGCCACGGCGAGGCGGTCGTGGTCGATCTCGGTGATCCCGGAGTCGGCCCAGGCCTCGCGGGAGGCAACCACGGCGAACTGCGTCGAGGGGTCCATGCGCTTGGCTTCGACACGGCTCAGGACCTCGAGGGCCGGGGTGGAGGCGCGTGCGGCGAAGTGAACGGGCAGTTCGTACTTTGCCACCCAGTCGTCCTCAAGCGTGTGCGCGCCGGAGACGCCCTTGAGCGCGTTCTTCCACATCGTGGGGACATCGCCGCCGATGGGTGTGGTGGCACCCAGCCCGGTAATGACTACTTTGCGTGCCATGGGATCACTCTCTGTCGGTGCGCCTGCCGTGTCCGGAACCGTGAAGGGGATGGCCGGGGCCTGCGTGGGGAAATCACTGGGGTCGTGCACTTGATGGTGGTGCTGGTGGCCGGTCCGGGCGCTGCTGGAACGCCCGGACCGGCCACCGGGTCCGCCGTTGCCGGCGGAAAGCCAGACTTAGGCCTGGGCGTTGGCGATGAAGCTCACGGCGTCGCCGACGGTCTTGAGGTTCTTGACCTCTTCGTCGGGGATGCGGACGCCGAACTTCTCCTCGGCGTTGACCACGATGGTCATCATGGAGATGGAGTCGATGTCCAGGTCTTCGGTGAAGGACTTGTCCAGTTCGACAGCCTCCGGGGCCAGGCCGGTCTCTTCGTTGACGATTTCAGCCAGGCCGGCCAGGATCTCTTCGTTGTTAGCCATTGATGGCTCCTTTTCTAGTTGTTGCCCCAGGCTGCCGGTGAAATGCCGGCCGTCGGGGGCGGAAATGATTCAAACCGAGGGATTCGGCTTGGTGCGGGAAATGCGTGCTGTGCAGAGCTTGGGGGCAGATAGTGAACCTCATGCTCTGCAATGGTGAAACAGGTGAAACGTATTCAGTTCGGGAAGGCGGCGGCTACCTACGGAAGCACGATCACCTGGGCGCCGAAGACCAGTCCGGCTCCGAAGCCGATCTGCAGCGCCAGCCCGCCGCTGAGCTCGGGGTTTTCCTCAAGCAGGCGGTGGGTGGCAAGGGGGATGGACGCCGCGGAAGTGTTGCCGGCGTCGGCGATGTCGCGGGCGATCTTGACGGTCTCGGGCAGCTTCAGCTTCTTGGCCATCTCGTCGATGATCCGCATGTTGGCCTGGTGCGGGATGAAGGCGGCGAGGTCCTCAGCCGTGACGCCGGCAGCGTCCAGGGCCTGCTGGGCCACCTTGGCCATCTCCCACACGGCCCAGCGGAAGACGGTCTGGCCGTCCTGGCGCAGGGTGGGCCAGAGGGAGGCGTCCGTCACGGCGGCTTCCTCGGCGCTGACAGCGGCGCCGCGCTTGCCGGTCAGGGCTAGCTCGCGGATATCCAGCATGGAGTGGGTCATGCCGATGGCGTCCCACTTGCTGCCGTCCGAACCCCAGACCGACGGGCCGATGCCCGGCGTGTCGGACGGGCCGATCACGACGGCGCCCGCGCCGTCGCCGAGCAGGAAGGAGATGGTCCGTTCCGTGTTGTCGATGACGTCGGAAAGCTTCTCGGCACCGACCACCAGGACGTAGGTGGCCGCTCCGGAGCGCACCAGGGCGTCGCCCTGGGCGATGCCGTAGCAGTAGCCGGCGCAGGCCGCGGAGATGTCGAAGGCCGGGGCCGGCGTCGCGCCGAGGCGGTCGGCCAGGCTCGCGGCCGCGGACGGGGTCGCGTAGGGGTGCGTGACCGTGGAGACGATCACGGCGCCGAGCTGGGAAGCCTCGATGCCGGCCTTCTGCAAGGCCTCACGGGCGGCGCCTTCAGCCATGTCGATCACGCTGACATCGGCGGGCGCGCGGTGCCGGGTGATGATGCCGGTGCGCTGGCGGATCCATTCATCCGAGGAATCGATCCACTGGCACACGTCCTCGTTGGTCACGATGACGCTGGGCCGGTAGGCGCCGATACCCATGATGCGGGTGTTTTCCTGCACGGGCGCCTGCTTCAGAGTGGGAACGCTCATGCCCCTCCCTCCAGTTCTGCAAATAGGGCCAGGGCCGCGGAAAGATCGTCCGGGGTCTTGACGGTAAGGGTCTTGACGCCCGGCATGCCGCGCTTGGCGAGGCCGGCGAGTGTTCCGGCGGGAGCCAGTTCAATCAGGCCGGTCACGCCGCGCTGCACCATCGTCTCCATGCAGAGGTCCCAGCGGACCGGGCGGGAGACCTGGGCAATCAGGCTGTCGACGGCGGCGCCGCCGTCGGTGACTTCCGCGCCGTCGAAGTTGGACAGCAGCGGCACCTGGGGGTTCCGCGGGTGCAGCGACGGGCGCAGCGCCTGCAGGGCGGCGCCGGCCGGGGCCATGTGCGAGGTGTGGAACGCGCCCGCAACCTTCAGCGGAATGACCCGCGCCTTGGCCGGCGGGTTCCCGGCCAGGGCCTTGAGCTGCTCCAGCGTGCCGGCGGCCACGGTCTGGCCTGCGCCGTTGACGTTGGCCGCGGTGGCGCCGGAGGCCTCAATGGCCGCCAGGACGTCGGCCGGGTCGCCGCCTACGACGGCGCTCATGCCGGTCGGGGTGGCGGCAGCGGCGGCGGCCATGCTGTTGGCCCGTTCGCGGACAAACGTCATGGCTTCGGTTTCCGTCAGGACACCGGCCAGCGAGGCCGCGGTGATTTCGCCGACGGAGTGGCCGGCCAGGATGACCGGAAGCGTGCTGAGTTCGACGTCGAACAGTGACTTTGCGGCCACGAGGCCCGCGGCGACGATCAGGGGCTGCGCGACGGCAGTGTCCTTGATGGTTTCCTCATCGGAGGTGGTGCCGTGAGCGGTGAGGTCGATGCCTGCTATTTCGCTGAGGGAGGCCAGGAGGCCTGCGACGGGTGGTAGTTCCAGCCAGGGGGCCAGAAAACCAGGGGTCTGGGAGCCCTGTCCAGGGCAGACGATTGCAAGCACGTAACCAGCTTTCCAAATTACCGCGTGAACATTCGTGTTTTCATGCACCAAGCTCACTGGGTCAGTTTGTAGGAAGTCTACAACGATTCAGGACCCGTTGCGGGGAGGCTGCCGCTCCGCGGGGGCCTTCGGCGGCGTCGAAAGCCGGCCGACCACGAGGGCCGTCTGGAGCACGAACGCCTCGCGCGGCAGGAGGGGGTCCCAGCCCGTGACGTCACACACGCGCTTGAGCCGGTAACGCACCGTGTTGGCATGGACGAAGAGTTCCCGGGCCGTGGCCTCCAGCGAATGGCCGAGCTCGAGGTACGTTCCCAGGGTCTCCACAAGCCCGTTGGAGGCGGCCAGCAAGGGCCGGTAGATGTTCTTGACCAGCGAGCGGCGGGCGGCGTCGTCGCCGGAGATCACGCGCTCGGGGAGCAGGTCGTCGGCTGCCACCGGACGCGGCGCGGAGGGCCACGCCCGGGCCGCGGTGAGGCCGGCGAAGGCTGACTGGGCCGAACCGCTGGCCTCGAGGAGGGAGCCCGCCTCGGGGCCGTACACCACCGGGCCGGGGGCGAAGAGTTCGCTGAGCTTCAGGTAAGCGGTCTCCCGGTCCTGGAGTCCGCCCAGGATGAGGATGAGGCGGTCGCCCTGGATCCCCACGAGTGCGTCCTCGGCGAAGCGCCCCGCGGTGCGGCGCAGTTCGCTGACGTAGCTGGCGCTCGGCTCCGACGGCGAATTCCCCACCATGACCGTGAACCGTTCCTGCGCCTTCCAGCCCAGGGCCGCGATCCGGGACCGCAGCGCGTCCGTGTTTTCGCCGCGCAGGATGGCATCGACAATCAGGGCTTCCAACCGGGTATCCCAGGATCCGCGGGATTCCGCGGCGCGGGCGTAGACGTCGGCGGCGGCGAAGGCGACCTCCCGCGAGTACCGCAGCACGGCCTCGCGCAGCGCGCCCTGGTCCGCTTCCGGGGCGATGACCGGGACCTGGTCCTCGACGACTTCCACGACGATCCGGATGAGCTGGAGCGCCTTTTGCAGGCTGATGGAGCGGGTCAGTTCGGTGGGGGCGGTGCCGAAGACGTCGGACAGGATCCACGACGGCGAACTTGGCCGTTCGTACCAGGTCACGAACGCCGCGATGCCGTTCTGGGCCACCATGCCCAAGGCGGAGCGTTCGTCTGAGTTCAGCCGGCTGTACCACGGCAGGGACTTTTCCAGCTGGCGCAGTGTCGTCGTCGACAACTGGCCCACGCTCGCCCGAAGCTTCTTGAGGGTCTCAGCCTTCTCCGGAGTCATCGCCCGCGAGGTCGGCTTGCGTTTTTCGGGAGTGGTGATCGGCTCTGCCATGCATCGAGCATACGGGGCGCGCCGCCCAAGCTCCATTTGTGAGAAGGCTACAACTGCCGTTGTCCTGCATCACACCGGACCGCGCCGGGATCGCGGTGAGGCCCGCCCCCGGAGAGACGGGGGGACCACCCCGGTTAAACGCCGACGGCGGCCCCCACCAATTGGTGAGGGGCCGCCGTCGGGCGCCGTGCCTGGCCTTGCGGCCGGCGGGGCGTCCGGTTAGGAGTCGCCGCCCGCGTTGCCGGTGGTGCCGGCGTTCACGTTGAGCAGCCGGTACTTCTCGATGGCCTGGGCCGGTGCCTGGGCATCGACTTCGCCGCGGCGGGCCAGCATCTGCAGGGAACGGACCACTACCGAGTGGATGTCGTTCTTGAAGAAGCGGCGCGCAGCGGCCCGGGTGTCGGAGAAGCCAAAGCCGTCCGCGCCGAGCGAGGCGAACTCGTTCGGGAGGAACTGCCGGATCTGGTCCGGCACGGCCTTCATGTAGTCGGTGACCGCAACGATCGGACCCGTGGCACCGGCGAGCTGCTGCGTGACGAACGGGACGCGGGCCGGCTGGCCGGGGTTGAGGAAGGCCTCTTCCTCGGCGGCCATGGCGTCGCGGCGCAGTTCGCTCCAGGACGTCACGGACCAGACATCGGCGGAGACGCCCCAGTCCTCGGCGAGGATCCGCTGGGCTTCGAGGGCCCAGGGGACGGAGACGCCGGAGGCAAGGATCTGCGTGCGCGGGCCGTCGATCTTGGCCGGTGCCAGCAGGTAGATGCCCTTGGTGATGCCTTCGACGTCGAGCTCGGCCGGCGCCGCCGGCTGGGCGATCGGCTCGTTGTAGACCGTGATGTAGTACATCAGGTTCCGGTCTTCGGAGTCGGGTCCGTACATCCGCTCCAGGCCGTCGCGCATGATCACGCCGATCTCGTAGCCGTACGCGGGGTCGTAGGTGACGACTGCCGGGTTGGTGGCGGCGAGGATCGGGGAGTGGCCGTCGGCGTGCTGCAGGCCTTCACCGGTCAGGGTCGTGCGGCCGGCGGTGGCGCCGATGATGAACCCGCGGGTCATCTGGTCCGCAGCGGCCCAGAAGGAGTCGCCGGTGCGCTGGAAACCGAACATCGAGTAGAACACGTAGATCGGCACGAGCGGTTCGCCGTGCGTGGCGTACGAGGTGCCCGCGGCGGTGAACGCGGCCACGGAACCGGCCTCGTTGATGCCGGCGTGCACGATCTGGCCGGAAATCGACTCCTTGTAGGCCAGGACGAGGTCCCGGTCCACGGAGAGGTAGTTCTGGCCGTTCGGGTTGTAGATCTTCGCGGTCGGGAAGAACGCGTCCATGCCGAAGGTGCGGGCCTCGTCCGGGATGATCGGCACGATCCGCTGGCCGAAGTTCTTGTCCCGCATGAGGTCCTTGAGCAGACGGACGAACGCCATGGTGGTGGCGGCCAGCTGCTTGCCGGAGCCGCGGTTCGCGACCTCGTACGTCTTCTCATCCGGCAGCGTGATCTCGCTGTGCTTGGACCGGCGTTCGGGGACGAAGCCGCCGAGGGCTTGGCGGCGTTCCATGAGGTACTGGATTTCGGGGGCGTCCGGGCCGGGGTGGTAGTACGGGGGCCGGTAGGGGTCGGCTTCGAGCTGGTCGTCGGTGATGGGGATGCGCAGGTGGTCGCGGAAGGCCTTCAGGTCCGCGAGGGTGAGCTTCTTCATCTGGTGCGTGGCGTTGCGGCCCTCGAAGTGGGTGCCCAGGCCGTAGCCCTTGACCGTGTGGGCCAGGATGACGGTGGGCTTGCCCTTGAACTCGGTCGCGGCCTTGTACGCGGCGTAGACCTTGTTGTAGTCGTGGCCGCCGCGCTTGAGGTTCCAGATCTGGTCGTCGGTGAGGTCCTGGACCATTTCCTTGGTCTGCGGGGTCTGGCCGAAGAAGTGTTCGCGGACGAACGCGCCGGATTCGGCCTTGTAGGTCTGGTAGTCCCCGTCGACGGTCTCGTTCATGATCTTCACGAGCGAGCCGTCCTCGTCCTTGGCCAGCAGGTCATCCCACTCCCGGCCCCAGACGACCTTGATCACGTTCCAGCCCGCGCCGCGGAAGAACGCCTCGAGTTCCTGCATGATCTTCCCGTTGCCCCGGACCGGGCCGTCCAGGCGCTGGAGGTTGCAGTTGATCACGAAGTTCAGGTTGTCCAGCTTGTCGTTCGCGGCGAGCTGGAGCAGGCCGCGGGACTCGGGCTCGTCCATTTCCCCGTCACCCAGGAACGCCCAGACCTGCTGGTCACTGGTGTCCTTGATGCCGCGGTTGTGCAGGTACCGGTTGGACTGGGCCTGGTAGATCGCGTTCATCGGCCCGATGCCCATCGAGACCGTGGGGAACTCCCAGAACGCGGGCATCAGCCGCGGGTGCGGGTAGGAGGACAGGGCGTGGCCCTCCTTGGACTTCTCCTGCCGGAACCCGTCCAGGTCCTCCTCGGACAAACGGCCCTCCATGAAGGCCCGGGCGTACATGCCGGGGGAGGCGTGGCCCTGGAAGAAGACCTGGTCCCCGCCGCCGGGGTGGTCCTTGCCGCGGAAGAAGTGGTTGAACCCGACCTCGTACAGGGTCGCGGCCCCGGCATAGGTCGAGATGTGCCCGCCGACCCCGATGTCCGCCCGCTGCGCCCGGTGCACCATGACCGCGGCATTCCAGCGCAGCCACGCCCGGTACTTCCGCTCGATCTCCTCGTCCCCGGGGAACGGCGCTTCCTGGTCCACCGGGATCGTGTTGACGTAGTCCGTGGTGGTCACCATCGGAACACCCACACTCTGCGCCCCGGCCCGCTGAAGCAGGCTCCGCATGATGTACTGGGCACGCTCGGTGCCCTGTTCCTGAATCAGCGTATCCAGGGACTCCAGCCACTCGGCGGTCTCTTCCGGATCACGATCAGGCAGCTGGTTTGTCAACCCGCTGAGGATATGGGAGGTATCTTCTCCTGCAGCCACGTCCAACCTCTCTTTGAGCGCATCCATCGGCACCCTCAGCTCCGGGCAGGGTGACTGCCTGGCGTGAACGCGACGTGTGCGACATATCGGTTACAACAGCCCGGTCGTATGCGCCGGGCAAGGTCCAATCACGGTACGCCTGCCTGTGTCATCAGTGGGGCGGTTGCCCGCACAGGCGTAGTCGTCATCAGCCACTCTAGCCGTGCGCGTTGACGGATGCGTAGCCGCCGCATGGACCCCCCGACGTATTTCACGGGCATACTGGTTGTGTGACCGCGGGCTGCCCGTCAGCCTTCGGATCGCCCTGTGTGACGCAGAATATGGCGGATCGCGGGGCCAACAGCTTGAAGCTAAGCCTCAAAGGGTGTTGGCTTGGAGTAATGGAAATCACTAGTGCCATTGAAGACATGAAGCAATTCACAAAGCATAGGAGCAACACGTGAGCGAGGCCGACGCCGCCACTTCGGTAAATGTGGCGGAGAAACTGGGTTTCAAAGACGGGGACCTGATTCAGGAATTCGGTTATGACGACGACGTCGACTTCGACTTGCGTGACGACATCGAAGATCTCACGGGCTCGGAACTCCTCGACGAGGACGATCACGAAGTGGTCGATGCCGCCATCCTGTGGTGGCGGGCCGGTGACGGCGACCTCGTTGACACCCTGGTCGATTCGCTGACCACCCTCACTGAGGGCGGTGTCGTGTGGGTCCTGACCCCCAAGTCCGGGCGGGTCGGCTATGTTTCGCCCGCCGACATCCAGGACGCCGCGCCCACTGCGGGACTCCACTACACCACCTCGGCCGGCGTCTCCAAGGACTGGAGCGCCACCCGGCTGGTCACGCGGAAGAACAAGTGACCCAAGCAGTCCAGAACGACGCCGCCCGGCCGGCCGGCGCCGTTACCCCTGTTCCCGGTGGGGTGCCGGCCGTTGGCGATCCCGCACCGGACTTTGAGCTCGCCAATCAGTTCGGAGAGCCGGTCCGCCTCTCCGACTTCCGGGGCCGCAACGTCGTCGTGGTCTTCTATCCGTTCGCTTTCTCAGGCATCTGCACCGGTGAACTGTGTGAAATCCGGGACAACCTCGCGCTGTTCGAGGATGCCGACGCCGCAGTGCTGGCTGTTTCGGTGGACAGCAAGTTCGCCCAGCGGGCCTACGCCGAAAAAGAAGGCTACGGTTTCGACCTTCTCGCCGACTTCTGGCCGCACGGCGCCGTGGCCTCGGCCTACGGCGTGTTCGACCCCGAAAGCGGCATGGCACTGCGAGGCACCTTCATCATCGACGCCGCGGGCGTTGTCCGCTACGTCGTCGTCAATCCCCGCGGCCAGGCCCGGGACCTTGCCGAATACCGGGCCGCCCTGGCGGGGCTCGGCGGGAGCTGATCCGGTGAGGCAGCGGCGCCCCGGGATCGGCATGACTGGCTTTGCCAGCCTCCCGCCGGTCACGGCCGCCGCGACCTCGGCCGAACTCCAGCGGGACGAGCTCGAGGTCCTGCAGGACATCCACGGTCTTCTCGCCGGGGGCCGGTTCGCCGTGCTGACCGGCGCCGGCCTGAGCACCGATTCCGGCATCCCGGACTACCGGGGCCCCGGCGCTGCCCCGAGGGCGCCCATGACCTACCAGGAATTCATCGGCGAGGCGGCGAACCGGCAGCGCTACTGGGCCCGCAATCACATCGGCTGGTCGCACCTTCGCCGCGCGGACCCCAACGACGGACATGCCGCCGTCGCCCGGCTGGAGCACCGCGGACTGCTCACCGGACTCATCACCCAGAACGTCGACCGTCTCCACGAAGACGCCGGCAGCGTCAACGTCGTGGACCTGCACGGCCGCTTCGACCAGGTGGTGTGCCTCGACTGCCTCCGGCGGTACAGCCGCCGGCTCCTGGCCGGGGTCCTCGAGGAACTCAACCCGGGATTCCTGGAACGCGCCCACGCCGCCGGGGCGATTGAAATGGCCCCCGATGCCGATGCCACGGTTGAGGACTCCGGGCTGATCGAATCCTTCGTCGTTGCCCGCTGTCCCGCCTGCGGGGGCACCTTGAAACCGGACTTCGTCTACTTCGGTGAAAACGTGCCCAAAGACCGGGTGGAGCGCTCCTACGCCATGGTCGACGCGGCCCGGGCGCTCCTGGTGGCAGGCTCGTCCCTCACCGTCATGAGCGGCCTGCGCTTTGTCCGGCACGCCGCCAAACAGGGCAAAGCCGTCGTCATCATCAACCGGGGAGCCACCCGCGGCGATGACCTCGCCACCATCAAGCTCGACGCAGGCGTCAGCGGGGCCCTGAGCTGGCTTGCCGCCGAGCTGCCCCCGCTCTAGGAAGGGGTCGGACCGATTGGCGCTTGGCCACTGGCATCCTGTACAGTAGCTGTTCGTTGGTTGAAGCGCTGAGGCGCGGATGCCGCGGTTTGGGTCTTTAGCTCAGCTGGTAGAGCGCCACGTTTACACCGTGGATGTCATCGGTTCGATCCCGGTAGGACCCACCACAGAAAACCCCGTCATGCCGGACCAGATGGTCGGCAATGGCGGGGTTTTGTCGTTCCCGGCGGGCCCGGCGTCACGGGGGAGGACGGCTGCCGGGTAGAGTTAGGTGATTTGTTCAGCCTCGCAAGACCATTGGGGATCACCATGTTCTATGGCGTCACGCGCTACAGCCTCTTCTCACCCGGATCGCACTCGTGGAAAACGTCGCGCAGTGGGGTTTTCAGGACCCCGGATGACTACATGCAGTACCTGTTCTCGGAAAAGCGCCTTAACCTCCGTGCCGAGATGTTCTTCAACAAGGCCGTGCCCGCGCTTGCCGTAATGGCGGAAAACCATGACTACAAGCATTTTGTGATGTACTCCGAGCTGCTCCCGAAGCGCCACCAGGACATCTTGTTCGCGGCTGCGGCCAAGTACCCGTTCCTGGTGCCCGTGGAGTGGAACGAGGTGGTCCGGGGAACCGGCATCGAAGAAGTGCTGCCCCTGGTCGAGGAGGACCTCGCCGGCAAGTTTGACGCTGCCGACGGCGTGCAGCCGGTGGTGTGGTTCCGGCTCGACGACGACGACGTGCTGGCTGCCGACTACCTGACGCACCTTGAGAACTATCGGACCTTGAACCACGTGGGGATGGCCATCTCGTTCGGCCTCGGCCTGACGGCCTACAAGGGCGAACATGAACTGGTGAACCTTCGGGAGTACTACCACCCGAAGTCTGCCCAGGGCATGGCCTTCGTATCTGCCTTCGACCCTGCTCAGCGCCGCCTCGCGATCATTACGCCGGGCCCGCACCACGGCGTGGACCAGATCATGCCGACCATCCTTGACTCCCGGGAGCACATGTTCTTCCAGGTCCGTCACAGCGATCAGGACTCGACGCTGAACGAGACCCCGTACGAACGGGTCGCAGCGTCGCTGGCGCGCCTGGATAAGCTCCCGGCCGTGCACTCGGCCGATGTTTCCGCCGCGAAATGGCCGAGCCTTTTTGAGGACATCGTCCGCGGCGAACCCGTGGCACATGAGCTGTCCACGCCCGGTTCGGAACCGCTGCGCCTGACCGAAGAGACCGTGCTGACCTTTCCGCTGGATTCGGGAATCGAAGCCGGGCTGGTCGAGTTTGAGTTTGAGTTCGAGTCGGCCAGGAGGCTTCAGGGAGGATTTGCCGTGGTCTCCTATGATCTCCATGGTGCGGATGGCGTTGATCCCGAGGCGCTCGGGCTGCGGAACAGCGCTACCTTCGGGTGGAGCCGGCAGGCATGGTCGAAGAGCTCACAGGGCGTCGTGCGCCAGAGCCTTCTTCTCCCGGACGGGGCCAGCATCTCCGGCATTACCCTGAGGGGCAAGAACCGCCAGCCGGCGGACGTCTTTATCCGCTTGCGCCAGCCTCGCGTCGTGGCCGTGCACGCCGCCGACTAACGACTGAGGGCGGAGTTGTGGCCCGGGCTTTTGAGCCCGGGCCTCCACTTTCCGTGCGGGCGCCGAAAATGTCCGTGCTCCCCCCTAGTGTGACGGGCATGGAGCACGTGATGGTGAAAACAGGCCCGGACGGGCGGCCCCAGGCCGTGCTGCGCGGAGGCAGGGAATGGTTGATCGGGGCCGAACCGGTCCGCTGGTTTGAGCGGGTCAACTGGTGGGAGGCGGAGCGCCGCATGCCGAAGGGACTGAGCCGGGTGGACGTCGAGGTCTGGCAGATCCAGGCACGGCTTGGCCGCAACCGGCAATCGGCCCTCACCACCATGGAAATCGTCCGGGACGGCCTCGGCGGCGGCTGGCGGCTGCGGGAGGCGGTCGCGGACGCCGCATAGGCCGGCGGCCCCTAACCCGGTCCTTGGGAAAACCCGGGCATTGGAAAAGCCTTCCACCGCGACTATTGGGGGATGCCGCGGTGGAAGGCTTGTTATGAATATACCGTGAACATTTGGAAATGTGAAACGCGCGGGCGGGATTCCGGCCGGGAGAAATACCCCAGTCGATGGCCTAATTCGGGCCCGGAGTGGCCGGGATGTCGGCGCGGAGCCGCCGCGTACCCGCGGAGACCTAGGATGTGTTCATGACCGCCACGACTGCCCGCCGCATCGCCCGAGTCCGCCCGCTTTCCCCTGTTGCCGAGGACGAGCATTTCTTTATCGCCAACGACGCTGCGGACTTCTACAGCGACACCGGCAAGGTCTGGACGGTGACCGGGACCCCCTTCCCGGGCTCTCCGGCCAACGCCGGTAGCCGGCCCCGCAGCGGGTGGGACATCGGCGCGACGGTCCATGAAGGGGAATTCACCTTCCTCGCGCCAAGCATCCCGGCCAACGTCCTGGGCATGGCGCACAAAACCGGCCGCGCCGGCCGTGACCTGCCTCCGCAGGCCTTCCACAAGGCGGCGACCAGCGTGGTGGGTCCGGGCGACGCCATCGAACTCAGGCCCGGAGTGGGCCGTGTCGAGCCGGAAGCGGAGCTGGCAATCGTCGTCGGGAGCAGGGCCCGGGGGCTGACACCCGGCAACGCGAGGACCGCGGTTCTGGGGTACACCATCGGAAACGACGTCTCGGCCAGGGACCTGCAGCAATCCGACGAGCTGTGGGTCAGCGCCAAGAGCCAGGACACGTTCACGCCTGCCGGTCCCTGGATCGTCACGGATCTGACAGGTGATGACCTCGAGATCGGCATCAGGCACAACGGCGTGGAGCTCAAGGCGGCCAGCTCTGCCGATCTCGGCTGGAAGGTGGAAGAAATCCTCGCCTACATCACCTCCTTCATGACGCTGCACCCGGGGGACCTGGTGCTCACGGGCTTCCCGGCCGAGGCCGCCCCGATCGTTCCCGGCGATACCGTCAGCTGCCACATTGCCGGCGTCGGCGAACTCACGAATCCCGTGGCGGCCGCCAGACATTATGATGGTTACTGTTCAGCTGACTGGACGGCATTCGAATGAGTGGCGCGGCGACTGCGCGCGATACCTGAAGGAGAATCATGGCCGATTCCCGAGTTTCCCGAACCTCCGACGGATTGGGGAGCGCATCACCGGCACCGGCCGTCACCCGCGCCGCCGCCGTGCTGGAGGCCCTGGCCGCATCTGCGACCGGGCGACTCACGCTGAGCGATCTGGCCCGGGAGCTGGGAATCCCGAAGTCCTCAACGTCCAATCTGCTGCTCGCCCTCGAGGAGGCCAGGCTGATCAACCGCCAGGGCGCGGAATTCACGCTCGGACGCAAGCTGGTGGAGCTGGGTGCGGCCTACCTCAGCCGCCTGGATGAGGTGCAGGAGTTCTACCGGTTCTGCGAACAGGCCCCAACGCTTTCGGGGGAGACCGTCCGCATCGCCATGCTTGACGGAACAAACGTCATCTACCTGGCCCGCTATGAAGGCCACCCCGCGGTCCGCCTGACGTCCAACATCGGCGACAAGATGCCGGTGTCCCTCTGCGCCGTGGGCAAGGCCCTGATAGCGCGCCTGCACGACCACGACGTCGACGAGATGTTCCCGGACGACGCCGAACTGCCGGTCCTGACGCCGAAATCGCTGCGTACGGGGGCCGAGCTCAAGGCCCAGCTCGCCGTGATCCGGGAGCAGGGCTACGCCTTTGAAGACGAGGAGTCCACCACCGGCGTCGTGTGCCTGGCCGTGGCCGTCCCGACGCGCGGTGCGCACGGCCCCAGCCTGGGCCTCTCGGTCACCGCGTTGAAGGCGACCTACTCGGAAGAGCAGGGCGCCATGATGGTGAAGGAACTCAAGGACCTCGCCCGGTCCCTCGGAAATCCCATGGGCTAACCCGCCCGCACGGGGTTCCGCAGGGCCGGCAGGAATAAATCCGATTACTCATTGGCTAGCCGATCACCATGCTGTACGCTGTTCAGCATGGTGATCGACTCTTCGGGAGTTGCTCACATCCCACCAGGCCAACGGGGGTCTGGAGTGTTCTTGAGGGAGTGCTTGTGACAACTAGTACTAATACACCGCTCGCTGAAGCGGACGGCGCCGTCGTCGATCCGGACCAGCTGCGACGGGCAACGCTTGCCAGCTCCGTGGGTTCCGCCCTGGAGTACTACGACTTCTACATCTACGGCCTGGCCTCGGCCCTGATCTTCGGCCCGCTCTTCTTCAAGCCGCTCGGCGACGACGGGGCCCTGATCGCATCGTTCGCCACCTATGGCGTCGGTTTCGCGGCCCGGCCGTTTGGCGGCATGGTCTTCGGGTATATCGGGGACCGGTTCGGCCGCAAGATGGTCCTCATCCTCACGATCGCCCTGATGGGGTCCGCCAGCTTTGCCATCGGCCTGCTGCCGACCTACGAGCAGGCAGGCATGCTGGGCGCCGTCCTCCTGGTGACGCTGCGCATCCTCCAGGGGCTGGGCGCCGGTGCCGAACAGGCCGGCGCGACCACGTTGATTTCCGAGGTCGCACCCCGCCGCCGTCGCGGCTTTTTCGCCTCGCTCCCGTTCGTGGGTATCCAGCTGGGCACCCTGCTCGGCGCCGGGACGTTTGCGCTCATTGCCATGGCGGACAAAGCCGTCCTGGAAGGCTGGCTGTGGCGCGTGCCCTTCCTGGCCAGCGCCCTTCTGATCGTGGTGGCCATCTTCATCCGGCTGCGGCTGAAGGAAACGCCGGTCTTCCAGGAACTGGAAAAACACAAGAATGTGGTGAAGAACCCCATCGGCCAGCTCTGGAAGCACTCCAAGAAGAATGTGCTGATCGGCATCGGCTTGCGGATGGGGGAGAACGGGAATTCCTCGATCTACTCCGCCCTGCTCATCGCGTTCCTGGCGTCCAAAGACGGCGTGTTCCCGGGAGACAAGTTCATCGGCCCGGTGGGCCTGCTCATCGCCGCCGGCTTCGCCGCCGTCATGGTGATCACGTTCGGTGCGCTGTCCGACCGGTTCGGCCGCGTGCCCGTCTACCGCTACGGCGCGCTGTTCCAGGCCGCCATCGCGCTGCCCGCGTTCTACCTCGTGACCCTGGGCAATGTCACCCTCGTGTGGATTGTGATGGTGGTGGGCATCGCGCTCGGTGTCCAGTCCATGCTCGGCCCGCAGTGCCCGATGCTGCCGGAACTCTTCGGCTCGCAGTACCGCTTCACGGGCGTGGCCATGAGCCGCGAGCTCTCCGCCGTGCTGGCCGGCGGACTCGTTCCGCTCGTGGGCGCCGCGCTGCTGGCCGCCACCGATCACTCCTGGCTCGTGCTCGCCGTCTACTCGCTGGTGCTGGCGCTGATCTCCTTCATCACCACGTTCTTCACGCCGGAAACCGTGGGACGCGACCTCCTGCTGATCGAGGATGCGCGCTAGGCGCACGCGCCCTCATCAGCACGCAGTCCTCAGGACGCCAGGCCGAGGCCCCTTCCAATCCGGGAAGGGGCCGCGGCCGTTTCTGCGACACGGCACGTGCCGCGCGACGCGCAAAATGCCCGGCGCTACCGGGATACCCGCGTCGATGGGCAATCTGCGCGTCGCCGAGCAGGATGCCGCGTCGATGGGCCATATTCGCATCGCAGAGTAGGACGTCGGTCACCGCGGCTGCCGTGCACCAACGCAAGGGGCGGCCCCTCCGTTTCCGGAGAGGCCGCCCCTTGCGATATGCGGGTCTGGCTTTAGTAGAAGTGCACCGTGTCCACGAGGTGGGGGAGTTCGCCGCCGTCGAGGTGGGTGCGCAGGTTGCTGCAGAAGCGCTCGGCGATGAGCCGGTTCTCGGCTGCGCTGAGGGCCGAGGTGTGCGGGGACACCATCACCCTGGGGTGGGTCCACAGCGGGCTGTCCTGCGGGAGCGGCTCCACGGCAAACACGTCGAGGCAGGCATAGGAGACCTGGCCGTTGCCGAGCGCCTCGAGGAGCGCCTCTTCGTCAACCACGGTGCCGCGGCCCACGTTGATGAAGACCGTTCCGGGCTTCATGGCCGCGAAGGCGTCCCGGCCAAAGAGCTTCTCCGTGTACGGCGTGCCGGGAAGGGTGTTGACCACGGCGTCGGCCGTGCTCAGGAGGCCGGCGAGGCCGTCGTTGTCCGTGACCTGCTCGATGCCGTCGATCTTCTCCACGGTCCGCTTGGTCCCGCTGACGCGCATGCCCAGGGCGCGGGCGATCCGGGCCGTCTCGAGCCCGATCTCGCCCAGTCCGGTGACCACGAGGCGGGAGCCGTTGACCAGGCGCGTGGGGGTGCGGAGCTCGGGCCAGAGCTTGGCCGCCTGGTCCTGCGCCAGTTCCGCGCTCCGCTTGAAACCGTTGAGGATGCCGAGCGCGGCGAACTCGGCCAGCGGCAGGGCGTGGACCCCGGCGGAGGTGGTGACCTTGAACTTCTGCAGCGTCGCGGCGTCCAGGCCCGATGCCTTCACGGCGCCGCCGGCCCCGGCCGCCATGGCATGGATCCACTCCAGGCGGGGATTGCTGCCGGCGATCCTGGCAAGGCCTGCCGGGCTCTCGTTGGGGAACCCGTACAGGACCTCGGCCTTGTTGAGCATGTCCCAGTAGCGCTCCTCCTGCTCCGGCGTCCGGCGGAAGTCCGGGTCGCCCGAGTGGTCCGCGGGAAAGCGTTCCGGCGGCAAGAGGTCGGGTTCGTAGAGGACGGTCACGGAAGGATCTACGGCGCGGATGCGTTCCACAGGCTCGGCTTCGAGCGGGACGGCGATTGCGACGGTGGTTTTGGTCGTCATAGTGTTCATCATACTGAATGGAGGCTAGGATGCTGAACAGATTTCGAAGATTAACCACGACGGAGTGAGGAAATATGGAACTGGACCGAAAGGAAGCCGGGTTTGTCGGCCTCGGGCTGATGGGTGCTCCGATGGCCGCGAACCTCCTCAAGGCGGGCTGGGACGTCAGCGCCTGGAACCGCTCACCTGCGGCACTGGACGCATTCGAGGCACTCGGCGGCTCCCGCGTGGCCCGCGTGGACGAGCTCCGCGACATGCCGGTCATCATCTTCATGCTTCCGGACCTGTCCTACATCGAGGACTCGGCCGCCTCCCTCCTGGCGGGCTGGGCTGCCGAACCGCCCGCCGCCGGAACCGTCGTCGTCGTCGTCATGAGCAGCGTCTCCCCGTCAGCGGTCAAGGAATTCGGCGCCCGGGTCGCCGGGGCCAGCGGTGGCCGCGCCGTCGTCGTCGATGCTCCCGTCAGCGGCGGCACCAAAGGTGCCGTTGACGGAACCCTCGCCATCATGGCAGGCGCCGGCGAGGACGACTTCCGGCGGCTCCGGCCACTCTTTGACGCGATGGGCGGCACCGTGCGGCGCTTGGGGCCGCTGGGCTCCGGCTCG
The DNA here is from genome assembly GCF_054062615.1 of Arthrobacter sp. TE12232. Lineage (NCBI taxonomy): Bacteria > Bacillati > Actinomycetota > Actinomycetes > Micrococcales > Micrococcaceae > Arthrobacter > Arthrobacter sp. TE12232. The sequence continues at coordinate 4,233,086 of NZ_JBSSFK010000001.1, forward strand.
CTCGCCAAGGCGTGCAACCAGCTGATTGTGGGAACCACGACGGCGGCGCTCGCCGAGGCAGCGGAGCTCGCCGAACGCTCCGGCATGGACGTGCACGCCCTGTACGAGGTGCTCGCCGGCGGCCTGGCCGGCAGCCGGGTACTCGAGATCGTGGGACCCCGGCTTGCTGCGAAGGACTATGAGCCCACCGGACCCGCCAAATTCATGCACAAGGATCTGTCCTTCGTGCTCGAAAGCGCCGCCGCCGCCGGCGCCGCAGCACCGATGGCGGCCTCCGGCGTGAAGCTCTACGCGGAGCTCAAGCGCCAGGGCCTGGGGGACCGGGACCTCGCCGTTGTGCGGCAAGCCATCGCCAACCTCGGCGACGCCACACGTGGCAACACCAGCGACAACACCAGCAACAACCCGGCAGCAAAGACCAATTGAGGATCAGCGAACCATGAGTGGACTATTTGACCTGACAGGCCGGACCGCACTGGTCACCGGCTCCAGCCGAGGGATCGGCAATGCGCTGGCCCGTGCCCTGGCCGACGCCGGCGCCACGGTGGTGCTCAACGGCATCAACACCGAACGGCTCAAGGACGCCGAGGCGGCGATGGCCGCGGATTACCCGCCGGGGCGGGTGCACAGTTGCGCGTTCGACGTCACCAGCGACGCCGAGGCCGCCCGGGGCGTCGCCTGGGTGGAAGAGAACGTCGGGCCGCTGGAGATCCTGGTGAACAACGCCGGCATCCAGCACCGCGTCCCCATGCTCGACCTCGACGTCGCCGACTGGGAGCGGGTGATCTCCACGGACCTGACCAGCGCCTTCCTCGTGGGGCGTGCGGCGGCCCGGCACATGATCCCGCGCGGCCGGGGTAAGATCATCAACATCTGTTCGGTCCAGACCGACCTCGCCCGGCCCACCATCGCCCCGTACGTTGCGGCCAAGGGCGGGCTGCGGAACCTGACCCGGGCCATGACTGCGGAATGGGCCGGATCGGGGCTGCAGATCAACGGGATCGCGCCGGGCTACATCCACACCGAAATGACCCAGAACCTGGTGGACGACGAGGCCTTCAACGCCTGGATCCTGGGCCGGACCCCGGCGCACCGGTGGGGGACCGTGCAGGACCTGGCCGGACCCGCGGTGTGGCTGGCGTCCAGCGGCTCGGACTTCGTGAACGGCCAGACCATCTTTATCGACGGCGGAATGACGGTGGTGGTCTGATGCGCGGCGCAGCAGAACTCCCGGCCACGGCCGCCGCCGTGGTGGCCCACGCGGCAGGCGATCTCCGGATCCAGGACATTCCCGTGTCCGAGCCGGCACCCGATGAAGCCGTCGTCGAAGTGGCCTTCGGCGGTATCTGCGGCTCCGACCTGCACTACTGGCTGCACGGCGCCGCGGGGGAGTCCGTCCTGAAGACACCGCTGGTGCTCGGGCACGAGATTTCCGGGACCGTGGTCCGCGCCGCGGCGGACGGATCAGGCCCCGCCGCCGGCACCGCCGTCGCGGTGCATCCGGCCACCCCCGGTCCGGGTGCGGCGCGCTATCCGGCGGACCGGCCGAATCTCTCCCCGGGCTGCACGTACCTCGGCAGCGCCGCACGCTTTCCGCACACCGACGGCGCGTTCAGCCGGTATGTGAACCTGCCGGTGCGGATGCTCCGGGCGCTGCCGGAGAGCATTGGCCTGCGCACGGCGGCGCTGATCGAGCCTGCCAGCGTCGCCTGGCACGCCGTCTCCCGCGCCGGTGATGTGGCCGGAAAGACGGCACTCGTGATTGGCAGCGGACCCATCGGGGCCCTGGCGGTCGCCGTCCTCAAACGCGCCGGCGCAGGCCGGATCGTCGCCGTCGACATGCACGCCAAACCGCTGGAAATCGCCGCGGCCGTGGGAGCGGATGCGGTCCTCAAGGGCGACGACGCCGGCGCGATCGCCGCCGTCGAGGCCGACGTCGTCATCGAGTCCTCGGGCAGCCACCACGGCCTCGCCTCGGCCATCCAGGGCGCAACCCGCGGCGGCCGCGTCGTGATGGTCGGCCTGCTGCCTACCGGCCCCCAGCCGGTCCTGATCTCGCTGGCCATCACGCGCGAGCTGGAGCTGGTGGGCTCGTTCCGCTTCAACGACGAAATCGATCAGGTCATCGGCGCACTCGCCGACGGATCGCTGGCGGTGGACCCGGTGGTCACGCACACGTTCACGCTGGACCGCGGAATGGAAGCGTTCGAGGTGGCCAGGAACTCCTCAGCTTCAGGCAAGGTCCTGCTGGACTTCCGGCCGTCCCCGGCGTGAGGGGCGCCGCGATGGTTTCCACAGCGGACGCCGTGCCGGCGATCCTAGGTGCGTTGGGGCTCCTGGGATCGCCGCCTCAGTGGCGCTCAACGGGTACAAACACCCGCGGCTGGTTCTTCCAGCTCGGCTCCATCTCCGCGATCGTCTCCCGCATGATCCGGTCCGAGGCCTCGCGCGCCGCGGCGGTGTCCCCGGCCGCGATGGCCTCGGCGACGTCCACATGCCACTGCAACGCAGTCTCCCGCGGGTGGTCCGGCATCAGGCCGTGGACGGTGCGGCCGGTCAGGGTTTCGGTCACCTGGCCCACCATGTTGGCGAACATCTCGTTGCCGGAGCCGGTCAGTAACAGCGAATGGAACAGGATGTCTAGCTCCAGGAACCGGGGCACGTCCCCGGCCTGCCCGGCGTCGCGCATCGCGTGGGAGATCTCTACGAGTTCCTGGCGGAGTTCCTGGGGGGCGTTGGCTGCTGCGAGCTCGGCAGCCACGGGCTCGACGGCGGTACGGAGCTCGGCCAGGGAGCGCAGCTGCGCGCCGCGGCCCTCGCCGGCCAGGCGCCAGCGGATCACGAGCGGATCGAACGGGTTCCACCGGCTGGAGGGCAGGACCCGGATGCCGACGCGCTTGATGGTCTCCACCAAGCCCAGGGACTGGAGGACCCGGACCGCCTCGCGGACCACCGAGCGGGAAACCTTGAGTTCCTCCTCAAGGTGCTCGGCAAGCATGACGTGCCCGGGCGGAAGCTCGCCCGCTACAATCCGGGTCCCGAGGTGCTCAATGGCACGATGGTGGAGGCTGGTTGACATAGTCGTAAGCATAATGCCGCGGGCCTCATCCAGGCCGGGCGGCGGGGCGGGTGCCGGGGATCATAGACTGTTTGTGACGCGCAGTGTTCCGCTACGTGGGCGCTGCTTTCCCGCAACCCGCGGAAATACATATGGTTTATAGACAGCCACTGAACCTCAAGCGCGGGTTCCGCCCCATGCGGCACGACCTGCCCGAGTCCTACATGAACGTCGTACCGGAATCGCCGTACGGACGTGGTGTACAGAAATGAATTGGAGTTTTGATGTCAGCACACATCGGTGTCACCGGCCTCGCGGTGATGGGGGCCAACCTCGCACGCAACCTGGCCCGGAACGGCTTCACCGTTGCCCTGCACAACCGGTCCGTGGAAAAGACGGACGCACTGCTCGCCAAGCACGGTGACGAGGGCGACTTCGTCCGCACCGAAACGCTGCAGGAACTGGTGGACTCCCTGGAGAAGCCGCGCCGCGTCCTGATCATGGTCAAGGCCGGCAAGCCGGTGGACTCCGTGATCGAACAGCTCGAACCGCTGCTGGAACCCGGCGACATCATCATCGACGCCGGCAACTCGCACTACGAGGACACCCGCCGCCGCGAGGCCGCCCTGGCCAAGAAAGACCTGCACTTCGTCGGCATCGGCGTCTCCGGTGGTGAAGAGGGCGCCCTGAACGGCCCCTCGATCATGCCGGGCGGTTCCAAGGAGTCCTACGACGCCCTCGGCCCGCTGCTGGAAAAGATCGCCGCGCACGTCGACGGCCAGCCCTGCTGCGCCTGGATCGGCACCGACGGCGCCGGACACTTCGTCAAGATGGTCCACAACGGAATCGAATACGCCGACATGCAGGTCATCGGCGAGGCCTTCGACCTGCTGCGCTCGGGCGCTGGAATCGAACCGGCCGACCAGGCCAAGATCTTCGAAGAGTGGAACAAGGGCGACCTCGCCTCCTTCCTGATCGAGATCTCGGCCGAGGTCCTCGGCCACGTCGACGCCAAGACCGGCAAGCCGTTCGTCGACGTCGTGGTGGATGCCGCCGGCCAGAAGGGCACCGGGCGCTGGACCGTTATCTCCGCGCTTGAGCTCGGTTCCCCGACCTCGGGCATCGCCGAGTCCGTGTTCGCCCGGGCCCTGTCCTCCCAGGCCGAACAGCGCAAGCTGGCCCAGGAACTGCTGGCCGGCGGCGAGGCCGCCGTCGAGGTCCCCGAGAGCTTTGTCGAGGACGTCCGCCAGGCGCTCTACGCCTCGAAGCTGGTCTCCTACGCGCAGGGGCTGGACATGCTCACGTCCGCCGCCAAGGAATACGGCTGGGACCTGAAGCTGGACGAAATCGCCTCGCTGTGGCGCGGCGGCTGCATCATCCGTGCCGAACTGCTCAAGGAGATCACGAAGGCCTACGCCGCGGCGGAGAAGCCGGCCAACCTGCTCTTCGCCCCGGCCTTCACCAAGGCGATCGCCGACGTCCTCCCGGCCTGGCGCCGCGTGGTGTCCACCGCGGTCCAGCTCGGCATCCCGGTGCCGGTGTTCTCCTCCTCGCTGGCCTACTACGACGGCCTGCGCCGCAAGCGCCTGCCGGCCGCCGTCATCCAGGGCCAGCGCGACCTCTTCGGCGCGCACACCTACGGCCGCGTCGATGCAGAAGGCACGTTCCACACCCTCTGGGGCGAGGACAAGTCCGAGATCGAGGCAGTCGACACCCACTAGCGCGACTCCGGACGGCCGGCGCCTTTCCAGATACTCTGGGAGGCGCCGGCCGTCCGTGTTTCCGGCGACACCTGCCAAGGAGTTCAGCCCATGTCCCAGCCCGTAGCGTTCGTCACCGGTGCATCCACCGGGATCGGCTTTGAAACCGCGAGGAAGCTCGCCGCGGCCGGCTTCACGGTCTATGCCGGGGCCCGCAGGGTGGAGAAAATGGAGCCGCTGAAGGCCTCCGGCGTCAACGTGGTGGCCCTGGACGTGACGGACGAGGACTCGATGAGCGCCGCCGTCGGGGAAGTGCTGGCCGCGCACGGGCGCATCGATGTCCTCGTCAACAACGCCGGCTACGGGACGTACGGCTCGCTCGAGGAGGTGGAGCTCGCTGAGGGGCGGCGGCAGTTCGATGTGAACGTCTTCGGCCTGGCGCGCATGACGCAGCTCGTGATCCCGGCCATGCGGGCAGCGCGTGCGGGCAGGATCATCAACATCTCCTCCATCGGGGGAAAGATGTACGAACCGCTCGGCGCCTGGTACCACGCGACGAAGTTTGCCGTGGAGGGCCTGAGTGATTCGCTGCGGCTCGAGCTCAAGCCACACGGCATTGACGTGGCGATCATCGAGCCCGCCGGGACGCAGTCGGAATGGGGCGCCATTGCGGCGCAGGGCCTGTTGGCCAGTTCCGGGAGCGGCCCCTATGCGGCCCAGGCCAGGGTCGTGGCGGCCGCACTGGGCACTACGGACAACCCCGCCAGCTCGACCCGGCCGGAGCTCGTCGCGGAGGCAATCCTGCACGCGGCCACCGCCCGCCGGCCCAAGACGCGTTATCCCGTGGGCGCCAGCGCCCGGGGGATCCTGCTGCTGCGCCACCTGCTGCCGGACCGTGCGTTCGACGCCGTCCTCTGGAACATCTACAAGCGGTTCCCCGGGTAAGGGTGCCTAGATGCGGTATTCGATCAGGTACTCGGCCGGGTCGACGGCGGGTTTGGTCTCGCGCTGGGCGTCGCGGTGGCGCCAGGTGGCGGGCACGCCGGTGACGATGGATTCGGCCGGGGCGTCTTTGACCACCACGGCATTGGCTCCGATGGCGCTGTCGCGGCCGATCGTGATGGGCCCCAGGACCTTGGCGCCGGCACCGATCACGACCCGGTCCTCGATGGTGGGGTGGCGCTTGATCTTCGCGAGCGAGCGGCCGCCGAGCGTCACGCCGTGGTAGATCATGACGTCCTCGCCGATCTCGGCGGTCTCGCCGATGACCACGCCCATGCCGTGGTCAATGAAGAAGCGCCGGCCGATGGTGGCTCCCGGATGGATCTCGATGCCGGTGAGGAACCTGGCCAGCTGGGAGATGAGCCGGGCCGGGAACCGCAGCGCCGGGTTTTGCCACAGCCGGTGCGTCAGGCGGTGGAACCAGATCGCGTGCAGGCCGGAGTAGGCGAAGAAGTTCTCAAAAGAACCCCGAGCCGCCGGGTCGTGGGACCGGGCGGCGTCGAGGTCTTCCTTCAGTCTTGCGAAGAAGCTCACAAAGACCTTTCTGGGGAATCGTGGGGCAGCGGCCGGGCTTAGCCGCGGATGTCGTCGTACAGCACAGTGGAGATGTAACGCTCACCGAAGTCGCAGACGATGGCAACAATGAGTTTACCGGCGTTCTCCGGGCGCTTGGCGAGTTCCAGGGCCGCCCAGACGATGGCGCCGGAGGAGATGCCGCCCAGGATGCCTTCCTTGATGCCGAGATCGCGCGCGACGCGGACGGAATCCTCCAGCGTGGCGTCGATGACCTCGTCGTAGACGTTGGTGTCGAGGATATCGGGGATGAAGTTCGCGCCGAGGCCCTGGATCTTGTGCGGGCCCGGGGCGCCGCCGTTGAGGATGGGGGAGTCCTTGGGCTCGACGGCGATGATCTGGACGTCGGGCTTGCGCTCCTTCAGGACCTGTCCGACGCCGGTGACGGTGCCGCCGGTGCCGACGCCGGCGACGAAGATGTCCACCTTGCCGTCGGTGTCCGCCCAGATTTCCTCGGCCGTGGTGCGGCGGTGGACCTCCGGGTTGGCCTCGTTGGCGAACTGCTGGGCCCAGATGGAGTTCTCCGTGTTGGCCACGATCTCCTGGGCCTTCTCCACGGCCCCGCGCATGCCCTCGGAACCGGGGGTCAGGACAATCTCGGCGCCGTACGCGCGCAGCATGACCCGGCGTTCCGTGGACATGGTTTCCGGCATGGTCAGGATGACCTTGTAGCCGCGGGCCGCGCCCACCATGGCCAGGGCGATTCCGGTGTTGCCGGACGTGCCTTCGACGATCGTACCGCCGGGCTTGAGGGCCCCGGACTTCTCCGCAGCATCGACGATGGCGACGCCGATCCGGTCCTTGACGCTGTTGGCCGGGTTGTAGAACTCCAGCTTGACTGCCACGGTGGCGTCAAGGCCCTCGGTCAGCCGGTTCAGCCGGACCAGCGGAGTTCCGCCCACCAGCTGGGTTACATCGTCATAGATCGGTGCCATGTATGTATGCCTGTCTTTGAAGAGGGATAACTGAGGTCAGCCTAACGAGCGCGTGCAGACCCTAGCTAAGCATTAAGCCATGCAGAGTAATATTTCCTCGCCTTGGCCAGCTTCGGGTTGATGATCACCTGGCAGTAGCCCTGCTCGGGGTACTTGGCGAAGTAGTCCTGGTGGAAATCCTCCGCCACATGGAACTTCGGCAGCCGGCTGACCTCGGTGACGATCGGATGCCGCCACAGGGCCTGGTTGCGTTCGATGGCCTCCTCGAACAGGATCTTTTCCTCGGTGGTCTCGTAGAACATCGAGGACCGGTACTGCGTGCCGACGTCATAGCCCTGCCGGTTCAGCGTGGTGGGGTCGTGGAGGGCGAAGAACATGTCCAGGATGACGTCGGCGGGAATGACGTCCTCGTCGAACGTCACCGCCACCACCTCGGCGTGGCCGGTGGTTCCGGAGCATACGGAGTAGTAGTCGGGGTCGCGGTCATGGCCTCCGGTGTAGCCCGAAACGACCGAGCTGACGCCCTTGGTTTTCTGGTAGACGGCGTCGAGGCACCAAAAGCAGCCTCCGCCGAGGACAAAAGTTCTCATGATCTCTTCAATGGTTCGGCGCCCCCGATGATTCCCCAGCCACCTTACGAGAGTGTTACAGGTGACGGGGCCGGGCGCGGATAGGGTAAAAATGGGGGTATGGAACCTGTGAACACCGATGTTTCAGCTGAGTCCGACGGCGTTGCTGTCGCCGTCGACGGCGCTACCGGCACCGGGGAGGCCCCCGGCACGGCAACGCTGGGCGCGATCCAGCTGGCGGTGGAGGAGCTCTGGCCCGAATCGCTCGCCGAGGACTGGGACGAGGTGGGCCTCGTGGCGGGCCACCCGAACGCCGAGGTGCACAGGGTCCTCTTCGCCGTCGACCCCACCACCGAGGTGATCGAGGAAGCCATCGAATTCGGCGCCGAGCTGCTCATCACCCACCATCCGCTGCTGCTCAAGGGCGTCACGAGCGTCGCCGCGAACACCGCGAAGGGCAAAGCCGTCCACCGCCTCATCGAGTCCGGAACCGCGCTGATGACCGTGCACACCAACGGTGACTCCGCCGTCGGGGGCGTCTCCGACGTCCTGGCCGATGCGCTGGGGCTGCAGAACGTGGCCCCGCTGACCCCGGCCGCGAACGGGCTGCCCGAGGAAGGGATCGGCCGGGTCGGCGATCTTGAAGAGGTCCTGACCCTGGGTGACTTCGCAGCCCGCGTGTTCGGCATCCTTCCCTCGGTGGCCGGCGGCGTGCGCGTCTCCGGGGACCGGGACGGGCTGGTCCGGCGGGTTGCTGTCTGCGGCGGCGCCGGCGATTCCCTCTTTGGCGAGGTCCGGGCCAGCAACGCCGATGTCTACCTGACGGCGGATCTGCGCCACCACCCGGCCTCGGAAGCCCGGGAGGCAGCGGTCAACGACCGGCCCTACCTGATCGACGTGTCACACTTTGCCAGCGAGTGGCTGTGGCTGCCTGCAGCCGCCGAAGCGCTGGGCAATGTGCTCGCCGATCAGGGGCACGACGTCGAGATCCGCGTCAGCACCACCAACAGCGACCCCTGGGACTTCATTCTGACTCCGGGCTAAGCCTGGCGTGCGAGGGGCCCCCGGGTGAGCGTAGCGAGGCCGGGGAGCACGCTAGGCGCTAGAGTCTTAGGAGCGCCGGTACGGTGCCCGGCTCCGGCCGGAAGGGAACAAGCGGAGGTAATAGTGGCCAAGGCAGCACCGGCGGAACAGTTGAAGTTGCTCGAATTGCAGGGACTGGACGCCAAGCTCAAATCCCTGTCCAACCGCCGCCGAAGCCTTGAAAGCGACTCCCGGATCACCGACCTGGAATCAGCCCTCGGCATCGCCAACGGCGAACTTGGTGCCGCCAAGGTGGCAGTCCACGATGCTGAACTTGAACTCAAGCGCGCCGAGGCGGACGTAGAGCAGGTGGCCTCGCGGATCGAACGCGATGAGGCCAAACTCAACAGCGGCACGGGCCTGTCCAAGGACCTCGTCGCCCTGCAGCGGGACCTCGTCTCCCTCAACAAGCGCCGCTCTGACCTCGAGGACGTCGAGCTCGAAGTCCTCGAACGCCTCGACTCGCTCCGCGCCCGCCAGGCCGCGCAGCAACAGATCGTCGACGACATTCAGGGCTCCTTCGGCTCCATCCGCGCCGAACTGGATGAGCAGCTGGCCGAGATCGACGCCGAAGCCACCGTGGTGCGCGGCAAGCGTGCCGAGTTCGCCGCCGGACTCGACGCGGGAATGCTCGCGGTCTACGAGAAGACCCTGGCCAAGCGCGGAGTGGGTGCGGCGCGGCTGTTCCACGGCACCTCCGAAGGCTCCGGCATGCAGCTCAGCCCCGGGGACCTCGCCGAGATCAAAGCCGCCGCCGATGACGACATCGTCTTTTGCCCGGACTCCGGCTGCATCCTGGTCCGTTCGGCCGAGTGGGCCGGACCCCCCAACTAACTCGCAGCTCAGGCCGTTTTGAGCGCTCAAAACGGCCACAACTGCGATCTAGTTGGGCAGGATGATGTTCAGGGTGCGTGGCTTGCGGGCCGTGCCCTCGACGAGTTCCGCAACCCACTTCTCGGCCGCCGCCTTCTGGAGCTGGGCGGGCGTCCGGGGGGCGTTGCCCCTGCGGGTGAGCAGATGCCGGGCCAGCTCGCCGCGGGTGTGCTTGGCGAAGTGGCTGACCACCTTGCGCACACCGGCGTTCTCGGTGAAGACATTGACAGCGACCGTCTGTTCCGGCGGGGGAGTCCAGGCCGCGGAGTAGGTGCTGGACCGGCAGTCCACCAGCAGCTCACCGGCGGTGGCCGCCGCCAGGGCATCGCCCAGTTGCGGCTTCCAGAACGAGGCGAGCCGTCCGACGTCGGGCAGCGAGGTTCCCATCGACAGCCGGTAGGCCGGCACACGGTCCGCGAAGCGGATGGCACCCCATAGCGCCGAAACCACCAGGACTGATGCGTCGGCCTTCTTCCGCTGCGCCGGGGTCAGGGAGTCATAGCCCAAGGCGTCATAGAGCACCCCGGAATACACCTGGTGAGCCGGGGCGGCCGGTTCTGCGTGCAAGCGCGTGTTGCGTTCGACGTCGGCACTCAGCGATGCGCCGACGCCCAGCAGGGCCAGGGCGTCCTCGTGGGCGCTGACGGTGCCGAGGGCGTCGAGGACCTTGGCCCGGGCGCCGTTGAGGACGGGAAAGCTCAGGGTGTTCCAGTCGGCGGCGTCCCCGCCCGTCGCGGGAGTCTTGCCCTCCGAGGGCGGCAGCAGAATTAGCACCGTACGATCTTACCGGCGGGCACCTGCCCGGGATGTCAGCTCGCCGGACCCGACCGGCGGCCCGCCGGCGCGGAGGGCTCCGAGGGGACGGTTGCCGAGGCGGTGGACGCCGGTATGGCAACTACGCGGCCTTGATCGGCGACTCCGGGGACGCTGCCGGCGGCTCCGCGGGTACCGGTGCCGGTGGCTCCGCGGGTACCGGTGCCGGTGGCTCCGCGGGTACCGGTGCCGGTGACTCCGGGGGTGCCGCGCCCGGTGCCGCTGCCGGGTTGCCCGCCAGCCACGCTGCCGCACTCCCGGTCCCTGTCCTGGCCGCGAGGTCCTCGCGTGCCAGGAAGGCGCCCAGCTCGGCGATGGTGCTCATCAGGGGAGCCGGGAAGACGACGGTGGAGTTCTTGTCTACCCCGATCTCCACGAGGGACTGCAGATTCCGCAGCTGCAGGGCCACGGGATGGGCCATCATCGTGTCGGACGCCTCGCCGAGGGCCACGGCCGCGATCGACTCACCTTCGGCCGAGATGATCTTGGCCCGCTTCTCCCGTTCTGCCTCGGCCTGACGGGCCATGGCCCGCTTCATGCTGTCCGGGAGCTGGATATCCTTGAGCTCCACGAGGGTCACTTCGACGCCCCATGCCAGGGTCAGGGCGTCCAGGATTTCCCGGATATCGGTGTTGATGCGCTCGGTCTCGGACAGCGTCTGGTCCAGGCTGTGGCGGCCGACCACCTTCCGCAGGGTGGTCTGGGCGATCTGGTTGATGGCCGCCCCGACGTCCTCGATCGCCACGACGGACTTCACGGCGTCGATCACCCGGAAATAGGCCACGGCCGAAATGTCCACACTGACGTTGTCCTGGGTGATGATGCCCTGCGACTGGATCGGCATTGTCACGATCCGCAGGCTCACCAGCTGAAGCCGGTCCACTACCGGGATGATCAACCGCAGGCCGGGCATCCGGACCGCGACCACGCGCCCCAGCCGGAACAGGACGCCCTGTTCGTACTGGCGAACAATCTTGATCGACATCCTGGCGACAATAAGCACCAGGACGAGCGCGAGCAACCAGCTGAAGATGGCGGTCCAGTTCATCGAAATCGCGTCCTTGGCTAGCAGGAATCCTGGTCCAATTCTCCCACCGTGCGCCCCAAAAGGCTCCGGTGGGGCGGCACCGCCGAGCGAGACCGTAGAATGAACTGCGGATGGGTTGACCAGGCGGCCGCGCGTCACGCAAGTGGCTCGAGGAACGTCCGGGCTCCGCAGAGCAGGGTGGTGGGTAACGCCCACTCGGGGTAACCCGCAGGCCAGTGCCACAGAGAACAGACCGCCTGCGTGCGGCGTGTGCTTGCACAGGCCGCAGGGCAGGTAAGGGTGAAACGGTGGTGTAAGAGACCACCAGCTTCCCGGGTGACCGGGAAGGCTAGGTAAACCCCACCCGGAGCAAGGCCAGACAGGGCACGATTGAGGGCTGCTCGCCCGAGTGTCCGGGTAGGCCGCTGGAGGGCGTCGGCAACGGCGTCCGTAGATGGATGGCCGCTACTCCCGCGCCGGCAACAGCGCGGGAACACAGAACCCGGCGTATCGGTCAACCCATCCACTCACTGGACCGGTTTCCCGCGGGATTTCGGGGAATTTTGCCTAAATGGCTGCCTTTGAGCCCTGCTTGGTTCGGGCCGATTTGATTGAATTTGATGGGGTCCGGCCGGGCTGTTTGCCCCTGATTTGCCCCTAGGCGGGCAGGTATCCGGGGGCCGGTTCCCCACTGGATGGGGCTAACGAGTCCATGGATTCCCTGCGGCTCAGGGCACTATGCCTCATGGAAGAAAACCCTCGTCAGTCGTGATGACTGACGAGGGTTTTCTGTGCGCCGTGGTTAGTAGCGGACGACGTACGTCCTGCTGAACCGATAGCTGACCTTGCCCGCCAACGTGCCCTTGACGCGCACGACGTACTTGTCGCCTTTGCTGTCCACGGCCGGCGGCCCCCAGACCTTAGTGGTTGCATTCCAGCCGCCCGCAAAGATTTCGCCATTCAAGAACCAGCGGTATTCCAGCTTGGTGCCCTTGGGCCAGCCATACGTGTTCGCCCCCAGGATTGTTCCTGGAGTGACGTAGACGGTGGACACGCCGGCTGTGCAAGGCGCGGCAGTTTCGGCACATGAGGCGGGAGTGCCTCCGTTGGCGCTGGCAGGGGCCGCAACGGTGAGCGCTCCGGCTCCCAGGGCAACGGAAAGGGCGGCAGTGGCCGCCGCTTTGCGGAAGATCGATCGTTTCAATGCTGGCACGGCTCCCCGTACCTCCTGTCGGTTCGTTGGCAGATATCTTGTGACTGCTGAACGCTTCCGACATACACCGGCTAAGGCGCCCCCAAGCATGAGTATAACCACACGGGCAACACTGGCATCAAGGGTGCCCGGCCTAGGCGGGCAGGAACCCCGGAAGCCTGTCGCCCCAAGCCGTGGTGGGGGACTGGGCTGAGTCCCTGGCGCCATCCACGGTCAAGGTGACCTACTGGTACTTGGCGGCCATGTTCAAGGCGGCGGTTCTCGATGGCAAGGTGCAGAAGACGCCATGCCTGTCGATCCGGCTGCCGAAGATCGAGCCTGAAGCGCTCGTTCCGCTCCGCACGGACGTTGTGCGGCGCCTCGCAGGGGAGACCTGGAAACCATACCGGCCGATGGTGGTCTTCTGCGCCGCGACCGGCCTGCGCTCATCCGAGTTGCGCGGCCTCACGTGGGACCGGGTCGACTTCGACAGCTCAATGATCAGCATCGACCGGCAACTCATCGGGAACAACTCGAGCGATCCATCTTGGGGCCCGCCCAAGACGAAGGCCAGCCGCCGGCGCATCCACATCGGCGATCACTCAGTGCAAGTCCTGAAGGGTCTGCGGGAGGGGCCGCAAGGCGTCGGAGGCATCGTCTTCCACTCGGCTGGCCGGGCCATCACCAGGCACACGGCGGGGGAGGCCTGGAGGCACATCCGCGACATTGTCCCCGGGGCCGGGACGGGCTGGCATGAGCTGCGGCACCATCACGCCTCGCAGCTGATCGCCGGGGGCATGTCCCCTGTGGCCGTGGCCCACCGGCTGGGGCACAAGGACGCCACCGAAACTCTCAAGACGTATGCCCACCTGTGGCCGGACGATGACACCAAGGCGGCGGCCCTCACGGACGATCTAGTGAGGCTCGATGCCCCTGATTGGCCCCTGACCGAACCCACATCCCAATGATGGAGCCGATTCAGTCAGAACCCGGCGTATCGGTCAACTCATCCACTCACACCGCCGGGATCCCGCGTTCGGAGCGGCAATCGGCCGTCATGGGCTGCAGGCCCAGGGAGCTATTGCATGGGTGCAACCTTGGGAAAACCTTGAGGCACCCTTGACTTCGTCCGGGCGGCCCCCGACACTGCAATGAACGCTTCAAATGATGGTGCAGTCGGTGATGGTTGAGGAGTCATTGTGCCGGACGACCTAGCATATGACTACGTGATCGCCGGCGGCGGTACCGGTGGCAGCGTCCTGGCCGGCAGGCTGAGTGAAGACCCCTCAATTCGCGTGCTGCTGCTCGAGGCGGGCAGATCCGACCGCCACCCATTCATCCACGTGCCCGCCGGCTTTCCCAGACTCAAGGGAGGCCCGTACCAGTGGGCATACAACAGCATTCCGCAAGAGCACAGCAACGGCCGCAGCATCCCGCTCCCGCAAGGCCGCGGGCTCGGCGGCGGCGGCTCCATCAACTCCCAGGTCTTCACGCGGGGCGTGGACGAGGACTATGACGGATGGGTCGCGGACTACGGATGCGAGGGCTGGACCGCCGCTGAGGTGTCCAAGTATTTCGTCCGCTCGGAGTCAAACTCACGACTCTCAGGACCCCACCACGGAACCCAAGGGCCCCTTAGTGTCTCGGACCCCCGGCGTCCGCACACGCTCTCGGCGGCATTCGTGCAGGCTGGCCGGGAGTTCGGCCTACCCTACAACAACGATTTTAACGGCGCGGAACAGTACGGCGTCGGTTTCTACCAGACCACCACCAGGAACGGCCGTCGGTGCAGCGCCTCCGTCGCCTACCTGAAACCCGCGCGCAGGCGGCGCAACCTCACGGTTCGCGTTAATGTGTCGGTATCAAAAGTGGTCATCAAGAACGGCCGCGCCGTCGGCGTCGAGGCGGTCGAAGATGGAGTGGCACGAACCTACAGCGCACGGCGCGAGGTCATAGTCGCCAGCGGCGCTTTTGGATCTCCTAAGTTGCTGCAGCTCTCAGGCATTGGCGACCCGGCAGACCTTGCAGCCGCCGGCATCGACGTTCTCCATGCTCTGCCCGGTGTCGGGAAGAACCTGCAGGACCATCTGGACCTGGACATCATCTATGAACTCACCGACGACCACAGTCTGGACCGGTTCAATCGCGTGCGCCCGGCTACGGTCCTGGCCGGCCTCGAGTACCTGGCCTTCCGGACGGGACCGTTCGCGTCCAACCTAGTGGAGGCCGGCGGCTTCAGCTATGCCAACAAGTACGAGAAGACCCCGGACCTGCAGTTCCACTTCCTGCCCGCGGCGAGGCCGGAGCCGGGCATAGCGTCGCTGCAGCCCGGGTTTGGCATGACGCTGAACTCCTATTTCCTGCGCCCCCTCAGCCGGGGAACAGTCCGGGTCGCGTCCGCAGACCCCGCCCAGATACCGCTCATCGATCCGAATTTCCTCGCGGATGACTACGATCTCGAGATGACGATCGCCGGCGTGCAGCAGAGCCGCCAGATCATGGAGCAGTCATCTATGGCAGCCTTCGTCAAGAGAGAGCACATCGGCGACGGCTCACGGGTGGAATCCCGCGACGAGTACGTGAACTTCGTGCGATCCTACGGACGGACCTCGTACCACCCGGTGGGCACGTGTTCCATGGGCACCACCGATGAGTCCGTCGTCTCCCCCCGGCTTACGGTCCACGGACTGGAGGGACTGCGGGTGGTGGACTCCTCGATCATGCCCCGCCTGATCAGTGCCAACACGCAGGCGCCCACCATCATGATCGCGGAAAAAGCCGCCGACATGATCCTTGAAGACGCGGGCAGGCTGACGCCAGGCGTGAGTGGTTTCGCCGGCTCGTCCAGGGCCCCGGATGGTGTGTGAGTCATTTCACGCGTAACCGGGCACCGGAGGCCGCCGGGCCGCCCGTAGAATTGATGATGAACGTAGAAGTTCCGCCGCCGGGTCTGCGTTCGCAGCCGGCGGATTTTCTTTGCGTTCAGTGAGGCGCCCGGGGTGGACCGAATCCCCGGCGACGCCGAGGTACCGGACACCCTCCGGCGGCCGACTTCCCCTTACGAGGACGTATGGGGTGGATTCTAGGAAGGTAGTTCTGTGAGCCAGACGTCAGATTCTTGTCTTGATACGTGGATGGGCCGTGAGGCACTCGCCGAGGCCATGATCCCGGTGATCGGCCGGCTGTACCGCGAGAACAACGTGGTGACCTCGATCCACGGACGCAGCCTGATCAACAAGTCCACCATGAATATCCTCAAGGCACACCGTTTCGCCCGCCGGATGAGTAAGGAAGAACTGCGCCTCGAGGAAACGGCCCCGCTCCTGGAGGCCCTGACCAAGCTGGAGCTCGGCGCTGCGGCGATCGATATTGCCCGCCTCACCGAGAAGTACCGTGCCGAGGGCGACGGCGCCAGCCTGGACGATTTCCTGCGCGAGGAACTCGCCGAGATCGTCGGCAAGCGCGGCGGCGACGACCGCACCAGCACCGACGTCGTCCTCTACGGCTTCGGCCGCATCGGCCGGCTCCTGGCCCGCCTCCTGATCGAAAAGGCCGGTGGCGGCCACGGCCTGCGCCTGCGCGCCATCGTGGTGCGCCGCGGCTCGGACAACGACCTCGCCAAGCGCGCCAGCCTGCTGCGCCGCGACTCGGTCCACGGCTCCTTCGAGGGCACCATCAAGGTGGACCTCGAAAACGACACGATCACTGCCAACGGTGTCCAGATCCAGGTCATCTACTCGGACAACCCGGCCACGGTCGACTACGCCGCCTACGGCATTCACGATGCCCTGGTGGTGGACAACACCGGCCGCTGGCGCGACGCCGAGGGCCTGTCCCAGCACCTGCAGAGCACCGGCGTCTCCCGGGTCCTGCTGACCGCTCCGGGCAAGGGCGAGCTGAAGAACATCGTGCACGGCATCAACCACGGCACGATCACAGACTCGGACAAGATCGTCTCCGCGGCCTCCTGCACCACCAACGCCATCACCCCTGTCCTGAAGGCGATCAACGACCGCTACGGCGTGGTGCACGGCCACGTCGAAACCGTCCACTCCTTCACCAACGACCAGAACCTGATCGACAACTTCCACAAGGGTGACCGGCGCGGCCGCTCCGCCGCGCTGAACATGGTGATCACCGAGACCGGTGCCGCCAAAGCCGTGGCAAAGGCCCTGCCGGAACTCCTCGGCAAGCTCACCGGCAGTTCCATCCGTGTCCCCACCCCCGACGTGTCCCTGGCCATCCTGAACCTGAGCCTGGAGAACGGCACCACCAAGGACGAGGTCAACGACTACCTGCGGGAAATGTCGCTGCACTCGGAGCTGCGCAAGCAGGTCGACTACATTGATTCGCCCGAGGTGGTCTCCACGGACTTCGTCGGCTCGCGCCGCGCAGGCATCGTCGACGGCCTGGCCACCATCTCCAACGACAAGAACCTTGTGCTCTACGTCTGGTACGACAACGAGTTCGGCTACTCCTGCCAGGTGGTCCGCGTCATGGAGGAAATGGCCGGCGTCAACCCGCCGTCGTTCCCCGCCAAGGACGCGTCCGCCATCCTCGAGGCCGCCGGGCTCCCCGTCGAGGTCTAACCGGCTGGCCGAACCTTCGTCCCTGACCGGGACTCGTTCGTCCTTTCCCGGCCGATGTACTGGAATCGGCCGGGAAAGGGAACCACAATGGAGCCATGGAACAGAACGCGGCTATTGAGCACGAGACCACCCTGGAACACGCGCTGGACGTCGCGCGGAGCAACGCGAAGGAAGCGAAGCGGCTCCTGGACGACGCCGTCGCCAAACGCCAAACCGGTGAAGTCAACGACGACCGGGTGAACCAGCTCCAGTCACTGCTGGACCTGGCCAACGAAGACCTGAAACGGGTCACGCGGGACCAATAACCCCGGCTGCCCGGCCACCGGTCCTCAACACTGTGGACAAAGTCCATGATGTCAGAGCGCCGGTTTAGGCTCAGGGCGTGCAACCAGATCGCCGCCCGCGGCTAACCTCATGACCGTCACCTGGACGGAGTTCCGCCGTGCCCGGCGCCGCTCCCGCCAGGCCTGGCTTCTCCTGGCCGCAGCGGCCCTGACCGTCTTCGGCGGCCTGGCCTGGTTCTTCCTGGCCGGCCAGTTTTCCCTCGCGGAACCGCAGAGCGCGGGTCCAAGCGAGGCCCCCGTGCTTGCGGGCGGGTGGATGAAGCCCGTGGAGTCCGTCCGGGCCGTCCCGGCCGGAAGCGCCGCCGCCGTGCTGGACACACTCGCGGTCAAAGGCCGGTCGGCCAAGGATACCTATGACCGCAGTGCGTTCGGCCAGGCATGGCTCGACGTCGACCGCAACGGCTGCGATACCCGCAACGACATCCTCCGCCGGGACCTTGAGGCGGCTGAATTCGTGAACGGCTCAGGGTGCCAGGTCTCCGGCGGCACCCTCCGGGAACCGTATACAGGCCGCGTGATCGCGTTCCGGCGGGGCGCCGAGACCAGCGCAGCCGTGCAGATCGACCACGTCGTGGCGCTCGGCGACGCCTGGCAAAAGGGGGCCCAGCAGCTCACCGCGCAGCAGCGCGAACACCTGGCCAACGATCCCCTCAACCTGATCGCCGTTGACGGTCCCGCCAACCAGGACAAGAGTGCCTCCGACGCCGCCACCTGGCTGCCGCCGAACAAGGCGTTCCGCTGCCACTACGTTGCCCGCCAGATTTCCGTCAAGGCGGCCTACCGGCTGTGGGTCACGCCCGCAGAGAAGGAGGCGATGAAGCGAATCCTCGGATCCTGTCCGCAGCAGCAGACCATCGTTCCTCGTTGACCGCATCGTGTCCCTATTGCCGTGCCCGGTACTGCCATGCCCGGGACGTTGTCCTCTGGCCGCCCGGACACGGCCGCGGTGTGCTGGCAATCCGGCGCAGCAGCGCGGCGCTCAATGCGGGGGAGAGGTACACGGATGAACGCGACCAAGAGACTGGCGTTTGGACGGATGGGGCTTCCGGACACGGGCTTCGGCAGGCTGGCGCTGCTACTGGCAGTGTTAGGACCGGCCCTGATAGTCGGCATCGGCTGGTTTGGCATTGTCCTGGGCGTGAACCTGGGCACGACAAATGAATATCACGCCCTGAACTCCGTCGGCTGGTTTGTCACGGTCATGGTTGCAGTGATCGCAGTGGTCCTGTGGACCGACCTGCTTTGGGGCCGCGAGGACTCAGCCGCCGTGGGCGTGGCCACCGTGCTCTATTCAATCCTGCTGATCATGCTCTTTCCCCTGGCGATAGAAGCCGCCAGCCAGACACCCCTCCTCTGACGCTTCAGGCCCCTACTCAGTGTCATCAGCTCCGTTTCGTCGGGACTGTCTCAGCGGCTGCCGGCTACGGCTCGAGTGCCTGTGCCCCGAGTTCTGCCTCGAGACGTTCGACGTCGGCCCGGCTGCACAGCTCCGTGGCCGTCGTCGTCACGGTGGCGGTTCCTGCCGCGACCGCGGCCCGGAACGCGTCCTGAAGGCTGCGGCCCTGTGCCATCCGGAGCACGAAGGCGGCCAGAAAACTGTCGCCCGCTCCGACCGTGCTGCGAACCTGCACGTGCGGGACCGCTAGGCGGAGGACGCCGGTCTGTGACGCAAGCACCGCTCCTTCACCACCGAGGGTCAGGGCGACGTGCTGAGATGACCCGTCCGCCACGAGCGAGGACGCGGCCTCAACCTGGCTCTCCTCGCTGTCCAGCGTCCTGCCGAAGTGTGCGCCGAGTTCCCGCCGGCTCGGCTTGACCAGGAAGACCCCCTCCGTCAGCGCCGCAGCGAGGGGCGCTCCGGAGGCGTCCACGATGCAGCGAGCCCCGCGCTCGTTCGCCAGGCGGGCCACCCGGGCATAGAAGTCGTCCGGGACGCCCTTCGGCAGGCTTCCGCTCGCCACCACGTAGCCGCCCGCCGGGACGCATTCCGCGACCACAGCCAGGCACCCCCGCCACTCCGGCTCGCTGAGCTCGGGCCCCTCAAGGACAAAACGGAACTGCTTGCCGGTCCTCGTCTCATCGACCGTGAAGTTCTGACGTGTGCTCCCGCTGATCGGCACCACCAGGGTGGGGATGCGTTCGGCTTCGACGAGCCGCCGGTATGCTTCGCCGGTCGGACCGCCGGCCGTGTAGGCCGCGATGGTCTGCCCTCCGAGCCGGTGCACCACGCGCGCCACGTTGACCCCGCCGCCGCCCGGGTCCAGCCGACCGGTATGGCAGCGGAGTTTGTGCTCGCCAATGACCTGGTCGGTGACCGTGCTGGCATCAAGGGCCGGGTTCACGGTGAGCGTGAGGATGGGCAGCATCGCCGTCGGAGCGGGGGATTCCATGGCCCAAGCATAGGAGTTCCGGCCGGCACGGTTCCCGTGCTGGATGACTCTTGTCGCCGTTCTGCTGCCCGGCGGAGAATGGGCGCGGCAGGGTAAACCGCCACGCCGGAGCACGGGAACGGGAAACATGGCACATGACAGCGGCGGCGCAGGCAAGGGGCGCGACGGGCACAAAGACGGGCACAAGAACGGACGCAGAGACGGTCGCAAGGACGGTCGTGGAAAGGGTTCCGGTCGCTCGGCGCGCAAACGCGCCCGGCTCGACGTCGGCCTCTACGAGGCTGAATTGTTGCGACTCCAGGCGGAGTTGGTCGCGCTGCAGGAGTGGGTGCGGAGCACCGGGGCGCGGGTCCTGGTGATCTTTGAGGGCCGGGACGCCGCCGGCAAGGGAAGTGCCATCAAGCGGGTGACCGAATACCTGAATCCGCGCTTTGCCCGGATCGTCGCGCTCCCGGCACCGACCGAGAGGCAGCGGGGGGAGTGGTACTTCCAACGGTACGTAGCGCATCTGCCGGCCGCCGGTGAGATTGTCCTGATGGACCGGTCCTGGTACAACCGGGCCGGCGTCGAGCACGTCATGGGCTTTTGCACCCCCGCCGAACACAAGCGCTTCCTGGCGCAGTGCCCGGTCTTTGAACGGCTCCTGGTCCAGGATGGCATCCTGCTCCTTAAATACTGGTTCTCCATCAGCCACGCGGAGCAGGAACGGCGGTTCAAATCCCGCCTGGATGACCCCATGCGGCAATGGAAGCTCTCGCCGATGGACCGGGAGGCAATCCTGCGGTGGGAGGACTACTCGCGGGCCAAGGACGAAATGTTCGTCCAGACGGACACGGCGGAGTCACCCTGGTACGTCGTGGAAGCCGAGGACAAACGCCGGGCCCGGATCAACCTGATCGCCCACCTGCTCTCCAGCATCGACTACACCGAAGTGCGGACCGAACCGGTGACGCTGCCGGAACGGCCCCGCGCGATCAATTACACCCGGCCGCCCAGGGAACTCTTCCGCTATGTTCCGGACCACGCGGCCAACCTGGAAAACCCGGTCGACGACTGACCGGCCGGATCATTGTCCGGTCCGGACACGCTGCCGGCCGGGTGGAGCCCGTGCCGCGGATCTGTCCGGGCGGGTATGGTACCGGCATGGATATCATTCTGGTTCCCGGATTCTGGCTGGATGCGTCGTCGTGGGCGGAGGTGACGCCCCCGCTGGTGGCGGCGGGGCACGCGGTGCACCCGCTGACGCTGCCCGGGCTCGAGTCGGCGGACGCGCCGCGGGCGGGCATCGGCCTGCGCACCCACATCGACGCCGTCGTTGCAGCCATCGATGCCTTCGGCGCGCCTGTGGTCCTGGTGGGGCACTCGGGCGGCGGCGCCATCATTCATGGCGCGGTGGACGCCCGGCCGGACCGGGTGGCCCGCGCCATCTATGTGGACAGCGGACCGCTGGGCGACGGCGGGGTCATCAACGACGAGCTCCCGGCCGACGGCGACGCCGTTCCGCTGCCCCCGTGGGAACTCTTTGAGGACGAAGACCTCACCGACCTCACCGATGAGCTGCGGGCCATGTTCCGCGCCCGCGCCGTGCCGGAGCCGCGCGCTGTAGCCCAGGACCGGCAGCAGCTAAGTGACGAACGCCGCTACGAGGTCCCGGCCACCATCATCGCCTGCGAATTCCCGTCCTCGCTGCTGACCCGGATGATCGCCGAGGGCCACCCGTATGTGGCGGAGCTCGGCCGTGTCCGCGACGTCGAATACGTTGACCTGCCCACCGGGCATTGGCCGCAGTTCACCCGGCCCGCCGAGCTCGGCGCCGCCATCCTGGCCGCTGTCGACCGGACCGCCTGAAACCGGCCTGACGGAAATTCCCCACCTATGGCCGGGTGACGACGGCGTGTCGGGCGAATCGTCGAAGTTCCTGGCGGCGGCCGGGTCAAAGGTGGGGAGAACAGGCGCATTGGCCGGCAGCCCGCCGGACGCGTCAGTGGCCGAACGGGTCCGGGTCAACCCCCGGCATCCATGTCAGGCCGGGGACGCCCCAGCCGCTCCGTTTGGCCTGCTTCATGGCCTTGCGGGCATAGCGGTCGACCAGCCGGTTGACGTAGAGCTTGCCGTCGAGGTGGTCGTACTCGTGCTGGATGACCCGGGCAAACCAGCCGGTCGCCTCGAATTCCACCGGCTTCCCGTCGCCGTCGAAGCCCTGGACGCGTGCCCATTCGGCCCGCTTGAGCGGATACTGGCCGCCCGGGAAGGACAGGCAGCCTTCCTCGTCCTCGTCCGGGTCCGGCAGCGCGCCGGAGACCTTGGAGAGGGTCAGCACCGGGTTGACCACGACGCCGGTGGGCGGGGCGCCGTCGTCGTTCTCGTACTTGTACACGAAGAGCCGTTTGCCGACCCCCACCTGGGGAGCGGCCAGCCCGACCCCGTTGGCGGCGTCGTTGGTCTCGAACATGTCGGCGATCAGGGTGCGGAGCTCGTCGTCGAAGACGTCGACTTCCGCGGCCCGGCGGTGCAGCACGGGCTCGCCCCAGATCGTGATGGGCAGGACGGTCATGTCAGGTGATTCCTCGGGTGCTGGTGGCGACGTGCGGATCAGCCGGCGATGGTGCGGCCGACGACGTCGCGCATGATTTCGTTGGTGCCGCCGAAGATCGTCAGCAGCCGGGCGGCGAGGTAGGCCTGGGCCACCGGGTATTCCAGGATGTAGCCGTAGCCGCCGTGCAGCTGCAGGCACCGGTCCGTGACGGACTTGGCGCGCTCGGAGGCCCACAGCTTGGCGCGGGCAGCACCTGCGGCGTCGAGTTCGCCGGCGTTGAAGGCCAGGATGGCCTGGTCCACGTAGGCTTCGGTAACCTCGACCTCGGTGAGGATGTCGGCGAGTTCGAAGCGGCTGTTCTGGAAGTCGATGATCCGCTCGCCGAACGCGTTGCGCTCCTTCGTGTAGCGGACGGTCGCCTCATAGACGGCGCGCACGACGGCGGAGCTCGCCACCGCGATCGCCAGGCGGCCCTGGGGGAGCTGTTCGGCCGCGTACTGCAGGCCCTTGCCCACCTCGCCCACCAGATCGGCGTGCGGGACGCGGACGTTGTCGAAGAACAGTTCCGCCGTGTCAGAGGCCTTCAGGCCCATTTTGTCCAGCTGCTTGCCGGTGTTGTAACCCTCACCCTTCTGGACCATGAAGAGGGAGAACGAGTCGTGGTTGCCGCGACCGGTGCCGCCGTCGGTGCGGGCCAGGACCAGGGAGGCGTCGCCGGAAATGCCGTTGCCGATGAACGTCTTCTGGCCGCTGATCAGCCAGTCGTCGCCGTCGCGGACGGCCTTGGCGCGGATGCCGCGAAGGTCGGAGCCGGCGCCCGGCTCGGTCCAGGCAATCGAGGTGACCTTTTCGCCGGAGACCATGGCGGGCAGCCAGCGGGACTTGAGGTCATCGGAGCCGTAGGCCAGCAGGTGGGGGAGGACCATGTCGTCGTGCAGGTGGAACGCGAGGCCGACGGCGAGGTGGTTGCTCTTGGCGAACTCCTCGTCCAGCACCGCACGGAAGCGGTAGTCGTTCATGCCCATGCCGCCGAACTCCTCCGGCACGGCCAGGCCCAGCAGTCCCTGCTCGCCGGCCGCCGACCACAGGTCCCGGGACATCATGTGCTCCTTGTCCCACTGGGCATAGTGGGGGGCCACCGCGCGCGAATTGAACTCGGCAGCCATCTCGCGGAACATCTCGTGGTCTTCTTCAAAGAGCTTGCGCTTCACTGCGTTTCCTTCCAGTACAGACAACAAAGGCCGCACCGGATAACCGGTGCGGCCTTTGGAAAAGGTCGGACAATCACTGCCGTCCTTCATGAGGGTGAGCGACGGGGGTTGAACCCGCGACCTCCTGGACCACAACCAGGCGCTCTGCCAACTGAGCTACGCCCACCATGTGCCGTATCAGGCCCTCCGGCGAACCGGCGGGCTGGAAAGGCAACGACAAATAGCTTACCTGTTGTTTGGGGGTGGTTTTGCCACTTTTGCGATTTTCGCCGAAATTTCCGCCAAACGTGGCGCAGATTACTTTTCCGCGCCACGGTCCCCGGTGCCGCTACTCGGCCTGGGTGGACTCCGCCGGGGTGCCCTCAGCCGGGCCGTCGCCCATGACGCGCTTGGCGATCCGCTGCGCCGTGGCGCTGTCCGGACCGGGCGCGGGGACGAACACCGCCTCGCGGTAGTAGCGGAGTTCGTCGATGGAGTCCTTGATGTCGCCGAGCGCACGGTGTCCGCCCATCTTGGCGGGGGACTGGAAGTAGGCCCGGGCAAACCAGCGGCGGGAGAGTTCCTTGATGGTGCTCACGTCGATGACCCGGTAATGCAGGTGCTCCACCACCTCGGGCATGTCGCGGACCAGGAACACGCGGTCGGTGCCCACCGAGTTGCCGCCGAGCGGGGCCTTCCTGGGGTCCGGCACCCACTTCTTGATGTAGTCGAGCACGGCGGCCTGCGCTTCGGCCATGGTCTTGCCGTGCGGGAGCTCCGCCAGGAGGCCTGACCGGGTATGCATGTCCCGGACGAAGTCGTTCATCTGGGCCAGCGCGGCTTCGTCGGGCTTGATGACGACGTCGACGCCCTCACCCAGGATGTTGAGCTCCGAATCGGTCACCAGGGCGGCGACCTCGATCAGGGCGTCGTTCTTGGTGTCCAGGCCGGTCATTTCGCAGTCGATCCAGACGATGCGTTCGTTAGTTATAGGCACCCGCCCAGCCTACCGTTCCGACGTCACAGGGCCGTCCGGTGCTAGGATTTCGGGTACGCGGCCGTCGAAGTATTTCGTCAAGCCGGCGTGCCCCGGGCCGCACAATTCGGCCGACTGCGGGCGGAAAAATGGCCCACGACAGATTGGACGATCCTGACATGACGGCGCCTGTGCCTGCGGCGGGGGAAACGGCTGCCGGTACGTCCCGCCCGACTGACTCCCGTACGACTGAGACCCGCGAGGCCGGGTCCCGCCCTGCTGACCTCGGCACGGCTGGCCTCGGCACGGCTGACCTCCGCCCCGCTGCCGTCGACGAAGTCGACAACCCCCGGTCCCCGATCCTTGCCGGGTTCCTCGGATCGTTGTTCATGGCGATCGGTTCGATCGGCGTCGGCTGGCTCGCCCCCGTGTCCGGGCTCCGCCGCGTTCCGCTGTTCATCTGGATGCGCACCGAAGCCATCGGCGTCGCCCTGTCCATTGTCCTGCTGGCCTTCGGCGGCATGCTCCTGGTCCGCGCGTGGCTGCGGCTGGGCCAGCGCGTCCGGGTCTGGGGGCCGGGGGCCCGCAAGGCCACGCTCCAGGCGACCGTGGCGTGGGGCTTGCCGCTGATGTTCTCCGTGCCGCTTTTCAGCCGGGACGTCTACGCCTACATCGGCCAGGGCCGGCTCATGGTGGAGGGGTTCAACCCTTACGAAAACGGCATTTCGGCGCTGTCCAACTACTTCCAGCTCGGCGCGGACAAGATGTGGACCGAGGCGCCCGTTCCGTACGGCCAGCTCTTCCTGTGGATCGAGCAGTTCGTGGTCTGGGCCACCAACGTGAACCCCGAGGGCAGCATCATGCTCTTCCGGATGGCCGCGCTGGTGGGCATCGTCCTGTGCGTGATCTACGTGCCGAAACTGGCCGAACTCCACGGGGTGAACCCGAACCGGGCCCTGTGGCTGACGGCCGCCAACCCGCTGTTCCTCACCAACTTCATCGCCAGCGTGCATAACGACGCCCTTATGATCGGGCTGGCCCTGGCCGGACTGTATTACTGCGCAACCCGCCGGGTCATCCGCGGAATCGTGCTGGTCACGCTCTCCATCGCGGTGAAGCCCATCACGATCGTCTTCTTGCCGTTCATCGGCCTGCTCTGGGCGGGAAGGAACGCCAGCTGGCCGCGCAAGTTTCTCTTCTGGGGCCTCACGGCCGGCATCAGCCTGGCCCTGCTGTACCTCATGAGCCGGGTCAACGGCTTCGGCTTCGGCTGGATCAACGGCCTGTCCGCCCCGGGCAGCATCTGGATCTGGTACGCGCCCGTGGGTCTGATGGGCCTGGTCGTCGCCTCCATCTCCAACGCGTTCGGCCTGGACGGCTGGGGACTGGCCAAGTGGGCGTTCGACGCCGGCAAGCTGGTCGCCGTCGGGATCGTCGCCTGGCAGATCTTCCGCGGTGACTACGACCGTCTGATGCGCCGTCTCACCCTGGCGTTCGCCGCCGTCGTGCTCCTGTCCCCGATGATCCAGTCCTGGTACATCGTCTGGCTCATTCCGCTGTTCGCGGTCACGGGCATCCGCGACGACTGGCAGGTCAAGGCGCTCTACTTCATCGTGTCCTTCTTCATGGTGTACGCGATCTCGGACCAGCTGGACGTCTTCCCGTACCTGCAGACCGCCGACCTCGGCCTGGCCCTGGCGCTCGCCCGCAACGCCGCGGCCATCATCGCCCTGCTCTTTGCGCTGTACCTGATCTTCCTGGACCCGAAGACCAAGCTGCTGTTCAGCAAGTCGGACGAGCCCGTCACCACACGGCCGATCATCTAGATCTGTTTGTCCGGTCTGGATCAGTCAGGCGGCAGGTTCTTCAGCGCTTCCCTGCGGGAGAGCGGACTGAGCTCGTCCCGGTGCCGCTGCACAAACGCCACCACCCAGTCCGGGTCCGTCCTGGCGTACTGGCGCAGCGCCCACCCGATCGCCTTCCGGATGAAGAACTCCTGATCGCCCAGGTTGGCCTCGATCACGGCGGTCAGGAGGGCCGTGTCCGTGGCAGCCTTCGCCCCGAGCTGCGCCGTGATGGAGGCCCGCCGGATCCAGAAGTCCTCGTCCTTGCTCCAGCGCCCCAGGACCGGCGTCAGTTCTGCCCGGTGCGCCTGCAGGAGCCCGCCCAGCCGGTGCGCCACCCCATCCACCAGGTCCCACCAAGCCCCGGTGCGGATGATTTCCTCGTACACGGCCAGCATGCCGAGCTCCCGGGCCGCGAGTTTCAGCCCGGTGAGTTCGATCGCCGCATAGCGTTCCTCACGACAGCCGGAGTTCCGCCACAGTTCGAGCACTGCGGACCGCAATTCCGCGATGCTGCCCGGAGGGTGCTCGGCGGCCGCGGCTTTGACGATTCTGCGGACTTCGGGAACCCGCACGCCCAGAAACGGCATCTGCGACCTCATATAGGCCTGTGCCCCGGCGGCGCGGCCGGGATCGGCTGCAGCCTGCAGACGGCCGCGGATCGCATCAATCAGTTCGGTGGTGGCCATGAGGCCACTGTAGACATCCTGCGGCGGGCTTTAGAGTTGAAGCCAGCAAGCCGCGGATCCGCGTCGGAAGGAAACCCATGTCCATGATCAAGAGTCCCGAAGAGATCGCCCTGATGCGCGAGGCCGGCCGGGTGGTCGCCACCACGCTGGGCCGGGTCCGGGACGCCGCCGCAGTCGGTGTCTCGCTCAAGGAACTGGACGAGGTCGCCGCGGCGTCCATCGCCGACGCCGGTGCCACGCCGGCGTTCCTGAACTACCGGCCCCGGTGGGCATCCGTCCCGTTTCCCGGGGTCATCTGCACGAGCGTCAATGACGCCGTCGTGCACGGCATTCCCAACGGCTACCGGCTGCAGGACGGGGATCTGCTGAGCGTGGACTGTGGCGCGTTCCTGGACGGCTGGTGCGGCGATGCCGCCGTCAGCTTCGTCGTCGGCACGGCGGCCCCCGTGGATCAGGCCCTTATCGACGCCACGGACGCCGCCCTGGCGCGGGGGATCGAGGCTGCCCGGATCGGGAACAAGATGGGCGATCTGGGCTACGCGATCGGGGGGGAAGCGCGCCGGGCGGGCTACGGGCTCCTTGCCGACCACGGCGGCCACGGGATCGGCCGGACCATGCACGCCGAGCCGCACGTGCCCAACGACGGCCGGCCCGGCCGCGGCATCAAACTGACCGAGGGCCTTGTGATCGCCATTGAGCCGATGCTCATTCTCGGCCGCAAGGACGACTACTACCATGACGAGGACGAGTGGACCCTCCGGTCCGCGAACGGGCGCCGCGCCGCGCACAGCGAGCACACGGTTGCCATCACGAAGGACGGCCCGGTCATCCTGACGCTGCCGTAGTGGCAGTCGGAGCTGTCAGGGCGCCGTGAGGCGGACGACGGCGCGTCCCGGCACCGCGTCGCTGACCACTTCGAAGCCAGCGGCCAGGAAGAGCCCCAGCGTGCCGTGGTAAAGGTCTGCCGGACCGGCCTTGGGCCGTTGCGCGGGATCGACCGGATAGCCCTCCACCACCGTGGCTCCGTGGGCAAAGGCGTGCTCGACGGCGGCCGCGAGCAGCGCCCGCGCCACGCCGGTCCGGCGCTGGCCGGGGGAGACAACAAAACAACTCACGGACCACACCTGATTCCCGCCATGATCCCGGGCCATGTCAGACCCCGCCGCCGTCAAGACCTTCGATCGGACGATCCTGGGATAGCACCCGCGGGCCTCGACGGCGCACCAGCCCACCGGGTTCCCGCCGCGGAAGGCGAGCACCCCCGGGGCCGGGCCGCCGCCGTCGAACTTGTCCCGCAACTGGACTTTCCGCTGTTCGGGGGTGGACACGGACCACTGTGTTCCGGTGAGGGCGAAGAACCGGCACCAGCAACGCGACGGTTCGCCGCGGCCGCCAAAGAGGCGCTCGACGTCGGGCCAGTCCGCCGCCGCGGTGGTGATGGCTTCCGGACCCCGGGGTTCTGCTCCGCCCATGGAAACAGGCTAGCCCCCCGCCGGCGTCAGCGCGTGCGCGCGCCGGCGCCGGACTGACGGCCGGCACGCTGACGATGCGCGGCCAGGCGCAGTTGGATGATGCGGGCGGCTCCGGCGATCGCGACCAGCACGCCGCCGCCAACGGCCGCGATGAACAGTGCAATGCCCAGCGGGACCGAGCCCGTGAGGCCAAAGAACTTGACCTGCACATATTCCTGGTTCTGCAGGATGAAGGCGATAAGCAGGATCAGCACCACCAGCGCGCAGGCAACCGCGGCCCAGACCATTCCCGCACGGGTGACCTGGCGCGCCTCCGGTGCGGGAGTCGGTGTTCCGGGCGTCTCTGGCCGGGGCGTTTCTATCCCCGTCGCCGGGGCCGGGGCCGGGGCAGCCGGAGCCGGGGAAACAAGGTCCGGGCCGGACTGGATTCCGGTGTTGGCGCCTTCCTCAGCGGATCCGGACGCGCGGTCAGCGGCCCTCGGGTACTGGGTGGTCGGGGCGTCGTAGGAATCGTTGGGATCAAATCCGCGGGGTGTCTGGGTCATGGCGGCCGTACCTTTCGGTTGCGGGCAGGGAGCACAGGCGTTCCCTGGTGCCCTGCCTGTCCCCTCAATACTAAGCGTGCTGATGGCTGATGGCGGGTTGTTGGCACCGGGGCGGGCACGGTATAACGTCACAGCCAAGGGAAGCCTTGAAGAGGAGGCGCGGCCGTGACAATCATTGACAACGCTGTTTATGTGGACGGTCGCCGGACCGCCGACCCGGAAGATCTCGAGGAGACGTATTTCCTGCTGCGGCAGCGCCAGGGCATGGCGTGGATCGGGCTCTACCGGCCCGAACCTGACGAGCTGCGATCGGTGGCCGAGGAATTCGACCTGAGCCACTTGGCCGTGGAGGATGCGCTCGCCGGCCACCAGCGGGCGAAACTGGAGCACTACGGCGAAACCTTGTTCCTGGTTCTTCGGCCGGCCCGGTATCTGGATGATGTGGAGAAGGTCGAGTTCGGCGAGATCCATGTCTTCGCCGGCCCGGACTTCGTCGTCACCGTCCGCCGTGCCGAGTCGCCGGATCTGGCCCGGGTACGCCGGCGCATGGAGTCCGAGCCGGACTTCCTGGCGCTAGGACCGGATGCGGTGCTGTACGCGATCGTGGACCAGGTGGTGGACGAGTACGAGCCGGTCGCCGCCGGGCTGGAAAACGACATCGATGAAATCGAAGATGATCTGTTCGCGGCCGATCCCGGCGTGTCACGCAGGATCTATGAGCTCTCCCGTCAGGTCATCGGGTTCCAGCGCGCCACAGCCCCTCTTGCCGGAATCCTGCAGACACTCATGGCGGGCGGACCGGACGGGGTGCCGGATCCCGAACTGCAGGACCACTTCCGCGATGTCCTGGACCATGCCCTCAGGCTCGGGGAACGGGTGGCAGCGTTCCGTGCGCTGCTGCAGAATGCGCTGGCAGTCAACGCCGCGCTCGTGGCACAACGGCAAAACGATGAAATGCGCCTCCTGACGGAGTCGAGCTTCGCCCAGAACGAGCAGGTCAAGCGGATTTCGTCGTGGGCTGCGATTCTGTTCGCCCCGACGCTGATCGCGTCAATCTACGGCATGAACTTCCGGCTCATGCCCGAGCTCGACTGGTTCTTCGGTTATCCGATGGCACTCGGGCTCATGGTGGTCATGGGCTTGATCCTGTACCTGGCGTTCAAACACAACAAGTGGATCTGACGCCCCGGCGCAGCCGGATGGGGAACCGCAGCCGGGTGGGGAACCGCAGCCGGGTGGGGAACCGCAGCCGGATTCGGGGGAGTGCGGCCGTGATGCGCGGTGGCGGTTTTTGCGGTGGCGGCCAGGTCCCTGATGGGACTCTGGGCTGCGGAAGTCCGCAGCCCAGAGCCGCTCTTCTTGTGCCCCAGGAGGGAATCGAACCCCCGACCGGCGGATTAGAAGGCCGCTGCTCTATCCCCTGAGCTACTGGGGCACGTTGGCTGCCGCCGGCTGCTGCCGGGGACGCCTCAAAAAGTTTACAGTGCCGGACGGCCGCCGACGGTCAACGCCCGCCCCCGGCTTGTCGGTAGTCCGGGCCGCCCGCCAACTCCTCCCCAACACCTCCCCGGTGCGGGTGCCGGCGGCAGGTTTTCCACATGGCTCAGCCGGGCCCTCCCCGGCGACCGTCCAGCGCAGGATGCTGGAACTGCCCGCCAGGGCACGACAACTCGAGACAGGACATGAGAATGAGTGACAACATTACCGTCCGCGGCTTCGTGGCCACGGAGATCAGAAGCTCTACCACCCCCGGTGGCGTGGCCACGGCGTCCTTTCGGCTCGGCGCCACCGACCGCCGTTTCGACCGGGCGACCAGCACCTGGGTGGATGGCAACACCAACTGGTTCACCGTCCAGGGCTACCGGCAATTGGCTGGCAATCTGGGCTGCAGCGTCAAAAAGGGCCAGCGGGTCATTGTCGTTGGCAGGCTAAAGATGCGGAGTTGGGAAAAAGACGGCCGGATCTACCATGCAGCAGAAATCGACGCCGAGTCCGTTGGCCACGACCTCATGTGGGGATCCGCCAACTTCACGCGCACGGCCGGAGCCGGAACCCAGACGGCCGCCGGGCCGGGCGCACCCGGCGCGCCCGGTGCCGGGGACGGGGATGGCGGCTCAGCGCCGACGGAGTCCGGTGATTCCGACGGACACAGCGACGGCGCCCCCGACGACGCGACGTATATCGATGAGGCGACCGGTGAAGAAGAGGAAGTGGACCGGGAAACCGGCGAACTGAAAGGGGCGGCGGCCTGAATCCCGGCAAGACGCCGGCGGCGAGCCAGGAAGCGACGATATCCGCGTCCCTGATTGGCGCGGGGATTCCGGGCAGCTCCGTCCAATGCCCGCCGGCGTCCTCTAGCATCGTCAAAGGGCCGATTGGGGGCGTCCGGAATGTGAGTTATCCCGGCCGAGCCACTAGATTTGTAGGCATGGCGGAATTTATCTACACAATGACCAAGGCCCGTAAGGCTGTCGGCGAAAAACTCATCCTCGATGACGTAAGCATGTCCTTCTTCCCGGGGGCCAAGATTGGCGTTGTCGGCCCGAATGGTGCCGGTAAGTCCACCATTCTCAAGATCATGGCAGGCCTGGACACTCCCTCCAACGGCGAGGCCCGGCTCAGCCCCGGCTACACGGTCGGCATCCTGCTGCAGGAGCCGCCGCTGAACGAAGACAAGACCGTCCTGGGCAACGTCCAGGAAGGTGTCGGTGAAATCTACGGCAAGATCCAGCGCTTCAACGAGATCTCCGAGGAAATGGCCAGCCCCGATGCTGACTACGACGCCCTCCTCGAGGAAATGGGTCAGCTGCAGGAAGCGATCGACGCCGCCGACGCCTGGGATATCGATTCGCAGCTGGAACAGGCCATGGACGCCCTGCGCTGCCCGCCGGCCGACGCCGATGTCACCCTGCTCTCCGGTGGTGAGCGCCGCCGCGTCGCCCTCTGCAAGCTCCTGCTGCAGAAGCCGGACCTGCTGCTGCTCGACGAGCCCACCAACCACCTCGATGCCGAAAGCGTGCTGTGGCTGGAGCAGCACCTCTCCAGCTACCCCGGCGCCGTCCTCGCTGTCACCCACGACCGCTACTTCCTTGACCACGTGGCCGAATGGATCGCCGAAGTGGACCGCGGCCACCTCTACCCGTACGAGGGCAACTACTCCACGTACCTGGAGAAGAAGCGTGCCCGCCTGGAAGTCCAAGGCAAGAAGGACGCCAAGCAGGCCAAGCGCCTCACCGAGGAACTCGAATGGGTCCGGTCCAACGCCAAGGGGCGCCAGACCAAGTCCAAGGCCCGTCTGGCCCGCTACGAGGAAATGGCTGCCGAGGCAGACCGCACCCGCAAGCTCGACTTCGAAGAGATCCAGATCCCGCCGGGACCGCGCCTCGGCGGACTTGTGCTGGAAGCCAAGGACCTCCAGAAGGGCTTCGATGACCGCACGCTGATCGACGGACTGTCCTTCAGCCTGCCCCGCAACGGCATCGTCGGCGTCATTGGCCCCAACGGCGTCGGCAAGTCCACCCTGTTCAAGACCATCGTGGGCCTGGAGCCGCTCGACGGCGGCGAACTGAAGATCGGCGACTCCGTCAAGATCTCCTACGCCGACCAGAGCCGCGGCGGCATCGACCCCAACAAGACCCTGTGGGAGGTCGTGTCCGACGGCCTTGACTACATCCAGGTCGGCCATGTCGAAATGCCGTCCCGTGCCTATGTTGCCGCCTTCGGCTTCAAGGGCCCCGACCAGCAGAAGAAGGCCGGGGTGCTCTCCGGCGGTGAGCGCAACCGCCTCAACCTGGCGCTGACCCTCAAGCAGGGCGGCAACTTGCTGCTCCTCGACGAACCGACTAACGACCTCGATGTCGAAACCCTCAGCAGCCTCGAAAACGCCCTGCTCGAATTCCCGGGCTGCGCCGTCGTCGTCTCGCACGACCGCTGGTTCCTGGACCGGGTGGCCACCCACATCCTCGCCTACGAAGGCGACGAGGAGAACCCGTCCAAGTGGTACTGGTTCGAGGGCAACTTCGAATCCTACGAGGAGAACAAGGTGGAGCGCCTGGGCCCGGACGCGGCCAAGCCGCACCGTGTGACGCACCGCCGCCTCACCCGCGACTAAGCACCGCAACGCAGAAGGCGGGCTCCCCCCGGGGGAGCCCGCCTTCTGCGTTAAGCCGCGTCGTGTTGTGTGATCTTAGGGTCTCGGGACGCGGATCATGCCTTCCTGCGCCACCGTTGCCACGTGCCGGCCGTCGCGGCTGAAGATCTTGCCCGTGGCCAGGCCCCGCGCACCCTGGGCGCTGGGGGACTCCTGGACGTACAAGAGCCATTCGTCCACCCGGACCGGGCGGTGCCACCACATGGCGTGGTCCAGGCTCGCCACGGACATCCCGGGCGTAATCCAGCTCATCCCGTGCCTGCGGAGAACCGACTCCAGCAGGGTGTAGTCGCTCGCATAGGCCAGGGCGGCCCGGTGCAGGCCGGCGTCGTCGGGCATCGGGCCGAAGGTCTTCAT
Organism: Arthrobacter sp. TE12232; assembly: GCF_054062615.1. Taxonomy (NCBI): domain Bacteria; kingdom Bacillati; phylum Actinomycetota; class Actinomycetes; order Micrococcales; family Micrococcaceae; genus Arthrobacter; species Arthrobacter sp. TE12232. The sequence continues at coordinate 4,266,993 of NZ_JBSSFK010000001.1, forward strand.
CCAGACGGCGTTGCGCGCTTCCTTGGGCCCGTGGGCCGAAACGTACAGGGCAGGGTCGACGTGTCGGATATCGAAGGGCCGCTCATAGGCCCAGTGCCGGGCCACGGGGTGGTCGAACTTCCCCAGCAGGTCGGCGGTGCTGGGCAGCGATTCGGGGTCCGGGATGCCGGCCGGCATCTCCGACTGGTGCTCAATGCCTTCGTCCTCGGCCTGGAAGGAGGCGATCATCGACAGGATGGGCATGCCCTCCTGATAGGCGTGGACCCGGCGGGCCGAGAAGGACCGGCCGTCGCGCAGGCGCTGCACCCCAAAGGTGATCGGCTGGTTGGCGTCGCCCGGTCGGAGGAAGTAGCCGTGCATGGAGTGCACGCTGCGGTCCGGATCGACAGTGCGGCTCCCGGCAATGAGGGACTGCGCCAGCACCTGGCCACCGAAGACGCGCTGCCGCGGCTGCCGCTGGGAGGGACCCATGAAGATGTCCTCGTCGGTCCGTGCGCCCTCAAGCTCGCCGAGGTTGAGGAGTTCGATGAGCGAGGAGGTGGGGTCCTGCGTGGGAAGTCCCCGCAGTCCGGCTTCGGCTTCAGTCATGCTCTGACTCTAGACGGACGCCCGGGCCGCTCCAAAGAAGCGCAGCCGGTAGAGTCGGTAGTGTGTCTGATGTCCTAACCCAGCCCCTGCAGTTCACCGATCCCCGTGACCTCGCCGACCTTCGCACCTTCGCGACGCGCGCCAGGTCCATCGACGACGGCGCCATCCGGCTCCAAGCCGCGGGCCCGGTCCTGGCCGCCTACGTCTGCGTCCTGCGGCCCCGGCTCCTCGGCGAATCCACGCCCACCATCCTGGGCTTGCGGACGATGGCGCTGGCACAGCCGGCGGACACTGACGTGACCGTGCCGCTGTCCGCCGTACTGGACCGTTTGGCACGGGCGGGGGAGACCGACGTCGAACTTCCCGTGCCGCCGATGACCGTCAGCGAGTCGTGGGCCGGGATCGGGGCGCCGCGTGCCGGCTGGGAACCGCTCGGTACCCTCCGGGACACCGCCCTGCGGGACGCCGCCGAGGCCGGCATCCGGGAGATCGCCGCGATCATCCCGGACAAGCCGGGTGCGCTGATCGTCAACAACGCCCGGGCAACGGTCTGGGGCCGTGAACTGCCCGACGCCGGCGGCCTCCCGGCCGGTGCCGCGTTCGCCGCGCTCACCTTGGGCTTCCTCGCCGACGGCGACCAGCGGCTCTTCCGGGCCGGGCGCTGGTTCCGGCTCAGCGGCACCCGCGGCCACGTGCTGGTCCGGACGGGTTCCGGACTTTAGGACTCTGGTAGCCGGAGGCGGAATCCCGGATCGCCGTCGTTGCCGTCCCCGCGTTGACCGGCATGCCATACTGGGCGCATGAGCGGTGTGTCGGTGCTGGATCCCCCAATCGGGCGACACTTTGGCTTCAACGATGCGCTGCATCCGGACCGGACGTGGATCCGCCTGCCCCGAGCCGCGGTGGGCATCTTCGTACTCTTTGCCGTCGTCCGGAGGACGTACGACGCGACGCTGCCCGGCAACGACGTCGACGTCTTCCAGCTCTATTCGGAATTCACCGTCCAGTCGAACCTCGCCCTCGGGCTAGTGCTCATCGCGTCCGCCGCCTGGCAGCGGACGCGGCTTCCGGAGTGGTGGGACCACGTTTTCGGCGCACTTGTTTTCTATCTGGTGATGACGGGCATCATCTACGCGGTGCTCGTCGCCCCGCCGGGTGAACCGTGGTGGAGTTGGGACATGTACTGGCCCCAGCTGGCACACCATCGCCTGGCTCCGTTGTTCGTCGTCCTCGACTGGATCCTCGTCACGAAGACACTGCGCGGCAGATGGTGGCGGCCGCTGGTGTGGCTCAGCTACCCGACCGCCTTCCTGGCCTTCTCGTGGGTGCGCGGCGGGATCGACGGCTGGTACGTCTACGACTTCCTCGACCCGACGCTCGACGGCGGGTGGCCGGCCGCGCTGACGACGACGGCGCAGGTGCTCGCCGCGTTCCTGCTCATCGCGTTCCTCGTGCACGGCGCCGGCAACGGGCGCGCCGCGCTGGCCGCGGGCACCGGGCGGCGCTGATCCTGCTTCCGGACGCGACGGGGATTAGGCCTCCGACGGGCTGTTGACCATGGAGAGGGCTGCCCGCTCCATGTAGTCCCACAGCGTTCCCTCGTACAGCGGCGGAAGCGCCAGGGCATCCACCGCGGTGCGCATGTGGTGCAGCCAGCGTTCCTTGGCCTCCGGCGTCACGCGGAAGGGCATGTGGCGCATCCGCAGACGGGGGTGCCCGCGCTCCTCGCCGTAGGTCGTCGGGCCGCCCCAATACTGTTCCAGGAACATCAGGAAGCGCCGTTTGGCGGGGCCGAGGTCTTCTTCCGGGTACATGGGGCGCAGCAGCGGATCGCTCGCGACGCCGTCGTAGAACACGTCGATGAGTTTGACGAAGGTTTCGTGGCCGCCCACGGCGTCGTAGAAGTTGTCGGTGTAGCCGGGCTGGCTGAACGGATCGTTCTGCAGCAACTGGCGGGGCTGCCGGGGTTCACCGGCGCTGGGAATCGTCATTTCTCTATTCTCCGGCCTGCTGCTGCGGCGTGGCATCGGCCTCGTCGGCCGGCGGGGCGGTCGGTGCGATGTAATTGCCCTGCGAACGGTTGCCCACGCGCAGGATTTCGCCGTTGCGCAGGTACCAGATGGCGCCGTCGTCAGCCCGGACCCGGGTGATCCGCAGGTTCATGGACTCCACGACGCCCACCACCTCGGAGGTCTCGATGATGTCGCCGATTCCGTACTGGTCCTCGAGCGTGATGAAGATGCCGGCCAGGAAGTCGCGGATCAGCTGCTGGGCGCCGAAGCCGATGGCGATACCGAGGATCCCGACGCTGGTCAGCAGCGGTGCAATGTTTACGTTCAGGTTGTTGAGCACATACATGATGGTGAATGCAGCGACCAGGACGCCCACCACGCTCCTGAGCAGCGCACCGATCGTGTTGGCGCGCTGGACCCGGCGTTCGTGGTCCAGTGCCCGCAGGGCCGGAGTCACCCAGCGGAAGTGCCGCTTCTTGAAGAAGGTGCTGCCCTCGGCGACACGCTTGGTGATTCCGGAGATCAGAAAGGATGCCACCAGCCACACCGCAACGCCGACGCCGATGCTGATGAGGACGCCCGGCAGGTTGATCGCCGAAATTTCCTGCGGGGTGATGGGCTCGACGGCTGTCATGCTGTACATCGGTAGGGTTTGCTCCTTGCAGTTGTTGGCTATGGGGCCGGCGTTCGCCGGCCGCATAACACTCTGTTCCCCTTCAACATTAGCGCCGTACCGTGGCACCCATGCGCATCCTCATCCTTGGCGGCACAGCCTTTCTCTCCGCCGAAATAGCCCGGCAAGCCGTCAATTCCGGGCATGACCGTCGTCTCCAGCTGCTCGGTCTACGCGGACCATTCGGTTGCCGGCACGGCCGAAGATGCGCAGGTGCTCCCGCCACTGGCCCCGGGCACGGCACTGACGATGGAAAACTACGGCGAAGCGAAAACCGCGATTGAACAGTGGGCGCGTGCGCTGGCAGCGGACAAGTCGCACCTGTGCCGCGCCGGGCTGATCGGCGGACCCGGGGACGGCTCGGACCGGTACGGGTATTGGCCCGCCCGCTTCGCCCGGGACGACGATCCGGTCCTGGTCCCTGACATCCCCGCCGACTCCACCCAGATCATCGATGTGCGGGACCTCGCGGCCTGGATCGTGGCCGCGGCGGAGTCAAACGTCACCGGGGCCCTGAACGCCGTCGGCGAGCCGGTGCTGTTTGCCGCCTATCTGGAAGCATGCCGGCAGCTGACCGGCGGGAAGGCCCGGACGGTGGCGGCCCCGGGGGAATGGCTGGCCGGGCACGGCGTGAACTACTGGGCCGGGCCCGACTCGCTGCCGTTGTGGCTGCCGCCAGGTCATGACGGCTTCTCGGCCCGCAGCAACAGCGCCGCCCGGGGTGCCGGGCTGCGGCTCCGGCCCTGGACACAGACCCTGCGCGACACCCTCGAGGACGAACGCCGGCGCGGCCTTACCCGTGAACGCAAGGCCGGCCTGCGCCCGGACACGGAGCGGACACTCCTGGCCGCGTACCGGGCGCAGCCCGCCTGAGCTGCCGCCGCTTGGGCGATCAGGCCGGTTCCGCCACGGGCACGGGCTCGTGCAGCACGGGAAAGTTGACGCTGCGGGCAATGAAGCAAACCTTGTTGGCCTCGGCATGGAGCTCCTCGAGAAGCTCCGGGGCCGCAGGTTCCGCCACCGTCACGCGGGGCTTGAGCGTGACGGACTCGAATTGGCCGCTGCCGTCCCGGTTGGTCCGCATCAGCCCCTCGGCCCGGTCCTCATAGCCGGTCACCACCACGCCATGCTTCACGGCCACGTGCAGGAAAGAGAGCATGTGGCATTGCGAGAGCGCCGCCAGGAGGAGCTGCTCGGGGTTGTAGCGCTGGCGGTCACCATGGAATGTCGGATCGGCCGAGCCGCGCAGCACCGGCAGCCCGGGGATCTCGACGTCGTGGTCCCGTGAATAGCCGCGGTAGGAGGACGTCCCGGACCCGAGGTTCCCGGTCCAGCGGACAGTCAGCGCGTAGCGGTGTTCGTCAAGGCTCATGACGCCAGTTTAGTGGCGCTTAAACGCCGGAGTCCCGGTACCGCCGGAGGGCGGCGCCGGGACTCCGGGAAAACGCGTCCTAGCCGACGTCGGCCTGGCGGGCGCGCAGGGACCGGACCACGCCGTCGCGGTTTTCCAGCATCATCCGGCGCAGCGCGGAGCTGTCTTCCGGCAGCGAGGCCAGGAACTTATCGGTCCGGTCCACAGTGGCCTGCGTGGTGAGCAGGGCCGGGTAGAGCCCGACGACGATCTGCTGGGCCAGCGCGTGGGTGCGGTTGGCCACGATCTCCGGGACGGCCTCGAAGTACTTCTCGGCGTAGGGCTCCAAGAGGGAGGTGTCCAGGACCCGGGTGAAACCGGTCACGGCCGAGCCCTGCAGGGCGTTGGACAGATCGCCCTTGACCACAATCGATTCCCAGGCTTCGGCCTTGGCCTCAGGGGTGGGAATGGCCGCCTTCGCCAGAGCTGCCGCGTTCTGGCCGTTGGAGGTGTTGTCGTGCGCGAGTTCCTCGTCGATCCGCTCCTGTCCGGCGCGGCCACCTGCCACGAGGCACGCCAGCAACTCCCACCGCAGGTCCTGGTCAACGGTCAGCCCGTCGAGCGTGCGGGAGCCGTCCAGCAACCCGGACACCGTATCCAGCTGCCCGGCGCTGCGGGCCAGCAGGGCGTAGGACTTCACGAACTGCAGCTGGGCGTCGGAGCCGGCCGGCACGGTCGAGGCCAGGTCCCACAGGGTGTCGGCCGCGGCCACGGCGGTGGCTTCCTTGTGCTCCTCGGCCACGTAGAAGGCCAGCGTGGTGGCAAGCTGGCGGAGCTGGACCAGGATCACGGAGGAATCGGACTCCTCGGCAATGTTGGCCAGGATCAGGTCCACGTAGCCGCGGGCCGGGGTTTCGCCGTCGCGCGCCGCGTCCCAGGCCGAGCCCCACACCAGGGTGCGGGGGAGGCTCTGGCTGAAGTCCTTGAGGTGAGCCGTGGCCGTGGTGAGGGACGTCGGATCGAGCCGGACCTTGGCGTAGGCGAGGTCGTCGTCGTTGAGCAGGATCAGGTCCGGCCGGGCAAGCCCGGCCAGGGCGGGAACCTCGGTGCGCTCGCCGTCGACGTCGAGCTCCTCACGGTGGACGCGCTCCAGCTTGCCGGCGCTGTTGAGGTCATAGAAGCCGACGGCGAGGCGGTGCGGCCGCAACGTCGGCTCGCTCTCGACCGCCGACTGCACGATCGCGAAGGAACTGATGGTGCCGTCCGCCCCTGCCGTGATTTCCGGTGTCAGGGTGTTGACGCCGGCGGTCTCCAGCCAGAGCTGGCCCCACCTTTCCAGGTCGCGGCCGCTTGCCTTCTCGAGTTCGGCCATGAGGTCGCTGAGCTCGGTGTTTTGCCAGGCGTGCTTGCTGAAGTACTCGCGGACGCCGGACATGAATTCCTCCGGGCCCACCCAGGCGACGAGCTGGCGCAGCACCGAGGCGCCCTTGGCGTAGGTGATGCCGTCGAAGTTCACCTCGACGTCCTGGAGGTCGTTGATCTCGGCGAAGATCGGGTGCGTGGTGGGAAGCTGGTCCTGGCGGTAGGCCCAGGATTTCTCCATGGAGGCGAACGTGGTCCAGGCGTGGGCAAACTCGGTGTTCTCCACGGCGGCCAGGTGGGACATGTACTCGGCGAAGGACTCGTTGAGCCAGAGATCGTTCCACCAGCGCATCGTGACGAGGTCGCCGAACCACATGTGTGCGAGCTCGTGCAGCACGGTGATGGCGCGGCGCTCCACCTGGGCGTCGGCGACCTTGCCGCGGAAGACGTAGCCTTCCAGGATGGTGACGGCGCCGGCATTTTCCATGGCGCCGGCGTTGAACTCCGGTACGAAGAGCTGGTCGTACTTCTCGAACGGGTACGGGCAGCCGAACTGCGCCTCGAAGAACTCAAAGCCCTGCCGGGTGAGTTCGAAGATGTTGTCCGCATCCAGGTACTGCATGAGTGACTTGCGGGCGAAGATACCCAGGGGGGTGACGCGGCCCTCCGCCGAGGTGACCTCGCTGCGGACCGACTGGTACGGCCCGGCGATCAGTGCCGTGACGTATGAGGAGAGCCGGGGCGTGGGCGTGAATTCCCAGACGGAGCGGGCGCTACCGTCCTCGCCGGGGATGGTCTCCACCGGCACCGGGGTGGGGGAGTTGGAAACCACGTCCCAGTGTGAAGGGGCGGTGACGGTGAACGTGAAGCTGGCCTTGAGGTCGGGCTGTTCGAACACGGCGAACATGCGCCGCGAATCCGGGACCTCGAACTGCGTGTACAGGTAGACCTCGTTATCCACCGGATCCACAAAGCGGTGCAGGCCTTCGCCGGTGTTCATGTAGGGCGCCTCCGCGACCACGAGGAGGTGGTTCTCGGCCTCCAGGTCCGGCAGCTGGATCCGTACGCCGTCTGAGACCTCTGCCGGATCCAGTTCGCGGCCGTTGAGGCTCACGCTGTGCACCGCGTGGGTCACGGCGTCGATGAAGGTCGAAGACCCCGGCTTGGCGGTGAACTTCACGGCCGTGGTGGTCCCGAAGACTTTCTCGCCACGCGTCAGGTCGAGGCTGACCTCGTAGGACTCGACGTCGATCAGGGCGGCGCGCTCGCGGGCTTCGGCGCGGGTCAGGTTCATACCGGGCAAGGGGGCCTCCAAAAGAGTCGGATACTGCCGGCCGGCCGCAGCCGCCGGCGATACTGTGAAATTATTCTTTCACGTCAGCGGCCGATGGCAAGGCATCCTTGTCCCAATGTCTGCCGCCGCGACGGTCCTGATGGCCGGTTTCCGCCGCGAGTTCCGTCGTAAATTTCCGTTTCGGGCGTTCGCGCCGCGCCCGGATCGCTCCACGTGCAGGCGGGGGTAGCGTTGGAGTATGGGAAAGTTTCGGGACTCAGTCGATGTCAGGGCGTTGCGCTTTGCCATCGGTTTCCCCCTCATGCTGGCGGCCGGATTCGTGGTGTGTGCGCTGCTGGTCCGGCCGGACCTGCCCGAGCCGCTGGCCGTCCGCTGGACCGACGCCGGTGCCGTCGACTTCGCGCCGTTCACCGCCGTCGCTGGCGCCGGTGCGGCGCTGATCGTGGTGGTCGGCTGGGCCGTGCTGCTTCAGGCCGTGCCGCTGTCCCGCCCCGCGATGATGCGCCGCATCATGATGGGCGCCGGGCTATCCATGAGCCTCTTCATCACCACGGTCCTCGCCGCTGTGCTCGTGGGCCAAATGGGGCTGCCCGACGCGCGCGAGTCCCACGTTGATGCCACGGTCCTGGCCCTCGGAAGCGGCGCGGCCCTGGGCCTGGGGGTTGTCATGGGCTTTGTCTTCAAGGCCGACGAACGCTGGTCCGTCGACGACGACCTCGCCATACGGCAGGCCCTCGAGCGGGAACAGGATCCGGAACTGGCCAGGGACCGCATCAGCCTCTGGGTGCACGCCCGCAGCTCGATCTTCGTCATGCTCGGCATCGCGACACTCCTGCCCGCGGCCCTCCTCACCCTTGCCGTGCCCTGGCTGGCTGCGCTCCTGGTGGCCGCGGCCCTGGTAACGGCGGCGTTCCTGTTTGCCCGGATCCGGGTTGACCGCAGCGGGCTGCGGGTCTTCGCGGCAGGGTTCGTCCGGGTCATGGACGTTCCGGCCGCGGCCATCGACGCTGCCACACCTCGGGATGTCCGGGCTGCCGACTACGGAGGGTGGGGGTACCGGATCCACGGCAACACCACGGCGCTGCTGGTCAGCAGCGGGCCCGCGGTAGTCGTCGACCGTCTGGACGGCCGGCGGCTGGCCGTGAGCGGCGGAAGTGCCGCCTCGGCGGACAACATTGCCCGTACGCTTTCCCGGGTGGCGGACAGGGCCCGGCGGAACGGTGATGCACCCGCCGTGTGACACGAAGATGTGGCGCAGTGCTGTAACAAGTGCTGTAACAAGTGCTGTAACACGACAGTGCAGGGCGGCGCCCGGCGCGGTCCGGCGCCGCCCCGAAAGGCCCGGCCTAGTAGGCTTGGAACAGCCCCCAACCGCCCCCGGCCGCCGCCCGGCGCCGCAACTGAACGGAATCGCCGTGACTCTTTCTGACTTCCCGCGCGTGCACATCGCCACCGACCACGCCGGCATGGAGCTCAGCGCCCACCTCGTCAGCCACCTCAGCGCCAAGGGCTACGAGGTGGTGGATCACGGACCCAAGGTCTACGACGCCCTGGATGACTACCCGTCGTTCTGCATCAACGCCGCCCTCGCCGTCGTCGCCGACCAGGAAGCCGGCACCCACGCCCTCGGCATCGTCCTGGGCGGTTCCGGCAACGGCGAGCAGATTGCCGCAAACAAGGTCAAAGGCGTGCGCGCCGCCCTGGCGTGGAACCTGTCCACGGCGCAGCTCGCCCGCGAACACAACGATGCGAACGTGGTTGCCGTCGGCGGGCGCCAGCACAGCGTGGACGAGGCAACAGCAATCATCGAGGCCTTCCTGGCCGAGCCGTTCAGCAACGACGAGCGCCACGTCCGCCGGATCGGCAAGATCGCCATCTACGAGCGCACCGGCGAGGTTGTTCAGTAGTGCCGGAAGGGCACTCCGTCCACCGGCTGGCACGCCAGTTCGGTGACGTTTTCGCGGGGGAGAGGCTGAGCGTCTCGAGCCCGCAAGGACGGTTCGCGCCCGGCGCCGCGTTGTTGGACGGGCACGTCATGATGACCGCGACCGCCCACGGGAAGCACCTGTTCCTCGAGTTCGACCACGGCCTGGTCTTGCACGTCCACCTGGGCCTCTATGGCGCGTGGGATTTCGGCGGGGACGACACCTTCCGCGGCGCGTCCAGCATCGGCGCGCCCCGGAAGGTGGGGGAGCGGGAGGTGTACGACGACGGCGACGCACCGGCAGTCGCTCTTCCTGCGGACGCCGCGCCTGCTGCTGTCCCTGCACTCGCGTCTGCATACGCAGGGCCGCCGGCGCCGGTGGGCGCCGTCCGCGTCCGGCTGGTGAGCGGGCACGGCTGGGCGGACCTGCGCGGTGCTACCACCTGTGAGGCGATCACCGGGGATGAGGCCGGAGGCGTCCTAGCCCGCCTCGGCCCGGACCCGCTGCGCAACCTGCCGGGGGACCGCGACGCCTTCACCGCCACCCTGGCGGGCAGACGCACGCCCCTGGCAACCTTGCTCATGGACCAAAAGGTGATTGCCGGCGTCGGGAACGTCTACCGCGCCGAACTGCTGTTCAGGCAGCGCCTCAATCCCTGGCTTCCCGGGGCCGGGCTGTCACCTGACGCGGCCCGCCGCCTCTGGGACGACACCGTGGCGATGATGTCCGACGGCGTCCGGGACGGCCGGATTATTACGACGCCGCCCCGGTACTGGGACGGGCAGCCGGACGTCCTTCCGGACCCTGATGAGGCGCACTTCGTCTACCGCAGGCACGGACTGGACTGCCGCGACTGCGGCACCCCTGTGGTGCTGACGGAACTGGGAGCCCGGAAACTGTACTGGTGCCCGCAGTGCCAGCAGGCCTGAGCGGATTCCGCCGGGCCGCGCATGAAAAAAGCCCCTCCGGAGAGGGGCTTTCTCTGTGTGCCTGACGGCTGTGGTGGAGGGGACGACGGGAATCGAACCCGCGTAATCAGTTTGGAAGACTGAGGCTTTACCATTAAGCTACGTCCCCGGGGTGATGCTGGAAATCCAGCAAAACTTCCGGTCGGCTGTTCAAGCCGGATACAACTAAACCTAATGCAGGGCCCCGGTGTCAAATGTGCAATTCGGCACAGTATGACCGTAGACTGTTCTGTGCACTTACGGGGTGTAGCTCAGCTTGGCTAGAGCGCCTGCTTTGGGAGCAGGAAGTCGCAGGTTCAAATCCTGTCACCCCGACTCTGCAAGCACTGCCAGTCCGTGGCAATGCAGAACCCCATTCCCCCACACCAGGAGTACTTAGACTGTGAAGAGCGCTGTCGAGAACCTCACCCCCACGCGGGTCAAGCTCAATGTTGAGGTCCCCTTTGAGGAATTGAAGCCCAGCATCGCAGAGGCATACAAGACTGTTGCTTCGCAGATCCAGGTCCCCGGTTTCCGCAAGGGCAAGGTCCCCTCCAAGCTCATTGACCAGCGCGTTGGCCGCGGCTACGTCCTGGAGACGGCCATCAACGAAGGCCTCAACGGCTGGTACCAGGCTGCCGTGCAGGAAACGGGCATCCGCCCCCTGAGCCGTCCCGAGGTCGAAATCACCGAGGTTCCGGACCCGTCCGCCACCGATGGTGAGCTCAAGTTCCACGCAGAGGTTGACATCCGCCCCGAGATCGAACTGCCCGACTACGCCGGCATCAAGGTTGAGGTCGCCGCCGCCGAGTCGTCCGACGCCGACGTCGACAAGGCCCTGGACGAGCTCCGCGGCCGCTTCGGCACCCTGAAGACCGTCGACCGCCCGGCCGCGGACAAGGATTTCCTGACGATCGACATCGCCGCCTCGATTGACGGCGCCGAGGTTGACTCCGCAGCAGGCCTGTCCTACCAGGTTGGCGCCGGCACCATGCTTGAAGGCCTCGACGAGGCCGTCACGGGCCTCAGCGCCGACGAGGACGCCATCTTCGACACCACCCTGGTGGGTGGCGAGCACGCTGGCGAGTCCGCCCAGGTCAAGGTCACGGTCAAGGCCGTCAAGGAGCGCGAGCTCCCCGTCGCCGACGACGACTTCGCCCAGCTGGCCAGCGAATTCGACACCCTGGCGGAGCTCCGCGAGGACCTCGCCAAGCAGGCTGCCGAGTCCAAGGTTGTGGAGCAGGGCGTCGAGGCCCGCGACAAGGTCCTGGACAAGCTCGTTGAGCTCGTTGCGGTTCCCGTCCCGGAATCGATCGTCGAAGAGCAGCTCGAGCAGCACTTCAACGCCGAAAACGCCCACGGTGAAGGCGAGCACGACACCGAGGAGCACCGCGCCGAGGTCAAGGCCAACACCGAGCGCGCTTTCCAGAACGAGATCATCCTTGACGCCATCGCCGAAAAGGAAGAAGTCAACGTCAGCCAGAACGAGCTGATCGACTACATCGTCACCACCGCCAGCCAGTACGGCATGGACCCGAACCAGTTCGCCCAGATCATCGATCAGAGCGGCCAGGTCCCCATGATGGTGTCCGAGGTCCGCCGCCGCAAGGCTCTGGCCGTCGTCCTGGGCCAGGCCGAGGTCACCGACTCCGAAGGCAACAAGGTTGACCTGAGCGACTTCGTCCGCCCCGGCGACGAAGCTGCCCCGGCCGCTGAGTCCGTTGAGGAAGAAGCTTCCGAGGAAGCAGCTGCCACCGACGCCACGCCGAGCGACGACCCCGCAGCAGTGAAGTTCTAGCATTGCCGCTGACGGCCCCCGGATCATCGATCCGGGGGCCGTCTGTTTTAAGTCCCCGGGACCCGGCTGGCAGGCTCCCGGCAATCGTGCGCCGTCAGCGAACAGCCCTGCGCCTGCGCACAAACGGGCAGTGAAAACCGTTAGTGTCCATGTAGGAAAGTTCAGTGATGTCGTTCAGTGACGTCACCGTCGCCAGCGAGAGGTAAGTACATATGTCACAGCACGCAGGGGCACCCCGGATGGCCACGGTCGATCCGGCAGCCCAGGATAACTACATTTACAACCGCCTGCTGAAAGAGCGCATCATCTGGCTCGGCTCCGAGGTCCGCGACGAGAACGCCAACGCGATCTGCTCGCAGCTCCTGCTGCTCTCGGCGGAGAACCCTGAAAAGGACATCTACCTCTACATCAACTCTCCCGGCGGCTCCGTCACCGCCGGCATGGCCATCTATGACACCATGCAGTTCATCCCGAACGATGTTGTCACCGTGGCCACCGGCCTGGCCGCATCCATGGGCCAGTTCCTGCTCTCCTCCGGCACGAAGGGCAAGCGCTATGCGACCCCCAACGCCCGCATCCTCATGCACCAGCCCTCCGGCGGCATCGGCGGCACGGCGTCGGACATCAAGATCCAGGCTGAGCTGATCCTGCACATGAAGAAGGTCATGGCCGAGCTGACCGCAGACCAGACCGGCCAGACCGTGGACACCATCCTCAAGGACAACGACCGCGACAAGTGGTTCACGGCCCCGGAAGCCCTGGAATACGGCTTCTTCGACAAGATCGCCGCGCACGCAGGTTCCGTGGCCGGCGGCGGCGGAACCAACGCCAATGGCTCCGGCAACGGCGGCGGCGCTGCGACAGCCACCGAGAACTGACCGGCACGTAGACAGCAATGAATTCAGGAGCAATGAACATGAACTACAACTTCGGTTCGACTGCCGGTAACCTGCCGGGCAGCCGCTACGTGCTGCCGCAGTTCGAAGAGCGCACCCCTTACGGCTTCAAGCGCCAGGACCCGTACACCAAGCTGTTCGAGGACCGCATCATCTTCCTGGGCGTCCAGGTCGACGACGCCTCGGCGGACGACGTGATGGCCCAGCTCCTGGTCCTCGAGTCCACTGACCCGGACCGCGACATCACGCTCTACATCAACTCCCCGGGCGGTTCCTTCACCGCCATGACCGCGATCTATGACACGATGACGTACATCCGGCCCGAGATCCAGACCGTCTGCCTGGGCCAGGCAGCCAGTGCCGCCGCCGTGCTCCTCGCCGCCGGCACGCCGGGCAAGCGCCTCGCGCTGCCGAACGCCCGGGTCCTGATCCACCAGCCGTCGCTCTCCGGCGGGCAGGGTGGGCAGGCCTCAGACCTGGAGATCCAGGCCGCCGAGGTCATGCGCATGCGCTCCTGGCTCGAGGACACGCTGGCCAAGCACTCCGGCCGGACGCCGGAACAGGTCAACAACGACATCGAGCGGGACAAGATCCTCACCGCCGCCGAGGCCATGCAGTACGGCCTCATTGACCAGGTGCTGGATTCCCGCAAGATCAAGCCCCAGGCCATCACGCGCTAATCAACACAACGCGACGCCGGTGCGGCACCTTCACATGGCCGCACCGGCGTCCGCATTCCACCCAACAGGCCCAAAGTGACCTAGAGTGGAACATGTCACAGCCAGCAGCAAGCTACTAAAGGGGTTCACACATGGCTCGGATTGGCGAGAGCACTGATCTGCTGAAGTGTTCTTTCTGCGGAAAGAGCCAGAAGCAGGTTCGCAAGCTCATTGCCGGGCCCGGCGTCTACATCTGCGACGAGTGCATCGAACTCTGCAACGAGATCATCGAAGAAGAACTCGCGGAAGTAGCTGACCTGGGCAGTTTCGAACTGCCCAAGCCCCGCGAGATCTTTGATTTCCTGCAGGAATATGTGATCGGACAGGAACCCGCCAAGCGCTCGCTCGCCGTCGCGGTCTACAACCATTACAAGCGGATCCAGGCCGGCCACGCGCCGAAGAGCGGCAGCCTCGCCGACGGCGTGCACCACGACGACGTCGAGATCGCCAAGTCCAACATCCTCCTGATCGGCCCCACTGGCTGCGGCAAGACGTACCTGGCTCAGACCCTGGCACGCCGCCTGAACGTCCCGTTCGCGGTGGCCGACGCCACGGCCCTGACCGAGGCCGGCTATGTCGGCGAGGACGTCGAGAACATCCTCCTCAAGCTCATTCAGGCCGCCGACTATGACGTCAAGAAGGCCGAGCAGGGCATCATCTACATCGATGAGATCGACAAGATCTCGCGCAAGAGCGAAAACCCGTCCATCACCCGGGACGTCTCGGGCGAGGGCGTGCAGCAGGCGCTCCTGAAGATTCTCGAGGGTACCGTCGCCTCGGTCCCGCCGCAGGGCGGACGCAAGCACCCGCACCAGGAGTTCATCCAGATCGACACCACCAACGTGCTGTTCATCGTGGCAGGTGCTTTCGCGGGTCTCGAGGACATTATCGGCTCACGCTCCGGACGCAAGGGCATCGGCTTCGGCGCCCCGCTGAACGAGGTCAAGAACACCACGGATTCCTACGGCGAGGTCATGCCCGAGGATCTGCTCAAGTTCGGCCTGATCCCCGAATTCATCGGCCGGCTGCCCGTCATCACGACGGTGTCGAACCTGGACCGTGCAGCGCTCATCCAGATCCTGTCGACTCCGAAGAATGCTCTCGTCAAGCAGTACCAGAAGATGTTCCAGCTCGACGGGGTGGAGCTGATCTTCGACGAAGAGGCCCTGAACCTGATCGCGGACCAGGCGCTGGAACGCGGCACGGGGGCCCGCGGGCTCCGGGCCATCATGGAGGAAGTGCTGCTTCCGGTCATGTTCGACCTCCCCAGCCGCGACGACATCGCCAGCGTCGTGATCACGGCCGATGTGGTGGCCAAGAAGTCGCAGCCCACGATGATCGCCCACGACGTCGTGGCCAAGCGCCGGAATAAATCCGCTTAGTTCATCGCTACACGTCATTGGTGCGCCCTGAGTGCGCCATGCCCCGAAGACTTTCCTGAGGAGACCGCCTGTGTCTGAAACCGCTCCCAATAAGGCCGATTTCTGGTTCGACCCGATGTGCCCCTTCGCCTGGGTCACGTCGCGCTGGATCGGCGAAGTGGAAGACGTCCGCGACATCAAGACCGAGTGGCATGTGATGAGCCTCGCCGTGCTGAACCCGGGCCGAGAGGAACTGCCCGAGCAGTACAAGGAGTTCCTGGCGAAGGCGTGGGCCCCCGTCCGCGTCATCACGGCCGCCGCCGAGGAGCACGGTGCCGAGTACATCAAGCCCCTCTACGACGCCATGGGCACGAAGATCCACAACGAAGGCATCAAAGACATCGACGAGGTCATCGCCAAGTCCCTGGCCGAGGCCGGACTGCCGGCCGAACTCGCCGCGGCGGGCCAGTCGGAGGAATTCGATGCGCAGCTGCGCGCCAGCCACGAGGCCGGCATCTCGCTGGTGGGCCAGGACGTCGGCACGCCGGTAGTAGCTTTCAACGGCACCGCGTTCTTCGGCCCCGTCCTGACCCGCATCCCGCGCGGCGAAGAGGCCGGACGCCTCTGGGACGCCACCGTCACCCTGGCATCCTTCCCGTACTTCTTCGAAATCAAGCGAAGCCGGACCGAAAGCCCCGTCTTCGACTGAGCCCTCCGCCGCCACGGCAAGCCTCCGGAGGCCGGCAAGAATTACTGCGATGTAATTCTTGCCGGCCTCTTGTGCATGGCGGCGCCGAGGAGAACAATAGAGCTTACCCACTTCGAAAGAAGAGGGACGCAGGAACCAAAGATCCAGTGACACTTATCCGACGCAGCCTTCGGCAAAGTCAGATGATGGCTACCAGTGACGAGGTAGGAAGACCTGGAAATCTAAGGATCCCGCCAGATTGTCTAAGACGTCACGTGACAATCGAAAAGTCGAAGCCCCACCAACGGCTAACGCTGATGGGGCTTCCCCTTTGCCCAAAAATAGGGGCTTCCCAAAAATAAGGGCTGCCCAAAAATAAGGGCTGCCCAAAAACAGGGCCCAAAAAATTTGATTGTCGTGTACGGTGCGCATGACCCCGGAAGGGTCATACGCACCTGCGGGTGTCAGTCGCGGCGGTCGCGGCGATCTTCCCGGCGGTCGCCGCGGTCATCACGGCGGTCCTCACGTCGGTCACCGCGACGGTTGATCCCGTGGGCGACCACAACGGCCCCGCCGACGGCGGCGGCGGTCCTGCGCCTGCGTCGTGCTGCCAGTGGCATGTCAGGCTCCTTCTTTCGTTTCTTCGGAGGACTCGGCTTCGGCGTCGGCGTCGGCCTGGAAGGCGGCGATGACGGCTTGGGTCGGGATCCGGCCGCTGGCCACCAGTTGGCCGCCGGCCTTGCGGACGGCCGTGCCGAACGGGGCAGCCCACTGGTTCTCCCAGACGAGCACCGCGGCGGAGTGGCCGGGCGCGATCGTCTCGGCCAGGTCCATGACGTCCTGCTCTGAGAGCACCATGGCCAGGTCGGCCTCGGCCGTGCGCACCTCGCCGAGCTCGCTCGGGTCGAGGTCGGAGATCTCCGCCGTCTCGAGGGTGCCGTCCTCGGTCTTCCTCAGGAACACCATGTCGAGCACCCTGATGAGGTCGCGCTGGACCAGGTCCTCCAGGAACGGGGCGACCTGGCCATTGCCGAAGTTGGGACCCGGGAACTCCACGACGAGCCAGTCCACCGGCCCCAGTTCATCGAATGTGTCAGCCATGAGTATGACCTCCATTTCTCCTTGGGTAGTATGCGATCCGACGGACCGCCGCAGCTTCATTCTGTGCCCCCGGGGAGGGGCGGCGCCTCACCCGCACCGGGTGACCTCTCGCAGGGGGTCGGTATAGCCGGCGTTCGGGCGTTTGGCCGCGGAAGAAGACGCTGGTCCAGCGCCGAAGAAACAAGGCAGAGGGAACATGCCCGGCGCCCTGGCTGTTGCCTCCAAGGTAGGGGCAGCGGTCCCCGTGCCGTCATTTCCGGGCATCCGGCCCGGTTGTGTCCTGTGCCCACCTGCGAACATTGGAGCGCCATGCCCGTCACAGCCCACCTTGACTTGAAACTTAAACCGGAAGCCGTGCCCACAGCACCGGCGGTACTCCGCGAAATTCTGACTGACACACGGGCCTTTGACGGCTGCCTCGGCGTCGACGTGCTCGTCGACAGCAACGATCCGGCACATTTTCTCGTGGTCGAACAGTGGGCGTCGCTGGAACACGACGCCGCCTATCGCACCTGGCGCGCGGGCGACGGCGCGAGCGGGCTGGGAGAACTCCTGGCCGCCCCGCCGGTCCTGACCCACTTCGAGACCTCCTTCGAGGTCTGAGGAAAGCCAAACCAGGACAAACGCAGCGAGGGCCCTCCGCCCGGCCTGAGCCGGGCGGAGGGCCCTCGTCCTGGTTGGCTGGACTACGCCGCTGCCGCTACGCCTGGGCGGGCTCCTCGGGAGCTGCCAGCACGACTCCGCTGACGGCCAACTCGCCGTCGCCGGCCACGAGCGAGATGTCACGCGCATTTGCCGCGGCCTTGAGGTCGGCCAGGCCTGCCTTCAGCTGGGTGATGATCGACTCCGGTGCCGTGATGGCGGCAGAGAGCACCTCGGTGCGCTGCTTGACCTTGGCCTCGGACTTGGCCTTGCGGATGCCGCTGAGCGCGGTGCCGACCGTCCCCAGGAGGTTCGTGTCGCCGTCGATCTCGACTGCGGACGGCCACTGGGCGCGGTGCACGGAACCGGTGCGCCACCAGCTCCAGACTTCCTCCGTGGCGAACGGCAGGAACGGGGCGAAGAGCCGCAGGAGGGTGTCCAGGCTCGTCGCGAGGGCGGCCAGCACCGACGCCTGCTGCTCCTCGCCGGCGGCACCGTAGGCACGGTCCTTGATGAGCTCGACGTAGTCGTCGGTGAAGTTCCAGAAGAAGCTCTCCGTGATCTGCAGGGCCCGGGCGTAGTCGTAGCCCTCGAACGCCTTCGTGGCCTGCTGGACGACGTCGGCGAGCTGGGCCAGGACGGCGCGGTCCAGGGGGTTGCTCAGCACGGACAGGTCGCCGGAAACCACCGAGTCCTCCGTGGCGCCCAGATTCAGGACGAATTTGGAGGCGTTCAGAAGCTTAATGGCCAGGCGGCGGCCGATCTTCATCTGGGCGATCTCGTACGCCGTGTCCGCACCGAGCCGGGCGGACGCGGCCCAATAGCGCACAGCGTCGGAGCCGTATTCATCCAGCACGTCCGTGGGAACAATCACGTTGCCCTTGGACTTGGACATCTTCTTGCGGTCCGGGTCCAGGATCCAGCCGGAGATGGCTGCGTGCTTCCACGGCGCCGTGTTCTGCAGCGCGTCGGCGCGCACGGCGGAGGAGAACAGCCAGGTCCGGATGATGTCGTGACCCTGCGGGCGCACATCGAACGGGTAGACCTTGGCGAAGAGTGCCTCGTCAGTGCTCCAGCCGCCCACAATCTGGGGGGTCAGCGAGGACGTGGCCCAGGTGTCCAGGACGTCCGCGTCGCCCGTGAAGCCGCCCGGCACGTCGCGCTGGGCTTCCTCGTAACCGGGCGCGGCGTCGGCGGCCGGATCCACCGGCAGCTGCGCGTCCGCGGGCAGGATCGGGGCGTCGTAGTCGGGGTTGCCGTCGGCGTCCAGCGGGTACCAGACCGGTACCGGGACACCGAAGAAGCGCTGGCGGGACACGAGCCAGTCGCCGTTGAGCCCCGAAATCCAGTTCTCGTAGCGGGAGCGCATGAAGGACGGGTGGAACTCGATTTCGTTGCCTCGGCCGATCAGCCGTTCGCGCCGGTCCTCGTCACGGCCGCCGTTGCGGATGTACCACTGGCGGGACGTCACGACCTCAAGAGGCTTGTCGCCCTTCTCGAAGAAGTTCACCGGGTGCATGATTTTCTTGGGCTCGCCGTCGAGCAGTTCCGCGGCGGCCAGGAGTTCCACCACGCCCTCCTTGGCGCTGAAGACGGTCTTGCCGGCGATTGCCGCGAAGTTGGCGCGGCCTTCCTCGGTGGTGATCCACTCCGGGGTCTCGCCGATGATACGGCCGTCGCGGCCCACGATCGCGCGGGTGGGCAGCTGCAGTTCGCGCCACCACGTGACGTCGGTGAGGTCGCCGAAGGTGCAGACCATGGCGATGCCCGAGCCCTTGTCCGCCTTCGCGAGCGGGTGGGCCTTGACCTCCACCTCGACGCCGAACAGGGGAGAGGTGACCTTCTTGCCGAACAGCGGCTGGTACCGCTCGTCGTCGGGATTCGCCACCAGCGCGGCACACGCGGCCAGCAGCTCGGGGCGGGTGGTCTCGATGAAGATCTTCTCGCCCTCGGCGGTGAAGAACGGGTAGCGGTAGTAGGCGCCCGCGACTTCGCGGTCCTCAAGCTCGGCCTGGGCCACCGCGGTGCGGAAGGTGACATCCCACAGGGTGGGCGCCTCGGCCATGTACGCGTCGCCGGCACTCAGGTTGGCCAGAAAGGCCCGCTGGGAGATCGCGCGGGACTTGTCATCGATCGTCCGGTAGGTCAAGTTCCAGTCCACGGACAGGCCCAGGGTCTGGAACAGGTGCTCGAAGACCTTCTCGTCCTCGACCGCGAGCTCCTCGCACAGCTCGATGAAGTTCCTGCGGGAGATGACGTCGAAGTCGCGCTGGTTCTTGGCGGGCTCGGCCGGGGGGCGGTAGCCGGCGTCGTAGGAGATCGCCGGATCGCAGCGCACGCCGTAATAGTTCTGCACGCGGCGCTCGGTGGGCAGGCCGTTGTCGTCCCAGCCCATGGGGTAGAAGACATTCTTGCCGGTCATGCGCTGGTAGCGGGCCAGGACGTCGGTCTGCGTGTAGGAGAACATGTGTCCTACGTGGAGGGAACCCGACGCCGTCGGCGGGGGAGTGTCGATCGAGTAGACCTGCTCCCGGGTGGTGTCCGGGTTGAACTTGTAGGTCCCTTCGTCAAGCCAGCGCCGGGTCAGGGCGCCTTCCAGCCCCTCCAGGGCGGGCTTGTCCGGAACGTTGATGGGGGTGGTGGTGGGCGTGTCTGTACCCTGATTGTCTTCAGCCATGGGTCAATTCTTCCACGGCCCGCAGCGCCGACCTGCAGTAGCATGCGCAAATGGACAATTCTCCGGAAAGCGGTGCCGGAAACTTCGTGATCAAGCGCGTCTATGACGCCCCCGCGGACGACGACGGCTGCCGGGTTTTGGTGGACCGGCTCTGGCCGCGGGGCGTCAGCAGGGAACGGGCCCGATTGGACCTCTGGCTCAAGGACGTGGCGCCCTCCCCGCCGCTGCGCACGGAGTTCGGACATATGCAGGAACGGTTTGCGGCGTTCCGGGCGGCCTACGAGGCCGAGCTCGAAACCAACCCGGCCGTGCAGACGCTGTACGCCTTGGCGGCGGAACATGGGAAAGTGACGCTCCTGTTCGGGGCGAGGGACCCGGAGACCAACCACGCCCGGGTGCTCAAGGAGTTCCTTCAGCACGGCGGCCACAGCGGGAACTGAGCCCGGCATTGCCGTTAGGGTGGTGCCATGACTGAGGGAATCGACAACAACGCAAAACTAGCCCCGGCAACAGCGGCCAAGGCAGCCGTGGTCACCGGCGCCAGCACCGGGATCGGCGAAGCCACCGTGCGGGCGCTCCGCAAGGAAGGCTGGACAGTGTTCGCGGTCGCCCGCCGCGCGGACCGGCTCCAAGCGCTCGCTGCCGAGACCGGCGCCGTCGCGCTTCCGGCCGACGTGACCGACGACGCCGACGTCGCCCGGCTCCTCGACGAGGTGACCCGGGCCGGCGGCATCGACACCCTGGTCAACATCGCGGGCGGGGCCCGCGGCGCCGACAAAGTCGCCGAGGCCAAGACCGGGGACTGGGAATGGATGTACCAGGTCAACGTGCTGGGCAGCATGAAGCTGATCCGTGCGTTCCTGCCCATGCTGCGGGCCTGCGGCGAAGGCACCGTGCTGAACCTGACCTCGACCGCCGGATACGCGGCCTACGAGGGCGGCGGCGGCTACAACGCGGCCAAGTTCGCCCAGCACGCCCTGACCGGCGCCCTGCGGCTCGAAGAGGCCGAGCACAACGTTCGCGTGATCGAGGTGGCCCCCGGCATGGTCTACACCGAAGAGTTCGCACTGAACCGCCTCGGCGACCAGGACGCGGCCGCCAAGGTCTACGCCGGGGTCGAGAAGCCGCTCTCCGCCGAAGACGTTGCGGACGTGGTCCGCTACGCCGTCTCCGTCCCGCACCACGTCAACCTGGACGAGATCGTGATCCGCCCGGTAGCCCAGGCCTCCAACTTCAAGGTGATCCGCAAGGCCTGAGAAGGACACCGGGCTGCGGGGCGCCTGCGCTGCCCGGGCAGCGGCGGTGCTGCGGTCAGCCGCCGGCGGGGACTCTCAGTGTGGCCAGTACTGCTGCATGGTCCGAGCCGACCACGGGCAGCACGGAATAGCCGTAACTGCGCACCTGCGGGCTGGTCACGACGTGGTCGATCACCACGCCCGGCAGGGGCGGTCCGGCCTGCGGCCAGGTCGGAACCAGACGGGCCAGGGCCGCGGCCCCGGCGTCGACGAGGGGGCCGGCGGGGCCGGCCCCGCCTTCGCCGCCCGCCAGCATCCGGCGGAACTCGGCGTGGTCCAGGGTGGCATTGAAGTCGCCGAGCAGCAGCACGTTGCCCGGACGGACCGCGACGCGCCCCAGAGCCGCGAGTTCGCTCCGCCACTGCCCGGCCCGGCCCCACACCGGAGCCTTGGTGTGCACATTGGTCACGTCGAGGGAGACCGGCCGTCCGTTGGGGTCCCCGGCCGGAGCCGGGCCAAGGTCCATCCGCACGGTGGGTATATGGAAAGCGGAACCGTCCACGGAGTCCAACGGAGCGATCGGGCGGGAGGAGTACACGCCGCCTCCTCCCGCGCCCTCGACCGCCCGGCTGATCCGGTGCGGAAGCAGCGTGCCCAGCCCCTCGGCATCCAGCCGTCTTTCCAGGGCGGGCGAGAGTTCCTGGACGGCAAGCAGCTCGACGCCGTTCTCGCGCACCAGCCGCACCACCTCCGCGGCGTCCGCCTGGCCCTTCCACGCATTGAATGTCATGACCTTCAGTTCGGTGGCGGGCGGCTGTCCCGTGCCCGCTTCCTGCCCTGCGCCCTGCTGCCCGCCTTGCAGTGGATCAGCCTGCGCAGCCAGGAGCCGGTCCGCTAACCGGTCCGGCGGGAACAGCCAGAGCAGCTGGAGGGCCAGCAAGGCGCCGGCGGGCAGGACCGCCCACGGACGGCGTCCCGGCAGCGCCAGCAGGAAGGCGGCCCCGGCCGGAAGCACCAGCCAGGGCGTGAAGGCCACGAGCTGCACCACCGGCGACGGCCACGGCGCCGGGACCGCCCGGAACACGGACACCACGGCCACGGGCGCGGCGCACAGGGCCGAGGACACTTGCCAGCGGCGGCTCGCGCGGCGGCTCATCACGGGTCGGCCCGAGGCGGCCGGGGGTCGGTCATGGCAAGAGTCTAAGCAGTCCGGCCGTTCGCGTCGCCCCTGAGCGCACGTTTGCCGGGCGGTGTCACTGCCTGTCACTGCCGGCCGCTCCATTTGGGGCGACGATTTGCAGTAACATCGACGTAGCAGCTTTGACCCGGCCATCACCGGTGAGCTTCCGGAAGAACACCCCCGCGTGCGGTGGCGACGAAGTCGCGGCGGCGCGTGCGGGCCAGTAGAACCGGACGGGTAAGCCCGTCACAGCAGTAATGAGCGGCCGACGCCGGCGCAGCCCCTTTCCGGAAAGGGTGCGGGCCCGGTGGCGGTAAGTGAGGTGGTACCGCGGTGCCGGTGTTGTCGAAAGACAGTGCAGGAGCCGTCCTCGCATCCTGAATGAATACATGTGTTCGCCGCTCAACCCAGGATGTCGAGATGACCCATTACCCCAAGGCCTCAGCCGCACCCGCCGGTTCCACCACCTCCGCTTCCAGCGCCTCAGGCGTATCCGCCTCTGTGAAGTTCCCGGAGATCGAAGAGCGCATCCTCAAGTACTGGGACCGGGACGGCACCTTCCAGGCCAGCATCGACCAGCGCGATGCCGGCCAAGACGGCAGCAACGAATTCGTCTTCTACGACGGCCCGCCCTTCGCCAACGGCCTGCCGCACTACGGCCACCTCCTGACCGGCTACGCCAAGGACCTCGTGGGCCGCTACCAGACCCAGCGCGGCCGCCGGGTGGAGCGCCGCTTCGGCTGGGACACGCACGGCCTGCCCGCCGAGCTGGAAGCGATGAAGCAGCTGGGCATGACGGACAAGACCCAGATCGAGGCCATGGGCATCGACAAGTTCAACGACGCCTGCCGCGCCTCCGTGATGAAGTATGCCGACGAGTGGAAGAGCTACGTCACCCGCCAGGCACGCTGGGTGGACTTCGAGAACGACTACAAGACGCTCAACGTCGAGTACATGGAGTCGGTGCTCTGGGCCTTCAAGCAGCTGCATGAGAAGGGCCTGACCTACAACGGTTACCGCGTGCTGCCGTACTGCTGGAAGGACGAGACGCCGCTGTCCAACCATGAACTGCGCATGGATGACGACGTCTACAAGAACCGCCAGGACCAGACCGTCACGGTCACCTTCCCCATCACGGCAGGGGAGTCGGAGCTGTCCAGGCAGCTCGCCGGGGTGCAGGCGCTCGCCTGGACCACCACGCCCTGGACGCTGCCCACTAACCTGGCGCTCGCCGTCGGGCCCGCCATCAGCTATGTGGTGCTGCCGGCCGGCCCGCACGGGATCAAGGCCGCCGCGGCCGAGGCCCCCGTGACGGGCAGCTTCCTGCTCGCCGCGGACCTCCTGGGCGCCTACGCCAAGGACCTCGGCTACGGCGACGGCGCCGAGGGCGTGGCTGCCGCCGAGGCCGCCGTCACCTCCCGCCACACCGGCGCCGAGCTCGAAGGGCTGACGTACGCGCCGCTCTGGGACTACTTCCACGATGCCGAGAAGTACGGCACCGAGAACGCCTGGCGCTTCCTCGTGGCCGACTACGTCACCACCACCGACGGCACCGGCATCGTCCACCAGGCTCCCGCCTATGGTGAAGACGACCAGAAGGTCTGTGAAGAGGCCGGCATCCCCGTCGTCCTGTCGGTCGACGAGGGCGCCAAGTTCCTGCCGCTCTTCGGCCACGGCGACCTCGCCGAAATCGCCGGGCTGCAGGTGTTCGAGGCCAACAAGCCCATCACCCAGGTGCTCCGCGCCCAGGGCCGCCTGGTCCGCCAGGCCAGCTACGAGCACAGCTACCCGCACTGCTGGCGCTGCCGCAACCCGCTGATCTACCGCGCCGTGTCCTCCTGGTACGTCGAGGTCACCAAGTTCAAGGACCGCATGTCCGAGCTCAATCAGGAGATCAACTGGATCCCGGGCAACGTCAAGGACGGCCAGTTCGGCAAGTGGCTCGCCAACGCCCGCGACTGGTCCATCAGCCGCAACCGCTACTGGGGCAGCCCCATCCCGGTGTGGCAGTCCACCGACCCGGACTACCCGCGCACCGACGTCTACGGCTCGCTCGCAGAGATCGAGGCCGACTTCGGCCGCCTGCCGCTGAACAATGACGGCCAGGTGGACCTGCACCGGCCGTTCATCGACGACCTCACGCGCCCGAACCCGGACGACCCCCGCACCCCTGAGGAAGGCCAGTCCGTCATGCGCCGTGTCGAGGACGTCCTGGACGTCTGGTTCGACTCCGGCTCCATGCCCTACGGCCAGGTCCACTACCCGTTCCAGAACGAGGAATGGTTCGACACCCACAACCCGGCGGACTTCATCGTCGAGTACATCGGCCAGACCCGCGGCTGGTTTTACATGCTCCACATCCTCTCGACTGCGCTGTTCGACCGGCCGGCCTTCCGCAACGTCATCAGCCACGGCATCGTCCTGGGTTCCGACGGGCAGAAGATGTCCAAGAGCCTGCGCAACTACCCGGACGTCTCCGAGGTCCTGGACCGCGACGGCTCCGACGCCATGCGCTGGTTCCTGATGTCCAGCCCGATCCTGCGCGGCGGCAACCTTGTGGTCACCGAGCAGGGCATCCGCGACGGCGTCCGCCAGGTCATCCTGCCGCTGTGGAACGTGTACAGCTTCTTCACGCTGTACACGAACGCCTCTGCCGGCGGCTCAGGCTACGACGCCAAACTCCGCTACGACGGCTACGCCGACACCCTGGACCAGTACCTGATGGCCAACACCGGGGACCTCGTCCGGAACATGACCGCCCAGCTGGACAACTACGACATCTCCGGCGCCTGCGACGAACTGCGCGGCTACCTGGACATGCTCACCAACTGGTACGTCCGCCGCAGCCGCCAGCGCTTCTTCGACGAGAACGTCGACGCCTTCGACGCGCTCTACACGGCGCTGGAAACGGTCTGCCGGGTCGCGGCCTCGCTCCTGCCGCTGGTCACCGAGGAAATCTGGCGCGGCCTCACCGGCGGCCGCTCCGTGCACCTGGCCGACTGGCCGGACGCCGACCTGTTCCCGGCCGACGCCGACCTCGTCGAGGCGATGGACCGGGTCCAGCAGATCTGCTCCACCGGCTCCTCGCTGCGCAAGGCCGCGAACCTCCGCGTGCGGCTGCCGCTGCAGGAACTCACCGTCGTGGCACCCGGCGCGGACGCGCTGGAAGGCTTCGCCGCCGTCGTCGCCGATGAACTGAACCTGCGCTCGGTCCGCTTGCTCGACGCCGAGAACGCCTCCCCGGAGGAGTTCGGCATCGAGCAGAAGCTCGTGGTGAACGCCCGCGCCGCGGGCCCGCGCCTGGGCAAGAACGTCCAGCAGGCCATCAAGGGCTCCAAGTCCGGCGACTGGTCGGTCAGCGACGAAGGTGTGGTCACCGCCGGCGGGCTCGAGCTCGAGCCGCAGGAATACACCCTGGAAACCGTCGTGGCCGAGGCCGCCGAAGGCGAGGGATCCCGCGCAGCGGCCGTGCTGCCCGGCGGAGGTTTCGTGGTTCTCAACACCGAAGTCACCCCGGAACTGGAAGCCGAAGGTGCGGCCCGCGACATGGTCCGCGCCATCCAGCAGGCCCGCAAGGACGCCGGACTCAACGTCAGCGACCGCATCCACACCACCGTCACCGCCAAGCAGGACATCATCGATGCCCTCCTGGCCAACGCGGCGCTCGTCACGACCGAAACCCTGACGGTCCGGCTGGACACCGTCCCGGCCGACGTCAAAGAACCGCAGGTCAGTGTTGCCAGGACCGCTGCAGAAGTAGGGGCCTAAGCCATGACCGACGAATTCTCCGTAGAAAGCGTGTACGCCGAGCTCCTGGGCCGGGCGCCCGAAAACAAGATGGAGCCGCGGCTCGCCCCGCTGTTCCGTGCCATGGAGATCCTGGGGGAGCCGAACAAGGCCTTCCCGATCATCCACGTCACGGGCACCAACGGCAAGACCTCCACGGCCCGGATGATCGAAGCCGGCCTGCGGGCCCACGGCCTGAGCACCGGCCGCTACACGAGCCCGCACCTGTCCAAGGTCACCGAACGGATCAGCATCGACGGCGCCCCGGTGCCGGATGAGACCTTCGTCCGGATCTGGGACGAGATCCGCCCCTACCTGCAGATCGTGGACAGCGAACTCGAGGCCGAGGGCCAGCCCCGGCTGACGTACTTCGAGTGCCTGACCATCCTGGGCTTCGCGGTCTTCGCGGACCAGCCGGTCAACGTCGCCGTGATCGAGGTGGGTCTGGGCGGCATCACCGACGCCACGAACGTCGGCGACGGCCAGGTGTCCGTGGTCACCCCAATTTCCCTGGACCACACGGAGCTGCTCGGCGACACCACCGGGGACATCGCCTACGAGAAAGCCGGCATCATCAAGCCCGGCGGCTTCCTCATCAGCGCGGCGCAGCCGGTCGACGCGGCCCAGGTCTTGCTGGAAAAGGCCAAGGAAGTCAACGTGCCGTTCCGCTTCGAAGGCGTGGAGTTCGGCGTCGAATCCCGCACTGTCGCGGTCGGCGGCCAGATGGTCACCATCCAGGGCATCGCCGGCCGTTATGAGGACCTGCTGGTGCCGCTGCACGGCGCACACCAGGCCGAGAACGCCGCCGTCGCGATCGCCGCGCTGGAAGCGTTCTTCGGCGCGGAAAAGGCGATCGACGCCGAGATCCTGCAGGAGGCCTTCGCCTCCGTCACCTCCCCGGGCCGGCTCGAGGTGGTCCGCACCGCGCCGACCATCATCGTGGACGCGGCCCACAACCCGGAAGGCATCCGGGTCTCCGCCGAGGCCATCCACGAGGCCTTCAACTTCACCAAGCTCGTGGTGGTGGTCGGCGTCCTGCGGGAAAAGGATGCCGAGGAGATCCTCCGCCAGCTCAAGGAATCCCTGGGCGGGCTCGCCACCGAATACTGCTTCACCGAGTCCAACTCGCCCCGGGCCGTCCCGGCCGAGGACCTTGCCGAGATCGCGATGGATCTGGGCTTTGGCGAGGACAACATCCATGTCGCCGCGAAGCTCGACGACGCCCTGGAATGGGCCGTGGAACGCGCCGAAGCCGACGACGAACTCGCCGGCGGCGTCCTGGTCACCGGGTCTATCACGCTTGTTGCCGATGCCCGGATCCTGCTCGGAAAGGCGGACGCTTAAGCGATGGCCAAACTCACCAAAGCCCAGCGCGAATGGCGCCCGGGCATGCCCAAAAAGCGGCGTTCAACCAAGGTCATGTTCGCCTCCACGGTCCTGCTGCTGGAAGCGTTTGTGGTGCTGTTCGGGACGCTGGCCGTCTTTGGGCTCCACCGGAACGAGTTCCCGCCGGCTCTGGTCTTCTCGGTGGGGATCGGGCTGTGCCTCGTGTTCGTCCTGACCTGCGCGGTCCTCTCGAAACCGTGGGGAGTGGCCCTGGGCTGGATCCTGCAGCTGGTGCTCATCCTGGGCGGCCTCGTGGAGCCCGCCATGTACCTCGTCGGCGCCCTCTTCGCCGTGTCCTGGTGGTACGGCATCCGCACCGGCATCCGGATTGACCGGGAGGCGGCCCAGCGGGAACGCGAACAGGCTGAATGGGAAGCGTCCCATCCCGCGGGCAGCGGGCCGGAACAGACCCCCGGCGCCGACGCCCGGAACACGTAGTCCGAACCCCGTAGACTTGACCCGAACCCCACCCCAACACATTGGAGCAGCTGTGAGCATTGAGCGCACCCTCGTCCTGATCAAGCCCGACGGCGTCGCCCGCAACCTGTCCGGCGCCATCCTGAGCCGGATCGAAGCCAAGGGCTACACCCTGGCCGAGCTCAAGAAAGTCGATGCGAGCCGGGAGCTGCTGGAGCAGCACTACGAGGAACACGTCGGCAAGCCGTTCTACGAGCCGCTGGTTGAGTTCATGCTCAGCGGCCCCGTTGTCGCCGCGATCTTCGAGGGACACCGCGTGATCGAGGGCTTCCGTTCCCTCGCCGGCACCACGGACCCGACGACGGCGGCGCCCGGCACCATCCGCGGCGACTTCGGCCGCGACTGGGGCCTGGCCGTGCAGCAGAACCTGGTCCACGGTTCGGATTCGGTGGAGTCCGCCGAGCGCGAGATCAAGATCTGGTTCTAGCCCTCATTTCCGGGTTTACTCCGCACCGGGGTAACAGAAAAGGCCAATGTTCGCGAAGAACATTGGCCTTTTCTGTCAGCTCGTTTTCCCGGGGCGCGGTTCCTAATACCCGGAGGTCCCGATGAAAACCTGGATGAAGGCGAAGAAGATCGTGGCGATGACGGCGACGTAGAGCAGCGCCGTGATGATCCAGCCGGCCTCGCCCAGGACCCTGGTGGGGCCGGCGGGCAGGGCGATCACGCCGTGGGAGATGTTCCGGATGGTCACCCAGACGAACATCGGGATCATTATGGCCCAGACGATCATGCAGAACGGGCAGAGGATGTGGATGGAGTACAGGGCCTGGGACCAGAGCCAGACCACGAACACGAAGCCCAGGCTCACGCCGGTCTGAAGCCCCAGCCAGTACCAGCGGGCGAACCTGGCGCCGGCCAGGATGCCCATGGCTGTGGTGATGATCACCGCGAACGCGACGATTCCGATGAACATGTTCGGGAAGCCGAACACGGAACTCTGCGGCGTCTGCATGACCTGGCCGCAGGAGATCCATGGGTTCACGTCGCAGATCGTGACGTGGTTGGGGTTCTTCAGGACCTCGAGCTTCTCCAGCACCAGGGCGCCGGATGCGAGCCAGCCAATCACGCCGGTGATCAGCAGGAGCCAGGCGAACGGCCGGTCGCGGGTCATGGTGGGAAGGGGCCGGTCCGCGGGGGCCGGTCCGGAGCCCGGTTGGTGCGCGGTCGCGTCACCGGCAGTGCTGGAGATGCTGGGCATGGAATATGAGTCCTTTTGATCGGGTGCTTCTGGCCCCGATTGTAACGCCGCGGGCTGGACGGCGCCGGGAAACGCCTCTGTCTGTCCCGTCGCGGCCCGCAGCCGGGGCACTTCCGGCCTTGCCTACGCCAGCTTTGACGGCTCTTGTGAGACAATGATCGTGGCTGGAACCCGATCCACATCCGGATTCCGGTCCGGCGATTTTGTTTCAAGACCGCCAATGATGAGCAGGGAGCTGCGGATCCTCTGATTCCAGCTGTCCCGCAATGCCATTGGACGGCACCTGGTTGTGGCGTGTAGGTCAACGGGTTCCAAAACAATCTCGCCGGCCCTCCAGGGCTGCCGCACCCCACTGCCGGTGCGAACCTGAGGGTATCCAATTGACTTCTGTCAATGCCTGCGGGTGTTGACGCATATTTGCCCCAACGGGCGCCGAATGTGGCGGCGCATCAGGGGCAGGAGTGTCGCCACATATGGATAATGATCAGGTTGTAGCCGGTAACGAAGAACTAGTTGTTGCCGAGGAAAAGCAAGAAACAGCCGTAAATGCGGAAGCAGAGGCTCCGGTAGCGCCGAAGAGGGCCGTCCGGACCCGCCGCAAGGCACCCGTCGCGAAGGTCGACCCCGCGGCGGCCGCCGAAGCTGTGGCCGAAGCCGCGGCCCTGGCCGCAGCAACCGCCTCGGATGAGCCGCTCGCCGCCGCCGAACGGGCCGCAGCCCCCGAACCCAAGGCAAAAGCCCCCGCACGGCGCACCCGTGCCCGCAAGCCGGTTGCCGCACCGGAGCCCCTGCCGGCCTTCGCCGACGAACCCGAAGCCAACGCCGCCGCCGCGGAAGCTCCCGCCGAAACAGCACAATCAACAGAGTCCGCCGTTGCGGAAAAGCCGGTCCGGCGCCGCGCCAGCCGCGCCAAGGCCGCTCCGAAGGTCGACGAGGTCCACGCAGTAGCTGCGGCGGAAGAAGAAACCGAAGAAGCAACCGAAGAAGCGGCCGCCGCACCCGCCGAAACACAGGCACAGGCTGCACAGCCCGTCACGGCAGACGAGCAGCCGGCTGAAAGCCCTGCCGCATCGCTCTTCCTGGAACCGGGTGCCCTCACCTCCGTGATCTTCCAGGCCCCGGACCTCAGCACCGTGGTGCGTCCGGCCCCGGCGGCTGCAGCAGCGGAGCCCGAGGAAGAAGAAGGCGACGAGGACGAGGACGCCGGCAGCCGCCGTCGTCGCCGTAGCCGCGGCCGCCGCGGACGCACCCGCACCTCCGCCGAGTCCGAGATCGACGTTGAAGGCACCGAGGAAGAGGGCGAGGAGGGCCAGGAGGGGACGCTCGAGGACGGCGTGACCTCGCGCCGCCGGCGCCGCCGCCGTCGCGGTGACCAGGACCTGGAACTGACCGGCGGGGGAGACGACGATCCGCCCAACACCGTGACCCGCGTGCGCGCGCCGCGGGCCATCAGCGAAGCCCCGGTCAACAACCGCGTCACCTCGGTCAAGGGTTCCACCCGCCTCGAGGCCAAGAAGCAGCGCCGCCGCGAATCCCGCGACACCGGCCGCCGCCGCACCGTGATCACCGAAGCCGAGTTCCTGGCCCGCCGTGAATCCGTGGACCGGCAGATGATCGTCCGCCAGCGCGACGACAGAATCCAGATCGCCGTCCTGGAAGACGGCGTCCTGGCCGAGCACTTCGTCTCCAAGACCCAGCAGGACTCCCTGATCGGCAACGTCTACCTGGGCAAGGTCCAGAACGTGCTGCCCTCCATGGAAGCTGCCTTCGTGGACATCGGACGCGGCCGCAACGCCGTCCTGTACGCCGGCGAAGTGAACTGGGATGCAGTGAACCTCGAAGGCAAGCAGCGCCGGATCGAAAACGCGCTCAAGTCCGGCGACTCCGTCCTGGTCCAGGTCACCAAGGACCCGGTCGGCCACAAGGGTGCCCGGCTCACCAGCCAGATCTCGCTGCCCGGCCGCTACCTCGTGTACGTGCCCGGCGGTTCCATGACCGGCATCTCCCGCAAGCTGCCCGACGTCGAACGCAACCGCCTCAAGCGGATCCTCAAGGACCGCCTGCCCGAGGACGCGGGCGTCATTGTCCGCACCGCGGCCGAAGGGGCGTCGGAGGAAGAGCTGACGCACGACATCAACCGGCTCCGCGCGCAGTGGGAAGGCATCGAGAGCCAGTCGACCTCCACGAAGATCCTCGCCCCCGAGCTGCTCTACGGCGAACCCGACCTCACCATCAAGGTGGTCCGCGACGTCTTCAACGAGGACTTCTCCAAGCTGATCGTCTCCGGCGAGGAAGCCTGGGACACCATCGAGGCCTACGTGACCTACGTGGCGCCTGACCTCGTGGGCCGGCTCGAGAAGTGGACCAAGGACACGGACATCTTCGCGGCCTGGCGCATCGACGAGCAGATCCACAAGGCCCTGGACCGGAAGGTCTTCCTGCCCTCCGGCGGGTCCCTCGTGATCGACCGCACCGAGGCCATGACCGTGGTGGACGTCAACACCGGCAAGTTCACCGGCTCCGGCGGCAACCTCGAAGAAACCGTCACCAAGAACAACCTGGAAGCGGCCGAGGAAGTCGTCCGGCAGCTGCGGCTGCGCGACATCGGCGGCATCATCGTGATCGACTTCATCGACATGGTGCTCGAATCCAACCGCGACCTTGTGCTGCGCCGCATGGTGGAGTGCCTGGGCCGGGACCGCACCAAACACCAGGTGGCGGAGGTGACCTCGCTGGGCCTCGTGCAGATGACCCGCAAGCGGATGGGCACCGGGCTGCTGGAAGTCTTCGGC
Source organism: Arthrobacter sp. TE12232 (assembly GCF_054062615.1). NCBI lineage: Bacteria > Bacillati > Actinomycetota > Actinomycetes > Micrococcales > Micrococcaceae > Arthrobacter > Arthrobacter sp. TE12232. The sequence continues at coordinate 4,299,084 of NZ_JBSSFK010000001.1, forward strand.
GAACAGTGTGAAGCCTGCGCGGGCCGCGGCATCGTCACCCACGACGAACCCGTCGAGCACCGCAGGGCCAACACGGTCGCTGCCGAGCACTACGTCCCGCGCGCCGAGGCCCAGCCTGCCGCCCGCACCGAACGCAAGAGCCGTCGCCGCGGCCGGGGCCAGGGCCCGGAGTCCGCACCGTCCGCACCGGCCGCCGTCCACGCCGAGCCCACCGAGGCCGAAAGCCACGCCAAGGCTGAAGCCACCCGTGCCGCGCTGGCAAAGGTCGCCGCCGCGGCCCACGCCGCGCACCTGCACGACGGTGAAGCGGCCGCTGCCAGCGACGCCGGGGCCCGCCAGGCCGCCGTCGACGCCGTCACGAAGCTTGCCGCCACGGAAGAGGCAGCAGGCCGTCCGGCGGCTGTGCTGACGTTCGGCGGTGAGCAGGTGGCCCTGCCGTTCGTCGAGCACGCCGAGGGCACGCCGGAGCCGTCCCTGACCCTGGACCTGCTGACCGAGGCCTTCGCCAACCTGGGCGAGGCTGAGGCGCAGGCCAACAGGCAGGCGGCCACCCAGGCCCAGCACGAGACTCAAGCCACGGCACCCGAGCCTGCGCGCGTCGAGGCACCGGCTGCACGGACAGCGGAGACCACGACGACGCGTGGCCGCCGCGGCCGCCGCAACCGGAGCGCCAGCCGCGCCCAGGGTGCAGCCAACGAGACCTCCGTGGAGCACCGCGAGGCAACACGGCCAGCCGCCGCCGGCTCGGTTCACGAGGCCAAGGCACCCGCGGCGGCAAGGCCGGCCATCCCGGCCGGCAACGAGCCGATCATCCTCGGAGTCGGCGTGCCGGCATCGGAGCTGTAGTCCTTTACGGCTGACCCCTTCCGCCACTGATCCGGCTGAAGTGTAAATTGCGGGTTCGGGCCGGAGCGGGCGTAACAATACGTCCGCTCCGGCCCGGGCCCGCTTCGCCGTTAACAGGGCAGCGCCGGGACAGCGGCTAGGCTTGACCACTGACACGGGGTGCCGCGCATCGGGCCGGCTGAGATCCAGACCCGTTGAACCTGTCCGGTTAGCACCGGCGAAGGGATGTCTGACTTGTCCGCAACAGTGAATCCGTCTGAATTTCTGCCCGACGCTTTTCTACCTCCCAATTTTCTGCCCTCCGCGCCGTCTGCGCCGCTGCGCATTCCCCGGGTGCTGGCCATCGCCGGCTCGGACCCATCCGGCGGCGCAGGAATCCAAGCGGACTTGAAGAGCATCGCTGCGAACGGCGGCTACGGCATGGCCGCCATCACGGCCCTGACGGCGCAAAACACCCGGGGCGTGCGCGCCGTCCACGTTCCTCCGGCAGAGTTCCTCACGGCGCAGCTGGACGCCATCAGCGACGACATCGGCATCGACGCCTTGAAAATCGGCATGCTGGGTGACGCCGCGGTAATCGACGCCGTCCGCACCTGGCTGGAAAAGGTGCGACCCGCCGTCGTGGTCCTGGACCCGGTAATGGTGGCCACCAGCGGCGACCGGCTCCTGAAGGAATCCGCCGAGGCCGCACTGCAAGCCCTCCTGCCGCTGGCGGACCTCATCACGCCGAATCTTGCCGAGCTGGCCATCCTGCTTAAGGAACCCGTCGCGGCAGACTGGGCGGAAGCCCTGGAGCAGGGCAAGCGCCTGGCCGCCCTGAGCGGCACCACCGTCCTGGTCAAGGGCGGACACCTCCCCGGCGGGGATGGTGCCGGGGATATTGCCGGGGACGGCTGCCCGGATGCGCTGGTCAACACCGTAGGGCTGCTGGGGCAGGAGACCGTGGTGGTGCCGGGGGAGCGGATCGCCACCCGCAACAGCCACGGCACCGGCTGCTCCCTGTCCTCGGCCATGGCCACGGTGCAGGCGCGGGTGGGGAACTGGGAAGCCGCACTGCGGGAGGTCAAGCCGTGGCTGCTGGGTGCGCTCCGCGAAGCCTCGGCCCTGGACGTCGGCACCGGCAACGGCCCGGTCCATCACTTCCATCACGTGCAGGACCGCACGAGCTCTCAGCACAGCCAGCACAGCCAGGGGCCGGCGGAGACCCCCGCGGAGGGCGAGTTCGCCGCGGCCCTGCGCGATGGCGCCGCGGCCGATCTCGACGCCATCTATGCCCTGGACTTCATCCGCGGACTCGCCGACGGCACCCTGCCCGAGCACGAGTTCGCCTACTACCTGGCCCAGGACGCCATTTACCTCAACGGCTACTCCCGGGTCCTGGCCCGCGCCGCCGCCGTCGCCCCCACCGAGGCCGAACAACTGTTCTGGGCCCGCTCGGCGCAGACCTGCCTTGAGGTCGAGTCCGAGCTCCACCGCTCCTGGCTCAGCACCCGCCCCGCGGCGGCCGGCCTGGGCCCGGTCACGAAGTCCTACGTGGACCACCTGCTGGCCGCCTCCGTCTCGGGCAGCTACGGCGTGCTCGTGGCGGCAGCCCTGCCGTGCTTCTGGCTCTACGCCGAAGTCGGGGCCACCCTGCACCGGGAATTCCTGGCCGGCGGCGCCCCCGCGGCGCACCCTTACGCCGACTGGCTGCGGACGTACGCCGATGAGGACTTTGCCGCCGCGACCCGGCAGGCGATTGCGTACACCGACGCGGCGGCCCGGCAGGCCTCCGCCGGCGAGCGGGAGGCCATGGCCTTGGCCTTCCGGCAGTCCTCACGCTACGAAGTGCACTTCTTCGACGCGCCGAGACTGCACGCCTGACCCAACCCGCCCCGCACACCCGCTAGGATGGTGGGGCACGGTTCCGGAAGTCGTTGCGGCAACACTGCGTAAAAACGTAGTGGCGCCTATCACGGACTACCCGCCGGAACCAGCCTCATTTGCGGCCGAAGGCAAAATTAGCGTATTCTAGATCTTCGGTGCTTACGCCAACACTTGGGTTATGACCCTGAGAACTATCCACATGGAATTCCTCGTGGATTTGTTCCGGGGGTAGCTCATGGGTTCCCCCGGGGAATCCACCGGCGTTGAGGCACAGCGTGAGCCGGTCCAAACAATTTGGCCCCAGGTTCCGCACGCAAATCTAGTAATAAACGTCGAGAGAAGTGAGTTCCCCAGTGGTGTACGCGATTGTCCGCGCAGGCGGCCGCCAAGAGAAGGTTTCCGTTGGAGACTTCGTTACCCTGAACCGCGTCCCCGGTGGAGCCGGCAGCACCTTTGAGTTGCCCGCACTGCTCCTGGTGGACGGTGACAAGGTCACGTCTGCTGCTGCGGACCTGGCCAAGGTAACGGTTACGGCTGAGATCCTCGAAGACCTTCGTGGTCCGAAGATCGTCATCCAGAAGTTCAAGAACAAGACCGGTTACAAGAAGCGCCAGGGCCACCGTCAGGAATTGACCAAGGTCAAGATCACCGGTATCAAGTAACTCTTCGTTACTGTTCAGGTTCCAGCAGATTCCCCAGAATTTTTGAAGGCAGGCATTTCAAATGGCACATAAAAAAGGCGCGAGTTCCACTCGCAACGGTCGTGACTCCAACGCCCAGTACCTCGGCGTGAAGCGCTTCGGTGGCCAGGTAGTTTCCGCAGGCGAAATCATCGTCCGCCAGCGTGGAACCCACTTCCACCCGGGCGCCGGCGTCGGCCGCGGCGGGGACGACACCCTGTTCGCCCTGACCCCCGGTGCTGTCGAGTTCGGCACCCGCCGTGGTCGTCGCGTTGTGAACATCGTGGCTGCTGCAGCTGCAGAGTAACAACAAGTTCTAAATCGGTGGGGCGGGCCATTAGGTCCGCTCCACCGGTGTTTTAACCGCATTACAATCAACTTGGGCCTTTTTGAGGTCCGGGGAACAGCACTGAGGAGATCCACGTGGCTAGCTTTGTAGACCGGGTAGTACTGCACGTATCCGGCGGTACCGGCGGCCACGGCTGTGTCTCCGTTCACCGTGAGAAGTTCAAGCCCCTCGGCGGTCCCGACGGCGGCAACGGCGGCAATGGCGGCGACGTCATCCTGCGCGTCGACCCGCAGACCACCACGCTCCTGGACTACCACCACGCCCCCCACCGGCACGCCACCAACGGCGGTCCCGGCATGGGCGACTGGCGCGGCGGCAAGAACGGCGAGACCCTCATTCTTCCGGTTCCCGAGGGAACCGTCGTGAAATCCAAGACCGGCGAAGTCCTCGCCGACCTCGTGGGCGAAGGCGCCGAATACATCGCAGCGGCCGGCGGCATCGGAGGACTCGGCAACGCTGCGCTGTCCTCGCAGAAGCGCCGAGCCCCGGGCTTTGCGCTGCTCGGCATCGAAGGCGAATCCAGCGACATCGTCCTGGAACTGAAGTCCATCGCCGACATCGCCCTGGTCGGTTTCCCGTCCGCCGGCAAGTCCAGCCTCATCGCCGCGATGTCCGCCGCGCGACCCAAGATCGCCGACTACCCCTTCACCACCCTGATCCCCAACCTGGGCGTCGTCCAGGCCGGCGAGGTGCGCTTCACGATCGCCGACGTCCCCGGCCTGATCGAGGGCGCCAGCGAAGGCAAGGGCCTGGGCCACAACTTCCTGCGCCACGTGGAGCGCTGCGCCGCCCTGGTGCACGTGCTGGACTGCGGAACCCTCGAAGCCGACCGCGACCCGCTCTCCGACCTCGCCATCATCGAAGCCGAGCTCGAGAAGTACGCCGTGGACATGAGCTACGCCGGCACCGACGGCGCAGTGGTCCCGCTGAACCACCGCCCCCGCCTCGTGGCGCTGAACAAGGTCGACCTGCCTGACGGCAAGGACATGGCCGAGTTCGTCCGCCCGGAACTGGAATCCCGCGGTTACAAGGTCTTCGAGATCTCCGCAACAAGCCACGAGGGCCTCCGCCAGCTGGGCTTCGCCATGGCCGAAATCGTCAAGGCCGCCCGCGACGCCGTCGCGGCGACCCCGCCGAAGGTGCAGGCCCCCGTGCTGCGCCCCCGCGCCGTCAACGAATCCGGGTTCACGATCCGCCGCGAAGAAAAGAACCTTGAGCCGCTCTTCCGCGTCCTCGGCGACAAGCCCGTGCGCTGGGTCAAGCAGACCGACTTCACGAACGAGGAAGCGATCGGCTACCTCGCCGACCGCCTCGCCAAGCTCGGCGTCGAAAACGAACTCTTCAAGCAGGGCGCCACGCCTGGGGACACCGTGGTGATCGGCGAGGACGACGGCGTCGTCTTCGACTGGGAGCCGACCATGATGGCCGGCGCCGAACTGCTCGCCTCGCCGCGCGGCACCGACGTGCGCTTCGCAGACATCGGCGACCGCCCGACGCGCGGCCAGAAGCGCGACGAGCAGCAGGAGCGCCGCGACGCCAAGGCTGCCGCCCGCGCCGAGCTCGAAGCCGAGCGTAAGGCCGGTATCTGGACCGAATCCGTCAGCGGCCGCCGGGCGCGGCCGCTCAAGGAGAGTGGGCTGGGCGAAGCCGATGACGAGTAAGACCGTCGTCGGGCACCTCACGCCTCACAACCTCAAAGCTCAGACCCTCAAGGCCCCCGACCGTACCGCGCTGTCCGGGGCCCGCCGGATCGTCGTCAAAGTGGGCTCGTCCTCGCTGACGTCCATCAAGGGCGGGATCTCGGAAGAGGCCCTGACCGGCCTCGCCGACGCCCTGGCGCACAAGCGCAATGCGGGCGCGGAGATCATCCTGGTCTCCTCCGGTGCGATCGCGGCCGGGCTCGCGCCGCTGGGACTTGAGAAGCGCCCGCGCGACCTCGCCACCCAGCAGGCCGCCGCCAGCGTGGGCCAGGGCCTGCTGATGGCCCGCTACACGCACGCGTTCGGGGCGCACGGGGTCACCGTCAGCCAGGTGCTTCTGACCGCTGATGACTTCATGCGGCGCAGCCAGCACACCAACGCGTTCCGCGCGCTGGACCGGCTGCTGAACCTTGGCGTCGTCCCGGTGGTCAACGAAAACGACACCGTGGCCACCCATGAGATCCGCTTCGGCGACAACGACCGCCTCGCCGCCCTGGTGGCGCACCTGGTCCGCGCCGACGCGCTGGTGCTGCTCTCCGACGTCGACTCCCTCTACGACGGCCCGCCGTCGCACGGCGCCAAGCGGATTCCGCACGTTTCCGGCCCGCACGACCTCGACGGCATCTCGATCGGCAGCACCGGCAAAGCCGGCGTGGGCACGGGGGGCATGGTCACCAAGGTCGAGGCCGCCAGCATCGCCGCAGGTTCGGGCATCCACGCCCTCGTCACCTCCACACGGAATGCGGCCGCCGCGCTGGCAGGGGAGGACGTGGGAACATGGTTCTCCGTCAACGGCTCCCGCAAACCCATCCGGCTCCTGTGGCTGGCCCACCTGGCGTCCGTGCAGGGCACGCTGGTGCTCGACGACGGCGCGGTCAAGGCCGTCCGCGACCGCCACACCTCACTGTTGCCGGCCGGGATCGCCGCCGTGCGGGGCCATTTCGAGGCCGGCGATGCCGTGGAGATGGTCTCGACCGACAACACCGTGATTGCGCGCGGGCTCGTGAACTATTCCGCCGCCGAACTGCCCCAAATGCTGGGCCGCTCCACGCGCGAGCTGGGCAAGGCACTGGGCCGCGGATATGACCGCGAAGTTGTTCATGTTGACGACCTGGTGCTGGTCTAGGTTCACCGCTCGCCTAAACTGGACGTATGACTGAGGCCCTGACTTCCGCCGCCCTGCCTTCTGACGACCTGCCTTCCGAGAACACTGCCGGCACCACCGTGCCCGCCCAGGGGTTCGCCGCGGTGCCGGATCCGGCACCCGCAGGAGCCCCGGCCACGGCAGCGGACGTCGAAGCTGCCGTCCATGCGATCGCCGACCGTTCACGTAAAGCTGCCCGCAAGATGGCGCACGCGAACCGGGCGTGGAAGGACCGCGGCCTGCGCGCCATCGGCAAGGCTCTGCTGGAGCACAAGAACCAGATCCTGGCCGCCAACGCCAAGGATGTCGCGGCCGGCCGGGCCAACGGCACCGGTGCCGCCCTCCTGGACCGCCTGACCTTGAGCGATGCACGCATCACGGCCCTGGCTGCGGCACTGGAGAACCTCGCCACGCTGCCGGACCCCGTAGGGAACGTGGTGCGCGGCCAGACGCTGCCCAACGGGCTCCGCCTCCGCCAGATCAACGTGCCCATGGGTGTGGTGGCCGCGATCTACGAGGCCCGCCCCAACGTCACGGTCGATATCGCCGGCCTCGCCCTCAAGAGCGGCAACGCCGTGATCCTGCGCGGCGGTTCCGCTGCGGCTGCGACCAACGCGGCTCTCGTCACGATCCTCCGCGATGCCCTGGAATCGGTAGGCCTGCCCGCCGACGCCGTCCAGACCGTGGACCAGTACGGCCGCGACGGCGCCAACGCGCTCATGCGGGCGCGCGGCCGGGTGGACGTCCTCATTCCCCGCGGCGGGCGCGAGCTCATCCAGGCCGTGGTGACGAACTCCTCCGTGCCGGTCATCGAAACCGGTGAGGGCAACGTCCACATTTTCCTGGATGCGTCCGCCGGCGAGGAGATGTCCGTGGACATCCTCCTCAACGCCAAGACCCAGCGGCCCAGCGTCTGCAACACCGTCGAAACGCTTCTGGTGCACTCCAAGTCCACCGTCCTGCCCGCCGTCGCCGCCGCCCTGCGGGCCGCCGGGGTCACCCTGCACGTGGACCGGCGCGTCCGCGCCGCGTTGCCGGCGTCGATCGAAACCGTCCCGGCCACGGACGAAGACTGGGCCACCGAGTACATGGACCTGGACCTGGCCGTGGCCATGGTGGACAGCCTGGACGAAGCCGTCCGGCACATCCGCACATGGTCCACGGGCCACACGGAAGCGATCCTGACCAACGACCTCGCCAACGCCGAACGCTTCATCGCCGACGTCGACTCGGCGGCCGTGATCGTGAACGCCTCCACCCGCTTCACTGACGGCGGAGAGCTCGGCCTCGGCGCCGAGGTGGGGATTTCCACCCAGAAACTGCATGCCCGCGGCCCCATGGGACTGACCGAGCTGACCACCACGAAGTGGATCGTGCAGGGCGAGGGCCAGATCCGGGGCTAGCGACGCTGTAACATGGAACGGAAGACCGGGACGGCGGACACCTCCGCCGTCGTCACATTTTGAACTCACTAGGGGAGAACATGCTGTCGCAGCAGATCGCCACTTTCGTCGCCGCAGCCGGCGCATCAGCCAACGAGGAGCTCGCGCCGCTCATCGCACCGCCGTTCGTCATTGGCGGCTCCATGTTCGCCGTCCTGGTGGTCCTGCTGCTGATCACGCTGTCCTACTCCAACCTGGGCCGTCGCCACGAGGCCGTCGAGGAGCACTCGGATCCGCACCGCCAGCACCCGAACAAGCACGACCACGGCCAGGGTCACTAATATTTCCGCCACCATGAGGCAGCGCGGCGCCCAGCGCCGCCTGCGTCTGGGTGTGATGGGCGGCACGTTCGATCCCATCCATCACGGACACCTTGTCGCGGCCAGCGAGGTCGCGGCGAAGTTCGAGCTCGACGAAGTCGTGTTTGTTCCCACCGGCCAGCCCTGGCAGAAGATGGCCAAGAAAGTCAGCGAAGCCGAGCACCGGTACCTCATGACTGTCATCGCCACGGCCTCGAACCCCCGTTTCACCGTGAGCCGCGTGGACGTGGACCGCCCGGGCCCGACCTACACGATCGACACCCTGCGCGACCTCCGCACGCTGCGCCCCGATGCCGATCTCTTCTTCATCACCGGTGCGGACGCGCTGGCCCAGATTTTGTCGTGGAAAGACATCGATGAACTCTGGTCCCTCGCGCATTTCGTGGGCGTAACCCGTCCCGGACACGTCCTGGACGGCATGGGCCGCAAGGACGTGAGCCTCCTCGAGGTTCCGGCCATGGCCATTTCCTCCACGGATTGCCGCACCCGGGTGGCCGAAGGAAATCCCGTCTGGTACCTCGTGCCGGACGGGGTGGTCCAATACATCGCAAAGTATGGCCTGTATGACGCTCCCCGCGAGGCGGTCCGCCTCGACAGCCGACACGCCGGGACCAGCAACGCTGGAACCAACAACATTGGGACTAACAATGCCGGAAACGACGCGGCAGGGCTTGACCCGGCACAGCATGATTCAGCCCTCGAGATAACCCAACCAGCCAGCACTGAATGAGTTTGCCATGAGTCAGGAACAGCCTCCCATCCGCAGCCGCCGCGAACTTCGGCAGGCCAGAGATGAACGCCTGGACACCGCGGCACCGGACGAGCCGACAGAGGCCGAAACCACCGGCCGCATCCGCCGGGTAGCCGACGCTCCCGTGGACTCTGTGGGCGCCGGCGAGGAGCGGTCCTCCCAGGTCCGCGCCCGGGACCGTGCCGCGCTGCGCACCATCAAGGAACTCGCTGAAAAGGAAGGCCACCTCGCCGGGGGCGGACCGCCCACGCGACGCCAGCTGCGGCTCCTGCAGCTGGCCGCCGAAACCGCCCCGGCCACCCAGGCCAACACCATTGTCCCGGCCTCACCGCGGACCCGGGCCACCCCGGTGGTTTCCCCGTCCGGCAAGGATGCTGCTCAGAAGGACGCCGCCCAGCAGAAGGACGCTGCCCCTAAAGACGCCGCCCCTAAGGGCGCCGGCGGCAAGACGCCCGACGGCATGACTGTGGAGCAGGCGCTGGCCGCGCGCGAGCTCCTCGCGGCGCAGGCCCTGAACCAGATGGCGAAGATGGAGCACATCACGGCCACGGATCCCGACGCCGTCGATCCGGCCGTTCTGGCCGAGCAGATCGCCTTGGCCGAACGCGTCGCGATCCTTAACCGCCGTGCCGCCGCCAAGCAGAAGCTCGCAGAACAAAACAGCCAGCCCGCGGCGCCTCGCAACGATCCCACCACGGCCAACAATCTGGCCATGGTCACACCTTTGGAATTCGAGAAGGTTCCCGGCGTGGAGCGGCCCGTCATGAAGCGCCCTGCCACGTCGTATGTTCCGGTGGTCACCAACCCGGGTCCCCGGGTGGACGCACCACGGAAACCCGGCCTCCGGCGCCCCGGACTGTCCCGCCAGCGGGCCGCCAGTCCTGCCGCCGGCCGGGCAGGCGTGCTGGCCCGGGCGGAAGCAGCCGCCAAGGCAGGAACCGTCAAGCCATCAGCCGCGGCTGCGAATGCTGCGGGGGAGACCGACGAGAGCCTGGTGGGCGGGGAGCCCGTGGCCGCGAACGCCGCCTATGGCCTGGATCCCCTGGATGCGGCGACCGCGGGACTGGGCCGGGCCCGGCGCCTCCGCATGATCCAGCTTGGCGTCCTGGCCCTGGGGATCGTCGCGCTCATCGCCGGCATCACGCTGATTGTCACCGGGCTGGCCCACTAGGAGCCGGTGCCGTTCGCGCGAGGCCGTCAGCGCAGGGGAGCGTTCCAGCCACGAGGCCCGTTGTCCGCGGCAGCGTTCGAATGCAGCCTCCACCACCGGCGCTTCCTCAGCCCGGATTTTTCAGTTCAGCTTTTGACTACAAAGTTTCATCACAAGAATTTTCATCACTACAAGGAGTCCCGTGACTGCAACCGATTCATCCATCACCACCGCCCGCCACGCAGCCCGCGCTGCCTCGGAGAAGCTTGCCGAGGACATCGTGGCCCTGGACGTCAGCGAACGGCTCGCCCTGGCCGACGTTTTCCTCATCGCCTCGGCACCCAGCGAACGCCAGGTCAACGCGATCGTGGACGGCATTGAGGACGAGCTCGCCAAGTTTGACCAGAAGCCCGTCCGCCGCGAAGGCCGCTCCGGCGGGCGCTGGGTGCTGCTGGACTACTCGAACGTCGTCATCCACGTCCAGCACGAGGAAGACCGCGTCTTCTACGCCCTCGAACGCCTCTGGAAGGACTGCCCCGTCGTCGACCTCCAGCTCGGCGACGACGCGTCCGCCAAGGCCACCGCAGCCACCGACGCCGAGTAGCAACCCCGCGCACCGGCCAGGCCGCCGGAAGCTCAACAGAGCCGAATATGCCCGATTTGGAATTTTCGGAAGGGCTGTTCTAAGATATTTGAGTTGCTTCGGAGAGATCCGGACAAAGAAACCGGAACTTTACACCTCGGTAGAGGTGGTCGGAGCAGCGAAAATTCGGGGCTGTGGCGCAGCTGGTAGCGCACCTGCATGGCATGCAGGGGGTCAGGGGTTCGAGTCCCCTCAGCTCCACCGGAGAATCCGCCGGAATCGAAAGATTCCGGCGGATTTTTTTATGCCTCCGGGCAGAAATATGACGGTTCAGCGCGCCAATTGGCGCGGACGGCGATTGTGGTTTAGGCTATTCAGGTTGCTTCAGCGAGGACGGAACTTGCGAAGCAAATGAGGGGCTGTGGCGCAGCTGGTAGCGCACCTGCATGGCATGCAGGGGGTCAGGGGTTCGAGTCCCCTCAGCTCCACCAACTAAGGGAATCACCGGAAACGGTGGTTCCCTTTCTTGTACCCGTTTTACCCCCGATAGCTTCAAAGCCCGTAGCGGCCGTATCCGTCAAGACCGTCTCATGAACGCTCGTCACATACCGTCATTTAGGGTCTCCACCCCGGGCCGGTCCTTGCTATCGTCGCTAGGAGACGGCCGCCCCGCAGCTTAGCTGGAAGGCCTTTTCCGGCTCCACGACGAAGGACCATCATGAAGCGCACACGACTTTCCGTAATTGGCCTCATTGCCGCAGCAGGACTCGCCCTGGCGGGGTGCGGGTCGGCGTCCACAGCCCCGTCCAGCTCGGCGCCGGCGGCCGGCGCAGACACCTCCTTGAGTGACGTCAAGAGCGCCGGCGTGCTCAAGGTCGGCACGGAAGGCACTTACAAGCCGTTCACGTTCCACGCCAACGGCAGCGGCGAACTGACCGGCTATGACGTGGAGATCATCAACGCCGTCGCCGACAAGCTGGGCGTCAAGCCGGCCTTCCAGGAAACGCAGTTCGACGCCATCTTCGCCGGCCTCGACGCCAAACGGTTCGACGTCGTCGCGAACCAGATTTCCATCACGGACGAACGCAAGGCGAAGTACGACTTCTCCACTCCCTACACGGTGAGCACGGGCGTCATTGTCACCAAGGCCGACAACAACAGCATTACGTCCTTCGACAGCCTGCAGGGCAAGACGACGGCGCAGTCCCTGACGAGCAACTGGTACAAGCTGGCGCAGCAGAGCGGCGCGAACGTCGAGGCCGTGGAGGGGTGGGCGCAGGCGATCACGCTGCTCAAGCAGGGCCGTGTCGATGCCACCATCAATGACAAACTGACGTACCTCGACTCCCAGAAGACGTCCCACGACGACACCATCAAGATTGCCGCTGAAACCACGGACAAGTCGCTGAGCGCCTTCGCCCTGCGCAAGGGATCAACCAGCCTGACCGACGCCATCAACAAGGCCCTCGGCGAGCTCGCGGCCGATGGCACGCTGGCGAAGATTTCCCAGAAGTACTTCGACGCCGACGTCTCGAAGTAACGCAATGGCAGCCGTTGAGGAAGGCCGCGTCCCGGCATGAATATCAATTGGGACCTCGTGTGGTCATCCCTGGGCCCCCTCCTGACGGGTGCGATCGCCGGCACCATTCCGCTGGCGCTGGCGTCGTTCAGCCTGGGCCTCCTGTTGGCCCTGCTGGTAGCCCTCATGCGGCTGAGCCGCAATCGCGTAGTCTCCGCGGTCGCCAGGATCTACATCTCCGTCATCCGCGGAACCCCGCTCCTGGTCCAGCTGTTTGTCATTTTCTACGGGCTCCCGTCCGTCGGAATTACCATCAGCCCCTGGCCGAGTGCGATCATCGCGTTCTCCCTGAACGTGGGCGGGTATGCCGCGGAAGTCATCCGGGCGGCCATCCTGTCCGTTCCCAAGGGACAGTGGGAGGCCGGCCACACCATCGGAATGTCGCGCCGCCAGACCCTCGTGCGGATTATCCTGCCGCAGGCCGCGCGGGTCTCGGTCCCGCCGCTGTCCAACACCTTCATCAGCCTGGTCAAAGACACCTCGCTGGCGTCGCTGATCCTCGTCACCGAACTGTTCCGCGTCGCACAGCAGGTGGCGGCCTTCAGCCAGGAGTTCATGCTGCTTTATCTGGAGGCGGCCGTGATCTACTGGATCATCTGCCTCGTCCTTGCCAGCGGACAATCCGCACTGGAGAAGAGATTGGACCGCTATGTCGCCCACTGAATCCCCGCTCCCGGTCGAGGCCGTCCCCGACGCCGCCCTGCTGACCGTCAGAGGTTTACGGAAGTCGTTTGGCGACCACGAAGTGCTGAAGTCCATCGATCTGGACGTCCGCCGCGGCGAAGTGGTCACGTTGATCGGGCCGTCCGGGTCGGGCAAGACGACTGTCCTGCGCTGCCTCAACGGCCTTGAGGTGCCCGACGCCGGTGTCGCGGAGTTCGCCGGACAACTGACCGTCGACTTCTCCACGCCGATGGCGAAAAAGCAGGTCTACGGGCTCAGGGACCGCAGCGCCATGGTCTTCCAGCACTACAACCTCTTCCCGCACAAGACCGTTCTCGAGAACGTGATCGAAGGCCCGGTCCAGGTGCAGAAGCGGCCCAAGGCCGAGGCGGTTCAGGAAGCCCGCGACCTCCTGGCCCGCGTCGGACTGGCGGGCAAGGAGAACAGCTATCCGTTCGAGCTCTCCGGCGGCCAGCAGCAGCGCGTGGGCATTGTGCGTGCGCTCGCCCTGCGCCCGCAGCTGTTGCTCTTCGACGAGCCGACGTCGGCCCTGGACCCGGAGCTGGTCGGCGAAGTCCTGGCCGTCATCAAAGAACTGGCGGAAGAAGGCTGGACCATGGTGGTGGTCACCCACGAGCTCGCGTTCGCCCGTCAGGTGGCCGACGAGGTCATCTTCATGGACGGCGGGGTCGTGGTTGAACGCGGCCACCCGGACACCGTGCTGCGCAACCCGCGGGAGGAACGCACGCGGCAGTTCGTGGACCGGCTGCTGAACCCGTTCTAAGGCAGCGCTCCCGGGGGAGACCAAAGAGCGGACAAGAAGAGCCGGCTGAAAGAGCGGACCGAAAGAGCCGACTAAACTTAGGGACGTGAACGACTCCCTGCCCCCGTGCCCCGAATGCTCCAGCGAATACACCTACGAGATGGGGGCGCTCCTGGTTTGCCCGGAGTGCGCGCACGAATGGTCCGCGTCCGCGGAGACTGACTCGGACGCCGAAACCCCGGCCGAGGCCGTCATCAAGGACGCCGTCGGCAACGTCCTCGCCGACGGCGACACCGTCACGGTGGTAAAGGACCTCAAGATCAAGGGCAGCTCCACGGTCATCAAGGTCGGCACCAAGGTCCGCGGCATCCGCCTCGTGAACGGCGTCGGCGACCACGACATCGACTGCAAGGTGGACGGTGTGGGCCCCATGCAACTCAAGTCCAGCGTCGTCAAAAAGATCTGACCGGGGGCGGGACCATTACCCCTGGGACGGTGCGCCCGGCCGACGTCGTCGTGATCGGCGCCGGCCAGGCCGGGCTGTCGGCGGCGTACCACCTGCAGCGCCGCGGCTTTGTCGCGGCTGCCTCCAGCCCGGGCTCTGCCCGCGGCGGAGCCGGCGTGCCTGCGGCGGATGCCCGGCCCGCCGGGACGTACATCGTGCTCGACGCCGAGGACGGCCCGGGAGGGGCCTGGCGCCACCGCTGGAAGAGCCTTCTCATGGCCACGGTCAACGGCATCAGCGACCTTCCAGGCCTCCCGCAGCCCGACGTCGATCCTGCCGAGGCCAGTTCCAGTTTCCTCACCCGCTATTTCGGCGGGTACGAACACGACCTCGGCCTCGCGATCGAGCGGCCCGTGAAAGTGCAGTCGGTGAGCCGGGAGGACACGGATCCCGCCGGGCGGCTGACCATCACCACCTCCCGGGGCACGTGGTCCTCCCGCGCCGTCATCAACGCCACCGGCACCTGGACCCGGCCGTTCTGGCCCATCTACCCGGGCCAGGCCAGCTTCCGCGGCCGCCAACTGCACGTCGCGGACTACGTCTCCGCCGACGAATTCCGTGGCCGGCATGTCATTGTGGTCGGCGGCGGGATTTCGGCCGTCGGTCTCCTCGACGAAATCTCCCGGGTCACCGGCACCACCTGGTTCACCCGCCGGAAACCGGTCTGGCGCGAGGCGGCGTTCGACCGGCAGGCCGGGCACGACGCCGTCGCCCTCGTGGAGGAGCGGGTGCGCCAAGGCCTGCCGCCGCAGAGCGTGGTCTCCGTGACGGGCCTGATCTGGACGCCGGCCCTGCGCGCCGCCGCGGCGCGCGGCGTCCTGGACCGGCACCCCATGTTCACCGCAATCGAGCCCGACGGCGTCCGGATGGCCGACGGCAGCTTCCTGGCCGCCGACGTCATCCTGTGGGCCACCGGATTCCGGGCCGAACTTGAACACCTCGCCCCGCTGCACCTGCGCGGACCAGGCGGCGGCATCGCGATGGACGGCACCCGGGTCGCGGCCGAGCCCCGGGTCCATCTGGTCGGCTACGGTCCGTCCTCATCCACCATCGGCGCCAACCGTGCCGGCCGGGCCGCCGTCGCCGGGATCGTCACCCTGCTGGCCGGTTCGGGATAACGTGGAAGCTCATGACCCAAGACCGAGAAGAAACGGCGGCACAACGCGCGTGGCGGACACCAACTTCGACTCCCTCTTTGCCCGGCTGAGACGATTCCCGGATGTCGAGGCCGCCAACCTGCAGGCCTGGGACGCCACGGACAGGCTCCTGCTGGACACTGTCCGTGAGATGCAGGCGTCCGGTTTGCTGCAGCCCGGGGGACGGCTTGCGGTTGTGGGGGACCGGTACGGTGCCCTGACCTTGGGTGCCCTCACGCTGGGTGCCCTGACGCTGGACTCCGTGGGGACGGTGGCGCCAGCCGTCCGCGTCCATCAGGACCTCATCACCGGTGAGCGGGCGCTGCGGGCCAACGCCGGGGCGCTGGACCTCGATACCGGTTTTGAACAGCTCCCGCTGGGCGAACGGCTCCTGGAGGGCGCCTCTCTCGTCGTGCTGCAGTTGCCCCGGTCCCTGGCCGAACTGGAGGAAATCGCCGACGCCGTCGCCCGCTACGCGGCGCCCGACGTCGTGCTGCTGGCCGGCGGGCGCGTCAAGCACATGAGCCTGGGCATGAACGCGGTGCTGGCGCGCTACTTCGAGGACGTCCAGCCCCAGCTGGCCCGGCAGAAGTCACGGCTCCTGCTGGCCCGGCGCCCCAAGCCGGTCGCGGACGCCCCGCCGTTCCCGGTCACCGAGGTGAACGAGGAACTCGGGCTGACGGTCTGTGCCCGGGGCGCCGTCTTCGCCGGCACGGGGCTGGACATCGGGACCCGGTTCCTGCTGGACTTCCTGCCCCGGATGCCGCACGCCGCTCATGCGGTGGACCTGGGCTGCGGCACCGGAATCCTCGCCGCGATGTACGCCCGCGCCAACCCCGGCGCCCGCGTCACCGCCACGGACCGGTCCGCGGCCGCCGTCGACTCCGCCCTCGCCACGGCCCGCGCCAACGGCCTGGAGGACCGGATCGATGTGCTCCAGGACGACGCGATGAGCTCCCTGCCGGCGGGCAGCGCGGACCTGATCCTGCTCAACCCGCCCTTCCATCTGGAGGCGGCCGTCCACTCCGGCGCCGGGATCAAGCTGATCGAAGCGGCCGGCACGGTGCTCGCCCCCGGCGGGGAGCTCTGGACCGTGTTCAACAGCCACCTGCACTACCGGCCGGCACTCGAACGGCTGATCGGTCCGACACGCGAGGTCGGCAGGAATCCAAAGTTCACCGTGACGGCCAGCACCCGCCGGCCGTGAAGGTGAAACATTGTGTCCGAAAGGCGGATGTGTGGGCGCACGCCTGCACTTAACGTACGATTCTGACAACTGCTGTAGATAACTGTTGTATTGGGCCAATGACGTTTTGAGGTATCAGTGACCGAGATCCGGCAACCTTCGTCGAGGCGAGGGACCAACCTCCCCAAGATGGGTGATTTCAACCTCACGGTTATCCTGGACGCCATCCGGCGCGCGCCGGGCGGCATGAGCCGTGTGGAGCTGGCCCAGATCGTCGGACTATCGCCGCAGACCATCTCCAATATTTCCCGCCGGCTGCTGGACCAGCACCTGATCGTCGAGGCCGGGAAGGAAGGCACCGGCCCGGGCAAGCCGCGGACCATGCTCCGGTTGAATCCCGCCGGGATGTACGCCGTGGGCGTCCACCTGGACCCGGCTGTGGTCACCTTCGTCCTGCTGGACCTGCTCGGCGCCGTCGTCAGGCATTCCCGGATCGCCACCCCGCCCGGCAGCGATCCCCGGGCGGTCATTGACACCATCGCCGCCGAAATCAACGGCCTCATTACCGAATCCGGCGTGGACCCGGCCCGGATCGCCGGACTGGGGATTGCCTCCCCGGGCCCCATCGACCTCAACGACGGCGCGGTGGTGGACCCGCCCCTGCTGCCCGGCTGGGACAACGTCCGGCTCCGGGACGCCCTCGCCGAAGCCACCGGCCTGTCCACCCTGATGGACAAGGACGTCACCAGCGCAGCCGTGGCAGAAACCTGGGCCGGCGGCCCGAGCGGCGAGGGCAGCTTCATCTTCATGTACATGGGGACCGGGATCGGCTGCGGGATCGTCCTCAATGACGAAGTCGTCCGCGGAACCTCGGGCAACGCCGGGGAAATCGGGCACATCGTCGTGGACCCGGACGGCGCCCTCTGCGATTGCGGGCAGCGTGGCTGTGTGAAGGTCTCCGCCATTCCGCAGGTCCTCGTGGCGCAGGCCGAGGCGGCCGGAGTGCTGGACGGTTCGCGCGAGGACCGGAGTGCGCCGGCGGTCCAGGAGCAGTTCGCCCAGTTGTGCGAACTCGCCTACGGCGGAAACCAACAAGCCATGGACATCATCGCCGGCTCCGCTGTGCTCGTGGCCCGGGCAGTCTCGGTCGTCACGAATGCCCTGGACGTGGACCGCGTGGTGTTCGGCGGTCCGTTCTGGGCGTGCCTGTCGGCGGCCTATCTGGAACAGATTCCCGGACTCGTCGAGGCCAACAGCGCCACCCGGAAGATCCACGGCATTGAGGTCGTGGGCACGGGCGTCGGGGACGACGTCGGCGCCGTCGGGGCAGCCTGCCTTGTGCTGGAGCACACCCTGGCACCCCGCTCGCAACGGCTCCTCCTGGAGGGCTGACGCCCTCGGGGGCTGAACGCCGGCGTGCCGGCCAGGATTCAGTCGATATCCTCGATAACTGTCCCGAACGGGATGGTCTCGTCCAGATGCGCCTGGTGGCCGGTCGGGCCGCGGTTGTAGGACACCCGCACCCCGTGCGTCTTTTTCGCGGCCGACTGCATGAGGACGGGGCGGACGGTGTTGATGAAGCTCTCGCTCTTGCCGGCGAGATACTCCTGGTAGCTGGCTGGTAGCTGAATCATGGCAAAAGGATAGTCCTGAGCAGGGTCGATGGGGAGGGCCGCAGGACAGGGCCGCGCAGCAACGGAATCAGCCTCTCCGGCGAACTTTATTCTACCCAGCCCGGAAATTAGCCGTAAAGGTGCGTCTTAATTCGGACGCCGACTTGAAGCGGGCCGTGCCGGGCCCTTAGAGTTCTATACAAGTTACCTCAGTAACGTGTCAGCGATCCTCCGCTGAAGGCCGGCCCTTGGAAAAATTTCACGGGCAGCCCAGGAGGGTGTGGGTGCCCCCATGTGGGCCTGACATTTGCTCACGGACAGCTTCGTATCAGGCGTACCAGTCGCGACTGCGCCCTGCAGAAGTTTCCTCCGTGTTCCCCAAACTCATTCATTGGCGGCAGGACCCTTTTCCGGGCACTTCCGGCAGTGTTCACAGCCAAGGACGCAAATGTCACCACCTAGCCTTATTGACCCCCATCCGAATCTGGCCGGCCCGGCTCCCGTCGCGCTGTCCTATGAGCTGTTCCCGCCGCGGTCGGCCGCGGCCGCCGAATCGCTCTGGACCACCATCGGGGAACTCGAAGCCACGGACCCGGACTACGTGTCGGTAACGTACGGCGCCAGCGGCTCCAACCGCAGCACCGCCGTCGAGCTCATCAACCGGCTCGTGCAGGAAACCACGCTGCGGCCCCTGGCCCACCTGACCTGCGTGGGGAACTCCCCGGAGGAACTGGCGGAGATTATCGGCGAACTGCTCGACGTCGGGGTCCGCGGCATTCTTGCCCTGCGCGGCGACCAGCCGAAGGACGGGGCAACCCCGCCGCCGGGATCGCTCCGGTACGCCCAGGACCTGATCGAACTCATCCGCCGCGTGGAGCAGCGCCGGTCGGCGCTGCTGTGCGCCGGAAAAGTCGCGGTCGGCGTCGCCGCCTACCCGACCCGGCACCCGGAATCCCCGAGTGAGGCGCACGACGTCGAGGTCCTACTGGCCAAGCAGCGCTCCGGCGCCGACTTCGCCATCACCCAGGTCTTCTTCCACGCCGAGCAGTACGCGGACCTCCTGACCCGGGCACGCCGGGCCGGGGTGACGATCCCGATCATTCCCGGTGTCATGCCGCTGATCAGCCTTCGCCGGCTCGCCCGCCTCGGCGAACTGACCGGAGTGGAACCGGCGCCGGAACTCATCGAACGCCTCGCCGCTGCCGATACCGACGCCGAACGCACCCGGATCGGCGTCAGCGCCACGGTGGACCTCGCCAATGCCGCCCTGGACGCCGGAGCACCCGGCATCCACCTCTACACGTTCAACGAGCACGCCGCCGCCCTGGACGTGCTGGACAAACTCGCACTGCCCCGGCCGCGAAGCGGCAACCGCCAGGGGGGAAACCGGCACAGCGGCGGACGCATCAACGCGTCCCGGCGTGCCGCCGCCCGCCAGCTCGCCAGCTGACCACCCCTACTTCGTCATCTCAACGACCACTTCAAGGACTTTCCATGACTGAACAGCTCGCCACCCCCTTCCCGTCCGCCTCGATCCTCGGCTACCCCCGCATCGGCCGCCGCCGCGAACTCAAGAAGGCCATCGAGGCCTACTGGGCCGGCAAGATCGACGCCGCCGCCCTGGACGCTGCCGCCAAGGAGATCCAGCTCGGCACTGCCAAGCGTCTCCAGGGCCTCGGCCTGACCGAAGCCGCCGCCGTCCCCGGCACCTTCTCCTACTACGACCAGGTGCTCGACGCCGCCGCCCACCTCGGCGCCGTGCCGGCCCGCTTCGGCAACCTCCTCAACGCCGAGGGCCAGCTGGACATCGACGGCTACTTCACCCTGGCCCGCGGCAACAAGGACCAGCAGCCGCTGGAAATGACCAAGTGGTTCGACACCAACTACCACTACCTCGTGCCGGAAATCGGCCCGGAGACCAGCTTCGCGCTGACCTCCAGCCGGATCGTCGAAGAATTCGAGTACGCCCTCGCCAACGGTGTGGAAACCCGCCCGTACATCGTCGGCCCGGTCACGTTCCTGCTGCTGAGCAAGGCATCCGACGACGCCCCCGCCGGCTTCAGCCCGCTGTCCCGCCTCGAGGACGTCCTCCCCGTCTACACCGCGCTGCTGGAGAAGCTTGCCGCCGCCGGCGCCAGCTGGGTCCAGCTCGACGAGCCCGCCCTCGTGGTGGACCAGGACACCCCGGCCGAGGCAATCCACGCCGCCGTCGCCCGCTCCTACGAGGTCCTCTCCTCCGCCGCCAAGCGCCCGCAGCTGTTCGTCTCCACCCCGTACGGCGCGCTCAACGGCCAGCTCGGCACCCTCGCCGCCACCGGCATCGACGCCCTGCACCTGGACGTCTTCAAGGGCGAGGTTCCCTCCGCCGCGGCCCTCGCCGCGCTGGGCACCAAGACTCTCGTCGCCGGCGTCGTGGACGGCCACAACATCTGGCGCAACGACCTCGCGGCCTCCGCGAAGAAGATCGCCGAGCTGAAGCAGTCCGTCGCCAAGCTGGCCGTCAGCACCTCCACCTCCACCCAGCACGTCCCGCACGACGTCGAAGAGGAGGTCCAGCTCTCCGCGCAGCTGCGCAGCTGGCTCGCCTTCGCCGACCAGAAGACGGCCGAGGTGGTCACCCTCGCCGGACTGCTGACCGACCCCGCGGCCGTCCAGCCGGCCATCGAAGAGGCCACCCGCGTCATCGCCTCCCGCGCCGAGGCAGAGGGCGTCCGCCGCACCGACGTCCGGGCCCGCACCGCCGCCCTGACCGACGCAGACTTCAACCGTTCCGCTTACGCGGTCCGCGAAGCCGCCCAGGAGAAGGCTCTACACCTGCCGCCGCTGCCCACCACCACCATCGGCTCCTTCCCGCAGACCGCCGAGATCCGCACCGCCCGGGCCCGCGCCAACCGCGGTGACCTCACCACGGAGCAGTATGAGCAGCTCATGAAGGATGAGATCAAGCGCGTCGTGGAGCTGCAGGAGGAGCTCGGCTTTGACGTCCTGGTCCACGGCGAGCCCGAGCGCAACGACATGGTCCAGTACTTCGCCGAGAACCTTGAAGGCTTCGACGTCACCGTGCACGGCTGGGTCCAGTCCTACGGCTCGCGCTGCACCCGTCCCTCGATCCTGTGGGGCGACGTCACCCGCAGCGCCCCCATCACGGTGAAGTGGGCCGAATACGCGCAGTCCCTGACCAACAAGCCGATGAAGGGCATGCTCACCGGTCCTGTCACCATCCTGGCCTGGTCCTTCGTCCGCGACGACCAGCCGCTCGGCGAGACCGCCAACCAGGTGGCCCTGGCCCTCCGCGACGAGATCGCCGACCTCGAAGCCGCCGGCATCAAGGTCATCCAGGTGGACGAGCCCGCCCTGCGCGAACTCCTGCCGCTGCGCAAGGCAGACCAGGCCTCGTACCTGGACTGGTCCGTGAAGTCCTTCCGCCTCTCCACCGCCGGTGCCGCGGACGCCACCCAGGTCCACACGCACCTGTGCTACTCCGAATTCGGTGCCATCATCGACGCGATCGATGGCCTCGACGCCGACGTCACCTCGATCGAGGCCGCCCGCTCCCGCATGGAGGTTGTGCACGACCTCGAATCCCACGGCTTCGGCCGCGGCGTGGGCCCGGGCGTCTATGACATCCACTCGCCCCGCGTCCCGGGCGAGCAGGAAGTCACCGAGCTGCTCAGCACCGCCGTCAAGCACGTCCCGTCCCGCCAGCTCTGGGTCAACCCGGACTGCGGCCTGAAGACCCGCGGCTACGCGGAGACCGAAGAGTCCCTGCGCAACCTGGTCACGGCCACCAAGACGGTCCGCGCCGAACTGCTGGAACCAGCCAAGTAGCAGCCGGCTGAACTGAAAACCAGTTGAATTAACGACGCCGGCCGGTCACCTCGCAAGTGACCGGCCGGCGTCGTACGTTTCAGCTCATCGACTGCTGAGCAACCGCCGCTTTGAGCCCCCAAAAGGGCCGTTACGGAGGAGTCGATTCGGAATTTCCCGAACGATTCAGGATTCCCAGAGGATTTCGTCGTCGACTACGCCGTCCTCATCCGCGGAGGCCACCAGGACCTCGTCGGTGAAGTGCTGTCCCAGGGTGAAGTCAAGGACGAAGTAGCGTTCCGGCTGGCCGGGGTAGATGCCCACGTGGCCGAGTTTGAGTGCCTTGAGGAAGACCTCGTCGGTGAGCTGGCTCTTGTCCTCGACGCCGAAGACTTTCTTAAGGTGCTCGTCCTTGATCGCGTTGCAGTGGAAGTGGCGGTATTCCTGCGGGCTGGTGCCCTCCTGCGATAGTTCCTCGGCGATCATTTCGCGGACCTGGTCCACGAGTTCGGGCAGGAAGCGCAAGCGGTAGTCAACTTTGTGCATGGCGGCTTCATCGAAGTGGTCATGCGCGTTGACATTCAGGTCAAGCTCCACGGTCTGGCCCGCCAGCTCATGCGTGGCGGTGAGATTATGGTCCCTTCCGTGGTTGAGCTCGACCTCGCCGAAGTGCTTGCTCGCTACCTTGTTCATATCTTCAACATAGTCCTGAAAACCGGACCATTCCAGCATTGGCAGGCTTTTATCCGCTACCGGACCGGTGGAGCGGCCTGGGGACTGTACATTGATCGGATGCAGACCGTAGCCACTTCCGTTGCCCGCGCCCGGGCCCAGTTCGACGCCGGCACCACCCGTCCGCTGGCCTGGCGGCTGGAGCAGCTAAGCAGCCTGCGGCGCATGCTCGCGGACCGCCACGCGGACTTCGCCGCTGCCCTCGCCAAGGATTTGGGCAAGCACAACACCGAGGCGCAACTGACGGAGATCGGCTTCGTTGCCGCAGAGGCCGCCCACCTGGCGAGGCACCTGGAAGACTGGCTCCGGCCCCGGCCCGTGCCGGTGCCGCTCACCGTGCAGCCGGCCCGGGCCTGGACCGAACTCACCCCGCTGGGCGTGGTGCTGGTGATCGGGCCGTGGAACTACCCCCTGCAGTTGCTGCTCGCCCCGCTGGCCGGGGCCCTGGCCGCCGGCAACACCGCGGTGCTCAAGCCGAGCGAACACGCCCCGGCCACCTCGGCGGTGCTGGCCCGGTGGATTCCGGAGTACCTGGCCGGCGCCGCCGAGGTGGTCGAGGGCGGTATCCCGGAAACCACGGCACTGCTGGCCGAACGCTTCGACCACATCTTCTTCACCGGCGGAGAGACCGCGGCCAAGGTGGTGATGCGCGCGGCGGCCGAACACCTGACTCCAGTGACGCTGGAGCTCGGCGGCAAGTCCCCGGCCTACGTGGATGCGTCCACGGACCTGGCGACGGCGGCGAAACGGATCGCCTGGGGCCGGTTCATGAACGCCGGCCAGACGTGTGTGGCCCCGGACTATGTCCTGGCCGCGGAGGAGGTCCTGGAGCCGCTGCAGGCCGAGCTGATCAAGGCCGTCACGGCGCTCTTCGGCACTGACCCGGCAGCGAGCCCGTCCTACGGCCGGATTGTCGATGACCGTCACTTCGCCCGCCTCGCTGCCCTGGCCGACGGCAGCACCGTCGTGCACGGCGGAGAACGCGACGCCGCCAGCCGCTACTTTGCGCCCACCCTGCTCCGGCCGGCGCCGGGGGACGCCGTCATGGCGGAGGAAATCTTCGGTCCGCTTCTGCCGCTGGTTCCCGTGCAGGGGGTGGACGAAGCCATCGGGCTGGTCAACGGACGCGCCAAACCGCTGGCGCTCTACGTGTTCAGCAAGGACCCGCTGACGCGCCGTGCCTTCGCCGAGCGGACCTCGTCCGGAGCCCTGTGCTTCGACGTCCCGGCGGCCCACCTGTCCGTCCCCGGGCTGCCGTTTGGCGGCGTCGGCGGCAGCGGCATGGGCGCCTACCACGGGGAACATTCGGTCCGGACGTTCTCGCATGAGCGTCCCACGCTGGACAAGCCGCTGAGGCCCGACACTCTGGAACTGATCTACCCGCCGTACACCCGGGCCAAGCAGGGGATCATCAACGCGCTGGTGGCGCCGGTCCGAAAGCAAGTCCGAAAACCGGCCCCGAAGCGCTGAGTCGCGCCGCCGGACTACCCGGCCGGCTCGCCCTCCCAGTCGACGTTGACCCAGCGCTGGCCTTCATCGTCCCAGGACTCGGTGTGCCCCAGCAGGGCAATGTCGTCAAAGCTGGCCTCGATCCCGTGCCCGCGGAGGGTTTCGCGGAGCTCCTCGGTGGCCGCGCGGACAGCCGCGGCGACTTCCTCGGGGTTGTCGGAGGCAACGGGACGTGAGGCTGAATAGGTTTGGCTCATGGACCCCATCCTCATCCATCGGGCGCCGCAGGGGAACCCCTGCGGCGCCCTCAGTCCTTGCGCGCGGTCTCCAGCTTGTGCATCGTCTCGCCCAGCAGTTCCACGAACAGCTGGACCTGGGCGGTCCGCTTCTCGTTGAGCAGCAGTGCGAAGACATTCCGGGCGAGCCGGATCTCCGGAACGTCGAGGACCACGACGCCGGCCGGCCGGTGCAGCAGGGCGAGCTCGGGGACCAGTGCGGCGCCGAGGCCCGCGGCCGCCATCTCCAGGCTCGCGTGGAAGTCATCGCTGTACGCCACCACCCGGGGGTGCAGGTTGCAGCTGGCGAAGAGGCGTTCGATCACCGTGGCGTCGGAGGTGCCCGGGTGGTGCATGATCCACGGCATGTCCGAGAGGTGCGGGGCGGCCACCTTGGAATCCGTACCGATGCCCCACGCCGCAGGCAGCACCACCCGGAAGTCGTCGTCGCCGATCCACTGCCGGTCCACCGTGTGCGGCCAGGCGAGGCCCGACTGCCCCACCTGGTACACCAGGGCGACGTCGAGTTCACCCCCGGTCCGCAGGCCTTGGATGGTCTGGGCCGGTTCCGCGACCGAGACCCGGAGGTCGATGCCGAGCTTCTTCCAGGCCGGGTTCCGCAGGATCGGCGGCAACACATAGGTGGCCAGGCTGGGGAAGATGCCCAGCCGCAGCTCCTGGCTGGTGCTGTCCTGTGCCCGTGACGCGGCGGCCATGAGCGTCTCGATGTCCGTCAGCACTTTGGCCGCGTGCCGCGTCATGACGACGGCGGCTTCCGTCGGCTGGATGCTGCGGGCCGAGCGATGGAAGAGCGTGACGCCGGTGTCACGTTCCAGCGCCGACATTTGCTGGGAGACGGCCGAGGCGGTGTAGCCGAGACGCGCCGCGGCGGCGGCAAACGATCCCAACCGGATCACTTCCACAAGGGTCCGCAGATGAACGGGGTTGATCAAGGGCTGCCCTTCGCCTGGTAGCGGGTCCACTGCAACGGGAACGGAATGGCGGGACCGGAAATCCCGCTTCATTGTGGCACACCGGGCCCTGCCGGGGGCGCGGGTTCCCTCCCCGCAGGGTCCGCGGCTTCCCGGCGGGGCCCGTCCGGAATGTCTGCGCGGCCCGGGGGTGCCGATGCAGGAGAATCCGTGGGGTCAGGCCAAGTTTTCAGATACCAACGGCACAGCTGGCGGGCCCCGGGAGGACGCCGTCACAGGAGCCGAAAAAATGCCGAACTCATACTCATCCGGCGCCCCGGCGGCGACGAATTGCCCGTAAGACCTTTTTGGCGAGACAACAGGAGCAGACCAGTGGCACAAGCAGCAGGGATTCCGGCAGGCCGGCGGGTTGCCGTCATCGGCAGCGGCGTGGCGGGGCTGACCGCCGCGTATGTGCTGAACGGGCAGGACCGGGTGACTCTCTTCGAGGCGGACTCCCGGCTTGGCGGGCACGCCCATACCCATGATGTTCCGCAGCAGGGCGGGCCCACCCTGGGCGTGGACACCGGCTTCATTGTCCACAACGAGCGGACCTATCCCACTCTCCTGCGCCTGTTCGCCGAGCTCGGGGTCGAAACCCAGGATTCGGAAATGAGCATGTCCGTCCGCTGCGACGGCTGCGGCCTGGAATACGCCGGCGCCCGTCCCAACGCGAGCGGCATCATTCCCCGGCCGTCCACGCTGCTGCGCGGCCGCTACCTGCGCATGCTGCTGGAAGTCACCCGGTTCCACCGCCGGGCCCGCGCCCTGCTGGCGGAACCGGCAACCCCCGCCGGCCCGGGTGCGGCCGGGACGGGGCACGAGCTGACCCTGGGGGAGTTCCTGGCCCGGGAGAAGTTCAGCAGCTACTTCATCTCGCACTTCATGACCCCCGTGGTCAGCGCCGTCTGGTCCTGCGACCCCACCACCGCCCTGGCCTACCCGGCCCGCTACCTGTTCACGTTCCTGGGCCACCACGGCCTGCTCGGCGTCAAAGGCTCGCCGCAGTGGCGGACCGTCACCGGCGGCTCGCGCAGCTACGTCGACAAGGTCGCCGGGACCCTGCCGGACATCCGGCTCTCCAGCCCCGTCACATCCGTGCAGCGGCACGCCGGCGGCGTCGGCGTCACATACGCACCGAGCGCGGACAGCACCGGCGGCGACACCATCACCGAAACCTTTGACGCCGTCGTGATCGCCACCCACCCGGCGCAGGCTCTGCGCATGCTGTCCGATGCCTCGGCCGCCGAGAAGGACGCCCTGGGCGGCATGCCGTACTCGGTGAACCAGACAATCTTCCACCGCGATGCCGCCGTGCTGCCGGCCAGCCCCAACGCCCAGGCCTCCTGGAACTACCGCCTGCCGTCCTGCGACGCCCGCCCGGACAAGGTCCTGGTCAGCTACGACATGACCCGGCTGCAGCGGCTGGAGCCCGTGGACGGCGGCCGGTACATCGTCAGCCTCGGCGAATCGGAGCTGATCGACCACACCACGGTCCTGGACCGCATGGTCTACGAACACCCGCAGTACACGCCGGACTCGCTGAGGGCCCAGGAACGGATCCTCGGGCTCGGCGACGAACGCCTGGCCTTCGCCGGCGCCTACCACGGGTGGGGATTCCACGAGGACGGCGCCCTGTCCGGCCTCAGGGCCGCCGCCCGGCTGGGCCGCGACTGGGACGAGCGTCCGGTCAACATCGGCGCTGTCAATACCGGTACGGCGGCCGTGGACCCGGACCTCCAGCCGGCCGCTATTCAGCCGGCCGCTGTTCAGCCGGCCACAGTGGAGGCGCCATGAGCGAACGGGCAGCGATCTACCGCACGTCCATCTCCCACGTGCGGCGCACCCCGCTGCACAATGCCTTCACCTACCGCAGCTACAGCTGGTACGTGGACGTCGACCACCTCCCGCAGCTGCCCCGGCCGCTCCGGCCGCTGGCCGGCTTCCGGGTGGAGGACCACCTGGGCGACCCGGATGGCACCCTGCGCGGCAACGTGGAACGCTACCTCGCCACCCAGGGCATCAAGCTCGACGGCGGACGCATCACGATGCTCGCCAGCGCCCGGGTCTTCGGGCACGTGTTCAACCCGCTGAGCGTGTTCTGGTGCCATGACGCGGCCGGGGCGCTGCGCTGCGTCGTCGTCGAGGTCCACAACACCTACGGCGAACGGCACTGCTACCTCCTCGAAACGGACGGCACCGGCCGGGCGAGCGTGCCGAAAGCCTTTTACGTCTCGCCGTTCAACGACGTCGACGGCCAGTACCGCATGAAGCTCCCCGAACCCGGCGACCGCCTCGCCGTCTCGATCGTCCTGGAGCGGGAAGGCCACCAGCCCTTCATCGCCACCATGGACGGCGTCCGCCACGAAGCGACCCTGCGGAACATCCTGTCCGCGGCGCTGGCGGTACCCCTGGCCCCGCTGCGCGTCACCGCGCAGATCCGCTGGCAGGGCATCAAACTGTGGGCGCGCCGCCTGCCCATCATCAAAAGACCACACCACCCTTCACAGGAGGCAGTTCAGTGACAATGACCGAAGCGACCGGATCCGGTACGGGACGGACAGAGGGCACCACGCGCACCAGCGCCAACACCGCGGGAGCGGTGACCAGTGCTGTGACGGCCACTGTGCCGTACACGGTTCCGCAGGCGCCCGTCACCATCGACCCGGCAATCTGGCCCAGCATCGCCACCGTGCCCACAAGCCTCAAGGCCCGCGTGGCCGGACGCGCCGCGGACGCCATCTTCAAGGCCGCCGTGCGCTCGCTGCCGCTGGCCGTCCGCTACCCGGACGGCACAGTGCTGGGCAAAGCCTCCCTTGGCCAGGCGCCCGGCGGCACCGCATACCCCGTGATGACCATCAACCGGCCCGAGGCGTTCGCCGCCCGGCTGGGCGACGGCGGCCTGATCGGCCTGGGCGAGTCCTACATGGCCGGTGACTGGGACGCCGACGACCTCACCGCCGTCATGGAGGTCTTCGCCGCCCGCGTCGGCACACTGGTTCCCGAACCGCTGCAGAAGCTCCGCGGCCTCTACCTGCCGCGGCAGCCGCGCAAGGAACGCAACACCGAAAAGAACACCCGCTCCAACATCTCGCGGCATTACGATCTCTCCAACGAGCTCTTCGCCTCCTTCCTGGACCGCACCATGACGTACTCCAGCGCGCTGTTCCCGGAAAGCGGCGACGCCCTGCGGAGCGTGGCCTGGGACGGCCTCGCCGCCGCCCAGCAGGCCAAGATCGACCGGCTGCTGGACAAGGCGGGCGTGAAGGAAGGCACCCGAGTCCTGGAAATCGGCACCGGCTGGGGCGAACTCGCCCTGCGGGCCGCCGCCCGCGGCGCCACCGTCTACTCGGTCACGCTCTCCAGCGAGCAGCAGGAACTGGCCCGCCAGCGCGTCGCCGACGCCGGCTACGCTGATGCCGTCACGATCGAGCTTAAGGACTACCGTGCCGTGGAGGGCGAGTACGACGCCGTCGTCTCGGTCGAAATGATTGAGGCCGTCGGCTTCGAATACTGGGCCACGTACTTCCAGACGATCGAGCGCGTCCTGGCCCCCGGCGGCAAGGTGGCCATCCAGGCCATCACGATCGCCCACGACCGCCTCATGGCCACCCGCACCAGCTACACCTGGGTGCACAAGTACATCTTCCCCGGCGGCGTCATTCCCTCCGTCCGGGCCATCGAGGACATCACCGAGAAACAGACCGGACTGCGCGTCCGCGAACGCCTCGCCATGGGCGAGCACTATGCCCAGACCCTGCGACTCTGGGAGGAGCGGTTCATGGGCCGGGCCGAGGAGGTCGGGGCCATGGGCTTCGACGCCATCTTCCAGCGGATGTGGCTGTTCTACCTGTGCTACTCCCGGGCCGGCTTCGAGACGGGCTACCTC
This sequence comes from Arthrobacter sp. TE12232, assembly GCF_054062615.1. Lineage (NCBI taxonomy): Bacteria > Bacillati > Actinomycetota > Actinomycetes > Micrococcales > Micrococcaceae > Arthrobacter > Arthrobacter sp. TE12232. Next base: position 4,328,483 of record NZ_JBSSFK010000001.1, read on the forward strand.
GACGTGCAGCAGATCGTGCTGGATCATGCCTCGTCCAAGGGCGCGGCCGCATGACGGCGGCGCTCGCTGACACCATCGCCGAGGTCCTGCGGCCCGTCGTCGGCGGGGAACTGCCCGTCCGGCTCGTCGTTTGGGACGGCAGCGAGACCGGCCCGTCCGGCGCGCCGGTGGTCCGGCTGAACTCGCCCGACGCCATACGCCGCCTGTTGTGGGCGCCGGGGGAGTTGGGGGCCGCCCAGGCGTACGTCACCGGTGAACTCGACGTCGACGGCGACCTCAATGCCACGCTCGAGCACCTGTGGAAGGTGGTCCGTGACCGCGGCCTCTCAGGCATCCGTCCGACGCCGGCCCTGCTGGCCGGCGTCGGACGGATCGCCAAAACCGCCGGCGCCCTGGGCGCCCCGCCCCAGCCCCCGGCCAGTCAGGCACGGGTCAGGGGCCGGCTGCACAGCCTGATGCGGGACCGGGCGGCCATCAGCCACCACTACGACCTCAGCAACGACTTCTACGCCCTGATCCTGGACCCGCAGATGGCCTACTCCAGCGGTTACTGGACGGACGGCTCACCCGGGTACGGACTTGAGGACGCCCAGCGGGACAAGCTGGACCTCGTCTGCCAAAAGCTCCGCCTGGCCCCGGGGATGCGGATGCTCGACGTCGGCTGCGGCTGGGGCTCGCTGAGCCTGCACGCCGCGCAGCACTACGGCGTCGACGTCGTCGGGGTCACCCTCTCGGTGGAGCAGAAGGCGTTCATTGACGCCCGCATCAGGGAGCGCGGGCTGGAAGGACGCGTCGAGATCCGGGTCCAGGACTACCGCGAGATCCCGGACGGGCCGTTCGACGCCGTCGCCTCTCTCGAGATGGGCGAGCACGTCGGCCAGCGCAACTACCCCGTCTACGCCGCCGCCCTGTTCGGCAACGTCAGGCCCGGCGGCCGGGTCCTGGTGCAGCAGATGTCCCGGAACGGCAAGCACCCCGGCGGCGGCCCGTTTATCGAGTCCTTCATCGCCCCGGACATGCACATGCGCCCGGTGGGGGAGACCCTCGGCTTTTTGGAGGATGCAGGGTTCGAGATCGAGGGGGTGCAGGGCATGCGCCGGGACTACGTCCGGACGCTGGAGGCCTGGTACGCCCGGTTCGAGGAGAACCATGACGCCGCCGTCGCCATGATGGGCGAGGAAATCGCCCGGGTCTGGCGGCTGTACCTCGTGGGCGCGCTGCGCAGCTTCGCCGAGGCCCGGATGGGCGTCGACCAGATTCTCCTCAGCCGGCCGGAGTCGCTTGGGTAGGTACCCGTGGCGCCGGTCACTGCGGAGTGTTGGAACGCGGGGTGTTAGAACAATCACGATCCGATGAGGCGGACACCACGGTGTCCGCCTCATTCGTGTTCCCGGACACCAGATGTAGTGGCCGGCACCACCACGGGACACCCCCGGGCACCCCCGAAAAACGTGCGCGACACGCCGTCTGCGGTGCGACACGCGGGGGTGATTAATGTGGCTAACTACTCCACAGGGTGTGGATTTCGTCCGCCAAAACAGCTGAATTCCGGACATTTGGCGGGCCCCCTCCTGTGGATTATCGGTGGGTTAAATGACATACTTGTAATACATCATCTTGGGGTCCACGTGAGGCTCTTGCACTACATGTAGTATCGACATACAGTTCCAGCAGAGCATCAGCGCGGGGCAGTCGGAGCCGGGGAAGCGCTCCGAACAAGACTTTCAACAAAGGGGACAAGGACCATGACCGTTACGGTTTACACGAAGCCGGCCTGCGTTCAGTGCAACGCGACCTACCGCGCGCTGGACAAGAAGGGCATCGCCTACCAGAGCGTCGACATCTCCCAGGACGCGGAGGCCCTCGAGCGCCTGAAGTCCCTGGGCTACATGCAGGCCCCGGTCGTCGTCACCGACCAGGACCACTGGTCCGGTTTCCGCCCGGACAAGATCGAAGAACTGGCGCAGGCCGCCGCCGTCGCTGTAGCCTGAAGCGCTCCGGACGCCGCTACCAGGCAGGATTTGACGGTAGATGAGGTGAGTCCAGTGGTTGTGACAACTGAAGATCGGGCAACTACTGAAGATCGGGCGGCCGCCACGGCTGACAGCGGGGAAGCGGTCAGCACAGCGGCTCCCGAGATCACCCACAGCCGCCTCATCTACTTTTCCTCCACCTCGGAAAACACCGCACGTTTCGTTGCGAAACTGGGCGTCGAAGCCGCCAGGATCCCCCTCTATTCGAAGGACGCCCCGCTGGCGGCCCGGGAACCGTACGTTCTGGTGGTGCCGACCTACGGCGGCACCGGGGGAGAGGGATCTGTTCCAAAGCAGGTCATCAGGTTTTTGAACGACCCGGGCAACCGGAAGCTGATCCGCGGAGTGATCGGGGCCGGCAACACGAATTTCGGGGATAACTACTGCATGGCGGGGGACATCATCGCCGCAAAATGCAACGTCCCCCACCTATACAGGTTCGAACTCATGGGCACGCCGGAAGACGTCTCCCGTGTACAACAAGGATTGGAAGAGTTTTGGACACGACTGTCGCAGACAAAACAGTAACCGGGGGCACAGGCTCCCACGGGGGCACGGCCACGGCTCTTGAGAAGCAGGAAAAGCACGAGATGCCGGCCGCGTACAAGGGCCTGGGCTACCACGAGCTGAACGCCATGCTGAACCTCTACGGCCCCAACGGCGAGATCCAGTTCGAGGCCGACCGCGAGGCCGCGCACCAGTACTTCCTGCAGCACGTGAACAACAACACCGTGTTCTTCCACGACCTCGAGGAAAAGCTCGACTACCTCGTCAAGAACGAGTACTACGAGCGAGAAACCCTCGACCAGTACACGATGAACTTCATCCGCGAGCTCTTCAACCGCGCGTACAAGAAGAAGTTCCGCTTCGAGACCTTCCTGGGCGCGTTCAAGTTCTACACCTCCTACACGCTGAAGACGTTCGACGGAAAGCGCTTCCTGGAGCGCTACGAGGACCGCGTCTGCATGGTGGCCCTGCACCTGGCCCGCGGCGACGAGAAGCTCGCCACCCAGATGGTCGACGAGATCATCGAAGGCCGCTTCCAGCCGGCCACTCCGACGTTCCTGAACGCAGGCAAGAAGCAGCGCGGCGAGCTGGTCTCCTGCTTCCTGCTCCGCATCGAAGACAACATGGAGTCGATCGGCAGGTCCATCAACTCCGCCCTGCAGCTGTCCAAGCGCGGCGGCGGCGTGGCCTTCGCCCTGACCAACATCCGCGAGGTCGGCGCGCCGATCAAGCAGATCGAGAACCAGTCCTCCGGCGTCATCCCCGTGATGAAGCTCCTCGAGGACAGCTTCTCCTACGCCAACCAGCTCGGTGCCCGCCAGGGCGCCGGCGCGGTGTACCTGCACGCGCACCACCCCGACATCTACCGCTTCCTGGACACCAAGCGCGAGAACGCGGACGAGAAGATCCGCATCAAGACCCTCTCGCTCGGCGTCGTCATCCCGGACATCACCTTCGAGCTCGCCAAGCGGGACGAGGACATGTACCTGTTCTCCCCGTACGACGTCGAAAAGGTCTACGGCATGCCGTTCTCCGACGTCTCGGTCACCGAGAAGTACTACGAGATGGTGGACGATTCCCGGATCAAGAAGACCAAGATCAAGGCGCGCGAGTTCTTCCAGACCCTCGCCGAGATCCAGTTCGAATCCGGTTACCCGTACATCATGTTCGAGGACACCGTGAACCGGGAAAACCCGATCGACGGCAAGATCATCATGTCCAACCTGTGCTCCGAGATCCTCCAGGTCTCCCAGCCCACCACGTACAACGATGACCTGTCCTACGACCACACGGGCAAGGACATCTCCTGCAACCTGGGCTCGCTGAACATCGCCAAGACCATGGACTCGCCGGACTTCGGCCAGACCATCGAGACGGCCATCCGCTCGCTCTCGGCCGTCTCGGACATGTCCAACATCACCTCGGTGCCCTCGATTGCCCGCGGCAACGACCAGAGCCACGCGATCGGCCTCGGCCAGATGAACCTGCACGGCTACCTCGCCCGCGAACGGGTCCACTACGGCTCCGAAGAGGGCCTGGACTTCACCAACATCTACTTCTACTCGGTGGTGTACCACGCGGTCCGCGCCTCCAACCTGCTGGCCATCCAGACCGGCCAGACCTTCGGCGGCTTCGAGAAGTCCAAGTACGCCACCGGCGAGTTCTTCGACAAGTACACCGAGCAGGAATGGGTCCCGCAGACCGCCAAGGTCGCCGAGCTGTTCAAGAACATCCACATCCCCACCCAGGATGACTGGCGCGAGCTGAAGGCCTCCGTCATGGAGCACGGCATCTACAACCAGAACCTGCAGGCTGTTCCGCCGACGGGCTCGATCTCCTACATCAACAACTCCACCTCCTCGATCCACCCGGTGGCGTCCAAGATCGAGATCCGCAAGGAAGGCAAGCTGGGCCGCGTGTACTACCCGGCGCCGTACCTGACGAACGACAACCTGGAGTACTACCAGGACGCGTACGAGATCGGGTACGAGAAGGTCATCGACACGTACGCCGCCGCCACGCAGCACGTGGACCAGGGCCTGTCCCTGACGCTGTTCTTCAAGGACACCGCCACCACGCGCGACATCAACAAGGCCCAGATCTACGCCTGGAAGAAGGGCATCAAGACCATCTACTACATCCGTCTCCGCCAGCTCGCGCTGGAAGGGACCGAGGTAGAGGGCTGCGTCAGCTGCATGCTGTAGCTTCAACTCAATCGTGACTGTACGACGGCGGGCGCCCGCCCGCCGTCGTACGCTTAACTTAACGAAGAACCCAACCTTTAGGGGATGACATGACCGAAAAGGTCAAGCTGCTTAGCCACGTCGAGGCGATCAACTGGAACCGCATCCAGGACGACAAGGACGTGGATGTCTGGAACCGCCTGGTCAACAACTTCTGGCTGCCGGAGAAGGTGCCGCTGTCCAACGATATCCAGTCGTGGGCGACGCTCACCCCGGACGAGCAGCAGCTCACCATGCGCGTGTTCACGGGCCTGACCCTGCTGGACACCATCCAGGGCACCGTCGGCGCCGTCTCCCTGATTCCGGACGCCCTCACCCCGCACGAAGAGGCTGTCTACACGAACATCGCGTTCATGGAGTCCGTGCACGCCAAGAGCTACTCCTCCATCTTCTCCACGCTGGCCTCCACCAAAGAGATCGACGAGGCATTCCGCTGGTCCACCGAGAACGAGAACCTTCAGAAGAAGGCCCAGATCGTCATGGACTACTACCAGGGCGACGACCCCCTTAAGCGCAAGGTGGCCTCCACGCTGCTGGAGAGCTTCCTGTTCTACTCGGGCTTCTACCTGCCGATGTACTGGTCCTCGCGGGCCAAGCTGACGAACACGGCCGACCTCATCCGCCTTATCATCCGCGACGAGGCCGTGCACGGCTACTACATCGGCTACAAGTTCCAGAAGGGCCTGGAGAAGGTCTCCGAGGAGCGCCGGCAGGAGATCAAGGACTACACCTTCGAACTGCTCTTCGAGCTCTACGAAAACGAAGTCCAGTACACGCACGACCTCTACGATTCCGTCGGCCTGGCCGAGGACGTCAAGAAGTTCCTGCACTACAACGCCAACAAGGCGCTCATGAACCTGGGCTACGAGGCCATGTTCCCGGCTTCGGTCACCGACGTGAACCCGGCCATCCTGTCGGCCCTGTCGCCTAACGCGGACGAGAACCACGACTTCTTTTCGGGTTCGGGTTCGTCTTATGTGATTGGCAAGGCTGTCAATACTGAGGATGAGGACTGGGACTTCTAGGTCGCTGAGAGGTGTCACCCTAAGTGCAAGAACGGGCATCTATTTGCAAGAACTCGACGGCCTATCTGCAAGTCTTGCAAGTAGGCCGACCTTCGAAGCTGTCGGGTTCTAAGGCTTATTGCTGATTGCCAACCAACTTGGTCCTTTTGACAACCTAGTTGGTCTATGGTCAACGTAGTTGGTCCTTCGGCTGTCAACGAGGGCAGGTCCCGCGCGTCTAAGCTAACGTGCGGGGCCTATCGGCTGTCGGGGTAGCCACGGAGGTGTCACCAATATGCCGGGCAGCGGCCATCGGCGATCTTGGCATACGAGGCACCCAACACGAGGACCTATTTGAGTTTGTCGAACACGCCCGACCGGCGACGCGAGGACGATGCGCGCAATAGGGGCCAGTTTCGACCACGGCAGGGATCAGCGCCTTGAATTGGTCCCAATGGGGGCGCTGACGGAAGCTAGGACAGTAGGCGCAAGCGCTCTTAGAATCAACGGAATTCAGAACAAATCCGTGCTCAAACAGGCCCATGCCCGTCCTGCATCACCGCCACGGCCGAACGATCGGCACGCACCCTTACGACCGAATCGGACGTTTTGCCGGCATTCAAGCGCGTCCGAACGACGAGCTATAGAGTCTGCAGTTTTATATGCCTTTATACCTTTTATACTTCCCGGGGCTCTGATCGGGCGCGAGAGAAGGCAAACTCGCTTGGCTGGCTTCTGGGCGGAGACGATCGGAGTCCAGTAGTCGAGAGGGCCTCGTTGGGCTCCTACCTGACAAGCCGCAGTGGCCGTTCGCCCAACTGGACCGTGATTTCCTGGCCCCAAGATGCGGTGAGGCGGTCGTCTTCCATGCCGTCGCCGAACACCACGAGCTGGTCGCATGCAACAGTGATGCGGAGTGTTTCGCCTGCCTGCAGTACGCCCTCGGTGAGGGAGGTTCCGGTGATGGGGGAGGGCCAGGCCTCGCGGACGAACCATGCGAGCCAGGAGTCCGTGGGTGCGGGCAACGCGCGACCTCCGCGTTCCTGGGCGATGGATGCGCACCAGCCGCTGGCGCCGGTGCCGGTGGAAACGATCAGGCCCGAAGAGGAGTGATGTTCGGACTTGCCGCCGGGGGCCGTGAGCTGGTACCGGGCCGACTGATGTGAGGCGTGCCCGATGAAGACCTCGTTGAGTCCTGAGAGTTCCTGCCCGTCGTCGAGCCGTGCCGTCACAGTGGCGAGTTCCTGGCACGGCAGCTGCTCCACCGGCCCGCTCATGGCGGCTTCCTGCAGCATTCTTGCTGCCGCGTTGGGCGCGTGTCGGACCAGGACGCCCGGGTTCGTTCCCGGATCCGGATCGATGCCGATGACGGGCTGCCCGTTGAGGTACTTCGCCGCGTTGGCCACGAGACCGTCCTGGCCCACCACGGCGATAATGTCCTCAGGTGTGAGCAGGAACCTGCTAAGGTCCCTGCGTTCCACCTCGGCGTGACGCCACTCGGCCGGAACCGCGGCGCGGATGGTCGCCAGGGCGGCGGTCAGCCGGTCGTGGTGTTCCTGCACATCTTGGATGGAGCGGCCGCGTGTGCGGAGGAAGAATTCGGCCTGGCCACGGGTGGCGTGACGGTCCAGGAGTTCCTGGAGCTCGGTCCGACGGTGGACGATGACGAGGCGGGGGTTTGCCACAACCGGATCCTAATTGCCGGCGCGGCCGGTGGGGCCGCCTGCGGTCCTAGGCCCATCGGCGGGAGCCGCGTCGAGCACAGGCTCTTGGAACAGCCTGGATAGTGCCCCGCTGAGAAGATCGGGGGTGATGGTGAGGTTGCCGATGTTGGGCAGGGATCCGGCCGCGTCGCGCAGGGCCAGTGCCAGCAGGGTGGCCTGTTCCATGCCCCGGTAGACCTCCATGTTGGCGGCCTCGCGTGCGGCGGCTGCCTCGCCGACGAGCCGGATCTGGTTCGCTTCGGCCGTTGCGCTGATGCCTTGGCGTTCGGCCGATGCCTGTGCCTGAATGAGTCCTGCGGCGGCCCTTTCTTCGGCCTCGCGCCGTGCGTTGGCGCCTTCCTGGGCGACCAAGTGTTGGCGCCTGGTGGCGAGTTCGATCTGGCTCGCCATTTCGTTCTCGGAGATGGTCCTTTCGCGTTCGACGGCGACTGCCCGGCGTTCGTAGACGGCCCGGTCTGCTTCGGACTGGAGCTGTTCGCGGACCGGAGTCTGCAGCGCCCGTTCGACGTCGGACTCCGGCCGGACCGCAAGGACCTGCACCCCCAGGATCTCGATGCCGGTGGACAGGAGCCGGGTGTCTGTGCCCAAGGCCCCGGTAAGGATGTTGCGCAGCTGGCTGACTCCGCATTCCAAGGCTTCGGCAAGCGTGGTCGTGGCGATCTGGTCGATCGCGTGGCTCTGGCACAGCTGGCCGATGATCGTGGCCACCTGCTCCTTGCCGGTCGCCGGCGCCGCACCGGCCGGCTGGAGTCCGAAGTCGAGCCGGCTGGAGACTGCCACTGGGTCGATGAAGCGGTAGGTCACGTTGGCTTGAACGCTCACGTCCTGATGGTCACGGGTGATGGCGTGGAAGAGCGTGGGAAGTTCCTGATCATCCACGGGAACCTCGCTGAGCACGGAGTTCGCCGGCCGGAACCAGAAGGCCTGGCCAACTCCTTGGTGCTTGACCTCGCCCTTCTGCAGGTGGACGACGTAGCCGGTGGGGCTGCCCAGGAGGTGGCTGATCCAAGGGTAGCGCTTGATGCTGGCCATGGGATTCACCTAACTTGTTCTATATTCTCGTCAAGTTGACGATAACTAAACAGTAGAACTCGATTCAATTTATTGTCAAGGTGACGATAAATACCTACGATGGGTTCATGCCTGTATCCCATCCGGCGCCAGCGCGCTTTCCGGTGGCCGTCGACATCGTTGCCCTGACCGTGTCCGAGGACACCTTGAAGGTCCTGCTCATCACGCGCCTCATCGAGCCCTTCCGCGGCCGGCTCGCCCTGCCGGGCGGGTTTGTGCTGGCAGGGGAAGATCTGGCGACGGCTGCGAGCCGCGAGCTGGCGGAGGAAACCGGTGTCGAACAGATCGCCGGGCATCTGGAACAGTTGGGGAGTTACGGCCCGAAAGGGCGTGACCCGCGCGGGGATGTGCTCACCGTGGCCCACCTGCTGCTCGCGCCCAATTTCCCCGTACTGTCCGCCGGGAGCGACGCCGAGCACGCCGCATGGTATCCGGTCAGTCAGATTCAAAATGGCGAATTGCAGCTCGCTTTTGACCATGAGCGCATCCTCGGTGACGCACTGGAGCGGGCGAAGTCAAAGCTCGAATATTCGCCGCTGGGGGCGGCCTTCTGCGGTGAGGAGTTCACCATCGCCCAGCTCCGCGCCGTGTACGAGGCCGTCTGGGGAACGCGTCTTGACCCCCGGAATTTCCACCGCAAGGCCACAGGAACACCGGGCTTCCTGGAAGATACCGGGCGGATGACGGCGGGAGACGCCGGCCGCCCCGCGGCGTTATTTCGGCTCGCCGCGGCAGCTCGCCCGACAACGGGCCAGACAATGCGGGCCGTACTCAACCCGCCACTCATGCGCCCGCATGACTGACGCCACATGCAATCGTGCCTGGGTACGGGGATTGGTCATCGATGTTTCATTCTTATCCGTAACCAGCCATCGACGTTGACGGTAGGGAGCCGATTTCGGGCAATCTGGCCGAGCTCAGAGGGCGCGTGCATTCAAAGGCCTTGAAGACGCTGGTGTCGAGAAGTGCTCGGGAGCCCGTTACTGGACGGTGCCGAGATCGTCGGCGTGTCTCCGACAAGTTCCACGAGATCATGGCGGAGGACCGGGTCGGCCAGCGGGTGCTGCAGCAGGTCTGCCTTGGTCAGACATGGCTTGGACTGCGGGTCTACGGGGACGAGCCGCACCGATGGCACTCCGTGGTTGGTGATGACGATGTCTTCGCCGCCGTGGGCTCGTGCGACGAGGTCTGCGGCGTTGTTCCGCAACTCGCGTAGGCCGACGTTTGTCATCGCATAATTTTACCGCTTGTACATGATTGTGCTGCAGCATTTGGGGCCGGGACCGTTTGGTTTCCAAGACCCGGTGCTCGAATTCCAGCATGCATGACTCACACTTCGATCATCTAGATTGGCGAAGTATTCGCTTCCCGTAGCTGTCGTGACCAGGAAACGTACAGTGCTGTCGTTGGAGATTGCGCGTGGCATACGGAGAGCATATAGGCGCCGCATGGCCTTCGGGGATAGCTGGGTTCGACTCCCCGAATCTCGAACTAGACGGAAGCGACGGATCTTGCGGCGACCACCGAAACACCGACATGATCGCTGTTTCGCTCGGCGAGGGTGCTCACGGCCAATGAAGCGGGCAAGAGTTCTGCGAACTTCAGTGTTCTGAGCGCACGCTCATCAACCTGCGGCAGGAGCCTTTTTGGCTCGTCTTTGAGCATATCCCGGATCTCGCACACGGCCTCAGCAAGGGCCGGAGTGGTGGTGTCGCCCCGCAATCCGATTTGCCAATTGTTGTAGGCCCGCGATTCATCCAGCAACTCCGGCGCCAAGTCAAGCAGCCCCGCGACTAGGACGGCGTTCGCGCGGGCACCCGCCCAAGTCCACCAGCGAAGTCTCCCATTCGGCTCACGGACCAGGACTGTGGAACCATCCAGTACCCGCTGCGAATACTCCTCCCGGAGTTCGTCCAGCTTGGTCAGAGCCCTTTTGGACAGCAGCACGCCGGCGGGAGTGGCCCCGAGCAGCACCCTCCGCGTTGCATCACTCAGGGCATAGGACTCGGGCTGCGGCATGCTTGACCATTTGGAGTCCGCGGCGTTTGCCGACGGTTCAACGTAGGCGCGGTGACGCTTCCAGTCGACGTAGTTCACCTGCCATGCTCTGCCTCCGAGGGTAAGAAGCCTAGGACCGTCGACCTTGCGTTGCAGCACCATTGGGTCAACAGAGCCGATTTCCTCGCGACCGTGCAGAATGACTACCTGCGGGTCCGCAGTGAAAACGGCCATGAGGTCCCGGTAGTGGATACCGCCGTACTTTCGCTCAGCTGCCGGCCCCATGAAGAGCATCCCCTGGTCCGAATCGAGGTGTCCTGTTTCCACCAGCCACGTGGCGATCTCTTGCCACTCGCCCGGCGAGGCGAGTTCCAGTCCGGAGAACCACTCGTGCCAGGTATTGGCGCCCACCCGCCTCTCCTGCAGGGTTAACCCCAGCAGTTGTTGTGCAGCCACGTGCAACGGCGACGGCGGGGGAATGACCGGTTCAACATAGCCCTCAGACCAGAGCAACAGCAGGCCGCAGGCGCGAAGGAACTGCGCGTCGTCGGTGGACAGGAAAAGCATGTTCCGCTCGGTCCCAGGTCTGCGGCCGGTCCGACCGAGCCGCTGCAATACCGAGGCCACGGTGCGGGGTGCGCCGATCTGGACGACCCTATCGAGGTCGCCTACGTCGATGCCGAGTTCCAAGGTGGAGGTCGACACGATGACGCAGTCGCGGGCCTGCGAGAACGCTGTTTCCGCTTGCCTGCGAGCATCCACGGACAAGGAGGAGTGCGAGACGAAAGTCTCCACCTCAAGGTCGCGCAGCCCGAGCGACACCTTTTCCACCGTTCGCCGCGAATCGGCAAAGGCGAGCCGCTTTTCGCCGCGATGCAGGGCAGCGATCACTTTGGCTGCATTTAGATCGCTGCCTACGAAATCGAGCTGCATCTCCGGGACAACCGCCGAACCCCCGTCCGGAGCGATGACGGAGGCAGGTATCTCTGAGATCCGATTGCTGCCTTGCAGCCAAGTCAAGAGCTCCGGGGCGTTGCCTACTGTCGCGGACAGTCCAATCCGCTGGAGCGGGCGGCCAGCCAGCTTAGAAATGCGTTCCACAACTCCCAGTAGGTGCCAGCCGCGATCATCCCCGGCAAAGGCATGGACCTCATCGACGATGATGGCCCTCACGTCCGCGAACAGCGTCCGAGGGTCCGCCAGAGTGGACACCAGCATGGATTCGAGCGATTCGGGGGTGGTCAGCAGGATGTCCGGACGCTCGAAGATCTGGCGTCTGCGAACTCCTGCGGTGGTGTCGCCATGCCGTACCGCCCCGGTGCGCCCGAGCCAGCCGGCGTAGGAAGCGATCCGAGGCTCCAAGTTATTCAGCAGCGCGCGCAGCGGACACACGTAGAGTACCGAGGTACCGGTCCATCCCTCCTCTGCCATGCGGGTCAGCAACGGGAACAACGCTGCCTCTGTCTTACCGCCGGCAGTCGGAGCCAACATCAGGCAATCGTCGCCACGCAGGAGCGGGCCGATGGATTCAGACTGCAGCGGGCGCAGACTGCCCCAGCCCAGGGTGTTGGCGATGTGGTGCTGGACCACTGTGTTGAGCGCGTCGAAACCCGCTGGTTGAGTCATAGGTTGAGTTCGACGTCGTCCGCGGTCGCCGCATAGCCGCCGGCCACTCCGACGGGGCCGCCAACGGCGTTGCGTTCCTCGGGGCTTAGTTCCTCGCGGGCGAGGGTCAAGGCGTAGTGCTCGCGGGGGGCGAAGTCAGCGAACTGGTCAACCCGGTCCAACACGTCACCGATGAGTTTCTTCAGGAAGATTCTCGGCGCAATGCCGACCTTGCCGCCCAGACCGCCGGTCACCGCGCCGGCCAGATCAGAAACGTAGGGATCGTCGACGAGCTGGCGGATACGGTCAGGAGCGTCGGCGCCCAAAAGATAAAGGTCCCGTACCTTGATGCCCAACGCCTCGAGCGCTTCACGGTCGAAGCCTGCCAAACGGATCTGTACGGCTCGAGGGTTGTCGAAGCGCGAATCCGTGCCGAAATCCGTCGCCAGACGCTGTGCCAGGGGCGCCAAGCGCGGCACCCCCGACGGCCCGGTGAAGAAAGCCGGTGTCCCGGTCAGGACCAGATACAGCCCTGGGAACCGACCGAAATCCACTTCATCCATGAGCTGGCGCAGCGCGTTGAGGGCTTTGTCCCGCACATCCGAGCGCATCCGCTGCAGGGTCTCGACCTCGTCCAAAACCACCAGCAAGCCGGGATGCCCAGCGTCGCGCAGGATCAGCAGCAGACCCTGCAGGAATCCCAAGGCGCCGAAGTGGTCAAGATCGCCGCGGATTCCGGCCCCGCGCTTGGCCGAAGCGCCCACATGGGGCTGGCCACCGAGCCATGCGGCAAGCCCGTCCGCAACGGCAGCATCTCCAGCGGCTACGGCTGCCCGGTAACCGCGGAGTGCCTGGGCGAAGGCAGGAGTCTTCGCACTCACCTCGGCCAAACGCCGGTCCAGCAGCTCATCCGCGGCGGCCGCCAAGTCGCCCGCCGAAGCGGTAGCCAGCTCGGGGTCTGCGGCGATGGCATCGTCCTCGAGGGTGAACAGCCAGGCATCCAGGACGGAACGGAACGCGCTCGGCGCCACCGAGGCGGTGCGCAGCGATTCGGTAATCCGTCGGTAGACGGTTTCAAGCTTGTGCAGCGGGGTCTCGGTCTCGGAAATCTGCACTTCGGCGGCGGCGAAACCCTTTCTGAGAGCCTTCTCCGCAAGATGGCGGGTGTAGAAGGTCTTACCCGTACCGTACTCACCGCGAACTGCCTTGACCACGGCACCACCACCCGCGACTGTCTCAAGTTCCTCGTCGACGGCGCGCTGGAAACGATCCAGACCGACCGCGAGCAGGTCAAGTCCGTTGGAAGGGACCGTGCCACGCCGCAGGGCGTCGATCACTTCACGGCGCCTGCGGGGCGAGACTTCAGCCACGATCTGTCACCCCGAACTGCTCACGGAGCAGGCGTGCGTCCAGGACAAGCATAGAGCCGTCGACACGCAACACCCCGTAGCCTTCGACGTTGAGCAGCTGCTGCAGTTGGGCCACCGCCCCATCCATGCGCGTGGGGGCTACCTGAAGGACAACGGCGGCCGTCTCCTTGACCAGCCGGGTCCCCGGCACGGAGGCCAGAGCATCCAGCAGCGCAGCCACTTGGCTTTCGGTAACGGCGAGTCGGCCGGCGATGGCTTTCTGCGCCTTGAACGTGCCGGAAGATACGACGGCGGCGCCGATCCGCGGCGCGGCGGAGACCGGCTTGGGGGCGTCGAGGATGTCGAGCAGCGATGGGGTGTTGTCCTTGGCTGCCTTCGTCAGTCCGGCACCGGTACTTGCCGGGCGGGCCGCGGCGCCGCTGGCTGCGACCGACCACCACAGTGGTTTCTGTGACGGCGCCAGCTTCCACCCGTCGGGGACGTTATCGCCGGGAACCAAGACAACGACTGGAACCACGACCTCCGCGGGGGAAGCGCCTCCGTGGTATCCGGCCTTGATCGGTCCATAGCGCAGGGTTTCGTCCACGGCGAGTACTGCGCTGCCGCCTTCGGCAAGGACACGGCGGCCCTGGACCAGCACCTCGTCGTCACCGGCGGGAGGTTCCGGTGTTCGGGACCGTGCGCTACTCGTTTCACCGAACGCGCGCAGTTCCCCGCGGCGGCGCTCCACGATGTGCCCGTGATCGGACGTCATGACCACGTTGCGTCCGGCGGCCATCGCGGCGGATAGCAGCGGTCGCAGGTGCCGGATGGTGTCAGGCGTCCACGTGGTTCCGGCCGGGTCGCTCTTGTCGAGGGCGTCGTCGATGGTGTTCAGAACGCAGGCCACGAGCTGTGTCTGTGGGTCGGCGATGGAAACGGCAATGTCGTCTTGCAGAGCCAATCCTGGACGCGACGAATCCAGGGGAGCCTTATGAAACAGCACGGACTGGGAGATCCCGCCGGCGTTCGCCATTGCGGCGAAGCCTGACAATTCACGGGACTGTCCGCCTGAGGTCAGTTCGCCGCTGAACAGGGATGCGCGGCTGAGGTTCGTGAGTGTCGGCAGCACGGCCACGGCAGACCCGCGACGTTCTGCGGCAGCTGGGATGGCCTCGGACCAGCCCTCGTTGCCGTGCAACACGGTGGAGGTCAGCTCCGTGGCGGTGGCTGCGCTCATGCCGTCGAGGACCAGCAGCAGGGTGTTTTTCGCGCGCGCCAGCGGTAGCACTACCGAGGGCAGCAAACGCTCCAGGTGCCAGACTTGGTCTCCGGCGCCGTCCAAACGGCCCGTCGTCCGGCCCTCGTCCGAGGCGACTGACGCGGCCAGCAGGCGTGCGAAGGCCCGGTCGTGGCCGTGGCGTCGTTGCTCCGTGAGTCGCAAGACGGCGCCGAGACCTTCACCCAGACGCTGATCGCTGACGCCGCCCAACGCATCGTTATACGCGGCATCGACCCATGCATGGTCGCGGGCTTGCAGTTGCACCGCGGCGGCGAAACTGTCCGGCAGCACGTCATCGCGGCTGAGCCAGCGGGCCAGCCGGACGGCGGCACGGAACGGATCCACTCGGGGATCCCGGGCGTTCCCTCGTAACGGATACGCCAGGCGATGGGCTTCCACCCTCGACCAAGCCTCCTCCACGGCGTCGATTCCCGATGATGGGAAGGACCGGAGCGCTTCCGCGAGCCGGTGCAGCGACGCGCTGAGCCCGGCGGGGAGCAGTTGCGAATCGCTTCCCAAGTTGGCCGCTTGGACCTTGCCCAGCAAGCGATCAGCGGCCTGCAGCGCGGCATGGCCTTCCTGCCAGCGCGCCGGATCGTCCAGCTGAGCTTCGACAACGCTGCGCGCAACCTTGCCCAGCGCCGCCAGCATGGGCGGGGTGACCGCTTCGACGGAACCAGCCCACAAGTGTTCGAGCCTGGCGAGTGCCAGATGGGTGAGCTGCTGGTCGTGTGCAGTCCGTCCGGCCGTGCCGGTCAGAACATTGAGAACAATTCCGATCGGGACCGCCTCGGCGGCCCGGTCGGAGAGAAGCAACCGAAGCAGCGGTGTGCCTGCCTGCCCCGCACGATCCGTTAGCCACTGGAGGACGGCGTCGGCGAGTTCATTTCCGCCGAATTCGCGCAGGTCCGCCATGCGGTCCGCGGCATCGGATCTCGTGGTCCAGTCCAGAACGCTGAGGGCGTCCACCGGACCTCGCTGCAGTGCTAGCTGCCGCTCCGCAACCGACCCGAAGGCATGATCGATGGTCAAGACGGCACCCGGGGCGACGGGCCATCCCTCGTCGGGAGTTATGCGCAATAAGCCCTGCGCCACTGGTAACCGCTGCTTCAGCGAGGATAACGCCCGATCGATCCGGTCGGCGCCGAAACGCTCTTTAAGGGCCTCCCAGGCCCCCGGCGTCTGGAGCCTTTGATGGGCGAAATGACCCAGAATACCGGCGCCTAGGTCTTCCTCCGGCCGGTCGGTCAGGATCACGAGCCATTCCCCACGGGCGCGGTTTCGCAAGGCATCCCGGATGGCCAGCGAGGAGACGCATGGCAGGACGTGGACGGGTTCACCGGAATCCGCGAAGCGTCGTTCAGCGCCGGAGTCTGGGACCGCGCGGAGGCCGATCACCCGCTGGGTGCCGTGCTTGCGGGTCGCAGCAATAAGGGAACGGACGACGGCGGTGCTGACCGTTCCGGAGACGGTCGCCTGCGCATTCACTCGACGATCCTCCACTGCACTTCGATTCGTTTCCCAGGGTTCTCCCGCAGGAACTTTTGGAGCTCACCCATCGCGGTATTGGCATTGGCGGTCCGCCAAGCTCCGCCCGGCTGGCTATCCACGGGCGGGTCAGTCTTCGGAAGCGAGACATCGTCGGGTTTGATCGGATCTGGAACGACTGCCGGTGGGGGGACGAGGGGATCCGGGCCAACCACCGGGCGCGCCGGCGGCACGCGTGTGCTGGCAAGCCACTCGAATATTCTATCTTCGGCGGTCTTGAGCGCGTTCGTGCATGGGTAGGCGTGCTCATGGCCGTTCAGAGCGGTGGTGAGATGGTCGAGGATGTCTTGCGCGGCATCCGCGCGTTCACCCTGGTCGGCGGCGGCCGCGCGGATTGGCGTCAGCCGGTTCCATGAGAAGTCCGACAGGGCCGCGACAACGTCCTTGGCCCGGGTCAGTGACGCCGAAGCTTCCTCCGGCGTGGCCGAGAGGTTAAGCCCGGCCAGGGTCTGGATCAGCGTCACGCCATTTTGGTGCTGCAAGGCACCAAGGGCTTTCGCAATCCCGTCGGCGAGGACCAAACGGGCGCCCCCATGTGTTTTGAGCCGCGTGGCGGCAGACCGCAAAGCATTGACCAGCGCATCCGCCTCGACGACGCGCGTGCGTGCAAACGTGCGCGTAGCCTCAGCAAGGGTGGCGACTGCTGCAGGGGTTCGGTACTTGGGGGCTTCGATCGCAAATACGCGGCCCGCGGTTGCGCGGGCCGCCTCCCACTCCTGTTCGGTCGGCATGGGCTGCGGCCGCAGTTCCATGCTTGGCTGGAGCGATCCCGGCGAAGGAGCCGACGCCAGCGCACCACCGTGGTTGAACCAGGCACGCTGGCGCAGCAGACCCCACGCAATCACTATCAGGTCGGAGACTTCGTTGCGAAGCCCGTGGGCCGGTTCGACATCGGCGATGATTTCGCGCAACTTCGAAACCGTGACAGCATCGTCGTTGCCGATGTCCGCACGCGAGAGCCCTTGCTCAAGCGCGGCGCCCCAAGGACCGAAGCGGCCGTCGCCGAAGAGGAAGTGGGTTTCTCCTGCGAGCCCAACTTCGAGCGGGTTGGCGATCCGGCGGACCGTCCGTGCGTCGCCTGGGTAAGGGGCGCGGCCCTCCGGGTCTGCGGCCGCGGCCTCGATTGCGGCGGCTACGGCCTTGAGGTCAGCGATGCGGAGCTCGGTGTCCTCCGGTTCGAAGCGGGGGTGACCAGGATAAGCGGATTCGAAAGCTCGATTCACCAACTGCCTGAAGCCTGCCCCGAGGGTGGCCCCGACGGGCGGCTGCGGCACGTATTCAGGATCCAGGGAGTACAGGACCTCCACATGCGCGGGATCCTCGAGCAGGGTCCCGGGTGCGGGTGTCGCCGCGCCGTAAGCCTGCTGGATGATGCGAAGCAATCCCTCGCGAAGGGCCGCTTGCTGAGATTCGAGGATGCCGCGGGCCTGTTGGCGGTCGATCTCACTGAGGTGGTTCGCGTGGCTGTTCCAACGGTCTCCGGTGCCCTCCAGAAGCCAGTCCAACACGACGAGCCGACGCAGGTCGCGCATGGATTCCGCGGAGAGGAAACGCGGCAACCAGACCACAGTGCGTGCGGTGAAATTGCGGGCGCGCAAATTCTCGATGCGCTCGATGTCTTCGGTGGCAGTGTGCTGTTCTTCGTCGAAGGGGTGGTCGATGACGAAGCGCCACGCGCCGGCCCCGGAACGGAAATGCTCATCCGTGAGCCAGCCGGCGTCGCGCACGTTGCCGAAGACCAGTTCAACCTCGCGCTTGGAACCACGCCACACGACGGGATGCCGGTAAACGTTCCAGGCGTCGGGGTTGCCGAGTTCAAGGCCGAGCCCTTCGGCGACCAGCTTGCGAATCAGTTCGCGTTGGCGCCCGGGGTTGTCCTCGCCCCTGGCCTTTTCTACGATCGATTCGTAGTCCACGTTGGACAGCTGGACCCGGATGATGGGGTTCAACGGTTCAGAGCCCACATGTATTTCGGGCACCTCGCGGGACCAGTTCTTCACCTTGGCCAGCACGATGTTGGCCTCACCACCGGGCAGCGGGGACGCGATCGAGCCGTGGTTGAGCGAGGCGAGCCGGGCCGCGGTCAGCGCCTTCAGCGCGGGGACGTTGGGGGCGACAGCTGAGAGCAGCAGTGTTTTGGCGAGCCGGTCATCCGCGCGAAATGCGAGGGTCAGCCGGGACGGATCCTGCAAATCGGAGGCGGCAAGGTGGTGGGTGGAGAGAATCTTGGGCAGCAGCTTGTCCTGGTACAGCTGGGTGGCAGAGCGGAAGAGCGCCGCAGCCTGCGCGTCAAGGGCCGCCCCGGCCTGACCCTTAACGATGTAATCGAAGCTGTCCCCAACGGGGATGACATCCTCGATGCTCATCGTGTTCCGGCGGTCAACCAGCATCTGCTGCATGACCTTCAGCGCCGTGCGGTCGCGCTGCATGACGCTGGCCAGGGAACGCAAGGTGGAGACCAGGGCGGGAGCGAAGGGGTAGGTCAGCCGGAAGGCCTTCTCATCCGAACCACGGTGCTGGTCATCTGAGTTGACCCCGTCGAGCAGCACGTCCCAGACCTTGGGGTTGCGGTCCAGCCGGGTGAAAGCATCGTCGACGGACTGCCTGGCGGTGTCGTCCGTGGGCTTCAGGAGGCGCTTGCTGGCGACGAACGGGAGATTGTCATCACCCAGTTCAATCTTTGCGAAGCGTCCCTCCTGGTGCCGGAACGCGGATTCGAGCGCCTCCTGCTGGACACCGTTTGCACCGGCGTCTGCGAACCACTTGCGCAGGTCCATCTGCCTGGCCACAAAGGAGACCAGGGGAGCGTCGAGGCTGCCGTAGGAGCCCTCCACCAGTTTGGTCAATTTCTGGGATTCACGGCGAAAGAACTCGGGCTCGTGCATGCCGAAGGCGAGCCAGAGGACCAATTCGTCGAGGAACAGAACGACGGCGTCGTACCCGAGCGCCTTGGCGTGTGATGACATGATGGACAGGCCGGTATCCAAGTTCACGTACTGGCCGGACCGAACGACGTCCTTGTAGTACGTTCCCATCAGAGAGCTGACAAGCGACAGTCGTTCCGCACTCTGCGCCGGGGAGGTGCGGGCAGCCTGGTAGCGCTCAAGGCTCCAGCCAGTGGCGCCGAGCAAGCCAGAGAACTCATCGAACTCGTCGTCGGCCCCTTCGCCGCCGAGCCCCTTGAGGAACGCGGTATTTCCAAATTGGAGACGTAAATTCTCGGCACCCTCAAGGAGGGCATCGGAGGCGAAGAGCGCCGGCAGGGAAGCGTCCGGGTGCGCGGCCTGGATATGACGGACGTAAGCGTCGAAGATGACCTGTTCCATGGACTGGCCGTCCAAGAAGTGGAAAGCCAACGGCAGTATGTTCCTGCCGGACAGCACAGCGTCGTGCCGGGCGACGGTCTCTTGGAGTTCAACGACAGATCGGGCTTTCGGATCGTGGCGCAGCAGGGCATGGAGGACAGCCATAAAGTGGGACTTACCGGAGCCGAAGGACCCGGTCAGGAACGATCCGCGGTTGATTCCGGTGGTCAGCGCATCGGACACCAGCCCCAGCGCGGAATCGAAAGCGTCGACGAGTGACGGAGTGACCACGTAGTCGTCGAGGGCGTGCCGGGCGCCGTCGCCGCTGACGGCGTCGGTGAGGCGGAGGACATAGTCCTCGACGCCTGCGCGTTCGGGGATGTCGAAGACGTCGCGAAGCAGGATGGTCATGCGTTCTCCTTGATGGCGCGGCGGCCGCGGGTGGCCGGGGCGGGACGCCAGGCCTTCAGGTCGGTGGTCGAAACGTTGAGTTGGGTCATCCGTTCTTCTAGCTGTGCAGAACAGAAGTCGGCCATGCTCATGCCGAAGGTTGGGTCCAGATCGGCATGCCACTGCTTAACCCAGGGCAGTACTTCGGCCATGCCGGCAATGAGCGGAACCAGCTGGCTGTCATCAGCGCCTTCGGTGATCCGTTCGTCCATGATGGTGGCCAGGACAAGGAACTGCTGGGCGTGGTCCCAGCCGGCCCAGCCCAAAAGCAGCGTCGGGTCGGTGGAACGCCCGGCGTCCGGGTACAGGATGAAGCGTTCCTTGGGCACGTCAAGCTTCCCGCGGGCCTGCCACCAGGACGCCTTCCGGAAATCGGCGGTGGCGTACTTGGGCGGCACCGGGATCTTACCCACGTCCTCGCCGTTGTCTTCGCGGCGTTGCAGCTCCCACGTTTCCTCCCACGTTTCGCGCTTCCGCAGACCGGAGTCCTTGAGTCGCTGGGCAGCGAGGTAGGGAACGGCCTCGTCGGTCAACAGTTTGGTGAGGGCCTTGGTGACGTCGACGTCGACGGTGCGGTCCCAGAGTGCAAGGACACTGACCAGATCCGGGTTGCGGGAGACCATGTCAGCGACATGTGAGATGCTGCGAGAGACCGGGCGGTCGTGCGCGTCAAACCAGTACGAGCGGTCCTCGAGTCTGTCCAGCAGCCAGCGACGCAGTGCCTGGTCCTGCTGTTTGTCCCACTGATCGGTTGCCCAGCGTCGTTTGAATTCGGGCTTCTCCAGCAGGCGGATGCTCGGATTTGACTCGATGGCATCGAGCCGACGCTGGACGAGTGCCCGGTAGTCCTCTGGCCATTCAACCGGGATCTCGGTGAGGGGCGGAGAGCCATGCCGGGTGAACCAAGTGGAGTCGGAGGTGCCAATGTCGATTCCTCGTGCGAGCGTGATTTCGAAGGCGCGCTGTCCCAGCTTGACCTCTGGCAATGACTCACCCTTGTACGTGAGGTCGTCATCGATCAGGCCGTAGAGGCCGTAGGTCTCCCAATCCAGTTCCTCCTGAGTCGCCACCATTTGCCCACGGAGCATTTGTGACTTCCGCTCTGCGGCCGACAGGGCAGACGCAGAAGGTAGCGAGCTGTCCACTACCGAAAAGGGCGATGTCCTTGACAAGGAACGCGCAAGGCTGTCTAGTTGGCGCCCAGATTCGATCGGCAGACGATCTGGCAGGGGGACGTCAGAAACATTAGCTCCATTAAATTGATACCTGTCTGACCACGGTTGTTGTGACACTCTTGCTCCGTCAGCGCCAACGGGGTCCCCGCCCTTCGGGTAGCAGTTTTGCTTCAACCAGAAGCAAACAGTCGATGAGTTGAGTACGCCGAGCAATGCAACGTGCTCTTCCTCGGAGGCGCCCTCGGGAAGCTTGATTACAGGGGCTGTCTGTTTGAAGACCTTGTCACCCCGGTCGAGCACAAAGTGGTTATGCGTCGCGACTTCAGCGAAGGTGATCGACAGGGGCGTCCGCATTTTCGACGAGTAGCATTCGAGATGGTCGTACCAAGGCCGCTTTCTGTCCGTCAAGGATTGCCCAAAAATGACACGTTGAGACAGCACGGAGCGCAATGGCCACAAGCAACTCTTTACGACAGGGTGCGACTCAGGAATCCATGATGGTTTGAAAACATCGTCGTACGGCCACCAGATGAGGGCTCCGCCTGTGAGACCGTAATCTCGAACGTTTTCCCCAACGACAATGGTACGAACATGGTCAAGCTGGCCGAGTGATCTAGCACGCGAGTCGGTTGTGAACCAGCCGTCGTCCTCGCCGACCACAGTCGTCCGACCAATACTGGCGGACCAGTCGGAGAGGTGGGATCTGTTCTTATTGAGGACCGTCAAGAGACTCGAAGCACCTCCACCGCTAAGGCTCCATGGATGAGTTGCCAGTCGCTGTCGATCGAGGTCGGTGACAGAGATCCACTGGTCGTCGTAGCCAGGCTGATCTAGGTGATCAGTGATCGCCCGCCAGACCAGGCCGGAGGCGGGGTCCTCCGGCCGTCCTGGCTCGCCTTGTACTCCAAGAACGGCGCGGACGCTTTGGCTGGTGGGTCGCTGGTGCTTGCCGATGAGGATGACGGTCGGCGTGCCGTGGCCGGGGATGTAGGCGCCCGAAGTGTCGACGACCAGGCGCAGATCTTGACGGGTGAGGTACTCCTCGATGATCTTGGACCCGAACTCGCGCTTCATGAAGGAATTTGAGGTAATCTGCCCAGTCCATCCCGCGGGCTGTGAATCGGTGGCGTGTCTCGCCAGACCGAAGAAGCGCTCCATGAACGGCACGGTCAAGGCATAGGTTCCCTTGCACGTCTCGTATAGGTTGCGGTAGGCGGCATTGAGTGTCTTGTCTTTGACTGTGATGTAGGGCGGGTTCCCGACCACAACATCGTATTGGCCCGGCTTTAGGAGGCGCTTGAGCTGCTCAAGGTCTTCGGTGGCATAGGCGAATCCGGACAACTCCGCGTCGGCGTCGAAGCCTTCGAACTGGAACTCGCGCTGCACTTGGCCATGTAACAGCGAGTCGCCGGCGGCCAGATGGAAGCTGAAGTCGGGGGCGCGTTCCAGATCGAGTTCTCCGGTTGCCTGTAGTGCGGCGATGGTCAGTCGGAAGCGGGCGATGGCCACGGCGAAGGGGTTCAAGTCAACGCCGTGGATGGCGTTGAGGGCCTTTTGCACCCGCTCGCGGGTTTCCATATTGGGTGCCTTGGCGCTCCACTCGTCCAGCAACCGTTGGAATCCGCCCAGGAGGAAGTGTCCGGATCCGCAGGTCGGGTCGATGAGCTTGAAGCCCTCCAGCGGGCGCTCGGCCAACGCAGGGGTGAGAGTCTGGTCGAGGATGAACTCTTCGACAAACTCGGGGGTTTGGAGCAGGGCGAATGTCTTCTTCGCGTACTCGGAGAGGTCCTGGTAGAGATCGCCGAGGAAGCGGGTGGAGAGCCCGCTGTCCTGGAAGTCGTAGAGTGGAACGCCGGCTTCGTCGGTGGCGCGCCAGAAATCCAGGATTTCCTTCGCCATGGCGCCGGACGGAGACACCTGCCAAAGTGCGGCGTGCTCGTCGACCAGAGCGGTGGTGGCCGGGAAGGACTGCAGGTGGGTGACGCCTTCCAGAATCCACTCACGCCAGGTGTTTTCCGGGTGGGCGCGGAAATAAGCGTTCTCGGCGTCGAACGCTTCCTGCCGGCGGGCGCCGGGACCGGCGATCCAGACCTTGGAGAGCAGCGCGTTGTCCTCGCAGAAGCGCAGGAACACCGTGGTCAGGACCCAGCCGACTGCGGCCTGTGTGATGCGGTCGTCGCGCCAGCTGACCCAGGCGGAAGAAGTGCGTTCGGCGCGCAGCGCGTCCGCGTGCTCGGACTGCCATCGGGCCTTGAGCTCCGGATCTTCGTCCAGCCGGGTGCGCAGGTCGTCTTCGACCCGGAGCACCAGCTTCTGCAGCTTGGGGGTGAGGCTCTTGCCAATGGTCATGCGGTGGCTCCTTCGACGGCTGCCGGAATGAGGTCTGTCTGGGCGTCAATCCAGGCGGTATCGACACGAAGATACTGGTTGGGGGACGTCTGAACCGAGACGCCGTCGAGCAGCGGTCCCTGGTTCGCTCGGACCTGGGGCAGGATAACCCACACCGCCTGGCCGCGCGGGGTGGCCAGATCGCTCCAATGCCGGATGAAGTCAGCATGTCCATAGCGGACCAGGGGAGAGGCTTCGACGATAACGACCGGCCGGGGTCCCCGTCCGGGAATGTCGGCAGCCGCCCCTGCGATGGCCGCCTCGACAACGGGCATGGCCAGCTTCACCGCTGCGGCCACACCGCGGGTAGCCCGGTCGTTCTCGGGCTGTGCGTCCGCGCGCACCAGAGCCTCCCAAGACGGGAAACCTTCCTGGAGGCTCAGGGACTTCAACTCATCCAACAGTAGGGCGGTGACATCGATCCGCTGGGCATGGAACTCCTTTTGCAGCCGTATGGCCAGCGTGTCGCAAAGGTCGGCTCTTGCCCCCAAAGCTAGGAAGGAGCGCTGGCTGATGCTATCGCGCAGCCTTGACTCCGGGGTGGGTTCGCTCGCGAACAGGCCGCCTGTATGCGTTCCCGTGCCCAGACGGGAGGAACTGCCCTGGGACGGCTCCGCGATGGTGGGGGCGCCGTAGGTCCCGGATGCGGGGTCGTGGGCCAGCTCCAGACCGGCCTCGCGGAGCAGCTCCGCGAGGCGTCCCGACGTCGGAAGAGCCGGCACGGCGGGGAAGCGGACGCGGACGCGGTCAGCGATTTCGCGGGGCGAGAGGCGCTGCGGGCCCGCAACCCCACTCAGTGCCAGCCCAAGCGCCTCGACCTGGGACAGGTCCCTGTCGTGCAGTTCGCCGCTGCCGGACGCGGCCGCTTGGCGGGACAACCCGGCCGCCAAACGCGCCAGCCGGACCCGCTCGCGCAGTAACGCGTCGTCGACACCCGCGGCGTCGAGGATGGCGGACAGCCGCTGGTGGACGCGTTCGGCAGGAACTACGGCGGGCTGCGCCGTCGACTCAGCGAGCAGTGAGTCGGCTTCGCGGCCCAGTCGTTCTGCCGCATCCAGCAGTGGGGTCTCACGAGCGATCAGCATCACTTTGCCGTCCCGGCGGCGCAGCTCCAGTGGATCATCGTTGGAGTCCGCGCGCTTCAGGGCGCGCTGGCGGTCCACGACTATCCGCAGCAGACCGCGGGCTATGCGTTCGTTCTCGCCAGTGCGCTCGGACTCGACCGTGGTCTGGGCCAGTACTTCCTTGGCGAGTTCATCGATGGTGGCGGCCCCACCGAGCGCATTCAGGCGCTGGTTCACCACGGTGGATAGGTGGCGAAGGAAGTCCAGCACCGGTTTGTCCTCGGCCCAGGAAGTCTGGAGTTTCCCAACGAGCTGGTTGGCGCCGGCGGCGGTGACCGGGTTCGGAAGGTGGGCGCCCAGTTGTGCCTGGGTGGCAAAGGCGTCCACGTCGCCGTACGTGCCGAGGATCAGGCCGGCGGCCGCGCGGGACTGAAGTGCCTTTCGTGTGCCGGCGGCCTCGATGAGCCTTTCGGCAAGGGCAAGCACTGAGGGAAGCGGGGCGGTGCCTGGGGTCCTTTGCTTGGCCTTTTCGCCGAACTTCTCCCGCCACGCCAAGGCCCGGGTGGACACCTCGCGTTTGGTGGCATGGGCTACCCCCCGCAGGGCGTTCAGCCGGACCGGATCAACCGCCGTGAGTTCCCCGACGGTGCTGACGCCAAGCGGTTCCAGAGCGGAGAGGGCGCGGGCAGAAAGGCCCGACTGCTCCAGCGGCGTGGCCGGTGTTGCCACGGCTGCGAGTTCGTCCGAGTTCTCCGGGGCGGTGGTGGCGTCCGTCGGGAACGCAGCCCGCCAGTTCTCCAGCATCTCCGTAGCGGTGTCATGGCGTCGCTTGGCCTCGCGGGCCAGCGCCGTGCGGAAGAAGGAGACGAGGCGTGGTGCGATGGCCCGGTCGAAGTCGTGGGCCTCGATGCTGGCTTCGTCTGGCACGGATGCGGGGTTGGCCAGCGGATCGCCATAGAACGGCGTGTGGCCGGTTGCCATTTCGAACAGCACGACGGCGGCCGAGTATCGTTCCGCGGCGGAATCGAAACGGCTCCGAAGACCGCCAAGGAACGGATCCAGATATGGAGGGGTGCCGGCAGCGATGTCCGATGCCGCAGCCCGGGACAGAGAGAAGTCGAAGAGCACGAGGTGTTTGCCACTGCGCTCCGCACGAACGCCCAAGTTACCCGGCTTGATGTCCCGGTGATCAACACCGTCCTTGTCTAGCTGGACCAGTGCCTCCAGCAGGTCCCGACCCAGCCTTTCCAACAGGTCCAGCGAAAGGCGCTTACGCTCGCGCAGCAGCTCGCTGAGCGTTTGATCGCCGGCGCTCTCCAACAACAGGGCTGAGCGGTCGCCCAGGGCAATGGGCCCGTCGAGGATCTTGACCAGACGTGGGCCGGAGAGTGCATGCAACACCGCGGCCTCTTCGTGGAGCCGGTGGGCAGCCTTGGAGTCCACCGCGACCTTCAGGACCCGCTGCGCGCCGTCGTCGTCCGAGTCTTTGACCAGCAGCCCGACGGCAGTCGAACCGCGCCCGAGCCGGCGAAGGACAGTAAATCGTCCGTCAGCCAAAACCGTGCCTGGAGCAGCGTCTACGGCGTCGACGTCCTCGCTTGCGACTGCGGATGGCGCCGGGGAATCGAACAATGCGTCCAGGAACTTACCGACGCCGTCGACCCGCTCGCTGGGGGCGGGCCTGGTGGCACCCAGCACGGCTTCGCGAATGCTCGGCGAGATCGAGGGCAGTTCGAGGGACAGGTCTAGGCCACGCTGATTCCGCAGCCGCTCCGCAAGGACCAGCGATGAATCAGCGGGACGTTGCGACGCGAGGATGAAGTAGGCCAGGGCGCCAAGAGAAAAGACGTCCACCCGGATACGATCTGCTGATTCCGGTTGCCAGCGTCCCTCTGGGGCTTCAAAGGCTTCAGTAAGCCACGCGTCTGCCTGATTGGGGTCTGGCCTGCGGTCCAGCAGTGAAGTGACGCCGTCGGCGGCTTGGCCGGTGAGGACCTGGCCTGAGGCCAAGCCGGCGCTCTGCCAGTCGCCAATAAGGACTTTGGGCTGTCCGTGAACCGTCGTGACCCAGACGGCCTTCGGACTCAGGCCGCGGTGGACCACCTGGTTGCGGTGCGCGTAGTCGAGTGCTTCTGCCAGCTGACGGATAATGGACAAGCGCTGATCCAGAGGGAGCCCGTTAGGCTGCCCGGCGAGCCAGAGGTCCAGCCGCTGCATGCCATCGGAATAGTCGTAAACCAATCCGACACCGAGTTCGGAATCGACCAGATCGCGGGGCCGCAAGAGCCCATCGTGCGACAGCCGGCTCATGAGCCGGAACTCGTGTTCGGCGATCTTGTAGTTACGGCTGGCTACGGACTGCGATGTTCCCGGCGGCGTGACCTGGAAACGGATCCGGACCGTTTCCTGCTTGGAGACTTTGTGATAGCCACTCCAGTCCTGCCAACCTGGGCCCTCGTCGAGGGCCCCATCTTCGATGATCCACGACCCGGCCTCCCGCTCGCGACGCTGGACCAGGCCGATGCGGGCCATGAGGTCTACGAGGATCGCTTCCTGGTTCTGGCCGATGGCGGCATTGGCACGTGGTTCCTGACCGATGAGGTCGCTGATGCTGGGAAGATGGCTGGCAGCTTCCGCTTCATCGAGTCCATAGAGACCAAGGGCCGAGGACGGCGGGAGTTCGCTGACAAACCTTGGGTGGTGAAGGAAGACTGCCTGGCTGACGAAGGGGACGATGCTGCGCTCGTCTTCAATGTGGACGCCTTTTTCGCGCGCCCAGTCAGCCAATGCGTCTTTGAGCTTTGAGGCCAGGTACTGGGCTTTACGTCGGGCCAGCAACAGTGGTGACGGTTCCGCGCGTCTTCCGTCACGGAGCCACTGCGTGTCATTCCCGGTCAGTCGGCCGGAGTAATACTTGAGCTCGAGGAGGTGCAGGCCGCCTCGGCCGAGTAACAGAGCGTCGACTTCGTGCCAGCCACCGCGGCCGTCCCGGAACTCGAAGTTGCTCCATACCCGGTAGGGGCTCTGCGCCGGGATCTTGCTCTTGAGGTAGGCGAGGCCCTCGATCTCATGCGGGAACTGCGAATCGCTTACTTCGATCCAGCGGTCTTGCTCCACACCAGTTCCCCCATGAGACTTGCAACCATACTTTGAGACACCACTGGTCTACATTACCAACGTTGCGGTGGGAGTTTCGGGTCATGGCACGCTCTGTGACCGGCGAGTTCTGGGCTTCGGTCCGGCGGAGTCTAGAGCTTGTCGATCCAGGTGTCTTCTTCTCGGTTGTCCCAGGCTGAGCCGGAGGGGGCTTCGGACTTGTGACCCCATCGTTCGATTCGCGCCAGCACTTGGCGCACGTCGCGT
Source organism: Arthrobacter sp. TE12232 (assembly GCF_054062615.1). NCBI lineage: Bacteria > Bacillati > Actinomycetota > Actinomycetes > Micrococcales > Micrococcaceae > Arthrobacter > Arthrobacter sp. TE12232. Next base: position 4,356,592 of record NZ_JBSSFK010000001.1, read on the forward strand.
GAATGCAGTTCCCTGATGTTCGAGATCTTGCGGATCACGCAGCTCTGAATGATCTCCTGGCGTTCGGCCATGTCGGCGATTCCCGCGCTGTCAAAGGCGTTGCGGATGCTCGCGATCTGTTCGGGCGTGATCGGAGTGTCTTCGATGACCGGAGATATGGGTGCTGCCTCCGGCAGGTCGAAGAGACCTGGTTCCTCATGAGTCATGTCGCGGACGTTTCCTCGGGGCGGTTGGAGTGGTGAAGGAATCATTTTATTGGAGCCGGCGGTCGGTTAATGCACCCACTGAAGACCCAGACGAAGGTGCGGTCAATGAGGCCGTCCCTTCTGTTTGGCATGCGGTTCCGGCTCTTGCCTATTGAATACTCTTGCGTAAATCTCTCCTCGTGTTTCGCGGGCTCGGGTGCTCACGTATCTGATCCTTGATTCCCGCAAGATCTTGATTCATTGGCGGATGGGCGGCCTGGCTCTGCGTGTCGGTCGGCGCCGGTACGCTGAGGCATGGACAAGAGTCCACCTGGGCGTAGAGGAGAGTCGTTAGATGGTCAATTGCCCCAACAGATCGACTGACGGTGCACCGTGAGCAGAAGCAATGAAACGGTTCTCGAGCCGAAAATCGTCGGCGATATCACTGGTGCGTTCTATGTTCCTGCGTATCAGCGCGGCTACCGCTGGGGCAAGGAAGAAGTCGAGCGACTTCTCGATGACATCTGGACGAGCGAAGGGGGGCCGTACTATCTCCAGCCGGTTGTCGTGAAGTCAAGGCGGGATGGTCGCTGGGAGCTCATCGACGGGCAACAGCGCTTTACTACCCTGTACCTGATATTCCTGGTCATGCAGGATGCCGGCCTTCAGAACGCGGGCGCTGGCTTCACGCTAGAGTATGAGACTCGAGCAGGTAGTCAGGTGTTCCTTCAATCGCCCGATGAGGAACAGCGCAATGCGAACATCGATTTCCACCACATCTACGGTGCCTATGAGCACATCCGAAAATGGTTTGACGCCCATGGCCACCGGAAGCAGTGGGCCGCGAATAAGCTTTACGGCTACTTGTTCGAGACCGTTAAGGTCATCTGGTACGTGGCTTCGCCCGACATCGATTCGATCGCTCTCTTCACGAGACTGAACGTTGGCCGCATTCCGCTCACCGACGCGGAACTGGTCAAGGCACTCGTCCTCGCGAAGAGCCGCGAGCGTCCAGGGTTTGCTGACAAGAGCGAGCAGATTGCCGCGCAATGGGATGCTTTCGAACGTGAACTCCGTGTCCCTGAGGTTTGGTCCTTCATCACTGGCAAGCACGAGGATGAAGCGACGCACATTGGGTTGCTGCTAGATACCCTTGCCGATCGGAGAGGCGGACGGCTAGAAGGTCGACACCGCCCCCGGTACCACACCTTCGAAAAGCTCCGTACGTGGATCGAGGAGGACGCGCAGGTCTTCTGGGACGAAGTCGTCGGTCTCCACTCGCTGATCATCGGCTGGTATGAGGACCGAGATCTCTTCCACAAAGTTGGTTACTTGGTCGCGCTCGATGATTCGTTCACGGAGCTTGTGGAGATTGCGTCGGGGCTGACGAAACGTGAGCTCCACGACGCGCTTGACGCTCGAATTCGTATGCGGCTCAAGCTGACCAGCGCTGAAGTGGCCGACCTTGACTACGAGACGAAGAGCGGAAAGTGCACTGAGGTGCTCCTGCTCATGAACGTGGAGACTGTGCGCCGTCGGATTGATACTTCGGAGCGTTACTCGTTCCGTGCTCACGCTCGCGGCGCATGGTCGCTGGAACATATACACGCGCAGAATGCGAAGGAGATGAAGCGAGACGAGAAACTTTGGCGGGAATGGCTACAGCTCCATCGAGATGCGCTCGTAGGCGTGCACCACTTGGAGCACACACTCAGGGATGAGATCACGTCGGAGATAGACGAGATTCTTGCGGCCATCGCCGACGCTAGGACGTTTGGCATTGGGACCCGGTTCGACACGATCAAAGCTCGGGTGGAAACCGCGTTGTCCGACTCCAGCTGGGGCGCCGACGACAGTGTCCATTCGATCGCTAACCTGGCTCTTTTGGCGAGCCGTGACAACAGCGCACTCAGCAACTCGACCTTCGAAGTCAAGCGCCGCGAGATGATCCAGCGCGACAAGGATGGCTCATATATCCCCGCTTGCAGCCGTAACGTTTTCCTCAAGTACTACACCGATTCGAACGCGCAGCAGATTCACTACTGGGGCGCCGCCGATCGCAGTGCCTACTTGAAGGCTATTGAGTCAGCGGTGAGACCGTATCTTATGCCAGCGGAGGTGCTCGCTTGAGGGGCTTCAAGACTTCATTTGTCAGCATGTTCGGGCCGCGGGTCGACGGGATGCCGAGCGTCAAGCGTGTCGAGATCCCGCTCATCCAGCGAGACTATGCCCAGGGGCGCGAGAACGCGGCTGTGCAGGTGATCCGTCGTGACTTTTTGGACGTGCTCGTCACCGCTATCAGGGGTGGTGACCATGTCGACCTTGACTTCGTTTACGGCGAGATCGAGAACGGCACACTTCGTCCACTTGATGGGCAGCAGCGGCTGACAACGCTATTTCTTGTCCACTGGTACGTCGCCGCGCGTTCCGGGCGGCTGATTGAAACAGGCCAGTGGCTGGAATTTGCCTACGCGACACGTCCGACTGCCGAACTCTTCTGTCGCCAGCTTGCGAAGCCAGAGCACTTTCCGTCCGTCGACTTCGGTATCCCCTCGGCCTGGATAACGAACCAGGCGTGGTATCTCTTCGCGTGGCGTCACGATCCGAGTGTCCAGTCGATGCTCGTGATGCTCGACGCGATCCACGAGCGGCTCTCCGCCAACGGCATCGACTTTGACGCGGCGTGGGTTCGACTTACGGATAACGCGAGCCCCGCGATATCCTTCCACTTCCTTCCGATCGATGACATGCCGTCCGGCGAAGAGCTATACATCAAAATGAACTCACGAGGGAAGCCACTCACCGAGTTTGAGAACTTTAAGGCTCGATTCGAGCGAATCCTCGCCGAGGCCTTGACTTCGGAGCGATTCAACGAGATTGTCCATAAGTTTGATGGCGCATGGTCTGACGTGTTATGGCCATACCACGGCGGTGACCACATAGTCGATGACGAGTTCCTACGCTACCTCGAATTCGTCATCGAGGTCTGCGAATGGCGAGACGGCGGTGGCTTCGGAGGCAGATTGCTCGAACGAGCGGAACGTGTCTTCCGGCGTCAGAATCCGAACGCGCAGCGCAACCTGGACTTCTTGTTCCATGCCTTCGACACTTGGGATTCGACGGACATCGATACTGTTTTCGCGAGGCACTTCAGGAGTGCCACTACTACCGGATTCGTAGACACAGATCGAGTAACCCTGTTCGACACCCGAAACGTCAATCTGTTTCAAGTGTGCTGCCGCCGATATGGACAGATGAACGGAAAAGCTCGTCTTTTCTCGCTGTCCGAGACACTGCTCTTGTTCGCTGTCCTCGTCCATCGACAGTTCGCAACTGATGACGTGCAGGGTCGGCTTCGGATACTCCGAAACCTCACGGATCGATCAGATGAGATTCGTGACAACCGCATGGTCGATCTCATCGACGGCGTTGAACGCCTTATCCGTGAAGGTGCCATCGAGGGTCTCAAGGGCTTCAACGCAGACCGCGTCAGTGACGAGCAACTGAAACGGGACTTCCTTGCGGCGCAGCCAGACCAGAAGCAGGACCTTTATCAGCTCGAGGACCATCCGCTATTGCGCGGCCGGGTTTTCGCATTCGATTTAGATGCGGGCACGCTGGCGAGACGTGCAGCCGCATTCACTTCGATCACTATGAAGGAGTGTTGGCCCCGACTGACCGCGGCTCTATTGGCCAAGGGTGATTATGGGTATCGAATCGCCCGGCGTGCCTATCAGTACGGCACTGCCGACGAGGGGCAGGAGCTTCGCTGGCGCGAGGTATTCACGCATCATGGGCGAGAGAAAAACGGTGAACTTTCTTCTGCGCTGGCGGCGCTCCTAGACGATGTTTCTTGGTGCGAGGCGGACGCTGGGGCGTCCCTGGATGCAGTTGCTGAAGAGTTCTGCGACCTGCAACGCAGGTCGGAGCACTTTGACTGGCGTTACTACCTAGTGGCCTACGCAGATATGCGTGGCGGTGAAACCGGCGTCTACTACGGGGAACACCTGCCAGAGTCTGGTCGGTGGGGCTACTCCATGTGTATGCTCCGCACCAACTCCCTTATGGGTGGGGCTCTCTACCGCGATCCGTACCTCCTGACGATATGGCGAGAGAGCGCTATCGGCGATGCCGCCCGTCCTCTATGGTTCTCCGGCCACGAGTCTGACCCTCGCTGGCTACGGCTCGCGGCAAGCGGTACGGGCATCCGCTGTGTCAATGCTGGCTTCGAACTTGACCCGCCACTCGATGAGCAGCATGCAAAGGCGTTTCAGCTGGTGTGCGAGAAGCATGGAGTAACTGACGCTGCCTTCCTAAATGTGGCGCAGGCAGATCGTGATGGGGAGTTCATCGACACGGAGGACCGAATCCAGAAGTGCGCAATGTTCGTTAGGGAGCTCGTGGCGATCGGGCTGTGAACTGTTCTGCATGAGTGTGCTGGGGGCTCATGCGTGACGAGAATTGAGTTGATGAAGAGCCCGTTTTCGAGTGACATGCACCTTGGCGAGGACTCGTGAGGAGGTTGGTATCGCGGGGCGGTGTCTGGCGTAGTGTCGGGCTTCTGAGCGCCGTGATGGAAATCTTCGGATCAGTGAGGAATGAGGACAACGACGGGGCCAGCGAGGGTATTACGCCAGCCCTGCGCACGCGCAGCTGGATTGCTCGCGGGGAGGCCCCGATCCGTTTGTCAACGAACGCCAGCGATTGGCCGGAGGTGTCGAGGCATTCCGCTAAGTGTCCCCGAAATCACGGAGCGTTTTGCCGGAGTCATATTCGGTTGCGGTCATTGCCACCGAAGCCAGTTGCCGGCGGCCGTATATTCGAGTGTTCCGTTCCTCTACATCGGCGCGGTGGTGGCCATCACCGGCTTTACTTGGTTCAGGTTCCGTGGCGAGATGGCAAAGCCGTACTTTGGCGTCGCCTTCGTGTTCATCGGCCTCGGGTGGCGTTGGTCCTTGCGGTGCTGGGGATGGACGTTCTTCATCTCATGGGTGAGCTCGAGGCAATGACGCGCCTCTCCTACGTCTACGACCCCGCCGAAGTGGGCGCCATGGTATTCCTCTGCGTGGGTCTGGCCTCCGCCCGTCGCACGTCGGCTACAGCGTAGGTCTGATGCCCGGGCCGCAGCTGTCGTTGTCGAACGACTGGTTGGGCCTGGGACCGAATCACGTCTGAGCGATCCGAGATCCGACTGGATTTGGCTCAAATTGCGATCGATCGCCACGATGCCCCCAGACGCCGACTGCATCGGATGTTGGTGGAAATCCAGGACGCACTGTTCGTGGACCTCCACCTTGCCCAATTACTGAGTCAGGATGATTTGAATGTACTCAGAGAAGCGGAGCAGCATCTCGGAGGCCGGTTTGAAGGATCCGGACATCGACGGCCAGGATTGTTGTCATGGAAAGGGGACACGACTCCGTGACCGACAGCGACGCTGGGATCCCCGAACAGCCGCAGGCGAAACTCGCGCGGAAGTTAAATCTCCTCCTGGATCTTTTTGAGGCCCAGGGTTCAGCGCCCGTGACCTATCCGCAGATAAGCAAGCACATGTCAGACCGCGGAACGCCATTGTCTCGCTCCCGCTGGGCCTACATGCGTGCCAGTGACAGTTCCATGGCGACGGACCCCCAGCTTTTGAAGAACCTCGCCGAATTCTTCAGTGTTGACCCCGGGTCCCTCTTGGACGACGACGGCGAGGTTCCCGACTTGGTGGACGCACAATTCGAACTAGTCCGCACACTGCGGGAAAACCGCGTGAGAAACTTCGCTGCAAGACAACTTCAGGGGATTTCTCCGGAGACACTACAGCGATTACGCAAAGCCATCGACGAACGCCTGAAAGCTTCCGATGACGACGCCGATGCGTAGGGCCGCTACAGCTGTTGCCAAAAGTTGTGGCATTGCCGCCCTCCTCGCGGCGGCCTATTTTGCCCGGCAAATTGTAGTGCCCAAGACGCTGAGGAGGGAAGATCTGCAAATCCGTCGTGTGTTTCGCGGCCCTGACGAAACGCTCATGGTGGAGTTGTCTGCATCAGCCCCGACGACGGCACCAGGCCGCTCCAGCATCTGGTTTGCCGACGGTACAGGGCATGCCTGCATTGGAGAGGTCGTGTCCTCTGACGATGCGGCCGGGACGGTTCACAGGCCACCGCGACGGCTCGCAAGACGGAGCGGGTGAAGCGCTGACCGGCTGGCAGAGAGTGGGTGTTAGGTGCGGCCCTCGACCATTAGATGCGGGCTCGAGTCTTCAAGGATTCGCCGCGCCTCACTGGCAATCCTCTCCAGGTCGAGAGAGGCCGCCGCACGGTTCCCTTGTGCGTCGAGCACCTGCTGGCGAAGTTCGTCGATTGCAAGGATGAAGGGCCGGAACTCAGCTTGAATCTGCGCTCGAACGTACGAGTGCAAGTCGTTTGCGATTTTTTGCGCCTCAGATGCGATTCCATTTACCGTCGTTCGACGTCGAGCCTGCCGTTTTCGCTCGGCCTGCAACTGCGCGATCTCGTCGAACACTTCCCTACCGCTGTCGACGATCGCAATGATCGTTCCGACTTTGGCAGCGTGCTTCGCGACGCGGCCCACTTTATCGGCGGTTTTGACTGCCTGCCACGGCCCCAACTTGATACCGAGCTTTCCGGCAAGTCCCTTAACTGCCAAATGTCCAGGCGTCCCTGACGAATCTGAAAGCGCCTTGCCTTGGCCGGCTCCCCAATGGTTGACAAACTTCGCCGACCAGTCGGGGATCTTCTCGACAAAGTTGGGCAACTTCCCACCCAGGGGTAGATTCCTGCTCTTTGGTCGAATCAGATCCGGAAGTCTCATTCGTCGAGGTTCCCCAAGCTCCACGACCGGCCTGGTGAACTCGCCAACCTCTTTCGCCTGCGGGCTCCGTTCTATCTCTGCGACCTCCGACTGCAGATCCTCGAACTGGGCGTCCAGCGCTGCCTCGGTAGCAGTGCCAAACCACTCATCCAGCTCAGCGAGCGCAGCCTCAAGGCGGGCCTGGCCGACGTCGAACTCCGTGTCCCGATGGGAGCCTGACAGGTCGGCTTCGTCGAGTTCGTCGAGTTTGTCAGCGAACTCGTCCGCCGCTTTGCCAGCTCGTGCGACGAACTGTTGGCGAAGGTCGCTCAGGCCGATCTCTATGCGTGCGGACCGATTCGTCAGTGCCTTCCTTCGCAAGGCGAGCAGACGAAGGAGAGCACTAACCTGCGGGTCCGGGATCACGAGTGCTGCTGCTTCGGCTGCAGTCGAAGCCACCAGCTGGAGGGGCTGCCTATCGACCGCGAGTTGCCCCGATGCCTCTGTCAGAACGTTGATCGCAGATCTCAACTCGTCGACACCGGAGATTGCGACGAACTGACCTCCAAGGAGGTAGTCGCCAGCATCGCACTCGACAACCGTCAGTCTGCGGCCGTCGCCGAGTGCGCGATCGACCGCATCCTGGCGCACCAAGGGGTCCGCACTCATCGTGTTCTTCATAGTAACGACAACGAGCATCTGGTCGAATTTCGCGAACTTGATCGCGACGTCGCGAAGGTGAGCCTCGCCTGCGTCGTCGAGCAGGTCTGGTGTCATCACGAACAGCACCAAGTCCGAGCCAGCGATCGCGTCTTCCGCAAGCTCATCGTGCTCACGGAGGCCAGATTGGACGCCGGGAGTATCAACGACGAGAACTTCGCGTCCCCACTCGTACTCGGTGACCCGATCTGTGGTGACGTCGGCACCTGTCTCTGCCATCGAGGGATTGTCAGTGAGCGCGTTGATGAGCGTCGACTTGCCGCTACTGAACTGCCCCGTCAACACAAGTCGAGGTTTCCGCCGATCAAGCTGGTCCAGGCGCCCTGCGAGTCGCTCCGCTTCATCTCCGCCGATTTCACCAAGGACAGCACGGAGGCGAATCACAAGGTCATGCGATGCCGCCGGGATCTCATGGATGAGGATCTTGGTCATTGACTCTCCTTGTAGTGCCTTGCATGCGTCCCGTCAGCGACGACGCTGACGTCGATCCTGCTGAACCTGGTGAGCAGTTCAGCCATTTTTTCGAGTTCCTCGTCGCCTGAGCGTTCAGGCTGGATTAGCACAACAGAGCCTTCGCTCGCTTTGCCAAACACGAGTCCGAGCCCGGGTGCAGCCAGTATCGCCTGGGTACTGGCCGAAACCGATACACCCCCACGTGTCGGCACGACTGCTTCCACTGTGCAAGGCGGGAAGAGTGTTAGCTCGCTGTAAGAACGCTCGTCAACTTCAACAAGTATGGCGAGCCGCGGAGACCTCGAAGCGCGCACCACCGCTCCTGCTGCGCGACGGCGCCCTACGATACGAAGGACGCCCTTGGCCGTCATGAGATCGAACCGGGCTAGTTGATCGAGAACCCGTTCAGCGGCGTTAGACCACTGGGAGTGTAGTCCCTGAAGCTCGCAGATGTATTCCTCATCTTCTGCGAGTGAGCGCCGAAGATGCTTTTCAATGTGGGTCTTGTGCTCCGCAACAGTGCCGAGCCCGATGGCGAGCAGCTCGTCGAGAACCTCGTGAGTTGTGCGGGCGAGTTCTTTGCGCCGCCGCCGAACTCGTTCCGCTGCGTTGGGGAGCTTTCGGTCCACAACCCTCAGAAGCCTCTTCGACTGAGTTGAGAAGACCGTGGAGCTAGCCAAGAGGAGCAACGTCAACCCCATCGACTGACCACCGGTCGGGATGGCAAGTGCGACTCCGGTTCCGATAATGAGAGCCTTAGCCCCCCAGTTTGCCCAGACGCTTCCCATCCCTGCGAGCTGCAACGGCTTCGTCGTGAGCTGGTTCTGAAACGACTCTCCCGCCCAATCGGCACTGACTTCCGCGTCTTCGGCCCTGAGGTCATTCGCGAGCTGGCATCCGGACTCTTCAAGAATCTTCAACAGTTCTTGGTGGAGCGTGAGCCTTTCGCTATCCCAGAGCAATTCGACGTCCTTCTCCAGGTCGACAGTGTTGTACCAGTGGCGCCGCTGTTCGAGGGCGGTTCGGACTTGCGCCTGCACCGACTCTTGGTGGGCCGCCAGTACTCTCGTCAAGCGATCCCTGCGGGCCTCATGCTTACCGATGCGCCGTTCGATCTCAGCCCCATAGAATATTCGCGCCACCTCGAGTCGGGCCAGTTCGTCGACGACCTGGGCGCGGATAGCATCTACCTTTCGGATGAAGCGACGTTGCGGTGAAGCCTCCAGCTGCGCGCCCAGATGGCTCAGAAGCTGGTCAATCCCGCTCGAGCGACGCAGCGCTTCCGCATCAGGTCCGCCGCTCATCGCCCGAAATGCAGCGTCCGCGTGCAACGCATTCCAGGCAATGCTCGAGTTTCCCTCGCCTTTGAGATGACGCTCGACTGACGCGGCGAGTTCACCGGCCTGGGCGAAGAGGGCATCGGGGTTCGCAAGAAATCGGTCACGGTGCTGCGGCGTGTCGAGACTCTGCCGGCAGTTGATCGCGACGATGACCGGTTTGCCCAACATCGCGATGCGCCGCAGTGCATCGGCGGTGTCATTTTTCGGCGCCTCGTTTGTCGCAACCCAGAGCACGACGTCGGCCCTACTGATTTGCGCTAACGCCTTCTCGCGATCATCCTCGCCGTCTGCAGCGCCTACTCCGGGTACGTCGACCAGCACTACTCCTGGGAGCTCCGTGAGTTCGCGTTCCTCTACGTCCCGGCTGGTCCGCTGTGCGCCCTCACCCCGACGCCGCCCGTCGCCGCAGCTCAGGGCTTCAAGCAGAGTGCTCTTGCCCGCCATGGTTTTTCCCTGCATAACAACCCGCAGCAACGGCTCGGGCTCCGTTAACGCAACGTGCGCCGCCGCCCGGATTCGGTCACCGCTCGAGCCGGTCTCCGCCGCCGACTCTCCCCGGACCGGCGGTGATTCGCGGACGGCATCGAACTCCCGCGCAAGTAGCTCAGCGCTTCGGCGCAAGGCGTCGGATGCATCCTGCTCCGTGTCCGTGCTGGTTGGAGGTTCGTGCCCAAATAGGATCTCGAAAGCACTTTGACGAGCCGAATCGAGCATTCTGGCCTCCTATCAACAGGCTCTTTCTCATGAAGCGTGGGTGGGGTGGTCGGCGCGTCGGTGCCGGGGTGAGGGTCGAAAGCCTCCGAGGATGGAAGCTCCTATGTCACCTCCCGGGAAGACCCTGACCTGCCCCCTCAATCCGCGTGTGCTTTGAACCGTCCCGGGTCTTCATGTCGCTGTTTTTGTGAGCGGCTCCCACCGGTTGATGGGAGGTTGGTTTCATCGTAATAGCCGGCCTCGTACTCCCCAGGCTGTATGTTGCCGAGAGAACTGTGTGGTCGTTCATTGTTGTATCAGTGGCCTCAGTCGAAGATCAGCTCCTCGACCTCCGACGAGAGCCGGGGCAGTGTGGCCACATGTGGTTCTGTAGCGACCAAGGGGGAGGATGCCCTGTGACTGAATCAAGTCGGGTATCGCGTGCAGGATACCCGACATGCTTACGTCAGATACCCGTTCCTTTGTTGTCTGCCCCATTGCAATAGACTGCCACAGCCGACCCAAAGAAGACGCCTTGGGTTATGCTCTTGCGGCTGCTGCCTTACCCAAGGTCACTGACTAAGTGGCTAGTCGCGGGGCCGGATTTGCTCCCACGATTGGTTGTCGCCCCAGATTGAATTGATGTGCACTAACCGCTGGATCTGGGTCAACCGTTCTCTGTCCGCACTGCCCTGCAGCGCGCTCTCTGCGACCTGGCGAGTAAATCCAGCAGCGATGTCGGCCAGCTGGATGCGCGGGTCTGACTTTGAGTCGATGTGCGTGATTCCGACGAGACTGCAGCGCCTGTCCGGCAGGTTGAACTCAGCAGGCATCTTCTTGGTCGCTGCCGTCATGACCGCCTTCATCACTTTTTCCGTGAGGCCGTTTTGAGCATCGTGCATGATCCTGATCGGTCGCTTGAGCCTATGGCTCCAGTCATAAGCCAGCTCCATTAAGGAAGTTTGGAGCGGGTCTAGGTTTTTTGTGAGGTCGCCTTTGGCTACGTCCGCCTGAAATTCTTCCGCCTGCTGCCTAGTATCGGACAACAGGTTAAGGATGAGCTTCAGCTTCGAGTGCGTCGCGGTTGAACGGGCTTGCTCGACCTTCTCGAAAAAGCCGTCGATGGTCTCCTTGTCGCCCTTCCGCTGCTTTTCTCGCATGAGCGAGGTAAACGCGGAAACCAGGCTGAGCCACTGTTCTTGCCCGAGGCCGTCCGGGCCGAGCTCGTACAGAGCCGTGACTAGCCGCCTGGCAGTGCCATCGTAGAAATCATGTCCTTCTGCATAGGCCTTCTCTTCGATGAGCAGGTCAACCATCTTCCCAGCAGCAAGGCTGGCCTTCTCGACAACGTAGACTTGGACATGACCGACAAGCTTCCCCTGCGCCCCGAACAGCTCATCGATTGCCGGGCCGTTACGCAGTATATCTGACGCCTTCAACTCCGAACTTTGAGCCTTCGTTCTCTTCCGGAGATATACGACCAGATCAGTTGCCTCGGCAAGATTCATGTGAAGGCTGCTGTGCGCTAGGACGGGTGTGGTGCCTCCCATAAGGTTCTCGCCGTCGTGACCGGACTCGTCACAGAAAATCTCAGCGACGTTAGTGGTTGCGGTCATCTGGTTCTTCGTCCTTACGTCGGCTTGATCAAGGCAAGCATGCCAGAGTCCGCGGGGGCCACTAAATCGGCACGTTCCGGCGGTTCTGAACAATGCGGATAGCTGAAGCCTGACGAACTCAACAGAGGCCCGTCGGTTGGACGCGAACCCGAGGCGGAAACCTTCAATGCCGGCGTGATCAGCCGCATTTGAGACGTCGCGGACATGTCGCTGCGGAGAACTTGTCAGAACAAGCCAGAGCCGTATCCCTTCGAGGCAGGATGCGGCGCTGATGTAATCGGCTCTTTGAGCGATGAAATTGGGGTGTGGACATTGATGCTCCTATTGTTGTCAACGGTCGTTGGCCACGCGCCGCGCAGGTTACCGTGGCCGCCACTCCGGCCTGTAGGGTCGCAACTGCGATCGCTGCGCGACGGCCTGCGGCCGGCCCTTGATCCCGGAGCCAGGCAGGCCTTGGTCAGGGTGCCGCGGTAGTCCTGTTTGTTGCAGCGCTGTAGGCACCGGAAGACCGTGGGCAGTGAGGGGGCATCGGCGCCGATCTCTTCCAGGGCCCGGATGGTATCGGCCTTGGCTGTAGGCTCGAGGCTTCGGACCTCACGCTTCTGGGATGTGACGAGGCTGTAAGCCATGACTTGGCCGCGATCACAGTACACGGTTGACGGATTTTGTCAACCGTGTACTGTTATCGGTCATAAGTGTTGGTTTTTTTGTTATAAATCGCTTGTGTGCGGGGTACTCGCGGCGGATGATGGACATTGAAGCTGGCCGTGAGTTTGAACCGGTGCGAAGTTGACGAGTGGTGACACCAGTCGAGGTGAGTACGTGTTGGACTCGATGGGTGATTGCATCGTCGCGCCTGAGTCGCACACAATAAGTCGAATCTTGCGGTTTCTTCCCCGGTCGTTGTGACCGTGCTGCAACTACTCTCGAAGTCTGGTCCTGATGGCGAGGAATCGGAAAGTTGCCAGAGCCATGCTCGGCAACTACGTACAAAATAGACGAGTCGGCGCATGGGGTTCTCTCGGCCGGGCAGGGCTTCTCATATCTGGAAAGCCTGCGAAGTGCGGTGGACTTAGCCGGACGGCTCCAGATCGACGTTCGGCCCGACCGGGCTGTTGTTCCACCGGCAGGTCGTCCCTCTCGAGCCTGGGCCCTTGTACTCCGGACTCATTCAGTGACCGGAATAACGAGGAATTGCCGACGGTCGAAATATTGAGGGACCAAACCAAACGGAGCTTTGAGGTTTCGCGTCCCGCTGGAACGGACCGACGATCACCGAAATCGAAGGCCGCCGTCTGGGCGACGATGCGCGGCAGACAATGGAACGCGGACGAGTATGGATCGCGGAAAGGCAGGCCGACTGTAAGGAATCCAAGCGATACGTTCATGAGCAGATCCGATGCCGGGAAAGTTGGAAACATCTTCTCGGCGAGGAACTCTCCTGAACTGCTCACCTATCCTGTCGCGGGCCTTCCGCATGAATGCGAAGCTGAGCTTGCCACGTCTCCATTCTCTGTCAGAGTCATGATGCCAAATGGGAAACCCGGATTTGCCAGGCTGACCATAGTGATCAACAGGGCAACGGGGTTCATCCTGGCGGCAAGCGTTCAGCAAAGGGGTAGGAATCCAGACATTGATCACTTGGTCCAGCAAGCTACTAGCCCACTCGTCACGGTGCACGGCGGGAGGATGTCCAACCTCCGGATATCTATGCGGATGAACTTCCCATCGCTTAGGTTCCTTGACGATGCAAAGCGATGTCGGGCGGCGGCCCCTCGCGCTTCCGTCCGGATCGTCAGCATCCCGACGGACGACAGCATGGACCGCTCTCTGGGCCACCAGGCGGCCTGCCGCCGATCCGGAATTATCGTCACCAAGACCACAAATTTCTCACCGGTCGATAGTTCTGTGGGAGAGCGGGCCTTCAGCACAATCTACGAACACTTTCGTGAAGAATCTTCCCGGCCAGGGTGGTTCCCGTGCTGACGACGACGTTGATCTGTTCAGCATCCGGGACGTTGAAATTCTGTTTGAGCGTTGGGTGACCCGCGTATGGGGCGGAGCGGATGGAACCAGAAAGACGAGAAACCGACATGAATCCCACCGATGTTTGAATGGTGATGAGCATGGCCGCACTGAAAGATGACCCATTTCGTGACGTCGTGAACTACAGCCCTGATCCGCTGTTGCTGACACTCGGAACAGGGGGAGAACGATTGTGGTGGTTCCTGAACGGTCCCATCCATGACTTGAACCCTGTCGGCTTCAGCCCGTGCCGTCGTAGTAGCACTTACCCGCACCGCCGGAACTATGCAGGGGAATACCCGTTTGGCGCCGATCACCGAATGGTGATGTTCGAATCGCTGACCGAGCTTGTCTGCCTCATGGAGTTGGACCACGGGGGAGCGATCGACGACATCGCCGCTCAACCCTTCGGCCTCGTGTTCTCCGACCGTACCCGCCATTACCCTGACTTCGCCGCGCAGCTGCATGGCCGCACTGTGATCATTGACGTTAAGCCCATGGAATTCGCTACCCGCGACGAGTTTGTGCACGCCGCCGTCTCGACGGAGAAGGCATGCTCTACTCAGGGGTGGGAGTACCGCGTGATGCATGGCTGCCGAGGTTGGCAAGCGGAGAACCTGGAGTGGATGTGCGCATTCCGGTACGTCGAGTATGTACCCGACCCTGCGCTGTCGCAGGACGTTATTTCATTCCTGGCCCTGCCGCGCACTATGGAGGAGGCTGCGTCCAGGCTGGATCCGCGGATGGAACTTGGAGTCGGATACGCGCTCCTGTCGAACATGATGTTCAATCGTCACGTCGTTCCCGCCGAGCCTGGGCCGTTCTATCCCGGACTCATGGTCATTGCGGAACAAGGGAGTTAGCAGTGAACACTCTACGTTGGGCGGCAATGGGAAGTCACTTGCATTGCCGGAACCTTCGATTGCCACACTGGCCAAAGAGAGTCTGGCGGGGAGACCGGACAGGCCGCAAATAGTCCTGTTGTGCAACGTCGAGGGGCGCGGCACCCAGGGGAGCCACTGGCAGAAGGGCCTGATGGACGCGGATCGGAGACTAAAAGCCGTCGACGGGGCCCGCCCCCGGTCCCAGCAATTATCCACCAGTCAAACAATTTTCCACCAGTAAAATCTGGATCGCCTGGTGAGGAAAGGTGAAGAAATGACGGTGAACACTTTCCGCCCTGGCGACAGAGTGACCTACATCAAGCGGGACTGGGAGATCACCGACATCGCCGGCTCTGTCCTGGGTCTGTGCGACGTTGACACCGGCGAACGCGTGACCGCCTCCATAGCCAGGGTCGCCCGGGATAATCCCGCGGAAGACCGGCTCGGCCGGGCCACGGCGATTTTGAACACGGCCGAGTTCGAGGCGGAGCGCACCGGAGAGACGGCGGAACGTCAGGCCGGCCTCCTGAAGGATGTGGATCGCAGGCTTGCGGACGTCGAGGAGGTCGCACTGGGTAAGACTCGCGACGCCCAAGACTACAGGGAAGGTTTTGGCCCTGGCTCTTCCCAGTGGTCCAGAGCCGGTCTTAAGGAAGCTGAACTAAGAGCCCTCGGTGAGCAGCTGAAGGTCCGAGATCCCGAGTTGGCGAAGAAGCTTGCCATCTCCCGTGCGACATTATTTCGCTTGGCCACGGCCTACCTGGAAGAGGGTCCGGCGAGCCTTCTCGACGGCCGCAGAACCCGCAATTATCGGGTCACGGACGGTGTGGCACCCGAGGTCCTGAAGATCTGCGCGCGGGTCAATGGGGAACATGTGCACAAGGCAAGGGTGAGCAAGAAGCAGCGAGTGGCCACGGTCAAGATGCGCATCGACAAGAAGTATCCGGAGCGGCAGTTCAGTGTTCCTGGCGACCGGAGGCTTAGCCGGATCCTGGACGAGCTCGCTGAGGGCATGTACCTGGACGGCGATGCGGCCAACCGACGCTCGGCCGCGAATTCTCCCGACCGGGTGTTCCGCTCGCGTCCGGCGCTGCTGCCGGGATCGGAAATGCAGGTGGATTCCACAAAGCTCGACATCGACCTGATCTTCCCGGACGGCTCGGTCAGGAGACCCGATTTATCCGCGATGAGTGACAGGGCCACCAGAACCGCGGCTGCCTTCGCCCTGGCCAGAAACATCTGTGGAGCGGATCTGGCGTTCATGATCGCCCAATCAATGACGCCCCGCCCGCGTTACGATCTGCCGGAGGAGCTTAAGAACCGTTGGGAAATGCAGCGTCGGGACCTGCCCTGGATCGCGATGTTCGACCCCAAGGAACGAGACCGCCTCGATGCCATGGTGCCGCTGATCCGGCCGAGGCTCATCCTCACCGACAACGGCCGGGACTACACCTCCCGGGTGGTGGATGCAGCCTGCCGGCAGCTCGGCATCACTATCGTCAGATCAGCGCCGTACACCCCGACCGACAAAGGAATCGCCGAGCGTCTGTTCGGGTCAATCAAGACCATGTTTGTCGCCAAATTGCCCGGGTTTACCGGCGGGTCGGTGTCGAGCGGGGGCGACCGGAAGTGGACGAAGGATGAGCTGTTGACCCTGTGGGAATTTTGGTGGCTTCTGGACCGATGGCTCGTACACTTCTGGCAGAACATGCCTACCGAAGGGCTGCGCGATCCCCGGGTGGGTGGCGGCCCACTGCTCAGTCCGAACGCGGAGTACATGGCAATGTTTCCCTACGTCGGATTCGTCCCGAAACCTTTGAGCCGAAACGACCGCATCAGCCTGCTTCCGGTAGTCACCCGCACCATTCAAAAAGACGGCATCCAGATCGAATACCACATGTACGACGCCCCTGAACTGGGAACGCTCCGGCGCCGGACGTCCGGCACAGCGCTGGACGGACAGTGGGAAGTTCACTACATGCCAGCCGACCCACGGATCATATGGGTATACGACCCAGAGACCGGAAACTACATCGATTGCGAATGGAAGGAAGACCGGCTGGACATACCCTTCGCAAGCGACATGCGCACCCTGGCAATTCGACTGCTCGATGACGGTCGAGTCGATCCCGCCTTCACCGCCGCTGAAACAACCATGAGCTTCATCGAAGTGGCGCTGCAGGAATTGAGGCGCCAGCGGAATAAGCAGGCCAAGATGGACATCGAGCGCGACATCCAAGACCTTCAGCGGGGAATCCATCCCAATATTGCAACCATCCGCGGTGAAGAAGGGTACGCGTCCGAAAGTGTTGGGGATTCCAACGGCCCCTACGAGGACGAACCCGAGGATGAGGAACTTGAAGGATTCGAGGGTGTGAACGGGGCGAACCCGTGATCGACTACCCGCTTCGAGTGCGCAATGGCCGGGATCTGAAGCACCACAAAGGCTTCATTGAGGATCTGTTGGACCTCGGTAGCCCGATGCCCCCGGTCTCGATCGACGAATACCGGGACATGCAGCCTGCGGACCGCAGTTCCTACAACGACACCCGCCGCAGAGTTGTTACCCGCGGTGTGATGGTCAGGAACGACTCCTACTTGAACGTGCGGGCTGTGCTCGTCAGGGTGATGCGGGAACACCAGTATGCCAGTGGCGGCGGTCACGGCGTCCTCGTTTCCGCCGACTCCTACACGGGCAAGACTACGGTGGCCCGCATCCTCATGCTGGACCTTCTGACGCAACGTCTCCGGAATGAGCCCGACTGCGTACAGCAGGGCGAGGTCCCTGTGGCGTACGTGAACCTGCCGTCCACGGGAACTCCTCTCGGGCTCTACCGAATGATCAGCCACTTTTATGGCCTGCCGATTGGAAAACGCGAAACCGAGGCAACGCTGGAGGGCATGGTCCAGCACGCGATCAACCAATGCCGCACCGAGCTCCTCGTGATCGACGACGTCCACAACCTCAAATACGGAGGCGCCCACTCACTCAAAGTCAGTGCCGCCATCCGGCGCCTCGGCGATGACATCAACTGTCCCATCCTTCTGACCGGCATCGCCCTTGAACGGACCAACATACTCATCGACCTGGAAGGGGCACAGATCTACGAGCGCTACCGGTCAGCGGAGATGGCCTCATACAAGAGAAAGAACTCGATACCCTGGCGGAAGCTCGTCAAGGGTCTAATCGACACCATGCCCCTCTTCGGCAACAACCAACAAGGCCTCGCAGCCTTAGCAGCAGAGCTCCACGATCTCACCAAAGGGCGCATCGGCGACTTGAACTCAATTCTCAGCCGCGTGACCCTCGACCTCATAGACGCTGACGATCCGGAGAACGAGGTCATCAGCAGGGGCCTTGCACAGGCCAAAGCCGCCGAGATTGCCGAAGAGAACCGCTTCAAATCTGTAATCCGCGCGAATGCCGGTTGAGACGATGACCGCCGGAAGGCACCCAAATGCAGACTGATCAAACAGGCCGGTTGCCACTGTTGCTCGTGCCCGAACCTCTGAGTGGGGAAACCGTCGCCAGTTACGCTGCCCGAATTGACACAGCGACGGCTGGATATGTCGGGCACCTATGGCGTCTCGCCGTGGCGGCACACCGCGAGCGGGAAGGACTCCCGGCCCGCAGCCACGTCAGCAGTGAGGTAGCAGAGCGCGAGGCCCTCGCCCTCTGCTACGAATTGGCAGGCAGCCGTGCCGACCAGCTGGCAGTTCTCGGAGATTCCATAAGAAATATATGGCATGCCTGCCTGGTGTGCACCGCCGGAACAGTCATCGCCATTCATCCATGGCACGCAAATCTAGTCTGCCCCTATCATCACACGTGGACGGGGCCGACGATGGTCAAGCAACGTCGGCCCCTATGGGCGGTGCCACAGCCCTCGCCGAGTCATTCCCAGCCCGTTGAAGATGGGGTCGTCAGGGCAGCCGCGCGGATACATAGCAGCAGTGCGACCACCCCTGTCATCCAGGAAGCCCTGCGGCGGGCAGCATCCGCGGTCCGGCACGAACGGGACGGAGTGCCTTTGCCGGAAGACCTTCCCACAGCGGCGGCGATCCTCGACACAGTCATGGACGCCGACACTGTTCGAGCTGTCTGCGACCCGCACCAGCCTTACAGCGTCGCGTACACGGTGGTTGCCCATAGGATGGAGCGGGCCTGTAACCCCTCCGGCGACGCCGGAACAGACCAGGCATGGCTGATGCTCAGGTGGACAGCAGCAGCGGCACGCTACCGATGGGAAGGGGAGTGGAACACACAAGACCCGGCGCCGCTCATCGAGCCTGTCCAGCCCCACCCCCTCTACTCAGGCCCGCTCCAACCCTTCCACACTTTTCTGGACTGCATGAGCGCAACCGGGCGTAGCGACCAACAATGGTGGGATGACCGCTATAGTCAGACAGCATCGGGTCCCGGCTACCTTTGTCCGGAAGGCCACGTGCAGCAGCGGCGCCCGGCGAAAGAACACCTGCACGGCCCCTACCAGTACTCTTGCTCCCTCTGCTCCGGTCATAGGGTCATTCTGGGATACAACTCGCTGGCCGACAAAATGCCATGGCTGGTCGACGAATGGGACCATGAAGCCGGCCCTGGGCCTTCACCATGGACCGTGCGCCCGGGCAGCAATCGGATGGGGCACTGGATCTGCCCGGCCAAGCACCACTATGACGCAACCTTTGCTAATCGCACCCTAAGGGGATCTGGCTGTCCCCACTGCGGCTTCGGAAAAGTGCTCTCAGGCACCAGCGACCTCGCCACCACACACCCCGAGCTTGCGCGACTGTGGGACCCGGACGCCGGGAACAAGAAATCACCCCGGGAAGTCAGTGCAGGCAACGCGAAGGACCTCATAGTTTGGCGCTGCCCAATAGGGCACCAATTCGCGCGGACGCCAGCAAAACTTGTCGCATCGGGCGGACGCTGCCAGACCTGCCACGGCCGCATTTTGATACCAGGGGTCAACGACCTAGCCACCTTGCGCCCCGACGTCGCGGCGCAATGGAACTACGACCGCAATGGCACACTCACACCCGACCAGGTGAAGCCCGGCTCAGACAAAAAGGTCTGGTGGCGGTGCCAGAATGGCCACTCATTCTTCGAAAGTGTGGCCTACCGCTGCAGCTATCCGAAACTCACGTGTGCCGTTGAAACGGGGAGAATCCTTGTCCCCGGGGTGTCCGACCTGGCCACCCGAGAGCCGCTCTTGGTTCAGGACTGGGACTACGACCGCAACAGCTGTGGACCCGGAGAAATAGTCCCCGGAACCACCAAACATTGTTGGACCTGCCCGGCCGGGCACACCCAATACGCGTCGGTCGTGAACAGACGCCGGGCCGGGGGATGCACCAGATGCTTACCAAGCGATCGGGCCATACCAAACAAAGTGCAGTCTCGTCGGAAGGAGGGCGATTGTACTGGAACCGACATTCTTTCCTGAGGGCAGCTACTTCGATGGCGTGATGCCCTCATGAGGGGCTCGCCACCCGAAGAGATCGTCATCGAACACCCCGCTTATAGGTCCCCGACGGCCAACAGGATAGTCGGGTCAATTGACAAGCATTCGTTCGCGGAACGCCGAAATTCGCGCAACATGAAATGGCCCTGATCAGCCGGGTATGCAACTCCGCAGGACTCCGTCCAAGCGAACTTGGCCCTCGATGTGGCACTTCTCAAAAGACGTGTACCTTCACGAGCGCGATCTCGGGCGAGGGAGGCGCTCCCAACGCGCCGGAGCGCTGGGCCTGCTAGCTGGAGTGGTCGCCCGAGCGTGAATGCCTGTGAGGCAGGTTCACATCGATAATATCCTGGCGGGAACTCCGCCCCAAGCTAGCCCGGGGCATGATCGGCATCCATCCGTGAACGCCAGCTCACCAGGTCAGGGCGTCAACAGAACCGGGGGCAGTCCCGATCGACGGTATTCCCCTTTCTTAAGGGCGCCGTCATGCATGCAGACACGCTGTGAACAACCTTGGCGAAGCCCTCGTCTCTTTTGATTCTCGCCGCTCGACACGCTAGAGCAGCGGATCGGGGCTTTGTTACGCGGCAAATCTTTTGCCGCCGTCTGCGGTCTACGCGTCAGACGTAGCCGGAGCGACTCGAAGTCAGGTGACGCATCGGCGGAGTTGGGCACCCATCAAGCCAAGCGCCGCGAATCGGCCGCATAGCATGGCTAGCCAGCCTTAGTATGGCTTTCCATACCCCGCTGATCGGGGCTGATGACCGGCGTGCGAGTTTGAAGGGGAGCGAAGATGGCGAATGAACTCGAACTTGAGATGTATCAGTACGCCCATCCAGTCGATGAGGTGATGTCGGTGCTCGAAGCGGCATGCACTGAGCACGAGCGCGTCAAACGCCTGAAACGCGACGGCGACGCGCTGCGCTTTGACTTCAAGGTGCCGATCCTCGCTCCGGGCGGCGAATCATGGGTACTCCGGCCGACGCCCTTCTTCAACGGAACCGTGGTCTCGGCGTTCGTCATCAAGGGGATCTCGTACCAAGGTTCAAGCGCCGCCGCCGATCGCGGAAAGGTGAAACGGCTACTTGAAGCAGTCGCGACGACACTCGCAGGCAACGCGGAGGCCCAGAGTTCTATCCCGTTGGTTGCACCCAACTTCGGCGAGAAGCATGCACACCTGGGTCAACAGGCCCTGCTGGCCCTGGACCACGCCGAGCACTGCGGCGAACAGGGCGACAT
Organism: Arthrobacter sp. TE12232; assembly: GCF_054062615.1. NCBI lineage: Bacteria > Bacillati > Actinomycetota > Actinomycetes > Micrococcales > Micrococcaceae > Arthrobacter > Arthrobacter sp. TE12232. The sequence continues at coordinate 4,378,010 of NZ_JBSSFK010000001.1, forward strand.
GATCGGCGAGGAACTTGCCATTGCGCGGTCGGAGCGCATCACCTCCTCCGTCAGTGGGTCCTCAGCGGGCGAGTGGGTATCGGCCGAGATCCGTGCACGAATGGACGCAGGACGGCTACGCCGAGACGTCGAAGTCTTGGGCGAGATCGGCGAAGAACTCACGTTGATGAGTGACCGAATCCTCTGCAAGAGAAGGGTCAAAGATTTGGTTGAGACCACAGTCAGACCACTGGATGCTGACGTCACAGCATTAGTCGAGGACGGCGGCAACACGGCGACCTTGGCAAAGCCTTCGTTGACACGAATGGCGGTGCGCGCGGTGCTCCCGAAGACCGCGAACTTCGTTCTGAGCCACCCGCAGTGGAAGTTGGTGGTCCCCACTGACCCCGCAGCGGCCCATCGCGTCACCGACCTAGCGGTGCTCGTGAACTCCATGTCGGGTGCGCTGCCAGACGGAGAACCTCAGTCCCCTGCCTCGGTGGCTCCCGCAGCACCTACGGCGTCACTGGCCGATCAACTCCGCGACCTAGCCGCGTTGCACCGGGACGGCGTACTCACCGACGACGAGTTCACGAGCGCCAAGGCGAAGCTGCTCGAAGGCTAGAAATTGCCCTTCGGCGACGTGCCAATCACCGAAGAAGGCTATGGCTGGGCCTTTCGCACAATAACGCCATGCGGCGAAGTCCTTGAACCTTTTGCGACGCCTGCACCACGGTTCCTCAAGCTTGACAACGTTTGCGATGAACTGAGCATTTCCAGCTCCCAGGCATACGCCTTGGGGCGCTCCGGTGACCTCCCCGCAATCCAGGTCGGCGGCCGCGGCCAGTGGCAGGTGGAACGCTCGAAGCTTGAGGAACACATCAAGCGCATGTACGAGCTGGCGGCGAATAACTTGGAAAAGCTTCCGGTCGAGGATTATGAGCCGTTCGGCTGAGGGTTCCGATGCAGGCCTTCAAAATCCCTGGCCACCGGCCAGGCCTGAGGATGAGTGGCTGCTGTTCTACCTCCGCGGCCTGACGTTCGCGCAGATCGCCCGACTGCCGGGCCAACGCCGAGACTGTCCGGTACAGCATTATGCAGCGTGAAGCGGTCAACCCGTCTGTGTTTGACCGGCGACTGATGCTCCATGACTGGCCACACACTATGAGTCACCACGGGTAGGGCGGGGAGCGTGCCTGGGATAAACGCTACGCGGCCGTCTTCCGGTTTGTCGCCGAGCAAGGCCACCTTCCAAAGCAACGCTGCAGTACTCCCGAAAGGGGCCTGCAGCGCTGGTTCTACAAGCAGCGGCTCAGGTTCGAAGCAGGGGAGCTGGACCCGCAACGGGAGGAATTGTTCGACGTGCTTGGGGAGTGGCGGCGCTGATGTCTGCAGGGCCTCCGGAACTTCTGGCCAGCCTCTGGACGGTCAGCCGGGAACGTCACTAATATTTTTGACACACGAGGCTGGTATGGGTGCTTGAGCGCCCGGGGATGAGGCGAATCGACACTGAATTAGGCGAGTCATTGCAACCAGCAACCAGTCGAAAGCCCCTCCTACGGGGCTTTCCATGTTCATCCGTCAAGGCGGCGGAGATTGAGCATCGGTGCCCGTGCCGCTCCCTGGCCGCTGTGCATCGAGCGGGTGTACGAGCAGGCGGCGAAGCACCTGGAGAAGCTCTCGTCCGAGGATGATGAGCCCGTCGGCTGAGGATCCCGCCACAGACTTTCAGGGCCCGTGGTCGCCGGCCAGATCTGACGATGAGTGGCTGCTGTTCTCCCTTCAATGTCAACGCCCAATCTGTATGGCACAGCATCCGGCAACGAGAAGCCATCGAGCCGTCTCTCACCGGCAGACGCCTGGTTCTCCATGACCGGCCGCGCTACGTTCGAGGGATGGTTCGGGATCTGACGGATTGAGGAACTTCAGGAAAGGGTTCCAAGGTACTGACCATCTTCGGTACTGATGCGGCACGTTTGTAAAGGCGGGTACTTCTTAGGTCGCAGCCCCTTTCGGGATTGGCGCTGGCTCCCTGCTCCTGGTAGCGGTCGCTGGGTTCTCCGCTGGCCAGCGTGACTCTGCATGTAGGATTTGTCCACTAGGACACTGAGGGGACCACCATGGGGCTTATCCGCAAGACATTCAGCATCGGCCTGACCGGCGGGTTGATCGGGTACAGATCCAGAGTGGAGAAGGTGGAACGGGACATCCGGCAGACTGCCAAGGCAACCCGGCAGGCAGCGGGCGCCTCACGGCAGCAGAACGTCCTAGTCGAGCGCCAGAACCAGCTGATTGAACAGCAGACCGAGGCCATCATCAGGCAGCAGCAGCAGTTGATCGAGCAGCAGGCCGCAGCCATGCGCAAGCAGGAAGAGGAGCTGAGGACGCTGCAGGGCGTGAACGGTGTTCCCTCTGCCGGGCCGGCAGGCGATGCGGAGCTTGAGCGGGGCCGGCGGGCTGCCTTCGGCGCACTCAGCGCCCACGAGGAATCGCGGCGGAAGCTCGGCGAGAAATAAGGCAGCTGCAGCCGGTAGCGGCCATGCCACTGCTATGTGGCGTGCTATCTCACAGTTCGCTCGTGCTGTCGGGTGAAGTTGAACAATCTCATTCGTTCGACAGCGAGACCCCTCCGACGTTAGTTGACTCCCGGGCTGCTACAGGATTTGATGATTCGCGTGAATGAACTCGATCAGGCGCTTCAGCGACTTCAGGATGCTGAACGGGTCGCTACTGCGGCGGGCGAACGGTCTGCTGCTCTTCTGGAAGACTTTCGCGACCGTATGCGTCGCCACGGCGTCGCTCCCATCCCTGTTGGGGACTACAAGGACCTGGGGGCGACGGGTTGGATCGGACACCGCCGTGCCGCAAGCTTCAGCCAAAGAGAGTTGGGCTGGGTTCTGCCGCAGAAACGCGGCGGCATGATGGTGACCGCGGATGGACGGCTACTTCAGGGCCAGCGCTTGTATGTCATGGGGCCGGGTCAAAAGAAAACTAACGGAGATCCGTACATAAGCTTCCACTCTCCGCCGAAAGACGGTTTCGCGTTCTGTGTCAGCAGCGAAAAACCGGGTTGGTTCACCGGAAACTCTTGGATGTTTACCGAGTTTCCCGATGCAACACTATATGTTGATCACCTCGCGGCGGCCCTGGCTACCATGTTCTCTAACAAGCCGATCTCACCGTAGATTACGCCGCTCAGCGGCCGCGGCAGGATACGCTGCAGGACACGGGCCCTGCTCTCGAGCGGCCGGCCTCCGCACCGGTACTCTGCCTAACCTGTTTCCTCCGACTGTCGCATAGAATCCGGAACCTCCTCTTAATTGGGCGTAGGTCTCTGCCTCCGCAACCGGGACGCCAAAGGCCGCCTGGGCAAGGGGGAAGGAGCCCCCCGCTTAGCCGCGGATCGCTGTGGCACTAACTGCGGGCCGGAGGCCGGCCTCACCAGGTCAGGGCCCTGCCCTCGGGCACCGGCCCGCAGTCCGCTCCGTCGGCCGAGTCGGCGAGGGAGTACTGGACGTCACCGTAGTTGTCGGCGGCCACGTGCCATTGCAGCCCGTTGGCCGCGCCGCCGCCCTCGTCCATGACCGGGTACAGCTTGAACGCCAGCGTGCCGTGGGCCGGGAGCATGCCGCCGTTGAAAAAGGTGACGTCTGCCGCGGGGTCCTGCTGGGGTCTCACCCCCGTGTAGACGAACAGCTGGGCCCTCTGGATGTAGACCGGAACGTCCCCGGTGTTTTCGAAGACGCCGCTGAAGTTAAGACCTGCCGTTCCCATGATTCCGAACGGGCTGGGGCCAACGGCCACCGAGTTAAGCCGCATCAGCACCCGGCCGGCGGCCGGGCACTCCGGGGCCGCGGGCGCCGGGGTTGGCTGCGGCGGCGCGCTTCGGACAGGGGCCTTCGCGGGCGGGCTATAAGCCGCTGAGGCCGGGGCCTGCACCACAGGCGGCAGCTGAACGGGGACTGCCGCAAAGGACGGAGCATCAGCCGAAGACGTTGGTGTACTGACCGGCGGGGCGGCGGCTGCCGTGGAGATGGATGCCGCGGCGGGGGCCGGATCCGCCGTGGACGGCGGGGCCGCGGCTGTGGCGGATGGCGCGGGTCGGTACTCTGTCGCCCTGTCCGGCCAAAGCCCGGGCAGAACAAACACTCCGGCGGCAACAACCATGACCGCGAGGACGGCGGCAATCAGCCATCCGATACGCAGCCTCCAGACATCCCCCATGACTTGATCTTAGGTGCAGGGCCGTCGGGACACGGTAAGGCCCCGCCGGATTGCTCCGGCGGGGCCTTACCTGAGGCGGCTGATTAGCCCTTTTTGATGGACGTGACGCCGGTCTGGACGGGCGCGATGTCGATGACACCGGTCAGGGACAGCGCCAGAACGAGCAGGGCGACGCCCACGATGATCCCGCGGACGAGGCGGCTCTTGGCGGACGTGTTGGCCCATTCACTGCGAGGGCGATCAATGGTTTCTCCATTGTTCGGAGGTGCGGCGGTGGGGCGGGCCTGGTATTCGGTGTGCAAAACGGGACTGCTATCGGCAGGACCGGTCCGGTGCATGCCTCTGCCGTGAAACATGCGTAGACATTGGCGGGTCAGCCGTCGGCGGGCTGCAGCGCCACACCGTCACAGGCCACGGACCGTGGAATGTACACCGTGCACTCGACGCATTTGCCGTTCACGATGGCCGCGAACGGCACGCCGTCCTTGATGCCCTGCTCCGCGATCGCTCACTGCCTTAGGAGTGGAGCGAAGGTCCGGATGCTCGACCACTTCACTGTCATATTCCACTACTCGTGGCCGTCCGCGTTGATCGTCGGTACTTGCTTCGGCTTCTTGGTCGTGCGGTGAGCGGATTCCCTCGGGCAACACGGTTTACACCCCCGCAACCACGCGTCGTACATGCATGGACAGGAAGTTGCCTAGATTCTCCTTAGATGCAGTCGTCGCAGACACCAGTGGCAGGCAACTGGATCCCATGCACCGGGCAAACCGGCTTCGGCTGCGGCGTGGCTTTCACCACCGGATTCACCTGCGCCTCGTATTTGGGGGTCAGCATCGGCTCGGCGTCCGCCGGCACGTCGCCGTAGGCCCGGTAGCACGCTAGGCGTTCCACGGCCGCGGCCCGTTCGCGGTCCAGGCTGGTAGCCGGGATTTCCTTGCCGGAGGCGCGCAGCACCTCGTCGAAGCCGGCGCCCACGGTCCCGTCTGTTGCCGTGACGACCAGCGATGACAAGGCCGGCCGGTTCTGTTCCAGGCACAGGTGGATCACCCGGTTTAGCAGCCGTGCGCTCATGTTCTGGACCAGCATGCGGGTATGGATTCCGGTTGCGTCAAAGAGCCGGGTGGCCAGTTCCTTGTAGGTGATGTGGGCGCCGTACGTGGTGGCCACTTCTTCCAGGGCCAGAACTGCAGCATCCGCCCATTCGTCGATGGCCTGTGGGAAAGGAATCTCGACGTTGCGGTGCGGTTCCCGCCATGTGCCCGGGAGAGTAGTCGTCACGGTCCTGCTTTCATCGTCGGTTGTTGGTGCCTCGATGAATCCTAGCCCCGCATTGCCGTCGGAGAGCTCCATGCCGGTCTCCCCACACATCGGGTGGTTCTCTAATGCGGTCAGGAAACCGTGTCCGCCAGCCAGTGGTGGCCAAGCTCAGCCAGATCCTGAGAGGCGTCGGAGGGCTCTTCGGCCTTGACTGAACCGACAGCCGTTGCTGGCCCATGTGCGCCCTGGTGGCCTCACTCCAGGCCCTCGGCTGTCGGCCGGCAGGTCCTTGCACCCCGGCGGGCATTACTTTGTTTCAAGCTTGGCCAGGCGTTCGGCGATACCACTTCTTCCCGGAGGGTCTTCGGCGACCGTGTCAGCCACCTCTTCAACACCGCGGTCTCCTCGTCCCGCTGGTGGAGCTTCTGGTGGACGATGGCTGCCTGCTCGGTGTACCAGGGCGCCGGAATGCCGTCGCCGGCATCGCCTTCGGCACCCTCGATGGCCTTGTAGCAAAGGACCAGAGCCTCTTCGAGCCGGCCTTCACGTTTCAACTGCTTGATTGGCTCAACGAGCTCCAGGTAGTGGACACCTTCGACCATGCCCCGCCGGAACGGCGCCGCCCGCGCGCCACCGCCCTCCAGCGCTTCCCGGACCATCTCAGACCGGCCGGTGTGGGCGCTGTCGATCCGTTCCCTGGAGGTCAGCGCCGGCGGATTCTCCTTGGAGTAGGACCATTCGGGCTCCCTGTCACCAAGCCACACGTACGCCTTGGCTCGGAGTTTCTGCTCCCGCAGGATGTGGAGCTGGTAGGGCACTGGCTGGCTGACACCCACCGGCAGGTGCACGTCCTCAGAAGCGTAGGAGGGGAGGCAGCCGACCCTCTCGCCATTCACGATGACAGAAACGGCGTGCGGGTTGACCGGGTTCTCCGGCTCGCGTTGAAGTTGGGCACTTCCCTGGTAATAGCCGCGCTCACCAAGGCCCTCCCGGGCAGCAAGGTCTTCAACGGCATCCTTGGCAAAGCTAGTCGTACCCGCGACCTCCACGCAGGCACTGTAGCCAATCGAAAGGAAGATGACGCGCCGTTCCGTCGGTTGCTGCTGGAGTGCCATCGCTGGCCATCCAGGTTTGCGCTTCCCTCGCTGCCGCAACCAGGTCACGAAACCCATCGACCCCCTATCGTCCTGGCGGCGCCTGCCGCGGCCCTGACTCTACCAAGGCGGGTCGGGATGTCCGGGCTGCTGTGTCCGACCATGACGCCGCCGTGCACAGTTCCCGGGCTCCGTTCGGTGATACTCGATTTATGGTTATCCACATCAAACTCAGCGACCGAAAGACTGCAGACACGGATGATCCGCTTGGACGCTCGTGGTACGGCTACGACCCCGGGGCGACAGCAGCCGAACTCTGGGAGAACAACCGCGGGGACTGGAGACTATTGGCAGAGAGAATTGCCGCGGAGCGCTGGGCAGCGCTCAACTATCAGGGCCGGGTCGTCCTGGTCGCGGAACTTGAGGAACCGGCATACGAGATCCTTCCCGGCACGACACCACCGAAGAAGGCTCTGTTCGGCCGCGTCCTGCCAGCGGGGCACCCAGTTCGGGAAGCCCTGATGCGAACGCAGGTCGTGTACTCGAGCAGGAACGCCATTCAGTATGACCCGGCCCTTGACGTTGCCGAGCCCATAGAGGCAGATTCATCGGTGGTGCTGGATACTGAAACTGAGGATCGACCCGGCGCCGCGGGCCAAGGGCTGCAGATGGACGCTGAGGTCCGCAAAGCGATAGAGGATGCTGCCCAGGATCGCTTGATGAGCTACTTCCGGGACCGCTCCTGGGCTGTCACCGATACCCGGCAGAACCGCCCTTACGACGCTGTGGCCGACAAGGGAACGGAGCGGATCTACCTCGAAGCCAAAGGCACCCAGAGCCGAGGGGATTCCGTCATCGTCACCCGCAACGAGGTCAATCACGCGCGGCAGCACCCCGGTGCATGCGTCATGGGGGTCTGGTCTGACATGAAGCTGGTGGACGGCGTCGTGGATCGCGGGTCGGGCAAGTTCAGCGTTCTTCCCTTTAGCCCGGACGACCAGGACTTGCGCCCCCGTGACTTCGACTGGCGACTGCCCCGCGACCCGGCGTAATGACGACCGGTCCGGGTCCCCGTAGAGTCGCACAGACTCTACTTGCCCGGCCCCTTGCCGGAAGCACTCTGGCCCACCCGTGGCGAACCCGAACAATGGTGCCCCGTTGATTGGAACCAATTCGGACCATAACCGGGCGACGTCGTGGTCAGCGCCTCGATCCCGGCTAGAGAGCTGGGCGTCGGGGACGTCATTACCCACCCGATCCCGTTTGTCTTGCTCTTCGCAGTCTGAGTCACTGAAGTCGGGCCGTTTGTCGGACACTGAATTCCGTCGGGGGCGCCAACTGGCACTCCGAGACACAACGCTCTTTTGATCAGCCAGCTCACCAGGCCGGCGCTAAAGAAGGCGGTGTCAGTCGTTCCTGCTCAAAGCGGAACGGACGGCAGCGACATTCTCGGATGTGTCCGGTTCGCCGTAGTCGCGCAAGGCGTCACTTATGTCCTCGTCCGTAGCCGAGGTGCCGATGATGGAATCGGCCAGAGATACGATTCCGGCCACCACTTCAGCCATAGTGTCTCCGCCCGGTCTTGCCAGGGCGATCGGTATTGCGTTAGGTGGTTTTGCCATAGTCTCAGTCTGGTTCAATGGTGGTGTTGGTGATTGCGGTTGCGCGTGAAGATATGGGCTCGACAGCCCGAGGGTCGCTCGGAGCCGTGGGGCGAGCTGGTCGCGGCCGATCGTTTCCGGCTTCCCATCGAGCGCGATGAGGACATCGCGCAGTTTCTCACTCTCGGTGTAGTCTTCGGTCGCGTTCACGGCGACCGCCCCGGCCCGGGACACTTCTGGGGTGAGCATTACTTGTTCTCCTCGGGCGGGTAGACCAGCTCGTCATCGGGGCCCGCCAGTTTGGCGAACTCCGTGTCGGCGAGCAGGCCATCGGAGCGGACGTCGCCGGTCTGGGCGGCCTCCACGTGGATGGCGCGCAGCTCACCCCATGTAAGGTTCCGGGACATCATGTGTTGGCGTCCCTGCGGGTGACGGCGTCGTCGGCCTCGGCCTTGGTCGACAAGTCCCATTCGCCGCTCATCAGGATGTCGCCGTAGACGGTGTCGGACACCACCCACGCCTTCTTGGCGGAGTTGTAGACCTCGGTCACGCCGCTGGCCTCGTCGTGGCGGGCGATGCGTGGCATGGGTTCGTTGATGAAGTATTGCATGTCGGTACCCTCTCATTCGTTTCGCTCTCACCTCATGATGCAGGAAGGCGATGCGGGAAGCCCGTAAGGCCACTTTTCGCCTGTGGGTCGATCCTGACCGAGTGGGCCGTGCAGTCCACGACGCACCATCCGTCGGCGTCGGCGACCAAGATGGCGACGTGCCGGCCACCGATACTGCGGGCGATCGTGACCTCATCCACCCATTCGGCGCCAAAAGCGGATGGACCGTTCTCTTCGATTACCTCGTTGGTCGCTGCCCAGCAGTTGCCCAGCGCCAGGCGCGGGTCACCGAGCTGGCCGAGGGTGACAGTGGTCTTCCGTGCAGAGGGGGTGGTCCATGATTTCGAGGTCGGCGTAATCTTCCAGAACCCAGGAGGCGGCCTCGTACCGTCGGGCCACCTGCAGGTCCGGGGCGGGCTCGGTAATGATTGCTTAGCGTACGGGCAGTGCCAAGGACGCTTCGGTGTGGTTGCCGAAGTGAATCGGCCTGTATCGGCGCGACGGGTGCGCGGCCTCGGCGAAGGTGCCCAAGCCCTTCTGCGTGCGGAGCTAGAAGACCCTCGATGGGGCGCGTACCAAAAAGCGTGCACTCGTTCGACTTGGCCACCGGCTTGTTGCAGTTGCAGTCTGAACCAGAAGTATCCAAGCGATGTACCGTGGACTGGAGATGTCAGATCCATTCCTTGCGATGGAATAAGGTCCGGCCGCACAGTCTGGACCCGGCGGACGAACGTCCCACGCCGCACTGTCTGATTCAGACTGCCTGTGTCAGTCGTGATGCGCACCATGCGGAGGGACGGACCGGCAGGACTTCCCCGGAGAGCGTATTTTTTTTGGGGGGCGTCTCGGGTCTGCCAAGGTCCCGTGCAGCGCTTCCGGTCGTCTAGAGGTGTCGATTTCCTCGACCCTGAGCGTTCTGTGCCGTCGTGGCTTTGCTGCCATTCTTACTTCTCGGGTTGCAGGCGCTTGAGAACTTCGTGACTGTGTGTCTCCGTCATCGAAGCAAACGGAGCTGCAGCGTGTAGCTGCCGGAGTCATCTGGGAGGTACGAATCGTTATACGCAAGGTACAGGTTTCCAGATGCCGCCGCCGTTATCGATCCCTTGGACCCGATCAGGTTCCACGGTCCGCTCGTGCCGACTCTCGCGATTAGAGCCCCGATTGGTGCTGTCGGTAACGGTGCTGACTGGTCTAGTTTCGGAGTGCAAGCGTGTCCACTCACGCTACGGTTTCCGTCTGGATCAGTAATGGCATTGCCCGCGCATCCTGAGGTTCCCTCGTACCCGTACGAAATTTGACCTGTCGCCGTAACCCCGACTATCTGGCCCTTGGTGATTACAGACGGAACAACCACCTGCCCTGTTGGGGCTACCAATGAGAGTATGATCTGGTTTCCTTCGACGTTTTCCGGGTGTGCTCCCGTCGCAGTTGGTTTTGGCCTCAAAAAATCCTTGAGCGCTTGGTCGCTGGGCTGGAAGATGAACTGCCGTGCGATCGGGTCGAGCAGCAAGTCTGTCAGCGCGTCTGCGACGGGGGCCAGAGCCTGCAGCAACGCATAGAGACGCGCCGCTGCCATGAGGCCCTTCCCCGCAAAGCGGGCGCTCTTTTCTAGCAATGGTAAAGACGACGCCGGCTTGTTTTTGGCCCAGTACTTCGCCACGGATTCAACGATAGAATCCATCTGACTAGCCATGCATGTTGCAAGCGTGGCCATTAGTCCGGGGATTTTTGAAGCCAGGGCCTTTTGGGACGAAGCGGATAAGTGGAGGTCGACTCCTGTGCTAAGAATCTCTGATGAGCACTGGTTCAGCGCCATCAGGGTTGTGACCAAGGGCAGGGCCGGAATGGCTGAGAGGTCCGAGGCTTGTGCGTAAAGCAAACCTGCGACAACGTACGGGATCGTGGCGTCGACTTGTATCAGCGGCTTTGTCCGGTCCGCATGCCAAAAGTTGAGGACGTCGGCTTTGGCAAAGCGAAACGTGTACTCGCCCGTGGGCTGGATGAAGTAGCTGTCGGCTGTGTCAACCAAGGGGTTGGGTCCGCCTGTTTGGAGGCCGACAGCCAAAACCATCTGGGTCCAGGTTTCTGGGGTGTCATCCTGCCACAGGTCACTGTGCGTCCACACTGGTTTGATGGCAGTCGTGATGGCCGCTGCCGCCCCTCTGTTCAGCTTGAGCTTGATCTCGAGGTCGTCCGGGTTAGCAGGATCTGCGCCGGCACACCAGAGGATGGGTCCGTTGATGTCGTCGAAGTACTGCGGTGCAGAGTTGTCGTCCCAGCTCGGGGGCGCCGGAGGTGCGGGGCAGTTCGGAGGATTGGTACGGACGCCCAAAAGCTTCCCCGTGAGATTACTCCAGAACGACAAGCCGTAGGTTGAGAAGTGACTTAATCTCGCCCTGACTGACCTTCCATCCGGGGACGTCTCGCTGGCTAAAGGAATCCAGGTTTGGCTGCCGGCGTCCCAGTTGGCGATGAATGCAACTTTGTCTGCCGGCAGTGGATCGTTCAAGGTGAAGGTTAGATCCGCGCCCGATGAGGGGAACGCACCGGTCTTCATGTCTAGGTCAACCACTTGACCTAGGGACGATTGGGCCGGGAGCGCATCTTTCATCTCCGGTGTTTCCGGATGGTTCGTCACGCTCGCTTCCACTCCCGATGCCCCAGGAAAGCTGACGCTTGCTTTTGCCTGAGCAGAAGGGGTTTCAGGGCTAGGAGCGGGTTGTACGGAAGCTGTCCCGGAGATTTCAGCGTTAAGTTTTGCAGGGGTGCCGGTACAGGCGGCCAGCGTCCCCGTACTGCACGCCACGGCTAGGCAGGTCATATTTATCCAGAGACGGGAGCAGCCATGGCTCCGCGGTCGCTGATGCTCGCTACTTCTTTTCATTGGCAGGGGAGGCATGGCCTGGTCAGGCGCTGTGGCGCCGTCCATGATCTTCACGTACGACTCATCCGGGAACCGGGAAGCCGCCACGCACGCTTTCGAGGGCGCCCCTTCAACGCAGAATCGACGACTCTTGATCCTCATGAGCAGGACCGCACAGCTTGGTCAGGCGGCGTCGAATTGTCCAGCACTTTGACATAAGCCTCGTCGGGAAACCGTGAAGCGGCCACGCATGCCTGCGCCAAAGTATCGAACGGTCCCCCGTAGACGGCGTAGATCATCGTGCCCTTGTTCGACATCTGGTAGAGGGACGAGCAACTGCCGAGGGTTAGCAGGTATTTGGACCCGGGATGGCTTGCCAGATTGGCTTGTACGTCCTGTGAATAGGCCGATGGTGTTATCGACGAGTGGTAAAAGACAGCGAATTTTCCTGTGCAATCGACAGGCCGCAAGGGCGACGTAAGCCCCAGATCCCCAGGCTGAGTAGGGGACGGCGGTGCAGGCTGAGCCGAGGGCGGTGCAGCGACTACTGTTGCCGGAGCTGGGGGCTCGAGAGACGCCTGGTCGGTGGATGTAACCGTCGGCTGGGAAACTGGGGTGGCAGCCGGGACCGAGTCCTGCGCCGAGAGTCTCCCCGAGTTGGCACCCAGAAAGATGCCGAGGATGAGAACAGCAAAGGCGCTGGTTCCGGCGGTGATGCCGATAGTCCTCCGGCTCATCGTGGAGAAGTTGAAGGCCGGTTTTGGCTCCCGGCTTCGAGGCGGTTTCTGCCCCGACGTGTGAGCGAAATAGTCCTCAACCTTGTGGGAGTCGAGGGTTGGTTCACCCGATTCGTAGCGTTCGGGAGCAGGTAGTGATGGCTCAAAGGACTCCTGTGAGGTCGCCTCTGCGGATGCCTCGTGCGCCGAAGGAACGTGCTCCGGACTAGGCGGGAACCCGATCGAGTCATCGCACTGGGCGCCCCCCTCCTTTTCCTGAAGCAGATCCCATGCCGTTTGGCTTCCGGCTATAGCTGGAGACCCCGGAGTAGTCTGGGATGCCCCCAGTTCGCGGACGTAGCTATCCCGGAAGCGCCGCATTGCAGGTAGCGCAATGACCCGCTTCCGCCCTGTCGGGATGAACCCATAGATGGTGCTTTGTTTCGTTAGGTACTGGCCCACGGAAATGTCAATCCTCGAACTACCGTCGTTGTCCGTCCTCCATGAAATGGCGAATGACATTTGTGTGACGATGCCGCCGGGCCCCCGGATGCTCATGCGCAAGCCATCGGTATGGACGTCCTCGACCCGGAAGTTGCTGGACGCCTCGCTTAGCGTTGCAGCGGTCTTTCTGGCGGCAGCAATCATGCCATCGCCATCTACAAATGTGGTCCCATGGAATTCGACACTACCGATTTGTTCAGGAAGGCTCTTGCCCCAGCCGTCGAATTCATCCCGAATCGCTCCGGCCGGCCCGCGTTTGGCGCCAAAAAGCGCAATAACCGCGCCGGCAAGAAGCAGCACGAACATCCCGCCCTCATCCTTTACATAGTGCGGTGTTCGCAATTGGATGAAGCCGATCAAGACCATTAGTCCGCCGACTGTCAGGAAAACAGTTTTCTTGGTGACTTTCATTTGCTCTTCTATCTCCCAGATCCGCACCGCATAGGCGGGATGGCTACCTCAGTTTGAGGGAGTCAAGCTGTTCACGTAAGGCGACCAGCTCCGTGTTATCCAGGGAGCTTGCCACCCCGGGTTCGACAGGGGGGAGGTCACCGGCAGTGGCCTTGACTACCCCCACCTTCTCGCTTCGAATCAGCTTGAGGCGCCTTGTTGTTACAGGCGCTTACTGCGGTCTGTAACAACGAACGCCGGGGGCGCGCGGACCCTATGTGGGGCCGCACGTGCCGACGGGTGCGGAACCGGCGTTGCCCGCGCGCCACCCGTCGGCGTTATGAGTATCGCTGCCTTCACTGCGCCGGCTAGGTCGGGCGCAGTGAAGGCGAGGCGCTCAAAGACGATTCCTTTTCGGGCTGGGCGCATATTTCCTTCTTAATCCCGACCGCGTCTGCGTCTTACCCCGGATGCGGGATCAAGTGCGCCCGCGGGGGTTTGGCTGCCTCAAGAGTAGGGAGAAAGAGGTCGCGAGGCCAGCGTGCTGATTACTTGTTTTCCTGACGGCCATTCTCCCGCCACGGCCAGCGGACCGGGTCTCGCGCCCGGCGATCATGCCGGTAGGAACTTCCAGGCAAGTTGCTGCTGTTCCTCCAGGCGGGGATGCCCTCCAATGCGAGGCATGCTTCACGTGAATGAGACGGGCCGAAGTTGGCAAGGACGATGCCTCCCGGCAGCCGGTGTCGATTCCCGCTCCGCCGCCGGCTGTTACCCGCGTGGCGATGTCCAGGAGTATTGGGACGGCGGCACCTGGACCGGACACACAGCGCCGCTGCGGTGATCGGCCCGACCCACTAGGCGCCGAACGCGGACGCACCGGCCTCGTCGATGTCTTCGTTGGCGGCAGCCCAGCAGTTGCCGAGCGCCAGCAGCGGGTCTCCAATCTGGCAGTACGCTGGGCGGTACGCAGTCGCGTCGTGATTCTGGGGGGAGAACTTTGAAAACATGCGTACTGGCCCCCGTCGCGGCGGCCGCAGGAGTGCTGGCGCTGACCGGTTGTTCGGCACCGATGAGCGCCAAGGACGTATGCAAGCAATACCAGGACCTGTCGGTTGTCTTCTCAGTTCCCGGCGCTGCCTTGACCATGGACCGGAACAAAGTCACTGGTCAGTTCACCGATCTGGCCTCCAATGCCCCGGACTCGCTGAAGAGCGACTTGACGCTTGTCGCCAACTACCTCCAGGCCGCGGTCAGGGACAGAGACCAGGCGGAGGCCATGCGCCTGCTGGACGAGTACCAGCTCGCTGAGCGACGTGTCCGGGATACTTGCAGCACGGCCGGTTAGCGGAGGTGCCGGTCCGCTGACATCTCAGTCGGCCTTCCGAGCCGCGGACCCGGACGGGAGGGACGAAAGCCCCCGGCTGTCCTGTTGGCGCCCAGCGGCTCCGGAACGCTCACCGGGCCGGGTGCCGAGGGGATCGGGTGGGTAGGGCCGCTACGGGCCGCGAAAAGGCCCTGGCTAGTCGCGGTCCGGTACTTAGGTGCCCCATTGGTCCGGTCCGGCGGCCGGGCGGCGCCGCTCGGGCCCCGCGGACGCCCAAGGCGGCACCCAGGGCCTGCCACGTGCGAAATCGTCCAGGGCGCCGGCGAGGATGGTGGGGTGTTCTAGGCCGTCGACCGGTCGCTGGGTGCCCGCGCGCAGGGGAGTGACCATCCAAGCCGCAAAAACGTTATGCGGGACCTGCAGCTCCAGCGCCTGCTCAAACAGGGCGAGCACTGTAGGGTTCAGGCCCTTGTCATCGACCTGGAAGCCGGGCAGAGTGTTTCATCACCGACGAAAACCCGCACCGCCCGCTTCATGAACGGCGCGGCGTCGTTGTAGAGCGTCTCGACATGCGTTTCGAACTCTTCCTGGGTCGACAGACCGAATTCGGAGCGGATCCGGTCCCAGACGTCGACTTCGACGGCCGGCCAGTGGCGGGCTTCAGGCCTCACACTCCGAACAGTACGCCATGCCCGCGCGGAGGGCCTGACTCGCGTCTCTGCGGGAACATGCTCACTATTGGCGGGCTGGCCGTCTAGAGTCCAGCTCAATCACCTAGTTCGGATGAAGGTACAGGACCGCTGACCGCGTGCTGATCTAGTTGATTACCGATGGGACACGTTCGAAAAAGCGTGTACCCAGCCGACCGGCGGTTGGGGCAACTTTGCTGAGCCAGAGAAACCAGTTTGCCTCCGGCGACGATTCGTACCCGTGGACAATGACCCGTCGGACGGGAATGGGGACGACATTGGCCTACCCTGAATCGCTGGACGAGTGGGTAAACCTGCACGCCGGCGCAAGCCTTCGGAACTGAGCTGTCAGGGCCGCAGCGATATACGCAGCCGTTCGACCCCGGGGCCGCCTTCAGGGACGAACCCGATGAGATGCGGTTCCGAGGCCAGCCGGCCAAGCATGTTGCCCAGATGCTCCCTGTCGGCCTTTCCATAGACGACCCCGCGAAGATCGGATGCGCGCAGGACGCTGGCAAGGGTCAGGAAGTCGCTGACGTGTCGTTCCCACATCGGATCCTCCATGATGGCCAGCGCGGCCGCTTTGCCGACCATGCACCCCAGAAGCGGCGGACGTACTAGAACCGGCGGCGGGGACTGCCCGGCTTCATCCCGGGCCCGGCTATTTGACCCGGTACATCGGTGGTGTGTCGAAGTAGTTGTCATTCTGCTGGTGGTTCGGAAGACGGACGAGCCGGGGCTGGGAGACATCGTGGGCGGATGTGTAGTCGGGATCGCAGGCAGGGAAGTGGTAGATGCCGGCAGCCGCCTCTTTGGCGCAATGCCACTCGACCCCGGCCGGGTAGTAGCGCAGGAACATGCTTGAGGCCATGCTGCAGGTGTCGCCAAGGTCCATCTGGAAGCACAGGTGGAAGTCCGTGGCCCCGGCAGCCCCGGCAGCCCCGGTAGCCCCGTCGGCCGGGTGCTGATCGCTCACCCGTACGTCCGGGTACTTAGCCTTGGTTTCCGCATCGCTGAAGCAGTCCGGCGGCCCGGCGCGGGTGCACCATTTACCGCTGAGTGTGGCGGGGAATCCGGGAATGGGTGAGGGCTTGGCAGCGGGGGCGGCAGGGTAGGTAACGACGATGGTGTAGCCGTTGAGATTGAGTGCCGTATCTGCTGCTGCGGCAAGCCCGTTGGCAGCGGTCTGGATGCCGGACCACACCCAGGTGAAGACCGATGCGATTGTCACGGCGACGACGTCGAGCAGCTTACCTTTCGCAAGGCTCATGAACACCTTGCCCATGCACGACATGACGGTCCCCATGGCGCCGTTCAGGTAGTTCGCCGCTGTCCTGGCATCGCTCACATCGGCCGTGGCCATGCCCTGAAACCCGGCAATGCAGTCCGCGGCATCGACGGCCGTTGAGACGGTCTCCATGGAGATCTTCCCGAGAACCTTGGTGTACACCATGGTCGTTGTTTGGATCCCGAACCACAGGGCAGTGGCGAGGTACGCCGGAGGAGAGGGCTCGAGGCGGACACCCTTCGGCCCGCTGGCCGGGTCCACCTTGTATTCGACGGTCTCTCCGGGGCCGATGATGTCGATGGTGTTGCCCGGCTTCGAGGGCGCCGTGATGTATCGGGCCAGCCGCGGAACCATCTGGCCGAAGTCCAGGCTGCGGGTGCCTATGGTCAGGCCCGGGGTCCGTTCTGCAGCCACGGCGTACCCGCGGGAGTTGTTGACCTTCAGGACAGTGGATCCGTCCGGTGCCTTGCCCAGGCACCACTGGACCCGGCCGCCGCTGTCGCTGCTGACAGAGACGTTCCCCGCGCGTGCCTCAGCTTCCCGGTCGCACTGGGGCTGACTCCCGGCGCCGGTGTCCTTGTAGATGCGGTCCAGCTGGCCGCGGGCCCAGTCCGTCACCCAGTTCCAACCGTCGGTCACCCAGTTCGAGAAGTGGGTGGTGTGCACCACCAGGTCATGTCCGGAGACTTCCGTGTCGAGGACATACTGGATCGGGTCGCCGGGCCGCTCATTGAACCCCACCAGAGGGGGAGGGGTGCCGTCGATGACAGCGTTCTTGAACACCAGGGTGGCCTGCCCTGTCAGCCGGGCGCCAGTGAGCCCTATCGACCAGCCGTGCCGCTGCTCCGGAAGTTCGACCGGTTTGACCTCCAGCCGCCCGTCGCCGGCGAACGCGGCAGCCGGGATCCGAACCTCGGGCGATCCATCACTGCTGGGCAGTGTCACGTCGTGGCCCTGGCTGACGGCGACGGCCCCGGGGTCCTGCCTCGGGGCATCTTCCTTCGCGGCTGCGCTCCAGGGCGGCGACCACACCCCCGTCAGCACCAGCACGACAGCCACGATGCAGCTGAGCGCGATCACTGACAGGGCTACTCCCAGAAGCCGTTTCATACCGACATTCTGAGGCGCACCCCGGCGATTTCGACGCAACCACGGCTATATGACGCGGCCCGCAGCCAAAAGTCTTGGGACAGGACCACGCGTCGCCGGCGCAGAGGGATGCCCTTCGACTACGCCTGTTTCCCCGTTGACGGGCATTCCGCCCGAGAGTCATCGTCCGCGCTTCGCTGAGTCGATAATGCCCCCGGGCTGAGCGATAGTTGGACTAATGTGACACAGAATCTGCCGGCCCAACCCCCCGGCGCCCCTGTCTGGTGCATCGTTCCCGGGTAAGACTGCCGTCTTCAGGGCTTGCCGTAGAGCCAACACAGAGCGTTGCCCGCGAGGAAGTGGTTACGAAGATCTGTACACCATGGGCAGCCTGTCTCTAGCGTCGGAACTGTACCTGCGAGATTGGGCAAAACTACGGAACCGGCGCCACAAACTTCCAATTAGACTGGCCGCGATGACCCGGTTCGCAGGCACGTGCCTCCGCGCGATCCCGGCGATTCCTTGTTAAATGCTCTTCCAAATTGATCTACATCTCACAGTCGCGTCGCTGTGAGGTCGGAGGCTAGTTGGCGATTTGAATACTAGTTGGCGAAATGGGACCAGACGTTGTTTGGCGAAGACCGATCCAATTGGCGATACGGACGCCCGGGCTTAGCTGCAAGATCCGCAACTAAGCCCGGGTTTCCTCGGGACTTATCCTGATGCTGGTGTGAGATCGGAAGCTAGCTGACGGTTGGATCACTACATCAGCTACATCCACACCCTGGCAACGGTTCGTCTACCTCGCCACCGTCATCGACTGCTACTCCAAGAAAATCGTCGGCTGGTCCATCACGGATCACATGCGCACCGAGCTTGTCGCCGACGCACTCAAGAACGCCGCCCCGACAACCCGGATCGAGCCATCCGCGATCCGGCCGAGGCAGCCTCTACACTTCGACCGAATTCAGGGCCCTCGCGACAGGTCTGGGAATGCGCTCCTCGATCGGACACGCCGGGGTGTGCCGGGACAACAGCATGGCCGAATCGTTCTTCTCAGCCCTGAAAAACGAGCGTGTCTATCGGACCCCTTGCGCGACGGGAAGGACGGCCTTCAACATGACTTCCTGAGTGTGTTCTTGTACCTTGGTCGTCCTCGCTTTTGTGAGGTCGGAGGCTAGTTCGAGGTTCGAACTTTAGTTGGCGAAACGGGACAAGAAGACTTGCGAAATCTGGCTTTGTTGGCGCCAACGACCCAGTGTGAGATTTCGGGATAGTTGAAAGTTCCGGCACCTAGTTGCAGGGAGGCGCCGGGCTAGGTGCAAAGCCTGCTACTAGACGGCACGGATTCGAAGTGGCGCGGTTCATCTTCTTATTTCAGAGGTGAAGGGTACGGCCGCGCGCTTCGACGTCCCTTCCTGACAAGGGGCTGGACCAGAAGGCCGCCGGGGCGATGCGCCGGCGGCCTTCCTGTGCCTGATAGGCGCTGGTCAGTATGAGTCCAGCAGCCAGGGGTCACAGCTGGCGGGCGCACCGGAGTTGTACCCGGTCATGAAGGCAGCGTGCCGTTGCATAGGAGTGCCGTGGTGGCCGCGTGAGCTGGTGTTGTAGTCGCCCACCAGCATCGTTGCCTGGATGGCCTCCTCGATGTCACCGGCCTCAAGGATTCCCTCGTAGTACGCCGAGTTAGCCCACACACCGGCCCAACAATCCGCGTGGAGCTCCGTTTTGTAGACGGGGTAGTTCAGATCCGCCGGCGGAAGGGGAACGATGCCCAGCTCGGTTTGCACGTTGTGGGCATATTCATGGGCCACGGCCATGGCCACCGAGAAGTCCCCGGACAAATTTGTAGCAGCTTCAGTGTTCCCTGGCGCCCTCAGCTCCCCATTCCAGATTTTGGTCGCAATGGCCTGGGAGAACACAATGCTGTCATCGAGCGGGCAATAGTACGCATCATCATCAGTTGTCGGCGCGTTGTTGTCGCAGGCATTCTGCACGGACTCGCCAGGGCCCGGGAACACCACGTTCACGTAGGGCGCCGGGAGGCCAGCCGCTTGCAGGACCTTCGTCCAGTACTTGTCGACGTCCGTCGCAACCATCGTCATGAACGCTGACATGGTTGCCCGCGAATCCCCTGTGGAACGGAGTTGTGCGCCCTGGCCAGCGCGTGGCTGTTGCGGAAGCTGCGTCGTGGCCGGGACGGGTGCGGCCGGGTCCGGCGTACCCGGCGGCGTCACCATGGCCTCGTATGAAGGACTCGCCGATGACGCCCCCGGTGACGCCGGCGACACAGACGGGGTAGCGGAAGCTGAACTCGCAGTGGGCGTCGGACCCGATGCCGGCGCGGACGCTGGTCCTTGAGCTGTCAGCCCTGACGAGCACGACGTGCAGGCCAGTACGGATATAACGACCACGGAGAGGGCGATTCTAGGTGCTTTCATGGTGTCCCGTTTCTCATGCATTAACTGCTGGATACGAGGCGACCCCACCCAAAGTCGTCGATACCGACACGTGATATGTCGGATTTATGGAGTGATGCTCCCGACAATACGCCGGTGGGTCCCGGATTGCACTGGTTCGACCTGACGAAGTCGAAGAATTTCGCCGGAAATGCTAGCTTCGTGGCCACGACCGAGGCGGTCCGCTAATCGAGGAACGGCTCCCACATGGCGCGCATCGTTTCTGCGCAGCCGGAGAGCCAGGCCCGGACAGCGAGTTCGTCTGCCGGTGTGACCTTGATCCGGACGGACTGGTTGTACGGCCTGCCCTGCATCATGTTCGGTGATGCCCCCGCGGAGGCGTGCGTATTCAAGATTGATGGTATCTATTGGCGTCACTCTAGGAGCAATCGGGACGAAATGGCCGAGAGAGGGCCGGCCACCGGCGCGGAGCGTCTGCACGCGCACACACAGTTGAGTTGGTCCGGCGTGGGCCGATTAAAGCTTGTGGACGACAGTCCCTTGTCATGTTTGTCCCATCAGGACTACTATCGCCTCATCCACCATCCATATTGGGATGATGATTTGCGGGCACCGTTCCCGCCGAAACGCGCTCAATTCTCTCCGCCGAGCGCAATATGACACCTGCGAGGGGCAGGCATCAGCCGTAAAGGCTCATGCACGGACTAAATCCGGAATATTGGGGCTACCTCTCATGACCCGCTTGCATCTCAGCATTCTTGCTGCGCTGATCCAGCGTGCTCACGATTCACGAATGGGGCGTCGTCATGATGAAAGAAGACAACGATGAGACGCAAAATCATGACAGCACTGTTCTCCATAGTGATGCTCGTTCTGGGAACGGTCGCTTTGGCTTCGCCCGCACAGGCGTCCTCGGGAGGCACGTTCTGTTTCCGCCAGCAGAATGATGACCCCTTCATGAACAAACCCGTGTCCCTTGAGCTGAGTGCCGATGGGAACAACTGGTACAACGTGCTCACTCTCCAGACTGATGAGAGCGGATGCGGCTGGTACACCCTGACGGGCGACTACACGCAGTACTACGTCCGCGTCACAGCAGACTGGTGGTGGACGGGCATCAATGGGGAACTTCGTCAACACTGGACCGGGTTCACAATTGCCGGTTCACCGGGGACTCAGTATGACTCGCTGGGGAGCAACATTGTCATCTGCGCAAGCGTAGATGAAACTTCCCCATGCTACTGACCGCTATCTTCCAACCGGGATTT
Organism: Arthrobacter sp. TE12232; assembly: GCF_054062615.1. Lineage (NCBI taxonomy): Bacteria > Bacillati > Actinomycetota > Actinomycetes > Micrococcales > Micrococcaceae > Arthrobacter > Arthrobacter sp. TE12232. Next base: position 4,399,329 of record NZ_JBSSFK010000001.1, read on the forward strand.
CGATGAGGAGAGAAGATCACCATGCTCCGAAAGATCACCACCGCACTCTCTGCTTTGGCTTTGGTCATACTTGGTTCGATTGCCATCGCGCCGTCAGCTAACGCAGCATCAGGGGGAAGTTACTGCTTTCAATACGAGACAAACGGGTACCCGTACGACACTCAGCCCGTCTACATTCAGTTCAGCGATGACATGGTGAACTGGAACACGGCCCTGATAATGAACACGGACAGCAGTGGCTGCGGCGCGTTCTATGTGTATGGCGATGACATCTACAGGTACGTGCGCGCTGTCGCGAGGCAAGAAGTGCGTACGAGCCTCGGTGGCGTTGCCGCCGTCTGGTCAGGTTCGTCCCCGCTCTACGGGAATCCGGGCAACGCAGCCCCAAGCCTCGGGACTGGGCTAGTCACATGCGTGTCGCGGAGTGTGTACCCATGCTTCTAGTCACGCAGCTAATAGACTTGGGCTAGAGGCAAAATCCCCGGCGCCTGCAAAGACCTCCACAGCGTCATCGACGCGCAGAAGGACCTCGTGGAAATCGTCCAGCACCTGCGGACCATGCTCTGCGTGAAGAGCTAGACCACCGCGACGGCGAAGGTCGCCCCACCCCACGGCGGGGCGGCCATTTCGTGCCGGGGGAGCGCCAGGGCCCAGTCCGCACACATGGAGCCCATGACTACTCAACGCGAACACCGCGACGAACACCCCGGCTGCAGGCCCGTCTGTCCCTGGCTGCCCGCATACAACCGCTACCGGCTCAACGTGAACCTGATCGCCGCCGCCACGGAAGACGTCGCCGGGATGCCGGAAGCTGCCCCCGCCGACTGGCTGGACTTCCTGCGTGGCCGGGAAAGGCCCAGCAAGTGGCACCTGCGGAGCAAATTCATCGCCCACCGGGAAAACTGGCGCGAGGAGGAGCTCGAAAGCAATCAGGTCGACGATGTCTTCCGCCGCCGCGGCCTCGGAACGCTGGGCGAAGTGCGAGTCCGCCGTGGCGGGCAGCTGCAGAAATGGTTCAGACGGGCTGATTGCAGTGAACCGGCCGTAGTCGGCGCGCGGGTGCAGTGCCAAGGTGAACTTGCCGATTAGGCCTGGGCTCAAACACATCTCCTTCGCGGCTGCAGTGGTTACGAAGATCTGCACCCACATACTGCTCGGTAGTGGCAACGTTTGGGATCGCGCGACGTTCGCGCGGCGTGGCGTTCTCGGTCTATGAACCCTTTATCGATGACGAATGGTGACCACAATCGGAACCACGGACGAACAGGACCTTAGGTGACTACGTAGAGGCCGGAGTCACCGTCTCCAAGTGTCTTCGCCAACTAGTTCAGTGATCCGATAGCGTTAGAGGCTGGAAGAAAACCCCGGAATGACGGTGATTAGTTTCTGGCATTTCCGCCAACGAGCCTCCGATCTCACAGTCGTCATCGTTCGTCATGTTGTTGAGAGATGTCACCCTAGATGGAAGAAGCGCATCGTCTAGGTGGAAGTCTTCCAAGTAGCTGCCACTAAATCGTGCAGGGTCCGCTTTGTGAGTCCAGTCCCGGGCAGACGGCTCAAGGCCACCGGCTGATGTGCCCCCCGGCCGGCACGGCCAGGCAGCCTCCGCGCGGCGCGCGCGATCCAGTACAGCTGATCGGAAATGCTCTGGTTCGGTTTTACCGCGACAACGCGGATCCGGGGGAACGTTGTCGGGTTGGACGAACGGGTGGGCCTGCGGAACCACCCACCGGCCGGCATGGGCATACGCCCTGGCCTTGATCACCGTGACAGCCTTCCGCAAGCTCATCGTCAGTCCCATCCCTCAAGGATGTCCACGGCCGTCATTCCCGGACCTTTTCAGATGAGGCAACGCACCCGGCTCCCCGGACCTTTTCCATGAGTCAACGCGGCCCCTTGTCCTGTGCGTGGGCCGAGGCTAGTCTGACCTCGACCGTCGGCATTGCCGCGGGCGCGTCACCGCCGATCAGGAGGATGCCTTGAAGTTTGATCCGAACACCACCGCCGTTGTACTCATCGAATACCAGAACGATTTCACGTCCGAGGGCGGCGGGCTGCATGACGCTGTCCGACCGGTCATGGAAAAAACGGACATGCTCGCCAATACGGCTCGCGTTGTAGAGGTGGCCCGCGCGGCCGGTGTCACGGTAATGCACGCGCCCATCACGTTTGCCGAGGGCTACAACGAGCTCGGCAAGCATCTGTACGGGATCCTCAAGGGGGTCGTGGACGGTGGCGTGTTCGTAAAGGGAACCTGGGGTGCGGCCATCATCGACGAGTTGGCGCCGGCCGAGGGCGACATCGTCATTGAAGGTAAAAGGGGTCTCGACACCTTCGCCAGCACAAACCTGGACTTCATCCTGCGCAGCAAAGGCATCACCACCATCGTCCTGGGAGGGTTCCTGACGAACTGTTGCGTCGAATCAACCATGCGCAGTGGCTACGAGAACGGGTACCAGGTCGTGACTTTGAGCGACTGTGTCGCTGCAACATCGGTTGAGGAACACGACAACGCGATCGCGTACGACTACCCGATGTTCTCCACCCCGATGACTGCCGAGGAATTCTCCAGCCGGCTGTCTTAGCTTTGCAGAGGACGAAGGCCGCACCGTCCGGCACGAAGCCATGGTGCGGTCCTTGTTCTGCCTCCGCTCTATTTGGTGGCCGTCACGCTGCGCCGCAATCGTTGACCGTGTGAAGGCCGATTTCTATCGACTCGCCCACACCGGCCTCCCTAGAGACCCTTCTATGGCGTCGAGTCAAGCCATGAGTGTTTGGAGTTGGCGGAAGATTTGTCTGGCGATGAAGCGCTTGAGGCAGCGGCGGATTTCCCGTGGGCTCCTGCCTTCTGCGGTGCGTCGCTCGATGTAGGCGCGGGTGGCGGGGTCCGTGAGGCTTCTGGTCCGGGCGACGACGTCCAGGGCGCGGTTGAGTTGCCGGTCTCCGTAGCGGTTAAGCCGGTGCCGGTGCGTGCTGCCTGAGGATGCCGGGATGGGGCTCGCGCCGGCCAGGGCCGCGAAGGCCGCTTCCGAGCGGACACGGCCATGGTGCGAGTACGCGGCCAGGATGATCGCCGCGGTCACTGGGCCGACCCCACGGATGTCCAGGATTCCCGGGGCCATGAGCTGGACATGCTCGGCCAGGGCCAGGTGATTGGCCTCCAGCTCGGTGCCGAGGGCGATGACGGCAGACGCGAGCCGCCGTGCCTCGGCCCGCGCGACAGTGGCGGCAGCGCCGTCGCCCTGTCTTGCCCGCCAGCCCTGGACCGTTGCGACTTGGGCACCGGTCAGTGGGGAGCGTGCGTCGATTCCCAGGTCCAGGGTCCGCAGAAGGGCGGTCAGCGCGTTGCGCGCGCCCGTGCGCTGGGTGTCCATCGAGCGCCTGGCGGCCAGGAGGATCCGCAGTGCTTCCCACAGGCCCTCGGCCCGCGGGTTGACGAGTTCTGTGGTGGCCGCTCCCAGGACGGTCCGGGCGGCGGCGACGGCGTCGATCGCGTCGGATTTGCCGTGGGCGTGGCGGGACTGCCGCCGGGGCGGCCTGGCCTCGCAGACGGCGAAGCGCTCCACCTCGAGCAGGCGCGTCAACCGGGCCCCGTAGGAGCTCGTCCCCTCGACCGCGACCAGGACGTTCCCGGACTGGGTGCGGCGGCGGATCCACTCCACCGCCCGGCTCATGCCTGCCGCGCTGGCCGGAAACGTGTCGGTCTCGATCACCGCGCCCGCGGCGGTGGTGAGAACTGAGAATGTGTGGGTTTTGGCGTGTGTGTCCACGCCGACGACGTGTGTGTACTGTTCTGCGACTGTGGTCATGTGCTCGCTCCTGTCCCGATGGGGTGCGGTCGAAACCAGCCGGAGGATCACCCTGAGGCAAATCTCTAACGAGTCACGCCGCACCACCGGGGCGAAGCGGACAGCCTTCTATCAAGCCATCGGAGTGGGCCGACTGCTCCCGGGACCTCGGGGGCGGACAGGTCGTCTATAAGACACCGCAGAGCGGGTCAGATATGAAAGGAGTCACGCCCCGGCGGTCCCGGAAAGCAGTCTGCCAACCAACCTCGGGCCGGTCACTACCCATTAGAGATATGAAGTGTGATCGGATCCTGCCGGTCCGGGGCCGGCCCATTATCGCCGGGCGGTCCTGCAGCGCCGGCTTGGGGTGCTCGCTGCCCCCGGATGAAGGGCGGCGCTGCGGGACCTGGACCCCCGGCGGTGATGTCCTCTATCCCGGACGGGCAGATTCCGGCAGGAACGGGGGCCGGGGCCTTCTGTTTCACAGCGTCCGTGGGTTGCCATTAGCGGCTCCCGTGGCCTGCGCGGCCCTGTCGGGGGTGCAATGGTAGTGCCACATGTGAAGTTGGGAGGTCCCGGCTATGTTCGAGCATACTTTCATCGGTCTGGATGTTCACGCGGTCAACGTCGTTGGCCATGCGCTGAACCCGGACACCGGCGAAATCACACGACACACGATGACCGCCGATCCGGCCGTGGTGCTGGAGTGGGTCCGCCGGTTCGAGCCGCCGGTCAAGGTCGTCTACGAATCGGGCCCCACAGGGTTTGTCCTGGCCCGCCACCTGCGGGCCGCGGGGATCGACTGCGTCGTCACGGCGTCCTCGAAACTGTTGCGCGCCCCCGGGGACCGGGTGAAAACCGACCGGCGGGACGCCCGGATGCTGGCCGAAATGCTCGCGGTCGGCTCGGTCACCGAGGTGCGCATCCCGGACCCTGACGAAGAAGCGCTGCGGGATTTGTCCCGGCTGCGCTCCGGCGCGGCCAAGGACCTCGCGCACGCCCGCCAGCACGTGAACGCCATCCTGCTGCGCCACGGCATCCGCTACCCTAAAGACACCCGGTGGACGAAGGAACACCGTCTGTGGCTGCACCGACAGCACTTTGACGAACCCGCCCTCCAGTTCAGCTATCAGGCCGATGTCGAACAGGCCGAACTGCTGGCCGCCCACCTGGCACGGATCGACAAGCAGGTCACCGCCACGGCCGCTGCGTGCCGCTACACCCCGGTCATTGACGCGCTGATGTGTCTGCGCGGCATCCAGATCACGACCGCGTACGGCCTCGCCGTGGAGATCGGCGACTGGAACCGGTTCACCGGCTCAACCATCGGCTCCTATCTCGGCCTGGTCCCCAGCGAGCAATCCTCCGGCCAGTCCCGGCACCAGGGCCCGATCACCAAGGCAGGGAACACCTACGCCCGCAAACTCCTCATCGAGGCCGCCTGGCAGCACCGGCGCCCCTATGCCCGGCCCGGGGAACGGCTGCTGCGCCAACTTGACCTCGTCGCCCCGGCGACACGCATCCGCGCCCTGGAAGGAAATCACCGGCTGCACCGCAAGTGGGAGCACTTCGATGAGCGCGACAAGATGCCGGTCAAGGCCAACACTGCGGTCGCCCGCGAGCTCGCCGGCTGGTGCTGGTCACTGGCAGCCCCGCTCCAGCGAGGAGAACGCATGAACGCGGCCTGAACCCATGAACGTGCCACCGGGACGGGGTGGACGTGTGATGGCAGCACCAGGAGCTAACCCGGGAGAGTTCTATGAGCAGACCGCCCGGCCCCGTCGACGCTCGATCCTAGACACCGAAACGCTCCAGCCGAACAATCGTCATGCGGTAGCCAACCCGCGAATATCTCTAATGGTTAGTAGCCGACCCGAGGCCGGCTGGCAGACTGGCTGCCATTCCTGCCGGGCGTGACTCAGCGCATATCTGACCTGTTCGCTATTGCAGTGTCTTGAGACTGACCCGTCCGCCCGGCCGGAGCGGCACCAGTCTGACCCACTGCGATGGCTTGATAGAAGGTTGTCCGTCCCGCCCGTGACCGGCCGGCCGTGACTCGTTAGAGATTTGCCTCGAAGTGACTCTTCCCCCGGACCGGCGCCGTGATGGCCCCTAACGAAAGGAGACGCCACAGTGACCATCGTGGCAGAGAAGTACACGCACGTCATCGGGGTGGACACCCACTCAAGAACGCACACGTATGCCGTGTTGGCCGCGGCGACCGGTCAGGTCATCGACACCTCGACCTTCCCGGCCAGCCAGGCCGGCATTTCCCGCGCCATCAGCTGGATGCAGCGACGAACAACAATCGGGGAAGTCCTGGTCGCGGTTGAAGGCACCGGCTCCTACGGGGCAGGCCTGACCCGCGCCCTCCGCGCCGCCGGCCTTCCGGTGTGTGAGGCCAGACCGCCCAAGCGACAAAACCGCGGCAGCATCGGCAAGTCCGATGAGATCGACGCCCGCGCCGCGGCACGGGCCGTGCTCGGGACCGACATCGCAGCCCTGGCCCAGCCACGGGCAGAAGGCGCACGGGATGCCCTGCGGGTTCTGTTGGCCGCCCGGCGGTCCATGGACGGTCAACGCACCGCCGACCGTCATGCCCTGACCGCACTGGCCCGCACCATGGACCTGGGCATCGACGCCCGCAAGGCCATCACGGACCGACAACTCCACACGATCGCGGCCTGGCGTGATCGCCCAACGGACGACGTCAGCACAAAAGTTGCCCGATCCGAGGCCACACGCCTCGCCACCGCGGTGCTCCGGCACACCAGCGCACTGGAGACCAACCGGGCCGATCTGGCGCAACTCGTGGATCAGATGGCCCCCGGCCTCCAGGATCTCCGGGGTCTTGGACCCATCACCGGCGCCATCATCCTGACCGCCTACTCCCACCCCGGCCGCATCCACTCCGAAGCCGCCTTTGCCGCCCTCGCCGGCGTGAACCCGATACCGGCATCCTCCGGCAACACCACCCGGCATCGTCTCAACCGGCACGGCGACAGGCAACTGAACCAAGCCCTGGACGTCATCGCCCGCACCCGCATGGCATCCGACGCCGACACCCGCGCCTACCTCGACCGGCGCACCCAGGAAGGCAAAACACGCCGAGAAATCCGCCGCTGCCTCAAGAGGATCATCGCCCGGCAGATCTACCGCAAACTCACCACACTCATGGCTTGACACCACCCATAGAAGGGTCAGTCTGACACTGCAGTCGAAAACGACCCGCCAACACCCTTCACCACGGACCGGCAGGCACCAGATGAGCGGCCCCGGAACCAAATCCCAGGAGCCGCTCATCTATGCCTCTTGACAACCAGAACTACATATCAGAACTCTATAGTGCCACGCAGCCGACGGGGGCGGCCGTCCGGGTCCACGACGAGGCGGCTAAGCGGAACCGCCCAGAGACGTTGGAGGGAGGACACGGGCTCTGGGATGTGGCGGCGCGCATGTCCGGCGGGGCGAGGCGAGCGCTGCCCGGATTCGTGCCACTGGTCGAGAGCGTCTGCGGTGGAGTTCCAAAGCTTGAGCCCGGCCCCCGGATCAAGGAGCCGGGGATCGTCCTGGTCCAGGCCCAGGTGTTCCGCCCAGAGTTGGAGCCGGAGCCCCTGGGCCAACGGGCCGGAGACGTCGTGGCCCGAGTCTGTGCCGGGAGTTTCCCGGTTGTCAGCAGTGGCATCGAGTACGGCGCAGGTGAGCTCACTGTCGGTGGTCCAAGATCGGCGGTTGAAGTTGTCTGAGCCGCAGGTCATCCAGGTGTCATCGATGATGCAGATCTTGGCGTGGACGTAGATCGGGGTTCCGGCGCTGTTCTCCAGATCGAACACCCCGACCCTGTCGGGCGCGACCCGGCGCAGCATCCTGATGGCACGCAGTTGCCCGATCCGGATAGCCGGTCCTGCTATAGCACCGTCGGAGTCGGGGTAGCGGGGCACGACGGCGATCACGTTCAATTCGGGGTTCCGTTCGAGGGCCTCCGCAATTCCGGTTGCGACCTCTGTAGACCACAGGTACTGGTCCTCGATGTAGATCAGCGAGCGAGCGCGGGCGAAGGCCTTCGCATAGCCGCGGGCAATGCTGCGTTCCCCCTCGGGTGCGAACGGGAACGGAGGACGTTTCACCCCGTACGTGCGCAGCAGCTGCACGGAGTGAGGGCCCGCCGGTGGGGGCGGCGGCGCAGTCTCCGGGAGCGGTTCGGGGTGCCGGGGCATACGGGCCAGACGTTGCAGCAGCATCCGGTAGGGGGTGCGCCGGTCCAGGGGATGGGGGTCGTTCCACCGTTCAGCAAACACTGCCAGGACATCAGCCACCACGGGGCCACGCAGTTCGAGGGTCGCATCGTGCCACGGGGGGCGTTTCCCGTACCGGGAATCCATGTCCACCGCTTGCGGGTCTCCCGCGTGGCCGGCATCGTCCCGACGGCTGTGGGAAAGGTCGATCCCGCCAACGAACGCGACATCCCGCGACGGATTGTCACGATGGCGGATGACGAAGAGTTTTTGGTGATGGGAGCCGAAGAGGCGTACACGCTGATCCAGCAGCACCTCTCCGCCGGCGTCGTTGATCTGATGACTTAGCAGCTCGTTGGATCGGCTGCTGATCGGGGCCGATACGCGCTCTCCGTGGGATCTCCAGACAAGGCCCCGCACTTCCACGCCTGCGCGGGCCAAGCCGGAGAGCACGTCGCCGATCGACGGTCCGTCGGCCAGCAGCCGCTCGTCGGCGTCGCCGCGCCAGTCGGTGAACCACACGCGGTCTCCCGCCTGCAGAGCCGTCAACTCCTCATGCAGTCGGGCGAAGTAGGTTGCTCCATGAATCAGGGGCCGCACTAGATTGCCCTCCGACCAGGACAGCGATCCGGCACCCCCCGCGTGGACGTCTGTGGCCAGATTCCCCCGCTCGGCGCGACTCAGAAACCACGTACCAGCATTACTGTCCACTCAGTCCTTCTTTCGGGGCCCGTTGCTGCTAGTGTCCGGTCTCAAAAAATAGCCTACGACTGTGCTGACCAATGCCATCGACAGGGTGATCAGCGTCCGGTTCAAGCCTATGTTTTGTCGGGCCGTGAGTAGGAGGAGCCGGAGGGCGTCCGTTCCAATAGCCCGAAGTCGATCATGTAGCGGCGCAGCATCACGACGTCATCGGTATAACTGAGGAGCCGTTCATTTACCTGCTTTTCCGTTAGGTGTTCGCCCGGCTCGATTGCTTCGCTGGCAATCCAGGCCAGGAGCTCCCGCCGTTCCGCCATGTTGGCTGGATACCGATCGATTCTGCCTAGGCGCATGAAGCGAGCCACTCCGGTCTGCGCCTGTCGCCGGGGTTGCTGCGTGAGCAGGTCGCGGAAGATCGCCTCAGACGCCTCCAGTTCGTTGGCAGCATTCCGTTCGACGAGCCCTGACTCGAGCAGGGCGGCGATGGCCCGGTTCCGCCGTTGGTCATTCAGATCAGCAACCACGTCGGCGAGCTTGGCGCCCAGTACGATTTGCGCGTAGACGGTCCGCGCGTCCTTGTTGGCGAGGGCCGCCACCACTCGCCGCCAGTGCGGTCCGCTCAGCCGCGTCCCTCCGGTCACAGCCTTCTCCTCACTCTGCGACCACCCATTCTGTGCCGGTCAGCGTGTGTCTGGTCAATAGGCAAGATCGTAGTCCGGCGCGGACGCGACGGACAGAGTGGGCAAAAGTGTCGGGACACGGCAACACCCCCTTCCCTAAGGCCGCCAGATGGTGGCCGGTGTATCGGAAGGGGGTGCAGCCAGGGGCGTTCGGATCAGGCGTCGGCGGGATCCTCCACCGGCGCGACAGGGGTCTCTGCCGCGGATTCTGCCGCCTTTTCGGCAGCTTCCGCGTCGGCCTCGACGGCGGCCTGCGCAGCTTCGGCGGCGGCTTCCTCTGCAGCTTTCGCATCAGCGGCTGCCTTTAGGGCTGCCACTTTCGCTGCCGTGGCTTCACGCTTCTGGGCTTGGGTGGCCTTCTTGGCGACCTTCTTGGCCTCCTGGGCGGCGTGCTTCTGTGCGACATCCGCAACGGCGGCAGCGTTCCTCGCCTCGGCGGCAGCCTTCAGGGACGTGACCTTGGCCTTCACAGCGGCAAGCTTCGCGGCGGCTGCCTGCTTCTTCAACTGCGCCTTGGCCTTTGCCTCAGTGGCCTTTGCGGACGCCTTCACGGAGACCGAGTGTGCGGCCTTGCTCGGAGCCGCGTTGGCGACACCGGCACCTGCACCGGTGAGAACGGCGGCGGTCAGGACTACAGCGCCCAGTTTCTTTGCAATCGACATGCGTGATACTCCAATGATGAGTGGCCCGGGCCGTGCGGGCGGGGATCTCGCTCGCCGGTTGCCGTCAGCCTAAAGTGGAAGCAGAGAGTCGTTCAACCGGAAGCGCCGATGCTTGGCAGAACCTTGGCGAATGCTGTGACTTCAGTTTTTCGGGCCCCAATTTTGTGCCGGCTACACTCGCGATGGACGGCTGCCGGTCTTCAGTTAGCCCTGGCGGTTCGCGTCCAGGACGGTGACGTCCAGGGGCATGCGGTTGGCGCGACGGAGGCGTCCGGCCAGCACGTTGCGCACCCCGCGGGTCACCATGGTCGTTTTGGTCAGATCCCGGAACTCGGCGGCGTCCGACGTTACGAGGTCCAGGAGAGGGCGCGCGGCGTCGTCAGGGTTCTGCCCCCAGAGCCCGACGACGACCTGCAGCCCGCCCAGTCGATGCTCGTACCCTGGCTGGGACGTGACGTGCCCCAGCATGTCTGTCATCACCAATCCCGGATTCATGCCATGCACCCGGACGCCGGTGCCCTTGGTCTCCAGCCGCAACGTCTCGGTGAACTGGCGGACCCAGCGCTTGCTCGACGCATACGCGTTCTGCAGCGCGACCGGCCCCTGGTCGCCGTGGCCATAGACGTTGACGAGATCGCCGCGGCCTTGGCCGAGGAACACGGGCAACGCAACCCTCGACCCGTGGAACGTGCCGAGGATGTTCGTGCGCACCACTCGCGTGAAGTCATCGACCGGCGTGGACGCCGTGGGCCCGTAGACACCTGAGGCTCCGGCGTTGTTGACCCAGATGTCGAGCGTCCCGCGGCCTAAGGCCTCGTCGCGCACGGCTTCGACGTCGGCCAGCTCACCGGTGTCGCAGTGACGTCCGGACGCCGCGATCCCTTCCGTGTGCAGCCGCTCGACGGCGGCCGCGACGTCCACTTCCGACCTGGACGCCAGCACCAGCGTCGCGCCCTGATGCCCCAGTAGCCGGGCCATTGCAAACCCCAGACCGCGTGTCGAGCCAGTCACGACCGCCACGCGGCCGCGGAGGACGTCTCGTTGCGAACCCATGCTCTTCTCATACGCGCAACGGCCGCAGAGAGCAAGAGCGAGACGCGCAGAGGGCCGGAATATTGCCGGATCCGCAGGTGGCAGCCCGGCCGGACAAGTTCCTTCGGGACTCAAGGCGTCCCAATGCGGCGTGCTTCCGGCGGATTGCTCGATTGCCGTCAAGAGCTAGCAGGGGTCGCAGTCGAGTGCGAACGCTCCTATTTATCGTGCTGTCGGCGCACCAATTCGGATATCCAGATGGGCGCGAACGGAGATGTGCAGTTCGGGGGAGTCGGATAATCCTTGAGCACCTCCAGGCGCTCACCAATGTCGATGGCGCGGGCGCGGTGCTCGGCATGCTCGATCCCGATCTGGGCCAGGCAGTGGTTCATTGCCCACTGCAGGCGGTCCGGGGCGTCCTTCATCCCTGCCTCGATGACGTCGAGCAGTCCTGCGAGGTCGAGGCCCTCGGGCTTCTTCGCCACGCGTTCGCTGGTCAGCGCCCAGCCGGCACTAGCCACTACCGGATCCGGGTCGGCCAACCAGGTCAGGCGCAACTCTTCGGAGTGCGGGCTCTTCTTCACCACGTAGTTCACGTGCCAGTCGTGCACCTTGGGGCTGCGCGCCTGGCGCAACATGAAGTCCAACTCTTGACGTTCGAACGCCTTCGGGCGGCAGATCAGGACAGCCAACAGTTGCGCAGCGGTGTCATCCGTCTCCCAAAGCTGGCGCGCGAGGTCCTGCTGGGTCTTCAGCCGCTTCGCGAGTGCACGCAGTTTGCCGAGGTTCACACCGTGATCGTCACCGTGTTTCTCGTTCACCACGCGTGCCCTCGGGTCCTCAAGATCGGCCAGTTCGGCCATCACTTCGGCCACCGTCGTCTCGGCCACCTCGGCCTCCTGTTCATCAGATATGAGGTTGAGCCTACTTGGAAACCGGTCAGCCTGCGCCGTCAGGAGCGCACTCGGGATGCGGTTGAAGAGGGGTGTTGGCCAAACCCCGAGGGTCAAAGAATCTGAAAAACTCCCAGACGCCGATTCCGGTTCCATGGTTCAATGACGTGACGTCGGGCACGTCAATCCGGAGATCAGCTCGTGTTGAAGGTCGAACGTTAGCCCCTGGAAGTGCAGAGAGGAAAGCGCGATGAGCGAAGACCAAGCGGCACCTGAGACGAAAGGTGTCACGTCGGAGTTACTTGCAACGGTTGACCTCGGCCCCGAGATCGAGGGCATGGCCGGTCGCCAGCTTCGAATGCGTATGGTGACCTTCGAGCCAGGGGGAGTCTTCGGCCCGGTGCACGACCATATAGACCGACCAGGCATCGTCTACATCTTGCAAGGAACGATCACCGACCATAGGAATGGAGTCACTACGGACTACGGGCCGGGGGTGGGCTGGCCCGAGAACAGGGACACCACTCACTGGCTGGAGAACAGAGGAACGATTCCCGCGTTGGAGATCTCGGTCGACATAGTCAGGCAAGACTAAGGTCAGGCCCAAGATCGGAATCGACCCGCGACTTGTCGTTCAGGCGGATTGGTACAGGGCGGATTCGTGGGTGGGGTCGTCGAGGGGTGCCGGCCAGCCGGGGTCGTCGGTGTCTGCGGCGGGGAATGGGTGCCCGGCCGTGAAGTGGTGCCAGTCGGGGAAGGGATCCGGGGGCAGTTCCGGCTCGGGATCCTGGCCGGGATCCTGGATGGGGTCCTGGATGCGGTTCTGGTCTGGGTGCCCGGTGGGGCCCGGGCCCGGGAGATGGTCCGGATCCGCGGGCACGCCTCGCTCCGCCCGTGGGTCTGTGTCTGTTTTCGTGATCGGGAGGTGGGCGGGCCAGCGGGGCGGTTCCCAGTCCTGATGCTCGCTCGGATAGTAGCGTTTTGAGGGTGAAATCCAGCCCGGCGGGCTCGTTGTGCTGGCCCCGCTCGGTGTCCAGGCCGAGGAGTGTTTGAGGCGGTGGTGTTTCGGGCAGGGCTGGCCCAGGTTGGAGATACCCGTGGTGCCCCCGTCGGCCCAGGCCAGGAGGTGGTCCGCCTCGTTGTCCAGGGAATGGTTGTTACAGCCGGGAAACGGACACCTGCCGTCACGGAGCCGGAGCCAGTGCCGCTGCGCCGCCGTCAGACGGTAACTGCTCCGCCCGATCTCCAGCGGCGCCCCGTCCCGGGGATCGGTCAGGACCCGGTAGAAGGAACCCGCGCCGCCGGCGACGAGGCGGCGGGCCATCGACGGCGGGATCGGACCGTACCCGTCCAGGACGGCCGGTTCGTCCGTGAGGCCCAGCAGCGACAGCACCGGCACGGTGACCAGGACCTGCGCCCGCGGCACCGGAACACCCCCGCCCACACACCCGCCCGTCCCGCCGCCGGCAAGTCCGTTGGTGGTGCCCCCGCCGGCAAGTACGTTGGTGGTGCCGTCGCCTGTTCCGCCGGTGGCGTTGGTGAGGAGCCAGGTCGCGGCGATGTCGGCGCGGAGCTGGGCCAGGGTCCGGGTCTCGGCCGGGCCCTGCAGGGCCCGGGCGGCGGCGGTGGTCCGTTCCCAGATCCCGGCCGCGGTCTCGGCCGGGAGCCGGGCCGAAAGCCAGGCCATGCCGTCCCGGTCCGGGACGAACTCCACCCGCCGGTCCGCGACGCTCACGGTGTGGCGTGCCTCGATGCTCTCCGGATGGTGGCGCTCGCGCCAGGTGCGGGCCTTGGCCCGGAACCGGGACGGCACGAGCCCCCCGGCCGCACAGCCCCGGGCCGCCCCGGGCGCGGCCGGGTCCAGGAAATGTCCCTCCATCGAGGCCGCCCCGGCAGAATCCAGGCCGCCGGTTTCCTCGACAAGGATCCGGGCGTGCTGCCAGGAAATCGTCCCGGCCCGCAACGCCGCCCAGGTCAGCGGCAGCCCGGTCGTCAACGCCCGGGCCTCGGACAACAGCGCCCCGGCGGCGCGTTCGCTCACGGTCAGGACACACGCGACCTCGGCGACCAGCGCCATCTCCTGGACGGCACGGTCCCGCACAGATCCCGCCGGCGGGGCCAGGAACCTCGCCGCCCGCGCGTAATCGGCGGCCAACTGAACCTTCAGCGCCGCCGTCCGGGCCTCCAACCGGGCCACCTCAGCCAACCCGTCCAACAACCCATCCGCCAAATCCCGCAACGGATCACCACCGGCGCCGGGACCAGTACCCCGCACGGCACCCGCATCCCGCAGGGCGCCCGCATCCCGCTGGGCATCGGCGGCGGCCGAATCAGAGCGGTCCGGGCCCTCGGATCCGGACCCGAGCAAGGCAACCAGCACAGCCACAGACGCCGCAACGGCCTCCACCGCCACCCCGCTGTCCCCGCTCCACGCCACCCTGCTTCTCATACCCCAAGTCTATGAAGAGGCACCGACAATCTTGATGCTGCTCCGACGGGACGCCGGCAATATTGATGAATTTGCCGGTCCTCTGAAAAACACCGCAGTGCCGGACGTCTGGCGAGGTCTGGCCTCATTCACGTCGCGGGGAAGGTGATCTCGCTCCAGAGGTTGCCGGGTCCGACGTGAACCCGGGCGTCTGCGACTGGGGCATCAGCCCTGACGATGTGGGTGTTCACGGTGGTCAATGCGGCCAGCAGTGCCCCGTTCGGGATGTCGCCCCACTGCTCGACTTTCCCGTAGGGGAGCATCGCGTAAGTTCCCTGGTTGCCGATGGCGCTGGTGACGTAATCGCGTGGGGTGGCGTTGTGGGAGCCGTGGTGGCCGATCTTGTAGAAGGCAGGGTTTGAGACGAGAGCGCGGGCCGCCGGGTCTTGAAGGACATGGTCCCAGGCGCCTTCTTGTGAGTCGCCCACGAAGACGAGTCTGGTGCCCTCGACGTCGAGAACGAAGTAGATGCTGGTGTTGTTGACGGAGCGCTCGAGGATGGAGGCCGCCGCCAGAAGTTCGCTCGCGTCGTCGAGGAGGGCTCCGAGGTTGAGGGTTGCCAAGGTGCTGAGAAGTTCGATTCCGATGTCGTGGCTCACTTCGTCGGGCGTGACACTGTAGATCCCGGCGAAAAGGGGCGCAGCAGGCGTCTGGCTGCCGGGGGAGTCGCTCGCGGGTTCGGCATCCAGAGCCTGTTGCATGGCAAGCCAGCGGGCAGACGCGGGAGGGTTCATGAGTTTGAGCTGGTCAGGGTCACGTGAGGGTCCGAGGACATGAATGGTGACATCGGGCAGTGGCGTGCGGATGACGTTGAGCTGCGCGATCCTGTCCGGGAGGTAGCGGACCGTCGGGACGTTGAGAAAGTGCTTGCCGTTGCGTCCGAGCAGGCGGTCCATGGCGTCCTCGTTGCCCAGCGAATTCAGAGCCAGAGTGCCGGCAACCCCGAGAGCCAGGGTTCGTGCTTCGTCGTTCAGCGCTGCGGGCGCACGGCCGATCAGGGTGTTCAAGCTTGTTGCTGCGCGGGCGAGACCGCTCTTGAGTCTTTTGGCGTCGTCGTCGGAATCGTCTTCGACGAATGACACCCAGACTTCGCCGACCTGGACCTTTTCCCAGTCGTCGTAGGCGAATCCGGTGATGTGGTCGGCATGGTGGTGCGTTGCTACGACCACGTCGAGAGTGGGGGGTCCTCCCGGTGCGGCCGCCTCGGTGAGGTCGGAGATGATCGCACGTACGACGTCGAGGAGGGGCCGCGCCTTGCCCAGGCTATGGACGCCGCAGTCCACCAGCATCCGCCAGGCCTGATCGTCGCGTTTGACGGTGACCAGGAAGGCATCGCCGAAGCCGACGTCGTACATGCGGACGGTGACGGAGGACGCTGGCATGCTCAGGCTCCGTCCTGGCCGGCGTGCAGGCGCGCGAAGGAGAGTCGGAGGGTTGCCGGTTCGACGGTCCAGGCCGAGAGCGCGTCCATGTCTTCGACGTCGCCCATCCAGTCGCGGATCGACCGCAGCCGTTCGGTGCCGGCCTCGTGGAAGTCCAGTGCGCAGCCTCTGATGTCCCCAGACAGGTCGTCGAGTTTTGTGTGGTCCGAAAGCGGCAGCGGTTTGGTGACGAGAAATTCGACCTGTCCGTCCACGCGGGCGATGACGGTGGTGCCGGCGCGAATCGCTGCGCGTTGATTTGGCGGGATCTGGGCGCCGGCGTCGTCGGTCCGCTGATCTTCCAGGTCGTCGCGACGCTGGGCGAACTGGATGGCGACGATCGGTCGGGGTTGCCCGTCGGAGGCCCACAGGTAGACGACCCGGGCACTGACCATCTCGATCTTCCCTGCGGCTTTGTCCAGGCCAAGTTCATAGGCGTGTTCTACTCCCCAGCCGCGAATGAGCTCCTGAAGGTGTCTGGCATCGGGCTGTGACGTCAACTGGCCATGTGGCGCCTGTCCGGGAACCGCCCGACCGGGAACAGCATGCCCGGTGGCCGGAGTGGTGTCAGAATCGTCGGCGAAATAGACGGTGCTGCCGGTGTCGAGGTCGAGTGTTGCTTCCAGGATCAGGGGTGCCAGGTCGATGGCATTGATCCCGTCTCTCAGGTTCATGTCCAGTGGCGGCTTGGACCAGACGAGGGCCTCGTCAGCGAGGGAGGTCACTCCCGGCGGGTAGATACCGCGCCGACGGAAGGCCTCGACAAGAATTGCCCTGAGGTGTCCGGCGTCATCGGGGTAGAGTCCCTGGTCCGCGGTGACGATCGCCCGGACGACATCACCGAAGGTCACGTCGACGACGGGGAGGTATTCGAATGCCCGGACCACCATTTCCAGGAAACGGTCGGCATTCATCGCCGCCGTGGCGGTGACGCGATTGACCAGGTCTGTTGGGAGCGCTCCCGGCGGCAGGACCCCGGTGCCTGCACTGGCGATACGTCGGAGATCGGCGATCTGCGACTTGTAGGTGTCAATGAACGCGTCGAAGACGGCGGCGACGAAGCACGCCCCGCGATCGTGTGGTTCAACGGATTTCAGGAACGCGTCCGGGGTGCGGGGGGATCCGATCGCGGACCTCAGTGCCGCACCGCGTCCGGTGGACGCGCCGAACTCGGTTGCAAGATCCAGCAGCGCCGACCCCTTCTCGAGGGTGCCTTCCGATTTCGCTACGGCATCGGAGACGACTTCGGGGAAGCCGAAATGGTTAAACAGTGCAACGAGGTCGGCTATTGCCTCATGCCATGCGAGCACGTCCGGGTGAGTGGGTTCGGAAAAGTACTTGCGCATGCGGTGCACGATGGCATGAGTGACTTCATGGGCGACCACGTCAACGGACAGACAGGTGAACATCATCTGGCCCGGCAGGTTGGCTCCAGGGTCCCTCTCGTCGGCACGGAAGTAGCCGAAAAGGACAGCCCGCCGGTCCTTGTCGAAGTAGGCGTTACGTCCCTCGAACGCATGCGGGACGAGGCGGAGTTTGTCGTCGCCACGCCAGCGGAAGCGGAAGCCGCCAAATCGTTCAAAGCGTTCGATCACGCTCATCGCCACTGCGTAGACGACTTGCTGATGGGTTCTTGGATCGCTTTCCGAGGGGCGCATACCCCGTTGGGCGAGGATGGCGGCGGCGTTCAGGTCAACCGGCAAATACCAGAGGTCACGGGCCACGTCATAGTCGACGACCTGCAAGAGCCGGCCGGCCGGGCCGGGCCTGAGGTCCCTTTCGAACGGGATGTCGATCGTGAGGAACCTGCCGGAAAGGCGGGTCGACATCGGATCGAACGCATACGCACGAAGTAGCCGCCGGGCCGGCAACACGGCCTCGGGCCGGTCCCTCCTCGCGGGAGTCACTGCTCAGCCCGAGCCGACGCAGGCGTCGCTTGTTGCCCGGCCCAGTCCGGATCGGCCCAGACCACATTGGCGGGTGCCTTGAACGTTGGATCGGCCACGGCCCGGGTGTTCACGCTGGCGTGGACGGCGGCGCCGGCGGGGACCTTCCTGTTGCGTGTGCCGAGCAGCACCCATGCCCGGCCGCGGCGGTGCAGCTCCGCGGTCGCGTCAGCAGGGGTGACCGCGCAGGCGGCACCGACGGCGCGGGATCGAACTAACAAACCCTCGGCAATCCCGCCCTCGATAATCCACTTCAAGGCGATTCTCGAAAGCCGCGGAGCAGGGGTCGGCTTCCCCGGGCGCGCTGCCTGGCCGGCGGGTGTTTTGTCGACGAAGGTTCCTCCGACATCGCTGTGCACACCGGCGAACCAAACCTCTTCCAGGGACCCGTCCGTGCGGGCGTCGACCAGGTACTCCTTGAAGGGAGCCCGCTTCTCATTGATCGACACTGCATGGCGGATTCGCACGGCATTGGGGAGTTCGCGCGTAAAAGGCCAGCGGATCTCCCATCGGAGGAACCCTGCAGCCTTGACGGTGTCCCACACGCCCAGGTACCTCACCGGCACGGTCGATTTGCCGTCGACGTGCTGCGCGAACACTTCCGACGTGAGGTGCACCTCGTCCCAGTCAATCCTCCCTTCACCGCCCCGACGGGCATAGGTGGCGACCACATACGGAACGAGGTTCTCCGAACCTGGACGCATCACGCCGATGGCGCGAAGAATCCCCACGAGGGCACGAGCCGTATACGCGCCGCGGCTAAACCCGAAAATGAAGATCTGATCCCCGGGGGCCCAGTTCTGCATCAGCCACGCATAGGCTTCCCCAAGGTTCTGCCGCAGACCCCACCCGAACGCGAGCCCGCCCACCCGCGAGATCGACCTGGCGAGAGGAGTCCACGCCCCGGCAGACGCAAACGTCCCGACCCCAGGGTCGTAGTAGGCGATCTGTTTAGTCGGATCGGAATGATCGAGTAGCTCGTACAGAAGGACGACGTTGGTGTTGCCCTTGGCGCGCACCTGCGCACCGGTCCCATCCAGACACACCACCAGATTCCGGGACATTTGAAACCTCCCCGCCGGGCACGTACCGCACCTGCCGCACCTGAAGCCGATCATCCCCCTCCAGCGCCGCCAAGGGAAGAGGAAGTTGCGAACCGGGTCAGCACTCAAGTGCACCCGGCTTCCCGCAGGGCGTCACCCGTCCCGGGAGAGATAGGACAGTGCGGCGACGACGTGGGCTTGGACGCCCACGGACAGAGTCGGCTCGATCATGGGGGCGAAGGAGGGGGAGTGGTTCGCCGGGATGTCCCGGGCCACTGTTCCCTTCGAGGCCGCAGCGCGGTAAGCATCGGGGTCCGCGCCGCCGAGGAGCCAGAACGTGTAGGGCACGCCGAACGCGTCCGGAATGCGGCTGAAGTCCTCGGACGCCGTCTGCCGCTCCGCCGTGCGCACAACCTCTGCCCCGAAGCGGGCGGTAAACGCCGTCCGCACCCGTTCTGTCACAGCTGCGTCGTTGCTGGTGAGCGGGAACTGGTCGTAATACTCGAACTCAGGTTCCCGGGGCGATCCGGCGGCAGAGCACTCGCCCTTGACGATCCGCTCAACCGCGGCGAGCACGCCGGCCCGGATTCCGGCGTCGTACGTGCGGATGTTCAGCAGCAGCGTGGCGCGGTCCGGGATGATGTTCGATGTCGCCCCGGCATTGAGCGCCCCCACGGTGACGACGGCGAACTCGCCGGGCTTCGTCTCCCGGGAGACGATCGACTGAAGCCTGAGCACTATTGAGGCGGCCATGACTACCGGGTCCACGGACATGTGCGGCATCGAGCCGTGCGCGCCTTTCCCGTACACCGTGATCTTGAGCGAATCGCCGGCGGAGAGGACCGGTCCGATGGTGGTGGCGACTGTCCCCGCCGGTATTGGCATCACGTGCTGGGCAAAGGCGACGTCGGGCCGTGGCACTTTGGTGACAAGTCCGTCGTCGATCATTGCTTGGGAACCTGCCCCGACTTCTTCGGCCGGCTGAAAAAGGGTGATGTAGGTTCCGGACCAGGCTCCACGCCCGTCCGCCATGAGCTTGGCGGCTCCGAGCAACGCACTGACGTGAAGGTCGTGACCGCACGCATGCATGATCCCGTTCACCGCCGACGCATAGGACAGCCCCGTGGCCTCCGTGACAGGCAGTGCGTCCATGTCGGCGCGCGCCAGAACAGCCGGGCCGACCCCGTTCGCGAGGACGCCGACCACGCCCGTTCCTCCAATACGGGTCACCGAATACCCGAAGGCAGTGAGTTTCTCCTCGACAATCTTCGACGTCTCATGCTCCTCGAAGCTCAGTTCGGGATGCCGGTGAAGCCGGGTGTAAATCTCCTGCAACCAGCCGAGCTCGGATTCCAGGCCTGCCAAAACTGTCTCGGAACTGCTCATGCGCATCTCGCTCTCGGAGCTTCAAAACGCCCGCGTGCGCCGGGCGCAACAGATAGAAACCAGACTAGGCCCGTGGAGCCATATTTGTAGTGCCAGGGGCGAGTAACGCGAAGGCTCTGACGGGTAAGAACCGGATATTAACACGTAGCCGCCACTCAGGAGGTGGCGACTCCTGACTCGTTAAGATGGCCTCTGCGTGGCCGGTTATTCCGGCCGGATGAATTCGGCGGCATGACGCAATCGCGCCGCAGTCAGGGCTTTTATCCCACATTGTTATTGGGTCATCGCGGGTCCTTCAGCATTGGCCGGCAGAGCATATTTCACTTCAATGACGACTTGCGAGGAATTCATGCGTCGAGCGATTTTGGAACGTTTAATAGTCATCGCCGCAATAGTGTGTTTCAGTCTGGTGCCGCTGCCCGCCAAGGCAGCCACTGGTGTGGCGACAGACAAGGTTGTCAGTAAACACCAGTCTTCGATTTCGCGATCTGTGGTATCGCCAGCTTTCACAACCAGCCAATCCAAGGAATTGTTGATCGCATTTGTGAGCGCTGATGGCCCGGCGGTCACCGGTTCCCAGCAATTCACCTCGGTCACCGGTGGAGGGCTCACCTGGCGCCTGCGTAAACGGACCAACGTTCAGTATGGGACGGCTGAAATCTGGCAGGCGGTGGCGAGCAGCATCCTCACGAACGCCACTGTGACGGCTACGCACAACGGGTCTTACCAGGCGTCCATAACGGTTGCGACGTTCACGGGCGCGGACACGGCCACCGATGGAGCAGTCGCGGGAGCCAACGGGCCCACGGGTGCGCCCAGCGCTTCGCTCACGACAACCCGCACCGGTTCCTGGGTCTGGGGCGTGGGAAACGACTGGAGCAGGGCCATCGCCCGTACAGTCGGAAGCGGTCAAACTAAGGTAGATGAGTTCCTTGCCAGCAACGGTGACACGTTCTGGACGCAGCGCCAGACCGTGCCCGGTACGGCGACAGCGCCGTCGTCCGTGAGAATCAATGACACCGCTCCGACTACGGACAAGTGGAATATGTCTCTGATCGAGATTCTGCCCGCCCCGACCCCGCCCTCGGCGCCGGTGTTCACCGCGGCCACGCCACCGGCGACGGCGACGGTGGGAGCCGCGTACACCTACACCTTCGCCGCGACAGGGAACCCGGCCCCGACCTTCCGGGTCTCGTCCGGTGCCCTGCCCGCGGGGCTGGGCCTGAACTCCACCACCGGGGTCCTGTCCGGAACCCCGACGACGGCGGGCCCGGCAACGTTCACGGTCACCGCCACGAACGGGGTCAGCCCCGACGCGGTCACGCCCTCGCTAACCATCACCGTGAACCCCGCGCAGTCGCCCGACGGTACCCAGGCCGCCGTCGTCTTCGGTTGGGGCCCGGTAGTAACCGGGGATGAGTTCACCTATACAGGCGCGCCGAATCCCTTGAAATGGAATGTGTACAACAGCACGGGACATGCGGGGAACGGGATCCGGAGCCCGAACGCCTGGGCCGTGGACGGCAGTGTCGCCACCGTCAGCGGTGACTCGGCCGGCACCACCGGCGGCATGTCGGCTAGGTTTGCCCAGCAGCAGTACGGCCGCTGGGAGGCCCGGATGCGAACCAGCGACCGGGATCCGAAGTACCATCCAGTCCTGATCCTCTGGCCGAACAACAACACGTCGCCCAACTGCGCGGAGATTGATTACGCCGAAGGAACGTCCGATACGAGCAAGATCAAGTTCTTCCTGCACTACGCGTGCAGCGGCTCGAACTTCCAGACTCAGGCAGCCCAGACGATCGACACAACCCAGTGGCACAACTACGCGGTCCAGTGGACCCCGTCCGGGATCACCGGCTACATCGACGCAGTCCCATGGTTCACCGACACGGACCCGGCGCACCAGCCGCCAGTCGGGATGCACCAAACCATCCAGCTCGATTGGTTCCCGGACGGGACCGCCACCAAACCGAGCCAGATGCAGGTCGACTGGGTCCGCGTCTACGCCTGACGCCCGACGTCTGGCTCGGCGGACGCGAACACTCTGACACCACCCACGGAACCCCGGTAGTTTCACTCGAGAGACAAGTATCGCCCACTGGTGACCCGCAGGTTGCCGGGCCGATAGGCTCCGGACTTAGCCGTCATTTCGGCCAATGCGGCAAGCGGGTGCCAGCCGTAACAGGCGTTATCAATGCAGGGGGACTTGATGCGGTTCTTAGCAAGGCTGGGCCTTATCGGACTGCTTCTGGCGCCACTGCTGGGAACGGGCATGCCCACCGCAGATATCGCCGCAGCAGCCACCCCAAGCTGCCAGCCCACCACGCCGGCACCGACCGACCCGTACCCTGGTGCCACCGTCGTGGCCGACAACTTCGAATCAGCTACCCTCGCCCCGTTCATCGTTCAAACCGCCGGAACCGGAACCGCCACAGTCTCCTCAGCTTTGGCACACACAGGCGGCTGCGCCGCCTACCTCCACGTAACCTCCGACGCCGGCTCGCTCGCATACCTCACTGCCCCCTTGCCGGCAGGAACCCCTTCCGCCTACGCAGACGGCTGGTTCAACATCACCACGGCCGGCCTGACCGGCAGTGACGTACCCTATTTCCGGTTCTTCTCCGGAACCACGCGGATCGCAGACGTATACCGCTACAACAGCAATGGCCAGCTCTGGCTGCGTGTGACCTCACCTACCGGCGCTTTCGTCTACACACGCTTGCTGTCCTCCAGCATCCCTCTCAGCTCCTGGCACCACGTCGTCATGCAGATCGTCCCCAATACAAGCGCGACAACGATACAGGTGTGGTTTGACAGCGTCCTCGTCTATTCCAGTAACCAGGTCAGCACCGGATTCACCACCTTGTCGACCGTGCAGCTCGGATCCGAACACACAAGCCAGATGGGCGACAGCTACGTCGACGACGTCATCGTCAAGAGCGGCGCCCAGGCGGCCCCGGTGTTCACGGCGTCCACGCCTCCGGGCGCTGCCACGGTCGGCACTGCCTACTCGTACACGTTCGCGGCATCGGGTAATCCGGCGCCGACGTTCCGGGTGTCGTCCGGTGCCCTGCCGGCCGGGTTGAGCCTGAACACCACTACCGGGGTTCTTTCCGGGACCCCGACGGCGGCTGGTCCGGCAACCTTCACGGTCACCGCGACGAACGGCGTCAGTCCCGACGCGGTCACCCCGTCGATCACGATCACGGCGAGCACCGCCCAGGCGGCCCCGGTCTTCACCGCGTCCACGCCGCCGACTACTGCCACGGTCGGCGCTGCCTACTCGTATACCTTTGCCGCGTCGGGTAACCCGGCGCCGACGTTCCGGGTGTCGTCCGGTGCCCTGCCGGCCGGGTTGAGCCTGAACAGCACTACCGGGGTTCTTTCCGGGACCCCCACCACTGTCGCTACATGGGACCACATCGTCATCCTGATTGACGAGAACCAAAAGGACACGTCCATTATCGGCAACTCCAGCGCGCCCTACCTGAACTCCCTCGCCACATCGGGCGCGAACATGACGCAGACGTTCGCGGAAAGCCACCCTTCGCAGCCGAACTATCTCGCGTTGTTTTCAGGCTCCACGCAGGGGATCACAGATGACAGCTACCCGCATAGCTTCACAACTACGATGCTTGAGGGCCAGCTAAAAGCAGCAGGCAGAACATTCACGGGATTCGCCGAAGGCCAGACCTCGCGAACGAACTACCTCGCTTATCACTCACCATGGAACAACTGGGCATCCATCCCGTCATCGGAACGCCTCGATTACAGCGCATGGCCGACTGACTTCACAACGCTACCGACTGTGTCCTTTGTCGTCCCCGACAGTTGCAACAGCATGCACGATTGCTCCGTCGGCACCGGTGACACGTGGGCAATGAACCACATGGACACATACCTGCAATGGGCCAAAACGCACAACTCACTGCTGATCACCACTTGGGATGAAAACGATTCATCTGTAAGCACGAACAAAATCGCCACGTTCTTCAACGGGGCCAACGTCATCCCCGGCAACTACACGCAGACGATCAATCACTACAGCATTCTTGGCCTGATCCAGGATGCTTACGGGCTCCCGCGCAACGCCAACACGTTAGGGGCAGCGGCACTCGCTGCCCCGTTCAGTGCAACGTTCACGGTCACCGCGACGAACGGGGTCAGCCCCGACGCCGTCACCCCACCCATCGCGATCCACGTGAACCCAGCACCGGCACCGCCTGTGTTCACGGCGTCCACGCCTCCGGCTGCTGCCACGGTCGGCACTGCCTACACATATGCCTTTGCCGCTTCGGGTAATCCGGCGCCGACGTTCGGGGTGTCTTCCGGTGCCCTGCCGGCCGGGTTGAGCCTGAACGCCACGACCGGGGTCCTTTCCGGCACCCCGACGGCGGCTGGTCCGGCAACCTTCACGGTCACCGCGACGAACGGGGTCAGCCCCGACGCGGTCACCCCGTCCATCACGATTACCGTGAACACCGCCCAGACGGCCCCGGTGTTTACCGCGTCCACGCCGCCGACTACTGCCACGGTCGGCACTGCCTACTCGTATGCCTTTGCCGCTTCGGGTAATCCGGCGCCGACGTTTCGGGTGTCTTCCGGTGCCCTGCCGGCCGGGTTGAGCCTGAACACCACCACCGGGGTCCTTTCCGGCACCCCGACGGCGGCTGGTCCGGCAACCTTCACGGTTACCGCCACGAACGGGGTCAGCCCCGACGCGGTCACCCCGTCCATCACGATTACCGTGAACCCGGATACGACAGCCCCAACGGCCCCCACGAATCTCTCCGCCGTGGCCGGTACCGGCCAGATCTCTTTGGCCTGGAGTGCCAGCACCGACAACGTCGGCGTCACCCGCTACAACATCTCCCGCAACGGGGCCGCGATCGGCACCGCTACCGGCACGTCCTTCGTCGATGGATCGGTTGTCGCCGGCACGACCTACAGCTACACCGTGACGGCACAGGACGGGGCCGGCAATGTCAGTGCTCCCTCGAACACCGCCACGGCCACCGCCGCCGGCGTCCGGACCATCACCGTCGACAAGCTCGTGACCGCCCATCAGGGCACCAGCGCCGCTACCGTCAGCGCCGCCGGCCTCACGACCACCGGAAGCAACCAGCTCATCCTTGCCTTCATCAGCTCCGACGGGCCCAGCGGTGGCGGCACCGAATCCATCAGATCGGTCAGCGGGGGCGGCCTGACCTGGACGCTGCGCCGGCGCGCCAACGCCCAGGCCGGCACGGCCGAAATATGGCAGGCCGCCTCACCGGCCCCGCTGACCAATGTCACCATTACCGCCACCCAGAACTCGGGCTCGTGGCAGTCAGCCATGACCGTCGTGGCGTTCAACAATGCCGACACCGCCAATGGCGCCACGGCCGGGGCCGGCGCCGCCTCCGGAGCACCGAGTGCCAGCGTGACCACCACCGGTGCCGGGTCATGGGTCTGGGGCGTCGGAACCGACTGGGACGCAGCGCGGGCCCGGACCGTCGGGCCGGCCCAGACCCTGGTTGACCAGTACTTCCCGCCGGCCGGCGACACCTACTGGGTGCAGCGCCAAACCGGGCTGACCGCCACCAGCGGCACCGTCGTCGCCATCAACGACACCGCCCCCACCACCGATCGCTGGAACCTCGCGGTCATCGAAATCCGCGCCGCCCCCTAAGCAGCATCCGGCTCTACAAGTTGGGGCGCGCGCCCGAACAGGTAGTCAGCACTCATGAGGCAGGTAGCCACTACTCTTGGGCTGGCACCTTCGGCTCGGTTAGGCTCGGACCGCTGTGCCGGTAGACCCGGCCGATTGGCGGCATGTCGCCACGCCGCAGTCAGGGCGTTGTCCCGAAATTTCACGGCAGCCGGTCTTATTCGACAGTTCCGGTCGGTATGCCACCGATGAAATTCACGTTCCACCATCGCGGAGCCTGACCCTGATGCTGCCGCAGCCCCGGGACTGCCTTCCGGGGAGAAGAATGTGGGCGCCGGGAGCGCACCCTGAGGCGGCTTCGTTGTCTTCCGCTTGAACAGAGGATCAAAGGTGAAAAGGGCAATCATCGCATTCATTAGCGCCTCCATATTGTTGATGGCAGCTCCGCTGGCAGCGTCAGCCTCGTCCGTGGCCACGCCGGCGGGAGCCGCTGCGCCGTCGGTGGCCAACGCTTACAGTCCTCTTGCGGCGAAGTGGTGGACCTGGGCACTGAGCCAGCCGGCGGCCTCGAATCCGCTGCTCGACACCACCGGCTCGCAGTGCTCCAACCAGCAGTCCGGCCCCACGTGGTTCCTCGCCGGACTCTTTAGCACCGGTGGAAGCGTCACCCGCAGCTGCACCATTCCGGCCCACAAGGACCTGTTCTTTCCGCTCGCGAACGCCTTCGATATAGAGCCTCAGTCTGCCCATAAGACCCCCGCCTACGTCCGGGCGCAGGTCGCGCTGGCCGGCGTCCAGGCCGGGGCAAGCAATCTGACGGCGACCTTCGACGGAACAGCCGTACCCCCGGGCGTCGTGAAGTATGAAGAATCACCCATCTTTAACGTCACCCTGCCCGCTGACAACGTCTTCCGCGACCCGACGTTCGCTGGCTACTACAACATGGGGGCTGATGCCGGCCACTACGCGCTGATCAAGAATGTGCTTCCGGGCACTCATACGCTGAATTTCACGGGGACACTCAATGGCCAAACGATCAATTCGACGTACACCCTGACAGTCACGCCATAAGAGGGCACCGACACTTCCAGGCAAGCCGGGGGAGTGGAACTGTGGCAGGTGCACTTCCGAAAGTCCGAGTCCTCATGACAGTGTGTGTTCTGATGAAACGGATCGGTTTTCTCTCCTTCGGGCACTGGGGCGACGTCCCCGGTTCGCGCGTGCGTTCGGCCCGGGACGCCCTTCTCCAAGCGATTGAGCTGGCCGTGGCCGCGGAAGAAGTCGGCGTCGACGGCGCGTTCTTCCGTGTCCATCACTTTGCCGAGCAGCAGGCCTCGCCGTTCCCGCTGCTCGCCGCGATTGCAGCGCGCACCTCCCGCATCGAGATCGGCACGGGTGTCATTGACATGCGCTATGAAAACCCGCTCTACATGGCTGAGGAGGCTGGCGCCGTCGACCTCATCAGCGGCGGCCGCCTGCAGCTGGGGGTCAGCCGTGGTTCGCCCGAGACTGTGTTAGCCGGCTACGAGGCCTTCGGGCACCTCCCCGCCGAGGGCGAGTCCGACGCCGACATGGCCCGCCGGCACACCGAGCGGTTCCGTGCCGCCATTGCCGGCTTAGGCGTGGCCCGGGCCAATCCGCAGCTCAGCGGGCACAGCGGGCTGGTCCCGGTTCAGCCGTTGTCACCAACACTGCCCGAGCGGATCTGGTGGGGTGCCGGAAACCGGGCCAGCGCCCGGTGGGCGGGGCAGCAGGGAATGAACCTCATGTCCTCAACCCTGCTGACCGAGGACACCGGGGTTCCTTTCGACCAGTTGCAGGCCGAGCAGATCGCCGGATTCCGGGAGGCCTGGGCTACGGCCGGCCATGCGCACACGCCCCGGGTGTCCGTCTCGCGCAGCATCATTCCGCTGATCGATGACGAATCGCAGCGGTACTTCGGGCTGCGCGCCCAGGCCGATGCCCGGGACCAGGTGGGCTACCTCGACGGCGGCCTGGCCCGCTTCGGGCGAAGCTACATCGGCGAACCCGACCGCCTCATTGACCAGCTGGCCCGGGACGCGGCCGTGGCCGCGGCGGACACCGTGCTCGTCACCGTCCCCAACCAGCTTGGCGTGGACTTCAACGTCCGGCTGCTCGAGTCGATTTCCCGCCATCTCCGCCCGTCCCTGGGATGGGATTGACGCCGTCCCCGACTCAGTCCGAGCCGCCGATCACGTTCTGGTCCCAGTCGATCACGGATCCGGTGACCACCCCGCTCCGTGAGGAGAGCAGGAAGACCACGAACTCGGCGATTTCGTCGATCTGACCGAGCTTTCCCATGGGGACAGACGCGTTGGCCTTGTCGAGCCAGTCATCGCCGGCTCCGTGGAACCGGCGTTGGATCGCGTCTTCCCCTTCGGTCGCGGTCCAGCCGATGTTGACGCCGTTGATCCTGATTTTGTCCCAGCGGTGGGCATGCGCGGCGTTGCGGGTCAGCCCGGCCAGGCCGGCCTTCGATGCGACATAGGGTGCCAGGTACGGCTGGCCGGCGTGCTCGGACATCGTGATGATGTTGACGATGTTGCCGCCCGCGCCGCGATCCTTCAGGTGCTTGATGGCCTCGGACATGATGAAGAAGGGCGCCTTCAGGTTCACCGCGATGTGCTGGTCGAACAGCTCCGGCGTGGTGTCGGTCATGCTGCCGCGGGTGGTCAGACCGGCGGCGTTGACGACAGCGTCGAGCCGGCCGAAGCGGTCGATCGTCCTGGTCACGGTGCTGGTGGCCTGCCCGGTGTTGGCGAGATCCGCCGGCAGGAAGACGGCGGGCACGCCGAGCTCGGTTAGCTCTGCGGCGACCTTCTCGCCGGCGTCGACGGAACGTCCCGTGACGGCGATGCCGGCGGCGCCCTCCACGGCGGCCTGCCGCGCGATGCCGGCGCCGAGGCCGTGAGTGCCCCCGCTGACCAGAACGATGGTGTCCTTGAGTAGTCCTGTCACTTTCGTAGGGCTCCTTCGTGAGTAATGACCTTTTCGATAGCGATGGTTTTGCCCGTTGCGGCCGACTCGGCTGCGGCGTCGGCAAGGATGAGGGCGGCCATGCCATCCTCAAACCCCGGCGAACAGGGGATTCCGGTGTGGATGGCGTCGACAAAGGCGTCCAGCTCACGGCGGTAGGCCGCGGCGTAGCGCTCGAGGAAGAACGGCTCATACGGGTCGGCCCCTTCCACGGCCAGTGTGCCGAAGCTGCGGACCGTGGTGGGTGAAATGTTGTCCGCGCGCAGCATGCCCTGGCTGCCGAAGGCTTCCAGCCGCTGATCGTAGCCGTAGGCGCTGTGCCGGGAGTTCGTGATGCTGACTAGTTCCCCGTTCCGGCCGCGCAGGGTGATGGCGGCGGAGTCGAAGTCTCCTGCCTCGGCGATGTAGTCGGAGGAGACGTTCGCGCCGTGCGCGGTGACCTCGACGACGTCAGGGATGAAGAACCGGGCCATGTCCAGGTCATGGATGCTCATGTCCCGGAAGATCCCGCCGGACGCGGCGATATAGGAGGCGGGCGGGGGTGCGGGGTCCCGGCTCGTGATGGTCAGCTGCTCGAGCCGCCCGATTTCCCCCGCCTGGACCCGTTGGCGGATAGCTGCGAAGGTCGGATCGAAGCGCCGGTTGAACCCCATCATCACCGCGGCGGTGCTGCCGGCCAGGTCCGCCAGGCAGCTCCGCACCCGGCCAATGTCCAGATCGATCGGCTTTTCACACAGCACCGCAACACCCCGCCCGACGGCAGCCCGGATGAGGTCGATGTGCGTCGGCGTAGGCGAACAGACGACGACGGCATCCAGGGACGTATCGGCGAAGACGTCGTCGGTGGAGCCGGTAGCCCGGGCGCCATACAGGGCGGCGACCTCGCTGGCGCTGCTGATCACGGGATCGGCCACCCACGCCAGGTTCACGCCGGGGTGGGCGGCGATGTTCGCGGCGTGGACCCGGCCGATCCGGCCGGATCCACACAACGCGATGTTCAATGTGTTCCGTGAGGTCACGATCGCCTACTGACCGTCGGTGAGGCGGCGACGGCTGGCCGCTTCGAGATCGCGGGCGACGTCTTCCTCGGTGGCGTCTTCCTGCAGGCTGCGCCAGATCAGCTCGGCCTGCGATTCGGGCGCGATTCCGCCGACAGGCTGGTCCCGGTCCAGGTTGGTGGGGAAGCCGTAGCCCTCGGCGGACGCGGCGATGACATTGCGCAGGAACCTCTCGCTAGCGCCGTCGGCCTTTAGCTGCCGCAGCGTCGGGTACAGGGCCTTTGACATAACGGCGCGGTCCACCGACTCCATGGCACGGCCGAACGCGGACGAGACCTGCAGCAGGTTGGCCATGCGCCGAATGTCCGAGGACGTGTTGTGACCCGCGCCGTGGAACAGAGCCGGATTAAAGAAGACCGCGTCCCCCTTTTCCAACGGCAGCTGGACGTAATTGTCCTCGAAGTAGCGGGTGAACTCCGGCTTGTGGAAGGCGAGGTAGCCGGCGTCGTACTTATGGGAGTGCGGAAGGTAAAGAGTAGGCCCTGATTCCATGGGCATGTCGCAGTGTGCCACCGCTCCCTGCAGGGTCAGTGCGGGGGAGAGCAGGTGGACGTGGGCGGGGAAGCGCGAGGCCTGCGTCGCGGACATGAAGCCGAGATGGTAGTCGCGGTGGGCGGTCTGGGCGGCCCCGCCGGGGTTGACAACGTTGACCTGCGAGGTGACTTGATAGTTGGGGCCCAGCCAGGCCTCGGAAATGAGGGCCAGGATGTCGTTGGAGTAGTAGTCGGCGAACACTTCGGGTTCCCGGACGGCGAATTTGTCCAGTGCCCCCCAGATGCGGTCGTTGGCGCCGGGCTTGGCGAAGTGGTCTCCGGCCGCGGCGCCCGAGGCCTTCTGTTCGGCGATGATCGTATTGAAGGATGCGGTGGCGCGGTCGACGATGGCGGTGTCGCCGAAGGCGCCCTTGAAGACCACAATGCCGGGGCCGGTGCTTAGGGCGCGGATGAGTTCGGCCTGGACATCGGCCCGTTCTTCCGGAGTGTCCACGTAGTTGCGGAGGCGGTTTCCGTAGATCAGGACGTTGCGTTCGACGGCGTCAGCATACGCGTAGTCCTCGAGCCGGGTTTCCTGGCTGACGAGGGCGATGAAGTCGTCGAGTTTGCAGATGCCCTCGTCGAACCACTGCGGGCCGTTAGCGCCCAGGGTGTGTGTCTTAGCGGCGGTGGTCATGGTGTTTCCTCCTTGAAACGTCGATCTTGCGTTGATGTTGGTTCTTGTGGTTCCCAGCTTCGTTCATCCGGCCGGAGCGTCACAAGGCCAAAATCCATCAAAAAACCATCATTCGGCGCCCCCGCATTGCCCGGATGTGTCCTCGGCTACGGCCGGCTGCGGCTGCCTGCTGATGGTCACAAAAGACACGGCACTTGTTCGCTCGCACACACCGCATGCTGAACAGGCGTGACGGCCCTCTCTGGGCTCGGTCTCGCTCATGGGAGGCTCCTTTCATTGGTGGTCTCTTGCCTTCCAGCATGAGCTCATGGCAGAGTCGTTTCCACACCCAAATACATCAAAAAGACATCAGGGCGTGTTGTGGAAGGACTCTCATGACCCATCCGTTTTCGGTCAGGGAAATCGCACGCCAGGCAGGGGTAAGTGACGCGACGGTGGACCGTGTCCTCCATGACCGCCCGGGCGTACGGCAGAGCACCGTGGGGCAGGTGCGCCAGGCGATCAAGGACCTGGAGGCCCAGCGAATCCAGCTGGAGCTCACCGGACGCAGATTCATGGTGGACGTCGTCGCCGACGCTCCCGCACGGTTCACGTCGTCGGTGAAACACGCGCTGGAATCTGTCCTGCCGCTCATGCGGCCGGCAGTGTTCCGGGCCCGTTTCCATCTGCACGAGCAGTGGAGCGCCGATGAATGTGTGGCGGAATTGGACACGATCGCCAAACGGGGAAGCCACGGCGTCATCCTCAAAGCCCCGGACGTGGCCTCAATCACGGCCGCCGTGGACCGGCTGGCCCAGGTGGGGATCCCGGTTGTTACCCTGGTCACCGACCTGCCGGCCAGTCACCGTGCCGCCTACGTCGGCATGGACAACAGATCGGCGGGGGCTACAGCCGCCTACCTGATCCACCAGTGGATGGGAACCGCACCCGGAACAGTTGCCGTGACGGTCAGCAACGATTTCTTTCGCGGCGAGGAGGAACGGGAAATGGGTTTCCGGGCGGCCATGCGGGCCATGGACCCCGGACGGGACGTCCTGTATCTGCCCGGCAGCGACGGGCTGGACCGGACCACCCGGCTCCTGATGGGCGATGCCCTGGCGGCACACCGCGACCTTCGCGCCGTCTACTCGATCGGCGGCGGCAACGCCGGCATCAGCGAAGCCTTCGATGCCGCCGGCCGCCGCCCTGACGTGTTCATCGGCCACGACCTGGTCCCGGACAATATGGCTTTGCTCCGCGAGGGGAAAATCAGTGCCGTGCTGCACCATGATCTCAAGCAGGACATCCAGAGATGCTGCCGCATCATCATGCAGGCCCACGGGGCCCTGGCCGACAGTGATGCCGGCGGCGAACCCTCCAAGATTGACATCATCACTCCCTTCAACATTCCATCGGGATTCTGAGGCAACCGGCTCGCATTAGCTCGCACAAATTGGCATGCTGCGCTAAGGGTTAGTACCGTCGTCGTAACGGCACGTTCGCCATCAGGCAGGGGCACCATGAGCAAGAGCGGCAGGAATCGGCACAAGGGCAACGGCTCCGGGGGGAAGAACGGCGCAGGCTCCCAGGTGCCTGGATCCGTTTCCCTGAGCACGTTCCGCGTTGGCCGTGCACTGGACGCGCTTACGCCGGCGTTCGTGCAGTGGTTCGACGACGGCTCGCCGGGTGCCGCCGCTCTGGCGTTGGGGTGCTTGAAGCAGGTCGAGAACGTCCTCGGCCGCTATATGGACAGCACGGCCGCGGCAGAGGTGACCGGATTCGAGCCGGTTCCCCTTGCGGCCGCGATCTCCGACGAAGTCGTTGCCCTGAGCGACGCTCCTGCCGACGGGATGACGGACCTTGAGAACGCCGGTTTCATCGTTGGCGCGTTCCACGTCTATGTTGATTTCCTTGCCGAAACGGGCCAGTGGAGCGGCTCAGCAGAGCAGCTGGCAGGCGTCGTGGATTTCCTGGACCTCATCGCGGATGACGACGACGAACCCGGTGTCATCGATGTGCCGTACATCCCCGAAGAAGAGGCCCTGAAGGCTTTGTCTGAGCTCCCGCTGATCCGACGGGCGACGGCACTGCTGCGGTGGATCGGCGACGGGCGGCCCGTCACGGCCACCGGAGCGCTCCGTCTGCGCGATATCGAAGCGGCGGCTGCCTGCGTCGGCGTCGCCGTCAAGGGCGGGGCCAAGCAGACGAGTGCACCGCTGCCGGGCACTGCCGTATCCTCGGAGCCCGTGCCCACGGTCCGGAGCATGTACGAGGTGCCGCTTCTAGCACAGATGTGGAACGCCCTCGAAGCCGCCGAACTGATTCAGATCAAGTCGACAAAGGCTGTGCCGTTTCCGGACTCGGCCGCTTTCCTGACGGGCAGCGACTCGGAACGGCTGGACGAGTTCTCCCTTTTCGCGCTGTGTTTCCTGCGCGAGGCTGTGCTCGGGTTCGACCCCGAACAGCCTTGGGAAAGGATCCTCGCCGGAATCCAGACGTCGATTCTGATCGCGGCCACGACGGCGGATCCGCCGTCGATGGAGCGCGTGCTCGCCGCCCCGCACCACGCGCCAGCGGCGGAAAAGTCAATGACCGAGCTTTTGACCAGCATGGCCGTGGGGCGCCTGGAAGGGCTCTCCGAGCTGGGGCTGCTCACTATCGACACCCATTTCCGGGTGCCGGCGGCGCTCATTGGCTGCGTGGCGGACGTTTTCGACGACGACCGGCTGCTGGCAGAACTGGGCCTCGAGGAAGACCCGGACGATTCGGATGATGACAAGTTCTTGCGCTGGGGAGGTCCGGAGACGGCAGTTCCGGAGACTGCGGTGCCTCTGACAGCAGTGACGGCGGCACCGCAGGTCGGCGCCCCGGTTTTGCAGCTGAAAATCACGCTCAACGATTCGAGGCCGCCCATTTGGCGGCGGGTTCTGGTTCCAGCGGGCATGCCGCTTCCGCAGCTGCACCAGGTGATCCAATCCCTATTCGGCTGGTTCGACTACCATCTGCATGAGTTCCGGACCGGGGGCTTCCGTGGCCCCGCCTACGCGCCGTTGAACGACGAGGGTGAATTCTACGGTGACGCTTCCCTCGACGAATCGTCGGTCACGGTCGGCGACCTGCTCCCGGCCGTGGGCAGCACCCTGACCTACACGTATGACTTCGGCGATAACTGGGTGCACGGCATCAAGCTGGAGAAAGTTCTGACGTCCGACGACGACGGCGGGCAGCTCCCGCGGTGCACCGCGGGGCGCGGTGCCGCGCCGGCGGAGGACAGCGGCGGCACGCGGGGATGGGCGAACATTGTCCAGGCCGTCAACGATCCAGGCCACGAAGATAATAGGGAGTACCGGGAGTGGCTGGGAATGGTGCCGGGCGAGATCCTGGATCCCAGAGCCTTCGATATCGACGAGCTCAACGAGAACCTGGCAGACCTCTTCTGACAACTGGCTCCGGTGCCGCGGAGCTGTCCAGCGCCTCCGCGATGATCTGGACGATGTGCCGGGAGCCGCGGCCGGCGAGATCGGCCACTTGGGTCCGGCAGGAGAACCCGTCGGCGAGGATGCCCCGGTCCGGGGTAGCCGCGATCTTGCCCAGAATTCCCTGTTCGGCAATGGCCACTGAGATTTCATAGTGGCCTTTTTCCATGCCGAAATTGCCGGCGAGGCCGCAACATCCGTTGGAGACGTCCACGTCGCAGCCCATGGACGTCAGCAGCTCCAGATCCTTCTGGTACCCCATGACGGCGTTGTGATGGCAGTGGGGTTGGGCAAGGACCAGTTCGCCGCTGGCGGGCGGCTGCCAGTTGATGGATGTGAGGAATTCCGCGACGGTCCGGGTCCGGGCGGACACCTGCCGGGCGCGGTCGTCGTCGGGCAGCAGTTCGAGCAGGTCCGAGCGGAGGACTGCCGTGCAGGACGGTTCGAGTCCGATCACGGTCCGGCCGTCGGCTACATGCGGGTGCAGGACGTCCAGGGTCTTCCTGAGGGCTGCCTTGGCCGCGGTCAGCTGTCCTGTTGAGATCAGCGTTAATCCGCAGCACGCGCCGGGGCCCGCAATTTCAATGTCACAGCCCGCGGCCTGCAGAACCTTGATCGCGGCGAGGGGGACCTCGGGGCTCAGCGCGTCCGAGAACGAATCAACCCAGAGTAGGACCTTGTGGGCGGAGGACGCCGCGTGCCCTGTCGGGCTGCCTGCCCCCGCCAGGGCACGGAACGGCGCCCTGGGGAACGTCGGCAGGGACCGGCGGGGATCCGCCCCGGCGAGCCGCAGCATGGTCCGGCGGAGGATCCCGACGGAGGCAACTTTGTTGACCAGGGGGCCGAGGGGCCCGATCAGTCCCAGCCAGGCGGGCAACCGGCCGAGCGTGTAATGGCTGAGCGGACGCAGCCGGCCTTTGTAGCTCTGGTGCAGTGCCTCCGACTTGTACATGGCCATGTCGATGCCGGTGGGGCAGTCGCTGGCGCAAGCCTTGCAGCTCAGGCACAGATCGAGGGCCTCATGGACTTCCGGGGACTTCCAGGACATGTCCACTACGCCGCCGTTGAGCATTTCCTGCAGGACGCGGGCCCGGCCCCTGGTGGTGTCCTTTTCATCCTTGGTGGCGAGGTAGGACGGACACATGAACCCGCCCTCCTCGCGGAGATCGGCCCGGCATTTGCCGACGCCAACGCAGCGGTGCACGGCGTTGGTGATGTTGCCGGCGTCGTGCGCAAACGCAAAACCGTCCGATGCCAGCAGGTTGCCGGCGTGCGGGCGGCGCAGGTGCGCGTCGAACGGGTCCGGATTGATGATGACGCCGGGGTTGAAGATGTCCTGGAGATCGAAGAGGGCTTTGAACCCGGCCATCGCGGCCAGGGCCCGGGGCGAATACATGGTTTTCAGCAGTTCGCCGCGTGCCCGGCCGTCGCCGTGTTCGCCCGAGAGCGAGCCGCCGTACTTGGCGACGAGGTCCGCCGCCGCCGTCAGGAAGCGGCGCATCACACCGGCATCGTCGTCCAGCGGGAAGTCGATCCTGACGTGGACGCAGCCGTCGCCAAAGTGGCCGTATGCCAGCCCTGACACGTTTTCGCGGGCCATGAGCAGTTCAAGATCGCGAAGGTAGTCGCCCAGATGTTCCGGCGGGACGGCCGAATCTTCCCAGCCCGGCCAGGCCTGGGTCCCGGCGGCGGTCCGGCCGGCCAGCCCGGCGCCGTCGGCCCGAATCTGCCACAACCGCGTGGCCTCCGGGCCGGCCGGAAGGATCAGCGAGTCGATCGCCCCCGCATCCAGGACCATCCGTTCGGCTGCCGCCACCGCCTCCTCCGACGTCGCTCCTCCCACTTCCACCATGAGCCAGCCGTTGCCGGCTGGCATGGTGGGGACGGCGTGCACGCCTTTGGCGTTGCGGACCACGTCGACCAGCTGTGCGTCCAGGCCCTCCAGGGCCAGCGGACGGTGTGGAAGCAGCCCGGGAACCGCATCAGCCGCGGCCGGCATGTCCGGATAGCCCAGGACGGCCAAGGCCGGGGCCGCCGCCAGCGGGACCAGCCGGACCTCGGCCTCCAGGATGATGCCGCAGGTACCTTCCGTCCCCGTCAGGGCGGCGGCCAGGTTGGCGCCGTTCTCCGGCAGGAGGTGCTCCAGGCTGTAGCCCGAGATTTGGCGGCCGAACCGGCCGAATTCCAGCCGGAGGACCTCCAGGTTGGCCGTGATGAACTCATCGAGTCCGGGGATCCGGGCCGTGGCATCCTTGCCCGCGCCCAGCTCCACCACGTGTCCCGAGCCGGTGAGCCAGCGCAGCCGGTGCACGTTGTCCGCCGTCCGCCCGTACGAGAGCCCGTGCGGGCCGCACGCGTTGTTGCCGATCATGCCGCCGATCGTGCACCGCGTGGCCGTGGACGGATCAGGCCCGAACCGCAGCCCGTGGACGGCGGCCGCCCGCTGCAGGTCACTGAGGACAACGCCGGGCTGGACCACCGCCGTCCGGTTTTGCGGATCGATGTTGATGATCCGGTTCATGAACCGGCTGAAGTCCAGCACCAGTCCTGGCCCCACCGCGTTGCCGGCGCACGACGTCCCGGCACCGCGGCCGGTGACGGCGAGTCCGTGCCGGCGGGCAATCCTGACCGCCTCGACGACGTCGTCGGCAGTCTTGGGCATGACCACCACCTGGGGCACCACGCGGTAGTTCGAGGCGTCGGTCGAATATTCCGCACGCCGACGGGTGCTGCTGTCGACGATGCCCGCAATTGCTGCGGTGAGTTCGTCGACAATCTGGTCAATGTTCATGCGTGGTGCTCTTCCTTGTCCCTGCGGCGTTGCGTGGTGGGAGGTTAGTACTGCAGGGGCTTGCCGCGCAGCTCCATGGCCCGGCGGACACGGTTCTGGGCCAGTGAGCGGGCGGCATGGTGGGTGGTGGAATCCAGTTTTTCCGCCTCTGCCAGGACGATGGCCGTGTTCTCGCGGAGCTTGTGGGAGACGGTGGTGAAGATCTGGTCCGTCTCGGGACGGAACGGCGAATACCGGGACTCCATGGCGAAGGCTGCACTGACCACGCCGCCTGCGTTGGCGACGAAGTCGGGCACGACCGTCACGGACGCCGCGCGCAGCGCCTGCTGTGCCGCGGCGTTAGTGGGAAGGTTGGCGCCCTCCACCACGAGCTTGGCCGAGATGCCGGCGACGTTTCCCTCATGGAGGACATCCTGCAGGGCAGCAGGGATGGCGATTTCGGCGTCGACGAATAACTCGGTGCCTGCCGGGATAGCCAGCTCCGGGAACTCTCTGACCAGTCCGTCGCCGAGCCGCGGCCGCATGGCCAGCAGCATGGGAATGTCCAGCCCGGCGGGATCGTGAAGCGCGCCCTCAGCGGTGGAAATCGACACAACGCTGTAGCCGAGCTCATGCAGCCGGGCCGCCGTGGCATGCCCGACGGCGCCGAAACCCTGGATGGCCACGCGCTGGCCCTGGAGGCCGATGGTTGCCGCGGCCTCATCCGTGACTTCGGCGACGCCGTAGCCGGTGATGCCCAGCTGGTCGTAGGGCACGCCGCCGAGGTCGTACGGAGTGCCCACCGCGGCGCCGCGGTCGCCCAATTCGTCGATGATGATGGCCGCGTCGTTTTCCGTCAGCCCCATGTCCAGGCCAAAGACGTACTCGGACGGGACCTCATTGCTCAGGGCCCGGACAAAGGAGCGAAGGATTGCTTCCTTGTGGGGCGAGTTGGGATCGGCGCGGAGGCCGGCTTTGGCGCCGCCGAAGAAAAGGTCGACGCCGGCCCACTTCCAGGTCATGACCCGGGCCAGGCGGGCAATTTCCTCGACGGTGACGCCGGGCTGCATCCGGGTGCCGCCCTTGCCCATGCCGCGGGCGGTGTTGTCGATGACCAGCACGCCCTTCATACCTGTTTTTGCGTCGCTGACCGTGACGATCTTTTCCGGTCCCCATTCATCCATCATGTCGAACAGACTGGTCATCGTGGGATACTCCTTCTGTGCTGGGGCCAAGTGTTCCGGGGCCAAGTGTGCTGGCGGCTAAGTGATCTGACGGGGGACGGGCCGCGGAGACGGTGCCGGACGGACCGGCCGGCACCGTCTCCGCCGGGGTGCCTAGAGGAACTTCACGCCCTGGGCGAGCGGCAGCTGTCCCGAGTAATTGACGGTGTTCGTGGCCTGGCGCATGTAGACCTTCCACGAGTCGGAACCGGACTCCCGGCCGCCGCCGGTTTCCTTCTCGCCGCCGAAGGCGCCGCCGATTTCGGCCCCCGAGGTGCCGATGTTGACGTTGGCGATGCCGCAGTCCGAACCGCTGGCCGACATGAAGCGTTCGGCCTCGGCCTGGTCGTTGGTGAACACGGCCGAGGACAGACCCTGGGGAACGTCGTTCTGGATGGCGATGGCGTCATCGAAGTCCGTGTACGTTATGACGTACAGCAGGGGTGCAAACGTCTCGTCCTTGACGACGGCGGTCTGGGCCGGCATCCGTACGATCGCCGGCTCCACGTAGTAGGCGCCGGGCTCATCGTCGGCGTTCACGCGGCCGCCGCCGCACAGCACCGTGCCGCCCTGTTCCCGGGCCGCCTTGATGGCGGCCTGCATGCCATCGAAGCTGGACTTGTTGATCAGCGGCCCGATCAGGTTCTCCTCGTCCAGGGGGGTGCCGATGCGCAGCGTGGCGTAGGCATTGACAAGCTTGTCGGTCAGTTCGTCGACGATCGATTCGTGCACGATCAGGCGGCGCATGGA
Organism: Arthrobacter sp. TE12232; assembly: GCF_054062615.1. Classification (NCBI taxonomy): domain Bacteria; kingdom Bacillati; phylum Actinomycetota; class Actinomycetes; order Micrococcales; family Micrococcaceae; genus Arthrobacter; species Arthrobacter sp. TE12232. The sequence continues at coordinate 4,438,681 of NZ_JBSSFK010000001.1, forward strand.
CGTGCAACGCTGGCCGGCGGTTCCGACGGCGGCGAAGACAATGCCGCGCAGGGCCAGATCCAGGTCGGCCGACGGCGCAACGATCGCCGCGTTGTTTCCGCCGAGCTCAAGCAGGGCGCGGCCGAACCGCTGGGCCACGCGGGGGGCGATTTCCTGGCCCATCCGAACCGAACCGGTGGCGGAGAGCAGGGCAACCCGTGGATCATCGACGATCACCTGGCCGCCGGACCGGTCCGCCAGAACAAGCTTGTGCAGGTCTGTCGGAGCGCCAACATCGGCGACGGCGCGGGCCAGCAGGGCATCGGCGGCCAGGGCGCTGAGCATGGTCATCCCGGAGGGCTTCCACACGATGGTGTCGCCGCATACCAGGGCCAGTGCCGTATTCCAGGAGTAGACGGCGACCGGGAAGTTGAAGGCGGAGATGACGCCGACGACGCCCAGCGGGTGCCAGGTCTCCATGAGGCGGTGTCCGGGGCGCTCCGAGGGCATCGTCTTGCCATAGAGCTGACGGGACAGGCCGACCGCAAAGTCGCAGATGTCGATCATTTCCTGGACTTCGCCGAGTGCCTCGGACTGGATCTTGCCGGCCTCTGCCGTCACGATCCTGGCCAGGTCGTCCTTGTGCTCGGTCAGCAGCTCGCCCCAGCGCTTGACCAGGTTGCCGCGGAGCGGCGCGGGCACATCACGCCACGTCTTGAACGCCTCGTGCGCCTGGCCAATCATCGTCTCAATGTCCGCCGGTGTGTTGACCGGCAGGGTCATCAGGACTTCGCCGGTCAGCGGAGAGGACGCCTCGTGCGGGCCTCCGAGGGCGTCAACGTTGACGCCGCAGGCTTCCAGCGCGTCGCGGACGATCGCCGCAAGTTCTGACGTTTGGGTGAGAGTTTCGGTCATCGTGATCTCCTGAGGTTGGTTGGTTGGTCTGGCGGGCTGATTAGTGGGTGATGGTGATGTTGAGGCGGTGGGCCAGGGCCGCGATCGATGCGTCCTGCTGCCGCTGGTAGAGATCGTTGGGGTCGTGGACTTCGGAGCCGACGATCTCGGACATCCGGTGGATGTCGTAGCTGGTTCCCAGCTGGGCTTCGTCCTTGGAACCCTCCTCGGTGAGGTTCGACTGGAAGATCCCGGCGGCAGAGCGGGGGAGGAAGTCTTCGTAGACGATGGGTTCCGGGACGGCGATTCCGGCTTCGACAAGACCGGCCAGGGAAGCGGTGCCGGCCAGGGGCGCACTTCGGAGGGAGGCCCTGTCCAGGGCGGCGTCGTCGAGGCGGTAGGTGAAGAAGGCCAGTCCCTGCAGGGCGAGCTCCTTCTCGGTGCGGGGCAGGTTCTCCGCCCAGACCCCGGCCGCGACCTCGACGCGCGTCGTGCCGGCCGGGGCCACCGCCAGCCGGGCATCGGACTCGGCGACCATCCGGTCGTACAGGTCGCGTCCCGCCACCGTCAGGGCCATCCCGCGGGCCTCGACCTCGCCGAAGCGCACACGCAGTTCACCTTCGCTGGTGGACCCGTCGGCGTACCGGAACACCCGGTTTTCACCAAGTGCCCGGAAGGACGTCTGGCGCAGGAGCAGGTCCGGCCCATCCCAGCGCGGCGGCCCCTGGATCTCATCGATCATGCTGATGCCGCGGTCCTGCATGCGCTTGTACAGCTCATCGATGTCCAGCACCCTGGGCGTGAGGTGGTTGATGTGCGTGGTGGAAACGCCCCCGATGTCGGAGGCGACGGCGGAGACCGCTTCCAGCTTCTTGTACCACTCATAGTCGACGGGGTCGCCGGAGAGTTCAAAGGCCGCGGTGGCCAGCTCCAGCAGCCGGTCGGCGTCGTCCGCCGCGAGGCCGCCGTCCGCGGCGGCTTTGTCCGCCAGGGTGAGCAGTTCCTCACCGAACAGCTGCCGGGCGCCGATGAATGCGGCCAGCTCGGCGCGCAGCTCTTGGTCAAAGAACCGCGGATCCTCGGCCGCCAGCATGGAGGTGAAGACACGGAACGGATTCTTTGCCAGTTCGGCGCCGTCGATCGGGCGGAAGGCCGTCGAGACCACGGGAACGGAACTGGAGGACGCATCGCGAAGGTCGTAGAAGCCGACCGGGTACATCCCGAAGGCCGCAAAAACGCGGGCAACCTGGGCCATTTCCTTCGGGGAGCCGACGCGGATGGCGCCGTGGCGCTCCGCCGTCACGCGTGCGATGCTGCCCAGCCGCTCGGCTTCGGCGCCGTGCTTGGCGGCATACGCTTCGTTCACCTCGGTGGAAACCTCCACGAGCGTGTTGTAGGCGGGGACTTCCCTCCCGTACATGGCGGAGAGCCGCCGCGCGAACTCGGCTCGAAGTTCCCAGGTTTCAAGGGCGGTCATGGCGTGGTTCCTTTCACGATCATTGCTGATGGAGCGGGGGATGCGGCTTGAGCTGCGGCTCGGCGGGGCGTTCCGCGCTAGATGATGTGCACTTCCTGGATGAGCTGGTCGGCCGTGCGGAAACGATCGGCGGAAAACGAAGTGTGGTCCATGAAGGATTCCCGGTCCAGGTAGAGGTCCCTGACGAGTTCGCCGACGGCAGGGCCCTGCAGGAAGCCGTGGCCGGAGAATCCCGTGGCATAGTAGAAGCCGCCTACTGAGCTGGACGCTCCGATAAGCGCATTGTGATCCGGCGTGTTCTCATACAGACCGGCCCATCCGCACTCCAGCTCCGGGGCCTCCAGCGCGGGGGCGCACACGCGGGCCGCTGCATTGAACTCGGGGAGCCATTCATGGGTGAAGTCACGGGCGAAGCCGGGCTCCTGGTTCGAGTTGGAAATCCCCAGGAGCATGCCGTTGCGGTAGTTGTGGAAGTACATCGTGGTGGACAGATCCAGCGTGAACGGCACGGTGGGCATGGGGGAGCTCATCTGGCGGGTCATGCCGATCTGCCGCCGCACCGGGACAACCGGCAGGTTGACGTTGACCATGTCGCCCACGCGCCGGGACCAGGCGCCGGCACAGCAGATGACGGCATCGGTGGTGATGGTGCCGCGGTTGGTGGTCACTGAACTGATGCTTCCGCCTGAGGCGGCCACATCCATGACTTCCGTGTGCTCAAGGATGCAAACGCCCAGCGCGGCGGCCGCGTCGGCGTACGCCTGGACCACTTTCCCCGGTTCGGCAAAACCATCCTCCGGTGAGAACGATGCGCCGATCAGGGCTTCCTGGCGGAGGAAGGGATTGATGTCCACAGCCTCGGCGGGAGAAATCATCCGGCTGGTGCTGCCAAGACCGTTTTGGATGACGGTGCTGCGCTCGCAGTCCAGGAGTTCGGATTCGCTGCGGCACAGGAACAGGTAACCTACCTTGCGCAGTCCGATGTCAGTGGAGAAGCGCTGCCCGAATCCCTCAAACGCGCGCAGGCTGCGCTGGCCAAGGACAATGTTTGCCGGATCCGAGAACGTCGCCCGCACGCCGCCAAGGGGTTTGGACGATGATCCTGCGCCCAGGTCGGACCGGTCAACGAGAACTATGTTGCGTACACCGGCTTCGGCCAGGTGGAACGCGATGCTGGTTCCCATGATGCCGCCACCGATGATGACGACCTCTGCATGCGAAGGCTGCCGGATTCCGGCGGGAAGCTGGAGCGAGACCACATTTGACATTGATCGTCCTGTCTCAGTTGCGGAAGCATACCCACCGCTCTGTGGGTATCAACTATCGGTAATGGGTTATATATAACCATCTTGGGGTTCGATGTGATCTACGTCAAGCAAAATATTCAGACAGATTCTCCGGCGGCCAGTGACGGCAGGGGACGCGGGAAAGTGCGCGGCAGGTCCGCCGTCGGCGTCCCGCTTAGGGCAGCGAGTAGCTGAGGTGCTGGACCATGAGGGACTCGACGAGCGTCCGGTCGCCGGCCATCAGGGCGGCCAGGATGGGCCCGTGTTCAGCGGCGCTGGTGGCGAGCAGTCCGCGTTCGGCCAGGTGGTAGGAGCCGCTGATCCGGCTTTGGTCCCGCAGGTTCTCAATGATCTTCGTCATTCGGGAGTTGCCCAGCAGTTCGACGATGGCCAGGTGGAATTGCTGATCGTGTTCGAGGTAGTCGACCATTTTGTCGGGCTTGGCCGTCGCGAGCGTGGCCTCTGCCAGCTCTGTGAGACGCTCGGCGTCGGCAGGGGAGACCCCTTGTTCGGCAACGCGGCCCACTGCGGTCACCTCGATCAGCAGGCGGAGGTCGTAGACCTCTTTTTGGTCCTTCGGGGTCATCTCCACGACCCGGAAGCCGCGGTTCCGCACCACTTCAAGGAGACCCTTTTCGCTCAGCGCCATCATGGCCTCGCGGACAGGGCTGTTGGAGACGCCGAGCTGGGTGGCCAGGGCGTTGGCTGAATAGATCTTGCCCGGCTGCATGTCACCGGACATGAGGGCGTGGCGGACTATGGAGGTGGCCTCGTCCTTGAGGGTGACCCGGCCTTCGCCCAGCTCGGATATTCCCGCAACGGCAATTCGCTGTTCCTGCATTTCGCTCCTCAGACGGTGGTCCTCACGGCTAACACTAAGACACAACATGTGCGCCGCCGGGAAAGGTCGCGACGATTTCCGACTTGTTTCCACATATTCTGCGGCGATTTTTAATGCTTGACATCCACGGGCAATGGATGGAGATTGGTAATCGACAATCGATAGTGTGTCATACATCACCAATTACTCCGATGTGCATCGAACCGTCGGACACCGAACAAACTTCAGCTCTGATCAAAGGGGATCATCATGAACACTCGTAAAATCTTGGTGGGCGGCACATCAATTGCCCTGCTGGCGCTTTCCCTGTCCGCCTGCGGCGGCACCGCCGAGAGCTCCGTTGCCAAGGGCTGCCGGCCGGCATCAACCTTCAAGACGATCTCCGCCGGCTTCCTGACCGTTGCCGCCCCCGAGTTCCCCCCGTTCTCGTCCGATAAGGACGGCAAACTCACCGGTGTCGACGCCGACATCATCAAGGAGTTCGCCGCCAAGAACTGCCTCGACATCAAGGTCGAGGCGACGTCCTACGCCGGGACCATCCCGGCGGTCCAGAGCGGGCGCGCCGACGTCGCCATCGGCTGCTACTACCGCACCGCCGTCCGGGCCGACATCGTCAGCCTGTCGGCTCCGGTGTACACCGACGAGATGGGGATCATTTCCGAGACCGGGGTCAAGGACATTAAGGAGCTCGAGAGTATGAAGGTGGGCACCGTCGACGGCTACCTCTGGGTGCCGGACATGAAGAAGGTCATGGGCGCCAATCTGACCATCTACCCCAGCGCCGTGGAGATGCAGGCAGACCTCAAGGCCGGACGCATTCAGGCCGGCATCGACGGATTCGGCTCCGCCGTCCAGATGTACAAGTCCGATGCCAAATACAAGGTTGCAGGCGCCAGCGCCGACGCCCGCGTCATTGCCTCCAAGGAGCCTGCCCAGATCGGTTTCCCGATCGGCAAGGACAACGCCGACATGACCAAGGCCGTGGATTCCTCCATCGCAGCCATGAAGTCCAGCGGCAAGATCGCGGAGATCGTGAAGTCGTATGGCCTGCCCGAGTCGGCCGTCGAGACCGGTGAACCCCGCCTGGTGAAGTAGGAACGCCTCCCCTACACCGTTCCGGCACCGCGAGCAAAGGAAACCGATTCCATGGATTCACCTGCCACCCCTACCTGGCCTCAACGGTCGGCACCCGTCTTCCTCGACGGCGCTGCCATCGCGTCGGCACTGACGGCGCGCGAGGCTGTGGCCGCCATGGAATCGGTCCTGGCCTCCGGGTTCGATCCCGAAACGAGCGCACCCAGGACCCGGGTGGAAACGGGCAGCGGAACGTTCATGCAGATGCCGGCGAGCCATGGCCAGTACGTCGGCACCAAACTCCTGACCATCACGCCGGGCAACGCAGCGTCCGCGTCTCCGGTGATCCAGGGACTCTACGTGCTGTTCGGCGGCCACGACCAGCGGCCGCTGGCCGTGCTCGATGGCGTCGCGTTGACCGAACTGCGGACGTCCTCCGTTTCGGTGATGGGGGCCAAGCTCCTGGCTTCGCCCGGACCTAAGCGTCTCGTCGTGTTCGGCACAGGGGTGCAGGCGCGGGCCCACATCGAGGCATTTGCCGAACTCTTTGAGCTGGACAGCGTTGACATCGTCGGCCGCAACGCGGAAGCAGCGGAGCGGCTTGTGAAAAATGCCGAAGGACTCGGCCTGCCTGCCGCCGTCGCCGGTCCGGAAGCCGTACGGGAGGCCGATCTCGTCATTTGCGCGACGGCGTCGCCGACCGCCCTCTTTGACGGCGCCATGGTGAAGGATTCCGCCGTCGTGGTGGCCATCGGGTCGCATGACAGGGAGCACCGCGAGCTCGATGACACGCTGCTGGCCAAGGCCACGGTGTGCGTGGAGTCGAGGGATTCCGCAGCGCGGGAGGCCGGCGATGTCATCCAGGCCATGGAATCAGGTGCCATCGCCGGGCCCGCCGACCTGATCACCCTGGCCGACCTTGTTTTGAAACGCCGGGAGGTTGCCGCGGACCGTCCGGCCGTCTTCAAGACCACCGGCATGCCGTGGGAGGACCTTGCGGTCGCGACCGCCCTCTACGAAGCCTGCACCCGGCCTGACTATGAGAAATGGAACAACTGATGATTGAACCGACTATCCGGACCGGAACACCCGTGGTCCAGGTGAAGAATCTTGCCAAGGCCTACGGTTCGAACGTAGTGCTTCGTGACGTCTCCTTGTCCGTGCCGGAGGGATCAGTCACGGCCATGATCGGGCCCAGCGGCGCCGGGAAGAGCACCGTCCTGCGGTGCATGAATCTCCTGGAGCAGCCGGACAGCGGCGAAATCGAGATTGATGGACACCGCATCAACGCCGGCAGGAAGCCCAACCCAAAGAACCTGGCAGCCCTGCGCCGCAGCGCCGGCATGGTCTTCCAGCACTTCAACCTCTTCCCGCACATGACGGTCCTGAAGAACATCAGTTTGCCCCAGGAACGGGTTCTTGGACGCAGCCGCGACGAGGCCAACGAGAAGTCCATGGAGCTGCTCAAGCGCATGGGCCTGGCCGACAAGGCCGACCAATATCCGTCGCGGTGTTCCGGCGGCCAGCAACAGCGCATCGCCATTGCCCGGGCGCTGGCCCTTGGCCCGCGGGTGATGTTGTTTGACGAGCCGACCTCGGCGCTGGATCCCGAAGTAGGGGTTGAAGTGCTCGAGGTTATGAAAGAGCTCGCGTGCACCGGCATGACGATGGTGGTGGTGACCCATGAGATGGCGTTCGCGGGAAACGTTGCCGACGAGCTCGTCGTGATGGCCGACGGCGGAATCATCGAAAAGGGCGAGCCCGGACAAATCCTGCAGGATCCACAGCACGAGCGCACGCGCCGGTTCCTCCGCGCCGTACTGGAGCGTTGAGCCGTGGAGATGCTCCGGGCCATCGCCATCGGCTTGCCGCTCACAGTCCTCGTGACCATTCTGGCCCTGATGATCGGGACGGTTGTCGCGCTGCCCATCGTTGCCGGGCTGCGGAGCCGGAACCGGCTCGTCTGGCTGATGTCGCGCGGGCTGGTTGACCTGCTGCGAGGAGTCCCGCCCGTGGTGTGGCTCTTCATCCTGTACTACGGCGTCTCCATCGGCGCCATCCGGCTCACCGCCTTGCAGGCCGGCGTCCTGGGCCTTGGCGTGGTGGCCGCAGCTTATCTCGCGGAGATTTTCCGCGGCGCCATCTCGTCAATTCCCAAGGGCCAGTGGGAGGCCAGCTCGGCGCTGGGCTTTCACCGGGCCACGGTCTGGAGCCTAATCATCGGCCCGCAAACAGCGCGGGCCGTCGTTCCGGCCTACACCACGTTTGCCATCGGGCTGCTCAAGGATTCCTCCATCGCGTCGTCCATCGGCGTGGCCGAGATCGTCTTCATGTCCAGCCAATACGCCCGGCAGTCCGGCGAAGGCATCATGGTGTTCTTCGTGGCTGCCGGTGTCTACATACTATTGAGCGTTCCGCTGGGACTGCTCTCGAGGCACCTTGACATCAAGATGCGGAAGGCGGTGGCCCGATGAACAACCTGGTCGATGTCGCAATCCAATACGGGCCGACACTCTTTGACGGACTCAAAGTCAGCCTCACCCTGACGCTCCTGAGCCTGGCCTTTGGACTGCCCCTGGGGCTGGTCTTCTCCTTCGGCGTGACCGCCCGCAACAAAACGTTCCGCTACCTCTCGGTGTTCTTCGTCGAAGTGGGCCGCGGCGCGCCGGCCCTGGTCCTCCTGCAGCTCATGTACTACGGCCTGCCGAACGCCGAGATCACCCTCAGCTCCATGGCCTCGGCATGTTTGGCCCTGACCTGGACGACGGCGGCCTATAGCGCCGAGCTGATCCGCGGCGGCATCCAGTCGGTGCCGCCGGGTGAAGTCGAGGGATCCCATGCGCTGGGCATGAGCTACCGGGACTGTCTGAGGTTCGTGGTCATCCCGCAGGGATTGCGTATTGCCCTCCCGTCGCTGATGGGCTTCGCAGTACTCCTGTTTCAGGCGACGTCGTTGGCCTATTCAGTTGCCGTCCCGGAACTCATGAGCCAGGCGTACTCGATCGGCTCGTCCACGTTCCAGTACCTGCCGGTGTTCATCATTGCCGGCCTGCTCTACGCTGCCATCTCGATCCCCGCAACATGGCTGTCCGTCTTCGCGGAACGCATGCTGAGCCGGCACCTTTAGACGATGACAGGGAGCAACCAGATGAACACACCGCAATCGGCCATAGTCGTCGGCGCCGGCATCGTCGGACTGTCGACGGCCTGGCACCTGCAGCAACGGGGGTTATCCGTCACCGTCGTGGACAAAGTCGGGCCGGCCGCCGGAGCGAGCTGGGGCAACGCCGGCTGGGTGACCCCGGGCCTGGTCATGCCCCTGGCTGAGCCGGGCGCCTGGAAGCACGCCCTGCAAAGCCTGACCGATCCGGACGCCCCGCTGCACGTGCCGCTGCGTTTCGACCCGCAGCTGTGGAAATTCCTCCTGCGATTCGCCGCGAACATGAACGCCCGGACGTGGCGGCAGACCATGTCAGCGCTCCAGCCCATCACGACGGCCGTTGATGAGTCCTTCGCCGAGCTCAAGGCGCACGGCATTGCCTCACCGGTCATTGCGGCGCCCTACGTTGCAGGCTTCAGCAGCGCGAGGGCCGCCGCGGCGTTCCGGACGGAACTGGAACATCTCCACGCCATGGGCCAGAGCATCGGTGTCAGCACCCTGGCCGACGGGAACCGTCCGGCGGTGTTCTCCGACGCTGTGGCGCACGGCCTGGAGATATCCGGACAGAGCTATCTTGATCCGGGTGACTTCGTCTGGGACCTTGCCCGGGCCTTTAAAGCCTGCGGCGGCCAGATCATGGACGGCGCCAACGTATGTTCCGTTGACGCCGGGCCGTCGTCGGCAAGCGTGACGTCCGACGACGGCAACCGGCTCACGGCCGACGTCGTCGTCCTTGCCACCGGCGCTTTGCTGCCCAGGCTGGCCACTCGGTGGGGGCTGAGAATCGGCGTCCAGGCCGGCCGGGGCTACTCGTTCACCGTCGACGGCGATTGCCTGCCGGCCGGACCTCTCTACTTTCCGGAACAGCGGGTTGTCTGCACGCCCTATCAGGGGGCGCTGCGGATCGCGGGAACCATGGAGTTCCTTGATCCGGACGAGCCTCTGAATTCTGCCCGGCTTGAGTCAGTAGCGCGAGCCGTTCGTCCGCTGCTGCGGGGCATCGACTGGCCGTCCCGTCGCGACGAGTGGGTGGGCTCCCGCCCGATCACACCCGACGGTCTGCCCGTTGTTGGGCGCCTGGCCTCGGACAGAATTTATGCGGCCGGCGGACACGGCATGTGGGGGATGGTTTTGGGACCGGCAACAGGCAAGCTACTGGCCGAACACATCGTGACGGGTGCCGTGCCGCACCAGCTAGCGGCGTTCAACCCCCTGCGGAGATAAATGCGCAGATAGATGCGCAGATAGGACCGTCAACCGGGGGTTCCGGTTGCACATTCTCAACAACGAAGGGCACATTCATGCGAATCCTCGTCATCGGCGCCACCGGAACCGTCGGCCAAAACGTGGTGCGGGCGTTGTCCGCACACCACGACAAGGTCGGGGAAGGGCAGCCGGACATTATCAGCGCGTCACGGTCGTCGACCGAACATCCCGTCGATTGCCGGGACGATGCCAGCGTCGCGGCCCTCTTTGACAGGGTGGGGACCGTGGACGCGGTGGTCAGCACCATCGGGGGAGCCAAATGGGCATCAGCATCGGATGCGACCCTGGATACTTACGCGTCGACCGTCAACGGCAAGCTGCTGTGCCAGATCCGCATCACCCTGGCGGCCCGTGGCCATGTCCGGCCCGGCGGATCCATCACCCTGACCAGCGGGATCGTGGGAAATTATGCATTCCCGGGCGGATCGCCCAGCGCCATCGCCAACATTGGCCTTGACGCCTTCGTGAAAAGTGCCGCTGCGGAGCTGCCGCACCTGCGGTTGAATACCGTTAGCGCCACGGTGCTGGAGGAGTCCGCTGATGCCTATGCGGCGGTGTTCCCCGGTTTCGCTGCCGTTCCCGGCGCCGTGGCGGCCGCGGCCTTTGTCCGCAGCGTCTACGGTTCCGAAACGGGGCAGACGATTAGGGCCTGGTCATAGCAGGGAGGGCGCTTCCTGAACGCCACGGACCATGTCAGTGGGTCGTCAACGACTCGATGGCGACCGTGATCGCGAGGATGAGCGGGGCGTCCTGGCCCGCGGCGACGTCGACGCCGTAGGAGTCACGCACGCGGAACCACTTCTTGGAGATCGTGGCGACGGTGTGGCCGTCGCGTTCGATCTCGTATTCGTGGTCGACGATGTTCCCGTGCGCCTTCATATCGGCGCCGTCCTTCACATCGATGGTGAAGCGATCGCGGAGCCCGATCAGCGCCTTGTGGACAGTCGCGGCGGTGTCGCCGCCGCGTTCGATGGCGACCTTGTCCCGGAGCGAGAGCTTGCGCTCCTGGATCCGGGCCACCTCGTTTCCCGAGGCGTCCTCCAGGACGAACGTGTCCCGGACGCGGAGCGCCTTGCCATTGACCTTGTACGCGCGCTGGCCTTGGTCGTTTTCGATCCAGAAGTCATCCCCGATCGAGAGAAGTTTCTCGCGCATCTGAAACCGTTCGCCCGCGGGTTCGTGCCGGTGCCGTAGTAGTCCCATGTTTTGACCATAGGTCCGGTTCGCCGGCCGGCGCCTCACCCGAACCGGATGGTCACCGCTGGTAACCTGAACATAATTGTTTGAGTAATCGGATGGGCGGGTAGGCCGGGTGTCTGAGGTGCAGAAAGAGCGGACCAAGCGGGCGGACGCCGTCCGGAACAAGGACGCCATCATCGATGCGGCACTGACCTGCCTCAGCGATGATCCGGGGGCCAGCATGTCTGAAATTGCGCGCGTCGCAGGAGTGGGCAGGGTGACCTTGTACGGACACTTCGCGGACCGGGAGGAACTGGTCGGTGCCGTCTTCGCCCGGACAATGGACCGTGCCGCGGCCGAACTCGCCGCAGTAGACATCAAGCAGGACACGTGGAAGTGCCTCCGGGACCTCGTTCAGTCATCCTGGCGAGTCCTATATCAGTTCAACTCGCTCCTGGCGGCGGCCGAACCGTACCTTTCGGCCGAGCAAATCAGAGCCCACCATGACAAGCCGCTCGCGCGGGTGATCACGGTCCTTGAAAAAGGCAGGAGTGAGGGAACCTTCCGCACCGATCAGTCCCTCACATGGCAGGGGGCCTGCTTCTACTCGATCCTCCACAGCGCAGCCGCGGAAATCCGTGCAGGGCGTCTCACAGAAGACGATGCAGCAAGGGTCCTTCCGGCAACCATCCGGGCCCTCCTGATCCCGCCGGCGGATCCGGCGCCCTAAGGGCCCTGCTTCACGCCGCTTCGGCCCAGGAACTCCGTGATCGTCTTCGCCATAGCTTTGGACTGAGTCCAGTGCAGGTAGTGGTCTCCCTCGAGGACAACCAGCTCGTGGTGCGTGACGTTGGCCAGCTGGCGTTCGTGCGCGGCATACCAGTCCGGCTGCTGTTGCATCGTGTCCCGGGACAGGAAGTCGAGCACCGGGAGGTTGCCGGGGTACCGGACATCCCGGAGCTTCGTGGCGTTCTCGCCCATCCGGAGAGTTTCGTCCGTGACGGCCTGGTTGCCGAAGTTCCAGCTGGTCAGCTGGCGGATGTGTTCGCGTTCGGCCGGCGTAAAGCTGTCACCCCCGGGCTCCCCGTAACCCAGAGCTGTGGCCCAGCGGACCACGCCCAGGGTCGAAGGAATGTGCGCCCAGGAGTAGTCCGCTGCGGCCCTCTCCGCGGGGGCCGTAGTTCCGGTCGAGGATGATTTGCCCGCAGGGACGGTCGGGTCGATGCCGATCACCGCGGACACTTCGCGCGGATATTTGTTGGCGTAGTACAGGGTGGAGTAGCCGGCAATGGAGTGCCCGATGAGTGTGTACGGCGCCCTGACGCCGAGTGTGGACAGCACTTCGTGAAGTTCTTCGGTGATGTTTTCTATGGTCCGGGGCCGTGCTGTCATGTCGCTGTAGCCGTAGCCGAACCCCTCAACGGCAATGACCTGGTAGCCTCCCAGCTCCCGGATCAGCGGGGCGAAATCCAGGCCCGGGGCGGGGGTTCCGAGTCCGCTGAGCAGTACGATTGTCGGTCCGGCATCGCCGGTCCGGGTGACGTTGATGGTTCCCTCGTTGATGTGGACCTTCTGACCGTAGGCGACCGTGTTGGTCTTCTCGACCTGTTCCACCAGGAGGTTCGTTGAGGTGGAGGCGAGCAGCAGCCCGGCGAGGCTCAGCGCCGCGACTCCTGCCAGCCGGAGGGGCCGTCCCCGCCGCCGGCGGGGCGGCTGGTCCGAGGCTGAGCTGGTGCGGCGGACGAGGCGTAGCGGCATGGCAAAAACTCCAGGAAGAAGGGACTGAGGTATGCGGTGCGACGTCTCCGCGCTGTCGGTCTGCTGGTTAAATCATACAGTGCTGTATGAGATAAAGCAGTGAATCCGCTTATGAATTTTTTCCTACGGAGGATCAGGCTTGAACCGGGCTCAATAACCGCACTATTGTGTTGATTCATGGCATTATCCGCATCCGGCCAGAGCCGGACAGGGGTCCGCAAGGGGCCGCCGCGGCGAGGAGTAGGGCGCCTGAAATGACCGAAATCCGATGGCTTGAAGCGTTCGTGGCGGTTGCCGAAGAGCTCCACTTTGGCCGCGCGGCGGTGCGCCTGCACACCTCGCAGTCCCCGCTGAGCCAGACGATCCGCAAGCTCGAGGCCGACCTCGGGACGCGGCTCTTTGAGCGCAACACCCGCAGCGTGGCGCTGACGCCCGCCGGCCACGCCCTCCTGCCGCGGGCTTACCGCGTGCTGCAGGAAATGCGCCTGGCCCGCGAAGCCGCCCAAACGGAGGTCGCGGGCATCCGGGGGAAGATCCGGATCGGTTTCTCCGGAGCGGTGAACCATTTGACCCTTCCGCCGCTCACGCGCGCCCTGCGGCGTCGATATCCCGACATCGAACTGGACCTCACCAGCAGGGTGCGCACGGCGGACGGCCTGGCGAGCGTCGCAAACGGCACCCTTGACCTGGCCTTCGTCGGCTTTCCCGAAACCCCGGTCCCCTCGGTCACGGCCCGGCTGGTTGCCCGCGAGGAAATCGGGGCTGTGCTCCCGCTGGATCACCCGCTGGCCGGCGAAAGGTCCATCCCGCTGCAAAGCCTGGCCGGGGATGACTTCATATCGCCGCCGATGGACGGGTCGTCCTCGATGACGGAGGTGCTGCTGGCCTCATGCATGGCGGCGGGGTTCCGGCCTCGCGTCGTACAGGAGCTGTCGGATCCGTATATGGTCCTGACGTTCGTCGCGGCCGGCGTCGGCGTCACGCTGATGAGCAGCGGAATAGCGAACATCATCCCGTCGGGCGCCACGTACGTGGCCCTGGAGGACCCGCAGCACTATATGAACCACGCCATCGCCTGGTCCTCCGAAAATGACTCCGCCGTCCTGGCGGCAGTCCTCGCCGTCGTCGAAGAGATCTTCCCGGACCCGCTCGACTGACCGCAATTGAGACCAAAATCCACTTAGTGATAGATCATTTCTGTCGTGGACTTACACAGTGCAACGCATCACACTTGTGGATGAGCCGCACACAGCGGCGGAACCGATCCGCATCGTCGCCCACTTCAGGAGGCAGCGGAGCAACGGTTCCCGGTCACACGAAGGGAACACCATGTCAATGTCGACATCGGCGTCAGCACGGCCTCGGAACAACGCCAAAATCGCGGCGGTCTCAGGGTTTGTTGGAAGCGCTCTGGAGTATTACGACTTTTTCATCTTCGGCTCAGCGGCAGCGCTGATCTTCGGGAAGCTGTTCTTTGCCCCCGGCCCGTCGTCGATGCTGCTGTCCTTCGCAACGGTCGGCGTCGCCTACGTCGCCCGCCCGCTCGGGGCCGTGATCTGCGGTCACCTCGGAGACAAGTTCGGGCGGAAGCGCGTGCTGCTCTTCACCCTGCTGCTCATGGGCACCTCAACGTTCCTGATCGGCTGCCTTCCCACGTACAGCCAGATCGGCATGGCCGCACCCGTCCTGATCGTGGCCCTTCGGCTGCTTCAGGGACTCTCCGCCGGCGGCGAATCGCCCGGCTCGAGCTCGCTCACCCTCGAGCACGCCCCCGACACGAAGCGCGCTTTCTACACGAGCTGGACGATGAGCGGCATCATGTTCGGCATCGTGCTCTCCACCCTGGTCTTCATTCCCGTGGCGTCCATGCCGGAAGAGCAGCTCCTGGCCTGGGGCTGGCGCATCCCGTTCCTCGCAAGCGCAATCGTGACCGTCATCGCTTTCGTGCTGCGGCGTCTCCTCGAGGAGCCTCCGGTCTTTGAAGAAGTGAAAGACAACGACGAAGTGGTCAAGGTACCCCTGGTCACCCTGTTCCGCTACCACTGGGTCACCGTGCTCCGCATCACCGCGATGTCACTGTTCACCATCATCAATACGATCATCAACGTCTTCGCGCTCTCCTATGCCACATCGGTGGTGGGAATCGACAAGGGACTCATGCTCGTGGTGATCGCCGTGGCCAACGTCACCGCAGTCGCCATGGGGCCCCTGGCCGGACTTCTTTCGGACCGCATCGGCCGCAAGCCGGTCTTCCTTACCGGGCTCGTCCTGCAGATCGGGATGATCTACGTGTTCTTCTCAGCCCTGTCCGCAGCGAACGTTCCGCTGATCTTCCTGACCGGAATCCTGCTCATCGGTGTCGCCTACACCGGCGCGAACGCCATTTACCCCGCCTACTTCCCGGAGCAGTTCCCGGTCAAAGTCCGCTACTCGGGCATGGCCATCAGCCTCATGTTCGGCCTGCTCCTGGCCGGGTTCGCTCCCGCGATCTCCGAACTTCTGATTGGGGGCAACAAAGGCAACTGGATCCCCGTGGCCACCTTTGCCGCCGTGGCCTGCCTCATCTCCGCGATCGCAACCCTCACCGGTCCCGAGACGTACCGGACCCCCACCGCGCTGCTGGGACTAAAGAAATCGCGCACGCAGAGCCGGACGCCGCAGGCCGTCGTGGCAGAAGCAGTTGTTTCCGAAAAGGCCCCAGCATGAGCCTGCAGACGCTGGAGAGCACGTGGGCGTTTGAGCCCCGGGCTGCCGATCCGACCCACCGGCACGTCGTCGGCCTGCTGGGCGCCGGCATTGGCGGATCGCTGACGCCCCGCCTTCATGAGGCTGAAGCCGATCAGCTCGGTCTGTCCTACACCTACCGGGTGATCGACCTCGACACCGTCGGCCAGCCCGCAGAGCGGTCCGCCGCCCTGGTCCGCAGCGCAGCCGACTTCGGCTACGACGGACTCAACGTCACCCACCCCAGCAAGCAGCTGGTCCAGGATGGCCTGGATGATCTTTCACCCGACGCCCGCATCCTGGGCGCCGTGAACACGATCACCTTCCACGGTGGAAAAGCAGTCGGCCACAACACGGACCACCTCGGCTTCATCGGCGGCTTCCGGGCCGGCCTCCCCGCCGCCGCGACCAACCTGGTGGTCCAGATCGGCGCCGGCGGAGCGGGAGCAGCGGTCGCCTATGGACTCCTCCGCGCCGGCACCCGGCAGCTGGTCATCGCCGACATCGAAACGGCCAGGGCCGAGGGCCTCGCCGCACGGCTCGCCCCGCACTTTCCGGACAGCGAGGTGTCCGTCACGCGCACCGACTCCGTGGCCCCGAGCATCCGGACAGCCGACGGGCTCGTGAATACGACGCCGATCGGCATGAGCGGCCATCCGGGCCTGCCGGTGGATCCCGAACTTCTCCATTCCGGACTCTGGGTGGCGGACGTCATCTACCGGCCCCTCGACACTGAACTGATCAGGGCCGCCCGGGACCGCGGCTGCGCGGTGCTCGACGGCGGACGCATGGTGGTCGGGCAGGCCGTCGCCGCCTTTGAGCTCTTCACCGGCAGCCGGCCTGACGCCGAACGCATGCTGGCCAGCTTCCGGGCCGAGGCCCGCTCATGAGTTCAGACGTGGCACCCGGCACTGCAATACCCGGCACCATCGCGGAGTCACGCTGCCTGGTCATCGGCGCAGCGAGCGGCATCGGCCTGGCGACGGCGGAACGTCTCAGGGCGTCGGGCGCCGCCGTCATCGGGGCTGACCTCCCGTCCGCCCGCTGGCCCGGCGAGGACCCCGGATCACTTCCGCTGGACGTGACGGACCCCGAGTCCGTTCGTGCCGCCGTTGCCTCGGCCGTACAGGCCATGGGCGGCCTCGACGCCGTCGTGAACTGCGCGGGCATCCTGGGGCCGGTGGCCTCAGCACTGGGCACTACGGTCGAAGAATTCGAACGGATCCTGACGGTCAACCTCACGGGGGCCTTCATCGTCTCCCGGGCGGTCCTGCCCGCCATGGCGGCGGAGGGTTACGGGCGGCTCCTGCACCTTTCGTCGACGGCGGGCAAGGAGGGCGTGATCAACATGCCCGCCTACTCCGCCAGCAAGGCCGGCATCCTGGGCCTCGTGAAGTCGCTGGCCAAGGAATTTGCCCTCACCGGCGTCACCGTCAATGCCCTGGCCCCCGGCAACGTCATGACACCGCTGTTCCAGGAAGTCCCCGCGGAACAGCAGGCGGCACAGGCCGCCAAGATCCCCATGGGCCGTTTCGGCACACCCGCCGAAGCCGCTGCACTCATCGAATTCATCGTCTCGCCCGCGGCCTCCTACACCACCGGAGTCGTGTTCGACCTCTCCGGGGGCCGCGCCACGTACTAGCTGCGCTAGCACCTTAGCCCACCACATTTCTCCACGATCCCCGGATCAGAAAGACGGCTCTTCCGATGACCCCCTCAGCATCCCCGGCCCCCCGCACGCTCCGCGTTGGAATAGCCGGCTGCGGCGCCATTTCGCGCAACCACCTGGCGGCCTTCCGTGCCCTCGACAACGTGCAGATCGCGGGCGTGTGCGACGTCGACCTGGACCGGGCGCAGGCCACCGCCGCCGCCTGGGGTGTTCCGGCGGCCGTCGCCACCGTGGGCGAGCTGCTGGACCTGGACCTGGACCTCGTGTCCGTCTGCACGCCGCACCCCACCCACGAGGACGTCGTGCTGCAGGCTGCCGCCGCCGGGGTCCACGTGCTCTGCGAGAAGCCGATCGCCATCGAACTGGCCTCCGCGGAGCGCATGGTTGCCGCCTGCGATGCCGCGGAAGTGAGGCTGGGCGTCCTGTTCCAGCGCCGCTTCTGGCCGGCGGCGCAGCGCATCCGCGCCGCGATCGACGACGGCACGCTGGGCCGGCCCATCATGGGCCAGTGCTCGGTGATGCTGCACCGTGACCCCGAGTACTACTCCCGGGACGCCTGGCGGGGGACCTGGGCCAACGACGGCGGCGGAGTCCTCATGACCCAGGCCATCCACTACATCGACCTCCTCCAGTGGTTCATGGGCGACGTGGCCGAGGTCTACGGCAGGATCAACACCTACAAGCACGGCCATCACATCGAGGTGGAGGACTCGGCCGCCGCCGTCATCACCTTCACCTCCGGGGCCATGGCCACCCTGGAAGCCTCGACGGCGGTGTCCCCGAGCCTGGGCGTGCAGCTGCGCGTCACGGGGGAGACGGGCGCTTGCGCCTCCCTCACCGAATTTCCGGAAGGCAGCGACGGCCGCGTGGACTTGTGGGCCGTGGCGGAGACGATCAGCGCGGAGCCCGCCCACCCGGAAGGCGTCCACCCGAACGTGGACCTGGCCACCATCAACGGCCAACTGATCCCGCACCACACCACCCAGGTCCGTGACTTCGTCCAGGCCCTCCGCGACGGCACGGACCCCGCCATCACCGGCCACGACGCCACCAAAGCCCTGCGGATCCTCCTTGCCGTCTACGAGTCCTCACGGTCCGGGCAACCCGTGCGCTTCGCCGCTCTACCGTCCACCAAGCAAACACCGGCGCCTGTCGCCGGCTAAGGAACAGTCATGGAACACAACACCCGCCGCGCCGCCCAAGCCCTGAGCGCACAGCCCCTGAGCGCCCAAACCCTGAGCGCGCAGCCCCTGACGCTGGGCCGCAACGGCCGCACCCCGAAAACCCTCCGCAACCGCCTCGCCTCCGCCCCGATGGAGCGCAACTACGGCACCACCGAGGGCGCCATCACAGAGCAGTACATTGACTACCTCGTCACCCGGGCCAAGGCCGGCCTCGGCCTGGTCACCACGGAAGCCACCTTCGTCCGAGCCGACGGCAAGGGCCGCACCCACCAGCTGGGCCTGCACACCGATGCCATGATTCCCGGGCTGCGCCGGCTCACCGACGCCCTGCACGCCGAGGGTGCGCTCGCCGCCGTCGAACTCAACCATGGAGGCCGTACCGCGCAGGCCGCCGTCTCCGGGTTCAAGAACCTGGCACCGTCGCCGGTCCCGTGTGCGACGGCGGGCGGGGAGGTTCCGCGGGAACTCACCGCCGCCGAGTGCTATGAGCTCGCGGACGCCTACGCCCAGGCCGCCCGCCGGGCCGTGCAGGCAGGCTTCGACGTCATCAACATCCACGGAGCCCACGGCTACCTGATCCACCAGTTCATGTCGCCGATTTCCAACCACCGCACCGACGAGTTCGCCGCCCCCGAACGCTTCATGAACCTGGTCATCGACGCCGTACGGGCAGCTGTCCCGGACACGATCGTGGGACTGCGCGTCTCGGTGGTGGAGGGTCCTGCCGAGGGAATCAGCGCCGAACAGCAGCTCGGGATCATCGCCAAGGCCCACCTGGAACACCTGGACTTCCTGGACATCTCCGCCGGCAGCTACGAAGCCGGCGAATGGATCGTGCAGTCCGGCGAATGGAAGCCGGGCATCCTGGCCGACTACGCCAAGGCGTACCGCCAATTCGGGCTGCCACTTGGCATGGCCGGCCGGCTGAACTCCCCGGAGATCATCGAGGAGGTCCTCCGCGAGGGGACCTGCGACTTCGTCAGCCTGGCCCGCGCCATCCACGCCGACCCCGCCTTCGTGGGCGGTGTCCTGCGCGGCGAGCGCTACCGGCCCTGCATTGCCTGCAACGTCTGCATCGACAACCTCGGACTTGGCCAGGTGACCTGCACGGTCAACCCGGCCGTGGGCCGTTCCCGCGTCCCCGTCCCCACCCCCGCCGTCCGCGACGGCTCCCGCGTTGTGGTGGTCGGTGCCGGGCCCGCCGGCCTGACCGCCGCCCGCGAACTCGCCGAAGCCGGCGCCCACGTGACCGTGCTCGACGCCGCCGCCCGCCCCGGCGGTCAGTTCGCCCTGGCCGAACGCATGAAATCCACGCCGGACTTCCACCGCTTCGCCGAATGGTCCGCGGAGGAGAACGCGCGGCTCGGCATCGACGTCCGTCCGGGCACTCGCGTGGACACCGACGCCCTCGGCGAGCTGGTGCGTGACACCGCGGCAGACGCCGTCGTGATCGCCACCGGCGGGCTACGGCCGGCCGCCGGGTTCCCCGGTGACGACTCCCCGAACGTCCTGGACGTGCGGGCGTGGCTCGCCGCCCACGCGGACATCCTCGACGGCAGCGCCGCCGCTCCGGAGGCCGTGACCATGTGGGGCGCCGATTCCGTCGCCATGAGCGTTGCGGACACCCTTGCCGACCGCGGGACTGCGGTTCTCCTGGTGGGACCGCAGGAAGTCATCGCCCCGGAATCGGGCCGCCGCGCCAAGATCCTGGCCGTGCCCCGGCTGACCGCCAACCCCCGGGTGCGGATCCGCCTGGGCGCGGCCATTGAGGAGTACGACGGCGCCCGGGTCCGGATCAGCGGGCCGGGCCTTCCGGCCGGAGGCGAATGGCTGGCCGCTCCGGGACCTGTCCTGGTCTCACGCTCCGTGGTCCCGCTGGACGGCTCGGTCCCGGCCGACGTCCGGGACGCGCGACTGACCGGCACCGCCGGAGTGCCGGTGACCCTGGCCGGGACCGTCGTGGACCAGACGCCCGCGATCGCCTCCAACGCCGTCAAAAGCGGTTACGACGCAGCCCAGCGCATCGCCGCGCTCCTGACACCCGGCACCACTGAGAGCCCTACCGAGAACACGACTGAGAACAAGACGATGAGCCTGAACGGAGCAGCATCATGACCCACGGCACCCGGCGACCATTGGGGCTCGCCCAACTGTCCCTCCTGAACACCGCCCCGCCGCAACTGCTCGGCATCGCGGCTGCAGCAGGCTTCGACTTCATCGGAGCCCGGGTCCGTCCCGTGACTGCGGCCGAACGGCCTTACGACCTCCAGCCCGGCTCGCCGATGTTGCGGGAAACCCTGGCCCGGATGCGGGACACCGGTGTAAGTGTCCGTGACATCGAATTCCTGCTGCTGGACGGCACCGACCAGCGGGACGCCTGGCTGCGGATGATGGAAGCCGGGCAGGCCCTGGGGGCGGAATCCCTGACCGTTGCGGGAGCCGATCCGGACAGTGCCCGGCTGGTCCACACGCTGGCCCGGATGACCGAGGACGGCCGCGGTTTCGGAATCACCCCGACCCTTGAAGCGATCTCCTACCAGCCCGTGGCCTCGATCGCCCAGGCCGCGGACATTGCCCGGCAGGCCGGCTGCAGGATCGTGGTGGACACCCTGCACTTCAACCGGTTCAACGGCTTCACCTCTGTCAACTCGGTCAACTCTGTCAACGGCCGGGACGGCCGGGATGGCCGGGAAGCCGCGCAATGGGAGCAACTGCGCGCCAACGCAGACCTGGTGCCACTGCTGCAGCTGTGCGACGGGCCGGCCCGGCGGCCGGCCAGCCGCGACGACCTCGTCACCGAATCCCGCTCGGAACGCGAGGTGCCCGGCGAAGGCGACTTCGACCTCGCCGCCGCCGTGGCCGCCCTCCCGGAGGGCCTCCCGCTGAGTGCGGAGACGCCGTCGGACCGCCGCGTAGCCGAACTCGGCGAACTTGGCTGGGCGCGCCGGCTCAAATCCGGCGTCGACACGGTGCTGGCGGCCGCCAGCACCCTGCGGGACGCGGAAATCCTCCAGGGGGCGGGGCCCCGATGACTGAAACCAGGGACGACACCACGACGGCGGAACTGGCCCCCGGCGTCCGCATCCCGCTCATCGGGCTGGGAACCTGGCCCCTGACCGGCGAGGATGCCGCGGCGGCCGTGGCCCAGGCGATCGGCAGCGGCTACCGGCACATCGACACGGCCGAGAACTACGCCAATGAGGCCGCCGTGGGGGAGGGGATCCGGCGCAGCGGGATCGAGCGCAGCCGGCTGTTCCTCACCACCAAGTTCAACACCGAATGGCACAGCCGGGACGGCGTGCGCGAGGCCTTCGGCCACGCCGTGAAGCGCCTCCGGACCGACTATCTGGACCTTTTCCTGGTGCACTGGCCCAACCCGGCGCAAGGTCGGTTCGTCGAGGCCTGCGAAGGACTTCAACGCCTGGTGGAGGAGGGCTCCATCCGGGCCTGGGGCGTGTCCAACTTCAAACCGGCCCACCTGCGGCTCGTTCAAGCCGCCGGGCTGAAGGTTCCGGTGAACCAGGTGCAGATCGACCCCGAACACGGTCAGCCCCGGCAGCTTGCCTACCACCGGGACCACAGCATACTGACCGCCGCCTACAGCCCGCTCGGCCGCAACGGCGCCTTCCTCAGCCACCCTGCCGTGACGGGCCCGGCCCGGGACCTCGGCAAGACCCCCGCGCAGATCGTGCTGCGCTGGCACGTTCAACACGGCCGGGTGGCCGTGCCCAAGTCCGCAAGCCTTGACCGTCAGCGCGAAAACCTCGACGTCTTCACCTTCGCCCTGAGCCAGGACCAGCTCGACGCGATCGACGCACTCGACACCGGGGCGCCCCCGCGCCTGGACTCCGACACCTTCTTCCACTGAAAGAGAAACACCATGCCTGCACCCCTAAACGCCGATCGTGACCGCACCAGCCTGGACTGTGACGTCCTGGTGGTGGGCTCCGGAGCCGGCGGCCTGTCCGCCGCGGTCACGGCCGCCTATCACGGGCTGAAAGTCATTGTTGTTGAAAAGGCCGATGTCTGCGGCGGCGCCACCTCGTGGTCCGGCGGCTGGGCCTGGACCCCGGGGAACCCGCTGGCCAAGGCCGACGGCGTGAACGAGGACCGCGAACTCTTCCGCACCTACCTGCGCCACCGGCTGGGCGGGAACTACCGCGACGACAAGGTGGACGCGTTCCTTGAGGCAGTCCCGCACATGGTCGGCTTCTTCCACGACAAGACCAGCCTGCAGTTTGTCCCCGGCGCCAAAATCAAGGACATCTACGGCAGCACGCCCGGTGCCGGCACCGGGCACCGCTCGGTGGGGCCCAAGCCGTTCAACGCCCGGCGGATCAGGCCCGAGCTGCGCGCCAAGATGCGCCACCAGCTCTACGAGACCTCCTTCCTGGGCATGGGCATCATGGCCGGCCCGGACCTCACCAAGTTCCTCTCCGCCTCCCAGGGCAACGTCCAGGGACTCTTCCACGCCGGCTGGCGGGTGGGCCTGCACCTGCTGGATCTCCTGACCCACCGGCGCAACATGCAGCTGGTCAACGGCACCGCGCTCACCGGCCGGCTCATGAAATCCGCCGATGACCTCGGCGTGGACATCCGCGTCTCCACCCCCGCGAAACGCCTCATCACGGACGCTGCCGGCACAGTCACCGGAGCTGTGGTGGGCTCACCGGAAGGCGAGCTGCAGATCAACGCCGCCCGCGGCGTCGTGCTGGCCGCTGGCGGCTTCCCGAACGACGTCACCCGGCGCGCCGCGCTGTTCCCCAAGACCCCCACCGGGCGCGAGCACTGGACGCTGGCGCCGAAGGAAACCACCGGCGACGGCATCACCATGGCCCAGGCCGTGGGCGCCCGGTTCGACACCGACATGCAGTCCCCGGCCGCCTGGTGCCCGGTCTCCCTGGTCCCGTACCGCAACGGACGCACCGGGACGTTCCCGCACATCATGGACCGCGCCAAACCCGGCAGTATCGGCGTGCGGGCGGACGGACGCAGGTTCGTGAACGAGGCCAACGGCTACTACGACTACGTCGAGGGAATGCTCAACGCGACCCCGGACGGCGAACCCGTCGAAGCCTGGCAGATCGCCGACGCCGCGTTCGTGCGCAAGTTCCCGCTGGGCATGGCCAAGCCGCTTCCCGTGCCGCGCTTCCCCTACCTGCGCTCCGGCTACCTCAAGAAAGGCCGGACCATCGAGGAACTCGCCGTTGCCTGCGGCATCGACCCGGAAAGCCTCGCCAAGACCGTCGCAGACTTCAACAAGAACGCCCGCAAGGGCCTCGACCCCGACTTCGACCGCGGCGCGAGCGAATTCAACCGCTACGGCGGGGACCCGAAGAACACGCCCAACCCGTCGCTGCGGCCGCTCGAAAAGGGGCCGTTCTACGCGGTCAAGATCGTGCCGGGATCCTTCGGCACCTTCGCGGGACTCGCCGCCGACTCGCGCGCCCGGGTACTGGACACCGCCGGGAGGCCCATTGCCGGCCTCTACGTCGCCGGAAACGACCAGGCATCCGTCATGGGCGGCCACTACCCGGCCGGCGGCATCAACCTCGGACCGGCCCTGACGTTCGGCTACATCGCAGGCCGCGACCTCGCCAACGCGACACACTACGAAGACGACAGCAGCCTGGCCCCTGAGCGTACCGCGGGGGATGAGGAGCCCGCGGGCCACGTGACCGCCTCGGCGTAGGGCCGGCCCTACCCACCGCTGCGGCTTCCGTGCAAGCATGGGGACTCAGCGATGATGCACCGTGAGGGGACTCGATGAAATCCAACGAACTGCTCCTGGACGCCTTCGGCCGCATCCATGAGACCGTGGCCGCCGCGCTGGAAGGCGTCGACGACGAGACTCTGGTGCGCCGGCCGGCGGGTAACGGAAATTCGATGGCATGGCTGATCTGGCACCTCAGCCGGGTCGAAGACGCGCAACTCGCCTCCGCCGCAGGCCTGGAACAGGTCTGGACCTCGCAGGGGTTCGCCGGCAGATTCGACCTTCCGCTGCCCAAACGCGACACCGGCTACGGCCATTCGAGCAGCCAGGTCGACGCGGTGCGGGTTTCCCGGCAGTTGTTGTTCGACTACTACGACGCCGTTCACCGGCAGACCGTGGGGTTCCTGACGCCGCTCGGCGACGAGGACTTCGACCGCATCGTCGATACGCGATGGGACCCGCCCGTCACGCTTGGGGTGCGGCTGGTCAGCACGATTGCCGACTGCCTCCAGCACGTGGGGCAGGCGGCATATGCCAAGGGTTTGAATCCCGCCTAAGCCCGAACTCCGGGCCTCACGGCGTAAGCGGGCCCCGAAGGACGCGAAGGGCAACGGCGGCGTCACCTTCGATGATGGCAGTATCCTCGAG
The DNA here is from genome assembly GCF_054062615.1 of Arthrobacter sp. TE12232. Taxonomy (NCBI): domain Bacteria; kingdom Bacillati; phylum Actinomycetota; class Actinomycetes; order Micrococcales; family Micrococcaceae; genus Arthrobacter; species Arthrobacter sp. TE12232. Next base: position 4,463,533 of record NZ_JBSSFK010000001.1, read on the forward strand.
CCTGGATCGGCCCCAGAGGCCGAGGTACATCCCAACCGCCGGGGCCGTAATTGATGCCACGGCGGGACCCGGGCCCAGGGTCCAGCTCGCGGCCCCGGGCACGTGGAAGGTTACGGCCTTGTCCGGGGGCGTCATCCGGCCCAGTCGAAGCTGGCGCGGGGTGAACATCGTCAGGACCTCGGCGATCCCGTCGAGCATGAAGTCCTCGCCGGGAGCAGGGCTTTCCAGGCCCAGCGCCTGGCATGCGTCGATGAGGTGGATGGCGTGTTCGTGGGCTTGGCGTCGAAGCCAAAACCCGGCCGTGCGCGGCGGTGGTCCAAAAGTCCAGCACCGTGCCTCTGGATCAAGGGCCATGAGCGTCTCGAAGAAGGGTGCAACGCCGTCGAGGAACCAGGCTGCCGAACCCTCTGGCGGCGGGGCCGGTTCCGCAACGAACGTGCCCTCACGAACCACTGCGGCAGCCCACCGCTCAATTGAACCGAGATGCCCGAAAAGTTCCTCGAGAGTCCATCCGGCGCAGGCCGGAACGGAGCGGGCCAGCACGTCCACCGGCTGGCGGGCGAGCGTGCTGAGGCGGTCAAGAGAGCTGGCAAGCTCGGCCAGGTAGCGATCGGGGACCATGGGATGAGCCTAACGCGACACCCGGCGAGGGCCCCACGCGCGCTGCCTGGGACCGGGGCGTCATCCGCGCTGCCCGCAAGGATTGCGGCGCGCCGACGCTCCCTCCTCACGGTGTGGGCCTTGGACGCGTAGGCTGCCTCGCATGCGTCCCACACCACAGCCGCAGCCATGATCGCAGACCCCGCGCCTGCCCTGCTCACCGAGCGATTTGCGGCGCAGTCCGTGATCGAGGAACTCCTGGCAGTCCAGGCGCTCGTACCGCCGCGTTCGCGGCTCCGGCGGATATTCGGCGCCAGCCCGTTGAACGACGCCAGCTGGCCCTGGTACAAGGGTGCACTGGGCGAGATTACCGTGGGACGGATTCTGGCCGGGCTGGGGCCCGAATGGCTGGTGCTGCATGCCGTCCCGGTCGGCTCAGGCTGGTCGGACATCGATCACGTGCTTGTCGGTCCGGCCGGCGTTTTCACCCTCAACACCAAAAACCATGCGGATCAATCGATCTGGGTGGCAGGGCAGACCCTGATGGTGTCAGGAAAGAAGCAACGCCATCTCTCCAACGCCGCGCACGAGGCCGCCCGGGCCTCGAAGCTCCTCAGCACCGCAACGGGCGCGGCAGTCGAGGTGACCGGCGTCGTGGTGATCGTTGAACCCCGGCGGCTCACGGTTAGGGAGAAGCCGCGCCAGGTGATGGTGCTGAGCGAACGGCAGCTCCTGGGCTTTCTCCAGCGGCGCCACCCCGTCTTGAACGCTGAACAGGTACACGGCATCGCCGCCGCGGCCATGCAGCCCCGGACCTGGCACACGAAGCCGACGGCGCGCGGCAACCCTGATGAACTCAAGCGGAATTTCGCCGCCCTCCGGGACCTGGTGGATCAGGCACGACGGCGCCGGGTCGCCTGGGCGCTCGGCGTACCGGCCGTCGGCGTCCTGATGCTGACCGGAGGCCAGTGGGCCGCGGCGATCATGCACGCTTTGACCAACCGGTAGGGGAGACCCTCCAGCGCGGCGCTTGCGTCAGCAGTCCCGCGCGGCGACTTCTTCACAGCAGGAGCGTATCCTCGGCCTAACAGATTTGAAGGAGAACGCGTCATGGCTGACTGGCAGGACACCCTTCCGCTCTGGGCCGCCGCCTGGGCCGCCGTCCGCGGACAATCCTCAGCACCGGAGGGCTCCGGACTCGTCACCGCACCGGACACGGAGCCGGCCCCTCCGGAGTACATCTTCGCCTGGCCCGGAACCGACGCGGACCGCGCCGCAGAGACCGTCCGCGAGCATCCGGGGGCGGTCCTCACGCTGGTCACCGCGGAGTCCGGGGACGCGTTGGACTACGCCGCAGCCCGGGGCCTGGAACCTGTAGACCAGGCGGTGCTGCTCACTGCCCCCACGGGTGAGATGAACGCTGCTCCTGAATTACCCGAGAACGCCGAGCTGGCCCAGGCGCCCCTGGAGCGGTACGACGTCGTGGAAATATCCGTTTTCGACCACCCCGTTGCCGGCGGCCGTATCAGGATCGAGGAGGGCCTGGCCGTCATCGGCGGCCTGCAGACCCTCACGCCGGAATCCGCGAAAAGCCTTGAGCCGGCCGTTGTGGCGGCACTCGCGGACGAGGCCTATGTGCACGGCGCGGACACCCTCTACACAGTCCTCGCCCCGCACCGGGTGGCCGACTACACCGCCTCGGGGTGGACAGTGGCCGCCCATATCGTCCACCTCCGCGCACCCGAATGAACGACCGCCGTTGACGGCCCGAGTCGACGGACCTTAGCCCTGACCCCCGCATCACCGGGGCACATGATGAAACGACGAAAGCCGCTTCCACTGAGGTAGCGGCTTTCGTGCGATGGGCGAGGATCCGGGCCCAGCAAGTAGGCAGCCGGGTGGGCCCGCACGACGGGCAAGTAGCGCCCGCAAGAAAGCAAGAGTCACCCCGTGGAAGTCGAGTAGGCCTCACTCGCGCGCCGTTCCTGCCCGACTTCTAGGCTCCTGAGTACTGGGTTAATAAAGTCAATGTAGTGGTCAGAAACGGGTCTCAACCATGCATGATCAAACAGTACCTTCGGTGTTGTCCGGCCATTCCGCTGGCCGTTTGCGTGGTGGGCGAAGGGGCGAGGCGCCACATGCCCGGAAGGAACGGGCGGCGACGCTCCTGGCAAAGCAGTCCGTGCACCGCCCGTGGTCCCGACACGCATGGGCCGCCCTCGTGTCGGCCTCGCTCACACTGGCCGGGCTGACCGTCAGCGAGATCGCCGCTGCGGACGTCGGGACGATCTCCACCGATTCGCTGCGGACAGGCTGGGATAGAGACGAGCCAGGGCTTTCGCCGTCGGCGGTCGCATCATCGAACTTCGGCAAACTGTTCTCTGCAACCGTGGACGGGCAGGTCTACGCCCAGCCCCTTGTGGTCGGCGGCACCGTGATCGCCGCGACGGAAAACAATGCCGTCTACGGACTGGACAGCGCCACGGGTGCGAAGAAATGGACCCGCAAACTCGGGCCGGCGTGGCCGGTGTCGACCGTCAGTTGCGGTGACCTCACCCCCAATATCGGAATCACGTCGACGCCGGTCTATGACCCTGCCACGAAGAGCGTCTTCCTGCTGGCGAAGACAAACGACGGCGCAACCAAACAGCTCCCGCACTGGTACATGCATTCCCTCGACGCGGTCACAGGAGCGGAGCGGCCCGGATTTCCCGTCACCATCGAAGGCGCCCCGACGAACGACCCCACCCGCCCGTTCAACCCCATGACCGCGATGCAGCGGCCCGGGCTGCTGCTCCTGAACGGCGTGGTCTACGCCGGATTCGCCAGCCACTGCGACTACACCCCGTTCGTCGGCTACGTCGTCGGTGTGTCGACGGCCGGGCGGCAGACGACGATGTGGGCGACCGAATCCGGCAACGCCAACGCGGAGGGCGGCATCTGGCAGTCCGGCGGCGGACTGGTGTCCGACGGCCCCGGCCAGATCCTGCTCACCACCGGCAACGGCATCTCGCCGAAGGCCGGCCCGGGCACGAAGCCTCCCACTACCCTGGCGGAGTCGCTGGTCCGGCTCCGCGTCGGCACCGACGGCAACCTGAAGCCCACCGACTTCTTCAGCCCGGCGGACAACGCGAAACTGAACCGCAACGACGCCGATCTGGGGTCCGGTGCGCCGGTCGGGATACCGGACGGCTACGGCACAGCGGCGCACCCGCACCTGATGGCGCAAATCGGCAAAGGCGGCCAGTTGTACCTGCTGGACCGCGACAATCTGGGCGGCATGGCGCAAGGGCCGGGCGGAACTGACGCCGTCCTCGACAAGGCCGGTCCCTACAGCGGAGTATGGGGAAAGCCCGCGTTTCTCGGGACCAGCACCGGCGGATACCTCTACGTCGTCGAGAGCAACGGGTATCTCCGGGCCTTCAAACTCGTGCCAGGCGCCACCGGCGGCGTCAGCCTCGCCGCCGTCGGCACCTCCGCCGGAACCTTCGGGTTCAGTTCCGGTTCCCCGGTGGTGACGTCCTCCGGTACGGACGGCTCGTCCGCCTTGGTCTGGGTGGTCTACGTCAGCGGAGGCACCGGGGCAGACGCGGAACTGCGCGCCTACCGTGCACTCCCGGATAACACCGGGAACCTCCAGGAAGTGTTCAGTGCCCCTCTGGGTACGGGGGCCAAGTTCTCCTCCGTGGCCACTGACAAAGGCCGTGTGTATGTAGGTACCCGGGACGGGCACGTCCTGGGCTTCGGCGCTCCGACAACATCAGCGGTCGGGGCGAAGGACACCGACCTCGGCCAGGTCAAGGTTGGTTCCTCGGTGACCGGAAGCGTGACGATCACGGCGTCGCGGGCGGTAACGATCAACTCCATCACCGCCGGTGCCCCGTTCAAGGTCGGCACCACGCTCACGCTGCCCCGGAAGCTGTCCAAAGGGGCAAGCATGACGGTTCCCGTGACCTTCTCGCCGACGGTCGCGGGACAGGCCGATGGCACGCTCACCGTCAAAACCGCCGACGGCGAGACCGACCTCCTCGGCGTCCACGGCGTCGGCACGAAGGAGGGCCTGGGCGCGACCCCGGCCCTGGTCCAGTTCACCGACGTACCCACCAAGACGGTCAGCCGGCAGACGGTCAACATCGTCAATACCGGAACGACCGTCGTCAAGATCACCGGCGTCACCTTGCCGGTCAACGCACAGCTCAGCGTCGACCCGGCCACGGTGCCGGCCGTGGGTCAGACGATCCAGCCCCTGGCGTCGGTGGCCGTATCCATGATGTTCAGTCCCACGACGGCGACGCCGGTCACCGACTCGCTCGTCGTCGCCAGTGACCGCGGCAAGGTGACAGTCAAGGTAACCGCGACCGCCGTCGAAGGAGCGGCGCACCTGCAAATGCCGCGCTCGCTGGACTTCGGTGACGTCCCGGTCGGGACCTCGGCCACACGGGCGTTCCAGATACAGAACACCGGCAACGTGCCCATGACCATCACCAAGGCGAAGGCGCCGCAGGGAGCCTTCTCGACCACCACACCCATTGCCGAGGGACTGAAGATTCCCGCGGGTGAATCCGCATACCAGAGCGTGACCTTCACGCCGTCGGCCTTCGGCCAGGCCGGGACGACGGACACTTACTATCTGATCACCGCCGACGACGGCCAGGGCGCGCTGAAGGTGATGCTCACCGGGAACGGCACCGACGACCCGATTGCGGCCTACGCGTGGAAGACCAACGCAGGACGTCCGGGGTCAATCCTCGGCCGCTCGCTGACCCTGGAATACGACGTTGCAGGAGGGAAATGCCAGGACTATTTCCGAGGGATGATCTGCTGGTCGCCCAAGACCGGCGCACACGCGGTGGTCGGCGAGATCAGCAGCCGGTTCAGGGCCGCCGGCGGCGCAGCGGGCATCCTGGGCTTCCCGACGACCGATGAGCAGCTTTCCCCGGACGGAGCAGGGAAGTACAGCAACTTCTCCGGTTCGGGCGGCGCCTCGATCTACTGGTCGCCGACAACCGGGGCGCACTATGTCCTGGGTGCGATCCGGGCCAAGTGGAGGGCGCTGGGGGCTGAAACAGGAGCTCTGGGCTATCCGATCACCGACGAGAAGGGCACCCCGGACGGGGTGGGGCGGTACAACCACTTCTCGGGCGCTGGCGGGGCATCGATCTACTGGACACCGACGACCAAGGCGCACTCGGTGACAGGTGCGATCCGGGCCAAGTGGGCGTCCCTGGGCTGGGAAACGGGCCTGGGCTATCCGACCACGGACACGACCGGTTCTGCGGACGGCGCGGGGCGCTTCAACCACTTCTCCGGGGCCGGCGGAAACTCGATCTTCTGGTCGCCGGCCACCGGGGCGCACTTTGTCCTGGGTTCGATCCGGGCCAAGTGGGCGTCCCTGGGCTGGGAAACCGGCGCGCTGGGCTACCCGATCACGGACGAGAAGGGCACCCCGGACAAGAAGGGGCGGTACAACCACTTCTCCGGTTCGAACGGTTCGTCGATCTACTGGTCGCCGGCGACCGGGGCGCACAATGTCCAGGGTGTGATCCGGGCCAAATGGGCATCCCTCGGCTGGGAGACGAGCCGGTTGGGCTATCCGACCAGCGACCAGTATTTGATTTCCACCGGTCGGGTGTCGGAATTTGAATACGGCCGGCTTACCTGGAACTCGACCACCAAGAAAGTGATCGGTTAGCGGTCCGCGGCGTCAGTACAGGAACTCCCGGATCAGTCCGGCTGTCTCCCGGGCCCGTTCAATGTGTGGCATGTGTCCTGTCTGCTCGAACAGATGCGTTTGGGCCTCGGGCAACAATCTGCGGGCCTCGTCCAAGTGCCCGGCCGGCAGAATGAGATCGGAGTCGCCCCACAGGATCAGCACGGGCTTCCCTGCCGCGGCGACCTCGGCGATCAGGCGCGACCGCCACCTCGGCCGGATCCCCCTGAACGTGCCAAGATCGCAGGCCACTTCGCGGAAAGCCCGCATGGCGCCCCGCTGCGAACCGCGGGCCACGCTCGCGGCAATGCGCTCCTGCGAAACGAAGGAACGGTTCACAAAGAGCGCCCGCTCCGTCCGGTACGCGGCCTTCGGCGAGGGCCGCAGGAGCAGCCGGCCGAGCACGGGCACCGCGATCAGCCGCAGCGCCGGGGTCACGGTCGCGCCGAATCCGGCGCTGTTGATCAGCACGAGGCGGCGCACCTTCTCCGGGCGCAGCACCGACAAGCGCATCGCGACGGCGCCCCCGAGCGAGTTGCCGACGACGTCGACGGCCCCCAACTCCTCTTCAGCGTCCAGGGCGTCCAGGAACCGGGAGACCCACGCGGCCAGGACGTCGAGCGTGTGCCGTCCGCGCAACGCCGTCGAGCCGCCAAACCCGGCGAGATCCACGCTGATCACCCGATGGCCGGCCCCCAGCAGCGTGTGCTGCTCATCCCAGTCCGCAAGGCTCCGGCCGATGCCATGGAGCAACAGGACCGGGGACCCGGTACCGGTGTCGCGGTAGGAGACCGGGCGGCCGTCCACGGCGATGCTCCGCGGTGCCGCCAGCACCGGGTCCGCACTCACAACGCCGCCAACGTGCGGGGTTTCCTTGAACGAGCCGCTGCGCCGTGTCCACTGAACAGCACGTCCGCTGAACAGCAAGCCGTTGCCGTGCAGCCGGCTCAGCCGGAACATCCTGACGTCCCGGGGGTAGTTCTGGTGCAGCCGCCACGGCGCGTGCGCGCCTTGTTTTGGCATCTGGTCGATGCCGCGGCGGATGTAGCCGGAGGTAAGGTCGATCAGCGGCCTGAGTTCGCCGACGTCGGGCGGGGCCACCGGCGTCACAGTGGTGTGACCGCTCCGGTCAAGGTGGCGCAGGATCCGGGCCACGTAGTGCACCACGAGATCGATCTTGAGGGTCCAGGACGCGTTCGTGTAGCCGATCGCGAAGGCCAGGTTCGGCACGTCGGCCAGCATCATGCCCTGATAGGTGACCTTCGTTGCCGGGTCCACCGGGACGCCGTCGACGCTGAGGGCCATGCCGCCGAAGAGCAGCAGATTCAGGCCGGTGGCCGTCACCACGACGTCGGCGGCCAGTTCCGCGCCGGAGGCAAGCCGGATCCCCGCCGGCGTGAGGGTCTCGATCGTGTCGGTAGCGACGTCGGCGCGGCCGGAGCGAATGGCCTTGAAGAGGTCGCCGTTCGGCACGATGCACAGCCGCTCGTCCCAGGGGTTGTACTTCGGCTGGAAGTGCTTCTCGACGTCGTAACCGTCGGGCAGGCGCTTCGTGACCTGGTGGCGCAGGATGCTCTTCATCTTTTCCGGACTCCGCCTGCTGATCTGGTAGCTCAGCAGCGCCCGCGCGATCCCCTTCCAACGCGAGACGACGCCGGCCAGGCGCCGGGGGACATGCCGGGATACGAGGGTGTCGAAACCGTCGTCGGTGTCCGGGAGGACGGCCATGTAGCCGGGGGAGCGCTGCAGCATGGTGACGTGCTCCGCGGTGGCTGCCAGCGCGGGAACGAGGGTGACGGCCGTGGCCCCGCTGCCGATCACGACGATCCGCTTGCCGGTCGCGTCGAAGTCCGCCGGCCAGTGCTGCGGGTGGATGATCTCGCCGGTGAAGCTGTCCTGGCCCGGGAACGTCGGGCTGTAGCCCTCGTCGTAGCGGTAGTAGCCCGAGCAGATGAAAAGGAACGAGCTCGTGAAGGTGACCGGCGCCTCGGCGCCGCGGCCGACCTCGACCGTCCACAACGAGGTTTCGGAGGACCAATCGGCCCTCACCACGCGGTGACCGTAGCGGATCAGGCGGTCAACGCCGTAGGCCGAAGCAGTTTCGCGCACGTACTGCAGGATGGACGCGCCCGGGGCGATCGACGTCGACGTCTCCCACGGACGGAACGGATAGCCGAGCGTGAACATGTCGCTGTCCGAGCGGACCCCCGGGTAGCGAAAGAGATCCCAGGTGCCGCCGCTGGATTCGCGGGCCTCGAGGATCGCCATCGATTTCGACGGGAACGCTGTGGTCAGGCGGCATGCAGCGCCGATGCCGGAGAGCCCGGCTCCGACGATGAGGACGTCGAGATGTTCGGCGATGATGGTGCTCCCTGGTAGTTGCGCGGCCGATGGGTGCCGCCCCGATTTCCCGCAGTCTATGAACAGGGTGTTGATGAAGTCAACACCCTGTCGAGAGGGTGCTACGCTGACCGCATGAACCCAGCATCCGCCGCAGAAACTGCGCCGCCGTCGTCCGGACCGGCGGCGGCGAAGGCCGCGCCCGACGACGCCGCACAGGGCGTTCCGAACCGGGGACGCCGGGCGGCCAGGCTGTCCGGCGACGAACGCCAGCGGGCCATCCTGGTCGCGGCCGAGCGGCTGCTCGGCGAAAAGGACTTTGCGGACGTCACGATCGACGACCTCGCCCGGGGCGCCGGCATCTCCCGTCCGACGTTTTACTTCTATTTCGCTTCGAAGCAGGCTGTTCTGCTGACCCTCCTGGACCAGGTGGCGCACGAGGCCGAGAAGCGCACGGCCGATGTCTTCAGCGACCTCAGCGCGGCACCGTCGGCCGCCTGGCGGAAGGCAATCGAAGCCTTCGCCGGGACGTTCGCGGCGCATCGGGGGGTCTCGGTGGCCGCTGCGGCCGCGCGTTCCTCGGAACCCGAACTCGCTGCCGAGTGGGCCACGCTGACGAACCGCTGGATCGACGCCACAGCGGCGGCGATCGGTGCTGAACGCGACCGCGGCGCTTCTCCCGCCGGACCGGAGCCGCGGCTGCTCGCCAGCGCGCTCAATCTGCTCAACGAGCGCGTCATCACGGCGGCGCTGACCGGGCTCGAGCCGACGGGACCGGCGCTTCGGGCACCAGCCCTCCCGGGCGTCGTTGAGGACACCATTGAGACCTTGCTCCACATCTGGCTCACCAGCATCTACGGAGCGGTGCCGGCTGACCCTTAGGAATGCCTACGCCGGAGGAAACTCCACTCACGCACTGCCGCTTTTCGAAGGAGAGATCATGCTCGCAGGCCGACTCGACGTTGGGACCGCCACGTTCGCGGTTGAGGAAGTACCGGAGCCTGAGGCCGGCCCCGGACAGGTACGGATCGCCGTCGCCGCGGCAGGCGTCTGCCTCTCTGACGTCCACCTCATCGAAGGAATGCTCAAGCCGCAGTACCTCCGCGGCGATACCGTGACCCTCGGGCACGAAGTCGCCGGGGTGATCGACCAGCTCGGCGACGGCGTGGAGGGGTTGCGGCTCGGCCAACGGGTGCTCCTCCATGCCGGCGAGGAGCGCGGCGGCACCGTTCTGACCCGCGGCGTGGACTACGACGGCGGATGGGCGGAGTACGCAGTCGCTTCGGCCGGAACTGTTGTTCCGCTGCCGGACAGCCTCCCCTTTGAACAGGCCTGCTTCATCCCCGACGCCGTTTCGACGCCGTGGGCGGCCATCACCTCGACGGCCAGGATCCAGCCGGGCAAGCCGGCCGGGATCTGGGGTGTGGGCGGTCTCGGTGCCCACGCGGTGCAGCTGCTCCGGCTCGTGGGCGCCGCTCCGATCATCGCCGTCGACCCGCTCGAAGCGGCCCGCGCCCGGGCCCTCGATTTCGGCGCCGACGTCGCCCTTGACCCCAACGACGCCGGATTCACGGCCGCCATGAGGGCGGCGACGCGCGGCCGCGGACTCGCCACGGCGTTCGACTTCGCCGGGGTGCCGGCCGTCAGGGAGCAGGCGGCGGGATCGCTGGGCGCCGGCGGAAAGATGGTGCTCGTGGGTCTGGCGGATCAACCCCTGCACGTGAGCAACGGGACTCTCTTCAGCTACCTCCGCCAGCAGATTCTCGGGCACTACGGTTCGGCCCCCGCCGACGTGGCCGATCTCGTCTCGCTCTACGAACTGGGCCGGATCGAGTTCTCCCGCTCCGTGAGCCGCATCATGCCGCTCGCCGACGCCGCCGAAGCCGTGCGGATGCTCAGCGAGAAGGACGGCAACCCGATTCGGATCGTGCTCAAGCCATAGCGGCTTCCGGTGACGTGGCGGTCTGGAAGCGGGAAGTCCCGGGGCGTAGATTGAAGCTCGGGGCACGCCGATTTCCGGGCACAGTCCCGACCAACAACGTGGCAGGGCGCAACGCCGCGCACGAGCATATGCGCAAGCCCCCTGCCGCGGGGAGGAGCGATCACATGAGCGAAGTCATCCAACGCCTGCTGGCTGCGATGAATGCCCACGACCTCGAGGCAGCAGCCGCGTTGTTCCATGAGTCCTACAAGAGCGTGCAACCGGCCCACCCGGCCAGGGCCTTCGTGGGAAGGCGGCAGATGCACGCCAACTGGGCAGCGATGTTCGCTGGCATTCCGGATTTTCACGCCGAGGTGATCAGCTCGGCGGACCACGGCAACACCGCGTGGAACGAATGGACCTGGGCCGGCACCCGCAGCGACGGACGGCCCTTCGACATGCGTGGTGTGACGATCTTCGAGGTCGAGGACGGCCTCATAACAGGCGGACGGCTGTACATGGAAGAGCTTGAACGAGAAAACGTGGGGATCGCCGAGACGGTGCAGTCGTTGGCGGGGCGCCGGCCGGATCAGCCCGCGCGGCCCGCGGACTGATAGGGCTGGCCTCATGACGAGCCGCATCACTTGCCGGGAGTCGGCCTTCGGAGGAGGATGAACGGCAAAGTCCAGGAGGTCCATCATGATCCAGCTTGGCAAGTTTGAGAAGTATCTGATTGAGGAATTCTTCGACGACTACCGCGCCGGCGCCATGAGCCAAGGCACGTTCACGCGCCGGGTGGCGTTCATTACAGGCAGCATGGCGACAGCCTCGGCAGCGATGCTCCTGGTCGGCTGCACGCCCGACGAAGTTCCTCGCAGCAAGGACCCCATGCCGACGCCGGCTACGTCCTCGGCCGGGCCGGGGCAAGGGACACGTGCGTCGTCCGCGGGTGCGGTACCGGGGGCCAAGAGTCCGTTGTCCGTCCCCGAGGGAGCGGCCGGACTCACGACGGCCATGGTGCGGTTCACCGCTGGCGGCACAGATATCAGCGGCTACCTTGCGCGGCCGGATCATGGACCGGCCGGCCCGGCCGTGCTGGTCTGCCACGAGAACCGCGGGCTGACCCCGCATATCCACGATGTGGCGCGCCGCTTCGCCAAGGCCGGGTATGCGGCACTGGCCCTGGACCTGCTGAGCCGGGAAGGCGGAACTGCGAGCATGGACCCGGACGCTGTCCCTGGAGCGCTGATCCAGGCCGGAGCCCGGCGGCACGTCTCCGACTTCGCCGCGGCCTTCGATTATCTGGCAGCCCAGAACTTCGTCGACCAGGGCCGGATCGCCATGAACGGTTTCTGCTTTGGCGGGGGAATCACCTGGCAGGCGGCGACGGCGCTCCCGGGTTTGAAGGCTACGTCCGCGTTCTACGGACCCGCGCCCGATCTGGACAAGGTGGCGGCCATCAAGGCGGCCGTCTTTGGTGTCTACGCCGAACTGGACCAGCGGATCACCGGCGCCATGCCGGCGCTCCGGGATGCCCTGGCCAAAACCGAGGTCCGGCATGAGCTCAAGGTTTATCCCGGTGTGGACCACGCCTTCCACAATGACACGGGGGAGCGTTACAACCGGGAGCAGGCCACCGCCGCGTGGAACGACACCCTGGCCTGGTTCGGCAAGTATGTCTAAAAAAGGGCATGGCTGGCTCAGCCTGTCATCATTCCAGACTCCAGCTATCGCAGACACCAGGAGGCCCGATGTTGGCAAAGCGCACGGTTGCGGTATTGACCGCGGCAGGCACGTTGGCCCTGAGCGGGTGCGGCGCCGCGCCCGCCCTCGAGCGGTCGGCCGCCGTGACGGCAGTATCCGACGGGATCCAAGCCGCCGTCGTCCGTGGCTGGGGGCCGGTGGTGGCGGGCGATGAGTTCAGCTACGCCGGGGCCCCGGACCCCGCTAAATGGAAGGTCTACGACGGCCCCGGGCACGCGGGCAAGGGGATCCGGAGTCCGAAGGCCTGGGCCGTAGGCGGCGGCGTGGTGACCGTCAGCGGCGACGCTGCGGGCACCACGGGCGGCATGTCCGCAAAGTTTGCCCAGCAGAAGTACGGCCGCTGGGAAGCGCGGATGAGGACCAATGCGCGGGACACGCAATACCATCCCGTCGTGATGCTGTGGCCGAACAACAACATATCGCCCACCTGCGCCGAAGTTGACTATGCGGAAGGCACCGCGGACACCACCAAGATCAAGTTCAACCTGCACCACGCGTGCAGCGGCCCGAACTTCCAGACCCGGGCCGCACGGACGATGGACACGACCCAGTGGCACAACTATGCCGTGGAGTGGACTCCCGCCGGGATCACCGGATACCTCGATGGGCTGCTGTGGTTCAGCGACACGAACCCGGCGCATCAGCCCACCGTGGGGATGCACCAATCCGTGCAGCTTGACTGGTTCCCTAACGGGAATCCCACCCATCCGAGCCAGATGCAGGTCGACTGGATCCGCGTCTACAAGTGAGGTCCCGTACGTGAGCCGGTGAAGCCGCGCTTACTCTCCGACGGCAGCCTTCAAGGCGGCAAGGTGTTCCACCAACGCCCGTTCCGGGTGTCCGGGATGGGCGTCAAGTTGCCGGCGGAGCAGTTCCCGGGCCCGGTCGTGCTCCGGCGCGGTGTCGGCGAGCACGGCTTCGATGATTCTGGCGGCCTGATGTCGGATTCCGGCCGCACCTGAGGCATGCTCTGCGCCGAATGCCAGGTCATCGCGATCCTGGTCTTCCTGGAGTCCTGGAGTGGACGACGGCTCCACCGACATGGGCTATTCCTTTGGTCAACGTTCCGGCTGAGCCCGGAACCGGTGTTCCGACTTCCCCCCATCCCGGGTATGGGACCCGGATCCGAAGGCGGACCACCGAGACACACCATACAACGGCGCCGGACGCGCTTGCCCAGTGCTAGCGAAGTTTTTGCCAAGCTGATGCACAAGTTACGGCGTCGAGGCCTTGAGCGGCCCCGCATCCGCGATCGCCACCTCCAAAATTCCCGGCACCGCGTGCATTGGTCATCTCCCCGAAAACACATGGAAATACTCGCCGGGTAGCCTCGCAGCAAGGTATCCGTTCGGAAAGGTAGTGCGTCATGCGTGTTGGACTGATCCGGGTAATGACGACGTCGGACCGCCGCCTGCTCCACGCCCACGGCAAACTCCTGCAGGAAGCATTCGGATTCACCGTCACCTCCCGCTGTATTCCGGACCAGCCGTCCGGCGTCTACGATCAGGCGTCGCTCGAGTCTGCGGCTCCCAAGGTGGTCCAGTTGGCGCAGGAAATGGCCGGGGAGGCCGACGCCCTGATTATCAGTTGCACGTCGGACCCGGGGCTGGCCGCAACCCGGGCAGCCGTGGATATCCCGGTCATCGGGGCGGGAGCCGCAGCCGCGGCCGCCGCGCTGACGTTCGGCGGAAGGATCGGGGTCCTGGGACTGGGCGCCCATGTGCCGGGCCCGATCGCGGAGTCGCTGGGCGACCGCATGCTGCTCATTGACGGCGAAGGGCGGCGCGAAACGCCCGATGCGTTCCTGATGCCCGCCGGGATTTTCGATGCCCTCGCCGCGGCCCACATGCTGGTTGATGCCGGCGCCGACGTCATTGTCCAAGCGAGCACGGGCCTGAGCAGCATCGGCATGGCGGACGTGCTCCGCCGCCGGCTCGGGGTGCCGGTTATCGACGCCGTGACGGCGGCCGGCTCCATGCTCGTCTCAGCGGTGTTTGCCCGCGAAGTCCAGAAGGTTTGAAGCCGGCGACCGAGGCCTACTTGTAGACGCGGACCCAGTCGACCTGCATCTGTGAAGGCTTGGTGGCTGATCCGTCAGGGAACCAGTCCAACTGCAGCGTCTGGTGCATGCCCACGGAGGGCAGGTGCGCCGGGTTCGTGTCGGAGAAGGTCTTCACGCCGTCGATGTAGCCGGTGATGCCGCCAGGAGTCCACTCGACGGCATAGTTGTGCCACTGGGTGGTGTCGATGGTCGTGGCCGCCGTGGTCTGGAAGTTCGAGCCGCTGCAGGCATAGTGCAGGAAGAACTTGATCTGGGCGGTGTTGGTGCTGCCCTCGGCGTAGTCGATCTCGGCGCAGTTGGGGGAGGTGTTGTTGTTCGGCCACAGGATCAGCACAGGATGGTACTTCGGGTCCCGGGCGTTGGTCCGCATGCGGGTCTCCCACTTGCCGTACTTTTGCTGCGCAAATTTGGCCGACATGCCGCCCGTGGTGCCGGCCGAGTTACCGCTGACTGTGGCCACGCCGTTGGCAACTGACCACGCCTGCGGGCTGCGCAGGCCCTTTCCGGCATGTCCGGTTCCGTTGAAGACGCTCCACTTGGTGGAGTCCGGGGCGCCCGTGTTGGAGAACTCGTCGCCCGCGACAACCGCACCCCAGCCCCGGGTCGTGGCGGCCTGCGAACCGTCGCCGGTGGCGGCGACGGCGGCTTGGGCGGAAACGGGCGCGGCGGCCGGCGTGACCGACGTCGAACCCGTGGCGGCTGCCGCCGGAGCGGCACCCCCTGCGCCCGGATCGACCGGTGCGGCTGCGGGTGTGGCAGGGACTGCCGGCGCCGCCACGATTCCGGGATCTGCCGCTGTAGTGGCCGACCCGCCGACCGGCTTCAGCGCAGACCCGGTGGCCGGCGCCTTACTCGCTGCGGCCGCCGACGGCGTCGACGCCACGGCGGGATGTGAGGCCTCGCTGGCCGGGGAAAGGGCTGCGGCTCCTGCCGTGGGAGCAGCGCCGCACCCGGTCAGGGACAGTGCGCCCATGGTCAGCGCAATGGCGATTTTGTTGAAGTGTGTCGTCTTGAACTGTGCTTCTTTGGACGGTGCATCTTTGGACGGTGATTTCGTGAACAACGGACCCCTCCGGGCTTGGTGACTGGCGCACACAACCGTCGCTGCCAGGGCGGCGGCCAGTGCGGGAAGCTTCATCCGGCCCCTGCCGCAAGGGCACGGGCGAGCAGACGCCGAACGGCGCAACCGGGCCCGGCAAGGGGCAGTCCGGGGCCCTGCGTTCGGGCCAGGCCTTCGCGGCCAGTCGCCTACGTTACTGGATCGTTACCTTGGCCCGCAAACCTGCGCTTGTCGCCGCAAGTGCCGGAGTCGGGCGGCTTGATCGGATGCGGCGGCCCGGCGCCCCCTCATTCTCCAGACGGAAAATCGTAGGCGGCCGGGATCTTTGCCGGGGGAGTGCCGTAGCTCAGGACGATTTCGTCGTGTGCCTTCAACGGGAGGTCCCGGATGCCGGCGTCGTACTTCTGGCCGTTCACGTAGAGGGTCCACCCGTCCAGCGATCCCGCCCCGGTGCCCGGGGCGCCGCTGCCTCCGAGGACGCCCCATTCCGTGAAGAGCTGCCCGAGGGTGAAGACCTGGCCGGCAGTGGGGGACTCGATGTGCACCACGCCGGTGGTGTCGTGGGTGTGCAGCGCGGAGATGCCGTTGGCCCTGTTGTCCGGGCCGGCCGTGATGCCGATGTTGGCCGGCACAGCTACGGCCTTGCCGTCCTTCAGCACGTCCAGATGCGCATGGTAGTGGTCCACGTTCCCCTCGGCTGTCAGCACCGAGAGACCGGCCTGGGCGATCCGTCCGGGAGCCCCTGCGATGTCGAGGCCAAAATCGGCGGCGGAGGCTGTGGAGGTCGTCGGCGCCGCCGACGTGGCAGGCACCTCGGGGGACGGCCCGGAAGCAGCACACGACGCCACCCCCAACGTCACGGCGGAAAGTGCGACGGCAAGTGCCAGCTTGGGGTGCCTGGTGGTGGTGTGCATGGCTGGAGAACCGCTTTCAATCGGAAACTTGTCCCAATCAGTCTAGGTAGGCGCAGCCGGCGGGGCACGATTACGCGTTTTCCCGCCCGCGCGCCGAGGGGAAAGAATGGACCTGTGAGTGATGCTGGCGATTTCATTGACCTCGCGCTGCAGCGGGAAGGTTCCTGGAGCCGTGCGGAGGCGCTGCGGTACGGGCTGGGAAAGAATCCGGGGGGCGGTGGCCTCGGTTTCTACGGCGCCTCCGTGGGTGCCGTGCGCGGGACCGTCCGGGATGCCGGCCGCCGGTATTCCGGACTCGCGCATGATGAGATCACGGCACTGAGTTCTGAACTCTGGGCGGTGCCGGTCTTCGAGCGCCGCCTCGCAGCAGTCGTGCTGCTGCAGGACAACGTGAAGCTGTTGACCAACTCGGATCTCACCCGGCTGGAGGGCTTCATCCGGGAGGCTCGGCTGCCGGACCTCGTGGATCCGCTCGCCGTCGACGTCGTCGGGCCGCTCGTGGACGGTCTGGACGTCCTGGGCAGGGTGCGGGCCGACAGCGTGCTGGACCGGTGGGTGCGCGAGCCCGATCCCTGGCTGCGCCGGGCCGCGCTTCTTTCGCCGCTGATGGCGTTGCGCGCCGGCGCCGGGGATTGGGACAGGTTCGTCCGCCACGCGCGGGCGGTGCTCGGCGAGGACGCGGCGGGTTTGACGTTCGACGCCGACACGGAGGCCGACGGCGCCACAGCCGACGACGCCGCGGCGGTGCGGGACGCCGTAACGCGGGTCCTGGCGGAAATGGCCAAGAGGAGACCCGAGCTACAGTTCACGCCCGTCGGAAGGTGACGTTCCCTTACTCGATCTTGTTCAGTGCTTCGGAGCGTTTGGATCGCCTGGATCAGATTGGTCGGCGGTGCTGCCGGCTTCGCTTGAGCCGCCGCCGGCCTTCGCGGGCAACGCGAACCTCCTGGCCGCCCGTGACCCGGCCACTGCGCTCGCGGCGATGGTGATCAACGCACCCATCAGCAGGGCTGCTGCCTCGCCGGGGAACAGGACGTCAAGCTGCGTGCCGATGCTCGCAGCTGCCACCGGCACGCCGAGCTGGGCCGCCGACAACACGCCGAGCGGCAGGGGGAGCCCCAGGAACGCCAAACCGGCGTGCGCCAGCAATGTTCCGGCTCCCAGTGCCAGACCGAGCGCAATCATGTCCGGATGCCCGGCCAGGTCCTTGAGCGTGAGGGATGCGCCCAGCCAGACGAAGAACAGCGGGCCCAGGAAGCCGTCGCTGAGGGCAAAAAGTTGCCGGGCCAGCCGCCTCGGTTCGCCGACGGCCGCCACCACCAGGCCGAAGGAAAAGCCCGCCATCATCACGGACACGTTGCCGAAAGTCGCGACACCGGCCAGGGCAAACAGCACCGCCAACTGGATCCTCAGCTCCAGGGCAAACTTGCGGTTCTCCGAGAGCCGGTGCACGTGGCCGCGGATTCCCGTGCTCTCCAGCCAGCGGAGTATAAAAAAGAGCGCCACAGCGCAGCCCGCCACCGTGAGCACGGTCAGGGCCGCCCGGCCCGCGTGCGGCGGATCCACCAGGAGCGGCAACGCCACAATGCAGGCTATGTCAGCGATCGCCACCTGTGCGGTCATGGAAACGACGTCGGGTCCGCCGAGGCGCAGAGAATCGACGATCGGGAGGACCAGCGCGGCCGACGAGGACGCCAGCAGCACGACGTAGAGGGGAGCATGTCCAGTCCCGAAGAGCAGGCCGATGCCGGTTCCGACGACCACTGCCGCCGCGGCGGCCGCCACGGCGCGGCGGGTGCCTTTGCCGAGGGCGGAGCGGATTTGGGGATCCCGCACGGGAACATGGGTTCCGGCCACGAACATCATCAGTGCAAACCCGATGTTGGCCAGGAAGCTGAACGTCGGATCTGCCGGGTTCACCAGGCCCAGGCCCGTCCGTCCGATCGCGATCCCGGCCAGCAGTTCGCCCAGTACCACCGGCAGCCGCCAGTGCACCGGCAGCGCGAGCAGGGGACCAGCCAGGGCGACGACGGCGATCAGCGCCAGGGTCAGGAAGGTCATGGCTCGAGACTGCGGGACGGCCCCGGGCCAATCGGGGCAACAAGCTTCACCGGAATGTCGGTGTTCTCGTCCGTGAGGTAGGAGGCGCAGACCCGGTGATAGCCGTCGGCAATCTGGGCCGCGACTCCGGCGTCGAGGTCCCCGCGGACCAGGAGGACGGGGGAGAGCGGGCGGCCGTCGGCAATCTTGGCCAGGTCGGAGGCCACATGGGGGTTGTCCCGGGTCAGGAGCGGCAGGCCTGAGGCCCGCAGGATGTCTTTGGCCACGTGGTGGGTTACGGGCGCCAGGCGCAACGACTCCACGATGACGGCGGCCCGTGCGTCATCGGTGAGCAGCGAGAGATAACGACCGGCGGCCGGATAGTCGTGTTCCTCGGGCTCCCCGCGCCACAACACCTGGTCGCCCTCATGGCCCTTGTCCGAATCCTTTGTCATGGAATGAGACTAGTCCCGTGGAGGGGGCAGCGCGCCTACGTTCCTGACCGCCGTTCCACCACCGCGTAGGCCTTGCCGTCCAGGAATGCCCAGTCGTTGACAACCATAAACCCGAGGGCGTCCACCCGGTCGTTCAGGACGTGTTCGTCGAAGCCGCCGTCCCGTGGCTCCGCATCCCATGTGGACACATGGACGTCCGGGCCGTCGAGGATCAGCAGTTCGGTATTGACGTCGAAATCCTCCTGGGGCTGGTTGCTCAACTGGCAGATGGCGATACAGTGGCTGTTCATTTCGGGCCTCCGCTTCCAAGGTGGTGCTGATGGCATCATCTTATGGTCGAAAAGCTGCACCGCCCTATGGGCAACTGCCGGACCGCACTGTGGCGGCCGTTACCTGAATGTGACTTTCGCCTGCGGTTCGCGCTACGGTGGATAAGTGCCTGTTGTCTCCGATACGGGCGCTCCCCAGCCGATTGCCTAACTCTGCCGCGGCCCGGGGGTAACTCGCACCAACGACCGGCAGAGACGGGGAAACCACTTTTGGCCTGCTGATACGCAGGCCTTGGGGTGAAGCCGCACAGTGCCCGCAACGACGGGCCCCGGAGTGCGGCCGGGTGACTCCCATCCGAATCCGACAGCTCACCTCGCAGGCATTGGGAGAGGCTACATCCATGTCTTCAATCAATACTTTTGCGCGCCATGCCGCCGTCCTCGCCGCCGCATCCGGCCTGGTTCTTACCAGCGGAATGGCCGCCAACGCAGCCCCGGCACCCGTGCAGCGGGACTCCGCCCCGGCCTCCGCCGCGGACGTCAAGGGACTTCTCAGCGCGCCCGTCAGCGCCGATTCAAGCGTCAAGATCAGCTTCGACCGCCCCGCAGTAAGCTCTGTCGCCGCGCCGGTCATCGAACAGCCCAAGCCCGTTGCCGCTGCTCCCGCAGCAGCGCCGGCAGCAGCACCCAAGGCGGCCGCGGCGCCGTCCGTACAGGTGCAGGCAGCTCCGGCGGCCGCCCCGGCCGCGGCGCCCGCCGGTGGCCGCAACGCCATCATGCTTTCTGCCGCATACAGCCAGCTGGGCATCACCCAGGACTGCACCGCGATGGTGGAAAAGGCCCTTGGCGCGGCCGGTAAGCCCGTCGGCGACATCGGGCCCCGGGCCTTCCTCGGCCTCGGAACCGTTGTGGCGGCCCCGCAGCCCGGTGACATGGTGGTCCAGTCCGGCCACGTCGGCATCTACGCCGGCAACGGCCAGGTGATCAGCGGCGGCATGAACGGCGCCAACCAGACGATCGTGCACCCGCTGTCCTGGCTCACCGCGACCGGCGGCGTGACCTTCGTCCGCGCCTAAACCCCGCACGGGCCAGACGGCCCCTCCCGGGGCCACCCAATCCGGAAAGACCGGCGATCGATTTTCCCTTGGGGGCAAGCGATCGCCGGTCTTTCCCTTGTCCGGATTCTCACGGATTCCCCCGGTCTCTCAGTCATTTTTGCCCGCGGCGAGCGGAAGCGTCATCTTCATGACCGTGCCGGCGTCGCCGGTGGAGGCAACCTCGACGGCGCCTCCGGCAGCCACGGCGATCTCCCGGACCAGGGCCAAGCCGATGCCAAAGCTCCGTTGTCCCTGTGTTCCGCCGGTGCTGGCGGTCCGCACGAAGCGGTCAAAGATCCGGGCCTGGTCCACTCCGGTGATCCCGGTCCCTGTGTCCGCCACGGTGATGACCGCGCGGTTCTGCTCGATCGCCGTCGTGATGGTCACACGGCCGCCCGGCGGGGTGTGGGAGAGGGCGTTGTCCGCCAGGGCCAGGACGGCGCGGCGCAAGGCGTTGGCGTCGATCCTGGCCAGCGGCCGGGCAACGGCGAAGAAGTCCAGGCGCACGTCCCGTTGCTCCGCGACCAGCCGAAGGCTTTCGGCGACGCCGGAGGCGGTGTCGGCGAGGTCGGCAGGCGCTGCCGAGCGGTCAGGGGCGTCGGTGGTGGCCGCGAGGAGCAGTTCGTTGACGATCCCGGTCAGCGTCGCCGCGTCCTCCCGGATCCGGGCCAGGTCCTGGGCCTGTTTGGAGCCGGGCTCGGTGTTGCGCTGGGCAAGCTGGATCCTGGTGTCCAGGATGGTCAAGGGAGTGCGCAGTTCATGGCTGGCGTCCTGGACGAAGCGCCGCTGCCGGGCCAAGGCGTCGCCGAGGGGGCGGATGGCGCTGCGCGCGCTGAGCCATCCGACGATGCCTGCCAGCACGATTCCCGCGACCCCGGCGATGAGCATGGCTTCGAGCACGTCCCGGGAATCCAGGTAGGCGTAGGCCGCCCCGGCCGATGCCGAACGCGGAACTTCAGGATGGGCCAGCTGGTTGACGAGGTACAGCGCCGTGGCGGCGAGGAGTCCGAGGACCATGACCGCGCAGGCGGCGCTGATCCGCAAGGCGACTTTGAGGGAGGCCTTGCGCAGGGTGGAGTGGTCCGGGGTTTCGCCGGCGCCCCCGCCGTTACTCATGGGCATCGCCGATCTGGTAGCCGACGCCGTGCACGGTGCGGATGACGGCCTTGGAGATCTTCCGGCGCAAGTGGTGGACATAGGTATCGATCACCCCCGGCTGGTCGGAGGCATGGAAGTGCGCTGAGAGGAGTTCGTCCCGGGTGAAGACCCGGTCAGGTTCCGCGGCCAGGGCTGCCAGCAGCTGCCCTTCCTTTGCGGTCAGCGACACCGTGTGCCCGTAGACCGAGCGGATCGAGCGCTGCGCCGGGTCAAGTTCCCAGTCCCCGATGCTCAGCGGTGCCGGCACTGCGGCATAGGTGCGCGTCAGTGCGCGCAGTCGTGCCGCCAGTTCGCCGGCGTCGAACGGTTTGGTCACGTAGTCGTTGGCGCCGGCGTCCAGACCCCTGACTTTCTCCTCTGCGTCGCCCAGCGCGGTCAGGATCAGGATGGGCGTGCCGATTCCTTTGGACCGCAAGGCCCCGATGAGGGCGATGCCGTCCATCACGGGCAGACCGCGGTCGATCACCATGACGTCCCAGGCCTCGGTCAGCCCCGCGTGCAGGCCGTCACGACCGTTGGTGACCAGCCGGACGTGGTAATCCGTGTCCAGAAGCTCGGCGATGAGCGGTCCCAGGGCGGCGTCATCCTCGACGAGCAGCAGGGACGGCCGGTCAGCGGTTGTCATGTCAGCTATTCTTCCGTGACCAATTCCCGGGCCGGCAGTCCCTCCCCGGTTTCCGCCTCCGTGTCGCCGGCAGTTACCCCCGCGCGCCGGCTGGTGCGGCGGCGCCTGAGGAACTGCACGATACCCGGGACGACGGAGAGCAGGACCATGCCCACGGCGATGACGTCGATGTTTTTGGCGACGATGTCAAAGTGTCCCAGCCAGGTACCCAGCATCGTCACGGAGATTGCCCACGCCGCCGCGCCGGTGATGTTCCAGAGGACGAAGGATTTGTACTCATAGCGTGCGATCCCGGCACTGAGCGGCGCGAAAGTCCTGACCATGGGGACGAAGCGCGCGAGCACGACGGCGGCGCCGCCGTGCCGCCGGAAGAAGTCTTCCGTGGTGGTCAGGTGGGCCGTCTTCAGGATCCGGGCATCGTCCTTGAACCATCGCCGGCCGAAAGTGCGGCCCAGCATGTACCCCACCTGGTCCCCGACGACGGCGGCCGCGGTGACGACGCCGATCAGCACCGGCAGCGTCAGGTGCAGCTGCTGGTGCAGGAGCCCGGCGGTGAAGAGCAGCGAGTCTCCGGGCAGGAAGGGAAAGAGCACGCCGGACTCGATGAAGACCATGAGCGCGATGACGCCCAGGGCTCCCGGGCCCAGACCGGCGAGCAGGCTTGCCGGATCCAGCAGCGACGGTGACCCGGCGGCTTGCGCGGCCGGAAGGAGGGCTGAAATGTCCACGGTGTGCAGGGGTTACTTCCTCTCAGATGCCGGCTCAGAGGCCAGCGGGCGGGCGATGGCACGGGCAGGTAGCCGGTCCGCGATCTTCGGCGCGGCAACGTTCCAGAGCCCGGTGAGGATCACCACGGCTGCGCTGGCAGCCAGGAATGATGCCGTGACGTCGGAGGGGTAGTGGACGCCGATGTACAGCCTGGACCACGCCACGATGAGCGCCATCGCCGCGGCCGCGAAGGCCGTTACCTTGGCCCAGCGGGTCCCGCGGGCCAGGAAATACAGCGCGAAACCGAGAGCGACGGCAAAGGACACATGGCCGCTCGGGAAGCTGTTGGAGCCGGTTTCCGGTGCCAAAGGATCGAACAGCAGCGCGGGGTTCGGCCGCTGGCGGGCCACGAGGATCTTGAAGAATTCGCTGGCCACCCAGCCGGACACTGCCACCAGGCCGAATGCTATCGCCTTGACCAGTCCGCCGCGGAACAGCCAGATGCAGAGGGCGACGGCGGCGATCAGCGCGACGCCGGCGACCGGGCCAAACACGACGTTCAGTATCATCGCGACGGCGGTCAGGGCCGCGGCGTGATGCTGGCTGAGGTCCTGATCGACGCCGAGCTCGGTGGCGCTGAAGCCCGGCGTCAGCTGCGCCGCCAGGCCGAGAGCCAGGACGGCGGCGGAGAGGAGGAGGCCCAGCAGCAACCAGTGGCGGACCTGGGGGAGGGCCGGCAGCAGCGGCCGCGCGGCGGTACGACCTAGTGCTGTATCGCGTTCAACAGGGACGGGTCCAGTCATGGGTCCTCCGGCTCGGGACAAGGGCGCCAGGTTGGCGCCGGTTTCCACTCTTCCGCGAGGCAATTAAGAAACGCTTAAGAAGTGCCGCCCGGACGTTCCGCAGGGCTGATTACGCGGCGTAGCGCAGCAGGGTCACTCCGTTGCCGAAGGTCCGGGTCTCCAATAGCCGGAGCTGGACCGTTTTGTCCTCAGGCTTGAACAGGGGACTACCCCGTCCCACGAGAACCGGATGGACGTACAGCCAGTATTCGTCGATCAGTCCGAGCCGCCGGAAAGTGTCCGCGAGATTCGCTCCGCCAAGGGCCAGGTCGCCGCCCGGCTGCGACTTCAGCGCCAGGACTTCTTCGGCCACGACCTCCGGCACCACGGTGGTGTTCCAGCCGGCTGGCTTCAGCGTCCGGGAATACA
Source organism: Arthrobacter sp. TE12232 (assembly GCF_054062615.1). Lineage (NCBI taxonomy): Bacteria > Bacillati > Actinomycetota > Actinomycetes > Micrococcales > Micrococcaceae > Arthrobacter > Arthrobacter sp. TE12232. The sequence goes on from NZ_JBSSFK010000001.1 coordinate 4,487,467, forward strand.
CGATCTTGGGCATCTCCCGCCAGATGTGGGCGAACTCGGCCATCGGGGCGCTGACATCGGGGTCGGCGTCCGCTGTCGGCCAGAACTCCGCCATCAGCTCGTAGGTGACGCGGCCGTCCAGGAAGGCGCCCATGGCGGCGAGCTGCTCGTTGAAGTGGCGGTGCAGTTCGTCGTCGACCATGTGCCAGCTCAGGTCCCGGTCCGGGCCCTCAAAGAACCCGTCCAAGGACACCTGCATGGCCATAATAATTTTCCGCATCGGGCGCTCCTTGCGTTTTTTCCAGCGTACCCCGGCAGAATCCTGCCGGTTGGGGGGTTTCGGTCATGTCCAGCCCCCGCCCCACCGCCGATCCGGCAGGATCTTGCCGAATTGCGGCCACTGAGGCAGGATGGGAGCCACGACCCGCCCAAGCGGCAGCATCCTGCCTCTTCCGGTGCGGGGAATACGGGAGGCAGGCGCGGCTATGAGTGATGTTTTGTCAGTGGCTGCGGGCATCCGGAGCGCCCGCAAGGACGCCGGAATCACGCAGGAGGACCTGGCCCACCTGGCGGGAACTTCGGTGCGCACCGTCCGATCCATCGAAACGGGAAGCGGCAACCCGTCGCTGCAGGCCGTCATCGCCGTCAGCAATGTCCTGGGCCTGCATCTGACGGTGCAGTGATGGGGGTCCTGGCGCCGGGGGACCTGCAGGACCTGAAGTTCGTCCGGTCCGCGGACGTATATAAGAGCGGCATTTTGGCCGGACACCTGAGCCGGACCGATTCCGGCGCGGTGAGGTTCGACTATCTCCCGGACTATCTCACGTCCGGCCTGCCTCCCGTGGCTGTCTCCCTCCCGCTGTCCGCGGCAGCGGTGGAGAGCACTGCCGGGGCGTTGCCGGCGTTTTTCGCCGGACTCCTGCCGGAGGGGCACCGGCTCACGGTCTTGAAGAACGCGACCAAGACCAGCTTCGACGACGAACTCACCCTCCTGCTGGCCGTGGGGGCGGACGTGCCGGGGGATGTTCAGGTGGTCCCCGCGGGTGCCCCTCGGGCGGAACCGCCCACCCTGGCCGACACGTCCCGGCCGGAGGAACTCGACTTTTCCGTGCTGGCCAACACGGTGGACCTGCACGGCCTGCCGGGGGTCCAGCGGAAGACCAGCGCCTCGATGCTGACGACGCCGCTCGCCCTGCGCGGGCACCGCTACGTGCTCAAACTGGACCCGCCGGAACATCCGCATCTGGTGGTCAACGAGGCGGCTCATTTGCGCGCCGCGAAGTCGCTGAAGATCCCTGTGGCCAAGAGCCGGGTCATCGCGGACCGGAACGGCCTCCCCGGCCTGCTGGTGGAACGGTTCGACCGCGTCAGGAATCCGGCCGGCGACTGGATCCGGCTTCCCCTGGAGGACGGCACCCAGGTGCTGGGACTGCCCCCGGCAGCGAAGTACGGCGTCAGCTCGGAGCAGGTGGCAGCGGCCCTGGCCGGGATCTGCAAGGCACCGGTGGTCGCGAGCCGCAACCTCTACCTGCAGTTCGTCTTTGCCTGGCTGACCGGCAACGGTGACCTCCATGCCAAGAACCTGGCCGTCCTCGGGAACCGACCGGGACGCACCATCGCCCCGGTCTTCGACGTCCCGTGCACCCTCCTCTACGGCGACGAAACCCTCGCTCTGCCCGTCTCGGGGAAGACCAGGAACCTCAAGGCGAGGCACTGGGCAGAGTTCGCCGCCACGCTGGGCCTTCCCCCGCGAGCGGCGGCCTCGGCCAACAGGACCGCGCTCGCCGCCGCGGGCACCGTCAGGCTGGAGGACCTGCCGTTCACCGGGTCGCCGCTGCACGGTGCGCAGCGGGAACTGGGATTTCGACGGCGGGAGCTGACCGGCTGATCGCAGCTTTTCCCACGGCCAGGCTCTTGCGCGGGGTCCGGGGAGGGTGCAGAATGCAGGGACTTTAGTGCCCCACAGCGGTCAGTCGCCGTCCGAGGGAGAAACATGTCTGCGAACGTTTTTCGAACAGATGCCCCGGGGAATTCGGGATGACTGAGCCGGCGCGTCATTACGGGACCGGCGGGCACCGGGCCTCCGACGGGTCGAAGCCCGGGCCATGGCCCCTCGCCTGGCGGGTGGGAAGGATCCGGCCGCAGTACCTGACGGCGGCCGCCGTCGCAGTCGCCCTGGCGGTGACCGGCAGCGTCTACGCGAGCGGCCAGGCGGGGATGCCGGGGATGCCGGCTGAGCCCGCGGCCGCGGCGGCCGCTGCGGCTTCCGGTACCGCCGTCACGGCCCCGCTCACGGCGCAGGCAACGCCGGCAGTCACTGACACCAGCCAAGCGGCCGCGACGGAAGCTACCGTGCCGGAAACTACCGGGCCGGAAACCACTGATCTGGCCCTCCCCGCCCCGTCCGCGACTGCCGCCCCCTCCGTCACGCCGCCCGCGGCCTCCGGGACTGCCGTCCCCTCCGTCACGACGCCTCCGGAAATCGCCGACGAGCCCGTCGCTGCCGTCACGGTCCCGACGGTCACACCCGAACTGGGCGGCCGGATCAACGCGATCATCGCGGCCAACAGCGCGTATGCACTGGGGGTGTCGTTGATCGATGTCTCGGACGGCGTGGTCCACGGCTACGGGGTCCAGGGCAATTTTGTCGCCGCCAGTACAGCCAAGATCCTTGCCGCGTCGGCCTATTACCACCTCGTCGAGACCGGCCGCGCCTCGCTGAGTGCCCCGTTGGGCGCCTCGACGGCGGGGGCCCAGATCCGCCAGATGGTTCAGCAGAGCAATAACGATTCATGGCTCCTGATACTTCGGGCTGTCGGTCAGCAGCGGATGACGGCTTACGCCGCGTCAATCGGGATCGGCTACGACTTCACGGTGAACCTGCTGACCCCGGAGGAGATGGCGCGGACCCTCTACCTGCTCTACACGGGGCAGCTGCTCAATGCGCGCAACACGGCCCAGCTGTTGTCTTACATGCAGAACACCAATTACGAGACCCTGATCCCGCCCGCGGTTCCGCCCGGCATAGGGGTTCACCACAAGTACGGGCTGCTGTTTGGAAACCTGCATGATGCCAGTGTCCTGGACAAGGACGGCCGCGCCTTCGTGTTTGTCGTGTACACGCGCGGCCGCGACTACTCGGACATGGGCCCCCGTACGGCGATCATTCAGCAGCTCACCCGGACGGTGACCGCCGCGTTGTTCTGAGCAATGATGGCTGTTAGGAACCGGTGCAGGCCTTTTCGGTGGTGCCGTAGACGTCAGGACTGACCGTATAGCCGTGGCGATCCTGGGCCAGCGCACGCTTGTTGACGGCCGCCAGGGCGGCCGCATCAAGCATCGTGGTCGAGACGAGGTTGAGGAACTCCTGGCTGTCCCCGCTGGACGCCGTGACTTTGAAGCTCCCCACGCCGGCGCGGTAGTACTTTTGCTGGTGGCCGACAGACGCCCCGTCCAGCGGGTTGAATTCGTCGATCTTCAGGATATTGGCTTTCCGGCTGACCACCTGGGCGCAGTCCAGGAAACCAATCGAGGGCGCTGACGCCTGCGTATAGGGTCCAAATCCTTTTGCGGGGTGCGCCAACATGGCGATGCCTGCCCGTGCCTTGTCGACTCCCGAGACGAACGTGTTCGGGGCGCCGGTAAACTTTCCGGCGTCGAACTCCTCCGGGTACTCACCCAGGAGCCAGACGGCTCCCTTTTCGGTCTGCGCGAAGAAGGCCAGTTCGGATTCCCCAAGGACTCCGTCCGAGTAATCGCGGTCCCACAGGACCACCGTGCGGACTCCGTCGATCTCCTTTGTCAGTCCCGTCACGATCGACACCACGCGGTGCGTGTGGACCTCCGGCGGACTCGTGGTGAGGTCCTTGACGGTGCCAGTGAACTCGGAGCGGGTTCCCGGCTTCATGGGAAGCCAAGTGTTGTCCACCGTAGGCTCGTGGGGGAAGTTTCCGGCGTTGAAGTCGGGCAGCGAACCCGGTCCGCAGTCTGTCGCGGTCGAGGCGCGGGCCGGCGCGGGTGCGGTGCCGGCCTCCGCTGCACCGGCCGTGAGGAGGGACAGCGGCAACGCCAGGAGGCAACTGACTACGGCAATGTTCTTGTGCAACATCGGACATTCCTTTGCGGGGTTCCAGGCCGGCCCGTAGCCGGGTTCAAACGGTCGCCGGGCCGGCGGCCGCGCGTTCCTTCTGACGTGTCTTCTTGGATTTGGCGAACCGGAGATAGAGAGAGGGAACGATGAACAGATTGAGCAGGGTGGAGGTGACCAGGCCGCCCAGGATGACGACGGCCATGGGGTGTTCAATTTCATGGCCGGGGATGTTGCCCATGACGACCAGGGGCACCAGTGCCAGCCCGGTGGCCAGGGTGGTCATGAGGATCGGCGAGAGCCGCTCCGCCGCCCCGCGCATCACCAGAGGACGGCCGAAGGTCTCGCCCTCATGCATTTCCAGATACTGGCAGTGGTTGATCAGCAGGATGCCATTGCGGGCAGCTATCCCCATCACGGTGAGGAAGCCAACGAGGGACCCGAGGGACAGGACACCGCCGGTCATGTAGGCGGCTATGACGCCGCCCACCAGGGCTACCGGCAGCGTCAGCAGCGACAGCACGGCCAGCCGCCAGCTCCGGAAGGACGCCTGCAGCAGCAGAAGGATCACGGCAAGCGCCGCCGCGGAGAAAATCATCAAGCGGTTCGTTGCCGCTTCGCGTTCGGTGTACTCGCCAAGCAGCTGCACGCTGTAGCCGGTCGGCAGATCCAGGCTTTCCAGCCGCGACTGCAGCGCGCCGACCACCCTTCCCAAGTCCGCCCCCTGGGCCAGGAACGATCCCACTTCCACGCGGCGGGAGCCGTTGGTGCGGTCGATCTGGTTCGGCGTCGGCACCAGGCTCACGTTCGCGACGTCGGCCAGGCGCACCCGCTGTCCGCTCGGCGTGTCGATGGGCAGGTCTTCAATGCTGGTGACGCTGGCCCGGGTCGCCGGGGTGCTCCAGACCTGGACGTCGTAGGCCCGGCCGTCGCGGAAAACGTCCCCGACTTCCTCGCCCGCCACGAGCGTCGCGGCAGCACGCCGGACGTCGCCGGGCTTGAGCCCGTACTTTTGCGCCGCGGCCAGATTGACCGTGACGGCGATCTGGGGGACCTCCACTTCAAGGGAGACATGCGCGTCTTCGGTGCCCTGGATCCCGTCCAAGATGGCCTTGACCCGCTGCGCCTGTTCCCGCAGCACGTTCAAATCGTCCCCGTACACACGGACCAGGATGGGCTCGCTGGCGCCGGTGATGACCTCTTCGATGCGCTCCTTCAGATATGTTTGGACGTCGCGGTGCAGTCCCGGGTAGCCGTCAACCACTTCCTGGATGGCGGCGACCGTCTTGTCGTAATCGGCGTGGCGGTCGATGCTGATCCAGTGTTCGCCGGCATTGACACCGACGATCTCGTCCGCGGCGAACGCCTGCCCAATGTGCGTCCCGCAGTTCAGGACGCCGGGGACCTTGAGGAATTCCTCGCAGCCACGCTGCGCGATCCGGTATTCCTCCGCGGCAGAGGTTCCCGGCTGCGAGACCCAGTGCATCAGGAAGTCCCGTTCCTTGAAGGTGGGGAACAGGGACGAGCCCATCAGGGGAGCGATGACCAGGCCCACCACCGCCAGCACCCCAAAGCCGGCGTAGCCGTACCGGGGCCTGTTCATGGTCTTGGACAGGGCGGCGTGGTAGCCGCGTTTGAGCACCCGCACCAGGGGAGGGTCGCGTTCCTCGAGTTTGGCGTTGCCCAGAAGGATCAGCGCCAGGGCCGGTGTGACAGTCAGCGCCACGAGCATGGAAGCGAGGACAGCCAGGGTGTAGGCGACGGCGAGCGGGCGGAAGAAGACGCCCGTGAGCCCGTCCAGGAAGAAGATCGGCACGGCCGCGACCACGATGATCAGCGTCGCGTACACGATCGGGCTCCGCATCTCGAGCGAGGCCCGCAGGACCACCGACGACGCGGATTCGTCACCGCCCGCGGCGCGGTGCTGTCGGAGCCGGCGCATGATGTTCTCGACGTCGATGATCGCGTCATCGACCACGACGCCGACGGCGATCACCAGCCCCGCCAGGACCATCGTGTTGATCGAACTGGACGTGAAATACAGCACCAGTGCGGCTGTGAGCAGGGACAGCGGAATGGCGATGAGGCTGATCAATGCCGTGCGCCATTGGAAGAGGAACGCGACGAGGATCATGACGACCAGCAGGCAGCCCAGCAGCAGCGCGACACTGAGGTTGGAGATCGCCTCCTCAACGAAGCTGGCGGGGCGGAAGATCGTGGTGTCGAAGTTAATGCCGCTCAGGCCCGGCTGCAGTTCGTGCAGGGCCTCCTCTACGCCCTTGGTCACATCCAGGGTGTTGCCCCAGGGCAGCTTCTCGACGATCAGCATGAGCCCGTGGCCGTTGTTGATCACGGCGTCACCAATGAGCGGCTGATGGTCCTCCACGACCTGGGCCACATCGCCCAGATGCAGTGCCACCCCGTCCTTTTCCCGAATGGTCACCTGGGCCAGGTCTGCAGGGGTCTGGATGGGCTGGACGTGACGGATGCCCATCCTCTGGGTGGGGCTGTCGATGAAGCCGCCTGTTCCGATGAACCGTCCGGGCGAGTATTTCAGCAGGCCGGCGTCCAGGGCGCCGGCGGTGACTTCCATAACCTGGTTGAGGGAGACGTTCTGGGCCTTGAGCTTGTCAGGTTCAACCTGCACCTGCAGCATCTGGAGCCGCTCACCCCAGATGGCCACGTTGGCCACGCCGGGTACCCGCAGCAGCCGGGCCCGGATCGTCCAGTAGGACAGCATCGACATTTCGATGAGCGAGTGCTCTTGGGATGTCATCCCGATCTTCATGACCCGGCTGGTCGAGGACAGCGGCTGCAGCATCACCGGTGGGGCCGCCCAGGTGGGCAGCGCCGCGGTTACCGAGGCCATCCGTTCCGACACCAGCTGGCGGGCGTTGAGCAGGTCCGTGCCCTGGTGGAAAACCAGCACGATCGACGACAATTGCGGCACGGACTTTGACCGCAGCTCGTCCAGACCCGGCATGCCGCTCACGGCGGCCTCGATCGGCACGCTGACGAGCTCTTCGACTTCCTGGGCGGTCAACCCCAGGCACGCGGTCTGGATTTCCACGCGGGGCGGGGCGAATTCGGGGAAGACATCCACGGACGCGGCACTCAACTGCAGGGAACCAAGCAGCATTACGGCGCACGCGAGGGCGACGACGACCGTCCTGAATCGGAGGCTGATCCCGATGAGCCAGCGCATGTCAGTGGGCCGTGTCGAATTCAGCGCCGAAGAGTTCCTCGGCCCCCGTCGTGACCACTACGGTGCCGGCCGGAGGCCCCTCCGTCAGGACGGCGACGTCGCCGTTGATGCGTTCGACCGTGATGGGCTGGCGGATGTAGACCCGGGGCTCGGGGTTGGTGTACACCCACGTCTTGCCCGTGCTGTCATAGATTACGGCCCCGTAGGGGACGGTGAGCTTCTTGGTCTGGGGATCCGTGGCCGTCGCGGCGGTTTCGATTCCGACGCGTTGGACGGCGTGTTCGGTGAGGGTCAGCCGGTGCAGGTCCGTGCCGGGCACTTCGGCAACGACCGCAGGGTCGCCGTCGGCCGGGGCGGCTGCCGGCGTCGGGCTGCAGCCGACGACGCTGAGTGCCGTCAACGCCGTCACAAACGCCCCGATGATGAATGACGCAACCTTGGTGCCCCGCTGCTGCGAAGGTGTCGAATTCATGATGCATCCTGACTTTCCGTCCGTGCAGCGGAGCCCTGGCTGGTCTGTGCGCCGGGTGCCGGCTTCGGCTCGAATCTGAGCAGCACGGCGGGCACAACTAGCAGGGTGAAGAAAAGCGTTGTCAGCAGGCCGCCCCAGATGATTACGGCGAGCGGCTGGATGATCTCCGTTCCGACGACGCCCCCGAAGAGGACCAGGGGCAACAGCGCCAGGCCCGATATCAGGGTCGATATCAGCACGGGGCCGAGCCTCTCCCGGGTCCCGCGGACCACCAGGGCAGGCCACGGTGCAGTGGCGTCCCCGGCACGCAGGCTCCGGACGTGGCCCGTCAACAGGAGGGCGCCGCGGACGGCGATCCCCAGGACGGCGGCGAAGGCGACCAGAGCGACCAGCGAGTTGACCCCGCCCGTGGCCTGGGCGGCCAGCACGCCGCCGGACAGCGCGAGGATCAGACCCAGGAAGAGCGGTGCGGCAAGCCGCCAGCTTCCCGTCGCCGTTTGCAGCAGGACCAGGATGCCGGCCGCGGCAACTGCCGCGAGGAGCCAGAGCCACTGGTAATTGCTCTGCTGCTGGGCGTATTGAGTGAGGATTTCCGCGTGGTACGACATCGGGAACTGCATCTTCTGCAAGCTTGCGTCGATGTCGCGCTGGATGTCGCCCAGGGGGCGCCCCTGGATCTCGGCTTTGACGTCGATGCGCCGCGACGTGTCATCGTGCAGGATGACGGACTCGTTCCCGACCATGGTCACTTGCGCGATGTCGCCGAGGCGGGCATGTCCGCCATTGGGGGTGTCGATGATCAGGTCGCGGACGCTGTCCAGGCTGTTGCGGGTGGCTGCAGTCCCTTTCACGATGACCGAGAAGACTTTCTGCTGTTCGTAGAGGTTCCCGACTTCAATGCCCTGCAGCAGTGCGGCGGCCGCACGCCGGACGTCGCCGGGGACGACGCCGGCCTTTTGGGCGGCGGCGAGGTCCACCTTGACCTCGGCGATCGGCTGTTCGGCCGGCAGGTCGACATGGGGGTTAACGACTCCGGCCGTTTGCTCCAGCAGCTGTTGCACCTCCGCCGCCTTCTGCCGCAGGATCGCCGGGTCGAGTCCGAAGACCCGGACGGCAAAGCCGCTGTCCGCCTCTTCCCGGATCTGGTCGATGCGCTCCTGGGGGTAGGTGGAGATCTTGCTTGTCAGGCCCGGATATCCTGCGATCACCCGGTCGACGGCGGCGGCCGTGTCGGCGTAGGAGGCGTCGTCGGCCACGGTCACCCACAGCTCGCCGGAGCTGACGTCGCCGACCTGATCGGAGGTGATGGCCCGCCCGACGTGCCCACCGACGTTGGCCACGCCAGGGAGGGCGCGCAGCTCTGCGGCTGCTGCCGCGGTGACCCGGCTCATTTCCTGGTCGGAGGTGCCGGCACTCGCGTTCCAGTGCACCACCAGGGTCTTGTCCGCCAGCACCGGCACGACGGGATTGCTCCCGGCCAGCTGGGGAACGAGTGCAAGTCCGGCCAGTGCCACCACCGCCGCGGCGGCGAACACCCACCGTGTCTTCCCCGCCAGGCGCGTCACGAGCCGGCCGTACGCGCCTTCGAGCCGCCTTAGCGACCGGCGCTCCGGCGCGTTGGAACCGACAGGAAGGACGAATGCCAGGGCAGCAGTGACGGTGATCGCGATGATCATCGAGACAACCAGGGCGATCAGGTAGCTCTCCACCAAAGGCCCGAAGAGGGCGCCGTTCTCACCGGAAATGAAGAGCGCAGGCATGACAGCCAACGCCATGATCAGCAGCGAGTAGAGGATCGGCGTGCGGACAGCCCGCAGGGCCGCCGGGATCACTGAATCGCCCGGTTGCCGGTCCTGTGCCTGCTGGCGCCGTGCCCGGGCAAGGCCGTTGAGGTCCTCCGCGACATCGCCCACGATGACCGCCAGGGCCAGCACCATGCCGGCCAGGACCATGGTGTTCATCCCGGTGCCGCGCCAGTCGAGCACCAGCGCCGCCGCGGTCAGCGACACCGGAATGGTGATGAGGCTGATCAGGGCCGTGCGCCAGGAACGGAAGAAGACGCCGAACAAGGCAACGATCAGCAGGAGAGTAATGAGCAGAGCGATGCCGAGCGTCCCGACCTCGTTGTCGATAAATGAGGCCTGCCGGTACACGCTGGTATCGATGGTGACTCCTGGCAGGCCTGGCTGGAGCGCGCGGAGTGCCTCGTCAACGCCGCGGGTCACGTCCATCGTGTTTGTCTCGGGGAATTTCTCGATGACCAGCAGCAACTCGGCGTCCCGGCTCAGCAGGGCGTCGCCGATCAGCGGCTGGTGGTCCGTGGCCACGGTGGCCACGTCCTTGAGCAGGAGATTGCCGCCGGCCCCCTCGATGGGAACCTGGCCCAGATCCTCCGGCGTGGTGATCGGCAGGACATGCTGAACACCGATCCGCTGGTGGCCCGTCTCGAAGAAGCCGCCGGTGCCCGGTGTGGATGCCTCCAGGTAGCTCAGCGGCGAAACCCACACTGAGTTGCCCGTCGTCTTGATGACCTCGTCCAGCGTAACCCCCTTGGCCTGGAGCTGCGCCGGATCCACCAGGACTTGAAGTTGTTGGTCCCGCAGGCCCCAGATCGCCACGTTCGCGACGCCGGGCACGGCCAGGAGCCCGGGCTTCATGGTCCAGCGGGCCAGCACTGACATGTCGATGGCCGACATGTCTTTGGAGGTCAGCCGGATCATCATGACCCGGCTCGTCGAGGACAGCGGCTGCATCAGCACGGGCGCCGCCGACACGTTGGGGAGTGCGCGTGCCTGGGTCAGCCGTTCGGAGACCAGCTGGCGAGCGCGGAAGAGGTCGGTCCCTGGCTTGAAGACCATCTGGATTGAGGAAAGGCCCGGCACGGACTTGGACCGGATCGCCTCCACCCAGGCAACGCCGTTCAGCAGGTCGGCTTCCATGGGCGAGGTGATGAGCTGCTCAACCTCGGCGGCCGAGAGTCCCAAGGCTTCAGTCTGGATTTCCACCTGCGGCGGGGCGAATTCCGGAAAGGCGTCCACGGACATGCCCGGCAGGCTGGTGAGCCCGAGGGCCAGGATTCCCGCCGCCGCGGCGAGGACCAACAGCCGGAACTGCAAGACCCAGCGGAGGATTGCACCCATCATGGCCGGTACCGCGCAGGCTCCACAGGAGTGCACACATCAGGGGAATCAGGGTCGAGTCGTCGGCGTCGTCTGTATCCGGGGACGTGGAGTGGCCCCGCCGCGAAACCGATCACCGGGAAAAGGGTTTTTGAGGCTTTTCCTGTTTGCCAAATTGCCTGTTTGCTTCGCACGGCGCGGCTCCTTGGTTCAAGGCCATAGCGCCCCCCAGCCGTCAAGAGCAATAATGATCTTCGGGCACACAGGCGTCAATAGAAATGCAGGTGACCGCCATGAATGCAGCCGCAGGAGACCGCATCATCATCCGTGGGACCACGGTGGAGTCCACGGACCGGCACGGTCTGATCCTTGAGGTCAAGGGAGCCGATGGGGCGCCCCCGTACCACGTCAGATTCGACGACGGCCACGAGACGATCATGTTCCCCGGCGGGGATTTCGTCGTCGAACGGGCCGGGAACGGGCCCTAAAAGGCACCTTCGGAGGGCGCCGGGAACTGGGCCCCAGGACGCTCCGCCCTAGAAACCCGACGAGCTCCCGGAACCGGAAAAGCTGCCGCCGCTGGATCCGTACCCGGTGGTGGCTCCGCCGCCGCGGGCGGTGCTGACGCTGCTGACGCCGGTGCTGAAGCCGGAATTGAAGCTCGGCACCGAGAAGAAGTAGTAGGACGGATACACGGTGCCGAGGATGCTCGGCTCGTAGGAGCGGCCGTACCTGGCTTTGGTCCCGGCCTGGGCGCTCTCCATGTCCTTGCGCATGAGCCCGGCCTCCTTCTCGTTGCGGGCGTAGGCCCCGATCACGGTATCGGCGTGCTGCTTCAGCAGTTCGGACAGCCGGGTCCGGGCATCACGCAACCGGTCCAGCGCCGTCTCGGGCGTGATGGAGCCGTCGGCCAGTTCCGATGACCAGCGTTCAAGGTCGCTGCGGCTTTCATCGCGAAAGGACCGCAGGGCAGCCGCCGTCGCTGAGGATCCCTCGGCACGGCGCTGGCTGAGCATCTCTTCCAGGCCGTTCAGGTCGCTGCGGAAGGGTGCGAGCTGGTGGTCCCAGGCGGCCGGCCAGGATGCTCCGCGGTTGAGCAGGGCATTGGTATCGGCAATCACGTCGTCCAGCACGTCCAGTTCCGCCGCCGCGTCGGCGTAGTTCCGGATCAGTTTGAGGTTGGGCCGGCGGCTAAGGTCCCGGCGGCTGAGGGCATGCACCTGATTGGAAAGCTCGGTGGCCATGTTGTAGCGGTTCATGAACGTGCGGTGTTTTTCCAGGACCGTGCTGCCGTACCGCGAGGATTCGGGGATGGTGCTGGCGTTGAGCTCGGTGACCTGCAGGTCCATGCTGACGTTCGCGTAGCTGGCGTCGCCCCGCGCGAGTTCCTTCCGGCAGGACACCCTGGTCCGCCACCGGACGATCAGCCATGCTGCCGCGCCGCAGACCGCGGCGGTCACCGTCAGCCAGGCCGAGGCAACGAAAGCCGTGGACCGGTACCATGGCTGGTTGATGAGTTCGGCGCCGCGGCGGACCCCGGCAATGGTGCCGTCAGTCCACTGGGCATCGCGGAACAGTTCCTTGGAGGCGTTCTGGATGTCCTCGCGCTGTTCGGGGGAGACCTTGCGGTCCTCACCCATGTAGGTCCCGACATGCCGGCCGACCGGGTCCAGGGCAAAAATGAACAGCCCGTCCGCCCACTTCTGCCCGTCGGGACTGATCCATTCGGGATGTTCGGCGCGGGCGAACCTCAGGACTTCCTCGTTCAGGTTGTCCGCGGCCGTGCCGTTGTATGTGTAGATCGCAACCTTGGTGGGCTGATAGAACTCGGTGGACCGCACCGCCGGCAGGAGCGTGTTTTGGTCCAGGACCCCGGCGCGGTCCTCAACCACGACGGCGGTCGGTGTCACGGCGAGCGCCGCGGCGGCTCCGCCGAGCAGTCCGACCATGAGCAGGAGCACAGCGGCGAGGGCATTGCGCATGATTCCCATTTTCCGAGCGTAGTGGGTGGCCCCGGCCGCGTCGATGCAACCGCCGCGGGAACGGGACGAAAGACACCATGACCGCGCACCGGCCCGGCGTCCATACTTGCGGCATGAGTTCTCCGCCGGAAGGATCCCAGCCCGAACGACCTCCAGGAGAACCAGAACCGGAGGAAACGAAGCCCGGTCCGGCGCGCCCCGCCAGGCCCGACCGGACCCTGCTGGCCATCATGGTCGCGATCGCGGTGATTGTGATCGTTGCCCTGGCTGTCGTCCTGACCCGCGGAGAACCGGCGCCGCTGGCCGAGTCGACGCCCGCCGGCGTCGTGCAGCGCTATGCCGCCGCTGTTATTGCCGGGGATGAGGCGGCCGCGTCCGCCTACTTGACCCCGGCCGCCCGGAGCAAGTGCAACAGCGAGGCCCGTCGGGCCGCGCAGAACCTGCGTGTCACGCTGGTCTCCACCACCGAGCGGCCGCAGTCAGCCGACGTGCGGGTGCTCATCACCGTGTCCGAGCCGGGCGGGCCGTTCGGCAGTGCTGAATACCAGGTGGAGGACGTCTTTGACCTCGTCCGGTCGGGGAACGGCTGGCAGATCGACAACGCACCCTGGCAGCTGACGGTGTGTCCCGGGCAGGTGAAGCAATGAGCGCCCAACGGACAGTGCGCCGGCTGATCACCTACGCGCTGCTGTTCGCGCTGGTGGTGATCGCCACCGTCGGGCTCGGCGGACTGCTGGGCCGCCTGTTCGTGACGGGAACGGAACTGGCCGTGGACGATGTCGCGGGGCTGGCGCGCTCGCTGGCCTTCGCCCTCATCGGCGGCCCGCTCGCGGCCGTCTTGTGGTGGGTGGTCTGGCGGCGGCTCGAGGACCCGGAGGAACGGTCCGCCGTCGGGTGGGGCCTCTATGTGACCGGCGCCTACCTGGTTGCCCTGCTGATCGCGTCCACCAATCTGATCAACACGCTGTCCTCGCTGATCGGCGGCCCGGGCCAGGAGTGGCGGCTGTCGCTGGCCACGGGACTGGTGTGGGCGGCGGTCTGGGTCTGGCACCGGTGGATGTGGCGCCATCCCCGGAAGGGTCCGGCCGAGCTGGCCGAGGTCCCCACGGTGCTCGGCTCGGTGCTGGGGCTCGTGCTGGGCGTCGGCGGCGCCGTCTCGGCCCTGTCCACCCTTCTGGATGCCGCCCTGCGGGGCGCCGCGGTTGAGGCATCGGTGGGCAAGCCATGGTGGGTGTCGGCGCTGCAGTCCCTGGTTTGGGCCGTCGGCGGAACCGCCGTCTGGTGGTGGCACTGGAAGCACGACGGCGGCCGGCGGCTGCGCACCGGGCTGGCTGACGTCGCACTCATCACCGTCGGGGTGCTCGGCGCCGGCATCCTCACCCTGGCCGGGTCCGGGGTGGCACTCTTTGTGGCCCTTCGCCTGCTGTTTGACCGTACCGAAGCGCTGGAGCTGTTGCTGGAGCCCCTCGCTCCCGCCGTGGCGGCGGCTGCCATCGGTTGCCTCGTCTGGGTTTACCACCGCAACATCGCGAGCGGGCGCTCGGAAACCACCCTTCAGGGCGGCAGGCTCGTGACCTCCGGCGTCGCGCTGGTCGCGGCGGCGTCGGGGATCGGCGTGATCGTGAATTCGGTCCTGGCCATGACGGCGACGCCGCTGGCCGGCGCCGGGGCGCGGACGCTCCTGCTCGGGGGAATCAGCTCCCTCCTGGTGGGCGGGCCTGTCTGGTGGCTCGCATGGCGTCCGCTGGAGCAGGCTGCGGGGACAGGCACAGCAACCGGCGCCGGACTGAACGCCCGGCGGATCTACCTGGTCGCCGTGTTCGGCCTGAGCGCCGTCGTTGCGGTGGTCACCCTGCTGGTGATCGGGTTCCGGCTGTTCGAGTTCTTCCTGAGCGATGTCAGCGGCGGAAGCCTCATAGACCGGATCCGCGCCCCGCTGGGGCTCCTGGTCGCCACCGGGCTCGTGTTCGGCTACCACTTCGCGGTATGGAGGCAGGACCGGGCCGTCCTCGCCACGGTCGGTCCGGTCCGTCCGCGAACGATCGGCCACGTGATCCTGGTGGCCGGACCGGATTCCGCGGCCTTGCGCCGCGTCATCAGCGAGGTCACGGGGGCAGCGGTCACCGTCTGGACGCGGGCGGACGCCAGGGCTGCTGACCTGACCGGCGTGCCTGCACTTCCCGGCGGCCCGCCCGGGCCACTCCAGGAGGCCGGCGCGGCGCAGGAAGAGCAGCTGGCGGCGGCACTGCACGGCGTGTCAGCGGCCCGGGTTCTGGTGGTTGCGGATCAGCACGGGGGGATCGACGTCATCCCGTTGCAAGGCTGACCGCCTGTCCTGCGTCAGGTGGGGCCGGCCACGCCCTAGGATGGCGGCATGTCTACCTTTGAAGTTACGCGCAGCGCAGTCATTCCCGCACCGGCAGAGGACATCTTTCCGCTGGTCGACGACTTCCACGAATGGACCAAGTGGTCGCCGTGGGAGTCTGTTGACCCTGCCATGGAGCGCAGCTATTCCGGCGTCGAATCCGGCGTCGGCGCCAAGTACGCCTGGAGCGGCAACCGGAAGGCCGGCTCCGGCACCATGGAGATCGTGGACGCCGCCGCGCCACGCAGCATCAAGATCCGCTTGGAGTTCACCAAGCCCTTCAAGGCCGTCAACCCCACCACGTTCACTTTCACGCCGTCGGGCAGCGGCACTCAGGTCACGTGGACCATGACCGGGGAGAACAAGGGCATCGGCAAGGTCTTCGCCCTCTTCATGAACATGGACAAGATGGTTGGTGCAGACTTCGAGAAGGGGCTCGCCGCGCTCGCCACGGCTGCCGCACAGCCAAAGGCCTGAGCAGGGAAGCCCCGCCCGGTGACGTTGCCCCGCCGCCGGGGCAGTTCAGGACCCGGTGGTCGGGACCAGTTCGGGGTGATGGATCCGGGCGACCTCCGGGTGGGCGCGCAGCCAGCCCTTGAGCACGTTGGCGCCGTAGGATGCGAGCATCGGGTTGTCCGGGTCATCGGTGATCCCCCGGGACCGGGCCGCGAGCGCGGGCGGGAGGGGCACCGGATCTATGACGGCGTCGAGCCGGGGCGACCAGAAGAACGGGACCGTGTAGCGGTCGACGCCGGGCGGGGGCGCCTCGACGCGGTGGATGGTGGCCGCCAGGTAGCCCTGGGTCGCGACTTCGAGCATTTCTCCGAGGTTGACCACCAGGGCCCCCTGAACCGGCTCCACCGGAATCCAGTTGTCGCTGCCCGGCGGGAGCACCTGCAGGCCGCCGACCTCGTCCTGAAGCAGCAAGGTGACGAAGCCGTAGTCCGCATGGGCGCCGACCCCCTGGGGACCGGCATCGGCGACGACGCCGCCGACATAGTGGACGAGCTTGGCCATCCAGGCCGGCGAGTCCCGGAACGGTTCGTCGAAGTAGTCTTCCGGCAGTTCCAAGGACACGGCGATGGCGCTCAGCAGTTCTGCGCCGATCCGTGACATGCGGTCCGCCCAGGCCATGCACACGCTCCGCAGCTCAGGCAGCGCGCGGTCCGGCATCAGGTTGGGCCCCTGCACCAGCCAATACGGCTGATCCGGCGGGTAGCCCTCGACGGCGGGGCGCTCCGGTCCAAAATCGAGCTGTTCACGGGCGTCCGGCCGCCCCCGGGTGACTTCGTGGCCCAACCGCGTGTAGCCGCGGAAATGCGGTGAGAGCCGGTTGTCCAGTTCCAGCCTGGACTCAAGCGGAAGCTCGAAGAACCGCCGGGTGACGTCGAACAGTTCGTCCACCTCGCCGGGAGTGGCCCCGTAGCCCGTGAGCTGGAAGAAGCCCACCCGGTGCGAAGCATCGCGCAAGGCTTCAATAAACGCCGGGTCAAAAGTGCCGTCCCGCCCTCTGGCTGCACTGAGATCCAGCAACGGAATCGAATCCGATGGTGCGTTCATGCTTGCAAACTACCACCACGGCATCCCCTACTGAACGGTAGGCCGGTTCCGGTTGCCCGGACGCCAGCCGAATTGGCGGTGCCGGTTCCCAGCTATTGCCTAGGCTCCTCGCGGGCTTTCTTGATCGCGGTGTGTAAGAGTTCAACAACGAGGGTTGCCAATGCCACGCTGATCGGGTTAACGAGAAAGCCGGAATCCATGCGCCGGAACGCCACGAAAGCTCAACGTCGAATCGCCGCGCGGCTGCTTGTTGCAGCAGTCCTGGTGCTGTCAGCAGCAGCGTGTCAGCCCTCGCCGCCCGGTGGCAGCCCGGGAACGGGATCCGGCACGCCTAGTGCCACGCCGAGTACCGGCGCGTCAGCGGGCACCAGCAGCCCCGGCGCCACGTCCGGGGGCTCTGCCTCGGCGCAGGCGGGCTCAAAACCGGGGCATGTGTTCGTGATCAACCTCGAGAACAAGGGCTACAACAAGGTGTGGGGTGCCGGTTCTGAGGCCACCTATCTCTCCCAGACGCTCCGCAGCCAGGGCGTCCTGCTGTCCGAGTACTACGGAATCGCCCACAACTCGAACCCGAACTACCTGGCCCAGATCTCCGGCCAGGCATCCAACGCCATGACCCGCGACGACTGCCCCACGTACGTCGCTTTCAAGCAAACGGGGACGGCCGCGCTGGGGCAGGTGGAGGGAACCGGCTGCGTGTATCCGGCATCGGTCCCCACGGTCGCCGGACAGCTCAGCGCCGCCGGCAAGACGTGGAAGGGGTACATGGAGGACATGGGGACGCCATGTCGGCATCCCAAGCTCGGCGCGAAGGACACCAGCCAGGGTGCCAAGGTGGGCGACCAGTACGCGACCCGGCATAATCCGTTCGTGTATTTCGAGTCCATCACCTCGACCCCGGACTGCCAGAGCAACGTGGTGGACTTCAGCCAGCTTGCCGGTGACCTCCAGTCCGTCGACACCACACCCAATTTGGCCTACATCTCGCCGAATCTGTGCAACGACGGCCACGATAGCCCCTGCGTCGATGGCAGCGCCGGCGGGCTGGCGGCCGCTGACAGCTGGCTGAGCCAGCAGGTCCCGGCGATCCTGGACTCCCCGGCGTTCAAACAGGACGGGATGCTGGTCATCACCTTCGATGAAACCGAGGGAAAGACGGTAGGACCGTCAGCCCTGCTGCCGGGCGGGACGGCCGGCGGCAAGATCGGTGCGCTGGTCATCTCGCCGTTCACCAAGGGCGGCACGACGTCGGATCAGGCGTACAACCACTTCAGCCTCCTGGCCAGCATCGAAGACGCCTTCTCGCTGCCGCGGCTCGGTTATGCCGGGGCGCCGGGCCTGAACAGTTTTGGCGCGGACGTCTTCAACGCCGGCTCCTAGCGGCGGCGCCCCGCCCTCGTCGCTGCCACGGCGCCGTTTAGACCCCCGCGTTGTAGACGTCGAGCCCGAAACGGTTCAGTCCCGGGGTTCCCGCATAGCCCAGGTATGGCAGGCCAAAGCTGTCTTCGATACTGGCCAGCAGGCTGTAGTGGTTGTAGGGGGTGGTGGACCACGTTCCACCCTTCGTGAAGGGTGAGATCACGAGGGAGCCGACGCGGCCACCGCCCGGGCCGGTGATGCCAGGCTCGGGGGTGTTGGGCCCGGCGGTTGCGGCGCAGCAGGCAGTGGCGTCGGACTGCGGCCCGTCGGATTCGTCAAACGTGATCACCAGGACGCCGTCCTCCTGGAAGGCCGGGGACGACGTAATGACAGGTACCCATTGCTTCAGCCATTCGTCCGCGCTTGCCAGGCCGCCGGGTTGTCCGTCCACGCAGGGGGTGTCGTGGCCGTCATGACACAGGTTTGGGGTGATCATCGACAGGTTCGCGGTGGTGGCTACCGAGGTGAGGTCCTTCGTCAGGGCGGTGAGGTCGACGTCGTTCTTGGCGCAGTCCGGGGAGCCGGTGATCCCTGCGAAGTAGACAAAGGGGTTGTGGCGGGCCGCGTACTGGTCGCCGACCCTGGCCTTCTGCGTGTCATCCACCGCGCCGAGGGCCGGGTGGCGGCACGGCGTTCCCATGTCTTCCATGTACCCCTTCCACGTCTTGCCGGCGGCGGTGAGCTGCCCGGCGACGGTGGGCACCGTGTCTGGGAAGACGCAGCCGTCCCCGACGGCCTGGCCTTGGCTGGCCGTTCCTGCTTCCGCGAAGGGAGAGTAGGTCTGGCAATCGGCCTGCATCTGGGGGTTGGGGCCCTGACCGGAAATCTGGGCGACGTAGTTCGGCTGTGAATTGTGAGCCGTGCCGTAGTACTGATTGAGCAGCACGCCCTGGCTGCGCAGCGTCTGCGAGAGATACGGTGCGGCCGACGCCGGGCCCCAAGTCTCGTCGTAGCCCTTGTTTTCGAGGTTGATCACGAAGATGTGCTTTGCGCCGGGCAGGTAGCCCTGGCCCGCGGTGGTTGCGGCCGGCGCGGCCGCATTGGCTGGCGTGGCCGCCGTGACGGCCGAAGGGCCGTAGCTGAGCGCCGCGGCGGCCAGCACGAGCAGCGCGGCGGAGGCAAAGCGCTTCAGGGTGCGGCGGCTCGCGCGCCGTTGCCGTGCGGCGCGTGCGGCGGGGGCTGTTTGGGTAGTGGGGTTCACGGGAGATTCCATCCGTCGGCGAGTGCTTTTTCTTTGAGTCCAGACCATTCCTCGGCCGGTGGTGGTCCCACGGGAGTGCAGGCGGGGCCGGCCACGAACGGCGGGACAAAGTATTTGGGAGCGGCCAGGTTTGCCGGCCTGCTGAAGTCCAGGACTTCGGCGATGTTGCGGGCTGCCCGGTCGCGCGGGGTCAAGGGCGGCAGGTTCCATCGCCATTCGATGGCCTTGAGGACCGAGGTGTGGTCGTAGACGTCGTGGGCAACGTACCGGCGTCGTGCGCGGGGTGAGACCACCACGGAGGGAACCCGGAAACCGCGCAGGGCGGTTTCCGGGTTGGTGTCCGGTGCGGTGGCTGGCGCGACGTGGTCGTAGAAGCCGCCCCACTCGTCGTAGTTGATGACCAGCAGGGTGTTCGCCCAGGCCGGCCCGGTGGTGACGGCGTTGTACACCTCTGCGAGGAAGAGCTCGCCGGAGCGGATATCGGCGTGCGGGTGGTCGTCGCCGGAGGTCCCGGAGCCTTCGTCGGTGAACCGCGGGTCCACAAAGGACACCGCGGGCAGGGTCCCTGCGGAGCAGTCGGTGAGGAATTCGGAGTAGTGGTGCGAAATGCCCTGATACTTGGCGCCCCAGAGCGCGGTGAAGGGGATGTCGCCGTAGTAGTACTTGCCGGAAACGCCGGCGGCGGCAAGCCGGTCCCAGATGGTGGGCAGCGTGGACGTCACCGTGGAGTTGTGCAGCCGGTCGGTGGCGGCGGCGTGCTGGTAGAACCGGTTCGGGTAGGTTTCGGCCATGGTGGCCGCGAAATACTGGTCGCAGACCGTCCAGTCCGGACCGGCCTGCCGCCAGAAGTCGAGGTCGGCGGCGTTGTAGTACCCGACGGCGAATTCGTCGTTTTCGCCGGCCCGCAACCAGCCGTTGTTCTTGCCGTTGTTGTACTGGATCCGGCCGCCTTCGTAGGAGTGGTCCGGATCCGGGTGGCCACAGCCCTGGAAGTCTGCCAGGTGGTGCGTGGTGTGCGGAATACCGTAGCGGTCCGTGAAGGTCAGGCCGGCCTGGGCGCCGTCAGCTCCGGGGAGCCAGCCCAGGAAGTGGTCAAAGGAACGGTTTTCCATCATCACGACGATGATGTGGTCGATGCCCGATGCGGCGGCCGGGGGCAGGACGGCCGTGGCGGCCTCCGCCGCGCGCCAGCTGGTGCCGGCAGCTAGCGCGGTAGCCGTGGCCGTTCCGGCAGTGGTCAGGAACGTGCGTCTGGAGAAGTTCACGCCCAGCAGTAGATCACGGCAAGATTACGATAAGCCTGCTTTCGATACCCGGTTCACCGTTTGTTCACCCGGTGTTCTTGACAGCGGGATGGCCCGCTACGGAGCGGCGGGTCCCGAACCGTTTCCGGACGCCTCCTGGCCGTATTCGGCCGTGATCAGGATGGGAAGGTGGTCCGAGGCGCCGCGGGGCAGTGTCTCCACGCTTTCGATCTCCAGCCCCTGGGAGGTGGCGAAGTCGAAGTGGCCCTTGAAGACCTTGTAGCGGGTGTAGGTCCGGCGGTCGCTCATGGTGAGGTCGTAGCCGGCGTCCTTCATCTGCGCTGTGAGGGATTTGGTGAAGAACGGATAGTTGAAGTCACCCACCATCAGTGACATCAGCCCGCCGCCCATGCTGAGCAGCTCGGCGTGGGCGGCATGGATCTGGTTCCGCCGCAACGAGTTCGACGCCGTCAGCGGTGCGGCGTGGAAGGAGGCGATGACGAGCTCGTGGTCGGTCTCGTTGTCCGTGACACGCGTTCCGATGAGCCGCTCATGCGCGGGTGCCAGGACGCGGTCGTGGAGGGACTTCTTCAAAGCGAAGGTCTTGGTGTCGTAAGCGGTGAAGCGGTCCTTGCGGTAGTAAATCGCCAGGCCCAGCCGGTTCCCCCGGGTGGCGTCGGCCAGGTGGAGGTTGCCGATGGTGGCCGGCAGGTCCTCGGTATCGCACTCCTGGAGGCACAAAGCGTCAATCTCGAAATCGCGGGCCAGATCGACCAGCTCGCCACTGGCCTTGTGCTTGCGGAGGTTGTAGCTAATGACTCGGATCAGGAGAGCACCCCTTCGGATGATAGTTGCGAACGCTGTGATCGAGTCTACCCAGTCCGGCTGGCCGAACGCTGAATATTGAGCGCATCAGGGACCCCGTGGCCTCCCGGCGAGGCGTTCGGCGATAGGGTGGTCTGGAATTCTCCGATGGAAGCTGCGAAAGGTCGACGTTGACTGCTGAACTGCCTGTTCTGGCCGAGGGCGATTTCTACTATGAGGCGCTGGGGGACGGGCGTTTCCGCTCCACAATCCACGCTCAGGGTGCCTGGAACGTGCACGAGCAGCACATGGCCCCGGCATCCGGGATCATGGCCGACTGCCTGGCCAGGCACGAGCCGCGCGAGGACATGCGCATGGCCCGTCTCAGCTACGAAATCCTCGGGCTGATCCCCGGCGGGGACTTCGAGGTGGTGACCTCCACCCTGCGCCCGGGCCGGACCATCGAACTGGTGCAGGCCGAGCTCGTCGCGGGTGGCCGCACGGCCATCCGCGCCACGGCCTGGCGGATGATCACCACGGACACCTCTGCCATCGCGGCTTTCGAGGATCCCCGGATCCCCGCCCCTGAGGACTGCGAACCGTACGACGCCGCGAGCGTGTGGCCCGGCGGCTACATCGCGTCCCTGCACATGCGGATCGCCGAGGGCCACCGGGCGGGGTCCGGGACGGTGTGGCTCCGCACCGACCATCCGCTGACCGACCGGGCGGACAGCGGCGACCTCGCCCGGCTGATTGGCCTCGTGGACACGGCCAACGGCATTGCCGCCCGGGTCCCGCCGGGCAAGGGCAGCTACGCCTTCCCCAACCTGGACCTGCAGATCCACATGTACCGGCAGCCGGAGGGGGAGTGGCTGGGGCTGGATAACGAAGTATCGTTCGGCACCGACGGGATCGGGCTGACCTCCACGGTGCTGCATGACCTCACCGGACCGTTCGGCCGCGCCGAACAGATCCTGACGCTGCGAAAGTCCTAGTTCGTCCGGGAGATTCCTAGTTCGTGTGGAAGACGACCCAGCCGGCCAGCGTGGCCAGGCCCGTCAAAGCCGCACCCCAGAGGATGTCGACCACGATCAGCTGCCACGGCCAGGTCTTGAGGGTGGCGGCATTGGTCAGATCGTAGGTGGCGTAGCCAAACACGCCCAGGGCGGCACCGTAGCCGACGGCGGTGAGCCAACTGCCGCCGTCGAGCGCGGGCCGCAGGGCAAAGAACACGATCCCGGCAATGTAGATCACGTAGAACACCACCGCGTACCCTAGATTGGGCTTGTCGGCCAGCAGGCCACCAATCTGGCGGCGGTAGAACGGGTTCATCGTCTTGAGCCAGATGGCGTCGATGATGGCGAACGCGGCGGCTACGACGAGGAATTGCAGGATGACCATAAGGGAGCATAACAACATGCCGCAGGCGCCAGCCGGACCCCGGACACTGTCGGTGGTGCGGCAGGAGGAATCGCTCGGCGCCGCCGCCGACCTCGACTTCGCGCTCGGGCTCCTCCAGAAGGTCAAGACCGGTGCACTGGGTCCCACCCTCCGGCTCTACCGGCCCGTTCCCACGGTCGCCTTCGGGCAGCGCGACACGCACCTGACCGGCTTCGAGGCCGCCGCCGCCGCCTGCCGCGAACACGGCTTCGAGCCTCTGGTCCGCAAGGCCGGCGGCCGCGCCGCCGCGTACCACCAAGGAACGCTGGTCATCGACCACCTGGAACCCGACACCGACGCGATCGCCGGGGCCAAAGGCCGGTTTTCGCTGTTTGGCGAACTGCTCGCCCGGGCGCTGCGCGACGCCGGCGTGGACGCCGGCGTCGGAGAGATCCCGGGCGAATACTGCCCCGGCGAGTTCAGCGTGCACGGCCGGGACCCGCAGGTCCCGGAACACCTCATCAAACTCGTGGGCACCGCCCAGCGGGTGGTCGCCGGCGGCTGGCTCTTCAGCTCCGTGATCGTGGTGGAGAATTCCGCCCCGATCCGCTCAGTCCTGGAGGCCAGCTACGCCGCGCTCGGCCTGGAATGGGACCCGGCGACGGCGGGCGCCGCCGATGACCTCGTGCCGGGCCTCGACGTCAACGCCGTCGAAGCCGCCGTGGTTGCCGCCTACGGCCGCTACGCCGCGCTCAGTGATGCGGAGTTCTCGAGCCTGCGCTAGGCGCGGTCCTCAACCGGACCGGCCCCGGACCGGGGAGCAACAGGTGGGAGCAGGCCGCCCAGGTTGCGGTACTTCGCCAGCCGCCGGGGGAGTAGCTCGGCGATTCCTGCACTGGCGAGGGTACCGAGTTCGTACTCGATGGCCTGGCCCAGCCGCCGGCAGAAGGCCTTCGGTTCGTCGGCGGCGTCGGGGCATTCATCCACGATGTGCTCCACGAGTCCGTTGGCGTGCAGCGATGCCACGTTGACACCCTGGGCTTCCGACATGGCCGGCGCGAAGCCGGTGCTCCGGTGGACGATGGCGCTGGCGCCCTCGGGCGGGAGGGGAGACAACCAGGCATGCTGGGCCGCGATGGTCCGGTCCGCGGGCAGGAGGGCCAGTGCGCCGCCGCCGGCACCCTGGCCGAGCAAGACCGACACCGTGGGCGCGTTCAGTCCGATGAGGTCATGCAGGGAACGGGCGATCTCGCCGGCCAGGCCGCCTTCCTCGGCCTCCGGGGACAGCGCCGCGCCGGCGGTGTCGATCACGGTGACAAGAGGCAGCCCGAGTTCTTCGGCCAGGCGCATGCCGCGCCGGGCCTCCCGGAGGGACGCCGGGCCCATCGCCGTCTGCCGGGAAGGCCGGGGCCGGGTGTGGCCGATGACCACACAGGATTGATGGCCGAAGCGGGCCAGCGCGAGCTGAAGGCCGGGGTCCTTTTCGCCCTGGCCCGTGCCGTTGAGAGGCAAGACATCCCGGGCACCGTGCGCGAGTAGTTGGCGCACATCCGGCCGGCGGGGATTGCGGGAGATCCTGATCGATTCCCAGGCGCCGGCGTCGGACGGCTTCACCGACAGCGTCGCGGGAGGCACCACCCGCGGCTGCGGGCCGGCGGTCACAATGCTCAAGGCGCGGTCGACGACGTCGGGCAGTTGCCCGGGCGGGACCACCGCGTCGATCAGACCCTTGTCGAAGAGGTTTTCGGCCCTCTGGACGCCCTCCGGGAACGGTTCGCCGCGGAGGGCCTCGTAGACCCGTGGTCCAAGGAAACCGAGCAGGGCTCCGGGCTCGGCGGCCGTGATGTGGCCAAGGGATCCCCAGGACGCCATGACGCCACCGGTGGTGGGATGCCGCAGGTAGACCAAGTAGGGCAGCCCCGCCTGCCGGTGGGCGCGGACGGCCGCGCTGATCTTCACCATGGACAGGAACGCGATGGTCCCTTCTTGCATGCGGGTGCCGCCGGACGCCGGGCCCGCGAGGAGAGGAAGGCCTTCGCGGGTGGCCCGTTCGACGGCGTTGACGATCCGTTGCGCCGCGGCGAGGCCGATGGAGCCCGCGAGGAACCGGAATTCGCTGACGATGACGGCGACCCGGCGCCCGCGGATGAGGCCCTCGCCGGTGAGGACGGATTCGTCCACTCCGGTCTTGGCCCGGGCGACGGCGAGTTCCTGCCGGTACTCCGGCCCGGGATCGGGGTCCACGACCGGCGCGTCCCAGCTCCGATAGGAACCCGGGTCGAGGACCGCGGCGAGGAGTTCGGCGGCGTCCAGGTGCCGGACTCTCTGTTGGGTCAGCATGCCGGGTGACCTTCCTGTGCCGTGCCGGATTCTGTGGCCGTGCCGCCACTGCTCGCCGGCACCAGCCCAAGCCATGTACGGATCCGTTCACCGTCCTGGCCCAGCAGCGGCGGTGCAGTGTGGGCCTTCAGGGTGGTTTCGGTAGTGTCGGCGGGGCCGAAGAACCGCAGCGGGGGACCGG
The DNA here is from genome assembly GCF_054062615.1 of Arthrobacter sp. TE12232. Classification (NCBI taxonomy): domain Bacteria; kingdom Bacillati; phylum Actinomycetota; class Actinomycetes; order Micrococcales; family Micrococcaceae; genus Arthrobacter; species Arthrobacter sp. TE12232. Next base: position 4,512,805 of record NZ_JBSSFK010000001.1, read on the forward strand.
GCAGGCTCACTGTGCCGAGGACTTTGTGTTCGACGTCGATCACGAGCCCCTGCGAGCGGACCTGGTCCCATTCGTAGACCTCGTCCAGGGTTCTGACCTTGCCGGCCGGGATGCCGGCGGCGTTGAGTTTGGCGAGCAGCGGCTCGGCGTCGTAATCCGAGAACATGCGCTCCACTTCCTCGATGACTTTCCCGCGGTTGCGAACGCGGTCCGCGTTGGTGGCGAACTCCGGCCGCGCGGCGTCGATCCCGAACTCGGCAGCGAACGTGCGCCAGAGTTTTTCGCTGCCCACGCTGATCTGGACCCGGCCCTGCCGGCAGTGGAACAAGCCGTAGGGGGCGATGGAGGGGTGGTGGTTGCCCTGGGCCCTGGGAACCTCGCCGGCCACGGTGGACCTGGTGCCCTGGAAGGCGTGGACCCCGATCAGCGCCGCCAGCAGCGAGGTGCGGACGATCTGGCCCTGGCCGGTGCGTTCGCGCTGCAGCAGCGCGGCCAGGGTGCCGAACGCCCCGTACATGCCGGCGAGGAGGTCTGCGATGGGGACCCCGACGCGCTGCGGATCGTCCGGCCCGGACCCGGTCAGCGACATCAGGCCGGCCTCGCCCTGCAGGATCTGGTCGTAGCCGCTGCGCCGGGATTCCGGGCCGTCGTGCCCGAACCCGGTGATAGACAGGACCACCAGCGCCGGATTCAGGGCATGCATCTCCGCAGCGGAGAACCCGAGCCGGTCCAGGACGCCGGGACGGAAGTTTTCGATGACAACATCGGCGCGCTCCAGCAGTTCACGCAGGACTGACCGGCCGTCGTCGCTCTTCAAATCCAGGGCAATGGACTCCTTGTTGCGGTTGCAGGACAGGAAGTACGTGGCCTGGGGATCGTCCTCGGGGCCCACGAACGGCGGGCCCCAGCCGCGGGTGTCGTCTCCGGTGCCGGGGTTTTCCACCTTGAACACCCGCGCGCCGAGATCTGCCAGCATCATGCCGGCGTGCGGGCCGGCGAGGGCGCGGCTCAGGTCCACCACGAGATAACCGGTCAGGGGACCGTGGTCGCGCGGCATGGGTTCAGAAGTCATGAGGTGGGCTCCGGATCTGGCGATGATTAGATTACTGGCTTAGTGGCCTAGCCTCCTAGACACTAGGTGTCTTTGTCAATAGTTCTCCGGTACTCTTAGAAGTCAGGACAGGCTGGAAGGACGCGCATGGCAAAGCAGGCAGCAACGCATCAGATTTCCCGCGTTTCACGGCCGCGGCTCTACGAACAGCTGGTAGAGCAGATCATGGATTTCATCGAGGCCGCCCAGCTGGGTCCTGGCGACACGCTGCCTGCCGAGCGGGACCTTGCCGAGCGGCTGGGGGTTTCGCGGGCAACGCTGGCGCAGGCCCTCGTGGCCCTGGAAGTGCTCGGCGTGATCGACGTCCAGCACGGCACAGGTGCAGTGCTGGTTTACCGGCCCAACGTTCCTTCGGTGATCAAGGGCCTCCGCGAGCACCGCAGCCGGCTCCCCGAGATCGTTGAGGCGCGCAGCACGCTCGAGGTCAAGCTGGCCGAGCTGGCCGCCTCACGGCGCACCGGGCAGGATATGAAGGCCATCGATCAGGCCCTCGAGGCCATGGCGGAAGAAGTCGCCACCGGAGACCGCGGTGCACGCGGCGACGAGCTCTTTCACCAGGCGGTGACCGCCGCCGCGCATTCGGCCGTGCTGGCCCAATTGATGACATTCATTGCCGGAATGGTCCTGGAAACGCGCCTCGAATCGCTTGGACAGCCCGGCCGTCCGGAGCAGTCGCTCGCCTCCCACCGCAAGATCGCCGATGCGATCAGGTCCCAGGATTCGGCCGCCGCCGCGGCGGCAATGCTGGAGCACATTGACCTTGTCTCCGATGTGGCACTGCTGAAACACGGCTGAACCGGTATGACTGCGGACCATTCTTTCGCACCGCCGTGCGGTCCCGTTACCGGATGGCGCGACGGCGCCGTCGTGCGTGCCACCGGCATTCCGTACGCCACGGCGCGCCGTTTTCAGCCGCCGGCGCCGGCCTCCGACTGGACGGACGTGCTCACGGCAACGTCCCTGTCCCCGGCGTGCCCGCAGGCCCCGGTGCCCTTCCTGGACGACGTGCTGGGCACCCGCTACGGCGAACTCCCCGGCGACGAGCATTGCCAGCACCTGTCGATCACCCTGCCCGCCGACGTCGGGGACGGCGAACGGCTGCCGGTCATGGTGTGGCTGCACGGCGGGTCCTACACGTCCGGCTCGGGGGACCTGGCGATTTTCGACCCGGCCGTGCTGGTTGCCGAAACCCGCGTCATCGTCGTCTCGGTGACCTACCGGCTGGGCATCTTCGGATATTTGTCCACCAGCACCGGCCGGCCGGCCAATCTGGGCCTGCTGGACCAGATCGAGGCGTTCCGCTGGGTCCAGCGCAACATCACATCCTTTGGAGGCGATCCGGGCAGGGTCACCGCCTTCGGGCAGTCGGCCGGCGGCGACGCCGTCGCACATCTCATGGCGACGCCGGACGCGGCGTCTCTCTTCCAGCGGGCCATCATCCAAAGCGCACCTTTGGGGATTACCCGCGGGCGGGAAAAGATGAGCGCCGCCATGGGCGCCGCCGCGGAAGCCGTCACCGACTCCACCCCGGCGATGGAGGTCGTCGCCCTCGAGGAGGATGTGGCCCGGGCTGCCAGCAAATTCGGGCTCATGGCTGCCATGCCGTTCGGAACCCAGTACGGGCACGCGCCCCTGCCGAAGGAGTCCGAGGTTGACCAGGCCTGGAATGCTGCCGCGCCGGGGATCGACATCCTCATTGGCCACACGGCGGAGGAGGCCCGGCTGTTCCTGCCCCAAAGCCCACGCCTCAGCCGGGTGGCGCGGCTTCCCGTCGTCGGCAGCGCCGTGCTCAAGGCCGTCACGTGGGTGGTCACCGAAGTGGTGTACGGCAAGTCAGCCAGACAGTTTGCCAGGCGGCATGTGCGCGCGGGCGGACGGGCCCACAGCTACGTGCTGTCCTGGCGGGCGCCCGGCAACATTTACGGCGCCGCACACACGGTTGACCTGCCGCTGCTGTTCGGCCACCAGCGGACATGGGAGTCCGCCGGACTCCTGGCCGGTGCGACCTGGGACGAGGTCAACGCCCACGGCCGGGCGATGCGGGCACTCTGGGCAAAATTCGCGTACGGGGAGAGCCTGGGAACCCGGGGAGAGATTCCCGGCTCGCTCCGGTACCGCGCCGTCCGAACGTAGGCCGGGCGTTGACGCCGCCGGGCCTGTTCAGCGGTCGATGCCCGTGCTGAGGCTGAGCCCGCGCCATTGGTCCAGTTCCGTACGCTGTGCGTCGGCGACGGCGGCAAAGGCGTCGAAAGCGTCTTTGCCGAGCACCATGAGCGAGGGCGGGTTGGCGCTGTCGACGACTGCCAGGATGGCTTCTGCGGCCTTGGCCGGGTCGCCTGGCTGGGTGCCGTGGACTGTGTCGTTCTCCTTGCGTCGCTTCCCGGCCGTCTCCGCATAGTCCGGAATCGCCGTCGCCGACTGGGTGAGTGAGCGGCCGGCGAAGTCGGTCCGGAACGCGCCGGGCTCGATCACGGTGACCTTGATGCCGAGGGGCTGCAGTTCCTTGTGGAGGGACCCGGACAGGCCCTCCAGGGCCGCCTTGGTTGCCGAGTAGTAGCCGGACCCGGCCGGTGAGATGCGTGCTCCGATGGAGGTGATGTTCAGGATGTTCCCTGCCCTTCTCGCGCGCATGTCCGGGAGGGCCGCTTTGATCATGTCGACGGCGCCGAAGACGTTCGTGTCGAACAACTGCCGGATGTCGGCGTCGTCCGCTTCCTCCACCGCGGCGCGGTAGCCGTAGCCGGCATTGTTGACCAGCACGTCGATGCCGCCGAAGCGCGTCCGGGCCTGCTCAACTACGGAGCTGATCTGTGCCTTGTCGGTGACGTCGAGGGGAAGGGCCAGTGCGGTGTCCGGGAATTCGGCCGCGATGTCCTCCAGGGTGGCGACGTTTCGTGCCGTGACGACGGCGTTGTGGCCGTGCGCGAGCACTGCCTGGGCGAGGGCGCGGCCGAGTCCGGTCGAGCATCCTGTGATGAGCCAAGTGGACATTGGGTCTTCCTTTCATTTCTCCGGAACCGGAGCATGGAGGCGGTCCGCGTGGGGCCGCCAGGGGTTCCTATACAGAACACCGCAGAATCGGCACGTTTGGGAGTGGCTGTTGATACAGGTAGTGACAGACCCCCTCGGGACCGGCCGGCCCGGGGTGGCAGCGCCCCTATGTCAGGGCGACGGCCATCACCCAAAGCAGTGCGAAGGCCCCGACGGCGATCATCGGGCGGTTCCATTTACTCTTCACTGTTCCGTCGGAGGACTGGAGTCCGGAGGTGCGGGCGTCCTGCCAGGCCTTGGCGATCTCGTCACGGCCGGTGGCCACCACGGGACGGCCCGACGCCGAGCGGTGCGTTCTGTACTGCAGCGCAGAGTCCGTCCTGTGAGCCTTCGGTTGATTCAGGTTCGCGTCCGGTGCTTTCAATGGTCCCCCTCCATGCCCCGAGCAGTCGTCGGGACAAGAGGAACCTACATCAATCGGCCTTCTGCGGCTGCGTCGCGTCCTGCCTGAGTGCTGGCGACAATGTCCGGTTTCGGGACGGACGTGCCGTGTTCAACAGCGTCGATCCACTCACCGGTGGTCAGGACGGAGGCGAAGCGCGACTGCAGAACCACGAGCACGGCGCTGTGCAGCTGTTCGGCGCCCAGTGATCCCGCGTGGTTGGACATGGCTAGAGTTCCTGTGGCGTCGGAGAGGAACTCGACCTTCAGTCCACGGTGTGCCGCGTCCCGGGCGGTTGATTCGTCGCAGTTCTGCGTCATGTATCCGGCGATCACGACCGTGTCGATGTCACGCTCAGCGAGCCATTCCGCGAGATCTGTGTCGGCGAAGCAGGAGGGAAGGGTCTTTTCGATCAGGTGGTCATGGCTACGGCTGCTGACGACGGGATGCAAGGCGAATCCGTGGCTGCCGCGGGCGAAAATTGGCGATGTTTCCGGCGCAGTTTGCTGGACCGCAATGACAGGAATGCCTGCTTCCGTAGCGGCGTCGATGGCTTTGCCGATGTTGGCCAGGCTCACTTCCGGGTCGGGGAAACCGATCGGCAGGTTTCCGGAGATGTATTCGTTCTGCACGTCGATGACGAGAAGGGCGCGGTTCACGGAGGCTCCTTGAATGTGCGTGGTCGAGCGGGCGAGAGGCATCCCGGCGTTGCGATCCTAACCTCTTTCCGTGCGGGAGAGTCCCTCCCGCGCGCCGCACGGCACCGGTGAACTCAGTTGGTAGATTCGCGAGCATGACCACTTCGGATATCAGCGTCAGGGCCGCGACCGAAGACGACGCCGCACGGCTGGCAGAGATTCACGTTGCGGCATGGCGGGCCACGTACCGTGGCGTCATGACCGATCAGTATCTTGATGGCCTCGACGTCGGACGCGCGGCGTCTGCGTGGCGCCGCAATATTCGCGAGCCCCGCGAGGGGACTATGCACCTCGTGGTCCAAGACGGCAATGAGGTGACGGGATTCGCCATTGTCGGTCCCGCCGTCGGAGGCCCGGCAGCGGGCACCGGTCAGCTCCACGCGATCAATGTGCATCCGGACTGGTGGGCGCAGGGCGCAGGGTCCGCCTTGTTTGCAGCCGCCGAACAGCAGTTGATCGAACTCGGCTATGAGCGGGCAGTTCTCTGGGTGGCGAAGAGCAACGACAGGGCCATCAGCTTCTACAACAACCGTCGCTGGCTCCACGACGGAGCGACCCTGGAAGACACCAGTTTCGATCCTCCCGTGTCAGAGAACCGCCACAGCCGGACCTTCCCTCGGGCGCGGTAACCGGCTCATTCATTCGTGGCAGGCTTCGGCAACGATCAGGGCACGAATCCGGCACAACCGTGTCCCCGGGCTGTTGTTCCGCCGAGAATGACCGGATGGCATTCTCTCTGAAGTACCGTGGCCGGCGGTTCACGACCGCTGCGCTGATGGGTGCCCTGTTGCTGCTTGCCCCGATTTCGGGTTGCTCTTCGGCGGCAGGCGGGGAGCCGCCGTGTTTCCCGCCCGCCTATTCGCTGACCCCCGCGGAAGCCACGCCGGGGGACAAAGTCACCGTGGCGGCGCCGGACGCCGACTGCAATCCCCGCTACGGTTTGAACGCACGAATCCAGGTGACCGTGACCGATGCCTCGGGTGCGGAAGTGGTCAAAGCTACAACGGAAATGAACGACGCCGGCGGGTTCTCCTACACATTTGTCGTACCTCTTCGGGCGGTGGCCGGAGATGCGGTGGTCACCGCCGTGCCTTACAACATTGACTGGTGCGATGACACCGGCAGGAACAACCGCGTGGCGGCCTCAAGGGATGTCCTGCCGGAGCGGGTGTCGTGCGTGATTCCCATGCAGCCCCTGGCTATCACGCGCTGAAGCGCTTTCCTCGGCGGTGTGACGCGGTCGGCGGCCTAGTTCCCGATATCCCTGGTGAGGATCTTAAATCTTACGCCGCGGCCTGGGCCCTGTCCGAATGCCAGAGCGAACCAGAGCTTGGCGAAGTCATCGACGAGGCCCGGTAGACGCGGGCGTCCGGTGCGTGGTCGCTGATCAGCGCGATGCTGCTCATGGCCGTGCCGCCGGTGTTGTTGGTGGCGTCAATGACCATCTTGTGGTCAAGCGCGGCGGCCATTGCCCGTACGGCGTGTTCCATGGCGGCGCCGTTGATGGCCAGCAGGACGACGTCTGAGGAGGCGATCGCGTCGTTGATGGTGTCGCGGGCAGCGCCGATGCCGTTGGCGAAGTCGGCGAGGTTGGCGTCGTCGGGGGTGCGGACGCCGAAGACCACCGGGTAGCCGGCTTCGGTCCAGCGGCGGGCACGAGTGCGTCCCATGATGCCGGCGCCGACGACGGCGATTTTGGGCTGGATCAAGAGAATTCTCGATTCTGCAACACCGACGCGGGGCCGCAGCCAAAGCCGGGTCAGCCGGCCCTACCGGACCGTGCCGTCGCCGGCGGGCCCGTCAGGGGCGAGGACGCCGTCGATGTCCACCGGGAGGTGGGACGGGCCGCGCAGGAACGGACTCGGCCGGTACGGGGGCGGGTCGGAGACCAGGCGCGGGCTCTCCAGCCTGGTGGCGAAGGCGGTGAGGGCGATTTGCGCTTCCAGCCGGGCCAGGGGCGCCCCGAAGCAGAGATGAACGCCGCCGCCAAAGCCGAGGTGTTGGTTGTTGTGCCGGTCCGGGATGAAGAGGCCGGGATCAGCCACGTGGGCGGGGTCCCGGTTGCCCGCGGCCAGGACCAGGGTGAGGGAAGCGCCGGCCGGGATGGTGGTGCCGGCGATGTCGATGTCATCGAGGGCCGTTCTGAACGGGACGAAATGTACGGGCGGCTCGTAGCGAAGCAGCTCCTCGACCATCGGGATGGCCATGCCGGGATCATCACGCAACCTCTGGAGCTCGGCCGGGTGGCGCAGCAACGTCAGTGCGCCGTTGGAGATGAGGTTCACGGTGGTTTCATGTCCCGCGATGAGCAGGAGAAGCCCGGTGCCCACCAGTTGTTCGTCCGGCATGCGGCCTTCCGGGCCGTCATCGGTGACCATCGCCGACAGCAAGTCATTCCCCGGAGCGCGCCGGTGGGCGTCGACCAGCTCTTCCATGAACGCGCGCAGTTCCTTGCCGGCCTCAATCCGTTTCTTTTGCTGTGTTTCGGGATCCAGGCCGGGATCCGTCGATTGCAGGGCAACGTCCACCCAGACCCGGAAGCGCTGTTCATCCCCCGGGGGCACTCCCAGAAGTTCGCAGATCACCGTGACGGGCAGCGGATACGCCAGGTCATCGACGACGTCGATCCGGCTGCGGGCCGCCATGTTGTCGATGAGGTCAGTCACAATTTCCGTCATCCGCGCCTCCATCCCCGCCACCCTGCCCGGCGTCGTGGGTGGTCCGAAATGTCGCATGGTGATCCGCCGGAACTTGTCGTGATCCGGAGGATCCATGCTGAGGAACGTTGGCGTCATGCCCGGCCCGTCCCCTTCCCCGTCCTCACCGGCGGCGGCGCGCATCGCAGCGGCCGCCGGGTTGCGCTCAATGTCGGAACTGACCCGCGGATCGTGCAGCAGGGCGGCAATCTCCGCGTAGGTGCTCACGAGGTAGCTTCCGTCCGGAAGCCGTGTCACCGGGGTCTTGCGGAGCTCTTCGTAGAAGGGGTAGGGGTTGGCCCGGTTGGAGTAGTCGAGGATCTGCTCCCATGTGCTGGGCTGGGACATGGCGAAGGCTCCTTGGGTCGTGGGGCCGGTGGCTGCCGGTCTCCTGGGCGGCGCTCTACGGGACGCGGCGGTCAGTCAGCCTGGCGCGTCGCTCATTGGGATAGTGGCCGGTTACGACGACGGTCGCGTCCTGGGTGGGGTTGGCGGCGGCCGGGAATCCGGCGGGCACCGGCCGGGCTTCGGCCGGCTCGTCAACGTGGCGGAACGTGGGCGGGAAAGGCGCCGCCTGCTCGATCAGCGGTTCGTAGAATTCCAGCCATTTGTTCTGGTTGAAGGCCACCGCAGCCACGATGCGTCCCTTGTAGCCGTAGACGGCCAGGAACCGCCGCAACGCGACCGATCCCTGTACGATGGCGACCTCGTCCGCAACCGAAGGCACGCCCACGCTCTTGATTTCGGTGCCGAACTGGACGGACCAGAATTTCGGCACGGCAAGGTGCGGCCAGCGTTCGGTCTCGCCGCTGACCATATTGTGTGCTGCAACTTCGGCCTGGGAGATTGCGTTGCCCCAGTGCTCGACGGCGAGGAACTGGTAGCCGAACATCGGCTGCGGGGCGCGGGATGCGTCACCGGCGACGAAGACATCGTCGGTGACCAGCCCGTTGACGTCGAAAGCGCGGCAGCCGGCGTCGCACGCGACGCCCCACGGGCCGCTGGCCAAGCCGGAACCGGCGAGCCATTCGGCGTTACGGACGGCCCCGAGCGCGGTGACGGCCACGTCCACGTCCAGTGCTGTGCCATCGGACAGGTGGGCGCGGCACAGCTGTCCGGTCGCGTCGCCTTCGAGCGAAACCACCCTGACGCCGCAGCGCAGATCCACGCCGTTCTCTTCCTGCAGCTCTCCGGCGATTGCGCCGATGACACCGCCGAGCGCCGCGCCGAGCGGTGCCGGACCCGCCTCCGCCACAGTGACCGACAGGCCGAGTTCGCGGCACACCGAAGCGACTTCGCAACCGATGAACCCGGCGCCAATGACCAAGACCCGACGAGGGCGGCCGGCCAGGAGCTTCCGAAGCGTGGCCGCATCCTCCCGGGTCCGCAAGGTCAGGACTCCTGCCAGCGCCGCCTCCGCTGCGTTGGGCCAGGACCGGGCCCGCACCCCGGTGGCGATCAACAGCTTGTCGAACCCGATCCGGCTACCGTCGGCGAGCTGCACCTGTCGTGCGGCCAGATCCAGTCCTGTGGCGGCGACGCCCAGACGCCAGTCGACGTCGAGTGCCCGGCGGCGTGGCAGCGACGTGTCTTCGGACCGTACCGCACCGGCCAGGACCTGTTTCGACAGCGGCGGCCGGTCATACGGCTCGTGTGTTTCCTCGCCGATCAGGGTCAGCGAACCTGTGAACCCCTCCTCGCGCAGCCGTTCCGCTGCGCGCAGGCCGGTCAGTGACGCGCCCACGACGACGATCCTTCCGGATCGTTTGAAGCTGCCCCCGTTGCCTCCGCTAGCGGCTGCCGCACCCGGGGATTCTGTCGGAGGTTGCGAACTCGCCGGCTCCTCAAGCTGGTCGAGCCGGATGGCCTGTACGGGACAGGCGGCCGCAGCCCGCCGGATCCGTGTTCGCTGCACCTCGTCAGGGGCCGGGTCGTACGTGAGTGCCTCGTCCCCCTGGATCGTGAAGACGTCCGGGGCGAGGAAGGCACACTGCGCGTAACCCTGGCATTTAGTGAGATCGACGACGAGCCTCATGCCGAACTTCTCCCTGTTTCGTCAAGCCAATCGAGTCTAAGCCTCGCGGGCCGGCCGCGGAAGAGGCCTGCGGCCGGCTGCAGCGAGGCCCTGGCGGGCCTTATTCGTAGCGGAGGGCGTCGATCGGGTTTTGCCGCGCTGCCCGCCACGCCGGGAGGGTTCCGGCGATGAAGGCGATGACCATGACCAGGAGGATGACGCCGGCAACGGAGCCGGGAGCGAAGGCGAGGATGTGGAGGCCCTCCAGATCGCTGAGGGGCCCGCGGGCCAGGGCGCCGCTCACCGCGGTGCCGAGCCCGATTGCGGCGGCGGAGCCGATGGCGCTTCCGAGGAAGCCGATGAATGCCGCTTCGGTGCTGAAGAGCGCGAAGACGGATCCGCTGCCCATGCCCATGGCTTTCATGAGGCCGATTTCCCGGGTGCGTTCCTGCACGGACATCAGCAGGGTGTTCACGATCCCGAAGCCTGCGGCCACCAGGGCGATGACGGCGAAGGCGTCCAGGACGCCGATGATCCCGTTGATGACGGTTTTGACCGTGCCGATCCGGTCATCGAGGGTCTGGGCGGTGTAGCCGGCTGCGGCGAGCTTGCCCTTCATGTCGTTGACCTGGGCGGCGGAGGACGGTGCGAAACTGGCTGTCACGTTCGCCCAGACGGACTTTGATGCGGCAGGCGCGCCGGTTCCCTGGGCATCGGCGAGGGCCGTTGAGAGGGACTTGTTGATGAAAGCGCCGCCGCCGCCGAGCAGTGCGCTCTGTTCAACGCCGGTGATCCGGGCGGTGATGGAGTGCATGATTCCGGTCGCGTCGGTGATGCCGATCGTGGCGTCCTGACCGACGGCCTGGTTATTGTCGGCAAAGCCAAGCGGGGCCACGTAGCTGGCGGGAAGGATCAGCTGCGGCTGGGCTGCGGAATCGTCCAGGGGAGCGCCCGCCGCGAGCTGCGGCTGCGCCCCGGCAAGGGGGCTGACCGACAGCTGGTACTTGTCGTGGTCGTTCCATTGGATGAAGTCCGGGCTGAGCCGGGTCACCGGGGTGACGCCTGTGATACCAGGGATGGCGCCGATCGCGTCCAGATCGGCCTGGCCCAGGGCCAGCTGGGTTGAACCCGGCCTGCCGCCGGCCGCAAGGACTTTCGTAGTGGCGTCGTATTTTTTCGGTCCCGAGGCGGGATTGCCGCTCGTGTCAGTTTTGGCGACCGTGAAGGAATTGCTGGAGCCGACGGCGGCGATCTGGCTGTCGATGTAATTGGAGATGCCGGTGCCAAGACCGTTGGTAATGGTCAGGGTGAACGCTCCGACGAAGATCGCCAGGATGGTCAGCAGCGTGCGCAACTTGCTGCGGAAGCTGTTCGCCATGGCGGTCTTCAGGATTTCGAGCGGGTTCATGCCGCGTGCTCCTCGTCGGTGTTGATCAGCAGGCCGTCACGGATATAGAGACGGCGGTTGAAGCGGGCGGCAAGGTCGTGGTCGTGGGTGACGGTGATCAGGGTGATGCCGTGGTTGGAATTGAGGTCGAACAGGATGTCCTCGACGATGCGCCCGGTGGCCGTGTCCAGGTTCCCGGTGGGCTCGTCCGCGAACAGGACCTGGGGACTATTGATCAGGGCACGGGCGATCACGACCCGCTGTTTCTGGCCGCCGGAGAGGTTGCCGGCCTTGTTGCGGGCCTTGTCGGCCAGTTCGAGCTGTTCCAGGACGGCCATCCCGCGGGCGCGCCGCTCCCGGCTGCCGACGCCGGCAATCTTGAGGGGGAGGACGACGTTCTCCAGCACGCTGGAACCCGGGTTGAGGAAGAACTGCTGGAAGACGAAGCCGAACATCGTGTTCCGCAGCGCGCTGAGCCTCCGCCCGCTCAGGGTCTTCGCGTCAGTCCCGTCGACGTGGACCTGCCCGCCGCCGGGGGTGTCCAGGAGTGCGAGGATGTGCATCAGCGTTGATTTGCCGGAGCCGCTCTTACCCACGATCGCCACGGAATCGCCGCGGTCGATCTCCAGGGAGACGCCTTTGAGGGCGTCGAAACGGTCGGGCCCGCGCCCGTAGGTCTTGGTGAGGTCTTGGGCGGCCAGAATTGGCACAGGCATGGGGTTCCAATCAGGAGGTGGGACTGCATAAAGGTCAGGGGAGGGGCGGGCGGCGCCGGGCGGTCGGTGGCCCGGCAAGCTAGGTCAAGAAGCCCTGCGAACCGAAAGCGGTGGAGGCACTCATGACGGGGCGAGGCCGAATCTCTGGAAGAGCAGCGGCAGCCCGGTTTTGAGGCCGTAGCTCACAGCGTCCCCGCGATGTCCGATGCCGGGCCCGACGAACCGGTGCGTTGTCATGCCGGCGGCCTTCGCCTCTGCCGCGGCCTTCGCGCTCTGGGGCCCGTATTGCGGGTCAATGGCGCCGTTGGTGAAGATGGCGAGCAAATCGGTGTACGTGTGGGCTTTGAGGATCGTTACGGGCTTCTCCGCATCGAATGCGGCCTGGCTGCCGCCGAAAATGGTTTTCACGGTATTCGCCGCGGTGCCGTCCACGGGCTCCAGCTCTCCGGAGATGTCCAGCAGCGAGCCGAAGAGCTCCGGTCGCTTGGCCGCGAACGAGAGCGCGCATTCCCCGCCGTTGGAGTATCCGGCCACGGCCCACTGGGTCCGGTCCGTCGCCACGTTGAGGTTCTTACGGATGTAGTTGACGACGTCGGTAGTGACATAGGTGTAAACGTTGCCCTTGGCGGAGTCAACGCAGACAGGATTCTTGTAGGGACTCCCCAGCTGATCCACCGTGAGGAATAGCGGGGCCAGCCCCTGGTGTTGCTGGGCCAGGGTGTCGAGCTCCTCGATGGCCGTTTTGCTCTGTTCGGGGCCGCCCGGCTGGCCCATCATCATGATGACGATCGGTAGATCCGGCGGATTGTCCACCAGGGCAGCGGGCGGGAGGTAGAGGGTGGCGTCACGGGCTTGGAATCCTGAGGCGTCAGCCGGAATCGTGACTGTTCCGCTTCGTCCGACAGCCGGCATCCCCGCAGGGGGCTTCCATTCTTGCCACAATGCGGACCCGGTGACTGGCTGGTGTGCCGGGTTGAGTTTGGGCAGGGCAAGATGCGTCGTCTGGCTGATGCCCAACATGGCTCCCAATGTCGGGTTCAGTCCATAGCCGGCGTTGATCCCGAGCGCCGCCGTCGTGATGAACAGCACACTGGCGAGCACGGCAACCGCCTTCCGCCACCAGCAGGACCGCCACAGGTTAACGACAGCCAGGCCGAGCCCTGCGAACGCGAAGATCACCCAGACGCGGGTGTCCGTGTCCAGTGGCAGGCCGAAGACGTTCAGCACCCTTTCGCAGACAAACAGAGTCAGGGCTCCGGTCAGGGCGCCGGCAGCCACGGCGACGGCCGCCGTGACGAGCCACCTCCGCCGTCCGGGCAATTGTGATGCGTGCGACGCCGGATCGCTGGCCTCTCCGGCTGACGGCCGCGGCCGGCCGATCCGGCGCGGCAGGAGCCCGGCGCGCAGGAGCAGGAAGAGGACCGCCAGGGCGGACAGGGCATAGAAGGAATAGAGCAACGGCTCATTGATGACGCTGACATTGAGGAGCTGCTCCATCGTGTTTCCTCCTGTCCGCGATTGGGGTTGCGCCCGGCGGTCCGCCCAAGGCTGCACGCTGCTCCGCACGGGAATGCAGGCGCCTTCACGGGCTTTTATAGCACGCCAGCCGTAGGCGAAGCTGGGAATTTGAGGGGTGCTACCATCGTTCCGGCCCCGGGCCGCCGTCGATGGGCGATCAGCGGAACAGCCTTTGCGGGCTCGGACGTAAGTGGTCAAATGGAAGCGACAGGATGGGCCTGCCTTGAGTGTCCCGAAATCCTGAAAGGATTCCCAGTGCCAGAATCGCCGCCCCTCGCCGGGCACCGGCGGTTGCATCGCCGCAGGCCGGTGCGATGGCTGCTCTCGGTGTTGCGGGGGGCTCCCGTCACGGTGGCGTTCGTCGCCGTCTTCTGGATCATGGGTCTCCTGACCTCGAGTATTGTCTCCGGCCCTGCACTGCGCTGGAGGGCCGATGTGGCGGCCACGGCGCAGTCGCTGCCGAATCATTGGTGGACGCCTTTGACCGCCGCGTTCTGGGCCCGGGATCTGCTCGGCTATGTGGTGGGAACGGTGCTGGTGCTGTTGGCCTGCATACCGTTGGAACGGCAGCTGGGCAGCAGGAAATTCGCGCTGGCGGCCGTTGTGACCCAGATTGCGGGGCTCGTGGCGGCCGCAGGATTTTGGGCGGGCACCCGTGCCCTTACGGGGAACTGGGCCCGGGAAGTCGGCGGAACGTTTTTTCTTGGCCCGAGCGCTTTCATCTGCGGGACCGCCATGGCCGCCACGGCTTCCATGGGCACCTTGTGGAGGCGGCGGATCCGTCTGGGGCTCTTTGGGCTCCTGATTCTTCTCGCCCTCTACAACGGGGGGTTCGCCGATCTGGCGCGACTTGGAGCCGGTGCTGCCGGCGCGCTCCTGGGCCCGATCCTTCTGGGCCGCCGCCCCCGGCTGGTGCGCCCGGTGAGTTCACGGCATGAGGGGAGGATCCTCGTAGCTCTCCTCGTGGCAGTCTCGGCCGTCGGGCCCGTGGTTGCGGGCCTGGCCCCGCACGCTGTCGGGCCGCTCTCGGTCTTGCGCTTCCTCTTCACGGACATCCGGCCCGTGGACCCCCAGACATTGCAGAACGTCTGCGCAGTCCCGGCCCAGCACCGGGACTGTGAGGCCGCGCACCTGCAACTGAGGGCAGGGGCGGGCGCAATCTTCATGGCGATTGTTCCGTCCTTTCTTCTGCTGCTGCTTTCTGAGGGCCTCCGACGCGGACGGCGCTTCGCCTGGGCCGGTGTGCTGGTGGTCCAGGCCGCGCTATCACTGCTGGCGCTCATTACGTTGGTGGGGGTGCTCCTGGCGGCAGGCCCGGACACGGTTGCCGGGGAACTGGTGGATGCGAGCCAGCCGGGCCACAGCACCCAACCGCTGGCACTTGTGGTCCCGCTTCTCGTCCCCGTCATGATTTTCGGTGTGGTCTTGGCCTGCCGGAGGTTGTTTCCTGTCGCCGCACCGCCCGGGACCTACACCCGGCTCGCCCTGCAGGTCCTGGCCCTGGCCGGCGTCCTGGGCGTTATCTATGTCGCGGCCGGGCTGGTCCTCGCAGCGGATTTCACCCCCGTCCCCGGACTCGCCGATCTGGTGGCCGACGTCCCCGACAGGTTCCTGCCGCTGGGCTTCACGGTGGACGTTCCGCCCGCCTTCTTCCCGGAGAGCACCTTGGCAGTTCTGCTCTACGAGGGAGTGGGCATTGTCTTCTGGGCCATCACGGGCGTCCTGGTCCTTAAATCCTTCGTCCGTCCGACACACCCCCGGCACGGCGATGACAAAGACAAAGCGTTGGCGATCCTCACATCACAGGAAGGCAGTTCCATATCCTGGATGACGACGTGGACCGGGAACGCCTACTGGTTCTCCCGCACGGGTCAGAGCTTCATCGCTTACCGCGTCATCGCCGGAATCGCCCTGACGGCCGGCGGGCCCGTTGGACCCAAGAACCTGATCCCGGCGGTAGTGGAGGAGTTTTACGGCTACTGCAGGTCCAATGGGTGGACGCCCTGCTTTTACTCCGTTACTGCGGAGGTCCGGGATGCCGCATCCGGCCTCGGCTGGGATTCCGTCCAGGTCGCCCAGGAAACCGTCCTGCCCCTGGACACCCTGTCGTTCAAAGGGAAGAGATTCCAGGACATACGCACGGCCTTGAACAACGCGGCCAAGGCCGGAATCCATGCAGAATGGGTTCGCTATCCCACGGCCGGCCTGGGCATCCAGACCCAGATCCTGGCCATCTCAGAAGAATGGGTCGCGGACCGTAAAATGCCCGAAATGGGGTTCACCCTTGGCGGGCTCGACGAACTCAACGACCCTGAAGTTCGCTGCCTGCTCGCCATTGACGCCCACCAACAGGTCCACGCGGTCACCTCCTGGCTTCCGGTCTACCGCAACGGACGGATCGTCGGCTGGACCCTTGATTTCATGAGGAGGCGCAGCACCGGCTTCCGGCCGGCTATCGAGTTCCTCATAGCCTCCGCAGCAACGAGCCTCAAGGATGAGAACTGCGAATTCATCAGCCTCTCCGGGGCGCCCCTGGCCCGGGTGTCGCCCACCCTCCACCCGGACGGGACGCCGGAGCGTCCGCCTGCGACCGCCGGCCTCGACCGGCTCTTGGATCGTCTGGGATCCGCCCTTGAACCCGTCTACGGATTCCGGTCCCTCCTGGCTTTCAAGAGCAAGTTTCACCCCCGCTATGTCCCTCTCTACATGGTCTATCCGGACTCGGCAGCCCTGCCCGGCATCGCCAATGCCCTCACGCGCGCCTACCTGCCGGACCTGTCCCTGGGCGAGGGGTTCCGGCTCCTGCGCAGCATCCTTAGCGAACGCGTCGGGACGGTTGGACATCCGGGTCGTCGGCCGCAATGAGGGCGGACGACCATGGGGTCTTTGGTCTCTGCCTTCGCGCCAGGAGCCAAGGGATGATGTGAGGACCCGCTCAGGAATGTGGCTCTGCGGACCCGGAAGGCGGCCCTGAGGAATTCCCGGGAGACGAGATGGCGCGATTGAGTATTCTGGACCGTTTCAGGCCTGTAGGTACCCCGGGAGCTGCCGGGCCGGCCGGGGTGCCGGCTGCAGACGACCAGGGGCGGGCTGCAGAACTGGCACCAGTGTTCGCTGCACTCGCCGGCGACGTAGCAGCATGCGAGTCGCTCGTTGCGGAGGCACGCCTGAGCGCGGAAGGAGAGGTGGCCCGGGCCCGCGCCGAAGCGGCAGCAATCGTGGCCCGGGCCCGGCTTGACGCCGAGGCGGCACGCGTCAGGGCCGCCGTCCGGATCGAACAGGATGCATCGGAGCGGGACGCGCAGCTGCTGGAACAGGCACGCCAAGAGGCTGCAACACTGGAAAAGACCGGCCTGGCGCGCATTCCCGCCGTCGTCGGAGAGGTCATCGACAACCTGCTGGCTCCACAGAGCGCCGAGCAGTCATGAAAGCCGACTGGGTCGCGGCCTCTGTGCGTGCCCGGTCCATGGCGCAGCGGCGCGCCGGTGCCGGGGCCAGCCGGGCGATGGCCACCCAGCCGACGCTGGACAGTGCCGTGGCCCTCCTGCGGGAATCGAGCTACGGGCAACGACTGGCCGGGGCCCGCGGGCTCGCGGCCGCTGAACGGGCCGTCCAGGAAACCGTCCTGTGGCAACTGAG
The DNA here is from genome assembly GCF_054062615.1 of Arthrobacter sp. TE12232. NCBI lineage: Bacteria > Bacillati > Actinomycetota > Actinomycetes > Micrococcales > Micrococcaceae > Arthrobacter > Arthrobacter sp. TE12232. The sequence continues at coordinate 4,530,017 of NZ_JBSSFK010000001.1, forward strand.
GGTGCTGGCGGGCTGGCTTCCGGCGTCGGGCACGGCGCTCGCGCGGACTGCTGCCGGGATTTATGAAATCGAAAACATTGCGGCCCTAGCGCATCACCTTGCCGGCGGAGGACCCACCCCGGAGTTCTACGCTCTTGGGGCGCTCGCCACCGCGTGGCCCAGGCTGCGGACGGCGGGCTCGGCCGAAGAACTCGCCGCCATCGTGCGCGCCAGCGCCTGGGGTGACGTCGGCACCGCCGGGCCGGGCCCGATGCGGGATGCGCTGACCGTCGCATGGGCGCGAAGGCTGGCCGCCTCGGCAGCCGCGGCGCGGCCGTGGTGCGGCGCGGCGTGTGTACTCGTGGCCGCCAGGATCGTGCTGGTCGACGGCGCCGCTCCCGCCGCGCAGGTTCTGCACCTGTTGCGTCCAGTCCTTGGCAGTTCCTGGGAAACCGCTAGCGACATCGAAGGGTTCACCGCCGCCCTTCCACACTCTCTTCAGGGCGTGGTGCTTGGCGTTGCGTCCCCAAAGGACCTCTGGCGTGCTGAGGCCCGGGCGTATGCCGCGGCGGAGAACGATGGATTCCGTCTACTCCGGGGTTCGATGCCCGGGCCGGACGTTGTACTGGGCGCCATCGCGGTTCTGGCCATGGATGCCTGGCGTGTCCGGGCGGCCCTGGCGGCGGCTGCCTCCGGCGCGGGGTCAAGCGAGGTGCTCGATGCCGCGGCGTGAATCTCTGGCTCCCGTCCGGATGGAACGGGTGGCCCTCGTGGTCCCCGAGCAGGATCGCCGGCGCATGCTCGCAGAAGTGGCCCGCAGCGCCGTCGTCGAACTTGACCTGCCCTACGCGCCTGGCCGCGGCGCCGAGGAACTGGACAAGGCGGTGGCCGCCGCCATCGTCTCCGGGCCTGCCGCGGCGCTGGCGGGCTGGGCACCACGGCGCGAAATTCCCGCACTGACGGCCAGGCTTGCCCCGCTCGGGGCCGCCGTTGTCCCGCTGCCGCGGCCGAAGTGGATCCAGCCACCCACGCTGCTTGGCGGACAGGCGCGCAGCGGAGTGTCCCGGACACTCGTCGATACCTATGGAACCGTTCCCTACGCGGATCTGGATCCCACATGGGCCGCCGGCGTGGCCTACGTGCTGATGTTCGGGATGATGTTCGGCGATGTGGGACACGGCGCGATCCTGCTGGGCATGGGACTCTTCCTCCGCACGGGCCGGAGCAAAAGACTGGCCAAACTGCACAAGACCTGGCCGTTCGTGAGCGCGGCCGGGTTGGCCGCGATGTTCTTCGGCGCGCTGTACGGGGAGGCCTTTGGTCCCACCGGCCTGGTGCCGGTCCTGTGGCTGCAACCCCTGGAGGACCCGGTGCAGTTCCTGATCGCCGGCCTGTGGGTGGGAGCGTTGCTGCTTGCCGGCTCCTACGCCGTCGGCACCATCAACCGTGTCAGGGAGGGCGGCTGGGCCTACGCCCTGTACGCCCGCTCGGGCGTCGCCGGCTCCCTTCTATTCCTTGCTCTGGGGCTCCTCGTCTGGGGACTCGCGACGGGCACCGGGTCCCTGACGGCTGCCGCGGCGGTCATCGGTCTCGGCGCACTCATCTTCATCTACATCGGACTCTTCGTAGAAGCCGGGGGCGGGGCCACCGCCGTCTTCCAGGCATTCGTCGAGCTTGTGGACACTGTGATCCGTCTGGGATCGAACCTGGTCTCCTTTGCCCGACTCGCTGCTTTCGGGTTGACGCACGCAGCGTTGTTGACGGTGGTCTGGAACGGGACGACGGCGTTGTGGGGACCGGATTGGCGCGCTGCCGCCGCCATCCTGGTGTTCGTCGTCGGAAATGCCGTGACGTTCGCACTTGAAGCGCTGGTGGCGGGAATCCAGGCCCTGCGCCTCGAATACTACGAACTCTTTTCCCGCGTCTTCCAGGCCGAGGGGCGCCCGTTCAGGCCGTGGTCGCCGGAACTGACCTCCACCGCCGGGGATCCGGACGCCACCGCTTCGGTCCTCCCGTCCGGCACACCGGCTGAAAGGCAATCACCGTGAACCTCTGGTTCGGCGCCATCCCTGTCTTCGTTATCGCCGCAACAGGCGCCGTCCTCCTCGTCAAACGCTGGCGAAAATCGGCATTCAAGGTGCTGGCGGCGCTCAACGTCGCCGTGATGGGAGGGGCCCTGGCCCTTCTGGCCGGCGCGTTAAGTGCAGGCCCGGCTGCCGCAACAGGCCAGGTGCCTGCCCTTGCCGCTGCGGCCGCTGACACGACTACGGGCGCCGGCGGATCGGCCCTGATCGCTGCGGCCATCGCCGTGGCCGGCTCATCGATCGGGGCGGCATTTGCCGTGGCCTACACCGGATCGGCGGCACTGGCCGCAATGAGTGAACGCCCGGAAATCTTCGGCCGGGCCATGGTTGTTGTCGGGCTCGCGGAAGGAATCGCCATCTATGGCCTCATCATCGCCATCATCCTTATCGGCAAGGCATGAGCGCGGAGAGCTGGAACGATGCCAGGAACCATTGCCGCGATTGGTGAACCGGCGTTGCTGGACGGTTTCCGGCTCGCCGGCGTCGTCATCTTCACCGGTTCCACGGATGAGGAAATCCGCCGCGCGTGGACCGCACTGCCCCCGGACACGGCCATCGTCATCCTCACGCCCCGTTCTGCACGCGCGCTGGAGCCGGCCCTGACCGATCCCCGCTCGCCTATGACCGTGGTGCTTCCCTCATGAGCGGGCTGTCACCGGAAGCAGACGCCACATTGGAGCCGGTGCGGCGGGCACTGCGCTCGGCGGCCGAACAGCAGGCCGCTGAGCTCAAAGACGAGGCAAGCCGGCAAGCCGGTGCCCTGCTGGATGCTGCACGGGCCGAAGCGGCGGCGATCCTCGCCGCAGCAGTGAAGGAGGGCGAAGACGCGGCCCGCTCCGAGGCCGCACTGCGCTCAGCGCGGGCCCGCCGCCAGGCCCACGAGCTGGTCCTGGCACAGCGCAGTTCCCTACGGCTGGAACTGCACCGCCAGGTGCGGGAGGCTGCGGCCGGACTCACGTCAGACCCGCGCTACCCGGAACTGGTGGCACGGCTGGCGGGACTGTGCCGGCAACTGCTGGGCCCTGATGCCCTCGTGTCAGAGAGCCTCGAGGGCGGCGTCTTCGCCGAGGCCGGTCCGCGCCGCCTGGACCTTTCGCTGCCTGTACTGGCCGAGATGACCCTGGACGCCATGCCCGCGGCGCGTGAGCTGTGGACCCCGTAACGTCCCGGCGGGTCGGCACCGTGGTGCGTGTCAGCGGACCTCTGGTGGAGATCGAGGGGGTGGAAGGACTGTCCATGCTGGAGTTGATCGCCGTCGGTCCCCGGCGCATCAGCGCCGAAGCTGTCGCCATTGCAGGGAACCGGGCAACCCTGCAGGCCTATGAATATACCGGCGGCTTGAAAGCCGGCGATGTTGCCGTCCCCACGGGTGATGAACTCGCGGGCCTCTTGGGGCCGGGACTGTTGGGACACGTGTTCGACGGGCTGATGCGCCCGTTGTCGTCTGCGCCGATGTGGCTGACCCCGGAGCGGTCCGGATCCGCGGAAGACCCCGCGGTTTTGGCCCGCGATTGGACCTTTCAACCGGCGGCGGTGCCCGGCACCACTGTCTCTGCCGGCCAAGTCCTGGGCACGGTCCCCAATTCCGGGGCGATGGAACACCGGGTCCTGGTGCCGGCGGGTGTGTCCGGCGAGCTTAGCTGGCTGGCCCAGGAGAGTCGGGTCCACGTCCTCGACACTGTGGCCGTGATCGGCGGCCGCGAGGTGGCGCTGGCCGAACGCTGTCCCGTGCGCCGGCCGCGTCCTTTCCAGTCCAGGGACTCCGGCACGGTGCCACTGCATACCGGCCAGCGGGTCCTGGATCTGATATTTCCGGTGGCGCGCGGGGCCGCGGCAGCGGTGCCGGGCGGCTTCGGTACAGGGAAGACACTGCTGCTGCAGCAAATCGCCAAGTGGAGCGACGCCGACGTGATTGTCTATGTGGGCTGCGGGGAACGGGGAAACGAGATGGCTGATGTCCTTGACGGGCTCTCCCAGCTCGAGGACGGGCGGACCGGCGGGAAGCTGATCGAACGCACCGTCATTATCGCCAACACTTCCAACATGCCGATGATGGCGCGAGAGGCGAGCATCTTCACCGGGATCACGGTCGCCGAGTACTACCGGGACATGGGGTACGACGTCGTCGTAATCGCGGACTCGACCTCCCGGTGGGCCGAAGCTCTGCGTGAATTCGCCAACCGCAACGGCGACCTTCCTGCCGAAGAGGGCTACCCGGCGAATCTTGCATCCGAACTTGCCTCCTTCTACGAGCGGGCCGGCCGCGTGACAACGCTGGGAGGGATGACTGCCTCCGTCACTGTGATCGGGGCCGTTTCGCCGCCCGGCGGCGACATGACGGAACCCGTAACCACGGACTCCCAGCGCTTCGTCCGCTCCCTGTGGACGCTGGACAGGGACCTCGCCTATTCCCGGCATTATCCGGCGGTGAGCTGGACAGGCTCGTTCGCCCGCGACGCGGAAGCACTCGGCAGCTGGCATGCGGCCAACGGGGATCCGGGCTGGGCCGAGCGCCGGGCCCGGGCCGCCGCCCTGCTGGCGGAGTCAGACCGATTGGCCGAACTGGCGGAGATCATCGGGACGTCGTCGCTGCCGGGCCACGAACGGATGGTGCTGCTCGGCGGGCGCCTGCTGCGCGATGGCGTGCTGATGCAGAACGCGCTCAGCGTCAACGATGGTTTCTGTTCGGCGGACAAGGGCGCCGCTCTGCTGGATCTTGTGCTCGACGTCGTTGATTCCTGCCAGAGACTTGTGGAAGGGGGCGTGGCAGCCACCACGATCGAACAAGCCGATCTCGGTCGGGTGCTTCGCGCCCGTGAGGAAACGGGTCCGTCGGACGCGGCAGCTGTCCAAGCCCTCGGCGGCGAGGTGCTCAAGGCATTGGAGGCCCTGCAATGAATGACGCAACAGCCTCGGCATCCGGCGGTGCCGGGTCCGTGCCGTTGTCGGCAGGCTTCGCCGCGCAGATCTCCTACGGAGATGTGCGGGAGCTCCGCGGGCCGCTGCTCATTGCGGGCGCGGTTGACGGCGTTGGCTGGGATGAATTTGCCACCATCGACATGGACGGCGGCGAGCGGCGCCATGGCCTCGTCCTCGAAGTGGACCAGGACCTCGCGACGTTGCAGGTCCTCGAAAGCACCGACGGCATGTCGCTGGGAGGAATCCGGATCCGCTTCGAGGGCCGTCCCCTTCACGTCCAGGTGGGAACGGAGTGGCTCGGCAGAGTTTGCAATGGACGTGGGGAACCGCTCGACGGCGGACCGCCCGTGACGGGCACGGCAAGCCTGCCGGTCAGCGGTTGGCCGCTGAACCCGGTCTACCGGCGGCCCCCGCAGGAACCGGTCCTGACCGGCATCTCGGTCATCGACGCCTTGACCACGCTGGTCAGGGGACAGAAACTCCCCATCTTCTCCGTTCCGGGTCTGCCACACCTGACGCTGGCGACTCAGATCGCGGCACAGGCGACGTCAGGCGGCCACTCATTCCGGGTGGTGTTCGCCGCCATGGGGCTGACGCACGCGGATATCGCGTATGTGCGTGACCGTCTTGAAGAACGCTCCGCCGGGAAGGAGTTGGTGCTCCTGCTCAACGCTGCCGACGATCCCGTCATTGAACGGATCCTCACGCCGCGGATCGCGCTGACGATTGCCGAACAACTCGCCTACACCGAGGGCCACGACGTTCTGGTGATCATGTCGGACATGACCAGTTATGCCGAAGCGGTCCGGGAAGTGTCTGCGGCGCGGCGGGAGATCCCGGCCCGGCGGGGCTACCCCGGTTACCTCTATAGCGATCTCGCCACCCTCTACGAGCGGTGCGGGCGGGTCAAGGACCACGATGGTTCCGTCACCATCGTTCCGGTGCTGACGATGCCGGCCGGCGACATCACCCATCCGGTACCGGACCTGACCGGCTACATCACGGAGGGGCAGATTGTCCTTGCGCCCGACATTGCGGCACGCGGCATATACCCGCCGGTGGACGTCCTGTCCTCGCTGTCCCGCCTCATGCGCAGCGGCGCGGGCAAAGACCGGACCCGCGAGGACCACCTTGACGTGGCCGCCCAGGTTCTTGCTGCCATGGCGCGCGCGCGGCAGGCGGCGGAACTGGCGGAACTAGTGGGTGCGGCGGCGCTGAGCGAAACCGACCGCAGCTACATCCACTACCGGGAATTGGTGGAAACGGGCCTCTTCAACCAGGGGCGCGACGAAATCAGGTCCCTGGACGACACCCTGGGCAGGGCATGGGCGGCGCTGGGTGCGCTGCCGGAACAGGAGCTGACCATGGTTTCGACCGCGCTCCTGGAACGGTATCTTCCCCATCGGGAAGGCCGGCCATGACCAGCACGGGCCGGGCAGGCAAGGTCCGGGTGGAGCGCCGGCTGATGACAGCCCGCCACGGCGCGCGCCTGCTGGACCGGAAGCAGCACATCCTGGCGGACGAGCTGGAACGGTTCCAACTTCGCATGGAACTGAGCCGGGCGGAGTGGGAGGAGTTGGCCAAGGAAGCGGCGCTCTGGCTGCGTCGGGCTGCCGCCCTGGACGGCAGCAGGCGGGTTGAGGCAGCGGCTCCGCTGGAGCCCGCCTGGGTCAGCGTGCCGTGGGGAAGCGCCATGGGTGTGCTGTATCCGGAGGACCCCGAGTGCCGGCTCCCGGCGGCGCCACACGCGGGGGGAAGCTCGGCCTTGTCCTACGCGGCCGCCGTTCATCGCAGGGCTCTCGAGGCCGGGGTGCGCTACGCCGCGGTGCAGCGTGCGGAACTGCTGCTGGCTGCCGAACTCGCGGCGACCCGGACCCGGCAGCGGGCGGTTGAAAACCGCTGGATTCCCAGACTGGAAGACGAACTGCAGAGCATCCGGCGGCAGCTTGACGCGCAGGAACTTGAAGAGAGCCTGCGCCTGCGCTGGGCGGCTGACCGGAACTCAGGAAACACGGGAACCACAGGAAACTCAGCAATCCTGGCGCAGGATCCCGACACGAGGGGGACCCGATGAGCGATGTGATCTTGGTGGCAGTCAATGACTCCCGGGCAGCTTTCCGGGCAGCGGAAGTGGCCGTCGAGTATGCGCGCCGGTTGGGCGCGAGCCTGCGGGTCGTGACGGTCAGGGACCCGGGGGCGCTTGATAGACATCCCGGTGCCATCGACCCAGCCGTCTTGGCCAGACATGCGGATCTGGCAGCCGAGGCCGCGCTCCGCCATGTGGCCGCGCTGGGGGCGGCGGCAGGAGTGCCGGTGTCTCTTAGCCGTCGCTCTGGCCGGGTTGCGGCCGAAATCCTGGCCGAGGCCCGCGAAGCCAAGGCGGCCCTGATCGTAGTGGCGTTGGTGGATCGTCCCGGCAGTGCAACCCGCTACATCGGCAGCCACACCCTGCGTGTTCTGGAGTTCTCCGGCGTTCCTGTGATGGTGGTGCCCCTGGGGGAGTGATCTCGAGTACCGAGGTTCCTGTCCCCGACGTTCGGGACCAAGCCTTCCTCCGGTGCGGCCCTATGAGGCCTCAAGCCGCCGGCGGAGTGACATGATGCCCAAGACCAGGCCGCCTGCGGCCGTCAGCAGCAGCACCGCCATGTCCCTGCCAAGGTTGTCGGTCGACTGGTAGAAGATCGCGGCCTCCAGCGCATCCACCCCATAAAACGTGGGCGTGAAGTGCGCTATGGTCTGAATCCAGCCGGGCAGGAATGCCGCGACGCTGATTCCGCCGCTTAGGAAGAAGAGGTAGATCGCCACGTTGATCCCGGCCGCCGATACCGGGGCAAACCGGCGGAAGGTGGCTCCAAGGGCGGCCCCGACCCCGGCCGCCGCGAGTGCGATCAGCCCGATCACGGCCAGCGCCGGCAGCCAGTACCAGCCCGCCGGCCGCAGGAAGCCCGAGACCGCCGACAGGACCAGCACCAGCGCTGCCACCAGCATGGTGGTCACCCAGCACCCTAGGATCTTCCCGGCGATCAGGGCCCCACGGCCGATCGGTGCAAGCAGCAGCGCCTTGATGGTCAGGTCCTCGAATTCCCGGGCGGTGGCCAGCCCGCCGTTGACGACACCCATGAGCGTCAGCAGCAGCACGAGGATGGGCACCAGTTCGAACTGTACGAGGTCAACGTCATGCGGCCTCAGATCCGACTCGGCGACGCCGACCATGACGGGGTTGTCCGGCTCGCCCGCGTAAAAGCGCGTGATCGCCGTCGGCAGCGATCGCCGGAGGTCGTTGGTGAAGTCCAGGTTCAGATTGTTGATCCGGATCTGTACCGGGTCCGGCCGGTGCATCCGGTAGTCGTCGTCGAAGGAGGCTGGGATGGTGATCACGGCGGCCACCTGAAGGGTATCGAGCAAATGCGCCGCCTCATCCGGAGTTGCGGCTTGGACGCGGAACGCGTCGGAGTCATTGAGGATCGAGACCAGGCGCTGAGCCTGCGGGCCGGTGTCCTCGGCCACCACTGCCACCGGATTGCGGCCGGTTGCCCCCGCCACGACGAAGATGATCAGCAAGAAGGCGATCGGCGGCAGCAGGCTGACCGCGATTGCCGAGGGTGTGCGCACCCACGTCACGATGTCTTTGGCCGCGATGGCAAGGACTGCCCGCAGGGCTCCCATCAGTGCGATCCCATCAGTGCCCCACCCCCCGGCGGCCGAAAACCAATGCGGTGAGCGCCACCGTGAGAAGGGTGAACCCGGCCAGGACCATCGTGTCGACGGTCAGGTCCTGGGTGGCCGTCTGGAAACCGTGGAAGGCGTGCTGGAACGCGGCGATCGCATAGGTGAGCGGGGACACGGCCGCGATGGCTCCGGGAACTTCACCCAGCCAGTTCGCCGGTCCGAACGGACCGCTCAGAAAGAACAGCGGCAGGACGCAGGCGATGGAGAGCGGGATCGCCTGCTGGCGCCGGCGGACCAGCGTCCCGACCAGCACACCGAGGGCAAGAAAGGCTGCGATCATCAAAAGGCCAAACCCGAGTACCTCCAGGGGATGGAGGGGCTGCACCCCGATCACCAGGATGACGACGCCCAGCACCAGAATGGCCGACGCTGCAGTGAGCGCGGCTGCGCCAAGAATTTTTCCGAGCCCGATCGCAAGCCGGCTAACCGGGGCCAGTGCCAGTTCCTTGATGGTTCCCAGTTCGTAGTCCCGCGCGGCGTTGACGCTGCCCTGCAACAGCGCGGCGAGCATCAGCCCGGCCACCACGATGCTGACGGCCAGGTAGGGGATGTAGCCGGTGTCGTGCTCCTGGACGTCGGACTCGACCGCCCTCACGACGACCTGTTCAGGGAACGCGCTGGCGTAGAAGGATGTTATGGACAGCGGCACCGCCCGCCGGATGTCGTTGGTGAAGTCGACGTTGAGGTTGTTGAGCTCGACCGGGATGTCCACCCGTCGTCCAGCGTTGAGCGCGGCATCAAAGTCTTGCGGTACCGTCACGACGGCGACGACGGTTCCCGCGCGGATCTCGCGCTCCGCGTCCGCCGGGGAGGCCGTATGGATGATAAACGACTGAGAGTTGTTCATGGCCTGAACGAATTGCCCGGCCAACGGGCCTTGGGTCTTCATCACCACCGCGATCGGCGCCTGGCCCCCGCTGATGGCGAACAGCAGGAAAAGCAGCAGGAAGTTGATCGGGATGATGATGCCGGCTATCGCGAACAGCGGTTCCCGGAGGGTGAGGCGGATGTCCACCGCCGCGACGGCCCGGACCACACGCAGGTTGTGTCGGAGGCTCATTCCCTGAGCTCCTTGCCTGTCAGGCTCAGGAAGACCTCGTCCAGGCTCGGTTCGCGGCTCTGGATCTCCTCGAGGCTCGTGGATTCGACCACCGCCGTCACCACCTTGCCGGTGACGGCGGCGCCCCCTTCTACAGTGACCTTCAGCCATTCGTCGGCAGCGACAGCGGAAACCACACCGGGCAGGGCACGGACTTTCCGGACGATGTCCTCCGCCGGCACCGGCTGGGTGCGCATTTCCAGGACCGTGTCACCGAAGCTGCGGCGAAGGTTCGACGGCGAGTCCAGCGCCACGAGGCGCCCGCGGTCGATGATGCCCAGCCGGTCACAGAGGACGTTTGCCTCTTCGAGGTAGTTCGTGGTGATGAGCACGGTGGTTCCGCGCTCTTTGAGCTCGAGGATCCGGTCCCAGAGCGCGCGCCGGCTCTGCACATCGACTCCCAGGGCGGGCTCGTCGAAGTAGAGCAACTCGGGCTCGTGGAGCAGTGCCCGGACCAGGGCCAGACGTCGTTTCATGCCGCCGGAGAAGGTGGAGACGCGGCTCTTTCGCCGCTCGTCCAGCTGCGCAAGCTCGAGCAATGACGTGATCCGCTTCTCGAGGCCCTTCCGGGGCACGTCGAAGAGATCGGCGTGAAAGCGGAGGTTGGCTTCCGCCGTGAGCTCCTCGTAGAGGGCGTTCTCTTGCGGCACCGTCCCCAGCGAGCGTCGGATCCTCTGCGGATCCACGAGCATGTCCACGCCAAGGACCGTGACCCCTCCGGAGGTCGGACGGCTCAGGCCGCTGATCATGTTGATGGTGGTTGTCTTGCCGGATCCGTTGGGCCCGAGCAGGCCGAAGATTTCCCCGCGTTCGACCCGCAGACTGAGGTTGTCGATTGCGGTGAAGGAGCCGAATCGTTTGGTGACTTCTGTGAGCTCGATGGCCGTTTCGGTCATGCCCTTACCTCCTTGGGCCACAGGCGCGGTGACCGGCCGGCAGTCTCGTCGGGCGGCCCCACGGCTCCATGATGGGACGGGGCCGATCAAAACACAACCGGTCGCGGTTACGCATCTGGCGTTTGAACCCCGGGAGGTCCACGCTTTAAGGAGTCGGGCTGTAGCCCGACGTCGGGCGGTGCCGGATCGCCGAGGGTGGTCTGCGGAGTGCGAGGAGAACGACCATGGTTGACACGGCATCCCCGGCTCTCAGGACCGGCGTCGGGCGGGACCTGGTCACAGAATTGCTGGGCATCTGGCTCCTCCTGGCGGTCTTCCTGGATGGCTGGGCACACCTCCACGTTCCCGGACTGGAAACGTTCTTCACCCCGTGGCACGCCGCTCTCTATTCCGGCCTCCTTGCCATGGCAGCGTGGACGGCCACCGTGATCTGGAGGAACCGCGAGCCCGGGCAGCCGCTCGCCCGCGCGATACCTGCCGGTTACCGGGGCACGGTGGTTGGAGTTGTCCTTTTCGCCGTCGCCGGCGTTCTGGACCTGGCATGGCATGAAATCCTGGGCATCGAAGTCTCTCTCGATGCGCTGGTAAGCCCCACCCATCTGCTGCTGGGGTTTAGCCTCTTCCTCATTCTCGGTACCGGCGTCCGCAGCGCACGGGCCCGTGGCCGGTCGGGCGCCTTCGAGTGGTCGGCGCCGGCGCTGCTGGCTGTGGCCCTGATGACCGGTTTGGGCGCCTTCTTCCTCATTTACTGCTCGGCCTTTGTCCGGACCGCTCCGGCGGTCCCGTACATCCCGACGCCGATCGGCAGTCCCGGCCACACCCAAGCGGAGATGCCTGCGGCGATCGGCATGGCCAGCTACCTGGTGACCACGGCACTGATCATCGCCCCGTTTCTCTACACCTGGTCGGGAGTCCTGCGGCGACCTCGCGGCATCGCCACCATGCTGGTCGCCGTCGTGGCGTGGCTGCCCCTGGCGATGTCGGGATTCCGCCCGGCAGGTGTCGCCGGAGCGGCAGGTGCCACGCTGGCCGCAGTTGTGGTGGACGTGCTGATCGCCCGAAGGGGCGGCCAATTGACCGGCCGCCGGCTGCCGGCGGTCAGCGCGGTACTGGCGGCTCTGATCTGGACAGGCCAGATGATCGGGATCGCCGTAGTGTCAGGGATTGGATGGCCTGTGTCGATGTGGCTTGGGGCCATTGTGCTGAGTTCGGCAGTGGCTGCCGGTCTGGCCTTCGTCAGCTCCTGGAACACCGGGAGCACGCCAACCCAGGAAGCAACGCACGCTTAGGAGGTTCAAGTGATCAGCATGACGGCATACGGAGAGACGTCGCGGGAGAAGAGGCTCGCAGCCATTGGCACGGCGGTGTTCGCTGTCGCGCCAGCGACGGCGGCCGGGCTCGTTCCGTGGTTGTTGACGCGCTGGAAGGTGAAGCGGCCGGTGCCGGGCGGACTCCCCGCGCAATGCGCCGGCGTCGTGCTCATCGGTGCGGGCGCGGCAGTCATCACAAGTTCGTTTGTCCGGTTCGCCGTCGAGGGACTGGGGACCCCGGCTCCCTTTGCGCCGCCGAAGCATTTGGTGGTCGGCGGCTGGTACCGATACGTGCGCAACCCCATCTACGTCGCCCTCGCCGCCTCGATTACCGGGCAGGGCCTCCTGCTGGGGCAGCCCAAGCTTTTTGCCCTTGCCGCCGTGGATGCCGTCCCCGTGGCCGCATTTGTGGTGTTCCACGAGGAGCCCACGCTGGCACGGACGTTCGGACCTGAATATGAGATCTACCGCGCCAATGTCCCGCGCTGGCTTCCCAGGCTCACTCCCTGGCGGGACGGATCCGCTGTGGCGTTGTAGCGTGGAGGCCAATGACACTTTCGACGCAGCTTCTCATGGCCTATGACCAGCAACTCCGAACAGATGCGGAGACGCCGAGCGCGCTCGCCGTTGAACTACTGGGCCCGTTGCGTCTGGTGACCTTTGCCGGCGGCCGAGGCTTCGTGACCTATCAGGATCTCGGTGGCGCCGCCGCACCCACGATCGCGCGATGGGTGGCCGAGGCACTTGCTTTCTACCGCAGCGATCCAGCCATTGTGCGGGTCGAGTGGAAAACCCGTGGACACGATGATGCGCCCGGACTCCATGACGCGTTGCTCGCCAACGGATTTGAGCCCGATGAAACCGAGTCGATCATGATCGGGCCAGCAAAGGCGTTGACCGCGGACGTGCAACTCCCGCCCGGCGTCAGCCTCCGCCGCGTGAGCGAAGAACAGGACATCCGCGCCATGAGCGCAATGCAGGACGAAGTTTTCGGCGTTTCCGTCTCCAACGGCAACGCCGACGCAATTCTGGCCCGTGCGGCACGCGGCGACGGGATGGAACTCTGGGTGGCCGAACACGAGGGATCGATGGTGAGCGCGGGGCGCCTCGAACCGGTTCCTGGCACGGAATTTGCCGGCATCTGGGGCGGGGCGACACGCGCCGAGTGGCGCGGCCAAGGCATCTACCGGGCCGTTACCGCGGCCCGTGCCCGGGCCGCGCTGGCGAGGGGCAAGACACTCATCCACAGCGATTCAACCGAGTATTCACGCCCTATTCTGGAACGCTACGGTTTGCTCCGGGTGTCAACGACCACCCCGTATCGCTGGCGGCGCTGAAGATCTTGGGGTCCGGCACGGGGCGGTCACCAGAATTTCTGCACACCCGGGGCTGCGTCACGGAGCCGGGCACCTTCGAGGACGATGGAGCACTCCTCTAAGCCGAACTCTCTCCACTGCGCGAGCAGTCGGAGGTCTCCTGCCGGCGGCAACGGCCAGAGCCAGAGCGTGCCTGTGCCGGACAACTCGTCGTCGCCCCCGTTCCCGCCGCCGTTTCTCAGCAGGAGGACCGGGGCCGGCGGCTGCTGGGTGCCGTCGAAGACCCCGTGCGGGTGTGCGCCCGTGCTGGCCTTGGCGCCATCGGGAAAGGCTGCGCCGAACAGGAGCATGGAAGCAGCGCCGGAGCCCCTGCGTGCGCCGGGTCTGCCCCGGAAGAATGCGTCGTTGAGATCCGCCCATTCCTCTTGGGTCTGTTCGCCCCGGCGGATGGTCCAGCACACATCGAACGAACAACCCGTGGAGAAGACATCCACGCTTTTTACAGCCATCACCATCGTCGGGCTCCGGTGCAGAAACTGCCCAACATGGAGCACGGCCGGCAGTTCGGACGGCGGGGCGCCCGCCCAGGCCGGGGGCACATACCGCGTTGCCCGTCCGCGCGGCGGAAGGGGCGGCACCGGGAATTCCTGGAAGAAGGTCATGGGTGATCCTTTCGTTGGCGTGCGCCCCCAGTCACTGCGGCCGGCCCGGGAGCTGGACCGTGATGGGCGGCGTTGTTATGGGACCGCCGCATTCTTCCGAGCCGCCGGTCCTGGTCCATTCCACCGGTGATTGCTGCTGGGCGAGCACCGTGCCGTCCTTGGCGAGCACGCGCGTCGTCACTTCGTGGGGCAATGGGCCGCTGACAGTGAACAACCAGGAATTGAGCGCCGTCCTGGAGGCAACGAAAGGTGCCGGGGACGGCGAAGCGTCACCCGGGAGGCTCGGGCCCGCTGTTTTCGGCGACGCAGCCTGTGCCGGGGCTGCCTCGCGAACGGAGCAGCCCTCCGGAGTGCAGAGCTGAACATCGTTGACGGCGGTGATGTCGCCTTGGAGCCTGACAGTGATGGTGCTGACCCAGCCAACTGCCGGGCAAACGACGTCGGTCATTGCGCAGGCCGACAGTGGCAGGCCGGCAAGCATGAGCACAACGGCAGAGCGAAAGATCCCCCAATTTGACCTCATCGTGCCAGTCTAGACAGACTCCCGGCTGACCGCTCGCCTCCCGCTGCGAGAGTTTCGCCGTCGAAGTCCGCCGGAAGAATTGTCCAGGTCCGCATCGGCGAGATCGCGATGGGGACCGCTGAGACGCCGGGCCGGTTTCGCTGACCGTCCGCCCCCGGTGCTTGAGGAATGCTAAGCCGGCTTGCGTGACAACCGCGCCAACACCTAATCGCCGGAGTCGTCCTCCTGCTTCTTCTTGTCCCGGCCTGAGAAGAGTGCCTCGCACGCGGCCTCCGTCACGGCCTGGAGCAGAGCCCGGATGATCTCCCCAAGAATCCACATGCGGCCACGATAGGGCGAACGGCCTGCTTGGCTAACGAAGCAGGCCTTTCCCGGGAAATACACCGACCGGGCGACGGTCCCACTCGCGTGCATCCGCCCGGTCTTTGCCCGACGCTGTCAGGATGCCGGCGTCGGGATGCGCTCCAGCGTGCACGGATCTGTGTTGGCTCCGCACACGATCACCGCCACGCGTTCGCCGTCCTGGGGCGTGTGGGCCCCGAAGGTGAGCGCAGCGAAGGCCGCGGCCGCGCCGTACTCGGCGGGGATGCGGTACTCGCTCCGACGGCGACGACGATCGTGTCGATGCCGGGCTCATCCTCCAGGATCTCTTCGGCGAGGGTGCCCGCCCCCGCAGCGATCTCGAGCTGGTCGTAGGCATGGCAGAACAGTGCACCGCTGGCTTCCACGCACTCCATTGCAGCCGCATAGGCCTCCGCGTACTCCGCGCCGACCTGGCGGACGGCTGCCCCGTATCCAAGGAGGCGCTCGACCTTGACGCGCGGTGCCGTCTCCGGGACGAACACTGTCGCCGGAACCCCAAGCGCCGCTGCGGCATAGGCATTTGCCAGGCCCGCGTTGCCGCCGGACGCGGCCACCACACCGACGGCGGGGTCAAGTTCCCCTCGCTCCCGGGCGGCGAGAAGACGGTTGAAGGCCCCGCGGGCCTTAAAGACACCGGTGTGCTGCTGAAACTCGCACTTGAACCAGAGCGGGGCGGCGGCGGTGCCTCCGCGGAGCAGGGGCGTGCGCCGCACATAGCCGTTGATGCGCCGCTCGGCCTCGAGCACATCGCTTCGGTTGATCACGGTTTCTTCCTCAAATTGCCTCGCCGATAGGGTCGCTAGAATAACGAGTGCCGCCGGTACGGTTTCAACACTGCCGCCGAGCCGGCCCCGGGTCAGCCGTCAGTGTCCGGAGGCATGTTGGCCAGCACGTCCGTCAAAGCGGGACGGAGGTCTGCCGCGATGCGGGGGAGTGCGTCGGCGTTCGGGATCCGGCCCTCACGGAGTTCCTTCTCGAGGCCTGTGCAGTAGCGCGTCAGCTGCTCTGCTCCAACCATTGCCGAGCTTGTCTTCAGGCTCAGGACGGCATCGAGCGCATGCTCCGGGTCCGCCGTGCCCAGAGCCGTGTGCACCTGCGCCAGGCGGTCCCGGAGCAGGGCGAGGAAATTGGAGGCAAACGTTGCTGCTGCGGTGCGTCCGACGTGATCAACCAGATCCTGGAGTTTCGATTCGTCCACGACCTGTGGCGGGCGTGGATGAACGCCACTGTTTGGCTGCCCAGTCCCGGTAGGCGGTTTGCCCGCAGCGTCCCCCAACGTCATTGCGTTAGCCTAACCTGTGCAGCAGACCCGCCGCTTCACGGTCGTAGTGTGAGCCCCTTCACAATGCAGCCTTCCAATCAACTTACGATGCTTATGAGCCGAGATGGAGCCGTCAGGAAGACCGCGCTGCTTGCCGTCGTTTCAGGTCCCAGGCAGTCCAGGCGATGAGGGCGGCGAAAACGGTCACTGCCAGGGCGGCCGAAACTCCCACCATGACGTCAATAGGCAGCAGATAGACCAGGACGGCCCGCGTGCTGGCTTCAGCAATCAGTCCCGCACCCCAAACGGCGGAAATCTTCAGGTGCCAGCGGCGCACCGCAGGGTTGCGGTGGAATTCCCGGTCCATTTCCCCGGCGCGCTCCGGACTCCAGGTCTTGGCTGCGTCCAAAGTCAGGGGATGTCCCAGGGCAGCCAAAACCAGGAACGAAACACCAAGGCCGCCGGTGATAGCAGAGTCCTTGAGCAGCAGAAACCGCGGGTCACCGGTAAGGAAAGAAAGGCCCAGGCCGAGTCCGAAGACGATGACCATCAGCATCGCAAACGGGTTCAGGGAATGTCCCTTGAACGCGGTCCACAACAGCCGGCAGGCAGCTGCTCCCGTCGCCGCCAGCAGTGCTGCCCAGTCCGTGGCACCGGCCAGGTGCAGGACGTAGTAGGCAGCCAGCGGTGCCCCTACGTCCCAAGCCAGACCGCGGACCAGCGCACGCGTCACCAAACCCGGACGTTCCCGTCCCGAAGCCTGCTCAGCGTTCATCGGGGTGCTCCATCCCTTTTCCGGATGCGGGCTCTTTGAACAGCACACCGGCTACAGCAGTCTTCCGAAGAAGACCGAGGACCATGCAGTCAGCAGCACGATCAGGAGCATGCCGTCCGCTCAACGACCTCCGGCCGTGACGGCATACCAAGCCTGCCCCGAGACCGGGGACCAGGCCCTTCGTTGGCCGAATTCGGTGAAGCGCCGTCACGGGGACCCCGACGAAATCGGCGATCACCGGAGCCGCCGTCTGCAGCTCCCCTCCGCTTATGACCAAGAGCTTCACCGGCCAGCAACGCCATGCTAGGTCCGAGCAGGAAGCGTCGTCAACAGGCCCGCAACCGGGTTGAATCGCCTCGGGATGCTCCTATTTCTGTCGATTCGTGGCTTGGGGTGTCCGGCTGGCTGGACTCCGGCTGGAGGGTGATCGACTGCCGCAGCAGTGAACAGCGCATCCAGCTGCTTGGGAACACCGCCATCTTCTCGCACCGGGTCGCCACGACCGTCCAGACAAGTTCCTCAGGATCCCGCGCAGTAAGTGACGAACGGGAGACCATCGTTTCCGCCCGAAGTCAGGACGGTCGTGTCCTCAGCATGAACAAGCACTTGTTGGCCTGCCCCGGCCGGTGAGGTACGAATCCTCGAGGTCGTAGTCGGTGAAGTTGCTGAAGAACGCGTCCGCGGCGCCGGGCCGGTTGGCAGGCGAGGCAAGGAGCCAGTCAATTTCTGCCGTCACCGTCTCGGCGTAGGTGCCCACAGGCTCGTAACCCAGTGCTGTGGAAGCCTGGGTGTCGAGGACCAGCGGTGGGGTGAAGTTCCAGGGGTGGGCACCCAGTTCGGGATGGTCCCCGGCCTCGAGGAGGATCTCTTCCCACTCGTGGCCGAGGTAGGCCGCGACGGTGCGGGCGATCTCCAGGCTGGTGGGCGCATCGGGATCTGCGCTGTTGAGGATCCGTTGTCCCGGGCGGGCGGCGACTGTTTCGATGAGGGCCGCGGTGTTGACGGCGGCACTCGTATGGTCGCCTCCCGCGCCAGCCGTGGCCAGGAATACTGCGGGGCGGCGGTCGAGGATGCGCTTCACGAACATCCACTCCCGCGGCACGGCTGCGCCTTCGCCATGAACCTTGGATGGGCGGATGACAGTGACGGGATGCCCGGTGTCGAGCAGCACATTTTCGGCGGCGACTTTGTTGGCGCCGTAGCCCTCGCGGGAATCGTAGCCGCCGTTCAGCGGCTTCATGGTGGGCCGGTCTTCCCGGATGGGGTGCGGGAAGCACGGCGGGACGTCCGAGTTGACGTGGTTGCCGGCGTCGTCGGTGTACACGGCTTTGCTGGACAGCATGACCGCAGACCCGACCCCGGAAAGGTGCGGGAGGAGCAGGCGGGCTTCGGCAGCTGTGTAGCAGGCGGCATCAACTAGAAGATCCGCGCCGTTTCCCAGTGCCTGCGCCAGATCGTGTCCGCTGCGCCGGTCCGATGCGAGGAACCGGGCGCCCGCAGCACGAAGAGCGGACGGCATCTTTGACGCGTCCCGGCCCGTGATGCGGACCTGCCACCCGGCCTCCAGCAAGCGGTGCGCGATGGCCCGGCCAAGCACGCCGGTGCCCCCAAGAATGACTGCCTGTTTCATTCGCACCACACTAGTGGGCCACCAGGCGGCCGCAGCGCAGTGACTTCACCCGGATTCGCCGGCGTCTCCCCGGTACGCTGAAGCTATCTGCAGCACACTTCAGCCAGGGTTGTGAACGTTTGGAACGGGGATCCCATGGCACATCCGGTGATTGCCACGAAGCTCTACGTCCCCAGGCCGCGACGTGGACTGGTGGCACGCCCGCGGCTCAGTGAGCTTCTGCGCCGCGGAGCCGAGTCGTCACTGACGTTGGTGTCCGCCCCCGCAGGGTTCGGCAAGACGACTCTCCTTGCCGGGTGGTTGGCTGAGGTATCCGGCGAAGACCATTGCGTGGCGTGGCTCTCGCTCGATCAAGCCGACAGCGAGCCTGCGGTGTTCTGGACTTATGTGGTGACCGCGCTCCAAACGGCGGTGCCCGGCGTCGGCTCTACTGCGCTCGAACTGACGGGGACGTCCCCGTTCCCCACCGAGCGTGTGCTCACTACGGTGCTGAACGAACTGGCCGCCGCCCCGGCCGCTGTCTGGCTGGTGCTGGACGACTACCACTTGGTGGACGGCCACGATGTCGGCGAAGGTATGGCCTTCCTGCTGGAGCACCTTCCGCCCCACGTGAAGGTCGTGATCAGCACGCGCGCCGACCCCTCGCTGCCGCTGTCCCGCTGGCGGGTGCGCGGCGAGCTGGTCGAGATCCGTGCCGCGGAGCTGCGCTTCACGCCGGAGGAGGCCGCCGCCTACCTCAACGGGGCGGCGGGACTGGACCTGGCAGCCGCGGATGTGGCGGCTTTGGAGGAGCGCACGGAGGGGTGGATCGCCGCGCTGCAGCTCGCCGCGCTCTCTCTGCAGGGGCGCGACGACGTCGCCGGTTTCATCGCCCGGTTCGCCGGGAACGACCGGTATGTGGTCGACTACCTTGTCGAGGAGGTGCTGCAGCATCAGCCTGAGCCGGTTCGCGGCTTCCTGCTGCAGTCCGCGGTGCTTGACCGGCTGACGGGGCCGCTCTGTGACGCCGTCACCGGCCGCGACGACGGAAGCCAGATGCTCATGGTCCTGGAGCGGGCGAACCTCTTCCTTGTCCCGCTGGACGAGCGGCGGGAATGGTACCGGTACCACCACCTCTTTGCTGACGTGCTGCGCGCCCGCCTGCTCAGCGAACGGCCTGAGCAGGTTCCCCTGCTGCATCAGCGCGCCAGCCGGTGGTTCGAGGCCAACGATCTGCCAGCTGAGGCGATCAGGCACACAATGGCCGCCGGGGACTTCGACCACGCAGCTCACCTCATGGAACTGGCTGTGCCGACGATCCGGCGCAACCGGCAGGACGCGATGCTGCTCGGCTGGCTGAGGGAACTGCCCGTCGACGCCGTCCGGCGCAGCCCGGTGCTGAGCGTCTTCTCCGGCTTCATGCTCATGGTCTCCGGAGACCTCGATCAGGTCGGCCCGCGGCTTGACGACGCGGAACGCGCGCTGGCTGCGGTACCGGCCGGGGAGGTTCCCCCTTGGGCCGATACCGAGGCGCTCCAGTCGTTGCCATCGACCATCGCCGTCTACCGCGCCTCGCTCGCGCAAGCACGGGGCGATGTGGCCGGCACGGTCGAACATGCCCGGCGCGCACTGAATCTGGCCCGCCCGGGCGACCATCTCGGGCGAGGCGCTGCCGCCGGATTCCTAGGTCTCGCCGCGTGGGCAAAGGGCGACGTAGCGGCAGCGCTGGAGACGTTCACGCAGGCCGTGGCCAGCCTCCACGCTGCCGGCAACCTGGTCGACGAGCTCAGCAGTACGGTGGTGCTGGCCGACATGTGGCTCGCGGCCGGCCGGCCGGGCAAGGCACGCCTGCTCTACCGGAGCGCGCTGCAGCGGGCCGAGGCACACGGCGAGTCCGTAGCACGGGCCACCGCCGAGCTGCACGTCGGACTGGCCGAGATCGACTGCCAGGCCGGAGACCTGGGCAGAGCCAGGCGACACCTCGACACCGCCGCAGTATTCGCCGAGCGGGCGCCGGTGACCGAAAGCCGCTATCGGTGGTTCGTGGCGATGGCGCTGATCGCCCGGGCCGAAGGAGCCCCGGAGAAGGCGGTCAATCTCCTGGACCAGGCGGAGACGCTCTACCAGCGGGGGTTCTTCCCCGATGTGCGCCCTATCGCTGCGATGAGGGCCAGGGTCTGGATCGCCCAGGGCAAGATACCGGAGGCCGACGAGTGGGCACGCGAGCGCGGCGTGTCCGCCACGGACCAGGCCAGCTATCTGCGCGAGTCCGACCACCTCACCTTGGTACGTCTGCTCATCGCGCAGCACCGTACAGACCCCGGCGGCATCGCGATCGGCCCGGCAGCCCGCCTATTGGACCGGTTGCTGGAGGCCGCTGGGGCAAGTGGCCGCGCCGGAAGCGCCATGGAGATCCGCATGCTGCAGGCCTTGGCACAGGACGCGCAGGGGCATCGGACGCAGGCCCGCGAGGCTCTCGGCCGGGCATTGGCCGAGGCACCCGAGCCAGGCGACTACGTGCGGCTCTTCCTGGACGAGGGGACCCCGATGATGGAGCTGCTGCGCGACGCCACACGCCACGGCATCGGCGGAGACCACGCCCGCCGCTTGCTCAGCTTGGGTGCGTCCGTCCAGGCGCAGTCCCCCGGCCCGGGGGAGCGCCCGCCGCCGTCGTCCGTTGTCCCTTTGAGCAAGCGGGAGCTGCAAGTGCTCAGGCTCCTCGACAGTGAGCTGAGCGGGCCGCAGATCGCCGTCGAACTGTTCATCTCGCACAACACGCTGCGCACCCACACCAAGCACATCTTCACCAAGCTCGACGTCACGGACCGCAGGGCGGCCGTCCGCCGGGCACGCGAAAGAGGCCTGCTGTAGCCGCGGCGCGCACATCTCACCCTGTCAGTCACATCGCGGGGTGACGCCCGGTCACCCCGTCCGTCCCTACATTTGAGTCATTCCGCGGCGCCCCGCCACGGAAGCCCAGAACCAGGGAGCCGGACATGTCCATCACCACCACCAAACTCACCCGCTGGGCCGGCCTTTGCGCCGTTGCGGCGGGCCTGCTGTTCATCGGCGTCCAGATCAACCACCCGCACCTGGATGCCGCCTTCGTCACCACCACCGAATGGACTGTCCGCCAAAGCCTGAAGGTCCTCATGTCCGTCCTGTCGCTCGTCGGCATCACCGGCATGTACCTGCGCCAGGTGAAGCAGACCGGAGTGCTCGGCCTGATCGGGTACACGGTGTTCGGCGTTGGTTATCTCATCATGATGAGCGTCGAAGTCATTGGTGTAGTGGTCCTTCCGGCCCTCGCCAACAGTGCACCCGGCTACGTCAACGACGTTCTCGCCGCAGCCACCGGCGGGCACCCGGCCGGCGACGTCGGCCTGATGCAGCCCCTCAGCGTGGTGTCTGGCCTCACCTACCTGGCCGGCGGACTCCTCTTCGGCATCGCACTCTTCCGCGCCAACGTCCTGGCCCGCTGGGCTGCGGCGGTCCTCGCCGGCGGCACCGTCGCAACCATCGTGATCCCACTGCTTCCGCAGATCAACGAAAGGCTGTTCGCCGTCCCCACTGGTGTCGCCCTGATCGGCCTCGGATACTCGCTGTGGCGCGATCAGCGCGCCGCAGCCGGCCGCGACCAGCTCAATTTCACCGGGGCGCCGCTCAACCCGGCTGATGTCAAGTGAGCACGCAGGGCGATGGCGGAGGCCGGGTCGCCATGACCCGGCACCCAGAACGGCCGGAGCCCACGGGCTACCGGCTCCGGGTTGACGGACACCTCGACGAGCAGTGGTCCGCCTGGTTCGGCGGCCTGGCCCTGACCCACGAAAGCGACGGCACTACAAGCCTCAGCGGTTTCGTCGCCGACCAGGCGGCCCTGTTTGGGCTGCTCATGAAGGTCCGGGACCTCGGCATCATTCTGGTCTCCGTCGAGGCCATCGGTCCGGCTAGCTCACTGCCCCGCTCCGCCGCGAACTCCCAGCGCTAGCTCCGGGCGGCGAGGATCTGCTCGCGCAGGATGTCCGCGTGACCGCAGTGCTGGGCCAGTTCCCGGAGCATGTGCAGGTAGACCCACCGCAGGGGCAGCGGACCCCGTCGGTTGCCCCGGACGAGGTCGTCAAGATCCAGCGGTGCGGCCGCCCGGCGGGAGTCCGCGCAGGCCCGGCTGTAGGCGTTCTGCAGGCTCGCGATGGTGTCGGCCGCATCGAGGATGAACGATTCGTCCGGGGTGGCCGGGATCCCGATCTCCGCCCGGGTCCGGCAGGTGATGGCCTCGTCAAACCAGACCTTCTCCACGAACGTGGCGTGCTTGACCAGCCCCAGGAGGGTGGTCCGCGAGGGAACCAGCGATGCCCGGGCCTCCTGCTCCGTGAGCCCGTCCAGGCAGTTGTGCAGCGCCGCCCGGTGCTCGTCGAGGAACGCATCGAACTGGCTCCGCAGGTCCGCGGTCAGGGTTGCCGGATCCATGCTGGGAAAAGGGCTCATGGGCCCTCATCCTAGGGCGGGACGGCCCGGTCCGGAAGTGGCGGCCCGGGCCTTTCCAAGGGGCACCGGTGCGGGGTCAGTGCCCGCGGGCGATCCATTCCTCAAGGTGCGGCGCTTCGGCGCCGATCGTCGTCGGATCTCCGTGGCCGGTGCGCACCACCGTGTCCGCCGGGAGCGGCAGGAGCCGGTGGCGGATGGAGTCGATGATGGTGGGGAAGTCGCTGAAGGACCGTCCGGTGGCCCCGGGGCCGCCCTGGAACAGCGTGTCGCCACTGAACACGGTGTGTTCAGAAACAGCGCCCTCGCCCTCGAGCAGGAAGCACACGGATCCGGGCGAATGGCCGGGCGTGTGCAGTGCCGTGAGCCTGGCCCCGGCGACGTCGAAGGTGTCGCCGTCGGCAATCGCGTGGTCCGGCCCGGTGCCGGGGAACACCTGCTCCCACAGCATCCAGTCGTCCCGGTGCAGGTACACGGGCGCGTTCACGAGCGTCCGGACGTCGCCGACGGCGCGGATGTGGTCATCGTGGCCGTGCGTGAGCAGGATCGCGGCGACCTTCCGGCCCGCGACGGCCGCGGCCACGGCAGCGGGATCGTGTGCGGGGTCGATGATGACGCATTCGGTGTCATCGCCGACGATCCACACGTTGTTATCAACGTCCCAGGTCCCGCCGTCGAGCGAGAATGTCCCGGAGGTGACCAGCCGGTCGATCCGGACGCTCACAGCTCCACCACCGAGCGCAGCACCGCGCCGGCGTGCATCTTCCCGAAGGCTTCTTCGATCTGGTCGATCGTGATCCGCTCGGTCACGAAGGCGTCCAGGTCCAGCTTGCCCTGCCGGTAGAGGCTGATGAGCATGGGGAAGTCGCGCGAGGGCAGGCAGTCGCCGTACCAGGAGGACTTGAGCGAGCCGCCGCGGCCGAACACGTCCAGCAGCGGGAGCTCCAGGGTCATGTCGGGGCTCGGGACGCCCACCAGCACCACGGTACCGGCGAGGTCACGGGCGTAGAAGGCCTGCTTGTACGTTTCCGGGCGGCCGACGGCGTCAATCACCACATCGGCGCCGAAACCGCCGGTCAGTTCGCGGATTGCTTCCACGGGGTCGACGGCGGAGGAGTCCACCGTGTGGGTGGCGCCGAGTTCCCGGGCGCGCTGAAGCTTCTTGGCGTCGATGTCGACGGCGATCACGGTGGTGGCGCCGGCGAGCGCCGCACCGGCGATGGCCGCCACGCCCACGCCGCCACAGCCGATCACGGCGACCGAATCGCCGCGCTGGACGTTCCCGGTGTTGATCGCGGCGCCGATCCCTGCCATCACGCCGCAACCGAGCAGCCCGACGGCGGCGGGGTCGGCGTCGGGATCCACCTTGGTGCACTGGCCGGCCGCCACGAGGGTCTTCTCGGCGAAGGCGCCGATGCCCAGGGCCGCGCTTAGCTCCGTGCCGTCTTCCAGCGTCATCTTCTGGGTGGCGTTGTGGGTGTTGAAGCAGTACTGGGGCTCACCGCGGCGGCAGGCCCGGCACTCGCCGCACACGGCACGCCAGTTCAGGACCACGCGGTCACCGGGAGCGACCTCGGTGACGTCCGGTCCGACGGCGCTGACAACGCCCGTGGCCTCGTGGCCGAGCAGGAAGGGGAAGTCGTCGTTGATCGCGCCCTGCTTGTAGTGCAGATCGGTGTGGCAGACGCCGCACGTGAGGATGTCCACGAGGGCCTCGCCGGGACCGGGGTCCGGCACCAGGATCGTCTCCAGGGTGACATCGGCATTCTTGGAACGGACTACTGCGCCCTTGACTTTATGGACCATGGCATAAGCTCCTCTGCTCGAATCGCGGGTTACCCGCACAACTTACCCGCAAATCTACCCGCACAGCCTGCCGGGACAACGGGGGACGGCACGGCCCGTGGGGGCCGCGCCGTCGTGATTTGGTGCTGTTTTTGGATAAAGGAAAGGCTAGGCGGCGAGCCGGCTCTTGACCTCGGCCGCGGAGGGGTTGGTCGCGGCGGTGCCGTCCGGGAACAGCACGGTGGGGACGGTGCGGTTGCCTCCGTTGAGCTGCTCCACGAGATCGGCAGTGCCTTCGACTTCCTCGATGTTGATCTCGGTGTACCCGATGCCCTGCGCGTCCAGCTGCTTCTTCAGCCGGGTGCAGTAGCCGCACCACGTGGTCGAAAACATGGTGATGGTGCCGGTTTCGGGGGTGAAATCCACGAAGTTCTCCTCAAGCTAGTGGTTGGGGCCGGCGTGAAGAGCCGGGCGCCCACGGAAGTCGTACGTCACTTCCAATAACCGTACCGCGCAGCACACTATTCCCGCACGACGGTCCGCGGTGGCATGCTGGAGGGCATGTGTGGACGCTACGTGATGGCCCGGGCCGTCGGAGACCTGCTGGCCGAGTTCGACGCTGAACTCGAACACGAGATCGCGGTCCCGCCGTCGTGGAACGTCGCCCCGACCGCGGACGTGCCCATTCTGCTCGAACGGCTCATCGACGGGAACCCGGTGCGGCAGCTGCACCTTGCGCGCTGGGGGCTGGTGCCGTCCTGGGCCAAGGACCCCGGGATCGGCTCGAAGATGATCAACGCCCGCAGCGAGAGCGTGCTGGAGAAGCCCTCGTTCCGGAAGGCCGTGCGGTCCCGGCGCTGCGCCGTCCCCGCGGACGGCTACTACGAATGGAAAGCCGGTGAGGGCCGCAGCAAGCAGCCGTACTACGTGCACCCGAGCGACGGCGGCCCGATGGTGTTCGCCGGACTGTACGAATGGTGGAAGGACCCGTCCAAGGCCGACGGCGATCCGCACCGCTGGCTGCTCTCGACATCGATCCTGACTACCGACTCGCCGCCCGAAGGCTATGCCGGCGGGATGCTGGCGGAACTGACGGCCCTGCACGACCGGGTCCCGCTGCCGATGGACCGGGCGACCATGCAGGCCTGGTTGGACCCGCACGCCGGGGACGCCGCCACCCTGGTGGACCTGGTCCGCTCGGGGGCGCACGATGTCGCCGAGGGCTGGACCATCGACGCCGTCGGCACCGCGGTCGGAAACGTGAAGAATGATTCCGCCGAACTCATCAAGCCGGTGGGCAGCCTGTTCTAGTCACAGCGTCTTCGGGTCACAGTGTCACAGTGCCGCCGTCGTCGACCTCCCAGCCGGGATTGAAGGCGACCTCCCAGCGGTAGCCGTCGGGATCGGCAAAGTACCCGGTGTAGCCGCCCCAGGACTGGGTCTTCGGCGCCGCGACGATCGTGGCTCCCGCGGACTCGGCCTCCGCCATCACCCAGTCAACTTCCGCCGCGCTGCCCAGGTTGTGGCTCAGCGTGATGCAGGGAATGCCGGCTGGCGGATCGGTGGCCGCTTCGGCCTGCATCTGACCCGCGTCCCAGAGCGAGAGGATGAGGCCGTGATTGGCCTGGATAAAGAGGACCTCGCCCCGGACTTCCCGGCGGACGGGCCAGCCCAGGCCATCCACATAGAAACTGCGGGAGGCGTCAACACTGTGGACACCCAGTGAAATTAAATCGACTCGTGGCTGCATCTTTGGATACTGTCATGAACATGTCCACAAATCACGGATACGACAAAGATGCCCAGGCCGACAAGGCACAGCTCGCAGCTGTGCGGGTGGCAGTGGATGAGGTGGATGAGCAGATCGTGGCGCTGATCGGCCGCCGGGAGCGGCTGATCCGGATCGCCGGGACCCTGAAGGCGGACAGCGCGGAGGTTCGGGCGCCGGGCCGCGTGGAGCGCGTGATCGAACACGTCAAGGCCGTCGCGGAGCAGAAAGACATCGATCCCGACATCGTCGAGAAGACCTACCGCGCCATGGTGGAGGCCTTCACCGCGCTCGAACTCGAAGTTTACAAAGCCGGCAGCTGAGGCTTCTGCTTCTTGTCGCGCCAGCGCGCCTAGAGGGCCTCTTCCACGGGCACGTTGGACTGGTAGTCCCGGCCGTCGGCGTCGCTGAACGCCGTCATGAGGTGACCCTTCGGCAGCCCCAGCACCGTGGTGAGCGGGAAATGGCCGGTAATGGTGTTGCCCGAGTGCTCGACGCCCTTGAGGTCGAAATTTTCTTCGGTGCCGTCATGGCTGAAGCAGTAGAAGGATACGGCCTCGCCGTTCATGAACTCGATCCCCATTCTTCGCTGATGGGAATGGTCCGGGGTTGCCGCCACGAGCCCCACTACATAGGCGCCCTGGCCGGGGATATTGCCGTCTATATCAAAAGTCGCCACCAAGGTTGAATCCTTGGCGGCGATGCTTACGTGCTTCAGGAGTGCGTTGTGGGAGCTCATGGCTCAATCCTGCTACCTGCACCTGCGTCCGTCCACCCCTGATCTGTCGGTGGTCTGCGGAGTAGCTCGTTCGCGGCGTGGGGATCGGCGGTGCCGTCCCCGGTCCCATTGACGTGGTCGCGTACGGCTGCCTTCCTGCGGCGTCCCGCGGCCACGATGAATAGCACGATGAATAGGGCGACGGCGATAGCTGCGGCGCCGGCGATGCCAGCCGGAGTGTTCCAGGGGCTTGCCGCCCCGTCGGCGGCTCGGGTCCCGGTCGAAGCCTGCGTCTCTTGGGGCTGGGGGCTGCCGGAGGCCGGTGCGTAGCGGGACACGGAGCCGTTGTTGGCGCCGTTGCCCGGGCTCGCCACGATGATGGTCCCGTCCGGGGCTACCGCGAGGTGGCCGGGGTTGTTCTCCGTTGGGATGGAGGGGCCCGTTGCTGTGGCGCCCGGCGTTATTACGGACAGGGCGGGGCTTAGGGCGCTGGCCACGTAGAGCGTCCCGTCTTGCCCGACGGCTGCCTCCGTGGGTCCGCCCGGGACGTAGATGGTGTAGGCCACGGTGTCGGCGCCTGGTGTGATGACAGCGACGTGATTGGAACTGATGTTGGTGACATAGATTGTCCCGTCCGGTCCGGCGGCGATCCCGTGGGGGTTCTCTGTCTTTCCGGGGGTGGAGCTGACTTGGATGGTCCGTGAGACGGTGTTCGCCCCGGGCGGGATCACCGAGACCGTCCCGCCCTCTTGGTTCGTCACGAACGCGGTGCCGTCCTTCGTCACTGCCACTTCCACCGGGCCGGCGCCGACCGTGACGGTGCGGTCCACCGTCGATGCCCTGGGCGCGATGATCGATACGGTGCGTTCGGCAGGGTTCGGAACGAAGACCGTGCCGTCGGGTCCGGCGGCGATCAGGTGGTTCCCGCGCGACACCGGAATGCTCCGGGCGACAGCCGCCGCTCCGGTAGGGATGACGCCCACCACGTCCTGACCCGTGGCGCTGTCTCGTTGGGCCACGTACAGGGTGCCGTCCGGGGCCAGCGCGATCCCGGAGACATTGTTGCCCGTGCTGATGGTGCGGGCGGGTTGGGGCGCTCCCGGCGGTATCACCCGGATGCCGCCGCCCGCGCCGTAATTTCCCACGTACGCAGTGCCGTCAGGACCAACTACCACCCCGACCGGTGTTCCGCCGACGTCGAGAACCTCCGCGGGGGCCGCCGCGGCCGGTGCCGCTCCCAGAAAAAGGACTGCTCCCACCGCGGCAGCAGTCCTCAGGCTTTGATGCTTCACTTTTTCTACCCCCATAGATGTGCCGTGCACCGCGGCGCTGCAATGCCGGTTCAAGAAGCCTACTCCGCGGTACCAGTGAGCTCTGGCCGACCCAGTCCACTGTGCCATCATGCATCCGGTGCAATGCCGCAAGGAATGGGTTTTGTCGCCACTCCGACGTAGACTGGCTTTATTCGAAGATATGTTCGAATATCGTGAATGCAGTGGCGTGAATGCAGTGGCGTGAATGCAGTGGCGTGAATGCAGTGGCGTGAAAGCGGGGACTGGGCCGGCTCCAGCCCGGACTGGGTCGGGAGGCAACGTGGGCATGTTCAGCGAGTCCGTGGATGTCGCCTGCACGCCCTCCGGGCAGCCCCTGCGGCTCGACTGGGCGGGCCGGCGCTACACGGTCTGCGCGGAACCGGTCCGCTGGTATGAACGCCGCCAGTGGTGGACGGAGGAAAGCCGGGCACCCCTCGGGAGCGGTCCGGGCCTGGTGGACCACGAGATCTGGCGGGTCCAGGTGCGTGCCGACGGGGAGGACGCGGCGGAGCCCACCCTCACCCTTGACCTGAGCCGGCACGTCAGCAGCGGCCGGTGGCGGCTCGTGCGAATCCACGACGCCCTGCAGCCCCACCGGAAGCCCGAAACAGCATGAGCTTCACCCATCTGCACGTCTCCACCGCCTTCAGCGCACACTACGGCGTCTCATGGCCGGAGGAACTGGCCGCGGCCGCAGCCGCCGACGGCGCCACCGCGCTGGCCTGCACCGACCGTGACGGGCTCTACGGAACCGTCAAGCACCTGAAGGCGTGCATGGCCGCCGGGCTGGATGCGATCGTCGGGGTGGACCTCGCGGTCTTTGACGACGACGGCGACCTCCGCACCCAGCTCGGGGGACGCGTCGTCGTGCTGGCGCACGGACACAACAACGGCGCCGGTTACCGGGCGCTGTGCCGGCTGATCTCCGACGCCCATGCCCGTACCACGGGCAAGGCGCAGGGAGCGGTTCCGGTGGCCGTCACCCGGGCCGAACTGGCCTCCCGCACCCTGGACCCGGAAACCCTGCAGCCAGTCCTGACGGTGCTGATCGGTCCGGACTCCGACGTCGGCCGTGCCATGGGCGGCCGGCGGTACCTGCGGCCCCGCACCCTGTTCAAACGCTGGCTGGACGCCATGCCCCCCGGGACGCTGGCGGCGGAGGTCGTTTCCCAGCTCAGCCCGCCCGGGGAACCGCTGAGCACCGCCCACGCGGTGCGCATGCTCAAACTCGCCGCGGAACACGGGGTGCCCGCCGTGCTGAGCAACGCCGTGCGGTATGTCGCCGAGGACGGCGCGGCCACCGCCGACGTGCTGGACTCCGCCCGGACGCTCAAATCCCTGCCCGAGCTCTCCGCCGCCCCGCTGCTGCAGCCCAACGGGCAGGGCTGGCTCAAATCGGCGGCCCGGATGCTCGAACTGGCCAAGGAGATCATCCACGCCGCCGGGTACGGCACGGCGGACCTCAAACGGCTCCTCGCCCAGACCGAGGCGCTTGCGGACCGCTGCCGCATGGACCCCGTGGCCGACATGGGTTGGAAGCAGCCCGTGGTCCCGGAAGCGTCCGTGATCGGGATCGCCGGCGACGCGCTCGCAGAGCTGACCCTGCGCTGTGAGGCCGGCATCGGCCGCCGCTTCCCGGGAATCTCCGGGCAGCGGGAACAGCAGATGCGGACCCGGCTGAAACACGAGCTCCGGATCATCGACTCACTGGGCTTCGCCTCCTACTTCCTGACCGTCGCCGAAGTCTCACGGATGATCCTGGCCATGGGCGTCCGGGCGGCCGCCCGCGGTTCGGGCGCCTCCAGCCTGGTCAACTACCTGATCGACATCAGCCAGGTGAACCCGCTCCAGCACGACCTCATCTTTGAACGCTTCCTCTCCCGTGACCGCGCCACGCTGCCCGACATCGACATCGACGTCGAAAGCGCCGAACGGCACAACGTCTACCGGAAGATCTTTGAGCGCTTCGGAGCCGAACGCGTCACGCTGATGAGCATGCAAAACGGCTACCGCGCTCGCGGTGCCGTGCGGGACGCCGGCCTGGCTCTGGGCATGGACGACGGCGAGGTCGGGGAAATCGCCAAGCAGCTGTGGCGGTTCTCGGCCCGGCACTTCCGCGAAGCCCTCGTGGAGAAACCCGAACTGAAGGAATTCGCCGACCGGGTGGAGCAGCGCGGCTTCAGCGAAAACCAGCAGCTGGACCTGCTGGTGGACCTCACGGAACGGCTGGACCGGCTGCCCCGCCACATCTCCATGCACCCGTGCGGCGTCATCCTCGGCGACGCCACCCTGCTGGACCGCACCCCCGTGCAGCCCAGCGGCCTGGGCCTGCCCATGAGCCAGTTCGACAAGCACGACATGGACCCCATGGGCATGCTCAAACTCGATGTCCTGGGCGTCCGGATGCAGAGCGCCATGGCCTTCGCCGTCCGGGAGGTTATCCGGCTCCACCCCTCCAAGGCCGAGGTAGTGGCCGCCGGCGCACATCAGGCCGGTCCGGACGGGACGGGCCCGGATTACATTGCCGAGGACGGGCACATCGACCTCAACGCGGTCCCGCTCGATGACGAACCGACCTTTGAACTGATCCGCAGCACCCACACCCTGGGCTGTTTCCAGATCGAATCCCCGGGCCAGCGCGAACTGATCGGCAAGATGGCACCCCGGGAATTCAACGATCTCATCATTGACATCTCGCTGTTCCGCCCCGGCCCGATGAAATCCGACATGGTCCGGCCCTTCCTGGAGCACCGGCACGGGTTCGCCCCCGAGGTCTACCCGCACCCCGACCTCAAGCCGGTCCTCAAGGAGACCCACGGGGTCACCGTCTTCCACGAACAAATCCTCAAAACCTTCGACGTCATGACCGGATGCGGGCTGGCGCGCGCCGACGAATTCCGCCGGGCGCTGGGCAACGACGTCCTGGAGGCCAAGGTGGAGGAGTTCTTCCGGAAGGAGGCGCGGGCCCGGAACTACAGCCCGGAGGTGGTGGACAAGGTCTGGGGCACGCTGAAGGCCTTTGGCAGCTTCGGGTTCTGCAAGGCCCACGGAGCCGCCTTCGCCGTGCCCACCTACCAGTCGGCCTGGCTCAAGGCGCACCACCCGGAGGCCTTCCTGGCCGGGCTCTGGGAGCACGACCCCGGCATGTACCCCAAACGCCTGCTCGTGGCCGAGGCGCGCCGGCTGGGCATCCCCATCCTTCCCCTCGACATCAACCGGAGCCAGGCCGAGTACCGGGTGGAACGGGTGGAATCCGGGCCGGACCGGGGCAAGCTGGGCATCCGGCTGAGCCTGAACGGCATCTTCGGGCTCTCCGCCGCCGAGCTGAAGCGGATTGTGGCCGGCCAGCCCTACGATTCCCTGGCGGACCTGCGCGCCCGGTCGCGGCTGAGCAGGCCGAGTATCCAGCGCCTGGCCCAGCTGGGCGCCTTCGACACCCTGCACCGGGCGTCCGGGGGAGCGGCGAACCGCGCGGATCTGGTCCAGCACCTGCAAAAGCTCCAGGCCCGCCCGCACCGGAAGGGCGTGGAGGTCATTGAGGGCCAGCTGGCGTTGCCGCTGGGTGACGTGGAGCTGAAGAACCTCAAGGCGGTGCTGCCCGCGCCCAGCATGGTGGACAACGTGCGGGCGGAACTGGACCTCATGGCCGTGGATGTCAGCGAGCACCTCATGACCAGCCACCGTCCGCTGTTGGGCCGGCTCGGCGTCACCACCGCGGACAAGTTGCTGGGACTGCGCAACGGCACGGAGGTGCTGGTCGCCGGGGTGCGGGTGGCCACCCAGACCCCGCCCATGCGCGGCGGCCGCCGGGTGGTGTTCATCAGCGTCGACGACGGCACGGGCTGCGTGGATTCGGTCTTCTTCCACGAGGCGCAGGAACAGTCCGGGTCCTTGCTGTTCGGGACCCGTTTGCTGCTGATCCGAGGCACCACCCGCCGGACCGGGCCACGGGGGATCAGCATCAGCGCCTCCATGGCCTGGGACCTCAGCCGCCCCGAAACCCTGCCGTTTCCGGTAGCGGCGCCGGGCGCCCCCGCCTATCCCGGGCCGGAGCTGCCCGTTCCCCTGCCCGGCCCCCTGGACGGGATCAGCAGGAACCTCGCCATTACCGGGCTGGGCGGCTGACCGGCCAGCGGCGCCGCCGCAATAGCGCTGCGCCTGCGGCGCCGCCGCACCCGTGGCGCGTTGGTTGGCCTCTGGAGAAACCGATAGCATGGACGAGGCTGGCTGTGGTCCCCGTACGCCACAAGCTACGAAGCCTTAACTTTGAATAGGAGACACCCGTGTCAGATGCCCAGCAGATCACCCTTCTCGTCGACGGCGAAGAGACCAAGGTGACTACCGGGACCACCGGCGCGGAACTCTTCTTTGAGCGCCGCGATGTTGTTGTGGCCCGCGTCAACGGCGAGTTGAAGGACCTGGACCAGCCCCTTCCCGAGCACGCCACGGTCGAGGCCATCACCATTGATTCCCCGGACGGGCTCAACGTCCTGCGCCACTCCACGGCCCACGTCATGGCCCAGGCCGTGCAGCAGCTGCGCCCCGACGCGAAGCTCGGCATCGGCCCCTACATCACTGACGGCTTCTACTTCGACTTCGACGTCGCGGAACCGTTCACCCCGGAGGACCTGAAGGCCCTGGAAAAGATGATGCAGAAGATCATCAACCAGAACCAGAAGTTCGTGCGCCGCGTCGTCACCGAGGACGAGGCCCGCGAGGCGATGAAGGACGAGCCCTACAAGCTTGAGCTCCTGGGCAAGAAGAACGACGCCGCCGACGCCGGCGAGGGCGTCAACGTCGAGGTGGGCGCCGGCGACCTCACCATCTACGACAACGTGGACCGCAAGAGCGGCGACAGCATCTGGTGCGATCTGTGCCGCGGCCCGCACCTGCCGAACACCAAGCTGATCTCCAACGCCTTCGCCCTGACCCGGTCCTCGGCCGCCTACTGGCTGGGCAACCAGAACAACCAGCAGCTGCAGCGCATCTACGGCACCGCCTGGCCCACCAAGGATGCGCTCAAGGCCTACCAGGAGCGCATCGCCGAGGCCGAGCGCCGCGACCACCGCAAACTCGGCGCGGAACTGGACCTGTTCTCCTTCCCGGACGAGCTCGGCTCCGGCCTGCCGGTCTTCCACCCCAAGGGCGGCATCATCCGCAAGGCCATGGAGGACTACTCCCGGCAGCGCCACGTCGACGCCGGCTACGAGTTCGTCTACACCCCCCACATCACCAAGGGCCACCTGTACGAGGTCTCCGGCCACCTGGACTGGTACCGCGAAGGCATGTTCCCGGCCATGCACATCGACGCGGAACTGAACGAGGACGGCACGGTCCGCAAGCCGGGCCAGGACTACTACCTCAAGCCGATGAACTGCCCGATGCACAACCTGATCTTCCGGTCCCGGGGGCGCTCGTACCGCGAACTGCCGCTGCGGCTCTTCGAGTTCGGCTCGGTCTACCGTTACGAGAAGTCCGGCGTGGTCCACGGACTGACCCGCGTTCGGGGCATGACCCAGGACGACGCCCACATCTACTGCACCCGCGAGCAGATGAAGGACGAGCTCACCACCACGCTGAACTTCGTCCTCGGGCTGCTCAAGGACTACGGCCTGGATGACTTCTACCTCGAACTCTCCACCAAGAACCCGGACAAGTTTGTCGGCGACGACGCCACGTGGGAGGAAGCCACCCGCACCCTCGCCGAGGTGGCCGAAGCCTCCGGCCTGGAGCTGGTCCCGGATCCGGGCGGAGCCGCGTTCTACGGCCCCAAGATCTCGGTCCAGGCCAAGGACGCGCTCGGCCGCACCTGGCAGATGTCCACCATCCAGCTGGACTTCAACCTGCCCGAACGCTTCGAGCTCGAGTTCCAGGCCGCCGACGGCACCCGCCAGCGGCCCGTGATGATCCACCGCGCCCTGTTCGGCTCGGTGGAGCGCTTCATGGGCGTGCTGACCGAGCACTACGCCGGAGCCTTCCCGGCCTGGCTGGCTCCCGTGCAGGTGGTGGGCATCCCGGTGGCGGAGGCCTTCAACGACTACATGTTCGACGTCGTCGGTCAGCTCAAGGCAGCCGGCATCCGCGCCGAGGTGGACATTTCCTCGGACCGCTTCCCGAAGAAGATCCGCACGGCCAGCAAGGACAAGATCCCGTTCGTGCTGATCGCCGGCGGAGACGACGCCGAGGCGGGAGCGGTGTCCTTCCGCTTCCGTGACGGCAGCCAGGACAACGGCGTGCCCGTCGCCGAAGCCGTCCAGCGGATCGTCGACGCTGTCCGCAACCGGACCAGCTAGGCAGACGGAAGGGCAGCGCGTGCAGGAATCCACAGGGGCCGGGCCGGAGTATCCGGGCGACCACGCCGTGACGGACGACTTCGGCCTGGCCGGGGTCCCGGACGCTTTCCAGCGTCTGTGGACCCCGCACCGGATGGCGTACATCAAGGGGGGCCAGCACCAGTTCAAGAACGTGGACGACTGCCCGTTCTGTGTCGCGCCCGAGCGGGAGGACGAGGACTCCCTGATCGTGTACCGGGGACGGACCAGCTACGTGGTGCTGAACCTCTTCCCGTACAACCCGGGTCACCTGCTGATATGCCCGTACCGGCACATCCCCGATTACACCGATCTCACGGTCGAGGAAACGGCGGAATTCGCCGAGTTGACCCAGACGGCCATGCGGGTGTTGCGTAAGGTCGCCAACCCCACCGGCTTCAATCTGGGCATGAACCAGGGCGTCACCGGCGGGGCGGGTATCGCCGGCCACCTGCACCAGCATGTGGTGCCGCGCTGGGGCGGGGACGGGAATTTCTTCCCCATCATTGCCCAGACCAAGGCGATCACGCAGACGCTCGGCGAGGTTCGCCAGCAGGTGGCCGACGCCTGGCCGCAGGAAATGCCCGCGGAACAAGAGGCAGCCGGGGAGCAGGATGCTTAACAGGCACGCGCGCGGGTTCTTCACCGCGCTGTTTTCTCCGGTGGCCCGCTGGCTGCTGAAGATCGGCGTCTCCCCGGACGCCGTGACCGTGGTGGGCACGCTGGGTGTGGTGGTCGGCGCGCTCGTGTTCTACCCGCTCGGGCAGCTCTTCTGGGGAACCCTGTTCATCACGGCCTTCATTTTCTCCGACGTCATCGACGGCATCATGGCCCGGATGCAGCACCGCGGCGGCCGGTGGGGCAACTTCCTGGACTCCACCCTGGACCGTGTGGCCGACGGCGCCCTGTTCGCCGGCGTCGCCGTCTGGTTCTTCACGGGAGGCGCCAATCCGCCGATCGCCATTGCCGCCGTCGTCTGCCTCGTGCTGGGCATGGTGGTCTCCTACGCCCGGGCCAAGGCCGAAGCCCTGGGTTTTCACGCCAATGTCGGCATTGCCGAGCGCGCCGAGCGGCTCGTGTCCGTGCTGGTGGTCACGGGACTCACCGGCCTGGGCCTGCCCACCGCGGTGCTTTTCGTGACCCTGTGTCTCCTTGCGACGGCGAGCCTGGTCACCGTGGTCCAGCGCATCATGACCGTCCACCGCCAGTCGTTGGAGGAACCGGACGGCACTGCCTCCGAACGCGCCGCCTGAGCAGGTCATGCGGCGTCCCGGCAGACCCGCGGAATTCCCGGTCCCGCGCGCATTTGCGCTGCTGTAACCAGAATTCTGCCGCGCCCCGGCCGGGGGCTAGTATTAGCTTTACCGGCCAATGGATCCGGTAATCCGGTGTGTGCGAGGCACGTCATGAACGTGCCGTCCGCGCCCCGGCGAGGTCATCTATCTACCCATAGGGGTTTTTGTGTCTACACCTGATGTAAGCAGCGAAGCCGGCGCGTCCGCGAAGAACGTCACGGGCAGCAGCCGCGTCAAGCGCGGCATGGCGGAGATGCTCAAGGGCGGCGTCATCATGGACGTCGTCAACGCCGAGCAGGCCCGCATCGCCGAAGACGCCGGTGCCGTGGCCGTGATGGCGCTGGAACGTGTTCCGGCCGATATCCGTGCCCAGGGCGGCGTGTCCCGCATGTCCGACCCGGACATGATCGACAAGATCATTGCGGCCGTATCCGTGCCGGTCATGGCCAAGGCCCGGATCGGGCACTTCGTCGAGGCACAGGTCCTGCAGTCCCTGGGCGTGGACTACATCGACGAGTCCGAGGTCCTGACCCCGGCCGACTACACCAACCACATCGACAAGTGGAAGTTCACGGTTCCCTTCGTGTGCGGTGCGACCAACCTCGGTGAGGCGCTGCGCCGCATTAACGAGGGTGCGGCGATGATCCGCTCCAAGGGTGAAGCCGGCACCGGGGACGTCTCCAACGCCACGACGCACATGCGCCAGATCCGCGCCGAGATCCTCAAGCTCGCATCCCTGCCCGAGGACGAGCTCTACGTCGCGGCCAAGGAACTGCAGGCCCCGTACGAACTGGTCAAGGAAGTCGCCGCGACCGGCAAGCTCCCGGTGGTCCTGTTCACCGCCGGCGGCATCGCCACCCCGGCCGACGCGGCGATGATGATGCAGCTCGGCGCCGACGGCGTGTTCGTCGGCTCCGGCATCTTCAAGTCCGGCAACCCGGCCCAGCGTGCCGCCGCCGTCGTGAAGGCCACCACCTTCTACGACGACCCGGACGAGATCGCCAAGGCCTCCCGCGGCCTGGGCGAGGCCATGGTCGGCATCAACGTCGACGAGATCCCGCAGCCCCACCGCCTCGCAGAGCGCGGCTGGTAGCGTTCGACTGCTTCTCCACAGACTCGGCGCCGAGGCGCCTCGTCAATGGAGCCTCTGCAGCCTCTCTTATTAAGCCAAGAGAGTCGGGTGCGATTGTCGCCTGAGTAATAACCCCGACGCCGGCCCGTCACCTTTCCAGGTGGCGGGCCGGCGTCGTTCTTTAACCCCATCGGTTGCTCCGCAAACGCCCTTTAGCGCCTCCAAAAGGGCGCCTGTGGAGCAACCGATGAATGGTTAGTCGAGGCCGCGGCGCTTCAGCAGCGGTTCGAGGTCCGCGTCCCGGCCGCGGAAGGCACGGAATGACTCCAGCGGGTCCCGGCTGTTGCCGCGGGAGAGAAGCTCCGCCCGGAAAAAGTTGCCGTTGTCGCGGCTGAGGCCGCCATGTTCCTTGAACCACTCCACGGTGTCGGCGTCCAGGACTTCGCTCCAGATGTAGGAGTAGTAGCCGGCGGCATACCAGCCGCCGGCGAAAATGTGCTGGAAGTAGCCGGTCCGGTAGCGCGGCGGGATCAGGCTGTGCGCGATGCCCGCCGCGGCGAGGGCCTTGGCTTCGAATTCCACGGCATCCTCGGGGATGTCGGAGCCGTCCAGGACATGCCACGCCAGGTCCAGCAGGGCCGCGCCGAGGTATTCCGTGGTGCCGAAGCCCTCGCCCCAGAGCTGCGCGGCGTTGAGTTTGTCCACGGTTTCCTGCGGCAGGGCCTCGCCGGTCGCATGGTGGCGTGCATAGTTGGCCAGGACCTCGGGCCACATGATCCACATTTCGTTGACCTGCGACGGGTATTCCACGAAGTCCCGCGGCACGTTCGTACCGGAGAACCGCGGATAGGTGACGGCGGAGAACAGGCCGTGGAGGGCGTGGCCGAACTCGTGGAACGTGGTGCGGAGCTCGTCCGGCGTCAGCAGAGTGGGCTCGCCGGCCGGCGGCTTGGAGATATTGAGGTTGTTGATCACCACCGGGCGGGTGTTCAACAGTCCGGACTGCTCCACGAGGGAGTTCATCCACGCGCCTCCGCGCTTCGTGTCCCGCGTGTAGTAGTCGCCCAGGAACAGGCCCAGGTCCGTGCCGTCGGAATTCTTGACCTCCCAGACCCGCACGTCCGGGTGATAGCCGGCGAGGTCGTCGCGTTCGTGGAAGGTGACACCGTACAAGGCGTTCGCCGCGAAGAACACGCCATCATTCAGGACCCGGTCCAGTTCGAAGTACGGACGCAGGGCCTGCTCGTCCACGGCGTACCTCTCGCGCTTGACCTTGGCCGAGTAGTACGCCCAGTCCCAGGCCTCGAGCGGGTGTCCGGCGGCCTCGGCCAGCGCCTCGGCCTCCGCGTCGGCATTGCGGACGGCGGCAGGGGCCAGCCGGCTCATCATGTCCTGCACGGCCCGAAAGTCCGGTGCCGTCTGCCGGTCCACCGTCAGCTCGGCGAAGTTGGCGAACCCCAGAAGGCTCGCCTTCTCGGCGCGGAGCCGGACCATGTCCTTGACCAGGTCGAGCACATCGAAGCTGCCGCCGTCGCTGCCGCGGCCGATCGAGGCCTCGTAGAGCCGCCGGCGGACATCCCGGTTCGAAAGGGCGGCCATGGCGGGCTGGTTGCTGGGCTGGATCAGCGTCAGCAGGAACTTGCCCTCGTGCCCGGCGGTCCGCGCGGCCTCGGCGGCGCTGGCGATGTCGTCGTCGGGCAGGCCGGTGAGGTCGGCGGCGTCATCCAGCAGCAGGGCAGCAGACTTCATGCCTTCCTTGACGCGCTGCCCGAACTCGGTGCCCAGCCTGGCAAGCTCGGCGTTGACGGCCTTGAGCCGCTCCTGGCCGGCGTCGTCGAGCTGGATGCCCGAAGCGCGGAACTCCTTGAAGTATTCCTCCACGAGCCGGGCGGACTCCGCGTCCAGGGCGGTCGTGTCCAGCGCCGCGAAGCGTTCGTAGAGCCCACGGTTGAGGTACACCGCATCCTGGTGGGCGGAGAAGAGCGGGGAGAGGCGGGTCTCGAGATCGCGGATGGCATCTGAGGCGTGCGCGGAAACCAGCGTGAAGAACGAGGCGGCCGCCCGTTCCAGGAGCCGACCGGAACGTTCCATGGCCAAGGCGGTGTTCTCGAAAGACGGGGCCGCCGGGTCGGACACGATGGCCTCGATCTCGGCGAGATGCTCGGCCAGTCCGGCCTCAACGGCCTCGGCGTAGTGCGCGTCTTGGATCTGCGCGAAAGGCGGCAGGCCGTAGGGCAGGGTGCTGGGGCTCAGGAGGGGATTGGTCATGAAGCGACTCTTTCATGCAGGACGCGGGTTCTCAACGATCTTTTCAGTGTGTTGTGATTCCGCCCACCGTAGGATGGCCGGCATGGGGAACATCAGTGCCGGTCTGCGCGGCCGGATCGTTGCCGCTGCCTCAGCCGTTGTCTCAGCCGTTGGCCTGGCGGTGTTGTTGGCATCCTGCGGACTCGTCGCCGGACCGGGCGAACCAAGTCCGTCGTCGGCTACCAGCAGTACCGGGGAAGCGGCAGAGGGCGCCGGGCCGCCGTCGGGCACGCCTACGCTGGCGCCGACGCCGACGCCGACGCCTACGCCTACGCCGACGCCGGGGAGGGGTCCCGGCTGTGCGGCCGTCCGCTGCACCTCCGTCCTGGTCACCGGGGACATGCTGGTACACCCCCAGCTCTGGCAGCAGGCCCGAGAGGACGCCCGCGCGTCCGGTGCGGCGGGGCTGGACTTCGGGCCGTTGCTGGAAGGCCAGCGGCGCTACATCGAGCAGAGCGACGTGGCGATCTGCCATCTGGAGACCCCGGTGGCGGGCCCGGACGGACCATTCTCCGGGTATCCCTCCTTCAACGTACCGCCGCAGATTATCCACGCCGTGCGGGGTGTGGGCTATCAGGCGTGCACGACGGCCAGCAACCACACGGTTGACCGCGGCACCGCTGGCCTCGTCCGCACCCTGGACGCCCTCGACGCCGCCGGGCTGCGCCACACGGGCTCATACCGGACCGAGGCGGAGTCGCAGGGAGTGCTGATCCTGCAGACTCCAGCGGCCAAAATCGCCGTCGTCGATGCCACGTACGGCCTCAACGGGCTGCGTGCCGAGCAGTCCTGGCAGGTCGACCTGCTCGATCCGGCCGCAATGATATCCAAGGCGCGCAGGGCCCGGGTATTGGGCGCGGACATCGTGCTAGGGGTCATGCACGCCGGCGATGAGTACTCCAGTGAGCCGAACGCCCAGCAGCGGGAGGTCGCCCATACGCTTGTGGACAGCGGACAGTTCAGCATGATCTACGGTCACCACAGCCATTCGGTGCTGCCGATCGAGAAGTACAAAGGCACGTGGATTGTGTACGGGCTCGGCAACGGCATCACGGAACTCTCGCCGTCGTTCGTGGTTAACAACGAGGGCCTGTTGGTCCGGGTGCAGTTCAGCCAGGACGCGGCGGGGGCCTGGGCTGCCTCGGACCTGGCCTGGGCGCCGTCGGTGGTAGTCCGCGGACCCTACCGCTGGTGTTCGGTGGCTGCCGACGCGCCGCAGGGCCGTTGCGCAGGCACGGCGGCGGACGCCGCCACGCGCCGGCGCACCACGGCAGTGGTGGAGTCGATGGGCGCCGCGGCGGCGGGCGCTCACGAGCTTATTCTTTCCCGGAAGCCCTAAGCTTGGGCGGCATGGAGATGCTCAACGAACGGCGGCGTACCGTCGCGTCGGACGCGGCTGAGCTGGCCGTGTTCGAGTTTGGCCCGGAACCGGGCCCGGACGTGCCCACCCTGCTCCTGGTTCACGGCTACCCGGACGACCACCGGGTCTTCCTCCCGGCCATCCGCGAGCTGGCACCGACGCATCACGTGGTGGCCTACGACACTCGCAACGCCGGGGCCTCCGCCGTTCACGGCCCCGGCGGGGACTATTCACTGACGGCGCTCGTGGACGACGTCTTCGCCGTGCTGGCCGAGTCGGGCGCCGAGGCGGTCCATCTCGTGGGGCACGACTGGGGGTCGATCCAAGGCTGGGCAGCCGTGCAGGACCCCAGGGCGGCCGGCCGGATCAGCCGCTACACGAGCATTTCCGGCCCCGACCTGGGGCACTTCTCCCGCTGGATCCGGCGGCGCGTCCGGAACCCGCGGGCCTGGCCGGAGCTGGCAGGGCAGCTCCTGCGCAGCTGGTATGTCGGGGCGTTCCTCGTCCCGGTCCTGCCGGAGGCCGCGTGGCGGCTGTTCTTGACCCGGCGCTACGAAAGGACGGCCAAGCGCGACGTCGGCAATGATCCCGTCCGGGGCCTGGCCCTGTACCGCAGCAATTTCCGCGGCCCGCGGAAACCGGCCGCCCCGGTCCGGGTGACCGTTCCGGTGCAGGTCGTGGTGCCGCTGAAGGACCCGTTCCTGGCGCCGGGCGTCGTCGAGGGGCTCGAAGCGTGGGTGGACGATGTAACAGTCACCAGGGTGGACGGCGGGCACTGGTGGCCCGCCACCCGGCCGGCCGAGTTCGCGGCACTGTTGCGGCAGCCGGGAGCAACGCCTTAGGGCGGCATGGTGATGGCGGGGTTGGCCGGGGACGAAAGATCACCGCGGAACGGGGTGTTCCGCAACGGGATGGAATACGTGACGTGGGGCCGGGGCGCGAAGTCCCTGCTGTTCGTCCAGGGCGGGCCGGGGAGCTCCGTGCCCCGGGGGCTGTTGGGAACCCTGTTCCGGCGGGAGTTTGATGCCTACCTCAAGGCCGGCTACGCCGTCTGGATCGTCACCCGCCGGCGCAACATGCCGCCGTCGCACACGGTCGCCGACATGGCTGAGGACTACGCGCGGCTGATTGCCGTGGAGTTCGGTGGACGGGTGGACCTGGTGGTGGCCGAATCCTTCGGCGGAATGATCGGGCAGGATCTGGCCGCCTTCCACCCGGAGTCCTTCCGGCACATCGCCTTGGTGGTCACGGGGGCCGAGCTCAGCACGTGGGGCAAGGACGTGGACCACCGGATTGCTGCGGCCGTCACCGGCGGCGATACGGCCGGCGCGGGGACTGCCCTGGCGGAGTACCTCTTCCGCGGTCCGCGCACGCACTGGCTGCGGACGCTGGTAGGACCCGTCGTCGGCAGGCGCGTGATGGGCCGTTCCGGCTGCCCCGCCGCGGACGTGCTGACCGAGGCCCGGGCCGGGCTGGCCTTCGACGCGCGGTCTGTTCTGCCGCTGATCCGGCCGCCTGTCCTGCTGCTCTGCGGCGGCCGGGACGCGTTCTTCCCTCGGTCCGTCATCGAGGAGACCGCGCGTCTGATCCCGGACTGCACCCTCATCGTCTATCAGCGGTGGGGCCATGTCCGGACGGCATCCAGCAGACGGGTGCCCCGGGACGTCCTGGCTTTCGTCCGGGAGTGTTGATAGCAGACCGGGCCGGTGGAGAGCTACGCGAACCAGACCGGCACCGGCCCGAGGGCTACCCGGCGGCGGCCGGCTGTTCGGCGTCGGCGGTGAGGTCGAGGGTCATGAAGACGCTGTGGGGATCGGGCTCGTAGCCGGCGAACGGCGGGCATTCCGCGAAGCCTGCCGGGTATACAGCCGCCGCGCGGGGGCGAAAAACTCGTGGCTGCCCGTCTCCAGGAACAGCCGACGGTACCCGCTGCTCCGGGCCTCCGCCAGGAGATGGCGGAGCAGCGCCGCGGCGACGCCCTGCCCGCGCGCCGGTTCCGCGGTGCGCATCGACTTGATCTCGCCGTCGCCGGTAGCCAGGTGCTTCATTGCCGCGCAGCCAAGAAGCCGTGAGCCCTCCCGCGCCGTCCAGAAGCTGACACCCGGTCCGGCCAAGGCGGCGGGATCGAGGGCGTGGACGCTCTCCGGCGGGGAGGTCGCGTACATGTCGGCCAGGTGCCCGGCCAGAAGCTGCCGGACGTCCTCCCGCTCGGGGGTGTCCCGCTCAATCAGCATGCCGTCGCCTGCGAAGGAATCAGCGTGGCCGGCGTGCGGCGTGTTCACGCGCCAGTACCGCGTAGGAGTCGTCCGGTGTGCCCGGCGTGAAGCTGCCGTACTTGCGTTCGACGGCGGTCCGGATCAGGAAGTCGGCCAGGGCCGGGTTCTTGGGGAGCAGCGAGCCGTGCAGGTAGCTCGCCACGATGTTGCGGTAGCGGGCGCCTTCCTGGCCGTCGGTGCTGTTGTTGCCGGTGCCTTTGGCCGTGGTTCCGAGCGGCTGCACGCCCGGTCCCAGGGTGGTCTGGCCGCTGTGGTTCTCGTAGCCGAGGATGTTGCCGAACTCGGGGGAGGAGACGGTGACGTTGCCGATCAGGCGTTCGTCGGTGCCGTGGGTCTCCACGTCCAGGATGCCGATGCCGGGGATGACGGAGCCCAGCCGGGTCTTGAAGAACTTCCCGAAGAGCTGGTAGAGCCCGCAGATCACGAGCATCGGGGTGCCGTCCTCGGCCAGTTGCTTCAGCGTGGACTCGCGGGAGAGAAGGTCATCCTGGATGACGAGCTGTCCGCTGTCCTGCCCGCCGCCGCCCACAACGAGGTCCACGTCCGCGGGGAACGGGTCGCCGACGTTGTATTCGAGCAGTTCCGGGGTGTAGCCGTGCCAGCGCAGCCGCTGGGCCAGGACCAGGGCGTTGCCCCAGTCGCCGTAGATGTTCATGTCCCGCGGGTAGAGCTGCAGGACCCGGATGGTTCCCTTGCTCGGGGCGGCGGAGTCTTCGGGCGGGAGCTCGTGCCCGAAGGAGAGCTCGTGCGATTCCGGGGACTGGGGGGTCATGAGACCACCTCCACTGTGGTGATCTTGGACAGCTCGCGGCGGATGGCCAGCATGGCCGTATACGTGCAGAAAACCCGTTTCGGCTTGCCCTGGGCGCCGCGGATGAACGCGGCCAGCGCCGGCGCGATCTCCGTGTCGACGGCGCCGATGGCGACGTCGTCATACTGCAGGCGCAGCGCCA
Source organism: Arthrobacter sp. TE12232 (assembly GCF_054062615.1). Lineage (NCBI taxonomy): Bacteria > Bacillati > Actinomycetota > Actinomycetes > Micrococcales > Micrococcaceae > Arthrobacter > Arthrobacter sp. TE12232. The sequence continues at coordinate 4,574,182 of NZ_JBSSFK010000001.1, forward strand.
TGTCGTAGGCGCGGGAGCCCGTGAGCTGGTCCACGCCGCCATCGCGGAGGGTGTCGAACTCGACGTCCCACAGCCAGGACATGTCCCGGCCGTCGGCGTAGTTGTCGTTGATGGCGATCATCGTGGCGTACCCGGCGGCCGGGAAGGATTTCAGGCCGAGCCGGAAGCCGCTGGGGTTCTTGACCAGCACCAGCTCCAGCGGCAGGCCATCGACGACAAGGCTCTCGCCGCGGCCGAACGCCGGCGCCACCTGGGACAGCGCTGTGAGCAGTCCTGCCTGGTCGGTGCCCGTGCCGCGGGCCCCTGAGATCGCCCGGGCCAGGGTCAGCGCGGCGGCGGCGTTGAAGATGTTGTAGACGCCGCGCAGCTTCATCGCCGTGGTGACCGTCCCGCCGTCGTACTCGAAATCGGCGTCATCGACGCCCACGCGGCGCAGCACGACGTCGGCGGCCGGCCGGGCGGGGGCGGCCGGGACCGGGCTCCCCGGGGCCGCACGCATGTCGTCGTCGTTGGGGAAGGTGCTCAGGAGGGAATCGTCCAGCCCGAAGTAGAGCACCTCCGGCCCGTCCAGGGTCGCCGCGATCCGGGCGACGCGGGGGTCTTCCCGGTTCAGGACAACGGTGCCGGTAGTTTTGGCGGCGATGTGCTGGAGGAGCTCGGCGGTCTTGTCGATCTCGCCGAAGCGGTCCAGCTGGTCCCGGAGGACATTGAGCAGGAGGCTGTAGCGCGGCGGGACCTTGTTCACGAAGTGCACCGCGTGCGCCTCGTCCAGTTCCAGGACCGCGACGTCGGCATCCAGCCGGCCGCGCCAGTCCACCTCGCCCAGGAGCGCCGCCGCCACGCCGCGGGTGAAATTGCTGCCGGTGCGGTTCGTGAAGACCTTCAGTCCCTGGCTCTCCAGCAGTTCCACCACCATCTTCGTGGTGGTCGTCTTCCCGTTCGTGCCACTGACGACGGCGACCCCCAGGGGCAGCGTGGACAGTGTCCGTTGCATGAAGCCGGGATCGATTTTTTCGACCACAAGCCCGGGAAGGGCCGAGCCTCCGCCCCTGAGCCGGGAGACCCGGCGGACGAGCTTGCCGAGCGGAACGCTGAAGTAAAGCATGCTCTGTAATATATCCCAGCAGAGGCATGGAACCCGGACGCCGGGGCCCGTTGCATGCGTCCCCGGCAAGCGCGGCACATTATGCTGTGGGGATGACCACCCCCTCTATTTCCCCTGAATCCCGCGCGGGAACAGGGCTCCGGATCGGCGTCCTGGCGCTTCAGGGCGATTTCCGGGAGCACCTGCATGCCGTTGAGGCCGCCGGCGCCTCGGGCGTAGGGGTCCGCCGCCCCGCCGAACTTGACGGCCTGGACGGACTCATCATCCCCGGCGGCGAGTCGACCACGATCGACAAGCTCTCCAGGATCTTCGGACTCCGCGATCCGCTGTGCGAGCGCATCCGGGCCGGCCTGCCCGTCTACGGCTCCTGCGCCGGCATGATCCTGCTCGCGGACGAGATCGCGGACCCCGCGACGGATCTCGCCGGGAACCCGCAGCAGACCTTCGGCGGGCTCGACATCACCGTCCGCCGCAACGCCTTCGGCCGGCAGCGGGAGTCCTTCGAGACGGACCTCGACTTCAAAGGGCTGAAGTTCAGCGCCGACGCCGGCGCCGTGGCTCCGGTCCACGCCGTCTTCATCCGCGGTCCCTGGGTGGAGCGCGTCGGCGAGGGCGTCGAAGTCCTGGCCCAGGTGGAACCCTCCAAAGCCGGCCACCCCGAGTCGTTGGACGGGACGGCTAGAATTGTTGCTGTGCGTTCCGGCCAGCTGCTGGCGACCTCCTTCCACCCGGAAGTGACAGGGGAAAAACGCGTGCACGAACTGTTTATTCGAATGATCAGAGGAGAAGCGTAAAGCATGTCAGGCCACTCCAAATGGGCGACGACCAAGCACAAGAAGGCCATCCTCGATAGCCGTCGGGCCAAGTCCTTCGCCAAGCTGATCAAGAACATCGAAGTCGCCGCGCGCATGGGCGGCCCGGACCTTGCCGGCAACCCGAGCCTGGAACTCGCTGTCACCAAGGCCAAGAAGACCTCGGTGCCTGCTGACAACATCGACCGCGCCATCAAGCGCGGAGCCGGCCTCACCGGCGAGGTCGTCGACTACACCGAGATCATGTACGAGTGCCGCGGCCCGCAGGGTTCCGCACTGCTGATCGAGTGCCTCACGGACAACAAGAACCGCGCCGCCTCCGAGGTCCGCCTCGCCATCTCCCGCAACGGCGGCACGATCGCCGACCCCGGTTCGGTCAGCTACCTCTTCAGCCGCAAGGGCGTCGTCTCGCTGCCGAAGAACGGCCTGAGCGAGGACGACGTCCTGATGGCGGTCCTCGACGCCGGTGCCGAGGAAGTCAAGGACAACGGCGACAGCTTCGAGATCCACTCCGAGCCCACCGACCTGCAGGCCATCCGTGACGCACTCAAGGAAGCGGGAATCGAATACGACACCGACGAGGCCGAGTTTGTGCCCTCGATGCAGGTGCCGCTGGACCTCGACGCCGCCAAGAAGTTCATGAAGCTCGTCGATGCCCTGGAGGAACTCGACGACGTCCAGAACGTCTACAGCAACGCCGACCTCAGCGACGAAGTGCAGGCCGCACTGGAAGCCGAGTGACCCTGTCACGTCGCCGTGATGTTGAGGCCCGGTCTTGACGGCCCCGGCGTGACGCTGCGCGTCTTGGGCGTTGACCCGGGCCTAACCCGCTGCGGGATCGGTGTGGTTGATGTCGAAAAGAACCGGCGCGCCACGATGGTGGCGTTCGGCGTCGTGGGAACCTCGCCCGAGGAGAGCCTGGACCAGCGGCTGCTCGTCATCGCGACCTCGATCGACGAGTGGCTGGACACGTACGAACCGCACGTCCTCGCCGTTGAGCGGGTCTTCTCCCAGCTCAACGTCAGCACCGTCATGGGGGTGGCCCAGGCCTCCGGCGTGGTCATCGCGGCCGCCGCGCGCCGCGGCATCCCGGTGGCGCTGCACACGCCGTCGGAAGTCAAGGCCGCCGTCACGGGAAGCGGTACCTCCAACAAGGACGCCGTCACCAAGCTGGTGACCAAGATCCTCCGGCTGGATGCGCCGCCGCGCCCGGCCGACGCCGCCGACGCCCTCGCCCTGGCCATCACCCACGCCTGGCGTGCCGGGAACGGCACTTCCACCAAGGATGCAGTGACCACGGGGCCGGGCAGCCAGTCCCTCACCCCGGCCCAGCGTGCATGGGCCGACGCCGAGGCAAAAGCGCGCCGTGCGCGCTGAATGTCCGCGCCGCTTGCTACGCTATTCGTAGATATGTTCGGATAACCGGGTCGCCCTTCTTTTTTTGCCCGGTTTCGCTGTAACCCCAGGAGCCCGGCTTTGATCAGTTTTCTTCGCGGAACCGTAGCGCATGTTGGCCTGTCCTCCGCCGTGATCGACCTCAACGGGGCCGGCATGAGCGTCAACGCCACGCCGCAGACCCTCAGCAGCCTCCGGGTGGGGGACGAAGGCAAGCTGTTCACGTCCCTGATCGTGCGCGAGGACTCGCTGACGCTCTTCGGCTTCGCGAGCGACGATGAGCGGGAAGTGTTCGATGTCCTACTCAGCGTCAGCGGCGTCGGACCCCGCCTCGCCTTGGCTGTGCTGGCCGTCCACGAACCCGAAGCCATCCGGGTGGCCGCCCACTCCGGCGACGGCAAGGCCTTCACGAAGGTCCCGGGCATCGGACCCAAGGTGGCCGGCCGGATTGTGCTGGAACTCGCCGGCAAGCTCGTACCGCACGGCACCGCGGGTGCGTCGGTCCCGTCGGTGTCCGCCGAGTCCGTCTGGAAGCCGCAGGTCATCGCGGCGATGACCAGCCTTGGCTGGTCCGAAAAGGATGCCGCCGCCAGCATCGACAAATCCCTCGCCGATTCCCCCGATCTGGCCGCTAACGGCAACGTGGCGGAAATCCTCCGCGCAACCCTGCGGTGGCTGGGCCAGGACGGCGCCCGCGCCGGGAACCGGGTAGGCGCGCGTGGCTGAGCCGTCGATTGTCACCGGGGGAGAGGAGCCGGAAGAGCGCGCCATCGAAGCCGCCCTGCGGCCCAAGAACCTCCACGACTTCGTCGGCCAGCACCGCGTCCGGAAGCAGTTGTCCCTCGTCCTGGAAGCCTCGCGCATGCGCGGCCGCAGCGCGGACCACGTGTTGCTCTCGGGTCCGCCCGGCCTGGGCAAGACGACGCTGTCCATGATCATCGCCGCCGAAATGAACGTACCGCTGCGGATCAGCAGCGGGCCGGCCATCCAGCACGCCGGCGACCTCGCGGCCATCCTGTCCTCGCTCTCCGAGGGCGAAGTCCTGTTCCTGGACGAAATCCACCGCATGTCCCGGCCGGCAGAGGAAATGCTGTACATGGCCATGGAGGACTTCCGCGTCGACATCGTCGTCGGCAAGGGCGCCGGCGCCACCGCGATCCCGCTGGAGCTGCCGCCTTTCACCCTGGTCGGAGCCACCACGCGGGCCGGCCTGCTTCCCGGGCCGCTGCGTGACCGCTTCGGATTCACCGGCCACCTCGAGTTCTACTCCGTTGAGGAGCTGGAACTCGTCCTGCGCCGTTCGGCCGGGCTGCTGGATTTGAAGGTCAACTCGGCAGGATTCAGCGAGATCGCCGGACGGTCCCGGGGCACGCCGCGCATCGCCAACCGGCTCCTGCGGCGGGTCCGGGACTGGGCGCTCGTGCACGGCATCGAACAAATCGATGCCCGGGCGGCGTCCGCGGCCCTGGACATGTACGAGGTGGACAAGCGTGGCCTGGACCGGTTGGACCGTGCTGTCCTGGAAGCCCTCATTACTAAGTTCGGCGGCGGGCCCGTGGGCCTGTCCACCCTCGCGATCGCCGTCGGCGAGGAAACCGAGACCGTGGAAACGGTCGCCGAGCCCTACCTCGTTCGCGAGGGGCTGCTGGGCCGGACCCCGCGGGGCCGCATTGCCCTGGCGCCGGCATGGACCCACTTGGGCTTCGCCGTTCCCGCCGGCGTCTTCGGACAGGACCCGCTGGAATTGTTCCAGACTGACGAGCCGGACGACGGCGCGCAGGGGGAGCCCGGCGCCGACATCGCTGAGGAAACAGCTCCGGAGCGGATCCGAAATAGCCGCTAACACCCTTCCTCCAGCTTTTCCCTTTAGACTGGTATGACGCTCGGCACGTTCGGGTTTTGTTTCCGTGGGCGGAGAGCAGGTAGCCGCCGGCGGTTGGGGGATGGTCTCTCTGCCAGCTTGCTGTGCAGGCCTCTGCCGCGCCGCCCGGAGCAAACGGACGTTGCTGAAAAACAGCTATGCAAGTACAGAACGGAACTTTCCCCTTGGATCCAATGACAATTCTCCTGTTCGTCATGCTCGGCGTGTTCGTCTTTATGATGTTCCGCCGCAACAAGAAGACGCAGCAGCAGCAGGCGGAGCTCCAGTCGAAGTTCGGCCCCGGTGTCGAGGTCATGACGAGCTTCGGACTGTTCGGCCGGATCGTCGACATCAATGAAGCGGAGAACAAGGTCACGCTGGAACTCTCCCCGGGCAACACCGCCACCGTGCACCGCCAGTCCGTCACCAAGATTGTGGAGCCGGTTGTTGCAGCCGAAGAGCCGACGGTTGTTCCGGACGACGCATCCTCGCTGACCCTTGACAAGCCGGACGCTGAGACGCCGGAAAACGCTGCCCCTTTCAACGAGCCGGCCGGCATCGAAACTCCCGAGGAAACCCTGCGCCGCCTCAACGACGAAGGTAAGAAAGACAGCTAGTCTGCCTACCTGAGCTATCCCGCGAAGCAACGGTTGCGGGCATCCGTCGTCGGGGGCCAAGTGCCCGCGCCGGCGGATCCGCCGTAAATAATAGAAAGATCGACAATGGCACGAACTGGCCCCAAAAACTCAGCCATCAGGATGCTGGTCTGGCTCGGCGTAATCATCGCCGCCATGACGGCCGTCCTGGCGGGCGGCACGATTGCCGGCCAGGCCAGCTGGGCTCCCAAGCTCGCCCTGGACCTTGAAGGCGGCACCCAGATGATCCTGGCGCCCAAGGTTGAGGGCGGTTCGGGCATTACCGAAGATCAGCTCAACCAGGCCGTGGCGATCATCCGTCAGCGCGTGGACGGCTCGGGCGTCGCGGAAGCGGAAATCAGCACGCAGTCCGGCCGCAACGTCGTGGTCAGCCTCCCGGGAACTCCTGCCAAGGAAACCCGCGCCCTGATCCAGGCTTCCGCCGACATGAACTTCCGCCCCGTTATCCAGGCTGGCCCCGGCGCAGCGGTCCCCGAGGCATCCCGGACCCCGGACGCGCAGCTGCCCAAGCCGACGGCCGCGCCTGCCAACAGCAGCGACGAGAACTGGGTTACCCCCGAGATCTACAAGCAGTTCGAGGCGCTCGACTGTGACAACCCCTCGCAGGACAAGCAGCAGCGCTCCGACCCGACGAAGCCGCTGGTGACCTGCCAGCCGGCCTCGGCGAAGTCGCCGGCGATCAAGTACATCCTCGGTCCGGTGGAAGTCAAGGGCTCGAACATCAAGTCCTCCTCGTTCCAGCTGCAGCGCGGCGCCCAGGGTGCCGTGACCAACGAATGGGCCGTCAACATCCAGTTCGATGATGAGGGTACCGCCAAGTTCAAGGACGTCACCCAGCGCCTGTACCAGTTCTATGCCGCCGGCGGCGGTGAGTCGGGCTCGGATCCGAAGTCCCAGTTCGCCATCGTCCTGGACGACCAGGTCATCTCCGCCCCGCGTTCCCTGGCTGTCATCACCGATGGCCGCCCGCAGATCACCGGCGGCTTCACGGAGGATTCCGCGAAGGCCCTCTCCGACCAGCTCCGTTTCGGCGCCCTGCCGATCAGCTTCGAAATCCAAAGCGAACAGCAGATCTCCGCAACCCTTGGCGGGGAGCAGCTCCGCATGGGCATGCTCGCCGGCCTTATCGGGCTCCTCCTGGTCGCCGTCTACTCGCTGTTCCAGTACCGGGCCCTGGGCTTCGTGACGCTGGCGTCCCTCGTGATCGCCGGTGTGCTCACATTCCTGGCCATCGCCATCCTGGGCTGGACCGAAAACTACCGGCTTTCGCTCGCCGGCGTCGCCGGTCTGATCGTGGCCATCGGCCAAACGGCCGACTCGTTCATCGTCTACTTCGAACGCATCCGAGATGAGCTCCGCGAAGGCCGCGGCCTGGTCTCGGCAGTGGAGAACGGCTGGAAGCGGGCCAAACGCACCATCCTCGCGTCAAAGGCCGTGAACCTCCTCGCTGCCGTGGTGCTGTTCTTCGTGGCCGTGGGCAACGTCCGCGGCTTCGCCTTCACCCTGGGTCTCACCGCGATCGCCGACCTCATCGTCGTCTTCATGTTCACGCACCCCACCCTGCAGCTTCTGGCCCGGACCAAGTTCTTCGGCGAGGGCCACAGGTTCTCGGGTCTGGATCCAAAGCGCCTGGGCGCTGTGCCGCTCTACCGCGGGGCCGGCCGGATCCGTACTCCGGAAGACAAGCCAGTGGCGGTGGTGCGCGCGAAGAACACGGGTGCAGCCGCAGAGGCCGAGCGCCGGATGACTATCGCAGAACGCCGCCTCGCCGAAAAGCAGGAACAGGCACAACAGGCACAGCTCGCCGGTACCTCCAAGAGCGCGTCCAAGGAGGGCAAGTAAATGGTCAACTTCTCAACGTTCGGCAATGAGCTCTACACGGGCAAACGCTCGTATGACTTCGTCGGCTACCGGAAGATCTGGTTCCTGATTGCCGGGGTCGCCATCGCCCTGTCCATCCTGATTCCGGTTGCCAAGGGCGGCTTCAACCTCGGCATCGAATTCCGTGGCGGCTCCGAGTTCACGGTGTCCAACGTCCAGAACACGGATGCGTCCCGCGGCGAGAAAGCCGTCAAGGACGTCGTGTCGGGGTCCGTGCCACGCGTGGCCAACGTCGCCGGCAACACCATGCGCATCCAGACGGACAAGCTGTCCGATGACGAGACGCTGCAGATCAAGGAAGGCCTGACCAAGGCCTACGGCGTGACAGACAACGAGGTGACGTCGACCTTCGTCGGCCCCACCTGGGGCGCCGACGTCACCAAGCAGGCCCTCATGGGCCTGGCGATCTTCGTCGGCCTCGCCGCCGTCCTGATGGCGCTCTACTTCCGGACCTGGAAGATGTCGCTCTCGGCACTAGCCGGCATGGCTGTCACGTTGTTCGTGACCGCCGGCGTCTACGCGCTCAGCGACTTCGAGGTGACGCCGTCGGCCATCATCGGCTTCCTGACCGTTCTCAGCTACTCGCTGTACGACACCGTGGTGGTGTTCGACAAGATTCGGGAGAACACCTCGGACATGCAGGCCTCCACCCGGAGGACCTTCGCCGAAGAGGTCAACCTGGCCATCAACCAGACCCTGGTCCGCTCCATCAACACCATGGTGGTAGCCATCCTTCCGGTCGCCGCCATCCTCTTCATCGGCGCCGGTCTGCTGGGCGCCGGGACCCTGCGGGACCTGTCCCTGGCGCTGTTCGTGGGCATCCTGGTCGGCACCGCCGCCACGATCTTCATCGCGGCGCCGCTGTACGCCGCGTTGCGGCAGGGCGAACCTGAACTGGTCAAGCAGGCCAAGCGGGTGGAACAGCGGCGCGCGGAAGCGGCCGCCAAGACCGCCACGCAGGAATCCGCCGCCACCGCCTAGGCGGAGGCTCAAGTGCACCACCGGCGGGCCGGAGAACGTCCTTGGGGACGACCTCCGGCCCGCCGCCGTATCCGGGCCGGTTATCGAAGTATCCTGCTGCGGGAATACACTTGAATAATTAACCGGTCGCGAGAGGTGTTCCATTGGAAGAACGTTCGACGCCGGTGCCGGAGGCACCTGCGGGCAAGGGCCAAGGCCAGAGTTCTCAAACTGGCCTTGTGGCTCCCGGACGTCCTGATGTTCCCGTGCCGGTCGATAATTCGGGCGCCCGGCCCACGTTCCCCGGACGGCGTGAACGCACGAGGTCACGCCTTGCCCGACTGACGGGCCGCGGAGCCCCCGCCTACTCTCCGATCCTGGAGCCGTTGCTGCGCACCGTCCGGGCCAACAACCCCAAAGAAGACTTCGACCTGATCCAGCGCGCCTTCGTGGTGGCTGAGCGCTGCCACCGTGGCCAGAAGCGCAAGAGCGGGGACCCGTACATTACGCACCCGGTGGCGGTGGCCACCATCCTCGCCGAGCTCGGCCTCAGCGGCACGACGCTGGCCGCAGCCCTGCTGCACGACACCGTTGAGGACACGTCCTACACGCTGGCCGACCTCAAGGCCGAGTTCGGCCCGGAAGTGGCCATGCTGGTGGACGGCGTGACCAAGCTGGACAAGGTCAGTTTCGGTGAGGCGGCCCAGTCCGAGACCGTCCGCAAGATGGTCGTCGCGATGGCCAAGGACATCCGCGTCCTGATGATCAAACTCGCCGACCGGCTCCACAATGCCCGTACGTGGCGCTTCGTCTCGGCCGAGTCTTCGGCACGCAAGGCCCGCGAAACCCTGGAAATCTTCGCCCCGCTGGCCCACCGGCTCGGCATGAACACCATCAAATGGGAACTGGAGGATCTCTCCTTCGCCGCCCTCTACCCCAAGGTGTACGAGGAAATCGTGCGCATGGTGGGGGACCGGACCCCGGAGCGCGAGAAGAACCTGGCCGTCATCCGCAACCAGATCACCGAGGACCTCCGCGCGGCAAAGATCAAGGCAACGATCACCGGACGGCCCAAGCACTACTACTCGATCTACCAGAAGATGATCGTCCGCGATAAGGACTTCGACGACATCAACGACCTCATGGGCGTGCGTGTGCTGGTCGATTCGGTCCGGGACTGTTACGCGGCCCTGGGCGCGATGCACTCTCGCTGGAACCCCCTCCCCGGGCGGTTCAAGGACTACATTGCGATGCCGAAGTTCAACATGTACCAGTCCCTGCACACTACGGTGATCGGTCCGGGCGGCAAGCCCGTGGAAATCCAGATCCGGACCCACGAGATGCACCGGCGGGCCGAGTACGGTGTGGCCGCCCACTGGAAGTACAAGGACCAGCCGAACCGGACGGCCGCGGGCCCCGGCAGCCCGCGCGACGGCGACATGGGCTGGCTGCGCTCCCTCGTGGACTGGCAGCAGGAAACCTCGGACCCCGGCGAGTTCCTCGACTCCCTGCGCTTTGAGATCAACGCCCGCGAGGTGTTTGTCTTCACCCCCAAGGGTGAGGTCATGGCCCTGCCTGCCGGCTCCACCCCGGTGGACTTTGCCTACGCCGTGCACACCGAAGTTGGTCACCGGACCATTGGCGCACGCGTCAACGGCAAGCTCGTCCCGCTCAACAGCGAACTGAACCATGGCGACTGGGTGGAGATCTTCACCTCCAAGGCGGAGGGCGCCGGGCCCAGCCAGGACTGGCAGCACTTCGTCAAGAGCGCCCGGGCCCGGAACAAGATCCGGCAGTGGTTCAGCAAGGAACGCCGCGAGGAAGCGATTGACCGCGGCAAGGACCTGCTGACCAAGGCGATGCGCAAGCAGAACCTTCCGCTGCAGCGGCTCATGACCCACGATGCCCTGGCGGCAATCGCGGAGGACTTCAAGTACGCGGACATCTCCGGGCTTTACGCCGGCGTGGGCGACGGCCACACGTCCGCGCAGTCCGTCATGGAGCGGCTCGTGGAGAGCCTTGGCGGGAACGAGCACCCGGACGATGACCTTGCCGAGGTCTCCATCCCCACGCAGGTCAGCAAGGCCCGTTTCTCCGACTCCGGTGTTGTTGTCCGCGGCGTGGACGACGTCTGGGTGAAGCTGGCCCGGTGCTGCACGCCGGTCCCGCCGGATCCGATCCTGGGCTTCGTCACGCGCGGCTCCGGAGTCTCGGTTCACCGGACCGACTGCACCAACGTCAGCGGCCTGATGGACCAGCCGGACAGGATCGTGGAAGTGGACTGGGCACCGACCCAATCCAGCGTGTTCCTGGTGGAGATCCAGGTCGAGGCGCTGGACCGCAAGTCGCTGCTCTCCGACGTCACCCGTGTGCTCTCGGAAAACCACGTCAACATTTTGGCGGCGAGCGTCCACACCTCCACGGACCGGGTGGCGATCTCCAAGTTTGCCTTCGAGATGGGCGACCCGAAGTACCTCAGCCACGTGCTCAGTGCCGTCCGTCGGATCGACGGTGTCTTCGACGTGTACCGCACCACCGGCAACCGCCGCCGGAACTAACTCGTTTTAGCCAGCTACTCCGGCTCCGGCACGAGGGCGGCGAGCTTCGCGAGGGCGGCGTTCTTGTGCGGGACGCGCGGGCTGGCCTCGACGGCCAGCCTGAGCAGCCGGAGCCGCACTCCCAGCTCGGGGCTGGCCAGGAGCGCCCGCAGGGCCGGCACAGCGCGCTCCGCCTCCACGTGCAGGGCCACATCCAAAGCCGTGCGCAACGGGCTGGACACCATCAAACCGCCCAGGCTCACGACGTCGAACGGCCCCAGCCGCACTTCATGGAAGGTACAGCCGCGCACGGACCTCAGGCTGGAAATGCGTCGGTTGGCATCGACCAGCAGGGCCAGGCGGTCAGGTTCGTCGGCGCAGCCATAGATCCACGCAGCGGTCATCCGCCCCGCCACCACCCGCTGTCGGATCGCCGGCGCCACGGCCAGGGACGCGGCGCGGGCGCGCAGCTGAGGACTGGCCGGGACGCCGGGCGGCAGGTACCCGCGCTGATACAGCTGCGTCAGCACGCCGTCGGCGGCCATGGCCTGCAGCTCCGGCCAGGAGAACAGGGCGCCGGGGGAGTAAAGCTCGCACTGCTCCCGACCCGGACCCGGACGCGGACCCGGACCCGGACCCGGGCCCGGCACCGGCAAACCCGGACGATCCGCAGGGGCGCGGGGCATGAGTACCATTCCGCCATCGTTCCCGGTTCCCCGGACACAGAACAGGCCCCGTTCCGGTCATGTGGATAAACCGAAACGGGGCCTGGACCTGGTTTCCCGGCGTGCCGGCTGCTTAGGAGAGTTCGCTCGCTGAGCGCTCGAGCTGCTCGAGCCAGGCCTGGCGCGCCTCGAGGGCCTCCTGGGCTGCCTTGATCTTGCGCTCGTCGCCGGCCTTCTCCGCCTTGGCGAGGTCTTCCTTGAGACCGGCAATGGCGGCTTCGAGCTGGGTCAGGGCGCTGTTGGTGCGCGCCTTCGTCTCCGGGTTGGAGCGCTTCCAGTTCTCGTCCTCGGCCTGGCGGACGGCGTCCTCCACCTTCCGCAGGCCGGCTTCGATGCGGCCCATGTCGGCGCGCGGAACCTTGCCGGCTTCTTCCCAGCGGTCACGGATGGACTGCAGCGCTTTCTTGGCAGCGTTGAGGTCCTTGATGGGCAGGAGCGCGTTGGCCTCCACCAGGAGCGCTTCCTTCACCACGAGGTTCGCACCGTATTCCTGGTCGATCTCGTCGTTGGCGGCCTGCCGGTTGGTGAAGAAGACATCCTGGGCGGCGCGGAAGCGGGCCCACAGGGCGTCGTCGTCCTTGCGGCTGGCGCGGGGCGAGGCCTTCCATTCGTCCATCAAGCGGCGGTACTCGCCGGCGGCAAAGCCCCAGTCGGTCGAGGAGGAGAGTGCCTCGGCCTCGGTGATCAGCTTCTCCTTGACGGCCTTGGCAGCCGAGTTGTTGCTGTCCAGTTGGGAGAAATAGGCGCGGCGGTGGCGGTCGAAGACTGTCCGGGCGGCACGGAACCGCTTCCACAGCGCGTCTTCGTTGCTGCGGCCGAGACGGACGCCGCTCTTCTGGGCGATCTTCCAGCTCTCGAACAATTCGTTCATCCGTGCGCTGGAGGTCTTCCACTGGATCTGCGCAGGATCGTGGCCGGCGATTTCCTCGGCCTCGGCCACGATGGCCTCGCGGGCGGCAAGTTCGGCGGCGCGGACGGCGTCGTGTTCTGCTTTCTCGGCCTTCTCGAGCTCGCCGATCTGCGTCACCAGGGCATCCAGCCGGGCCTCAGCGGAGAGGTAGTCGCCGACCATGTTCCGCTCGGCAAGCTGTTCGCGCAGGTGCGTGACGGTCTTCTGCATGTCCGTGGTGGGCGCCTTGGAGCTCACGCGCTGTTCCAGCAGAACAATCTGGGCCACGATGTCCTCGAATTTGCGGGCGAAGTAGCCCAGTGCCTCGTCGGCGCTCACTCCGGGGTACTGGCCGACGGGGTATTCCGTGCCGTCAACGGTCAGGAAGACGTGGCCGTCCCCTTCAACGCGGCCCCAGCGGGCCGCCTCGGCCAGCGAGGCTGCGGAGGAGACTGCCGCGGGTGCGGGAGCCGGTGCGGCTGCGGAGGGCTTGGCTTTGGGCCGGGCAGCGAAGGCTGCCGGGCTCGGCGCGGGCCGCGCCGCCGCCGCCGCCGCTGACGGGGCGGGAGCAGGAGCAGGAGCCTTGGCAACAGGCTCGGCTGCCGTTTCGACTGCCGGGTCCGCCGGAGCGGCCACGGCGGGATCGGCGGCCTCGGCGTTCTCGCCTGCCTCTGCGGTCGATGCCTCGGCTGCCGCTTCCGGTGCCGCGTCTACGGCAGCGCCTGCACCCTCGGCAGTGGTTGCCTCGGCTTCGGTTTCGTTGGCAGCTGCTGTTGCCACTGTTTCGTCGGATTTCTGACTGTCTGTCACCGCTAGAAGTCTTTCGCTTGGAGGGAAATACCGGGACTACGGCCTTCAGGGCCGCATCTGGTTACTTCAGTGTGAACGAGTCTATCGTGACTGGTTCCACAGGTGCGCCGTCCGTGGCGTTATCGCCCGGCTTCAGACCGGCGGCGGCAATCCCGCCGACCACGTCGAGCCCGGAGGTCACCTTGCCCACCACCGTGTAGCCGCCGGCGGCGTCCGCGGGTATGACGGTGTCCTTGTAGACGATGAAGAACTGGGTGCCGTTGCCGTTGGCGTTGCCGCTGGTCCGGGCCACGGCGATGGTTCCGGCCGGGTACTTGTTGTCAGCCGGGGTGTTCTCCAGCGGGCCCCACGTGTAGGAAGGATCGCTGCTGCCGTCGCCGGTCTTGGACCCGCACTGCAGGACACCAAAGGTCTCGCCCGTGGTCAGCCGGTGGCAGCTGAGGCCCTTGTAGAAGTTCTGGTCGGCGAGGGACTTGAAGACGGCCGCGGCCTGCGGGGCCTTCGTGCCGTCAATTTCAACGCCTAGCGTGCCGCGGTTCAGCGCGAGTTCGCCGGTAAAGGTTTTGCCCGCGGCAGTGTCCGGTTTGGGGATGTTGTCCGCATTCGTGGCGGCCGCCGTCGGCGTGGCGGACGCCGAGGGGCTCTGCAGTCCCGCCTGCGCGGCCGCGAACTCTTCCTCGGTGGGGTTCGACGAAAAGACGGTGAGCTGCAGGACCAGGGCCAGGGCGATCGCACCGGTGCCGGCGCTGATGGCCAGAACGTTGTCGCGCTTGCGGCGCTTGTCCTGGTCCCGGCGCAGGCCGCGCCTGGCCTCCATCTGCTGAACGCGCCGCTTCGCCTCGCGTGCGTTGCGTGAACTGGCCGCCAAAGGTCCTCCTGGTTGTAAGGTGCGTGACCGTGACGGGCCGTGGGCGCCGTCGCGGTCACAGCTGCAAGCTGCCGGCAGTCCCGCCGGGCCGCCTCCGTTGGAAGAAGCGGGCGCCGAACGCATAAACTGACTGCCGCACACAGTTTATGCACGACTGGCCGGTCTGCCGCCTATCTTCGTTACGTTTCGACAGAGAATGCCGCGTGACGTCCGCGCCCGGATTCTGCACCAGCACCAGCAGCAACTAGAGGAGAAAATTTCACCATGGCACGCACAGCCTCCCTGTCAGGATTCCCCGAGTGGCTTCCCGAGGAGCGGCTGGTGGAACTCCATGTGCTGGACACCCTGCGCCGGACGTTTGAGCTCCATGGCTTCTCCTCGATCGAGACCCGTGCCGTGGAAACGGTGGGGCAGCTGCTGCGCAAGGGTGAAATCGACAAAGAGGTCTACGGCCTCAGCCGGCTCCAGGACGATGAAGGCGACGCGGCGGCCAAGTCCGACCCGCACGCCCTGGCCCTCCACTTCGACCTCACTGTGCCCTTCGCCCGCTACGTCGTGGAGAACGCCGGCTACCTGGCCTTCCCGTTCCGCCGCTACCAGATCCAGAAGGTCTGGCGCGGCGAGCGTCCCCAGGAGGGTCGGGCCCGCGAGTTCACCCAGGCGGACATCGATGTGGTCGGCGACGGCGAACTGCCGTTCCGCTACGACGTCGAAATAGCGCTCGTCATCGCCGAAGCGCTCAACGCGCTGCCCATCCCCGACTTCCTGCTCCGGATCAACAACCGCAAGCTGGCCGAAGGCTTTTACACCGGAATCGGGCTCACCGACACGGCCGGCGTTCTCCGCAGCATCGACAAGCTTGAGAAGGTCGGGCCCGCGAAAGTGGCTGAGCTGCTCAAAGAGGAACTCGGGGCCACCGACGAACAGGCGCAGGCCGCCCTCAAACTCGCGGGCATCCGTACCATGGACACGTCCTTCGTGGGCCAGGTCCGGGCACTGGGCGTCACCAACGAGCTGCTCGAAGAGGGCCTGAACGAGCTGGAACAGGTTATTGCGGCCGCCGTCCAGCGCGCACCGGGCCGCGTGGTCGCGGACCTTAGCATCGCCCGCGGGCTCGACTACTACACGGGCACCGTGGTGGAAACCGTCCTGGTGGGGCACGAGCAGCTGGGCTCGATCTGCTCCGGCGGACGCTACGACGCCCTGGCCACCAAGGGCAACCGCAAGTTCCCCGGCGTCGGCCTCTCGATCGGCGTGACCCGCCTGGTGTCGCGGATCCTGAGCCAGGACCTCGCCAAGGCCACCCGCTCCGTTCCGACCGCCGTCCTGGTGACCCTCAACAACGACGACAGCTGGGGCGCGGCGCAGGACGTCGCGGCGCAGCTGCGCAGCCGGGGCATCGCCACGGAGGTCGCCGCGAAGGCCGAGAAATTCGGCAAGCAGATCAAGTTCGCGGACCGCCGCGGCATCCCGTTCGTCTGGTTCACCGACGACGACGGCAAGCACCAGGTCAAGGACATCCGCTCGGGCGAGCAGGTTGACGCCGACCCGGCCACGTGGACGCCCGCCGAAGAGGACCTGCACGTCCGCGTGACCGCCGTCGGCGGGAACTAAAGCTACCTAGCGCTGCCGGGGAGTCCTGCGCCACCGCAGGACCAGGAACCGCCCGGCCACCCCGAGGGCCAGCACCGCCGCCATGACCAGCATGGAGGCCGGCGGGAGGGTCACGGCCAGGACGAGGCAGCCGAGGAAACCCAGCACGTTGAGCCAGCGCGGCGCATGCCACGGGCGGCGGCCCAGCGTGAAGGCGGCGGCGTTGGTCACGGCGTAATAAATGAGCACCCCGAAGCTGGAAAACCCGACGACTGTCATCACGTTCGTGCTCAGCAGCAGGACGATGACGACGGCGGCGACCGCCAGTTCTGCGACGAACGGGACGGTGTGGGCGCCGCCCACCCGGGCCAGCCGCGCCGGCAGGTCACGTTCCCGGGCCATTGCCAGGGTGGTCCGGCCCACCCCGGTGATCAGGGCCAGCAACGCGCCAAGACACGCGGCCGCCGCCCCGGCTTGGACGAAGGGAACTCCGGCGCTGAGCTGTGAGACGGCCACCGCGTCAAGCAGCGGTGCCGTTGACTCCGCCAACTGCTGCGGCGGAAGGTGCCACTGCAGCAGTGCGGCCAGGCCGAGGTAGATTACGAAGGCCCCGGCCAGCGCTGCCAGGATGGCGCGCGGGATGGTGCGGGTGGGGTCCTTGACCTCTTCGCCGAGGGTGGCGATGCGGGCGTAGCCGGCGAAGGCGAAGAACATCAGCCCCGCCGCCGGAAGGACGCCCCAGTCGACGCCCGACGGCGTCGGGTAGACCGGGACCGCGGACACCGCGGGGGCGCCGTCCGGGTGCGGACCCAACAGCGACGCCACCGCGACGAAAACAATCGTGGCCAGCACGATGGCCAGCAGGATCCTGGTCAGGAAGGCGGTCCGGGTAATGCCGAGCAGGTTGATTCCGGTAAGGACCACGACGGCGGCGACCGCCAGCGGTGTGGCGTAGGCCGGTGCCACGTAGTGCCCGAACGTGAGCGCCATTGCCGCGCAGGACGCCGTCTTGCCCGTCACGAAGCCCCAGCCCGCAATGAACCCGGGCCATTCGCCAAGCTGCCGGCGACCATACACGTAGGTGCCGCCGCTGGCGGGGTATCTGGCCGCCAGTTGCGCCGAGGCGACGGCGTTGCAGTAGGCAATGACGCCGGCGACGGCCACGGCCAAAGTCAGGAGCGGGCCGGCCAGGGCGGCGGCGGGGGAGAACACCACGAACACCCCGGCCCCCAGCATGGAACCGAGGCCGATCGCCGTGGAATCGACGACGCCGAGCCGGCGCTGCAGCTGTTGCTGCCCGTGGCGCTCCACAGGCTGCTCACCGGGCCCGTCGCCGGGTTGGGTTCCGTGATGCCGGCTCGCCATGGCGGGAGGGTCCTTTCCAACGGGTAAACTCGAACGGGATCGTTCCAGTAGCGATCCTATAGAGCGTCATTCTTTAATATCGCTTTTGATTTTCCCTCTGTCTTCTTCAGAAAGGCGTGCTGTGCTGCGCACACATGACCTCGGATCGCTTCGCTCCGAGCACATTGGACAAACCGTAACCCTCGCCGGCTGGGTCGGCCGGCGTCGTGACCACGGTGGTGTCGCATTCGTTGACCTCCGCGACGCGTCCGGCGTCGCCCAGGTAGTGGTCCGCGAAGAAGAGGTCTTCCACGGCCTGCGCAACGAGTACGTGCTGCAGATCGTCGGCACCGTGTCCCAGCGTCCCGAGGGCAACGAGAACCCGGCGCTTCCGACCGGTGAGATTGAGGTCATGGCCGAGAAGGTCACCATCCTCAACACCTCCGATCCGCTGCCGTTCCAGATCGACGAGCACGTCGAGGTCGGCGAGGAAGCCCGCCTGAAGCACCGCTATCTGGACCTGCGCCGCCCCGGCCCCGCCCGCAACCTGCGCCTGCGGTCGGAGGCCAACCGCGTGGCCCGCGAGCTCCTCCACCAGGACGGCTACGTGGAGATCGAAACCCCCACGCTGACCCGCTCGACGCCGGAAGGCGCCCGCGACTTCGTGGTCCCCGCACGCCTGGCGCCGGGCTCCTGGTACGCGCTGCCGCAGTCCCCTCAGCTGTTCAAGCAGCTCCTGCAGGTGGGCGGCTTCGAAAAGTACTACCAGATCGCCCGCTGCTACCGCGATGAGGACTTCCGCGCGGACCGCCAGCCGGAATTCACCCAGCTGGACATCGAGGCCAGCTTCGTGGACCAGGACGACATCATCCAGCTCGGCGAGAACATCGTCAAAGCTCTGTGGAAGCTGATCGACGTCGAGATCCCGACGCCCATCCAGCGCATCACCTACCACGACGCCATGGCCCGCTATGGCTCGGACAAGCCGGACCTGCGCTTCGGCCAGGAGCTCACCGAGCTGACGGAATTCTTCAAGGACACCAACTTCGGCGTCTTCAAGGCGCCCTATGTGGGTGCCGTCGTCATGCCCGGCGGCGCCTCCCAGGCCCGCCGCGCCCTCGATGCCTGGCAGGAATGGGCCAAGCAGCGCGGCGCCAAGGGCCTGGCGTACGTCCTGTACAAGGAAGACGGCGAACTCGCCGGTCCCGTGGCCAAGAACCTCACTGACACCGAGCGTGCGGGCCTCGCCGACGCCGTTGGCGCCAAGCCCGGTGACTGCATCTTCTTCGCCGCCGGCGAGAAGACCCCGTCCCGTGCCCTCCTGGGCGCGGCCCGCGTGGAGATCGGTCACCGGACCGGCCTGATCAACCCCTCCGACTGGGCCTTCTGCTGGGTCGTGGACGCGCCGATGTTCGAGCCCGCCGCCGCCGCTGTCGCGTCCGGTGACGTCGCCGTCGGAGCCGGCAAATGGACCGCCGTGCACCACGCGTTCACCTCGCCCAAGCCGGAGTTCATGGACACCTTCGACCAGGATCCCGAGTCGGCACTGTCCTACGCCTACGACATCGTCTGCAACGGCAACGAAATCGGCGGCGGCTCGATCCGTATCCACGAGCGCGATGTCCAGGAACGGGTCTTCGAACTCATGGGACTGGATAAGCAGGACGCCCAGACCAAGTTCGGCTTCCTGCTCGAGGGCTTCAAGTTCGGCGCCCCTCCGCACGGCGGCATCGCCTTCGGCTGGGACCGCGTTGTGGCCCTGCTGGCCGGTGTGGAGTCCATCCGCGACGTCATCGCATTCCCGAAGTCCGGCGGCGGCTTCGACCCGCTGACCCAGGCGCCCGCTCCCATCACGGCGCAGCAGCGCAAGGAAGCCGGCGTGGACTTCAAGCCCGAGGCCACGAAGGCCCCCGAGGCGAAGAACTAGCCGTCTAGCATCAGCATCAACAGCAGGGGCTCCCCGGGAAACCGCGGAGCCCCTGCTGTCTGCACAAGTGCCTACTCTCTGCACAGGTGCCTACACTCCGCACAGCTGCCCCTTCATTCGTTCCGGACGGAGAACCTCGATGGATCAGAGCCCGAACCCCGCACCAAAGCCCGCACAGATCGCGCCGGGGAACCCCGCAGGGATTCGCGGTCTGGAGGCGCTGATGGATGCCGCGTGGCCTGCCGCCGAATGCGAGGAGTCCGGCGGGTGGGTGCTGCGGGCCGCGTCCGGCGTGACCCAGCGGGCGAACTCGGTCTGGACGCGGGATCCCGGCGAGGACCCGCACCGGTTGATCGCCAGGATCCGGGAGGCGCGGCTGTGGTACCGGGACCGGCGGCTCCCGCTGATCTTCCAGAGTTTTGACGGCCCGCGCTATGCGGCCCTGAATGCGGTGCTCGACGCCGAAGGGTTCACGCGGCAGTCCGAAACCCTGGTCCTGGTACGTCCGTCCGGGGCGGAGCCTGCCGGCGGCTCTGCGGGCCCGGACCCGGCCGTGGAAATCACCCCTGAACCCACTGCCGACTGGCTGGACCTGTGGTGGAGCGTCGACGGCCGCGGCGGGTCGGCAGAGCTCGCCGTCGCCCGCGGCATCCTCGAAGGTTGCCCGGCCGTCTACGCCCTGGTGCGGGACGACGACGGCGTACCGGCCGCCGTCGCGCGGCTCGCCATGCCCGGGACTGTGCCCGTCGTGGCCGGCCCTGCGCCCGCCGGGCCGGGCTGGGGCGGCCTGTACTGCATGGCGACGCGCCCGGACGCGCGGCGGCGCGGCTATGGCGGCCGGATTGTCCGGGCCCTGCTGCGCGAAGGCGACCCCCGCGGGCTGGAGGGCTACTGGCTGTTGGTGATGGCGTCCAACGCCGGTGCCCGGGACCTGTACGCACAAGCAGGCTTCCGCGAAGCCTGCCGGTACCTCTACCGGCAGGAGCGGCCGAAGCGTCACCTGACCGGCTGCTGAAACGGCGCCTGCGGCACCCGAACGGATCGGGGCGGCAGGCGCCGTCGGGCAGTGCGGAGCCGCAGGCTGCTCTACATGTCTTCCGTGTCATAGTGCAGGCCGAGCCACGGCGAGGCAGTCAGTTCACCGGCGGAGGTCCGAGGCGTTGCCGGTTCCCCGGTGCCTGCGGCGGGGACCAGGCACCCTGCGGATCCGTGCATGCCGGACCCCTGTGGTCCCAGGATCCGGGTCCCGGCCACGTGGATTGGCCAGTGGTGCGGGAACGCGCTGTGACGGCTGGACATGGGGTTCTCCTTCGGGCGGTGGCGCCGGGTGGCGGCGGTTCAGGGAAGCTGCAGGGCCGGCGGGGCCTGCTGTGCGGCGGGATTCTCCCCGGCAAGCATTTCCCGGCGGCGGGCGGTCCCGGCCAGGTAGGGGCCGCCCAGGTCCTCTATGGGGGTCTTGTACGTCTCGCGGGAGAAGTACACGGAGACGGCGGCGATGACCATGCAGACCGTGGCGAAGACTGCCACGGGAACCCACCCGGTGATGCCGGGGGTGAGCAGCATGCCGGCGATCATCGGGGCGAAACCGGCCAGGACCAGGCCCAGCTGGTTGCCCATCGCCATGCCCGTGTAGCGCACCGGGGCGGCGAACTGCTCGGCAAAGAACGAGGGCCAGATGCCGTTGAAGCCGGAGTACAGCACCGTCATGTTGAGGAGAGCTGCCAGGAACACCAGCAGGATATTGCCTGAGGACAGGGCCAGGAAGTACAGGAAGATCGTGATCGAGCAGCCGATCGCGGCGGTCAGCAGCAGCGGGCGTCGGCCGATCCGGTCCGAGAGCCTCGCGGCCAGCGGCATGGCGAACATCGACAAGCCGATGGCGACGGCGTTGACGGTCAGGATGGAGGCCCGGTCAAACCCGGCGGTGGAGGTAGCGTAGGCCAGCCCGAAGACGGTGAAGATGGTCTGCATGACGGACATGATGGACATGCCCATCACGCGGAGCACATCGGGGCCTTGGAACTTCAGCACGTCCTTGACCGGCATCGGGGCGACCTGCCGGTGTTCCTGGGCCTCCTCGAAGACCGGGGTCTCATCCAGGTGGGTCCGCACCCAGTACGCGATGGCCAGGACCACGATGGAGAGCCAGAACGGGATGCGCCAGCCCCAGCTCATCATGGCTTCCTGCGGCATGGACGTGACCGGGATGAAGACGAGGGTGGCGAGCACCATGCCGGAGGCGTAGCCGGTCATCACAAAGCTGGTGAAGAAGCCGCGCCTGCCCTCCGGGGAGTGTTCCAGCGTGAGCGTGGACGCGCCCGCCGATTCAGCCCCGGCGGAGAAACCCTGCGCGAGCCGCCCGGCCACCAGCAGGATCGGGGCCCAGATGCCCACCTGCTCGTAGCTTGGCAGGAAGCCGATGCCGAGCGAGGCCAGGCCCATGATGCCCAGGGTGAGCAACAGGATCTTCTTACGCCCCAGCTTGTCGCCGAAGTGGCCCATGACGAGCCCGCCCACCGGCCGCGCCACGTACGCGACGCCGAAGGTGGCGAAGGCGCCGATCAGGCCGATGGCGGGGTCGGCGGCGGGGAAGAACAGGTGCGGGAACACCAGCGCCGCGGCGGTCCCGTAGATGAAGAAGTCGTAGTACTCCAGGGTGCTGCCCAGGAAGGACGCCAGGGCTGCCTTCCTGGGTGTCTTTCGCGCGGCCAGGCGTGGAGCGGGTGCAGTGTGCATGGGGATCTCCTTTAAGACGACGGCGTCTTAGTGGCAGCCGGCTGGGTATCCCCGAGGTGGAAGTCCACCGAGAGGATTTGCTGGCTGTTGGGGAATGAATAGGCCTTGAGCGGTTCGTGCAGCGGATGCGTGTTGTACACCGCGATGTCCTCGACCTTTTCGAAGTCCGCCACGATGGCGTAGTCGAAGGAGCGCTCTGTGCTGAGCACATCCGGGCCGTGGGTCAGGCTGAGCATGCCGGGGATATTCCCGGTCATCTTGTTGAGTCCGGTGATCCAGGCCTGCTTGTCGGCGGGCGGGAAGTCCGGTTTGAACTTGAAGAGGACGGTGTGGCGGATCATCTCAGGCCTCCACCAGTTCAGAGATTGCGTCAGCGGTGGCCGTGGTGCGGGCCGTCGGGGCGAAGCCGGGGTCCTGGCCGGCAATGGTGCGGCCGGCGAGGTAGCCCATGGTCATGATCGGGCCGAGGGTGGCACCGGCGCCGGGGTAGCCGGCGGCGTAGGCGTTTTCGGTCGTGTTGCCCGCGGCGTAGAGACCCTCGATGGGGCGGTTGTCCACGTCCAGGACGCGGGCGCGGCCGTCCGTGGCGACGCCGCCGTTGGTTCCGAAGGCGCCGTTCACTACCTCCATGGCGTAGAACGGTCCGGTCTCGAGGGGACCCAGGGACGGGTTCGGGTACGGGTTGTCGCCGTCGCCCCAGTATTTGTCGTACGCGCTTTCGCCGCGGCCAAAGTCGGGATCCTCGCCCTTGACGGCGAACTCGTTGAACCGCGCCACTGTCGCCGTCAGATTTCCGGCGGGAACCTTGATCTTTGCCGCGAGCTCCGCCAGCGTCGACGCTTCGATCAGGTAGTCGGGGACTGGCTGACCGGCCCGGTGCGCCAGGATGCCGTAACGCTCCATGTAGGCGTGGTCGACGATCACGTGTGCCGGGGTGTTGAGGGTCTGGTTCCGGGGGGAGTCCCAGGACTGCAGGCTCCGGGCCAGGTCGTTGTAGTTCTGGGATTCGTTGGCGAAGCGGCGGCCGTGGCGGTTGACCATCAAGGATCCGGGGCCCTGGCGCTCGAAGCGGAGCAGGGTGCCGATTGGCTGCCCGTCCCGGGTGTCGCCGGTGACCGACATCGGGGCCCACCAGGCTTCCCTGGTGCCGCGGGTCTGGCCGCCGATCCGCTGCGCCATCCGCAAGCCGTCGCCGGTGTTCGAGGGCGGAGAGCACATCGTGTAGAGCCGCGAGGCGAGCATCGAGTCGGCCAGTGCCTTGTCCCATTCGAAGCCGCCGGTGGCCAGCACCACGCCGTCGTTCGCCTGGAAGACGTCGCCGGTTTCGAGTTCGACGCCGGTCACCCGGCCGCCGTCGGTGAGTAGGCGGTGTCCGCGGGCCTCGGTGACGAGGGCCACGCCGTCGCGGACCAGGCTCGCAAGGAGCATGGATACGAGGGCCTGCCCCTTGGCCACGAAACCGTCGGCCTGGCGCCGGTTCAGTTCGTCCCAGGGAAACTTGGTGAAGGCGCCCCAGTTTTCGTACTCCTGCATGGTGAACGGGGCGCGGCCGTCGGTGCGGACGTGCGGGGTGAGCGCGCCCAGGGCTTCCTTGCTGTTGAAGAGTTCCGGCTCCACGGTGCGGCCCCCCTCGACAGCGCCGGGCAGGTCCTGGCGGTAGTCCGGGAAGTTGTTCAGGAAAATGAAGCGGACGCCGCATTCCGCTTCCACGAAGCGGAGCATCTGGTCCCCGTAGTCCAAGGCGGCGTCCAGGAGTTCCTCCCGTCCGCGGCCGCGGGCCACGGCCCGCACATATCTGGCGGCAGCTTCCTTGGAATCGGTGATGCCGGCTTCGCGGGCGTGGTGGTTGTCGGCCACCCAGAGCATGCCGCCGGAGACGGCCGAGGTGCCGCCCAGCAGGGCGCTCTTTTCCAGCACGACGACGGACTTGCCGGCACGGGCGGCGGTGGCCGCCGCGGTAAGGGCACCGGCGCCGGAGCCGACGACGACGACGTCGTAGCGGTCTGACGCGGTTCCATGGACGAATTTCATGGGTGTTGCCTTTCAGGAAGGGAAGAGTATGCGGCCGTCAGACGGCGGTGTAGCCGCCGTCGATCACGAGCTCGGAACCGGTGGTGAACCGCGATTCGTCCGAGGCCAGGTAGAGCACGCCGTAGGCGATCTCGTCGGGTTCGCCTTGCCGCGGGAGCGGGTTTGAGCCGACGAGCTGCTTGTAATATGCCTCCGGGCCGATGTCGGACTGCTCGGCGGAGCGGCGGCTCATGCGGGTGTTCATGGACCCGGGGTGGATGGAATTGACCCGGATGCCGTGGCTTCCGTAGGCCGCCGCGTCGGATTTGCTCAGCAGCCGGACGGCGCCTTTGGTGGCGTGGTAGAGCGGCACGTTCCGGCCGCCCGTGATGCCGTGGATGGACGAGAAGTTGATGATGCTGCCGGCGCCCTTCTCGATCATGCCGGGGACCACGTGCTTGGTCATCAGCCAGACGCCCTTGACGTTGACGTTGAAGATCGTGTCGAAGTCCGTCAGTGATGCGGTGTGCGAGGCGCCGGCCGGGCCGATGATGCCGGCCGCGTTGACCAGGATGTCCGGGGCGCCAAGTTCGTCCGTCACCCGGCGGATCGCGTCAGCGACGCTGTCCTCGCTGGTGACGTCGACGTCGTACTGGCTGATGTTTTCGTGGGTGGCGGCGGACGGAATGCCCGCAACGTCCAAGCTGGCGACCTTCGCGCCGTGCTCGGCGAGCAGGGCGGCGGTGGCGCTGCCCAAATCTCCGCGGCCGCCGGTGACGACGGCGGTCTTCCCGGCCACGCGGCTCTGTGTGGGGTTCATGTGCTGCTCCTCGTACTCCTGCAGCATCTTCGCTGCGTCTAAGCCAGAGTGGCAGGGGAGTTGTGACGGCAACCACACGATTGCCGATGAACGGCAAAAGTCTGACCGGAAAACCGTGGTTCAGTGACTTTGGCGGAGGGTGCCCTTGAGCTCGCCGCGCCAGCCTAGGGCCCGTGAGATGCCCCGCGCGGCAGCCATCAGCACGGGGACGCGGGCGGCTGCGTTCTCCTCGTTGCGCGGCACCACCACGCTGAGGGCGGCGCGGATGGTGTTCTCGGGGCCGAAGACGGGGACGGCGATGCCGCTGGACTCGGGCACGATCACGCCGGGCATGGCCGCGAAGCCGCGCTGCCTGATCTCGGCCAGGTGGCGGCGCAGCAGGGCGGGATCGGTCAGGGTGGTTTCGGTGTACTTTGTCAGCGGGCGGGCCAGGATGGTGTCCTGGTAGGCGGCGGAGGAGTGGGCAAGGAGGACCAGCCCGGACGACGTCGCGTGGACGGGGAGGCGGCCGGCGATCTTGGTGATGTCCACGATTGTCTTGTCGGAGCCCAGCCGCTCGATGTACAGAACCTCATCCGAATCAAGGATTCCCAGGGTGGTGGAGTGCTGCACCACTGCCTGGACGTCCTCCATGAACGGCAGGGCGGCCTCCCGCAGCCCCAGCATCTTGGATCCGCGGGAGACGAGCTCCCACATCCGGGTCCCGATGTGGATGTCACCGCCGGGCTCGCGTTCGAGGAGCCGTTCGAGCAGCAGATCGTTGACCAGCCGGTAGGTCGTCGTCACCGGAAGCCCGGTCCGGCGCCCCAGTTCCGCGACGCTCATGGAGGTGTGGCCGTCGTCGAACGCGCTTACGATCTTCACAAAGCGTCCGATGATCGACTCGCCCGATGCGGAATTCGCCATTGAACCTCCTCAGGATTCCCGCTCAATGGTAATCGTCCTCGCGGTGATCCGCGTCACCGGCTCTACTGGGGGTCTAGCATTCCAACCCGGCTGCCGCAGCGAAGCGTGCGGCCGACTGAACGGAGCAAAACCATGAGCAAACCCGTCCTCTGTGATGTCCTCGTCATTGGCTCCGGTGTGGCCGGAATGGCCGCAGCGTTGAAAGCCGCCTCGCAAGGACTGAACGTGATCGTGGCCGAGAAGGAACAGTACTTCGGCGGCACGACGGCGATCTCCGCCGGTTGGGCGTGGGTCCCCGGCAACAAGCAGGGCGTGGAGCAGGGGGACACCCGGGAGGAAGCCGAGACCTACCTGAGGAACCTGGCCCCGGAGACGTTCAACGAGGCTGGCGTCCGTGACTTCCTGGACACCGTGCCGGAAGCCATCTCCTTCTTCGAGAACGAGACCGAGGTGAAGTTCACCTACCCGGAGAAGTCGCCGGACTACAAGATGGACCTGCCGGGCGCAAAGCTCTCGGGCCGGGCCATTCTGCCGCAGGATGTTGACGCGCGCGTGCTGGGGGACAAGCGACTCCTCATGCAGCCGTACATGAGTTCCTACACCGTGTTCGGCTACATGCCGCAGGTCGGCCCGGATATCAACGAGTTCTTCCACGTGAACCAGTCGGTCAGTTCGTTCGTGTATGTGGCTAAGAAGCTGCTGCGCACCTGGGCCGACGCCGCCCGCTACAAGCGACCCGTCCTGCGCTCCAACGGCAACGCACTGATGACCCGCATGGTCAAGAGCGCCGATGACCTGGGCGTGCGCCTGTGGAAGTCTTCGCCGGCCCTCTCCCTGACCCGCGACGACGACGGAACCATCACCGGGGCGGTCATCGGCGGTGAGCATGCCGCCACAGTGACGGCGCGGCTCGGCGTCATCCTCGCCGCCGGCGGCTTCTCCGGCAACAAGGAACTGCGGCAGCAGTACTTCCCGCACGACGCCGACGGCGAGGACCACTTCACCCCGACCGTGGGCCACGGCGGTGACGCCGCCACCCTGGCGATCAGCGCCGGCGGCCACATCGACAATTCGGTATTCAGCGTCGGGTCCTGGGCGCCGGTCACGGTATTCAAATACCTCAACGGCAAGCAGCGCCTCTTCCCGCACCTGCGCGCCATCGGACTGCCGGGGCTGATCGCCGTCGACCGCCACGGCAAGCGGTTCGGGAACGAAGCTCTGAGTTACCACGACTTCGGCGGCACCATGATCGAGCACAATAAGGGCCAGGACAAGACGTTCGGGTACGTGATCGGGGATGCGAAGACGATGCACAAATACGGCATCGGTTACGCCAAGCCCTGGCCGATGCCGCGCGGGTACTTCTACAAGACCGGGTACCTGGTCAAGGGCGCCACCTTGGAGGAACTGGCCGGCAAGCTCGGCATCGACGCCGCGGGTCTGAAGGCGACGGTGGCTGACTTCAACCCGGCGGCGGAGCGCGGCGAGGACCCGTACTTTGGCCGGGGTTCCACGCTCTACAACCACTTCCGCGGGGACATGGAGCACAAGCCGAACCCGAACCTGGCCCCGGTGGGCAAGGGACCGTACTATGCCGCCAAGATTCAGATGGGCGACCTCGGCACCTTCGCCGGGATTGGCGTCAACGAACGCTCCGAGGTGGTCACTGACGAGGGGACTGCCATTCCCGGCCTGATCGCCGTCGGTGCGGCAGCGGTCAGCGTCTTCGGCGGCGGCTACCCGGGCTACGGCTCGCACATTGGGCCGGCCCTCGTGTTTGGTTACCGGGCGGGCCGCGACATCGCGAAGTTCTCCGCGGTCCGGGGTGTGGAGCGTGCGGCCACCGTGGAAGCCGGCTAAGGCGCAGGGCCGGAGGCGTCCGTGGCAAACTCACCCACCGGTGAATCGGTCATCAGCCGCGTTGTGCGGCTCATGAGCGCGTTCGACCGCGACCTCCCCACCATGACGCTCTCCGGCCTTGCCCGCCGCGCAGACCTGCCCCTGACCACCACCCACCGGCTCGTGGACGATCTAGTGCTGCACGGCCTGATCGAGCGGCTGGCGGACGGGAACCTGCGTTCGGGGATGCGGATGTGGGAGCTGGCAGCACGGGGATCGCGTGCGCTGAATCTCCGTGAGCTGGCATGGCCCTTCATGGAGGATGTCCAGGCGGCCGTGCACCAGCACACCACGCTGGCGGTGCTGGACCACGGGACCGTGCTCTACGTGGAGCGGCTGTCCTCGCCCCAATCCAGCCTGGACGCCGCCCATATCGCCCAGAGGATGCCGATTCATGCCGCCTCGTCCGGCCTGGTGCTGCTGGCCTTCGCGCCGACTGCCGTCCAGGACGACGTGCTTTCGCGCCCGCTGCCGGCGATGACCGCGGAGACCATTACTGACCCGGCACTCATCCGGAAACACCTGGCCGACATTAGGCATCGCGGCTACGTTGCCCTGCCGGGCATCGGCGTAACGGAGTGGACGGGCATCGCCGTGCCCGTCTTCGGCCCGGGCAACACCGTCGCCGCCGCGCTCAATGCCATCGTTCCGCGGCAGGAAGCCGCCGTGCCCCTCACCGTCCCGGCGCTCCTGACCGCAGCGCACGGGATCTCCCGTGCACTGAAGGCCTCCGGCCCGGTTCCGAGACGGGGCTGAGGGCGTGTCTGTGGACGTGTCCGTGAGCGGCAGTGGGCGGCGGTGGGCGGCGGTCTGCCGGGCCCATGGCTCGTCGTCAGGCTCCGTCCGCAACTTCACGGGTTCCGATGTAGCGCAGGAGCCGTGCAGTGATTGCAGAGGCAATCAGCAGGCACCCCAGCCGGCTGCCCAGGCTTGAGCCCTGATGGACGGGAAGGGCGAGTTCCACGCTTGCCGAACAGGCCTGCAGCAGACCCGGTTGCGGGCACCACGGCGACCACGGCACCGGTCAAAAAGATGTCACGGCAGACCGGGCGTCAGTGCCGGCGTCCCGTCGGAGCAGCATCAAGATTGTCGGTGCCCCTTCATAGACTTGGGGTATGAAAAGCAGGGTGGCGTGGAGCGGGGACAGCGGGGTGGCGGTGGAGGCCGTTGCCGCGTCTGTGGCTGTGCTGGCTGCCTTGCTCGGGTCCGGTGCCGGCGGCCCGGACCGCTCTGATCCGGCCGCCGCCGATGCCCAGCGGGATGCCAATGACTTGCGGGATGCTGATGCCCTCCGGGACGCTGATCCGTTGCGGGATTTGGCGGATGGGTTGTTGGACGGGTTGGCCGAGGTGGCCCGGTTGGAGGCCCGGACGGCGGCGCTGAAGGTTCAGCTGGCCGCCGACTACGCGCGGGCGGTCAGGTTCCTGGCCCCGCCGGCGGGATCCGTGCGGGACCGTGCCGTCCAGGAGATGGCCCTGGTCGCCGAGGTGGCCTGTGTCCTGACCGTGAGCGAACGCACCGCCGGGGCGCTGTTGTCCGAGGCCCGGGCCTTGACGACCGGGCTGCCGCTGACCTGGGCGGCGTTGCGGGCCGGGACGATTTCCTGGCAGCACGCCCGGATCCTTGTCGAGGAAACCAGCGGCCTGGACGGTGCCGGGGCGGCCTCGCTGGAGGGGCACTTCCTGGACCCCGACGCCCCCGGGGCGGCCCGGGGCTGTGCGGCCGGGGAGCTCGTGCCGTCCCGGTTCCGGGCCAAGGCCCGCACTTGGCGCGAACGCCACCACCCGGAGAGCATCGAGGCACGCCACACCGTGAGCGTCGCGGACCGGCGGGTGGAGTTCGTCCCGGACCGGGACGGCATGGCCTGGCTTTCCGCCCGGCTCCCGGCCGAGACCGCGGCCGGGATCTGGGAACGGACCACCGCCGCCGCCCGCGCCCTGCAGGGCCCGGCCGAGACCCGGACCCTGGCCCAGCTGCGCGCCGACATCGCCGCGACCTGGCTCCTCACCAACGCCACCGGCCCCACCCCAGGGACCACAGCCCGAACAGCCGGCGACGGCACCACCAACGGACTTGCCAGCGGCGGAATGGTTGACTGCGGAACCGGTGGGAGCGGGGGTCTTCCGGTGCCGCGGGCGCAGATCCTGGTCACCGTGCCGGTCCTGTCGCTGCTGGGCCTCACGGACGAACCGGCCGTCCTGGACGGGTACGGTCCGATCCCGCCGTCGATGGCCCGGCGCCTCGTCAGTGGCGGCGCGGGTTCCTTCTACCGGGTCCTGACCGATCCCCGGGACGGGGCGCCGCTGGAAATCGGGCGGAGCAGCTACCGTCTGCCGGCGGCGCAGCGGCACTGGCTCCGGCTCCGGGACGGCAGGTGTCCGTTTCCCGGCTGTAACAACCATTCCCTGGACAACGAGGCGGACCACCTCCTGGCCTGGGCCGACGGCGGCACCACCGGTATCGCCAACCTGGGCCAGCCCTGCCCGAAACACCACCGCCTCAAACACTCCTCCGCCTGGACACCCGTCGGGGCCACCACAACGAGCCCGCCGGGCTGGATTTCACCCTCAAAACGCTACTATCCGAGCGAGCATCAGGACTGGGAACCGCCCCGCTGGCCCGCCCACCTCCCGATCACGGCTACAGACACAGACCCACGGGCGGAGCGAGGCGTGCCCGCGGATCCGGAGCCGGAACTGCCCCCGGATCCCTTCCCCGACTGGCACCACTTCACGGCCGGGCACCCATTCCCCGCCGCAGACACCGACGACCCCGACTGGCCGGCACCCCTCGACGACCCCATCCCCGAATGGGGCCTATACCAATCCGCCTGAACGACCGGTTGCGGGTCAATTTAGTGCGGTAATCGAGCCCGGGGGTGACACACTTCCTGCCACTGACAATCGGCTCCGGTTTCACCGTCACGCTCGCCTGCGCACAAGAGCCGCCGGGCGACTTTCACAACCGATGAACGGAAGCCCTATGGGGCCGACGCGTGGCCGGTGGGCACTCTTGATTGAGACGTGGATCACGTCGACTCGCACGGGGAATTCACCCGCGTGAGTCACCCACGACAGTCACGCATGAAAGAAGGACAATGATGTCTGCCGCCACCACAGAACTAACGCCCGTGGACGAGTCACTCTCCGGGCCGGCCGCACTGCCGCCTTACTCCCATGAGCTCGCCTGGCCGGATGGCATGGCGCCGTTCAAGGTCGTCGACGACGGAACCCAGGGTGACCCGTACGCGCACTACGCATGGATGCGGGACAACGCTCCGGTTCTCCGCGCCGCCTCGCCGGTCTCGGACGTCTGGTTCATCTCCCGCTATGACGATGTCCGCAAGGCCATGCGCGCCCCGAAGGTCTTTTCCTCCCAAGTGGTGGACCCGGTGCCGCTGACCTTCCTGACCCTGTTCGATGCCCCGAACCACACGCGGCTGCGCCAGGTCGTTGCGCAGGCCTTCACTCCAAAGGCGATCGCCCGCTTTGAAGACCGGGTCCGCGAGAACGCCCACAAATATCTGGACCCGATGATCGCAGCCGGCGGCGGCGACGCCGTCGATGACTACGCGATCCCGCTGAGCATGTCCACCATCAGCGCCCTGCTGGATGTCCCGGCGTCGGACTTCGAGAAGATGAAGTTCTGGTCGGATGAGACCTTCAGCTACTTCGGCAGGCTGGCCCGCAATGCGCAGGGCACGGGAACCGACGAACAGAGCACCTTCGAGTTCTTCGCGTACCTGAAGGGCACCATGGAACGGCTCTACCGCGAGGAAAGCGAGTCCGTGGGCGGCCATATCGCCCGGATGTGGAAGGAAGGCCTCCTCAGCGAGAAGGAAGCCAAGGAACTCTGCGCTTTCGTCTTCGTTGCCGGCCATGACACCACCACCATCCTGCTGGCCAACGCCTTCCGGGTCTTCAGCGAGCAACCCGGGCTGCTGGACCGGATCCGGCAGAACCCCGCCGACGCGAACCTCTTCGTCGAGGAACTGGCCCGCTTCCGCGGAACGGTGCAGCGCGCCAGCCGGATCACCACCGAAGACGTCGAGGTTGCCGGCGTGCGCATCCCTGCCGGCGCCATCGTCCGGTTGCTGCCGGCAGCGGCGAACCGCGACAGCGCCAAGTACCCCGACGGCGAGACCTTCAACATCGACCGCAACACCGACGGCCACCTCGGCTTCGGCCACGGTGTGCATAGCTGTCTCGGCGCCCCGCTGGCCAGGCTGGAAACGGTCGTAACGGTGGAACTCCTCGCCGCAAAGCTCGGCTCCCTGACCCTCAACAAAGACAAGCCGATCGAATACGTCCGGGGCAACAACCTGACCAACTCAGGTCCGGAACACCTTTACGTCGAGCTGGAGAAGTTCAATGCTTAGTCAGCAGCCCACTGAGTCCGTCCTGAATCCAATCGTCATCGTCGGCGCCGGCCACTCCGGAGTCGCGGTGGCCGCAGGACTGCGATCCCGCGGCTGGGAGGGGGACATCCTGCTGCTCGAAGCGGAAAAGGAGACGCCCTACGAACGCCCTCCACTGTCCAAGGAACTCCTGAAGGCCGGCGCTCCGGATGAGTCCGCCGTGCTGCGCAAAGAAAAGTTCTACCACGAAAAGCGCATTAACCGGCGGGCAGGGCTCACCGCCGACGCCATCGACCCGGGCGGCAGGACCGTCCAGCTGTCCGACGGCAGCCGCCACGGCTACCACCGCCTCGTCATCGCCACCGGCTCCCGCGCCAGGTCCCTGACAGTCCCCGGGGCGGAACTCCCCGGGGTGCAGGCCCTGCGGACCCGGGACGACGCCCTTGAACTCAAACGCGCCCTCGTCCCCGGCGCCCGGGTCGCTATCATCGGCGCGGGATACATCGGCCTGGAAGTCGCCGCCGCCGCAGCCGCGAAAGGCTGCGACGTCACGGTGCTCGAATTCCAGGACCGCGTGATGAGCCGCGTGACCTCCGAGCCGGTATCCCGCTTCTTTGAGCGGCTCCATGAACAGAACGGTGTCCGGTTCGTCTTCGGCGCCGCGGTGACCGCCGTCGAGGGGTCTGACCGGGCCGAGCGCGTCGTCACCGCCGACGGCGCGGCCTACCCGGCCGACGTCGTCCTCGCCGGAATCGGCGTGGTGCCCAACCAGGAACTTGCCGCCGAGGCCGGCCTCCAGTGCCAGGACGGGATCCTCGTGGACGACGACGGGCGGACCTCGGTCCCCGGCATCTACGCCACGGGCGATGTCACGCGCTTCACCAGCACCATCGACGGCGCCAGCCAGCGCCTCGAATGCGTCCAGAACGCCATGGCGCAGGCCGACAGGGTGGCAGCTGACATCACGGGCCAGGCCCCCGCGGATCCGGAGATCCCTTGGTTCTGGACCGTCCAGCACGGCGTCCGGCTCCAGACGGCCGGCGTCCGGCACCCCGACGACGACGTGATCGTGCGCGGCACCCCGGCGGAGGGCAAGTTCTCGGTGGTCTACCTCCGCGACGGGCGCCTCGCCGCCGTCGACACCATCGCAGGCCTTACCGACTTCCGTCCGGCCAAGAAGCTGATCGCACAGAAAACACGGATTGATCCGCTGCTCGCCGCCGATCCCGGCACCCCACTGACCGACGCCGCGTTCGCAGCGTCCTGAAACCGAAGGAACCACCATGAGCAACAACAAACTCACCGTGATCGACCGCGAGGGCTCCACCCACGACCTGCAGTGGGAGCCGGACCAGACCCTGATGGAGGCCCTCCGGGACAACGACCTCCCGGTCCTGGCATCCTGCGGCGGCACCGCCTCCTGCGCCACCTGCCACGTCTTCCTGGAAAAGGAGGTCTTCGACACCCTTGCCGAGCGCAGCGAGGACGAACTCGAGTTGCTGGTCGATGCCGAGGGCTACCAGGAATGCGGCTCCAGGCTCTCCTGCCAGCTTGACTTCAGCCAGGACCTCAACGGAGTCACCGTCACTCTGGCGCCCGAAGAATAGCCGCGGCGTCCGGCCGCCGGATAGGGACGAGGCCGTCGTTCCATCTGCATATATTGGGGGATGGAACGGCCGCCGGTTCCTACGACGCCGGTTCCTACGACGCCGGATCCGTCACCAGGATCCGCACCGAGCACAGCTCCGCCGCAGCCTTCTTGAGGACCGCGGCACGCGGATCCGGAACGTCCAGGAACGCCAGCCGGGCCACGCCGGCGTAGCGCTTCAGCACAGGCTCGACGAGGACCTGGTCGACTAGCGTCCGGTCGCCGCCCGGCGCCAGGTACTCGATCCGGTGCTCCGCGAAGATCCTCGCGGCGTGCTCGGCCACGGCCTCCACGAGGGCATCAGCCTGGTTGGCGCGCCGCCGGGCGAAGCGCTGCTGGGACCAGCCGCCGGCAGCGGTCCGCGACTGGACGTGGCGGGTGCCGGTCTTGGACGCGACCACGGCGCCGCCGCTGACGACCGCCACCGAATAGCCGCCGCGGCGGACCAGCACGGTGCCAAGGCTGCGGGGCTGCCCGGCCAGGGACGCCAGCCGCGACACCGCGTCGCCGCCGCGCCCGGGCCGGCCATCCACGGGCCACGGCGCCTGCAGCAGCGCCACGGCGCCGTCCGCGGCTCGCACCTGCAGACCGGCGTCGAGCTCTTCCTCCACCAGGGCGCCATGGCTTGAGGCAAAGCGCTCCACCCAGCCGGGCAGCCGGGCAGCGGAAACGAAGGCCACACGGGATTCGGGGCTGGGCATTGGCGGGCTCTTCCGTTGCGGGGATAAGGGGGACGGCTTAGGGGTGGCAGGGCGGACCTGAACTAGAAGTAGCCTATCTATGTGGATGATCTCTTTGGCGCAGGGCGGGACGACGCCGACGGAAGCGACGACGACGGCGGCAACAACGGCGGCGCCGACGATTCCGGCCGCGCCCGCTCCGGTGCCCGCACGGCCGGGGCCGGCTCGCCGCGGAGTCCGCTCGCCGTCCGGATGCGGCCCCGCACCCTGGATGACGTGGTGGGCCAGCAGCACCTGCTCGGCCAGGGCTCCCCGCTGCGCCAGCTCGCCGCCGGCTCCGACGCGACCGGCCCCGCCGGGCCAAGTTCGGTGATCCTCTGGGGTCCCCCCGGCACCGGAAAGACGACGCTTGCGCACGTGATCGCCAAGGGTCCCGGCCGGAAGTTCGTCGAACTCTCCGCCATCACCGCCGGCGTCAAGGACGTCCGCCGCGTGATGGACGAGGCCCTGACCGCGCGCGATCTGTTCAAGACCACCACAGTCCTGTTCCTCGACGAGATCCACCGCTTCAACAAGGCCCAGCAGGACGCGCTGCTACCGGGCGTCGAGAATCGCTGGGTGGTGCTTGTGGCCGCCACCACCGAAAACCCCTCGTTCTCCGTGGTGTCCCCGCTGCTGTCCCGCTCGCTGCTGCTGACGCTCAAGCCGCTGACCGACGCCGACGTCGAGGGCCTCCTCCAGCGGGCCGTCACGGATGTCCGTGGCCTGAATGGCAAAGCCGAGCTCAGCGCCGACGCGCTGGCACACCTTGTCCGGCTCTCCGGCGGGGACGCCCGCCGTGCACTGACGGCGCTCGAGGCCGCCGCCGGCGTCGCCTTCGGGGACGCGGACGACGTTGACGCAACCGACGTTGACGCAACCGACATTGACGCAACCGACATTGACGCAACCGACATTGACACCGCGGACGCCGCCGGCGCTGTTGCGCCGAAGCCCGTGACCATCCAGTTGCGGCACACGGAACGGGCGCTGGATGTTGCCTCGGTTCGCTACGACCGCGCCGGCGACCAGCACTACGACGTCGCCAGCGCGTTCATCAAGTCGATCCGGGGTTCGGACGTCGACGCGTCGCTGCACTACCTCGCCCGGATGCTCGAGGCGGGGGAGGACCCGCGCTTCGTGGCCCGGCGGATCGTGATCTCCGCCGCCGAGGACGTCGGGATGGCAGACCCGACGGCGCTCCAGACCGCCGTCGCGGCGGCCCAGGCCGTCCAGCTGATCGGCATGCCGGAAGGCCGCATCATCCTGGCCGAAGCCGTGGTGCACCTGGCCACCGCGCCGAAGTCCAACGCCGCGTACATGGGCATCAACCAGGCAATCGCCGACGTCCGCGCGGGGCTCGGGAACGGGATCCCCGCCCACCTGCGCGACGCCCACTACCCGGGCTCAAAGCAGCTGGGCCACGGCAAGGGCTACAAATACTCCCACGACGCGCCGCATGGCGTGGCCACCCAGCAGTATCCGCCGGACGATCTCGTGGGCCGCAATTACTATGAACCCACCGCCAACGGGGCTGAACGGGACATCGGCACCCGGCTGGAGCGGCTCCGGAAGATCATCCGCGGCACGTGATCTGTCGCTGACCAGCGGCTGCTCTGGCGCCGCCCTTCAGCGCTGGAATCCGCCGTTGACATAGGGGCCAAGAGGTCTAACGTGGAAATACGCCAGCATTGACCTGCTGACCATCCGTGCGGCGCAGGGGACAGCGCGGCTCACACCGCCGGCAATCGATTACCCGGACCCCCGAACGACGGCCGGCTTCGCTCCATCCAAGGTCTTCCAATGCGAGCGTCCCCGCTCAGTCCCCAGGTAGTGTCCCATGAGCATTAATTTCGTTACAGCCATGGCAGTCAAATCCTTTGATGTGCCCGACCGGAAGCGGTGCCCGGACAAGGCCGAATTCGACCTCTGCACCGTGGACGACTACTCGGTGGCCAAGTTGATCCTCGGCCCGGGCTGGCGGTGGTCGGAGAGCACCAAACCCTACGAGCAGACCGACGCCTGCCAGCACCACCATCTGGGCTTTTGCATTTCCGGTGTGCTGGAGGTCGAAACGGCCGAAGGGCTGCGCTCCACGATCCACGCCAACGACACCTACGCGATCCCGCCGGGTCATGACGAGTGGGTGGTGGGCCCGGATCCGTTCGTGGCCGTGGAATTCCTGGGGGCCGCGTCATTCGGGCGGCGGGGCAGCCGGGGCGTGCACGCCAGGGTCTGACTTCGGTACTGGCTTCGGGCTATGGGCCCCTTCATGGTAGGCTGGTTCGTTGTCTGGCAAGGCACGGACGCACAATCCATTGAAAACTTCGGTTTAGTGAGGGTTGCCCTGTGCCCAGTAGCAAAAGGCAGCGGTTGGCCGATGCTCTCCATCGTGGAGGCCAGTAACACTGACACACCGCAGATATTGGAAGGACACTAGTGGCTAACAACACTCGTGCTCGCCGTACCGCACGCCTTTCGCGCGCACTCGGCATCGCTCTGACCCCCAAGGCCGCCAAGTACATGGAGCGCCGCCCGTACGGCCCCGGTGAGCATGGCCGTGCCCGCAAGAAGCAGGACTCCGACTACGCCGTACGTCTGCGCGAAAAGCAGCGTCTGCGCGCCCAGTACGGCATCCGCGAAGCCCAGATGACGCGTGCCTTCGAAGAAGCACGCCGCACCAAGGGCCTGACCGGTGAAAACCTGATCGAACTGCTCGAAATGCGTCTCGACGCCCTCGTGCTGCGTGCCGGCTTCGCCCGCACCATCGCCCAGGCCCGCCAGCTGGTTGTGCACCGCCACATCCTGGTTGACGGCATCCGCGTTGACCGCCCGTCTTTCCGCGTCGGCGAGGGCCAGCTGGTCCACGTCCACAGCCGCAGCGAGACCATGCCTCCGTTCCAGGTTGCAGCAGCCGGCGCTCACCGCGACGTTCTGCCGATGGTTCCGGCCTACCTGGACGTCAAGCTTGACGCCCTGCAGGCCCGCCTGGTGCGCCGCCCCAAGCGTTCCGAGATCCCCGTGACCTGCGAAGAGCAGCTCGTCGTGGAATTCTACGCACGCTAAATAAACGCAACACCTCCAAAGAAGCCCGTGGCAAGCGCCGCGGGCTTCTTTGTATGTAAGGTACTTGGGGGAGTTCCCCGGGAGCCAGCCCTGCTTGCCGGTTCAAACCGCCGGCTGAAACCGTCGGGGCCCGACGCAACGAGCAGGTATCCACTGCAGTTCAAGGAGATGATTGTCTATGTCTGGTGGCGATATTGCCGGCCTGATCGCGGCTGGAGTGTTTTTACTGCTGGTCCTGCTGCTCGCCGTGCCGATCCTGAAACTCGGGGGAGTGTTTGACGAAGTCCGGACCTCCATCCGCTCGATCAGCGACGGAGCCACCCCGCTCATGGACGAAGTCACCGCCACGGTGTCCACCACCAACGAGCAGTTGAAGAAGGTGGACGGCATCGCCTCGAACGTCTCCGACGCTTCCGCCAACATTTCGGCGCTGTCCTCGCTCATGGCCGCCACCGTCGGCTCGCCGCTGATCAAGGTGGCGTCCTTCAGCTACGGCGTCCGCTCCGCGTTCACCGCCCGCAAAAAGCCCGCCACCGGCCGCCGTAGCCGCTAAGCCCACCTGGAGAACCTGACATGAACAGAATCATCTGGATGGGAATCGGCGTCGCGATCGGCGTCATCGCCTTCCGAAAGATCACCGAAGCCCGGTCCGCCGTCGGGCCCGAGGGACTCAACCGGGCCGTCGGGCGTCTGGCCGACGGCCTGTACGACTTCGCCGACGCCGTCCGGGAAGGCATGGGCGAGCGGGAAGCCGAACTCCGCGCCGCGCTCGGCGTGGACACGGCCCTGGCCACGGGCACCGATGGCATCGTTGCCCGCCGGGATGCAGTCCGGCGCTAGTCGGGAGAGAATTAGGAAGTACGGTGCCCGTCACGGGCACGCCGGCACCTCGGCACCTCCTCGAAAGGGTCTTGGAAGATCAGGGCCCGGACCGGGGCCGGACCCCAACTTGTCCCGCGCAGCACAGCCGCGGGCCACACACCGCAGTGAATATTGAAGGGTAAGAAATCAGCTCATGAAGTCGCAGGAGATCACCAAGCGCTGGATCGACTTTTTTGTCAGCAAGGGACACACCGCCGTGCCCTCCGCCTCCCTGGTCTCCAGCGACCCCTCCCTGCTGTTCACGGTGGCGGGCATGGTGCCGTTCATCCCGTACCTGACCGCCCGTGAAGAGGCACCCTACCAGCGGGCCACCAGCGTGCAGAAGTGCATCCGTACCGGCGACATCGAGGAAGTCGGCAAGACCGCCCGCCACGGCACGTTCTTCCAGATGTGCGGCAACTTCTCCTTCGGCGACTACTTCAAGGAAGACGCGATCAAGTTCGCGTGGGAACTGCTCACCACCAGCGTGGCCGACGGCGGCTACGGCCTGCCGCCGGAGCGGCTCTGGGTCACCGTCTACGAAGAAGACGACGAGGCCAAGGAGCTGTGGCTGAAGAACACCGGCGTGCCCGCCGAACGCATCCAGCGGATGGGCAAGGCCGACAACTACTGGTCCACCGGCCAGCCCGGCCCGGCCGGTCCCTGCTCGGAGATCTACTACGACCGGGGCCCCGCGTACGGCGTCGACGGCGGCCCGATCGCTGACGAGACGCGGTACATCGAGATCTGGAACCTCGTCTTCATGCAGTACCAGATCGACAACGTCCGCTCGAAGGTGGACTTCGACATCACCGGCGAGCTGCCCAAGAAGAACATCGACACCGGCCTCGGCATGGAGCGCCTCGCGATGATCCTGCAGGGCGTCGAGAACATGTACGAGACCGACCAGGTCCGTCCCGTGATCGACAAGGCTGCAGCGCTCTCCGGCAAGGAATACACCTCAGCCGAGACGCCGGAGGACCCGCACCACACCGATGACGTGCGCATGCGCGTCGTCGCCGACCACATCCGCTCGGCCCTCATGCTGATCGCCGACGGCGTCACCCCCTCCAACGAGGGCCGCGGCTACGTCCTGCGCCGCCTGATCCGCCGCGCCGTGCGTTCCATGCGCCTGCTCGGCGTCGAAAAGGCATGCCTGCCGGAACTGCTCCCGGCCTCCCGGGATGCCATGAAGGGCGTCTACCCGATCGTGGAGACCGACTTCGATCGCATCAGCAGGATCGCCTACGCCGAAGAGAAGGCGTTCCTGCGCACCATCGCCTCCGGCACGGCGCGGCTCGAGGACGCCGTCAAGGAGTCCAAGTCCGCCGGCCGGCCGCTCTCCGGCGCCGACGCCTTCGCCCTGCACGACACCTACGGGTTCCCGATCGACCTCACCCTCGAGATGGCCGAGGAAGCCGGGCTCAAGGTCGACGAGCCCGAGTTCCGCAAACTCATGCTCGAACAGCGCCAGCGCGCCCAGGCCGACGCGAAAGGCAAGAAGGGCGCCCACGCCGACCTCAGCGCGTTCCAGGAGCTCCTCGCCCAGGGCGAGACCGTCTTCACCGGCTACACCGAACTCCAGGGCGAATCCAAGGTCCGCGGCATCCTGGCCGGCGGCCAGAAGGTCTCGCAGGCCTCCACGGGCGATGAAATCGAACTGGTCCTGGCCGAGACGCCGTTCTACGCCGAGGCCGGCGGCCAGGCCGCCGACACCGGGCTCATCACCGGCGACGGCTTCGTCGTCGAGGTCCTGGACGTCCAGCGCCCCATCAAGGGCCTGAGCGTGCACAAGGCCATTGTCCGCGAAGGCGAAATCGGCTCGGACGCCCTCGTCCAGGCCGCCGTCGACCGGGAACGCCGCCACGCCGCCGAACAGGCCCACACGGGCACGCACATTGTCCACGCGGCCCTGCACCAGATCCTCGGCCCGGAGGCCCTGCAGCGCGGCTCCTTCAACAAGGCCGGCTACCTGCGCTTCGACTTCGCCTGGGGCGAGGGCCTCAGCGCCGCCACCCGGTCCGAGATCGAAGAAGTCTCCAACATCGCCATCCGCAACAACTTCCGGGTGGAAACCAAAGTCATGGGGCTCGCCGAGGCCAAGGCCCTCGGCGCCATGGCGCTGTTCGGCGAGAACTACGGCAACGAGGTCCGGGTCGTGGAGATCGACGGCGCCTGGTCCCGCGAGCTCTGCGGCGGAACCCACGTTGAGAACACCTCGCTGATCGGCAGCCTGTCCCTGCTCGGCGAACAGTCCGTCGGCTCGGGAAACCGCCGTGTGGAAGCCTTCGTGGGCATGGACGCCTTCCGGCACCTCGCCGCCGAGCGCGCCCTTGTCACCGAGCTCACGGAAATGCTGAAGGTCCCCTCCGGGCTCCTCGCGGACCGGATCGCCACCACCCTGACCAAGCTCAAGACCGCCGAAAAGGAACTCGAGCGCCTCCGCAAGGAGCAGCTCACGGCTGCCGCGGCCCAGCTGGTGGGCACTGCCAAAGACGCCGCCGGCATCAAGGTCATTGCGCACGACGCCGGCCAGGTCAGCGGCGCGGATGACCTGCGCGGCCTGGCCCTGGACCTGCGGACCCGCCTCGGCTCCGAGGCCGCGGCCGTCGCCGTCGCCGGCGTCAGCAACGACCGCCCGGTGATCCTCATCGCCACCAACGAAGCGGCCCGGACCGCCGGAGTGAAGGCCGGTGCCCTCGTGCGCCTGGCCGCCGGAGTCCTTGGCGGCGGCGGTGGCGGCAAGGACGACGTCGCCCAGGGCGGCGGCACGGACGCCGCCAAGGTCGGTGCTGCCCTCAGCGCCGTCGTGGATGCCATTACCCGGCGATAAGCGGATCCCTACATGACTGAAGGTGCTGTAGCCGGCGTCTATCCCCGGGGCGTAAAGCTCGGGGTCGACGTCGGCACCGTCCGCGTGGGCGTCGCGGTCTGCGACCGCGACGGAATCCTGGCGACTCCGCTGCGCACGCTGCAGCGGAACGTGAAAAAGAACACTGACGTGCGCATCCTGGCCGGCCTGGCAGAGGAGCTGGACGCGGTGGAGATTTTCGTAGGACTGCCGCGGACCATGAAGGGCGAAGAGCACGCCTCTGCCCGCATGGCCACAGAGTATGCGCGGTTGCTGGCCGGTGCCCTGCAGGACGCCGGATCCGCTATTCCGGTGCGCCTGATCGACGAGCGGCTCAGCACCGTGTCCGCCCACCGTGCCCTGCACGAAGCTGGCATGAGCAGCCGCGATCACCGTACAGTAGTTGATCAGGTTGCGGCGGCAGGTATTCTGCAACATGCGATTGATATGCAAAAGGCCAGGGGAACGGAGGTCGGAAACCGCGTGTACGCGGAGTCTGCGCCGGGGCCGACCGGAGGCGGCGCACAGACCGGCCCGGCAGTACAGACGCACTCTTCAGAACATGGAAGGCTACAGTGAGCCCGGTCAACAGTGATGACTCCTCCGGTGACGCCCTGAGTGGTGCCGGCCGACCGCTGACGCGCAAAGAGATCAGGGCCCGGGAAAAGCTCCTGGCGACGCAGGGACACAGCGTGATCCCGCCTCAGGCTTTTGAGACGGGACAGGACGACCCGACGCCGGATCCCGCGCCGCCGGCCCGGATCCGGCCCCAAGACCCAGAAGCCCCGACGCCGGCGAGCGTCCCGCCGCAGGCCGGCCCCGAACTTCCCGAAACGGCCCCGGAACTCCCCGAATCCGCCCCGACAGTGCACGAGGAAACCGTGCCTGACATCGCTGCCGACGATGTGCCGGCCCGCGAGCACCTCAGCCGCGAAGAGCCCGCCCGCGAAGACTTCACGCAGATCATCCCCATCCGCGATCTGCCCGCCCGCGAGGACGTGGGCCATGACGAGCCCGCCCACGATGACGCCGTCTATGCGGCGGCAGGCCAGCACGGCTACGCTGGCCACCACGATGCGGCTGCCCAGTATGCCGGCCCTCATGACGGCTACGCGCTGCACCCCCACGATGAGGCCCACCATGTTTACGACGACGCCCACGCCCAGGCGCACCCGGAAGCCGGAGACCACAGCGACGCCGGCCACGACCTGATGGCCGGAGCCATCCGCTATGACAAGGTTCCGTCCAAAAAGATCCGCCGCCGGCGCCGCTTCCTGGCCCTGGTGCTGACGCTGACCGTGTTCGTTATTGCCATCGCCGTCGGCGCCCAGTTCCTCAAACCGCTGCTGGGCGCCGACACCGCGGCAGACTACCCCGGACCGGGAACCGGCGACGTCACCGTCACTGTCGAACCCGGCGCCGGGCCAAAGTCCGTGGCCACCGATCTGCAATCGAAGAAGGTCGTGGCCAACGCTGACACGTTCCTCAAGGAGTTCAACGCCGCCGGCGGGTCCCTGAGCCCGGGCACCTTCACGATGCGCCAGGAAATGAAGAACTCCGATGCCGTGGCCATCCTGCTCAACAAGGGCCAGGGCAAGGTGATGTACTTTGCACTCAATGCCGGCTTGCGGATCAGCGAATCCCTCCAGGCCATATCTGAGGGCACCGGGATTTCGGTCCCCGACCTGAAGGCGCTCAGCGACGCGCCCGCGCAGTTCGGCGTCCCGGCCAAGGCCAAGAACCTTGAGGGCTTCCTGGCCCCGGGGGAGTACCGCTTCCCCCTGGGGACCTCCGCCAAGGACATCCTGCAGAAGCTCGTCGGCACCACCCTGGATGAGCTCAAGGCCCAGGGCATCACCGATCCCGCCAAACAGTACGACGTCGTGACGGTCGCCAGCATCGTCCAGGCTGAAGGCGGCCAGGCCGAATACGGCGACGTCGCCGGTGCCATCTATAACCGCCTCAAGCCCAACAACACCGAGACCAACGGACTCATCCAGTCCGATGCCACGGTCACGTACGGTCTGGGCATCCGGAGCTTCCACATCGATGAAGCCCAGAAGGCGGACAAGTCGAACCCGTACAACACCTATGCCAACCCGGGCCTGCCCGCCGGGCCCATCGGCTCTCCCGGCAAGACGGCGATCGACGCCGCCGCCAAGCCCAAGACCAATGACTACCTCTACTGGGTCACCATCAACCTGGACACCAAGGAGACCAAGTTCTCCAAGACACTGGCCGAGCACCTCGGCTACGTGGAGCAGTACAACGCGTGGTGCTCGGCCAACCCGGGACGCTGCGTATGATGCTGCGGGCGGCCGTGCTCGGGCATCCCATCAGCCATTCGAAGTCGCCTGCGCTGCACCGGGCTGCCTACGCCCACCTGGGCGTGGACTTCGCGTACTCCGCCATCGACGTGACGGAGGCCGCGCTGCCGGAATTCATGCGGCAGGTCAGGGATGAAGCGCGAGCGGACGGCGGCTGGCGGGGGCTCTCGGTCACCATGCCGCTGAAGACCGCGATGGTGGCCCAAGTGGACGAGGTCCGGGGCGTGGCACGCGCCCTCGGCGTCGTCAACACCGTCGCCTTCGAATCCGGCGGCGGTAGTGCTGACCATACCCGGCTGGTCGCGTA
The DNA here is from genome assembly GCF_054062615.1 of Arthrobacter sp. TE12232. Lineage (NCBI taxonomy): Bacteria > Bacillati > Actinomycetota > Actinomycetes > Micrococcales > Micrococcaceae > Arthrobacter > Arthrobacter sp. TE12232. Next base: position 4,618,052 of record NZ_JBSSFK010000001.1, read on the forward strand.
CAACACCGACGTTGCCGGCATCGTCAACGCGCTCCGGCACGCGGGTGCGGCCACGGCGCCCACCGCTGCCGTGCTCGGCGGCGGCGGCACCTCGGCGGCGGCCATTGCCGCGCTCAAAGAACTCGGGGCTGCATCGGCCGATGTCTTCGTGCGGGACGTCAGCCGCGCCGCCGAGGCCCGGGCCGCCTCCGCGGCAGTGAAACTCCCCGTCCGGGTGCTTCCGCTCGCCGGCGCGGCCGCCGCGGTGGCCGCGGCCGACGTCGTCATCTCCACGCTGCCGCCCCGCGCGGCGGACGCGCTGGCCGGCGAACTGGCGGCCGAGCCGCCCCGGCACGCCGAGGCGGGACGCCGCGGCGTGCTCCTGGACGTCGCCTACGATCCCTGGCCCAGCAGGATTGCCGCCGTCTGGCAGGACACGGGCGGGGCCGTGGTCCCCGGCCTTGAAATGCTCATCTACCAGGCAGTGGAGCAGGTGCGGCTCTTCACCGGGCTGGGCGAGGCCATGCCGGCCGGAGTCATAGATGTGATGTGTGACGCAGTCGGGGCGCCCCGACGGGTGTTCTAAGCTCCCGACATGGCAGGATGGAATTTATGTTGCGTTGGTTGACTGCCGGAGAATCCCATGGCCCGGCACTGGTCGGAATAATTGAAGGCGTGCCCGCCGGTGTGGAACTCACCAGCGCCCAGATCAGCGAGGCGCTGGCCCGCCGCCGGCTCGGCTACGGCCGCGGCGCCCGGATGAAATTCGAACAGGACGTCGTCACTATCCTCGGCGGCGTCCGGCACGGCCTGACCCAGGGCGGTCCCGTCGCCATCCAGGTCGGCAACACCGAGTGGCCCAAGTGGGAACAGATCATGTCCTCCGATCCCGTGGCCCCGGAAGTCCTGGCCGACCAGGCCCGGAACGCCCCGCTCACCCGGCCCCGGCCCGGCCACGCCGACTTCACCGGCATGCAGAAATACGGCTTCGACGAGGCCCGCCCGGTCCTGGAGCGTGCCAGCGCCCGCGAGACCGCCACGAGGGTCGCGCTCGGCACGGTCGCCTCCGCCTTCCTTAAGCAGCTCGGGATCGAACTCGTCTCCCACACTGTGTCGATCGCCAGCGTTGCGGTGCCGGAAGGCCGGCCCCTGCCGGTCCCGGCCAACGTGCTGGCCCTTGACGCCGATCCTCTGCGCTGCTTCGACCGCGAGACCTCCGACGCCATGGTGGCCGAAGTCGACGTCGCGCACAAGGAAGGCGAAACCTTGGGCGGTGTCGTCGAGGTGCTCGCCTACGGCCTGCCGCCCGGACTCGGCAGCTACGTCCACTGGGACCGGCGCCTCGACTCGCGCCTGGCCGCGGCCCTCATGGGAATCCAGGCCATCAAGGGCGTCGAGGTCGGCGACGGCTTCCTCACGGCGGCCCGCCGCGGTTCGGCCGCCCACGACGAGATCGTCAAGGACGCGAACGGCAAGATCATCCGCACGTCCAACCGCGCCGGCGGGATCGAGGGCGGCATGAGCATCGGCGACGTCCTGCGCGTCCGCGCCGCCATGAAGCCGATCGCCACCGTGCCCCGCGCGCTCAAGACCGTGGACGTCAGCACGGGAGAAGCCGCCAAGGCCCACCACCAGCGCTCCGACGTCTGTGCCGTTCCGGCCGCCGGCGTGGTGGCCGAGGCCATGGTGGCCCTCGTGCTCGCCGAAGCGGTCGCAGAAAAATTCGGCGGCGACTCCGTTCAGGAGACCGCCCGCAACATCAAGGGTTACCTGGACAACATTCCGGCGTCCCTGGACTCGATCGGCCACTAGTGCCGGCCTGGAACACCGACGGGCGCTCCGCCGCGGCGAAGCCCGCGGCAAAACACCTCGGACCGGTCGTCCTGATCGGTCCGATGGCCGTGGGCAAATCGGCGATCGGACAGCAGCTCGCGCAGCACCTGGGATCCGCCTTCGTGGACACCGACGCCGTGGTGGTGGCCCAGCACGGGACGATCGCCGAGATCTTCGCCAGCCGGGGGGAGCATGCCTTCCGTGAGCTGGAGGCCCGGGCCGTGGCCCATGCTATCGAAGAGGCACAGGGCAGCAACGCCGTGATTTCGCTTGGCGGCGGTGCAGTCCTTGACTCCGGCACGCAGCAGCTCCTGGGCCGCTGTACCGTGGTCTACCTCGAATGCGACGCCGAGACCGTGGCGGAACGCATCGCCAGGAATTCGGGCAGGCCGCTGCTGGCAGGCGACGCCATGGGCCGGTGGCGGACCCTCTTCGCCACCCGGCAGCCGGTCTACGAACGGCTCGCCGACCTGGTCCTGGATGTCCGGAGCGGCAGCGTTCCGGAACTGGCTCACCGGCTGGAAGATGCGCTGGGGGAGTATGCCGCGGCTAAGACCGCTGCCGTGCCCGCCCCGGCGGCGACAAAGGAAGTTGAATAGTGAGTACCGAATCAACCGTCATCAAAGTCACCGGACAGACGCCCGGTGAGAACTACGACGTCGTGGTGGGCCGCGGCCTCCTGGCAAGCCTTCCGGGGCTCCTGGGCGAGCGCGTCAAGCGCGTCCTCGTCATCCACCCCCGCGCGCTCCGGCTCACCGGCGACACCGTCCGGGAAGAGCTGGCCGCCGCAGGTTTCACCGCGCTGACCGCCGAGATCCCGGACGCCGAAGAAGGCAAGCACATCGAAGTGGCGTCCTTCTGCTGGCAGGTGCTGGGGCAGAACGACTTCACCCGGTCCGACGCCGTCGTCGCGGTCGGCGGCGGCGCCGTGACCGACCTCGCCGGCTTCGTCGCCGCAACCTGGCTCCGCGGCGTCAAGGTCATACACATGCCCACGAGCCTGCTGGGCATGGTGGACGCCTCCGTCGGCGGCAAGACCGGCATCAACACCGCCGAGGGCAAGAACCTGGTGGGCGCGTTCCACCCGCCCGCCGGTGTCCTCGCGGACCTCGACACGCTCGAGACCCTGCCGAAGAACGAGATCATCTCCGGCATGGCCGAGGTCATCAAGTGCGGATTCATCGCCGATCCCGCCATCCTTGAACTGATCGAAAAGGACCCGTCCGCGGTCTCCGATCCGCGCTCGGACATCCTGCGGGAACTGATCGAACGCGCCATCACCGTCAAGGCCCGGGTGGTCTCCGCCGATCTGAAGGAAACCGGCCAGCGCGAGATCCTGAACTACGGCCACACCCTGGGCCACGCGATCGAACTCGCCGAACGCTACTCCTGGCGCCACGGCGCCGCCGTCTCCGTGGGCATGATGTTCGCCGCCGAACTCGCCCGCAGCGTCGGACGGCTCAGCGACGCCGACGCCGACAGGCACCGCAGTATCCTGGAAAGCCTCGGGCTTCCCATCACCTACCGCCGCGACCGCTGGCAGGCCCTCCTCGACGGCATGCGGCGGGACAAGAAATCCCGCGGCGACCTGCTGCGGTTCGTGGTCCTTGACGGCATCGGCCGGCCCGGCATCCTCGACGTCCCGGACACGTCGCTGCTGTTCGCCGCCTACCAGGAGATTGCCTCCTGATGATGATGGTCAAGGGCGGCACGAGCGAGTGGCCGGATGCCGGGTTTCCCGGCATCCGGATCAATCCGCAAAGCCTGATGCCCCAGATCGTCAACGAAGACGCCATGGCCGAGGCGTTGGCGGACTCGACCGACCCCGGGGACCTGGTCTTCGTCCGGATCGTTGAAGGGCATGCCGCCGAGGCCGCCGAACTCCTCGCCGAGGCCCGGTACAAGGACCCGGCCTCGCTCCGGCTGCGGATCTTCGAGGCGGATGTGCTCCGCGTTTCGAACCGGTTCGACCGGGCCGTGGAGGTGTTCCGCCAGCTCCTCGCCGAGACCAAGGGCACCCTGGAAGAGGCGGCCGTCCGCCAGCACCTGGGCCGGGCCTACTTCGCCGGCGGCAACGTCGGCGCCGCCGTCGAATCCTTCGCCAAGGCCCTCGATTTGCGGGTGGCCGGCTCGGCCGACGCGGCCCTCATCTACGCCTCCACGGTCGCGCTGCAGCGTGCCCGGGAAGTGCTGGAACAGCAGTCCTGAGCCTCCGTCGGGCAGCTGTCCACGGGAACCGGTAGAATAGAACTTGGATTTTTGACAAACACGCGCTGGCGGCCGCTTGGCATGCCGGCCCGGCATACGACGTCCGGCCGATCGCACCGGCCGACAAGAACCAGATAGAAACTAAGAGGATACAGTGGCAACCACTAACGACATCAAGAACGGAACCGTCCTTAAGCTTGAGGGCCAGCTTTGGAACATCATCGAGTTCCAGCACGTCAAGCCCGGCAAGGGTGGCGCGTTCGTACGCACCAAGATGCGCAACGTGATGTCCGGCAAGGTCGTCGACAAGACCTTCAACGCCGGGCTCAAGATCGAGACCGCCACGGTTGACCGCCGCGATTACCAGTACCTGTACCAGGACGGCGCCGACTTCGTCTTCATGGACACTTCTGACTTCGACCAGCTCACCGTCCCGGCCGCCACCGTCGGCGACGCCACCAACTTCATGCTCGAAAACCAGATGGTCAACATCGCCATCCACGAGGGCAACCCGCTCTACATCGAGCTGCCCCCGAGCGTCGTTCTCGAGATCACCTACACGGAGCCGGGCCTGCAGGGCGACCGCTCCTCGGCCGGCACCAAGCCCGCCACGCTCGAAACCGGCTACGAGATCCAGGTGCCGCTGTTCGTCGAGAACAACACCAAGGTCAAGGTCGATACCCGTGACGGCAGCTACCTCGGCCGGGTCAACGACTAGTGAGTGCCCGCGGTAAGGCCCGGAACCGGGCCCTCGATGTCCTCTTTGAGGCCGAGCAGCGCTCCGCCTCTGCGTTCGACGTACTGAAGTCGCGCCGCGAGCAGACAGACCAGATCGTCAACCCGTACACCCTCGAAATCGTCGAAGGCGTGGTCTCGCACCAGGCCGCCATCGACGAGTTCCTGGAAACCTACTCGCAGGGCTGGACCCTGGAGCGGATGCCCTCGGTGGACCGCATCATCCTGCGGATTGGCACGTGGGAACTGCTCTACAACGACGACGTCCCGGACGGCGTAGCCGTCAGCGAGGCCGTGGCCCTGGCCAAGACGCTCTCGACCGACGAATCGCCGTCGTTCATCAACGGCCTGCTCGGCCGGCTCCAGCAGCTGAAGCCTTCCCTGCTGGCCTAAGCTCCCGTCGCAGCGAAGAACCCCGTCCAGGACCGCCTGGACGGGGTTCTTTCGTTCTCCGGAAAGACTTAGCCGACGACGGCGGCCCGGAGGGCGGCGATTTCGGCCAGCTGGTGCTGCTCGTCGCGCTGGCGGGCCGGCACGTCCCGGCCGCTGAGGATCCGCTGCCGGGTGAAAGCCAGCCGGGTGGCGGCATCGAACAGCGCCTTCATCTGTGCGCCCCGGCCCACGGACTTGGCCCAGCGCAGTGCGGCACGGCGGCCGCTGCCGGTGGCCAGCATGTCCACCTCGGCCGCGGTGAACCAGCCCGCTGCCGCGTATTCCCTGAGCCGCTGCCGGGTGAGCCTGCGCTCCGCCACCCGCAGCAGCACGATGACCAGTGCCGCCAGGAGGAAGATCGGCACCTGCACGAACACGTACTGGGCCAGGAAATCCTGGCCCATGCTGTTCCAGCCGCTGTGCAGCAGCATCGCAGGGACAAGGCCGGCGATAAACGCCAGGGCGGCGAGCCCGTTGTTCCCGCGCCGCGCGGCGAATCCCATGATGATCCCGGTGGTACCCGTGAAGACGGCGTGGGCGAACGGCGACATCACCCCGCGGAGGAAGAAGACCACCGCCAGGTCCGTGCCGGGATCGCTGGATTCGGCGATGGCGCGGCCGAAGTAGAGGATGTTCTCCGTGAACGCGAAGCCTGCCGCAATGGTGAAGGCGAACACCACGCCGTCGACCGGCCCGTCGATGTCCTTCCGGGCGAACAGCAGGAGCAGCAGCAGCCCGAGGGACTTCGCGAATTCCTCGACGACCGGGGCCTGGACGGTCACGGCGAACGTCGTATAGTCCAGCCCTGAGGCGGGCCCGGCCACCAAAGAAAAATAGGGTTGGATCAGCATCGTCACAGCTATGGAGACAAGCGCTCCCCAGGCAAAGGCGAAAAGCAGCAGCGGTTTCGGCTCCGGCTCCCAACGGTCGATGAAGCGCACTGTCAGCAGCACGGTCCCCAGCGGAACCAGCGAGGCCATGAAACCGACCACGAACCCGGAGACTCCGGTGCTGGCCAGAAGGAAGGGCAGCACCAGGAAGAGGCTGGCGAAGGCGAGGAGTCCGCCGGCCAGCACGAGCCCCAGCGCGCCGGCGGTACTCCGGCGGTCCCGGACCGGCGCAGGGCCGGGCGGGAGCGCCGGCTGGAACCGGCCGCCGACGTTGGCCGGGGCTTGCCGGTAATCCTCCGGCCGGATCTGCCCCAACCACGTCGGGTTGGTCCGTTGGCCCAGCCCCGGCTGCGGCTCGTTCGTCGTCATGGCATCGAGCCTATGGCCGTGTGAGGTTAAACGCACTCCGGCGGCGGCAGGGGCAACTCCGGCTGTGGTAATTTGAAAGAGCAAATAATCCTTTTTTAATTCCGTCCCGTGAGGCGGGGAAAGGGGAGACGAGCTTTGACTTCCGTGCCATCAGCACCGGGTCCGGCGAACGTTGTGCTCACCCGGGTTGTCCTCAACCAGGCTGACATTGACCGCGCGCTTACTCGTATCGCCCATGAAATTCTTGAGGCCAACAAGGGCTCCCAGGACCTCGTCCTGCTGGGCATCCCGCGCCGGGGCTACCCCCTCGCCGTGCGCCTCGCCGCCAAGATCGCCGCCGCTGATCCCGCTGTCGACGCCGCCGCGATTGTCGGCCAGCTCGACGTCACGATGTTCCGCGACGACCTCTCGCACCAGCCGACGCGGCCCCCGTACCCCACCCAGCTCCCGCGCACCGGGATCGACAACAAAGTCGTTGTCCTCGTGGACGACGTCCTCTACTCCGGACGGACCATCCGCGCCGCCCTGGACGCCATGATCGACCTCGGCCGGCCCCGGATCGTCCGGCTCGCCGTCCTCATCGACCGAGGCCACCGGGAACTGCCGATCCGCGCCGACCACGTGGGCAAGAACCTCCCCACTTCATCCGCCGAGAAGGTTCGTGTCCGGCTCGAGGAAACCGATTCCGCCGCCGGCGGGGAAAATAGCGGCGCCCCCGTCAACGAAGTGGTCATCGAGGCCACCGCATGAGGCACCTGCTCTCCACTGAGGACCTCAGCCTGGCCAACGCCGTCCGCATCCTCGACACCGCCGAGGAAATGGCGGCCGTGGGGGAGCGCGAGGTCAAGAAGCTGCCCGCGCTGCGCGGCCGCACCGTGGTCAACCTCTTCTTCGAAGACTCCACCCGGACCCGAATTTCCTTCGAGGCCGCCGCCAAACGCCTCTCCGCGGACGTCATCAACTTCGCCGCGAAGGGTTCCTCCGTTTCCAAGGGCGAGTCGCTCAAGGACACGGCCCAGACGCTCGCCGCGATGGGTGCCGACGCCGTCGTCATCCGGCACTGGGCCTCCGGCGCCCCGCACCGGCTCGCCGCGACCGACTGGATCGACGCCGCCGTCATCAACGCCGGCGACGGCACCCACGAACACCCCACCCAGGCCCTGCTGGACGCCTTCACGATGCGCCGGCACTGGTCGCAACTGGCCGGCACGCCGTCCGCAGGGGCGGACCTCAAAGGCATGCGCGTCGCCATCGCCGGCGACGTCCTGCACTCACGGGTGGCCCGCTCCAACGTCTGGCTGCTGCGCACCTTGGGCGCCGAGGTCACGCTCGTCGCGCCGCCCACCTTGCTGCCCATCGGCGTCGAAAAATGGCCCTGCGCGGTCAGCTTCGACCTCGACGAGACCCTGGCGCAGGGCGTGGACGCGATGATGATGCTCCGCGTCCAGGGCGAGCGGATGAACGCGTCCTTCTTCCCGACCACCCGCGAGTACTCGCGCCGGTGGGGGTTCGATGACAACCGGCTGCGCGCCCTCGACACCCTTGGACTCAAGGACACCATCATCATGCACCCCGGTCCCATGAACCGGGGCCTGGAAATTTCCTCGGCCGCGGCGGACTCGCCCCGCTCCACCGTGCTGGCGCAGGTCCGCAACGGCGTCTCCATCCGGATGGCGGCACTGTACCTGCTGCTTTCCGGGGAGACCCGCGAACAAGCAACCTCCACCGCCGCCTACTCCAAGGAGAGCCACTGATGGCCGAACAGCAACAGCATGCAAGCGCCAGCGGCGCCTACCTCATCCGCGGCGCCGCGATCCTGGGCGGAGCAGCCGAGGACCTCCTGATCCGCGACGGCGTCATCGCCGAACGCGGCCAGAACCTCTCAGCCGACGGCGCCACCGTCATCGAGGCCGCCGGCCTCGTCGCACTCCCGGGCATGGTCGACATCCACACCCACCTGCGGGAACCCGGCCGCGAAGACGCCGAAACCGTGGAAACCGGCACCCGCGCCGCCGCACTGGGCGGCTACACTGCCGTGCACGCGATGGCCAACAGCACCCCGGTGGCGGACACCGCCGGCGTCGTCGAACAGGTCCTGACCCTTGGCCGGACCGCCGGCTGGGTGGACGTCCGCCCCGTGGGCGCCGTCACCGTGGGCCTGGCCGGGGAGCAGCTGGCCGAACTCGGCGCCATGGCCGACTCCCGCGCCCGGGTGCGCGTCTTCTCCGACGACGGCATCTGCGTCCACGACCCCGTGCTGATGCGCCGCGCCCTGGAATACGTCAAGGCGTTCGACGGCGTCGTCGCCCAGCACGCGCAGGAACCCCGCCTCACCGCCGGCGCCCAGATGAACGAGGGCGAGGTCTCCGCCGTCCTGGGCCTGACCGGCTGGCCCGCGGTCGCCGAAGAGAGCATCATCGCCCGCGACGTGCTGCTCGCCCAGCACGTCGGGTCCCGCCTGCATGTCTGCCACGTCTCCACGGCCGGCTCGGTGGAGATCATCCGCTGGGCCAAATCCCGCGGCGTGAACGTCACCGCCGAGGTCACCCCGCACCACCTCTGGCTCACCGACGAGCTCGCCCGCAGCTACGACCCCGTCTACAAGGTCAACCCGCCGCTGCGCACCGACGCCGACGTCCAGGCCCTCCGCGCCGCGCTGGCCGACGGCACGATCGACGTCGTCGGCACCGACCACGCCCCGCACCCGAGCGAGCACAAGGAATGCGAGTGGGCCCAGGCGGCCATGGGCATGACCGGCCTCGAAACGGCGCTCTCGGTCGTGCAGCACACCATGATCGAAACCGGGCTCATGGGCTGGGAAGACTTCGCCCGCGTCACCTCCACGGCCCCGGCCGCCATCGGCCGGCTCCAGGACCAGGGCCGACCGCTCGAAGCCGGAGAACCCGCCAACGTCATACTCGTCGACCCGGCTGCGCGCTGGACCGTGGACCCTTCTAAGATGGCAACCATGGGCCGTAACTCTCCGTTCGCGGGCCGGGAACTTCCCGGCCGTGTGGTGGCGACGTTCTTCAAGGGCCACCCCACCGTCCTGCACGGCAAACTCAACACCCCGTACCGGTGGCCGGCGGATGCTGTCGACGCCGCACCGGCGGGCCGGCCCTGATGGACCGGCTGCTCGTCCTCGGCATTGCCACCGCGGTGCTCCTCGTTGCGGCGTTTGTGCTGCTGGCGCTCGGCTGGCGGAACCGCCTGCGCCGCCAGGCCGACGTCGAGCCCCTTCCCGAGGTCCCCGCCGACCTCGGTGCCCCGCTGGCCGCCGCCGACGGCCAGTACGTCGCCTCCACCACCGCCGGGGACTGGCTGGACCGGATCGCGGTCCACCACCTGGGCATCCGCACCAACGCCGACCTCAGCGTGCACCCCGAAGGCGCGCTGTTCGAGCGCGCCGGTGCCGGCCCGGTGTTCATCCCGGCCGGACGACTCACCGGCGTGCGCCTGGAAAGCGGCATGGCCGGAAAGTTCGTGGAAAAGGACGGCCTGCTGGTGCTCAGCTGGATGCTGGGCTCCCGCGAACTGGACACCGGCTTCCGGACCCGGCATGCCGACGACAAAACGACCCTGCTCAACGCGCTGCAAGAATTGATCTCCGCAGCCCCCCAGGCCAACGCCGATAGTGGAAAGTAACGACGTGACGGACCCCAACGAAGTGATTGAGAAAACAGTGACAGAAGCTGCAGAGCCAGCAACCGCTGCCGCGGCAGCATCCACCCCCGCAGTCCTCGTGCTCGAAGACGGCCGGATATTCCGCGGCACCAGCTACGGCGCCACCGGAGCCGCCCTTGGCGAGGCGGTCTTCGCAACCGGAATGACCGGCTACCAGGAGACCATCACGGACCCCTCCTACGCGCGCCAGCTCGTGGTCCAGACCGCGCCGCACATCGGCAACACCGGCGTCAACTCCGACGACGCCGAATCCCGCCGCATCTGGGTGGCCGGTTACATCGTCCGCGACGCCGCCCGCCGGCCCTCCAACTGGCGCTCCGAGCGGTCCCTGGACGACGAGCTCGTCGAGCAGGGGATCGTCGGCATCCAGGGCGTGGACACCCGCGCCATCACCCGCCACCTGCGCGAACACAAGACCATGCGCGCCGGCATCTTCTCCGGAGACGCCGCCCGCGCCACGGACAAGGAACTCGTCGACGCCGTCCTGGCCAGCGCCCCGATGGAAGGCTCACGGCTCGCCGAGGAAGTCAGCGTTGACGCCGCGTACACGGTGGAACCCAAGGACTTCGGCTGGGACGGCGAACCCCGCTTCAGCATTGCCGCGATCGACCTCGGCATCAAGCGGATGACCCCTGTCCGGTTCGCCGAACGCGGCGTCCGGGTGCACGTGCTGCCCGCCACTGCAACCCTCGCCGACGTCCAGGCCGTCAACCCCGACGGCTTCTTCATGTCCAACGGCCCCGGCGACCCCGCCACCGCGGACAACCAGGTCAAACTGCTGCGCTCGGTGCTCGATGAGAAGATCCCGTACTTCGGCATCTGCTTCGGCAACCAGATCCTGGGCCGCGCTCTCGGCTTCGGCACCTACAAGCTGCGCTACGGCCACCGCGGCCTGAACCAGCCGGTCATGGACCGCCGCACCGGCAAGGTGGAAATCACCTCGCAGAACCACGGCTTCGCCGTCGACGCCCCGCTCGACGGCGCCACGCAGGCACCCGAGGAGCGCTACGGCCGCGTCGAGGTCAGCCACGTCAGCCTCAACGACGACGTCGTCGAGGGTCTCTCCTGCCTCGACATCCCCGCGTTCTCGGTGCAGTACCACCCCGAAGCGGCCGCCGGCCCGCACGACGCCGCCTACCTCTTCGACCGCTTCATCGATCTGATGGCGGACGCTTCTGCAAAGACAGAGACAGACACAAAGACTGCCACCGAACCCAAGACTGAGGACAAGAAGTAATGCCCAAGAGAACTGACCTCAAGAGCGTCATGGTCATCGGGTCCGGCCCGATCGTGATCGGCCAGGCGGCCGAATTCGACTACTCCGGCACCCAGGCACTGCGCGTCCTCAAGGAGGAAGGCCTGCGGGTCATCCTCGTCAATTCCAACCCGGCCACCATCATGACGGACCCCGAGTTCGCCGACGCCACCTACGTGGAGCCGATCACCCCCGAGGTGGTCGAGAAGATCATCGCCAAAGAGCGCCCCGACGCGCTCCTGCCCACCCTCGGCGGGCAGACGGCCCTCAACACGGCCATCGCGCTGGACAAGAACGGCGTCCTGGAGAAGTACAACGTCGAGCTGATCGGTGCCAACATCGCCGCGATCGAGCTTGGCGAGGACCGTGAGAAGTTCAAGGGCGTCGTGGAGCGCTGCGGCGCCGAGTCGGCGCGCAGCCACATCATCCACACCATGGACGAGGCACTCGCCGCGGCCGAGGACCTCGGCTACCCGATGGTCGTCCGGCCCTCCTTCACCATGGGCGGCCTCGGCTCCGGCCTGGCCTACGACGAGAACGACCTCCGCCGGATCGTCGGCCAGGGCCTGCAGTACAGCCCCACCAGCGAGGTGCTCCTCGAAGAGAGCATCCTCGGCTGGAAGGAATACGAGCTCGAGATGATGCGGGACAAGAACGACAACGTCGTGGTGGTCTGCTCCATCGAGAACTTCGACCCCGTCGGCGTCCACACCGGTGACTCCATCACGGTCGCTCCCGCCCTGACCCTCACCGACCGCGAATACCAGCGGCTGCGCGATATCTCCATCGCCGTCATCCGCGAAGTCGGCGTCGACACCGGCGGCTGCAACATCCAGTTCGCCGTCGAACCGCACACCGGGCGGGTCGTCGTCATTGAAATGAACCCGCGCGTCTCGCGCTCCTCGGCCCTTGCCTCGAAGGCCACCGGCTTCGCGATCGCCAAGATCGCCACCAAGCTCTCCCTCGGCTACACCCTGGACGAGATCCCCAACGACATCACCCAGAAGACCCCGGCGTCCTTCGAACCGACCCTGGACTACGTCGTCGTGAAGGTTCCGCGCTTCGCGTTCGAGAAGTTCCCGGCAGCCGACCCCACCCTGACCACCACCATGAAGTCGGTGGGCGAAGCCATGGCCATGGGCCGGAACTTCACCGAGGCCCTGCAGAAGGCCCTGCGCTCCCTGGAGCAGAAGGGCTCCCAGCTGGACTTCAGCCACGTCCCGGAATGGGAAGTCGCGGAGCTGATCGAGAAGTCCAAGCGGCCCACCACCGAACGCCTGCACCAGGTCCAGCGCGCCCTCCTCGGCGGCGCCACCGTGGAGCAGCTCTTCGAGGCCACCAAGATCGATCCCTGGTACTTGGACCAGCTCCAGCTGCTCAACGAGATCTCCCGGGAGATCCGCAAGGCCCCCGCACTGACCCACGAGATGCTCCAGCGCGCCAAGCGCCACGGGTTCTCCGACGAACAGATCGGTGCCCTGACGCACAACTCCGAGGCCGTCGTCCGCGGCGTCCGGCAGGCCCTGGGCATCCGCCCGGTCTACAAGACCGTGGACACCTGCGCCGCCGAGTTCGCCGCCTACACCCCGTACCACTACTCGTCCTATGACGAGGAGGACGAGGTGGCGCTGCACGCCAAACCGTCGATCATCATCCTCGGCTCCGGGCCGAACCGGATCGGCCAGGGCATCGAGTTCGACTACTCCTGCGTCCACGCCTCCATGGCGCTGCGCAAGGCCGGCTACGAGACCGTCATGGTCAACTGCAACCCCGAAACTGTCTCCACCGACTACGACGTCTCCACCCGCCTGTACTTCGAACCGCTCACCCTCGAGGACGTCCTCGAGGTCATCGCGGCCGAGGAACGCACCGGCGGCGTCATGGGCGTCTTCGTCCAGCTCGGCGGCCAGACCCCGCTCAAGCTCGCCCAGCAGCTGGCCGACGCCGGCGTGCCGATCCTCGGCACCTCCCCGGAGGCGATCGACCTCGCCGAGCACCGCGGCGCCTTCTCCCAGGTCCTCGACAAGGCGGGGCTCATCTCGCCTAAGAACGGCACCGCCGTGTCCTTCGAGGACGCCAAGAAGATCGCCGACGAGATCGGCTACCCCGTGCTGGTGCGCCCGTCCTACGTCCTGGGCGGCCGCGGCATGGAGATCGTCTACGACGAGCCCAACCTCTCCCGCTACATCGCGAACGCCACCGAGATCACCCCGGAGCACCCGGTGCTGATCGACCGGTTCCTGGAAGACGCCGTCGAAATCGACGTCGACGCCCTGTACGACGGCACGGAGATGTACCTCGGCGGCATCATGGAACACATCGAGGAAGCCGGCATCCACTCCGGCGACTCCGCGTGTGTCCTGCCGCCGATCACGCTCGGGAACAACGTCCTGGAGCGGGTCCGCACCGCCACCCTCGCCATCGCCGAAGGCGTCGGCGTCCGCGGCCTGATCAACATCCAGTTCGCCCTGGCCTCCGACGTCCTCTACGTCCTGGAAGCCAACCCGCGCGCCTCACGCACCGTGCCGTTCGTCTCCAAGGCCACCGGCGTCCAGATGGCGAAGGCCGCGGCCCTGATCGGCACCGGCGTCACCATCAACCAGCTCCGCAGCGCATACAAGATGCTGCCGGAGACCGGCGACGGCTCCACCCTGCCGCTGGAAGCGCCCGTCTCGGTCAAGGAAGCAGTGCTGCCCTTCAGCCGCTTCCGCACCCCCGAGGGCAAGGTGGTGGACTCCCTGCTCGGCCCCGAAATGCGGTCCACGGGCGAGGTCATGGGCATTGACAAGCACTTCGACACGGCCTTCGCCAAGAGCCAGGCCGCCGCGAACAACGCCCTGCCCACCGAGGGCAAGATCTTCGTCTCCGTGGCGAACCGGGACAAGCGCTCGGTGATCATGGGCGTCAAGCGGCTCTCCGACCTCGGCTTCGAGATCGTCTCCACCGGCGGCACGGCGGACGTCCTGCGCCGCAACGGCATCCAGGCCACCCCCGTCCGGAAGGTCGCCGAGGGCTCCAGCGCCGAGGGCGAAGGCACCATCGCGGACCTGATCGTCGCCGGCGAAATCGACATGGTCTTCAACACGCCCTCAGGCGGCGAAGCCCGCAGCGACGGCTACGAACTGCGTGCGGCGGCAACGTCGATCGGCATCCCGTGCATCACCACTGTGGCCGAATTCAACGCCGCGGTCCAGGCCATCGAGGCGCTGCGCACCTACGAATGGTCCGTCACGAGCCTGCAGGAGCACGCCGCCTACCTCAAGGCCCTCCAGGATGCCTGAGGCAGGCACCGCAGCACCGTCCGGCCGGGAGTCCTTCGGCTCCCGGCTGGGGCGGGCCATGGCGGCCCGCGGCCCGCTGTGCGTCGGCATCGATCCGCACCCGGCCCTCCTGCAGCAGTGGGGCCTGACGGACGACGCCGCCGGGCTGGAACGCTTCTCGCTGACCGTTCTGGAGGCCGTGGGCTCGCTCGCTGCCGCGGTCAAGCCGCAAGTGGCCTTATACGAACGTCACGGCTCGGCCGGGATCGCCGTGCTCGAACGCACCCTGGCCGCGGCGGCGGAAGCCTCCGTGCTGACCATCGCGGACGCCAAACGCGGCGACATCGGCTCCACGATGGCCGCCTATGCCGACGCCTGGCTGAAGGACGGCTCTGCGCTGGCCGCGGATTCGGTCACGCTGAGCCCGTACCTGGGTTTCGAGTCGCTCCGGCCCGCCCTGGACCTGGCTGCCGGGACCGGGCGGGGCGTGTTCGTGCTCGCGCTGACCTCCAACCCGGAAGGCGCGTCCGTGCAGCATGTCGGCGGGGTGGACTCCGTTGCGCGGCGGATCACGGAGGCTGCCGCGGCGGAAAACCGGCGCTACGAAGGATCCCTCGGTTCGGTGGGACTCGTGGTCGGAGCCACGGTGGGCTCGGCCCTCACCGAACTCGGTCTCGACCTCGCGGCGGTCCGCGGGCCCATCCTTGCCCCCGGACTGGGCGCGCAGGGGGCCACGGCCGCGGACCTGCGGCGCACCTTCGGTGCGGCGTATCCCCAGGTCCTGGGCACCTCCAGCCGGGACATCCTCGGCGCCGGGCCGTCGGTGACGGCCCTTCAGGACGCCGCGCGGCGTACACTCGAGGAGCTCCTCGCGGCCTGACACCGCCGCCGGGACCGTCCCGGGCCCGGCGCCGCCGGTCCCGGGACGCGGGCTTTCCCCTTCGAGAGCTGTCCCGTCCCGGGGCGGCCACAGTTTTCCATTGATTTCTGCGGTCACCAGACGGTAGGTTCAGGACAGGACTGCGGCATGGGCAACGGTGCCCGTCCGGCTATGCAGTCCGGCCATGCAGGGAGGACTTCAATGAGTTTGAAACCCCTCACTCCGCAGGAGCGTTCCGACGCCCTTCGCAAGGCCGCTGCAGCCAGGGCCACCAGGGCCGCGGCCAAGGAGCGGCTCAAGACGGGGGAGCTGAGCATTGCCGACGTCATCAGTTCCGCCGAAACCGACGACGCCATTGCCCGCATGAGGATCGTCGAGCTGCTGGAGGCCCTCCCCGGGATCGGCCGGGTCCGCGCGGCGGCCATCATGGAGCAGCTCGGCATCGCCCAGTCCAGACGGGTCCGCGGCTTGGGAATCCACCAGCGCCGGGCGCTGGTAGATTTTATTGACGACAAATAGTTCGCTCCGCCGAGCTGCCCCACCACCGCCCAAAGGAATATGTGAGCAAGAAACCGGGACTGACAGTCCTCGCCGGACCGACGGCTGTTGGCAAAGGCACCGTGTCCACCTACATCCGGGACAACTATCCCGGCGTCTGGCTCTCCGTATCGGCCACGACGCGCCCGCCGCGGCCGGGGGAGCAGGACGGCATCCACTACTTCTTCAAGTCGGCCGAGGAATTCGATTCCCTGATCGAAAACGGCGAGCTGCTCGAATGGGCCGTGGTCCACGGCCGCAACCGCTACGGTACGCTGCGCAGCACGGTGGAAGCCGCTATCGAGGAGGGCCGCTCCGTGCTGCTGGAGATCGACCTGCAGGGCGCGCGGCAGGTCAAGGAGGCCGTCCCGGACGCCCAGTTTGTCTTCCTGGCGCCTCCGAGCTGGGACGAAATGGTCCGCCGGCTGGTCGGCCGCGGCACCGAAAGCGCCGAAGAACAGCGGCAGAGGCTGGAAACCGCTAAACTAGAACTTGCCGCTGAACCGGAGTTCGACCACACCGTCATCAATGATGACGTTCGTCGGGCAGCGGACGAGCTTGTTTCACTCATGGGGCTGACCCCGAACCCGTAGCTCAGGCGCCGGGACGTACCGGCCCGTTAGAATTTGGAGAATTCGTGTCCACGAACCTTGAAGGCATCATCAACCCGCCGATCGACGAGCTGCTGAAGGCCGCCGACTCGAAGTACGGACTGGTGATTTTCGGTGCCAAGCGCGCGCGCCAGATCAACGCGTACTACGCCCAGCTGCACGAGGGCCTGTTTGAGTACGTCGGTCCGCTGGTCGACACCAAGCTCAACGAGAAGTCACTCTCGATCGCCCTGCGCGAAATCAACGAAGGCAAGCTCGTTTCCACGCCGATCCAGCCTGCAGAGTAGTTCCGCAGACGCAGACGGAGTCTTACGTGCGCATAGTCCTCGGAGTCGGGGGAGGGATTGCCGCCTATAAGGTGGCGTCGCTCCTCCGGCTTTTTACTGAAGCCGGCCATGACGTCACCGTCATCCCCACGGAGGCGGCCACCCGCTTCGTCGGCGTTGCCACCTGGGAGGCCCTTTCCGGGCACCCGGTGAGCAACAGCGTGTTCGACGCCGTCCACACCGTCAACCATGTCCGGCTCGGCCACGAGGCCGAGCTGATCGTGGTGGCTCCTGCCACGGCCGATCTCCTGGCCCGTGCGGCCACCGGCCAGGCCGATGACCTCCTCACCAACACCCTGCTCATGGCCGGCGACTGCGCCGTGCTCATGGCCCCGGCCATGCACACCGAAATGTGGCAGCACCCGGCCACCCAGGCCAATGTCGAAACCCTGCGCAGCCGCGGCGTCACCGTCCTGGAACCCGCGAGCGGCCGGCTGACCGGCGCCGACTCCGGCCCCGGCCGGCTGCCCGAGCCTGAGGCGATCTTCACCGCGGCCATGGCCCTCGCCGGTGCGGCCGCCGCTCCGGCAGCACCTCCGGCCGCCCCGGACATGGAGCCGCGCACTTCTTCGGATCCGGCCGACGCCGTGCCATCGGCCATCCGGCCCCTGGCCGGGCTCACCGTGACCATCAGTGCCGGCGGCACCCGGGAACCGCTGGACCCCGTGCGGTTCCTCGGCAACCGCTCCTCCGGCAAACAGGGCGTGGCCCTGGCCGCCGCCGCCCTCGATGCCGGCGCCCGGGTCCGCCTGCTGGCCGCCCACATGGAGGTCCCGGCGCCCGCCGGCGTCGAACTCGTCCAGGTGGAGACGGCCCTGGAACTGCGGAAGGCGGCGCTGCACGCGGCCGCGGACTCCGACGTCGTCATCATGGCCGCCGCCGTCGCGGACTTCCGCCCCGCGGACGTCTCCGGAACCAAGATCAAGAAGCGCGACGACGTCGCGGACCCCGTGATCAACCTGGTGCGCAACCCCGACATCCTGCGGGAGCTCGTCGAGGTCCGCGACGCCGCCTCCCGGAACCAGCTGATCGTCGGCTTCGCCGCCGAGACCGGCGACGCCGGCGGTGATGTGCTCGAGTACGCCCTGGCCAAGCTGCACCGGAAGGCCTGTGACCTGCTGGTGGTCAACCAGGTGGGACGGGACAAGGTCTTTGGCGAAGACACGAACTCCGTAGTCATCCTTTCCCGCGCCGGCTCCGAACCCCAAGAGGCGTCGGGTTCCAAATCCGACGTTGCGGCTGCCGTGATCGACCGGGTCAGCGCCGAGCTGAGCCGGGTTGTACCGCCGGCCTAGGCCCGGCGTAACCAAGGTCTCCTTAGCATGGAGACACACGCCGCCGGACGTCCGTTTTCCAACCAGTAAGGTAGTTGAGTGACTTTACCGCTGCACATCCCTGACTTCCACGGGTCTACGCCCGCCGCGCTCCGACTCTTCACGTCCGAGTCCGTGACAGAAGGCCACCCCGACAAAATCTGTGACCAGATCAGCGATGCGATCCTCGACGCCCTCCTCGCCAAGGACCCGGAGTCCCGGGTGGCCGTGGAGACGCTGGCCACCACCGGGCTGGTCCACGTGGCCGGCGAGGTCACCACCGACGCCTACGTCGAGATCCCGCAGATCGTCCGGGAGACCATCCTGGGCATCGGGTACGACTCCTCGGCCAACGGCTTCGACGGCGCCCGGTGCGGCGTCTCGGTCTCCATCGGCCAGCAGTCCAACGACATCGCCGGCGGCGTGTTCAACTCGCTCGAAGCCCGCGAGGGACGCCAGGAGGACGACTACGACCTCCAGGGCGCCGGCGACCAGGGACTCATGTTCGGCTACGCCAGCGACGAGACCCCGTCCTACATGCCCGTGCCGATCTGGCTCGCGCACCGGCTCTCTGAGCGGCTGACCGAGGTCCGCAAGAACGGCGAGCTCGCGTACCTGCGCCCCGACGGCAAGACCCAGGTCACCGTGGGCTACGACGGCGACCGCCCGGTCTCGGTCGAGACCGTCGTCATCTCCAGCCAGCACGCCGAGGGCGCCAGCCTGGACCAGCTCCGTGCCGACCTCGCCGAGCACGTGGTGGATCCGGTCATGGCACTGTCCAACCTGGACACCTCGCGGACGCACAACATCCTGAACCCCGCCGGCGCCTTCGTCATTGGCGGCCCGGTGGGCGACGCCGGCCTGACCGGCCGCAAGATCATCGTCGACACCTACGGCGGCATGGCCCGTCACGGCGGCGGCGCGTTCTCCGGCAAGGATCCGTCGAAGGTGGACCGCTCGGCCGCGTACGCCATGCGCTGGGTCGCCAAGAACGTGGTAGCGGCCGGCCTCGCCAAGCGCGCCGAAATCCAGATCGCGTACGCGATCGGCCAGGCCCGCCCGGTGGGAACCTACGTTGAGACGTTCGGCACCGAAACCGTCGACCCGGCCCGGATCAGCGCCGCGATCGCGGAGATCTTCGACCTCCGCCCGCGCGCCATCATCGACGCCCTGGACCTCAAGCGCCCGATCTACGCCAAGACCGCCGCCCACGGGCACTTCGGCCGCGAAGACCCGGACTTCACGTGGGAGCGGCTGGACCGGGTGGACGAGCTGAAGGCCTTCTTCAACGCCTAAGACCCGAGACCGCACTGGTGATGGAAACGTTATTGCTGCTCCCATAAATGTCAGTGCCTTGTGATCTGCTGTAGCCAGGCCGCCGTCAGGTGGCCTGGCTACCTGCCATTTAGCCGTTGTCGAAACGATCCGGAGGGGAGGTGTGGGCGCTGAGTCCTCAGCCTGCCGGCAGCGCGCCCGGCGAACCCCAGCAGCTGTCCCTGCTCCACGGCTTTCCCGCCTCGGCCGCGCAAGTAACCGGACCCGCGCTGGCCGCCGACCTGCCGGTGGCACGGGTACTGATCGAATCCTCCCTGCCGCATCTGGACCGGCCCTTTGATTACAGCGTGCCCGCCGCCCTCGACGCCGAAGCCCGCCCGGGCGTCCGGGTCAAGGTCAAGTTCAATGGCCAGGAACTGGCGGGATACTTGCTGGACCGCACGGCGACGTCCGACGCCGGGCACCCCCTCGTGCCGTTGTACAAGGTCGTCTCACCCGTCCCGGTCCTGACCCCCGCCGTCGCCGGGCTCGCCGGCCGGATCGCCGCGCGGTACGCCGGAACCGTCAGCGATGTCCTGCGCGTCGCCGTGCCCCCACGCATGGCTAAACTCGAAAAGGAATACGCCCCGGAGGGCCGGCTCGATCCTGAGCTATTCGGTCCTGACCCGTCAGGTCCTGAGCTGTCCGGGTCTGCGACCGGCGTGTCGCTGCCCTCACCCGGCGCGGGCAGCGTCTGGGCCTCCTACCGGAACGGTCCAGCGTTCCTTGCCCACCTCGGCGCAGGGGAGTCGCCCCGGGCCGTGCTGACCGCCCTGCAGGGGTATGGACCCGGCGGCTGGCCTCGGCTGGTTGCCGAAGCCGTGGCCGCGGTCCGGCTCTCCGGCCGCGGGGCCGTCGTGGTGGTTCCCGACTACCGGGACCTGGACCGGGTCGAGTCCGCCCTCCTGGAACTCCTCCCGGCCGGCGACGTCGCCCGGCTCACCGCGGATGACGGCCAGACACCGCGCTACCGCAGTTTCCTGCGCGTGCTCAGCGGTGCCGCCGGGGTAGCCGTGGGAACCCGCTCCGCGGCCTACGCACCGGTGCACAACCTCGGGCTCGTGGTCTGCTGGGACGACGGCGACGACCTCCACATCGAGCAACGCTCCCCGTACGCGCACTCCCGCGAAGTCCTCCTCCTCCGCGCAGGCCAGGAAGGCGCCGCATCCCTGCTCGCGGCCCATTCACGCAGCACCGAAGCCGAGCGGCTGGTCGAATCCGGCTGGGCGCGGCCCGTGGAAGCGGAGCGGACGGTCATCCGGCGGACGGTGCCGCGCGTGCTGAACACGGCCGACAGCTATGAACTCGAGCACGATCCGCTGGCCCGCATCGCCCGCCTGCCGGGCGCGGCCTGGCGCGCCGCCAAGGAGGGACTGGAACGCGGCCCGGTCCTGGTCCAGGTGGCCCGTGCCGGCTACGCACCGTCGCTGGTGTGCGAAACCTGCCGCGAACCGGCGCGCTGCACCGCCTGCAGCGGGCCCCTGGCGGTCGCCGGTCCGAGCGGAAGCACCGCCGTGCCGCAGTGCCGCTGGTGCTCCTCGCCGGCCCCGGCCTGGCGGTGCGGCACGTGCAACGGGGTCCGGCTCCGGCGCGGCGCCACGGGCGCCCTCCGCACGGCAGAGGAACTGGGCCGGGCATTTCCGGGCAAACCGGTCATCACCTCGTCCGGGGACCAGGTCAAGGCCACGGTCCCGGACACGAAGGCCCTCGTGGTGGCCACCGTCGGTGCCGAGCCGGTGGCCCCGGGCGGCTACGCCGCGGCGCTGCTGCTGGACGGCGACTCGCTGCTGCGCCGGGAAAACCTGAGGGCGGGAGAGGACGCTGTCCGCCGCTGGTTCAACGCCGCGGCCCTGGTCCGGCCGGCACCGGAAGGCGGCCTCGTGGTCATTACCGCCGACGACGCCGCCGGGGTCGGTGCCCTGCTGCGCTGGGATCCTGCCGGGTACGCCGGCCGGGAACTGGCGCTGCGGCAGGAACTGCAGCTGCCGCCCGCCGTGCGGGTCGCTTCGATCACCGGGGTCCGGACCGCCGTCGGACATTTCACCGAGGCCGTGCAGCAGCGCCTCGCCGCGCACGGAACCGTCCTCCGGACGGCCGGACCCGCGCCGCTCATGCTGCCGGCCGCCTCCCGCCCGACGCCACGCGATTCCGGCGAAGAGGTCCGGACATTGCTGTTCATCCCCTACGCCCAGGCCGCCGACGTCACGGCCGTGCTGCGGGCCGTCAAGGCCGCCGCCGCGGCAAAGCGCAGCGATGATCCCGTGCAGCTGCGCCTCGACGGAGTTGACGTCCTCTAGTTGCAGTTCCCGGGCTAGCCCTTGTGCCCGTTCCGGAGTGCGACGGCCTCTGCCGCGACGGCCACAAGCCGCCGCGCGGACTCGTCCCAGCTGAAGTCCGCGGCACGCTCCACGGACCGGCGTGACCGGGCCTTCCAGAGGTCAGCGTCCTCGAGCTGGCGGACCGCCTCGGCAAACTCGGCCGGCGAGTCAGGATGCACGTAGCTGACGGCGTCATCGCCGACTTCCCGGAAGATCGGGATGTCGCTGGCGATCACCGGGGTGCCGTGCGACATCGCCTCGACCAGGGGCAGTCCGTAGCCTTCGGCCCGGGAGAGGCTGATCAGGGCCGTGGTGCGCGCCAGGAGGGCCTCATATTCGGCATCGGTCACGCCGTTGTGGAAGACGATGTTTGCACCCGCCGGGGCGAGCGCCTCAAGTTCGGCCCGCCGCTCCGGGGTGATGCGGCTGAGCAGGTGGAGGGTCATCTCCGGCAGTTCCGCCATGCCGCGGATCATGGTTTCGACGTTCTTGTAGGGCATGAACGAACCCATGTAGAGCAGCGTCTTGTCGGCCCCGGCCCCGGGATCCCGCGGCGTGTGGCCGTGCTGCGGGGCGTTGCCCACAATCCTGACCGGCCGCCGGGTGAGCCGGTACTTCGCCATCAGGGCCGCGGTGGTGGAGCTGATGGTGGCCACGATATCCGCCCGGTTCAGCAGGAGCCGCTGGGGCCAGAACGCCTTGTGGTACAGCCGCCACAGGACCCGGACCGGGGCCGGCAGGAACCCCGGAGGCGTGGGGTGCTCGTAGTAGATGAGGTCGTGCAGGGTCAGCACCAGGGCATACTTGCGGCCCCAGCTGCCCATGGTCTGCATGGGGCACACCACCACGTCAGCGCCCAGCTTGTTGACCCGTGCCGCCACGAAGAGCTCGGCCGGGGACAGCGGGCTGTTGATGACGGTGTACGGAACGTCCGGCAGGAGCGCGAGCTGGCGGTGGTCGCTGATCAGCATCGAGACGTCTGCGATCTTGGCGGCCGCAGCGATCAGGCTGGCGCCGTAGCGGCTGATGCCGTCGTGGTGGTCCAGCCGGGTGAAGCGGGCATCGATGAGAATCTTCACGCGGCGTGGTCCTTCAGGAAGAGTCGGATGTAGCGGGCGGCGGGTTCGGGGGTCTCGTAGTGGATCAGGTGCCCGACGCCGGGAATGACTTCCAGCGTCACGTCCGGAAGCCGTGCGGCGAGTTTGTGCTGGTCCGGCAACATGGCGATCTCGTCCTTTTCTCCCGCGATCAGCAGCACGGGCAGCGTCAAGTGGCCGGCCACCTCCGAGACATTGCTGCCGACGGAGGCTTTGAAGGCCTGCAGCAGGCTGTCGCGGTCCGCGAAGGAGGAGAAGTAGGCGCTGTGCTGGGCGTGCACGAACCGGCGGACGTCCTTGTCCCCGGTCTTGGCCATGGTCACGCTCATCACCCGCACGATCGCCTGGCTGCGCAGGAGCGCCAGCCCCAGCCGCCGGGGAAGCCGTGCCGCGGCCTCGTAGTAGAACACCGCAAGCTTGGTCATGACGCCCTTGGGGCCTTCAAGGGCGGGCGCTGCGATGGGGTTGATCAGGATCAGCTCGGATACCGCACCGGGGTTGGCCGCCACGAAGTGGCTGGCGATGATCGACCCGAACGAATGGCCGAGCAGGACCGTGTCCGGGCCCAGTCCCAGCGCCGCCATGAAGCCGCTGAGGAACCGGCCGTAGGCGTCAACGCTGTGCTCGGTGTCCTCGAAGGCCGCCGAACCGCCGAAGCCCGGCAGGTCCGGCATGATCAGGCGCATGTCCGTCAGCTGGTCGGCGATCCGGAGCAGGCCGTGGTGGTCGCCACGGAACCCGTGCACCACCAGGATCGTGCGGGTCCCGGGCGTGACCTGGGCGGGTTCGTAGACCCAATAGGCAATGGAGGCGCCGTCAACCTCGACGGTCGCGGCACGGGTGCGCGCGGCGAGTCCGTTGCTGAGAAGGGGCGTGCGTGAGGACCCGGTGTCCACTTGTTCCATGGGGTCGAATCCTAGGTGACGTTGTCGGGGTGGGAGCCGGTCCGGAAGCCGCGTTCGAGCGCGGCGATCTCCGTCATGTCCAGCGGGGAGAGCTCAAAGTCGAAGACCTCGTGGTTTTCACGGATCCGCCCCGACGAGCTGGCCTTGGGAATGGCAATGTTGCCCAGCTGCAGGTGCCAGCGGAGGATGACCTGCGCCGGCGTGCGGTCGTGTTCGGCGGCGAGGGCCAGGATCACCGGGTCCTTCAGGACCTGGCCGCGGCCCAGCGGGCTCCACGCCTCGGTGCGGATGCCCAGGAGCTCGTGCTTTTCGCGCAGTTCATTTTGCTGCAGCCAGGGATGCAGCTCAATCTGGTTGACAGCCGGGACCACCTCCGCGGTGTCCAGGAGCCGGTCCAGATGCTGCGGCTGGAAGTTGGAGACGCCGATTGCCCGGACTTTGCCCTCCCGGTACAGCGTCTCCATGGCCCGGTACGTTTCCGGGAAGAGGCCCCGCCGGGCGCACGGCCAATGGATCAGGTACAGGTCGATGTATTCCAGGCCGAGGTTGGAAATCGAGGTGTCGAACGCCCGCATCGTCGCGTCGTAGCCGTGGTCGTCATTCCAGACCTTGGTTGTGACGAACAGGTCCTCGCGGGACACGTACGGCGCGGTTTCCCCGGGACCGCCGCCGGTGCCCTCAAATCCGGACAGGGCACCGATGCCGCGGCCCACACCGGTTTCGTTGCCGTACATCGCGGCCGTGTCGAAGTGGCGGTAACCGGCCTCGATCGCCATGGTCACCAGATTGGCGGCGTCGGCCGGAGGGACCTTATAGAGCCCGAATCCCAGCCGGTCGATCATCACGCCGTTATTCAGGGTCAGCCGGGGGGAGATTCTCATGACACTGACTTTACCCACTGGCGCTCCCGAGTGGCGGACCGAAGGTGCCGGCCGCAGCTTCGGGTCGCCGTGCCCCGAACCCGCTCAGGCGGGCCCGTCGAACCGGACCAGCCTGCGGGCGCTGGCCTCGTCCAGGATCAGGTCGGTGGCCAGTCCTGCTGCGAGGGCGCCCCGCAGCCCGTTGATCTTGGAGGCGCCGGACACCACGCAGATGCGCCGCCGCACCTGCCGCAGCTGGGCGAGGTCCGGGCCGGTGGAGCGCTCGTTGAGCGTGATGCCGTCCGAGGACCCGTCGGCGCGGAAGAACACCGTCGCGACGTCGCCCACCACATCGGAATTCGCGAGGACGTCCAGGTCGTCCTCATCGAGGTAGCCGCCGGCATAGACGTGGCTGGGGTAGTCGGCGTCGACCGATCCCACGCCAAAGATCGCGATGCTCATCCGCGACTGCAGCTCCAGGATGCGTTGAACACTGCGCTCATTCCACATGGCCGTTTTGGTCGCCGCGTGGTCGAAGAAGGCCGGGACCGGGAACTGTTCAACCCGTGCACCGTAGGCGCTGCCGAACCGGCGCATGATGTCCGAGGCATAGGTGATGCCGGTGGTCTGCATGTTTCCGGCGCCGTTGAGCTGGACGATCACGCTGTCGTGCGTGATCTTGCGGGTCAGGTGCCGGCTCACGGCGCTGAGCGTCGACCCCCAGGCGACGCCGATGATGGCGTTCGAGTCCACCAGGGGCCCGATCGTCCTGGCGGCCTGCATGGCCACACGGTCCAGTGTTTCCGCCTCATTGAGCGTGTCCACCACGGGAACAACGTGCACATCCACCTTGTATTCGGCGCGGATCATGCTCTCAAGCTCAGGTCCGGTGTCCAGCGGGCTGCGGATCTGGATCTGCACCAGTCCAGAATCGCGGGCCGCCGAGAGCAGCCGCGACACCGTGGACCGGGACGTCCGGAGCTCCCGGGCAATCGCGTCCATGGTCAGGTCCTGCAGGTAATACAGCTGGGCCGCGCGGAGGGCGTCGGACTGGCGTGGAGGTGTCATGAAATTTCCCGTCTGCACGTTTGTGCATAGTGCTTGACTCCATTTTCCATTACTCCAAAGAATAGTGTTGAACGGCGCCGCGCCATGGGGCGCGCCGCACAGAACCAAACCCAAGGGAGCAGTTTTGGGACAGAAGGACTCAGCCCGCACACCGGCCAACGATCGCGCCTCGGTGCAGAAGCTGCGGACGCGGCGGCACGCGCAGGTTCTGATCATCGGAGGCGGCATCAACGGGGTGGGCACGTTCCGGGACCTGGCCCTCCAGGGTGTCGACGTCGCGCTTGTGGAGCGCGGCGACTACTGCCAGGGCGCCAGCGGCGCTTCCTCCCACATGATCCACGGCGGCATCCGCTACCTCGAAAACGGCGAGTTCCGCCTCGTGCAGGAGTCCGTCGTCGAACGCAACAGGCTCCTGCGGATCGCACCGCACTACGTCAAGCCGCTGCAGACCACCATCCCCATCTTCAGCACCTTCTCCGGTGTCCTGGCCGCCCCGATGCGCTTCCTGACCCACAAGCAGGGCAAGCACACGGAACGCGGCGCATTCCTGATCAAGCTCGGCCTGAGCATGTATGACTTCTTCTCCCGCGACGGCGGCACGGTGCCGCGCCACCAGTTCCGCGGCCGCAAGCGCGCGCTGGCCGAACTGCCCCGCCTGCACCCGGGGATCAAATACGCGGCCACCTACTTCGACGCCTCGGTCCACAACCCTGAGCGCCTCACCCTCGACGTGCTCCAGGACGGCGAGAAAGCCGGCGGCGCGGACGGCCACCTGGCCCGGGCCAGCAACTACGTTTCGCTCGTCTCCATGGGCGGCAGCACCGGAAGCGCCGCCGGAACCAGTGCCGGAACCGGTACCGGAACCACCGTTCAGCTGCGCGACGAGCTCAGCGGCGAGGTGTTTGACTTCACCGCCGACGTCATCGTGAACACCACGGGCGCCTGGGTCGACCTGACCAACGAGGCCATGGGGGCGGCGTCGTCCTTCATGGGCGGAACGAAGGGTTCGCACATCGTGCTGGACCACCCGGAGCTGCTGGCGGCGTGCAACGGGCGCGAAATCTTCTTCGAACACACCGACGGCCGGATCGTGCTGATCTACCCGATGGGGGACCGCGTCCTGGTCGGCACCACGGACGTCGACGCCGACATGGCCGAGGACGCCGTCTGCACCGAGGCGGAAATCGACTACTTCTTTGACCTGATCGGCCATGTCTTCCCGGACATCACGGTGGACCGGGGACAAATCGTCTACACGTTCTCCGGCGTGCGGCCGCTTCCCAAGCACGACGCCACCCAGCCGGGCTTCGTCAGCCGGGACTACCGGATCGAACGCCGTGCGGGCGCCGGCGGGGCCGTGCTGAGCCTGGTGGGCGGCAAGTGGACCACGTTCCGTGCCCTCGCCGAGCACCTGAGCAACGACGTCCTGGCCGAACTCGGCATGGAACGCAAGCTCTCGACGGCGAAGCTCGCCATCGGCGGCGGCGCGGGCTTCCCGGACAGCGAGGACGGCGTCCAACGCTGGATCAAGGCCCACATGTCCGCCGGCCGCGACGCCGCCCGCGTCACCGGACTCCTGACCCGCTACGGGACCCGCGCCGAAGAGGTCATCCGGTTCCTGGATGATGCCAACGCCGGCGAGGCGGACAGGCTGCTGCACTCCACGCGCGAGCTCAGCACCCGCGAACTGGAGTTCATGGCGGCACACGAGCAGATCGGGCACCTCGTGGACGTCCTCATCCGCCGCACGTCCCTGGCCTTCCGGGGCCTCGTGACCGGCGAACTGCTGAACGAAATTGCCGACATCCTCTCCGGCCCGCTCGGCTGGGATGCGGCACGCCGGGCCACGGAAATCACCCACGCACAGGAGGTGCTTCAGCGGTTCCACGGCGTCCGGGTCCACAGCCTGGTCGCCTGATTCGACTTGCGTGCCCGGGCAGGGAAGCCCGGGTGCAAGCACTGCGCGGTCCGCCCCGGCGGCCGGCGCAGTGGCTGGCCGGCAGCACCAACATGCTGCCGGTCCCACGGCCTCCAAACTCGCGGAGGCCGACAACAGAAAATAGAGGAGTCAAAGATGTCTCTTGGAATAGTTTTCCTGTCCGAAGTATTCGGCACCGCAATGCTGACCCTGCTGGGTTGCGGCGTGGTGGCCAACGTTGCGCTCAAAGGCACCAAGGGCAACAACGGCGGGTTCCTGATGGTCACCTGGGGATGGGGCATTGCCGTCTTCTCCGGTGTCTACGTTGCCGCCCAGTCAGGGGCGCACCTGAACCCTGCGGTGACCTTCGGTCTGCTGCTCAACGGCAAGAAGTTGTACGCTCCCGGCGTTCCAGTCGACTTCGCCTCGACACTGACCTACTTCGGCGGTGAACTGCTCGGTGCCTTCCTGGGTGCCATCGTGATGTGGCTGGCCCACAAGCAGCACTTCGACGTCGAGCCCGAGCCCGCCAGCAAGCTGGCCGTCTTCTCCACCGGCCCGGCGATCCGCTCCAACCAGTGGAACCTGATTACCGAGATCATCGGCACCTTTGTCCTCGTGTTCGTCATCCTGACCTTCGGCGGAACGCCCTCCGGACTCGGCCCGCTGTCGGTGGCCCTGCTCGTTGTCGGCATCGGTGTCTCGCTCGGCGGCCCCACGGGCTACGCCATCAACCCCGCACGTGACCTCGGCCCCCGCATCGCCCACGCCCTGCTCCCGATCAAGGGCAAGGGTTCCAGTGACTGGAGCTACTCCTGGATCCCCGTCGTCGGACCCCTCATCGGCGGTGGACTGGCCGGCATTGTGGCCGCAGTCGTGCCGATCATCGCCCCGGTAATCCCTCACTAATCGCCAATTCACCTGCCACGCCAAACAGACAAGGACGTCAATATGAACCAGTACGTAGTCGCCATTGACCAGGGCACCACGAGCACCCGCGCCATCGTGTTCGACCACAGCGGCAGCATTGTCTCCTCGGGCCAGATGGAGCACGAGCAGATCTTCCCGCAGGCCGGCTGGGTGGAGCACAACCCCGCGGAAATCTGGAACAACACCCGCGAGGTGATCGCCTCGGCACTGTCCAAGGCGAACCTGACCCGCCACGACATCGCCGCCGTCGGCATCACCAACCAGCGCGAAACGGCCGTTGTGTGGGACAAGACCACCGGCGAGGCGGTCTACAACGCGATCGTCTGGCAGGACACCCGCACGCAGCCGATCGTCGACGAACTCGCCAAGGACGGCGGCCCGGAACGCTTCAAGCAGAAGGTCGGCCTGCCGCTGGCGACCTACTTCTCCGGCACCAAGATCAAGTGGATCCTGGACAATGTCGAAGGCGCCCGGGCCAAGGCCGAGGCCGGCGACCTCGTCTTCGGCAACACGGACTGCTGGGTGCTGTGGAACCTCACCGGCGGGACCGACGGCGGCGTCCACGTCACCGACGTGACCAACGCCTCGCGGACCATGTTCATGGACCTGGAGACGCTGTCCTGGGACCAGGAGATCCTGGACGCGTTCGGCGTCCCGGCCTCCATGATGCCGACCATCAAGTCCTCTTCCGAGGTCTACGGCACTGTGCACACGTCCCAGCTGCTGCGTGAGGTTCCCGTGGCCGGGATCCTCGGCGACCAGCAGGCGGCCACGTTCGGCCAGGCCGCCTTCGACGCCGGTGAAGCCAAGAACACGTACGGCACGGGCTGCTTCCTGATCTTCAACACCGGCGAGGAAATCGTCCACTCGAAGAACGGGCTGCTGACCACGGTTGGCTACAAGTTGGGCGACGCCGCACCGCACTACGCGCTGGAGGGCTCCATTGCCGTCACCGGTTCGCTGATCCAGTGGCTGCGGGACAACCTCGGCATGATCAGCAGCGCCCCGGAGGTCGAGACCCTGGCCGCCTCGGTGGAGGACAACGGCGGCGTCTACATTGTGCCGGCGTTCTCGGGCCTCTTCGCGCCGTACTGGCGTTCGGACGCCCGCGGCGCCATTGTGGGCCTCACACGCTATGTGAACAGGGCCCATATTGCCCGCGCGGCACTGGAGGCCACGGCTTTCCAGACCCGTGAGGTGCTGGACGCGGTCAACGCCGACTCCGGCGTTCCGCTGACGGAGCTGAAGGTCGACGGCGGCATGGTCGCCAACGATGCCCTCATGCAGTTCCAGGCGGACATCCTCGGGGTGCCGGTCATCCGGCCCAAGGTGGTCGAGACGACGGCGCTGGGCGCAGCCTACGCGGCCGGCCTGGCCGTCGGATTCTGGAAGGACCTGGGCGAGTGCTCGGCCAACTGGGCCGAGGACAAGCGCTGGGAGCCGCAAATGGACCAGTCCGAGCGCGAACGCCAGATGCGCCTCTGGAAGAAGGCCGTCACCAAGTCCATGGACTGGGTTGACGCGGACGTGAAGTAGCACCACGTCCCAACCCGCCAGCCGGTAGTTCCGGCGGACACGGAAGAGCTCCGGCCAGGATTCCCCGGCCGGAGCTCTTTTGTGTCCGGTGACAGGACGTTAGGGCGTCGAGACGACTGCGCGCGGTGTCTTGGCGTAGACGTCCTTGCTGACCGTGTAGCCCCGGCGGTCGATCGCCAGCGCACGCGCGTTGACGCTTGCAAGCTCGGCGCTGGAGAGTTTCTTGATGTTGACCAGATCCAGGAACTCCTGGTCTTCCCCGCCGACAGCTGTCACCTTGATGAGCCCGGTCCCGGCCGAGTAGTACTTGCGCTGGTGGCCGGCGCTGGGCGGATCCAGTGGATTGAACTCATCGATCACCATCACGTCGTCGTAGCACCCTGTAGGGACACAGACGCACAGGTGCTTGTACTTGACGCCGCCGCAGTCCAGGAAGTCCACGGTGGGGGCGTAGGCCTGGACGTAGGCAGGCGTGTTCCGATGCGGCTCGGCCTGCATCGCGATGCCGGCCCGGGCTTTGTCTATGCCGCTGATGAAGGTGCTGGGCGCGCCGGCAAGCTTGCCGTTCTCGTACTCCTCCGGATACTCGCCGAAGAGCCACACCGCCCCCTTCGTCGTCTGGGCGAAGAAGGCGAGCTCGGACTCCACGAGTTCACCGTCGGAGTAGTCGCGGTCCCAAATCGCGATCGTCGTGACGCCGTCGATCACCTTGGTCAGTCCCGTGACGGTGCTGACAACCTTGCGCACGGTGGTCCCGTCCGCGGAGACGACTTTGCCGGTGGTGGTGTACTGCATGCCGGGCTTGAGCGTGAGCCACTGGTTGTTGATCAGGGGCTTTGCCGGGAAGGCGGAACGGTTGAATGACAGCGCCGAACCGGGGCCGCACAGTTCCTGGGAACTGGTGGCCGCCGGCGCGGCGGCAGCCGCAGTTGCCGCAGTCGCCGCCGTCAGCGACCCCACCACCAACAGGAACGCCGTGCCGTAGGCGGTGAATCTCTTACCTCGTGGAGTCATCTGTCTGCCCTCTCAGTGTTGGTGGTTGCTGCTATGCGGCGGGTACGGGCTCCGGCTGGCGGGGCTCGCGGTCACGTGCCGGACCCTTCTTGGCGAACCGCAAGTAGAGCGATGGAACGATGAACAGGTTGACCAGTGTCGAGGTCACCAGACCGCCGAGGATCACTACGGCCATCGGGTGCTCGATCTCATGACCCGGCCTGGTGCCCATCACCACCAGCGGCACGAGGGCCAGTGCGGTGGCCAGGGTGGTCATCAGGATCGGTGACAAGCGCTCGGCGGCACCCCTCAGGACCAGGTCCCGGCCGAACGGCATGCCCTCGAACTGCTCCAGGTGCTGGCAATGGTTGATGAGCAGGATGCCGTTGCGCGCGGCGATGCCCATCACGGTCAGGAACCCGACCAGCGAGCCAAGGGACAGGATTCCGCCGCTCATGTGCGCGGCGATTACCCCGCCCACCAGTGCGACCGGCAGAGTCAGGATGGCGAGCGTGGCCAGCCGCCAGCTGCGGAATGCTGCCTGGAGCAGGAGGAACACTACAATGACGGCACCGATCGCGAAGAGGAGCAGCCGTTGGGAGGCGGCCTGCCGCTCTGCGTATTCGCCCAGGATGTCCGCGCTGTAGCCGGTGGGGAATTCCACCGATTTGAGTTCGGCTTCCAGTTTCTCGACGACCCTCGCGAGGTCGCCTTCCTTGACGTTGGCGCTGACGTCCAGCCGCCGGGACCCTTCCGAACGCTCAATGACGTTGGGGGTGGGCTTCACCGAGATCCTGGCGACGTCGGCCACCCGGATCCGCTGTCCGCTCGGGGTGTCCAGGGGGAGGTTTTCGATGCTGGTGACGCTGGTCCGGATTTCGGGAGGACTCCAGACCTGGACGTCGTAGGCTTTGCCGTCGCGGTAGACGTCGCCGACCTCCTCCCCGGAAACCAGGGTGGCCGCGGCGCGGCGGACGTCACCGGGCTTGAGCCCGTAGCGGTTGGCGGCGTCCAGGTCCACCTCGACATTGACCTGCGGCACGTTGACCTGCAGGGCAACCTTGGCCCCGAGTGCCCCGTCGATGCCGGCGAGGACCGTCTTGACCTTGTCCGCCTGCTTCTTCAGCGTGTCCAGGTCATCGCCGTAGACGCGGACGACGATCGAGTAGCCCGTGCCGGTCAGCACCTCGCGGACACGTTCCTTGAGGTAGGTCTGGACGTCCCGGTGGATGCCGGGATAGCCGTCCACGATCTGCTGGATGGCGGCCAGGGTCTTGTCGTAGTCGACCGAGGGGTCGACGCTGATCCAGTTCTCACCGAAGTTGACGCCCACCACCTCGTCGGCGGCGAATGCCTGACCGATGTGGGACCCGCAGTTGTTGACGCCCGGAACGGTCATCAGCTCTTTGCAGGCCAGTTGGCTCACGCGTACTTCTTCGGCGTTGGAGGTGCCGGGCTGCGTGACCCAGTGCATGAGGAAGTCGCGTTCCTTGAATGACGGCAGCAGCGACTGGCCCAGTAGCGGGGCCGCGATGATGCCCACGACGCCGAACGCTGCCACGGCGAGGTAGCCGGGGAGCGGCCGCCGCACAATGGGCCGGAGTGCGGCGCCGTACCAGCGTTTGAGGACCCGGACTACCGGCGGATCGCGGTCTTCCAGCGTGGCATTGCGCAGGAAGATGTACGCCATGGCGGGCGTGACTGTGAGGGCCACCAGCATGGACGCCATCACGGCGAGGGTGTAGGAGATGGCCAGGGGCCGGAAGAAGGCGCCTGTCAGTCCGTCCAGGAAGAAGATCGGCACAGTGGCTGCGACGATGATCAGCGTGGCGTAGACGATGGGGCCGCGAACTTCCAGGGAGGCATTGACCACCACGCGGGCGGTGCTTTCGGTTCCGCGGCTGGCACGGTGGTGCCGCAACCGCCGGACGATGTTTTCGACGTCGATGATGGCGTCGTCCACCACCACCCCGACGGCGATCACCAGCCCGGCCAGCACCATGGTGTTGATCGTTCCTCCGGTCCAGTAGAGCACCAGGGCGGCGGCTGTCAGGGACAACGGGATGGCCATGACGCTGATCAGCGCGGTCCGCCATTGGAACAGGAAGACGCTCAGCACCAGGACCACCAGGAAACAGCCCAGCAGGAGCGCGAGGCCCAGGTTGCCGAGAGACTCCTCGATGAACGAGGCGGGCCGGAACAACGTGGTGTCGACTGCGATCCCGGTCAGGCCGGGCTGCAGTTCCTGGAGGGCCTCCTCAACCCCTCGCGTGACTTCGAGCGTGTTGCCCCACGGCAGCTTTTCGACAATCAGCATGAGGCCGGGGCCGCCGTTGATCACCGCGTCACCGATCAGCTGCTGGTGGTCTTCCACGACGTTCGCCACGTCGGCGAGCCGCAACGGCGGCAGGCCTTCACGCTCCTCCAGCGCCACCTGGGCAAGGTCCGCCGGGGACGTGATGGGCTGGACGTGCCTGATGCCCATGCTTTGGTTCGGCGTCTCGAGCGCCCCTCCGGTGCCGATCAGGGCGCCGGGGGAGTACTTGAGCAGGCCGGCGTCCAGGGCATCGGACGTGGAGTTCATGACGTTCTCCAGGGTGACGTCGTTGGCAGCCAGTTTGGCCGGATCTACCTGGACCTGCAGCATTTGAAGGCGTTCGCCCCAGATCGCCACATTCGCGACGCCCGGCACCCGGAGCAGGTGCGCCCTGATGTTCCAGTAGGAAATCATGGACATTTCGATCAGGGAGCGGGTTTCGGAGGAGAGCCCGATCTTCATGACGCGGCTGGTGGAGGACAGCGGCTGGAGCATCAGCGGCGGCGCCGCCCAGGTGGGCAGGGTCGGAATGACGGTTGCCATCCGCTCGGACACCAGTTGCCTGGCCGTGAGCAGGTCGGTTCCGGGCTTGAACTCCAGCACAATAGCGGACAGCTGCGACACCGACTTCGACCGCATCTGGTCCAAACCGTCAATGCCGTTGAAGGCCTCCTCCATCGGAACCGTTACCAGTTCCTCAACTTCGGAGGCCGTGAGCCCCAGACACGCCGTCTGGACCTCGACACGGGGCGGCGCGAACTCCGGGAAGACATCCACCGAAGCACTGCTGAGCTGCGCGCCGCCCACGATCATGAGGGCGGCGGCCATCGCAATGATGATCGACCGGAACCTCAGGCTCGCAGCGACAATCCGGCGCATGTCAATGGGCCGTATCGAACTCGGCGCCGAACAGTTCAGCCGCGCCGACGGTCACGACGGCGGTGCCCACCGCGGGCCCCGCCGAAGCGGTGACCACTCCGGACTCCACCTTGGCCACCGTGACCGGTTCCCGCTGGTAGACCCGCGGGGCCGGGTTGGTGTACACCCAGGTCTTGCCGCTGGCGTCGTAGAGCAGGGCCGCATAGGGCAGCAGGACGGCCGTCCCCGTGCCGGCCTTGACGGTATCGGTCGTCAGGTCCAGGCGCTCGATTCCCTTTTCGGTCAAGGTCAGTTTCGCGATGCCGGTCGCGGCATTCTTCTCCACCTTGGCGGGTTCGTTGGCCGAGACGGCGGCGGGCGTTGCCGCCGTCGTCTGGGCGCACGAGGGCAACGCGAACAGAAGGGCTGCGCAGACGGCGGCCGCCAGGGGCAGGCGCCGCAGGGGCTGTTGGCTGGTCATTTTGCTTCCACCTTTTCCTGCATAACGGGCTGGACGGGAACTTCGGCTTCGTAGACTTCCGCCCACTCTTCGGGGGCGGACCGGGGCCCGAACCAGAGCGCGAGCAGGGGGAGCACGAAGATCCCGATGAGGGTTGTAGTGACGAGTCCGCCAACAATGATCAGGGCCATCGGCCCCAGGAGGGCCCCGCCCACGGCGCCGCCGAAGAGTCCCGGCGGGATCAGGATCGCCACCGTGATCAGGGCGGATTTCAGGATGGGCGACACCCGCTCCCGCGCTGCAGTCAAGACGGCTTCTTCACGGGACTCCTGCGGGGCCGCCCGCCACAGCTCATCTGTACGGGCCGAGAGCAATGCCGCGTTGCGGCCGGCGACGGCCAGCAGCGCCGCAAACGCGGTGAGCGACAGCACGGTGATTGCATCCCCCGCGATCCACGCCGCTATGGCGGCCCCGGCCAGCGCGGCCGGCAGCGACAGGAAGACGGCGAGGGCCAGCTTCCAGCTCCGCACGGCTGCCTGGAGCAGGAGCAGGATGGCAATGAGGGCTGCCGCGCCGATCCACAACACCAGGGAGTCTCCGGCCAGTTGTTCACTGTATTTGGTGGGGATTTCGGCGTGGTATTCCAGCGGGAACTGGATCTGCGAGATCGCCGCGTTGATGTCGCGCTGGATATCCGCCAGCGGCCGCCCGCTGACGTCGGCCACGACGTCGATCCTCCGCGAGGTGTCATCGTGCATGATCACGACTTCGTTTGGTACGAGCCGGACGTCGGCGATCTGGCCCAGCTGGACCTGACCGCCGCTTGGCGTGTCGAGCAACAGTTCGCGGATGCTGGTCAGGTCGTCCCTGACGTCCACCGCGCCGCGCACCACCACTTCAAAGACCTTTTGCTGTTCGAAGAGGTTGCCGACCACAATGCCCTGCATCAGGGCCGCGGCGGCGCGCCGCGCATCGCCGGGTTTGATGCCGACTTTCTGCGCCTCGGCGAGGTTGACTTCGACTTCGACGATGGGCGTCATGGCGCCGGCGTTGATGGTCGGGTTCTGCACGCCGTCAACCGTCTCAAGGGCCTTGCGGACCTCTTCGGCTTTTTCGCGCAGGACCGTCATGTCGGTGCCGTAGACGCGGACGGCGAATCCCGGATCCATGCTGCTGCGCTGTTCACCGATCTTCTGCTGGGAGTAGTTCACGACGTTGTGGGCGATGCCCGGGTAGCCTTGGACGACGTCGCGGACAGCTTTCTCCGTCTCGGTGAAATTGGCGTCCGGTGTGACGGACACCCAGAGTTCCGCGGAGCTGTTACCCACCACCTGGTCGGAGGAAATGGCGCGGCCGATATGTCCGCCGACTCCCGAAACGCCCGGCAGTGCCCGCAGCTCTTCGGACGCCTTCGACGCCACCCTGCGGACTTCGTCGTTGGACGTGCCGGCCATGGAGTCCCACTGCACCAGGAGCGTCCGGTCCGGAATGGTCGGAACGACCGCACGGGTTCCGACCAGCTGGGATGCGGCGGCGAGTCCGAGCAGGCCAACGACGGCGACAGCAACGATGCCGACCGCGGTGCGGGACCGCGCGCCCTCGAGCGCCCGGTCATAGTAGGACTTGGCCCGGACAACAACGGGCAAGTCAGGCCGCGGGGCCCTCTCGCGGGGCAGCAGGAGATACGCCAGGACAGGCGTCACGGACAAGCCCACCAGCATTGAGACGGCAAGCGTCAGCGCCATCGACCAGAACAACGGCTGGAAGAACGCGCCGCCGACTCCCGTGACGAACAGCGTCGGCGCGAGCGCCATGGCCATGACGAGGGACCCGTGGAACAACGGGGTGCGGACGCTGCGGACCAGCTGCACCATGCGGAACCTGATGGTGGCTTCAGTCTCGGGTCCGGTGGCCCGCAGGGGCCGGCGCCGCTGCGCCTGAACATCCTCCACAATGTCTCCCACGATCACGGACACGCCCAGCAGGATGCCGGCGAGGATCGAGATGTTCAGTGTGGCGTCAAGCAGGTAGAGGACCGCCCCGGCCGCCATGACGGTAGTCGTGAGGGCCACAAGGGCGATCACCGCGACGCGCCAGGAACGGAAGAGCAGCCAGAAGAGCAGGATGGCGATCAGGAGGCTCACGAGCAGTGCCACGCCAAGACCGTCCACTGCATCCTGCAGGAACGAGGCGGGCCGGAAGACGGACGTATCCATCTGGATTCCGGACAGCCCCGGCTGCATGTCGTTCAAGGCAGCCTCGATATCCCTGGTGACCTGCAGCGCGCTGGTTCCGGGGAACTTCTCCACCACCAGCAGCAGGCCTGCATCCTGTCCGACGACGGCGTCGCCGATCAGCGGCTGGTGGTCCTCCTTCACCTGGGAAATCTCACCCAGGAGCATGGGAGAGCCGGCGTCTTGGACGCTCACCTTGGCGAGGTCGGCGGGCGTCCGGATGGGCAGGACGTGCTGAATGCCCAAACGTTGGCTTGGCGACTCCACGAACCCGCCCGTGCCGGGCGTTGATGCCTCAAGGAAGCTCAGCGGAGACACCCAGACGGCGTTGCCCGTGGTTTTGATGACCTGCTCGAGTGTGATGCCCTTGTCGCGGAGTTGCGTGGGAGTGACTTCGACCTGGAGCTGCTGTTCGCGCTGACCCCAGATGGACACGTTGGCGACACCGGGAATGCCGATGAGCCGCGGCTTGATCTTCCACCGGGCCAGGACGGACATTTCGATGCCGGAGAGCTGCTGGGAGGTCATCCGGACCATGAGCACGCGGCTGGTTGACGACATCGGCTGCATAATCAGTGGTGGCGCCGAGACGTTGGGCAGCGCGTGGGCCTGGGTCATGCGCTCGGCCACGAGTTGGCGCGCGCGCAGAAGGTCGGTGCCCGGCTCGAACACGAGCTCGATCGAGGACAGGCCGGGGACTGACTTGGACCGGATTTCATCAAGCCAGGCCACCCCGTTGAGTAGGTCGGCTTCCATGGGAGAGGTGATGAGCTGCTCGACCTCGGCGGCGGACAGGCCCAGGGCCTCGGTCTGGATCTCGACGTGCGCGGGCGCGAACTCGGGCATGCTGTCGACGGCGATATGCGGGATGTTCACCACCCCGAAGGCAATGAGTCCCGCGGCCAGGGCGAGGACCAGGATGCGGAACTGCATACTGAAACGGGTAATCCAGCCGAACATGGCTAGGCCTGTTCCAGGGGGCCGCCGCGGTACGGGCGGGCACTGAGGGTTTTTGCTGGTTGCATAGAAGTAGTGCGCAAGTGACTCATGACAGGCTCCTCAACCCGAGACCATGTGCGAATCCCCCCGGCGAGATCCCAATTGCTGACCTATCTCGAATGGTGTTCCCCTTTGAGGTGTTTGGCAAGCAGAAATTGTGAGGCTGCATCGGGGGGATTCACGGGTCTTTCCCAGTTAGGCGGCATATGATGCGTTTTTTTATTGAAGACCACCCGGAGGGGCCCGAAAACCGACGCTTCCCACCTGGGTGATGCCGACATTTCTGCTTGTTTTTCCTTTGGTCGCTGCCTGAATTTTCGTTTCCACTACTTGCCGGCGGCCATTTTGGGCTCACCGTAGGTACCGCGGGTCCGCAGGTGAGGCATTTATAACAATTTCGGGCACAATCGCCCGCGCGGCGGGGGACCGGTCCGTGCGCCCGCGACTCCCGGGCCGCATCGGGCTGTCGTTTCAGCGCGAATCAGCCCGAGGGGCTAAAGTGGTCCTATGCGCGCTGTGCTCCTGCTTAGTTAGCCGCCCGGCATCCCGACGAGACCTCGATCCCGACGAGACCTCGGATTGCCGAGCGGCGGCCCCTCCATGTCGAGGGGCTTTTGTGTGTCCGGGCTCTGTTCCGGACCGCAGGGCAGGCGGTAACGGCAGGAAGCGCCGCGCACGGACAGCAAGGAGCCAGGGCCGGGCAACCGGCTTTGGCGGTGCAGTCTTTAAGACAGTGCAGACTTGAAGGTAAACAGGCCTGGCGGCAGGCAGGCCTGACGGTAGACAGGCTTGAGTTAACAGGCCGTATAGAACAGAAGAGGCCAGCAGTGAGCGTTCAGCCGGAAACACAGACCGGATCACCAGCAGCCGCGGCGGAGGGGCCCGAGGAAGGTGCCTACAGCTTCGCGGCGATGGAAGCCAAATGGCCGCAGGTCTGGGAAGACCTGAAGGTCTTCACGCCGCTCGACGACGGTTCAAAGGAACGCCGCTACGTGCTGGACATGTTCCCGTACCCGTCCGGTGACCTTCACATGGGCCACGCCGAGGCATTCGCGATGGGCGACGTGGTGGCCCGTTACCTGCGCCAGCAGGGCTACGACGTGCTGCACCCGATCGGCTGGGACTCCTTCGGCCTGCCCGCGGAGAACGCCGCCATCAAGCGCAACGCGCACCCCAGCGAGTGGACCTACGCCAACATCGACACCCAGGCGGCGTCCTTCAAGCGTTATGCCATCTCCGCGGACTGGTCCCGCCGGCTGCACACCTCCGACCCCGAGTACTACCGCTGGACGCAGTGGCTGTTCAAACGTTTCTACGAGCGCGGCCTGGCGTACCGCAAGGATTCGCCCGTCAACTGGTGCCCCAAGGACCAAACCGTGCTGGCCAACGAGCAGGTTGTCAATGGCGCCTGTGAGCGGTGCGGCACGCCCGTTACCAAGAAGTCGCTGAACCAGTGGTACTTCAAGATCACCGACTACGCGGACCGGCTGCTCGATGACATGGACGAACTGCGCGGGCATTGGCCCGAGCGCGTCCTCGCCATGCAGAAGAACTGGATCGGCCGCTCCGAGGGCGCCCACGTCAACTTTGTGATCGAGGCCGACGGCGGCAAGGCCGCCAAGGACGTCACGGTCTTCACCACGCGCCCGGACACCCTTTACGGCGCCACGTTCTTCGTCGTCGCCGCCGACGCGCCGCTCGCCGTCGAGCTGGTCACCGACGAGCACGCCGCGGCCCTGGACGCCTACCGCGAACAGGTCAAGGCACTGTCCGAGATCGAGCGCCAGTCCACCGAACGCGAGAAGACCGGAGTGTTTACCGGCCGCTATGCGGTCAACCCGCTCAACGGCGAGAAGCTGCCCGTCTGGGCCGCGGACTACGTCCTGGCCGACTACGGCACGGGCGCCATCATGGCCGTCCCGGCCCATGACCAGCGCGACCTCGACTTCGCCAAAACCTTCGACCTGCCCGTCCGGGCGGTGCTGGACACCGGCGAGGAAGACCCTGCAGTCTCCGGCACGGCAACCGCCGGCGAAGGCACCCTCATCAACTCCGGCGCACTGGACGGGCTGGCGAAGGCCGAAGCCATCCCGGCCGCCATCGCGATCCTGGAGCAGCAGGGCACCGGCGAGAAGTTCGTGAACTTCCGCCTGCGTGACTGGCTGCTCAGCCGGCAGCGGTTCTGGGGCACCCCGATCCCCATCATCCACTGCCCGGCCTGCGGCGAGGTCCCCGTCCCGGATGACCAGCTGCCCGTGACCCTGCCGGCGGACCTGCGCGGCGAGGACCTGTCCCCGAAGGGCACGTCCCCGCTGGCCGCCGCCGAGGCCTGGGTCAACGTCGAGTGCCCCGCGTGCCACGGCCCGGCCAAGCGCGACACGGACACCATGGACACCTTCGTGGACTCGTCCTGGTACTTCCTGCGCTTCGTCTCCCCGGAGTTCACCGAGGGCCCGTTTGACCCCGCCAAGATCAACGACTGGATGCCGGTAGGCCAGTATGTGGGTGGCGTCGAACACGCCATCCTGCACCTGCTCTATGCACGGTTCTTCACCAAGGTCATCCACGACCTCGGCATGATCGACGCCGACGAGCCCTTCCGTGCGCTGCTGAACCAGGGCCAGGTGCTCAACGGCGGCAAGGCCATGAGCAAGTCCCTGGGCAACGGCGTCGACCTCGGCGAACAGCTGGACAAGTATGGCGTGGACGCCGTCCGCCTGACCATGATCTTCGCCTCCCCGCCGGAGGACGACGTCGACTGGGCAGATGTTTCGCCGTCTGGTTCCGCGAAATTCCTGGCCCGCGCCTGGCGGCTCGGCCAGGACGTGACGAGCGAACCCGGCGTCGACTTCGCCACGGGTGATCGTGCCCTGCGCACCGTCACCCACCGCACCATCGCCGACGCACAGGCCCTGCTGGATCACAACAAGTTCAACGTGGTCGTCGCCAAGCTCATGGAACTGGTCAACGCGACCCGCAAAACCATAGATTCAGCCACCGGTGCTGGCGGGGCGGACCCTGCGGTCCGCGAAGCGGTCGAAGCCGTCGCCGTCATCCTGAGCCTGTTTGCGCCGTACACCGCAGAGGACCTGTGGAACGTCCTGGGGCACCCGGCGTCGGTCGCCAACGCGGGATGGCCCACGCACGACGACGCCTTGCTCGTGGAGGACACGGTCATCGCCGTCGTCCAGGTGCAGGGCAAGGTGCGGGACCGTCTTGAGGTTTCCCCGGACATCGCGGAGGACGACCTGCGCGAACTGGCGCTGGCCTCGGAAAACGTTCAGCGGGCCCTCGACGGCCGGGCCCTCCGCACGGTGATCGTGCGGGCGCCTAAACTGGTCAACATCGTCCCGGCCTAGCCGGACGTAGAAGCCAGACGCTCTAGCCTGACACTGGCCGCCGGCAGATGCCGGCGGCCAGTGTCGCCAAGGCCCGTGGTGCCGACGCGGCGGGCACGGACCCCGTGGCCGCAGGTCCAATCCAAACGATCCAGTCCAGGCATCCCGACAGCAGGAGGTCCCCGGTGCCAGAGCGCGAATCAGGCTGGCCGTGGTTGCGCGAGCGGTTCGTCCGGCTCCGGCCGGGCCACCGGGCCGGCGTCGGCCCCGAAGCCGTACCGGGCGCCGTCGTGCAGGTTGCGGTGGTCACGGACTCTGCCGCCGCGCTGCCCGCCGACTGGGTCCGTGAGTTCAGCGCTGACGGCCGGCTCACGGTGGTGCCGATGCCCGTCATGGTGGGCGCCGAAATCTACGGCGAAGGCGAGGACGACATCGCCGAGACGATCGCCGTGGCCCTGGCCAGCGGAAAGCCCGTCAAGACCTCGCGTCCTTCACCCGGCCAGTTTGAACACGCCTACCGGGCGGCCGGCGGGCGTGGCTTCCAGTCCGTGGTTTCGATCCATATTTCCGGTGACCTGTCCGGGACCGCCGACGCAGCACGGCTGGCGGCCGAACGGGTCGGCATCCCGGTGGAGGTCATCGACTCGCGGACCGTCGGCATGGCGCAGGGGATGGGCGTGCAGGGCGCCGTTGTCGCGGCGGCCGAGGGCAGGAACGCGGCCGAAGTGAAGGCCTTCGCGCAGGACCGGCTGGACCGCACCAAAGTGTACTTCTACGTTCCGAGCCTGGAACAGCTGCGCCGCGGCGGCCGGATCGGGGCGGCCGCCTCGCTCTGGGGGACCATGCTCTCCATCAAACCCATCCTTGCCGTTGACGGCGGCCGCATCATTCCGCTGGAAAAAGTCCGGTCCGCGGCGAAGGCCATTGCGCGGCTGGAAGAAATCGTTGCCGCCGATGCCTCCGCCCGCCCGGCCGGGCAGGCACGGCTGGCCGTGCATCACTTCGGCAATCAGGCCCAGGCCGAGGAGCTTGCCAGACGCCTCGCGGCAGCGTTGCCGGCCTGCCCGCCGGCCCAGATCAGCGCCCTCCCCGCTGTCCTGGCTGCCCACGCTGGGCTCGGCGTGCTGGCAGTGATCGTGGGGGAGGGCAGTACCCCCGACACCTGGGAAGCGGGCGCGGGCAGGGCCGCCGCTGAAGCTGGCGACTAACGCCTGCCTCTGCTGCGGACAGAGGACTCTGGCCGGGAAAGTGCGCTGGCGGTAAAGTCACTGCACCGAACCCCAGCGCAACCGGAGGCCGTCATGGCAATGCAGGTGCACCACGTAGCCCAGTTCGATCGCGACGTCGCCGAAGAGGTGACGAAATGGCTGAAATACCTCAAAGGCCAAGTCACCAGTGTCCAGTTCCTCACCACCACCGTTCCGGACCCCAAGGCCGCCGACAAGTGGCGGGTGCAGTACGAGGCTTACATCACCTACCAGCAGTGATTTCCGGCTGGTAGCTGCCCCTCACGGGGTCGGCCGGGGCGTGTGCAGGGAGGTCGGCGGAGACGTCGGCCGCGTCGTCGCTCCTGAGGTTGGTTCCGGCGTCGGATCCGCTGTCGGTTGTGACGTCGGTTGTGTGGTTGGCGCCTGCGTCGGTTGTGGTGTCGGCGGTGTGCTCGGCTGGGACGTTGGTTCCGCAGTCGGTTCCGGTGTCGGTGGCATGGTCGGTACGGTCGGAGGCTGTGTGCTTGGCTGGGACGTCGGCGGGAGTGCCGGTTCCGGGGCCAGCGGCTGTGCGGGCTGTGGAGGCTGTGCGGGTTTCAGCGACGCCGGCAGCGACGCCTGTTGCGAGGCAGAGTGTGCCGGTGGCTGAGATGCCGGGTGCGAGGCCGGCGGCGGGGTGGGCTGAGACGACGGTTGAGGGGCCGGCTGCGAGGTTGGCCCCGGCGTCGGCTGGGGGGCCGGCTGTGCGGTTGGCTGTGGGGTCGGCGTCGGCGTCGGTGGTGAGGCCCGCGGAGGCGTCGGCTGATTCGGCCCGATGGTGTAGTTGGGCTGTGGGGCCGAGCCGTTGACCCAAAGGGCCGCGGTCACCCTTCGGGCGTCGCCCGGCTCCAGCCACCAGAGCACCTGGACATTGCAATGATAGACAATCGTGACGTTCGCGACGGCGCCCTGCGGCGGGACCGAGTGGATGGACGTGGCCGCTGTTTGCGTAGTCCAGATGAAATTCTGGTCGGCAGACATTCCCGCGCTGCCGTCAACCGTCACGTGCGCTATGCCGTACAGGCCGTGCTGCGGGCAGTAACTGCCGTCAACCGCGAAGTTCACGACCTGGGTCGAGGTAGCTTGCGTTGTGTCTGCCGCCGCAGGAGGTGCCAGCACTGCTGCGACGCCAAGAGCCGCAACCGACGCAGGCCCAGACAACCACTTCATTGCACACCAGCTTTCGACGTCTGGCGGACACAGCCAGACGATCAAGATTGCCCCCAGCCGGCAAGGTTTCTCGATGAGGATCCAGACGTTACCACCGGGTCCTGGCGGGCACCAGCGTAGGGAATACTTGCCTGCTGGCGCTCTAATACGTGTTTTACGCAGGTATTTCCACATACGGCCGGTCCGGGATGTCGGTGGCGCTGCGGGTTTCCTAGAGTCGTTCCCATGTCACGCCGGGACCCGGGAGCCGAATCCGCCGCAGGCGCCAGCGTTGCCCGGGAACGCCTGGCAGCGACGCTAGGAAGTTCCGGGGACGCCGGGAACCGCCGTCATGCCCACGGCTCCGAGTACCCGGGCTCAGCGTCGGATGCTGGCAGGGCGGCGGCGCCCTCCCCGGGCTTGCTGGACGTCCAGACGCCCCCGCAAGGTCTCCCCGCAGGCCACTTGGGTGGACTCGCCGGGCACCGGCGGGACGGACGGCCCCCGCTTTCCGCGCGGCTGCGGGCCAGGACAGGTGTGAGGGCTGCGGCTTTGCTGGGTGTCCTGGCCGCGGTGCTGGGCGGCTGTTTCTGGTGGCAGGCGGGCACCGGAGGCCCCCGGATGGCCCCGCTCAGCGAGTCCGCCCCCGCGACGGAGGCGCCACCGGCCCAGTCGGCCGCGGTGGCCAGTGCGCCGCCGGGAGACGATGCCGGCGCTGGGGCAGGAGCGATCACGGTCCA
The DNA here is from genome assembly GCF_054062615.1 of Arthrobacter sp. TE12232. Taxonomy (NCBI): domain Bacteria; kingdom Bacillati; phylum Actinomycetota; class Actinomycetes; order Micrococcales; family Micrococcaceae; genus Arthrobacter; species Arthrobacter sp. TE12232. Next base: position 4,662,645 of record NZ_JBSSFK010000001.1, read on the forward strand.
TGTCGCCGGTGCCGTGGCCAGACCTGGGGTGGTTCAGTTGCCGGCAGGGAGTCGGCTTTACGAAGCGATCGCGGCTGCGGGCGGGGCTACGGATACCGCGGAGCCGGACCGGCTCAATCTTGCAGCCGTGCTGGAGGACGGGCAGAAGGTCCTCGTGCCGATACGCGGCGAACCCGATCAGGCCGGTGCGTCCGACGGCGGGGGCGCTTCGCCGCCGGGTTCCGGCGCGGCCGGCACGAGCCAAGGCGGCGGCGGAAAGATCAACCTCAACACTGCCGGGCTCGAGGAACTGGGAACCCTCCCGCGCGTCGGGCCGGTCCTGGCACAGCGGATCGTGGACTGGCGGACGCAGCACGGGCGGTTCAAGACCGTGCAGGAACTCGATGCGGTGGACGGCATAGGCCCGAAGTTGCTCGAGGCCCTGCTGCCGTTAGTGAGCGTATGAAATGCCCCGGAATGAAGCTGATGCGCAGCGGCGAGGCGTGGAGACGAACACTGGGCGGGGTCCTGTGCCCGGCGGACGCAACCTCTGGCAGCGGTATGCCGACGCGGCCGTCCGCTCGCCGGCACTCGGGGAAGCCGGCGGCCCGGAGGCCGGCGCCGGGGTTCGAGGGCCCCGGACATCGCTGTTACGGCATCACCGGCTGCAGCCGGATGCCGGGCGCGGGCGCCCGGCGGAACGGCGCCCAAGGGAACGGCAACGGCGGGCGGATCTGCGCCTCGTGCCGCCGGCCCTTCTGGTGTGGGGGACCGCCGTCGCCGGCAACTGGTTGAATCCGGCGGAGCTGGCACTTCTCTGCGGCGGCATGGCGGCGGCCGGGGCAATGCTGCTGGTCGTGGCGGGTTGCTCCCACGTTGGTCACTCCCACGTTGGGCGGCGCACTGTGGGGCGTGCCGGGCCCGGCCGTGAGATCTTGCGGTATGACCCGCGTCATGGGCCGGCGGCCCCGCGCAGCTTCCGCGCCACCCTGGCCGCGGCCTTGTTGTTGTCCGTCGCGGCGGGCGCGCACGCCGCCGTCGAGTCATCCCGGCGGCATGACGGCGCGATTGCTGAGGCCGTGGATGCCCGGGCAGCCGTGGTCGCGGAAGTGGAGGTTGCCGGCGCGCCGCGGCGGCTCAGGACTCCCGGAGCGAGCGGCCTGGCAGACCGCTGGGCGGTCCCCGTGACGCTAAAGGTCGTGACCTTCGACGGCCGAAGGATCGCCGGTGACGCACGGTTCGTCGTCATGGGAGGAACGGCGTGGGAACACGCAGTTCCGGGCCAGCAGCTGCGCACCACCGGAAGAGTGCGCGCCGCTGCGCCGGGGGAGCCCGACGCGGGAATCCTTTCAGCCTCGTCCGCGCCCACGGTGCTGCGCGGCCCCGGGTTCTGGCAGCAAGCTCCCGGCGGGCTGCGCCGGAGTTTCACCGCCGCCGCTGCCCGGTTCGGGGGCGACGCCAGCGGGCTGCTGCCCGGGATGGTCACCGGCGACACCAGTGCCCTGAACGCGGAACTGGAAGACGCCATGAAGACAGTCGGGATGACGCACCTGACCGCCGTCAGCGGCGCGAACTGCAGCCTGATCCTGGGGACGCTGCTGCTCACGGCCCGCACGCTGCGTCTGCCACGCGTGGCCGCCGCAGCGGCCAGCCTCGCCGGGCTCGGGCTGTTCGTCCTCATGGTCGGGCCGGACCCCAGCGTGCTGCGGGCCGCGCTCATGGGCGGCATCGGTCTCGCATCAATAGCGTCTGGCCGGGCAGGGCGTGGACTCAGCCTCCTGTGCGTTGCCGTCATATGCCTGCTGCTGGTACAGCCGGTCCTGGCGACAAGCTTCGGCTTTGTGCTCTCGGTCCTGGCCACGCTGGGAATTGTGATTGCGGGACGCCGCATCATGGACTGGATTCCGGCGCCGGTGCCGCGCTGGGCCGCGGGCGGCGTGGCCGTACCGCTGTCCGCCCAACTCTTCTGCGGTCCCGTGATCGTCTTGCTGCAGCCGCAGTTCGGCGCCTACGCGTTGGCCGCCAACGTGGCTGCCGCAGCGCTCGTGGCGCCCGTAACGCTGCTCGGGACCGCAGCCGCGGTCCTTCTTCCCGTAGTCCCTGCCGCCGCCGAGCTCTTGATGGCCCCGGCTGCCGCCTTGGCCGGCGCAGTGGCGGGGATCGCGCGCTTCTTCGCGGCCCTCCCGGGCGCCACCCTGCCGTGGCCGGAGGGAGGCTTTGGTGCGGCCACCATGGGCATCTTTTCCGCGACTGTGCTCGGCATGGTGTGGCTGGCCCTGCATCCCGCCGCGGTGGTTCGGTCGTCGCTGGCGGCACACGCGTGGACCGTCGCCGTCCTGGCGGGCTGGCCGCCGGCGATGCGGGCCCCGGGGTCCGTCCGACGGTCCGGGCAGACCGCCCGGCAGAGCGAGGGGTACGGCTTGGAGCACCGGTCCGGGCGTGGGACGCTTAGAGTCTGCAAACCAACTTCCGGGAGGAATCACGAGTGGCTGCTGCCCAGACCCCACGGCCCAGGACCTCGGCGACGAAGAGCGCCACCTGGCGCGATGTGACACCTGCGGCTGTCGTCCTGGTGGGCGGGCCGGAGGATTACTTGGGCGCGCGTGCCATGGACCGTATTCGCGGGCAGGTCCGCGAGGCGGCACCCGACGTCGAGGTCACCCGGCTTAACGCCGCGAGCTACTCGGCCGGGTCGCTGGCCATGAACGTCAGCCCGTCACTCTTCGGCGAGCAGAAGCTTATCGAGATCGACGGACTCGAGGCGATGAACGATGCGTTCCTTGCCGATGCCCTGAAGTATGTGGCACAGCCGGAGCCGGATGCCGTCCTGGTGCTCCGTCATGGCGGGGGTGTCCGCGGCAAGAAGCTACTGGATACGATCAAGGCTGGGGGCTGGCCGGTCGTTGACTGCCAGCCCCTCAAGAAAGACGCCGAGAAGATCGCGTTTGTCACGACCGAGTTCAAGGCGGCCTCCCGGCGCATCGAACCCGACGCCGTGCACGCCCTCGTCAACGCGGTTGGCGCGCAGCTCGCGGAACTCGCGGCCGCCTGCAGCCAGCTGATCGCTGACGCCACCACGGCCGTGGATGCCGCCATGGTGGACAGATACTACGGGGGCCGGGTCGAAGCAACGGCCTTCAAGGTCGCCGATGCCGCGATGGCCGGGAACGGCCCTCTCGCCCTCTCCACGCTCCGCCACGCCCTGGACACCGGCGCGGACCCGGTACCGATCGTGGCGGCCCTGGCATCCAAACTGCGCTCCCTGGCAAAGGTGGCCGGCGCGCAGGGCTCGTCCTCGCAGATTGCCAAGCAGTTGGGGATGCAGCCGTGGCTCGTTGAACAGGCACAGCGGGAGGTCCGGCGCTGGACGCCCGAGGGGCTGGTCCGCTCCATCCAGGTCACTGCCGAGGCTGACGCGCAGGTCAAGGGACTGTCCCGCGATCCCGTCTACGCCGTGGAACACGCCGTCACGGTGATTGCGACGTCGGTCCGGAGGTCCTGACGCCCGGGTGCGCGCCGCCGGCACGACTGCGTGAAGCGAAGCGCTACTTGACGCGCATCTAACAACGCCGCGGCTTAACCGGATGTGGCCGGCACCCACAGGGTGCCGGCCACAATCATCAGTTCAGGTGAACTGGAAAACCTTAGAGTGCGTTGACCTTCTTGGAGATCGCGGACTTGCGGTTTGCAGCGTTGTTCTTGTGAAGAACGCCCTTGCTGACAGCCTTGTCCAGCTTACGGCTGGCAGTTACCAGAGCAGCAGACGCGGCATCCTTGTCGGTGGACTCAACGGCGGTGTTGACGGCGCGGATGGCAGTCTTCAGCTCGGACTTGACTGCGTTGTTGCGCAGGCGAGCCTTTTCGTTGGTCAGGATGCGCTTCTTCTGGGACTTGATATTAGCCACGTGTGAACTCTCTTTTTCAATGCGGAAAATGGTCTAGAGGGCTTTCAGATTGGCCATTGACTGAGCGGCGTGGGGATACCTATGGCGACCAACCATCTGTGGCCGTCGACCTGCACGGACACACAGCTGTAAATAATAGCAGAGATGCCGCTGCAGGCACGAGTGCGGCGGCGATCCGGCGGTGCGTCCCGGCGCCAGGCGGGTCAGCTCCAGCCGTAGCGCTTCCGCAGGGCCGAGGCGATGAGGTCGAAGCGGCCCGCGTCCAGGACCGCTCCTTCGCGCCGGATATCCTTCGAGTTGATCTGCAGAACCCGGTCCAGCTTCGCTTCGCTCGGCCGCCATTGGCGGTCCCAGGGTCCCGTGCCGATGTCCACGTAGTCGTCCGCGCGGCGGGCGTCGCCGTCGTGGTCCTTGCTCGTCAGCATCAGGCCCAGCAGGTAGCGGCCGGTGGTGCCGACCAGCAGCACCGGACGGTCCTTGCCCTGGGAGTGGTCCTCTTCATAGGGCACCCAGGTCCACACGATTTCGCCGGGCTCGGGCAGGCCGTTCGGTGCGGGGGCATAGCGGACCGTCGCGCGTCCCCGGAAATCGCCGGGGTAGGTCCCGGTCAGTCCGGCGGCAGGGGCGCCGCCCGTCCGGGTCGAAGCTCCCGTCCGGGACTGCGCCGGCCGCCGCTTCGCAGTCGGCTTCCCGGCCGGTTTGCGTGTCGGCTTTGCGGCGGGTCCGCGGGTGGTGCCCGGCGCGGAGCCGCCAAGTTTGTCTAAGAAGCGCAGTGCGTCGCGGACCGCGGTGCCGATCGAGCGTAAGTTCCAAGCCATGGGGAAACCATACCGGGAGGCTCTGGGCAGAGTCCGCAACGGAATGCAGGGATGCACTGCCACGGGCCCGGACGTGGGAGACTATTGGAACGACAAATGCGCCACGTCGCAGGATGGGGAACCAGCATCCGCGCCGACCCGTGGACAAGCCACCAGAAATGCCAACAGTAAGGACCCTGCGTGTCTCCCATGGCCCGCACCGCCCCGGTGCCCGCCGCAACAGATCCGGCCATCATCCGGAACTTCTGCATCATTGCGCACATTGACCACGGCAAGTCCACACTGGCCGACCGGATGCTCCAGTACACCGGCGTTGTCCAGTCCCGTGACATGAAGGCCCAGTACCTGGACCGCATGGACATTGAGCGCGAACGCGGCATCACCATCAAGTCCCAGGCAGTCCGCATGCCCTGGGAGCTCGACGGCGTCAGCTACGCGCTGAACATGATCGACACTCCCGGCCACGTGGACTTCACCTATGAGGTCTCGCGCTCACTCGCGGCCTGCGAAGGCGCGGTGCTGCTCGTGGACGCGGCCCAGGGCATCGAGGCGCAGACCCTCGCCAACCTCTACCTGGCGATGGAAAACAACCTCACGATCATTCCGGTCCTGAACAAGATCGATCTCCCGGCGGCCCAGCCGGAGAAGTACGCGGCCGAACTCGCCAACCTGATCGGCGGCGACCCCGACGACGTCCTTCGCGTCTCCGGCAAGACCGGCGCCGGCGTGGAAGTCCTGCTGGACAAAATCATTCGCGACCTTCCCGCCCCGGTCGGCGATCCGAACGCCCCGGCACGGGCCATGATCTTCGACTCGGTCTACGACACCTACCGCGGCGTCGTCACCTACGTCCGCGTGGTCGACGGCATGCTGCACCCGCGCGAACGCATCCAGATGATGTCCACCCGCGCCACCCACGAACTCCTGGAAATCGGCGTCAGCTCCCCGGAGCCCACACCGTCCAAGGGCCTCGGCGTCGGCGAAGTGGGTTACCTCATCACCGGCGTGAAGGACGTCCGCCAGTCCAAGGTGGGCGACACCGTCACCAACCTCGCCAAGCCGGCCAGCGAATCCCTGCCCGGCTACGCCGATGCCAAACCGATGGTCTTCTCCGGCCTGTATCCGCTGGACGGCACGGACTATCCGGTGCTCCGTGACGCGCTGGAGAAGCTGATGCTCAACGACGCCGCGCTCGTGTACGAGCCTGAAACGTCCGCCGCGCTGGGCTTCGGATTCCGCGTCGGCTTCCTGGGCCTGCTGCACCTGGAAATCACCCGCGAGCGGCTCGAGCGCGAGTACAACCTGGACCTGATCTCCACCGCCCCGAACGTGGAGTACGAGGTGACGCTGGAGGACAAGAAAGTCGTCCACGTCACCAATCCCAGCGAGTACCCCACCGGCAAGGTCGCTGAAGTCCGCGAACCGATGGTGGCTGCAACGATCCTGGCACCGAACGAGTTCGTCGGCGCCATCATGGAGCTGTGCCAGAGCAGGCGCGGCGTCATGGGCGGCATGGACTACCTTTCCGAGGACCGGGTGGAAATCCGTTACCGCCTGCCGCTGGCCGAAATCGTCTTCGATTTCTTCGACATCCTCAAGTCCAAGACCCGCGGCTACGGCTCGCTGGACTGGAAGGCCGACGGCGACCAGGTCGCAGACCTCGTCAAGGTGGACATCATGCTCCAGGGCGAGCAGGTGGACGCGTTCTCCGCGATCACGCACCGTGACAAGGCATACGCGTACGGCGTGATGATGACCGGCAAGCTGCGCGAACTCATCCCGCGGCAGCAGTTCGAGGTGCCCATCCAGGCCGCCATCGGCTCACGGATCATCGCCCGCGAAAGCATCCGCGCCATCCGCAAGGATGTGCTTGCCAAGTGCTACGGCGGTGACATCACCCGAAAGCGCAAACTGCTGGAGAAGCAGAAGGAAGGCAAGAAGCGCATGAAGATGGTGGGCCGTGTCGAGGTCCCGCAGGAAGCCTTCATCGCCGCCCTCACCACGGACGAGTCCAAGGACAAGGCCAAGAAGTAGCGGTGCTTGCCATGACTGTTGCTGCCGTGCCGGCAGGCCGGGCCTGTGCCTAGCGTCCTTCCCCTCGGCGACCCGGCGCCGTCGGACGGGCTCCTGCCCGCCCAGGCGGCCGACGGCGCTGCTCAGCGCGCCTTCGGGCTCTACGTGCACATCCCGTTCTGCGCGGTGCGCTGCGGGTACTGCGACTTCAACACCTACACCGCGACCGAGCTCGGCGGCGGGGCCTCCCAAGACGCCTACGCCGCCACCGCGATCGCCGAGGTGGACTTCGCCGCCCGCGTCCTGAACAATTCCGGCGTGCCCCAACGCCCGCTCAGCACCGTCTTCTTCGGCGGCGGCACGCCCACGCTCCTGCCGGCGGAGGACCTGGCGCGCATTCTCACGGCTGCGATCGGGGCCTGGGGCCTGCAGCCCGGCGCCGAAGTGACCACGGAAGCCAATCCGGATTCCGTCACCCCGGAATCCCTGCAGCTGCTGGCCGACGCCGGGTTCACCCGCGTCTCCTTCGGCATGCAGTCGGCCGTGCCGCACGTCCTGAAGGTCCTGGACCGCACCCACACGCCCAGCCGGGTGCCCGAGGTGGTGCAGTGGGCACGGCAGGCGGGGCTCGCGGTCAGCCTTGACCTGATCTACGGAACGCCGGGGGAATCCTTGGCTGACTGGCGCTACTCGCTCGAGACCGCCCTGTCCTACGGTCCCGACCACATCAGCGCCTACGCACTGATTGTGGAAGACGGCACCAAACTTGCGGCGCAGATCCGCCGCGGCGAGGTGCCGGAAATCGACGACGACGACCACGCCGCCAAATACGAACTCGCCGACGAACTGATTTCCGCGGCCGGGCTCGCCTGGTACGAGGTCAGCAACTGGTCCCGCACCCCCGAACAGGCCTGCCGGCACAACCTCGCCTACTGGCGGGGGGACGACTGGTGGGGCATCGGCCCCGGGGCGCACTCGCACGTCGGGGGCGTCCGCTGGTGGAACGTCAAACACCCCACCGCCTACGCCAACCGTCTCGGCACCGGCGCGTCGCCGGCCGCCGGGCGGGAAACGCTGGACACCGAGACCCGCAACGTGGAGCGGGTCATGCTCGAGGCCCGCTTGAACTCCGGGCTGGACATCCCGAGCCTCGGCGGCCTGGGGGACACCGGCAGGCACGCGGTCGCCGGGCTGATCGCCGACGGCTTGGTGGACCCCGCCGCCGCCTTCAAGGGGCGGCTGGTCCTCACGCTAAAGGGCCGGCTCCTGGCCGACGCCGTGGTCCGCAGGATCCTGCCGGACTAAGGCGCTGCCCCTCTGGCCGGGGAGCCCGGCCGCGCCCGGGCCGTGGATACACAAAGAGCCGGCCGCTGCCCCTTTGGGGGCAGCGGCCGGCTCATTCTGTTCGGGACCGGAGGTTTGGGGCCGGGCCGGCTTAACGCCGGGTTGCTTGATCCCGGTCTATTTGATCCAGCGCAGGTTGAACTCGTAGCGGTGCGGCTGGCCGCGGTTGACATGGATACCCGCCGCCACCGAGAAACAGGTCACGGCGATCCAGATCACCGTGGCGAGCACGGCAAAGAGGTTGCCCACCACGGGAATGAAGACCAGCAGATTGGCGAGCACGGCCGCGATGGTCGGCGGCAGGGTGAAGTTGAGGGCTTCCTTGGACTCCTGGGCCGTGAACGGGCCACGGTCCTTGAAGATCAAGTAGATCAGCAGCGACGGCACGCAGCCCAGGATGCCGCCGAAGTGCGCCAGCGTGGCCCACTGCCGGTCCTCGCCGGCCGTCAGCGGCAGCGCATTTGCCGGAACGCCATGGTACGGGGGCTGGCCATGGCCGGCCTGGTTGCCCGTGTGTTCGCGTGCGTTATCTGCCACGGTGAAGCCCTTCGGATTGCGGTGATGCGTTGCTGCCTGGGTTGTGCCTGGAATAGCCGGGACCGCGCTGGGAGCGCGGCCGCCGTTTCAAGAATACTTGCTTGGGCGCGTAAATGGAGATCACGGAGCGGCCGCCGCGGCGCGCTACGGCACGGTCAGGAAGTCAATGACCTCTTCGACGCGGCCCAGCAGGGACGCCTCCAGGTCGGCGTAGCTGCGGACCGCGCCGAGGAGCTTCTGCCAGCCGAGGCCGATGTCCTCCTTGGTGGAGTGGGGCCACCCGAACGCCGTCAGGATGCCGGTTTTCCAGTCCACGCCGCGGGGGATCACCGGCCACCGCTCAATCCCCAGGACCGCGGGCCGGATGGCCTGCCACACGTCCACGTAGGGGTGGCCCACAATCAGGACGTTGCCCGCGGCACCCGGCGAAGCCATGACGGCGTCGGCGATCCGCGACTCCTTGGAATCGGGCACCAGGTGGTCAACCAGCACGCCCAGCCGGCGCCCCGGACCCGGGCGGAACTCCGCCACCGCGGCCGCGAGGTCGTCAATGCCGTGCAGCGGCTCGACGACGATTCCCTCCACCCGGAGGTCATCGCCCCAGACCTTCTCCACGAGCTCGGCGTCGTGCTTGCCTTCCACCCAGATCCGGCTGGCCTTGGCCACCTGTGCGCGCTGTCCCGCCACCCGGACCGAGCCCGACGCCGTGCGGCCGGGACCGGCGGCCGGCGCCGCCTTCGGCGCCGGAGGCATCAGCCGGATCGGCTGCCCCTCCAAAAGGAAGCCAAAGCCGAGGCGGAAGGACCGGGACTTGCCCCGCCGGTCCTCCAGCGCCACCACGTGCATGCCGCCGGACTTCTCCACCCGGGTCACGGCGCCCACCCAGCCGGACTGGACCTCCTCGAGGACCATCCCGCGTTCCACCGGGACTTCCGGCAACTGCGTCTTGGCGGGGGCGGACAGGTCCTGGGGCCCCCAGTTCTGGTACGACATCTCTACACGCTTACTTTGCACTCGGAATGTACGGCGGTCGGTGGAACTCTCCGGGGCCCGAAGGGGCCCGAACCGGACCACAGGGGCGCGGCGACGGTAGCGGCTGCCGCGGTTCCCGCGCCGTCGTGACGGATCCCCGTGATCCCGCAGGCAACGCCCGGAGCGAATCCAATGCTAACAACGCGGCGACTCATATTAGACTGGTTAGCACTTAGGCATGTCGAGTGCTAACCCCTGTCCGGTCACGGACCGCCCCCGCACGACGCGGGGACGCGAACCGAACGGTCCTGGGGCGGCACCGGCTGCGGGACCGTCGATTGGAGGTGGAGCGTGAGCGAACCACGCAAACTTGAAGTGCTGCGCGCCATCGTGGAGGACTACGTCCATTCCCGCGAGCCAGTCGGGTCCAAGGCGCTGGTTGAACGGCACCATCTTGGTGTCTCCAGTGCCACGATCCGCAATGACATGGCCGCACTGGAAGACGAAGGCCTCATCACGGCACCGCACACGAGTGCCGGCCGGATTCCGACGGACAAGGGCTACCGGCTCTTCGTCGACCAGATCTCGGCCGTCAAGCCGTTGTCTCCGGCCGAGCGCCGGGCCATCCAGGCGCTGCTGGAAGGATCAGAAGACCTCGACGACGTCCTCGACCGCACCGTGCGGCTCCTGTCCCAGCTGACCAACCAGGTCGCCGTCGTGCAGTACCCGCTGCTCAGCCGCGCCCGGGTGCGGCACATCGAATTCGTGCTGCTGGCGCCCCGGAAGGTCCTGGCGGTCCTGATCGCGGACACCGGAAAGGTGGAGCAGCGCGTGATCGACGTCGGCCAGGAGATTGCCGACGACGCACTGGCGGAGTTGCGCACCCGTTTCCTGGCCAGCCTCTCCGGAACCCCGCTGAGCCTGATGCCGCAACTGCTGCCCGCCGTCGTGGCGAGCGGCCCGCCGGCGCGCCGCGGCGCAGCCCAGGCCCTGGCCCGCGGCCTCGAGGCCCTGGCCACGAGCAGCCGCGAGGAGCGCATGGTCATGGCCGGCACCGCCAACCTGGCCCGCTCCAACGTGGACTTCCCGCTCAGCATCGGCCCCGTGCTGGAGGCCCTCGAGGAGCAGGTGGTCATGTTGCGCCTGCTCAGCGAAATGGCCGAAGACCCGCGCGGTGTCACGGTCAGCATCGGACGGGAGAACCCCTACGACGGCCTCGCCGAGGCCTCGGTGGTGGCCACCGCCTACGGGCCGGACGCCACGGCCAAGGTCGGAGTCCTCGGGCCCACCCGGATGGACTATCCCACCACCATGGCCGCCGTCCGCGCGGTGGCCCGCTACCTTTCGAGGATCCTTGGGCCCTGACCGGCCCGGGACCGAACGCTACTTTTTGCCCGACAGGCAGTGCCCCACAGGCAGAACAACAAGGAAGAGATACACACTTTGAGCAGCCACTATGACGTTCTTGGAGTCTCCCGCGACGCAACGGGGGAGGAAATCAAGAAGGCCTACCGGAAACTGGCCCGGACCCTTCACCCTGACGTGAACCCGGGGGAGGACGCCTCGGACCGGTTCAAGGCGGTCACCCACGCCTACGAGGTCCTTTCCGATCCGCAGAAGCGCCGGGTCTATGACACCACCGGCAATGAGAACGGCACCGACAACGGCTTCGGCGGCGGCAGCTACTCCGGCCAGGGCTTCGCCTTCCAGGACATCTTCGAGACCTTCTTCGGCGCCGGCGGCGGCCAGGGCGGCCCGGCGTCCCGGATCCGCCGCGGCCAGGACGCGCTGATCAGCGTACGGATCGACCTCCGCGACGCTGTGTTCGGCGTCAACAAGAAGCTCGAAGTGGACACGGCCGTCATCTGCCCCACCTGCGAGGGCTCCTGCTGCCGCGAGGGCAGCCACCCGGTCCGCTGCGACATCTGTGGCGGCAGCGGCCAGGTCCAGCGTGCCGTGCGGTCCATCCTCGGCCAGGTCATGACGTCGGCTCCCTGCGGCTCCTGCGAGGGCTTCGGCACCGTCATCAAGGACCCCTGCAACGAGTGCAGCGGCCAGGGCCGGATCCGCAGCCGCCGTTCCCTGACCGTCAAGGTCCCGGCCGGCGTTGCCACCGGCACCCGTATCCAGCTGTCCGGGCAGGGCGAGGCGGGCCCCGCCGGCGGCCCGGCCGGTGACCTGTACGTGGAGATCCGGGTCAACAATGACCCTACCTACGTCCGCGACGGCGACGACCTCCACGCCAGCCTCAACATCCCCATGACGGCTGCCGCGCTCGGCACCGAAATCACCCTGGAGACCTTCGACGGCGAGCAGGAGATCGACGTCAAGGCCGGCACCCAGTCGGGCGAGGTCATCACCCTGCGCGGCCTCGGTGTGACGCACCTGCGCGGCCACGGCCGCGGCGACCTGAAGGTGCACCTGCAGGTTGAAACGCCGGTCAAGCTCGATCACGCCCAGGAAGAACTCCTCCGCCAACTGGCCAAGCACCGCGGCGAACACTTCACCGCGGGAAAGCTTGCCGCCAGCGGCGGCGTCTTCGCCAAACTGCGGGATCGGCTCGGTAACCTGTAGCGGTGAGTAACCCGGTCTTCTTCACCGCCCCAGGCGCCCTGGACCAGCAGGTCCCCGGCTCGGACTTCGTCCTCGAAGGCGCCGAAGCCCGCCACGCCATCACCGTCAAGCGGCTCGCCGTCGGGGAGGCCGTGGATATCGCCGACGGCGCCGGCAAGCGCCTGACCGGCACCGTCGCCGCCGTCGCTCCGGGCGAACTGACCGTCGAGTGCCTGGACCTCCTGGCGGAGCCGCAACCCGCGATCCGGCTGGTTCTGGTCCAGGCCCTCGCCAAGGGCGACCGCGACGAACTCGCGGCCGAAACCGCCACCGAACTGGGCATCGACGCCGTCATTCCCTGGCAGGCCGAGCGGTCCATCGTGCGGTGGAAGGCCGAACGTGCCGCGAAGGCGCATGCAAAGTGGCAGTCGGTGGTGACCGCGGCCGCCAAGCAGGCCCGCCGGGCCTGGATCCCGGAAGTCCGGGCCGCCGTCGACGGTGCCGGGCTGCAGGCGGCCGTGGCAGCCGCGGACCTCGCGGTCATCCTGCACGAAGACGCCGTCCGCCCCCTGCGGCAAGTGCTTGAGGCCTGGCTGGACAGTGCTGCTGAGGGCGAGGCGGCGCCCGGCAGCGACGGGCCCCGTGAAGTACTGCTGATCGTGGGCCCGGAAGGCGGCATCAGCCCGCGGGAGGTCACCCGGCTGTGCGACGCAGGAGCGGTGACAGCCCTGCTGGGCCACCATGTGCTGCGCTCGTCCACGGCAGGACCCGCCGCCACCGTGCTGGCCAGCGACATCCTCGGACGCTGGTAGCCGGCAGCATGACTATTTGCCCGTTACTATTTGCCCGTGACTAGTTGACCGTGAAGCCGCGGGTGTCGGTGAACACTTCCCTGGAGCTGTCCGCCGGGTCCACCTGGGACACGCGGACTTCATAGCGTCCCGGGCCGAGGTTCACGGACAGGGTGAACAGCCCGGACTGCGCGGAATCGGCCGAAGCCGTCGCGTTGCCATTGAGATAGGCGGATTTGGCGTTATCGCCGTCCACCTTGAGGATCTCCCAGCGAAGCTTCCCGCCTTGAACGGTGCTCCGGCCGCTGATCTTGACGGACCCGTCAGCGACGGACATGCCTTCCTGCGGATCAATGATCCACACGGGGGCAACCATCCCGGCACTGCGCGACGTCGGAGCGCCGAGCCGGACGTGGTTGAAGGCGACATAGTCCGTATGCCCGTCGACGAGGACTACCACCTGGACCTGCTGTCCGGAATCGATAAGGCCCGCGCTGGCGGCAGCTGCCGTCGCGGTGTAGACGAGCTGCTGGATGGCGCGCTCGGCCATGGCCGCGTCCACGTTGCTGTTGAAAGCATCCGCCGAGACATCCACCGTGATCACGTTCTTGCCGGAAATCGACGTCGACAGCTTCTTCGGATTCTGCCACGGCGTGAAGAAGTCCGGGTCGAGCGGCTTCTGGGACATCATTACCCGCAGGGCGCGCGTGACCGGGTTGTCCTGATCCGGGACGTCACGGAACTCGCGGTACAGGAACGCGTTGTCGTTGCTCCGCCCGATCCAGTACACCGGGGCCTTGTTGGAGGTCTGCGCGGTCTCCAGCGGAGCGCTGGTGGTGGGGGCGCCCGACGCCGCGTCCGGAATTAGCTCCGATGGGCTGCTGGAATTGGTGATGCCGCCCTGAGGAGTCGCCACGCAGCCGGACAGAAGGAGAGCGGCGGGCAGCACGAGCACCAGCGCGACGCGACGGACACGTCCCGCTGCTGACTGTTGACCCTCACGCTGCCTGATGCTGCTGTCCCTTCGTGTGCCACGCCGCGCCGGGCGGGAATGATCCGTTTTGTCGGCGGCATGGACCGCCGGTGGCTGCCTGTCCTTGGCCTGCCGGGCGCCCGGCCCGGAGCCCTGGAGGACAGCCGAATTCCAGCATGGCACACGGGCCCGGGGCGAAAGCCCGGTTTGGGGGCGCCCGGCGGAACTGCAACGGGAACGATATGAGGCCGATGCGAAGTTGATACATAATGTCGGGAACCATGTCCCGCCGGGCAGCGGCTGCCACGAGAGGTCCGGCCTCGGTGGCGTTGCACTTCAGCAGTGAAGGGACTGCCTCAGCCTATTCCGGTGTTCCGGAATTCGGGCAGCACGTCGGCGTTTCCGGGATAGACCCACCGGGACGATTCCCGGGCGCCCTTCACGAATATTGAGCATGTGAATACCGTATGCCGGCGCTGCGACAGATTCTTTACGTCATGCTTCCGTCCGTGACGCGTTGCGTCGCAGCGCGACTGTGCGTTTCTGCCGGGGTTGGGAAGCGGCGTCCGGGGTGGTTGATTGAGGGCACAGACTTCGAAAGGACCCGCCATGACGGAACATTCTGACCTCAGCCCACGCCGGCTCCGGACCATCCTGGGCCACTTCGCCACCGGCCTGGCCGTGATCACCGCGGCAACGAAGGACGGTCCCGCCGGCTTTACGTGCCAGTCCTTTTCCTCTCTGTCGCTGGAACCTGCCCTCGTGTCCTTCAGTCCTGCGCGGACCTCAAGCACCTGGCCTCTGCTGCGCGAGGCGGGCCGGTTCACCGTGAACATCCTCCCGGCCGAACATCAGCACCTGGCGGCGCAGTTCGCCCGTTCCGGGGCGGACAAATTCGCCGGCGTTTACCACTCGCCGTCGCCGCTGGGGAACCCTGTCCTCGACCACGCGCTGGCCTGGGTGGACTGCGAACTGCGCCAGGAGTACGACGGCGGGGACCACACGATTGTTGTCGCCGCGGTCCGTGCACTGAGCGCCCGCGCCGACGCCGAGCCGCTGCTCTTCTACCGGGGCAGCTATGTTGGCGTCCGATCCCGGGCAGGGGTGCTGGAGAGCGTGGGATGACCATGCTGAGGTCGCCATCGCGCCGCGGGGGTCGCCGCGGAACCCCACTGCCGGACACTTTCGACGCGCGGGGTTTCCCTGAAGACTGGGGCTCCATAAAAGTCGGATCCAGTGTCGAAGTGGTCATCTCGGCTCACCACGCCTACGTGGGTCGCACCGATTCCAAGACGCCCGACTCAGCAGTCGTCCGGGTCGTCAGTGCAGGGTGCCACGGACGCCGGATGTACGGGCATCGCGACGGCATCCGTCTGCTGGGCATCATCCCCGGGGGCACGGCATGAGCGCCGTGTGGATCGCGCTGGCGTGCGGTCTCGGGCTGGCGGCCGGCGGCGTCTGGGCGGCCTGGTCCCTGATGACGGAGGCGCCCGCCCGGCCGGTCCAGGAGGACGCTCCGGAGCCGGATAGCGCCGACCCGTCCTTCCCGCGCACAGGGGCCCACTGGCTTGATGGTTACGTTATCTTCGGGAACACCTACAACTAACGGCGACGTCCTGGTGCGCCTCAGCGGCCCGGCACGCGGGCGGCGCCGGACCCTGACCGGCGTCGGGCGCGCCGCGCTGGCGTAAGATGGAAGGACCCGGTGACCCCGGCCGCGGGCGGTGCGAACCGCCGTCGGCAGGGATCACGGGGACCGACCATATTCATACTGGAGGGGACCAGAGGCCCGCGGGCCAACACCATGACTGAAGCAGCGAACGGCAAGGCCCGGTTCAGCGCCGGAGAGCGCACCGCAGGGGAATTCCCCCACTCCCTACCAGGGTTGCGGACGGAGGTGGTCTTGTTCGACGACTCAGAGCAGATGGTCCAGTCGCTGGGCAGCCATGACGAAGCCCTCCGGTTCATCGAAAACCAGTACCCTGCCGTTGACTTCCATGTCCGGGGGAACGAGCTCGCGATCAGCGGTCCGGCCGCCGACGTGCCGCGCATCATGCGCCTGCTCAACGAGGTGCGCGGGCTGGTGGCCCGGGGCACAGTCATCACCCCTGCCGTCCTGCAGCAGCTTGTGTCCATGCTCCGCAGCCAGTCACTGCAGAACCCCGTGGAAGTGCTGACCACCAACATCCTTTCCACCCGCGGCAAGACCATCAGGGCCAAGACGCTGAACCAGAAGAACTACGTGGACGCGATCGACGCCAACACGGTGATCTTCGGGATCGGGCCGGCCGGTACCGGCAAGACGTACCTGGCGATGGCCAAGGCGGTCCAGGCCCTGCAGCAGAAGGAAGTCAGCCGGATCATCCTGACCCGTCCTGCCGTCGAGGCGGGGGAGCGTCTGGGCTTCCTGCCGGGCACCCTGAGCGACAAGATCGACCCCTACTTGCGGCCGCTGTACGACGCCCTGCACGACATGATGGACCCCGAGTCCATTCCGCGGCTCATGGCCGCCGGCACCATCGAGGTGGCCCCGCTGGCGTACATGCGCGGCCGCACGCTCAACGACGCCTTCATCATCCTCGACGAGGCCCAGAACACCACGCCGGAGCAGATGAAGATGTTCCTGACCCGCCTGGGCTTCGGCTCCAAGATGGTAGTCACCGGCGACATCACCCAGGTGGACCTTCCCTTCGGCACCCGTTCAGGGCTGCGGATCGTCGAGGAAATCCTGCAGGGGATCGAGGACGTCAACTTCTCCGTGCTGGATGCCTCCGACGTCGTCCGGCACCGCCTGGTGGGGGACATCGTCAACGCCTACAGCATCTGGGACGAAGTCCAGAGGAACCGGGTCAAGCATTCCGTTGCCCGGGAGACGCGGGGAGAACACGCATGAGCATTGAGGTCAACAACGAATCCGGCGTGGCGGTCGACGAGTCCGAGCTCGTGGCCCTGTCGCGTTTCATCTTCGAACGCCTCTACATCCACCCGCAGGCGGAACTGTCCATCCTGCTGGTGGACGAACCGGCCATGGAAAAGCTGCACATCGAACTGATGGACGAGCCCGGCTCCACCGATGTCCTCTCGGTGCCGATGGACGAACTGACCCCGGGCACGCCGGACAAGCCGACCCCGCAGGGCATGCTCGGCGATATCGCCATCTGCCCCCAGGTGGCCGAGGTCCAGGCCCGGAACGCCGGCCACTCCACCCAGGACGAGATGCTGCTTCTCACCACGCACGGCATCCTGCACCTGTTGGGTTATGACCACGCCGAGCCGGAGGAAAAGGAAGAGATGTTCGGGCTGCAGCGCGAACTCCTGACCGCGTTCACCGGCAAAGAGGCCCCGTCAGAGACGATTCAGTGACCCCACTGATTCTTGCCGGCATGGCGCTGGTGTTCCTTAGCTTTGCCGCGGTGCTGACCGCTGCCGAGTCCGCCTTCAACTTCCTGCCCCGGCACGACGCCGAACAGGCGGTCCTGAACAGCCGGGGCACGTCGCTGAAGCGGATCCTGGCGCAGCCCGTGGGACACATGCGCGCCCTCCGGTTCTGGCGGATCTGGTTCGAGATGGCCTCCGCCGTCGCCGTGACCGTCCTCCTGCACAGCCTGCTGGACAACGTGTGGCTCGCCGGCCTGGCCGCCACCGGCATCATGGCAGTGATCGGTTTCGTGATCGTCGGCGTCTCTCCCCGGCAGCTTGGCCGGGTGCACTCCGCCGCCCTGGTCCGCTTCAGCGCGCCGCTCGTTCGATTCCTTTATGCCGTGCTCGGCCCGATTCCGGGCTGGCTGGTCAGCCTGGGCAGCGCAGTCGCCCCCGGCGCGCCGGCGGACAACGAGGCCTTCTTCAGCGAAGAGGAATTCCGCGAACTCGTGGACCGCGCCACCGAGTCCGACGTGATCGAGGACAACGAGGCCGAGCTGATCCAGTCGGTCTTCGACTTCGGGGACACCCTGGTCCGTTCCGTCATGGTGCCGCGGACCGACATCCTCACCATCGACTCCGGATCCAGCCTGCACCGCGCAATGTCGCTCTTCCTGCGCTCCGGGTACTCGCGGATCCCGATCATCGGCGAAAACACCGACCAGATCCTGGGCATTGTGTACCTCAAGGACGTCGCCGCTGCGCTGCACAACCTGGGCCCGGCCGAGGAGCCGCCGGTGGTCGACGAACTCGCCCGGGAGGTCCGCTATGTGCCGGATTCGAAGCCGGTCAGCGACCTGTTGCGGGAACTCCAGAAGGAATCGACGCACGTGGCGATCGTCATCGACGAATACGGCGGAACAGCAGGGCTGGTCACGCTCGAGGACCTCATCGAGGAGATCGTCGGTGAGATCGTGGACGAATACGACACCGAAAGCGCCGAGGCCGTGGCACTCGGTGACGGGAGCTACCGGGTTAGCGCCCGCATGAGCATCGATGACCTCGGCGAGCTCTTCGACCTGGAGCTCGACGACGACGAAGTGGACACCGTGGGCGGCCTGCTCGCCAAGGCCCTCGGGCGGGTGCCGATCGTCGGCAGCACCGTCCAGGTCCACGGGCTGTCCCTCCGCGCCGACCGGCTCGAGGGCCGGCGGAACCGCGTCAGCCACATCATTGCGGCCACCGTAGCAAAAGAAGAAACTGACCTTGAAGACCTTCTCGACGAGGCCGCACCAATTCAACAGGGAGTCTCACGTGAGCAAGCAGAATAAGTCCGACGGCGAAGCAGCCCACGGCGGCTACCGCGCCGGTTTCTCGGTGCTGGTAGGGCGCCCCAACGCGGGCAAGTCCACCCTCACCAACGCCCTTGTCGGCCAGAAAGTGGCGATCACCTCGGCCAAGCCGCAGACGACGCGCCACACCATCCGGGGCATCGTTCACCGGGACGACGCCCAGCTGATCCTCGTGGACACCCCGGGCCTGCACCGCCCGCGCACCCTGCTGGGAAAGCGGCTGAACGAACTCGTCGCGGACACCCTCGCCGAGGTCGACGCGATCGGCTTCTGCCTTCCTGCCAACGAAAAGATCGGCCCGGGCGACAAGTTCATCGCCGCCCAGCTGGCCGCCGTCGGCAACAAGCCCATCATCGCAATCGTGACGAAGGCCGATACCGTGGACCGCCAGGCCCTCACTGAGCAGCTGCTCGCCGTCGCCGCCCTGGGCCGCGAGGTCCGCGGCGAGGACGGCTGGAACGACATCGTCCCGGTCTCCGCCACCGACGGCTTCCAGGTCGACACCGTGGCCGACGTCCTGATCAGCCACATGCCGGCCTCGCCGCCGCTGTACCCGGACGGGCACCTGACGGACGAGCCCGAAGCTGTCATGATCGCCGAACTCATCCGGGAAGCTGCCCTTGAGGGCGTTCGCGATGAACTGCCGCACTCCCTGGCCGTCGTGGTCGATGAGATCGTGCCGCGGGAAGGGCGTCCCGAAGACCGGCCGTTCCTCGACGTCCGCGTCAACCTGTACGTGGAACGCCCGTCCCAGAAAGCCATCATCATCGGCAAAGGCGGCGCCCGGCTCCGCGAGGTCGGCACCAACGCGCGCAAGGCGATTGAGGCGCTGCTCGGTGCCCGAATCTATCTCGACCTGCACGTCAAGGTGGCAAAGGACTGGCAGCGCGATCCGAAGCAGCTCGTCAAACTCGGCTTCTGAGCCGTACCTTTAGTAAGGCCTCTAACGGGGCCGGTAGTTGGGCTGTGACCGGGCCGCGGGTTCGCCCCGCCGCTCCCAAGAGCGGGCCCATCGGCATTTTCTCAGTTTCGGACACTAAAATGGGCAAACTCCCCGTTCGTGAAGGAAGGCTCAACAAGTGGCTCGACCCCGTGATAACCGCGCCGACGGATCCGCCCCGCCGGTTCGGTCATCCGCTGCTGCCCGCCACACCGGCGAAACCGCCGTCGGGCCGGCCCGCCACCTCGGCGCCGTCCGGCGGACTCCCACCTGGCTGAAAGTCACCACGGGCGTCCTCGCGGTCCTCCTGGTCGGCGTGATCGCGTTTGGCGCCTACTGGGTGATCCGGCTCCAGGGCAACATCACCAAGGCCCCGCTGAGCGCCGGCAGCGTCAAGTCCGAGAACTCCGTGAACGACTCGACGGACCGGATGCAGATCCTGATCCTCGGCTCGGACACGCGCGACGGGAAGAATGCCCAGTACGGCTCCAGCGCTGATTCCACCGGCTACGGGCACTCGGACGTCATGATGCTCATGGACATCTCCGCGGACAACAAGCGCGTCAACGTCGTCAGTTTCCCGCGCGACCTCCTGGTCGATATCCCCCAGTGCACGGATCCGAAGACCAACAAGGTCTACCCGGCCCAGAAGGGCGTCATGATCAACTCGGCAATGTCCGAGGCCGGGATCGGCTGCGCCGTGGACACCGTCAACAAGCTCACCGGACTCCAGATCGACCACTTCATGATGGCGGACTTCAACGCCGTCAAGGAACTCTCCAACGCCGTCGGCGGTGTGGAGGTGTGCGTCAGTGACGCCGTCTACGACCCCGACTCCAAGCTCCGGCTGCCCAAGGGCACGTCCACCGTGCAGGGGGAGCAGGCGCTGTCCTTCGTCCGCACGCGGCACGCCTTCGGTGACGGCGGTGACCTTGGCCGCATCAAGGCCCAGCAGGGCTTCCTGTCATCCCTCACCCGGAAGATCAAGAGCGACGGCACCCTCACCAACCCGGCACGGATGCTCGGCATCGCGGACGCGATCACCAAGAACCTCACCATCGACGACGGCCTGGCGTCGGTGCCGACGCTGCTGACCGTGGGCAACCGGCTCAAGAACATCGACGTCGGCAAGGTGGCCTTCGTGGCCACGCCCACCGTTCCGGCCGAATCGGACCCCAACCGGCTGCAGCTGGCCGAACCCGCGGCGTCGCAGCTTTTTGCCGCCATGCGCAACGACGTTGACCTGACGGATCCGACCGCGACGCCGAGCGCCGCCCCGGCTGCCAGTGCCACGCCGGCCCCGAGCGCCCCGGCACCGGCCTACGACAAGACGCTGCAGCCGGTCACCGTTGCCAACGGTTCAGGGGTGCCCACGCGGGCCCAGGAGATCATCCAGGCCATCAAGGGCGCGGGCTTCACCAAGGTGGGCCAGCTGACGGCCCGGCCCGTCGCGACCACTGCCGTCTACTACGGTGCGGACTACGCTGACGTGGCCGCCGATGTCGCGGCCCTCCTCGGCGTGGCGCCGGGCCAGGTGCTCCCGGCGGCCGGTGTCGTCGGAGTCCAGGTGTACCTGGGCGCCGATTTCGCCAACGGAACACCGACGGCCGCCGCGACGCCGCAACTCCCCGCGGACATCGTCAACCAGACGGCCGGCGACACCGTCTGCCAGCAGGCGAACCCGGCCCTGATCACCCGCTGATCCTCAGGGGCCGTCCGGTTTCGCTGCGCTGGAAAAGCGTTTCTTGGGACCAGCGTGACTTAGAACAGCGCGACCAGCGTGACTTAGAACAGCGCGACGCCGGTCAGTTCGGCGAGCCTGTCGGTGAGCTTGTCCTGGAAGCCGGGATCCGTGACCTCCGGTGCGGCTGTCCGCTGCCGGCGGTGGTGCCAGTACTTGCCGGAGACCAGGGCGCCGGGGTCGTTGCTGACGGCGAGCCAGCTTTGGGTGTCCTGGCCCAAGGCAAGGTCGTCCGGCGCGCCGGGGCCGCCCATCCTGGTGGGCACCCAGCCGGGGTCCACGGAGTTGCTGAGCACTGCGGGCCAGTGCCGCGCGACAGAAGCCGAGAGCGCGGAAACGCAGAGCTTGCTCTCCGAGTAAGCGGTGCTGGCACTCCAGCGCCGCTCGGTCCAGTCGATGTCCCGGAGATTGCCGTTCGCCCCGAGGTGCATGCCGCTGCTGATGTAGACCAGGCGGCCGGGCCGCTCGATCAGCGCGGTGAGCACGTAGGGCGCGAGCACATTGACCGCCAACGTGAGGGAGTGCCCCTCCGGGGTCGCGACGCGCGTGGGTGAAACGTAGACGCCGGCATTGTGGATGACGGCGTCCATCCGCCCGTGCCCGTTGACCTGCCCGGCGAGGTCCCGGATTTCGGCGGCGCTGCTGAGGTCCCCGATCACGATGCCGGCCGCCTGTGGAGCGAGCTGAGCGAGGGAAGCCGCGCGCTCCCTGGAGCGGGCGTGGAGCAGGACCTCATGGCCTTCGTCTAACAGCGTCCGGGCGCTGGCGAGTCCGAGCCCGTCGGTCGAACCGGTGATGAAAACGCGGGCCATGGGTGGTCCCTTCCGTCGTCTGGTGCTGGTGCCGGTGCTGGTGCCGGTGCAGGGCCGGCGACCGGCATCACCAGATGCTGACGCGCTCCTGCGGCGGCATCCACATGCCGTCCTGCTCGGTGACGCCGAACGCTTCGTGGAAGGCGTCTAGGTTCTTGGCGATCGCATTGGTGCGGAATTCGTTGGGGGAGTGCGGGTCTGTCGCCAGCCGGCGGACGGCTTCCTCCGTCCGGATGACCTGCCGCCACCCCGCGGCCCAGGACGCGAAGAACCGCTGGAACCCCGTCATCCCGTCGAGCACCGGCGGCTCCTGCCCGTCGAGGCTGATCAGGTAGGCCTTGTAGGCGATGGTGAGGCCCCCGAGGTCGCCGATGTTTTCGCCCAGGGTGAGCTTGCCGTTGACGTTATGGCCGGGCGCGGCCGTGGGGGAGAGGGCGTCGAATTGCGCCACCAGCTTGGAGGTCAGGGCCTCGAAGGCGGTGCGGTCGTCCTGGGTCCACCAGTTCCGGAGCAGGCCGCTGCCGTCATACTGCGAGCCCTGGTCATCGAAGCCGTGGCCGATTTCGTGCCCGATCACCGCGCCGATGCCGCCGTAGTTGACGGCGTCGTCGGCGTCGGCGGTGAAGAAGGGAGGCTGCAGTATGGCGGCGGGAAACACGATCTCGTTGAGCAGCGGGTGGTAGTAGGCGTTGACCGTCTGCGGGGTCATGAGCCACTTCTCCCGGTCCACGGGTTTGCCGACCTCGTCAAGGTGACGGTCGACGTCGGCGCTGTGCGCGCGCTCCACGTTCCCCAGCAGATCCGCGGGATCGACCTCGACGGCGGAGTAGTCGATCCACTTGTCCGGGTAGCCGATCTTGGCGCGGAAGGAGTCCAGCTTCTTGAGCGCCTCGAGCTTGGTTTCCTCGCCCATCCACTCCAGCCCCGTGATGGACTCCCGGTACGCCTCGATCAGGTTGGCCACGAGGCCCTGCATACGTGCCTTATTGCCTTCCGGGAAGTGCCGGGCAACGTAGATCTGGCCTACGGCCTCGCCGAGGGCCGCCTCGACTACCGCGACGCCGCGCTTCCAGCGGTCCTTGATCCGCGGCGTCCCGCTCAAGGTCGTGCCGTAGAAGGCGAAGTTCGCGTCCACGAACGCGGAGGACAGGTATGGGGCAGCGGCGCTGACGACGCGCATGGCGAGCCATTCCTGCCACGTGGCCAGCGGTTCGCTGTCCAGCAAGGAGGCGGCGCCGGAGAAGAAGTCGGGAGTGCTCATCACCAGTTCGGTGCGCTTTTCCGGGGCGATGCCGGCCGCGTCGAACCAGTCGGCCAGGAGCGGGAAGAGTTCCGCTGCCTCGGCGGCGGACTTCAGGTTGTACGTCTTCTGCGGATTCCGCAGCGTCACGTTGTCCCAGTGGTGCGAGGCCAGTGCGGTTTCCAGCGCGACGACCCGCCCGCCCGCGCCATCGGGATCGGCAACGCCGGCCAGGGCAAGCATGGCCTCGACGTGCTCCTGGTAGGCCTGGACCATGGCCGCGAACTTCTCTTCGCGGTAGTACGACTCGTCCGGAAGGCCGAGGCCGCCCTGGCCGGTGTAGAGCAGGATCCGGTCCGGGTTGCCGGCGTCCGGCGCGGGGTAGATGTAGAAGAGGCCGCCCACGTCGGCGCGGAACAGCCGTCCGGCCAGCGCCACGAGTTCGGGAACCGACGTCGTGGCGAACACCTCCGCCAGCCGGGCCCGGAGCGGATCCAGGCCCTTCGCCTCGGCCGCGGCCTCGTCCATGAAGCTGTTGTAGAGGTCCCCGATTTTCCGCTCGATGCCGGTGGCCTCTGCGCCGCGGGCGGCCGCCTGCTCGATGATCTCCTTCACGGCAAGCTCCGACGCGTCCCTCAGGGCCGTAAACGTGCCCTCCAGTGGCCGGTCGTCCGGAATGACCGTGCTCGTGAGCCAGCCGCCGTTCACGTACTGGTACAGGTCATCCTGCGGACGGACGCCGGCATCGATGGTGGACAGGTCGATCCCCGAAAGTGGCACGGATGCTCCTTTGAGAGGCAGGCCGGCACCGGAGCTTGTGTCGGTGCACGGTCTGCATAGTGGACGTTGCGGTGGTCTGGCTCCTTCATCTTACGCACCCGTGTTACTGTGAAAAGGTGCGCGCAGAACTGCTTCTCCTTAGCTGCCGCGGCGAGGCCTCAGACGCGATCTAGCGCAAGGCCAACCCTCGCTGCGGAGTTTGTGTTGCCCGGCCACCCTTTCACCAGGAATCACAGAAAAGGCCCCGATAGTAATGCGAAACGCACAGAAGCCCTCAGGAATGCCGGTCCACCGTTACATCCCGTTCCAGGACCAGATCACCGTTGAACTGCCGGACCGCACCTGGCCGGACAAGCTCATCACGAAGGCCCCGCGCTGGTGCGCCGTGGACCTGCGCGACGGCAACCAGGCCCTCATCGATCCCATGAGCCCGGCCCGCAAGCTGAAGATGTTCGACCTGCTGGTCCGGATGGGCTACAAGGAGATCGAGGTCGGCTTCCCCTCGGCGTCGCAGACGGACTTCGACTTCGTCCGGCAGCTGATCGAAGGCAACCACATCCCCGACGACGTCACGATCCAGGTGCTGACCCAGGCCCGTGAACACCTGATCGAGCGGACATACGAGTCCCTGGTCGGCGCGAAGCAGGCCATCGTCCACCTCTACAACTCCACGTCCGTCCTGCAGCGCCGCGTCGTGTTCAACCAGGACGAAGACGGCATCCTGGACATCGCCCTGCAGGGCGCCCGGCTGTGCAAGAAGTACGAGGAAACCCTCGTCGACACCCACATCACCTACGAATACTCGCCCGAATCCTTCACCGGAACCGAGCTGGACTACGCCGTGCGCGTCTGCAACGCGATCGCCGACGTCTTCGAGGCATCGGCGGACCGCCAGGTCATCATCAACCTGCCCGCCACGGTCGAGATGGCCACCCCGAATGTGTACGCCGACTCCATCGAATGGATGAGCCGGAACCTGCACCCGCGCGAAGGCATCATCCTGTCCCTGCACCCGCACAACGACCGCGGCACCGGCGTCGCCGCTGCCGAGCTCGGCTACCTGGCCGGCGCAGACCGGATCGAAGGCTGCCTCTTCGGCAACGGCGAGCGGACCGGCAACGTGGACCTGGTGACCCTGGGGCTGAACATGTTCGTCCAGGGCATCGATCCCATGATCGACTTCTCCAACATCGACGAAATCCGCCGCACGGTGGAGTACTGCAACCAGCTGCCGGTCGCCGAGCGCGTGCCGTACGGCGGGGACCTCGTCTTCACCGCGTTCTCCGGCTCGCACCAGGACGCCATCAAGAAGGGCCTGGAAGCCCTCGAAAAGGACGCCGCCGCCGCCGGCAAGGACGTCGCCGACTACACCTGGCAGGTTCCGTACCTGCCGGTCGACCCGAAGGACCTCGGCCGCAGCTACGAGGCCGTCATCCGCGTCAACTCGCAGTCCGGCAAGGGTGGCGTCGCCTACCTGCTGAAAAACGAGCACAACCTGGACCTGCCTCGCCGCGCCCAGATCGAGTTCTCCGGCGTCATCCAGAAGCAGACCGACACCGTGGGCGGCGAGGTCAGCGGTGCCCAGCTCTGGCAGGTCTTCCAGGACGAATACCTGCCGTCCACGGCCGCCGACACCCAGTGGGGACGCTACGCGCTCGGGGCGATTGGCACCGAAACGGACGAGGCCGGGGCGATGACCCTGACCGCGTCGCTGAAGATCGACGGCGCCCAGGTCCGCCGCACCGGCACCGGCAACGGCCCCATCGCGGCCCTGCTGAGCATCCTGCGCGAGGACGGCGTCGACGTCCGCGTGCTGGACTACAGCGAGCACGCCCTGTCCGAGGGCGGCAGCGCCCTGGCCGCCGCGTATGTCGAATGCGCCGTGGGCGAGCGGGTTCTGTGGGGTGTCGGGATCGACGCGAACACCATTACGGCCTCGCTCAAGGCAGTCATCTCGGCCGTGAACCGGGCCATCCGGGACGCCCGCGCCTGATTCGGCCCTTGACGCAACTGAGGCACAGCGCACTGCGCCGCCGGAACCTTCCGGCGGCGCAGTCTTCTTTGCTCCAACAGGGCGTTGCCCGTGCCGTGTTTCCGCACAGAGAGTGCGAAGATTAACTGTGGTCCAACAATCCTTTGCAGCGCGCGCCTACCGTGATGACGCCGTCGTGCTGCGCACCCACAAGCTGGGCGAGGCGGACCGGATCATCACGTTGCTGACAAAGCACCACGGCCAGGTCCGTGCGGTGGCCAAGGGTGTCCGCCGCACCAGCAGCCGTTTCGGCGCCCGGCTGGAGCCGTTCATGGTGGCCGATCTCCAACTGATTTCCGGCCGCACCCTGGACGTCGTGACGCAGGCCGTGGCCAAGGGCGCCTACGGCGGCAACATCGCCGCCGACTACGGCCGCTACACGGTGGCCGCGGCCATGACCGAGACGGCGGAGAGGCTCACCGACGTCGACGGCGAGGCCGGCACCGCCCAATACAACCTGCTGGTCGGAGCGCTGGCGTCGCTGAGCAGGGGCGACCACGCCCCCGAGCTCATCCTCGACTCGTACCTGCTGCGCGCCCTCGCGACCGGCGGCTGGGCGCCCAGCTTCACCGACTGCGCCAGGTGCGGTGCACCCGGCCCGCACACCGCCTTTTCCGCACCGCTGGGCGGCATGGTCTGCCCCGAGTGCCGGCCGCCGGGTTCCCCGGCGCCGGCCGCGGAGACGGTGCTCCTGCTGGGTGCCCTGCTCACCGGGAACTGGACGACGGCGGATGCCTCGGCGTCCCTTCACCGGCGGGAAGCGGCCGGCCTGGTGGCAAGTTACCTCCAGTGGCACCTGGAGAGAGTCCTGAAATCCCTCAAACATGTGGAGCGAACGTAGAAGTGGCCTTGGGAAGAAGCTTGGGAAGGAACCTGGAGAAGAGCCAGGCAAAGCAGGGTGCGGTCCGGCGCCGGACAGCCCCGGTGGTGGCCCCCTACCCGCACCCGTCCGGGGCAGTTCCGCCCGCCATCCCCGCGGAGTTCATTCCGCGGCACGTCGCGATCGTCATGGACGGCAACGGCCGCTGGGCCAACCAGCGCGGCCTGCCAAGGATCGAGGGCCACAAGGCGGGGGAGCCTGCCCTCCTGGACGTCATGGCCGGCGCGATCGAACTGGGGATCGAGCACGTCAGCGTGTACGCCTTCTCCACCGAGAACTGGCGCCGGTCCCCGGAGGAGGTGCGCTTCCTCATGGGATTCAACAAGGACGTGCTGCGCCGGCAGCGGAACCAGCTCGATGAGTGGGGGGTCCGCATCCGCTGGTCCGGGCGGCGCCCGAAACTGTGGGGCTCGGTGATCCGGGAACTCGAAGAGGCCGAGGACTACACCCGCGGCAACAGCACCTGCACCCTGAACATGTGTGTCAACTACGGCGGACGCGCCGAGATCGCCGATGCCGTCGCCGCGATCGCGGAGGAAGTGGCGCAGGGCCGGCTCAAGCCGGGGGCCATCACCGAACGGACCATCCAGAAGTTCCTGGACGAGCCCGACCTGCCGGATGTTGACCTGTTCCTGCGCAGCTCCGGCGAGCAACGGCTCTCCAACTTCATGCTGTGGCAGTCCGCCTACGCCGAATTCGTGTTCCTGGACACCCTGTGGCCGGACGTGGACCGGCGGACGCTCTGGGACGCCGTCGAGATCTATGCCCAGCGCGACCGGCGGTACGGCGGAGCCGTCGACGCCGCTCCCGCCACAGGCAGCCAAGGCGCCTGAGCCTCAATCAAACACGTAGGCCCTCATCCAGCGGGACAGCCGGGAATAAGCGTCCGCGCGGACCCGCGGCGCCGAGAGGAAGACGTCGTGCAGCGCGCCGTCGATCCGTTCCAGCGTGACGGTGCGGCCCAGGCTCAGGGCGCGCAGGGCGATTGTGTTGACGTCCAGGACCGCGTCGGTGCGGCGCATGGACTCCTTCCAGAACATCCCGTTGGCGCTGGCCGCTGAGATGAGCACGAGGATGGGTACGTCGATGGTCAGGCCGCGGGCCACCTTGGACTGTCCGGAGAGCACGGCGCTGAGCCAGCCGGCACGGACCGGAAAGGCATGGGGCGGACGGTAGGCGTCGTCCAATGCCCATTCGCCCTCCGCCGCGCTGCTGATGCTGCGCCAGTAGAAGGCCCGCTCCGGCAGCCGGATCACCGACTCGGGCCAGAACCGGGCGAAGGGCTCCACCATGGTCCGCGCGGCGCGGCGCAACGCCGGGCTGCCATGGACTTCCAGCCACGGACTGTCCAGGACCAGCTGCGACGCCACTCCCGGATGCCGGTCCGCCCACAGCGCCGCGATCAGCCCGCCGGTGGAATGGCCCATGAGCGCCAGCTGCGGCGCCGCGCCGGCCGGCCGGAGCGAGGCGATGATGCCGATCGCCGCCGTGATCTCGGCATCGTAGTTGTCCAGGTCCGCGACGTAGCCGCCGTGGGTTCCTGGCCGGAGGCTGCGGCCGTGGTTGTGCATGTCCAGGGCGAAGAACTCAAAGCCCTTGCCGGTCCAGAACTCCGCAAGTTCCTCGTTGAAGAAGTAGTCACTCCACCCGTGCAGGAACAGGACCGCCCGCGGCGGCAGCGCGGCTCCTGTCCCGGCTGCGGCGGCGCCTTCCGGGCCGGCGGGCGTGTGACGGACCAGGGTGGCGGTGCGCAGTACGCCGTCGGGGCCGGCCGCCTCGAAGGCACACGCCTGGAAATCGTCCCCCAGGATGTCGGTCTGCCACTGCATCGACATTCCTCCCATGCTTCTGACTGTGCTGCTGACTAGACGGCCAGCGCCGCGGCGCGGCCCGCTGAGCGACCGGAGAAGAGGCATCCGCCCAGGAAGGTCCCCTCGAGCGCGCGGTAGCCGTGGATTCCGCCTCCGCCGAACCCGGCGGCCTCACCGGCCGCGAACAGTCCCGGTACGGGCTGACCGGCGGCGTCCAGCACCCGCGACTGCAGATCCGTGTGGAGGCCGCCAAGGCTCTTGCGCGTCAGGACGGAGAGCCGGACGGCAAGCAGCGGCCCGTGCCGCGGATCCGTGAGCCGGTGCGGTGGCGCCACCCGCATGATCTTGTCCGTGGCGAAGCGGCGGGCGGCCCGGATGGCGGCCAGCTGCGGATCCTTGCCCAACCCGCTCGAAAACTGCCGGTCGCGGGCACGGACCAGGCGCTCCAGTTCCGTGGCATCAATGAGCCCGGCGCCGGTGAGGTCGTTCATCTTTCCGGCCAGCCCGGCGGGAGTCTTGGCCTGCAGGAAGTCGACCCCGCGGTCCAGGAACCGCTGGAGCGGCGTGTCGCTGCCCGGCCGCAGCCGCGAGGCCAGCAGCCGGACGTCCTTGCCCGTGAGATCGGGGTTTTGCTCGGAGCCGGAAAGTGCGAACTCCTTCAGGGCAATCGTCCTGTTAAGGACGAACCACGAATGGGCATGTCCGGTGGACAGAATGTGGCGCAGCGCCCCGAGGGAGTCGAAGCCGGGAAACAGGGGAGGGGGGAGCATCCGCCCCGCCGCATCCAGCCACAGGGCCGAAGGCCCGGGCAGGATCCGGATGCCGTGCCGCGGCCAGACCGGGGAATGGTTATGGATGCCCTCCGGGTAGTGCCACATCCGGTCGCCGTTAATGAGGTTCCCGCCGGCCTGGCTCACGGCCGGCAGAAAGTCTCCGTCCACCGAGGCGGGCACACCGCTCAGCATCGTTTCCGGCGCTCCGCCTCCCGGCCACTGTCTGCGGACCGACTCGTGGTTCCCGCCGATCCCGCCGGTCGTGACCACGACAGCTGCTGCCGCTGCCTCGAAGTTGCCGGCCCGGTGCCTGGAGGATTTTTCGCCCCGCCCCGCAGCGCTGGACTCGAGCAGCTCGCCGCGGACGCCGCTGATCCGGCCCGCAGTCTTGACGAGCCCGGTGGCGCGGTGCCGGAAATGGAAGCTCACGCGTCCGGCGTCAACGCCTTCACGGAGTTTTGCCAGGAAGGGCGCCAGCAGGGCGGGTCCCGTGCCCCAGACGACGTGGAAGCGCGGGACCGTGTTGCCGTGGCCGTCCGGGCCGTAGCCGCCGCGTTCGGCCCACTGCACCAGGGGAAACAGCCCGACGCCCAGCGCGGCGAGCCAGGCGCGCTTTTCCCCGGCCGCGAAGTTCACGTACGCCGCCGCCCACTCCTTCGCCAGCGCATCCTCGGGCCGGTCGAATCCTGCGGACGCGTGCCAGTCGGCGAGGGCCAGCTCTTCACTGTCCCGCACGCCGAGCCGGCGCTGTTCGGGGGAGTTGACCAGGAAGAGGCCGCCAAAGGACCAGTGTGCCTGGCCGCCGACGGATGCCTCCGGCTCCTGATCCAGCAGCGCCACCCGCCGGCCGGCAGCATACGCCTGCGCCGCGGCCACGAGCCCGGCCAGGCCCGCGCCGACCACCACGACATCGGCCTCGATCCCGCGCCCCGGCACCCCACGGCTGCCCGTCCCGACACCATCAATGCTGGTCATGGCTTCATGCTAACGCGCCCCGGGGTTCTTGGGCGCCGCATCCACGGCACGCAGCACCGCAGTTGCAACGGCTGTCATACCGGCTGTCATACCGGCAGTCATAACGGTTGCCCGTAGCGCGCTGGTTTGGTCTGGACGGCCCGAACCGGAAAACTAGAGGCATGCGCGTATATCCCACATTCTTCCGGCTGGCCTTCTCATGGATGGACGCCGAACGCGCCCATAAGATCGGGTTCAAAGCCATCCGGCTCGCCCACAGCTGCGGCGCCGGCCGGGTGCTGCAGAAGTTCACCGCCCCGGCGGCGTCCCTGCAGACCGAGGCGTTTGGCCTGACCTTTCCGTCGCCGTTCGGCCTCGCGGCCGGCTTCGACAAGGAAGGCCACGGCATCGAGGCGCTCACCGAGCTCGGCTTCGGCCACGTGGAAGTCGGCACCATCACCGGCCAGGCCCAGCCCGGCAACCCGGCACCCCGGCTCTTCCGCCTCGTGGAGGACCGGGCCGTCATCAACCGGATGGGGTTCAACAACGACGGCGCCGCGGCGGTGGCTCCGCGTCTGAAGTCCGCCCGGGCCGCCCTGCAGCGGCATTACCCCGGCGTGCGGCCCGTGATCGGGGTCAACATCGGCAAGAGCAAGGTGGTGGGACTAGAGGATGCAGTCTCCGACTATCTGATCAGCGCACGCAGCCTCGCCCCGGCCGCCGACTACCTGGTGGTCAATGTCAGCTCGCCCAACACGCCCGGCCTGCGGCTGCTGCAGGACGTCGAGACCCTGCGCCCGTTGTTGACCGCCGTCGGCGAGGAAGCGGACAAAGCGGCGGGCCGCCACGTTCCGCTCCTGGTCAAGATCGCACCCGACCTCAGCGACGAGGACATCGACGACGTCGCGCGCCTGGCGCTGGACCTGAAGCTGGACG
The DNA here is from genome assembly GCF_054062615.1 of Arthrobacter sp. TE12232. NCBI lineage: Bacteria > Bacillati > Actinomycetota > Actinomycetes > Micrococcales > Micrococcaceae > Arthrobacter > Arthrobacter sp. TE12232. The sequence continues at coordinate 4,694,141 of NZ_JBSSFK010000001.1, forward strand.
GCATCATCGCGACCAACACCACCATCGCCCGCACCGGACTCTCGGCCAGCCCGGAGAAGGTCGAGGTCTGCGGGGCCGGGGGACTCTCCGGGGCGCCCCTGAAGAAGCGGGCGCTGGAGGTCCTGGCCCGGCTTAAGTCCGTTACGGGCGGCGCACTGACCCTCGTCTCCGTGGGCGGCGTCGAAACCGCCCAGGATGTGCAGGCGCGGCTGGACGCCGGCGCCACCCTCGTCCAGGGCTACACGGCGTTTCTGTACGAAGGCCCGTTCTGGGCCGCCCGCATCAACCGGCTGCTGGCCACGCACCCGAGCCGGCGCTAAGCCGCCGCGGGCCGGGCCACCTGCCCCGCGCGACGAAGCCCCCGGCAGTATTGAACTGCCGGGGGCTTCGTGGTTGGAAATCCTAGGGACAAATGATCAGGCGGGGAACTCTCCGCGGCTGACCTGGGGCTTGGGCAGGCGCAGCCGGCGGAACTGCAGGGAGCGCATCGAGCCGTACCAGACGGTGCCGCGTTCCACCTCGCCGAACTTCTCGCTGAGCCGCTTCTTGAGCTTGCGGGAGAGGATGAAGACATCCACGAAGACGGCCAGGAACATAACCCAGAAGGCGCCCAGGACGTAGATCATCTGCTGGCTGGAAGCCGGCACCAGCAGCGAGATGACGACGAACAGGAGTGCCCCGAACATGAGGTACTCGCCCAGGCTGAAGCGGGCATCGACGTAGTCACGGGTGAAACGCTTCTGCGGACCTTTGTCGCGCACCGGCAGGAACTTCTCGTCACCGCTGTCCATGGCCTGCCGCATCTTGAGCCGCTGTTCCGTGACGGCGGCGCGCTCGGCCGCCTTGGAAGCCTTGCGGTCTTCCGGCACGAGCGGCCGCTTGCGGGCGGCCTCCTGGGCGCTCCGCTTGGGCGTGGGCGCGCCCTTGCCGGTCACGGTGCCCCGGGCTGCCGCCTCGGCCGCCTGCTGGTCAACTACGTTCTGCGCCGCGGGCGCTTCCTTTTTTCGTCCAAACACCCCTAAAGAATACCCCGCAGATCCCGGCGCGAGACCCAGCACACACGCGGTCAGCCACGCCCTCACGCTGTTTGCCGTGATCCAGCACACGGTAGTGTTTTCGCCATGACTTCATCAACTGCGGGGAACCCGCAAACCACCATGGACCACGCCGGCACCATCGATGCCGAGGCCCTCCGCCAGGCCGTGACGGAATCGTTCGATGAAACGATCAGCCGGCTGAAAGACCTTGTCGCCATTCCGGGCATCGCCTGGCCCAGCTTTGACCCGGCCCCGCTGAACCGCAGCGCAGACGCCGTCGCCGGCCTCGTGCGCGCCAGCGGCTTCGAGGACGTCCGGATCCTCCGCTGCGACAAGGAAGACGGAACGCCAGGCGGGCCCGCCGTCGTCGCCCGCCGCCCGGCCGCCGCCGGCAAGCCCACCGTTCTGCTCTACGCCCACCACGACGTCCAGCCCACCGGCGACCTCGCGCTGTGGGAAACCGACCCCTTTACCGCCGTCGAACGCGACGGGCGGCTCTTCGGCCGCGGCGCCGCGGATGACAAAGCGGGCATCCTCGCCCATGTCGCCGCCTACTCCGCCGTGACGCGCGTGCTCGGTGACGAGCTTGGCCTCGGCGTGACATTCTTCTTCGAAGGGGAAGAAGAGGCCGGTTCACCGACGTTCCGGACATTCCTCGAGACCCACCGCGAACTGCTGCGCGCTGACGTGATCGTCGTGGCCGACTCCAGCAACTGGAAGGTCGGCATCCCGGCCCTGACCACGAGCCTGCGCGGCCTGGTGGACGGCACCATCGAAGTCAAGGTGCTCGACCACGCGGTGCATTCGGGCATGTTCGGCGGTCCGGTGCTTGACGCGCCGACCCTGCTGTCCCGTCTGATCGCGACCCTTCACGACGCCGATGGCAGCGTCGCGATCGAGGGCCTCGTGAGCCGTGACGACGTCACCGTGGACCTGACCGAAGAGGAATACCGGGCGGACGCTTCCGTGCTCGACGGCGTCAAGCTCGCCGGGACCGGGAGCATTGCCTCACGCATGTGGACCAAGCCGGCCCTGTCGATCATCGGTTTTGACGCTCCGGCCGTCGACGTCGCCTCCAACACCCTGCTGCCCCGCGCCCGGGCCAAGTTCAGCCTGCGGCTGGCTCCCGGGCAGGATCCGGCAGCCGCCATGGAAGCCGTCCGCAAGCACGTCGAAGCCAATGCGCCGTTCGGCGCGCAGGTGGTGTTCACGCCGGGGGAGAGCGGCAACTCCTTCTTGACGGACACGGCTTCCAAGGCCGCGGGCGTGGCCATGTGGGCCCTCGGCGAAGCCTGGGGCGTACCGGCGGTGGAAATGGGGATCGGCGGGTCCATCCCGTTCATCGCGGACTTGACCGAGCTGTACCCGGACGTGCAGATCCTGGTGACCGGCGTCGAGGATCCGGATTCCCGCGCGCACAGCGCCAATGAATCCCTCCACCTGGGCGACTTCCGGAACGCGATCATCGCCGAGGCGCTGCTGCTGGCGCGCCTCAACGAGGAAGGGGCGCTCTAACCTCCGTTCCCGGGGAACATCCAGCGTGCTGGGACGGTTACGTCAGGAGTTAGAGCTACAGGGCTGATCGACGTAGCATGTAGCTATAGCCCATACCGTTTAAGTAGGGGCGGGCACCGCGCAAGCGGGGCCGCCACCACCGTTGCAAGAAGGTAGGCCATGAGCACTACAACCAATGAAAACAGCGCCGACGCCACGGCCCCCGAGGCCGGCGAGCTGGCCACGCACGAAGTCATGCTGACTGACGTCGCGGCCGGCAAGGTCCGCAGCCTCCTCGAGCAGGAAGGCCGCACTGATCTGCGCCTGCGCGTTGCCGTGCAGCCCGGCGGTTGCTCCGGCCTGATCTACCAGCTCTACTTCGACGAGCGCCTGCTCGACGGAGACGCTGTGCGCGACTACGACGGCGTGGAAGTCGTCGTCGACAAGATGAGCGTTCCCTATCTCAGCGGTGCCAGCATCGACTTCGAGGACACCATCTCGAAGCAGGGCTTCACGATCGACAATCCGAATGCCGGCGGCTCCTGCGCCTGCGGGGATTCTTTCCACTAATTCCTTCCACTAAGGCCGGGCATATTGCCCGGCCTTAGTGCCGCCCGGGCCTCAACGAGCGGGACCCGGAAAAAGGTCCCGACGCACGGCGCGGACATGTGGGCGAAAACTCCCGGGGAGCGGTAAGCTCTACACCGAGTAGTAAAACTTTTCGTTTGCCCTGCCCGTAATTCGCGGGGCAACAGCAACAAGTAGGAAGGGCCGTCTGTGAGTTCGCAGAACCGAACCGGCAGCCGACGCAAACAGATCACTACGATCACTGGCTTGGCACTAGCCGGCGCGTTGGCTTTGACTGGATGTTCACCAGAGGTACAGAGGGGCTGGTTGCCCACCGAACGTGGCACCACCAGTAATACTGACCGCATCATGGACCTCTGGGTCAACTCATGGATTGCCGCGCTGGTCGTCGGCATCATCACTTGGGGCCTGATGATTTGGTGCATCGTTGCTTACCGCCGCCGCAAAGGCACGGTGGGCTTCCCCCGTCAGAACAGCTTCAACCTTCCCCTGGAAGTGTTCTACCTGACGATCCCGCTCTTCATGGTCCTGGTGTTCTTCTACTTCACCGACCGCGACCAGCAGCAGATCGATGACCGCTCCAAGCCGGCCGACGTCGTCGTCGACGTCCGCGGCAAGCAGTGGGCATGGGACTTCAACTACAAGAAGGGCGACGTCATCACCGACGACGTCCACGAAGCCGGCGTCCAGGCCCACCTGACCGGTAACGACGTGGACAAGGAAAAGCTGCCCACCCTTTACCTGCCGGTCAACAAGTCGGTTGACCTCGAACTGAATTCCCGCGATGTCATCCACTCCTTCTGGGTGCCTGCCTTCCTGCAGAAGCGCGACATGATCCCCGGCAAGACCAACTACATCCGGTTCACTCCCACCAAGGAGGGAACCTACGACGGCAAGTGTGCCGAACTTTGTGGCGAGTACCACTCCGAAATGCTGTTCCGCGTGAAGGTTGTCTCCGACTCGGAGTTCCAGGCGCACATGAACCAGTTGCGCCAGGACGGGAACACCGGCCTGCTCGGTGACGAGTACGACCGCAACCCGGTCCCGACCGAAACCAAGTAAGGGGAGCGACGTGGCAACTTACACTCAATCCGCCGGGATCCTCGAGGCTCCCGTAGTACCCAAATCCAAGGGACGCATCGTCGTCAACTGGATCACCTCGACCGACCACAAGACGATCGGGTACATGTACCTGATCGCGTCGTTCATCTTCTTCTGCTTCGGCGGCATCATGGCGCTGCTGATCCGTGCCGAGCTCTTCGAGCCGGGCATGCAGATCCTGCAGACCAAAGAGCAGTACAACCAGCTCTTCACCATGCACGGCACAGTGATGCTCCTGATGTTCGCGACGCCGCTCTTCGCCGGCTTCACCAACGTCATCATGCCCCTGCAGATCGGTGCACCCGACGTCGCGTTCCCGCGACTGAACGCACTGGCCTTCTGGTTCTTCCTCTTCGGTTCCACCATTGCGGTGTCCGGCTTCATCACCCCGCAGGGCGCCGCGTCCTTCGGCTGGTTCGCCTACGCGCCGCTGTCTGACACGACGTTCAGCCCCGGCGTGGGCGGTGACCTCTGGGTCTTCGGCCTGGCGCTCTCCGGCTTCGGCACCATCCTCGGCGCCGTCAACTTCATCACCACGATCATCTGCATGCGTGCCCCCGGCATGACCATGTGGCGCATGCCGATCTTCACCTGGAACGCACTCGTGACGTCCATCCTGGTCCTGATGGCCTTCCCGCCGCTGGCCGCCGCACTGTTTGCGCTCGGTGCCGACCGCCGCTTTGGCGCTCACATCTTCGACCCCGCGAACGGCGGTGCCGTCCTCTGGCAGCACCTGTTCTGGTTCTTCGGCCACCCTGAGGTGTACATCATCGCCCTGCCGTTCTTCGGCATCGTCTCGGAGATCTTCCCGGTCTTCAGCCGCAAGCCGATCTTCGGCTACAAGGGCCTGGTCTACGCGACCATCTCCATCGCCGCACTGTCCGTGACCGTGTGGGCACACCACATGTACGTCACCGGCTCGGTCCTGTTGCCGTTCTTCTCCTTCATGACGATGCTGATCGCCGTTCCGACCGGTGTGAAGTTCTTCAACTGGATCGGCACCATGTGGCGGGGTTCCATCACCTTTGAAACCCCCATGCTGTGGAGCATCGGCTTCCTGGCGACCTTCCTCTTCGGTGGCCTGACCGGCATCATCCTGGCCTCGCCGCCGCTGGACTTCCACGTCTCGGACTCCTACTTCGTCGTGGCGCACTTCCACTACGTGGTCTTCGGTACGGTCGTGTTCGCCATGTTCGCGGGCTTCTACTTCTGGTGGCCCAAGTGGACCGGCAAGATGCTCAACGAGCGTCTCGGCAAGATCCACTTCTGGATGCTGTTCCTGGGCTTCCACGGCACCTTCCTGATCCAGCACTGGCTGGGTGTCGAGGGTATGCCGCGCCGCTACGCCGACTACCTGCCGCAGGACAACTTCACGTGGATGAACCAGTTCTCCACCATCTCCTCGTTCGTCCTGGGCGCCTCGCTGATCCCGTTCTTCTGGAACATCTACATCACCTGGCGCAGCAACGACCGCGTGGAAGTTGATGACCCGTGGGGCTTCGGTGCCTCGCTCGAGTGGGCCACGTCCTGCCCGCCGCCGCGCCACAACTTCACGTCCCTGCCCCGCATCCGCTCCGAACGTCCCGCGCTGGACCTGCACCACCCGGAGCTCTCCCAGAACTACACCGTCGATTCTCCTGCTCCGGCAGCAGCAGCGCTCGGTAACGCCGACCAGAAGGACTCCGGCAAGTGAAAATCGAATCAAGGATCTTTGGCCTCGGCGTCTTCTTCTTTGTCCCGGTGGCGTTCATTTACGGGTACCTGACGAACTGGACCGAATGGGTGGGAGCACTTGCCATCCTGCTGGTCGGTGGCCTTGCCGGCATGATCGGTGCCTACCTCGGCTTCACCGGCCGGCGCGTGGGTATGCGACCCGAGGACCGCAACGACGCCGAAATCCACGAAGGTGCCGGCGAACAGGGCCACTTCAGCCCCTGGAGCTGGTGGCCGCTGGTTCTCGGCATCGCCTGCGCTACCGGATTCCTCGGCATGGCCGTCGGATTCTGGATTGTCTTCATCGCGGGCGGCCTCGCGGTCGTCGCCCTGGTCGGCTGGGTCTACGAGTACAGCCGCGGTGACCACGCTCACTAGCGTCCACACGGACAAATCTCCATAACGCATACGACGGCGGGCCCCACCACAAAGGGCGGTTTCTAGGGGTCGTTGCAACACCTGTTGGTTAGGTGGTTAGTAGTAAATCACGTAGGCGCTCGGCTGGAGTTTTCCAGCCGAGCGTTTTGCGTGGGCGTCCGTTGAGTTCCTGGGCGACGTGTTCGAGGTCTTCGGGTCCGTAGACGGAGAGGTCGGTGCCTTTGGGGAAGTACTGGCGCAGCAGCCCGTTGGTGTTCTCGTTCGAGCCGCGTTGCCAGGGGCTTCCGGGGTCGCAGAAATAGACCTGCATATCGGTGGCGAGGGTGAAGGATTTATGTCCTGCCATTTCCGCGCCCTGGTCCCACGTCAGGGAGCCTCGCAGGTGCTCCGGCAGGGTGGCCATGGTCTTGATGAGTCCGTCACGGACGGTTTCGGCCGTGTGGTCATGTGGCAGGTGGACGAGCATCACGTAACGGGTGGTGCGTTCGACCAGGGTCGCGATCGCTGACTGGTTGTAGGCGCCGGTAATAAGGTCCCCCTCCCAATGGCCTGGCACGGCGCGGTCCTCGATCTCGGGCGGACGCTCGGAGATCATGACCATGGGGTCCACGAACCGGGGAGTGCGTTGTTCCCCGGTGTTGTGCGGTTTGCGACGTGTCCGGCTGCTGCGCAGGGCTGCCTGTATCTCGCGTTTGAGTCCGCCTCTGGCCTGGACGTAGAGGGCTTGGTAGATCGTCTCTGGGCTCACGCGCATCTCCGGGTTGTCGGGGAACTCCTCGACCAGCGTGTGGCTGATCTGCTCCGGTGACCAGCGTAGGAGCAGTTTGTTCTTCACATAGTCACGCAGATCCGACTCTCCCGCGAGTTTGGCGGGTTTGGGCCGCGCCCGCCGGGCAGTGGCCTTCCGGTGCGCCGCGTGGGGCAGGTAGCCCATCCGTTGATCGGTATTCCGGCCCAGCTCGCGGCTGATCGTTGAAGGCGATCGTCCCAGGGTATGGGCAATCGCCCTGATCGATGCACCGGAGGCCGTCAGGTCCCGGATCATCTCCCGCTCCTGGACGCTGAGGTATCGCGGATCGATAGGTTTCTCAAGGGCCGGGATCGATACCGGGGGCCGGGCAGGCGGTTTCCCGGCGGGACGGGCAGAAGCAGTCAAAGAGTCCACGTCTTGGTTGTAGTTCATTCCGCGTCCGGTCGGATAAATGCGTCGCCCGCCGGATTTCCTGACACCCAGATCCCATTCCCGGGCCTGGCCACGGGGAACGTCCAGAGCCTTAGCGGCCTCGCGCCGGCTCAGTCCCGTAGCACGCAGCCGCACGTATTCTTCTCGTCGGCGGTGGCTCACGGGCCGGCTGGCAATGCCCGCCTCGCGTGCCCAGCGGGACGCGGTGTCTACGTTCAGGCCGAGCTCGGTGGCAGCAACAGTGGCGCTCCCTTCCCGCTCGAGAACGGAGAAGAACTCCCTTTTCTGTTCAAGCGTGTACTTGGCTCTGACCGCGGAAGTCAGGCCGGCCTTTCGAACCCACTGATAGCAGGTGTTCCGGTTCAATCCGAGCTCTGCCGCGGCGTCCGTCACACTTCCAAGTCGATCAAAGACCCGGAAGAACTCTTCCCTCTGCTGAACAGTCGATCTCGCATACTTCCGGAACTCCGATGAAGCGTCGCTTAAATGCGGCACGGTCGTTGCAACTCCCAAAATCTATGGGTGTTGCAACGACCGTTAGAACCCAAGAAGGTGGGGCCCGCCGTCGTATGCGTGCTTAAGGCTGGGGAAGTTCAGAGAGCGGTCCGCAGGCGGGGCGGTAATCCGAGTCCGCACCGCGAACCGGGAGCGCCGCCCAGGGGCCTCAGGCGGCGGCCGCCGATTCGAGGAGGATCCTAAGCTCCTCGAGTGCGTTCTCTGCCTGCGCCAGGGTGAAACGGTCCGGGAGGGCGTCCGCCGCGACGGCAAGCTCCACTTCACAGCCACATGCGAAGTCCTCGGTCATGACCTCCAGCAGCGAGCGGGCGTCCACGCCCGGTCTGCCGTCCTTGCTGATGGTCACCGGAAGCCCGGTGGCGGTGACGGCGCGGACAAATACCGCCGCCGGGCGGGCGTGAAGGCCGATGGCGGCCGTGACGATTGCCTTGCGAACTGGCAACGGGACTCCCTTGTGCTGGTGCAGGTTCTGCTCATGATGGTCTGGCGGACGCGCGCATCCGGACGGGGAACCAGTCCGGAGCGACAGGATCAGGTCACCCGGTGCCGGTCCGTATCTTCAAGGGTAGTCGCGGGGGAGCGGACGGGACGAACTGCGACGGCCGGGTGGTCTAGACCTGCCGGGCTGCGGGTTTACCCTTGATACATGACTGTTTTTCCCACGCCGGGACCCGCTGCGAGGCTGCATCATGCCGTCTTCTAACGCGTCCGCGATGGTTGGCGACATTGATCGGCAGAGCGGCATCCCCATTTACGTCCAGCTGCGTGAAATCCTCCGTGCGCACATCGCTGCGGCCTGCCCGCCGGGTTCGGCGCTGCCGTCTGAACGTGACCTCGCCGAGCGGTTCGGACTCGCCCGGATGACCGTCCGCCAGGCCATCGATGCGCTCGTGGGTGAGGAAGTGATTGAACGCGTCGTGGGGCTGGGCACGTTCGTGCGCAAGCCCAAACTCGACCTCCAGGTCAAACTGACCTCGTACAGCGAGGAGATGCAGCGCCGCGGCATGGTCCCGGCGGCCAAGGTCCTGAGCTTCGAGCAGATCGGCGCCAGCGCCTTCCTGGCCCGCGAGCTGCAACTGGAGGAGGGCACGCCTCTGGTCCGGTTCCGGCGGCTGCTGCTGGCCGACAACGAGCCCATGAGCGTGGACGAGAACTTCATCCCGGCCCACCGGGTGCCGGGCCTGCTGGATGAGGCACCGCCCACGTCCCTCTACAACGTGCTGAGCGAACGCTACGGGCTGGTCATGGAATGGGGCGAGGACATGATCGAGGCGACGGCCGCCTCGCCGTCAACGGCCAGGCTCCTGAACGTGGAGGTCGGCACGCCGCTGCTGAAGATCCAGCGCCATGCTTTTGTGGCCCGCGCGATGGTGGACTACTCCGTGTCCTACTACCGGGCCGACCGGTACAAGCTCTGGGTGCCCCTGCAGCGCCCCGGCGTCCGGCCCACTCGTAACTACGCCTCGGGCTACCGCCCGTAGCCACAGCAGCCAGCCAGATGCAGAAAGGCCCGGTCCCAAGGGGGACCGGGCCTTTCTGCTAGTGCTGCTTGGTGCTGCCTAGTGGCTCAGCGTCTTCTGCGAAGCTGCTGCCTCGACGGCCTCGTGGCTGCCGTGGTGGCCGTGTGCGGCTTCCAACTCGGCGGGAGTGACCGGGGCAACCCGGTCCTCGAAGAACCAGCGGGAGAGCTTGGCGCGGCGGTTTTCCTTGCGGTCCACGACGCCGTGTTCGTTCGGCACCGCGGGAAGCGGGGCCGGTGACTCGAAGCCGACCAGCTTGTAGCGCTTGTACTCGTCCAGCGGGGCGTGAACCTCGATGAACTCACCGTGCGGCAGGCGCACGATGCGTCCGGTTTCACGGCCGTGCAGGGCGATCTCACGGTCCTTGCGCTGGAGCGCCAGGGCGACGCGCTTAGTCACGACGAACGCGATCACCGGGCCGACGAAGAACAGTGCGCGCAGCCAGTAGGTCACATCGTTCAGGGCAACGTTGAAGTGCGTGGCGATGAGGTCCGAGCCTGCGGCGGCCCACATCACGCAGTACCAAACGAAGCCGGCCATGCCGATAGCCGTACGGGTAGGAGCGTTGCGGGGACGGTCCAGGACGTGGTGCTCGCGGTTGTCCTTCGTGATCCAGCGTTCGATCCACGGGTAGGTGAACATCACGGTGAACAGGATGCCGGCCGGGACGAGCGCCGGCAGAAGGACGTTGAAGGTGAAGACGTAGCCGAACCACACCTGCTCGACCTTCCAGTCGCCGATCGTGCCCGGCATCAGGCGCAGGGCGCCGTCAACGAAACCGATGTACCAGTCAGGCTGCGTGCCTGCCGACACCGGTGAAGGGTCGTACGGACCGTAGTTCCAGATCGGGTTGATGGTGAAGAACGCCGCCATGAGGGCGACCACACCGAACACGATGAAGAAGAAGCCACCGGCCTTCGCCGCGTAAACCGGACCCAGGGGGTAGCCGACGACGTTGCCGTCGTTACGGCCGGGGCCGGGGTACTGCGTGTGCTTGTGCACAACCACCATGAAGAGGTGCATCACGATCATCAGCAGGATGAGCGCGGGAACCAGGAGGATGTGCAGCATGTAGAGGCGGCTGATGATCATGGTGCCGGGGAACTCGCCGCCGAAGAGGAAGAACGAGGTGTAGGTGCCGATGACCGGAATGGACTTGATGACGCCGTCGATGATGCGCAGGCCGTTGCCGGAGAGCAGGTCATCGGGGAGCGAGTAGCCGGTGAAGCCTGCAGCCATGGACAGGATGAGCAGGACGCCGCCCACCACCCAGTTCAGCTCGCGGGGCTTGCGGAAAGCGCCGGTGAAGAACACGCGGAGCATGTGCACAGACACGGAGGCGACGAACAGAAGTGCGGACCAGTGGTGTACCTGGCGCATGAACAGACCGCCGCGGACATCGAAGGAGATGTTCAGGGAGGAGCTGTACGCCACGGACATTTCAACGTTCTTCAGCGGCGTGTACGAGCCAGCGTAGTGCGTCTCCGCCATGGACGGATCGAAGAAGAACGTCAGAAACGTGCCCGAGAGGAGCAGGATGACGAAGGAGTACAGTGCCACTTCGCCAAACATGAATGACCAGTGGTCAGGGAAGACCTTCCGGCCAAATTCGCGGAGGATTCCGGAGCCGCCAACACGCTGGTCGACGAAGTCGGTGATGCGGCCGCCTGTAGTCTTGGCGACGAAGACAGGGGCATCAGGCGTTGTTGTTGAGGACATGCTGCTCACGCTCCCAGTAGCTCGGTCCGACGGGTTCATGGAAGTCGCTCGTGGCGACCAGGTAGCCCTCGGCGTCGACTGCGATAGGCAGCTGGGGGAGAGGACGGCTGGCCGGGCCAAAGATAACCTTGCACTGCTGGGTGAGGTCAAAGGTTGACTGGTGGCACGGGCACAGCAGGTGGTGGGTCTGCTGCTCGTACAGGGCAACAGGGCAACCAACATGGGTGCAGATCTTGGAGTACGCGACAATCCCGTTGTAGGCCCAGCTTTCACGGCCGGGGGAAGGGTGGAGCTCGTTCGGGTCCAGGCGCATGAGCAGAACGACGGACTTGGCCTTCTCGTTCAGCTTGCCTTCACTCAGTTCGTTCAGCCCTTCCGGGATGACGTGGAAAGCGGAGCCGATGGTGACGTCCGCGGCCTTGATGGGAGTGCCATCGGGGTCGCGGGCAAGGCGCTTCAGCTTGCCATCCGGGGCCGGAGCCCACAGCGTGTGCGCCAGCGCGAAGTCCGGCCGGGGGCCGAGGTCACCGAAGATGGCGAGGGCCGGCAGGGGCGCGAGTGCGACCGCGCCGAGCAGGGTATTGCGGATCAGCGGCCGGCGCTTGATGCCGGTTTCTTCGACAATGTCATCAACGATGCGGACGGCAGCCTGGCGGTCTTCCTCGGTGCGGATCGCGTGGCGCTCTTCCGAGACCTCGTGGTCCGGCATCAGGGCCTTGGCCCAGTGGACGATGCCGGTGCCGATGCCCAGCATCGCGAACGCGGTGCCGATGCCCAGCAAGGCATTCTGGAGTCGGATCGTGGCGATCGAGGAATCGTTCCCCAGATCGATCGCGAAGTACGACACCAGGAATATCAGGGTGCCAACGACCGAGGTGCCAAACAGAAGGGCTACCTGCCGTTCTGCTTTCTTTGCGGCCCTCGGGTCCGTGTCAGCCAGGCGCAAACGGTGCGGGGGAATTCCAGGATCCTGGAACTTCTCCACCTCATTCTGACCAGCCGTAGCTACGGTGCCCGAGTGGTTCGGACTGCCGTCACTATGGTTGCCCATAATTCGCCTCATCCTTCTCTCGTCTCGGCCTATGCCGAGTTAGGTTTCAATTCAAACTGCTGACGGGTCAGCAGAAAATTCTTACAGGTGCAAGGTCCGCTTAGGAGGTGCGGGATGTGAGCCAGATCGTGAACGCGATGATGACGCCCAACCCGGCGATCCAGACAAAGAGACCTTCGGAAACCGGTCCCAAAGCTCCAAGATCTGCGCCACCGGGCGAGCCATTGGATTCAATCTGCTTCAGGTAGGTGATGATGTCGCGCTTCCCCTCGGGGGAGATGTTCGCGTCATTGAATACCGGCATGTTCTGGGGGCCGGTGACCATGGCTTCGTAGATGTGCTGTCCGGAGACACCCGAGAGCGCCGGGGCGAACTTGCCCCGGGTCAGGGCACCGCCGGCGGCGGCGGCGTTGTGGCACATGGCGCAGTTGGTGCGGAAGAGTTCCCCGCCCTTGGCGGCGTCGCCCTTCTCATCGAGCACACCCGCTTCGGGGACGGCCGGGCCGGGGCCCAGCGAGGCAACGTAAGCAGCGAGCTGCTTGGTCTGTTCCTCGTTGAACTGGTTGGGCTTCTTCTGGGCCTGCGGGCCGTTCATCTGCATGGGCATGCGGCCGGTGCCGACCTGGAAGTCAACAGCGGCGGCGCCGACGCCCACAAGCGACGGTCCGGACTGAGAGCCGCTGGCACCCATGCCGTGGCAGGTTGCGCAGTTGGCGGCGAAGAGCTTGCCGCCTTCCTCTACGTCGCTTGCGCTATAGGTGTTGGTGTCGGCCTTGGCCTGGTTGACGGTGGTGGCAACGGCGTACAGCCCACCCGTGACCAAGAGGCCCATCAGCAGCAGCGCAATTGCTGCCAGTGGGTGACGTCGCTTCTGCGAGAGTGCCTTCACGTGGTGGTTCCTTTATTCGATCCTGCGGTGGCTCCTGGAGCCGCTTCTTGAAATTCTGCCTCTTGTAGAAAAAGAGTCAAGTCAGGGCTACTTGAGGACGTAGATGACCAGGAAGAGGCCAATCCAGACGACGTCCACGAAGTGCCAGTAGTACGAGGTGACAATCGCCGAGGTTGCTTCAAAGTGGCCGAACTTCTTCGCGGCGAAGGAGCGGCCCAAGATGAGCAGGAAGGCAATCAGGCCGCCGATGACGTGCAGGCCGTGGAAGCCTGTCGTTATATAGAAGGCGGAACCGTAGGCGTTGGAGGACAGCGAGACGTGCTCGGATACGAGCATGGAGTACTCGGTCGTCTGACCGGCAACGAAGAAGGCACCCATGAGGAACGTGAGGATGAACCATCCGTTCATCCCCCAGCGGGTGAAGCTGAAGACTCCGCCGGTCCGGCGCGGCTGGAGCCGCTCCGCAGCGAAGACGCCCATCTGGCAAGTAAAGGAACTTGCCACAAGGACGATCGTGTTAACGAGCGCAAAGGGGAAGTTGAGCTTGGCTGTCTCTTCAGCCCACATCAGTCCGGAGGTCGAACGGAGTGTGAAGTACATGGCGAAGAGACCGGCGAAGAACATCAACTCACTGGACAGCCACACAACGGTTCCAACAGAAACCATGTTCGGGCGGTTCAGCGTCGGGTGCGCCGGGGTACTGGGGGCATGGGTCGCAGATGTCACATAGACATTATGTCTATAAAAGTCCGTCCTGCCCAACGCAAACCGCCATTTCGGAGGACTTTTTCTACAAAGACGCGAATTCGCGCGGAAAAGTTCCCGGAGGGGTTCACATTGGTCTTTGCGGGGCCGACCTCGATAGCATCGGGAGGTGACTTCTCAGGCATCCGCACAGGCGGCAGGCAACACCTGGCCGCGGCTCATCAACGCACTCATCGGCGGCGCGGACCTCACCGCCGGGAGCACCGAATGGGCCATGAACTCGATCATGTCGGGCGAGGCCACGCCGGTCCAGGTGGCCGGTTTCCTCGTGGCCCTGCGGTCCAAGGGCGAGACCGTTGATGAGGTTGCCGGCCTCGTGGAAGCCATGGTGGCCAACGCCAACCCCATTGACATAGCCGGCGAGAAGCTGGACATCGTCGGCACCGGCGGCGATCAGCAGAACACTGTCAACATCTCGACGATGGCCGCGCTGATCTGTGCCGGCGCCGGCGCGAAGGTGGTCAAGCACGGCAACCGGGCGTCGTCGTCGTCGTCGGGATCTGCCGATGTCCTGGAGGCGCTCGGCGTCCGGCTGGATCTGCCGATTGCCCGCGTGGCGCTCAACGCCGAAGAAGCCGGGATCACCTTCTGCTTCGCCCAGGTGTTCCACCCCTCGATGCGGCATGCCGCCGTCGCCCGCCGGGAACTCGGCGTCCCGACCGCGTTCAACTTCCTGGGCCCGATGATCAACCCGGCACATGTCCAGGCTTCGGCCGTGGGGGTCGCCAATGAACGGATGGCCCCCCTCGTGGCCGGCGTGCTGGCCAAGCGGGGGAGCCGGGGCCTGGTGTTCCGCGGCAATGACGGCCTGGATGAACTGACCACCACCGGCCCGTCCCGGGTGTGGGAGATCCGCAACGGCGAGGTTACGGAAGAGACGTTTGACCCGCGGGAACTCGGTATCCGGCAGGCGACGCTGGAGGAGCTGCGCGGCGGCGACGCTGCGGCCAATGCCGCCGTCGTCCGTGCTGTCCTCGCCGGCGCGCCCGGGCCGGCCCGCGATGCGGCGCTGCTCAATGCCGCCGCCGGCCTCGTGGCGTTCGACCTCGACGCCGCCGGTCCTCTCGCGGAGCGCATGGCGGCTGCGCTGAAGCGGGCCGAGGAGTCCATTGAGTCGGGGGCGGCCTCCGCGGTGTTGGACAGGTGGGTCGCGTTGTCACAGGCTGCCTGAGCCGCAAACGTCAGGGGCGGGGCCGGCAGAATCTGCCGGCCCCGCCCCTGACGTTTGCGCTACTTGGTGCCGGCTACTGTTCGAACCCGAGGGCGAAAGCCGCGTCGAGGTCGTGCTGGGAGTAGGCGCGGAAGGCGATCTGTGTGGTGGTGTGCACCACGCCCGGAACCTTGGAGAGTTTGTCCGCGATGACTTCGGCCAGGTCTTCATGCTTGGCGACCCGGGCAATGGCGATCAGGTCCCATTCGCCGGTCACCGAATAGACCTCGCTGATGCCCGTGATGGCGGAGATTTCCTCAGCGGTCTCCGGAATGCGTGAAGCGTCTGTCTTGATCAGGACGAATGCGGTGACCACGTGTGAGCCTTTCCGGATCGGTTGCGCCGTTTGCGGGCCTGTCGGCGGCCCGTGTGCGGGCCCTGCCATCTTCTGCAAGCCTAGTGCATCAGGCCTGCCGGCGGCGTGAACGCAGCCGCCGCACGCCGGCTGCCACAAGGCGGTAACCCATGAGGAACACCCCGAGGCTCAGCAGGGCCACGATGATGAACGGGAGCACCACCGTCTGCCCGGTGACGGCGCGCAGAATCATGCCGACGCCGACTGTTCCGAGCCAGACGCCGACGCCGGCCGGCCACAGCCGCAGGGGGTCGCGCCACAGCCGGAGGACGAGCCATGCGAGTGCCGCGCCTGCCAGGAACGGCCACGCGGTGGCAAAGACGCCCGTGATGATTTCACCCCGCTGGTGCGCGTCGCGGCCAATCGCCGCGAAGAGCAGAATCAGGAAGGCATCGGCGCAGGCGGCCAGGGCCGCCGTCTGCCCGGGCCGGAGGCCGGGTTTGGCGGCGTCGTGGACTGACGGGCGGGGGGCTTGCGGGCTTCGAGAAGGCATACCTACAAGCGTAGCCTTGCCGCTCCGGCGTCGTGGTGTCCGGCCGGTGGCAGCCTCGCCATGCGCAATCAGGCTTACGACGGCGCATAATGCCCGGACGGCGTGGCCCCCGGGCCCCGTGCCGGTCCGCACATATGATCGTGGCATGAGTACCGACGCCGTCCCGGACGCGATCGTCCCGGTGCAGCTGGACCCACAGCTGGACGGCCAGCTGAGCATCAACGACATCCTGCTCGAACTCGGCGAGGCTCCCGTCGTGCATCCCTCGCCTGACGCCGCCAGCGAACGGCACTTCTTCTAGGGGCGCCGTTGTAGCGGAATTTGCTGTCAGCCGTGGTCAGCGCCTTCCGGCAATGGGTCGAGGCGGAGTGAATGCCATTGCCATGCGTCAAGCCTGACGAACAGCCCGTCGGCCAGATCGTCGCCGGCGCGGTCGAAACGCATGTCCCGGGTCGGGTCGGTCAACTGCCACCGGTGTCCCCGCAGGTCCGGCCACGGCGCGCTCACTCGACCTGTTGCGGGCGCATCGCTCAGATTCACGACGATCAGCCACCGGGTGGCGCCGTTCCAGCTCCAGGCGACGAGGTTTTCGAAGCTGTTGTCGCCCGGCCACCCCGCCCGTTCACACAATTGCCAGTGCCCGGCCCGAAGGGTCGGGTCGGCGACAACCGCCAGGAGCCGGCGGTAGAAGGCCGCCAGCTCGTCGTCGGCCGGCTCGGCAGGGAAACGACCGAGGAACACGGGAAGGCGTACCCGCCGCCCCAACAGCTGGCCGTGGTGAATCAGCCGAGCCCCGGTCTGGGTCAGGGCCGCCACCGCTGCCGCCTGTGTCCGGCCGCCCCCGAACGCAGCCGCGGCCCGTGGCTCGTCGTGATTCTCCACGAACCGGACGAGGGCATTCTGATACGTTGGCTCCGCCAGCAGGTGGAGCCGCACCTCCTCGGCACTGCCGCGGAGAAGACGGTCATACAGGCGCTTGTCGTAGCAGTAGTCGAAGCCCTGCTGCATCAGGGACCACTCAAGATCCCAATAGGCTTCGGCGAGGAACACGAAACCCGGGTGGGATTCGCGGACGGCGGTGATCACTGTGGGCCAGTATTCTGCGCTGGGTGCCGGCCCGACCCGGGCACCCCAAGTGCGGGCGAAAACGTCGTTCATGACCAGCATCGCCATGTCGCAACGTACCCCGTCGCACTGATCGGCGATCGATCTGAGCGTCTCCACTGCCGCCGATCGCAGGGCCGGGTCGAAGGCATTGAGCTGAACGACGTCAGGCCACGCCGGGAAGTAGGGGTCCCGTCCGTTGGCGAGCACCCGGCCGCCCACCTCGATGAAGGACGTCGGATCCCGGTCCCGATCCGCGGTAGTTCCCGATACGAAGAGCTCGGGTGTCCCGGTGGTCCACGGATGATCCGGGGCGACATGGTTGGGCACGAAGTCCAGGATCAAGCGGAGACCTCGCGCGGCGAGCGCCTCTCGGGCGGCGGCAAGCCCGGCGGGGCCACCGAGGCGGTCGTCGGCCACATAGTCCCTGATGCAGTACGGCGACCCGACGACGTCCTCGGCACGCCAATCGGGAAGAGCGGCCTGGAAATCGGACCGCAGGGCTGGATTTGCCAGTGCGATCGCGATTCCGGCGGCGCTGCGACGCCAGACTCCCATCAACCAGACCGAATCGAAGCCCAGGCCGGCAATCTCGTCCCAGTGCCGAGGCGGGACGGAGCCAAGATCGATCGGTTTGTTTTCTTCCACGCTGAGTGATTCGAGCCATGCCCATGTGTTGATCTCGTAGATAAAGGGGTGGGCCACCGGTGGCGTCAGGCCCGGTGGCCGGTCCGGCGCTGGCATCTCGTCCATCACAGCTCCCTCGCCGATCGTGACTCTCCTGAGACGGACAGCCGCCCCTCAGTCTTGTTGGACATGGTTTCGGTGGTGCGTTTCCTGCGGTCCTGTCGTGGTGGTGGGGTCCGCGGTGTCCCCGAACACCAGCCGGTGGCTATGGTGGGGCGGGTCCAGAAGGAGGTCCGCGACCAGCGCGGACCACCCGGTCTGGTGCATGGCGCCGAGTCCGGCCCCGTTGTCGCCGTGGAAGTACTCGTAGAACAGCAGGTTGTCCTTCCACGCGGGATCGTTCTGCAACAGGTCCGCGCCACCATAGACCGGTCGGCGTCCGTCCGGCCCGGGGAGCCAGATGCTCACCAGGCGATCGCTGAGGTCACCGGCAATCTCCCGCAGGGTCAGGTGGTGACCGGAACGGGTGGGGTATTCGACGGTGAAGTCGGGACCGAAGAACTGGTCGTACTGCAGCAGCGCCCGGATGATGAGGTAGTTGACCGGCAGCCACACAGGTCCCCGCCAGTTGGAATTGCCGCCGTACATGGCGGTCCGCGATTCGGCTGGTTCGTACTGGATTGCGGCGGTGGGCAGTCCCGGAACCGTGTAGGGCGTGTTGTGGCGCTTGGAGAGCGATCGCAGGCCGTGGGGAGACAGGAATGCCTCCTCGTCGAACAACGTACCGAACAGCCGGGCGAGCTTGTCCATCGGGAGGACCGACAGCAGCGTCCGCCTGGACTCCCCGGAGCCACGGACCTGCCAATCGAGGATCTCGTGCCGCTCGGTCTGTTCCAACCGTCCGGCGAACCGCTTCCGCAGCCGGCGGTTCCGGTCCGTGTCCTGGGTGGGGAGCGCCACCGCGGGCAGTGCCGGGATCAACCCGACGAGGGTCTGCACCCTGATCGGGAAGCTGTTCCCGGAAGGGTCGGTGAGCCGGTCGTAGAAGAAGCCGTCCTCGGTGTCATAGCAGCCTGAATCCTCCAGTGCGTCCATGATCAGTACGGTCTGTTCCAGGAATTTCACCACCATGTCCTCATAGACGTCGTCGTATTCGGCGAGTTTGGTGGCCAGGGTGAGCATGGCCACGGAGTAGTACGCCATCCATGCGGTGCCGTCGGCCTGGTCCAGCTTGAAGCCGGGGGGCAGGTGGGATCGGTCGATTGGGCTGATGTTGTCCAAACCCAAAAAGCCGCCGCCGAACAGGTTGTTCCCGTCGGGGTCCTGCCGGTTGAGCCACCAGGTGAAATTCAGCAGCAGCTTGTTGAACACCCGTTTCAGGAAGTGCAGGTCGGTGCCTCCGTCGATGACGAACACCCGGATGGCGGCCAGCGCATGGACGGGGGGATTCACATCGTCGAAGTTCCACTCGTAAGAGGGCAACGCACCGTTCGGATGCTGGAACCACTCCCGAAGGAGCACCAACAGCTGGTATTTGGCGAACGCGGGATCCAGGTGCGCCCAGGTGATGGAGTGAAACGCCAGATCCCAGGCCGCGAACCACGGGTACTCCCACGGGTCGGGCATGGCAAGCACGTCGAACGAGTCCAGGTGCCGCCACCCCGTGTTCCGGCCGTTACGATGCCCGGCCGGCGGCGCCGGCTGGGTGGGGTCGCCATCCAACCACCGGTTGACCCGATACGGGTACATTTGCTTGCTCCAGATCAGCCCTGCGCAGGACTGGCGCATCACCTGCATCGGTTCGGCACCGATCTCAGCGGGGGCGATCGCTGTGTAGAACTCGTCCGCGTCCTGCTCCCGGGCTGCCATGACGTCATCGAAGTAGGAGTCGGACCAGCCGGCGGGGGGAGTGGCCTGGTCGGGGAACGGCCGGTGCAGCCTCAGCCGCAGCTCGACCCGACCGCCTCCCGGCACGGTCACCTGATACCACCAGGATGCCTTGGTGCCCCGATGTTGCGGATTTACGGTGTCTGCGCCCGAGACCACGTGGTCGTTGATGCCGTCCTTCGGATAGGCGGTGACCGGAGCCGACCCGAACAGGCGGGCTGTGTTCGTCTCGTTGTCACAGAACAACGCCTGTGGCCGGACGCCGTCCTTGGTGGGAGCGGCATCGAGGCGGTAGCCGGACAGTCGCGGGTGTTCGACCGCAACCCCGTCCCCGTCCAGGAACAACGACGGCGCCTCGCCGCCCGAGACCCGCCACGTGTTGCGGAACCACATGGTGGGCAACACCGAAATCGCTGCTTCCTCGGCTGAATGGTTTTCGAGGGTGATCCGGGCAAGTACCTCGGTCGGTGAGGCCTTTGCGTATGCGACGTCCACGGACCAGTACCGGCCCCCGTCGAAGGCGCCGGTATCCAGCAACTCGAACTCGGGTTCGTCCCGGGAACGACGGGCGTTCTCCTCAACCAGCTGCTGATAGGGAAACTCTCCCTGGGGGTAGTGATACCGCCACCGCAGCCATGCATGGCTGGGCAACGCGTCCGGGTACCACCAGTATTCCATGACGTCCTCCCCGTGGTTGCCTTGGGGACCGGTCAGCCCGAACATCCGCTCCTTCAGGATAGGATCGGCCCCGTTCCACAGCGCCAACCCCAAGCACAGGTCATGGTGAATGTCGGACAGCCCCGCCATGCCGTCCTCGTTCCATCGGAACGCACGGGACCGGGCATGATCATGCGGAAAATAATCCCACGCGTCACCACCGTCGCTGTAGTCCTCCCGAACCGTGCCCCAGGCCCGCTCCGACAGGTAAGGCCCCCACTCGTACCAGGGATTCGCCTCGAACAGGACATCCTCCGCCGCACCCGTGGCCTCGGCCAGCCGGGCATGCTCAGCGGTGGCAATTCGAGGTGCCGCTGGCGGCGTCGTGTCGTCGGTCATGAGGTCCTCCCAGGAAGTGGTGACGCCCAAATCTCTCAAGACATGCCCGGACCGCGGCCCAAGACTTGGTCGCCGTCGACCCTCAATGACGCCATCCACCGCGCCGGGTGTGCCCATTTGGGCTGATGCTATCAGGTGCTATCAGGCGGCGTGCCGCCGTCGTTGCTACGGAACTATAATTCATCGTTCGTTCACCTCGTCGAGTCCGGTCCGACTGGACGAGGACCGACGTCGCCCACTGGAGAGACAATGCGATTCATTGACAATGCGGGCCCCGTGCGTAGGCTTGGGGCGAGCTGAGTCGATCGCCTGAGTCGCCCCGGCTTATGAAGGCATCAAGGTCTCTCGAAAGGCGGAGGCAATGGGTTTTTGGGATGCCATATGGCTCATGTTTTCGTTCGTTATGTTCGCCGCGTACCTGATAGTGCTGTTTCTGGTCATCAAGGACATTTTTTCGGATCGTCTGCGCCCCGGGTGGGTAAAGGCCATGTGGATTCTCGCCGTTCTCCTCTTCCCGCTCCTCGGTTGCCTTGCCTACATGTTGTTCTACGGGCAGCAAATGGCCGTACGGGAATCCGTGCGGCAGGACGCAACCCAGAGAGAGGCCAGTGATGACATGGCTGACTACGTTCGTCGGACCGCCAACAGCAACCCCGCCGAACAGATCGCGGCGGCGAAAAGGCTCCTTGATGAAGGCACGATCACCCGCGACGAATTCCAGATGCTCAAGGCCAGGGCCTTGGGATAAATGTCACTTGGGTAATGCCGGATTTCGAGGCGGTTGCGCTCTCCGTGCATAGAGATGGAGCATGGCGGCCCCACCCCGCTCAATACAGGCCTTATGGTCCTAATGGCGAGTGCCAGGGAAGGCTACTTTGGCCCTTAAGGGAATGCCAGCAGGGCTTCCTCGGAACGAAAGGATGGCTCCCGTGGAGCAATTCTGGAACGTCATCTGGCTATTCTTTTGGGGATTTGCCTTCGTCTCGTACCTGTTTGCACTTTTTGCCGTGATCTCCGATATTTTCCGGGACCGCGACCTCAACGGCTGGCTCAAGGCCGTGTGGATACTATTCCTGGTCTTCGTGCCGTTCCTCACCGTTCTTGTCTACCTGATCGCGCGCGGCCGCAGCATGGCGGAACGCCAGGCCAAGAGTGCACGACAGGCGGAAGCCGAAACGACTGAATACATCCGCTCCGTTGCCACGGCTTCCCCCACCCAGGAAATCGCCAAGGCCAAGGAACTCCTCGACGCCGGCACCCTGACCCAAGGCGAGTTCGATGCGCTCAAGGCGAAAGCGTTGAGCCGGGCCTGACCGGCCGTTTGTGTCCTGCCCTCATGGGCTTCATCGTCGCCCGTGCCGTCAGCGGGCCCGGCGGACCGTTGGTGAGTTGCGCCGCGGGGCCCGGTGCGGGCGGCATGACGTGAGCCAGGCGCACGCCGCGCCCCGCAGCGGCTGCGCACAACACCTCGAGAACTGCGTGTCACCCAATGAAAAAGTGGACCGCCGGCATCATCCTAGGCTGCGCACAATTCGTCATGGTGCTGGACAGCACCGTGATGAACGTTTCGATCTCGACAGTCGTGAATGACCTCAACACGACCGTAGCCGCGATGCAGGCTGCCATCACCTTCTATACGCTGACCATGGCCTCACTGATGCTGCTCGGCGCGAAACTCGGCGACGTCTGGGGGAGGAGGCGCGCCTTCGTCATCGGCTCCATCATCTACGCCTGCGGCTCCCTGCTCACCGCACTCAGCCCCAACATCGTGGTCCTCTTCATCGGGTGGTCCGTGATCGAAGGCGTCGGGGCCGTCCTGGTGATACCTGCCATCGCGGCCCTCATCGCCAACAATTACCAGGACCAGGACAGGGTGACAGGGTTCGCGATCATCGGGGCGACCTCGGGGGCCGCCGTCGCACTGGGCCCCCTCATCGGCGGCTACGTCACAACGTACCTGAGCTGGAGGTATGTGTTCGTTGGGGAAGTCGTGGTGATGGCGGCCGTGGTCGTCCTTTCACGCCTTGTGCCCGACACCAGCCGCCCGCAAAGCATCAAAATTGATGGTGTCAGTGTCCTGCTCTCGGCGGCGGGCCTGACCCTGATCGTTTTCGCCATGCTCCAAAGCAAGACGTGGGGCTGGATTTTGCCAAAGCACTCGCCGGAGATCGGCGGCGTTCCCATCAATCCGCTGGGCCTGTCCCTGGTGCCCTACTTGATATTGGCCGGAGGATTCCTGCTGTGGGCCTTCTTTGCCCGGCAGGAAGCACTCATCCGGCGGGGGCGCCCCCCGCTGGTTCACGTCTCGATGTTGTCAATCAAGCAGCTGCGTTCCGGCTTGTCCGTCCTCGCCGCCCAATACATGATCACGGCGGGCCTGTTCTTCATGATTCCGGTGTATTTGCAGATGACCCTTGGACTCAACGCGCTCGATACCGGCATCAAGATCTTTCCGCTCTCGGTTTCGCTGATTCTGTTCTCGGTTGTTGGCACCCGGCTGACGGCCATCTGGTCCCCGCGCCGCATTGTTCGGCTCGGGCAGCTCATCCTGGTGGCGAGCAGTTTCGTGTTGCTCGGATCGGTGTCCCTGGACCTCCGGAGCGTGCTCTTTGCGGTCGGAATGTTCTTCGCGGGAGCCGCCCTGGGGCTGCTTGCATCCCAGATCGGCAACGTGACGATGTCGAGTGTCGGGGTCGAGCGGTCCAGTGAGATCGGCGGCCTCCAGGGGATCTTCCAGAACCTCGGCTCCTCGCTGGGAACGGCCCTCATCGGATCCGTCCTGATCGCGTCGCTCTCAAGCTCGTTCCTGGGTGCTGTGGACAGCAGCGACCTTCCAAGCAACGTGAAGGATCTCGTTGCGGCCCAAACGCAGGCCGGCGTCAACATTGTGCCCGTGTCCACCGTGGACGACATTGCGACGCAGGCGGGCCTTTCACCTGGCGACGCCGCCACGCTCACTACGCTCTACGCCGACTCGCAGGTGTCCTCGCTCAGGGCATCGATGGTGGCCCTGGTATTCATTGGATCGCTTTCACTGCTGTTCTCGAAGAACATCCCCACCGCACTGGTCCGGCGGAAGCCGACGGAGGAATCGGAGACTGATTCCGCGCCATCGGGCGCTGCGTGAGGGCCGCGTTAGCCTGTAGCACTCATCTGGGCGGGGTCGGCTCTGTTCCCGGGCGGCTGTCCCGGTTCTGCTCGTCGGATTCCAGCAGGGCCGCGAGCGCGGCCAAGGCCGGCACGGCGTCTTCGATGGCTTTCTGATAGGTCGACGGCAAACGCTTTAGGGCATGGCCGAGCCGCCGGTCATTGGCTGCCTGCCACGCGCTTAGCACCTCAGTGCCCTGAGGGGTCAGGCTCAGGCTCACGGACCGGCGATCGCCGGGACGGGCCACGCGTTCAACGAGTCCGGACGCCACCATTTGCTGGACCAGGTTGCTCACCGTGTTGGTTGCCAAGCGCTGACGAGCGGCAAGCCCGCTAACGCCCAGGCCCGGTTCGTCGGCCAGCCGCTGGAGGACCTCGACCTGGGCCATGGGCAGTGATTCCCAAGGAAACTCCTGCCGCACGCTCGAGCGCAGGACGCGGCGCAGACGTGTGATGGCGCCGGTCAATGACCACGCGGCGGTGCCGGCCGTCCCCGTTTCCTGTATCGATACATCGGCCATGTCCACGACGCCAGCCTATCCCGAATATTCCCCCTATAGAATAGTTCTGTGACCGAACTAATTCTTGACAGTGATTCCTTCATTCCTTCACCCACGGTCAGTGCCATTCATCTGGGCCCGCTGACCGTTCACTTCTATGCCCTGTGCATCATGGCCGGCATCGCAGTGGCCGTCTGGTTGGGATCCCGCCGCTGGGCGGACCGCGGCGGCGACGCCGGGCAGGTTCTGGATATCTGCCTGTGGGCGGTGCCTGCAGGAATTGTCGGCGGCCGGATCTACCACGTCGTCACCGATCCGGAGCTGTACTTCGTTCCCGGAGCGAACCCCTGGAATGCGTTCGCCATCTGGGACGGCGGCCTGGGCATCTGGGGCGCGATCGCCTTGGGGTGTTTTGGGGCATGGATCGGCTGCCGCAGGTCGAATGTGTCACTCATTGCATTCCTGGATGCGGTGGCGCCGGGCGTGCTCTTTGCCCAGGCCCTGGGGCGCTGGGGGAACTGGTTCAACAATGAACTCTACGGGGACCCGACCACGCTGCCGTGGAAACTCCAGATCCACCAGATGGACTACGCCACCGGGTCCGCGCTCACCAACGCCTCCGGCGCTCCGGTCGTTCTCGGTTATTTCCAGCCCACATTCCTCTACGAGTCCCTCTGGTGCGTCGCGGTCGGCTTCCTGATCCTCTACCTGGACCGGCGATTCAGCCTCGGAGCCGGAAGCGTTTTCGCTCTCTACGTCGCGGGCTACACGGCCGGGCGGTTTGCCTTTGAGCTGATGCGCTCGGACTACGCCAACCTGATACTGGGGCTCAGGGTGAACACCTGGGTGGCGGCACTGATCTTCCTGGCAGGGGCCGCCGGATTCGTCCTGCTCTTCCGCCGCGGTCGCTCGGTCGCCTTGCCGGATGGAGCCCGCATCGACGCCGGCGTCGACGCCGATGAACAACCGCCGTCGTCCGGCCTGCGGCCGAAACAGGAGAGTGCACCGAGGGAACACGCCGATGCCGAGTAGGGACTCGCGATGGGGGAAGATCCTCTCGTTCGTTATTGCCGGCGCACTTTGCGGCGTCCTGGTCGCGGGGCTCTTCCTCCCGGCGACCGCCGTGGCGGGAACAACTGTCAGCAATTCGATCGGCATGTTTGACCGGCTGCCCGATGACCTGGATATGAGCGCCCCGCCCGCGGCCTCGACGGTGCTGGCCAACGACGGGTCCGTGATTGCCACCTTTTACGCAGAAAACCGTGCGCCCGTGACGCTGGACAAGATGTCCCCGTTCATCCGGGACGGGATCGTCGCCATCGAGGACGCGCGCTTCTACCAGCACGGGGGAATCGACACCACCGGGATCCTGAGGGCGATCGTGGCTACCGCGCAGGGCGGACGCCAGGGCGCCTCGACCATCACGCAGCAGTACGTGAACAACATGATCATCGAATCCCTTGTCCAGCAGGGCAAAGGCGATCAGGTCAAGCTGGGCTACGCCAAGACGATCGGCGACAAGCTGCGGGAGATGAAGCTTGCGATTGCCCTGGAGACGAAATACTCCAAGGGCCAGATCCTGCAGGGCTACCTGAATATCGTCTATTTCGGCAACGGCGCCTACGGCATCGACGCCGCCGCCGAAGAATACTTCAACGTCCCCGCCAGTGCCCTGACCCTGCCCGAGGCCGCGGCCCTGGCCGGCGTCGTGAACAGTCCCGTCTACTACGACCCGCTCACCGAGCCTGACCATGTGGTGGCCCGCCGGAACGAAGTCCTGGACAAGATGCTCCAACAAGGACGTATCACCGCATCGGAACACGACGCCGCCGTGGAAGCGCCGATTGGACTGAACGTCCACCCCAGCAGCCAGGGCTGCTTCGGCGCGGCGACGGCGCCGTACTTCTGCGACTACGTCCAGCGGCTGATCCTCAACGACCCCGCCTTCGGGGCCGATGAAGCGGCCCGCAAGAAGCTCCTCTACCTGGGCGGGCTCACCATCCACACGACACTGGACCCGGCGCTCCAAAAAGTAGCCCAGGAGCAAGTTGACGCCTCCTTGCCCGCCGCGGATCCCCTGCAGCGCGGTTCCTCGCTGGTCAGCGTCCAACCCGGCACCGGCAGGGTTTTGACCATGGCGCAGAACACCGTCTACAACCCTGCCACGGCGCCGGGCAACTATATGGGCAACTTCGCCCTGCCCGAGAAGGACGCCAACGGCCAGCCGCTCGACGGTGCCGGCGGGTTCCAGATCGGTTCCACCATGAAGCCGTTCATTTTCGCGGAATGGCTCAACGCCGGAAAATCGATGGCCACCCAGCTGGATGGATCGGTCCGCGTCTACAGGGCCGGATACCCCTGGAAGAACTCCTGCGGTGTCACCACCGGATCCTACGACCCGGCCCTCGGCCAGACCCCGCTGCCGAACGACGACCCCAATCATTACTACCCGATGAGTGTCCTGCAGGGCCTCTACCAGTCGATCAACACCATCACCTTCCAGTCGGCCGCCCAGCTGGATTTCTGCAACATCCAAAAAATGGCGACGGCGGCAGGAGTCACCAACGGACACACGAACCAGCCCTACGACCTGTCCAGCATCGCCAACCTGATCGGGACCCAGGACGTCGCC
Source organism: Arthrobacter sp. TE12232 (assembly GCF_054062615.1). Taxonomy (NCBI): domain Bacteria; kingdom Bacillati; phylum Actinomycetota; class Actinomycetes; order Micrococcales; family Micrococcaceae; genus Arthrobacter; species Arthrobacter sp. TE12232. The sequence continues at coordinate 4,721,106 of NZ_JBSSFK010000001.1, forward strand.
CCGCTGACCATGGCCAACGCCTACGCCACGTTCGCCGCCAAGGGAGTGCACTGCGACCCGATCGCCCTGGACTCGGTGACCGGCCCGCATGGACGGAACTACCCTGTGCCCGGCGCGGACTGCCGGCAAGCCATCGACCCCAATGTCGCTGCCGGCGTCACCTACGCCCTGAAGAACGTGCTGACCAGGGGCTCCGGCTACAACATCCCGGTCACCAAGAGCCATGACATTTTCGCCAAAACCGGCACCACCGACGGAAACACCATGACCTGGACCGTCGGTGCCACCTCGGGCATATCCACAGCATCATGGTTCGGAAGCTACCAGGGCATCGGCCCGCGCTGGGTCAACCAGAACATCACCATCAACGGAAAGTACTATGCCGCCGTCGACGGCGCCGATATTGCCGGAGGCCAATGGGGGCACCTCATGGATGCTGCAGCGCAGCAGTTCCCCGCCGCGCCGTTTGCCCTGCCGCCGGCGTCCATGCTGGGGTGATGAAGGCCCCGGCTGCCGGAAAACTGGGCGTCTATCCGTCTGTGATGCCCGATGCCTCAGGCATCGGGGCGGCCCTACGAGCCCGGCTTGGACGGAAAGAGCGGGCGGCAGGTAGAACACACCTCGCCCGCATCCTCGCCGGCAACGGGCGATGCGGCCGTCCGCTCAAGTCCGAGCCGCTCCCGCAAAGCCCAGCCCAACAGGGCAAATGACAGGAGCGCGAAGGCGGGCTGGATCACCCCTGCCAACACTGCAGGTGGCGCGCCGGTGAACAGATGCGCGGCCAGGCTTCCCGCCCCGGTGGACGTGGACAGCACCAGTCCTGTGAGACCGATCAAAGGCCAACGTGCGTCACAGACGGTCGCCTCGGCCCCGACGGGTGCGCTGATGTAACTGCCCACCACCAGTCCGGCCAGGAGCGAACCGGCCCCGCCGATCACAAAAGACCACCACGGGGCACCCACTGCTGTCATCATGCCATTCGTTGAGACCACAACCGCGGCGGCGGCGGCAGCGGCGATGCCCGCGGCGGCCACCCGTGACCGCTGCCAGCCGCGAAGCCGGCGCCAGTCAGCGCCCAGGGACCTGAGCCGTTCGTGGACCCTTCCCTGGGCATCGCCGCCTGCGGTTTCCGGCGCGACCGTATTGTTCGTATCCATGGCTGTGCCTAGCTGTGCTCGGGTTGTCCTACGATGCCGGGACAGCGGCCATTTTTGCCCGGACCGCGTCCATGTCCAGGTCCTTGATGGCGGTGATGAGCTGCTCCAGCCCGGCCGCGTTCATTGCCCCGGGCTGGGAGAAGACGAGGATCCCCTCCCGAAAGGCCATCAGGGTGGGGATGGAGGTGATGCGGGCGGCAGCGGAGAGGCCCGGCTCGGCCTCCGTGTCCACCTTGGCGAAGACGACGTCCTTGTGGTTCTCGGAGGCCTTGCTGAAGGTGGGGGCGAACATCCGGCAAGGTCCGCACCAGGCTGCCCAGAAATCAACCAGCACGATGCCGTTGCCGGTGATGGTGTCGTTGAAGGTCTTTTCGGAAATGTCGATGGTTGCCATGCAGGAATTCTATACCCCGGGGGGTATTACTTCAAGGGCGGCGCCGGTTTGCTTTTATACCCCTGGGGGTATCATTATTGAAGGAGGGAGATGCCCGCCGGGAACCGCAGGGTCCTTAGTTTGTGTGGCACCTCAGCCCCGTCCTACCGAAAGGTCCAGCACATGGAAATCACCCCACAGCAGCTCGCAGAACAGCTCAAGAGCGGCAGCGATGCCCAGATTGTGGATGTGCGAGAACCAGCCGAAATCGCTGAAGGCATGATCCCCGGTGCCAGGCACATTGCCCTTGGCGAACTGGCCGGCCGTCTCAGCGACCTGGACAAGGCCCGTCCCGTCATCGCCGTGTGCCGCAGCGGACGCCGGAGTGCGGCCGCCGCGGACCAGCTGTCAGCCGCGGGCTACACGGCGTACACCGTGCCCGGCGGAATGCTTGATTGGACGGCCGCGGGCTTCCCGACCGCCTGATCACACCAGACTGCCCGGGCGGCATGCCCCCACATGCAGCCCGGGCTTCCATTTGCCCGGACCGTGTCCCTGACATGGCGAACCGGGCGGTGGAGGGCGGCCACCCGCAAGCGCGGGGCCGCCACAAGAAATGCTCCAAGATATACCGAAAGAGATCATGACTTCCTTGAACACGACCAATGCCCTTGATGCAGCCCCCAAATCCATCGATGCCTCGACCCTGAAGGCCTGGGAAGACAACCACGATGATCTGATGATCATCGACGTGCGCAGCGGCGCAGAGTTCGATGCCATGCACATCAATGGCTCCTACCATGTGCCGCTGGCCATGCTCAGCGAACACACCGAAGAGTTCGCGGCCAAGATGGGCACCCGCGTGGTCCTTGTCTGCCAGTCCGGCAACCGGGCCGAGCAGGCCCGCAAGCACCTGGACTCTGTCGGCCTGGCCAGTGCCAGTGTCCTGTCCGGCGGGGTGCCCGCCTATGAAGCGGCCGGCGGTAACGTTGTCCGCGGCCGTGGCGCCTGGGCCTTGGAACGCCAGGTCCGGATGACGGCCGGCTCCCTTGTCCTTGCCGGCGTGCTCGGCAGCAAGTTCATCTCGCCCAAACTCGGCCTGATTGCCGGCGGCATCGGCGCCGGCCTGACGTTCTCCGCGGCCACCAACAGCTGTGCCATGGGTCAGATGCTCTCCAAGATGCCGTGGAACCGCTCTGCGAATGAGCCCACCGCGCACCAGGCCCTGAAGAACCTGGACGCCCGGGCATGATCATCTCCGCGGCGGCCTTCGGGCTGATCGTCGGTGGCCTGCTGGGCCTGGTCGGAGGCGGCGGATCCATCCTCGCCGTGCCCGCCCTGGTCTATGGCGTGGGGCTGCCGCTTGCGGCGGCAATCCCGACGTCGCTGGTCGTCGTCGGCGCTTCCTCCGCCGTCGCGGTGCTGCCCCGGCTGCGGGCCGGCGTCAACTGGCGCCTGGCGCTGATCATCGGCGCGGCAGGAACCGTGACGGCGTACCTTGGCGCGATGGTCAACCGGCTTCTGGACCCGAAGATCCTGTTGCTGGCTTTTGCCGCAATCATGGTCTTCGCCGGCATCCGGATGCTGATGCCGTCCAAATCCTTGGGCGGTGCCTGCGCACTGCCCGGCGGCGGCGTCAACTGGCGCAGCTGCCTGCCCAAGGCAATCGCCACCGGCGCCGTCGTCGGGTTCCTGACCGGTCTGCTGGGCGTCGGCGGCGGCTTCCTGATCGTCCCGGCGCTCACCCTGGTTCTCGGACTCCCGATGGCGTTGACCGTCGGGACCTCCCTGGTGATCATCGTGATCAACTCGGCGGCCGGCTTCGCCGCCCACCTGGGTGATCTGCAGATCGACTGGGCCGTCACGGCAGCCTTTGCCGGGGCCGCAATGGTCGCATCGCTCATGGCGGGGCGGATCGGCACCGGCATCCCGGACAAAGTCCTCAAGCGGGGCTTTGGCATCCTGGTGCTGGTGATCGCCGCCTACGTCGCTATGCAGGCGCTCCTCTCCTGAGAGTGGCTGCCCGTGGATTGAGAAGGGCGCCGGAGGACCTGTCCTCCGGCGCCCTTCTCGTTGCCCGCCACGGCCGCCTCCAACAGTGGCGCCTTGATTCCACGGTGCGACGGGAGGATCGTGGGCCGTGCGGCACGACGCCGTGTGGCGAACACGCAGTTTCCGTAGGGAGGCACGATGGCGGCAGGTACGGTTTTCCGGATTGTCGTCGGGGTCGATGGGTCGGACTCGTCGCTGGCGGCGTTGGATTGGGCCCTTGAGGAAGCCCGGCTGAGAACCGGGGAGGTTCACGTCGTCACTGCATGGCATTACCCCGTCATCGGTGATGCTGCCGGCAGGGCTGAGGACCATGATTCGTTCGGCGACAACGCCCGGCGGGCAAACGCTGGTGCGCTGCGGCGGGCATCCGGTACCGGCCTTGTGGTCCCCGGTGAAGTGACGGAGGGGCATTCCGCCGACGTACTCGCGAAGGCTGCAACCGGGGCCGATCTCCTGGTGGTCGGATCGCATGGCCACGGCGGCTTCGCCGGAGTGCTCCTGGGGTCGGTGTCGAGCCATGCAGTGCACCATGCCCATTGCCCTGTGGTGGTAGTCCGTACCGGCGCGGATACAGTTCAACGCTGAAGTCACTGCCCTTGGTGTCTGCGCCAAGGGTTATGCGATGTCGCCTGCGCTTCTGTTGGCGCGGGTATACGGTTGAGCGCGCCACGGTGAAGAGTTCGGCAGGTTCCGCCGTCGTGTGCACTCCTGCCTGGTCAACGGAGACCAGGTGGGCCTCCTGCTTCGTGGAAAGCTTCGGCTGTTTCCCATGGAGGCGGCCCTTCGCCTTGGCGACCGCCATTTATGTCGCCGATGCGCGGGGCGGGGGCGGTGCGCAGGCGCATTCCGGACTATCTGCAGCCCGTCGACGTGGGCCCGCTGGTGGTGGAGGACTTCCCCGACCGCGCGGAGGAATCGCTCTCAGCGCCTCGTCTCGTACCTGGTCAGGACCACGCCGCCGGGAAACGTCCGCGTCTCCACCAGGTTCAGGTTCACCCAGCTGTCCAGCGAGGTGAAGAACGGAGTGCCGCCGCCCACCAGGACCGGATGGGCGGCCAGCGCGTATTCGTCGATCAGCCCTGCCCTCATGGCCGCCCCGGCGAGCGTTGCGCCGCCGACGCTCATCGGTCCGCCGTCCCCGGCCTTGAGCCGGGTGATCTCGGCGATCGCGTCGCCGGTGACCAGGCGGGTGTTCCAGTCGACCTTGTCGATCGTCGAGGAGAACACCACCTTCGGCGTGTCCCGCCAGTTCCGCGCGAACTCGATCTCCGCCGGGGTCGCGTTGGGCTGTTGGTCGCCGGTCGGCCAGTAGGAGCTCATGGTCTCCCACAGCTTGCGGCCGTACAGCGACAGGCTGCTAGCCCGCTCCTGGTCGAGCCACCACTGGAACAGTTCGTCGCTCGGCCCGCCCCAGCCGATGTCGTCGCCGGCCGCGGCGATGTACCCGTCCAGGGTCAGGTTCATGCCGTAGATCAGTTTTCGCATGGCGCCAGCCTTCCGTCTTGTCGTGGTCGAGGGCGTCATGGAACTCTGTCGTCCCGCATATGATCGGCAGCATCCTGTCCCTCATGGAGCCACCGTAATGCCCAAGATCTGGATGCCATAGCCTTAGCTTGCCTGCAGGTGTTCAGCTTTCGGGCGCCTCGTTCTTGCTGAAAGCTCGAACGCTAACCGGCGGGAATAAGGTCGATCCGGAGTTCTTCCGGTGAGAGGTTGCTGACAGCGACATTGGACGCGACCGTGACGATGAGCTCGTTCCAACCTTCGTGGGCGGGATGGACTACTTCACCATCGGCGTCCCCGATTGAAATTCTGCCGCTAGCTATCATTAGCCTTCCTCGGAACACCTCGCGCCTATCCGTCGAGGGAGGCTCCGGCCGGGTCAGAAGGCGAACGAGCACTTGAGCCTCGGCCCAGTCGAATTCGCCCTCGAACGTGTCGATGTCCTGTGCATGACGGATCAGCGCGACAATGCCATGTTCGTTCGACGAAACAGCTTTCTCGGGGTCCACGTCCGGAATCTGGCTTCCAGACCTGGCATCGGCGATGATGACGATTCCCCAATGAAACGGCCGTCGGATGCAAGTCGTCACGAGTGGCTGCATAGCCAGAAGGCTACCCCCCCGTCTCGCGATGTTCAGTTCAAGGCATGCCGCGCCGCGATTGGTGTCCAAGCGGCAGTTCCGTGGTGACGTGCCCGGTAAGGGATCCCCTTCCGGGACGACGTCGGCCGGCCAGCCTACGGGCGCTTTACCGAGGAGCAGAGTTCACGAGCCCGTAGTGTTCGATCAGCGGAAACGGCTCGTGGAACCTGTGCAGTAGCTCCCGCCATTACTGATACTGCGGGCCATTTGACTACGCAGTCCCGCCCCGGAGTGGTCCGTTATGGTCTGGGCTGCTGATCGGGTCCGCGTGGCGGAGCAGGACACGCCACGTACCGTCTTCCTTTCGGAAGACCGTGGTGACCCGAAGGGTGAACGGACTTGTTTCCGCCCGCCCAGAAACCATGGCCTTCCAGTGTTCGACTTCGTGGATGATGGCTGTGTCAGCCGACACCAGACGGTACAGGCTTTCGAATGACCTGCACTCCCCGCCACGGAAGTGCGCTACTGCGAAATCCGTTCGATCTTCGACATCGGCCCAGCCCTGGACAGCAGGGCCGAACGGGTTTGCGAGCACGACGTCGTTGCCGTGGGAGTACAAACGCTTGAGGTGCTCGGCGTCGCCTCTGGCGAAGGTGTCCAACGCGTCGTGGTACTGGGCGAGGGCGGTGTCGAAGTCCATGGCATGCCTCCTGAAGGGATCCTTGGGAACGCTTAAATTCTAGGCCTGTGGAGCATGGATGAGCCGGCGGGAACTTAGCGGGGGCGAGGATCAAATTGCGGAAGAGAGTGCTGATTCATTTGTCGGTTGGCGTCCGGTAAAGATCGTTCGCAAGACACTCCAGGGCATGTTCAGCGAGCCATGGATCCGATTCGCAGCGATAGGTGGCGCTGTTATTGAAGCGCTAGATGTACGGCACCCGGGGAACCCTCCCACCCGCCTGCACGTGCTCTGGCAGCTCTCCACCGGACCGAAAACCGTCACCGAACTCGCCGAGGCGTCCGGGGCGCCCCGATAGCGCTGACAAGACAACGCCAAGTACCGCGGCGTTTCACATTCGTGGACGGTGACAAAGCGTTGGCGGCGGCCCGGTGTTCCCGGACCGCCGCCAACGCTGTCAATCAATCAGTTCAATTATTGCCTGGATCAGTTGCTGGAAACGGATTCCCGTGCCTGCTGCCAGGCAGCCCAGCCGGCGTAGCTGCCGTCGAGTTCGACGACGTCGTACCCGGCCCGGCGCAGCGCGCTGGCCGCGACGGAGTTGCGGACGCCGCTCTGGCAGTAGCTGACGATGGTGCCTTCAGCGGGGAGCTGGTCCAGGTTCCACATCACGCGGCCGCCGCTGAGCTGGTGGGAGCCGGGGATGTGTCCGGCGGCGTGCTCGGTGCGGTTGCGGACGTCCAGGACCATCGCGGCGTCGAAGCCCTCCAGCTCCTCAGGCTGGATCAGCTGCGGGGTGCTGGCGGGCAGTCCCTCGACGCTGGTGACATAGCCGGCGACCTTGTCGATGCCGACCCGGACCAAGTGGTCCCACATCTGTTGCGCGGCGGCCTGGGTGGGGGCCAGGAGCACGAGGGGGTTGGTGTCGGTTTCAGGGTTGACCACCCAGGCGCCGAAGCTGGCCGTGGACTTCCCGGCCGGGATGTTCAGGGACCGGGCGACGGTGCCTTCGTGGACCTCGGCGTTGGAGCGGGTGTCCACAAACGTCACGGTGTCACCGGCGAGGCCGGCCACGACGTCGGCGGTGGCGAGTTCGGTCAGGGGAGTACGTTCGCCCATGACGGCCGGGCCCTCACGGTTTTCCCGCTTCATCCGGCCGAAGTAGGCGTGGGCGTCGGGCTGGCCGTCGAGGAGTTCGGCGACGAAGCCTTCCTCGTCATTGGCGGCCAAGTAGGGGCCCCACCAGGAGTAGAGCCGTTCGTAGCCGACCGTGGAGGAGGGGATGGCGCCGAGGGCCTTGCCGCATGCGCTGCCGGCGCCGTGGCCGGGGTGGACCTGGACGTGGTCCGGAAGGGTCAGGAACTTATCGCGCAGGCTCGCGAAGAGCTGCCGGGCACCGGCGAAGCGGGTGTCGACGCCGCCGGCGGCCTCGTCCAGCAGGTCCGGTCGTCCGAGGTCACCGGAGAAGACGAAGTCACCGGAGAGCAGGTAGCCGGGGGTGTCGGCGAACGCGCCGTCGGTGATCAGGAAGGACAGGTGCTCCGGGGTGTGGCCCGGGGTGTGCAGAGCCTTGACGGTGATATTGCCAAGGGTGATCGAGTCGTTGTCGTTCAGCCGCTCGGCCTCGAACCCGTACTGCCAGTCGGCGCCGCCCTCGCCGGAAACGTACGCGGTGGCGCCGGTTGCGGCAGCCAGTTCACGGGTGCCGGAGAGGAAGTCTGCGTGAATGTGGGTTTCGGTGACGGCAACAATCTTCATCCCGTTGGCCGTTGCGAGGTTGCGGTAGACGTCGATATCGCGGCGGGGGTCAACGACGACCGCCTCACCCTTTGCCTGGCAGCCGATGAAGTAGCTGGCCTGGGCGAGGTCTTCGTCGTAGATGCGCTCGATAAGCATGATGCTCTCTTTCGTTGGGCGGTGGGGGAGTTTCCGGGAGGAGATCCTCCATCGGTCTACTCACAACGATAATACCCCCGGGGGTATCTTGCAAGCCGTCCGGAACGGGCCGGGCGCTTACTTTCCGTCGCTAGCCGTTATACCCTCCGGGGTATAGAATTGGCAAAGTACCCACCCATCTTTGGAGCCCGCCATGGAACTTGATTCGACAGAACTCACCCCGATCATCAACCGGCTTAAGCGAGCCCAGGGACAGCTCGCCGGCGTTACGCGCATGCTCGAGGAGGGGAAGGACTGCAAGGACATCGTCACCCAGCTCGCCGCTGTCTCGAAGGCTTTGGACCGGGCAGGATTCGCCATCATCGCGAGCGGCCTCGAGCAGTGCCTCATCCGCGGAGATTCGAGCATGGACACCAAGGACCTGGAAAAACTCTTCCTCTCTCTCGCCTGAGACCACCGACTATCCCTGCAGGAGCAGCCATGAGCTATACGCATACCGTTACGGTCCCGCTGGGTTGGGATGAAGCCCTGCAGCGCACCCGGGAAGCCCTGGCCGGACAGGGATTCGGCATACTCTCGGAGATCAACGTCCGCGCCACCTTCGAGGCCAAGCTCGGGGCCGGTGCCGCCGAGGACCTCGGCGACTACATGATCCTGGGCGCCTGCAACCCGGCCCTGGCCAGCAGGGCCCTCACGGCGGAACCGGACATGGGCGCACTGCTGCCCTGCAATGTCGTCGTCCGCCGGGGCAAGGACGCCGCCGAGACAACCATCCAGGCGATCGACCCGCAGACCATGGTCAAGCTCAGTGACAGCCCGGCCGTCCGGGACGTAGCCAACGACGCCGACACCCGGCTCCGCGCCGCCCTTGACACGCTTCGCGGCGCCGCTTAGCGCTGAAATCTTGGCTGTGTGAAATTCAGCCGCCCTGAGTTTCTACCGGCTCAGAGGCGGGATGCTAGCGCGGTGTTGATGGGAGGCGCGCCGCGCAGGCGACGCCGGCGGCGATCTGGGCCGCACTCAGTGTCCGCGTGATGCCGGGATGGTCCGCGAACCAGCGCATGTACGCGCCCCAAGGCTTGGGGCCCAGATCCCACCGCGTTGAGTGCTGGACCGGAAACAACACGCCGAGGACACCGTCGCCGATGGCAAACATGGCTACGGATTCCGCAACGACTACACGCATGAGAAACCTCCGGGAGTGGGGCAGCGGGTGACCCAACGGGCGCCCGGGGTGGCGTCAAACATAAATGCCACGCCATTGATCCTCGCCGCTTGGGTTCTTGGCGCCAAGGGCTTATGGTCCCGGCCGCGCAGGATTCCCACCGGATGCAGACGGCACACTGACGTTCGTGGGGGTTAGCCCCTGCGGGCGGGACTCCCGCTCCCGGGAACTTCGCGCGGCTTCAGGACGCTCCCGGGTCATCCGGAAGCCGAAGAGTCAATTGCCTGGCGTGGAAGTCGAAATGCCACGTGGGGTAGGCATAGACGGCGTTGAGCGTCATCCGCGGCTTGAAGAACGGGTCCCACCTGTCGGGGAACGCCATGGAGCGCATGAGTGATCTGGAACTCTCGTGTTCGAGTCGGCGGCTCAGGGCAGCGATAGTTCTGTGCAGCTTTCTGCCCATCCTTTCCCTGTTGTAGACCAGCGTGGCGGCGCGGGATCCCCAGTAGTTCACGGCGTCGAACGGGCGCGTTCCGGCGTTCAGGACGGCGGCGAATGCCTTGCCCACCGGCGGTGGGAGGCGGCTGACAACGTGCACCAGGGGAAGCAGAACGCGGACAACCATGTAGCCGAAGACCATGTGGAAGAGCAGTTCTTCATTGGTCCACCTCGTGCCGTCGCTCGCGCGGCGAAGATCCGCAGCCGTTGCACCCGCCAGCCAGGCGCGGAGCTCGCGGCGGGCGCGGCCATACCCGGCGAGGATCTCTTCCTTCGATGGCTCCATGCCGTGCCCTTCGCGGTCTCAGGTCCACTATCGGCCGCAGCCTTGTGGCCGGACTGCGTTCATTATGCCCGGGCGCCCAGAGGGTGGAGTTCCTTCGCCTCGCGCTCGGAGGCTACCTCATGGACGGTCAGGGATTCCGCGTCCCTCCCTTCTGCGGCCAGAACCCCACGGAACAGCTTCAATGCCGGGCCGCTGTTCGGGCAGCCCGGGATGGTGCGCAGTTCGAAGTCCATGGCCTAGGCGTCCCTACGGTCCGAGACCTAGCTGGCGGGGTCGTATTGGAATGCGCGCACCTCCTGCGCGCAACGGCAGGAGGCCGCGATCTTCGCGGCCCACTCCAAGGCCGCATCGTACGAGGGCAGCTCCAGCACCGAGTAGCCGCCTTCGAGCTGCGTCGTCTGCGGGTAGGTGCCCTCGCGCACGGTCCCATCGCCGTCGACCATGACGGGCGGGATCCTTTCATCGATGCCGCCGCCGAACACCCAGACCCCGGCGTCCTTCGCCTCCTGAACGACCGCGTGCGCCGCATCCGAAACGGCCTGCAGGTCTTCGTCAGGGAAGACCATGGCGGCACTCGGAAACGAGATCAGATACTTGGTCATCGCGTCCACTCCTTGTTCGCAGCACGGGGGAACGCATTCATCCTCGCCGATGCCATCATGCCGCGCAAGATCTCGGCGGTCCCGTGGATGCCGGTGCCCGCTCACGGAGGCGACTTGATGCCCAGAGCGCCCTAGGTCGTGACGACGTGGTCCGAACCGCGCATGCGCACCGCGACGAGGACCCCGGACAGTGCGGTGAGGGCGCCGACGACGGCGACTGCTGCCGGGATGCCGAAGGCGTCCGCGAGGATGCCGGCCAGGAGGGCGCCGACGGCGAAACCGCCGTCGCGCCAGAGCCGGTAGATGCCCACCGAGCGTGCCCGCCATTCCGGGTGCGCGACGTCGCCGATGGCCGCCAGCAGGGTGGGGTAGACCATGGCGGTTCCCAGGCCCAGGAAGATGGCGGCGGCGAGCCAGATCCCGAAACCGGTTCCGAAGGCGACCATGCCCAGTGCTACGGCCTGGACAAGCATGCCTCCGACGATCAGCCATTTCCGCCCGTATCGGTCCGACATCGCTCCGGTGACGAGTTGCGCGGCTCCCCAGACAGCGGGATAGACGGCGGCGAGGATGCCGATCTTTTCGATGCTCAGCCCCGCTGCGGCGAAAAGGAGCGGGAACAGGCCCCAGGCGAGGCCGTCGTTGAGGTTGTTGACCATGCCGGCCTGGCTGACCGAGGACAGTGACTTGTCCCGGAAGCTGGTGAGGGTAAAGATCTCCCGGTTGCTCAGTTCCCCGTGGGCGCCGGCGTGGGCCGCCGTGTGGCTGGCGGCCTCAAGCCTGGCGTGGCCGCGGGTTTCTTTCACTGCAAACACGGACAGGCCCAGGCCCAGCGCGATGTAGGCGGCGCCGAGCAGGAACGGTCCGGGCCGCAGCCCGTAGCTCGCGGCGATGTAGCCGGTTGCCAGCGCGGTGCCGGCGACGCCGAGGTAACCGGCAGCCTCGTTCAGGCCCATGGCCAGGCCGCGCCGGGACGGGCCGACGAGGTCCATTTTCATCACCACGGTGGTGGACCACGTCAGGCCCTGGCTGATGCCGAGGATCACGTTGGCAGCGACGATCCAGCCCCAGGAAGGTCCGAAGATCAGCAGCAGCGGCACGGGCACGGCGACGAGCCAGCCGGTCACGAGGACGGGCTTTCGGCCGTAGCGGTCCGAGAGGGTTCCTGCGAAGTAGTTGGTGCCGGCCTTGGCGAGCCCGAAGGCCAGGATGTAGGTCAGGGCGGACGTGTATAGGTCCAGGTGGAAGACCCGGTCCGCCAACAGCGGCAGGACGGTGCGTTCCTGGCCGAGGGTGCCGCCGACAAGCGCGTTGACGGCGACCAGGAGCATGAACTGGGCCAGGTTCTGGCGCAGGCCCAGAGTGAGCGGGGGCCGTGCGGCGGTGCCGGTCTCTCCGCTGGTGTCGCGGTTGCTCATTTGGCAGCCGCTAGGTCGGGCAGCCAGGTCGGGGTTGCCGGCGCCTCGTCCAAGAAGGGAATCAACGTCAAGGAGCTCACGACTCGCAGTCCTTCCACGCCGGCTGAAACGGCGGTACGGTGGTATTCCAGATAAACATGGAATAGTATTTATTCCAGTATTACATGGATTTGTGGAGGAGATTGTGGGCGACAGGGTCAAGAAGGCAGAGCTCTTTGCGGAGTTCGCCCGGGTGGGCAAGGCCCTCGGCAATGGCAAGCGGTTGGAGTTGCTGGACTTGCTCACGCAGGGGGAGCGCAGCGTGGAAACCCTGGCCGCGGCCGCCGGACTGGGGCTCAGCACGGCCTCCGCGCACTTGCAGGCCTTGCGCCAGGCCGGACTGGTCACCACCCGGCGGGACGGCAACAGAATCCACTACGACATCGCCGGTCCCGACGTACTTCAGCTCTACAGCCTGCTCCGGTCCGTCGGGCAGGAGCACGTGGCGGACGTCGAGCCCAAGCGCGTCGCCTACCTGGGACTGGAGGGTGCGAGGTCTGAAGAAGGGGAAGTCACCCGCGACGAGCTCCTATCCCGCGCCCGGGCGGGCACCGTGACGGTCCTCGATGTTCGCCCTGTCGAGGAGTATCACTCCGCGCACATCCCCGGAGCCGTGTCCATCCCGCTCGACCAGCTCCACGACAGGCTCGCTGAACTGCCCGAGGACAGGGAGATCGTCGCTTACTGCCGCGGCGCGTACTGCGTCTTGGCGTACGAAGCGGTGGACCTGCTGCGCTCTGCCGGCCGGAGCGCCCAGCGACTCAATGAAGGAATGCTTGAGTGGCGCCTCGGCGGCCTGCCCGTGGAAGCCGCCGCTTAGAAGAGTAGGTGTCCGGGGCTCCGCTAGTGACCACCGCCGGGGCATGCCGTCCAGTAGGTGACGGCGCGGGCGTGCGTCAGCCCCCTGTGTGCCGCTTGCCGCGCGAACGACGTCGTCATCTGCTGAGGTCATGTCGCTCGTGCGCCCAGATTGTTGTCGGATGCTCGGCAACCAAAGTGGAAACGAATGGCGTGAACTATTTCCGCAGGACGGCGTCCGGGGCCTGCGGTGTGGTGATCGGGTCTGCGTGTCGATGCACGAGTGCCCACGTATCGCCTTCGGGGCGATAGACGCTTGTTACCCGCAGATCAAACACCGATATTTGGTCTCCGCCTCCAACCTTCGCCTGCCAGTGTTCTATGTCCAGGAAGCAGGCGAGATTGGAAGTGACGTGTTTGGTGAGCGTTTCAATGGCGGTGACGCGTCCATCTTGGAAACGTGCTGCTGCTGAATCAAGGGCCCCTGATACTCGTTCCCAGCCCACCGCCGGAGGGCCCCAGGGATTAGCAAGGGACACGTCCATGCTGTGGGAGAAAATGTCCTTGGCGGGTTCCGGATCGCCCTTGGCAAACGCATTTACTGCTTGATGAAAGCGGGCGATGACCTCGTCAAGCTGCATTGGGTCCACCTAGCTCATAGTGGTGTCTGGACTAAGCGAAGTTTAGCGGCTCCGTGCCCGCCCGTCACCGGCTGCACGTCAAGCACGGGAGGGCCTTGTCGTTCAGGCGGATTGGTACAGGCCCCATTCCGGGATGGGGTCGTCGAGGGGTGCCGGCCAGCCGGGGTCGTCGGTGTTTGCGGCGGGGAATGGGTGCCCGGCCGTGAAGTGGTGCCAGTCGGGGAAGGGATCCGGAGGCAGTTCCGGCTCGGGATCCGCGGGCACGCCTCGCTCCGCCCGTGGGTCTGTGTCTGTTTTCGTGATCGGGAGGTGGGCGGGCCAGCGGGGCGGTTCCCAGTCCTGATGCTCGCTCGGATAGTAGCGTTTTGAGGGTGAAATCCAGCCCGGCGGGCTCGTTGTGGTGGCCCCGACGGGTGTCCAGGCGGAGGAGTGTTTGAGGCGGTGGTGTTTCGGGCAGGGCTGGCCCAGGTTGGCGATACCGGTGGTGCCCCCGTCGGCCCAGGCCAGGAGGTGGTCCGCCTCGTTGTCCAGGGAATGGTTGTTACAGCCGGGAAACGGACACCTGCCGTCACGGAGCCGGAGCCAGTGCCGCTGCGCCGCCGTCAGACGGTAGCTGCTCCGCCCGATTTCCAGCGGCGCCCCGTCCCGGGGATCGGTCAGGACCCGGTAGAAGGAACCCGCGCCGCCGGCGACGAGGCGGCGGGCCATCGACGGCGGGATCGGACCGTACCCGTCCAGGACGGCCGGTTCGTCCGTGAGGCCCAGCAGCGACAGGACCGGCACGGTGACCAGGACCTGCGCCCGCGGCACCGGAACACCCCCGCCCACACACCCGCCCGTCCCGCCGCCGGCAAGTCCGTTGGTGGTGCCCCCGCCGGCAAGTACGTTGGTGGTGCCGTCGCCTGTTCCGCCGGTGGCGTTGGTGAGGAGCCAGGTCGCGGCGATGTCGGCGCGCAGCTGGGCCAGGGTCCGGGTCTCGGCCGGGCCCTGCAGGGCCCGGGCGGCGGCGGTGGTCCGTTCCCAGATTCCGGCCGCGGTCTCGGCCGGGAGCCGGGCCGAGAGCCAGGCCATGCCGTCCCGGTCCGGGACGAACTCGACCCGCCGGTCCGCGACGCTCACGGTGTGGCGTGCCTCGATGCTCTCCGGATGGTGGCGTTCGCGCCAGGTGCGGGCCTTGGCCCGGAACCGGGACGGCACGAGCTCCCCGGCCGCACAGCCCCGGGCCGCCCCGGGCGCGGCCGGGTCCAGGAAATGCCCCTCCAGCGAGGCCGCCCCGGCAGAATCCAGGCCGCTGGTTTCCTCGACAAGGATCCGGGCGTGCTGCCAGGAAATCGTCCCGGCCCGCAACGCCGCCCAGGTCAGCGGCAGCCCGGTCGTCAACGCCCGGGCCTCGGACAACAGCGCCCCGGCGGTGCGTTCGCTCACGGTCAGGACACACGCCACCTCGGCGACCAGGGCCATCTCCTGGACGGCACGGTCCCGCACGGATCCCGCCGGCGGGGCCAGGAACCTCGCCGCCCGCGCGTAATCGGCGGCCAGCTGAACCTTCAGCGCCGCCGTCCGGGCCTCCAACCGGGCCACCTCGGCCAACCCGTCCAACAACCCATCCGCCAAATCCCGCAACGGATCAGCGTCCCGGAGGGCATCAGCATCCCGCAAGTCATTGGCATCCCGCTGGGCATCGGCGGCGGCCGGATCAGAGCGGTCCGGGCCGCCGGCACCGGACCCGAGCAAGGCAGCCAGCACAGCCACAGACGCCGCAACGGCCTCCGCCGCCGCGTTGGCGTCCGCGCCGCGATCCACACTCGAGGCTGCTCTGCTCTCCACACCCACAGCATCTCAGGACCCTCCGACAAAAATAGCGGCATGGCCTGTCCTCGACGCGGGTGCTGACCCGATAACCAAGAATCGTTTGAGAGCTGGTGTCCGGGCGCTGCGCTTCTCCAACAATCGAGCTGGGCCGGTCCATATCGAACTGCTCGCAATTTCGCCGGCAGTTCGAGGGCCACCAGGCAGGAGAAAAGGAATGTCCCGCCTGGTCGGGTTGGCCAGTGCAGCAAAGAGCAGGTCGGCTGGCGAGGCTTTCGTTCTGACAGGCACAGCACCCTTTTATTTAGGAAAAATCCTACGCGTCAACCGCTGCTGGACGGAAAATCGGATGGAGGCCATGCCGGGACCGGCGCGGCGGGTGCGATTTCCCGGCGGCGGCGCACGCTCACGCGGCATCGGTCCAATAGGAAAGCCTCCGCGCGAGTCAAGGACTCAAGCGCGGAGGCTCCCGACTCTCCAAGCTGGGGGACTGGAGGGTCAACACAATTCTAGCGCCTGGACGGCCTGGCGGCCCCTATGCCCTGCTTCTGCGACCGGCTACTGCGCCGAAGATGAGCAGCACAATGACGGCGCCCAGAATGGAGAGGAGCCAGGTCCGCAGGTCGAAGAAGTTCCCGAGGCCTCCTCCGAAAATCAACGATCCGATCCAGCCGCCGAGGATCGCGCCCACGACGCCCAGCACGAGCGTGACTACCCAGCCGCCTCCCTGCCGGCCGGGAAGCAGTGCCTTGGCGATGGCCCCTGCAATAAGCCCGAGAATGAGAAAAGCGAGAATCCCCATGACTGTACTTCCTTTCCGTGGACTGGCCGTGGAATGCGGCCGTAAGCATGATTCAATCAGCATGCTTAGTAGTTCGCAATACCGGGTGAACGGCGAATGACGAAGTTTTTCGACTCGTCAGTCCGGCTCCGCCCTTCGTGTTCGCCGTTGTTTAGGCGAAAACCTGATTGCGCCACATGGAGGGCCCGCTGGGCCACCTGCTTCATCCGGGCCTTCTACCAGCACAGTCGCGGGCGCCTGTGGTCCACGGGGGAGCGAGGGGAACCCGTGCGAGATTGGCGATTCGATCGGCCGTCGGACGCGTGGCGCAGTTGCCCTGTTCGAGAATAAATCCACTGTCTTCCTGTTTGTAACGACCGCGGCGACACGCGGTCCACAGGCGCTTGGCGTGACGCAGCGCCGCAGTGTTGAGCTTGATTGTCATGCGGGGCCTTCTGAGCCGTATCTTTCCGGGTCCGGGGGTGTACCGGGTCAATGGGTGCTCAATACAGGTGCCCCAGGCGGGAGTCAGCTCTGAACGCGGACGGCGGTGTTCGCCGACCGGGGTAGTCGATGCTCGGGCCGCTGGACTACTTCTGGGTATGTGGGCCGGAATCCTCACCGGGTTTACGGGTGGCATCTACGGTGCCGTCCGCGCCGTAGTCGCCCTCTGAATATCGGCCTATTTCAGATTCTGCCGTGCGGCCGCGAATAGTCCCGGCGTCGCCATAGTCGGCCTCCACATACCGTCCCGATTCCGTGGCTTTGTCGCCCAGGGGCTCGGGCAGGCCGCCCTCGCTGCCGGCCGCGCCGTAATCCCCTTCGGTATATTGGCCTTCCTCGTCCTCCGCGTGGCGGCCGGGTTGCGCGCCGGCTTTGCCATAGTTGCCTTCCACGTAACGGCCCCGCAGGTCTGGCTCTTCGGGCTTCTTCTTCGTTCCCGCTTCATCCGGGGTGTTCTCGAAGCCGCTGTTGTCGGTCATGATCGTGCCTTTCCCGAAGCGAACTTTGCGTCTTCTGCGGCGCAGTTTAAGTTTAGCGAGGGCCGCCTCGGAGTTATAGGGAGCGGTCACCGCGGGGGAGTGGCACTCCACGGCCCTGTGCTGCGGTAGTCGGGCTACGTCGTCAAAGTAAGAAGGCCATTTTCAGCCTGCGTACGCCGGGAAGTGTCCTAGACGGCGTCGGGCCGCTGATCACCCTTGTGGCTCCGCAGGTTCTCCTGCACCTTGCCGAACAAATCCTTGATGGTCGACTCCGTATTAGTGAGCATGTCCGGCTGGACGTAGACCTGTTGGGCGGGAGACAAGCTGTAGTGGGACGGCAGGCCACCCGTGCCGTCCACGCCTTCCAGTGCGATGGTCACGCTGCCTTCCTTGCGCGCAATGGCGCCGATCCGGCCGAAGACCACGGTAAATTCGTCCGGCTGGAAGCTCACGGTCAGCCCGACATGCGCCCGGCTCAGGTCGCTTGCCGCGACGGCCTTCTCGTTCCCGGTTCCTGCATAGCTCATGTCCATCTCCCCGACAGTTGGTGGCATTGGCGACTCGTACGCGAGCAGTCTACGTCTGGACCCAGAGGCCGGAAAGGACCCCGCCGGCTGCCCGATACCGGACCAGGTCCGCTCTGGTGGAGAATGCGTTCATGACCAAAGACGATCTTCGGCCTGTCTACTTCCTTTCGGATAGCACCGGCATCACCGCAGAAACCCTCGGCAACACCCTGCTCACCCAGTTCCCCGCGAATAACTTTGACCGCATCACGGTCCCTTTCATCACGACCGTAGAGCAGGCCAAGACCGTGGTCGGCACGATCGACAGCCTGGCCGTCTCCGGCCTCCAACCGATCGTCTTTTCCACCGCGGTCAGCAGCGACATCCGGCAGGTCCTGGCGACGTGCAACGGGATCATCGTGGACCTGATCGGTACGCATGTCGGACAGCTGGAGCGGGCCCTCGGTTCGCCGGCCAGCGGCGAACCCGGCAGGGCGCATGGCCTGGGCAATGCGGAGCGGTATCAATCCCGGATGGCCGCCGTCGAATACGCCATGGAACACGACGACGGCCAGAGCCTGCGTGCGCTCGAAAAGGCCCAGGTCATCCTGGTGGCCCCGTCACGATGCGGCAAAACGCCCACCACCATGTACCTGGCGCTGCAACACGGCATCTTCGCCGCGAACTTCCCGCTGGTGGATGAAGACTTCCAACGCGAAGGGCTCCCCAAGCCGCTGAGGCCTTTTGTGGAGAAATGTTTCGGTCTCTCCTCCAACCCCCTGCGCCTGAGCCAGATCCGCACGGAACGGCGCCGCGGCTCATCGTACGCTTCGCTGCGGCAGTGCGGGTTCGAGCTGCGCAGCGCCGAGCAGTTATACGTCTCCCATAGGATTCCGTACCTGAATTCAGCCACGGTCTCCGTGGAGGAAATGGCGGCCACCATTCTGCAGCGGATGAACCTCAAGCATTAGGGAAAAGTTTCACAAACCCTGTGTGGCGGACGTCATATGGAAAGAGAGCCTCAGACCTGTCAGTGTGGACAGGACTTGCGCCCATCAACCGGCCATCGCCGCGAGCGGGGCGGTGCACCTGCATGCCATCTTCTGCAAAGGAGCAGTAATTATGACGACAGACATCCTGTGGTTTTCAGAACTCGGACTCAAGGACCTGGACCGGGTGGGCGGAAAGAACGCTTCCCTCGGCGAAATGGTGCAGAACCTGACCTCGGCCGGGGTTCAGGTCCCCGACGGCTTCGCCACGACAGCGGATGCCTACCGCAACTTCCTGGCAGATTCCGGCCTGGACCAGAAGATTGCCGACAGGCTGGTCGGCCTGGACACTGACGATGTGACGGCCCTGGCCTCCGCCGGGCAGGAGATCCGTGCCCTGATGCGCGAGACGCCCTTCCTGCCGGACTTCGAAGCGCAGATCCGGAACGCCTACCAGCAACTGGTGGACAAGCACGGCGGCTCGGAGGACCTGTCCTGGGCAGTCCGTTCCAGCGCCACCGCGGAAGACCTTCCCGATGCCTCCTTCGCCGGGCAGCAGGAAACGTTCCTGAACGTCCGCGGGATCGAGAACATCCTGCTCGCCATCAAGGATGTGTTCGCGTCCCTCTACAACGACCGGGCGATCGCCTACCGCGTGCACCACAAATTCGAGCACGCTGAGGTGGCGCTCTCGGCCGGCATCCAGCGCATGGTGCGCTCCGACGTCGGCGCCTCCGGCGTCATGTTCACTATGGACACGGAGTCCGGGTTCCAGGACGCCGTGTTCGTCACGTCCTCCTACGGTCTCGGCGAGGCCGTCGTTCAAGGCGCGGTCAACCCCGACGAGTTCTACGTCTACAAGCCCGCGCTGCAGGCCGGACGCCCCGCCATCCTCAAACGAGGACTGGGCGAGAAGGCCCTCCAGATGACCTACACCACCAGCCGCGAAATCGGCCGCACCATCGACTTCGTGCCGGTTGAGGCGTCATTGCGGAACCGCTTCAGCCTCAGCGACGCCGACGTCGAACAGCTCGCCCGGCACGCTGTCGCCATCGAAAACCACTACGGCCGCCCGATGGACATCGAATGGGGCAAGGACGGGATCGACGGCGGCCTGTACATCCTGCAGGCCCGCCCGGAGACCGTGCAGTCCCGCCGGGCCTCCGGAAGCCTGAGCCGTTTCCGCCTCAACGGAACCAGCCGGGTGCTGGTCGAGGGCCGTGCCATCGGCCAGCGCATCGGCGCCGGCAGCGTCCGCATCCTCACCGCGATCGACCAGATGGCCGCTTTCAAGACCGGCGATGTCCTCGTCGCCGACATGACCGACCCGGACTGGGAACCGATCATGAAGCGCGCCTCTGCCATCGTGACCAACCGCGGCGGCCGCACGTGCCACGCGGCCATCATCGCCCGGGAACTGGGGATTCCCGCCGTCGTCGGCACCGGGGACGCCACAGAAGCCCTGTCCGACGGCCTC
The DNA here is from genome assembly GCF_054062615.1 of Arthrobacter sp. TE12232. Lineage (NCBI taxonomy): Bacteria > Bacillati > Actinomycetota > Actinomycetes > Micrococcales > Micrococcaceae > Arthrobacter > Arthrobacter sp. TE12232. The sequence continues at coordinate 4,741,339 of NZ_JBSSFK010000001.1, forward strand.
GAAGTGACCGTCTCCTGCGCCGACGGTGAGACCGGTGTTATTTACGAAGGGCTCCTGGACTTCAGCGTCGAGGAAACCGAGATCACCCAGCTGCCCGAGGCTCCCATCAAGGTCATGATGAACGTCGGCACCCCGGAACAGGCGTTCACCTTCGCGCAGCTGCCCAACCACGGAGTGGGACTGGCCCGGCTCGAATTCATCATCAACCGACAGATCGGCATCCACCCGAAGGCGCTGCTTAACCTGGCCGAGCAGCCGGCGGACGTCGCCGCGGAAATCCGCGAGCGGATCGCCGCGTACGACAGCCCGCGCGAGTACTACATCAAGCGCCTGGCCGAAGGCGTGGCCACCATCGCGGCGGCTTTCGCGCCGGAACCCGTGATCGTGCGCATGTCCGACTTCAAGTCCAACGAGTACGCCAACCTGATTGGCGGTCCCGCCTACGAGCCGCACGAAGAGAACCCGATGCTCGGCTTCCGCGGCGCCTCACGGTACCTGGAGCCGTCCTTCCGGGACTGCTTCGACCTCGAGTGCGAGGCCCTGTCCTTTGTCCGCAACGAGATGGGGCTGACCAACGTCAAGCTGATGATCCCGTTCGTGCGGACCCTGGACGAGGCCCGCGGCGTCATTGACCTGCTGGCGGAGAACGGCCTCACGCGCGGTGAGAACGGCCTCGAGGTGATCATGATGTGTGAGATTCCGTCCAACGCGTTGCTCGCCGACGAGTTCCTGGACTACTTCGACGGATTCTCCATCGGTTCCAATGACATGACCCAGCTGGCCCTGGGCCTGGACCGGGATTCCGCGATTGTCTCGGGCGGCTTCGACGAACGCGACCCTGCCGTCAAGAAGCTCCTGAGCATGGCCATCAAGGCCTGCAAGGCGCGCGGCAAATATGTGGGCATCTGCGGCCAGGGTCCCAGTGACCACATGGACTTCGCTGAGTGGCTGGTGGCGGAAGGCATCGATTCCGTCTCCTTGAACCCCGATACCGTGGTGGATACCTGGCTCAGGCTCGCCGGCGGGGCCGTCGAGGCAGGAGTCGGCGCCGAGGCGAACTGACGGCACGACGCCGAGGGAGCGGCAGGCGGCACACCCGCCGGGCAGCACGGTCTATCTATTTCAGACCGTGCTGCTGCGGCCGCACCGACCGCCTGGCGGGACACGCACGACGATGCGCCGTCGGCTCGCGACACATTTCCCGCGGCCGGCCAACCGGTCCTCTCGACTGGGGAACAACGGAGCCGTGATATACGTTGCAGTTCCGTCAGGTAAGAACGTCAGAGAAGAGAATGACCCCAGTGGCAACTGATTACGACGAAGTACGTTCCGACGTCAAGGAATCCCAGGACCGGTCCCTTGAGGCGTTGCAGTCCGCCAACGCACCGGATGCCCGCAGCGTTGCACGTGAGTTGGACGAGGCCGACGCACTGGATGAAGCGATGACTCCGGGCGGCGAGTTTGTCGCCGAGGAGCTGATCGTTCAGGTCATACCCCAGGCGCAGGATGAGTTCACCTGCTATTCCTGCTTCCTGGTCCGTCACCGGTCCCAGCTCGCTCGCGAAAAGGACGGCCACCAATACTGCATTGAGTGCGAGGGATAAGACGGATCACGTCCCGACGCCTGGAAGCAGCCGCAAGGCCGAAATTGGTTAGAGTCTCTACCTCAAGGCCTGCGGGGGACCGGGCCGCTCATGGTGGCGTCGGTAAATGCTGGAGACGGATTGACCGCACTTAGCTTGGCCTATGAATGGTTCGCAGAGGACGTACCGAACAAGACCTGGATCCGCGCCGTTGAGAAATCACAAACCCTTGAATCCCGCAGCGCAACGCACTTTGGGTTTGTCCAGGCCGGGGGAGAGGCCCAGAGCTTCGCCGTAGGGTTGAACCGCCGGTTAAAAGCGGATTCGGACACAAGTGTGTCGCGTTCGGAGGGAAAGAGATCCAGCCCGTCGTTCATGTGCTCCTGACCGCGCTCGAACCAGTCGGCGGCGATTTCTCCCGGCCCGTTGAACACGCTCAGGACACTGCAGGCTTGGGGGAGAACCCCGCGGTGTTCCAGTCAAAGCAGACCTGGACAGGATGCGTTCGGAAAAACACTTCACAGAGCCGTTCCCAGCCGCCGTCCGGGGCCGAACTTAGCCACCCAACACTCCTAGCGCAGAATCAACCGCCGTGAACCCTCCGTCACATTGCAGTTGAGGAATGATCCATGCAACTAATGCAAAATTCATGCCAACCCCCGGGTCAGGAGCACGTCTCACGCAATGCACGGACGGTCACGCTGGTTTTACGCCAACGCTCTAACCCCGATTCCAGTGGGCCCACGAACGCAGTATTCCCGCAGGCCAGAGCAGGGTATTGGGGTCGAGGTGATGCGCGCCGGAAAGGTTTGCGGAGGAGGGGCGATATTGCATCAGGTGCAATAATCACGATTCTACTTTACATAATGTTGATTATCGGCGTTGAGAAATCAGCCGGAAGTGGCTTAGCGGAGCCCGACCCTTTGCGTGTCGGTGCTATCAGAGCTGCGTCTTAGAATTCCGCGCTATAGCTGCATCGCCAAAGTATCGGCGCCTGCCGCGACAATCAGAATCGGCTGGGTTCCGGCGGCTGAGATCGACCTCGGAAACCGGCGAGCGAGCTGGACGTGACGAACAAGCCCGCCCTCGCACCTGGATCCATTCCAGCCAGGTTATGGACGCCCAAACGTCACGTCACGCGATAACTCACAAAACTCACATATGCTCATAGCGTTCAACCAAACTCACAAGACACACAGGAACTCATAGGAGCCCGCCGATGGAAAACCCGTTTCGACCCTCGGCAGGTGCCACACCGCCGGAAATCCTCGGCAGGGCCGGTGTGCTGGATGAGTTCGAGTATGGGCTGCGCCTGGGCTCCGGCGCCCCCGGCCTCCTGACGATCTTCACCGGCGCCCGGGGAATCGGCAAGACCGTGATGATCGGCGCCGCCCACGATGTCGCCCGCGAACACGGCTGGGCCGTGATTTCCGAGACCGCCACCGCAGGTTTCATGGGTCGCATTGGCGAATCCATGCGCCAGCTCGCCGAAGAGCTCGGCACTGGCCCGGTGGTCCGGCGCATCACTGCGGTGGCCGCCGCAGGTTTCAGCATCACTACGCAGCTCCCGCCCGAACGCCAGGTAGCGTGGCGGACCCTGGGCCAGAACCTCCTGACGCTTCTTGACAAGCACGGCACCGGCCTGGTCATCACGGTAGACGAGATTCATGCCGCCGACCGCGGCGAACTGGCCCAGCTGGCCGCCAGTGTCCAGCACTTCACCCAGGACCGTCTCCCCATTGGTTTGGTCTTCGCCGGACTGCCGGCCGCAGTGTCGGACCTGCTCAACGAAGGGGTCGCCACTTTCCTCCGCCGGGCCGACAAGATTGACCTTCACGCTGCCGCCGTGCGGGAAGTGGAAGAGTCGTTCGCCCACACCTTCGCCGAAGCGTCCTTCGAGGTCTCCCCCGCCCTGGTCCGCCGTGCGGCAGAAGCCACGGGAGGGTATCCGTTCCTCATCCAACTGGTCGGATACTTCCTCTGGAGGGAAGCGGAGATCAACCAGGGAACACTCACTCCCGAGTCAGTCGAACGCGGTATCGCGGCGGCACACCGACGCAACGCCCGTACCGTGATCGAAGCCGCGCTCGCCACCGTCTCCCCCAAAGACCTCGACTTCCTGCACGCCATGGCCGAGGACGACGGACCCTCCGTGGCCGGGGACATCGGACGGCGCATCGGAGCCAGGACAAATCTCGTCGCGAACTACCGCTCAAGACTGCTGGCAGCGGGCCTCATTGAAGCCGCCGGCCACGGAAAAGTCGACTTCGCCATCCCCGGCCTGCGCCAACATCTCAGGGCACAAACCAGTGACTAGGCCCTTCGGGGACAGCCCGCGGATGCGGTGCTTGCCGGCTCCGGACAAGCCGGCAAGCCGCCGCCGTGTTCAGGCGCCGACGTAAGCCGCGAGGTGCTGGCCGGTGAGTGTTGAACGTCCGGCGACGAGGTCAGCGGGTGTTCCCTCAAAGACCAGTCTCCCGCCGTCGTGGCCGGCGCCGGGGCCAAGGTCGATGATCCAGTCGGCGTGCGCCATGACCGCCTGGTGATGCTCGATGACGATGACCGATTTGCCCGAATCCACGAGGCGGTCCAAAAGACCAAGCAGCTGCTCGACGTCGGCCAGGTGCAGGCCGGTGGTCGGCTCGTCGAGGACGTAGACGTCGCCCTTTTCGGCCATCTGGGTGGCGAGCTTGAGCCGCTGCCGTTCCCCGCCGGACAGCGTGGTGAGTGGCTGGCCGAGGGTCAGGTAGCCGAGGCCGACGTCGGCGAGCCGGCCCAGGATCTTGTGCGCGGCGGGTGTTTTGGCCTCGCCGTCGTCGAAGAAGTCCAAGGCCTCGGCCACCGACATCGCGAGGACTTCGGCGATGTTCCGGCCGCCCAGCCTGTACTCCAGCACTGACGCCAGGAATCGCTTCCCGTCGCACTCCTCGCAAACGGATTCGACCGTGGCCATGACTCCCAGGTCGGTGTAGATGACGCCGGCGCCGTTGCACGCGGGGCAGGCGCCCTCGGAGTTGGAGCTGAAGAGCGCCGGTTTCACCCCGTTGACCTTCGCGAACGCCTTGCGGATCGGGTCCAGCAGCCCGGTGTACGTCGCCGGGTTGCTCCGCCTTGAGCCGCGGATCGCGCTCTGGTCGACCACCACTACGCCCTCGCGGCCGTCGATTGAGCCGTGGATCAACGAACTCTTCCCGGAGCCTGCGACGCCAGTGACGGCGCAGAGCACCCCGAGCGGAATGTCGACGTCCACATCCTTGAGGTTGTGCATGGACGCGCCGCGGATCTCCAGCGTGCCCGACGACGAACGCACCAAGTCCTTGAGGCTGGCCAGGTCGTCGATGTGACGCCCGGTGATGGTCCCGCTCCCCCGCAGGCCCTCTACCGTGCCCTCGAAGCACACGCTGCCGCCCCCGGTGCCGGCGCCGGGGCCGAGGTCGACGACGTGGTCGGCGATCGCGATCATCTCCGGCTTGTGCTCCACGACGAGCACGGTGTTGCCCTTGTCGCGAAGTTGGAGCAGCAGCCTGTTCATCCGCTCGATGTCATGGGGATGCAGGCCGATCGACGGCTCGTCAAAGACGTAGGTGACGTCGGTCAGCGAGGAGCCAAGATGGCGGATCATCTTGGTCCGCTGTGCCTCTCCCCCGGACAGGGTGCCCGCCGGCCGGTCAAGGGAGAGATAGCCCAGGCCGATCCCCGCGAACGAGTCGAGGATGTGCTGGAGTCCGGCGAGCAGCGGGGCCACGGAGGGTTCGTCAAGGCCGCGGGCCCAGTCGGCGAGGTCGCTGATCTGCATGGCGCAGGCCTCAGCGATGTTCTTCCCCTTGATCTTCGAGGACAACGCCTCCTGGCTGAGCCGGGTGCCGCCGCATGCGGGGCAGGTCGTGAACGTGATCGCCCGTTCCACGAACGCGCGCACGTGCGGCTGCAGCGCGTCGACGTCCTTGGATAGCATCGACTTCTGGATCTTCGGGATCAGCCCCTCGTACGTGAGGTTGATGCCCTCGACCTTGATCTTGGTCGGCTCCTTGTAGAGGAGGTCGTCCAGTTGCTTCTTGGTGAACTTGCTGATCGGCTTGTTCATGTCGAAGAATCCGGAACCGCTGAAAATGCGGCCGTACCAGCCGTCCATGCTGTAACCGGGGATCGTGAGCGCACCTTCACTGAGTGACTTGGTGTCGTCGTACAGCGCCGTGAGGTCGAAGTCGGTCACCGCGCCCATGCCCTCGCAGCGCGGACACATGCCGCCCTGGTACACCACGTCGCGCACCACGTTCCTCTCGACCCTGCCGCCCTTCTCGGTGCTCATCACCCCGCTCGCCTTGCGCGTCGGGACGTTGAAGGAGAACGCGGTTGGCGAACCGACGTGCGGCTGCCCGAGTCGGCTGAAGAGGATCCGGAGCATGGCGTTGGCGTCGGTGGCGGTGCCCACGGTGGAGCGCGGGTTGGCGCCCATCCGTTCCTGGTCGACGATGATCGCCGTCGTCAGGCCTTCCAGGAGGTCGACATCGGGCCGTTGCAGCGTCGGCATGAAGCCCTGCACGAAGGCACTGTAGGTCTCGTTGATCATCCGCTGCGACTCCGCGGCGATCGTGCCGAACACCAGGGAGCTCTTACCCGAGCCGGAGACGCCGGTGAACACCGTCAGGCGGCGCTTCGGGATCTCGATACTGACATCCTTGAGGTTGTTCTCGCGGGCGCCCTGCACACGGATCATGTCGTGGGTATCGGCAATCTGCTGCGCGGGCGCCTCCGTGTCCGTCCCCGTGGCCATGCTCATGGTGTCTCCATCTGTTCTACGGGACCGCCTTCGCGGTCTCTGTCGGCGTCGCTGTGCTCTATCTAACCAGCATCGGGAGGCAGCCACGGTCCTGTTTCATGGGCTGGTCCGCGGAGGGCTCAGCGCGGTTCCTGGATGCGGATCAGGTTGCCCGCGGGATCGCGGAAGGCACAGTCACGAACCCCGTAGGGTTGGTCGGTGGGCTCCTGGACGACCTCGGCGCCTCTGGCCTGCAGCCGCTCGAACGTGCCGTCGACGTCGGTCGTGGCCAGGAGGACCCGTGCGTAGGTGCCCTTGGCCATCATCTCGGCGATGGTGCCGCGCTCGTCGTCGGTGATTCCGGGGTCCGCGGCCGGCGGTTCCAGCACGATTGACGTGCCCGGTTGCCCGGCGGGGCCGACCGTGAGCCAGCGCATCCCGCCGTAGCCGACGTCGTTGCGGACCTCGAAACCGAGGGTGTCGCGGTAGAAGGCCAGCGAGGCGTCCGGATCGGTGTGTGGGAGGAAACTCGAGAGAATGGTGATGTCCATGGCGTTCATGCTAGCTGCGGCTCGTGGGCCCGCGCTTCTCGATTCCTGACCGGTCGGGTGACCTGTTTCGCCACGCAGGACGGCATGCCCGCCGTCGTGCGCGTTGCCTCCCGCCGAAAGACGCTGGGAGGCACCCCGACCAGCTCGGTGAAGCGGCTGCTGAAGGTGCCCAGCGAGGAGCAGCCGACGGCGAAGCAGACCTCAGTGACGCTGAGGTCGCCGCGGCGCAGCAGTGCCATGGCGCGCTCGATCCGGCGCGTCATCAGGTAGCTGTACGGGGACTCACCGTAGGCCAGACGGAACTCGCGGCTGAGGTGTCCGGCGGACATGTGCACGCCGCGGGCAAGGGCCTCGACGTTTAGTGGCTGCGCGTACTCCCTGTCCATCCGGTCGCGGACGCGGCGCAGCCGCGCGAGATCGCGGAGGCGTTGCTCGTCTCGTGGCTGTGGATCACTTTGCTGCGGATCCGGGGCGGGCATGCTGGTCACATCTGTGATCGTGCTACGCTCCGCCGGACTTGTCCAGCGCCGCCGGCGCCCCCGAATCTCCGTCCCATGCATTGTCTTTGACGCCGGGCTCACTGAGAATGAACCATGACGGTCTACCTGAGGTCTTTGGAAACTGCAGTCCCGCCAACCATTCTGGTCCAGCCCGAGGCCAGGGCCGTGTTCGCCGCCCAGCCGGGCCTGACGCGGCTCGGATCCCGGCTCGTCAACACCTGCTTTGACTCCGCAGCCATCGACACCCGGCATACGGCGGTCAAGGAGCTCACCACCGACAGCCGGGCGCAAGATCCGCAATTCTTCGACCCTGCCACGGGCCTGCTGCTCAGCCCGAGCACCAAGGTCCGGAACGACATCTTCGCCACGGAAGCCACCAAGCTCTTCATTGAAGCCGCCCAAAAAGCCCTGGATGCCTGTCCCGGGGTCGATGTGCTGGACGTAACCCACCTGATCACCGTTTCCTGTACCGGATTCTTCAATCCCGGGCCGGACTACAAGATCGTCCGCGCCCTGGGCCTGAACCCGGCCGTTCAGCGGTACCACCTGGGCTTCATGGGCTGCTACGCCGCTTTCCCGGCGCTGCGGGCGGCGAAGTCCTTTTGCGAGGCAGATCCCGAGGCTGTGGTCCTGGTGGTCTGCGCCGAACTGTGCTCGCTCCACGTCCGGACCTCCAACGACCCCGACACCATCATGGGGTCGGCACTGTTTGCCGACGGCGCCGCTGCGGCAGTCGTCACCGCCCGGGATATCCCCGGTGAGCCTGCCCTGCTGCAGTTGGACCACTTCGAAACCGTCCTGACGCCGGTCGGGGAGGAATCCATGGCCTGGAACATCGGCGACGAAGGCTTCGAGATGGTTCTGGGGAACTATGTCCCGCACATCATCGACGACCACATTATCGGCGCCCTCGAACCTCTCCTGTCACGGGACGGCTCGCTGCACGGACTCCGCTACGGCGACATCCAGCACTGGGCCATCCATCCCGGCGGCCGGAGCATCCTGGACAAGGTTCAGTCCCGGCTGGAGCTCAGCGATGAACAACTTGTCCCTGCCCGGGAAACATTGCGAAACTTCGGCAACATGAGCAGTGCCACCGTCCTGTTCGTCATCAAGCACATCCTTGACCTGCCGGCCGCCGGCGAGGACCGGGACGGGAAAGACGTTCCTGCAGTCAATCCGGGTGCGGAACGGATCTGCTCCATGGCCTTCGGCCCGGGCCTGACCGTGGAAACAGCGCTCTTCACCCGACTTCCGGTGCGGCGGGCCGCCGCAGCCGCGGAAACTCCCGACGCCGAGACCGCCGGCGCAGACCCGGCGCGCCCGGTCTCGGTGCGGGCCTGAAAGCGGCCACGCTGAAACCCTCCAACGTGCGGCTATTCACGACGGACCGACTCCGTTCGGTCCTTCTGCGGGACCGCGCGTCCGACGCCGTCGAGGAAATGGACCTGCCCGGCTGCGATCCCGGCCGACTGGAGCGCACCTATGCCCAGTTCGCGCTCGTCAACCGCGCGGTCGCCGGGTGGCGCGGCATCTATCGGCGCCGTGTGCGGCCGCGGCTGACCCCGGACACCCCGATGACCCTGCTGGACATCGGTTGCGGCGGGGGCGATGTTCCGGTCCTGCTGTCGCGTTGGGCCGGCCGGGACGGGCTGCGGCTGGACATCACGGCCATTGACCCGGATCCGCGGGCCAGCCTGTTCGCCACGGACCGGCACGCGTCTGCGGGTATCACCTTCCGCCAGGCGGCCGCCGCCGAGCTTGTCGCAGAAGGCCGCCGCTATGACTTCGTGGTGTCCAACCATGTACTGCACCACCTGGACGGACTGCCGGGATTCCTGGCCGAATCCGCCAGGCTGTCCCGCGGCACGGTGATCCACAACGACATCCGCCGCAGCCCCGCCGCCTACGCGCTCTTCGGTGCAGCCTCTTGGGTGTTCACCGGCTCCTACATCCGGCAGGACGGGCTGACCTCGATCCGGCGAAGCTTCACCGCAGCGGAACTGACCGCCGCCGCTCCCCCGGGCTGGACGGTTGCCCGCCACGCCCCCTTCCGCAACCTCCTTTTGCTGGACACCGCCGACGCCGGCCACCCGGAAGGACCACCCGCCGGTGGCTGATGTGCTGATCATCGGCGGCGGCCCGGTGGGACTTTTCATGGCCGCCCTGCTGCTCCAGGAGGGGGTGGAGGTGCAGGTGCTGGAGCAACGGAGCGCCCCGGAACCCCATTCGCGGGCCATCGGCATCCATCCGCCGGCCCTCGAGGCCCTCTCCCGCGCAGGAGTCGGGGAAACCCTGGTTGCCGAGGGCGTCCAGATCCGCCGCGGCGTCGCCCTGGCCCGCGGAAGGACGCTCGCCACGATGTCTTTCGCCGGAGTCTCGGACCGCTTCCCGTTCGTGCTGTCACTGCCGCAAGGCCGTACTGAGGCGCTGCTGGAACAGCGGGTCAACGAGCTCGACGGCGGCGCTGTGCACCGCACCGTCCGTGTCACCGGGTTGTCTGACGACGGCGTCCGGGTCACGGTGGAAGCCGCATCCCCGGGGGGCGCCCTCCGATACACGGCGCCGCTGGTCATCGCCGCCGACGGCGTGCGATCCACCGTGCGGTCCGTGCAGGGCATCGCCCTGCGCACCAAGGACCATCCGGACAGCTACCTCATGGGCGACTTCGCGGACGGGACCGGCTTTGGTCCCGACGCGGCTTTGTTCCTGGCCGGTGCGGGAATCGTGGAGTCGTTTCCCCTGCCCGGTCGTCTGCGCCGCTGGGTGGTCCGGCTGGGCCCCGGAGACTTCATTGGCCGTGAACTCGCTGCCCGCGACCCGGCCGCCGGCGATCGTGACGGCGATGCCCGGTGGCTGATGCAGTGTGTGCGGGACCGGACGGGATTCGAGATCGATGCCGGGACCAACAGCATGCTCAGCAGCTTTGGTGTCCGCACGCGCCTGGTGCGCCGAATGGCAGCCGGCCGGGTGGTGATGATCGGGGATGCGGCCCACGAGGTGAGCCCCATCGGCGGGCAGGGCATGAACCTGGGCTGGCTGGATGCCGCGGACCTGGCGCCGATCATGACGGCAGCGGCGCGCGGTCACAATGTGGCGGACCGTCTGCGGACTTTTGAACTCGCCCGCCTGAGGGCAGCCGCCAAGGCCGCCCGCCGGGCGGAAATCAACATGGCCCTGGGCCGGCCCCTCGCGGACGGCCTCTTGGCAGCGCGGAATCGGGCCATCGGCGGCGTGGCCGCAGTCCCGGCGGTGAATTCGTTGATCGCGCGCCGGTTCACCATGCATTGAAGCTCCCGTGGCTGCCCGGCCCATGGGTGACCGTGGCGCGGAATAGACTGTGCGCATGGACGGCCTCTCGGTGCCGCGGCGCCGCACAGTGTTCCGCACAGTGTTCCGCATACTGTGCAGCGCAGCGTCCGCCGTGGCCGTACTGGGTGCCGCAGCGTCCTGCAGCACGGGCACCGGTGGCGGGTCCGCCGGCACGCCCTCCGCTCCAACAGCCGTAGCGACAGCCACCTCCGCCGGGCCGGTGACCGTTGAACTCAACCAGTTTCGCGACAACTACAGCAATCAGATCATCGAAATCCAACTCACGAACACCACGGTCGCTCCTCTGACGGTCCTCGGTGCTGAACTGAGCACGCCGCTCTTCGCGGCCCCGATCGCCTGGCCGGCGACCGCCGGCGGTATCGTGCTGCCGCCCGGCCAGATGAAGAGTCTGCCGGCACCGTTATCCGCGCCGGAATGTAACAGCACTGGCGCATCCCGCGGGGTGCCCGGGGACGAAACCGGCGGGACCACCCGAACCACCGGATCAGCGCAGGTGACCCTCCGGCTGGCGCCGCCAGCAGCCGCTGCAACAGACCCGGCCACCGGCCCAACCACGGCTGAAGATCCCTTCGGGGTCCTGGCGCGTAACAACGCTGAGATGTGCCTGACCCGCGAAGCCGCAGCGGTGGCGGCTTTCGCACTGGCTCCGGACCTTGAGGTCGCCGCGGACGGCCGGACCGCCGTCGTGCGTCTGCTCGTTACACCGGCCGCCGCCAAGGCAGGGGGCACCGGCGGAGCGGGCGCCGGTGAGTTGGTGATAGACCGAATTGACGAAACCACCCTGCTGGCCGAGTCCCCGGCTGCTCCGTGGCCGCGGGCGTTCACGGTTCGCGCCGGCGGGGCGGCTGCGGAACTGCGGCTTGGAATCCGGCCAGCCCGCTGCGATCCCCACGCCGTGGCCGAAGACAAAGTGGGCACACTCCTGCCGCTGCGCATCACGGTGGCGGGCCGGGAGGGCGTCCTAAAGATCGCTGCCGGCGACAAACTTCGGGGACAGATCTACGATTTTGTTACAACTGCCTGCGGCCGCCAGTAGTCTGAGGGCATGTCCATTGACGCCAGGCCCACCGACTACAGCGCCGCCCGGATCCAGGAGACCGTCCAGGAGATCCTGAGCGCGGGCATCCTGCCGCCGATCGTCCAGGCCGGGCATCCAGTCCTCCGGCACGTGGCCGCGCCGTTCGAAGGCCAGGTGACCGACGCCGAACTCGGTCACCTCATCGACCTCATGCGCAGCGTGATGCACAAGGCACCGGGCGTTGGCCTGGCAGCACCCCAACTCGGGATCCCCCTGCAGATCGCCGTCCTGGAGGACCAGTTTGCCGTCGATCCCGAGGTGGCTGCCGTCCGCGGACGGGAACCGCTGCCGTTCTTTGCCATGCTGAACCCGCGCTATCAGTCCCTTGGCAGGACGTCCGTGGCGTTCTATGAGGGGTGCCTCTCCGTCGGCGGCCTGCAGGCTGCCGTGCTGCGGCCGGAGTCGGTCCAGCTCGACTTCACAACACCGGACGGCACACAGCTGCAGCGGACTTTCACTGGCTGGCAGGCCCGGATTGTCCAGCACGAAACCGACCACCTGCACGGCATCCTGTACCTCGACCGGGCCGAGCTGCGCTCCATTAGCAACAACGCTGAATACTCCGCCCGCTGGGCCCAGCCGGACATCAGCCGTGCCCGGCAGGAACTCGGTTTCCTGCCGGACCCGGCGGAGGACTAGGGCTGCGGTGCCGGATTCTTCCCGGACGGCAGGTAGCGGGCCCACCACTTGAGGATTTCGTCGAAGCGCTGCTTGCGGTGGTGTGGGGTGCCGGAGCGCGATAGCTCGTGGTTCTCGCCCGGGAAGACCAGGAATCCGGTCTCAACCCCCTGCTGCTTGAGGGCCGTGAAGTAGCGCTGGCCCTGCTCCACGGGGCAGCGGAGGTCATCCTCGCTGTGGATCACCAGCGACGGCGTCCGCACGTTGTGCACTCGCGCCATGGGACTTTGGGCGGCCATCTGCTCCGCCGTACGGCCCGTGTATTCACCGCCGAAGAACCAGCCGATGTCCGAGGACCCGGTGAAGCTCACCGGATCCAGGAAGCCGCGTTCCACGATGGCCGCCCGGAAGCGGTGGTCGTGGCTGATGGTCCAGGCCGTCAGGTAGCCGCCATAGGATCCGCCCATGATGCCGACGTTGGCAGCGTCCAGTTCGTCGAACTTCTCCACGGCCCCGTCCAGGAAAGCCAGAACGTCCTGCATGTCCACGGTGCCCATCCGCTCCTTGATGGACCGCCCGTGGGCCTGCCCGTAGCCGGCCGAGCCCCGCGGGTTGCACATGAGCACGGCGTAGCCGGCCCCGGCATAGACCTGCGCTTCGTCGAACAAGGCCACGCTGAACTGGGCAAACGGGCCGCCGTGAATGGTCAGCAGCACCGGGTGCGGGCCGGGGCCTGCAGGTTTGACGAGCCAGCCATGGACCGGGTAGCCGTCGGTCGAGGGCATCGTGAGTTCCTGCGGCTCGCCGATGTCCGCCACGCTCCGCAGCGGCGCGGAGAAGTCCGTCAGCCGCCGCAGCTGCCCGCCGTCGAGCACGGCAACGTCGCCGGCCGTGGTGGAGTCGCTGAAGCTCACCGCCAGGGAGCCTCCGCCGCCGGCGGCGCCGGTGACTACCCGGTTGCCGTCCAGGAGCACGGTGTGGCCGCCGTCGACGAGGAACTCGTGCAGTTCCACGGTTCCCCGCGCGTTGTTCAGCACCAGGGCGCCCGCGGCGCCGCGCAGTTCGATCCGGCTGCCGCCGGACAGGTCAAAGGTCTCCACATCGCTGAGCGCAGTGGCGTGGCCGCCTGTGGCCGGCATGGCAAACAGGGCGGTGTTCCTGGCGACAAAGTCGTGGCCTGAGGGTCCCATGTCCTGGGCCAGGAAGAAGATCCACTGGCCATCGGCGGACTGGCGGACGGCACTGATGCTCTGCCGCCCGGCATCGGCCGGCCGGATGGCCTCCGGCTCCCCTCCGGCGGCGGGGATCGAGTAGATGCCGCTGACGAGGTCGGTGTCGCTCCCTTCGTGGAGGGCCGCGGTGAAGAAGATCGTGCCGCCGTCGGCGCTGAAGCTTGCGCCGTCGTGATCGGCCGCCCCGCTGGTGAGTTGCCGGGCGGCCGGCAGCAGGCTGGCGGCGGGCTCATGCGGATCGGCCGCGGCGCCGAGGGCCTTCAATGCGCGTCCGGCCGGGGCGACCTTCGGTTCAGCGTCAAGCGGCGGCACGTCCACGATGAACAGCTGCAGCGGCTTGTCGGCGGTATAGCCAAGGCCGTTCATCCGGTACTTGAAGTCGGTGATGAGCCGGGCGTCCTCGCTGCCGGCACCGACACCGTCGACGCTGCCGTACCGGCCCTCCTCCGGGGTCCTGGCACTGAAGACGATGCTCCCGGAATCGGGCGACCACGCAAACGAGCTGACACCCAGCGGTGCTGCGGTGAGTTGCTGGGGTTCGCCGCCGGCCGCTTCCACGACGTGGAGCTGCGGCTTCCCGCCCGCGGCCGCCCGCAGGAACGCAAGGGCCCGGCCGTCCGGGGAAAAATCCGGCGCCGTGTCACGGAAACCGCGGGTCAGGCGGCGGGGCCGCCGGTCCGGATCGAGGGGGACCTGACCAGGGTGGTCCGAGCCCAGCGGGACGGTCCACAACTGGCCCACGTAGGTGTCGGCATCGAAGTCCGGGCGGATCACGGACACCACGGCACGTGAGCCGTCCGGATGCACGGCGGGGGTGGAAACGGAATTGAGCAGCGGTAGATGTTCAGATTTCACGCTTGCGAGCCTAACGCGAGGTACGCAGACTGTGAAATACCTCACGCCGGTCCGGTGCGGCGCGGACTGGGGACATGTCGTTTGTCGATTCCCGCCGATACCGACGGCATGTCTTATCCCTTCGATCAGCTCCTATTTCGAGAGTGTTCCTCGCGCTGTGATTTCACCGTAGGCTCGGTCTTGGGCGGCTTGGAACGAACACTTGGAGGCTTTGCTCATGTCGCGCATCATGCGGTTCGACCACGTCGGCGTCACGGTCCAGGACCTCGACAAGGTGACAGCGTTCTTCGTTGGACTCGGTCTCGAGATTGAGGGCCGGACGTTCGTGGAGGGCGAGTTCATCGACACGGTCATAGCGATCCCTGATTCCCGCACAGAGATCGTTATGTTGCGAACGCCTGACGGAGGTACAGGGGTGGAGCTTTCCAGCTTCGTCCGGCCCGACCCCGAGCCGGGATCGCCCGCCGCCATGGCCAACGAACTCGGGTTGCGCAGTGTCGCCTTCGAGGTCGATGATCTCCAGGCGCACGTCGATCGGCTGGCCGGGGAGGGGTACGGGCTGGTCGGTGGCATCGGCCAGTATGAGGACGTCTGGCGCATGGCCTACGTGCGGGGTCCGGAGGGAATCATCGTGGCCTTGGCTGAGCGGATCAGCTGACACGGCGGTCCCAGCGGCGATGCCTCCGGCCCACCCCCGATCCCCCGAGGCTGATTCCGCAGGAGTGATTCCGCAGGGTTGATTCCGCAGGGGCGATTCCGCGAAGCTCCCCCGGCATCCGCGCTTAGGATGAAGGTATGCCTCCCGCCCCCGACTTCCCCCTGCTGTGCCCGGTGTGCAGGACCAGCCTCCGGTCCAGCGACGCTGGCGCCCCGACCCTGCAGTGCGGCGCCGGCCACAGCTTCGATGCCGCCAAGCAGGGGTACTTCAACTTTCTGGTCGGCAAGGGGACGGTATTTGAGGCGGACAGCGCGGACATGGTCGCGGCCCGCTTCGACTTCCTCTCCGCAGGGCACTATCAGCCGCTGGCCGATGCCGTTGCCGAGGTGTCCTTACCGGCGCTCGCAGCTTCAGCGGGCGGGCGGCCCACGGTGTTGGATGCCGGAACGGGCACAGGCCACTACCTCAGGACACTGCTGGACAGGTTTGACCAGGACAGGGCTGAATCCGAGGGGGCGGACCCCGAGCGCCCTCCGGCGGGTAGTGTTTCGGCTGCGGCCATCGGTCTGGACATTTCCAAGTTCGCGCTGCGCCGCGCCGCCAGGATGAACCCGGAAGCCCTCAACGTGGCCGGGGACGTCTGGCAGCCTCTGCCGGTCCAGGACAACGCCGTCGACGTCGTTACGGTGGTCTTTGCGCCGCGCAACGCGCCGGAGTTCGCCCGGGTGCTCCGGCCCGGCGGCCGCCTCGTGGTGGTCACGCCCCGGCCCGGCCACCTGGCCGAGATCGCCGGACAGACCGGCATGCTGGGGATCGAGCCGGCCAAGGACGAGCGGCTCGCGGCATCCCTGGGCACGCACTTCGCTCCCGTCGGAACCCGGGATCTGGACCTGGCTCTCTCCCTGAGCCCGCGCGACGTCACCAACCTTGCCCTGATGGGTCCGGCGGGACACCATCTGGACCGGAGCGCCCTCGCGGCGCTTGAGGCCGGACTTCCGCCGCGCACCGCCGTCTCGGCCCGATTCCGGATCAGCGTCTTCGAACCGGTTCCCGCGAGCTGACCCGGCGCGGCGGTGCGGCACGCCTGCACCGCGTCCGCACCGCTGAACCCGTCCCCGGGGCGGGGAATCAGCCCGGCACGTAACGACTTGGCCACGTTGTCCACCAATTTTCGGCGCCCGGGTCCAGTCGTTGCCCTTCAGTTTAGGATGGAAAGACAGTTACTGAGGAGCTGTGCTTTCAGCTCCCGGAACTCAAGGGGGAATTGATGTCTGTATGGCTGGTCGAGAACTGGTGGGCGCTGTGGCTCACCCTGTTCCTCCTGTTTGCCGTGGTCGAGATGCTCACCCTGGACCTGTTCTTCATCATGCTCGGCGGAGGTGCCCTCGCCGGATTGGTGGCGGACTTCGCCGGCGCCGATCTGTGGCTGCAGATCATCGCCTTCTGCGTTGTGTCCCTGCTGATGATCGGCTTTGTCCGGCCGGTGGCCCTCAAGCACCTCCACAAGGGCCCGGCGGACCAGCGCAGCAACATCGAAAGACTCATCGGCGAATCCGCCCTCGTCATGGAGGCAGTGAGCGAGACCGGCGGCCTCGTCAAGATTGGCGGGGACGTCTGGAGCGCACGGTCCGAATCCGGGGTGCTCGCGCCAGGCCAGCAGGCCGTGGTCAGCGCCATCGACGGGGCCACGGCGATCGTGGCCCCGCAGCCGGAATCGGCCATCCAATAAAGAGGCGGCAGGACATCCTGCGGCACCGGCAGCGGGCCGCACCGCCGCGGATCTGCCACAGCGACACCAAAATCAAACAACTGGGGAATAGGTGATGTATGGATATCGCAATCGCAATTGTGCTGCTGGTACTGATTGCGTTCGTAATTATTGTGCTGGTCCGGTCGGTCCGGATCATTCCGCAAGCCCGGGCCGGCGTCGTTGAACGGCTGGGCAAATACCAACGCACCCTGAATCCCGGCCTCACCCTGCTCATTCCGTTTGTGGACCGCCTGCTGCCGCTGCTGGACCTCCGCGAGCAGGTGGTTTCCTTCCCGCCGCAGCCCGTCATCACCGAGGACAACCTGGTGGTCTCGATCGACACCGTGGTGTACTTCCAAGTCACCGATGCCCGCGCCGCCACCTATGAGATCGCGAACTACATCCAGGCCGTGGAGCAGCTCACCACCACAACACTGCGCAATGTGGTCGGCGGGCTCAACCTCGAGGAAGCGCTGACATCGCGCGACCAGATCAACGGCCAGCTCCGCGGAGTGCTCGACGAGGCGACGGGACGATGGGGCATCCGCGTCTCCCGGGTGGAGCTCAAAGCCATCGATCCGCCCCACTCGATCCAGGACTCGATGGAGAAGCAGATGCGGGCCGAACGCGACCGCCGCGCCGCCATCCTGACCGCGGAGGGAACCAAACAATCGGCCATCCTCACCGCCGAAGGCCAGCGCCAGTCCTCCATCCTGAAGGCCGAAGGCGACGCCAAGGCGGCGATCCTGCGGGCCGACGGCGAGGCGCAGGCCATCCAGAAGGTCTTCGACGCCATCCATAAGGGCAACCCCGACCCGAAGCTGCTGGCCTACCAGTACCTCCAGACCCTCCCGAAGATCGCCGAGGGCTCGTCGAACAAGCTGTGGATCATTCCCAGCGAGGTCGGCGACGCACTCAAGGGGATCGGGAGCGTCCTGGGTACCGGACCAGCTCCGGCTCCGGCTCCAGCTCCCCCGACGGCGACGTCGTCGGATGCCGAAACGCTGGCCGCGCCCGGCGGGGTCGACACCCCGGGAAGCCAGGCCTAGGCGCCCGGCACCTCCCGGACCGTCGGGCACCGCCCGCATCACGGTTCAAGGGAGCCCCCGCAGGCCCCATGGCCCGGTCATTGAGGCCCGGCCGTGGGGCCCGCCGTTTAAGGCCGGACCAGGCAGGCGGGTACTCCTTACGTGGTCCGCGCTGCCCGGCTACTCGCTTTACCTCGTGTGCACCGCTGCCGTATACTTGGGTATTTGTCCGGCCGGTTCAGCCGTCCGGAACAAAAACGCTTCGTACAGCGTTGATTCCAATGACGTGCCAAACAGTTTTTGTCACTGGTGACTGTCATCCGGCCCGGTCAGCGGGCCACTCGCGGTACAGCACAGTGCAACCAGAAGTCCGGCGCCTGACGGTCCCCGGATAACGCAGGGCTGGACCCTGCGAACCGAATAGAGGGAGAAAAGATGAGCGATCGCAGCCTGCGGGGTATGCGCCTTGGCGCACAGAGCATGGAGACCGAATCCGGCGTCGAACCGGCTCCGCGCCAGCGGGTTGAATACCGTTGCGAGGACGGCGAGCAGGTGTTTGTGACGTTCTCCTCGGAAGCCGAAATCCCCCCGGTTTGGGTTTCGAAGACGGGCAAGGAGGCCTTGCTGGTGGACGGCGAACGCCCCGTCAACAGCAACGAAAAGGCAGTGCGCACGCACTGGGACATGCTGCTGGAACGCCGTAGCCTCCCCGAGCTTGAGCAGATCCTCGAAGACCGTCTCACGATCCTGCGCGAACGCCGCGGCGAACGCCGGTCGGCCTAGACGGCCAGCTGATACCACCGGCTAAAAAAGGACAGGGCCCGCATCACTAGTGATGCGGGCCCTGTCCTTTTTCGTGGGCGGTCTGCTTCCGGGACGGTGCCGTCCGGGCCGCTAGGCGTCCTTCTTGCCCCTGAGCTTGTTCCAGCGGGCAGTCAGGCCCCACTTCGTGACGTTGATCATGGCTTCGATGACAATGTTGCCGCTCATCTTCGAGGCCCCGAGTTCACGCTCAACAAAGGTGATGGGGCGTTCCACGATCGTCAGGCCGAGCTTGGCCACGCGCCAGGCCAGGTCCACCTGGAAGCCGTAGCCGACCGAGTCCACCGCATCCAGGTTCAGCTTCTCGAGCGTCGTCCGGCGGAAGGCACGGAAGCCGCCGGTGACGTCCTTGATCTTAACGCCCAGCATGATCCGGGCGTACGTGCTGCCGACCCGGCTGATGGCCTGCCGGTAGAGCGGCCAGTTGACGACGCTGCCGCCGGGAACCCAGCGTGAGCCCATGGCGAGGTCCGCGCCCTGCTCCACGGCCTCGATCAGCTGGGGCAGCTGCTCGGGCTGGTGCGAGCCGTCGGCGTCCATCTCCACGAGGATGTCGTAGCCGGCGTCCAGGCCCCACTTGAAGCCTGCGATGTACGCGGCGCCGAGCCCTGCCTTACCGGCCCGGTGCAGGACGTGGATCTGGCTGTCGTCGGCGGCCATTCGGTCCGCCAGCTGTCCTGTGCCGTCCGGGCTGTTGTCGTCGACAACCAGCACATCGGAGGCAGGCACGGCTGTGCGCAGGCGACCGAGCGTCTTGGGCAACGATTCCAGCTCGTTATAGGTGGGGATGATGGTGAGGACACGCACAGCGAGGCCTTTCCTTGAAGGGAGCAGTCGGTGCGCCGGCAGAGAATCGTCGAAGACTTTCAGGCGCAACTTCCCATTATAGGGAGTCGCACGCGCGTGACGGGCCGCATGGCGGCCCCGGGCAGGTCCACCCGCTTCGGGCCAGTACCGGCAGGCCTGAAAATTTCGGCGCCGGAACCGTTTTCTGCTGCGAAGTAGACCCGCCCCCTCGGGGTGCCCGTGGTCATGACCAGTAAAGCTCCCGCGGGTGCGGCAACCTGGAATGGACCGGGGACTGCGGAGCCTGCGCCGTACGCAACCCTCCGTTGACCCTCAATGCTACGGCGGTGCCCCAATCTGTCAACCGAGCCGTGACCTGCCGTTTCATCCATCGCCCCAGCTCAGGGCAGGGGTCCGCGGGTCAATGTTTCTGGGCAGCCGGCTGTATGCGTCGCCCGTACGGTCAGGCGCCGAGCGCACCGCTGGCATAGAGTTCCTGGCCGTCGCGCACCGTCTGGAGGCAGACGGGGTCCGTGCCCGTATCCAGTGCCGGCAGGAGCGGCGTGCGGGCCCGCGGGTCGGTGCTCCAGGACTGCACCCGGCCGTCGGCAACCTGGACCATGAGTTCCTCGACCTCCCAGACCGCGAAGCTGGCCGGGGCCCCGGGCACCAGCTGCCCGGCCATCGGGTTGCGGTAGCGGGCTGCCCGCCAGCCGGCCCGGGTGTGGCCAAGGAACGCTGCGCGGGCCGAGATCCGCTCCGCCGGGTTGGTGTGCTCCAGGCACGCCCGCACGCTGGACCACGGCCGTAGCGGCGTGACGGGGGTGTCGCTGCCGAAGCAGATCGGCACACCGGCCGCGTAAAGGCTTGCAAAAGCGTTCATGCCCAGCCTGCGGTCGCCGAGGCGCTGCTGGTACAGGCTGTCCCCGCCGCCCCACAGCGCGTCGAAGACCGGCTGGGCGCTGACGGTGACGGAGTAGCGGGCCAGCCGGGTGATTGCCGCGGGATCCGCGAGCTCGACGTGCTCGAAGCGGTGCCCCGCGGCGCGGACGCGCTGTTCGCCCACCTCGGCAGCGGCCAGGTCGAGGGCATCCAGGGCTGCGTCCAGGCCGGCGTCACCGATCACGTGGAAGCCGGCCTGAACGCCCAGGAGCGAGCACGCCGCAAGGTGGGCGGCCGCCTCGGCCACGGAGAGGTACTGGCTGCCGCGCTCCCCCGGCGCGTCCGCGTAGTCGGCACGCAGGGACGCGGTCCGTGAGCCGATCGAGCCGTCGATGTTGAGGTCGCCGGCAAGGCCCAGAACCGGGACGCCCAGCCCGTCAAGGATGGACCGGGCGTGGTCCTCGGAGGTGGCCAGCTCGCCCCAATAGGGCAGGATCTCCGGCACCGGATGCGCGGCATCGACCACTGCGCCGGAGGCTCTGTTCCAGCCCGCGGCGACCCGCAGGTCCTCAACCGTCCCGATGTGCGGAGCGGCCATCTCCGCGAGGGCCACGTATCCGTTCGCGGCCGCCTCGGCGAGGGCGCGCCGCTGGTAGCCGCGCAGGGTGTCCGCCGGCAGCTGGCGGGCCACCTGGCGGGCCGCGGTGTGGGCGCCGCGCTTGACCTGGCTGTCGGCGGCGAAGCCGTCGAGCCCTTCCAGCCCCGCCGATGCCGCCAGGGAGCTGGACACGAGGGCCGAGTGGGCATCCACACGGGCCAGGTAGACCTTGCGGCCGCCGGCGGCACGTTCGATTTCCTCCCGGCTGGGCAGCGCGGGGTTGGTCCAGGTGGTCTCGTCCCAGCCGTGGCCCAGCACGGTACCGCCCGCGCTGGAGGCGGAGGCGCTGGAGGCGGAGACGGCGTCGAGCAGTTCAGCAGCGGAGCGCACGCCCGCCAGCTGCAGCGAATCGAGCGCGATACCAGCTTCCGTCAGGTGGACGTGGGAGTCGACGAAACCGGGGGCGAGCAGCGCGCCCTGCAGATCGATCACCTCCATCGAAGAGTCCGCAATGGAGGTGGCAGCCTGTTCGGAACCGACCCAGGCGACGGTATCGCCGTCGACCAGCATCGCGGTCGCGAAAGGGTCGGCCGCCGTGTAGACGGAGCCGTTGCGGTACAGCGTGACTTTGCGGGGCTGCGGCAGCCGGCGAATCGGTCATGGGTCGGTAACTCCTTGTAACGGTGGCCGGCGTGGCGCCGGCGGGTTTAAAAGTCTTGGCAGGCCGTGTTAGCGGGCCAGCGAGCGGCCCGGTACGGCCAGCAGCCTAGGCCACTGAGGAATAGGCGACGACGCCGCGTTTGATGAGCTTGATCGCCTCCGCGCAGAGCCGCGCAATCCGGGGGTCGAGGTTCGGGATGTCGGCGAGCTGGTCCAAAAGGTCAATGACCTGTTTGACCCAGCGGACAAAGTCGCCTGCGGCCAGGTCGGTGCCGCTGAGCACGTCCTGGAGGTGCCGGCCCTTGGCCCATTTGAAGATCGGCCAGACCAGCCCGAGTTCCGGCTCACCGGTGAGCGGCAGCTTGTTGGCCTCCTCCACGTCCTCGAGGGCGGACCACTCGCGCACCACGGTATCGACGGCGGATTCCAGCGAGATGTTCGGCATCTTGGGCCGCAAGCCGCGGTCCTCGCGCTTAGCCTGGTAGACGAGCACACTGGCCAGGGCGGCGATCTCGGCGGCGTCGAGGTCATTGAATGCACCCATCCGCAGGGACTGCGAGATCAGCAGGTCTTTTTCGCCGTAAATCCGCCGCAGCCGCTGACCGTCCGGGCTGATGGACAGCACGCCGGTGTCCGAGGTTTCCAGGTAGCCGTAGCTCGTCAGGACGCCGCACACACGGTCGAATGTCTTGGCGATGGTGTTGGTCCGGCCCTGGATCTGACGAATCAGCCCGTCCGTCTCCTGGCGGAGCTTCCACCAGCGTTCGGACCAGCGGGCGTGGTCCTCACGTTCGCTGCAGCCGTGGCACGGGTGGGCGCGGAGCTCCCTGCGCAACTCAGCGATCCGTTTCTCCTGGTTGGGCGCGGCCGCAGACCGGCCGAAGTCCTCGTCGCGGCGCGGCGGCGCCGGCGGACGGTGCTCGCGGATGGCGTTGCGCACCGAGGACGCCAGGTCGCGGCGCGACTTGGGGACCTTGGCGTTGAAGGACTTGGGAATCCTGATCCGCGTGATGGGCGACAACGGACCCTCGACGTCCTGCAGGCCGATCCGGCGGAGCTGGTTGTCCAGCGTCATGACGGCAGGGCGGGGCTCCCTGGATTCGTGGTCGGAGCTGAGCACCACCGCTAGGCCCGGCGACTTTCCGGAGGGAACATCCACCACGTCGCCAGGAAGCAAACGGCTCAGGGAGTCCTCCGTGAGCGACTTCACCGCCCGGGAGCTGCTCCTGGACGCCATCTTCTCGGCGTCGGCCAGCGCGCGCCGCAACCGGGCGTACTCGGTGAAGTCGCCCAGGTGGCAGGTCATGGACTTGCTGAACCCCTCGAGGGACTCCTCCCGGCTCCGGACCTGCCGGGCCAGTCCCACCACCGACCGGTCGGCCTGGAACTGCGCAAAGGACGATTCGAGGATTTCCCGGGCGCGCGGCCGGCCGAACTGCGCCAGGAGGTTGATGGACATGTTATAGGTGGGACGGAAGCTTGAGTTCAGCGGGTACGTCCGGCGTGAGGCGAGACCGGCGACGGCGGCCGGATCGGTGCCGGGCTGCCACAGCACCACCGCGTGGCCCTCGACGTCGATGCCCCGGCGGCCGGCACGGCCCGTCAGCTGGGTGTACTCCCCCGCCGTGATGTTGACGTGCGCCTCGCCGTTGAACTTGTCCAGCTTCTCCAGCACGACGCAGCGCGCCGGCATGTTGACGCCCAGGGCGAGCGTTTCGGTGGCGAAGACGGCCTTGACCAGGCCGTCGACGAACAGCTTCTCCACGACCTCCTTGAACGTCGGCAGCATGCCGGCATGGTGCGCGGCGAGTCCGCGCAGCAGTCCGTCCCGCCAGCTCCAGAAGCCGAGCACATCGAGATCATCCGAGGGGATGTCCTGGGCAGCTTCGTCAACGCGCTGGGCGATGATCTGCTGCTCGCGCTCATTGGTCAGCCAGAGCCCGGCGGAGACGCACTGCGCCACGGCCGCGTCGCAGCCGGCCCGAGAGAAGATGAACGTGATGGCCGGCAGGAGGTCCTGCCGGTCCAGGCTGGCGATGACCTGGGGCCGGCTGGCCTTCCGCACAGGGCTGCGCTGGCCGCCCTGGGGTTCGTCCCGCTGGCCACGCTGCTGGCGGCGCTGGTTCCGGCCGCCATGGCCGAAGCGGCCGCGGAAATTCATCTGGCTCTCGGCCCGTGCCATGGAGAGCAGCTCCGGGTTGACCTCGAATCCGGCCCGCCCGGGCACCTCTGCCTTCACGGCGGTGGCTGTCACAGCAGTGGCAGCCGCCTCACTGCCAGTGCCCTCACCGGCCGGTGCGATCTCGTCGAAGCTGGTATCGCCGGCAAACAGGTCCACGATCTTCCGGCCCACCATGACGTGCTGCCACAAGGGCACTGGGCGGTGCTCGGAGACGATCACGTCGGTCTGTCCGCGCACGGTATCGAGCCACGCGCCGAACTCCTCGGCGTTGGAGACCGTGGCACTCAGGGAGGCCACCTGGACCTCGCTGGGCAGGTGGATGATGACTTCCTCCCACACGGCGCCGCGGAAGCGGTCGGCCAGGTAGTGGACCTCGTCCATGACGACGAAACCAAGGTCATCCAACGTGTCCGAGTCCGCGTAGAGCATGTTGCGGAGCACTTCGGTGGTCATGACCACCACGGGTGCGTCGCCGTTGATGCTCGTATCGCCGGTGAGGAGGCCCACCTGGGCGGCACCGTACTTGGCGGCCAGTTCGGAGTACTTCTGGTTGCTCAGGGCTTTGATGGGCGTGGTGTAGAAAGCCTTGAGCCCGCGCTGGAGGGCCAGGTAGATGGCGAACTCGCCCACGATCGTCTTCCCGGCCCCGGTGGGGGCGGCCACGAGCACGCCGCGGCCGGCCTGCAGGGACAGGCATGCCTCGCGCTGGAACTCATCGAGTTCGAATTCCAGGGAGCGGATGAAACCCCCCAGGTAGGTCTTGGCTTCGGTGGCCCGCTCGACGCTGGCGCGGTAACGTTCGGACGGCGACTCCGGCCCGGGGTGTGACGACATGCTTCCAGCCTAATGCGCGAAGGCCTAGAGATTCTCCAGCTCGGAACTTGGGGTGGCCTGGTCCGCGGTGGCTTCGGTCTCGGCGGCGCGTTTGACGGCGCGTCGTTCGCGCCGGCGGTCGTTGAGCATGCACAGCCCGATCGCGGCGAAGAACAGGGCCAGCATGGGGACGGCGAGGTAGAACATGCTCGTGGCGTCGGCGCCGGGAGCCGCCATGGCGGCGAAAAGGCAGACCAGGAACACGGTGATCCGCCAGCTTTTGAGAAGTTGCTGGCCCTTGACGATGCCGGCCAGGTTCAGCCCGACCAGGACCACCGGCAGGAGGAAGGCGATGCCGAAGGCCAGCAGCAGCCGCAGGACAAAGGTCAGGTACACCTGGGCGCTGATGAAGTTGGAGCCGCCCGCCGGCGTGAATTCGGTCAGCACGCGCACCGCGTTGGGCAGCACGAGCCAAGCCAGCAGGACACCGCCGACGAACAACGGCACGGCCGCTGCCACGAACGACAGGGCGATGCGGCGTTCCTTCTTGTGCAGCCCGGGCACGATGAAGGCCCACAGCTGGTAAAGCCAGACGGGGCTGGCGATGATCAGGCCCAGGAACACGGAGACCTGGATCATGAGGTCGAACGAGCTCGCGACCCCGTCAAAGTTCAGCGTGGCCTGCCGGCCCTGCTGTTCGTTCAGGTCCCGGATCGGCTTGGTCAGCGCAGCCAGAAACGGCTGGTAGACGAGGAAGCCCGCCACCGTCCCGATGACGACGGCGATTGCCGCCTTGAAGAGCCGGTTGCGCAGCTCTTTCAGGTGGTCAAGGAGCGCCATCTTCCCCTCGGGGTTTGATCGACGGCTCATGGTTACTGCCATGCGGTCTTAGGCGCGGGTCGACGGCGGAACGTCGGTTCCGTCGCCCGTGCGGCTTTCCGGGGCGGCGGCCTGCGGGTGGTTAACAACCCGGCCCTCCACCGGCTCGGAGCCGTCCTTGGCGTCGGAGGTGCCGTCCTTCTTCATTTCCCGGACTTCCGACTTGAAAATGCGCATCGACTGGCCCAGGCTGCGGGCCATGCCCGGCAGCTTCGGTGCAGCGAACAGCACCAATGCCAGAACGATGATGATGATGAGATGCCAGCCTTCAAGCCTCATGTCAGGAGGTCCTTTCGTTTGAATACATCCTACGTCTAACCCAATTCGATGTCGCACAGCGCCTGGGGCTGCCCGCGTTCCTTCTTGCGCTGGATGCGGCGCAGCCGGCGGGCGTCCTGCCGGGCGAGCTTGGATGCGTCGTAATCATGACGCATCCGGGCAGGCGAGGCAAAAACGGCGCCACCGGGTACCGGTTGAGGGGCCGCGCCGCCCGAGGCGCCGGCGCCATCTTCAGCGGGTGACGGAAGGCGGGAAAACCGGTCCATGGCTTCACCGAGTTCCCTGAGCGCGGTGGTGGCTTGCCGGTACAACCGCACGCCGAGCACGCCATAGAACAACAGCGAAAGCGCGACGAGCGCTATCCAGATCAGGATCCAGGACCACCAAGGCATGCTGATTAGTCTATCGGGAGGTCCGGTAAGTCCTCGTATTGCGTCAGGGCGGCGGCGAGCCACTGCCGCGACGCCTCGGCGAGGGTGGCCGGCTGCAGGATCCGCACCATGCCTCCGTGCTGGGAGACGAACATCGGCAGCCAGTCCGTGCTGCCGAACCGGATCTCGGCCAGCAGGCCGCCATCAGGCAGGGCGGCGGTCCGTTCGGCATAGTAGTCGTCGGCGAGGCCGGTGCCGCGGGGGGCAAGTTGCACCACCACCAACGTGTCGTCGTCGTTCGGTGTGAACAGCTTTACCGGGAAGCTGTCCGCCGGTGTCGCCGTTTCGGCTGCCGGGCGCCCGTTGGGGGTGAGATCCTCAATCCTGTCCAGGCGGAAGTTGCGCAGGCCCCCGGCCAAGTGGCAGTAAGCCTCGAGGTACCACGTGTTGTCGAGCGAATACAGTCGCAGGGGGTCCACGTCGCGTTCGGAGACGCTGTCGCGCTGCGGGGAGAAGTACTTCAAATGAAGCTGCGCGCCGGACCGGATCGCGGCGCGGGCGGTCTCCAAGGTGGCGGAGTTGCCGGGGGCCACCTCGGGGCCGGAGAGCGCGGCCGCTTTGAGCCCCTCCTCCCCCGCCGCGGCCATGAGCTTGAGCGTCACCGATTCGAGCGCGCCGCCTCCGGCGAGCTCGGGCAGGCCGTTGAGCGTCTCCAGGCCCGTCAGGAGCGCGCAGGCCTCGTCCACGGTGAAACGTACCGGGCGGGTCAGGTCCAGGTCCTGGGTGATGAAGACGTGGTCATCGTCCCACTGAATGTCCAGCAGATCGTCGGGGTAGCCTTCCGGCAGGCCCGAGCAGATCAGGATGCGCAGATCGTCCTCGAGGGCCTTGCGGGTGATTCCGAAACGGGCGGCGACCTCGCTGATGTGCAGCCCCTGGTTGTGGACCAGGAAGGGAACCAGTTGCAGCATCCGCTTGAGCTGGTCCTCGGACGTGCGTTTTCGGGGCCGGGCGGCGCGGCCGGCCTCCGGGAAGGCCACCTCCGGGACCGGCGCGGCGGCGAACGCTGCGGCCGCGGCGAGGCGGCGGCGGACGGCGGCGGCGAGTTCGGGCGGCGACACCACGACGGCCCGGGGACCGTAGGAGGCGAGCTCCTCGCCCAGCGTTTCGGCGTCGCGGAAGGGCACCGTAAGGCGGTCCCGTCCCGCCGCAGGCTGCTCCCCGGCTTCGAGGGCGGCACCGGCTTCCGGGGCGGCGGGCCCTGACAGGGCGCGTTTGCGCAGGCCGAGCAGCCGTCCTTGGTCGACGTCGACGACGGCGGTCTGCAGCGGCAGCTCGGCCAGGCCCGCCAGTTCGGCGCGGACGTTGAACCCGGCCGGCGGGGTGAAGCTCTCCTTGTCCAGCACTGTCACGGCGGAGGTCAGCCGGGACAGCCGGAAGAACCGCTTGTCCCCACGGTCCCGGTCGTGGCCCACGAGGTACCACTGGCCGAAGCGGCTGCCGAGGCCCCAGGGCTCCACGAGGCGTTCCTGCTCCTTGCCGGTGCTGCCGGCCAGGTAGCTGAAGCTGACCGGGTGCTGGGCGTGCATGGCGGCCACCAGGTCCTCGAACGCCTGGCCGGCAGGTCGGATGCGCGGCTGGACCCCGACGGGGAGTTCGGCGTCGACGAGGCCGCCGGCGGCCTGCAGCTTGCGGACCGCGTCGACGGCGGCGGAGCCGAGCGCGGCGTGCTCCCAGAGCTGCGCCGCGAGGATCAGCACCGTGCACTCTTCGGGGGTGAGACTGACGTCCGGGAGCCGGTTCGATTCCTTGCCGATCCGGTACCGGGTGGTGGCCGGGTCGTCGGAGCCCCAGCCCGGGTCCGTCACGGCCTCAACATCGAAGCCAAAGTGGCGCAGCTCTCCTTTGTCGCGTTCGAACATGCGGCCGAACGCGACATCACTGCTCGTGGTGTCGCGGTAGACCTTTGCGCGCAGCTCGCTGCGGCGCAGGCCGTACTTGGTGTTGAGCAGGGCAATGAGCAGGTTCAGGAGGCGTTCTGTACGTGAGGCGGACACCCCGCAAGGCTACTAAAGCCGATCCCCGAAAAAGACGAAAGCGCGGCAACAGCCGGAAGAACTTTTCCGATTGTTACCGCGCTTGCGCCCCAAGGGGGTGATCAGGTGCCGGTTCAGTCTGCTGATGCAGCCGGCCCTGCTAGTGGTGCTCGGCGTCCCTTAGCGGACGGCGATGAGGTCTACGACGAAGATCAAGGCCTCGTTGGGGCCGATCGCCCCGCCGGCGCCACGCGAACCGTAGGCAAGCTCGGAGGGGATCTCGAGGCGGCGGCGGCCGCCGACCTTCATGCCGAGGAGGCCCTGGTCCCAGCCCTGGATGACCTGGCCGACGCCGACCCGGAAGTCCAGTGGCGCGCCGCGGCCCCAGGACGCGTCGAATTCTTCACCGGTGGACCAGGCGACGCCCACGTAGTGGGTGGAAACGGTGTCGCCGGCCTTGGCCTCGGCGCCGTCGCCTTCGATCAGGTCCGTGATGACCAGTTCGGTGGGGACGTCTCCTTGGGGGAAGTCGATTTCCGGCTTTTCGCGGTCGAGGTTGCGCTGTCCAAATGACATGGTTGCTCCTTTGGGGGTGACGTGTGGTGAATGCGGTGGATTACTTGACGCCGAGGATGTCGACGACGAAGACGAGGTCGCCCTTGGCGTCGCCTTGGCCCTGATCACCGTAGGCGAGGTCCTTCGGGACCACCAAAAGGACGCGCGAGCCGACCGTCTTGCCGGTCAGGCCCTGGGTCCAGCCCTTGATGACGCCGGTGAGCGGGAAGGTGGCCTTCTGGCCGCGGTCAAAGCTGGAATCGAACACCTTGCCGGTCGCGAGGGCAACGCCCACGTAGTTGACTGTGATGGTGTCGGAATCCTTGACGGCCTGGCCCTTGCCGGTGATGAGGTCCTGGGAGATCAGCGCGGTCGGTGCCGGGACGCCTGCAACGGAGATCTCCGGAACGCCCTTGTCGTTTTCCTTGACGGTCGGCAGTCCGGCCGGCGGGGTGACGGCGTCGCCCTGCGGCTTGTCCAGGACCGGCGGGGCGTCCTTGGCGGAGAGCACCTTGACGATCAGGAGCTGCGTGGGCTTGGCCTCGGTGCCTTCGGCTGCGGCCTGGCCGGGGACGGCCAGGGCAATGTGGGAGCCCACCTTGGCGCCCACGAAAGCGTTGTAGATCACGGGGCTGCTGGTCTTGAGCTCGTCGTTCAGCTCCAGCGGCTCGGGATCGTTCGGGAACGTGTCTTCGAGGGTGGAGCCGTCCGTGCCGTTGAAGGCCACGATCGAGATGTCGGCGATCTGGTTGGCTTTCACCCGGTCGCCGCTGCCCTCGGTGACCACTTTGACAGTGGGTTCCTTGACGTCGAGCGGCTTGGTGAATTCAACACCGGGGGCCTTCTTGTCGCCGTTCTCCGTGAGTTTGACCGAGTCCAGCTTGGCGGTCTCACCCGCGGACTGGCTGGTGGGTTCCGGCGCCGGGGGCGCTTCGCTGCCGCCACAGGCGGTCAGCAGCAGCAGTCCGGGCAGAAGAATTGCAAGTAGTCGGCGCACTTGGAAACTTTCGTCGAGGCAGGGTGGACTCAGTGCCGTTCGGTTTCCCGGGGCAAAGAAAGCGGCGGCCGCAAGGCGGCCCTACCTCAGAATAACGTGCAAAGCTGGGTATCAGCCCATCGAGTCCAGCAGGGCATCGACCCGCTCGTCCACGCTCCGGAACGGATCCTTGCACAGGATGGTCTGGTGGGCGCGGTCGTTGAGCTTCAGATGAACCCAGTCCACGGTGTAGTCACGGCCCAGTTCCTGGGCGCGCCGGACGAAGTCGCCGCGGAGTTTGGCCCGGGTGGTCTGCGGCGGGGCGTCCACCGCGTCCTTGACTGTGGTGTCGTCCACTACCCGGCGGGTGGCCCCGCGGGCCTGGAGCAGGTAGAAGAGGCCACGGCTGCGGGAGATGTCGTGGTAGGTCAGGTCAAGCTGCGCGATCCGGGGGGCGTCGAGCCCCAGGCCGTGCCGTTCGCTGTAGTTGTCCATGAGCTTCTTCTTGATGGCCCAGTCCACTTCGGTGTCGATCGTGCTGGTGTCACCGCTTTCGATCGCATCCAGGGTGCGCTCCCACAGGTCAAGGATGAGCGGCACGTGGGCGTTGTGGGCACCGTTTTCGGCCACAAACGCGGTCACCTTGCTTAGGTACTCGCGCTGGATCTCCAAGGCCGTGAGCTGCCGCCCGTTGGCTAGCCGCACCAGGGCCCGGCCGCTGAGGTCGTGTGAGATTTCCCGGATGCTGCGGATCGGGTTCTCCATCCGCATGTCGCGCATGATCACCCCGGCCTCGATCATCCGCAGGATCAGGTCCACCGTGCCGATCTTGAGCAGGGCCGTGGTTTCCGACATGTTGGAGTCGCCCACGATCACGTGCAGGCGCCGGTAGAACTCGGCATCCGCGTGCGGCTCGTCCCGGGTGTTGATGATGGGCCGGGAGCGGGTGGTGGCCGAGGACACGCCCTCCCAGATGTGGTCGGCCCGCTGGGAGAAGGCGAAGGTGGCCCCGTGCGGGGTCTTCAGGATTTTGCCGGCCCCGGCGATCAGCTGGCGCGTCACGAGGAACGGGATCAGGATCTCGGCGAGTCGGGAAAATTCCCCGCGGCGCGGGATGAGGTAGTTTTCGTGGCTGCCGTAGGAGTTTCCGGCCGAGTCGGTGTTGTTCTTGAACAGGTAGACGGTGCCGTTGAAGCCCTCGGCCGCCAGCCGTTCCTGGGCCTCGTCCACGAGGTCGCACAGGATCAGTTCCCCGGCGCGGTCGTGCGCGATCAGTTGGGCGAGGTCGTCGCACTCGGCCGTGGCGTACTCGGGGTGGGATCCGACATCCAGGTAGAGGCGCGAGCCGTTGGTCAGGAAGACGTTGGAGGACCGTCCCCAGCTGACCACCTTGCGGAAGAGGTAGCGGGCGACTTCCTCCGGCGCGAGCGGCCGGGATTCCGGGCTTGAATAGGAAATTCCGAATTCGGTTTCGATGCCGAATATGCGCTTGTCCATCTCACTTCTCCTCAGCCAGCAGTGCCACGATGTCCGCGTCCTCGAGCCGCCTGAACGCCCGGCGGGTGCCGCGGCCGGTTTCCGAACCGCGGTCCAGTACCGCAACTTCCAGCGCGGACGCCGGCAGGGTGGTTGTTTCCTTGTCCGCGACGAGCCCGGCGAGGGCCAGCCGGATGGCACCGGCGAAGTCGAGTTCGCCCTGCCAGCCCGCCGCAACAGCCTCGGACACCTTGTCCGCCTGCCCGCCCATCACGATGAAGCCGTGTTCATCGGCGATGGACCCGTCAAATGTCAGCCGGTAGAGGTGGTCCGCCTCCTGGGTCTGGGCGACTTCGGCGACGGCCAGTTCCACCTCGAAGGGTTTCTGCTCGGCCGTGAACACCGCTCCGAGGCTCTGGGCGTAGACGCTGGCTAGACCGCGGGCCGTGACGTCTTCACGGTCGTAGGAGTAGCCGCGGACGTCGGCGTACCGCACCCCGGCCTGTCGCAGGCTCTCGAACTCGTTGTATTTTCCGACGGCGGCGAACGCGATTTTGTCGTAGATCTCGCCGATCTTGTGCAGTGACGGGGACGGGTTCTCCGCCACGAGGGCAATCCCGTCCTTGCAGCTGATGACCACCACCGAGCGTCCGCGGGCGATGCCCTTCCGTGCGAAGTCCGCACGGTCCTTCATCAGCTGTTCGGGGGATACATAAAACTGTTGCGTCATCTTAGGCCTCCCGCTGGGCGACGGCCCGGGATTCGATGATGCGGCCGGCCACGGCGGCGAGGTCGCGGTCCGAGACCCGGACGGCGCCCGTCCGGTTCACCACGTAGACCACCGGCCACAGTTGCCGGACCGGGTCGGGTCCGCCGGTGGCGGAGTCGTCGTCGGCGGCGTCGTAGAGTGCCTCGACGGCGACCGCCACGGCATCCTGCTCCGAGAGCCCGGGGCGCCAGAGTTTCTTCAGCGCGCCGCGGGCGAACATCGAGCCGGATCCCACGGCATGGTGTTCCTGTTCCTCGTAGCGGCCGCCCGTGACGTCGTAGGAGAAGAGCCTGCCGAAGCCGGCGGGCCGGTCGAACCCCGCGAACAGGGGGACGACGGCGAGGCCCTGCATCGCCATGGGCAGGTTGCCCCGGACCATGGCGCCGAGCCGGTTCGCCTTGCCGTCCAGGCTCAGGAGCGTGCCTTCGATCTTCTCGTAGTGCTCCAGCTCAACCTGGAACAGCCGGGTGATGTCGAGGGCGATTCCGGCGGTTCCGGCGATGCCCAGTACGGAGTACTGGTCGGCGGGGAAGACTTTCTCGATGTGCCGGCTCGCGATGACGTTGCCCATCGTGGCGCGTCGGTCGCCGGCCATCAGCACTCCCCCGGCGTAGCTCATCGCCACAATCGTGGTGCCGTGCGGGGCCTGGAGGGGTGCTGCGGCCTGGCCGGCGGCGGGCAGCTGGTTGAAAGGCATGTGGCCGAAGGGCATTAAGTCGGGCCGCTCGCGCTGCAGATGCTCAGTGAATGAGGACGTCGCGTTGGCTGCTACGCGGTTGGCTGTTGTTTCCTGCACTGACGCTCCCTCAACGTGGTGGATCAACGACTCTTCCGGCTCTTAGCCCCTCCTGCCGCCCTCATCCGGCGGCCGGCGGCGCTCCTACTGGCCGCCCTTTTGGACGAATGCGCGGACGAACTCCTCGGCATTGGATTCCAGCACGCCGTCGATCTCGTCGAGGAGATCGTCAACGCCCTGGGTGGCTGCCGATGCCTGGGCGTCTGCGGGGGCCGGCGGCGCGGCGGGGACGTCCTCGTCAACCTCGGTGTCCCGCGACTGCGGCTGCTGCTGCTCCTGGCCTGCCATTGTTCTCTCCTTCATGTCCGTCCCTTTTTCTCGTAAGGGACATCCTGTAGCAATAGTGCCACGAGCGGGGCGCCCGCGGGGGCCTTTTGTTCCTAGGAACCGGGGCTGAGTCCCAGCAGCTCGGCCAGGAACGTCCCGGCCTCCCGGTGCCGGGCGAAGAGGCCGCCGGTGAGGGCTTCGGTTCCGCGCAGCGGCTCCCGGGTGGGGACCCGCTGGAGCCGGCCGCGGCCGGGAAGATCGAAGATCACCGAGTCCCAGCTCGCTCCCGCAAGGTCGGCGCCGAAACGGCTGACGCAGCGTCCGCGGAAGTACGCGCGCGTGTCCGACGGCGGTTCGGTCACCGCGCGGCCGATCGCGGCGTCGTCGACGATCCGTTGCATCCGGTCGCGGGCCAGCAGGCGGTAGTAGAGCCCTTTTTCGGGGCGGATGTCCGCCCATTGCAGGTCCACGAGGCCCAGTCGGGCATTGTCCCACTCAAGGCCGTCGCGCTGGCGGTAGCCCTCCAGCAGGGACAGTTTGGCAAGCCATTCCACGGAGGAGGCGGCCGCCGCCCGGTCACCGCCGAGTTCACTCAAGGTGCCGGACCAGCGTTCCAGGACCTCGTGGGTGTGCCCGTCACCGTCCACGGCATCCGCAACGCCGGTGTCCTGAGCGTGTTTGGAGGCGGCCTCGAAATAGATCCATTGCAGGTCCAGGGCGGTGATCCGCCGGCCGTCGCTCAGGCGCAGCATCGCGGTCAGCGAGGTGTCGTGGCTGACCGTCTGCAGGGCCGCGACGGGCTCGTGAACCTCAATCCGGGGCGCCAGGCCGGCCTCGATCAGGCTCAGGACCATCGCGGTGGTGCCGAACTTGAGGAAGTTGGATGCCTGGCTGAGGTTGGCGTCACCGATGATGACGTGGAGCCGGCGGTACTT
This sequence comes from Arthrobacter sp. TE12232, assembly GCF_054062615.1. Lineage (NCBI taxonomy): Bacteria > Bacillati > Actinomycetota > Actinomycetes > Micrococcales > Micrococcaceae > Arthrobacter > Arthrobacter sp. TE12232. The sequence goes on from NZ_JBSSFK010000001.1 coordinate 4,775,366, forward strand.
GTCCGCGGTGGCGTGGGGTTCGTCCCGTGTGTTGATGATGGGCCGGCGGATAGTGGTTTCCAGTCCCACTTCGGTTTCGAAGAAGTCGGCCCGCTGGCTGATCTGGTACCCGGGCCGGGAGCTGTCCTGCCCGAGGCCCACGCGTCCGGCGCCGCAGATGATCTGCCGGGTGACGAAGAACGGGGTGAGCCCGCGAACGATCTCGCCGAACGGCACGGAGCGGGGCATGAGGTAGTTCTCGTGCGAGCCGTAGGAGACGGACTTGTTGTCCGTGTTGTTCTTGTAGAGGTTGACCGGCGGCAGCTCGGGGTCGGCGGCGAGGCGGCGGACGGCGGCCAGCGCCACGAGGTCTCCGGCGGCGTCCCACGTGACGGCGGCGCGCGGGTTGGTGACCTCGGGGCTGGAGTACTCCGGATGGGCGTGGTCGACGTACAACCGTGCCCCGTTGCCCAGCACCATGTTCATCAGCAGCGTGCCGGCCTCGTCCTCGCCGTCGGCCTCCAGCTCCTGACGGCCGTAGGCGAGGGCTATGGCCTCGGCGTCCAGGACCGGAGGCTGGTCCGTGAGCTGTTCGGGGTCCGCGCTGCTGCGCTCCAAGGTCCAGCCGCGGGCGTCGTGCAACGGCTCTTCGTCGGTGTAGTCCCACCGGGTTTCGGCCCCGCCGGCCGCCCGCTGCCGCGTGACCTGGGCGTATGCCTGGATGACGCGGGCAGACATCATGGTGGCGTTGGCGCCGGGGGCCGACGGCGCGTGGATGCCGTACTCGGTCTCCGAGCCCATCACCCGCATCGCACCGCCGACGGGCAGGCCGCCGGCTGTGTCGGCCGGCCGTCCCGGGACACCAGCCGTCACAGGTACTGCCCTGTGCTGGGCATCGTCTCGATGGACTTCCCGGGCTCCTGGCCGGCCTTGCCCTGGACGATGGTGCGGATGTATGTGATGCGCTCACCCTTCTTGCCGGAGATCCGTGCCCAGTCGTCCGGGTTGGTGGTGTTGGGCATGTCCTCGTGCTCACGGAACTCATCCACGACCGCCCGGAGCAGGTGATCGATGCGCAGGCCTTTCTGCCCGATGGTCAGCAGGTCCTTGATGGCGTACTTCTTGGCCCGGTCCACGACGTTCTGCACCACGGCGCCGGAATTGAAGTCCTTGAAGTAGAGCATTTCGGTGTCGCCGTTGGCGTAGGTCACCTCGAGGTATTCGTTGGACTTCTCGGTGGAGTACATCGCCTCGACGGTCCGCTGGACCATGGCGTCCACGGTGGCCTGGACGTCGCCGTTGTGCTCGGCGAGGTCGGACTCGTGGAAGGGAAGGTCCGTGGTGATGTACTTGTTGAAGATGTCGGCGGCGGCCTCGGCGTCGGGACGCTGGATCTTGACCTTGACGTCCAGGCGGCCCGGGCGCAGAATCGCCGGATCGATCATGTCTTCGCGGTTGGAGGCGCCGATCACGATCACGTTGTCCAGCCGTTCGACGCCGTCGATCTCGCTGAGGAGCTGCGGAACGATCGTGGTTTCGACGTCGGAGGAGATGCCGGTGCCGCGGGTGCGGAACAGCGAATCCATTTCGTCGAAGAACACGACCACGGGGCTGCCCTCGGAGGCTTTTTCGCGGGCGCGCGCGAAAATCAGGCGGATGTGCCGCTCCGTCTCGCCGACGTACTTGTCCAGGAGCTCGGGTCCCTTGATGTTCAGGAAGTAGCTCTTCATGTCCGTCTTGCCGGCACGTTCGGCGGCCCGGGCGGCCAGCGAGTTGGCCACGGCTTTGGCGATCAGGGTCTTGCCGCAGCCCGGCGGGCCGTACAGCAGGATTCCCTTGGGGGCCTTGAGTCCGTGCTCGCGGTAGAGGTCGGGGTGCAGGAACGGCAGTTCGACGGCGTCGCGGATCTGTTCGATCTGCGGGCCGAGACCGCCAATGTCCTGGTAGGTGATGTCCGGGACTTCCTCCAGCACGAGGTTTTCGACCTCAGAGCGCGGGATCTTCTCCAGGGCGTAACCGGTGCGGGAATCGATAGAGAGGGCGTCGCCGACCCGGAGCCGCTGGGCGAGCAGGGCCCCGGAGAGCCGGATGACCCGTTCCTCGTCGGCCCGGCCCACCACCAAGGCGCGGTCCGTCCCCAGCATCTCCTTCAGGGTGACCAGGTCCCCGGCGCGCTCGTAGCCGAGCCCGGCGACCACCATCAGGGCCTCGTTCAGGAGGACTTCCTGGCCGACTGCCAGCTGGTTGATGTTCACCAGCGGGCTGATCCCCACGCGCATTTTGCGGCCGGCGTTGAAGATATCGACCGATTCCTCAGTGGCCGCCTGGCCGCTGTTCCCGGCGGTCGGCTGACGCTTCGGGTTCAGCTGAAGGATGGTGCCGAAGCTGTACGGCGGCTGTCCCTCCTGGTCGAGGGCGTTCTTGAGCCGCAGGATCTCCGCCTTGGCGGTCTCCAGCATGCTGACAAGCTTTGAGTTGTTTTGCGTGGCCGCGGCGAGCTGGCGGTCAATGTGCCGGAGCTTGTCCCGGAGGATATTGACCTGCCGCTCGGCGACGGAGAGTTCATTGGCGGCGTACCGCTCCCCCTCGCCGGCAGCGGCCCGGGACGCGTCCGCCCGTGCGGCAGCATCCGCTGCGTCCTCGGCCGGTGTGCGGCCCGGGTCAGTGTTCGGAGTCTCCATCGTGCATCAGCCCCTTCCTGCTCTTCTATTAAGACCTTAGCCCTAAGAAGGCGGGTGCCGCTGGAGACATCCGAAATATGCTGCCTAGTTCGTTATCTCCGGGGTGTCCACGACGTTTGTTCCGGCGATTGCGTCACGGGCGGCGCGACGCAGCTTCTTGTCCGAGACAGCGCGTTCGCCGACGGCGCCGGGAGTCCAGGCGTTGACGTCTTCTTCGTTGAAATCGGTCTTGGACGGGCGGCGCTTCACGGAGATTCCCGTGACGCCGTCGGCGAGCCGGCGGGTGACCAGCAGGAAGCCTGTGTGGGCGACCATGCGGTGGTCCGGGCGCACGGCCAGGCCTTCGAGGTGCCAGCCGCGGACCATGGATTCCCACGCGTCGGGCTCGGTGAAGCGGCCGTCGGCGCGGATGGCTTCGGCTGTCCGCGAAAGCTGCGTCACAGTCGCGACATAATTGATCCAGACCCCGCCCGGCGTCAGGACCGTGGCGACGGCGTCGAGGCATTCCCACGGGGCGAGCATGTCCAGAACCACCCGGTCCACGGATCCCGGCTCTTCGGTGCGAACCACTTCTTCCTGGAAGTCTCCGAGGGAGATCTTCCAGGCCGGGTGCGGGCCGCCGAAGATGGTCTCAACGTTGCCGCGGGCAATATCGGCGAATTCCTGGCGGCGCTCGAAGGAGTGCAGGTAGCCGTTGTCCCCCACCGCGCGAAGCAGGGAGATGGACAGGGCGCCCGAGCCGACACCGGCTTCAACGACGCGGGCGCCGGGGAAGATGTCCGCCATCGTGACGATCTGGCCGGCGTCCTTGGGGTATACGACGGCGGCGCCGCGCGGCATCGAGAGCACGAAGTCCGAAAGCAGCGGGCGCAGGGTCTGGTACTGCTGTCCGACGTTGTTCACGACGACGGAGCCGTCGGGCTTGCCGATGATCTCGTCATGGTTCAGGAAGCCGCGGTGGGTGTGGAAGGCTCCGCCGACCTCGAGCGTGATCGTGTTCATGCGTCCGCGCTCGTCCGTGAGCTGCACCCGCTCGCCCTCGCGGAACGGTCCGCGGCGGCGTGCAGCACCGGCCGCGGCAGTACTAGTGCCTGCATCGGCGGTGCCAGTGGCTGCGGCTGTGTTAATGCCTGCGGCGGCGGTGGCGGCAGTATCGCTGCTCATGAAAATGTTCCTCGCTCCTGTAAAGCTGTGTGGCCGCGGACATGCCGGCGGGCACCGGTCCTTGCGCGTGGGGGCCGGAAATTCACGACCGACCAGTAACTCTACCGGTTCTGCCCCTGGTTCTGGGGTTGGGGCCGGTACTTGCCCGTAATGGCGCCGAGGACGGCGGACTGGTGCAGCAGCCCGGTAACGGCGCCATCGCGGTCCACCACCGCGTACTCCTGGCCATCGAGCTGAGCCAGGTACTGGACGAGCTCCTGGCCCTTGGACCATTCAGGAACGTAGGCCCCCGCGCCCAGGGCGTACGACACTGCCGAAACAGGGGTCGTCGCGGCCAACGGGGCAGGCACCATGGCCGCTGCGCCGGCGTCGACAATGCCCGCCGGACGGCCGTCCCGGTCGCACACCACCACGGCGGGACTGCCGGACGGCGCCCGGTGCAGGACGTCGGCAACCGTGGCGGTGTCTGGAAGGCCGACGGCCGGCTCGGCGAGGGCCGCGGCGTCGACCAAGTACAGCCGGCCCCGCATGCGGGCCTGCTGGATCGACGCCGAAGCGCCCATCCACAGGAAGCTGCCGACGAGGGCCGTGATGAGGGTGAAGGAAATGTCCGGCCGCGCTCCGCTGACCAGGGGCAGGACAATGAACCACAGCGCCAGGGCGATCACGATGATCCGCCCTGCCCAGCCGGCCGCGATGGTTCCCTTGTCCTGGTTTCCGGTGGCCTTCCAGACGGCCGATTCAACCAGGCGCCCGCCGTCCAGCGGAAGACCGGGAAGCACATTGAAGATGCCGATCAGCAGGTTGGCCCAGACGAAGATGTTGGCCAGGATGTCGGCCACACCGCTCAACTGGCCATAGGCGAGCAGGAGCCAGCCGGCGCCGGCGAGGACAAAGTTCGCCGCAGGGCCGGCCATCGCGACCAGGACCGAGCGGCCCGGTGAGGCGGTGAAGCTTTGGAACTGGGTGTGGCCGCCCCAGAGGTTGAGGACAATTTTCTCCGTGGGCCAGTGGAACACCTTCGCGGTCAGCGCGTGGGCGAGTTCGTGCGCCAGCACGGAGATCAGGAGCAGCAGGGCGTACGCGAAGGCCACGAGGAAGGCGGTGATGCCCAGATGCGGGTTGTTGGTCTCGAGGACCGGCCCGTATGCGATCACGGTGAAGGCCGCGATGATGAACCAGGAGTAGGCGAGATATACCGGGATGCCGGCTATGCGGCCCAGCGGGATACCGTCCTTGCGGGAAGCCGCCACCTTGCCGGGCTGTCCCTGGCCCCCGGTGTCAGCCACGGACGGGACTCGCAGTCGTGCGGGCGACGGAGCCGGCGTCGGAGTCGAGCCCGAAGGTGGCATCGGGGAATTCGTGCCGCAGGGCCACCAGCTCTTCAAGGTCCGCCACCGTGCGGCCCTCGAGGGTATCCCAGGTGGCGCGGCGGGGATCATGCGGGAGGGGCACGATGTGCGGGATGGCGACGGTGACGACGCCCGAGGCCACGGCGGCGGCGACGCCCGGGGCGGAATCCTCCAGGGCCACGCAGTGGTGGTGGCTGAGGTCGGGGTCCTGCTGCTGCAGGAGCTCAACGGCCTTGAGGTAGGCCTCCGGGTGGGGCTTTCCCTGCGAGACGGTGTCCCCTGTGACGAGAAAATCGAAGTAGGGCGCGGGGAGGCTGGCAACGATTTCCCGGGCCAGCGGGGCCTCTGACATGGTGACGAGGGCGCAGCGGACGCCGGCGTTGTAGAGCTCGTCAAGCAGTTCGCGGGCCCCGGGCCGCCAGGGAACGGACTTGCGGACCTGGCTGACCACATGGCCCGTGAGGGTGTCAATGATGTCGCGTCGTTCCATCGTTACGCCGGCCTCCTGCAGCAGGCCGGCGGAAAACACCAGGGACTGTCCCACGAGCTGCATGGCCTGGTCATGGGACCACTGTCCGCCGTGCGCTTCAACGAGGGTGCGTTCGGCTTCTATCCAGTAGGGCTCGGTGTCGACAATGGTGCCATCCATGTCCCATAGCGCTGCTTTAAGGAGGGGCCGGGAAGCTGAGGATCGCATGCCTTCCAGTCTACGGGGAAGCCGGATGCGGGGCGCCCGCGCTACGCCTACGGCGAATTTTGGCCGGCGGGCCGCAGTCTCCGTGCAGTTTTTTGCCTCTTCGCGGCGCTTCAATGCCTGCACGGGGAAGCGACTTGGACGTAGGGTGATGGCATGAACAGCTTCGAGGCAGACCCCACCGAACCAGGCGCCGTCTCCGAGCCGGAGCGGCTGCTGCAGCCCGTCCCCGAGGGCCGGCGCATCACGGTCATGCTGGCCGCCTTTGAAGGCTGGAATGACGCCGGGGAGGCCGCCAGCGACGCCCTGCGCTACCTGAACAAACTCTGGGGCGGCAAAAAGGTCGGGTCGATCGACGCCGACGAGTACTACGACTTCCAGTTCACCAGGCCTACGATTCGCCGGACGGCGTCCGGCGAGCGGAAGATCAAGTGGCCGTCCACCCGGATCTTCAAGGCAAGTGTCCCCGACTCGAATGTGGACGTGATCTTCGTCCAGGGCACAGAGCCGTCCTATAAGTGGCGCGCCTACACCGCCGAGTTGCTGGTGCATGCCGAAGCCCTGCACGTGGACTACGTCATTCTGGTCGGTGCCCTGCTGGCCGATGTGCCGCACAGCCGGCCGATTCCGGTCAGCACGTCCACCGACGACAACGCCCTGCGGGAGCGGATGGACTTTGAAGCGTCACAATACGAGGGCCCGGTGGGAATCGTGGGCGTGCTCGGCGAGGTGGCGCTGCTTGCCGGACTGCCGACGGTCTCGCTCTGGGCGGCCGTGCCGCACTATGTGGCCCAGGCGCCGTCGCCCAAAGCGCAGCTGGCCATCCTGAACCGGATCGAAGAGCTCCTGCAGGTCCCCCTGGACACACAGGAACTCGTGGAAGAGGCCGACGCGTGGGAGCGCGGCGTGGACGAGCTCGCCACCGAGGATCCCGAGATTGCGGCCTATGTGCGCCAGCTGGAGGAGGCCAAGGACACCGCTGACCTCCCGGAGGCCAGCGGCGAATCTATCGCCCGTGAATTTGAGCGCTACCTCAAGCGCCGCAACAAGGACAAACCCTAACGGCCAGGCCGCGGCTGTCGGCTCCTAGAGTTCGACGCCGAGCAGGGCGTTCACGGCATCGCCCACCAGTGCGGCGTCCGTGGCTGACGCGGTTCCCGGGGTGGCCAGCGCGGCCTGGGCCCAGGCGTCGATGGCGGCCAGGGCGCCGGGCGCGTTGAGATCGTTGGCGAGCTCGGTCCGCAGCCGCCCGAGGAGGGACGCGGCGGAGCCGTGCGGAGCCACCGCGAGGGCTTCGCGCCAGGTGCGGAGCCGGTCCTTGGCCTCCGCGAACCCGGCTTCGGTCCAGGACCAGTCCGTGCGGTAGTGGTGGGCCAGGATCGCCAGGCGGATCGCAGCCGGCTCCTCACCGTCAGCGCGGAGCCGGGACACCAGGACCAGGTTGCCCTTGGACTTGCTCATCTTCTCGCCGTCCAGGCCCACCATGCCGGCGTGCGCGAAGTGGCGGGCCAGCGGAACACCCGCCAGCGAGTAGGCGTGGCCGGCACCCATTTCGTGGTGCGGGAAGATCAGGTCCGAGCCGCCGCC